>NZ_KE383837.1:0-877879 GCF_000422445.1 Paenibacillus assamensis DSM 18201
TCAGCTGGATACCCTGGATCAACCGGCACATAAGCGCCGCCCGCCTTCCAAATGGCAACAATCGCAACCAGCATCTCTGGCGAACGATCCATTAGGATGGCTATCAGTTCTTCCCGCTCTGACCCTTGCGCCAGCAAATAGCGAGCCAATTGATTCGCGCGTGCATTCAATTCCGCATAACAGATGTCTTTTCCGTTATATCGGACAGCCGTTCGTTCAGGCCCATTTGCAACCTGGGTCTCGAACCATTCATGTACTGGCTGTGTTGGAAGCTCAGCATCGGTTTCGTTATAAGCTTCTATCAGCCGCGTCTTTTCTTCAACCGTAACGAGTTCAATTGCCGCCACTGCCACATTCGGATTCGCAGCTACCTGATTCGCAATATGCTCTACATGCATCGCCACCTGCTCTATATACAACGGGTCATATTTATTAGCATTAAAACTAAATTGAAAGGTCAATCCTTCACCTGGAGCTACCGTTATATCAAAATCGTAGTTAGTCTGTTCATAGGCATGGAAGCCGCAAATTTGAAAGTCCGATCCTATTTCCTCTGACGAACCCTCCAGTTCCTGTTGAACGGGGAAGTTTTCAAAGACGAGAACATGATCAATTAGATTTTGTCTCAGCTCTGTTTGATTTTGAATATCGTACAGTGGTACAAAGCTGTAGGCTTCCGCCTCTAGCGTTGACTCCTGAACACGTCGGACGAGTTCAGCAAAATGATCACCTTCCGCCTTTATGCGAACCGGAATCGTATTAATAAACAGACCGACCATATTTTCAATCCCAGCAATGCTGGAAGGTCTTCCTGACACAACTGCTCCAAAGACTGCATCCGCCGTGCCATTATACTTTTGCAATAAAACTCCCCAAATACATTGAACAACCGTACTCATCGTTGCTTGGCTGGCATTTGCCAGCCTATGCAGCGATGCTGTCGTTGCCTCTGACAGGCTGCAACTGACCGTCTGCTGGCGGTAACCGCCAGCAGTTCCAATCTGCGCCACCTTCGGCAACGATGTTCCTTGTTCATAGCCAAATAGAGTACGCCCCCAGTAACTCAACGCTTCTTCCTTGTCTTGTTCCCCGAGCCAAGCAATATAGCTGCTATAAGGTACTGCTTTGTAGCGTGGTACAAGAAGACCTTGCTTCTTCAGCTGATAATACTCCATAAACTGCTTCATAACGATGCTGACACACCAGCCGTCCATCACAATATGATGATGGCTCCATATCCAGCGATACGACGTTGCTGCAAGCTTGAACACGGTTAAACGCATCAATGGATCCTTAACCAGATCAAACCCTTTTGCCATATCTGCCGCTCTAAATTGGCATAATTTCTCCTGCTGCTCGTCTTGGCTTAATGCAACCCAGTCCTCATAGTGAACGGTAATAGGCCGTTCTTTCAATACCACTTGCCGAGGCTGTTTCACCTTGTCTGTCACAAATACAGTGCGAAATACATCATGACGGGCTATGACAGCATTCATACTTTCTTCCACAAGTTCCACATCAACTTCGCCAGCTATGTCAAATTCGATCTGTTCAAAATAGGCCGTTGATTTGCTATCCAGCATGGCATGAAACAAAATACCTTCTTGCATTGGCGACAACGAATAAATGTCCTGAATCTCCGGCTTCTTGACCATATCCCAACCACCTAATCATTTAGAGTAAACGAATGATATCCTCAATGTCTCCAAGCTCTTCTAGCGACATATCCTTGCCCGTGAAGTCTGATGCTGTGAGCTCGGAGTCTTCCTTTGATACACAGTGTTCGATTACAAGCAACAACTGTTCCTTGTACATAGTGATCAGTTGGTTGATCTCTAATTCGGAAAATTGTTCAGGGTGGTAATTAAACGATAGGGTCAATTGTCCGCCACTTACCATTCCATTGATATCAAGCGCATACGCGCGCTCCATTTCAGGGCTTAACGAATGGCCCATAGACAGAGATGACACGGATAGGCCTCGTCCTTGGACGTCCTGATCGAATTGACCTAAGTAGTTGAAGCTTATTTCGGGCAACACCCTTGTTCGACCTGCCGGCAGAAGATGCCCATCAGATAGGTAAGCAAGAATGCCATACCCGATTCCTTTGTTCGGAATTCTTCGCAAGTTATCCTTTACCCGCTTGATGGCATAGGACAGTTTCTCATCTTGATTGCAAGGCATTGGAACATGTGTATCAATAATGACCGGATACATCGTCGTAAACCAGCCTACCGTACGGGTTATGTCCATACCGTCCAATATTTGCTCACGTCCATGTCCTTCCAAGTTAATCTTAATTTGGTCCATGCTTTTCCATCGCTGGAAAGTTAGTCCCAGCGCTGTAAGCAGCACATCATTAATTTCTGTGTTGTAAGCACGATGCACCCGCTTCAGAAGTGTATCTGTATCCTGAGTGGAAAGTTCCAAAAATGCCGTCTCTGCTATTTTCCTGCTGCCTCTCGTCTTTGCGGAATTACCGCCAGTCAGCGGAATAATTTCTGCCTGCTCGACTTGGAGCCAGTAATCACGTTCCTTAAGCGCTTTGCGGCTCCTTGCATAGATCATGAGTTGCTGGGCATAATCCCGGAAAGAATGAGTTTTCGGTTGGAACATAATCTCATCTCCCCGACCAGCCTGCTCCAAGCCTAGCTTCAAATCCTCAAGCAGAATCCGCCAAGAAACCCCATCTACCACAAGATGATGAACCACGATGAGCAGATGATCGCCTTCGGCAGTCTTGAACCAACCAAGCTTGACCAAAGGACCCTGCTCTATGTTAAGGCTGGATTGTACACGACCTGCAAGTTGCTCGATTTCATCCGATGGATTAATCCTGTCGCATAGGTCATATATCAATAGTTCACACAGCGATCCGTCAGCACCACGATTTAGCTGAATGCTTTTACTTCCATTTGACTTATACACGATTCGCAGCGCATCATGATGAAGAACCAATTCCCGGAATACCCGATGTAGAATCTTCTCATCAAACCCTTCTGGATCGTAGAGCATAACCGACTGATTATAATGATGTGCATCTGTGAACTGTTGTGAAAAAAACCAGTGCTGGATTGGTGTAAGCGGAATTTCTCCTTCTACAATGCCTTGTTCAATTTGCTTCACATTAAGTGTTACATAATCACTCAGCAAGCCAATCGTACGCAAACGGAATAAATCCTTCATCTCCATGCTGTAACCATAACCGTGCAGTCTCGCAGACACTTGTATCGCCTTGATCGAATCTCCGCCAAGCTCAAAGAAATCATCCTCAATGCCAATGCGTTCTGTATCCAGCACATCTTGCCAGATTGCAACCAATACTTCTTCTATTTCATTGCGTGGATCGACATAGGCTGCAACTGTCAGGGTATATGCCTGCGGCTCAGGAAGTGCATTACGGTTCACCTTTCCATTACTCGTCAATGGTACCGCGTCCAATTGAATAAAATAGGAAGGAACCATATAGTCCGGAACGACCGACTTCAAATCGTTTCTCAGCACAGAAGCGCTCCGTTCAATTCTCGCCGCTGTTGTATAGTAAGCGCACAGATAGGCTTGTCCATCCTCATCCTTGCGAGCGACCACAACTGCCTCTTGTAACCCTTCGTGTCGCAGTAGTGCTGCTTCTACTTCTGCCAGCTCAATACGATGTCCACGGATTTTGACTTGGTGGTCAATCCGTCCCATATACACCAATTCCCCCTGGGGCAAACGTTTCGCCAAGTCGCCTGACTTGTACAGCCGCTCTCCTGGAACGAACGGACTGTTCAAGAAGCGCTCCGCGGTCAGTTCTGGTCTATTCAAATACCCACGGCACACACCTTCTCCGCCAACAAATAACTCACCGGTCACACCAATTGGAACTGGCTTCAGCTGATTGTCCAACACGTATGCTGTTAGTGTCGGTAGTGGTGTTCCGATATTCGCCGAATTCCCCTCTATTTCTGTTTGTGTAATTTCCTTATACGTGACATGTACTGTCGTCTCCGTGATACCGTACATATTAATCAGTTTCGTCTCTGGATAGCGTGTATGAAACGGCTTAAGCTGCAATGGGTTCAAGGCTTCTCCGCCAAAAATCACATACTTTAACGCGAGCTGACGCTTATGTCTCGCATCCTCCTGCAGCAAATGATAGAACGCTGTTGGTGTTTGGTTAAGCACCGTAACGCTCTCCGCGGCAAGCAACTGCAAAAATGCCTTCGGATTGATTGCAGTTTCCTTTGGAACGACTACCAATGTCCCTCCGTACAGCAGCGCTCCATACATTTCCCATACCGAGAAATCAAAACAATACGAATGGAACATCGTCCATACATCACGCTCATTAAAAGCGAACACATTTCGTTCATTGTGCACCAGCCGCACCACATTGCCATGTTCAAGCATCGCACCCTTAGGCTTGCCCGTAGTCCCTGACGTGTAAATGATATAGGCCACATCTGTAGGTTCATTGATAGAATCAAGATTTGCATAAACGATTGCATTGGTCGCGACCTCTTGATCACGGCTCTGATTCCGATCATTTAAATGGTGGTTTGATGCAAAATAATCGCCATTAAGCGTCAACACTTGCCCAGTAAAAGTGGCTGGCACGACCCTCCATTCATCTGCCAGCAGCCATGCCGCACCACTGTCTTCTAACATGAACTGCACACGCTCTAATGGATATGTCGGGTCTATTGGCAGATAGGCACCGCCTGCCTTAAGCACTGCCAAAAGTGTCATAACCATGTCTGCCGAACGTTCCATCATAACAGCAATAATGGAACCTCGTGCTATACCATTAGTCCGTAGTCGATGCGCCAATGCATTCGCCTTTCCGTTGAGCTCCTGATAAGTCATCCGCGTGCTTTCATGTATTAAGGCAACCCGGTCTCCCCAAGCCGCAGCTTGTTCCTCGAATATTCCATGAATGGTCTTTTCTCGCGGATAATTAGCCGCTGTTTGGTTCCATCCGTATAACAAGCTGTGCTTCTCTTCCGCTGATATGAGTTCAATATGTTGCAGCTGCACGTCAGGATTAGACGCAATTTGTTCCAATATACGTGTATAGTAGCCAGCGAACCTCTCTACCGTCTCTCTGTGAAACAGTTTTGTGCTGTATTCAAGGCTGAATCCGATCGTACCGTCTTGGTCATTCTCAATGGCGCTTAGCGTCAAATCAAATTTAGCAACGGGATGGTCAAACGCATAGGGCTCTACAGATAATTTCTCTGCTATACCTGTCCCCCGATTCATGTTCTGCAGAACGAACATTGTGTCAAACAACGCATTTCTACTGACATCACGCTTCAAGCTCAGCTTCTCGATTACATACTCAAATGGCAGTTGTTGATGTTCAAAAGCTTCCATGATATGTTCTCTTGCTTCTTCTAGGAAGGAGCTGAACGATTTCTCCGCATTTGGATAAAGACGGAATGCAAGAGTATTCACGAACATGCCTATGACCGTTTCTAAGTCTGGATGACTACGCCCAGCTATTGGGGAACCTACAATAATGTCCTCTTGACCCGATAATTTCGCGAGCAGCACATGGTAGGCCGACAATAGTATCATAAATAAGGTTGTGCCAGCATCTGCACTCCTTTTACGAATGTAAGCAGACAGGCTCTCACTAAGTTGGAAGGTTAGACGATCTCCCTCAAAACGGTATGTTAATGGCCGTGTCTCATCATACGGAAGTTCCAGTACTGGCATTGAACCGCTAAAACGCTGCAGCCAAAATTGCTCCGCCTTAAACATATCCTCTGATTGCAGCCATTCTTGCTCCCATACGGCATAATCCTTATAGTGAAGCCGTTCAGTAACAAGCTCTTTCCCTTCATAGCAAGCTACTAATTGATCCATGAATAAGCTTTGCGACATGCCATCTGTAATAATATGATGCATATCGATCATGAGCACATGGCGATGCTCCCCGATCAGTAGCAGTTCTGCACGCATTAACGGTGCCGCATTTAGGTCAAATGGGCGAATGAATGCTTGAACCCGTTCCTCCACCTCTTGCTCGTTGGCATGATGGACCAATAATGAGAATGGAACATCCGAGTGTATTTGCTGTACTGGCACACCATTGAAAAGTGGAAAAGAAGTTCGCAGTGCTTCATGATGGACAATCAATCTTCGAATCGCTTCCTCCAACTTATTCGCTTGAAGTGGCCCTTTTAGTTCATAGACATTCGGCACATTGTAAGCTGCCTGCGCGGATTCAAATTTCTGAAGCATGAGCATCCGTTTTTGGGCAGATGATACCGGATAGCACTCTCTTTTTTCCGCCAATGGGATCGTCCGCAGCTGTTCGATATTTCCTTTTTCCAACAACCCAGCCATCTGGGAAAGGGTTGGCGTCTGGAACACGAGTCGCAACGGGAGTCGAACCTGCATCCGTTTATGAATGAGCTGGATTAGCTGGGTAGCCTTCAACGAATGTCCGCCAAGGTCAAAGAAGCTGTCCCCACGACCAATACGGGCAACACCCAACACCTCTTGCCAAATGGCTGCAAGTTCTAATTCCGTTTTACTTGTCGGCTCCTCATAAGAGAGATGTGAACCACTTCCTTCCGGAGGCTCCGGCAAAGCCGTCTTATCTACTTTGCCGTTTGGTGTTAACGGTAGTTGTTCCAGTTTGACGAAGGCACTGGGAATCATATAATCTGGCAGACTTTCAGCAAGCCATTCTCGCCATTTTGCCGCTGTTACTTCTTCCCAACCGGCATAATATGCACATAAATACTTATCGTTTGCCGATGGTTCTGAGGACACCGCTTTCGTCCTAACCATAACAACAGCTTCTTTTACGGTTGAATGTTTCAACATGCGGGTCTCAATTTCACCAGGCTCGATTCGGAACCCACGGATTTTAACTTGTTGATCGATTCGTCCTAAATATTCAATCCTCCCGTCTGTCAGCCAACGAGCTAAATCCCCAGTTCTATACATCATCTTGTCCGAGCAAAATGGATCAGGCGTAAAATGCTCCGCTGTAAGCTGCTCACGGTTCAAATAACCTTTACCTACACCATCTCCTCCAACACAAAGCTCCCCTGGTACGCCGATCGGTACAAGTCTTCCTAAACGATCCATAATATAGGCGCTTGAGTTTGTTATTGGTCTGCCGATTGGGATGTTGCGCGCATACTCCTTGTCCACAAGACCACAAACCGAGAACGTTGTATTTTCTGTTGGGCCGTATCCATTAATAATGGCCAACTGCGGGCATTCCCGTCTTACACGATTAATGTGAACAGGAGATAACGCATCCCCTCCGACTAGCAGTTGCTTCATACTACGAAACATACCCGGTCTTTCCTGAGACAGTTGGTTAAACAGGGGCGAGGTTAGCCACATCGTCGTTATTTCATAATCTCGGATAGCGTCTTCTAGCCTACCAGCGTCCAATAACGTTTCCTCATCCGTCAAGCAAAGCGTCATACCATTTAAGAGCGTCCCCCATACTTCGAAAGTACTGGCATCGAATACAGCAGCTCCCGTTTGCAGCAGTCGATCACCTGCCTGCAATGTGGCATAATCGATGTTCCTCACTAAACGGACGATGTTGCGATGCGAAATCATGACACCCTTAGGCACGCCCGTTGTACCTGACGTATACATCGTATAAGCAAGGTGCTGCGCTTCTGCCAAGTTTGAAAAAGATTCATTCGGGACGTACTCTAATTCATCTGCTATGATTGTCTTAACAGACAGGGATTCGCCAGCAAAAGATAGATCTTCACGATCAGCTGCCAAAATCATGTAGCTAATATTGCTGTCATGAATCATGTATTCGATCCGTGTTGACGGATAATTCGGATCAATGGGTACATAAGCACAACCCCCCTTCAAAATACCCAACATGCCAATGACCGCTACTGCAGACCGATCAGCTAACAGCCCGATCGTATTCCCTTTTTTTACTCCTCGTTTCCATAATGCGGCTGCGACTTTATTGCTAGCCTCATCCAACTCCCTATAGGTCAGCTGGCCATTATGCCAAAGTATCGCATTGGCCTGTGGATGAATGTCCACTTGTGCGGCAAATAGCTCCGGAATGCTTTGATTGCGAGGATAATCTTTGCTAGTCGCATTGAAGTGAAGTAAGATCTCCTCTTTTTCAGCCAACGTAATAATAGGAATATCAGCAACCAACACATCTGGCTCAGTGATGACGGCTTCTGCAGCCTGCTGGAAATGTCCCCCGATTCGCTCAATGAAGACCCGCTCATATACCTGTGGGTTAAAACTCATCTTTACAAATAGGGATGTTCCTGGACCAATCGCCACCGTCAGATCATAGCTCGTCTGCTCAAAGACCTCGATATCATCAATAATAAAACCTGTATCCGTCCCCTGATTTGACTCTTCAATCTGCTCAGAAATTGGATAGTTCTCAAAGGCAACAATGTGGTTGATTAGACGGTGCTTCAGCAAACTCTCTGCTTGTATGTCATACAACGGATAATAATGGTGACTCTCCGAAGCCGCCGAAGCTGCCTGTACTTCGTGCAATAGTGCTGCAAAAGACTTTGCTCTGCCCTGAACACGTACAGGAACCGTATTGATAAACAGACCTACCATATGCTCAATGCCGAGGATGTCTGACGGTCTGCCGGAAACGACGGAACCGAACACGACATCATCCGAACGATTGTAGTACTGAAGCAGAGCACCCCACAGTGCTTGAATAACCGTATTTAGCGTGACACGTTGCGAAGAAGCTAACTGCTGCAGCCCGCTTGTCTGCTCCACCGTTAATCGAAACGATACCTCTTCTTGCTGGGCAGCACCGTTGTTCGTGCTCAATGCCTCCGTCTTGCGTGGAAGAGCAGCGAGCTGCTCATAACCGGCCAAGTAATCACGCCAAAAATGCTTTGATTGTTCCCGATCTTGCTTGTCCAGCCATTCCACGAACCTTCTATACGGAACCGGTTTTTCCAGCTCTGCCAACCGATTATCTCCACAAGCTTGATACAGTTGCATAAGCTCCTTCATAATGATGCCAATGCACCAACCGTCCATCAGAACATGGTGATGGCTCCATATAAGTACACTTCGTAATTCATCCAATTTCAGAACCGAAATGCGGACTAGAAGTTCACGGGAAAGATCGAAGCCGTACTCCTTATCCTTACGCTTGAACTCCTCCAACTTCCATTGCTTCATTTCTTCACCAAAGCCGGATAAATCCTTCGTTTGCACCTGTAACTGTCTTTTCTTCAGAACGACCTGTTGGGGCGTTTTTGTCTTCTCGTGAATAAAGTTAGTCCGTAAAATGTCATGCCGCTCGATAAGCTCATTAAAACTTCTCTCTAACCATTTGATATTCAAGCTTCCAGACAAATGAAATGTCGTCTGTTCAAAATAAGCCTGTGATTGTTGATCGAGCAGCGAATGAAACAGCATACCCTCTTGAAGCGGTGTACACGGGTAAATATTTTGAATCTCCAGCTTTGTGGACATATCCGCTACCACCTCTGCCTATAAATTGTTAAAGAAATCCTCGATATCTTCTACTTCTTCCAATGACAACTTCGAATTGCCAAGATCGCTCGGAGTCAGCTCTGTGCCTTGTCGGCTAGCACAGTGCTCAACGATGGTCAACAGATGTCCATGGAATGATGTAATCAACTGTTGAATCTGTTCCGCATCATATTCGTAACGATTGTAATTGATTGCTGCAGCAAGCCGACCTCCTGTAATCATGACTGTCATATCCAATACAGCCGGACGTCCAAAACGAGGACTAACCATCTCTCCCATCGCATATGGAGAGGCCAAAATACCAGCTTCCTCACGAGCAGTGTCAAATTGCCCCAAGTAATTGAAGTTAATCTCAGGATTTATCCGCCATTGAAGAGGCGCTGTCAACTCACGCGGAGTGATATATTTCAGAATGCCGTACCCCATCCCTTTACTTGGGATTTGCCGCAGTCTTTCTTTCACCTTTTTAATTCGATAGGAGAGCAGTTGTTGCTCATTCATTGCACCTGTTCCCGCTTCCATATCCAACAAAACGGGAAATGCCGATGTGAACCAACCTACTGTTCTGCCAAGCGCTATAGGGTGATGAAGCGGTTCCCTGCCGTGTCCTTCTAGCTGCAGCAACCATTTGTCTTCTCCCGTCCATTCCTGTAAAGCGAGGCCGAACGCGGTCAGCATAATATCGTTCATCTCCGTGTTGTAGGCATGATGAACCTGATGTAACAGTTGTGTCGTCTGCTCCTCATCCAGCGTCACTACAACTTCATCACTATCAGCGACACCATTTGATGGACACGGCTTCCGACCCGGCAAAGGCTTACTATTTTCTGCCTCAAGTCCAAGCCAGTAATCTATTTCCCTAAGAAGCTCCTTAGAAACAGCATAAGCTTGCAGTTTTTGTGACCAAACTTGAAAGGATTCCGTTTTGGCAGGAAGCTGGATTTCTCCTTCTCCTAAAACCTGATCATAGGCGTCTACCATATCCTCAAGCAAAATACGCCAAGACACTCCATCCACTACTAAATGATGAACGATAATGAGCAAATGATCGCCTTTCCCAGTCCGATAAAGCGCTGCTTTGAAAAGAGGACCTTCTTCTGGGTTCATGCTCCGCTGTAACTTAGAGGACTGTTCCTCGATATAGTGACCTGGGTCATCCAATGCCATGAGATCATGAACATCAAATTGATACACATTCGGCTCATCCACATCACGAAGCCAACCATAGACTTCTCCCTCTTTTTTGCGGAACACCGCCCGTAACATATCATGATGCTGCGCTATATGGGACAGTACTTGCCCAAGTGCCGTTTCATTGAATCCATTCGGCTTATATAGCATGATGGATTGATTAAAATGGTGCAGCTCTTCTTGATGCTCCTCAAACAACCATTTCTGGACAGGAGTGAGCGCATATTCACCTTGAACTGGTGATTGATCAACTTGCCTTTCGATTGTTCGAATATAAGTTGCCGCTTCTCGAATGGTCGGATTTTGGAACAAATCACGAACGTTCAACTCCAAACCCTGAACCTGAAGTCGGGCTGTAAGTTGTATCGCCTTTATTGAATCTCCACCAAGTTCAAAGAAATGAGCATCTGTCCCGACGTCGACACATCCAAGCACCTCTTGCCAAACAGCTGCGAGCACCTGTTCCATTACGGATTGGGCTTTTGTCAAGCTGCTGCTTGCCGCAGCCTGAACCATTTGTTCTGGCGCAGGAAGCGCCTTGCGATCTACCTTGTCGTTAGGTGTCAACGGCATTTTATCAAGCTGTATAAAATAACTTGGAATCATATAATTCGGGAGTGTTTCTGCTAGATGCTGCCTAATCGCGCTTACTATCACTTCTTCCACAGCGACATAATAGGCACACAAGTACAAATTGTCCTGCTCGTCTTCCCGATCAACGACTACTGCTTCCCTAAGCTGAGGCAATGCTGTCAGACAAGCTTCTATCTCTCCAAGCTCGACGCGATAGCCACGAACTTTGATTTGATGGTCGATTCGGCCAATATAAACTAAGTTGCCGTCTGGCAGCCAACATGCCAGATCACCTGTACGGTACATTCTGCGTGAACCATGAATCTCAGGTTGTATAAATTTCTCATCCGTCAGTTGCTGACGATTCAAATACCCTCGGGCTAGTGACTCACCCGCCACACACAATTCACCAGGAATGCCCATCGGCTGAAGTTGGCCAAGTTCATCCAAAATATAAACTTCCGTATTTGCAATTGGTCTGCCAATTGGTACCGTTTCAAGGTCAAAGGTTGATGGCTCAAACGGCCATACGCTTGTACACACGGTTGTCTCCGTTGGACCATAGCCATTGTAATAGTTAACTTGCGAGCTCCACTTCTTCACTAGCTTTGGTGAAATGGCTGATCCCGCGGAAATGAGTATGTGTAAACTCTTGATAGAATTCGGCTCAAGCTGCTGTAGATAAGTTGGGGGAAGTGTTGCTACTGTTACTCGTTCTTCATTCAAATAAGCAATAAATTGTGAGGGATTCATGATGATATCTTTCGTAGGAATAACAAGACATGCTCCTGTCAATAGGGCCATCGATATTTCCCAGATAGAAGCATCAAACGAGCTGCTTGCGAACTGGATAATACGATCTTCTCGCGTGATGTTCAGCTTCTGCTCAAAGTAAGACTTCAAATTCGCTAAACCTCGATGCTCTGCCATTACCCCTTTTGGCTTGCCTGTCGAACCAGACGTGTAAATAATATAGGCCAAGTCAGTCACAAGCGGAAAATGGATAGGAGACTCGTCCCAAAGATCAGTGTCTGTTTGCAGGGCTGTAGCATTTAATAGAATTACTTCTACATCACCATGTAGTGAAACAATCTCTTCTTTTCGTCGAGCAAGCACTAGTTTAGCCCCGCTGTCGCGAAGCATATGTTCAACACGATCCCGCGGATATTCTGGATCGATTGGAACGAAGGCTGCCCCTGCCATCATAACCGATAATGCACCGATCACGGTTTCTGCACAATGTGAGCACATTAGTCCAATAATCTGTCCCCGGCCAATGCCTCTTGCATTCAAATCGGCGGCTGTCCGAGCTGCTTGCATGTAAAGCTGTCGATAAGACCACTCTCCATCACCGCTCCGTACTGCGATGCGCTCAGGTCCTGCCTCCACTTGCTCCCTGAACAAAACAGGAAATGAAGCATGTGACGGATATGGCAGTTGCGTCGCGTTAAAGCTTTGCAAGAGCCTCCTACGTTCAGCAGGTAATAATATATCCTCCTTACGAGCTTGTTTGTCCGGCTGCTCCGCCATCGCGCGTAGCGTCTCAATAAAGTAGCCGACCATTAACTTCAGCTGTCCTTGCAGTATGCGTGAAGTGTCGTAAATGATATGGGCAGCAAATTGTTGGAAAGTGTTCAGTATAGAAAAATCAAATAAAGTGTTCGTTTTTTCCTGTCCCTGTACCGCCAATGTATCGTTTACTCGACTGAAATGATCCATCTCTTCATACACATGGAAATCAACAAAGTTAAAGACGGTATCAAACAGTGGATTTTCATCTTGGGATGTATCGCCAATCGACTTCAAAATTTCATACAACGGTAGTCTTCCATAATGCCTCATGTTGACCAGCTTTTGTTCTATTCCACGAGCATAATCGCCCCATGTCATTCCGTGCTCCATACGCATACGAACTGGAACTGTATTTAAGAAGCAGCCAAGCAAGCGTTCGGCATCGTCGCATACTGGGCGATTATTTTCAATGAGACCTACGATAAAGTCGTTTTCATAAGTCAGCATGTTAAGCATATATGCGTAGGCAGCAAAGCAGTAGGTTCTTAGACTAATTCCCTCCTGCTTCCCAACAGTCGCAAGACGGTGAAGAAGATCGACATCAAGTGCCAGCGTATAGGTTCCTTGTTGTTCCTGTGACTCCTCTTCCACTTTTAAATCGATCCATTCTGCACCAAGTATATCGTTCAAACCCTCTTCTGGGAGACTCGGCAAATGAAGACGTTTGTAGTCAGCCAATTCCTCCTTCCAAAAACCTTGGATAGAAGAGTCCTGTTTGAGTGCCCACTGCTCTGCCACATAAGCACGATAATCACTGCGGAGTGGCTCCGGCTTATAGGCAGGGTCCACTTTAAGTCTAAAATACGTGTTGGAAAGCTCCGTTATAAATGAAGCATTACTCCATCCATCCAAAATAGCGTGATGGAAAATCCAGCACATGCAAAACTGATCGGCAGCCGTTTTAAATAACTTAATTCTCCATAGCGGGGCTTCGCTCACTACAAATGGTTTCATAAGATCATGATCTAGAACTTGACGAATTCGCTCTTCCTGCTCAGCGCGCTGCAATTCACTCACATCTGCCCATTCTACGTCAGGCTGAACCTCTCGGCGAATGATTTGCATAGGCGTATCAAAATTACGCAGGTTGAAGCTCGCTCGGAAAATACTATGTTTGTCCACCAACAACCGAAGAGCCTTTAAAAATGTTTCGAATTCAAAACGGTCATCCGAGAAATGATAGATGAATTGGTCATGATACATCCCTTCTCCACTATGCATCATCGCGTAATAAACCATTCCACGCTCAATATCACTCATAGGATATAAATCCTCAACATTTTCAGGCAAAAATGCGCGCAGCGTCGGGTCGTCGAAAATTCGTTGCTTAAGCTTATTTAGTTCCTGTTCAGCCCATTTTACTGATGGAGCACCCCCAAATGCAGCGGTTGAATCAACATTTTCCTTGTTCTCCATTAGGGATGCCAATGCCGTATTGCTATCCAACTGCTCTTGCAGAATGAAAGCAAATTCAGCCACCGATTGATGCAAATATAAGTCTTTCATTTGCAGTTGAACCTGAAAGTCACGATTAACCCTGTTAATCAGCGAAATGGCTGAAATGGAGTCTCCTCCTAAATGGAAGAAGCTGCTTGTAACTCCCGCCTTCTTAGTTCCAGCTACCTCAGCCCAAAGTACTGCAAGCCTTGCTTCTAAATCATTACGCGGGTCAACCTGCTCGTCCGTCGACTCAATGCCAAGTGGCTCTGGCAACGCCTTCCGATCCACTTTTCCGTTTACGGTCATCGGAATTTCGCCAATTTGAATCATATGGGCTGGGATCATATACGACGGCAGCAGTCCCGCTAAATAATCTCTTAGTTCAGGCGCTGACATTCGCTCATCAGCCGTATAGTACGCGCAAATGTCAGGCTGCCCCCGGTCATTTCGGGTCAGCACAACTACCTTATTTACAGAAGGATGCTGCAGCAGTCGGTTTTCAATTTCACCTAGCTCAATTCGATAGCCGCGAATTTTCACCTGATGATCCAGCCTGCCCAAATATTCAATATCACCATTAGGAAGCATTCTTGCTAAATCACCTGAACGATATAGTCTTTCACCAAGTCGAAGCGGATTGTTCACGAATCGCTCGGCAGTCAACTCTGGTTGATTCAAATATCCTCTGGCAACGCCAAGCCCGCCTACACATAATTCACCAGCCATCCCTACAGGAAGCAAGTTAAGATACTCGTCCATAATGTAGGCCGTAAGTGTCGGAATGGGTTTACCTATATTGCTGCGAGACGTTCCTACATCTACATCTGCGAGCTCCTTAAACGTTACATGTACCGTTGTTTCTGTTATACCATACATATTTACAAGACGAGTACACGAATAACTTTCTTTCCACGGCTGAAGGAGCTTCGGATTAAGCGCCTCGCCGCCAAAAATAACGTATCTAACTTGAAGGGGCGGAGCTTTCTTATGCGCAGCATTATTAATCTGATCCACGAGCCGATAAAAAGCTGAAGGAGTTTGATTAAGAACGGTCACTTTTTGACGTTCGAGCAGTTGTAGAAATGCCGTAGGATCCTGAGCATCTTCTCTGCTTACTACTACTAGCTTCCCACCGTACAACAGTGCTCCGTACATTTCCCAGACGGAGAAATCAAAACAGAAGGAATGAAACATGGTCCACACGTCATGTTCATTAAAAGCAAATGGAAAACGGTCGTTAAACAGAAGCCGTACAACATTTCGATGTTCGATCATAACCCCTTTGGGCTTGCCCGTTGTACCTGAGGTATAGATGACATAAGCCAAGTCTTCCGGTTTGCTGGTTTCATCCCATTCATGTTGTGCCGTATTTCGAAGTTCTTGGATGTGTTCTGGCGCATCTATTTCGATTATCGTTAATCGTTCTCCTGCGAAACGAAACTGTTCCTTCAAGTGGCGCTGTGTGACGAGTACTTCTGCACCGCTATCCTCCAACGTGTAGGCAATCCGATCGACCGGATAGTCAGGATCTATCGGAACATACGCACCGCCAGCTTTTAGGATCGCCAGTGCCGTAATCACCATATTCATGGATCTGTCCAGAACGACAGCGACTAGTCGATTACGGGAAATACCAAGACTCCGCAGTTTAACCGCTAATTGATCCGATTGAATATCCAACTCACGGTAGGTCATCTCTCTATCTCCAAATTGAACGGCAGTTCGCTCTGGGTACTGTACCGCCTGTTTTTTAAACAAGCCGTGAATCGTTGCCGATGTAGGGTACCCGACATTGCTTTCACGCCACTGCTGATGCTGTCGCATTTTATCTTCCACCGTGACGAGTTCAACAGCAGCAAGTGACTGGTCAGGAGCGGCAATCCCCCCCTCAAGTAATAGCTGCAGTTGCACTGCGATTCGATCTATAGTCTCTTTATCGTACATCGTACTATTAAATGAGACTTCCATTAGCAAATCTTCCACACTAGATGCATGGAAGCGAACATGCAAATCCGTTTTTTCACCCTCCGGTAGTTCCTGATGAATGGAATGCAGGGAAGTAACGGTATGGAAATACTGCTCCGCACCCCAAGGCTGCTGCTTGTATACAGCAATCGCCGCAAACGGCAAGCTCTGGTACCTATCCGCCTCCATAACTAGTTCCTTCATTCGGCCCAACAAACTTTTTAAGCTGTCGTCTTGCTCCATGATCGCCCGCAGTGCAAGCAAATGACCTTCATTGTCTGCTGCTTGCGCTTGGCGAAATACCGGCATACCAATAGTCAGTTCGTCATTGCCCGTATGCTTGTACAGCAAGTAAACAACACCCGCCGTCAATATCATGTACAAGCCTGCTTGTGAACCACCACATAATTCATTGATCCGCTTGGAAAGATGTGAGTCGAAATGATATCGCTCGGACTTCATTTGTACAGTCCCAACCTCTTCATAAGAGTCGTTGGGGAATTTCCCGAACTGCAATTCTCCTTCCAATTGGTTAAGCCAGTAATTTCTTTCCGCTTCAAACCTAGAATCGGAAAGCATTACATTGTACGCAAGTCGATCCATTACGCTCATGTCTGCCTCCTTACCGATTGGCTTTTTACCTACCATTTAATAATTTTGTGCCTAGAACTGGAACAAGACATCCTCCGTCAGAGTCTGATTGATTATGCCTGTCGATCGTGCTCCCGTTAAAGAAACAGCGCCAATCTTCCTATTTGAGTCGCTACAAACCTGCTCCAAAATAGCGATGTAATCCCCGTGCATCGTCTCAATCGTAAGTTCTTTAAACAATGAAGCGGCATATTCCCAACTTACGTGCAATTCTCCTTCGTGCTCCAACACTTGCAGCGTCAAATCAAATTTGGAGATGCCTATGTCATGTGACAACGGCTCAATAACTAGCCCATTGATAGAACGAGATCCCCTATCCATATTCTGCAGTACGAAGACGACATCGATCAGCGGACTTCGATCCGCTCGCCGCGGAAGTTTCAATGCTTTAACCAGTTCCTCGAAAGGATAATCCTGACGTTCTAATGCGTTGATCGTATGATTTTTCACCTCTTTGAGCAGTTGGTCAAAAGCTTTCCCACCTGACGGATGGCTGCGAATCACGATGGTGTTCACGAACATGCCGATAACAGACGCTAGGTCATCATTCGTTCTCCCTGCTACTGGTGAACCGATAATAATATCCTCTTGACCGGTATAGCGATGCAGCAAGACGTGCAGGCAAGTAAGCAGTAGCATATACAGTGTTGTATGATGTGCTGCTGCTGCCTGATTTGCCGCTTCTGTTAATTCCGGCCCAATAACCATATCCACCCGTGCGCCCCGAAAATCCTGTACGGGCGGTCGCTCATAATCTGTTGGTAACTCAAGGCGAGGCAGTGTACCAGAAAGCGCCCCGAGCCAGTAATTCCTTTTCCGCCTGTATGCTTCCAGTGCAATCTGACCTTGCTGCCATTCCGAATAATCCTTGTACCCAATCTTTATAGGTTCAAGCGGCATTCCCTTATACAGCGCTACAAGTTCATCCATGAAAATACTTAACGATGTCCCGTCTGAGATGACATGATGCATATCGCACATGAATAAATAGCGGTCCTCCTGCCACTGAACGAGCTCTACTCGCAGCAATGGAGGACGCGACACATCGAACGGTTGGACGAAGGACACAAACAGCTCCCGCAATTTATCTTCCACTTGCTCCTCATCCGCTGCAAAATGAATCTTCCTAAACTCGAGTTCAATGGTGCCGTTCGAATGAATGCGCTGCACTGGCCCTTGATCCATAAAGTGAAAGGATGTTCGGAACGCTTCATGACGATCCACAATCCGTGCCAGCGCTTGGCGGAAACGATTTATATCTAGTTTCCCGCGAATCAGTAGAGCGATCGGTATGTTGTACACATGACTTTCACCTATATATTGCTGGACTGAAAGTAGAGAACGTTGAGCACCAGAAACAGCATAATACTCTTTCTCATTAGCTGGTAGAATGGCTCCTGCATGGTTGGCAGCAGAAGAAGCAGAATGAAGGATCTGCGCCATCTGGTGCAGTTGCGGTGCAGCAAAGACAGCTGGTACGGACAACTCTGCTTGAAACTCTTTTTGCACTCTCGCAATAAGCTGCGTGATTTTTAGTGAGTGTCCACCTAGTGCGAAGAAATCGTCATTTTTGCCGACCGATTCCACTCGAAGCAGCTCTCGCCAAATTGCAGCCAGCCCAATCTCCGTCTCTCCTTGCGGTTCTTCATAAGCAGCATGATGCGATAGCCATTCAGATGGCTCAGGCAGTAAGCTTGCATCAATCTTGCCGTTACGGTTTAACGGCAGCCGCTCCACATTTATAAAACCACTAGGTATCATATGGGTTGGCAGTGATTCTTTCAAGAATACCCTAAGCTCTGCAGCGGAAAGTTGGTCGGAAGCTACGAAATAGGCAATTAGATCATTGTCAACATCTTCATTTTTCCGGACGATCACAACCGCTTCACATACAACCGGATGCTGAAGCAGATGATGCACAATTTCACTCGTTTCAATACGGTGACCTCGAATTTTCACCTGTTTATCCATACGTCCCATGTAAGCCAGCCTTCCATCAGGCAGCCAATGTGCCAAGTCACCTGTACGATACATCATTTGACCAGGGCGAAACGGATCTTCTACAAACTTTTCTCGAGTTAGATCGGGGTTATTCAAATATCCGAGCGCCACGCCTTCACCGCCGACGCATAACTCGCCTGTTATCCCAATAGGCTGTAATTGTAACCCTTCAGCCAAGACGTAAGCAGTCGAGTTGCTAATCGGATAGCCAATCGGGATAGACGCTCGATCATCACTGCACACACGGCCGCAAACCGAAAATGTCGTATTCTCCGTCGGCCCATAGCCGTTAATGACAGTTAACTCCGGGCAGCAATCCATTACACGATGTACATGCACTGGAGACAATGCATCTCCACCTACAATTAGTTGTTCCATGCCTCGAAACATCGTTGGATTGAAGCTGGATAACTGATTAAATAAGGGCGATGTCAGCCACATTGTCGTGATGCCGCTGGAATGTATGGTTTGCTCGAGTTTGTGAGCATTCAAGATGACTGCTTCATCTACAATGTACAGCGCCATTCCGTTCAACAAAGCTCCCCATACTTCGAAGGTACAAGCATCAAAAGCTACAGCACCGGTTTGTAAAATTCGCCCGCCAGGACGGAATTCCGCATAATTCGTATTTTTCACAAGACGAACTACGCTGCGGTGCCCAACCATGACCCCTTTGGGCTTACCGGTTGAACCTGAGGTGTACATGACATAAGCCATGTTGGTCGGATGATTAATGGTAACTAGCGGCAAGTGTGAATGATTAGAACAATCTTCAGCCAACAGAGATATAATGTCTATGTTATAACCAGGCTCTTCTCTACCGTACAAGTCAGCTATTTGCTGACGATCCAATGAACTGTGCACCAGTACGATAGGAGTGCCGCTATCTTGCAGCATATAGCGTACACGCTCTTCCGGATAAGCCGGATCTATTGGCAAGTAAGCTCCGCCAGCTTTGAGCACTGCCAAAGATGCAATAACCATTTCCGCAGAACGAGGCGCAAGGATTCCTACCAATTGGTTCGATGCAACACCTCTCGTACGAAGCAGATGGGCAATTCGATTACTATCCTCTTCCAACTGACGATATGTCCACGTTTTTTCGCCTTCCACAAGTGCAGGCTTATCTGAGTACAAAAATACTTGTTCTACAAATAACTCCTGAATTACTTTCTCATAAGGAAATGCTGCTGTCGTATGATTAAACTGCTGCACTAGCTGTTCTGTTTCTTCATTGGAGACAAGGATAACGTTACCAATTGGCATCTCTGGATCATTGGCAAGCTGACGGGCTACCGTTTCGAAATGTCCACCCATTCGATAGACAAAATCATAGTCATAACAGGCTGCATTATAGACAAATTTAACGGACAACTCATCGCCTGGATGAATGATCACATTAAAATCATAGTTCGTTTGATACTTCATTTCGAAATCGCTAGTTTCAAAGTCAACCAAAGTCTTTTCCAAAGCAGTATCATCTTCTTCGTCACCACTACTCCCGTTCCCGGGCACATTTTCAAACACGACGATATGGTTAATTAAATCTTGCTTTAGCGGCGACAAAGATTGAATATCTGCGAGTGATACATACGCACGTTGTTGTGCTTGCTGCAAATCTTTATGTAATTGCTGCATCATGTGCACAACCGGTTCAGCTCTGTTTATTCGAATTCGCACAGGTATCGTATTAATGAACAGACCGATGATATGTTCAACCCCTTGTACCTCCGGAGGTCTTCCAGAGACAACGGAACCAAACGCAACATCGTCCGTGAAATTATATCGATGCAGCAGAATTCCCCATATGGATTGAACCACCGTACTCAACGTAATACCGCGTTCCTTTCCCAAACGATCCAGTTGAGCCGTGAGCCCCTTGTCTAGACGATATTCAAACTCCCCATGCTCATAGCAACCAGAGCTTACACGCTGAGGTGGTACATGTGAAGCTTCTTCAATCCCTTCCAAATAGTCAGCCCAAAATGACTTCGCTTCCTCCACGTCTTGCCGCTCTAGCCATTGCACGTACGCACTGTAAGGATAAACGGGATCAAGCTGGGATTCATATCCACGCTCACATTGACGATAGAATTCCAAAAAATCTTTAAACAAAATACTGGAACACCAGCCATCCATCATGATGTGATGGTAGCTCCAAATGACCCTATACCGATCAGGACCTGTCTGAAGTACAGTAATTCTCATCGGAATGTCTCGGGTCAAATCAAAACCGTCTGTCCGATCTCGTTGTTTTCTAGCCTCGATAATGCCCATTTGCGCTTCTTCTTCCAGCTCAGCAATCGATTCATATGGAATTCGTCCTTGTCGTTCGCGCAGTACGATCTGGATGGGCCGCTCAACCTTGCTGTATTTAAACACGGTACGCAATACCTCATGACGTTCAATTAACCGATTGAAACTTTGCTCCATGTAAGAAATATTCAAAGATCCTACAGCTTCAAAAATCAGCTGTTCTACATAGGCTCCATTTGAATCCTTAATAGAATGAAACAGCATGCCTTCCTGCATCGGCGTAAGCGGGTAAATCTTCTGAATATCCACTTTGCTTGCCATAACCATCAGCACCTGCCTTTCTTGTGCCCTGCGGGCGCATCTGATCGATGCACCCGACAGCGGCCTATGTCAGCTCTACAACTTGTCATGTAGCTAAAGATTCAAACATTAATCGTTCAGCAAATCAGCAAGCTCCGCAGTAAGCTCATCAAACTGTTCTATAGACAGCTCATCATACCCAACATCTGAAGGTGTTTGCTCTGTGACCGTTTGCTGCTGACAGTGCAAAATCAACACTTCCAGTTGCTGCAGATAGGCATCCGCAAGTGTTCGCACCGTTTCCTCTTTGAATTCATTCCGATTATACGTAACCGCAACTTGCAACCGTCCATTCTCTATCACTGCTGCAATATCCAACGCATATTCGCTTCGATTTTCACCGCTAGATTCGTGGCCACCCGAATAGACTGACGGTTCAAACATACTCGTGGATAGATCATTATCGAACTGTCCGAGATAGTTAAATACAATGTCCGGCTTTGTAGGATATGCCTTTTGTTCGATCGTTCCATTCCTGCAAAGCTGTCGGTATATGCCGTATCCAGCACCTTTATTCGGAATTTTACGCAGCGCTTCTTTCATTTTTCGTACTCTGAGACCAAGCTCTGCTTGGCTTTCGCTTGCCTGTCCTTCCAGCAGTAACGGAAACTCCGAGGTAAACCAGCCGACTGTTCGATTCACATTCATTTCTGGCAGCAGCTCTTCCCGACCATGGCCTTCCATCACTATCTTGTTCATCGTCGATCCATTCCACTTCGTAAGCGCATCAGCGAGTGCAGCCAGAAGTAAATCATTCAGCTCGGTGTTGTACGCGTGGTGGACAGATGTCAGCAATGATTGAGTCAGCTCGGTAGTCAGTGAATGCTGTATAATGGATGAATCTTTTAGTAACCTCGTTTTCTTTAAGTTGGTCAGACGCGGCAACTCAGGCAGACGGAAGCGGTCTTGTTCACACCAGTAAGCCACTTCCGCTTGCATCTCTTTGCCCTTCCCATAGGCTTCCAGCAATTCTGACCACCGTTGATACGAGATTGTTTTATGTGGGAGTTTAATTTGGGCTAGCTGTTCCTGCTGCTTCAGCGTGAGCTCCAGATCTTCTAGCAAAATACGCCAGGAAACACCGTCGATTACTAGATGATGGATAGCAATTAGTAGATGATCTCCCTTGCTTGTCTGGAAGAGTCCTAGCTTTACAAGCGGCCCCTCTTCCAAGTTCATGCTCCGCTGCATCGTCTCCGCTAAATCGTGGATAGTCGTTTCTTGTCTCTCATCGTCAACAATCTCATAAACCTGCATGTCAAACCATTCATGGTCTTCCTTTTCTATCCCTCGGTTATACGCCTTTATACCGGTGCTTTCCTTACGGAAAACGATCCGGAGTGCATCATGATGTCTTACAATCTCCAACCAAGCATTCCTGAGTACCTGTTCGTTAAAGCCTTCAGCCCGATATAACATAATGGATTGATTATAATGACTTGGCTCTGCATGCCCCACCTCGAAGAAACTCTGCTGAATTGGAGTCAAGCGAATCTCTCCATGAACGGGACCTTGATCGATAACTTCCTTTGCCTCTTTCATATACATACTTAATTGCGCAATTTGCGGATACTGAAACAAATCCCTCATTTCTAGCTTCAAACCATAGTTGTATAGACGCGATACAACTTGAATCGCTTTGATTGAATCTCCACCGATGCTGAAAAAATGATCTCGGATGCCGACGCTCTCCATACCAAGCACGTCTGACCACACCGCACATAATGCATGTTCAATATCATTTCTAGGAGCTTCATAGTCGCTGTAATGCATGTCGAGCTCTTCATCCGGCACAGGCAATGCTTTGCGGTCAACCTTACCATTAGGCGACAAAGGCATCTGATCTAAATACATAATGACAGCAGGGATCATATAATCTGGAAGCTCCTGAGCGAGATAACTACGCAAAGCTTCAACATTGAGAACTTCTACTTCTATACTCCTGTCTCGAAGCTCAATGTAAGCACAGAGCGCCTGATTGCCTTGATTGTCTACGAAATCCGTTACCACAGCTTCACGCACACCTTTGTGTGCTGCCAACTTCGCTTCAATTTCGCCTAATTCAATACGGAAGCCGCGTATTTTCACTTGATAATCCTTGCGTCCAAAAAATTCAATCGTACCTCCCGGAAGCCAACGACCAAGATCACCCGTCCTATATAGTCGAATACCTGACTCATCTGCAAAAGGGTCCTCCATGAATGCAGCTTCCGTTCGCATCGAATCATTCAAGTATCCTCGACCAACTCCAATACCTGAAACGCAAATTTCACCTATCGCACCTATCGGAGATAATCTCAACTGCTCGTCCACAACATACAAGTTCATATTAGCTATAGGTTTTCCTACAGGAATATGTTCGGTGTCTGGCAATCCTGTCATGACATACTGGCTGACATCATCAGATGCCTCAGCAGGGCCATAGGCGTTAATCATAGGTATGTTGGGACACAATTCAAACCATCTCTTTACCATTGCCGACTTTACGGTCTCTCCGGTAATCATTAAGTACCGCAAAGCCTCTGGTCGACATCCGGCTGTTTCAAAAACATCCATCATCACTGCCAAGTAGGATGGCACAACCTCCAATACTTCTACTTTGTCGTGACCAAGCTGCTCTATGAAACGGTTAGGTTCCATAATAAGCTCGTTTGGATAAATAGCCGTTGTTCCTCCAACGAGTAGCGCGGCGAAAAATTGCCAGACAGAAACATCGAAGCAATGGCTTGCATTCTGTGCTAACACGGTCCCTTTAGCGATTTCAAGCTCATCAATTTCTGCCAACATATGATTAAGCATGCCTGCATGTTCAATCATTGTCCCTTTCGGTGTACCCGTCGAGCCAGACGTATAAATAACATACGCAAGGTCGCTTCCCGATACCTCCCGTTTTACGTTATCTACTTTTTGCTTAACTAGTTCCTCAGCAAGCTGATCCAGCAGTACCCATTTCACATCACTCAACACATCCATTTGTCCCAGAAGTTCTGCATAGGAAGAATAAGTGATGACAAACTTTACTCCTGATTCTTGAAGAATGGTTAATTGACGAGCAACGGGATATTCCGGGTCAATTGGAACATAGGCTCCTCCCGCTTTCCATATAGCAAGAAAAGCTTCCATCATCCGTGGGGAGCGGTCGAGCAGCACAGCAACTAATTCCTCTTTCTTCGTCCCCAAGCTCATCAAATAATGGGCAAGTCTGTTGGCGCTTCTGTTTAGCGACTGATAGTTAGTCCGTTCTTTTCCGAACAGTACAGCAGTTTGTTCAGGATGACAGACAGATTGGTGTTCAAACAATCGGTATACTGGCTGTTCAAGCGAGTAACTTACACGCTTTCCTCTGGAATAATGTAAAATCTCAGTTCTCCCAGCAGGATCCAGTACATGAATATCTTCTATCTGTACGCCCGGGTTCACTGTCACTTGATAAGCAAGCTGCAATAAACCTCTAGCAGCTTGTTTGATTATGCTGTCGTCATATACAGAAGCATTGTAGGTAAATTTTATTTGTAAGCATTCGTCTGGAATAATTGTCAAATCAAGGTCATAGTTAGTTTGCTCGAATACTTCCACATCTGTAATGGAAAGACCAATTGCGTCCTCGCCACTTGCCTGTTCCATCTGCTGACCTACCGGATAATTCTCATATACGATAATCGTATCTACTAGATCCTGTTTCAGCGCAGACATACCTTGAATCTCTGCAAGCGGTATAAACTCATGTATTTTAGAAGCAATGGATGCTTCTTGTATTTGCTCAAGCAGCGCTGAGAAAGATTGGCTTTCCTTTGTCTGAATCCGTACGGGAACCGTATTAATAAATAATCCGACCATCGTCTCGATTCCACTGAGTTCAGGAGGCCGCCCAGATACAACTGATCCATATACGACGTCATCTGTGCCATTGTATCGCTGTAAGATTAATCCCCACATCGTTTGCAAGATCGTATACAGTGTTACACGCTGCTTCCGACCAAGCCGTTCCAGCTGATCAGTTATCTCCTTGTCAAAGGTCAACACATACTCCTGTTTCGAATAGCTGCCAACGTTCCTGCGCGTACGAGGCAGTGACGCTTGGCGAGTATAACCATCCAAATAACCTTTCCAATAAGTGAGCCCCTCTGGTTTGTCGATATTTTCAAGCCATCGGATATAATTCGCGTACGGCTGCGCTGGCTCCAGCATGATCGGCTTATTTATAAGCAATGAGCCGTATACGCTCAGTAAATCATTAGTAATTGTTTCCATACACCAACCGTCCATGACGATGTGATGATGGCTCCACAGCACTTGATAAACGTCATCATAGGTACGCAATAGCGTCATCCGCATGAGCCTTCCTTCACTAAGCTCAAACCCCTGCACACGATCCATCTGCTTGGCACGGCCCAAGTAATCCGATTGTTCTACAGCATCCATATCCCGGATATCCAGAAGCTTTATTGGGTTATCCTGGTGTCTTCGCACAATTTGATGAGGAACTGCAATTCCTTCGTACATGAAAGCTGTTCGGAAAATATCATGCCTGCGCAGCACTTCATTAAAGCTTTGTTCAAATTTCTCAAAATCAAGTTTCCCCTTCAATACGAAGGAAAACTGTTCAAAGTAAGCTGCTGATTCGGAGTTCATCATCGAGTGAAACAACAATCCAGATTGCATGGGAGACAGAGGATAGACTTGCTCCATATCCGGATAACGCTGTTCGATTAATTCTAACTCGGCAATAGACAATAGAGAACTTCCATAATCGCTTGGTGTTTTTTCAGGTGTTTCTTTCGCTATGCAGTGATCAATCAACTGTTCAAGACGTCGCGTATAGAAATCAGCAAATCGTTGCATAGTTGATTCCTCATATTCTTCTTTGTTGTAATGAACCGCGATCTCCAACCTGCCACCAGTAATAATGCCGGTAATATCCAACTTATTCCGTCTATTCATGTCTGGATGAACGGGACTGCCCATGACGTACGAAGAGATACTGAACACACCTGTCTCAACATCCTGATCAAATTGACCTAAATAATTGAAGCTAATTTCCGGCTCTGGCAGAAGAGCGACTTGTCGTTCCATTGGACTTGCAGAAGTCAAATACTTCAGCACACCGTATCCAATACCTTTATCCGGTATTTTTCCCAGCTGTTCTTTTACACGCTTCACATAAGTGGATAGTTCTATGTGGCCGCCTTCATTTAATGCTCCGCCTGTCTCCAACGCAACCGGATAAGCAGCTGTAAACCAGCCAACAGTACGGCTAATATTAATATCACGACCAATATCCTCACGACCGTGCCCTTCCAGTTCAACCAATAGCCATTCCATACCGCACCAATCCCTGCACGCTAGCCCAAGCGCACCAAGCAGCAGATCATTCGTATCGGTACCGTATGCATGATGTGACTGCTTCAACAATTTCATCGTAGTTCCCTCGGAAAATTGAACAGAAATGGCTCGCGTATCGCGCACTTTATTATCTGTCGACTCATAGTCGGTTGTAAGCTTGCCAAACGTTTCGTTGCTTAGCGCATTCCAGTATGCAGCCTGATTCGTAAACGGCTTGCTTCGGCTATAAGCCGAAAGCTGTTCTGCCCAATACAGGAAGGAATCCGTCTTCTTCGGCAGCCGTAACGCATCATGTGTTGTAATTTGTTCATACAGTTTCAAAATATCTTCGAATAATATACGCCAAGATACACCGTCAATAACAAGATGATGAATAATAATTAGCAGATGATCACCTTGGGACGTCTGGAATAAACCGAGTTGGACGAAAGGACCTTCTGAAAGTGAAATTCCTTCCTGAAGCAGGTTGGCTTCTTTACTAATTTCATCTGCGGGAGCATCCACATGACGCAAATCGCGAATAATCAACCGATAAAAATCACTACAGTCTGTTCCCACCCCCCTGTTATACAGGCGGACTTCTCTTTCTCCTAGGGACGAAGACAACACAATTCTTAATGCATCATGATGGCGCGTCAACTCATCGAAAATGCGCCTTACGCTGTCCGCAGAAATTCCATCCCGGAAATGAAGCATGACAGACTGATTGTAATGATGCCTCACCTCTTCCGGCTGCTCCATAAACCGCTTCACAATAGGTGTAAATGTTATATCGCCTTCGACTGGACCTTGTTCAATCGTTCGATCTGTTTTGGTGATATGTCTACTCATCCCCGAAATAGTAGGGTGTTTGAGCACATTTTTCAGCTCGATACGAAGTCCTTCCGCATGTAATCGAGAAGATACTTGAATCGCCTTAATGGAATCGCCACCTAGTTCAAAGAAATGATCATGGATGCCTGGTGTTTGAACACCTAAGACTTGCTTCCAAATGCGAGCTAGTGTCTTTTCCAGCTCATTGCGAGGCGGTGTGTACACGGTGCTATTAACCACACTACTCATATCCGGTGCAGGCAGTGCTCGCCGATCGAGCTTGCCATTTGCTGTGAGCGGCATTCGTTCCAGCAATACGAAGCTGGCAGGAACCATGTAATCCGGCAGCGATTCAGCTAACCAGTTGCGCAGCTGTGCCATAGATATACTCTCACTCGCCACCACGTAAGCGGTAAGCGCCACTCGGTCTTCCTTGTCGGGATACGGAACAACCCGCGCCTCCACAATCGCTTCATAGGTGAGCAACTTAGCTTCTATGCCGCTCGGTTCTACACGGTAACCGCGTATTTTGACCTGCCCGTCAGCACGTCCATGGAAAACAATCGCTCCTGCTGTGGTATAGCTGCCAAGGTCTCCTGTTCGATACAATCGCTCAGATCTACCAAACACCTGTGCTGCGATGAACCGCTCAGCCGTCAAATCAGGCTTGTCCAAATACCCCTCAGCCAATCCTGCACCTGCGATATACATTTCCCCAATCACACCCGCACGTAAAGGCTGCTGATTGGCATCAAGTACATAAATTCGCGTATGGTCAATTGGGGTTCCAAGTACAGGCTGTCCCTCAAAAGACTCCCATTGATCAAATGGAATATATCCTGCTGCACAGCCAATTGTCGTTTCTGAAGGACCATAGTGGTTCATAAATTTTACTCGCGGGAAAATTTCATGGAAACGGCCCACATCGCTTGGCTGAACGGCCTCTCCGCCAATAACAATCAGCCTAAGCGCATCAAGATGACTGGATTGCAATTGATGGCTCTGTGCCAGCGTCCCAAAGAGGGACGGCGTCAACTTTGTAAAGGTAATTCCCTTATCTTCCAAAAAGAGCAGCAGTGCTTCAGGATCGCTATATATTTCTTTCGATGGCATATAGAGCGAGCTTCCTCCACATAGAGCAGGAAACAATGCCGTATATCCTAGATCAAAGCTGTATGAGGACAAAAGCGCTGTACGGTCATCGCTGCCCGCTTCAGAGCTGCGAAGAAACCAATTTACATAGTTAGCTAATCCACCGTGCTTAACAACAACACCTTTTGGTGAGCCTGTCGTACCCGATGTATAAATAATATAAGCAGGATCCTCCAATTGAGGTTGCACATCTGTCATGATGGATTGTTCACATTCATCATTTATGCGCTCATGATTTGTAACCAACGATGTGAAATCCAATACATTCATTTCATTCGTATCAATACCCGATAGCATCCCTTCTGATGTCAAAACGGCCCTGCTTCCACTGTCTTTTATTACAAACGATACACGCTCAGCAGGATTTGATGGATCTACAGGAACGAATGCGGCTCCGATTTTTAGAACAGCCAGCATGGCGGTTACCAATTGAGTTCCTGCTTCAAATACAAGTGCGACACGATCACTACGGCCAATATGTCGTGCCCGTAACGCACGAGCCACTTTATTTGCTTCTTCGTTCAATTCTGCAAACGTGATAGCGTGTTCTCCATCAACCACGGCTGTATTTCGAGGCTGAAGGCGTGCCTGCTGCTCAAACATAGCTACAACGGTTCGTTCATCTTTCTGATCGATTTCAGAACCAGCCGTCATCTTCAACAGCATCTCAGCTTCAACTATAGCTAGCAGAGCTTCTTTTTGAAACAGAGCATGTTCCTCGTACACCGCCAGCTTTGCAGCACGTTCAAAATTCTCTGACAAACGCTCCATATCTGCTTGAGAGAATACGCTTGTACGGTACATGAAACTAAGTTTGATATCTCCCTTGTAATGCACCACTGTGAAATCCAACAGGATATCATTTCGAACATAGCCCTCTATTTGAACACCGCTGTCATTTTGCACTGCCGCTTTCGGATCTAAATGATTGTAAATATGAAAGTCTATATAGTTGAAAAAGGTATCAAATAACGGCTGTCCATCACCAGATACAACTCCTGCCACTTTCATCACTTCCGCCAATGGCAAGCGCCCGTAATGCTTCAATTCCTTAAGCTTGACATCAGTCCGATTCAAAATGTCTTTCCACGTATCATTCACTCCGATATTCAATCGAACAGGAAGCGTATTTAAAAAGCACCCGAGCATCTTTTCCGCATCTTCACTTGCAGGACGGTTATGCTCAACCATACCGACCAGTATATCGTTGTCCCTGCTCATCAAGCTCATCACTGCGGTATACAAAGCAAAACAAATATGTTTCAAGCTAGTACGTTGTCGCGTGGCAAGCGCCGAAAGCTCACCACTCAATTCGCTGCTCAATGTGTACTCATAAAACTCCGTTCGCACAGGCTTCTTACCTTCACGCACTGGAAGCTGCAAGCGATTGTATCCATCCAATTCCGCAGACCAATACGCTTTGATTGCAGGGTCCTTCTTAATCGCAAGCTGATCGGTTACAAATGTTTTATAAGAACTTTGCAGTGGCTTAAAGGAACCTCCTGCTCCTTGCCTGTCCTTCAGGGCAAAATATGCATTCATCAGTTCGGTTGCAAATGCCGCCACACTCCAACCGTCAAGAATGGCATGATGGCAGATGAATAATAAAACATATTGTTGTTGATTTAACTGAAAGATGCATGTCCGCCATAACGGACGATGTAGTTCAAAACCACGACTACGGTCTTCCTGCATATAGGCGGAAATACGTTCTTGCTGTTCCGTTGGTTCAAGTCCGGACAAATGTACATACTCGACTTTAGGCTTAAATTCGGAAAGCACAATTTGCATCGGCTGATCAAAGGACTGCATATCAAACACCGTACGTAAAATATCATGCTTCGCAGTCATCCCCGTTAGTGCAGCCTGTAAACGAACCGCATCAAATCGTTTGTCATCGAGCGGAAACGGCATCTGGTCATGATAGTTCGCCGCTTCTGGATGCCGCAAATTATCGTAGATCATTCCTGCCTGAATATCACTCATTGGGAATACATCCTTCCAGTCCTTCGGCAGACTGGTTACTAACATCGGATTATTGATAATCGCAAGCTTCATCTTTTCCAGTTCATCCGACGCTTCCTTCAGACGCAAGTTCTGCTCATCCAAGCTGTCTCCACCTAAATGCGCGGCAAGCTCGCAAATGACGGGATGCATATATAAATCTTTGATCTGCAGCTGCACGCCAAGCGCTTCATTGATGCTGCTTATGAGTCGAAGAGCTCGTATAGAGTCGCCTCCAAGCTCAAAGAAACTGTCCGTTATTCCGACTCGTTCCAGACCAAATAAATGCTGATACAATCCGCAAAGGATCGTCTCTTTCTCATTCGTCGGCTCTGTGAAGCTGTCCGCCTCATCACTTCGGGTGAATGGATCGGGCAGCTTGCGGCGGTCAACTTTTCCATTTGACGTTAGCGGAATATGATCCAATCTAATCATGCTGGAGGGCACCATGTAGCTTGGTAAATACTGTGCCGCATATCGCCGCATATTCGAAGATCCTATATCTTCATCGGAAGCATAATAAATGCAAATATGTGTCTGGCCACCCGCGTCATTAGCTGCAACTGCGAATGCTTCATTGATGGAAAGATGACGCATGAATACGGCCTCTACCTCGCCAAGCTCAATCCGATGACCTCTAATTTTCACCTGATGATCGATACGGCCGTAATATTCCATATCTCCATCCAGCCGTATTTTCGCTAAATCACCTGTGCGGTACAAGCGCTCTTGAGGCTTGTATGGGTGCTTCACGAACCTCTGAGCTGTCAGCTCGCCTTTATTCAAATACCCTCTGCCCACTCCCGCTCCACCGACATACAACTCCCCGACTACGCCAGCAGGAACCAGCCTACCTTGCTCGTCCATAATATAGGCTGCAAGAGTTGGAATGGGCTCGCCAATATTGCTTGCATTGTTTGCAATATCAGCCGCTGTCAATTCCTTATACGTGACATGAACGGTTGTTTCGGTAATGCCATACATATTTACAAGTTTCGTAGCTGGATAGAGCTGTGAGAAAGGCTCTAACATAGCTGGCTTCAATGCTTCTCCACCAAAAATAACATAGCGCAGCGCAAAGTCATGATTACAGGAACTATTCGATTGTTTCAATTCTTCCACGAAATAATAGAATGCCGTTGGTGTCTGATTCAGTACCGTTACTTGTTCCTTCATAACCAACTCAATAAATTGTTGCGGCTCTCTTGCAGTTTCCTTGGATACGATGACGAGCTTGCCACCGTAAAGTAATGCACCATACATTTCCCATACTGAGAAATCAAAACAAATGGAGTGGAACAGTGTCCACACATCCCGGCTGTTGAAATCGAAAGCAAAAGAGTCATTAAATAGGAGTCGGATTACATTTCGGTGTTCAATCATGACACCCTTGGGGTTGCCTGTTGTACCTGACGTATAAATGATGTAGCACAAATGATCAGGCGTATTCGTAGATGGAGGATTGCTGCAGCGAGTATCTAACTGCTCCTCAGCAACCAGATTAATGATGGTACCTTCAAAAGCGATCTCTTGCGGTAGATGATTGCCTTCCGTTATTAGATAGGAAACGCCGCTATCCTGCAAAGTATAGGAAATTCGATCGGCAGGATAATCGGGATCGATCGGTACATAAGCTCCTCCGGCCTTTAGAATGCCCATCATAGCGACAATCATGTTCTCAGATCGATCCATGATGACGGCAACAAGCTCTTCTGCGACTAACCCATGAGCGCGCAGCGTCCAAGCCAAGCGGTTCGATCGTTCGTTCAGTTCTTTGTAGGTCATGACACGGCCATCATAGGAGAGTGCAATATGATCCGGACAAGCCTCCACTTGCTCCTCAAAACGTTCATGCAGCGTCAAATGATCGGGATATGGCGTCATTAGCTTATCGTATCCATACAACAGATGCTGTCTGTCTTTATCATCAATCACTTCAATTTGACCGATCGGTGCAGATGGATCGGCAAGTGCAGCTTCATAGAAACGCCACAAGTGTCGCATCATTTGCGTCATGAACGCTTTGCTGTAAATATCAGCGTTATAGCTGAGGCAAAGCGAGATGCCATCGCCTTCAGCTTGAAAGCCAAATACAAGCTCCGAGTCAACCGAAGTTAAATAATCCGGTTGGTGCAGACCGTCCAAATAAACAGCTGTACTCCAAGCAGGACGTCCCTCTTTGTGATCATTACCCAGAAGATCCAATACCATCGAGAACGGAATGTTCTTATATTCATCCGCTTCCATCACAAGACTTCGGTTCTTCATTAGCCATTCCCTGTAGGTCAGTTGCCCCTCTACCAAGATCCGCAGTGGAATACACGGCAACGACACCTCAATTGAGTCGTCTCTTAAGTTCCGAAAAGCTGGCATGGTCACTACTACATCGTTCGTTCCGCCATAATAGGAAAGCAACCAGGTAACTCCCGATAGAAGAATCATGTACATTGCTGCATCTGATTGTTTGGCTGCAGCGATTATATTAGACGCCACTCCCGGCGGAATGCGATCCGCAAATTGTTCCATCATCCGCTTTGCATCTTGGGATCGCGGCTTATCACCTGGTATGGAGCTAAATACGGGGCCGTCTTCCAACCGATCCTGCCAGTAGGTCAGGTCCTTACGGATTTTATCCCGCTTCATTGTCCGGGATGACACTTGCGCTTTATACATGATGGCCCCTCCTCAACATTACAGCTCGAACACAATGTCACCGACTATCGCTCTTTCCTCCTGTATAGGAACTTCTGAAAGACGAATGTCATTAAGCTTGACCGACGGATCTTCTGTTGCGATTTGAAGAATATGCTGATAATCACTTGCCAACTGCCGCATCGTCTCTTCCTCAAACAATGCTGTACAGTATTCCAGACTGAAGCTTAGTTTGCCACCTTCTTCAACAGCAAGAAGGGTCACATCAAATTTAGATGTTTTATTTTCTACTGAATAAGGACGGAACGCAACAGATCCAAGCTCCACTTCCGGCTCATCTAAATTTTGAATAACTAGTACAGCATCAAACAACGGGCTGCGCCCAGGATCAGCCGCCAGCTTCAGCTTCGATAGCAATTCCTCAATAGGATAGTCTTGGTTCTCATATGCGCCAAGCGCTAACTCCTTTATCCTCATCAATAAATCTATGAATGTGTCCGTTTCGAAACTACGACTGCGAAGAGGTAGCGTATTAACGAACATACCGCATACTCGTTCTAATCCAGCGTATTGCCTTCCTGCCACCGGAGAGCCTATAACCAAGTCATTCTGCCCAGAATAGCGGGATAACAGAACATGAAAAGCTGCCAGCAAATACATAAATAAAGTCGAATCCGATTCAGTTAACCGCATCCGGATCGCTGAGGTTAGCCATTCATCCACCGCAAAATCCAGCCTATCCCCTTCATAGCTCTTGTAAACTGGTCGTATAAAGTCTGTTGGAAGCTGTAGTATAGGAATTTCCCCTTTCAACTGCTCCAACCAGTATCGTTCCTGCTTATCAAAGTTTTCACTGCCCAACTGTTCCTGCTGCCAGACAGCAAAATCTTTATACTGAAGATTCAGCTGTGGAAGTACCTCTCCACGATAAAGAGCTGCAAATTCACTTGCTAGCAAACCAGATGTCACTCCGTCCGAAACAATATGATGGATATCAAGCATCAACAGCGATTTATCCTCTGTCATCCGAATAATTCCAGCCCGTGCCAATGGTGCCATGGTAAGATCAAACGGACGAACAAACGAATGAATGATAGATTGTATCGCTTTATCCATGTTGAGTGGATACGAGTCGTAGGTTAAGCAATACGTTTCCAGATGTAACACAGCATCTGCATGAATGCGCTGGACCACTTCTCCACTTTCGAGTGTGAAGGAGGTGCGCAGAGCCTCGTGCCTTCTACTAAGCTCCTTCAACGCCAGCTGAAGTCGGCCTTCATCGAAGCTGCCTTCTATCAACGTAAATTGCGGAATATTATAGCTTAATTCTGCTCCAGGCATCTGGCTTGCTATATACATTCGTCTCTGTGCAGACGAAGCAGGATAGTAGACCCGTTCTTCTATCGACTTGATGCTAACTGCATTGCTGACTTCTTTTCCGTCAATCAGTTCTGCCAGCTCTTTTAATGTCGGATGTGCAAAAATATCTCGAATCGTTACATTCACTGATAATTGGTTTCGAATTTGTGCGGTCAGTGTCATAGCCTTCAGTGAATGTCCGCCAAGTTCAAAAAAGGAATGCTCACGGCTAATCCATTCCACTCCTAGCACTACTGACCATATTTTCGCCAAGTTCAACTCTGTATCCGAAATCAAAACGTCCTCTGAATCATGCCACTTTAATTCACTGCCCGGTAGTTCACTAGGCTGCGGAAGTGCTTTGCGATCGATTTTGCCGTTAGGAGATAATGGCATCTCATCGATAAACAAGAATAAAGCAGGCACCATATAATCAGGCAGCAGCCCCGCAGCATGATTGCGTAAATCAGCTACACTAACGTCTACTTCCGTTACGATATAAGCACACAAGTAACGGCCCCCAAGATGATCCACCGCATCCAATACTACTGCTTCTCGGACACGGTCATGCTCAACTAGCTGTGCTTCGATCTCTCCTAGCTCCACACGATAACCTCGGATTTTCACCTGATTGTCTTTTCGACCGTAAAATGCAATCGTACCGTCCGGAAGCCATCGACCAAGGTCACCTGTCCGATAAAGACGCACTCCCTGTTCTTCTGTAAACGGATCTTCCATAAAGACGGCTTGCGTGCGCTCCTCGTCATTCAAATAGCCGCGTCCGACACCTATTCCAGAAACGCATATTTCTCCTATCGAGCCGATCGGCATAAGCCTAAATCTCGAATCCACGATATACATATTCATATTGCGAATCGAGCTGCCGATCGGGATCGGATCATGGGCAGGTGCTTCTTCCATAACGTAATGGCTAATATCATCTGCTGCTTCCGCTGGACCATATGCATTGACCATACACACACCAGGACATATCTCGAACCACTGTTTCACCATCGCCGGCTTGACCGTTTCTCCTGTAATCATTAAATACTGAAGTGCCAGCTTACAATCCGGATTACGGCTTAATTCATCCATGAACAAGGCTAAATACGAAGGAACTGCCTCTAGCACGGTGACCTGATCTTCTGCGATCCGTTGCAGGAATTCGCTTGGCTCCAAGATCACATCATTCGCATAAACTGCGGTTGTACCGCCGATCGTCAACGCAGCGAACATCTGCCAAACGGAAATATCAAAGCAGTGATTTGCATTTTGTGCGATCACAGACTGCTCATTGAGCGACATCTCCTCAATCTCAGCAGCAATATGATTCAACATGCCCGCATGCTCAATCATAGCCCCCTTTGGCTTTCCTGTTGAGCCAGATGTATATATGACGTAAGCCAGACTTTCTCCTGTATGCAGCGGCTCAACATTATGCGCAGATTCAGCTAGAATACCAAACTTTTCCACATCCAGTCGCACACATGTTACATCTGTCAATTCTTCTACTGGCAGATCAGCCATATAAGCAGAAGTGGTAACCATATACTGCGCTCTAGATTCCTTCATAATCGAAAGCTTGCGTGACACAGGGTATTCCGGATCAATCGGAATATAGGCGCCTCCGGCTTTCCAAATGGCGAGGATAGTCTCGATCATAAGCGGTGATCGATCCATAAGCACAATTACTAGCGTCTCATGCCCTACTCCACTTGCTTGCAAATAATGCGCCAGTTGATTGGAAGATCGATTTATAGATTCGTAAGTTACATGTTCCTTTCCATATGCAACGGCGACCCGATCTGGTGTTAGGGAAGCCTGCTGCTCGATCATCTTCGATACGGTCTCATTTATATTGATAGGTTCCTTGCGTGCATTGAAGTCATTTGTCAGCAGTTTTTTCTCCTTAGCACTTAACAGTTCGAGCCTTTCTATCGGAACATCTGGCTGTGCTATAGCCTGCTCGGCAAGCTGCTTAAAGTGTCGTGCAAGCTGTTCAACTAACTCTCTATCATAGACACAGGCATTATAGCTGAACTTAACAAATAGCTCTTCACCAGGGCCAACGGTAATATCAAAATCATAGCTGGTCTGCTCATACATCTCAGCGTTCGTGACGGTGAACCCCAAACGCTTCTGCTCACCTAACGAACTAGCAGCCTCATGAACCGGTGTATTCTCAAACACCAAAATATGATCGAACAAGTGATGCTTAAGCGGACTTTGTGCCTGAATATCGGCTAGAGACAAATAGTCATACTGCATCGCATGAAGGGCAGACCGCTTGGCCTCTTGAAGCAGATCAGCAAAGCTTTGTCCTAAAAATCGGAAGCGAACTGGGATCGTATTGATGAAAAGTCCGATCATATCTTCAATGCCGTTAATCTCAGGTGGTCTTCCAGAAACAACGGTTCCGAACACAACATCCTCTGTATCGTTATAACGCTGCAGCACACTGGCCCACACCGTTTGTACGACGGTATTCAACGTTACATCATTAACCTTCGCCAACTTATTTAACTCCGATGTCAAGCTCCGTTCCATCGTAAAGCTGACGTTTTCCTGCTCGTAACCGTTTCTACGACCGCGAGAGGACTTCGGAAGTGTCACAGGCTGCTCATAACCGGCCAAACGATTTTTCCAGTACGTTACTGCTTCTTGTTGATCCTGACCCTTCAGCCAATTGAGGTAAAAACGGTATGGCTGTCGCTCAACCCATTCCGGCTCAATACCGTTCAAGTATGCTTCATAGCAGCTGAATAGGTCCTCGAATAACAAGCCAATACACCAACCATCCATCAATATATGATGGTGAGTCCAGAGCATGCTCCAACGATCCTCGGCTAGCTTAATAACAGTTAAGCGGACCAACGCGTCATGCTGGAGATCAAATCTACTTGCTAAATCATCCTGTTTAAGGCGCTCAAGAATAGCATCCTGCTCCTGTATAGAATGGTTCATTAAATCTATCTCATGAATATTTGGCTCAATACAGCTTAGTACGGCTTGATAAGGCCGATTCAATCCTTCATAAAGGAACATCGTTCGAAGTACGTCATGATGTTCGAATAATGAAGCAACAGTTCGTTTTAATGTCTGCACATTCAGCTGTCCAGACAGCTGGAGGGACAGCTGCTCTACATAAGCTAGAGAATCAGCATCCTTCAATGCGTGGAACAGCATACCTTCCTGCATAGGCGCCAGCGGGTAAAGATCAATAATCTCTCCTCCGCGCGCTGCTCCGACTCTCTGTATATCCGCCCACTGCTGCAAACTAATATCATAGCAACCAAAATCACTAGGCGTTTGTATGGTATGTGATATTTGGTTGCAGTGGTCGATGATTTGCTCCAATTGATGCATGAAAAGTCCAATTAAACGACTGGCTGTCCCTTCCTCATCATGCAGACCGTTATAGGTCAGAGAGAAAGTTAACTGCCCATCCATAACCATTCCGATAAACTCCAGATCAGCCATCCGCTCCATATTAGGACTGATTAGCGGACCCACCGAAAGGTCTGAAAGTTCGAACAATTCACTTTGGATCTCCTGATCGAATTGGCCAAGATAGTTGAAACTTATGGAAGGATACGCATGCTGATAACTTTTTGTATCCGCTTGGTCAAAAGCTATGTCTGATACGTCTGAAAGGTAACGCAATACACCATAACCAATGCCACGCTCAGGAATTTTTCGAATATTTTCTTTCGTGATTTGAATGGTATCGGCAATCGTGCTGCATTCCGACAAATCCAACTGTACCGGGAATGTGCTGGTGAACCACCCAACCGTTCTGGAAATATTCAAACCGTCTTGAATCTTCTCCCTACCATGGCCTTCAAGTGTAACTAGTACTTTCTGTGCTCCGATCCAGTCTCGCATAGCTAAACTCAAAGCAGCTAGCAACAACTCATTCACTTCCGTGTTGTAAGCTCGAGGCGACTGTCGGAGAAGCTTGCTCGTATCTTCCTCACGAAGCGCAATCGTCAAGTTCTTTGCTGTACGGTACAGGTTCACGCTAGCAGGTTGCTCTTGTTGAAACTCAGGATGAAGCTTTTCCGTTATCCCCGTTATTTCTTGCCAGTAGGCGGTCTCACACTGCAGCTGGCTAGTACGCGCATACTGTGCAAGTGCATTGGACCATTCCTTATATGAAAAAGTCTTCTCTTGCAAGGCGAGTGGCTCGTCCGCAAGTATTTGGCGATAAAGTTGATTGAAATCCTCAAGCAGGATTCGCCAGGATACACCATCGACAATAAGGTGGTGCGCTGTGAACAACAAATGGTCGCCCTCTCCAGCCTTCAGCAGTACCATCTTCACCAACGGACCAGCACTCAAATGAAAACTGCTCTGCGCCCTTTCGATGATTTGCTCCATCCGTAACTTCGGATTCGATTCCGACCTCACATCTATAACTTCAAATCCAAATGTCTCCCCAATAAGGTCTTGAATAATCTGGATTGGTTCACGTTTATCAGTCGACATGTGGAACACAGAGCGAAGCGCATCATGATGCTGAGTAAGCTTCATCATTACGGTATAAAGCTGTGCTGGCTCAAACCGCTCCGAACGGAACAACAAAATCGATTGGTTAAAATGGTGTGCATCTGTAAATTGCTGTTCAAAGAACCAACGCTGAATCGGTGTCAACGGCACTTCACCCGTTACAGGACCTTGTTCTGCCCGCTTTACCACCTTCGAGAGAGTAGTTGCAAATCGTTTCAGCACTGGCTGTTGAAACAACTCTTTCATCTCCATGGCATACCCCGCTTTATACAAACGAGAAGACACCTGAATCGCCTTAATAGAGTCACCACCTAGCTGGAAGAAGTTATCATCACGTCCAATTCGCTCAACTCCAAGCACTTCTGTCCATAATTCAGCAAGCAGCAGCTCCTGCTCCCCTTCAGGGGCCATAAACAAATCACTATTATTAGAATGTTCCGAAGGTGCAGGCAATGCCTGTCGATCTGCCTTACCGCTTGGTGACAGTGGAATGTTGTCCAACTGTACAAATCGGGTTGGCACCATATAATGCGGCAAACTTTTCAATAGTCCATTCTGCAGGTCACTGATATTCAGACTCACCGTTCCCTTATGCCCCTCAGCTACGATATAGGCACAAAGGTAAGCCGTTCCGTCATCACCTTTTCTATCTATTACAACTGCTTCCTGAATACCAGGGCATGCCAGTAATGCTTCCTCCACTTCGCCAAGTTCAATTCTATATCCACGTATTTTTACCTGATGATCAATACGGCCCAAATACTCAATGCTTCCATCCGACCTAAATCGTGCCATGTCGCCTGTCCGATACAATCTTTCACCTGCTCGGAAAGGATGATTTATAAATTTCTCACTCGTCAAATCATTTCTGTTCAAATACCCTCTTGCTAGACCTACACCACTCACACAAAGTTCTCCTGGTACACCGATAGGCAGTAAATGCTGGCTTTCATCAAGAATGAAAGCTTGCATATTACCATTCGGCCGACCAATCGTTATCTCATTCTCATTACCTGTAAGTACGAGGTGCGTCGAAGTCACACTGTTTTCGGTAGGACCGTATTCATTCACAAGCTTGACGTTTGGACAAGAGTGATAATGCGCTTTAGCTACAGCAGTGGTTAGCCTTTCTCCACCAAGTGCTACAATACGCAAGGATGCAAGATCCTTTGGTTCTGAGGTGTCAAGAATACCTGCATAAAGGGAAGGTATGCACATAAAATGAGTAACCTGATGCGATATGAGCTTCTCCTTTATCCTTAGTGGATCCCTAACTTCACGCTCGTCCAGCACAACTACAGTCGCGCCGCCAAACAATGGTGATAAACATCCTATTACAAAGCCATCAAATGCATAAGGATAAATGGCTAACGCCATGTCTCTGTTAGTAAACGCATAGAGACCCTGACGCCATTGCAGCGTAGCAGAAATGCTCCGATGTTCAATCATGACGCCCTTCGGTCTACCAGTAGAACCAGAAGTATAAATCACATACGCCAAATCACTTGAACGGTTTACACTTGACAAATTGCTGCCCTCAAAGCTATTTATCGTATGATGTTCCCTCATATCAATGATATGGCATTCAGTAGATGGCAGTAAGGTTGACGCATCGTCATGGTTGGACACAATCATTCGTATCCTGCTGTCTTCAGCGAAATAACGCAAACGTTCCGCAGGATAACCTGGATCAAGTGGCAAATATGCCGCACCAGACTTCATAATAGCAAGTATGGCGATAACTACATTTGCTGTTCGGTCCGTTGAAACCCCTATAATTTCCCCTGGTACGACCCCCTGACTACGAAGTAAGCGGGCCAATCGGTTCGCCTGATTATTCAGTTCGCCAAAGGTCAGCTGCTGACTGTTGTCTATTAATGCAGGGGCATTAGGTATGCGAGCTGCCTGCTCTTCAAAGAGTTCATGCAGCAGTTTATCCTCTACCTTATAGGCCGTAGCGTTAAAATCATGTATAAGCAGCTTTCTCTCCTCAGCAGGTATGATGTCTACATCCGATAGCGCAGTATCTGGATAGGTCGCAATGAGGCGTAATAGGTTTTGAAAATGAGCTGCCCAACGTTCCATCGTATCTGCTTGAAACAGATCCGTGCTGTACTCCAGCTCAAACACTAGACCAGTTGGTGTTTGTGTACCGATTAAAGTCAAATCGCACTTGGCCACGTCAGCCTTGATTTGAAGAGGCGTGACCTCAACACCGTTTATCTTCAAGTCTTCTTCATCCATATTCTGCAGCGCGAACATCGTATCAAACAGTGGATTCCTAGCAGTATCCCGCTCTACATTCAAACGATGCAGCAATTCTTCAAATGGATAATCCTGATGTTCCAGCGAAGCGAGGACAAGCTCCTTGATTTGCAGCAGCAGCTCACGGATCGTTTGGTCCGTATGGGACACGGTAATAATCGGCAACGTATTAACGAACATGCCCAACATCTGATGCATATCTGCATGTGTCCGTCCCGAAACTGGTGTGCCTATTACAATTTCCCTCTGTCCACTATGACCAGCTAACAATAGATGATAGGCAGTTAGTAGCACCATATAAAGGGTTGATCCCGTGTTTGCGGCTAACTTCTCAAGTCGATCCGTTACCTCTTTATCCACCATGAACCATGTGCGGCCGCCTGCAAATCGACGAATCGCAGGTCTGGTCAAATCCGTTGGCAGCTGCAAAACTGGAATCCCTGCAGCGAATGTATGTAACCAATACGCTCCGTCCTCGTCATACGCACCACTAGCAAGTTGGTCATGCTGCCATACAGCATAATCTTTATAGTGCAGTTGGAGCGGAGCAAGCGTATCTCCGTTATATAATTGCATAAAATCTCGGACAAACAGCGTAATACTCGTCCCATCCGTAATAAGATGATGCATGTCGTAAAGCAGTACATGCCTGTTATCATCTACCTTCAACAGTTCCATCCTCATTAGCGGGGCACTACCCAAATTAAACGGCCGGATAAATGTTGACTCCATATAAGATTGAATAAGTCTCGACGTTTCTTCACCAGTCATATTTGAAGCATAAGAAAAGTCATGGACTGACAGTTGGAACGATACAGACGACAGTATTTGCTGCATTGGCTCCCCATCGACTAGAGCAAAGCGAGTTCTCAGCGCTTCATGCCTCTCCAACAACTGCTGTATAGCCCGTTCCAGCCTTTCAGATACAAACGTTCCTTCAAGCAGCAGGGCCCCTGGCAGCTGATAGCTAGCACCAACGCCTTCCAGCTGGCTCAAGACATACATTCTCCGCTGTGCAGATGAGAGTGGATAGTACGGCCTTACTGTCGAAGATGAAATACATTCGAACTTCAAGCCAGATTTCTTGCGTTCGCGTTCAGTCAACAGTTCCCCTAGTTCTTTAATCGTAGGAGTAGTGAAAATATCTCGAATGTGGATAGGGATATCAAAAGCCTGCTGCATTTCTGTTACGAGTATGACCGCCTTAAGCGAGTGACCACCAATATCGAAAAAATGATCCTGACGTCCAATTTTCGATAAACCGAGCACCTTGCTCCACAGCTCTGCTATACGAACCTCCCATTCACCAAGCGGTTCCTCATAATGAGTCAACAGGTTGGCGACTGGTTTAGGCAAAGCTTTACGATCGATTTTCCCGTTGACATTCACAGGAATCCTCTCTAATTCCATGAAGACCGCAGGCACCATATAATCCGGAAGTCGGTCTACAAGCTGTTGGCGAATCCCCTGCATATCAGAGGAAACACCCTCCAACTGACCAACAATATACGCACAGAGATACACCTGATCGGAATCATCTCTTGTCGCTACAACTACGCAATCCTGCACTTCTGAAAGCTGCATCAACTGTGTTTCAATTTCCCCTATTTCAATCCGGTGACCGCGGATCTTGACCTGCTGATCCATTCGGCCAAAATACTGAATATTGCCATCAGGCAGCCAAGCCACTAAATCACCTGTTCGATACATTTGTTCCCCTGGCTCATATGGATTGACAACAAATTTCTCAGCCGTCAATTCAGGCTTGTTCCAATAACCCCTAGCAAGGCCGCTTCCCGAAACACACAGCTCGCCAGGCACACCGATAGGCACCTTTTTTCCACCTTTGTCTAGCACATAAACTCTATGGTTATGCACCGGTATACCAATCGGAATATTTTCTTGCTGTCGATCTACGTAGTAGTACGTGGTGATAACCGCATTTTCTGTAGGTCCATAGTTATTGACTAATTCATACGTCTGCGGTACATACTGCTTCAACTTGTCGCCCGCGGTCAATAAGATGCGCAGAGATCCGTTAGGAACCTTCATGAACTGCTCCGCAAATTGAGTTGGTAAATAAGTAATGGTAATACGATTTGCTTCAAAATACGCATTCAGCCTGCCAACATCAAGTCGGATATCTTTATGAAGAACATGGATGGAGGCACCGCAAATCAAGTAAGGGAATATCTCCCATACAGAGCAATCAAAGCTGAAACCAGCGTATTTGGCCGTCCTATCTTCCGGCGTAACCTTATACTCGTTGTTATGCCAAAAGCAAAGATTTACAAGTGCACTGTGCTCAATCATTACACCTTTAGGCAAACCCGTTGATCCAGATGTATAAATGACATAAGCCAAGTCATGCGGTATATTGACGATCGGCAGTACTGTTTCATTGTCCGCACCGCTATACAGCTGCTCATCTTCAAGGTTGATGGAAGTAACATGGGACGGGATTGTATTTATAAAATGGCTCTGCGTCAGCAAGATTGCTGCACCGCTATCCTCTAGAAAATACTGTACCTTATCTAATGGGTAGCCTGGATCAATGGGTAGAAATGCTCCTCCTGCCTTCAATACCGCTAATACGCTAACAATCATTTCAAGAGACGGATCAACCATAATACCGACAATACTTTCTCGATTCACGCCTCTTTTTCGTAATTGAACGGCAAGTTGATTCACTTTTCGGTGAAGCTCGTAATAAGTGAGAGCCGAATTGTCGAATACCAGTGCCTGCCGCTCACCGTAAAGTGCTACGGATTCAGCAAACAATTCCATATATGATTTATGCAATGGATAATCGTGAGAAGTATGATTAAATGAAGCCAACTTTTCAGCTTCTGCTGTTGTAATCATTTCAATAGTTTGAATCGTTTGAGCCGGGTTACTGACAACCGCTTCCGCAAGCCTCTCCATATGTCCCCCGACAGCCGCAATAAATCCATCGTCATAAACAGCTTTGTTATAATTAAAGGAAAGCTTGAGACGCTTGCCAGGAACAACCATTAGGTTAAAGTCATAACTTGTCTGTTCAAAGACGCGGACAGACATGATTTCAAAGCCTAGTTGTGGATATTTGCTATCCATCTCCTCATCAATCGGGTAATTCTCAAACACAACAAGATGCTGGATAAGCGAATTTCGCAGTACCGAATCTGCTTGTATTTCAGCCAAAGGGAAAAAGGAGCTCTGATTGGACGTAAGTGACTGCTCTTGGATAGACTGAAGCAGCTCGTGAAATGACTGCTTTGACGTGCTTTGTACCCTGACTGGGATGGTATTAATGAACAATCCAACCATTCGCTCAACACCGGGCAAAGATGCTGGGCGACCAGATACGACCGTTCCATACACGACATCATCGCTGTAATTGTACTTTTGCAACAGGATGCCCCATAACGCCTGCATCACTGTACTCAGCGTTACTCCCTCTTCTCGCGCGAGATGCTCCAACCTCTTCGTCAACGATTCAGGAAGTAAATGATCATGGACATCGCCCCGATACGTCCGATCCGTTAAATCCTGCCGCATAGCCGGCACAACAGCCTGCTGCTCATAACCAGCTAGACGCTTCTGCCAATATGCTCTCGCCCTGTCTTGGTCCTGTTGCAGCAGCCATTCCATATAATCGCTGTATGGGTAAACGACCTCTTCCCTTACAGGCCGTCCTTCTACAAGCGCTTCATAGCATTTGAAGAAGTCATCCAAAATGATACCCATGCACCAACCGTCCATAATAATATGGTGGAAGCTCCATATCATCACACATTCGTCCGTACCCGTTAGTAGCACAGAAACCCTAATAAGCAAATCACGCGTTAAATCAAAGCCCTCTAAGCGATCTTTCTCCTCGTAACGAAGGATGAAGGCTTGCTGCTCTTCTTTAGGAAGAGCAGCAATATTTTCTGTTATCAATGTGAGATTCCGCTGCTGCAGCACCACTTGCAACGGCTGCTCAACATTCTCTACCAAAAATACAGTCCGAAGCACGTCATATTTCGCAATAAGATGGTTCATGCTTTGTTCCATATAAGAAAGATGAATAGCGCCTTTTAGAGTTAATGTCATCTGCTGGTGATAGGCGGGATGATCCTGATCCAGTAAGGAATGAAAAAGCATGCCTTCCTGCATTGGTGTCAGCGGGTAAAGATTTTTAATCTGTACGTCATCCACTTCATTTCACCTACTTTAGTTTTTTATTGAGCAAACTACTAATTTGGCTAAGTTTATCAATCGATAACTTGTTGTATACCAAATCTGATGGACTCACTTCTGTGCCAGATTTCCCTAAACAGTGATTCACGATATTCTTCAGCTGATGATGATAGAGATTTAAAAGCTTAGAAATCGAAGTTTGGTGAAACTCATCACTACTATAGCTGACCGTCATTCGTAGCCTTCCATCGACTACCATGCCAGTCCATTCCATCGCATAAAGCTTGCGGGCATGGGGACTGATATTCGTACCGCTTCCGAACTCCGACATGGTGAACACCTCAGAGTCTATCGTTTGATCCGTCTGTCCCAAATAGTTGAAGCTAATAGCAGGCTGCAATCCAAACTGCAATTTTTTCCGCAACTCTAAAGGCGTCACATATTCTAACAGCCCATATCCTATTCCGCGGTTGGGGATTTTACGTAGGCTATCTTTAATCGACTTCAGCACGTACCCTACATCTTCCAACCGGCTTGCATGGAGTAAAACGGGATATTGAGCCGTAAACCAGCCAACTGTTCGAGATATATTGTACGCGCGATCTAATTTCTCTCTACCATGTCCTTCAAGATGGATGAGCGTCTTTACATTGCCTGACCACTGATAGAAAGCTAGCGCCAATGCGGTTAGTAAAATGTCATTTATCTCCGTGTTATACGTCCGGTGTATGTGCTTCAGCAGCTGCTCCGTTTCCTCCAACGTGCATTCCATCACAACTTCAAGTTGCTCTTCTGGCCGTCTCTGGCCGAATATGCCGTCAACTTGGATCGTCCCTGAATATCCGTCCTCAAGCTCCTGCCAGTAAGGAATTTCCTTCAGCAGCATAGGATGTTCAGCATATTCATAAACTTTGCCGGCCCACTCCTTTACAGACATTGTTTTGGCAGGCAGTTGGACTGACTCCCTTCGTTCAGCTTGTGTATAAGCAGTTGCCAAATCTTCCAATAAGATTCGCCAAGATACACCATCGACCACAAGATGATGAACAACAAGATGCAAATGGTCACCCTCAACCGTCCTAAACAATGTAAGCCGGAATAAAGGCCCTTCCTCCAAATTCAAACTTCGCTGCGCTTCATCGACATGCTGTAAAATGAAGGACCTGCGCTCCGCTTCCCTCGTTCCACTCGTATCGAATTCATTCAGGATGAACAAATCTCCCTCTTCCACACTTCGATTCCTAGCTGTCCATCTGTCCCCGTCCCGCTTAAATACCATTCGCAATGCATCATGATGCTTCGTAATTGCAGTCAAAGCCAGCCTCAATACATCTATGTCGAATCCGCTGCTTCGATACAGCATAATCGCCTGATTAAAATGGTGCATTTCATTGAACTGTTGGCTGAAGAACCAATGCTGTATCGCTGTTAGATTTGTCTCACCAACGACTTCTTCTTGACTGTTCAACTCTCCATCTTGCTTGATATACAGTGCAAGCTGTGTAAGTACAGGGTGCTGGAACAAATGCTTCATATCCAACACAAATCCCTGCTGATGCAGGCGAGAAGATACCTGAATGGCTTTGATTGAATCCCCGCCAAGGTCAAAAAAGTGGTCACGAATGCCTACTCTTGGAATGCCCAGCACCTGCTGCCAGATCTCTGCCAATTTCATCTCCATCTCCGTTCTCGGAGCTTCGTACAGCTCAGACGCCACCCTTTCCATATCTGGTGCAGGTAGCTCCTTCCGAGCGAGCTTCCCATTCGGGCTTAAGGGCAGTTTCTCCAAATGCATAAAGTAAGCAGGAATCATATAATCCGGCAGCGCCTTAGCTAAGAATGACTTATATGCCGATGCCAGAGCAGGTTGGACTGTATAACTTTTCTCTAAATCACCCTGTTGGTCTGCCCCTGCATTCGGGACAATGTAAGCGCACAAGTAGAGTTGTCCCGCTGCATTTTTGCGGTCAGCGACAACCGCCTCAACAACAGTCGGATGCATCCGCAAACGAGCTGCTATTTCCTCCAGTTCAATTCGGAAGCCTCGGATCTTGACCTGCTCATCGAGTCTACCCAAAAATTCAATAGAACCGTCTTTCATCCACCTTCCCATATCACCCGTTCGGTACATACGTTTACCTGTTTCTGCATGCACAACGAACTTCTCCGCTGTCATCTCTGGTCGCTTCCAGTAACCTCTTGCAAGCCCTGGACCCGCCGCATATAACTCACCTGGAATGCCGATAGGCACTGGGAAACCAGCCCGGTCCAGCAAATAAATTTCATGATTTCCAACGGGTCTGCCGATAACTGCCGTCCGCCCGACGTCTATACCGATCTGTGCCGTTGTTGCAATCGTATTTTCCGTTGGTCCATACTCATTAATAAGCAGCGTTCTCGGAAGCATACGCCGACTTCTAGCAATTAACTCATCACTCGGCCGTTCTGCAGCAAGTACAACTCTCCTTAGCTGCTCCAAATCTCCCGGCTTTGCAAAATCTAGAAGCGCCTGATACATGGAAGGGATGACACTAAAAGAAGTAACTCCATATCGAATAACATATTGGACAATGATGTTGAAATCTTTATTCTGACCATCATCCACAGCCACTAGGCTGCCACCTGTCATTAACGCGGTGTACAGATTGGCCCCATAACCATCAAAGGAGAAGGAGATCAACTGTAAGTTACAATCGTCTGCCCCAATTTCATAAGCCTCTGTCCTCCAAGCGATAAAGTTGACGAGACTGCTGTGATTGATCGCTACTCCTTTCGGCTGTCCTGTCGAACCTGACGTATAGATTAGATAAGCAAGGTCATCGGCTTGCACGTCTAGATCTAAGTTTGCTGTCTCTTCCACAGCGGATTGTATGAGTTGAAGTGGTAAAACTTCTACACCTTGAGGCAGAAGTTCGTTCACATCTTTCACATCAGAAAGAATGAGCTGCAAACCACTATCTAAGACCATGTGCGCGATTCGCTCCTGAGGGTAGGAAGGGTCAATCGGAACATAGGCAAATCCCGCTTTGAGGACGGCTAGTACAGCTGTAATCCGATCAACTGGATTGTCCACCATAATGCCAACGAGTAATCCATCCCCCTCAATGTAACTCTGGTTAGCCTTACGGAAAATAAGATGGCTTGACCGTATCTTCCGTGCCAGCTGATTGGCTCTAGCATTAAGATCCCCATAGGTACATGCCTGATCTTTGTAATAAATTGCAGTATGCGTAGGTCGAACCTGCGCCTGCTCCTCAAACCGCTGATGTATAACCGATGATCCCTGTATCGCATAACGGTTCGTTGCGAATTCGGTTGTTATGCTGACACGTTCTTCCGTCGTCATTAGATGAAGGAGAGCTAGTCTTTCATTACCTGAACTATTTACGATCCCGTTAAGCAGCCGCTTGTAGTGCTTAGCCATCCGATCCATCGTGTCCCGATGAAATAGCTTTGAGCAGTATTCGAAACCTGCGCTGATGCCTTCATGTTCCTCAGCAGCAAAGAGCGTCAAATCAAATTTGGCAGTTCGATGTAAATAATCATACGGTTCCACAGTCACTGGCCCCATTACAAGGCTGCTGCGATCCACATTTTGAAGAATAAACAGCACATCAAATATCGGATTGCGGCTCGCATCACGTTGCAGACCTAGCTTGTCCACTAACTGCTCAAATGGATAGTCCTGATGTTCAAAAGCATGCATGGCATAGTTGTGCACCTGGCTAATCAATTCACGGAAGGTCAGCTCCATATTAGGCTGGCTCCGTATTACCACTGTGTTCACGAACATCCCGACCATCTGATCCAGATCTGTATGCGTTCTACCAGCAACAGGAGAACCAATCAACATATTTTCTGTCCCCGTATATTTCGACAATAGTACGCTGAATGCAGCGAGCAGAACGGTATATAAAGTTGTTCCGGTTTCACTGGCCAAACTGCGCAATCCGTTAGTCAACTCCTCATCAAGCCCAAATCTAACATGATCACCTTCAAAACTTCGTGCTGCAGGCCTTGGATAATCTGTGACTAAATCAAGAACGGGAAGCTCTCCCGCTAATTCATTCAGCCAATAGGATTCATGCTTCGCCTGAGCCCGCTGAAATGTTTCCTTCTGCTGCCAGTAGACATAATCTTTATAATGAATCGAAACGTTTGAAAGCACTTCTCCTTCATATATGGCGCATAATTCCCGCATCATAAGAGGCAACGAGGTGCCGTCTGCGATCGTATGGTGAATGTCAATCAACAATATATGCTCATTTGTCGAAAGGGGCATCAATCCAGCTCTGACAAGCGGTCCTGTCTGTAAGTCAAAAGGCTGAAAGAAAGCCTGAATTTGCTTATCAATAAGCGGTTCTTGATTCGTATTTTCAACCAAACCTGCCATTGGAGCATCTATAATCTGCATAAGCTCAATATTAGAACCAGCCTGATCATCAATCCGCTGTACCAGTTCACCATCTAAATAGGCAAATGAGGTGCGCAGCGCTTCATGACGCACTAGAACTTGCTTCCATGCCTGCTGCAGCCTATCGATGTCGAGCTGTCCTAACAGCGTATAGGTCATCGTAATGTTGTAACTCATCCCTGAATCATCCATTTGGCTCAAGGCAAATAGACGCTTTTGCGAGGACGATGCAGGATAGTATGAAAGTTTCGGTGCCTGTGGGATATGACTATACGTCTCACGAGCAGCTTGCTCGATATATGCAGCTTGTCGATGCAGCTGCGGGCGAGCAAATACTTCTCGCAGCGGCATTTCAACATCCAATTCCTTATGAATGCGCGATACGAGTGTCATCGCCTTCAATGAATGGCCTCCCGCCTCGAAGAACGACAACTCTCGGCCCACTTCCACTACTCCTAATACTTCCTGCCATATGGATGCCAGTTCACGTTCTGTCTCCGTCTGCGGCGCGCCTCCCGCTGCCATCGACCCGAAACCGAGCTCTGGCTTCGGCAGCGCCTTGCGGTCGATCTTCCCGTTCGGGGTCAGCGGCAGCTCATCCAGCACTTGCACGGAAGCAGGCACCATATAAGCTGGCAGTTGACACGCCAGATACCCCTTCAATTCCTCTGCTTCTGGCTTTCCTTCTCCAGCAAATGTCACATACGCGGCAAGCTGCTTCATTCCTTGTTCATCTTCCACGTCCAGTACGACCGCTTCTTTCACTCGCTCATACTCCGCCAGCCTCGCTTCAATTTCACCCAACTCAATACGGAAGCCCCGAATTTTCACTTGGTAATCTTTCCGTCCGAAAAATTCGATGTTGCCGTCTGGCAGCCGTCGACCCAAGTCACCCGTGCGGTACATCCGCACACCACGCTTCTCACGGAACGGGTCTTCGAGGAAGACCGACGCTGTCCGCTCTGGATCACGCAAGTAACCGCGTCCCACCCCGACACCGGAAACGCATATTTCTCCTACCATGCCGATCGGGCACAACTGCAGCTGATCGTCTACGATATAGATTCGCATGTTGCGAATCGGCTTCCCGATCGGTACCGGGTCGCTTTCCAGTGGCTTGTCCATCACATAGTGGCTGATGTCGTCCGCTGCCTCCGCAGGCCCGTATGCATTCACCATACGGATGTCCGGGCAGATTTCGAACCACCGCCGCACCATCGCGGGCTTCACCGTTTCTCCCGTAATCATTAAATAATGAAGGGCGGTCGGACGCACACCTGCCGCTTCCATATAATCCATCATGACGGACAAATAGGAGGGGACGACTTCCAAAATCGAGACCTGGTCACGAATGATCTGTGCTGTAAACAGCACAGGCTCCAGCACGAGCTCGTTCGGATAAATCGCCGTTACTCCACCTACTGTTAATGCCGCGACAAACTGCCATACCGAGATGTCAAAGCAGTGGCTTGCATTTTGAGCCAATACCGTATCCGCGGTAATTTGCATCTCCTCGATCTCGGCCAAAATATGATTGAGCATACCCGCATGTTCAATCATCGTGCCTTTCGGCATGCCCGTTGAGCCTGACGTATAGATGACATAGGCCAACTGGCTAAGCTGCACAGGCAAGCCCAAATTATCTGCCGATTGCTGCGCAATAGCCTCCGCTTCCTGGTCCAGCAGAATGACTCGCACAGACAATTCGTCCGTCCCCCACTCCAAACCGCTCACCCCAGCAGCATCCCCGACTATAAAGCGAACGCCTGACTCTCGAAGGATCGTCCGCTGCCGTTCAGCTGGATACCCTGGATCAACCGGCACATAAGCGCCGCCCGCCTTCCAAATGGCAACAATCGCAACCAGCATCTCTGGCGAACGATCCATTAGGATGGCTATCAGTTCTTCCCGCTCTGACCTTTGCGCCAGCAAATAGCGAGCCAATTGATTCGCGCGTGCATTCAATTCCGCATAACAGATGTCTTTTCCGTTATATCGGACAGCCGTTCGTTCAGGCCCATTTGCAACCTGGGCCTCGAACCATTCATGTGCTGGGTGCGTTGGAAGCTCAGCATCGGTTTCGTTATAGGCTTCTATCAGCCGCGTCTTCTCTGCAGCTGTCATCAGTTCTAAATCATCTGCAACCCGTTCTGGATGCGCAGTTATTTGCTCAATCAAATTTTGAAAACAAGTTGCTAACTGCTCTATAAATTCATGATCATATACTTGTATGTTGTAACTAAATTTGATGCAAAGATGCTCATCCGGAATAACAGTCACATCTAGGTCATAGCTAGTTTGTTCTACAACTTGCACATCGTGAATCTGCAGTCGCCCAGAAGCATCTGACCCTTGGATGGTTTCCATATCTAATGGATAATTCTCAAAAATAAGAAGATGATTAAATAGCTCCTGCTTGAACGAAGCCAACACTTGAATGTCAGCAAGCGGACAATATTCATAAGCACTGGCTTCTGCATTGATTCGACGCAGCCGATCCAACATATCACTGAACCGCTCGCCTTTCTCCATTCGGACACGTACTGGCACGGTGTTAATAAATAGACCTGCCATATACTCCATCCCTTCAACCTCAGGTGAACGTCCAGATACGACTGAGCCAAATATAACATCTCTACTGCCACTGTAGCGCTGCAGCATAGTGCCCCATACTGCCTGAATGACCGTATACAGCGTAGTATGATAAGCGCAAGCCGTCTTCTCCAATGCCTGCGTTAACTCTGTTGTAAGCAGCAGCTGCAGTTCACGTCTCTCATAAGAGACAGAAGGCTGTACTCTGCGTGGGAAGCTCGCTCGCTCCTCATAATCAGCAAGATAACTTCTCCAGAATTGCTGTGCATCTTCCTTGTTTTTACTCGTTAACCATTCCATATAACGAGAATAAGGAGCAACAGGTTCAAGCACCGCTTGCGGTCCTTCTCTGTACAATGTAAACAGCTGCTTAAACAGCGAAGCTGCGCACCAACCGTCCATGATGATATGATGGTACGTCCATAATAAATGCCAACTTTCGTTGCCCAATAGAAATACAGTCACGCGCAGCAGTGGTTCCTGATCCAGTTTGAAACCTTTGTCTCTATCCTTGTTCATATAATCGGAAATAGCTTGTTCACGAGCCTCCTCTGCGAGATGACTTACATCCACTTCACGAACTGAAGACACTTGCTGTCTTAGCACAATTTGATGAGGACGTGTTACTGCAACATGCACGATCTGTGTCCGCAGTGCTTCATATCTCGCAAAAAGCTGTTGTAAGGACCAATCCAGTTGGTTCACATGTAGAACACCTGATGCGCGGAATGCAATTTGCTGTACATAAGCATGTGAGTCCGTGTCTAACTGAGCATGAAAAAGCAATCCCTCCTGCAGCGGAGATAAGGTGTACAGATTCTCCACTTCCTGCTCCCGGCTCGAACATTTCGCTGTAAGCCCATCTAGCTCACTCATGTTGAGCGATGCGTAAGGAAAATCAGACGGTGTATAGCAGGGCTTGGTCACCTTTCGCGTATGCTCAAGCAAATGCTGCAGTTCCTGTAGGTAGCTGTCAGTCAACTGCTGCATCACATCAGCGGAAATTTGATTTTTGTTATAAACCCAGTTCAACACGAGATGGCCTTCCTTCACCATCCCGTAAATTTCCAAGCTTGCTTCCCTTTCCAGATTAGCACTCACTTCTCGGCCTGTTGGCAAGGGCGATAATATGAACGGCCCCTGCTGCAAATCTTGATCAAATTGTCCTAAGTAGTTAAAACTGACTTCCGGCTGCAGCTGGAATGGGATCGACTCCTTGATTTCAGAAGGAGATAGGTATTTCAGAACCCCATAGCCGATTCCCTTATGAGGAATCTGTCTAAGCATTTCCTTCGTCGCCCGAATATGACTTGACAAGGATGCCTCATCCTGCGAAAAATCGACGTTGGACATATCTAAAATGATTGGGTACATAGAAGTGAACCAACCTACGGTACGATGTATCTGCGCACCCTTGATTACCTCTTGCCTACCATGGCCTTCCAGATGAAGAAGCAATCTCTCTTGACCCGTAAGCCGCTTGAATGTCGTACCTAGCGCTGCAATTAGGAAATCATCCACTTGTGTATGATAGGCAGCATGCGCATCTTGCAATAAGGAGCTCGTTGATTCCTCGGATAGTCTAATCGTCAGCACTTCTGTATCACATATGCGGTTCGACGAACGTCCCGTACGGTTTATAATCGATAATGGCGCCACGGACATTTCTTCTAGCGTTCGCCAGTAGTCTATTTCTTTTCTTAATTGGTCCGATTTCGCATAGGCATGCAAGCTTTCTGACCACTGTCTGAAAGATGTGTTGCGCGTTCCAAGATCGACAGCTTTACCTTCAGCAAGCTGACCATAGGCAGTCGCCAGATCCTCAACAATTACACGCCATGAAACTCCGTCTACAACTAAATGATGAATAACGAGCAGTAAATGATCACCCTCATCGGTTTTAAACAACCGCGCTTTCATGAGCGGACCATTTTGCAAATCAATACTGGATTGACACTCGTCAGCCAGCGCTGATATTCTCGACTCAATATCAGACCCTCCAGCAAGATTCACTACTGCAAAATCGCATCCGCCACTGTCTATCGGCCTGTTGATCTGTTCCACCTTGCTATCCGAAATGCGGAATACAATTCGCAGCGCATCATGCTGTTCGGTCAGCACATTCAGTGCCTGTTGCAGCAAAGATGCATCTAAGCCTGCATCCGAAAACAACATAAAAGATTGGTTAAAATGATGACGGTCCGTCTTTATCCGTTCGAAAAACAATTGCTGAATCGGCATCAATTTAACCGCGCCTGCCTGCGCTTCTTCAATAACCATTTGTTTTACACTTGTGACATAAAGACTTAATTCTCTAATTTTCGGATACAGCAAAATATATTTAATTTCAAGCTGGTACTTGTATTTGAGTAGCCGGGAAGCAACCTTCATCGCTTTAATTGAATCCCCGCCCAATTCTATAAAAGAGTGACCGATTCCAATACCAGATACACCGAGCACTTCCTCCCATACCTGTATAAGAATTTGTTGGATATCATTCGTTGGAGACTCAAATTGAGTTGTCGTCCCAGATTGGACAATTCCCTCTGGCAACGATTTTCGATCTATTTTTCCGCTTGGTGTCAGCGGTAGCACTGACAGTTGCTCCAAATAGGCTGGGACCATATATACAGGCAATTTGCTTGAGATATAGCCACGAATATCACTCGATTGGAGCGCTAAATTGGCAGTATAAAATGCACACAAATACGTTTCTCCCCGGTTGTTCACACGATGTACAACGGCGGCTTCCTGAATCGTCGGATGGGATACAAGACAAGCTTCAATTTCTCCCGGTTCAATGCGGTATCCCCGTACTTTAACCTGATGATCCGTCCTGCCTGCATACTCGATCACGCCATCCGGAAGCCATCTGGCCAAATCTCCTGTCCGGTACATGCGCCTTGCTTGATTAAATGGATCTTCTTTGAACACAGCTGATGTCAAGTCATTCCGATTCAAGTAACCTCTAGCCACACCAACCCCTGCTATGCACAACTCTCCCAGTACACCTTTAGGACAAAGTTTTCCATCATGATCTAATATATAAATATGCATGTTGTCCAATGGTCGGCCAATTGGTACGCTGGAAGACAGCTGTGGAGTTGTTACCTCATAATAGGTTGCATAGATAGCCGCTTCGGTCGGTCCATATAAGTTGAACAGCCGTACATGGGGCAAACGGCTCTGGACCGCTTCTGCCAAGGCCGGTTTGAGTGCCTCTCCTGCAGCTAGTATGTAGCGAAGCGACCGTAAACGCTCGAGCTGTTTGTCCGTTAGCTCCTGCATCATAAATGTTAACAACGAAGGTACGAAGTTAACATGTGTGACATTGAAAGCACGTATAGCATCCATCCACAACGAAGGTTCTTTTTCTCCCCCCGGGTCCAATATCGCAAGCCTGCCTCCACCCTGAAACCAACCGAACAGTTCACATACAGACACATCAAACGTAAATGTGGTCTTCAGTAGAAAAGTATCATGCTCCCCTAGCGGGCATAAGCGCTCCATTGCCTGCAGCGTGTTATGTACACTTCTATGCTCTACAGCAACACCCTTAGGTAAGCCCGTCGAGCCCGAAGTATAAATAATATAAGCCAGGTCATGCCCCTTGACGGCAACTCCGAGATTAGAGCTATCTCCTTCGTACAACAACATATCATCCGCATAAATGATGTCTATTCCTTCTGCCACATGATCCAGATAAGGAACCGCAAGATGAGTTAGAAGCAGTGAAGAGCCGCTATCACTGAGCATATAAGCGACACGTTCTTTCGGGAAATCTGGCAATACAGGGAGATAAGAAGCACCTGCCTTCAGAACCGCCAACAATCCTATGATCATTTCAGGGCTGCGCTGCATTCTAACCGCTACCACATCACCCTGTGTGACGCCACGCACTTGCAACTGCCTTGCAAGTTGATTGGCTCGTCGGTTCACCTCGCCATACGTGAGACTACCGTCTGAATAGACGAGAGCAAGCTTATGCTCTGACATAGCCTCCTGCCGCTCAAATTCGGCATGAATGCACGGTTCGTGCCCCATCTCACAAGCCGCCCAATTACTCGCGATTCCACGACTGAATCCCTCCAACAGTTCTTGTTTTTCCTCATCCTGTACAAGCTCCAATTCGGACACAGCTAGCTGGGGATGAGCGATGAGCTGCTGGAGTATATGCCGGAAGTGTCCAGCAAACCGCTCAACTGTTGACTTGCTAAAAAGCGCTTCGTTATAAGTAAATTGCACTTCTAAGCGATCAGACTCCAAACTATTAATCTGAACAGCAAAATCATAATGTGTCCACTCATGCATATGGTAAGAAGCAATGCGTACTGCACGGCTTTTCTCATTTAATACGCGTTCTAATGGATAGTTCTCAATAACGACAATGGATTGAAATAGGTCAGCACCTGTTTCTAATTGATTCGTTACAATATCCTGTAGGGAGACATATTCGTACTCCTGACGTTCAATGAGACAGTTATGAACCCTTCTAACCACATCCAGCAACTGGTCACCCTCATAACAAGATACACGCAAAGGAAGCGTATTAATGTAAAGGCCCACCGAATGCTCAATACCCTTTATTTCACTCGTTCGCCCTGATACCGTCGTACCAAACAGAACATTATGCTGACGGTTATATCGGCCAAGCATCAATCCCCACACCGTATAGAAGACCGCCGCAGGAGTTACCTCGCAGCGTCTAGCCAACTTCTCTACTGCCACATTCCCATCATTCGCACAATTAAAAATGTATACAGCCTTTCGATTCTCACTTTCTGCAACAGTAGCGTGCTCCTTCTTTACACCATCCTGCGGAAGTAAAGAACGGCTGTCTATTTGTTCTGTCACGGTACGCCAATATCGTAGCCCTTCATTTTTGTCCTTGGTAGTTAGCCATTGGACAAACTGTTTATATTCACTTTTATGAACGGGCCGTTCAGGAACCCTCCCGCTAACCAATTTGTCATAACTATCTAAAAATTCTCGAAGTAAAATCCCCGTACTCCAACCATCGTAAATAATGTGATGATTCGTAATAATCAACTCACAGCTCTGTTTGCTTTTCAAACAAATCGCTAAACGGATGACCTCTTGCTGCAGATCAAACTTCTTAGCACGGTCTGCTTCCCTTAGCTCTTGCACCTTTCGCTCTAGCTGATCTCCTGTATCATTCGAGAAGTTATGTACCGTTACTGTCAGCTCTTTATGTTTCAATACGATTTGAAGGGGATTATCCAACCCTTCCCAACGAAAAACCGTCCGCAGCATTTCATTGCTAGCGCACACAAATTGCCATGCCTCTTTCAAACGAGGCACATCGATCGTTCCCTGCATATTCAAGCTGAGTTGTTCTATGTAATGCCCGCTCGATGGCTCATTTAGATAGTGAAACAGCATCCCCTGCTGAATTGGCGTCAGTGGTAAAATATTTTCTACACTCGTCTTATCCAACTTCATGACTGCCATCATCCAGAACCTCCCCCAAGAAAACAAATTGATTGTCCAGCTAACTCTTCTAAGCGGTGACAGTCTCCATCTCAGTCACCTTACCGAACTCCATCTTCATCATCTTGTCAGCCAAATCGAAATATCGATCGTCATGGGTAATGGCAATAACACACTTGCCGCGCTGCTTCAGCTCAGGCAGCAGGGAATCATAGAAGAACATGCGGAATTCTGGATCCTGATCAGCCGCCCACTCGTCAAATAAACAGACAGGCTTGTCTTCTAAATAGCTAAGCAGCAGCGCAAGCCGTTTCCGTTGCCCAGTCGATAACTTAATCGTACTGAACTTCCCGTCCTGTACGTTCACCTTTTCTTCGATCTTAAGCAGTTTTAAATACCTTTCAATATCTTCCTGTTTCGCTTGTATATCTACACCATAAAGCTTCTCAAACAAGTAAAAATCACTGAAGATCGTTGAAAAGCAATTGCCAAGCTCAGAAGGCGACACCGAACGACCATTTAATAAAATTTCCCCTGAGGTTGGTACATACAAGCCTGTTATCAGCTTGGCAACCGTCGATTTCCCGCTTCCATTGCCTCCCGTAATGAACACGACTTCATTCGAATAGAAATCATAGTTGATTGGGCCGACCGAGAAGCTTTCTCCATTTTCCCCGCCGTACTTGTAGTACATATCACGAATTTCAATGTGAACAGCTCCAACTTGAGCTGATTTATTAGCTTCTGATTCAAGGTTTTCTACCGCAGATACTTCTTTAATCAAATCATTAATTCGATTCCAGCTTATCCGCATTTGAATTACATTTGGCACAGCATTTAAAATAGAGTGGATCGGCCCCATCATATAGAGAAAGATAAAGACATAGCTCCGTACCGCATCCATCTCAATTGCTTGAAACATTAATGGGAACAGGAAAGCAATACACCCGACCACTAAAGTAAATAGCAGCTCACCGATTACAAATGCATTGGCAATTTTATACTCGGCCTGCTTACGCTTATCACGATAAATTGCACAGCTTTCTTGAATATCGGAGTGAAATTCTTTCCGTCTTCTCCGATCCATGCTTAACTCTTTAAAGCCTTGAACGAGGTCGTTAATATAACGAAAGAACACGTTTTGAATATCACGCGTCTCTCCCCACAGCTTGTTTGCAGACATGCCGACCACTATATAGAGGCCAACACATAGTGCAATAATGCCTAGCGCTGCAAGAAGTCCGATCCAGTTAATCAGGCCAAGATAAATAAAACAACAAACGAGTGTAATCAAGCTGGTAATACCGGTAATGAAGGTATTTGCAAAATCGCTTATCGTTTCCGTGTCATTGTTCAATCCCGCATGTATTTTTCCACCTTCAATTTCTTCAAATTTGTAGAAGGGGGACTTCAGAATACGACCAATCAACTCCATTCGCTTGTTGTAGACGATATCATTCGTAATGGAAACAAGGTTGGTTCGAATAATGCGCTGGCCAACAATGTAAACAACAATACCGAACAAGAAAAACATAAATAATTCACTCTGAAATTCACGCTGATTACTTCCTAAAGCCAAATTAATAGTGAAAATGATAAATGCATTGCCTAACCCGCTGAATATACTCAAAACCGTTAAATTAAAAATAGCTTTGTCATTCGACTTTGGTAGGAAGTAAGTAAAGAGTGAAAATACGCAGAACACGATCCCTGAAGTCCATATCCCTAAAATCGCATAAAAAAAGCTATCTGGTGCCCATACCCGCACAAACTCCCAAGACAAACCAGAGAACATCACATTAGGAACAAGATATAAGCAATAGCTAAATAGGCTTAATAACAAAATAGAGCCTAACATAGCGACCACACCGTTCAATCCCCTACTTTTCCACCTGCGTCGTCCCGTAATCACTTCCATGATTGACCTTATGAAAAATACTATCGTTAGAATACCTAGCGGCATCACAATTATGGTTACAGCAGTTGATGTCTGAGCAACATCTTTAAACATGTCACTTGCCCGTTCTACTGGCGCTTTTCCAATCATGACGTTCAGAATGCTTTGTCCCGCGGCAATCGTATACGTAGAATTGAGGTTGGCCATTACAGCAACCCCCACCTGCTCTTCTGGCCGAAAACCGACATAGGAGGAATAGTTTGGGTTACTTCCATCATGGGACAACTCACCGCCACCATCTTGATAAACGGACCAACCCATCGCATAGGATGATCCGTCATTATTAGGTTGAATACTCCGATTCGGCACATGAGAAAGCTTAATCAGCTTCTGCTCTTCTTTACTCAACGTTGACGTTCCTAGATGAATTTGTAACCACTTGGCCATATCGCTAGCATTTGAAATCATATAGCCAGCTGCTGTATTACCACGATATATAGGCGCATCATAGGCTGCAGCGTCTAAAAACTGCATCTTATAGCCAGTTGCCATTCCACCTTCAGGCACATCTTTCCGAGAAAGATAGGTTTGATTAAGAGCTAGCGGGTTAAAAATTTCGCTATACATATAGGTTTCGAAGCTCTGCCCTGTCACTTTCTCGATGACCAATGCCAGAACATTATAATTTATTGTCGCATACAAATATCGACTGCCAGGCTTATGGTCAAGCTCTATTCCCTCAAGCTTACGAACCGTCTTCTCAAGCGCATCGTTTTCATCTGAAACTGGAATATCGTCGATAGTCTGGAATGGAACACCACTTGTATGATGCAAAAGTTGTTCAATGGTTACCGAAACACGAGAATCCTTGTGAGTAAAAGTAAGCCATGGAATATAGGAATCGACCGATTCCTTCAGATTGATCTTCCCTTTTTCTACAAGTTTTAGCACAGCAAGTGCTGTATACGCCTTACTTGTGGAACCGAGTTCGAAAAATGTGTCCTTCGTAACAGGGCGTTTATTCTCAACATCTGCAAACCCAAATCCATTGCTGTATACAATGTCCTTCCCTTTAATAATTACAACCGACATTCCAGGAATCTGTCCTTGATCCATAAATCGCTTTACTTCGTGCTCAATATTATTTTTAACATCCTGTGAAAGAAGTGCACCTGATACCGCATTGGCCGATACCTGATAACCTGTTCCCGCTAACACCATCACACAAAGAAGTAGAGTAACAACAAGTTGTAAGACTCTTTTAAAAAAACTCCGGTATTTCACATTAACACTCCTCTATTGAACGATTCCTTACTCAAACAGCGAGTCCAGATCTTCCTGCGAGATGCGTACAGACTCGAAATCAGAAGGTGTGAATTCAATCTGGTCTGTACGAATACAATGCTCAATAATATTCAATAGGTACATCTTCAGATTGTTTGCAAAATAAGAGATGGTATCCTGCCTTAACTGCCCTGTCGTGTAGGTAATCTCAATCTGAAGATTGCCGCCTGTAATATAGGCATTTATATCAATAAGACACGTTAGCGAGTTATTCCGTCCTACATCTGGTCCATGACTCTCAGCGGCTATGTCGAAATAAGAGGTACGGAGTGCTCGGTCAAGTTCCCCTAAGAAATTAAATCGTACGAGTTGTCTTTCCTCTGCTAGCGAAAACGTAACAGGAGGCATGTAACGATGAATTCCATAATAAAACCCATTATGAGGAATGCTTCGCAACTGCTCCTTGCACGATTTTATTTGCGAAGCTAAGCCCTCCTCAGTACGCAAAAACCGAACGGGATACATTGTTGTAAACCATCCAACTGTCTCGGTCAGATCGATGCCCTCTATAATTTCTTCTCGTCCATGTCCTTCCAGCATGATCACGACTTCATCAGTACCTGTCCATTGTGTTAAAGAACGAGTTAGCCCACATAGCAGCAATTCCAAGACACGAGTCTGATAAGGCTTGTTCGCATCTGTACATAGTAGTTTTGTATCATTCTCGCTCAATTCGATACGAAACGTATCTTTGACATCATAAGGCGTCACTTCCTCCTCTATATCGAGGGGAATCTGAACAGACGGGTATAGATGTTCTGACCACTCATCGGGATTGCCGTATTCAGAGTGATGTAATTCAGTATGGATTAGATTCATGCCCTCTGCCCACTGCTGATACGAACTTGTTTTAGGCCCAAGTTTAGGATCATGCCCAGCAGAATACTGTTCGAACAATCGCTTCAGATCCTCCAAAAGAATTCGCCACGAAACACCGTCGATAATAAGATGATGTGCAGTAAGTAGCAATCTCTGCTGATCGTTACCTAGCTCGAATAAACAACCACGAATCAACAAGTCATGCTGCAAATCAAACGTCGATTTTAAATCGACACTAATTTCCTCGATGGCAGCCACCTTTTGCTGTTGCGATAGATGACTCAAATCAGCTACATGAAGCGTATCAACAAGATCCTGTTCCAGATGTTTCTCGTTATAAAAGAGTTCCATCTGATGATTGACATTTAAACGCAAACTGTCATGGTGAGTAATCAACAGCTTCAACCACATACGCAGTTGTTCAGCTTTTACGGGGTATTTTAGATGTAATAAAAAGGATTGATTATAATAATGCGGCTCCTCCATGGCTTGAGCAAAAAACCATGATGTAATAGGTAAAGGCAACACTGTACCGGTACACGGACGTTGCTCGGAAAGCCTCGACACTGTAACAAGTTCCATCCTATGCATCATGTCCATGAACAGCGGTATAGATAGCATATCTTTTACCTTTAGCCGATATCCCAGTTCTGCTAACTTGGCTGAGATTTGAATCGCCTTAATTGAGTCTCCACCTACGTGGTAAAAATTATGCCCCATCCCTATCTCGCAGCTGCCAAGTACATCTTGCACAACGCTAAGCAAGTCCCTTTCCTGTAGTGTCTGAGCATCCAGCATTTTTTCCCCGCCTATAACGATAGGCTTTGGCAAACGGGATCTATCTACTTTCCCATTTAATGTGAGCGGAATTTCCGTTACATACACGAATTGCTGTGGAATCATGTATTGCGGGAGTTCAAGTGACAAACAGCTGCGAAGTTCACTATCCAGCGCGGCCGTCTTTTCCGAATTGCCCATCACTAGACTATCTTCATCTCGTAGTTCAATATAGCCGCACAACCATTTGCGGCCGTCTTCACTCTCTAGATCAATCACTACAGCGTCATTAACTACTGAATGCTGAAACAGTTGCTTCTCAATCTCAGCCAGTTCTATTCGGTATCCCCTTATTTTGACCTGATGGTCTGTACGACCGAGGTAATGAACTTTACCATCTGCACTTAACCTTGCTAAATCACCGGTCCGATACATTCGCTGGCCTGGGATGAATGGATTTAGAAGAAAGCGTTCCTCCGTTAAATCCATCCTGTTCATATAGCCGCGTGCAACACCATCTCCGGATATATACATTTCTCCTGATGCCCCAATAGCTACCGGATACATCTTCCTATCTAAGACGTAAATCTGCACATTGTCCGCTGGAACACCTATCGGCACAGATGCATCGGTATCCTTATCTGGACTAAATTCATGAATCATGCAACCTACTACCGTTTCCGTAGGGCCATATTCATTAAAAATGCGAATATTGCTGTTGAATTGATAATGAATTTGCTGACACAATGCGACATTCAAGTCTTCTCCACCTACAATGAATGTCTTCACTGAGCTTTGCTTAAACGGCATGCCTCTAAGTAATCCTAGGTGGGATGGTGTAAGCTTCACTATCGTACAAAGATTGTCTTTCATTATCCGGTATAAAACAAATTCATGCTCATCTTCGCGATAAACTATCATTTTGTGACCGGCAACAAGTGGTGTAAAAATCGACGTAACCGTAAGATCAAAAGCTAGAGATGAGTAGAGTGGAAATACTTCAATACTTTCCGTATCGGTATAAACTTGCTTAGCCCACCAGATATAGTTCGTCAGTCCTTGATGCTCAATCATCACACCTTTAGGTTTACCAGTAGAGCCTGAAGTGAATATGACATAGGCAAGATCACTTGCCACATTTACACTCGCCATGTCCCTATCTGTCTCTGACTCAAACAAGTCGCTATTGTCTAATCTAACAATCGGACCGTCATACGCAATCTCAGCGTTTACGTCACGATCCGTTAGCAGGATTGCAACAGAAGAAGTATCAAGCATATGTTGAACCCGTTCAACTGGATAAACAGGATCAATAGGCACATAGGCTCCTCCTGCCTTAAGAACAGCAAGCATAGCAGTAACCGTTTCAATGGAATGCACGGCCAGAATAGCAGCCAATTTTTCGCGCGTAATCCCCCGTTTTCGTAAATAAGAAGCCATTCGGTTAGCCCGTTGGTTTAACTGTTCATAAGTAAGCACGGTACCATCACATTCAACTGCAATTCTGAACGGGGTTCTCTGCACCTGTTCTTCAAACAACTGTATAACTGTGCGATCCTTTGGATATTCACGTACCCGACTATTCCAGTTGTATAACAGTTCATCCTCACGTTGCTTATTCAGAAGCTTCAATTCCGCCAACTTCTGATCTGGTGTTTCCAATACTTGTTCTAACAAAGTATGTATACTCTCATGCAGTAAGGCGATCTCTGCTTCGTTATAATTTTCCACTTTAAAATCGTAGTCCAACTGAATCCCTCGTTCTGGGTGCCAGTCTGAAATAACAAGTTGAAGCGCATAAATTTGTGAGCCGGAGTAAATTTCCTGCGGTATAGTACGTATTCCGTCTATATCCTTATTAAGTTGAAAATGATAGTAGTTTACTGAGAAGGGCAGTAATTGCTCAATGTCATTCTTCTTTAATTCCAATGCATTGGCGAGTAGATCGTAGGGGTATTTTTGATACTTGTAACATTTCTGGAGTTGTCGATCCACCTTTTCAATAAATGCAGTGGACGAAATAGCTTCGTTGTCGATGTGAAGCCGGAGCGGCATTGTACTGGTCATCATTCCAAATACTTGCTTGAATTTCATCGTGTGGTTAGATACCGGGGTGCCTATCAGGAGGTCTTGTTGCTCGTAAAATTTATGGTGGTAAATCAGAAATAACGATGTAAACAACGTGTTAATTGAATAATTCCGATCATGAACCCATTTTTTAACTCGATTCGTTAAGTCAGGCTCTAAGTAAAATGTCAGGCGGCGACCTTCTAGATGATTCGAACTCGCTGCCGTCCATTCTGGCAATATCGTGAATTGCTCCAACCAAAACGCCCTATCTTTCTCAAATCGGCCAGAATCCAAATACAATTTCTCTTGTTGGATGTAATCCAAGTAATTAGCAATTTCTATCTGCTTGGCATTACCGCTAACTACATATTGCTCATACACGGAATACAGCTGATCAACAATGAGTTGAAAAGAAAATCCATCCCCCACAATATGATGTATTTTAACGTACATACCACTTTCCCTTTCACTAAGTCGGGCAATTGCAAATTGGTACAACGGCTCCTCGGTTAATAAAAATGGTTGTGAGGCTGCTAGATGGGCCCAATTCGTAAAAGCTGAAGGTGGATCATGCGAATCTTCAAAATTAATTCGTTCAACCGCAAACGGCTTATAGGATTCTTCATACTGCCGCACATCACCATCGATCTCACGTATTCGGTACCGTATCGCTGGATGTTGAGCGACAAACTGATTTATCGCCTTCTCAAGTAGTTCCTCATTAATCAAACCTTGAAACCGCACCAGAAAGGACAAATTATGAAAAGCATATCCACTATAAATGTTCTCCATATACCAGATTCGCTTCTGAGCATGAGTTAACTCAAAGTACTGTTTTTCCACTTCCATTTTCACCGCAAGTTCCTCCTCCAACAAAGGATGCATTGGGATGATAGAAAATCACGCCAAAAAAAGTGCATATCTATCATTTCTCCCTCATTTAATTACACTTATATGTAATTATTGAAAAATAATGGATTTAATAGTTGGAATGTAGTACGTGTTGGATGAAAGTAAGGGTGGCCACGTCGAGGTAGTTAGCGAATATGATAAGCCGCCTATCTATTTAGAAATACTACAGCATCTCGTATTATTCTTGATATACTGACACGGAATCGGAAAAGTTATACTTGTAAAAATATATGGGATAACAAGGATAAAAGGTATAGTTTCCAAGTCTTATTTTCTAGTCCCCTCTTTATCTTCTAAAAGTGACAAAATACAAAAAAACCGAAATAGAACATGACTTCTGTCCTACTTCGGCCAATTTGTATTTTTATCATCTTCTACCTGCAGTTACAAAGAACATTACTCAATGATCCACCAAGGTAAATGATGCGCATCGCTTAGCGCTGAATCTGGTTCCGTCTCCCTAATACAGCAGCCACGAGCAAAATAATGGTTATAACCAAATAAATAATCGGCATACCCTTCTGTACAGATGATTCCATGCTACCCATAAAATCAAAGACCTGTAACTGGTTCATTACTCCTACAAACATAAGCACCAACAAGACTACTTCAAAAGTCTTATTAGATCGAGTCCATATACCTAGAGAAAGTGCTAGGGTAGGGATGAACATAGCCCCGACGAACCAGGCGAATAATGATCCCAGATCACCTTCATATAGTAACTTAATACCTAAACCGATTCCTGTTCCAAGTGCAATAATAAAGCCCGCGCACCAAGTAGCTGGCAACTGTCGCTCCAGGGGATTCATGCTAGAGAACACAATATCCCGAGTATTGTTACGCAGCTCGCGTACCCCCATGGATGACCAGATAAGAATCGGCCATACCCAAGTTAGTGGTCCCAACATACTTCTAACTATATCAAGCGGCAACAGCAAATCTCCAACTATAAAGAGAATTGCGACTGCATACCACCACCACTTTTGCCCTTTTAGCATGAGCCATAGTTCATAGCGAAGGAGATTAAAAAAACTGAACTTAAGCGATATACTAGTAAGCGTCTTAGCCGTCAATCCACCACTGGAATCCCAACCTTCATCCTTACTTCCTTTACCTTTCCTTCTAAAGATGCGGAAAAGATCGAAGGATTCTTTAGCCATCACCTTATCAAACCCTCTAAATACAAGTACCGTGAGCAATACCACCGCAAGCGCAATGACGACCCATGCCATGCGTCCTGCTACAATTTCAGCAGACCAGTCGACGCCATTCCAAACAAAGGTTTCCAATGGTCGATCTAGCTCAATAATGCCATCCGCCTTCTCGACAGTACCTGTAACATTTTTCTGTTCTCTAAACGTCTCTATCATACTATCATAGAAAACTTCCAGCCCCATCGGACTGCTAAGAGCGAGATTACCTATCTGAACCGTTACCCCATAATTCAGAAAAATTTGCGACCATAGGAAGAAATAAACAATGATACCAACTCCTCCACTTAACACACGTGTCGCTTCAAACAGTACAGCAAGCGCAGCTACTATCGCCATGACAGGCAGTGCAACCAGAATGAATGGCAGTAGCATATCCAAAATTCGGATCGTTGTATCTTCACTTCGGATTAGCTGCATAGCAATCGACACAAGGAAAGCAATGAGCACGATAATTGCTAGAATAATAAAGTTGCTGACAAACTTTCCAAACAGATAGCCCAACTTGCTGATTGGGGTTGTAGCAATAATTTGTCCAACACGAGTCAACCTGTCTCTGTCTATAGCATTTTTAACGAGTGCAAACCCTATAAGGCTAAGAATTGTAACGGTGGACATAACTACAGTGGAACCTATCCATGCAGAATTGTAGATACCACGATGCTCATTAATCATTACTACACCATATCGAGCATCCGTGAACGGAACGAAGAAGTAGGCAGCAAGAATCGTGAGAACAATCGTTACCAGAAACCCGTAACTCCGAGTGCGTTCATAAAAGTCTGCTCGGACGATGTGAAAAAGAGAACGAAAGCTAGTCATTCTGGCTTCCTCCCCGGCTGTCAGAAATGCAGTATAAATAGGCGTCTTCCATAGCCGGTGTAATGAGTCTTGCATCAGGTGCAGGTTTAGTATCCGATACAATCCTCACCTGCATGCCTTTACCACTGCGAATTGTACCACTAATAATCCATTGTTTTCGTAACGTTTGAACATCTTGATCAGATACGATAACTTCCCACACTTTGCCCTCTACTGTCCGCAGTAATGTATCTGGATCCGAGTGATGCATAAGCCTTCCCTTCGAAATAATAGCGATATTCCCTGCGGTCGCTTCTACATCAGAGACGATATGTGTGGAAAAAATAATAATTCTGTCGCCCGACAAATCAGACAGTAGGTTACGGAAACGTACGCGTTCGATTGGATCTAGCCCTACTGTAGGTTCATCCACGATGAGAATTTTCGGATCATTGAGAAGGGCTTGGGCAATCCCCACGCGCTGTCTCATCCCGCCAGAAAATCCGCCGATCGGCCTTTTGCAGGCATGCGTAAGATTGACAAGCTGCAGCAGCTCATCGATACGCTTTTTGGCTGTCCGCTGACTAATTCCTTTGATCGCAGCAATATATTCCAGAAACTCCACTGCGTTAAGATTCGGATATACCCCGAAATCCTGTGGTAAATAGCCTAGCACTCTGCGGATATCGTTAGGCTTTTTTGAAATATCCTCACCATTCCAAAGTACCGTACCATTTGTAGCGTCTGTGATGGTAGATATAATCCGCATCAACGTTGATTTTCCAGCTCCGTTTTCGCCAAGCAAACCCAGTACACCAGGCTCAAGCTTTAAATTAAAATCCTTCAGTGCCCAAAAATCCCCTTTATACTGCTTGCTCACCTGATTAATTACCAGCTCCATCTTACAATCATTCTCCTCTCCTAAGTAACAGTCTAAAGAGACCGCTCTAAGCTTCAAAAGTACATCAATCATTGTTTTTCTATATGATCATGTAACGATAGTTCTAAGTTGAGTTAGTAAGTATGAATGTAATTTCAGGGGGTTAAATCAAATGAAGTATGAAAACGATAACTACGTTGATAAAGACTGATTCGGAAGTTTGAATGATGCTGTGTAGGAAAGAAAAGTTTAGAAGTAAACTCCTCTTAAAATGAGATGTTTAATTTAAAATTGGGTCTCTCTAAGAGGTTTATGAGGAAGTAGACTCAGATAGATAGGCTCATGGATTATTTGAAGACTTGAACTTTTCGCTTCAGCAACCAGCTACTCACGGCTAATAGTGTGTAGGCAATTACAAGAAGAAAAAGTAAACCACCTAACGAATATGTCGTATATTCTGCTCGCAAACTATCGTTTACCAAGCTAATACCTAACGGTAATCGAAATGACATCCATTCAAACCACCTACCAAGAATGGATGCGATATTTACAACCAAAACAGCTGCTAAAAATAAGATTGACGGCACTGCTCCATAACGTACTGCTTTATTTGCAAGAAATAGACATCCAAATCCTAAGCTGATTATAATCGCATACAATAACAAAATAGCATCCAATCGGTATGTTTCAACAATCAGCATTTTCAAAGACTTCGAGATATTATCCATTCTACCAATGACGTAGGCTTCATATGCATAAATACCCAGCGTAGTAGCAGAGGATATTGCCATGATAAGAACAGTTTGCAATACAGCAACAATCAGCTTTGACAACAGAACGGGATAACCCGCGTGCGATGAATTGATCCAATAATAAACGCTATGGAATTTCCATTCAGACTGTAAAGATTGAATATACAAAATAGGCAGTATGAACGCACTTAAATATGTGACAAATATAGAAAGAACCGTCGCAAGTCCGGGGTCAACCCCATGTGCTAAGAGAAAACATCCAAACTGCAAAATGAGCAGCACTACAAAAGATAGCATGAAATTAGTTTTCGACTGGCGAAAATCTTTAAGCAATAAATATTTATAGCCGCTCACAACAAGGCCTCCCTCATGACATCTAGCACACTCATGTTTCTTGATTCACGAAGGTTTTCTACATTTTCAGAAACGAGTAATCTCCCCTCTTGCAAAAAGATTAAGTGATCCAAATACAGCTCTATCTCTGCCACTTCATGAGTAGACACAATAATGGATTGTTTCTCTAATTCCGTGTGCTCCGCCATCATTTCAAGAAGATGCTCCCTCGTGATAGGATCGAGCCCTGAAAGCGGTTCATCCATAATTAGCAACGGCGCTGAGCGACTTAACGTCAAAATTGCCTGCAACTTCGCTCGGTTACCCTTGGACAATTGTTCCACCCGCTTACTCCCATCCAATTGAAAACGGTGCATGAGTGCTTCTGCCTTATCATTCTGAAAATCTGTATTCAATCCAGCTGCCAACCGAATAGACTGCTGTACGGTATTGAACGGATAGAGCCATTCATGCTCAGGTGAGAAGGCAACTAGTTCTCTCCTATGTCGACTAATCATCTGCCCGTTTAAGCAAATACGACCTTGTGATGGACGTGCTAAGCCAGCAATCAAATGAAGTAAAGTTGATTTGCCACTACCGTTTGCCCCGATCAGGCCAATAATGCCTGCATGCGGTACCGAGAAACTCAAATCGTGGAGCACCTTCTTATAGTGGACCTGCTCAAAAGTAATTAAGCTCAAGATTTGGTGTCCTCCTTTGTATGCATGCTGCAATTAATCATGTTCATAATATCGTGTGAACTATACCCTAGCTGTTTCATACTTTGAAGAAAAAGTAAAATTTGATTGCGGGCGAGTTCTTGTCGCAGGTGCTCCAACAATTCTATGTCCGTTGTCACGAAAGTGCCCTGCCCTCTTTTAGTCTCGACTACGCCGCGTCGCTCCATCTCCATGTAGGAGCGTTGAATTGTATTTGGATTTACGCCTACTTCAACTGCCGAATCTCTTACCGATGGCAGCTTGTCGCCAGGCCTGAGCTCCCCCCTGCATATACGCTGGATGAATATATCCATGATCTGGGTGTAGATCGGCTGTGAATGCTGAAATGTATGTGACATGGATATCCCCCTTCTCCTTCGTATTATTGACTTAGTGTTCTAGATACATAGTACACTGAGAATAATGGAAAATCAAGGATGTTTGTTTCCGGCTCATTTTCTTTTTCATACTAAAAATAGAGAAACTTCAGCTTACAGAAGCTTCCCTATACATGTTTTCCTATGTACATTTAGAACCAACAGCTCACTTGATACGTTCGATTCGTATCGATTTATCAGGAAAATGAATGCGGATATTGCCGCCAGAACCAAATAAAACTTCTAATGATATCGTAGTATCGTCGACTGAGGTAAACTCTTCGAACAACCAGTCGTCTATCTCAGGATGCATAATTGGTCTGGGATTGTCGTAGTTATGATGTTCAAATTGAAAGAAGGAAATATTTTCGAGCGTTAGCATCCATTGTGCACGGTTTGCTATATCGTCACCATTACGTGCTAGTGTGAAATGGGCATTCGATCGAAGGAGACTCTCATGTTCGATATCCACTTTTAACAAACGGTAATCATGGAATCCCAATTTGCTGAAATAACGATGCACTTCCTCTGGTAGCCGTTCAGATAGCGATTGATAGATTTCACCGTATTGTCTACCATTCTGCAGCCATTGCCGTTCCAGTTGTTCTAGTTGTTCATCACTCGTTGTCTCCGTATTTTGGGCAATATACATATCGTATGGAAAGTACTTCATGAATTGCCTCCCTACTTAAGTAATGGTTGTAAAAAAAGAAAGACATTTGATCGTTAAACTATCAAATGCCCTTTATGCAGTCTGCATTACCACGCTTATACTTATCAACGCGTAATTTGTTCTGCTAATTGTTTTATTTTTTGCAAAGACGAATTGGCGAATTTGACTGATTCCTCGTAATAGGACTCCCCCTGTGGAATGGCAGCAAAATCCCCAATCTCTACGGTTAGCAAGTTGTGTTCACCTTGCCGTGAAAGCGTGTATGTATAGCCGATATTATAATGCTCCGCAGGAAGCGGCCACTTGGGGACGTACAGTGCCAGCCGCAGACGCTGTAGTGGTGCGAACTCCACTACAGTCAGCTGAGAATACCCCTCCCAATTAATAATGCTTCCAAGCTCAAGTGGATCACTGCCATATCCCTCAGGCAATTCATCCCACTGCTTCATATATTCCGGACTAACCAGCACCTCCCAGATTGCAGAAGCTGGAGCCTCGATAACAATTTGATGATGTACAACAAACAGATTGGTCAATCGTATTCCTCCTTCAACTTATTTACTACTTATTTACCATTAATAACACCCTTATAGGTGTATCAACTACTGATAATTTTCCCACAAACAGCAGCAACATACTAGCAACTCCCCAAGCTGTACTGTCGAAAATGTAAATCCCTTCCTATTAAGAAACGTTATCCCTTGGATAATCCGCGGTCAGCTCTTTCTGGAGATACCTCTTTAGCGAAAAATGTTTCCTTCTTACGAGCACCGAGCAGCCCAGTATTCACAACTACGAGTCCTACAATCGTTAACACAGCTCCTATTATCGTATAGATGGATAGTGCCTCGTTATAGAGAACACCCCCGATTCCAACTGCAATAAATGGTGAAATATACAGCCACATCGATGGAAACAGCGGATTCGTATTTGCGACAAGCCAATAAAAAATCGTATGCCCCACCATAGACCCGATGATGATTAAATACAGTTGGGAACCAACCACTTGCAAGGATAGGAGCGACTCCAGATGAACGCGTTCGCTGCATACAGACAATACAAGCATCATAACACCACCACAAAACATTTGAGCAGCATTTTGAGCAATCGGCGAAGTGTCGGAAAAACGGCTTATCACTTTTTTAGAATACAACGCTCCACCTGCATAAAAAAGCTGTCCTAGTAAAATAGCTATACATCCTAGCAGCCACAACCTATTTGAACCGAGTGATACCTGAGGAAGAACGAGCATAGCTACCCCTGCCAAACTGATGAAGCAGCCGACTATTTTTCTACGCTCCACACGATCACGATACATTACAAACTGCAGCACTATGATGACAATTGGAGCTGTTGCGGAAAGAATGGCAGCTGTTCCTGAACTCACGTACTGCTCTGCCCAGTAGAGCAAGGAAAAAGTGCCCGACGTGAGCCCTAGACCAATCAACCACATTTCTTTGCGCAGCAGCAGCGAAAAGCTCGCTTTCTTTTTCCAAGTCATCCATATAAGAATGAGCAAACCTGCCAACACAAATCGACTACCTGCTGAAAAGAATGGAGGAGCACCCGCATCTACACCTACCTTAATCGCCAAAAAAGTCGTTCCAAATATAATGCACATGAAAATAAAATGGACGATAATCATTCTAATACCTCCTTGACAGTACACTTCTTGACACCATTATAATGAGGCAAGAATAGAACAGTTTGAATGAAATAGAACAGATTTGATACGTGCAAGCAAATTAAAAGTTCAATACATAAGGAGGTACTCCACAATGAGCTCTATCGAGCTAGACCGCTCACAAGGCAAGCCGCTGCATAAGCTTGTATACGAATATATATGGAATCGAATTCAACGCGGGGAATGGCCTGAACATCATAAGCTGCCATCGGTTCGCACGCTTGCAGAAGAAATGAAGGTTAACCGATTAACCGTATTCAAAGCATTTCAACAGCTTAAAGATGAAAAAAAAGTGTATGTCAAAGACAAGTCGGGCTATTATGTTCAGCCAGGTGTCACGATGCCTTTCGACAATTTGGAAAGTCCTATCATATTTTCTTACGTACATAAAAGCCATCTATCCGAAATTCATCGCGTTCCTGCAAACTATCAATTTTCGTATGCGCTAATCGATCCTAGCTTGCTGCCAAACCGGTATTTTTCTGAATCTATGCTGGATATTGTTGAACGCTACCCGAGAATGCTCAGCACCTATTCTACACCCCAAGGAGATGAAGAGCTGCGGCAGTCACTGTCTCGGTTTTTCACCAACAAATACGGATTTCACCTCACTCAAGATGACATCATGATCACATCAGGCTCCCAGCAAGCGATTGATTTGTTAGCACGGATGCTTGTCCAACCGATGGACGTGGTTCTCATGGAACGCCCGACATATAGTGCTGCCATTGATATGTTCAGGAATCAGGGAGCGCAAATTATTCCGATTGATATGTATTCGTATGGGTATGATTTGGAGCAAGTAGAAGCTTATATGAAACAGTTCAAGCCGCGCTTGTTCTACCTCAATCCGACTTTTCACAACCCTACTGGCTACACCGTGCCAGCCGAACAGCGGAAGGAACTCGTTGAGCTCGCGGAACGGTATCGCTGTTTACTAATCGAAGATGATCCGATGCACGATATTTACTTTCAGCATAAGCCTCCTCTGCCCTTATTTTCGTACAGTACAGAAGGTTATGTCATTTATATTTGCAGCTTTAGTAAGTACATTGCACCTGGACTGCGGATTGCCGCTATTTGCTGCCAGCCGTCCATTATGAAGCATCTTCTTACGGTCAAGTCATTAGCAGACAATGGTACCCCGCTGTTAAATCAGAAGATATTTCTGCACTACTTTATGTCCGAGCGTCTCCAGCAGCATATTATCAAGCTTCGAACTGCATTAAACATTCGCAAAACGGTCATGGAAGAAGCACTTGCGATAACGAATTGGAAATGGGACAGCCCTGACGGAGGCCTTAATTTGTGGATTCAACTGCCAGAAACACTGTGTTTGGAACGGCTGTTAGCTAAGAGTATCGAGCATTCCATCTCCTTTGTCCCCGGATCAATATGTGATCCGTCTAAGGAGCTACAATCGTGGATTCGCTTAAGTTATTCGTATATAAATGAACAGCAGATCAAAGACGGCATGAAGCTGCTCATGCAATTAGCAGAGCAAGTAGACCGTAGAGATCGACATATGTAACTAAAATTGCCTTGGAAAAGGATATGTACGTTCTCATTCCAAGGCTACAACATTCGATTATTTTTATCATTTCTTCTATCACGTTAGATAGAGTCCAACGATCCCTACGCTCTTTCTTTCAAAATGAATCATTTGTACACTCTCACCCTTTCAGCTCGAAATACACTTCACACAAAAGTAGATTCCTACTTTTTTACTCGTTATACGAAACTTTTCGTCGACTCCCATCATTTTGGGTACAAGCTTTTGACTTAAATATTCAAATTGCCCTCATATTATGCAACCTTGTTCAATAGAATGTTGTTGTGGAAAGGAGGAGTGATCAAACTAATCATCAAAATTAGCAAAACCCATATTACAAGGAGGTAGTTTTATGTACAAATCGTTTAGCATGTCCCGCTTCACCCTGAAACATCTTCTTATTAGCTGTGGTGCTGCCATTGTTGCCTTGCTTGCTTTCACCCTATTTACGCAGCAAGCTTCCGCGCACGGTTATGTCGATGGTCCAGCAAGCCGAGCCTATCTATGTAAACTTGGACAGAATACAGATTGTGGCGCGATTATATATGAGCCGCAAAGCTTGGAAGCACCTAAAGGATTCCCCGCGGCTGGTCCTGCCGATGGCAAAATAGCCAGCGCAGGCGGTATTTTCCCGAAGCTGGATGAGCAATCTTCCACTCGCTGGGCGAAAGTAAATATCTCTTCTGGTACGAACACATTTAAATGGACACTTACCGCACGACATTCAACTGCAAGTTGGAAATACTATATTACAAAGCCGAACTGGAATCCAAATGCCGCACTTAGCCGTAACTCCTTCGATCTAACACCATTCTGTGACGTCCCTTACAATCGCACTCAGCCACCTGCCACCTATACCGACACATGTAATGTACCTTCTCGCTCGGGTTATCATGTCATTCTAGCCGTTTGGGAAATCGCGGATACAGGCAATGCCTTCTATAATGTAATCGATGTAAACTTTGGAGGTTCCAACCCAGTCGATACAACTGCACCTACTGCTCCTGGAGCATTAGCATCCCCATCCAAAACAACGAATAGCATCGCCTTAACTTGGAGTGCATCTACAGATGCTGTAGGGGTAACGGGATACAATGTCTACTCAGGCTCCACACTAGTAGGTACCGTTTCCGGCAGTACCCTAAACTATAATGTTACGGGATTAACTCCAAATACAGCCTATACGCTAAAAGTGAAAGCATTTGATGCCGCAGGCAATCTGTCCCCGGATAGCAACAGCATTACCGTCACGACGAATCCGCTCGTACCAGACAATACGCCACCTACTGCACCAGGCAATCTGCATGTTATGGGAACGCCGACAGGCAATAGCATTCAGCTCATGTGGAATCCTTCCACAGACAATATCGGTGTAACCAACTACCGTGTCTATAACGGCACAACTTTAGTCGCAACTGTATCGGGCACAACAACTTCTTACACCGTCACAGGTCTTACCCCATCCACCACCTATACGTTTAATGTGTTTGCGTTAGATGCATCGGGCAACCAGTCAACAGCAAGCACGGTGACAGGTACGACTACTTCTCAACCAACCGTTCCAGCATGGGCACCGAATACAGCTTATACAACAGGTACCCTCGTTTCTTACAACGGAGCCGTCTATAAATGTCGTCAGCCGCATACGTCACTCGTAGGTTGGGAACCTGCAAACGTGCCATCTTTATGGCAGCTGCAGTAGTCATTTCACCTTTGTACGGATAAAAATAGGGACTAGCATCGTTCGAGCTAACATGCTAGTCCCTTTACATAAGCAGTATCCAAATCAAAAAAAAGACCGTCCCCAATGGACGATCCTTCACTTACTCCCTGTATAAGAGATTGTTACGCATCATATTCAATCAACCAACAATCTCCCATTTCTCCCTCATGCCATTCATGCTTCTCTAGTCGTTTTTTCTTTGAAAAGCCCGCTTTCTCATAAACCCTTAATGCGCGTTCATTTCGAACTTGCGGGTCCATGACGATTTTGGTTGCACCTTTATGTGCAATGAGATACGCCACTGTTGCTCGAACGAGACGCGTGCCGATCCCACGATTCCAATAATCGGTTTCCCCAATAAACTGATCCATTCCATACACTTGACCATGGTACGACTCATACCCGTACTTCTGTATTTCTTCTTCATCAATTGGATAAAACTGAATATATCCAATGTCCTTGGATTCATATTGGATGATGCAACGTGCCTCTTCTGACACTTGATCCCCAAAGAAACTTTCTACAACCATCTCTGTATTATGCGGACGATCACGGCCTTCGTAGTACATGAGCACGGCGGGATTAGATAACCATTTCACGAGTAAATCAACATCACCACGCTCAAGCTGCCTAATCGATAGTTCTTGTTCTTGAAATAATACCACTGCCTGCACCATCCTCCTACACGCATTCCTCTACTCTATCTAATAAATCCTTTGTATTAGACAGCGTCATTTCCTTTTACACCTAGATAATAATGATAATATTCTTCGTCACGGCCATATCCATTACGCTCATATAAACGCTGCGCTTGTTTATTGTCAATCGCAGTGGATAACTCAAGCCCCTTCGCTTTGATCGACTTAGCATATTGCTTCGCTTCATCCAGCAGCAGCTGTGCTATGCCTTGTCTGCGATACGTTTCACTCACATACAGATCATTCAATAGTAAAGACCTCTCCATGGAAATAGAAGAGAACATAGGATAAAGCTGCGTAAAACCAGCAATTACAGCAGTACCTTTATCTCTTACGATAAAAATAATAGATTCACGATGTTCAAATCGATCAAATAAAAACGTGCGAGCTTGCTCTACATCCGACTGTTGTCCATAAAATATACGATATTGATCAAATATTTCAGCTACTGCCTCTAAATCTTGTATCGTTGCTTGAACCGCTTCAAATTGTGCACTCATGTGATTGATCTCCTAATAGTAAAGTGATAGTGTAACCCGTCTTAAACCGTCTATTTCACCAAAGCAGGATCAACTCCTAGCAGTAGCTTGAACACAGCTTGTCCAGATTCAATTTGACTTTTATCCAAATATAATAGCGAGCTGTTGGTTCCCTTATTGATTCGCATAAACATATAGCGTTCATCACCAGCGACAAGTTCAGTATCTGGTGGTAATGAAGACATATCCACTTGATGAATTTTTTTATTTTGTTTAAAAATCGCTAAGGTGAGCGGCACATCCATCTTGTTAGAACGAACATAGCCTGCCGAGGGATGAATATAAGAGTAATTTTTGTCCTTGTACATATGCGAAAAGACAGGCGGATATTCGTTCTGCTCCTCTACGATGTTCTTGCCTTGAAGATCAGATGAATACAATTTGTGAGACCTTGTGTCCTCCATTTTTCGATATAAATAAGAGAAGTAAAGTCTATCCTCAGAAATACTTAGTAAAAAGTTATAGCTGCCATCTTTTCGATCAAAAAGAGTCTTTATTTCTTCCTTATTCAAATCAAATCGCTGTATTTTATAATTATCTTTTGTGAGGATCGTCCAATACAGTTGATTCCCATGTGGAGTGATGGTCGTAACTGAAAGAATGTTATCCGTTTCGCTATAAATAACTTCTGGCTCCTTGTCGAGTTTCTCAAGCTTCGACTTCAGCACTTTAACTTGCTCAGCACCATCCTTATTCTTTTCCCAGATTGAATAATAGAGATAACCGCGATGCAGCGCTAACGAATCTGGCGGAGCTTCAAATGTCTTCACTACTTCACGGTTGCTGCCGTCGACGTCCCTGCTAGTTAGTTGCCACGTATAGGTCGAATGCTCATGCTCTTGTTTGGGATTAAATTTGTTTTCCAGCACATATAATTTAGAATCATAGTACTGCATATAACGTGGCGGTTCAAAATGAGTATTCCATCTCTCAATTGCCTGATGTGTTCTTTCTACATACGCTAAGCAATTGCTTCGGTTTGGACTTTCTGTACATTTCCCCTCAGTACGCGTATCAATAAGCTGCGGTTTCATGCTATCATTTTTCATAAAATAAATGAAATTATTGAACAAAAAATAATGGCCTTGCTCTGTACGTGCAGTCTCTAGACCTTGTCCCGCATACATATACGGGTAGTCCCATTGAGCATGATAAGCATCATCCTGTGGATATGGTGATTTTGTACATCCTGCAACAACGAGTAGAGTTAACAAGGCTATCCCTAGCAAGATATATTTCTTCATTGAATTCCCCCTTTATATCCATACATCAGGTGGATGAAAATTCAAAAAGCCTTAGAATTAGGATAGCAAGATTTCCACTTCTAAGGCTCAGGATGCAGTAAACGATACCGTGATGGTTGATACATATTTTACCACACATTTTTCTATTATGTACACGTCTAATTATTTGTACTATTTTACTCTTTTTATGACAAAAGCATTATCTACTTTACTAAATCCAAGCTTTTCATAATAGTCCATAGCACCTGGTGCCGATAACAATACCAATGAACATTCCTCACCCATCTTCTCTTTAACAAGATCGACGAGCTTCCTTCCAATACCACCTTTTTGATAATCCTTGTCTATTGCTAAATCAGATAAATAGCAGCAGTACGAATAATCCGTTACCGCTCGCGCCATGCCAATCATTTTCCCCTCATGCCACGCAGTAATAACAATGTCCGAATTCTCAATCATTCGTTTCAATCTATCAAAGTCCTGATATGGCCTATTAATGCCCGACGTTTCGAATACACGCGAAACATCTTCTGCTTGAATCTCTTTCGTATCCATATAAATGATATTCATAATAATGCGCAGGAGCTTCACTCATGAAGCACTTAAAGCCTTATTGACTGAACGAACCAGTTGTCTCAACCTTTTCAGCCTTCTAGACAATTCTCCTGCTCCTCCTCTCTTTATATAAGGAACGCTGTATGAAACCATCTATTGTAATGTGCTAATCTACCACTAATAGCACTTTCCCCGTACTGTTTCTGCTTTCAACTAATTCATGCGCAAGTGCGGCATCCTGCAAGGAAAACCGGCTGCCGATGTTGATATCCAACTTCCCTTGTTCAAAGAGTCGAAATATTTGCGCCGCTGCTTCACGTAAGCTTTCAGGTCGTTCTTTCCTCGTCGTACCAAAGCTATATCCGAGCACAGAGCGACAGCTAGCATGGAAATCCTTCGTATTCAGTTTCCCATACTTCCCACAGGAATTGCCGAATACAATTAGCCGTCCATACGGAGCAAGATATTCCACACTTCGTTCTGTTACCTCTCCACCAACGGAATCCAAGATGATATCGACGCCTCGACCAGCTGTGAGCTGCTTCACTTGTTCGATGTAGTCCTCGGAATCATATTGATATACATGGTCAGCACCCGCACTTTTGACTGCTTCTATTTTATGTACACTGCCTACCGTTCCGAAAATGTTGGCCGCGCCTAATGCTCTAGCAACTTGTACAGCTGTAGTCCCAACACCACCACCAGCAGAATGAATAAGTACAGATTCTCCTACCTTGATACGAGCTATTTCGGTCAGCAGTTTGTAAGAAAGTAAGGAAACAATGCCGCATGCACCTGCAACATCATCATCAATATTATCTGGAACAGCAAAAGTTAAATTCTCATCAGCCACGATAAATTGTGCGTACGACCCATTGTGCGGAAAAGAGATAACTCGCTGGCCCACCCGTACAGAGGTCACCTCTGTCCCAACCTGTTCAACAACTCCCATAGCCTCTAGTCCGGGAATGAAGGGAAGCGTACCTTTCCCCTTGTTCCCATGTCTAGCTTTAATATCGGCGAAATTTACACAGGTACGGCGAACACGAACCAACACTTGTTTGGAGTGAAAAGAAGGTAGATCCATGTCAACATATTTCATATGTTCTGCAGAGCCATATTGCTCCACCACTACAGCTTTCATCATACTCCCCCTCAATGGTGTACATTCGTAAAGTAAAGTAGAGACAATCTCCAACTTCCATTTTATAACTGCTCAGAGGAAAAGTCACGAAACACGCAGGAGAGCTTTATTTTTAATGAGAAGTTTGTTTTGTACGTGGCAGTGTCACTCTAATCACGATTTCCGCTAAAATAGGAAGAATAATAAGGGAGCAATAAATGCTTATCGTATAGCTGTTCACATAGGCGAAACCCAACCCTTTATGAATAACAAATGTAATCAAGTGTATAGACGTATTCGTAAAACAATAAGCAAAACTGCGAATCATCCACTTGCGATGCTGAATTAGTCTCTTTTTTCGAATACTTATAATTGCCATTCCGGTCATAAAGGGCCATATAATATTCAGCATATTGAATGCGACGCTGCTCGCCTTACCGCCGGTCGAATAAGGCGCCATATATCCTGACGTGAAAGCGACCATAAATACGGATACGACATAAACATAACCGTTCACGCGATGAAACTTACGGTAACGATGCAACAACTTTGTCGAGAAATTCAGCAGCCCGGTCACAAGTGCCATACAAGCAAACACAACATGCACATACATCACGTTCAACCATAGCGGAAGCTGAAGCGGACGCTTAAGCCCTTCTTTATGACTTAAAAATTTCTCTGCTTGCGGATCATAAATAAAATTGATATAGGAAACATAAACGATGATGCCGAATGAAATCAACGCTAGTAATGAATATAGTGACTTTCCTTTTGACAAAGCCAACCACCTCTCTAGAAACTGTTACCCTTTCATTTATAAACCTCAGGTCAACAGATATACGGAACTTTATCCTTTCACTACGCCATTTTATAGCTAAAAAAGATATCATTAAGCATACACAAAGGATAAGAGACAGCTCTCATTATACGACAAAGTACTTTTTAAATGTCTCTTCGTATAAAATGGGAACTATTTCTGCGCAAGACAAGAGTGTTTGCAACAACTCATTAAAAAAGCAAAGGATAGCAGAATTTTGTTAAAAGCCGCTATCCTTCATTGCCTCGTTCATGTAAAACGCAACATGACTTAACCTGTTTCAGATGTTTGCGCTAACTGCCCTCACGCTTTGGTTTGAACCCGCTCTCATCAGCAAGCTTATCTCCAAATTGCTCGATACGGCTAGGGCTTGAAGCTGGTCCATTATTTTTGGGCTTACTATTTCTTCCCGCCATTATAATCACCTCCACAGTTCATAAGATGGGCGCAAGTAGATGTTTTCATACGAAAAGTTTACATTCCATACCACTAGACGAATAAGCCAGCAAACGGCATGTACATGCGCATTTACTGGCTAAACATCAAATGATATGAAAATCGTCCCCAGCCTCCCATTCCAACTTGTGTGCAAGTTAACTTATATACATATAACTTACGATGTACTTGATTGCTCATTTTGAATAGGAGTAGCGATCCTCAGCTTTAGCAGCGCTCTTGCAACTTGTTCGCCACCAAGTTTGAACAACTAGACTTCTGCTTTAATTTTTGTAGGGTCACAATATGGTCGTCCAACTCTTGGCTTAAAGATACCACTTTCTGATCGGTTAAACTCTTTCTTTCTTCAAACGCTTTAACTAATTCTCTTTGAACGACATCGAATCTTCTCACTGGTATTTCCCTCATTTTTCACCAAATTGCCAAGCTTTCATGGAATTATTTCCATTTTTTCTACCATTTTAGTAGTAGTTTCTATCGGATATTGCAATATGTTTTTAAGGAAACGATTATCTACTCGAAATGTGTAGTGAGGCCATCATTCCACCACTCGACTCCAATCTCTTATTAACTCAACATCATTTAAAATATAAGCGTTTATCTTAAAAATTGTTTGTTAAAGCGTTTTAAAAAGCACAAATACCAATAACAAAATAGCGATACAGCAACTACGCACTGTACCGCCATTTTGTCATTTGTAATCATAGCTGCTCAAAAACGGGCTGCTGCGCCATCAAGATGACTGCTCTTGAGACAGCTTCTGACGATATAAACCACTAGTTTCATACCGTTATTTATTCTTCCTGCTCTTCTTTAATCGCAACAATAACCTGATTAGACTGTGTACTGGTTGTAATCGTTCTTCCTTGTGGATCCCTAAATGTAAATCGTGCAACAGCCTGATTCACAAGCTGAGTTACCTTGGACTTTTTGATTGGCTCCACTTTTACTTTGAACGTCACTTCAGCCTGTTGCCCAGGGGCCAAGTCTGGGATCGTAATTCCCGTTTCTAGCTGCTGATTCGTGACCGGACATCCATTAAGCTTAAGGCTGCCTACTACAAATGTGGAACCAGCAGGAATATTGTCTGTTACGGTTATGCCGCTGATTATGCTGGAACTTGTATTTCTCAAAAGAATCGTGTACGTCACAATCTCGCATTCAACAACGGACTTACGATTAGCCGACTTTACAACTTGTAATGGTGACGCTGCGACATTGACAGAAACCGACGTACTCACAAGCCCTGTTTCGTTGGAGGTTGCATTTAATGTATTCGTAATTGTCGAACCGCTTACCGCATTGCTTGGGACTGTAAAAGGAACAATTGCTTCTCTTGATTCACCAGGACCAATAGGCGCCCTCGCTTCGACACGAATATTAAGCAGCGGATCGGTTACGACAACACCCGTTAGTGGAACATTGCCCGTGTTGCGCAGCCGAAGTCTGAATTGGATCCGCTCCCCTGGCATAGCCGTTTGTTTGGAAGCCGTTTTGGTAAGTACGAGCTGCGGACTACTTCCTACAGTTACACTTGCAGATGCACGCTGAACTACAGTTTCATCTGACAAGAAGATGGCTTCGTTAACTATAACCGTCCCCGCTTCCGTACTTAACGGAATAATGAAGGAAGCACTAAACGTTAACGTTGCACCTGGCTCCAAACGAGTCACTTGCTCTTCAATATCAATAACAGGATCAAACAACCTGAGGTTCGTTAATGTAAAAGTCGACGAATTCGTTATTGTCAGCGTGTAATTGACCCGCTCTCCCGGCAACGCAACACTACGATCTGCTACCTTCGTGAACTGTACCGTGAGGTCTGGAATAATTTCAATCGATGCTTCTACTTGCTGTGCAGCCGTTTGGTCGGAAGAAATCGTTGCTGTATTGGTTAGCAATGTTCCTGTAAAGTCCCGTGGAACATCAAATGGGATGACAAGCTCAATCGTTGTGCCGACTGGAATAATACTTATATTATTATCAAGTTGCAGCAGTGGGTCTGTAATTCTAACATTCGTAATATCTGTGTTGCCGCTGTTCGTAATCTGGAACGTATACGTAATAGGCTCTCCTGGCACCGCCACAGCTTGAGAAGGTACTTTTGCTATCGTTATTAAAGATACTGGCAGTATCGCTACAGAGGCCGTTCCAGTTACAGTGTCTGTTTCATTTGCAAAAGCCTCTGTCGTATTGACAAAAGATCCTGGCAATTCATCGCTCGGAATCGTAAATGGAACCAACAATACTTGAGAAGCTCCTGGTGCTAGTGAAGGGATCGTCTGTGTAAATCCGATAAGCGGATCGCTCACTAAAATATTAGTAAGCGTGACTGCTGACAAATTGCTGACTGTAATGGAGAACTCCACTGGCGTTCCAGGTGCAGCTTCTGTTGGTGATACAGTCTTGCTAACTTGAAGGCCTACAATCGGCTCTACAATAATTCTTTCTTGAGCTGTAATTGGAGCCGTTTGGTCGGAAGAAGCAGTTACCGTATTTAAAAATACAGTTAAAGCTGGTGTAGCAACCGGAATCAGGAACGTCTGCGTAATCGTTTGCTCAGCCCCGCTCGCTAATAATGGAATCGTCTGATCGATACCGAGCAGCGGATCTTGAACGATGACATTAGACAGAGGTACATTGCCTGAGTTGGTAACCAAAATTGTATACGTCACTGTAGCACCAGGCACGACACTAGTCTGATCTGCTGTCTTCGTAATCGTTAAATCTGGAGCGGCGCCTATTTCCACGTTTGCAGTGAAGCTCTGTGTAGTCACATTATCCGCAGAAGCTGTAGCGGTATTTTCAAAGTTACCAATTGGGGTTCCCGCTGGAATCGTGAAGAAAGATGTGATTTCTATTTCTCCACCAGGCACTAAGCTGTCCACGACAGTATCCAGTTCAACAATCGGATCCGTAATACGAACATTGCTAAGTGTGCGATTCCCTGTATTTCGAACGACAATGGTATACTGAACTTCGTCACCAGGAAGAGCTGTCGCTGGCTCAACGGTTTTGGTAATGTCCAATCCGAAAATCGACTGCACAGGGAGTATATTAGTTGTTTCCACAGGGAGTGTCTGGTCCGAAGTAGCAGTAGCTGTATTAACGATGGAGGAACCATCCGGTGTATCTAACGGGACAAAAAAGTCTGATTCGATAATAAACGAGTCACTCGGCAATATTTCTGGGATAACTTGATTAATACCTAATAGCGGATCAATTAAGTTAACATTCGTCAATGAGATAAAGCCTGTATTTGAAATAATAATCGTATAGGTTATCGTTTCCCCAGGAGCTGTAGTCTCACGGTCAACAAATTTGCTTAGTTCTATAATAGGAAAAGCGGGTTGCGTAACGGTTACATTCGCTTGAGCGGTTTGTGTCCCAATCTGATCGGAAGATACCGTAACGGTATTGGTAATAACCGTACCTGGTGGCGTACCGAATGGAATATCCAGCGCCCCAGTTATTATAAATGCTTCTCCAGGTTCGAGGACTGGCACGACTTCGTTAATATTTAATTGAGGGTCGGACACAACTACATTTGTTAAAGTAACATTGCCAGCATTACCATATTCGATCTCAAACATGGCTGCTGAACCTGCTTCCACCTCTGGCTCCAAGGCACGCTTGCGTATAAACAGAGATGGCTGTGGAGTAATCATAACCGTTTCACTGTCACTGACCGCTGTTGTTTCATCTGAAGTTGCCGTTGTCGTATTTGTTATCGTACCAGATGACCCAATTGGAACTGTGAATTCTCCGAATACGAACTGGCTCTCCCCTTGAAGTAAAGTCCCTACAAGCGTATCGATGCCTAATAAGGAGTCTACTACCCTTACATTCGTAAGTGTGCTATTTCCTGTGTTGGACACTTCTATGGTATAAAATATCGTATCCCCTGGTGCAGCCATCGTTCGGTCTGCCGTTTTATTAATAGCTAATGATGGTGCTGCTAACACATTAACTTGGAAAAATGCCTCATCCGATATTTCATTTGTAACGACCGCTGCTCGATTCACAATGATTGATCCAGCTGGTGTTCCCGGGGGTATAGTAAAGCTGATCTCAAACCTTACCCCATTCCCAGGAGTTAACATAGATAGCGTTTCGTTCAATCCCAACGTGGCATCCGTAACTCTCACATTGGTTAATGTCGCCCCACCGGTATTAAATACCGTCACGGTATAAAGCACATCTTGACCTGGAAGCGCGGACGTAGGAGTGGCTGTCTTTGTAATACTTACAGCAATCAAATTAACGATTACTTCATTCGATACGACATCCCCTGCAAGCACTGGCCCTCCAGGGACGCTTATAAAGGTAAATGTAGCACTGGATGTATTCGATATTTGTGGCGGTACTCCACCTGTATTTACTTGTACTTGGAACGTTACCGTTCTGCTCCCGCCAACAGGAATCGTACTTAAATTTATGCCTGCTATAGGACTTAGCCCTGTTTGCGGTGGTCCACCATCTATAGTTACCGTGTTAGGAATGAACGTTGTTCCCGCTGGAATTGGATCCGTGAAAATAACGTTGTCTGCATTAGCAGCACCACTGTTTGTAATCACGGCAGTATAAGTAATAATGTCCCCTTCTCGTGCAGCTGAAGTACTACTCGTCTTATCAATCGATAATAAAGGTTGGTTGACATCAATTTGTATGCCGATACCATTCGGTAGGATAACATCAGCTGACGTAGTAATACGAAGCACACCAGACGTCTGTGAATTAAATAAACCTGCCGAACCATCTACATTGGTAATATCATAGGCCAAACGAGACCCAGTTGTATAAAAGCCAGGATCGCCCGCTACTGCATTCCGCGTCCCAAATGTGCCTGCGGTATCCAAATTACCAGAGTCATTGTTAATTTGAGCTTGGAAAAAATTATTTACTAAATTATTAGGGCCAGATAACGTAACCAAGTTAGATGTATTTGGCCCAAAGCGTACAATATCCCCGCCAGCAAATGGGTCTCCGTCATGCGCTGACAGCAAAATACGCCCTGTTACATTTCCAGTTGTAGGCGATGAAAACCCAGATACAGTAATATCTACGTTCGTTATGGTGAGCCCTACTAAATCCTGCCCTACGAATATCGACTTATTACGAAACGGCAAAGCAGAATTACGATAGGACACCGCCAATGTCCAACCGGAATGTGTAGTTTGATTATCAAATGCAGATATAAAAGCAGGCACACTTCCCGTAATATATGTCCCAGCTCCTCCGGCCTGAACGAGCGACGTTACATTTGCACTATGTGTATACCACCTAGTGGAAGGATTGAGAGGACTTACATTGTCGAAGGTGGTTTCTGGTGAAATTGTAAAAGTTCCTTGAGGAGTGGTAAATTGAATCGGATCATTAATGTTAGGTGTTACATTGCCTACTCCCGATGAATAGTTCGCTGACCATATCAGTTCAGCATATTCAATGGTACTCCCAGCAGGAAGTCTTAACACAGCTGCAGAAGAGTTTTGCGTATAGTTGAGCGTTGTACCTGGGAACCAACCGGGAGCGGTTAGTCCCGTATTGGTCGTAATAAAAGCACCTGACGCATCTAAATTTCCAGGCAGCAGCTGATTGTTTATTTTAGATAAAGACAAAGCGTTCCCTGTGAATGTGAGCGCACCCGCACTTGTCACGGTGAACCGCTGTACAAATGGCATCGCCAAACCTCCCTTCACCGCTATCTCATGCGATGAACATCATACGATCATCTATATGTATATTGAGATGAGAACTCCAAATTGCACGTCCGCAAGCATGGACAAATCTATTTATTTTCGTAAATCCAATCTACATAGCACACCGCGAATGATCGGATATTTTTCGAGACCATGCAAAAAGGAGAGCAATTCGCTCTCCTTCGTTGTTTATATTTATCCATATAAATGGCTCCCCTATTGCTGTCTAGATACGTAAAATAACGCAATCCAGATAAGGACAAAGCCTGTTAATTGTGCAAATGTAACCATTTGGTTGAAAACAATCCAGTTCATCATCATACCAACTAGGGGGAATGACAGTTCCGCCAACGTAGCATAGGATGCCTTCGTTTCTGACAAGCCTCGATAGTAAAGCAAAATACTGAACAATCCTAGCAGCACTGCTTGCAAAATAATATAGAACGTAATCGATCCATACTGTTCAGGCGGTACGTTCCAGCTCGCATTCTCTGACCAAGTAAAGACGAATAACAAGGGGAGCGCCAATAAAAATCTTAGTGCCGTAACGGTTTCATATTGCATTTTGTCGAGCATAAACCGTCCCATAACCGTCGATCCACCCCAAAGCAATGCAGCTCCCAATGCCAGTAAACTGCTGACACCAACAACATCGTTCATCACACCTTGCGGCAATGACCAACCAAATGTAAGCAAATACGTTCCGATAAGTGCTACAACTAATAAATAACCAAATCGATTTGGCAGCCTTTCCTTAAGAAGAAAGCGTGCCAGTATTACTGCGAATAGCGGCTGAAGCTTCTGCAGCAGAAGTACCGTGTTCGCATTCCCTGTTGCAAATGCTTCGGTAAACATAATAGTTGCAACAACAGAGCCTCCCCACGAAATGAAGAGTAAAGCAAACCAATGTTTCCAGCTGGCTCCTTTTAACTCTGCTCGATGTTTCCACACGATGGGTGCGGCAAACACCAACAATACAAGATGCTCCAACAATACGATTTGTGTGGATGTTAAATACTCCAACACAAGTACGCGGAACAGCGGTCCTAATCCCCAAAAGGCGGCCCCAAGTGCAACGAGCCACACCCCTTTGCTTGAGAATGTACTCCGCTGATCAGCCAATGCATGCGTGTCCATATTCAATAACCTCCTGGGTCGTTGAATATAGGATCTTAGCTGAAGAGGACAAACATCGCTTATCTGTCATGAAATGACTCGATATAAGCTGATCTCAACAATAGACCTAAAATATTCAATTGGTCATGCGAAACGCTTATGCGATCTTCTCCCATCCGGACTTTAACCGTCGGCCTTGGATTCACACCAAGTCAGTCCCTACGTAAACGCAGGGAGTCGCGGGCTTGAGCTGTCTAACAGCTTTTACCGCCGGTAAGGAATTTCACCTTGCCCTGAAGATCCATATTCAATACGAATATATAGTAGCTTAATTTTTCTCCGTTAAGCTCTATTCATTATTATAACGAATTTTTTTCAATTTGGGAATGATTCGTTTCATTGCAAACAAGTTACCATCATCATCCAGATTAAATGATTACTAGTGGTCACACAATAGATGGAGAATTCAAGCATCTCATTTCTCAAGAATGCCGTTGTTGGTGTTTTAATACTTAATCAAAACATAAGGTGATACGTATGCGTAAACGATCAGGATACTGGCTCCTGCTCCTATTGTGTTTCATTATTGCCACTCAAGCAGCATTTTTAACTCCGAACAAGAGAAGTCGGCAAGAATACGAACAACAAGGCTCAATTATATGGGAGGCAAAGACAGAACATAAAATGATGGCACTCACGTTCGATGATGGTCCTGATCCGAAACAGACCGTGGCTATTTTGGATATTTTGAAGCGATACGATGTAAAAAGTACATTTTTCGTCCTTGGCAAACGCGTAGCCAAATATCCTCAGCTCGCCAAAAAAATCGTCGAAGATGGTCATGAGCTTGCCAATCATACGTATAATCACATCTATTTCAATCGTAAATCATCGCACAGTCTTATCCTTAAAGAAATCCAGCTGACCCAGCAAGCCATTCACACCGCTACAGGACAAACAGCTACTCTGTTCCGACCACCCGGTGGGAATTACAATGATCTTATCGTCGATACGAGCAAACGACAAGGGTTGCAATGCATCATGTGGTCTTGGCATCAAGATACGAGAGATTGGGATTTGCCTGGCATTAACAAAATTAAAAACAAGGTACTGAACAATGCACGCAATGGCGATATTGTTCTGTTCCACGATTATGTACACGGGCGTACCCAGACCCCACAAGCTCTTGAATTAATCTTGCCTGAATTAAAAAGGAGAGGCTATCAGTTTGTAACGGTATCTGAATTGCTTAAGCACTCGGATCCTCAAAGAAAAGTTCACCAAAAGCGCCAAGAAAGTCGTAAACATCCACGTTTATGAATAAACGCAGGCTATTTACAAATAATACAATAACCGCACATAACGGCACTATATTATAAGGAGTTATCTATGCTAAAACGTTATTTTTCAGCTTTGTTGGTAATCGCCATCTTGAGTGCTGCATACGGAGTTACTGTACAAGCTGCCAATAGCCCGACGTTCCATTTCGGGTTCAAAAAGAGCAAGAACGGTCAGCTACCTTCCATTGATGAGGAAGGCTTTAAAGGAGTTATCGAAAAACACGGCTCCGTTTTCCTAGGAAACACTCGTTCCAAGACACTTTATCTTACTTTCGATAATGGCTATGAAAATGGACTAACCGCCAACATACTCGATACGCTTAAATCAAAAAAAGTACCTGCCATTTTTTTCGTGACAGGCCATTACATTGAAACACAACCTGACTTGCTTAAACGTATGATTGCCGAAGGCCATCTCATTGGTAACCATTCATGGAGCCATCCAGATATGACTACAGTTTCGGATACTCGTCTCACCGAAGAATTGGAGAAAGTGAAAACAGCGGTAGCGGCTGTAACTGGTCAGAAGCAAATGCGCTATCTTCGTCCACCACGCGGAATCTTTAACGAGCGTACGCTTGCCCTTAGTCATAAGCTAGGCTATACCAACGTATTTTGGTCCATCGCTTATAAAGATTGGGATGTCAATCAACAACGCGGAGCTCAGTATGCCTATGACAATGTCGTTAGACAGCTGCATCCAGGTGCAGTCCTTCTGCTTCACTCTATATCGAAAGATAACGCAGCAGCCCTAGGCAGAATTATTGATGAAGCCCATAGACAAGGGTATGAATTCGCAAGTCTAGACCAACTAATGGCACCTCCTCAGCTTCCAATCGCTCCAGCACCTGTGCCTGTACCTGCAAAGTAACTTTTCAGTGTCGAGACTTCATATTGTTATTTGCAGCCTCTTGCTTTGTGCAGGAGGCTTTCACCTTCCCATCGAGCATCTGCAACTAAAACATTCATGCGATTGGATTCACTTGCACAACTGCTTGCTTACCACTTAATTGAATGCCCGATTGTTTCACGCCGATCGATGCCAGATCACGCAGTAGCTCTTCAAGCAACTTTTTCGCCTTTTCGCCTTCCTTACCCGAAATACGAACAACGAGAAGAACAGCATCTCCAGCTCGTAAAATACGTTCTGCCTGCTGTTTCTTCGTCTCATAATCATGCTCTTCAATTTGAGGGGTTAAACGGATCTCTTTCACTTTTGCCTTCTGCTCACGTTTACGAGCTTGCTGCGCTTCTTCCTTTACCGCTCCAGCACGTACTAACTTACATGGCGGCGGGCTGCTCATCAGCGATGTACAAACGAGGTCTACCTTCAGTTTTTTGGCCATTGCAAGCGCCTCAGAAGTTGGTACGATCCCAAGATCTTCTCCGTCAATACCTATCAATTGAACTTCAGCGGCTTTTATCTTGTTGTTAATAATCATTGTATACCACCTGCTCCTTCGTTATAATGAATGAACCCATATTACCTTATTGTTAGGAGATTTATCAATGAACACGAAAGAAATGGAAGAACAAATTATCCGTACGTACCAACAGGAAGAGAACATGATGATTCTTGTTTTTGCACAATGGTGTATTAATCACAATCTCGACCCTGTGGCGTTATATCAAAAAGCCTACCCGAAGCAAGAAGAAAATCACTTGCTTCAGCAAGCAATGGGACTGACCGTATCCAAGGAAGAGGCCGGCGATATTCCCGATGATACCGTACTTGCCGTACTCTCTCTGTTCGGCAACGAAGAGCTCGCCTTTGTTGTAACAGAAGAGATTCAGAAACGATCTAATAAGAAGTAATCAGAACCTTACGCATAGCAGAACCGAAGAGCCATAATTTCGGTTTATTTTAGTTAACTTGTTATCATGTATCATTTCTTTTTAGCAGAATGACAAAAGCGCCGCTCACTCTTTTTCAAGAATGATCGACGCTTTTTATTTATTTCTTCAACTACTCTTTTTCGTGCATAACGAATTGAGCAATATTTTTACTATGGTCTCCAACACGCTCAAGATTGCTGAGGATATCGAGATACACAGCTCCAGAGCTGCCCGAGCATTGATTTTGATTCAAACGTTGAATATGATTTTTACGGAATTTCTTCTCCATTTGATCAAGTTCACGCTCATAATCCAATACCTGCTGCGCAGCTTGAGCATCTGTATGCTCCAAGGCAAATAGAGCTCTTTCCACCGTCTTATCCGCAAGTGTAGTCATTTCTTTCAACTCTGAGCTTGCTTCGTTAGACAAGTCAACTTTCTTATTCATACTGAACTCGGACAATTCAGCGATATTTTCCGCATGATCGCCGATACGTTCAATATCATTAATCAACTGGAACCAGCCTGATGCTCTTTCAGATGTACCCTCGGACAATCCATTCTGTTGATTGATTTTCACCATATAGTCCGTAATTTTACGGTTCAATTCGTTAATTAGCGCTTCTTTCTGCAGAGCAAGTTCGCCAAGCTTAACGTCCCTGCTAAAGAAGAAGTTCGTAGAGTCATTTAATGTTTCGCGTGCGAACTGACCCATGCGCAAAATTTCATGTTGAGCTTGTCCAAATGCTACTGCTGGAGTTGCCAACAATCTTTCGTCCAAGTAGATTGCTTTGAACTCAATTTCCTGTGATTTGCCTGGAATAACCTTAGTTACAATCCACGCCAAAATTGGAATGAACGGCAAGAAGAGCAACGCGTTCGTTGTGTTAAAGATTCCGTGTGCATAAGCAATTTGCATACGAACGTTTACACCTTCACCGAGCCACAATACAACGCTGTGGACCAATGGAAGTAATAGCATGAAAATGATTGAACCTAGCACGTTAAAGATAACATGCACAAGTGCAGTACGTTTTGCAGCTACAGTCGCTCCAATAGAAGCAAGAACTGCTGTAATCGTCGTTCCGATGTTGTCACCGAACAAGATCGGAAGCGCCCCCATCAAGCTAATCATGCCTTCGTCAGCGATCGTTTGCAAAATACCAATCGTTGCGCTGGAGCTTTGCACGATAACAGTGAATACAGTACCAACTAATAGTGCCAAAATTGGTTGATCCTGAAGCTGAATCATAAAGTCAGTAAAGACAGGAAGCTTACTAAGCGGTTTTACCCCGCCTCCCATTAATGACAAGCCTAAGAAAAGTGTACCGAAGCCAAAAATAACTTGGCCTATGTACTGCAACTTTTTCTTATTAAAGAAGAATAGGAAAATTGCACCTACTGCAATTATAGGCAGTGCATAAGCATCAATCTTAATACCCACAATGAATGCAGTCATCGTCGTACCAATGTTCGCTCCAATAATTACACCTATTGCTTGTCGCAGCGTCATTAGACCCGCATTAACTAGTCCAATCGCCATTACAGTCGTTCCTGATGAAGACTGAATGAGGATTGTAACGCCAACACCGACCAACAATCCAAGTACCGGGTTCGAAGTATAGCGCTCCAATAGCCCACGCATCTTGTCCCCTGCCGACTTCTGCAATCCGTCGGACATGTACTTTATCCCGAATAGGAATAAGCCCAATCCACCAACAAACTTAAAAATAATGTCTTGCCAATCCAAGGATGATCCCCCTCAAAGATATTCTAGTTGTTAGGCACATACCTATATAATTTAACATATTAAAGCACAGATTTGTAATCTTATTTTTCTACTTTCACCCCCCTATTATTTCCTTTTTCACACAAAAGATCAACTCTTTTGTCGAATCTGTTACAATTTTAGGTTTAAAAATGTACATTCACCCTGTAAATCATGAATATGATCCATTTACCTCGTTTTTAAAATCACAATTTACAACCTCATCCATTGTTTACAATCATAAATACATGTATACTCTATACAAACATATGTTTGGTTTATGTTTATTGATCAATTTATTGTAAGTACATATTAGGAGGAAGTATGAAAGGAACAACCCATTTAGCAATTGGCGTTACGATCGGCATGGGTGCTGCTGCTTATTTTCCATTCTCATTTAAGAGTGCAGGCTTATATGTAGCGATATCAGCATTTTCGGCTTTAAGTGCAGATCTAGACGGACCAAGTCTATTAAGCAGACGAATTGGGCAGTTATCACGTTGGATTCGCGAGTCGATTGTATGGCTTGGTGCTGTACTCGTTGCTGGTCTTGCTTATCAATACGTGATAAACGAGCATGTAAGTATGGAATGGGCGATGGGCGCATTTATTATTTTCTTACTTGGTTTTATCACGAAGGAAGGTATTATTCGCAACGCCATCGTCAGCCTGATAGGGGCTGTGTTAATGTTCATTGGCTGGCAGAGCCACATGTACTGGCTTATTGGCTTCGGACTGTTTGTAGCTTGGGCACCGTGGCTGAGTCATCGAGGATTGACGCATACGATTTGGGCGGTCATCTTCTGGGGGATGATAGGCTATGGATTAGAACAGCAGCTTCAAATTGAAGGCATTATGGCCGTGTCTGTGCTCGGATATGTATCACACCTGGTGGCTGATACGTTAACCCCACGCGGAGTAAAGTGGTTCTATCCGTTGTATAAGAAGTCAATTCGATTATAATCTTCATACAAATAGACTTATAAAAATTAGCGAGCATGCATGTTTGAACAGGTTGATGAAGAACTGCACGCTCGCTTTACTTGCTCCTTGTTGGCAACAAACCCAGGTATTACACCATCTTCCTAAGCCTCTCTTCCATTTTCCACATCAGATATAATCTACGATTCTATCCAAGACATGTATATGAATTTTCATATGATCTGTTCACTATCTATGCAAAAATGTCAAAAAAACTTACAACTTTTATAGAAAAATAGCGTAACTTTTAAAAATGTGCTTCCGTTATGGAAAAAGTTAGTTATAATAGGCTTTAGATTACACAAATAAATAAGACACGAGCTAATAAAGCATTCTTTAGCTAATGATGTCTAAAAAGGAGTAGGAGTAAGAAATGCATATGCAGACATTGCCATCTTGGGTGTGGATGGTCTATTACGGCTTTTTATTTATCACCCTCGTAACAACCGTCATTAGTATTATCCGCAAAAAAAACACTATTTTCTCTATCGTTGTAGCGGCCATCACCATGCTAGTACCCGCTGTGTCGCTAATCAACAGCATCGGGCGAAATGGAAATGAGTTCGAGTATTGGTTTGAACAATTGCGCGAAGGTCAATTATGGTCGATTTTCGTTACGATTGGTTATGTCATTATTGTAATTTGGCTATTAACATTTTCCTTTAATAAGAAAACAGCCAACAGTGGAAAGTCATCAAAATAAAGTGACACACCGTAATTACGCTAGCGGCACACCCTTGCATTAAGTTATTCAGGCTAACCTTCGAAACTATCTCGCCTACTCACACTGTGGAAATACCGCACTTTTAAATTACGATCAGCTATCCGAGCTATACCTATCCTTTTGTTTATCTTCCAACATGCATCACTTATATAAATAGGTTTGGGAGCTTTGAGCGATCATCAAGCGGAGGAACGCTTGCGTTTGCTTAGCTCGAGCCCACCGAGTCACAATCGATTGAGGTTTGTGATGTCCCTCACGCACAGCGATGGCTTCCAATAGCAATGGATGCCATTTCTCTGGGAGCTTGTTCATAACGTACTGTACTGCTTCAACTTTAGCGGCAATGTGTTGATGTTCTAGACTGTACATAATTCTACACATCGTACATACTGCGTCTGCACGAACATCATCCAGCATATACGGCAATCTGCCGTTTGATTTTCGCCTCCAATAATGATTGAGATTATAGTCCAATGTCTGGATAACATCGTCCCAGCTAATATCGATGTTGAGTTCCTTACTCTCAGGTCCGTAAATCGTAATGCCATATTGTTTCAACATCCACCATGTTATTGCATTTAGATCCCACTTCCCTAGACGTACTTTACCATCCGTAACATACAAATAGGGTGAAACATCATCATTTTGTTTGCCTAGATAATCAACAGGAATGTACATACCGTCTATTCGTTTCGCTAAGGAACTGACTGATGCTAGTGATTGATGAATGTGGGTAATCGTTTGTTTACCTGCTTCTATTGGGCTAGCATGCAATAGAACGATGATGTCTATGTCACTGTTGGTAGAATCATATGCGTTCAATGCAATCGATCCATATAAATAGATACCATAGATTTGATTAGGAAGTGTAGTTAGTATCTGCTTCTGGTATGCACAAAGCAGCGCATCTACTTCTTTAGGAACATTCGTTGACAGGACCATATGCTCACTCCTATTTTCTGTACGTATGCCTAGCTTCTAGCTTCTCACAGCGACATACATTTTCGACTGATGCTATATCATTACAAGTAAAATGCAAAAAAAGTATCCTAGTCCCACTTAAGGGCATTAGGATACTTTTTATTATAATTGTTATATAGAGCAAGTTCCATCAACACAGCCAGAACCAGAAGCATCCTCGTTAGATGAGACTTCATTAGATTGCTCACGATGCTGCCACGCATATTGTAACGCCTCTGCAAAACGCTCACTTGATTGTGCACCAGAAACCGCAAGCTTCCCATCCACCAAGAAATATGGAACACCGCGGACATCCATCGCTTGCGCACGCTGCTCTTCTGCTAGCACTTCTTGTACATAAGCATCTGATTCCCACAGTTGTGTAACTTCTGCTCGATCCAGTCCAATTTCAACCGCCAAATCCGTTAAGACGTTACGGTCACCTACATGTAGAGACTCCGTAAATGCCGCATTAAATAATCGTTCTGTCATTTGAGCTCCCTTACCTCTATCCGAAGCATGACGAGTAAGTCGATGAGCATCACGAGTGTTGGTATGGATCATCGTGTCAAAGTTAAACGTAAGGCCGACCGTCAAAGCTTGCGCTGCAACCTGATTTTGCATCGCACTTGCCTGCTCTAAGCTCATACCGTATTTTGCCGCCAACATTTCTACTACACGTTGATTCAAATCACGGGGTGCATGTGGGTCCAACTCAAAACTGCGATACGTTAGCTCCACTTGATCTCGATGCTCAAATTGCTGCAGCGCTGTTTCTAATCGTTTCTTCCCAATATAACAAAATGGGCACATATAGTCCGACCAAATTTCAATTTTCATCTCGAGCCCTCCTATCAACTTGTTTCTCTAAAGTACCATACTATTATTAAGATAGCAACTAACACCAAGTAACTAACGATTACATACAGAACATCAATCAACGTATGTAAGTTGAATTTACTCGCCATACCATCTATAATTACAGAAAGTAAACCGTCCAGACGGTATAGTAAGGTGGTTGCAAACATGTCCAAACGTGAACAGATATTGAATGCAGCTTCTCAAGTTATCGCCTCCAAAGGGGCAAATCAACTAACACTTGACGCTGTAGCAGCTGAAGCTGGCGTTAGCAAAGGCGGTCTGCTCTATCATTTCCCTAGCAAAGACGAATTAATAAAAGGATTAAACATCCATGTTATCGCCTGCTTCCGCAACATGATTGAGGCGGAGTTGGAATCGGGCATTCCCTATAGCCAAGCCTATTTACAAGCAACGATGAAAGCGTCCGCTGATCCCGACTTTCTGCTCGTGAACTCAAGTCTGTTAGCGACCATTGCAAACCATTCCGATCTGTTGAATCTGTGGGCGGAAGAATATGAGCGATTTCATCACGCTTGGGAACAAGAAGGCTTATCCAAGCAAAAGTCTGTCGTGCTTCGCACTTTATGTGATGGACTGTGGTTCTCATCTATGTTCCAACTATGTCCCGTTACTAAGGAGGACCAGCAGAGCGTGTACGATTATATGATGAAGTTACTGAGGGAGGAATCATCGTAATGCCTTATGTATTATTGTTTTTTTCAATTGTGTTTGAAGTATTCGGCTCCTTTATGCTCAAACTATCCAACGGATTTACACGAGTGCTGCCTGTCACAGGCGTAGTCGTCGGTTATGGACTTTGCTTTTACCTGCTTTCTAACGTACTACAGTTTCTACCACTGGGCCCTGTATATGCTACTTGGAGTGGACTTGGAACCATTTTAACCGTACTAGTTGGCGTCCTATTTTTTAAAGAGCGAATTAACCGTACAGGTGTTATCGGCATCGTACTGCTTGTAACGGGTCTTGTACTATTGAATATGACAAAATAATGCTATTTACGTAAGGAGTTCGAGTTATGAGAGGTATCTTTTACTTATCTTTGTCCATTATTACAGAAGCTGTGGGCACTGTGATGCTGAAACTATCTAATGGATTTACAGCCATCTATCCTACACTAGCGTTTGCTGTATGTTATTTCGCGGCATTCACTTTCTTGAGCTTCTCGTTAAAAACGATACCGCTTTCTTCTGCCTATGCGACTTGGTCAGGGATTGGCACTGCACTTGCTGTTATCCTCGGTATTATTTTTTTTCAAGAAGAAATTAGTATGTTGAAAATGGTTGCCTTACTTCTGGTCGTTATCGGCATTATGATGCTGAACAAAGGCACAGCCAGAAATGAACAGGATACGGAAGCAACTGCTGCCACATCAAAAACAGTATAAAGTGTTGTGATGAAACGTAATTAATATTCCTTCCGTCAACATCCCCGCTCTATCATTCACATAAAAAAATCTAGTTATCATGCAATACGTGCACGATAACTAGATAATAATTACCTTATGAATTTGAAGGAGCTGTTCATTTATTCTTTTTCTTAAAGTAATGAACAATTTGCGCAATTGCACCGTCACCCGTGACATTCGTTGCTGTTCCGAAACTATCCTGTGCGACATACAACGCAATCGCCAAACTAATCATCGCATCATCAAATCCGAGCATGGATGTAAATAGCCCTAAGGCAGCCATCACCCCACCGCCTGGTACACTTGGAGCAGCAATCATTGTGATGCCCAGCATCATAATGAATGGCAGCATCACCTCAAGCGAAAGCGTATGTCCATTTAAGAGCAAAATTGCTGCAGACACTGATGTCAACGTAATCGTAGATCCAGTAATATGAATCGTTGCGCATAATGGAACAACAAAGTCAGCGACTTCTTCATCTGTACCCAGCTCTTTTACCTGCTTTAAAGTCACCGGGATCGTCGCTGCTGATGATTGCGTACCTAGTGCTGTAAAGTACGCCGGCACCATTGTACGCAGCATGCGAAACGGATTCCGTTTATTTAGAGCCCCTGCAACTGAAAATTGCAAGATGAGAATAACCAAATGCAGCACTAAAATAATGGCAAACACTTTAATAAATACTTGTAAAATCATCGCCACTTCGCCCGCCTGCGTCATATTCATAAAAATACCTGCAATGTGGATTGGCAAGAGCGGTACAATAATCGTGGAAATAACTTTACCAACAATCTCTTTCAATTCAAGCGATATTTTCATCAATCCATCTGCCTGAACGGCCGTAATACCAATTCCGATCAAGAAAGCAAGCAGCAAGGCAGTCATAATATCAAATACAGGAGGCATTCCTATCTCAAAATAACTCGTCAACAGCTCTTGTCCCGTGCTGTGATTCGCTTGAGCAGCATTCGAGGAACTGAGCAACGTCGGGAACGTTGCATCAGCAACGAAATAAGCCAAGAAGCCTGCAACAATTGTTGACATATAGACAACAAGCGCTGTTAACCCAACTAACTTCCCCGCTCCACGCCCTAATTCCCCGATACCAGGAATAATAAATCCAATAATAATAAGTGGAATAATAAAGCTTAAAAAGTTGCCAAACACTTTGTTAAAGGTAGCAAAGATGCGAATAAACCAATCCGGTGCAACTAGCCCAAGCCCAATCCCAAGGGCTATAGCAATGACAATGCGCATAAAAAGTCCAATTCGTTTCATAACTGTATCTCCTTAGCATGTTCTATTCATGGAAAAATCATTAATTTGTCTCTTGTAGGAATACACTTGTTCTTCTAACGTGAACAAAAATGATATTAGCATAAATTCCCCGAAATTTCACTGCCAATTTCATACATACTTCTCCACTGCTTCATGTTCGATACATGAAAATAAACGGGAAACCCGTCTATTAGAACCGTTCTTTCACTCGTCATCTTTGTTGCTGATACTTGTCCAATATGACATGGACAACATATCCAAATGTATGGGACGAGCTGCTTATATTTGGAACCAATCTAGTAGAGTCCTCATAGATTGGTGTTAGTTCCACAGAAAAGGAGGTGCAAAATTATGATGATTGATGTTTCTTCTTTACTTGGTGTTGACCTTTCTGTAGCAAAAGAAATTATCGAGAACCTTATCAATACAGGAGCTCTTCCTCCGCAGCTTGAGTTCGTTAGAGGACTTTTAGAAACACTTATCAATTTCGGTCTTATCGATACTGCTATCGCTCTTTAATTCCGTATACGAGTACACCTGATAGATTTAGGTGTACTTTTACTTATGTTTAGTTATGTAAATGTAATTATTAAATAACAGCATGGGGTGAAAACCAGCATGAAAATCAACCTTAAACAAGTATGGCAGGAAGAAAAGAAACGGTTTATTTTAGCTGCTTTGTTTCTAGCAGCAGGTTTGGTGCTCGGCATTACACTTGGCAACTATGTCAATATCGATCCAAAAACGTACTATAATCCACAGTTTCCTGAATGGTATACGCTAGCCTATAACAATATCGTAACTGGACTCATTATTGCTGCTAGCGGCCTTCTCCTATCCGTTCCAACCATTATGTTTTTGCTATTTAACGGAATTATGATCGGGTTTATTTCCGTCTTGGCCACTTCCTTTAGCTCCGTCGAAACCATTTTGGCAGGATTACTTCCTCACGGCATATTAGAAATTCCTGCACTGTTGATAGCCGGTGCAATAGGATTGAAGCCGCTAGTATGGGCAGCCCGCTTCGTTAAACTTAAGCAGCGTGTTGATTGGAAACGAGAAGGTACGAGAATCGGCTTATTGTTGGTTATTATGATAATTCTGCTTATTGGTGCGAGCTTCATTGAAGCGTATGTTACCCCAAGCATTATGGAATGGACTCGATAACTGATTAACAAAAAAAGCTTGCAGCGTTATACGCCACAAGCTTTTCTGAATCATTCTGAATGACAACTAATTTATAATCAATCTACTAAAAATTCATATAAATAAATTCCGTTGTTTCGCCTGAGAAGAACAATATACCTAATACAACGATAATCATCGTCGCAGCACCAGCAAGTGTAACAAGTCCTAGTAGCAAATAGCGTGCTATCTGTTGACCTAAAGGCAATGATTTGGTCTTATGCTTTTCTACCCTACTACTTGTTGGTAATTCCATATGTTTTCAACCTCTTGTATAGAATTTCGCCAAACAGCTTATTACCAGCATCCGTCATATGCGAAGGATCGTGATAGTATTTATGGTCTACAACATTCGTACCACCGTTGAATTCAATGTACGGATATCCACGAGATTCAATCAGCTTTTTGTAAGAACCCATCACTTTATTGTAATCTTTCCAATCAAGCAGCTTGCGGTTCGTAATTAGCGACTTGTCCAGCGGTGCTGAATAGAAGACAGCTTTCTTATTATTTTCTTTAAGCAAATCCAACGTCTTCTCCATCATGAATAAGCCGAAGCTATTATTGGGGTCAAATGGTTTTTTCCATGTATAGAGAGACTTGAAATGTTTATCCACCTTTGCCTTATAAGTATTGCTAAATGAATCATAGGCACGATACGGAGATACAGCAGGTTCAGGTTTGACCCCTTTTTTCGCATCCTGCTGCTTCTTCACTTCCCGACGAAGTTTCTCCATCGGCGTACGTGTTTTTAAAAACTTATAGCTAATCGCATCACGATCATGGAACAGCGTCCAGTTATTCAATACATTTGCTGTCATCCAGTTATGCGCATCGCTCGGCAGAGAGCTTTTATTTTTAGCAGGAAATTCATCCAGCCAATCTTTAGGAATGCTTTGGCCAAGCTTACTAACCATCGTCGGATACACCATAACATCCGGCTCATTTTCAGTAACGACAGCTATACCATAGTTCACCTCATAGACGACATAATCAATCTCATCGATCATCGATGCAAGAATGGCGTATGTCTCCGTGAAGCGGCCTCCTGTAAGTCCTAGATTATAAACCGTTTTATCTTTCATATGCAGCTGCAGTACACCTGCAGTCGTATTTTTACCTTCCTTCACCGTCGTACCAAATACGGTGGATGGGCCAAACACACCAACTTTTTGTCGGCCATTATCAGGCTGCTCCTTTAAATGCTCGATCCAGAGCGGCATATAGACGATAGAATCGTACGCAGGTACACGCAGCTCCTTTTTCGCATGGCTCACAACTTCCTTTTGCATATCCTCGACGATAGGCGTTGCCCACTGATTAATGCCAACAACACCTAACGTTGCGATGGATACCATCAACACCGACAGCGACTTCCAGGGAAAAAAGTTACCCATTTCTTAACATTCACTCCTTTAGTCCATTGTTTTACGTGTTCTACTTGTATATACAGCATGTGACTTCATAACAAACAAACGAAATGTAGAATGATTATTTAAAACCGAACAACCGCAGTGTTAAATCCCATCCTGCTAAAATTGGTAAAACAAAAAAGACCCTACTTATCGTGACGCCAAAGAACGTAATCCCGATCGATAATACGGTAGTCCCAGGTTTCAACCATTTTGGAACAGGCGGGAACTTGGGCTTAACTTGTTTGATAAAGAATCGATGAATACAAAGCATGACCCCGTGGAACATTCCCCAAACGACAAAGTTCCATGCTGCACCATGCCATAATCCTGATACCGTCATCGTGCACATCAAGTTAACGTACACGCGTGGCTGCGATACTCGGCTGCCTCCAAGCGGGAAATACACATAACGTGTCAACCATGCCCCGAGCGAGATATGCCAACGATTCCAAAATTCCGCAATGCTGCGTGCCATATATGGGTTTCGGAAGTTCTCCGGTACCACGATACCGAACAATCGAGCCGTACCGATCGCAATGTCTGAATACCCTGAGAAGTCGAAATAAATGACGAATGTATAAGCAACAAGTGCAATCCACAGTGTAGACAGATCTGACTGTGCGATTCCAGTCTCCGAATAAATAGGTGCTGCTAGGACCTTAATACTCTCTGCTAGAACAAGTTTCTTAAATAACCCAATTCCGATACGCCCAATACCAATCGGGAGATTCTCCCATTGGAAGCGAGCCTGCAACTGCGGAAAGAATACTTGGAACTGCTTAATTGGACCTGCTACCATCGTCGGGAAGAAGAAGATGAACGCCAGCAATCCAATTGGCTTATGTTCAGGAAGATTGCCTCGCTTGCGCTCCACCAAATAATGAATTAACTCAAATGTGAAATAAGAAATACCTAAGGGCAAAATCAATTGTTCTACCGATGGTAGAAACGGCTGATTCATAAACGAAAATAGCTCCTGCAAGGTTTCAATTAGCATGCCGCTATATTTAAAATAACCTAGTACAAAGACAGTCCCTATAATAGCTGCTGGGTATATCCATTTGTTAGACTTCTTACTCGCCCAATAAATGAGCAGCAGTGCTATCATGACTTCACTTAAAAGCAAGAATATAAAGGAGCCTGCATAATACGTATAAAATGTAACTCCACCTGCGAATAAGATGTACGGTCTTACTCGATAAGGCACAACATAAAATAAAATTACGGTTGCAAGTACGAATAACCAGTATAGCCAGTCTGTATAAATCATGTCCTCAGCTACCACCATCCAATTTATAATCTATTTTCCACGGTTATGTAATTCGAGATTCATTTTGTCAGTATAGATATACTCTTACATCTCTCTACTAACATAACTAACATCACCTTGCCATCTAGAATCCACGTTTACACATAAATATGAGTATACCTGTTAGATGCATAAAACGTCCAAAAGTTTTGTAAATTGTAATTTTTGTATTAGATAATTTTGTATGAATGAGCAACAAAAAACCACAAGCGGTTAGCCGCATTGTGGTTGAAATAAGCTCTTGTAGCTTTTGTAGCTCTTGTACTATGAATTCCATGGCTGCCATTAGGTTTCATTTATCATGCCCCTCTATAAGGAGTGATGGAACCTACACATTTACGACTCATTGCCAGTTGCTTCAATATTCCTTTTTATGCGTACGAGCCCTATTCCATAATCAACACTAGCAAAGACGAGCAAAGCAGTTTGACCATGTCCAAATACACCCATCGCAACAGCTTCTTGAAGCGTCAAAAAGGGATCACTTCCAAGGCCGTTCACTTCTGTCCATTCTGATCTCTGATAGAGAGAGATACCTGTTTGTGCAGCTATACGCTCAACCTGGCTTATCCATTTTGAAGAGACATGCTGTACAATTAGGAGATCCGACTGCATATATAATCCCTGATTCATCGACAATTCTAATTGTTGTACTAAGCCATGAATAGCTTGGTCGTAATCTTCGCTTGTCCAATCAAACATATCGGTTGCTAGATAAGCAGGCTTGCTCTCATAGGACAGCACTTCAAATTCACCGTCCTGCGAGGATACACGACACCACATAGCCAGATCAGCTTTCAAATATCCATTCCAATGACGTCTGCTGAATGGATAGACCGTCTGGTCAATAATCGCAAGCACCGCGTGACTTGAGTTATCATTCAGCAGCATGCGTTCCAGCCATCGAAAACCTAAAATACATGCTAGACTGCCATGCTGACCAATCGCTAATGGAACTGTACGTGCATGCCCCAGCGCTTGTGCAAGCTGAAAGCCAGGCATATAAATGATAGCTGGAACAACGGTTTCATGACAGTAGCACAAATAGGATGCGTCATTATATCGCCCCGATTGAACGGCCTCCTCACCTATTGCATCGTACGGCTGTTCATGAAAGGCTGGTACGAGAACAGGGGCAGCTATCGTTGCTACCATAGATCCGCTTGTATTGCTAGAACTAGAATGATGCGCATGAATATGACCGTCCGCAGCTGGAGGCCATAAAGGCGGAACCCCTGATGCTTGGAACAAATGCTCCCTCTCACTAGCCATCTTATCGAGTTCGTATTCCATCGCTTCGTCGCACTGCTCAAATGTCTTAAAGCTACTAGGTTTCTTTATGGAAAGATCGCTTAGAAATAAACGTGAGGAAAGCTCTTGCACCATTAGTAATCCCCCTGCATCTCATCAGAATGATTGGGTGGACAATACCGATGCAGCGCACATCCGAAGCTTCCGCCCGTCCCCGTTGTTAAAGAGAAATAATAGTCTCCAGGAGCAATTGCTTCGTGCGTTACAGCATGCTCTAAATTAAATAGAACATCTGAATTCGTCATGTGGCAGCCAGTATGCAAGGAAGGTCTATAAAATTTAGTGAGTGGAATGCCTGTAGTCCGAGCCACCGTTTCCCATACGAAGTTGGGCATGTTGTTGCAAAGTACAAGTTTAATATCTTCAACCTTTAATCCGTTCTGCTTAATCATTCGGATTATAAATTGCCTAATATGCAAATAGTACAATTGATAGGCCTGCTTAATCTTCTCTTCATCATTATCGTAGATGACTTTATCATGCTTCGAATCTACGGCAAGAAGCTGATGTGTTCCTTTTCCGTATTCAATCAGACAGGCTGCAGAACTATCGCCAACGAACACATAATCCGTTACGTAATCAAGTGGATGTCTTCCTTTATCACAGCCGATAAATAGGATGGCTTGGTTGGGAGCATGCTCAAGCATTATTTTTGCATTTTTGAGCACCGAATGGAAGCTAGAGCAAGAATACTCCTCTAATGCATAAATCGGTACATGCTCTAGCCCCCACCGTGCTAATACTGATTTAAAAAAGTTACGATCATGCCACGCAACCATCGAAGTTTGGGCGAACCATATTTCCGCTATCGCAGTCCCTTCTTGTCTGCATCTTTCAATTAGTGGCTCTACTACTCGCTCAATCATTTGAAGATGAGTCAAATGATTCTCCATCGCAACCGTATATATACCCTCTTTGTTGAAGTCCACCTCGTCCCTCGTAAAGACGTACCCCTCTCTTATTGCCTGCCGTATCACATTACGGATGGGCACAATATCAGGTTGGTACAAAGACCACGCAGAAATATGAACGGTTTCGGTTGTCATCGTCTAACTCCTCCTCTTGGACAAACCGTTTATCTACCATGGTTATACAGTAGGACACAACGGGAGCAAACAGGAGTTAATCCTTCACCCAGCACTTCACGGTGACGTCGGAATGAATCACTGTGGAATACATCTTGGAGATCATTTTTACTCAAATCACCAAGCGTAAATTCAGGGAAGAACTTGCACGGATTGACCTTGCCATCCGGCATAATGTCGATGCGATTCGAAATGGATAAACATTGTGTTCGTTTCATGGCAGGTTTTTCAGAACCAAGTACAAATTCTCTCACTTCTGCTGGTTCAAGTGCCGGTTGGAAACGTATACGACTGTCCCACACTCGCGCATTGATCCGCTTCATCTCTTCTTGCAGCGGCTCGATATTGGCTTCAGACACGCGGAATGTGAAGGAATGCCAACTATATCGCTGCTGCATTTTTGCCGCTTCAAGCCAATTGAAGCGCTCGCGATAGTAATCATCCATTTTGTTGGCAACATCTTCTGGAATATACCAAGGGAATACAAAATATACGGTATCAATGCCTAGTGACTCAAAATATTCCATAAAGTCATACAACTTCCCGATCATGGCATCGTTAATCGTCAAGCTGATCGAAATTCGGCCTTTATACGTGCCTGCTTTTTGCAATTCGAGCAGCATATTCATTTGCTCAACGACTTTTTGAAACGTTCCTCTACCTCGAATCGCATCATTTTCTGCCTCAAATCCTTCAAGGCTGATCAGCAATGTAAGGCCTTCTGATATTTTTAGGATCGAATCTAATTTATCTTTAATAAGCAATCCATTCGTGCAAATCGTAGTCGTACGAGGATCTTCTGCTAAATAATCTGCTAGTGCTTCAAATTTGGTATAGAACAGCGGTTCACCACCCCATAGAAATAAGCGTGAACTCCGATGCTGCGTATCCTTTAACAATTGGCGTAGCAAATCAAACTCAATTTCTGCGTTTTTCACTTCTCGTGACATATCATGATGATAGCCATCACTGTTCCATTCAAAGCAATGCTTGCAGCGTAAGTTACAGCCATTGTTCAGCTTAATGCCGATATCATCTGGCACATCCAGCGCAAAAGTAGGATCATGCCGCTGTGCTCTTCTAGACACCGACATATTTCGAATCGTTCGTTTTACATTTTGAAACGTATTTCGGTCAAATTTGACATGCGTACGTGGTTGCACCGTCTTCCTCCTTCCGAAGATTACGTATTATAAGCAGCCCATCTCTCTAGGTCTGTGGTTGAGCCGCCTTTGATACTCGTAAGAAAGCTGAAAAAATTTCAATGGACGATAAATGATCATAGTCGAACGTATCAAAGTCAATTTGGATATCAAACTCGTCTTCTATCGCTAGCATAAAGTTAATCATCTGCAAAGAGTCAAGACCCGCGTCATTTACAATATCTGAAGTTGGCTGCAGCGTTTGCAATAGTGATGGATCTTCTTTTACTTCACTTAAGATAGTAATAATTTTCTCATTCATCTTGACTCCTCCTAATCGATAACGATTGTCGTTGATAGCATTCGAGCTTGTTTATATAGCTGCTCGAGAACCTTCACTCTTTCACCTGTCTGAATGAAAGCATCACTAGTAATTCCGTTTATAATGACATCACCAAAATACTTCCATTGATTCGAAAAATAGGACTGCTTCTCAAATGCTATGCTTTCAACCTCTCCACTTTCAATGCGCTCTACATGTATCGCCAGCTTACAAGGCGCAATACCTGGGCGGAAAATATCTTGCAGCACAACTTTGCAGTGCTCGAATTGAAACACAACACTCGCCTCATATTGCTCCTCAAACGAGCCTTTAAAAGTAGCCTCCAAGCCATTTTCATACGTTGCCTTTGCTCGAAATGTCCAATCTGTACGATTAGGCCCATCAAAATCAGAACTAGCCTCAACTTGTGCCATATTCAATCCAACAATAGCTTGAAGCGTTTGAAGCCAGTACGTACCAAAATCATACCAAGCTCCACCGCCCTGCTCTGGATACATACGATAATCATCCGTTCCCTCTCGTTCCACTCTAACACTGAGATTCATGCCCACGGCATGCAGCTCACCGTACTCACCAGAATCAACAAACCTTTTCACTGTCGATTGCCATGGATGATGTTGGATCATAACACCTTCCAATACGTAAAGACCGCTTCGTAATTGTTCCGCTGCAATGCGGTCATACTCTTTCATCGTCAGGCACATTGGCTTCTCAACCAGCACATGCTTGCCTGCTTGCAAAGAACGTATTACCCACTCCACATGCTGCTCATTGGTCAAAGCAATATAGACCACATCGATATCTGGTGAAGCTAACAACTGCTCATAACTGCCGTACGCATGAGGTATGACATACTTCGAAGCAAATTGCTGAGCACGCTCAAGAGAACGACTAGCAATCCCATGAACCGTTAAATTAGGCACACTTCGTAAAGGTTGAATCAGCGCTCGCCCCACGATCCGAGCACATCCAAGCACGCCAATACGAAGAACACCGACACCATCGATCTGTATACTACTCATCTTATTTCTCCGTCTTCGTTTTGAAATTCAAGCAGCACGCTTGGCAAATCGGAAACGAATTGCGTTTCAAGTAGTTGCGATACTCCTTGTAGCGAGGCCCTTTCCAAATGTCTAAAAGGCGCTCTTCATATACATTTCCTAAAGTAAGGTCGTAGAAAGCATGGCAAGAGGTAACATCGCCGCGCGCATTAATTTCCGTGCTGAGCCAAGGAAACTCACACCGCTTCTTCGCATGCGACAATTCATGACTGTTGCCGCTGAAATAAAGGTCGATCGTATCCTCGGTCATATTTTGAGGGTAGGCATTGAAGTAGACACCGTTTTCTTGGCAGTAGCGCTCGATATTTCGTACTTGGCGAGATAACTCCGCCTTGTCCATCTGACTAAATTCAGACAATGGACGAACGAATCCATTGGAAACTTGCGCGTTCGTGTCTAGATTGAAGTTGTTTTTCAAAATATTGCGGTATTCCACATGATCTTCAGGAGTAATAAAGGACTGGAATTCAAGACTAATATGATCCAGCTTCTTAATGTCAATGTGCTCGAAGAACAACCGCTCAACGTGCATATACGTTAATGGGGTAATGATGAAGATAATTCCTACTTTAGGAAACTCCAAGCCTTTCGCTTCCCTCAAGTCAAATAATTTCTCAATGCCCCGTCTAGCCTTCTTAAATACACCTGGGCCCCGCTGCGCATCATTGATTTCTTCTGGACCATCCATAGAAACCCAGACACGATGAGCCCCATGCTCGATAATCATCTCCGCTTTCTTTTCCAGCAAGGTGCCATTGGTAGGAAAGGCCACCTGACTGCCATAAAACTTTAACGTTTCAAGCACCTCATCAAAATGCTTGTACATTAAAGGCTCTCCACCGAACAAATCATAGTACGGCTTCGCGTGACTGCAATCCTCGATAATTTGCTTTACAACATTGATGTCTAATTGAGCAAGTACTGGCCTTTCTTTATAAGCACCATTATCGCCCCATTCATAACACATTTTGCAGCGCAAGTTGCATGCTTCCAACAATTGGAGCCATATCCATCGAGGTGTTGACGTGCTGATTACAGACGGTATCCCTTCTTTGTTTATCTGGATTGCCATCTCGTATCTCCTCCTCATCATAAAAGTAGGTTGGTTGAACTACATGTTACTGACAAGTCAACGAACGATACTACGTCACATCCGAATTGCAGTCTCTTTCATCCTCACCTCCTTTCATGGCTGCTTAATCTTACGCCGCTGACAGGGGATTATTTAGTTTATTGGTACGTGTAAACTGACAATAAGTTCTTCTACAACATCTACCGTCTTTTCGCGTGCTCGTAATAAGTTGTCATGCAATTCTCTTAACAAATCAATTGAAAACCCTGCTTCCTTCCACTGCTCATAACGAATGCCGAATCCTGCAGATTCCCATAGTTTCATATTCGCTTCCTCATGGCTACCGAACGGTTCCAACATGATAATGGGCGTTGCCGCAGATAAAGAGTCTACTAAAGTCGCACCACCTGGCTTGCTAATAACAGCACGACTGTTGCGAATAAGATCGAATACTTCGGGATAAGCGCGGCTGCTGCTTGATTCAAACTCAACAGTCCCTTGCTCGTTAACTTCCGCAAATGGTGGGAAACGATGATCACCATGTTCGTCGATGTCCCAAGGATTCCACTTCGGATCGATCATATAGTAGCGATGAAGATCGCGATGATTAGGAATGTCATCCACATAGTAAGCGATTACATTTAATGCAAGCTGCTGTTGGCGTGCTGGATCGATTATCGTTTGATAGGTGCCAATTCCCCACCCACCACCATGAATCGTATAGCGATCAGCACGCGACTCAAATGGTAATGGTGCTTCACTGCTTACCATTAACTGCCGGCACAACTGCTGCTTCTCATTCCCTTCGAACATCCATACATTGCGATAATCATCTCCGAGCCCTTTATGCACGGCATAAGAGGCAGATTCTCCTGCATCAAGTCGTATCAATTGGATTGTAAGAGAAGACGTGTTACTCATTATCTCCTTATAACGCTCAATAACAGGAATCCAAAAGCCCGTCATCACAATGAAATGCTTTCTGCCTTCATCCTTCCATTTAGAAAGCAACACCTCTACTTTAGAAGTCTCCAACGTATCGCCCAGATTTTTTGCCAAGTGATAGCCTGTCTTTGCGACTCGAAAGCTTTGGTGGAAAGCTTTGCGGTAACGAGGGATGCTGTCACGCGTCACCGTTGGATACAATTGCTCCAACATTTCTATTTGAACTTGCAGCCCTCTCGCTCGCAGCTGATGCTGGAGCAGCTTGGCTGGAACATAAATACCTAAGGAATTCGCTGCGCTTAACAACGTAACAAATGCACTCATTTTCCTTCCACTCCCTCCACAGAAGCAAGTGTAAACCGCTCAAAACGAGCAATCATTTGATGAAAGGAATCAGCATCTTGTCCCAAAAACAGAAGGAACACTCTATAATGCCATCGTTCAGCATGTTGATAAGCAGCATACGTATAGATAACGTAGCGGTGACGAATATCCGGCTTAAGTGCCTCATCAAGTACTGCTTTCATTTCGGAAAATGTATACTTACGCTCGGCATCTACCTTTATATATCGACTTTCAACAAAAGCATACGTATGAAGTTGAGACTCCACAAATGGCAGCAAATAAGTCACTTGCGTAAATCGGCCGTTAATCTCGATTATCGGATACAAATCTCCTAATTCATCAACAATCGAATCTACGCCAATTACCCCTGTATATCCTTGCTGCTGAAGCAGATGACCTAATCTGAGCATTTCGTTCTCATAAGTTTCTCGCAGTGCTGCTGAGATTTGCGGCGCATAGTCCGTGCCTACGTAGATTCCACGCTCCTGAATGCGCTGCTCTGTAATCGCCAGCACATGTACTTCATTAGGCTGAATAGAAATTTGGGCATTCAAGGAACGTCTGATCGGGTGCCACGCCTCAAGCAAAAGCTCAAACGCAGCAGCCCGCCTACGAATAAAAGCAAGCAGCTTATGAAATGCCAACTCGCTATCGATGACAGATAAACCTTTCCCAGATGAACCGTATGGGGATTTGAGTACCGCTTGAGTAAATCCTTGCGTTCGAATCATATGATAAGCTTCTTCTAACTGTTCAGGCGTATGGCAAAAATAGCCCTTAGTAACAGCAAAGCCATTCTGTTCGACAAATCTCCGAACCTGATATTTATCATTTAGCCTTCGAACATAATCAGCATCGTCATAGCGCAACTTCCAGCCTTTCTCGTGTGACCATTGTCGTACTTGCTCCGTTAATAGAAAAGGAAGAAGGATAAGCTCCTTATCCTGACTATGCTGTACAGCGTCGAAATCTGATTCTCCGAGATGCAACATCTGAATATGTGGCAGCGTTCCTTGTCCTCGCACCATTTCAACATAAGCTACAAATTCATCTTCAGGCTGATGATGGAACAACACTGTATCTTCGCTCTCAGCAATCCAGAGCAACTGCTGCTCCTGCTGAATGACTAGCTTGGCTTGCACGGGATCGTGTAAGACAGGGAAATATTTGCTCGTATTCCACCTCTGGTCATCATTCATGTTGGCATACCACAGTGCGATGGATGAAGCTGGCTTAACCAAATGAAGAGGGTTTTCTGCAATGTAGCTCGTCATCCTTCTATACACCTCCATCGAAATGCTGCTGCATATTGGTTAGTCGCTCACTAGACAAGTTATAAGCTGGAACTGTTATATTGACGAAGTGCGTATTTCCAAACGGTTCGAATAAGGAAGAAAAACAACACCGGTGCTGCCAAGGCCCAAATTAACTGGAGCGCCGATAGCTTTCCCAATACAAACAATGGACCATAGTTTGTAATCAAGAAAAACGGCAGTATGAATGTTCCAATATGCTGAATAGCGCGATGGTAAAGACTAGCCGGCATATTGTTGGCATCCCATAACGCATACGATATTTCGGCTGCTGCACTTGTGTCTAGTAACCAAAAGGACAAGAGCGAAGGAATGATCATAAGACAATAGGTCAATATAACACCGACGAGCAAAAAGACGATAAAGCCAACCACTGTCTCCCACGTCCACATTATAGAAGATGCATTCCAGCCTTTTGTAATTAACACGATGCCTGTTATTACATTAGGAAATGCCATCCCTAAATCGATATGTCGTAAGGATACTAGAAACTGAAGCGATATAGGCTTGGTCATCATCATATCAAGTGCGCCGCCGCGTATCGTTTGGCCTAGTAGTAAGAAGTTTTGAAAAAAGAACCCCATATAAATACCTGTAAAAACAAAATGAACGCCCAAAAACATCAATATCACATCGGGTGACAAACCATCAATATGAAGATTCGTTTTGAAAACGAGTAATACATATAACAGCTTCGCAATAAGAAATGCAACCTCAGCTACAATGCCTGTAATGAAGTTAAAGCGATATTCCATTTGACTCATTAGCGAGTATTTGACAAAAAGACGGAGGATGTGCAAATGCCTTTTCACTTCTGACCAATGTATCATCGCTCAACCTCCTAAACCCAAATATCGCTTGAATCCCAGCTTCCAGCTTGTATAAGCCACACCACCCAACACCACACTCCAGACTAGCTGTATCAGCAAACCTAGCCATAACTCTGAAGCCGGTATAATGCCTGTCCACACATTTACTGGCCAGTAAATCATGTAATAGAACGGGAGTACGGATATAACGGATCGGAAACCTTCACCAAATAACTCAAGAGGAAACATCCCTCCACTGACAATATTAATAACTAAAGACGTTACAACGAAGAAATAGGATATGTCAGCTAGCCAAAATGCAATGGCAGAAACAGCGAAAGAAAGAAGGAAGCTAATAACCATTGCCATGACGATCGATAAGATAAAAATAACGATTCGTTCAGGCTCGTGCTCTAGATGACGGGATGCTGGTGAAACGAAGAGGATGAGCGTAATAATGACGATAAAGCCAATTATATAGAGCAGCTTCTGACCGAAGTAATGACAAAGGCGAAAGCCAAAATAGCTGATTGGCTGAATCAAATAACGATTCAAACCCCCTGTCTTAATATCATTGGATACCGCATGCTCCATATTTGTCATGACAAGTTTGGATACTACTGCCGCTAGAATGGTATAGGCGATCATCTGCTCATAGGAATAGCCAAACAAAGTTGAATCGCTATAACTCCGATAGACAGTAGACCAAATATAATATTGTACGACCGCTGGAACGAATGCACTAATGAGAGATAGAAAAAAGTTCGAGCGATATTCCAACGCATGCTGGAGGCCGAAGCGAAATATGACAGTATATTGGTTGGTATTTTTCATGACTGCCTCTGAAATAAAGCCTCAATGCCTTCTTCAGCACCGATCTCAGCGATTAGCATATCCGAGACAGGCAGCAGTTCCAACAACTGACGTGAAGAATCTGCAATATTGGCAGAATCTAATTCAATTACTGCTGTTGTACCATCATGATGCAGTACATTTCCAAATGGCAGCAGTCTCGCTCCCTCAACATGCTCATGGAATTGTAGTTTCATAATGCGTTTATCACCATATTCAGCGTTAACTTGCTGAAGTTCTCCATCATATGTGATACGACCACCTTGGATCAGAATGACTCTAGGACAAAGATCTTCGATATCTTTCATATAGTGGCTTGTTAATATGATAGTCGCATTCGTTTGTTCATTATAATGTCGTAAAAATTGCCGGATTGCTTTTTGAGCAAGTAAATCAAGACCAATCGTTGGCTCGTCCAAAAAGAGCAGCTTCGGACGATGGATTAAGGATGCGATCAGTTCCAATTTCATCCGTTCACCTAACGATAATCTTCTAACTTGAACATGCAATAGATCTCGGACACCTAGCATTTCAGTTAGTTCGTCTAGCGTTCGTTGATAACTATCTTGTTCAACTTGGTAAATGCATTTGTTTAAGTAGATGGAATCTGCTGCAGGAAGGTCTGGCCAAAGTTGACTTTTTTGTCCCATGACGATGGAGAATTGCTGTTTGAAGTCTTTATGTCGTTTCCATGGAGTATAACCCATAACCGTTGCGGAGCCACCAGTTGGATGAAGAATACCCGAAAGCATTTTCAAAGTGGTTGACTTCCCTGCCCCATTTGGACCAAGAAACCCTACCATTTCTCCTTGACGGATAGAGAAACTTACATGATCAACAGCCATTTTAGTTAGTGTATTACGGTGAATAAGATTTTTAAACGAGTGGATAATACCAGTATCTTTCTTGTAGTAAGTAAACGCTTTCGTAAGTTGTTTTACTTCAATAATCTGTTCCATAGGACATCCCCTTTGTAGAGAACATACTGCGACATGATCATTCATTAGCAACATTGTAGGCGCTATAATGACAAATGTCCACGAATTCTGTTCAGATTCCGAAAAAAATCTCTACTATCCGTATTATCCCCCTCTTCCATTACCAATCTCATACAATTGTTAGCTATCCTTTCTATCACTACCGTTTCTGTAAAAAAAACAGTATAATAGTGCCTATGTGAACTTTTATCTCGTGATGTAGGAGCGTGACATTGTTGAATTTGTGGGAATTATTTGTGGCATTTATACTGGGCATTGTAGAGGGCTTGACGGAATTCGCCCCAGTCTCATCTACAGGTCACATGATACTAGTAGATGACTTTTTACTTCATTCTAAAGAGTTATTCTCTCCGCCGGTGGCGAATACCTTCAAAGTCGTCATTCAGCTCGGTTCGATTCTAGCCGTTGTAGTCGTATTTAAAGATCGGATCTTGAACTTGCTCGGCTTGAAGAAAAATATGCCGGGTGCAGAAAATGGACCAAAACTAACGCTTGCTCAAGTATTAGTTGGTTTAATCCCAGCTGGTGTGCTAGGCGTATTGTTCGAGGATTACATTGATGAGTATTTATTCTCGGTTGAAACGGTACTCATTGGACTCGTTATTGGTGCTGTATTGATGATTATTGCAGACTATGCTCGTCCGAAGCGACCTTCTGCGGAAACAGTTGACCAGATCACGTATAAGCAGGCACTTGGAACTGGATTGTTCCAATGTCTCGGCCTATGGCCTGGCTTCTCTCGTTCTGGATCGACAATTTCTGGTGGTGTATTGCTAGGAATGAGCCACCGTGCTGCTTCTGACTTCACCTTTATTATGGCCATTCCGATTATGCTTGGTGCGAGCGGATTGTCCTTATTGAAGAACTGGAAGTACTTCACGATTGACGCTCTTCCATTTTTCATCGTTGGATTTATTAGCGCATTTATATTTGCTTTGATCTCGATTCGCTTCTTCTTGAAGCTTATCAATCGTGTTAAACTCGTTCCATTCGCAATTTATCGCATTGTGTTGGCAGCTGTTATTTACTTCGTGTTCCTGTAAGCTGTACAACAATTGTGCCAATTAGCGCACAACCTTAGGCATCGTGAATTTGCACCTGTGCATCTTTCATTGAAAAGAGGCTGTCCCAAAGTCATGTACATTGGCTTCGGAGATAGCCTCTTTTATATATCCCCGAATATTGGCTGCAATTGTTCTTTCCGAAATGAAGCTAAGCCATCTTCAGCAACCCGATGGAAATCGTTCACATTCATTATTGAATTCGCTTTCATAATAGTTGACGTTGCTACTTTTATGCAAAATAACAACATGTCGGCCTATTGTTGACTTTTCCAATCGGAATAAAATAACATTGCTAACATCAACGAACGAGTTGTTCATCAAAAGGAGGATGTCCTATGAAAAAACAAGTACTATCCCTATTCATCGTGCTGCTGGCTTCATCCATGCTGTTCACAGCTTGCACATCTAATGAATCGAAGCCAAGCGCATCTTCAGCGCCTTCTGCGGCAGCCAATTCAAATGCCGGAACTGCTAACTCGACTGCTCAAACAAATACATCAGCAGCAGTGAGTACAAAAGTGACCGATCTGGGGACTGGTATTATTCAAGCCTCCGACCCATCTAAGCTGCCGGAATCCGCAAAAAAGCGCAATGACACCTTTATTGCTGGTCTGACAGAACCAAGCGGTGCCTTCACACCCCATTTCCATCAAAGTGGATATGACGGAAACGTTGCTTCCGTGCTGTTTGCTCCACTCGTGACGGTTGACGAGAATGGGAAAATCGTACCTTACCTTGCTGATAAATGGGAGATTTCCAAAGACCAGCTTACGTATAAATTCCACTTAAATAAAGATTTGAAGTTCAGTGACGGATCTCCACTTACTGCCGAAGACGTTGCCTTTACACTCACCATCCTGCATGACAAAAACTATGATGGCGGAACAGATATTTTTGCAAGCCATATTAAAGGCGGCTTAGCTTATAAAGAAGGAAAAGCTACGTCCGTTGCTGGTATTAAAGTTATTGATCCGCAAACGATTCAAATTGAAACCGATGAAGTCAATGCAACGGCACTGCTTACATTAGGCGGCCAAGTTCTTTCCAAAGCCTATTACGGAAAAGACTACAAATTCGGCAGTCTCGAATACATTCGAGAGCTTCACGCGAAGCCAGTAGGCGCCGGTCCATACAAGCTGGATAAGCATTTACCAGGTCAAGAACTTCGCTTCACGGCCAATGAGCACTTCTTCAAAGGTAAACCTAAGATCGAACGCTTTATTTACAAAACAACCGAAGGCGATGCATTCCAATTTATCGAAACAGGAGAACAGGATTATGCAGCGTTTTCCGCTACGCAAGACAATTTAGATAAGCTGCAAAAACTAGGCTTCCTCAACCTCAAGTTAAACACATCAAGCGCCTACGGCTACATTTCTATTAACCACAAGAAACCGTATTTCAAAGATAAAAAGCTTCGCCAAGCACTCATCTACGGACTAGATCGTAAAACCATTGTTGAAGGGGTATCCCAAGGTTCTGCACAAGTTGCTAATATTCCTACTTCCCCTACTTCTTGGTCGTACACGGAAGAAGGAATTAATCCATACCATTACGATGCTGAAAAAGCAAAAACGCTGCTCGATGAAGCAGGCTGGAAAGAAGGCAGTGACGGCATACGCGAAAAAGATGGCCAGAAGCTTGTCATTCGCTATCTTTCTTCCAAATCCAAAGGATCTGATGCATTAATTGCGATCGCCAAAGAAAACTACTCTGCTATAGGCATCCAATTTGAACCGGAACAATTTGCCGACTTTAACGCTTTGCTCGCAAAAGTAGATGGCGGCGACTATGACTTGGCTTCCTTCTCTACCCCAATGCTTCTAGATCCACATAGCGGCGTATCTGGATTTACGACAGAAGAAGCTAAGGGCTACTCTAATCCAAAAGTCGATCAGTTGATTAAAGAGGGCATCAGCACACTTGATATTGAAAAGCGAAAAGAAGTTTACAAAAAGCTGTATCAAGAGCTGAATGAAGATCCGCCTTATATTTTCTACAGCTATTCTAAGCTACTATACGCTTACAACTCTCGCATCAAAGGGTTAGATCCGAATCCGTACCGCGGAATCGCAACGAGCCTACCGCTGACAAGCATTGAATAAGAAAGGAATGGGACGGATACCTAAGCGGTACCGTCCCTACCTTACTAACAGGAGGCATCTTCATGAGCACTTACGTCATACGCCGAATCATCTATATGCTGCTGACGCTGTTAGGTGCGTCCATGCTTATCTTTTTTCTATATGCACTAACACCTGGTGACTACGTTGACAACAATATGAATATGACTGAACAACGCAAAGCAGAGCTGCGTGAAATTTATGGGTTTAACAAGCCGCTCGTCGAACGATATACAGCATGGCTTGGCAATGTACTGGAAGGCGACTTTGGTTATTCTTTACAGCATCAGAAGCCAATTATGACACTGTTTAACCATTACATTTGGAACTCCTTCCTGCTCGCAGCCGCATCCACCTTTCTTACATGGTTTATCGCGGTTGTAGCGGGCGTGCTGTGTGCTTATAAGTCCCACTCTATTTTTGACAAGAGCGTCACGATCTTTATATTTGCGGCCATGTCGATTCCTTCGTTCTTCATTGGGCTCTTTTTTATTAAGCTGTTTGCCGTTGATGCAGGCATACTGCCTCCAGGAGGAATGATTACGACTGGAAGCAATGCGGAAGGTTGGGCTTATATTATAGAAGTAGCAGAGCATATGATCCTGCCCGTCTTAATTGTTACGTTGCTCGGAACAGGGTCACTGACCCGCTATTTCCGCTCTCATATGCTTGAGGCGATGAAACAAGATTATGTGCGTACAGCTCGTGCTAAAGGCTTGAAAGAACGAATCGTATTGTATCGCCATGCCCTGCGCAATGCTATGCTGCCAGCTATCACTTTAATCGGATTTGAATTGCCAACACTGTTCGGTGGTTCCATTGTCATTGAGAAAATTTTCAACTGGCCTGGCATCGGGCAATTGTACATGCAGTCATTTACGATGCGTGATTATCCGCTGCTAATGGGCTTCACGATGTTAATTGCGATACTTACCGTAATTGGAACCTTTATTTCTGACCTGTTGTACAGACTGGCTGATCCACGAGTACGACTATAGAAAGGAGTATGAGAGATGTCTACAGCCATTGAACAGCTTGCTCCTGAGCAAACGATATCCCCTGCACAACCTACTGCCATTATCGAACGATCATCGTTATGGCGGCAGTCGATACAAAAACTGCGCCGCAATCGAACGGCTATGCTCGGATTCATCTTTATTATCGTGATGTTTGCCGCATGCTTTATTGCTCCCCTGTTTTCTCCCTATGCATCAGGGAAAGTAAACTTGGCTGTTATGAATCAGGCACCAAGTGCTGCACATTGGCTAGGTACCGATCATCTTGGCCGCGACGTATTAACAAGGCTGCTGCAAGCAGGAAGAATATCGCTCACTGTTGGACTTGTTTCGATGATTCTATCCGTAGTCATTGGGACTGTACTTGGTGCCATCGCAAGTTATTATCGGGGAATCGTTGATCAAATCATTATGAGAATTGCCGATCTGCTAATGACAATACCAAACTTGCCATTGCTATTCATTATTGGGGCCATCTTGTCGGAATGGAAAGTGCCTACCGACTATCGACTATATATCGTTATGCTAATGCTGAGTGTTGTCGGATGGCCGGGTTTAGCACGCCTCGTTCGCGGAGAATTGCTTAGTTTACGCGAACGAGACTTTATGCAAGCTGCGGAAGCACTTGGTCTAAACGATCGACGCAAGCTTTTCACGCATTTGCTGCCAAATATTTTCCCGCTTCTTATTGTTGTAGCTACATTAAGTACAGGTGGCGCCATTCTTAGCGAGTCAACACTCAGCTATTTCGGGCTTGGTGTCATGCCTCCCACACCTACTTGGGGAAATATGATTGATGCAGCAAATACACTTATTGATTTTGAGAAACGCCCATGGCTCTGGATTCCGCCAGGATTAGCGATCTTCGCCACCGTCATCGCCATCAATTTATTCGGTGACGGATTAAGAGATGCACTTGATCCGAAGCAGGAAAGGCGGTAGTGGATATGAATCTCCCTTTACAGCATGCACTAGCAAATGAAGCACTACTGCAAGTCAAGCAACTGCAAGTTCACTTCCCTACAGCTGGCGGAACGGTGAAAGCGGTCGACGATATTAGCTTTCAAGTGAAAGCTGGCGAGACGGTATGTATCGTCGGAGAATCAGGATGCGGCAAAAGCGTAACTGCACTTGCTCTAATGGGTTTATTGGCAGAATCAGAGGGTTGTCAAGTTACAGGTGATATCAGGTTGGCCGATCAATCATTGAACAAATTGAACAAACAACAACTACGTCGGCTTCGTGGCAATCAATTGAGCATGATCTTTCAAGAGCCGATGAGTTCATTTAATCCTGTTTTGACCATCGGTAGACAATTGATAGAACCGTTGCAGGAACATTTGCGCTTGAAGAAAAAGGAAGCAATAACAAAAGCCATTGAGCTGATTCGTTCAGTCGGCATTGCACGTCCAGAATCGATGCTCGATGCGTATCCGCATGAATTAAGTGGGGGTATGCTCCAGCGTATGATGATCGCGATGGCGATCGCTTGCCGTCCTCAACTGCTTATTGCAGATGAACCTACTACTGCACTAGACGTAACGATTCAAGCCCAAATTCTTGATTTGCTGCGGCGTATTAAAAAGGAGCATGGTACGTCCATCATATTTATTACACATGATCTAGGCGTTGTCGCGGAGATGGCTGACTATGTCATCGTCATGTATGCTGGCAAGATCGTAGAGCAAGCACCCGTCATTGAACTATTCGATAACCCGAAGCATCCTTATACGCAAGGCTTGCTTCGTTCCAAGCCCGTTCTACACAGTCACAAAGAGACATTGTATTCGATTCCTGGCCAAGTTCCTCATCCGCTGGAAATCGGGGATTACTGCTCCTTTTATGAACGATGCGATTATGCAACTAGCAAATGCCGATCAAGCAGACCACATTTGCAAACGGTTGGTGAAGGTCATAAATTAGCGTGCTGGCTGATTGAAAAGGAGGCGGCTCATGATGGTACCAAGCACACAGCAGCAGCTAATCGTCGTTGATCGGCTCAAAAAGTATTTCCCTGTGAAAACAGGGCTGCTTCAGCGTACAAACGGCCATGTCAAAGCCGTGGACGATGTGAGCTTTGTTATAAATAAAGGCGATACATTCGGATTAGTTGGCGAATCAGGCAGCGGCAAAAGTACACTTGGCAGAACGCTGCTTCGTCTAAGTGATAAGACTGATGGTACCGTTCAATATCAAGGACAAGATTTGCATGAGCTATCTAAGTCAGATATGCGCCGATTGAGACCGAAGCTGCAATTTATTTTTCAGGATCCGTACAGTTCCTTAAATCCTCGGATTCGCATTGGTGACGCGATTGGAGAAGCATTAATCCAACACGGATTATGTTCACAGGAAGAGGTTGCTGAACGGGTAGCAGAGGTGCTGGCATTATGCGGCATGTCCAGCTACCATATGGACCGCTACCCGCATGAATTTTCCGGTGGTCAGCGTCAACGTATCGGAATCGCCCGGGCGATTATTTTAAATCCTGATTTTGTTGTTGCGGATGAACCACTCTCCGCGCTTGATGTTTCCATACAGGCTCAAATCATTAATTTGTTCCGCAAGCTGCAAGAACAGCGCAGCTTAACTTATTTATTCATCTCTCATGATTTAAGTGTCGTTCAACATCTGTGCAACCGTGTCGGGGTAATGTACTTAGGCTCGTTAGTCGAGCTAGGTCCACGAGATGAATGCTTCAGCAGGCCTCTTCACCCTTATACACAAGCACTACTATCTGCCGTACCTATTCCAGATCCACGGGCGAAACGTGAACGCATCGTATTACAGGGAGATCCACCTAGCCCAGTAAATCCGCCGGCAGGCTGTAAGTTCCATACCCGCTGTCCATTGGCACAGTCCAGGTGCCGGGAAGAAACGCCACTCCTCCGCCATCATGGATACGGCCACTATGCAGCTTGTCATCTTATTTAATACGCCTTCACCTCTAGCTGTTAGCTTCTCCCCATGTGCTAACGGCACCTATCATATCTCTCCTATAAGGCCCCTGCTTTAAAACGCGAAAAACGTGATTACCTTCAAAAAAAGAACCTTCCCTCACAAAATCGATTGTGAATGAGAAGGTTCTTCCCCTTTTTATTACATATGTTCCTTTGTATTGTCATTACTTATTGCGCACAACTGCAAGGAGTCGATCAACAAAGAAAGCGGCAAACATTAATAAGAAGATAACGGTAGGATATCCATAACGTGAGAACGCCACAAACGGCATATAAATAGCAGTAAAGTAAGCGAACGTCAGCAGTACAGGCAGCATTCTTGTGAAAGGTATACGAATGAAGGCCCACAGCATACCCATAACACTAATACTCATCAATATCACTTGTGCCACGTTCATAAATGAACGGCTAATTGGCCATATTGGGCGCCAATAGTATGGGATATTGTACAAGTTGTGCAGCTTGCCGATCGTATACCAATGGACATAATTCCAAGTGTCATAAACAAATCCATATTTTAAAATGTCCAACCCTTTGCTTACTGCTGAACCATCTGAACCTGCAAATATCGTCTTCGGATCATATTGTGGATAAGCATCGAAGAAGCCCGCTGGCGGCAATTGATAGTTAATTCTAGTGCCTAGCAAAAATGGGCTGCCTGCTGAATTGGTAAACAAGATGAAACGGTCAAATATAATCATGTTGCGTATCCACCATGGCGCCAATAATACCATATAGGTACCTGCTATTATGAATGTATATCGTACCATATCCCGCCAATGCACTTTGTTCATCCACCATAGAATAAGTAATATAGCTGGATAAAGCGTAGCATGCGGCTTAAAGTAAGCCAGAAATGCAACGATAACTCCAATCCATATGTACGAAGATGTCTTGCCAGACTCTACAGCTACGATAATGATGCACACGAGCAGCAGCAATGCCGTACGGAACATCGTCTCGGACAAAATAACACCTGAAGAGAAATAATCCGGCATGTAAAACATGCTAATACCACAGACAATATATGCGGTACGTGTATTAAACGTATAGCGTGCAATAAAGAAGATAAGAAATATCGATATGGCTTGCAGCATACATTGAAAAAGACGAAAAGCAATAATTGCCCCATCACCTTCTCCGAATACAGCCATAAAGCCCGCCAGTATAATCGAAATTCCTGGCATAATAAACGCAGACGGCTCATTTCCAGAGTTATATACGAGTGTTCCTTCATTTAATAATACTCTTGCGCTATGTAAGTATTTTACGTCATCATTGTTAGGGTTGTGCAAATCACCTAGTAAGAAGTAATTGTGGTGCGCCAGTACAAAGAAAGACGATAATAAAAATACAAATAAGGCCATAATCGATAATGTTCGTTTCGTTTTAAAATCCATACTAAAAAAAGACGTCATACGTTCACTCCTAGTTTAAGTAAGCTGCGGCCTCTCCTACATTCCGTATGGAATTGTGTTCGAGTATGAAGCTGTTCCCATTACATAATCAATCAGCTACTTCGCTATCAAATAAACGCCAATGAGAATAACCACCGCCCCAACCCATTTTGTTGGTGATACAGGTTCACTAAAAATAAAGAAGGCTGCTGCAATTCCGAGTATATAAGAAATGCTTTGCAGCGGGTATGCTACACTTAGCGGCAATCTACTTAACACAACAAACCATAAAATTGTAGCAATACCGTACAGAGACAAGCCGCCAATAACATACCAAGAAGTTATGATTTTGTTCCAAACTAATCCTCCAGCCTTCTCAATTCCCAGCTTGAACAAAATTTGACCTGTAACGAGTAATATAATATTGGCAAATAAAATTAAATAATTAATCATGATCGCGCTCCGTCACACCTCGTTCTCGCAATATGGTAATCTCTTGCGTCAATCGAAGTAATTGCTTCGACATCTTTGTAATGACAACCGTGAGATGAATTATAAGCGCAAAGCAGAACAGCAAGCCAAACAGAAACAATAAAGCAGGCGCATACTTTACATCCAACCAGAGCGATATGTTCTCAATAAGTCGCACATCGATGGATACGATAATCAGAAACACACTAAACCCAATCCATAGTAATGAGTACTGTTCTTTTAACTTCTGACGCCGCACCAATTCTAATATTCCGATTAGAAACAGTACGGAAACTACTATTGATAGTACATAAATACTCATCGGTCTATCACCTCTCGTACCGTAACGCAGTCATCAGTACAGCCAACGTTACTTTTGTCATGTAGTAGACCGAGCGTAATGGAGTTATCGAAGAATTACCGCCCAAACGAGCACGCATTTCCGTTGACACCTCCGAAATTCGACAGCCTTTTCGTTTCAAATAAACGATGGATTCCACTTCAGGGTAATCCGTCGGGTAGTATGATGAATACAAAGCAATGACACGTCGGTTTGCTACGCGATAGCCACTAGTTGTATCCGTAATGCGCTGCTTGGTAATCCAAGTAATGATGTTTGAAAAGAAGATCATGCCGATTCTTCGCATTTTTGATGATTGATACGAAGTCTCCTCCACATATCGAGAGCCAATCACAAGATCATGATGCTTAGCATGTTCGATTAGTTTGGGCAGATCTGAGGCACAGTGCTGACCATCCGCATCCATCTGCACGGCGTAATCATAATTCATTCGATGTGCATACATATAGCCAATTTGCATACCGCCCCCGATTCCTACATTGTAAGGAACAGTAAACACTTTAGCCCCTGCCCGCTCAGCAATTTCTGCTGTACGGTCAGTAGAACCATCATTAATAACAACTACATCTACTTCGGGCATATAGTTTCGAAGCTCATCGATGACATGATGTATCGTTGCTTCTTCATTATAAGCAGGAATGATGACGAGAACTTTCATACTACGAACCTCCACTTACAGAATGATGTCGTGTCTTTTGCTTCATCTTTTTCTCATATTGAGCTGCCCACATTCTGTCGATGAAGAACGCAGCAAAAATAATGAGCAGGAACATATTCGGATATCCATACCGTGAAAATGCTACGAACGGAATATAGATAAAGCTGAAATAGCCCAGTGAAGCGAGCAATATACCCGCATTAGGCCACTGCCTTAGCTTTCTTAGCGTCATACCTACACCTGAAACGCCAATGATAAGCAAAATAACTTGGAATATATGTGCCACTATCATTTCTATACCCAGAAGTGGCTTCCAATAATAGGCCAAGATATACAGGGACCCTACTTTCCCTATCGTGAACCAGTAGAGCAAAAGAAGTGGATTATGTTTCAAATGATACGCAAGCATATCGTATCCTCTTTCTTTCAACTGATTATCAGATCCAAGCATAAGCACATCTTTATGTTCTGGGTACTCTTTGTAAAAGTCAGCATCAGGCTCTTGGAAATTAATAAATGTTCCTAATAAAAAAGGATTCCCTGATGATTCCGTAAATACTACGAATTTATCGAACGTAACAACGTTGCGAATCCACCACGGTGACAACAAAATGACGAACACTAGCCCCATTGCTGCCGTATACTTCATCATTTCCTTCCACGTATAACGCTGTTTCCACCAGAACAATAAAAATAGAACGGGCAGCAGCGTTGAATGCGGTTTAAAATAGGCAGCAATCGCTACAAGTAAGCCAACGAGCAAATACCAGCTTGTACGACGTTTCTCTAACGCAACCATCATGACGATAATTAGTAGAAGGAAGATGGTACGGAAGACACTCTCCGATAAAATAACACCTGATGCGAAGTAATCAGGCAAATAAATAGCGCTAATTCCAATTGCAATTAACGCTGTTCGCACGGTAAATACACGATAAGCCAGCCAGAAAATAAACGGAATACATAGTGCTTGCAAAAGGCATTGAAATAGTCGTATTGCAATGACCACTTCATCCCCTTGACCGAAAACAAGCATAAAAGCAGCAATGACAAAAGGCATGCCAGGCATAATGTAGGTACTAGGTTGATCACTCGTGTTGTAAGAAAGCACACCTTCATTGATTAGTACTCGAGCAGTATGCAAATATTTCACGTCATCGTTATCTGGACGCTCAGGATTGCCTAAATAAAAATAATCACCGTATCCAAGTACGATGAGTGAAGACAAAAGTCCGACAACAAGTGTAACAACCCACATGAACCGCTTTGCATATCTTGGAACCGTCGACCAAGATCTCGATTCATTTACCATCTTTTCACCTCATTCACACAACCTTCTCCCATCAATATCCAGAAATAGAACTTATAAAATATATCATAATCTGGTTGCCAACCCAAGTCAATTTATGGAACGAGATATTAAAAGCTAGTTGCTTCACCTCTATTTGGAACCTTACACAGGGCATAATAAAAAGCCCACCTAACAATGTCAGGTGAGCTTAAAGCTTGTCCAATCTCGCTTATATCCTATTATTAGTGATGAGCACCACCATGGTTATTTTCAGATGGAGTCTCATCTTCATCTTTATTTGAAGACGTATTTTCTGATCCTGCGCTGCCATGGTCAGCATGTCCTTTACCACTTGCAGATACAATCTCCAACATGCTGTCTATTTCCCCTTGCGCTTGAGGACTGATATCCTTCTCATTCCCTACAATCCAAGCATGATTAAAGGGTCCTTCTGTAGGTGTCTCCATATATTTAGGCTGTAACGTCATGACATAATCCATCACCGAGTTAGGCATCTTATCTTTCTCTGTCCATATAAGCGGCGCATGTTTCCCAAGATGAGAAAATGGTGCTGCTGATATGGCCAACAAATCATTGCCAGCAGGAACAAAAGATAAGTTGTGTCCCGGTGTCGTAATTCCCCAGCCAAAGCCTGTTGATTCATCTTTATATTTAGCAAAAGCAATAGAATTCTCAATTGGGTTTTTACCAGCGATTCGCTTTACGGTTCCATACTGCTTCAATTTCTTCTCTAAGTCAGCAGATACAATAGACTCAGGTCCGATAATATATATATTTGCCTTGCCATTACGCTTCTCCAATGCTTTTACTGTTGCTTGAGGTATCTCTTTCTTTGTTACATACAACAGTGGCTCGGGCATATGCGCAATCCAGTTACCCGCTGGAATGGTATACGCTGGATTATCCAGTGAGCCTACAATAACACTATTGGGCTGTGAACCTGAAGCTTTCGTATACAGTGTATCAATTTGTGCCGCAATTTCAGCATCATCATTTCCTGACACATATGAAGCTTTAAACCCTGCTGTACTTAATTGATCTTTTACTTTCTGTGAACTCTCTCCAATAACAATGATTTGCTCCTTAGCTTGTCCAATACCAATTGGCTTCAATCGCTTTATTTCATCAATAGTAGCTTGGGGAACACCATTCTTATCCATATATAACAGTGGTCCGTTATTAGGATGATGAACCAAATCCAAACTGGCCAACGCGGACCCCCACCGTTCTATTGGAGCTAGGATGACAGCGCCAGGTCGATTATCGTCTGCGGTGGCAGGCCACAATGTTTTAGATACGAGTACGGCGGACTCCACTGGATGTGAAGAGTTGATCCGCGTTGTATTTTTTGTAGCAATCCAAGGTGCTATGACTTCAGTCACGCTCTTCCCTGCTTCACTTGTTGGCTGTGCTTCTTTTTGGGATGTGCAAGCACTTAGAAACAAAATAGTGAACAAAAGCATAGCTACAGCTTTCGTTGAACGATGTACTTTCATGACATTACCTCCTAACAAGACTATGCTCTTTACGATACCCTTAATTTGTGTAGATTCCGTGTAGGAAAATAAATCACACAATTGTTCCTTTTATGTAAAACCACTTCCTAAATCTGTATATCGATTTCTTGAAAGTGCATTATTTATACTAATTAACAGATTTTACATCTAAAATAAGGAATTTGTCGGAAATATGGAGTTTTTTTGAATAAAAATTGTGACAATTAGGTGTCTTTCCTGTAAAAACATCGTCAACTTACCTTTTAGAATGTATTATCAGTGATGAAGATATTGATGAGAGTCGTACAACTTATGAACAATCGCCACGTTATTGATGTCTATCTCAACTATCACATGGCAATCGTCAACATTATTCGTGATCGATAATGTTAACGTTCTCTCATTGAAGATGTGGTTACACATCAAAATTGACAAACATGCATCAACAAAATGCATCAAACAGAAAGGGGTACCTTAATGAAAAAGAAAGGATCGTTATTAGTCATCTTGACGCTGTTAACATTCCTTCTAAGCGGCTGTACGAGTGAACTACTTGTACTGAATCCGAAAGGACCAGCTGCGGCGTTGTTGTCGGAAACGATTATTTTCTCCGTTCTCATGATGGCTGGAGTTCTAGTCGTAGTCTTTGCACTGTTCACCATCATATTGGTTAAATATCGTGCAAGTAACAGCAGTCCAGACTATGAGCCACCACATGATGAAGGTAGCTTAAAGCTTGAAATTACTTGGACACTTATACCGATTATTATCGTTTCCATTTTGTCGGTCGTAACTGTCAAATCTACCATCGCTGTTGAAAAACCTCCAGCGGGTTACGAGAATCAAAAGCCGCTAATCGTTTACGCAGCTTCATCTAATTACAAATGGCACTTCAGCTATCCGGAACAAGGGATTGAAACGGTTAACTACCTGAACATTCCTACCGGACAAAATGTTGAGTTTAGACTGTATTCTTACGGTCCAATTACAAGCTTCTGGATCCCTCAGTTGGGCGGACAGAAGTATGCCATGTCAGACATGGTAACAAAGCTTAACCTAGTTGCTGATACGCCAGGTTCCATGATGGGTAAGAACAGTAACTTCAGCGGTAAAGGATTCGCAAAAATGGAATTTGAAGTTCTTGCAATGAGCCAAGGAGAATTCGATGAATGGGTAAATGATGTGAAGAAGACGGCTCCTCCATTAACAGAGGAAAAGTACGATCAACTACTCAAAACTGAATTCGTTGGACGTGAATCCTTCTCTAATACGCATCTTGAATTTAGACCAGCTCCAGAAGATCATTCTAGCCATTTCAAGAAACCTGGTCAAAAAGATGAGAATGAATCTGACAATCATGAACACCATGAAGGTCATGGTGAGCAGCATAATGAAGAAACCGAAGTTGAGGATCATTCGAACCACTAAGAGCCATCACTTCACGAAAGGAGTTAACAGGAATGAATTGGGATAAGTTTATCGTTGACGGACTCAAGCACGGCGATCCTTTAATTATTGGCGCCGTTGTAAGTATCGTCTTAGTCTCCATCGCTATCGTTGCTGGCTTGACCTACTTTAAGAAGTGGGGCTATCTATGGAGAGAATGGTTAACAACTGTCGATCATAAAAAAATCGGCGTTATGTATATTATTTCCGCGCTTGTCATGCTATTCCGCGGTGGCGCTGACGGTCTGATGCTTCGTATGCAGCTGGCAGCACCAGAGATGAAATTCTTGACCGCTCAGCACTATAATGAAATATTCTCTGCACACGGTATTATCATGATTCTATTCATGGCAATGCCATTTATTATCGGTATTATGAACGTCGTTATTCCGTTGCAAATCGGTGCACGCGACGTAGCATTCCCGCGTCTGAACGCAGTCAGCTTCTGGTTGTTCTTCTTCGGTGCAATGCTTTATAATATCGCGTTCGTTGTTGGTGGAGCACCTGATGCTGGTTGGACATCGTACTTCCCACTAGCAAGTACAGAGTTTAGTCCAGGTGTAGGTAATAACTATTACGCAATCGCACTTCAGATTGCAGGTCTTGGTACGTTGATGACAGGTGTCAACTTCATCGTAACGATTTTGAAGATGCGTGCACCTGGTATGACGCTTATGCGTATGCCAATGTTTACTTGGTCTACACTTATTACATGTATCATCATCGTATTCGCATTCCCTGTATTAACAGTAGCACTTGCTTTAATGATGTTTGATCGCCTATTCGGTAGTCAGTTCTTCACGATGACCAATGGCGGTATGGATATGCTATGGGCTAACTTGTTCTGGGTATGGGGACATCCTGAAGTATATATCGTTATACTTCCTGCTTTCGGTATTTACAGTGAGATTATTTCTACGTTCTCTAGAAAGAACCTATACGGCTACAAATCAATGGTAGCAAGTATGGCTGTCATCTCTCTCTTGTCATTCTTAGTTTGGGTCCATCACTTCTACACAATGGGCCAAGGCGCAGCAGTTAACAGCTTCTTCTCTATTACGACGATGCTTATTGCTGTTCCGACAGGTGTTAAAATATTTAACTGGTTGTTCACATTACGCAAAGGTAAGATTGTGTTTACGACGCCAATGATGTATTCATTAGCGTTCATCCCTATCTTTACTTTGGGTGGCGTAACGGGTGTTATGCTTGCAATGGCAAGTGCTGACTATCAGTACCACAACACGATGTTCTTGGTTGCTCACTTCCATTACGTATTGATTCCAGGTACCGTATTCGCGGTTATCGCTGGTATGTACTACTGGTTCCCGCTTATCGCTGGATTCAAGCTTGATGAGCGTCAAGGTAAAGCAGCGTTCTGGACAATTGCTATTTCATTCAACGTGACGTTCCTTCCACTCTTCTTCTTGGGTCTGGACGGTATGACACGTCGTCAATACACGTATTCAGCTGAAACAGGCTTCGGTCCGCTGAACTTAATTGCAACAATTGGTTCTGTCGGTCTGATGATTGGTTTTGCTATGTTGGTCTACAACATCATCTGGAGCTTCCGTCACGCACCACGCGAGACAAAAGGCGATGTATGGGATGGTGCAGGACGTACGTTGGAATGGGCAACACATATTCCAGTACCGGTTTACAACTTTGCTGTCGTTCCTGAAGTTGATCGTCTTGATGCTTTCTACTTCGCGAAGAAAGAGAAACGTTCTCTCTTCAAAGATAAGATAGAAAAAATTCATATGCCGAGCAACAACGGTCAACCGTTTATTCTTGGCGCAATCTTCTTCTTCTGGGGATTCTTCATGGTATTCAGCATGTGGAAGTCTGCCATTGTAGCAGGTATCGGGGTTCTTATCTTGCTTGCAATGCGTACGTTCGAGCGTGATCATGGCTTCTATATTCCAGTTGATGAAGTGAAGAAAACGGAACAATCCTATGGAGGTGATTCGGTATGAAAATAGACAACTCATTGCCTCTTGAATACCGGAACGAAGAAAACCGCTTCCGTATAACAGGCTTTTGGATTTTCTTAGGCGCGGAAATCGTACTTTTCGCTACCTTGTTCTTAACGTATTTCACACTCTGGACGCGTACAGGATCTGGCCTTACAGCTGCCGATGTCTTCGTACTTGAGCCAGTTTTGGCAGAAACGTTCATTCTATTAACAAGTAGTTTCACTTGTGGTCTAGCGATTCACGCCATGCGTCAAGGTTTGATAAAACCAACGATGTGGTTCATGGGCATTACTCTATTGCTTGGTGCAGCGTTCTTGGGTATCGAGATTTATGAATTCTACACTTATGTTCATGAAGGCTTGACGCTTCAAACGAGTGCATTTGCTTCTAGCTTGTTCGTATTGCTCGGTACACACGGAGCTCACGTAACATTTGGTCTCCTATGGGGAATCGCGATCATGATCCAGTTGAAACGTGAAGGTTTGAATGAAACAACAGCGAATAAATCATTCATCTTCTCGCTTTACTGGCACTTCTTAGATGTTGTCTGGATCTTTATCTTCAGCTTCGTCTATCTGAAAGGACTGATGTGATCATGATGAAACGACTGTTCCCTATCGGTCACGTGATGGGATTTATCTTCTCTCTCGTCTTGACGTTAGTCGCATTGCTAGTTGTGTATACAGATATGTCCTATGCAATGGGCATGGTCATTCTAGTTTCTACAGCTGTCATTCAAGCTACCGTGCAGTTATTCATGTTCATGCACGTTAACGAATCAAAAGAAGATAGAAACACGCTTTACATCAATATCATTTATGCAGTGGTTGTTAGTCTTATCACGATCTTCGGTTCCCTGTGGACGTTGATCTGGGACTGGTAGTCACAATGAAACAACCCATCAAGTGGACGCATGCATGCTCCCTTGATGGGTTTCTTTTATGTTATAGAGGTATAACCAAATATGTATGATTCCGTCGTTCACTTCTCTTTGCTTCCAACTTAGCAATTTTTTCATTTAAAAATTCTCCCAACAGGTAAACAATAAAGGCAATCACTAAACAAACCACTAGGATAGCGATACCACCAATAGGCGGAAATAAAAATGCTTTATATCGTTTCGATTGGTTTTCAACTTGTACAATTATATAATGAATGAGATAAATGCTTTTGCTGATATCTAGGAGGAAATAATAAATAATGATGATCCCCTCTTTACAAACCTATCGAATCCTCATCGTCGATGATGAAGCAAATATGCGCAATTTAGTACGGATTCACTTGAAGAGAAATGGCTATTTCGTTGAGGAAAGTCCTGATGGTGAACATGCGCTAAACAGGCTTAAAGAGCAATCATTCGATCTCGTCATCGTTGATATTATGATGCCAAATATAGATGGCTGGGAAGTCGTTCAACGTATACGGCAGACGATGAGTATCCCTATCATCATGCTCACTGCTCGTTCAGACAAGAAAGATATTGTCAACGGACTATCCATCGGAGCTGACGATTATTTAGCCAAGCCTTTCGAGCCTGATGAACTCATCGCCAGAATAACAGCCCTACTGCGGCGCTCACATTTCCAATTGGCAGCGCAAGAAGTTCATCACAAAGCATTGCATTTTCCCCAACTCATCATTTACGAAGAGAGCCGTGAAGTGATTGCAAATGGACTACCTATGGAACTTACACCGAAAGAATATGATGTCTTGCATCTTTTAGCCACTCACCCACAACGAGTTTACGATCGGGAGACGATGATTGAACATTTGTGGGGATTAGACTATGACGGAGATTCTCGTTCTGTAGATACCCATGTGAAAAATGTAAGAATGAAAATGGAGCAGGCTCAGTTAGGCTACAATCCTATTCAAACGGTATGGGGGATTGGATACCGCTTCAATGCCAAAGGGACCGCTGATGAGAAATAGAATTGATTTGAAAATAGGAATATCGATTATGTCTGTTTTTCTGTTGCTCTTCCTGCCCACAGCTTTGCTGATGGATCGCTTGGTCGTATCACATACCTATCAGCAGAAACATAAAGAAATGAACGAGCTCGCGCTCCATTTCGTTAGTATGATTAGTAACGATACATCGCTAAAAATGGATGCCCTCGAAACGATGGCAGATTTCACTCGTGTTACGTTGTTCGTGCTCGATAGCCAAGGTAAGGTTACAGCTAGATCCAAACATCATCATGAGATCGATCCTGTCTTTTTAACAGACGAATATATACGAACACTACAAGCAGGAAATCAACTAGAAAAAAATATTACAATCGATAAAACGAGCTACACTATAACTGGTGTCCCTATGATTACGAACGGCAGCCTACAAGGTAGTATCGTTATATTGAACTCACTTACAGATACAGAAGAAATGCTTCAAAGTCATCGACAAATTTTATATCTTGCCGTCATTGCAATTATGTCTGCAGCAGCAGGCATCATCTATTGGCTTTCTAGACGTATATCTAGGCCGATGCGCCAGATGGCTGATGCTACTCGTGCAATCGCTGAGGGACAGCTAGAGACGCGTGTAGAGGTTCTCTCTGACGATGAAGTAGGAAGCTTAGCACATGCAATCAATCATATGGCAGAAGAGCTCAAAAGATATCGTGATTCGCGCAACGAATTCATCGCTAACATCTCTCATGAGTTGAAGACACCTGTAACGTATTTGGAAGGCTATGCACAAGTGATTCAGCAAGAGTGGTATGAGACAGAGGAAGAAAAGCAGCAATACATTGGGATCATTGCAGATGAAGCCAAGCGGCTTAATCGTATCATTCAAGATTTATTTGATCTTACAAAAATGGAAGAAGGTCAGTTCAGCTTGTTGCCTGAGCAAGTTGACATGAACACCATTTGCCAAAGTTCCTTATTAAAGGTTCAGCATATGGCGGAGCAAAAAGGCCTTCAATTGCAAATGTTTGCAGCCGAGCCGCATCCATACATATGGGGAGATCCCGTACGCTTGGAACAAATCATGTTGAATTTACTAGACAACGCCATACGATATACGAAGGCCGGAGATGTATCGATCCGTGTAATAACAGGTACGGAGCAGATTCGAATAACGATCATCGATACAGGTCAAGGCATACCACCAGACGAGCTCTCTTACGTCTTTGAACGCTTCTATCGAGTTGAGAAGTCCCGTTCTAGGCAATACGGTGGCAGCGGCTTAGGATTAGCTATCGTAGCTAAACTCGTTGATATGCATCAAGCCACTATTGACGTACAGAGTCATGAAAGCATAGGTACAACATTTACGATTACATTTCCGCGCCTTCTTTCTTAGCCTATAGACTGGCATAGTCAAGTTGCTTGCATAACACTTTGTTTCCTTAGGGAAACTATGCAGACCATGAATTTGGAAAAGCAAAGGAAGTGTTGTCTCTGTGCTTTATATTTACAGCGTAAGCAGCTTATTGGCAGGGCTATTTATCGTAAATGCGATATTTGCTTATCAAACAAAACACATTGATCCTGCCTTATGGCCCACTGTAAAATATCAGCTTGCTGTCCTCCCCTTGTTCTGGCTAGCAAGCTTGGCGATCGGCTATGGGATCAAGTTCGGCTACAAAGCGATTGGACAATTGACGTTCGTCTTAACTGCATCCAAAGGTATTGAAATCGTCGTCTGCATTGCACTAGGGTACTGGTTTATGCAAGAAGTACCGACATGGAAAACATGGGCAGGGCTAGCAATCGTCATTGTTGGCTTTTTTATTTCCAAACTAAAATAGCACCGTTCGTACTCAAATCATTGGGTACGAACGGTGCTATCTTTGATATTCGAACTAAGATGGTTTACGTCGTACCCACCCAACGATCAAGGCAATAATAACCATAATTAGCACAATGTGAAATATGGTACTATTGGAGTACATCGCCTTGCCTAGTACGCCTTCTATCCATATCGAAGGTGCTTTACCTATAATCGTCATTAACGTGAAGTCTAACATACTCATCGTTGACAATGCCGCAATTGCATTAACCACACCTGATGGTACCAAAGGAATGAATCGAGCAACGAGTACAAGACAAGCCCTCTTCACCCTCCCATATTGATGAAGCCGCTGCAACCACGCCCAGCGCTGTTGTTGTATCGCAGGAATACGGGATAATCCCCGGCGATACAACATGAGTGCCGAAACAGCACCCAATGTCTCCCCTATCAAGGAGACCGCAAATCCGAGCTCAGGGCCAAAAGCTATCACATTCGCTCCTGTTAGCCATATGCTAGGGATTACCCCAGCCACACTGATCACAATATTTAATAATAAGCTGGCTGCAATCGCCCATGTACCTAGTGACTGCAGCCATGCGGTAAACGCATCAAGGTTAAGTCCATCTAGCATAAAAGATTAATTAGCCTTGCGGACAACATAGAACGTAATGCGGTCCCCTTTTTTCACTGCAGCACCCGCTTCTGGCTCCTGCTTGAAGATGGTGTTTGGTTCACCGCCTTCATGATTCTCTTTAAAGAAGGAATATTTGAGACCTGCTTCTTTAGTAAGCTGTTCAGCCTCTTCCAGTGTCAATCCGACTAGATTTGGTGCTGTACCCTCAGCTGGTAATTCTGGCTGTGGACGATTTGGATCCAAAGGAGTATTATTCTCACCTGTTGGAGGTACGATAGCGCCATTCGGATTATTTGGATCTGTAGGCACTGTAGGATCTGGCTGCTGAACACCATTGTTATCGGTTTCTGTAGTCGGCTGCTCGTTCTGATTCACATCTGGTACCACAGGTGGTTCCTGATTATTGGTGTCAGGTGTGGGAACCGTTTCCGTCTCCTCCGACGGTACAGTCGTGCCGCCGTTGTTTGGATCCGATGTATTCGTATCTTGCTCTTGTGTATCTGTTGTCTCATTCGTTTCATTCCTATTAGCAGAATTGTCCGGCTGTGCGGTTTCTTCGCTACCTGGTTCATTTGGTTCTAGCTGCTGTTCGGTAGACGGCGTAGTTGCCACCGTATCGTCACTCGTTAGTGAGTTCGCCCATATAACGGCTCCTGCAAGTAACGTAAAGAATAGTGCAATTCCTGCTATCATAATGCCAACCTTAAAGCGGTCGTTGCGAGATTCTTTATGCTCAAATGCGGAACGTTCTTCAGGTGACAACGCAGACTCTTCTGCTTTCACTTTATTACGCAACTCAGCTGCCGAATGATTGCTGCGTTGATCCACTTTTGTTTCATGATTAGTCTTCGTACGACTGAGTGGCACAGGCGGTTCGGAAGCTGCTAAAGGTGCAGATGCTGAAGTCGGTTCCGTATACGGCTGACGCTCGTCATTCACCTCTTCATACGCTTCTATGATAGGAGCAATAGGAGCTGCTGGCTTCACAAGCGAATGTGGACGCTCACGTATCTCTTCGAGCGTATGTACATACTCACTTACTGCAACATCACTTTCATATACACGCTTCGTTAGTGCCAGCACAGCGTCACGTTGAGCTGGCAGCTCATGCTTCAATATAGATTGAACGCGACTTTCGTATATATCATACTGACGTGGTGCTAATGCATGCAGAGTAGAAAGTTGATACAACAGCTGGGACAGACCAACTGGACCAGTGCGACTGCCTACAGCCTCTTTCCAATAATTCATAACAAGAATCTCATCGTTATCCGTAATCCAAAGATTATCGAAGCTTACGGAGAAAGAAGGCAGCCCGGAACGCTCACCTTGAAGCAACAGCTCACCTGCTGTTTGTACCCAGCGCAGCGTCTTTTGCAGCTTAACTGCATGGCGCTCTGCGTATTGGTACATCGGCATTCCTTTACGAGCATGGAATACGACATAACGCTGCTCTTCATTCGTACCTGCATTTAATATTTGAAGAAAAGATTCATTGCTTACATGTCCTACTTCGCTAAATAATTGCGGAAATGCCTCTGAATACGATCTAGCCTCTGGACGAATTAGCAAAATAAACACTTCACGGTTAAGAGAAGTATCTAACGCACGGTACCAGACTCCATCATCAGATTGCATAATTTCTCCATTTATTTCATAACGATCGGCTATCCATTGATTCTGCATCGTTCTCCTCTACTTTCTATATCATTATCGTATCGGGAAGGTTGTCTCTATTCGTTCATGGTCAACTAGGTAGGTTGCTAGCTTCTCACCCTCTATTATTATACAAATCATGTCGAATTTCAAAAGCTATAGTCATACCCAACGAATTAGAGCTTATAAGAATGCCCATACACTGTCAATCACTACGCACCACACGCACAAAAGTTTCTTAGCATGACATGGAAAAAAGCCATTCCTGCTGCATTCCCAAACAAGAACAGCACTCCCATTTATATGAACACACCCGTCATTTATATCGATCGGCCCAAATAAGCTGAGCAACTGGAAGAGTTCTTTCCTCATGCTGCTCCACATCAATCATAATATGACCATATGAAATATCATTCACATATAGATCGAGTTTCCATCGGCCTGTATCCGGCAAGTTTAACATCGAAGGCACGAGGGTTTTGTCAGCCGTATTATCAGGACTATGGTACACCATTCCATGGCCATCCAGTAGGACAACGGAATGATCCGTTCGTTCATGTGTAGCGACTACCTTCATTACTTTGTTATAAAAATACTCCACTGGCTTATTAAAAAACCAACCTACTTTATTATTTCCTGGCTCTAAAGTCGTGTCAGAAATGCTGAATGTTAATGGCGACGTTTGCACATCATCTGTATCCCCTGTGCATCCTACTAATGCCAAAGCTACAACAAATATGAACAACCATTTCTTCACCGATTCTTCCTCCTTAAGACCATGTATTACTATTATAGTCGCGCGAGGGTTTTATTTCCAGACACTGATAAGGCAACACTTCTCACAAACAACAACGGGTAGAGCAGCAAGAAAAGATTGGGTAGCCACCACAACAGATCAAATTCGCCGCGTATCGCCCAGTAAGAAATGGCCATCAACCCAGATGCGCTCGTTAAGACCAGCGATATGAGAGCCCAAATGCTCCACTGCGGACGTTTCGTTCTCCATAAATAAATGCTAATCAATCCTGTTACCGAAATAACAATATCAATTGGCGCAAATGACCAATTCCAAGCGACGAGGATTGGATTAGTATAGTCGTTATATGCATATTCAGGCGGTATAAGTCCAAAAGCTGTGCTCGTCCAATATAAAATAAAACCTACGTCGGTCATCCAAAATAAGATCCACATTACCTTTAGTGAAGCAACTGATGATCTGGTCATTTCGTATCCACCTTTTGTATCAATCCTTGTACAAACACATCTGTCATTGTCTCAACGGCCTGATGCAATGAAAAAGTAACATGCTGTGCTTCCCTCGGATCAAATATCGCTGCAGAGGCTCCACGCATTGCCTGTACTATAGCAGGTACATGTACGCTCCGAAACTCACCTGATGCTATTCCGTCCTCTAACACTTTTGTAATCGTTGACCATTCATGAAGCAGCAACTGATCCACCTTGTTCCATTGCATGGGCGCGTAACGCTTTAAATCTTCAAGCACGTGAGGATTGCCAATAAGAAGCCCACTAGGAACAAAGGACAATAACGCGTACAGTTTCTGTACTGCATTCCAGTCATCACGTGCATATATTTCGCATTCATGCTTATGAACTTCTTCGATAGCATCATCCACTAAGCAAGCAATGATCGCTTCTTTCGATTCAAATTGCTCATACAGCGTTCGCTTACTTATACCTAATGAATTTGCTAATTCAACGGTTGTAAACTTCAACCCCCTCACAGCTAACAAATCCAAACAACATGCCAGAATTCGCTTACGCATCAAACTCCCCCTTATCGCCACTTAATATAAATCAGAAAACTATAATGGTTTTTTTAGTACCTCGCTTGTATTATAAATTATTCCAATAAGCCTATCAAGTTACTTGGAACCCTTGTAAAACAACAAAAAGATCGAATTGAGGAGCTACCTCCTCACTCGATCTTTTGACTTACAAGATGTAAATACGTATACATCAAGGTAGTATTATACCTATGCTTACTCATGAAGAACTAAGGTTTGCGGGCAATTACTAGGAATCGATGGCAAGTTGTATCTACATAGCGTTCCATAACTAGACGCTCATCAAGTTTGCGCAATTCTTTTTCATACGTAATGACGGAGAAGTCAGGAATTTGCCACCCTGATACAACTTGAAGATAAGCAATAATCGTTCGAATATCATAAAATCTGGTCTTGACCTCAACTTCCATTGCTTCTTCAATAATTAACCCAGCTTGCTTCAAATTGTTCACAGCTGTATCCAAGTTCCAATCAATAAAATCTGGATAGGGAGCTCCAAGCCAATCATTAAATTCCAAATCATTGTGCCCACCAGCCTGCTGTGTGACGAATGTTCCGCCCTTCTTAAGCATACGAGCAACTTCAGAAGCGTTGAATGAATCATGACGGTTTATAATCATCTGAAAGTGCTCAGAAGGAATTGGAATATGCTCGTCGTCACTAAACGGAACAACATTTACCCCAAGCGGCCCCAACAACGTTCTAGCCACCTCAACATTTGGTTCATATCCTTCTGTTGCATATGTACATGCAGGCAGCGGTGTGCATTTGCTAAGGAACTCTCCCCCCCCTGTCCCCATATCCAGCAAGCTGTCTACTTGACGCAATCGGGGCATCACGATATGAGCGTAATTCCAAGGCAGAGGAAATTCCTGCATTCCTCCGTATTTTGCTAATGTGCCCAAATCCCAGCCCGTAAAATGATATATAGAATCATCGTTTGTCCAATCGCTTTTCCATCGCTGCATGTCGAATCCCTCCAGTTGAACCACACTATCTCCAGCCTCTACGACAGGCGTACATGCACAATATACACTGATTTGCATCGTTTTGGCTAGCCCGTCTATCCAATCTGTCCTTGATTCATGAAGCGTTCTGTTTGTTCCCAAGCTAATTCTGCCGATCTTCGGTTATAGGTTACTGCATATGGATTCGCAAATCCATGGCTGCCTTCGGAGACATATACATGCGCTGTATGATGCTGCTGTACTTGAGATACCAACGTTGCCACATCAAATGAAGGTTCTTCCTGACCGTATATAAGTAAAGAGGGACATAAAGGAACGCGATCCACGTAATCTCGAATGCGCGAGCCATAATACGCGATGACACGATCCATGTTGCCTTCGGCGCTGCATCGCCATGCAATCGTTGCCCCTACACTATACCCGACCAAACCTATTTGACTGTATTCATGACGCAAACTCGATACCACTTTAAGCACTTCTTCTACTGGACGTTCAAAGCCGACATGCTGCATGAAGTATTGGTAAGCTTCTTGTTCTTGATCTGCTTCAAATGGTTCACGATTCAAAAGGTCGAGACATATCACATCTACCCCAGCGTCATGCCATTGTTTGCATACATGCTCCATATGCCGATTAAGGCCATATATTTCATGGAGAACAATTACTAACGTGTTTGACCCTTGTCTAATGGAGAACAAGACAATCCCACCTTTTACCAGAAAATATTACTCATCATCATACTGAATCTGCAAACGATAATCAAGTCTCTAGTGATTTTTTTCACTATGTGAGGGTATATTCCCCATTTTTCAAAACCTCTGCAGCTATCGGGGCAAACGAACAACCCTTCTACAAGCATCATCCATATATTGTATCATCACTGAAAAGGAGTTGTTGGTATGTCTTCTCGCCATGATTGTTACCCGCAAGTAAAGCCTATCGTATGTCCACCTATCAAACAAATTAATAACTGTTACCAGCCACAAGTTGTACCTGTTATCCATCCAGTAGAAATTATTAATAAGGTGCACACTGTACCCATTCCTAAACACATCTGGACGTACAACGAAACAACTGTAGGCGGTGCAACATTGCCACCAGGACCTGGATTCCCCGGAAATGGCGGTTTCCCGAATGGCGGCTACCCAGGCCCTGGCGTTGGCGGCATCGGAACTGGTTGCAATCCAAATCCATGTTGTGGCTTCAGACGCAAACGCAGATAATAGCCTCAAGTGGATAAGCGTTAAGTGAATTACCAACAATACTCACTCTCTGTAAGCCACAGCAGAGCAGGATTCTCCTGCCCCTGTGGCTTCTCTTCATCTATTATCCTATTTTATTTATTCAGTCCATATACGCTATGATACGAATCAAAGATTTGTCTTGCTATTGGAGCAGCTCCATAACTTCCATACCCACCCTCTGGAACGACAACCGCAACTGCCAGCTTTGGCTTGTCTACAGGCGCATAAGCAATAAACACTGCATTTTCTACACGCTTGCCACCGTATACGTCCTGCTCAGACGTTCCCGTCTTTCTTGCTACTGTATAAGGTGCATCTTGGAACCCCTGTGCGCTTACAGCCAACATGGCATCTTCAATAACGTCCCAATGCGCTTCGTCAAATTCAATCGTACTAAGCACTTCTCTACCATAACGTTTGACTACTTTTTTATTTGCATCTGTTATATGAGATACGAACTGCGGCTTCACCCGCTTGCCTCGATTCGCCAACGTAGCTGTATATTGAGCCAGCTGCAATGCTGTATATTTACCTTGCTGGCCAAAGGAAGCGTAAGCCAATGATGATTGACCAGACTGCCCTTCCTGCATATAATCGCTGATGCCAGGCGATTCTCCGGGGAAACCGCTTCCTGTTGTCTGTCCTAATCCAAATGCTTTCATATAGTCATCCCATATTTTAAGACCTTTTTCTTTGCCATATCTCTTATACAGCGGATTTCCAACCTTCTCTATCATAAATGTATTGGAGGATTTCGTTAAAGCTTCTCGCGTATCTACGACACCATTAGCTTTTCTACTTGCATTATGAATTGGGGTTTGCCTGCCATGACGTCCAATATAAGTTACTCCTGTATCAGGATAAGTAGTATTTGGGTAAATAAGCCCTTCCTTGAGACCAATAAGAATTGTAAGCGGCTTCATCGTCGATCCCAAATATAATAGAGAGGAAGGATGTCGCCAATTCTCCTTCTTATCCCCATAGTCTTGTGCAACTTCACGTACTGTTCCATTTAAATTATTAGATCCCAACTGTTTAAACTCTTCTTCACTTAACCCCTCCTGATAAATATTCGGATCATACTGAGGATGGTTCGCCATCGCAACAATATTGCCCGTTTCCACTTCCATGGCTACGGCATAAGCCGTAATCGCATTCGGTGCATACTCATATTTATTGGATGAATTTCGTATTTTCTTCAAATGATCAATCATTACTTGCTGTGTTTGTTTCTGAATTTCAGGATGAATCGTCATATGGATGTTATGTCCACGTATAGGCTTCGTTATTTTTCCCGCACCGATTATCCGATTTTGAGCATCTACCGGGTATTCTCGCGCCCCATTCTTTCCTTTCAATGCCCATTCATACATATACTCTAGTCCAGCAACCCCAACTTCTTCGCTGGCCAAATAACTATTTTTCGTTTCTTCTGCTACAGCCAACTTTTCAAAATAGGGATAGCGTGCCAGGTTATTGGAAATACCTTTATATTTCTTCATATGACCGACAACTTGAGGAGCGATTGGAGTCGTATCATACTGCCTTATGTTTTCTTCCACTACTTCTAGCATTGGGAATTCATTTCTATGTTCCATAAAATAGGCCGTTTCTTGCTTAGTTAAATTGGTTTTTAATTGCCGCGGGTAAATACCTAATGTTCGCTTCCCCTTTACATCCATCGCATAAATAATTTGTTCCAGCGTCATCGGTTTACTTTGCTGAATGCCGCTCTTATCGAATGCAGTCTTGATTTCTTGAGCTAACTTCAAGACTTCTTCATCTTGCTCCGATTTATAGGTTTTCTCCATTCGAAAATACAAGGACTGAGTTGGCAGCGAATAAGCAATCTCTTTTTCAGCAGCATCATAGATCGTTCCCCGTATCGAGACGAGGTCGAGCGACTTTGTTCCGATCTGAACTGCGGCTTTGCTTAATTCTGGACCTTCAATAAACTGTACGACTGCGAGTCGAATAATCAGGATTGAGAATATAAGAAACATAATGAAGAAAAATATGCTCAATCTTACATTATTTTTGATGCGTAGTGCCTTAACCCGCTCCTGAGGATCTGGACCACTTGATAAATTCATAACGCTCTCCCTTTCCATACCAAAACTCCATTAAACGATTGCAACCTCACAAAAGAATATTCTACCAGCTTCTTTTTTAAGTATAAACTTGGAAACTTTCTGTTTCAATCCTCACTCATCGACCGCATGAATCATAAACACAACCAAAAAAAAGCCACCCCACTCATCATGTCCGATGAATGGAGCAGCTTACTATGAATGTACAATAGCTACAAACCCTAATACCTTTATTTAATTTCTAAGCCACATAGCCAATATAAGCGATAAACATCACCGTCAGCACGTACATAATCGGATGCACAGAACGAAACTCACCTTTAGCCATTTTAATAACCGTATATAAAATGAAACCAAGTGCGATACCCGTCGCCACTCCAAATGTAAGAGGCATGGCCACAATCGTAACGAATGCTGGAATGACAACATCGAGCTTCTCCCATTTAATAAAGCGAGCTTGCGATGCCATCATCGCGCCTACGAGGATAAGTGCTGGTGCTGTAACTTCTGTCGTAACGATAGACAATAGCGGTGAGAAGAACAGCGCCAAGGTGAACAAACCTGCCACAACAACCGAGGTAAATCCGGTACGTCCTCCCGCTGCAATACCTGCTGACGATTCAATACACGAAGCCGTCGTCGTTGTTCCAACTACAGCACCAAACAACGAAGCTGTGGAGTCTGCAACAAGTGCATGACCGGCTTTCGGAATTTGGTTGTTTTTCATAAACCCTGCTTGCGTCGAAATCGCAATCAACGTTCCCGCGGTGTCAAAGAAACCTACAAATAAGAACGTAAAGATAACCACTAGCAACTCAGGAGTAAAGGTAGCTGACAATTGATCGAATGCTACACCGAATGTTGGTGCCAAGCTCGGGATAGAGCCTACAATTTGCTCAGGCATATCAATAATGCCGAACACCATCCCTACTACGGTTGCAATGACCATGCCGTAGAAAATGCCTCCATGCACATTGCGGACAAGCAAAACCACCATTACGATAAAGCCGAACAAGGCCAACAACGTGGGTGGCGAACCTAAATCGCCAAGCGTAACATAAGTATCTTTACTACTTACGATGATGCCCGCATTTTTCAAGCCCATAAAGGCAACAAAAAATCCAATCCCACTCGCAATGGCATATTTCAAATCTTCAGGAATGACGTTAATAATTTTTTCACGAATTTTGATGACACTTAAAATAATAAAAAGGACACTCGATACGAGTACACCTGTTAATGCCGTTTGCCATGGAATGCCCATACCAATCACGACAGAATACGTAAAGAATGAGTTCAACCCCATGCTGGAAGCAACGCCGATTGGATAGTTTGACAACACACCCATGAGCAGTGAACCGAAAATGGCAGTCAACGCAGTCGCTGTAAATACAGCATCCCTATCCATACCCGCATCGCTTAAAATAAGTGGATTGACAACCAAAATGTAGGCCATGGCCAAAAAGGTTGTCACACCTGCCATAATCTCCTTTCGATACGTCGTCCCTCGTTGCTCGAACTCAAAAAATGATTTCATGCTGCGCCTCCTGATGATTGCTATTCTACGATCATGCCCCTCGCACCCATTGCTATTCTAAAAAAACGGCACAAAAAAAGCTCTGACCTGTCCATCCTAAAACGGAAATAAGGTCAAAGCTTGATCACTAAGAGATTCAATACAACAATATACACGCTGCCATACAGCCAAACGGTCGTACAACGATCGAGATAAATACGGTTTATCGATATCTCCTTGTAGCCAAGCTTTTTACGGTAGCATTGTAGAAACGTCCACGCCTTATTCGCGAACTTATACAAGGGACTATTAAAATATATTTAAATAGAATATCAGGATGTATGGCCAACGTCAACTATTTATTTAGCCCTCAATCTAGTAACTTTAACTAGCTCCTGATCCTGAAATTCCATTTTGTTTAGCCTCCTCATTAATATTGAGAATCAATTTCATTGACAGCAATGATCCGACTTTTTACAATGAGAATGTTATCCATAAATTTTGCTAATTTTTTAACTTTATAAAGGAGAATTTCATAATGAGTATTTTGGCAAGCACGCGCTCCAAATGGATCGTCCTTCTGCTAGGTATTGCCCTGCTCGGCTCAGCATCTCTATGCAGCCTGATGTTTGGCTTGGAACGCTTTACACTAGCAACGATGTGGAATTCTTTCACAGCATTTGATAACTCAAGAGAGCATTTGCTCATTCAAACGGTACGACTGCCCGCAACGCTCATTGCGATCACGGTGGGCGCTTCTTCTGCAATAGCTGGGGCTATTTTGCAAGCGATGACACGTAATCCACTAGCTGATTCTTCACTCCTCGGGATCAACTCGGGTTCGGCGATGTTTATCGTCCTAGCCATAAGCTTATTACGGATCGATATGGGCACACAAGAAGTGATTTGGGTATCATTTATAGGTGCTACCGTCATTGCTATATTTATAATGGCAATCGGCTCAATTGGATCGGAAGGCAATATGCCTATTCGCATTACGCTGGCAGGCTCAGCTGTTACTGCACTTGCTTCCTCAGTTACTTCTGGTGTTATGGTATATGACAATTTTACGATGGACCAAGCTTTATTTTGGCTAACTGGCTCTGTATCAGGACGCACGATGGCACATTGGACGTCGATTGCTCCTTATATTGCTATCGGTCTCATTCTAGCTTTTGTGCTGGCTCGGGCCATAAATGTTATGGCGATGGGCAATGACGTTGCTAAAGGACTCGGACAGCGTACGTTGTTCGTCAAGTTTTGCTGTTTATTTACGGTCATTCTGCTTGCTGGCGGCTCAGTTGCTTTGGCTGGCCCTATCGCTTTCATCGGTTTGATGATTCCGCATATGTGCCGTTCTCTAGTAGGTCAAGATCATGCTTGGTTATTCCCTTATTGCGCAATCGCTGGCGCTATTCTATTAGTAGGGGCAGATACGGTATCCCGCTTCATACTTGGCGGTGAATATGTACCTGTAGGCGTTATTACCGCATTCCTTGGCGTACCGTTCCTAATTGTAATTGCGAGGAGGAAAATACTGCGATGAAGTATATTACACTGCGTGGAAAGTCTTCCCGCTTCTCATTCCAAATTCATGCCCGCGGGTTAATGATTACGATTATTGCAATGCTCGCTTTGTTTGTGCTTTCAATAGCTAGCATCTCTTTTGGCAGCATGTACATTCCTATGAAAGATGTATTTGCTGTACTTATATTAGGCGTGGACAATCCTACATATGAAATGGTCGTTATGAACCTGCGTCTTCCTAGACTGCTGATGGCTCTCATGATTGGTGCATCCTTAGGCGTTGCCGGTCTCATGCTGCAAGCGGTTATTCGCAATCCACTTGCTTCTCCCGAACTGTTGGGTGTTAATGGCGGCGGTTCTGCTGCTGCTGTTACTTTTATAACCTTAACAAGCGGTTCGTTAAGCATTCATTGGCTGCCGCTCGTAGCGATATCCGGGGCGCTGGTGACAGCGGTACTCATTTATTTGTTCGCTTGGAAAGATGGAATATCACCTTATCGACTCATCTTGATCGGATTAGGTATTTCTACAGCTGCTGGTTCCATTACGATGTATATGCTTTTAGCAGGCCCATCCTTCTTAGCTACGCAGATCATTACTTGGATGACAGGCAGTGTGTATGGTCTCTCGATGGATTATGTATGGACACTGCTGCCCTGGTTTGTCGTATTTATGAGCTTGTCTTTTTTTATGACCCGTCATCTAAATACACAAGTGCTAGGTGATGCGACAGCTAGCAGCGTTGGTCAATCCGTTGAGCGCTATCGCCTGCTTATACTCTTCATCAGTGTCGCACTAGCTGGCTCCGCAGTCGGGATGTCTGGACCAATTGCATTTGTCGGCTTAATTGCACCCCATATTGCAAGGAGCTTAATTGGGCCGATGCATGGCTGGCTCATTCCGCTCTCAGCTAGCATTGGCGCCATGCTATTAGTCGGTGCAGATTATATCGGCCGCCTGCTGTTTCAGCCTACAGAAATTCCAGCAGGCGTATTTACAGCAGTGCTTGGAGCTCCGTTCTTTATCTATTTGCTGCTTCAAAATCGAAAGCAATTATAAAAAGTTTATAAATAATGATTGACAAACTTCCCCAACTTAACTGATAATAAGTAACGAGATAATGATAATCATTATCATTTAGAAGAGGGACTACATACATCAATCGGAGGGGTTATTAACATGTCTTCAAATCAGTCAAACAGATCTAAGTTCAAACTTCGTTTTCTGCCTATCATGTTAGCTTGCGTGATTGCATTGATCGCAGCAGGTTGCGGCGCAAAAGACAGTGGAACGACTACTCCAGCTGCACCTAAGACGAGCACAGAAGCTCCTGCAGCTACAGAAACGCCTACAACAGATGAAGTGCGTAAAGTGAAACACGCTATGGGTGAAGCTGAAATCAAAGGCACACCGAAAAACATTGTTGTTCTTACAAATGAAGCAACTGAAGCTGCATTGGCACTTGGAGTAAAGCCTGTTGGTGCAGTTAAATCAGGTTTAGGTGATACATGGTTCCCACACTTGAAAGACCAATTGCAAGGTGTAACTGAGCTAGGTGAAGAATCCGAGCCTAACTTGGAACTAATCGCAAGCTTGAAACCAGACCTAATCATTGCAAACAAAGTTCGTCATGAGAAAATTTATTCTCAATTACAAGGAATGGCTCCTACAGTAGTATCCGAGGATCTTGCAGGTGACTGGAAGCAAAACTTCACTCTTTACGCTGAAGCTTTGAACTTGATAGATAAAGGCGCAGAGGAAATGAAGAAATACGATAATAAAGTTGCTGAAGCAAAAACAAAAATCGGCGACAAATTGTCCACAAAAGTATCCATGGTACGCTTCGTACCTGAAAAAGTTCGTATTTACATGAACGATACATTCTCTGGTGTTATTTTGAAAGACTTAGGATTCGCTCGTCCAGCAGCACAAGATAAAGATGAGTTCATGGAAGTTGTAACGAAAGAGCGTATGGCTGACATGGACGGAGACATCATGTTCTACTTCAACGCTGACTTCACAGAAGAGAAGCTTGGAACAAAACAACAAGAAGAATGGATGAAAGACCCACTCTTCCAACAACTAGAAGTTGCTAAGAACAAGAAAACGTTCAAAGTTGATGAAGTCATCTGGAATCTTTCAGGTAACATAATTTCCGCTAATTTGCTCGTTGACGAACTCGTCAAATATTCGGAGCAAATGTAGTTAATCAACAACTCTCTGCATGGGATGCCCCCACTCCTTCCGTGCAGAGGGTTGTCTTTTTGTTTTTGTTTCTGAACTAATCAAACAATGATATTTGCCGTGGAGCCATCGGCGCTGCTTGCTGTCCTAGCAACTGCATAAACTGTTTCGCGTTCCCCGCAGCATGTCCACCTGAATTGTTATTAAAAATGACAATGACGTGCTTAGCGTGCTGCTCAAGCTGTCGAACATGCCCTACCCACTCTTGCAGCTCATCTACATTATAATTGTATAAGTACCGCACTTCTCGCCAATTATCGCTGCTAGCCTCATTTACCCATCCGGCTATATGCCGTCCATGCATACGTACCATCGTCATCTCAGCATGTGTCCCCTCTATAACCGCAGGAATGGAACCTTCCCCCGCTTGGGGTTCGTCACATACGCTGTGAATCCAATTCTCCTCACGCATGAACTCCAGCGTCTTCTCTCGCATGTCACCTCGAAACCAGCTTTGATGGCGGAATTCCAGCGCTACAGGTATTTCCCCCATCCAAGCACGAGTTCGCCGTAAAATATCTACATGGTTACGTTCGCATTTAAACCATGGGGGATACTGAAATAAGACACAAGCAAGCTTATTAGCCTCTATCATAGGAGCAATTGCCTGCTTAAATGTGTCAAACATGTGAATATTCGATGTAAATGCGGAATCCATCTTGCGATGACCCGTCATCCCTTGGTAAGCTTTCACTATAAAGTGGAAATTAGGCGGAGTCTGGTCTACCCATTTGTGAACAACTTGTTGCGAAGGTACGGCATAGAAGGTGCTATCGCACTCTACCGCTGCAAAATGTTCATGATACCGACCTAACTTGCTAGTGCTTTTCATCCCTATTGGGTACAACTCATCATGATCGCCCCATCCTGCCAACCCAACTTGGATCATTGCTGTTCCTCCCTTGAATTTCTTGCTTATGTAATATAATCTTTGTCACTATTCATAAAGCTGTGATACTATATATTCGTTGGCTTACTTTTTCCATATTATTGATATAGCAATTCACTTGCATTCTATACATGTCATACTCTGTAGACTCTAGTATGGTGCAAGTATACGATACAATGGTTTGGTACATCAACGCCTCCTAGACGCTAACGCAGGCAACTGTCTCTCTCTCCTACACAACTAGATTTGACTTCTATTCGCGTTATTATATGAGGTGCACAAGCCATACAACAGGATTCTAACTAGAGCTGACATCTACCTAACTAGTTAGCAATAGCTCTAATCATCATCTTGTACCGCGGATCCCTAATTTATAAATTAGGAGATTCGATTACATACTTATCCAGCATGATATCACACACCTTAGATGACAAAGCAATTCATTGCGAGACTTTTTGAAGTAAGCCTATACAAGCATATCAGGAGGAGAATGTTCATGGTTAATCATCTTAAGAAATGGATTATGGCTTATCTTTTGCTAGCAGCTGTTGCAACCGCTGTCTTCATTATGATGGAGAAGGTTGTCCATCCAGATGAGCCATTGGCTAAAGGCGGCCCGAAAGGACCAGAGATGCCAGCGGTCACATTAGATGCTGCTCAAGCAGAAGCGTTGTACAAGCAAAGCTGCTTGTCTTGTCATGGCGGTAATTTGGAAGGTGGAATTGGTCTACCTCTTAATAAAGTAGGCAGCAAGATGGATACGGAAGCTATTTACAAGCTTATACATGCCGGTAAAGGCAGCATGCCTGCTTTTGAGGGGCAATTGAAAGATGAAGAGATTGCTCAATTGGCTGCATGGTTAAGTGAAAAGAAATAAAATGATAATACAATAGCGGTAGGCCAATAAACTTGGACTACCGCTATTATTTTTGCAGAAGCAGTATACAGATTGATGTAATGTAATTGTTCTCTCGTGTATGTTTAGAAAATACTCCAATCCCAATCCTTAGATAAGCACCGCAGCAATTGTACGCCGGCCACACTGTTCCCTTTACTGTTCAATGCAGGCCCGATGATACCGATACCCCATTTTCCAGGAACAACAGACAAGATACCTCCTGACACACCGCTTTTCGCTGGGAGTCCTACTTCAATGGCAAACTCACCAGACGCATTATACATGCCGCAAGTAACCATAAATGACTTAGCTATTTGTATGTAGCGACGTGGAATCACTTGCTGCTTCGTTACAGGATCTACGCCATCAGAAGCAAGCACAAGCGCCATATGAGCTAACTGCTTGCAATTTACAACGATCGAACATTGGCGGAAGTACACTTCCAACGTCTCTTCTACGTCATCTTCCAGTACACCGTTATCCTTCAAATAATACGCGATAGAACGATTGCGATGGGCCGTTTCTCGTTCAGATTCATATACAGCCTCGTTATAATCTAACCGATTATCATGAGCCAAATGTCGAATAAATTGCAGCAATCTTTCACTCTTTTCATCTGGCCCCTCTCCATGAATAAGTGAAGCAATTACAATCGCTCCTGCATTAATAAATGGATTAAACGGTTTACCAGGATCAACAAGCTCCAGCTTCAAAATGGAGTTAAAATCATCTCCTGTGGGCTCCATACCTACCTTCTGAAATACTGCCTTTTCTCCACTATCCATCAATGCAAGCAGCAATGAAAATACTTTCGATATGCTTTGCATCGTAAAGTGTAAATCCGTATCACCGGATTGAAAAAACTGCCCGTCTGTTCCCCATAGTGCAATGCCTAACGCATGCTGAGGAGCCGCGGCCAAGCCAGGTATATATTCAGCAACCCGTCCTTTGTAGGCTTCTTTCCGACTTTCCTCCACCCATTCATCTAGACGCTGCTGGTAAAAGCGCTCCGTCTGCATAGCCCTCTTCCTTCCAAGATGATGTCATCGCTATGTTGCCTTATTTTAGTTACAATCATCCACGACGCAAAATAAAAAAGGATCTCTGAACTGTTCAACGGACAGCAGAGACCCTTGCCAGTAATACGATTCGGTTACCTCTTTAACTATCCTTACTCTTGAACCAAGTTTTCCACCAAGAAGGAATTGGCTTGTTCGCCTGAGTCGGCTCCACATGCCCCACGAGTCGATCCAAACGACTGATTTGGAATCCATACCGATACATCGATGATGCTACAAGTGCTAAACGCTGCATACCAGCCTCTTCGTCCGAACTATGCTTGATCATATCATTTAGAAACACATCCATCTTAAGCTGCATGTCTTCGATTTCGGTACTTTCCGGCTTTACCTTGTCCTGCAGCTTGAGAAGAACAAATTCATGTCCCTTCATTAACGCTTCCACATGCTCATCAAAAAGCTTATCGATTGCCTCTGTCCGTGGTGACTGAAAATAATGCTCGTCGATCGATTCCAACACATCCAAGCCCGTACGAAGCGTGTGCACGAGCTGCTTATATACAACCAGTTGACGCGTATATCGATATTTAGGCTTGTGAAGCTTCTTCGTCTCTTCCTCAAAGAGCTTATATTTATCAGTCAATGTCGATACAGCTTTCTCCAGTTCATCCTTTTCCGCCTTGAATGCTTGCTCCTTCATCTCGTCGGAAATGACGGTACGAAGCAGCAGCGATAGACGATTAAATACAGATTGAATCTGATTGTTAAACTGCTCTTTTGGACGTGGAGGCATCACAATAATGTTAATCAGGCAAGCGCAAGCAATACCAATTAACACTTGTGAAAATCGATCTAGGGCGAACTGCCACTCACTCGATGCTTCCATCACGGCAATAACCGTAACCAGTGTCAAACCTATCGTGTCTTCCATCTTCATCTTCAGACAAATGACAATAACAACGATGCAAACGACCCCTATGGCAAATGGCTCATTAGAAACGATCATTCCCGCTGACAACGCCAGAATCGCCCCAAGCGTATTCGCTTGCAGCTGCTCACGGAAATGTCGCCAAGAGCGATAAATGGATGGCTGAATGGCAAAAATAGCTGCCACAGCAGCTATGACCGGAGATTGGAAATGCAATAACTGACTAATATACAGTGCTAAGGTAACTGCTATTCCTGTCTTAAGTACGCGTGCTCCCAAATTCACAGCTACCTCCTTATTAAACGTTTCATTTGAAAATAGATACTCACTCGTTGCCTAATTTGTTGTCTCGCTCGAAAATGATGGAACCGTACCTTATTGTATACGCCCTCTGCGCTGCAAGCAAGTAGTCAATCTGTATGTTCTTTATTATGTGATTCAAATCGGAATCAATCATACTAGATTAGCATTACGCTGACTCAGCGCAACTTTGCAGTACGAATCTCAAAGTAATGCAGCACTATCATTTAAAGCCTTATGGACAACAATAAACCCACCTACAGCTATCAGGCGGGTTTATAATCATAGCATTTATTTTAGGTAAGGCAAACAAGTTAATAAATGCGAACGTTATGAATAAGAAGGTTTTGCAGATGCATCAGCAAGTTTTTTACATGCAGCTGCTACTGCCTCAGTCATATTTTTCAACGCTTCATTCGATTCCTTCTCACCACGAGTCTACTGCCCGCCTGCACAAAAAAGGCTTGTCTCCGCAAATATAAACTGTAGCGAGAGCAAGCCGCATGGAGCCCCATCCCACTGAAAAGCAGAGTAGAGAGTCATCCGTTACTATAATAAAGCATCAATCTAAATACACAATCATCAAATTCGATACTTCCTTAAATGATATCCATTATTATGAAAGTTAAACAACGTCGTATCCTTGATCTTCAATTGCTTCACGAACTTTATCCAAAGAAACAACTGATTCATCATACGTAATCGTTACTTGCTTATCTGCCAAAGAAACTTCAGCTGTCGCCTTTTCATTTGCTACTGCTTTCTCAATAGCAGCCTTGCAATGACCACAAGACATTCCTTCTACTTTCCAAGTTACTTGACTCATTGTGTTGTCCTCCTCAAAATAATGATTGTCGTCTACTTCATCAATTTATTCATGGTCGTGAGCAGCTCAGTTATCACTTCTTCTTCCCCAGCTTGAAGTCGTTCGACGACACATGATCGGATGTGACCATCTAATAATAATTTACCTACGGAATTAAGCGCTGACTGAATCGAGGCAATCTGATGCAGCACCTGATCGCAATACACGTCACGCTCAATCATAGATTTAACGCCTCGTACTTGACCTTCAATTCGATTAAGGCGATGGACAAGCTTTTGTTTCGTTTCTGCAGAATGATGGCTCTTACGCACTCCATCTTCTTGGTGGCCAGCACACACCGTATCAGCTGAACAACACGATGTTTGATCTTCCGCTGTTTGCTCTAGGTCTTTTTCTGTCATAGCCTTCCTATTCACCACCTTTACTTGAATTATATCATACCCCCCACCCCTATTCAACATTTAAAATGAATCAATTTCCTGTGGAGTGGTTATTGTATAATTGGGTCGCAAATAAAACCCGCTATACTTGTTATTGTTAGAGCACTATCGTTTGAATCTATTACATAAAAGGAGTGTACCCGATGAATCCAACAAATAAAGTTGCTAAAGTCGCTCTTATAGGTTCTGGTTTTGTTGGCGCTAGCTATGCATTTGCCATGCTCAACCAAGGAGCTGCTTCTGAACTGGTCATTATTGATGTTAATCATAAAAAGGCTGAAGGCGATGCCATGGACTTGAATCATGGTTTGTCCTTTTCGAGCAATATGCGCATTTGGGCTGGTGATTATTCCGATTGCAAAGATGCCGATATCGTAGTCATTACCGCAGGTGCTAATCAAGCGCCTGGCGAAACCCGTCTTGATCTCATTGAGAAAAATGCGGCGATATTTAAGTCTATCGTAACCGCTGTTATGCAAAGTGGATTTGATGGTATTTTCATCGTAGCTACCAATCCCGTTGACGTGCTTACGTACGCGACATGGAAATATTCAGGATTACCTGCACATCGTGTAATCGGCTCAGGTACGATCTTAGACAGTGCCCGCTTGCGATTTGAGCTTGGTTCAGAACTGAATGTGGATCCACGCAATGTCCATGCTTATATTATGGGTGAGCATGGTGACACAGAGCTGCCTGTTTGGAGCCATGTCAATATCGGTGGTCAGCCCCTAAAAGATTATATACACGCTCATGGCAAGCCAAGTCAAGATGCATTGAATACAATTTTTACAAATGTACGAGATGCAGCGTATCATATTATTGAACGTAAAGGCGCTACTTACTATGGTATCGCAATGGGACTTGCACGTCTAACGACAGCCGTCCTGCGCAATGAGAACAGCATCTTGTCGATATCTGCATTGCTGGAAGGTCAATATGGATTGAATGACGTATACATTGGTGTTCCAGCTGTCATTTCACGCGAAGGTATTAAACAAGTCGTAGAACTGAACCTGGACCAAGAAGAACTTGAAAAGTTCCATCACTCGGCAGACGTATTGAAAAAAGCGATTCATACTGTCTTCCCTAATTAAATAGGGCTGAGCAGATAATGAGCCTCTTCTCTTTCGACATCGTCCAGCTTCATCATGCATAAACATGCCTATTATATGTCTATTTTTGCGATGAAGAGCGCTTTATGACTATTCTTGCGCTTTCCCGAGAAATAATAAGAGCAGAGAGCCATTGTAAGGAGGCTCTCTGCTCTTTGCTTTTTAAATCCTATGTTACCCTTATACAAGCCCAAACAAGCGACGACAGCGGCCTGGGCGATCTGCTCGGAATCGCTCTACATTGCCTTGATCCTGTACAGTAACATATACAGTACGACCATCTTCTCCACCGAACGTTACATTCGTTGGATTTTTGCCATGCAGCTGAATTTCTTCAATCAACACACCGGATGGATTGAGGATGGCAATTGTACCTTTTCCATAGCGTGCAACGTACAAGTTTCCATCGATGTCGCAGCGCATGCCATCTAGTCCAAAATCACTGAATTGAGCAAACAAGCGCTTGTTAGAAATCGAACCATCTGCCGCTAAGTCATAGGCCCAAATACAGCGTTGAACAGATTCATTTACGTACAGCACATTTTCTTGCGGACCAACTTCTATTCCATTCGTCGTCCCCATGCCTGCTTCCAACAAGGTAACCTGACCATGCGGCATAATGCGCCACAGCTGACCAGTGTTATCCGCCCATTTTGGGTCACTTGCAAAGATAATATCATGCGCGGTAATACAAATATCATTCGGTTGATTCATACGTGGTTCATGCGCAAATACAGATAGTTTCTGAAATGCAAAATCATAAAGAAGTATGTTGTGCTTCGTGTAGTCCGCCATCAGCATCCGTCCATCTCGGGTGAAACGAATACCGTTCGCGATACTCCCATTCGGCAATTCTAGGAAGATAGAACTTGAGCCGTCAGGCGTAACACGCCCGATCGTCCCTTCACGAGCATAATTAACCGCGTATAGATTGCCTTGTCTGTCACAAGCTGGACCCTCAATACCACCTGTGAACCCATGTGCTGGAGTCCACACTTCACTCTTACGTGTCGTTACTGACGCTTCGTTTCCGTTCATCCTTCCCATCCTCTCTCCAATTAGCTATTCTTCTTGTCGCATCAATCGAAGCTTTTCCTTTTCCTGCACATACATTTCTATCATATCTCGTTTCAGCTGCCAAGCCTTCGTGCTGTAGTCAACATGAAATGGCTCAGGATTCTTTTTGCGCAAATGCTCCGGCCAGAACAGATTGATCTGCTGCTCATGATAGGCACGAATCTCCTCTAGCAGTGGACGTTCATACACAAGTTGTCCCGAGCGATAAATCGGCTTCAGCAGCTTTTCCGCCTCATATTGATCCACATATTTATGAATATATGGATGAAGCGGATCAAACAACTTCAGCTTCTGCTTACGCTCTACGTCTGACTCTGATGCCAAACACACATAATCTGCAATCGCTTTTTGCTTCTTCGGATGAATAATACGGTATACATCCTTTTTCCCCGGAGCAGTAACCTTTTCAGGATTAGCAGAAATTTTGATCGTCGGCTCTAGTCGTCCATTAATCTCACGCGCCACAAGCTTGTACACGCCACCTAAAGAAGGCTGATCAGCTGCTGTAATCAACTGTGTACCAACGCCCCAGCTATCTACCCGAGCCCCTTGTTCCTTCAAGTCTGCAATCGTATACTCATCCAAATCATTCGAGGCAACAATACGTACATCGTACAAGCCAGCCTCGTCTAACATTTTACGTGCTTCGATCGACAAATATGCCAAATCTCCACTATCTAATCGAATTCCCTGCAGCTTTTTACCTTTTTCACTCAATTGCTTCGCGATTTGGATCGCATTCGGTATACCACTGTGAAGTGTGTCATACGTATCCACCAGCAGTGTAACTTGATCAGGAAGTGCGTTCGCGAATGATTCGAAAGCTTGCTGCTCACTTGTAAAACTTTGGACCCAAGCATGCGCATGCGTACCTTTTGTAGGAATCGAGAAACGCTTGCCTGCCAACATGTTCGATGTCGCATGAAAACCAGCTATATAAGCTGCTCTAGCTCCCCATAAGGACGCATCTGCCTCTTGTGCACGACGAGTTCCGAATTCCATTAAAATATCATGTTTAGCCACTCGCTTAATCCGCGAAGCTTTTGTAGCAATTAACGTTTGGAAATTCATAAAGTTAAGCAAGGCCGTCTCAATCAACTGCGTCTCAAACACACGGCCTTCCACACGTACAAGCGGCTCGTTAGCGAATACGAGTGTCCCTTCTTTTACAGCATCGATATGACCATTAAAGCGGAAATTTCTTAATTCCTCCAAAAATGCTGCATCATACTGCTCTTCCTGTTCACCCAAATAAGCAATATCGTCATCTGTAAAACGAAGCTGCTCCATATATTCAATAATGCGCTCTAAACCAGCAAATACAGCATAGCCATTGCCAAATGGCATTTTGCGAAAGAACGCTTCAAATACCGTGTGCTGGTTATGGGTATCGTTTTTCCAATGCGCATACATCATATTGATTTGATATTTATCTGTATGTAAAGCCATTGAGTGATTCATTGCGCACCACTACTCCTATCCTTTTGTGTCTATCGTCGAAGCTAGCTGATGGTAGTAGCACCTAGCGAATTGCGGAAATGCTCTAACGCCCATACGTGGGCTTGTCCATTGAAGGTAGCAACTGCACGTTCATGAACAACGATCTTATAACCTAAGTTATAAGCTTCAATTGCAGTATGAAGCACACAAATATCCGTACATACTCCTGCTAAATGAACTTCCTGAATGCCTCTAGCTCTTAATCTCATATCCAAGTCTGTCCCGCAAAAGGCACTATAACGAGTTTTGTCCATCCAATAAATGCGGTTTTTATGCTGCTCATACACATCCATAAGGCTGCCATATAAGTCTCGACCGCTTGTCCCTCTAATGTTATGAGGAGGGAATAATTGGGTCTCAGGGTGGTAAGGGTCCTGCTCATCATGGATATCGACTGCCATGACTACTTCGTCCCCTTGGGCTACAAATTGCTCTACAAGTTCTGTAATCGGCTTTTCAATCGCAATAGCCGGCTCTCCACAAGGCAGCTTACCATCTACGAAATCTACTGTATAATCAATGACAATCAACGCTTTTGTCATGTTTCTTCTCCCCATTTCTACATAGGCTTCCAACTTGTACAGCCATTATGACAAATATGATTAAAAAGTCAATCTTATTTCTTTATACCGCGGAACGTAGCCGTGCCTATTGCGCCTACTGTACCGTCTGCTTCACGCACCTCAGCATAACAAGTTAGCGTTCGCTTGCTGCTATGCAAAACTTTTGCATGTGTCGTAATGACAGGACCTTTCAGTGGAGCAACAAAATGAATATTCAAGTTGCTCGTAACCATATTGTAGTCCGGACGCAATGCACCAGCCATCATCCCCATCGAGTTGTCCAACAGTGAAGATGACACCCCACCATTCACAATGCCCAACATATTCATATGATGTGGTCCTACTTCCAAGCCAATAACCGTCTCTTCTTCTGTTATCGAAACAACTTTACAACCGAGAAACCCCCAAAAGGTTGACTCTGCCTTCCTTTCAAGTGCAGCCCAATCTTCATGAGATATGAACATCTCTGATCCGTTCTTTCCCTCCAACATGCTATTGTTATCGTTCTCATTCGTATAGTCTAGGTGTTCCATTCTATTATCCCCCTTGCCAAGATGACGAGCTACCAACCTATGATGATAGTTCCGTTTACAGTCAACCGCACATTACTAACCGTAACTACAATTCAATGAACGATTGACTGCAAACACGGCTACAAATTTTTTGTTTGCTTTTAAGTAAACATTACCCTATGAAGTCCCTTGCAATCAACTTGAATGTCCACTCCTACTGTACACAGCTTCTAACCAGGCTTAAAGACCTCCATAGCATCTATACGCATGTAGATGACCGTCAATCCTTTGGTGGTTCAGAAGGACCCTCAGGCTGCTTCCTAGCTGCCTCTTCTGCTACTAACTGACGCCGCAGCACTTTCCCGATCATCGTTTTTGGAAGCTGCGTTCGAAACTCCACAATCCGCGGAACTTTAAAAACAGCAATTCGCTCCCGACACCATTGTTTAATCGCGTCTTCATCTACACCCGTCGCCTTGTCATCCAAGATGACAAATGCTTTTACCGTTTCTCCGCGATAGGCGTCCGGTACACCGATAACAACTGCTTCCTTAATCGATGGGTGTTCATATAACACTTCTTCAACTTCACGAGGGTATACTTTAAATCCACTAGCATTAATCATATCTTTTTTACGATCTACGATATAGAAAAATCCCTCTTCATCCATTCTACCTAAGTCTCCCGTGTAGAACCATCCTTCTTTTAAGACAGCTGCTGTATCTTCTGGCCGTTTCCAATACCCTTTCATCACTTGTGGGCCGCGGACAACAACCTCCCCTATTTCCCCAATTTCAACTTGTTCTCCTGTATCTGAATTTACAATCATCGCATCTGTATTGGGATAAGGTATGCCAATGGAGCCTAATTTGCGATACCCCCATATATTATTGGCATGGCTAACAGGCGATGTCTCGGTTGATCCATACCCTTCGATAAGCCGTCCACCTGTCATTCGTTCAAACTTTTCCTGCACCTCATGCGGCAGCGGAGATGCACCACTAACACAAGCTCGAATCGTGTGCAATTGATATGATGAATGATTAGCGTCATGAATAATGGCATTGTACATCGCAGGCGCACCTGGAAATATCGTTACCTTATATTTTTCAATTTGCTGGAGCACTTGTTTCACTTCGAACCTAGGCAATAAAATAAGCCTGCCTGCGTTATAAACCGATTGATGCAGCAGCACCGTTAAACCGAACACATGGAAGCAAGGAAGCGCTGCCAAAAATACTTCTTCGCCTCGTTTAGCACGATAAAACCACTGCGAGCTTTGCACCGTGTTGGCCACCAGATTATAGTGCGTCAGCATAACGCCTTTAGCAATACCTGTCGTGCCGCCTGTATACTGAAGGATAGCGACATCTTCCTGTGCATCTACTTCAGCGAGGACAGGCGTAGAGCTGCAAGTACGCAGCCAGCGTTTAAAGCGATAGATGTCATCACCAGTCGGTACAACGGTAGACTGACCATCTTTCTTCATTTTTAATGGGTACAATATATTTTTGGGAAATGGCAAATACTCGGCAATCGAAGCAACGATTATCGTTCTTAGAGATGTTTTTTCTCTTACTCTTGACACCCGCTCCATAAATAAGTCTAACGTAACAAGTACCGACGCTCCTGCATCATTCAACTGATGGGTGAGTTCCCCTTCCTTATAGAGCGGATTCGTCATTACCGCAATTGCCCCGTAAAGGAGCGTACCGAAGTAAGCAATCATCATCTGGGGACAATTCGGAAGCATAATAGCTACACGCTCGCCCTTGCTTACCCCTAGCTGTTCCAGCCCATTTGCAAATTGATACGCCGAGCTAAGCAGTTTCTTATAGGTAAGATTGTAGCCCATAAATGAACATGCATACTGGTCAGGATGTGTTTCTGTCGCATGGACAAGCATATGCCCTGCATTTATTTGGGGATATTCATACGAGGGTGCTACTTCACTTGGGTAATGCTGCAGCCAAGGCCTTGAAACATCCATCTTCGTCCCTCCCTCTCACATCTGAATAGAGACAACATGTCATCATCTTTACGATTGAATAGAGGGACAGATTGAATGAATTCGCCTGTAGAAGACGTGCTGAAGTAGCTTGCAGTATACATATAGCAGCTTAGATGATGACCTTTATAATTGTATGTTATGCGGATATTTATAAATTCGCCTATGAAATATTTATTTCTGTGCATATACAAAAAAAAGCATCCCGCTCACTACGATAGGTGAGATGGCATGCTTCTTCGTTCGTCTTATTTTAAAAGATATGTCTTACTACGCACGTGCAACTATTTAACCGCACAATACGCGGCAAGCCCTTTTCTTAGTCACTGCAGCTTTCAGGATCATCAGCACGACCTGCTTCTACATTGATTTTTTCTGAAACAGAGTCACGGATAACGCCCATAATCAACTGGAGCAAATAATTCACGTCCGTTTGACTTTGCTGGAACTGTACGACAAGTGGAACATTATCAAGCTCATCTTGCAATGATTCCAATTCAGCTTCAATCTTTTCGACCATAGCTGTATTGTTGAAGGATTCAAAGGCAACAATCTCTTTCTGCTTCTTTTTAAGCATCGCGATCGTCTTCTGTACTTGTTCATGCTTCTGAATCAACTTCTCTGCTTCCTGATACTGTTTAACTTCCTCTGTCGTGCAAATTAGCTCGGCCAAATGTTTTGCCTTCTGCATAATATCTTCACGCACAAGCACTTCAGCAGCTTCGAACTTAGGCACACCACATGCTGATTTTGCTGTTAGCTGACTCTGTTTCTCTTTGGATTGCTGTGACACCTCAATCTCCCCCATCTACAGGTACAATCTTCCTTATTCATTGTACCTGATGCTGTTATCATTTTTAAGAACTCATCTGCATCTTTTCTGTGACAAGCTCGCCTTTTATATAGAAAGATTTAATATCTGTCACTTCCACGTGTACAAACTGACCAATCAGCTCTTCTGAACCTGCAAAATGAACGAGCCTATTGGTACGAGTACGGCCTGATAAGATGAGTTCATTATTTTTACTTTCACTTTCAACGAGCACCTCTACCGTCTCACCGAGCAATTTCTCATTGCCTTTGCGGCTAAAGTCCTTCATTAAAGCATTTAGACGCTGCAATCGTTCCTTCTTCACTTCCATAGGCACGTTGTCTTCCATCTGAGCTGCTGGTGTTCCTTCACGCGGCGAATAAATAAACGTAAACGCCTGTTCAAATTCCACTTCCCTCATTAACGACATCGTCTCTTCAAAATGCTCGTCGGTTTCGCCTGGGAAACCTACAATAATGTCCGTCGTCAACGATACGTTCGGAATGGCCGCCTTAATTTTATGTACAAGCTGTAAATAATGCTCGCGTGTATACTTACGGCTCATCTTCTTCAACACTGCACTGCTGCCCGATTGAACAGGAAGATGAATATGTTCCACTAGATTCCCCTGCTTAGCCAACACTTCAATGAGATGGTCATCGAAGTCACGTGGATGGGAGGTTGTAAAACGAATACGCGGAAGATCAATCGTACGAATCTCATCCATAAGGTGCCCAAACGTATACGTTCTATCAATGAAGTCCTTCCCGTACGCATTTACATTTTGACCAAGCAATGTAATTTCTTTATAGCCCTGACGTGCAAGCTCTCGAACTTCTGCAATTACATCCTCTGGCAGACGGCTCCGTTCCTTACCTCGCGTATACGGTACGATACAATAGGTACAGAACTTATCACAACCGTACATAATATTGACCCATCCTCGCATGCCCGAACGCTTCTTAGGTAGGTTTTCGATAATGTCGCCTTCCTTAGACCATACATCAACAACCATTTCTTTATTGAACAGCGCATCACGGACGAGGAACGGCAGACGATGTATATTATGAGTTCCAAATATTATATCAACAAATTGATGCTTACTCATGATGCGGTTCACGACATTTTCCTCTTGAGACATGCAGCCGCACACCCCAAGTATAAGTCCAGGCCGCTCAAGCTTCAATGTTTTGAGATGCCCTAATTCTCCAAACACTTTATCTTCAGCATTTTCACGGATCGCACATGTATTTAATAAAATGATGTCCGCTTCCTTGCGATCCTCTGTCTTCTCATAACCCATCTGTTCGAGCAATCCACTCATCGTCTCTGAATCATGCTCATTCATCTGACAGCCAAACGTATAAATGATGTAGCGCTTACCATTGCCAATCTCACGCAGATTTTCAGGAACCGCATCTTCATAATGCACCTGTATGTCCTGTTTACCACGCTGCTTTTCTTGACGCTGATTCGGTTCTGACATAATATAAATTTCACGGCCATGAAGACGAATCTTCTTGCCGTTCTCATCCTCTGAAATGACTTTGGCCTGAGAAAAGTCAAAATACTTAGCGTAATCCTTCCCCTTGCTCATCCTCTTGGTCACTCCTTTTTTATTTATAATTTTGTCTACAATCATCATTCATTTGTTCTCACAATGAGTTCGAAACACAATCCAGAATATTATACCATTGATTTCTATTCGATTCCAAGATAGGACGTTGCAGGAAATTAAAAAACGGCCCCTTAGGGACCGTTTAAAATGCTTATTAGTCGATGATTTCAGCTGTATCGCCGTTCTTAACACCAGCAGCATTCGCTTCATCTGTATCGATATGCATGTCCAATGCAAATGTTGGATGTACACGAGCAAGTACATTTTCAAATACAACGCCACGCTCTCCGCCTACGCGTACACGTAACGTCTGCTTATCTTGAATGCCCCACTTCTCTGCATCAGATGTATGGAAGTGAATGTGGCGAGCAGCAACGATAACCCCTTTGTCCAATACTACTTCACCATGTGGGCCTTTAAGCGTAATACCTGGTGTATCTTCGATAGCGCCAGATTCACGCACAGGTGCCTTTACGCCCAAAGCGAAGGAATCCGTACGAGAAATTTCCAATTGGGATGCTGGACGAGCTGGTCCCAAAATACGTACTGTATTGAAGGAACCTTTAGGTCCGATAACTTCTACTGTTTCTACTGCTGCGAATTGTCCTGGCTGGGACAATGCTTTGAATTCTGTTAGTTGAGCACCTGGTCCAAATAGTGCCTCAATGTGCTCTTGTGTTAGATGAATATGACGACCGGAAACGCCTACTGGTACAGTTTTCATGTTTCTTCCACCTCTCGCTTGTCTCTCTAGTTCATATACCAACTTTTATTATACTATGAAAATAAAAAAAGCATACATCTTTCGACATATGCCTTTTTAACAATTAATTGAATTTATTTATTATTACTTAAATTCTTTAAGCAAGCTATTGAAATCATCCGGAGACAAAGTCAGATCCTGATGTGCGAGAGACTCTTGGGAGAAGCCAGGTACCAAGTTCTCGTACGAACGACGGGAAGTATCTTGATATATAAGTCCTGTAATCATTCCATTCGTTTCCATCAGCTTCGTCATAGCCATCACTCGGTTCGTTGGATCGTAGCCTTCCACCGTCGCCAAGTTTACGATGTTCTCTTTAAACCAGTCATACGTATTAATTTTGTTAAATGTGACACAAGGACTGAACACGTTAATTAAAGAGAATCCTTCATGATTAATGCCTTGCTCGATTAAAGATGTCAGCTGCTTCAGGTCGCTTGAGAACGACTGAGCCACAAATGTCGCTCCAGCCGCCAATGCAATCTCCAATGGTGCTAGCGTTGTCTCTACCGAACCTTCCGGTGTACTCTTCGTCTTGAAACCTACAGCACTACGCGGAGAAGTTTGCCCCTTTGTAAGCCCGTAGATCTGATTATCCATAACGATATAAGTGATATTCACATTACGACGAATCGCGTGCACGGTATGTCCCATACCGATTGCAAATCCATCGCCATCACCACCAGAGGCGATAACCGTCAAATCACGATTTGCAAGCTTTACCCCTTGTGCAATCGGCAATGCACGTCCGTGTATACCATGGAATCCATAGGCATTCACATATCCTGAAATACGACCTGAACAGCCGATACCTGAAATAACAGCTAGTTGTTCAGGCTCCAAGCCTACGTTGGCCGCTGCGCGTTGAATCGCTGCTTGAATCGAGAAATCACCGCAGCCTGGGCACCAGTTCGGCTTCACATTGTTGCGAAACTCTTTGAACGTTGCCATCTTACACCAACTCCTTGCTTCGGGAATAGATTTCGCTTGGTAGGAACGGCGTTCCGTCGTACTTGAGCATATTACGAACTTTCTCCGAACATCCTACATTAAGCTTAATTTGATCCGCCAATTGGCCTGTTGCGTTATTTTCCACAACAACAATTTGGCTTGCTCGTTCCGCATACGGCTTGAACAGCTCTGTCGGGAACGGATAAATTTGCCGAACCGTAATATGGTTCGTTTTGATGCCATCTTGCTCAAGTCGAACACGAGCCTCATCAATTGTACCGCCAGTAGATCCCATTCCTACGATAAGCAGTTCTGGCTCTTCGTAAGACGCATCTACATGAATCGCATTCGTAATCTGCAAGTTGTCTAACTTGGAAAGACGCTTATCCATCATCTTCTTGCGGTTGATTGAACTCTCAGATGGACGTCCAATCTCATCATGCTCTACACCTGTCACGTGATGAAGTCCGCCTTTTTCACCTGGAATAACACGAGGTGAAACGCCATCCTCCGTAAACTCGTAACGTTTGAACTGCGCATGCGTCTCCAGCGGCGGCACATCCGATACTAAATTGCCACGATTGATGACAATACGATTGTAGTCAAGCATTTCACAAGATTGCTTGCCCAAGGAGAGCTGCAAGTCAGTTAACACGATAACTGGACATTGATACTGCTCCGATAAGTTGAATGCCTCGATCATGTCGTAGAAACACTCTTCAATGGAGCTTGGAGAAATAATAATCTTTGGAATCTCTCCATGTGTACCATAGATCATCGCATTTACGTCACTTTGTTCCTGCTTCGTTGGCAAGCCTGTACTTGGCCCTCCGCGCTGTGTGTCTATAATAACAAGCGGCGTCTCTGTCATACCTGCTAAACCGATAGCTTCCATCATCAGGGAAAGACCCGGTCCAGCAGAAGCCGTCATCGTACGAACACCTGCATAGTTAGCTCCGATAGCCATCGTTGCTGCTGCAATTTCGTCTTCTGTCTGCACAACTGTTCCACCGAATTTCGGCAGTTTTTTAATTAAATATTCCATAACTTCAGAAGCCGGTGTGATTGGATACGCAGACATGATTCTGCAACCTGCTGCCAATGACCCAAGTGCCATTGCATCGTTACCGATCATAAATAGCTTCTGTTTACCATCAGCAGGCTCTAACTGAAACTCATCCAAAGGACCGCCCGCTTGTTCTAGTACAAACTCAGCCCCACGACGAACTGCATCAATGTTTTTCTCTACAACAGCTGCGCCTTTACGCCCGAACTCTTCTTCAACCGCTCTATTGAACACTTCTAAAGGCAGGCCTAATAAAGCCCATGACGCGCCAGACGCTACCATGTTCTTCATAAGAGATGTTCCAAGTTCCTCAGCGATCGCTGTAATTGGTACTGCAAACAATCTTGCAGTGACACCTTCAGGTACCACTGGATTAAACTTCGCATCTGCAACGATAACGCCGTTATCATGCAGTTCATGTGCATTCAGATCAATGGACTCTTGATCAAAAGCAACGAGAATATCTAAATCATCTGAAATGGCACGAATAGGCTTCGTGCTAATACGAATCTTATTGTTGGTATGTCCGCCTTTAATACGCGATGAAAAGTGTCGGTAACCGTATAAGTAATAACCTAGACGATTCAATGCAGTAGAGAAGATCCGGTCTGTACTTTCCACACCTTCCCCTTGCTGACCCCCGATTTTCCACGACAATTGACTAATCAAGCTCGCCCACTCCTTTAAGGTGACTCGAAAATACTGCCTATCCATGTTACACATCATTTACGCATCTTGTAACTATTAAATAGTTGGCAATGGCTTATTGGCCTGAGTCATAATCATTCTATGTCCAGTCTTAGTAAAAGGCAAGCGTTTTCCCATCTTCGCTCATAGCACCTTGAGATAAGTACGATGCAAAGTTGTGATAGGTAAAAAATATTATTTTGCTATACCCGCTGCGGCAAATAAGTTCTAAGGAACCTATTTGCGTTCTCATATGCAATTTTGTTCATGACTGCGCTGCCATAGCGCTGCTCAATCATCGCAAGTAAGTTTGGATGATGCTCGGCATGCTCTAAGTTTTGAATTTTGTCATCAATGCCATCAAAGTCTGAGCCAAGCATCAGATGATTCTCTCCACCTAATTGAATAATATGATCGATATGCCCTAGCAAGTCCTCTATCGTGACAAGTTCTTTTTCTGCGACAAATAGCGGCACATAAGTCACACCTATTCTTCCGTCCCGTGCAATGATGGCACGAATCTGATCATCTGTCAGATTGCGAGGATGCGGCTGCAAAGACGCGCAGTTGGAATGCGAAGCAATAACTGGTCGTGTTGTCCCGTCCATCAACTCCCAGAATGCACGTTCATTTAAATGTGACACATCGAGCACAATTCCTAATCGATCACATTCATCAACTAACTGCCACCCTTCTGTCGTAAACCCGCCAGAACGTGGTTCTCCTGCTCCATCTACAGCCCAGTTGGCATGATTCCAGGATAAGCCGATAAACCGTACACCTAGTTCAAACAGTGTACGAACATATACCATGTCCCCTTCTAACGCATCTACTCCTTCTAGAGAGAGAATAGAGCCGATCAATGAACGATCCTGCTCTAGCATCTCCAAATCTTCCTTCCATTTCACCCAATGCATTTCTGGCAATACAGCAATCTGCTCACGGAACAAATCGATTGCACGCAGCACTTGGGCAAACCGGGGAGGTCCTATTAAAGGAGCTGCTTCTAAAAAAAGCGCAAATACTTGCATGCCAACTTGGCCTTTCTTCAATCGTGGCAGTGTAATATCCATTAATTCTGCATTTTCAAAGTTAACCTTATTCTCATAAAGCATTTTATAAAGTACATCACAATGGAAATCAATGATTTTTGTATGTTTCATGCGATTCTCATCCCTTCTGTCTCTGCCATCTGTCTCCTATCGCTGCCTTTCATTATAGCCTATTCCAGTAATCTAGGCATCTTCGTGTATATAAGCTGTGCCTAACTATGTATACAAGGTTTCCCTCTACAAAAATATACAGCAAAAAACCTGCTTACAGCGTAAACAGGTTAGTACGTTCTCTTCGCAGTTTCCATCTTAGTTGCCTACATCCTCTCTTATCTTGGCTCTACAATTAATTTGATTGCTGTACGATCCTCACCATCAATGACAATATCGGTGAATGCCGGAATGCAAATCAAATCTACACCGCTAGGCGCAACAAATCCCCGTGCAATGGCGACCGCCTTAATTGCTTGGTTCAAAGCACCTGCACCAATCGCCTGCAGTTCGGCCGCTCCCCTTTCACGCAAAACCCCTGCTAACGCACCAGCTACCGAATTTGGATTGGATTTTGCTGAAACTTTTAATACTTCCATGAAAGTACCTCCTCGGGAATAATGGTTGATTCCACTATTACAACATATTCGTAAACAGGCTAAAAATACCACCAATATATCCCTATACCCCAATTGACCGAAGAAGAACCTCCGACTAACTTGGGCAAGCACAAAAAGAACCTTAGCTGCTTATAGCATGTATACAGCCAAGGTTCTCGAAATATTCATAATACTAGCTCATAATCCACTCGTCTTCGCGGATACGAATTTTTTCAATACGCACCGCTTTTCCTGTTGAATCATCAATATCAACAAGGACAGCATGGAAATGCCATTTGCCTTCACATACTGTGAAACGAACAGGTAGTTGGGTCTTGAACTTGCGAAGCACCGCATCGCGCTCCATGCCAAGTACGCCTTCTTTGGAACCTACCATTCCGCAGTCTGTCAAATAGCCTGTTCCATTCGGTAAAATCGTATCGTCGTTCGTTTGCACATGCGTATGTGTACCAACAACGAAAGATGCTCTGCCGTCCAAATGCCAGCCCATTGCGATCTTCTCAGAAGTCGCTTCAGCATGAAAATCGACTAGAATCGCTTTGGACTGCTTACCTGCACGCTCTAACAACTCGTCTGCCGTACGGAAAGGGCAGTCGATTGCAGGCAGGAACGTTCGCCCTTGAAGATTAACAATGACTAGTTCTTTCCCATTCGCCTTAATCGTCGTCATTCCTCTTCCAGGTGTTCCTGGAGGGAAGTTAGCCGGACGAACGACACGCTTCTCTTCATCAATCCATTCAAATATATCACGGTTATCCCAAGTATGATTTCCCATCGTAAAACCATGTACACCGAGATCGGCGAATTCTTTAATAATTGCAGCAGTCACACCACGCCCACCTGCTGCATTTTCCGCATTCGCAATGATAATATGTGGGTTATATTTGCTCTTCAACTCGGGAAGCAGCGTCTTCACTGCTTTGCGCCCTGTGTTGCCCACAATATCACCGATAAACAATACTTTCATCGGAAACAAGTCCTCCTTAACAAACGGAGAAGTGGCCGACGCGGCCACTTCTCCAAGTCCTATACGTCTATTATTATTTGGCGTATTCCACCGCTCGAGTCTCGCGGATAACTGTAACCTTAATGTGCCCCGGATAATCCAGTTCACTCTCGATTTTTTTCGTAATCTCGCGAGCAAGACGATACGCTTCCGTATCATCAATCTTCTCAGGCTGTACCATGACACGAACTTCACGTCCAGCTTGAATCGCGTACGATTTATCAACACCTTCGAACGATTCAGAGATATCTTCAAGCTTCTCCAGTCGTTTGATGTATGTTTCAAGCGTTTCGCGACGAGCTCCCGGTCTTGCAGCAGACAATGCATCTGCAGCAGCAACGAGCATTGCGATAATCGATGTTGCTTCGCAATCACCATGGTGGGATGCAATACTGTTAATAACGACAGGATGTTCTTTGTACTTTTTCGCCAGCTCTACACCGATCTCTACGTGAGATCCTTCTACTTCGTGATCTAACGCTTTTCCGATATCGTGTAGTAAGCCTGCACGCTTAGCAAGAGTTACATCTTCACCAAGCTCTCCAGCCATCAACCCTGCTAGATACGCAACTTCCATGGAATGCTTAAGTACATTCTGTCCATAGCTTGTACGGAATTTGAGGCGACCAAGAATTTTAATTAAGTCAGGATGCAAACCATGCACGCCCACTTCAAATGTAGCTTGTTCACCGTATTCACGAATACGTTCATCCACTTCTTTACGTGATTTGTCAACCATCTCTTCGATACGTGCCGGGTGAATACGTCCGTCTGCAACCAGCTTCTCAAGTGATGTTCGAGCAATCTCACGACGAATTGGATCGAACCCAGACAAGATAACCGCTTCTGGAGTATCGTCGATAATTAGATCAATACCCGTAAGCGTCTCCAATGCGCGAATGTTACGTCCTTCACGACCGATAATACGGCCTTTCATCTCTTCGTTCGGCAAAGCAACGACAGATACCGTAGTTTCAGCCACATGGTCAGCCGCACAGCGCTGGATTGCTAGCGTAATAATATTACGTGAGCGCTTGTCCGCCTCTTCTCGAGCTTGCTGCTCGATTTCTTTAATCATTTGTGCTGTCTCATGACGAACTTCTTGCTCGACATTCGTCAAAATAATCTGTCTAGCGTCTTCCATGGACAGATTCGATATGCGCTCCAATTCCGAAACTTGTTGTTGATGGATGCGCTCAACTTGTTCTTGTGTCTCTTCAATCTGCTTCTCTTTGTTAGCTAGTTGTTCCTCTTTACGTTCGAGCGAATCTAACTTTTTATCCAACGACTCTTCTTTTTGTACGATTCGTCTTTCTTGACGTTGAATTTCGTTCCGGCGTTCACGGATATCTTTCTCCGCTTCGGTGCGAACTTTGTGGACATCGTCTTTTGCTTCAAGCACTGTTTCTTTCTTTAGTGCCTCCGCTTCCTTACGTGCGTTATCCACGATTTGTTCCGCAGCATGCTCAGCACTCGTTATTTTCGCTTCCGCCAGCGATTTGCGAATCAGATAACCGATTCCAAACCCCAAGAACAATGCAGCCACAACGAGAACGATTGCGAGCCAAATGTTGACGTTCATTGCCTCACCTCCCCGTTGGTTACTCCAAGCACTGCTTGGGACAGGTTTCATTTGTTTTTGTTACAGTTTCAATTGATTCATACTCATGGATCGACCGGCACCCCTAAGATGTCGGCAAAATTGCATGCATTCGCACACACGATCATCACCCCTACATAGTGACAATCGGAACTATGACATTGGCGAAATGAATCAGCTAAAATCAACTTCTGGAAGGGGAAATTGATTTCGTGAAAATAAAGATACATGTTCATTTTATTATTCAGGAAAAGATATTGTCAAGCAAAGCTCAACTTCTCTTTTACCAAGTCTCTTCACCTTGATCGTTTCTGACTGACTCATCAGCCACCTGTTGAGCTGCCTTACGCGACATTTCGCTTGAAAAACCTCTTCTTGCTAAGTAGGCTGCAACTTTATTCTTACGAATATACGTTTCACCACGCGTTTGACGCCACTTCTTTGCAGCGGCTCCGACTGCACTTTCCCATTCCTGCTCAGGATCAATAGACTCGATGGCTGTGCGAATATGATTCTCATGCACGCCTTTTTGCTTTAGCTCCTGTCGAATCCAGCGACTACCTTTGCTATGTCGAGTAATTCGCTGCTCTGCCCACTGCTCCGCATATGCAGCATCATCTACAAGCCATTCACGCTCCAATCGGTCCAATACGATTGGAATCGTTTCATCATCGTATTCTTTTTGCTGCAAATACTTAGCCATTTCCATTCGTGTACGAGGCTTGCGCTGTAAATAGGTCAACGCCTGTATATAGCCTTTGTGCTGCTCATCCGCCCGTATGATCTCCTCTAGAAAGGAAATGGACACCTCTGAGCCTTTCGTAAGGCGATACTTCACCATCGTATCTTCATGCACATTAATTGGCGCAGCATGCTCAAAAAAAATGACGTAGCGATTGCGCTGTTTTTCATCTAGCTGAACTTTTACTATTATCGTCTCATCTTGCTGCATCTATATCCCCCTCATCGGCTATTTTGTGACCTACCGCAATAAGGAAGGCGCTTCTCATACAAATAACGCGGCAACTACAACAAAGACAAGCACCTCTACCGTCTGGTAAGGTGCTTGTCCATCATCCAATTATTCAGCATCAAGCGCCAACAATTCTTCTTCATCCTCATCAGTTTCGTCCTGAGAAGATGGAGGAATAACCGTAGTTAAGTTGCTAGCCTCACGAATAAGGTTCTCGATCTTGACTGACATCTCCACATTCTCTTTCAAGAATTGCTTCGCATTTTCGCGACCTTGACCTAGACGTTCGCCCTCATAGGAATACCAAGCACCACTCTTTTGAACGATGTCCATCTCAGTTCCAATATCGACGATGCTGCCTTCTCTGGAAATTCCTTCACCGTACATAATATCGATATCCGCTTGCTTGAATGGAGGAGCTACTTTGTTCTTCACAACCTTGATTCGTGTACGGTTACCAACCATATCGTTACCTTGCTTGATCGTCTCGACGCGACGAACATCTAAACGTACGGAAGAATAGAACTTCAATGCACGACCACCCGGAGTTGTCTCAGGATTACCGAACATAACGCCAACCTTCTCACGCAACTGGTTAATGAAGATAGCAATCGTCTTCGACTTGCTAATCGCACCAGAAAGCTTACGAAGAGCTTGAGACATAAGACGAGCTTGAAGACCAACGTGGGAATCACCCATGTCACCCTCGATCTCAGCCTTAGGAACAAGTGCCGCAACAGAGTCGATAACGATAATATCAACAGCGCCACTGCGAACAAGCGCTTCCGCGATCTCTAGAGCCTGCTCCCCTGTATCCGGCTGGGACAGAAGCAGTTCATCAATATTAACACCGAGCTTATTAGCATAGGACGGGTCAAGCGCATGCTCCGCATCGATAAACGCAGCTTGTCCGCCAGTCTTCTGCACTTCAGCAATCGCGTGCAATGCAACAGTCGTCTTACCTGAAGATTCCGGTCCGTACACTTCAACAATACGCCCACGAGGAAGTCCACCTGTGCCGAGCGCTATATCCAACGCTAAAGATCCACTTGGTACAATCTCAACCTGCATATGGTTGGATTCGCCCAACTTCATGATGGAACCTTTACCGAATTGCTTTTCTATTTGACGTAATGCCATCTCTAATGCTGCTTTGCGATCTGACACACACTCACATCCTTCATTCATTTTGTACTCTTATCATACCTTTTTTCGAGACGATGCACAAGCATTTTTTCGAACATACATTCGTTTTTTTCTACCCACCCCTTCCAACTTCAACCATATAATCTACAGTCAATTAGACTATTAAAATTGCGCGAAAGCGTCAATATACAAAAAACCGCAACGCACCAACAAACCTGGCACATTGCGGTTCCTCCGCTTTTTGAACGTATAGCTATTATACGATCACTTAGAGCGAATAACAAGCGGTACATCGCCCCAACTACCACACGCATACAACACACGCCTAGCCGCGAGATAGATGGCTTTTAATCAATATCCTACTGCTTTAACATTTTCCACAATCGATGCAATACTGTTTTAACAGCACGGACTCGAACCATCTCTCGATTACCATTTATTTTTAAAAGTTCAACTACCGTGTTCTTATTACGTTCAGCAATGCCTATATATACGAGCCCTACAGGCTTCCCTTCGGATTCGGTTGGCCCTGCAACGCCTGTAATCGAAATGGCCATGTCCGCGTTCGTACGCTCCAGCACACCCTCAGCCATCAACGCTGCGGTTTGTTCACTAATGGCACCTGGAGCACCCTCACCTTCCAATACGTTCATTGGAATACCTAACAGTTGATGCTTCATCTCGTTCGTATAGGTGACAACTCCACCGAGGTACATCGCGCTTACCCCAGAAACAGATGTAACCGTTTCAGCAAACAATCCACCTGTACAGCTCTCAGCCGATGCCAACGTTAATCCACGCGCAGTCATCAAATCTACAACAATACTCTCAAGAGGCAAATCCGCAACTGCATAAATATAGGATTCCAACCGTGATCGTATAAGCGACTCTAACTGATCCAATTTACGATTAGCCTCATCTTGCGAATCACTTTTCGTCGCTAATCGAATCAACACTTCGCCTTCCTTTGCATAAGGAGCAATCGTAGGATCTGTCTGTCCAGCTATCAAATCTTTCAATTGCTCTTCTAAGTTTGATTCACCAATACCAGCAAATTTCAACATACGGGTGTACAATGCTTGCTCATCCTGAAGCACGTGCTGCTTCAGCCACGGAACCGCAACATTTAGAAACATAGGCTTCATTTCTTTTGGCGGTCCAGGCAGAAGCAAATACACAGTACCATCAGCAATAACTGCGTTGCCAATCGCAAGACCTGCCTCATTGTCCAGTGGGAATGCCCCTTCAATTGAATCTGCCTGACGCTTGTTACTCTCGACCATATGAATACCGCGCTCACGGAACATATTCTCAATTTTTTCTAAACCCGGTCTGTGAGTGCTTATATCTCGTCCTAGCAGCTCCGCTACAACTTCCTTCGTTATATCATCCATGGTTGGCCCAAGCCCACCTGTTAAAATAACGATATCCGCCCGTTTTCGTGCCGTATCAACGACTTCTTTCATGCGATGTGGATTATCTCCCACAACCGTCTGGTAATACACATCTATACCCAACAGGGCAAGCTGCTGCGATAAAAACTGTGCATTCGTATTTACGATCTGACCGAGCAGCAATTCCGTTCCTACGGCTATCATCTCCGCTTTCATCTTACGCCCACCACCATCATTTTATAGGTACGAACCTTGTATTTATCCCACATATATCAAAGGCAGCAGGCTGCCCAAAATATACTGAGCTTATGCCTGCTGCCAATCTTTCAGTGCTAAGAGAGACGCAGCACTTTTTTATTCTTTACAAAATAGTCAATTCCTGAATAGACCGTAATCAGCGCTGCTGCCCATGTTGCAATCACATCAAACGGGAAGCCAATAAACGCAAACGGGAAGTTGTTCAACAACATCGCAATGATAGCTGTAATTTGGATAGCCGTCTTCCATTTGCCCCACTTACTCGCAGCAACAACACTGCCTTCAAGCAAAGCAACTTGACGCAAGCCAGTTACAGCAAATTCACGACTAATGATAACAACAGCAATCCACGCATCACATTTACCCATTTCCACAAGTGAGATTAGAACAGCTGCAACAAGCAGCTTATCAGCCAGTGGATCAAGCAGTTTGCCTAGGTTGGTTACCATTTTGCGCTTGCGCGCTATGTATCCATCCAAACCATCCGTGCTCGCAGCAATAATGAAAATGAGCGCAGCAATTATTTGGTTGTACGTAATATAAAATTCGTTTATGCGGATCGGCGGGAAATAATCAACGTTCACCAGTAAAAAGAACATCATGATTGGAACGAGAAAAATACGCGCCAATGTAATCTTGTTAGCCAGATTCAACTAAACACCCTCCCCGGCCAAGTAAAGCTCATGTGCATGTGTAATGACCGATTGTTTCAATGCCATGATTGTATGCTTGTCTGACATAAATGCATCTCCCATTATGGTAATACAATTCAAACATACCTCTATTTGAATCGTAATATACCTCTGTAATTATTAAGTTTTCTTAATAAGTATAATACAGAGCAAATGATATAGTCAAAATGCAAAACAAGCATGCTTCCTCTTCATGGCCACTATCTCAAAAATGATATAATAAATATACCTAAGAAATAAATCTATGGAGTGCTAGCGATAGTTAGTAAATTGCAAATCCAATGGTAAATTTGCTTCACGCAGCAATTTCATAACAGCTTGAAGATCATCCTTATTTTTTCCTGTTACCCGTAATTGATCACCTTGAATCTGGCTTTTTACCTTAAGCTTCGAATCACGGATTAGTACATTAATCTTTTTAGACACATCTTGTTCAATTCCTTGTTTTAAACGAACACGCTGACGTACTGTACCACCTGAAGCTGGTTCAACTTTGCCGAAATCCATGTTTTTAATAGATACTCCACGCTTAATTAGCTTGGATTCTAAAATATCAATCAAACTTTTTAACTTATAATCATCATCTGATACAAGTACGAGTTCCTCTTTTTCTAAAGTCATCGCACTTTTACTGCCTTTAAAATCAAATCGAGTGGCAATTTCTCGTTCAGCCTGCGTAATGGCGTTGTTTACTTCTTGCAAATCCGTCTTACTTACAATATCAAATGAATAATCAGCCATATGTATGCCTCCTTAACTTTCATTTCTTTATCTATAACAACACAAGGGCATCCCTCTGCGCGCAATTGCGTGTTAGGAATGCCCCGGTGCTTTCATCCGATTGTACGGCGTTAATATCGGGCACGAGAAGGTGCTCGGAACATGTCCAATATGCCTAGAAGAACATGCGCTAGACCGAACCCCATAATCCCGTACCCCCATGCACTAGGCGTCAAATAATACCCTAACAAGCTGACGACAACACCAATAGCTGCTACAATCCAACTAACCGCCATAATTGACACCTCACTGTTCATGAGAATACTCGCCGCAGTTCTATTCTTTCCGAAGCCACATCAAATATGCTTCAAAACGGAACATAAAATGACGATTCATCTATTCAGTAAGAAATCAGCAGTTCGTCATAAAGCTATCGTGTCTCGTTGGCTGTCCCTGTATTGTTGGTCCCTGCCTGTTCTTGAAGTTGCTTAGCTTCCTCCTCAGATACTACTCTAACCCGTATCGTCTTCGAACTCGTTTTATCACCGTCATCAAGAACTTGACCATTCACAATAATTTCAATAAGGTCAGCTCGTCCCGTACGAATATTAACACCTTGCTCTGTCATATCAACAACTTCTGACTTACCATTTTCAAGCGTATTCCAGAATAGTTTCTTACCATTCTCATCTCGTTCAGTCACGCCAAGCCAACTATCTCCGCCCACACCCTTAATTTCAACCTTTAATGGCTGTTCACTAGGTGCTGCTACGACGTACGTATTCATACGTGAAGTTGAACTTTCCTGAACAATCAGCGGCTCTTGCGACTGCTCTGGTTCAGTTACAGGTTCTTGTTCAGTTGGTGGTGTCGGCTCTGTAGCGCCACCGCTTCCATTTTCTGCATCTCCTGTATTTTCTTCAGGCTTCTTAAACTCGTCTGTAACATTGGTATTATCGATGTTTTTCGATTCATCGCCTTTGGAAGCCTGATTCGCAACAATATAGAGAATTACCAGTATTAATATGACAAATGACCACATTAATAGTGTTGTTGCCCATTTTCCAAAACCTTCACTATGTTGTACTTTTCGCTTATTTCGAATCATCGGCTCGACAGGCTGCTCCTGCTCTTCCACCGGCATTGTATTTCGATAATATTGTAAAATTTCATCCGGGTTCAATCCGACCGTTTCTGCATATGTCTTTACAAACGCCCGTACATAAAACGAACCTGGAAGAACCTTATAGTCTCCCTCTTCGATTGCTTCCAAATATCGTCTGCGAATCTTTGTTGCTTCTTGTACGTCATCTAAAGATAATCCTTTTTCGAGTCGAGCTTTTTTAAGCATTTGCCCAAGTTCTGACACATTCTCACCTCCTACATCTAATAATATCCGAGCTTGTTATGATTCCTATTTATATATTATAAATCGTTATAATTCAGCGTAAACGTTTCATACGTAATTTCTTCTTCAGGTGTGTTGCGTAGCTCAATAATATAATCAAAAAGATCATAGTCATAATGCGTCTCCCGAACAAAAATATCGGGATGTTCGATTACTTTCGTCGAAGGCATATTCATAACTTCTTGCAGAAGTAATTCATGCTTCTCATTGGAACGAATCGTAGACACGATTCCGTCGATAATGAATATATTATTCGGCTGACTTTCCTCTTCAGACATTTGGCTGCGCACAGTTTGCCTAAGCAATGTGGACGACACAAATGTCCAACGCTTCATCGCACATACACTGCCAGCTATGATGGATTCCGTCTTACCCACACGCGGCATTCCACGCAATCCTATAACCTGATGACCATCTCGTTTGAAGATTTCACCAAGAAAATCGACAAGCAATCCTAGCTCATCACGCGTAAATCGAAATGTCTTACGATCATCGCAATCCCGTTCAATATAGCGGCCATGACGAACAGCCAAAATATCAACTAACTTAGGCTGTCGAAGTGCAGTAATGGTGATATTGTCTACTTTCTTCATCATTTGTCCCATAAGCTGAATCTTCTCATCGTCATCCGTCTGGAGCAGCATTCCTCTTGTCTTGCCTTCAACGCCATTTATCGTCAATATATTGACTTCCAACATCCCGAGCAAGGAGGCTATATCACCTAATAAACCGGGACGATTTTTATGTATTTTATACTCCATATACCACTGCTTATACTCCATAACACAACCCCATTCTGCGTTATCCGCTTCCATTCTACAATAATTGAGACATAAATACCACAGACCTTGTCGAAAATTAACGAAAATTATAATTTATAGATGAAATATTACTCTTCAAGGTAGAATGACCTTATTATAACAGATTGTGAGCACGTATTCATGGGGCAGTGGAAAAAGAGCGGCCAGATAGCTTTTTTCGCTTCTGTCCGCTCAGTTGTGTCATTGATTGTGCTGAGCAAGCTTGACCATTAGACGGGCTATCGTCTTTCTTTCTTGCTCATCTCCTACGTCCCATAGTTCTTTGATCGCACGTTCTTGTTCATTCTGAGGATCGACTTTTTCATCCAAGAAGGAGCCAATCTCATAAGCGAGTTTAGAAATGGTATCCTCACTGAGACCTACTTTCTTCGCCTGCTGAACACGCTCACCAAGAAATTTCTTCCACGATTCGAAGTTTTCTAATACAGATGACATATTGTATACCTCCTGACCTGCAATGAAATCAATGGGGAAAACATTGTGCATTTGTAATATGTGCGAACCCCGAGATCTTATGCATGTCATGAAGATTCCTTGTCTTAAATCCGAAGCAGTGATTGACACCATCAAGTCCTAACGATTACGTAAGCCAGCCACCATTTGGACTAATAATCTGCCCATTAATATAGGCGGACTCAGGCAAGGAAAGAAAATAAATCAATGAAGCAATTTCCTGTGGCGTACCTAAACGGCCGGCAGGGATCTCGGTCTCAAGCGCAGCCTTATCCTCTGTCGCTAAGTGAGATAGCATGTCTGTCTGAACAGCTCCAGGAGCAACCGCATTGACCGTAATACCCGACGGGGCAAGCTCCTTAGCAAGTCCTTTTGTAAAAGCGTTAACACCGCCCTTGGCTGTTGAATACAGCACCTCACAAGATGCACCTGTCACTCCCCATATCGAGGACACGTTAATAATACGTCCATACTGCTGACGAATCATATGCGGCACAAAAAGCTGTGTACATCTGAACGGACCTTTGAGATTGACGGACATGCAGTCCTCCCATTCTTCATCTGTCACATCCGTAAAAAGACCATATGTGGAACTGCCCGCATTATTAACAAGTATGTCCGGTGCAAAACCATGTATATCTAGCTGCTCTTTCATCCGCATCAGCTGTTCTCTGCTACGAATATCTGCTGCAACCGTCAAAACTTCACTGCCTCTTGCCATACAACGACGTGCCACTTCATTTGCAGCCTCATGAGCCTGATGATAGTGTATTGCGATACGTGCTCCCTCTGCCGCGAAACGTTCAGCAGTAGCAGCCCCTATTCCTCTACTCCCACCTGTTATTAGAACGGTCGTCTCTGATAAAGCCTTCATCATCCAGTTCTCCTTCTCCCTATATCCACATACATAAGGCGTACTCCCGCATAGGTGAAGTACGCCCAGATGTTATGTCGCTGTTGCCGAATCATTGTTCTGTCTTCTGTTCCACAATGGAGACAGCTAACTGCTCCCAATTGAAATGATCTTGTAAACGTTGATTGATTTGTTCTAACGTTAAGTGCTCGTATACATCCAGTATATCAAACAAATCAGTCCCGCGAAACGTATGCTTTGTGAAATCATTTGCAATCGATTCCGGTGAATTTAGCAATCGCATATAGGTTCCAATACGCTTATTTCGTGTCCGTTCGAATGCTTCATGAGAAAATCCTTCTTTTTTCTGTGCTTCAATGGCTTCCTTGACTCGCTCTATGAGCTCATCGGGATCTTTGGTCTCTCCTCCAATGATCGTAAAAGCAGCGTTTGTATCACAATTATATTCGTATCCTATATTATCTGAAGTTAGCCCTTCTTCATAAAGCGACTGGGAAAGCTTCGTGCTGCTGCCCAGCATAAGATCCAACATAATGCGTGTTGCCAGTTCATGCTCTAGCAGTGCCTTTCCTTCCAAGCCTGGACGGTCTTCTTTACACCCAAACAAACATTTCGGCATCGATACAGGCAAGCTTGTTACTTTACGAGCTGTTCGCACTTGGAGGGGCTCCTCATCAAAGTAACGTTCAATTTCCCCTTGTTTCGGGAAAGACTTGGCTGCCTGATTGCTGCGCACTAACTCAAACATCTGCTCTGGCTCCACACCACCTACAATGAACAACATCATATTGGAAGGGTGATAGAAGGTATGGTAACACTGTAGAAGTGTATCTCTCGTAATTTCCTGGATAGATTCAACCGTACCTGCGATATCAATATAGATCGGATAGCGTTGGTACATCGCTTCTATAAGTCCGAAGTACGCCCTCCAATCCGCATTATCGCGGTACATATTGATCTCTTGTTCAATGATTCCTTTTTCCTTTTCCACACTTTCCACGCTGAAATGAGGATTTTGAACGAAATCAATCAAAGTCGTTATGTTCTTCTCAATTTGATCCGTAGCTGAAAATAAATAAACCGTCCGATCAAATGTGGTAAAGGCGTTTGCAGAAGCGCCTTGCTGGGCGAAGGAAGTGAACACATCTCCTTCAGGCTCCTCAAACATTTTATGTTCTAAAAAATGTGCGATCCCATCTGGTACGCGAACAGGCTCTTCACCTTCTACCTTGAAATGATTATCGATGGAACCGTATCGAGTAGAAAACGTCGCATATGTCTTCTGGAATCCTGGCTTTGGTAAAACATAAACATCTAAGCCATTGTCCATACGCTCATAGTAAAGTGTCTCTTGAATACGATTGTACTCCCGCTTATTCATCACTTCTTTTCCTCCCGATTGCGTAAGACATAAATCGTATCGAGATGAAATGTCGCTGCCGCCGTCTGTATCTCATCAGCAGTAACGTCACCTAACTCCTCAATTAGGCTAGATGTTGTTCTTTCTCTTCCAGATAGCACACGATTGAAATCAAAGCTTATCATCTCAAAAGCAGAATCATCAATTTCTCTTAATTGATTAGCAATCATCGCTTTCGTTTGACTTAACTCTAATGACTCAATACGTCCCTGACGTATGACTTCCAACTGCTCTTGAATAATCGTTGAAGCTTTTTCAATCTTGTCAAATTCAACGCCTGACTGAATCGTACAAATACCTTTATGTCCATCGAAGCGAGATGAAGCATAGTAAGCAAGACTGTTCTTCTCGCGCACATTGATAAATAATTTGGAGTGTGGATAGCTGCCAAGTACTCCATTATATAAAAGCGCAGCAGGATATTTATCATCATGGTACGTTATTGTTGTGCGTAGCCCCATATTAAGCTTTCCTTGTGTAACATCTAGTCTGTCTGTAACATAACGAGGCTCACCTGTCCCCGGAATTGACAATGATCGAATATAAGCTACATCTTGTGTACGATGCACTTGAAAATACTTTTCTACATACGATTGTACAGTCAGTAGATCCGTGTCGCCAATTACATAAATATCGATGCTTGCATGCTCAAGCCACCATTTATACGTATCATACAAGCTCTTCGACTCTACCTTCTTCACTTCATCACGGCTGCCAAGTGGATGTAGACGATAAGGTTCATCCTTGCACATCTCTTCTAGGCATCGTTCTTGGGCATAACGAATTTTATCGTTTACGATCGCCTCCAAGCGCTTGCGCACCGTCTCTTTTTCCTCTTGAACATATTTATCCCGAAACTTGTCTTGTTCCACGACAGGAGCTGTAATGGCTTCACCTAAAAATTGAAAACCTTGCTCCAATAACGGTTTTGTCGTATTCACAAATGCATCATTTATGATGTCCATTCGAAACTGTACAATTTGATAATTTCCACGCTTATATACATCAAAGCCAAATCCCGCTCCATATAGCTCATCTAATCGTTCACGGAACTGGATCGTTTCAGGTAAAGAAGTTGTGCCGCGTCTCAATACGAATGGCGTCAAGCCAACAGCTGTAACCGTCTCCTCCTTTAAGGGAATACCGATATAGGCACCGATGGCAAATGTTTTGAATCGCTTACTCGGCATTACATGGATACGAATACCGTTCACAACACCTCGTTCAAATGCTTGTTGGCGAACCTTCACGATAGGCAATCTCCTTTTCTCTGTCAGCTAATTGTCCTTACATCAAGTTGTTAGCTTTACATTATATCCTTACTCTCAGTATATGCATGTTGTTAACTTATCAATATCTTACTTCTAAATAACGAATTATACAAAAGGAAGAAGCAGTGCCGTTAGGCCAACCGCTTCTTCGCTCGTGAAATGTATGTTTATTTCGTTATCATGCAGCTCTTGCTGCGCTCATGTTTATGAATGTACCCAAGCCCTAACGAAATCTCGATATCTCATCTACATGGGCATCATTGACACGATTCTACATGCAAAAGATATGCTTGCCAATTGTCTTAACTTGAGGGCGCGTCCATATCCATTTGGATGTTGCTGTTACTGGATTAAAATAGTACAGACAGCCGCCAGAAGGATCCCATCCATCCACTGCATCTTGCACAGCTTGTCGCGCCTTTTCATTAGGTGTCAAATATATTTGACCATCGGCAACTGCTGTAAAGGCACGAGGCTGGAAAATGACACCTGATGCTGTATTTGGAAAGCTCGGTGACTTGATGCGGTTTATAATAACTGCTGCTACAGCTACTTGCCCCTCATATGGCTCACCGCGTGCTTCTCCATAAACCGCATTTGCCATCAACTTCAAGTCGTTTTCAGTTAAACCTAGGTTATTAGAACCGCTTGGCTTGGACTTAGGCTTTCCTGTTGATGATTGTGGCGGCTTTGCAGTATTGGATGATGGACTCCAATTTTTCGTTGCCTTAACTAATTTGGCACGTGTCTTCGAACCTACAATTCCATCAACCTTCAGTCCGAACTGTGATTGAAACCATTTTACAGAACCTTGCGTCTTGCTTCCAAACACACCGTCTACTTTGCCATAGTAGTATCCTAAAAAGGCAAGTCGTCCTTGTAACTCTGTTACGTCTTGTCCTCTAGAGCCAGATTGCAATTGGGCTCCACTAAATGCAGCCGTACTATCTGACAAATGTGTATACTGATAAGCCCCGAACAGGATGCATACCATACAGACGGTAATCCAGATTATCCGTTTTCTCATCATCGTTACCTCTTTCGCTCTTGGTTTGACAGTATTGGCAACTTTATTATGAGATAACGGATTATGTTCTATACACGTCTTTTAGGAAGACATCTTTGTCTGTTGATATTGCTCCAAGGTCATCAATACTTCTCGTGGACGACTTCCATCAGGAGGCCCAATAATACCTTGCATCTGCATCGATTCAATAAGACGGCTGGCACGGTTGTATCCAACTCGCAATCTGCGCTGCAATAGCGACGCAGACGCTTGCTGCCCTTCAAGCACGATCGTAACAGCCTGCTCAAACAATTCATCAACCGGTTCTCCATCAAATGAGGCAAGGTCATCAATTTCCGGTACTAGATCATCATTGTATTCCGCTGTTCCTTGATCTCGACAGAATGACACGACAGATTCTACTTCTTGATCAGATAAGAATGCGCCCTGTACCCGTTGTGGCTTGGAAGAGCCCATAGGAAGGTACAGCATATCCCCTCGACCAAGAAGCTTCTCCGCACCAGCCATATCAAGAATGGTACGTGAATCCACTTGTGATGATACACCGAATGCAATACGAGACGGGATATTGGCTTTGATAACGCCAGTAATAACGTCAACAGAAGGTCTTTGCGTCGCAATAATAAGATGAATACCTGCTGCACGTGCCATTTGGGCTAAGCGACAGATTGCATCTTCAACATCATTTGCAGCAACCATCATTAAATCAGCCAACTCGTCCACAATAACAACGATGTAAGGCAGGAATTTCTCTTTGTCATCCCCAACCAAATTGTTGTATCCCTCAATATTTCGTGTACCAGATTTGGAAAATAGCTCATATCGCTTTTCCATTTCCACTACAATCTTCTTCAACGCCAATGATGCGCGACGAGGATCCGTTACGACGGGAGCCAACAAATGCGGAATGCCGTTATACACATTTAACTCAACCATCTTTGGATCAATCATGAGGAACTTAACTTCGTCAGGCTTGGCCTTGTACAAAATACTTGTGATAATCCCGTTAATACAAACCGACTTACCTGATCCAGTAGCACCTGCAACAAGCAAGTGAGGCATTCGTGCTAAATTGCCTATAATAGGAGCACCTGATATATCGCGCCCTAGCGCAATCGTTATATTCGAATTTGCATCTACAAATGTCGGTGTTTCCATAACTTCGCGCATGGTGACGATAGACACTTCATTGTTAGGCACCTCAATACCGATCGCAGACTTACCAGGGATAGGCGCTTCCATCCGAATATCTTTAGCGGCTAGCGCCAGTGCAATATCGTCAGACAAGCTAACAATACGGCTTACTTTAACCCCGATGTCAGGCTGAATTTCATAGCGAGTAACTGCAGGTCCCCGAACTACTTCCAATACCTTAGCTCGAACGCTGAAACTTTCCAATGTAGCTTCAAGCTTACGAGCAGTTTGCATGAAGTCGGCCTGTTCTCCTCCTTTACCGCCACCTTGTGGTTTGGCCAGTAAAGAGAAGTTAGGCAATTTATACGGCTTAACGGGTGGTTTTACTGGAAGTACAATCTCTTCTTCAGTTGGAGTACTATTTTGCTGCACACCATCCACTATATCTAATGCCGCAGAACCTTCATCTCCTGCTGCTGGAAGCTGCGGCAATGAAGGTGATGTAGAAGCGACCACAGCTGTTGTATGTTGGTTCTCGTCAGACACAGCATCTAGGTCAATATTCCAATCTTCATCTACATCATCTTGCGTACCTATATATTCGTCAGCAGAAGCGGGGCTCCAACCGTCATAATCAGGAGACATAAAGTCTCGGAACAATGGCCCGTTACGATCTTCCGCTTCATTTTCCAATATGGAGTTATTGGCGGTGCTCATACGATCAGATGTACTTGTATGCTGCCCTTTCCGTACAGTACGTGCATCTGCGTCCGCATCAAAGTTGGACACATCCGTCCATTCTGCTTCAACCGTAGTATCGGCCTTCGTACGCTTACCTTTTCGTTTCAACGAACGGTCTAACCATTCATCATCCGCATCAATCAGCTCTTCCTCATTAGAGACATTACGTCTGTCGCCAAATAATTGAAAGAACACGGGTGTTTTAGATGCTTTACGTGGAGGGCCATATTCTTCGATATCTTCATCATCAGAGAAATCAGGTATGTTATCGTTCTTAGCAGAGCCTCTCTTCTTTTCTTCAGCTTCACGAACTTTTCGCTCATTGATGCGCGCTTTGCGCTGCTTATGTATCGTCTTCATTAGTTTTTTAATTTGCGTGCGCATCAGTTGAGCGAGCTCCACATACGATAATTGGGTGGCCAGCATAAAGCCGATTATAAATAGTACGATTATTAACAACTTCGTCCCTAACGCCCCAAATAATGCAAAAACGAGGCAATATAGTGCTGCCCCTATATACCCGCCGCTTATGTCTTTGTTCCACATGTCACTAGCCGTTCCTGTTTCGGCAGCCGTAATTAGTTCTTCCTTCATCGTGTTATGTATTGCTTGAAATATACTTCCCGCGCTAATGTCGTCTGCTACTGGAAGCAGTCGCATTTCCACTGCACTCATCGTGCTCATCATAGTGAATCCGATAAGGATAATTAACAATCCTGACTTTCTTGCGCTCCAACCAGCAGGCCATTGCCGTTTGATCATCACAGCTAAGCCTACATAAATAAGGACAAGCGGTATTACAAAATAAAACTTTCCAAGCAGTAATCCGAACAGCTTGGACAACGCTCGTCCGAAGGCTGCTCCGCCGGAAAGCGCAATGACAGAGCTCGTTATGAGCAATATACCGTATATTTCAAATTTCAAGCTCTTGCTTAAAGACTGCTTCTTACGTTTTCTTCGGGCCAATTGTTGTCACCTCCACATGCCATTATATCACAGAACAACCGTTCTTACTATGTTCGCCGTCATCTGCTTCATAATCATATGGTGACTGGTGACATTATAAATAGCGTAGTTATCATGAACAACCGAAGCTTAATCGTTCTTTTCAATCTACGCTATTTATAATGAAGTTTTACATATTATTTATTTGTAGAACAGTCCCTGGTTGAAAAGCAGGATGTAAAAAGTCTTGTATCCCACATGGCTGCAAAATTCTTTCTACGCGAACATAATCATCATTAAGGCGTTGGACAAGCAGTAATCGCCCTTCCCACACCATTTCGTGGAATATTTGCTGTGCCTGCTCCTGAGACTCGTTTTTGAATATTTCTTCTTCAGGTATTACAGTATATAGAGTCATTAACATCCCCCCTATATAAATGTTGGAGGAACTGGCGGTGGCATCGTGTCATTTCCCAATGTCTGTACAGCTGTAGTTTGTTCACCTGAAGGAACCCTCCGCATTTCGATAAGTTCATTCAACCGCTTAAGCGCTTGACCAAGCCCACCAATTTCATCGATAAGCCCATGCTTTACCGCTTCTGGTCCAATAATCGTTGTTCCAATATCGCGAGTCAGCTCTCCTGTTTTAAACATTAATTCTTTAAATGTTTGATCTGAAATGTTTGAGTGTGCAACGACAAATCGAACGACCCGCTCTTGCATTTTATCCAAATATTCAAATGTTTGCGGCACGCCGATAACTAGTCCTGTCAGACGAATCGGATGTATAGTCATTGTCGCGGTTTCTGCGATAAAGGATGCCTGCCCTGACGTTGCAATCGGAACACCAATGCTGTGCCCACCGCCTAGGACAAGCGTAACCGTTGGTTTCGACAATGACGATATCATCTCTGCGATAGCTAACCCTGCCTCAACATCTCCTCCGACCGTATTCAGCATAATCAAAATACCTTCAATTTTAGGATTTTGTTCTGCTGCAACAAGCTGCGGAATAATATGTTCATACTTAGTCGTTTTGTTTTGAGGAGGAAGCACAATATGTCCTTCAATCTGACCAATAATGTTCAGACAATATATATTGGATTCGCCCGGATTCGGAATCGATGCGGTTCCGAGTTGCTGTATCGTTTGGATAGCAGGTGGAGCTTCTTTATTCAAAGGTGCTTCTGGTGGTGATCCTTGTGGCGGCTCATCCTGACGCAGCCATCCTTCTAATGAATCCAAATTCCATCTATGCATAAATGGAAAATGTAAATTAGCTTGCATTTCATTTTCGCTATTATTTGAAAAATCTTGTGCTTTAGTCAAGCTTCTCCCTCCAGTCTGGGAATACACGTTTAGCTTGCGTAGAGCACTTTATCGTTATACAGCATATTTATAATTGTTTTGTTGAAGTAATGTGCTAAAAGCATAACAATTACCTAGGAAAAACGATAAAAGTAGAAATTATAAGCGAACAAAACTAAAAAAGTCCTTTGCCGGGTAGGCAAAGGACTGGATTCAGTGACATGAGCGCGACCTAAGGTCACACGATATAATAGTTGTAGCAATTATTATACTTCCATAATGATTGGAAGTATCATCGGACGACGCCGTGTTTGTTCGTATAAGAAACGACCAAGAGCATCTTTCACATGCGTTTTAAGTGAAGCCCACTCATTGACGTTCTCATTCATAAGACGGTGCAGCGTGGATGTAACAATACGATTCGCTTCATCGAGTAGACCCTCTGATTCACGAACATAAACAAATCCACGTGAAATAATATCTGGACCAGACATAATTGTACCATCCTGCTTGCTTAATGTAACGACGACGACGAGAATACCGTCTTGTGACAACAGCTTGCGGTCGCGCAGAACAATATTACCCACATCTCCGACTCCAAGACCATCTATAAGTACATAGCCAGATGGTACTTTAGAGCCGCGACGAGCAACTCCATTCTGGATTTCAATTGTTTCACCAATATCTGTAATAAAGATGTTTTCTGGTTCAATGCCAACTGATTCTGCTAATTTAGCATGATGACGAAGCATGCGATATTCACCGTGAACTGGGATGAAGTACTTTGGTTTCATCAAATTGATCATTAGCTTTAGTTCTTCCTGGCTACCGTGTCCAGAAACGTGAACACCAGACATGGATCCGCCATAAATTACATTTGCACCTAGTCGGAACAGCTCATCAACTGTACGACCAACATATTTCTCGTTACCTGGGATTGGCGTTGCTGCGATTACAACTGTGTCACCTGGAAGGATGTCTACTTTACGATGCGTAGAACGCGCCATACGCGTCAGTGCAGACATCGGCTCTCCTTGGCTTCCTGTCGACAAAATGGCTACACGATCAGCAGACATCTTGTTTACTTCTTCAGGTTCAATGAGCATTCCGTCAGGAATGTGCAAATAGCCTAGCTCTGAAGCAATGGAGACGACGTTCACCATACTTCTTCCTACTACCGTCAGCTTGCGGTTTGTTGCATATGCAGCATCAATAACTTGTTGAACACGATGAATATTAGAAGCAAATGTAGCAACAACGACGCGCTGCTGAGCTTTGCTAAAGATATTTTCTAGTTCAACACCAACGCTGCTTTCTGAAGGCGTAAAGCCTGGACGTTCAGCATTTGTACTGTCTGACAATAGGGCTAGTACACCCTTTTTACCAATTTCAGCCATTCGGTGAAGATCAGCGTATTGCTCATTAACAGGTGTATGGTCAAATTTGAAGTCACCCGTATGTACAACAGCCCCTTCAGGAGTATCTAAACATACTCCAACTGAGTCTGGGATTGAGTGATTCGTTTTAAAGAAGCTCGCACGCATGCATCCTAACTGCACTTCAGAATCAGCTGTAATCAAGATGCGTTTGGTTTCTCCAAGAAGGTTAGCTTCTCTAAGCTTGCTCTCGATAAGACCAAGTGTTAGACGAGTACCATACACAGGAACGTTCAAGTGACGCAATACATATGGCAAGCCGCCAATATGGTCTTCGTGTCCGTGCGTAATCAATATTCCTCTTACTTTATCACGATTCTCTGTTAAATATGAAATGTCTGGAATAACAATATCAATTCCAAGCATATCTTCTTCAGGGAATTTCAACCCTGCGTCGATAACGACGATGTCATTGCCATATTGAACTGCGTACATGTTCTTACCGATTTCACCCACGCCGCCCAATGCAAAAATTAATAGTTTATCCGAGTTGTTCTTCTTCGACAATGTCAATCTTAACCTCCTATATTCAGTTGGCCGTCGCACCAATGAACTTCTTTCTTTTGTAAAATATACCGCACCCAGTCACTTGTAACTCATTATACATGAACGTGTGAGAAAAACACAAGCAAGCGTTTTTATTGGCCTATAGAATCCCCTGAATCCTATCAAGTAATGCCCAGCTTCGCGTTCCTTATATCGATAATTGACGGCACAATTTTTATGTATACTGCTGTTGGAAAAAATAAAAAGAAAGCAGCCATGGCTGCTTTCTTTTATTATATATATTTACGAGCGATTGGAATCCAGCAATTGCTTGATAAATTGTTGTTCCTGCTCCGTTGCTTGCACAAGCGGTAAACGCACGCCACCTACTGCTATACCTTGCAAATTCAATGCGTATTTAACTGCAACTGGATTAGGAACTGGATGTGGACAGCTAAATAATCCTTTGAACACAGGAGTAAGCTTATTGTTCCGTTCGAGTGCTTCTTGATTACGACCTTGAATAAATGCTTCAATCATCTGATTCATTTCAGAACCGATGACATGGCTTGCTACACTTACAATACCGTAAATACCAATACTAAGTCCTGGTAATGTCGCAATATCATCACCACTGTACACCTTAAATTGCTCAGGTGCCTTAGCAGCAATTTCAGCCATTTGGTCAATAGATACACATTCTTTAGTAGCTACAATATTCGGGACATCATTAGCCAAACGCAATGTTGTATCTACGCTCATGCTAGCCACTGTACGTGAAGGTACATTATAAAGCATAACTGGGAGCTTTGTTGCGCCCGCAATGGCTTTGAAATGCTGATACATACCTTCTTGACTTGGTTTATTATAATAAGGCACGACAAGCAGAACTCCGTCTACTCCCGCTGCCTCTGCTTGCTGTGTCAGATGTATGGAATGCGCTGTATTGTTGGATCCAGTTCCTGCTATAATGCGTGCGCGTCCACGTGCATGCTTCACAGCAAATTGGAATAATTGTACTTTTTCCTCATCGGTTAACGTTGGGGATTCACCTGTTGTGCCGCTTACCACTAGACTATCTGACTTCTGCTCCTCGATCAAATAGTCTATAAGCTTGCCTGTTTGTTCCCAATCAATTGTCAAATCATTATGGAATGGCGTTACCATAGCCGTAATTAATCTGCCAAAATCCATAATGAACACCTCCTTATAAAAAAGCCTCAGCCTCTCATTTTCTATATATCTATGTCATCGCGCACATGAAATCTGCCTATCGATGAAGTTCAAACTTAGCATGCAATGCTCGTAAAGCACGAACCATATCCTCTTTCCGCACTAATACCCAAATCGTCGTATTCGAATCCGCAGATTGAAGAATTTGTATCTCTTGTTTCGTCAATGCTTCAACGATATGAGCCATAATACCAGGCACACCATTTATTCCGCCGCCAATAACGGAAACCTTCGCACATCCAGACAAGGACTTTGGCGCATATCCCATTTCATGCAGCACTTCAAGTGCTTTTGGTGCGTCTGTATCAAATACCGTATATACCGCCCCAGAAGGGGTAACATTAATAAAATCAACACTGATCTGATTGTGTGCCATCGCCTTAAATACATGAAGCTGAAGGTCAACCGCACCTTCTTGAGCCTCAACTGTAATTTGAGTAACGTTACTTACATATGCAATACCCGTTACATAACGATCAACAATGCCATCCTGTACTTGATTAAAACATTCAGGGTGAGTAACAAGCGTACCTTCCTCATCGGAGAACGTACTGCGCACACGTACAGGAATACGCGCTTGCATAGCAATTTCAACCGCACGCGGATGTATAACTTTGGCGCCATGATGAGCCATGTTGCATATTTCAGCATAACTAACTACAGATAATGGTTTCGCGTCTTCAACGACTCTTGGATCTGCAGTTAAAATTCCATTAACATCTGTATAAATATCAACCATTTCAGCACGTAATGCCGTTCCAAGCGCAGTAGCAGATGTATCACTACCTCCGCGGCCTAACGTTGTAAAATCACCGTTCTCGGTTTGTCCCTGGAATCCCGTAACGATAGCAACCTGATTGTTTTCCAACGCCTCACGAACCCGATCAGGTTTTACATCTAAAATACGAGCATTACCATGATGACCGTCAGTCTTGAAGCCCGCTTGAGCACCAGTAAATACAGTTGATGCAATTCCTTCTGCCTGAAGTAAACTGCACAACGTAGTCGCTGAAATAATTTCACCACAGCACAACAATAAATCCTGCTCTCGTGATGGCAATGCGTTACCGTTGTTCGCAGTCCATTCAAGCAGGGTATCCGTTGCATATGGCTCACCACGACGCCCCATCGCAGACACGACAACTGCAAGGCGATAGCCTTGTTCCAGTTCTCGCCGTATATGATGAATAACGCGTTGTCTTGCCTCAGGGGTAGATAATGAGGTTCCCCCGAATTTTTGAACTAAAATACGCATGTAACATTCCTCCAACTAGATGACTGACCGTATTAGAACACGCAAAAAAGGCAGGAGCAACCTGCCTATTCCTGCCGCTCCGATGCCAAATGCTCTGCAATTTGAACCGCATTCCAAGCAGCGCCTTTGAGTAAGTTATCAGATACGATCCACATATTTAACGCTAATGGATGATACAAATCACGGCGTACACGGCCCACAAACACATCAAGCTTGCCAGCAGCATCTGTCGCAAGCGGGTACGTCTGCGTTCCGATATCATCTTGGAGGGTAACTCCAGGTGCATCACTTAACAGTTGCCGTACTTCGTTTATATCGAACTCTTGCTTCAGTTCCACATATACCGATTCCGAATGACCATAGACAACAGGAATGCGTACACATGTTGCTGTTACTTGGATATCGTCATCGCCCATAATCTTTTTCGTTTCTTGAATCATCTTGATTTCTTCATACGTAAAGCCGTTATCTTGAAACTTATCAATTTGCGGTACTGCATTAAATGCTATTTGATGCTTAACAGGCAGTGAAGATACTGGCAAAATATCTGCCTCGACTTCACGTCCCTCCAATACTTCTTTCGTTTGACGTAGCATCTCATTAATCGCATGACTACCTGCGCCAGAAACAGCCTGATACGTAGATACGATAATGCGGGAAATACCATAACGATCATAGAGAGGTTTAAGTGCCGCTACCATTTGAATTGTCGAACAGTTTGGATTGGCAATAATTCCATTATGGTCTTTAATAACATCCGCGTTCACTTCTGGAACGACTAGCGGTGTATTTGGGTCCATACGATATGCGCTTGTATTGTCGATACACACTGCACCACGCTCAACAGCTGCCGGAGCCAACGCACGACTTACATCTCCTCCCGCACTGAACAAGGCAAAATCAACACCTTCAAAACTCTCAGGCTTTGCTTCCTCAATCGTGTGTTCTACTCCGTTAAATATAACGGTTTTGCCTGCTGAACGAGCCGAAGACAACAGCTTCAAGTTACGGATCGGGAATTTGCGTTGTTCTAATAGCTTTAAGATCTGTTCCCCTACTGCTCCAGTAGCACCCACTACTGCAACGTTAAATTGCTTCTGATTCGACATCTGTTGTTTCTCCCCTCTGTTCCGTATATGGAGCACAAAGGAGCGTGAGGACCGGGGTCTTCACGCTCCTTGCGACTTATCATGTATACTGAAAGCGCTCAATAATGAGCGGCTGCAGTTGCTTACCTTCCAGTGCTGCTGCACACGCCTCAGGAATCAATTCCATCCGCGCCACTAAAGAATTTGGCTTCTGAACAGGATTGTCTTGACCATAAGGTACAAAATATATATGTTTGGCTACTAACAATTTCGCAATGTTCGCCGCATTCAAGCCCAAACCATCATTGGTCGATATCGCTAATACTAAAGGCCTCTGATTGCGCATTTGCGCCTTAGCCGCCATAAGGACAGGGCTGTCCGTGATAGCATTTGCCAATCGACTAGTCGTATTGCCCGTACATGGTGCGATCACCAACACATCCAGCAGCTTGGATGGCCCAAGCGGTTCCGCTTCAACAATTGTAGTGATCATATCATTGCCAGTAATATCTTTCAACTGTTTCTGCCAATGATTAGATGTACCAAATCGTGTATCTGTCGTTAATATAGTAGTCGAAACAATCGGAATAACTCGTGCGCCAAGATCAACGAATCGTTGAATTTGGGGCATCACTTCATCAAAAGTACAATGTGAACCCGTCAAAGCATAGCCTACGGTAATTCCGGCAAAATCCAAACTCATTGGCCATCCCCCCGACTTCGCGTCACTTCATTCAGCAATTCGCTGATACTGTTCGCCAAAATACGACCAGCTGTTTTGGGAGCAACGATACCGGGAAGTCCTGGAGCAAGCATTGCCTTAATGCCGCGCTTTTCCGCGAATCGGAAATCAATGCCGCCTGGCTTCGACGCCAAATCAATAAGTACAGCACGGTTTGGCATTTGAGATATGACCTGTGCTGTGACTATCATAGTCGGTATCGTATTAAAAAGCAAGTCGATTTGAGACACATGCTGCGCAAGATTAGTCAAATAAAACGGCTCGCATCCCATCTCTACCCCTCTTGCGAAATGCTCTGGTCTGCGTACTCCTAATTTTACTCGTGCACCAAGTCCAAGCAGCGTACGTGCAAGTGTAAATCCTGTTCTACCCAATCCAAGCACGACTATTTCTGCACCATGAATCGTAATGTCAGTATGCTGTATCGCCATCATGACAGCACCTTCAGCAGTCGGTATCGAGTTGTATATAGCGACATCATCGCGTTCGAATAATTCTAACAACGTAATGCGATATTTCGCACACAGTTTACTTAAATATGGCTTAGCCATGCCTGTAAATATAACTGCATGTTTAGGAAGCGCTGCGATATCTTCTTCAGTTAATGTTAATTCTTCAGAAGTAAATATAGCGTGCACTCGGCCATCTTCATCCGTACCAACCGCAGGCAGCACCAATGCATCTGTATCTCTCAACAACTCAAGAGATAGCGATTTGCGCTGAATGCCATGGTACGGATTTGACAGTTGGTCAAATCCTACTAGTGTCACACTTGCATCCAGCTCCGACAGCTTCTGAAAGACTTCGATCTGTCTGGCATCGCCACCTAAGAACACGACATGAACGCCGGTCAACATGGTTGCGAATCACTCCTTTCTAACTTGCCGCTTGCACATCTAAAACATCATATGCTAGCGCCCAGAAAGGGTGCTTAGAATCAAACAACTCCAAAATGCAAAAAACGACTGCTTCACAAAGAAGCAGTCGTCTGATTCATGTTATAAAATATACGAGGGCATAGCCACATTATTTCGTACCCGTATGACCAAAACCGCCTTCACCACGGATTGTATCGGACAATTCCTCTACAGCCACAAGCTTTATGCGAGGTACTTCTTGAATAACCATTTGCGCAATACGTTCGTTTCGCTCAATCTTGAACGCTTGTTTACCATGATTTATAATGAGCACCTTTACTTCTCCGCGATAGTCCGCATCAATCGTACCAGGCGAATTCAGGCATGTAATTCCATTTTTATATGCTAATCCGCTGCGCGGACGAATTTGTGCTTCCAATTGCGGCGGAAGAGCCATCGCAAATCCTGTTGGTACAAGCATACGCTCACCCGGAGCTAATACAACTGATTCCTCTACTGCTGCATGCAGATCAAAACCCGCTGCAAGCTCTGACATTTGCTGTGGAAGAGGAATATCCTCATTGCCTGGTAATTTTTTGATTTGAACTTCGTAACTGTTATTGGACAAGACTATCCCTCCTGAATGCTGCAATCGCTGCGTCATTGTTACCTACCATAGACACTGCAAATGGCTGAGATGTCATGTTCTTAACAATCTCACGCACATCATCTTGTGTCACTGCCTCAATGCGAGCGATAATTTCATCTAATGTGTAATGTCTTCCTAGCATGAGTTCATTTTTGCCTAGACGTGTCATCCGGCTGCTCGTACTTTCCAAACTTAAAATAAGACTGCCTTTTAACTGTTCTTTGCCCTTACGCAATTCTTCGTCCGATAAACCTTTAACCATAACATCTTGCAGTACTTCAAGCGTAAGTTCCAACACATCATTAGTCTGCTTCGGTGCTGTTCCCGCGTAAACCGTAAACAAACCACTGTCAATATGCGAAGAATGATAGGAATAAACCGAATAAGCTAGACCGCGCTTCTCACGGATCTCTTGGAACAATCGTGAACTCATTCCCCCGCCGATAAAGTTATTCAGCAACACCATCGCGTACAAGTTAGGATCATTCATCGAGCAACCTGGCAAGCTCATGCAAATATGATTTTGCTCCGTTTGCTTCTGGTGGAACAACAAATCACTCTTAAACGTTGGTGCTTCCACTGCTAACGGTTGACCCTCAACTTGGAAGTCACCAAAATGACGCTCAAGCAATTCAATAATCGAATCATCAATATTTCCCGCAACGGCTATAACCGTATTATCGATCGTATAGTGCTGATTCATATAGTGCTTCAGATCAGCAGAAGTCATTGCGTCTAATCGCTCTCTCGTACCTAATATCGGATAAGCCAATGAATGGGAACCATACGCTGCACGAGTTAACAAATCATGAACAAGATCATCAGGCGTGTCTTCATACATCGATATTTCCTCTAGAATCACGTTTCTTTCTTTATGTAATTCCTCTTCAGCCATTTGTGACCGGAAAAACATATCGGAAAGAACATCTACAGCAATCGGCAAATGCTCATCAAGCACTTTCGTGTAGTAACAGGTATATTCTTTGGAAGTAAATGCATTTACATGTCCACCTATTCCATCGAATGCTTCAGCAATAGACTTTGCATCATATCGCTCTGTACCTTTAAATAACATATGTTCTATAAAATGAGAAACACCGTTCGTCGTCTCATCCTCATTGCGCGATCCAGTCTTCACCCAGATGCCGAACGAAACTGAACGGCAGGTCGGAATTTTCTCTAAAACGACACGCAGGCCGTTTCGCAGCTGCACTTTTTCCAACAGTAGCTCCTCCTTAACTCAATTCAATGCACTCCTTATCCTATCAAAAAAGTGCTATCTCCTCAACTTATTCCCGATTTGCTTTTGAAATAACCCGCTTCTCAGACAGCACTTCACTGACGGTACCTGGCTCAAGCTTCTGTTCTCTTGCCATACGAATAAATGTAGGCAGCGCTTGACTTGTCGCAGCTGTCGGATGCATCAACACGAGCACTCCAGGCTTCAACTTAGGCCTTACACGTTGAATAATTGTACTGGGTTCATTTGGGGTATTCCAGTCAATCGTATCCGCACTCCACAGCACCGTACGCATCTTCAATTGTTGTGCCGTCTTTACGGTAAGGCTGTTAAACGAGCCTGAAGGCGGTGCAAACCAATTGCTGCGCTTCCCGAGCTGCTTTTCTATTTCACGTTCTGTCTTTTCCATTTCAACATACTGCCGACCTTCACTAAGCTGTGCCATATTCGGATGTGTATAGGCATGATTGCCAATCTCATGTCCTTCTTCCGTTAGACGCTTCGCCAGTTCAGGGTTACGGCGAACCCATGAGCCATCTAAAAAGAAAGTTGTCTTCACTTTGTGCTCTTTCAATGTTTTCAAGATGGGCTCAATATGTTCATTCCCCCAAGCTACGTTAATCATAAACGCAACCATCGCTTTATTTTCATTACCTCTATAAATTGGCTCCACAGGTAAATCCGCCAAAGTTACTTCTGGTTTCATTTCTCGATATACAAGCTTTAATGGGGAACCTTTCGGTAGCTTCCTATTATGTTCGTAAGATGTCTCCACATCTACTTCAAGTCCGTTATAACCAGGTACAGCTTTCCATACGCGATCTACACGGGCATTTATAGGTGCTTCCCGCTGCTCCTCGGCCGCTTTTTTAATTCGTTGACGCAATTCGTCTACGTCTATTTCATCTAAATTACTGCTCATCTGAAACGCATCGCTATTAACTAGACGAGCTTTATGCTCTGTCACATATTTACTTGCACCGGTGGAATCTACGATAATCCAAGCGATCATACAAGTAAAGCCGATAACAATCCACTTTTGTTTCGTTGCGTTCAACTCGGTCACCCCTTTGATGGTTGTCCATATGGATCCGTTCCATTCTATGCATCTTTGGAACGTTCTATTCGATATAGCAAAACAACTATCCATATAGGGTGAACGAAATGTATAGTTTTTACTACCTTTCCTCCCTTAAACTTTACTGAAAACAAAAAAGAGCCAGATTCATCTGGCTCTTACTAAGTAATTCATTTAACAGGCAAATGATATTACGAACGATCTGAACGATTGTCGCCTTGGTTTGGACGTGGTCCACGAGGGCCTTGTCCATTCGGTCTACGACCACCTTCAGGGCGTGGAGGTCGAGCAGCTGGGGAACTGGAGCTTGAAACAACTGCTGTTCCTGCTTCACTAGCTGGTTCCAACAACACTTTGCGGGACAAGTTAATGCGTCCTTGTTGATCGATTTCAACAACCTTAACTTCGATCTTGTCACCGATGTTCACAACATCTTCTACTTTTGCCACACGCTCAGTAGAAAGTTGGGAAATGTGAACAAGACCTTCTTTATTAGGAAGTACTTCAACAAAAGCACCGAACTTCTCAACACGTTTAACCGTACCTGTGTACACTTCGCCGATTTCAACTTCACGTACGATACCCTCAATAATATCACGAGCACGTTCGTTAGCTTCTTGGCTAGGAGACGCAATGAAAATACGGCCATCTTGTTCGATATCAATCTTAACGCCAGTTTCTTCGATAATTTTGTTAACGACTTTACCGCCTGCGCCGATAACATCACGAATCTTATCTGGGTTAATTTGCATCGTCAAGATTTTAGGCGCATACGGAGACAATGATTCGCGCGGCTGCTGAATAGCTTCCAGCATTTTACTAAGGATATACATACGTCCTTCATTCGCTTGTGCAAGCGCTTGAGACAAGATATCGCGGTTGATACCGTCAATCTTAATATCCATTTGAATCGCTGTTACACCTTCAGCTGTACCTGCAACTTTGAAGTCCATATCGCCAAGGTGATCTTCCATACCTTGAATATCAGACAAGATAGAGAAATGATCTCCATCTTTAATTAGACCCATTGCAATACCTGCCACTGGAGCTTTGATCGGTACGCCAGCATCCATCATTGCCAATGTACTTGCGCAAATACTAGCCTGAGATGTGGAACCGTTGGACTCAAGGCACTCAGAAACGAGACGAATGGTGTATGGGAAATCAACCTCGTTCGGGATCACTTTGCTCAATGCACGCTCACCCAACGCACCATGTCCAATTTCACGACGTCCTGGCGCGCGAAGCGGTCTTGCTTCACCAACAGAGAACGGCGGGAAGTTATAGTGGTGCATGAAACGCTTCGATTCTTCCGTACCAACACCATCAAGAATTTGCACATCACCAAGCGCTCCAAGTGTACAAATGCTAAGTGCTTGTGTTTGACCACGTGTGAATAGACCTGATCCATGTGTACGTGGAAGCAAGCCTACTTGGCTTTCAATTGGACGGATCTCGTTCAATTGACGACCATCTGGGCGTACTTTGTCATGAGTAATAAGACGGCGTACTTCTTCTTTAACGATATCGTACAATGTCTCTTTAACATCATCCACTTTTTCAGGTTGCTCTATATAGAGATGCTCAAAGTGCTCAGCTGCTTCTTGGTTAATAGCATCAATAGCATCTTGACGAGCATGCTTCTCTTGAATGCGAATAGCTTCAACTAGACGAGATTGAGCGAATGCACGTACTGCCGCGCTCACTTCCTCATCAACCGCATGAAGCTTCGCTTCGATCTTTTCTTTTCCTGAAATTGCTGCAAATTCTTCAATCTTAGCAACAATGTTCTTGATTTCATCGTGACCGAATAGAATAGCCTCAAGCATTACTTCTTCAGGTACTTCATTTGCTTCAGCTTCTACCATCATGATAGCGTCTTTCGTACCCGCTACAACAACACGAAGATCAGTCTTCTCTTCTTGCTCAACCGTAGGATTGATGATGAATTGACCATCAATACGACCAACGATAACGCCTCCGATTGGACCGTTAAACGGAACATCAGAAATCGCCAAGGAAGCAGAAGTACCGATCATTGCTGCGATCTCAGGCGGGCAGTCTTGATCCACACTCATCACAAGATCGACGATTTGAACATCGTTACGGAATCCTTCCGGGAACAATGGACGAATCGGGCGATCAATGAGGCGGCTTGCCAAAATAGCTTTCTCACTTGGTCTTCCTTCACGCTTAATAAATCCGCCAGGAATTTTACCTACTGAATATAAACGTTCTTCATAGTTGACCGTTAGCGGGAAGAAATCTAGGTCTTTCGGTTCTTTGGACGCTGTGACGGTACACAATACAACTGTGTCGCCATAACGAACAGTTACCGCCGCGTTAGCTTGCTTAGCCAACTGTCCTGTCTCCAGTACAAGCGGTCTTCCGCCGAGGTCCATCTCGATGCGATGCATGGAATCCCTCCTTAATGTATAACCATACTCCAATTCTGTACGTGTAACATTATTTCCTGCTTTACGCTGCAAAAACCGTCTCTCATCCAGAGACACGATAAATCTCAGCTTGTCTAGCATTCATTCAGTCAGAACTAAAAATAGGTATGTAAATAAATTTGACTATACGATAAAAAGCAACCCAGTTGCATGCCGCTCACGGCGGCGATATACAACCAGGCTGCTTGGGTTAGAGCTATTAACGACGCAAACCGAGTTTCTCGATCAATGCGCTGTAACGCTTAACATCTTTGTTTTTCAAGTAAGCCAACAACTTACGGCGTTGACCAACCATTTTCAACAAACCACGACGGGAATGATGATCTTTCTTGTGCGTACGCAAGTGATCAGTCAAATTAACGATGTTTTGCGTAAGGATAGCGATCTGAACTTCCGGGGAACCCGTGTCAGAAGCGTGAGTCTTGTGCTCTTCGATAAGCTGTTGCTTACGTTCTTGAGACAATGCCATCCTATTCACCTCCAATTTCATTATTCATAGTGTATTCCAACAGCCTCGTTACCGATGGTGAGATCAAGCAACCAAGCAATGGACAAGTGTTGTCCGTAGACAACGATATTAGTATAGCATCATTATAAGAGAAAGTAAACTCAACAATTTCAGGACACTAATCAGAGCACCTGCTTCATGCCAATTAGCCTCGCAGCACTGCACGTGCATCCTCAGCATCTCGTGTGATCTGCTCAATTAATTCCTGTATACCATTAAATTTCTTCTCTGAACGCAAATACGCAATCAGCGATACGGTCAACGTTTCATCATAAATATCCGCATCAAAGTCAAACAAATGAGCTTCAATAATCGGAGCTAGTATATGACTGTGGAAAGTAGGCTTCAAGCCTATGCTAAGCACGCCATCATACATTTCGCCACGCACTTGAACACGTACTGCATACACACCTAAACGCGGAATATAATACGGCTCTGCCGGATCTACGTTAGCGGTTGGAAATCCAATCGTGCGTCCCCGCTTTTCACCGTGCACCACCGTACCTGTAATCGAATATGGACGGCCAAGCAAGTGATTGGCTTGAACCATATCTCCATCATCTAGACATGCGCGAATACGGGTACTGCTCACCTTTTGTCCTTTATCATCAAACGGTTCAACGATATCGACAGAAAAACAATCTTTTCCTATTTCACGCAGCGATTCAGCTGTACCGACACCTTGGAAGCCAAAACGATAGTCAAATCCACATACGACATGCTGAGCCTTCAGCTTGCACAATGCTTCAACAAACTGTTGAGGCGAAATACGTGCGAACTCAAGATCGAAATTAACGACATACATAAAATCGACTCCAAGCTTCACTAACTGACGCTCTTTCTCGGCAAGCGGAGTTAAATATCGTTCATAGCCTTGTCTTCCAAATACGTATTTGGGATGAGGATGAAACGTCATAACTCCAAGTGGGATATTATGCTCTCGACTATATGCAAGGCCACGCTCTATTACATGAATATGCCCGGTATGAAGTCCATCGAAGTGCCCTAGCACAACAACTTGTGGCTGTGAATGCAGCTGCCAAGCCGAATCATTCAATATATGTTGTAAAGCTATCGTTTCCATATGTCATCGAGCTCCTACATCCAGTTCTAGGGGTTGTTCCTCTATTCACAAGTTCAGCGTCATCAGGACGCATACGAGCAATTAAGGGCTATGTTACACATCAGCCAACCGTACTCATTATACATCTGATGACTAGCAGACTACAACCCTATTAGGATGGAAGAAATGCTTTTACTGCCCGTAATGCAAACTGACCTTCTGGAACTTGAAATAATCCGTAGAACGTTCCTTGTTCATCATGCAATCGATACAACTGCTGCGTCAAAGGTGTAAACGAACATGCGCGGAAAGGAATTCCCTTGCCTTGCGTCGCATAAGACGCATACTCATTTTGGATTTGGATCGAAGGGATAAAGGAGACAGCCTTTTCAATAGAAATCAAATGCTCTTCTAATGAACCGTCACTCACAGCATGTTGAATTTGTTCAATCGTCAAGCTGTCTTTCTCTTCAAGTCCTGCAGATAATGTACGTACAAGCTTCCCCATCGTAGAAGGTACTTGCAACGAGCGCCCAATATCGACACACAACGTACGGATATACGTTCCTTTTGAACAAGTTACACGGAATCGAACAGTAGGTTCACTCGTTCCAACACCTAGACATTCAAGGATAGAAATATCATGTATCGTAGCTTTTCTCGACTTACGCTCAACGACCTTTCCTTCTCTAGCGAGCTCGTACAATCGCTTTCCATTCACCTTAACGGCAGAATACATAGGAGGCGTTTGCTCAATCTCACCTACAAAAGAAAGAATGGATTCACGGATTTGAGATTCTGTCAAATGAGAACAATCAGCAGTGTCCGTGATCTCACCTGTGCTATCTTCCGTATCCGTTGCTTTACCAAAACAAATGACCGCTTCATATTGCTTTGGCTGTTCTTGCAAATATTCTACAATACGCGTTGCTCTGCCTAAACAAAGCGGAAGAACTCCTGTTACTTGCGGATCAAGCGTACCTGTATGCCCAATACGCTTCTCCTTTAAGATCCCTCGTACTTTTGCAACTACATCGTGCGAAGTCCATCCTTCTGGCTTCCACACCGACAACACGCCGTTCCATTGTGTCATAACGTTTGTTTCACCTGCTCTACTACTGCTTGAATTGCTTCTTCCAACGGCAAATGCACAGTGCACCCCGCAGCCTTAACATGCCCGCCGCCATCGAATATTTGGGCAATCGCAGCTACATTTACCTCACCTGCTGAACGCATGCTCACTTTGACTCTTCCAGGCACGACTTCTTTAAACAGCAAGCCAACCTCTACTCCTTCAATATTTCGCGGATAGTTGACTAATCCTTCCAGGTCCTCGTTAGAAGCACCTGTTTGCTGCATATCTTCTGGAGTAATGTACAGCCAAGCAATTTGCTCATCGGCTGCATAGCTCAATCTGCTCAAACCACGTTGAATCAAATCCATCTGCGGCTTCGAAATCGCTTCTAGCAAACGTTCAGCAATCACGTTCCCTTTCACACCGAAAGCAAGCAGCTTAGATGCAATTTCCATCACATGTGGTGTCGTATTGCTATAGCGGAAGCCTCCTGTATCGGTCAAAAGCCCCGTATACAAAATGGTTGCGATTTCAGTTGACAATGGAACTGAGCCCCGTACGAACAAATCAAATAAAATTTCTGCTGTAGCTGCCGCGTCTTCTCGAATAAGCGCAACATCACCATAACGATCATTTGTAGGATGATGATCGATATTCAAAATGTTAGCACTCGGCGCTACCCAATTCGATATGCTACCTATCCTTGCATAGTCAGCACAATCTACACAAATGACCGCCTGAAATGGTTCTGTTTGATCCAGATGACCTTCCTCCGCTATTTGTATCTCATCTGCTCTAGTCAAGAACGTCAGCTTATTCGGCACTTCATTCGCGTTGACCATTGTATATGACTTATTCCATTGCGATAACAACCACCCAATTGCGACCGTAGAACTTATCGCATCTCCATCTGGATTTACATGTGCAACGACTAGAAATTGATCATGTTCCTGAATAAACGTTAGCGCACGATCAAGATCGTGCGCATAGGAAGACGGCAGAGCCCCATCTACCTGCGAATGGTTATTCGCAGAAGACAGAACTTTGCCGTTATTTTGTGATTGTTCCTGAGTGAAATCAGCTTCCTTATTGCTCATCAGGCTTATCTCCATCTTTAATCTCCGATAAGAGACGCTCGATGTTGCTGCCGTATGCAATCGAAGAATCAAGCTTGAATACAAGCTCAGGCGTATGGCGGAAACGAATTCGCTTGCCTAGTTCAGTACGAAGGAATCCATTAGCCTTCTCCAATGCTTTAAGTGAGTTGTCACGTGCCTCATCATCACCAAGTACACTCAAATATACTTTAGCTAACGAGAGGTCACTCGTAACTTCAACACCTGTCACTGTTAGAAATCCAATACGCGGATCTTTCAACTCCGTTTGGATAAGCATGCTCAATTCTTTCTTGATCTGCTCTCCCGCACGACCAGTACGAACTTTTGCCATCTTACTTCACCTCTTTTTCTCTGTGAGGGCTTAATTAATTTAATACCTACTTACGTTCAACTGCTTCCATTTGGAAGTTTTCGATAATGTCGCCTTCTTTGAGGTCATTGAACTTATCGAACATAATACCACATTCGTAACCTTGTGCGACTTCTTTCGCGTCGTCTTTGAAACGTTTCAAAGAGTCCAACTTGCCTTCGAAGACAACAATACCTTCACGAATGACGCGCACTTCTGCGTTACGAACCATCTTACCAGAAGTAACCATACAACCAGCAATTGTACCAACTTTACCAATCTTGAACATGTTGCGGACTTCAGCATGACCAAGTACAACTTCTTTGTACTCAGGATCCAACATACCTTTCATCGCTTGTTCAATTTCTTCAACGATCGTGTAGATAACGCGGTGCATACGCACGTCAACTTTTTCTTGATCAGCAGTCAATTGAGCTTGAGCGTCAGGACGGACGTTAAATCCGATGACAATTGCATTAGATGCTGTCGCCAAGATAATGTCAGATTCTGTAATCGCACCTGCGCCGGAGTGAATGATTTTAACGCGTACGCCTTCAACTTCAATCTTCTGCAAGGAACCACGAAGCGCCTCTACAGAGCCTTGAACGTCAGCTTTAATAATCACGTTAAGTTCTTTCATTTCACCGTCTTTGATATGCTTGAACAAGTCATCCAACGTAACACGCGTGTTTGCACCCAATTGGCTCTCACGAAGTGTAGTGGAACGCTTCTCTGCAATCGAACGAGCTTTACGCTCATCTTCGAATCCGATGAATACATCGCCAGCCTGTGGAACTTCCGTCAAACCTGTAATTTCTACAGGCGTGGAAGGACCTGCTTCTTTGAGTCGACGACCACGGTCATTAACCATGGCACGAACGCGTCCGAAGCATGTGCCTGCAACGAATGCATCACCGACTTTAAGTGTACCGCTTTGTACAAGAATACGTGCTACAGAACCGCGACCTTTGTCAAGCTCTGCTTCGATAACTGTACCGCGAGCCAATTTGTCTGGGTTAGCTTTGAAGTCATTTACTTCAGATACAAGAAGAATCATCTCAAGCAAATCTTCTAGGCCAGTACGTTGTTTAGCAGATACATTAACGAAGATAGTATCTCCACCGTACTCTTCGGCTACAAGCTCGTATGCCATTAATTCTGTTTTGACGCGATCTACGTCAGCAGCTGGCTTATCAATTTTGTTAACCGCTACGATAATTGGAACGCCAGCAGCCTTCGCGTGGCTAATTGCCTCTACTGTCTGAGGCATTACACCGTCATCAGCTGCAACAACGATAATCGTAATATCCGTAACTTGTGCACCACGTGCACGCATAAGCGTAAACGCTTCGTGACCTGGCGTATCAAGGAATGTAATTTTCTTATTGTTAATCTCTACTTGATAAGCACCGATATGCTGCGTAATACCGCCAGCCTCGCCGCCTGTTACATTTGTTTTGCGGATCGCATCAAGAAGCGTTGTTTTACCGTGGTCAACGTGACCCATGATTGTTACAACTGGTGGACGAGATTGAAGCTTCGCTTCCTCGTCTGCTTCTTCTTGCTCTTCAAACGGATCTTCCTGTACAGGAAGTTTCAATTCAACTTCAACTTTGAACTCTTCAGCGATAAGCTGGATTGTATCCAAATCAACCTCTTGGTTAATCGTCGCCATAACGCCCATAAGTAGTAGCTTCTTAATTACTTCAGAAGCATCCTTGTGAAGAAGTTTAGCTAGATCCCCAACCGTCATTGTGCCGCGCACAATAATTTTCTTAGGTGTGTTATCGATCTTCTCGCGAACTTCAACCTTTTTATCATTACGGCCTTTGCCTCTGCCTTTGCCTCTAGGACCGCGATTGCGATTATCATCAAAGCGATTAAATCCTTGAGTCTTCTTGCCAGCACCGCCACGACGATCATCTTGCTCGTTGAAACGATTGCCTTTGGGATTTTGGTTCATGCGAGCCGGTTGCGGCTTATCCACTGTTGCACGAGCTGGAGCAGGTGCTGCTGGACCACGGTTACCGCCTGGTGCACCACCCGGACGACGATCTTGTTGGCCACCACGGAATCCGCCTTGACCACCTTGACCTCCACCTTGCGGACGACCTTGACCACCGCTGTTATATCCACCTTGGCCTTGCGGGCGTCCTTGACCTTGCGGACGACCTTGACCACCACTGTTATATCCACCTTGGCCTTGCGGGCGTCCTTGACCTTGCGGACGGCCTTGACCACCACTGTTATATCCACCTTGGCCTTGCGGGCGTCCTTGACCTTGCGGACGGCCTTGACCACCGCTGTTATATCCACCTTGGCCTTGTGGACGGCCTTGACCTTGTGGACGGTCGCCACGAGGACGGTCGCCACCTTCACGATTGAACGGGCGTCCTCCTTGTTGACCATCACGCGCTGGACGTCCTTCATGAGAACGGGAACCTTCACTGCGCTGTCCGCCAGTGCGCTCGCGCTGTTGTTCGCCACCACGTGGCGCCTCAGAAGCCGCTCCAGCAGATTGGCTTACTTGTGCTTCACCTTGTGGCTTAGCCGGTGTTCCTTCGTTCTTAGCTTGTGCATTTGCCTTTACGTCTTTGAAATGTTGCTCTACTTTACCCACAGCATCAGTCTCCATTACACTCATATGATTGTTTACAGGATAATTAAGTCGTTTAAGAATCGTAATAATTTCTTTACTACTCATGTTGATTGATTTTGCATATTCGTAAACTCTTAACTTTTCCTTATTGTCCTTCCCTTGTTTCACCAATATACTCCACCTCCGACATAGTTATCAGCCCGTTATGCATCAAGCTCGCGAAGCCCTTGTCGGTTACCCCCAATATCACTCGGTCTAGTTTACCTATACTTTCTCCAAGCTCATCTCGGGTAAATCCAATAACAAGTGGAACATTGTAGGTACTGCATTTATCTTTGAACTTTTTCTTTGTGTTCTCAGATGCATCACCTGCAACGAATACTAATCGAGCCTGACTATTTCGTATTGCTTTAAACACAATGTCGTCTCCGGATACTAGCTTGCCAGCACGTTGCGCCAAGCCAAGTTGAGACAGGACTCTATTCTTCATTTTCATCTCGCTCCTTGTTAGCGAGAAAATCATCTTCGACGCGGATGAAATCCTGCGCCAATTGTTGATATATATCAGCGTGCACCGCTTGCTTAAGCGCACGGTCAAGAGCTTTTGACTTATGTGCCAGCTTGAAGCAAGCTAGCTTTCCACATAAGTAAGCACCCCGCCCTGACTTCTTGCCTGTCAAGTCGATTTGAACCTCATCTTGGGGAGTCTTGACAACGCGGATAAGCTCCTTTTTGGGCATCATTTGCTGACAAGCAACGCATTTGCGCAGCGGTACTTTTCTCGGTTTCATGACTGAACCCCCTTGCCCTTCAGCGTACAATGAGAACTTGTTTACAAGAATTACTCTTGTGTCTGCTGAGTTTCTGTAATCTCTTCATCGCTCTCATTTAGAGCTTCTTCTTGTTCAAACGACTCCGTTGGCTCGAAGCCTTGTTCAGCAGCCAAACGCTCTTGCTCATTCGCAAGATCTTCGGCTTCCAACTCAGCAGCAATAACTTCGCCAATTTGGGACTCGCTCTTAATGTCGATCTTCCAGCCTGTTAGCTTAGCTGCAAGACGAGCATTTTGACCCTTGATGCCGATTGCAAGCGACAATTGGTAATCAGGGACGATTACACGTGCCATCTTCTCAACTTCTCGTACATCAACTTCTACTACCTTAGAAGGGCTAAGCGAGTTCGCTACGTACTCCTCTACATCCTCAGACCAGCGAACGATATCGATTTTTTCACCGCGAAGTTCGTTCACGATCGTTTGTACGCGTGTACCTTTAGGTCCAACACAGGAGCCTACAGGGTCTACTTCTGGATTACGGGAATAAACCGCAATCTTAGAACGTTGACCCGCTTCGCGCGCAACAGACTTAATCTCTACCACACCTTCGAAGATTTCAGGAACTTCTAACTCAAACAGACGCTTGAGCAATCCTGGATGCGTACGGGACAAAATAATTTGAGGACCTTTTGTAGTGTTCTCTACTTTCGTAATGTATGCTTTAACACGATCACCGTGTTTGAACTTCTCGTTCGGCATCATTTCGTTCAGAGGAAGAACAGCTTCCACCTTGCCCAAATCAATAAATACGTTGCGCGTATCTTGACGCTGCACGATACCTGTTACGATATCTTCAGCACGATCAACGAACGCATGATAAATGAGTCCGCGTTCTGCTTCACGAATACGCTGTGTTACAACTTGCTTAGCCGTCTGTGCTGCAATACGACCGAACTCGCGTGGGGTCACTTCAATCTCACAGACGTCATCAATCTGGTAGTTCGGATTCACTTCACGGGATGCATGCAGCGAAATTTCGTGTCGAGGGTCCATAACCTCATCTACGACCGTCTTACGGGCATATACTTTGATTACACCCGTTGTACGATTAATATCCACACGAACATTTTGTGCTGCATTAAAATTGCGCTTGTAGCTGGAGATCAAAGCAGCTTCAATCGCATCAATCAATATTTCTTTGGCAATTCCTTTTTCGTGCTCAATCTCTGCCAACGCTTCAATAAAATCAATACTCATGCGGTAAGCTCCCCCTTTCAGCCGCGAAACGGCTTCATCATGTACTCATGTACGTAAAGAAAATTACATATTAATCTTAGAACACAATAGCCAAACGAGCGCTGGCTACTTTGGATGTAGACAATTCATATTCTTTCTTGCCAACTCGTACGACGACTGTTTCTCCATCATAGGATACAAGCGTACCTTCAAACTCTTTAAGGCCTTGAACAGGCTCATATGTAGTCACGAAGACATGCTTGCCAATCGACTTCTCATAGTCCTTCGGCTTCTTCAACGGACGTTCTGCGCCAGGAGAAGATACTTCTAGGAAGTAAGCATCTGTAATTGGGTCATTATCATCCAATTGCAGACTCAAATATTCACTAATGCGACCGCAGTCCTCAATATCGATCCCGCCATCCTTGTCCACAAACACTCGCAGGAACCAACTGCTTCCTTCTTTGACATATTCAATGTCAACTAACTCGAACTGATGCTCATCCAAATAAGGTTGCAACATGTTTTCTACTACCGATTTGATGTTCGGTGTGCTCAAGCTTTGTACCTCCGTTACACTAGGTATGTCTTTTTCAAATATATGGTTAACTCCGTTTCATTCACATCACAATACCTATCCAATTGTTAACACAAATTGGCATATCATCAAAAAAAGACCGGATGTAAATATGAAAGAGTGGGTTTCCCCACTCTTCTCAACGGCTGTATCCACATGATTACCAAAAGAATTATAGCATAAACAATCACGAAAAAGCAATGTGTCAGAACAGCGACAGCTGGTTCGTCTCAGGCAATCCGCGGAAGCAGCCCATCTGTGTTAACAGCTCAATAATCGTTTTTGACGCTTTCGACCGCTGTTGAAAATCTTCGATGGACAAGAACTCATCACCTTCACGCGCAGCCGCAATGTTGCGTGCCGCGTTCTCACCGATACCCTGCATCGCAGAGAATGGTGGAATTAGCGAATCCCCATCCACTAAGAACATCGTTGCATCTGATCGATAAAGATCAAGGGACTTAAAGCTCAAACCACGAGCCGTCATCTCCAAAGCCATTTCCAAAACAGGAAGCATGTTCTTCTCTTTCGGAAGTGCTTGGAAGCCTTTCGCTTCGATTTCATCAATTTTACGGTTGATGGCCTCATAGCCTTGGCAAAGCAGCTCAATATCAAAGTCTTCCGCACGAACCGTGAAATACGTGGCGTAGAACTCGATCGGATGATACAGCTTGTAGTAGGCACAGCGCACTGCTGAAATAACATAGGCAGCCGCGTGGGCTTTCGGGAACATGTACTGGATTTTTAAACAAGAATCAATATACCACTGTGGTACATTGCAGCGCTTCATCTCGTTAATCCAATCTTCCGAAAGTCCCTTACCTTTACGTACATTCTCCGTAATCTTAAAGGCTAGACTTGCATCCATGCCCGCTTTGTAGATAAGGAACAGCATAATCTCATCACGACAACCGATCACGGTCTTGATCGTACATATACCGCTTTTAATAAGTTCCTGAGCATTTCCTAGCCATACCCCTGTACCATGGGATAAACCTGATATTTGCAGCAAATCGGCAAAAGAACTCGGTTGACATTCGACAAGCATTTGGCGAACGAATCGCGTTCCCATCTCAGGTATACCATATGTCGCAACCGGTGTACGTATTTGATCAGGCTCAACACCAAGCGCTTTCGTTGAGTTGAACAGGCTCATTACTTTCGGGTCATTCATCGGGATTTTGGTCGGATCAAATCCAGTCAAATCTTGCAGCATCCGCATCATGGTCGGATCATCGTGACCAAGAATATCAAGTTTCAGCAAGTTGGCATCGAAAGCGTGATAATCGAAATGCGTAGTCTTCCATTCCGCATTTTGATCATCTGCAGGAAATTGAACAGGTGTAATATCTTCAACTTCCATATAGTCTGGCACAACAACGATACCGCCCGGATGCTGACCTGTACTACGTTTTACACCCGTACAACCCGATGCAAGCCGAGCTACTTCTGCACCGCGCCATTTTTTATGGTAATCCTCTTCGTATTTTTTCGCGAAACCAAATGCCGTTTTCTCTGCGACCGTACCGATCGTACCTGCTCGGAATACACTTTTCTCACCAAACAGCTCTTTCGTGTAATTATGAGCAATTGGTTGGTATTCACCAGAGAAGTTCAAATCGATATCGGGAACTTTATCTCCCTTAAATCCAAGGAACGTTTCGAACGGAATATCCTGTCCTTCACCTTTCATACGACTGCTGCAGTTCGGACATTCCTTATCAGGCAAATCAAAGCCACTTGGCACGCTGCCATCTGTAATCCATTCGCTATGCTTGCATTCGGCATTAGGGCATACATAATGTGGTGGCAGTGGGTTAACTTCAGAGATACCCAGGAATGTCGCAACGACTGATGAACCTACGGAACCACGGGAACCAACCAAGTAACCATCTGCATTTGATTTTTTTACAAGTCGCTCCGAGATCAAATAGTTCGCGGAGAAACCAAATTTAATAATCGGTTCAAGTTCCTTCTCAAGTCGTGCTACGACAATTTCCGGTACAGGCTCACCATATATACTTTTTGCTGTCTCATAGCAAGTATTGCGCATTTCTTCATCTGCACCATCAATAATTGGCGTAAACAACTCATCAGGGAACAGCTTCAATGCTTCAAATCGATCTGCCAATTCATTCGGATTCGTTATTACAACTCGCTTTGCCACATCAGCACCGAGGAACTCAAATTCCTTCAGCATTTCTGTCGTCGTACGGAAGTGTGCGTCCGGTTTCTTTTGGTCTTTGAGCGGACTAAAGCCAGTAATACCATGGATCGTAATATCACGGAACATTTTGTCCCGTGGATTCAAATAATGAACGTTACCAGTCGCTATAACTGGCTTACCGAACTTATCTCCAATATCACATACTTTACGTATCGCCTGCTCAATATCAGAAGGCGCACCTACAAGCCCCTTATCTACAAGATGCATGTACATTGTGAGTGGTTGAATTTCCAGCACATCGTAAAATTGCGCAATTTCTTCAGCTTCTTCTCGGGACTTGTTCAGCACAGCCTCAAAGAACTCGCCTTTCTCGCAGCCAGAAATTATAAGCAGCCCTTCACGATGTTCAATAAGTTTACGCTTTGGAATACATGCTACACGATGGAAGTACTCCGTATGTGATGACGAAACAAGCTTGTACAAATTTTTTCTACCCACGTCGTTCAATGCATAAATGCTGCAATGGAATGGACGTGTATTTTTTAAATTTTGACCAACATAATCATTCAGACGATCCAACATCTCAATTCCGCGAATCGAATGCGCATCATGCAGTAATCCGACTAATACACCTGACAATGCAATCGTATCATCGATCGCACGATGATGATTTTCAAGCGATACTTTATACTTGTCTGCCAACGTATTGAGACGATGATTTTTGAGTGTTGGGTGAATCAATCTTGCTAACTCAAGTGTATCCAATACAGGATTAGACAGTTCAGCCATCCCTAGCTGTTTCAAATTATGCTGTACAAAGCCCATATCAAATCGAGCATTATGAGCGACAAGGATGTCGTCCTCCACAAACGCCACGAATTGCTTCAGGACTTCATCCACTTCAGGAGCGTCCTGCACCATATCATCCGTAATATTCGTCAATTGCTGGATGTTGTATGGAATACGTTCATGCGGATTAACGAAGGAAGCATAGCGATCGATTTCTTTACCGTCCTGCATTTTTACTGCCGCGATCTCGATTATTTTGTTATTCGATACCGAAAGACCCGTTGTCTCAATATCAAACACTACATAGGTTGCATCTTTTAAGCTGCGAGGCTCTGCATTCATTACGACTTCCGTGTTATCATTGACCACATTTGCTTCCAAACCGTAGATCACTTTGACACCATGCTTTTTCGCAGCCTTAGCGGCTTCAGGATAACATTGAACATTGCCATGATCCGTTACAGCAATTGCTTTGTGTCCCCACTTAGCAGCTTGCTTCACATAGCTATCTATCGAAGTAACAGCATCCATCGTACTCATCGTTGTGTGCAAATGGAATTCTACCCGCTTCTCCTCTGCGTTATCTTGACGTTCTGGAGGAGCAGTTACTTCTTGCAAATCAGACGCCAGCATAACAAGCTCTGGTGTCATCATAAAACGGTCATACTCGACGCGACCACGAACTTTAACCCATTTTCCGTTAGATAAAAGACTGAGCTTAAGTACATCTTCTTTTGACTTAGCAAACATCTTGATGAGCATGGAATCTGAAAAGTCAGTTACATTGTAGGTAAATAACGTATTACCATTCCGCAGTTCCTTCGTTTCCAAACCGAATACCATACCTTGAAGGGTGACACGCTTCTCTTCATCTTGTACGTCCATGATGGGCATTGGTTGATCTTTCACTTCATAGCCGAATTGCAGACGATCAGGCACAACCCCTGGTTCAGCTGCTTGATCGACAGACTCCAATGCAGCTTCTTCCATCATACGCTGAACAGCTTTCCGTTCTTCTTCAACCAGCTTCGCTTGGAATTCTTGGACCACTTCTTTATCCTGCTGTCCAATCTGAAGCTGTACACGCAATTGGCGTGAGAAATACGTATCGTAGAAGCGCTTGACGTATTCATCAATTTGCTTCTTCTTAGCCAATTCCAATGAAGTTTCTTCGGCTAATAATATCCGAAGAAGATCAGACTCAACTTCGATATGCGCCCTGTGCAGCCATCCGTTCACAGAAGCAACCTCACGCTTCACCCACTCCATGAATAGCTGCCAATAGGATTCAACCACTTCTTGATAAGAAACCACTTCTTCATAGTGAAAAATGATTCTTATCTTCGCGATATGAGACATTTTATCTTGGATTTTCAAACAAAATGTTCGGTACGCTTCTGGTGGTACGACCGTTGACTTTTCGATGTGGATCGTCCATTCCCGATTCGAACGGCTAGTTTCTACACGATCTATATGTCCATCTTGAAAAAAGGTTTGGATAAGTTCGGGCGGCAGTTCGGCTTGCTTCATTAGCAGCTCAAAACGTTGTCTACGATCCGTCATGAAGTCCACCTCCTGTCTAATCTATAGAACAGAAATGGCTTTCGCTAGGAGTCATCATTCGGATTGCCGAGGGATGCTCCCGCATCGAAAGCCATTTCATCTTTATCAACTATTAGTATTGTAATTAATATGCGCGTGCAAATACAACGGTATGTTTAGCCTTCTCTCCACAAACTAGACAGGAAGACTTATGCTCATCTACTGTAAATGGAATGTTACGGCTAGTAGCACCTGTTTCTTCCTTGACTTGATTCTCACAAGCGTCAGAACCACACCATCCAGCCAATGTGAAGCCACGTTTCTCTTCCATGGAAGCTTTCATTTCATCAATTGTATTCACAGAATAGAAGTTCTCTTGACGGAACTCTAGTGCACGATTGAACATTTCACCATGAACGTCATTCAACATCTTCTGCACTTCTTCCGTCAGCTTCGATTGCTCAACGATTCGCTTCTCACCTGTAACACGGGAAACGAGTACACATACACCATTTTCCATATCACGAGGGCCAATTTCAAGACGAACCGGAACACCACGCATTTCGTATTCATTGAACTTCCAACCAGGTGACACGTCGGAACGATCGTCCATACGAACACGAACCCCTGCTGACTTCAACTCAGCAAACAACTCATCTGCACGACTTACTACTTGATCACGCAACTTCGCTGGACCGATTGGAATAATAACCACTTGTGTTGGTGCAACCTTAGGAGGCAATACCAATCCACGATCATCACCATGCACCATAATCATAGAGCCAATAAGTCGTGTACTTACGCCCCAAGATGTAGTGTGCACGTATTCCATCGTATTTTCACGGCCAAGGTATTGAATATCAAATGCGACAGCAAAGTTTGTTCCCAAGTAATGAGAAGTACCTGCTTGTACAGCACGTCCGTCCTTCATCATCGCTTCAATCGAATACGTATCTACTGCACCCGCGAATTTCTCAGAAGGTGTTTTCTGACCAACGATTACGGGAATCGCCAAGTAGTCTTCAACAAATTCTTTATAAATTTGAAGCATTTGCATCGTCTCATGACGCGCTTCTTCTTCCGTTTCATGTGCCGTATGGCCTTCTTGCCACAAAAATTCACTTGTACGAAGGAACGGCAATGTGCGCTTCTCCCAACGAACAACATTCGCCCATTGGTTAATAAGTACTGGTAGATCACGATAAGATTGAATCCACTTGGAGTACATATGACCAATCATCGTTTCAGATGTAGGACGAATGGCAAGACGCTCTTCAAGCTTCTCTCCGCCTGCTTCCGTAACCCATGGCAGCTCTGGATTAAACCCTTCTACGTGCTCCTTCTCTTTTTGGAAGAAGCTCTCAGGAATGAACATCGGGAAGTAAGCGTTGCGGTGACCTGTCTCCTTAAAACGACGATCCAATTCCTCACGAATATGTTCCCAAATCTCGAATCCATCTGGACGAAATACGATACAACCGCGAACTGGGGAGTAGTCCATCAGCTCTGCTTTTTTAATAACATCAATATACCAGCGAGAGAAATCTTCTTGCTGTGGTGTAATTTCCGATACGAACTGCTTCTCCTTAGACATAACGGATAAGTTCCTCCTGAATCTGTGCATTAGCGAGGTACATCATGTACTATGATCGGAAAATAAATAATGATTTAGTAAACCGATGTAGTCCCGCCAATGACGTCACAAATATTAGCTTTTAAATAGTCGTAATATATCATTATAAGTAACAACCAGTATAAGCATCATAAGCATCGCAAAGCCGACAAAGTGAACCATACTTTCACGGTTCGGATCAATTGGCTTGCCTCTCAATGCCTCAACTCCAATAAACACGAGACGACTTCCGTCCAATGCAGGAATTGGAAGAAGATTGAATATACCCAAGTACAAACTTAGTATGGCTGTCCATAATGTAAGTTGTTCAATTCCTTGTTTGGCAACTTGACCTGTTATTTCGAATGTTCTTACAGGTCCACCTAAGTCATCGAGCTTGAATTGCCCGAATATTAACTGTTTGAAACCATCGAATATTAACTTCGTCATATTAACCATGGAAGTCCCAGCATGCTGGAACGTCTCTGTAAACGAAGGCGAACGAGTTGGAAGAATAGGTGAAATACCGACTTTTCCACCCTCATGCCCCTCTAATTTTACAGGAGTCAATGTCACTTCAAAACGCTCAGTTCCTCGTAATACGCTCCACGTCATCGGCTTACCTTCTGATTCAGCTGTCATTTTCACAAGCTTCTCAGCATTTCCACCAATTGCGACGCCATTAATCTTCTCAATGATATCGCCTTCTTGGATATTTGCTTTAGCAGCAGGCATATCTTCTTTGATATTACCTACTTTGACGTAAGTCGGATTTTCCAATGGGATGCCTACCATCAAAATATGGGCAGCAAACAAGAAAAACGCAAGAATGAAGTTCATTAATGGTCCGCCAAAAATGGCTAACGCACGCTGACCTACGGTCTTGCCGCCAAACTGGCGATTGCGGGGAGCAATTTGAGTGTCCTGATTACGTGCTACGATAAGTGCTTGCGGATGTACCTGATACGTATGCTGTTCGCCATCAACCGCTAGCGTAAGATTTAGGTTATGCTCTAAATCAATGCTAACAATCTCACCTCGAATAACATTTTTCCTCATATCGAGTTGATCAGCATACAGCTTCTTTACCTGTCCATCACTGATGCGAATCGCAATCGTTTGTCCTGGCTGAATTTCTACAACTTCGGGATCTTCGCCAGCCATTCGGACATAACCTCCAATTGGAAGCAGTCTTAGCGTATAGCGAGTTTCACCCTTCTTGTATGCAAAAATTTTGGGTCCAAAACCAATTGCAAACTCCCGCACAAGAATACCAGCACGCTTCGCAAATATGAAATGACCCCACTCATGTATCGTTACGATGATGAAAAAAACGAGTACTGAAGACAGTACTATCTGCACCATTTGCAAGCGTAACATCCTCCTTTAGCGTTGCGGGACGCGTATAACCTATACATTATCATTATTCTCCATCATCGCACAAGAGAATCCATTGTCCTAGAATGGTATGCAAGTTATTCGACTGGAGGCAAGCTAGCCGCAATAGCTCTTGCTCTTCCATCAGCATCTTCAATTTCAGCTAAGGAAGGCTCGGCATGGACTTGATGATTGGACAGTACTTTCTCTACAATGCGTTCAATATCCAGAAAACCAATCTCCCCTTTGAGGAAGCGACTTACCGCAACCTCATTAGCAGCATTAAACACGGTCGTTGCCGTACCGCCTGCTTGTCCACTCTCATACGCATAACGAACCATCGGATAACGCCCCATGTCCATTTCACGGAAATGAAGCTTTCCAATCTCAGCCAAGCTTAGTGACGGACCCTTCAGCTCAAGCCGTTCGGGATATGTCAATGCATATTGGATAGGTACGCGCATGTCAGGCAGCCCAAGCTGCGCAATAACGGAACCGTCGACATATTCAACGAAAGAATGAATAATGCTTTCTGGATGAATGAGTACTTGAATTTGCTCATAAGGAATGTCGAATAACCAGTGTGCCTCAATGACTTCTAGACCTTTATTCGCCATTGTAGCAGAATCTATTGTAATTTTAGCACCCATAGACCAGTTAGGATGGTTCAATGCTTGCTCTACGGTTACATCTTTAAGTTCTTCTCTTCCTTTATCTCGGAAGCTACCTCCCGATGCTGTCAACGTAATCGAGCGCAAATGACGCATGGATTCTCCGTTTAGGCATTGGAATATAGCTGAATGTTCACTGTCAATCGGTAACAAAGCTACATTATGCTTGCGAGCCGCCGCTGTGACAAGATGTCCAGCTGTGACAAGTGTTTCCTTGTTAGCCAAACCGATCTGTTTGCCTTGTTCAATAGCAGCTAACGTAGACTTCAATCCGATGCTTCCTACCACTGCGGTAACAACCGTGTCCGCTTCAGCAACAGAAGCTACCTCGATTAGACCTTCATCACCATATGTCAGTGCCGTTCCTTCTGGCAGATGAATCCGAATCGCATCAGCAGTTGCCTTGTCCTGTACCGATACTAGCTTTGGACGAAATTGCTTCACTTGCTGCAATAGCAAATCAATGTTCCGCCCAGCAGCCATTGCTTCGATTTGAAATTGCTCAGGGTGCTGCGCTACCACATCTAACGTTTGAGTTCCAACCGAACCTGTGGAACCTAGTAGAGCGATCCGTTTCATGAAACACCTCTATTCATTATGTTGCCGCGTTATAAATGATGTTGTGTTGTTTATTAATAAACAACACCTATGAAGTACGCAAATGGGAATACGATTAACCAACTGTCACAACGATCAAGTACACCACCATGTCCTGGAAGTAAATTCCCAGAATCTTTAACCCCTTGTACTCGCTTGTATGCCGACTGGATCAAATCACCCATTTGGCCCGCAAGAGAAACGGTCAAGCCAACCATTACTGCTTGCGTAATCGACATCATGTCTGGGTTCACGAAAGCACCAATCAAGCATACAATTATAGATACAAGCACGCCTCCAAGAGCACCTTCAATTGTTTTGTTAGGGCTAATAGCCGGCCATAATTTATGCTTGCCTATCGCTTTACCTACAAAATAAGCACCAATATCGGAAGCCCAAACTGCAGCAAATAGCAGTATCGTCCAAAACAATCCGTGCTCTATTTCATTTCGAATCACGATCATATATTTAAATCCAAAACCAACATAAAATGCTCCGAACCATACGACAGCAGCATTTTGGATCGTAATGCGATTTTTACTAATGACCGTGATAGATAATGCGATAAACATAAACAGCCACAAAATCATATCCGGTGACCAGGTAAGTTCGATCCCCCAGCGAGACCATGGGACGGTTAGCAATAAAACTAAACCATATCCTAAGAGTGATATCAAATCAAACGGCTGCTTATGAAGCATTCGAGCATATTCGTAAAATCCAATTAACGCCAGGGCGATAAGCAATCCTTCATAAGGTAAGCTACCAATGTAAACCAGCACTGCAAAGAACGATCCGGCGATTACTCCCGTCATGATGCGCTGTTTCATATAGACTCGTCCTCCAACTTATTGTAGTCCGCCATACCGCCTATGACGATTTTGGTATTCGGCTACCGCTTCCTTCAAGTGTTCCCCAGTAAAGTCTGGCCATAGCACATCAGTAAACCAAAATTCACTATATGCCAACTGCCACAACATAAAGTTACTCAGACGCATTTCTCCGCTCGTCCTAATAAGCAAATCAGGATTAGGCAAATTATTGGTTAAAAGATGCGCAGAAATCATCTGCTCATCGATCTGGTCCACTTGTACTCGCCCTGCTAATACATCAGCTGCGATTTCACGAACACCTTCAACCAATTCACGCTGTCCGCCATAATTTAAAGCGAAATTAAGAATAAGGCCAGTGTTGTGCTTCGTCCGTTCAATTGCTTCTTCTAAGGGTTTGCGTGTATGTTCAGGCAACTGTTCCCGATGTCCCATCATCCGAACTTGAACGTTTTCTTTGATTAACTCATCTAGTTCAACGGCCAAAAATTCTTGAGGCAGTTTCATTAGAAACTCAACTTCATCCTTCGGCCTTTTCCAATTCTCTGTTGAAAATGCATACATCGTAAGTACTTTGATACCCAACTCATTTGCAGCTATCGTAACATGTTTGACAGCCTTCATGCCGGTATGATGGCCAGCAACGCGAGGCAATCCACGGCGCTTCGCCCAGCGTCCATTGCCATCCATAATAATGGCTACATGTTCTGGGACATTGTCTTTAGAAACGTGCAAAGGCTTATGGCTAGTTTCGCGTCGCTTCAACCACGCTTGGAATCGCTTAATCATTCCGTCTCCTCCAACCCGGTGATAACATACTGACGTCGAAGCCCTTATGACTGTCGGGTTCGAATAAAAAGACAATAAACCCCACCGTGTGGAGGGGTATCAAGTCACTGTTGTCTAGAACGTTACACTTCCAGAATTTCTTTTTCTTTTGCAGCAAGTACTTTGTCAACTTCGACTATGTACTTGTCTGTAAGCTTTTGAACATCATCTTGATGGCGACGAGACTCATCTTCAGAAATATCTGTCTTCTCCATCTTCTTGATATCATCGTTCGCATCACGACGAATATTGCGAACAGCTACTTTAGCTTCTTCACCATATTTCTTCGTTTGCTTTACAAGCTCCAAACGGCGCTCTTCTGTTAGAGCAGGAATTGTAATACGAATCATTTGTCCATCATTCGCTGGAGTTAATCCAAGATCGGACTTCAAAATTGCTTTCTCAATCGCACCAATAGAAGATTTATCCCATGGCTGAATCATCAACGTACGAGCATCTGGTGTATTGAGGTTAGCAAGCTGATTAACAGGCGTCATTGCACCGTAATATTCAACTTGAATACGATCAAGCAAAGCTGGAGTTGCGCGACCTGCACGAAGTGATGACAGTTCACGTTTGAGTGCACCAATCGCTTTTTCCATACGCTCTTCTGCATTTTTCTTAACTGCTTGCGGCATTAGTCTACACTCCCTTTTACAATAGTACCGATCTTCTCACCGAGCACGACTCGCTTAATGTTACCATTTTCTGTGATATTAAACACAACAAGTTGAAGATCATTGTCCATACACAGAGAAGTAGCTGTTGAGTCCATAACACCAAGATTTCGGTTTAACACTTCCAAGTAAGTCAACTGATCGAATTTTTCTGCTGTTGCATCCTTAAATGGATCTGCTGAGTATACGCCATCCACTTTGTTTTTAGCCATTAGGATGACATCTGCTTCGATCTCCGCAGCACGTAGAGCTGCAGTCGTATCCGTCGAGAAGAACGGGTTTCCTGTACCTGACGCAAAAATAACCACTCGACCCTTCTCCAAGTGACGAATGGCACGACGACGAATATACGGCTCAGCAATTTGCTGCATAGCAATCGATGTTTGAACACGTGTAGGCACGCCAATTTGCTCTAATGCATCCTGCAAAGCTAGAGAATTCATTACAGTTGCAAGCATACCCATATAGTCTGCTGTGCCACGATCAATGCCTTTCTCGCTTCCTGCAATTCCACGCCAAATGTTTCCACCGCCGCAGACGATAGCTACTTCTATGCCAAGCTCAACAACCTCTTTCACTTGCTCAGCGATAGAATTGATCATATCCGATTCGATGCCATATCCAGCCTGGCCTGCCAACGACTCACCGCTAACTTTCAATACGATGCGTTTATAAACCGGTTGCTTCAATGTATACCCTCCACTTTCCATAACGACCGCTAAAAAAGAAGGAACACAATGTGTCCCAACTTTTCAGCGTGCCTGTTGATAGCCTTAAGGCTTGCTTGCCATGTATTTTCGAACGAAAATTACATATTAGCTTGTGCCATAACCTCTTCAACAAAGTTATCTTGTTTTTTCTCCAAACCTTCACCAAGTTCGTAACGAACGAAGCGACGGATAGAAATGTTTTCGCCGATTGTAGCGATTTTTTCTTTAAGAAGATCTTCGATTGTTTTGTCTGGATCTTTAATGAAGGATTGCTCCATCAAGCAGAACTCTTCGTAGTACTTGCTGATGCGGCCTTCAACCATTTTCTCAACGATTTTTTCAGGCTTGCCTTCGTTAAGTGCTTGAGCTTTCAAGATTTCTCTTTCTTTCTCAATCTCATCAGCAGATACTTCTTCACGACGAACGAACTTCGGAGCAGAAGCTGCGATATGCATTGCGATGTCTTTTGCGAAAGCTTGGAACTGATCTGTCATTGCAACGAAATCAGTTTCACAGTTGATTTCAACCAATACGCCGATACGACCGTTAGCATGGATGTAAGATTGTACTACACCCTCTGTAGCGATACGATCGCCTTTTTTAGCTGCAGCAGCCAATCCTTTTTCACGAAGGATTTCGCTTGCTCTTGCGATATCACCATTAGCTTCTTCCAACGCTTTTTTGCAATCAAGCATACCAGCGCCTGTTTTCTCACGTAGTTCTTTTACTGCACTCGCATTTACTGCCATGTTAGTTACCTCCAACACAATATTAGCTTCGTTATGTAACGAAGACCTAGAGTTCGATTCCCTTTAAAAAAAGGGCGGCGAGAGGTGAATCACCTTTCAACCACCCTTTGTTCATCCAATTCTTATGCTTAAGCTGTTGTTTCTTCGCCTTGGTTAGCTTCGATAATTGCATCAGCCATTTTAGCAGTCAACAATTTAACAGCACGGATTGCATCGTCGTTACCAGGGATAACGTAGTCGATTTCATCCGGATCGCAGTTAGTATCAACGATACCTACGATTGGGATACCCAATTTGCGAGCTTCTGCAACAGCAATACGCTCTTTACGTGGGTCGATTACGAACAATGCGCTAGGCAATTGTTTCATGTGCTTGATACCGCCCAAGAATTTCTCAAGACGATCTTTCTCCTTGCGGAGCAAGATAACTTCTTTCTTAGGAAGTACTGCGAAAGTACCGTCCTCTTCCATAGCCTCAAGCTTCTTCAAACGATCAACACGTTTTTGAATAGTTTGGAAGTTAGTCAATGTACCACCCAACCAACGTTGGTTGATGAAGTATTGACCAGCACGAGCCGCTTCTTCTTTAACGGAATCTTGTGCTTGTTTCTTAGTACCAACGAACAACACTGTGCCGCCGTCAGCTGCAAGGGATTTTACAAAGTTGTAAGCTTCCTCGACTTTTTTCACTGTCTTTTGCAAGTCAATGATATAAATACCGTTACGTTCTGTGAAGATATATCTGTCCATCTTTGGGTTCCAGCGACGAGTCTGGTGACCGAAATGTACGCCAGCTTCCAAAAGCTGTTTCATGGAGATAACTGCCATCTTCACTACACCTCCTAATTGGTTCGTTTTCCTCCGCCAATGTCATCTTCTGACAAGACTTCCCGCACAGTTTCCCACGACAGAAAGCACCCTTGCCAAAATTAATCGGCGTGTGTTTTAACACCGTCAATTAATATATCATATTGTGTATAACGTTGCAACCATTTTCACTTTACATCTATCATCTATTTAAACTAACCATTCGGAGCTTTCAATAATGTTTTCAATACTTCTTGCTCTGTCATAGGAAGTATAAATTGAAACTTGCCAGTACGCAAACTTCGAGCCTTTTTCTCCTGCTGCAAAAATTGTTGAAAAGCAGTAGCATCTTTAACGACCCCAGCTGTCTCCAACAATTTGGAAATATCATCGGAAGTAGACTTTGCTGGTATGAACACACTTATCGTATTACCCTCTGCTTTGTTTTTGTCAGCATTAGAACCAGACTTGACTTGATTGGAGTTCGTGGACTCTCCTTGGTTCTTACTGGTTAATTTGTTAGCAGCTTCGCCTTTATCAGAATGATTGGCATTTTTTTCAGAAGGAAGCACTGGACCTTTAGGCACAAGGTCATATCCTTGGCGATCCGCTTCTCGTACAAGCTGCTGCTCTGTCAATTCTGTACTCACGGTTTGCCCAACCAACATAATCTGTAGCAATAGTGCACCAATGATGACACCTGCTCCTAAACCGATTAAAAAGGTACGATCCTTAAACACGCCGCTCACTCTCCTGTTGACTCAGCTGGCGGATAAGCTCGACTTCACCGCGATTCATTTGTAACTCATCAGCAATCTGTTGATTGGACTTCCCCTCATCTACAAGTGCAAACAATTGTTCATAGCGGCTGCGAATCGAGTGATGTGCTGTTTGGAGTTGATTCGCTTCACGTTCACTTGCCATATCGTGTTCTGGTGCCAAAACTACCTGTTCACTATCAATAGCTGCATTTGTAGTATAAGACAAATTTTCAGTTGTACTCACAGGTGGCAGCGATGTTTGTTCACGACGAAATTGAGCAAGTGTTTGCTCCGCATGCCATGCACGCTCTTCAGCCTGAGACAATGAAGCTTCTAGTGCATCCATACGGTGACGAACAGCGTTAAATCGCAAATCATTTTCTTTCTTCAACTGTTCAACTACAGCAAGCACTTTTTCATTCTCTTCACCAACTTCGTGAATGAAATGTTCCAATGTTGCTTCCACATTTTTGGAGAACTGTGCTTCATCGCTGCTGCGAGCAGGTTTTTTCCAGCCAACGAGCATAATAACTGCCCCTAATAGTACGAGATAAATCCATGGCTGTTCCATTAGTGTCCTCCTCTAAATCCGCCGAAAATACCTTTATTATAACTATAACGCCGCAAACTCATCATAGAGCAGCGGCGTTGTGTTCAAACCGAAAAATCAATATGTTTCCCTTTGTAAGGGTGCTCAGCTGCAATCGTTTCAGCCTGATTCTCGCTTTGGCTGGCAGAACGCTGCTGCCTAGACTTATCGTCCCCTTTATGTGCTCCATTTTGTCCATCATCACGAATACGACCATCCGCCGTTGCATCCACTTCTTCCCCTCGCTGGCGAGATATTTCAATCTGCTTAGCAGCATGATGATTGAGCATAGATTGCTCAGTACCAGGACGATGCTGCATCTGGTTCTGAATCGTTGACACTTCTTGTGTACGCGGTATTGCCACCTGCAATTCAACGGGTTTTAGATTCATAACCTCACCTCAATTGTTTGCTGCTTACATGGAGGACATGCCAACTTCCCCATCTACAATTTGGAATGTAGCGCGCTTACAAGCATCTTTAACGTATCGTGTATAACGTCCTATAACGATTTTGGATCCCCCATATATCGTTTGTGTGACATGTACGAGAGACACATTTGTTTCCTCAAGCTTTCTTTCAATTTCAAGTATTCGGTCCCGAATATTTAATTTTTCTTGTGTAGCTTGCTTCCTTGTTGCATTAAGCTTAATGCGCATAACAAGCTTTTCATCTGTTAGCTGTCCGACTGATGCAAGCTGATCAAGTATACGCAATGCTTTCTCTGTTTTCTCAAGATTGTCTGAGCATACTTTCAGATTCGCACGCAACTGGTTCAGCTCGTTTCGCAAATCAGGCAGTACTCCAACTTCGATCGTCGTTACTGTAGACATCGTATTGCCTATCGTGCGAGCTTCCACCCGTTCACCAGCTTGAATCAGTCCGCCAACGATAAGACCTTTCATCCCTTTGCAGAAGACACCACGCCCCGCTCTAACTTGAGCATGCATAATGCTTTGAGATACTATTACGTCCAATCCAGCAGTTACGTTCGCTTCCTGAATAAAAGAGCATTTAATCGTGTGATTCGCATTAACACTCCCCTTATTTCCTGCAATAATACCGCCTGATACCTCAACAGATCCTTGCGACTCCAGCACAGCACCTTCCACGCCACCATAGACACGAATATCACCTGCTGCTTTAACTTTGAAACCAGTCAACACGTTCCCACGAATGACAACGGTTCCGATAAAGTCAATGTTTCCTGTCCGATAATCAACGTCTCCATTGACCTCAAATACAGGAAACACATTCATCTTGTCGCCATCTGTCTTGCTTATGAGACCGTCAATTGCGGCATACATAGCACAATCCTCTTCAACGACAACAACGTTTTTACCAATCTTGAAACGAGCCTCTTTACCCATTTTCCCATCTACAACTTCACCTGTAACATCCATTCCTGGAATCCCGGCAAGAGGTGGGACCAACTCGGCTATTCTTTGACCTTTCGCTACATTTTGCAGCTGTTTGAGTTCTTTAAGATTTACTGAACCGTCTTCTTGCTCCAGGGGACGTGAGTCCCCTTCCTCAACATTAATTAGAACTCTGATGCTGCCGTCTTTTCCTGGAACCGGCAATTTTCCGCTCGCAACCAACGTTGACGTTTTTGCATACAGTTCAGGCTGGGAAACGATCTCGCGAAGCACTTCCATATTGATGCCGTATTTCACCTGATGACTCCGGAGATAAATAATTACATCATCTACCGTACATTCAAGAGGGTCATCCTGCTTCAAAACATGCACATATGCGCTCATTTTATCTTCAGACAAAGTCACGTCCATATATTGCGCCAACATATCCACGGTGCTCATAGTCGTTCCCCTTTCCATATATTTAGCGAACTAATTGTATCCTATGTAAACTTATCTATACATATATTCCAAATGACATACGTACGCTACGATTCTAGCAGCATAGTCTTATGCTTATCAAGTACCGAACGCAATCGCATGATAGCTTTCGAGTGTAATTGTGAAATCCGCGAAGGTGATAGGCTCATAACCTCTGCAATTTCACTTAGAGATAAGTCTTCATAATAAAAGAGAGACACAACCGTACGCTCTTTTTCTGTCAATCTATCAATTCCTTCAACAAGGCATTGATGCAAATAATGTTCATTCACTTTAAACTCAGGATTTTTAGCCTTTTCATCAACCAACAAAGAGATTCGCATTTCAGAATCTTCCTCGCGGATCGGGTCTTCCAATGAACAAAGAGACATGACAGAAACATCCTGAAGCATCGTATGAAAATCCTGTCCAGATATATTTAAATAATCGCTCACTTCTTCTTCTGTTACCGTACGTAAATATTTTTGTTCAAGGTGTTGATAAGCTTCCTCAATCTTTTTAGCCTTTTCTCTAACAGAGCGGGGAACCCAATCTCCTGAGCGTAGGCCATCCAAGATTGCTCCACGTACCCTCCAAGATGCATATGTTTCAAACTGAAGCCCGCGGCTGTAATCAAACTTCTCAATAGCATCTATTAAGCCCATTACCCCATTGCTGGCAAGATCGTCTTTAGATACACTTCGCGGCAATCCTGCAGCCATTCGATTAGATACAAAATCCACAATAGGCAAATACAACTCTATGAGCTGTTTTTTTGCATCTACATTATCGCGCTCTTTCCACGCTTGCCATAACTCATAATGCGAACATTGGGTTATTTTTTGCACGCTCACCGACATTCAGCCTCCTTACTTTTGTGTCAGGTGACGAACGGCTTGAGCCAATTGTTCGTCATTAAGCGGCGGCTTAGTGACTAGCTTAGGTGGGTTCATCGGTGTAAACTCCACAGCTTGGTCTGAATGTGCCGTCGAAGAACTGCTTTCAACTGGTGAAGATGTTAAAATTGCATGAATGTTTTGCTCATCTGGTGTTGTGTAATCGATATTTTGTCCACGTGCCGTATCTGATGAACGTTCCATCGCCTGAACATTATGATCGCCTTGATCACTTCCCCGCAGCAGCATTTGTGCAATCCAACGAAACCCGAAGACTAGTCCAAACCATATTACACCACCGATTACCCCACGAACGATGCTCGTTGACAAAGGATTTGTCATCGAAGCAGCAAAGGTTGTTATAAGGAAGCCTATTATTCCGCCAACAATATTCCAACGTAATGATCCAGCCATGTTAAATTTCCTTCGTTCCTTTTTGTACACTGCGAATATTCAAAATACCATCCTCACAGCGAATTTCAATGGTACGGCCATAATTGCCGCCTGTATCCTCACCAATGATGGGAATAGAGAAATGATCGAGAACTTGCTTGCAGGATTCCACATTTCTCGGACCAATCCGCATCATATCGTTATTGGAAGAAAAAGCAAACATTTGAGCCCCACCAGCCATTTTAGCTTTTAATCTATTGACGATCGCACCTTGCTCCTGCATAAGGCGAATTAATTCTGGAATCGCTGTATCTGCATATTTGGCCATATTCAGCTTGCCTTCTCTAGCAATTTCAGATGAAGGCAGCATAACATGGGCCATTCCGGTTACTTTGCTAATGGAATCGTACAAGGTCAATCCGACACATGAGCCAAGTCCCGTGGTGCGCAAAGAACCTTCTCGGCAAACATTAAGATCAGCCATTCCGACTTTTACTACGGTGGACTCTTCTATCATTCGATCGGCACTCCCAATGCTGTAAATATTTTAGAAAAGGAGTCTGGATCTGGGATCAGGAAGAACGTTCCTTGTATCTCTTCGCAACCTTCAAGAAACTTTGTATCGATCAGCAATGCGCTATCTCCCATTTCACCATATTGAATCAGTCCATAGTTAAGAACAGCACCTGCCATGTCAATCGCCAGCTGAGGAACTGTCGGACTCATGGCTAGTTTCGTAAAGTCAGCTAAAGATGATAGATACGACCCGGCTAAAATGTTTCCGATTTCGGAAAGAGCTGAGATCTCCATATCACAGAAGTCCAAATCCTTGTTGTCGTTCATATTCACTAGATAAGAAAGCAATCTTTTTGCAGGCTCTTGCTCAAAAATAAAGAAGAGATGTCCAGGAACCTCTCCCTCGACGCGAAAATAAATGGCAATTACGACTTGCTCAGGACCGCCTACTTCATCTGCAATGCATTCAAAAGGCAGCACTCTTACTTTTGGAACTTGCATATCTACTGGACGATTCAGAAGTCGGGAAAGGGCCGTGGCGGCGTTCCCGGCACCAATATTCCCGATTTCTTTCAATACATCCAGCTTAAATTCGCCTAGGCTCTCGTAAAGTTGCACGTAATTAAGCCTCTAGCTCTTCTAACTTAATAATTTCATCTCGATTCAACACTTCAGCCAAATTCAGCATGATGAGCAAACGTTGATCGTTAATTTTGGCTACGCCGCGCAAATATTTCGCTTTTACCCCGCCAACTACTTCTGGTGGAGCCTCAATCTGCTCTGCATTCATATCGATGACATCACTTGCACCGTCTACAATAAATCCGACTTCCATTTCATGTGAGTTCACAATAATGATACGAGTCTGATCATCGTAATCTGCTTCGGGAAGACCAAAGCGACCACGCAAATCCATAACTGGGACAACTACGCCTCGCAAGTTAACAACACCCTTGATAAAGGTGAATGTTTTCGGAACACGTGTAATCGGCATCATCCGCTCAATTGTTTTTACTTTCTCTACCTCTATACCATACTCTTCGTGTGCTAGCTTAAAGACGACTACTTTTATCTCTTCTGCCATCATGATTCCTCCTTGCTTATTTGAGTAGTGCGTTAGGATCTACGATAAGTGCGACTTGGCCATCTCCTAATATCGTTGCACCAGAAATGCCCTGTACAGATTTTAAATAGTTTCCAAGTGGTTTAAGTACAATCTCACTTTGTCCAATAAAGTCATCCACAGCAAGAGCTGCCACACTATCACCTTTACGGATAATAATAATTTCCACTTCATCTTCCTCAAAGTCAGAATACCCAGAACAACCAAACATAGAGCTCAAAGACAATAAAGGAATGACACCTTGACGATAATCAATCATGCGCATCCCGCCATGCACGCGTCTTATCTCTTCTTTACGAACTAATCCTGTCTCAACAATAGAAGTTAATGGAATCGCATACTTCTCATCACCTAGACGGAACAGCATTGCCGACAAGATAGACAGCGTCAATGGAAGCTGAACAATAAACGTTGTTCCTTGACCCGGCTTGGACTGCACAACAACATGTCCACCGAGTGAAGTAATTTTAGTTTTTACAACATCTAGTCCTACACCACGTCCTGAAATATCTGAAACTTGCTCTGCTGTACTAAACCCAGAGGCAAACAGAAGCTGGTACACCTGTTCATCTGTCATGTTCGCTGCTTTATCTGCATCAATTAACCCGTTATTGATTGCTTTCTTCAGAACGGCTTCACGGTTTATACCTTTACCATCTTCTTGAATCTCAATAAACACGTGATTTCCGCTATGATAGGCACGTAAATTCAAAGTTCCTGTTTCTGGCTTTCCAGCTGCCACACGATCTTGAATGGATTCGATACCATGGTCGATAGCATTACGAAGCAAGTGAACAAGCGGATCTCCAATCTCATCAATCACTGTACGATCCAGCTCTGTATCCGCTCCTGTAATGACAAAGTCTACCTTTTTGTTCAATGAGCGTGCTAAGTCACGAATCATACGTGGGAAGCGGTTAAATACAACATCAATCGGAACCATACGCAGCTTCAATACGATACTTTGCAAGTCAGTGCTTATGCGAGCAAGATGCTCGACCGTCTCTGTTAGATCCGTACGTTTAATGTCTACTGCAAGATCCTCCAAGCGCGCACGATCGATAAGCATTTCACTGAGCAAGTTCATCAACACATCTAAACGCTCAATATCTACACGAATGGTACGATTTTGTACAGCTTTATTCCCACTGCTACCCGACTGAGTCGAACGATTAGCCTTCTGTTCATCTGTGGACTTATCAGCAGGGCTTTCTGCTACGGCACTGTTTGCCGCAACTTCAGCCGACGCTGCAGCTACTTCTTGCTTCGCTTGCGACTCAGCATCTTTCATGTCATTCCAGTTCTTCACATCTTCAATCGTGAGCAACTGGATTTCAACTGATTCTACCTCGGAAATAGAAGCAATATCTTTCTTTACTTGCTCGACACCAGAGCCTGACACAAAGAAAATAGAGAAGCCGGTGTCGAAATTTTCCTGTTCAATCTCATGAGCAGGAGGTGTGGTCTTCACAACTTCACCATGGCTACCCAGCGCTTGGAAAATCATATACGCACGAGCAGCTTTCAGCACACAAGTTTGTTGCAGTGTAACTTTTATGTATAAAACGTGCATACCCGCTTCTATTGACTGCTCTAAAATAGAACGTTGGAACTCATCAATTTGATCTTCGGCATGCTTGTCTTCATTCTCACTAGCTTCAACAGCTGCGCCTGATTGCTCTTTTTTATAGTCTCCGCTTACAATCGACTTGAGCGAAGCTACAATAGAAGTAACATCAGATTTACCTGTTCCTCCATTTGCAATATCGGCAACCATCGTCTCTAACGCATCTAAACTTTTGAATAAAGTATCAAAAATCATTTCGTCCATCTTAAGCTGATGGTTTCGAACGAGATCTAATACATTCTCCATCTCATGCGTTAGTGATGCTAAGTCTTCGTATCCCATCGTAGCGGACATACCTTTAAGTGTATGAGCCGAACGGAAAATAACTTGTACAATCCCTACATCATCTGGAGAGTTTTCAAGCTCCAGCATATGTTCGTTAAGTGCTTGCAAATGGTCGTTCGCTTCATCCAAAAACATGGATAAATATTGATTCAAATCCATGTTGAAACACCCCTTTCCTCGTCTCCATAGCAAATTAATCGCTATTTCATCGCTTTTACGAGTTGTCTTGCCATATCTTGTATAGGAACCACATGAGTCACACAATTCAACTCAATTGCAGAACGCGGCATTCCGTAAACAATACAACTTTGCTCACTTTCAGCAAACGTCGATGTTACACCATTCTGGTATAACGTATTCATCGACCTGGCGCCGTCATTCCCCATTCCTGTAAGCAGGATGATATGACGTTCATATCCATCGAATGGAAGCAAAGATTCGAACAACACATCAACGGAAGGACGATGCCCTGAACGAGGCGCCGTTACGCTTAATTCAATTACATGAGTACCATCCGGTCGAGCAACAACGGTCATATGTTGTCCACCTGGTGCCAAATACGCCCAACCCGACTGCAGAACATCTCCTTGTTCAGCTTCTTTCACATGCAATTCAGAGTAAGTATTAAGTCGCTGAGCCAAAGAATGCGTAAAGTTAGGCGGCATATGTTGGACAATCAATACAGGAGCTGGCAAGTCCCCTGGCAGATTTGACAACAATTCCTTAAGAGCTCTTGGTCCCCCGGTTGATGTCCCCACGGCAACAAGTTGACTATAATTCGTGTTGTTAGACATCCGCTTAGACATGTTGAAGCGGGAACTTTGATGTTCAGAAGGTGCTCGGTGCTGATCCACCGCATAGCGCTTCTTATCAGGCAATTTTCGAATAGAAACCGTTTCATCCAATGGTTTGCTAATAGACGATGTTTGCTTTCTTAAAATTGAAGTATCATCCTTAGAAGTGGATTGTACTTCTTTCTTCTGCTTATCGACTAGTTCACTAGAAGTATGCGGGCGCAATCGTTTGCTATCTAGACGCTCAGATACGTTGTTCCCAATGCTAGCTTCGCTTCTTGTCGTCTTTAACAGACGAGCATCTTGTCCAATGGATGGCGGAGTACTTGGCTTTTCTGAACGCTGTTGCTCGGAAATGCGTCTCTCTTCAGCCATGCTGTTTAATTGCTTGCGTCTAACATCTGATACGATAGCTGCATGAAGCTTTTCACGTAGCATCATACCTACTTTATGAATATCTTGCAGTCCTCCTGATGGGCTTGGCTTACATACGAAGTCAAAAGCACCATACTCTAGGGCTGCCAACGTTTCTTGACGCCCTTCCTCCGTTAAGCCAGACAGCATAATCGTCGGGGTCGGACATTCAGACATGATCTGCCTTAGTGCATCAATTCCATTACGAATTGGCATTTCAACATCCATCGTCACAGCATCAGGATTCAGCTGCTTCACCTGCTCTACAGCCTCGACACCGTTGCTGGCTGTTCCAACTACTACAAAAGCGGGATCTTCTAAGATAAGATCGGAAATGATTGTTCGCATAAAGGGCGAATCGTCCACGACAAGAATTTTCTTCGTTGCCATCATTCCCACTCTCCTCCGTCATGGTATGATTGAGCGAACTAATTAAATCAAGTTCGTTCTATCATTATCTTAATATGTTTCGAGCCATTTCGACTACTTAAAACTTGTAAATCTCTTTAACCAACTGCTTACTTTTTGTTTCACAACACTGCCCTGCTGCTGTTGACTATTATTCATATAAGCCTTTGCAAGCTGCCTAATCTGTTGTGATGCTAAACTATCTTGAAATAGCACACTGTAAGGTATTTGCTTCTTTACTGCTTTCATGACATGAATATCATCGAAAATATAACCAAGAATCGCGATATCTAACGACAAAAATCGACGAGCAACCGTTAAAATACGATCTGCTGTTTGTCTTCCTTCAGCCCAGTCCGTCGCTCGGTTTACTATAAGTCGGAATGAGGTGTGCTCAGCCATACGATGTACCACTTTGATAAGCGCGTAAGCATCCGCAATCGCAGTAGGCTCTGGTGTTGTTACAACAAACGTTTCATCCGCAGCTGCAATGAATCTCAAACTCTCTTTGCTTAATCCTGCACCCGTATCAAACAAAATAACATCATAGCGCTCATTCCAGCTTTCCAATTCAGCCAAGAACGACTCTAGACTGTTATCAGGCAAGTTAAACAATTCATGCAGGCCAGAACCACCAGAAATGTAATGCATCCCTTTCGGACCAATCTGTACGATGTCTTCTAAGCTTTTTGTACCGTTAATGACATGAAATAAATTGGCAGAAGCAGGATTACCTATAAGTACATCGATATTGGCCATACCGATATCTGCATCGAATAGCAATGTTCGGTAGCCAGCTTCTTGCAAAGCTATTGAAAAATTTAACGAAAAGTTAGATTTCCCAACCCCACCTTTTCCACTTGTAACGGCAATTACTCTTGCTTGTCGATGTGATACAACTGCTCGCTCTTCTCGCTCAGCAGATAGTTGAGAGGCACGAGCCACTAGATGCCGAAGAGCTTGCGCTTGATCTTTCATCATTAGAACTCCCCTAACAATTGTTCTGCTGCTTCACTAGGCGAGAAGGCACGAATATCATCAGGTACATTTTGTCCATATGTGATATAGCTAAATGGTACTTTTGTACGCATCGCTACATTAACATAAGCACCGTAAGTAACGGTTTCGTCCGCCTTTGTAAAGATGATGCGATCTAGTTTGTTAGCCTGGAACTGTTTCACGATAGCCATCATGTCATCCGATTTCGATGTGAGGCTTAGAACAAGCACAGACTCGGAACCTTCCAAGGGCTTCAATAACGAACGCATCTCATTAACAAACATGTCGTTACGATAATTGCGTCCAGCCGTATCCATCAATATTAAATTGCAATCTTCTAGCGCAAGTATTGCACGCTGCAAATCGTTTGGAGAGGTAACAACCTCTAATGGAGAATTTAGAATGGATGCATATGTTCTTAATTGCTCGACTGCTGCAATTCGATACGTATCCGATGTAACAAATCCAACCTTACGATTATGATGGAACATTTGATCCGCAGCTAACTTCGCAATCGTCGTTGTCTTGCCTACCCCAGTAGGACCCACAAAATAAATGACCCTGGTGTTGGCTGCAATTCCTTCTTTAACATTTCGCATAAACAGTTCCGACAGTACAGAACTCGCTTCACGCTTCAGCATTTCCACATCCGGTTCGTTGATTCCAAGCTGGATGCAGCGATCCATCGACTGCTTCGCCAAGTCATAAGCGTATTCTGAGAAAACGCCTTGTTCGAGCAAATACTTCTCTAATTGCCTTACCGTATCAGGCCAACGTTCGTGCTCTGTGTGACGAAGCATAGACTTGACCATAGCTTTCATTTCCTGCAGCTCGTGCTGTAGTGAAGCTTCTGAAGCTTCATTCACAACAGCAGAAACGGAAGGTTTTGAACTAGTAGAAGAAGCTGCTACCTCCTGTTGACCTATACGATCCGAAGGTGTGAAAGAAGTGCTCTGCACTTCTTTCACTGGAAGTTCATCTTGTCGAGCAGGTTTCTGTTGGACACGTTCTGATGGATAAGAAGTCGCCTGATTCCGACCCACATAGGCATTGCGAGCTACCGAAGATGGTACAGAAGGCCTTGCTGACGCCATCTCCCTTGCAGGCACCGATGCAGGCTGCTCATCAACAGCTGCTGTTACCTCAATTTTTTGTTTAGCAAAGAATCCAAGGAATCCTCCGCTCTTTATTTCTTTCGTGCTGACGATGACTGCGTCCTTCCCCAATTCTTGACGAATTTGGCTCATTGCCTCGGGCATCGTTTCGACGATATACTTCTTTACCCTCATACGTTAACCACTCCGACACTTTGAATTTCGATGCTTGGCTCCAACTCGTTATACGACAACACTGGAATGTCCTGCATCGTTCTCTCCATGAGCTGTCTGAGATACATACGAATAGATGGAGAAGCCAGTACAATTGGCTGATGACCAGATTGCACAAGTCGGCCAACTTGCTCATTGAAACGCTGGTACAATTGTTGTGTTGTTCCAGGATCCATTGCAAGATAAGTGCCATTTTCGTTCTGCTGCACACTCTCAGCTATTTTACGTTCAAGTGCTGGCCCAACCGTTATAACATGGAGAGTCTCTCCTGGGATTGAATACTGCTGTGTAATTTGCCGAGCTAGTGCCTGTCTTACATATTCAGTCAAAACATCAGCATCTTTTGTGTAGGTACCATAGTCAGCCAACGTTTCAAAAATAGTGACGAGGTCACGTATGGATATTTTTTCACGCAGCAATTTAGCAAGCACCTTTTGAATGTCTCCAACACCAAGCACGTTCGGGATAAGCTCATCCACAATTGCAGGATATTGTTCTTTAACCGTTTCGATCAATGACTTCGTTTCTTGACGTCCTAGCAATTCATGTGCATGCTTCTTAACCATCTCGGTCAAATGCGTCGCTACAACTGACGGTGGATCAACAACTGTGTACCCTGACATTTCTGCTCGTTCCTTCATCGTTTCATCCACCCACAATGCCGGAAGTCCAAACGCAGGCTCCACCGTGTCAATACCAGTAATTGTCTCATCATCATATCCTGGGCTCATTGCCAAATAATGATTTAACAACAACTCACCACGAGCAACAACATTACCTTTGATTTTAATGACATACTCATTCGGCTTAAGTTGAATATTGTCTCGAATACGAATTACAGGTACTACAAGTCCTAGTTCCAAGGCACACTGTCTACGTATCATAATGATACGATCCAGCAAATCTCCCCCTTGTTGTGTATCAGCTAGCGGGATCAAGCCATATCCAAACTCGAATTCAATTGGATCGACTTGTAATAGATTAATAACACTTTCCGGGCTGCGCACCTCTTCGATCTCCTGCTCTTCTTCGAGCTGTTCATCCGCAATTGCTTTTTGATCAAGCATCTGCTGCATTCGATACCCTGCATATGCTAACAAAATAGCAAACGGCCATGTCGACATGATCGGAATCGGTGTGAACGCTCCGAGCATAGCAATTGTACCTGCAACAATGTATAACAACTTCGGATAGGCGAACATTTGAGTACTTAGTTCATCTGCCAAGTTTCCTTTGGATGCAGATCTTGTAACGATAAGACCTGCTGCTGTTGAAATAAGAAGTGCAGGGATTTGGCTGACTAAGCCGTCACCGATAGATAACGTAGAAAATTTCTCGGCTGCTTCAGAGAAACTCATACCCATTGAAGCCATACCGATAATAAATCCGCCTACGAGATTAATAATGAGTATGACGATACCTGCGATCGCATCCCCTTTTACGAATTTACTGGCACCATCCATAGCACCATAAAAATCCGCTTCGCGTTCAATTTTCTGACGCCGCTCTTTCGCCTGCTGCTCGTTAATCAGTCCTGCATTGAGATCGGCATCAATAGCCATCTGCTTACCAGGCATCGCATCGAGGGTGAAGCGTGCAGCAACCTCAGCCACGCGCTCAGAACCTTTTGTGATAACGATGAACTGAACTACGACCAGAATGAGGAACACAATAAGTCCAACAGCTACTTGACCTTGTGTAATCCACTGACCAAATGTTTGTACGACTTCACCGGCATGTCCCGTGCCAAGGATTTGCTTGGTAGTGGAAATGTTCAATGCTAGGCGAAACAACGTCGTAATCAAGAGCAACGCTGGGAATATAGAAAATTCTAATGCTTCCTTCGTATTCATAGCTATGAGCAGAATCATGAGCGCTATCGCTATGTTAATGACAAGTAAAATGTCCAATAATAGCGTTGGTATAGGGAGAACCATCATCAGCACGATGCCAATAACACCAAGTAAGACGGTTAAGTCTCTCGCTTTCACGAATTGTTACCTCCATCCATGCCTGCTCATTTAGATGTACCTTTGAGCTTATATACATAGGCTAATACTTCTGCGACCGCTTGGAACAAGTCTGCTGGAACGGCATCACCAATTTCAGTTCGTTCATGTAATGCACGTGCCAATGGTCTGTTCTCGATCATGGCAACACCATGTTCTTTAGCAATATCTTTTATGCGCAGAGCGACATAATCTTGACCCTTTGCGATAACTTGAGGAGCTTCCATGGAACCTCCCTCATACTTAAGCGCAATTGCAAAGTGCGTAGGGTTCGTGATCACGACATCTGCATTCGGCACTTCCTGCATCATCCGCATAAGTGCCATTCGACGCTGGCGCTCTTTGATCTTGCCTTTAATTTGTGGGTCGCCTTCCATCTTTTTAAACTCATCCTTGATATCCTGCTTGGACATTCGGATGCTTTTCTCGAATTCATATCGCTGATACATATAATCGAAAATAGATAGTATAGAAAGTGCTATTCCTATCTGTATGCCTAAATCAACTGTCAATTGTGCTGCATATGTCAGCATATTCTCTACAGGCATATGGTTGAGCTCTAAAATACGATCTCGCTCTCCCCATAAAGACAAGTAAACAATAACTCCGATAACAACCAATTTAATAATAGATTTAAGAAACTCAACTAATGCTCGTATCGCGAAAATATTTTTGAATCCTTTTATAGGATCAATCTTACTGAATTGCATTTTAAGAGGCTCACCTGTTAATAAGAAGCCAATCTGCATGTAATTGATTAACAATCCCATTACAACAACGACTAAAAATATGGGAGCCATTACGATAAGGAATTGAATAAATAAATTATTGAAATAATCTACTACATTCGCAACGCTTAACTCCATATTCAATCGATGTTGAAACGTGTCCCCAAATAGAGCGATAATACGTTCCTGCATAAACCCGCCCAACATCATTAGGCAGAAAAAGGTCGCCAATAATATGACGGAACCGGACAAATCCATACTTTTAGCTACTTGTCCTTTATCACGTGATTCTTGACGTTTCTTCGGTGTTGCCTTCTCCGTTTTCTCTTGCGAGAATAGCTGGAGGTCCAGCTTGAGTGAATAACGATGTGGTATCGTGTCCACTACGAAGCTCCCCCCTTAGCAAATAATCGTAGTAACTCGTCCAATGCCTGAAACATTTTACTGAATAAATGCTCCATCACGTATACCATGCTTGGCATCGTGAGCAGCAGTACGACAAGACCTAAAATAATTTTTAAAGGTATGCCGATGACGAAAATATTAAACTGCGGCGCTGTTTTCGCAAGAAAGCCGAGGGCTACATCCGCGAGAAACATGGAAACAATCAATGGTGCTGCAATTTGTAACGCGATAATAAACGCCTGAACAAATGTAATAACTACGAAATTCATAATGTTCCCATTTTGAATTTGGCCAAAAAAAGAGTTGCTATCGATAGGAAGCCACTGATAACTTTTCATAATGGCATCTATCAAATAATGATGACCATTCATTCCTAAGAACAACAAAATCATAAATATGTATTTGAAGTTACCAGTGATAGGGGAACTCATCCCCGTAAGTGGGTCAACGACGTTCGCGATACCGAATCCAATTTGCATATCCACGAAGGAACCAGTAATTTGAACGATTGTAAAAAACAACTGCGCAACGAATCCAATCAGCAAACCTATCATAATCTCACGAATGATGTAGGTCACATATACTCCGTCCATCGGCACTGATATTCCTAACCCAAATAGTAGATAGGCAATTAGGCTTATACTAACAGCGAGCCCGACTTTAAAATGATTCGGCACACCTCGGGAAGAAAAGACAGGCGCAGCGACAAAGAAAGCTGTAATTCGACACAGTATGAGCAAAAAAACAGGGAACGCCTGAGCTAACATGTCCATGGTTCCACAGCCTAACCAATATATTGATGCAAATTATTTAAAATAGAATACGTAAAATCAACCATTGTCGTTAATAGCCACGGTCCAAAAATGAGGATAACAATAAATACAGCAACAATCTTTGGCACAAATGCAAGCGTCTGTTCTTGAATTTGAGTTGTCGCTTGAAAAATACTAATGATTAATCCTACAACGAGAGCTACGATGAGCATCGGAGCGCTGACCTGTAGTACAGCCAGCACCGATTGCCCCGCTAGACCGATTATAAATTCTGCACTCATGATACTCTCCCTTTCATTTTCTTATTCCCATACGTTCGTCCTATACCCTGCTCTAGAATAGGTGACAAATTGTCACGTATTGAAGCTAATAAGTAACGACTTCACAACTAAGTGCCAGCCATCAACAAGTATGAACAATAGTATTTTGAAAGGCAAAGATATCATTACTGGCGGCAACATCATCATTCCCATCGCCATCAACGTACTAGCCACAATCATGTCAATGACGAGAAACGGAATAAATATCATGAAACCCATTTGAAATGCGGTCTTTAATTCACTTATTGCATAAGCAGGTACGAGTACGGAGAGCGGAATGTCTTGATACGTCTTCGGCTTCTCGGTTTTCGTATATTTCATAAATAAAAGCAAGTCCTTCTCACGCGTTTGCTTGAACATAAATTTCTTCATCGGTTCAGCCGCTTTGGTCAAGGCTTGATTCTGATTCAGCTCACCCTTCAAGTATGGCTGAAGAGCAGCTTGGTTGATTTCACCAAGTGTGGGAGACATCACAAACAAAGTCATAAATAGAGCCAGTCCGATCAACACTTGGTTCGGAGGCATCTGTTGGGTTCCAAGAGACGTTCTCACGAATCCTAGCACGATGACAATTCGAGTAAACGAAGTCATCAGAATCAAAATGGCAGGAGCCAAGCTTAATATCGTAATCAGCAGAACGAGGGACAATGAGGTTACACCTGGTTGTCCTTCTCCGCCTCCAACCTTGATATCAATATCCGGCAATATAGGAGCCGCGGAGCCCACGGAAGCTGATAGAGCGAATAATGCTGCTGCTGCCATCAAAGCCAACATGTATTTCTTTTTCATGGGTCCATCTGCCGATCTTCATTGGTATCGTCTTGCAACAATCGTTTCATACGAGCATCACGGTCAGGAAGCTGCTCCAGTTTCGATTGAAACATCTCATGAAAAGTGGTGGTCGACTCATTTTCCATGTTCAATGCATTTGAATGAGATGCCGATGTGTTACCACGTCGTTTATTCCACCACTCCACGAGGGTAGGAGGCAAGCTTACTCCTGACGGTGCTTGTTGTTGTTGGAAGGAAGCAAGCCAAACTGCTACTTGCTCCTCATCGCTGATCTTGTCAATAACGGTGATGTCATCCCCAACGCCAAGCACATAAATGACGCCTCCAACTTCTACGATTTGCAACGATTTGTTCTGTCCCAAACCCGTTCCGCCTAGTGTGCGAATGTTCTGATTCATTTGCCACATTCGGCTTTTTCGACTAAGTATTTTGATAAATAGAACGATAAGTACAATGATCAATCCTAATGACATCAGTACGGTCAATACACTAGACGTATGAGTTCCAAAATCGGGTGTAACAGGTGGTTGCGCTTGTAGAAACATAGGTTTAGCTTAACGTTTTCTTAATAGCTTCAATTACACGGTCTGCTTGGAACGGTTTCACGATGAAATCTTTAGCTCCAGCTTGAATTGCATCGATAACCATTGCTTGTTGTCCCATAGCAGAACACATAATAACTTTTGCACTTGGATCCATTTTGCGGATTTCTTTTAGTGCTGTAATACCGTCCATCTCTGGCATCGTAATGTCCATAGTGATGAGATCTGGCTTATGCTCTTTATATTTTTCAATCGCTTGAGCACCGTCCGCGGCTTCTCCTACGACATCATAACCATTCTTGGTTAAAATATCTCGAATCATCATTCTCATAAAAGCAGCGTCGTCCACGATTAAAATACGGTTAGCCATCGTTGGGTTTCCTCCCTAACTTATCTTTATTATTGAAGTTTCTGAATGCGGTCCCATTGATTAATAATATCTGTTACCCGCACACCAAAGTTCTCGTCGATTACTACGACTTCCCCTTTGGCAATTAATTTGTTGTTGACCAAAATGTCAACAGGCTCCCCTGCCAATTTGTCCAGTTCAATAATCGAACCTTGAGAGAGCTCTAAAATATCTTTGATTTGTTTGTGTGTCCTACCTAATTCTACTGTGACTCGCAAGGGGATGTCCAACAATAAATTCAAGTTGGAATCATCACCCATTTGATAGGGTGCTGCTTGCAGATTCGCGAATTGCACAGGCTGTACATTTACTTGACGATTCGGAGCCATTCCAAACGACCCAGGTGCTCCGTATGGGTTACCTTGTGGGGCTTGTCCCATAGGCATATTCATTGGCTGCTGCATATGCATGTGTTGATTTGGATCAGTTGGATAAGGCATTTGATTCATTGCATATCCTCCTCCATCCGGCTGCATTGGCGGCGTAACCGCAGAACCCATACCAAAATCTGCCGAAGGTGCAGACGTTGAATGGTTCTGTGCTTGTGGAGCCGGTTGCTCCTCCACCTGTGGTACATCCATCTCAGATGTATTCAATAAGCGTGCTACCATTTCTTTAGCAAACGGAATTGTCAATATTTGCATAATGGTAGAGTCAATTAAGTCACCGATCATAAGTCGGAATGACACTTTAATCAACGTGTTCTCAGGTGGCAAAATGTCAATGCCCTCTCCACTCTCAGCATTCAAAATGCCTATTCCTGGAGGAGAAATATTAACTAGTCGATTAAAGATAGTTGACATCGATGTAGCGGAAGAACCCATCATTTGATTCATCGCTTCTTGTACCGCACTAATATGAATTTCATTCAATTCATCAGCAACATTTTTGCCGTCACCACCAAGCATGAGATCAGCAATTACCTGCGCATCGGACGTCTTAATGACGAGTGAATTGATGCCTTCGAAGCCATCCACATAGTGTACATGTACAGCTACGTGCGGCCTTGGAAATTCTTGTTCCAAATTCTCTTTCTCTATCAGCTTCAAGCGAGGAGTTGTAATATCAACTTTACGACCAAGCAAGGTTGATAGGGCAGTGGCAGCACTGCCGAACGTGATGTTTCCAATTTCACCTAGTGCGTCAATTTCCAATTCTGTTAAATATTGATTAACTAAAGAATCCGGATTCGACGACGACTGGTCATCACTCTTGTTCAATAGAGCGTCGATTTCTTCCTGTGACAAATATTCTTTACTCGTCATCCTCTTCCACTTCCCCCTCTATTACATCAACGATTTGAACCGCCAAACGATCCTTTACGTTGCCTGGTGTAGCGATATATTTCAGGCGCTCCCCAACGAACACTCCCAGCCCTTCATTGACTTTTTTCTGAAGTGGCAGGACATCACCTATAGTCAGCTGCATCAGCTCATTAACCGTAATATGAGATTGCCCTAGTTCAGTAACAATTGGCAGCTCTGCTTTGGTAACACGCTGACGAAGCTTCTCAACTTCGATGGGTTCGCTCATCTTTTTCTCAGATACGAACCAGTGATGGACAGATAGTTTAGGCATAATTGGTTCAATGACCACATGTGGAATACATAGATTGATCATACCTGTCGTATCACCGATTTTGGTGCTTAAAGATATCAATGCGATCGTTTCATTTGGCGAAACAATCTGCATAAACTGCGGATTTGTCTCCAAGCTTTCCAAACGCGGACGAATATCCAATACGGTCTTCCATGCCTCATGAAGACTATCAAAAGCTCGACTGAACACCCGCTCCAAAACTGTAGTCTCGATCTCAGTCAAACCTTGGATTTTACTTGGAGCAATACCAGCGCCGCCTAATAGGCGATCCAACATCGCCAAAGCGACATTCGGGTTCACTTCAAGCACCATTCTTCCTTTGAGAGGCTCAGCCTCAAAGATGTTCAAAATTGTCATTTTCGGTATGGAGCGGATAAACTCATCATAAGGAAGCTGCTCAACCTGCACGACATTGATTTGAACAAATGTACGCAGCTGTGCTGAGAAATACGTTGTCAAATACCTTGCAAAATTTTCGTGAATACGTGTTAACGTCCTTATGTGATCTTTTGAAAAACGAACGGCCCGCTTGAAATCGTAAGAACGGATCTTGCGTTGCGTTTCTTCTTTTTTAAGTTCTTCCGCATCCATTTCGCCGGAAGATAGTGCCGCTAGAAGAGCGTCGATCTCATTCTGCGATAAAACGTCAACCAATCGTTTCACCCCCTTACAGGAATCAGCCGCATCAATCTATCATTGATGCTTGATGCTAGTACTAAATACGTTGCATGATGAAATTCGTAATGTCTACTTGAATTACTTTTCCTTCAGGAATCTTTTTGTTGATTAAATCCAGCAATTTAGCAGATAATTGGTCTTTACCCTTTGTACCTTCTAAGTCCTCTGGCTTCGTATCAGCTAATGTTTTCAATACTTCTGGCTTAATAATAAGCTCTTTAATTTTCTCAAACTCTTCTTTTGTCTTCTTAGAATCCAGCTGGAAAGCAAAGTCTATCGCAACAATCGTATCGCGACCAGCTAAGTTTGTCTTAATGTCTTTAAGTTCAGATGTCATCTCAACAATTTCATCTGCTGACAACCGCACTACCGCTGATGACTCACCATTTCCTTCAGAATTCCCGTTCATAGAGTTCATGACCATTATTATTACCAGAGCTACCAACGTAATTGCTAGCAGCATGGTAATCATCCATGGCAACATTCGTTTCATGACTGTCCCTCCGTTGACTGCAGCTTGATCGTGGCGGAAATAGCGCCTACTGTTTGAACATACTCAGTGATAAGACGAATGACTTCAGGAGCTTTTTCTAAGACAATAATTTTCTTGCCGTTAAAAAGGGTTATGTACGTATCCGGTGTTTCTTCAACTGATTCGATATGTACCGCATTAATCCATACCGTTGAACCGTTTAGCTTGGTTACTTTAATCATGTCCGAATCCCTCCTTTTCGCCTCTGTTGGCTCGGTCACCCATAATGGGCGACCGAGATAAAGCTTACATCATTACTAAACAATCAATAATTAACGTTTGAGGTTAACTACTTCTTGAAGAACTTCATCAGAAGTTGTAATGATACGAGAGTTTGCTTGGAAACCACGCTGAGCAACGATCATTTCTGTAAACTCTTCTGTTAGATCAACGTTTGACATTTCCAATTGACCGGAAATAATAGCGCCTGTTCCGGCAACAGGATCACCAGCAGCTACGATTTCAAGTTCACCATCAGGCGCAGCATTCGGTGTTGTACGATACAAGTTACCGCCGAGCTTCTCTAATCCTTCTGGGTTAACTACTTTAACCATACCGATTTGCACATCAAGCGCCTCTGTAGTACCATCTGACATCTTCGCTATAATTTGACCTGTTTGTGAAATCGTGAATTGTGTAACCTCTTCATCCAGCACAATCGGCCCACCATCCAAACTGGATACGAGTAGTCCGTCAGCTGTAACCAATTGACGGTCCGCATCCATATGGAAATCTCCAGCACGTGTCAAAAATGGAACTTCTTGCTCTTCATTCAATTTAACTGCAAAGAATCCATCACCATCAATACGAAGATCTAAGGGGCGGTTCGTTGTTTGTGCACTACCACCAGTGTGAACTGTATCAATAGCAGAGATTGAAACACCAAGACCTACCTGCATCGCGTTTACGCCGCCTCGGCCGTCACCTGGAGCAGTAACACCTGACATCGTCTGACTCATAATATCTTTAAACATAACGCGACCTTTTTTGAAGCCAGCTGTATTTACATTGGAAATATTGTTACCAATGACATCAAGTTTCGTTTGGAAGCCTCGCATACCCGAAACACCTGAATACATAGAACGAATCATCGTTGTATCCTCCTTAATTAAACTTGCATTTGTGTCCACTTCAGTCGGTCAGTGGATAAAAGGCCCCCAAATGGTCCGGCCTAACATCATGTAATTAAATAAATACAGTACTATCTATCGCAGTAAATACATGACCTTGTTTGTGAGGATCCGCTAAAGCTGTAATTACCGTTCGAGAAGGTACATTAACAATATAAGCCGCGTTATCAGCAAGGAGCAGAGATTGTCTTGAACCTTTCGCCTCTACTTCAACAATGGCCTTGTTCAGCTTGTCCATCAACTCAGGCGTCAATTTCAATCCACGCTCTTTCATGCGCTGCTCTGCATGATGACTAAAACGAAGCTCACCCGCACGTGAAATTTCCCGGTCCAGCATCTGTTGAAAGGTTGCATTCCCCTGTACGGATGCTGCCTTTGTCGACGTTTTAGCTGTTTGATGTATGGGAGGTGATTGTCCAATCACCCCAATTGGAATATTCATTCTCATGCGCTCACATCCGTTTCCTTCTCGGCATTGGATGTTGACGGATTACTAGCACTTCCATCATTCGCATTTCGAATCTCCGTAATAAGCGTCATATCAACTTCTACGTCTCCAACCTTCGCATAAGTCAAGCCATTGCGAACAATGATAGAATCAACAACTCCGGATTTCAGCGTCGTTTCACCTGGGTTACCATCTGTGCCCATTTCTCCACCAGATGTCCAAGTAATTTGCTTGCCGATAAGATTCGAAGACATGCCGAACGCTTGCTGCAACGTACTCAATTGTTGATTGATCGATGTTAACTGCTCTACCGACGTGAATTGCGCCATTTGTGCGATAAACTCTTTATCTTGCAGCGGCTGCGTTGGATCTTGATTCTGCAATTGCGTCATCAAAATTTTCAAGAAGTCATCTTTACCCAATTGATTGCCATCATAGGGCTTAACCAGCTTCAGATTATCTTGATGGTAGTTAGGCCACATTAAATGATTGTTTACACCTGCATTGACACTCGCCATTTGTACACCTCCTTACCGCTTGTAGTCCCTGAAAGCCGTACTTATGCACTAGCATCAAAGGAAGAACCAGTTAAGCTAGAAGATGCACGATTCACCTGTTCTTCCGAATCCAATCCTTCGATCTCATTCCCATCCAACTCTACAGTATCCACCTTAGATGAAGAGCGGTTAGAAGATGAATGCTGCTCTTTACTCGAATGGGATTGGCGATCTCCTTGGAACATCGAAGATGCCATTGCAGAAGCTTCAGCAGTTGAATGCTGGCTTACCTCTAGCTTGTCTACTTGGATACCTGAAGCTTGCAGTGCACCACGTAAAGAAGCAAGTTGTTGGTCAATCATCTCTTTCGCCCCAGCATGTTCGGTAAAGAATTGAGCTATTAATTGACCATTCTGCATCGTAATCTTGATATCTACTTGTCCCAAATGCTCCGGATAGAGTCGAATTTTCGCCTCTGAAGTACCGTTAAAATGACGGATAGACATTTGTTTGATCAACATTTCGCCCATGTTATGTGCAAATTGCTGAATTGGCACTTGCGGTATCGGTTTGGCTGATGCCATCCCTTCTGCTCTAAGAGCAAACTGACTGACTGTCATTTGTTGAGTCGGGACTTCTGACCCATCACCACTCATTGCTGTCGCCATCATTTCACCGCTCTTGCCAACGCCCTGCTCTTGGTGAGCTGTAGCAGAAATTGATTGGCGCAATGTTTCTGCCGCCACCGTGTTCATATCCGTTACTTGAGCCAGTACATTCGCAAGTGCTGTCTGATTCGGATTCGCTTGCTGATGTTTCATTAGCACTTCACCGAGTTGTTTTAGATGCTGCAGCATATCGTCTACCTTTATAGCAGCTGTATCAGCAGTTGTCTGATTCGTCGCCACACGCGCGTACTGGGCGAATTGATCGAACTGATCAAGTGCAACAATACTAACGGTTTGCGGTTGGTTCATTAATGCTTGAATTGCTGCTTGCTGTTCAGCAGATAAGGACTGCCCTTCTTGTTGAGTTAGTAAGCTTTGAGCTTGTACGATCCACTGCTGTAATGCATCAAACAACCCTGGATCCTGTTCGATCTGTTGTTCCGCTTCTTTAAGAGCAGTTTCTAGTTGAACGAGCAATTGCTCGATAAGAGCTAGTTGCTCGTTACCTTCTACTAGAGAAGCATCCGCCAGTAATGGCAGAGGATATGCAAGCCCTGTTTGAGAAGCTGCTGTCGAAGAACCATTCATCAATTGTGCTAGCGAGCTGCTAAACGCCGCTCCATCAACTGGTGACACACCACTCGTAGTAGCAGCGCTATTTCCAGCTACTGAGGAAGCTGCACTTGTTGCAGAAACACTTGATACGTTCATTGTCATCATTGTTCACCTCCTTTCTTAAATTATTATCTAGCTCATCATACCGTTTACTATTTGCGCACTATCAATTTACTTCTACTGATTAGGAAGAAGCTTAGCAACAAGCTTAGCAGTCGCTTCTTTATCAATCTTTGTCATCGCATCCAACAGTTTAGAGCGTACGTTATTATCCACTGTATTCAATACTGCCAATGCCTTCGTTGGACTCACCTTCGCCGTTTCTAACAGCACTTCAGCACCACTCTGTGGCGTCATGCTAGCAAATGTCTTAGATAACTCTGTTTTATCCAAACCTGTGTGAGACTTTTCTTGCACTTGCTGCTTCTTCAACCTTGCTTGTAAAGCTGCAATTTGTTGATTTTCAGAGGACTTGCTGTCTTTAAGTATCATGCTCACATCAGCAGCTACTTTTGGATTCATTTTCTCCAAAATTTTAACGCGCTGTTCTTCTTTCATCTCACTCATAATGAGACTCACTTCTTCAGGCGCCCAATTTTCCATAATCGGCGCTGCTTTGCTAGGCATCATTTTGCCATACATAGAGGCAAGCTCTTTAATTTGTTTTGTATAACTGTCTTTGTCCGAGTTCTCATTCTGTTGTTTGAACTCATTAACTTGTTTCTTTAAATCCTTAACTTCTGATTCAAGAGCTTGGCGCTTGTCAGCCAAAACTCGCAAATCCTTATCCTTAGAAGCGAGCAACTCCTTCAAATCAGCTATTTGCTCTTCTGCTGAGGGATCTGATGGAGAAGAATCTTTGTCTTCATCCTTCTTACTGTCTGCTTCTCCAGCTGATTCCTTCTTGTCTGATTCAGGCAAAAGCTTATTGATAACAGGTATGTCCTCTGCCCAGTTTAAAATATTGTTGCGCCAATCTACATTGAACAGTGTCAACAATACACCTAATAGAATAACCGTGAATACGATCGGTGTAATGATAAACAAAAAGCGTTCAAATCCTGAATAAGACGTTTTTTCTTCGTACATCTCTTGCGCCATTGTTATCCCTCCTGCTTGTGCGGCGGGTATAGATGTTAGATAATCTTTACATTAACGAGAAGCCATAAAATATCGCACAGTAGCCATCTCGTCGAGTTCATTCTGCTCCATCAATGAAACCTGAAGCTTAAATTGCTGTTCTGCTTTTTCACGAGCTTTAACCCAAAGTTTCTCATCGGACATGCACTGGTGCAGGGCACTTTGTTTCGTCGATACGACACCTTCCGCCTGCTTGACACGTTGATAGTGAACGATTAGCTTCTCATCCAAATGTAAGATGTGATGCTGCCACATTTGAAGCTCATGAACAGGTGCACACGCGTTTACCAGCTCCTGCAAAGTAATAGTCGCGTCATGACGTTCTTTCTTAACACGAGACAATGAATCTTCTTCTGCTTGAAGTTCACCAATTGCTTGCGACAACATCCATTCTGCCTGCTTCTTCGTGTTTGTCTTTAGATCGAGTACCTTTTGAAAAGGATACTGGAAACCCTTCACCTATTACTCACTCCTTGTGAATTGCATCTTCAATCGTTCAATCGTTTCCTGATAATCAGGGTGCTCGTGTATACGCTGCTTAGTAAAATCATTAATCGCTTCAATAGAAGCAATGGCTTCATCAATAGCTGGATTCGAACCATGTTGATAAGCCCCTATATTAATCAAATCTTCTGATTCGCGATATACGGCCAACAGACGCTTAAGCTGTTCTGCTGCCAGTTGATGTTCTTCACTCACGATATCCTTCATGACTCGACTTACGCTGGCAAGCACATCAATAGCCGGGAAATGTCCTTTATGGGCAATACTTCGATTCAGTACAATATGCCCATCTAATATGCCTCGTACAGCATCGGCAATTGGTTCGTTCATATCATCACCATCGACGAGAACGGTATAAAAGGCAGTAATGGAACCATGTGTTCCTGTACCACTTCGTTCCAATAGCTTCGGCAAATTGGCAAACACAGATGGTGTATAGCCTCGTGTTGCTGGTGGCTCACCAATTGCAAGTCCAACTTCACGCATGGCCATCGCATATCGAGTTACAGAATCCATCATCAGCATGACATTCATGCCTCTATCTCGGAAATACTCCGCGATTGTCGTAGCAATGACCGCTCCTTTAATCCGTACCAATGCTGGTTGATCTGAAGTAGCAACAATAACAACGGAACGCGCGAGCCCCTCAGGTCCTAGGTCACGTTCAATGAATTCCAGTACTTCTCGACCACGCTCACCAATTAAGGCAATAACGTTCACATCCGCTGCTGTATTACGAGCAATCATCCCTAAAAGCGTACTTTTCCCAACACCTGATCCGGCAAATATCCCTACACGCTGACCGTTGCCTATTGTGAGCAAGCCATCAATCGCTCTTACGCCTACACCAATAGGTTCTTCTACACGCAATCGTTTCAATGGATTAGCTGGGCTGTTAGAAGTAGAATAGGGCTTCATTCTCGTTGGTAAGTAGGAGCCATCCAAAGGCTCTCCTAATCCATTGAGCACTTTTCCAAGTAACTCAGAGCCTACTTGCACCGTAAGCGGCTTCCCCGTACCTACAACGTCACAACCTGGACCAATATCGTCCAATTCTCCTAATGGCATTAAGAGAACTTTATTGTCACGAAACCCAACAACTTCAGCCTTTAAAGGAGTTCGACCTTTGCTCGGATAGATATAACATACCTCTCCGATGCTTGCATCTGGCCCCTCCGATTCAACGGTCAAACCAATTACTTGAGTAACTTTTCCGTTTACACGAACGGAATCAACATGTTCTAAGCGTTCCTTATACTTTTCTAGATTCCAACGATAATGGGTATTAGATGTCATTATCGCTTCTCTCCTCTTGTTGATGCGCCACTTGCAAGAGTGCTTTCTTTATCTCTGCTAGCTGCGTATCAATTCTCGCATCAATGCTACCAAGTGCTGAGCGGATCACACATCCGTGATCTTTAACCGTTGCGTCTGGTATAATTTGCAGTTCTGCCTGCGAGTCTATCGATAGACTCAGTTCTTCTCTCGCTGCATGAAGCGTGTTGAAATGCTCCGCTGAAACACATAATGTAATCGTTCCAGATTCACGTTTGCGTGATAATTGTCTACGAATCATATCCACAATTCGCTCTGGCTCAACCGCAATCTGCTCATTCATTATTTTTTCAGCAATCATACAGCTGAGTGACACGACAAATGGCTCGGCTTCTTGAATGATCTGTTCTTTGAGCTGATACGCTTGTTCAAGGATCGTTGCTGATTCTGCTACTTTGCTGGCATAAACTTCTTGCACAGCTGCCTCAGCCTTCTCGTATCCCTCTGCATATCCGGTTGATAGTGCTTGCATTCTAATCTCATCACGCAAAACATCATCCTCACTCCGACGCTCATTCCACCATGCTTCAATCTGGGCTTGAGTCTGCTCAATTAATTGCTCTGCCTCAGCTGTTGCATGACGAACTTGATCCTCTGCCAATGTTTGCGCATCATCCAGTATCGTACGGCGCAAATGAGCCAACTGCTCATCACGAGCCAATACGCGCTCTGCATTCCATTCTTCTTCTGTTTTAGCAGCTGCAGTTTCTTCTTGCTGCAGCTGCTGATGTTTACGCACTGCTTCAAGCAGGCGAAGCTGTTCTACTGGAACATAGTGAGAAGGTTTGATCACATTAGACAATGATATCGTCTCCTCCGCCACGTGCGATAATGATCTCTCCAGATTCTTCTAGGCGACGAATAATTGCCACGATACGAGTCTGAGCTTCCTCCACGTCACGCAGCCGCACTGGGCCCATAAATTCCATTTCTTCTCTGAATGTATCCGCCATACGCTTCGACATATTGCGGAATACAGCATTGCGTACATCTTCGCTTGCCACTTTAAGAGCAAGTTGTAAATCACCGTTATCGAGATCACGGATAATACGTTGAATCGAACGATTGTCGATGTTAACAATATCTTCGAATACAAACATCCGTTTCTTAATTTCTTCTGCAAGCTCAGGATCTTGAATTTCAAGCGAATCCAAGATGGTACGTTCTGTACCGCGGTCTACACCATTCAAAATGTTTACAATCGACTCGATGCCGCCCGCACTTGTGTAATCCTGTGTAACTGTCGCAGACAACTTCTGTTCCAAGACAGACTCGACTTGACTGATTACTTCAGGTGTAGTGCTGTCCATTAAGGCAATACGGCGTGCTACATCTGCCTGTTTTTCTGGAGCCAACGAAGACAGGATCTGAGAAGACTGCTCCGTTTGCAAATATGACAATACCAATGCAATCGTTTGAGCACTTTCATTTTGAATAAAGTTCAAAATTTGCAGTGCGTCTGCTTTGCGAGCAAAGTCAAATGGTCTCACCTGCAGTGTTGCTGTCAAGCGATTAATAATATCGATAGCTTTAGAGGAGCCTAACGCTTTCTCTAAAATCTCTTTCGCATAATTAATACCGCCTTGAGAAATGTACTCTTGAGCTAAGCAAATCTGATGAAACTCGCTTAGAACCTGCTCTTTTTCAGGTGTATCTACTTTACGAACGTTCGCAATTTCCAATGTCAATTGCTCGATCTCGTCGTCGCGTAGATGCTTAAAAATTTGTGCTGACACTTCCGGCCCTAATGATATGAGCAGAATCGCTGCTTTTTGTTTACCTGTCAAACCAACTGAACCTCTAGCCATTATCTGCTCACCTCGAATCATCTAGTAGCCAAGTTCGTAGCAAGTTCACAAACTCTTCTGGCTTTTTCTTAGCTAGAGCTTCCAACTGCTTGCGCACTTGGTGCTCACTTGTAACATGTTCCAAATCGATAGAAGGAAGCTCGATATTTGTCGGAATAAATTGCACATCATCGAGTTCATATTCCTCTTCTTGGCGCTTCCGCTTGCGCATTACAGCAAATGCGATTCCACCGCCCACAAGTAATAATAAGAGGACTCCAGCCCCATACCATACCCATGTCGGGATTCCAGACTCAGCTGTTACCGCTACGTTAGTCTCATTTTGTGCAATGACAGAAACTTTTTGCTCCAATACATCGTCTGTAATAGTAACGTTATTTTTCGTAGCTGTTGTCTGAAGCTGAGCAGCAACGATAGACTTAAGAACTTTTTCAATAGAATCTCGCTGTGCATCAGTAAGCTGTGATTCAACTGCTGCATGAATGGTTAAATCTGTTACAGCATATGGACTAGATTGTATCGCTTTTTTAATACGCGTTACTTCATAGTTGACTGTACGCTGTGATTTTTCGGATTGTGTTTGACCACTGTTAGTGTCGCCTGGATAATTTGGAACTTCACCATCGCCAACACCTGCAACTCCACCTTCTCCAGCACCGCTGCCATTAAACGATTCTTGAAGTTCTTCGACGCTGATCTCGATACCTTTCATATTCTCTTCGTCAACTGGCTTAACTTCGTTATGCTCTTCTGTTTGAATATCGAAGTTGAGATTGGAAGAGATTAATACATTAACCTTGTCAGGACCTACAAAGCTGGATAAGAACATGCGAACCTTATCACTTAGTTCACGTTCGTATCTGCGTTGTACAGCCAGTTGATCATCAACTGTGCCAAGGAATGAACCATTTACACCATTACTTGAGCTTGATGCGTACAGTGGACTATTCCCTGTCATCATGCTTATATTGTCGATCTCTAAGTTAGGTACGGCTGTACTTACTAGATTAAAATATCCGTCTATTACTTTTTGATCCGGCACATAGCCTGGTTTGAACTTCAATACAATTGATGCAGAAGCTTGCGGCTTCTCTGCTTCCATAAATACGGTTTCTTGCGGCAAATTAATAAGAACTTGTGCATCCTGGATGCCTTCCATCTGTCTTAACAAGCGCTCTACTTCACCGTTTAGCGCATCTTTGTAACGAACATCGAATACGTTATCGGTCATTCCGCCCATCATTCCGTCTGGAGAGAAGGAGTCAAAGCCGAGAGAACCATTCTGGACGATACCTTGTGCGCCCACATCAACCTTTGCTTTTGCTGCCATAGCTGCTGGGACAGAAATAGATGCACCATCAGCGCTTAGTTGATAGGGAATGCTGTTCGTATTTAAGTACTCAATAATTCCTGCAGCATCACTAGAATTCAAATCTTTAAAAGCTAGTGAGTATTCTGTCTTAGATAACTGATATGTAACGATTCCAATAGCTAAAAGTAAAATGATAAATGTTGATCCTAGAAGCAACTTCTGCTTCTTGCTGTACTGATTCCAATACTGGGTAGCTCTCTCCCTGTACTGGCCAATTTTTTCATTCACACCTCGTCACCCCACCAATACTGTGTAAGACATCACGACATTACAATTGTATGCGCATGATCTCTTGATACGCTTCGATCACCTTGTTGCGGACTTGAGTTGTTAGTTGCAAGTTGAGAAGCGCACGTTCCGAGGTAATCATGACCTGATCGACACTGGCCTCACCTATTAGGAACTTGTCATTTACATTATGTACTTGTTTTTCTTGTTGCTCTAAATTTGCAATTGCGTCTGTAAGGAATGAGTTGAAGGATTCTGTTACTTCAGCTGGAGATGTTGGTTTAATCACATTGCTCATTCCTGAGATTGAGCCTGTTTGCACAGGTGAAATCGAATTATGAATCATGGTGGTCCTCCTAGTCAATTATCGCTTGCTGCATATTAGCCTCTACCGATCTCTAGTGCTTTCATTATCATTGACTTGGAAGCATTCAGGGCCGTGACATTAGCCTCATAGGAGCGTGTAGCAGAGATCATATCTACCATTTCTTTTGCAATATCCACATTTGGCAAGGATACATAGCCTTGTGCATCTGCATCAGGATGTGTTGGCTGATAGACTCGCTTAAATGGAGTTTCATCTGCTTTAATTTGAGTGACTTTTACGCCACGAGGAATAGATTGTCCATTCATAGCTGCGTTCAATGATTGTTGAAAAGTAGGTTCTGTTGGTGACATTGCAACCATTTTACGGCGGTATGGCACGAACTGCCCATTCACATATTGAGCACGAGTCGATTCAGCGTTGGCAATGTTTGCAGAAATAACATCCATTCGCAATCGTTGGGCAGTTAGGCCTGAAGCACTGATTTGAAAACTGCTGCCTATCATTATTTATTACCTCCTTGCATCAATAGCCGTTTTCATCATGTTGATATGATGGTTGAGCTGCTGAACATAAGTATAATAACGAAGCTGATTCTCAGCCTGTAATGTCATCTCATGTTCCATATCCACATTGTTCTTGTTGTTCCCCATCACACTATGCTGGTCCTGGACGAGCGAGGCTTGAGGTACCCCGGATCTAGGTCCAATGTACATATGCTTCTCATGAGTTCGTCTACCTCTGAGCTTGTTGTTGCTAAGCTGGTCACGAAGCAATGATTCAAATTGAACCTCGGAACGCTTAAAGTGAGGGGTATCAGCATTTGCAACGTTGTTCGCAATAACGTTTTGTCTCAATACTGAGGCCTGTATAGCACCTTCTAAGCGCTGAACGTGTGAACCTCCCATTAAATTCATGCACTTAACCTCGCATTCTACACATTTTCCTTTGTATCGTAGTTCTACATGTCTTGCTATTATCCTGCAAAGTTTCGACAAAAAAATAAAAAAATGAGACAGTGTTACCTGTAACATTTTAATATCTTTCATCATTCGAGCATGTTTTTCATAATATTACATTCGTTCATATATCGAAACATCTTTATCATCTTAAAATTTGTCGAAAATGACAATATGAAAAAAGCCCTATCTTTCGCACGAAAGATAGGACAATTTTTGGGAAATTATCATTATTTAAATACAATTTTTCACTACTAAAGAATGTATTGGCTTAAATCTCGATCTTTTGAAATATCAGTAAGCTTTTCCCGTACATATTCTGGAGTAATTACAAATTGTCCTAAGTTTAATTCTGGAGCTTCGAAGGATAAATCTTCCAATAATTTTTCCATAATTGTATGCAATCTTCTAGCTCCGATATTCTCCATGTTCTGATTGACGGCATAGGCAATATTAGCTATTTCACGAATTGCGTCTGAAGAAAATTCAAGGTCAAGCTGTTCCGTTCTCAGTAGCTCCACATACTGCTTTGTCAATGCATTCTTCGGTTCTGTAAGAATAGACACAAAATCGTCGGTGGATAAGCTCGTTAATTCCACCCGAATCGGAAAACGCCCCTGCAATTCAGGAATCAAATCAGACGGCTTAGCAATATGAAACGCTCCTGCAGCCATAAACAAAATATAATCTGTTTTTACAGAGCCGTACTTGGTCATAATCGTTGAGCCCTCAACGATTGGCAAAATATCTCGCTGCACCCCTTCGCGTGATACATCAGGTCCAGTTCCGCGACTGCTGGATGCAATTTTGTCAATTTCATCGATAAAAATAATGCCCGACTGTTCTGCACGACGAATCGACTCTTGAATCACATCATCCATATCGATTAATTTAGCCGCTTCCTCTTGCGTAAGAACTTTACGAGCTTCTTTAATTGCTAACTTCCGTTTCTTCGTCCGCTTCGGCAGCAGGCTCCCTAGCATCTCCTGCATGTTCATACCCATTTGTTCCTGTCCTGGGCCAGAGAACATATCCAACATGTTAGGTGCTGCTTCTTCCACATCAATTTCTACAACATCTTGCTCTAATTTGCCTGACAATAATTCAAAGCGTGTTTTACGACGTCTCTCATCCAGCGTTGGGTCCGGTTCCGGTTCCGACTTGTTAGCCGATCCATTATTTTGTCCAAATAACATTTCGAACGGATTTCGTTGTTGAGAAGATTGAGCCGCAGAAGGAACAAGAATTTCTACTAAACGCTCATTCGCCTGCTCTTCTGCTTTCTCTTTTACCTTCTCTGTCCGTTCATTTTTGACCATCCGTATAGCCGTTTCAATCAGATCACGAACCATTGACTCCACATCACGACCGACGTATCCTACCTCTGTAAACTTCGTAGCTTCCACTTTGACAAACGGAGCCTTTACAAGCTTAGCTAGACGGCGTGCTATCTCAGTCTTACCAACTCCGGTAGGTCCGATCATCAAAATGTTTTTTGGAACGATTTCATCTTGAATATTTTCATCCAACAAGCTTCTACGATAACGATTGCGTAATGCAATAGCCACGGAGCGCTTTGCTTTTTTTTGACCAACAATATATTTATCAAGTTCGTTTACAATCTGTCTGGGTGTCCACGCTTGCTCACTCATCATTTATCCTCCATTTCTGCTATTGCTGTTTTAGCATTCTTCCACAACAAGGTTATCATTTGTATATACGCATATTTCACTTGCAATATGAAGAGCCGCCTCGGCCATTTCTTTTGCCGTCATATCAACAGCATGCCGTTTCAAAGCACGCGCTGCTGACAAGGCGAAGCTGCCCCCAGAACCAATTGCCACAATACCATCATCGGGCTCTATAATTTCTCCACCGCCTGAAATGAGCAGCATATGTTGTTTATCCATAACGATCATGAGCGCCTCCAGCTTACGAAGAACTCGATCTTGTCGCCAATCTTTAGCAAGCTCAACAGCGGCACGCTGTAAATGACCATGATGTTCTTCCAGCTTCCCTTCGAACTTCTCGAACAAAGTGATTGCGTCCGCAACTGAACCGGCGAAACCTGCCAATACTTGACCTCGATATAGTCGACGCACTTTTCGAGCATGCTGCTTCATGACCATACTATTGCCGAATGTTACCTGTCCATCGCCTGCAATGGCGCCTTGCCCATTATGCCTTACAGCACATATTGTTGTCGCATGAAACTGCATTTCCATCGGAGGAACCACCTTTCGTATGGGAATATCGAAAAGAAACAGCAGGATATCCTGCTGTTTCTATATACGTTATGATGAATGAATCGTTTCAAGCTCTTCTTTAAAGATACGAATCGATTCCAACGCTCGTTGTGCAAGCGCGTCATTTTTATCTTTTTTATTACGAATACGTGTTTCAAGCGCAGGGAACAAACCAAAGTTCGCATTCATTGGCTGGAAATGCTTCGAATCTGCAGTCGTAATATATTGTGCCATACTTCCTAGTGCAGATTCTTTCGGTAGCGTTACACACTCTTTTCCTAGCGCTAATCTAGCGGCGTTCAAGCCTGCAATCATACCAGATGCTGCGGACTCTACATAACCTTCAACACCAGTCATCTGTCCAGCAAAGAACAACGACGGACGGCCTTTAAACTGATAAGTTGGCTCCAACAACTTTGGAGAGTTAATGAACGTGTTGCGATGCATAACACCATAGCGTACAATTTCAGCGTTCTCAAGACCTGGAATCATACGGAATACACGCTTCTGCTCTCCCCATTTCAAATGAGTCTGGAAGCCGACCATATTGTACAGCGTGCCTGCTGCATTATCTTGACGAAGTTGAATAACTGCAAATGGAATTTTGCCCGTCTTTGGATCAGGAAGCCCTACTGGCTTCATAGGTCCGAACAGAGCCGTTTGTTTGCCTCGTTTCATCATAACTTCAATCGGCATGCAACCTTCGAAGTAAATTTCCTTTTCGAACTCTTTCAGCTCTGCCTTCTCAGCCGTAATCAAGGCCTCATAGAATGCATTGAATTCCTCTTCTGTCATGGGACAGTTCAAATAGGCTGCCTCGCCCTTATCGTAGCGGGATGCAAGATATACTTTGTCCATGTCGATACTGTCTTTGTCAATAATAGGCGCAGCTGCATCATAGAAATAGAAATATTCCTCACCCATCAAGTCTTTAATTTGCTGGGACAAAGCTGGCGAAGTCAAAGGACCTGTAGCAATGACAGTAATCCCATCCAATGGAATAGACTCCATCTCTTCATTACGTACTTCAATTAAAGGATGATTTTTGAGTGTCTCTGTAATTTCACCAGAGAAGCCGTCACGGTCTACCGCTAAGGCTCCACCAGCTGGAACAGCATGCTTATCAGCAGCTTGAAGTACTAAAGAATTCATCATGCGCATTTCTTCTTTAATAACACCTACTGCATTTGTCAAGCCATTTGCTCGCAAGCTATTAGAACAAACAAGCTCTGCAAATTGATCGGTGTGATGAGCTGGTGTCTTACGCACCGGTCTCATCTCGTATAAAGTAACAGGGACCCCCTGCTGTGCTATTTGCCATGCCGCTTCACTGCCCGCTAAGCCGGCACCAATGACGGTTACTCTCGGCTTATCCATCTATGATGTACCCCTCTCCATTGTTACAAACTGTATCTGTAACGATTCAACTATTCTTCTTCTGATTCTTGTAACACTTCGTTATGTTCACACTGCGTACATTGCAGCTTCGTCCCTTGCTTGGAACGTTTCTCCACCATTAACTTGCCACAGCTTGGACATGGCTTCGAAGATGGTTTATCCCACATTACGTGGTCACATTCTGGATAACGATCGCAACCGTAAAATACGCGTCCTTTCTTGCTTCGACGCTCCACGAGCTTACCTTCGTGGCAAGTTGGACACGCTACACCTGTATCTTTAACAATCGGCTTCGCATTACGGCAATCAGGGAAACCTGAGCAAGCAAGAAACTTGCCGAATCTGCCAATCTTATACACGAAATGTCTACCACATTTTTCACATATTTCATCGGATACTTCATCTTCAATTTCTATTTCTTTCATTTCTTCTTCAGCAACTTCCAGTCGCTTCTCAAATGATTCATAGAAATTGCTTAGTACTTTATCCCACTGCTGATGGCCATCTTCTACTTGGTCGAGATCTTCTTCCATATGTGCTGTAAATTCTGCATCAAGAATTTCGGGGAAGAATTCTTCCATTTGTTGAATGACCAACTCACCAAGCTCTGTCGGAACAAACTTCTTCTCCTCAATTGCCACATAGCCACGCTTCTGAATCGTCTCCAACGTAGGAGAATACGTACTAGGTCGGCCTATGCCGAGCTCTTCAAGCGTCTTAATCATACGCGCTTCCGTATATCGCGGCGGAGGCTGTGTAAAGTGCTGCTTAGGCTCGATAGCTTCCTGTTGCAATTTGTCTCCAACCGTTAATGGTGGAAGCAGCTTATCCGTTTCTACTGTACCATCATCGTTTCCTTCTACGTAAACCTTCATAAAGCCTGGGAAGCGTACCTTGGAACCATTTGCGCGGAACAAAGCTCCTCCAGCCAGCAAATCCACTGTCATTGTATCCATAACAGCAGATGTCATTTGGCTCGCTACGAACCGTTCCCAGATAAGCTTATACAAGCGAAGCTGGTCGCGGGACAAGAAAGGCTTCAACGTTTCAGGATCACGAAGAACAGAGGTAGGTCGAATCGCCTCATGCGCATCTTGTGCATTTGCAGCTTTCTTAGCATATTGACGTGGTGTTTCTGGTACGTAATCTGCTCCGAACTTTTCACTCAAGTAAGTACCCGCTTCTTCTTGGGCAACTGGAGAAACACGCGTCGAATCTGTACGCATATACGTAATAAGACCAACGGTACCCTCTTTACCTAAGTCAACCCCTTCATATAATTGCTGTGCCACAGACATCGTCTTACCAGCACGGAAATTCAATTTGCGGGCTGCCTCTTGCTGCAAGGAACTCGTTGTAAATGGTGGCGAAGGATGACGTAGACGTTCTTTCTCCTTCACTTCTTTTACTTCAAAAGCCTGCTTCCCGATAGCATCCATAATTGCAGATACATCAGCCTGAGAGCCCAGTTCCTTCTTCTCTCCGTTCATGCTGTGGAACTTTGCTTCAATCGGAGATTTGTCACTCTTCAGCATCGCTGTTATGGTCCAGTATTCCTCTGGGACAAACATGTTAATTTCATTCTCGCGGTCCATTATGAGTTTGACTGCTACGGATTGGACACGTCCAGCAGACAACCCCTTTTTCACCTTTTTCCAAAGCAATGGACTAATTTTGTAACCGACCAAACGGTCAAGGATACGTCTCGCTTGCTGTGCATGCACGAGGTCCATATTAATTTGACGCGGTGTCTTAAACGCATCCTTCACCGCTTGCTTCGTTATCTCATTGAAAACAACTCGACATGGCTCTGCTTCATCCAATTCCAATACATGAGCAAGATGCCATGCGATTGCTTCTCCTTCGCGATCGGGGTCAGCCGCGAGATAAACTTTTTTTACTTTTTTGCGTGCATCTCTTAGTTCCTTAAGAACAGAGCCTTTGCCACGGATCGTAATATATTTGGGATTGAAGTTGTTATCCACTTCTACTCCAATCTGACTCTTCGGCAAATCACGCACATGGCCCATTGATGCTTTAACAATATATTTACTACCTAAGTACTTGCCAATGGATTTGGCCTTAGTTGGTGATTCTACAATAACTAGTGAATCTGCCATAGGCGCATCCTCCTCTCCGACAACCAATCAATACTATCCTATAATTCCTAGAGAATAATCATTCATATTGAACGATACACTCCAGGCTGATGTTCATAAATACGTTTCTTTATTTGCAAGGATAACAAATGCTGATGCAAATCCGCAAATGGCATACCACTCTGCTGAAATAGCTCATCAAGTGAACAGTCTTGCCCACTAATGATATGAAATAGTAATTGCTCCATGTCATTCAGCCATTCATTAGCTTTCACATCTACGACCGTTTCATTATTGTATGACTGAGGCAGGCTTGTCAACAGGTGAACGTATTCTTCCACAATATCCCCTGCCGTTGCAACCGGTTTAGCCCCTTGCTTCAACAATTCGAATGTCCCTGCTGATTTAGGCGAAGTAACAGGGCCTGGTACTGCGAATATATCTCGCGATGCTTCTAGCGCAAACTGCGCTGTAATAAGCGCCCCACTTCTAACGGCAGCTTCAACAACGACTGTTCCTAAACTAAGTCCAGCAATAATACGGTTGCGTCGCGGAAACATTCCAGGATGCCCTGGAGTTCCTAACGGATATTCGGATATGACCAAGCCAGAAGCTGCTATTTTATCTGCTAAATGATTGTGCTGAGCCGGATAAATCGCGTCACAGCTCGTACCGAGTACGGCTATCGTTTGCCCTTTATTGAGCGCTCCTTCATGACTCGCTGCATCAATGCCGCGTGCGAGCCCGCTAACAACGACTAATCCTTGCTCTGTCAATTGTGAAGATAAAGACTTTGCCACCGTTTTACCATAGACAGTTGGGTTTCGTGTGCCTACCATAGCAATGGAATATAGCTCTGCCACCGACCATGATCCACGGCCATACAACACCCAAGGTGGCTCATGAATTTCTTTCAAACATTCAGGGTAGCTTTCATCATACATCGTAATCCAATCTATACCCGATTTATACGTCAACTCTAACCTTTTTTGCAAATGACTTGTCGTGTACCCTCCTGCGAGGCGCTGTGCATAAGCAGGTTTAAATCCTGCATCTACCCATTCTGCGCCTGGTCGATCAAGCCATGCAGACAATTGCTCGCAACCAAGCAGTTTGATGCAGGTGTCGATCGTATGCCACCCTACACCCTTAATTTGATGCAGGCCAAACAAACAATCTTGAATTCTCCACATTCGACTCATCTTCTTTCCTCCTCTTACAGATGAAGGAAGCTCGTCAACCGCTCCCCTTATTTTGCTTTACCTTAAGACAGAATGCAAGTATACGTTTACATACGGATATCTCAACTTTTCAATATTTCCTACAAATCCCTTATACGACACCTACAAATTTGAGTGCCAGTCAATACTTCTCCTCTTTTCAGTTGTAAAATAAAATTTCAAACATTACATGTTTATCCCCTCAATCGACGTAATGCATAAAAAAAAGCAACCTCTCACACGAATGTGCAAAAGGTTGCTTACCTTGTTTAACTACGATATTTAATTATGCGTGTTGATGCGTAATGCAGTCTTTCAACATACCCTTCTCTTCAAGGACACGAACCAACGTAGATCCCATCTCGGAAGGTGTAGGCGCTACTTGGATACCACACGCTTCAAGTACAGCGATTTTTTCAGCAGCTGTTCCTTTGCCGCCAGAAATAATTGCTCCAGCATGTCCCATGCGTTTCCCTGGAGGCGCTGTTGCACCACCAATGAAACCAACAACAGGTTTCTTCATGTTAGCTTTAACCCACTCTGCCGCTTCTTCTTCAGCTGTACCACCGATTTCACCGATCATAATAACCGCATATGTTTCAGGGTCATCATTGAAACGACTCAAAATATCGATGAACTCAGAACCTTTAACGGGGTCACCACCGATACCAACAGCAGAAGACTGCCCAATACCGCGTGTTGTCAACTGATGAACAGCCTCATAAGTCAAAGTTCCACTACGGGATACAACACCAACATGACCTGGTGCATGGATGTATCCAGGCATGATGCCAATTTTGCACTCGCCTGGTGTGATTACGCCTGGACAGTTCGGTCCGATAAGAACCGTACGTTTGCCTTCCATATAGCGCTTCACTTTTACCATATCAAGAACAGGAATTCCTTCTGTAATACAAATAACGAGATCCAGGTCCGCATCTACTGCTTCCATAATTGCATCTGCAGCGAATGGAGGAGCTACGTAAATAACACTAGCTGTAGCGCCTGTCTGTTGCTTAGCTTCTACAACTGTGTTGTATACAGGAAGTTTAACTTCCTTACCGTTTTCAAGCGTAATGTCCACCGTTGTACCACCTTTACCTGGTGTTACACCGCCGACCATTTGTGTACCATATTCAAGAGCGCCCTTCGCATGGAATAGTCCTGTAGCGCCCGTAATTCCTTGTGTAATGACTTTGGTTTCTTTGTTAATTAAGATACTCATCGCACATCCACCTCTCGTTCGCCAGATTATTGAACCAAAGCGACAATTTTTTGCGCTCCGTCAGCCATGGAATCCGCTGCTACAATGTTCAGGCCGGATTCGTTCAAGATGCGTTTACCAATCTCAACGTTCGTACCTTCCAAGCGTACGACTAGTGGACGGCTCAAGCCAACTTGCTTCGCCGCTTCAACAACACCGTTCGCAATAACATCACAACGCATAATGCCGCCGAAGATATTAACGAAAATACCTTTAACATTCGGATCAGACAAAATGATCTTGAACGCTTCTGTAACCTTCTCAGTCGTCGCACCGCCCCCAACATCAAGGAAGTTAGCCGGTTCGCCGCCATAATACTTAATAATATCCATTGTGGACATTGCAAGTCCTGCACCATTAACCATACAGCCAATGTTGCCGTCTAGTGCAATGTAGCTCAAATCATATTTGGAAGCTTCGATTTCTTTCTCATCTTCTTCATCAAGATCACGATACTCTAAAATATCTTTATGGCGATACAATGCGTTGGAATCGAAGTTCAACTTCGCATCCAATGCCATAACTTGTCCGTCGCCAGTAACAACTAGAGGGTTGATCTCTGCGATAGAGCAATCTTTATCTACGAAAGCTTGGTACAGAGCCAACATGAACTTCACTGCTTTGTTCACAAGCTCTCCTGGGATATTGATATCATAAGCCAATTTACGTGCTTGGAACATTTGAAGTCCTACAGCTGGATCAACCACAACTTTAATGATTTTTTCAGGTGTATGTTCAGCTACCTCTTCAATGTCCATACCGCCTTCTTCAGAACCCATCATAACGACGCGGCCTGTCGCACGGTCTACTACGATACCGATATAGTATTCTTTCTTAATATCACAGCCTTGCTCTATTAAGAGACGCTTAACTTCCTTACCTTCAGGGCCAGTCTGATGTGTAACAAGCACTTTACCTAGTATTTCGCTAGCATAAGCACGAACTTCATCTAGGCTCTTCGCAACTTTAACACCGCCTGCTTTACCACGGCCCCCTGCATGTATCTGAGCCTTAACAACAACTACCGATGTACCTAGTTCTTCTGCAGCTTGCACGGCCTCATCCACGCTGAACGCAACTTTACCACTCGGTACAGCAACGCCGTATTGTTTTAATACTTCTTTGCCTTGATATTCATGGATATTCATTGTGCATCCCCCTATCCGAATCGTATGGGTTAGAATGATAATGCTTATGCAGCCAAGCTAATGCTCCTTGCATATTTCGACAACTGTGTCGTTAACAGAGGAACGGTTAATACTAAGGTCTGCTGCAATAATAATACAAGTGCATGTCAAGGAATGGACGGTAATTCCAACCAATCCGAACACATTGTAACATGTTTTTAAAGCGCTTTCCTACCATAATTATTACAAAATACACATTTGTTTGATATCAAATTCATCTCTCAATGAGATAGATCCCTTTTTTTAGTTCTTTTAGCATACGTTCTCAGTAGCTATTCGCACCAAAACTAGTAAAAATCTATCAGCTAGTTGACGAAAAATGTGTTTCTTCCATATAATATATCACAAATTGAGATTATTCGCGCTTGGATAAGGAAGCACCTTTCTTGCGCATTCCTTTACTACTATTCGGAATGTGAAAGAAGAGGTGTTTTTATTATGTATGGAAGCATATGGAGTGCAGCTGTATATGGAGTCGAAGGTCGTATGATTCAAATGGAGTTTGACATTTCTTCAGGATTACCGCATGTCGCAGTAGTAGGCTTACCTGATGCAGCAGTGAGGGAATCTATCGATCGAGTCCGAAGTTCAGTACGCAATTGCGGCTGGAAATTTCCTTTGGAGCGCATAACAATCAATTTAGCTCCCGCTGATCTGCGTAAAGAAGGTACGTCTTACGACTTGGCTATGGCAATTGGTATCCTTGGTACTAGTGGGCAACTCGATTTATCCCCTTTTCGAAATATGCTAGTGGCTGGTGAATTAGCCTTAGACGGAACGACACGCCCAATCCCAGGAATATTATCTTTAGTTGATGAGGCGAGAAGACAAGGCATTACACAAGTACTCGTTCCAAGTGACAACGCACCTGAAGCTGTATTGGTAAGTGGAATAGAGGTGTATAGCCTATCTACATTGGCACAAATTCGACAGGTGACAGACAGCGCTGGCAGCTTGTCCAGTCTTTTGTTCTCCCCTCATTTATCCTACTCACCATCCATGACCAAAGTCGGATTACCGGACGACGGGCATGAAGACTATGCGGAGGTTCGTGGTCAAGAACATGCCAAACGAGCAATGACTGTTGCCGCTGCTGGCATGCACAACATTTTGCTTAGCGGTCCTCCTGGGACGGGCAAAACGATGCTTATACGACGCCTCCCGACAATATTGCCGCCGTTATCAGAAGACGAAGCATTGGAAGTGTCCAAGCTGTACAGTGTTTCTGGCAAATGGGAGCAATCATCAACAGGATTGATTCAAATGAGACCTTTCCGTGCTCCCCATCATTCCATTTCTCCTGCTGGATTAATTGGCGGAGGAAGCATTCCTAAGCCCGGTGAGATTAGTCTCGCTCATCGAGGTGTATTGTTTTTAGACGAACTTCCCGAATTCCCGCGTCAGACGTTAGAAGTGCTGCGACAACCGCTCGAGGATCGGCATGTTACAATTAGCCGCACACGAGCCGTCTATCGCTTCCCTGCGCATTTTATGCTGGCTGCTAGTATGAATCCTTGTCCTTGCGGCCATTATCAAGCCACTGAACACTCTATATGCATTTGCACACCCGCACGCCTGCATCATTATCGCGCGCGCCTATCAGGGCCCTTGTTAGATCGAATTGATATGCAGCTAGAAGTGCCTCGTATCTCATTGAACAACACCAATAACAAAGTGATCGATTCCGTTCAATTGCGGGAACAGGTCATGCTAGCTCATGAAAGACAGCTGCACCGCTATCGTCATTTGCCACTACGGTTCAACAGTGAATTAAGAGGTTCTTGGCTCCAGCAGTATTGCGCCCTTTCTACAGCGTCATCTACTATGCTTCAACAGGTGTATGATGAGCTTGGGCTAAGCATTCGTGCTCACGATCGCATCCTCAAGCTCGCACGAACGATTGCAGATTTAGAAGATTGCGAACAGATCGAAATCGGACATTTAGCAGAGGCGATCAGCTATCGCAAACTTGATAGACCTGCATAATGTATTTCAAACGTTCATGTATGTAAGCGTAATTCTGGTGTAGTAATAGAGCCAGCGGGTTTGTACTTTAGACAACCTGAATACTACGGCTATCGTAATCACTCTAACGAGTGCAGTAGAACCTATTTTGTTAAAATGGACGAGTTTTGAATAGTAACGGGTGTCACAGCGCTTATTCGACAGAAAGAGTAAGTATGTGCTTCAGTTTGGCTAAATTAAGCTCATCTACACCCGTTACCTTTTTAAAATGGGCGATACAGCGCAAGTAACGTCAACAGCGCCCGTTAGAGGTAGTCTACCTATTTGAAAAATGAAATGCGGATAATACATGAACACGCGAACACGAAGCTTAAACTTAGATTGAGTTTTCACAGAGAATAGATATAACAACTAGAACGATATGCATAATATGTTGATTCAGCAATCAAGCTGCTGTTATTTTGCGATTCAATATACTCCTCTACTTTAAACCAAGCTAATTTTGAAAATACGCCGCTAGCAACAGCAACCATACATGCTGTCAATAGCGGCGTATTCGTATTCAAAAGAATGTATGTTGACAGCAGCACATGACCGTCTCCTGCTACTTTTCACATTGAACAGACCGAACAAAAGATTAAATCATAGCCGCCTAACGTATTGTAATTGACTCTTTACAGATCATACATCACAGTTTATCATTGCAGTTCATACTTCACAATTCATACCTTCCAGTTTATCATTCCAGTTCACGCTTCGCAGTTCATACTTCATATCTCTATCTATAGAACCTCTGATAAGTGTCAGAACTAGAACTATATTTAAAATGCATGTTCAATATGCTCTAGTCCCAGTACTGTATCTCCATCCCCTTGCTTGGGATACGTAATAATAATAGCATCACACCGCATCTTGGCTTCATACAGACGATTCCGATGAATATACTGTTCGACTATAGCTCTCACTTGCTGCTGTTTTCGAACATCTATCGCTTCCCGAGCAGTGCCGAACGAACCGCCTTCCGTACGACTTCGAACTTCAATGAACACCCACCACTCGCCGTCCCGGGCAATCAAATCCAATTCTCCCCGACGACAGCGCCAATTACGCTCGACTACCGTCCAACCCATTTGCGTGATATGCTGCTCTGCTTGCTGCTCCGCATGTTTACCTATTTCACGACGGTTTCTTTGAACACCTCTAGTCGACGGTTGTTTCCGCTCAGTCATCCGCTCGCACCCATCCCTTCGCCGCACGTTGATCAGAACGATAAACAAATGTGAGCACTTCAGCTACAAGCTGATACAACTCAGCAGGAATCTGCTGATCCAGATCAAGCTTAGAAAGAACTTCAACGAGTGAAGCATCCTCTTGAATCGGGACACCATTTTCGACAGCTGTAGCTACGATGCGCTCTGCTAGTAGTCCTTGCCCTTTGGCAACGACAACAGGAGCTGTAGCTTGTCCAGGTTCATAAGAAAGCGCAACCGCCTTGCCCCGTTTTTGCGGAGCTGATGTAGATGACTTGCGACTCATATGCGCAGATCCACCCCTTTATATGGAGTTGGTGAATACGAATCAAGCGTACGATTTACTTCCGCTGTATCAGCTTGCTTCTCAGGAGGCGCCTGCACGCGAAATGCGGACAATTGATAGCCGATACCTACAAGAGCTTGATCAATTTCTTCACGATAGCCTTGCAGCGCTTCTTGCACCTGCTCACTCGGATGGTGAATATTCAAGGCAACGAGCTTGTCGACCACGTTGACGTCGACAACCGTATGTCCGAGTGCTTTCAGATCCAAGTCAAACCACAAGCGGCAATTGTCTGCATCAAGCTCGCCCTTGCGGCCTTGGCGAGCTTGAATATGCACAGCTGCTGTTTGACGCCCATCAGGCGTCACAAACGGGACGTGCAAGGTAACATGTGCGAATGGCAATGACCGATCGCTCGTTAAGAGCAGCTGCTGTCCCGTTATATTTTGCACGAGCTGCTGGGCCGCATCCCTTACGGCTGGCGGCAGCTGCTCGTGTTGGAGAAGCTGAAGCAGCGCGCTCTTCAGCGACTCTGTCGCGGCAGCCGGAGCGGCGCCCTGCGCTGCAGCTGCCGCTGGCAATGGGGCAGAAGCCGCTGCTGCTTGCGCGGCCTCCGCCCCTAGGCGTGCCATAGGCACGCCAGCGCGAGCGCTGTCCGCACCTGCAGGCGCAGCCTGCTGCTGTGGTGCGGTTGTGCCGCTCGCGCTCGCAGGCGGCGCATCTGCCTGCGGCGCCGCCTGTGCCGCGCCTGCTGCGCTATGCAGCAGCGCGCGCTGCACTTGCTGCTCGTGCGATACGCCGAGCAGCGTCAACATGCGCCCGATCAGCGCGCCTCCATTAGATGGAGCGCTGATCGGGCGCTGTGCTGCGGGATCCGCACCATCACCTGTAGGTGTGGATCCCGCAGCTTGCCGCCCAGCCAGCCCAGCTTCAGCTGGCTGGGCGTTGCCAGCAGCTCCTGCGCCAGTTGGCATCGCAGGAGCTGCACTGCCCGCCACGCCACCAGTGGCAGCCGCAGCGGGACCACTTGCAGCATTGGCTCCCGCTCCTGCTTGAGGAACTCCCCCCGCTGCCGAACCATTCGCTGTACCTTGAGCTGTACCTTGAGCCGCACTTTGGGCTGCACCAGCACCCGCGCCTGTCTGCGCCGCACTCGAAGATGGTGAAACACTAGCTGGCTGAGACCCAATCTGTGTACCACTGCCCGCATTACCATTCGAAGACGTAGTAAGAGGAACCGTTGTTCCAGCAGATGCCGAAGGATGTCCACCACGTGCCGAACTGCCGCCATTCTCCATCATATCCCCACTATTTGTAGGATTCGGCATCATAGCTACCAGCGTACGAACAAGCGCAAGTGCATCTTTTACAGCACCTGTCAACGCAGACGATCCAGAAGAAGCTGATGATTGAAGCCAAGCTTCACTGCTGCGTGTCAGCTGCGTCAGCATATCATGCATCGGTCTGCCAAATAGAACAGTCTGCAAACCTCGCATCGTCTCTGCAGTCAGCGGCAAATTACGCTTCAAAGCCAGCGCAGCCGTTTGCACCCACTCATCCATTGCCACACCATCAGGCTTCATTGCCATTACCTTTGACAATTGCGCCATCGTTTCTCTCGTCAACGGGATTCCACTCTTCTGCAAATCACGCAGTACCGTACGTGCCCAAGGCTCGTCGGGAAGCCCAGCTTGCTTAAGGGCATCTGCTATCGTTGGCAGTGGCTGTGAAGAATGAGCTTCTGACTGCTTTAACATAATAAGCCCGTCTTCTTGTTGACCTTGTACTTGCATCCAAGTCGTCTGACCTGGGCGCATAGGCGTTTCAAGCACCGCTTTGACCGGCACACCATTTATTTGAACAACTGCTTCTTGTCCATTTTCCGATACACTCATTACAACACCGCGTACAACTTGTCCAGAACGAAGCTCTAACGCTCGCGAGTCTCCGGGTTTCGCCTCCCCAGTCATCCCTCGCACCAAATGTGATATATTCAATCATAACCCTCCGATACTTGCAGCATCACTATCCTATATATCGGCAAACATACTTTAAATAATAAATGAACATACAAAAGACGCAGCTTGTTTAAAACAACGTCAGCTGCGTCTTCGTCTCTTCCCACTTCTTCAAAAACGTTCTGCGATGCATCTTTGTCGGCCCATACTCATCCAACGCCGCATAATGCGCTTTTGTTCCATAACCCTTATGTACCGCTATTCCATACTCAGGGTACAACTCATTCCATTCCTTACTACACAATCGATCTCTTGTAACCTTCGCAATAATGGATGCTGCTGCAATGGATTGACTCGTTGCGTCACCTTTAATAAGAGATTTTTGCGGTAATTCTACTTGTATTTTTTCAGCATCGATAAATAGCATGTCTGGTGCAATTTTCAATTGCTCAACAGCTATTTTCATCGCCAATCGGGTTGCTTGCTTTATATTCAGCTCATCGATTGCTTTCGCATCCATATGCGCCACTGACCACGCAACAGCATTTGCAATAATATCCTCATACAGTGCTTCTCGCTTCTTCTCCGACAGTTTCTTAGAATCATTAATCCCCTCTAACTGCCAATCACGAGGCAAAATGACCGCAGCTGCTACCACATCACCAAATAAACAGCCACGTCCCACCTCATCAATACCTGCTATCGCTTCATAGCCTGCCGACCATGCTTCACGCTCCAAAGCCAACAGATCAATAACCTCTGCTTCAGACGCAGACGATCGCTTCGCACCCACAATCGTTTCCCCCTGCCATTTGTACCTTATGAACAAAACACCAACCAACGGTGTCTACAAAACGCTCTATTTACAGACTTATATTGTATATGTAATCTCATGCCTACTCAACCCTCACAAACATTCCACATGCTGGAGCTTAGTGATCCTGAGAACGAAATAATGCTCTGCAATAAGAATAACCAGCAACTAGCCCAAAGTAGTATACATATTCATCATGATACAAAGGATACGACCATGACCAATCCAACGGTATATGCATCCACATAATTGGCACTAAAGCAATGAGCAAGCATGGCATCGTAATCACATAAAACAACTTCCAGTTCGTTGGTTTTTTACGTCTTGCTCCACCTATCCAGACGAGCAAAGCTCCACCTAAAGCTGAAAATAGCACTTTTGCTACGATTGTCAATTCAACGAAATCACCTTTTTGTGCCCACTGACTCATGATCCGTACACCTTTATGTCCAAAATAAACAAATACGATAGCTCCTATTAGCCAGAGCATATAGATGAGCACTTTCTTCACCCAACATCCTCCTAACCATCTAAGTCTATAATGAATTCCTATTTGATAGTAACAAGGGTTATCCACAAATGCTACATGAAAATGATTCAACATCAATCCGCCCCCCTTTATGCCGCAAATCAAACCAACACAAAAAGCTGCCCACCCAATGGCGAAGCAGCTTACTGAAAAGCATATGTTATTCAATCTCACATCAAGGATGCTCCAACGTAACTTGCCCCATCTTGCCAGCTCGAAGCTCACGCAAAATAATGCCTGAAACTTTCTCTAGGTCGACGCGTCCACCACTAACCAAGCATCCACGCTTGCGTCCGATTTCCTCCATAATAGAGACAATTTCATTCGGATCTTCAATATCATGAAGTGGCGTTTCCAATTCGAAACGCTCTTTTAGGCGTTCCCAATAATGAGCAGACATAAACTTCAGCGCATAGAAGGCAATATCTTCTACATTCAACACTTGATCTTTAATTGCCCCGGTAGCCGCTAAACGATAACCAACCATCTGATCCTCGAATTTAGGCCACAAAATACCTGGCGTATCAAGCAGCTCCATTTCAGAACCTACCCGGATCCATTGTTGACCTTTCGTTACACCTGGACGATCGCCCGTAGCAGCAACTTGTCTGCCTGCCAACTTATTGATCAATGTAGACTTACCAACGTTCGGAATACCTACGATAAGAGCACGAATAGGTCGTGGCTTCAATCCTTTAGCTATTAGGCGCTCAAACTTCGCTTCCAGCAGCTTACGTGCTTCCACTTGGATGTTCTGAATATTATATCCAGACGAAGCGTCCACTGGAATCGCTGCATGCCCTTCTTTACGAAAGACCTCCAACCATTTTGCAGTCACTTCTGGATCAGCCAAATCGCACTTATTCATAATGATCAATCTTGGTTTATCACCAAGAATCTCATGGATCATTGGATTTCGGCTGGAAAGCGGCAAGCGCGCGTCCAACAGCTCGATGACTACATCAATAAGCTTCAGCTTATCCTGAATCTGCCTACGCGCTCTTGTCATATGCCCAGGAAACCATTGTATCGACATCGCGTTCCACCTCCCTTATCTATGCTGTAATTTTTAATAATGATTTATAAACTTCATCTGATTCAATGGCCAGAAAATGACATCAGCACGTCCAATCACTTCACTCAATGGAATAAAGCCCAATACACGGCTGTCTGTACTATTGTCGCGATGGTCACCCATAACAAAAATATGACCTTCGGGAACTTTATTTTCCGATCTCATTTCATTCGGGAAATCACTGTTGTTATAAGTTCCACCTTGCTTTTGCGCTTCCGCAATTGCTTCTTGTATGTATGGTTCCTCTACTTTCTTACCATTCACAAACAAGTTGTCTCCACGATACTCGATCGTATCACCGGCTACACCAATTACACGCTTGATGAGATCGCGATCCTCTGCCGGCACGTGGAATACAACAACTTCTCCATGCTTCGGCTCACGGAAATCATACAAAACCTTATTCACAATAAGACGCTCACCCGTGTAGAAATTCGGCTCCATTGAAGGGCCATCGACAATAAATGGTGCGAATAATAACCAGCGCACTAACACGACGAGTGTGACAGCGACAGCAATCGCCTTAATCCATTCCACCAGCTCGTTTTTTCGTCGCGGCTGTGTCGATTGATCCGCCACAGATGTTTGATTCGATACTTGATCTTGCTCCATAGGCCGTGCCCCGCTTTCTTCCTAGGATGCTTATCCAATGTAACTTACATATCATTAGCGTACCAAATTGTTTAAAGAATAGCAAAAGGGGCTTGCGAGATTGCAAGCCCCCGGTCTTTCATTATCGAATCTCTTTGATTCTCGCTGCTTTACCGCGTAGGTTACGAAGATAATAAAGCTTCGCACGACGGACTTTACCACGGCGAGCCACTTCGATTTTATCGATCTTTGGCGAGTGAATCGGGAATGTACGCTCAACTCCTACACCGTAGGAAATTTTACGAACAGTAAACGTTTCACTGATTCCGCCACCGCGACGTTTAATTACAACACCTTCGAAAAGCTGGATACGCTCACGAGATCCCTCGATAACTTTGACATGTACTTTCAAAGTATCACCAGGACGGAAGCTTGGTACATCTTTACGAAGTTGTTCTTGAGTAATCGCTTGTACGATATTCATCTATGACTCCCTCCTTCCACACAGGCGTTCTTACATCTCGGAGATGCTCTATTTGCATGCTCGTCATCATCTGTAGAGGACCGCCGTATTGAAACAACAAAATTCATTATAGCATACGACTACCTCTTGCACAAGAGAATTAACTGCAAAATAAATATCTAAGCTTTGTGCTGTTCATACATTCACGAAATGTGACAATTGTACGCTTCTGGTTATTCGTATAGCGCATCCCTTAACTTGCTAGACATCCCACTTGAGTTTCTTGAGGCTAAGAGGGCTTTTCGCAGTTTTTCATTTGCATGGTGCAAAGACTCTAGCTCTTCGAGCAGTTCTTCAAGTAATTGGCACGCCTGTTCGTCTGCAGTCAATTTAACTACATCTGCACGTTGGCGATAATCATGTATATTAGTCATTCTTGTCTATTCTCCCAGCTATTAAGATTTAAGAATTAAAGATTTAAAGCTGATACTTCCATATGTACAAACCACGACTTTGTTGCACACACTGCCATCCTGTCTTTTCGTAATAAGCGTTAAAGGTAGACATTATAGAACAGTTAGCCTCAATATACTCCACATCTATTTTTCGCAACATTTGCGCTATTACTCCACTGCCTCGGAAACGTTCATTAAGAGCAAATTGATACAGTGAAGCAGAGTTGCTAGTCTTTCTACGATAAAATCGAAGTGCACCCACCAACTTGCTTTCTTCTGCCGCTATTATAACTTGTTGCCTACGACATGCAGCTTTTGCGCCATCTGGACACAAAAATTCAAGATTACTTATTCCATCATGCGATGCCTGAATATGCTTGGCGAAAAATCTTGCAACTACTTCCGCACAGCGATAATCTGCTAGATGTAATTCCATGACACATCTCTCCATTCATGAATAAGAAGTACCTTACTAATTGCTCGTCGCTCGCATTTCGCATTTTTAACTCGTATCGTTCTATTATATACGAACAAAACACGAACAGCTATACTTATTCATTCAGATGTGCTATACTATGAAAGTTGCATGTATAACCCTCACTTATAAGAGTTCCTCAAACAAGAATAATTAAACTCCTCATATCTTGTCTAATTCCCAACTAACCCTAAAGAATTGACGATGGTAGACTTGATTCACACTGGCGCGGTCATCGGAGCCGCAAGGACGAAAGAGAGGTAGGGCTTTTGTCGTTTCAGATAACCTAATATGATCACCGCATTTTATTCTTATAGAAGGAACAACAAGCGGCTGTTTCATGGATGTCGTTACCCATTGAAACAGCCGCTTTTCTATCGTTATTGTCATTTCGAACGGTTTGATTTCAGTCGTTGCAAAATAGCTCGATCTTTGTCGCTCAGTTCGACTTTATCCAATAGATCTGGTCTGCGCTCTATCGTTCGACGAAGTGACTGTTCTCGACGCCACGCTTCAACATTCGCATGATGCCCACTTAACAGTACATCTGGCACTTTCAAGCCACGGAACTCTGCTGGACGTGTGTAATGAGGATATTCCAACAAACCAGTGCTGAATGAATCCGTGATTGCAGAAGATTCATTACCAAGAACACCCGGTAACAACCTTACCACAGAATCCACCACGACCATTGCAGGCAGCTCTCCCCCTGTCAACACGTAGTCACCAATGGAAAGCTCATCCGTAACAAGATGCTCGCGAATCCGTTCATCATATCCTTCATAATGTCCGCAAATAAAGATCAAATGATCTTCTTCTGATAACTCTTCAGCCTTAGACTGCGTAAATGTCTCTCCTTGCGGACACATTAAAATAACACGTGGACGGCGTAAAGTACGTTTCTCAGCTCCGTCCTCGTCTTCAGTATGTTCAATAGATGCCTTATGAATAACATCCTCAACTGCTCCAAATATTGGATCGGGCTTGAGCACCATTCCACCGCCGCCTCCGTATGGATAATCATCGACGGTATTGTGTTTGTTCGTAGCGTATTCGCGGAAATTGACCGTATTTAAAGATACAAGTCCTTTTTCACGCGCTTTCCCCAAAATACTTGCGCCGAATACACCCTCACACATTTCAGGGAAAAGCGTTAGAACATCAATGCGCATTACAGCAGACCCTCCATTAAGTGAACCTTTATAAGCTTGTCCTGCACATTAATCTCAAGTACAACGTCTTCAATGTATGGCAAAAGTAAATCCGAACCTTTTGGACGCTTTACAACCCACACATCATTTGCGCCTGGGGATAGTATTTCCTTGATCACACCAAGTTCTTCACCTGCATCACTGATGACACGGCAACCAATTATGTCCCGATAATAGAACTCATTTTCTTCGAGCTTCACTTGTTGGTCTTCGGATACCTTAAGCAAACATCCTTTATATTTTTCGACATCATTAATGTTGTCGTATTCTTTCAGCTTTATAATGTGTAATTTTTTATGCTCACGAGCTTTCTCAACCGTTACAGGTAAGTGCAACTTCTTTGCTTCATCAACGATAAACAACTGACTATTTTTTGCAAAGCGGACCTCTGGAAAATCCGTATGAGAAACAATTTTTAATTCTCCGCGAATACCTTGTGTATTTACAATCTCTCCAACTGTAATCAACTTCTCGTTCATCATTCAACCTCCTGCGCCAATCAAGCACATCACTTCAATAAGAAGATAGTTAGTTCTTATAACAGTTTCCAACAAATCATAATAAAAATATACGAAAACGGGTTAGGAACGTATCCTAACCCGTTTCGACTTATTAAGAAATAATGTCCACAGCCACCCGCTTAGGAACCTTTACGGCTGCTGATGTAACGACCGTGCGAAGTGCTTTCGCTATGCGGCCCTGCTTGCCGATAACTTTACCGACATCTTCAGGATGAACATGAAGTTCATAAACGAGCACATGCTCCTTTTCCACAACCTCAACACGGACATCCTCCGGATGATCGACCAAAGCGCGTGCAATTACTGACACCAACTCTTTCATCTCCGACCCTCCGAGCGAATGAATTACTTCTGAAGTTTAGACTCATGGAACTTCTTCATAACGCCAGCTTGGCTAAGCAAGTTGCGAACTGTATCAGAAGCTTGAGCACCAGTTTGAAGCCATTTCAACGCTTTTTCTTCGTCGATGCTTACTACAGCTGGTTGAGCAACTGGGTTGTAATGACCGATCTCCTCGATGAAACGACCGTCACGCGGGGAACGGGAGTCAGATACAACTACACGGTAGAAAGGCGCTTTATGAGCACCCATACGTTTAAGACGGATACGTACTGCCACGAAATTCACCTCCTTAATAAAATCTCATTATATTGGGAGCTTAGCGGAACGGGAAACGCATTCCTTTGCCGACTTTGCTCTTTAAATTTTTCATCATTTTCGGACCTTTAGGTCCCATCATATCCGAGAATTGCTTCATAACACGACGCATTTCATCGAATTGCTTGATCAAGCGGTTTACATCAGCAAGCTGAGTACCACTACCAGTAGCAATTCGTTTACGACGGCTATGATTGATCAAATCTGGATCTTGGCGTTCTTTGCTAGTCATGGAACGGACAATCGCTTCGATACGATCCATCTGACGTTCATCAACTTGCATATTCGCCTGCTGTTTCATTTTACCCATGCCAGGTATCATATCAAGAACTTGATCCAACGGTCCAAGCTTCTTTACTTGCTGCATCTGCTCTAGGAAATCGTCGAACGTGAATTCGGCGTTGCGCATCTTGCGCTCCATTTCCTTAGCTTGATCAGCATCAATATTCGCTTGTGCCTTCTCGATTAAGGAGAGCATATCACCCATACCCAAAATACGAGAAGCCATACGTTCTGGATGGAACGACTCCAATGCATCAATCTTCTCACCTAACGCTGCAAACTTGATTGGGCAACCAGTAACTGCCTTAACAGATAGCGCAGCACCACCACGCGTATCTCCATCCAGCTTGGTCAATACAACACCAGTCAATGCCAGCTGCTGATTAAAGCTTTCAGCAACGTTAACTGCATCTTGACCTGTCATTGCATCAACAACGAGCAACACTTCATCTGGCTTAACCGTCTCATGAATTTGCTTCAGCTCGTCCATCAACGCTTCGTCAATGTGCAAGCGACCAGCTGTATCAATAATGACGTAATCCAAATGTTGCTCACGCGCATGAGCCATCGCTTGAATAGCGATGTCAACCGGATTGGCTTGGTCTCCAAGTGTAAATACCGGAACCTTAATCTGTTCACCCAATACTTGAAGCTGCTTAATGGCAGCAGGGCGATAAATATCCGCCGCTACAAGCAATGGTTTATGATTCTGCTTCTGAAGAAGCTTGGCTAACTTAGCAGATGTGGTTGTCTTACCAGCACCTTGCAAACCAGCCATCATAATGACAGTAGGCGGTTTATTCGCTTTCGCCAACTTAGCAGCTGAGCCGCCCATCAATTCTGTCAATTCTTTATTGACGATATCGATGATGACCATGCCTGGCGTAAAGCTCTTCATGACATCTTGGCCGATAGCTTTTTCCTTAACTTTTGCGATAAATTCTTTTACGACTTTGAAGTTGACGTCAGCTTCGAGAAGTGCCAAGCGCACCTCACGCATTGCTTCATTCACATCATCTTCCGAAACTTTACCTTTACCCTTCAATCGGCTGAATACCGATTGCAAGCGATTCGTTAATCCTTCAAATGCCATAGTTAGTCACCCCGTTCCCTTAATCCAACGCCTGCAGTTCACGGACAATCTCCTGCAGTTCCGCACGCTGCGGGTCGGGTATTTGCATATGTTCTGTCAAGGTCTCATGCAGTGAGGACAGCAGCTTCGAACGTTCCTCAAACTTAGCAAGAAGCTTAAGCTTACTCTCATAAGTATCAAGGGTTTGCTCAGCACGCTTAATATGTTCATAAACCGCCTGGCGGCTAATCCCAAATTCCGCTGCAATCTCACCTAAGGAGAAATCATCATGAAAATAACACTTTAAAAACGTTTGCTGTTTCTCTGTTAGTAACGGTTCGTAGAAATCAAACAGCATGTTAATTCGATTCGTCTTCGCTAACATCTGTTCTTCGTTCATACGGGCCACTCCTTTCGTCAAGGAAAAACACTTTACAGCCCATCGACGTTTTTTATCTTATCCGAAACCCATTCAATTGTCAAGCAATATACCTTAACAACATAAAAAACCCTTCGCAGATCGCTCAGCGAAGGGACCAACAGAAGCTATTAGAGGATGAAAAATTACTTATACCAAACAATCATTCCTAAATAATTTGTTTGCTTAGAAAGGCTGCATACCAAGCGTATCAAGTTTCTCACCTTGAATGTTTGCACCAATTCTGCCTGTTATGTCACGATAATGAGCCGCACGACGTCTAATACGATTGTCGTCTTCTCCCTTATTGCCCTCTTGGGCACCATTAATGACCATAATAGTAGCACCGAAACCTGGCACAAGTCCTTTAGCGAGCTGTTCTGCCGTCGGAATCCAGTTTCCAACGATAATATCGTGGCTTGATGGTTTAGGTGCCTGAGGTGTCATCCAGAACAGAATACCTGTCAAGAAGCCCATCTTACCCTCTTGCGTAATGATCTCAGGGTTTTGGAGCAGAACATTTTTATCTCCATAAATAATGGAACTAATTAAGCCGTAGTTGTAATTCCAGCTTAACTGGATTGGTCCACGACCATGATAGGACTTGCCTGGTACAGCAGGATAATCCTTATTCTCAGCATCAATATAACCGATCTTCGTCCGATCGTTTGCATATGCTACTTCTTCATTAAAGAACAACGCCCAACGAAGCTCACCACCTGGTGCTGTCGGCCATCCTCCTCCAGTTTCATGAGCAATGTTAGCCAAGAAAGCAGCTAGCTCACGTTTACGATCATTCTCCGTACCTTCTTTTAGGAACGTTCCGAAGTCTGATACTTCCACTGACTTAGACTTAGCAACATTCACGGGAGCGTTAAAATCAGGACTTTGATAAATTAACATTTCTGTCTTAGCTGCTTTATCGAGTCTGATAATTTGGTACGCATTCGCAACGCCTACTCGTGATACAACTTTGTATTTAATGTTCGCAATATCTCTAACGGCTGCAATAAGATTGTCATACGAATAGTATTCTTTTAAATCTGGACTATAGAAAGGTTGACTCTTCGCTCTCTGATGCCATTCTGTCGATCCGAAGCGCAATGGGAATAACGCTTCAAAATCAGCACGCGGCAATGCGGATTGAACCGCTTCAATAGCTTTGTCAGGAGCATATTTTGCATCAATGCCGCCCCATAGCTGGACAACTTGTTTGTCCGTTAGCACTCGACTTTGTCCAACTTCTAATCCATCACCTGGTGCAATAATAACAGCCTTCGTCTTCACCGTAATTGTGCCTGATTGTGAAGAATTCCCCGCTTTATCAAAGGCCTTCACATAGTAATTGTACGATGTAGAAGCCTGTAAACCTGTATCCGTGAACGCAAGTCGATTCGTCTCGCCTACTTTTACGTTATCACGATATACCTCATATTTCTTAACACCTACATTGTCTTTTGATGCTTTCCATATAAGCTTCACAAGACCCGTGGTTTGCACAGGAGATGTTAGCTTCCCTGGCGCTGTAGGCGCCTGATGATCAGGGCCATTGTTGTCATCATCGTCGTCGTCATCATCGTCATCATCATCGTCATCGTCGTCGTCATCGTCATCGTCGTCGTCATCATCATCGTCGTCATCATCGTCTTTATCAATCAGCTTCCATGGAGACTCTTTCGATGAACCAGATGGTTGTTCTCCTGAAGTTGTACGCTTAGCCTGATATACTTTCCCTTTGTATACTACAATATCACCAGCATTGTACGACTTCTGTGCTTGCCAAGAAGCCGCAGTTCTTACGGATTCATGAACGTGTTTGCCGCTTGCAGCAAACGCATGTCCACTAGAAGCTAGCAACGTGACCCCTACAACAGCACTCAACGTGCGCAGTAAAAATGAACGCGAGAATGGATACTTCAAATTCATTAATAAACCTCCCCCAAAGCGTGCATGCTAATTACAACCTTGCAGTATCGTGAACAAATACGACTGTATATGATTATGCGTGTCTTCATGCCGACTATCACTTCAAAACAACATTTCTATCTCCGTTCCTATCCATACTCATTTTTCAGAGTGCTTACTATATATATCTATTTCAATAAACATAGATGCACTTCAATTATTAGAACGGCTGCATACCAAGGGTATCTAGCTTCTCACCTTGAATGTTTGCACCAACTCTAGTTGTAATGTCACGGTAATGAGCAACACGACGTTTAACACGATAGTCAGTCTCGTCTTTATTGCCTTCCAATCCACCGTTAATAACCATAATTGTAGCGCCAAAGCCAGGTACTAATCCTTTAGCCAATTGTGCAGCCGTCGGTACATAGTTTCCTACAATAATGTCATGATTAGATGGTTTAGGGCTTTGTGGAGTCATCCAGAACAAAATAGCTGTCATGAAGCCAAGTTTCCCTTCATCTGTAATCCTCTCAGGATTTTGAAGAAGTACATTTTTATCACCAAAAATAATAGAACCGATAAGACCATAGTTATAGTTCCAGCTCAATTGCATTGGACCACGTCCATGATAAGACTTCCCTGCTACTGCCGGGTAATCTGTATTTGCTGCTACGTAACCGACCCTCCCTGGTTGATTGATATAAGCCATTTCTTCATTCCAGAACAGTGCCCAGCGAAGTTCTCCGCCTGGTGCTGTCGCCCATCCTCCTCCTGTTTCATGTGAAATATTGGCCAAAAATGCTGCTAGCTCGCGCTTCTTGTTATTTTCTGTTCCTTCCTTCAGGAATGTACCGAAGTCAGTTATATACGGAATTTTGGCCTTATTACGGTTCCATTCTGAGTTGAAGTCTTTCTCTTCATAGAGAAGAGTTTCTTTCTTAGCGGCTTTATCTAAGCGGAATATTTGATGTGTCCAAGTGCTGCCCTCGCGGTATACAATCTTGTACTTGATATTAGCTACGTCACGCACAGCAGCGATGAGGTTGTCATAGGAGTAGTAATCTGCTTGGTTCGGTTTATAGTAATCTTTTGTTTTTGCGAAGTTGTGCCATTCTGCCGTACCAATACGCATTGGGAACAAAAGTTCAAACTCTGCTCTTGGCAATATGGATTGTACTGCTTGTACAGCCAAATCAGGTCCATACTGAGGGTCAATGCCGCCCCAAGTGCTTTGAACTTGTGCATCTGTCAATACGCGACTTTGACCAACTGTGAGATCATCGCCAGGAATAGGAACATTTGATGTGCTCACCGTTAAAGCAGAAGAATCAGCGAAATTACCTGCTGCATCAAGAGCTCTAACCTTATAGGAGTAAGATGTTAACGCTTGCAAACCATTGTCTGAAAAAGTGGTCGTAGTCGATGTTCCAACCTTAACATTGTTGCGGTAAATATCATACGCAGTAACGCCTACATTATCGGTAGAAGCAGTCCATGAGAGAGTAATAGAAGTGGCAGATTGAGAAGGTGACGCGACATTTGTTGGTGGAGTCGGAGCAACTGTGTCATTTTGGCCGCCTCCGCTAACAACTTTCCATGCGCCCCATTGATTGGAAGCATTCGGTGTTTCGCCTTGTGTCCACCATTTGGCTTCGAATACTTGACCATTGTAGCTGACTCGCGAACCAGCCGTATAAGCTTGAGTCGCTGACCATGGTGCAGGTGCATTTGCTATTTGAGCAGATGCGGATTGTGTCAACGGCGCAGTTGCAGCAAATGCAGCAGTGCCTGATGCAAGCATAGATACGCTTATTGCAGCAGTCAGCGTGCGAAGCAGGAAGGAACGTGAGAACGGATACTTCTGTTTCATGATAAATCCTCCTTTTTATGGAATTATGGTAGCACTACTCTATTATAGTAGAGCTACTAGGCAGTAACTATAGGTATAAATACCTATAAATAAGTGATAATAGTGTCGTTTTTCTTCTTGATTCTGGATATTTTTCAGAGCTTCAACTTGTAATAGAGGCAATTGTAAATTCTAAGAAATAATGCTTGACTGTGACGCCACGTCATCCCTTACAGTGGTAGTAGAAGGAGGAGCGACAAATGCAAGAAAAGGAGCAGGCACCCCAAGAAACCACCAGGCCACTACATCTAGAATGGTTGCCAATTGAGCACCAAGGCAAGCTGAGAACCAATTGCGCAGATTGCAGCGCAGACTATCTCAGAAATACGACATGAATAAGGAGGGAAGCCGCTTTGTCAAAGCATGCAACATTGTAGAGGTGAGAACGTGTAGGTATAAAGGACTGCATTATGTAAGGTTAAGAATCTAATGACAATCATAGATTCACAAGCCATATAGAACCACAATACGAACATCTCTTACAATCCTTTTGACATCGGTGCCACTGTGCCCTATACAGTTCAAGACGTAGCAGAAATTTCAGGCGTGAGTGTTCGCACTCTCAGGTACTACGATCAAATCGACCTCCTCAAGCCTGCATACTATGGAGATAACGGATACCGCTACTACGAACAAGAGCAGCTTATTAAGCTTCAGCATATACTGTTCTTCCGTGAACTTGATCTGCCACTTGCTGATATTCATGAAATGATAAAGCGAGATACTTTTAATCAAGCAGAAGCATTACAGCACCATCGCCAATTACTATTAAGCAAAGTAAATAGACTTCATACACTAATCAAGACGTTAGATCGTACCATCGCCAATTTACGTGGGGAATGTGATTTGACTGAGCAGCAGCGCTTTGCTGGCTTCGACAACGGGAAGCAGAATCGCTATGTTAAAGAATTAAAAGAACGGTATGACAAAGCAGGACAACTGACCATGCATGCTTCAACCGACTCCATATCACTGCAAGATAATGGTCTACATGATGAAAGGCTAGCCTGCCTCATCGCACAACTACTTGAAGCTGGTATTCAGCCCGAAGATGAAGAAGCGCAGCGGCTGATTGGACACCACTATGCATGGGTAAGTCACATGTACCTTACTACACCGGAGGGGTATGCCAAGCTTGCCGATCTGTACGTGAACGAGGAACAATTTCGTGCCTATTACGATCTTATCCATCCACGGCTGGCCCACTTTCTACGTCAAGCAATGCTTATTTTTATAACACAGCAGCAACAGAACATTTGATAATTTGAGCTAATTTAATTGCATAGCATTCTTTTTTAGGTAGACACTTGCAAAGACAGGTGTCTTTTTCCTTTTCATGTACGTCTGACTTCAGATATGTTATGATGTGGTTCGATATTTAGAAAGAACGGGAGTGGCTAGTTTGGCTCAATTATTTTTTCGCTACGGTGCCATGAACAGTGGAAAGTCCATCGAAATTTTAAAAGTCGCACACAACTACGAGGAGCAGAACAAATCTGTCCTTATTTTCACCTCAGCAGTCGACAATCGAGATGAGGTAGGATTTGTATCGTCTCGCATTGGTTTAAGACGTAAAGCGATACCGATCCATCCAGATACGAATCTATTGGAAATTGTTCGCGCTCATGCCGATTCACTTTCGTGCATTTTAGTTGATGAAGTACAGTTTCTAGGGCATGAACATGTGATGCAGCTTACTCAGATTGTAGATGAGCTTCACATTCCTGTAATGGGCTTCGGGCTGAAGAACGACTTTCAAAATGAGCTGTTTGAAGGAAGTCGATACATGCTCCTCTACGCAGACAAAATCGAAGAAATGAAGACCATCTGCTGGTTCTGCGAACGTAAAGCTATTATGAATCTAAGAGTAGACGAGGCAGGTCGACCGATTTACACAGGTGAACAAATTCAAATTGGCGGTAATGACAGCTATTACCCTGTATGTCGGCGCTGCCATAAGCAGCCACCTATAAACGAGTAATGAGAAGAAGCACTTTTATCCGATTCGGATGGAAAGTGCTTTTTATTTGTTATCGATAAGACTACCTGCATAGACAGGAATCTTTTTCCATGATATAGTTATTAAACATTTTCGTTTCGAAAGTACATACATATTTGGAGGAGATAGGATGGGAAGGTCATTCAAAGCATTGTGGTTTAACCACTCTGCCGCCGAACTCGCTTCATCACTTTGGCTGATGACTTGGATTGCTGCCGTATATCAACTATCAGGTTCAGCTGCGTTAGCTGGGGGAATATCGCTTGTTCGCTCATTATCCGCCCTATGCAGTGGCCTTACGCTGCCACTATGGTATAAGCGATGGTCCGTAGAAAAGGTATTACGACGGTTTCAATTTATAAACATTATCGTTTCGCTCTTCTTTGTCGTTCTGCTGCAGCTTGCTAGTATCGACTCGGTACCTCTCATTGTTATTTTTGCATACATAAGCAATGTAATCTCTGGATATTCACGAGGCTGTGCGAACGCGGCCACAACCACTCTATATCCAAGACTTGTGAAAGAAGAACAACGGGCGAAATCAAACAGCATCGTCAATATGGGTACACAGTTCGTTTCCATGTTCGGATGGACAGTTGGTGGAATATTGATTCAGCAGCTCGGCTCCTTCAACGTGCTGTTGTTAAGTGCGATCATCCTATCATTGGCAGCGTTACTATTAGCATTCATCCCGCTTCCTTCTACTATCAATGACGCAGCGGCTAAGAAACAATCAATGTGGTCAGGCTGGGGAATCTTGTTCCGCGATCCGCGCATACGCATCATTACAACGATGGATATTATCGAGGGACTAGCAAACGGAATTTGGATAGGAGGCGTCACACTGCTATTTGTTCAACAAGTATTGAACGAATCGGAAGCATGGTGGGGCTATATCAATGCTGCTTATTATGCAGGTTCAATTTTCGGGGCCTATCTTATTATGAAAAGAGCCAAACAGCTGCAAAATCAATTGTTGCCATCTATGATTATAGGATCCGTGATGTTTTGTCTCATGTTGTTCGCCTACGCGTTTACAACAACTCCTTGGATCGCACTTGTTATCGTATTTATCATGGGCCCAGCCACACAAATGCGAGATGTATCTCAACTTACTTACATTCAACTAAACGTTGATCTTGATCAGCAGCCAAACTTATACGCAGCTAAAAGTGCACTAGGGACACTACTCTTCGGCCTATCGATCGCATTTACCGGATTAATTGCTGATTTGTGGGGAGCGCAAATGGTGTATATAATCGCTGGTGTTATGTACTCCATCTCATCCCTTATCGGGTTCTTCTTGTTCTCGTTTAAAAAACACCATACAGCAGCTATACATCATGAAGTGAAGTAAGAAATGTTCGATAATAACAACGGTTCTAGCCGATAAAAAAGAAGCTAAACCTCTACTAACATGGATACTATCCCATAGTAGAGGTTAGCTTCTTTTATTGTTTTAGCCCTGTGAGGCTCTATATTCTATACCTGCTCTGTTTGCTCTTCTTGCTTCTCTTGATCTTGAATGATACCAGCAAACAACGCATGAACAAACTGCTCTGAGTCAAATTGCTGCAGATCATCCATTTTCTCACCAAGGCCAACAAACTTAACTGGCAAGTTCAACTCTTGACGAATAGCAACAACGATACCACCCTTTGCTGTTCCATCTAGCTTCGTCAATACGAGCCCTGTCACACCACTCTTCTCACCAAACAATTTCGCTTGTGAAAGCGCATTTTGACCTGTAGTCGCATCCAATACCATCAACACTTCATGCGGAGCATCTGGAACTTCACGTTGGATAACACGGAAGATTTTGTTCAGCTCTTCCATTAAGTTCGATTTGTTCTGCAAGCGCCCTGCTGTATCGCACAAAAGAACATCGACACCGCGCTGTTTAGCAGCTTGTACTGCATCGAACATAACAGCCGCCGGATCAGAACCAGCTTGCTGCTTGATTACTTCAACGCCGACACGCTGTCCCCACACTTCCAACTGCTCGATTGCACCAGCACGGAATGTATCCCCCGCTGCCATTAGTACGCTTTTACCCTCTTGCTTGAAACGATGTGCAAGCTTACCGATCGTCGTTGTCTTACCTACGCCATTTACACCAACAAATAAGATAACCGTCAATCCGTTCGGGTTCATACGAAGCTCGTTATTTTGTTCGCCGCGTAGCAATTCAATTAGCTTCTCAGACAACACAGGCTGAAGCTCAGCTGCTTCCTCAATTTTGCGCTTGCGCACTTCATCGCGTAAATCTTCGATAAGATTCATTACCGTAGTGACGCCAACGTCAGCTCCAATGAGAATCTCTTCTAGCTCTTCGTAGAACTCTTCGTCAATTTTTTTGCGACGTGTAATGAGATCGGTTACTTTTTCAACCAATCCTTTACGCGTTTTTTCCAAACCTTCTTTAAAGACCGATGTTACCGCTTCTGTCTTTTTCGCGATACTTTCCTTTAGTTTCTTAAAAAAACTCATCGTTCTCCTCCGCTCTATCTATGCAATATGCGCTTCATCATCTTCCAGCTTCACGGATACTAACTTCGAAACGCCGCCCTCTTCCATCGTTACCCCATACAGCACATCTGCTTCTTCCATTGTACCTTTACGATGAGTAACGATAATAAATTGTGTTTCTTCCGAGAACTCACGTAAATATTGCGCAAATCGAGTCACGTTCGCTTCATCCAAAGCAGCTTCAACCTCATCAAGTACACAGAACGGAACTGGCTTCACATGCAAAATAGCGAACAATAGTGCCATCGCTGTTAGTGCACGCTCTCCCCCGGACAACAGCTGTAGATTTTGCAGCTTCTTCCCTGGTGGCTGTGCCACAATATCAATACCTGTTTCCAAAATTCGATCGGGCTCCAGCAAAACAAGATCAGCTCTGCCACCGCCGAATAACTTTGCAAATACAACTACGAATTGTTTGCGAATCTCATCAAAGGTAGACTTGAATCGCTTGGACATTTCATCGTCCATTTCCTTAATGACTTGATACAGTGTAGTCTTCGCCTCAATGAGGTCATTTTTTTGCTCACTTAAGAACTGGTATCGCTCATTGACGCGCTCGAACTCCTCAACAGCACCTAGATTGACTTCACCAAGCGCTTGAATTTGACGCTTCAAATCCTTCACTTCCAGCTGTGCAGCTTGGATGTCCTCTGGAACAGGATAGCGATACTTCGCCATCTCATAGCTTAATTCGTATTCTTCACTTAGCTTACGCAGCAGATTCTCCAACTCGACATCCATTCGATTCGATTGAATCTCCGTCTGCCTCATCGCTTCTTCGGTCTGTTTCAGCTCAGTGCGCTGCTCACGAGTTTCACTCTCAGCTAAATCAAGCTGCTGTACAAGTGCTGCACGATCTGCACGCTTGAACTCGATTTGCTTCGACGCCTCTTGCTTCTTCACATGGAAATGGTTCAAGTCTTCCGTCTGCTTACCAGATTCTCGTTCAACCGTTTCCAGATCAATCTGAACTTGAATAAGCAATTGGGTCTGATGTGAATATTCCTGTTCGTACGTATGTGCTTCCTGCTCAGATCGCTTCAACTGCTCACTAAGTGAGAAGAGCTCCTGATCCAGCTTTCCTTGCGATACTTTCAAGTCCGTTAATTGACCTTGGAGCTCCTCCTTGGCCGTTTCGCTCGCGCGGCGGGACTGTTCAGCCGACTGGATCGCCACATTCAAACGATCTTCCTCTACTTTAAGCTCTGCAAGACGCTGTTCAGCTGTTAAACGACCTGCTTGGAGTGTCGACATTTCCTCATTCGCAAGCGATAGCTCTTGATCTTCAGCCTCTACATACGTATCATGCTGACGCTCCTCTTTCTCTAGCTGAGCAATTTCATGAACAAGCTGCTGCTCATTCATACGCTTCGCTTCGCCTTGCTCGCGCAAGTCCTCGATCCGTTTAATTGATGTCGTAGTACGCTGCTTCAGTTCCTTCACAGATACGGATAGTTTCTCAAGTTGAGAATCAACTCCACGAATCTCTTCATCCAACTGCTCAAGTTGGCGTTGACGACCAAGCAAATTCACATTTTTCTTATTTAAACTTCCTCCGGTCATCGAACCGCCAGCATTAACGACATCACCCTCGCGAGTAACTACACGATAACGATAGTTCAGCTTCGCTGCAATTCGGTTGGCATCTTCCAATGTTTCAGCAATAACCACATTCCCTAGCAAGCTGCCTACAACTTGACTATATGCACGGTCCGTCTGGACAAGATCCGCAGCAATACCTACAAAACCATCAAGGCCATCAACAACTCTACGATCCGTATCATGCATCGTGCGGCTGCGTACAACATCCAATGGCAAGAAGGTAGCTCGTCCCAATTGACGCTGCTTCAAGAATGCAATCGCTTGGCGGGAAACCGCTTCGTTCTCCATGACAACATGCTGTAAAGCTGCACCAAGTGCGGTTTCGACAGCTGTTTCTAAATATTCAGGAACACGTATAAGCTCTGCAACAGCGCCATGAACACCAGATAAGCCATTCGGTCGACGCGCAGCCTTCAACACTTCCCGTACACCCAGCATAAAGCCATCGAAGTCATCTTGAAGCTCTTTCATTGTATCTCGTCGAGAAATGAGCGAATCATACTTCTGCTGCCATTTGCGCAGCGCTTGCTCACTTTCCTCTAGCAGCTTGTCATCTTGCTTAAGCTGCTCATTCTCCTGCATATATCGATTACGGATATATAGCAGGTCTTCTGCGAGCGTTTCCGTACGTCCCTTTGTCTCTTCAATTTTACGAAGCAGTTCATCACGTTCCGCCTCCCGCTTACTGCGATTGGCAGACATTTTGTCCATCCGTTTTTGCAGCGTCTCTTGCTGCTGGTCATAATACCGAATATCATTTCGCTGCTGCGCCATCTGGTTCATAATATCGAGCAATTGGCCTTTTAACGATTCCTCAGCATTTGAATTCGCACTGCCAGCAACACCAACAAGCTTAGATTGCTCATCTTGAATAAGACGCTGAACTTCACTCCGCTCTACTTCAAGTGCTCGCAGCTTATCACGAACACCCTGCACTTCCATCTCTTTAGCCTGCATTCGCTCAGATGTCATCGCGATCGACTGCTTCAACTGGGCTTCATTGGTTTCAAGGTTGCGTCTACGTTCTCGTAGTACTTCCCCTTGTCCCTCGCATTTTTCATATTCTTCACTATAGTGAAGAAGCGATGCTTGGAACTTTTCCAACTCTTCTTCCAATTTACGAAGCTCAATTCGATGCACTTCCAACTGTGCATCATGCTCGCTTACGACCGTCGCAAGTTCTAGTTCCCGATGTTTCAGCGTCTGTAACTTTTCATTTGCAGCCTGCCACTGATCATGAAGCTGTTGAATTTGATGGACATACACAGCAATTTCTTTCGTTTTCAGCCAATCACGCAGTTGTTTATAATGACGAGCTTTCTCCGACTGCTCCCGTAATGGACCAATCTGATCTTCCAATTCGGTAACCAAGTCATGTATTCGGAGCAAGTTCTGTTCGGTGTCATCCAACTTCTTCGTTGCATCTTTCTTTCTCGACTTGTATTTAACAATACCTGATGCCTCTTCAAAAATACCTCGACGATCTTCAGATCGAGTACTTAAGATTTCTTCGATCCGGCCTTGTCCAATAATCGAATAAGCTTCCTTACCAATACCTGTATCCATAAATAATTCGGTAATATCACGAAGACGACACGGCTGCTTATTGATAAAATATTCACTTTCACCGCTGCGATGAACACGACGCGTGACGGTAACTTCATTAAAATCCAAAGAAAGCGCGCTATCACTGTTATCCAGTGTTAACGACACTTCACCAAAATTAACTGCCTTGCGAGCATCACTCCCTGCAAATATAATGTCTTCCATCTTGCCGCCTCGCAGCGACTTGGCACTCTGCTCACCGAGTACCCAGCGGATGGAGTCCGAAATATTACTCTTTCCACTGCCGTTCGGACCAACGACACCTGTAATCCCTTGCACAAACTCCAATTCAGTTCGATCGGCGAATGATTTGAAGCCTGCAAGTTCCAACCGCTTTAAGAACATTGTTCTCCATTCACCTCAACGTTTCTTTGTACTACATCGCTATCCACTCATACGATGCACCCCGTACCTATGCATCCGTCTACTGCTTTCTGGATAAAGAAAGAGCAAAAACCAGCCGCTGACGGTAACCTTCCGTCCGTCTCGCACGCTGCCCTTTGCTCTTTCTGCGAAACAAGCCGGCAGCGACGCGCCGGCTTACAGTACGTTATGATTTCGGTATGACTGCATGCTCCAATGCTTTGGCTGCCGCCTGCTGTTCCGCTTCTTTCTTAGAACGGCCTGTGCCGCTGCCTAGACATTGATCGCCCATGTAAACCTCGGATACGAATTCACGCTCATGCGCAGGTCCGCGCTCTTCCACGATTCGATATTCCAGCACCCCTAAGTTGTGATGCTGAGTAAGCTCTTGAAGCTGTGTTTTGTAATCATTCGTTTGCAGCTTCCCATCCAGCGTAAGATGAGGGAAAATAAAGCGCCGCAAAAAGTCACAAACCGCTTCAAGCCCTTGGTCAAGATACAACGCACCGATGAAAGATTCGAATACATCGGCAAGCAATGCCGGTCGCGTACGACCACCTGTCAGCTCTTCACCTTTACCTAGTAGAACGTACTGACCGAATTGCAGTTGATTCGCAAATTTGACCAGTGAAGGCTCACAGACAATCGATGCTCGCATCTTCGTTAATTCTCCTTCAGGCCGTGTCGGGCACCGCTCGAACAAAAACTCCGAGACGGTCAGTTCCAACACGGCATCACCTAGAAACTCCAATCTTTCGTTATCTTGATGCTGTCCGAAGCGGTGTTCATTCACATAGGATGCATGAGTGAACGCCTGCTTCAACAGCTGACGATTACGAAATGTAATGTTGAGTTTCTGCTGCAACTGCTTCAGATCTGCACTCAACTGCCTGACCCCTTATGCTTCGAATTTCTTCAAAATAATTGTTGCGTTATGGCCCCCGAAGCCAAATGAATTGGACATAGCCACCTTCACGTCTGCTTGACGCGCAACGTTAGGTACGTAGTCCAAATCACAATCTGGATCTGGATTATCCAAATTAATCGTTGGCGCGATAACGCCTTCCTTCAATGTCATTGCACATACAATTGCTTCAACACCGCCTGCAGCACCTAACATATGTCCGGTCATCGACTTCGTTGAACTAACAGCTAATTTGTAGGCATGATCACCAAAAGCGATCTTGATCGCATTTGTCTCGGATTTGTCTCCCGCTGGCGTAGACGTACCATGAGCGTTAATATAATCAACATCAGTAGTATCAAGACCAGCATCCTTCAGCGCTCGCTGCATGCAGCTGGCAGCTCCTTTAGGATCTGGCTCTGTAATATGATGCGCATCTGCGCTCATGCCGTAGCCAACGACTTCAGCATAAATATGTGCTCCACGAGCAAGCGCATGTTCCAACGATTCAAGCACAAGCACACCCGAACCTTCACCCATAACGAAACCATCGCGATCTACATCGAAGGGACGGCTTGCCTTTTCTGGCTCGTCATTGCGATTGGACATTGCACGCATCGCGCAGAAACCTGCCATGCCAAGAGGGCGAATCGTTGCTTCTGCACCACCGCATACCATCGTATCTGCGTCTCCGCGTTGAATAATTTTGAACGCATCGCCAATCGAGTGAGTACCTGTCGCGCAAGCGGATACAGATGCTGTGTTAGGCCCTTTAGCCCCAAGTGTCATCGACACTTGACCTGAAGCCATGTTCGCAATCATCATCGGAATAAAAAATGGACTTACGCGCTTCACACCTTTTTGCATCAATGTCGTATGCTGCTCTTCCCAAGTTCCAAGTCCACCGATGCCTGAGCCAACGATAACACCGACACGTTCAGGATCCTCAGACTCCATGTCCAACTTTGCATCTTCAACGGCCAGTTTACTAGCAGCTACAGCAAATTGAACAAACCGATCCATGCGACGTACTTCTTTCTTATCCACATACACTTCTGGATTGAAATCTTTAACCGAAGCTGCAATTTGAGTGGAATATTCAGATACGTCAAACGATTCAATCTTGGATATTCCTGATTTCCCTTCCGTCAAATGATTCCAGAACGTCGGTATATCTGAACCAAGAGCGGTAATGACACCCATTCCGGTAACGACAACCCTATGCTTCAAACAAGATCACCTCATTATATTCACTTTCGGCTCTATACTTCAACACCATCTATTTGTGTACCGTTGACTTTATCATTAAAACATGTACTAAATGTGGAGAAGTCCCGTCAATTATGAACGGGACTTGAACAACCTTAGGTATGAGATTGTATGTAGCTGACTACTTCACCTACACTCGTAATCTTCTCTGCGTCTTCATCAGAGATTTCCATATCAAACTCATCTTCTAGTTCCATTACTAATTCCACAACGTCGAGGGAATCAGCACCAAGATCATCTTTGAAAGATGCTTCGAGTGTTACTTCCGCTTCGTCTACGCCTAAGCGTTCAACGATAATACGTTTAACACGCTCAAATACTTCTGCAGACATCCGGTTCACCTCCTCTTTGGTATTATACGAGAATTCCTTGTAAATTGCCATATCAATCAACTAACAAAAAAAATGCTCAACATCTACTATTATAGTAGACGGAAAAGCCTTACATATACATGCCGCCATCGACATGAATCGTTTGTCCCGTCATATAAGACGAGTCGTTAGAGGCCAAGAATAATACGGCATTCGCAATATCCTCTGGCTGGCCAAGTCGAGCAAGCGGAATGCCATGGAGCAGCTGTTCACGCATCTCGGAAGACAATGCATCAGTCATATCTGTCTCGATAAAGCCAGGTGCGACACAGTTCACCGTAATGTTACGTGAAGCGAGCTCACGTGCAGAAGCTTTCGTCAAGCCGATAACGCCAGCTTTAGCTGCAACATAGTTCGCCTGACCTGGATTGCCAAGCACACCTACAACAGACGAGATATTAATAATGCGGCCAGAGCGCTGCTTCATCATCGGACGAGTTACAGCTTTCAAGCAATTGAACACGCCTTTAAGGTTCGTTTCAATGACTTGATCAAACTCTTCTTCCTTCATGCGCATAATTAAATTATCTCTTGTAATGCCTGCATTATTCACGAGAATGTCAATACGGCCAAACTGTTCCATGGTGGATTGGATAAGCTGATCTGCCTCTTGTGTTTTGCCAACGTTCGCACGTATCGCAACAGCACGGCGTCCCAGTGCTTCAATCGCAGCAACGGTTTCAGCAGCAGCCGCTTCACTACCTGCGTAATTAACGACAACATCTGCGCCCTCAGATGCAAGCTTAAGCGCAACAGAACGGCCTATGCCCCTAGAAGCTCCAGTAACAAGCGCAACTTTACCTTCCAAATTGGACATCCAAATACCCTCCTTGTCCTTTATTAGGGCATACACCGCATCGGGGTATGCCCTGCATCGCCACAAATGACGAAGATTAGGTCTATTAGACCGAGAGAATGATCCCGTCTACACAATAAAAGATGACAGTTCCCATACAACTTCATACATTGTCAAGGTTCAAGTCAACACCGACTCGAGCTGGTACTGCCGTATCTGTAAGATTCAAACAGCAGCATTCCATTATGACCTACGTTCACTTACGCCTGTAATTGGAATGCCTCAAGCGACTCTAAACTGTTAATGGAAACAACTTTAACCGAACGATCAATTTTCTTAATAAGTCCAGCTAGCACTGTACCGGAACCAAGTTCGATAAATGTATCTACCCCTTGTCCAATCATATACCGTATACTGTCTTCCCATAATACAGGGGAGCAAACTTGTTCCACTAGCAGTTGACGAATGCGTCCTGCTTCTTGCTCCGCTTGAGCGGAAACATTCGATACAATCGGAATTTGCGTATTCTGCAAGCTGACCTGATCAAAAGCATCGCTTAGCTGATCAGCAGCAGGTTGCATAAGAGAAGAGTGGAATGGACCACTTACCTCAAGTGGAATGACACGTTTAGCTCCAGCTTCTTTCCCGCGCTCGACTACCGCCTGAACACCATCAGCCGAACCAGAGATTACGATTTGTCCTGGGCAATTGATATTCGCCATTTCAACGGGTGCTCTGAATGCAGAAATATCATCACAAAGCGCACCGAGCTGCTCGCGTCCCGCTCCAAGTACAGCTGCCATGGCGCCCTGCCCCTTCGGAACAGCAGCTTCCATGTATTCGCCTCGTTTGCGTACCGTAGCGACCGCATCTTCGAAGCTCATTACACCAGCCACAGCTAATGCACTATACTCACCAAGACTGTGCCCTGCTAAATAGTCAGGACGAATCCCACGTTCAGCAAATGCAGTATATAGTGCATAACTAACCGTCACGAGGGCAGGCTGCGTATGGATCGTTTGCTTCAACAGTTCTTCTGGTCCATTAAAAATAATATCAGTAAGGTTATATCCAAGCACACGGTTGGCACGTTCAAAAATTTCACGCGAAGCTGGATTGGCTTCATAGACATCTTTGCCCATTCCTATAGACTGGGCTCCTTGTCCAGGAAACACAAACGCTATCTTACTCATCAATTCCACTCCTTGCATCCAATGAAATCTATTATTTCTTTGTTTATGACCAAGTTAAAACGGTTGACCCCCAAGTCAAACCACCACCGAAGCCAACGAGTACAACTGTATCGCCGCGCTTTAAACGACCTTGCTCAACAGCTTCTGCTAACGCAAGTGGAATAGAGGCCGCAGACGTATTTGCATAGTTCGGAAGATTAACGACACATTTCTCTTCTGGCAGCTTAAGGCGTTCAATTGCAGATTGAATAATACGCATATTCGCTTGATGAGGAATGAACAAGTCAATATCTTCCTTCGTCTTGCCTGCCTTAGCCAATGCTTGCTCTGCAGCGCTGCCCATAATACGAACGGCAAACTTGAACACTTCTCGACCATTCATATAAATGAAAGGACGCTTCTCTTCCGCAGAATCTACTGCTGTTAGACAGCGTGCACCGCCACCTTCTATTTTAAGCAAGTCCGCACCTGTTCCATCCGCGCCTAGCTCGAACGACTGAATGCCATACCCTTCTTCTACAGGCCCCAAGACTGCAGCCCCTGCTCCATCACCAAACAAAATACAAGTGTTGCGATCCGTATAGTCCGTTATACGAGAAAGTGTTTCTGCACCAATTACCAATACATATTTGTACATGCCCGTAGCAATATAATTAGACGCAGTAGCTAATCCGTAAATAAATCCTGCACATGCTGCGGATAAGTCAAATGCAGCTGCATGTTTAGCTCCAAGCCGCTCTTGTACGATACATGCCGTTGATGGGAAAGGCATATCCGGCGTTACTGTCGTTACTACGATTAAATCTAGCTGCTCCGCCGTAATTCCCGCTGCGGCGAGCGCTTGAACAGAAGCCTCATATGCCAAATCAGAAGTCATCTGATCAGCAGCAGCGATACGTCGCTCTTTCATCCCTGTGCGTGTTACAATCCACTCGTCAGTCGTATCTACCATTTTTTCCAAATCTGCATTGGAAAGAATACGTTCAGGTACATATTTACCCGTTCCAATAATACCAACCGGACGCAAATTCATAACTCTCACACTCACTTCCCGCTAGGTTGACGAACAATTTCAGCGGAGATTGTCTCCGTTAGATTATGCTGTAATGCTGTACGCGCTTGTCTAATTGCGTTAAATACCGCACGCCCATCAGAGGAGCCGTGGGCTTTGATAACGAGCCCATTCAATCCAAGTAATGGAGCACCGCCATGTTCCTTGTAATCCATCGTTTGCTTGAGGCGTTTCAATCCTGGCATGACTAATGCTGCTCCCAGCTTCGTAAGCCAAGAACGTGTAAATTCCTGCTTCAAGACATTAAATAAAGAACCAGCCGTACCTTCTAAAGTCTTCAACATTACGTTACCAGCGAACCCATCGCATACGAGAACATCACATGCGCCTTCCAGCACATCTCGTGATTCTACATTCCCGATAAAATGAATAGGCGCTTGTTCTAACAAAGGGAAAACCGCTTTCGTTAATTCATTTCCCTTTTGCGCCTCGCTGCCAACGTTCAACAATCCTACGCGTGGCTTCTTAATGCTGTGTACTTTTTCTCTATATATGCTGCCCATTATTGCGTATTGTACGAGATGCTCAGGCTTGGCATCCATATTGGCCCCAAGGTCAAGCGCCAACATTCCTTTGCCATCCATCGTTGGTATCATAGGTGCAAGAGCTGGACGCTCCACCCCTTCCATCCTTCCGACTACCAATAGCCCTGTTGTCATTAAAGCGCCCGTATTGCCCGCTGATATCATGCAGTCCGCTTCACCTTCACGCACCATTCGTCCTGCCATGACCATCGAAGCACCCTTCTTGCGACGCACTGCGCGCACAGGCTCATCGTCAGCTTCAATACGTTCTTCTGTATGAACAACACGGATATTGGAAGGCTGGTTGGATAAATGCGGCTTAATAGCTTGTTCATCTCCAACAAGAATGATTTCTAGTTCACTCCAATTTTTTGCCGCTTCCAACGCACCTTCTACGATACTGGCTGGTGCACGATCTCCTCCCATTGCATCAATGGCGATTCTCATCTTCATGTCCTCCTTCGCTGACTGTCCCCTCTGATGTAGAACGGAAAATAATAAAGTGTCCATGGACAACCAAATCATCTCCGACATAACTAAACACTTCAACTTTGGCTTTGTTCCGCTCACCTGATACGGAGCGCACATATGCTTTTGCCACTACTTTCTCACCAAGATGCACTTGCCGAACAAAGCGTATGTCGGCTGTTGCAGTCAAAGCGACTTCTTCGTTGATAACGGCGATGGCTAATGAGTTCGCCTGCGCGAACAAATGATGTCCACGTGCAACATGATTTCGAGAAAATACATGTTCTTGCTTGATCTCGAAAATAGAAATACCGCTGCGATCAAGCTGCAAATCAATAACTTCCCCGATAACCTCGTCAATTGGTAGTGACCGAACCTGATCATACGTTTGTTCCGCCATCACTTTCAATCTTTCTCTAAGTTCTGGTATGCCTAATTCCATTCGATCAAGCCGTATCGTCTGAATGCTGACTCGCAGCTTGCGTGTTAGCTCCTGATCTGTAACGAATGGGTTCTCTTCTATAATACCGGCCAATTGCCGTTGTCTCTCGCGCTTAGGTAGCTTTTCGATGTGTTACACCACCTTTAACCACTATGAGTAACATGCTGCTTATCCGTTCTGGTTAACCTGCTCTATTCCATCCAATCATAAGCGGAATGATCGCATTCACTTATGAGGTTTAGGCTCGTATTAGAACCAGGTACTAATTGTAGTATATATAATATTTTCACTTCTGAAAAGCACAAGTTCTCATTTGGATGAAAATGGAACCGATGACGCATAAAAAAAGTAGCATTCCACCAAATGATGAAATGCTACATTTCCCGTATTTAGAGACTTCATTCACGAATGTAAACATCAGTCGCTAGTTATACGATTATTGTTTGATGATCTCTCTTGTTTTGTATGTTCCGCACACTTTACATACATGGTGGCCCAATTTCAACTCACCACATTGATCACACTTAACCATGCCCGGTACGGACAGTTTGAAGTGCGTACGGCGCTTATCACGACGTGTTTTAGAAGTTCTTCTCTGAGGTACTGCCATGTTTACACCTCCTTACCCAAATTACATCTTGCAAAACTCGGTTGTTAGTTCTTTAGTTCTTAAAGAAATCTTTCAACCCTGCTAGTCTCGGATCAATTCGTTCATTGGAACATCCACAGTCCTTATCATTGCGATTCGTACCACAAGTTGGGCAAAGCCCCTCGCAGTCTTCACGGCATAAGGTTGTAAATGGCAAATGAACAAACACCGCTTCCTCCACATATGGAATCAGATTAACGCGTTCATCCGTCACGTATATGACATCATCTTCGTCATCTGCTGGAAGATCAGTAGTAGAGTCCGTCAGCTTAAAATGCTCATGAAACGGAATGACAACTGTCTCAGTGTGAGGCGTTAAGCAACGTGAACAGTTAACGTCCAACGTTGTTGTCAATTTCCCTGTAACGCCAACTAGGTCGTCGTCTTCCGCAGCCGCTGTTAAGTCGACGTTAACGGGTGCAATACGGCGAATATCGCTACGGTTGAACATAGGATCTTCTATCTCAAACGTTTCTCGTATGTGCGCCTGTTGACCATTGATCGCGTCCCGTAAAGAAAATTTCATGTTATCACCCCAAACAAACAAAATTAATTATAGCGATTTTTCTCATGCTTTGTCAACCAATTATGTTTGACAGTTTACGAGATTGCGTATGGTGACTTCCTTCGTCTCCCTGCCGGCAGCTATCTAGTCGATTGCACCGTTCCTCTCGTTGTGAGCGACTAGGACATCGATGCTTGTCCATGATATGATTATGCCATCACTTGCTTAGGAACGATAATGAGAAAATTATACATCCTTATCGGAAGGAAAGGAATATTAAAAATATGCAAACGGTTGGTCTCATCGTTGAATACAATCCGATGCACAATGGACATTTGTATCATCTCCAACAATCGAAACAAATAGCCGATGCCGATGCAGTTGTTGCTGTTATGAGCGGCCACTTCCTTCAGCGTGGCGAGCCTGCTCTGTTAGATAAATGGGCGCGAGCCGATATGGCGCTCGCGAACGGGGTTGACCTTGTGCTGGAGCTGCCGACCGCTTATGCGGTTCAGCCAGCAGAATGGTTCGCCCACGGAGCAGTGGCGACGCTTGCCGCCACTGGTGTCGTGGACGCCTTTTGCTTCGGCAGCGAGCTGGGCGAGCTAGAGCCGCTTGCTCGTGCCGCGCAGCGACTGACGCGGGAAGATTCCGCGTTCGCTGCAAGGCTGCGCTCTGCATTGAAGCAGGGCGTCAGCTACCCTGCTGCATATGCACAGGCGGCAGCAGCAGAGACGGCTGCCGCAGGCGGCGATGCTGCTGCCGACGCAAGTTGGCTGGCTGAGCCGAACAATTCGCTCGGCCTCCATTATATGATGGCTTCAGAGCGGCTCACGTCCGCGATGAAGCCTTACACGATTCGACGAGTCTCAGCAGGTTATCACGACACAATCGCCCATTCAGACACGATTGCAAGCGCCACAGCGGTAAGACGCCTCATTCATCACGAGTCTGCGCAGTCAGCTGAGCCATATTTGCCATCTGTATCACAGAATATAATCAACCAATGGGCAGCAGCAGGCAAGCAATTTGGCCATTGGGAGTCATATGCCGTGGCTTTGTTCTATCGTCTATCTACTGCTTCTCCAGAAGCGCTGCATAGCATACTCGAAGTTACAGAAGGCTTGGAACATCGACTGTTACACACACTACCACAACTAACAGAATGGCGTGTTCAACCGTTGCTTGAAGCATTAAAGACCAAACGCTATACACTTACGAAGCTCCAGCGCATGCTTACACACATTTTGCTCGACCATACGAAAGACGACTTTGGTCCTGAAGCATTGCAGCGAGGCCCACATTACATTCGTGTCCTCGGATTCAGTGAAAAAGGGCAGATACTGCTGAAAAAAATGAAAAAGTCAGCTTCCTTACCTATTGTACAAACCGTAACGAGAGAGAATAGCATGCTCGGAGGAACTGCTGGCCTAGCCGCGGATATTCGTGCAACCGCTGTCTATGCAGCTGGCATTTCCCGTGTACACGGACGAACTGCTTATCGCGACTTTTACGAGCCGCCAAGACAATCCCGTCCGAGCAATTAACCACCTGACTGAACGGAGTCGGAAATAGTAACAATTAAGACCGTTCTAACTGCAACATCCATCTATTAAGCGTATCAGTCACATCAGGCTTTCCTTTCATCTTTACAATCAAAAAACAAGCATCTAGTTGCCCACATCGTATGGGGACTGACCCCATGGGACTCAGATGCTTGTTTTTGATTTTGATTTAGAAAAGATCACGATTTATTTAGGCATATCCGGCTTAACAGCCTTCACTTCCAACTGCTCAATCGCTGTTAATGCATCTTGCAGCGTACGTACAGACACTAGCTTCATCTTCGTGTCCATCGTATCTACTTTTGCCTTAGCTTCCTCATAGTTTCCTTCTGGCACAAGGAATAAACTGGCTCCTTCTTGATGGGCAGCCACCACTTTATGCTGTACACCGCCTATCATACCTACCTTGCCCTCTGGTGTAATTTCACCAGTACCGGCAATCAGATGGCCGCGTGATAGATCTCCCGGCGTCAAGCGGTTAATTAACTCCAAGGTGAACATAAGGCCTGCTGAAGGCCCACCGATATCACTTTCATGGAACGTAATCTTATCCTTTGGATTACGAGGTACAATGTCTACTTTTTCACCAAACGTCGTGCCAAATCCAACTACTGTATTTTCCGCTTGCTTATATGGCTTATAGCGTACCAACTTAGCTTTAACATCTTGCTTCTTGCCTTCGCGTTCAATTTGAACCGTAAGCGTCTGACCTTCCTTATACTTCGCAATAATCGTTTTTACCTCTTTGACGGTATTGACCTTCTGCCCTTCTATACTCAACAGGCGATCTTGCGTCTTAAATTCATTACTCGATACATTAGGCAAATTGTAGATCACATACAGACCTGTATTGACCTTGTCGTACGGAACGTTTGCCGCATGATATGCAGCTAATATCGCATTGCTCTGAGAACCGCTCATGCTAAATACAAGCTCGGTTTCATACTCTGCCTCTGAACGACCTTGCAGCGCATCCTGCTTCTTCCCGAATTGGGCATCTGAATTGAAGGAGTGCCAGACAATGAGTCCCATATTGGCATACGTTCTGCGAACGGTAGTCAGCATGAATGCACCTTGCTCTGTATCATCTCCACCCTTTACGTCAACGAGCGGCTTAATCGATTCTGCACTTCCCGGTGTATAAATCACATAAGGGGTTGGCATATACACTAAAAAATACACCAGTGCTACTATAGCGATTAGCCATCGCCAGGAAAAATGCCACCCACCATAGCGCTGTTGCTTCGCAAACTGCTCATCATTCTCATTCATTAGACTCACCTTCCTTCTGTATGGTCTAAAGCCCGTCCATTTCACGTACATATGAAAATATATGCAGCTGCGTACAGACTTACGTCTTGCCTTTAATCTTTAACAAAGAGGTGAATTCAATGCGGTCCGTCCGTTTACTCCGCTCTTCTCCTTTTCAACACCCGTTGTACACGCTCTTTGTCGGAGCCTCGGTCGTACTGCTTGTCGTTAGTATCATGCTGTACCCAACAGCAGCTTTTCAAGCCTCACTGCAAGGACTGCAAGTCTGGTGGACCATTATATTTCCAGCCCTGCTTCCATTTCTCGTCTTGTCTCATCTACTGTCAGCATTAGGCTGGGTTCATGCGTTAGGTGTTGTGCTCGAACCCATTATGCGGCTGTTGATTCGTGTTCCCGGGGTCGGAGGATGGGCATGGGCTCTAGGATGGACAGCAGGATATCCAGCTGGAGCTGAAGTCATTGCCAACCTGCGTCAACAACAGAGTGTTAGCCGCAGGGAAGGCGAGCGACTGCTCGCTCTTGCACATGTGAGTAATCCTGTCTTCCTCGTCGCTGTCGTAGGTGTAGGCTTTATGAAACAGGCCGATGTTGGACTATTACTTGCTTGCATACATTGGATAACGGCATTGCTAACAGCTGTCTTCCTTCGCATCGTTGATGGACGAAACAAAGTTTACACCATAACTAGTTTCAAATGTGTATCTCGTTCAACAACAGTAGAAGCGGATCAACATTCTACATCTGAACGTACGGCTGCTCCATCACCTAAACAATCTTTTCCACAACGAATCTTTAATAGTATGGAACAAGCCCGCCAAATGGATGGCAGGCCCATTGGCAGGCTGCTTGGCGAAGCAGTCTCATCAGCTGTCCAGACATTAATGATGATTGGCGGCTATATGATGATGTTCTCAGTCCTTATTCAAGTCGCCCGTCTTGCTCTCCCATCTACACTGGGCAATTTGCTTATGAATGGGCTGCTAGAAGTCAACCTTGGAGCATTCACGATTAGCTCAACTTCTTTTAGCTCCCCAGAGTTCCAAGCCGCCCTTGTCAGCGCTGTATTAGCATGGAGTGGTATTAGCTCACACCTGCAAGTCCACAGCTTAATCAAGCAAACGGACTTGCGTTACTGGCGCTTCTTTGCCGCTAGACTGCTTCACGCGCTGCTCGCATTCATCTGTACGTATGTATGCTGGAAACCGCTGCTTGCACTGTTTCGAAGCACAGCTGCCGTTGCTCCCGTATGGGCAGATGCTGCATCTGTTCTACCATCTGGAATCGGTATCACAGCTCACAGTCATCAATCATCCGTGACTCTATTTCAATCCTTCTTTGAAGGAAATATCGAATCTCTTTGGATCATGATTTGGAACAGTATAAACGGAATGATCGGAGCAGAACAATATCTTTCATTCCTTTATGTATGGCTTCAGCCATTTGTACTGCTGCTCTTTGCAGGTGCGGGCTTGCTCATACTGACCGCACTCAGCTGCTGGATATATATAACGGTACCAAAGAAACAATAACATTCGGGTAATTTGCGTCAATTCAATATTATAAAATTAGTTCATGTCACTGTATTTGCGACGAAGAGCTTGTTCCACGTCTGGTGTTACGAACTCCCCTACCGCACCGCCAAATCGCGCAATCTCTTTGACCATGCTGGAGCTCAAATACGAATATTTAGGATTGGTCATCATAAATATCGTTTCGATGCGGTCATTCAGCTTCTGGTTCGTACTCGCCAATTGCATTTCATATTCAAAATCGGTAACTGTACGAATACCGCGCACAATAACGTGCGCTTCTTTTTTATCCATATAATTAACGAGCAAATCTCGGAATCCATCGACCTCTACATTTGGAATGTCAGCGGTTGCTGTTCGCAGAAGTTCTTTTTTCTCTTCTACTGTAAAAAGTGGATTTTTGCTCAAATTGTTGAGTACGGCAACGATTACTTTATCAAATTGCTTCGCCGAACGGCGAATGATATCAATATGTCCTAATGTGACAGGATCAAAGCTGCCTGGATAAACAGCTATTCGTTGTTTGCATTCGTTCGTCATGATGGTAACTCCTCTCCTCAATCCTCTAGCTCATCCTGTTTCTTTGTATATAAAGATAAAGCAATTTCACCATACTTTGCATTTCTGAAGCAGGCCATGGCTCCAATGTGTTCAGGATACGTGTAGTTGGAATCATGCTCGATCACAACAATGGCTTGCTCACTCAACATCTCTTGCTCCAACATCGTTGTCAGCAGCATATCTGCATCTGTCATGCGATAAGGAGGATCCATAAATACGAGATCAAACTTCATATCCCGCTTCGCCAGCGCTTTAAGGGCACGTTTCGCATCATTGCGGAAAATTTCTGCTTTCTCAGCTACTCGTGCAACGTTCACATTATGTTTGATCGTCTCGATCGCTTTCGGATCCATATCAATAAATACAGCGTGGTCTACACCCCGACTAAGTGCCTCAATTCCAAGCCCACCCGTACCTGCAAACAAGTCAAGCGCTGTACCGCCATCAAAATAGGGCCCTATCATACTAAATAATGCTTCTTTTACTTTATCCGTCGTCGGGCGTGTGTTCATGCCCGGCACCGCTTTCAACGAACGACCTCTTGCCGTCCCTGAAATGACTCTCATCTTATCACCTTGCCTGTACGTTTATCATGTATTATCACTTCGTTGCATCGCGAAATAGGAGTTTATCCTCCAGTATTCGACGTTAATCGTAACATATTCAATGATAGAGTGAAAGAAGTGCCGCCGGTTCAACATTCCCCTTTCATACAACAAAGTACCTTCTCCTGAGGAAAAGGTACTTTGATAAACTTCAGCATTCACTTCATATATAACCACTTGAATCAGCTCTTGAATAAATGGGTTCTAATCAATTCCTTCACATGTTCCAACATATTTGCTCTCGTGGTATCATCTACAGTTGGCACGGATTCAAAATAACGATGTTCAAGCACCTGAATGCCTACAAAGTCAAATATTCCTTCATCAATCGTCTTTTGCAAAGCTTCGAACATGCCTACTTGGCGGTAATGTGCTTCACTATTGCCCATCGTCGTAATCAACAGTGCCTTCTTGCCTGTTAACAGCTTCTGCAGCCCACTGTCATTCATCGCATATGCAAATCCATAAGCAAACACACGATCAATATATCCTTTTAACAGCGCAGGAAGACCTGCCCACCATAATGGATAAATTACAATTAACATGTCTGCCCATTGCACCAACTCCTGTTCCGCCAGTACATCCCCTCGTGCCGTTCCTTCTTTTGAATTCGCCAAATCCTCAACTGTCATGACTGGATCAAACTGCAAGCTATATAGATCACGGATCTGAATTTCATGTCCGAGAGATTGCAATTCAGATACTGCTTCATCCAAAACACCGTGATTGAAGCTGTCAGAATTGGGGTGTGCGCTAATGACTAACACATTTGTCATGTGTGCGACCTCCTTCTTAGTCAGTTCCCTACGTATTAAGATGCTTCGATGAAGGATGATCCATTCCTATTGTGTTTTATATTTTTTTCCTTAATCCAGTCCACATATCAATTTTAGACGTAATCTTTCTAGTTCTATTACCTTATTCAAGTCCTGCTCTATAGTTTGAGAAGTAAAATTAGGGTTATAAAAAATAAATCGGGGCCCTCTTTCGAGAGCCCCTTTTCATGGGAGAGGAGAAACCGGACGAAGAGCTTATGGGGAAACGTAAGTCTTCTCCGCGGTTGTCTACGACATTCGATGATGTCGATAATTTAAGGATTGCCGATTCGCTCAAAATTATACGTACAAGTGCAAATTGATTTTATATTCATGTAGCAGTAAGTAAAAAATTTTCGTTCTTCCCATTCTCACACAACAAAAGTTTTGTAAGCTTGCTGAAGCCAGATCACCACGCAAATCAACGAATATATTACCGCAGAAGGACGAAATAATTACCCCTACATTCTATTGCATAACCATAAAAATAAGACTAGACTTTACAGGAACAAACTTCCATTCATTTGATCAGACAAGCATTTGTGAAGACATGTGCTAGCCATCCTCCACAAATCTTACTAAGGTCAGTGTTAAAAGCGGAATACGTTCTGTTAGGGTCTCACAAAAGATAAATAGAGAGAGGGACGCAATATGAAGACTACAAAATGGACAGCCGCAAGTATCGTAATCGTGCTACTCCTCACCTTAATGCCGCTAACAGCTGCATCTGCCGCCAACGGAGTGCCAGGAACACCAACCCTAACGCATGACAACTGGGATGGTGATGGAAACTATTCAATTACGATGAACATGTATTGGGGACATAACGGAACAGCATTGGAATGGTACGAAAATGATGTTCTAATCGACACACAAGCATTGATAGACAACAGTCCCAACCTTCAGACAGCGACGAAAATCTTCAGTGGCAAGGCAAATGGCTCATATAAGTATACCGCCAAGCTTATTAACAACTTTGGACATGCATCCAGCCAACCTATTACGGTAACTGTCACGAACAGCAGTACGACACCTGCTCCTGTCGGAAATGGTACAGGGCTGACAGGATACTATTACAACAATATTGATTTTTCAAACTTTAAGTTAAAGCGCTTTGATTCTACCCTTCATTTCGATTGGGGCGCAAATTCCCCTAGTCCATTAATCGATGTTGATACGTTCTCGGTTCGCTGGACAGGAGAAGTTCAAGCCCAATTTAGCGAAACGTATACGTTTACGACTGCATCGAACGACGGCGTGCGCTTATGGGTTAATAATCAATTGCTTATCGATCAGTGGAATGATCACGATACGACAGAACATAGTGGTACGATAGCACTCAGCGCAGGTCAAAAATACGCGATCAAGCTGGAATATTATGAGCGTTCCGCTAATGCAGTAGCTAAATTGTATTGGAGCAGCCCATCTACCCCAAAGAGCATCATCCCACATACACAGTTGTATCCTGCCCCTACACCCGATATAGAAGTTACGAACTTTAGCGATAATCAAACTATCGACTATCCACTGCCTTTAATCCGAGGATTACTTGCTGATACAAATGCAACTTCCATCGCGGTAACGAATACATCTTCCAATAGAAACACGAAAGTGATGCAAGGTCAGGTCCATCAAGGTCAATTTAAAGTATTTGCAGATCTAGTCCCTGGTGAAAACAGCTTACTCATCCAGCACGGTACACAACAGACTACTTTGAAATTGACTTATGTGCCGCAATCCAACAACGCAGTTGTCCGCATCTTCTGGTATGTCCCAAGCGACGGAAATACTCATTACCAAACCCATATCCCCAACGACCCACAGAACTATGCAGCAAAGCTCAGTACCTTTATGAAAGTAATACAATCCTTTACTGCAGAGTCTATGAACAATAATGGATATGGTCGCAAAACGTTTAATATGGAGCTGGACAATACCACTGGGAAAGTAAATGTTCATGTGCTAAAGAGCAATCACCCAATCTCCTACTATCACAACAAGACTTACAAGGGAGACGACTTATATTATGAAGTTGCAGGTCTCATTCCTCAACAATATCCGCAGGCAGGCACGAAAAATCTTGCCTTTGTCGGTTTTACTAAGTATGACGCGGCTTCTAACTACATGTATGCCAACGTTGCGCTAGGCGGAGGAGATTACAGCGTAAGTGGCGGCTCATGCGCATGGTTGTTCCCGAACGATGAGACCGAGGTGCAGAGCAAATTTTCTAATTTCAGCATACTCGACCCTGCTTTCAGTGGAGGGGAACCTACTACTATACAGAAAGCAATGTCGGTCTGTTACGGAGTCGGACTGCATGAACTTGGACATGCCTTCGAATTGCCGCACGAAGGTGGACCGAACTCCATTATGCAGCGCGGATTCGATTGGCTGCATCGGTTCTTTGTGTTGAAGGATGGGAACGGTTACGTCTTTAATGACAACGAACTCCCAGAATGGGACCCTGTCAGTGCAGTTACATTAAACAACAGTCCTTTTTTTAAAGCACGCCAGCAGCCTAGAGGCATAGCTGCAGGCGGAACGGTTACGGTCAGCAATCCGAACAGCCCAGCAGGTGAAGGAAAAGAAAACGCCTTTGATCATAATGAAGCTTCGAAGTGGTTGGTAGTTGACAGCACAGCGTCTATTCACTACCAATTCCAAGGGACAAACGCACATGCAGTACAATCGTATGCGGTCACGTCTGCCAATGATGTGCCTGAAAGAGATCCTCGTAATTGGACCCTTTCCGGTTCGAACGACGGAACTACATGGACGGCCCTTGATACGAGATCAAATGAATCATTCACTAGTCGACATCAAACAAAGACGTATAACATCAACAATACAACCGCCTATCGATACTACAAATTTTCGCTAGTTAACAGCAGCGGCGGAATACTTCAGCTTGCGGAAATTCGTTTATATGAATAAGTGTAATAAGCTACTCGTTACGCTGATGCTAACACCTAAAATGTAATGCTCCATAGCAACACACATATGATTGGTCATACGATCTAGAGGTATTCTGCTAGCGATACCTCTAAATCGTATGCCTTTCTTGGTCGGCCTAACAATGCTACTACCTTAGTGCCTAATTTTGAATTCCATTTACAGGCTTGATGGACATTGATGTAACTATTTTATTAGAATTGAAATCAACCTCTACCATGGGAGAACCTTTTTTCGTCATTTCGTATACTGGAAAATCAGGTACTTTTTTAGCCGTATATCCTTTAAGATCGAGATTAAACACTTTCTTCGCAAAAGCTGACGCATAGGATACTGCGTTCTTCTCTGTTAACGCCTTCTTGTCTGTTTTTCCAGTTGCTTGATAATCAGAAACTCTCCATACTTTCCCCGTTTCCGCACCTATATCTATAGAGGTTTGTCCATTTTTACCTAAAACCGACCATACATCCCTATCTTTACTTTTATATCTCATCATACTTGCCACTTCCTTTGTTCGACCCATCGCAGCTTTAAACTCATGCTCTGCTTTTTTCTTTATGTCAGCATTCCACTCAGACTTAGGATAACTTACCGATGCAAATTCTACTTTGTCACCATGAAGCAATACGTTGAAGTGTTTTCCTTGTATGGATGCAGATGCGATCTCACCATTTTTGCCCTCATAACTTATCATTTTCATTACTTTCTCAACCTCAAACGTTTGTGCGGGGTCTACTTCCTTTAAAGTTTTCAACGCCAATTCAACTTGTTTAGGATCTGCTTTATTTTTACTTACATTGATAGACACAAATAATACTTTTCCTGTTTTTTTATCCACCACAGCATAACCATCATCTTCTTTTTCCTTAGTTCGAATAAATACTCTAGTATCATAAATAGATGCTGAATCAATGAGTTCCACATCTTTGCCTGCGAGTTGGCTCAAGCTCTTTTTCGCTGCTTCTACGATTTTTTTGTCCACATCAGCTAGCTTTATCGACTTCATAATCGCAACACCTTGTATGACTGCACCCGGCGCGGCTGTTACCTCGGAATAAGGAGTAAGTAACACCCCTGTCGCTACTACTACTGCCAACAACCATTTTCCTGTTTTCATATGCATTTCCCTCCTAGTTTTTTATGAAAAGGTCTGGCAATATGCCAGACCTCAATGTATGTCCTTAGTATTTAATTGCGAATGCCATTTACAGGCTTGATAGACATCGATGTAACTATTTTATTGGAGTTAAAATCAACCACAACCGTCGGAGCACCTTTTTTCGTCATTTCGTATGTAGGAAAATCCGGTATTTTTTTGGCCTTGTATCCTTTTAGGTCAATGTTGAACACCTTCTTTGCAAACGCAGATGCATAGGATACTGCGTTCTTCTCCGTTAACGCCACCTTGTCTGTTTTTCCAGTTGCTTGATAATCAGAAACACTCCATACTTTACCTGTTTTGAAACCTATATCAATCGAGCTTTGACCATTTTTACCAACAACGTACCACATGTCCCTGCCCTTATCTTTATATCTCCCCATACTTGATACTTCCATTGTTCGACCCGTCGCTGCTGTAAATTCACGCTCTCCTTTTTTCTTTATGTCAGCATTCCACTCGGACTTTTGATAACTTACTGATGCAAACTCTACTTCTCCCCCAGAAATCGTTACCCCAAAGTTTTTTCCTTGTACGGATGAAGATACGATCTCGGCAGATTTGTCATCATAGCTTGTCATTTTCATTACTTTCTCAATCTCAAACGTTTGTGCAGGGTCTACTTCCTTCAAACTGTTCAGTGCCAACTCAATTAGCTTTGGGTCTGCTTTATCTTTACTTATATAGATATACGCTGATAATACTTTACCTGTTTTTTGGTCTAAAACAACATTACCTTTGTCTTCTTTTTCCTTAGTACGAATAAAAATTTTATTATCATAAATCGATACGGAATCAATTAATTCCACATCTTTGCCCGCCAATTGTCGCAAGCTCTTCTTCGCTGCCTCTACGATTTTTGCATCCAGATCAGCTAGCTTTTTCGTCTCACTCTTCTTAATCGCAACACCTTGTATGGATACACCCTGCGCGGCTGTTACCTCGGAATAAGGACTAAGTAACACCCCTGTCGCTACTACTACTGCCAACAACCATTTTCCTGTTTTCATATGATTTCCCTCCTAGTTTTTTATATTCAATTTATTAGAGCATTTACTGTTGTAAAAAGCTTTCTCTTTTATGTAATTCGCCCCTTATTACATATAGGGCTGGCCCTAACAGAGCTCTCTTCAACGAAGAATAAGGCCTAGCAATCTGCTAGACCTCATTGTCCTAAATATGCTGACGCATAGGTGACTGCGTGCTAGTTGAGACATGTACGCGAGTTCCTATTCACAAGTGACGGCGCTACAGTTAAACGTTGAAATAAAGCTGAGTCATTTTATGAGCGTAACTCATATTGTACAGAGAGTCCCGCCAACAGCGAACATCTGCGCTTTTATTTTGAACTAAGTTGCTGCCTCAACATGTTAATTTCTTGAATCCAATGCTCTGCATCATTTACTGACCAAGCAGCTGTTTCCTCCCCTTGTTCTGTCTTAAATGTAATTTTCAAAAGTTTATATCCAATCTTGCCTAAATGACTATTCGTAGTACCGATATGGACGATTTTATTAAGCGGTAGTTCTAAACGTTTTTTGGGAACGTACATCTCGTAACAAATGGCCGTCCTTGCTAAATATAGCAAGCCATTTCCTCTTACCTGCTTCATACCCTTGGAGAATACACCGTAAAAATTAGATAGGTAACTCGTTAATACATATTGCCCGTCTCTATGTTGCCTTCTAACACATATCATTCTAAAAATGATTCTAAAAAAGAGTAAGGAGATTACACCCCCTACAATTACGAGCATACCGATTTCAATAACATCCATTCCGCAACACTCCCGCTTCATTTTATTAGTGATATCAATCAAACTGTCGATCGTCGTAAAGGCTAACTGCATGAAATGACCGTAACGGTTGCCACAGAGGCTATTCAGCTTGAATTTCCTTCATTTAAAATGTAACGATTGCCAGAGAGCTTATTAATCGGAAAATCAATCAAAATCACCAAAATCGTAAAAATAAGCGCTCCCAAGACCGTTAAAATCAGAGAACGCACGAATTTGCTAAAATAGCGTTGATAGCGTTCGTTAGAGCTCCCCCATGCTACATCGCAGTAGAAAAACAAATACCAACGTCTACAATCAGCACCAACCAATTTTATCGAAGCTAACATCATCCTGAATCCAACGTGCTACTTATCTTTCTTATTCCTCTAAAATATTACGATTCCAAAATAGATCAAACCAACCACTAATAAAAGAATTGAAATAACGTATTGATTGTTTCCTCTCAAATACCACCATTCCATACTAGCGTGAAACCCTGCACTAACCACAAAAACGATTAAGAAAAACCACTTCATCATATATTCATCTGTCACATCTAATACAAAGAGGTACAGGCATATCGTAAGAACTGCAAGACATCCTTGTCCCTAATATATGTATCAAACTTTGCTTAATAAACAGCCGGATTGTGTGCCGCACGAAGGATTTGCAGAATGGGAGCTTATACCTGGCTGCTGGCTGCAAGTTGCTGAAGGGCAACCCGCCAAAGATAGCGGCCCCATCCGTCTAGGGGTAATGGATATAGAGGCTGAGCGAGATAGGCTGATGAAACAGTTACAAATCGAACGATTTGACATCCATACTAGAGCGGAAGTACCCGTAAAATGGGGCACACTCACTGATCCTTGGGGTAATCGCATCGGTTTCTTTCAATATTTGAACTCGGTAGACGCAGAAGAACGAATGCAAACCATTTTGCGAAAATAAAGTTGCATACATCTGATATTCGTGAACCAGCCTCCAATAGACTCTCGGTCTGGGGGCTGATTTTAGCTTTGTATGCATGTCTTTGATACCTGTTATCCTTGTTAGCACACTCCTTCTTAGCGAAGGGCATATGTTACATAAACAAGATGAACACGCTATCGCTCATCATGTATAAAGGATACCGGGTAGCTGAAGGAGAATACAAGCATGCCTAAATATCGTATTATCGTCGATCTGTCGGATCGGACCTTATATTTATTAGATGGAGATATCGTCGTGCGTGGATTTCCAGTCGGAATCGGGAAAATGTTAACGCAGACTCCTGCTGGAGAGTATACGATTATTAATAAAGAGCCTAATCCTGGAGGCCCTTTCGGAGCCTTTTGGATGGGCCTTTCCAAGCCGCATTATGGCATTCACGGCACAAATGATCCTTCTTCCATCGGCCGACAAGTTTCCCATGGCTGTATTCGCATGTACAATGAAGATGTGTTAACACTAGCTTCTCTTGTACCTATTGGTACTCGTGTTACGATAAGACCGTAGTTCGTTTTGAGTGAGGGCTGCCCTTGCCCTTACTGTGAAAAAGCTCACTAGAGAAAATAGAAAATAACCCTGATCTTTTCTCCCGAAGACCAGGGTTATTTCTTCTAAATCAAGGCTATTTCTTCTTACATATAAATATCGACGATCGTTCCTGCATCTGTACGTAAACTCTCAAATACATGCTGACTGATACGTACACCACCATTACGATAGCGATTCTCTATTTCATCTGCTGCTACCTCTGCTCCGTTTACAATTACCTTACGGACCGCTGATCCGGTAATATGATACACGAACGTGACAGGTACTCCTACATACTCGAACTCGAATCGCATGCCATCTAGTGATTGCGGCAGCACAGGATCGATAATAAGATCCCCATTTTCCAGTCGAATGCCAAGTGTATTGGATATCAGTTGGTTCATATAAATACCAGGTCCGCTGGAGTAAATTCTCCAGCCGCCTTTCACAGCTACCTCACCAGCACGAAGCTTGTCAAAGCCCTCCTGCGCCTCGTAACGGGTATTGAATTTGCCATCTGAGCTGCTGAAGTACGCATTACTTTGTCGTAGTTCTGCATTGCAGACCACATCACGAAGCCCTATCGGATTAATCATTGCAAGCCCGCTCCATACTTCACTTGCCTTGCCCAGCTTCGCCATCGCTTCTACATAGCGAATGTGAGCATGCACATATTGCAGCCCGATCTCCCTGCCGAAATTCGCCGCTTGCTCTGCACGCTTGAAATGTGTACTTACCCCACCCGCGTATTGGGCTGGTCGGTTCATCAACCTTACCCCGTCTGGGCAGTACAATTGCTCACGAATAATGCGGTAATGGGACTCCGCTTGTTCTGGCGACAGCAATTCGCTAATCATACTGCGCGTCATCGGCAGCAATCGATACTGGATGCCCGTTTCTTCATCTGTTGGGTGCAGCATAAGCTTCGCCTCGTCAGGCTGCTCCATATAGACGAACCCCGGAATAACGTCCGTTTGCAGCATATATTGGTTGAAGTCGCGCTCGATTCCCTCGGCCATTTCACAGAGATCAGCAGCCAATTCCTTATCATACTCATGAATGACTTGTGAGAACTGACGAATCGTCTGATACGTTAACGCAACCGTCCAACTGCTAATTAAATATTGCTTTAACTGCGCGTTCGCCGGTTGGAGCGTATCATCCCAATCGCCATCCCCGTAAGAAGACAAATACGTATCATGCAGAAAGTGATCTCGAATATAGGATATTTCCTTTTGCGCGTGTGCCAGCACGGTTGCACGTTCTTCCGTAAAGTCGAAGCTGTGCTTGCGGGTATAAGGCACCAGTTCCTCCAAAATGCTAAAGTCGCGTGTAACAGCCAAGTAGTCGCCAAGTATTTTCAATGGCCATACGATAATATCGCCGTGACTGTCTTCTTGTTGAATTTTCGTATATTTATCAAACATAAACCACTGCGGCCAGTTCCCGTCATCCTCGTACTGATGCGCGAATACCGTTAGCAATATTTCACGAACCTGCTCATAGTTATGAGTCGCCATAAAATATTCAACCGGGCCTTGGCACACATCTCGTGTCCCCCAAGCCGCCCCGCCGTACTGCTCCAAGCCATGTGGCACGGAATAATGCACAAGCATGTTGTGTGTGTACCACCAAGCTAATGCATTTACTTTGAACAAGTCACCTTCCTGCCCATTTTGGTGCGATAAACGGAACCCATTCATCACATCAGCAAAAAACGCTCGGTATTGTTCCATTTCCGATGACATATCGATCTCCTGCAAAGGTAGCATTTCACCATCAATGAGCCCTTGCACGCCCAATGTCCAAGCACTGCTCGCACTTAGCTCTAATACAGATAAAGATGCATTGCCTTGTTGTATCCTTGGAGCCAGCATCCTTTCATCCAATATAGACATATGAGCTCCATCTATTTGCATTCGGTATGCTAAATTCGGATGCACCTCTGCACTAAGCGAAGACACATCTGCTTGGAACACCAACATATTCCCCTCTTGGCTCACATGGTACGGAAGCTCATACTCATCAACATTCATCGATATTTGACTGGTTACGACGAAACGATAGCTGTAGCCATTCATCGAACGGACATTCAATCTCACTTCTGGAGTGTTGACTGTTGTAAAGTTCGTTATAATCAACCAATCATTATCTGTTTTGTAGTACCAACGCGCGTAATTGAACCCCATTTCGAACAACGACGGCATAGCAAGCAAACGATAGATGCCGTCCAACTCTACATAAATGCGCTGCCCAGACGTTTTTGGTATATTAAGCGCATTGCGAGCATTCGTCATCATTTTATTGAAGCTTGTATTGCCGACAACAAGCTGCGAATTGAAAATGCCATACATGTACGAGGTCGTCGTTATCACATCATGTTTCATACGCGCATTGTCGCCGCTCATCAAAATATGTCCATGAGGACGCTCTACACGCAGCTCTTTCTCTTTCAAGACAACATGCTCATATTTTTCTGTAAAGAAGGACAGAAGCTGGCCATTCTCCCGCTCCTCCTGATAACGCTGCGGAAACAGCTGTTCCAATTCTTTTTCCGTAATCGGCAGCGTTTCCAGCGGAACACCAAAATGCGTGGATAACTGTATAGGCTCAAACCATGTTCCACCTTCACCAAGCGCTTGTGCTTTCATCACACCATTTTCGATGCCATCCCATGCCAACTGTACCTCATTACCAAATTCAAGTGAAGAAATAGCTTCAGGATGATTCTCTTTATACAGTCCGTAAAAGACGAATCGAGACTCGCCTCGCAATGGAACTCGTTCTGACTGAATAGCCGTGTACGCAAATTCATATTGGTAGATTTCATTAGCTAGTGTCGCTTGCTTTAGTCTCTCAGGTTCGTTCGTCTCTTTATAGGACAAGCCGAAAAATTGAAAACCATCTGTTGAATACCCGATTGATCTTGTCAACGCTCCTTGCTGAATATATGGAAATTGTCCGCCTTGCGGCAAGTTCTGACGTGAACAAATCACATAACCTCGGCTATCATCTTCAAATACAGCATGATCGATATAATGGGACAAATACGCTTCGTTACTGCGAACAGTGCGTGGATCAGCGATACCGATGTCTTGCCCATAGATAATATCCATATCTACATCCACGTCTGCACCTTGTCCCTCAACTGCTACATCCCAGAACCAAATTCCCTGTTCCGTCAAGGTCAGTACGACACGATAACTTACCGATGCTTCCTCTCCAGGCAGCTCGCCTTCCCACATCATCGTGTTTCCTTCCGTCCATACACGGCTCGTGGAACGAACGCCTAAGAGCGGATAGGCTTTAATTCCATCTGGTTCGTATAAGCGCAAATACAAATTGTTCAGCGAACCATCGATGGAGTTGGCCAGCCATTGGTTAATCATTACACCCTGATAAGTTGCCTGATATAAATCTCCACTAGGTAAGAACGTAAAAGCTAGAGGTCCCGCTTCAAGACGGACTTGTGTTTTCGTCAACGTTGTCATCTCCTCACTCCCAATCCTTATCGTCTCTATGCATTACCGTACAAAATGAAATCTACGCTCCATTACATCTCGACTGTTCGATCCTACAAATACAGCAAATTCCCCTGGATCGCTTGCAAACTGCAAATCGGCATGATGATAACGAAGATCTTCTTCTGTAATTGTAAATGTCACCCTGCAACTTTCTCCCGGCTCAAGTAATAGCTTCACAAAATGCTTAAGCTCCTTAAGCGGCCTTACGACATCACCTGCGATATCACGCACATACAATTGGACGACTTCCTCACCTGACCGCTCGCCTGTATTCGTTACCATTACTTCAACATGAAGCGGACGCTCCACCGTCATAATATCTTCTAATAGAGCAAGCTCTCCATAAACGAACGTGGTATAGCTCAAACCGTAACCGAACGGAAGCAGCGGTGCATTCGGAGCATCTAAGTATCTGGATACATATCGAGCATCTACATCCTTCGGATCATGCGGACGCCCTGTATTGAACTGATTATAATAAACAGGCACTTGTCCTACGGAATAAGGGAAGGACATCGTTAATCGACCAGACGGATTCACATCGCCGTATAAAAGCTCTGCAATTGCTGCCCCACCTTCGCTTCCCGGGTACCACGCTTCAAGTACCGCATCGACTTGATCATAGACACCGTGCAAATCGAGCGGGCGTCCGTTAAACAGCACTGCAACGATAGGCTTATGCAGCAGTTTCAATCTTGCGATCAGTTCCAGCTGTGCTTGCGGCAGCTTAATATCAGCTCGACAGCCTCCTTCACCGCTCATATCCGAGTGCTCTCCTAATGCGAGCACGATGACATCTGCTTGTTCAGCCGCCAATAACGCTTCGCTGTACTGCTCCTCTGTCATCAGCTCAATGCCGGAGCCTTCGGCAATTGCAACGAGCGAGTCTGGAACTTTTGCCAGTAACGCCTGATCTAGGCGAACTGCATCTTCCTTTACTCCCGTCCAAGACCAGTTGCCCAAAATATCATTGTTCTTCGCAAATGGTCCGATCAAGGCAATACGGCTGCTTGGTTGCAGCGGAAGCACGCTTCCTTCATTTTTCAACAGCACACACGACTTAGCAGCCATTTCCCTCGCAATGCCGCGATGCTCCGCACAACATACAACCTCACGCTCAACTTCAGGATTAGCACCGCGCAGCGGGTTATCAAACAAACCAAGTCTATCCTTCAATTGAAGGACACGCAGTACAGCTTCATCAATAAGCGCTTCATCCACTTTGCCGCTAGCGATGAGATCAGGCATATGATGAACATACGTCGACGTCATCATTTCAATATCAACGCCCGCTTGAATGGCTTTGTAAGCCGCCTCTTCTTCGTTGGCCGCGACCCCGTGTGGGATAAGCTCCTTAATAGCAGCCCAGTCGGAAATGAGCACACCGTCAAAGCCCCATTCATCTCGCAATAAGCTGCGCATCAGCTTTCTGTTGGCAGTCGCCGGAATACTATCTACCGTATTGAAAGAGGTCATTACCATTTCACAGCCTTCATCTAAGGCAGCTTTGTACGCGGGCAAATAATATTCACGCAGCTGGCGTTCTGACAAATCGACGGTGTTGTAATCTCTTCCGCCTTCAGCAAGACCATATGCAGCAAAGTGCTTCACACATGCAGCTACACGATGCACATCATTCGTGAGGTCGTCTCCCTGAAATCCTCGAACAAACGCTCGTGCAAACATACTGTTCAAATACGGATCTTCACCTGTAGATTCCATGACTCGTCCCCAGCGAGGATCTCTAACAAGGTCTACCATCGGCGCAAATGTCACATGAACGCCCGACACGGCTGCTTCCTTAGCTGCAACTTCCGCACTTCTCTCCGCTAGCGCCAAGTCCCATGAACAGCCAATAGCAAGTGGGATTGGGAATATCGTCTTAAAGCCATGAATGATGTCCGCCATAAAAAGGAGCGGGATACCCAATCGATTGTTCTTCAAATGCGTTTGCTGAATATGCTTAATCTTTTCCGCACCAGCAAGCCCTAAGGCCGAACCAGCTTGGCTAACCGTCTCCTCGGTAATCCCCAACTCTTTCATCGGACCGGTAATAACGCCATCGCTGTCCGTTCCGTCATAGAAGGGAGCCGCTAGCTGGAGCAGCTGTGCGATTTTTTCTTCTAATGTCATTTGCTTCAGTAAATCTACCATTCGCTGTTGATTAACCATCCTTGTTTCCTCCCGTTCATACATGCCTTACTGAGCATGCTGCACATTATCGAAACGTTTCACCAAACAGACATACGAAATAAAACCTCGTACCCTCATACAGGAAGCCAATCCAATACTCGCTTTATTTTTCGATCCCAATAGCCCCATTCATGTTCGCCTGGCTCTTCTTCATACGTTATCGTTAGCCCTGCATCTATAGCATGATTACGAAATGATACATTGTCTCGGTACAAAACATCTTCCGTGCCGCAGCACTGATACAAATGAAGCTGTTGATCTTGACTCGTGGCAAGTCGAGAAGCTAATGCAAATAAATCATTGTCACTGCCTTGTAACTCTTCACGATTGCCGAAAATACATTCTGCTTCAAATGGCAAGAAGCTATTGGGGCCATTTACCCGACTGACAATATCCAAGCCCCCTGATAAACTAGCAGCTGCCGCATACCGTTCAGGAAAGCTTAGACCTAACTTGAAAGCCCCATAGCCTCCCATCGATATGCCAGCTACAAAGTTATCTTCCCTTCGTTCTGACAAAGGAAATAAAGAACGGGCTACAGCAGGAAGCTCTTCACTCAAGTAAGTAAAGTATGGGGCACCTTTCTTCATGTCGGTATAGTAGCTGCGGCCTACGCTGGGCATAACGAGGGCAATCCCTTTATCCTCTGCCAGCCTTTCTATAGACGAATGACGTCCCCATTCCGTATGATCTGCTCCAAGTCCATGCAGCAAATACAGCACAGGCAGGTTGCCATCACGACTCGCACGCAAGGCAGAATGTTGAGGCAACATAACCTGAATATTCGTGGTCATGGCTAATGTCTCCGCATAAAACTGACATTGAATATTCGCCAAAGGTACCCTCTCCTGCCCGCGTTCCCTTAGTTCTGTGCAGCGATGACCGACTTGCGTTCCATTAGTTCAATTCCTAACTTGTAGGCAGGATTTACTTCATCCCCATCTATCATCTGGAACAAGAGATGACCTGCCAATGATCCAGCTTCACGCTTTGGTTGGCGGATTGTTGTGAGCGCCGGACTCACATATTCAGCAAGCTGGATATCATCGTAGCCAATGACAGAAATATGATCAGGAATGGAAATCGAGCTCTCCTCAAATGCTTTCAATCCACCGATCGCCATTTCATCGTTGCCGTAAAAAACAGCTGAAGGCAGTTCTCCCTGCATAATCATCATCTTCGTAGCACGGTAGCCGCCTTCGCGTACGAAATTACCGCTCAACCGCCATTTCGTCTTTTCTTCAAGACCAGCTTCCTGCAAAGCACGAAGATAGCCTTCATAGCGGCGTTGATTGTCATAGGAGTTGGTAGGACCGCTAACATACGCAATCGACTTGTGCCCTTTTTCAATTAAATAGCGAGTCGCCGTGTATCCCCCTAGCTCACTATCCACAAGCACATTAATTAAATAGTCACTGGATATTTCACGGTCCATAACGACAATTGGAAAACGTTCACTTGCACATTCTTTCAACGTCTCATTACTAATGTTATACGCCAGCACGATAGCTCCATCCGCTCTATTCTCGCGCAAAAATTTCACAGCCGTAGAATCTCGACCGCCCATAGAGCTGCATGCAATCAAGTCATAACCTCGCGCAAGCGCGACATCTTGAATGCTCTGGATTAGTTCGGAGTAGTACGGTCCAGATAAATCGGTCAAAATAAGGGCGATCGTCTTCGTACGGCTCCTTTTCAAATCCATGGCGAAGCCGTTTTTGCGGTAGTTTAATTGACTAGCGGCTTCCAACACTTTCGTTCTTGTCTTTGCGCTCACCTTGCTGTCTCCATTAAGCGCGTATGACGCCGTTGAAAGCGCGACCCCCGCCAGCTTTGCCACATCTTTAATCGTTGCCATTAAACGTCGTCCTTTCTTTCCTTGAGCATGAATATACCTATCAAAATCAATACGTTACGTTTATAAATCCGTTATTTATAGGTGTAGCGCAGGCTTGTAAGCTTGTAAATTTCCACCAAGCGATCTCTTTATGTCTATATTACTTCATCCCCGAGATCGTGTAACCTTCAATAATATGTTTTTGGAAAAATGAGAAAATGATTATAATCGGCACTACCATGAACGCAGCCCCTGCCATTTGCAGGCCGAAGTCCGTACCATGCTCACCTTTTAACAACGACAATCCTACCGACAAGGTGTAAAGAGAATCATCATTCGCCATAATGAGCGGCCATAGGAAGCTATTCCACGCGCCAATGAAAGTCAGTATGCCTTGAACGGCAAACACAGGCTTCGCGATAGGCAATATGAGTCGGAAAAAGATTTTGATTTCCCCTGCGCCATCAAGACGTGCCGCTTCTAGTAAATCCATCGGTATCGTCGTCATAAACTGACGGAACAAGAAAATACCGAATGCGCCAACGAGCCCTGGCAGCACGATCCCGGTCATCGTATTCGTTAAGCCCATCGCATTGACGATCAAGTAAACCGGAATCATCGTAACCTGACCCGGAATCATCATCGTTGCCAACACCAAGTAAAACATTTTGTTGCGTCCAGGAAATTCGAACTTGGCAAACGCATATCCAGCCATCGCATTAAGCAAGAGCCCAATAAAGGACCAAAATACAATTGTCATCGTGTTTTGGAAATAGACGAGAAAGTCCATTTCTAGAAATAGCCGTTTATAATTATCAAGCGTCGGCTGATCAGGGAAAATCGTTGGCGGTACAGCTGTAAATTCATTCGCTGGCTTGAATGATGAACCGATCATCCAAATGAACGGAATCATCATGATAAGGCCCCCCGCAACGAGCAGTGTTGTCATAAATACCTTTTCAAGTCGTCTAGCGGTCATCCTTTATTCCTCCTTCCCATTCCATACGATTCAGAAAGCTGCTTCTTAATATTCCACATCTTTTTTCCTTACGATAAACTGAATGATGGTCGCTGCAATAATAAATAGGAAGAGTACAAAAGAACCTGCAGCCGCATAACCGAAATTACTAAGCTGGAATCCGTTGTTGTATATAAAGAGCGCCATAGACATCGTTTCATTAAGCGGCCCGCCTTTTGTCATAACGAGTGGTTCCTCGAAGAACTGAATCCAGCCGATTAGCGTCGTAATCGTGACAAAGAAAGTAGCGAAGCCAAGCAGCGGAACGGTAATGTAGAATAGTCTTTGCCGTTTGTTCGCTCCATCGATTTCAGCAGCCTCATAATACGTACGCGGAATTCCCTGAAGGGCAGCTAGGAAAATGATCATATTCACGCCCATTGACTTCCACAGTGCCATTAAAATTAATGAGAGTTTCGCCAACACTGGGTCCTGAAGCCATTTCTGTGCGGGGATATCAAACCAAGACAACATGTGATTAAACAAGCCGTACTGACTGTTGTACAAATAGCCCCATACGACAGCAACGGCGACAATGTTCGTGATAGAAGGCATATAATAAATAACTCGGAACGTCTTAAACAGCCGCCCTGTTCCGTAATTAAGCAGCAGGGCAGCACTCATAGAAAGAATGATAACAAGCGGAACCCCGACAATGACATAGAATGCCGTATTATAGATCGATTTCAAAAATACCGGGTCTTTAAACAACTGTACAAAATTATCGAAGCCAACTGCGCTAATATTCGAATAGTCAGCAAGCCCTGCTAGATCGATATCTGTAAAGCTAATGACCAGTGCAATAACAATTGGAATGATGGAGAATACGATTAGCAACAGAAGCGTAGGTGCGATAAATAAGTATGGGACTCTGTATTTGGTCCACTGCTTCCAAATATGCTGCATCGTCTTTCACCCCCTCGGATTAGTGCTGCAGCCTGCCCCAGAAGGAGCAAGCCGCATCCAACAGACAACATGTGCTCGTGTCGATCTATCAAAACTAAAGCGAAATGAAGCTATGAAATTTCTACTTGCTTAAAATTTCTTTTGCCTTCTCGTTCAAAGCATCCAGCTCTGTCTTCACATCCGCATCACCGACTGTAATCTGCTCGAAACTTGCAATAATCGCTTGAGCGATCGTTTCCCATTCCTTAATGAATGGTGCAGGACGGGAATTTTCCAACTGTTTACCGAATGAAGCGACTAACGGCTCTTTTAACTTCTCATCATTCCAAGCTTCTTTTACAGATGGAAGCGTGTTCGCCATCTCATACCATTTCAACTGTGTTTCTTTCTCTGACATGTAGGAAATGAATTTCACTGCCTCATCCGCCATTTTCGTATGACTGAATACAGAAAGATTCGATCCACCAATGGAAGACGTATTCGTTTTCTTTGTAGGCATCACGATAGTCGACCATTTCCCATCAATCTCTGGTGCCTTTTCTTTTACCGTACCAATCATCCAAGGACCGCTAATGAACATAGGGATCGTTCCGTCTTTGAACGCCGCAGTAAGATCCAAATCTAAACCTTGCGGCACCAAACCTTCTTTCCAGAAACTCTTTAAATATTCGATGGATTCCACATATTCTGGCTGATTAAATAATGGCTCGCGCTGATCATTAATTAGATCACTGCCGTTCTGCCAACCGAACAAGGCGGTAGTAATTTGGTCCCGTCCATCAATCGTAATACCATACTTGCCTTCTCCTCGTGCTGTCAGCTTCTTCGAAGCATCCTTCAAGTCATCCCATGTCTTTGGACCTTCGGGATAACCCGCCTCTGCTAGCAAGTCTGTGCGATAATAGAGCACGCGTGTCTCTACGTACCATGGAATGCCTACCACTTTACCGTCATGTTTCATCGTTTGAACGGCCCCATTGAAGAAGTTCTCTTCTTTTAGGTTCGGATACTTTTCCATGTAAGAAGTCAAATCAAGCAGTGCGTTGGCATTCGCGAATTCCGGAATCCAAGAAGTTCCCATCTGGATGACATCAGGGCCGCTTTTTGAAGCTACTGCCGTCATGAGCTTGTCATGAGCATTTCCCCAAGGAATCGCTTGCACATCGATTTTTACGCCTGGATTTTGCTGTTCATACTGCTTTACCAGTTCGGGCAGCTTTTGACCTTCTCCACCCATCGCCCAAACTTTTAACACCTTTTCTCCATCTGCTGTTTCTTTAGACCCACCTGAACAACCAACTAAAGCTACCGAAAACATGAGTAATACCGTCAACGCTGCCAATAACGATTTTCTCTTCATTTCCATTCACCTCGTCTGTAATGTACGTACCTTTGAAGCTTAATGATGAAAACTTATAAATTCGAAACGTTTCGATAATTGTCGAAATAACGACCACTTTTCGCACAAAAATACTTGCTAACTAATTTGGCTAAGTACTTCCACACTTTCCTTATTACTTATGTAAACAACTTATCTAATAAGGAAACAGCTGTTTACAAGTAAAAGACACTTTGTTTATAAAAATAGATGAACAATAATTCGAAACGTTTCGATGGTCATATTATAATCTTGGATGTTAGCGTTTTCAACTACTTTTTTTATAAATGTTTAACCACGTAAAATAAAAGAGCCTGGCATTAGCCAGGCCGTGTTTAATAGACATACATTACCGTTTAGTTATCAACGTATAGATAAGGCGAACTTTTCAGTAGAAGATAAGAAATACAACATTCCTCTATCCATTTCATTAGATTAGCGCCGCCAAAGAAAATGAAACAGTGGCGACAATCCCCTATAATCAACTGAGGAGATGTCGCCACATTTTTGCTACACGAAGTGTAGCTACTTTCTATTCATTTCTTTCATGTGCTCCAATATCGGTTTATTTCTAGCTAAACGATTACTGAACCGTAAATTGCTTAACGATACGAGCACCATTATCTTTGGCCGTAATCCAAAATTCTACCGAGTACGACTTGCCCCGCTCCAACTTCGCTTGATGATCATACGTCACCGTCTCATTTGGAGACAAGGAGTCCTCCCCAAGCACCTGCATAAACATTTGGTCCGCAGATAAATGTTCAACAACTGCCCCTGTTGCATCCCTAATAATCAAGTCAAATCTTTGCGAAGTATTGTACTCCAACAATAGTGTCTCAGATCCCGTATTACGTACGGTAAATAGAAAATTGGTCTTCCCTGTCGCTGCGTCTGTACTAATCTGAACATCAGTCTTTAACGCATCTTCTGTCCGTTGTGCCTTATCTATATTTGCCAAAATTCTAACCAATGTAGTTACATCTTTTCGCTTTACTTCCGTACGGAATGACGTCGCATCCGTCAATATCCCATTATTCAATGCTGTAAATACGTAGGGAGCTGCCCATGCGGAGCTATCCAACAGATCCTTTGCTCCCGTTTCCAACGTGACTTTCTCGTCTAGCGGAATCTTAAAACCTTTCATTAAAGCAACTAGCAATTGTTCCAATGTAACCTTATCATTGGGCTTGAATTGTTGGTTCGAAACTCCGCTCATTAGCTTTGCCTCTATAACAGCAGGTATTGCCCCATTGTTTACTGCCCAGTGCGCTTTCGTATCCTCGAAGGATGGAGATATATCTGTTGAACGAAGTTCAAATAAACGAGCAAGAACAGTTGCCAATTCTGCCCGTGTCAAATTCTCATCCAACCGATCATGAATTAATTTAACAGGCTTCTTAAACTCAGGCATAGGCGGAGCGGCATAGACAGACGATCCAAGTACGCCAAATACGACCAACATAACGACAGCTATCTTTTTCTTCATAGCCTTGCTCCTTTCTCATCATTATGTTCATTAGACGACCCTCCAACTTATATTGTTGCAGACAGTTGCTTATTCGATTCAAAAAAGAAGATTTATATCTATGATTTCTTCATCACGTTCAATCTCGTTGCGAATACGATCGAGCGTCAACTTCATTCTTTCCGTGAGCTGCCCTTCTGCTTGCTTTTCACTAATCGCAATATACAAAAGGAATTGACGTAGCTTCAAAAAGGTCGGTATTCGCTCCAGCTCTTCACGCTCCAACGTACGATGCCGTGTATATCCCGCTAAAAAATAGGAGAAGAATTCCCCCATATCGTGACTGTTTTGAGCAGTCTGATTACCCTTTATCACATAATATAAAATGACAGCAATGTCGTTTACATACCAGTTGTACTGCATATCATCAAAATCAAATAAAGTAATTTGGCCGTCCGCAACGAAATAATTGCCGCGATGACAGTCATAATGGATAAGCCCATAGTTCTGAGATGTCACAGGAAAAGCATGCAGCTGTTTCAGCACTTCTTGCCCATATGTAATAACAGCGGGTTGTCCCTGCAGCAATTTCGAAAAATGCTGTAAACGAGGTTCCTCATGCCATTGAATACGAACAAATGAAGGATTTGAAGGTGTAAACGCCTCTGCTAGCCGATGCATCCGACCTACAATGTCGCCTAGCTGTACAAATAAAGGAGGTACCCAATCCTCTTCCGATACTTTTTCTCCCTTCGCTTTTTCGTAGCTGACAAAGTAAAACTGCGCTACCTTATATACTAACTGCCCATCTATTGTTGGAATACAACGCGATACAGGTATCCCATGTTCAGCTAAATAATTGATGTAATCAACTTCTGCCAGCAGCATCAACTTGGTACGACGTTCTCGGTGAATGATTTTAAGAATAAAAGATTGATTATTTTTTGTATATTCATAAACATAGCTTTCAAATCCGCCGATTTCGATCATCTCACTTGGATCTACGCCGTATACCAATGCCGCTACTGCGATAGTGTCATGTAACTGATCGCTATTCACTGTATCATCCATGTTGTCCATGTTGTATCCCCTCACCTCATTTACATCTCTTTCCATTCATTAAATCAGGAATGCATTTGCATGTAAAGAGGAACCGCTGCCTAGGCGCATACATACATTAATGACATATGTACCGTGAGATGGAGGTAATACAGCATGCCTTGCTCCTGCCAGCAACCTAAACCCGGCATTTTATATCAGGGTCACCCAAATGTATTAGCCCAATGGAAGACCTATCGCGACACCATGCAAGAGGTACTTCAGCCTCATCTTCATAAGACCGTGCGAATTACGCTCGATAATGGAAATACCTATGAAGGTAAGATCGTTGGTGTCGATGGGAGTTTTCTATTACTCGAAGTTATGATGCCTACCGAAGCTGTTCAAGCTCCCCAAGCCAGCTCTAGGGGATATCAATCTGCATCACCAGTTTCGGATCACAGAAACTATAGCAGCGTTATTTTACCGCTCGTTCTATATGAATTACTTATCATCACATTGCTTGTATAATAATAAACCTACATGAAAATGCCGCATTCGCCACGCTTAGTTAGCGTACAGCGAATTGCGGCATTTTCATTATTATTATTTAAGTTATCTGTTTAAGCTACATGTTTGATTCATGAACTTTTTACACTCTATTGCGATTGCGCTTGCTCCGTAGATACAGCTGTCTGCACTTGCTTCTCCTGTGTAAAGCGAAGCATGGATAATAAAATTAACACTAGAGACAATGCCCCGAAGATGCCTGCCATATACTGCAGCCCGATCGTATCCAGCAGCAGCCCTACCGTCAGAAGCACGACTTGGAACATAACCCGATCGATCATGCTGCGGAAGGAGAAGAAACGACCATGATATTCTTTAGGAATCGTCGTCTGAAAGTAAGTAGAAAGCAGTGGGAAATAACAACCTGCCGCAAAGCCAAACAATCCGAATGATGCGAGTGCAACCCATGCATAGTCTGCAAATAACAACATGAATTGAGATATGGCTATCATTACGGAGAACAAATATAATCGATTCAGTAAATTCCCGTTTCCTGAAAGGTAACGCACAAGAAAAGCTGCTACGATAAAGCATACCCCTTCTACGGCATATAGGGCACCTTTAATTTCAGAGCTCTGGTGCATTTCACTAATATTAATGACCATGAGGTTGAATGCACCAATGAATAACAAGGGAACAATAGAAATTATAAGGGCCATCGTTGCTACCGGCATACTTTTCAGCATTGGAATGACTTCTTTAAAGCTGCCTTTCGATCCATGAAGCTTGTTGCTGTCTTCTTTCTTCGTTTCGTCTACACGCAGCAGCATCGTCGATACTAGCAGCAGCACATACGCAACAAATGAAGCCATATACAACGTGTACAGGTCAACGACCATTAACAAGCTTCCTGCGGCTGCTGTACCTAATATTCTCGCCACGGTAGAAGCATTCATATTGACCCCATTCAATGTAATGAGGTCTTTCTCCGCAACAATTTGCGGGATCAACGCTTGTAGAGCAGGCAGTGTAAATGCGGCTGAGATTTGTAAAAAGACAGCGAACATTATCATCCATAATACGGAGTCAAATGCGAGCGCGACAAACATGAAGCACACACTAATTAATCGTCCAATACCTGAATAAATGAGTATCGTCTTCTTCTTATTTGCATCGATAACTCTTCCTGCCAGTGGACCGACCAATACACCTGCCAATAAGCCTGTAAACAGGATTAACGACTTCATAAAGTCAGAAGGGACATGCTTCTGCATAAATTCCAAGTTGGCGATAATCGACATCCACAAGCCTAAACTCGCAATAAATTCCCCTGCCAGTACAATCCATACATTGCGGTTTGTCCACACTTACTATCCACCTCATTTCATATGTATAATTTTCCTCATTTTTAATGTTCCTATCATACCAGCAGTCCGACAAACAAACAACTGTTCGCTTTCAAGAAATACATAAAAGCAGGTCTATGGCTCAACACCAAGACCTGCTGGAAAAGACGGTATTTGAATGAAATACGGGTAAGAAATTATCATTAGAGCGTCAGGGAAAGTATCTATACTACTGCAATTTAGAGTCAAATACCTAAGTTCTGCCCCGCTTCTTCTTCCGACAAGGACATTCCATCATGAATGCTCCGATTCATCTGATCTGACCAACGTTGATAGGCCTGCACATGTTCAGCGAGTACACCTGTAGCAATCTCGGCATAAAGTTCGCCAATCAATCGGCTTGCCTCACTAAATGGTTCTATCCCATCCACGGTCATAACCCCATATGAACCAAGCGGAAGGCACAGTAAGGTTTGATATGGACTTTTGGAATCCGTATTGCGCTCCCAATCCTCGTCCCTCGTGACATCAGCACATTGGATAATGCCTTGCTTACGGTAGCTGCGACCAGCAACCGAACGATCAACATGCAGCTGCCGTTCACCGACATAATGTTTCGGGAATCCAGCTGAGGCAAACCGAAGTGTCAACTTCTGATCCGCATATAACCATATGCCGCATCGATGATGTCCACCAGGCTTACGCTTCATATCGATTGCAATCATGTCGAGCATCCTTTGCATTAAGAATGCTGTATCTGTCAGCACGCTATAGTCATCCTGGGTCGAGCGCAGATCGTTCAACGTTTCAAGAAAAGGTTTCATATTACGCAAAGCGGAAATCGTCTGCTGAGCAGCCTGCTCGCTATTCAGCTTATCCGTTTGAACTTGTTCCATCTTCTCTTGATAGCCTTGCAATCGTTCATCCCGCTTCAATACATCCGTAATCATTTCACTAAATTTCTTATTAATGTACATGGTACGGACAAAATAAAACAACAATCCCACTGCCAATACGACAGCAAATAAATGATATCCCCAAGGCGGCAATTTATCCAATAATACTTTGATAACCGCTTCCATCTTCACCCCTCCTTGCGCGAACGCTCGACCATGTAATGGTACAAACATATGCAGCAAGTGAAGCGAACATGCATTCTTGAACAAAAAATAAGGAATAATTGTTAAATTACATTCAGCTTACTGCGAGTTGCTGTCGGAATAGGCTGCGAAGTAATATAGTCCTATAGTAATTGGGTGCTCATAAACATTTACGTAAATACACCTTCGTATGCCTGTTAGGAACGAGGCATTCTCCGCATCATCACTAACAAAATGCCACAAGCAAAAACATAACCAGTTGAATACATCAAAAATTGAATTTTTCTGCCTAACGTAATCGTTGTTCCATCCTGCCATGAGAAATCAGGTCCATTTGCAACAGCTTGCAATTGTGCTGCTTGAGCAACTTCAGCCGTTTGCTGTGCAGCAGCTTGTAATTGATCGGTCCACATAAAATACTGAAAAAATCCTCCAGCAGCTATAAACACAATGACAAACAACCATAACATTTTTCGTTTCATCATCATTACCTCCCGGTATCCATATTTATAATTATGGTCTTCCCTTTATCCCAGTCTTCTGTCTATCCATCAAACATACGATTTATCCATATCCATCATTAAGAAACCAGTTCAAACCTGTTCTGGATTGACCATGCACAAAATGGGACATGCCTGGTAACGCTTTCAACTTGAATGGACGCTTATTTACATTTCACCATAAATATAGGAAGCGAAAATATAGAATAGACATTTGAAGCTGTAATGAGAGGGATCTCAGTTCCGTAATCATCCACGCATAATTGCAAGTATGATCGTTCGACTGACATGAGGTATGAGCAGCAGCGGCCTGTAGATGAAAGAAAAAGGAATGATGTTGCCGAGTGCGTGTTGGAACTGTATATGTATAGTATAACGCAATCATTCACAAATAATCCATACTTTTTTCACACATTATTCACATTCTATCAAAAAATAAGCTTGCTTGTTATTCGGAATATAAATTAGATGTACTACTAGGCTGATTAAAGACGATTAGCAAACAACGGCAGCAGCCCCAGAAATACTCTACTTTAAACAATGTGAAAAGGTGTGCTGGACAAAAATGCATCTATTTTATTAAAATTCTCAATTAAGTAGTTAATTTGGACAAATGTGCAGTTCATTTCAACGAAAATCCCCTTAAAGAGGCTATAGATGTAAAAATAAATGCACTTTTGCGGATCTTTCCTCTAATTTGCGTATTTATAGAAAAAATAACTGCATATTTGTCCTATCTTAGACACGTCGTTAAAAATTACCACTAACCACTGTGCTTACTTGCTGAATAAATATAACTAAAAAAGCCGAGTTCAGGAACAAACGCTGTCCCTACGCCTCGACTCTCTCTATAAAGAAATTCACTTTCTAATTCAGTTACTTCCTAAATTCAGTTAGCTGTATCCAACACTTACAACCTGGCAGCAAGCTCTTTCGCCAATGGCGGCAGCCAATCCTGAACTTCATCAAACACAAATCCAGCTTGACGAGCAGCGCTATTATCCATTAACCAGCTATCTGGTACGCCAAATGGAGAACGATCCTCGTCAGATCCAGCATTCATCATAATTGCTTTTTTCCCAACTGCCTGCTCTACAATGTTCATAACCTCTGCTAACTGTAACGTTCCATTGGAACAAGCATTGATCGGACCTTTCCATAACTGAGTGCCTGCCCATTCTAAAAATGACGCAGCTTCACTCGATTGAATATAGTTCATATGAGCATTCACATTTGGCATATAGATAGGCGTTTCGTTGCTCACTCGCTCAAGATGATATTCCAGCCGTTTCGTATAATCATCCGGCCCAAGCACGATTGGAAACCTTACAGAAGCAACAGGAAATGCAGCTTTTTGATGAAACACAGCTTCACATAACTGCTTCCCTTTTTGATAAGAAAGCTGTCCCTCACCTATCGGTTCATTTAAATCTACACCGTATGGATCAAAATCAGCCTCGACATGCAGCTTACCGGATGGATTGTATACCGATAAAGTTGAAGTAAATACATAGTGACCGACACGTCCCTCAAATGCCTCTACTGCATACTGTGCCGTCTCAGGGGAATAACAGATGTTATCGTAGACGATGTCCCATTCACCTGTATGAGCAGCAGCTTGGACAGATTGACGATCTGCGCGATCCAAGATTATACGCTGAACCTGATCTCCGAACGAATCTGTCGTCATTCCACGCGTAGCAATCGTAACTTGATCTCCATTTTCCAATAACCGCTGTACGAGCCTTTTACCAAAAAACCTTGTCCCACCCATAACTAGAATGCGTCTCATATGTAATTCAGCTCCTACTATTCATGTATGTATGCACAAAAACCGCCCAGTCTCCTTCAATGATATTGAAAAAAACTAGACGGTTCTTCTTCATTTTCGTTATGATCTTTATGTTATTCATCACGAGTGACGTATTGCTGTAGGTGAAGCAGATACAGCTGCAGCCTTAGACTGAACTTTCTCTACTACTGGACGATGTACCGTAATTCCACCTTGTACCGTCCATGTAATAACTTGACCAGCAATGCCGACCGCAAGAATCGTGTACAACACATCCATCAGTGGCAAATACATCAAGGATATTAGTAATACGACTAAGTCAAATATAATAAATACAGTACCTACACTTAACTTGGCGACACGGCTTACGAATAAAGCCATAATGTCGTCACCGCCAGTAGCTCCGCCAAAGCGCAGCACCAGTCCTGCCCCGAATCCAGTTAATATACCAGATACGACAGCTGCCCAGAACAGATTAGGGCCGAAGTCAAGCACGAGCGGGGAAAACTGCTCGCACAAATAGTACGTGAGCGAAAACGCTCCTGCAGCAATCGCTGTGTTCATAATAAAGGTACGGCCTTTCAAAAACCATGCCGCGATAAAAATCGGAATATCTAATACAAGTACTGTAACCGCTGGTGACCAGTCAAATGCATATTTGCCTAGCAACGCCAACCCTACAAATCCACCTTCAGCCAAATTGTTCTGAAAGTTAATGTGATAATAACTAAATGCTAGTAATACGGATCCTAGCAACATCCATGCAATCTTACGTAATTGTTCGTTTCTCCTCATCATTGTACCCTCTCGCTTCTGTTGTCATTGTCTTCGACAGACAGCGAGGGCAAGAGATGAGGACTTCATCCTTCGAATCATCATAGTTCTCGCTTCCTTTTTCGCAGTCTGTCATACCGTCGTGGCAACTTTACTCTGCGAAGGGAAGCTAGATGTAGGAAAGATCATAACGTTTCCAGATTGTCCTTTGGGGCATCATCCTTCGGGGACGCATTGGTATCCTGATCCTTTCTTTTGTTTGGTTTGAGTTAGAGATTGTTCTCTCACTTACGTATATTATACCATATAATTCAGACACTCCAAAGCACCCTCATTCCTTAAATATCGGCGCCGTTCGCTGTATAACGGAATGAACCGTTAGAAATGAAGAAGATCACCACACAAGTTCTGCTTCCTCTTGGTTTTGCTCTTAAATGCTACTAAAGGGACACTATTGACTTAAATTTCAATCAATGGAACGACTTGTCCATAAGATGTTCATTAACCTATCACATTCCTTGTGCGTTCAATCACACTGTGACAGTTTAGAAAAATTTAAAATAAACGTGTGAAGAAAATGTGAGACTACCAAGCTTATTAAGTACTTACCATTAATGATCGACATCTAAACTACAAATCTAATTATTTTTGAAAATGGATGGAGGACACCACTATGTTATCTTCCCGTACGATTGAAATTGTTAAATCTACAGTCCCCGTGCTCGGTGAGCACGGTACTGCCATTACAAAGCGTTTTTACACCATCATGTTCGAAAATCATCCTGAACTGCTTAATATTTTCAATCATGCGAACCAAAGTCAGCACCGTCAGCCAACAGCACTCGCTAATGTAGTATACGCAGCTGCTGCAAATATCGATAAACTTGAAACCTTGCTTCCTGTCGTTAAGCAAATTGCCCACAAGCACCGGGCGCTCAATGTGAAGCCAGAGCACTATCCTATCGTAGGAAAACATTTGCTGATGGCCATAAAAGACGTGCTCGGAGACGCATCTACAGACGAAATCCTCGCGGCTTGGGGTGAGGCTTATAGTGTTATCGCCAATGTATTCATCCAAGTAGAAGATGATATGTACAAGGAAGCAGAACAGCAGCAAGGCGGTTGGAGCGACTATCGTCCCTTCATGGTTATGCGCAAAGTTCAAGAAACGGAATTCATTACTTCCTTCTATTTACAACCACAGGATAACGGCCCTATCCCAACCTTTGCACCAGGACAATACATTACGGTTCGTGTGAAACCAGAAGGTTCGGTAAATACACATCATCGCCACTACAGTTTGTCGCTAGCTCCATGCGGTGATTTATATCGAATTACTGTCAAGCGCGAAGGTTGTGGCGATAATCACCCTGGAGGAATTGTTTCCTGTTACTTGCATGATGCTGTCCACGTAGGAGATACATTAGAGCTAACTCCACCTGCTGGTGATTTCATCTTGAATCAAGATAAGAACAATCCTGTTGTTCTTATCAGCGGCGGCGTAGGATTAACACCAATGGTTAGTATGCTGCATACACTTGCTGAGCAAGAGCCAGCACGAGATACGATTTATATCCATGCAACGAAGAACCGTCAGCAGCATGCTTTACGAAATGAAGTAGATAAATTAGCGGAAGAACATGCTCACCTTCATGTTTTAACTTGCTACGAAGAAGGAACGGTTGGTACAGACTGCGATCATGAAGGCTACATCAATGCCGATTGGCTCAGTTCTGTGCTATCCACAGACCAGCTTACAGAAGCAGATTTCTACTTCTGCGGACCTGTTCCATTTATGAAATCGATCCATGCACAATTACAGCAGCTTGGTGTTACAGCTGAACGTATCCATTATGAGTTCTTTGGCCCTTCAGGTACATTAGCATAACTAATCTCGGTAAAGAATAACCCATTACTGCCTGCTTAATAAACTAATGCCCCTAACCAGTTAGCTGATTAGGGGCACTTTATGTATTTTAAACATCAACACCACGCCTGTTGATTAATCAATAGTATATATAATTTAATAGCAAAGAGGCCTCTCATTGCTTACTGCCATACAGCGCGATTTTTCACGATCTTTGTGGCTATGTAGCTGCATTTGTGATTCATTCTAGTAGATCCCATGACTTGCTTAATTACCTACAATATATTAGTGTGAATAATTATTCTGAACTCTCACTTTCTAAATCCCACACTTCTTCAAACTCAAAACCCTTTAGTTTGCTTTCTAGAACTAAATTACGGAATTCATCCGTTACAATCACTTCTAGTGTTTCAGCTAGCTTGAAAATAGGACCTCTGTTTAAAATCTTATCTTTAGCTAGATATAATAGAACCATTTGAAAACCATCTTGTTCTGACTTATAATCTGCACATTCTATCACGCTTAGAACATTAACTACCCGCACTTCCTCTCCCTCGATCTCCCCGGGCAATAATTGAACATAGTCTTCAATCAACGGAAGTAAAATGTTCAATGTTTTCATAGGAAATACAGGAACACCGGGTAAAAATCTCGGGAAATCCTTGTATGATTTTTTTCTACCAACAACAAACTCCATGTATTCCCAAGAACCATCGATTCTTTCGCCATCTAAAATAGATTCTATTAAATCTTCATTTTGTTCATCTTTGCTTACTATAACTCTGGATTTTTCGTCGTTTAGCAATCTCCATATTTTCATTCTATCACCTCTATCTTGATGACCTACAATAATTCTCCTATAAAAATACTTAGGTCAGCAGCTCCATTAACTCACTCATATGACTAAAATATTTCCTCGGAAATACTTCTGCATTTTTCATCGTCTCGATGTCTGCTTGGTAAGCGATGAATTCGATCCCTGCTCTTTCGGAGGCTTTCCCATCAATCCAAGAGTCCCCTATGGATAGCCAATCACGACCCGAAGTAGTTGGATAACGATTAAGAATATATATAAATCCGTCTGGAGAAGGCTTTAGGGATTGCATGTGTTCCCTTCCAGCTACATGATCAAAATAGTGAATGATACCGTTATCTCGCAAAGCTGCATTCGCAGCTTTCTCAGAATTGTTCGTAACTACAGCTAAGTGATAGCTTCCATGTAATTTGTCTAGCAGTTCTGTTACCCCTGGCTCCAGCACTGCCCCCTGCATCCCTTCTACCTCATGCTTAACTGGTATTTCCCACATCGCTTGCAGCAGCCCTGCTGTCATCCGATTGGTTGCTATTGCTTCTTCTATAATGGTAGAAGTCGTGTATTGCTGCAAAGGAAGTCCTTCAGGTAGAACGCATTGTTCCACAAGGAACGCATACGTCTCTTCTTTCATAGCTTGGAAATTAATCTTCGATTGCAGCAGTGTATTGTCCATGTCGAAAATAATACCCCGTTTATGAGCGTAACTATTGTACATGTCGTTCTTTGTAGGTACAGGGTCAGCACTAGAATTCTGCTTACTCTTATTATTCAATACGTTCATCTTCTCCCACCTCGTTTCATCCCTTACTCCAGCGCACTATTATATTCTTATCATCTACTCACTTACTCGCAAATGTCATTTAGTAAAAAGAACACCAAGTCCAACAAGGCACATGGTGTTCCTCATCAACATGGTTGTAGATACACTCGAATTTACACAGCCCCACCAGGGATAAATTGATTCATCCAGCCGACGATGCGATCTAACCGTTCCACACGCAGTTCCGGGTGCCCGCTGCGAGACAAGTTATGATTGGCATCTGGGAAACGGACGAACTGTGTTTCTTTGCCTTGACGTTTCAATGCAATAAACAATTGCTCCGCTTGTTCGATTGGACAGCGCAAATCTTGTTCCCCATGCAATATTAATAGAGGCGTGTTGATCTGTTCCACATAAGCAAGCGGGGAGTGCTTCCACAGCTTCTCCATATCCGCCCATGCGTTGCCGTCGATTTGATCTTCTGTAAAGTAATACCCAATATCACTTACACCATAAAATGAAATCCAATTGCTTATGGAACGCTGAGTTACAGCTGCTACGAAACGATCCGTATGACTGACAATCCAGTTCGTCATAAAACCGCCATAGCTTCCGCCCGTCACACCCAACCGTTGACCATCAGTATAATCGAAGTTCGCGATGGCATAATCGACGGCTTCCATTAGATCTTGATAGTCTCGACCACCGTAGTCACCACGGCATGCATTGACAAACCTCTGCCCATAGCCATGCCCACCACGCGGATTCGTATAAATAACAGCATAGCCTTGTGCAGCTAGCAGTTGGAACTCATGCATAAAGGAGCTGGCGTACATGCCATGTGGACCACCGTGAATTTCTAAAATGGTCGGGTACTTTCGTCCTTTTTCCATACCTATAGGTGGAACCATCCAGCCTTGAACCTTCCAGCCGTCAGATGTCTCGAACCAGAATATTTCTGGCTTGCTTAATTCCAACTCATCTAAAAATGATTCATTATGATGAGTCAATTGGATAGTCGTGTTTGAATCTAGGTTATGTGAGAACAATGCGCCAGGCTGCATGAAATCAGCCTTTACCATGACGATACTTGATTCGTCCGCTGTCAATTCAAACTGAATAATTTCTTGCGGTCCCTCAGTCAATAGCTCATGTGTACCATCCAGACCAAACTTAATGATATGTACACTTCCTTCGATTGTCGCAAGCGTATAGATCGATAGGTCATCTTTACTGAATATTGGGCCTTCAAATTCGCCAGTCTTCATATCTGTAATTGCATTGTTGCCAAGCTGCCAATCCAAGTATTGAGAATGACAAGCAAGAACGCCTTCTGGATAAGTTACTGTATATAAGCGCTGGAGCGATGCAAATCCATGTGAGAAATCGGAAGCATGGAAGGCGATTGTCCGACCATCATGCGAAAAGACCGGTTTGCTAATTGAAAGGCTAGAATCTGTTAATCTACGAGATTCAGCATCCGTACGTTCAACAACGAACAGATCATTCGTCCGTACTAGATCAGGATTAACAGTCTCATCTTGCAAGTCCTTTGCCGTGTACACAATTGTTAGGCTATCTGGAGCCCACGCAAAGCTTGTGACATCAAAATTCCCATTTGTTAACGCCGTGGCTTCACCTGCTGCACAGTCATGTACAAACAAATGTGTTTGCTTGCCATCCCACAGCCCTGCCCCATCCGACTTATACATGAGTCTGTCGATGACAAGAGCTTGCTTGCCTGGCTTGCGAACCTCTTCTCCATCTAGTGTAGACGCCGTAGTGATGCCTACTTTGGACAAATAAAGGATATACTGCCCATCAGGAGATAAAGCAAAGCTTATAACGCCTGTTTCAGCCTTTGTAACCGCATAAGCTTCACCGCCGAAACTATCCATCATCCATACTTGATTATGCTCGCCATCTTTGCGGATAAAAGCAAATGAAGTTCCATTCTGCGACCATGCAGGAGATGTATCTTTTGGGCCTTGGGTCCAAGCACGATCCTGCTCCCCGTTACTCGATACGATTCGAATGGAGGTATCATATCCACTTTTGTCATCGTTAACTTGTTTCGATACATACGCAATACGATTGCTGACTGGACAGACGGCAGGGCTGTTCACCCATTTGAATTGATACAAATCCTCAGAAGTTATTTTACGTTTCCCCACTTGCTGTCTCCTCCTCCGATGATTACGTATACAATAACCCGCTCGGATATCCGAACGGGTTATGTATCTTCTTACATCATATCATCTTATTAGAAAATACCGCATAAAAGTTTGGATAAAATTAGCTTCTCTTTCTATCCTTCTTATTACGTAAATCAACCACGTCTTCAGAAAAAACGGTGTTATCGAACAACAGGCTCTCGCTCATAAATGCGATACATCTCCAACTCTTCGTCCATCGCCGTTGTTATAGCAAAGGCTTCTTGCACACTCTTCTTGTTATGCAAAACCTCGTAGAAGTATCGTACAACGAACATAAGCGCAGAACTTCCATATGGATAATCATCCGGTCCGATATACGTTTGGCAACCACCGTTCAAAAAAGCCTGTGCCAACTTCGGATCGCCCAGTGAACATCCGTTTGCAAGTACAACTTTGCCTGGCAAATTAACAAATCGAGCTACTTCATCAGGACCAAAGTCATCTCTTGGTTCATACTCTTCATACACAGATTCGTCCAGCTCTGGCATCACAAATTTGCCCTCATCCCCATGGAAACTAAATATAATGACATCCACATCTGGATAAAGATCTTTGCCTGACAAAATATCCATCAAGTCAGATGGTCTGCCAATCCAATAGGTAATAACACGAGCATCAAATGATTCCAATGTTGCTCGGATGGCATTTGCCTCCATATCACTGTCAGGCCCACATACTAATGCAACACTCATCACCGGTTTACTCATCTTCCATCCCTCCATTAGTTTCATATCGATATTTTGAGTACATATGAGATTCAACTACTAAAAATGGAGGTGAACGGGCTCGATATTCGACCCTAACAGCGATACGTTAACGCATAATGTTTGTCATCGTTAAAGACACTCCTCTTTACCAAGAATTATAAATGTTTGAATTGTGGAATATATTACTATAGAAAACGTCATTACTTCAACCTACACCTTTTAAGAAGTAAGAAAGCACCATTACTGCAAACACAGCACAATCGACCGTTCCTACCTCCTTGCATATAAAGCATACCGTCAAAGCTAAATCCTATTATAACTTGCTTCATACACAAAAAATAAGGAAGCAGTAGAGCAACAGAATTCACGTTGACTCACCATTTCCTTATTTTCTACAAGCACTCTTAATCATTTACTTTTGGGAAATAGCTATTATCATTAAAGGTCGCCAATTCTATAAGATACCATTGCGGCAGTAATATTGAAACTGGAGCCGGCACTTCCCTGCACTTGCAATTGGATCGTAGCTGGAACGACTGTTACAGGGACGATTATGGTCCGAGTTAGCTCTTGCGCTAACCCAGATGCAACATCGATAAATATTCCAGAAATCGGATTACCGTCTCCTAGTATAGTCGCCGTAACTCTTTCAGTCGTTGTTACAAGACTATCAGCTACCATTTCGAAGTTGATATAATAATTTCCCGTCTGGTTTATAGTCCAGTTCGTACTAGGGGCGACAAATCCAAAAACAGCCGGGTTGTTGGTGAGAGAGGTTGTAAAAGTTATTAATTCCGCAGCAGCCCCCACATTTTGTGGTGCACCATTTTGAAGATCTATAAACGGTACAGATCCAATGGTTCCAGTTGGCCCCGTCGCACCTGTCGGGCCTGCTGGACCAGTGCCGCCAGTCGCTCCGGTCGCTCCTGTTGGACCGATTGGCCCATCTGGGCCCGCTGCTCCTGCTGGACCTTGTGCACCGGTTGCTCCCGCTGGGCCTGCCACACCCTGCGGACCGGCTGGGCCTGCTGGACCTTGTGGACCGACTGCGCCTGCTGGGCCTGCCGGACCTGCTGGGCCCGCTGGGCCTTGCGCACCTTGCACACCAGGCTCACCTTGTGGACCTGCTGGACCTGCTGCGCCTTGCGGACCTGCCGGACCTGCTGGACCTTGCGCTCCCGCTGGACCTGCTGGACCTTGTGTGCCTGCTGGACCTGCCGGACCCGCTGGGCCTTGTGGACCGATCGGCCCTTGGGCACCGGCTGGACCTGCTACACCTTGCGCTCCTGTTGGACCCGTTGGACCTGCTGGGCCTGTTGCCCCCGTTGGGCCTGGTGGACCACCAGATGGTCCGGTGGGTCCGGCAGGACCCGTTGGGCCAATCGCTATTGGTGTGCTGAGTATGTTGTTTAGTTTGCTGTCGAGAATAAAGTTTTTCTTCGTAATTTCACGAAGCGTATCGCGCACACTCTCATTTACATCAAGTATGTCCGTTAGAGATACCGTTGGCGCTGATACACCAGGTAATGTTCCTAGGATATATTGGAGCTTTTCACCTTCTGCATTTATGATATGACTTAACCCTAATTCCTCCATCGCTATGGATGAGAGCAAAAGTGTTACCGCATCTTCTCGTGTGACTGTTATTTGTGGCGTAATATTAGGAATATTCGATTGAGACATTAAATAACCTCCCCTACCAACCGTCTTGTTTATTTCTCACACTATAGTATTGGGCATAATGTAATATTGATTGGGTATATGCCTGCTCAATAATGTTTTTTTTGTATACTTCCATCAAGTACAGGTGAAACCGTAATAATCTCCGTTGGTGGTTGAACTACTGAAATGTCTACTCTTGCTGACTAATAGTATTGGATCAGAAAAGACGTTCACATCATTCGTGAACGCCTAGTACATATTGTTTCATTTTAAAGATCTGCTAACTTAAATGTGTGTAAGTTAAGTTGAGCGTTAAAGCTTGAACCTGCATCTCCATTCATTTGAATCTGCAATACTCCTGCCCCTGGCGTTACAATGAGAGTGAACGTTTTTGAAACGAACGCCGTGAACGTAGGTGCAATATCGGTTGAATAAAAAGAAAGCGGTGCTTGAACGCCATTCAATAACGCTTGTGCAGTAAACATGTGTACCGCCGCAACAAGATTATCAATTGCAATTTCATATGTTACCCAATAAATTCCTGGTTGGAATGTAATATTGGTCGTTGGTGGTGTAGCTGATATCTCCGCTGAATCTGAATCGAATCCTGTCCATACCGCTAACACAGGTGCTGCTCCTACCGCTTGTTCTTCCGCTCTAGATGCTCGTGCGATGACGGACGTTAAAACCGGACCTGTTGCTCCTGTTGGCCCTGTTACACCTATACCTGTTGCACCTGTTGGGCCAGTTGCTCCAGTTGGGCCTGCCGGGCCGGTTGCTCCTGCTGGGCCTGCTGGGCCTTGCGCTCCGGCTGGACCCGCTGGGCCGGTTGCTCCTGCTGGGCCTGCTGGGCCTTGCGCTCCGGCTGGACCCGCTGGGCCGGTTGCTCCTGCTGGGCCCGGTGCGCCTTGCGCTCCCGCTGGGCCTGGAGCACCTTGCGGACCTGCTGGGCCTGGATCACCCTGCGGGCCTGCTGGGCCTGCTACCCCTTGCGGACCGGCTGGGCCCGCTACCCCTTGCGGACCGGCTGGACCTGGGTCACCCTGCGGGCCTGCTGGACCCGCTGGGCCTTGTGCTCCCGCCGGACCGGCTGGACCTTGCGGACCGACTGCACCTGCTGGACCCGCAGGACCTTGCGGGCCAGTCGGACCCTGTGCCCCAGCTGGACCTGCCACCCCTTGAGCTCCTGTCGGCCCCGCCGGGCCAGTTGCTCCTGCTGGACCCGTTGGTCCCGGAGGACCACCTGACGGACCTGTCGGTCCCGGAGGGCCTGTTGGACCAACCGAAATCGGTGTATTCAACACACTGCTAAGCTTACTGTCCAATAAAAAGTTTTTCTTTGAAACTTCACGGAGTGTCTCCCGCACACTATCATTGACATTAAGAATATCACTGATTGTTGTAATAGGTGCAGTAACTCCCGGTAGTGTACCAAGAATATATTGAAGCTTCTCTCCCTCAGCATTAATAATATGACTAAGCCCGAGCTCTTCAAGGGCTATGGATGAGAGCAATAAGTTAACCGCATCTTCCCGAGTTAACGTAATTTGCGGGGTAATATTCGGTATGTTAGATTGAGACATTTGTTTTCCTCCTAGGCAATTGTCTTTGTTGATTTCATACCGTCATTCTATGCTCCTGCCTAGATTTGGTCTGGGCGTTTGCCCATAATAATGAGATTTTGAAATAACATGCAACATTCTTTCAATAAAGCACAACCATAAAAAAGCGCCCCGATCATCAATTCGATAACAATGAGGACGCTTATATATACCAGATTTCAAAACCATGTGATCTGTATAATGAAAAAAGCCTCAGCTCGGAATGATGTGCACCCCTTAGAATTGACATTGGAAAAACCCCTTGGTTTAACCGATGAATTCTAGGGGGTGCATTTTTAATGGCAATGAAAGGTCAAAAGTTTAAGACATATTCAGAGGAGCTAAAGATAAAGGCTGTCCGTCTGCATGTAGAGGAAAAATGGACGTATCGGCAGATTAATGCTCACTTAGGTATACAAGATAAAGATCGAATAAAGCGTTGGATGCGTAAATACCGTGAACAAGGTGAGTTTGGTCTATTAGATCAACGCGGAAGGCGAAAGGAATATTTAGATCAGGAACGATATGTTCAGCAGTTGAAACGGGAGAATGCGATGCTAAAAAAGTGTTTGGAAATCTGGATGCAGGAGGTAAAGAAGAGCGCTTCAAACTCATCGAAAAAGCGGCGAAATTAGGACAAGTAACTCAGCTGTGCCAACTCCTTGGTGTTTCAAGAAGTGGTTACTACGCTTATTTGAAGCGAAAAAATTACGACCGGGATGCTGATGCCAAGCGACTAATCCGTATCGTATACAAGCGTTATGAAGGAAAATACGGCTATCGACAGCTCCAATTGTTTTTGTGGCAGGATGAAGGGGTATGGATGAATCACAAGAAGGTACTCCGCCTCATGCAAAAGCTCGGTCTTCAAGCAAGTATTCGTCGGAAACGTCGATTTAATATGACCTACCAAGTCGCAGAACGTGTGGCTGAAAATTTACTGAAGCGAGATTTTAAGGCAGAAAAACCAAACCAAAAATGGGTGACAGACGTGACCCAATACCGAGTAGGCGAACGCTGGCTATATCTTTCGGCTGTAAAAGACTTATTCAACAATGAAATTGTGGCTTACCAACTTAGTGAACGTAACGACAATGAGCTGGTTTTGAAGACATTCGCCAAGGCCATAGCCAAACGAAAAGACGTGACCGGACTAGTCGTACATAGCGACCAGGGATTCCAGTACACGTCTCATGCATACCACGACATGCTGCCGAAGGTTGGCGCCCAAATCAGCATGTCTCGTCGGGGCAATTGTCTAGACAACGCCTCCATGGAGAGTTTCTTCTCGCATCTCAAAACGGAAGCACTCTATCCTTATCATATCCGAAATCTTACAGAGGCACAAAGCAGAATCGAAAAATATATTCGATTTTATAACCGACGACGACCACAACGTAAACTAAATAAGCTGTCGCCGATAGAGTATCGACGCCAGCTTATAGCCTAGGTGTTTTTTTTCAATGTCCACTACAAGGGGTCTTGACCAGAACAGCACTGAGGAAAATAAACGATTTTTATGTTTTATTCTGTCCACTTAACAGGAAATACTTTAGTCCAATCAAGAACAGGCTTTATTTCTAACGCATCTAAACTTTCGATCTTCTACACGTCACGTCCAATATTTATTTCCTTGTGCCATAACAAATCTATCCAACCCGTCTGAAAATCACAATACAATGAACGAGCATCTTCCCTTTTATATCTTTTACATTAATGTCCTACCTTTCACGGCGAAACTATCCTTCGATAAAAGCTATTTATAATATTTTATTTCACCTTATAAAACTCTATTATCAAGTTAAATGAGGTTGGGAATGGCTGATTAAGTTTATTAATTCCATTCATATCATACAAAATATTTCGATTTCTGTTGTTAGTTATTAGTGCATAGTATTTATTATTTGAATCATTAATTTTAGTCAAAAGAGAGTCACTTAGATTAATGTCTGTTGTATTTCCTTTTACAATATTAATATCTCTTAATGTTTCTTCAATTTTTCCATTCTTATCTATAATCACGATATCAATTTTAGTATTATAAGATATTGCCCCTAGTGATAACTTGTGAGGTAAGCTCTTAATGAAAAATTGGCCGTTTTCATTTTGAATCTCTAATTCTTGCTTCTTCTCGTCATAAAATTTTGGGAAAGGATAAACATTAATCTTTTTATCATTTAAAAGACTCTCTTCTATTTCTAAATCGCTTAAAGTACTATTTTCATCATAAGGTACATTAGGATTTAACACCACAAATCTTGATATAGCTAAATATGATCCGTCATAATGTTTATTTGAGCTAATGGGTATTACAGTTAGATCCTCATCACCTGTACTATCCCACATTAACTCTAAGGGAATAATTGTTGTGGCTTTATCTTTATAATTGATAGAGACGGAAGAATACCAATTACTGTCCGAAGGCGTTCTCACTAGAGCTGTTTTGTTCCCTTGAAGAAATATTAGGTTAATTGCCCCTCCATCTAATCTCGTATCAACAATAAACTCACCCTTAATTATATTGCTTTCCTTATTATTTACGTAGTAAGAGTATGCATCTCCACCGGGCAAATTTATTTTCTTTTCTAGGCTCTTATCTATTTGAAATTTATGAGAGTATGTGAACATCTTTGGATTATGAACCACCTTTTCTGCCTTTGATAATAGAACATGTTGGTTTTTCAGTACTTTTCCTTCTGAAACAGAAATAATTTTGTTATCATACTGATTTATAGTATTGAAATTTAGAATTATAATACTTGTAATTAATCCAATTGAGATTAATACAAGTATAATTGTATTTCTCTTATTGAGTGACATCGATTATACCTCTGAATTATTTTTAAATAGAACATATGGATGATAGAACCACCATTCATATGTTCTATTTTGATTGTGCTAGTTAAATAGGTCTTCCATTGTAAAATACCGCAGCAGCCGTTCTCTGTTCATATAAAACACCATCATGAGTTGCAGTGTGAATAGTTACTGTCTCATGACGTCCAATACTTGGGCGAAAGTCGCTGACATGTGAAATTGCAGTTCCAAAACCTATTGAAATATCCTTATTTCCAGAAGAAACTAACACCGGCTGTTGAAAGACCATTATATACCATAAAGAAGCAGTTGCTGAGGTAACAGTTGTAATCCACTTACCTTTTGTAGTTCCTGCACCAACTACAGCTCCTACACCATTTGAAACTTTACTTTCACCTACGGCTAGTGAAGCAAATGGATTCACATATAATGTGCTATTATTTTTGCTAGGCAAATTGTTGTTATTTTCAGTAGATTGAGGCAGGTCTTTTTCATATTGAATAGTCGCATTAAATCTTTCAGTTAATTGGCGGTTCTCGCGTATTTCATTTGGAGTAGCAGATACAGTAGCCGGTAATACAACAGACAGTAAGAGAAGTGTAGCCAAGGATTTTTTTAAGAAAACATTCTTCATATTCTACCTCCGATTATATAAATTTAACTTCAAAAATAAGGCGATATTAATTAGAGCTAACGTACTGTTCGACCAGTAATGCTGATTTCGTAATCCTTTGAAATAACTGACATTATTTGCTTTAGAGTTGCATTTCCGCAAACTTTTCCCTTGACTTTAAAGTGTGCTTGCGATTCATTTGAATTAGCATTAAGTATGATGGTTAACAATGTTGGTGATATAAAATGTAAGAAATTCAGTTGGAGTAGGATGTAGAAAAAGATACTTTTGAAGTAAGAGTTTCACTGAAAGAGTTTGATAAAATCTGAAATGAGATACTATCATTTGAGTAAGTGTATTCTGCTTCTTGTGCAGTTGATAACGAAGATGGAATAAATAACGTGATACATACAGTGATTGTTAAAGCGATACTAACAGTTTTTTAAGTTTCATGCAAACCCTCCAATCATCATTAATTTTCAATCTGATGTTAGATTTTACAAGCACACAACTATACAATTTTAAATTTAGCCTCACCCCTTTCATAAGCCTTAAAATAATTTTTCACATTCCATAAATGCAAAATATAAACACTTATCTACTACCAACATTTCATTTGATTGACTGTCCAAGTACCGCAAGAACAAGCAAATACATCAATAAATGTTCTTTCAAATTCAAAACGCTTGTAATAAGACTTTTTGTAAATGCAGCCGCACCTAGTGTAATAATGGGCTTTATTAGTTGTGTCTACGTCATTAATCTCTTCTCCCACCAACTTACGTACAAGAAGTTTATATTCTTCCGCGAATGCATCTTTACGTAAATACTTCATGCTTAACTTCATTGTGAAGACTCTCCCTTTGATACTTTAACAATAACTTATCTAAGTCTTGACTCATTTCAACCATCCTACCATCGGTCAATTCTAAGCCTTTTTTATAGGCTTCGTTCATTCGGAACCGTAAGAATTCGATCTCTTCAAGCATTCTCATCAGTCCTTGCAGAGTAATAACGGTGGACGAGGTTCCCCTATTGCCCGTCCACCATAAATCAAGTTCCCCTAAACAGAATATATCTTTTGTTGTTAGATATTTCACTAAATGCAAATCACTAGCAACAAAAACAAAAAAAGTAGACACTAATTTCAGTGTCTACTTAGGTTTCAAACTAATATTTTTAATGATAAACCATACATACTACATTTACTTTGGTCCAATCCACGGAGAAGTATAAGCTATAATTACAGGAACGATAACGATGGATGCAACAACAATATTAAAAAGAATCGGCAATTTAGACATTATCTTTTTCACGTCAACCAATCCTCTCTTAATGAAGATTTATTTATTAATTATTTGGTAATACATCTCATTCGTTTTTCTTATCATCTCAATGTTGAAACGTGAACTATTTTCAAGTAATGCAGTATTAATTAAAGATAATGTCTCTAACGCTTTGTTAGTAAGTCCTATTTCTAGATAATATTTCGCACCTTTTAAATAGTAATCAAAAGCCCTGTCAGCATCTTGACCAAGAAGTATATTACCTTCTAATTGATAAAAATAAGCTAACCGCGCCCATTTGTCAGGTGTTGTACGTGCATCTTTTACAGATTCTATCATTTTTGATTCGTATTCTAGTAAAGAGACTGCACTATCAAAATTATTTAGTTGTACGTAAATGTTCATTAATTCAGATACGACATAAACTAAATTATATTCTGAAACAGATTCTAGACATTCACTTAATTTTTCTAGTGCGACTACAAAATCTCCATTCTTCGCATTCAAAAAACCTTCAAACATCTTTGTATTGTCTGCAATATAAGGCAACTTCCCATAAGTTTCTATCAAACGTTTACTTTCATTGAAGCGTCCTAAATGATACAAACAAAATATAATGTTATTAATTGCAAGTGCCTTATACTCGCCTTTGAAAAGGCTGAACGTATCGTGTTCAACAACGTATTGACTGTACTCAATCGACACTTCATACATCATCAACGAATATGCATGCACAGCCATGCAATAATGGAACCTTATCCTATCTCTTTCATCTAAGAATCGGACGTAATCTAAAACTTTTTCGCCCAAGTAATACGTTTTATAGAGCTTTGTAAAATCATTTCGCTCAATCATATAAACCTGATACATACCTCTTGCAATATAAGGCATTACACCATGTTCACGTGAGTAATTCACTACGGTATTAAATAAAGCTAATTTAGTGGAAGTATGATTGACATCGTTGGCTGTGGTGAAAATATTTTCAATAGCTTCATAACTATCTACGTGAGGAATCTCTAGATATCTAGTGGCGATTTCTGTGATGAGGGATGCAGGAGATGACATTGATATAGCTTCTTGAAGTATTTTTAGAATAACCTCTGCATTACGCTCTAATGAGATGTATATCCTTATGTACTCATCATAAGTTATTTCTAGTGCCTCAGCAAGCGATTTTATTGTAGTAATTTCAGGTTTTTTGACTTCTCCATTTTCAATTCTGGAGATAATACTTTTATTCACACGCGCCTTCTCAGCTAACTTGTCCATTGTCAACTTTAAATTCGACCTTCGGTGTCTAATTATGTCTGCAAAAGTATCAATCATCTCACTTTCACATCCTTTATTATTTTGAAACAATTACAAAAGAGTTGAGAATTATGAGTATCTAAGAAGGGTTAGTAACATATGAATCTCAGAAAAGATGTTTCGAGGTAATTTTCTTTATGGGGTCCGGGGAAACCTATCTCTGGAAAACGATTATAGCATATTTTTACATGTTGTCAATTAATTAAATCTTTCTAAAATATAGAAACAATAACTAAAAAGACAAGAAACACCCTCAATTAAGAAGGTGTTTTCTTTGCTAGTTACAATATTGAAAGCCACTTGAATTGTAGAATGTACAGTATTAGAAATTCCTTCTACTCAACCAATCTGCAAAATGTTTACGTTCGCTGCAACAAACTTTATCGTCTCTAGATTTGTATTTATAAGCTTCAGTTGGTTCACACCAGCGCCCGTATTAAACACAGCGGAACCCGCTCCCCCTGAACGCGAGTTGCCATCAACGAGCGGTGGCGCTACAGACAAGCTCTGGAACAAGGACTGATCATTCAAAGTAAATTGGACCCTTACCGGAAGACCCGCCAGCAGCGGACATTCAATAAAATTATAGGCAGCAAAATAAGTTGCATTGGGAGCTAATGAGATAATGGTTGGAGCAGCAGCAGAAAACGAAATGCCCGTTCCATTTACAACTTCGGCCTCTAGAAAGGGGACCGCTTCATTATAGGCAACATCAACATACCCATAGCCATAAATTGCTGCATTATTTCGTGTCAACGAAACACTACCGTAATCGGTTATATCGGTTACTCGAATATTGACGCTGCTAAAGTTCGTACCAGTCGTGCCTATTGGAGGAAAACCAACCAATTGCAAGATGCTGGGGTTGGGGATGGATGGTGTATTGAATATGACACCGCCTGATACAGAAGCGGTTGGCGTGTTTTGCCCTGGAGGCATGGCTGTAGGAAAAGAAGAGGTTTGTGAGCCGGGTACTAACGATCCATTTAAGCGAAGCTCTGCGGATACGACTCTACCTGTCAATGGTGTGCTGAATTCCGCATTGTACTCCACTAAATAGGTTCGACTCGGTGCCAGTGTAATATTGGACAATCCTTGAAGCTGAATTCCACTCCCATTTTGTACAATGGTAAAAATAATGGCTGGGGCACCATTACTAGGGATGGACCCACATCCACCCGAACATCCGAAATCTGCGCTGCTTGCCACTTGATTCACCTCCACAGACTTGCTTTAAGCAAGCTTAATAACTGTCAATGTTGTCTGGTCAAATGCACGAGTTACACCTTCCAAGTTAACCAATGTCAACACGCTCGGCGCTCCACTGCTCGTATTGATGATCGTATTGGACAGAAGCGCAGTAATGGCCTGAGGCGCACCAGGCAGCGATTGCATTTGTGAATTTGTCCCCGGTATGGTAACTCCATTTATCTGCAGTGCAGCTTCTGGCGTAATGGTCCCCGCAGTAGGAAGCTCTGGCTTCGTTCGATAGGCGATATAATACGTTTGATCAGGTGCCAGCAGCACATCTGTCGATGGAGGGGTATGCGTAATTTGTGTACCATTCAATGTAAAGTTTTCTGTAAATGGAATGGCATCGCCCGATGCTACGCTGGCGAAACCAGGGTTTCTAAAGAAACCATTATTGGCCGTGATTTGTACAGCAGTAGCCCCAGTTGGACCTGTCACTCCCGGATCTCCAGTGGCTCCCGTAACACCTGCAGCGCCTGTCGCTCCTGTAGCTCCCGTAGCACCTGTAACACTGGCACCAGTCGGACCGGTTGGACCCGTAACGCAGGGACACACACCTGTTGGTCCTGTAGGACCTGTCAAACCTAGCGCTCCCGTTGGTCCTGTTGGCCCAAGTGCTCCGATGGCCCCGATTGCTCCTGTCACCCCCGTTAACCCTGTTGGGCCTGTAGGGCCCGTCGAACCTGTGACTCCCGTGGCTCCCGTCGGACCTGTCGGTCCAGTCGCTCCCGTTGGGCCGGTAATGCCCGTAGCTCCCGCAGGACCAAGTGCTCCTACTGGACCTGTGGAGCCAGTTGGACCCGGTTCACCAGTCAACCCTGTATTGCCCGTTGGTCCCGTTGCTCCTGTGGGCCCAATCGCTCCCGCAGCTCCCGTGGCACCTGTCACTCCTGTTAAGCCCGTCGCACCCGTTACGCCCGAAGCTCCTGTCGCTCCTCGAAGAGGGGTTTCAATTACCGCCTGCAGCTTACAATTCAAGATGTACTCGTGCTTAATTGCAGCCATCAATGTTTGTCTCACACTATCATTTACAAGCTGAATCTCACTTAGTGAAAGCGGCGTCGTTAATCCTGGTAATGTACCTACGGCATATTGGAGCTTTTCAGCCTCTGCATTAATAATATGACTAAGCCCCAATTCTTCTAGCGCAATCGACGCTAACAGCAAATTAAGCGAGTCACTCAACGTAATCGATATTTCTGGTGTAATATTCGGCAAATTAGCCTGTGACAATCGTATCCCTCCCTTTTGCCACTGACATCAGTTAACTGATAGCGAAAACACTAATATTCACATTTTCATTAAAATCAGAACGAGAAAATAAGTTCAATGTAGATGGGCCGCCTATCGGGGTATTAAATATCGCACTACCTTTCAACGTAATAAAGTCTCCCGCGGGATTGCTCATGAAAATGGTAACCAGATCGACGCTATTCAAACTAAGAATGATATCGAGTCCACCGGCTAATGCATTGGTATCCACATCGACTGAGGCTGCTGCGTAATAGGTGTGACCCCCTTCTAAAAGAATGTCCGGTGATCCTGGTACGTGAGAAATGAGTGTGCCATTCAATAAGCGATTAATAGCAAGCGGGAGAAAATCCGAAGGGCCAGCATCTCCAGGAGTAACAAAACTACCAAAATTGGCAGTGACGAGAGCCGCAGCACCCGTGGGACCTGTCGCACCTGTCGCTCCTGTATCGCCAGTAGCACCCGTTAATCCAGTCACACCTGTTGCTCCTGTTGGGCCCGCTGCACCTGGCGTTCCTGTCGCTCCTGTCGAGCCTGTTGGACAGTTGATCGGGCATTCTCCTGTTGGTCCAATCGCTCCTGTTGCACCCGTATCACCCGTCGCCCCTGCAACCCCGATACCGCCCGTATCTCCTGTTGCTCCCGTAACACCTGCGGGGCCAATTACCCCTGTCGGCCCTGTTGGGCCTGTTAAACCTGTGCTTCCAACTGCTCCAAATGCTCCTGCTATTCCCGCAGGTCCCGTCTCACCTGTCGCTCCTGTTGGTCCGATAGGACCTGTCTCACCAGTTGGTCCCGTCGCTCCTGTTGGACCTGTCGGACCTGATGCACCCACCCCGCCTGTCGCTCCCGTTGCTCCTGTTGGTCCAGTGACTCCCGTTGGCCCCACTGCTCCAGTCGGACCTGTTGGTCCCGTCGCTCCTGTTGGTCCCGTTGCTCCTGTTGACACATCCTGAGCAAGGATTTGCGACAGCTTCGTTTCCAGCAATGCTTCTTTTCTGGTCAACAGCCTGATCGTATCTGCAACACTAGCATTAATTTGTAAAATGTCGCTCAATGTCACTGGTCCAGTTAATCCGCTTAATGTGCCTAAAGCATATTGAATTTTTTCTCCTTCTGCATTCAAAATATGACTCAAACCTAGCTCTTCTAAAGCTATGGATGCCAGTAATAGTGGAATGACCTGATCTCTTGTAACCAAAATGGTAGGTGTGATGTTAGGAATATTCGATTGTGACAAGATGCCCTCACCCCTTTATCCTCCACATTGTTCTCTAGACGGAGACATAATTGCGGACAATTCGCATGGATAAGATTGAATTTATGAAATGATTCTATTGTAATGCGATGATCGATATCGAAATGTTGGAGAAATCTGTGGCCACTCCAGATGTGTTGATAAGCTCCAGCGTCCCAGGTGTTCCTCCTGTTTGGATGATCGTATGATTGGACAGTTCTACAGGAACACCTGCTGATGTATCGTAGCTGGCTGTTGTTACAATTACATTAATGCCATTAAAACGAAGCGTAGCCGCAGCAGTTGTACCTGCTACCGTGGCCTGCGTTTCATAGTCTACAAAGTAAGTGTGGTTTTGTGCCAAAGTGATGGTCGATGTAAGTGGTGTATGTGTGATTAAAGTTCCATTTACCGTTTGATTCGTTTCTAAAATGAGCGCTGCTCCGTCTGCGGCCGTTTGAGTACCTACGGTAACGAAATTGGCGTTGTTTACGGTAATCAATTCTCCTGTCGCACCCGTTACGCCCGTTATACCTGTAACACCTGTGGCTCCGGTTACTCCAGTTGCACCTGTCGCCCCAGTCGCTCCTGTTGCTCCAACCCCATCTGGACCTGTAGGTCCCGTTGGACCCGGTGGACAATCTGGCGGACAAGGTCCTGTCAGCCCAGTAGCTCCAATAGCTCCCGTGTCCCCAGTTGGCCCAATTGGTCCGGTGAGGCCTGTATTTCCTGTCACTCCCGTTGGTCCAATTGCCCCCGTCGTTCCCGTGACACCCGTCGCACCCGCTGGGCCTATTCCACCTACTTCTCCAGTTGTGCCTGTAATACCTGGATCACCCGTGGCTCCTGTGACCCCTGTATCACCAGTAGCGCCAATAGGTCCCGTAGCGCCTGTAGCTCCCGCCGCACTTGAACCTGTCGGGCCTGTTGGCCCATCAGCTCCTGTACCCCCTGTATTACCAGCAGCCCCCGAAGCTCCACTAATACCAATTCCAGTTGCCCCTGTTGCACCAGTAGCTCCCGTTGCACCTACTTGTACATTGGTGCTTAAGATGGTTTCCAGTCTTTCTGTCAACAGCATTTCCTTTTGATTGACCGTGCGCAGCATATCAAGAACACTAGTATTCATTTGTAATAGTTCACTTATTGACAATGGTACCGTAAGCCCGGGCAGTGTTCCGATCGAATATTGCAACTTCTCTGCCTCTGCATTAATAATGTGACTGAGTCCAAGCTCTTCCATCGCAATGGAAGTCAGTAGTAAATTGATGGCATTATCACGAGTAAGATTAATTTGGGGTGTAATATTCGGTATGTTTGACTGAGACATATAAGCTCCCCCCTAGTGCCCGCAGTTCTATTTCAATCGTCTATACTAGAAATATGGAGATAGGAAAGAATTCGTGGCGGCAGTTCACATACACCAACAGCACAAATAAGGCACTCCACTTTAGAGAGCCTTACGCTTTGTAGTTTTCTTGTCCTCCATTTTTCTTAAATCCATGAACGAAATAACAAATGGCTTCATATACATAGACCTATAGCCTGCTATCATGCATTCCCTTTGTTTGAATGGTTAAGCTGAATTATGAAAAAAAGAAGGTGACCTATGACCAACTGGCATAAACATAACCCTACTTTTGAATATGAGGAGCTTGAACCTCGTATATTGCAGCACTCTGCTTGGGTAGGACATCGCCATTTCTGCTATGATTTCATTCGGCTGCATGAACCGAATATAGCTGTAGAATTGGGTACACACTGGGGCGCTTCCTTTTTTAGCATGTGCCAAGCGGTGAAGGACGCTGCATTACCTACTTCATGCTATGCGGTAGACACTTGGGTGGGAGACGCACACTCCGGCCAATATGGAAATGAAGTTTACGAACAAGTTTCCACGATTGCCTCCACTTTGTATCCCAACATTAGCCATCTATTGCGCACAACCTTTGACGAAGCGCTGAGCCAGTTCGCCAATGGATCGATTGACCTACTTCATATCGACGGATTTCATCAATATGAAGCGGCAAAGCATGATTACGAATCTTGGCTGCCTAAGCTTGCCCCACACGGCGTCGTATGGTTCCACGACATATCGATTCAAGCATACGGATTCGGCGTATGGAAGCTATGGCAAGAGCTGAAGGATCAGCATCCACATCTGCAATTTGAACATTCCGGCGGATTAGGCATTTTATTTCCTAAAGGAATCAATCAGCATTATCACGCACTGGAGCAGCACTGGTTAGAACACAAGCAAGCATACCAAACCTAACACGAACTTTTTTACAAATTTCTATACAAAGAAGCGCAACCTACCCTAACAGGCAGTTGCGCTTTTGTTGTTCTTGTATGTGAACGCTGCAATAACCTCACAATAACGACTAGGCCACCAATATTGCACTAATGAATCGCATCCTTTTCTTGAAAAATAGACTCACCTACTATTTCGATATCACTGATCAGCACATTTTCGTTATAAGCAGTCGGATTCTCCATATAGCGCAATGGGAACGATTTCTGGATAAGTCGTACTTGCGAGCTGCTCTGCAAGTCATCCGCATGCTCGCACAGCATCTTCACACCAACCGTATCAACCGTAATAGAGCGTTTTAATATCCGAATCTTTCTCCGCATTTGGTCAGATACATATTCCCCAACATCAAGCAGCAGCACATAAGGACTATCTGCTTTTTCCACGGCTCGTTCCCACTGCATCATTTTATTCTCGCCCGCATGTCCCGATATATATTTAGCAGCGTACGCAGCAGCCACCTCACTACATGCCCCTGTCTTATCCACCACAATAATTTCATCTGCAATTTCTTTAATCGAGTCCAATGTTCTCATTAACGAAGAATCTGTGGCTGCAATCACACAGCAGCTCAGCTTAGCGTCTTCTTTGTAAATCAAATCAAAAATATCTTCACCCCACTTCTCTTTTGCCTTTTGCCGATTAATCCCCATTAAATACTGAACATTGTTCCTCTGTTCATCCGTCTGAATATCTTTCATTGTCACATGGCCTACATGATGGATGAAGCAGGCATTGGCGATATAAAGCCTGTATCCCGCTTGCGCCGCCCGCAAGCAGAGATCATCATCCTCAAAGTTGCCTATATCGTACCGTTCATCAAAACCTCCGACCTCATCCAGAACAGCACGCTTCACCAGCAAACAGAATCCAATCAGGCGTCTAACCTCCGTCATTTTCCCCGCATTACGTATTTGATGTTCATGAGCAAATGCATTCAGATCCAGCAAATCCTTATACGGTACAGGGATAATTTGATGACCACTTGAATAATTGGTAAGCGGACCTGACATTCCAATATCCGGGCTTGCATGTAAAGCATCCAACAGGTGGGTCAGCCAATTCGGAGTCACAACCGTATCGTTATTTAAAAATAAAATGTTGTCTCCTGATGCAATAGCCAGACCTTGATTGCACCCTGCAGCAAATCCTTTATTATGACCATTGCAGATCAGAGTTACATCTGGCTGCTGCTTCAAATACATGATCGTCAAATCCGTCGATCCATTATCCACTACGATTATTTCGTAAGGCTCAGATGTATATTTCCGAATGCTTTCCAAGCAAAGTACCGTATGATGAAACTGATTAAGCGTAAGGATAATAATACTCGTCTTGCCTGTTCTCACACTTCGCTCCCCCCATCGCCGCGGCTAGCATGAACGGAACTAACTGATGCCAGTTCATATTTTTCTCCCAAGATGCGTTTGAAATAGGTCTGATTGTACAACATGCTTGGATGATCAGGGAGGTAACTCAATGCCAGCTCATTATGATAGCAAGCCTTTTCAGGCTGGCCAATTTGATCGTAGCACACACAAAGCTTCAGATGTGGAATCCAAGTCCACGTCGATGACTGTGTCATCGTCAATTGGTCAGAAGGAATCGCAAGCTGTGTCGCTTGCTCAAACCAGTAAATCGCTTGTTGATGGCGTTTATTGTTCAGCATCCACTCGCCAATTTGGCAGCAAATATCAGAATGGGGCTTATCAAATTCGAAAGACCGGAACAATGCTGGCAGCCGCTCGGACTCCTGATTGAGCTTCTCGTGACAGGATTCCATTTTCAAGCAAGCCTGAATACAATCTTCGTACCACCCTTGCTTCGTTTGCAGAAATTTTTCGTAATAGTCCAAGGCGTCCTGATACCGTGCATGATCTTTTAACTCATTTGCATAATAGTACAAGTCTCGTGCTGTAAACGTTTCACCTGCCGCAAGCCTGTTTTCATAGATTCGCAAGTTCCGATCGGTATAGTGCTTATCTTTTTTATGGTAAATGCATATTTCACTATGGAAAATAGGACCGTACACCTCTAGGTACTCATGCACCGGACCTATCCATTTAAAGTTCGCATCTCTTCGAACAAGTCGATTGCGTCTCAATGAATACAATGGTTCTCCCGACTCATTCGTCGTCAACACATAAGGCATACTTACACTGTTAATATCGCGAGACAGTTCACGCTTTAGCTCTTTTAATGCCTGGCGATCCTTGCTCTCAATAACATCATCCGCATCCAGCCACAAAATGTATTCCTGTGTCGCCTTGCTGAACGCAAAGTTTCGTGCTGCGCCAAAATCGTCGATCCACTCGAAATCATATACGTTGGCTGCATTTTCACTTGCTATCAGCTTCGTTTTATCCGTAGAACCCGTGTCGACAATAATGATCTCATCCACGATCCCACTTACACTGTCCAAACAGCGCTGCAAGCTTTCTTCTTCGTTCTTCACGATCATGCACAAGCTGATCTTGATCGCTGACGCGTCCAATTGCTCCTGCTCCCGCAAGCGCTCAAGGGCGTGCTGCGCCATTTCATGCTTGGCGTTGCTCGCAAGAGTTTGTTCATAAGCGTGAATCGCGTCTTTTCGCCGCTCTAACTTTTCATAACATAGACCTATATGGTACCATGCGTGAAAACTGCCCATTCCTCGTAACGTAAGATGCTGCAAGTTCCCCTCGCCTAATTCGATGCAGTGTTGGAAAACTTCAAGGGCCAGCTCCGGCTTATTTTTCTGATTAAGAATGAGGCCTTTATAAAAATGAAGATCAACGTAATCGGGGTAAAGTAGAATAGCCCGTTCAATAGAAGGCCACGCTCCTTCATAGGAGCCATTTGAGAGAAGTGTGTCATATTTTAGCTTGTAGCAAAGTGAGGGGGGTAACTGCTGATTCTCAATAAATGATTTGATCGCCAAATTCACAGTATCATAAGCTTCCTCGTACTCCCCAAGTCGGTAGTACTCGCTTGCCAAATGATAGTCGACCCATGGACTGTAATCCTTGTTCTGCTTCTCTTTCAGAAGCAGCTGCTTATTTCGCTCCGATTTGCTCTTGGCCTCAACAACAACATTCATATAACCAAAATGATGAACTTTGACAGGTAGCTTGTGAACAGCAAAGCCCGTTCCTAGTATTTCCTGTACATTAAGCTGTTCGTGAATACGTCCTTTAAATTGAAAGCCTTTATGATTACGGAATACGCGATGATGATGCAGCAAAAAAGCTTCTTCAGGATTATCGGCAGCCCCAATATAGTTAATCAACTCGATGAGGGCAATATCTGCCTCCTGCACATCCCATATTTCACGTAAAGATTGGGCTGTATCCTGATCCAACTGCTCGTCTGCATCCAGCCAAAAAATCCAATCCCCTGAAGCTTGCTGCAAACTATAATTACGTGCAGCCGCAAAGTCGTCCTGCCATTCAAATGAAAATACTTTTGCGCCATGGGATTCGCATATGGCTATCGTATCGTCTGTTGAACCTGTATCGACAACGATAACCTCATCCACGACATCCTTAACACTTTCCAGACATTTTCCAATCAGGAATGCCTCGTTCTTAACAATCAAGCATAAAGATATGCGAGTTTCTGTGACCCTATTGTCAGTCTGATGCATACTTCTCATCCTTCCTAAGAAAATACACATTCGATGCGCATACTCGTCATAACTTTGACTCCTTGTAGCTAATGATTACATATATTGTCGGACGAACAACTGCCGGTAGCGCTCATACGAAACTTGATCAAACTCATCGCCATTGTAGTGGATGCACCATGGACTTTGCAGTACGGGAACACCTACTTTATAACCTGCCAGCTCAATTTCTTTGGAATGAGCAGAATCGTAAAAGTGAAAGCCATCGAATATATCGTCTCTCCATGGAATATTCACTCTTGTCGCCATAAATAGACCATCAATCGCTTGGACTTCCACATAATCGGTTGATTCAAGTGTTCCGTGATCAAACCGCAGCAGCTGATACACCTCACGCCGATGTTCAATTACTTGACCAACCAGTCTATTCCCTTCCCACCATATTCCGTTGGCAGGAAGCTCTACACATCCCGCAAGTCCTATCATGCCTAACTGCGGATGTTGTTCAAACAATTGAATCAGATCATAGAGCATGCCTCTATGAATGAGAAACGTATCTTGATGAATATAAACTCGATAAGCAGCCTCTAGGTTAAGCGCGCCATTGTAGCCACTCGCCATACTTTTTGCGCCTCGAACATCATACACTTCTACCTTAAATCCTGGCGGTACTAATAAATTAGCAATCTGTCGTTGTGCTTGTTGAAATAACGCTTCATCATTCACACACATAACAAACAAAATTCGCTGCAATCCCATTGTGTCTAATCCTTTCCACTGCATGCATGAGTGTAAGGATGGGACCTGTGTTGTACGGAAGGGATTACCATCATTGGCAGAAGCCTTACTACTCTACAGCGTGATGTGAGCCAACCTTCAATTCGAGACGCTCCAGAGCCGGTGTGTAATCCGGGAATATTTGAGTCGCTTGTTCAAATGCTTGTGCGGCTAATTCGGGATGGCCTAACTGCTCCTGACACAACCCAATATAATACCAAGGGTGGAAGCTTCCTACTCCTTTTAAAGTAAGATGCTTTATATTTTGCTCTCCAAGTTCAATACAATGTTCAAAAATAGAGATGGCTTCAACATACCACTCTTTCAGAAAATAGATGACACCCTTGTAAAAATGCAAATCCACATAATCCGGGTACATTTGAATCGCACGATCTATTCCTTGCCAAGCGCCTTCCACACTACCTAAAGTAATGAGAATGGAATACTTTAGCTTGTAGAGCAGCGATGGAGGTGCTGTCTCCCTTTGCAAAAAGTGAACAATGGCAAGATTCAAATATTCAAATGCCTTCACATAGTCCTTCATACGATAATATTCAGTTGCCAAATGATATTTGATCCATGGATGATGGTCTTCTTTTTGCATTTCGATTTCAAGCAAGCGAATGTTTCGTTCTGACTTCTTCTTCACCTCTACGCACTCATTCATATAGCCGTAGTGGTACATTTTAATCGGTAATGTTTGCTGCTCCGTATCTGTAAAATGAGGGAGTACTTCATCAAGATTCAGCATCTCATGAATCGCATTCTTGAATGTAAAGCCGATATGATTGCGGAAAATACGAGAATGGGCAATATGGAATGCATCGTTCTCGTTAGGCGAATCTCCAATAAAGTTGACCAGATGAATCCAGCAAATCGGTTGTTCTTGCTTCGCTAGTAACTGCTTTAGTTGGCTTGCATCCTGCTTATCTAATTCCTCGTCGGCATCCATCCATAATATCCAATCTCCTGTGGCCGCCTTCAAACCACAATTACGAGCTTCTGCAAAATGATCGTTCCATTCATACGTAAGCACCTGCGCACCGTAAGATAGACATATATCAATCGTTCGATCCGAAGAGCCGGTATCTACGACAATAATTTCATCCACTGCATCCTGCACACTGCTCAAACAACGAGCAATGCAATCTTCTTCATTTTTCACGATCATGCATAATGATATTTTTACTGTATCCACTATTAGTTCCTCCCGATCCCGACGCTTCGGATAATTGATACGCTGTTTCTATTTGCAAATGATAGGTGAGCCGCATAGATATCAGAACCTGCAGCGAAGATGAACAAAGCAAATAGGCTGCCTGCCACTACGGCAACCTATTCTATATCGTTTTCGCATATTTCTCGCTGCGACTTTATTAAAGGTAATAAGCTAAAACTGACACTACACTTACAACATGAATCTTTAACGAGCAAGATGAGTAGAGTCTGGCCTGCATACTAGGATTATGGATGTGCGGACACTTCTAAAGTAATCAAACATGTATGAATGTACACTAGCCTGATGAATGGTAAGCTAGTTAATAACCGCTTATGGATTTGGTGGTGGTGAAATCGGCAATCCATTTACAATGTTATCCAACTTGATTTGAAGCAAGATTTCTTTCTTAATCACTTCTTGCAATGTTCTTTCAACACTCCGGTCAATAGCAAGCAAGTTAGAAAGTGTAGCAGGTGGAGATAATCCATCGCTGCCTGGCAAAGTGCCTAGCACATACTGAATTTTTTCAGCCTCAGCATTAATAATATGCGCCAAAGCCAACTCTTCAAGTGCAATGGACGCTAATAGCAGGTTAACCGAATCACCAATTGTGATGGAAATCGTAGGTGTAATATTTGGTATATTAGCTTGTGACATACTCAAATCACCTCTGTAATAAAATATAATTCCTTTTCTCTCTTATAACTTGTGTGGCTAATTACTATTGTTTATTACTGCTGGAGCTTACAGCCTAGCCGCATCTCCATCCTTTTTGTATGACTAGCCGTATAGCCTCATCTCAACTCGCTCTTTCTATGTCTATGCGCACTGATCTATAAAACTGAACCATCATCAAGTAATTTTTTTTCTTACTTTAACTGTTCTATTTAACTCTCCTTCCGTTACCTAAGCAAGCCTAACGATCGTTAATGATGGACCTGGTACACCATCTGACGCCGTGGTCGTATCAGAAGCACGGTCATTGTACATTTGCAGCACATTTAATCCTACACCTGTCGTTAAAATGTAACTGCCTGACAACTGTTCCTCAACACCAACAGCTCCTCCATTGCCTACATGACTGCCCACCAACGGAATCCCATCCAAGCGAAGCGCATATCCAATGCCTTCAGATGGCATCTGAAATCCTTCTAAATAACTAATGATCAAATACGTTTGATTCGCAGAGAGTTGGACATTTGGGGTACCAGCGACATGAGAAATATCTGGACCGTTAATAGCCAGATTGGCTTCAAATACATAAGGTTGACCTGGGGCCACCGTTTGCTGAATAAAGCTCACTACTTTCGCATTGCTTGACGTTACCGATAGACCGACACCTGTAGCTCCTGTTACTCCTGTTGCCCCCGTAGCCCCTGTCGCTCCTGTGGTTCCTGTACCACCAGGCCCTGTCGGACCTGTAGCTCCCGTTGCTCCTGTACCACCAGGTCCTGTCGGGCCGGTAGCTCCCGTTGCTCCTGTACCTGCAGCTCCCGTCGGACCAGTAGCTCCTGTTGCTCCTGCGCCTCCGGGTCCTGTTGGCCCAGTTGCCCCTGTTGCTCCAGTCCCCGGTGGACCAGTTGGACCTGTCGGACCTACACTTCCCGTACCAGTGCTGCCTGGAATAACCGAAACGACGGTGTCCAATTTGCTTGAAAGCAAAATTTCTTTCTTCATTGCCTCTTGCAACATACTTTTGACGCTGTCATCAATAAGTAATAAGTCACTTAATGTTGCCGGTACAGATAAACCCGGTATTGTGCCGACAGCGTATTGTATTTTTTCCGCTTCCGCATTAATGATATGGGCTAATCCCAATTCCTCCAATGCAATCGAAGACAATAGCAAGTTGATGGAATCATCACGTGTCAACGTTATCGTAGGTGTAATGTTAGGAATATTAGCTTGTGACATGTCGATCTCTCCTCTAGGATGCTTTTTTTGTTACTTAAGCGAATATAACAGCCTCCCTCCATATATGTTGTTGTGGAAATATCGCTATTCTTCGCTAATCAAGTGTCGATATGAGTAGTCCATACATTGCTCTAACGACATTAATCTAAGGGGAAAATAAGCACTCTTATGGTGTAGTTAGAATATATGAGCACTTGTTAAGCAATTTGCCTGTACGTAAAAACTTTCGTTCAAGTCGAATTTACGGACAATATGTACAAAATACGAGCTGCTGCCGATTTAATCTAAATGGACATAAAAAATAACGTCTCCACATACCAGTACGGCTGATACCATACAGGTTCAGATGTGAAAACGTTATGGCGAACAATAATATTTCCCACTATAGCAACGCCGCCGATGTACGCGCATAATATTGCAAAATCCCATCATTCACGGTAGCGCGTACTTTTGAACTATCGCTTAGCTCTGTCAAATAAGACCTGACGATGGAATTAGCCAGTGCGAAGTGAGCTGATTTATTTTGCAGCTGATATTCATTCATTACTTTTTGAACAATGCTCTCCAATGTCATTGGCTGTTCACGTATAAGGCCGAGTATATAATTAGAGGTTTCATCAATTAGCTGCTGATGCTGCTGCACGAGCGAGGCAATATCTTTGCATTTTCCCCCATGAGACACAACATAAGCATACCGCTTGCTTTGCGCGATCTTGCGCAAGCTTGCTCTAGCGCCTTTCACATCGGTATAGTACAACAATTTTTGTTTAATCAATGTCTTATTTCCAAATACAGCATCACTACAATAAAAGACTTGATCAGGAGTTATCACACCAATCATGCCAGGAAAATGGCCGGGCAGCGTAACGATGGAAAAGGATACCTGATCGATAACCAGATGACGATCACGATAAGGGATAATATCCGTAATCATATCCGCAGCCTCAGATTGCTCGTGTTCCTTTGTTACGCAAGGAATATGGCCAGACAGCCAATTTTCCAGTGCTCGCTTCTCCATAAATTGCGCCGTCCATGATGTAGCATACACTTTTATTTGTTTATATTTTTGTTTAAAATAACTGACCCCACCCAATTGCGCCTTATGACCATGTGTAAGAATAATGGCTGCTACTTGGCAACCACTTTGCTTCAAGGCTTGATCAATCCGTTTCGCAACTTCTTTATTAGCACCACTGTCAATAAGAACTGCGGATTGATTGGATTTATTCATATAAACCCCGACCGTTAAATCCTCTTCGAATAGATAACTGTTACCGTTAATTAGCTCTAGACTCTTTTCTTTCATGTATAGATTCCCCTTTGTTCAAGGTTCCTATATCCATATATTCGCCTTGTTCGTATAAAATATTTCCTACATTTGCAGTGAGAAATGTAGTTATTTTGGGCAAAGATGGAACTGAGGGCTTTTTCGATTCCAACTGATTTTGTACAGCCGGACTATCATTTTTCCTCGCCTTTATCGTTCTCGGTTTTTGTTTCTCCAGTTTTTCTAGTATTTCAGGCTTTTCCAGCATTTCTGAATCTTCTAATTTTGGTAGTTCATCTGTCTCACCGAGAATCTCAAGATCCATATCTTCAACCACATCTTCAACCATATTATCAACAGATTCCGCTTCTAATAAAGAACTAGGTTTTGAATGGATTTGACCTTTATTTTCTGTGTAATGATCTACAATCTTGTCCAAACTCGTTAAAATAAAATCCATATGTAGGTCACACTCAAATGGATGATATAGGATTTCCTCTTTAACAATTTGAATATTCTCTACGATATCTGCAGCGATATGCGCATGTGCATCTATTGACTCGATAGAGCGTTTGTCCCTATAACGGTTAGTCAGTAACCGTCGATCTCGGAAACGATGAAGATCGATAATCGAATGGACTAAAGAATACACTTTGGCTTCTATAGCAGCAGCTTCTCGTTCAGTTGCAGATAAGCGTCTATACAAGCTTCCACGCACTAAGCGTAAAATGGCACGTTCCATACGATAGTAAGGGGTATCATAATTTCCAATGTTAGAGAGCAGCATATATAACGCCTCATTTATTCATTGTTTTTAATAGTCAAATACATCGTCATTATACGTTTCTCGTTTTGTGAATCGCCTGAAATCCCTATCTTCTAGGCTGTCTTCACAATCAAAGTCCCGCATACTTGTGACCGTATCGATTTTTTTCAGCAGCAGCCATTCAGCCATAAGCAGCGTATCTAAAAACTGAACGACCGTGTGGTTAAATTGAATAATTTCTGAATTAGAAGGACCTGTAGGAAAATCAAGATTCTTACCCACAAAGGCTGCGGCTTTGTCTGTTTCCATATTAATGAGATTAGATAATGCCTCTTCTTCGAGTGCAATTGCCTTAATTAACTGCGCAGCTGCTTCTTCTTTGGATATCGGGTCTTCATAAATCAGATCATTTTTCTTCCTCACGACGCTCCTCCTTTCTTATCCAATTACTGCCTTTATCCTTTATTCTTCAAAATATTCTTCACGGTCTTCCAGAGCGATAATGTCCTCCAGCTTAAATTGAAGCAGCATTTGATTTTTAATGACACTACGCATCATTCGTTCTACGCTGTGGTTTATTTTTAACGCATCATCCAAGCTAACACATGAATCTTTAAGAAGTGCTTGTATTTTCTCACCTTCTGCATTGATGATATGTGACAAACCAATTTCTTCAAGGGCGATTGAAGTTAGCAGCAAGTTGATTACCTCGTGGCGTCTTAAGACGATTTCTGGTTTTATATCCGGAACAGTTGGCATTGACATTACCTTTTCATCTCCCTTTTCATTAAGCTCATCCCTTTTTATCACAAACCCCAGCGTTAACTGAGCAGGCTTGCTATGCTTATCCTAATTCTATGAGGACAATGCTTTTTTTATGATTACAAGTAAAAAAGAGTTGCATCCAAAATATTTGTCCTATAACCATGACAACAGCGTATACCAGAGTGACAGGCATACGCTGCTTGTATGAGTCTATGAAGAAGAGAGCCGTTTGATGCTATCTAACCTTTTGTTGTGACATCATCCACTTCGCATACTGAATCGGCTTTGTAATTGCCTTAAAATAGGCAGCTTTGTCCCCACTATCTTGAAACACTTCACGTGAAGGCTTGGGATTCACTTCTAAGAGCCAATGACGCCCATTTTTATCTACAGCCCAGTCCAAGGCTAATTCGCATAACGAACCATATTTCGCTTCCAAGTATTTCGCAATCTGCATACCGGACCGCTCCAATTGATACTCGATTTCATAAATAGACTGTCGGTCTCCAATCCATCGTTCAAGCAATGTCCTCATACGAACTGCACGTCCGCCGCCATGAAGATTGGAGGTTACACTTTGTTGTGCACCTACCCTGCCTACTATGCCTGTTAACGACCACATTCCAATCTCATTTTTTTGAACTAGCATCCTTAAATCATGAACTCGTCCGTTAGGAAGCTTTACATCAATACCTTGCTGGACAATGTAACGCTCTTTCTTTACCCATGTATACATATATCTGCCCAAGCGATCGAATTTTACATATTGGGGTTTAATAATACGACGATGGCGATCCCGCCCTTCCACAAACAGATGTCCGGGATGTTTGTTATGGTGTTCAATGCGAAGAATCCCCCTTCCACCTGTCCCACTAGCCGGTTTCACATAGACCATGCTGTACTTATTTATCATGTGCTTAATATCCCAAGCTCTATTGAATAGTATCGTGTTCGGCAGCAATGGTTGGAAGGCTGGCTGTTCATGCAGCGCGCTATAGATAAGCCATTTGTTGCGGAGCGGGGAATTGAGAAAGGTCAAATGGCTGTACCTCATACGAAATTTCCTGACGATATAATATTTTTCCCTGTTAAAACTACGACATCGATCAAAAATAAATCGAGGTATGTCCATCCATTTTCTTGTCCATTTTTGAGAGGAAGGCAAATAGATGAGTGCATTGACCTTATTTAAGCGGTAATTAACGTCTTCTGGATTGATTATACATACATTCAACCCTATATCTTGACCAGCAATAGTCATTTTTTCGTAAATATGTTGCTCCTCCATGTTTCGCTTCCCCTTTTGCAAAAACACAAGCACTCCCAACCATGACTGTAACATGCTGCTCCCTCTTTTCAATATTGCCTATGTATAGGCTATAAACCATGAGTATGTTAGATGAAGCAATTCGGTGAATATACCAAATGATGAATGAACATCTCTAGCATCTTTGTTTACCCAGCCATTTGGGAATACCACCTAATTTGTCTCTACACCCAAGCATAAGCTATATCCGTGAATATCCTATGTTAGCAATCAAACGACTATAGACGCTTATGTACTTGACAGGTCATTTGACAAATTAGTTCGTCCGACCTCTATAGAATTGTATCCATTATGGCGTCTAGTAGAATGCTCATCACAAGAGAAAGGAGTGTTCCTATGTCGCAATCAAACATCCCCAATATTACTCCGGTTATTAACGTAACTAGGGATGATGCGATTAACCTGTTGCTCTCTTCTATCGCACTTGAAGAACTAGGGCTCAGCCACATCTTAAATGCAGAAGGTGAAAAACTACAGTATGTTCTAGGTACTCTACCAGGAGTTACACCACCTGTTGTGACAATCAGTGATATTCTTCAAATGAATGCCAGCGTACGCGACACGCTCAGCGCTCTTACGAAAAAAGAATACATTCTAGGCAACAAGCTAGATGCTATCTTGTCCACCCCTATCTCGGTAGGGCCGACTGGGGCGACGGGTGTTACGGGGCCGACAGGCGTGCTGCCAGCTGTTCTCTTCTCTGTAAGCGGCCCTTCAGGAACCGCTCCAATGGGAGTTGGAGATGTTCTTTCCTTTAGTACCAGTTCATTGGATATTGAAGTTACACCTGGTTCCGCAAACGTACGGATCGATTTGTTAGGTTCACCTACCGGATCGACTGGGCCGACGGGAGCCACTGGGCCAACAGGAGCGTCGGGGCCAACTGGACCTTCTGGGGGTACGGGGGCTACCGGTCTTACGGGACCAACCGGGCCGACGGGTGACACCGGTGTTACTGGACCTTCAGGGGGCACGGGGGCTACCGGTGTTACTGGACCGACTGGGCCGACGGGTGACACCGGTGTTACTGGACCTACGGGTGATACGGGGACCACCGGCGTTACTGGATCGACTGGTGTCACGGGCGAGACTGGAGCTACGGGTGCAACAGGTGCAACCGGGCCTGCTGGTGGGGCTACCGGCGATACAGGGCCGACGGGACCTACTGGACCTACCGGGGACACAGGGGCTACCGGCCTTACGGGACCGACTGGTGTCACGGGTGAGACCGGGGCAACTGGCGCTACTGGCGTCACGGGACCGACCGGCGAGACCGGATTAACTGGCGCGACGGGTGAGACTGGTGCAACTGGCGCCACTGGATTGACGGGCGCGACGGGCGAGACTGGACCGGCCGGGGGCGCCACGGGTGACACAGGTCCAACTGGACCTACCGGGGACACAGGCGCCACTGGGGCGACTGGCGTCACGGGACCGACTGGCGATACGGGTGCTACCGGCGCGACTGGCGTTACTGGATCGACTGGTGATACAGGTGCTACCGGTGCGACTGGCGTCACGGGACCGACTGGCGATACGGGTGCTACCGGTGTTACTGGACCGACTGGCGATACAGGTGCTACCGGGGCGACTGGCGTCACAGGACTGACTGGCGATACAGGTGCTACCGGGGCGACGGGCGTCACAGGACCGACTGGCGATACAGGTGCTACCGGGGCGACGGGCGTCACGGGACCGACTGGCGATACAGGTGCTACCGGGGCAACGGGTGCGACGGGTGTACTGCCTGCTGTACTCTTCTCTGTCAGCGGCACTACGGGAAGTGCTCCCGTTGGATTAGGAGACTTCATCTCTTTTAATTCCAACACATTGGAAATCGAAGTAACTCCAGGTTCTGCAAACGTTCAGATTGAGTTATTAACCTCCCCTACTGGACCAACAGGTGCAACTGGGGCGACGGGCGTTACTGGACCTACGGGTGATACGGGCGCAACTGGTGTTACGGGCGTCACCGGATCTACGGGTGATACGGGCGCAACTGGTACTACTGGCGTTACCGGACCTACGGGTGACACAGGCGCTACTGGCGTCACGGGCGTCACGGGCGTCACCGGACCTACCGGTGATACGGGCGCAACTGGTGTTACTGGCGTTACGGGGGCTACAGGTGTCACGGGCGTCACTGGTGCTACTGGGTCTGCATTTGGTGCAAATGGATTCTCTGCTCGGATAAATGCATTATCATTATCAGCTACTTCCACTTTAACGAACTGGTCAACAGCAAGCCCATATTACAGCAGCCCTAACTTTAATGCAACGACCGGGATATTTACCGTACCTGTTACAGGAAGATATGCCATGAAAGCTACGATTAACTATAGAACAACGGCAACTATCTCTATTTCACTCGGCGCAGGTGTAGAACCCGCATTTGCTATACAACGTTTAACCCCAACTGCAACTGATCTTATAAATGGCCTGTTCCCTGTCCTAGACGTAAACGTAGCACTAATTCTTACACTCAGAGCTATATTGGGCAGCGGTGAGGTCGTATTAGCTGGTGACGTGGAACTGAATGCCGGCGACACGATCGCCTTACAATATCTCGCCAACGGATTGACGATTGGATTAAGTCTAGGCGGCGATGCGAACCAAGGTATCGTTTGGTCCTGTTACCAAATTGTATAATCGTCGTTTAACATTTAGGAGGAGCCACCAGCTCCTCCTAAATCCTTTTTCATAAGGTCAATTCGCTCATTGCTATTCATAAACAACACAAATAGCCCTTTACATCACATGTACCAGCTCAATCACAATGTGATATAAAACGGCATACGCTTCAAAATCTAATTTTCTCATAAAATATAATCGTTACTTTACAGCAACATCAAAAGGCCCCGCACCAACCGTAATCGTGTGAAGCACTGTATTTGTTAACAAATCAATTGCCGAGACCGTTCCATCATAATAATTGGTAACGGCACCTTTCGTACCGTCTGAAGATAAAGCAATGCCAATTGGGCCATTTCCTACAGGAAAAGTAGTAGTAACTGTATTCGTCGCAATATCAAGTACGTAAACCTCATTCGTATTTACACTCGTAATATATGCATAGTTGCCAGACGGGGTAATCGCTATTCCTTGCGGTGACGCCCCAATTCCAGTAATCGTTTGCACCACTGTATTCGTAGGGGTACTAATAACCGTTATTGTGCTGTCTCCAGAATTAAGCACATACACCCTTTGACCATTAGGCGTAATTGCTAACGCAATCGGGGAAAAACCTACTTGGATCGTTTGGATAACTGTATTCGTCACGGTGCTGATTACATGCACCTCATTTTCAATCGAATCTGTTACATATAATAAAGTTCCACTAGGTGTTATCGCCGCCCCATTAATACTATTCCCTACTAAAATCGTAGCCGTCACCGTATTTGTTGCTGTATCAATCACGGATACCGTTCCACTGTCTCGATTCACTACGTACACGAATGCTCCGTTAGGCGAAACAGCTAAGCGAATAGGAGATATCCCTACTGAAATAGATTGAACGACTGTATTGGTGGCTGTATCAATGACCGAGACGAGGTTTGTTAATAAATTCGTGACATAAACATAGCCCCCGCTTGGTGTGTCAATTAATCCCGCAGGAAACGTAATACCTGTTATCGTCTGCACCGTTGTGGCGCTCAAGAGTCGAATAACGGATACCGTACTATCTATATTATTCGTTACATAAGCAAGCGAATCGGTTTCCACCTCGAAATCCGTCTCTGCGACCCCCTGTGAGCCGAGAAATAACAACGTATTTTCAGCTTTAAATCGATACGTCCCCGCAGTCGGCAGCGTTTTGGCTTTGAGCAGCAAATCAAATTGGGCAAGCCCCAATAAATCAAGTGTTAACCCAAGTGTTACTCTGCCCCCGTTATTGGATATTTGGCTGCTTAACAATGTTGTACCATTCAGTGTATCGTTTGTATTCGCTGTAAAGCCTGCTGGCAGTGTAAATACAACAGCTCCAAGTGCCAAAATAGCATTAGGGCGATAGGATATGAGTATATCGGTAACCGCTCCTTCGCGATCATTGGTTATAGCTGTCACCGTTAATTGCGCTGCAAAGGGAATGTTTTCATCCTGATGTTCTTCTATCATAGGCGTACCGCCTCCCAAAATAAAGTAAATGGACCGATTTATTCGGTCCACTACTCTAGTTTATGTTTCAAATTTGCAATGTTGATAGAGTAAACAACTGTTTATATGAAATCACTTACTTTGCTCAATTTAATCCGGTATTAAATCGCTGCACCTGCTGTGTTTCCATTTGCTGCGAGCAGCTTCTCAGCATCCATAATCAAATGAACAGGGCAATGATCACTACCTAGTATTTCTGAATCAATGCGTGCATCCACTAAGGAATCATGCAATCTCGAAGAAACAAGGAAGTAGTCAATACGCCAACCAATGTTCCGCTCCCTTACCTTTGGCATATAAGACCACCATGAATATGCATCCGTCTGATCAGGGTAGAAATAGCGGAACGTATCCGTAAATCCAGCCTCCTGAAGAATCGTCATCTTTCCCCGTTCTTCTGTTGTAAATCCTGAATTGCCGTGATTCGACTTCGGATTTTTCAAGTCTATTTCTTGATGCGCCACATTCAAGTCACCGCAAATAATGACCGGCTTAATCGCATCCAACTGCTGCAAATAGCTGCGGAACCGATCCTCCCATACGAGCCGCTCTTCGAGACGGGACAAATCCCGTTTCGCGTTAGGCGTATATACATTAACCAAATAAAAAGTCTCGAACTCAAGCGTGAGAATACGACCTTCCGGCTCTTCATTTTCCTCAATTCCATATCGTACAGATAATGGCTTATGCTTCGTAAATACCGCAGTACCAGAGTAACCTTTCTTCAACGCATAATTCCAATACTGCGAATATTGCTCGCCTAGGTCCAGATCAATTTGACCCTCCTGCAGCTTTGTTTCCTGTACACAAAAGATATCTGCATCCATTTCCTGAAAATAGTCCATAAACCCTTTATTTACACAAGCCCGCAAGCCGTTTACATTCCATGAAATAAGCTTCATCGTCGATAATATCTCCTTGCCATTTGTTAGTTCTACATCGTTGGGATGCAGTGCTATACCGTATGAACCATCCTATCTACTATTTAATGAGTACTGCACAGCATATAGTGATAGTGTAACATATTTAGCACAACAGATAAGAACTGCCCGATGCTTTCATTTCATAGGAACTGAAACGGCTGCTGGATTTGTAATGCTAGTCAGCCAAGAATTGTTCATACTCGACCAACCCGAGTTATATCCCAGTTTAATGGTATGTCCAATTTCATGCGTATCTAAAGCTTCTAAGTAATTACCTGTTGTCATTTTCTAATTATTCTTGAACTCCATTGAATTGTAGAAATCCCACATCCAATATTCAACACCTTGGCAAATAATCAGGACACTATAACTTTATATTCCATTTTGAGGTTGAACACCAGGCTTTCTGAAATCGATAGGTAGAGGTTCTATATTGTCTAATCCTATCTGCGATTGTAAGTCTCGTTAAAGAGCTACTCATCTTACATTCACGTCCTTTAGATTTATCGATTTATTTTGGATTAACATATATCCAGAATCTAAGGATAGTCATTTTTTTGATAGACTGTATTCAATTCGCGAGAAATCCCGTTTAGCCGCTGGTAAAATTACGTTCACCAAATAAAAGGTATGATCACTGGCCTTTCTAACTGTCATTCATGACAGCAATACGTTGACCATCCTTCACCCTACGATAACTAGTTGTCTGCTCCGCAGTATATTCATTTGTAAGACCATTATTCACTTTATCCATGACGACTTCATTACCTAAAATAGCATTCTCAGCTCGAAGTACTTGTTCTGTAAAATGAACTACGTTCTCCCCGTTATCTGCTGCATGATTGCCGTCTGTTGTAAACGATTGATCAAATATATGTATATAATTTTGCCCGTTTTGAATAGCATTTTGACGCAAATCATGAGCAGGAGCATTAGTATGATTCGTCGTTGTATTCTGCACTTTTACCGATTCTCGAATAATCGAACTCTCGTTAAACACCACAGGCTGCTTCGAATTATTCATGATTAGGGCAGGATAGAAGATCGTTTCATACTGCAACACATCCTTCGGCCCGATAATCTCAACATCCACTCCACCACTATTGCTAATGATTAGCTTGCTTCCAGCCTCAATCGTTTTACTGCTGGATAACACCCCTTTGTCAAAATCAACGACCTGTCCGTAGCTATCGTACTCAGCAAAATTATATGTTCCTTTAAAGTTGAGCGAATGAGATTGAGCAGACGTATTCCTAATCTGCATACTTTCCCCTTTGTGCAAGGTCTTCGTTTCCAAGGCAAAATCATCTCTCTCATAGAGAGCAAATGCTTCATAAGGACCATATACATGCAAAGGTTCAACTTCTTTGTTCGTTACGACATATTTGATTTTACCAATCTGGCGAGAGGAATCCGACGAGCTTCCATAGCGGTCTATCTCGTTATTCAAATAGGAGACATAATCGTACTGCATCGTTCCTTTAGCCGCATCAAAATATACGTAATATATGTTATCGCTTACATCATTGATTTCCAGCGTCTTATTTTCCTCTATGTATCGATGAAACACAGCAGGCTGCTGTCTGGACTCTATTTTAAAATAGGAATACGGCGCGTATACTTCCATCGCCTCTTGCTCCCGATTAGTTATCGCTATCTTTTTAGCGATATCTAGAACCATTTGCCCGCCTGTATGATCCACTTTATAGGATTGCAGCATATTATATTCATCGTAGTCGGCATGATCATTTTTACCACCTACATAAAAATACTCATCCGTTATCCCGATATTCGTTATTTCCGCGCTTTCACCTGGCTGAAGCAAGGTGCTTACAAGAGCAGGAGATTTCGAGCGAACAATATCTGCCTTATTTTGATCAGCAGCTATCGTAACAAGTTCATTTGATGTATTTGTAATAATGAGACGTTCGTCATTCTTAACAGGATGTGTGGATGACGTTGTCGATTTCCCGTAGCCACTAGCCCCTCTCAAATCGCTGTTTGTCGCGAAATCAAACGTTAGTCCGTTTACATGAACTGTTACTGTCCTACCATCTTTCGAACTGACCCGAGCGGATTCACCTGGGGCTAGATTGTAAGTATAGTCCGTTGCATAAGCCGTTTGCGATACACCAATTAGAATCACAAAAAGCATACTCACGCTTAGCACAAGCCAGCGCTTTACACTAGATTTCATAGCAGTTGCCCCCATTGTAGTCTCTCTATAAGCAAATATGTAAAATTATAAAATTTTTCTATGTATGTACTTTGAATAACACAATTAGAATCGTACTTCCGTGTATAAACAATATTATGATTATACTAAATTAAGAATGAAGCTGAATATTCACCATTCAGATCAAATTTCATAGTACTTTATTACTTGTTTTCAAGGAATTCACTCGATAATTTGTAAATTATTATTCTAAAACTTTCAATAGCTACTTCTGCATAGTTCTTAAGATCTAATTTTTATAAAATAACAACCTTAGAAAGAAATAAATTACCTTCTACCGCCATATACAGCTCAAAAAAATAGACGACCAATCCCCAAATGGCATTGGGAAATGACCGCCGCTTACTAACTCTTATTTTATTATCTTCTTAGCGATGGATGTAGCCAGCCACATATCCATTGACAACTCTATATATTTATACGAGCTTGATAACTGTAACACTTGGTGCTGCTATCGTTGTTGCCGCTCCTAAGGCATTCCGTAGCGTCAAAATGTTTGCCCCTGCACCCGTATTAAATACAGCACCGCCCGTAATTGTCGGTTGGATAGGGTCATTAGCTCCAGTATTCGCAACGGATTGAATCGACCCCGGTATTGCCACGCCGTTCAGGAACAAGGCAAACGCTCGAAGCTGACCAGCAGCCAATGTGTTCGCATTGGCATTCCAAGTCGCGTAGTAAGTCTGGTTCGGATCTAGAAGTATATCCGTAGAGCCCGGGACGTGTGATATGGCCGTCCCGTTGATTGTCCCGTTGGTAGAGAACACTACGCTGCCATTAGCTCCCACGGCTACGTTCAGTGGGTTAAATACAGTGGCATTGTTCGCCGTTACCAGCGGTCCGGTCGGGCCTGTTACTCCCGTCACCCCAGTTGCTCCTGTTGCTCCTGCTGGACCTGATGGACCGGTTGCACCAGTCGCTCCTGCTGCCCCTGCTGCTCCGGTCGCGCCCGTCGCTCCTGCTGGACCTGTCGGACCAGTTGGACCCGGGTCACCAGTGGCTCCTGTAGCTCCTGCCGGCCCTGTCGCTCCCGTGGCCCCTGTCGCGCCTGTGGCTCCTGCTCCGGTTGGACCTGTTGGTCCAATTGGACCACCTGATGGACCAGTGGGGCCTGGAGGACCTGTCGGACCAATCGAGATCGGTGTGTTTAAAATGCTGTTTAGCTTGCTGTCCAATAAATATTCCTTCTTCGTTAACTCACGTATCGTATCTCGTACACTCGTATTCATCGTGAGCAAGTCACTAATGGTTGCTGGCGGTGAAGTCACACCTGGCAGCGTGCCAAGCACATACTGCAGCTTCTCTCCTTCAGCATTCAAAATATGACTTAAACCAAGTTCCTCCAAAGCAATCGATGACAAGAGCAGCGTGATTGCATCATCGCGTGTCACAGATATGATAGGTGTAATATTCGGAATGTTCGATTGTGACATTAGCTAACCCTCCCGGACTACTAAACTATTTAACTTATAGAGACATCATATTAACCTGTAGATGTACTTGCATCCAACATTCGCTGATAATCTCGTATATGCGTATAAAATAGTTAGTGGTTTACGAGACAAATATAAGCATCTCAGCAACAAAGACGAAGCTTACAATGGCTCCCTATATCACATAATAACGATTGATACACCTCACAAAATTCAACATAGATAGATGCAAAGCAGCATTCGGGCCATTTTTTACAAGTATAATGAAAGAGTAATGCGTAATATAAAAAACGAAAAAAAACACTCACATGACGCAACATGTGAGCGGTTATAAACGACCTATCTCTATATACACTTCGTCAGCTTACTCAGGTTGAACAACCTCAAGTCAGTAGACCGAATAAGGAAAAAACAATGAAAAAGAGAATCGTTCCAATAAGAAATGACTTTATAACACCCCATACAAACTGTTTGTTGGAATACTCTGCTTTGGGAAGAGACTTATAAAAGTGAACCATCCCCACCAATATCATCGCAGAAAAACAGATTTTAATGGCATTGCGCAGCACTTTTAGTACATACTCTCTAAGTGGAATTACATAACTTGTATACCCCATCGATTGCTGTACGGTTATTACATCTGGATAATAGACAATAGAAAATAATATACCAACAATAAGGCCGTACAATCCCGCTTTAACTATTTTTTTCTCCATTACATACCTCACTATTAATTAAATGATATGCATTTATATCATTTGGGGAAAGGAACCTATTCGCCTACGATAGAAAATCCCCCTATATTGCCCAATTACATATTACGTCTTACTTTCTTCATTACATACTTACCAGCAACAAAGCTAATCATCCCAGCAACCAATATAATAGCAATCGGAACAATCGTTTCAACTATGCCCCCCTTAGCTCCGATACTTACTTCTTCGGATACATATTCAACGGTTTCATAATGTTTCACGATGTCTGGTACATAAGTAATCGTGTTATACATACCAATTGCGATTTGAATAACGAAGTAAAGGAGACAGATAACAACGGAAAATAGAAAGGCTTGCAGCAGCGTCCGCTTCAACTAGATTCACCTCTTCATAATTGTGATGCGTACATGCACAAAGGTTATTCTAAGTTGTCAGCAAATCATCAAGGGTCTTATCCAATCTATCATACGTAAACGTGTAGCCCGCCCGCTCCAGCCTTTCAGGAATGACCCAGCGACTTTTCAACACTAATTCTGTCTCCGTCTTAATAAAGACGGCGCCAATCTCAAGCAGCCAGCGCGGCGAAGGCAGTCCAACCTTTACCTTCATCGTCTTGCGCAACTGCTCCATCAACTCGCGATTCGTAACTGGATAAGGAGAAGAGCAATTGAACACTCCACTCAGCTCTTCGTGCTCGCGCAGGAACATAACGATTCCAAACAAATCCTCAATATGAATCCAGCTAAAACGCTGATTGCCCGAACCCTGCACACCGCCAAGCCCAAATCGTACTAAGTTCTTAAACGGTGTCATCACCCCGCCATCTTTGCCTAGTACAATGGCGATCCGCAAGGCAACTTGCCGTGTAGCAGGCAGGTTAAAGGAAAATAACGCTTCTTCCCACTGCTTCGCTACATCAACAGAAAAGCCCGTCCCAATGTCTCCGCCTTCCTCGCTCATTGGACGATCTTCTGCATGCCGATAAATCGTTGCCGTACTGGAGTTGATCCATAAGGTAGGTGGATGGGAACACGCTAAAATTGCCCTACCAAGCAGATGGGTCGTACTCGTTCTGGAACGAATAATTTCGCGCTTGTTCTTCTCATTGTAGCGGCAGTCCACAGACTTGCCTGCTAGATTGATAAGCATATCGGCGTTATTTACTGCCTCTACAATTCCTTGTTTGTCGTCCCATGCCAAATGATGTGGTTGTCTAGAGATGATAATGACGTCGTATCCCATGCTGCGAAATTGCTTCTCGAAGTATTTCCCGATAAACCCTGTGCCGCCGGCTATGACAACTTTCTTCTTCATCTCCATCACTCATTTCCTGTTTATTGTAAGAGCAGAATCAATTGATAAGATACGCTTCAATTGCCTACGGCTATATTCTGTTTAGCCAGCTCAATATGAGCGGCATGATGATTGCCATGCCATGCATATAGGCCAACATTATAGTCGAGACGAATCTCCTGCTGCGAATCAGGATGATAGAATGTCCGCTGGAAGTCTTGCTCCGTCATCGACTGTAATAAAATAACCCACTTCCTGTGCAAAGCTTCAATTAAAGCAAGGGACACCTCAACATCCACATCAATCGAATCCCCAAGTGCTACCCACTTCGCTTCATCATAAGGTTTAATCGTTGGCACATCCTCCGTCAACGCGAGCTTAAAGCGAGCGATGCTATTCATATGGCTATCCGCAATATGATGCACCACCTGCCGAATCGTCCAGCCACCCTCCCGATAGGGAGTTTCTAGCTGCTGTTCGCTAAGCCCTTCCACAAGTGCACGCAGCTTCGCTGGCAAATGCTCAATTTCTGCAATCCACTGCTGTCTCTGTTCAGATGTAATGGTTCCTTCCCAAGTAAATGTCCCTATGGGATATTGTCTGTTCATCTATGCGCCTCCTCCTGCTTGCTCCTTATAAACTAGCTAGGTAGTATGTATTTAAGCCTTTTCCGTTAAGCGATGCTTGGTCGGTGGCTTTCTAACAGCAAACACCATCCCTACAAAAATAAGAACGATTCCTGCCCCTTGAATCAAACTAGGCACAAAACCAGTTATAACGATATCCAGTAAGATCGCAACCGCTGGATCCACAAATACCAAAGCCGAAATAACAGCGGTAGGCAGTTCACGCAAACTATCAAAGAAAAGCAAATAAACAATGCCAGTGTGAATAATGCCTGTCGCGATAATATAAAACCAATTTGCAGAGGTCAAATCATAAAATTCCGTAAAATTAACAAACGGGAGTAGAATAACAATACCTAATGCTGTCTGCAAAAAAGTCACCGTGTATGAACTCATCTCTTGTACACCTTTACCAAGCATCATCAAGAGCGCATAACAAACCGCCGCCAAAAAGGCCCATAGTAATCCAGATGACATGAGTACAGTCCACGATATTGATGCATCTACACCCACAATAAGCACTGTGCCGACAAAGCAAGTGACAACAGACAGTACCGCAAACATCGTTAGCTTCTCTTTAAAAAAGATACTGCCTGCAATAAGTACAATAACAGGCGCAAGATGATAAATCGTAATCCCAATCGTTATCGACGTTAATTCAAATGACTTGAACAAGAACACCCAGTTTAATACTAAAAATAACCCGCAACACAAAATTTGCATGATTTCTTTTGACTTCCACTGCTCCGATTTATAGCTTCCTGTCACGTACCAAACCAGACTTAGAAACATCGTCGCAAAGATACATCGGACAAATACGAGCTCCAACGCAGGTATCCCTGTTTGAACCGAAAAGAAGCCAACCGAGCCGAAGATGGACATTGCAATAATCATTTTTATTAATGCTTGTGTATTCACTCGTCGTATCCTTTCAATCTTATGTCATTCATAGATGGCTTATCATTACGTTCTTCCTTTCATTGACTATCTGCTATCTGCTGCATCCATTCAGTAATTCCCCTTATGGCTATCATACCTCTTCTATTTTACCAAAAATTCACTCTTATTTCGATTTTATTCTATTAACTTACCAATAAATAGCTTTTATTGATCATCCGTTCGTGACATTCACCCAAAGAAATATCTTTACATATGCTGTGAAAAAAGGTGAAGGAGTTCAAAATAATGTATATGTATCCAACAGGGATTCCTGTTTACCCACATCCTATCCACCCTGACAACCATCTGTTCTTCCACTCATGGTCTCGAACGGGCATTAGCAGTACTGCTGTGCAATTTATGAATTTGATGCGCATGCTCTGGGAACAGCATGTAGCATGGACGAGAATGACAGTGATTAGTATTGCGGAAGGCTTGGCTGATGAAGAAGAGACCACCAAGCGACTATTGCGCAATGTCCCAGATATGGGGGCTGTATTTCGACTTTTCTATGGGAATCAAGTTGCCTCCCAATTTGAGACCTTGTTCCGCGATCATCTTGTTATAGCAGCCGAGCTTGTCAAAGCAGCCAAAGCAGGAGATAGCGTAAAAGCAGCTGATGCTGAGAAAAGATGGTATGCAAATGCCGATCAGCTCGCTACGTTCTTTAGCAGCATAAATCCATACTGGCCAGAAGCGGAAATGAAAAAAATGATGCGTGAACATCTAGATTTATTAAAAGCAGAAGTTATATATCGATTGAACAAACAATATGCCTCTGATATTGCTATCTATGATCGAATCGAACAGCAAGCTCTGGCAATGGCAGATATGTTTTCTCAAGGTTTTATACAGCAGTTTCCTTCCGCCTTTAACGCTTAGGTAGCTAAGCCCTCTTAAGACGGATCGCCGTTTTAAGGGGGATGCCATTGCTGCCCTATTCCGAGTTTAATTTACCCAGAGAAAAATATCATGATAGAGCACCTGTAATTATGGTATAATTTTCATAGTTTTATTTTTACATAGAAGGTCACTTTACTTATCCAACATCATCATGTGAGGGGATTCCAATGAGATTTGAAATTGCAGATAAAAGCTACTACCCGTTTATACTTGAACGTGACAAGCATATGTGTAAATCGCTAATAATGAGAAAGCTAAAAGATAAAGAGTTTATTATAGCTATAAACGAGCAAGAGCAAGCAGTCGGATGGCTGCGTTACGGCTACTTCTGGGACCTCTTTCCGTTTATGAATATGCTTTACTTTGATGATGCGTACAGAAATAAAGGACACGGTCGCAAGCTCGTTGCGTTCTGGGAAGCGGAAATGAGAGCTATGGGGCATAAACAAGTAATGACTTCCTCTCAATCTAATGAAGATGCGCAGCACTTCTACCGCAAGTTGGGGTACAAAGATTCGGGGAGTTTATTAATGGACATTGATCCTGCTCTAGAAATCATTTTTACAAAAAAGTTGTAAAACGTGATTATATGTAATTTATAAAATACGCTCTTTTAAACGCCTCTATCTAGATGTTTGTGAAACATGTAAATATGCAGGTATTTAAGCAGATATAGACGCAAAATTGAAAAATGCCTGCTCAAATGCAGGCATTTTTCTTATATCTATAAGATTCAGTGCTAATGACGGGATAAACATTCACATCTGCATCCTTTTTCACGCAAGTCAGCTGTCGGCCAGAAAAGGATGCACAATCGCAGAAATTTCATTTTACATATGCGATGTGGGACATCATCATTCACATTGAAAAGGTATACTAACCATTAATGATGATGACCGCCGTGCCCTTCAAAAGCACCCTGTTCATGCTTGAGCATTTCCTCTTGAACTGCTTTCAACTCTTCCGCGGATACTTCGCCCACGATCAACTGCTTTTTCGGCATCACATGCTGCTCGCCTACGGAAACATGGGTTTGAACAAAATAGACTCCATTCTGATCGAACGTTGTTGTCACCGTATAAAGTCCATCCTTATCATGCTGAGCAGGGATCATTTGACTTCCTTCTTGGCCCTGTCCTTTTTTCGCGTCCCAGATTTCAAACTGTACAAGGTCTGCCTTTGTTACAGGTTCATTATGATCGGTAAGACGCACTTGGAGCACAGTGTCCTGCTTCAAAGCGATTGATTCAGGCGTAATAATCTCCGCATACAGCTGACTGGATACATGCTGCTTCTTTTGCGTATCTGTACTAGCTGTACACGCTGCCGAACTAATGAGAACGAACGCAAGCATAATGCTAACCGCTACTTTTTTTATCATGATGACGCCTCCTAAGCTCCATGCAGCCACGCTTTTACTGGTTGGATACGCGATAACACGAATCGATCCAGCACAAAGACGACGATAATCGAAATGCCTACTAAAGGCATTAAAATACCCATGACGAGCATAAGGACAAATACGACTCTTGTCCGATTTTTATCTTTGCTCGGCGTCGGCGAGCCAAGCTTCGCTTGAGGCTTGCGCTTGCGCCACATGACAAAGGAGCTAATGACAATACCGATTACACCTAAGCAAGTAATAAGACCCAGCAGTTGATTAGCAAGGCCGAACAACCGCCCTTCATGCAGCGCAATACCCACCGTGATCGCTTTACCCATCAGGCCGTAGTCGGCATATCGAACATCGCTCAATATGGCGCCCGAATATTGATCTAGATGCAACGTTGCTTCTCCACCAGGAACCGTGTGCGAAGTCGTAACCGTATACACGCCCTTTTCACTTTTCGGCATCATGACTCGATATGGCTTCTCTACCTTCGCGCCTTCTGCAATCGTTACTGCCTCATTAATTGTCAAGGGTACATAACTGCTTGCCATCGAAACGGGAACGGGCAAATTTTCTGTTGCCCATGGACCGCCTTTGGCAACGTCCTTCGTCTTTAAGGTCGATTCAGGCTTGGCACCATGGCCAAGCGCATAAGGCGGATATCCTGTATTCGTAGATGTAGCCAAACTGCTGATTTGCTTGCCCGTTACTGCAGACCACGGAAGCCCTGTTAGTACTAAAATAAGAATAAACAGCGACAGCCAAAAAGCAGGCACTGCGTGCATATCACGCCAAAACACTTTCCCCTTCTGACGAAATCTTGGCAGTACCGTCCCCCAGATGGAGGCGCGGTTTCTCGGCCACCACATGTATAAACCTGTCAGCAGCAATATAACTGTCCAGCAGGCCGCTAGCTCTACAAGATAATTGGCAACTGTTCCACCAATAATGAGTTCGCTGTGCATTTTCACAAAAATATCTGTAAATCTCTCTCCGCTAACGAGTGAGCCCAGTACCTCACCGCTATATGGATTTATAAATACTGAAGACGCGATATCATTTTCAGTCATACCGATTTCTACGGTTCTCGTTCTATCATCATAAAACATAATCGAATTGATTTGCCCATCTGGATGCATTTGTTGCACAAAATGAATAAGTGCGGACGGAGCCAGTGCCGTCGCTTCTTGCGCATCCGATGCCTGCTCTACGTAGTACAAATCTTTGTACAGCATCGATTCAATTTGAGGCTTAAATAAGTATACGCCTCCGCTTATGGCAAGTACGATAAGAAATGGTGCAGCGAACAAGCCTGCGTAAAAATGCCATCTCCACACAATTTGGTAAAAAGACGCCTTGGTCTTCGTCTTCACGGACACAGCATTCGTCTGAACCGCTTGGTTCGCTTCCACGATATAAATAACCCCCTTATTAACGGTTTCGATTCGCACAAGATTGTGCGTTCATTTGTTGTCTTAGTGTTTGGACAGCCTCCTCAAAGCGATAAATTTCCCCACCGAAGCCCGTTTGAAACTTGATAGCTTGTTGGTAGGAATCGAAAGTAAGTATCGTTGGTTGGCAGCAGTTGATGTTTACATCCGCATGGAACAGAAAAGTAGCCATCTTGGCACTAATCGTCGTGTCCGTCAAAAAATCATGACAAAGAATCACATCACACTCGACATCTTCATAACGAAGCAGCGCACAATGTGCACAGCAAGTATGTTCAATCTGTTGGCTCTTCGTGATAAGCTTAACGGAGTACCTTGTGTTCGCGGTCTTATAGCAATACGAACAAGTCGGGACTGCACTCGCAGCATGACGATGAGGCAGCGAAGCAATTCCATTCGAGGTCTTAATCACCTTCTGCTCATCAATTAAAGGCTTAATATCGCGATACACCGTCATTTCCGATACATGCAACCGACTGCTAATGTCTGTCACACGCAAACTACCTTCTTGTTCAACCCATGTTAAAATCTGTTGTCTTCTTTCAATGGGCAGCATCGTTACCTATTTCACCTCCAATCCTAAAAATTAGGAATTTCATTCCTAAGCAACTAACTAGTAGCTCACATGATGACACTTAGCCAATTCCACTTATTGGCTTGAAATTAGATTATGGCATAATTAGGAGAAAGGCAAGAACTAAATGTGATTTTTTGTTGAAAAATGTTAAAAATATCACACGACATTGTTGGGTTCCTTAAAATACGAATAAGGAGAAATAAGAAAGGTGGAGCAGCAATGCGCATATGGCGGGATTTGAAATCATTTGTACATATTCAAGGGGCACGAACGTTACTGCTAACACTCTTCATCTACGGGATAGGGACAGGTATTTTAGCGCCAATGAATGCGATTTACCTGCAAGACTCGGTTGGGCTTGGTAAGGAGGAGATTACATCTGTCTTTGCGATTTCTCTGTTTCTCAATATGATCATAACAATCTCGGTCGGATTCATTAGCGATAAAATGAAATATAAGAAACGACTGCCGATTATCGCATCCCTACTCTGTATGACTGGGCTCTTCCTATATATGAGGGCCGACAGCTATACCTCTGCACTCGTCGGGATGATATTGGCAGTATCTCCATCTGGTCTAATTTTCGGGCAATTATTTGCTATGGCACGCAATCATTTTACGAGCAAAGCACCCACTATCGTCGAAATCGCGCAAATATGGCTGCGGGCAACGTACAGCATCGGTTTCTTCAGCGGACTGCTGCTAGGTGCCAATCTATATTTGCTTGCTACCTTCCAAGGTGTGTTGTGGGGAAATCTTGCGGGATACGCTGCACTTTGCTTGCTGCTGCTCTTCTATCAAGAAGTAACAACGGACAGCTCAGCCCAGCAAGTTCGCTCCAACGCAACCGAGCCATTTTCGCTGCTCATGCTGCTGGCCATATTACTGCTAAGCTGTTCAGATGCGATTCGAGGCTTACATTTGCCGCTCGTCGTCCATGAATTATTCGGTGATCCGCGGCTCATGTCTTATATGTGGAGTATTCAAGCAGTGTTCGAACTGCTGTTCATGACAGCGGCCGGCTATTGGGCTGCAAAGTACGGGTATAAGCCTGTTATTTGGCTCGGAAGTATGTTCGCACTTGTGACCTATATCGTATATAGCTGGAGCGATTCATTGACGATGTTCTTTGTTGTGCAGCCGATATACTCTGTCTTTGTATCTGTTCTATACGGCGTCGGCATGGGCTATGTGCAGCGTATGTTTGTGCATCGGGCAGGGTTCGGCGCCAGCCTGTACATTTTCATCTCACAAACGGCAACCCTTATCGGCTACCATTTGCCTCTGTTTATCGACGGCGTTACACCGAACATCTTCTGGATTCCTGCTGGTTTGATTACGTTATCCATGATCATCATGATTTATGTGATGGTAAGCAGCAAATCCACACATACCCATCATGCGCCTTCAGCCTAACCCTTTTATAAAAATAAATTGCACTATTCCACATCACTTCGTAATAAGCGATTAATCGTTTCCCGACGAACACCGATAAACTGTCCGATTTCTTCTTGTGTCAAAATGTCGGTGAGTGGTCGTTGTTCGGTATAGCCACTTAACGACTGCTTTAGCAGCTTCAGCCTCTCGGCTGGTGAACCGATTGTCAAATGATCGATGCGCTGCTGCATAAAGCGCAGCTTCTCCTGCAATACTCTGCCTACTTCAATCGCCTTCTCCGGCTGCATAGCAACCTCCGCATACCAGTCATCGGCTGGTATGCGCTCTACCTCACTTGTCGTGAGCGCTGTAGCCGTGCCATGACAATCTTTCGCTGACAGCAAGGAATGATGGGGCACGATTTCTCCAGGAAATAATAAATTGAACAATAAAATATTGCCATTCTCATGCAGCCGAGTTACTTTGAACACGCCGCTCACAATTCGATATAAATACGTTCCCGGATCCCCCTGCCGAAATAACACTTCTCCTCGATGCAACGTTAGTCGCAAGCGCCCCCCCCCTCCTTTCCATCCACTGAATTATCGATTCCATACATAATAATGAATTGTACACTGCATATATGGCAGTGCCTCTTACTCGCTGCTGCCTATGTATGCACGATGCTCTAAATAATGCTTATACACGCGGAAAAAGACTTTCATCCCGCTCCAATACTGCTCATCCGACTGGATCGGCGTCAACCAATAAATGGCCTGCTGCTCCGCATCTTCTGCTCCCTCTTCACTCAGCTTGCAATACGCAGGGAGATTGACTTCAAACATTCCTTCTACTTGCTTATTGTCGTGATTCATCGTCTGAAATAGATAAACAGCCGTGTCCCCTTCTTGCGATTGTAATTGGAATTGTACGTTGTTCATTTCTTTCTCATCCTTTGTCTCTATCTGTTGATTATGTGTTGCATTGCTCATATTCCCTTCTATAAGGGTAACGCATCCGAATTCATTTGCGTCAATCCAATTATAACCATATAAACTTTCTATTGCTAAACGAATATTCGTTCGTTATATTGGATATAAATAAGAACGTTAGTTCGCATTCATTTAATATCCCCGAATAGAGAGGAAGAAATAAGTTGGCCAATCAAGCACCCCAACCTCAAGCGACTGCTCCACATCGCACCCAACATAAGATGGCGGTAAAGCAGTATATTATTTCCGCCCTTGTCTTGGATGTGCTGGAACGCGACATCGCCCATATCGGAAGTTCCACTTTAAAAATGGCGCATGTATATATGGAATCCTTATGTCGTGCTCAAGATGAAGTCAATGCGGATTTATCCCGAATTCGTACCCAATTTCGCCGTACTGGCATTAAAGTACTAAAAGAAGAGCGTCAACCTCACGGCGTGCGTGTGCAATATGTCGTGCAAGGTTACGAGCACTCCTTTTACCTACTGCGCGGACTGCTCCGCACTGAAGTGACTACGTTATTGAAACGTTATTTACATTTGCCTGTTCCTATCGAAACAAGGTACTAACCAGCCAAAAGTACCCGAACATCGTTATAAGAAATTAGCGCAGCATACAGCGAAAGGCAGACCATTTCGGCCTGCCCTATCCACACTTCATTTGATTATCTACTCTATATCCACCGTGCAATCAAATAATGACATTCGATTACGGTGACTGTGCGTCCAGCATTTCTTTCGCTCTGGCAGGAATATCTTCCGCTTTAACCTCTTCATACGATGTAACTTCGTTGATTTGTTTTGCTTTTTTATCCTTTGGCTTGGCATAAATACGTAGATAAGCATCTTCTCGAAGCTTGCCTGCATTATCTTTATGACTTATAAATGTAATTTCCTTATCTTCTCCATCCGATGTATAGCCCTTCAACGTATAATAGCGGGAGCCGTCTTCTAACTTACCTTCGCCTTTAATTTGCACGTAATATTGATCTGCACCTAGTCTTTGCATATTACAGCCAGCCAGTAAGATCGATACAAGAACGACTAGCATCATAATTGTGACACTCTTTTTCTTCATACTTTCATCTGCCTCATCTCGTTGTTAGTTTCTATTTAGATGGAAGAACAATACGCTTGTACAATTGAACCGTGATGAAATAATAAGCCGCATATATAACCGCAAATATCGTCAGCGGCACCCAAATGCGATCATATGGATTGCGCAATATAAATGAGAACATCTTCATGCCAAGTACAACATGGGCAATTCCAATAATCGCTGGGAACAAGAATACCAGGAATTGCTCTTTATAAATCGAACGTACCAGTCGTTCGCGGCGCACACCGATTTTGTGCAGCATTTGATAGCGACTAATATCTTTCGTAGCGCCAGACAATATTTTGAACATCAAGCTGCTTGCCATCATCGCTAAGAACGCAATTCCAAGGAAGAAGCCCATAAATACCGTTCCGCTGGAGAAGCCGTGCATCATACGATACGATGCATACTTACTATCCAGCATCATTTCTTGTACTTGACGTTTTTCCATTTCTAATTCATCAAGCTGAGCCCACTTCTCTTTGTAGGTAAGAAAATCATCCGATATACCTACAATCACACTGCTTTCCTCTGCCTGAAGCTGATTATACTTCTGTTCATCCACAATTTGTACTTCTTTCCCTCGATGCAAATCATGCGGTTGAATCATTCGTAGTGCCTCAGCCCAATTTCCGCTTTCAATGACCCCTGTTGAGATCGCTTCCGTTACAGGCTTGTACTGACCAAAGCTTTCTCTTCCTACTCCATATGGAGCGAGCGGAGGGTGCTGCTCCAAGTCTGTTTTTACATAATATACGTATTTCTCATCTACTTTATAGCGGTACTCTTGTTTGTTTGTAAATGTAATCGAGTCAAGAACTGCCTTCTCCTGCTCCGTCGGCTGATGAATCACCGTGTCATATGGAGTGAATCCATTAACTGTCGTCATGACATTGTTCTGGAATCCCATTCCCGCCGTTATCGCACCTGCACCTAGTGCAATTAGCATTGCTACGGTAGCAAGTACTTTTGTTAAGCTATTTACACGGAAGCTGAGCTGCGCATACGTAAACGAATTAAGACCTTTTTCATTTCTTTTCTTATTCTTTTTCAATCTACCTATCATAAGCGGCAGGAATGTCATAAACAACAGATACGTTCCTGATGTCGTCGTAATTAACGAAATAATAATGCCTAGCTGTGCCAACATCTCCATATTGAACATAGCCCAATACCCGATAGCCAGCAATATAATCGACAGAACAGCCGTCACTACTGTCATGATCCCTTTTACAGCAGGGCGGTCGGTATGCGACTCCGCATGTACAAGCTGCAACACCGATATACGTGACAACTTCAATGTATTCATAATTGCAGATAGTATAAACAGCACCAAGAAGAACAGACACGTAATTTGCAGCGATGGCATATAGAACGCCTCATAGCCGCCAGCCGTAAACTCCAGCTGCTTCATCAGTAGTTGACCGACACCTTGTGCCAAGCCAATCCCGATTGTATTACCGATAACTAACGATACAATACCGAGAATCATCGTTTCTAGGAACATAAGCATCATTATTTTATGCTTCTTGGCCCCTAGCATCATGTACATGCCGAATTCTTTCTGTCGCAAGGTCATCAAGAACGAGTTCGCGTACAATATATAGAAAAACGTAATAATCGCCAACAGCACAGAACCTGCATGGAACACAAATTGAATGCTGCTAATGACTGAGTTAGATTCAATAAACGCTTTATTTAACGCCAGCGTCTGGAACATATAGAAGATCGAAACCGATATGACCAGACCGACGAGCAGCACCAAATAATCTTTGAGCTTGCTTTTCAGTCCTGACATCGAAAGTTTAACTAACATGTGTAACCATCCTTTGTTGTCATTTTTGCGTGCCCAAGTCGGCAAGTACATCTAGAATTTCGCGATAAAATACTTCACGAGTGGAGGTACGGCGAATTTCTTTGTATAACTCTCCGTCTTGGATGAACAGAATACGCTGACAGTAGCTCGCGCTGAATGCATCATGCGTTACCATCATAATGGACACGCCGTGCTGCTCATTGAGATTCGTCATCGCTTCGAGCATGCTCGTTGCATTTTTAGAGTCGAGCGCCCCTGTCGGCTCATCGCCGAGGATGATCGCTGGCTCATGCACAAGTGCACGCGCTGCTGCTGTACGCTGCTTCTGACCGCCTGACAACTCCGCAGGATATTTTTGCAATAGTTCAGCAATGCCTAGTGTTGCCGCTACCTTGTTAACGCTAGGTCCAATCTTGCGCGATGGAACACCTTGCAAAGACAACGGCAGCGCAATATTTTCATAGACCGTCAAATTCTCAATAAGGTTGAAATCTTGAAAAATAAAGCCCAGCTTCTGCGAACGGAAGTCCGCCAACTGTCCTGATTTCATATGGCTAATATCTGTGCCTGCAATCTTGATAACACCATCCGAAGCTGTATCCAACGTCGAAATGACGTTCAACAGTGTTGTCTTACCCGAACCCGACGGTCCCATAATACCGACGAATTCACCTTCTTGAATCGAGAATGATACGCCCTTCAATGCATACGATTGATTCGCGCCTGATTTTCCATATACTTTTTTAACATCTTGAATGTCAACGACAGGTGCTTGCATTTGTAAATCCCCCTACACTTTGTTTGGCTGTTGTCTCTATTGTGCAGGAATTTAAACTGACCAACCATAGAATAGCATGACAGCTACCTTACCATTTTGTCACCTTTGTCATAAATGTAAGGAAAGACAGAAAAGACGACTCGGAAAAAGTCGTCTTAGTTAGCGATAAGTCAGATATGTTCAATTATTTACGAGCCTAATACCCAATGAACGTATTTGTTAATATCCGAATTGATGGAACTTTCTGATCACTCAATGCTTTGATGCATACTCATTTATGTGGTATTATATAACTAATAAAGACCAAGTGCGCGAACACTTGGTCCATACAATTGGCTTGGATGGGTATTCCCTTCTTAGTCAATACGGAGATAAACCCACCTTTGGCTGCAACCTTGGGGTGGGTTTTACTTTTTCTTGAAAATCATGCTCACCCAAGATTCAATTGTAGTTATATTTTACCTTTCCAGGCCTCTTCGTACAAGTGTTCCGATCGTAATTGTTCATCACTCAGGAATCATTTCGACAAACATATAGTTACTTTCTACAAAATATTTATTTGCACAGTTCATAATATCGTTAGCTGTAATCGATGATATCGTCTGAATGGTATCTTCAATATCTTGAATCTCTGCAAACATATAATCTGTAACTATTATTTCATTTATGCTAGAGCTCGTTTCTGAGGCACTATACAAATAATAGGTAGAAACATTTTTAATTTGTTGCAATTCCTTCTCACGGAGCGGTTGCTCCTTTAATTTGTTCAGTTCCTTAATAAAATTATCTTTTACTTCTGCAAAATTTTTAGCATCTGTGATTGCAGTAAACAAACCCAGACCACTATCTTTGAGCTCTAAATACTCCATGCCTAGTCCATATAATAATCCTAATTCTTCCCTCAGCTTTCGATACAGTCTCGAAGAAAGTCCTTCCGATAGCAAATTAATGATTAACTGAAAAGCATAATAATCTGCACTTTGTCGTGATGGAGCAATCATTGCACATGAAAAGTACCCTTGGTCAAAATCACTACGAATGGTATAGGTTTCTGAACCCAGTGTGTTAAAAGCTTCAGGACGAAGATCTTCAATGTATTTGCTTGAAGGTTGTATATCATAGTTATCAAAAAATGAAACAATCTCACTATGCTCGATATCCCCAGAAACAACAAGTGCTACTCGATCAGGTGTATAAAATTGTTTTCTATACGCGTCAAGTCTGGCCTTATTAATACCACTTATGGAATCAACCGTGCCGATTACGGTGTATTTTTCAGGATTATCTTTAAATAAGTTTGCAAAGATACCTTCTTGTAAATGATTTATTGGATCATCTGAAAGCATTTTGATTTCCTGTTCAATGACTTTTCTTTCTTTCTCAATCTCACCTTCTGGCACTGCCGCATTCCAAACAATGTCTGAAACCACTTCTAACCCGTCTTTCCAAAATTTCTTCATGATTGTACACTGATAACTTGTACTATAAAAAGATGTGTTGGCATCGATGTCCCCACCAAGGTACTGGATCGTGTCAAATATATCTTCTTTGCTTCTACTAGTTGTCCCGTTGAGCATCATATGCTCTAGAAAATGAGAAATACCAAAGGGATATCCTTCTTCGTGAAACGCCCCTACCTGAACGACATACTCCAAGGCTACAATTTTCGAAGAGACTTTATTTGTAATGATCGTCATTCCATTATTCAGAACCGTTTTATTCAATTAATGCACCTCTCTTATTGAAATACGGGAAAATTATACTATATTTCTCACCGCTTCTACCACCATTGACGTGTTGTTCAGCCTTGACACGAATAAGCGGTGGGCGATATCATACAATCTGTAAGCATATTTATGTAAAGGGTGTGGTACTTTTGAAAAGTTCAAGCTCCCAATCTTTATCTACAAGCTTATTGGTAAGTGCCTTATTATTTTTGATGGTTTCTGTTGGTATCCTCTTTACTTCAGATGCAAGCGAGAAGCATTCTGAGGCTGGCAATCACATATTTATTGCATCAGACAGACAAACAGGTACAGTTAAAGTCTAATATACGTATTGAGAAAAAGGGGGACTCAGTCCTTCTTTTTTGTATTTTAAGGGCCTTAATGCATTTTATTTTTTCAAAAATGAATCGTTACTGCCGGTGTTAGATGGGTATCATTTTTGATTTTAACTGCAACTTTTTCACCATATTTTTCAACATTAACCCATCCAATAAAAGCATCTGGTCCATATATATTTATATAGCCAGCAAATGACACTTCTCCGTTGCTTTCAATAATTTCTGTATATTTTTTAAATGGATGATTCCCCTCAATTTCACTAAGCCATTGTCCAAACTCAAGTTGCAATTTATATAGATTATTCCCCACTTCATCTATTACGTCATAGAAGAAGGGAGTTTCTTGAATCATGATCGAAACAATCATACATCTACCACCTCTATATTAATTTTAAGATTTTCATTCCTTCATTTAAATCTTGAGTTAATCTTACTCTGGATAAGAAATAATCGCTTAACTCTTCTTCATTAAGAAATTCAATGTACTTACTATGCTTCTTTAGTAGTTCCTCTTCACTTTCACTAAGCTCTAATTCGATAATTTCTCTCGTATTATTTTCATAATAATGTCTTTCTCCTCTTTCATGATATCCTATAGAACATATTGCATATATAACTCTCAAGTCCTCCAGCCTGCAAGAATGAAGAACTGCAGTTAATTTTGAGCAGAACTCTGTTATTTTGATTGTATGCTGCGTTGTTACAGATAAATTTTGCTCGGATTCGTACAAGTCCTCTAACTGTGTAAAAATTTCTTTTAATTGCTTTAACACCTTTATATTTTTCTGAGCAATCATATACATATATTTTCAACTCCTTGGTTTTATGTAATTCTATTAAGGACATATTGTCAACCAAAATTAACCATTACGAAACTTACGTTTGTCGGCGAATAAGACACAATTGGATATGGAGAGAACATTGGCAATGTAACGGTTGAGATTATCGGTATCCTGCAACGAAATAAATAGGAGTTGGTGCACTGGGATGGAATCTTTTCATCTTAGAAGGAACGGGTAAGGATTATACCAAGGCAATGCAGCCTGAAATCATTCTGCCTATAATTAAGCCTTGGCTTTCAAATTTCAGTTAATTAGTTTTCAAAAATAGCTTCAGTCGCCATTAGCTATAGCTTATTGAAATACGACCAAATGACAAGAATTGATGAGTATAGACGGAAATACCTTCATCAATTGCTTGTCATTTTAATGGTTTATTCACTTGTCGGTTTCCGTATCGAACGAGTGGATGCCAAGATATATTAAACATATAGAAAACTTCCATTAATAATTCTCAAGTAGCGCTATTTCGTATTCTGGCATTGAGTAATATATTCAGAAAGAGAAGTTTAAAAATGCCTCTTACCTTATTTTTTTTTCCTATCAGCCGTGTTTTGATTATTGTATGGTATTAGAGGTAAAACGATGAGTAGAATTCCAAGCAGAAATGTAATCATAGGAATACTCCAAATAAATTCGGGGGTAAGCTGTAAGAGCATTTCATAACTGTCAGCTTTACTGTTTATCATATAAATCAATATTTGTTCTAAACCACTGAGAGCAATAAGACATACACCTAAAATAGTAGATCTTTTCACAGTAACACTCCTTAGTTAAGAAATAGATTGAATCCCAAAAAATAGGATTCAATCTATTTTCTTAATGGTTTTTAATTTTTAATTGCTAATGCAATAACTCCATCAGCATGTCCTGTCGCTGTTTTCACAGGAGATGCACCCCATACACCCTTCTTCTCCTTCACGACACTTGCAATACCACCTGGTAATGTAACATAGTGTTTCAAATTGCCTTTACTAAACGTGTACTTAGGTGCCCAGGTTAGATAACCCTGCTTTCCTTTAGCTACGAAAAGATCAGTACCTATCGTTGTTGTTGATGCCAGGGACTTTGACCATGTAAAGCTCGCTGCTGCTCGAATTTCAGGAATTTCCATTGTTGTAACTCCCACAGAGAATTCCTCAGTAGTAGTAATTCCTTGTTCTAATCGTATTGGACATTTATCAGCACTATTTCTGCAGTCTGTTACTGGGGTTGCTACTCTTGGAGGCATTACTTCTGTCCACTTTTGTGTTTCCTCATATTTAATAGTGGATACGACTAGAGGATTCAAGTTCAAGTCTTCATCTGCATTTGATGGACTCGTGTTAGAAAAAGAATGGTTTTCGGAACTTTCGAGTAAAACTTTATATTCAGATAAAGAAACTTCCTTTCCATCGGGTGTAAATGCCTTTAAATAAGTTATATTATTTACATTGTCTTTCAGAACTTGCTGCCCATCCATATAACGTAGTTCATACGTTTCGTTTGAAGTAGCGGCTGCACCAATAGCATTCACAGAAAGCAAAACTATAGCAAGAATGAACATAGCAATACTTTTAATTTTCATGCTGAATCTCCTCTTACTTTTTATTTTTGAATCTCGGCCGAGAAATTCAAACATTGTAAAGACCATTAGCTTGGGCGCAACTGCAAGTTTCTTACTCTCACATGTATGATCGGCTTTATTCCCATTTTCCATAGATTTTGTTACCGATTTCATTTTTTATTGGTTTTCTATGCTGTTTCAATCTATGGTAGTCATTTAATAAATGATCTAAGTTCTGACTCATTGAGAGCATCAGACCGTCGGTTAATTTAACGCCTTGAATGTATGATTGATTAATTTTTAATCGCATCTGATTCAAATGATTTAACATTGTATATCGAATCCTTATGTTATTAGTATATCGGTGGGTGAATCCCCTCATTCTCCCACCTATGATTAAGTATTCTCCCCTTCCTCATTATATTGAGGGTTTCCATCGAAAAATTGGTAAAAAATGTGTAGAAACCCCACGAAAAATAGACACCTCAGTTGGTGTCTATTTTCTGGGAGTAATACTGTTTACTTTTACTACTTAATAATCCAAGGTGTATCAACTAAAACTACGACTAAATCCACATTCATCAAGGTAAACGAAAATAGTGCCAGCATTAAAAAAGTTGGAGCTAACAGTATCCTTCTTTTCATGCTAACCAATCCTCCCTATTGATTTGATTACCTCGTTTATTTTATTTCGCGTTTCTTGATTTAGTTCGATATCACTAGTAAGTAATTCCGTTATATTCGCCATAACTAGAAACACACGTTCTATATCCCCAATACCAGCGTATGCAGATACACTATTCAAATAGTATTTACACGCCGTGTTAGGATCATTGTTTATATATAAATTTCCTGCAAGCTTATAAAAATGAGCGAATGTAGCAATTTTAAAGGGAGTAGTACGCTCATCATTCAATGCTTTCTTCATAGGCCCTTCATATGATAATAGATCAAACGCTGCACTATAGTCTTTATCTATTAAATAGAGTTCCATTAATTCCGTTACTGCAAAAATAATATAGTAATCCAGAGGTTTATTTTTAATGTATCTTTGAAGATGTTTAATTCCCTCAGTTGTATCTCTTTTTCCACAGAGCAGTGCATTTAATATTCTGACATTCTCCTCTACATCAGGATGAGATAACGCACTATATTCATTAAGATATGACTGACTTGCATCATATTGTCCTAAGTAATAATATGAATTGCACATATTAAATAAAGCAGTAGTTTTGTAGACGCTTTCTGAAAATTCATTAAGTACAATACGTTCCATTAGGCTAATAGCTTCCCTAAAATTCAAGAGACTAAATGCGTGAATTCCTAATGCATAAAAATAAGTTGTTTTTTCCTTTTCACTTAGGAAATTAATATAGTCTAGCGTGCTGCGACCCAATTGATACGTTTCTTTTAATTTACTAAAATCGTTACGCTCAATGAGGTACTTTTGAAGTAATCCCTTCGCAATGAACTGCATAATCCCATGAGAGCGGGAATAATCAACAATACGGTTATACAGCATGAGTTTTGTGGAAGAATCTTGTATGCATGAGGTCGTATGAAATAATCGTTCTGCGGCTTCATAACTATCTGCTCTATCTGACTCAAGATACTTAGTTGCGATCTTGTCAATGAGCAATATTGATTTACAACTGGTTATTGCATCATCAAGCATCGTATGAAGTACTTCAGGATTTCTTTCAAGTTCAATATACATTTCAATATATGTATCGTACGGAATGTTAAGGGCTTCAGCAAGGGTTCTTATTGTCTTAAATTCTGGTTTTTTAACTTCACCATTCTCTATCTTAGATATGGTACCTTTACTAACATTAGTGAGTGATGCTAAGTCATTCAGAGATAACTCGGCACTGACTCTATGTTGTCTGATCAAATCTCCGAATGTAAGTTTGGTTAAAGAATGACTCATCTTACATTCACATCCTTTGAAATTATCGATGTTTAAACAGATCAAGCTTTATTGTCGGGGAATGGTTTGTATAGTGGATGATGGAAAATTAAGCTCTAAAACCATGGGGGAATACAATTAATCAAGATCTTATCATATTTCAACCAGTTGTCAATATGACATAAATATGGTGTTAATGGAAACAAGACTTGTTTAAATTAAAAATAAAAAATAATCAATACGTTTGCGTTAATTCATCAGATTTTGAGACAAACCCGCCCCCATTCTTAAGAGCGGGAAGCGGATTAAGTTAGTTTATTTTACTTAGGAGACGAATCGGCCGCATCATGAAGGCGAAAGGCCTTGTCTCCTCTCACATAGTTGCCCAGTATACACCTCACAAGGCTGTGTGTAACGAGTCATAGCAATCCTATCCAATGAAATGAAATAGCATGCAGTATCTGATATTGGATTTATATGATTATATTAATTGGTACAATTAGTACAATCATTTCATGAAACATAAGGCCATATAAGCCCAGTTAATTTCAGAAAACAGCCCTTAAGAAAGTTGTCTAGTTTAATGTTGACAATCTATTATATTGGTTTATTCACTTGTCGGTTTCCGTATCGAACGAGTATATGCCACATATATTTGAGCTCTTGAAGAGCTTCCTCATTACTTCCCCTATCCTTCCATAACTCCGAGTTACGTTTCAAATCTAACGCGGCAGCCCCAATTACATTGGCATCAATATAGCCATGTTGTGCGATCCGTTTCGCTAAAGAAGGCATCGTTGGTCCCCTGAAATCTGAAGGTACTTCGTCTGCCTTCATAACGAATCCCATATGCCAATATAGTTTAATAGAATACTTCATACACATTTGCTCCAATACTTCTCCCGTGGAAGAACCTTTGAACGAAGGATCTGCAACTAGAATATCCACGTCGTTCTTTAATGTAATATCACCATGAACCTGGGACTCAATATAGTGGTTGAGATTTCGACTAGGCTTACGATTTGAAGGGTCTTCTAATGGTTGTTCTAGATTTATTAATAGATGATCGATTAATTTCTGAGGTGTCAGCTCCTTCTCGCCGATAGCCTCATTTCGAAAAAATGCATCTTTAAAAGTCGCTGCCAATATATCCTCAAACTCTTCATAGGTGCCTCTTTCTACGGGGTTTTGATGTGAATCCAAATACGTATACGTACAGCGCGTTGAGACATTTGGTGCAAGGAGAAAGTAACACGAGCCGAATCGCGGAGCTGGGCCATCTGGGCGCAGCATTACATCCAACGCCCCATACTTCGGACGCTGATCATCAGTCACACCATCTAACTGATAAGCACCGCCAAACAGTGTTTTCTCCCACAGATCTCGTGCGCCACCCGAGTAAGCGGATACGCTCCCATTCGAAATATGAGTTTCAAACTGACTCTTGTAGATGCCCTGTTCAAGCAATGACTGTGCCACCGTTTTCATATCCACGGTTAATCGGTCAGGATGAAAATGCAATGCGACCCTAGCGTTCGCAAAGATCTTTGTACAAGCATTTTCAAAAGTGCTCCAAGGGATATTGGACATCTGGAGAACTTCTACAAGTGATTTTCGAGCAGCACTTTTTCGTGTTCTGGCATACTGAGTAATATAATCGATAGCTTGGCGCTGTGGATTTGATAACTTACTCTGCATTAGAATCACCATCCTGTTAAGGGAGAACTTCATTCTAACAATAATGACAAGAGTTGAAAGAGATTGAGTCCCCTAACTCTTGTCATTATTAATTTGCGAATAATATTTGGCTATCTTTCTTGCTGTCTCCTATTAACCTTATTCACTATAATGACTATGAACACCCAGCAAAGGTTATAGTAGTTTTTTTAGCCCTCTTACAAATTCATTCGCACCATTAATGGTGAAAAATTGACCCTTAATCCTAACCAATGATAATTCAGGACGATCTAGGCGAATGATTAGCCCGACCGGAGACGGAACAATAAAAATTTCTACTGTATCCTTAGCAGGTACTGGAGAAGCACGAAAAACCGTTGTCCTTACCGTTCGAGTAAGCTTCGCATCTTGCAGCAACTTCTCTATTTCTTTCTTTTTTTCAACATCCTTAATTGTATAGCTTCCGTTATCAGGGTAAATTTGATATTCAGCATTTTGAGGTATTGGAATAGTAACAGGAGAATAAAAAAGTATAATGATCAGCGCAGAAGTAATTACAATTGCTAAATACTTACTAGCACGTATCCATCTTTTTTTCAATATGTTGTATATAAGTAGGCATATAATGATTATGGACGTTAACATAAGCAGTAAAATTGCCAAATTCAATATATACATAAAAATTCTCCTTTACCTCTTCTTTAACTTTGATTCATATCAAACACTTTAAAAAATGATTGGAACATTAAAAATCTTAATTTGTAATTGTTCATTCCAAGCCATCCATGGGTAATTCTGATTTGCCTTTATCCATGATTTCGACCAATTTGGCGTTTCATATATTTCATATGAATGTTTTGTGAATTCATGGGTTACTCCCTGATTACCCACAATAAAATAAGCCCGGGTATCAATTTTTTTAATTGTTGTACTTTGAGTTCTTGCTCCCGACTGCCAATGCACAAGATCCATGGCTACATTAACATCTGTGTACTTTTTATAAATATCATATTTAAGACCGACTTGTATCATATCCTGATATGAACCTCTAATTTCCTGATAGCCGATCAGTTCAAGAAATGCATTAAAGACGGATGTAGCAGCATTTAATAATGGCATTATTTTTGCTACTATTTGCACATTACCCACTACTTCTAAAGTGATGTCTTTGAGTACCTTGGCAACCTCTTTTGTTCCTACTCCTGACTTAATCTCTTGCATCATTGTATCGACATTGTAATAAATAATCTGGGTGTCTCTAAACATTTTATTATCGTATTTATAGTAGTATGGGGCCGGGTTAGACAATGTAGCGATGGTGGGTGTGGTAGGGGTAAATACTGCTGCTTTTGCATCAGTTTTTCCTTGTGCTTTCATTTTATTCCACTGTGCTAAGAGATCTTTTTTAATATCATCACTCAATGAATACGTCTCTGCTATATTATTAATGCTATCTGTATCACTTAAATTAATTTCAATCTTATTAACTTGTTGTAAGCGATTCTCATCAATTACAGATAAATATCGGCCATCTTGAAGTTTATACATTCTATCTTCTGCAATAAACGTAGCTTCTGTGCCATCACTTTCATTAGAGAATGATTTATTTGTATTCTCTATAATATGATATTCGCCATGCCCTTGTAGTTGCACATTTATTTTTTCTGGATATGAGCGAGGTTTTAAGTCTTGTTCACCTTGTTCAGTAGCATATGCCGTCCCTGTTGTTGACGATAGAATAACACAACATGTAAGTACAAGTACAAATAATTTTTTAAAACCTGTTTTTTTCTTCACGAGTCACTACCTCCTATTATTTTTTCACAGCCTAAATGTTTGTAAATACTGTGATAGAAGTAGGATGCAATTCTATGAAGTTGTGATTACATGCTAATTACTATACCTGCCTCACCTCCTTCATGTAATTAAATTTCTTTTTCTAGTAATTGAATAATCATGTAATGAATTGCTTTCAAAAGTTCGCGAATGGTGATACTCTACTAAGAGTCTGTCTAGGCTTTGGCTCATGTTGATCATTCTGACATCCAGCAATGTTAATCCGTCTTCATACTCCTTTTGCATTTGCTTCCTTAAGCATTCAATTTCATTCAGCATAGAATCATTCCTTAGTTTGATACTTAGGTGAGCGATTCCCCTCAATCACTCACCTATCAAATCAGGCTTGCTCCCCAATGACATCATATATTGGGTTGCCTGTGAGTATATGGTTTTCTTCCAAGGCAACAAAAAAAGACGCCGATTGGCGTCTTTTTAGGTTTACCATGGATAGTTAATATCAAAAGCTATTATTCCCCCGTCAATAATTTCCCCGAGATTAGAAATGAGGATGGCTCCAAATAAAGCAGTTGAGATCAGCAATTTAAAGACTGTAGCTTTCCTCTTCATATTGACCCTCCTGTTGATTTGAAACGATTATAATAGTCCCCGATTAGGTCCATTACATCAGCGGTTAAGTTATGTTTTTTACTCACTTGAAAAACCAGCCGCAAGCAATTGCGTTCACTATCAATATCATCTATACATGCATATGCATAAGCTCCTTCGATATACTCGCTAATTGCTTCATTAAAACTTTCCGCTTGAGTATAAAAATCCCCCTTAATTTTGTAAAACCTTGCAAGCTCACTCCTTTCCCTAGGAGTTGTATAGATTTGAGCGTGGATCTTTCTCCCATAGGTTACGAGGAGATTCTCTATTTTAACTATATGATCGTACTCGAAACAGAGTGATATATACTCATTTACGGTATGTACAACGAATCTATCAGTACAAAGCTGAAGACACTTATCGAACTGTTCAATTGCAAGCTCTATATTCCCTCGTTTCCCGTTTAGCATCGCAGTTATCAAACGGTCATTCTCCCCTTCGACAGATGGTGAACACTTTCGGTACTCTGAAGAATATTTTTCAGCAAGTTCGTAATTTCCTAGATGGTAGTAAGAGCCTCTCAATATATCGACAGCATATACTCGTAAATCATTAGTTTCTTGTTCACTTATTTCAAGGAAAATTTTGCAGTATTTTGCACTATCACTGTATTTACGAATTGCGTAAGCATGGCCGGCGAGTCGATAGAGCAGTTGAGCATATTCCCCTGCGGGAAGTAACTCTGTATATTTAAGAATGTATTTTCCTGATTGGTAAGTATCATGTAATTTACTAAAATCATTGCGCTCAATGAGATACTCTTGAAACAAGGAACGAGCCAAAAAGTGCATCACCCCATGACCTCGGGAATAATTTATGATTGTTTTTAATAAAGTCAATTTCGTCTCGGAATCGGTTACTTCACGTGAGGTTTCAAAGAGTTGGGCGGTAGCATCATAACTGTCTAATCGCTCAGATTGAAGAAATTTAATGGAAATTCTCGATATAAGCGACTGTGGTCGATTATCTTTTATGGCATCATTCAGTATCTGAGTAAGAACATCAGGACTGAGCTCCGCTTCCACATAATGAGGAATGTATTCGTCATAGGGTATTTGGAGAGCATCTGCTAGTATTTTAATCGTTCTATATTCCGGCTTCTTTACCTCACCATTCTCAATTTTCGAAATGGTTCCTTTGTTTACTTTTGCTATATCAGCAAACTCACTCAGAGATAATCCTGCCTTATTTCTGTGATGTCGAATCAGATCTCCAAATGCAAGCGTCTTAGTTGTAGGCACTTTACATTCACATCCTTTTCCACTCATTGAAATATTAAATTACATCAGTAACGAAAAATTTATGTTAACGTATGTGAGGGATAAAATTTGAGGGGATTAAGGGATTTTCACCCATATCCTAAAATATACTGTAATAAACAAGTTGTCAATTAAATGATGAGCAGGGTTTTAGTTTTAGTTTTAATATTGTTTCCTTGGTTTAAAATCGAGTAATTTTCAAAAAAATAACGCCTTACCGAGACGTCAAAATTAATATATTTAAGGTAATTAAAGAAACTGATCTATTTATCTAATCTCCCTTCTTCATATTACATATAGCCAAGGGAGTTAAACCCACATCATAGTACGACAGCGGCTAAGCAAAGATGCTCTTCAAATTATCTTACAACGTATTATTTATAAGTTCATTAATTAAACTATAATCTTCCTTATATTCTTGGACACGCTTTTTACAATCATCAATCACACTTGACTCGTACGATGTTAACTCTTTAATAATTACCTCCGGTATTCCGTTCTGCATCATTTTAATTATCATTGTTTTTCCAATACCCGTGGTATCATTGCGTCCGATTTTCCTTAAAAACACTCCAACATAAGTATTTACACCAGGATCTAACTCATCATAAAAATGCACAAACAATTCTTCATCCAATTTTTCACTTGCAACATTCATACGAACTTCTAAGTACTTTGTAAGTTGGTAGGTTAATTGTTTGCTCAACTTTATCTTGTATTTTTTATGTAAAGTAATTCTTCCCGTACTTACACAAAAATCTTCCGGTTTTATTGTTTTTATTACTCTATACTTTATTCCAGTTTCAAAGATCAACTTACAAATAAGAGAGCTTACATAAGATCGATAAATTGTATTTTTCTTTCCGTCAAACATTTTTGTTACTGTAAATTGATTAATATGATGGTTACAAACCCTTAGCAGCATGCGCAATTCATCATGGCTCAAAGGCTCCATTACCGATTTATCGCGAAGTTTTTCGTCATGAGCAACCTCATTTATAATACTTTCTAAAGATCGCTTATTACTTTCCGATAAATCAAACCAAGCTAATAGTTTTTCATTTGCTATTCCATTGTTCTGTAAAAACTTAAAATATTCATTTACAACTGTTAAATATATTCCTAAATTCCCCTTTGATGTTACTTCTTTGGAGTTTCCTTTTCTTGTCGTCCAAATATAAAACCTCATACTTTCACGTATATCTAAATAAGTAATTGCTTTTAAATCTGTTGATATATCATCTCTTTCGTCAATATTTTTGTGTACTATTAAATATTTTACAAATGAATCTATCTTGGGCTTATACGTGCCGTCATTAATTCGAGCACTTATTTTATATTTAAGAAACGCTACCATTGTTTCCTGGATACTCATAAACTTCATCGATGAGCCCCCATTAGATTTTTTTATAGTTCATCATCTATGAACCCTAATAGCTTTAGAATAGAGTCACTAGGTGGTACCGCTATTTAGCAGTGTTATCTACCTAACATAATACTTTGAAATACTTAAGCTAGACCAAAGGATCTCACCACTATGAGATATATCAAGCATCCTAAAATAATCTCAAGAAAGTTTGTTAGTTATGTGTTCTTTTGTATATGTAAACCATTCCGGCACAAGAGAGTCGTTAATTAAAAATTCTATTACATTGTTATCATCAAGATTTATTTTCCACAATTTCTGTTTCTTGCTCTGAGTATCATTCCATAGTTCATCAACTTTTTTTACATTTGGATCCAATACAAAATAAAAATCTTTTTTTCTATATTCACTATCTTTCTTAATAAACCTCTCTCGGCAAGTCAAGAGGATATACGGTACATACATGAATGTTAGTCCTTTAAAGTTCCAAACTCCCTTCGCTGTTGCAAAATCAATTAATTCTCTAAATTCTTTTACACTCAAATTTTCTGCCATACTCTTGCACTTTTCATAAATTAAATATGAGTTGTTAATAATAAGTGATTTAATATACTTTCCATTCTCATTATCACTATCACTAGCAACTAAGTGTTCAAATGGCTTATGATTTTTTTCAATTGTAGGACACTCTGAACCTTTTCTATGTGTAAAATGTGTTCTTGTATTTTCTGATTTATCAGCTCGTAGAGAGACCTGTTCACTGCATACAGGACATAATCCTTCTCTACGATTCCCACATACCTTTAGCCATTCATGAACCGCTAAAAGTCTGCCGCTTTCTGGATCTATTGCTGTATTCATTTTAAATCTCCTTCTTTATTATTTGGGTCTTTTCACCTAACGTTTCTACATTACTCCCCCATAAGAGGTAATCTGCTCTTTAAAATCCATCTCGCAGACCAAGGTTGCAGTAGGATGCCCATATGAATGAGAATTGAAAGATTTTCATAGTATTTCAAACTTTATTATCAAGTTTTTTTCATCTGACTAATAGCTTCATTTATTATATCTTTATATTCTTCTGGGACATTCCTCACTGTATATTCTAAAACTGCTTCTAATGTATTTCCTGCGTTTATTAACACACTATCGGGATGCTTACTAATCCCATGCACTACCTCATTTCTGAGCCTTCTAATACTTTGTATTTCAAATAATGATGCTTGATCAAAAATCTCCATTGACTCTAAACGCCTAAAATTAAAACCTGGATTTATTCGTTCAAATGCTGTAATTGTACCACTGAACTGGTGATTGGAAATATTCCCTAACAAAGACTCAAAAACAATCCATCTAGATAGAAAGAATCCTAGGGCTGCTTTAGTATCTAGCAGAAATGATGCTTTTTCATTTTTAGTGCTGTAAGGGTTCCTAGTACCAATTTCATTTTTTGCTTTATTATAGAACTTATAATATTCTTCGTTCCCAAGCAGAATTCTATCTATAATCTGATCTACAACTGGTCTGTTTTCAGTATCAGGGTCTAAATCGTTTGTAAACTGTGATAATTTTTCAGGAGAGTTCAATTCAACATTTTGTAGAAATTTATACAAAACATCTGCTCTACCCATGATAGGTTCATAATCTCCCTTTTTAATATGACTTTTCATAGAATCATAAAGATAAGAAGACAACTCGTAATGATTGTTAAATTCCTTCCCGGTTCCAGTTACACGAATTTTTGCTGCATTCTGCAACCGCTCTAAAGCAATTTCCCCAGCAAGAACAAGTCCATTTAGTTCATCTAATATTTGATACTCTTCTATAGACAGCTCCCCACTTAATGGTTTATATACTAAATCATGCTCAACTTCAGACCATGCATGCATCAAGACAGACGCAACCTGTATTTCAACAATAACGTCCGTATATCTCTTATTTGAATCTGCTACTAGTTCAGATTTTAGCGAAACACGATAATGATATGCCCAGTAGCCAGAAAATCGTTTATCATACGATGGCTTAGCCTCGCCCGGAAACTCTTTCTTGCTATGTACAAGAAAATTATTCTCGATGAAATTATCAATTACTTCTCTATCACCTGGAAAGTATATTGCAATTCGAACTCCTGCAAGATCTACAATGTCTTTATAGATTGATTCTACTGTTTTATATCGTTTTTCTATAATTCTTTTCTCTAGCTTTTCTTTAAGTCTATCTGGTCGCTTAGCTCTATACGTTACAATTGCTCTAATACCGCTACCTTCAAGTACATTTTCACATTGCATCGCGCATATTTGAGCTAGCTTCAAATAAAAATCATATTCTTTTGAATAACTTTTCAAAAATTTTTCAATAAGACTCAAAACACAACCTCCGAAATCAAAATTTTATGTATAACAAAATATTTTATTGTATCTATTTCAAGTCATTTCACCTGATGAGAAGCAAGTTACGAAGTACCCTATAGCTCAGCGAAATTAAGGATTGGTGTAACTTTTTCTTGCCCAATAAGTATGCCAATAGGGGATTTCCTTGAATTTGCAGTCAGTTGAAGATATATTCAGAACTTAGATAATTTACTATAATCCATAAGACCTCTTGGAATATAATTCTTTTCATCTTCATCTGAAATTAAGCTTTCTCCAATACCAGGTGCTATATGATTTGCCCATAAATTTTTATTAACTGCAATTTGTTCAACACTGCTAAAAGCACTTCTATTATATTCATCAATAGTTATCAAAGTATTAGCTAGTGCAAAAATATGATATCCACAGCTTACTGAGATTCTATACTTCACAAAACCTTCCTCTTGTTCTTCTAGCCTTAGTTGCTCATAACGCTTATGTGCTCTAATAGAATTAGAAATCTTAATATCAAGGACTCCTGAATACATTTTCATCATATCATTGTTCATCCAAGCTGAATATTTTTCAAAATAGCTTTCCATCATTTTTTCATGTTCTTCGAATCTATTTATTAGAACTTCATGCCATGGTTTAAAGTGGAACTTAAATTCATCATTAATCTTCTCCACTTTATCTATAACTGGCCCATGAGAATCTATGTCAAAATTATCAAGTTGTTTGAAAAAATCTTCATTGAAAAGTTTCTTCAAGTCTTTGAATATTTCGTCAGTAGCTTCTGTGGATGTAGCTTTATAAATGTCAGCAAGAGTATTTACATATCCTTGAAACACCTTGTTAAATTGACTAGCTACAAAATTCATTTTTTCTAATCCCTCTAATTCACGATATTTATTTAGTATTCTCTCAAGAATAAACACAATAATCACAAATCCCACTAATTCTGTGATGAGATTTAAAGAAAAACTTCTTATATCTTCATTCTTACTCGCAAAAAAAATAATTACCAGTATCAATAGAATTAGTGATGTTATAAGTGTTAATTGAATGATCAATCTCCTTAATTTTGGGTTCATCCTCTCTCCCACTTTCAAAAGTTTGTAATAGGCATTTTACCAACGTTGTCACCAAAATGACCGAACTAACATTCCTCATCTTACCACGCAAAGGCAGTATTTGGATACAATATACTTCTAACTCAATATGAATTTATTTGATATAATTTCGTTCTTAATTCAAGAATTATCCTCTGTTTCCTTCGGGAAACTCAAAAAGTGAATAATGAATTTTCTGAATTATAAAAAGATTATTAGAATATTAAAGTCGTAATTTAACTAAAACATTTTGCATCGATTCTTCTTTTAATTACTAGTATTGAATAGATAAGCACTGCGCGCTAAAGGTCAATTAACCCGAACTAACTACGAGTTCAGAATCTTAATCATACCCTGATTTGATCTATGTCTACTTCTTTATCCTTTTAATGCTAGCAAAAGACCTTACCGCTCGAAATATGTAATACTGTTCCATCCACCACTCTTACACATTTATTCGAAATAGCTACGCTCAATTCACAGAATGAACCTACTTCAACACCAAAAAACCTAATCTCTCAATACGTTCCGTACTGAGAGATTAGGCTTCATTATCCTTATAGCTATACACTTTTCCATACAAGTTTCCACTTAATCTAATCCGACACATAAACCGTATCTACCAACGATTCAACCAAAGGAGCCAGCTCCTGAATCAATGCACGATATCGTTCACTATTTTTCATCGTCTCCAATGTTTCTTGTTCCTTCCATACACTGACTACACCAAACGAATCGTTGTCTGCATAAGGCTCCAAGAAATAGACATGCACCGAACCCGCCTCTTCATTAATAGGCACCAGCGTCTCCCGTCCTAACTTCCGCACCCGCTCCTCTTTTCCTTCTTTACTTTTAAAAGTAACCACTCTAACAAACATCTATTTCTCCTCCTCATATATAAAATTATCGCACCATCTTCTCTTTTAACCAAGCATCCACCTTATGAATAGAATCATCCGATGCCGTGTCCTGCACAGCGTCATGCAGAGAAGCGATTGTAGTTCGCTGCAAGATCGTCCGCCAAGCATGTTCCGCCTCATTCATCACATCAGATAATAAACAAGTTCTGTTTTCTTTCAATTGAAACACCGCTTGAAAGACTCCATTAGAACGATACAGAGCTTCTACACCCTCTACAGCAACAAATACATCGTAGATGTGAATGCTCGCGGGATCTGCGATTAATCGAAATCCGCCTTTTACACCTGGCACGGAGGAAACAAGCCCTGCTTGGACAAGCTTTCTCATTAACTTTTGCAAATAAGTTGGAGACACTTGCAGCTGCTGACTTAATGATTCACCCGACAACACAGCGTTCTTAGGCAAACGATTAAGCAGCAGCAAAGCATATACGGCTTGTTCCACGCCAGTCGTCATTTTCATACAGCATCATTCATTTGTACGGATGACTGCTCTTGTTCTTGTGTCAGCTTTTTAGGGGTCACATCATGTCCTTGAGCATCTAGAAACGTAATCGCATGGAAAGACTTATCTACATGTCCTCGAATAATGCCCAAGTACTGCTGCCGCAATAACTGCCGTTCTTCTAGCTCTGCTGGAGTCAATCCACCTGCTTTGTTTTTTCGAGCTAATACGTTAATCCGATCTAATATTTTAATCATGTTCTTTCTCTTCCTTTCCTTATATAGAGTTATTTACAAAAATCTTTATAGAAGTCGTTTATAAAAGTTCCTTAGCAAGCAATTCATATGATTTTAGTCTTGCTTCATGACTGTGGCTGATCGTACCCAATACTGCTTCGTTAATACCAAACTGCTCATCATGATGGCGCAGTGTATCGGCAACCTCTTTCGCACTTCCTACTAGGAAGCGGCTGCGGTTATGCTGGATGCGCATTTTGTCCATTTCCGTGTAAGAATAATTTAATGCGTCTTCCGGGGACAATACTTTAAATGGCAGCCCCGTATCCATAAACAACAAGTTCAAATCAAGGCTTGCTGCATGATATTCGGCTTCTTCGGTTGTTTCAGCTGCCATGACAAAGTAACCAACATTGACTTGAGGGTTAGGCATGATTTCCGAAGGAACGAAGTTGGAACGATAAGCATCCAGCATCGGAGCAGATAATTGGCCGCTAATAAATTGTGCAAATGAATATCCGATACCGAATTGTCCAGCTTGTGCCGCACTGCTGCCGCTAGAGCCCAACAGCCATACTTCAGGCAGTGTCCCACCAAATGGAGCAGCCAACGTGTTGTGATAAGGATGATCTTCAGGCATCGTTTCGGTCATAAACATGATCGTTTCTTTCAACTTTTCATACTGATTATCCATTCTTGGTTTCTTGCCTTCATGCAGCGCAAGCGTACTATGCCAATCACCACCTGGCGCACGGCCTACACCAAAGTCAATTCGGTTCGGATACAGAGTCGACAATGTTTTAAATAGTTCAGCCATCTTGAGCGGAGAGTAATGCATCAGCATAATTCCACCCGATCCAACCCGAATTTGTTTGGTGACGGACGCAATATGAGCAATCAATATTTCCGGTGATGCGCTAGCTAAATTTTCAGACCCATGGTGCTCCGAATACCAGATTCGGTTATAGCCTAATTTATCTACAAGCTGAGCTAGCTCAACCGAGTTTTGCAGCGTTTGTTGAGACGTTTGTCCGTTTGAAGTTGGTGTTTGATCCAACACACTTAGTTTCACAATATGACCTTCTTTCGTTGTTAATGTGGATACATAATATCCGTAATTAGATGAAATAAAAATACGTACCTAACGTGCTGCCAATCATAACGAAATGATGGTTGTGCACCTTTGACTCCAACATCCTCTAGGGGAACCCCCTACCTCTAAACCATTTCGTAAGCCCAGATGATTGGGCGGTTCCCATCCAACAAGAATGCTTTATAATAAAATGAAGATTAGATCTTTCCGTTCCAAGTTGTTACTTCATCCACACCCAATCTTACTGTTGGGAAGCCTGGTTGTGCTGCTTTACCGAGCGTGATCATAAGGACGTTGACCAAGTTGTCTGGAACGTTGAATTCTTTTCGGAACTCTTCCGTGTTGTAGCCAAGCATTGGCACGGTGTCATAGCCTCTTGCTTTTGCTGCCAGCATTAATTGCATCGCGAGAAGACCACCGTCAAGCATTTGCCATTCTTTTTTCGTTTGTTCACTTACGGGACCGTAGTAGCCTTGCACACTGTTGTTAATCGTTTCTTTAATTTGTTCGGTCATGTAGCCAGCATCTACTGCTCTTTGGTTGATTTTATCTGCGTTCTCAACGGTATAAGCGTCCATATCGCCCAATACGAGAATGACTGCGGATGCATCAGCTACTTGCTTTTGCCCCAATGCCATTGGAAGCAGCTTTTGTTTCAATTCAGGGTCTGTGAAGACCATAAAGCGCCAAGGGTTTAGGTTCGTACCGCTCGGAGCAAGCATTGCTTCGCCAAGAAGTTCTTTAATTTCTTCGTCAGAAATTGTATAAGCAGGATCGTAGACACGAACCGAACGACGGTCCCGAATCACATCATAAAAGTTTGCATTGCGGTTAGCTGTATTCATATTTGTACAACCTCCAAAATATTTTTTGTATAATAATAAAATTAGTTATGAGCGCGATGTTAATGACGGTATAAGGTGATTTTTTATTCATTACTTACTTAACATCAGCTGCTAACAAAACCTATTATGATACATAGCGAAACGATTGAAAAGTACGCACTTTTTCGTGATATAGACACGACTTCGTAACATAGGCACGAAAAAGTACCTATAGAAAAGCCAAAGGAGTTACGTATGCAGAAGCAATACAACAATAGAATCGAAGTGGTTCTAGAAGTTATCGGAGGAAAGTGGAAAGCTCATATTTTGTATCATTTAACGAAGGGCCCTATACGGACTGGGGAATTAAAACGTTTGGTAACAGGCATTACACAAAAGATGCTGACCGAACAATTAAAAGAGCTTGAACAAGACGGTCTAATCGTGCGGAAAGTGTACAATCAAGTGCCTCCAAAAGTGGAGTACACCCTTACTGAATATGGGCAGTCATTGAAAGAGGTATTGAAGGTGCTGTGTGATTGGGGCGGCGATTATATCAAGTTCAGATATCCAAACGGTGAAGTTACCGTACGAAATGGTAATGAAGAGCTTTAATTGGGGAGGAGTTAGTGTGGGATTACTACATCATATCGAGATTTATGTATCCGACCTGAAACGTTCGGCTGAGTTCTGGGGTTGGTTTCTATCAGAGCTTGGTTATACGCCCTATCAGCAATGGGAAGAAGGTCGTAGTTGGAAATTAGGAGACACTTACCTTGTGTTTGTTCAAGCAAAAGAAAAGCACTTGGACGTGCCTTACAATCGTTGCCGAGTAGGACTGAACCATTTGGCATTCCATGCGAATTCGCGAGAACAAGTGGATGAGTTGACTGAAAAGGTTCGTTCCAAGGGAATGAATGTCCTTTACAAAGATAAGCATCCTTTCGCAGGCGGAGAACATTACTATGCTCTGTTTTTCGAAGACCCCGACCGAATAAAGGTCGAGTTAGTAGCGCCATAAAGTCGCTCTAAACTAACGTACTTCACATCTATTTAACAGTGTCATTTTCACAAAACAGGCTTCATTTTATAAACGAAAATGAACAAATCTCCTTACATACGATAGGGGTATCTCAAAAGTCACTTTCCACGACTTCGAAGATACCCTTTTCACTGCATATGTTGTTAACGTGCTTCCTTACCAGTCTGATATAGACTTGATACAAGCACCTATCAGTAAATATAGAAGATGAGACCTTTGCCCTCGGCTGCGGCTTGGCTGTAGAAACGCCGGATTTCGTTAACATGCTGAAGGATGTAGGCAAAGAACTCGTCCTCATCCTCGTCTGAAACAAAGCCGGGCTCAAGAGGATATACCTCCTCCTTAAGCATGGTCGGGAAATCATACCGCAAGCGAAGCTGCGCTTCATCCAGCTCAGACATAGCCTGAACCGCTTCTGCAACTTGCTCCGCTCGTAAAGAAAACGCCCCGAATGAACCAAAGTCAATGCCTTTGTCTGATGTCAGCGGGACAACATAGCCAAGAGGCGGCTTTCCATCGGAAATAGCTCCACACAGCAAGTAGTGAATCGCCTCCCAGGATCTATCAATGCCCAGTCCGGGATAATCGTCTATTTTCAAACTCTTCAATGCAAGGTCGCCTGCTGCGACTTGCTGCACTAAGTTATCATCCATAGTAAAGTAATATCCGCGCATTCCCATGCTATCAGCCCTCTCCCCATTTTTAATAGTGATTTACTACTCTATCAAAATGTAACATTTAGGAATTATGGGTTTCAAGGATCATTATACCCATGCTGGCGTCAGGACTTCTTTCACGGAATATATTATAGTTATCTGATAATCGAACCTATAAGCTGTCCTATCATCTTGTATGTTCGATTACTTTGAAAGAGGAGCGATACAACTGGATGATGGAATTGACCACTTATTTCAAAAAACATAGTTCTTGGATTACAAAACAATACGAACACATTCCAACTTATCATGATGCGTTTTTTCTTGAACATGCATCTGATCTGTTTGTTCATATTAATAATGTGACCGAAAACGAAATGTTCAAGTACAAGATTGATCAATATACAAGCACAGCAATAATTTTAAAATACAATGGTGAATACTTGCTCCATTTTGACAACTACGACTCTTTTCAGTGGGAAGAAATCATGAAAGCTTTAGGAGGGGTACTTCAACAAGGCACTGGAGAAGGTTTGATGCACGATAGACGAATGTCTGTAAAAATGAAAGCCCTAGGAGATAATCAATTGCATCTTCAGTTTGATTACGGAGAAGACCACCTTGTAAGCTCAGCTATATTACCGAAAAAAGAGTTTATTTATCTTTTGATTAAAGAAGCTCAAAAATACTATTCGCTTCTCATGCATTTCGGCACTCGCTTCCCCTACGATTTCGACCATGTCAAAAGAAATTCAGGGGTGGATCTACATAAAACATATGGAAAATAATCGGCACGCTCTTAGGATAGTCAGAATGTCACAGGCATAAAGTCAGATACCAAGTATGTAAGCTCTTCATAAAAAGACCCGATGATCCTGACGGACCACCGGGTCTTAACAACAAGAGCCAACTAAAGCTAGATATACGAAATTCATTGCTATATCCCGTTACCTATAGCTTTACATCTCCAAACAACACCCCTAAAGAAATAAATTGAGCTAATTCATTTGCACGCGCTAATGAGTGATGCGTTCCCGCATCTGTCCACCAACCACGCAAAATATCATACGTCATCTTTTCTTTTTCAATATAGGCATTGTTTACATCCGTTATTTCTAGCTCACCTCGACTGGAAGGTTTTAACGTCTTAATAATATCAAATACGTTGGAATCAAACATATATATACCTGTGACAGCATATTGGCTCTTAGGTTGTAACGGCTTCTCCTCAATTGCTACGATACGCTCTCCTTGCAGCTCTGCTACCCCATAACGTTGGGGATCATTAACCTCATGAAGCAGAATTTTAGCCCCTGAATTTTGTTCCTGAAACCTTTTAATATAGGAACTAATATCACTGTCAAACACATTGTCCCCTAATAAAACAATAACGCGATCATTGCCAACAAAATGCTCTGCTAATAATAGAGCCTGTGCAATACCTCCCGCTTCCTCTTGTACTTTGTAGGTTAGGTTGAGTTCGAATTCGCTGCCGCTTCCTAACAAATTTACAATGTCCCCAACATGCTCTCTGCCTGAAACAATGAGTATGTTATTCACTTGAGCCTGTTTCAACCTATAGATCGCATGGTATATCATTGGATATTTTCCAACGGGAAGCAGATGTTTGTTGGTTACTTTTGTAAGTGGAAAGAGCCGTGTTCCTAATCCCCCTGCCAAAATTACACCTTTCAAGCTGACTCCCCTCCGGACCTCATGAAAGCTATCGCTCAGTTAGACCATAAATGTATGCAATCACTCATTCTGAATAAGAGTTCGTGAATTTGCAAAAATTAAATGATATTCTGTTTTTAATGTATGCAATAGAAATTTACATCATGCTACCCGTGAAGTAGCTATCTATCTAACTATCCACCTTATTAGGTTTATACAAACTACTCACAAGCGTCTCCGCATAGCGCCCAATCCGTTTGCTTGCTTCCGCACGCATATAGTCCCGCGTAATAACAAAGCTATCCTCATACTGACGACAAACATAGCGATAGCGCACCATCTGCTCGTCTTTCTCCTCTTCCACCACACGGATATCTCTTTCCATTAGAGACCGCTTCACTTTCCGTAAATCCTCATAGATACTCCTAGCAAGCAGCTTCGCTACCTTTGTGTAAAGCGCTCGTAACGTCTCCGAGGATCGCTCCATTTCAAGCGCTCTTCTCATAATAATCGAGTGCATAATGGGCAGCAGCACAAAGTCCTTCATCATATTCATTTCTTCCGTCGTTGGCCGACTCGGCTGCGCGGCAGCTTGTTGACCGAGCCTACGTTGGACGGACTCCTTATGCTGCGGCAGCATCATCCGGCTCGACTCCCACAGCCCGTTCTGTTCAAGCTTTTTACTCATTTATAATGTCCTCCAATCTTCAATGCTCGATCCCCAGCCTGCCCCGCGCTCGTCAGCGAGGAAGCCCTTACAATGGCTGCGCTTCCGTAGCGATTTTTAATCAAGTCCGTAGCCTTATCCAACGCTCTCGCCTTTATTTGATCTTCGAACAAGGTGAGCTGATATTCTTCATCGTCCTTTAGCTGGCTCAGCGTTATCCCGATACGGCGTACAGGCAGACGGTTCCAAAATTTATAAAAGAGCATCTTCACCGCTTCAAATACCGTATTCGTGTGATTCGTAGGGTCTAGCATTTTCATCTGCCGCGAAAATCCCGTCGGTGCTTCATAGGGGCTGCACATACAGCTCACCGAAACGACCGCGCCCATATACCCTTTGCGACGGCAGTCACGGCACACTTCCTCCGTAAGCTCCAGCAAAATCGTTTCCACTTCCCATGGCTCGATATAGTCTCTAGGCAGGGTCATCATATGACCGACTGACTTGGGCGGCGTATCAAAGGTTCTCGGTGTAACTGGACTATCATCCAAGCCATTAGCGGTTCGCCACATGACCTCTGCCTGAATGTCGGACTGCTTGCCGAAGCGGGCTCGAAATTTCTCTTTCAGGCGCGGCAATGGTGTTCTCGCAATATCTCCAATCGTATGCATGCCAAGAAGGCTAAAATGAGCCGTCATCTTTGAGCCGACACCAAACATTTTGTTTACGGGCTGCGGCCACAGCAAGGTCTCGACTTCGGTTGGCGGCAGCGTGAAGATACCTTCTTTATTTTTTTTCGCCCATATATCTGTTGCGATTTTAGCTAATATTTTATTCGAGCTGATCCCGACTCTAACTCTGACTCCAGTTTGACTCAGCACCTTTTGCTGAATCTGTTTCGCCATCGTAATCGGATCACCGAATAAATGCAGACTCGCCGAAACATCTAGAAACTGCTCATCGATACTAAATACCTCAACAAGATCGGTAAACTCCTCATAAATTTTCGTAATCATTAAGGAAACATCAATATAATGCTGCATGCGAGGACGCATCACGACGAGCTCAGGGCACTTGTTTAGTGCCTCTCCGAGACGATCAGCTGTACCAATGCCAAAGCTTTTGGCAATTGGACATGCCGCTAAAATAATGCCCGACCGACGTTCCACCGATCCCGCTACAGCAACAGGCTTATTTTCGTATCCGGGATGCTCCGCCTTTTCCACACTCGCATAGAAACTTTGACAATCCGCTAGGAAAATAACCTTTTCGCGTTCTCGACCTGTGCTCATCTTACCCGCCCCTGTACGTTCATCAACATGGTCATTAACTCGGCTTTCACTAAGCCGCGCAGCATGGTGAAACGATGGACATAGCCCCGCACTTTGTATTCAATATCGATGCCTAATGCATTCATTTCTGTATTCAAAATTGTAATATTTCGCGCTCTCATCTTTGCCTTAAGCTTGCGCAGCTCAGGATAAATCGAATGTTCAACTTCTTTGAGATAGCCAAGAACGTGATGGTACACGATCTTGTTTTTGTACATCATCAGTTCTTCCATATCTCTTGCCAGCATATCCAGTAAAATGGGAAACAAGGTATACTCCTTAATCATTTGAATATCCTCTTCGGTTTCAATCATTGGATTCGTAGCAGCACTCATCATCTCATCTCCAACATACGAACGTATATTCTCTATATATTCGCATTATACACCGAACGTGTGTTCTTTATGCTAGTGAATTGCTGGTAATGTTTAATTGGACTATATATACGGCATATAAGTAAAAATGATCAGTACAATTTTCATGTAAAGGAATATAGATCACAAGACGCTTTCGCCTTGTAGTATACTAAAGGAGTTTACAGTTAAATATTGGGAGGTAAACTGATGCACATGAAAACACTAGCTCCTTACAAACGCTTAGTTTGCGGCTTAACAACGGCCTGCTTATTATTTTCGATGATACCGATATCAATTGGTTCAGCGTATACGGCTCATGTAACGCCGCCTGCAACTTTGTCTACAAACATCTCTGCTGTGGCTTCTTCGCCTATGAACCATCTAACTGCGAAACAGCCAACGACAGCCGCTGAATTGCTTGAATATGAAGCACAACAAGCGTATCAAGCAGCACACTACGCTTGGCCAGCTTTGGACAGGCTGTGGCCAGGTCTTCAATTTCAATTCCGTGTTATGCTCCTCACCAATGGTGAGCAAACGTATGAAATTACGACGGAAGGCTATAAGCTTGTCGATCCATCCGATCCAAGATTACCGCTTGAAGTGTATTTTGATGGCCAGTATGAGAGGTTAGACTGGAATGGCAAGCAAGCCTCTGCTATTTTTGTTGATAAGGATACACCACTACAAGAGCGATTCGAGCCTTATACAAGTACACCAGCAAGCTTTATGACGACTACCCATGAAATGTTTCATTTTTACGATCAACCGTCTTGGAATTTAAAAGATAACGTTAATTACCGTTCTCGTTCATCCGTCTATCCAGCCGATGCTAAGCCGCGAATCCAACGAGCTATGCTATTCCAAGCCTTGTACAAAGCCTATTCAGAACCTGCGCAAGCCGACAAGCATCTCGGGCATGCTGCTCATTGGAATGAGCAGTATAAACAGGACAATCCGGCTGAATACAAGCAAAGTGTAGAGTTTGATCTTACAGAAGGCACTGCCATGTATATTGACAAAATGGCTGACATGTATGGAGCATTTAAAGGAAGTGCGCCAACGGAGCAAATACGCCATTATTTATCCAAGCAGTATACAGATATTAAGACAAACGAATTTATTACCTTTGATACGGAATCCTATATTATTGGCAGCTTGTCAGCATTGTTATTGGATACCCTAAATAAAGACTGGAAGAAGTCAGCATCAGAGGGCAACTCTCCCATTGATCTACTTTTGAACCGTATTACACCAGTAGCGCAACCATTCGATGAACAGATTAAAACTGGGCTGGAGACCACAATTGCAAATTTAAACGCAAAACGTGCCGTTGCACTGGACCCGCTGAAAAAAGGACTGGATGACAAGAAAATACCGATATTATTGATTCCACGGACTGTAAAGGGCACCACATTTAGCACAACTGGGTTTATTACATTAAAGGGTTACGAACAAGGCACGGTTATTATGGATATGTCCAACAACTACACAACGAGTGCTGGAAAGCTGGAGCTGACTAAGCGAGCGATGCTGAGAATGTACTCTGGAGAAGAAAATGAAAAAGGAGACTATTTGATTACTCCTTTGCACACGGGCGAATATGTACGAACCGGAGACATCCTTACCTTTGATCAAAACGGCTTGAAAGGTACAGTTAAGGTGAAAACAGTGAAGTATGATGGACGCGAAGCCTTTATCGTGCTGCCATAATTAATACTTGGACGAAAGAAATCCCAGCCACACTTGCGACTTGACGATCCTACTCCACGTACTTCAATGCTACAGAACAGAGAGCCGAATCTAATCGACTCTCTGCTTTGCTTGCGCACATTTGACACGGAAAACAGGAATGGCTATGATGGGCTCATTCATTTCTGTGAAGTTTTCTTATTTTTAGATGAATCAAACACTAACGAAGGTATTTGAGCATGTAATTTTGAAATCACTTCTAATCCATGTGTCAATTGTCCAGCAGTAAAATAATTATTGCTAATGGTTAACATCTTCTTCCCACCTAAAGTACCTACCGTATGGGATACGGTACCGTGAATTCCTCCACTATGTCCCCACACTGTGGTTCCATTTGATAACTTTATCTCCTTAATGCCCAGACCGTAGCGCATGCCCGGTGCTGCTTCCACAGTGTCAAGCATTTCCTTCATCTGTTTAGGCTTCAGTAAATCGCCAGCTAGCAGCTTGGTGAAGAAACGGTTTAAATCACCGGCTGTCGATATCATTTCACCCGAAGCACCAGCAATGGCTGGATTTAGTTCCGTAATGTCTCGGAGCTTCTTATCGCCCGTACTATAGTAATTTCTAGCATGAGGTTTTGGCAGCTTAGATGAAGTACCTGGAACCAAAGTGTTCTTCAAACCGAGCGGTTTAATCAATCGTTCTGTAATTTGCTCCGCGTATGTGTCACCGGTTACTTTTTCAATAATTAAACCGGCTAGCACGTAGTTGGTATTGGAATAGCTGAATTTCGTCCCCGGTTCAAATAAAGGCTTCTGCTTCAACCCGGATTCTACATGCTCAACATCCGAATAGCTCTTAAAAGGTTGTTCAAAACTTCTCTTCATAAAGTGCTCAGCATTCGTGTAGTCGGCAATGCCACTCGTATGATTAAGCAATTGGCGAACAGTGATCTTATTGCTGTCGTAGCCATTGCCTTGTACCACACCAGGGAGCCACTTTTCAATCGAGTCATCCAAGCTCAGTTTGCCTTCCCCTACTAATTGCAGTACAACTGTAGCGGTGAACGTCTTCGTTATACTCCCAATGCGAAAATGAAAGTTGGGCTGCATCTTGTCGTTTGCAACGATACTGCTCTTCCCCGTTGCATATTCCCACTTCACTCCATCATGCTGCGTTTGGATGATCATGCCCGGTACTCCTTGCTTGATTGCACCATCCATCAGCTTCTTGATTGCAGCTTGATTTTGCTTGGATGTCGCAGATATTTCAGTAGTATGCTTTTTCGCAACCATTGTACGATTAGACTGGTCAGCAAGGGCTGCGGAAACCCCTCCATTCGCATACAAAAGCGTTGTCCCTGTCATCATAACTGCCAAACTAAGCATCAGCATTTTTTTCGTATTCATAGTCACTTCTCCTCAATCGCTAATATTATATTCGTGCCTCAGTACGCCCTTAGATTAAGCTTCAGCGTGTCATATTGCATAGCGACGAACTGTCATCACTAGGTATGACACACTGTCATATGACATGAGCAATAAGGATGGAACAACGAACAACAACCCGTTCACAACATATTTAACTTCTTCAACTGTCAGAATAGATTGTAGGACGAATGGGATAGTGGTAGACTTTTTTATAGAGTCGCCACCTTTCGGTTCGTTTGTAGGGGTACAAACATTTACCGGGTTGGTGGCTTTTTTCAACTTGTACTTAGAAAATAACACGAGTACTCCAACAATCTATACTACTTACAAGGAGGGAAGCATCATGTGCGGACGCTATACATTAACCGTGACGTGGGAGGAACTACTTGCCTACTATAAGCTTGAACGGGATATCGGACTCCCTCCCTTGCATGAACCGCGATACAATATTGCCCCAGGACAAATGGTACCCGCCATTATTCATGACGGAAGCAAGCTGCGACTAGGTCCTTTGCGTTGGGGACTCGTCCCTTCGTGGGCCAAAGATGATAAGATGAGCTGGCGCACCATTAATGCTCGTGCGGAGACGCTTACAGACAAGCCTGCCTTTCGCATTCCTTTTCAACGTAAACGCTGTATCATCCCTGCTGACGGCTTCTACGAGTGGAAACGAGTCACCAACAATGACAAGCAGCCGATGCGTATCGTACCACGTGATGGAGGGCTGCTGCATTTAGCTGGTTTATACGATACATGGCAGGATGAGCAAGGCAAGCGTATTAGCACCTGTACCATTGTTACAACGACACCGAATCGAGTGATGGAAGAGGTTCATGATCGCATGCCCGTCATTTTAAGCGAGCAGCAGCTGCCACTATGGCTGGAGCGAAATGAAACCGATGTCCAGCAGCTTCAATCGCTGCTAGCCCCTTGTCCGAATGAATGGCTGACTATGTACCCTGTCGATTCTATGGTCGGAAATGTAAGCAATGATTCACCAGCGTGCATCGAACCAACTGAAACTCCGCCAATGCTGTTTTAGCTCTGTTCATACTGTCTTGTCTTATTGTCTGTTAAGACCGTATAAATTGTACCTTTTACCCGTCATCAAGCCGTTATCCAACATCCCTGACAAGCATACATTGTTAGTAGTGAGTTCGCAGGACATCCTGCCTATTCACAAGGAGGAAAGAGAGATGAGACATAACGGCTTTACAACTAAAGACATTGACGATCTTTTAGCACAGCTTGTCCCTGAGGGCAGCCCTGCCTGCTTGTCTGTTGCGTTGTGGAAACATAACCGCATTGCTTATCAATATATAAAGGGTACCTATGCATCCGTACGTTCATGGCGAGATATTACACCCAGCACCCCTTTCAATATCGGTTCAATTACGAAAGTAATCACTTCCCTAGTTATGCTGCGTATGGAAGAACGCAACCTACTATCCGTACAGGACAAGATTGTCGACTATTTGCCGACTTTCCCTCACGATGATGTAACGATTGAGCAAATGATGACTCATTCAGGGGGATATGAAACCATACAAACTGTACTATGGCCCAAATGGAATGAGAGTATGGTGAAGTTTGCAGCTCAACTGGGGCCTTTGCTGCAGCGGAAATACGAGCCTGGCACAAGGACCTGCTACTTTCCGCACAGCCATTTTTTTCTCATGCAAATTATCGAAAAAGTAAGTGGACAAAAGATTGAGCGAATTGCTCATCGCGAGCTATTTCAACCGTTAAATATGAAGCATACCACCTATGACATGAGAAGGTTCAAACCTAGAACCTATGTGCTCCCATGCACATTGTATCTAGAAGAAGGAGATTTACGGTATGATCGTCTCCGGATAACCGGCGACAGCAACCTGTACTCAACTACGCATGATTTACTTAAGCTTGCTCAAGCTTTATTGAATCCATATGGAAAGACCCCTTTATCCCAATCACTTATCGATCGAGCACTGGGCAATGAAGCATTCAAACAACCACATGCACATACTTCTGTATTTTTCAAAAAAGGAGACGTTGCCCTCTTCCCTTTCTTCTCAAAAAGCCATTCTCCTGCTGTAGTTGGACATACTGGCTTTACAGGTTGTATGTTCTGGATTGACCCTGAGCAAGAAATAGCGGGCACGATACTAAGCAATATGCCGCCATTTAACGATGCAGCCGTGTATGCTAACCTCAATGAAATTTTATTGCATTGGAAAGAATAATGCCTCGCAGAACTTCATCCCATAATGGCTTTATCTCAACCTCCAAAGGCATACGGATTGCACATACTCGTTCAAGTGAGCATGGTTCTTCAACCATTTCATATTTTTCTCCGTTATTAATGAGCAAAATATGAAAATTCCCACGAACGAGATGAGACAGGACGGATTCTAATTGCTGAACCTCGTCCATCGTACCATGCAAACGCACAAACAATAGACGATATCCGGAGTCACAAATATGGAGGAATCGAGTAATTCTCCGAATGAGTTTCTCGTGGAACACAGGGTAAGCATTGAGATCATGTTTCATAGTACTCCAATCTAAAGCCAAATCATGCACTAACGTAACTTTATAGTTCAAGTCATACAGCAGTTGTTCACCAGAATCTTGTTTAACAAACGTCAAATTTGAAGGAGACATAAAGTTTTGAAACCTCAGCTCAAGTAACTTGCATACATGCGGCAGTGATGGCGACAGCATCCAATCCAACACGCCACTGCAAGGGCGCAACCCATGTTCTCTCAACTGAATAGCCCCTAAACACTTGCTTCCTAAGCTAAATACACCGTCATAAACCCCTCGAATCTGATCTAATCTCACCTAGTTGTCCCTCCTCTTCCTACAATGTATGCGTAACAGTTGGAATCAGCTTGTGCACAAAAAGAGCCAAGATTACCCATCTTGGCTCTTAAACATGTTCTTGACTGAAGTTATGTTGATACACACAAGCGTTACACATAATTAACGGAACATCGTCCACAGTTTGAGCAGATGAAGCGTGTTATTCGGGTCAATTTTTTGCGCAATAATAAACTGTACAAATTGTTCTTCCTGTGTTGCAGATAAAGGCTCATTCACAATTTTTGCACCTTGGCGCAGCAGCTTCCGAACCGTTGCTGTATGTTGCAAATCTGCTTTTGTAACACCTTGAAATAATTGCTTAAGGCGATCTTTCACAACCGGATTACGTGTCTTGTCCTTCACTCGTTGAACGAGCTGTGGGCTGATACCGTACTTTTGATAACTCACGTGACCGCTACACCTCCAGCATAGTATATTGTCCGCTTGTATATGAGGTCTACAGGCGACATGGCATAGAAGCAATAACCATTGTTACATTGTATGCAAATAGGCTCGTCTACTGTGCTCAGTATTGCATCTGGATTGTGCATCATCCATATTGTTCTATGTCCATCTATGCTCTACGATGGTCTTGCTACAAGCTAATCAATGCAATCCATATATAGAACGCCATAAACAAATAACAAAAAAGCTATGCCCTCTCATGCAAGCATGAAAGAAGCACAGCTTTGATTGTTAAACCTTTGGTGTTAAGCCCATTAATCCAATTGTTCGCCCTGGAATAACTGCTCCTGCTGTACGGCATCACGCAGCAATTGATATTCCTGAGAAGTCCAGAAATCCTCGGAACGAATGAGCTCCGCCGCATCATCACGAGCTTGCTCCAATACAGCAAAGTCACTAGACATGTCCGCAACTTTGAAATCTGGCATGCCGCTCTGTTTCGTACCGAAGAAGTCACCAGGCCCTCGAAGCTCCAAATCCCGCTCAGACAGCTCGAAGCCATCTTCTGTCTCCGTCATTATGCGCATCCGTTCTTGACCAACCTCAGACTTCGGATCGGCAATGAGCACACAGTACGATTGATGTGCGCCACGACCTACCCGCCCCCGCAGCTGATGCAGCTGGGACAAGCCGAATCGCTCGGCATCCATCACGATCATCAAAGTCGAATTTGGTACATCGACACCAACCTCGATAACCGTCGTCGAGACGAGCACATGTGTTTCGTTCGCACTGAACAGCCTCATCGCTTCGTCCTTCTCTGCTGCATTCATACGACCGTGCAGCAATCCCACCTTAAGATCAGGAAATGCCTGCTGCATCTGTACATGCACATCGATGGCATTCTGTACATCCAGCTTGTCCGACTCTTCGATTAATGGTGTAATGATATACGCTTGGCGTCCAGCCGTCACTTCACGACGGATAAATCCAAGCACTCGGTCCAGCATCTCATGCTTGACCCAGTACGTTTTAATCGGTTTGCGCCCAGCAGGACGCTCCTTAATCGAAGAAACATCCATATCGCCAAATGCCGTAATAGCAAGTGTGCGAGGGATTGGCGTCGCCGTCATGAGCAGCACATCTGGATTATAGCCTTTATGGCGCAGTACGCTGCGTTGATTCACACCGAAACGATGCTGCTCATCCGTAACGACCAAGCCCAGATTGCGGAAATGGACATCATCTTGGATAAGTGCATGCGTGCCAACGACAATGTGTACCGTACCCATTTGCAGGGCACTCAGTACATCGCGTCGCTTACGTGCCGTTAAACTTCCTGTTAACAGACCTACTTCAATACCGTGCGGTCCAAATAGCTTCGTCAAAGAGCGCATATGCTGCTCCGCCAATATTTCAGTAGGTACCATTAAGGCTCCTTGATAGCCGCTGCGAACAGCAGCATACAAAGAAACGGCAGCAACGACCGTTTTACCAGAGCCAACGTCCCCTTGCAGCAGTCGATTCATACACAACGGAGAACGCATATCACTGAGAATATCCGTCACAGCCTTCTTCTGCGCTTCTGTCAATTCAAATGGAAGACTGCGGACAAACTCACGAACGGTAGCGTTAGAAGCGTCATGCACAACTCCGTCTGCTCGTTCGCGTGTTATCGCACGGAACATATGCAGCTTAAGCTGGAACAACAGCAGCTCCTCATAGACCATACGTCGTCGAGCCTGCTTGCCAATCTCCACATTATCAGGCTGATGCATCGCTTGAATGGCTTGCTTCCGCGGCATCAATTTGTAACGCTGCATAAACGAAGCAGGCATAATCTCTGGGATTGTCTCGCCAAACTGAACAAATGCCTGTGCCATCGTCTTGCGCATCCACGTCTGCGTAATCTTTCCTCCAACCGAATACACCGGTTGGAACGTGTCTCGACGCTGTGTACCTTGACCGGGGAACTCCGAAGTGGACACCGTTAATTGCAATCGGCGCTGATCCCACTTCCCAGTCAATACAATATCTCGTCCTTGCGTTAGCTGTTCACGTAAATAAGGACGATTGAACCAAGTCGCCGTTACGAGCCAGCTTTCGATCATCACACGACAGGACAAGCGAGACTTCTTGCCAAATCGCTGCATCACTGGCTCACTTACGATACGACCTTCAACTGTAATTTTATCGCCATCTTTGACTTCACTAAGCTGGCGTACTCGAAAATCATCATAACGAAATGGAAAGTACAAGAGCAAATCAGCCACGGTAGAAATGCCAAAGGCGTGAAGCTCTTGTTGTTTCAAAGCGCTCACGCCTTTAATCTGTGTTACCGGAATAACCGTATAATCAATCATGAATTCAATGGATCTGGATCTGGACTAGCTGGGCGAACGAACACCGCAACCGTTCCATGTCCAACATGCGTGCCGATAACGGCACCAATACGAGTATATTGAACAGATTGTACGTCGAATTGAGACTTCAATTCTGCAACAACCGTATCGGCTGTAGATTTCTCCGTGGAGTAACCAACCCCAACATCTACAGGTTGATCACCAAAATGCTCTTTGTACATCTCCAACACACGCTGAAGCAACCGCTTCTGCCCGCGTACTTTCTCAACTGCATAGACTTCGCCTTCCTTGTCGATCGACAAGATCGGCTTAATATTAAGCAGCGTTCCGAGCATAGCAGAAGCTTTCGCTATGCGACCGCCCTTTTGTAGATACTCAAGTGTATCTACAAGGAAGTAAAGCTTCTGCTCCTGCTGCAATTGAGCAATTCGAGCTAAAATAGCATCCTTATCGTATCCAGCTTGAGCTAGCTTAGCAGCTTCTAAGACATAGACCCCAATACCGAACGAAGCGGACTTCGAGTCAATGACCGTTACATCCACTTGCTCTTCTTCCAGCATACTGCTCGCAAGCAGTGCTGACTGGTACGTTCCACTCATCGCTGCGGAGAGATGAATAGAAATGATCGCACAATCTGGTGACTGTGCCTCAAGACGCTTGTAAACTTCCAAAAACTCAACCGGAGAAGGTTGTGATGTCGTTGGCAGCTTCGAAGCGTTAGCTAATTTTTCATAGAATTGGTCTGGGCTAATCGTTACTGCATCTTGATACATTTCATTGCCGAAATGCACTTTCAGCGGAACCATCTCAATGTTGTAACGCTCCCTTAATTCCTGGGGAATGTCCGCTGTACTGTCCGTAACTATACGTACGTTGGCCATGTTTTGACTCCCTTCCGATGCTTATAACCAGATTCTATTCGATCGAGATTAAATAGGAGTAAATCGGTTGTCCACCTTCATGAACTTCAACCTCAGCATCCGGGTAATGCTCTTCAAGCCATTCTACCAGCTTCGCTGTATCTTCTTCCTTCGCATCTTCACCCGTAAGCAAGGTAATGATTTCGCCACCGTCTTCCATCATCTTGAGAAGAAGCTGTTGACACGTTTCTGTCAAGTCCTCTGTCGTAGCTACAATCTTACCACCAGAAATACCGATGAAGTTACCAGCTTTAATCTCCAAATCATCGAATGTCGTATCACGTACTGCGTATGTCAATTGACCTGATTTTACATGTGCAATTGCATCCTTCATTACTTGGATGTTCGTTTCTACACTTTCTTCTTCTTGGAAAGCAAATGCAGCCGAAATTCCTTGCGGAATCGTCTTCGTTTCCAATACCGTTACTTCTCGCTCAACGATCTCAGCAGCTTGTTTCGCTGCCATAATGATGTTCGAGTTGTTCGGCAAAATGAAGATATGCTGTGCAGAGATGTTATTGATCGCTTCCACAAAATCTTGCGTGCTCGGATTCATCGTTTGTCCACCGGACAATACAATATCTATACCCAAGCTGCTGAAGATATCCGTAACACCTTGACCCATCGCAACAGCGATAAACCCGTATGCAGCAATCTCATCTGCTGGCGGTTCAGCCATAACAACATCAGCTGCGTTTTCATGAACAGGCATATCAGCGAATACATCCGGCATTGCAGACAATTCGCCCTCATGTTCAAGCAATTCGCGATGCTGCTCTCGCATGTTCAAAATATGAATGCGGATCAGTTCTCCGTACTGCATAGAAAGGTCCAGCACTTCACCTGGTTTGCGAGAATGCACATGGACCTTCACAATCTCATCATCTTGGATAATGATAATTGAGTCACCATTCTTCGCTAGCGCTTGCTCATACACATCCTCTTGGAAAGGACGTCCCGTAGAACGAGAAAGATCAATAAAGAATTCCATATCGTACAAGAATTCGATATCTTCTGTATCCAGCTTTGCTTGCGCAGAAGTATGCTTGTCCGCTGCCTTCAGCTTCTCAAGTACAGATAGATCTGGTGCTGCAGGTGTTGCAACAGCAGAAGTTACAGAAGCAACATCGGATCCACTGAACTCCTCAATAGCACTCATAAATCCTTCATAAATATAAACAAGACCTTGACCGCCAGAGTCTACAACTCCAACCTGCTTAAGGACAGGAAGAAGATCAGGCGTCTTAGCAAGGGCTTCATTCGCCTTTGCCAATACCTCACGCATCAGGTCGGCAACGTCTGGTGTGCGGCGCGCAATATGTACCGCATGCTTCGCTGCCTCTTTGGCAACGGTAAGAATCGTACCTTCAACAGGCTTAACAACCGCCTTATAAGCAGTATCAACACCTGCTTGAAGTGCATGTGCAAACTGAACAGCGTTAATCTCATCCATACCTGCTACTCCACGGCTGAATCCGCGGAATAACTGCGATAGAATAACGCCTGAGTTTCCTCGTGCACCCATCAATAGACCTTTAGACAACACCTCTGCAGTCTTGGAGATAGATGGGGACAATTTGCCTTTCATCTCCGTAACTCCAGCAGTCATCGTCAGGTTCATGTTCGTACCTGTATCACCGTCCGGCACCGGAAATACGTTAAGTGCGTTAACGTATTCAGCATGGCGGTTCAATGACTCAGCTCCGCTTAGCACCATATTGGAAAAATGTGTTCCATTTAATGAACGAATGTTCAACGAATATTCCCCTTCCTAGCTTAGTACACGCACGTCCTGCACAAAGATGTTAACTTGATCAACCTGAAGCCCGACTACCTCGTTCAACACATACTTTACTTTAAGTTGAATGTTGTGCGCTACTTCGGAAATCTTCGTACCGTAACTTACGACAATGTACAAATCTATATGCACATGATTGTGTTCGCGGCGAACTTCGACACCGCGTGACAAATTCTCACGTCCTAGCAGTTCTGCAATGCCGTCCTTCAGTTGCTTGCGTGAAGCCATGCCCACGAGACCGTAGACCTCCATCGCCGCCGAACCTGCAATAACCGCGACGACTTCTTCGGAGATGTTTACTTTCCCTAGTTCCAATCCGAGTTCGATGGCCATGGTTGGTTCACTCCTTTTTTTGAGTATTATGGACTAATCATTATTGTACTATAATAGAAAAAAGAAATAAACAACCCAAATATATAAAGTTTTCGTTTCAGTTGACGAGCCAAATCCGCCTATGGTATGATATTGGAGTATTTGAATTGAGCAAATGAACGTATGCATTGGTTGCTTTTTGGGGATAAAGGAGGTGTTAAGCATGGCTCGCAAATGTTTTATTACGGGGAAGAAAGCAGGCTCCGGTAACAACCGTTCTCACGCGAACAATAAAACTCGCCGCTCTTGGGGAGTAAACGTGCAGAAGGTTCGCATCTTGGTTGATGGTAAACCTAAACGTGTTTACGTGAGTACACGTGCTTTGAAAGCAGGTAAATTGACTCGCGTCTAATACCATGCACCATATACAAAAAGCACCTGGTCTTCCAGGTGCTTTTTCTCTATTCACTTACTCACTACCCCCTTGCTGCAGCTAGAGCTTAGCACGCCCTATAAGCAGCCACTTCACTAGACAACACGTTTCCGCCCCGTACGAACTAGATTACAATCAAGTTGGATGGAATGACAACGGAGTTCGCCATATGGCCGCCTGGAGCATCAATTTTTATGAAACGTGTTTAAAATGGCTTTGACGAATCCCCCCAAAAACTTCGGCAGCTTAAATGTATAAAACTTCATCCATTTCCACCCTCCTCGCAATTCTCAGTTATCCCTAAACAGTGAGCTCACTATCATAGCCACAAAAAAAGGTTACATGAGACCATTCCTCATGTAACCATCATATGCTGTCGGTTTCCCTCGTATGCTTGTCTACCCTTTCAAATAAATCATAACCATCAAATTAAGCATTAATAGGCAGCTTTTTTGTGTATTCTACCATGGCCATTAAGACGAGAAATGCGAATAAATAAAAGATAGACAGCACAACAAACGTAATGCGCATGCCTCTCGTTTCAAACTTGCGGAAGAACCACACACCTACGAAAAAAGCACCTAGCGAAGCGATTAAATTATACGGGAATGGAATAAACGCATACCATCCAATTAATGACCCACAAAGAAAGCTCGTTGCTCCCAATGTTAAAGCTTGCCGCCAGTTCAAGCCCTCTCCCCCTTTAATTGGTCATTACTTACCTTCAGCTGCACGGCGGATTGCTGCAATCGCAGCTCCGCGATCAGATTGACCATATACAGCACTTCCTGCTACAAGCACGTCTGCTCCTGCCTCTGCTACCGCTCTAGCTGTTTCTGTGCTAACGCCACCATCCACTTGGATGTGCATAGCATGATTGCCTTTAGCATCTGCTAGACTGCGTAGACGGCGAATTTTATCTAATGTATTGGAAATAAACTTCTGCCCGCCAAAGCCCGGATTTACGGTCATAACAAGCGCCAAATCCAGATCTGGAATGACTTCTTCGATAGCTGCAAGAGAAGTATGCGGATTAATCGCTACTCCAGCCTTAGCACCGGACTCTTTAATCTGATAAATGACACGGTGCAAATGTGAACATGCTTCCGCATGCACGGTAATAATATCTGCTCCCGCCTTCGCGAAGTCTGCTACATATTTCTCAGGTTCTACGATCATCAAATGAACGTCCAGCGTCAACTTCGTCAAAGGACGAATCGCTTGAACCGCAATTGGACCGAATGTCAGGTTAGGCACAAAACGGCCATCCATCGCATCGATATGAATCCAATCCGCGCCACCGCGCTCGACATCAAGCACATCTTCCCCTAGACGTGCAAAATCTGCTGATAAAATAGAGGGTGCAATACGTATCATCTTAGTTAGTACCTCCGCTTTTTGTCTTTCATTTCTTCCATAAAGAGCTGATAATGCTCGTAGCGGGATGACGAAATATCGCCTTCCTCCAATGCTACCTTCACACGGCAGCCTGGCTCATGCGTATGCGTACATCCACGGAATTTGCATGATTCAGCATAGGTGCGAAACTCACGGAAGCAGCTAGCAAGCTCCTCTACACCGAGTTCCAAGAAGTCCAGTTGGCTAAATCCTGGTGTATCAGCAATGTAACCTTCCCCTGTCGCCAACGGAATAAGTTCCACGTGCCGAGTCGTATGCTTACCGCGTCCCAATCGGTGACTGATCGCATTCGTCTCTAGAGATAGCCCTGGGAACATCGCATTAAGCAGCGATGATTTACCCACGCCAGACTGTCCGGCAAATACGCTTATATCATCAGCCAGCAGCTCTGAGAGCTTATCATAGCCCCAACCTGTCTTTGAACTTGTTTCGATCACATCGTAGCCAATGGAACGATACAGCGCAACCGCATCCTTCAACTTCGCTTCTTGCTTGCTGAATTGTTCATCAGGCAAATCCGAGATCAAATCCCATTTCGTCAGTACAATGACTGCATCAAGTCCAGCATGTTCAATATGTACTAAGAACTTGTCCAGCAGCTGCGTATTCAGATCGGGCTCTAATACCGAAAATGCTAATATGGCAAGACTAACATTGGCAATTGGAGGGCGGATAAGCTCACTATGGCGCTCATCGATGCCTTCCACTGTACCTTCCCCATTGTCAGTCATTGAAAAGTTGACACGATCCCCCACTAGGGGGGATATGCCCTTCTTCTTGAATACGCCTCTCGCTCGGCATTGAACGACTGCATCCATCGACTCACCGTCTGGGCGCACATAGTAATATCCGCTCAGCGCTTTCACGATCAAACCTTTTGGCATCACTTAACCTCCATGCCCCGCATGTTCGCCATCCTGGGCATTTTCATTATCTGACTCAGAGGACTCACCCTCGCTTCCACTTTCCCCTTCGCTAGGAGGAGGACTTTCGCTGCCCCCAGTAGGCTCCGTTGGTGCTGAAGGCTGGATCTGAGGAATCGGCACCGTACCTTGCTTCACATCCACATAAGTTACGGGATAAGCACCCAAATATTCACCATCTCGTTCGACGGATACAACTCCATCCTTCCTTGGATCTACAACAAGATCAACACTGAATATTTGTGTCGTACTGATCTTTCTTTTTTCCAATTTTACATTCTCTCCACGTGCGTCGGTATACTTGATTTCAATCGTACTCAGTTTACCTTCTTCCTTAGGAGGAACCGGAATTTGGAGGCTGTATTCCACCGCGTCTTCAGGATATCCAGAACTTACATAGATACTTACTTCTGTTCCTTTTGTCACAGGCTCGTTTGGATAATGAGGCAGCTGCTTAATGACTTGCCCTTGCGGCAGATAGCTCTTTTCTTCAATAATGCCTTCAGGCTGCTTGAGCTTCAATCCAAGCGATTCTATTTTGGCAATGGCTTCTTCCTTCGTAGAGCCGACCAGGTTTGGCATTTTGAACGATTCCTTGCCTTTGCTCACTTCTAACGTCACTGAGTCTTTGAGCGGATCGATATTTTCACCAGCTCCCGGTGTCATAGACACTACCGAATCTTCAGCCACGTCATCACTAAAGACAGGTTTACGGTGAACACGCTTGCTGTCAAAGCCCATATCAAGCAGCATCTTAACTGCGTCGTCATACGTTTGACCGATCAAATTCGGCAGCGGCTTGTCAGGCTCGCCTTCACTAACCGATATTTTAATAGAGGCGCCTTCTTTCACTTTCGTTCCTGGCGCTTTACTCTGTTCGAATACAATTCCTTTCGCAACACCCGCTTGCGGCTTGCGAATAATAGGATCTTCCAACACAAGCTTAAACTTCTCCAGCTCTGCCTTCGCCTCAGATTCCGTTAAGTTCACTAATTCAGGAACGCTAATCTCTTCAACAGCCAGCAGGCTTTTCACATAAAATACAACACCGATCATAATAGCAAGGAATACCAAAGTTAATGTAATCCATAATGTTGGTTTTACCCATTTTTTCTGTACTGGTTCAGCGGAAGATGATGGTACAGATTGTACAGCTCCCGCTCCCTCCTGCATACTCCCTCTAGGGGCCAAAGACTGACGTGCATTGGCAGTCGATGAAGAACTACCAACCGGTGGCTCTGACTGATGATCAAACCCTTTCGTCTCCACATATCTACCTGCTGACGCACCCGTTTGCGTATCTGACGGAAGAGCATCCTGTTCATAAGGAAGACGAATAGCCGGCATTACGCGCGTCTCTTCGTGATCCCCGTAATGATAATTGGGAGTATTAGGAGACACGAATCTTACTTTGGATTCACGCAAACGTTCCGGCTGGAGTGCCGTTTCTAGATCACGCATCATTTCCGCTGCGGATTGATAGCGTTCATCCGGATTTTTACGCATGGATTTTAAAATAACGTTCTCCACACTTTGCGGAATACTCGGGTTTAATTCACGAGGCTCCTCAAATGGCTCCTGCAAATGCTTAAGCGCAACGCTAATAGGGCTCTCACCTAAGAAGGGAAGTTTGCCTGTCAGCATTTGATACAGAACGATACCTAATGAGTACAGATCGGATTTCTCTCCTGTTGAAATCCCTTTCGCATGCTCAGGTGAAAAATAATGTACCGAGCCTACTACGGATCCTGTTTGTGTAATCGTCGAAGACGTTACGGCTCTAGCAATACCGAAGTCGGTTACTTTCACGCGACCATTTGAACCAATTAAAATGTTATGCGGTTTAATGTCACGATGAATAATATGATTGTGATGGGCATGATCAAGCGCATCGCAAATTTGAGTTGCAATGCGAATCGCTTCTTCTGACTGAAGCGGAGCCCGTTCTTTAATAATCTCGTTTAAATTCTGGCCATCGATGCATTCCATGACGATATAATGCACTTCATCCTCTTGTCCTACATCATAAATGCTTACGACATTGGGATGGGATAATGATGCGGCCGATTGTGCTTCGCGTCGGAAGCGGCGAACGAATTCCTCGTCATGCACGAATTGCTGACGCAGCACCTTCACAGCTACGTAACGATTCAGCAGTACATCCAGCGCTTTGTACACAAGCGCCATGCCACCCTCACCAACACGAGCAATAATTTCATATCGACCTGCTAATGTAGTTCCTATCACGAGTTCCACCCCACTTTCTCTGCAACACTTGCTTGAGCTTGGGCAAGAATCACCGTAACGTTATCATCTCCACCAGCTTCTACCGCCTGTTCAATCAATCGATCTGCAATCACTTCCAGCGGTAAAGACGGATCAACGATGGTCGACCATATTTCTTTCGTACTAATCATATTCGTTAAGCCATCGCTGCAAAGAAGCAGTGTTTCATCCTGTTCCACACGAAGTGGCGCTACATCCACGCGCACACGAGCGTCCGTGCCCAGCGCACGGGTAAGCACATTGCGACGTGGATGATGATTCGCTTCTTCCTGCGTAATTTGACCTGACTTCAGTAATTCATTGACGAGTGTATGGTCATCGGTGAGCTGCCGAATATGTTCCGGGCTAATGATATAAGCACGGCTGTCCCCAATATGAGCAACCGTTCCTTCATCCTGTAGAAGCAGCGCAGCGACAATCGTCGTTCCCATGTTGTTGTACTTCTCATCTTGCGATGCAATATGATAAATCGTATCATTTGCTCGAAAAATAGCACTTTTCAAAGCATCTTCTCTATCCTTCTCATCTAACTCAGAAGGTAGCTGTCTCAGCTCATTTACAACGGTTTCGACGGCCAAGCGACTTGCAATATCACCAGCTTGATGTCCCCCCATGCCGTCAGCGACGATAACGAGCGTGTAGCCGTTAGGCAGCGTCGCTGCATAAGCACGATCTTCATTTACTGCGCGTACTTTGCCAATATCAGAACGGTGCACAGCCTTCATCTCATTCACCTCGCATTGGATTCCATATGCTTCGAACGCAATTGACCGCAAGCAGCGGCAATATCATGCCCTTGTTCACGACGAATCGTCGCGTTAATTCCTTTATCCACCAACGCTTTGTGGAACTTAAAGATGTCATTGCGCGGTGTACGAACGTAGTTGCGTTCAGGAACATAGTTAACTGGTATTAGATTGACGTGCGCTAGCATGTCCATGCGTTGAAGCACATCTGCAAGCTCTTCTGCATGCTCAACTTGGTCGTTGACACCACCAATTAGTGCATATTCGAATGTTATGCGACGACCTGTCTTTTCTTGATAAAATTTAAGCGAATTCATCACTTCATCGAATGGGAAACGACGGTTAACCGGCATTAGCTTCGAACGAAGCTTATCATTCGGTGCATGGATGGAAATCGCAAGGTTAATCTGTGTGTTTTCTTCCGCAAATTTATAAATGCTCGGCACGATACCGCTGGTAGATACGGTAATATGGCGCTGACCGATATTAAGACCTTTTTCATGAATCATATTGCGCAAGAAGACCATTGTAGCATCATAATTCTCGAACGGCTCGCCAATTCCCATAATAACGATACTGCTGACACGCTCATTCGTCTCATCCAGTATTTTTTGAGCAGCAACAACCTGAGCAACAATTTCTCCGCCTGTCAGGTTACGCTTCAAACCGCCAAGCGTTGAAGCACAGAACGTACAACCAACACGGCAGCCGACTTGCGTCGTTACACATACGCTGTTGCCATAGTTGTGTTTCATAACAACCGTTTCAATCGCATTGTCATCATGCAAGCCGAACAAGAACTTAATCGTGCCGTCAGACGATTTCATATGTGTAATTTCTTTCAACGTAACGAATTGGAAGTTATCCATCAACTTTTCACGTAAACCTTTGGACAAGTTGGACATTTCCTCAAAGCTCATAACGCGCTTTACATAAATCCAATCGAAAATCTGCCCAGCACGAAATGCTGGCTCCCCATTTTCTTTAAGCCAAACTTGCAATTGATCAAACGTTAAGTCGTATATAAAAGGTTTCATTCGGTATCTATCCCTGCGCTTTCTCTATGTCATGTAATCGGATTGTGCTGTTTCCATCATCTCTGTAGACGGATAAACTCCGTCCGCTTGTAGAATATACTATGCACTATTTTCCGTCAAACAGCTCATTCATCCAGTAAAGAATTCAACCTTGCATCATCCATCTGGCAATGAACACAGCATCGTAATAATTTATTGTACCACAGTTGGCTTATTTTCAAAAAGCTGTCGCCTGCTCCAACTGCATAATTTTCTAAAAAAAGCCCCGCCCAGCCGCTGGATTAAACCGAGGCAGCCAATAGCGGGGTCATGTGCTTCATGTACCGTGGCATATGCAGCTAAATGGATATATAAATTAGGCTCTGCCTTGTGGATATGATTTCATCCTCATTCTACTGCTTCTGCAAGCAGGCAATGAAAAACCCATCTGAATCCGCATCGTGCGGCAGCACTTGCAGCATACCTGCCGAACTGCGTTTAAGTGCAGCACCAAGCTTCGAAGGATCTAGCGCTGATTTCCACGAGTCATCCATCGACCATTGTTGCTCACTTCTTGCTTCTTCAACAAATGCTTGTACTACGTCCTCGTTCTCCTCATGCTCAATCGTGCACGTTGAGTAAACTAATCTACCGCCCGGCTTAACAAGCTTAGCTGCTTCTCGGATAAGTCTTGCTTGCAGCGCTGCAATGGCTGCTACATCAGAGTCAGTCTTCGTCCATTTCAAGTCAGGCTTGCGTCGAATGACGCCAAAGCCTGTGCATGGTGCGTCCAAAAGAACAACATCAAAAGACTGCTCTGGCAAATGCTGACTAAGCTCCGCCGCATCGTGATTGATTGCTTGAATACAAGACAATCCTAGTCGTGCAGCCTGCTCTTCGATCAGCTTGACCTTGTGAGCATGGACATCGTTAGAAATAAGCTCTCCCCTGTTATCCATCCGTTCTGCAATATGCATGGACTTGCCACCAGGAGCAGCGCAGCAGTCTACGATGCGCATGCCAGGCTGGGGACGAACCGCTTCAACGACTAGCATGGAACTTTCATCTTGTACGGAAAGCCTGCCTTCTCGATACGCGGATGTAAAAGCAAAGTTACCAGCCTGATGAGCAACGATACCATCTTGGCTAAGTGAAGATGATTCTGCATCGATCCCGTTTGCACGAAGATCTTCCAACAATTCATCGCGCGTCGAGCGAATGCGATTCACTCGTCCACTTGCATGTGGAGCGGTATTGTTCGCTTCACACATGCTGCGGACTGCATCAGCACCATAAGCTTCGATCCAGCGGGAAACAAGCCACTCTGGATGCGAATGTGTCCATGCAATACGCTTCACCGCATCATCTGGATGCGGCGCGTTCCACAATTCCGGCTCACGCATTACAGCGCGCAGAACACCGTTTACGAATCCACCCATTGCCTGCTGTCCACGCCGCTTCGCAATCGCGACCGCTTCATTCACAGCAGCATGCGAAGGCACCCGGTCTAAATAATGCAGCTGATACAAACTCATCCGCAGCAAATTGCGCATCCAAGGCTTCAACTTGTCAATTCCCTTTGCAATTTTTAATTGCAGGACACCATCAATTGTATTCAACCGTTGAATTGTTCCGTACACAAGCTCTGTCGCTAAGCCCGCATCCACTCGTTCCAACTCGGCTTCCTGCAATGCTGCATTTAGCTGCAAATTGCTATAAGAGCGATGCTTATCCACCATGACGAGCACGTCCAGCGCTACTTCGCGCGCTGTTTTCCGTCGAGGACGAGTGCTTGAGCTATTAGAATTGCCTTTCTTCACCCTAGCACCGTCCCTGTCTCAAGCTTGCCACCGCGAACAAAGTCACGAACCTGCATTGCCTTTTTCCCGGCTGGCTGTACTTCTGTTAACCAGATAGAACCATCACCAGTCTTTATTTCGATACCATCTTCAGATACGGTGAGTACCGTTCCAGGGACAGCAGAGGAAATAGCTTGTCCTTGCTCTTTCCATTCGCATTTCCACACTTTGAAAACTTCTCCGTTCCATGTCGTAAACGCGCCTGAATAAGGAACAAGTCCTCGAACCTGATTGAACAAGGCACGCGAAGATTTGGACCAATCGATCAACTCATCTTCACGCTTAAGGTTTGGTGCATAGGTTGCAAGATCGTGATTTTGCACTTCTGCTGTCAACTTTCCTGCTAACAAGTCAGGCAAAGTACGGCGAAGAAGATCCGCTCCCTCGACGCTCAATTTCTCGAACATCGTGCCCGCATTGTCATCATCGGTAATTGGCACTTCTACACGCGTAAGCATGTCTCCCGTATCCATACCTTCGGCCATATACATAATCGTTACGCCTGTCTTGGCTTCACCATTTATAATCGAACGTTGAATGGGCGCACCACCACGATAGTAAGGCAGCAAAGAACCATGCACATTAATACAGCCAAAACGTGGAACATCAAGCACCGCTTTCGGCAATATTTGTCCATAAGCCGCTGTCACAATGAGATCAGGCGCCAGCTTGCGAATATCTTCTACGGTTTCAGACGTACGCAGCTTTTCAGGCTGCCATACTTGAATGCCATGTTCCATCGCCAGCTGCTTTACTGGAGTTGGTGTCAACACGCGTTTGCGTCCAACTGGGCGGTCAGGCTGGGTAACAACTGCCGCCACATCATAACCTTCATCCAGCAGCATTTGCAGGGATGTCACCGCGAACTGCGGTGTCCCCATAAATACGATTTTTGTCATCCCTTACTCCTTCTCTTGACGCGGAATTTCATACACACTTTCAGCAATAGATGTAAATAACACACCATTCAAGTGATCAATCTCATGCTGGAACGCACGAGCCAAAAAGTCCGTTGCCGTCATTTCAACTGGCTTGCCGTGACGATCAAAGCCTTTAACATGGATCTTCTTGAAGCGGCGCACATCGCCATTCAATCCAGGAATACTTAGGCAGCCTTCTGGCCCAAGCTGTTCGCCTTCTTTTTCTACCATTTCTGGGTTGACCATTTCGATCAGACCATTGTCATCGCCAACGTCAACAACGATAACACGCTTCAAAATACCGATCTGCGGTGCAGCAAGACCTACACCTTCTGCATGATACATCGTATCAGCCATATCATCGAGCAACTTATGCAAGTTAGCGTTGAACTTTGTTACTTCTTTTGCTACTTCATGAAGAACCGGATCTGGTTCGTGTACAATAATACGAATTGCCATGTAAGACACCATCCTTAATCATTTGCTTATAAAAAATCATGTATAAAATCAATATATATCCTTAATCCAAAATATCATACGAAAAAGTAGTACAAATATAGATTACATCATCATTTGCGGGTCAACATCCACATGGAACAATACACCTTGTTCGCGAGTCATCGGTTCCAGTGTCTTCAATGCAGCTGCCACAAGCGAAGGTAAATCCACCTCTCCACGACATTTAATCGTACATTGGAAGCGGTACTTATTTTTGATCCGAGGAATCGGAGAGGCTACAGGTCCAAACACGTCTACCGCTTGCAACGCGCCATGCAACGGCTTAAGCAAGCCCCAGTCCTCGGCTATTTCCTTCATGCGAATGACTGCATTCTCAGCAGCACGGACTAACAACGGCAGCTCCTCATGGGTCATCGTAAGCAATGCCAAGCGACAAAACGGCGGAACCATCCGGGCTCTACGCATCCGCAGCTCCTCAGATGAGAAAGCCTTATAATCATGCTGGGACGCATGTATAATCGAATAATGCTCTGGCGCATAAGTTTGTACGACAACTTCACCAGGCAAATGATGTCTTCCAGCACGACCTGCCACTTGAGTAAGCAGTTGGAAAGTCTTTTCTGCCGCTCTGAAATCAGGCATATACAAAGCAGAATCCGCAGCGATAACACCAACAAGGGTAACATAAGGGAAGTCTAATCCTTTCGCTACCATCTGTGTACCAAGCAGGACGTCTGCACGTCGTTCGCGGAACTGCTGCAGCATTTTCTCATGCGAGCCTTTCTCCGTCGTCGTATCCACATCCATCCGGATGACCCTAATGCCAGGGAAACGCCGAGCCAGTTGCTCCTCAACACGCTGCGTACCCGTCCCGAAAAATCGAATATGTTCGCTCTCGCATTCTGGACAGGTTTGCGGCGAACGTTCCGTATATCCGCAATAATGGCAGCGCAGATGTTCCGTTTTCATATGATATGTCAGTGAAATATCACACTCTGGACATTGAGCCACATAGCCACAAGTTCGGCACATGATAAAGGTGGAATAACCTCTTCGATTCAAGAGAAGCACCACCTGCTCCCCTTTTGCCAACCGATCTTCCAACGCTTCCTCTAATGGGGCACTGAACATCGAGCGATTGCCAATCTTTAGCTGCTCCCTCATATCTACAACCGTAACCGGAGGCAATGGACGACCAGCAACTCTTGTTGGCATCTCTAACAGCTCAACATCCCATAGCGGACGCTCCAATCCTCGGGACTGGGCATCATAGCCATGCATTTTCGCAGCGTAGTAGGTTTCCATTGAAGGTGTAGCAGAACCTAGCACAACGACCGCTCCATGCTGTACAGCTCTCTCAATTGCAACATCACGCGCATGATATTTAGGCGTCTCTTCTTGCTTATAGGAAGTTTCGTGCTCCTCATCAATAATAATTAGACCGATGCGGCGAAATGGTGCAAATATAGCGGAACGCGCCCCAATTGCTACTGATACACTTCCTTCACGAATTTTACGCCATTCATCGTATCGTTCGCCTTGCGACAATCGACTGTGCAGCACAGCCACTTTAGAGCCAAAGCGGCCTTTGAACCGCTCGACCATTTGCGGGGTAAGTGAAATCTCAGGTACGAGCACAATCGCTTCTCGTTCCGAAGCAAGACAGCGTGCTATCGCTTGAAGATATACTTCCGTTTTACCACTGCCCGTCACGCCATGAAGCAAAAATGTCTTTGCCTTCTCGCGATCTAACGCTTCTTGCAATTGACCATACACTTGCGCTTGTTCGTCTGTCAGTGGCAGTGGTTGAGTAGGCTGAAAGTGCTTCTCTTTATATGGGTCACGAAGCACTTCTCGCTCCTCTATCCGCACTACCCCTTTGTCTGCTAATGCCTTAACCGCAGAAGCATTTAAATCCTTCAATGGCGCTTCGCCATTCATAGCGAGCAAGTGCTCCATCGTTTCTTGCTGACGCTTGGCTTTGAGTGTAGTTGTAAAGGCAAGTGCCTCTTCCTCAGACAACGTTAGACAAACACATTTCAGCTTCTTTACGCCAATTCTATCTTTAATACGCTCAATTTCCACCAACCACCCTGCATACAGAGAAGCGCGGATCGCCTTTGCTGCATAAGGGAATGTTTGCAGTAATTTCTCTGCTGTTACAGGCTCATGCTGCTTCACATAAGCAAGCAAACGGCGATACATAGGCTGATGCAGCAGCTCACGGTTCAGCCAGCCAATCAGCGTCTGCTCACCGCTCCACTTGCCCAGCTCAAGCTCTTCATCGCTTTGCTGCCAGAAACGATCGTCCACACCTGCTCCATTCTCATCCCAGTCGTCAATGACAGGTTGAGTCTCTAACAAACGCAGCGCCTCTGTCCCAAGACGAAGTGCCTTTTCCGTTCTGCCTTTCAAGGCAGAAGGAATCATGACTTGCAGAGCAGCTGTAAATGTACATACATATTGATGGCTCATCCATTCTGCCAATCTAACCAAGTCAGGAGGTAGCGGTGGAACAAGATCTAATAATTGCTGAATAGGCTTCAGCTTTTTGCTTGGAATGTTCGTACCGTTTACTCGATCAATGACGATTCCTTGAATCGTGCGGGGACCGAACGGAACCCCTACTCGGCTGCCGATTTCAATCCAAGGTTCCATATCATGTGGTATGGCATAGTCGAACGGTCGATCAGTCTGTTTGCTCGGCACATCTACAATGACTCGTGCGATGTGGACCGAATCGGACGAATTAGTCAATAACAAGCACCTCTTCAGGTAGCAGCTTGGCCGCCTGCGTTAGTACCTGTTTGGCTACATCCTGCTTCGCACGTACCGATACCGATTCAACAAGCCCTTGTCCATCAAAAATAAGTACTTCGTTATTATCCGAACCGAAGCCGATATCCGAACGAGACACATCGTTAGCTACGATCAAATCGCAATTTTTCCGCTTCAGCTTCCCTTGAGCAAATTCCGCTACATTGTGTGTCTCTGCCGCAAAGCCCACAAGCACTTGATGCTGCTTATGCTCACCAAGCCATGCTAAAATATCAGGATTCCGCTCTAGCTCAAGTACTAGCGAATCGGCTGTCTTTTTTATTTTTTGCTCAGCACGAAACTTCGGTCGATAATCGGCCACTGCGGCTGCCTTGACCACGATATCCGTCTTATCATAATGGGCTTGTACAGCTGTCAACATATCAAGAGCAGATTCTACTCGAATAACGTCAACCCCCGCAGGGATCATCGTCTGAACTTGTCCAGCTATAAGAGTTACATCCGCGCCCATGTCGCGTGCAGCCTCGGCTATCGCAATTCCCATTTTGCCAGAAGCATCATTCGTTAAATATCTCACGGGATCAATACGCTCCAGTGTTCCGCCAGCTGTCACCATCACTCGGCGCCCTGCTAATAGGTCCGGTTTGTTGTCAATCGCAGAAGCTGGTTCATTGATCCCATCGTTACTAGCAGAATACAGCGAGGATAGTACTGCAGCCTCTTCAAAGAACTGATTCACATGCTCTACGATCGATTCAGGCTCCTCTAGACGCCCTTTCCCCGTATAGCCACATGCTAGCGGCCCTTCAGCCGGTTCAATGAAATGGACGCCACGCTCACGCAGCAGCTCCATATTGTGCTGGACGGCAGGATGCGCATACATATGCACGTTCATAGCAGGTGCTACCATCACTGGCGCAGTAGTAGCTAACAACGTTGTAGATAACATATCATCAGCTAGTCCATAGGCCATCTTTGCGAGTATGTTTGCTGTTGCAGGCGCGATTAAGAACAAGTCAGCCCGATCCGCCAAGTTAATATGGGACACAACGGATGGATCACGTTCATCAAACGTATCCGTGTAGACTGGATTGCGTGATAATGTCTGTAATGTCAGCTCGGGAATGAACTTCGTTGCACTCTCTGTCATTATGACATGTACGCTCGCGCCAGCCTGAGTAAGCTTACTGCACAGCGCTGCCGCTTTGTAGGCAGCAATCCCGCCTGTTATACCAAGCACAATCGTTTTTCCATGTAGCATCATGTCCCCGCCTTTCCCTAACATGCTGATGAAAAAAATAACAACCTTCGGTTCAAAACGTCAACAGACGTCATTCACCAACGGGTTGTTCATGGATAAATAACTGCCTCACACAACTCGCTTGCTTAGGCAGTCATCTTGCTTATATACAACACGAGAGCATCGACTTTGAATCATAAAGATTCAGCATACGATGCTCTTGTTCATTAGAAATGATTTTGACGTTCTTGTTCGATGTGAATCTGCTCACCATAAATCTCTTCAAGCGCAACCCCAACGAATTTGTGGGATTTGGGCTGAGTCAATTCCGTACGGCTGCCCTCGCGCAATTGACGAGCACGTCTTGACGCTGCCACCACGAGTGAATATTTGCTATCAGCTTTTCTTACTAGTTCATCAATAGATGGATAAAGCATAGTTTACACCCCTCTTATCGTAATAAACGTATGACAAGGTGCACTGAGACAGTGCACCTTACACAATCGTTATATCCCTTATTTCTCAATCTTACAGTGTTCGGCAATAATGATGCTTTCTATTCGCTTGCAAGCCAAGTCGATTTCATCATTAACGACCGCATAATCATAATGCTCCATTAATGCGATCTCCTCAACAGCAACGTTCATACGATGGTCGATAACGACTTCGTTTTCCGTGCCACGTCCGCGGATACGATCTTTGAGTTCTTCCAAAGAAGGAGGAAGCAAGAAAATAAAAATACCTTCTGGGAATTTCTCTTTTACTTTCAAGGCACCTTGAACTTCAATCTCCAAGATAATATCCTTGCCAGCCGCAAGCGTTTCTTCCACAAAAGCACGTGGTGTTCCATAGTAGTTGCCTACATATTCAGCATGTTCGAGCAATTGATCGTTCTCCATCATACTGCGGAACTCTTCATGTGATTTGAAAAAATAATTAACGCCATCCACTTCTCCAAGACGTGGTTGACGTGTCGTAGCGGATACTGAGTATGTTACATTTTGCACTTTTTTCATTAGTGCTTTGCATACCGTGCCTTTGCCTACGCCTGAGGGACCAGACAGTACAATTAATAAACCCTTTTTCATAATCGTCTCCATCTTTTATTCGTCGTTGTCGTCATCCTTCGTTGATAAACGATGGGCAACCGTTTCCGGTTGAACCGCGGACAAAATAACGTGATCACTATCTGTAATAATAACCGCGCGCGTGCGGCGGCCATATGTTGCATCAATTAGCATATGTCTATCTCGTGCTTCTTGAATGATACGCTTAATCGGAGCCGATTCGGGACTCACGATTGAAATGATGCGGTTCGCGGACACGATATTCCCGAAACCGATATTAATCAGTTTAATTGCCATGATAGGTCCTCCCTCATATACGAACGCTACATACTCTATTCGATATTCGCTGCTTGCTCTCGAATTTTCTCTAATTCGGCTTTCATATCGACAACTCGATTGACCAATTCCAGATGATTAGCTTTCGAACCGATTGTATTCGTTTCGCGATTCATCTCCTGTACAAGAAAGTCTAACTTACGGCCAATCGGCTCTCCACTGGACAATAGTTGTCGGAATTGAGTGAAATGACTCTTCAAGCGCGTCAACTCTTCATCAATATTGGAGCGCTCTGCGAAGATGGCCACTTCCATACCGAATCTAGACTCATCAAATGCAGCAGACTGTTCGAGCAATTGCTCAAGCCGCTGCTTAAGCTTGCTCCGATACTCCTCCACGACGCTTGGCGCCCATTGGATCATCTCCGTATGTAAACTTTCAAGTCGGGACAACCTTTCCAATGTATCATCAGCAAGATGACGGCCTTCAATCTCGCGCATCTGGCATAAGCCATTCAACGCTTCTGTGAAGCCGTCTTCTAGAACAGCAATCAATTGTTCATCAGACCATGTTGCCTTCTCACGGACATTCATCACATCAGGAAGGCGAAGCAAATCATTTACAAGCAGCGATCCTTCCAGCCCATAGAGCTGTTTCAGTTGCTCACCGGCCTGCACATAGGCATCGACAACACCCATATTGCATTCCGCTTCAAAGGCGGATTCGCTCGTACGCTCCTTATTCACATACACATCAATCCGACCGCGACTGACGTGCTGTGCAACAAGACGCCGCAAACGATCTTCGCTCCCCGCCCATTCGCGAGGCATACGAAGCACGATATCGCTATATCGGTGATTGACGGATTTCATCTCAATATTGATCTTATAGCCGCCTAATTCTCTGGCGGCCTGACCATAGCCCGTCATACTATAAACCATGGGAACCACATCCATTATCCTATTGTAATTGATTACGTCTAACGAGACAAGAGGTTAGCAGGGCGTTCCGCTTTTTCCCATACGTAAGATGTAAGCTCTGCTGTCATCTCATAGAACATGAATGGAGTGATCAAATAAAGACCATTGAAATGCTTCATAGCCACATCAAGCAAATCTCGCGCAATATCGACACCTACCGCTCGCCCAACTTCTCCTTCTAAGCCCGACATGCGGGAACGAACCTCATCAGACAATAATATGCCCGGTACTTCATTATGCAAATATTCCGCGTTCCGTCCACTTGCTAGCGGCATGATACCTACGAAAATAGGAATCGAAATCGACTTCGTTAACTCCGCCATTCGTTCTATTAACAACGGATCATAAATGGGCTGCGTCATTATATAATCTGCACCCGCTTCAACTTTACGATACAACCGCTCTACCGCCTTTTCCAAATGCTTCACGTTCGGATTAAAGGCTGCGCCCACAACAAAATTCGCTTTTTGCTTCAAGGGACGTCCTGAAAATGCAACACCATCATTCAATTGTTTAATCATTCGAATAATTTCGAAGGATGTTAAGTCGTAGACCGAGCTGGAATCTGGCAAATCACCAAAGCGAGCAGGATCACCCGTAACGGCAAGTACATGATCCATCTCTAATGCATCCAATCCCATCATGTGAGACTGCGTTCCAATTAAGTTGCGGTCACGACATGCAATATGAACGAGCGGTCTTACTCCTACTTGCTCTTTAATTAAATAGCCGAGAGCCATATTGCTCATTCGAGTAACCGCTAGCGAGTTATCAGCTAACGTTACAGCATCTGCTCCAACTCGCTTCAACTCCGCTGCACCGCGCATGAACTTGGCAATATCCAAATCCCGTGGGGGATCAAGCTCTACGATAACCGTATGCCTTTCTTTTGCCAGATCAACAATAGTAGGCTGCTTGTTCCAGTCCTTATCAGAAGCTGAAGAAGCACCAACAGGCTCATTTGCTCCTATCGAAATAGTAAGCTTAGCCGCATGCTCCTTAATATCCAGGGATGGAAGCTTCTCAACCGTTTGAAGCGCACTTACGATCGCACTTATATGTTCTGGTGTCGTACCACAGCATCCACCTATGAGGCGCGCACCTTTATTAGCAAACTCTACTGCACTTTGTGCCATATAATCAGCCGTAGCGACAAAGTTATAACGACCATCCACATAATCAGGCAAACCTGCATTTGGGAATGCGGACAAAGGCAATCCTACCATACCTTCTACGGACTCTATTGCTCTAAGCACACCGTTAGGACCCATACGGCAGTTGAATCCTACGACATCGGCTCCGTCTTCACGTAAAATACGAAATGCTTCAGGCAGTACGAAGCCATCTTTCGTCCGCTCCGAATCTTCTACTGCAAATTGACAAATAATCGGTACATCATTATCAATTTGACGTGCAATCTTGAAAGCAAGACGCATTTCCTCTAGATCATAGAACGTCTCGAACATGATAGCGTCAACACCTGCTTCAATAAGAGCAGACAATTGTTCTTCATAATCTTGAGCGACTTGCTCTGTAGAAATATTTTCACGCTTACCAGCACGAATGGAGCCTAATGCACCTGCCACGAAAGCTTTGCCTTGTGCAGCCTCACGAGCCAAACGCACACCTTCGCGATTCATATCTTTCACAAGGTGCTCCATACCATGTTTAGCTAGTTTCTCACGATTCGCTGTAAACGTATTGGTCTCAAGCAAAGTAGCCCCGGCCTCTACATATTCACGGTGAATGCCCAGGATGATATCTGGGTCACTAATGTTCATTGCTTCATATGACTTACCTACTGGATAGCCCAATTGATACAGATACGTACCCATCGCTCCATCTCCGACTATCAATTGGTTCTGAATGGCCTGTCTGAACTTCTCATACCGACTAGTATTCATTCCTCTACACCCCATCTCCCATGATGCGGCCGTTCTTTTTCGTATAAAATACAGCATGGTGCATGCACACGAAATAAGGTAACAGCCTAAAGCTTGCCAGATGAACAAAAGACGCTCCGCTGGAGCGTCATGAACTACAAGTGACTTACCTAGATATTTCTGTGATCATAAGAGTGAGAAGATCCCTATTGAGGAATCTTCTCTATCGTTTGCTTCTATTTACACGTTGTCGTTAATAGATGTGGTTCATTACTTCAACCAAGTACCATCATATACCATTTCGGATGGTCCTGTCATGTATACATGTCCATCTTCTTCATTCCATTCGATAAATAATTCTCCACCTGCGAGCGAAACGGTTGCCGCACGGTCGGTTTTCCCATTGAGCACACTTGCCACAAGAGTTGCACAAGCGCCTGTTCCACAAGCAAGTGTCGGTCCTGCACCACGTTCCCAAACACGCATATCCGTATAGTCACGCGAACGAACAGATACAAACTCTACATTCGTTTTACGAGGGAATAACGGATGAACTTCCAACTTCGGTCCCCAGGTGTTGAAGTCAAACTTTCTTGCATCATCAACATAAATGACACAGTGCGGGTTGCCCATCGATACCGCCGTGAAATGGAATGTCGTACCTTCTATTTCGATTGGCTGATTGACAACTGTCTCTTGGTCAATCGTAGTAGGCACTTGCAATCCTTGAAGAATGGGCTTGCCCATATCCACACGGACCGTTGTCACAACACCGTCTACTTTATTCAACTGAACGCGCTGCACGCCAGCTCCCAGCGTTTCGATCGTTAGTTCATCACCTGAAACATAGCCGCGGTCTGACACATATTTCGCTACACAACGAATTGCATTACCGCATTGCTCTGCCTCAGAACCATCTGAGTTTATAATACGCATCATAAAGTCCGCCTGTGTGGACGGTAAAATATATACTAAGCCATCTGCACCAACCCCGAAATAACGATTACACGTTGCAATAGCTAATTCAGCTGCGTTGGCCGGCAATTGCTGTTCCCCAAATACGATAACAAAGTCATTTCCCAGTCCGTTCATTTTCGTAAATTGCATCTACTTCCACTCCTCTAAATCAAAACTTGCTACTAGAATAACGCAAAAGGAAAGGAAAGTATATTCACCAACTGAAAAAATGTTTGTACTATGCTACCTTTTTTATGGACCGATGCTGCGCGCGATTCCGCTTGAAAGAAGACTTTTTCCCTGAAATAATCGACCCAAAACCAAGTAAAAACGTTGGAATTCCTGCCATTACCAATGTAATCGCCCAGTCACGCAGCGACAACGGTACTGTTTTGAAAATAGGCTGCAACGCCTCAACGTACAGCACAGCGAGCAGCAATACGACGGAAGAAAGTACTGCTAGCACGAGATATTTATTTTGAAATAGATTGCGATGGAAAATGGAACGTGAGCTGCGGCAGTCAAACACATGAATAAGCTGTGCCATAACAAGCGTTGCAAAAGCAACAGATTGGGCATGTACTAACTGCTGGCTGCTGTTATCAGCTTTCAGCGTGAGCCAGAATGCCGCCAATGTACATATTCCAATGAGGAAGCCACGGCTTACAATTTTCCAACCTAATCTTCTACCAAATATATTTTCTTTCGCAGCACGCGGCCGCTGCTCCATGAGATCTTTCTCTGATTGATCGACACCTAGCGCCATTGCAGGTAGGCCGTCTGTCACTAAGTTGACCCATAAAATCTGTATCGGAACGAGCGGCAGCGGAAGTCCCGCCATCATGGCGAAGAACATGACGAGAATCTCACCTACATTGGAGGCCAGCAAATAACGTATAAATTTACGGATATTCTCATAAATACCACGACCTTCTTCTATTGCCGCCACGATCGTTGCAAAGTTATCATCGCTCAAAATAAGTGATGACGCTTCCTTGGTAACATCAGTTCCCGTAATCCCCATCGCAATACCAATATCCGCCGCCTTAATCGCAGGAGCGTCATTAACACCATCACCTGTCATCGCTACTACATGACCTTTACGTTGGAGGGACTTAACGATTCTTAGTTTATGCTCAGGCGAAACACGGGCGTATACGTAGATTTGATCGACTACCTTATCCAACTCTTCGTCCGTCCATTGTGACAGCTGTACACCGCTGACAGACATTCCACCGCGCGGCACGATGCCAAGCTGGCCCGCAATCGCTTCTGCAGTAAGCTGATGATCACCTGTAATCATGACGGTCTTGATACCCGCACGCCGGCATTTGTGAATGGCTTCGCGCACTTCTCTGCGAGGTGGATCGATGAGACCGCCCAATCCAACAAATATAAGCTGATTCTCAATCCGTTCATCTTGTATATTTTCATTTGGCTTCAGCTCGCGATAAGCAACGCCAAGAACACGGAGGGCTTGTTTGGCCATTTCTTCATTTGCTGCAACAGCACGCTGCTTCAAAGTTGGAGTAAATGGTACCACTTTCCCCTCCCACAGCACGTAGGAGCAGCGTTCCATCAGCACATCTGGCGCCCCTTTTGTGTAGAGAAGCCTACCACCCTGATGATCAACAATGACCGACATTCGCTTGCGATCAGAATCAAACGGAATTTCTTGTGTTCGATTGTATATTCCCTTCAAGTTCGTTGATGTCATCCCTAATTTAGCCGCAAGCACAAGCAATGCACCTTCTGTAGGGTCCCCTTTAATCGCCCACGTACTGGAAGGATCTGCGACCACGCCCCGCTTGGAACCCCGCATGCCTTTTGCAGAGCCAGCATCTTGCTGCTCCTCCAGAATCGCATTGTTGCACAACGCACTAATTTGCATAAAGCGGCGCAGTCCCTGCTCCTGCTTTAATTCAACAGGCCTTCCGGCAGAGGTTACCTGCCCAACCGGCTCATACCCTTCACCGCTTACATCCATATGCGAGCCGCCGATCCATAGCTTTGTCACGGTCATTTTGTTCTGCGTCAACGTACCTGTCTTATCTGAACAAATAACCGAAGCACAGCCAAGCGTCTCTACCGATGGAAGCTTGCGCACAATCGCCTTGCGCTTAATCATACGCTGCACACCAAGAGCAAGCGCAATCGTCACAATGGCTGGAAGCCCTTCAGGAATAGCAGCCACCGCTAAACTGACACCAGCCAAGAACATGCCTAGTGCAGGCTGTCCATGCAAAATACCTGCGACAACAACCATCACAGTCAGTGCTAGAGCGACGCCAATCAATATTTTCCCAAGCTGCTCCAAACGATGCTGCAATGGTGTTTCCATTTCCTCGGTACTTTGAATCAAATGAGCAATCTTACCCATTTCCGTATTCATGCCTGTCCGAATAACCAAGGCCTTCCCCGTACCTCGCGTCACCATCGTGCCCATAAATCCAATATTACGGCGATCACCAAGCGGCAGATCATCACCGGCAATCGCCCCACAATGTTTGTTGACAGGCACAGACTCCCCAGTTAGCGCCGACTCTTCCGTGTAACAACTGTTGGTTTCCAACCAACGAACATCTGCCGGAATACGATCCCCACTTTCAAGCAGCACAATATCTCCAGGCACCAGTTCTTTGGCTGAGATTTGCGCGAACTTTCCGTTCCGAATAACTTTGGCAGACGGTGCAGACAATTGTTTAAGCACTCGCAGTGAACGCTCCGCACGGAATTCTTGAACGAAACCCAATATTCCGTTAATTAAAATGATGGCAATAATCGTTACTGCATCCAAATATTCTCCGAGCAAGCCCGACACTAATGTAGCTCCAGCAAGTACAAGTACCATGAAGTCTTTAAATTGATTCAAAAATAAAGCAATAGGCGACACCGACTTACCTTCTGATAATTCATTGTGGCCTACTTGCTCTCGTCGTAAGGTAACATTCTCCTCCGGCAATCCGCTTTCAGCGTGGACGTCCAGCTCAGCTAGCAGCTCATTGACCGACATCTGGTGCCACTTATTATGATCCATGCCCTGATCTCCTTTCACCCGTTAGGCTGTCGCTTCCCCGACTCAACAACTGTGTTCGGACGAGCGAGTCATCATGACACCAATGTATTCGGTACAACCCTAAAATATCCCACCCACTGAAATGCCTCTTAAGTTTTGGTGGAAAATATGGCATCATAGAGGAAGCATCGTAACGAGATAGGAGAACCCATTATGGCATTAGACGGAATCGTAACACGCGCCCTTGTCCATGAATTAACACAAGCAACGAGCGCTCGAATTAATAAAATACACCAGCCAACAGAACACGAAATCATTTTTCACCTTCGTGTAAAAGGCCAAAACAAAAAATTGCTCTTATCAGCGAATCCAACTTATCCGCGCATTCACTATACAGAGCAGACACACAGCAATCCAGCAGAACCACCCATGTTCTGCATGCTTATGCGCAAGCATTGTGAAGGCGGCTTTATTGAACGCATTGAGCAAGTAGGAATGGAACGGATCGTTCATATCGTCGTTCGACAGCGAGATGAACTTGGAGACGAATCGGTAAAGGTCATCATTATTGAGCTTATGGGACGTCACAGCAATATTATTTTGATCGATCCTGCTTCTAACCAGATCATTGATGGAATTCATCATCTTACTCCTGCCATCAACAGCTATCGGATCGTTATGCCCGGCTTCCAGTACACGGCTCCGCCAGAGCAGCACAAGCATAATCCATTGGAAATAGACAAGTCGGCTTTTCTTGCATTATGGGATCAGGCAGTGAGTGAAGCTGCTGATGGACAAGAGCCAACAAGGGCATCCTCGTGGCTCGTTCAACATATGTCCGGCATCAGCCCGCGTATTGCCGAGGAATGGGCATATCGCTCTAACTTGACTCTATTGACGGAGAATAGTGACGCCGAGCAGGCTTGGACAGCATTGGAGCGTATCGTTCAGCAGCTGCGTGATCATCAGTATACGCCGCAATTGATTGAGGCCGAAGACGGACGGATGTTCTTCTCAGCACTTCCACTTACACACCTACAAGGTGAAGCTAAGCTATATGCTGAAATGAGCACTTGCATGGAGGCGTTCTATGGCGACAAAGCTATACGCGACATGGTCAAACAACGCGTAGGCGACCTAGCCCGCTTCTTGCAGCAAGAAAGAAATAAGAACGAGAAGAAAATAGCAAAGCTTCAAGAAACACTAGAAGACGCGAACGACGCTGATCGCTATCGCATTATGGGAGAATTACTATTCGCCTCCCTGCACCAGCTAAAGCGCGGTGACAGTAAGATAGAACTAATGAATTATTATGATGAAAATTGTGGGATGATCACCATTTCACTAGATCCGCTGCTTTCCCCTTCGGATAATGCGCAGCGGTATTTCAAACGCTATAATAAGATGAAGAACAGTATCCTCGTGGTAGAAGAGCAAATTAGCGAGGCTAGAGAAGAGATTCGTTACTATGATAATCTCTTGCAGCAGTTGCAAGATGCGAATATTCAAGACGCACAGGAAATTCGAGAAGAGCTTGTAGAGCAAGGCTTGCTTCGCGATCGTTCCAAGCGTACAAAGCGCAAACGCAAAGATAATCGCCCTACGGTATATACGTACACGTCTTCTGAAGGCATTGCGATTCATGTGGGTAAGAACAATATCCAGAATGAATATGTCACCAATCGTTTGGCACATCCAAACGATACCTGGCTGCATACGAAGGATATTCCAGGATCTCACGTCGTCATTCGCAGTGAGCAATTTAGCGATGTTACGCTGGACGAGGCTGCTCAACTAGCTGCTTATTTCAGCCAAGCGAAGCATTCTAGTCTTGTACCCGTAGACTATACGCTGATCCGCCATGTCCGTAAGCCGAACGGCTCGAAGCCAGGTTTCGTCATTTATGAACGACAGAAGACATTATTCATTACGCCTGATGCAGATCGTATTGCCAAGCTCCCGTTGCATGTGAAACAAAGCAACAGCTAGCTCTGGTACAGCACACTCAGGCTAGCACCAGAACAGCAGAGACTAAATAGCCACACAGCAAAAAGGTGCCCTGCAAGAGAATGAACTGCAACCCCAATTGTGGACAGTTTAACATCTTGCTTGGGCACCTTTTCGCTCATCATTTCATTTACTTTCATCACGCTTCATCCACTGCACTCGCTTAGTAAAACAAACAGAGCCTCATTGAGTCGTAAGACTGAGTTAGATGAATGCCAATCATGCAGTTATTTCACGTGTAAATATGCTTATTCATCATGTTAATGACAAAAATTCATTTAATTTGACTCCTTTTTTAATTATAGAGTCAAAACAAGAAAAATAACTGCACTTTTGTCCATACCTAATTAGTTTTAGGCAGTTATGCACACATGTAGAAGTTGCGAACATGCGATACTGTTTCACGCATACTTTTATTGTCAACGTTGAAAACACTATCTACGTCTGTTAAATCAGGTGACCTAGTCTTACTTACGACTGTCAGCAATCTCTCGCAATGATTCCACAGTCCCCATATCTATTCGTCGACTGCCAAGCGCTCCGTGGAATACTTTCCCTTGCCGTGCACCGTGAAAATCAGAACCTGCTGTTTTCAACAATCCATACACATCCGCCATTTCGATATAGCGGCTTACATCCGCATCTGTATGATCCGAATGCCATACTTCAATCCCATCTGGTTGAATCTCACGCACAATTCGATCAACTAAGACATCATCACCATATAAACCAGGGTGTGCCAATACAACAGTTCCACCCGCTTCACGTATCCAAGTAGCGGCTGTAAGCGGGGTGATGCGCGGAGGGTTAACGTACGCCAATCCGTCTTTCCCCAAATATCGGTCAAAAGCCTCTTTCATATTCGCTACTACCCCACGACGCACTAGGGCATCTGCCATATGCGGGCGACCAACCGTTTCCCCTTCTTGCAGTGGATTAGGCAGCTCAGCTATTACTTCCTCCATCGTCAATGGAATACCAAGTTCCGTTAATCGAGCAACCATCATTTCATTACGAACATCACGTATTTGGCGTAATTCGAGTAAACGATCACTAAAAGACGTATCTTCTGGGTTCACATAATAGCCTAAGATATGAATATCAATGCCTTGCTCCACCGTACTTATTTCAACACCTGGAATAAGATGAATGCCAACACACTCCGCCTCTGCAGCTGCCTCGGCAAGACCGGCTGTCGTATCATGATCGGTGATCGCAATCGCTTCAAGGCCCGCTTCCTTTGCTAGTCTTATATTTTCCAATGGGCGACATACACCATCAGAAGCAGTCGTATGCGTATGGAGATCAGCCCCACCATCGCATTGCGGAACACCATTTGCTTCAAACTGTTGTTCAATCATTGCTATCACTTCCATCTTTTCTTATTCGTCAATCGGTTGGTGCTAACGCTTCCGGAATGATGCTCTGTTGACGCAAATACGTCAGGAAAGCCATTGCTGGCCAAGCTAGCATGCTATCTTTCAGTTGAACGGCATAGAACTTACGTTTAAACGATATGCCTTCGATTGGAATTGCCGCCACTAGGCCTAGAGAACACTCGTGCCGCACAGCAGATTTGGACATAATCGTAACACCAAGCCCGTTTTCTACCGCTGATTTGACAGCACCTGTACTACCCAGTTCCATTACAATCCGAAGCGACGAGAAATTATGCCCATAATCTTTAAGCGCATTTTCCATCACCTGTCTCGTACCCGAACCTTGCTCTCGTAAAATAAAACCACAAGCCAATGCCTCTTCTAAAGCAACTGAATCCCGTCCTATATAAGGATGGCCCTTCGGAACGACAAGAAACAATTCGTCCTCCATAACCTCTTCTGTTATCATATCCGGGTCATTCACTGGCGCTTCAACTAAGCCAAGATGCAGTTGATGCTGTCGAATACCTTCAACAATTTGTGTTGTATTCATGACTCCCATACTAATAGTCATCTCAGGGTGAGAAGATATAAAGCTCCCAAGCAAGGGAGGGATGACGTATTCTCCTATCGTCAAACTCGCTCCTAGCTGCAATTTGCCATGAAGCTGCTTCGTAAAGAGTGACATCGCCTCTTCTGTTTGTTGTACAAGGTCAATCGCCTGTTTCGCATAAGGAATCAACGTTCTTCCCGCATCAGACAGCTGCAGTTTCTTGGTAGAACGATGAAAGAGCTTCGTTCCAAAATAATCCTCTAAGCTTTGAATTTGCATCGTTACGGCGGGCTGAGTCATATGAAGCGCTTGAGCAGCTGCCGAGAAACTGCTCTTCGCAGCTACGGTATAAAAAATATGCAACTGATGGAAACTAACTGCCATCGAATCCGCCACCTTCTAATCACATTGGTTTCCATTATATCACACTGTCCTATCGAAACAGTCGACCAATACCAAAAAGCCGCATTCCAAAGAATGCGACTTCAACAATCATGAGAGTCGTTGCTGCACCGATAAGAGATGCAAGTAGATAGTGCATAATTACGCAGTCGATGAACTTATCTGCGATAAACTGAAATGAGTTATTGTATTCCCATCACTTCTGCTCAACGATGCTTGCGACTGTTCTTCACTAATGTCATACGTCTTGAATGACGTAACCAAGAATAATATGACTTCAAATCACGAAGCTCAATAGTTTGTGACATACGTCCCAAATAAGTTACAACTACCATCTTCGTCATTGGCGTTCCCGACAAATCCAGATCTCGTTCAGACTCTACTAGTTCCGCAACCATCACGATATCATCATCGATCAGGTACACATCCTCTTCTTGGCGGTAATAGGAGGTAATCCGGTTCGTCTTCAAACAGTCCCACATATACGAAGCAATAGCTTCCATATCCTGCGTCTCTGACGCAATACGGTCATTCCATCGACTACGTGCGTGATTCGTTATAATGATGTCTGAAATCTTCTTATCGCCGAGCAAGACATAGAACGGTTCATACGTACTCCAGCGTTCCATTACTTTGTCTTTCACCGGATACCACTCTCCACCACATAGGTCTTTATGTCTATGTATATTTACCCGTTATATTACAGGAAGTATAAGTCGATCACAAGTTCAAAACGCTCATTTATGGGTGTTTTTAGAAAATCTTTAACTTAAATGATCAAATTAAGACACATATAAAAATGGAAACCGCTTTCGCACGTAGCGAAAACGATTTCCATTAAATTAACGTTAGATATAGAAAACAATGTAATCTCAGTTGAATTGTGGTGATTATATTTTACATGAATTACATTCCGTAAAAACGAGTTTTTTCTTCAAACTCACTACTATACTCCGTCTTAATTTCGTTGCGATAAGAACGCTCAATCTTCTTCACATAGTTCAAGCGCTTCAAATTTTTAACCGTATCCTCAGCACGATCTGCGTTAACATACAGTACTGCATAGTGCATTTTACGCGAAATATAGTGAAGTGAACCGTATTTCTCCAGATTACGAGCTGCTTTTACATCGCTCACCCATATAATATAGCCTGTACGTTGTGGAAACATATTTCCCCCCGCTTTCCATCGTAACTTCAGCTGCTACTAGCCACAGCTTGAGCACCCGCCACTACATCCACCAGTAGAACAACCGCCAGTTGGCTGCAGTGCGTTGCTTGGCACCTTGATCGATTCTGAGACAGAATGAGCAATAACTTTAGAAAGTTCATATAACATATCATCAAGCTGCTCTTCCGCACGTTTGAACTGTTGAACTTCTTCTATCTCATCAAGCCTTCGCTCAATGGCAAATACCGCATCTCTTGCAGTATGGTAATCAGGGTGAAAATGACCGAAACGCTCTGTTTCCTCAAACAAATCTTTCTTTCGAAGAAATTCACGCTTCAATTGCTTAACTTCTTCATGTTGTTCCATCCGCTGCTTCCAAGTTAAATAACTCGTTAACTCAGCAGAATGCTTAATCATATCCCCCAGTTCATAGGCTTCCGTTAACAAAATGGCCGTATCTGGTTGACCACTCTGTTCGGGATACTCCGATTGTGACACATGTATATGTGGCATGACTATCACGCTCAATTCTTGTTATACTTGATGCTGTGTCTTCCTTACAACCACTCTGGCACGAGGAGACGAACACCTTCCCATTGATTCGGCATCAGTGTCTTACGCACTGCTCTGGAATCTTCATTCATATACACTTCCAGAGCAAAATCCATATTACTCTGTCCATTCAACCGAATCGGTACGACTCGAAGGAGTTGGCCATTCTCTTTCATTTGCAAGGCTAGCTTCAAACGGATCGCAGTCTCCACGATTTCCTTCATTGTAGAGGCATGGTAAGTGCGTACTTCTTTCGTCCACATGAGAGGAAGCCCAATGTAAGACGACAGCCATGACTCATCTCGACAATAAGCCATATCCATTTCATAATACTGCAATGAACTGGGACTGTAAACTATTCCATTCATTGTTGAACTATTCTGGAAGTGCTTCGCAGCTCGAACGCTTTCTGTTGAACTACCTTTAAGCAGTTCATCTTCCGCTCCGTGCTGCTCTGTAGAAGCAGGTTCATCATAATCATCATTTCTCCAGTTCTTAAGCAGCGGCAACCCGATTTGCTCCATAACCATTCTTATCTGTTCCACTTGATCACGAGCAACCACAAATGCATCAGGTCCAATTTTACTAAGCTTCCCGGTGAGTCTACCTTGTTCACATTCTTGCTGGATAAGATGCGCTGCTGATTCATCTTCACAGCGCAGCAATACTACCTCACTGAACCACGCCCGACCATATTGTTCATTCCATCGTTCCCATGCATCTATAATATTTTCAGGAACGCCTGTGAGCGCATATCGCTCCAAGAACTCCTGTTGTTGTTTTCGTGTCTGACCAGCATCAATCGCTGCCTGGAATGAGTCTCTTGTTAATCGATACATATGCATCCCGCTGGAAGATATATGCTCCGCGATTTGCTCCAACCTCCATCGAATCAACATCGAGCAATCGGGAGGAACGATGATTTCAAAATCAGGCTGCACGAAAAATCCGTCTCCATCTTCCACCTGCTCATCTGCATCATTCTCACTGCTCAACAGCCATTTGTACCAAAGAGATTCATCTGACACTGTTCGGAGCTCACACCAACCAAACGTGTAGAGAGCTTGCAACCAGGCTTTCATCGTTTCAATTAGTGACTGTTCTGCATCAAATCTAAGCCAACCGCTTTCTTGCATCTGCTGCACAATTGACTCCGCTTGTATCCACTCTCCTGGTCGAGCAGCAGCGCTTATAGCATAGAATAGATGCTTCGCATGAACATTTGCTGCTGTATAGTGCTGGCCGACAAGCAGCCATATCGCTTCGTTCCACTTCGAATACGGCATTTGCAGCCACTCATACAATGGTTCTATCTGGATAGAGAAGGACTGAGTATCTTTGCGGATTAACCCTAGACGCATCGCTAAATCAAGACTAACGGCTAGCTTAGGAGATACAGTATCTGCAAATGCATAGCTGACCCTGCATGCACTCAATGCTTCTGTAGACATTTGAAGCTGGGATTCCAGTCGTTGTATCGTTCGTTTGTGCAGCGTCCCCTTCGCCGTGACTGGCAGTCCTTCATTAGCCGTAAATACGAGCAGACGGAATAAATCATTGATGACACCCTGTCCAGATTCTGAATGGGCAAAAGTATCAATAGGCAGCTCATCAGCCGAATCAATAGAAAGCGATGCCAAGTCATGTTGAAGCATCTTTACATATACATCTACAGGCACCACATATAAACGCTCTCCCCAAGCTTTGCGGAATACAGCCAATAAACCTTCCTTATACCATACAGGAAGTGCTGCTATCACCTCAGCTGCCGCAGCATCCGCATATTGCCATAACTCTATCATTTCTTCGTGAAATGGAAGCGGCCCCGTTTGCTTTAACACATGTACATAGAGCTGCTGCAAAGAAGGTGACAGTTGTTGAACCGTGTGCAGCACTAGCTCGGGTGCAGCGGAGAACTTCTGCCAGTTCGTATAAGGCGAAAATCCGGCAGGAAACGTATCACTTTGTGCGGTTGCTCCCACTTTTTCTACGTCGACGATTTGAGCTTGCGATTCAGCTCGCGCCGCTAACTCCGATGTGTGCACTACTTTTACCCCCTTCTTCACTTACCGCATATTGATAACCCTGTTCAACAAGAAATAACTGACGCTTCATCGCGTCCTCAACTTCTCTCGTACCTGATGATACAACGGTATAGAAATAGGCAGCTCTACCATCCTCTTTAGGACGAAGCAATCTCCCTAAACGCTGTGCCTCTTCTTGCCGGGAACCGTATGTCCCTGATACTTGAATTGCAACCGTAGCGTCAGGCAAATCGACTGCAAAATTGGCTACCTTCGAAACAACTAACACACGTGCTTCTCCGTTGCGAAATGCCTTATAGAGGCGCTCTCTTTCTTCTTGTTTCGTTTCTCCCGTTAAAAGAGGAGCTCCTAGCTGCTTGGCAAGTTGATGCAGCTGATCCAAGAACTGACCGATGATAAGTGTTGGTGCTTCAGCATGCTGCTCCACAATACGTTCCACAACTGCCATTTTCGTCGGACTCTCAGCTGCTATGCGGGCCTTTTCTCGTGAAGCGGCTGAACGATATTTATCCCAACATCCTTCATCCATTGGCACCCTTATCTCATGACAAGCGACCGAAGCAATCCAGCCCTGACGCTCCAGCTCTCTCCAAGGCAGTTCGAACCGTTTGGGGCCAATCAAAGAGAACACGTCACGCTCACACCCATCTTCCCGAATGAGTGTGGCTGTAAGACCAAGACGACGAGTGGCCTGCAGATCTGCTGTTGTTCGAAATACAGGAGCAGGAAGCAGGTGTACTTCATCATATATAATTAAACCCCAATTGCGCTGATGGAATAATCCCATATGGACCCATTCTTCTGCTTCATCGCGGCGATAAGTCATCATTTGATAGGTTGTAATGGTAATCGGCCGTACCTGCTTATGTTGGGATGTATATTCTCCTATTTGCTCCGACGAAAGCGTTGTTTTGCTCCGTATTTCTTGTTTCCATTGCTTCACAGATGTTGCATTCGACGTTACGATTAAAGTCTCGCTCCCTAATTCAGCTATCGCACCAATACCTACGACTGTTTTGCCAGCCCCGCATGGCAATACGATAACCCCATCACCTGCTAATTGCGACGCATTCCCAATAAAAGCCTCTACCGCTGACTTCTGATAAGGACGAAGCGAAAATGGAACTTCATTAAGCTTATCTGCTAGTTGTACCTGCAGCGGCTCCCCATCGTTATAGCCAACGCGATCAATTACCGGATACCCTACACGGGCAAGCTCACGCTTTAGTTTACCGCGATGCCTTGCAGCAACTTGAACACTACCAGCTACAGGTCTACCAACGAACATCGTACCGATCTCTGGATCATTCATGAAAGATAGAAGGCGTGCTTCTTCCGCACACTTTAGCATGAGCACGTCTCCTTCATCGTCCCCTTCTAGAACGAACAAACCGTACCGGTCCATCCACATCACGATTTCTTGTTTCACCTTAACTGGTACGGCCCAAGTTGCGTACTTATCCAGCACCTGAATTACATCTACTGCACTTCTCCCTGAAGCAGCAGCATTCCACAACGTTAATGGTGTCATCTTGAATGTATGTATACCTTGCGGATGCTTCACTAATGATGAAAAACGCTGCAATTGTTCTCGTATTTCATCATAGCGTTTGCTCCCATCATGGACTAAAATATTCATATCTGGCTGAACAGCCAACTCAAACGCACTCTTGCTCATGCCGTGCCTCCTAATGCCTATAAAAAAATCATCTTCCCCTATGCAGCACTTCAGGCTGCTTACTCACCCGAAGAAGCGCATACACTCAGGAGAAAGATGATCGTATTAACCGAATTCCTAATCATTAATGCGTATACGACGACTCTGAAATTTCACTTAACGCATGCCCCGCTTCATGAACAAGTGGCGTACGAACAGCTAAGTCGCCTAGTGCCACAATCCCTTCTAATCTGCCATTATTCGTAACGAGCAAGCGACGTATTTGTTTATCGGACATTAACGCAGCAGCAGCCTCGATAGATGTATCCGGTCCTACAGCTATAAGTTCTTCTGTCATCACATCTCGAATCCGAGCCGAATTAGGCCTTTTTCCCGCTACACCGCGAATGACAATATCTCTATCTGTTACAACGCCGACAACAAGCCCTTGATCCACTACAGGAACAAAGCCAATATTATGTTCCTTCATCATCACAGCAGCTTCATACACATTATCTAGCAGCGTGAGCGCAGCACAAGACGTAGTCATCACTTCACGAACGATAGTCATGGACAATTCCTCCCGAGGATACTTTACATTGTTCCAACACATGGTTATCATCCCCTTAAAGCTATGCCCTCATTCACTGCTGACTCCCGCTCGACTATTATGCATTCACACCAACCTCACGGTATTTGTGTTCTAATGCCTCCAACGCTGTCACACCTAGCAGCTCTGCTGCCACAATCATAGCTCTCTCATCGAAATCAAACATCGGGTGATGATGAGGGTACTTTGCTTCTTGCTCATTACCAGCACCTACTAGTATAAATGAGGCAGGTATATGCTGACCATAGTAGGCAAAGTCTTCAGCTGGCATCATTTTCTCAGCTACTTCCAACGCTGCTGCACCAAACCGTTCAACAACTACTGCACGCATACGCTCCGTCTCAATCAAATCATTATTCAATGCCGGATATCCACGTCGAATGTGCAATTCATAAGAAGCACCATACATCTCGCAAACATGTCGTGTAATATGCTCCAAACGTTCGATTATCTGCTCTCGAACAACCGGACTAAACGAACGAAGCGTACCATTCATGATCGCTCGATCTGCAATAATATTTTGGGTTTTTCCTGCTTGCAGCGTACCAACAGAGACAACAGCAGGCTCTAGTGGAGAGAGATGACGACTAACAATGGTTTGCAGCTGCTGCACGAGCGCGGCACCAACGACTACTGCATCGATGCAAGTATGCGGCATTCCACCATGTCCGCCCTTGCCATTTATCGTTAAGAAAAAGTCATCTACCGCCGCCATCATTGGACCTTCGCAAATAGCAAGCTTTCCGTATGGAATCGGTGTCCAGAGGTGAACCCCATATATGGAGGAAACACCATCTAACGCTCCATCCTTGATCATCTGCTGGGCTCCACCAGGACTAACCTCTTCAGCTGGTTGAAACAGCAAGCGCACTTGCCCTCGCCATTTGTCTCTATTACGCTGCAATACACTCGCCACCGCCAACAGAGCAGCCATATGTCCATCATGACCGCACGCGTGCATCGTCCCAGGCACAGTCGATGTATACTCACACTGCTTTTCATCCTGTATTTCCAACGCATCCATATCAGCACGCAAGGCTACAATGGGATCACTATCCTGTTCATTAGCGAAAATAGTAGCGACGATACCATGACCGCCAACTCCACTACGATAGTCAATCCCCATCGTATTAAGCTGCTCCGCTATATAGCTTGCAGTCTGCTCTTCATGATAGGAACGTTCAGGATGCTGATGCAAATATCGACGCCAAGCTACTATCTGTTCGTTCAGTTCTAGCAACTGTTGATTGAACCAATTATAACTCATCCTTACTTCCACCCTTCTGCTGGTACAAGTTTTATTTATGTATGTGACTGTTTTTCACGTATCATGCGAAGACACTCGCCTTACCGTACGCATCCGCTTATATATAGATAACGTTCGCTAGATTGCCTATTATTGTAACACAATCTTTTTCCTTGAACGGACTATATTACGAAAATGAAACGCATTCTTTTTGTTAAAAATGGCTATCTGCGCTCCTTCCCTACTGGGATATCTTGCGGTTGATGTAGAAACATACTATCATGGAATGGAGGTTGAACTAGACGTTAGTAGAATAAGGGAGGAATCGGCACATGATTATTGACAACTCCGGCCTTAATGGGCTTGTAACGGACTTAGCACACATTGACGAAGTAAGTGAATCACTAGGCTTCGTTCGCTGGCAATGGGAATATTACCGCGCTACATACGATTTCAAGATCGAAGACAAAAAAAGCGGCGAAGATTACTATTTGCGCATTAACACGAGAGTAAAAGAGGGCAAGCTGGAAAAGCCTGATGCATTGCTTGAAATCGAGCATGTGTACATGGGAAGAGCTACATTCCCACACGGCTTAGATTATGAGACACCTATCCCTCAACCGATTGTCAATGCGGCTTCAGACAAGCTGTCTGCACTTAAGCAAGCTCTGAGCGCATAAGAGGATCATTTTGAATCGGACGACTTACAAATCCATCAAACCACCAGCTAAGCCAACTAAACGTCAGTCACCTCAGAAACAACAACTCAGCCGTGGCACGCCGGATTTCACGATGCTTGCACTCACATTGCTGCTTGTCGGCTTCGGAATCGTTATGATATTCAGCGCGAGTTCTAACGTCGCAGCTGTTTCTCAAAAGATGAACTTCGATGCCTTTTATTTTGTAAAGAAGCAAATGATGTGGGCTGTACTTGGTACCATTGCATTGCTTATAACGATGAACATACCCTATATGTTTTTCAAAAGATGGTTTATGCCATTCTTCCTAATCACCCTTCTTATGCTTCTTCTTGTTCCATACGTTGGAGAAGAACGTAACGGAGCACGAAGTTGGTTTGGAATCGGAGGCTTAGGAATACAGCCTACTGAGGTAGCAAAAATAACACTTGTGTTATATTTGTCTGCTCTAATCGCCAAGAAAGGCGAGAGCTTCCGTAATTTTAAAACAGGCCTGTTCCCCGTCATGATTATCGTCGGCGTTGTTGTCGGCTTAATTATGCTCCAGCCTGACTTTGGTTCTGCTGTTATTTTGACATTGACAGCAGGTGTCATCGTTATCGCAGGGGGCGCCAATTTGAAGCATATATTCAATTGCTTTATAGTCGGTGTGCTAGGGATATTAATTGTATTAGGTATTAACGCTTTGATCTCAGGTGGCAGCCCATTTTCACAAGGGTACCAGATGGACCGGATCAAGTCTTGGTTGGATCCATTCTATGATCCACAGCACGCCAGCTACAATCTACTTCATTCCTTGAAGGCCATTGCACATGGCGGCTGGTTCGGCACTGGATTCGGGCAAAGCATTCAGAAGCTGTTCTATTTGCCTTATCCTTATAATGATTTTATTTTTGCTGTCATTGCAGAAGAACTCGGCTTTATTTTCACATCAATCTTCCTGCTCATTTACGCCTACTTTGTTTGGCGCGGTTTATTAATCGCGCTGCGCTGTCCTGATATTTTCGGCACACTAGTGGGGGTCGGTATTATGGGCTGCATCGCCATCCAGGCATTTATTAATATTGGCGGTGTAACTCGTACGATACCGATTACAGGTGTTACTTTGCCGTTTATCAGTTACGGTGGATCATCTCTACTTATTACGATGACAAGCATCGGTATACTACTCAGTATTTCCCGTGAGCAGAGTCGTGTAGAGCGGACATCTGAGCGTAAATCATCCCAAACCCGTACACAAAAAAAAGACTACCGGCCTATTAGGCCTCTGTAGTCTTTTTTTCTTTAGCGTACAACACGCTGAATTTCATCTAGTTCTTCATCTTTAAAGGCTACACCTTCAACCTTGATGTTCACTTCCACAACTGTCAGGCCTGTCATGTTCTGTACAGCTTCTCGAACTGTCAGCTGAAGCTGACGACAAACCTCATGAATTGGCATACCATACAGTACTACAATACGCAAGTCAATCGCCGTCTCTAGTTGCCCTACTTCGACTGAAACCCCTTTTTGTACGTTCTTGCCTGAAAGACGCTTAGCCCATCCTTCCGACAGCCCCCCTGACATTGCAGCAATACCTGGAGTTTCAAGGGCAGCAAGTCCTGCAATGGTGGCGACGACATCATCTGATATCCGAATATTCCCCTCTTGATTCATCAATTGCTCTTCCGTCATCGTCGTCATCCTCCTTTTCCATTTAATAATATTGTACCGATACTGAACGCCGAAATCAAATGTTGAAACTTCGCGAATGTTGTCTAAATGTGAAACACGAAATAGCTGCAAAAAAATGCTTAATTCAGTCATTTGAGAATACGCAGCTGCATGTAGAGACTTTCTTACTTTCTTAATTCGTTTCAATCATCATAGAAGTTAGAGGTATTTTAATAAGGAAATGCTTATTGTTCTATATTATGATCAAAAAAGCTTGGGCGACTACAGTCACCCAAGCTTCGTTACGAAGAAGATACCGAACGGTTTTCCAATGCTTCGTATAAGGTTGCCAGATTCCGTTCTAACTTGCTGACAAGCTGTTTGCCTGTCTGCTCTTGTAACAGACCCGCTTTTACAGCGAAGTCGACCTGGCGAGAGAATCCGTACATCTGCGTGTCCAACACTTCCTCATAGAGAGGACAGTAGCGTGTAGCCAAGTTCTCCATCTGAACTTGAATCAGCTTCTCTATTTGATGCGCCTCATCTTCCAACAGGGCGAGCGCTCGATCGTTCAACTGTTGCAGCACATTCGACGATGTCATATCTAATTCCCCCCTATGACCTGAGGTCACGATTGTTCTATTATCATATTAGACGATCATGACATTGAACACAAGATGTAGGCATGGAAAAAGCCGAGAACGAATTACGTTACTCGGCTTTCTCTTACGTAGTTATATAGAATAACTATTCAACAATGTTAATGTTCAGACCATGCTTCTGGAACACTTCTATCATTGTTTTCTTTGCTTCTTCAGCATCTGGGCCATGAACATGTAGTTCATAAGCATGGCTGTTTACCAGTGTTGTGAACAAGCCTAGAATGCTCTTAACATCGATATACTTATTTTCTGCTTGAAGCACGATGGAAGAACGGAAAGAGCTCGCCTTTTGTGAAATTTCCACGACTGCAGCATTGTTGTCTGCCATTGTAATCCCTCCAATATCAAACTCTGTGCACATGAGTGTTTGCTAATTCCATCATACCTTGAATTTATCTCTAGATGCAAGGGAGAAGCGCAACAATTGGCCATTCCAAGGATGGGAATTTCATCCTTATTCACTTTCTATTTCAAATTATCTGGATTAAGAACGTCCAATTCAGGAAGAACAAACAAGCCGTCTTTACGTACTAGTACATCATCAAAATACATTTCTCCCCCACCATACTCTGGACGCTGAATCATAACGAGATCCCAATGAATGGAAGAACGATTTCCGTTATCAGCCTGCTCATAAGCCTGTCCTGGTGTAAAGTGAATGCTGCCCGTAATCTTTTCATCAAATAAAATGTCTTTCATCGGGTGAAGAATATATGGATTCACACCAATAGCGAACTCACCAATGTAGCGAGCGCCTTCATCTGAATCTAGAATTTCGTTCAGACGTGTCGTATTGTTGCTTGTAGCTTCAACAATCTTGCCATTCTCGAAACGGAAAGATACGCTTTCAAACGTTGTGCCACTGTACAACGTTGGCGCATTGTATGTGATCGTCCCGTTTACAGAATCTCTTACTGGTGATGTATAAATTTCTCCATCTGGAATATTAAGCTTTCCTGCGCACTTCACTGCTGGAATTCCTTTGATTGAGAATGTCAAATCCGTTCCCTTACCTACTAGACGCACACGATCCGTTCGCTCCATGAGTTCTTTCAAAACTTCCATAGCCTGATCCATTTTCGTGTAATCTAACGTACATACGTCAAAATAGAAGTTCTCAAACGCTTCCGTCGATGTATTCGACAACTGTGCCATCGATGCGTTAGGATAGCGCAATACGACCCACTTCGTACGCTTTACGCGCTCTTCCATATGTACGGGATGTGAATAAAAAGACTCATACAGCTTCATTTTATCCGCTGGAACATCCGACATTTCATTTACGTTCTCACCTGCACGAATGCCAATATAACCGTCCATACGCTGCATACGAAGAAGATCGTACTCTTTCCACGTTTCCATTTGCTCCTTCGTTGCATTCATCAGCAATGCCCGCTGAACTTTGCGGTCCGTAAGCTCAACATGAGGGTGTCCACCGCGTTTCGCAATTTCATGAACTAAACATTCTACGAGCTCACGCTCAGAACCAATCATTTCTACCAAAATATGTTCACCGGGTTGGACATCTACGGAGTATTGCACTAAATTCTCTGCTAATTTTTGTATTCTAGGATCTTTCATACATGCTCCTCCTCTAGTTCGCCTTTGCTGTTAACATTGCGATTATAACAATCTTAATTAACTGTTGGTTAACTTTTCCGCAATGACGATATTGTACCATGTAAGGAGCCAGAAGTCAGCGGAATTGCGTAAACTTCGCCGTCGTTCGAATTGCTTCTTTGTAAGGAACTCCTTGATCTTTATAAGCAACATCCATTTGACCTTCGATCCGATGTGGGAGCTGAGATTTGCGGTCTATCCACACATAGTAACTGGCCTTCACTTCTGCCTCTTGAAGCATCTGAATAAAACAGTTTCGATAGCTTTCAACTTGGTTATAAAGAAGAGATTTCAACGCTTGCTGTTCTGCCTCTGAACGTTCTTCCTTGCCTTGCGACCATATTCGACTTGGCACAACAGCGGTATCGAACTCCTCTAGCATTCGCTCGCCAAACACACGTTTAGCCTCTTCAGGATTAAGATCAACACGAACGAGTATTTTGGGCCGATCTGCTTCTGATGGAGAGCTGTCAACGTCATTCCCAACGGCAGCAGCCACGGCTGAATCCACATAGCTCACTTGTTTATGAGACGTACGAATGTCAGTAAGCAGTCGAATAGGATTCCAGCGTTGAGGCGTCGTTTCCGCATACTCTTGCCGAGTCATTTTCATACGGGTGCTTCTGTGATTGTGAACCTCACCTTGAAACCGAATCGTCTTCGTCTTTAGTTGACCTTCTCCAACTTTCAGTTCGCCTATCCCCTCGAAAAAGAACTGATCTTTACCTGCCATTCCACTGATAGCACGAGTCAGAACCTCTTCAGGCTTTTGAGAGAACGGCGCATCGCATCCTACCAATCCGAATAGCAACAGCAAGACGATCCCTACATTTATTTTCCGATTCCAAATTGTGCAGCCCCTGTTCCTCAACATAGGGGACCCCTCCATTCCTGAACGAAGACAAATAACGGGATGAGCACATCGACTCATCCCGTTTAGACTCACTCATATGAAGGGCAATTATACATGTTCTTCGCCAGATGCAATTTGAATCACATTGCGCCCTTTTTTCTTCGCTTCGTACAGTGCCATATCTGCTCGATAAAATAACGTTTCAACACTTACCTTCTCATCTTGCCAACTCCACTCTGCAACTCCGCAAGAAACCGTTACTTTTGGGTCCGTTTCCTGCTCTACACGATTGCGAATGCGTTCTGCAACTTTCTTTGTTTGGGCCGTATTAAGCTGAGGCAGGTACACCGCAATTTCCTCGCCTCCCCAACGTGATGCAATATCGGTTTCTCTTATGGAGGATCGAATAATATCACTGACTTGAATGAGTATTTTATCGCCAATCTGGTGGCCAAACGTATCATTAACCTGCTTAAAATAATCAATATCTACAACAATTAACGAGCCGCAAAAATCTTTTTGCTGCTGACGGTTCACTTGCTTGTCCAAATAATGCCTTGCATACAAGCCCGTGAGCTGATCTTTATTCGCTAGATGCTTCACACGATCATGTAAAGTTGCATTTGCTATTGCAAGACCTAGATGCGCACTTAGCATTTGCAACAATTTAAAATTATCATACGTAAAGAAATGAGGACGTTTATCGGCAACCGCCACAATTCCTACTAATTCACCACCACTAAACAGTGGTGCGGCAATAATAGAGCGCAATCCTAAATCTTCAATCATTTGAATACGCTCAATATGATGGTCTTCACTGTCAGAAATAATAACTGGCTCACGCAAGTTAAGTACGTATCCAAACAATCCTTTTTGAGTGGAGTACGACGATCCTACATATTCAGCCATGTTGGAAGAAACAACTTCAAACAAGGACTTGTCCTCATTAAGCTGCAGCAGCATGCAGAAATCAGCATGGAATACTCGCAGCAGCTCATGCATAGCATCATCAAACACATCACGTAAACGCAAGCTCTGATTAATGCGTTTCGTTAATTCATTAATAAGACGCAGTTCTTGGATAACATTGTTGGCATGCTCATGCAATCGTGCATTCTCAAATGCTGTACCAGCTGTTTCGACAATAAGCTCGATAACTTGAAGATCAGAAGTTTCGGGCTGCTCTTGTGCGAAAATTAGCTTCAGCACACCATACGAGCCTTGTTTACCGTTAAGAGCAAAAGCAACCTCGAATCCGGAATCAGAGTTCGCGGTGCATGTTTCCCCTTTCATAAAGGCTTCCATAACAATTGGATCGCCCCATGACTTGAACACTAACGCTTTGACATTAGGATTCTCGCTGCGGTGATCTTGAGACAAGTATACCTCGACAATCGTATCTGGCACGAGCCGCTGTATGCCATCTATAATCTGCGATAGAACAGAATCAACATCTATCCGATCGTGAATATGGCGCATCACATAATACAACACTTCTCGCCGCTCTGCTTCTCGCTCTGACATACGGTGTGTATGATACATCTCTTCTACAAACAAATGCTCGAACTCGCGATAAAAATGGGTTCTTAGAGCGTACACCCAACCTTCTAACGCAAACGAATGCAGCAAGTCCGACTCCTCGCATACAAATAGAACGATACCAATCAATTCCTTTGTATATCGAGAAACGATTGGAAATGCAGCTACTTTGCCTGCGTATTCTGTTTCTTCATCCCACACGGGTTTGCGCTTAGATAGTACACGCTGTACGAGCTCTTGTATTGGCGTAGCCGTTCCTAGCTCATTCAGCTTGTCCAAACCTTCCAAACATTCACCTTTATAGTCATACAACAATACACATTTCAGATGCTTGCGTATTGAGGATGGGATTTCTAGTAACCATTGGATATATGCGGTTTGTAGAAGAGAATGCGTGTACGGCAAATCATGCAGCGTGATATCACGTTGCAGCAGCCAATGTTCTGGGCTTCGATCAGCACCAAAACTACGCTTCCAATTCTGTTGATAGTTGGCTATCAAGCCAGCATTGCTCTGAGGATGGAGTCGACGATTCGTCATTTCCTTCTCCTTCAAACGCTATAGTCTCTTTCATTAATCATACAATAGATTACTGTGAAAAGGTACTACGTCCAATCATCGTCGCAAAACTTTTTAGGCCATAAGAACTATGTCGAGGAATAGAAATTCGTATACTTCATCTACGAATTGGAAATCCTAAACCTAATGCTGTTCGATATGTAAATTAGTAATGACATACTTTCCCTTGAAAAATTATCCTACATTAAAACTAATCATAAATATGTCATGATTTCAAGATAATTTTTCGACTTTTCAACTTATTGTATATTTAGATTCACATTCTGGATCTTGACATGACTTGGCCTTATCTTATAGAATTACTTGATGTATATGGGCGAATCTGTGTCACCCTCACGAATCTCATAGCAGGCATGGCTGCGGCTGAACATCTATGTCTGAGCTTACTCAACGACACGAATCGATTGAGTCTGCATTAAGTATGAATTCGACGCAAAAGACCCGCATTCTAACCTATACTTGAACGAAAAAGGAGTCAATATAATATGTCTCGTTACACAGGTCCTAAGTTTAAATTAAGCCGTCGTCTTGGAATTTCCTTGAGCGGTACTGGTAAAGAATTGAAGCGTGCTTATCCTCCAGGACAACACGGTCCAAATCAACGTAAAAAATTGAGCGGATACGGTGTTCAGCTTCAAGAAAAACAAAAACTTCGTCACATGTACGGCATGAACGAGAAGCAATTCCGCAACTTGTTCAACCGCGCTACGAAGTTGCAAGGTATCGCTGGTGAGAACTTCATGTTCTTGCTTGAGAGCCGTCTTGACAACCTTGTTTACCGTCTTGGATTCTCCAACTCCCGTGCAGGAGCTCGTCAGTTGGTATCCCACGGTCACGTAACTGTAAACGGTAAAAAAGTTGACATCGCTTCTTACTCTGTAAGCATTGGCGACGTTATCGGCTTGCGTGAGAAATCCCGCAGCTTGAAAGTGGTTAAAGAAGCTATCGAAGGCCGTCACCACTTGCCAGGCTACTTGGAGTTCAACGATGCAGCTGTTGAAGGTAAGTATGTTCGCCTTCCAGAGCGCGCTGAGTTGTCCCAAGAAATCGATGAGAAGCAAATCGTCGAGTTCTACAGCCGTTAATCAATGTGAAGAAGAGGTTATCTTTCAAGTTATCCAACTTGGAGGATATCCTCTTTTTTTATTAACCTCCCCACGTTCAGCCTCAAGCTTTAGTCATCCATCAGGACATCAATATCATCATTGCTACATAACTTCAAAAGAAGGAACTATCCTCTATCACATTCGCACACTAGCTCTACTATTTCACCAACCTCTTCCATGGAAGAGTGGCGATTGCAAGCAAACGCATTTTCGATCTTATTCGCAAACAAAAAGTATTTTACATGAATATACAGACACTTTTCTTGTGTTTTTTTGTGGTATAATGGGAAGCGCTGCAATCATTAAGGAGGAAGAAAGTATGGTTGAGGAGACATTGACGAAGTCAAAGGGGGACCCGACTCGTCCAAAGCGTTCCGTGGGACGTATCATTTGGAATACGTTCAAATGGTTCACGCTATTTGGCGTTCTCTGCTGCTTCTTAGCAGGCGGCATTGCGGTGGGATACATTACCTCTCTCGTCAAAGACGACCCGATACGCTCCAAAGAACATATCGTGCAGAAGGTTGATGAGAATGCCATAACCGGGTTTGCTTATTTTAATGATGGCACTCCTATCGGTCAGCTTCGCACAGAAGAAGATCGTATCCCTATTAAATACGATCAGATCCCTAAAGTCGTAATAGACGCACTTATCGCAACGGAAGATAACCGTTTCTTTGAGCACAACGGAATAGACATAAGAGGTACATCAAGAGCTGTATTGCAACAAGTACTAGATAAACCTGTTCAGACAGGGGGAAGTACATTAACGCAACAGCTTGCTCGAAGTGTGTTTCTAAATGCTGAACGTACAAATACACGTAAAGCAAAGGAAATTTTCCTATCCTTGCGCATCGAGCGGATACTAACGAAGGAACAAATTTTAGAAGCCTATTTGAATAAAGTGCCATTTGGAAATGGTGCAAACGGCTATCAAGTATTTGGAATCAAATCAGCTGCAAAAGGAATATTCAATGTTCATGATTTGAATAAACTGAATATTGCGCAATCCGCCTATTTAGCAGGACTTCCGCAGCTGCCTTCTGCTTATACCGCCTTTACTGGTAAAGGCGCTTATAACGAAAAAGGCATCAATCGCGCAATCAAAAGACAGAAGCTTGTATTAAAGCGGATGTTAGAAGAGAACAAAATTACGCAGCAGCAATATGAAGAAGCACTAAAATTCGATATCCGCAAATCACTAGCGCAGCCGAGGCAGAAAGCATATTCTACATATCCATACTTAATGTTGGATATAGAACGTGCAGCTGTTGAAACTCTTATACTTAGCCGAAATCCTGAGATGACAAAGGCTGATCTGCGCAAAGAAGAGCATCAGCAGCTTCTAGAGGATACAAAAGCAGAAGTTCTACGTGGTGGATATCACATTACGTCTACGATTGATAAGAAGATTTACAAGATGATGCGAAATATCGCGGAAGATCCTAACAATTTCTCAAAGGATCATCCAGTTAAAGGCACAGAACAAGTAGCAGCTATGATGATCGATCACCGTACAGGCGCTATTTTAGGTATGATTGAAGGCCGTGATTTCTACAAAGAACAGATGAATCATGCCACTCAGATGCTGCGTCAGCCAGGATCAACGATGAAGACACTTGCTGCCTTCTTGCCAGCATTAGAGCAAGGAATTATACAGCCAGCATCTATTATCGATGATGCTCCAGTCATTTTGAAGAACGGGGATGGAACATACCATATTCCGATTAATGCTGGACGTAAGTTCCAAGGTCTCGTAACAGCTCGGCATGCCTTGAATCAATCTTTGAATGCACCTGCTATTAAGCTGTTCAACGAGAAGCTCAAAGTGAAAAATGCATGGGATTTCGTTGAGAAACTTGGGATTACTACCTTACATGAACGAGACTATCAAGCACAAACGGGTGTTATCGGTGGACTAACGAATGGAGTTACTGTAGAAGAATTTACAAATGCCTATGCGGCAATCGCAAATAGCGGTAAATTTAACGACGCATTCCTAATCAATAAAATTGTAGATTCAAACGGAAAAGAAGTTTACACGCATAAAGTTAAGCCTACACAAGTTGTATCGCCACAAACCGCATATTTAATGACAGATATGCTGCGTACAGCTGTAACGAATGGTACAGGCGGCGAGGTAAATCGAAAATTCCGTCATGATGACTATACGATTGCCGGTAAGACAGGAACGACACAAAATGATGCGGATTCTTGGTTCATTGGTTATAGTCCTGATGTAACGCTTGGTGTATGGGTCGGCTTTAAAGAGCCAAAACATACATTGAGTCGTAACGAAGTTAAAGATTCGATGCAAATATGGGCAAAAATTATGGACGAAGCAATTGAGCTCAAGCCACAAATGTTCAAGAACAAAACGTTCAAGCGTCCAGATGACATCGTTAGAATGACCGTATCCGGCTATAGCGGTAAGCTGCCGAGCAAAAATACGGATAAATTCAATACGGATTTGTTTAACCGCAAATACGTACCGACTAAAGTCGAAGATGTCCTTGTCAGCATGACATATATTACGTACAACGGTGTCAATTATATTGCCAATCCGGCCACACCTGATGACATGACACAACAAAAAGTTGTTGTCAAACGTGAAAAGTCGATTCAAACTTTGATGGACGAACTAAGAAGAGCGCTTGGAAACTTATCGTCTGGCAGCAGCCGCCGCTCGTTAGAATGGTACTTGCCGCTTGACGCATCAACAGACGCGCCAACCAAGAAAGACCCGCGCAAAGATGATGGCAAAGCACCAACTGCTCCAAGCTCTGTAAGCGTCACATCGAATAATGGCAAGGCAACGATAACCTTCAACCCTAGCGGCTCGAACGATGTTGTAGGCTATCGTCTGTATCGTTCTATCGATGGCAAGCCTTATCAACGAACGGGGAAAGTCGTCCTAGCTGGTGACAGTTATACGTTCGGCAATGATATTTCTAATACCCATAGCTATAACTACTACGTCACAGCAGTTGATGTCGTTGGTAAAGAATCTGCAGCATCTGCTACGGCATCATTAAACGGTGGAACACCACCGACAGATCCGAACAATGGCAATTCTACAGATCCATCGTTAGAACCAGGCACGAATTCAGGTAATACATCTGGTTCAACGACTGAAACACCTGGAACTAACGGGCAAACAACGAATGGAAATGGATCATCTGAAACAGGTTCTTCTGGTAACGATTCATCATCCATCAAGCCTGAGGCGCCATCAGGTCTGAGTGCTAGCAAGACAGCTGGAGGAGTGTCCCTATCGTGGAACTCCTCTGCTACAGCTACTAAATACCATGTGTATCACAAAAGCAGCCAAGCTGGTTCCTATAAACGTATAGGTAACACTAACAGTACATCATTCACCTATACGAGCGATGCTCCGCAAGGCTCTTATCATGTAACGGCTGAGAATCGCGCAGGAGAATCCTCCGCCTCAGCAAGCGTGACGATAGAATAACAACAAACAACAAATGCACAGAAAAGAGGGATATAAGCTGATAGTAGCTTATATCCCTCTTTATTATGCTCAGTGAAATACTTAATCCTCAATTGTGGATAAATCACCAGTCGGCAAGTTTAATTCCCAAGCCTTCAACACACGACGCATAATTTTGCCTGAACGCGTCTTAGGTAGCTTGTCTTTGAACTCAATTTCTCGCGGAGCAGAATGGGCAGACAAGCCCTCTTTGACGAACTTCGCAATATCTGCCTTCAATTCATCTGATGGTGTGTAGCCATCTCTTAGCGAGATGAAAGCTTTAATAATTTCACCACGAAGTGGATCTGGCTTACCAATGACACCTGCTTCAGCAACTGCTGGATGCTCAACAAGCTTGCTCTCCACATCAAATGGCCCTACACGCTCACCAGAAGTGTTGATTACATCATCGACACGCCCTTGGAACCAGAAGTATCCATCCTCATCTTTATAAGCGGAATCACCAGACACATACCAGCCCTTGAGACGAAAATATTCTTCGTATTTACCTGGATTATTCCAAATTTTGCGCATCATTGAAGGCCATGGTGTGCGAATTGCTAAGTTACCCATACGATATGGAGGCAGCTCATTACCTTGATCATCAATAATCGATGCCTGCACACCTGGAATTGGACGTCCCATAGAGCCAGGCTTGATGGCCATGCTCGGATAGTTACAAATCATATGGCCGCCCGTCTCTGTCATCCACCACGTATCGTGAATTCGTTGGCCGTATACTTTCATCCCCCAACGTACAACCTCTGGATTAAGCGGCTCACCTACTGAGAGCACATGGCGCAAGCTCGACAAGTCAAACTCTTTAATAATTTCATCTCCAGCACCCATGAACATACGGAATGCTGTAGGCGCACTATACCAAATCGTTACCTTGTAGCGCTCAATCGTTGAATACCAGTTCTGTGGACTGAAACGACCACCACGCACTACGTTGGTAGCACCATTTAGCCATGGTGCAAATATACCGTAAGATGTTCCAGTGACCCAACCTGGATCGCCTGTACACCAGTAAATATCGTCATCCTTCAAATCTAGTACCATTTTACCCGTAAAATAATGCTGAATCATCGCATTTTGCACATGATATACACCTTTTGGCTTACCTGTGGAACCGGAAGTATAGTGTATAATGAGTCCATCTTCACGATCGAGCCATTCGATCTCCGCTTCTTCCGAAGCAACAGCCATCTCTGCGTAGTAATCAACAATACCTTCTTCGGCTTGAATATTCTCACCAACAAGCACAATATGTTTCAATTCAGGCAGTTGCTCGCGCGGAATGCGATGAAGGAGTTCAGGAGTTGTAACAATGGCACTCGCTCCACTGTCCTCTAGTCGATCCTTTACGGCTGTTTCCATAAACGCTTCGAATAATGGTCCTACTACAGCACCTATTTTCAAAATACCGAACAAACTAAAGTATAGCTCTGGCGTACGCGGCATAAATACGAACACACGCTCACCTTTCGTAATCCCTTGCTTACGCAGCACGTTCGCAAATTGATTGGACTTGCGGCTGAGCTCCGCATACGTATAACTTTCCTCTCTCACAGCATCACTGTAATAAAGTGCAACCTTATCAGCACGCCCCTCTGCCAGGTGACGGTCAATAGCCTCATGTGCCATATTCACTTTACCAGTCGCATGCCATGTAAAATGCTTCTCAATTTCTTCCCAATTGAACGATTCTGCTGCTGATTCATAGCTGCTTAGGTTCGGACTCAATGCCGATGCTTCGATGATTTCTCCTTGCACATTACCCATTGTCTTTCATCCTCCTGTTTCATTCACTTCTTTAGGACCTTCCCATGTGATACCGATAGTTAACCGCTTTCACGAAGTTGTAAGCTTAAGGACGATGTTGACTGTACATGTTGTCAAGAGGAAATTCTATGAACATAGTAACAACAGCATTATTATAGCACACCAATTGTAATTCGCCTATTCTTTTCCTTTTCAACTGTTCCTTTTTTTGTTATAACCTATGTGAAGAGAATAAGGAGTGGTCGACTATGGAACATCGAAAGTGTTATCATGCGCACGTCGTTACACGCGATGATGTCGTTATCGTTATCGAAGGTCCTGTTAAGCCAGAAGTGCTCCAAACGATGGACATGCACAGTGGACTTAACGCCTTCCGACGCCCGCGCGAGCAGCACGAAGCCTTAGTTGAGATAGCAGCTTTACCCGAAGGACGCATCATCGTTGCACGTGACGGACAGACCATTGTCGGCTATGTTACCTTTCACTATCCTGACGAACTAGAACGTTGGTCAGAGGGTCAGATGGAAGACCTGGTAGAGCTTGGAGCCGTAGAAGTAGCAAGAGAATATCGTTCTTTTGGACTAGGAAAAAAAATGATTCAAACCGCGTTCGAGGATGAACAAATGGAGAACTACATCGTATTTACGACCGAATACTATTGGCACTGGGATCTAGAAGGATCAAAATTAAGCGTATGGGATTATCGCAAAATGATGGAGAAACTTATGGAGTCGGTTGATATGATCTGGTACGCTACGGATGATCCTGAAATCTGCTCTCATCCCGCAAATTGCCTAATGGTTCGGATTGGAAAGGATGTTCCTTTGTCATCCAAAGAACAATTCGACCGCGTTCGCTTCAAGCAGCGGTTCATGTACTAGATCGTCAGGAGGAAAGCGCGATGACAGATTCGCATAAATCTCTATTTTTTCTGCACGATGACGCGCTGCGGTACCATTTCTATGCAGATCATCCTTTCGATCAGAGAAGAATTGAGATGACTCAGGATCTCTTGTTTCAAATTGGTGCCCTGTATCCAACTGAACAGGTTCAAGCAGCCTGTGCTTCACTTGAGGCACTTCAATTGAATCACCGTGAAGATTATATTACAGCCGTCAAAGAACTTAGCCAAACGATCCCTGATCCAGACTATCTTGTCCGCACTGCTCAATACGGCCTCGATCACGAAGACACACCTTACTTCGAAGGCATGCATGAAGCCGCAAGCGCTATCGTAGGCGGGTCCATTGCAGCATGCGAGGCTGTGATGGAAGGGAAAGCGCTCCATGCTCTTCATATGGCAGGAGGTCTGCATCATGCATTCCCTGACAAAGCAGCAGGCTTCTGCGTCTATAACGATGCCTCTATTGCCATAGCGTCTATACGCAAAAAGTACGGTGCACGTGTGCTGTATATCGACACGGACGTGCACCATGGCGATGGTGTGCAGTGGTCATTTTACACAGACCCTGAAGTCATGACCTATTCCATCCACGAAACAGGCAAATACTTATTTCCAGGCACAGGATTCGTGCAGGAACGAGGGGAAGGCGAAGGATTCGGTATATGTGTCAACGTGCCATTGGAGCCTTACACAGAAGATGATTCGTGGCTATCAAGCTTTCGGGACACGATTGGACGAGCTGCTGCTAGCTTCAAGCCAGATATTATCGTAAGTCAGCATGGTTGTGATGCACACGCCTTGGATCCACTGTCCCACATGCATTGCAGTATGCGAATTTATCAAGAGATGCCTGCTATCATTCATCAACTTGCTCACACCTACTGTAATGGCAGATGGGTAGCACTCGGTGGCGGAGGATACGATATTTGGCGCGTCGTCCCACGTGCATGGAGCCTTCTATGGCTCGAAATGATTCAACATCCCCTAGCCGCTCAACTAAGAGCAGAACCACTGACGCCACTACCCGCTGCTTGGCTGCATAAATGGCAGCACAATTCCCCCACACCATTGCCAACTACTTGGCTCGATGATACGAGCGATTGGACGCCAATGCCAAGGCGTGAGCTAATTGAGAAGCAGAACTCCCACATTGTAACCTTAGCGCAAGAGTATATTAGATAAATAATGAAAGCCGCTCTTTATGTAAGAGCGGCTTAACGTTTATGCAGGCAATTGCTGCAGCATATGATCAATCATTTGATAAGAGCGTTCTGATGCTTCCACTGTAAACTCAGCAAAGTTTACATGTGCCGAGCCATCTGCCTTGTCCGACATCGAGCGAATGATAACGAATGGGACATTATTTAGGCTGCAAGCTTGAGCAACAGCCGAACCTTCCATCTCCGTACAGGCACCATTGAAAGTCTCATACAGCGCTTTTACTTTTTCACGGCTAGCAATGAATTGGTCACCTGAAAGTACGATACCTACCATATGGCGCTGAGGCACCATTTCCTCGCAGACGCGTTTCGCTAATTCAATCAGCTGCTGATCGGCACGGAAGATAGAGTTAGATTGATACGGAATCTCGCCCAATTTGAACCCTAATGCCGTTACATCCATGTCATGTTGAATACAGGCAGAAGAAATGACAATATCGCCAATGTTCAGCATCGGGTTAACCGCACCTGCAACACCTGTAAAGAGAATACGCTCTACACTAAAACGATCGATAAGTACTTGCGTCGTAATCGCCGCATTCACTTTCCCTACCCCGGACTTACACACAACAACAGAGTGGTGATGCAGCGTTCCACGATAGTAACGATTTCCCGCCTGCTCATGTTCCTCAACTTGACCCATTGCTTGCAATAACAAAGCAATTTCTTCATCCATTGCACCGATAATTCCAATTGTCATCTGAATAACCCCCGCTCCTATATTCCGTTATATGGTCAAAAAAAAGCCCCGAGATACGGGGCTTCGTACCGCTGTCCAAGCAGACTATTCATTCACATGGCTAATGGACAGACGATGAATGATCTCATGTTGTAAAATGACTTGGGATTGCTCCACATTCTCTTTCTTCATCAACTTTGTCAGCAGACGCATCGCTACAGCACCAATATCATACATAGGTTGTGCAACCGTAGTTAACTGCGGTCGAACCATCGATGCCATGCGGATGTTGTCTACACTAATGATAGAGAAATCGTCAGGAACTTTCAGTCCTGCATCTTGTATTGAATGAATCGCTCCAATCGCCATCTCATCAGTTGCAGAGAAAATAGCTGTTGGACGCTTCTTCAAGCCCAAGAAATACTGCATAGCTTCTACACCGGACTCATAACGATAGTTTCCGATGCGAACCATGTCTTCCTTGTAATCGATACCAGCACGCTCAAGGGCACGCTTGTAGCCTTGGAATCGTGCAAACCCATTAGCAGGATCCTGCAACGTTCCACTGATCATTGCAATCTCACGATGTCCATGACGGATCAGCGTATTTACAGCATCAAATGCAGCTGCCTCGTGATCAATATCCACGGACGGCATGATACCGTTCTCATCTCTCGTCGCACATAAAACAATCGGAACAGACGCTGTGCGGAAAGCTTGAATATGATCTTCCGTAATGACACCGCCCATGAATAACAAGCCGTCAACTTGCTTCTCCAATAACGTGTTAATAACCCGAATTTCTTTTTCCTTCTTCTTATCGGCGTTACATAGAATGATATTGTAATGATACATATTAGCAATATCTTCAATACCACGCGCAATCTCAGCAAAGATCGAATTCGAAATATCAGGTATAACAACACCTACGGTCGTCGTCTTTTTACTCGCCAGACCACGAGCAACCGCATTTGGGCGATAGCCTAAACGTTCAATCGCTTCGTATACTTTCTTACGTGTCTGCGGCTTCACGTTCGGATTGTTATTTACAACCCGGGAAACTGTCGCCATTGATACGCCAGCTTCTCTAGCTACATCATAAATAGTTACCGTCACGATCCTTCTCTCCAATTACCGAGTTATTTAATACGTACATACATATTACATTTCATATTACTTTATTTTCTGAAAAATCGCAATGAAGCAATCAATTTTCATCACAAAATGTCGGATTTTAAGGAGTAGTCGTTAACACTTGCTCTACATTATCATATCGAATTCTATAATGAGAGTCATGCCACACCACTTGACCGTCTTTTAAGACCAGCACTTGCGGGGACTCATGTTTAATACTAAGCTGGTCTGCACAAGCGAGTGAAACATCACGGTTCTCAACGACGTAAATAAGCCCAAATGAAATGCCCTTCGGTTCAAAAACATCAACGACATGTTTCATTTCTTCATTAGCGCTGCTGCTAACCGGACAGCGCGTACTATGCTTAAAAATAACGAAAGTACCTTCGTGAGAACGCTGAATCCCCTGTTGGAGCTCTTCATGTGTGGTGATAGTTTTCATAACGACACCTCTCATTTGCAGCAATAGGCCACAAGATATAGTTTGTCTTTCCATTCCTCTTATCCATTCTATTATGGGTCGATGCTCATTAACTTATTTTAGCCTGATGATCCTCAACTCTAAAACCTGCGAGCTGATTTAATCTACGCTCTATATCCGTCATCCAATCGGTATCTTTGCATGTTTTAGCGACAAGATACACGTCCAATAAATGATTAACACGCTCAGTGCTGATTTTCTCAAATAAGGCAAGATAATCATCTTCCTTGTATTCCAAGCATTCTTTGATTACGCTGGCCACTTCATGCATATGATCAAACGCAACACTCTGTTCTTCAACCATCCCTTTTTGAACGAGACGGCGCATAATAAACACAACTTCATCTTTTACATTGGGCAGCAGTTCGGAATATTGACAACTTCCACAGGTGTATACGGGTACATGATGTATATGTATTTTACGTGCATGAACAATAGTACGCATTGTAATGTCCATTCCTTGACCACAAGAGCAGTTCTTCTTCATCCGTAATCCCCCTAGCCGGTATGTAGTTTCTCTCACCTAACTTCTCTCTCTGTATAGCACAACACGATTAATAATCAATACTATTTCGACTTCTTCCACCGTTATCCTCCTGCACATCCGCATGAATATATTTACAATTGATATGCCTGCTGTGTTTTCCAATGATAATTCTCTCTCTTGTCCTTGTGATTGACGCCTAAATATGTTAATTTAAGTACGTTTATGGGTAATAAAAAGCAAGCTGTACAATCACTAGCTTATTATATTCGCCCATCTTGTTTGGATTGAAAGGAGGAAGTCATGATGAGACTTGAAGGCAAGAAAGTCATTGCACTCGTCGATGAAGAATTTGAAGACCTAGAATTGTGGTATCCCGTATACCGTGCTCGTGAAGAAGGTGCTGAGGTTCATCTTGTAGGTGCCGAGACAGGAAAAACGTATATTGGAAAATATGGTGTACCTGCTACCTCGAATTATGCTTTTAAAGATATTCATACAGCTGACTATGATGGTCTACTCGTTCCAGGAGGCTGGGCTCCAGATAAACTGCGCCGATATGAAGATGTGCTTCGCATCACTCGTGAAATGAACGAGGCTAACAAGCCTATCGGACAAATCTGTCATGCTGGCTGGGTGCTTATCTCTGCAAAAATTCTAAACGGGCGCCAAGTTACTTCTACACCTGGTATTCGTGACGATATGGAGAATGCAGGAGCAACGTGGATTGATGAAGATGTTGTTATTGACGGCAACTTAGTATCTTCACGTCGTCCACCAGATTTGCCTGCTTACGGTAAAGCATTTTGTGATGTACTTGCTCAAGCGTAAGTATAAGTACGATACAAACATACACACGACTATATTGATGACATCAAAAAGCTCTCGATCCTCGGACCGAGAGCTTTTTGTTATAGTTCCGCAGCGCATTTATAACGTAAAACCTACATCATCGCTCTACTGCTCAAACGATTCTGAATTTACATATTTCATGGCTGCCTCTGCTTGCTCAAATGAAGAAGTAGGTGGTAACGATTCGAAGCCTAGCACTCCTTCTATTTCTGCCTTGGTACGACAGCGATATAGTTGAGAAGCAAGGCCTTTGGAATCCTCACATGAAGTTCTGCGTATTGCAGCTTTAACACGCGGAATCGTACGCGATGACATACTTAGTTCATCAATGCCAAGCGCAACCCACAATGGCACTGCACGCGGATCACCAGCCATTTCCCCACATACCCCGACATGGATGCCTTTCTGCTTCGCAGCTTCAACCGTCTGACGAATTAAACGCAGAACAGCAGGATGGTATGGATCATACATATGAGCGATTTGTTCATTCATCCGATCAACCGCAAGGGTATACTGAACAAGATCATTCGTCCCAATACTAAAGAAATCTACCTCTTCAGCCAAGAAATCTGCCATTGCTGCTGCTGCAGGCACTTCAATCATAATTCCGATTGGAATGTCCTCATTAAACGCCTGTCCTTCTTCTCTAAGTTCCTGCTTAGCTTCTTCAAGAATACGTTTTGCGGCCACGATTTCTTCCATAGAGCTTATCATAGGGAACATGACCTTTATCGGGCCATAATCGCTCGCTCGCAATATAGCACGCAATTGTGTCTTAAATACATCAGTCCGATCCAGACAAATGCGAATGGCGCGATACCCTAGGAATGGGTTATCTTCCTCTGGTATTTGCAAATAATCCATTGGTTTATCTCCACCGATATCCAACGTTCGAATGATGACCGTCTTCTCTCTAAAAGTTTGAGCAAGCTCACGATAAACCGTAAACTGCTCCATTTCATTAGGCGGATAAATTCGATCCATATACATAAATTCTGTGCGGAATAAGCCTACGCTCTCCGCCCCGTTTTGAACAGCTATATCCAATTCCCTTGTTGAAGAAATGTTAGCCGCCAAATGAATAGAATGTCCATCTGTTGTAACAGCAGGCAAGCTTTTAATTTTACACAATTCAGCCATCTCATCTTGAAACACACGTTGACGCTCTTTGTACCATGCCAACACTTCAGCAGACGGTTCAACCAATACATGCCCTTGTTCGCCGTCCACAACGACTTTTTCTCCAGTCTGGATCGGATCCTTTAGCTTGCCTTCCAGCCCAAGTACAAGCGGGATTCCCAGCGCTCTAGCCATAATAGCTGAGTGTGAAGTCTTCCCGCCCATCAACATGACAATACCTAACACATTTTTAGGATTCAAATGAACGAGCTGAGATGGCGACAACTCTTTTGCGACTAAAATATACGGATTGGCATCCGTCGGAAGCGTAATTTCGGGTGCCCCCAATAAGTGCTTCAAGAGACGATTGCCGACATCTTTAATATCTAATGCCCGTTCTTTCATGTAGTCATCGTCCAGCAAGTCGAACATGGTTACAAAATGATCAATTGCTTCTTTGACAGCCACTTCTGCCGCCTTGTATTGGCGTTGGATGATCCCTTGAATTTCATTCATAAATACTGGATCTTCCAAAATAGCCAAGTGAGCATCGAATATTGTTGATTCTTCCTTGCCAACCATCTCGCTAATTTCATTTTTTATATACTGAATCTCATCTTTAGAAGAACGAACACCTTCGTACAGACGCTCAAACTCCTTCGCCAAATCAGAAGGGTCCATCTTCTTCTCAGGAACGTCCCATTCCCACGACGGCAGTACAAAAGCTTTACCGATCGCAATCCCACTGGATGCACCAATTCCACGCGCTGTTTGTATCATCTCTACTCACCCCCATGTCCGTCTTCATGCAATACAATTGACAGCACTGACGTCTGTCCTTTCTTTACTATTGTAAAAGGAGCTTTACTCCAAGAAGCTATACGATTGGAATTTGTAATAACCATAGGCGTTACCAACGAACAGCCCCTTTTCTTAATATAAGCCATATCGAATTTGATCAATAGCTGCCCAGGCTTGACTTCATCTCCCTCTTTTACAACAGACTGGAAACCAGACCCATTCAAGCCAGAAGTTTCGATTCCGATGTGAAGCAGAACCTCAACTCCTTCTTTTGTTTCAATGCCAATCGCATGCATCGTCGGATAAATATGGCGCACGAGGCCCGCTACAGGCGCTACAAGCTCCCCTTTGTCAGGAATAAAGGCCACTCCATCCCCTACTAGCTTCTTAGCAAATATGGTGTCTGGAACATCTTCGATAGGAATCATACGCCCTTGCAAAGGAGCGACCAGTGATACTTGCTTGCTATCTCGCTGCAATCGTTTTAACATTTCATCACGAATAAATTCGGAATAGGTTCCAAAAACAACCTGTACATGACCTCCACCTAAGCGAAGTACGCCGACTGCTCCTAGCATTCGTAATGCATGACGGTCAATCTTCTTCTCTTGACGTACTCGAAGACGAAGTCTTGTTATACAAGCCTGCACTTCTACAAGATTGTCCTTTCCGCCGAGCGCTTGAATAATTAATGGTACCCGATGCAGCAAATCGCCTGCCATATCATCCAACAGTGTTGCTTCTACCCTTCCTGGAGTAGGGATCTGGTATTTCTGTATAGCAAAACGGAATATACCGTAATACAACAAGCCAAACACAATTCCGATCGGTAGTAAGAGCAGCCCTTTATTCGCCAAATGCAAATTAACGATATAATCAATGGCTCCAGCAGAGAAAGAGAATCCATGGAGTATACCAAGTTCGAACGTAATCCACATCGCTACCCCTGTCAACAAGGCGTGAACAATAAATAAATAAGGAGCGGCAAACAAAAAGGCAAATTCAATAGGTTCCGTAATTCCTGTCAGAAAAGAGGAGCCTGCTGCTGTTAAGTATGTTTTCTTTACTTTTGGTCTCAAATCTTCCCTTGACTCATGAATAATCGCCATTGCTACGGCTGGCAGTGCAAACATCGTAATCGGGAACAAACCTGCCATAAAACCGCCCGCAGTCGGATCTCCAGCGAAAAAGCGAACCATATCGCCGGTATACACACTACCACTCGCATCTGTAAAGCTTCCTACGTGAAACCATACTAAGTTGTTCAGCAAATGATGCAATCCAAATACGATCAGCACACGATGAACAACCCCATATAAGAACACACCAAAGCTGCCTAATGCCATAATTTCATGTCCAATAATTTGAATGACATGATTCAAGCCAGGAAGAATCTGAATAAATAAGAATGATAACGCCACAGACAATACAATCATGATGAGAACAACTAACCTAGCGCCACCGAATATTTGCATATACTCCGGAAGCTTTATCGCATGAAACCTCTCATGTATGGCCCCCGCCATCATACCAAATATAATTCCAATTAAAATAGTCGGTTCTATTACAACATTAGTTGGCAGCACTTCACTAACAAGCTCATAAAAAATAAAAATGCCGAGCAATCCTGACATCGCTGCAACGCCTGAGTTATTAGACATACCCAGAGCTACACCAGCCGCAAATAGATAAGGCATCATATCCAAGAGCCCTTTGGCCGATGATTGCATCCACGTAGAAGCTTCAACGAAACCAAAGCAGTTGAGTATATAGCCTACAAATAATACAACTGCTATAGCTGGCAGTACCATTAACGGTTGCATTATGGCACGCGAAAGCTGCTGTAATGATCCTAGTTGGTTCAAGAGCATCTCTCCTTCACAGTTTCATCATCCTATGACGGTTGAACCCTATAACCGTTGTATATGTTCTTTATTCGCAAACATGAGCGCACAGTAAAATGCCGAAGCAAGACCGCCCTGAATGCAGCAGCCGACTTCGGCATTCCACACGCTCAACGTATCGTTACTATGCATTCATTATAGCATGATCCGTTGAGAATGATGTATGAGATTGTGCGAATGCCATCTTGACATTCGCTGTATAAGATGCGCCTTATTCAGATGCAACTTTACCATGCGGCAGCAAAATAGCATCTAGAACTTTAATGCAAAGATCCATGACAACTGTTAAATCATGCTCTTTCGCGTAACTAGCCGCTTCTTCATTGATCACGCCTTGCTGCAACCAGATTGCTCCAGCCCCAACAGACACCGCATCTTTGGCAACATCTAAGCAATATTCACTCCGACGGAATACGTTGACGATATCAATGGCTTCAGGAACCTCTTGCAAAGTAGCGTAACATTTTTCGCCCAAAATACTTTCTGCCTTTGGGTTAACCGGTATGATACGGTATCCTTTTGCTTGCATCGCTTTGGCAACCATATGCGACGTGCGTGTTTCGTCTTCTGAAAGACCAACAACAGCGATTGTGTTGGCGTTGTTAAGTAATTGCTTAATTTCTTGCTGATTTGGATTTTGATGAGTAGTCATTTGTATACACCTCGGTTTAGTAAGACTTGTCCATGTTGTAAATAATTAAATCCATTCTACCTGCGCACCTAATGCAGTTAAGTGATCAAAGTATTGTGGGTAAGACTTCGCAACATGATGTGCATCTTTAATTCGGATTGGCTGTTTCGCTCTTAGGGCTACAACGGACAACGCCATAATAACACGGTGGTCATAATGCGCATCGATTGAGACGCCACCCTCTACACCTTCTGGACGACCATGGACGATAATTTCTGCCTGACGCTCTTCTACATTAGCCCCTGCCTTACGCAGCTCATTCAAGTAGTCTGTAATTCGATCACATTCTTTATAACGAAGATTTTCTACATTGTAGAAGCGAGACGTCCCGTCAGCAAATACAGCAGCCGCAACCATAGCAAGTACCGCATCCGTAGCAGCATCTCCATCAAACGTAACTGCACTCAATTGCCCGTTCCCCTGAACTCGCACTACATTGTCTTCATGCGTTAAAGGAACGTTCATCATTCGCAGCACATCTACAATAGCACGTTCCCCTTGCTTACTGTCCTCTGTCAGTCCGCGCAATGTAACATCGGAAGGCACTACAGCAGCCGCTGCCAATATGGCAGCAGAGCCAGGGTAATCCCCCTGTACACGGTACGTACGCGCTGCATAGCGCTGGTTGCCTGGTATGCGGTATGACATAAGATCTTCACTTGCCTCAATTATGATACCTGCTTCCCGAATAACTTCCAGCGTCTGACCGACGACAACTTTGGACTTCAGGTCATCTGTTACTTCGATCGTGCTATCTTCAGGAAGAAGCGGCGTTAGGAACAATAATGCACTCAAATATTGAGAGCTTATATTACCAGATACCCGAATAGCACCACCTTTAAGCTTACCGCCCTTAATTGTAATAGGCAACTTCCCATCCTGATGCTGTAGCTCAGCACCAAGCTGTTCTAAAGCATCAATTAGATCATGATGCGGTCTTTTACCTAGTGAATCAGGATAAGCATTAATAAAGTGTACCTCTGGTAGCAAGGATGCGATACCCATTAAGAAACGAAGCACCGCTCCTGCGTTACCTACATCGAGCTGCTTAGAAGCAGGTTGAAGCACAGGTTGCGCCCCAAATCCCTTGATAACGATCTTTGTATCATCCTCATCAAGCGTTGCACCAAGGTCACGAAGGCAGCGACGCATCGCATCACTATCTTCGCTGTGTGCAGGATAATAGATTGTGCTTGTACCTTCTGCCAACGCAGCAACTAGTAAATATCTTGTCGTATAGTTTTTAGATGATAGGGCTTGAATATCCCCCTGCAAACGCGAAATTGGATTAACTATGATATCCATCTAAAACACTCCTCTTCGTGCCTAAACCTCCATTACAACTGGATGTTCCAAAGGCAAGTTTGATTTGACAAATTTATAAAGGATGAATATGATAACGGGGAAAGTATACTATAGGCATTGGTCTAGTTGAACGATGTAATAACATGGGAGGCAACATAACATGCAACCAGTCCCTCAAATGGCAGTTGATACGCTCAAAGCTAGATTAAATAACGGTGAAGCGATCCAGTTGATCGATGTGCGAGAACATGAAGAAGTCGCACATGGCATTATACCTGGTGCCAAGCATATCCCAATGAACGATATTCCGAATCGTATCGATGAGATTGATCCTCTTGCAGAAACGATTTTCATCTGTCGAAGCGGATATCGCAGCGAACGTGTGTGTGAATATTTACAGCAAGTCGGAATCAATTGCGGCATTAACTTAGAAGGCGGCATGTTGGCGTGGGCTGAGATTGAAGGTCCAATAGCATAATACTATGCTTGTCCACTCTCCTCATATTGCGCAAATTGGCGGTAGTAGGCTACAATCTCTTCCGCCAACTGCTGTACATGACGATTGTCTGTCTTCACACTCAGATGGGCAAAATCATACTTTCCTCTACGTTGTTCCATAAGTTCACTGACTCTCTTCGACGCTTCACCTTGTAAAAGTGGACGATTGCGATCATTTTGCACACGCGAGACGATTGTGTGCTCGTCAGCTGTTAAGGCGATCACACAACCGCTATCCAGCATGACTTGGCAATTTCCTTCACGCAGTACTGCTCCACCGCCAGTTGCCAATACAACTGGAGAAGTAAATTCCGATACTTTGCCAAGCGCCTCAGACTCATAGTTTCTGAAGGCATCTTCTCCTTCTTCTGCAAAGATATCCGGAATTGATCGACCAGCTAAGCGAATAATTTCTTGATCAAGGTCTACAAAAGGATATGCAAGCTGCTCAGCTAAATACTGCGCTACTGTAGACTTGCCCGTACCCATAAAGCCGATTAAGATTAGGTGATTTCTCTTATCGTGTATATGCATACTATATCTCCTACTCCACATAAACTGCCCATATGATAACATAGCATGAAACAGTTAGACAATGGATACGTATAAAACAAAACTATTCTACGTAAACATAGTAATACTCAGAACATGTAACAATCCAATATACGTGACAATCAATTATACAACTTGTATCGTATCAGCCTATTAATAGGAGTGAACAGACGATGTCTCCATCCCAACTGCCTTCATCCAATGGACGAGCGCTTTCTACTGCCAATCGTATGGCACAAATTCTTGATTCTTCACATCCATTGTGTAAAGACGACATTTTATGGGCTTTAAATATGGTCAAGCAGAAACTTGCTCAGCCAGATGCACATGTTGATGCTCTAGATCCTGAACGACTGCGCCGTAACTTTCGATACTTCGCAGAAATATCTACGTTGATGCTCAAACGCAACGGAAGATACGGTCAAGAAAGCGAGCGCTTGCGATATTATTTGTCCGAAGCAGCATATGGGCTTTGGAACACAACATCATCTGCCAACAAAGATACACCATCATGAGTAATACATGTCTACTCCTATCAAAGACTATCCATGAACAATCACACGATGATAAACAACGCCGAGCCCTAGGGCTCGGCGTTGTTGTCTATTATTCGTTAGTGAGCCAGTTGTAATGGAACGAACCTTCGCGGTCCACACGCTTGAACGTGTGAGCACCGAAGTAATCGCGCTGTGCTTGCAGCAAGTTAGCTGGCAAGCGCTCTGTACGGTAGCTGTCATAGTATGCCAATGCAGCCGAGAAGCTAGGTACTGGAACACCGTAAGCAATTGCAGAGCCAATCACTTCACGCCATGCATCTTGATACTTCTCTACGATCTCTTTGAAGTAATCGTCCAACAACAAATTCTTCAATTCAGGATTCGTATCATAAGCCTCTTTAATATTGTTAAGGAATTGAGAACGAATGATGCAACCGCCGCGGAAGATTTTTGCGATGTTGCCGTAGTTCAAATTCCAGTTATACTCTTCAGATGCTGCTCTCATTTGAGCCCAGCCTTGCGCGTAAGAGATGATTTTGCTTGCGAACAACGCTTTGCGTACTTTCTCAACGAATTCCGCTTTGTCGCCTGTGAATGGCTTATGCGCTGGACCAGACAATACTTGGCTTGCCGCAACACGTTCTGCCTTCATAGCAGACAAGAAACGAGCGAATACAGACTCTGTAATCATAGTCAATGGAACGCCTAGATCAAGCGCACTCTGGCTTGTCCATTTTCCTGTACCCTTTTGACCAGCTTCGTCCAAGATAACATCCACCATTGGCTTGCCTGTTTCGTCATCATATTTGGAGAAAATATCAGCTGTAATTTCGATTAGGTAGCTGTCTAGCTCACCTTTGTTCCACTCTGTGAAGATAGAGTGAAGTTCCTTCTCATCTACCCCTACAACTGTCTTAAGAAGGTGATACGCTTCGCAAATGAGCTGCATATCGCCGTATTCAATACCGTTATGAACCATCTTCACATAGTGACCTGCACCGTCTGGACCGATATACGTACAGCACGGCTCATCGCCAACTTTAGCAGAAATAGCAGTCAAGATTGGCTCAACTAACTTATATGCACTCTCTTGTCCACCTGGCATAATCGCAGGACCGATAAGAGCTCCTTCTTCCCCGCCGGATACGCCAGAACCGATAAAGCGGAAGCCTTTCTCCTCCAAATACGCGCTGCGACGCACTGTATCTGGGAAGTAAGCATTTCCTCCATCGATAATGATATCGCCTTGGTCTAGATGTGGGAGGAGAGATTCGATTGTTGCATCTGTTGCTTTACCAGCTTGAACCATGATGAGAATCTTTCTCGGTGCTTCAAGCGATTGAACAAACTCCTCGATTGTATATGTAGGCGTAAGCTGTTTGCCTGGCGCTTCACTCATAAGCGCATCTGTCTTTTCGCGGGAACGGTTGAATACCGATACCGAATAGCCGCGGCTCTCAATGTTCAGAGCCAAATTCTTGCCCATGACTGCAAGTCCGATGACACCGATTTGTGTTTTTGCCATATTGGTTCTTCCACCCTTTGTTCTTTATTTAGATAAATTACTGTATAACATTGTTATTGTACCCTTTTTGCATGGAGAAGTGAACCCCTCGTCAAGATCATAAATCAAATGAATCTCCTCATAGAGGATACTTGTCCAGTCACTATGCACACAATAAATCACCCTAGCCGCTACACATCACTTTTCAGCAATGCGTCAGGCAGGGTGAAGAGAATCTTGTAATACTTACCATTCCAATTGAATCATCTCACAGCGAAGCTGACTTAGCCTTGCTTTACACTGCTCCATCTGGTCAATATCTTCTAGCCTCAACGCTTCGGACAGTTCTGTCAATGTTTCATCAATTTCAATACGCATCATATCCATTCGTTCTTCTGCTCTCGTAGATAGAAAAGTTTGCATCATTTCTTCTGCCGAAACAGTCGGACGTTTTTGAAATATGACTTTTTGCTCCAGCCCACATATTTCTACTAAGCGAATCCGCTCCCCAAACATAATGTTTTCCACAAATATATGACGATCTTTAAAGCGCTTAACTACTGCGTGACCACGCGCATCTCCAATGAGCTTCTCCATAAATTCAGACAATCGCTCGTCACGCAGCGTATAATCACCCACGATTTTATATCTCTGCTGAATACGCTGAAAACGAAGCTTCACGAGCTTTCTGCCTGTTCGAATGGAGATAATGAACAATGACTCATTCTCACTCCAGTACAGCGAATATCCTTCTCGGATAAGATCGCGGATCAGGTCCTGGATTTGCCGCCGGTCAAAGCGTAACTCCAGATTACAATATTCCACTTCATCGCTGCGATTCACGGCAAATACCTCCTTGCTAACTTCGACTGTAGTTCATCATATGACGGTGCAACTTGGATTATTGACTGGAAATTTAAGCGGAACCAATGAAAATTGAACTTTTCTTCTCAGCCTTGCAGCCTCGTCTCATGTCTCTTCAATTTTAAAAATGTGATAAAATAAAGATATTCCTTTTCCAATGACAGCACTATGGGGTGTTTATATACCTAGCTACTGCAATCGCAAAAGAAATACGAAGGAGACTAGACGATGACGTTTAACGGTTTTGAATCATCAGATTTTGCAACGTTTCACATTGAAGGATTAGAGCAGCGGATGGAGGGTATTCGCACTCGCATTCAGCCAAAATTTCGCGCAATCGGTGAACAGCTTGTTGCAGATGCGTCCGTGTTTGCTGGGCAGGAAATGTACTTGCACATTGCTCAGCATGCTCGCCGCAAAGTTAATGCACCAAAAGATACATGGATGGCAATTGGCCCTAACAAACGAGGCTATAAAGCTTTGCCGCATTTTCAAGTTGGATTGTTCGACGATCATTTGTTTATTTGGCTCGCATTCATCTATGAAGTTGAGAATAAGAAACAAATCGCAGAGCGTCTCTTAGCTCAATCTGACGAACTTATAAATACCCTCCCTAATCATTATGTCTTGTCCATGGACCATATGAAAAAAGATGCAGCTAAAATTACAGAACTTACGGATGAGGAACTACAGACGACGTTAACCCGCTTCCGTGACATCAAATCCTCTGAATGGCTAGTTGGTCTCCATCTGAAACCTAACGATCCTATCTTGCAGGATGGACAAGCCTTTATAAAGCTCGCATCAGATACGATTCATACACTAATGCCGATCTATAAAGCTGCAAATATATAACATCACTTTTTTTACGAATAACGCAACTACACCTTGCACGGATTAAACTCCACGCACGTAAAAGGGCTGTCCTAGCAGGAAATAAACACCTGCAGAGACAGCCCTTTTCTATATCGTATTCATTAGTGTACGTACTTAACCGAATTAAGATATTGTCGTGTTAAGCGAAGAAGTTTGGTCTAAGGAGTTAAAGCGGATAACTAGTGCTACTGCAGCAATCGATAATACCGCTCCGATAATAAATGGCATATTAGCGTTCCAGTTAAATACAGCAGTTGCTAGTGCTGGTCCAGCGATACGCCCAAAACTATCCATCGATGAGTTAAGTCCAGATGCAATACCTTGGCTGACTGTTGTCTTCTGGGTAATCAACGATGTGACACATGGTCGAATCAATGCATTCCCGATACCAAAGATGCATAGGAAAATCGTTGCGTTAACTATCGTAGATGAGAATAGTAAAAGTACAAAGCCTAGCGCTGAAATGACAAGTCCAGCCATAATGCCATACTTCTCTGTTCCCTTCTTAATATAGCGACGCACAATGCCACCTTGCACGAGAGCTCCTGCCAGACCGCAGAAGAAGAACATCCAGCCAATATCCCATGCTGTCGTACCTGGTATGCGCAGCATTTGAAAATACATCAACGTAGCTTCAAGTCCGGCCAACGTGAACGTGACAAAAAAGGAAAGCACGTATAAATATTTCATCCGTCCCGTAAAGGCAGTCCATCTGGATGGCGACGACATGGTGCTGGACATACGCTTCTCAACAGGTAAGGATTCCTTCAATACCAACGCTCCAAGAACGGCTGTTATAAACGTAAGAATTGCCGCTGCATAAAACGGAGCTGCTGAACCACCAACTTCACTAATGATACCACCGAATGCGGGGCCGAAGGTGAAACCTAAACCAATGGACACCCCAACATAAGCCATCCCTTTTGTACGCTGTTCATCTGTTGTAATATCTGCCACATAAGCTACAATTACTGCCGTGACTGCCCCTGAGAACAAGCCCCCTAATATTCGGGACGCATACATAAGCCACAGCATATCCGTGCCAATCGCAAATAACAAATAACTTACACTAAATCCACTAATACCGATTAAGATGATTGGTCTGCGTCCAACGCGTTCCGACCAAGCCCCCCAGATCGGCGACACGATAAAGGCCACAAGCGAATAAATCGAAAGCATCCATCCTAAATGCATCTCATTGGCCCCAGTATCCGTTATTGTCATTGGCAATACTGGGATAACGATACCGAAACCAATAAATACCATCATTAGCATGAGCATGACGACAGTTAGTTGTTTATTCATACACTTTCCCTCCGTAAATCCCATCGTACCACAATTTTCATGGCAACAAAATGAACAAACTTCGAATATACCGGAACTGCTTTCTAGCGATGTCGTCGACTGCTGTTGTAATTTGTTCTTGCATTCCGGGGGGTTTTTGTTAAACTAATCCTTGTTTCTTTTAGCCGTCCCCTATTTAAGGAGACCGGCATTTCCATATGAAAGGTTGTGAGACCGCGATGGACCATCATCGAACTCCACTATTTACAGCATTGACGAATCATGCATCCCGCAACCCTGTTCAGTTCCATATACCTGGACACAAAAAAGGCGCAGGAGCAGATGAACAATTCCGTAATTTCATCGGTGAGCAAGCATTTTCTATAGATTTGATCAATATTGCTCCCCTCGATGATTTGCACCAGCCTACTGGTGTAATTGCAGAAGCGCAGCAATTAGCAGCTGACGCCTTCGGTGCCGATTATACGCTGTTCAGCGTACAAGGCACAAGTGGAGCTATCATGACGATGATTATGTCCGTATGCGCTCCTGGAGACAAAATTATTGTTCCGCGCAATGTGCATAAATCGATCATGTCAGCGATTATTTTCGCTGGGGCTAAGCCGGTATTCGTATCTCCGGCACGAGACTCCAACCTGGGGATCGATCACGGTATTACAACGCGTTCCGTGAGACGCGCCTTGGAGAAGCATCCTGATGCCAAGGCAGTGCTTGTCATCAATCCAACTTATTTCGGCATATGTGCCAACTTAAAAGAGATTGTTGATCTCGCACATTCCTATGATGTACCTGTACTTGTCGATGAAGCACATGGGGTACTCATTCATTTCCATGAGGATTTGCCAATGTCAGCTATGGAAGCTGGTGCCGATATGGCAGCAACAAGCGTCCATAAGCTGGGGGGCTCTATGACACAGAGCTCTATATTAAACGTAAACACGAAAAATGGCCTCGTCCATATGCATCGTGTCCAAACGATTATTAGCATGTTAACTACAACTTCAACGTCCTATATTTTGCTTGCTTCGTTAGATACGTCTCGTCGAAACCTTGCGTTGAACGGGCATCAAATCGCAGAAACAGCGATTAAGCTGGCACAAGGAGCAAGACAAGCCATCAATGAGATACCAGGGCTGTATTGCTTCGGAGATGATATATTGGGCGGAGAAGCTACACATAGCTATGATGCAACGAAGCTGACTATCCATGTACGCCATCTTGGCATTACAGGATATGAGGTGGAGAATTGGCTGCGCGATCGTTTTAACCTCGAAGTTGAGCTGAGTGACATGTACAACATTCTATGTCTTGTCACACCTGGAGACTCAGAGGAAACCGTAGGCATCCTACTCCATGCACTTCAAGTTCTATCGCAAGAACATTTTGAGCGAAAAGAAGTACAAGAACTGGTCGTCAAAATTCCAGAAATCCCACAACTATCGCTCATTCCGCGCGATGCGTTCTATGGGGATACAGAAGTTGTTCCATTCGAACAATCAGCTGGACGCATTATTGCGGAATTTATATATGTCTACCCTCCAGGTATTCCTATTTTGCTGCCTGGTGAAGTGATATCGCAGGAAAATATTGATTATATTCGTGATCATGTTGAGATCGGTCTACCAGTCAAAGGGCCAGAAGATCGTTATATTCAATATGTAAAAGTCATTCGCGAAGAAGAAGCAATATTTGAATAGTTAAAAAAAGATGATTCCTATGTGAAGTAGGAATCATCTTTTTTACATTATGATAGATGCTTTCATCAACATCGCAAATTTCTTTTATTGTCGGCATGTAAATAATTAACCGTCGGATAAATAAAACAAAGCCCCAAGTCGCCTTGGAGCTTTGTTCATCAAATATTACATTTGATCTTCGTCAATTAGCAACTCTTGATATGCTTGCTGAACACGATCCCACTCAGCATCATCTTCAATCGGGTTAAGAGCCATGCCCTCTTCATCTTCGTCCATACGGAAGATAGCACCGTCAGCTTCAAGGTTGTTGCGCTCAAGAAGAAGCGCGTATAGTTGATCTTCTACGTTAAATGTCTCGACAAGAACCATTTCTACTTCTTTGCCTTCGTCATCAATTAACGTTACAATAATCTCTTCATGAGAATGATCGTGGTCATGGTCGTGACCACAGCCGCAGTCATGTTTATGTTCGCTCATTATGCGGGTCTCCTTTTAGTACAAGTAGTGTAATACTACCGTATCGTATCACGTTATAGCCAACAGGTCAACGCGGAGGAGTGCATGTACAATATTATGTAAAATTGAAATGATTGTTTGTTTTATTTTATAGCTTCCACTTTGATCTGAGACAAAAGTGTAAAATCTTCATTCTTCTTTCTCATATAGCAATTGATTGTATATACACCTTTAGACTTAAAATCATACTTATATTCCTCAGAGCGGAACCAGAAGTTATCTTTCCCTTTAAGATCCTTTTCCTGAATCGTTGACGTATTTCCCTTCGGATCGGTAATGGTCAACCGAATGGCATCGACCTCTGTCTTCAAACTATCAACTTGAACGAGTGCAGAGAAAGAAGTACGACCTGTCTCTACTTTGCCAAAAGGATTCTTCCCTTGGAAAAGAAGCATGTGAACATTAGGCTTCTCCACATATAATTTCTTTGTTTTCTCGTCGAAATGTACGAATGCTTGTAACGCATCCTGCAGTTGACGCACAGAGACATAAGTCTTGCCGTCAATGATGTATCCTCCGTCAGCTAACGCCTCGCCATTTAAAGTAACACGCATGTTATCAGCTTCAGCGTGCGCAGGTACTGCAGATAAAAGTGTTCCACCGAACATCATCCCTGCTAGTACAAGTGCAGCAATTCTCCTGCATTTCATTTCTGTTAACCCCCAACTGCTTTGATGTAAATGTATACTCTACTTTTACAGGAGAGTTGCGCTTGAAATAATAACAGAATTGTAACTTTTCATTTTACAACGACCTGATCATTTTATCAAATTCAACCGATCAAGAATGACGATTAGCCGATATACATCTAAAGAGGCGTGCTCTGGATCATGAACAATTCCGCTGCGAACAGCCTTGTCCATACTTGACTTTGCCCAAGTTGGTATTTCCGCAAGACTATTTGCTTGTTCCAGTTGCTTGATTCGCTGCTCAGCTACTATCAATTTATTTTTTAACTCATTCACCTCATTTCTCAGCTCCTGCATTTTTTTCTCCTCCTCATCCGTTTTCGCTAATTCTTCGTATAGTCGTGTCCAAGGAAACTTCGGCCCCGGGCAGTTCGCTTTACGAACAGGATCAACTTGAAAATGACCGATGACATAATTGCGATTCAATCGTATTTCATGACCATATTCCCGCTTCACATAATCCCGAATATAGCGATGCAACTGTACAGAAGCCTGAAACTGCTCTTCCGTCAAATCCCCATCCATTCCTTCATGCTCAATGGAAACCGCATATTGATTAGGATTGTAAGGCTTACTACGTACAACCGGTGACAAGGCGTTCGGTATCTTGTCCAAAGCTATACCTTGTGCCCATGCCGCTTGTTCAATCGCCACATATTGATGAATATCTCCTCGCTTTGAAATACCAAAATGAGCAGAAGAGACTTTATTGTTTGGACTTGTAAACCATGAATCCATACTGGACATCGTGCCAGCAGAAATATGATCAACAATGATTGAAGGAACTTGTCCCTTGCGAGAGCTACTATTGGTGTACTCATTTCCTTTCCACACCATTTTCATGCGCGTTGTCCCTCCTTCCATACCTGCTTAACTCCTGTGAATAACCCACTCCTTTTATGCTGTCGTTTCACTTGAAGCAAGAGCTACCAACTTCTCTATGAACTATCATATTCATGCTAGAATACGTTCGCTTGTGTGCTAACCTAGCCCATGATACATTAGAAATATTGTTGAATTGGATTGAACAGAGGAGGACTATATATGACTGTTAAGCTGCAAATGCTTGGAACCGGGAGCGCCTTCGCTAAGCAATATGCCAACAATAATGGGATCATCAGCACTTCCTCTACGAAGTTGTTCATAGATTGCGGAATTACAGCTCCTCTAGCCTTACACCAATTAGGACTAACATTCGATCAACTAGACGGGGCCATTATTACGCATCTACATGGAGATCACGTTGGCGGACTTGAAGAATATGGGTTTCAAATGATGTTCCGGTATAAACGCAAGCCTAAGCTGTACATAGCAAATACACTCGTAGAACCGTTATGGGAGCATACTTTAAAAGGCGGGATGAGTCAGCCTGGACTCGAATGCTTAGAAGACGTATTTGATGTACACCCGCTCGTACCCGAAACAAGCTATGTCATTGACGATGAATGTTCTATCCGTCTTATCCAAACCCCGCATATTCCGAATAAGTACAGTTATTCTTTAGTAGTAAATGAGATTTTTTTCTACAGTGCGGATATGCGCTTCCAACCTCAGCTGCTAGAACAACTCGTACAACAGGGGATTTCCTCCATCTGGCATGATTGTCAGCTTATTGGAGCAGGCGAGGTACATGCAACCATAACAGAATTGCTATCCCTTCCACCTGCTACTCAATCGCTTATTTCATTAATGCATTATGGAGATGAACGATCGGAGTGGGAAGGAAGAACAGGCTTGATGCCATTCGTAGAGCCTCATCACGTATATACGATCGTGACTTAAGCTGCAATGGACTGAACCACCGTGCGACTGAGCATCTTTTAGCACTATAAACAAAAAGGGGATACCTACCTTCATCATGAATTAGATGACGGTGGATATCCCCTTTGCGTTATGACCTTACTTTATCCTTATATAACTATCGTCTGAAGCCTCTGTTACGAATGGACTGAGCATATTCGTGTAGTACAGATGCAATTCATGCATAGCTCGTGTACACGCGGTATAGAACAATTTTCGCTCATTATCTTTGCTATATCGATCCGATGAAGCATCAAATAGGATAACTGCATCAAATTCTACACCTTTTGCCAAATAGGCTGGAATGACAACGACACCGCCTTCAAATACCGATGTCTCTTTGTGAACGAGCCGAATAGACAACTGCGATGCTAGCAACTTGTGCGCTCGCTTGCTTTCCGCTGTTGTTTTACAAATAACAGCTATAGACTCATAGCCTTCTTGCTGCATTTGGCTTATTTGCGCCACGATACGCGTAGCCCGTTCCGCTTCATCTGATACATACGTTACAGTTGGCTTATTGCCATCTCGATTAAATGGCTCGATTTCCTGTCCACCTTCTATAAACTGACGTGTAAATTCAATAATCGGCCTTGTCGAGCGATAGCTGCGAGCTAAAACAATCATTTCTGTCTCATTTTTATTATAATGAGCCAACATTGCCTGGAGCCCATTGCTCATACCTGTATGTGTGAATATCGCCTGATTGAAATCACCCAGCACCGTTAATTTACTCCGTGGAAACATACGACGAATGTAAAAATATTGATAGGGTGAATAATCCTGCCCTTCATCAATAAATACATGTCGTATATTCGTATTCACCTGTACACCTTCTAGTCTGCCCTGCAAATCAAGGAAAGGTGTAGCATCCTCATATGGCATCATCTTATCCTTTAATCTCGTGACCGTATCGCTTGCAATTCGCTCCCACTCGGCAGGTCGTTCTCCATCCGAGTACAACTGTTCCATACTGACGCCATCTTCAAACAATTGTATATAAATACGCGATAAATCTATGAACTCTAGCTTCTTAACCATGTTACGTAAAGGCTTGAAATGTTCCTGTACAAGTTTAGCAACCAGCAAATTCCGTTCCGCATCAAAGTCATCAAACGCTTCTTCATCCTCATGCTTGCCGCGTCTACGTTTCAGCTCTTGATGCGCCCATAAATAGTCTTCTTTGTCCAATAGCTCAACGGCATCTTCCACCCAAGTTTTGTTCCTCTCCTGTTTAGCAATGTCCGTTAATCGCTTAAGGAGCCAGTCTTTCACGATTTCAATCCGATTAGGCACGGAATAGGAACTGTCTAGCGAATAGAAGTACTCCCCCATCTCCTCACCTGCAATAATAACTTTGTCGTGGAATGTCAAATCCTTAAATTTCAGTCCTTGCTGACTAAGGTAATCAACATATCGCTTAATAACAGCCAAAAATACCGTTGAGGATTTGTAATGGATACCCTGCAAGCGAGCTTCATACTCAGGCTCATTCATTGCAGAATATTCGTACTCCAACAATGTAAATGGATCTTCGACGACATATTCGTTTTGTAGACGATGCTCTAAAAACTCCTGATACGTCACCTGCTGCATATTTTCCTCACCAAGTTCAGGCAATACAGTCGACACATAATGATTAAACATCGGATTCGGTGAAAATAGCACGATCTGCTCCGCTTGTAACGTCTCTCGGTAACGATAGAGCAAATAAGCAACGCGCTGAAGGGCCGCAGATGTCTTTCCGCTTCCTGCTGCTCCTTGTACAACAAGCAGTCGGCTATGCTCGTTACGAATAATACGGTTCTGTTCTCGCTGAATCGTAGCGACAATGCTGCGCATTTGGGAATCCGCCTGCTTACCAAGCACTTCTTTTAACAGTTCATCACCGATTGTAACACCCGTATCAAACATACTTTTAATTTGCTCTCCACGAATAATAAATTGACGCTTCAACGCCAATTCTCCACTAATCGTGCCATCCGGTGTCTTGTATTCGGCTTTACCGGGTGGATAGTCATAGTACAAACTAGAAATAGGAGCCCTCCAATCATAGATTAAAAACTCCATTCCTTCGTCATCCAACAAAGATCCCGTGCCGAGATATATCTGCTCTGCCTTCAGCTCCCCCTTCTCTTGAAAGTCAATCCGACCGAAGTAAGGAGATTGCTGCAATCTGTGCAATATTTTTGCCTGCTTATGAGCACGTCTGTAGCTTCGTTCACGCTCTGACAAAAGCTCAGCTTGCTGCTTAATACTAGCTGCCGTTTCTGCCTCTTCGCTCGCATCTTCCATATTTACTGTAACGTCGTCCCAGAACGTTTGGCGGATGCTAACAACATCCCCTTTAACGAACTTGAGCTCATCCTGTAAACTATCTAGACGGTCGTCTATACATTCAAGCACGCGCACAACTCGCAATTGTTCCGCCTCAAATTGGTCATGATTGGTAGTCATTCCACCACTCCTTATATAAATAATTAAATTGTGTTGACAACAAGAGTCGAAAATGATAAGATATAATTAGGATAAAAATGATTGGATTCGAAAATCAATTGATGAATAGAATTATCTTAACATATTGTACAGCTTCATTCAATCGAATCGATTGGATTTTTTGTATTTTCATTAAATTAGATAACAACTTATAGCGGTGACATAGCGTCTCCGCTTTTTTAATGCCCATTTTCGCACAAATAAAAAAGCTATCCCTTAATCAGTCCATTGTCCAACATCAGGATAGCTGCTGTCATTCATTTTTAATTCAACATCTAGCACTAAAAAAGAGGTAAGCTGTCCAAGTTATTAGTTGGATCTCCATCGGCATCACCACGGATATACATCTTTCCATTTCTTCCTTTAAAAACGTTGGCACCTGCTATTTCACCGGTTTGAACAGCCTGTAACGCTTGCTCGTAACCAAGTACCCGACCACTATTCGTTTGGAAAGCAGTTAAATCACCATCACCATTTTTCTGAACAGCAACAAATGTTTCTCGTTCATTCATTTTACGCAGCCCCTTCACATCTGTAATGGCGAACGATCAACTGCCCTCCCGATCTTGCTTAACATCCTACTATGAAGCAGCCAATCATTCACATAGGGTTAGCATACCTTTAGAATGAATCACATATACACTTGCTCGCCTCTACAACTTCTTCTCCATACGAACATGTAAAATACCCGCATCATAAAAAGGCTCTTCCGAAATCGTTACATAACCAAGTGATTGATAAAACCCTTCTGCTTGACACTGAGCATCCAATACACTGCGCTCTACCCCATGAACACGAGCAGTTTGCTCCATCCCTAATACGAGTACACGCCCTATACCTTGCCCACGGTATGATTTACGAACAGCGATTCGCTGCATTTTAGCTGTAAGCTCATCCAACAGTTTAATGCGGCCTGTAGCTATGTATTCCCCTTTTTGCTGCAAGAGCACATGATAGGCGGGGGCCTCTAACTTATCATACTCGTCACACTCTTCCTCAACCGGTACTTGCTGCTCTTCTACAAACACTTCTAATCTTATCGCAATACATGCATCCAATTGCGCTTGTGTTTTTACTTCTAATAGTTCTGACGTCATTATTCGGCACCTCCATTAATCAGGAAACATTATTATACAAAAAATTGGATATCATGTATAGTTATACTGACACGCATTTTACCAAATCATCCGGAGGTTAACACATGGATCCAATTACTGCTACCATAGTTGCCGTCATTATGATGGTAATCGGCATGATTACTTTATTGCTAGTCGTCACACGCAAAGCCTATTCGAGAAGCTGGGATAAATTCAATCCAGATACATGTAACCTTCCAACTACAAGCGAACAAGCAGAGCAATCGAACAACATTCCCCAAGAGCACAAACAACATGTTAAATCATAACTTTATCACTTGATCACCATCTCTTAACGTGGTTCACTTTTACAACTAATAAGTATAAAGAACAAATAACCTCGAAAATCGGCCATGTAAGAACATCGACTTTCGAGGTATATTTTTAATTTTTTTAGCTTGTACTTTCTCAAAACTACGGTTGATACACCTCTTCAGGAATGACTATTTTTCCATACACCTCTTCATATATAGGAACTTTAGTCTCGTGCATGTCCCAAACTTCTTCTTTCGCCTCTGGTTCAACCATAAGCAAACTCGTGCATCCTGACATTATAACAACAAGAACACCCGTCACCACGTATGTGACAGCTCGTTTACGCACATCCGATACATTCATCAAGCTAACCTCCTCGATAAATCTACCGACAGTGTACCCGCGTCGGCCTGTCCATAAACCCTACTCCAAATAAATTTGAACGATAACCGACCCTAATTGGGACACTTGCACCTTAAAATATATAAAAAGCCGGCTCAACTTTCTGTGGTAAATAAGAAAAAACCCTTGTTTCAACAAGGGTTTGGACGTATAAGTTTGGTGATCTGAGACGGGTTCGAACCGCCGACCCCTACCCTGTCAAGATAGTGCTCTCCCAGCTGAGCTATCAGATCGTTGTATAACATCTTCTATATGAAATACTTACCAATAATATAACAAGCAATATCGCTAATGTCAACGCATATAACAACCAATATACTAACTTGCATCATCCATCTAATCTATAGCTGCGGCAGCTGCCAATCAATTTCAGCCTCACCCCACTCACGAAGCTTGGCATTGATTTTCGAATATGGCTTGCTCCCCATAAATCCACGATGAGCCGACAACGGACTCGGGTGCGGCGATTGAACAATAAAATGCTTCTTCTGATCTATCATTTTCGCCTTCGCTTGTGCATGACTACCCCAAAGGACGAAAATAATAGGTTTTTCACGCTCATTCAACAGTTCAATCACGTAATCGGTAAATTGCTCCCATCCCATACCCTTATGTGAAGCAGCTTGTCCAGCACGCACGGTTAAAACCGTATTCAACAGTAGCACTCCCTGTTCAGCCCAAGAAGTTAACGAACCATGATTCGGCATCGTTATACCTACATCTGAGGCACCTTCCTTAAGCATGTTCAATAGCGAAGGTGGAATTCGCACACCAGGGCGCACAGAAAAACTTAATCCATGTGCCTGTCCTGGGCCGTGGTAAGGATCTTGTCCAACGATTACAACTTTCGCATCTTCATATGAAGTTAGTCGGAACGCTGTAAACAGTTGATCATAAGGAGGGTAAATTTCTTCTCGCTCGTACTCCCCCTTTAACCATGACCATAGTTGTTTAAAATATGGCTTGCGGACTTCATCATGCAGCATGTCTGACCAATCGTTATCGACTTTCATAGCCACTTCTATTCCTCCCTATCAAGTTAAATGGATTTTCATGTCAATGAACTAAAAAACCCCTTCCGCTTCGCGAAAGGAGTTTAGCCAGTCCATATTCAATGCTATATTCATAAGTAGCGCTAAAAGGTTATGTAATGGTGCCGAGAACCGGGGTCGAACCGGTACGGTAGTCACCTACCGCAGGATTTTAAGTCCTGTGCGTCTGCCAATTCCGCCATCCCGGCATATAATAAGCACTAACTCGTAGAATATATGTTGAATTATGGTGGGCCCTGAGGGACTCGAACCCCCGACCAATCGGTTATGAGCCGACCGCTCTAACCAACTGAGCTAAGGGCCCCTGATTGCCACAAGGGTATATGATTGCTTTGGTTGCGGGGGCAGGATTTGAACCTACGACCTTCGGGTTATGAGCCCGACGAGCTACCGAACTGCTCCACCCCGCGTCATCATTTCTTTCATCGCGTCGTTCATCAGCGACAAGTAATACTATACTACATCACACATGTTCAGTCAACCATTTATTTAAACTTTTTTTAAAATTAAAATTTCGAATGAAATTCCACCACATTACAGCCCCATTACAACACGAATCTTACTCCATATTTCCCACGACGAGAGCGATAAATCTCTATATCGTGAGGCGTACTGTAGCCATATAGCCATGCATCATGCTCCAAACGCTGCTGAAGCACTCGAGCCTGAAATTTCGTATCATAAAGCTTCCCCCAATAAATCCATTGCATGTTCATACATCCTTTCCTTACTTATACTCCCTCATCTAATATCTTGAATGGATATGCTCCTATCATGTAAGACCCAGCATCAAAAGTGAGTGATTATTAGGCATGATTTAACACTTTATGTTTATATAGAAGTAATGTACCCCATTTCATACATTTCCATGAACAAATAGCACACTACAAAGAACTCGCTGTATTCGATCTAGATAAAGAGCACAATAAAAAAGGCATGCCATAATTGGCACGCCTCTCTCATCTTTAGCGATATACCCCACCTGGAACACCATCTGGTTGGATAGGGACCCCATTTTTAATTTTTTGCAGCATTTCGTTACCTTTTGTTTCCCACTCTTTTAATGCATCCTTCGTCGTTTTCTTACCAGTAACAACTTCATTGAACAATTGCTGAGCAAACGTTTCTACATAGCTCAAATCTGGCTTGCTCTCATAAAGGTCTCTATTGCTCTTAGTATTAATTACAGGTTTCACATTGTAGAACGCTGCGATATTGTAATTCAAACCTTCTTTAGGTTTAATGTACGATTTGCGTGTAACCATTTCATAGCTAGTGCTGCGGCTGCGTACTTTAGCCCATTGCTCGCCATTTACATATTGGATAAAGTTCCAAGCATCATCAGCATTTGGCGCTTTTGCATTAATAGAGAAAATGTTGTTAATATTAATCATGCTGGAAACACCAGGTACTTCAGAGTGATGCGGAACGGATACAACATCCCACTCAAACGGTTTGAAATTTTTAATCTTGCCCGCATTACGTGCAGCACTTGCAAGATCCCCGTTCATGTAGTACATATCTGTAAGCATCATTGCTACTTTACCAGATAAGAACTGATCATGAGCGAAAGGATTATCCTCCTGTGGCGGACCATCCATCATCATTGCATCTTGTGTAGGAATTACTTTATCTTTGTACAATTTCGCTACTTTATCCCAAGCTTTCTCCCAATTTGGCGAGTTAACAAGCATTTTTTCAGCTTTAGTATCAAACATTTGCAGCTGAAGTGGGCTCATGTACGCATATGTCATGGAATAATACGGATCTCCCGTGTAACGATCGAATGCGAAGCCATACGTTCGATCCTTACCTTCACCTTTACTTACACGCTGCGCCAATGCAAACATTTCATCCCATGTCATTCCATCCTTAGGGAATTCTACCCCTGCATCTTGGAACAACTTCTTGTTGTAGATCAAAGCGCTGGAATTGAACGTTGGTGCCAAGCCATAAACGCCCCCTTCTCCCATCGACTTAATTCCATCCTGAACAGCAGGCACGATATCAGAAGTGTCAAACTTGTCTTGTACCATGCGCTCATCCAACTTCGCCAACATACCATCTTTAGCTAGTTGACGGAAGCTTTCTGCATCAGAAATGACTACATCGACCGCATTAGCGCCTTCTAATATTTTTTTCCATGATTCTTTGAAAGATGGCTCTTTCTTTTTCGGATCTTTATCATCTTCGTATCTGCGATCCTCATAGTTAACGGCAGGGACAAGCTCGATTCGAATGTTCGGATTCGCCATTTCAAATGCTTCTACATACTGTTGTCTAAACCAGCTGTCATCTCCACCGCCATATGGCATCCCGATACGCAATACACGTTCCTTGCCTGGAGGAACTGCTTCCTCTTTCTTCGTACATGCAGCCAGCATTGGCACGATCATTGTCAATGCTACTGTCAGCATTAACGCCTTCTTCACCCATGATTTCTTCATCTCTATTACTCCTCCAATTGTCTAGGTGTGCGGATAATAATCTTATCGCCATCCAATTCCATCGATGCTTTATCGTTAATACTCAACGCTTCTAGATAATCTTTTGGTACTTGCAAACGACCGACACGATCCACAACAACATAAGCTTCATGTATCTCTTGCAAACCTTTTCCTACTTCATCCAATCCTGGATTACGCTTGATGAACTCTGTACTTGTTAAACCGTCACGAATAGCTACTACGCGATCGACTTTACCAGCTATAGACAAGTCGTGCGTTACGATAACAACCGTAACGCCCAATTCTTTATTCATTTTACGGAAAATGTCCATAATCAGATCAGAAGTTTGCGTATCAACTGATCCTGTCGGCTCATCTGCGAGCAGCAACTTAGGTTTGTTAGCAAGAGAGATCGCAATCGCAACCCGCTGCTGCTCACCACCTGATAACTGCTGCAGCTTGTTATTTAAGCGATGGCCGAGACCGACCCATTCTAGCAACTGCTTCGCATAAGCACGGTCCAATCGCCCTGACAGCATCATTGGCATTTCTACATTTTCCAAAGCTGTTAAGTACGGTAATAAATTACGGGCATTATTTTGCCAAATAAACCCGACCGTATCTCGTTTGTATTTAACAAGCTGATCATCCGTTATTTTTAATAAATTCCATTCCCCAACTTGAATCGTCCCAGCAGAGGGACGATCCAAGCCACCTAGAATATTTAGAAATGTAGACTTACCACTACCACTGTTTCCGATAATGGCCATCATTTCGCCTTCCTTAACGGTTAAGTTAAGTCCTTGCAAGGCGACAACTTCCAAATCGTCGGTTTTGTATATTTTTACGAGACCTTCGCAATGTATCATCGTTTAACGCTCCTCTCCCATCTTCACGGCTTGATGCACGCGCAGACGACGAATATGAACAAAGAGAAGGGAGGCGCCCAGTAGCATCATGACACCGACAACCATATACAATTGCGTCGTATCCTTCGAATCAAATATAATGCGGAACGGCGGCACCTGCATTCGTGCATCTGTCGTGCTTTGCAAGAATGGAAGGAACAAAATACTCGCAAGCTTACCAATCAGAATACCTAGTCCAATCGATAGTCCTGCCGTAAAGATTTGCTCTAGCAGGAGCATTCCTGTAAGCTGGCGGCGTGATAGACCCATTGCTCGTAGTACCCCGAACTGTACGACCCGGCCCGATAAATTAAAGAACCAATACAAAATATAACCAATAAGTGAAACGATAATCGATATCAGGAAGCCTAGGCTTAAAATACCGAACACTCCACCTCTCGTTGGATGCTTGCTCTGACTAACCAATTCACCCTTCGTATCCGTTATAGAAACGAGATCGATTTGCTCTTTTTGCAGCGCATCTACAATTGGTTTCGTTTTGGCCCCATCCTTCATCTTCAATAGAACATCGTAAGGAATCGTACCAAGCTGATCATAAACATAATCTAAGTTTACGATATAAAAAGGCATCTTCGCAGGATACTGCCCTGGCCAATAAGGTAATGTAGCGACAACTACCAGTTCCAGCTCTTGACCATTCACGGTTAAGGTAAGTGGATCTCCAGGGTTTATTTGATACTGCTTCGCAATACTCGTTGGAATAATGACAGCCGATTCCACATGTTTGCCGAGCGCATCCAAATACAGATTCGGATGCAAAGGATACATATCTTCACGGAACCACGCGACTTTAGCAAAATCGACATTGTCGATACCGACCAAATTACCAGAACCAAGTGAGCTGCCAGCTGATAGAACATTAGCTTTCACCTGCATCACTCTTGTTGCCTCCTCAACTCCTGGCAGTCGTTTAAATACTCCGAATGGAGGCTCATTGTATATAATTTTGCCCTGCGGCTGCTGACCTTGACCTCCTCCACCTTCACCAGGAGGTCTGCCACCACCACCACCTTGGCCGCCACCGCCGCCTTGGTTTCCTTTGTTCGCATCAGGATCTCGCTCTTGATAACTTTCAAATACCGGGGTAATGACGACATCAGCAACATGTTTATATAAGATTTGCTCCGTTGAGTTCACATCGATCGTACGTGCAGCAGATGAATTATACACACCAAGACCGAGCGTCAAAATTAGCAAGATCATTAGTGGATAATAAGCTGTAGATGAGCGTGAAAGTTGGGTCAATGTCAAATACAACGGTACAGGGAGCAATTTCCCACCAATCCATTGAATAAGCTTTAGTATCCAAGGGAATAAACGTAGGAAAAATAAGCCTGATGCAAATATCGCGATTGCGGGTACAAAGAATAAGAATGGCTGTACTTGCAATTGGTCAGCGCTCATTCCTGTCTGGAACGACAGCATTTGCTGCTGACTGGATAAATAATAGCCATATCCCGCAACACCTAGCAGCAATATATCTAGGAACCAACGCTGCCAGAACGGCTTTCTGTCGGAACGCGCCAGCTTCTGCTTCAAGTTAACGATCGACGAGCGCGCGAAAATAACAGCTGGAATAATACTTGCTAATAATGCAATTATGACTGCTACAACTCCGAAAATAACGGCATCGGTTGTAAAGCCGACCGGTATAGACTTGCGATTGACGAATTCGAGGAATCCGTTTGCCGAACCAATAGACTTGGCCATAAACCAACCTACGAATGGGGCAATAGCAAGAGCTAGACCGCCAAGGATAATTCCTTCCATTAAATAAAGCATAATGATTTGGCGTGTACTTGCTCCACGGCTTCGGAGCACCGCAATATCACTTTGCTGCTTTTGCAGAGATTGATTGGCATTCATCGCAATAAAGTAAAATACCATCGCTATCATCGGCGCAGCTAATGTAAGTAACATCATTTGAAGCTGAATACTTTGACTACGGAATTCCTCCAGCAGCTTCTCAAAGGAAAGCTCGATCTTCGTATCTTTGAGCTGTTGATTCAAATCAATTTTCATGCGATTTAGGGTACGACTTAAATCAGTAATTTGACTCGTCTGGATATCACGTAGATCAAACGCATAGTACCAGCTTGATTGATTGATCGGAATTTGCATTTCTTTCAAAAGCTTGTTTTCAAATATGTCCGGGGCCGCGTACAGCACGTTAACCATGCTGTCAAATCCTTGATACCAATACGGATCAGTATCTTTCAATGGCTTAAATGTACCTACGATCTTCACTTTAACGATTGATTCGGTACCACCGGAAACCGGGTATTCCAACACAGCACCGATATGCAAATCATTGCGATACATCGCGTCTTCCAACATGACTACTTCTATCGGACTGTCAGGTGCCGATTCTTTGTATGTACGACCGTTTGTCCATTCAATTTTATCCTGCAATCCATCCATCGACGCGATCGTCATCGTCCGAATTCGACTCGCATCTACCTTTGTAGGATCTTCTGGATAAACTTCTGTCGCTCTAAGCGACTGTGTCCTTACGAACACTTGTGAAGGAAAACCTATTTTTTCTTTCACATCTTTTTTGATGTATTGGTCAACTGACTGCAGCGCATTTAAGTCGGTCTTATCAGCACCGCTCACTTGATAACGCATCAGCAGTGAACCAGCTGGAAGTGATTGGCTATTATCTACAATCGACTTGCTGACAACGCGTTTCAATGCGCCATCCGAGTACATCGGGATACTAACTGTAAAAGAAATTGCGACGAGCAAGCCGAGCAATGTGCTAAGCGTCATCCAGCGTGTATTCCACATTTTGCGGAACAGGAATCTAAATAATGGAATCCCCATTAATTACCTACCACTTTCTGACCAGGCTCTAAGCCTCTCAAAATTTCAACTACCGTTGAGTCTTCCTGCCCAACCTCTACATCTACTTCACGCTTCGTTCCATCTGACTCTACAACTTGCACATATTTACGTGAGCCAATCTTACGAAGTGCTGAGTTTGGAATGACAACTGCATTTTCTTTACGGCTCTTGATAATGTTGACACCAAGACTCGTACCGCGTTGAACATTAGCTGGGAGCTTATCGACCTGCACGATAACAAAATCCTCTAGTTTCTCTTTTTGCGCACCATTACCGCCTTGTCCACCATCTGGTTGATTTGGCTGATCGGAGCCGCTAGAACTGTTTGGATTCGGAAGTGCTTTGATTTTACCCTTGATCGGCTTGTCTTGCCCGTTAATTTTGACTTCAGCTTCCATTCCTATCGCAACATCTTCAAGTTCATCTTTAGACAATTTGACAGCTACCGTCAGCGTAGAAGTATTGGCAATAGTCGCAATGGGTTCATAGGCTTTTGTCTGATTCCCCTTCTGTCCATACAATGCAACGACAGATCCTGAGAACGGAGCACGGAGCGTAGCTTTGCTTAGATCCTTTTCCAAGTCGGCAAGATCTTGCCTCTTCTGCTCATAATTCAATTGCATTTGTTCGAATTCAAGCTCATCCATTTCATCGCGCTTACGTAAATTTTCCTTCATCGCATATTCTTCTTTGCGAAGATCGAATTTTTTGTCGCGGATGCTCTTCTCAATATCCTCGGTTTCGAAAACGGCGACAACTTGTCCCGCTTTAACCTTGTCACCATTTTTCACAAGTACATCTTTAATCCGCTTGCCGTCTACAGAGAAGTACACATGTTCTTCCTGCTGCGACATAATCTTACCGCTAGCGCTGAACTGATTGACTAACGTTTGCGTCGTAACTTCATGCTCAGGCTTCTTCGAAATCGTTGGCGGTGTAATTACTGGCAATGCCTCTTCTTCCTCTTCAGCAGGCAGAAGCGAACAAGCAGAAGTGAACAGTAATGTACTAGATATAGCAATTAACATCCAGCGTTGTAGACGTCTGCTGCGAGATCGTTGTGAATTAGGAGACGAACTTTCCGTCAACCATTTCGTATACATGATCGGCTACCTCCATTATTGTTGGATCGTGGGTTGTCATACATATGGAAATGTTCTCAGTCTCGATAATTTGCTGAAATACCCCCATGACTTGAGCAACCATTTGCGTATCGAGTTCAGCTGTAGGCTCATCGGCCAACAACAGCAGCGGCTTATGCGCGATTGACTTTGCTATAGCAACACGCTGCTGTTCACCACCCGACATCTCAAACGGACGATGATACATGCGTTTACCAAGCCCTACAAGTTCAAGACAATGCTGGGCTCTCGCTTTCCACAAATGTCGAGGAATGTTAGCCATCCGTAATGATAATTCTACATTTTCATACGCAGATAATAGCGGCATAAGAGCGAACGCCTGAAAAATAAATCCGACATCATCCCGGCGGACACGTGTGCGCTTATCATCGCTCCAAGCAGATAGCTGTTCGCCACGGAACCATATTTCCCCGCTAGTAGGTAAGTCTAATCCGCCCAACATGTTAAGCAGCGTCGTCTTACCCGATCCTGAACGGCCCTTCAACATGACAAGCTGGCTTTGCATAACTTGCATATTTATGCCTTTCAAGACATGCAGCTTTTGACTGCCCACGTCAAATATTCGCTCTACATTACGCACTTCAAGCAGCGGCTGATCAAGTGCTAACGTCACCTTACGCTGCGGCCACTCTTTAGTCGAATCTTTGCTCTTGATGTCTGCAGTTACTTTCGCGTCTACTTCTACTTCTACTTCTGCTTCTATCGTTGGTTGCTGCTCCGTATCAGCACTTGAGACATCCGGCTTCTGATGCTGTTTTTTCTTGAGCCGAAGCTTCTTCAGCAATGACTTTGCCCCCTCTCCCCGTAATAAAAATTCTTCTCAAGTATAAACGAAGAAATCAATGGAAAAGTTACAGACTGATTAACATAATCCTACACGTTTTTAAAATTATTTGGAAAAAATAACAGACCTACCCTTGTAGAACTTCATCCCAAAAACAAGTCTGCTGCATGTCAATATTTACATGATTATGCGTATTCCCACATACACGATTTCAGCTTTTTTCCCTTCATAATCATAGACTCAGCAAATCATCCAGCTATGATATCCCCACTTCCCACAGGACTAAAATAAAAGACGTTACCTATTAGGTAACATTGCTCAAACTCGTATCGTAAGGCATCGTACCTCTTATTCCATTCATGAATGAAATGAGTGGCACAAAGTGTAATATATAACGAAATGTGGTTAGCGCCAACACAACCTCCATGTGGATTTGAACTCCTTCTTTAGAAGGATAATTTGTTGAAATACAGTGCAGTTGCAGATATGCTGTTATTAGCAAGCGATTCTACATGATGAACGAACAGGAGTGCAGTTATGGAGAAGCCACGTATTCTTATTATTGAAGACGAAGTGAAAATAGCGAGAGTTATCCAGCTTGAATTAAAGCATGAAGGTTATGAATCAGAAACGATAGATAATGGTTTAGACGGATATCAACTATGCCAGGAACAGAACTGGGATTTGATTCTGCTTGACGTGATGCTCCCAGGATTAAGCGGCTTGGAGGTATTGCGACGTCTTCGCACGTCCGGCAATATGACTCCTGTTATTTTGTTGACGGCGCGGGACTCTGTACATGACAAAGTAAGCGGACTTGATCTAGGTGCAAATGACTACGTTACAAAGCCGTTCCAAATTGAAGAGCTGTTAGCACGTATCCGCACATGTTTGCGCATGAAAGCTCAGCTTCAGCCGGCACCTACAATTCCTGTAGATAGTGGTGATGTTTGGACGATGGCTGATTTAAGCGTCCATGACAAATCAAGAGCAGTAAAGCGAGGAGATCATGATATTGAACTGACACCTCGTGAATATGATTTACTTGTATTCATGTTAAAACATCCGAATCAAGTGATGAACCGCGAACAAATACTAACCAATGTATGGGGCTTTGATTATTTCGGAGATACCAATGTCGTCGATGTTTATATTCGTTATTTGCGCAAAAAAATCGACCATCAGTTCGACAAACAGCTTATACACACGATTCGTGGTGTGGGGTACGTCATGAAGGAGTAGATCGCTAATGAACATGCGCACGAAAATTTATTTGCTGTCATCCGTCTGGCTGCTGCTCGTTATTCTCATTATCAACATGTCAATTTACGCTTTGTTCTATAATATGACAACCAGAGATGCATTGAGCAGCGTTCAGCTTCAAGCGCAACAAATCTCTAAGCCGCTTCAAGAATTTACGGGAGGCGACATTAATGATTTTCTTCGCGGTGGTTATTTACCTGAAGACGGAATGATTCGAATTATATTTGAAGATGGAAAAGTAAAGCATGATCCAGCCCGTCAAGTACAGTATCAAGAAATGCCCGCAACGTACTACCAGGAACAAAAAAACGAGCTGTTTTTTTATTTAGATACGATGTTTGCACGCAGCTATCTTCCTATCATTTATGAAGATGGTCGGATTGCAATGCTTGAAGTGACAGAGAACATACAATCGACTCAGAAAAATTTATCACAATTAAGATGGGTATTAACGATTGCGACCATTGCCGTATTAATCCCCTCTTTTTTAGCTGGTAGATTTTTGACAAATTTAATTTTGCGTCCTATTAATGCACTTATTGCAACGATGGAAGAGATCCAGCGGAAGAATACGTTCAAAAAACTTGACGTAAAGGGTAAATCCCAAGACGAGCTGTATAAGCTTGGCAATACGTTTAATAAAATGATAGAACGATTAAAACTTCACTTCGATCAGCAGCAGCAATTCGTATCAGATGCTTCACATGAGTTGAAGACACCACTAACCGTTATCGAAAGCTATGCAGAAATGCTAAAACGCTGGGGAATGAACGATCCGGAAGTACTCAAAGAATCTGTGGAAGCGATCTATTCTGAAGCTGTGCGTATGAAAGAAATGACGCATCAAATGCTGGACTTAGCTCGACATGATGCGGGCATGCATATAGAGGCCAATACGTTCGATTTGATCGACGCTACTGCTCAAGCTGTCAAATTAACGAAACAAGCCTACCATCGCGAAATTACGCTGCAGCAGGATTTGACTGCACTTGAAGTACATGCAGATGAAGCCAAGTACAAACAGCTTCTGTTCATTTTGTTGAACAATGCTGTCAAATACAGCTCAGGCGATATCGACGTCCACGTCTCTGCCGACCAATCCCATGCTCACATTGTGGTTAAAGATTGTGGAGTGGGCATTCCTGAAGCGGATATCCCACATCTATTCGAACGATTCTATCGTGTAGATAAAGCTCGACATCGGGAAACAGGCGGAACTGGATTAGGACTTTCCATTGCCAAGCAAATCGTGGATGCCCATGATGGTACGATTGAAGTAGAAAGCCAAGAAGGCGTAGGAACTAGCTTCATTATTCATTTTCCACTTACTTGGCAAGTAAAAGCATAGTCACTCTCATCAAATTCTCATTATTTTATCATTGCAAACTAAGCTATATCTGTTACCTTTAAAACAACGCACAGATTCTTCTCGAATAGAGGTGAATATACAATGGATCGACTTAAGAAAAAATGGATCTATGCTGCAAGCAGCGCACTGTTGCTAGCTTTCCTTTTATTTGGTGTACGACAAATTTGGGCACAGCAAACGAATCCACTCCTTTCTGAGCAAGAAGTGAAACAAATCATTAGCAACGCCTATGCTGGCAAGGTGGAGCGCATTCAACTCAATGAACATAGCAATCCACCTCAATATGTGGCCAAGCTTAAAAATGGTGATAGATGGTACGAGCTGCATGTTGGTGGATATAATGGCGATATCCTTCATCTTAAACAAATAAATGAATCAGGTGTTCCAATGAATCCGAACAAACCAGGCAAGGATAATCCTGGAACTGGTCAGCCTACTAATCCTAATAAACCTGGAAATGGTTCTACGCCTATAACAAAAGAAGAAGCGAAGCAGATCGCGAAAACACAATTTAATGGAAAACTCAGCTCGCTCGAATTGAAAATACAACCGGACGGCAGCCGCTATTACCAAGCCAAATTAGAAAATAATAAAGAATCAATCATTATGTATATTAATGAAGCTAATGGCGAAGTGCTCAAAAAAGAGATCACCTCCAAACCCAATAAACAACCAACAAACAACACGATGCCGATCACAGAATCTGAAGCCAAGTCCATTGCACTCAAACATGTAAAAGGTACAATCAAATCCATTGAACTAGACGATGAAAATGGAGTACCTGTCTATGAAGTAGAGGTAAAAATGGCAACCGGCACAAAAAAGGTATACATTAATGCCTATTCTGGAGCTGTTATCAGCACCGTCTCAGATGACGATGATGACGACGACTCAGACGACGATGATACTGCAAGTAAAAAAGAGGTCAAGGGCGTTAGCACGGATAACAAAAACAATAGTACTTTGAACAGCAAGAATACCAACAAAAATAATAACGCTGGGTCCATAGTCAATAAACCTAGTAAGCCTACCACCAGTAAGCCTACTAGCACAAACAATACAAATAATACTGACAATAACCACACAAATAATAACGGCAGTTCTACGGATACCAACACACCTGTAAACAATGACGATGATCAAGTAGGCAGCCAACCGAGCGACGATAATGATGATGACGACGATGATGGTAGCAGTAATGACAGTAATAACACCAGCAATAACAGTAGTAACAATAGCAATAACAGCTCAGATGACGACGATGATGATTATTAATTGAAACATGCTTCTACCCAACAAGCCGCCAACCTTAACAGTTGGCGGCTTTCTATGTGTGGCACAAATATTCGAAATTCAAAGCAATTTCTCATCTAATTCTCATCTAATTGCCTCTTTACTCTAATAATTGAAAGTTATTATTACGATATAAACATTAGAACTTCAAGGGAATATCTAACACTGGGAGGATTTACTATGAAAAAATGGGCAGCAACTACACTAGCAGGAGCGCTAGTTCTTAGCGGAATCGGATTAGGAAATAACGTAATGGCTAAAGAAAACAATGATACGAGTAAACCTGCTCCAGCCGTACAAACATCCAACAACAATAACAAAGGGAAAATTTCAATCGATAGTGCAAAAAAAATGGCAACTGGTTTGTTTAAAAACGCTAAAATCGAAGAAATCGAACTTGAGAAGAAAAATGGCCGCCTCGTTTATCATGTAGAATTTGAAAACCGTAAAGATAAAGAAGATGAAGTCTACATTGATGCATACACAGGCAAAGTAACATGGGAAAAAGATTTTAATGACGATGATGACGATAATAAACAAAAGAAAGACAAGAAAAACCCTACAAATAAGGACAATAAAAACAACAAACCAAGCACGAACAAGAACGACGACGATGATAATGACGACAAAGACGATGACGATAATAAGAAGCCAGCTAAACCAAAGCAAAACAAGCCGAACAAACCAAGTGCAAAAATAACAAAAGAGCAAGCAATTAAAATTGCATTAACGAAAGTACCAGGAAAAGTAGAAGAAGTTGAGCTTGAAAAAGAAAACAACAAGCTTGTATACGAAATTGAAATTAAAGCAAAAAAGAAAAAGAACGACGACGATGATGCTAAAGTATACGTTTCCGCAACCGATGGCAAAGTACTTAAAGTAAAATGGGACGACTAATTTATCTTTATCAGTAATTTCATGATTACCCTATTAAAAAGCACCTCTAACTTTTAAAAAAGTCGAGGTGCTTTTTCTATCTATTTATCCCATTCATTGATCAGTCGCTTAAAGAGATTGTTATTTTAGCCAGTCATAAGCACGATCCTATACACCCCAAGATGCTGGGTCACGTCTCCATGCTTGCAGCATATCCACGTCTTTTTCTTCGATGACATTCATCTCTACTGCCGCTTTAATGAGCGCTGTGTAGTTAGACAACGTATGCAAAGGAACGTTTGCTTGAGCAAATCCATCCGTTGCCTTGTCGAACTCATAGCTGAAAATAGCCATAACTGCCATTGGCTCTGCCCCTACCTCACGGATAGCTTGAGCCGCCTTTATGGAGCTTCCTCCTGTCGAGATAAGATCCTCGATAACGACAACCTTTTGGCCTGGCTTAATCGAACCTTCGATTTGATTTTGCTTACCATGTCCTTTTGCTTTGTCGCGTACGTAGGCCATTGGAAGCCCAAGCTTGTCCGCTACCCACGCAGCATGCGGAATACCTGCTGTTGCTGTACCAGCAATGACTTCTGCATCAGGTGCATGCTCACGTACAAGCTGCGCAAATCCTTCTGCAATGGCATTGCGAATCTCAGGATAACCCATCGTTAAACGATTGTCGCAATAGATGGGAGAACGAATGCCAGATGTCCACGTGAATGGGTCATTTGGGCGAAGTGCTACTGCTTGAATGGTAAGCAAATGATTCGCAATCGTTGATGCCAAAGACTTCGATGTTGTTGTCATATTAAATCATCTCCTTCAGGATTTGTTCCAGCGCTTCGCGCGGGTTCGTTGCAGCTGTTATTGGACGGCCGATTACGAGATAGTCTGTACCTTGCTGAATCGCCATAGCTGGTGTCATTATTCGAGCTTGATCACCTGCTGCACTGCCCGCAGGTCGAATACCCGGCGTAATCGTCTGAAATGATGCGCCGCATGCATCTTTAATAAGCTGTACTTCTTGTGGTGAAGCCACAACTCCATGTAGTCCCGCTTCTTTAGCCAGCTTCGCATATTTGATAACGGCATTAGGAACCGTACCCGCAATGCCGATCTCTTCATTCATTACTTGCTGATTGGTGCTTGTCAGTTGAGTCACAGCGATAACAGTAGGTCGAATCAAGCTGCTATCTTCCTCTAATGCCTGTTCAATCCCTTCTACAGCCGCCTTCATCATCATTACGCCGCCTGCTGCGTGTACGTTGAACATATCAACGCCTAGCTTCGTCACGCTGTGTGAACCGCCTTTGACTGTGTTCGGAATATCATGCATCTTTACATCGAGGAACACTCGATAACCTCTAGCCTTAAGCTCACGAATGAAGTCTGAACCCGATGCGTAGAACAGCTGCATACCTACTTTCATATAGCAAGGTATACCTTCAAGCTGCGTCATTAACTGCTTAGCTGCTTCTACACTAGGATAGTCAAGTGCTACCATCACTCGGCCTGCTGCCTGTTCTATCGTCATTCGATTTGTCATCCGTTATGCTCCCCCTATTATCATTGTCTCGCTTGTTCCATACGCACCACTCAATACTCGTTAATTATTGCAGTATATACTTATGAAGAGCATTCAAACTATCAGCACACAGTCCGAGGAGGCCAATCGGCCTCCTCGTCGTAAGCGTTTCTATTCACATTATAGTACTGGCATCGGACGTGAGGAGAAGTTAATACGCTCCAGCATCTCAAGTAACGCGCGTACTGTATCTAGAGAAGTCATACATACGACCCCGTTCTCAACCGCTTCACGACGGATTCGGAAGCCATCACGCTCTGGTGTTTTCCCCTTCGTCAATGTATTGACAACAAAGTGCGCTTCACCATTACGAATCAAATCAAGAATGTTTGGCGTGCCTTCTGTCAGCTTCTGTATTCGTGTTACGAGCAAGCCTGCTTCTTCAAGCGCAGTTGCCGTTCCACCCGTTGCAATTAGCTTATAGCCAAGACGGCTGAAGCCTTGCATCAATTTCGCAGCCTCTTCCTTGTCTTTGTCAGCAACCGTACAGATGATAGCACCTGCTGCTGGAATTTTCATTCCAGATCCGATGAGTCCTTTATACAGCGCCTTCGCATATTCAACATCGCGTCCCATTACTTCACCCGTAGATTTCATTTCCGGGCCAAGCGTCGGCTCTACGCGGCGCAGTTTCGCAAAGGAGAATACCGGCACTTTTACAGATACATGGTCATCTTCTGGCCACAAGCCTTCTTGATAGCCGAGGTCTGTCAATTTGCTGCCAAGAATGAGCTTCGTTGCTACATTCGCCATCGGAATGTTTGTCACTTTGCTTAAGAATGGCACCGTACGCGAGGAACGAGGATTTACCTCGATAACATACACTTCGTCTTGGAAGATGACAAACTGAATGTTAACAAGTCCAATCGTCTTCAATTCCTTCGCAATGCGGATGGTAATGTCAACAACCTTTTGCTTCAATTCTGGCTTGAGATGCTGCGGCGGATATACCGCAATCGAGTCGCCAGAGTGAACGCCTGCACGCTCAACATGCTCCATGATGCCCGGAATCAATACCGTTTCGCCATCACAAATTGCGTCTACTTCTACTTCTTTACCTAGCATGTAGCGGTCAATCAGTACCGGGTGCTCCGGATTAATTTGCACCGCATGCTCCATGTAGTTGAGCAACTCGTCATCAGAGTAGACAATTTCCATCGCTCGACCGCCAAGTACGTATGACGGACGTACAAGTACAGGGTAGCCCAAGCTTTGCGCCGTACCTACTGCTTCATCTACAGAAGTTACGGTTTTACCTTTAGGCTGTGCGATATTCAAACGTGAGAGCAGCGCCTCGAATTTCTTTCGATCTTCCGCCTCGTCAATGCTCTCTAGGCTCGTACCGATAATACGTACCCCTGCCTTCGCCAACGGCGCAGCCAAATTAATTGCCGTTTGTCCACCGAATTGGACGATAACACCTACTGGCTTCTCCTGCTCGATTACGTTCATAACGTCTTCGAAGAAGAGCGGTTCGAAGTACAATCTGTCAGATGTAGAGAAGTCCGTAGACACAGTCTCAGGGTTGTTATTAATAATAACTGCTTCGTAGCCAGCATCTTGAATGGCCCACACTGCGTGTACAGTCGAATAATCGAACTCAATTCCTTGCCCGATACGGATTGGACCGGAACCTAGTACAAGCACTTTCTCTTTCGTAGACTGGACAACTTCATTTTCCATCTCATATGTCGAGTAGTAGTATGGCGTCGTTGCTTCAAACTCTGCCGCACACGTATCTACCATTTTATAAACTGGTTCTAGATTGTGAGATTTACGAAGGCTGCGCACTTCTGCTTCGCTTGTGTAGCTTCCACCTACAAATACCTCATTGCGAATCTCAGCGATGGCACGGTCAGTAAAGCCGTTGCGCTTCGCATCATACAATGTCTCAGCAGACAGTTCTTCTTCCCCACGAATGCGATCCTCGAAACGAATCATGCCTTCCAACTTATCAAGGAACCACCAGTCAATCTTCGTAAGGTCTTGCAGTTGCTGCAGCGTATAACCGCGACGGAAAGCTTCTGCAATAAGGAACATACGCTCATCATCCGGCTTTTTCAGACGTGATTCAAGCGTCTCTATATCAAGCGCATCCGTGCCTTTCAGATAGAGACGGTGCACACCAATTTCCAAGGAACGAATCGCCTTATGCATTGATTCCTCGAACGTGCGGCCAATTGCCATCACTTCGCCCGTAGCTTTCATTTGCGTACCAAGCTTACGGTTAGCTTGTGTAAACTTATCGAATGGCCAACGTGGAATTTTAGAAACGATATAATCCAGCGTAGGCTCGAAGCAAGCGTATGTTTGCCCTGTTACCGGGTTAACAATTTCGTCAAGCGTGTAACCAACCGCAATTTTAGCTGCCATTTTCGCAATCGGGTAGCCTGTTGCTTTAGATGCTAGTGCAGAAGAACGGCTTACACGCGGATTAACTTCGATTACATAGTATTGATAGCTGTACGGATCGAGTGCGAACTGTACGTTACATCCACCCTCGATGTTCAAGGCACGAATAATTTTCAACGATGCTGAACGCAGCATCTGATATTCACGGTCAGATAGCGTTTGGCTTGGTGCTACTACGATACTGTCACCTGTATGAACCCCTACTGGGTCAAAGTTCTCCATGTTGCAGACAACGATACAGTTGTCATTCGCATCACGCATAACCTCATATTCTACTTCTTTCATACCTGCGATACTTTTCTCAACCAAGCACTGTCCAATTGGACTGTAGCGAATACCGGAAGCTACGATATCACGAAGCTGCTCTTCGTTATCGCAAATTCCTCCTCCCGTGCCGCCAAGCGTATAAGCTGGGCGAACGATAATTGGGTAACCAATTGTATTTGCAAAGTCCACTGCACCTTCAACGGTCGTAATAATTTCACTTTCAGGTACCGGCTGCTCCAATTCACGCATTAGCTCGCGGAACAAGTCGCGGTCTTCTGCACGCTCGATGGCATCGAGCTGCGTACCTAGCAATCGAACATTTTCTTGCTCTAGAACGCCAGCGCGAGCTAGTTCTACAGCCATATTCAATCCTGTTTGACCACCTAGTGTTGGAAGCAATCCATCAGGACGCTCTTGGCGAATAATTTGTCTAACGAAGTCCAACGTAATAGGCTCGATATATACTTTGTCTGCCATATTTGTATCTGTCATAATCGTAGCTGGGTTGCTGTTAATGAGAACAACTTCCATGCCTTCTTCTTTCAAAGCTTGGCAAGCTTGTGTTCCAGCATAGTCGAACTCTGCCGCTTGACCAATGACGATTGGGCCGGAGCCGATGACGAGTATTTTCTTAAGTTCCTGATTCTTCGGCATAATTATAGTTCTCCTCTCAACTGAGCCACGAGCTCCGCTTGGCGCGGTACAGCTGGCAAATTGCGTTTATGGTCACGAACCATCTCCAAAAATTCATCGAACAAGTAGCTGCTATCATGAGGTCCTGGTGCTGCTTCTGGATGGTACTGTACAGAGAATGCTGGGAAGCGCTTATGCTTCAACCCTTCAATCGTTTTATCATTGTTGTTAATATGAGTAACTTCAAGCTCCGTGCTTGCAATCGTCTCATCCACTACCGTGTAGCCATGGTTCTGAGAAGTGATGTAGCAGCGGTTTGTTGCAAGCTCTTTTACTGGGTGGTTTCCTCCGCGATGTCCGAACTTCAATCTGCCTGTATCCGCACCGCAAGCCAATGCTAGCAGTTGATGTCCTAGGCAAATACCGAAGATTGGGATTTCTCCAAGCAGCTCTTGAATCATCTTCACCGCATGCGGCACATCTTTCGGGTCCCCCGGTCCGTTGGACAATTGAATCCCATCTGGACGCAAACGACGAATCTCATCAGCCGTTGTATCATGCGGTACGACGATAACGTCGCATCCACGCTGTGTTAGTTCGCGCAAAATCCCACTTTTCGCACCAAAGTCAACCAATACGATGCGCTCTCCGAGTCCTGGGCTTGTGAATTGATTCTTCGTCGAAGTGCGTGCCACTTGGTTGCGCAGCAATGGCGTTGCGCCAAGCATTTCCTGCAATTCTTCCACAGACTTGCTGCCTGTTGCTAAAATGCCCTTCATCGTCCCATAGTGACGCAGCTTACGAGTAAGCATACGAGTATCCACTCCGCTAATACCAACGATGCCGTATTCTTTCAACAAGCGGTCTACTGTATATTCAGCTCTCCAGTTACTAGGAATGGATTCATGACGACGAACAACAAATCCGTGCACATAAGGGCGAATGGATTCGAAATCATCTCTTGTAATTCCATAGTTGCCGATAAGCGGATAAGTCATCGTTACGATTTGACCGCAGTAAGATGGGTCTGACAACAATTCCTGATATCCTGTCATTCCTGTATTAAATACTACCTCACCAACGGACTCACCTTCTGCTCCGAACGCCGGGCCCGTAAATAGAGTTCCATCTTCCAATAATAGTTTTGCTTGCATGCTCGTCACTCCTCGCTCTCCACTCTTATCAACTCAACCGCACTGATTGGCTTTTGTTCAAGCTAATCTATATAAGCTCTACACTTGTTCGCTCCATACAATTCGACCATCTACAATCGTCATCACTGGCCAGCCTTTCAGCTTCCAACCTGTGAATGGTGTGTTGCGTCCTTTAGAAGCAAATGTTTCTGGATTCACTTCACGTTCTGTTTCCAAGTCAATCACTGCGATATCTGCTGGCGCTCCCTCTTCCAAGCGCCCTGTATTTAAGCGGAATACTCGTGCCGGGTCAGCTGTCATACGTTTCACAAGCAATGCCAGCGACCATTTTCCTGTAGCGACAAACTTCGTGTACATAAGCGGGAACGCTGTTTCCAAGCCCACGATGCCAAATGGCGCCAGCTCCATTCCACGAGCTTTTTCTTCCTCACTATGAGGAGCATGGTCCGTTACTAAAATATCAATCGTGCCATCTTCTATCGCTTCAATGCACGCTTCTACATCACGAGGTGAACGTAGCGGCGGATTCATCTTCCAATTTGCATCCAAGCCTGGAATGTCCTCATCTGACAGAATGAGATGATGTGGACATACTTCTGCAGTCACTCTGATGCCAATTTGTTTTGCTTGGCGGATGAGGCGAATCGACTGTTCTGTACTCACATGACACACATGATAGTGAACGCCTGTCGCTTCTGAGAGCAAGATGTCTCGGCCTACATGAATCGCTTCCGATTCATTCGGGATGCCTTTCAATCCATGCTTGCGTGCGAATGCTCCATCTGTTACTGCCGCTCCCTTAACCAAGGTATCGTCCTCACAGTGTGCGATTACTGGCATATCAAGTGCATGAGCACGCGCCATCGCGTCTTTCATCATTTGTGCTGACTGCACACCTACTCCGTCATCCGTGAAGCCAATCACTCCCGCTTCCTTTAAGCCTTCAAAGTCCGTCAATTCACGTCCAAGCTCATTTTTCGTAATCGCTCCATAGGGTAGAACTTTAACGATACCTTCTGACTTCGTCTTGTCGTGGATGAACTGAACCGTTTCCGGAGTATCAATAACTGGCTTCGTGTTCGGCATACACGCTATCGTCGTGAAGCCTCCCTTAGCTGCTGAACGTGTACCTGTAGCAATTGTTTCTTTATGTTCAAAGCCCGGTTCTCTCAAGTGGACATGCATATCGATAAACCCTGGGGATACGAACTTACCTGCTGCATCCACAATTTCCACCTGTTCAGGCAGTTCCACTTCTACGTCTGTTATGCGCGAGATAATGCCATCTTCGATCCAAATGTGCCGTTTTACCAGCTCATCTTGATTATTGAACATTTGTGCATTTGCTAAAATATACATTGTGTTATCCCCTCTCCCGCATCTTGTTTCGTTGGTTGTCCCGTTACCTACTTTGCGTTCCGTTCTATCTTTACTTCCTAATTTAAAGAGCGGCATTTCGTTGTGTGCCGTTGATACCGCTCATCTTACATCTCATTTATTGTTTTGCTTGGTTGTTAACGCTTATCGCAATGCCCGTTCCATAACTGCCATTCGAATTGGCACCCCGTTGGACATTTGGTCAAAAATTTTTGCCTGCGGACATTCAACCACAGCATCATCAATTTCAACGTTGCGATTCACAGGCGCTGGGTGCATTACAATCGCATGCGGCTGCAATTTACTCACTCGTTCAGCTGTCATCCCAAAGGCATCTCGATACTGCGCTGCTGTAGAGAATACGTTCGATTCATGTCGTTCGAACTGCACACGCAGCATCATCACAACATCCGATAGAAGAGCTTCTTCCATTGTAATGTAAGGTGCATCCAAGTCTTTCGCCTTCATGCTTTCCGGCGCACAGAATCGTACATTTGCACCAAACTTGCGCAGCGCCCAGTAGTTGGAGCGAGCGACACGGCTGTGCTCAATATCTCCGACTATCGTTACATTCAGTCCAGATAAGTCACCGAAATGGTTGCGCATCGTGTACATATCCAGCAAAGCTTGTGTTGGATGCTCATTGTTACCATCCCCTGCATTAATTAGAGGCATTTTGACCCGCTCAGCCAACTCAGCCAACATGCCAACTGGCTTCAGTCGAATAACTCCTGCATCAAGTCCCATTGACTCTAAGGTGCGAACCGTATCATAGATGGATTCTCCCTTTTCAACACTAGAAGCTGATGCACTGAAGTTAATGACTTCAGCACCGAGACGACGCTGAGCAACCTCAAAGGAGCAGCGCGTGCGAGTACTGTTTTCGAAGAACATATTCGTCACAATTTTGTGAGCGAATGTTTGGTTCACCTTCAGCACATGATTTTCCCAATACGTCGCGCGGTCCAGAATCGATTGAATTTCTTCGCGACTCAGGTCTTTCAACCCGAGAAGACTTCGTTCCTTCGTTCTGCTCTCCATTTGAGCGGTAGTCATTTGTTATAGCCCCCTGTTGTGAACAATTTTGACTTCATCCATGCCGTCTATTTCGCTGAGTGCTACTTCGATTTCCTCAGAACGTGAAGTCGGAACGTTTTTCCCTACATAATCTGGTCGAATCGGAAGCTCCCGATGACCTCTGTCAGCCAGTACAGCCAGCTGAATCATTTGTGGTCTTCCTTTATCTATAAGAGCGTCCATTGCAGCCCGAATCGTTCTGCCTGTGTATAAGACGTCATCACACAAAATAATTTTTTTATCTTCGATTTGGAAACCGTCATTTGTTGTTAAGCTGCCCATTTCTTTACCTGCATCTTTACGATCATCGCGGTAGTCGGAGATATCTAGTTCTGCTACTGGAATGCTTTCATTCTCGATCGAGAAAATACGCTCTGCAATTCGGTTAGCAAGGTATATTCCTCTCGTTTTGATACCTACCAGTACGCAGTTGTCGATCCCTTTATTTCGCTCCAATATTTCGTGTGCGATTCGCGTCAATGCTCGTCGGATGGCGGCATCATCCATAATAACGTTGTATTCCTTCGTACTCACCATACGTCCTCCTTCATCTTCATCCTGTGTATATAGCTTGCTCCGCTGTAATAAACCTCTATGCTTGCTTAACTTCTTAACCATTCATTATTAGGTCTGTGAAGAAGGTACAAAAAAACTCCTTGCCCATAGGCAAGGAGTTCGTATCAACCATAGTGTTAGAATGATAGCGCTGGAAAGAAGACTGCACAACAAATTACAGTGCTAGTCATCGATGAGTGGTGCATCACACCAATCACTCGACTATCCAATACGCTGAAGAAGTCATGCGCGGCATACTACGTTATGTGTATGCTTCGTTCTGTGCGCAGGCTTCTAGCTGTACAGTAATGGGACTGGGTCTCTCTGGACTCCTACGTCTTCATCTTGTATCAGCTCATTCTAGTTACGAGCGTGACCTTGCCAGTCTCACGGGACTGAATTAAAGGTTCAATATGCGATTACTAGGATTATGACATCCTAGTTCGCAATTGTCAAGGTCACATTCACTTCCATTAAAATACAAACTCTACATCTGTTAAGCGGCGCTTCAAATCAGAAATAACACGTTTTTCTTCTTCCTCACCGTTAGCTTGGAACGTAACGGAGAAACGAATAAAGCGTCCAGCATCATCCCATGGTACTGTGGAAATAAGCTTTTCACGTATCAAATATTGAGAAAAATCTTCGCCCGTTGCAAATGTTGGACCGTTCTTCACACCTTTAGGCGCTTCTACATACAAGAAGAAAGAGCCTTTTGGCTTTTCCGCATGGAAGCCGATCTCATTCAAAGCAGCAACAAGCAAGTTATGACGACGAGAATATTTCTCGGAAATCGCTTCTGTGATTTCTGGATGTGCAAGACCATATGCAGCCGCTTTTTGAATGGCAATGAATTGACCAGAATCGTTGTTGTCTTTCACATCAGAGAAAGCTTTAACGATAAGCGGGTTACCTGCTACAAAGCCAATACGCCATCCTGTCATATTGTAAGACTTGGACAAGGAATGTAGTTCTACACCAACATCCTTCGCTCCTGGAACACTCAAGAAACTAAGCGGCTTCACGCCATCATAAGTCAATGCAGAATACGGAGCATCGTGAACAACGATCACTTCATGCTGCTTCGCCCATGCAACAACTTTCTCGAAAAACTCAACCGTTGCAGCCGCACCAGTTGGATTGTTCGGGTAGTTCAAATACAACAACTTGGCACGCTTGCAAATGTCAGCTGGAATTGCATCAAGATTAGGAAGGAAGTTATTTTCCTTCGTCAACTGTACATTAAATACTTCTCCACCCAAGTACTTAGTATGCGTCCCAAGAACAGGGTAACCAGGTACTGTCATAATTGTGACATCACCAGGATTGATGAAGCAAGAAGGAAGCATAGCAAGCGCAGGCTTAGATCCGATAGAGTGGACAACCTCTGTCTCAGGATCAATGCCTTCTACTTGAAATACGTCTTGAAGATACTTCGCTGCTGCTGCTTTGAATTCTACGATACCATTGTCCGCATAACCACGGTTTTCTGGCTTCGCTGCTTCTTCAGCAAGCTTTGCTACGATGCCAGCATCAGCCATCTCATCAGGCTCACCTACACCCATATCGATAAGCTCTACATCAGGATGAGCTTGCTTCGCTGCTGCTTTAGCGCGTTTAATTTTCTCAAACTTATAAATGTTTGTATCTTTTCCATAATTCTCGCCACCAATGCGATTGGCAAATTGGCCCTGAATATAGGTTTGTTGATAATGTTGAATAGACATAAATGACCTCTCCTTTACCGTAAAACTCGCCTGTTAAAGCACGAATGTATTGCATCCTTACTATGAAGGAAGCATGTCCGAAACACCATGGATGATTCACGCAAACATTTGTACTTCTTGTACAGAGAAATCATTGCCAATCATACAGTATCTACCTATTGCGAATTGATTTCAACAGCTCTTCCATATCTTCTGGTAAAGGTGCCTGGAATTGCAAAGTTTCACCCGATGTCGGATGCACGAATCCTAGTGTCTGTGCGTGAAGTGCTTGCCCATTCATTTTTAATCCTCGTGTACCACGGCTGTACATCGGATCCCCTACTAGTGGATGTCCAATATATTTCATATGAACACGAATTTGATGCGTACGCCCTGTTTCAAGCTGTAGCTCCACCAATGTCGCATCACCGAAACGCTCCAATACTCTGAAGTGAGTAACTGCATGCTTGCTGTTACGTTCAGTGACCGTATACATTTTACGGTCTTGCTCATCACGACCGATAGGTGCATCAATTGTTCCTTGATCATGAGGTATGTTGCCATGAACGAGCGCTATATATTTACGCAGTACGGTATGGGCTTTCAATTGCTCAGCAAGTGATACGTGCGCTTTATCATTTTTCGCGGCCATCAACAATCCTGATGTATCTTTATCAATGCGATGAACGATACCAGGACGCAGTTCGCCATTAATCCCGGACAAATCTTTACAATGATGCATAAGCGCATTTACTACCGTGCCAGATGTGTGACCTGGCGCAGGATGCACAACTAACCCACGAGGTTTGTTAATAACAATGACGTCGCTATCTTCGTAATAAACATCAAGCGGGATATTCTCAGCTACGATATCAACAGATTCTGGCTCTGGCATCGTAAGCTCCACAACATCGCCTGCTGCACATTTGTAATTCGATTTTACCGCAGCTCCATTTACGAGTACGTGTCCATCTTTAATCCACATTTGAATTTGCGTCCGAGAAATATCCATACCTAATGACTCAAGCACTCGCTTATCAAGTCGTTCCTTGGATTGCTCTGCTGTTATCGTCCATGTATACGAATGAAACTCCCCGCCCTTGCCTTCTACTGGCGAGTTCGAGGAGTTAGTGGACGAATCTATCGTTGTTCCATCTAATTCATATTGTTCATTCATTTGAATTTTACCCTTTCTCAACTGATCCTTCAGATCCTTCTTGTTGTTCCAGTAACTTCTTCTCACGTTTTACGGACAAGAAAGCGTCCAGTATGACGAAACCTACACCTACACATATACCAATGTCTGCAATGTTAAAAATCGGGAACGTATAGGAACCAAAGTCGAATTTGAAAAAGTCCACTACCTCACCCGACATGACTCGATCAATAAAGTTTCCAACTGCTCCACCTAATATAAGCCCTAAGCCAAGCTGTAAAATCGCACTATGCTCATGCTTCAATTTTTCCAAGTACCAGATGATTCCGATCAATACAACAATCGTTACAGAAATGAGGAACCAACGCTGGTCTTCCAAAATACTAAAGGCCGCTCCACGGTTACGATGTGAAAACAGTGAAAAGAAACCGTCAATAATCGAGATTTCTTCATAAAGCTCCATACGCGTAGCAACGAGCCACTTTGTTACTTGGTCAAGAACTAGAACGATAATTGCCAGTATATAGTACCACACTGAAACCCGTCACCTCGATTAGCATAATCAATGTTGAAAACAGTTTGACTCGCTCATTGTAACATACCGCCCATAGACCGTCCAATACGAACCAATACGAACCAACCAGTGATTCATTTTCCATGGGGCAACTCCCTGCATTCCGTGCATTCTATAATCAGGATGTCCAGACAGGAAGGAGAATGATCGTGTCACATCTAACTTCAGAACAATTACAGCATCTGAAACGTGAGCTTACAACTGAACAAAATGATCTGCAACAAAGACTGCATCAAAACGATCAATATAATTTGGCAGATTCACTTAAGGAAACGACAGGCGAACTGTCTACCATCGATAATCACCCAGCTGATGTTGCCTCCGAAATTTATGAGCGCGAAAAAGATATTTCTTTATTAGAGCACCATGAAATTCAGCTTGAACGTATTGAAACCGCTTTGAAGCTAATGGAAAAAGGTACGTACGGTATCTGTGTGGTATGCGGTCAACCTATTCCATACGAGCGATTAGAAGCGATACCTTCAACCATGTATTGTGTCAAAGATTGCCCTGAACAGACTATTTCTCATAACCGTCCTGTCGAAGAAGAGTTCCTTACTCCGCCATTTGGTCGCACAAGCTTAGACGAGCGCGAAGAACAGAATGGTTTTGATGGTGAAGATGCTTGGCAGATCGTAGAAGCATGGGGCACTTCTGACAGTCCAGCCATGCATGAGGAATCTGACCTAGATAGTTATGACCGCATCATGATTGAAGCATCGGAAGAAATTGATGGCTGTGTTGAATCTTTCGAAAGCTTTGTCGCAACGGATATAACAGGTAAATTTGTGTCCGTTGTTCGTAATCGACAGTACGCCCGTTATATGAACACAGGCGAAGGCGAGCCTTTGCTTGAGCCAGATAGACACTTATAACATCGAGACCGAGACATCACATTAATACATTTTTGAATCCAATTGATATTGAACGATACGAACGATATCAGCAATAAAGTCTCCTATAAGAGGGAGATTTAAGGCACCAAGCCACTGCAGAACGTAGAGCAACGCGACGGTAACAAATGTGATTCCGATAACAACACCAACACCACGTGCTACACCAGCAACAAAGTTAACCCACAGCAAACGCGGCATACTGAGCATTAACTCTGTATACTCCAGCATTCTGGAGCGCTCAAATTGTAATGCTATTTTTTGCAGCAATGCATGCATGCCTTCAATAATTTCACGGTCAGATTTGTTTTTGTCGTCCAAACATTCTTTCAACTGTTCCATATCAACTTCAGCACGTTCAACCGTACGTTTTCTTTTTTTCATCACTAATTAGGCCTCCTACTCAAACAACAACATCAACAGTCCCTATTCATGAAAAAAGAGCGTCGACAGCTGCGAGAATATTCGCACGGTCGACGCTCCCCTTTATCCGTTAAGCTCAAGGCTTCCGCTCGCACAACTAGTGTGCTCACATGAGCCTATCTTATGCCTGTTACTGAATATGAACGCCAATTGTCTTCGTACCGAGGTCAATGGACTCCATTTGTTCCGCTTGGCCAAATGAAAGCTCAGCCACGAGTACATTGTCACGCAGCGTACCTTCAAAGGCAATGATAGCAGCTTGCAATTCCTCATCGACATGAAGCACGATGTTTACGCGTTTCTCGATCGGCAAATCGAGCTTTTTACGCGTATCTTGAATGGCACGAACAACTTCACGCACCCAGCCTTCTTGCTCAAGCTCAGGTGTAATATCCGTGTTCAATGCTACTGTCATTTTATATCCAGAAGCAGCAGCGAAGCCTTCTTTAGCCTTCTTCTCGATGAGAAGCTCCTCTTCCGTCAATTGCAGAACTTCACCTTCTGCTGTTGTGAATTGGAACTGGCCGCTTTGAACGACTTGGCGCGCTTGCTCTGCACCCATGGAACGCAGCTCATTTTGCAATGGACCCACATGCTTACCGTATTTTTTACCCGCTACTTTCAAGTTCAGCTTCAAGCTGAAATCTACAAATCCGTTATCGCTGTTCTCAATGCGAATTTGCTTCACATTGATTTCGTCTTTAATAACTTCTTCGTAGCCCGCTAGATCGAACTCGCGATCCATCGATACGATAAGCTCGGAAAGCGGCTGACGTGTCTTGATGCTCGTTTCATTACGTACGTTACGAGCCAACTCAACGATTTGACGAGCTGTCTCCATGTCACGCTCAAGATCAGCATCAATGATCGATGCATTCGCTTCTGGATAACCAGCCAAGTGAACACTTTGCTCTGTTCCGCCAAGATTGCCGTAAATATCTTCTGCAACCATTGGAGCGTAAGGTGCAATAAGACGAGAAAGCGTCAATAGCACTTCACGAAGGGTTTGATAAGCAGACAATTTGTCATCTGTCATTTCACTACCCCAGAAGCGATCGCGGGAACGACGGATATACCAGTTGCTCAACTCATCTACATAGCTTTCAATCGCTTTCGCAGGGTTTAGGAAGTCATTCGCTTCCAAACCTTTCGTTACACCTGTAACGAGCGTTTGTAGACGAGACAAAATCCAACGATCCAATTTATTCTCGGAAGTACGAGCTGGATAAGCTTGCGGATCATAGTTATCGATTGTCGCATACAACGCATAGAAAGCATGCGTGTTCACGAGCGTATCAATAACTTTGGACTTCGCTTCTGCCACGATCTGCTTCGAGAAACGCTTGGAGTTCCATGGCGCACTGTCAGACAATAGCGCCCAACGGAATGCATCTGTACCGAACTCATTAATGATCTCCCAAGGATCAATAACGTTACCTTTGGATTTGGACATCTTTTGTCCGTTCTCATCCAAGATATGTCCTGTAGCGATTACGGCTTTGTACGGAGCAACGCCTTTGTATAGTGTCGCAACGGCGAGCAAGCTGTAGAACCAACCGCGTGTCTGATCGATACCTTCGCAGATAATGTCTGCTGGGAATTGCTGTTCGAACTTCTGCTCATCGCCGAATGGATGATGATGCTGTGCAAATGGCATCGAACCGCTATCGAACCATACGTCGATAACTTCAGAGGTACGCTCCATCGTGCCGCCTTCACAGTGAGGGCAATGCAATTTTACTGCATCTACATACGGTTTGTGCAGCTCCAAGTCCTCTGCAATTGGATCAACAGAGCGAGCACGCAAGTCAGCATGGCTCTCAGGCGCGTATTGCTCATCACAAGATGAACATACCCACACGTTAAGCGGAGTTCCCCAATAGCGATTACGGCTAATGTTCCAATCCACCAAGTCTTCCAAGAAATTACCGAAGCGGCCTTCACGGATATGACCAGGGTACCAGTCGACCTTGCTGTTATTTTCAATTAATAATTCTTTAACCGCTGTCGTCTGAATGAACCAAGATTCTGTCGCATAGTAGAGCAAAGGCGACTTACAGCGCCAGCAGAATGGATAGCTGTGCTCGTATTTCTCTTTGCTGAACAGAAGCCCTTTTTCAGACAACATTTTCACGATATCAATATCGCAATCTTTAACGAAGCGACCTGCCATGTCAGTTACTTCTGGTGTATAACGGCCATGTGAATCAACAACGCTGAAGAAGGTAATTCCGTTCTCACGGCATGCACGGTTATCGTCTTCACCATGAGCAGGAGCCATATGAACGATACCTGTACCGCTTGCATCTGTAACAAAGTCAGCACCGACGATGAGATGTCCTTTAGCAGGCTTCACATAGCCAAATGGCGCTTGATAAGTCTTGTTGATAAATTCAGAGCCTTTATGCTCGGATACGATCTCATACTCGCCAGACATTACATTTTCAACAAGATTTTTCGCCATGATGTACACTTCGTCATCTTGCTTCACGCGTACATAGTCCATTGCCGGATTCATTGCGAGCGCGGCATGAGAAGGAAGCGTCCATGGCGTTGTCGTCCATGCAAGGACATAATCACCAGAATCATCAAGCTTGAACTTCACCGTAGCAGACAAGTCTTTTACCGTTTCATAGCCTTGTGCCACTTCATGAGAGCTCAAAGTCGTTTGACAGCAAGGACAGTATGGGCTTACACGGTGACCACGGTACAGCAAACCCTTTTTGTGAATCGTAGATAGAATGTGCCATACACTCTCGATATATTTGTTATCAAGTGTAATGTACGGATTGTCCAAGTCAGTCCAATATGCGATTGCTTCCGTCAATTCACGCCATTTATGCTCATATTCAAATACGCTGTCTTTACATTTTTGAATAAATGCTTCTACACCGTAATTTTCGATTTCTTGCTTACCGGAAATACCTAGCTGCTTCTCTACGCCCAACTCTACAGGAAGACCATGCGTGTCCCAACCCGCTTTACGTTGAACATAGTAGCCTGACATCGTCTTATAGCGGCAAATAAAATCCTTAATAACACGTCCAAGCACATGCCCGATATGAGGTGCACCATTCGCTGTAGGAGGTCCTTCATAAAATACAAAGCTTGGCTTGCCTTGACGATTCTCAATCGTTTGTTTAAATGTATCTTCGCGATTCCACTTCTCCAAGATGCGGAGTTCACGTTCCCTAGCTCGTTCTTTGACGTCTACTTTCTTCATCGTCCTCATCCTTTCTTCTCTATACAGAACCACTGTCGACAGCTAAGTAATACAAGTCTCAGGCCAAAAACACCAAAAAACCCCGTCCCATAAAGGGACGAGGTTGACTCGCGTTACCACCCTTGTTCTATCCGTACAGATGACCTACTCGTCATCGGAGTTAAAGCCGGATAGCACTCTGAAGCATCTTCACCTAGTGCAAAGACGCAGTCGGATAACGGCCGACAGCCGATTAAGCTTACTCTACGTACGTTCAGCTTAATATCTCAGGGATGATGTCCACATGCAGTTCATTCATCGGTTCTCAGCTACCCCGACTCTCTGATGGAATAAACGGTTGCAATGGCGTGTTCCCGTCGCTGATTGTTAATCATCAATTTCGATTATTACTATGTTATATCGTGTTTTGAGCAAAAAGTCAATGCAGCTTACTTGCTGGCTTAACGCAGCAGTCAACTCACCAACTTTGCTTCAAATTAATACTCTTCCCTGCTCACTTCTGCGCGTTCCAACGCTTCCCATCCATCTTGACTAAGCAGTTCAAGCTGCGCTTCTACAAGTGTACGGAATCGAGCACGGTAAATAGAAGCCTGCTTCTTCAGTTCTTCTACTTCCAATGCAATCTTGCGTGACTTGGCAAGTGCATCATTTACAATGCGATCTGCGTTTTTCTCTGCTTCCTTCACGATGAGCTGCGATTCTTTCTTTGCGTTGCTTTTCACATCATCTGCTGCTTCTTGAGCGACAATGATCGTTTTGCTCAACGTTTCTTCAAGATTCGCAAAATGATCAAGCTTGTCTTGCAAGCTTTGAGCATGGTTATGAATTTCTTTATTTTCTTTAATGAGCGCTTCATAATCTTTAATGATCTGATCTAGAAATTCGTTTACTGCATCCTCATCGTAACCGCGAAGCTTACGCGGAAACTCTTTATTATGTATATCCAATGGTGTCAATGGCATAGCATGCACCTCCTTATAAATATCGAACCTATCTTATTGATGTTATGAAATATACGTCCGACAGCTGCGTCGAATCGTAGCCATTCATTGCCTATTTGGTGCATCGGTGAAAGGAAGGAGCAATATGCTCCTTCATGTCTCATACTGTACGTTTATTGATAAGTCCCCACCATCACACGCATGCGCCCCTTCTTAGATACCCCTTCTATTTCAAGCACTTTGAATCGACCAAAGCCTTGTAAAGAGACAACATCACCAACAGCCAACGGAACAGAAGGGTTCTCTTCTACTTTCCAATTCACTTTACAACGTCCATTTTTGATCGGGACTGTTACTTTCGCACGACTTAAACGAAATACATCGCTCACAATTCCATCCAATCGCATGGAAGCAACCGATATCGTAAATGGCTTCCACTCTTGCCCAATGACACGCAATTCGGTAAGAGGAAGTAAATCTGTTAATACCGGCACGCGATGAACCTGCCTCAAGTGGGTGTCTAAAAAGGAAGCGATATCAGCGGTAACCAGTACATGAGCACCAGCATCACTCGTATGAATATCACCAATTTTATCTCGTTTAATGCCAAGCCCGAGCAATGCTCCCAAATAGTCACCATGCTCCAACTCACTCAACCGTTGATCAGATGAGGAGATAGAAAGTACAGTCATGTCCGTAGGCTCAGCCTCGACATAGACATATTCAGGTGCAATGATTGCCCGACATCGCTCAGCACCTTCATATCCTCCGTCAATACGCAGCACTACATCATCTCTGCGATTCACTAACGATTGGACAATATAGGCCTGTCTTGGGTCAAGAAAGTCCGTTAAGCGGACTTCATGACGATCTGCTGCTCGTGTAATCCATTCTGACGCGCGATCTACGAATGGCCGCTCATCAGGATGAAAATGAACTTTAATCTGATCACTCATCGTTCAGCTGTCCTACAAAATATATGTGATTACAGTAATCAAACCGATTTTTACAAATTCCAATACGAACAATGCCACAATCGGAGAAATATCGAGCACTCCACCGATCGGCGGAATGATACGACGGAAAATAGACAAATAAGGCTCAACGATCTTGCCTATAATTTCACCGATAAAGCTCGATCTTACATTCGGTACCCAAGACATAAGAACGTAAATAATAACGAGCCACCAATAAATCTGAAACAAATAATGCACGTACTCAACTATAGTTAGTTCTAATGACGACAAATTAAGCTCACCTCGATTGCTTGTATTCCATATCCTCAGCGAACATTTCTGCGATGGAGCCTTGAATCTCTACATTTTCAGGTACACAGAGAAAAATATTGCTCCCCAGCTTAGAAATGTTGCCACTTAAAGCATACACTGTTCCGCTCAAAAAATCGATAATTCGGAGTGCCTGATCGGTCCGAACACGTTGTAAATTAATGACAACAGATCGTCTTGAGCGAAGATGATCCGCAATTTCTTGAGCTTCGTCATACGAACGCGGCTCGCACAATACTACCTTGGATCCCTTTTGCGAATGAATGCTGACGACATTCGAAGCCTTTGCCTTTCTAGGTTCAAATGTCGGAGCCTCTATTTCCTGCTCATATTCCTCAGCGTGCTCTTCTCTATCACGGTCACGATCGCGATCACGGTCAGCATAATCGTACTCATCGTCCTGCACACTGAACATATTTAATATCCGGTTCATAACTCCCATACTAATCCCCTTCCTGCCCAACTAGGATGGAACCGAGTCGAACCCATGATGCACCTTCTTCGATAGCAACCTCGAAATCGTTAGACATCCCCATGGACAAATGCTGTAATGGTATACTGCGTGTCTCATTTAATTCGTTGCGCAATTGGCGCAAGCTGCGAAATACAGGGCGTGTCTCTTCTGGTTCTGCTTCATACGGAGCCATCGTCATTAAGCCGATCGGTTCGATATGTGGATATTGACTTAGCTTATCCAGAAATGGTTTAACCTCATTCGGAGCGAGACCATGCTTGGATTGTTCTCCCGATACATTCACTTGTATAAAGCAGCGTACCGTTATATCCAACGCTTGTGCCTGCTTCTCTATCGCTTCCGCCAAGGACACACGATCCAACGAGTGGATATAATCAAATTTACCCACTAGATCCTTTGCTTTCTTCGATTGCAAGCTTCCTATAAAGTGCCAGCTAGCCTCATTACGGAACTCATTCCATTTCGATTCGGCATGATGCCACCGATTCTCGCCAATATGTGTTAATCCGGCACGGATAACGCGACCTGTCATGTCCAGCGATACATACTTCGTCACCGCCACAACATGAACATCCTCACGTCGTCTCCCGCTGCGCTCACAAGCAGCTGCAATCCGACGCTCTACTTCTTCCATGCGCTGCAGTAATGTCATAGTTTCATCCCTTCTTCCAGCCAATCCAACTTGCCATGCGTCCCGTCCCTCCGCCTTCTACGCGGTGAGAATAAAATAATTGTGTATGACAACCGGTACACCATGTAGTACATTCGATATGACTGCTTAAAATTCCTGCTTGAATCAACAATTGTCGATTGATTTCACGCAAATCCAGCATAGCTCGTCCTTCATTTGTCGGCTTCAGCGCAGCATTTGCTTCTCTCGGCAAACTAGGCAGCATTTGCTGTATAGGATGTATTACCCGTTCATCGACTTCATAACAACACGCACCGATGGAAGGTCCAATTGCAGCTCGAATATTAGTTAGTTCGGAACCATATGTACGCTGCATCGCTTCTATCGTACGTTCAGCAATTTTGCCAACTGTCCCTTTCCATCCAGCATGCGCAACACCAATCGCACGGGTCACTGGATCGACAAATAAGAGCGGCACACAATCAGCGTAGAAAGAGGTAAGCCATATACCAGATTCATTGGTTATGAGTGCATCCGAATCTGGTATCGCATCTTCACGCTCCAGTCTTCCCTTTCCCTTATCTGCTGCCTTTACTACATATACGTCTTGCCCATGCACTTGCTCCGCACAGGTCCAAGCTTCAAATGGCATATTAACAACCGATGCCAGTCTTTTTCGATTTTCCACAACATGATTAGGATCATCCTGAACGTGCAGGGCACAATTTAATGAATCCCGGCCACCTTGGCTCACTCCGCCAATCCTCGTCGTAAAGCCTGCAGTCAACTCAGGCATTTCGGATATCCATGTTTTCAACTCCAGAACGGCAGGATCTCCTGTTTCTAGACCCTGATAAGTGTCAACATCTGTTGTCTCTGCTGTATGTTGTCTATGTTTGAACTGAAAAGGTTCCATCATCTCACCTCTTCGATACAGTGTAACATACTATGAAGGGCCACGTCTCATATCAAGATGTGCATGCTCTGCACATCTAAGCGCACCTACGATCGGAAAGTTACTGCCTGACTATCAGACTCATCTGCTTTTTGCAGTTGATGCTGTTCCAATTTTACGAGCACAACATCTGCACCTATTTTTACAATGTTGCGCCATGGGATAACTAGTTCATTGCCACTGCCAAACAATCCGAACAACTTGCTATAATTCGGTACAACGATGGCATCAATTCGCCCCTGCTTCAGATCAAGCTCTAGATCGCTAATTTGTCCAAGTTTCTTGCCGTCCACAATATTGATAACATCCTTTGTTTGGAAGTCTGAAATTTTCATTACTGTCACATCCCATCTGTTAAGTTCCGTTATGCTAGTATATGTGCCACATGAGCAAAATGCCCTATTGCTCGCACATAACTTGTGCAAATGATAAGAAATAAGGGATGCCGATATTATATTCAAAATAAAATAGGAAAAGCCGCTCCAGGCCCTTTATGAGACCGAAGCGGCTTTTATAAATCTAGCCACACTATTCAATTATGGATTACGTACGAACGTGCTTCTGCATCTGGTTGATAGCAGATTTCTCAAGTCGAGATACTTGAGCTTGTGAAATGCCGATTTCATCTGCTACTTCCATTTGTGTCTTGCCTTCAAAGAAACGCATGGAGAGAATCATTTTCTCTCGTTCATTCAGCTTGCGCATCGCTTCTCTAAGTGCGATTTCTTCAATCCAAGATACATCTTTATTTTTATCATCACTGATTTGATCCATCACATAGATAGGATCACCACCATCGTGGTATATCGGCTCAAATAAAGAAACTGGATCTTGGATCGCATCCAATGCAAATACGACATCTTCTTTTGGGACATTAAGGGCCTCTGAAATTTCATTGATCGTCGGTTCACGCGCATTCATATTCGTTAACGAGTCACGGACTTGCAATGCCTTGTAAGCAATATCCCGCAAGCTTCTGGATACGCGAATCGGATTGTTGTCACGCAAGTAACGCCTGATCTCTCCAATTATCATCGGTACGGCATAAGTGGAGAACTTTACATTTTGACCGAGATCAAAGTTATCGATGGCTTTCATCAGGCCGATGCATCCCACTTGGAACAAATCATCAACAAACTCGCCCCGATTGTTGAAGCGTTGTATCACGCTCAATACCAACCGCAAGTTACCGTTGACCAGCTTTTCCCGAGCCAATAGCTCGTTACGCTGTTGCAGAGCCACGAACAATTCTCTCATTTCGGCATTCGTAAGCACGGGCAACTTAGATGTATCTACACCGCAAATTTCGACTTTGTTACGGGTCATTCGCGACTACCTCCCAAGGAGAAACATTAATGTACATTATCTCCTTGAGGTGCTTTTTTATTCCTGAAAATGTATCTCAACATCCAAGTCGGCATATTCAAATTTTATACCATTTTGTTGAATTCTTTACGTAAACGCTTTATAATCCGCTTTTCTAAACGCGATATGTAGGACTGCGAAATACCGAGAAGATCAGCAACATCTTTTTGTGTCTTCTCTTCTCCGTCTGACAATCCGAATCTCAATTCCATAATGAGACGCTCACGGTCACTAAGTTTGTCCAACGCTTTATGCAGCAATTTACGATCTACTTGATCTTCAATATTTTTATATATCGTATCGTTCTCCGTGCCAAGCACATCAGACAACAGCAACTCATTGCCATCCCAATCAATATTCAGCGGCTCATCGAAAGATACTTCTGTTCGCGTCTTGCTGTTACGACGCAAATACATTAATATTTCATTTTCAATACAGCGTGAAGCATACGTCGCCAGCTTAATTTTTTTCTCAGGGTCAAATGTGTTTACCGCTTTAATTAAGCCAATAGCGCCAATGGATACGAGATCTTCAATATGAATCCCTGTGTTTTCAAATTTACGGGCAATGTAGACGACAAGACGCAAATTACGCTCAATGAGCATCGCTCGAATAGCTGAATCTCCACTAGACAGCCGCCCCAGCAAATACTCCTCTTCTTCACGCGTTAATGGCGGGGGAAGTGCTTCACTGCCACCAATATAATAAACATCAGCTCGCTTGAGACCTAAAAATAATAACAGTCGGTACATGTTAATTTTGACGAGCATTTTCCACTTTAATCGCATTGCATTTCCCCCTTTATCCTCATAGGATAGGATGTATAAAATATGTTCATCTAGACTGTAACCTACAGCTAGGAAGCCTTATGAGTTGATTCGACCTCACTCATCCCTGCAGTTGGCTGGAGCAGGGATTCTTCTAACAACTCAGGATGAATAATGGCTTGAAAACGACGTTCCTGAGAGAGATTTTCTCCTTCTAATCCAATCACGACTTTCTTCGTCATATAACAACGCTCACCATGCTTCAATCGAATATAATCTGGACGGAAACCAAGCATCCAACTATTGGACTGGTTTACTGCACGATAGGGAAGCAGCCTCATCCGACTCTCATCAAATATACTTTCATGAGGTCGATCGCTGTCAGTAAATCCACCCATCCTCTCCATAACACTCCCACTCTTCACAATTTCCTTCCAATGAAGCGGTAGAACATCCTCCCACAGCGATACATCCATTACGATAACAGGAGTACCTGATAACGGCTCCTTCAGTCCATTGCCCGTATCAATAAGTCCCGTACAGGTACGCGTAATTGAACCAATAACTACCTCCAACTCCACACTGTACGATTCGTGATGAACTTGCTGCTTGCGTTCGCCCCAAGCTAATTTATAGATGAGCAATGCAAATACAAGTCCAAACACAACGATTGCACCGCCAGTAGGCAAGTCTTGTCTAGAGGCCCAATCCGCAGCAGCAGCAAACATCGTCCAACTGGAAGCGTCCTTCCATAAATATTGAATGCCAAATGCGCCGCCAGCAATGACAAAAGCATGAAAATAGAACGCACCTAAATTTCGTACCAAATTGCCAAAAGATTGATATCCAAATGCAGTAACGAGCATACATATAGATAAAAGTACTTTTCCACCTATCGTTACGAGAAACGGTACCGTCGGAAAAAATAGTACTCCCGCATAGACCGTTCCAAGAGCAGCAGCCCCCAACATACGAAAGGTAGAGGCTCGTATGCTGCGCATGCGGGCTGTCAGCGCAAGCAAGGTCCAATCCAGTATGAAATTCGTGACAAGAATAATGTCAGCGTATATGACGGTCAACGCACTCCCTCCTTACTGTCCCGCCATCAGTCAAGTAAGTTAGTTTAAGTATAAATAGAGGGTTATCCGAAGTCTGTCTAATGTTGGTTGTGGGAAAGCCACTTTTTTTGTCGAGCTTCAGGTGTAATTATTGGGGGAAATCGATATAGACGTTAGAAGTACGTACTTGTAGAGGATGATTTGGTTTAGACAACAAAGAAGCCCAGTGTCTGGATACACTGGGCTTCTTCCTATCATCATAGCATTACCTTATCTCATAGTAAGCTTGACGCTTATTCATTGTTGTTACGGGAGCGATTACGCAAGAAAGTTGGGATATCAAGCTGATCTCCCGTCGGTTGGTTACCAAACGGACGCAAGGAAGCAGAACGAACGTCTTGTGCTTCTTGAGCAGTTGGTGTAGAAGGTCTACGAATCGGTGCTGCTGTAGGAGTTGGTCGATGCTCAAATCCTGTCGCAATTACCGTTACTTTGATATCATCCTTCATATTCTCATCAATGATCGCACCAAAGATCATGTTTACTTCTGGATCAGATGCTTCTGTAACGATCTCTGCAGCTTCATTTACTTCATACAAAGATAAATTCGTGCCGCCTGTAATATTCATAATGACACCACGCGCACCATCGATAGAAGTTTCTAGCAAAGGACTCATAATCGCTTTGCGAGCTGCTTCCGTTGCACGACTTTCACCATTCGCAATTCCGATACCCATAAGAGCGGAACCACGCTCAGTCATAATCGTTTTGACGTCAGCAAAGTCAAGGTTGATAAGACCTGGTACAGCGATCAAGTCAGAAATACCTTGTACAGCTTGAAGTAGAACGTTGTCAGCTTGACGGAATGCTTCCATCATTGGCGTCTTCTTATCCACGATCTCTAGCAAACGGTCATTTGGAATAACGATAAGTGTATCTACTTTTTCTTTGAGAGCTTCGATACCAAGATCAGCATGCGTAGAACGCTTGCGACCTTCAAATGTGAACGGGCGAGTTACAACACCAACTGTAAGCGCACCACATTCTTTAGCGATCTCAGCAATAACTGGCGCAGCACCTGTACCTGTACCGCCACCCATTCCAGCCGTGACAAATACCATGTCAGCGCCTTTGAGTGTGTTCATAATAAGCTCGCGGGATTCTTCCGCTGCTTTCTTTCCTACCTCAGGGTTTGCACCTGCACCTAGACCACGAGTTAGCTTGTCCCCAATCTGAAGCTTGTGCTCAGACTTTGCATAGTGAAGAGCTTGTGCATCCGTATTAACGGTAATAAATTCAACGCCCTTTACACCGTTGTCGATCATTCGGTTCACAGCATTGCTGCCGCCTCCCCCAACACCGATAACTTTAATTTGGGCTAGATGTTCCATTTCAAATTCAAATTCCAACATGAGTCCTCCATCTCCCCTTCATTGTGCATGGACGGCATGAAGTCAATTACTTAGGATTATTTTAATTAGATAAATTCACTGAACATATTCTTCATTCGTTCAATAAATCCTGGTTTGTTTGCCGTCTCCGCAGGAGCCGCCTTGCGCGGGGATGCTTTCTTAGCTCCACCACTGTTGTTGCTGCGCGGGCGAATCGAGCGCATTACATGGTGCAGAACACCTACACCACTTACGAATCCAGGATCTCTTACTCCAATAAAATCAGGTATAGCGATACGTACTGATGTTTGAAGCTCTGCTTGCGCTGCTTTCAATACACCAGGCATTGAAACGGTACCGCCCGATAAAATATAACCACCTGGGAGATCTTCGAATCCTAGTCTTTTCACTTCATTCTTGACCAAATGGAAAATTTCCTGCACACGTGGTTCGATGATATTCGCCAAAAATACTTGGTTAAATTCTTTCTCCACGTTGCTGCCGATACGTGTTACTTTGAAAGTTGTGTCTTCCAACGCTTCATCAATCCAAGCGCACCCGAATTTCAACTTCACCTTCTCGGCTTGGTCAGACATCGTACGCAATCCGTAAGCAATGTCATTCGTTACAAAGTCTCCACCAATTGGAAGCGTGGATGTAGCAGTCAACGTACCTTCCTGGAATACAGAAATCGTTGTTGCGCCAGCACCTACGTCCACAAGTACAGAGCCCATAACTTTTTCATCCTTGGATAATGCCAACTGTCCACCTGACAATGGCATTAACACGAGATCTTTAACATGCAAGCCCGCTTTTTCTACACATCTTAGCAGGTTATGTATCGCGGTCTTTGCACCCGTTACAATCGTAGCATCTACTTCAAGGCGAACGCCAATCATACCACGAGGATCGTGGATGTCATGGAGCCCATCTACTACATACTGTTTAGCAACTACGTCAATAATTTCCCGCTCTGGAGGCAAAGCAATTACTTCAGCAGCCTTCAGAACACGTACTATATCTTCTTCACCGATTTCACGATCTTCATTGGACACCGCCACTACACCGTGACTAGATTGCAGCCCGATATGATTACCAGTTATTCCAACATACACTTCCGATATTTCAATACCGACCATGCGCTCTGCATGTTCGATCGCATTGCGAATCGAGTGCACAGTTTGATCAATATCTACAATCGCACCTTTGCGAATTCCCTCAGATTCAGCTGAACCGACGCCAATGATTTGCAGCGTTCCGTTGTTAATTTCGCCGATGATAGCGCGTACTTTGGATGTACCGATGTCCAAACTCACAATGATGTCATTGCTGCTCAAGCCGTGGCACCTCCCATTTCAAGTCAATTGTTGTATTTCCCAGATTATTATACACTCTATTCAACGCCAACAAGTCATTCCCTCTTTTTTCTACAATTTTGTCCCGAAATCATCAGGAACACTATAATATAGCGTCAATATATGACAAAACATTGAAGAAAAAAGAAGGAACGGATGGGAAATACCATAACGTTTATTCTATCATTTAATTGGTTTATTGAGTAGAGTTTTTTTGTTCGTCTAGCACATCATGATCATTCTTTGCAAGGTTAGTATACGAGATATAGGAGTCTGCTTTCAACATCGTAATACGTCCTGGCTCTTGTGTTTCTACAACGCCACTTAAATAAGCAAGTTTAGTGGGCAATAAATCTACTGTCGTTATAACTTCAAATCCAGAGCGCGTATACATCCTGATTCGATCTGAAAAGGAAGCAGATGGATCATATACGATTTCTGAAATGTCTGCAAGCAAACTGTCAGGAATTTGGATCAATTGTTTCGTCAACTTTGCTTTTAATTCAAGCGCTTGTTTGTCTCTCCACCCCGTCAAGAGCGGTTTCTCCAGTACGACTGCCTTCATCTCAGATAACGAAACGCTGCTCCCATTCACTAGACTTGCTAACACTTCGCCTTCAGCATCCAGCTCATAAGCAACCGCTTCGAACTCTTCTACAAACACTTCTATTTTTCCTGGGAAATGCTTGTTCACTTTAACAGACTTCACAAATGGAAATGTAGACTTAATATTAGCTACCACTTCATTCTCAGAAACCGTAAAATAAGGAGCCCCCGCTACTAATCCAGTGGCTTCACCCAGCCGTTCTGAAGTAACAAAGGTTTGACCAATAAAAGTAACTTTATCTATTTTGCTTATCGGAGATCGAAAGAATAGTACGGCTAGAAGTACGATGCACAACAGAATAACTAGCCACAATATACGTTTACTTTTCCGTTTGCGCTCAGGCTTGTTAGGCAGCGCTGGAATTGTTCTCGCTTGCAAAAATTCCATTCCCTTCCATAGTAACAATAATACTTGTCCAACACAAATGGTAGACATGTACAATTGCACGGAATTACTCTCCCCTCCAAAAACGGAGGGGATGCATGAATTATTATTTATCCACCATTAGCAAAATCTAACTTAGCTACTGCTGAACTACGTTTGATATTAGCTCCTAGCTTGCTAAAGAGCTGCTCAATGCGCTCATATCCACGATCAATATGATGCACATGTTCGACAACCGTTCTGCCCTGTGCCGCCAAGCCAGCAATGACCAAGGCCGCACCAGCCCGAAGATCTGTCGCTTCCACCGTAGCACCGTATAGACGCGGTGTGCCTTTGACAAAAGCACTGCTCAAGTCGACACGAATGTCTGCCCCCATACGGGTCAGCTCATCTACATGCTTAAATCTTCCCTCAAACACGGTCTCTTTCATCGTACTCACTCCGTCGGCCAGCGACAGCAGTACCATCAACTGAGACTGAAGGTCTGTTGGAAATGCAGGGTACGGAGAAGTGACAATGCGTTCAACCGCCTTTGCACGTCCAAAGCTCGTAACATTAATTATATCATTACTAATAGCTATCTGAACACCAGCACGCCTGAGAATATGAATCAATGACGTAAGATGAGTGGCATCCGCATTCATAAGCGTAACAGCGCCTCTAGTAGCTGCAGCTGCGATCATAATGGTTCCCGTTACAATTCGATCAGGAATAATTTCATAACGACAGCCATGCAGCTTCTCTACGCCTTCAATAATAATTGTATCGCTGCCTGCACCGGAAACTTTGGCACCCATCGCATTCAGAAAGTTTTGCAGATCCGTAATTTCAGGCTCCCGTGCAGCATTCGTAATCACGGTTTTGCCTTCTGCTAGAACTGCAGCCATCATAATATTCTCTGTCGCACCGACACTTGGGAAATCAAGATGGATATCATTACCGATTAATCGTTCTGCTGTGCACGAAATCCGATTCCCAACAATTTCAAGCTTGGCACCTAGACTTTGCAAGCCCCTTAGATGCAGATCAATCTTCCGTTCGCCAATCGCGCAACCACCAGGCTGGTAAATGTGCACCTCTTTGAATCTGGCTAACAGCGACCCCATTAAGAAGATGGAAGACCGCATTTGCCGCATCATTTCTTCTGGGACATGTGAACCATGAATATGATTGTTGTCCAGAATGACGGTATGACCTTCTTGCGTCGCTCTGCATCCTAGACGTCTAAGGATGTTAAGCATCACATCAATATCCAGCAGCTTAGGAATGCGATCCAACTGGATAACACCGTCAGTTAAGATGGCAGCTGCCATAATAGGCAATGCGGCATTTTTCGCTCCTTGGATACGAATGGTTCCAGAAAGGGGCCTTCCACCCTCTATCACCAATTTGTCCAATGTATCACCTCCGAGATTACCGCTCACCCACCACCAATAAGTTTGATTTCAGCTTTTGTAGGCTATTATGGGCTTTCTTTGTAGCCATTTTAGCCATCCGCCGTATTCCCTGCTGAATCCCTACTATCAGGGTGAGCACGTCAGACGCTGTTGCTTGCCCGGTGTTTACAATGAAATTGGCCTGCTTCGTGGAAGTGGAAGCTGCGCCCCGACGACGATCCCCTCACCGCCAATTCCTCTGTCTCCAGTACAACCTCAGCTGATTGTGAGATTCGTGACTCCTCATATCCATGCGCATCGACATACCTATTAACGGCCCACCAAACTTTTTGGAGATGCCCTAACCATATCCGAAGCCCTAATGCGCACCTTTCCGAACTGCTCATTACATCATAGCAGTATGGACATATAGCTAATTAGGTCATGTAGGACGTTGTCACGATTTATAAACCATAGTATGTCAGCGGATTATGTTGTGTGACAGACGCCTAAGGAGCAATATGCTCGAAAATAGCAAAAAGGGCAAATATCATTTGCCCTTTAGCCTTACCATTTCATTAACAATTCGAGTCGCTGAATCAGGTTGTCCAAACGCTTTAGCTCGCTCGGACATTTGCTTTCGATTATCCTCATTGTTTAACAACTGTTCGATTTGACCAAATAGCGCAGCAGCGTTGAGCTGTGCTTCAGTCACCATAATAGCTGCGCCAGCCTGCTCTAATGAACGTGCATTCGCCTCTTGATGATTGTTCGTCACATTTGGAGACGGAATCAAAATAGAAGGAATACCAAGCGCAGTCATCTCCGCCAAGGAAGAGGCACCCGCACGACTGATGACAACTGTTGTAGCAGCCAACACCTCAGGCATGTTTGAAATGTAGGGAAGAACGTGTAAGTGGTTGCGAATGCTCTGACTGCCTGCTAGAACCGCCTTACGCGTCTCCTCGTAATAATTTTGCCCAGTCACATAAACGAAATGAACATCCGGTAGGCGCTTCAAGTGAGGAAGCATCCCTATCATTGCTTCGTTTATAGCTTTTGCCCCGCGACTTCCTCCAACAACCATGACAATAGGACTTCCGGTAGGCAAACCAAGTGATGCGTAGCCCCGCTCACGACTTGCTTCCACAACTTCGGTAGCCCGTGGGTTGCCTGTGAAAAGCACATGATTGGCCTTTGCAAAATACGATTTTGAGTCTTCAAAACTTACAGCCACCGTATCCACATAACGGCTCAAAAACTTATTCGTCAAGCCTGGAATAACATTTTGCTCATGGACAATCGTAGGGATCCCCAGCTTAGCTGCCGCATATACAACAGGTCCGCATACATAACCACCCGTTCCAATGACAACATCAGGCTTGAATTCCTTCAGCAATTGTTTCGCCCGACGAACACCTTGAATGAAGCGAATTATCGTCTTCACATTATCAAGTGAAAGTTTACGCTTAAAGCCCGTAATATCAATCGAGGCAAATGAAATTCCCTCTTCTGGAACAAGCTTACTTTCCAATCCTCGTTCTGTTCCAATATATAAAAAAGTGCTTTTGGGATCGCGTTTTTCGCATTCCCGCGCGATGGCAAGTGCAGGATAAATATGTCCCCCTGTTCCTCCGCCGCTAAGGACGACGCGCATGTGATTCACCTCGCATAACGTGATATGTTAAGCAATATGCCGAGAGCCGTCAGCATCAAAGTAAGAGAAGATCCTCCGTAGCTAATTAACGGCAGCGTGATGCCTGTAACTGGCATCAAACCAATAACGACTCCCACATTGATTAAGACTTGTACCGCAACAATCCCCACGATACCTACAGCAAGCAAGCTTCCAAACATATCTGGTGCCGCGAGCGCTGCCCGCATTCCCCGCCATACTACAATCATAAAAAGAATTATAACTGCTGTACAACCAATGAAACCAAGCTCTTCTGCTAGGATAGCGAATATAAAGTCTGTCTGTGGTTCTGGCATATAACTGTATTTTTGGCGGCTCGCTCCAAATCCTAATCCTGTCAAGCCGCCCGGACCGATCGCATAAAGCGATTGAATAATTTGATAGCCCGAACCAAGGGGGTCCTTCCAAGGATCGAGAAAAGCTGTGATGCGAAGCAACCGATAGGGCGCGGCCAATATGAGAGCAACAAATCCTGCAACCCCTACTAAAGCCAGGGACATCAAATGCTGAATACGAGCTCCTGATATGTATATAACCAATAACGAAGCTCCCACCATAACGGTACCTGTACCAAGGTCTGGTTGCAGCATAATAAGTCCAAAAGCTGTCCCCATAATAAGCAGCGCTGGCATTAACCCTTTAATAAAATTCGTTATGGTATGCTGAGATTCGGATAGGCGATAGGATAAATAAACAACCATAGCAAGTTTCATAAACTCAGAAGGTTGTATACCAAACGACCCGATACCAAGCCAACTTCGTGCACCACCACGTACAACTCCTAATCCTGGAATTAATACGATAATTAACAAGGCAAAGCAGATAACCAATCCGACTTTAGCATAACGTTTCCAGACGTGATAGTCTACGTTCATCGTGACAAACATCGCTGCTATCCCCAACACAGCGAATAACAGCTGACGCTTCACAAAATAATACGAGTCTCCATAATCATGAAAAGCAAGCACTGAACCTGCACTGTACACCATGACGATACCGATCGCGAGAAGCGATACAACGGCAACGATTAGCCACCAATCGGGCGCGGTTTTAGCTTTGACCATGCGGTACACCTCATTGGACAATGTAGAGGCTTGAACACCCCTCTACTTAAGAGTATGCACCGCTTCCTTAAACATTCGTCCACGCTCTTCATACGAAGGGAACATATCCCAACTTGCACACGCTGGAGATAGGAGAATGAGATCACCTGGCTGTGCAAATTTCTCTGCTTCCTGAACGGCTTCCTGAATAGCAAGCGCTGCATCATCCACAGTGTCGACGACATGAATCATTTTCAGACCTGCTTGCTCAGCTACACTGCGCAAAACATTTCGTGTCTGGCCCATCGTTACAATCGCTTTGACTCTCTCTGAAAAATAAGGAATAAGTTCTTTGAACGCTAGTCCACGGTCTAAGCCGCCTGCAATAAGAATAATAGAGCCTGGGAAAGCTTCCAGTGCCATTTGTGTCGCAATGGTATTCGTCGCTTTGGAGTTATTGAAGTACCGTACGCCATTGTGCTCTCGTACCCACTCCAAACGATGCTCAACCCCTTTGAACTGCCGCAAGGGCTCTACGAGCTGCTCAGGACGCGCTCCAGCAGCCAAAGCAATAGCACATGCCGCCAACGCATTATCCACGTTAAAACGTCCAGCCAGCCCGATGTCAGCTACATCGACAATACGGTGCGTCGCTCCTGCTTCATCACGGAACATCACCTGACGAGAAGTAAGGTCCGTCGTCCCCTCAGCTCCATAGGCAGGCTCCACATACGTGCCCACCTCTACTTCATTGGATGAGGAGAACTTCCATACACGAGCTTGGATACGCGATGCCGCCAACTGACACATAGCATCTTCTGCATTCAAGACCGCAATATCATCAGCTGTCATATTAGAAAATAATTTAAGCTTCGAGTCCACATAGTCGTCCATCGATCCATGATAGTCGAGATGGGTCTCTACTACATTCAACAACGCTGCTACACGCGGACGGAAAGAAGTTGTCCCTTTTAGCTGGAAACTGCTCAACTCTAATACAACCGTTTGATCCGCAGCTACTGTAGGTGCCACTCCACTGAAAGGCGTTCCAATATTGCCTGCCACGAGCGGCTTCAATTGTGCAGACTCAAGCATTTTGCCTACCCATGTTGTTGTTGTTGTCTTACCATTGCTGCCCGTAATACCGATAATAGGTGCCTGACATAAATGATAGCCAACCTCAATCTCGGTTACGACCTCGATCCCAAGAGCCAATGCCTGCTGAACAGGTTCTGCTGTATATGGAATACCTGGATTTTTCACAACGAGGGATACTTGGTCATGAATAAGACCCGCTGGATGCCCTCCCAATACAACACAAATGCCCAAAGCTTCTAATTCAGAAGCTTCGGGACATAGGTGTCGTTCTTTCTTATCATTAACCTTGACATTTGCACCAAGCGCATGAAAACGCTTCGCTACCTCAGAACCGCTCTTCGCCATCCCAAGAACAACGATTGATTTACCGCGATACGTGTCTGGTTGATTCATCGATTACAACCCCTTGTTTATCCATAGTCCGAGTCCAGCCAACACAATGCCAGCTGCCCAGAACGTAATGACGACACGCCATTCAGACCAACCTGACAATTCAAAGTGATGATGGATAGGACTCATTTTGAATACGCGCTTGCCACGAGTTTTGAAAGAGACAACTTGGATAATAACAGACAGCATCTCCACTACGAATACTCCTCCAATAATAATAAAGAGAAGCTCTGTCTTCGTAAGAATGGCCACTGCCGCCATCGCCCCACCAATACCTAGTGAGCCGGTATCTCCCATGAACACTTTAGCTGGATGCGCATTGAATACCAGAAATCCAAGTACCGCACCTACCATAGCAGCCGCACAAACAGCCGCGCTAATTTCTGATGTTTGTAAAGCTATAATCGCAAAAGCAGCAAACGCAATTGCACTAGAACCGGACAACAAACCGTCCACTCCATCTGTAAAGTTAACGGCATTGCTGATCGCCATAAGCATCAAGACAACAAAAATATAATAGAACCAACCCAGATCAAGACCTACGCTTGTGCCTGGAATACCGACAAACGTACTGTGGTTCATCTTAATGAGCAATGCACACACGATTCCAGCAAAAAACAGCTGTCCAAATAGTTTCTGCATCGCCGTTAATCCTAGTGAGCGACGAAACACAATCTTAATATAATCATCCAAAAAGCCGATAAGGCCGTATCCTAGTGTTGCTACAAGCAGCACATAGAAATCTGTATTAATAACGGAGAACTTCAAGTATGCCAACGTAAAAGCAAGTAAAATAATAATACCGCCCATCGTTGGTGTCCCTGCTTTTTTCAAATGAGCCTTGGGCCCGTCATCACGCACTTGCTGACCGAATTTTAACCTACGCAGCAACGGAATGCATAACGGGCCTAATATAACGGCTAGGATAAACGATACTCCGACTGTCATCATGATTAATTTGAAATCCAATCCTTACACCTCCCGCTACGCCTGACCGGTTTAATGCTGAGCATGTATCCAGTCTTTCACAACTTCCTCAAGTTTCATTCCCCGAGACGCCTTCAACAGCACGACATCTCCTTCTTTGACGATGGCAGCAAAGTAATGTTGCAGCTCATCCTTGCTATCAAATGCTTGAACAGCATCTGCTGACAGCTGTGTTGCAGCACCTTCTGCAATCGCTCTACCAAGCCTGCCATACGTAAGCACGACATCAGCCATCTCTGGCGTAATCGCAGTCCCTACCTCATAGTGCAGCTGTTCCTCCGTCTCACCAAGCTCCAGCATATCGCCCAAAATAGCAATTCGCTTCGCTGTATCATCTTTCGGCATGGCTGCCAGCACTTGCAATGCAGCCTTAGTAGCAGTAGGACTCGCATTGTAGGCATCATTCAACAAGGTCCAGCCATCACGCGTCACTGTTTTCTCGATGCGCATGCCCGATATTCTAGCTCGCTCAAGACCTTCTGCAATAAGCGGCTGCGGCACTCCGAAATGCTGCGCAACTGCAATCGCGGCCAATGCATTCATCACATTGTGCTGACCCAGTATTGGCAATCGATACATCATTGGGCCAAACGCTTCGGACGATAAGGTAAAGCTGATTCCCTCTTCTGATTGCATGATCGCATCTGGCTTATAATCACAATAAGCATGCAGGCCAAACTTAACCGTCTTCATGGAAGCAGGTTGAACCGTTGCTGGTTCCTCCAGCACCTCTGTTATTAGTGGTTCATCTCCATGACAGATAAACAAGCCACCTTCACGAAGTCCACTAATAATTTCCATCTTAGCTCTAGCAATTTCTTTGCGGGATCCAAGCTGAAGCAAATGAGCATCGCCCACATTAGTTACAATTGTAACATGCGGTTTGACGAGCTTCGTAAGCAGCTCAATTTCCCCACGTCCACTCATGCCCATTTCTAGAACAGCAATTTGCGTATCTTCAGCCATATTAAGCACCGTAAGCGGAAGCCCAATATGATTGTTGAAGTTTCCTTCTGTCTTATGCACACGATAACGTGCAGACAGCACAGAAGCGACGAGATCCTTCGTTGTCGTCTTGCCGTTACTTCCTGTCACAGCAACAATCTGTACAGGAAGCTCTTGAATATAAGACTGAGCTAATTGCTGCAATGCAGCTAACGTATCTTCTACTAAAATTAATGGAAGGTCAGCATTGGGCTGCGGATGATCATTTTGCCACAGTGCAGCAGCTGCACCATCTTGTATAGCTTGTTCGACGTAAACATGCCCATCGAAGCGTTCCCCGGATAGCGGAACGAACAATGCACCTAGCTTAGTTTGTCGTGAGTCTGTATATACGCCATTAACCGCAATGGCAGCGTGAGTTGGATGTACCAACTCACCGCCGCACATAGCAGCAATAGCTGCTAAACTACGTTCATTCACGAACCGATTCCCCTTATCGCTTCCTCGGCAACCTTACGGTCATCGAAGTCAAGTATTTCCGTTCCAATGATTTGGTAAGTTTCATGCCCTTTCCCCGCAATCAATACTACATCGTTAGGGCTTGCCATTTCAATAGCTTTTGTAATCGCAGCTTTACGATCAACGATGAGCTCATAGCGCTCTTCACTTACCTTATCAGCCTTTAATCCTTCTTCAATATCAACCAAAATCAGATCTGGAACCTCTGTTCTTGGATTATCTGAAGTGACTAACAAATAATCTGCATAGCGAGCAGCAATCTGTCCCATGATCGGACGCTTCTTACGATCACGATCCCCACCGCAGCCAAACACACAGAAAATACGACCTTCTGCAAACTCTTTCACCGTCTGCAATACGTTTTCCAATCCATCTGGTGTGTGTGCATAGTCAACGATGACAGAGAACTGTTGGCCTGCTTGAACCGCCTCTACTCGACCTGCAACACCTTCAATCGATTCCAAGCTGTTCACGATCGCAGACAATTCAATACCTTCAATCAGACCAACGGAAATGGCAGCAAGTGCATTGTAAACGTTGAATTTACCAACCATACGAAGCTGAATGTCTGCACTGCCTTTAAACGTATGCACATGGAACTTCGTGCCTTGTGCTGTAATGCGGATATCTGTCGCTCTAACGTCTGCACCCTCGTGCATGCCATACATGACAGTCTCAGCAGTCGTCATGCGCTTAAATACTGCACTTGCTTCATCATCAGCATTCAGTACTGCATAAGAGCGTTCTTGCTCAGTAGCACTGTATGTGTTGCCAAGTCGCGAGAAGAGCAATCCTTTCGCATCACGATACGCTTCCATCGAGCCATGATAATCAAGATGATCCTGGGTAAGATTGGTAAACACAGCCACGCGGAAGCGGCTACCAGCTACTCGAAGCTGCTCAAGGGCATGAGATGATACTTCAATTGCACAGGCCTTAACATCTTGATCAGCCATATCCCGCAAAGAGCGTTGCAGGTCATAGGAGCTAGGCGTTGTTCCAGACATCGGGAATACTTGGCCTGCATAACGCATCTCAATTGTGCCGACAACGCCTGTTGAGATTGCAGCATCTTGCAAGATGCGCTCAATCAAATACGTCGTTGTTGTTTTCCCATTCGTACCCGTCACACCTATCAGCTTCACTTCTTGGCTCGGATAACGATAGAATGCGTTCGAAATAACAGCCAAAGCATGACGAGCCTCTTTTACGATTAATTGTGGGATATCAAGCTCCAATTGACGCTCTACGACAAGCGCTGCAGCACCTTGCTCAACAGCTTTAGGCGCATATTGATGACCATCCTGTGCAGTACCTGATATACAGAAGAACAAGTCGCCTGCTTGAACGAGGCGCGAATCAATTGCTATACCTGTAAACGTAGTCGTTTGGTCTCCAATTAACGTGGAGGTTAGTAGTGTAGAAGCTGCTTCAGTTAGATTCATATTTAATGTTGTCATCTATCATTCCTCCATCTCTTCTCCCATGTAAATACGTATTGTAGAACCTTTATCTACACGGGTTCCCGGCTTCGGTGCTTGGTGAATGACCGTTTGTCCAGAGCCGGATTTGGATAATAAAAAGTTCGTGTTCATATCTTCGTATAGATCTGATAATGTTTTCCCCACAAGATTTGGTACCGTGACAAGCGGTTGCTCGTCAAAGCGGTATTCTCTTGGCACTTGCTTCTCACGCGGCTTAACGCCAAGAACTTCTAAGGAATCCGCCATAATCCGCTTCACAATCGGAGCGGCAATCAGTCCACCAAATTGAATACCTTGCGGATCGTCAACTGCTGTATAAATAACAATTTTGGGATCATCGGCAGGCGCAAATCCAATAAAGGAAACGATATGCTCATCAGGTGAGTACTTTCCATTAATAACCTTTTGAGCAGTACCTGTCTTACCTCCGACACGATAGCCATCAATGAATGCGTTGCGACCTGTCCCCTGCGCTACCACATGCTCAAGCGCATCACGTACTTTAGCAGAAGTTTCAGGTGAAATCACTTGCTTTACCATTTCAGGTTCAATCTCATCTACCACCATCCCAGTCTCAGGATGGATAAATCGCTTCGCTATATGCGGTTTAAACCATTTACCGCCATTAATGGCCGCGGATACTGCCGCAATTTGCTGAATCGGAGTGACAGACACCCCTTGTCCGAACGCAGTCGTCGCAAGCTCAACAGGTCCGACACGATCCAACTTAAAAAGTATACCGCTTGCCTCACCACTTACGTCAATACCTGTCTTCTGTCCGAACCCAAAATTGCGTATGTATTCAAACAGTTTTTCTTTCCCTAGTCGATTGCCCAAAGCAACGAAACCAGGGTTGCAGGAATTCTCAACAACTTCTAAAAACGTTTGGCTGCCATGACCGCCTTTCTTCCAACAGCGCAGGCGTGCCCCCCCAATCTCAACACGACCGGGATCGAAGAAATGCTCGTTCTTCAAATCTACTTTACCTTCTTCTAATGCAGCAGCCAATGTAATAATCTTGAAGGTCGAACCCGGCTCAAATGTCATCCATACAGGTAAATTACGATTGTAAACATCTGCTGGATACTCATTGAAACGTTCCGGTGAATAATTAGGTCGACTCGCCATCGCCAATATTTCTCCTGTGTTCGGGTCCATCGCAATCGAAACAATATGTTTAGGATTCAGATCCAGCATCGCTTGATCTAACTCCCGCTCCATTATTGTCTGTATATCTTTGTCAACCGTCAATTGTAAATTCAAACCATCCCGTGGTTGCATGTACTTTTCACTTGAATTTGGCATCATTCGTCCAGCTGCATCGGTAAGAAAAGATACATTGCCATTTTTGCCGCTTAAAGCTGAATTATAGCGCTCTTCTAGTCCGGACAACCCTTGATTGTCTATACCTGTAAAGCCAAGTATATGACTTGCTAAATCCGTATAAGGATAATATCGCTTGTTATCCTCGGATACGACAATACCAGGCAAGCGCAGCTCGCGAATTTGTTTTGCCTTTTCAACAGAAATCTTTCGCCCACCGGGTTTAAGCTTCATCGTCAATTGTCGCTTTGTAATGATGCGCTTAATCTCTTCTGCTGGCATGCCGAGAAGCGGAGACAGCTTGGCCGCTGTTGACTCCGCATCTTTAATCTGAGCAGGAACAGCTATAACGCTCGGAGAGCTGACATTATAGGCAAGACGATCACCATCCCGATCTACAATTTCACCACGTTTCGCTGTAACCGGGATGTTGCGTCTCCACGATTCCTCTGCCTTCGCACTGATTTCATCTCCTTGCCATAATTGTACAATGGCAAGACGAATAATAAGAGCCATAAATCCAACTGTCATAAGCGCAATGCCGATTACGAGACGATTGCGCACCGTCGATGCTGACACTTTCACGCCTACCCCTCCTTTGTCCGACATTGGTTCATAATCAACCTATTCGAATCATTTGGGGGATAGAACAAGCTACTTGCTCTTCGGTGCCAATTTTACATATACTGTACGCTGCCCGCCTTCATTTTTCTCTTCGTAGGAAGTAACAAAGCCTTCGCCTTCTACTTGCACTTTCCTATCAAGTAAGGAGCAAATCTCCATCACATCACGCAGTGATTTTCCTTTCAAGTCCGGCAACGACATCTTATCAGCTTCACCCGTTAGCAAATACAGATGCTGGTCTGTGGCAAGCCACTCTCCTGCTTTAGGAACTTGATCTTTAATCGTTGGACCATTCCCTATCATTTCATATAAAATCCCTTGTTCCGCAAGCTTTTTCTTCGCTTCAGCAGGTTTTAACCCTTTTACATCTGGAGCTTTGACGAAATTGCTTTCGCTGCTCTTGGAACTTACTTTGTTTCTTTCCTGCGTCGTAGGAACTCCCATATAACGGAGAGATTTATAGACGATATCCTTAAACATCGGAGCCGCTACCATCCCCCCGCCTGTATAGATATAATCCTTTGGATCATCTACAACAATAAGCACAACAATTTGAGGGTCCTCAACAGGCGCATAGCCGATAAAAGAGACAACCGCTCGCTCTCTGTCATATTCCCCATTAACAACTTTGAGGGCTGTACCTGTTTTACCAGCAGCACGGTAGCTTTCCATGTAGGCGTTCTTACCTGTACCAATTTTCTGGTCGGATATAACCTGCTCCAAATACTCGCTAACTTGTTTCGCAGTCGACTCATCGATGACTTGTCTTACCATTTCTGGCTTACGCTGCTCTACAGTTCCGCTAGCTGGATCCTCAATCTTCTGGACAATATTTGGCTTCATCAATTTACCACCATTCGCAACAGCAGAAACAGCCATAAGTTGCTGAATAGGAGTAACCGTTACTTGACCGTGACCATAAGTAGCAGCCGCGTAATCTGCTGGATATTGGAATCCAAGGTATCCCTTATTTTCTCCGGGCAATTCAATGCCTGTTGGTACACCAAAGCCAAACAATTCGATGTAAGATTTAAAAGTCTCTTTTTCCATCTGCTCATATCCGAGCTTAACGAAGGCAACGTTACTTGAACGCTTCAAGCCTTCCAAATACGTAATCGTTCCCCAACCAATATTGTTATGGTCACTAATTCGACGGCCACCCGCTCGAATAGAACCGGATTGGAAGTATGCATTCGGATTAAAAATATTTTCTTGCACCGCGGCAGCCAAGGTTACAATTTTGAATGTAGAGCCTGGCTCATAGCGCGATTGTACCGCATGGTTGTAGAAGGCAGACAAGTTCTCTGCTTCCCAATAGCGATTCGGATCAAAGGTAGGCATATTCGCCAGTCCTAAAATATTTCCCGTCTTCGGATCAGCTGCAATTGCGGTAATACTTTGCGGACGATACTGGTTGTATACTTTTTGCATCGAGCTTTCAATATATTGCTGTATCGTTTGGTCAATCGTCAAGTAGACGTTCTTTCCATCCTTTGCAGGCTTATACATTTCCGAAGCAGAAGGCAGCTTATTGCCGATACGGTCTTTCTCATAATAGACACTGCCGTCCTGCCCGCTCAATGCTTCGTCAAACATAACTTCTACGCCGCCAACTGGCTTCTCTTCCTTGTCCAAATAACCAAGCACATGGGACGCCATATTTCCTTTTGCATAGAAGCGCTTGCTGTCAGGCATTAAATATAAGCCGATATCCGCCTTCCCGGATTGCTTTTTCAAGTCGGAAATGAACGTATTCAGCTTATCGGCAGGTTCTTGATCAATTTTCCATCCTTCACTACGGACTTCTCGATGAATCAGGTACTCCCCATTCGAACCTTTTTTTCGTGTTAACTCATAGAGCTCGTCTTGGGGCTTACCAAGCACCTGATGCAACTGCTCTACGATAAGCTTCTCAACATCTATATTTTTTTCAATCAACTTGCTGTCTGTCTTCAGCGACTGAATGACTTTAGGATTAACGGCTACTGTGTACGCGGGAGCATCCATTGCCAGCACATTACCTTGTTGGTCATAGATCGTCCCTCGCTTAGCATCAAGTACTTTGTTAGCAGACCATGACGCCTTAGCTTCCTCCATCCAAAAGTCCACATTCCACACTTGGTACCAAAATAACCGACTAATTAAAATAACAAAAAAGAGGGAGAATATCCCTCCTATAATTATCGTTCGTAATTTGATGCGCTTAACCATACCGTACTCCTTATTGTCTGCACTTGTTGTTAATGGTAGGCATCTTCCCAAATTCCATTAACGTGTAATTTTAGGTGCAATGATGTCATTCGGCTTATCTGACATTTTGAGACCTTTGTCTTTAGCGAATTGCTCAATTCTTGCCCAATCGGACTTTTTCTCTTTCTCTACTTTGAGCACATTCGATTCGGCGTGCAGCGCCTCTGTCTGACGTTTGAGGGTCTGCACATTTTTATTGGTCTCGTAGATAATGGCATAACGATAAATGAGCACGCTTGCGATCAGGACACAGAACACAATCGTGAACAAATACAGCAACTTCTCCTTTGCCGACAACGTCGACTTGCGAGGAGCCTGCTGCTTCTTATGCGGTTGACGCTCACGTTGTCGTACAGGTGGCTTGTACTTCGGCTTAACAGCCAAGTTGCCTCTTACATATGCCATATCTTTGCTCCTTTCAATCTAACTTCTCCGCGACCCGCAGTTTGGAAGATCGCGATCTTGGATTATGTTCAAGCTCCGATTGGCTCGGAACGATCGGTTTACGATTGACGAGCTTCAGCACAGCTTTGGCTCCACATGCACACATTGGAAGATCAGGTGGGCATTCGCATGTCCCCACATAAGATTGGAACGTCTGCTTACAAATACGATCCTCTAACGAATGGAACGTTATGACTGCAACACGCCCATCAGGCTTCAGACAACGTATCGCTTGCTGTAAAGCATCTTCAAAAGCAGCGAGCTCATCATTAACAGCGATTCGCAATGCTTGGAAGCTCTTCTTCGCCGGATGACCGCCAGTACGGCGTGCAGCAGCAGGAATTCCCTTCTTCACAAGCTCAGCTAATTGGCCTGTCGTTTCTATAGGATGATTCGCTCTCTCTTCGATGATGACACGCGCAATACGACGTGAAAATTTCTCTTCGCCATACACGAATAAAATTTTGGCAATCTCAGCTTCAGACCATGTATTCACAATGTCATATGCGGTTAACAGCCCCTGTTGGTCCATTCGCATGTCCAACGGAGCATCGTGATTGTAACTAAATCCACGCTCACCCTCATCAAGCTGTGGTGATGATACACCTAGATCAAATAAGATGCCGTCTACTTGAGGTACACCGTCTACTTCAGGTACCCCAGCCTGTTTCAACGCTTGCTCTAAATGACGGAAGTTCGTCCGTACGAGTGTAACTCGATCCCAATAGGCTGCTAGACGATTTTTGGCGTTGTCATGTGCCCAATCATCTTGATCGAGCCCAATTAATCTTCCTTCTGGCGATAGCTGAGAGACGATTAACTCGCTATGCCCAGCTCCCCCTAAAGTACAATCTACATATATGCCGTCAGGTCGAATGGCTAATCCATCCACCGACTCTTCTCTTAGAACCGTGACATGATGAAACAAGTAAATTCCTCCTACATTCCGTTTCCTTCTAGCTGTTGCCTTTGTTGAAGCATGGCAGGGTGATGCTTCTTATTAGAAGTTAAAATCGACCAATGTTTCCGCAATTTCACTAAAGGCAGCAGCGGACTCATTGACATAGTGTTCCCAAGCTTCCTTGCTCCACACTTCTACTCGATTTTGCACGCCGATGACCATACATTCTTTCTCCAGCTTGGCATATTCACGTAGATGATTCGGAATGTTAACGCGGCCTTGTTTATCCCATTCACACTCAGAAGCACCTGAAAAAAAGAACCGAGTGAATGCGCGAGCGTCAGCTTTCATAAGCGGCAGCGCCTGCAGCTTATGCTCCAGTTGCTTCCACTGATCCATAGGATAAACAAACAAGCATTGGTCCAATCCTCTAGTCAATACAAATGTGGTGCCTAGGTTATCACGCAGCTTAGCAGGAATGATAAGGCGGCCTTTGTCATCGATACTGTGCTGATATTCGCCCATAAACATCGCCTACCACATCCTCCCTATTATTCACCACATGTCCCCACTTTCCACCACTAACGCAATACTTATTCGCTATAAAATTAAAAAATCCTGCTTTGCAAGCAGGATTTTTGTTATTCCTAATTATGCTAACTTTTTATTATGCCCATCGCTTGTCTACTCTTTCTGTTTTGACGAGCCGCGAGAATGCCTTCTGCGCCGTACTATATATACGATCGGGGAGACGAGAATGGAAAAAACAATAACAAATGGCAGCACTGCTACTGCTGCAAGCAATATCCCTTTTCCAAGTTCTACGAGCGCCTCCAAACTGTTAGTAAGCGTCCGTCCAATCCGTTCTCCGAATGCCTCTTCTAGTTTCTTCGCAGCAATGTTCTCCGATGACTCATAGACACGAAGCTGAATCGTCGACATCGAAACGAGATTATTCAAATATTTCTGACGCCCAACAATTCGCTCAATTTCCTCCTGCGTTGTGGCCAAAGTATCGGAATAGCTGAGCAAGTCATCCGCTTTCGTCGCTTTCTCCATGTAACCAAGCAATCGTGATTCAACCAACCTCTTCGCCTTAAGTCTAGATTCAAGATCTACGTATTCCTCCGTTACATCTTGTGTCGTGTAGCTTCTTTCAAAACGTTCTACATCCAATTGCTCCAACTGCGTTATGATAGCCTGAAACTTATCAACCGGTACTCGAACGGTATATACACCACCATGCTCATGAGCATTTTGTGTATCCGAGTATTCCGTAACATACCCACCTGTACGATGGATCAGCTTGTTGATAGACGGCTTAACTGCATCATATTCCTTTACTTCCATCGTAATTTCGGCTTTGTAGACAAGTTTGCGATCCTGTGCGGCGGCTGGTTGTGCTGCAACTTGCTCTTGATCGGCTGTTTGATTATTTTCTGAATTTGAAGTTTCTGTTTGGATTTCATTTCTAGCCATCTCTTGAGCATTCTGCTGATTCTTGCTATCGGATTGAGTTCCAAGCGTTTCTGTCTTCGCTTCTGAACTTGTTAAACTTGTTGAGCTTGTTGAGCTGCCGCATCCTGCCAACATCGCCGAGAAAATAAGTAAAAGTACACATACATGCAGTGCTATTCTATTCCCTAGCTTTCTCTTCTTCCTCTCTACAGATCTACACACCACATTTCCCCCTTTCATCAAACTGGATTATTTTACCTACAAATCTATCTCTAGACGCAAAAAGGCATCGTGATGTTGCATCACGATGCCTTCTATGGTGAACAAGATTATAATCCTTATTTTATTAAAAAGTGGATTAATGCTCTTGCCAGCTGTCTAAATATTTTTTCTGTTCATCCGTCAACGTATCAATACGCATACCGAGCGATTCCAGCTTCAAACGCGCTACTTGCTCATCAAGCTCATAAGGTACATTAATGACGTGCTGTCCAAGCTCTTGATAGCGGTCATTGACATATTTCAATGACATCGCTTGAAGAGCGAACGTCATATCCATAATTTCCGCTGGATGTCCATCACCAGCTGCCAAGTTAACAAGACGGCCCTCAGCGAGCACATATATGCTGCGTCCATCGTTCAACTTGTATTCTTCAATATTACGTCGAACGGTGCGAATATTAGCCGAGCGAACTGCCAATTCAGGCTTGTTAACCTCAATATCAAAATGTCCGGCGTTGGATAGAATAGCTCCATCCTTCATCACATCGTAATGTTCGCCGCGGATAATATCACGATTACCTGTTACCGTAACGAAAATATCCCCTAGCTTCGCAGCCTCTTCCATCGTCATGACACTAAATCCGTCCATGTAAGCTTCCACTGCTTTGATGCTGTCAATTTCCGTGACGATAACTTGTGCTCCGAGACCTTTTGCACGCATTGCAACACCTTTACCGCACCACCCATATCCAGCAACGACAACCGTTTTACCAGCTACGACTAGGTTAGTCGTACGATTAATACCATCGAATACGGATTGACCCGTTCCATAGCGATTATCAAACAAGTACTTACAAAATGCATCATTCACCGCTACCATCGGGAAAGCCAGTTGTCCTTCCTTCTCTAGCGATTTCAAGCGTAAAATACCTGTCGTCGTTTCTTCCGCACCACCGCGAACTTGCGGTCGTAAGTCTGGACGCTCAGAGTGAAGAATCGTAATGAGATCCCCACCGTCATCGATAATCAAATCAGGCTTTGTTTCTAGTGCATGAATGAGCAATTGCTTGTACTCAACTGGATCCGGATTATATTTTGCAAAAACCGTAATGCCATCTTCCACTAGCGCTGCACATACATCATCTTGAGTAGAAAGCGGATTGCTGCCAGTAATCGTAACCTCAGCTCCACCTGCTTGAATGACTTTCGCCAAATAAGCTGTCTTTGCTTCTAAATGCAAAGATATCGTTACTTTCAAACCTTTAAAAGGCTGCTCCGCCTCAAATTGTTCGCGAATGCGATTAAGTACCGGCATATGAGCTCGTACCCAGTCAATTTTCAAGTGTCCTTCTGGTGCTAATTGGATATCTGTAATAATGCTGTTTTGCAAAGCTTTCGTAGATGTCGACATACGTTACCCCTCCACATGTTTAAAATAAACGTCGTCTGACTTGCCTCTAGCTGCTCACACCATAACATCTATGATCTAAAAACAAAGAACATAGCTCCTTAATGACCACGGACCCTTTCTCTCAAGTTGTATACTGCTCTAGTTGTTACATAGGTACAAGTCGATGTTCGCCTTGCCATACGACAGGCGCATCCATGATAACTTTGTACCAATCAGTTCCGTAGCGATTCTCGTAAAGCGCCATATTGAATACTCGCTCTTGCGGACGATCCAACGGCCACAAAGCGAGCTTCAGGCGCTCCCACTGTCTAAGCCCAGATTCATGCTGCTTCTTCAAAGCATCCTGTGCTCGATTATGCAAATAATCAATCTGTTCCAGCACCTTGTCACGATTCATATCCCCTAGCTTGCCAAGAGTGGGTAGCGATTGATTCAATACGCTTAACAATTCTGCATACTGATGCTCCACATCTCCTCGCAGTTGAGCAAAGCGATCGTCCAGCTTTAGCTCATCTTGAGATAGTAGCCATTCATCGCGCTTAGCTTCATACTGATTGCAAATATGTTCAACTTGCAGCTCGTACTTGTTCAGTAATTTCTGCAAGGTTCCCTCTACACAAGTAAACGCCATGCGCGGCCAAATGATAGGCATTTTCATGCCGATTGCACAAAACGCATCCTTCGTTTGAGCCCAATAAGCGATCTCACCTGCACCTAACACCGTAGCAAGCACGGGGAATAAATATTCTTGCATAAGCGGTCTAGTCATCACATTGTTGCTAAATCGCTCAGGATGCTGCTCGGTAAGCTGCTCCAGTTGAGCTTGTGAATATGTAATCGTGCGCTTTCTGTCTGCAAATACGCCATCTTGATGCATAAGAAGTACACGCTCACCTTGCTCCATCACAAATAAATTAGCGCTTTCTTCAGCATGTTCCGCCTGAATAGGATAACCAGCGGATTTCATCCTTTGTTCACTTTGTGCATAGGCTTGTTGAAGAGCATCCTGCTGCTGAATGATAGACTTGAACAATGGCCCTTCCACTGCACGTAATTGCTCATCAGCAGAATCAAGCAAGACAAGCCCCATTTCACCAAACATATAACCAAGCAGTCTTGCGCACGCCTCTGTTAGCGATGAACTCTCCTGCATAACCATCCGATAACGCTCCAACATAGGCGCCTTGAACTCAGTAGTAGGAAGGAGTTCTTCCAACTGCCCAATAACTGCATCCCATTCACTCTCATCTACATGATAGTGACTCACTGGCTGCCTCCCTGAAGGTGAATGCTCCAAACGAATGCGTTGAATGCCAGATTGAGAAGAAAGCATATAGGTATGGTTCACTTCATCGAAGTCATGATCCTCGCCCGCAAGCCAAAATACAGGAATAACGGGACGTTCTAAGCGCTGCTCTGCCTCCTGCGCCATTCGAATGATCGATATCGCCTTATATACAACCAGCAGCGGGCCACCAAGCAGCCCTCCTTGCTGGCCACCTACAACAACCAGAGCCTGACTATCTTGAAGACGCTCTAAAGAGCGTATCGCTTCTGGGTGATTGTTCACCTTCTGTTGATACTGCATAAGGACGTTGACTAGTTCAAAACGGTCTGCTCGCATATGTGCTGCTTCATCAACCCATGAGACGCGCTTATGCCAATCCTCATCAGGATGAAATTCATAAAACTGCTCCACAACAACCGGATCTCGCTCTATGTAAAGTTTCGCTAATTGTTGTGATACGGGAACCGGCAACGTATCCCAAGTTGTCATTATAAGCCGCCTCCTCTACAACCTTGATTTTACACATCGCTGCTTGACCCGTCAAAACAAAACATGCCAGATCCATCTAATTCCTAAACACTCTTAAATAAAGCGAAATATGCAGCAAGTTATTAAAGATTTACCTATGATATATGTGATTATTTCCGTGACATTATGTATGATATAAACATGATTGTTGTCCTGCACTCGACGTTATGGTTAGATTATTATACATCCTTCAAATATACGAACATCCCCATAAAGAACAAGAAGAAATAAAAAATAGCAAGCACGACAAACGAAATGCGCCATATGGCCCTTACAAGTCGCTTCACATTAACCGTGCCACGCTTGCGGTGCATAGCTCCTCCTAACAATCCAGCAGCCAAGAGCATAATAAGCATAATTCCATATAAGCCTGTATTAGATTGGAACACCACATTATACAATCCTGCCACAGAAGCGATCAGGAATACATTCGTGATGTCTACAGCTAGAAGGAACGATTTCTTCTTGTTCTTTATCCAAAATGCTGAAATGAACCATATCGCCATAAATGGAATGAACGGAAGTATAGTCAACGTTATAAATGATTGAGAGATCCAATTCCACATCTTGGACAAGATTCACTCCTTTCCTACGATAAGAATGCCGGATCTAATGCCTGAATACTTCGATAAAGATAGGTTTGCGCAGGAGAATGGTATTGATGCGCATCTGCAATCCGCAGCAGTTGTCCTGTAATCGCATCGATTTCGGTCGTGCGTTCAGCCAATACATCTGCAAGCATCGATGATGTATTGCTAGCAGTTGCGCTGCATACACGAATGAGGTTATCCCACGCTTCATCTGCGTGCACAGGTATGCCTTGTAATCGATAAATCGCGATTACTTCTTCAAATACTTCACGCATAAGCTGAAGTCGCTTCTCACTATGAAGCAGCTCTCCATTGCGCAAGCGAAGCAAGGCCGTCAAAGGATTGATTACCGCATTAACAATCAGCTTGCGATAAATGTTATCTTCGATGTTGTTCGACACAAATGCCTGAAATCCTGCCTCCTTGAACAAATTACACCATACACGCACTTCATCATTATTTGGGTCAATCGCGTTCCCAAGCCAAGTCTCACCATCTCCAGTATGCGTAACTTCATAAGAGGATGTCCGTTTCGCAGCTTCAGTCGTCACGGCCATAGCAAGCATATTTTCTGAAAAAAGCTGCTTGAGCTTCTCATCATGTCCAATCCCATTTTGAAAACAAAGTACGCTGCTTACCTTCTCAACTGGCAATACCGCTAACTGCTTCATAAATGCATCTGTAAAGCTTGTTTGCTTAATGAACAGCCCAAGCCGCTTAATAGGTTCATTTGACCGTTTCAACACACGCTCAGCTTCATCTAATGGATACGCATGAATGTTCGGATAATGCTGTTGAACCCCCTTTCTATCTATTAGGAATAAGCCCTTTTGACGCAGTTCCTCTGCCTGTTCTGATGTACGGGTCCATAATCGAATTTGCTCGCCATGTTGCAGCAACCGTGCCGTGAACATCAGACCAAGTGCCCCACCGCCAATAAGATCCCATTTCATATTCTACCACCTACAACTTTCAGCCTATTTCATATGTTAGTTATAACAGACCTGTTTATAAAACACAAAAAAAGTGAATGTCATCCAACCTGATCGTTGAACGCTCATCCACTTCTTCTATCGTACTTGCTATTCCTCAACAATTCTATTCAATACGCTCTAAATTACCATTTGCATCCATACGGAATCTTGTCTTGTTATCATCATCATCATCGGACAAAATCGCTAGACGACGCGCTCGATCCATAATTTGAATGAGAGCTTTATAGTCATCATTTACCGTACGATAATCTGTCTGAACTTCGTTTACTTGCTTAGATAAGTATTCTTTCTCCTTACTTATCTTTGCCAGCTTCTCTTCTTTGTCATACAGTTCGCGTTCTAATTGTTTCACTTGGCGAGCAAGATCTTGATAGTTGCTGCGCCACTGGCGCAAAAAGCGTATAACTGAATCAATGGACAATGACTCTTCTGTAAAAGTTTCATTTTTCCCTGCTAATAGTTCTGCATCTTCCAAAGCAATGGAAGCAACCTGTACCCCGATTGGATGTTTCTTCACGTAATTACGCTTTTGGCGCTGAGATTTGGCCAATTGGATGGCAGTCTCATATTTTTTACGCACGAAACTGTTCCATCTAAATCCACAGGCTGCAGACGTCCTGCCAATTCGCTCTCCCACTTCTTCAAAAGCAGCTAATTGTGTACTTCCTTCTCGTATATGCCTTAACGTTACCTCTGCCAAAATCAAATCATCATCCGCTGTCCATGCATCTTGTCTAATGGCTGTCATGCCACAACCTCCTAACAACACATCATTATTGCTCATAGTAAGCACCGCTTCATTTCATCTCTATGCACATAGTAGAGTTCATAGAATCTATCGGATACTAAAATGTATATCCACTTTTTCTAGGAAACATACGTGAAATGTACATGTAAGTGCACATAAAGCTAAACAATATGAAAAAATCTTCAATTCATCACACTTGGCAGTTTACACCAATTGCGTCGAACGATATAATGTCAATAGAAAAGTTGGCAGCTTTTGTATGGAGAGGGGGATTAATCGTGGCACGAATGTTTCGCGTACTTGGATTTTGGACACTTGTCATTGGTCTAATGGCCTATGCAGGCCACATGGTTGAAATGGCGTTGTTATTCTTCCTACAGACCGCCTTCTTTGTATTGCTTGGCTATTTAAAACTCACTGAACGTACATACATCTTGTCATTCTGGGGGTATATGTTAGTTTGCTTTACGGGCTTCTCTTACTGGACGATATTCGAAATGAGCAACCCATTCTAACTTAACCTCCCTACTATCATGACTAGGAATGACAGCAAAGAGCCCGAAGCTACCTGCTCCGGGCTTTTTCTATTCAACAGAATTTCTTTCAATAAGGCTTATTCCATTCCTTTACTAACAGTCATCACTTTAAACCGTTCACTCATTTGGTCAGACAAAAGAAGCTGCCTAATCTTTCTATTGCTTTTCGCTTTGTCACTAAAAGGATCCGCATCTGAATGCTCTTGCAGCAAATCAAGAACACCATTCTCTACAAGAAATTGCTTTTGATCCATTCGAGGCAGGACCTTACATCCTGATAAAAAGGCAATGCGTTCAGCTATATCAAAATCTACATCAGCCGTCATATCTTGATCGCCAGGAGCAGCAAACGGATCATCATAAGCTTGATGCTTGCGATAGCAAAGCAAACTTCCATTCATCCGATGCGCCCCCGTAAGCTGTCTCGTACCGTCCCCATAATCAATGAATACCCCCTCTATATCAACTGCAGCTAGTAACACGCGTCCAAGCCACTCTGAAGCAGCAATACCTGCATCATAAATTTGTCCCTCCTGCAAACCTATATCATGCTGTTTAGCCCAATCGATAACATGCTCCTCGGCTTCAGCCCATTCATATTCGAATATAGACTTGTCACCGTTCCAAATTACGTAAGCCTGATCCAACTTACTGCTCTGCCGTCGAATGCGTTCCACTGGAAATGCATCCAACAGCTCATTAGCAACCAAGAAAATAGGCATTTCTCCAGCCTGTTCGAAATAATTTTGCTCGTCCCAGCATATTACTGGAATAGGACATGCGTTGTTAGCTAATCGCTCCTTGATCATGCTTTGATGATAAGGGCTCGATTCGACAACAACATACTCCAGCGGTCGGCAATCGGAATGCTGCAGGACATTCAATAGCTGCTCTGCTAGCTTCCCAGTTCCCGCCCCCCATTCGATGATTCGATAGGTTTTATCTTTCCACTCTCGTATCGAACACCGTAATCGAATGTAACGTTCGATAATAAGAGCCATTGCATCTCCAATATATGCACTCGTGTAGAAATCACCAGCAGGCCCTACTTTTTCGCTCGATTTCGTGTAGTACCCTCCCTCCTGATCATACATACAGCTTGACATATACATAGAAAAGGGCATACGATAGTCGGGAAATTGTGACAATCTTTGTTGGATTCGATGAATGAGACTAGACGATTGACTAGACGACAACATAACTGTTCATCCTTTCGTATTTGTCCTTGTTTGGAGCAGCATTGCAGCATGATTTCTAACGAGGTCTACAAACGATACAGATGCACGGTGTACATAAGGGGGCCCTCAATGCGACTAGGGAAACGCGCAACGAGCGCTTGTATGCGAATACTAATCTTTGTTCTCATTGCTTCAGCCATCCCGTTCTCATCTCATGCACAACCGAGTGAGCCGATTCCATGGGATGATGCTAATCAATCAACCGAAATGAAACATATTTTACAGCAAAGCTTATCCATTCAAGAGTTGGATGCAGAGATTGCTCGCGTAACAGCGAGAGAGCAAGAGGCAAGTAAACAAAGGAAACTTCTAGAAGCAGATTTGCAAACACAGCAGGAACAGCTTCTACTAAAACAAAAAGATGCAGGACGTGTGCTTCGTTCCTATTATGTTGGTGAACGCGATCTTATTTTAGAGGCTATATTATCTTCTAGTGAGGTCTCTGATTTATTTCTACTTCTGAACTACTTTTCCTACTTAATGGAGTCTGATCATCGTATTTTATCTGACTATCAAGTCAACGTGCAGCGTATTGATCAGCTTCGGAATGAGCAAGCCCTATTAGAGAAGGAGCTATCGCAAGTCCGAATCAATCTAGAAGATCAGCGGAAACGCGTTATTGAACTTCAAAATAAACTTAATACCCAGATCACTACAAGTTCAGACCCAGAAGCGATGAAGAAGTTAGTTGAAGAATTTACGAAGTATTGGCAAAGTGTAGGGCTGTTTGAAGTGCGGCACTACTTCAGAGCGATGGCTGATGCGATGCAGAAGCTGCCCGAATTCGTTAAAGAAAATGGAAACATGAAGTCAAATGGACTTCAGTATACGCTACGCATCAAAGATAGCGAGCTGAATGAGTTTCTGCGTCAACAAGATTCCATGTTTGATGATTTTGAATTTGTGTTTGACAAAGGCATCGTTACAGCTATAGGCGACCGAGAAGGGCTTCGTGTAGTCGTTCAAGGCAGCTACACGCTAGAGCAGGAACCAGAAAATGCGCTTCGATTCCATGTCGATCATCTCCAATTCAATGGACTCGAGCTGCCTGAATCTACACGCTCACAATTAGAGGAACAGTTTGACCTTAGCTTCTATCCGCAGCAACTCGTCTCTTTCATTGAAGCAACAGAAATTACAATCGACAAGAATGAAATGGTCGTAGTCCTAAAGGTTTCGCTATAATACATTTCAAATTCAAATCTATAACGAGTAATTAATTAAGATATAGCCCCAAAGTCCATCGTTCAACGCCAGACTTTGGGGCTGTATACTTTGTTACTATGAAAAAATAGCATGAGCTGCTTGACCATATAGTCACTTATAATACATAAATGATCTAATCCCTGCCCGATGTAATAGAAACTGCAGTTGAAACCGCTCACGAAGCTGACTCCAACTTCCACAACGCCTTAAATTCCTTAACCAATACATCCGTACTCACTATACCCTTCATCCACCCCAGCACATTACTATGCCATCTCTCCAGCTCAAAGGCATGTCGCAACGCCTCTTTGAGCCTTGTATCTGATTGATTATACACAGCAGGCAAATTACGATTCCACAATTGCCATATTTTATCTTGAGAAGTACGATTTGCAGGCAATAGGAATGACGAAATATTCAGTACTTGCTGCTGCTGTTTTACATCAGTTACGAATTGTATCCAAAGGTTTGCCTCTTCTTCCAATTCGGTATATGCCGGCACGATGTAACTCATACTTTTCACCCAAGTTCCATATGGAGGAGCAATATCACGCGGCATTTCAACAGCGAGCGTTTCACCTAGCCGAGGAGCAGCCTCTGAAAAAGGTACAATTGCAAATGGCACCTCTCCTTGATTAATCATTTCCCATATACTTTTCTCATTCTTAAAAGAAACAGACTTAAATAACAACCGTGAATGCTCCCACTCCTTCAAATTCTCCTGCCATGGATAGGCAACTGCTCGACCTATGGATTGATTATGCGGCAAGGTCTGCACTACCGTGTCTGACAAGTCATTTTGATTGACATTACTGTCATCTGACATCTGGATCATCCCTAAGCGCCACATCAGCGCTAGAAGTGCATACGGATCGCGCTCCTCCCATGCAAACCATGGCAGGGCTATTTGTTTCTCCCCACTCTTCTCAGCGTGTTCCGTCATCGTTAATGTTGAATGCAACGAGGGACGAACGGGCTGCATTTGACCAAACATCAACACTGCGGGAGCTCGCATGGCCGCATGCCATTCCCTCAAGGAAATCGGTGGTTTTTCTATTCCTGTTTGTGCTTTTAAAGCTACTGGGTTCCAAACCAGCACATAAGGATCCATATAATAAGGCGTTCCCCATACGAAACCATTCCAGCTTACCGCCTCTTTCAACCATTCTGGAGCGTATGCCCACGTTTCTGCAGACGGTTGTTGGGGCAGTAATTTGCCGGTCTGAGCATATGATTTAACTCGCTCGCTTCGAATCATAATTACATCAGCACTTTGTTGAAGGGCTAGTGATTGCTTCAAGCCTTCGCTTATTTCATGTTCCGTCTTATTACGCAACTCAACAGCAATACCATACTGTCGCTCGAACTGTCCGCTTACTTTCATTAACTCCTTAAATACTTGTTGCGGCAAGCTGACATCTATTTTGAGCGCAAGCCCTGCTTTGTCTATTGCAAATACAGGCTCATTGTATTCTCCTTCGTCTTCGTCAGGTCGCGGTTGGTTCATAAACTGCTTCAATCCACTTCCGAATTGGGTAAGCAATACCAACAAAATAAGTATCATTATACCTATAATAATCGTCTTTTTCGACTTCGGCATTCTGTTCTCCCTTCTGGGTTTAATGTGACGAATTACCGATAAAACGTTATTGTGTATCACACTTTGTTTACTGCTGGTCTCAGACAACTAGCAAGACGCATGTCCATTGTACCATTTTTTCACATTGTTGAATGTAAGATTTAACCTAAAAAAAGACATCCCTTGGGGATGCCTATACGTAGTAACCCATTTATAAAATAGAAGACGTAAAATGAGCGTGAACTATTGTTTCACTATGGTGAAGCATACGCGATTGCCGTGAAGCTTTCAGGACCTACTCTTCGCAAATTTACATCTGAACCATTTCCACTAACACGTACTTCGTAAAGCACATAACCAGATGTAGCAGGTACATCATGATCGAACGCTGTGACCTTACAATCAAAAGTAGTATACAGTGGGTTGGGTGTCGTTATCGCTGATGAATAAACGAGTGTACTTCCATTTCTTATAATAGATACATTCACAATACTCGGGATTGTAGTAACCGTAGTTAATGTGACAGTTGCATATAAATGAACACCTACCGCCGCACCTGCTGCTCCCGATATATCAAGTCCTAATGTACCAAAAACAGCAGGGGTCGAAGTAACATCGACTAAGATTGATGGTGTATAACTTGCATTTTGTGAGCCTTGTGCATCTAAAAGTCTTGCTCCCATATCATCACCTCCACTATTAAGTTTATGTAAATAGAAGTAATCGGTGTGGACAATCTATCTCATATTCAATAAGTTATGTTCTATTCATCGCCAATGACACCATAAAAAGGGTGTCCCTAGCCTAAAAGGCTAAACACACCCTGTACTTCTTTATCATTCATGCATCACATTAGGATTTTAAACGAATAAACAATGATACTACAGCAAATCAGCAGCAATTTGAGCCAACTGCGAACGCTCTCCCTTTTCCAAAGTGACATGGCCGCTTAAACCTTCTGATTTAAATCGCTCGATTAAATAAGTTAGTCCATTGCTAGCAGAGTCTAAATAAGGATGATCAATTTGTGCTGGATCCCCTACCAGAACAATTTTACTTCCCTCGCCTACACGAGAAACAATCGTCTTCACTTCATGTTTAGATAAGTTTTGCGCTTCATCAATGATGATAAATTGCCCTGGAATCGATCTGCCTCGGATATAGGTTAACGCTTCAACTTGAATATTGCTTAAGCCAACTAAAATTTTATCGATGTCTCCAGCCTTTTTCGTATCAAATAAAAACTCTAAATTATCGTATATAGGCTGCATCCAAGGACGCAGCTTCTCTTCTTTTTCTCCTGGTAAAAATCCGATATCTTTGCCCATTGGCACAACAGGGCGTCCAATGAGCAGCTTTTTGTATTTACGCTCATCCTCTACCTTCAACAATCCTGCCGCGAGGGCGAGCAGCGTCTTCCCTGTACCTGCTTTGCCTGCTAACGTGACCAACGGTATATCGTCATTAAGCAGCAGTTCTATAGCCATACGCTGCTGGGCATTGCGTACAGCAATGCCCCACACTGGATCATTGCTAAGAAATAGCGGCTCTAATCGCGTACATTCAACATTCACCTTTAATATGGCCGACTTGCTCGTACCCATCTCGTCTTTCAAAATAACAAATTCATGTGGATGAAGCTTCAGAACAACATTCAAACTATTCACAGGTAAGAAACGATAGCTATAAAATTGGTCAATTACAGATGGATGAACATGTAGAACTCGATGCCCTGCATACAACTCGTCGCTTGATGATACACTACGGTCTGACAAATAGTCCTCCGTCTGCAAACCGAGTACATCACCTTTTACACGTACAAGCACATCTTTGCTAACGAGCACGACGCTTTTCGGTTGTTCTAGCTGCTGTTGTTCCAGACTGTAATTTAAAGCAACTGCCAAAATGCGATTATCATTTGTCATTTCACCAAACAGTTCCTGGACTTTCACGAAGCTCCGATGATTGAGCTCCACAATTAGTGACCCTCCGTTCGGCAGCGGGACCCCCTTATGCAGGCTCCCTGACTCCCTCAACCCATCAAGAAGTCGTGAAACCGTCCTGGCATTTCGACCAATTTCGTCGGCGAGGCGTTTTTTAGAATCAATTTCTTCAAGGACAGTAGCTGGGATAACAACCTCATGCTGCTCGAATGCAAACAAAGCATTCGGGTCATGCAATAGAACATTCGTATCCAATACAAATATTTTGGTCATAAAATCCCCTCCGATTGGTTTGTTCAGCGCTTTATCCAGTATGAGGGCATGATGTCTATATACATAATTCATTGCACTGCCGCTCACACTATTAAGAGCGATTACCTGTTACCATTTCATGCAACATCGATGATACAGACGAAAGGAAGATCAGGATGCGGAAACTTATTATAGCTGTCCTTCTCATCAGCATATTGGGAGGCTGCGGTTCCAAACAGCAAGCAGCACCTTCCCCTCAGCAGCAAACCCAATATCATGCCGCTTCTCCAACTCAGCCAGAAGAACCTATGGATAGAGAAGCACTACGCAGCCACTTAACCAACATCGCCAAGCGAGTTCCGGGCGTTCAAAATGTAAACTGCGTTGTATTCGGAAACACAGCTATCGTTGGAATAGATGTAGACGCTAATTTGGATCGATCACGTGTTGGCTCAATCAAATACTCCGTAGCAGAAGCATTGAGCAAGGATAAATACGGTGCACAAAGCGTTGTAACTGCTGACGTGGATATGAATCAGCGCTTGCGGGAAATTGGAAATGATATTCGGAATGGATACCCCATTCAAGGGTTCAGCAATGAATTAGCAGACATTATGGGTCGCATTGTCCCACAGATGCCGAAAAGCGTGAAGCAAATGAAACAAACCGTAGAGCAGCGATCACCAGCTCCTAACAAGTAGAGATGGACATGCCTCCACGAAGCACAAAAAGCCTAACGGTTAACCGCTAGGCTTTTTGTATATAAGTGCATATTATCGATCTCAATCATTGTATAATCGGACATACTACTCAAACCTCCTAGTCAATACACCATTTCTATACATTGTATTAGCATGGAAGGCAGAACTTGCTTATGCTTTTGACCGAGCATTATTTTATTGAAATCGACCTGTTTGAAATGGTTAGCGAGTTGGAGCCGAATTTGGCGTTGACTCACTACTATCCGCAACTTTTTCACCAGCTGCTTGTTCAGGTGTAATTGATTTGCCATCCATCACATCTTTTAGCAGTTGTTTAGCCAATGCGAGCTTCTCTTCATTAATATAAATATAAGGACTCTTCCAATCTCCACCGACTGAAACGTAGTGAATATTGTTGCGATTAATATCAATATATGTAGTAAAGGAATCGCGAATCTGTGTACTTGTCATATCAATCTTAAAATTATCAGCCAAAGCGTCGATAATGTCCGTAACTTTTGAAAATCCACCTAAAGACTGCATGTTGCCTACAAGCTCCTGCAACACCGCATTTTGACGGAGGTTACGATTTTCATCGGTCGTCTCTGGTGTTCTTGGACTACAGTTAGACTTCCGATAGCGAACCAAATCAAGCGCCTCTTGTCCGCTTAAGTCCTGCTGTCCTGCTCTGAGATTAATATTTGTCCCATCCGCTCGATCTCGATAGCACATGTTTTGATCCACATTCATGCTTACCCCACCGAGTGCATCAACGACTTGCACAAAGCCTTGGAAGTTAATCTCCATCGCATGATCGATATCTAGATCCATATACTTACCGAGCATGACCTTCATTTCTTCCATCGGAGTAGGACTATCCAACTGGCCTTTTTTATGCAGGCTATGGAAGTTCGGATAGAAATGATTGAGCTTGTCAGGTCCGTATCCCGGAATCTCGAAATACGTATCACGTGGTAAAGATACGAGCACAGCTTCCTTTGTTTCGGGATGCATAGCTCCCACCATAACAACGTCCGTACGCATACCTGGCAATTCTTTACGATAGTCAACGCCCATTAAAACAAAGGAAAACGGCTCGGTTTGAGGTGCCAATGTAGGTACAACCACTTGGTTACCCGTTCCGCCTTTCTCCACAGTTGATATGGTCGGCAACTTATTGTTAGCATACAGAACTAAATAGGTTGCTATTCCGATACCCGTAATAACAAGCAGAATAATACCCGTCAGCATAGCTTTCAACCATGTGGGCATTTTCTTTTTTGTAGATTTCAAACGAGCTCTTGGATTAGGCTTGGAACTTGACTTTGGTCGTGACTTAGAATGTTGTGACTGTCTTGGCGGTAAAGGTGTGTTCACTTTCATAACTGACCTCACTTATTCATTGTATTTCGGGTTGGATTCAATATCATGCCACAGCTGTTCACACAAGTTTCTGTCGAACTCAGCTTGATTGATTTGTCCTTCACGCTCATAAGTGACGGTATACGTATTTTCATTGACTTGATCGGCTACGCTGGTCAACATGTGATCTTCATGCAGAATTTGAGCGAAGAAATCAAGCGTCTGCTTGGCTGCACCGTCGTCCGGACGATGCCGAACGACAATGACCATTTGCAGCCAATTAAACAGAGCGTCATGCAGCTTCAAGTTAACCCCTCCAGTCGATGAGGATACGATTACGACATATTCTGATGCTTCTTCTTCTGGCGTCCCTCTACAAAATAGCGAATACGAACCATAAACATAAGCACTACAGCTACAAACAAACACTGTATGATAGGCAGCTTGTCAATCTGCAATACAAGCAGAATAAGACAACCTAACGCCATCACAATATGAATAATAATCTCCTTTAGGAGGGGTAGCTTCTGGACCCGAAACACCTGGTTAAATATGAAAGCTACAAATGCAAATATAAGCAAGTAGCTGATTAACATGTGGTCGGCAAACCATTGCTGCATAACGACTCCATCCTTTCAGCGAAGATAAGATTTGTCTTTACACAAATTGCTCTTCAACGAAAAATACGAATTCCCCGTTTAAGGTCTATGACTGAACTTTACGTTGCTTTTCCGCACGTTCACGCTCATTCTTGTTAAGAATCTTCTTACGCAAGCGAATGGATTCAGGTGTAATTTCGCAATACTCATCATCGTTCAAGTATTCAAGCGCCTGCTCCAAAGAGTAAGCACGAGGTGTCTTCAAACGCACTGTGTCATCTTTACCAGAAGAACGTACGTTAGATAGTGCTTTCTCCTTACAGATGTTAACAACGATATCATTATCGCGCGTATGTTCACCGACAATCATACCTTCGTATACGTCTGTACCCGGGTTAAGGAACAAAATACCACGGTCTTCTACAGACAACATACCATACATAGTTGATACACCGTTCTCCATCGATACCAATACGCCCTGGTGACGGCCGCCTACTTGGCTGCCTGCAAAAGGACCATAATGATCGAACGCATGATTCATAATACCGTAGCCGCGAGTTAGTGTCAGGAATGAAGTACGGTATCCGATAAGACCACGTGCAGGAATGATGAATTCCAAGCGTACTTGTCCAGTACCATGGTTGATCATGTTTACCATTTCCGCTTTGCGTGATCCAAGGCTCTCCATTACTGCACCCATCGAATCTTCAGGAATGTCGATAAGAAGGCGTTCCATCGGCTCCATCTTCTGGCCATCGATTTCCTTAATGATTACTTCTGGCTTGGATACTTGAAGCTCGTAGCCTTCACGACGCATATTCTCGATAAGAATACCAAGGTGAAGTTCACCGCGACCAGCTACAATAAATGCGTCTGGGCTTTCTGTTTCCTCTACACGAAGGGACACGTCTGTTTCCAATTCTTTCAACAAACGCTCACGAAGCTTACGGGATGTTACCCATTTACCTTCACGACCAGCGAATGGACTGTTGTTAACAAGGAATGTCATTTGCAAAGTAGGCTCATCGATGTGCAATACAGGCAAAGCTTCAGGGTGTGCCATATCTGCGATCGTTTCACCGATGTTGATTTCACGGATACCAGCGATTGCTACGATATCACCTGCTGCTGCTTCTTCACGCTCGATACGCTTCAAACCTTGGAAGCCGAACAATTTCTCAATACGTGCTTGCTTCACTTGCCCTTCACGGTTAATAACCGCAACAGGCTGGCCTGCACGAATCGTACCACGGTTCACACGACCAATTGCGATACGGCCCAAGTATTCATTGTAGTCCAGCAACGTTACAAGGAACTGCAACGGCTCTTCTGGATTCTCTTGCGGGGATGGAATATGTTCAATTACTGTCTCGAACAACGCTTCCATGTGGTCGTCTTGCTTCTCAGGATTCAAGCTCGCTGTACCGTTCAATGCAGATGCATATACGACAGGGAACTCAAGCTGCTCATCGTTTGCTTCCAATTCGATAAACAGATCCAATACTTCGTCAATAACTTCACTTGGACGAGCATTTGGACGGTCAATTTTGTTCACAACAACGATTGGCGTCAAGTTATGCGCCAACGCTTTGCGCAATACGAATTTCGTTTGCGGCATGCAGCCTTCAAAAGCATCAACGACTAGAAGTACGCCGTCAACCATTTTCATAATACGCTCTACTTCACCACCGAAGTCAGCGTGACCAGGCGTATCTACAATGTTGATCAAATGATCTTTATACGTAATCGCCGTATTTTTCGCTAGAATCGTAATACCGCGCTCTCGTTCCAAGTCATTCGAGTCCATGGCGCGCTCATGCACCACTTCATTGTTACGGAAAGTTCCGGATTGTTGTAGCAGCTTGTCAACCAACGTTGTTTTACCGTGGTCAACGTGTGCGATAATTGCGATATTCTTGATCTTATTGCGCTCTTGCATACGTTCGATCTTTCCTTTCTATAGTAGCACATTTATAAAATGGGTCGTCTTATCGGTTGGCTCCGTACGGTCCACAACAGTCCGTTATCGCAATAATTGCGTGAAGAAGGCGCCGATTAACGGCGCCGTTCATGTGAAATAATCGTTCAGAACGTAGTAATGCTGCCTCTGCTACCTTTAACGTCGCATCCGTGACGCCCCACCGAAGATGAGCAGCGCTCCTACAACGATGAGTCCGAATGCGATCAAGTATACGCTAATACTCACAATTAGCGTCAGAACGAGCAGAAATACCCCTGCTCCGCCTAGAACAACAGCCGCCTGCCATACTCGTGGCGATGGATAGGATTCAAGTCTGCAATAGCCGTATAATCCTACAGCTAATCCGATTAAAATAAACGGCCATAAAGAACGGAACAACTCCCATGAAATCCAATGGCATACCATGAACAACAGCCCGTATACGAGCAATGTTCCACCAGGTACAAATGCTATTGGGGGAAGCAGTCTATTCCTAACGAGCAAAACAAGTCCCGCTCCAGCCAAAAATAGAAACAGTGGCCACAACGTCCCACCTACAAAATTAAAAAAGCCCCATTTGCCCAGCAGGATGAACAATCCCGCAGCTAGTATAAAAATACCGATAACGGGTTCTTTTCTGGACATACCATTCACCTCTGACGACCATTAATCAACCATCTTTAGGATGGCGGACACGGTACGACGATATTCGCGCCCATTTATCCTTACTAGTTTATATGAAACGTACCAAAAATACTACCTCACCACATAAAAAAACTTCCTCCCTCATCTAAAACGCTCAGATAGTCAGGAGGAAGGCGCATTTTTTATATATTCAAGATGCAGTATCTCAAGGTTGAATTCTTCATCAAGCAAATGATCTTATATTTACATTGACGGCTTTGGATTAGAGCGGAACCAAATCCCAAGTACCAAGACTAACAACGTCAATGCCCACGGAAGCGTTCCTTTAATCCCCTCCCAAGCCGGCAGCCATAGCAGCAGTCTTTCATCAGATGCCATCATCTTACCAGCTGTATACCCTAATATACCTGCTCCTGCATAAACAAGAAGCGGAAATGTCTCCAACCACCGGCTAACGAGTGCACTGCCCCATACGACAATTGGAATGCTTAATGCAATACCAATGACTAGATATGGAAAATGTCCTTCCGATATAGCCGCAATGGCAAGTACATTATCCAGGCTCATAATTACATCTGCGGTTAAGATGGTACCAACGGCGCTCCTTAAACTGGTCGTATTCCGTTCAGAAACAGCATGACTATTCCCATTTCCAAGCAATTGAATGGCAATGACGAATAGCAAAACTCCTCCTACCGCTTGCAGCAAAGGAATGTCCATTAACCACAGCGCAACCACTGTCAATAAAATTCGGAGTATGACTGCTCCAGCAGCACCCCACCAGATCGCTACTTTTCGCTGTGCCTCAGGGAGATGCTGCGTCGACATCGCGATTACAACTGCATTATCTCCACTAAGTACCATATTAATTAATAAGATCTCGATTAAAATCCATAATGAATCCAATGTGGTCCCCTCCCTTGTTGTACAGTTGTATGTTGTACAAGCTGGAGGTATGACACTATATGACCATTATTAGAACCAATCCCCAATCGATTGATCTTTTTTGTTGTTCGTAACGTTCAACTCAGCAGGTACAGATGAAGCTTCAAGCTTACTTTCTGCATCGTTCTCAGAAATTGTCTGTGTGCCTGCTCCACCGCGAATAGCACGAAGTACTACCGTATCTGTCTCTTCTACAGCCTTATCAATCAATTCGTCCAGTTCCGGTATCGATGCTTCAACTCGCTCCAGCACTTTCAAGTTCGGATTCGTAGCTGGAGATTTTGGAACAAATAGTGTACAGCAATCCTCATATGGCAAAATAGAAAGCTCGAATGTGCCAATCCCTTGTGCAATTCGCACAATCTCTTCTTTATCCATCGTGACAAGTGGTCGAAGCAGCGGCAAATCCGTTGCTCGTCCGATCACGTTCATGCTGCCCAACGTTTGGCTCGCCACTTGACCCAGGCTGTCGCCCGACACGATAGCAAGCGCCTTATGCTTATCAGCCAGCTTCGTCGTAATGCGCAAAAATGCGCGGCGCATCAACGTAATAAGTACGTTTTCAGCATTCGCTTGATGCAGGCGTGTTTGAATGTCTGTAAAAGGCACCATGTGAATCTTTACTCTGCCCGCATAATTAGCCAACACTTGTGCCAAATCAAGCACCTTTTGTTGGGCACGTTCGCTTGTGAACGGGTAGCTATGGAAGTGCACCGCTTCAATTTCCAATCCTCGGCGCAATGCCATATATCCCGCTACAGGGCTGTCGATACCGCCAGACAGCAGCAGCATTGCTTTACCGTTCGTGCCATATGGGAATCCGCCTACCGCTGGAACTACATTAGAATAGATATACGTATTCTCTTCACGCACTTCAACAGTTACCTTAAATTCTGGATTACGTACATCTACCGATAACTGTTCGAATTCACGCAATAACGGTGCTCCTACCAAATGATTCAATTCTTGAGAAGTATGAGGAAATCCCTTCCAAGCTCTGCGACCGACAACTTTGAATTTCGTCCCCGGCTGCGGATCATATTCACGCACCATCGCTAATGCCGTGTCTATAATCGGCTCAAGGACAGACGGTGCTACTTTTACTGGACTAATGGATACGATACCAAATACATGACGCAATACCGCGATGAGAGGCTCAACTTCCTCTCCATTCAGTTCAACGTATAGTCTGCCGTATTCTCTAATAAGCTTAGCTTTCTCAAATGGCTTCAGTACTTCTTTAACATGCCGATAAGCAGCCTTTTCAAATTTATTTCGATTGCGTCCCTTAATCGTAATTTCCCCGAAACGCAGCAGTAACATATCATAAATCATTGCTTATAACCTACCTTTCCCGCTGTACAAGCGGCTTCAACCGTTTAACTGTTGCCTTTAACGCACTGCCAATCCGATCAATTTGTTCTATCGTCATAGATGCATCCATACTTATTCGCAGGCCGCTCGCTGCGATACGTTCATTTTGTGTCTGTGCCAGCAGCACTCGGCTTGGCTTATGAAGCTTAGAAGAACAAGCTGACTGTGTGGACAGTACAACCCCATGTTCCTCCATTGCATGAACAGCTACTTCTGCCTTCATTCCAGGGAAAGATGCATTTATAATATGTGGAGCCCCGAATGGATAAGCAGGGCTGTTCAGCACCAGCTCAGGTATTTCTCCGATGTACTTCAGCATACGTTCATTTAGTACAAGCAGACTCTCTTCAGCTTTGGCTTGTGCTTCAACCGCCATACGTACCGCCTTGGACATAGCCAATATCCCAGGAACATTAGTTGTGCCTGCGCGCAAGCCGAACTCTTGTGTACCTCCATGGATAAGCGGTGTCAGTTTCAAGCTGCCACGCTTAATAAGGATTCCCATCCCTTTAGGGCCGTGGATTTTATGTCCGGATAAGCTGTACAGATGGGCATTCCAATCTGCCAGCTCTACAGGCAGCTTTCCTAACCCCTGTACCCCATCCACATGAAAGACAAGCTTAGGATAGCGAGCAACCAATTGGCCAATTTCGCGCAAAGGCTGCACGGCTCCCGTTTCGTTATTCACATGCATCACACTGAGCAGCACGGTATGAGGCTTAATCAGCTGTTCCAACTGCTTCAGATCAACCCTACCGTCGTGATCAACAGGTGCGATGCTCACTTCTACACCTTCACGCTTCAATTGCTCATAACAAGCAAATACGGATGGATGCTCAATGGCAGATACAATCGCATGAATAGGGTTGCCCGCCGTTGTTAGACGCATAGCCTCACGAATGACACCGAAAACAGCCATATTGTTGCTTTCCGTTGCCCCTGATGTAAATATCACTTCTTGTGGCTGAACAAGTAGAGCATGCGCCACGACACTACGTGCGCGCAGCACTAATTGATCAGCTTGTCCGCCTAACTCATGTATAGAAGATGGATTCGCGTAAATACGCTCCATCACTTCTGTCATCGTACGAATGACTTCAGGATGAGGAGGGGTTGATGCGCTATAATCCGCATAAATGATGTCGTTTGCTTTCATATCCTCCTGACTCCTCCTTTTCACAACAAAAAAGATCAAAACGGCCTGTTTCGAATACCGTTGTTGATCCCAGCCTAGTACTAGAACGTTCCTAGAACAGTATTTATTGTACACGTATTCACGTTATTTCACCATCTTTTTATCCCCTGCACTTATGACAAAAGGAGCAGCAGTACGCACCTGCTAGCTCCTTCAGCCTTTGTTGCTCTGTATTGTAGAAGTCAAGGAAAAAATAAAAAATGAATCAAAATTGCCGCTGCACCAATAATCATAGCAGTTGCCCCTGCTGAACGACTTCCTTGATAAATGGACATAAAGCCGAGTGCAATGCTCGTTAATCCTAAAATGTATGGAAACATGAAGATCGAAGCGATCGCAAAGCCAATCGCAGTATATCCAAGTCCACTTGGTACATCAACTTCCCGCTTCTCGTCAGCAGCATTTAAATGATGTGCTTCATTTCCCGTAAGCTCATAAGCGCTCTCGATATGGTACTCCCGCTGATCTTGCATTTGGTTCCGGGTGCGATTCCGCTTCAAACGACGGTCTTGCTTTTTATGAGACATAGTCAGCTCCCCTTTGCAATTAGGAAGTTTTCGGTTTGAACGTCAGACAGCAAGTCACTGAAGACTCTGAGGCATGATCTTGATGCAATACACCTAATTCATCTGCGTACTCCTCTTTGGAGCTCTTGTGACTATGCGCATCAATATCAATCTGAATGGAATCTGCCCTACACATATTCCCATCACCCCAGAATGTACAGTTAGCTACCGTACATCTAACCATCGGTTGAATTGACATGTAACTACACCTCCACTAACAGGTTGTCCGTCACGTAAGGGGCATACTCACCTAACAAGCTGGTAGTTGTTATCGCGCATAAAAAAAGAACGTACCGAGACATAAAGTTCGGACGTTCTTGGTTACATCTATATTATTTATTGCTTTGCATTTTACGCTGTGTCAAATAGTCATTCTCATAATAAGCTAGCTCATCGCGAAGTTCTTCGAACATTTTCGTAATATTCAAAATAATATCACTCGCTACACGAATCGGCTTCTTACGGAATCGAATCGCTTCTTGCCCAGTATATGCATAACGACCATCTTCCGAGTAGCATTCATTTTTCGGATAAAAGAATGCGTTCACGACATGATGGTATACCTCATACAAGGAACGTTCTGCAAAGTTCACATCAAAGTTCGCACGACGAAGTGTAACACCCAGCTTCTCATAGCTTACTTCTGAGAACACGAGCAAATGGCGTAGATCAGACAAAAATCCTTTGTAAAAGCTAGCGATTTCCTCATCTTGCTCGCTGCCTACCAGCTCCTGCAAACTGTACGTATTTAAAAATGGCTCCACTTGATCGATAACGGACTTCAGCTTCTCTCTAGACGCTTCACACAGCTGCTTAACATTAGCTGGCATGGAATGCTCCCCCTTAACTTGGCCCTATCGCTTAGACGATGTTAGGTACTATTTATAATGAGACCACACTACCCACATCCTACCACATCCCAAGCGGAAAAGGTACACCTTTCCACCTTTTTAGGCAAGAAGAATAAAAAGACCCAACAACTCTCAAGCTATGACAGATGCAACAACGTCGACGGACGACTTGAATTATTTATGGAGGGATTACCATGCGTCGTGGCACAGCACTTGGCTTGTCTCTGTTGGGAGCAACCATTGTCGTCGTTCCTTTACTTTGGAACATGTCTAGCAACCAGCAGCCAGCCCGATATCAATCTGCTTCTCAAGAGAAGCACTACAAGCTCAACACCGTACATCAAGACATGAAAGTTACAGAACGATTGCTGTCAACGGATACGAAACAAGCCATGAATCGAGCACTTAGCCAGTGGCCGTCCAAAGATCAAAACCATATAAAAGTGAAGATGGATCGCTTCAGAGCAAAAAATCCACACTTCGTTTACACAAGTTGGGTTAATCAATCGGCTGGAGCTCATGTGCGCAGCGGTTCTATACCTGAAACAAGCAAACATGATGGCAAATCAACGAAAGAACAGCTTGTAAGCTACGTACGCAAAGCAGAAACATCTGTTACAAACAAACAACCGTATCGCTCGCCTGAGATCATGCTCAATGGCAAACAATATGTCGTGGAAGGCCATCCAAGCCCTGCAACAAACGGTGGCATCGTTACCGTTGTTAGCCAGCATGTTGTTTATCAAGTGCATAATCATCAGCAGCGCAATCTGCGCGTAGTCCCTTATCCTCCTGAGCATAAATATCGGGTTAAATCCGTAGATACGAATACGAAAAAAGATGTGAATGTCGCAGATGGCGAAGACAATCAAGGTACAAGTCACTATTACACAGACGAAATCGTCGTACGCTTCAGACAGCAGCCTACAGAGCAGCAACTACAGCGTATACGGGATGATATACGTGCTACAGCCGTGAAAAAAGTAGGCAATGCCTACGTCTTCCAATCCAAATGGATGGAGACAGAGCGACTGCAGCAATACTTTGCTTCTTATAACCCGATCTATGTAGAGCCACATTACTTATATTTGACGAATGATCTGAAACGAAGCGATGGGACACCGACAAGCCTACATGCGACACCGTTACGTGATCGTTTCGGAAGAGACAACCGACTTAACCAAGCTCCTAGAGCAATTAACACGACAGAAGACGAACCAAATGACGTGCTATATCGTCCTTATCAGTGGAATTTGCCATTGATTAAGACAAACAATGGCTGGTCCCTAACAAAAGGTCGCGAAGATGTTATCGTTGCTGTCGTTGATACTGGTGTGGACCTGAAGCATAGTGATTTGAAAGACAAGCTGCTGCCTGGCTATAATGCGATTAATCGTAATGCACAGCCGCAAGATGATGTCGGACATGGCAGCCATGTAGCAGGCATTATCGGAGCCTCTGTGAATAATGAGGAAGGTATCGCTGGCATGACGTGGTACAATAAAATACTGCCTGTCAAAGTACTCGATAGCTCAGGTTCTGGTACATCGTACTCAGTAGCGGAAGGAATTATTTGGGCAACCGATAATGGAGCAAAAGTTATTAACCTTAGTCTGGGCAATTATGTCGATGGAGCATTGCTGCATGATGCTGTGCGCTACGCTCATGAAAGAGATGTTGTCCTTATCGCAGCAACAGGTAATGACAATACGAGTCAGCCCGGTTATCCTGCAGCTTACCCTGAAGTGTTCGCCGTATCCGCTACGGATTCCAACACTGGGAAAGCATCGTATTCCAACTACGGCAACTATGTAGATGTCGTAGCACCTGGTACATCTATCGCTAGTTCATATACGAACAATCAATATGCTGCTTTGTCAGGAACATCGATGGCTAGCCCCCACGTAGCTGCATTGGCTGCCTTGATACGCTCCGTTAATCCTAGCTTAAAAAATACCGAGGTCTATGACATTATGCGCCAGACGGTGAACGACTTAGGTACTAAAGGGAAGGATAATTATTATGGCCACGGACAAATTGATGTAGAGCGCGCACTTCTCCTTGCAAATCAAAGTACACACTCCTTGTCATTGTATCCTCAAAATGTACAACGTGAATTGAAGCGGACTGCTTCTGAGTTTGATAAGCAATGATAGGAGCAACGTAATTTATAATTCTTAAATAGGGGTTATCCCAAAAAACTTTCAAGATTTTTCAAGCCCCACTATGAGTTGAATTTCGCCTATAAAAAGGACCTCATCCTCCACTTCGCGGTGGAGGATGGGGTTGTTTCGTTCATGAATTGGAATGTTCTCATTTCATGAGAACACTTTTGGAGCAACCTCTTACAAATCATAAGTTTTAGCTTGCTACTTTACTAGTAGATCACTACATATGTTGAATTAGTAACTTCATCTAATATCTGAATGGAGTAACTAGGTCTATTTGAATGTATCACGGGAGTTAATTTCTCTTCTTTTTCGCTATATCTATAGTAGCCGGCCTTCATATTGATTAATTCTTTTCTTCCAGAGGTATATATAATAACCTTATCCGACAAGTTTTTTATCATATCGCTCTTTATAAGGTTAGCATACATTCCCCAGAATTCCCTTGCTTCAACTAGTTGTTCATGGTGTGATATATGACTGTATTTACTCTTGAAAACTTGTAGTTCTTTATTAGGACATTGATAACATTGTTTCACATATAGTTGCAATTCATTTTTCAAATCAATCACATCAAATTTGTAGTTATCAATCAAACCACCCTCAAGAGTTAACCTAAAATCTTGTAATCGAACATGTTCATCTAAAGCAAAATTCTCACTCAATTTTGCCCAAAATAAAGTTGAGTTATTATTTCGAAAAAGTTCTGCTTGCATCCCAGGCAGGTTATTATTAGAGCATCCAAATATAAAGACTAATAAAAATACAGCACAACATATTTTTCTGCTCATAACAGCAGCCCCCCTCTACGAAAATAGAGAACTGCTTCTGCACGCAGAAGCAGTTCTATTCTTTTTAACTAATAATCATATCTAACATCGATTTTTTGATATCCATAATAACTTAGTCCACCAAATTCCGCCAAGTAAACTGAATCTTTAGAATAACCGACAACGTTAAATGAATTTTTGTTATAGTAAACTAAACTGAAATAAAGTAAGTAAGTAGATTGTATTATTGAAATGTTGTGTTAGTTGAAGTGTTAGTTTTTCATTTGTAAAATCACAAAACTTGACTTAAAAGATGAGGATTTTTAACACAGAAGCAAAATATACAATTTGAACACATTGTTTTAGAAAAAGTATCACCTCAAATCAAAAAATAATCAAGTAAAAGATAATAAGGACAAATAATTGTCTGATTTTGTATTAAAACCAAGAGGGTTTATACAAAAAGGAAGTTCCTACAACAAAAAAATTAGAAGCGTGAAAACAATCATTTTTAGAACTCCGCTGAAATCCAAGTAACTAAACCGTGATTTGATTCCAACAAGCATAAAATTCTCTTCAGCTATATCCGAATTTAAGTATAAGAATGGTCACAAAGCCTGTTTAAACACTATTATTAATGAACTCAACAATAGGATTAATAGGCTGTAGAATGCTCACGAGTAAGATCTTATATATTCCCATTTTTTCACTCATGAGGTTTCATGAGTGAAGTTAATTCCATAATAACTATGAAGATGTTATCAAAGGAGTTAGCATACACATTTATTATAGCATGCTATACAGAGTATCAAAGAGCTTGCCACCGATGATCGGCATAACGAAAAAGACTCGGCTCAATTTAACAGAGCCGAGTCTTTTCTTTTTATATACTATCCACTTAACAGGGAGCAACTAACCCTTCAATGATTTAATTATTTCGAAACCATTTTTTCTTTTTTCTGAGCAGTTCATAATTTAATGTGTTTCATATGAATATAGCTTCATAATAAATGTGTTGTGCGATGGAAAGCTTGCCATAAGCCGGGTTCTGTACTGATCGTGGTATTACGGGAACAACCCTCCCACTACGAAGTGACAATCATCTATCTAGGCTGCCTATTACTAAGCAGCTCCAGCGACCAACCCAGACGCACCTCAGGCTAAGGTTAGCCCTTTGCAGGGCTTGCGTCCCATTAGGTCTTGCTCCAGATGGGGTTTACCAGGAACGAAGTCACCAGCGTTCCTCGTGGTCTCTTACACCACGGTTCCACCCTTACCTGTGCCGCATAAGCGGCCATCGGCGGTCCATTTCTGTGGCACTATCCTTCAACTCGCGCTGACTGGACGTTATCCAGCATCCTGCCTTGTGGAGCCCGGACTTTCCTCTCGTGGTTGAACACCACCAGCGATTGTCTGTCAAACTTTCCGACAACATTCGTAAGTATACTAGCTTCTCGCAAGAAACTCAACACTCAACTTTTACATAAAATGAAAAGGTTCGGTATGAACGCCTGAAGCATGGAAAATCGTCTTCGAGCTATTCTGCTCTGCAAGCTGCTGTAAACGAGCTGTTACATCTGGAATAAACATCTTCTCCGCATGATGACCAGGGTCGATTATACATAGACCAGCAGCTAGCGCATCCTGTGCCGTATGGAAATCTACATCCCCCGTAATGAGCACATCTGCACCATGGAAAAGGGCATGCTTCACATATCTAGACCCTGAGCCGCCAAGTACAGCTACTTTTCGAATTTCACGCTCCATCGATCCTACGACACGTACAAATGGAACCTTAAAGCGCGATTTAACCTGCTCTGCCAAATCAGATAGGCTCATCGCCTCTTTCAATTTGCCTACTCGTCCAAGACCATGTGGCTTTCCCTCTAATTGTAGTGGGTAAATATCGTATGCTACCTCTTCATACGGATGAGCCTTAAGCATCGTACGAAGAACACGGCTCTTTATAGAGCGGGGTACTATGGTTTCCAAACGTACTTCATCTACCTCTTCCATTTTGCCTGTAGACCCGATATAAGGATTCGTTCCTTCCAAAGGCTTAAAGGAGCCTGTGCCTTCGCTGTAGAAGCTGCAATGGCTGTATTCGCCTATCCAACCTGCACCAACGTCCAGAATGGCTTGTCTAACCGATTCCAGATGCGTTTTGGGAACAAATACGACGAGCTTTTCCAAACGATCCTCGTGCACCTTTTCAAGCACTTTAAGCTGTTCTAAATCAAGTGCTTGTGCCATCAGATCGTTCATGCCGCCATCGACAATATCATAGTTCGTATGGCTAATATACACGGCGATGTCATGCTTGATTAGCTTTTCATACAAGCGACCAGCAGGTGTGTCCGTTTGCAAATCTTTAAGAGGTCGGAAAATAATCGCATGATGCGCAATAATAAGCCCCGCATTCAAACGTATCGCTTCATCGACGACCGCTTCCGTCACATCAAGCGAGATAAGCACATGTTCTACTTCCTTACGCAGCGTTCCTAATTGCAAACCAATGCGATCATCAGGTACAGCAAAAGATTTGGGAGCAAGCTGCTCGATCCACTGTGCTATTGTCTGCCCTTTTGCCAACATGCGATCAACTCCTCCAATTCTGATTTGTAGGCAACAAACTGTTCTCTACGTTCAGCTGTCTCTTCGGCATCAGATTTCGCCATCGTATTCAGAATTCGCTCTTGCTTGTTCACTTCATGCTGCCATTTTTCAATAAATACACCGCTAACCTCTTGTGACAAATAAGGCCCTAGCTTAAGCAGCCATTTCTCATCAAGAACGAAGCCACAAGCCAATTGCCTGGATGCATACATCGCCTTATCTGCTTGTACGAATTCATCCGCTTCCCAACCTTCAATCGGTCTTTCAGCCAACAGCACTTCGTAAATCTTGCCATCTTCCTCAAGTATGTGTTCTGCCTTTAGCAGCCACTTCTCTTCACGAAGCCATTGTCTAACTAGGTCTTCACCAACATTCGGCTGTAGCACGAGACGCTGAACACCTGATAGCTTATCAACACCTGTTTGCAAAATGGAGACGATCAATCCGCCACCCATTCCTGCTATCGTAATACAATCCACTTCGTCTGCCTGAACAACGGCCAATCCGTCACCTCGACGCACTTCAATAATAGACTCTAAACGCGCGCCTTTCACTTGCCGTACTGCCGCATCAAAAGGACCTGGATTCACTTCACCAGCAATGGCTTTAACAATGTGCTTTTCTTTAGCCAAATAAGTTGGCAGCAAGGCATGATCAGAGCCTATATCAGCAAGTCGACTGTTTTTTGGAACCCAGTCTGCAATTTGCTGGAGTCTTTTCGATAACTTGATGATCACGTGTTTATTTCACCCACTGTACTTTTATTAATGTTGAAATCATCTAACCGCACATTTGCATTTGAGAATTAAAAAAGGTAAAATAATCCCCATCAGCATAAATGAAGGAAGATTTGAAAAATAAAGTTAGTTTCTATGTTAATGTAAGTATTGCGAAGCACTAGCCATATGATATCTAATCGCGATGCTTCCTAGATGCAATCCTTCCATGTTCTGCGCTTTAACATAGCCAATATGGAAGAAAAGACCTTACTGCGCGCTGCAGAGCGCAACAGAAGGTCTATACATCCTGTGTCTATTCTAAGAAATCTTTCAAGCGTTTGCTGCGGCTTGGATGACGAAGCTTGCGCAATGCTTTAGCTTCGATCTGACGAATACGTTCACGAGTAACGCCGAATACTTTGCCGACTTCCTCAAGTGTACGTGTACGTCCATCATCGAGTCCGAAACGTAAACGAAGTACATTCTCTTCACGTTCTGTTAACGTATCGAGAACATCTTCTAACTGTTCCTTCAACAATTCATATGCTGCTGCATCTGCTGGTGCCAACGCTTCTTGATCTTCAATGAAGTCGCCCAAGTGCGAATCGTCTTCTTCCCCGATTGGAGTCTCCAACGATACAGGTTCCTGTGCAATCTTCATGATCTCGCGTACTTTTTCCACACTAAGTTCCATCTCAGCTGCAATTTCTTCTGGTGTCGGTTCACGACCTAGCTCTTGCAAGAGCTGTCTGGAGACACGGATCAGCTTATTGATCGTCTCTACCATGTGAACCGGAATTCGGATTGTACGTGCTTGGTCTGCGATCGCCCGCGTTATCGCTTGACGGATCCACCATGTCGCATACGTACTGAATTTGAAGCCTTTATCGTGATCGAATTTCTCAACCGCTTTGATAAGACCCATGTTGCCTTCTTGAATAAGATCCAAGAATAGCATACCACGGCCGACATAGCGTTTCGCAATGCTGACAACGAGACGCAAATTCGCCTCTGCAAGGCGCTTCTTAGCTTCCTCGTCACCTAGATCAATGCGTTTCGCCAAATCAATCTCATCCTCAGCAGAGAGAAGAGGAACACGGCCTATTTCTTTGAGATACATACGAACAGGGTCGTTAATCTTTATCCCTGGAGGAAGAGACAAATCATCTTCATAATGGAAGTCGTCTTGCTCCTCATCGCGCTCTCCTCTTGGTCGACCGCCCATTTCATCGTCGTTCTCATTAATTTCAATTCCAAGGTCACTCAACTGCTCATAGAACTCGTCCATTTGATCAGAATCTTGATCAAAATTAGCCAACTTCTCGGTAATTTCTTTGTATGTGAGCGCCCCCCGCTTTTTGCCGAGTTCAATCAACTGATCCTTCACTTGGTCCAAAGCAGCTTCGGCTTCAAGTCCAGTATGTTGATCTTTCGCCATGTTCCGACTCCCTCCTCCCTAGATATCGCTCTCCTGTTGCTATCGCTTCAGTTGTTGCTCTAGGGTCACTTTTTCTTTACCAATCTGTGCAGCACGCATCCAATCGCCCGCACGCTCGGCTTGGATCATTTCCTCATGTAAACGTTCAATCTCGCGTTGGAGAGGAACCTTTTGTATAATGGAAATATAATCATCCAACACACTATGATCATAACGCAGTGGCACTTCCGACAAGGATATCGAAGCCGCAACCTGCTCTAACCGATCGTCATGCAGCGATGCGAGAAAGCGGCTAAAATCCGGTTCTTTCCCTTGCGCATAGTAAGCATATAGATAAGCGGCTAAAGCCGCATGATCATCCGTATTAAATCCTTCACCAAGATGTCGTTCAACATAATCAGCCACTTCTACATCTTGAAACATAAGTCCGAGCAAGGTACGCTCGGCATAAACATAGGCTGGCAATAATGCTGGAGGAGCCATACTTCTCGTATCATTCCTAACATTATTCCACCAATCGTCCGAATTATCCCTTCGGCCTCCTGACAACAGCTTCTGTCTTAGTTCGAAGCACTCTTGCTTAAGACTCTCAATGGTTACTCCAATCTGCTTGGACAGTTCCGCTAGATGCATCTCGCGCTCAGTCGGTGATTCGATTGGCGCAATCAGCTTCAATGCCTCTTTTAAGTATCTACGTTTACCATCATCTTCTAGCAGTATATGATCACCGCGTAAAGATAGTAGCTGAAACTTAACAGGTGACACTGCTGCAGATAGAATGGCGTGTCTGAATCGTTCTGCTCCGTTGGCTCGAATGTAATCATCCGGGTCCATATTGTTAGGAAGCATGGCAACCGATACGTCCAATCCCTCTTGCTTGAGCAATGGAATGGCTTTGCTTGCAGCTGCTTGTCCCGCATTATCTCCGTCATAGCAGATAATAACGCGTTCCACCAGCCGCTTCATAAGTTTCACATGCTCGGAAGTAAGAGCGGTACCCATCGTAGCTATACCATTGAATACTTCGGCACCCCATGCCTGAATGACATCCGCATAGCCTTCAAACAGCACAAGCTGTCCTGTACGCTTCATATGCGGTCGTGCCAAATGCTGATTGTATATGAGCTTAGACTTATTGAAAAGCAACGTTTCAGGTGAATTTAAATATTTGGGCTGTCCCTCCCCCAATATTCGACCTCCGAAGCCAATTACCTTCCCATTTCGATCCCATATTGGAAACATAATTCGATCCCGGAAGCGATCGACATAACCTGGTTGTTGATGCTTTGCAGATAATAGTCCTGCTTGCTCCATCGCTTCTAGCGAGAAACCGCGCTTCTCCAGCAATTGTACGAGCGTATCCCATTGTGTCGGTGCATAGCCAATCTGAAACTGCTCAATCAGCTTATCATTAAAACCCCGATCTCGCAGATAGCTTAGGGCTTCTTGACCATGAGCCGTATTCATTAAAATATAATGATACAGCTTAGCCGCAAGCTCGTGAGCCTCGATCATCTTGTCCTTTAGTTCGCTTTGCGGACTGCGTTCAAAGGAAATATCCCCCCATTGAAAGTCCAAGTTGGCTTGCTCAGCTAACTGTTTGACCGCTTCTGGAAAGGTAAACCCTTCGACTCCCATAAGGAACTTAATAACGGTGCCACCAGCATTACAACCGTAACAATGGTATATCTGTCTGTCAGGCGTAACGGTGAAGGACGGGGTCTTCTCCGAGTGAAAAGGACAAAGTCCTTTTAAATATTTACCATGTTTCGAAAGATGAACGTACTTGGAGACAACGTCCACAATATCATTACGGGCGAGCACTTCCTCAATAAAGTGCTCAGGGATTGGTCCATTTCCATTCACCATATTATCACCTTCATAGAAACACGTAATACTAATTCGCTAAAGGGAGTGTTTCTCCTGCTGACTGAGCAAAACTTTTGTCAGTTCATGTTGGAATTTCTCTCGATCCTCAAGCGTCATTGCTTTTGGTCCCTTCGTACGCTGGCCAGCCCGCCTTGCCTTTGCAGACAAATGACGTTGTTCAAGCAGCTCATCCACATTGCCGATATGCAGCTCTTTGCCACGAGGTGTCAATACAACACACCCTCGGGGCAAACATAGCGCGGCCAATCCATAGTCATTCGTCACGACTATGTCACCTGACCGCGCTTCGTTTGCAATATACATATCTGCTGCTTGAAAGCCTTGATCCACATAAATGCTGCGAATATAGCTGGATGATAATGAGTGGCTCTGATATGCGGCGTAAGAAGCTATAAATAAAGCCTGAACGCGATGCTGCTCAGCAATCGTCATAATTTCGACTTTTACTGGACAAGCATCCGCATCGACAATAATTCGATGTAAGGACATCCTGTTCTCCATGCTTAATCCGCCCGCTAGTCATGATTAAGATACAAATAATTGCAAGTCGTATTCGCAACAGATTTACAACTATTCAGCATCGTCTATATTATATACGCTGCCAACATGAAAAATCCTGCTTGTCAGAAGCCAACTCTATAAATTATTGTAGAATTTTGTCGAACCGGCAACAAAAAGTACGGAATGGGCTGAACATTATGCCTGTTCTGCTCATTCCGTATTCCGTACTCAGGTCTACTTTAGACAGACGCCCATACTAACTTAGAGAAATCAGCATAACGATGTAGATCGTTAGCAATTCGTTTCAATAGAGCTAATCGGTTATTTTTCACTGCCTCATCCTTGGCCATAACCATAACATCATCAAAGAATGCAGTAATCGGCTTCTCCAACTTGCCAAGTTCGACTAGAACTTGTTCAGGCTGTTGAATGGAACGCTCGATCTGCTCATGTGCCAGTTTCCAACTTGCATACAGCTCACGTTCTTGATCTTGCTCAAATAGCTCTTCTTTCACATCTTCATGTTCAGCCTTGGCTGCTAAGTTAGCAACACGATTGAAGGATTCGACAGTTGTCTTAAATGTCTCTTGCTGAACCGCATTCATCAAGGACTTACCGCGTGCAATCGTAAGCTTCACATCATCATAGCCAGCTGCCAGCACAGCGTCTACTACGTCATAGCGAACTTCCTCAGACAATACATTTTTAACACGTAGGCCGAAGAACTCATACAAATCATTACGTACGTCAACACGATTACGTTTCAATAATTGTGCTTGTTCCTGCACATCCAGTGCAACGTCGAACAATTGTGACAAAGTAAGCGGTACATTTTGTTCCACAATCATTTGTACGATACCTGTTGCTTGACGGCGCAATGCATATGGGTCTTGGGAACCAGTGGGAATAATGCCAATTGCAAAGCAGCCCACCAACGTATCCATTTTATCTGCCAAGCTTACAAGCTGACCGACAAGTGAAGCCGGTGCTGTATCACCAGCGAACCGAGGCTTATAATGCTCGTTAATCGCACGTGCCACTTCAGCATCTTCATTTAATTTCAAGGCATAGTCCTCACCCATTTGACCTTGCAGCTCAGGGAATTCGTATACCATTTGCGTAACCAAATCGAATTTACAAATATCAGCTGCACGGCTTACTTGCACAGCTACCTGATCATCAGCCTTAACGACTGCTGCCAATTTATCTGCAATCGCACGAATACGACGTACTTTGTCTCCAAGCGTACCCAACTCTTCGTGGAACACGATAGAATCGAGTTTCTTCACGCAATCTTCAATGCGAAGCTTTTGATCTTCCTGATAGAAAAATTTCGCATCGGACAGACGAGCACGAAGAACTTTTTCATTACCTTTTGCAACAATATCAAGACCTTTGTCATCACCGTTGCGTACAGTGACGAAGTAAGGCAGCAATTGATTCTGTGCATCAAGTACAGGGAAGTAGCGCTGATGCTCACGCATCGAAGTAATGAGCACGTCTTGCGGAATACGAAGGAACGACTCATCAAATGTACCGAACAATGCGGTCGGATATTCAACAAGGAACAATACCTCTTCCAACAAGTCTTCTTTGATCGAAATATGCCATTGCTTCTCAGCAGCCAGCTGTTCCAATTGACTGACGATAAGCGCTTTACGCTCTTCTATATCAACGATAACGTGCTGCTCACGAAGACGCTCTACGTATTGTTCTGCACTTGTAATGACAGTCTCTTGACCCAAGAAACGATGTCCGCGTGATACATTACCTGCTTGAACGCCTGTAAATTCAATAGGAATGATATCACTACCAAATAATGCGACAACCCAACGAATTGGGCGAACGAAGCGCATTTCATAGCCGCCCCATCTCATGTTTTTAGGGAACGTCATTGCGTGAACAATGCTGCTCAAGCCTTCAGCCAATACATCAGCCGTATCCGTACCAATGCTGCTTTTGTTTGCGTAAATGTACTCAACGCCGTTCAACTCTTTGAAGAAAAGCTGTTCAGGATCTACGCCTTGAGAGCGAGCAAAACCAAGTGTAGCCTTTGACCATTGTCCTCGATCATCTACTGCAATCTTACGAGCAGGACCTTTTACTTCCTCGTGCACATCTGTCTGCTTGTCAGCTGCATGATGTACAACGATAGCAAGACGACGTGGAGTTGCATAAGCTTTGACACCTTCATGGGCGATACGGGATTGCTCCAACCAACGCTCCACACGCTCTTGCAGCTGCTCAATAGCACCACGTACGAAACGTGCTGGCACTTCTTCAAGTCCTAGTTCTAGGAGCAAATGTTTAGGCATCTTGGTTCTCTCCCTTCTTCAACAACGGGAAGCCAAGCTTCTCGCGCTCTTCATAGTAAGTAGCTGCTACTTGGCGAGCCAAGTTGCGTACACGTGTAATAAATCCTGTACGCTCTGTTACACTGATTGCACCACGTGCGTCCAACAAGTTGAACGTATGCGAGCATTTCAGCACATAATCATACGCCGGGAATACCAAATGCTCATCCATCGCACGCTTCGCTTCTTGCTCATACGTATTGAACAAATTGAACAACATCGCTGTGTCACTAACTTCAAATGTATATTTAGAGTGTTCGAATTCAGGCTGTAGGAAAACATCACCGTAAGTGATCCCCTCTACCCATTCCAGATCGAATACATTTTCTTTTTCTTGTATATATGATGCTAGACGCTCTAGTCCGTATGTGATCTCTACTGCTACTGGATTCGCGTCGATTCCACCTACTTGTTGGAAGTAAGTAAACTGCGTGATCTCCATGCCGTCAAGCCACACTTCCCAGCCTAGCCCCCATGCACCTAGTGTCGGTGATTCCCAGTTATCCTCGACAAAGCGGATATCATGCGCCAAAGGATCAATGCCAAGCTGCTTCAAACTTTCCAAGTACAATTCTTGAATGTTGTCTGGTGAAGGCTTCATAATAACTTGGAATTGATGATGCTGATACAGACGGTTCGGGTTCTCCCCATAACGACCGTCTCCTGGTCGACGAGAAGGCTCTACATAAGCAACATTCCAAGGCTCAGGCCCAATAGAACGAAGGAATGTCATTGGATTCATCGTACCGGCACCCTTTTCGACATCATACGGCTGCACGATGATACAGTTTTGCTTTGCCCAGAAATTTTGCAAAGTCAAAATGATTTGTTGAAAATTCATGCGACTGTTCACTCCTAACACGAATAGGTTCAGCTCTGACGTGATGAGCACGAGTGTGGTTATACAAAAAAACTCCCGCCCCTACGTCTGCTGCCAGACATAGGGACGAGAGTTGTATCCCGCGGTTCCACCCTACTTGATAATCGCGATTCCAACGTGATTCCATGAATTCGCAATTATCCACTTTGAGTTATCCATGCTCCGAAGTGCCGTTTCATTCGTCCATTCGCTCAGGCTCCCACCATCCCTGAATCGCTATTCTCGAATTGAGGATCGAACTACTTACTTCATCACTGCATGTTATTAAATTGATTAATAAATTATATCATATCGAATGACTCAACTTTAGTCAAGCAATGCAGTCGCAGGACAATTTAGATTATCATTCGCTGTTTTCCCCTTGATCCTCCACCGCTTTATCAACAGATGGAAGCGGAGCAAGATCATACTTCTCCATCTGTTCTAGGAATTGCAGCGATTTACAGCGAACCCCTATATGAGTATCCATATAACCCCGCATGCAGTCTCGAAGTTGAAGTTTCGTTTCTTGTTTGAGTGTTATATCACCCAGTCTTCGTAAATCCGTCTTGATAAAGACTTGCATGAGCTTTAGTATGTTACCTGAACAAATGTAACGGCTATGTTCACGAGGTCGACATCGCGAGCAAATCGCTCCTCCAAGCCTCCATCCAAACCCCGATAATTCATCCGTTCGACCACACACCACACAACTGTCTACAGACGGGGCAACCCCTACAGCTTGGCACAGCTTCATTTCAAATATGTGAGTCGTTACCTGCGCATCTTTGCCTGCTCGAATTGCTCGCATATAGGCAAGCAGTTGGTCAAACATCGCGCCCCCGGCTTCTTCATCTTGCAATCCACGATCAACAAGCTCCACCACGTACGACGCGTACGCCGCCAGATGGAGCTGTTCTCGTAGCATATGATTCGGTTCCGTAATTTCGCATGCGTTCAAAGTGCCAATCGAGCCCATACCACGAAAAAATACGTACTCACCAAACGTAAACAATTGTGTGGCTGCACCATGGCGGCTGCGTACTTTTTTGGCTCCGCGAACGAGCACTCCTACTTTGCCGTGAGACTTCGTACACAGCGTTATAATCTTGTTGCCTTCCCCATAATCCATACTGCGGATGACAATACCTTCTATGCGATATAACACCTTGTCCCTCCCATGTGACAAGCGATCACTTACTCCGCATGCTCTGACGGTTGCACAGGTTCAACGTCTGTAGGAACAGCATCTCGAACCTGAGCAATATGCTTATACAACAAATATGCATCTACATCACCAGTCATTGCGAACACATTCCATGAGAAATCACGCATTGTGTTATCCCCTTTCGTCGGACATGACGTTGTCTTCAACACTAGCATGTGCTAGCAGAAGGGGATTATCCTTTGCAAAAAATGGACATGTGCTGGATGTATAAGTGATATGTTGTCTGCTACACGTCGTGACGGAAACCTAAATCCTTGAGCACACGATCTTGGTTACGCCAGTCTTTCTTCACTTTGACCCATAACTCGATAAATGTACGAGATCCAAGTAGTGTCTCAATGTCTCTGCGGGCTTGCTTACCTACTTGCTTAAGCAGGGCACCTTGCTTGCCAATAATAATTCCTTTTTGCGAGTCACGCTCAACAAAAATAACAGCTGAAATGTAAACTACACCATTTTCCTGCACACGCATATCTTCAATGGTTACAGCGATAGAATGTGGAATTTCCTCACGTGTCGCATGCAATATTTTTTCACGAACAAGCTCTGCCACAACGAATTGTTCTGGATGATCTGTGATCTGATCATCTGGATAGTATTGTGGTCCTTCTGGCAAGTAGCCGTGCAGCACTTGAAGCAATCGATCTACGTTGTTTCCTTGCAAGGCAGAGATCGGAACAATCGCCGCAAACTCATGCAATTCATTGTACTGCTGAATCATCGCAGGTACTTCATCAGGGCGCACTTGGTCAATTTTGTTCATGACAAGAATAACCGGTGTTTTAACTTGTTTCAATTGTTCAATAACAAAACGATCTCCCCCGCCTAAACCAGCAGCAACATCCACCAAGAACAGCACTGCCTCAACTTCATTCAACGTGTTGAGAGCAACCTGATTCATATAGTCACCAAGCTTTGATGTGCGTTTATGAATACCCGGAGTATCCAAAAATACGATTTGCGATGATTCTTGCGTATAAACACCGTGAATTTTGTTACGCGTCGTTTGTGGTTTATCCGACATAATCGCAATCTTTTGGCCGATAACATGGTTCATCAGTGTTGATTTCCCCACATTTGGACGACCTACGATTGCGACAAATCCAGATTTATAAGATGATTTATTGTTCATGTTGTACTCCTAATCTTCTTTATAACTTTTCTTTATAACAATCAGCGTATTGCCAATCATAGATGAGCAGATCAGATCTCTGACCTGATTCTGCTCCCTTTTCGTGTGCAATAACAAAATTAATCCTCTATTAGCTATTTGCCAAGCCTTCAGCGCGTGAAGCTGAACTGTCTAGGCTGGATACATCAAATGCACCCGGGAGTAATTCACCAATCGTAGTCTCTACTAATTGACCGTTCAAATTGCCCATGTAAACGGGCATGTCAGCAGAACATAATTCAACTAGAACTTGACGACATACCCCACAAGGAGTTATAGGAGCAGTTGTATCTCCAATGACTGCGATAGCTGTGAAAGATTTCGCACTGCAGCCATCTGCGATTGCACGGAACAATGCCGTCCGCTCCGCACAGTTGGTAGGACCGTAAGCAGCATTCTCAACATTGCAGCCCATGTGAACGTTTCCTTCGTTGTCCAACAAGGCAGCACCTACCTTAAAGTGCGAATAAGGAGTGTAAGCACGCTCCCTCGCTTGTCTTGCCAATTCCATCAATTGTTGTTTATCCATGATGTTCAACTCCTTATATTCAGGATTGGGTATAAATCCTCACATCTTCATATTACAACAAAATTTACAGTGTACCAATCACACTTACGAATCTCCCACCGAATATAGTAACTCCAGTTATAACGGCGAACGCCGCCGTTACCAAAACGGCTCCGGCGGCGGTATCTTTCGCTATCTTAGCCAGCGGATGCTGATCCGGCATGACCATATCTACTACTGCTTCAATCGCAGTATTTATGAGTTCTGCTGCGATCACAACTGTGATACTAAGCAAGAGCCATAGCCACTCGCTCGTATTAACACCTAACAGTATGCCAAGCAGTATAACAATGATGGAAGCAAATAGATGCACTCGCATATTGCGCTGCGTAGCATATGCATACTTAATTCCGTCTATGGCCGCTTGGAACGTTCGACGCCAATTATGACGCCAGTCCATTATCGTGTCAACCCGATCTTGGAGAGAACCGCTTCCTGCTTGTCCATCATTACACGTTCACTTTCATCATCTTGATGATCGTAACCGATCAGATGAAGGAATCCATGCACGAACAAAAAGCCAATTTCTCTTTCCAGGGAATGACCATATTCGTCTGCCTGAGCTTGGGCACGTTCTGTAGAGATAATGATGTCTCCAAGCATGTCCCCTAAAGAGGCTAGCTCTTGCTCATCTTCTACTTCGTACAATATGTCCATTTCCTCATCCACAGACTCATTCAATGCAAACGAGAGCACATCTGTGGGACGGTCAATTTGACGATAATCACGATTGAGTTCATGGATGCGTTCATCATCGACGAATGTAAGCGCTACTTCACCTTCCACGATCCCTTCCATCTGAGCCGCTTCTTCAAGCACACGCTCCAACTTTTGTATTAATGCTTCGCTAATAGGGTAAATGGACTGTTCGTCGCTCCACTCTAACTTGATGTTCATCAATTAAACTCTCCTTCTTGCCTTGCTTATTTGTTCATTATTTCAGTGCGTTCTTGGTAGCAGCTGTATCTTCACCAGTCGAGTTATCAGGTTTAGACTGATTAACTGCTACTTCTATGGAATCACCTTTAGCAAGCTCCGATTGTTTCTTCGCACCATCCGGGTATTCAATACGAGAATGGAAAATACCCATTACCGTTTCTTTTAGTGAATGAGCAACCATATCCAGTTCGCGCATCGTTAAGTCGCATTCATTAAACTGGTTATCATCGAGACGATCTTTAATGATTTTTTGTATCATATTTTCGATCTGTTCCACTGTCGGATGACGAAGTGAACGAACCGCTGCCTCAACACAATCCGCAATGCCGACAACTGCTGCTTCCTTTGACTGCGCCTTCGGACCAGGATAACGGAAATCATCGGCTGTGAAATTCGGCTCTTCCCCTTGCTCTTCAGCCTGCTTCAATGCTTTATGATAAAAATACTTCAGGAACGTAGTTCCATGATGCTGTTCTGCAATATCTCGTATTGGCTTTGGCAGCTTGTATTCTTTAAGCAGTTCCGCACCATCACCAGCATGAGCGACTATAATCGAGGTGCTCAGCTTCGGATCAATAAAATCATGTGGATTATCGATATTGGTCTGATTCTCAATAAAGTAGCTTGGACGCTTCGTCTTGCCAATATCATGGTAAAATGCGCCAACCCGGCACAATAGACCATTTGCTCCAATCGATTCTGCTGCCTGCTCAGCCAAATTACCAACCATTACACTGTGATGATAAGTACCTGGCGTTTCAGTTAATAGCTTGCGAAGCAGTGGGTGGTTCGGATTCGACAGCTCAACCAACTTCAATGCAGATAATATGCCGAACGTAACCTCGAAAAATGGCATAAGCCCGATAACTAGCACTGCCGTAACTAAGCCACTGCTAAAAGCAAATACCGCAGCCAAAGTTGTTTCTTTACTGTTCAACGGCAGACCATTAAGCATCGCTACAGTCAATACAGTTAAACCACCAAAGATGCATATCATAATTCCAGCCTTTAATATGGTTGAACGCTGACTTGCTCGATGTATAGCAAAGATTGATGCATAAGACACAACGAGCGCAAACAGACCATAGTTGAAATCAAACAGCATATTTTGATGAGTATTTAACAATATGCTCGCTATAATACTGAACAGTACAGCCGAGACATAAGCAAGCGAGACATCAAGCAGCAGCGTTATTAGCATAACGCCAAGCGCAACGGGAGCAATGTAGCCGATATAAGCGGTTGTTTCCGTTTGCGCAAAAGATACAATTTCCATCAAAATAATATTAATGACGAAAATTAACAACAGCATTAACAGCTGTGAATTGTTGTACTTAAAATGAGTATGGCTTGCCTGACGCATAAACATAACTAGCAGCACAGTAAAGAGTGTTGAAAGAAGCAATAGACCAAGCTGCGGCCACAAGTTTACTTCTGTTTTCAATAGACCATTTTCTTTGAGCAGATCATACATATCTTTTGTAATAATCTCGCCTTTTTGAACGATGATCTCACCCTGCTTAATAAACACCTCATGCGTATTTTCGCGAGCCTGTACCTTCGCCTGCTTCGTAGCTTCCTCATCATAGAACTTGTTCGGCGTAATCGCCAACCTAACAAGCTCTTGGACAACTTCACGTTCTGCACGTTTATCCAATGAACTTGTATTGACATACTCCGCTACTTTGGCTCTGGCTACTGCCGCATCTGCGATGGAATCAGCCATTAACTTACTAACAATATCGCGAGCTACAACCTTCATTTCAGCAATGTCCTCTTTTGAAAGACGTGCCATTTTGATGTAGGTTTCTTCAGGCACCCGATATTTCTGCTCTTCAATTCGTTTCGTTACTTCTTCTAACAACTGCGCAGAATAGGTATTGGCATTGCGACTGGTTAAAATAAACGTACGAATATAATCATCGAATATTTGTGGGATCACACGCCGATACAAATCCACTTTCTCAGAGAAAGATAGCTGTTCATCTTGATTCAACAATTCAATACGATTAAAAATATTATCAATTAACCGATCGTTCTTGATCGACACAATTGGATAAACAGGTGGTGCGCCTTCAGCTGCCTCTTCTTGAGCATTCAGCGTCGCCTGCTTGTCCTTAATTTGCATGGGAGCGATAATATTTTTCTCTACCGAATTACCAATTTGAATATCATACTTTTCTGGAAGCATTTTAGGTGCGAGGGAAAAATAAATAAATATCGTTAGGACAACGAATAATACAATACGCATGCCTAAGCTATATTTCCATCCTCCCGTTTTCACAGGACGCACACTTCGTTTATTACCGTTATTTTGAGCTTCTAGCATAGAGAACAACCCTCTCTATCCTTGGTTTTCGCTTTCCTTCTGGTAAGCTACAATAATTTTTTGTACTAAGGAATGACGAACGACATCTTGTTCAGCAAAATGCATAAAGCCAATTTCCTCAATATCTCGAAGCACTTTATACGCTTCGACAAGTCCTGAATGTTTGCCCCTAGGCAAATCAATTTGCGTAACGTCGCCTGTAATGACCATTTTTGAGCCAAACCCAAGGCGCGTCAGGAACATTTTCATCTGTTCAGGAGTCGTATTTTGCGCCTCATCCAAGATGATGAATGCATCATCCAATGTACGCCCACGCATATATGCCAACGGGGCAATTTCGATTAAGCCTCGCTCTAGTGCCTTAGCCACTTGATCAGGGCCCATCACATCATGCAAGGCGTCATACAAAGGACGTAAGTATGGATCTACTTTCTCTTGCAAATCTCCCGGCAAGAAGCCTAGATTCTCTCCTGCTTCCACAGCCGGACGTGTCAAGATAATACGCTTAACTGCTCCTTCCTTCAAAGCAGTAACCGCTAAAACAACAGCAAGGTACGTCTTACCAGTACCCGCAGGTCCAATCCCAAATACAACATCTAACTTCTTAATTAAAGAAACGTAGTGACGTTGACCGATTGTTTTGACACGAATCGGCTTGCCACGATATGTATGAGCCACTTCTCCCTTGAATAAATCCAACAACTCATGGACCTTCCACTGCTCTGCCAATTCAAGCGCGTACATCATATCCCGTTCTGACAACCCAACATTGTTGCGGATAAGTTGGAGCAGCACTTCAAATAACTGCTTAAACTTTTCCACTTCTTCAGAATCACCTGTCAGGACAATCTCTGCTTCACGTGACGATATTTCGACTTCGGTATGGGATTGGATAAGCTTAAAATACTTGTCTTGTGGTCCGAATAATGCAAGACCTTCAGCTGCATTCTCTAATGAAAGTTTCACTGTTTGTTGTTGCGACAAAATCTCAGTCTCCTTGCCTTAGTCATATGATTCAATCTTTATGAAGTGCCGAGAATAGGCTGCTCTTCTGCAATCGATTGTTCTACTTCAAACATAACCTTAAGTTTCACTTTACCATTCTCCGTCTTCTGATGCAAAATCTTTTCCGTTACAACTCGAGCGTTTGGCCCATATTTCGCCATGATATCCGTTCTTGCATGACGCAATCCAATTTGAGCAGCCTCTTGCTGTTCTTGCGCCTCTTCAACAATTTGTACTTCCATTATCTTTTCTTTTACCCATTTAAGCGGCAAAGTTAACATCCCTACACTTACATCATTGAATTCGGTCTTCACTTCGTAATGAGAAAATGGAACTTGACCATAACCACTTACTTGTAAGCGTCGTTCCCCCAATTGTACATAAGACTTTTCTACACTTTGTCCAGTCATTACTTTTTGCTTGCTTACAAGAGGTGACTGTATCGAATATTCATACCAAACGAGGCCTCGTATGCTGCCTTTGGCAACAACGGTTAATGGAGACTCCGAAGATCCCAGAGCGCCACTAATAAGGACCTGACCCTTTTTCACACGATCATTCGGTTTTACGATTGCTTTGCCTTCTTCAGCTATAATGCTTGTAATGACAGCATCTGTACTTGCTACGATATTGCGCGGATTATTCAGCTTTCTCGATTTTGGCACAGTGGATTCTACAATATGAATAACAATTTTGGTACCTTGCCTTGTCACCCCAACCCAGGATGAAGAAGACAGCTTTGCATGCAGCGCTTTTGACAGCTCTTCTGTCTCTTTAAGCCTAAATGTCCACTGAAATGGATATATGCCCTCCTCATGCGCTGCTGCAAGCACTTGCTCGGTTGAGATCGATTCGTTCCCCTTTACTTCTATCGTCCATACAAGAGATGACAGCATGTACAGTCCTAGCAAAAATAAAAAAGCACCGGTTACAAAAAAAGAACGTCGACGTACTTGTCCTATAGAAAATGGAAGCCCATGACGCGCCAATACATGAACACGGCAGCCTGTCTTTTTTAAAAACGGACGTAACCGAAAAAAGTCAGGCACTATAATAAAGAGGCTCACCTGATGATCCTCTGTGCGCCTCACATCCCATATCGCTATCCGCTTTGCTAAAAGGTGATTAAGCAGTTGTTCAGTATGCTGTCCTCGAATTTGAATTTTGACATATCCACGTATTTTACCCATTAACGGTGGTTTCATGGCTTTGCGTCCTCCATTCCGTGAACCTTCACTTCAGTTATGTAGCCCTCGATACATATTTCCTCTGTCCATATTCCTCGAATGACAAGCTCACTTCCCGTCACTTCCAATTCCCCTTTTGCGAGCGACAATCTCATATTTTCATTGGAAAAATGAACGATTCCACGATGATTCTCTACGAACAGCTTGCGATTGCCTATTAAGGATACACGGGGCACATCAGATACGATATCCTGCGGCAAATCAAACAAATGCGCCGTCCACTGATTCAACTTGCGCATGATACGGCTCATACGTGCGAGGCCCCCTTCCTGTACTTTACAACTTATGCTCCAGCAGCAATGAATATGAAAATTAGCAGCAGGATGCCAATACAAAAAAAGTCCCAGCCCGTTCCAAACAGGAACATTGACTGGGACTACTTTTGTATTTATCGATTGCGGAACGGACGTTTCGCTCGAGGCGGACCTAATATTTCAGCCCATATTACACCTTGACGCGCCTGTTCAGCTAATGTTTGATTGGAGTCAGCCTTACTACGCTGTTGCTGCCCTCCATGAACATTCCGCGAGTAAATAGGTGAAGAAGCTTCTCTAGCTGCCGCGGTTTGAGTACGATAGCTTGTATCGGCCAATCTTGATGATGGATAACCAAATGTACTCTCTTCTCGATCATTGCTATAATCTGTCGAGAATACAGGAGTAGTACGCACATCCTCTAGTCGAGACTGTTGACGCTCATACTCTTCCTCATCTTCTTCATAATCATCATAGCTACCCTTATCATGATCATGATTAGATTGGTTCTGGCTAGCCGTAGTTTGGGCATCACCACCAAAGTTTGGCATACCAGTGGCTGACTTCTTTTTATTGCCCACTAGTGAAAGTAAGAAGCCCACAACCGCAACGACTACAAAAATATTTGAAGCAATAAAATCAAATAATTTGTCCATGGCTTATCGCCTAGCTTTCTGAACTGTGGTCGGTACGCCCTGCGTCTGAGTTCTTACCAATCGAGCCGCGCATTTGCGTATCCGCCTCAATATTTTGAAGGTTCATGTAATCCATAACACCCAACTTGCCGCTCTTAAGCGCTTCAGCCATTGCCAATGGAACTTGAGACTCAGACTCAACAACACGCGCGCGCATCTCTACGACGCGAGCCTTCATCTCTTGTTCTTGTGCAACCGCCATCGCACGACGCTCTTCTGCCTTCGCTTGAGCGATACGCTTATCAGCCTCTGCTTGCTCGGTTTGAAGGTGTGCACCGATATTTTTACCTACATCAACATCAGCAACATCAATCGATAAGATTTCAAACGCTGTACCCGCATCCAATCCTTTGCCAAGTACTGTGCGAGAAATCAAATCTGGGTTTTCCAATACGTCTTTATGCGTACCACTAGAACCTACTGTTGTAACAATACCTTCACCTACACGAGCGATGATCGTTTCTTCACCTGCACCACCAACGAGACGCTCAATGTTAGCACGCACCGTTACACGAGCACGAACTTTCACTTCAATACCGTCTTTCGCCATAGCTGCAACGATCGGCGTCTCGATAACACGAGGGTTAACACTCATTTGTACAGCTTGCAGTACGTCGCGACCCGCAAGGTCGATAGCTGCTGCACGCTCAAATTCCAAGCTAATGTTTGCACGTTGTGCAGCAATTAGCGCATTAACAACTCGGTCTACATTACCACCCGCTAAATAGTGACTTTCCAACTGGTTAATGGACAGTCCCAATCCAGCTTTAGTCGCCTTGATCATTGGGTTAACGATACGGCTCGGAGTAACACGACGTAGACGCATAGCCACCAACGTAATAATGCTAATTTTCACACCGGATGCGATAGCAGAAATCCAGAGCATCACTGGGAAGAAACTGAGGAATACACTGACCGCAATAATAATGACTGCGATCGTAAGCAAAAAGCTAATATTCAATTCCATAAAAGCACAACCTCCGATTCAATTTTCTATATAGGCAGGTTTACAATAAACCGCGACCCCTAGTCATCTGCGTGTTCGCGCACTACGACACGAACTCCTTCTACATGAATCACCTTTACGCGCTTGCCAGCGCTAATAAATCCACCATCTGTAACGACATCAACTTTGCGCTCGTTGAACGATGCGGTACCAGATGGTCGAAGCGTAGTTAATGCAACACCAATTTCTCCAATAAGCTCTGATGCATTTCGTGCAGACACAAAGCCCTCTTCCGTTGTCAATTGCTCACGAAGAATGAATCGGTTCCATACTCCACGATGCTTAAATATACGTGCAATGATGACAACGACAACAGTAGCTGCAATAAATGCAATTCCCAACGATAACAGTGCATCAGATGTGTCATATGCAGCTCGCACCACACTTGTAATAAGACTGGCAGAACCTAGTATTCCCAATATGCCAAAGCTAGGTACAAACAATTCTAATACAAGCAGCACAAGCCCCAGAATAAAGAGGACAAACGCCTCCATACCAGCTAATCCAGCGACATAAGCGCCAAAGAAATATAGACCGAAACTAAGTACACCTAAAATACCTGGCACACCGAATCCTGGCACAATCAGTTCAATGGCAATACCTGCAATACCAATGAACAGTAGTACCGTAGCGACAATTGGATTCATTAGGAATGAAGCAATCTTCTCCGAAGCAGCTACCTCGATTGTGAGCACAAGCGGATTGCTGCGCTTCATTTGAGTGAGCAATTCTTGAAGGGAGGAGGCTTCATAATCTGCATAACCAACTTTAATTGCTTCTTTCGTATCCAAGGCAAGCACTTCTCCCGCCTTCTTGGTACGGTTCAGCTCAGGAAGTTTTATTTCATTTTTCACATCGACCATTGCAACTGCATAAGTTCCATCACGGCCATTCGCCTCAGCGGCACCCTTCATCATGCTCGACCAGGCAGCGACCAGTTTAGGATTATCAACCAATTCGGCATTCATATCCACAATTGCAGCTGAGCCAATCATGCTCGTAGGTGTCATTGCAATCTGATCCGCGCTGAGTGCTATATAACTACCAGCAGAAGCTGCTTTACCATTTACATAAACGACGGTTGGGATCGGACTCTCCGCTATGAGAAGCCCCAATGCTTCAGCACTGTCCAACCTTCCACCAGGTGTGTTCATGTCAAACACGATAAGCTCCGCTTTTGATTGCTTCGCCTCTTCAATCGCCCGGCGCACGTATGACTCCATAACTGGATCTACAGCACCCTCTAGATTTATGACGGCAACTACTCCATCATTCACAGTCCCAGGAACAGGTTCAGCATAGGCTGGTTGTACACCAACACTGCTCATTACCCCTAGCAGGCCTGTCAACACAAAAACAGTAAGCGTCGTCATAATAAGCCATCTTTTTAACGTTACAGAACGTGAATTCAATCCACTACCCCCTTCTTTGTTTAGTATATCAATTGTTCTTACTTTCTTGATTCCATATATGCGGTAATACGTAATTCCATCAATTACGTTTCAATAATCTAACAAAGCCATCAGGCCCAACAACGTTCAACTGCAAAGCAGAACATAAAAATGATCCAAGTGCAACCAACTATTACGCAAAAAGAAGGCATAATAAAAACACTCCTTGAAACAAGGAGTGTTTTTGAAGTCGATCAGTTATAAAGATTCGCTTATTGCAGATGCTGTTGAACAATTGAATTGACAAGTTTACCGTCGGAACGTCCTTTGACCTTTGGCATTAGGGCAGCCATAAGCTTACCCATGTCTGCTTTCGAAGTAGCACCGGTCTCTTGGATGGTCTCTCGTACAATGGCTTTAATTTCTTCTTCAGAAAGCTGTGCTGGAAGGTATTCCAACAAAATGTCAAGCTCTAGTTTCAAGTTATCTACAAGGTCGAATCGGTTAGCTTTCTCGAACTCATGGAGGGCATCTTTCCGCTGTTTGATTTCACGACCTAGAATTTCAAGCACTTCATCGTCATTCAAAGTTCGTTTCGATTCTATCTCAATATTCTGGATTGCCGAACGAACCATGCGGATGGTGGAGAGTTTGAACTTGTCTTTACTCTTCATCGCTTGCTTCATATCTTCGCTCAATCGTAGGCTTAGATCCATTGGTGCTATATCCTCCTAAAACTTTCTCTTGCGAGCAGCCTCGGACTTCTTCTTACGCTTGACGCTTGGCTTCTCATAGTGCTTACGCTTTTTAACTTCAGCCAATACGCCATCTTTTGCGATGGAGCGCTTAAAGCGACGAAGTGCAGCATCGATCGTCTCGTTTTTGCGAACTTTCGTTTCAGACACCAGTTATCCCTCCCTCCGACCAGACCGTCCAAGAACAAATCACGGTTCATCAAATTACATTATATGTGATGGTGAAATACAGTGTCAACCTTGCACTTGCGAACTGTAAATAATTACTGAAATCACTATCTAGAACCAACAATATCTCCTAGCGGTTCGCCACCTAATAGATGGTAGTGAATATGGAACACAATCTGTCCGCTGTCTTTGTTGCAGTTGTTAACTAAACGATAGCCTGACTGCGCCACACCCAGATCTTTTGCGATTTGTTGTGCCGCTTCATGGATATCTCCTAACAACGCATAATCTTCTTTTTGCAGATCATTCATTGTCGGAATGTGTTTCTTAGGAATAATTACAATATGTACAGGCGCTTTAGGCTGGATGTCATGAAAAGCAACCACTCGTTCTGTTTCGTATACTTTTTTAGAAGGCAGCGTACCTTCGATTATTTTGCAAAAAATGCAATCCATCCTAATTCCTCCTAGAAATATATTCACCTATACAGCCCATGTTACTTCAGCGTTATCTTATGCAGTACGAATGAACCTAGACTATACAATTATCATATCGAAAAATGCATCGCACGTCCAATTTTCAATCCATTCTCTTAGTTACCCTATGCATCTTTATAAAAAATGAAAGCACCCCACAGCCACAGCATAGAGGTGCTTGAATCATGGATTTACTTTAGAGAAGAGCTAAAGCTGCTAGCGTTGCAAGAGGCAAAATGATCGGATTGTAGCCATATCCATAGTAATACGGGTTGTAGGGATAGTAGCCACCATAGTATGGATAATAGGGCGGGCGTGGCCGGGGATAGTACCCTCCGTGATATCCATAGCCTCCACCATGGTACCCAGGGCCACCGCCTCCAAAACCATGGTGCGAAGCCAATCCGCGGTAACATGATTCACAATAATAAGGTGTTGAATATGCCGAATAGTCCTGTGACATCGTGTATGGATACGACGTCATTTGCTCACTATACTGACTATTTCCTCCACCTGTAGACGTTGGGGATAAATGTACATACGTATCATCAACGTGAGTAATTACACCTTGATAAACTTGATTCTCACTTGTTTTTAGTTGGACATGGTGATGCATATATTTTTTACACATGTCTTTCATATTTTCACCATTAACAGCCAATCCACCATATTCATCATTTGGCTTCCATGCATTTTCTCCCATGGACTGTTGTACAACAGACCCTTGCGGCATAGCTGGATATGGTTGTTGATTAGGCAGCACAGCCTGTTGTGTAATTGGCTGCATATTGGGCATCGGCTGTATGTTAGGAATCGATTGCATCGCAGCCTGCATATTCGGCATTGGCATTGGTGGGAAGTTAGGCATGGACTGCATCATAGGCTGCATATTTGGTACCGACTGCATAGGAGCCATATTAGGCTGTGTATATTGTGGTACATACGAAGCGCCAAAGTTAGGCGCATTGTTTCCATCAAATCGATTTTCCTCTTGAGCACCTTGTCGTTCAATCTGGTTACCTTGCTTGTTATTTTCCATAAGAACCTCCTCATTGACTAGCACAATCATGTAATGCTCCATGATATTCGCCTACGCCCAAGGAGGTGAGCAAATTACCTTAAGAACAAGTAAATATTTATAATATAGATACAAATTCAAGTTCACTTGAATGTATTGCACAACAAAAAGACACCCCCTCCTGCAGTTGCAGGCTGCGCATAAACGCTGTAAACATGTTGTTTCTACAAATGAAGGCGGACTTAACATACATGTGTATTGTAGAAACAACAAGTTTACCGAGGTGCCATCCAAAGTAAAAATGTCGGTAACTGTATTATAACAGTCGGTAGAAACGGTTACTGTGATTTGCTTCACAAAAGATCAGATCAGCAACTTCCATTTTCCGAATTAAACAAAAACGTTCACAACGTCTCTAGTCCAATTTGCGAACCTCTGCCCGCCTGTTCAGCTGGCGTCACTACAAGCTTGCGCGGCAAACGCGCTCGAAGTTCAGGCACATGGCTAATGACTCCTACAGAAAGCTTATCATGATGCAGTTTCTCCAACGCAGTAATTACGGTATCCAGCAATTCTGGATCCAGCGTACCGAAGCCTTCATCAAGGAAGAAAAATTGCAATGGATACATGCCACGAAGTTGAATTTGAGCAGATAGTGCAAGCGCCAAGGCAAGGGATGTCAAGAATGTTTCGCCACCCGATAATGTTGACACAGGTCTTCGAATTCCGCCGTTCAGATCATCCCGGATAACAAATCCTCCACCTGAATCAACTTCCAACGCATATCTCTGCTTCGTTAACAGCTTCAATCGTTCAGAGGCAGCACGACTAACTTGCATTAGCTGCTCCTCGGCAACGAACTCAACAAATGCATTGCCACGGAATACACTTTGAAGCTGCTGCAAACGACTATGTCGTTCGCGACCGCCGCTCATATTTTCCTCTAACTCCATCCACCGTGCATGCTTAGCACGCAGCTGTTCCACATCACGCTCCGTCTTCACACGCAAAGCGAAAGCTGCTTCATCACGCTCCGCTGCCAACTGCCATTGCTGCACGCATGAAGACCATTCTTCATCACCGATCTCTCGGCCTTGAAGCTGCTCTACAATTCGGTTCATACGAATTTGAATCGTACGCTGCTCTTCTTCATAAGCCGCATATTCATCAGCAAGCTGTTGACGTTCTATCTCTTCTAATCGGCAACCAACAACCTCATCTTGGTTCGCAAATCCAGATTGCTCTAGCCTTTGATGAAGCTGCTGCTGCGTATCACGAAGTCGAACCTCTGCGCTGTTCGTGAACTGCTGTGATAAGGCTAGCTGCTGCGCCGCTTCTGCCTCACGGCGTCTTGCTGTCTCAGCATGCTGCTGTGTTTGTTCTTCGCGCTGACGAATAGCAAACAGCTGCTGCTCATTGGAATGAAGTTGTGTTGGAATTGGACCAAACTCCAACCAAGGAGCGAGTCTAGCATCGTACTCTGCCTTTATGCGCAATAAGCCCTGTTTGGCTGTTTCACTTTGTACAACTACAAGCTCAGCCTCACGATGCAGCATCTGCTGCTGCTTCAGCTGCCCTTCCATCTCCTCAATATAGGCTACGCTTTTCTCGTAACGCTGACGGCTATCTTCAAGCTCACGGTCCGCTTCTTGACGTGCCTGCCATTGCACTTCTAGCGATTGAGGTTCCCATTCAGGATAAAGCTCCTGCCAAGACTGGCGCTTGTCCTTTAGCACTTGATCTGCTGCAGTATGCTGTACGGTTACTTCTTGATAAGCTTGCTGTGAAGTATTCAGATTCGATACCGCCTGCTGCAAATTCCACAACAGCTCATCAATGGAACGAAGTATGCTGTCTTTTTCTTGTGTCAGAGTATCAATTCCAGCAACCGCCTGACCGACACATTTCTTCATGTCCGATAGTTCATCTAAACGAGTGCTATTCGCCTGCTCTGACTGCATGTCTCTAACATGCGACACTTCATCAGCTAGAAGAGGTTCCGATAGTTCGTTCACCGCCATTCCCTCAAACATGAGCTTAGCCTGTATAGCAGCCGCCCCTTCTGCTTCTGCGACGGAGGACGGCAACCAAGATGCGGCACGCTTATTCGCATCTGCTAGACGATCACGGAGATCTGTGCGCAATGAATAACAACGCTCAAGCGCACTTTCCACCGATATAGTTGTTGTCCGCAATTCCTCTAGCCAGCGCTCATAGTTCTCAGCTTGTTTTTCCGCCTCAAGATATGCCTGCTGCTGCTCTGAATAATTATGAGTCACTACGGCATGTTCCTTCGATCCACATACAGGACAAGACTCTCCGGCTTGCAATGTCTCCGCCAATTCAGCAGCCAATGCCGCCTTTGAAGCATTCCGCACTTCAACTCGTGCCTGCTCCAACTCGATGCGCACCTGTATCGTGCATTGTTCGGTCCACTGCTTCGCTGTCATCAACTCGCGCTGCACTTCACCTACAGATGTCAGCCAAGTTGGTAATCGCTCGCTCCAGGCAACCATATGCTCCATCTGCTCTCGCAGCACTGCATTCGCACGTTCAAGCTGCTTGTTAGCCTGTTCCATTTGGCTGCCCAACTCAACTCTACGACGTTCTGCCTCTGTTAACGTCGTCTTCGCAAGACGAGCTTCTTGCATGCGCTCTCTAAGCGCAGATGGACAATCAAGCTCACGCATCCGTTGTTTTAACTCACCCTGCCGCACAGCAGCTCGCTGCAAAAGTTGACTGACACGAGTCATTTCCACTTGCGCCTGGGCAGCCTTATCGGCAGACGTCTGCCCCTTTGCCTCATGTTCTGTCAGCTCAATAGTCAATTGCTCCAACTCTTGATTAACTTGTGCAGCCTGTTTTAATTGATCAATCCGCTGATGAAGCTCAGGCTCTTGCTGTTCACGCTGAGACTTAGCTTCGTTCCATGCTTGCTCTGCTGTTTGTCGTACTGCTTGCTCGGTTTTAGCCAGCACTTCAGCATTTCGGAGCACCTCTATACTGCGGTTATGTTCCGATTGCGCTCTCGCCATTTCATGAATAGAAGGCATGACTTGCTCAGCCTCCAGCGCACGCTGCAAACGCTGCTGCTGTTGCTGCATCCGCTCAGATTGCTGTGCGCCCTGCTTACGGCGTTCTTCCAGCTGATCACGCTCAGCTTGCATTTTACGAAGCTCATTCCAAGCTTGATACCGTTCTTCTGTTTGCTGTCGTTCAGCCTTAGCTGTCTCTGCCGCCTGTGCCGCCTCTGTCATGACTGCTTCTGCCGCTTCCAAGGCGGAAGCAGATGCATCACCCAGCCCTTGCTGTTCTGCCAAGCTGGTACGTATTTCACTCTCCGTTTCCTTGAGTGATCGTGACAATTTACCTGCCAGCACATCGCCATACCGTTCCAAAGAAAATAAACGCTGGAGCATTTGGCGGCGCTCACTGCCCTTAAGCGAGAGGAATTCAGCAAACTTGCCCTGTGGGAGTACAACCGCACGAGTAAAGTCATCCATTTTTAATCCGATATGCTCCTCAACGAGTCGGGTAACATCAGCAAGCTTGTCCGCTAACACAACATCGCCTTCTGGGGTAATCTCTACAAATCGGCTAACGGAATTGCTTATACTTATTTCATTAGCGCGCTTAAATCTACGTTCCACACGAAATGTCTTCGTCTCCTCCGCATTACTCAACTGGAACGCAAAAGAAACCATCAATTGTTTCTCAGCTTGGTTCATAATGCCTTGTGTCCCATTTGTCGCCCGCTCCACCTTGCCATACAACGCAAGTGTTATCGCATCTAAAACCGTCGACTTCCCGCTGCCTGTTGGACCAAAAATGCCGAATAAGCCACTTTCACACAACGTTTCAAAATCAATAACTTGTTCTTCCCGATAGCTCTGGAGACCACTCAGTTTTAACGTTAATGGCTTCATCCAGCAGTCTCCTCCTCTACAGGTTCTTCTTCGCCAATCAGTTCAAGGAACAGATCGACTAGCGCATCATCAGGAGCTGCGCCGCCCGTTTGCCGCTCATAGAATCGTCTGAACAACTCATGAACAGGCATAGCTGAACGCTGACCTTCCTCAATAGCAATTGCCTCCATCTCCGGATAAATAGGACGAATATGCACAATACCACCATGGGCACGGCGAATATGCTGTATTTGTTCCATCGTTAATGCTTCTGTTAAATGGACACTTACGTCCAGCCATGCTTCCGCATCACGGCCTTCGTCAAGCCAACTGCACAGCTCCGCATATCCACCTTTCGCCGTCCACGTAGACAACACTTTCCCCGATGATAAATACTTTTCTTCAGGTGTAATAACAGCGCCTGGAGCAGCATCGAATACAGTAACTGACTTCGTCTGACCCGCCTCTGAGAAGCTGTAGGCAATGGGAGATCCACTGTAACGAATAACCCCTTTTCCTTTAACCATCTGTGGTCGATGAAGATGCCCTAATGCAACATATTGTGCTTGCAGCAACTCCTCCCCAAGCAATGGATAAAAGGCATCAGGATGTACCGTATATGCGCCTCCAACTTGAATCGGACGTTCCGACTCCGTTTCTTTGCCGCCGAGTACATACAAATGACTCATCATCAAATTTACCGTATCTGACCGAAAAGCTGCTGTCTGCCTTGCAAACAATTGGGCCACCTTGTCGCTATAAGCGGAGCGAATAGCCTCTTCCTCATTGTTGTGCGTAAGCAATTGCTTCAATCTCGCTTCTGACGGATAAGGAAGTGCGGCAATAATCGCTTCTTCGTTCGTACGCGCGAGCTGAATACGCACCGCCTGCTCAGAGGGCTGACCAATGAGCGTTATTCCTTGACGCCGCAGGAGTGAAGATGCCGCAGCTAATCGATCAGGATGATCATGGTTGCCCGATATAATCACGATGGAGCGTCTGCCTTGGTCAGACAAACGTTCCATCGATTCATAGAACAATTGCTCCGCTGCCGCCGGAGGATTGACGGTATCGTATACATCCCCAGCCAATAAAATAATGTCGATCTTTTCTTCATCGGCGATCTGTACAAGCTCATCTACAAAAGCCTCTTGCTCCTCCATTCTACTGCGTCCTTCAAGCGTCCGGCCAAAATGCCAATCCGCCGTATGCAACACCCGCATATCCATCCTCCTCTCCCTTTTACTACTCGCTAAGCTTGTCTATCTATCATCTATTCGTTTACACATCGTCAGCACTTCAAATTGCTCTGATTGCTTTTCGCAAGTTATAGGAATCTCGCTTCTCTAGCATCAAAGAAATACAAGGCTTGCTTATGGACAGGACGCTTCCATATTTGTTCAATCGCACGTGCATATAAATCAAGTTGGAAACGATAATGCTCTGCTAGACCCTCTACGCCACCTTCATGGCTTAACACACGGTCTGTCTTGTAATCAAGCAATATAAGCTCGTCATTGGACTGGAAAATACAATCAATAACCCCTTGTACAAGTACGGTCTCATCATCTAATAAATGAGAATTATCCTTCGCTGCGAACGAGGACGTCGCCACATAGCGAAGTTTTTCATCCGCATCCCCCTGCGTAGATAATTCAATTGTGTATGCTTCTGCAGCTGTTAGCCCATAGGAGAATGGTAGCTCTCGCTGCACCCAATCTGCATGAAGCAGCCGCTGACCAATATCACTCTCAAAGAAGGCATAGACGCTATCCACATCGATCGCCTCTGCTTGTGCAACCGTCATAATCTGACGCTCCTGCATTCCGTTCAGCGTTTGCGCAATAATATCAGTGCTCATGCTGCCGTTAAGCGGCAAATGCTGCATCAGCAAATGATAGGCAGTTCCACGCTCTGCTGGAGTCAGTCGTTTCTGTTCCATAAAGCGAGGACGGCGTAAATGCAGCGTGTACGTAAAGTCAGACCCGTCTGCGATTTCTGACACAGAGTTCACTTGCACTTCTTTCGTAGAAGTAGTAGTTGCCAGTCCAGTTGGAGCCTGCTGTTCTGGTTCCAGCTTTGCAAGCTCAACTGGTTGCTCTGGGAGCTCTGGAAGCTTTTTCTCAGCTGGCAAATGATCTCTGTCCGCAATACCATCCTCCACCTCGCTGCTATGAACCCAAGTAGAAGAAGGCAAATCATCCTGTGCAAATAAACGCTTCATCTCCGTAACAGACGTCTTCGCTGGAAGCATTTCTGCAAGACGATAAGGATCCCTCCAGCTAAGCCGCTCCGCAATCGTCTGCTCATGTTCCGAAGGCTCTACCTCAACATGCTCATCCAATGCAGCTATTCGTTCCAACAATGCTAACTTATCGCTTACCGAGGAATCATCCGTTTCCAAGCTGGAAGTAAGTGCAAGCATCGAGGCAGGAATAAGCGTCAGCTTCCAATCCGACGGCTCGTCGATCATGCAACTGCCGTTACGATTTGGCAAACCCGCTAACGTACGCCATTCCGATGCAGCTTGGTGGCGAATTAGTGCTGGGCCGATCCAGTCGATATAACTGCGCGCACGAGCTATCAAGTAGTCAGGCAGCAGCAAAGACTCCACATCAAGGGCTTCTCCCCACTGCGAAATGACTTTAGCGGCATCATTTACCGTGCCGATAAGAATCATCTTTTCTTTTGGACGGGTTAAAGCAACATAAAGCACACGCAGTTCCTCTGCCAGCAATTCCAGTTTCATTTGACGACGAATAGCCAAATTAGCCAGTGTCGGATACGTAACACGTGTTGATTCATCTACATATTTCGGCCCGAATCCCATTTGCTTATGCATCAGGAAAGCAGCGTTCAAGTCTTGCTGATTGAACATTTTCCCCATGCCTGCAATAAACACGACAGGGAACTCAAGCCCTTTACTTTTATGAATCGTCATGAGACGAACGACATCTTCCTGCTCACCCAATGCGCGAGCTGTCCCCAAGTCGCCGCCCGTTTCTTTCATCCGGTCTATGAAACGAAGGAACGCGTACAGCCCTCGAACAGAAGAACTTTCGTATTGACGAGCACGATCGTACAACGCCCGTAAGTTAGCCTGACGCTGTGTACCACCTGCTAATCCTCCAACCCATTCGTAATACCCTGTCTCGCGATAGATGCGCCAAATAAGCTCTGATAAACTGCCTTGACGTGCTTCCTCACGCCAACGCTCCCATAAGGACATGAAATGCTGAACCCGCTGCACATCTTCCTCAGACAGCAACACCTCACCATCCAACTCCAATTGTGCTGCACCAGCTGTTCCGATTTCGGCTGCTGACGTTAATGCATCAAAATACGGCTTATTCTTCGCATATAAGCGAATTTGCGCCAAGGACTCTGCGGATAGCCCTACAATAGGAGAGCGAAGCACGCCCGCAAGCGGGATATCTTGATAAGGGTTATCTATGACACGAAGCAACGACACAATGATCTCCACTTCTGTCGCTTGAAAGTAGCCCGTATTGAACTCCGCATAAGCTGGAATGCCTTCCAAACGCAGCTCCTCAACCATCAATGGGGCCCATGATTGGGTCGCACGGAGCAAAATGACGATATCACGGTAGCTAATTGCCCGCATGCGCTTCAATTGCTTGTCGTACACTTGAGCAGGCTTCTCACGCCCATCGCCCATCATCATTCGTATCCGAGCAGCGATTGCTCTGGCCTCGATTCGTGCGGTTTCTAGCTCTGATGGATCAACTTCCTGTGTTGGAGGCTGATCCCCATCAAGCACATCTTCTTCATCCCCAGCCTGAGACTCCGCCGCTCCACCTTTTTCAATCAAGACAAACTCTGGGCGAACATGATAGCTGTAGTCCCCAGATGCCGAATCATCTTCCACATCCAGCTCAGGGTAATACATCGCACCGCATACAAGCTCTGCATCTTGATCATAGCTTAGTTCTGCCACTTGCCGATTCATAAGCTGACGGAACAGCATATTGACTGCATCGACAACCTCCATTCGACTGCGGAAATTGCGCGCCAAATCAATACGGCCACCCTTTAGAGCAACTTCATCTCTATAACTATTCAAATCCGAAGAAGCCTTTTCTAGCTCAGCCTCATCGTTCATTCCTTCTTGAACGGCATGCATGTTCCAATCGTCATCACTTTGATCATAACGCACATAGCGATCATACTTCTCCATAAACAACGTAGGATCTGCCAAACGGAAGCGATAAATGCTCTGCTTTACATCGCCTACCATAAAACGATTGCCTTTATCTTGACGCGAAATTAAGTTCACAATTGCCTCTTGCACCATGTTCGTATCTTGATATTCATCGAGTAAAATTTCAGCGAATTGCGCTCGATATTGCAGCGCTGCATCTGAAGGCTCCGTACGTTCAGGTGTACTATGAGGTGCACGCAAAATACGAAGGCAATAATGCTCTAAATCCGAGAAATCAAGCCAGCCTTTGCCGCGCTTTGCATGCTCATAACGCTCACCAAACTGCTGAATGACATGGACGAGCGTATCCATAAGCGGCGCCATTTGGTTCATTTCGATAAGAAATTGCTCTGGTGCACGTCTATACAATTCTTCACGAAGCTGCGAGAAACGAGCTTTCGCTTGATCCCTCAGCCTCTTTACTTGCTCCTGCAAGGACTTCTCGTAACGATCGCCTCGACATGCAGGCAGCCTGCCAAATTCAAGCTGGTCCATAAACTCGCCCATTTCATGCCATCGGTGCTGAAGCGATCGGTTGTACAATTGAGCAGCCACCTGCCACTCCTCCGTTATTACAGCCTGATAAGGCTCAGGCCCACCAGGCGCCCCGCTCAGCTGTGTCGCTTGCCGCAGCAGCTCTACAATTGCATTCAGTGTCAATTTTGTATCAGCCATAATACTTGTCGCCCACGGTGAAGCAGAAAGCTCCTCTACAGAGCCAGCTCCAAACGAAGCTGCCATTTGCGATAACCATGCATCTGGCCACGGATGACTGCGTGAGAAATCATATAAACGTTGGACAAGGCGGAAAGCAGCTTCATCATTTCGTTCCCCACTGAACCAGTCAACAAAGCGACGAAACCCCTCATCTTCTTGCTCATACTGTTCCTCGAACAGCTCCTCCAACACATCCTGACGCATTACCTGCGTCTCTGTTTCGTTCGCAATGCGGAAAGAAGGGTCCAATCCGATCATTTGGAAGTAACGTTGAATTACTTCTAGACAGAAGGAATGCAAGGTCGTAATCGAAGCTCGATTCAACAGCGCCAGCTGACGATGAATATGCTCCGAATCAGGAGTCTCAGCAAGCTTCGTCTCAAGCGCAAGACGAATACGTTCGCGCATTTCAGCTGCCGCTGCCTTCGTAAACGTTGCCACCAGCAATTCATCGACATGGACGGGTTGGTGCTCATCTATAATTTTTCGGATAATGCGCTCTACCAGAACTGCCGTCTTGCCTGATCCAGCTGCCGCAGCTACAAGAATGTTGCGGCCACCGTCAACGATAGCCTGCCATTGCTCATCGGTCCAAGTCGCATCTTGCGGCTTTGGTGGTAATGTAGTTGTTGGTTCAGCAGCTTGCACAATTAGCTCGTCCTCCATGGTTTGGTCCACGATATCAAAAAGATCAATAGCTATCTGCTCTACTTCTTGCTGGGAGGACTGTCCCAATTTGACATTTGTTCGCTTATTCGTTTGATCCATGTGATAAATCGCCTCCTCCCTGCAGTTGCATCCATACGTCGTCTTTGCTCATCCGAGGCAGCATCCGATATTGATTACCTTCCAGCAGCTCATCGAATTGACACACGGGCTTATAATCACAATAGTCGCAAGCTTTGCTAGTTCCCATTCGATATGGCTCAATTTGTACTTCACCATCTGTAATGTGCGTGCCTATACGTTGAATCACATTTCTGACGTTGTCACGTAAAACATCCCACTGTTCCGTTGTAGCTACACTCGCGTTACTATAGAAAGACCCATCTTGCTTAACAGCAACAGGCAATATGTCAGAATAACCTTTCTCCAACGGTGCATCCATCTTCGCTACTACTTCTCGATCCGCCAGTACAAGACCTTTCATTTTAAACTTCTTCATTAACTGCTCATTGGCCAAGTCTGGTGCCATTCCGTTCGTAGCAGCAAGCAATGGGTTATGCACATGGAAATAAAGCGCTCCTGCCGGCAATGCAGTTTGCCCAATCCATTCCTCCGCATGAGTCAACAGCACATCCAAATAAGTTAGCATTTGCAGCGATAAGCCATAATAGACTTCGTGAAGCTTCAAGTCAGTAGCGCTGGACTTGTAATCAATCACTCGCAGCAAAATGCCTTGTTCGCTATCCGCACAGTCAACCCGATCGATTCTTCCGATAATCTCCATCGTACAGCCATTGTCCAACGTAAATTGAAGCGGCGGTAACGGCTTGTCTGGTCCAAAATCGATTTCAAGCGCAAGCGGTTCGAATTCTCCACGCTTTGCATGCTGCCCTATAACATCCGCAGCCTTGGCGACGATTTGCTTCAATTTGCGCGAAATATGTTTATAGCGATTGGAACTCATCAATATTTCGCCTTGTAAGCGAGGCGATAGCAAATCGACAATTCGATCTGCTTCCGCTCGGCTTTCATCAGCCGTCAATGCCGCCCACGAACGTTGGTTGGACTTCAAATCATTCGCAAATTGGCTTAAAGCCGCATGGAACAACTGGCCGATGTCCGGCGCCTCCAAGCGGTACAATTGGCGCTGTCTAAGCTTTAAGCCGTGTGAAGCAAAATGAGAAAATGGACAAGCGACAAATCGCTCCATCCGCGAAACACTCGTTCGCAGCTTGTTCCCGTAAAGCTTGCGGCTCGTATTTTTATCTAAAGGCTGCACTTGATTGCGATACAACAGCGAGCCTGTTAACGTACGTAGTCGGTGCTGCCAGCTTGGCTGGGCACGCAGCCAATGATACACATCCCACCATACAGGAGAGATTGCTACTCCACGACGCCATTCTCGCAGCTGCGAAATAAGATGTCGCAAGGCCATTTCTGGATGCGCAACATAACGAAGCTGCTCCAGCTCACCCATGAATTCATTTGGCTCAGCCAGCTCCAACTGCTCTTCTACATGCGGGAAGAGTTGTCTAATTTGACGAATCACCTCAGATGGAAGCAATGATTTTCCTTCCTCATCAGCAAGCGCATAGCTCACCCATAGTGTATGGCTAGCTGCCGTCAATGCATTGTAAATAAGGAAACGTTCATCCAATAATTGACGACGGACTCCAGGCGCTAATTGCATACCCGTATCAAGCAGGACGTCACGCTCATTCTCTGTAAGCACACCATCTTCGATGGGACGAGCTGGAATAATGCCATCATTGGCCCCTAGTAAATAAGCATGTTTAATGTGACCTGTTCTCGTCCGATCCATCGAAGCAATAAGCACTTGATCAAGCGCAGGAGGAACAAGTGCCAGCTTCACGCTTTCAAAGCCTGTCTCCAACATACCCGCGAACAATTCCAGCGTAATCGTTTCACTTCCAGCCATTTCAACAAGCTGATCGAGGATGTTAAGTACCGCATCCCATATTTGACGATGCTCGCGAGCACGTTGAACATCCCCATTCATCATCGCTTCAGCACTCATACGCTCTAATCGATGCGGTACACCTAAATCGATCCAAAATCGATACAAAGCCTCACACATATCGCGAATATCCTTTGCGCGAGTCAAACCTCGCTCTAACGCCATAAGCGGTGCAGCAACGACTTGTCGACACTGCTCGATCAAGGCTGGAGCTCCCGTTTCTTCATCTGAAGAGCTGTCTGCATCCAAAGACAAGGAAGGGATCTTAGGCCATGGACGCTTACTCATCCAACGTCTGCCCTCAATTCCAGCCGCCAATACATAGTTCTCAAACCGGTCCATATCCAACCGTGAGATGGAACCATCCTCCGGCAGTACAAAATCAGTTTTAATAAAGCGGAACACCGCATCTGGCTTCCAGAAACCAATCCAAATATCTAGCGCTGCTCTCGTCATCTCAACGAACGGATGATGAAGCACCACTGACTTTTGGTCCTTAAAATAAGGAATATCAAAGTCTGTAAACACCGTATCTATAAGGGCGCTGTAGTCTCCAATGTTTCGCACCACGACCGCCATATCTCGCCAGCGCGCTTCCCCATTACGTACACGAGCCAACATATCTCTTGCTGTCGCCTCTACTTCTACTCGGCGATTAACGGCTGCATGCACAGTAACAGCTTGCTGTTCTTGCTCTGTAGCCGTTGTTTCCTGCCAAGCCGTCCGACGCTCATAATGCTTCTCAAGGTGAGACAGCAACGGTGACTCCTTAAAACGTAGCAAACTACCTTCTGTTCGACCATCCAATTGAACCAAATCCCCAGTCGGTACTTGCAATGTTTCGGCAATTTCTCGAAGCTGAATATACGTAGTAGCTGTAGGATGAAATAGGTTCAGTTCATGCGGCGTTTGTCCTTGCTCATATGGTCGATCCAGAGTAAGCGCAATTCGCATATCTTTAGATTGGAGCATGAGTGCAGCCAATACGGATAGCTCCTGCGGCGTAAAGCCATGGAATCCATCGATCCATATTTGAGCATCACGCACATAGGTAGATTGGGGCACACTTTCTGCCAATCGCATCAACACATCTTCACCATCTAAATAATGCTGCGACAATTCAATCTCGAACTCCCGCATAACTTCTGTAATATCTCGCAGCTTTGCAGCCAGCAGCGGATGCCCGGACCCTCCTGTCAGCCAACTAAGCTGCTCCTCAACATCAGAAGATTGAATCCGATAACGTTTCATCTCATCGAACAAAGCATTCAATTTCTCAATGAAACCAAACTGCTCTGCTGTACCTGAGAAGAGAGAAAGATGGTTCTTCTTCTGCTGCATAATACGATACAGCAGCATTTTCTTCCCTTCTTCATTAATGGGAGTCAATGCCGTACCGCCAGTCTCTTGCATAACCCGATAGGCCAAACGTCGAAAGCTTAATACTTGTGCACGCAGCAAACCGTGAAGCCCTTCCGTCTTCACTAGCTCATGCTCCAATTGGAACGTTCCTTGTTCCGGTACGAGCAGTATTATAGGAGGTCCTTCCGGTTGCTGCATGACCTGTTCCCGAATTCGATCCAATATATAAGTCGTCTTCCCGCTTCCAGAACGCCCTATTATAAATGTCAAAGCCATCGTTTCTCACCGCCCTTATGTCGTGTATGTGTCCTGTGTGTCGTGAAAATTCCGATCATGTAATAACGAATCAATGACTCATTTATATTTCAACGTTCCATATGTGCAGCTCAGCTCTATAAAGAGGTCTTCGCGCATGTTGGAATGCTCCGTTCGTGAATGATTGGTAACTCTTTGTTCTATCTTTGTTCTATCTTTGTTCTATCCTTCTTCTTAACAAGCTTTGATTACGATTATAACATGACTATTTCTAGAACACCCGTTTGTATATTATGGTGCCAGCCCATAGCCATCATGTCATTCCCATCAAATAACAAAAAGTCGGACATCCCTTATTAAAAAGAGTTGTCCGACTTTGTCATGTGATAGGTAGAACCAACGTTATTTGGAACGCACTTCAAAGATCGCAAATTTCAAATAGTGACCTTCGTCGACACCTGCAATTTGCGGGTGGTCTTTGCCAGCAGCACGCCATTCAATGAGGCGAAGCACTTTACCAGCATCCTGCGCTGCATCTAGAATGGATTGCATGAACTGGTCTGGTCTCATATGGAAGGAACAGCTCGCTGTTACGAGGTATCCGCCCTCATTAACCAACTTCATCCCTTGCAAGTTGATATCTTTGTAACCGCGATAGGCGCCTTCAACCGCATGGCGTGTTTTTGCAAATGCAGGCGGATCAAGAATAACGACATCCCACGTGCGTCCGCCGCCAGCAGTCATCTTCTTCGATGTATCTACTTTTTTAGCAGCGCCGCCTGCTTCATTGCGCTCGCTGCGCTCATCGCGACCACGAACTTGTTCACGCAAATAATCGAATGCATCGGCAACGACGAATTCCACACGATCTGTGAACTCATTCAGCTCCACATTGCGCTTCGCACTCTGAATTGCATGGTCGGAGATGTCGAGACAAGTCACCTTTTTCGCACCATACTTACAAGCATGCAGCGTGAAACTACCTGTATGAGCGAAGCACTCTAGTACAGTTGCACCATCCCACCAAGGAAAGCTAACCACTTTTCCATTCGCATTGACGGGAAGCTGCTGCGTTCCCTCTTCCGTTTCAACGGTTTGCAAAGCGATTCCACTGCGTTTCCCCCACCCTTTCATCAATGGAGCGATGGAAGCACGGTTTTCACGTTGATCGAAGAAATATCCTGTCTTTTGACCTTCTACGATGTCTACTTCGATAATTAGGTCATTTTCTTTCACTTGTACGTGACGTGGGCATTCTCCGTAAAGCAAGCCAGTACGCTGTTCTAATCCTTCTTTTTCACGAATCGGCACATCACTGCGCTCATAAATACCTTGCGGCTTCATGACTTGGACCAACGCTTCAATAATAGCGTCACGACATAGATCCATACCTAATGTCACGATTTGAACGACGAGTACATCGTCAAAACGGTCTACAACTAGACCTGGCAGGAAATCTGCTTCACCATACACAAGACGGTACGCCTTAGCACCTTGCAAGAAGCGATCCCGATGTTCCAAGCAAGCTTCGAATCTAGCAACGAAGAAAGCCGTATCCATCACATCGATCGGTTCATAGCTCACAATACGAACAATAATTTGTGATTCTGGATTGTAGTAACCTGTCGCGATGTATTTCCCCTTTTCATTCCATACATCGACTAATGCCCCTGACTTAGGGTCTCCTGATACAAGTTCAACCTCAGATTGGAATACCCAAGGATGAGAACGTTCGATGCGCTTCTTTCGCGCACGCTTTAATTGCACATATGGACGCTGTAACTGCATGTTAATACGATTTCTCCTCTACTAATAACTTATCTCAAGTTCATGCCTAAATATAGGATAGTGCCGATCCATGATTGTCATGGTTGTCCTCTTTCATGCATACATATGTCCTAATGATAGTACAAGCAGACACACTTATGAGCACCTTTACTATAAAGGTTCAAAAAGGAGCCGACCTATGATGCAATCCATAATTTTTCCGCTTATTGGCGGATTCGCACTATTTATGTTCGGCATGAAGACAATGGAATTTGCCCTACATTTGTGGGCGGGTCCCCATTTAAAACGGCTGCTGCATCGCTCGACAAGCACACCAATCCACGGCATGCTGTTTAGCTCCATTATGACTGCAATTATGCAGAGCAGTACGGCGATTACCGTTATCTCTATCGGTTTAGTCAACGCTGGCCTAATGACATTTCAACGATCTCTTGGCATCATTTTAGGTACCAATATAGGTACAACGTTGACGACAGAATTAATTGGTCTAAATATTAATCATTATGCATTGCCCCTGCTGCTCATTGCTGTAACCGCATGGATCTGGGGTGTGATTGCCGATGATATATGCCCAGAAATGCTGCCGCGCCTACATGCATGGTGGAAGCCGCTGCAATATGCTGCCATTGCAACGGCGGGGTTTGCGTTCATTCTGTTTGGTATCGAATGGATGAAGGCGATTAGTGAGCCCTTACAGCAGCGCGGCTTATTTACCTGGTTCCTTGAACGTTCCCAAGAAAGCCTACTATGGGCATTTCTCGCCGGCATGGTCATTACAGCGCTCGTACATAGCAGCGCAGCGATTATTGCCATGGCAATGGGCCTGTCTGCAACGGGTGCACTGCCTGTAGAAGTCGGCATCGCAATCGTTATCGGTTCCAACGTAGGAACTTGCTTCACTGCCTTGATTGCTTCACTTGGCGGCAGTCGCAGTGGACAATTCGTCGCTTGGAGCCATGTCGCCTTAAATGTAGGTGGTGCACTGTTATTTTATCCGCTCATCCACCTGCTGCATGATATATCAGCAATGATTTCAGCAACTGAATCCGCGCAAATTGCTCATGCACAAACGATATTTAATATTGCGAGTTCGCTTCTGGCCCTCCCGCTGTGCTATTTGCCGTTGTGGAACCGCCTCCGGTAACAATCGCAATACCTGAACTTGTACCAATTCGATTCGCTCCCGCTTCAATCATCGCGAGCGCTGTCGCACGATCACGAACAGCACCTGATGCTTTAACACCTATAGCAGCAGACACATTAGCACGCATTAATCGAATATCTTCAACTGTTGCGCCACCAATACCAAAGCCTGTTGAGGTTTTGACGAAATGCGCTCCAGCCTGCTCGGACAATTTGCATGCCGTTATTTTCTGCTCGTCGTTCAACAATCCAGTCTCAAAAATCACTTTGACGATTGCTTTTCCCTCGACCATGCGTACAACGGCAGCAATGTCCGCTTCAACCGCACGATGATTGCCTTCAAGCAACTGCCCCACTTGCAGTACCATATCTATTTCTGTCGCGCCATCTTCTACAGCACGAGCTGCTTCAAATGCCTTGGCAGATGGCGCATTAGCACCTAAAGGAAAGCCGACTACGGCCGCTATGTTCACAGAGGAACCTGATAATAATTCACGACAAGCAGGAACCCATACTCCATTTACGCAAACACTATGAAACTGATGCTCAAGTGCTTCTTTGCATAATTGCTCGATTTGTTTCGAGTTCGTGTCAGCCTTAAGAAACGTATGATCGATGTATGAAGCAAGATTCACGGTTGTCATGATGATTATCCTCCTATGCTTAGACCAAGTTTTTGGAATGCCTTACTTACAATAATGTCATTGTTATCATACCCAGATTGCTTCTGCTGCTGCCATGCAGCTTCAGGTGAGAACCAACTTACACCACGAATTTCTTCAACTTGCGCCTGCAAGCTTCCGCTTTCTTCCTCGATCAAATAATAATGAACTTCCTTATCCACAAGACCATGCTCAGGATGATTGTATTGATATTTAATCATATCAATCGGCTCAATGATACGACCATGAATGCCAGTCTCCTCCACCACTTCGCGCAGTGCCGTTTCTTCAATGGTTTCGCCCGGCTCCATTTTCCCTTTCGCCAACGAAACTTTGCCATAACGGTCTTGAATAAGCTGAATTTCCAATTGGCCTTCACGTTTACGGAATACGACCCCGCCTGCTGATATTTCTTTCATCCCCGTTCCTCCTTTATATGTGTTATCTATATCCTATCCCAAAAGAGGGAGGATTTCACCTCTGCCTTGGCAGCAAGCAAAATCCTCCCATCTATTACTGCGTGTTCAACCGCTATTAAGGAAAGCGAACAGTAATTACAGGTTCGCCGCTTGGTTCAATACCTTCTCATCAAGTACACGCACGAGCACACCTTTACACTCGTTTACGCCAGCTTCGGTCACTTTCACACGGCATAATTGTCCGATCAATGATTCGTCGCCTTCGAAAATAATTTGCAAGTAGTTATCGGAGTAACCCATAACATGGCCTGTTCCTGGTGCTCCTTTATAGTCGCGCTCTGGAATGACATCCAATACTTCTCCAACGAACTGCTCTGCATATTGCAGCTGCATTTGTTCAGACAAGTCAATCAGTTGATGAACGCGGTCATTTTTGACCTCTTCATTCACTTGGTCTTCCATGCGAGCAGCAGGTGTTCCCGTACGCTTGGAGTAAGGGAATACATGCATCTCAGAGAAGCCAACTTGCTTCATGAATTCATAGCCTTCACGGAACTGCTCATCTGTTTCACCAGGGAAACCAACGATAACGTCCGTTGTAATCGCTACATCCGGCATTGCTTCACGAATGCGAGCAAGCTTCGTACCGAATTCTTCTGTCGTATATTTACGGCGCATGCGCTTCAATACATCTGTGTTACCAGCTTGCAATGGAATATGAAGGTGACGGCACATTTTTTTAGAGTGCTTCAACACTTCAATCATTCGATCATCAATCTGGCTCGCCTCGATAGAACTGATGCGAATACGCTCTAGTCCATCCACTTTGTCCAAATCCCACAGCAAATCTGTCAAATCGTAATTTTCCAGATCATCTCCATACCCCCCTGTATGGATACCTGTAAGGACAATCTCCTTATAGCCCGCAGCAACGAGCTGACGAGCTTGGTTCAGTACACTCTCCGAATCACGGCTGCGGGACAAACCGCGAGACCATGGAATAATACAGAATGTACAGAAATTGTTGCAGCCTTCTTGGATTTTGAGGAACGCACGCGTGCGTTCTGCAAAGTCAGGAACGTCCAGTTCTTCGAACGCTCTCGTCTTCATAATGTTGCGAACCGCATTGATAGGCTTGCGTTCCGCATGAATTTGAGCGACGAAGTCCATGAGCTTCTCACGGTCTTGTGTACCAATAACCAAGTCCACACCTGGAATATCCATAATCTCTGCTGGCGACGTTTGCGCGTAGCAGCCTGTTACTGCAATAATTGCGTCTGGATTGCGACGCACGGCGCGACGAATAATTTGACGGCTCTTTTTATCTCCCGTATTCGTCACCGTGCATGTATTAATTAGGTAGACATCTGCTGTTTCCTCGAATTCGACTTGGTCGTAACCTTCCTGTTTGAACAGCTGCCAAATGGCTTCGGTATCGTAAAAGTTAACTTTACAGCCCAAGGTGTAAAAAGCTACCGATGGCATTGTTCACACTCCTCCCATTTCACCTGTTTCGTACAGCACGCACGTTAATGCCAACATGCCTGCTGTCTCTGCTCGTAATATGCGGCGCCCCAAGCCTATGCTCACAGCACCTGCATTCACAAATGTTTCTACTTCCTGTGCGGTGAATCCGCCTTCAGGGCCAACAATAATAAGAACTTCACCCTTGTCCACTTCGTTTGCAACCTTCGTTGCGAAAGGCTGCACAACGTCGCGAATTTGAGTGCCGCGTTCATCTTCATAGCAAAGAAGTACCAGATCATACTGTTCCATTGCCTGAACGAGCTGCTTTACGCTCATACTTGGTTGCATATCAGGAACACGGTTGCGATGGCTTTGCTCAGCCGCTTCCTTCGCTATCTTGCTCCAACGCTCCAGTCGCTTCGCTTCTTTCTTGCTGTCATATTGTACGACCGTCCGATCCGATTGAAACGGAATGAAAGAAACAGCACCGATCTCCGTGCATTTCTGAATAATAAGCTCCATCTTGTCGCCCTTTGGCAAGCTTTGTGCAATCGTTACTTGACACGCGGCTTCTGCCTTCGTCTCACGATGCTCGACAATACGTGCTATAACTTGCTCGCTATTTGCTTCTACAAGCTCTACCAAAGCTTCTCTAGCTTCTCCATCACTGACGATGAACTTTGCACCTGGCTTCGATCTCATGACACGGACAAGATGATGTGCATCCTGCCCCGTAATGATGACTTCTTCAGCGCCAAATTGTGCAGGCTCTACAAAATATTTTTGCATCGTTATCAACATTCCTCATCATACAACTTTATTCACTCAAACGCTACCGATCCGCTTGACTAGCACAAGATGAATCAAGGAAACCGCACCATTCAACCGCGTTGTTACCTACTAGATTAAGGTCACACGAAGAAGCGGAGCCAAAATTCCATAATGCCTGTCATCATTGGTTGCACAAGACTAAACAATGGCTCAATCGTTACTGCTCGTAACGGCGGTATAAACACGATTAACAAAAAGATAAAGACCGACCATTGTTCAAACTGCGCCAACTTGCGACGGACAGGCAGGGGAGCAAGCTCCTCTACAATGCGATAGCCATCAAGCGGCGGCAGCGGTATCAAGTTAAAGACGAACATAACAATATTAAATTGTAAGAAGTACCCGAAGAAGATAGATAGCGCTTCTCCAACTCGTGGATTGCCCGTTCCTAAATCAAGCCCAAGATTAAAAATAAGCAAGTAATAAATAAGCATACCGAAAAATGCAAGCAGCAGATTGCTTAAGGGGCCTACTGCTGTCACGATAATACTCATCATACGTGGCTTCTCAAAATTCGCACGATTAACAGGTACAGGCTTCGCCCATCCGAACCCGACAATGACGAATAGCAGCAAGCCTAAAATATCGATATGCTTGGCCGGATTTAACGTCACGCGACCAAGCATTTTAGCCGTTGGATCACCGAACTTGTATGCAGCATACGCATGTGCAAACTCATGCACCGCAAACGCGATTAATAAGACTAATACTACGAACGGCAGGTGATCAAGTGGCACACGAAAAAAGCTACTCCAATCCATACTCTCCCACGCCTTTCTTGTTCAGACATCATGACATCTTGATCATGATATCCATTGAAATTGGAATGACGTTAACCTAAACTTTGCGAGCAACCATTGCGATCCAGTCCTCATCACGATGCTTCGCTTCGATCACGAAGCCACCCTTGATAAGCTCCTGCTCAACAAGATCTTCTTTGTTCTTATAAATACCAGAAGCGATATAAATACCGTTCGGTTGAAGGGCTTTATACACGTCATCGATAAACAGAACAATTATTTCTGCCAAAATGTTAGCAACTACAACAGGAACAGGCAACGTTACACCTAATCCAGTGTTCTTGTCACCACTTTGCGTATCGATGATCTTCAATAGATCGCCTTCACGTACCGTAACTTGATCGGACAATCCATTCAAACTAACATTTTCCGCCGCACTCGCTACCGCTACTGGATCAAGGTCGATAGCAAGTACGTGACGAGCTCCAAGCTTCAACGCACCGATCGCCAAAATACCAGAACCTGTCCCTACATCGATAACTTCTTCCCCGCCTGTAATAACGGTTTCCAGCGTACGCAAGCATAGAGAAGTCGTCGGATGCGTTCCTGTTCCGAATGCCATACCTGGATCAAGCTCAATAATTTGCTCGTTCTCTGATTCAGGCTTGTAATCTTCCCATGTCGGCTTAATCGTTAAACGTTCCGACACACGAATAGGCTTGAAATATTGCTTCCATGCATTTGCCCAATCATCCTCATGAACACGACGCCAGCTCATCTTCACATCACCTGTATCAATGTTAAAGCCGCTCAATTCATCGATGCGCGACTTCACTTCTGCTTCAACAGCTTGCAAATCAGTACCATCTGCAAAATAGCCTTGAATAACAGCTTGACCTTCAGGAATATCGTTCAAATCGTGCTCGTACCATTGTCCGTAGCTCGTATCACGTTGTTTATTCAAAGTACCGGATTCTTCAATTGCGACGCCGCCCGCTCCTGCTTCATGCAAGAAGTTGGAGATCATCTCCTGCGACTCTTCTGTTGTATGTATCGTTAATTCATGCCAATACACGTATTGGTGCCTCCCTTAAACTCTCATATTGCATGCAGAAATAGGTCTACATCCTTACTATTGTACACAAAAATAGAACCCCTTACAATGACAGGCCAATAGCAGCAAAGCCATTAACATCTGTTCGGAAGGGGTTCAACCTGTTTGGTTTAACGAATTGTTACTTAACTCGTATCTTAAAATGTTTTCTGATGTGAAAATAGGAGTTCAGGCCCTAGTCCCTACTACTGTTCTGCACGCGCATCAGCTTGACGTGCACGTTCTGCTGCGATGCGATCCGCTTCATCTGCTAATTCTTCAGAGAACTCAACATCCTCGGCTTTAGCTACTGGCAGCTTGCTGCTTTGTGCTCCTTGACCATAAAGGCTCAATTGCTTATTTTCATCATGCTGGGTCATCGTAATCCCTCCCGTCACTTATAGAACGATTATCTACACCTCTAATGAACTAGGGCATGGACGTCATTCATTAACATGACTGAAGGAGCTATTATTTATCCTTGCTTTAACTATCCTTGATCCTCCATTAAGATTAGTCCAACGGCGCTTTCTATTTCAATTTCCAAAGTGCAGGTACATTCGGAGGCTCCCACCCTAACAGCGATGTGTGAGGTTGACGGCATACATACACCTTTCCAGCATAGGTCACCTCGTCGTTTACTTTGTAGCTGACACCTGCCTTCCAATCACTCGCACTCGGTGCTTGGCTCGTTGTGGCTTGTATCGTCGTACCTGTCGATTGATTGCCCGCTGCATCCTTAGCCACGATTGTAAAGGTATACGTGGTTTTGGCTACTAATCCGGTAATCGTTGCATTGGCCGCTGCAACATTCACTTGCGAAGTGCCATAGTTAACGGTGTAGCCGGTGACACCTATATTATCTGTTGAAGGCGTCCATGTAAGAGCAATAGAAGATGCAGTAGTGCTGCTGACGACAACATTCGTCGGAGGGGTTGGTGGTGTTGGATCTGGCACAATTGCCCCTGTCTTGACCGTTACTACCGTGCTGGCCCCAGATAGATTACCCGCACGGTCTTTTGCTTTAACCGTAAACGAATACGTTGTATCAGGAGTAAGCCCTTGCACGGTAAACGATGTACCTGCCGTGCTGCCCACTTTATTCACTCCTTCAAAGATATCGTACTCCGTTACGGCTACATTATCTGTAGATGCTTGCCATGCTAAACCCACACTCGTCGTACCTATGGTTGTTGTTCGTACTTGATCTGGAACAGACGGCGCTTGTGTATCAGGCACCACATTCAACGAATCAAGATAAGCACGATGCCTCGTTGAAAATTCAAAGTTATTGTAGCGATCCCAATTGATCGACCATGTCATCAACCCGCGCATATTGGCATATCCAGCAGGATTTCGCAGTACGTATCGACCGCCAAACGTTTGCCCTTTATATAAATAATCCAATGCTTTATGCACCTCTGCTACGGTTGTAAAGCCACCTCCAGCATTCACATTCGCAGGTAAACCGATCACGACCTGATCAGGCCGCAGCGGAGCAAAAAATCGCTCATTGTTTCTCGCCACTGGAAAACCCGTGAGCACCATATCCGCCATCGCGACATGAAAGTCCGCATTTCCCATCGTATAGTACGTACCGTCGAGCGCTGTAATCGGCCCTGAATTATAGTGCTGTACTTGCAGCCAATCGAGAATATCACGTACCGCATGAATGACTGGCAAATAAGCCCCTGCGCGGGGATCAGCACCAGTGCCTGTGCCGCCATAGAAGCTGTAGCCAACCTGTACAAAGAAAGTTTCTGGAGCCATCGTAATCATAAAGGAATTGCCGAAGTGAGTATGGAGTTCTCTTATTGCTGAGATGAGATTGGTTATAACAGGAGTAGTTGGGTTGCGGAAGTCTGAATCACCATTATTTAAGTAGAGGGAATGTCCTTCAAAATCTATATCCAAGCCATCAAAGCCATAGGTCGTAATAATCGATTTCATGGAGCTAACGAATTGGTCACGCGCTTGTGCCGTTTCCAACTGGACTTGTCCGTTTGCACCACCGATGGAGATGATAACTTTTTTCCCTAGACTTTGCAAATATTGAACGTCCGCTTTAAGCTCTGCTGGAGTAATTTGATACGGGGTAAATCCAATCGTTCCGCCTCGTGGCCCGTTTGTCGGTTCAGCAAATGCAACATTAATTACATCAAATTTGGGGGAGACATCTTTCAACCTAACGTAGCCCGACCCGTTATCGAAATTGTGCCAATAGCCGACGATCAGCTTGTTGGTGGCAGGAAGTGATGCGATAGCAGAAGCTTGTGCATAAGTGCTACTTCCAGGAGCTCCATTAGCGACAGTTAAGGGGAAAAGTGTACTGATAAGCGCAGTAATCCATACGATAACAGCAGCCTTACAACAAACTTTTTCCAACCAAACATTCATTAAACCATACCTCCTTTGTTATGTTCATGCATTCATAGTGCTTACATAATTAAGCGCCTGTTCGTATTTGCTCAATCACCCCCTTAATGAAAAACTCAATGGATGGAAGATGAGGAAATCGTACATGTTAAAAGAAAAAGCGGCGAATGATCGCGTTCACAAATACAGGTTCTGATCAACATGTTCGATGATTCAGATGCTCAGATGCTAGCTACATAGTGCCGCGGAAATAAATTTTCTTTTTATGAAACAAACTTGTTTCACCTCTACACAAAATGGGTAATTAATATGTCGTACTTATCATATTTAGGATTTTGCAAAATTCCACACAGTCGATCATTACCGGCAGATAGCCGCTCAAAAGAGACGATATTCGTGTATATGTTGAAAAATGCTGTGTCAGAAGTGGAATTTTCCAAAATCCTGAGATCAGAACAGGAGTGAATCGATGGTATTTCTTATTTCTCTTATTATCATTATGATTTTTGTATTATGGGGATTGGTCGCCCCTGAACATTTAGGTGCCTTTACTAATGAAGCCCTATCGTTCGCCACGAATAAGTTTGGCTGGTTTTATTTAATCGCTGCGTTGATTATCCTCCTTTACACGCTATATCTGGCCTTCAGTAAGTACGCCAATATTACGCTTGGTGATGAAGATGATGAACCTGAGTATTCGAATATGTCCTGGTTCGCTATGCTATTTAGTGCCGGCATGGGGATTGGTCTCGTATTTTGGGGAGTTGCTGAACCGATCAGCCATTACATGGTACCACCAGAAGGCGATCCCATGACTGTAGAAGCTGCTCGTACCGCTTTGCGCTACTCCTTCTTCCATTGGGGGCTTCATCCTTGGGGAATATATACACTTGTCTCATTGGGACTTGCCTATTTTATGTTCCGCAAAGGCTACAAAGGGCTTATTAGTTGGACATTCCACCCACTGCTAGGCGATAAAGTAAACGGTCCGATTGGAAAAACAATTGATATTTTAGCTGTTATCGCAACTGCTTTTGGTGTCGCTACTTCACTCGGTCTTGGAGCACTGCAAATCAATGGTGGTTTGTCTCATGTATTCGGCATACCTAATACGACAACGATGCAGATTATTATTATCGTCATCGTATCCATCATGTTCTTGGCCTCTACCTTGTCTGGATTGGATAAAGGTATGAAATTATTGAGCAATACGAACTTGGTTATTGCAATCGGTTTGCTGCTCATCATCTTGTTAATCGGGCCAACATCATTTATTTTCGAAACGTTCACAACAACATTAGGAAGCTACTTCCAAAATATTATCCAAATGAGTTTGCGATTAACTCCGTTTACCGAAGATTCATGGGTAGCGAATTGGACTTTATTTTATTGGGCTTGGTGGATCGCTTGGGCTCCATTTGTCGGTTCATTTATTGCACGAGTATCAAAAGGACGCACGATTAAAGAATTCGTACTAGGTACCTTGCTGCTGCCAAGTGGATTCAGCTTTATCTGGTTTGCTACATTTGGTTCGACAGCTCTGCATCTTGATATGTTCCAAGGCAAGCCGATCGTTGAGGCAGTGAAGGCTGATTTGACATCTGCTCTATTCATAACGTTAGAAAGCTTACCTGGCGGCCTTATACTCGCCGTGTTGGCTATTATTCTAATCGTAACCTTCTTCATCACATCTGCGGACTCAGCAACATTTGTTCTAGGGATGATGTCTACAGACGGCAATCCTAACCCAAGTAGAAAGGTGAAGTTTGCTTGGGGCGTATTTACCGCTTTAATTGCTGCTGTTCTTCTTATGAGTGGAGGCTTAAATTCCTTGCAAAGTGCATCGATCATGACCGCATTACCATTTACGTTTGTCTTGCTTGGCATGGTCATGTCCTTGAATCGAGCGCTCAAAGCAGAAGATCGGGAACGACGTTTAATTGAGAAACAGAAACGCAAGCAGCTTGAGAAATTACTGCGTGCTAATCAATCTTAATACAGCTAGAGGGGCACTTCGAACAGAAGGCCCCTCTTTTGCTACTCCCATTCATTCATGTGCTGCTTCATATCCATAATCTCGCTCGACTTTGCAAATTCTCGTTTTATATTTACTATACCATTCAGACATACCTTTACGTTGTGCAACGACATGTCTCTCGTTTTGTTTCCACTTATGTATCGCTTCTAGAGAGTCCCAATATGACACGGTGATGCCTACACCTTCACGGGCGCTCTCCACACCTAAAAATCCAGATTGAAGGGATGCAAGCTCTACCATTTCATCTGCCATTTCGACATATCCGTGACCTCCTTCTGTCCGTTCAGAAGTAAAAATGACCGCATAGTATGGCGGCTGTGGCGTTTGTGCAATATCACTCATTTAACCCCTCCATTGATAAACATTAGTCCAGCAGCGCTGGTCCATGTCATTTTCTATGCCATTCTCTAAGTATAAAACAGCGCATATCTTAATTGAATATCATCGATGTTATTTATGCAAAATCTAAAGGACGATTTAAATGCTGTTTGTTTGAAACATATGCGTTTGCTTCGTGCGTTCTACGTTCAATTTACTCATAAGTTGAATATGTTAAAGTAACGATGAAGTAAGCGATAACAATATCAGCTACTCAACCATAAAAGGAGGTTGCATCATGAATGGTGCTGAACGATTAGGATATTCCCCACATGACAGATTACTGATTATAAATGCTGATGATTTCGGCATGTGTCATTCTGTTAACGCAGCCATAAAACAGCTATTAACGGAGCAAGTGATAAGCTCTGCTACAGTGATGATGCCATGTCCATGGTCCAAAGATGCGGTGAACTGGGCTGCAAGTCATCCGAGCTATGATGTAGGTGTGCATCTTACCTTTACGAGTGAATGGGATTCTTATAAATGGGGACCTGTGAACCGAACCAGCTCCACCTTGTCATTAGTAGATGAGCTTGGACATTTTCCTGAACATTGCTTAGCTGTAGAAGAACATGCGAATCCCGAAGAGCTGCGTGCTGAAATGACCAGTCAAATTGAAATGGCCGTGCGTGCAGGTCTTGTACCTTCCCATCTGGATAACCATATGGGCAGCGTCTATGGGCTGGCAGCAGGCCATGATTTCCTGGATATCGTATTCGACGTATGTACGCAATATCAGTTGCCTTTCCGCATGCCTCAGCATGGAACATCGATCCCTGCTATTTTACAACCCTTGGCTCAGCAGCGTGCTGAACTCGGGTTATCTAAGGGTGTTTATATTCTTGATGACCTCGTAGGGCTTCCTTATTCAGGCCAACCTGGAGATACGTATGAAGGAGTCAAAGCACAGATGATTGCCCTGCTGCGCAGCATAACTGCTGGCTTAACCGAGATCATTCTTCATCCTGCTATCGTCACCGATGAGCTCAAATCGATTACCCCACATTGGGAGAGACGCGGCATGGAGTTCGAGCTATTCCGTGATCCTGACGTACAGCAAGTCATTCAAGAAGAAGGGATTAAGCTTATAAAATGGTCCGAAGTTCGTGATGCTCAACGCCGCTCTATTCCATAAAATCGATGGAGGAGGAGATTGACAATGGGTGAACAGTCACAGTCGCTGCCAAGGAAACGAACGATTTTCTATGCTTCCGGCAACTTTTCAGCTAATGTGATGGCGCAAATGTTTGCTGCCTATATCGTGTATTACTATGTAGACATTTTAGGTGCACGACCTTCCCATGTCGGCATTGTTATGGTCGTGCATGGGATTATCGGTGCTGTTCTTAATCCTTTGTTCGGATATGTCTCAGATCGATATCGAACGCGTTGGGGAAGACGCATCCCTTACATTGCATTTGGCTCCATTCCATTAGCTGCTGTGTTCACCCTTGTATGGTTTCCCCTAGCGCCACAGGAAAGCATCATCTATTATTTTTTCGGAGTCGTCATTTTATTTGATATTTTATACGTACTTGTTATTTTGAACTATTCTGCTCTGTTTCCTGAGATGTTTATTACGATACGCGAACGAGCGGCGGCAGCATCTTGGAAGCAAATGTTCGGCATTGTCGGCATGCTTGTCGGCGTGGCGCTCCCTCCACTTATTTATACTGAGTACGGGTGGGAGTCTATGGGCTTAGTATTCGGCCTTTGTTCAGTCGTCTTTCTTCTCGTTACTGCTGCTGGCGCCAAAGAACGATCAAATGTAAACGCAACCACACCAATCCATCTAGTCAAGTCCCTTCGCCTTACGCTGCGCAATCGCATGTTTGTTATATACGTCACTGGCGGATTTCTTATCCAATTTACGTTCGCGCTTGTACCTGCCGCTATCCCTTTTTTCAGCAAATATGTGTTGAACGCCCCTGAGCTAGCAAATACGTATATGTTAGGCATCGTGTTCCTAACGGCTATTCCGAGCGTTTACGTATGGGCGAGTTGGACAACAAGATATGGTCCTAAACGAGTCATTTTAGCAGCGATTGTACTGTATATGCTTTCTTTACTACCACTACTCTTTATTTCAACAAGCGCAGCTACTTATGTGACCAGTTTATTTATCGGATTTAGCCTAGCTGGATTGATGGTGTTGTTGGAAATTCTGCTTGCGGAAGTCATTGATCAGGATGAAGCAGTAAGCGGGGCTAGACGAGAAGGAATGTACTTTGGTATGAATGGGTTCATTATTCGTTGGGGTGTTTCTCTTCAAGCGCTAATTATGAGCTTCCTCCTTGAAAAGACCGGATACGTTCGAGACGCTGCACAGCAGCCTGAGTTAGCGATATTGGGTATACGTCTTATGCTCGCGGGCATCCCTATAACAGCACTGCTATTTGCATTTGTTTGTTTCTATCGTTTAAAAGTCAAAGCATAGCCTATAAAAACAAACCTTAGCCGAGCAGCACTCAGCTAAGGTTTGCAGTATCGTTTGCCTATGTTTTCTTATGAGTTAACTCCATAAACATCTGCATAACCTATATAACAAGCATTATTGGTTATTCACCACGGAATGCACGCTTCATACGGTCAAAAAATGTCTCTTCATGACTGCCTTTTGGATGTTCACCGCTAATAGAAGCGAGCTGACGAAGCAGGTCTTTCTGCTCGTCATTCATCTTTGTAGGTGTCACTACGATAACTTTTACGTGCTGGTCACCGTTGCCGTTACCGCGCAGATGAGGAACACCTTTGCCACGCAGACGGAAATACGTACCAGTTTGCGTACCCGCTGGAATCTTCAGCTTCACTTTATCATGAAGCGTCGGAATCTCAATCTCGTCACCTAACGCCGCTTGCGCGAACGTCAATGGTACTTCGCAGTAAATGTCATCATCTTCACGTTGGAAGAATTCATGCTGCTTCACGCGAATGACGATATACAAGTCGCCTGCCGGTCCGCCGCGCAGTCCACTCTCACCTTCGCCTGTCATGCGAAGCTGTGCGCCGTCATAAGCACCCGCTGGAATGCGGACGTTGATCTTACGCTGCTTCTTCACGGTTCCGCTACCATGACAGCTGCCGCACTTCTCTTTGATCACTTTGCCTTTTCCTTGGCAAGTTGAGCAAGCACGACGGTTTACCATACGGCCGAACGGTGTGTTCTGTACAACTTCCTGTTGACCTGTTCCACTACATGTAGAACATTTTTCTGGCTTTGTACCTGGCTTAGCGCCTGTACCGAAGCACGGATCACACTGCTCCGTACGCGGAATCGTGATTTCCTTCTCTACGCCGAATGCCGCTTCTTTGAATTCCACTTGCATCGTATATTGAAGATCGCCCCCGCGCTGCGGTGCGTTCGGATCACGACGATTGCCGCCTCCGCCACCAAAGAACATGTCGAAAATATCGCCAAAGCCACCAAAGTCGCCAGAGAAACCTCCGCCGCCCATACCTTGGTTCGGATCGACGTGACCATACTGATCGTACATTGCACGTTTCTGCGTATCGCTCAACACGTCATAAGCTTCTTTTACTTCTTTGAACTTATCTTCAGCATCTGCAGCCTTGTTCACGTCAGGATGATACTGACGAGCCAATTTGCGGTATGCTTTCTTGATCTCATCATCGCCAGAGCCTTTATTGACTCCAAGCACCTCATAATAATCGCGTTTATCTGCCACTGTTCCACCCCCATTACCTTACAAATTTTAATCTTATCAGCGATGGCTCTCCCATTCAAGTCTAGCACCGCTGACAAAAGGAAAGTCAAAGCCGAGCACAGCTCAGCTTTGACTTCCTAGCGAAGACGATTACTTCTTGTCTTCGTCAACAACTTCATAATCCGCATCTACGACGTTGTCTCTTTGTGCCGCACCGCTATCTTGAGCGCCTTGACCTTCAGCACCCTGTTGAGCTGCTTGAGCTTGCTCGTAAAGCTTCACAGACAACTGTTGAACTACTTCAGTAAGTTCTTCTGTCGCTGCTTTGATCTCATCCAGGTTGTCGCCTTCTAGCGCTTTTTTCACTTTTTCTTTAGCTTCGTTTGCCTTGTCAACGTCAGCTTGGTCTGCTTTGTCGCCAAGATCTTTAATTGTTTTCTCTGTTGTGTAAACGAGTTGGTCAGCGTTGTTTCTTACTTCAACCATCTCTTTACGCTTCTTGTCTTCTTCCGCATGAAGCTCTGCTTCTTTCATCATGCGGTCGATTTCATCATCAGACAAACCGCTGGAAGATGTGATCGTGATGTTTTGAATTTTGCCAGTACCTTTATCTTGTGCAGATACTTTAACGATACCGTTCGCATCGATATCGAATGTAACTTCGATTTGTGGAACGCCACGTGGTGCTGGTGGAATGTCAGACAAGATAAAGCGTCCAAGTGTTTTGTTGTCAGCTGCCATAGAGCGCTCACCTTGAAGCACGTGGATTTCTACGCTTGTTTGGTTGTCAGCATACGTAGAGTATACTTGAGCCTTTTGCGTAGGAATTGTTGTATTGCGCTCGATCATTTTCGTAAATACGCCGCCAGCTGTCTCGATACCTAGAGACAATGGAGTTACGTCTAGCAATACAACGTCTTTCACGTCACCAGTCAAGACACCTGCTTGAACAGCTGCACCAAGTGCAACAACTTCGTCTGGGTTAACGCCTTTGTATGGCTCTTTACCTGTCAACTTTTTGATTGCTTCTTGAACAGCTGGAATACGAGTAGAACCACCAACAAGAACGATCTTGTGGATGTCAGCTGGTGTCAAGCCAGCGTCTTGCATTGCTTGGCGTGTAGGAGCAAGCGTACGCTCTACCAAGTTCGCAGACAACTCTTCGAACTTCGCACGAGTCAAGTTAAGCTCCAAGTGTTGTGGAACGCCATCAACAACCGTAATGAACGGCAAGCTGATTGTTGTTGTCATCACACCAGACAATTCTTTTTTCGCTTTCTCAGCAGCATCTTTAAGACGTTGAACAGCTGCTTTGTCCTTACCTAGGTCAATGCCGTTCTCTTTCTTGAATTCTGCAACCAAATGGTCGATGATAACTTGGTCGAAGTCGTCGCCGCCCAAGCTGTTGTCGCCGCTAGTTGCTTTAACTTCGAAGAAGCCGTCGCCAAGCTCAAGAATGGATACGTCGAATGTACCGCCGCCCAAGTCATATACTAGGATCGTTTGATCGTTTTCTTTATCTGCACCGTATGCCAATGCAGCCGCTGTCGGCTCGTTGACGATACGAAGTACTTCTAGACCTGCAATTTTACCTGCATCCTTCGTCGCTTGACGTTGGGAGTCATTGAAGTAAGCTGGAACGGTAATAACCGCTTGTGTTACAGGTTGACCCAAGTAAGCTTCTGCATCTGCTTTCAACTTTTGAAGAATCATTGCAGATACTTCTTGTGGAGAATAGCTCTTGTCGTCAATTTTCGTTGGGAAGTTTGTACCCATATGACGCTTAATAGACATTACTGTACGATCTGGATTTGTGATCGCTTGACGCTTTGCTGTTTCACCAACAACACGCTCACCGTCTTTTTTGAAACCTACAACGGATGGAGTTGTACGTGCACCCTCTGGATTTGGAATTACGACAGCCTCGCCGCCTTCCATTACTGCCACACAAGAGTTTGTTGTTCCCAAGTCAATACCGATTACTTTACTCATGAAAAGTGACCTCCTTAACGTTATGCAGCTTCGCAAATAGTGGTTATTGCCGCTGCGTAGAATGTTTTATAGTTACTATTAAAAATTGAATTTGCTTTGATCTACGGAACTAGGAGCTTACTTTGACCATTGCTGGACGCACAACGCGATCTTTCAGCATGTATCCTTTTTGCAGCTCTTCTACGACGATGCCTTCTTCATGCTCATCGGACTCCACTTGCATAATCGCTTGATGGTACTCCGGATTGAACGGCTCGCCTACCGCTTTAATCGCAGTTACACCCTCTTGCTCCAACACTTGCTGGAACTGGCGGAATATCATATCGACACCTTTCGAGAACGAATCGCTATCGTTAGATGGATTCGTGGAAAGTGCGCGCTCAAAGTTATCCAATATCGGAACGAGGTCCGTAACGAGCTTGGAAGATGCGTATTTCGCCAAGTCTTCCTTCTCTTTCAGCGTGCGGCGACGGAAGTTATCGTAATCTGCTTGTACGCGCAGCATACGTTGATAGTTCTCTTCCGCTTCTGCTTTCGCTTGCTCCAATGCTGCTTGAAGGTCGTTTGACTCCTCGCCACCAACCTCAGCAGCAGCTTCTGTTTGCTCTTGCTCGAAAGCAGTTGCCTCCTGCTCTTGCAGGTTCGCATCTTGTTCTTGTTTCAACTCCTTCACCTCCCCTATGTAGTAAACTTAACTTCTCTATCAAGATGACTTGCGTCATTGATCTCATTCATCTTATTGATGATTATATGGACTCATTGATGAAATGCCCTCATTGCTCTCTGCTTGAAGTGCTATCGCGCATTTTGATTACCGTATGAATGCGAAGGACTGCTGCGGCTACTTCACCCGCCGCACGCAATGCATGCAGCTTCACGCGCGCTGGATCAACGATGCCTGCTTCCATGACAGGCAGCAGGGCGCCTGTATCGCAGTCGATGCCAATGGCATCATTGCCTGCGGCGGTCTGCGCTGCGCGCGCTTCCTCGAGCTTCTCCAGCGGATTGTAGCCGGCATTAAGCACCACTTGCGCCATCGGCTTGCGCAGCGCTTCAGCGACTGCGGCAATGCCGAACGCCTCCATGCCGCGCACCGTCTCGCGATAGCGCTCCAGCGCGTAGGACACCGCCAATTCGGCGGTGCCTCCGCCCGGCAGGACGCCGCCTTGAATGGCGGCCTGCAGCGCGGAGGCTGCGTCGGCGGCGATGCGTGCCCGCTCGCCGACAATCTCGCGCGTGCTCGCACCGACGAGCATCGTCACCTGCTTCGCGGCTCCTGCCGCAGGTGACGATGCAGACGGTGACGGCTGTGGCGATGCATACAGCCGCACGCGCTCCAGCCGTTCGTCATAGCGAACGGCTGGCGTCCGCCCGAGCATCGCTTCGAGCTCGTCGACGGCCTTGCTTAAGGCCGTCCGCTTGAGCGGCTTCGCTCCCGTGAGCTGCGCCACACGCTTCACCTGCTCGCGGCTTACGCGCTGCACGACCATAATCTCATGGTCGAAGCAGAACTGCTCTGCCTCTGGGTGAATGCTTCGCTCTAAGACGATGAGGCCAACACCAAGCTGCTTCAACTGCTCCAACTGTAGCATAAAAGCACGCTGCAGCTGCATATACTGCTGGAAGCCAGCTTCTGTAGAGAGCACCTGCTCATCAAGCTCCTCCGGCACAAGTCCGTCCTGCAAGACGAGTACTCGACAATCAGATTGCTCAGACAACCATTCATAATGAAGCGGCTTCTGCTTCAATAACAAACCTTCAAAGCATTCGTTGTCAGCTAGCTCGTGAGCTTCTACCGTATCTGCCAAGCGGAAGGAACGGCTCTTTAGCGTTTCCCACCCTACTTGTCTGCCTGCGTTCAGCACAAGCTGCACGATGTCTTCTTGTTCACGCCCTGCTATATAAACAGCCTGCCTCAGCAATGGGTCGTCCCAGCCTTGTAAAACTATAGACCGTTCACCCAGCAGTTGCGAAGCATAAGCAACGCCCTGAAGAATGCCTGCCACAACTTTTGCCGCAGGAACGCCTCGCATCACTTGCTGCACACCCGCTTCCACTAACGCTCCCGCAAGCACCGTCGCTGTCGTCGTCCCGTCTCCAACTTCCTGCTGTTGAGCTCGTGCAACCTGAATAACAAGTTTGGCAACAGGATGCGTCACATCCATTCGATCAAGGATAGTGACACCATCATTCGTTAATATGATATCCCCCTGCGCTCCGACCAACATAACGTCCAGCCCTTTCGGACCTAATGTGCCTTCTACGGCTGAGCACAAGGTGCGAACCGCTTGAGCATTGTTGAGGAGCGTCGCATAACGCTCATCACTGTCCTGCCTTGAAGATGGATGCTGCGCCATCGAACTCCTCCTTTCTGATTCTTGACGATTCTTCAAACTTACTTATGATATCGTTCCATAAATACAGCTAGCTGCTGAGATACCTGCTGCATCAAATTAATGACCTTGGCATATTCCATACGAGTTGGACCAAGAAGCCCGATCGTCCCAAGATTTTGTCCATGAACAGAATACGTTGCTGTAATTAAACTGCAATTCGAAATTGCGGCATGTGTGTTTTCCTGACCAATCCTCACTTGGATACCCGTTCCTTGCTCCTCTCCGCCCGGTGCCCCGATTACTTTAATCAGAGCAGGCGTTTCCTCAAGCAGCTCCCAGATTGTCTTAATCCGATCGACGTCTTTGAACTCTGGCTGGTTCAGCATATTCGTCGTTCCACTCAAGTACACTTCCCGATGAGCCTCATCACCGCTAAGAACAGTCTCAACCAGTGAAATCATCTCTTGGGCATGAGATACGTATTTATTCATCTCATCGCCAATTTCTTTGTACAGCTGAGATCTCAACTTGATGAGTGGAACACCCGCCAACTTCGTATTCAGCAAATTCACAACCTTGTCTAACTCTGAGGTTGAGATGCCTGGTGGAATCGCCACTGTCTTATTTTCAACATGTCCTGTATTCGTCACAATGATCGCAACCGCCGTATCTTCATTCAGCGGCAACAGTTGAAAATGTCTTAAGGTCGTATCGAACATACCCGGCCCAAGTGCGATCGACGTATAATTCGTTAACTGGGCTAGTGTAGAAGCTGTATGTTGAACAACTTGTTCCATCGCTGTTATTTTTTCCGCGAACATCGATTTCAATCGATGTACTTCTTCCTTGGATAAATCATCCAAACGAACAAGATGATCGACATAATAACGATATCCCTTGTGTGAAGGGATGCGCCCTGCTGACGTATGAGGCTGCTCAAGAAAACCAAGCTCCTCAAGATCCGCCATCTCGTTCCGTATCGTCGCCGGGCTATATCCAACGTCGCCACGCTTCGAAATGCTGCGTGAACCGACTGGCTCTGCCGAGCTAATGTAGTCATCTACTATCGCTGTTAATATAAGTCGCTGGCGTTCCGTCAACATACGCATCCCTCCAAATATAAGTATAGGCAGCTTACTGCCATTCCGAACTTCCTCTTCGTTAGCACTCATCGGCGTCGAGTGCTAACCGATATAACAAAAATACCAAACGGACAAGACGATTGTCAAGTCAGTTCAGTACTTTAAGCACTGCTATTTCATCACAGCAATGTTGTTTGCTGCAATGGATACAATCCTTCCATACTTTTTCAGGAAAAATCTCTTTCTCTACAACCGTAAAACCATTCTTCTCGAAAAAACGAACTTCATAGGTTAATGCCATTACCTTAGTCAGTCCTCTTTCCTTAGCCATCTGCAGTAAGGAGTCCATGATCATACTGCCAATCCCTTTTCCTTGATAGCCCGGAGATATCCCTAACGATCGAACTTCAACGAGATCTTGACCTAGCTGACATAACGATCCGCACCCGACCAGCTCTCCTTCCGCTTCAACAACAACGAAGTCTGGGATTAAAGTTGCTAGTATTTCACGTGTACGCGGTAACATAATAGCTTGAACCGCATAACCTTGTATTAATTGATAAAGCGCCTCTACATCGCTCTCTGTCGCCGAGCGGCAAACAAGCGTCGTGGTCATCTTACCTTCACCTCTGGATGGTAGTGATTGCAAATATGAATACGAATTAATATACATCATTATGCATAATATTTCAATCCTGTTTCATAAAAAACATTCCCGCCTTTCGTCTGTTTTTTCCACAGCACAAGGCCTTTTTCAAACCTATATATAAAATAAAAGAGAGGCGCCACAACGGCACCTCTCTTTCATAAAAGCTTGATTCATTCTGTTCACTGCATGAAGCTGTTATAACTTACAGGTTTGGAGCACATACGACTTTCTTGCGTGGAAGCCAAGTCGCGATACTTTCGAAACAGCCTTATTTCTATTCCTCAGTAAGCACACCAACAAATGTACCGAAAACATCATTACCGAACAGCACACCCCGATCTGTCAATCGATATCCGATATCTGTTTGCTCGATCAACTCAGAAGCAAGCAGCTTCTTCAATTGAGTTCCAAATACATCGTCAAAGTCACGACCGCCAAATTGTGCTTGGAAGCTAGAACGGTTAACTCCTTCATGCATGCGCAAACCAACCATCATAAAGTCTTCCATCGCTTCCTGCTCATCTACTTTAAACGTATCGAGTCGAGGCAAGCCATGCTTGCACGCTTCATTATAAGGATTCACGCCCTTTATATTGATATGACGCTGTCCTTGTACATAACCATGAGCACCAGCACCGATACCATAATAATCTTCATTTCGCCAATACGTCTGATTGTGACGGCTCTCATAGCCTGGCTTAGCAAAATTACTGATTTCATACTGCACATATCCTGCTGCTTTCATTCGCTCCATAATGAGCAAGTACATCGCTAGCTCTGTCTCCTCACTAGGCAGCGGCAGCTGATTGCGGCGGAACATCGTATGGAACAATGTATTTTCCTCTACCTTTAAGCTGTAAATCGACAAATGCGGGAGATCCAGCTCAAGCGCACGATCCAAGCTGTGCGACATCATTTCCAACGTCTGATTCGGCAATCCGAACATCAGGTCGATCGACATGTTCTCATAACCGACACGTCTCGCCGCCTCAATACTACGGTATACATCATCTGTATGGTGAATACGTCCGATATCTTTGAGCAGCGTATTATTAAATGATTGCACGCCAAAACTGATGCGATTTACACCGCCAGTCATCATGACACGCAGCTTCTCTTCATCCGTCGTACCTGGGTTAGCCTCCATACTGAACTCAATATTTTCATTCCAGTGCGGGAAATGGGTACGAACAGACTTAAGGAAAAATTCCATCTCTACTGGATTCAACACAGTAGGCGTTCCTCCACCTACAAAAATCGTATCGATCGTCCCAGCAGGTTGTTGCTGCACCGTATATGCCATCTCACGATCCATCGCCTGCAAATGCTCCATCACGGGCTGGTCTTTCAGAACGTAAGAATTGAAATCGCAATAAAAGCATTTATTTGTACAAAACGGTATATGAATATAGACAGCCCGCGGCGAGTGGCTTGCCTGTACTTGCTGTTGAATAGATGAGTCCGCTGAAGCCGTCATAACTTCCTCCTCGTTGCTTTCTTTTATGTAGTACAGAATAGCACACTCCTATACGGTTCTCAATCATAAGCCATCTACAAATAAAAGAGACATGCCCTTTTCTGGATTAACCCAAACTCCAATAGGACATCTCTCTCGTTCCGTTCATCATATTCTTCTAAAGCCTTGTGGCAGCGTACCTGTTCTACGAATTTCTCTTACCTGCGCTTCACTCAAGCGAATATTGGATGAAATAAGGGATTCAACATCATTGCCAGCAATCAGATCATCTAAATCAGGGATGTTTCGACTCCCTCTATAGATACGGAAATTTCCTTTGAAATTAATGCGAGTAAACAATACCAAGGTTGCATTCGCACTTGTGGAAAAGAATCGTAAACTCTCTACTTCATCTGTGTTCGTTAATCCTAAATTTCCGTTTAGAATACGTGTCCTGCCTCGATAATTTTCTTCAGAATAAAGTGTTAACCTCGGATATACCACTTGCGAGATTTTAACTTCGTCCATTGTCCTCCCTCCTTCCTTATAAAATAACATATGGCTTGTCATGGAGTTTGGCTTGGACAACCAAATCATTTTCAAAAAATCGAATAAACACAAAGAACCGCACCTATTAGGCACGGTTCACTGTTCAAAGCACTCAGATCTAGACAAGTATGCTCGCTGCTTACTTGCTATCGTCAATCTTAAGAACCGCCATGAACGCTTCTTGCGGAACCTCAACGGAACCGACTTGCTTCATGCGCTTCTTACCTTCCTTCTGCTTCTCCAACAACTTACGTTTACGGGAGATGTCACCACCGTAACATTTCGCCAATACGTTTTTACGCATCGCTTTAACCGTTTCACGAGCAATAATCTTCGTTCCGATCGAAGCTTGGATCGGTACTTCGAACATTTGACGCGGAATCAATTCGCGCATCTTCTCACAAACGACTTTACCACGTGAGTAAGCACGGTCTTTGTGAACGATGATGGACAAGGCATCCACTTGCTCACCGTTAAGCATAATATCCATTTTCACGAGGTTCGAACGGCGGTAACCGGACAACTCGTAGTCGAAGGACGCATATCCGCGCGTACTGGACTTCAACTGATCGAAGAAGTCATACACAACTTCTGACAATGGAATCTGATACGTAATGGTAACGCGAGTCGCATCTAAATACTGCATATCTACGAACTCACCGCGCTTGCCTTGGCAAAGCTCCATAATTGCACCAACATAATCGTTAGGAACGATAATCGATGCTTTGACAAATGGCTCTTCTACAAAATCGATCTTCTGCTGATCTGGATAGTTAGAAGGGTTATCAATACGCAGCTCTATTCCATCTGTCTGCGTAACTTTATAAATAACGCTTGGCGCTGTCGTAATCAACGGAATGTTGAACTCACGCTCGATACGCTCTTGAATAACGTCCATATGCAATAGACCCAAGAATCCACACCGGAAACCGAAGCCAAGCGCGGTCGATGTTTCTGGCTCGAATGTTAGAGATGCATCATTCAGTTGCAACTTCTCCAACGCCTCACGCAGATCGTTATAGTCTGTCGTCTCAATCGGATATAGACCACAGAATACCATCGGGTTAATCTTGCGGTAACCTGGCAATGGCTCTGCTGTAGGTTTTTTCGCGTCTGTAATTGTATCACCGACACGTGTGTCACCGACATTTTTAATACCAGCAACGACGAATCCTACATCACCGACATTCAACTCATCGACGATTGTCATACGCGGCTTGAATGCACCGACTTCGATAACTTCGAACGTTTTGTCCGTTGCCATCATTTTGATCTTGCTGCCGGCACGAATCGCACCATTCACAACACGAACATAAACGATTACGCCCTTATACGGATCATAATGAGAATCGAAAATAAGCGCCTTCAACGGCTCTTCTGGATCTCCTGTAGGAGCCGGAATCTTAGTAACGACTTGCTCCAAAATTTCACGAATACCGATACCTGCTTTGGCAGAAGCATGAACAGCATCCGAGCAATCCAAACCGATTACATCTTCTACTTCCTGCTTAACACGCTCAGGATCTGCACTTGGCAAGTCTATCTTATTGATAACAGGAATAATTTCCAGGTTGTTATCAAGTGCCAAATATACGTTAGCCAAAGTCTGTGCTTCGATACCTTGCGCAGCATCAACAACCAGCAATGCCCCTTCACAAGCTGCCAAACTACGGGAAACTTCATACGTGAAGTCGACGTGTCCTGGCGTGTCGATCAGGTTCAAAATGTATTCTTCTCCATCGTCCGCCTTGTAAGTAAGACGAACCGCTTGCAATTTAATCGTAATACCACGTTCGCGCTCCAGATCCATCTGGTCAAGCACCTGTGCTTGCATTTCACGGGAAGTTAGTGCTCCCGTATATTCCAGAATACGATCGGCAAGCGTGGACTTCCCGTGGTCAATATGTGCAATAATACAAAAATTGCGAATTTTCTTCTGTCGTGACAGCAATTCCGTCATTCGATCTAATACCCCCACCACTGTGCCAAGTTTCAATTGTTTTATTATACCGAATAACGCCGCCGGCATCAATGGCGCAGTAACATTTAGAACAATCCGTCGAATATTCCTACAACAGCCTGGATTCCTGCTTCAGACAATCTAGATAAGAAACCAGCTGTTTTATCCGCTAATTTGTTGACCGGAGGCTCTTCAATTGGAGGTAGTCCCAGATGCTCAGGCATCTGCTCCTCCCATTCTTCTTCAGCAGCCTGCTCCTCATTACGATGATTCACTTCAGATACAGGCTTTAGTTGTCGATTCCATTCTGTTTCCCAACGTGCAGTTGGTTCGGTTGAACCTGGTTGCACATTCCACTGCTGCTTTTCTAAATCCTGCTGTCCACTGTCAGACAGCTCAGATGATGCCTCCGTGACGGCAGTTTGCGGCATAGGGCCATACACCCTCTCGATACCTAGACGCGTCCATTCCATACCAACTAAGACGCCAATAATGGTGAACAGAAGCAAAACCGTAAGGCGCGGAACAATACGTTTCATCTCCTAAACCTCCATTTCATTAGGTACCGAATCACAATAGAAGGTGTATCCCAAAATGTGCTGTCTTAACCTAACCAATAGAGGTAGCAGCATTCGTATCGTCAAGCAATTGTTCTGGAGAGTAAGCCGAATAGGCTTTCTTCCCTTTGTTGCTATCCGCATTCACTGGTTTCGTTACTGGCTTATCTCCCTGCTGCCTATGCACGATATCAGCGATTAGATCTGCCAGTAAATCCACCGTCCGGTAGCTCTCCTCCAACGTATTGTCGATACCGCCTATTTCCACAATGACACTGTTTGGAGATATAGACTGATTGTACTCACCGTTGCCTTGAGCAGCCGACTTGCCCCAAATGCCACGAGAGATGCCAGGATAATCTTTTTCCAACCTGCTATGAATTTCTGAAGCGAACTTCTCGTTCTTCTTCCAGTTCGGATTGCGATGTCCAATAATAAAGTATACTTGGGCATATGATTTATTATTAATCGTCACGGTTGAATCTTCCCGACGAAGCGCATCGCGATGAATATCAAAAAAGAACTGTAAATCTTTATGCTGCGACATCGCTTCTTTAATCGTGCTATGTGAATATTTATAAGACTGATTCCATTTGTATCCTTCCACACTGGATGCATAATCTTTATCGGAATGCGCAGCTCCTACCCCTCGCTTCTCTAATTGATCCTGAAGTCGTTTACCAACAAGTGTAATGTTCAATTCAGCATCGTTTGGATTGGAGCTTTTGCTTTTTAATACTGGATTCCAAGATTCCCGGTTATGCGAGTGATAAATGAACACGACTTTATTGCTCAACTGTGAAGAAGGCTGTTTCGTGCCAGCGGAATCTTTACCCGCCCCCCCCGGCAATGGCTTGATCCTATCATCCTGTGATGACTGAGGATCGTCTTCACCTTGCGTAAGTTGATTAGGCAAAGGCATATAATCAGCAGGGCCTTTCGCATACTGATTCCCCTCTGGAAGCCGTAGTGGAACAGTCTGTTCACGATTGGCCCGTGGCAATTCTCCTGCTAGCAATGTTTTAGGATCAAGCGGATTCATATTGGTCATCAAACGAACCAACAGCCTCGCTGCATCCTTGCTATTCCATTGCAATTGTTGTGCAGAATCGGGTACACCTGGCATCTCCATCGCAATCGCGTTCATAAATAGTTGCGCAGGCATTTGAGCTGCCATGCCTTTCATACCAGCCAAAGGAGTAGACTGCACCTTCTGCTCAGCAATAACCCCTATGCCAATTACGATGAAAAAAGCAGCTGAAGCAACCGCCATCAACATAAACATCCGCCCGGATAAAATGAGCGGCTCCCACTTCTTCAAATTCTGTTTATTCCAACGATTATTATTTTCATCATTCCATTCCATCTATTTGTTCGCCTCCTTGCCTGCTGTCACCGTCTTTCATTCGGATAACACAACCTTGCGAGAAACCTTTGTTGAACAGCTGCGAAAATGAAGGGCGAAATGAGTAGAGTATTGTTTCGCATCCTATTACATTCTCGTAATCTCTCAATATTGCATAGGCTCTGCAAGCAAGTGCATGGAATGAAAGATTGCTATTAGTAGACTCTATGAGGACAAACAAAATACTAGAACTAAAACCTAATTTCTCGGGAAATAAAAACGAATAGTCGTTCCTTTTCCTATCTGACTCTGTACAGAAACTTCACCTTCATGCGCTTCTATTAATTGTTTCGTAATAGCCATACCAAGACCGCTGCCTTGATCCGTCGTATCTGTAGATGTCCCGCGGTAATATCTTTGGAACAAGTTTTGCTGGGCATGCTCATCCATACCACGTCCATCATCCATAAACAGAATGGTCGTTCCTGCTTCATTTTGCTCGATAAATACCGTCACTGTCGTTCCTGATTCGTTATGAATCCAAGCATTCATACACACATTTTCTATTGCCCGTACAAAATATCGAACATCAATGTTCAGCATAATCGATTGCGGAGAAGGGTTAAAAATGATTTTCGCTTCTGCATCAGCCGGCACCGGCAGCAGTTCATGGACGATACTAGACAGCCAATCATTCATTTCGGTCTCCACTCGATCCATCGGTAAGGCATTGCTTTTTAATTGATAGGTTAAATTCAAATCTTGAATAAGCTCATCCATTCGCTCTGCTTTCTGTTGAATCAGCATACTAAACTCCATTCGCTCTGCTTCACTCCAGTCATACTGGTTAGCATTCAATAGATGAGCATAGCCAATAATAGAAGCTAATGGCGTCTTAAGATCATGAGTCAATCCCGTCAACCATTGCTCTCGCAGCCGTTCATGCTGTTCTCGGTCACTTTCAGACTGCTGTAATCGGCCAGATAACGTACGCAATGCCTGCCAAACATCGCTATATATCCGATAATTAAGCTTTAACCTCCCCTTACGATTAAGCGAAGGATACTTTCCAGATAGGTTCCGTGGCTCCTCGTATTGATGATTAGACATCGCTTCTGCCCATCTCATAAAATGAGCAAGTGGACGACCAATTCGACTACTTTCCCACCATGCCATGATGACAAACAGAAGCAGCATTGAGAGTACGACAGCCCCGATGCCGACCATCCATATCTCCATTTCGCTATGTAAGCGCATGCCTGACATCATCACATATGGCTCTGCCTCCGACGGTGAATAAGGCATCCGAACAATCCATGTTTCTCCTGAGTTTGGATTATACTCGAAAGCAACTCGCTCACCATAATGATTCTCATAGATAGCACGTAGCACCAATTCATATGGACTAATTCCACTTTCAACACCTTTAGGCTTATTCCAACTCTCCAATTCATCGCCTTCCGCATTCACCAACTGCACCCAAGCCGATGCCGATTTTAATATTTCTTTTGCCTGTTCAGAATCTTCTATCCATGAGTCCAACAAATGCTCCTCTTCTGACTTCTCACCATAAATGAGCATGATTTCATAGTCACCAATAGGCCTCAAATAAGCGTATACGTCATATGGAAATGGAACTTTTTGATGCATATAAGAGGCAAGCTCTCCTGCCTTATACTTCTTAGGCACATCGTCAGGAACGAAAAATTCATGTAAAACAGCTCCGCTTGAATCTGCAATCTGAAGCCACCCTCCGCTAACCTTCACTTGTTGCATCAACTGCTCATCCCATTGAAGCTGTCCATTTGTAATCGAAATCGAATCTACCAAATTGTCAAATCCATGATTCGCAAAACTCCGGTTCATATTTAGAGCCATCGTACGATCTACAATCCATGAAAATGCGATGACAACACTAAGAAGCAAAGCGATCGAAATAAACAACCACTGTCTAATATAATGCCATGCAAGTCTTTGAGTCGCCTTCACGATTAACCCTCCTTGCGTTTTGGACGGGAGAGCAGCTTATAGCCCATTCCGCGTACCGTAACGAGGTAGGATGGTTCACTCGGCATTTCCTCAATCCGTTCCCTAATTCGATGAATATGTACCATGACCGTGTTGTCGTCTTTGACAGCATCCAAGCCCCATACTTGTTCATACAGTTCGCCTTTGGAAAAAATCCGATTCGGATGCTTGCACAAATAGAGCAGCAGTTGGAACACCATCGCTGGACAATCCATAGATTGACCAGCAACAATTAATTCGCCAGCTTGCTCATCAACTTGGAATCTACCGAAATCATATATGTCTCTAGTAGATTGCGACGTATATGAAGTCCGCTCTTCATTTATAGATTCTAAAGCCGCTCTATCATGTTTCGATAACGAATCTACGCTTCCTTGAGCATGCTGAATGGCTTGCTGATAAGATAAATGTCGCTTCAACTGTACCTTCACTCTCGCAGCTAACTCCAGCGGATTGAACGGCTTCGTCATATAATCGTCTCCTCCAAGAGCGAAGCCAGTTAACTTATCCAAATCCGTCGTGCGGGCGGTCACAAATAAAATAGGCGCTTCTGTTTTCAGTCTAAGAAGAGGAGCGATCTCGAATCCACTTCTTCCGGGCAGCATCACATCTAATATGATACAGTGCAGTTGAATTTGTTCATTTATGAGTAGAGCTTCTTCTGCATTTGAAGCTGTATGTACGTTTACAAATCCTTCTTTATTCAATACGGTTACGACGAGCTTCTGCAAAGCTAACTCATCTTCGACGATAAGGATATGTGCTTGCTGCAAATCTTTCATTATGTATGTCCCCCTTCTACTAATAATTAACATGTTCCAAATAAGTAAAATCATCATATCATATGACCCAAACCTGTAAACTAGGGCGCTATACGCTACACCATACCACGCTATGCTTACCTTTCCTCTAACAGTTCCTTAACGGAATCTTAACAACCTTTATTTTTAACCAATATATTACATAAATCATTTATATTCCGTTTCGCTGCACGTAAAAGTAAACCTTTATTATTCATATTAGAGAAACGAAAACAAACAAAAACGAGCCACTCACAAAGGAGATTGCATAATGAAAAAGAGCGTAGACGTTACAAACCATTCAAACCTTACAAGGAAAAATAGAACATCGCTATCACGTTCAACAGCAGCTATGCTTGCAACTCTACTTTTTTCTTCTCTATTGCTAGGCGGATGTGTCGATAAAGAAGCGGAGGCAGCTACGCAACATGTAACGAAAGCAAATAAGGGGACTTTGACTGCGGAAAAAAAGAAACCGATCACAGCAACTAAAGAAAATTTTGAAAAATGGGTATCGGCACATGATGGTCGCTCCCTGCACGCAGCATTAGTAGCAAGTTTTCAAAAAGATGTCAGCCAAAAAGATATTCAGCAGCTTTTAGAATCTTTCTGGACAAAAGGAGAGAAGCCTCGTTATGTAGGGCAGCGATTTTCACCCGAAGGTTTCATTGTTGAATCCTGGACAAACAAAGATAAAAGCAAACTTATTTTAGCAATGATTAAAAACGGGAAAATACAGTATTTACTCATGCCGCCACCTTTAAAGTTTCCAGAGACAGACTCCTATCAAACGAAAACGACTTTCCAGCTTCCATTTGATGGCGAATGGTTCGTAGCCTGGGGCGGTCACAATGTAATCGAAAATTATCACTACGCTTATGATACACAACGCTATGCACTTGACCTTATCGTAACGAAGAACGGAAAAAGCTTTAAGGGCGATGGCAAAAAAAATGAAGACTATTACGCATTCGGTAAAAAAGTGTTGTCCCCTGCGGGCGGAACCATCGTTGATGTAGTAACTGATATCCCAGACAACATGCCCGGAAAGATGAACTCAGAACAAACTGCTGGCAACTATGTCATTATTGATCATGGCAACAACGAATATAGTTTTTTAGCACATTTCAAGCAGAATACGATCAAAGTCAAGAAAGGCGACAAGGTCAAAACTGGTGACTATCTGGGAGACTGCGGCAATTCAGGCAACTCAAGTGAGGCGCACATTCACTATCAAGTAAGTGACAAACCAAGCTTGGAACTTGGTCGTTCATTGCCTCCACGTTTCGCAAAAGGAATTTTCCCTGTACAAGGTCAAATACTAAAAGGCCAGTCGCCAACAAATAAATAAAATGCTCTACACAAAAAACCTTTCCTGTAAGTGAGAGATTTCAATAATCTCTACCCTTACTAGGAAAGGTTTTTTCATTAATGCGTATAAGCAGCTACATTATTCGTATCCACCGCTTCATGAAGTGCAGCATTCAAGCCGCTGGCAATAATATTCGCCATGTCCTCAATAAATTCATCGACCTCTTTAGGTGTTACAATGACATCATGTCCCAACGGTTCCAACACTTCTTTTACAAGCTGCAAACGTTCTTGCTCTGATACTTCATCTAAAAGACCAATAACGTCTCTTGATTTTACATTTTCATGCTTAAAATGCTCTTTCATCAGCTCAATTGCATTATTTACAATCGTTGAGGCATAGCATACAGTTGGCACACCAATTGCAATACAAGGGATACCAAGTATTTCTTTCGTCAATCCTTTACGCTTGTTACCGATCCCAGAACCTGGATGAATACCGATATCAGCAACCTGTATCGTCGTATTGACCCTTTCCAAAGCCTTTGATGCTAACGCATCGATTGCAATAATAACATCAGGACGCGTCTTTTCCACGATAGCATGCACAATTTCACTAGATTCGATACCCGTTGTCCCGAGTACACCAGGAGCTACAGCACTAACTTGTCTATAACCTGGACTTACTTGCTCAGGCACGAGTTCAAAATAATGCCTTGTTACTAATATATTTTCTACAACCATCGGGCCGAGCGCATCCGGCGTTACATTCGAGTTACCTAATCCGACGATTAATACTTTGTCAGTTGACTTTACTCCTGCATCTATTAAATATTTTTCAAATAGTTGAGCAAACTTCGTCGCGACTCGATCTTGCAAGTCAGAGTCTTTTTTACGCAAGGCAGGCACTTCTAATGTCAAATACCGCCCTTGTACGCGCCCCATTACTCGAGAACCTTCTTCATTATATACATTCAAGTTGGTTACTTTAATTCCCGCCACATTCTCTACATGTTCCTCCACACCAGGTAGTGGCACATGGATATCAGGCTGCGCCATTTCACGAGCTTCGAGTGCTAAGTCCGTTCGTACCGAATACTTGTTCAAATCTGCCGTCATCGTCTTCCTCCCGTCAAAACATCTTGTGCTCTCGCTATTATGCGCAAGTTGTTCATTCCATTATGCGTAAGCTTACGTAAATTCCTCGATAAACTCGCGTCAAATCGCGGGATTTCCACGTAATGGGAGGTGCTGCCAGTATGGGTTGTGTGTTGCTTTTTACTATACATCATGATAGAATACTTTAAGTTGTGAATCATTTCATTCAGACCTTGTTCTGTGGAATTGATTCTATTGTCGCACTACGATGCAACGGAGGTGAAAGCAATGCCAAACATTAAATCCGCTGTTAAACGCGTAAAAACAAACGACAAACGTCGTATGTTGAACGCTTCCCAAAAATCCGCACTTCGTACAGCTGTTAAAGCTGCTGATGTCGCTTTGACAACTACTGAAGTGGAAACAGCTAAAGCAGCTGTAGCTTTGGCTTCCAAGAAATTGGACAAAGCTGTGACTAAAGGTTTGATCCACAAAAATGCGGCTGCCCGCAAAAAATCTCGCTTAGCACAAAAATTGAACGCTTTGACTGCACAAGCATAATCAAAGCCTTTCATACTTAGCTTAAAGCGCAAAAAAAGGCTGTCCTACTGGACAGCTTTTTTTATTTGCATACTTACGATCCATTTTCTATAACTAGGAATATATTCAGCAGGAAATCTTCTCGAGTCTCTTCTAGCAGACTCGATCCGACCTCTCAGTATTCTTAATCTCTATGTCTTCCTTCTCTTTACGCAGCATGTTCTAGAAGAAATACGATCTAGTGCAGCTTATGACGAGGCACGCCGCTGCTAAGTCTCATAATGAACAGCTCCAGCCCTAGCGTCTTTTCCACACGTCCGCTCTTCATTTCATAATCCAACTCCGCTGCCTCTGTGAGCCATGCTGCCAACGCACTGGCTGGATGTGAGCGCGCCTGCTCTGCTGCCATCTTAACCGCATAGGGATGCAATCCTAACTGAGATGCTGCCTGCTGCTGACTAAAACTTTGGCCAGTCAGTTCTTTCACTTGCAGCATAATACGAAGTTGGCGAACAATAAGGGCAACGATCTTGATAGGTTCTTCCTTCTGCTTCAACAATTCATGTAGAGTAGAAAGAGCCCGATCCGTACGTTTCCCTATTATATCTTCTACCAGCTGAAACACATTTTGTTCTGTATTTTTAGGAACCAAGCTTTCAACTGCATGAACATCTATTTGCTGACTTTGACCTACATACAGACACAGCTTCTCCATTTCACTCGATAAAGCTTGCAGCTTCGTTCCAGCACTTCGAATAAGCACATCTACCGCTTGCTCCTCAATGATACACTGACGCTGCTCAGCTTGCTTTATTACCCACTGCACCAGTTCTTCCGCACTGAATGGATTAAACGCTAGTACAGCGTCAACCGACTTGGCAGCCTTTGACGTCTTCTTGCGCTCGTCAAGCTTTTCCCCCTGCACCATAAAGATAATAATCGTGGTATCCATCGGTTCCGCCATATATTGCAGCAAACGATCGGTACGATGCTCCATCTTCCCGTCCTTGCCCGTACCAAAAATCGACTGGTCCTTCACAAGAATCACTTTCCGCTCAACGAGAAACGGCGGTGTTTCCGCTTCTTCTACAACTAGCTCAACCGGCATTTCAGATGTATCCATCTTCGTAATCGCCAATTCACGATTATCTTCAGGCACGAGCTGCTCCAACATAAACTGAACGAATTCATCCATTCGATATTTTTCTGAACCATATAACACATAGAACGGTTGTGCTTGGCCCTTCTTAATTTGCTTCACAGCCGTCTTCAAATCCACGTACCATTCCTCCTTAACATCTGTACCGATCATATCAGACTTAAGAAGAAAAACAAAGGGATTGAACGGCAATCCGATCAATCCCTTTGTCCCCAACATCTATGATAAACGTCTGTGTGGAGAAGGCCTAGGTCCTCCTCGCAGACGGTTACACGACGACGGGTCCGTTACTAGTTATGTGTTGTTTCTTTCTGCTAATACTATACGCAGGTCATGCTTCAAGTGTGCAGCATCCCGTGCAATTTTATGTTGAACTTTTCCATTCCATAAGAACTCATTCAGCTTTATAAAACCGCTCTCCTGTACGAGGGTTATAATACACTCTTACCTTTTGCCCTGTTCGTGGATCAATACTTACTTCAGATGTACGTTCATATCCATTTGGCACGTCGTCCTTATCTGATTCATTTCGATATCTGCGATCTTTGAATCGTGCAACAATAAGTAACACAAGGAGTATCAATGCCTGAACACCAAAATAAACCCACAGAAATTTGTCCATTATGCTTTAACTTTCTCTACGACAACGGCAGTGCCATAAGCTACAATTTCCGTCATGTTGCTGCCTGCTTCACCAGAATCAAAACGAACCATTACAATCGCATTGGCACCCATGGCTTGAGCATTTTGCACCATACGATCCATTGCCTGTTTACGAGCATCTTCCAGCATTTCAGTATATTGTGTAATCTCACCACCAACAAGTCCTTTAAACGCTGCCATAATATCTTTACCTAGCCCTCGTGCACGTACAGTTAAACCAAATACAGGACCAATTACTTCCTTCACCTCATAATTTGGAACGCGTTCAGTTGTTACGATTAACATACTATCGCCCCTCATCCGTTGATTTATTATTTCATACGGAGAAGCGATACATATGTTTCAACTTCTATCTGAAATAAATGAAATGCCTCATACGCAAATTCAAATGTCTGATAACAAGAAAACAGCCTACTGTAATTAGCTAGGCTGCTTCTTAGCAAGCATTAAATGAAACTATTTACGGATTGGAACCCGCACCTGCATTAGGATCTGGGTTCACCGTCGGATCTCCACCTGGTTCCGTCGCTGGAGTATCTCCATTCACTGGTGAGGGGCTCTCATTTGCTGGAACTCCTTGCTCTGTCTCCAATGAAGGCAAAGTTGGAGATTTAGCATGGTCCTCACTTGGTTTAGCTGGAGCATCAACTTTGTGCAGACCTTTATTATCTACCTGATACACAACGTCTTTTATCTTTCCATCCGCTACCCAAGCCGTGACAGTGATCTGCTTACTATCCTCGCTCCACTTTATCTGCTCAGGCGTATCAGCGAAATCCAAAATCTGTACAATCACCGGGCTCTCATTCTCATATCGATACAGCATAAGCTGTCCGTTGATCCAACGTACGGTGTAACTTTTATCTGGGGAATGGGAGTCTATAGATGCACTAAACAAAGATGCTTCTTTACCGTCAGGGACGATGCTTTTTTTATCCCTTCCTTCGGACTCACCTGCACCATCTGTAATCCCATGCCCTCCTTTTGGAGGCTGTTGTTTATCTTTATCACCTTGAGGCTTCGTATCTGGCGTCTCAGTGATTGCAGGTTTCACGGTTTTGGGATTCGGCTGTGGCTGATTCCCTTTATTTCCGTTCCTACTAGAAGGCTGTTCACTTCCATTGTCTGTTGGATTAACAGGACTTATTCTGCTCGTAGTTAGCGGCTTCGACGAATCTTCATTTGTTCCCGGCTGCTCCATCTGCTCACGATTAGATTCATTGCTCTCCTGTTCTGGCCCAATGGCATCTTGTGCATCGATTTGACCTGGACTATCACCATTACCATTATGGTTTGGGTCCGTTTGATTAGATTCATTAGCAGCAGCTTCACCACCAACCTCTGTCGATCCTTGCTCTGAGGAAGGATCCGTAGAGTTCGCAACCTTTTCTTCATTTTTGTGAAGAGAAAGTTCTTTAAAGTCTGCACTCTCTTGCGAAACGGGCTGATAATTAATAACAAACAATCCTACTATTAATCCTGCTGCAATAACGCCGCTGACTGCTTTCCATTTGAACCACTTGTTCGCACGTACGGTTGGGATGGCGCTTCCATGTACGTTCTTAGCCCTGCTTAATGTTTCCTCTTGAGAATTGGATTGCTGCATAAGCGGCACAGATGCTGCTACAATCGGATTCTCTTCTGCTTGAGGTGCGTTTGCTTTTTCTCGATCAAGTTCATCTAGTTGAGGCAATATGGCATCAACCAAGCTATAAGCTGGTTGCACTTTAGGAAGCTCCACTAATTGTTGATGTAGACGTGACAAGCGTTCAAACATCTCGGCACAGGCGGGACAACGGCGCATATGTTCTGTCAGCAGGTTATGGTCGTATTCCATATCATCCAGCTTTAATTGCATCATTTCCATCACCTCTGAACAGTTCACCCTCGCACACCACCTTTCTCATAATCTTGTAGCATCGTTTGCAATTGTTGACGCGCACGGAATAGATAAGACTTCACGGTATTCAACGGAATGTCTAAGCTATCCGCAATTTCGTTGTAAGAGAAGTCTTGTAGGTACCGCAAAACGACGACTGTTCTATGGTGCTCAGGTAGGCGGTCGATGGCCTCACGTATATCTTGAGCCGCATAGGCGGATAACACTTCTTTCTCCACACTTTGATCCCCGAGAAACACCAGATTATGCTCATCAATGGAGACCGTGGGACGGGCACGTCGGAATTTATCAATACAAATATTCGTTACAATTCGTTGTACCCATGTCTTAAATTGAGCTTTCTCCTCATAAGAGTTAATCTTGGAGTATATACGAATCAATGCCTCTTGGGACGCGTCCATGGCATCTTGCTCGTTGTGATTCAATACGTAATAAGCCGTTCGATACACATACGGTTCTATTTCTCGCAAAAGGGTGATTAGAGCCTCGCGATCACCGGATTGAGCGGCTCGTATGAGACCTTGCTCTATCACTTTGCCCCCCCTCTCTTGCATATCCATTGACGCAGCGTAAGCGCAAATGGTTGCAGTCAGATTTTATTTTTTGCCACCCAATAACTGGGCCTGAATAGAAGCAGCAGGAATATAGAAAATAACAGTTACCATTATGTATGAGTCCGCCAAGCTTCTATTGTAAATGAATGTCTCTACTGTGCAATCCTATCACGTTTCATTCTCATCTTCAAACCTAGTCTGGTAGACTTATATTGCACCTCACCATGAAGGTCAGTACGAAATATAACACTGTCTACACGCGATAGTTCTCTTAATACCTGCGGATGAGGATGACCGTACAGATTGTTTCTTCCTGCTGATATAACAGATGTTCTAGGCTTCCATCGATCCACCCATTCTGGAATTGTTGAGGAACGACTGCCATGGTGCGCGACTTTTAATACATCGATCCTTTCGGGATATGGGCTCCCCTGTTGTTCCCTCTCCTTATCATTCATTAGTAAAATCATCTCTTCATCAGCTCCGATATCGCCAGTAAGCAAGAAAGTACTCTTACTCTTCCCTTCACCTAATGTCAGCAGCAGTACTAACGAGAATTCATTTTGCTCCTCTTCAACGTCAAGCTGCGTACTGGATGCCGTGACTGAAGAGGACGGATGCCATACATCAATTCGGGTATCCGGATCAACTTGCCAGCTTGTTCCCGTTTTCCATCCAATTATAGATATATGACGCTCAAGTGCAATACTATACAACTCACGCATAACGGAAGAAGATTTCCACGTTCCATTCATAACTAGCCGATCTGCTGGTATATGTTTAAGAACCGCTCGCAAACCACCTGCATGGTCAGCATCTCCGTGTGTAACAACAACCGCATCCAAATGCCGAACTCCCCGCTGCTTTAACAGAGGAACAATCCGCTTCTCGCCTACCTCGTACGGATCACGTCGCTGCTTCCAAGCTTCCTTTGCCTTGCCAAACTTTATTTCTCCGCCTCCATCAATGAGGATATTGCGGCCAGAAGCTGTGCGTATCAAAATGCTATCCCCTTGTCCCACATTCAGAAAAGATACTACGGTCTCCTCAGGCCTTCCTGCGTGGTACCCAGCATAAAGTAAAGAAGAAAGTAAACTTATAGTGCACACAAGACCAACATAGATTGGTCGCCGAGAAACTGGTTGTAATACAATAAAGTTCGCTAACGGCATCGTATCAGGTATTAAATTTTCATCTTCTACTAACCTATGTTGGGCTAAATCATTGCAATAAGTATGGCTTTGTCTTTGTCTTTGTCTTAGACTTGCACCTAGCTTCAGCAGTACAAATAACAATACATAATATCCAACTATCCAAGCTGCAGAGAGCTTCGGCCAAATAACACTTGTCCCCTCCCACTGTGGCAAATAATGAACCAGCGCAAATGTCCATTCATTCCCGATTCGCACCATAATAGCAAGACCCTCTGCTAAGGGCATGTACAAATAGCTTATCAATAAAATGATTGTACCAAGTGGAAGAATTACCAAGCTTATGAATGGGACAAGCACTATATTCACGCCTAGCGATAGAAGTGACACTTGATTGAAATAATAAATGGTTAAAGGAAAAGATACGGCCTGAGCTACAATAGACACAGCTAAAGAAGAAGTCAGCCATACTGGCCAACTAGCAGGAAGGAGTCTCGTAAATAAGGGCACACCGATGATAAGACCAGCAGTTACAGCAAAAGACAGCTGAAAACTAACATCTACTGCATAATAAGGATTCCACAACAACATCATTAGCAACACCGCAGACAAAATATGAAGCCCATCACGCAGCCAACCTTGACGAAGCCCAATGAGGACAAGTATGGACATAAAGCCAGCACGAAGAATAGATGGAGAAGCCCCTGTAAACAAAACATAAAGAGGAATAAGAACGATAACTACCGTTAATGCCGACTCCTTAGGTAATCTCAACCAACGAAGCAAATACAAGCATCCTCCAACAAATACAGCCACATGCAACCCTGATATGGCTAGAACATGAGTCAATCCTAGTTGAGAAAATGAACGCTCCAACTCTAGATCAAGATCACTGCGTAACCCTAATATTAATCCTTGCAAATAACTGCTCTGTTCCACAGGAAACAACGCGTCAAACTGGGAAGCACTGTGTAGCCGCAGCTGTTCAACGGCCCCCATCCAGTGCTCCCAGTCCATCATGTCTGCTGAATCATTTATTTGTACAGACTGTGCTCCTTTGACTTGAAAAACTCCATAAATATGCTGATGTTTTAAATAGCTCCTGTAGTCAAACACCCCAAAGTTGTCTGCATCTGAAGGCAGCTTCAGCTCACCTTCTAAGCTTATATTTGCGCCCCTTTTCCATTGAGCAGCTTGCTGCAATTCAATTTCTTCTAAAAGCTTTATTTGCACGAATACAAGCTCAGAAGTAGGCTTTATCCGATTCTGATTATGGCTAAAAGTACGTACACTAAGTCGAAATTGTACCCGATCTCCGTCTCGCTCAACACCTGAAGCAATCGTACCTTCCATTGTCCCGCTCCATGCTTCTTCTGCCACCTGCCGATCATCAGGCAGAACGTTCACTAACATCGGAAGTTCCGAAAGCTGCCTATTGTCATACCAACAATAGTAGCTAGCTGATACTAACATAGCCAATAGACATAAACAGCCAATTCTCCAGCTCAGCCATTTTAAACGATCCAGCAGCGGAAGCAGCAGACCTAACCCAATCAAACTCCATACGATATCCACAAAAGCCATCGTAATCGCAAAATAAATGCCAAACACCCAGCAGCAAGCTGCCGTAACGATAGGTCGCCGTTCGATAGTCATCTCCCCTTCTCTTCCCTTCTGTACAAATTCTATACCTTCATCACGATTTACGAAAAACAAAAAACCTTGCTGCCAACTACGTAAATGCAACGATTTACGAATGGCCGCAAGGTTCTTCCTTAACATAACCTACATATGTTCTTTTTGTATTTCCTCGACCGCTTGCTGCGGAGGGTCGTACTGCAACAGCTGACGGAATACAATTCCTCTTTGCTCCATCATCCGTGAGACTTTCTCGGTGTCCTTTAAATAAGGGCGATGGAACACAATCTCCGTCACACCACTATTCGTTAGCATATTCGCACATGTCCAGCACGGTTGATCCGTTACATAGACAGTAGAGCCTTCACGGTCGATCCGGTCAGTAAACAATAGCAAATTTTGCTCCGCATGAATCGTACGAATACAGCGCTGCTTCTTCACCATTTCCTCACTGCCATCCGCTTGATGCACAACCTCATACTGCTCTACAATCATACACCCTTCTTCACTACAATCTGGCACCCCCATAGGTGCCCCATTATACGCCGTCCCAAGCAATTTCTTGCCTTGAACGAGCACTGCGCCAACATGTCTGCGCGGGCAGCGAGACCGTGTAGAAACCATATATGCGATATCCATAAAATACGTATCCCAATCTTTGCGTAGCGTTGCCGTCATGATGCTTACCCCTTCTCTACCCACTCTATGTTTGAATTACATCCTATTGTAAAATGGCAGATTAAGAGATGCAACCTCTTCTGTCATATGCAAGAAATGGACTTGCAACGTTTATAGTCAAACCGCACCCTCAACACGCACTTTAGTCGACTGTAAGCTTGTCTTTCATCTTTTTAAACATTTTAGGACCGATTCCTTTAACCTTCATTACCTCATCAATCGAGTTAAACTTTCCATGCTGCTCGCGATAAGCAACAATTGCTTTTGCTTTTGAGGGACCAACGCCTGGCAGCTCGTCAAGCTGCTGCTCATCTGCACGATTTAATGAAATAAGTTCACTGTTCTGCTCTGAGGCTTTTCCAGTCGCATTAGAAGGGGCATTGTTGGCATTCATCGCATCTCTAGAGGTTGGTGTCTCTTCATTATTAGACCTTTCATTAAGACTATTACTTACTCCGTGCTGATCGTGCTGAGATTCCCCACTCACTCCTGTTGGATTGCTACTTTCATTAGCTTGTGCAGCTTTAGCCGGTACATTAGTAGAGACTTTGGGTGCTTTTTGGGCAGACTCTCCATTAGATGAAGCACTGCTCTCAGTCTCCAGCAGTTGAGACACTTGATCATTGACAGGTTTCCACCCCTCTGTCGCACCTCCAAGCTGAGGACGAAGCCACATAAAAGCAAATAAGATGATACCAATAACACCAACTATTACGACAACCATCCAAGATACAAGTGAAGCCTGCTTACGATTAGCAGACATAAACATCCCCCCAATATTATTGATGCGGTATAGTGGTCAACTAGTCGTTCATATAGTGATTTAAAGCGTTGCATAACGGCCCGTGTACGGTCGAAAGAAAGGAGGACGTCCACGTGAAGGTCGGATTCATAGGAACGGGCAGCATGGGCTCTATATTAATCGAAGCCTTTATACAATCGGGCGTATTGGAGTCAAAGCAAGTTGTCGTAACGAATCGCACAATCGCGAAGGCGCAGCGTTTAGCCGAAAAGTATCCAGGACTGCATACTGCTGCAGATGTAGCAGAAACGACGCGACTTAGTCATATCGTATTTATATGCGTAAAGCCGCTTGAGTTCAAACGTGTGGTGAACGAGATTGCCAATGTCGTCACACCGGATCAACTCGTTGTTTCCATCACTAGCCCGATACTGATCGAGCAGTTAGAGAGCAGTCTGTCTTGCAAAGTAGCAAAAATCATTCCGAGTATTGCAAATTATGTACAAAGTGGTGCTTCCATCTGTATGTATGGTTCCCGTATTGGGACAGAAGATCGGTTACTGCTGGAGCAATTGATGATATCGATTAGCCAGCCGATTGTCATATCGGAGCAGCACACACGAATTACAAGTGATATTTGTAGTTGTGGACCCGCATTTTTAGCATTATTCGTACAGAAATGGATTGATGCGGCGGTAGAACGTACAGGAATTGATTATTCTGAGGCTACGAGGTTGGCTTGCGAAATGGTACTTGGTACCGGCAAGCTTTTAACCGAAGGGAAATTGACGCCTGAACAGTTGCAGCAGCGAGTTGCAGTACCCGGCGGCATAACCGCCGAAGCACTGCACTTGCTACAGCATAAGTTAGATGGTGTATTCCATCAGCTTATTGATGTTACACATGGTAAATTCCAAGAGGACTTGGAAAAAGTAAAAACGTCATGGTCAGAGACCTAACACGTAACATTAGCCAACTACGATATTAACTAGGCGACCTTTAACAGCGATCACTTTGCGCACTGTCTTGCCCGCAATTGCGGCTTGGACATTCGCAGACTGCATCGCTGTTTCTTGTGTAGTGGCTTCATCCGCGTCTGCAGCTACTTTTAGACGCTCAACGATTTTGCCATTCACTTGTACAACGATCTCAACTTCTGCATCAACCGTAAGACGCTCATCATACGTTGGCCATGCCACATACGAAATCGTACCGTTGAAGCCCATACGCTCCCATAGCTCTTCCGCGATATGCGGTGCCAAAGGAGACAACAATTGAACAAAGTTCTCCATTGCTTTACGTGGCAATGTTTCTTGCTTATAAGCATCATTGATGAAGATCATCATTTGGCTAATTGCTGTATTAAAACGCAATGCCTCTGTGTCTTCCGTTACTTTTTTAACTGTTTTGTGCCATACGCGAACGAATGCATCGTCACCTTGCTCATCTACAATTTTCGGATTCAATTGATTGTCCTCCGTAATGAACAATCGCCAAATACGGCTCAAGAAGCGGTACATACCTTCAACACCATTTGTATTCCAAGGCTTTGTTGCTTCCAAAGGACCCATGAACATTTCATACATACGAAGTGTATCTGCACCGTACTCGTTTACAATTTCATCAGGATTGATGACATTTCCGCGAGACTTGGACATCTTCTCACCGTTCGTACCAAGAATCATACCTTGGTTAACGAGCTTGTAGAATGGCTCTTTCGTTTCAACTACACCGATATCGTACAATACTTTGTGCCAGAAGCGAGCATAGAGCAAATGAAGTACCGCATGCTCAGCTCCACCAATATACAAGTCTACAGGCAACCATTTGCTTTGTTTTTCTTTGGAACAAATCTCATCATTGTTCTTCGGATCAATGAAGCGTAGGTAGTACCAGCAGCTGCCTGCCCATTGCGGCATCGTATTTGTCTCACGACGTGCTTTCATGCCTGTCTCAGGATCAATCGTCTCTACCCAATCCGTTACATTCGCAAGTGGTGACTCGCCTGTACCAGAAGGACGAATTTGATCTACATCCGGCAGCATAAGCGGAAGCTCGGATTCAGGAACAGTCTTCATTGTGCCATCTTCTAGATGGATGATCGGAATTGGCTCTCCCCAATAACGCTGACGGCTAAACAACCAGTCACGCAGACGGTACGTCACTTTACCTTGACCTACGCCTTTTTCTTGCAACCATTCAATCATACGCGCGATTGCCGCTTCGTTCTCAAGACCGTTCAAGAAGTCAGAGTTAACGTGAGCTCCGTCGCCTGCGTATGCTTCCTTCGTCACATCGCCACCGGATACAACTTCGATAATCGGCAGCTCGAACTGCTTCGCGAATTCCCAATCACGCTCATCGTGACCTGGAACAGCCATAATTGCACCTGTACCATAGCCAGCCAATACATAGTCAGCAATCCAAATCGGTGCTTGAGCTCCGTTTACAGGGTTAATTGCATATGCACCTGTAAATACGCCGGACTTTTCTTTTGCCAAGTCTGTACGCTCAAGGTCACTCTTACGAGCAGCTTGTTCTTGATAAGCTTTTACAGCTTCACGCTGTGCTTCTGTCGTAATCTTCTCCACCAATGTATGCTCTGGAGCCAACACGCAGTATGTCGCACCGAACAATGTATCTGGACGAGTTGTAAACACCACAAGAGCTTCATCTTGGTGCCCGTCAATCTCAAAGCGAACTTCCGCACCTGTTGACTTGCCAACCCAGTGACGCTGCATATCTTTGATGCTTTCTGGCCAATCCAACTCTTCCAAATCTTCAAGCAAACGCTCTGCATATTCGGTAATTTTCAATACCCATTGACGCATTGGCTTACGGATAACCGGGTGGTTACCACGCTCGGACAAGCCATCAATAACTTCCTCATTCGCAAGTACCGTGCCCAATGCAGGACACCAGTTAACTGCCACTTCGTCTACGTAAGCAAGACCTTTTTTGTACAATTGGATAAAAATCCATTGGGTCCACTTGTAGTATTCTGGATCTGTTGTGCTAATCTCACGATCCCAATCGTAAGAGAAGCCAAGAGACTTGATTTGACGACGGAAGTTGTTAATGTTCTTTACCGTAATGTCACGTGGATGCTCACCTGTGTCCAAAGCATGCTGCTCCGCAGGAAGACCGAATGCATCCCATCCCATCGGATGAAGAACATTGTATCCGCGCATACGCTTAAAGCGGGAAATAATATCTGTAGCCGTGTAGCCTTCTGGATGACCTACATGGAGGCCCGAGCCGGAAGGGTATGGGAACATGTCTAGTGCATAAAACTTCGGCAATTCATCGTTATCCAATGTAGCGAAAGTCTTATGCTCGTCCCAGTATTTCTGCCACTTCGGCTCAAGTTGCTGTGGTTGATAGCCAACCTTCTGTTGTTCTGTACTCATTAATACTTTGCCTCCTCCAACGGTCTTGTAAGGTTTCACATGAATGAAGCGGCCGGATCATTGCTCAAACCAGCAAAAAACCTCCCATCCCTAGCGTCAATCGCTAGGGACGAGAGGTTATATATTTTCCCGCGGTACCACCCTAGTTAGCGTCAGACATGCTTTGTCTGCTGCTCACTTGTATGCTCTTAACGCGAGCATCACGCTGCGACCTGGCTGCCAGCTCCACATAGGCAGAGTACTGTCAATTTGTCAGTCGCATGACTCCGAGGTGAGTTCCCTACTGTGCACACCGGCTCGCACCTTCCGCCGGCTCTCTGAAGTACTCTCAGCTAGCTACTATTCCTCTTCACCGTCATCCATGTATTCCATTGTTCAGCCGTTGTTCGATAATTAAATTTATCATATGAAAAAAAGCGAACATTGTCAATGTATGACATGATTAGGTTGCGATTTCTCTACTTCTCATCTACAAAGTAGCTAATGAAATAACTTCCCCACTGCCTGCATTCACGGCGTAATGACAATCTAATTTCCCATATAAAATAAATTGTTTTTGTTCGAAGTCATAAACGTAGCAAGGCGTAAGCTCGATCCTTTCTAAAAGGTTGTCATATGCTTCTTCTTTGTTGATCGATACTGGATTAGCTACTTTAAACGGGTCGAAAAAGTTTAGCATCGATTCGTTATCCATATAATTTACCGCTTGATAGCTCCCTGTATCTATTATAATCGTTAATTTTCTTTGAAATACACGGTTCACCTGATTATTCATTCTCAAGACTGCATAGATATGGCCTTGATCACGATGCAACGTTTTGACCATCCACTGATCTGAATCATTCGGATATTGCTGTCGCAATAAGTTCTTTACTGCCACTAAACATTTCGTCTGCTCTTCTGTTGTGATTGGAAACGAATCAGGACTCCGTTCACTTAACCATACTTGTTCCCATGTCACTTCTTCCATCCAACTAACTTCTTGCCTCTCAAATGGTGTATCAATCGGATCATCCCAGCACAAAGTCTGGTCTATTTTCAAATAGGACCTTGTATCCGAAAAAACTTCATATGGAATCGTTGATTTTCCATCATTCTGGACAAAAATCTCTTCTATCGCATAAACAGGAACTAATGTTTCGTCTTTATTAGAGGGAAATTCAATCAATTTCAATTGTTCCATTGCTAAATGCTTTATTTTATCAAGTGAAAGGGTATACGACTCTTCTCTAATCATTGCTGTAGGAGGAAATTGCCCATGCGCAGAGAAAGAAATCAGTTTGCCTTCCTGATTGCATGTTACTTGAATCAATCCAGATGGAGAAATAGCAATACCATTGATACATTCTTTAAATAAAAAGTCTCTCTCTTTTGCTTGGTCCAATTGAAATTGTTCCCCGTATACCAGTCCCGTTTCATCTTCAATCCATCTGATAATGTTGTTCGAACGCACATCAGTGAACATAACTCCATCGGTTGCATAGGTCTTCCCTCTGACAAAAATGGCACTCAAAAACTTACGATCATGAACATTTATCTCAACAACCGCTGTACCTTCCGGGTTGGAATCATCATCCTCTTGTGTAGTAACATGTTTAGGAAACCACTCCATAACCATTGTGTAAACGGTATCGTTGAACACATTTACTTTTCGATAAAGGCTATATCGTTCTAAACGATAGTTCCTTAATCCAAATTTCTCATTTGTTAAATCAATTAGTTCTTGTATTTTTTTGTCCACTTCCTCGTCACCTCTGTTTGTTTACGTTTAAGAACATTTACAACTTCGCTATCACGTTAAGTTTTCATTCAATGTACTATTAGCTACACAAATAAGCCCGGCATGTGAGCCGGGCTTATACCTTATTACACTACACCAAAAGAAAATCTGCAACAATGAAAGAAAAGAAACCATATTGACGGTTTCTAATAGCCGTTACTTACTGACGCACAGCTGTAAAGAACAACCTCATGCTCTCTTCATTAGCCGATTGCCACACGAAGTCTGCAAACACTTCTATTTGACCGAAGCCTGCATCCTTTAGCATTTCGATGACTTTCTCTGTGTCATAGGCGCGTTGAACGTGAACTTCATCAATTCGATGATAACGGTCACTATCCGCATCCTGAACGAAAATAGCTAGGTCATGCTCAATCAGCTTCTGCTCCCTGTCATAGTCGCAGTGCCACATATAAGCTATATCCTGCTCATCGAGTGTGAACGGCTGTTCCTGCTCATATTGTTCAAATTGACGTGCATGATGCATATCAAACATGAACAACCCGCCAGATCGCAAATTTCTCGCTGTATGCTCAAATACCGTTCTTACGCCTTCAAGCTCTGTGATGTAGTTGATGCAGTCGCAAAAAGAAAAAACAGCATCGGCAGGCTCAGGAATAGACCACGAACGCATATCTTGACATACCCATTGAATCTTATCCCCCACACGTCCATGTGCATCCGCCTTTTCACGGGCCATCGTTAACATCGTCTCCGAAAGATCGATTCCGATGACCTCAGCCGCCTCTTTAGTAAGTGGAAGAGTAAGTGAGCCTGTCCCACAACCTAGATCCACGATTCGTGTGGGACGTATCTGATAGCGCTCAAGCGCTTCCTTCGCCATTCGCTGCCACTCGTCATACGGCATATCGGCCATCAGTCGATCGTAGACAAGTGCAAATGATTCGTAAGCGTTCATGATGCTCCCCTCCAATCGTCAGCGGTTAACCCTAGCCTCGCGCTTAACGATCTGACTTAGGCTTATTTTGATCCGCCCATGCCGAACGATTAGTAGACGGAGAAGGCCTTGATGCAGAACGCTGTTGACCGAAGGAAGACTTCGCTCCGTGTCCTGTGCCAGCACCTGCACGATGCTGCCTATCGCTCGGCTTTGCACTGCCACTGCGTTGACTACGTTCGCCTTGCTGCACTCGATCAGAGCCAAACGGCTTACGTGGAGCGCCTCCTTGACCTCCCTTGCCACGAGGAGCCTCTGAAGCAGAAGCTGGGCGCTTAGGCTGCGATGGCATCATGCTCAGCATATGCATCGCGTCTTCAATGCTCGTAGCTTCACCGCTCTCTGTCAGCTTCGTCCAACTGCCTTCTTGCACGACAAGTCCAGCCTTCATCAAACGACCCATTGCCCGCTTGAAGGATGACTTGCTCGTATTGAAGCGCTGCTTAACGACATCTGCTGGCGTCTCATCGGAATAAGGCATTGCCCCATTGGAGCGTTCTTTAATCAGCTTGAACAGCTTCTCTGCATCTTGATCCATGCCAACTTCTTTTCGCTCTGCCAACGTTACATTTACACGACCGTCCTCACGCACATGAGAAACACGGACGCGAACACGTTCGCCAATTCGAAGCGCCGTTGGACGCTGTGATTGATGAAGAAGTCCGATCGCACCGAATCCAAGCAATCCACCTTGAATGACGAAAAATGTACCCATTTTCAAAGCACGATACACAATCGCATCCTGCCACGTATTCATCCAAGTTGTAGGTGCATGGAACACTAGTGGTGCTAGATCTTCCTCTGTTGCAAGCTTAGCCATTAAGCGGCCATATTTATCATGAACCATTTTCACATAAACCGAATCGCCCACCTCTGGATACAAAGGCTCAAAATCAGGCAGCTCGAACTTTGGCAGCAACAATTGTCTGCCGATGCCGATTTCAAGGAAATATCCATAACGAGTTTGATCAGCCACTTTCACTAAGCCAACTTCGTTCAAAGTCAACATAGGGTGTTTCATCGTTGATGCAAGACGATCTTCGGTATCAAAGAACAGAAACACGTCCAGCTCTTCCTCAATATGAATCTCGCGCGTTAGCTCGGTATAGTGCAAAATAACGTCATGCTCTTCATCCGTTAAAAAATAACCGAACGGTGACACTTCACGTGCCACTCGCAATCGTTGAATCGTACCAGCTGTTAATGTCATGCTAGCTCCACAACTTTCGCATCAGACCACAACTTCTCCAAGTTGTAGAATTCGCGTTCCTCACGATGGAATACGTGTACAACGATATCTCCAAGATCCACAAGTACCCAACGAGCAGAATCAAGCCCTTCTGTACCACGAACAGCTACTCCTGCTTCATGTGCCGTTTTACGAATTTCGTTCGTAATCGCCTGTACTTGTGTATCGGAGTTACCATGACAAATTACGAAATAATCGGCGATCAAAGAAATTCCTTTCAAATCTAGCGCCACGATATCCATCGCTTTCTTATCTTCTGCAGCATGTACTGTTTTTTCAAGCAATTGTTCAATTGTCAATTTCATTAGTTAGCCTCCTGGTAATTACTTTCATTCTATATTTTTCTGTACAAACGCTACTCCCCGTAGGCTCGCCCTCTGCGGCTGCACACCTTAAGGCATCACGCCATTAGTTCACGGCAGCGCCTGCCTGAATTTCTTCTATTAAGGCATTGCGTGCATCTATCGTTAACGGATAAATACGCGCGCCCTTTTCGAGCAGGAACGAAATTGTGCTGTCCAATCCAGCAAGCAGCGCCTTCTCCAAGCTCTGCTTCGACAACTCACGAATCCGGTCCACACCTGGAAAATCACGTCCTGGCTCCATGTAGTCAGCTAGACAAATCACTTTATCCAACATCGTCATTTGCACACGCCCAGAAGTATGGTATCGGATGGCATCCAATATTTCCACATCCGTCACACCGTAATCACGTTCCGCCACAACCGCTCCCACTGGAGCATGCCACAATACTTTATCATGATGAAGGAGATCGCTCGGCAACTGCTGCTCACGAATAACCTGTTCCATTTTGGACGTGGGCCAGTATTTGGCTACATCATGCAGCAGTGCTGCCAAGTCTGCCTTAACCGGGTCTACTCCGTATTGTTCAGCAAGCTGTATAGCGGTTGCCATCACTCCAGCTGTATGATTCCATCTAGAAGCCGGCATCTGGGAACGAACCGCTTCCATTAGCTCATCGCGAGTCAGTTTCATACAATTCCCACCTCTTCACGTATTGCTCCACCGTATCCGGTACGAGGAAGCGAATGGACCTTCCATCTTTACGACGCTTGCGAATATTCGTTGAGGAAATATCCAGCTGAGGCATTGCTACTTCAATAATTCGCTGCTGCCATGCTGGCGGCAGCGCTTCAACCGTCCACGACGATCCTGGCCTTTGTAAGCCAATGAAGTGAATCGCGCTCATCAATTCCTCAATAGCATGCCATTGGGGCAAATAAGCCACCATATCACCGCCAATAATCCAGTACCAGTCTACATTTGGATATTGGGCCCGCAGTCCTTGCACCGTATCCCATGTATACGAAACGCCGCCTTGTTCTAATTCCCATGAACTAGCATGAAAATGATCTACAGGGGCGACAGCGAGCTCGACCATCTGCAAGCGATACTCTTGGCTCGCTTCAGGCTGCCTCGTCTTGTGAGGTGGAACATGCGTCGGCATGAACCATACTTCATCCAGCCCCGCTGCCTCGTAGGCTGCTTCCGCTGCCAGCAAATGACCAAGATGAATCGGGTCAAATGTTCCCCCCATAATTCCAATACGCTTTGCAGCAACCTGCATCACCGAGCCCCCTAGCCATTTCCATTCTATTTCACACAATTAACGTGTTTTGTCTAATTATTTGGACTTAGGCAATTCAATTTGCTTCTTATCCTTAGACTCCTTGTACAATACAATCGTCTTGCCGATAACTTGTACAAGCTCTGCACCAGATTGTTTGGACAACTCGTCGCCAATTTCGAAACGATCTTCCAAGCAGTTGTTTAAGATCGATATTTTAATAAGTTCACGTGTTTCGATTGCTTCTTCAATGTGGCGAATAAGCTGATCGTTTACGCCGCCTTTACCAACTTGAAAAATAGGTTGTAGATTATGAGCTAGAGAACGCAAATAGCGCTTTTGTTTACCTGTTAACATGAATGTTATTCATCCTTCCTGTTGTCACTGCCTAATATACTTCTTATCCTGCAAACTAGGATAAGCTATGCCTTCATATCGGTACGGTACGTGATTATCTACTCTTTACGAAACGAAGACGTTGAACAGCTAGCTATATTTCGTATACTCACTGTAAGAAGGCTGTCCTAAATGGGACAACCTTCTTCTTTATACCATATTTAGATACGAGTCAAATCATTTGCCCAGCGTATCATAGACGGTCTGTCTCATCAATGCCGTCGGAGCTGGCTGCTGCGTCCACAGCTCAAATGCAATGGCTCCTTGATACACAAACATGCCTAATCCTTCATGAACCGTTGCTCCTAGCTGTTCTGCGGATTGAAGCAACTTTGTGCGAAGCGGATTGTAAATAATGTCGCTCACAACCATATGCTGTCTAAGCCATGAGACCGCAACGGGAGATTCATCCACATTCGGATGCATACCAACTGAAGTTGTCTGAATGACCACATTTACCTCGTCTGGATGTAAATCTGGAATCCCTTCATCGATGCCAATTGGGAACACGGTCCCAAACTTCGCTAAGTCCTCAGCAAGCTGAATCGCTCGCTCTTGCGTCCGATTAGCTACATACAACTTGCGACAGCCTTCTCTCAACAGCGCATAGGCGATTCCGCGTGCCGCGCCCCCTGCACCGACAATAAGGATCGAGGCAGAAGATACATCAACACCGGACTCTTCCTTTAAAGATCGCACATATCCAAGTCCGTCCGTATTGTAACCGATTAATGTCCCGTTGTCATTCACAATTGTATTAACCGCTCCACTCGCGCTTGCACTTTCATCCAGTTGGTCCAGATAGTGTACGACTTGCTCTTTGTGAGGAATCGTAACGTTCATTCCCTTGATTCCTAAAGCGCGCATACCGGCAATGGCTTGCTCCAATTGCTCCGAAGGCACTTGAAAAGCAGTGTATACACCATCCCAATGGCAAGCCTGCAAGGCAGCGTTGTGCATAAGCGGTGATTTGGACTGTCTTATCGGATCTCCTATAACGGCAAGCAGCTGCGTGCTGCTCGATATAAGGGATGTGCTAGCAGTACTCACCACAGTCGGCGTTACCATCTTTATCTCCAACTCCTTCACCCGAATTTAATCGTGTGTCTGGTTGCGATATCGGGAGTGCTATTTTTAGATTAAAGCAGGTCGTGTAATGACCTTAACTCCTTTTGGTACGTGGATGTTAATAATCGCACCTTCCTTGCCATTGCAGCGAATCCAGCCTAAGCCAGATACAAATACGTCTGTCGCACTGCCACGATTAATGCGAAGCTGGTGCTTCGTCCATGCCGGAATATCAACAAGACGTTCCTTCGTTGGTGGAGCAAGCATGTCACCCGCATGCTGTTCATACAACTCATCTGCGCGATCCAACTTTGTACGATGGATTGGCATTGCATTGGATACATAACATGTGAAGGATTGACGTTCCCCTTCTGCAAAGTCCATACGAGCAAAAGCACCAAAGAATAACGTCTGCCCTTCATTCAATTGATATACTTTCGGCTTAAGCGGCTTGTCTGGCAGCAAAGTTCCAAGATCTTCTCTAGCCACTAGCTCTGTCAAACGACTCGTATAAACGATACCAGGCGTATCTACGATATGCTTGCCATCATCCAATGGAATGTTTACCATATCCAAAGTTGTCCCTGGATAACGGGACGTAGTCAATTCTCGCTCCATATCGCTGTAATCATTAATGAGGCGATTAATAAGTGTAGACTTGCCTACATTCGTTGCACCAACCACATACACGTCACGATTGCCACGATAGTTACCCACCTGATCCAACAAGCGTTCGAAACCTAGATTGCGCTTCGCACTCACTAAAATAACGTCCACAATACGAATGCCATGCTCTTTCGCCTGACGCTGTACCCAGTTCGTCAAACGGTTCCAGTTCGTAGACTTCGGCAGCAAGTCAATCTTGTTAACAACGAGCAGCACAGGATTGTTCCCCACGAAACGCTGCAAACCCGAAATTAAGCTTCCATCGAAATCGAACAAATCGACGATGTGAATGACAACTGCATCCTCTTGCCCAATTCGGCTCAGCATACGAAGGAAATCATCATTGTTCATCGTTACGCTCATTGCTTCATTATAGTTTTTGATACGGAAACAGCGCTGGCAAATAACTGGCGTCCGCTCCAATGCTTGCTGAGGCAAATAGCCTAGCTCCGCTGGCTTGTCCGTTTGCAGCTTGACCCCACAGCCGCTGCACTGCTGTATCGTTTCGTTACCCATTGATGTTAGTCCTCCTCATGCCACTTGCCTGTTCTCCGTAAACGAGCAGTGACAATCCGTTCTATTCTTCTATTAATCCGTGTCGTCCAGCCTTCATCATGAATCGCAATCGGCTGTACAAGAATCGTAAACATTCCCATTCGATTGCCACCCATTACATCAGTCAGCATCTGATCACCGATTACAATCGTTTCTTCTGGCTTCAATTCCATAAGTCGGAGTGCCTTATGAAACGCCTTTAGCGCTGGTTTACGTGCCGCATGCACATATTGAATATCCAATGGAGTGGCAAAATGCGCCACGCGATGCTCGTTATTGTTCGATACGATGACCAATTTAAAGCCTCTGCGTTTTACTTCTTCCAACCAAGCTTCCAGCTTCGGGTTCGCGAGAGGGTCTTTGGCCCCAACTAGCGTATTGTCCAAATCTGTAATAATGCCTTTATATCCTTTATCTTGAAGCAAGTCCAAGTCGATATCATAAACCGTACCTACACGCAAACGTGGAATAAGTCCCTCTAACAACGCTGTCACCTCTTTTTCATACGAAAAACTATACCATATTGTTCGTTTTTCATGCAAAAAAATGCCGTATTCGTCGCTTAGCTCACGTACCGAATACGGCTATCTTTGTTCATCTTATCATAAAACTGTCGAACGAGGGTGTTTAAATCGGCGAACCGCATTTTTCAATTGTTGCCAATCCTCTTCGCTAAGTTCACGTCCACTATATTTTGCCTCTTCAAAAGCCGCTACAATTTGCTCAGCTGCAATTTTGCGGCTATCATCTTGCGGGAATAAACGTGTGACCATTTCACGAACCGTCTCGCCTTCCGCACGCCGCCATCCCTTCATACGGCAATAACTAAGCCACATTTCAGTTTCAAGTATAATGCGCTCGCGCATGGACAGTTTCTTACTCAGTAGGCGGAACCAGCGCAAGGAGAATCCAACCTGAGACCAACGGAACAACATATAAGCAAGCGCTGCTGCAACACTCAACATGAGAATGATTTGTGCTGCTTTCGCTACCCAAGTGGGCAAGGAAACCTCGGATTCTTCTTCTTTCTCTGCTACTGGCTTATTTTCTTCCTGTTTCACTTCAGGCTCTTGAGCCTTTTCTTTCTCGGCACCTGGATTTTCAGAAATAATTGGCAAGTTGAAGCCTGGTGTCGGCTCGAACGCAACCCAACCATACTCGTCTAACCATACTTCTACCCAAGAATGAGCATCCGCATTGGTCACGCGATACGTTGCACTGCCAAGATCATTCGCAGGGCTATTCATTTGATCAGGACGGCCCCCGTCCATCATATACGTGTTCGTACCAGGAGCATACCCTTTAACCCAGCGCGTTGGTACTCCTAATGAACGAAGCATAACCGCCATAGAAGAAGAATAGTAGTCACAATATCCTTCCTGTATTTCAAATAGGAAGGAATCGACGAAGTCCTCACTCTCCTTTTTGCTTACATCAGGCTTCGTCGTATAAAAATACTTCTCTCGTAAATGCTCCTCAATGAGAACCGCACGCTCATAATCGTTGTCAACATCACGAGTTATATCATAGGCTAAATTTTTTACCCTTGCAGGTACAGTATCCGGAAGTTGCAAATAAGGATCCCAATTTTCGTCTAGACCATACTCCGGGGTACTGCCATCCTTTGTAGCTTTGGCAGCCATATGAGACTCCAAAATGACAACTTCAGATACAATACTATACGATTTGGGATATGATTCTGGCTTGGAGTAATACCATAGCTCTGCATCTCTAGCCCCCCATCGTACTGTACCTTGCTGTTCAGTCGAAATAATATCATAGGAAGCTATCATCCCCATACCGAACAACACCGGATACGCTTCATCATTCAGCATTTCAATTTTCTGCTTTATTTTACGTTTCGGTATTAATTCATCAGGTCGTGTATCCGTAGGAAGCCGAAGCTGTTCATTCGGCAATGGCTCATCTAGTTGCGGAACGGAATCTTTCCAACCGGTACCATCATAAGAATACTTTGATTCACCTCGCCAATAGCCGCGCACATCCGAAGTTACATCCATAACAGGCGAAAAATCAAGGTTGAAGCCTCCACCCAAATCTTGATCCGTGCGACTGTATCCCGAAGTTGTATTAGCTTGCGATGTACCGCCTCCCATACCTGCACCATATCCTCCATTTACCCAAGTGGTATAAGGATCTTGCAAAATAGGCTGCACCGTCGGCATACTAACACCCGAAGTAACAATGAGCGAGACTAATACAACAGCACTGACCAACATCTGAATCGGATAACGTGCAGAACCCCGCCACATATGGGGAAACCGACGATTGATCGAGCTGAAGTGAAGGGCAATCAACCATACTAGCGATGCTCCTGTCAACCATGCAACCTGATCCCACAACTCGTCTGATGTAAAGGAATCGAGCGCACCAAACACGATAAACTGAATAACGAGCAATAACATAACATGCCATGTCCAGCGGACTGTTTGATTAAAAATCTCATAGGTGCACCAAATAAGGCCAACTAACCAAATATAAGGATGGTAGTCTGAAAAAGAAAATCGGATGCCTTCGTAACTTGCCGCAGACCCCCATAGTTCATAGGCATGTCCACCTGCTCTTACAGACCATATGACAATAAACATGCCTGCTAATAATCTCGCCCAAGGCACAGCTGGAAGCAGAAGGGTCAAGATGAGTACCCCATCCAGCATATTTCTCGTCATTTCAATCGTCTCTTCATACCAGTAAGGAACAAGAGCCGTCGTCCATTGAGACATAATCAAGTATATACATACGGCAATAAGACGCTTCTCCCAGTGAAGACCAAAAAAAGCATATTTCCATCTTTTTGATCGTCCAGCGTTATGATCATGCGCCTGCTGCTGCCTGCGATCGAAGCTCTCGCGGTTTTCCTTTGAACGAGCAAGTTCCATTACTTCTGTCCCCCCAATCGAACCGGGAGTTGATTCAACTCTGGAACAAAAATGTAATCAAATCCTAGACGCGCTAATTGAGCTTGGTTATTTGTTCCTTGACCAGATTGCTGACCAACTCCAAAACAACTGCCGAACAAACCGTATTGACTAAGCACGGTTGCTGCCGACAGCTGACGTGGGTTGTCTTCCCCACCTACCCAAGCAACCATCCCGCCTCGCTGAAGTTCGGAATGACTCATCCAACTGCTTATCCAAGCAGATCCATCAAGCTTATTTCCCACGGTAGCATCAAGATGCACCGAAGCCAACCACTCACGGTAGGATTTAGTCTTCTCACGTACGGCATCCGATGACCATATCGTCAATCCGGAATGAATACCGACAACATTTACTTGGCGTTTATTTTTACGTCCGTATTCTGCCAGAGAAGCAGCGACCGAAACAGCTAATTCGAATTGCTCCTCAGAATCATACGCCTCCGCAGCACAATCCAACACAATGATAAGACGTGGAATGCCTTCGAACTCGTACTGTTTGGATTTCAATTCTCCTGTTCTAGCGGTAGCATTCCAATGAATTCTTGATAAGCGATCTCCCGGTACATATTCTCGTATACCGCTTAGCTGAGTCGATTCTCTGCGATGAATCGCTTTTATTTGATCATGATGATGCATATTGCGCCAATAAGGAGACGTTGGCCAGGATGCTATCGTTATCGTTTGCGGAAGCACATGAATCTCTTGTTTCTCTTGAAAACGTCCTTCCTGCATAAATAGCCCAAACAGATCCCTTGTCTGACAGCTAGTCTCGATAAATTGATAGCTGCCCCTCTTGTGCAGAACAATTCGATATTCAACGACAGCTCGTCGCTTCGTATCTAAGGAAACGACTGTCTCGTGTATCCGTATCGGCTTGCCAAAACGGCTTACACCGTCTTTTACCACGATATATGGGATTGGGAACCAACCTGGAACACAGATTTCTACATGTACAGGGATAGAAGAACCCACAGTAAAAGATTGGTCAGCCCCACTCCCAAATGTACGAGCACCTGTCACCTTTCTAATACCATTTCTAGCTCCAAGTAGCCAGTAGCAAGCAAGAATGGTTGCCATCACGAGCAGCATGAAAGAAGTTTTTCCACCTTGAAATAAAAAATATAAAATTAATGAAGCATAAATGAGACAAGCTGCGTACACAGGCACATAACGATTTCGACGACGTAAAAATAACGGCTGGTGCTCTGTCATCACTTTACATCTCCAATCGAATTGGCACTGGCACCTGTTTAAGAATTTGATCCAAAATAGACTTAGCACTAACACCTTCTATTTTAGCGTCCATACTTATCATCAGGCGATGGCACAGCACATGTGGAGCTATTTCTTTAATATCATCTGGTGTAACATAAGAGCGGCCTTTCAACCATGCGTACGCCTTGGAAGCCTGTATAAGCGCAAGCGATGCACGTGGACTCGCTCCAAGCAAAATATGACGATGCTTGCGTGTCGCACGAACGATATCGATAATATAACCACCTATCGCATCATCGGCATGCACATGCTTCGCTTCTTCTTGTACTTTATGTATGAGTTCGATATTGGCAATTGTCTCTACTCGCTCAGACGGCTGACCGTATACATGACGGAACAACATCAACTTCTCTGTTGCCTCATCTGGATAACCTAAATGAATCTTCATCATAAAACGATCGAGCTGCGCCTCAGGCAGCGCATACGTACCCTCAAACTCTATCGGATTTTGCGTAGCGAACATGACAAATGGCTGCGGCAGATCAAAGGTTTGACCGTCAATAGTCACTCGATGCTCTTCCATCGCTTCAAGCAAAGCCGATTGCGTCTTCGTCGTAGCTCGGTTTATTTCATCTACGAGTAAAAAATTCGTCATGATCGGACCTTGGCGGAATATGAATGCTTGATCTTTCGGATGAAAAATAAACATACCCGTTATATCTGTCGGCAGCAGATCCGGGTTGCACTGCACCCTGCGAAACTGCCCCTCCAATGATCGCGCGAGCGACTTAATGAGCTGTGTCTTCCCTGTACCTGGTACATCTTCAATGAGAATATGTCCGCCAGCGATAACCGCTGTTAATAGTAGTTCAATTTCTTGATGTTTCCCTAATATGTATTTTTCCAATGTAGATTGAAGATGCAACATACTAGCGTGCAGTGGGGATGTGTTCATGCTGAAACCTCCTCAGGCAACTTATGAATATTGATGTATAAAATTGTATAATCAAGATTACATCCTATTATTTTACACTATAAGAGAACGAACGTACACGTACCAAAAACAACGACTATTTATATTAATCACTCCCATTTCTGTCGAATCACCTTCCGCTGCTTGATTAAACAGCACATTTGACCCAAATATTATTTTTTAATATCTCACATTGATAGATTGGGGCTATTATAAAAAAACAAAAAACCGTCTCTTTTTAAATGGTTTGGAATCCCATTTTATAAGAAACGGCTTCTTCTAGTGTGAACTGATCTACGTTAGCTTTGACTATCACAAGCGTCACATTCAGGCTTGCTACCCCTTCGGTCGAACAAACAGCGCTGCTAAAAATGAGAACACAATCGCTGCTGATATGCCCGCGCTTGTCGTCTTAAAAATACCACTGACTGCACCAACCCAACCATCCTTATCAAGCTGAGTCAAAGCTCCATGGACAAGTGAGTTGCCGAAGCTTGTAATGGGAACAGTTGCTCCTGCACCTGCAAACTCAATGAGTGGATCGTACCATCCAATACCATCGATTACAGCGCCAGCCACAACGAGAATGGCCATCGTATGTGCTGGTGTAAGTTTTGCAATGTCAAACATAAGCTGTCCAATTACACATATTAATCCACCTACAATAAAAGCCCATACAAAGGTCATGGTGCATCCTCCATTTCGAGCGTAACCGCATGTGAAATACTCGGAATCGTCTCCCCTTGCTGGTACGATAACGGCGACAACAAAGCACCCGTCGCGGCGATCAGCACCCGCTTTAACTCTCCTTTTTTCATACGCTGCAATATATGCCCATACGTGACAACAGCCGTACAACCACAGCCACTCCCACCAGCCTGCACCTTCTGTTTATCGGTATCAAATACCATGAGACCGCAATCGTTGAACACAGTACCTTCCAATGAAAAATTGTTCTGTGCAAATAAATCTTTTGCAATAGCATGTCCAACCTTTGCCAAGTCACCTGTAACGATAAGGTCATAATCCGAGGCTTTGCGCTTCAAATCTTCAATGTGGGTCTGGATCGTATCCACTGCAGCAGGAGCCATCGCTGCTCCCATATTGAACGGATCCGTAATGCCAAAGTCAATGACTTTACCAATGGTAGCCGCAATGACTCGCGGACCATCTCCTTGCTGGGCTACTACGGCTGCCCCTGCACCTGTTACCGTATATTGTGCAGTAGGCGGCTTCTGTGAGCCGTATTCCGTTGGATAGCGGAATTGTTTCTCCGCGGTGCAGTTATGACTGCATGTCCCAGCCATCGCATACTTCGCATTGCCCGTATCTACAAGCAGAGATGCAACAGCTAATGATTCCATCGCTGTAGAACAGGCGCCGAACACGCCCAAATACGGTATCCCGAGCTTGCGTGCAGCAAAGCTGCTGCTAATAATTTGGTTTAATAAGTCCCCACCAACAAAGTAGTTAATATCCTCGTCTTTCAGCTTAGCATTCAGCACAGCAAGTTCTGTCGCTTGTTCCAGAAGCTTACGCTCTGCCTTCTCCCAGCTTTTCTCCTGCATGTCCAAATCATCGTGGACAAAATCAAAGGTCGCTGCAAGCGGCCCTTCACCTTCATCTGGGCCAACCACTGTTCCCGTACTTATAATGACCGGCTTGTTCTTGAACAGCCACGTTTGGCGGCCAATATGCATACGTCGTCCTCCTTTCATTCACGTTGTTCTTCTAGAAATGTGTACATCATTGTGTACATAAAAGAAAATCATCTCACTAATGCTTCAAGCCAAAAATGAGATACACCAACGCTACAAAAAAGGCAGCCACCGTTCCAAATACGATAACCGAACCAGCTAACTTGAACATATTAGCCCCTACTCCAAGCACCAAGCCTTCCGAACGATGCTCCATCGCCGCCGAAGACATGGAGTTGGCGAATCCTGTTACCGGAACCGCTGAACCAGCCCCTGCCCATTGAGCTAATTTGTCGTACACACCGAAGCTGGTCAAAACGACGGAAATAAAAATTAATATGCAAATGGTAGGTCCACTCGCTTCTTCCTTTGTCATATCCGCCCATTTCACTAATGCTTGCGAAATCGCTTGTCCGATCACGCAAATGGTACCGCCCACTAGAAATGCTCGTACACAGTTAGCGAAGACCGAACGTGCAGGCTCCCGCTTCTTTGCGATTTGCTGATATTGCTGATCGGACATGTTCCATTGGCCGTCTTTCCACAATGGGGATTTAGATTTCGTCGAAGTCGCCACGGGCAACCCTCCTGCCATCTTAATCGCATCTGTCAGGCAGATGTCTGTTACAGTATTTGTCCAATGAAGCGGGAATATGTTAACCATGACAATAAAGTTGATTGTTAGATTATGGGGATTATAGATTTGTGTGTAAGTAGCTTTTTCTATAAGGAGAAAAGGGGCTTTATGCTTTATTTACCTTTACGCTGCCTGCAATAGAAGATAAACAAGCAACACAAACAGCAGCAGCGCAAGAACATCAAACAAAAACGTGTATAGATGTTGATTCGCGTCTAAATCAACTGATTTGGACTTATAGTTACCGTAAGAAACCATAATTATCACTCCTTTACCTTAGCTGCATATTTCATTGTATGTGGCATTTGCCTGTCTGGACATTACCCATAGCAAAAAACCTTCTCTCCACTTTTGTAGAGGTGAGAAGGCTTCGGATACGATTATATTACTTATACTGCTGCTTATCGGACAAAACGCAGACAACCAAATCGTTCAGGCACATGGAAATTTATTTCCCCTGTAGGTGACCAAGCCCAGTAAGAACGTTCCTTATCTGTGTTCTCATCAATACGGTAACCATTGAATCTCCACTCACTTCCCTCTTGAGGAGTCGTGTTCAAATCTGTGAAGGGAAGTTCAATCATATATGAGAAAACACGCACCTGTTCTTGTATCGATTGCTGGGCAGTTTGCTTATCATACGCAGTTGACTCCAGTTGTGTAACGCTTGTGCTCAGACCATCTGCATTCCATTCCAATAAATACTCTCTTTCCTTACCTGGTTCATTCAAAATAAGCGCGTCAAACACAACGTTGTTAGGGCTCAAATTAAACTCATAATACTGCAATCCCTTTCCATCTACATCGATAAACCATTCCACGACATCCCCATGAAACAAAAGATCATCTCGATCATGGTAAGGACTATGTATATAATCATCTTCGCAAGTAAACCTAATATGCAGTGCTGCATCCGTCCAACATGCTTGAACAGTAGTTTGGAGTCTTGGCTGCTCCCCTGTTTCTACATCGACTAATTGGATCACCTGCATCTCCTGCCAGTCCATGTCTGCGGGCGCATGAGCGATATGTCGACACAAATAGGTTGGTACTGTGCTCGTACTTGCTGTAATTTCTTCACTGTTGCCAGATTCATTAGACACGGAGTGATACTCGATAACAGTCATATTTGATAACTCCATTTCCACTATAAAATATACGATAAGTTAAAGTGTTATGCTATTGCATGAGAACTACGCATTCAAAAGACATATAAATCAGGTTACACCTACAACCATATCCATGCAATTACTAAATTAATAACACGAAAAGACCGATTTCCAATTGGAAGTACGGCCTTTATGTGTTTGGTATTATTTTTTCTTATAAAATTCGTGATACAGCTTCATCAAAGCTCGCTTCTCAATCCGAGATACATAGCTCCGTGATATTCCCAGTTCACGCGCTATTTCCCGTTGTGTTCGTTCGTCCCCTCCGCCATCCAAGCCAAATCTACCGCGAATGACTTCTTGTTCCCGTTCGTCCAAAATATCAAGATTGCGATAAATTTTGCTCTTCTCTATCTTCAGTTGTACTTTGTCTACGACATCGTCACCGTCTGTACCGAGAATATCGATCAAGGTAATTTCGTTGCCTTCTTTATCGGTACCGATTGGATCATGTAACGATACATCTTTACGTGTTTTCTTCAATGAGCGTAAATGCATTAAAATTTCATTCTCAATACACCGAGCTGCGAAGGTAGCGAGCTTCGTCCCTTTGTTTGGCTGGAAGCTCTCTATTGCCTTAATCAATCCAATCGTACCAATTGAAATCAGGTCCTCCAAATCATCGCCCGTATTATCGAACTTCTTCACGATATGCGCCACCAGCCGGAGATTGTGTTCAATCAGCATATTGCGTGAGTGCGCATTGCCTTCGGCCATCTGCAACAGATGCTTCATCTCATCCTCTTCGGTCAACGGTTGGGGAAATGCATTGTTTTTCACATAGGACACGAGCATAGATATTTGCTTAATAAAGAGGGCAATTGCTGTAAATAAGCCCGCCATGCCGGCCACCTCCAGAAGTCTGACGACGTTGTATTCTGCATGTTGCGCTACATCTGGCCTTTCACAACCTGCTGTTCGCAGCGCAGTGATACATTGTATGTAGGCGGCCGCCCAGTCGTGCATGTACGGTTCGATTCATTCTCAAACTAAATGAAAATAAGGTTAACCCTATCGTAGCGGCTAACCTTGTAAGATGAGGAGACTTTACAGACTCACTTTTGACGACTACCGATAACATCAATCTGAAATTTTTGACCATAAACACGCTAATTATTAGAAAATAAGCAATTCACATAATCATGCCAATCTGCAACTAACTCTATCAATGATTTTATTAATTGTATTGAAACTTTCAAACAAAAGTTCATCGTCATTAAAAATGACGTTAAATATCTCCTCAAGTACGAGAACAAGTCTTACTGATTTTACTGAGTCTAATCCTAACACTGTTAAATCATCATCATATAATATTGCGTGATCCTCTTCTGTTATCTCAAGTATATCCCCAACTAATCGGGTAATTTTTATAGACAGTTCTTCCCTAGAAATCAACTCATTCATAAAAGATACCCCTTTTAATAATCTGTTCCTTCCTATACTCAAAGGGAGTTACACCAAAGTATTGTTTGAATACTGAAGAAAATTGAGATAAAGAGATGTATCCAACTGCTTCGGCTATTTGCCCTATTTTCAAATTTGTTGTCAGTAACAATTGTTCAGATTTTGACATTCGAATATTTTGTAAATGCCTAATAGGTGAAACTTTCAATACTTTGGTGTAAGTATTACTCAAATAAACAGGATTACAATTAATAAGGTCAGCGAGTAATTGTAAAGAAATCGGCTTGTAATAAAATTTCCTTAAATATCTGTTAACCATTATTATCCTTTTGTCAATTTTACCTTTTGGCTTTTCTTCGCAATCCTTTTGATAAAGGGTACTCCATACAACATTCTCGATTTTTTCAGCATCTATTTCATGGATTGCATCAACTTCAAAAACCCTAAGAAATTTACCAAAAAGTATACCACCATTACATTCATTTTTATGAATGATTATAGGTTGTATTGGGGTCTTATCTAGCTTCTTGTTTTTAAATATGATAATCCTTACTGTTACACGAGTATCTTTGCGTGCATTCTTTAATTGGATACTACTACCTACTACCAGTTGTTCTTCATTAATGACATACCGCTTTTTACCGCATATCTCTAAATAACTGGAACAATCTAAAATATAACAACTATTACTCCCACTTATCTCGTATTTCTGACCAGGAAATAAAACAAGTTGCTGTATTGAAGATAGAATAATCTCATCCCCCTTTAGGTAGTATTTGTATCGAACAAATGTAAAACACGCACATATCTTCTTACGGAAAATAATTGAATTTATAGTAAAATAAAGCTCTAGTTTATGGACTCTTGGCTTATTTGCAATAATAGTGAGGATAAGGGGAATGATATTAGGAAAAAGGAGTTAATCTTATTATTGTCGAACAGGAGCACTTGTGACCCCTGTTCGATTAGTAAATCAGGTTATACAACGAATGTGACGGGCTTCTTTTTATAGACTCATCTCTAATGCATGTTCAACACGACTAAAGTGGTATATTGCTATACCTACTGCAACAGAAAGATTTAAAGAATCTATATCGGAACTATGGGGAATAATTAGACTAGTACTCAGTTCATGATAACTTTCATCCAATCCAGAAGATTCATTGCCAAATACAAGCGTATAATTTTCATGTGGATTAGCTACGGCTGAATGAAGTGTCCTATTACTGTTTAGCATAAATGAATACAAGTTATTGTTGTATCTTGCTCTATATTCATAGATATCCTCATATTCACAAATATTAATTTTAAAAACAGCTCCCATAGAACCTCGTATTACTTTGGGATCAAACACATCTGCTGCTGGCTTGATAATACCTAGATTGGTAACGCCAAACCCAACCATTGTTCTTATAATGGAACCTAGATTTCCCATGTCGCTCGGGTTAACAAGTATTATATGATTTTCTCCCTGCATTAAAAGTGAATTATATTTTTCAAAAATTCCAACGGCATAGCAATTTTCTTTCTTAGTTAGCTTATAAATAAGTTTATCATTTACTTCATATGCAATTCCTTTTTTATTGCACAAATCAAGTATGAGATCCACACCGGTATTATTCATACCTTTAGAGTGTAATAGTATCTTTCTTACCGTGTTTACCTTATGATGCAGCAATTCAATAGTAGGATAAACACCAAAAGAATATGAGATGTCCTGGTCTTTTTTATATACTTGATAAGCCACAATAATGCTCTCCTCTTTCATCATGATTTAAGCTCAATCAATTCCACTAAACAGCTGGTCATAAAAATCAGATTCTAAAATAGGAAGTTGGGATAATTTTTGTACAGAAACATCAAATTTTCTATAAGAATATTTGGACGAGTAAATATATTTTATTAGTACTGCACGAACGTAACTCCACGTTTCAATGATTCTGTCCGCCAAATCAATGAGTAGCGGATTATTTATTTGAATCTCAATTAATCTATACTTTTCAAATTGTTTTGCCAAAATTACCTTATTAAGAAATTCAATCAGCTCTTTATGATGGGTTTGTAATACTTCTTCATCGGATACTATCATTTTATAGTCGCCAACAAAAGAACTTAAATGCCTCAAACCTTCTTCAATTGAATCTCTGTGGAGTAACAAATTGTTGTTCAGGATACTTTTGAAATTATGGAAGTCATAACTAAGTTGATGTTCTAGAGTAGGGTAAAATTCATAAAAAGTAGGGGAATTATTCTCATAAAATCGTTGAATATAACTTTCATACGCTTGTTTAATATCATTAGCAGGAATTAACTTGCTTTCATAAGACAATGTGCCACGCTCCATAACTGTGAACATGTCCTCTTTCTCGTTATAGCCATATATAAAAAGTGTGTGTGGTTGATGGAATTTCATATATGAATCTAATTTAATAGATTCATAGTAGCAATCGATCCATATAAGAATCGGTCTTTTCTTGGAGGTAGTTGTTTTTATTTTTCCTATTATATCATGAATCGCATAATCTACTTCAAAAGATATCCCTTGATTTTTGCAGATTTCTTCAGCAGTTTGATTTTCAATATACTCGATATCAAAGTTAGTGGAGTTCGTGGAGTTTCTTGTATATACGACAACATCATTGATGAGGAAAGGTGTGATACCTTTTTTGAAGTGCTTGATAACAGGAAAAAAGGAATTGAAAAAACAAGGGAAATAAGCAAGTTGCTCAACACTCTCAATCATATTTATCAGAGCGCCATAATAGTCAGTGACAAGTTGCTGTACATTGCGTTCCGAATATTCAGCACGATTATATCCAAATGAAATGGATAGCTCACCATCAATAACTTCACAGCTTATTTCAAAAGTATGCAATATTTCGGACTGAGGACTTAATGTACTCCCCATACTCATACCTTTTTTTATCTCACCCATATTCATATCAAGTATTTTGAACATGTTATCATAGTCATGGTTGTTGAATTGACCAAGATAATTAAATAGAATTTCAGGTTGAAATTGATGCATCTGATCTTTTATATCACCATTATCAGATAGTAAATATTTGATTATCCCATAGCCAAACCCTTTGTTCGGAATATCTCTTAATGATTTTTTGATAGAATCAATGCTGTTTCTTAAAGAATGCTCATTACTATTCAACATTACTGGGAATAATGAAGTAAACCAACCTACTGTGCGGTTTACGTTAAGATCATAAATCCCCCCTTCTCTTCCATGCCCTTCTAGGTTAACAGATATTCTCTCTATACCACACCATTTTTTTATAGCCATTCCTAGGGCAGTCAGAAGGATATCGTTGATTTCAGAATCATAATTTTGAGTCACTCTTTTTAAAAGAGTGTCCGTTAAGTCTGAATTAAGTTTCATCTCAATTACTTTCATATTATGAACTATTCGTTCGCTCTCTTCAATAATAAAATCTCGCGGTAACTTTTCAACATTGGAATACACGATGCTTTTCCAATAGTCCATCTCTTGTGGAAGCTCACTACGGTTACCATATTCCTTAAGTTTGTTGGCCCATGTCATATATGACTCTGTCTTATCCTGAAAGACAATGTCTTCACCTTGGAGGGCTTGTTGGTATCCAGTTGCAAAGTCATCCATTACAATCCGCCATGACACAGCATCTATAAGTAAGTGATGAACAAGAATCAATAAGTAATCCCCTGCCCCGAACCCTTTAAATAGAGCCAATTTCATAAGTGGGCCTTCCGTTAGATTTAATTGACTTTGTAACATAGCACTTTTTTTCTCAATCTCTACTTCCACATCACAATTTTCTTTTAAGATGATCTCTTCAATATCAATTAGTTCATCCGAAATACCGTTATTCATTTGTCTAATGCCTTCTGCGGAAAATGCATAAACGATTCTGAGTGCATCATGATGACGTACCATTTGCTTGAACACGTTACTTATTATTTTTTTGTCAAAGCCTTGTTCAGCGTGCAAAATAACAGATTGGTTATAGTGATGCTTATTGGTAAAGTTCTGATCAAAAAACCAATGCTGTATAGGAGTTAGTGGTAACTCGCCTTCTACAGTACCTTGATCAATATTACGATTAACGAGAGTGACATGGTTCTTTAATTGCATAATTGTTACATAATTAAGAATATCTTTTATATTCACAAAATAACCGTATTTTTGAACTCTGGCTGCTATTTGCATAGCACTAATCGAATCTCCACCCAATTCAAAAAAATTAGATGCTACACTTACATTATCAGCACGCAGCACCTCTGAAAAAACCTTAATTAATACTTCTTCAATATGGCCTGATGGAAGTACAGATTCTGTACTGTCATTAGAACGCGGCATAGGAAGTGATTTCCTATCTATTTTACCATTATACGTAAGATCAAATTTATCCAACTGAATAATATAATTTGGGATCATATAGTCAGGAAGGTGTCCTTTTAAATACTCCCTCAACTCTTCACTTGTCGTTTGACTATGTTGATACATAACTACATATGCACAAAGAAATTTACCTCCATCTTCCTTCTCATGTGCCATAACCACCGTTTCCTTTACGTTTGGAAACGAAGCAATTGTCTTTTCAATCTCATTAGGCTCAATTCTATGTCCTCTGATCTTAAGTTGATAATCCTTTCTACCAAAGTACGTAATCGAACCATCTGGCAACCAGCAACCTACATCTCCTGTTTTATACATTTTATTATCATCTACAAGGAACGGATTGTGAACAAATACGTTGTTTGTCTTCACTTCATCATTCAAATATCCACGCCCTACTCCTATACCAGCAACACAAATCTCACCTTTCACACCAATCGGGCATAACTGCATATTTTGATCTACGATATATATCGTAAAATTTCTTACGGGTTTACCAATCGGTATAGTATCTACGACTGGTGCTTCAGCCATTATATGATGTGTAATGTCATCAGAAGCTTCAGTCGGCCCATATGCATTTACGATTCTTATGTTCGAGAGCTTGTCGAAAATCTGCTTTACGAGCTTCGGTTTCACCTCTTCGCCTGTAACGACAATATATTTAAGCGTTATATTTTTGAATTGTTCTGACTCAATAAGATCATTAATAACTGATAAATAAGATGGTACCACTTCTAGAATTGATATTTTATCATCAAGTATTTTCGATAAGAATGTAGAAGGATTCATAATACTATCATTTGAATAAATAACCGTTTTCCCACCAACTATAAGGGGGGTTAAAAATTGCCATACCGATATATCGAAGCATTGAGATGCATTCTGTGCAAGAATAGTTTGTTCCGTCATTTCCAAGTCTTCTATCTTTGCCCTGATATGATTCATCATACCCAGATGCTCTACCATTGCTCCTTTTGGATTTCCTGTAGAACCTGAGGTATAAATTACATAAGCCAACCGTCGTAAATCTTCAGATGTGGTCTCAGGGTGCTCATTTATTGTAACTCGGTCCGTCTGATATTCTTGCATTTCACTTATACTCAAAACATAAAGCTCGTTATCTTCATGCTCTTGATACTCAGAAAAAATGCTGAAATATCTTTCTTCACTAATTGCAAGCTTAATTCCGGCATCTCTTAGCAATGCTTTGGTTCTCTCTTGCGGAAAGTTTGGATCTATGGGAACATACGCCCCACCCGCTTTCCAAATACCCAGCATGGAAACAACAAAATCTATACTTCTATCCATAACAATCGCAACTAATTGTTCCATCTTAATTTTATATTTGTTACGTAGTGCATTAGCTATTACATCGGTCTTTTCACTTAATTCTTTGTACGTCATTGTTTCATTTTCGTATTCTAGTGCGATTCGATATGGGTATCGTTCAGCTTGCTGATCTATTATTTCAGTTATGTGTTTTTCTTCTGAATAATCACGCTTCGTATTGTTAAACACATTTAAAATCGTATCTTTTTCTTGAAGCGATAACAAACAAAATTGAGCAATAGGTTCACTCACATGTATGACCATGGTGTTTAAAATAGCCTGTAAGTTTTGCATGATTCTGTTTATCGTTTCGTTATCATAACAAGCTGAATTATATTGGAGTTGAACACTTAATCCGCTCTGCTCTCTATTAAAAACAAATACCATGTTTACGTCTACATTCTCTATGTATTGCTTATCTTGAATGTTATCCAATAGTACCACGACATCAAAGAGAGAGAACTTCCGACTCGTGGGGTTCACTATTTGCAAGTGACGTTCGAGTACTTCAATCGGATAATTTTGATGATCATTCGCTTCTGTAACTGTACGTTTCATTTCTAAGAGCAGATCCTTAAATGTCATATCAGATTCAATCTGATTTCTTAATGATAATACTTTATTAATATATTCCCCTGTATTAGCTTGTTTATAAATCGAAGTTCCAACAATGATATCATTATGATTCGAATATCTAGATAGCAATAATGAAACAGCCGTTAACAAAATTACATGTAATGCATAGTCAGATCCATTTGATAATCTAATGAGCTTATACGAAAGATCATTAGGCAATGTAATTGACTCGAAATCATAATCTGTGCTCTTTTTTGCTAACCTATAATCGAATGGAAAACTACTTATTACTAACTGCCCTTCTAACTTATTAATCCAATAGTTTTTATCTTTACTGTTCTGATTCGCGGCTATTGAAGCTTTAACTCCTCTATCATTCATAATCATTTATTTCCTCCATCGCTTTTTCATCAAAATGATCACCTTGAACACAAAACCGAGATAGTAGAGGTGGTCATGCAACTACCTCTACTATACGATTTACACCTCGAAGTTATCTAAAAATTGAAATTAAAATCAAACTCTTCTGCACGATTTCCGGCTCTTATCAAACCATAGTCCATACTTACATCGCTCAATTTTCTACTGCTATCTTCCGTAAGTATTTGAATAACATCTTCAAAATATTTTACAAAACCTTCAACAATTGATTCATTAAATATGGAAGTATCTATCTTTAAGTCCACTCTGCCATAAGTGACATCAACATTAAAATCAAAAATAGTATTCGTTTGAATTACAGACTCTACCCCAAGTTTATTTATAGCCGTTTCCTCAAAAACAAATTGTTCAATATGGTTATCAATGTTGAAATTAGTGAAATTAAACATGGTATCCGTTATTGGGTTTTCACCATAGTTCTTATCACCTATTAAATGTGCAATTTCACCGAGAGGCATTCTTTCAAATTGCTTTAACCCCAACAATTTCCTATCAACTAGTTGTATAAATTCACTCCAAGAATAGTCTTCTGCCGCTCCTAATTTCACCGGAACCATATTTAGGAAGAATCCAATAATCTTATCACTGTCTTCACAAATAGGTCTGTTATGTGTAAGGACAGATGTTACTATATTTTCTTCTCCTAAAATGAACTGAAGCAATCTCACATATACAGAGAAGCAAACTACTTTCACAGAGGATTCCAGATTTTTAGCAATTGCAGATATCTCTTCAAGCGAGCTCTCTGATAACCTGTAGCGGTACGTATTCCTGTCGGAAACATTAGTATCTGCCAAGGCAATTTCTGAAAAATCAATTTTCTTGTGTTCCCGCAATTCCTCTTTCCAGAATGCTATGTTTTTATCTTTCGTTTTCTCTAATTGCTGCTCGATGACAAATTCTTTATACGTATTCTTTAATGGTTCAGGCTGGTATTCTTTATTATTTTCAAGATGGATATACACTTCATTAAGCTCAGACATAAGCATAGCATTACTCCAACCATCCATAATTGCCTGATGAAAGATAAATAAGAATACAAGCTTACCTTCAGCCAGTTCAAAAATACGCATTCTCCATATAGGTCCTTTTTCAAAATCGAACGAGTGTAGCTTATCCTGCTCCATAAACTTCAGTAAAAACTCTTGTTGTTGGGCTTCTGTCTTATTCGAAATATCCGAATACTCCAGATCAATGTCAATATTATTGTGTACTATTTTTAATGGCTTCTCGAAATCTTTTACATTAAAACTACATCTTAAGGCTTGATGCCTTTTTACAGTCAGTTCAAGGGCTTTATTAAATCTTTCCATATCCATTTCAGCAAATTGCGAATGATATACACATTGAATATGATGAATAATGGAACCAGGATTTTGGAATGTATGGAACAACAAGCCGATCTCAATATCACTCATAGGGTATACATCTTCAATATTGTCATTACTTCCGCTTATCAAAGTTTGTTTCATACTATCCATTTCTTTAATAATATTTAATTTATTAATTTCTTGAGATTGGTACATTTCCTTTTCCACGTTACTATTCTCATTAGGCAACTGATCAGAAACATATTCACTTAGTGCCAAAATAGTTTGGTTAAGAAATATATCCTTTATCTCAACAAAAATGCTATGTTTTTGCAAACTAACCGTAACTCGTAATGCTTTAATTGAGTCTCCACCCAACTCAAAAAAGTTATCCATCAAACCGACTTTCTTAACATTGAGTACTTCTTCCCATACATTAGTGATCGCCTTCTCTATCTCGGTTCGTGGTTCCATAAAATTGGAATTTTGCTTAATGACTTCCATTTTTGATAAGGACTTCTTATCCATTTTCCCGTTTTCGGTTAATGGGAAATGGTCTAATTGTACGTAACTTGCAGGTACCATATAGTCGGGCAACATACTCTTTACATGCTTTTCAATTTGAGAATTTTCGATCTGACCTTCTACAACTATAAATGCGCAAAGATACTTGCTTCCTTTATCATCTTCTTTTACTATCACTAATGTATTTTTAACATTCGGATGGGCCATAATACTACGTTCGATTTCGCCTATTTCAATCCGAAAACCTCTTATTTTAACTTGGTCATCTAATCTTCCGAAAAAGTCAATGACACCATTTTCAGTCCAGCAAGCTAAATCCCCTGTTTTATAAAGCGTATCAAGCCCGTTAGAGAATGGGTTGGTGACGAAAGACTGCTTCGTTCGAACTTCATCCTTCAGGTAACCTCTTCCTATACCTATCCCTGACACACAGAGTTCCCCTGGTACACCAATAGGACATACATTCATGTTAGAATCAACAATATAGATGTTCATATTTCCTACAGGAGTCCCCAACGGAACACGTTCATAGTCCATATATTTATCTATGATAAAATGTGTCACATCGTCAGAAGCTTCTGTAGGTCCATAAGCATTCACTATTTTTACGCTGGAGGTCATATCAAACCAATTCTTAATTAACGACGGCTTAACTACTTCACCTGTTATTACTAGATAATTCAGCTGCTCCAATTTCAATGATTGAATCTCCATCAACTCTAGCAATACAGATAAATATGAAGGTACTACCTCAAGTATGGTCACCTTATCGTTAATAATGTTTGATATAAATTTATTTGGTGCTAAAATATCATTCTTCTGATAAATGATTGTCGTTCCTCCGACAGTCAAAGCAGTGAAAAACTGCCAAATGGATATATCAAAAGTATGATTCGCATTTTGCGCTATAATGCTCTCTTCATTGATTTCTAGATCTTTAATTTTCACATGCATATGATTAATCATGCCTTTATGTTCAATCATTGCTGCCTTTGGTTTGCCAGTCGAACCAGATGTGTAGATGATATAACTCAAGTCATCAAGTGAAACTTCAGAAGTAAAGTCCGTGGAGTAAAGTTGAAAACTACTGTTATCTGTAATTTGAATATCTCCAAGATCAATTAATCCGTTGGCAGTAATAACATCTTGAAGATTGCCTAGATATATAATGCTTTTAAGTGATTTACAAAGTGTTACAGAAGAAAGGAATTCCTCAGATTGCAAAAATGATTCAGAAGATAACATAAGACAACTGCTCTCAGAGTCATTTAATAAATCAATGATTCGTCCCAAAGGATATTCCGGATCAATCGGTAAATAGACTGCCCCGACTTTCCATATTCCAAGAATTGCGGTAGCCATTTCAATAGATCTTTCCGTTAGCATGGCCACAATAGACCCATTTTGCACACCTAAATCTCTTAAGTGACTAGCTATTTGATTAGATCTCTCATTTAATTCCTTATAGGTAACTTGCTCACTTTTACATGCAACCGCTATTTTCTCTGGTGTTTTGGATACTTGTTCCTCAAACAATTGACAGAACGTTTTTTCAACAGGGAAAGTACTTCCCTTAGACCATTCATTCATTAAAAGGTGTTTTTCTTGTTCCTCTAAAATCTCGATGTCTGAAATTTTTTGTTTTTGATGATTAGCAAATTGTTGCATTATCGTTTTGTAATGCTTAATTAATCGTTCCATTCTGCTTTTCTTAAATAGGTCCGTGTTAAAACCTAACATTCCATATAAGATTCCATCGTTTTCTTCCTTGAATTCAATATTCAAGTCAAAAATACTAAAATGATTTAACCTATCAAATTCTATGGATGTCGTGTTTTGAAAATTAACTTTAGAGAACAAGGTACTTGAGCTTTGAAGCTCTAAGAACACATCGAAAATAGGTGATCTACTTATATCTCTTTTTAAATCCAGCTCTTCTATTACTTTGTCAAAAGGATACTCTTGATTCTCATAAGCTTGTAACGTGATTTCTCTTACGTTTTCAAGCATATTCTCAATAGTAGCTTCCGAATCAAATCTAGTTCGTAAGGCTAACGTATTAATATATAGTCCAATCTGATTTTCTAAGTCTCTATGTTTTCTACCCGCCACAGAAGTACCGATAATAATATCATTTTGTTGCGTATATCTATAAAGCAACGTGTTAAGCCCTGCAAGTAACACCATAAATAATGTACATTTTTGTTGTTGACTCAATACCTTAAGACCCTGTGTTAATTCTCTATCAAATGTAAATTCTAATGTGTCACCATTATGGGATTGAATAGCAGGACGAACGAAGTCAAGTGGCATATTTAAGATTGGAAGTTCATCGCCTAGTTGTTCTTTCCAATATGCACCTTGATTTAATTCTTTTAATCGTTGTTCTTGCCAAGCTGTATAATCCTTATAGTGAAATGTAAGAGGTTCTAGGGGATACTCTGCTCCATTAAACAATGCATTATACACGGTAACTATCTCATCATAAAAAATATGAGTAGACCAGGCGTCATTAATGATATGATGCGAATTTATATATAAAACATGTTTATCTAAACCAAGCTTTATAATCATTACCTTTAGCAGCGGACCATTGCTTAAATCAAACTGAAGATTAGCATCCTTTTCTAATAATTCTTTTGCAGCTTGAATATTATTGGCTATTTGAGTGTAATCAAATACAGTGATAGGCAGCTTAGTAGTATGGGGATTAAGAATAACTTGTTGAGGGTTCCCACCCACTACTTTAAATACAGTACGCAGACTTTCGTGTCTTTCAAAGACACTCCCTATTGCTTTTGTTAATATGTTGATATCAAGCAGGCCCTCAAGTAGTAGTGAGAATGGAGTGTTATATGCAGTGGAACCACCATCAAATTGGCTAATCATCCACAATCGTTTTTGTGAGGAAGAAAGTTCATAGTAGTCTTGTGTATTTACAGATTTGATAGCATCATTTTCTATAGCAAGTGAATGTTGGGCTGCCTTACGGTCCACTACATCAGCTAATAATTCCAATGTCGGGTTCCCGAATATATCTTCGAAATTAAGATCTACCTTAAGATCTTGCCTAATACTGAGTAAAACTTGGTTTGCCAGCAATGAGTGACCACCCAAATCAAAGAAGCTGTCACTCCAATTAATTTGTTCGTTCTTTAATACATCTGCCCAAATAATTCTTAACTTCTCTTTCGTCTCTAACAAAGAATAAATGTAGGTTGATAACGAAGAGATTGTTGGAAAATCAAATATATCTTCAAAATCCAATTTAATAGTAAACTTTTGATTTAACCCCAATATAATTTTAGTTGCATGAATTGAATCTCCGCCAACTTCAAAATAGTTATCCTCACTGGTAATGTCAGTTACGCCAAGGACACTTCTCCACATTTCATAAACTTTTTGCTGTATTGTATTTGTGAATTTATGTTTTGGAGTAACATGACTACTTCTTGCCTCTTGTTCGTCAATGACAGAATACATATAGTTGGGCGTTTCACGAATCCAGCAGCGTGTTCTCTCAAATTGATAAGCTGAAAGCTCAACTTTCCTAGCATTCGTTTTGTGATAGTAGCGGTCCCAATCGATATAGAAATTCGAGGTATATAATAGTTGTAACAATTGCAAACCTTTATCCTTATCATCTTCTACGCTTTTGCCAATCACAAAGAAATCAGCGTTGTAAGGCGCACTTTCTCTAATCAATAATTCCTCAAACTCAGTACCGTTACCCATTCCAATAAAAAGTACCCGTCCATCTTTGCATTCTCGTTCGAATAATAATTTCGCTCTCGTTTTAAGGTCTGATTCGATTTCACCATCATACTTCTCAGCTAAGAGCAAACCTTCTGTCAAAGATAATTTATCCAGAATAACATTGGAAATTATTTTACCAATCCCTATTCCTAGAATATGTTTCGTGTACATCCCTTTACTTTCTAACCATTTATACATACTGTATTGGAAACTAAAGGAAGCTGCATTACTTTGCTTTGAATTTGATATCGCTTCACACTCTGTATAATAGTGATCAAAGATCTCATATTTCGTACGGAAATAAGCAATCGTGCCTTGATCAATGGAAGAACAATCAGAAAACATGATAATCAATTTTTTTATTGTCTCATTGTTTACATCCAAAGCATTATTTTGAATATCGTATTGAAGAGCGTCTCTTAAAGATTGCACACTATCAGCAATGACCGCATAACGATAACCAAAGTGATCTCTACCTTTATTAAGGGTAAAACTAACATCCGTTAAAGAGATATCTTCTTTATTAGAAATATAATTTAGGAATTCACTTACGTTACGATTTAATCCTTTTTTAGTTTTGGATGAAAATGTGAACAACTCAGACTTCGTGCTAGTCTTCAATTGATTAGTTGCATTATTGGTCGCGACTTCCGGAGCATCCGCTATAAGAATATGACAGTTTGTTCCGCTCGCTCCCAAGGAGGTAACCCCTACATATCTTGGTTTTCCTTCAGCCGCTTTCCAGTCAACTAACTTCTCATTTACGTATACAGCAGAATTTTCAAAATCAATGAGAGGGTTAGGCTCATCAAAATGTATAGTCGGAAACAGCAGATTATGCTTTAAGGAAAGAACACCTTTAATCATACCCACCAAACCAGATGCTGCATATGCATGCCCTGTGTTGGATTTGATCGTAGAAATCGGACAGAAATTTTTATTGTTTGTGTATTTATTAAATGCATGAGTCAACCCTTCAACTTCCAGGCTATCTCCTAATTGCGTGCCAGATCCATGTGCCTCAATGAATCCAATATCTTCTGGATTGACTCCTGCTTTGTCCCATGCCATCGTTATTACCTCGGCTTGGCTTATGCTATCAGGCGCAGACGGACTCGATGAACGATTTGCATTATTATTAACAGCAGTACCTTTTATCACAGCTTGAATGTTATCTCTATCTCTCATTGCTTTATCCAATGGCTTCAATAAAACACTAACGATTGTTTCACCGCAAGACATTCCATTAGCACTCGCTGAAAAAGCTCTAGACTTATTATCAGGTGACCAAATATTAAACTCAAAATCATTATCGCTATAAGGAAATAAATATATATTGGCCGCGCTAACAATTGCATAGTCTGCATCACCTAAAACTAGTTCATTACAAGCCATGTGTATAGCCACTAGACTTGAAGAACATGCCGTATCAATCATCGTAGCATTGGCCGTAAAATTAAAATGTCTTGTAATTCTTGTAGATAAAAAAGCTGGTGAGTTTCCTGAAATTAAACTGTCAACAAACTTATCAGCATGTTTATAGTAATCAGGCATAAAATCAGCGACAAAAACAGATGTCCTAGATCCACTCAAATCTTTTGGATTATAGCCGGCATTTTCAATTGTGTTGTATACAGACTCTAGTGTAAGACGCTGATATGGGTCCATAACTTGAGCCTCGCCCATTGATATATTAAAAAATTCATGATCAAACTTATCAATATCTTCTAGGTAACCAACGGATCTGAATTTCCGATTAGGGTCCAGTGTTCGCTCAACAATTTGAGTGTCTGGAATTTTCTTCACGCTGTCTTTTCCCAGCTTTAGATTAGTCACAAGTTCATCTAAATTGTTAGCATCAGGGAATCTTCCCGACATTCCAATGATAGCGATGTCCTTCACAATCTATGCACCTCCAAGAAATCAAAACGTTATCATTCAACCAATCTTATTTACAAATTGAATAGTATCTTTTCTTTTTTCTCATACAGCGTATTCTCACACCAAACATAGTTCACTTTCCCCCATGTCATTGCCGATGTTACGTCACAGAAAAAACCATGCCCATTCAAATTTGCACTTGTATTACAAAGCAGCGGTATTCCACTTATTTCGGCAAACTTTTTCAATAATTCATAAAATAGCGCATTATCTTCTTCTGATAGTGTTTGTAATCTCGCCGTACCGTCAAGGTGAATAACGCCTGGAATTTTATTTACCCATTCCGCTTTAACTTTATGGTCAAATAACATATATGGATCTTTGCTTCCTGGAATAAAAATATCTTTAGCATGTTCAGCCATACAAATAGGAGAAACAGGGCGATAGGACTCTCTTTTCTTAACATCATTAAGGACTTCCTTTATTTGATCTGAAGTCGGCGAAGCTATGATACTTCTATTTCCAAGAGCTCTCGGTCCTAACTCTGCTTGCCCATTCAGGAAAACAACCGGCTCTTTAGTGGAATGCAGAAGTTCAGCTAGCTCATTTATAGAGAATTGTTTGCTCGTCCATCCGTCCACCAAACTATGATTATTAATTATTTTAGGCCCGCTATAAACGCTCCAATCCAATGCAAGCATTCCTGTTTGTTTAAACATCACGTTACATGCAACACCAATAGCACTTCCTGAATCATTCGGAAAAGGAGGAACATATACCTCGTCAAACAAATCACTTTCTCTTACTGCAGAATTCCATTTAATGTTTAAAGCACATCCACCCGTCAAGCAAAGATTTCTACTTTTTGCTCCGTGTCTTCTCAATTTTTTCTCTAGCTTAGACACCAATAGCTCCTCTAAGTAAACATGGAAGGAACATAGTATGTCTTCATCCGAATAGTTTAGATCTTCAATCACTTTCTTAAATTCATTTGCAAATACATTAGCGAACCCCATTGGATAGTTATAATGGTGATTATAAATCTCTTCAAAGTGTTGAAATAAATCTCGGCGAACTTCACCCAAAGCAATATAGGCCATAACTTTACCAGCAACGGATAGATTATCTTTTGCAAAGCTTCCCTCCACTTTGTATGGACCAAAGTGCTGAGAAAAAATAGTGTAAATATTCCCGATCAGCAGAAATATAGGTCCTAAATTTTCTACCTGCTTTGCTTCATGATCAAAGAAGTATAGTCGTGGATACATACCCCCATCCCAAATCAAAATATAAGCACTTTCTCCTCTTTTCGCAAAGTCACTCGTGCTATAAGCGCTCATTAAATGATTAGAAGCATGTAAATAACTGTAATATTCCACATTGTGATCACCAATTTGTAATCCATCAAATTTCCACTCTTGAAAAATACTATGCTGTAATGATTTTTCCTCATACAATCCAACATTCAATTTATACGGTACATGATTATTAAAAACGGATAATCGGTTGAATCCCTCATCAATTTCTAATCTCGGCTGGATTGCAAGTTCATCCTGATTATCTCCTCCCCAGCCATCAATCGCAAAATAATTAACATCACTGACGTTGTAGCCAAAAGCATTTAAAACCGTCGAAATGGATGCTGTATCTAAAATTTCTGAATATCGAGGATTATTATTAAGCTTTTCATACTCTACACTAAAAATTAATTTTCCATTATCTATTAATGCAACCGTCCCATCATGAGTTAACTTTAATCCACAAATGATCATCTGGAACCTCCTAGAATTGAACTTGTTCTATTAGAGAATCTTCTTCTTCATTTTTTATAATTCCTAATTTCATTGCAACAACCTGAGCTAGTTCTTCAATTGTCCGATTATCAAACAGATCTTGAACACTTACAATTGCAGGATATACATGATTCAATAACGAATGAATTCTGATCATTTTCAAGGAGTTTCCTCCTAATTTGAAGAAATCGTCAGTCGTACTTATTACTTCTACCGCCAATACCTCTGACCAGATGCCATGTATTTGTCGCTCAATTTCATTGCTCGGATGCTTTTGAACAAATATCCGACTGGTCTTATAAGCAACTAAACTATCCAACAAAGCTTTTCTATCTATTTTTCCGTTATTGGTTACAGGAATTTGATCAAGCGAAAGCATCAAATCAGGAATCATATAATTTGGTAAATAGTCTTTTAAAAACATTTTGAGTTTACTCTCAAGGTCGTCTTCAATTACTGATAATTCGGGTACAATGAATGCACATAACTGATCTTCATAATGTTCAACCTTGTTAATTAATACAACTGCTTGCTTTATTCCTTCATATCTTACAATGGTCTTTTCAATCTCAAATAATTCTATTCGATATCCTCTTATTTTCACCTGATTATCTATTCGTCCAACAAATACAATGTTGCCATCTTCTGTCCACTTTGCCATATCGCCAGTTCGATACATACGCTCATACTCGTCAAATTGATTTTGAATGAATTTCTGATTTGTTAACTCTTCATTATTTACATAACCTCTTGCCAAACCATCTCCAGAAATGCATAGTTCACCTACTACTTCTTTGGGACATAAACTCAAGTTTTTGTCCACTATATAGCATTTCGTATTGGAAATTGGCTTACCTAACGTAATCTCATCATTTCCACATTGAGAAGATAATACATCGACCGTTGTTTCAGTCGGTCCATAATGATTATATAAATGATAGCCTTTCGTTAAAGCCAGTTCTTTAAACGATTCATCAAGTCGCTCTCCACCAGCTACAATAGTATGAAGACTAGTTAATTTTCCATCGTAATTCAATAATTCTTTGAGTAATGTGGGTGTATAGTTAATAATATTGATTTGATTTTTATTTATATAGTCACGAAGTTGTGGTAAATCGAAAACCATCTCTTTGTTTGGAATATGAAGCGTGGCACCATGTAGTAGAGCTGAGAAAATATCCTCTACACTTGGATCAAAAGATAAACTTGTCAATAATAACATATTCGTTTTATTTCCTATTTCATACTGTTGTGAATACCAACTCACTACATTTACTACATTTTGATGTTCAATCATTACTCCTTTTGGCATTCCAGTTGTTCCAGACGTGTACAAAACATATGCCAAGCTGCCGGGGGTCCCTATATTAACAAATACACTTTGGTCTTCACGACCAAAGTGAGCATTAAGTGAAGCTGACAAATTAATCTTTTCACCTGCAAAGCTGATGGGATGAATTCGATCCAATTCAACTTGATCAGCAATTAGAAACTCTATGCCGCTGTCCTTGACAATGTGTTCTATTCTTTTAATAGGCAAGTCCGGATCCAAAGGCAAATAAGCAGCACCGACCTTTAAAATCGCTAAAATCGCAATAATCATATCTTGTGATGGATTTAGCATTAGTCCTATAATCATTGACTCCCTAATGCCTTTATCGCTCAATACAGAAGCTAATTGGTTCGCTTTCTGATTCAATTCTTCATAAGTTAAGCAATTATCTTGATGCGTAACAGCTATTGCGGAAGCATGTTTTTTTACGGATTCTTCGAACAATTGATGTAAAGTTTTGTGCTTTTCGTATTCTGCGTTAGAGTCATTAAAGTGATATAACAATTGTTCTTTCTCTTTTTTCGTTAATACATCAACTTGAGCAACTGCTTTTTGAGAATTGTTCATGATTTCAAGAATGATGTTTATATAATGGGAAGACATTTGACTTATCATCTCTTGATCGAACCGTTCCACATTATATGCCAATTCAATTTCAAGACCATTAAACAATAATATGCCAACAGTAATGTCATATTGAGTCATTTCATTTATGGAGCATGAATGAAATGAAATATTATGATTTGGATCCATTAGACTAGTATCTAAAGGGTAATTCTCTACCACAACGATGGAGTCAAACAGCTCTTCTGCAGCATCAATCCCTGATTTTTGTTTAATGGCAGCCAAAGATGAATGTTTATTTTCCTTTATTTCATGAACGGTTTTTGAGACGGATTGAACCAACTCAATTAAATTTGATTCGTGCAATGGTTGTATACGTAAAGGGAGGGTGTTAATAAACAAACCTACAGTTTGTTCGATGTCAGTTAAGTATGGGGGTCTATCAGAGATAGTTATTCCGAATAGTACATCATTACTATAACAATATTTTTGTAACAACAACCCCCATGCCGTGTAGCAGATGGAAGCTATCGTAATGTTATGATCCTTTGCAAATTGTTCTAACCTAATAACATCTTCTTTTGATAGATTGGCGGTATATTGAGCCTGTTTAATTAATCCGTTCGTCTTAGTTTGTCCAAAATGAAACGTTGTTTTTGACTCAAAATCTTTAAAGTAATCTTCCCAATAGTCCTTTTGCTCCATGTTTTTTAGCGAGCTACAGTATTTCAGATATTCTTTATACTTACTCTTGGATACTCGATGCGGTTGATTACCCTGTTCCAATTGGAGATACGCATCCATAAATTCCTTTAATAGGATACTATTACTCCAACCATCATATATAATGTGATGATTAGATATAATCATTTCATATTGTACGTTGTTTATTTTCACTAATGTTATTCTGAATGGAACCTGTTTCAAATCAAATTTCTTGTTCCTGTCTTTCGCTTTAATATCATATAATTTCGTCTCTACATTTTCTTGATTCGACAGATCCATATAATCAATGTTAGTTTCATATGTTTTCAGAACGATTTGCAACGGATTCGTAACTTCTTCCCAACGATATATTACTCTTAGCATTTCATTAGAACTCGTCACAACATTCCATGCCTGTCTAAATAAATTAAAATCTACTAATCCAGAAATACCGATAACCAGTTGAATGTTATATTGCTCAGTATCAGAATCTTTTAAATACTGTAATATCATTCCTTCTTGTAGTTGGGATAATCCCAATATATCTTCAACATTACTTTCATCTATTTTTTCTGTTCGATTCAACTATTATTACCTCCTATCATCACGAATATCATAACCCACCTACGAGTTATTGCATTATAACAATTCGATTCCTTCTTTCATTTCACAACTTTTCTCAAAATAATAACGACCTACTGCTATATCAAATGCTGCTAATCCCATTGGATTAAACATTACCGGTTTGTTGAAATCATGATTTTTTAAAGCGTCATTAATAATTACATCCACCAGGGAAAATGCCCCCTCTTTAGAGAGGCCATTATTCAAATGAAACTGTTCGATGTCCGTATTTTCCCGACATACCTCTTCCCAATTATCTACTATAATTGCTTCTTTGAAATATTCGTAAGTAGAGGAATCATAATCTCTTAACGACACATTTAAATGTAACGATCCATCCACTGGTTTTTTATTAATATAGCGATTATTCGAAACGGTACAGGTTATAAAAACATCTGCCACCGAATAAGCTTCTTCCCAACTGCTTACTATACGTACCTTGGATTGATCAACGCAGTCGATTTGGGACACATCTATCGACTTGTTTAGATCGTACAGGTACACCTCTGAAAGTCTTTCACCTAATACTGCTGCACACATTCGAAGATGGTACTGTCCAATAGGCCCCCATCCGATAATCCCCAATTTTACATCGGTAAGGCTTTTTTTCTTATCGAACCATTTAAGAACTAATCCGCTTATTGATATCGTCCGAATAATACTGAGCAAAGGGGTGTTAATTATAGCTAATGGTTGACCCGTGTCTACGTCATTGAGAATGACTAAACTATGTGCTCTAGGTACCCCTTTCTCAATATTATCTGGGTAACTTGCAATCCACTTTATTCCGGCAGAATTAAAGTTTCCTCCAACAAAAGCAGGCATAGCAATGATGCGATTTTTCAAGTTTCTAAAACGAAGATAAGGCTTTATCGGTTGAACAACATCATTATTATTTATACAGTGAACGGTGTCAGCTATTACATGGATTAAGGACGTCCAGTCAATTCCAACTTTCAATATATTTTGTTCATTAATATACAGCATATATTTTTCCTCTTTTCATATTCGGAATTATATAGATGAAGTTTTTTCCTTTACTACGAAATTTCTCAACCATTGCTCGTTGTATATCGTACTTGTATATCGATCTCCTCGATCAGGAAATAACGCTACAACATCTACCACTTCACTCGTATTCCGACTATCAAAGTACTGATTAATTGCAGAATATACAGCTCCTGAGGAACCTCCAGCAAAAATGGAGTGTTTTTCTAATAATTCATGGCAACCAAAAATACAAGAAACTTCATCAATTATTATGATGTCATCTATTTGCGAATGTGCTAATATTTCTGGTCTCATACTCGAACCCATACCTGGTATATGCCTTTTTTGTGGTTTTCCACCAAAAATAACAGAGCCTACAATATCAACTGCAATCACCTTTGCATGAGGAAACCTCTCCTTAATTTTGCGAGATATCCCTGTAATGGTTCCGCCTGAACTCACACCGATAAAAATGTAATCAATATTATTCAGCTGCTCACACAACTCATTACCTAGCCCCGTATAATATGCCTCTGCATTATAGGGATTAGCATACTGATTAATCCAGTATGAGTTCGGTCGTTCAACCAATATTTCATTCACTTTTTTGATACGATTTAATAAGTACCCACCACTGCTGTCTGCTTCAGTAATTTTAATTACCTCAGCTCCTAAGCTTCTAATTATATTTTCATTCGTATCGGTTATCGCTGCGTCAATAACGCAACAAAATTTCAATCCATATTTTTTACAATAAGAGGATAGAGCAATGCCAAAGTTTCCTGATGTTGATTCGATAATGGTAGTATCATAGTTTATTTCTTTGTTGTTCAATAGTTTTTCTAGGACGTAAGAGGCTGCTCTATCTTTAACACTTCCCGTTGGGTTATAAAACTCCAATTTTGCATATAAATTCATAGCTTGCTTATGGTTATTGAGCTCCATTTTAACTAAGGGCGTATTGCCCAAATTATCTAAAATTGTACTGTAGTACATCATTTCACCACCCAATAACATTTTTATTAAAGAAACTTGAATTTCGCAAAAGTGAAATAGAGCAACTTCATCTGTAAATGGTATTTCCGTTAGCTACTTGCACTGCTATATCGTTTTATTGCTGTTTTCCATAGAATCCTTGATAGAATCAAAAATGGAACAGAAACCCCTATCCCCCAAATCATTAAATGACTCTCAAGCTGACCTGTTAAAGCTAACAATGGGAAATTAGATATGACAAATAGTGGAATAAAGAAAATACCTCCTATTATGATTCGTTTACCATAAATATTCATAGGCATATTATTGTAATCCCAAATGGATTCCATAATATTTGTTAACGCATCAGTCTTGACGATCCAGAAGGTAGGTAGCTGCATAATTAAAAATATAGAATACGTAAGAATTATAGAGGATATCATTAGAAGGAGATACATGATGAAATTCCAAAAGCTTATTTCTACTCCCATCTCACGAATACCAATGACAAGCATGGCTATTCCTATTACAAAATTCGGGATAGTAGCTCCTAGTTGAAACGAGCGGAAACTAATCATGAATTGTAAAGATATCGGTTTGGTAATTAAGAAATCAAGAGTGCCATCTCGAACTCTATATGATAGGTCTAGGAAATTCATCATAAAGAATCCCACAAAAATACCGGTTAATATCATATGGTTACCACCGATTGCGAGTATGTAGGCCGATGAGTTTCCATTAATGGATACACCTGTCTTGAATATTGCATATATATAAACCAATTTTAATGCCACGTAAGCTATTTCACTAATAAACTCCATGAAAAAGTTAGCTCGATATTCCATATAACCAATTAAGTTGTTTTTTAAGAACGTCTTAAACACCAAGTAATATTTCGGGTAAGGCTTCATTCACTTATCCCCCAGCAGCAATATATTTTTTCATACCTCGATCCCATGCGATCTTTGCTAGAATTGCAAATACTGCAATCCAAACGCACTGTAAAGCGAACCCTTCCATCACTTCACCTAGTGGTATGTCATCAAGTAGAATGCTTAACGGAAATGAAATTGTATATTTAAAAGGCAACACGTTTAGTACACTTGCAATACTTTCTCCAAATACAGCAATTGGGAGTATCCCGCCACTGGCGATATTAATCACAAGACGAAGAGCAATAACGACTCCCCATATTTCCGCCATCCAAAATGATATTGTAGATACAATATAGAAGATAATAAAGTTCAATATTAGTGCTAAAATTATAGAAATAATAAATAGAAATAGTTGATGATAAACAAGTTCAAAAGATAACATTTTCATAATAAATGATAAACAAATGAGGATAAGAGCGCAGATAACTAAATGTATAATTTTTTGGCCTAAAAATCTAAAAACTCTAAAAAACAAATAAGATACAGGCATTGTAATAAATCTGCTTAAATGCCCATTTTTTATATCCGAAGAAATTTCGTATTCAAAACCAGCTGATACGAACCTTGAAACGACAGTTGCTACAATGATGTATAGCATCATGCTGTTAAATGTATATCCGTTATAAACAGGAGTAGCGGAAAAAACTGCTTTCCATACAAAATACTGAACAAAAATCGGGAAAATACTAGCGAAAATACTTAGAATAAAATCCATTCTATATTCGGTCGCACTTTGAAATCCAACTTTATAACTGTATATATACTTATCAATCCGTCTCATGAATTACTTCACCTTTTCTATAAAAGTAAGATATCCCCTCTTCAATGGATATATCTTCTATAGTGAAATCAACAACCGGAAAATTATTTAATATTGATATAATACATTCATTAACAAGTTGTTTTTGAACTTCAATTGTTGCATTGTAGCCATCAAAACTTACGACATTTCCATAGCTGCGAAGTTCACTTTCATCAATCTCTTTGTCCATCTGTAATTTAACATACTTACCCGTGCTTATTTGCTCACTCAAACTTTTGAGCTCACCATCGAATGCAATCTTCCCATTATTTATAATGATTGAGCGACTACATAAATCCTCAATATCAGCCATGTAGTGACTAGTAAGTATGATTGTAGTTTTTTGCTGCTGATTATAAAATTTGAAAAATTCCCTGATCTTTTTTTGAGACATGAAATCCAATCCGATAGTTGGTTCGTCTAAATAAATTACTTTTGGATTATGCAATAGTGCAGCTATAAGCTCCATTTTCATTCTTTCACCTAGTGAAAGTCGTCGAACTTGTACTTTCATTAAGTCTTTAACATCCAATAATTCTGATAGTTCTTCTACTGTTCTGTTATATTGGTCGTCTTCAATTTCATAGATACATTTTGTAAGAAACAAAGATTCGTTCGCAGGTAGATCCCAATTCAATTGACCTTTATTGCCCATAACAATAGAAAACATCATTTTAAAATTCTTTTTTCGCTCCCAAGGTATGTATCCACCCACAGAAAGACTTCCTTCAGTCGGAAACAAAATGCCCGATAACATCTTTAGGGTCGTTGTCTTCCCTGCCCCATTTGGTCCGAGAAATCCAACAATTTCACCTTCTTCAATAGTAAATGAAATATCGTTTACAGCTTCTTTAATCATCTTTTTTCTGTAAAATAGATTTTTCAAAGAGCTTTTAAGACCGACCTCTTTTTCATAGTAGTCGTAATGCTTTTTAAGATTGTTTACTTGTATGAAAGACATGCGCGATTCCTCCGATTTATTTTCATGTAAATTATCCCCATTTATTATACCAGTTCTCTTTCATTAAAATGAAGAGCCGATTATTTTTTGATATCCTCATTCGTTTCGTGTAATACTCAGAAACAGACCCAATTAGTGACTCTAACCATAACTTCGTCACATCATAAATAAAATTTCCACCGATGTTGCTATTAGTCAGTATCACCAAGCCCTCTTCGCATTTTGGAACCAGTATAATGATAGAATTCCATCCCCTATTTAAACCTGTATAAAAAAACACTTTGTGATTATTGATTGATAACATTGAAAATCCTAAACTATGCGGGATGGATCTTTCTACTCTTGTATATAATAATTTTGCATATTTGCTTTGTATAAAGTCTCTTTCATCGCTCCCCTCTTCACTCGACATCCTTAGATTGCACGCAGCAAATTTGCTCATATCTTCAACCGTAGAATAAAGTCCTGCCGCAGCTTTTTCAATATAAAGGTAATCAGGGAGAACTCTTCCGAGACTATCATAACATTTAGCTATTTGATTCATCGGTCTTATTGGATGTTCAAACGAACTATTATTCATACCTAGCGGTTCGAATATATTTTTTTCCATAAATGAAGAAAAGCTCATATTACTAACTTCTTCGATTAGTAATTGAAGAAGAGAGTATCCACCACCGGAGTATGAAAAAACAGTTCCTGGCTCACGAATGACTTTCAGTCTCGTTTTCCTATTCATACTTCCATTCATCGAATGTTCAATATGGTAAGGATTCCTTTGAACAGTTGTTCCTAGATATAATGGTGAGTTAAGACCTGAAGTATGACTTAGCAACTGTCTTATGGTTATTTTATTTGTATCATAAGGAGATGGTGGAAAGCTCCATCTATTTACGTAATGGGAAATAGCTTTATCTAAATCCACATCCCCCTGTTCTACTAGCTTCATAATACCTAGTGCAGTGACTGGCTTGGAAACTGAAGCTACCTGAAATTTCGTTTTTTCCGAAATGTAAATATCATCTTTTTTATTAGCCCATCCCGAACAATACATCTTTGGGTCACCCGATCTACTTACTATAGAAACTGCAACCCCAGGCACATGATATTTATCTTTCAAACTTATTATAGTCTGTTCAAATGTCATACCCTTTCTTCCATAGACTCTTTTTCATCAGACTCGACTTTTTTTCGTTTTTCATCAATAAAGGTAATTAAATTATGCATCGTAGAAAATCTTTTAAAGTTTAAGTCTTCATCATCAAATTCAATATCATACTTAGCTTCAATGATTACAACCAGTTTTACAAATTCAAATGAATCTATCCCCAATTCCAATAGACTTGATGATAATACAACACGACTGTAATCACGTTGTCCGTCTGTGATTTCGACCAACATATCTATCACATCAGATATTAGTTCATTGCTCATGATATTTCCCCTCCGATTCATATTTCCAACTGCTCTGAAACAAGTTTCATTACAGCTTCAGAATTCTCATAGATAAAAAAGTGATCCCCCTCTAGCATATGCAGTTTAAAAGGCCCTGTCGTATATTCTTGCCATTGTGATAAATGAGACTCTTTTACACCCACATCATCTATCCCGCCAAGTACGCGAATTGGACATTTTACAACCGTTGAACTAGGTTTATAGTCTGCTAATATTTTATAATCCATTTTCAATATAGGAAGAAATACTTTTTGCAGCTCTTGATTTACAAGCAGCTCTTCGGGGATACTATCAAATTTGAATAAATGCTCTAAAATTTCCCTATCACTTTGATCGTGTAGTAACGGCTCATCTAATACAATATGAGGCGGGCATCTTCCCGATAAGAATAATATATCTGGTTGTTGCATTACCGATTGCTGTATCAAAACAGTTACCTCGTAAGCAAGCAAGGCCCCCATACTGTGTCCTAGAATTGCATATTTTTCTCCTCGTTCTACTGTTTGGCTAATCTTTCTATACATATCCTCTGCAGCGCTGGAAAAGTCCCCACATAAAGGTTCCGACATCCGAGCGCCTCGACCTGGTAACTCTAATGGTCGTATTGTAATACTGCTATCTATTTTCCTTTTCCATGGAGCAAATGATGAGGAATATCCTCCAAGATGAGGTATACAAAAAAGATTCATATAACAACAATCACCTAATTCTATGAAGTTTACTTAAATAATGAATCTATTTCTCTTTGTGAAACCTTGACTGTTTCAAAATCTGAAGGAGTAAATTGTACTTTCTTACTTGTAGTACAGTGGAGAATAACGTTCCGCAAATTATCCATATATTGATCAAAAAAACGATTCATCGTCTGCTTATTTAATTTGTTACTAAACCTCATTTCAACATGTAACTGACTATCAACAATGATTACATTAATATCGATTAAGGCAGTCACACCATTTTTCTCATCATAGTCCAAGCCTGTATCACATTGATATAGGACAGATAAAGTATCAGAATACATCGAATAATCGATTTCTCCTAAGTAGTTAAAACGAATTGGGGGTTCCTCTGTCGACATCTCCAATGCGCCCATAAGATACTTATACACACCAAAACCGATCCCATTATGAGGCACATTTCGAATTTCTTCTTTAATTGATTTTATACAATCTCCTAAATCATTCCTGTTGAAACCCAACTTTATAGGATACATACTGGTAAACCAGCCTACAGTGCTATTAAATTCATACTCGTTGCTGTCACCGAGCTCTTCACGACCATGAGATTCTATTTCAACGATCACTTTTTCATTACTTATTGTTTCATCCACAGTCAGTTTCAAAGAGGACAATAATAAATCAATGGATTTCGTATTATAGGCTCGATTTGCATCTTTTAGGAAAAGTAACGTTTCATGTTGTGATAAATTTGCGGATATCAATTCACTTGACTCAATGAGGGATTCATTATTAGGATAGTCTACATGTAAGAACGGCGTAGCAGCGTTAAGCTCCTGCCAATACGCTAGTTCTTTTTCATTGTCCATTTTGATAAATTCATTTAATGTTTCAGACCATTTCTGATAGGAATGTGATTTTGTTAATAATGTTAGCTGCTCACCATTACTTGCCTGCTTCATCAACAGATAGATGTCATCTATTAGTATTCTCCATGAAACACCATCAACAGAAAGATGATGAGCAGTCAGTAACAATCTCTTATCTTCTGGAGATAATATAAAAAGACAAGCACGCAGCAATACATCATTTTCAATATTGAAACTTTTCTTTAATTGGGTGCCTAATTCCTTTATCTTCTCAAGTTGCTCCATATACGAAAAATCTGATAGATCAAATACTTTAATGCTAAAGTCATTATTTAGCAAGTCATTATTATAACGCATACTTCCCGTTTTTAAATTCAAGTTGATTCTAAATGAATCATGATGTATGACGAGTTGCTTCATAATTTTTCCAAGGTTATTAATATCCAAATCTACTTTTAAACCTAGCAAAATACTTTGATTGTAGTGATTAATATTGGCAAGATTAAGGGAAAGGAACCACGAAACAATTGGAGTATAGTTAATTTCTCCTTCACAAAGAATCGGCGCGCTCTTAAATCGTTCTATTTTCTCTACATGCCTCGCCATCTCTTCAATAATAGGAAACGATAAAATATCTCCAACTTTGAGTTTGTATCCCTCTTGAAACAATTTTGAAGCAATTTGTATAGCCTTGATTGAGTCTCCTCCAAGTTGATAAAAATTCATCTGAGGGCTTACTTCAGTCACATTCAATATCCGCATAATTGCGTCAATAAGAATCATTTCCTGCTCTGATCGATAAGACCGTGATTCTTCACTACTAACCTTAAATTCAGGCTCAGGTAATAGATTTTTATTTAACTTTCCACTAGCAGTGAGCGGAATGCTATCTATCACGGTAAAATATCGCGGAATCATATAGCTCGGTAAAAATGATTCAAGATAGCGTGTTAGTTCACTATCCGAGACATCATTTTTTCTTACAATATATGCACAGAGATAACCGCTGTCTTTACTTTTATAATCTACGACTACAGCGTCTTGAATAGATTCATGATTCAAGAGACAACTTTCGATCTCACCTAATTCAATCCGATAGCCATTAATTTTAACCTGCTGGCCAATGCGCCCAATATATTCTATCGTTCCGTCTTCCATAAATTTCGCTAAATCTCCAGTAGCATACATTCTCTTCCCTTTAATAAATGGGTTATCAATAAACTTTGAGTTTGTAAGCTCCTCATTATTAAGATATCCTCTAGCCACTCCATCCCCGGAGATGTAGATCTCACCAACTATAAATTTCGGGACAGGCTTCAGATTGTTGTCTAAAATATAAATTTGTACATTCGCTGCAGGTACACCAATCGGAACTGAAATTCTGTTATCTGTGTTGTAATTATATTGATGTATCATGCAGCCAACTGTTGTTTCCGTCGGACCGTATTCGTTATATATTTCTATTTTCCCATCAAAATTGTCATGAATCGTCCTTGTTAAACCAACTTTAAGATCTTCTCCACCCACGATGAAACGCTTAATATTAGAGTTGTTACAGTTCATTTCCTTAATCAGGGACAAATGTGCTGGAGTAATCTTCACAATATTCACGATATTTTCTTTTATAATACGGTAAATCACATAGTCCTTATCATCTTCATCGCTGTATACAACTATACTCCCTCCACTAATTAGAGGGGTGAAAATAGAAGTAACCGTTAAGTCAGAAGCTAGTGACGAATATAGTGGAAACACATTATGTTCATCATCTACATACATCAATTTCGCCCACCAGATGTAATTAAGCAAACTACGATGCTCAATCATTGTTCCTTTTGGTTTTCCAGTTGAGCCAGAAGTATAAATAACATATACCAAATGACTCCAATTGCTAGAAACGTTAAGATTATCAGCTCTACCCGTATACAACCTGGAATCAGACAGATCAATCGTTTCTAGACCATAATCCAATAACCCATCGATTGAATACATAAGCAGTAATTTAGCGCCTGAATCCTGTAACATATATTTAATTCTATCTTTTGGGAAACTAGGATCGATCGGTAAATACGATCCTCCTGCTTTAAGTATAGCGAGAATACCAATTACCGTTTCAATGGAATGAACCGTTAATAAGCCAACAATCTCTTCTGTTCCTATGCCTTTATTAACAAGTACTCTTGCAAGCTGATTAGCTTGTTCATTTAGCTCCCTATACGTCAAAACCCTATGATTATGTCTTATTGCAATATTTTCAGGAGTCCTCGATACCTGTTCTTCAAACAAATCAATAATCGTCATATGTAATGGATAATCGCCATTAGAACTGTTGAAGCTGTACACTAAATTCTCCATCTCTAGGCTGGACAACAACATCAATTGTTCTATCGATTTAGTAGGATGATTTACAATTTGTTCGTTCAGGTTTATTAAACTCTCGTATATTCCATCTACTTCATGCTCGGTATAGCTATCGATTTTGTAGTCGAAACATAATGTGAGCTCTCCTGTCTCGGACCAATCCTTAATAATCAATTGCAGCGGATAAAATTGATTACCATTATAAAATTCGATGTTTTCAACAGGAAATCCATTTATTTTAGTATTAAGCTGCGTATTATAATAATTAACGCATACATGAAACAAACCTGTTTGAAACTTTTCCTTAAGCTTTAAGTCTTGTATTAATAAATCATAGGGGTATCTTTGGTGAAAATAACATTGTGTCAATTCTCTACTGATTTCATTAATGGTATCTATAATGGAGTTGCTAGATTTGATTGAATACCTTAAAGGCATCGTTGACGTAAACATACCAAATATACTTCTTTCTATTCTGCCGGATCGATTTAGTACCGGAGTCCCTATTACTACATCATTTAATTGAGTGGATTTATGAATATACAGCATGTAAAGGCTAACGAAAAAAGTATTCATCGAACACTTATAATCTTTCAAGAAACTTCTTATGCTTGTAGATACATCTACATTTAATACGTATTCTTTTCGTTTACCTACAACTGTATTATTTTCATTTATAAATTCAGGGAGATTTTCAAACTTGTTGTTCCAATATATTTTATTCTTCTTGAATCTCTCAGAATTAAAGTACCCTTCTTCTAGTTCAATGTAGTCTACATACGATCGATTAGACCTCTCGTCTAAGGCAATCCCCATGATTAATGCTTCGTAAGATTTACTGATATGTTCCGTCAATATATTGATGGACCAACCATCAGCTATTAAATGATTAAACTTTATAAAATATCCACAGTGATCCTGAGATATTTTATAAATAGCAAAGTAATACAACGGTTTGTTTTCTATTTCAAAAGGTTTCGTTTTTTCTTCATCCAACCAATTGTAGAAAGCTATATTAGGATCTACAAGTTGACTGAAATCAAAAAAATCAATCTTGGAAGGTGTGGAATCGGCTATATATTGCTTTATTTCTCCGCCTGTTTCAGTGAGTTGAAGGCGGATGCCATCATTATCTTTAATGAAGGTTTTTATCGCCTTTTCCAAGTATTCAACTTCTATAGAACCCTTAATATTAACTGTCCCGCCAATATTATTGATCGAGGTATTCGGATAAATCTTTTCAATATACCAGATTCTTTTTTGCGCATGAGTCAGAGAATATGTGAATTCATTATTTTCTATATTCATCCCAACTATCCCCTTACATAATTCCATAGCTTTAGAATACATGGTTGGATTTTCAGAAAAAACAATCATACTTCAGTAGAAAATGAACTTATTGCCTTATCGAAGAAAATTCAATAGCTCAACCTTACGGCAAGTACAGCTGCAAATAGATCGATAGTAAGTGCCATTAACGAAAACGTAACAAATTGGTACCGGCAAACTGTGCCGTCCACCATAACGATAACGATATAATGACACTTACTATTGAAATGTGTATCTAAAAATAAATAGGACAAGAGAAGAGGCCATTCCTTTTGCCTCTATATCAAGAGTCACTAAATGTCATGGACTGAATAAAGTTTAGACCGTTTCAAATTGTTTTACAGCACTATAATACTTATATAGGATTTTCATAATACTACGATTATTGGTAGATGCAACAAGTAAGTCTGCAGGCGGCGTATATACGGGATCAAGATTTTTGGCAAAGTTCTCGTATTCAGTAAAGAAGTTGTGCTCGATATGGTGATGCCATCCAGAAGGAATACGCCAATCACTTTCATATCCAGTAGCTAGCATATGTTCCACAGCTTCCTGTATAACTTCTTCACGAGTGAGCGGTTGGATAGGGGAACGAACTGGCTTAAACATCTCTAAATCAGAATCGGCTGCCTCACCGCAGATAAGTTTAGCCATTTCTCGAGATAAATACGGGGAGAGAGTCAACCCATCTCGATAAGTCCCTGTCATAATCCATAGACCATTTAGATCGGTTTCACCCAAAAGAGGAAATCCATCTAGTGAAACAGGTCTATTTCCTACTTGGAGCTTTGTTATTCGACCATTAGTAGCTAAGTCCTTGCGCAACTGGCGGTGTGCACATTCTAAGAGGAATATAACGTCATCTATTAAAGGTGTGTCTACTGCCTTAGGAGAAATAACATTAGTTGCTCCAATGTACACCTCTCCCTCACTGCGCGGGAGAACATGCAAACCACATGCAAATGCTCTATTTGGAGTTCTAATAACATTATTTAAAGTTGGCATTCCCTCTGTACTTACTAATGCAGAAACACCATAACCACTAACCAATCGTGGGATACGTTCAGCAACATCAGGAACAGTATCTAGCAAATCCTGAGATTTGACACCCGCAGCTAAAACAATTTTATTGCTAATAATTCTTTCCCCAGACTGAAGCACTAATGCATGAACTCTACCAGCATTAGAATCTATTTTAACACCAGATTCCGCGATTAACGTACCACCAAGAGAGATAAAAGCACTCTCTAATTTTTGTAATAATTTAAGCGAGTTTACGGCATGCTCTTTTGGTATATACATAGCTTTTGTAGGACGTGAGAGTGAATCTGCTTTTAGCCACTTCACCTCTGAAGGATCCATATCTTCAAACGGCTCATTATATTCAACCAATGAATGTCTTATTGCTTCAAAGTTAGCATCATCTAAATTGGAATAACCTACTGTATTGTTAATAACAATCGTACCATCTGCCACACGCAGATCATCATCAACGCCTGAAATATCATTCAGCTCATGTAGCCACTCATCCCATAAAGCTGTTGCTCGTACCGCAAGTTCATGTTTAAGGCGACCAGGTTGACTTTTCAAAAGCGTACTTGTTACTTCACCAAAACACCCCAACATCGCACCTGCAGCTGTCGATGCTGCCCATGGTTTATGAGATTCGCCTACTAATGCTACCCGTAATTTTCTTTTAAGTAATGTAAGCGCTAAAGATAATCCTAACGCTCCATTTCCAACAATAACAACATCATAGCTATTAGTTTTCATGTATGAATAGCGCCTCTTTCCTTATTCTATAGTTTCTTACCAATAAATCACTTCATTCATTTTTTCATTATCACTATAAGATATTCTTTTTTCAATATAAACTGTATTATCAGATATATTCAGTATTAATAGATAGTTTATGCAATTTATTAATTGACTAGTTTCCGCATGAAGAAGCACTGGAAAAGTTCTTAATAGCACAGTTCGAAGGCTACAACCAACGATTTGCTACTCGCTGTCACCTTGGCTTTTATCAAGCACGTACCGAACTTCAAGCTATGTTCATGACCAAGGACTAACGCAATCTTCTACAAGGGAAGGTTATTTTCATTTACACAAAAATCTTGACGCTACCCAAAGTGTAGGTCACAACTTAAATTAAAAAAAACATATTTACAAAACTAAAAATGTGTGTAATCATACTGTACATGTCCAATTAATTCAAGAATTTGTAAATCAAAAAGGACTTTTATCACACTTCCTCAACACGAGCTACGTAATCTGAGTCATACATCGAATTGAACTTGCTTATACTACACAATCAAATGTTACTTTTTCTTCCAAACCTTATTTAAAATATCCCAACAAGGGATTCCTTAACCACCCCCTATACAACAAACCAAGTGACTAACAGCAGCATGATCAAGTAATGACCAATGTCATTAGAGGGCGAATTTGATAGCAATGCTTATCAAAATGTAATTGGGATTTGCAAAACATCTATTGACCATCGTTCTAGTTATGTTCACTTCTTCTAAGAATCATTGTGCTCTTAATAAATCATAGTAGAATATGAGAATAGGAGATTTTGTTGTGGATTATTATAAAATTAACTTAAATTCTTATTACAATAATAACGCTTTTACATATGAAGAATCGTCTTCGAAAGGTGATCTGACAAGTTTTGGTTCATCTTATCCAGCTGAATATTTACCAAACGAGCATGAAATAACAGTTAACGGAATCCCGTTTATATTCCCCACAAAAGAAAATAAGTTTAACAACATAGAATTAGAAAACCAATCCATTATAGTTCCTGATGATAGTTACTCTACAATTTATATATTGGGCTCCTCAGAAAATGGCTCTTACAAAGAATACATGGAACTACGTCAAAATAATGACCTAAAAAGTCGCAATATTTTCGCTCTAACAGACTGGATATCAAATTATCCAATGTTTATGGAACAAGTGGCCTTTGAATGTGGTTATGTTCACACTAAAGATAGTTCCATCCATTCACTGAAACCTAAAATATGGATTCAAACTTTACATCTAGATCCTGCAACTGAGTTTAATACGATCCGCTTGCCTGATAATCCGTGCATTCATATATTTTCATTAACTCTACAAAAGGTGGGTTAATATGTTAGAAAATATGTCGGTTAGATCTCAAAAAGCTTTAGGAGAAGATTGTTATACATTAGCTATAAATAACATTTTAGATCATAAAGGGTATAAGGGCTTTTTATCATTGTGGAAACATATCGGTCTATTCTATGTAAATAATCGTAATGATCAAATTGGCACATTACTACCTAAGCACTACTCCTCAAAAGAAGAACTTCATCTAATAAATAACATTATTATTAATGTAGAGGCGTCTACTGACTTCGATGACTTTGTTCAAAAGATATTTTATTTATTAAGCATAAATGAACCTGTAGTTGTTTATGTTGACACTTTTCATTTTAATAAAAATATAAATTATAGCAAAATACATATGGAGCACTGCATTACACTAATAGCACATAGTGATGAGTATTTTGTTTTCTTGGATGATCACTATCAAATTAAAGATAAGATTCATATAAATGATCTTAAAGAAGCAGTCAATATCTCACACTTTCTCGATCATACAAATGAACCTTATAATTGCGAATTAGAATGGTTGGATTGTTCACGAGCAAATAAAAATATTACACATGACCAATTCTTTCATGTCATAAACGACAATTGCACTTTTTTGGATGGAAGAATACCAAACAATAATGCTTTTGACCCGACCTTATACAAGTTATTTGGTATTAAATCCATTCATTCCTTTATTTCAGACTTGGAAGCGCATCGTATTAACGAGAATGACGATCTAGCAGGTGAAACTTTTTCGCAATTATATACTGCATTATCAGAAGTAGCTAATTCTCGTTATTTATATTCTGAATTTTTAAAAGAAGGTAAGAACTTTCATGATGACATTTCAACATTAGTCGAAGAGATAAATTTATGTGCACAAACATGGAAGGTCGCTGCTAATATGGCTTTGAAAGGAATCTATCTTCCTCAATCAAGTAGAGTACTCATGTTTAATCGCACACTTAACAAGTTGAAAGAAGCATATATAAATGAAGAAATAGCATTACTCTCAACTAAAAGAATAGTTATAAATAGTTACGTATAGCATTAGTATACTCTTTAAGGAGGTGATAACTATGAAAGAAGCAACTCCTTTGTAAGATACAATAAAATAAATAAATGCCCCTATTTAAGGGGCATTTATTTATTTTATTGAAGAAACAGGGGCTCGTTTCTACGTACACGATTGCCAAGTATACTAGCATAAGCCACACAAGGCTCTGTAATGAAGAGCAACAACCCAATGAGCTAAACGCGTCGTTGTTAGCGACTTAACTTATGTAAAAGTCCTGAACAGATGGCTGTGTAAACAGAATTATTAACCAAATGAACTATCGTAGCCTGCAACATCTTACGTTGGAGTTATATGACTATGTTAATTGGTACAACAAGCACCGCACATATGGAACGTTAGACTACATGAGCCCAGTTGATTATAAAAGACAAGCCCTTATAAAAGCTGTTTGATTTTGGATACACAATATAGAGCAGTGCTTCACTATGAAGTACCTTTTTCCCCTTATCATATTTCATATTTTTCACCATATAAATGAACAACAACGAGGAACATTAGTTATTTAATAAAGGGGACATGATGATGCGCACTATTATGTATCCGCTTACAAAGAGGGGTTGTCAACAAGCCATCACAATGGCACTAGCAGCCAGCCTATTCGCTGTTCCATTCGGAGCAACAACAGTATCCGCCCAAGGAAGCTGCATCTGCACAAGTGAAAAAGCTCTCCAACATGAACAATTACTAAGCAGTAAGCTAGCCGTTGGGGAGAGCCGCATTTTGAATAAACAACAAATCCAAATGTTATGGGAAGGAATCGACGATGACTTTTCTCCCTCCAATGCAGTCGATGCTGTCGAAACCGCACTACCTAAGAAGGAATATGACACGCTGTTCCCTAACCGACTGGGCTCAGAGCAATGGCATCATTTCAACAAAAATAAGAAAGATTACAACGACCAACAAGGCGACTACTATTCGTATGAAAATTTAATCGGCGCCGTACGACTAGTAGCCAACATTAAATATAAAGTAAACTATCGTGAAGGTAACCCCTCTGCACAAGAAATATTTCGACTCGATAAAAAAGGAAAAACAGAAACGCTCATCGTTCGCTCTGCTGACTACAATTCGGTCGAACACAAAAATAAATCCATCGTTTCTCAAATTGTGGACTTCGGCAGTTTCTTAAATGAAGGGCTAGAAAAAGATCGCAAACGCGACCTAGCTGCGTTATTAGCGAATCTCTCTCACGAAACAGGCGGCGGCTGGGACAAAGCACCAGGTGGCGAGCTCCGTTGGGGGCTATATTGGAATGAAAATATCGCAGGCAGAACAGGACAGAACAAGTCTAACTTCGTAGACCCTGCTAGCAGCAAAGAGTTCCCCGGCTTTCCAGAAAAGCGATACTACGGCCGTGGCCCAATCATGCTGAGCTGGAACTTTAACTATGGATTAATGAGCGCAATCATCTATGGTGATAAAAACGTATTACTGAAACATCCAGAATCTATCGTAGCAGATGGCAAGCTCGGATTTGCAACTGCGATTCTGTTCTGGATGACTCCACAAGCACCAAAGCCTTCTGCGCATGACGTCATGGTCGGCAGATGGAAGCCTTCAGCTGATGAGATTGCAAAAGGACTGCTTCCCGCTGGATTCGGTGTCAGCATTATGGTGCTGAATGGATTAGAAGCGGACTTAGATGAAACAAACGGCGCCATTAAGCGGCGTGCAGGGCATTATCGCGATATAACGAGCAGAATGGGGGTTGATGTTTCAGCTGAGAAAGTCGATACGCTTGGCATGAAGCCGTTCTAGTTAAAGCTTGATTACGATCCAAACTACACCGATAAAGAACGGATTGAAACAACACGCATAGACGTAGATAGAGCCACATAAGCACATAGATTACAATGGTAGATTGGAATGCAAACAACGAAAAGCATCTCACACTCCTGTCTATTGAAGAGAGTGTTGAGATGCTTTTTCATATACTGTTAACTACGGACTCAGACTAATTCATACTACTCCACTTCCAACACCTTCACACACACCGGCTTGTACAATCCCTGCTTCCTGCCTGTATACACAGGCATACCATCTATCAATTCAAAAAGAGTCACAGAATCAGAATCCTGATTCGCCACCATCAACCAGCGGTCATCCGGTGTGATAACAAAATTGCGTGGCATCGCTCCTTCCACGGAGACGTGCCCGATCTGAATCAACGTCCCATCGTGTTGAATCCGGTATACCGCCAAACTATCATGCCCACGATTAGAACCGTATAAATAAGCCCCAGCAGCATCAATATGAATATCCGCACTAATCGTTACTTGATCGTATCCTTCAGGAAGCGTCGTAACACGTTGAATCTCTCGCAGGAAGCCATTTTCACGATCATAATGATACGCTGTAATCGTCGAGCTTAATTCTTCAATAATGTATAGCCATGGCTGATGTGGATGGAACACGGCATGGCGGGGTCCAGCCCCTGGAATCGTTGATACGATGGTCTGCTGCTGCAGCTTGCCGGTAACCGTATCCAACTTATATACAAACAACTGATCGCAGCCTAAGTCGGGCACAACCCAGAATGGAGTGTTAGGCATATTAAAAATAGAATGCGGATGCGGTGCCTCTTGTCTATCTTGACGGATACTGCTGCCTTCATGGTGAAGATGATCGCACAGCTCCCCTATAACACCATGCTCATCCACAGGAAATACAGATACATTGCCACTTGTATAATTCACCGCCAACAACCAACAACCCGTCGCATCCATGCTAATGTGACAAGGATGATCGCCGTTCGTCTTCTGCCTGCTCAACTCTTTTAGCGTAACCAGTTGCGAATCAATTTGGTAGGAAACAACTTCCCCATCCATCGTTTCACTAGCAGCAAACAGTAGATTACGCTTCGCATCAATCGCTAGAAACGATGGACTATTGATGCCCTTCACACCCGCAATCTTCTCCCAATTGCTAGTCTTGCTGTTTAAAGACAGAATATGAATTCCTTCCTGATCGGCCGAACCGTAAGTACCTGTAAAAATCCAATATTCGCTCACGAAAGCAGCTCCTTTCTAACTCTTAACAGGTCTCCCCTACCAATTATAGGTACAACGATTCTTTTTTTGCAACTCCTTATTGCCTATAGCAAAAAGCACCCTCTTCCTGCAGCAAACAGAAAAAGAGCGCTATTTTCACGTTCATAGCAAAGTCAAATCTTTAAAATTCAGCAGCTCCAACCTTCCCATCCTGTTTACACTTACCCAGAAACACCTGCTGCAGCTCTTTCGCAGGCAATGGGCGGCTGAAATAATAGCCTTGAATATCATCGCAGCCACTCTCCTTCAAAAAGGCAAGCTGTTCTGCTGTCTCTACGCCTTCCGCGATGACGTTCATTTTCAGATGATGAGCCATCGATATAATCGTCGCTACAATCGCTTTATCACTCTCACTATTCGTTAAATCTCGAATGAAAGATTGATCGATTTTGAGCTTCCCGATCGGGAACATTTTCAAGTAGTTCAATGAACTATACCCTGTTCCGAAGTCATCCATACTGATGCGCACGCCTAGGTCCTTAAGCTCCTGCAGCGTGGACGTAGATCGGCAAATATCCATCATCATGCTTTCTGTAATTTCCAACTCTAAATACTTCGCCTCCAAGCCAACCTCTAACAAAATCTGCTCTACCTTATGAGCCAGATTGTTCTGATGAAACTGCTGTGTAGATAAGTTAACAGATACGGGAATATACAGTTCCCATTCCTGCTGCCATTTCCGCATTTGAAGACAGGCTTGTCGCATAACCCATTCACTAATTTCAACAATAAGTCCCGATTCCTCAGCGATAGGGATAAAGGTAGACGGTGAAATAATCCCTCTGGTTGGATGATTCCAGCGAAGGAGCGCTTCGATGCCAATCAATGAACTATTTTGGGCGTGAATTTGGGGCTGATAATAAATGATTAATTCATTGCGCTGAATCGCTTTGCGAAGATCAGCCTCCAATTCAATTCGTTCTAGCAAATGGGCATCTAAATGCTCCGAATAATATTGGTAGCCGTTCTTTCCATTTTTCTTCACTTCGTACATGGCCGTATCCGCATTTTTCATCAATTCAGCAGACTCTGTTCCATGCTCTGGGTAAATAGCTATTCCGATAGAAGCGCTAATATAAAAATCATTATCTTTCAAATGATACGGAAGCTGGGCCTCCTTCAACATACGGCTTGCAATCTCAGATGAGATAGGTTCAATGTGTGATTTACTGCCGAAGCACACCACCGTGAACTCGTCTCCCCCCATTCTTGCAATCGTTGCCTCATAGCCGCTTATAGCATCATGCAAACGTTGTGTGACCATTTGAAGCAGACGATCCCCATAAGCGTGACCTAAAGAGTCATTAATCATTTTAAAGCGGTCGATATCCATTACCATCACAGAGAAGGTGTGGTCAGAACTTTTGTACTTTTCAATCGCTTGTACAACCACTTGATCAAATTTCCGGCGATTCGGCAGTCCAGTTAGTTCATCATGAAATGCCATATGACGAATTTTCTGCTCTGCTTTCTTCTCTCTCGTACTATCTTTGGCAATCACGTAATGCCCTACAATTTTACCTTCAACATAAACGGGCACATTAATGACACTCAAATGAACGAGGCTGCCATTTTGATGAATAATCGCTGTCTCATAACTAATCGTCTTGCCCCGGAGCGAACGCAGAAACAGTCGCTTCGTACGCTTGCGCTCTTCTTCCACAACAATAGGAGCTATATCTATAATCGAACGATTATAAAAATAATCCTCTTCCAAGCCTGTAATCTTAGTAGCAGCAGGATTAAAGCCAATAATTCGACCGCTAAGACTAACAGAAAGAATGCCGTCGCGATTGTTTTCATACAGAGATCGATACCATTTTTCATTTTTCCTAATATGTGAATCCTTGCGAGACAAGCGCTTATCCACAAATATGCCAATTAATGATAGCCCTAATGTCAACATTGTTCCAGCTGTAATGACATACCCCAGCAATCGCTGATCGAGGGACATCCCTGCAACCGTCAACTTTTCATCGACCATATGAAATTGGGCCGCTTCCATTCCCGTGTAGTGCATGCCTACAATAGCCACACCCATAATGACTCCGCTGGCGAGTTTTTTACTTACAGCGTACTTTTCATTTTCTTTGCGGAAATAAAAAGCTAACCATAACGCCGCGATAGAGGCCACGATTGCAATTAATATGGATACCGAGAACATGATCGGTTCATAGGTGATATCAATGAGCATCGCTTCCATACCCACATAATGCATCGAAGATATGCCAGTTGCCAGCAAGGAGGAGCCAACTAATAGTTGTCTGAGCTTAAGTTGCTTGCGCCCAACTACATACAGCGCAACAAATGAAGCTGCGATTGCAATAATAACAGAAAGAATGACAATGAATAAATCATAGGAAACTGGCACCGGAAGCGAAAAAGCCAACATACCGACAAAATGCATTGACCATATACCCATCCCCATAGAAGCAGCACCAAGTATGAGCCATCTTGTACGATTCTTCCCACTTGTCATTGCCACACGGCCAGCTAAGTCCAATGTTGTATAGGAGGCAGCCACCGCTATTATCAATGATAAAATGACAAGCAATACGTCATAGGTGCCGTGCATATGATGATGTTCCATCCATTCCCCTCTCCTCTATCAAGTGTACAGGTATGCATGCCATTTCATAAAAGCATGCATTCATACTTATTTTAACGTTACATACCTTCCAACTATTTTCATGCTGGAAGCTTAAATAGCATCACCTTTTATTCTCGCATATTTTCGACAAAATGAATAACCCTTTTTCTACAATTGACAGAAAAAAACAGAATCTAAAGTCCTATATAAAATAGGAATATATACATATTTCAAAAATTTAATAAATACTTTATTACCATAACCCTTTACTACAATACAGAACATGAGCAGCATATTTATCATCAATAATAGATGAGAATAAATACATATTGACATTATTTTATTTTTATGTTATATTTAATATTTTAATTTACATTTTAATCCCTCTTTTGTATAATAGCATCTTGCATAGAGCTATGTTTGAAAGGGGATAGGATAAACGTGACGTTAGCAAAGAACATCGAAATTGAAATGCTCACTCTTTCCACTTCTATGATGGGTAAAGTAGAAACCATCTACCCTACACTGCTATGGGATGAAAACAATTTGGTACTCGTGGATACAGGATATCCTAGACAATTACCCTTGCTTGAAGAGGCTTTTCGTAAATTAGGAAAGTCCACTAAGGAAATCACAAGTATCATCATTACCCACCAAGACTTGGATCACATCGGCAGTTTGCCAGATATCATTAAGCAATCCAATTTTGACATAGAGGTACTATCGAGCCCCTTCGAGCAACCCTACATACAGGGAGATAAAACGTTATTAAAACTCACACCCGAAGCCATTAAACAGGCCGAAGCCTCACTCCCTCCACAGCTGCCTGAGCAATGGCGCTCCGCCTTTCTGTTCATGCTTAAACATCCTCCCCGTGCAAATGTTCATCGAACCTTGCAAGACGGTGAACAACTGCCATATTGCGGCGGGCTTACGGTTATACCGACACCAGGACACACACCCGGACATATCAGCTTATATCATCACTCCAGCAAAACACTCATCGCAGGTGACACAATGGTTGTAACGAAGGGACAATTATTTGGTCCCGATGCGATGCATACGCTAGATTTACGTACAGCCTACCATTCCCTACACCAACTTGCGCAATATGAAATCGATACTGTTATCTGTTATCATGGCGGGAAGTATATAGGAGAAGCTAACCGACGCATTGCAGAACTCGCCCGTGAAATGCCCCTTTAAAACGCCCTACAATTAACTCGTCATCATTATATTAATCTCAGTAGTATTCTTCTAAAATCACAACTGCCCGATAGCTGGTATGTAAACCAACTATCGGGCAGCTTCATTTCTCATTCTGTTCTTTGATCGAACTCAGGATAATAACTATTTACTATCGTTCACTTAATAGCTTCTCTATTATGTGAACCCCTTCTTCATGTGAAGGGTCCAATTCAACAGATCGCTTATAATGCTCTAATGCAAGCTGCTTATCCCCTCGCATCAAGAGCAGTTCTGCCATGCTGTCATGCAAGTTCGAGGAATCTGGATACTGAGCAAGCGAGATGCTCAACATATCGATCGCCTCATTCAACCGCCCTGCTCTCATAAGCTCATAAGCTACATAGTTGAATTCACCTTCGATGAGCAAATACGGCTCCAACCCTTCCAATCGGATCGCATGATAGCGGTCCCATGCCTTTGCTATCCCATCATTGATGATCGTCTTAGCCATCAAGCGGGCCAGCGACTGCTTCGTATATGGAACTTCTTCACCCATCAGCACATCCATAATACTTGTACACATAATTTGAGTGCCAATATAATCCGAATTTATCATAAGAACAACTGCTGCACCAAGATCAGGCAGAAGAATAAAGTTACTTCTAAACCCTGTATCACGACCGCTATGGGTAAACACGCGATGACCTTTATATTCGCCAAAATACCAGCCTAGGCACATTTCGTTGAATATTCCACCCATCCCTGTCATAACCTGACTCTGCCACATCGCAGCATAGCTTGCCGCTTCTACAATACAAGCTCCATTCAAGCTGCCATTTTGCAAATGAGCCAATGCATATCGGCACATCTCTATTGGATTAGAGATGAGGGTAGAGCTTGGACCATGCGAACGGTTGTAAGGGAATATATCACTAACTATGGATGTGTATCCTTCGTCAATGCTTAGTACATGCGGCGTAACAATCTTCTCTTCCGGTATAGATAATTTCAAAAAGTGACTTTCATTCATGCCGAGAACATCAAGAATATGATCCTTCATATACTGCTCAAAAGACTTGCCAGACACTTTATGAATGACATCGCCTAATACTTCATACGCCATATTGCTGTACGCATACTTAGTGCCAGGTTCCCACATCAATGAGCGATCACGAATGCTCTTTACATACCGCTCTAGAGCTTCATCATCAAACTGAGGCTTATCCCAGTTAAACTCATCTTCATCTGGCATACCTGATACGTGGCTTAACATTTGCCTAATCGTAATGTTCTTATACCGGTCATCTTCCAATTGAAAGTAAGGAAGGTATTCGATAACATGGGAATCCAGATCTATCCTCCCTTTCTCAACCAACTGCATAATGCCCGTCGAGACAAACGTTTTCGAAACCGATGCCATGTGGAATAACGAGTGTTCGTTCACAGGCTCTTTCGTATCCACATTTTTAACACCAAAACCTTTTGTATAAATGATTTCCTTATTATATACCACGCCTATCGCTAAACCTGGAACCGATTCTTTTACGACAAAATCATTAATAATAAGATCCAATTGATTGATTAAACTCTGCTTATGTTTGTTACTCATCTATAACACCCCACGAATTCATAGAATTAGAGTGCTGACTCGTCTATGAATACGGTGTCTCCGTCCAAGTGTTCGAAACATAAATTCACAGTTCGCTGTAAAGCACGAGTTCGATGGATCACTCCCTTAGGAATCGTAATCACATCATGAGGCTTTAAGGAAACGGTTGGTCTATCCTGAAAATCAATGAACAGTTCACCTTCAATCACGATGAACATTTCATCGCATGTCTCATGATAGTGCCATCGGTATTCTCCTGTAATGACAGCGATTCGAAGACAACTTTCATTGACTTTGTTCAACACGAAGTTCGTATACGTATCTTGAATACTGCTGCTAATCTGATCCAAGTTCATGACTTCTAGCTGTTCATACTTGCACATTGGTCGTTACCTCCTCTTAGTTGCACATGTCGCATGCCTCCTTTTGTCTAGAAATCACCGTATTATTGAGTCACTCTTTCTAATCGCGGGGTTCATTTAAGAAAAGTTAACCATATTAACAATACCATATTATTCCTCACAACAATAGATTTTCATATAAAAAAGCCACACGCATAGCGTATGGCTCCGTTACCTTTATTCCATCGTTATAGAACCTTTGTTCATTTTACAATACTGTATCATCAATTCCATTCAAATAGCTTTCAATGTTGCCAATAACAGATTCCACACAGCCATCTTCAAATGGAGACAATAGCCCTGCCACTTTCACCAAGCTTGTGAAGGACTTGCTTCCACCTTCTTTACATAGCGTTAAGTAGTCAGCCCAAGCTGACTTCCAATCCTCATTCGCACGCTTCCAGAATTGGAAGGCGCAAATTTGAGCCAATGTATAGTCGATGTAATAGAATGGTGCCGTGAAAATATGACTCTGCTTATGCCAGAATCCACCTTGCTCTAAGTAATCATTGCCTGCATAGTTGCGATGCGGCAAGTATTTCTTCTCCAGATCGCGCCATGCTTGCTTACGCTCAGCAGGTGTTGCTTCCGGATTGCTGTATACATAGTGTTGGAAGGCATCCACAGCGACGCCGTATGGAATGAAGCTCAATGAGGAGGCAAGATGGTTAAATTTATACTTGTCCGCATCTTCCTCAAAGAATTTGTCCATCCAAGGCCATGCAAAGAACTCCATGCTCATCGAATGAATCTCAGCAGACTCCATCGTTGGCCACAAATATTCAGGCACTTCAAAATGTCGGCTTTCATACACTTGGAAAGCATGACCAACCTCATGTGTAAGGACATCGATATCATCCAATGTACCGTTAAAGTTGGAGAAAATAAATGGAGCCTTGTAATCGTTAAAATATGTACAATAGCCACCGCTTTGCTTGCCTTTTTTGCTCACCAGATCCATCAGGTCATGCTCCTGCATAAATGTGAAAAATTCATGCGTTTCAGGCGAAAGCTCCTCATACATCTTCGCGCCGTTGTTCTCAATCCACTCTGGATCGCCTTTGGGCGTTGCATTACCAGACTTAAAGGTAAAGTTTTCATCATAGTAGTTCAGCTGCTCTACACCAATGCGGTTACGCTGACGCTCCTTAAGCTTAGAAGCCACTGGAACGATTCCATCTGCCACCTGTTGTCTAAATTTCGCAACCATGTCTGCATTATAGTCAGTACGACTCATTCGTGCATAGCCTAGCTCGACAAAATTCTCAAAACCAAGCTTCTTCGCTATTTTCGTACGCACTTTGACAAGATCATCATAAATACGATCAAGCGCAGCTTCGTTGTCCGCCATAAATTGATATCTTGCTTCAGCAGCACGCTTTCTAAGTTCACGATCTGTGGACATCTCAAACGGGACGAGCTGTGCCAACGTACGCTCTTCACCTTCAAATGGTATTTTCGCGGATGCGATAAGCTGATCATATTCTGTAGACAGCTTGTTCTCCAATTGAAGGTCTTCGATAACTTCTGGACTGAACGTCTTCACGGACAACTCAGCTAATTGAAACAGCTGGCTGCCCCACTTTTGCTCCAGTTGTGCACGGAATGGGGATTGCACAAGCGCCTCATAGTACTCGCTGACGTATTCTTGAAAAATGGGCAGCGCCTCATTAACAAAGTCTTGCTCTGCCTTATAAAACTCATCTGTTGTATCAATCGAGTGACGTACGACAGCCAATTGACCAAGAGTTCCAATTTCATTACGAAGCTTGTTAATTTCTGTAATTACTTGCTCTTGCTCTTCAAGACTATTTGCGGCATGAAAAGCACTAATCAACTGTCTAAATTGCTCCCCTACAGCTTGCATATCCGGTCGTTCATAGCGAAACTCAGCGAATTTCATAGACATAGCCTCCCCTTTTACAATCCTCTCAACTATTATACTAAACGATTGCTATTCTATTCCAATACTAATTTGAATATAGGTCAAAAATAGTCCTTCTATTTTCGTATAGGTATAACAAAATAGAGCAGTTCGGCTGCTCCATTTTGTTATATTTCTATGCGATTATGCAATCACTTTTAGCCTTTACTCCTATATTGGATAAGCCCAAAACTTATTCCCGTAGGATCAACGAGATAAGCAAGATAAAAATCATCAAACTCCATTTTATCCCGGAGTACTTTCGCACCTTGTTCCACAGACCGAGATATAGCCGTATCGATACATTCCACTTCTATCGTTACCCGAGTGCCGTGTGGATAATCGACAGGCCCTTCAACGATGCCGCCATCTATTCCTACATGATTATCCGCACCTGTTACGATGGAATGATAGCCCCAATCTTGAGCTGTTACTTTCCAATCGAACACCTTCGAATAAAACGCCGCTGCCTGTTCTGGATGCTGACTATTTAGCTCGAATAATACAACACGTCCCATATCATCGACCCCCAGCATATTTTTACAATAATTAACTCCATCCAATTATACTTGACGAACATCAAACATGACAATCATGATAATTGGTCTGACAAAATTTTTTCAAAACAAAGGCTGCTGTCACTATCAGCATATGGACCGAATCGCTCAATTTCATAGAAACCGTATTTTTTGTAAAAATGAATAGATTCCGGCTGCTTGTCTCCCGTCTCCAAGCGAATCGTTGTATACTTTTGCTCTCTAGCAAGAAGCTCAAGCCTCATTAATATTTTTGCAGCGATTCCTTGCTGTCGATACGCTGCATCTACGAAAAAGCGTTTTAATTCCGTCATTTCTTCATTTAATGGGCGAATGGCTCCGCAGCCAACAGGAGTTTCGCCATCATAAGCTAATACAAATTGAACTTCATCAATATGCGGATCATTGAAGTCCATCCCAAAAATATCTTCAGGCGGGTACCGTCGCAGCAAATCTTCATCCAGTCTAGCAACAGTAGGTTGTACATCTGGGTGATGCGGTGTGACATATTCCAATCGAATCGTGCTCATAGGTATCCTCTCCATCTCTGCATTCTCCCTTGATTGGCGATTTTTATTAACTGAACTTTGAACCATTACATTCATTCTTGTTCATAAATCCGCTTCCCTTTTCCAATTGAACATCCCAATCTTCATACAGCTCCTGCAAAATGCGGAAAGCTTCTTCTGTTCGCAGATTAAGCTCTATTACGCCAGCAACCGTTTCCCTAGTAATTTGATCGACTTCGGTTATTTCTGTACTCATTAAAATACAATTCACACCGCCACTTTTCGTCCCACGAATCATCCTTTTCACCACAGCACGAAAAGCTTCTTCAGACGACATATGCTCCAAACAGGAGCAAGAGACGATGTAGTCAAATGAGTCTCGATGAATCACATAATGTTCAGCATCCGCCACAACACCTTCTATTCGATCGTTAATTCCATGATTCCTAGCATTGTCCATTAATTTATCAATGGCAGATGGAATAAGATCCACGCATACTACGACGCCATCTTGCTCACGAATTCGCTTGGCAATAGGAATACTGTTTCTGCCAACCCCGCAAGCAAGATCCAATACTCGAAACGCAGCACCCTTTTGCAAATTGTCTTCTAGCGAATTATTTTTTAGCAGCTTATCCAAGTAATCAAGCACCACTTGTACCGGCTTGGACAGCCAAGTGCCAGACTCAAACAATTCCGCCTGTTTATAAAACTGTTCGTGATACTCGATTTCGGCTGCGCGCGCCTGCTTAAAAGCACTCATGTGATCACCCCAAATGAAATAGGATTAGTTGAAGCTCCGAAACCGTATAATGAATTGGCTCAACTGTTCCTCGTCCCAATCTGATAGCTCCAGCAGTCTCTCATATGGATCTCCTTCAAGCTGCAGCAGCTCTGCGAAAGCCGGCTCCGTCTTATATCCGTTCTCCTTCAACTGCCTAATTGCGTCGTAACCATCGCTCCCCAACAGCTGCAAAATTCGATGCTCCACCATCATGTGACGGTACCCATTTTGACGTGTTGTTGGTATTGGCTGAGCAAATATCTCAATCTCCCAATCTTGAAAGCGAAAGTTTACCACTGCATAAGGATTTAGCATATCGGAATGAATCGTGTGCTGGTATTGTTCCTCCCATTGAAATGCAGCTGACGTATAGTCCACGAAAGCTTCCAAATCATGTACTTCACAAACAATATCCAAATCACTGTTTGATACATGTATATCGATTGGAATCGTGCCGACAAAAATCGGATTATAGGAGCGAAGTAGTTGCATTATGTTTAAACGACGCAACACGGAATAGACCTCCCGCTGCGTTTCATTACCTTGCAGTAAATAATCTATTTGTATAAAGTCACATTCATTTGAATAAGCCATGAGCCCATGCCTCTCCAGCTTCTGTCCTTAGACTACTTAAAGAAACCGAGTGCGGCAAACACTCGGCTAAATCATAGAAAGGAATGCATTGCGTTTCAATATTATGCCAATTATAATAGTTTGAGCATATGGATGTCGAGCGGTTCTTTGGCGAACAACTCTTGATCAATGTCATTCGTTATATCACAGCCTTGATGCTTATAAAAATAAACGGCAGACCGCGTCTCCGTTGAGGACACGTATAAATATTTCGCTCCTCTTTTACGCGCTTCATCACTAAGTTCATTCATGATCGTTGTAGCTATTCCCTGCCTGCGATAATTTCTAGATACATACATCAAGTCGATAACGAGTCGATCCTGCTCTTCACCACGGAACTGATGACCAAGCACACCAAATCCAATAAGTATATCGCCATCATAAGCTCCTAGAGCTGCTCCTCCATGGCTCAATTCATAGATGAATCGCTCTTTCATTTCAACAATCAATGCATCGTCCCAACTCGAACATTCATGCCCCGCATTTTGTTCAACCAACTTACCATCTTGCATTTCATACACATAATCAATCGTCTCAGAGCGATCAATCTGTACTAACTGATGTGCATCTTCCACTTGCATCGGTCTGTATGTATACATCTTGTCCTCCTTAATTATTGCATAATATCCAGCTATCATTACGCCCGTACAATTTATTTCCCCTCACTCTATAACACGTAATTTCGGATAAGTATTAAGCCATTTTTTCTGATATATTCTAGTATGGAAATAGTCTATATTATTAAAATAAGGGCTCCTGCGAATCACTAGGTCAAACAAATCTTCCAGACCATGCGGCGCAACAACTTGTATCTGATTGTCTTCATCCAAGTAGATTCCTGTAGCCGTAGCCGTCTCAGGCCAGCTCTTCATCGCGTCCACAACCGATGCATAAGGACCTGCATCATTTCGAAGATGCATTCTCGCTTGATTTTTGATCGACCAGTTATATTCCCCCACCCGCTCTCTTAATACAGCCTCATACAGCTTCTCTGTATCCTCACACAGATGATTGGGATCATAATAAAGAATATCCACATCATTCAATGAAGTAGGAACTGTGTATCCATGCAGGTAATCCCACACTGCATTTCTAACGTAGCCTGCTGCGATACACCAATGAGGTAAGTTTAGTTGTTTAACCAGGGCGAGGTCTCTTAGCAAGTGATTGTTAACTCGCATAATGGTGATTAATTGTTCTTGCAGTAATCTCATCCCCTTATCCAAATGGAAAAAATGCTAAGCATTTTCACGTTAATGTTCATCATCTTGGATTAACGCATGTTGTTACTTATGGTTACCTGCCTTGCCGCAACAACTATCGAGCAGCATTATTAAATACGATACCTTGACCCGTCCAATCTTCCGTAACAACATCTTTCAACTCAAATTTCCCATCCGTATACGCATGAATAACTTTTTCCCAAAATAACTTGGATACATCGTTCTTTCCGTGCTGCAGCACTTCCCAATTTCCTGTATACTTATCAAAAATATGCATTGCCGCTTCTATGCCAACGCCCGACTTTCGATATTTGCGCATAACAAAAAATTCGGCTATCGACTTGGCTGTTTCATTTGGATATAAATGACAATGCTCGTTAATCATAATAAATCCAGCTAAATTACCGTTCACTTTAATAAAATAGGCATCTCGATCATCATCCGTCCAATAATGGTCGAAGTAGGTATATCCATACAAACCTAGCTTATTGACATCCCGATCATTAAATTCACTAAAATCATATTCATACAGCTCAAGCAGTTGCCTAAGAATTGATTTTTCCTCTTCCTGCACTTCTACAATCTCAATTGCTCTATCATCTTCTTTATAAGGGTTCATATATAATACTCCTTTTCACAAAGCTAGAATGGATTGAAACTAAATGAAACTATGCTAATGGGATAATCTGAAATCGCTTCACGACAACGGGATCATTAAACTCAATATTTTGAATATTTCTAGCTTCTAATTCTTCTAACAGCCTCAAAAAGATTCGCCCAATTAATATACTGTCGCCCAATGCATCATGTCTTCTGCAATCTTCGGTGTAAATCTCGTAACGCTTAAACAAGTAATTCATCCAAATAATCTCGGCTACGTTCTGTCTCATGATTAATTCCTGTTGCTTCAAAATCAAACACATAGTACCGCTGTGCTCTGAAATTATGTATCGATACACCTGATACTGTGTAGTCTGTATCCGAGATCATGTTGATTTCCACATGCACACCTCCACTACTATTTATTAAATCAATTTTGTCATATCTTTACAACACCTTAACTAGCGAGTACTTCAATAAAGTCCGTCGCATAGTAATAACCTGTAAACAGGAAAACAGCTGGCTAGGAACAATCCCTAACCAGCTGCTTCAGATTTACTAACAATCACAGAAACTAGTATTACCACAATCTCTAATTCTGTACTCTTTATATCCCTTTGCGATACATTTAATCGTAGTACAGATGCAATTAGATGGCGTAAATATCATGGTTTCACCTCCTTGTCATAGTATCATTCAGCTTGAGCATGAAACTCATTGCTGCATAGAGAACCCATTTACATTAGCTCTCTATAACTCCCTTGTTCAAGGATACGCTTGATCCAGCACGAGAGTAAGACCCACATGCTTACAACTATCAAACGGCGCATCTACCCCTGCCACTCCCCTAGCCAGTTGTTTCATTATTACTAACAATCGCAAAAACTATTGTTATCGCATTGTCTTATTCTGTAAACTCTCTTATTGACACATTTAACTTGAGTACAATAGCAACTGCTATCATATGTTGGATTTATCATATTATCACCTCCTTGTCATAGTATAGTTCTGCTTGAGCATGAAACATCTTTGCATAGAGACCGCTCATCTGCATGAGCTCCCTATGATTTCCTTGTTCGATAACACGACCTTGATCGAGTACGAGAATAAGATCCGCATGCTTACAGCTGCCAAGCCGATGTGACACCATCAACGAAATTTTATTTGCGGTTAAGGATGAGAATAAGCGAAATAACTCGGCTTCCGCCATCGGATCCATGGAGGCTGTAGGCTCATCTAATACCACAATTTCGGCATCTCTGAAAAAGGCTCGACTAAGTGCAATCTTTTGCCACTGTCCTTGAGACAGCTCTTGTCCTCCTTCAAACATAACGCCGAGTGGTGTATCCACACCTTGTGATTGCTCAAAAACCCATCCTCCCAGACCACTTTTACGCGCTGCTTCTATCAATTCTTCCTCGTTGTCGATATGATTCAATTGACCGAATCCAATATTTTCACGCACAGACAATTGATATTGCATATAGTCTTGAAAAACAGCTGTAATTCGCTGACGATACGTTTTCGGATCCAGTTCAATGATCGGGACCCCATCATACATAACGGTTCCTTCCTGAGGTGTGTATAATCCGATTAAACACTTCACTAGCGTACTTTTCCCCGCTCCATTGTGACCAACAATAGCGACTCGCTGCCCCGGTTTAATCTGCACGGATATGTCTTTCAGAATGGGTTGTGTTGAATTCGGGTATTGAAATGTTATTTCTTGAGCTTGGATGCCCTTCTGCAATGGTCCACACAACATCAACGGATTTTTCGGTAGCTTCTCCTCTTCCATCTTCATAAACAAAATCCATTCCCCTACGTGTAAGGCATCTTGATAAAAATGAGATAAATTACGTGCCATCGCTTCAGAGCTCTGTTGTGATCCGCGAATCGCTTGCGTAATAGAGACAAATGAACCGATAGATAGAGCTCCACCTGCACATAACCACACTAATAACATACTTACTGCGTATAAAGCCCCTTCAACGACACCCTCCTGAACCGCATTAAACCTCATGCCCTTCGTCTGTAACTCAATTTGCTCATCTGCATTTTTCCAATAAAGCTTAGACCATATTTGACGTAGATAAGGAGCTATCCCATAAGTACGAATCTCTTTGGCCGAATCTCGCCCAGTCAACAACGAGAACAAATAACGAGACTTGCGAAGTGCCGTAGTTTGGCTAATCATCTGCCAAAAATGGGCTTGTCCGATGCGAATATTGATGATAAAAGAAGGGACCACAATAAGGAGAAGTGCTATTGCCATGGACCAGTGGAACCCGACAAGTACAAGGAATATGGCGACGAATGAAAAACTATCTCTACCTAGTGAAAATAATTCCTGTATAACGGTCATGGCACGATTGCTTATCCCGTTAGAGACTCTTTGTAATCGGTCGTAATAGTCTGGTTGATCGTAGGTGATCAATGGGAGCTTGACTGCTTTATCTGCGATTTGTGCTTCAATGTGATAGGCCATTTTCATTCTTAGGCGTAAAGAAATTCGATCGCTTAGAAAAGTAATAACTAGTAGACCAATAAGCAGTGCAGATTGTAGGGTAATCCAAACGAAGGTTTTATTAACAGCACTTCCGTTCTGTCCTTCCGATGTGGTGATTTGTGCTAACGCATTAATAACACCTTCCGTCACATATATTTGTATGGCTGGAATGATTGCCACGATAGTAAATAACACCACGGTAAATACGAACATTCCACGTTCAAATCTCCACAACATACCACCGATAATTGCGGCAGCCTTCCAAGCGGAGCGCTGACTACTATCACTCAGTGAACTCCCCTCCGTTACATTCAAATTTATTTAAGCGGATCGTGACATTTGTAGTAGTAATTTTAAATCATCTTCCGAGTTCACCGATCCTTTAGCTACCACTATCCCCTCTTTGTTTAAAAAGTAGGCAAAAGGAAGCACATTCACATTAAAGCTCGACAAATCATCTTCCTCGATCAGTGAAATAGGTGTTTTTATCTTAAATTCATTAACTTTCTCCGTGATCGATTCCATGTCTCCTACCATAAGACTGACAACTTTAAGCTGAGGCTGTTTTTCTTGAAATGGGGTTAACGTTGGATATAATGATGCACAATAAGCACAATTAGTTGAAGTGAATGTGACTATAGTACCTTCCGTACTCGGGCGGACTAAAGATATCATTTCTCCCGACATACTTGGTAAACTCAGAAGAGGGAACTCTTCCCCCTTTGAAAAACCTCTATTCGTGTTATAAAGCTCCCTTTTAATAGAACGCTGATAGACCTGTGCCAACGAGATAGTGACCACAATTAGCATCACGAACATAACAAGTTGGGCCCATTGCATGATATTCATTACGTCACCTCACTTTTTGAGCGTTGTCTTTCGAAATTGATGCATGGCGCTAAGTAGCCCGTATCCTGTCAATATGGATAATGTAATAAATAAGGCCGCTAGCCATTCTTGCATTTGTGCCACCTGAAGCCCTGTCGGCTGCGAGTAAACAAATAAGTAGACAACCATTGCTGCAAGCAATAGAATTCTAGCCATCGTCTTCATTCCAAATTGCTCGGGCAAAAGATTACCGAAACAGTTACAATCCAGTTCTTTCCCCCTCGCTCGCCATACAGACCAGCTAAAGCTTAGCAATAGCGCACCAATACCGATTTGTCCGATTACACGCGTCTCCTCTACTAATATCAGGATCGCAACGATGAATTCAGTCGCCGGAATTACTCGAGTACCTAGGGGAACCAACTTGCCAACCACACCGAGTTGTTCAAGTGTCCTGCGAAATGGTAGCGGATTCATAAACTTAGAAGCTGCACTCGCAAAAAAAATAACTGACAGAAAAATTTGTATAAATGCTGCTAGGTTCAATTTTATTCCCCCTAATCAGGTTAGCTCTGTTACATCCATAATAGTTCCATATGGAAAATGATATAAGTACTAACTTTATTAGGTACCCTTTAAAGTAATATCCACCATAAATCAAAGCTGCACTCGCCAAGTACATTACTAGAGCATAGACGCTCAATGCCCTCTCACATTTATGTATGAAGCATTTTTTTATGATGAGCAAGTTTTGCCGCTTCCTTGCTAGAATTAACTTGAAGCTTTTTTAAAATTCGATTGACATGATTTTTGACAGTTCTCTCAGCAATGCAGAGCTCTTCTTGTACTCGTGACAACGTATATCCTTTATAAATTAAACGAAGTATTTCTTTTTCCATGTGAGTTAATACTTTTGAGCGGGCTTCATATAATAAGCGGGAGTGGTTTTCTATTAGAAGTTGGACAGAAGAATTAGACCATAGAGGATTACGCTTCATTGTATGTCTAATAATGCTAGGCAGCTCATGAAGATAACTTTTACCCAAAAAATTATTCATACCAGCTTGATTGGCTTCAATCATCCATTCGAGATCGACATGAGATGACAACACTACAATCGGACAATTAAACTCCTCCTTAATTTTCCTCAAGAGCTCTAATCCCGAGAAATAACCTTCTACATGCAAATCAACTACAGCAGCATCAATACAATCTGAACAATTAGATACACATTCTTGAAAATTTTCTAGCTTGTTGATATGACATTGAATAATCCAATTTTCCCTATCACACGCTAGTTGCTCCCGAATACGTTCTCCCCACTTCGGACAGCCTTCGACGAGAATTAGTTTCTTTTCCATTTAATTAGCCACCTTCTTGCACGATGCTGCTCGGTGGTTGTCTGCCCTACGTCTAATGTTTGCACTCCTTCTGCATTGTCGCCAGTAGCGGCGCTTCAAGTAACAACGATGACCATCATAAACATGAGCAGGAGCAACATTTTTTCTCATTATTTTCTTCCTCCCTATCATCTATCCTACCACTAGTATCCCGTATCGTTGCACCATCAGTATAATGTGGAGATATATGAGCAATTAGATAGACTTCTGTTGAAGTTGTAAAAAATCTGGGGTAAGTGGCTCCCTGATGTCCACTTGTGCGAGGTTATAAAAGTGCGGGTGTGGACTCACTATACAGCGTACATGTGACCAACGTGTGTACGATGTGTGTAATTTTAGCGTTCCTTGTCACAGTCAAGTACAGTATCGGAATGAACCAAGATAAGATGTCATTAGTCTACAGACGATAAATAAAGAAGAAATAAAGATTCGTTTAAGAAAAAATAAAATATTCTTGCTACTGAGTACAGACATATGTCGAAGAGAAACTGATGTGCTTTCATCAACATTATTGACTCACACTTTATTTGCCATAATTTGTTTGTTGCGTTCAATTCGTACGTATGATAAATTATATTCTTGTAAGGCAAACGTTATGGCGATCGTGGCGAAGTGGTTAACGCACCGGTTTGTGGATCCGGCATTCGGGGGTTCAATTCCCCTCGGTCGCCCCATACGATTTGCCGATGTGGTGGAATTGGCAGACACGCCGCACTCAAAATGCGGTGCCGCAAGGCTTGCCGGTTCGAGTCCGGCCATCGGTATTACAGCAAAAAGAGCGATAAAATGATTGATTATCAATCACTTTATCGCTCTTTTTCTATTCGCCTCTTTCTAGTCCTTGTTTTTCCCCTTGGACAGCTTATCTCTTTACTCCCATCAGTACAATAACGTCATATCCCTCTTCTTCATTAAAATGATTCGAATAAAGTTCTCGTTCAATTATCTACAACGCGTGCCTACTTCCTCGATTTTTGAGTATCCGTATACAAACAAATTGTAACATTCTAGTGACCAAATAATACACAAGTGCAAATGCTCCTCCATATAAAACGGACCCGATCACAAATCCCCTATAAGACAATCCAGTTAATAATCCAAAGAAAATAAATACCGTAATAAATCCGCCAACAATGTATAACAGAATGGCAATCATTTCTCTTATAGAAGTACTTACTTTCATTGTTCTAAGTTGATTATCCACTCCTATAGAATAAAGAACGGCCACTACAATATAAATCAATAACAAAACTATAAATAGTAACATGAATTGATCAAAAAAAGAAAAGTAATAGGTGTTAGACAAACGTTCAGATTCAGGAACCGTATTGATATAGGCTAGCGTGAAACTGATTAGGAACGAAGAAAGAAATGAACTAGCTATTCTAATAAATACGTTCATATTTTCCTCCTAAAAAAAAATGATTTATCGCATGAGTAATAAAGCTTATAACTTAACCCTTAACTCATAATATGCATCTCGCAGCCACGGATGAACCACCTTCAACTGCGCCTGCCGCTGCCATAAATAATCGATATAGCTAAAACAAGCTTTATCCAGCGATTGTTCCAATGCTTGTTTAATCTCATACCAATAAGGAGGTTTGCCTGGTTGATCCCACGCAATCTTATCTGCTACGAATAGTACTTTATCTAGCTCTGTTGGATTGGCGCGTAAAGTCGTATGACATCCTGCAGCATCTACGATCTGATGGTCATCCACTTTAAAAAGATCAATCGCCATTTGTCTAGACAGCTTCTGATGAATAATCATCGGAAAAACCTCCTCCTCCAGAAGCACTTCAATGCTAAGCTCCTGCGCAGTGGCGATCCGTTCTTCGTTCGGAATAACTGCACTTATATCATGCAAATATCCGCTATAGGCGGCTGCATCAGGATCGATACCATATTGAAGAGCAATATTACGCGCTTCATCCCCGACATCTAAGCAATGCTGTGCAGTATCTGGACGACCATTATCCACAAGAAATTGGTAGGTATCATGGCGTAAATCACCCGTAAGCGGTTTTACGATTAACTTTTGGTAACAATCCATCTTATTTCCACCTCGCTAAACGTAGTACATACATACCTCTGCCGATCAGCCCAACGGGATCATATTCCACTTTCATCCTTACCGATTCAAAGGCTCGTGTTAGTTCTTCTTGCCTAAACAACCCTAGCTCATGGCGTTCTTTCCTATGTTCAATACCTGCCTTCGAACCTATTAAATATTCAAAGTTCAAGATCGACAACTCATTTTCCGTATCCGCATGAGTCATTCGGCAAATGTGATATTCTTCTGTTTGGTGCTGAATCATCGAGACGAATCCTTGCTGCCACGCATCAGGAGTAAACCATGGCTCAATTAATATCAAGCCGCCATCCTCTAAATGATTGCTAAACTGCTGCACTGTACGCACAACAGCATCTAGCGTTTTCGCATATGCTATCGAGCTGAACAAGCACATGACCACATCATATTTATGACCTACATCAAACTGAGTCATATCTTCACACCAGAAGCTCGAATCCAGATTTCTCTGCTGCGCAAGTGCTACGAATTCCTTATTCAGATCAATTCCATCCACTTTATAATGTTGATTCAAAAATTCAACATGTTTACCTGTGCCGCAGGCTACGTCCAATACCGACTTTGCATCAGGATGTCGGCTCTGAATATATTCGCGAATTTGCTCTGATTCTTGCTTATAATCTTTAAAGCTATATATAACATCGTATAGTTGCGCACTCTTCTCAAACATGTATGATCCCTCCCTACAAAGTAAGAAACTATCCCTTTTTTATTCTTCTACCAAGAAAATAGAATCGACGATAATCGGGAGATTGTCTCTAACCGATATTGCCCCAAGTACTGATCTTGCGTGCACGCCTTTATCTGCAAATACTTCATACATTAAATCGGAATATCCATTCAGCACCTTCGCATGCTCTTCAAATTCAGGCACTGCATTGATAAATCCCTGCACTTTGACAACCCTTTTCACGCGATCCAGCGTTCCTAGAGCATCCTTGACCACAGCTAGTACCTCAATAGCTGCTTCCCTCGCAAATTGGTAGCCTTCCTCTGCTGTAAACTCTTTTCCCAATTTTCCTTTCGGCTTGCCAGACGGCCCTTTCCCTGAAACAAACATCATTCCATTTACAACGACATAATTCGCATAGCTTCCAGCAGGGTTGCTTACTTCTGGCAGTACAAGTCCCAACTCTTTAAGTCTGGATTCAACAAGTGTTGACATATTCGTTCCTTCTTTCTATAAGTTATGGTTTACTTTTGCATAAGATCAGATGGAATTAATCCCTCTTCCTCACTGTGGTAGCCCCAACAAACAATGGTCGCGCTATCCTTGCCATCCATACGATACACATGTTGAAGTACTTCATCCACACACGCTGAAGTCGGACGCTCCTGATACAACGCTTCATACAAGTGATTCAGATTGTCAAAATAGTTATCTTCCGTATCCAGCACACCGTCTGTCAGCACAACGATCTCATTGCGACCTTTCCGAAGCTGCCTCCTTCCCACTGTATAGCACGGTACAGGTAAAGAAAAACTGTTTACATGGCCTACCCATTCAAAAAACTGCCTCTGGTTCAGTGCAACTTGACCTAACCGCTTCAACTCAGGATGAAGCACATAGGCAGCGCAATCGCCTACAGACAACCACCACACATACGGCCCACATTGGTAAACGATAATACAAGCAGTTTCACCTTTCATACTGCGGCAAGCCTCTATCGATGATTCACTTTGAAAGAGGTTTACAAAGAAAGATTCTAATTTTGCAAAAGCATCTTCGCCACGTAATAGAGACAACAACTGTTCTTGCTTCTGCTCTAGAGCCTCCATTAGCCATTCTGCACTTTCAGCGCTGTAATGGGCGTCCAACACCATCGTAAATGCCCACTGTCCTTGAGGATCGACAAGTACAAATGCGCCATCTTCGTTTTTCCATGAACCTGATCCTGTATGACCTCCATAGCAGCCAATTGTTACATGCCCGATAGTGGTCACATGTACCTCATCCAAATAAAGATTGTCTTTGCCTAACCAACTATGTTTCATAAGGTAGATCCTCTCCTCTAAAGCGCTGTCGTTCACATGTCACACTTTTTGTTTCTGGTTTTTCTATCTAAAATTACATTCTCTCTTCAAAAGCTGGCTTACTTCACACCATGCCCTTCTTGCACATATATTTGTTGGTTAATTTTTACTATGCAACATAATTATCGTACCAAATATCCCCACCCACATACAATTCAACTTTTTTTGCCATCGATATTTGGTTACAAAAAAACAAAAAAAGCCTAATAGCTGCTGCTTAAAGCATCTTTCAGGCCTGATTTATACTATAAATCATATGATTCGAACTTTTAGAAGGGGTACTTCATAATAGATCCTTAGCCACAATAATTCCATGGAATCCTTCTTACGAATGTTTGAGTATGTTCTTGCGCAAAAATAAGCTTCATTAACTATTATGAATAGTATCGTAAATATGATTAACATACTGATGGCCTCATTGTACTTGCCTCGTTTTCCCCTTCACCCCAATTACAGCCGGAATGAGTAGTAACGAAAGCAACCCCCCGACAATCGAAAGCGTACCAAAGCTGTAGTGAGCCGCAACAACCCCAGACACAACACCGCCGGACGCTCCTGCCAACGCAACCAGCACATCTACTGATCCTTGCGTCTTAGCCCGCGTGCTCGTTTCCGTGCCGTCAACGATTAGAGCCGTACCACTAATTAGTCCAAAATTCCAACCAAGCCCAAGCAAAGCAAGCGCTGCAATTAGCAAAGGCAGTGAATCAGGAGGCGCCAGCGCTGCCAATATACCCGAAGAGAGAAGGGTTATCCCTGCCGCGACAATAATGACTGTGCGTCCTAACCTATCTACCAAAACACCTGTAATGAGCGAAGGAAGATACATGGCTCCGACATGAATACCGATAACAAGTCCGACGTCACTTAATCCATGCCCATGATGCATCATATGAATAGGTGTCATCGTCATAATTGCGATCATCGTCAACTGTGTCACGACCATAACCGTTGCCCCAAGTGCAACAACCTTTTTGTTTACACCAACTGAATGCGAATGCACCTGATTCGTATCTCGAATAGCGGCTTGCTCATTGGCAGCGGCAATTACTTTCGCCAGCACCAATGGATCAGGACGGAGAAACAAATACAGCACAAGACCTGCGAGTATGTAAGCAACTGCTCCAAGTATAAATGGTCCGGCTAGTGCAGGCACCCCAATCGAAGCAGCAAATGCCCCCATCACCTCTACCAGATTAGGTCCCGCTACAGCACCAAAAGTCGTCGATACCATCGCAATACTAATAGCAGTAGCCCGCTGATGCGGCAAGGCCAAGTCTGTTCCTGCATACCGTGCCTGCAAATTAGTTGCAGTGCCCACGCCATATACGAGCAGTGAGGCAAACAATAATACAATGTTGCTATATATAGCTGCGATTACAATACCAATTGCCCCGATTCCACCCGTCATAAATCCTGTTACGAGACCCACTCGCCGACTATATCGCTGTGATAGTCGCCCTACCATTAACGCTGCTACTGCAGACCCGAGAGTAAACAACGCTACTGGCACTCCTGCATAGCTGTCTGTGCCCAACATTTCCTGAGCAAGCAAGGCTCCTACAGTAATTCCGGCCGCCAAACCCGCTCCTCCGAACATTTGAGAGATTACGATTACTATTAAGGTACGTTTAAATAATTTGCGATGAAGCTCTGGAGATACAATATCGTTCATTTCGCTCCCCCTCTTTATATGTCTATGAATGGATTTATTATATACTAAAAATAACCAATGTACGAGAAGTTCATTATTTCTCCATTCTCTTTGTTTTATATAACTTTCTCTTTCGTGACATCAAATTTATTTTCGTCTTTGAAATCGTCCATACCCAATCACTTCATGCTTGTAGTATAGTAAGATTGCATTCCCGTCATTGCTCATCAAATCCTTCCTTCTATGCTGCAATTGTCTACACAAGTTTGAGATTCATCCATTTCAATCCCGTTTAAAATGTTATAAGTTCTTTCTCTGCATATTCATAATTTGACTAGCATTCACAGTTGATATTACTAGCCTCAAATCTAATAACTACTATGATCATAGAAAGGGATGGAATCATATGAATACATATAGCGATTGGAACTTGCAATATATAGGTGGCGAATGGCGTGAGGGAAACAGCACCACGATGTACGAAAATAAAAATCCGTATAACGATGACATCATATCAACTATTAAACTTGCTAACAAAAATGATGTTCAGGAAGCCTATACAGCCGCACAAAAAGCACAGTCAGAATGGGAGTCTGTAAATGCTTTTCAAAAAGCAGAAGTGTTCGAAAAAGCCATTGCCATCATGAAGGCGCGGCGTGATGAAATATGTGAACTTCTTATTAAGGAAACTGGTTCCACCTATGCCAAAGCAAGTGTTGAACTGGACTTTTGTATTTCTATTACAAGAGAAGCGGCGAGCTTTCCAATGCGCATGGTTGCAGAAATAGTTCCATCCCTTATTCCTAATAAAGAAAATCGAGTCTTCCGTCGACCTGTTGGAGTAGTTGGCGTCATCAGTCCATTTAATTTCCCTATGTACTTGTCTATGCGCTCAGTAGCGCCTGCATTAGCAGCCGGAAATGGCGTCGTCTTGAAGCCAGATAAGCAAACTGCGATTAGCGGAGGCTTGTTGATAGCAAAAATTTTCGAAGAGGCTGGTCTTCCAGCAGGACTTTTGCATGTTATCGTCGCATCGAGCAGTGAAATTGAGGATAGCTTCACAGAAAACCCTATTCCACGGGTCATTTCGTTTACCGGTTCCACACAGACAGGACTACATATTGCTCAAGTTTGTGCTAGAACGATGAAGAAAGCTGCTTTGGAATTAGGTGGAAACAATCCACTACTCGTCTTGGAAGATGCAGATGTAGAACGCTCGGTCCAATCCGCCATTTACGGAAAGTTCTTTCATAATGGTCAAATCTGCATGGCCATTAATCGTATCATTGTCCATGAAAGCATTTATGAGACCTTTGTCGAACAGTTCGTGAAAGCTGCCAACATGTTGAAAGTGGGTGACCCCCGAGACCATTCCAATATGATTGGCCCACTCATTAACAAACAAGCGGTAGAACGGATTACGGAAACCATTACAAAGGCTAAACAGGAAGGCGCACAAGTAGTGTTGGAGGGCCAAATAAATGGGAACGTCATGTCTCCATTCGTCTTAACTTCCAATACCAATGACGTTGCTACCGCTCAACATGAAATGTTTGGGCCCGTTGCGACGATCATTCCTTTTAAAACAGAACAAGAAGGTATTGCGATAGCGAACGACAGTCCTTATGGTTTAAGTGCTGCTGTGCATGCCGGTTCTATAGAAAAAGGGGTTCAGGTAGCCAAACAAATTGTATCCGGTATGGTTCACGTCAATGACCAGAGCGTGAATGATGAGCCACTCATTGCATTTGGCGGAGAAAAAATGTCTGGATTAGGCCGTTTTGGCGGCAAATGGTCGCTTGAGGAGTTTACGACTTTACAGTGGATATCTACACAGAACGAGCCTCGTGAATATCCATTTTAAATAGAAGGTGAAGTACGGATCGTGCATCTTATAACGAATGCGAAATCATCCTTTATTAGGTGCACGATCCGCTCTACCTATTCACGCTCCGTCTTACTCTACAACACGAATAAGCTATACAATCATGACCTTTCTATGCTGCTCAGCTGACTGCTGAATCGCATCCAACACAAGCTGCACACGATGCCCATCAACGAAGGTAGGGATATCGCATGCCGTCTTTCCCTCCACAATGGATTGGTAAACACCATTCAGCATCGGATACAAACCACTGTAATACGGCACTGCTGAATCAGCCAACCCCGACGGAGGCTCACACACTGACAGAGCAATCTGTTCAAATGCTCCTCCCTCACTCACTTCGACATCCGTATCATTAGTCATACGAAGCGTGCCCTTAGTCCCGTAAACCTCCAAGCACCAGCCATTTCCTCGCACCGCTGAAAATAATAAATCTACAACAAATGATGCCCCTTGCTGAAAGTGACCGATAACTGAAAAAGCATCATCTGCATCCCGCTGCTCCGCTCTATCATCACTTGCACTAGCATGTGTTGGAACTTTCGTGCTCAATTCCGCATACACATCGCTAATCTTCTTATCCATCCACCATTGTAAAGCATCGATCATATGCGACCCAATCGCAAACAACATCCCGCCGCCCGCGCTCTTACTGCCTTCCCAGCCGCGTGACTGGTTCGTTAACATCGAATACCCCGAGAAGCTGCCATGATATTTCATATGCTGAATACGACCTAATTTTCCACTTTGGATGATTTGTTTAATCGCTTGTCTGACGGGAGTTAGTCTCCATTGGAAATGAACAAAACCCCGCACGTCAGAGAGCCGCTGCTGCTCAAGCATCGCTTTCGTTTCCACTGCATTCATACCTAGCGGCTTCTCACACAACACATGCACTCCTTTGCGAAGTGCTACCATTGTCATATCATAATGATTTGGAGGGGCGGAAGCCACAACAACAAGGTCCAACTCCTCCTGATCGATCATGTCCTGCCAATTCGTGTATACCTGTTGAATACCTGTGCTACGCTGTACATTCTGAACTCTCCCTCGATACATACTTGCGATTGCCTTCACCTCAAACCCTTCATGCGATTGGAGAATTGGGGCGTGCACAGACGCCCCAAAGCCAGTACCTATAATCCCAACTCGAATTTGCTTCATCTCGCTCAGCTCCCTTAGAAGTTACGTTAGATTAGAAATAGCGATGGATCACTTGGACATGTTCCTCACAAACCTATATACAGGTGAATAAAGCCCGATCTTTCTGAACTAGTTACTCCCTATTTCTTCAACAACGTTCGAGTTGCCCGCTTCACGATCTTAGCCGTTTCTTTGGAATCAGATGCCTGTATCCATTGCTCGCATACTTCGTGCACCCATTCCGGCCTCGACTTGCTGGCATCGTTCAACCAATTGCCTACAGAGTCCTGCACATACTTGGATGGATCTGACTTTACCTGCTCCAACAAAGGCAGCGCCAGTTCCGGCTGAAACTTCAGCTTTTGAATATGGCTTGTCCATACCCCGCAAGGTCTCGTAGCTTCCACCGCGAATCGACGAATATTAGCATCTTCTTCCGTCGTCCAAGCAGAAAGCATTTCAATAGCAGAGGTCAAATTCCGAGCGATATCATCGCGGACTGCCATCCAAGCAATCTCTCTCACGCCAAAATGCTGATCCGCTGCAAATCTCTTCATTTTCTCCAACTTCTGCTGCAAAGTTAAATCAATATCCGAACTAACCATATAACATCCCCAGCATCGTACACTGTCAGAACCATATTCCATAATAGACTCCATCAGCATCGCACGCTGCTGCACATCCTTCACCTCACGAAGAGCTTCATACAGCATTTTTCCAATAAGAGGAATCAACTTCATAACTTTCTGCTCTTTCAACTGATTGATTTGCTGTAAAATGGGTTCCACAAGATGGCCTAACTCCAACCGAGGCAGTACGTGCTGCACGAGTACACTATGATCAACAGCAAGCCATTCCATCAAATTCACACTTGTCAGAACGCCTTCATTAAGCCATAGTTTTACATCTTCGGGAATGTCAGCAGCACGCACCGCCCCTTTTCGGTTCACAATATGTTCTGGAAAAAAGTAAGTCCTTCCTTGCGATACCATATAGACAGCTCCTCTATATATTTTTTACGAAACCGATAGATGACTCACGATCATAGCCAATCGATTCATAGAAATAATGTGCAGCTTGTCGTGAAGCACTCGAAAATAGCTCCGTACGATAACAATTCCGTTCGACTGCAATCTGTTCGATCCGTTCCATCAGCAGTTTACCAACGCCAAGACCTCGATAGCTGCTGGAGACGATCACATTTTCAACCACCATAAACGAACGGCAGTCTAGCAACAGATCCTGGCATACAATTCCCATAACGCTGCCCATTAATTGCCCAGCCTCATTTTTAGCGCCAATAATGTAATAATCCTCATTCTGTTGCAGCCGTAAAAATTGTTTCTTTATTTGTTCCACGTGAAGCTCATGGTCAACTAGTTCTTTATATAACTCTACTAATGCCTCCAGATGATCTGTTGATACACGGTCAATCGTAATCCTTGATGTAGATTCCATCATGTACTGCCTCCTTTACGAAAAGAGCCCTAGGTAGCTTTCCTATCTACAGGGCTGGGAATAGAGCTAAACAACAACTTATATATCCATAATTATACACATGACAAACTATGAATGGAAATGACATGCCTTTTCAATTGGATATACGTAATAACTCACACAACAAAACTAGATTCGAACTACCTATGAAATAATAAAAACCAGCTGCCTATGACATATAGATAGCTGGTTAGTTTAAGGCTAATTATTTTTTAGCAAACGCAAGAGTTACACATCTCCCATATACCTCAGATGTTAATCCATATCCACGCTCGGAACTGCAGCAAAGAACACATCAGTCACTTCTCTTTGAAACACTGCCTGTACATATTCTGAAATATGCGCTAACTCTTCCTCTGTCTTGTACTCCAAGCACGGACGACCTTCACAGCTCAGTACGGTGCAGCTGAATTTTTCTTTCACATGCTCAATGACAAAGTCCTGATCCGCAACCATACTGCTCTGCTTCACATGATTCATCTCCCTCATGAAGTATGGAACGATACGAATATTTTGAATATACCTAGATAAAAATCATTTAGTCCTAACTATGTATTACTTCATTTCCTCAGCTACATCCAATGAGATATATCACACTCTATTCTATCGGCTCCACCAAGTAGCCTAACTATGACCTAGCTATCTACCCTTCGGGATATTTCAATAATTATGTCTGAAGCAAGTTTGGGAACTCACTACATCATTCATACCTTCCTTTCATCAATCCATTTTCGCAAAGCATTACGCTCGTAAATGGCTAAAATGCTTCTGATAAGGTTAGGACAAAAATGCAGTTCATTTACCTGAAAATGCGCTTATGCAGAAGGTTTATGCGCAAAAATGCATTTATTTTATCAACTTTTCCACTTTTAAGTGCAAATTGAGGAAAATTAATGCACTTTTGTCCCAATCTCGCTCAAAATGACGTTTTCTACTTAAAATAGCTGCACTTTTGTCCATATCATCATGGTTTATCTACAATACTGAAAATTTCGGCTGTTGGATATGAACTTGATTTATGCTTACCATACAGAAACATCTAAGTATAGGCAGGATAGCGGCCTCCGATAGCGTAGAAGCTTATTTCTGTACCAGTAAAACTAACTCATCCATCTCACATTGAAACAGCTGACGCTCATGCACACTCTGTTCCAATGTTCTCATATACTTTCGATCCAGCAACTTTTCTCTAACTTGCACATTGGAATGAAATAAATTGCGGTATCGTTCATCCTCATACAAGAGATCAAACCATTCCTGCTCCTTCACCAGCTTTTTAATCCGTCGATCAATACGGCGCTCCCTAGCCTCCGCATCCTCTCTGAAGGTTAAAAACACGTCCAACAAACCAACCAGCAATTCCAGCAAAGCACCGATAATAATCCCCTCCAGCTACACTGTTTTACGAAGGTATGTCCTATCTGCGTTAGCGGATAATGATGAAAATACACAGCCTTCCGCTGGGAGCTAGGTGTCGGAGCTGGAGGCAAGCCAAGCTTGACTCCACATCCACTCAGCTATCCCATAAAGCAAGCAGGATATTGAAGCTCACCTTGAATCGTGCCTAATTGTCCCTCTTGCAGCTCACGCACCATAAACACATGATCTGGTACAGGGAACTGCTTCAGATCCAATCCATGCGAGCGCGCCGGTACAAATCCAAACTTCGGATAGTAATCCGGATGTCCGATTAACAGCACTAGCGGATAGGCTAGCTCTGCTGCTCGCTTCATTCCTTCAACTATTAGCTTGGAACCGACCCCATGCTTCTGATGAGAGGGCCTCACACCAATTGGAGCTAAAGCAAGCACCTCCTGTTTGCTGCCAGAAGGAGTGACAACATGTGCCTTGCTGAGTAGCACGTGACCAATAATTTCTTCGCCTTCTACAGCAACTAAGGAAAGCTCAGGTACGAACGTATCTGACGTGCGGATTCGCTCCACTAGCGCAGATTCCTCATCTTTGTTGTTGAAAGCCATATCATGTAACGCGTATACTTGTGCATAATCTTGCGGTGTCTCTACTCGAATAATCATAGGTAGACGATGACCTCTTTTTCTATAAATTGATGAGAACGATGAAGCTTCCTTGTCAAAATCACGATGGCCAGTTCGCTTGCTTCCTGATCAGCTTCACAAGCGCCATTTTCTCCGCTTCTGGAATTGATTCTGTCAATCGTGCGGCTGCAACAGGCAATATCCAGCGTTCTATTTCTTCTCTTTTCATACGTGAGCAAACACAATACTGTTTCAAATAAATGCACAGCATCACTTTTCTTACCACATGCATAGCTGCTGTCGAAGCGCATCGGGTGCCTTTTGCTGATGGATGCTTACATGCAGTTTAGCCAACTGTTTCGTAAGCGTCCCAATACGCCACGGATTTGATGCCAACTGCTTAAGCAGCGTATCTCCCACGACTTTTTGAAATACGATACCACTCCTGCCGTCTACTTCTATCATTTCCAATGGCTTTGGCGTTAAGACGCCTGTGGCAGAGACAGCTTGACTCACACGATACTCCTCTACGATGACAGATTTAGGCATGGATTCATGATACCATTTCAGCACATTTCCATCTGCATATTCATATACATCTGCCGTCCGCCCCTGCCCTATGATTCTCCCCATAGTCATTATCCATTCTCCTACTTATCATCGTATAGGCGTATTTTATACACCTATTACAGCGTGTTAACACTTTAATCGACTAAATCTAGCTCCCACTTCTCTTCCACCAACTCTTGTCCAGATAACTGCTTAGAAGTAGTCTCGACCAGTCTGAATCCATAATGTGTGTATAGCTTTCTTGCTTGAATGAGATCAGAATGAGTCCAAAGGATAATCCGCTTATATTGCCGTTGTTCGCTAAATGTGATAGCTTGTTCCATCAACTGTTTGCCGAGGCCTTGCCCTCTCGCATCCGGTTCAACTAAAAACCAACGCAGTCGGGCAGTATCATGGTCCACACGTGCGATACCTATCATCCCCTTTGGCTCAACGTCCATTTCAGCTATCCAAATATGTTCTTTCTCCCGATTTGCTTGGCTAACAAAGTCGTGCACCGAATCATGGATATAGGCTGCGAATGTATGGTCAAACTGGTACTCTTCCTTGTAAATACGGATGTGTGATTCAATCACATAATCTTTATCCTGATCCCTGAAAGCGCGAATCATAAAGCTCACCTCTTACAACGATTTATGTTTTGGAAAACTAATAAATAATCACATACTTGTCTATGTCTATGTCTATGTCTATGTCTATGTCTATGTCTATGTCTATGTCTATGTCTATGTCTATGTCTATGTCTATGTCTATGTCTATGTCTATGTCTATGTCTATGTCTATGTCTATGTCTATGTCACTTCATCATAGCCGATTAATCTTCCAGTGGAAATATATGCTTCATACTACAAAGTCAATAAAAAAGAGACTGCTTCTAACGCGAGTTCATAAGTGTTCATAACAATCCATAAAAATCCGCGCAGAAACAATCTCTGTCTTTGTTCATTTTTTTGTATACCACTCACTATGAGCCGAATCCTTTTCGCCCTTGGTCGTAATAAGGAATCTCTTGTGCTCGTTCAATAAGACGGCTTACACCATCCTTTATGTATGGCATGCGCTCATCCGCTTCGTGCAGATCTACCCATGCAATATTGCTAATCTCATCAGGTCGGCTCAACTGCTCCTGCCCACCCACGATACTCGCTCTGAAGGTAAAAAATATGGCATGCTCCTGAATATCTTCAAACCTACACTCATTTACAGCCACTAAACCATACACGTTAACCGTGTAGCCCGTTTCTTCCATCGCCTCACGAATCGCAGCTTCCTCCAACGTTTCCCCTACCTCGACCGCTCCACCAGGCAAAGACCAGCGACCATCATGATCGTGATTTTGTACCATTAACACTTTGGATTTCGTTTCATCCGTAATCAAACTATAAACTACATCCACTCGTCTCATCGATTTCTAGTCCTCCGTGTCGTATCAACTGTTGTTTACCAGCCTAAATCTCTAAGCTACGTTTACGCTCCAATTGCAGCTTTATTCTCTTCTGCCTTCGAAGGTATCGAAGAGATTACGATGGCAGCCAGGACACAGATTATACCAGCTAAGTGACTCCAGTGGAATGGCTCTCGCAGGAAAATATACGAGAATACGAGCGAGGACACGGCTATCAAACCAGTAAACACAGCTGACGTACCTGTCGGTACAAGAGAAACACCGTAATACCACAAAATAAAGCCGAGCACCGTGACAACTACCGCATAATACAAAATGTACGTCCAATCCAAAATAGTTGGAAGTGCAAAATCAAACGTAAATGCTTCATATATACCGAACGGAAGGAACATCAAAAATCCAAGCAGCGTTACAAAAGTAGCAATAGCCAACGGGGATAGCCTCGCCGATAAAACTTTACCGAAAATCGTAAATAGCGCCTCCCCAATCACAGCCAGAAATACGAGCATATTTCCTAACCACACAAGTGATTCAGAGCCTGCAGCTGTGCTTGTATCTACATCCAACTGATTCAGTTTCAACACAGCTATTCCGATAACTGCAAGTGCAACACTTAACCATTTATAAAGCGATAGTCTCTCTCTTAAAAATAAAAAGGAAATGAGTGCAATAATCATCGGTGTCGTGCTCATAATAACACCGCTCTCGCCAGCCGATGTATATTTTAGTCCGTATAATAAACAAATGCCGAACCCGAATACACCTGTCAGTGATTGAACAAATAGCCAAAAGCGGTCTCTTGGAATAATCTTTGGAATACCCTCTCGTACATATAACAGCAAGAGCAAAATAACCGCTGCAATCCCACAGCGTATCGCAGATGCTAGATATACAGGAAAGACAGCCGACACTTGCTTGCCAATGACAAAAGAACTACCTACCGTAATCATCGCAATGCTCATCGCCCAATACGCTTTTGCATTTGTAGACATGAAAGTAAACCTCCCTCTTTATACGAAAATAAGGCGCTCCCCCTAATTAAAAACTAGGAAGTGGAACGCCATCGCAAAGTTGCGAGTTAATAGATAGCTCCTTATAAAGGACAACGAATTAGTTTACAGCTTGCTCTAAGCATTCAATATCGTAGGCACGGCCAAGAATTTCAATAGCTGTATTCAGCGATTCGGCTATATCCTGCTCGTCAATGCCTGAAACCTGACAACCCAGCAACCAAATAGTAGCTGTATTTGCAGTTACTTTTTGCGATTCTCCATCACGGTAACAGAAGCGAGACAACACTTTCGCATCGTCGGCCAGTACCAATACGTCCGCAGGCAAAGCTGCTGCTTCGCTTTCACCAAGTCCTTGAAACGGTTCGCCTCCTTCTGTAAAAGCAAGGCGAAGCTTACCTTCCACAGCGTGGGCATCGAATACGCCTAACGGAATCAGATGCTGAATTGCTGCAACATTTATCGCATCTACAATGGGGTGAATGGTTGGAATTTTATCGAGCTCGTCCTTAATGAAGAAGCGTTGAAGTAAATTTTGCACAGATGGTGGGGTTTTCTTCGGGTTTAATCCAATCTGAGTATACAGCTGCTGATAGGCAGCAATACGAGGTTGTTCGCTGACAGCCGACTTAACCATCCCTTTCCACTGCTCGTGGATATGATGCCAATCTTCGGTCAGATTTTGTTCAAGTGATTCATCATTCTGCTTAGGGGAAAGCTGCAAGAGGCAGCCATACACCTTCACATCATTTAAATGCTGCTGCACACGTTCAGACATCGGTATAACACTATACATCCATAAATCCTCCTGGTACCATTTAAGCTATTTGCTGTCGAATCATTCATGATAACGAGAGGATAGTACCATTAATATCCAATTTAGTCAATGATCCAAAAGAAGTTACAGCGCTACAAGCAAACGATCCTGCTCAAGTGTCAACTCATCGCCAATTCGCAGTACATTCGGTGCTTTCAACCCTGCAAATGCGTTACGCGTGTCCAAAATAGCAGCACCAGAATCTGCAATTGCGCGCACGTTGTATACAGCATGTGACGTCAAGAAGACGATGCAATCATATTCGCCAAGCTCCGCTTCATTAACCGTTTGCTCGATTTCCACCTTGTTACCGTGCTTATCGGACATCGAATCGCACACCGGATCATTAACCGTCAACACGGCGCCTTTTTCCTTCAACAATTCGTAGATCTCCAAACTCGGCGATTCACGCAAATCATTAACGTTAGGCTTATAAGCCATACCGAGAAGAAGGATACGAGAGCCGTTAATGCTTTTGCGCTGCACATTCAACACTTCAACAACCTTTTGGATAATGTACCTTGGCATATTACGGTTCAAATCCTGCGATAGCTCGATAAATCGGCTGAAGAAATTTTCCCCTTTCGCCTTCCAAGACAAATACATCGGATCAAGCGGTATGCAGTGTCCACCTATCCCTGGACCCGGATAGAACGGCATAAAACCGAATGGTTTGGTCGAAGCAGCTTGAATGACTTCCCATACGTTGATGCCCAATGTATCGCACATGAGAGCAACTTCGTTAATAAAAGCAATGTTCACGCTGCGGAACGTATTTTCTAACAGCTTGGACATTTCTGCTGCTTTCGTTGTCGATACAGGTACGACGCGCTCGCAAATGGAGCTGTACAGTATCTCTCCTAGCTTCAAACAAGTTGGCGTAGTCCCTCCAACAACTTTTGGTGTGTTGCGGATCGAATACGTTTGATTGCCCGGATCAACACGTTCAGGCGAATAGCACAAATAGTAGTCTTTTCCAACGAACAGCCCTTCTTCTGCAAGCACATCGGCAATACGTTCATCTGTCGTACCCGGATACGTCGTGCTTTCTAATACGACCAACGTACCCTTTTGCAAATACACACTCAATTGAGCAACAACCGATTCGATGTACGTAAGATTTGGCTCCTGCTGTTTGCTTAACGGAGTAGGCACGCAAATGCACAAAGCATCAAACTGCTGAATAGCCGAGAAATCGGTTGTTGCCATGAAGTGGCCGCTGAGCAGAACATTGCAAATATCGTGATCCTCAACATCAGATATATAAGAACGCCCCTCATTGAGCATCCCCACCTTTTCCGCACTAAGATCGACGCCTGTTACTTCATAACCTTCTTGTGCAAAAGCGACAGCCAACGGCAGACCGACATATCCCATCCCTATAATTCCGATTCGCGCTTGCTTAGCAAGCAATTTCTTCTCCAGCGTCATAAGCCACCTCCATAGCTCTATTTGTCTGTCCACTATTTAATCAAATGTACGACCTACAAAAGAAATTTGCGACTCTACCGTTAGTGAAAGCTCAGATGCTGTAATAGGTTTCTCAACCGCGACAATGATATTGTAGTGGTTCGGATAGTGGCACTCGTCGAAGCCCAACACTTCTCCGATCCGCTCGCCATTAATCCATACTCGATCGCCACGCTCCACAATTCCTCCACAGTGAAGCTCAGCAAATCCGAGAAACCCTACTCTATCAATGCGATCACCACTTCTCGCTTCATGATGGTCGGTGGTCACGATTTCATGAATTTCACGCTCTTGCACGCAGCGTGTCTCATGCTCGATCAACTGCATCCCTCGCTGCTCCTGCTTATGGAATAGCAGCTTAACAAATGATCCGATAACTGTGCGCTTCACAACTGCTGCTGTACGGTTACTAAGTGTATGGGTCATACACGAATCGCCTCTGCCTCATAGGTTTCATGGACGAGACGAACCGCATCATAGCCGTCTTCACCGTGGCAATTGCCCTCTTCTATTTTCGCAACGAAGTCCACTAGAATCGCTTCATACTCATGGAACAAAGACGATTTGAATTGTTGGAAACCGTCTAACATATCGATATAAATTTCGCCGCCATCTTTGAACACGATCCGTACATCCTTCTGCTCTCCATTCGGATAAGCCCAGTCCAGATCGACCGTGACAGGAATACCCTCTTCCGTCACCAGCTCCACACGTGCCTCCATATCAATATTGCGCTCATCCCTTGTGATATCAACGGATTGAACTTTCATATGACCAAGGAAAAATGCCAACGTGTCATAGACATTCGGACCATTATCCGCCACGCATCCGCCTCCGCACCGTTCAGGCTGCAAATACCACTGATCATCTCCGGCATGCTCTTCAATTTTCTCCAAGTAGCTGGCAGTTACAAAAGACACGTCCTCCAAAGACGTCAACCGCTCCAGCGCTTTCTCGAAATGCACGTTGTAACGCCTATGGAAAGCAGTAAACATCGTCAATTTCGCCGCACGTGAAAGTTCTACGAGCTGTCTCGCCTCATCCAGCTTGAGCGTCATCGGCTTCTCGCAGCATACATGCTTGCCTGCCAGAAGCGCCTGCTTGCATATTTCAAAATGCTTATCGTTAGGCACATTAATAACAACCGCATGGATGTCATCCCGCTTCAGCAGCTCTTGATAATCCAAATAACTACTGATCCCTTTTTCACGAAACGGCTGGAGTCTGCTCTCATTCAAATCGCACACAGCCGTCAAGACAGGGTTCGACAAACGATTCGTTAGTGCATCTACATAGTATTTTGATATAACGCCCATTCCGATCATGCCTATGTTAAGCTGCATCTCATATCCTCCTCTATTACCTCAAACGTTAGCTATGATTGTTTCACGCGCTGGAGCTGCAATTTTAAGCTTATCTGCCAACTCCAACAACTGCTCATACACATGCACATCCAGTGGAATTCCTATTGGGGAACTGCTTCTTTGCGCTTCCAAGTAACCTGGATAAACGACTTTCTTCTCTGGGGATCGGGTCGGGCAGTTCAGCAGCGTTTGCAGCATGTTGTCCATATGCGTACCGAATTCGAGAAGCGGTCGAAACGCCTCTACTTGAATGGCGAGGAAAAAGTGGCCGATATTTTGATCTTCCACAGCATGAGAGGCTCCATCCTTCTCCAAGAGCTTCGGACTAGGACCGACATGTGAACCCGATAAGATACCGCATAAAATATCAACGACTAGCGCAAGGCCATAGCCTTTTGCTCCGCCTGTCGCAAGCGAACCTCCGAGCATTTGCAAATGCCCTGTTCCATCTTCGTAAGCTTGCGGATCTGTAACGGGATTGCCTGCTTCGTCAATGAGCCAGCCTTCTGGAATGGACTCGTCCCGAAGCTTCGCGGCCCGAATTTTGCCTGTCGCCACAACAGTAGTGCTCATATCCAGTACAAATGGAGGCAGATGCTGAGCAGGCGCGCTTACGGCGATTGGATTCGTCCCCAACATATTGACCGTTCCATTCAAGGGGCGAGCAATCGTCTGCGAACCCAGATTCGTCATCGCGATGCCAATCATACCCGCATCGAGCGCCTGAGCTGTATAATAGCCAGCGCTGCCAAAATGCGAGGAATTGCGAACGACGACACAGCCAATGCCCGTCGCGCGCGCTTTCTCGATCGCTAGCTCCATCGCTCGCGCTCCTGCCACAAGACCTAGCCCCTGCTTGGCATCCAGCGTTGCTGTTCCGAGCGTTTCTGTTTCAATCGAAAATTCAGCCTGCGGATTAATACGACCATCCTGCAGCCGAGCTACATAAATGCGATCCAAATTCGTAATGCCATGCGTATCAAAACCTTTCTCATCCGCATAGCACAATACATCTGCCGCCGTACGGCTGTAGTTTTCCGATACCCCACAAGCCTGAAACACTTTGGTTACAAATTGATGCAAGGGCTCAGATTGAACATAAACCACTTCTGTTTGCTGTTGCGTAAGCTCCGTTCCTGTCATGCAATCGTCTCCTTTACAGATTGGTCTTGAACGATCGGTACATACGAGTGGAGCAGGTGACGAATGGAACTGGCATACTCCTCCAACTGCGCCCTCGTTATCCACTCACCGTCTGCATGGGCCAAATTTTTCTCCAGACTTCCAGGGCCATAAACAATGGTATAGCTCTCTTCACGTTGTGCCCACATGGCATCGCAGGTAAAGGTTTCATGCAAATGATCATCCGTACTTCGCTCCAAGCCTAGTGCCTCTAAGAAGCGCTCCATCAACTCATCTCGATTATTCAGCACGGGCAATCCCTGCTTCACCCATTCCAAGCGACATATTCGCTCTGCATCTTTAGCTGTTAAAGAAGAACCATCAATGGCACTGAACGTATCCGAGAATCGTCCCACTGCATTAGCAAACGCGTCTTCGATCCATAATCGGAACTGCCGTCCTGCTTCCATAGACAAATAAGCAAAGTTCAAAAGCAGTTGTCCGCTTCCATACACTTTGTTGTGCATCTTTCCGGTATGAAGACCTGCCAAACACATTTTTCCTCCTGCTTCTGTGATTGGCACCGATAGATTCGCAAACAATTGCTGAGCGATAAAACCAAGCAGCAATGTAGCATTATGCCCACTATGGGGTGCATCATCGGTTGCGTCTTTCCCTTCAACAACGATTCTTGCTGTCATTGAAGTCGTCGATTTGTCAAAATAGACACCGTCCGAAGGTTCGGCAAATACATTCAATCGGCCGTACCATCCTTTATCAACAAGCACCTTCGTGCCATACACACCCATCGCGCCGCCTTCTTCACCCGATACACATTGGATGATGATTGTGTACGTATCGAGTAGGTATGGCTTGTCCCGCAGAGCGGCCTCAATGCCAGCCAACAGCGCTACACCAGGTCCTTTCATATCTACCGCTCCACGTCCAACAAACGTTTCCCCATCATACGTAACAGGGAATGAGCCATCTACCGTATCCATATGAAAATTGAAGACAAGCGTTTGCTCTGGTGGACGCTCCGGTCCGATGCGAAGCACAAGATTAGGCTGAGACGACCAAAATGCATCGCCCATGCGTGACGCCCGCTCCTTCACAGATAAAGGAACTTCCTCCCCTTCCAATAAAGCTGGATTGGGAGGCTCGTGTATAACGATATGAGCACCTGTTCGCGCAAAGGCAAACGAGGCATATCGCTGCTGAGCCTCACCTATTAAAGACGGTTGCCCCGTTTCCATAGGCGAAACGGTGTCATAGGCAAGTAGTTCAAGTAGAAAAGCTTCGTAATCGGATGTGAATAATGGAGATGTTCGAGATGCACAAGTGGCGTCCACTATACAAATACACCTCCTGATTGCGTTTCTGTTTGTTGGAGTTCATCCAGCAGGCATTCTAAGCGACGGCCGTAGGCGATATATGATTGTTTCAAACTGCCACCGTCTGTCTTGCTCTGCTGTTTCAAATGTGGAATAAGATGCAAATGCGGTTCAATAGCGAAGATTCCTGAATAATGATGTTCAAGCAATAAGCGGATCGATTCTCTCACACGAGATTGCCCTGCTCCTGGCAAAGCATAAACAGCCTGCTCATTTTCCAAAATGCCATCCTTTATGTGAACGTGGGCGACATAAGGGAGCACCTTTTTCAAATACTCATGGGTATCATAGCGATAGGCAATACCGTTTCCTGTATCAAATAGAAGACGCAGATGAGGAGAATCAATGGTTTTCACCAAATCCAACGCATGGTCTGCCGAAGTTCCTGCCCATCCTGCACAATTCTCATGAAGCAGAATGAGGCCAGCATTCGCTGCCATTTCAGTTAGGCGGCTTATACGCTCAATGACGTTACCCCTCCAGACCGATTCAGGCAAACCATCATTCGGATAAGACATAATCCGGATATATTTCGTACCAAGTGCCGGCACCCTAGCTGCCAACCGTTTCAACTCCTCTGCATCCCATTCGAAGGGTGCCGTGATGGGACGCTCCCAATTCGCGATACGTGAGGAAACAACGGTCACCTGCTTATGAGCTGCCTCGATATCGAGTCGGATCGCTTGGAAATCTGCTTCCTCAATATCTGCAAGCGAACTTCCATTCACCATCCGAATCTCTAGCTCACGCCAGCCCAATTCTTCATGGGCTTGAATTTGATCACGAAGCGAGGCACCCGCTTCATCACTTAGTCCTGACAAAACGATGCGCTGTTCATCCCTATCGCCACCATACACCTTAAACATGGACGGCTACCTGATGGGCGTGAGCGAGAACCGCCTCTATGACGAGATCAATATGTTCATCAGGCATTTCCGCATACAGCGGCAAAGCAAGCGACTTCTTCGTCAACGCTTCCGCATGCGGGAAATCACCTTCCTTATGCCCTAAATAAGCAAAGGCTGGTTGCAGCGGTAGCGCAAGCGGATAATAAATTTGGGTCTCAATACCCCGTGCATGCAAGAACTGCTGCAATTCATCACGTCGCTCGCTTTGCAGCACATACGTATAGTACACACGGACATAATGATCGTCGGTTACGATACGAATGTCTGGTGCTAAGCTTGCAAACGCCTCGTTATAACGAGCAGCAATCTGCGCACGACGCTCGATCAACTGACCCAGCCGCAGGAGCTTATGCTGCAAATAACGAGCTACCACTTCATCCATACGATGGTTGTATCCAAGATGATGATGGAGGAAGCGAGTAATGCCGTCCTGCCCGTGGTTGCGCAGCATCCGACAGCGTTGTCCCAAGTCATCATCATTGGTTACGATAATTCCCCCATCGCCTATGCCGCCAAGCGGCTTCGCTGGAAAGAACGAATACAACCCGCTATCGCCTAGCAAACCAGCTTTCGTACCGTTCATACTAGCTCCTAACGCGACAGCACTATCCTCCAGCACATGCAGCTGATGCCGATCCGCGATCTCTCTAATCGCAGACATATTAGCCATAACGGAGAACAGATGCGTTGGAATGACGACGCGGCTATTCGGTGTAATTTTCGCTTCCAGATCAGTTGGATCCAGCATACCTGTCACGGGATCCACATCGACAAATACAGGACGAGCTTGCAGCAGCGCAATTGTACTAGCTGTAGAAATAAAAGAGAATGCAGGAGTGAGCACATCTACACCTGGACCAACTCCTAATGCTCGCAATATAACACTTAAAGCTGTCGTTCCATTTGACACGGCTACTGCATGCTTCGCCCCTGTATAAGCACGAATCGCTTGCTCAAAGTCAGCCACTCCCTCTTTCAAAATAAAATTATCGGAGAGACCTACCTGAAACACAATATCTTTGATGATGTCACGATCTTCCGCATATCTCGCACCATAGTTGAAAAAAGGAACGCTCATTCTTACACCCCTCCTTCGTAAAATTTGTTAATGGCCTCACTAACCGCTGCAACGCCTTCCTCCGTTAAGTCAGGATAGAGCGGCAGCCCAACCGTTCTCGTACAAGCCAGCTCCGCATGAGGCATGCTTCCTTCCTCATAGCCAAGTGATGCAAAGCAAGGCTGCGTATGCAAAGTTAACGGGTAATACACCTCTGTACCAATTCCGTTATCCGTCAAATACTGTACAAGTTCATTACGGCGATCACATTCGATTACATACACATAGTAGACAGGATTCGTTGTATCTTGCCTCTCTCTAATGGATGGCGTCTGGACATGTGGATTCGAAGCAAGATAGTTATTATATAACGCTGCTAAATGCGCACGCTTGGCAATCTCCTGTGATAAAAAAGGCAACCGCGATAATAGTACAGCGGCCTGTATATCATCCATCCGACTGTTATACCCAACCTCATGATAAACATATGGAACCCCTTCATCCTGACCATGAATGCGCAATCTGCGTACCCGATGAGCTAGCAAATCATCATTCGTAACAATAAGACCTGCATCACCAATTGCTCCTAGTGTTTTAGTTGGAAAAAAAGAGATGACACCAGCCTGACCAATTAAACCAGCATGCACACTGTCATGAAACATACCAATCGCCTCAGCACTATCTTCCAACACTAACAATCCATGCTTGTCCGCAATACGCTGAATCTCCTTCATATCAGCCAACTGCGTAAATAGATGAACGGGCATAATCGCCTTTGTATGCTCGGTAATTTTACGTTCAATATCTTCGACTGAGATGCTGTACGTAACGGGATCAATATCGACAAATACAGGCGTAGCCCCTACATGCCCAACACTTGAGGCAGAGGCAAAGAACGTAAAGCATGGTACGATCACTTCATCACCAGGTCCGATTCCAGACGCCTTCAGCATAATAATAAGCGCATCTGTCGCATTGCCGACCGCTATACAATGTTTCGCTCCTGTATAAGCTTGCATCATCTGTTCAAACTTTTTCACAGTTGGTCCATTCGTAAACTGTCCTGATTCAAAAATCTTATCCAGCTCTTCTTCGATTAACGGCCATTGGCGTCTAAATGAAGCCGCACCAGAGAAAAATGAAATTGTCATATCGTTCACCCCGTTTTTACAGTTTCAAAGTGCACACCTGCACCATCATATAACTCCTGTTCTGCTTTAGACAGCATAAGACCGCATTTCATCTTAGCCTCACATAACGTAGCAACGACTCGCGCGTTAAAGGCCAAGTCACTTTCAGGCTTAGCACACAGTCCATCAAAGTAACGATAATACTCCACAAACATCGCCGACAGCGGATCATCGTACATCACTTGCTGTTCGATAAGCACCCCATCTTTATCGTAGATTTGCAGCCAAGAGTAGCTGTCATCCTGTGCACAAGGAAAATAACCTACGACTTGATGGTTGGCAAAATAGAGACGAATCGTCCGCTTGCGGATCGGAGAGGCAAGGTTGGAATTGAGGCGAGAAGTTAGCCCTCCTGCATGCAGCAGTGAAATGTGAGCGGTCCCGAGATTCGGTACGACCGCACCTTCCACATGCATATCTGTAACAGAAGCTTGTACCACATCCGCTTGCGCGCCACCGAGACTAAGAGCCAATGCAGCCAGATGTGGAATTTCTACATCTAATGCACTGTCATGACTCATGTTGGACAAAGTGCGAGTCAATCGGGCTTTGTCCTGCTCTGCCACAATAAGCGTAAGCGGTCCGTATCGATTTGAACGAACAATGATTCGAATCTGCGCCGTCAAAGAACTAGACAGCCAGTTCGCTACAACAAGAACGTCCAATCCATACTGCCTTTCTAATTGCTGTATTAGCTCCAACTCGGCCAAAGTGGAAGCTAGCGGCTTCTCGACCATGAAATTTTTATATCCATGCTCTGCTGCTTGCCGCAGCGTCTCCGCATGCAGTTCTGGTGATGTACAAATATGAACGACCGTGTCTTCTGGCGCGAAGTCTACTACATCCTTTACATTTCGGAAAAAAGCAAGGGAAGGCTCTTGGATATGACTTGCGTAAGGATCAACGACGCCCACTTTTGTATCAAAAAGGCCTGTATGCCGTTGATCGGTATGAAGCTTGCGCAAACAATGCAAATGCAAGCCGCGGCCAGCTCTTCCAAATCCAAAAATCAACGATTTTTTCATGGATACAGCTCCTCTTCAATCGCTTACAAGATGTGCTTCTAAACTAGCAGAATGCACCTCTTGCACGAATTTTCGCATTTTATAGCGGTCCTTCACACCTTCAGTTTCCACACCACTGCTCACATCAACAGCGAATGGTCGAACTTGCTCTATAGCTCTCGCTACATTGCCTACATGCAAGCCGCCTGCTAAAATAATCGTCCGCCTTTCACTTACCCCAACAGCAAATTTCCACGGGAATGGCTGACCCGTCCCGCCAGTTGCACCATCAACATGCGTATCCAGCAAAATAGCTCGCACGTTATTCTCATGAGTGTACGCACTTATTTGAGCTAAATCGTCCTCATCCCGAACGGAAATAGTTTTGACGACAGGTCGTATCACCTGCTCACAGTATTGTGGAAATTCTTGTCCATGCAGCTGCACGAGATCCAAGTGACAGTACGCTGCAATATCATTTACAATATGAAGTTCTTCATTAACGAAGACCCCTGTCGTTGTCACATAAGGCGGCAGCAATTGTATGATCCGTCTTGCTTGCTCCGGTGTCACTTCTCGCTTGCTGCTCGTAAATACAAAGCCTATCGTATCGGCACCTGCATCGACAGCAGCTAACGCAGCTTCTATTGTGGTTAACCCGCAAATTTTCACTCTAACGATAATCAGCACCTCCTTGCATCGTAACTATAACAACCAGTCTATTCACGAAGTCATTCCAGCACCGCAATTGAATAGATTAACCTCTATACGAAGCTTCATATACAGCTACACTCGCTCCACGGCAACTCGCCTTGTCGCACTTTTTAACTGATGTACAAAAGCTCGCACATCCTGCTCTACCGTCTCCGATGAAGCTTGTTTAATGACCTGAATAAGCGCACTTCCCACAATCGCTCCATCTGCATAGCTGCTAACTTCCTTCACATGCTGCGCATTGGAAATTCCGAAGCCAACTGCTAGTGGCAACGTTGACTGTTGTCTAATTTGATGAATAAAGCCAGGTAGTTCATTAGGCAGCGACTGCCTTACTCCTGTGACACCAGCAACCGAAATGCAGTACAAAAATCCACTTCCCTGCTTCACAACAGCAGCAGCGCGCTCTTCACTCGTTGTAGGTGCAAGGAAAAAAATTAAGTCAAGCCCATGCGGCTCAAACTTCTGTACCCAAGGCTGTGCCATCGTAGAAGGCAAGTCTGGGATAATGAAGCCGTCAACACCTGCTTCTACTGCTTGGGCTGCCAACCTCTCTAGACCATAAGCAAGGAAAGAGTTGCAGTAGCCCATAAATACAATTGGAGTGTCTATGCCTGATGCGCGCAGCTTGCTGACCGTCTCAAGACAAATGTCCAAGTTGGTACCATTGTTGACAGCCTGCAAACAGGCTTCCTGAATAGTGGGGCCATCTGCTAGCGGGTCCGCATAAGGAACGCCCAACTCGATAATATCTGCCCCAGATTCCGCAATTGCACGAATTAACGACTCTGAAATGTCTAAGTTCGGATAGCCAACTGGAATATAAATAATTAGAGCGCCTTCTTCCTTTTCGCGCAATTGGGCAAACGTCTTTTCGATACGACTCATACCGTCACCCCTTCCAATTCCAGTTGTGCTAATCGCTCCAACCCTTCAATTGCCTGATTCATATCTTTATCTCCACGTCCAGATAAGTTAACGAGCACAATCATTTCTTCCGAAAGCGTTGGCGCCAGCTTCAAAGCATAGGCAACCGCATGAGACGATTCCAATGCGGGCAATATTCCTTCTGTACGGCATAAATATTCAAATGCTTTAAGCGCTTCACGATCATTAATCGACGTATATTCCACACGTCCACTATCTTTCAAGAAGCTATGCTGTGGACCGACACCTGGATAATCCAAACCCGGAGCTATGCTGTGTGTTTCAAGTATTTGACCGTATGCATCTTGCAGCATATAAGTAAAGCTTCCTTGAACGATGCCAAGCGAACCTTTCACGAGTGGGGCTGCATGTTTATTGCTCTCAATTCCTTCACCCGCAGCCTGTACACCAATCAGTTTCACTTCTGGATCGTCGAGAAACCCGTTAAAGATGCCGATTGCGTTGCTGCCACCTCCTACACAAGCAACTACATAGTCAGGCAGACGACCTTCGGCTTCAAATATTTGTTCTCTTGCTTCCTGACCAATAATGGATTGAAAATCAGCGACGATTTTTGGAAAAGGATGAGGACCAACGGCCGAGCCTAATAAATAATGTGTATCATGTACATTCGTAATCCAATCGCGAATCGCTTCACCGATCGCATCCTTCAGTGTTTGCTGACCAGCGTGAACGAGTCGCAAATCTGCGCCAAGCAACTTCATACGCTGTACATTCGGTGCTTGACGCGCAGCATCCACAGCACCCATATACACGACGCACTCAATTCCAAGCAAACTACAAACGGTTGCAACAGCGACCCCATGCTGACCTGCTCCTGTTTCGGCAACAATCCGCTGCTTGCCTATTTTCTTAGCTAACAATGCTTGTGCCAGAGCATTATTGATCTTATGGGCTCCCGTATGCGTCAAATCCTCCCGTTTCAGATAGAGCTTGGCCCCGCCCAGTTTGGAGGGAATCCGATGCAATGGAGTAAGCGGTGTAGGTCTTCCTACAAAATGCTTCAATATCGCAGCCACTTCGTTTCTAAAATTAACATCATCCTTAACCCTCTCGTACTCATGCTCCAATTCTTCTAAGTTGCGAATTAACGTTTCCGCGACGAACGCGCCGCCGAATTGCCCGAAAAATCCATTCATCTTCTTTACGCTCCTCCTTCGCTCTTGCGCTCAACATTCTCATTTATTGATTCGTCTTTACTTCATTTGCAACAGTTGCAAATTGACGAACTTGACTCACAATATCCGGTGCTTTAAGCAGCGCTTCTCCCACTAACATTGCATCAAATCCTAATTGCTCCGCTTTCCTTGCATCGTCCGGGCTAGCTAACCCGCTTTCACTGACGGTCAACGTTGCAGCTGGTAATCCAGAACGAATACGCTCAGAGCGCTTCAAATCAACGTCAAACGATTGCAAATCCCGATTGTTAATGCCGATAATAGCCGCGCCTGCTTCAACAGCCCGCTGAGTCTCTTCTTCTGTAAAGCATTCTACTAACGCCTGCATGCCAAGTTCATGGGCCAAGCCTATCATTTCTTGCAATTGGCTAGGGTCAATAGCTCTTACAATCATCAATACCGCATCTGCTCCCACTGACCGTGCTTCATATATTTGATAAGGATCAATAATAAATTCCTTATACATGACAGGAATATGAACCTGTGCATCATTCGCGATTAACTCCACAATCTCAGCACCGCCGCCAAAAAACTCTTTGTCAGCCAAAACTGATATTGCACGTGCACCATGCTCAGAATAAATGCGAGCCAATTGTAATGGATTATAATTTTCACGGAACGTTCCTTTAGAAGGAGACTTCTCTTTCACTTCCGCGATTAGCGATATTCCAGGCTGATTAAGAGCCTCATAGAACGGTCGCGGACTGCGCGCCTCTGCAAGCTTTGCTTGTAGTTCTTGCAATGGCTTGAGCCGAATTTTCTCTGCTACTTCCTTATGTTTGTTTTCTAAAATCTCATCCAACATAAACATCAATTAGTTCCTCCTTATCATTTGAACTTGAACATTTTATTGATATAATACAACTTGTCCCATGTGTTAAATCGGAATTAGGTGTTTGTTTTATCCCTAATTAAGAGATGACGAATGAAACGCATGCTATGCTTGCTCCATTTCAACTATCAAAATCTATGAAATAGAGGATGCAATTCAAACAATGGTAGAATTGTTGAATGGTCTGATTAACGACGAAAATAGAAGAAAATAGAATGTTGAAGTAGATTGAAAAATAGATCATTCACATATGAAGGAGGTGAAAAAACGATTGTGCAAGAGGAGTAATACTGCAACATCATTGACATGATTTACATTATGAAGCATCAATAAAATTACCATTTGCTAGAAGTGAATTTATTGTATACTATTGAATCCATTTTGGAAATAGCTTAATAGTATGCGGTGAATAATTGGATAGTAACTGGCGCGAAAATTGTCACAAGTCAAAATAGATAGAGTGGGAGGATTGAACCATGCCGCAGTTTACTACTATAGTTGCCATCCATGATGAAGACATGAGAGAAAGGGTTATGGCCTACGTTTCGTCACTAGGCAGTGCAAACATCCATATCGCCCGTTCAAAGAACAAACTCATTCAGCTATGTGTAGATTTGGAGCCCGACCTTGTCCTTACCAGTACACAACTAAAAGAAGAAAGCATGATTATGGCTTTTCACGAAATCCATCTTCGAGGGATTGATCCGCCCATATTATTTTTACAAGAAGAAGATACACTTCACCCTCTTCCTCAACACTTCTCAACAGACAAATTTGTCGTTTTGAAGCAGCTTTCCACAGAACAAATTGAACAAGGAATTCGACAACTGCTGCCCGCCAAATTTCATACAAAACAGCTAAAGCCCCATTATATCGTATGCAAACTCAAAGACCATTCCTTTTCTATCCGGGAAGATACGATTTTATTTGTAGAAAAAATTAGTCACTTGTATTCCGACATCGTTCTAACAGACTCCACACGCATTTGTACCTCGTCAACCTTGAAAGAGATCTTCACACAAGCAAAGAACCTATTTCAATCTCACCGCAGTTACTTAGTAAATAAGCTCCATATTCAAAAAATAGTACCTGATATGCTCATACCAGGAAACTACTCGATTGTATTACTTGAGTCTGCCTTCCACCCCCCTTTATCCAGAAGATACTATGAACGATTTGTACAACAAACCGTCCTGAACAATAACAAACCTACCTAACATGCAGCGACCCGGTGCCAGATCACATGCAGCAAAGATGCAGCATGCGTCCAATACCGGGTCGTTTCATTTGTATATTATTTGCTGTCTACATGAACCGTGCAATTGTAGAGCTCACACTGCCAAGTATCGTTAGACAGGACAATGTTAGATACTGAAGTATTTTTCAAACGAGTTTCCGCCTTATAGGTAGGCAGCAGCACTTCAAACAAATGTCTAATAAACGAGCCGTGGCCTACTAGTAGAACATTTTGTCCCGCATGCTTCTCCGTCACATCTTGGATCAATGACAAAATCCTTGCAAACACTTGCTCTTTAGGCTCCATGCCTAAGTCCAGCTCGCGCCAATTCGCGCCCCACTTCGCCACTCGTTCTTCCTCGGTCGTACCTTCGATAAGACCGCCATTTACTTCACGAAGCCTGTCATCCAACACGATATTCACAACGTTCATTTCACTGGCAATCGTCTCAGCAGTTGTCTTAGCGCGGGATAATGGACTTGTATAAATCACATCCCATTGTTCGTTGCTAAGTCGCGTTGCTAGCTGCTGCGCCTCCAACAAGCCGCTCTCATTAAGCGGGATGTCAGAGCTTCCTTGTGCTCTTCCTTCTTTGTTCCATTCCGTACTCCCGTGACGTATAATTCCTATTCTAGTCATTGTGCAACCTCATTATCGTATTTATGCTTCGTCTTCCTAAGAAAGTTAAACATATTTCTTAAATGCTTTACTTCCATTACCATCATACCCTAATCGAGTATAGAATTCATGCGCTTGTTGGCGCTGTGATTGGCTTGTCAGCATAATTTTTACACAATGAAGCTCTTTGCATAGCTGCTCGATATGGTTCATGAGCTTAGCGCCATAGCCTTTACCTTGGTATTGCCCCGATACGATCACTCGCTCAACAACAGCAAATGGCTGATGGCCACTTAGAGCATCATCACATACATGTAAATGAGCTGTACCAATAAGCCCATCTTCTTCTTCATAGACGAACAAATAACTGTTAGGATTGCGTCTAATGAATTCTATGCGTTCTCCAAGCACCTTAATATTAGGATTGGAAGGCAAAAGTTGTTTGTATAAACGCTCGATCGCTTCAGCGTCTCTTGCTTCCGCTTCTCTTATCATTTAACTACTCCAGCCTTGACTCGACCGCCTTCTCGAATAAGCCACTCTCCTGTTGCCCAATCATCAAACTCTGCTTCATCATCTTGTGCAAGGTAATATAGATCAATGCGAATGGTTAGCAGCTCATTCCATGGAGACTGGATTACCACAGAACGGAAAACTTCATCCAAACCCGGAATTGCAAATCCAGAAGGTCCAGGGAATAGCGCTTCCATTTCTTCTCTTGGAATATTGGTTTCTAGTGCAAATTGCAGCATAGGTTTGTTCGTATATTTATCATAAACAAGCTCAAATTTAGGCGATCTTTTTCGATCGAAGCTAGTAATATCTTCTTTGAACTCCGTTTCGTCAGCTGGAATAATAAACGGCCAATCTTCTTCTGGATAATGATAGACATTGCAATGCACTGCAAGTATGTTCAATACCCGCTCCCATTCTGGACGAGAGACAATTGAAGTAGGCAGATTGACCCCTGTATGATCCACGCCGATGATTCTTCCTTTTAACAAAGTATGGAGCTTATCGATCGGGAGATAGCTATCATGGTTACATTCTTCATTAGAAGCTGCAGCCGCCTTTGCTGCAATCGTTTCCAAATCTATCGCCAGCTGACGCTTATTCTTCACATCATCAAACGTAATCACGGGAAAGTTGACATGCTCCCCTCGAATTACAGTTGAAGGATAATATTGCTCTGGCATCAAAGTAAAGCGAATGGCATCGTTTTCTGTATTAGCTAAATCAAGGAACAGATCACCGAACAGATTTATCCAGTCTTTCTCATTTTCATTCGAATTTGGAAAAGCAATATTGATCGTTTGCAAGCGAGTCATATTATTTTCATCTCCTCTTCCGTTATGGTTCAACCTGTATTGTGCTATTTGGCTTCCCTGTCTTTCATATGGCTAAATTTGGACATCACTTACCTATTATACGCCTACGAACATCTGTACCTCAACTTACATTTCAATGTGAAACCAATTTTTATTTTCTATGAATGGAAATCGACAGATAGCAAAATAGCAAACAAGGGTTACCCCACTGCCATTCAGCATCACGGGGCAACCCTTGTTTATTAGTAGACTAGAAACATTATCGTCGTAACTTAGCAATGCTATTGTCGATGCAGCTTGATCCATTCACTTAGATAAGGTACATAGCCAATATCTTTTGGCTCTTCTTGTAGCCACGAAATAAATTCCAGCTCATTTCCATCTGGATCCTCAAAATAGACCGCAGCTGCTGGCATCCATGTATGTACTAAAGGTTCAATCGGTTGTTTACCGAATGATTCTATAGGCTCTACTCCTTTTTCCTTCAACCACTCTATCGCATGTAATAAGTCTTCTAAATCGACTCCAAATGCAAAATGCCTTTTCCTAACTACTGCTCCTTGCGGAACCTCCCATATTCCTAACAGCTGTCTATCTGTCCCGATATAAAAGAAGGCAACTCTTCTTTCTTCGATAAAATAAGATAATTCCAACCCAAGTTTCTTGTAAAATGCAATGGATTGTTCGAGATTAGTCACTTGAATGTGCGTTTCATATAAATTGTTAATCATTTGTCCTTCCTCCTTAGCATGTAAACATGACTGTAAGCTCTGACCATTCCGTTTCTTGATAAGCAGCATGAATTCCGATACGATTTATTACATCTTTTTCGACGTGTTTGGACTTCATCGTGACTGTAAATTCACTGTCAAACAAGCAAGGATCGATCCTAATCTCGTTAGCGCTAACCCAATGCGCATTGATTTTCTGATCCTGAATAATCGTTTCAAATCCTTCCTTGTACCACGGATGCTCATTTTCCTTAGACACCCCAGGCTCATTCATGCAAACATATAAAGATATGTCATCACATAATTGCAGCAATTTAAAATGGCTTGCAATCATATGCTCATCAAGTTCACCTAATCTGGCTCGAATTTGCTGTTGTCTCTCCTTCTCATGAGCAATGAAATGGATACAATCCAACCGTTCAGATTTCTGTATATGTACAAATGAGGAATAATGGAGGCTGCACAGAAGTGCAGCATAGTCATTCATTGCTTCTACTTCGTCCAATCCAACTTTATATAGCACTAATTTCGGAAGCAATGGGTAATCTAAAAAAGAGAATGGAGCAGCAGCACGGTCATTCCATATTGGCGTATCGTCTAATCTGATCCAGCCTCTATCATGCTCTTGGATGGCTAGCACTACAGCTTCTATATCATTAGAATTCTCAAACAAATTACTTCTCAGATGCGCGGCAATTTCACCAGAAAATCTAGCATGCTCATGTTGTGTAGTCATAATAAAGTGTTGGTCGCTTTCTCTAACGATCATAAATAATCCCCCAGTCTAGTTGCACTACCTCTTCATCAACTTCATCCTGCAGCAATCCCATTTTTTATGCTTATTTTCTGTTTAATTTATCCAAATATATCTCAAACATCATCACTTGTCATCATTTTTCTACTTCTAACTCTATTTGATATTTATCCACCAACTCTTCTAATTCACTAGATATTTGATTTAAATGATCTGCCGAAACAGATAGCTTTCCTATCGACTTCTTCTGCTCATCCCGCGACCATGCTCACCTGCTCTAGCTGCTTCAATCGATGGGAAGAGACAACAAATTCGTCTGCAGCATCGTAGAATGAATTTCTTGGTGACCACGTTTAACTAATGTAAGCCCTTGCTGCGTCGTATCCGAAACAATTGATGCCGATTCCGCTATTCGTTGAATGCCCCCTGCCATTTCTTCCATCGTATTGCACGTTTGATTGGCACCATCATATTGCGCATCCGATCCTTGTACAACCGTACGAACGGATTCCGATACTTTAAGCGCGGCGGATGTTGTCACTTCTGCAACACGGCTCAACTGCTTGGAAGAGCGTGTAGCTGCTGAGTCGCTTCCTTCATTTTCAGCATCATTTCTACAATAGAGTTCAAAGGTGAATGATAGACCACTCTCCACTATGACGTTTGCTATTTGCAGGACCAATCCCAGTCCGATACAATTGAAGTAACAGCTTTATACGCATTCTATTTTGATCATGATCGGCTAAAGAGGAGTGATTTACATGGCCGTCACCCACACTTATTCAAAGGGAGAAGAGATCGCAAATGCGATTACGCATGGTATTGGAGCATTACTAAGCATCGCTGCCCTTACGCTGCTTATCGTGTTTGCAGCTATTTATGGCGACCCGCTGCATGTTGTCAGCTTCACCATATACGGCATATCGATGCTGCTGCTATATACTTCCTCGACACTTGTACACAGTTTTCCTGAAGGTAGAGTAAAAGATTTATTTGAGACATTCGATCATGCCTCTATCTATTTATTCATTGCCGGAACGTACACACCATTCGTACTCATTGCTCTTCCAGCCAAACTTGGCTGGACGTTATTCGCAGTCGTATGGACGATTGCCATTGGTGGCGTCGTGTTCAAGGCGTTTTATACGAAGCAATTTTTATTTGCCTCAACTGCACTCTACGTTGTCATGGGTTGGATTATTGTCTTCGCATGGGAGCCTCTTGTTCAAGTTATGTCTGGACAGGGATTAAGTCTGCTTATCGCTGGTGGTGTCTTGTATACGTTAGGAACTATTTTTTACGTATGGCGCGCGTTCCCCTATCACCACATGGTATGGCATTTATTCGTCTTAGCGGGTTCTGTAACCCATTTTCTATCTGTACTCACTCTGCTGCAAATTCAACTGTAGTAGACAGAGCGAACGTTCGATACAAAAAGCTGTCCTCAGCCCTTTCGTGGGTTGCAGACAGCTTTTTCGTTTGCGTATAAAGATCGTATGATTCATGTTAATTGTTCCAGCGTTTATGACGGAAACTTTGCAAAAGCCTGCAATGGCCCGGACGAACGCTTGATGATGAGCTGCGGCGCTAGTATCACTTTTTCATACTTATTCGCAAGTTCTGTGTAGGGCTCCTCAGCTGAGGCATGGCCTTTATCCAGCCTTCTTATCAAGATTGAGGCGGCCCTTCTACCCATTTCATCCTCATTTTGATAGATATGATCAAAGAACGTTTCATGCTCCGTTGAACTTTCTGGATTGTCAAACGTGACAATTGAAATATCTTCCGGCACCCGCAATTGCAGCCGTTTCGCTAGATGAAGCAGCTGAATACCGATCCTGCCGCTCAGCGCCACATAGGCGGTTGCTGCTCGATTACGCATACATTCAGCCAATAAATTAGACTCAATCGCTTCATGCTCAGAAGGCATTGGGAAGTCGGTAAAAATAAGGGCCGGATCGATCATATGTCCGTTCCCTTCATAGGCATTCATATAACCGGCAATTCTATCTTTTACACTCACACATTCCCGATATGCATCTGTGCAAATGACAATACGCTGGTGTCCCAATGTAAACAAATGCTCCACCGCCATTTGTGCCCCAAGGCGATTATCCGAGCACACATAATCAGTCTCTACACCGGGCAAATAACGATCGATCAGCACAAACGGGAACTGGTTCACCTTCAAAGTTAAAATCTCTTCATTATACGTGTCCTTATCTACAGGAAAAATAAGCAGCCCTTCCGCACCTAGCTGGACAAACTGTCGGATGAGTCGCTCTTCTTCTACTTTGTTCCCGTCGCTAAATGCAACCATTAAAGTGAGTCCTCGCGCTTGCAGCGTTTCTCTTATTGCCGTGAGCAGGCGCATCGCAAATAAGTCATTCAAAGAAGGCATGACAAGGCCAACAAGGCGGCTCTGTGTAACAGCGGAGTGCTTGTATATCGAATCCGATTTCCCAGCGGGTTCATGCATAGAATGAGACGATTCGATACGAGGAGTCGCTTCTGCTACAAAGCTTCCCCGACCCGGAACGCGATAAATATAGCCTTCCTTCACAAGCGATGCGAGCGCATTCACAACGGTAATGCGACTCACCTCGAACTGCGCCATTAACTCTTTCTCTGTCGGAATTCGATCATGGGCCTGTAATTCTCCGTGCTCAATTCGGCGCTGAATGTATTGCTGCACCTGCATATAAAGTGGGGAGCGTGAATCATAATTCATCATTACGTAGTGGAGACACGTGAGTAATGCCCTTGTAGACGCTCTCGTATCTCACTCTCCTTGTTCGAAATAATTATTAGTGATCAATACCCGTTGCTCATACCTATGACTACTGTGCCTTCAGACCTAGATTGATGATTGATAACGATAGGCAATGATAGCCATTTATTATGACCAATATATCATTTCTGCTTAACCTTCACAATCGAGGAATAACATTCCATTACAAACAATAAAAAAGCGCCTTCTGCATGCACATGTATGGCAATGCAATAAGGCGCTTTCCTACTTGATTTAACGTAATTTTCTTTACCTTTATTTAACGTCAGCAGCAGGCAGCAACGGGGAAGGTTGCCCTACCGCATATAAATGAAGCTCATGAAGAGCTCTTGTGCAAACGGTATACAGCAGCTTACGATCCCGTTCATGGCCATAATGCTCTTGGTCCGCATCCCAAATGATTACGCCATCGAATTCCAATCCTTTAGCCAAATAGGAAGGAATAACCCAACTGCCTACAGAAAACTGCTGAGTATGCTTCGTAACACGCCGCAATCCATCGATTTTCTGACTAAGCAGCTGGTATACTTGTGCACTGGACGCTTCATTTTTCGCTAATATGGCGATTGATTGACAGCCATCTTCCTGCAACCGCTGCAATCGTTCGAATACAAGCTGAGGTCGGGTTTCCTCTGTAACGACATGAACAACTGGCGGCTTGCCTTCGCGATTAAACGGCTCTGCGGGCTCACCATCAGGCAGAATGGCATGAGCAAATTCCGAAATTGGCTTAGTCGAGCGATAGCTCTTATTCAGCCGAATGACAGTAGATTTGCGCTCTGGGAACATACGCTGCACCATTTCGACACGACCAACCCGATTGGACTCATAAATCGCCTGATTCCAATCCCCCAATATCGTGAACTTGCTTCGTGGGAACAAGCGAGATAGAAGTGCATACTGGAAAGCAGAGTAATCCTGCGCTTCATCTATAACCACTTGCCGGATATGGTTAAACGTGTTGAAGCCCTCTATACTCTCCATGATGTATAAGAAGACAGAAGCATCTTCGTAAGGAATTATTCCATCATTCATCCGAGCAAGCGTGTGTTCACCCATACTTGCAACCATCGAGGCATCAGGCATTGCATCAGGATCAACCTGTGCAGCAGCGTATCCTGCTAACCCTGACACAGCTACCCTTTCCTCACTCCCATTTGTTTGCTCGCTTCCGTTATGAGCAGATGCAGATGCTGCTGATGTCAATGCAATCTCACACCAGCGCGGCAAGTGCGCATTAAACTGTTCGTAGATCGCATCCCATTTAATAAAGCTATACGTATGCGCCTTGCGTCGCATTTCTCGCACCCATTTGCTTACATGCTTCTTACTCATTTGCATCATTTCTTCTTCTGAACCGATATAATTCGGTTGCTTCAAAAACCGTTGATACACCCGTTTAACTTCCTTCGCAGCCCATTCCTTCAAGTAGCTCTTTATCCATTCTCTCGTCTTATCCATACGAGCTGGCAGCGACCAATCGGCTAGTGTCACGTAGAAATGCTCTCTCAGCATTTCTTCTGTAATAATCGTTCTTTTGGGCGTACCCAAAGATTCGAAGGCGATACCTTCCTCCATTAAACTTGTCACAAAGGTATCTGCTACGGCCATAAACGATTCAGAAGCTTTCCAACGTGCAGAAGCCCGCTCCAGTTGCCCAACCGCTTCATTTGTTGGGTTCATTAACCGCTCTGCTTGATCGTAAACGTCTTCGATCTGTCTCGTTGTCCGCAAACGATAATCCACATATTGTTGGAACGTCGTCTGTGTCATATTGGATTCGCCTAGCTCCGGCAAAATGTTGGATACGTAATCGTTGAACAGATCATTCGGTGAAAAGAGAACCACCTGTTCTGAATGCATACTTTCACGGTATTTATACAATAAATAGGCAATTCGCTGCATAGCAGCTGACGTCTTTCCACTTCCAGCTGCCCCTTGTACGATTAGCACCTCGTGTGCGTCATCACGGATGATCGCATTTTGCTCTCGCTGAATCGTGCTTACAATCGTCTTCATTTTCGTATCCGCACTGCGCTTCAACATATCTTGAAGCATGTCATCTCCGATTTGAATCCCTGTATCAAATACGGCTTCTAACTTGCTGTTGCGGATTAAATATTGACGCTTCAGCGTCATCTCACCTGTTATGACACCCATCGGTGTACGATACTGCACAGGCCCTGGCGCATAATCATAGAACAAGCTAGCGATTGGTGTTCGCCAGTCGTAAACGAGATGCTCACCATTTTCATCCGTCACCGACATTAATCCGATTGTAACAGGTAGTTTATCCACCTCGTACTCTTCACGGAAGTCAATTCGGCCAAAATACGGGCTCCCGATATGCTTGTCCAACTTCGTTAATAAACGACGAGCATGATCTTGGACACGCTCATAATTGGCCAGGTCTTTAGCCTGCTGCATGATGCTTACGTACGTTTCAAACAACTGCTCCTTGTCTACCGACACTTCATCCCAAAAATGACGTTTCATCTCGACAATTTCTTGCTGCTGATCACCAATCGTCCCGCGCAGTGAGTCCATTTGCTTGTCCATCACCTGAACGATATGCGTCAATTTACGTTCTTCTTGCTCGTATTCCAATGCTGTTATATGATCGCTCACACTGCAGCCCCTTCCTCTTGCCTGTCTTTCTATCTACGTAACTTAATACAACCATTAAATAATGCGAAAATGCTTATGATTCACCATGTAAAATACCTGCACTAACCGTATTCAACTCTTGTTCATCTATAGCCTCTATGCCCGCTATCAACGCGCGGCGAATATATTCGAGCGACATGCTAGCCTTTCCTGAATGACGTACCGCTTGCTCTGGTATAAATGGAATATGTACAAATCCACCGCGGCATCCCTGCAATACCGGCTCCGTTTCGATCATGTGCATGATCTGATAAAATGTAGAGTTGCACACATACGTCCCAGCTGTATAAGAAACAGAACACGGAACGCCCGCCTTCTGAATCGCTTCTTTCATTGCCTTCAATGGCAGTGTCGTCCAGTAGGCTGCCGGACCATCGACGACTACTTGCTCGTCCACTGGCTGTGCCCCATCATTATCGGGAATTATGGCATCCATTCCATTAATAGCAACACGCTCTAGTGTAATGTCTGGACGTCCTCCTGCTTGACCGACAGACCAAATAACGTCGGGGGTTCCGTTCAATGCGACTTCTTTCAACAATTCTCCGGAGCGTTGGAATGTCGTTGGCAGCAGCAGTGCCTTAACTTCATAGGCACCAACTTGTTGACCATCTAGTGTACGAACAGCTTCCCATGAAGGATTTATCGCTTCCCCATTGAATGGATCAAATCCAGTAATCAGCAGCTTTTTCATCCGTAGTCCTCCTCTATGTCATCCCGTTATATATGATCAGACCGTCTATACCCTTGATCATCTCACAGTGATATTTCGCAAGCAACCATTTTGCAATCAAGATCGATTGTGCTATCGTAAGTGCTAGCTAGAAAGGAGTTGTAAGACAACAACATGACACAAATCGATACACCCGCGCTTATCCTGCTCATCCTAGCTGGACTGGGCTTGCTAAGCGGCAATTCCACAGTTACCATTGCGATGGTTATCCTGCTGCTATTGCGAGTTACGCAAATGCACACCCTATTTCCATGGATTGAGAAATATGGGCTTACGATAGGAATCATCATCTTGACGATCGGTGTAATGGCTCCGATTGCAAGTGGCAAATACGACCTAGCGACACTAACAGCGTCCTTCATGAACTGGAAGTCTCTGCTTGCCATCGCGGTCGGCATCTTCGTCAGCTACCTTGGTGGTAGGGGCGTCGGACTCATGTCCACATCACCTACAATAGTTGCGGGCTTACTCGTTGGTACCATTATAGGAGTCGCCCTATTTCGCGGTGTACCCGTCGGTCCGCTTATTGCCGCTGGCATTCTATCCTTATTTATTAGCAAAGGATAGACAAGGCTGATCATAACGCTCGATAAGACTTCCCAAACCCACTCATGGAAAAATGTTCCGAAAAACAGATTGACAATGTTTACATGCGGTGCTAGAATCAACAAGTCAGCTAAAGCAAACTTTATTTCATTTCGAAACTGACTACTACATAACGAAAGGCAGGTGCTATCCATGTTGTTAATGAACCATCTGGCGTTGGACGCCAATTATAACACTAACTGCATACAGGAAGCCCTGCATATAAATGATACATTTCTATCTAATTAGGTAATCAACTTTCAGTCGTTTTGTAGTTGAACAAGAACGATTGAACCTTGACATTACCTTTTTAATCCAGTTGTGTCAAGTCATTTATCGGTTCGGGGCTTAACAGACCCGTACGTCTATATCTAATACGCACTAGGTATATCGTCTGAGACGGTATACCTTTTTTTATATTTATTTACTATGTGCGCTTAACCTTAACAAATGAGGACTATGCTTCAATCCTCTAACAAAAAAGGATGTGGGAATCTATGCTTTCGGTACTATCCAAGCTCAGTTGGTTTTTCAAAGAACATAAGTGGCGCTACATATTTGGCGTCACCCTACTAGTCGTCGTCGGCATCATTGAGCTGATTCCTCCACGACTGCTCGGGCAAGCGATTGATGAGATTGTATACGGCACCATTACATGGGAATCACTCACAGGCTACATTTTAATCAATGTGGTATGGATGGTCATTATTTATATTATAACCTACGGATGGATGTACTCCTTATTTGGTGCTTCCTTCATTGTGGAACGGAAACTTCGCAGTCGCTTTATGCGTCATCTGCTTAAAATGACACCTACCTTCTTTGAGAAAAACCGTACCGGAGACTTGATGGCTAAAGCCACCAATGACATGCGCTCCGTATCTCAAACGACGGGCTACGGGATGCTTCTTATTACAGATTCAACCGTGTTTCTATTAACGGTACTTGTCGCGATGAGTGTGCTTATCCATTGGAAGCTTACGTTAGCAGCTTTGCTCCCTCTTCCGATTATCGCAGTGGCGATGAAAGTGTTCGGAAAGATGATCCACGAGCGTTATACGACAGCACAAGATGCATTCGGTGTTATGAATGACCAAGTGCTTGAATCGGTTGGAGGCGTTCGTGTATTGCGTGCTTATGTACAAGAGCGCAATGATGAGACACGTTTCCGTGATATTACACAAGACGTGTATAAGAAAAATGTCGCGGTTGCCAAAGTGGACGCTTTGTTCGATCCGACCATTCGATTTGCGATAGGTCTTAGCTATATGATCGGCTTAGGTTACGGTGCTTATTTAATCATTCATAACGAACTAACGATCGGCGAACTGCTCGTGTTCAATATGTACCTAGGAATGCTGATCTGGCCAATGTTCGCAATCGGCGACTTAATCAATGTTATGCAGCGCGGTAACGCTTCCCTTGACCGAATTAATGAAACATTGTATTACAAGCCAGACGTTGCAGATGCAGCTTCTACGCAGGAAGTATCTGTCCCTGAGAAGTTTGAATGGAAGCAGTATCAGTTCCGCTATCCATCTTCAACTGTGAACAACTTGGAAGAAGTCACATTAACCTTATTAAAAGGACAGACGCTAGGCATTGTTGGCCGGACAGGAAGCGGTAAATCTACCTTTGTTAAGCAGCTGTTACGTGAATATCCACTCGGAAATGGAAATATGCTAGTCAACGGTGTACCGTTGGATCAAATTCCACTCGATCAGATTCGCAGCTGGATCGGTTATGTGCCGCAAGAACAAATTTTATTTTCCAAAACCGTGGAACAAAATATTCGTTACGGTCATCAAGACGCTACCGAGCAAGATGTGATGCAAAGCATCGATATGGCTTCATTCACACATGATCTGCCTACCTTATCTCAAGGTACACAGACAGTTGTTGGAGAAAAAGGCGTCGCATTATCAGGTGGCCAGAAGCAGCGTGTGTCTCTTGCCCGCTCCTTCATCTCTGATGCGGAAGTACTCATTTTGGATGATGCTTTGTCCGCTGTTGATGCTCGTACAGAAGCAAATATTATTACGAACATACGGAATTTGCGGACGGGTAAGACAACATTAATTACAACCCATCGCCTTTCTGCAGTTGAACACGCTGACCAGATCATTGTACTTGATGATGGCCGCATCGTTGAACAAGGAACACACGAAGAGTTGATTCAACAAAATGGCTGGTATAAAGAGCAATTTGAGCGTCAGCAAATCGAGTCTTCCTTATAAAACACGTGATAGTAAATATTGATAGGCAATCTTTCTAACTTTCTAATTTGCAAGCGACAGGAGGTACTACCTTTTATGCAACTCGATACGGAACAATCCGCTAAGCCGAAGCAAGTCGGCAAACGATTGTGGCAATATGCGCTGCACTACAAAGGGACATTTATATTGTCCCTCATCATGCTTACCCTTGCGGTTGCTGCAGAATTAAGCGGACCGTTCATTGCCAAGACGATTATCGATCGTCACATCCTTGGTATTGAGCATCCTTACTATAAGACAACAACTGCATCTACCGACAATGTCACCTACAATGGCAGCACGTATAAACGATCGGATCGCTTTGAGCCAGGTGAAGTAAAGGGAGAAGCTCTTCATATTTTACAAGTCGGCTACAGCTTCGTACTCGTAAATGAAGAAGTACCGAATCCAAAAGGAGAGCGTACCTTCAACGAAGGCATGTTGAAAATTACGACGAAGGATGGTGTATGGGAAGGCGCTGCCTCCTCACTATCCTTGCAGCAAATGCTCGTCTTTTATGAACCTGAAATTCGCGGTATTTTATACTGGATGGCGATTTACGGCTTGCTGCTATTTTTAAGTATCTTTATGAGCTTCGGTAAAATACTTGGGCTGCAAACCGCTGCTAACAAAGTCATTCGCAAACTGCGTGGTGATGTATACGTACACGTACAGCGGTTGCCGATTCCTTACTTTGATAACCTACCAGCAGGAAAAGTGGTATCCCGCATTACGAATGATACAGAAGCAGTCAAAGACCTTTTCGTTGCCGTGCTGTCGAACTTTACATCCGGTATTATTATGATTACAGGTATTTATGTAGCCTTGTTCATCTTGGATGCAAAATTGGCACTAATCAGCTTATTGTTGGTACCGATGATTATTTTGTGGATCGTACTCTATCGCAAGTTCGCAACAGGCTACAACACCATTATCCGTTCACGCCTTAGTGAAATTAACGCAATTATTAACGAATCAATCCAAGGGATGCCTGTCATTCGTGCTTTCCGTCGTGAGAAACATACGATGGACGAATTCGAAAATTTGAACAGCGATTATATGAAGCATCAAAACAAGATGCTCAATCTAAACGCTCTTACGTCGCATAACCTCGTTAATGTGCTGCGGAACATCGCATTTATTGCCGTGCTGTGGTTTTTCGGTGGAGCGGCGCTTAATGAAAGTGGCGTAATTACACTTGGCGTGCTCTATGCGTTTACTGATTTGCTCGGTCGTATGTTCCATCCGCTTACCGGTATGGTTAATCAGCTTGCGAACCTTGATCAATCCATCGTATCGGCAGGACGTGTATTTGAACTTATGGATGAACCAGTGGAACCGCACAGCGATGGCTCCATGCCTCGTTACAAAGGTCATGTCGTGTTTGATCAAGTATCATTTGCCTATAAAAACGATGAATATGTATTGAAAAATTTGAACTTTGAGGCAAAGCCCGGCCAAACGGTTGCGCTAGTCGGTCATACGGGTTCAGGCAAAAGTTCAATTATGAACTTGCTGTTCCGTTTCTATGATCCACAAAAAGGACAAATCCGGATTGACGATCAAGTTATTACCGATGTCCCCAAACAGTGGCTTCGACAGCATATGGGTATCGTGCTGCAAGATCCTTATTTGTTCACAGGAACCATTGCATCCAATGTTAGTTTGAACGACCCATCCATTTCACGTGAAAAGGTGGAGGCTTGTTTGCAAGCCGTAGGTGCAGATCGCGTATTGAAGCAACTTCCAAAAGGCATTGATGAACCTGTTATTGAGAAAGGCAGCACGTTGTCTGCTGGACAACGTCAGCTTATCTCATTTGCTCGCGCCCTTGCCTATGAGCCAGCCATTCTCATTCTCGACGAAGCTACCGCCAATATCGATACGGAGACTGAGGCGATTATCCAAGATGCACTTGAGGTGTTGAAGCGAGGAAGAACAACATTTATCATTGCGCATCGTCTATCTACCATTCGCAGTGCTGATCTCATTCTCGTCTTGCATCGTGGAGAAATCGTCGAGCAAGGTACTCATGATGAGCTTATCGCACTTGGTGGACGTTATTTCCGCATGTATCAGCTCCAACAAGGAGGCAGCGTGACAACCGACTCATCGGCAGCTCAGGGAATCAGCCCCATTGCGGAAATCGTTACTACGCCAGTATCACCAGCTTAATAAACAAGCTATCTATATTAGGTAGGCATTTATAAGATAACACCACTTGCCTTGCTACTGTTGTTTATTTTCAAAGCTTAAACATATCTTTTGCAGCACAGCAAAACCATCATAACTCATACACGAAACAAAGCAGCAGGGCTTGCCTTCTATGGCCACCCTGCTGCTTTGTTGCATTAACTTATAAGTGATAAGTCAAATAATGCCCACCGTAATGATATTAATTTAATCTGCATTTATTTTTGATAAAATGCAATTGATTCTCTACATGATGGAGCTGTTCTTGAATAGGTTGCGAAGCTGCGGCTGCATCGGGATATTGTGACTTCAAGGAAGCAAGCTCCTCCTTTAATCGCGGCACATCATGATTCGCCTGTGAACAATCATAATCACTGTTTAGATCTGATTGAAATGAGAAATGTTCTGTCATCGCAGCTCCTATTTTTTGCCCTTGGCATGATTACTGTCTGACGTACGAGTCGTTTTCGTTTGGTTTGCGTGACCTTGTTGTTTGTTAGCCATGGTACTTCAGCCTCCCTATAAGCTAAGAAAGTTCCTACACTTCCTGCTTTGGAATGTTGTTTAGACTTGGGGCGCGATGGGCCGCCTTATTTGACTTGAGCGTAATACTTTTCTCAGTGAATCGTGATTTGTTCTGCAATTGATGAATTCGCTCTGCTCGATTGTACGGCATTAGCTTCACCCCCATCTCATAGACTGTCCAGAACCATTATGAATATCAGTGGAGGAAGCTGTGGCTACTGCCGACAATTACTATTTCTAAGCAAACACTGTGTTATGGATATCACTTTGTGTTTTACATCCACAATACGAACAAAAAATGCCTGAAGCTGCGTATACAAGCTTCAGGCATTTTTTCATATCTATTACCGTTCTTCGGACAGTCGGAATTGAGATAACTGATGCTCAAGATCCTTACTAATGGTATGAAGTCGAGCAACTTCACTCTTCATCTGCTCCACCATCGTTGTTTGTTGTTCGGTTGAAGCAGCCACCGTATTGGTATAATCCGTACTTTGCAGTGCAATATCATTCAATTGGTCCAACGTTGCCATCACTTCTTCCGAAGCAGCAGACATCTCCGCAGAAACTTCGCTTGTTTCTTGAACGAGGCTCGTTATTCGTTGAATGGCCTCTGCAATTTGTACAAAAGCTTCGTCCGCCGCTTTCACGACAGCTAGCCCATCTGTAACCGCTTGTCGTTGATAATCAGCAGCAGTAGTCGTGTGCACATTACGTGCATGAATGCCGCTTATAAGTGTCATAATATGCTCTAACGAGTTTTTAGAGTGCTCGGCAAGCTTACGTACTTCTACCGCAACGACTTGGAACCCTTTTCCGTGCTCTCCCGCACGCGCTGCTTCAATAGACGCATTTAACGCAAGCAGCTCTGTTTGCTTCACAATGCCCTGTATAAAAGCGATCGCTTCACTTATCTCTGTAACATGTCCTGTCAGCTCACTCAAAGCACTAAAGGTTTGTTGTGAAGCTTCTCCAATACGCTCCATTTGCTGAACCGTGCGCGTAATGACTTGGCGCCCTTCTTTTGCTTGCTGAGAAGAAGCAATCATCTGATCTGCAACCGTAGAAGAAGTTTCTGCCATCTGTGTCACACCTGCTGCTATTTCGGTCATCGCTTGCTTGGTCTCATATACACTGGTTTGCTGCATAGCTACCCCAGAAGCAACCTGCTGCATGGCTGCATTTACCTCTGCTGCGGACATCGACGTATCATCCGCTGCAAGCTCAAGCTTCGTAGAAGCAAGTGCTACATCCGATGACATATACCGAACATCATGAATAAGCAAGCTTAGACGTTCAATCATGCGGTTAAAGGATTCAGATACTCGACCGACTTCATCTAATTTTTTAACTTGCAAGCGAACCGTCAAATCCCCTTCTGCTGCCTTCTCAGCCAGTTCACTCATATGCTGAAGTGGCTTGAGGCTTACACGAATATAACTCGCTAGTAAAAGTAAGCTTACAATCCCTATAGCAGCTGTTATACCAAGTGTTTCTAGCAATATGGCATTAAGCTCCGCTTCAATAATATCATAATTAAACTCCATGCCTAGAATCCCTAACGTATGACCTTGCTCATTTTTGATAACATGCAGGGACGTCATAACATGACTATCACCAATTCGATGATCGGAGGATGTTGCAATTCCATTCTTCTTTAGCTTATCCAATACAGCTACGATTTCTGGATCAGCCTCGAACGTTTTCCCTGGCGTAAGACCTCGCTGTTCAAATGAGTTGCTGCCCTGTACAATTTTGAATTCAGTTATGCTATCCGTCTTTACTGGATCAGGAAGCAATACGTATGTACTGACTACATCATCTTTCGTTAAAAAATTCAATTTTTCACGGATCATAATAAATGTCGTATTTGTTTTAAAGTCAGTATTATTGTTGCTATCTGACAGTGTATAAGAGGCTTGTCTAATTGAGGAATTTAATTCTTGCAGCTCAAGATCTACCATTACTTTTAACCGCTGTTCAAGTGAACCGACATACATGCTTCGTTGAAAATTCAGTTCCCTGATTAACATGGTAGAGCATAACGCAATCATCGTAACGGTTACTACGATAATCATCCTGAGCATAATACTGCCTTTTCTTCTACTTCTCATGTTCATTCTTCCCCTCTTCATCCGGCTAAAAATGGTACAGTTCACCCCCGCTCACATGCAGCGGACAAAATGCGACAAAATGTCACATATTGCAAGTATTGTACCATATTTAACCTCCAATACAAGAGAGCGTTTACGCAAACAGGTCCTGATACTTATTTTGCATAACCACTAGGGTGCAACATAAGCATCAGGACCTATTCATTCAAGCCATTATCCACCAAGCACCACTCTATCATCTGCGAACTTAGCGCCACGAATCCGTTCAAATTCAAAAAGCAGCTTATCCACCGTTAGCTTCTTTTTTTGCTCGGCTCCGATATCTAGAATAATTCGTCCTTTGTCCATCATAATAAGTCGATTGCCAAGTCGGATTGCCTGCTCCATATTATGAGTAACCATTAAAGTTGTTAATTGATGCTCCTCAACAATTCGCTCAGTCAGTGCCGTAATTAATTCGGCTCTAGCAGGATCAAGTGCAGCGGTATGCTCATCCAATAACAACAGCTCAGGCTTCATAAACGTTGCCATTAACAAGCTTAACGCTTGGCGCTCTCCGCCGGAGAGCAATCCCGCCTTCGCTTGAAGCCGCTCATCCAAGCCAATTCCTAATGTAGCAAGCTGCTCCTTGAACCATTTTCGATCCATACGCTTAACACCGAAACTAAGACCTCTACGCTTGCCTCGACGCTTCGCGATTGCCAAGTTCTCTTCAATTGTCATCGATGGTGCCGTCCCAGCCATCGGGTCCTGAAATACACGTCCGATAAAGCGGCTACGGGCATGTTCAGGCATAGATGTTACAGCTTGATTCCCAATCGATATCGATCCAATGTCAGGGAACAATACACCAGAAATCAAGTTCATCAAAGTCGATTTCCCAGCACCATTGCTACCAATAATCGTAACAAATTCACCTGCACGCAGCTGGAGATTAATATGAGACAAGGCAAGCTTCTCATCAGGAGAGCCTGGATTAAATACTTTGCTCACTTGTTCAATATGAAGCATCAGCCTTCCCCTCCTACCTTCATCATCTCCATAGCGCGTTTGCGACTTACAGCTTTCTGTTTCATATTGCCTCTAATTCTAGGCAACGTTAAAGCGAAAACAACGATCAACGCCGTTAATAGCTTCAAGTCTGTAGAATCCACTTCCATTTGCAAAGCTACCGCCAAAATTAATCGGTACAACACAGCCCCTAATAGGACAGCCAACGTTACTCGCGCAATCGTACGCTTACCAAATATCGCTTCACCGATAATAACAGAGGCAAGACCAATTACAATCATACCCACTCCAGATTGAAGATCCGCATATCCTTGATACTGTGCAACTAGTGCACCCGACAGCGCTACAAGTGCATTGGACAAGCTTACACCTACAACAATTGTGGAATCCGTCTTAACGCCAAAGCTGCGAATCATGCGAGCATTATCACCTGTAGCTCTTAGCGCTAAGCCGATATCTGTTTTCAAGAACCAATCGATAATAAATTTGATGGCTAGTACCAACGCGCCGACAACTGCGATGAACATGAAGCCTTTTTCGAGTGACGTAAACAATGTCTCTTGATTCAATAATCCGATATTAGGCTTGCCCATAATACGCAAATTAATAGAGTGAAGAGCGATCATCATTAGAATCCCTGACAATAACGGATTAATCTTCCCCTTCGTATGAATGAGTCCCGTCATCATACCTGCAAGCGCACCGCCTGCAACAGCCAGCAAAGTCGCTGCCAATGGATGAAGTCCAGAGCTGATACCGATAGCTGCAATGCCCGCTCCTGTTGTGAAGCTTCCATCAACCGTCAGATCAGGAAAGTCTAATACTCGAAACGTTACATAAACGCCAAGTGCCATAATCGCATATAGTAGGCCTAACTCAAATGACTTGTACATGGCTGTCCAAAACCCTGAACCTAGCATAATGTGCAACCTCCCGACGATGTTATGTCAATGTGTAAGCCCGCCTAGCAAGTAAGCGGGCCGCTTCATTATTCGAACAAATTACCTTCCTTAACACTTTTCTTCATATCATCAGTTACCGTAAATCCTTGTTCAGCAGCAGATTTCATATTCAACGCTAGATCCAATTCTTTTGGTACTTGTACCGGAATATCAGCAGGTTTCTTACCGTTTTTCAAAATGTCTACGGCCATTTCTCCCGTTGCATAGCCAATATCATAGTATTCAAAGCCAAACGAGGCAACGCCACCGTTCTTCACGGAATCTTTCTCCGCTACAAACAAAGGGATGTCCTGCTCATTAGCAACCGCAACGACTGTGCTTAACGAGCTAACGACTGTATTGTCAGATGGAACATATATCGCTTGTACTTTGCCAATTAAAGACTCAGCCGCTTGCTTGACTTCCGAGCTATTCGTAATAGGAGCGACGACTACTTCAAGTCCTTGCTTTTCTAGTGCTTCTTTTGCCTGCGTAATATTCGTAACCGTGTTTTGCTCTCCTTCATTGGCAATAATGCCGACCGCTTTCGCATCAGGAATCGAGGTCTTAACAAATTCCATTAAGGTAGCTATCGCTTCTGGATGCAAATCAGTCGTACCTGTTACATTGCCCCCTGGCTTCTCCATACTGCTGACAAGTTGACCACCAACAGGATCGGTTACAGCCGTAAATAAAATAGGAACATCTTTAATTTGCTGCGCTGCCGCCTGTGCAGACGGAGTAGAGATCGCGAGTACAAGATCCTTATTGTCGCTCGCAAATTTCTGTGCAATCGTACTCGTATTGTTAATATCGTTCTGTGCATCTTTATAGTCGATTTCCAGATTAACGCCTTCTTCATAGCCGTTATCTTTCAGCGCTTGTACAAATCCTTTTCTCGCCTCATCCAACGAAGTGTGCTGAACAATTTGCGTAATACCAATGGAAACTTTGTCCGATTTGTTCGCTCCGCCCTGTTGTTGTCCACTTGTTACATCCTTAGCCTTTTCACCGCATGCTGTCGTTAACAACAATAGTATTGCTGCACATAGTGCCCAGCCTGATAATCGCTTATTATTCATGAAATCCGATCCCCTCTCACTTTTTTGCAATAAAGCATAAAACCTGTAACGCTTTGTAGTGTTATTGAATTATTTTAGCTATCATTTCTTCCAAGTCAAGACAATTCACTTATATTTATGTAAATAAATGTATTTAAGGGCCGAAATAATATTTCTATCACAATAAAAAAAGCTCAAGTTGTTCCACCTCTACAGGTTGGTCAACTTGAGCTATCACAATCTTGCTATGGTCAATTAATTACGCTCTAGCGAAATCCACTTCCCATATTCATGACTCTGGAATTTAGCTTTAACATTAAGGAAATCAGCAACCTCAACTAAAGGAACGTATACCGTACCTTTAACCAGCTTAGGTGCGTTTTTCAACGCTACAGCTTTGCCATCCACTTTCGCGGATTTACTATCAACGTTCAACATAATGACTTTTTGTGTAATATCGTCAACGATACGAATTTGTTTCTTGCTCTTATCCCATTTTACATCAGCATCGAACGATTCTGCTACATAGCGAAGAGGCACAAATGTTTTGCCTTTCTCTACGATCGGACGCGGATGATCATATCCCCAATCTTCATAACCATCGTCCTCAAACAACGACAGCATTACATATTTGTTCGTGAATCCTGTTTCTAACATGAACTTGTGCATGTCGGAGTTGGAATCAAAATGACGCAGCCAATCCCCAGGCGTAAGCGTATGATCTGTTGCTTTTATTGCTTTGGACGTATCCAATGCATCAACAGATATTGGCTTGTTCACATTACGGTATTCTGCTGATTGCTTCACTTGCACACTTGTGAACGGGAATTCACTGCTTTGCGGAAGTGCAACATTGAACTCGCTCAACATTTTGTGCGTAGTCAATTGTGAATCAACGAACCAATCTACCTTAATGTTCGTGTCTTTGCTCATTAAAGGAGCGTAATTAGGAAGACCTTTCAACAATTTCTTCAGCTCTTGTTCGAGTTCATCTACAGATTTTACCCCATTGTCCTTCAACCAGCTGTATGCCAGATTAGCAGAAGTTTCGCTGTTCTTAACTAGCAATTGTACCTCATCACTATCGTCCATCGTCTTCATAACTTCGCCAAATGTCGTGATGACATCTTTCAGCCATGCTTTCGTGCCTGCTTCGTCAGCTACTACCGATTTAATTAGACCTCGTGTCCAATCAAATGTCTCATTGGCACCAAACTCTGCATGGATACGATTCACATTCAGCTTCTGGTCAAATACCGTTTCTTCAGTCGCCTTCACATCTATCACTGTCGGGTTAGGTGCATGCTTGACAAAGAACGCAACGAATTTTTCTTGGAATTGATTTTGAACGGCCGGACTCAAAATAGGCAAGTCCTCGAAATTGAATCCTTCCATTCCCTCAGGCATCAATGACACGACGATTGGAGCTTTCGCCCCATCAACATGAACTGCCATTTGCTTGCTATCAACTACCATGTGGAACCCAAGCTTCTTATCTTTTATGTATGCTGTTCCTTTAACCGAAACATTATTGGTGTCTTGAACTTTTGTTAGCGTTTCGATACGAGTGCTGTTTATCAAATCAATAACTTCGCGTTGTTCCTTATCCAACTTCGCATTCGGCGCTACATTAATTTTAATAGCGAATGAACCTTTGCTCTCTAGTGACTTCACCGTTGCAAGTTGTTTGAGTGCCGTTCCAACTTCCACTCCCCCAACTGCTTGACATCCTGTCAATACGATAAGAAGTGTTGCCAATACTAGCAGTAATCCTTTGCGCATACGCATAAACTTTCTCCTCCCCCGATGTAGGTTTATCAAAAATAACCTTTCACCGATCATTATGGCATGAACAATAAAGAGAAAGAAAGACTTTTATTGTCAACACAAAAAATAAATCTAGTTCTCACCTGATTCTCGAAATTATGGCTGTGCTGCGGTATCACTTTTTCTCTCTACTTACAAAAAAAGCTAGTTCCTTTCAAGTGAAAGGAACTAGCTTTCTATTCTACTTCATATATATAAATTTTCGTACGGTAAAGATCCCTACAAGTAACAACTTTCTCTGGCGACCAACCTGGTAGTGCAAAACATACACTGATCACCCGTGTACCTGGTCTCAGTTCACGATGGAGAATGGAACCTAAATGCTGCATCGCACCTGGATACAAGTAACAGACAACCAGATTCGCATCCGCATACGACCACGTATAGATATTCCCTTTTCGAAAAGCAGCCCTACTCTTCGAACCCCTCCCTAAGCTAATCCATGCCAGCAGCTGCGATACACGCAAAGGAAAAGGGGAATTCTCAATCCCGACAACCCGCCATTCTTTACAACGCTTCGCCAAATGTATCCCCAACGTCCCCCAGCCAGATCCTGCTTCTACGATAAGTCCACTTCCACGAAGCCGATTCACTTCATTCGCAACAGCACGACGGACAGGTGCTGACGAGGGCATAGGCGAAATGCCATTTCTCCAGCTTGTCCATACAATTGACAGCAGAGAGAGCAAACAGAACACAACGAGTAGGAATGATATCATGATGTTAAGATCTATTGTTGAAGCGCCTCCCCATACTATTCTTCAACGATTTGAATATCCATGCTGTAGAGCAGTGAAGTCACTTCCGGCATCATGAACTTAGCTTTGCTGATCCGATTGGTGCCTGGGTCAATCGAATAATTGACAGCATGCCGGAAATCAGCCCCCATTAGATTCGTATTGCCGAATAAACTTTCAGAGAAATCCGTGTATCTCATATCTGCTTTGCTTAGATCAGCTTCCCGGAAATCAACATCTTTAGCTAAGCAATTTTTTATCAAGCCTTTTTGCAAAGAAAGCCCTATAAAAGTAGAGTGACTCAGTACACATTGCTCAAATCGAAGCATACCTTGCCTAGCCAGTTTCGGCCAAGATGCTTCCGTCCAATTTAAGCCCACGAGCTTGGAATTCGTAAAATGAACATCCGTAAACTCACAATCCGTCATCCTGATCATATTCAAGTTACAGTTCTCAAACACACAGCCTGAAAATTTACAATCGATAAACACCGTTTCATTAAAATCACATTTCGTAAAGGTGCAGTCGTAAAACTTGACGGAATGCAGTTCCTGCTGTTGATATTCAAGCTCTCGAAATTGTTCGACTTCATACACCGTTTCAGTAAACAACAATATTTCCACCTTTCCTACATACACGAGCCTTGGTTAGACTTTTTGCATGCTTATTCCCGCTCCGACTCGACGGTTCATAATAATAATCCCTACCATCGTGAGCGCTTCAGCTGCTACTGGAACAAGCCAAATCCCGTTAACCCCTAACAAATTAGGCATGATCCACAACAAAGGAATGACAAGCAGCAACCCGCGACTTAAAATGATCAACGTTGCTTTCCCAGTCTGCCGAATCGATTGATAATATTCAGCGTACACGATATTGAAGCCTAAGAACAAGTACTGCAAAAAGAAGAGGCTAATTCCCGTAATCGTAAGCGTAAGTAACTGCTCAGACTGAACATCAAACATCATGACAATGTATTTGCCAAAAAACAATCCGCCGACAATAGCCATTCCCCCAAACAGCAACGCTGTCTTCACAGCAATACGCAGGGCAGCTTTTAATCGTTCATACAGCTGCGCCCCATAATGGAAGCTAACTAACGGCTGCATCGCTGCTCCAACTCCAAAGAACAGCAATAAAGTCATCGAATGGATACTGTTTACGATAGCAAAAGCCGCTACTCCTGTTTCCCCTGCAAACGCAATAAAAGCAACATTAAAGCCGATTGTAATGACTGCAACGGACATCTCTGTCACGAAGCTTGGAAATCCAATCGTCAGGATATCTTTTATAACTTTCCATTCAAAATGAAGCTTTGTCCACTTCAGAACACTTTTCTTACGCAAAAAATGTGTTAGCAACACGCCAAAACCAATGGCTGCTGATAATATCGTCGCTAAAGCTGAACCTTTTACACCCCAACCATTAATGAAAATAAAAATATAGTTGAATCCAATATTCAGCACAGCTGTTGTAACAAGTCCCATTGTTGCTAGACGTGGATTTCCATCGTTACGAATAAAGATGCTCAGCACATTCTCTAACACGTAAATGACGCCAAATGTCAATAAAACCTCTAAATACTCAACCGTATATGGCAAAATAATATCGTTAGCACCAAATAAATAAGCCAAATCTTCGATTTGCCACAGGCATAGCGCCATGAGAATGCCCACAATGACAATTGCTAGCGTTATCGATTGTGAAAATATCGATCGTGCACGTTCAATATTATTTTCTCCCATTGCGATCGAGTATAGCGTAGCTCCCCCCATACCAATCCATAACGAGATCGAGAAAATAATCGAGAATGCTGGCAGCGCAATATTTACACCTGCAAGTGCATTCGCCCCCACACCTCGACTAACCATGATACCATCAATAATAATGTTGATAGACATCAGTACCATGCCAAGTACCGTCGGTATTAAATAACTGACGAACAATTTGTTAATGCTTTTCGTTCTTAAATCTTCATGTGCAAATGAACCTGCTCCTGCCATTACGCTAAATCTCCTTTACTTCTTGTTGACATATGACAGTGTAAACCTTCAAGTAACTTGAAGGTCAAGCGGGAAATTACAAGATCTATCTACTTTTTTCTAACAGGAATTTGAATTTCCGATATGTATTCCTCAGGGTTGCTTGTCATTGAAAGATCAATAAGTCCAGCTTCTATCGAATCACCGATTATTTCATAATTTTGCATTTCAATTTCATGTAGTAATATTTCATATGTTTCGTTCGTTTGATTATAGGGTCCATGATGATAGGCACAGGCAAATACGCCTTCTTCAATTACATGACGGTCCTCAATCAGGTTCGACATGTAATACACGTTGAGAAACAAACTGTTGTAGGCTTGATAATTTCTTTTTAACAGACCTTCTTTGGATACCGTGACTCCAATCGTACCTACAAATAATCTCACATCATGCATATGGGCATTGTTCTGCAGCGAATAAATGTAATATTCCATCATTTCATCCGTTGCATCTGGTGTGATGGATACCGATGTAATCATCCTTTTCGGGATTCGTTTAAACTCAACCTTATTCCTTATTCCCGTCATCGCTTGCTGCATAACAGCTATGTTGCGGTCCATTTTCGCAATCATGAGCGCTATTTCTTGCTGCTTTTGTTCCATAAGCTCTTTTTGCTGCGTCAAAATATCCAACGTTTTAGATGGGCTCCGCTCATCCACATACTGTTTAATCTGATTCAATGAAATACCCAAATGGCGCAGAAACTTAATAGTATCCAGCATAAAAAATTGCTCTATTGTGTAGTAGCGATATTGTGTCTTTGGATCAACAATGGCGGGATGAAAGATCCCTTTTTCATCATAGTAACGCAAGGTCGATTCAGGTATACGATGCATTCTAGCCATTTCGCCAATCGTAAACTTGGTATTTGTAAACATGACGCTCCTCCAAGTATGCCATCCTAATCAAATTTTATTATTCTTATCGTTTATGTCCTTCATTCGTGCATTTATGTAAACAAAAGGGCATCTCCATATAGAGACACCCTTTTGTTGCGACCTGTACATACAACTATTCTATGATTGGCAGTTGTCTCAAAAACGCAGCCGTTGGCTCATATCGCTGTTCATAAGCACGCTGGTAGCACTCATGGAAATCAGCTCTCGCTTCAACACGCTTCGTACCTCGCTGTTCGATGAGACGCTGAATAGCTGCTCCATCTGCAATATGTCCCGTACCCAGCATAGCTGTATACGCAGCTCCAAGCAGTGTAGCTTCATCTACTGTCGGAACGATCATCGTTGCGCCCGTTACATCTGCCTTCATTTGCAGCCATGGCTCCGCTCGTGTGCCACCGCCTACAGCGCGCATTTCCGAAATCGATTGACCGCATACGCGTTCCCCACTGCGACGGATCATCTCTAACTGATACGATGTACCTTCACATACCGCTTGAAGCAGCTCTGCCTTGCCATGCTTATTGCTCAAGCCGATAAATGCTCCACGGGTATTGGAGTTCGGGTGTGGTGCCCCACTTCCGCTTAAGTAAGGGAAGAACATAGCATCACAAGGGTACTGATCCTGTTGTGTTAATAAGGCTCTTACTTCATCGTATGAGAGCGCATCATCGCCAAGCTGGCGTCTGATCCATTCTAGAGATCCACCTGATGAAGGATTTCCTCCCATCCAGAAACGTAATCCCGGAATTACATGATAGCCATACGACAATCCCGTCTGGAAATCTTCTTCTCCAAGCTGAGTTGGATGCATTAATCCAACCAACGTTTCGGCGGTCCCCATCGATGCAAATACATCGCCGGGAGCAACTGCTCCAACCGCTAAGGAAGCACATACGTGATCATGACCACTAACTGCAACAGCAGGTGCTGAACTTAGTCCAAGCGCTTGCACAAGCTCCGGCTTCACCGGACCAAGCGGCGCCCCACTCGGATATACATCCGGGAATAGTTCTGGAGATAGACCGAAGTTCTTAATCCATTCGCGATCCCAATCATTCGTACGCATGTCATAAACAAATGTTCGCGTAGCTAGTGAAGGATCAAAGGCCATGACACCGCTAAGGCGATAAGCAATAAACCCTGACACAGACACCCATCTTGCATCTCGGAACATGTCTGGATCTCGGTCATGCAGCCATAACAGCTTGGGCAAGCCGTGCTTGAAGGATAAGTGCAGTCCACTGCGCTGGAATAGCTTCAAACGATCATCTGCCGCTCTCACTCGCTCTGCTTGCGGTGTTGAACTTGTATCAAACCACGGCAGCAAAGGCGATTGTATCGCACCGCTGTCTTTATGTAATAACAGCCCACTCTCAGCCATGCTGGCTATTCCAATCGCAGCAATGTCCGCCCCCCCATGCTGCTCAGTCAGCTCTCGAATCATTTCAACAACATCGTTCCACAGCTGCTCGGCATCATAGACGACGTAACCTTCCCCAGTGTCCTGAGTCAGAGTCGGACGGCTAACAATACCTACAACCTCTCCGTTTTCTTCAAACAAACCAACTTTGCGATTCGTCGTTCCAAGATCAATACCTAGCATTCTCATTATTTTGTCCACTCCCTAAGTTGCTGCTTTCTCTACGAAATAATTTGTATAACTTGTTTCAAACCATCTATATTCGCTTAAACGCTGCTTCCAGCAAAAGTCCAGATGAATGATGGAACACAGCATCTGCTTCATGGTCAAACGGTGTACTTGTTCGATTAATGATAATAGTAGCTGCTTGACTCCCCATTTGGGCAAAGCTTGCAGCTGGCTGCACGGATAAAGATGTCCCTGCAATAATAAGCAGATCCGTATGCTGAACATAACGAACTGCATTTGCAATCACTTGTTCATTCAACGTTTCACCGTATAGCACAACATCAGGCTTCAGTACGCCGCCACAGGCTGAGCAATGCGGAATAACACTTGCACTTTCCAGTACTGTTGCTAGTGGATAGCTCTTTTTGCATGATAGGCAATTATTGCGATGTACGGAACCGTGAAGCTCAATAACCTCTTTACTTCCCGCCGCTTGATGCAGGCCATCTATATTTTGAGTAATGATCGCCTGAAGCTTCCCTTGCTGCTCCAATTGAGCCAATACATAATGTCCTACATTCGGCTTCGCTTCGGGATGAATCAACTTATCACGATAGAACGTGTAAAACATTTCTGGATCTCGGTCGTAAAAAGGGCGGCTGACCATAATTTCTGGAGCATGCGGGTAAACTTGTTGTTCGGCAAAAATCCCATCTTGTGAACGGAAGTCAGGGATACCACTTTCGGTAGAAGTACCTGCCCCTCCAAAAAATACGATGCGACTGTGTTTGCTTATATATTGGGCAAGCTTATCAGCAGCTTCATCAAATGAGTAGGTTCGGCTTGGCATTCCTACACGCATCTCCTTTATCACTTCATTTACTCGTACAATTATACATCGAACTAGCACAAAATAAAAAACTACAAAAAGATGCCGATCAAGGTCAAATTGCTGTAAAAGACCTCAAACGGCACCATTATGTCTGTATATATAAATGACTGATTTAAGAACGTACCGCAACCTCAGCTTTGGCTGATAATTCAGCCTTTGCCTGATCATAAGCTTGTCTATAGCGTTCTGCTTGCTTGCGCACATGGCTCATATCGCCTGTAGCAACGGCTTCCTTCGTAAGATCAGAACCGATACCAACTGCGATAGCTCCCGAACGCAGCCATTCGCCAATATTGCTAACATTCACTCCACCTGTCGGCATAAAGTTCGCTTGCGGAAGCGGACCTTTCAAGGTTTGAATAATGGACGGTGCAAACATATTGCCAGGGAATAGCTTCACAATGTCAACGCCTAGCTCCAACGCATGCTGCACGTCCTTGATCGTCATCGTGCCCGGCATCATCGGAACTTGATACAAATTGCACATTTTGACCGTTTCAGGATCTAGAGATGGGCTCACGATGAATTCGGAACCTGCCAACATGGCTGCACGGGCAGTAGCAGAATCCAATACGGTACCCGCTCCTATAATCGCATAAGGACGATCGGACTGTGGATCAGATGAATACTTCATACTAAGCTGTTCAATTGCTCGCAGCGCATGTGGAACGGTCAATGTAATCTCGATGACGCGAATGCCGCCTGCTATCGCTTGCTCTGCCATTTCAACAACTTGCTCGTAACTATCTGCACGAAGGACAGCAACAACACCTTCAGCATGAATGGCCTGTAGAAGTCTAATCTTGTTCATCAGTTAAGCACTCTCCCTTATCCATTTATCTCTCAATATGTATCGAATTCGCCAAACTAGCCTGCACTTGCTTCCAGGTAGGAAGTGCTTCCCAATCACCTACTGCTTGAACGACCATCGCTCCTGATACATTTCCTAGCTGTACCGCCTCAACAGGCTCATAGCCACGCAATAATCCAGACAACACACCAGCGCAGAAAGCATCTCCAGCACCTACAGTATCCAACACATGCTCCACAGGTTGATACGGAACCTCATCCACTTGAGAACCCCGAACGACGTAGTTCACGCCGCGCCCCTGCTCAATACCACCTTTAACAATACAAACCGCAGGGATCAAAGCTAGCTGCTTGAAAATATGACGCTCATCGTCCGAATTGTAGAGCAGCTTTAATTCATCGAGCCCAGGCAAAAAATAGTCGCATTCATGAGCCAAGGGCAGCAATCGTGCTCTCGCTTCTTCAATCGACCAAAGCTTTAAACGCAAATTCGGATCAAAGCTGACTTTGCGTCCCGCATCCTTAGCTATGCGAACAGCAGCCTCAACCGTAGTGGCACAATTATCATTCAAGGCGCATGTAATCCCTGTCACGTGGAGCATACGTGCTGACTGAATAAACGATGTATCCAGCATGTCAGGTCGCATCGTGCTTGCGGCAGAATGCTTCCGATAGTAGTAGACAGATGAACGGCCGCCTACCGACTCTCGCAGCATAATACCGGTTGGTGAACCCGCAATATGATTCACACGTGAAATGTCAACGCCTTCGCCACGAATGGCTTTCGCCACATAATGTCCATATGGATCGTCACCAAGTAAACTCATCCATGCAGAACGATGTCCTAATCGAGACAGTCCGATAGCAACATTGCTTTCAGCACCGCCAAAAGACTTCTGAACGGTAGAAGCATATTCAAGTCCCCGTGAATCAGCCGCATGCAGCAGTGCCATCGATTCACCTAACGTGACTAACTCTAGCTGATCACGATGAGACAACGTTTCATTCATGAGAGACAACCGCTCCTTCCACGTCTTGGATATAACTTAAGTGTATCTCTACCAAAAGTTACCGTCAATCTTTATCCTCTCTTGCGACTTCGGAATCTCGCAGTTATTGTTCAAAAGGATAATAGATTTCATCGTTCTACATCGTACTATTTACATTCCTCGTTCAAAGAAATGTCATAAGGTAAAACGATCTATTTAAATGTTTGTGACATCGATCACAATCTATTGTGCCATCGTATGATATCTTGTGGATAGAGATAAATGAAATACAGCATCGCGAGTGAAATAGGCCGCATCTTAGAGGAGGACTTAACCATGTGGCTTCGCTTTGTGCCTCATCGCACGCGAAGTATAGTGCCGACGATCTCACATGGGAGTGGAGAGACATTCGGCCTCAACTTACGTTTTATACTTATCGTCACCGTCTTTATTGCAAATGCAATTGAGCCGCTAATTAACACCATGCCTGAGATGAAAGCATTGTTTTTGTGGATATTTACGTTCCATATGCCGCTCTTTGTTGGTGTTACGGGCTATTTTGCACGAACGAATCTGTTTGGACCGAATGGCAACCGAATTTTGAAGCAAATTGCCTTGCAGTATGTACTGTTTCAATCGATTTACTCTGTACTAGATATGACGCTGTTTCAGGTTCCTGGTATTACGCATTCCTTCTTTGTTCCTTATTTATTGCTATGGTTTCTTGTCGGTCATGCGATATGGAGACTCGTGCTGCGGAGCTTCATTCGATGGAATGTACGTTATCCCATTTGGATAGCTGTGGCGTTAGGTGTATGTATCGGATTCATTCCTATCGAGGGAGATTGGCTGGGACTTTCCCGTACATTCGTGTACTTGCCATTTTTCATTATCGGATACTATTTTCCTTTTGACACGCTAGCTCGTTGGTTCGCTACACCTATACGTTTTATAGCTGCAAGCATATCTGGAATTTTGCTTGTCGCACTATTTCAACTGCATCCTTATATCGATCCTGCGTGGCTTATGAATAGCTTTACGTATGATCAATTAGGCTGGGAAATGAATTCACTTGCCATCATGATGCGACTATCTATCTATGCATTGGAACTGCTCGCATCCGCAGCATTTCTAGCATGGGTTCCTACGCGCATATGTGCGATTACCGATTGCGGACGACGAACTTTGTATGTATTTCTGATACACGGGCTGCTCATTCGATTCGCCGAATACTTTGGGCTCTATACGTACATTGATTCCAGTATATTGGCCATTTGTCTCATACTAGTATCTGTAGGTTGTACCATTATTCTTACTCATCGATTCGTAAAAACCGTTTGTCACCCATTCATCGAACCAAATGGAGAAGCTGTATTTGGCTGGATTCGCCTTCAACCAAGGCGACGGCGTATGAAGCATAGTTAGCCTCCCCCCGCTAACGCTTTCCCTCAATACGCTGCAAGTATGCCAGTCAGATGCTTCATATATAATTCACACGCTTCACTCCTGCAAAGAAGACACGGATTGCTCCGTGTCTTCTTTGATTGCATCTTAATTCGCTCATCTAGCCTATAGCCTATTTCATTATTTAATAAGTTCAATATCATTAAGCGGCCAAAAGACTAGCTCTGCCCGCCCTACAATTGCATCAAACTCTACAAATCCTTCAGAAGGATCACGGCTGTCTCTGCTTTTGGATCGATTATCTCCCATAACGAACAACGTATTGTCTGGGACAGTTTGCTCTTCAAAATTTATAAAATTGTACGAAGTTCCTGCCTTTTTTGCTTGTTCCACGGCTTCTTTTAAGTACGGCTCATCAAACAGCTTACCATTTATATAAACTTGATCTCCTTCTACTCGTACTTTCTCACCAGGTAGTGCAATCACTCGCTTTATATGATCAGGCCCTTTTTTGGATTGAAAAACAATAATTTCTCCTCTTTTAGGTTCAGCAAACTGATAAAGTAGTTTATTCACCATAACTCTTTCACCTGTATACAGCCTTGGTTCCATAGAATACCCACTTACGACAGAAGGTGAAGCTATGAACAACCGGAGGATAAAGAAAATGAGAACAGCCAATAAAATAGCTTTGGCCCATTCCCATACCTGATTTTTAGTTTGCGCAGCTTGCGTATCCATTGCTATCACGATCCTCTCCATTCGGATTTAATAGACTTGGGCCTATAACTAATAAAAGGAAGTAATCCATTTAATTTTATTACATAATTATGGTATCAATTAGTATCATTGGTGTCAAATGTAACCATAATGCGTGTAACCATAATGCGTAGAAATTTTTCAGTTTTCATAATTGTTTGTGTCCTTTACCGAGTATTTTACGAGACTAATAGCTACACCTATTATTCCTATTTATCTAATATGAAATATACTTCTCCATACACAATGCACAGTATGAAATCGGTTCATCTCTTTTTTATGATTCCATCGCATTTTTCTGGCCTTTTCTTGGTAGAAATTACTCATTAGTTGTGATAGACTCAATAGAAATATACACACACCAATGCAATAACGCGAAGAAGTGGAGGATATTGGATATGAAAGCCCCTAAGATGCGTTCAGACATGATCAAGAAAGGTTTCGATCGCGCCCCTCACCGCAGCTTGCTGCGCGCTGCAGGCGTGAAGGAAGAAGACTTTGACAAGCCGTTTATTGCTGTATGTAACTCGTACATAGACATCGTTCCTGGCCATGTTCATTTGCAGGAATTCGGTAAGATCGTAAAAGAAGCAATTCGTGAAGCTGGCGGTGTTCCGTTCGAATTTAACACGATTGGTGTTGATGACGGAATTGCGATGGGCCATATCGGTATGCGTTATTCCCTCCCTAGCCGAGAAATTATTGCAGACTCGCTAGAAACTGTAGTATCCGCACACTGGTTTGACGGTATGGTGTGCATTCCTAACTGCGACAAGATTACACCAGGTATGATTATGGGGGCATTGCGCGTCAATATCCCAACTGTATTTGTAAGCGGTGGGCCAATGAAAGCAGGTAAAGACTCCAACGGTCGTTCGATTTCCTTATCAAGTGTATTCGAAGGCGTAGGAGCGTTCCAAGCTGGTAAAATAGATGAAGCAAGTCTGACGGAACTTGAACAATACGGCTGCCCTACTTGCGGCTCCTGCTCCGGTATGTTCACAGCCAACTCCATGAACTGTCTAGCAGAAGCAATGGGTATTGCTCTACCAGGTAATGGTACGATACTAGCCGTATCTCCAGAGCGCCGCGAGTTCGTTAAGAAATCCGCGAAGCAGCTTATGGAACTGATCAAAACTGACTTAAAACCACGTGACATCGTGACGAAGGAAGCTATCGATAATGCTTTCGCAGTCGATATGGCAATGGGTGGATCTACAAATACGGTGCTGCATACGCTCGCTATCGCGATCGAAGCAGGTATTGACTATCCAATTGCTCGCATTAATGAAGTGGCACAGCGCGTACCTCATTTGGCGAAGATTGCTCCAGCTTCTGACTATCATATTGAAGATGTTCATTTGGCTGGCGGTGTCAGCGCTGTACTTAACGAGCTGCTCAAGAAAGAAGGGGCTCTGCACGGCGACTGTATAACCGTAACAGGCAAAACATTGCGTGAGAACGTACAAGATTCACCAATTCAAGATACAGATGTTATCCATACATTAGATAACCCGCATTCAGAGCGCGGCGGATTGGCTGTTCTATTCGGCAACTTGGCTCCTGAAGGTGCTATTATCAAGGTTGGAGCTGTTGACGCATCTGTTGGTGGACGCCATGTCGGACCAGCTATCTGCTTCGATTCTCAAGATGAAGCACTCGCCGGTATCGCAAACGGTCTCGTCAAAGAAGGACATGTTGTTGTTATTCGCTACGAAGGTCCGAAAGGCGGACCTGGTATGCCAGAAATGCTTGCACCTACATCACAAATCGTAGGTATGGGCCTAGGAGCCAAAGTCGGTCTAATCACAGATGGACGCTTCTCAGGAGCATCTCGCGGCATTAGTATTGGCCACATCTCTCCAGAAGCAGCAGAAGGCGGACCGATTGCTTTCGTTCATGACGGAGATATTATCGACCTTGACCTACACAACCGCAAAATAGAGCTGCAAATATCGGATGAAGAATTAGAGGCACGTCGTGCTAATTGGAAAGAATTTGAGCCAAAAGTTAAGACTGGCTATCTAGCACGCTACTCCAAGCTCGTTACGAATGCAAGCCAAGGCGGCGTACTTAAGATTTAACGAATCGTACAGCACTTATATATAGTAGAAGAGGGACCTGCCGACTTGTAGAGATGCTCTACTTGTCAGGCTAGTCCCTCTTTCTCTTTCTCTTTCTCTTTCTCTTTCTCTTTCTCTTTCTCTTTCTCCAACCTTATTGCAACTTCTCCATTTACTTTAGTTGCTTTGGTTGCTTTGGTTGGTTTGGTTGGTTTGGTTGGTTTGGTTGGTTTGGTTGCTTCGGGTACTTCAACTGCTTCGGCTGCTTCAATTCGCGTTAACGGATGCCACAGAGGCTATTTTGCATATATTTAGCGGTTTTCAAATGTAACGGGTACCAGAGAGCTTATTTCACAGATTAAACAGTGTTTATCCCCTAAATGACCAAAATAGGCTCTCTCACGACCGTTAAATATCAAATAGGCTTGATTTTGTCAAAATAGCCGCAATAGCGCCCGTTAGGCTAATCTACACGTCAGTGGTGTATCATTTTCCCAGCATGTTGTGCCCGTGCCATATTGCATCATGCTGTCACCATACTACATACAGTTGCACCATACCTCATCATGTTTCACTACACTACACCCTACTGCACCATACCGCTCCATGTTTCACTACACTACATCCTACTGCACCATACCGCTCCATGTTTCACTACACTACACCCTACTGCACCATACCGCTCCATGTTTCACTACACTGCATCCTACTGCACCATACCGTATCATGTTGCATCATATTACTACCGGATACGAATCATATTCCCCGTCCTTGCCGATTCGTTCGCTGCTTCCATCATTCGGCTTAGATCAATCGCCAACGCCATATTATCTCCTTCGTGCTTCGTACCTAAAATACGATCAATCCATTCATCGTACATAGAGCCATTCGGTTCAAGCAGTTCCATCTGCTTAGATGTGCCATCTGCATTACGAAGGATGAGCTGGCCTACGTTATTTTCCATTGTATAAAGTAAGCTCGCCTTTGTACCATGAAGCTCAATCGTATACGGCGAACCTCCTGTTACGAAACCAGTTTCCGCTATACCGATAACACCGTTGTCAAAGTGAAGCAGCGCTGCTGCATGGTCTTCTACTTCACGATCGGTGACGTATCCATAAGCAGCGGAAATGCCCTGTGGTAAACCAGCCAGAAGTCGGATAAGATACATCGGATGGCAGCCAAGATCAATCATCGCACCCCCGCCGCATTCCTTCATGCTGTAAAAGTGCTCAGGCAGCCAGCCCGCTATCGCTCCATTATGAGCAAGACGAACACGAATCGCGGTCAATCTCCCAACCACACCAGATTTCACAAAATGATCCAACGAAATCCCTTCGTGCTCATATCGACGTTTGAGCGCAACTGTTAAAACAACATTGTAGAGCCGCGCTTGATCGGCCAATTCAGCAGCACCTGCACCAGTTATGGAAAGCACTTTTTCTGTAAATACATGCTTCTTTGCATGAATAGCATGTTTAATAATATTATCATGCATATCAGTAGGAGTTGTAACGACTACAGCATCAATATCAGGACGAGCGAGCAGTTCATCAAGAGATGGAATAAAAGGTACACCATATCGCTCGCCATACGCGGCACCGCGTTCCGTATTCTCATCCCATATCGCTACTACTTCTGTCTCAGCATGATTGCGAAATGCCTCTGTATATTCCTCAGCATGGACATGCCAATAGCTTAGTACTGCAACTCTGATCATCGATTGTTCCTCCTTGAGTAAAAATAAAAAGCCTTCCTACAAGTAATAGTCTACTTAATAGGAAAGCCTCTACACAACAACTATAATCATAGCTATCAGTTAGACCAAATAGAGATCTAGTTAGCTACAAGATGACAAGCAACAAAATGACCGCTTCCTACATCTTGGAACTGTGGAACTTCGGACTTACATCTTTCCACCGCATATGGACAACGCGTATGGAATTTGCAGCCGCTTGGCGGGTTCGCCGGGCTCGGAATGTCACCCTGTAGAACGATACGTTCCGATTTGCGGGTTGGGTCCGGCACTGGAATCGCAGACATCAACGCTTGTGTATACGGATGCAGTGGACGACTGAACAATTCCTCACGCGGTGCCAGCTCTACCATTGAACCCAAGTACATTACACCTACACGGTTACACAAGTGCTCTACAACGGACAAGTCATGGGAGATGAACAAGTACGTTAAGTTCTTTTGTTCCTGCAAGTCGCTAAGCAAGTTAATGATTTGCGCCTGAATCGACACGTCCAAAGCTGATACCGGCTCATCCGCAACGATAAATTGAGGGTTCAACGCTAACGCACGAGCGATACCGATACGTTGACGCTGACCACCTGAGAACTCATGCGGATAACGATCGATATGATACGGTGCCAAGCCGCAAAGAGTCAAAATTTCCTTTACGTAATCACGCACATCTTTCTTCGACATAATCGCGTGGTCAACAAGCGCTTCACCGATCGCTTCACCGACTTTAATACGCGGGTTCAAAGAACTGTACGGATCTTGGAATACAAGCTGCATCTCTGGGCGTAGCTTACGCAGCTCGGCTTTCTTCAAGGCATGAATGTCTGTACCATTGAAAAACACTTGACCTTCCGTTTTCTCCAACAAGCGAAGAATCGTACGCCCTGTCGTAGATTTACCACAACCAGACTCTCCTACTAGTCCAAGCGCTTCCCCTTTATTTAACGTAAAGGATACATCGTCTACTGCTCGTACATTTCCAACTGTTTTTCCGAAAATACCACCTTGGATAGGGAAGTATTTCTTTAGATTCTTGACTTCCAACAATGGTGTTGTCATGAAACTTCCCCTCCTTTTTCATACAACCAGCAAGCTGCTTTATGTTTATTCTCATATGTCGTTAAAATAGGTGGTTTCTCCACACATAGAGACATGCAGTGCTCACAGCGTTCGTTAAAGTAACAGTTGTTACCCAACTCAACAGGGTTCGGCACTTGTCCCGGAATCGTATACAGACGATCTTGACGCTGATTAATGATCGGCTTCGCACGCATCAACCCTTGTGTGTATGGATGTTTCGGATTCGCAAACAATTCATGAACAGGTGCTTCTTCGATCACTTTACCTGCATACATAACGACTACATGATCTGCCATCTCAGCTACAACACCCAAGTCATGCGTAATCATCATAATCGCTGTATTAAACTCGCTCTTAATATTGCGCATCAAGTCAAGAATCTGTGCTTGAATCGTAACATCCAATGCCGTTGTCGGCTCATCAGCAATAAGCAGCTTCGGATCACAGCTTAACGCAATCGCTATCATAATACGCTGACGCATACCACCAGATAACTCATGTGGATAGGAATCGAAAATTTTCGCCGCACGCGGGATACCTACCAGCTCAATCAATTCAATCGCACGCTTCTTTGCATCTTTGCGAGTCATGCCTTTATGAATTAAGAGCGGCTCTGTAATTTGATCCCCAATTGTTAATACTGGGTTCAAAGATGTCATTGGTTCTTGGAAAATCATTGCGATTTCGTTACCACGAATATGACGCATATCACGCTCTTTCAAAGTTAACAAGTCTTGACCTTTATATAAAATTTGACCGCCTTCTGTTTTTCCTGGTGGAGAAACAAGACGCATGAGTGACATTGCTGTAACACTCTTACCGCAGCCCGATTCACCTACAACACAAAGCGTTTCGCCTTCTCTAATGGAGAAGCTTACGTCATTAACTGCCTTTACTACACCTGAACTTGTGTAGAAGTTAGTCCGCAAATTACGGAATTCAATTAGATTATTTGCCATAACGTTCCCCTACCTCTTCGATTTCGGATCAAGTGCATCACGTAAGCCATCGCCCATTACGTTAATAGCGACAACAGTGATAAAAATACATACGCCTGGTGGAATCCACAGCCAAGGACGCTTCTGGAACTCTATCATCGAGTTCGCTGCAGAAATCATATTCCCCCATGATGGTGTTGGTGGCACAACACCCAAGCCCAAGAAACTTAGTACTGACTCTGTCAAAATCCCGTTTGCTACCGATAGTGTGGCAACAACGATAATGATAGGAACGGTATTCGGGAGCAAGTGACGGAATATTTTACGACGGTCACGTAGACCTAGCACTTCCGCTGCTTGCATAAATTCTTGTTCACGAAGCATCAGGATTTGACCACGTACGAGACGTGCTAAGCCTGGCCAACTTAAAAATCCGATAATAAACATAACGAGATAAATCCGATTTGCCGGGTCCATCTTCAACTCTGACAATGCCGCGCCAAGAATAATAAGGATTGGTAAACTCGGGATCGACATAATAATATCTGCCAATCTCATAATGATCGTATCGACCCATCCGCGATAATAACCTGCAATTGCACCGAGTGTACTGCCGATCGCGACCGATACCATCATCGCAACGATACCAACTAATAACGATGTTCTACCTGCTAACATAACTCGCAATAAGACATCTCGTCCTACTTTATCGGTTCCTAGCCAATGCTGAGCACTAGGTGGCTTATTTCCGTTGCGAACATTCATCGCGTCATTTATCGAATAAGGTGATAGCAATGGACCGACGAAACAGAAAAGAAACATTAATATGAGTACTACAAAACCTGCCATCGCAAGTTTATTTTTTCTCATTTCACGTAGAGCCAATCTCCATGGAGAAGCTGGCTTCTTAGTAGGCGGCTTTACTTCCACCGCATTGGAACGAACAACTGCTTCAGACACTAGCAATACCCCTTTCTATTTCATACGAACACGTGGATCTGCAACACGATACAATAAGTCCGCGATAACGTTTCCAATAATAGTCAAGAAAGCGATAAAGAACGTATAACCCAGCATGAGGAAGTAGTCACGAGCATTGATTGCATTCAAGAAAATACTTCCGATACCTGGCCAGTTAAAGATCTTTTCTGTTATCATCGCCCCTGCAAATAGTCCCGGAATCTCAAACCCTAGCAATGTAATCGCCGGAATTAATGCATTACGCAAGGCGTGCTTGAATATAACAGTACGTTCTTTTAAACCTTTTGCACGTGCTGTACGTATAAAGTCCTGCTTGATTACATCAAGCATACTCGTACGGAAATAACGAGTTAATCCACCAACGTTCAACGCTGTGAGGACGATTACAGGCAAGAACATATGCTCAATGACATCCCATATGTGAGCCCATCCTTCATAGTTGGCCCCTGTCGTAATCATACCGCCAACTGGGAATATTCGATTATCAACAGCGAAGAACTTAATCGCGAGTAACCCGATAAAGAATGATGGCAATGACATAACTGCAAATACTAAAAATGTAATTAGTCCATCATAGAAAGAGTGTTGGCGTACTGCTGAAAATACACCTACAAATATCGCTATCGTCCAACTGAAGATCAATACAACTCCAGCAATCAATACAGAGTTCCATACATAACGATCAATAATCGTGGTAACAGGCTGTTTATGTTGAATGGAATATCCTAAATCACCAGTTGCGACACCTTTCGCCCACTTTAAATATTTAATATGAACAGGGTCAGTCAACCCGTACATTTCTTTTAATTCTGCCGCGCGCTCTTTCGAAATAGTTGGATTCGAATCTACGAAGTTACCTGGAATCAGGTGGAAGATTAGAACCAATACGATTGACACCCCGATTAGTGTCGGGATCGTCTGCAAGAGGCGACGAATGACTTGAGTTGTCATAAAATTTTCCTCCTAGCTCTAATAAACCTAAATGCTCAGCCAAAAAATCGGCTGAGCATCGGGCATACTGCACTGTGCTACTATTATTGAATTTCAATAACTGGCGTATCAAACGTGAAGCGTTTGTATGGTGATACATCGAAACCTTTTACGCGAGCGTTTGCAGTCAATGTATCACGACGTTGGTACAAGTAGATGTGTGCAACTTCTTCGTTCGCAATTTGATAAATTTCTTTGTAGTAAGCTTTACGCTTATCAAGATCGAATTCTTCGTTTGCAAGTTTGAACAATTCATCTACACGTGCATTTGAGAAGAAGTAATCATTTTGGTTACCACCAGTACGTAACGTACCTTGTGCCGTCTGCGGGTTAGGTGTTAGACCAACTGCCAAGAATACCATCTCGAAGTCGCCTTTTTTCACTTTATCCTGCAATGCGTTGAAATCCATTTGATCTGGAACGAACTCGATTCCTAGCTTCGCATAATTTTCTTTAGCGATTGGGATCAATACTTCATTTACTGCGTTCGGTGTGGAAGCTGTAAATGTAATCTTGAACTTCTTGCCGTCCTTCTCACGAATTCCGTCAGCGCCTTCTTTCCAACCTGCTTCGTCAAGCAACGCTTTCGCTTTCTCAAGATCGTAATCGTACTTGTTCACTTCATCTGTGTAAGCCCAAGATACTTTGGACTGAGGAACGTTAACAACGTCTGCTAGACCTTGGTAAACACCATCAACGATTTCTTGACGCTGCAAGCCGTACACCAATGCTTGACGTACTTTCTTGTCTTTGAAGCGCTCGTCTTTATGGTTCAAACCGATATAGCCATAACCATTCGTTGGGTTCAACGTAAGGTCAGCGAATTCCAGTGATTTAATTGCTTCTACGTTATCCAAAGATGCAGAGATATTAGTTTCACCATCAGTGTCGCCCGTTTGAACAAGCTGCATATTCGTTTCTTCTGTTGTTACTTTGTAGATCAAGTTAGGAACTTTAGGTGCACCCTTGAAGTAGTGTTCATTCGCTTTAAATACAACCTCTTGTCCTGCTACAAACTTCTCTAATTTATATGGACCAGCACCGACTGGCTTCGTGAATGTATCTTTCATCTTACTCAAGTCGCCTGGTTTATAAGCAGCTCCATAAACGTGTTTAGGCAAAATACCTGCAACACCAAATACGTCCAACGCTAGTACAGATGGTGTTTCCAATGTAACTTCAAGCGTCTTAGGATCAACTACTTTAATACCTGAAATTGATTGAGCTTTGCCTTCTTTGTAATCTTTTGCCCCTACAATTGGTGCATAAGCATAAGCATCAGTTGGTCCATCATAAGATTTGTCATAGAACAATGTAAATGTAAATGCTACGTCTTCTGCTGTTACAGGTTTACCATCACTGAATTTTGCGTCTTCCAAAGTAAATGTAAGTGTCTTTTTATCTTCAGATACTTTGTAATTTCCTAGACTTGGAGCATACGTACCGTCTTTTTGAACTTGCAAAATGCTAGCAAATATTGTTTCAGTAACATATACATCATATGCAATTTCAGAATATTGCGGGTGGAATACACCAGAAGGTGCAGGCATACCAACAATGACAGTATCCTTACGAGCTGTTGCATTTGCTGGGGATTTGCTAGGATCAGTAGCTTTGATTGTACCTTCTGTTACTAGCTCACCCTCTGCAGGTGTTTCTCCTGCATTTTCACCTTCAGCTGGTGTCTCTACTTTTGTTCCTGGGTCAGCTGGTTTGGCAGCATCTCCGCCGCCGCAAGCAGACAAGATTAAAGAAAATGCCATTACTGCACTAAGCAAAATTAATAGTTTCTTTTTCATGACCTTATCCCCCTAATCAATCTAAATAATAAATAATCATCGAATTGCATATCTATAACCTGCTAGAATTATAGAATCTGCCGTTTTCTGCCTCTCCCACTAAGGTTTCGAACATCGGTCAAATCGTATCGTAACCCTAGTTCCATAAGCAGGAAACGAATATTTTTCATAATACTACTTGATAATTAGGCTTTTGTAAATCCCCATGTGAGCTTTATTTTTCAATTCTAGCACCACTTTTTGATAACATTTTTTTATCGATCATACAGTCCCCCAATGTTAAAAATATGTAATGTTATTAATGAAAGTAAATAAAATGGACATTCGTCCTCTATGAGGAGACACTATTATTCTCTTGTCCTCTTTGAAAGTGCATTTTTCTATTTACATAAAATTTGCATACTTTTTGCATATTACATTTACATAAAAAAACCTTGGGTTCTAAATGCTAGAAACCCAAGGTTTGATAATAGAAATAATATCCTATTTAACTAAGTAGCACTAGGTGCTTTCTTAACCGCGTGCTCTGAACTAAGCAGCGTTTGCTCCTGCTTATTCGCTTCATATACAAATGATTTTCCATACTTTGAAAGAAGTGTATGACGTGACATAATGATAAGCTTTGGAACAAGCTGCTCCGTATGATTGCGGACTCGGTTACTGCCAGAAGGATGAATAATACGCATAATAAGTCTCAAATAATGCTTACTTGCCCATGCGAATATACTTTTAGGTAAATCCTTAACCGTAAACCCAAATTGCTCCGGGCCTCTATTAATCATACTCACGCCGTAGAGCGCTTTGAACTCTGCATTCACCTCTGGGTGGGATTGAACGTAATCTGCCAGCTCTGGCAGTGTGCGCTCTACATCTCGGATCATGTGTATGGCAATTTGCATCATGTTGCGAGAGCGTGTTCCGATCTCATACAGTCTGCGATTGTCGAAATGAATCTCCAACACTTTATCGTCCTGCCTCAGAACGGTTCCATCATCCATCGTTACTGGCTCTCCATGATAGGGACGCATTCTAAAGTGGAAGATCGGCTGCTCCGGATTCGTCGTTTTCATACCGAACAACATATGAAATACTCGCTCATAACCAAGCCATGCGCTCACAATGATACGCTTTAACCAGGATGGATTGCGAACTTTATCAGCATCTGTAGCACGAATTAATTCATCTACACGCACACAGCGCAAATCTTTCTGCTTCGCATCCTGAAGGAATCGTTCCAACGCAATTAGCATATTGGCTGGCGCACCCGCATCTGCTCCAAATGTTAACCCGCAGTCATGCAGCAGCAGTACTTCTCCGCCACGACAGCATTTGGCCATGCGCTTGTATAAACGATCCGCTCCGACTTTCTTGCGCCAATCGTTGAACATGGCAGACCATAGTATAATTTGGATATGACCTAATCTGTTGAAATCGAATAAATTTACAATTCCCCAAGGAGGTCGATAATAAATGGGGCGTTTGCCTGTTATCGACTCGATAATATTAGATGTCTTTTCTATATGCTGCCTTACTGTTTTCGGACGCATAAACCAGTTAGTCTTATGAACATAATTATGAATGCCTATGAGGTGGCCTTCATCATGCATGCGCTTCAACAACTCTGGGCATTTCTCAGCTTGAATGCCTAGAACGAAAAAAGTAGCTTTAGCATTATATGTTTTTAATAAATCAAGAAGTTGAGCAGTATATACAGGGTGCGGCCCATCATCGAACGTTAGAGCAAGGTCCCTATCTGATTTCCCTTTCTTGAATACTCTAAATCCAAAAAGACGACTGATAACACCTGGAATAAATGCGTAAAACGTTAAGATATAAAAAGACCACAATAATATGAATTCTATCATTCGTGTTTCCCCGTTTCTACATGTCATTATGGCTTCCATTCATTGTATCATATCAGTAAAAAAATAGGCAGATGATTTCATTTTCGTGTAGAATGAGTACATACAATCAATAGTAGCAAGACCTGTTCTTAGATGGGACTGCAAGCAATATGTTAAGTAAATATTAAGGAGGAGACCAATCCAGCCATGTTGGCATTTTACCGTAAATATTGGAAGACCGTTTTTGATATTGCACTAGTTGTTCTAACTGTCTATTTAATTATGTTTGCATTCAGTCGATTATACGCGATTGCGGCACCAATATTTTTAGCGCTTATTATTTTCTGGATTATTGAGCCGCTTGCTCGTAAATTATCACGCAGAGGAATACCGAAGTCTATCGCCTCCGCACTATCTGTCATGCTGTTTGTACTTGTCATTCTTGGTTCGCTCATTGCAGCAGGAATCATATTCACGCAGCAAGTTGGGGATATCGTCAGTTCAATCCCTACTCATCAAGAAGCAATAGTCAAACAAATTGGCCAGATTTCATCATTTTTACAAGACAAATATCAAGATCTGCCCGGAGACGTAGCAGCTAAAATGAATACGTATTTCCAAGACTTCGCTTCCAAAGCAGCACAATGGATGACGAGCTTTCTCAACTGGCTTGTTACCCACGTCGCTTCCTTCTCTACCTTTGTGATGAATTTTGGAATCGCCGTCGTGCTTGCTTACTTCCTGAGCACAGAAATCGAATCTTGGAGAAAAATTACGCAAGAAAAAACGCCTAAAACATTTAAAAATGCATTCGTATTCCTAAAAGAGAATGTATTTCGAGGTATCGGTGCTTATCTCAAAGCACAGCTCAAACTAATATCGATTACATTTACTCTCGTCTTTATTTCATTAACAATATTGGACGTTGGACATGCTTTTACAATCGCCTTGTTATCTGCATTATTTGATATTTTGCCATTGCTGGGCGTACCTGTTATTTTTGTACCATGGATTATTTATATGTTCATTGTCGGCAATACGACAATGGCAATATGGCTAACTGTAGTTCTTGCAGTCACCATGGCTACTCGCCAGTTCCTTGAACCGAAGATTACAGGTAATACACTTGGTGTGTCTGCTTTCACGATGCTGTCGTTTATGATTGTATCGTTATCCTTGTTTGGTGTTGCTGGACTTATTTTGGCGCCAATTTTACTCATCTTGCTCAAAGCTTTATACGATCAAGGGTATTTCCAACGATGGATTCGTATGCCTGTTGATGAGTTCGACTCAAATCCTCTCGTACCGAGCACTGAGCCTGATGCCGAACCAAGCACATCTAATCAAGAAAATACAAAGTAAACCGCACATCTAATGCGGTTCAAATTGTCGAGAAACCCTGTATTTTTATAAAATATAGGGTTTCTTTCGTGTTTTACAATACTATAATGACTTGGCAGCTGCCATAACTTTTGTCAACGTTTCTCTCCCTAAAGTTCAATACACTGTTATGCATGACAGAATCAGCTCGTCCCTGACAATTCACGATTGGAAATAAGTGTAGACACATCAATATATTCCACGCAAATTGCAATACTAACAACGTGTCTGCCTAGTAACTCATAGGTATGTAAAATTCAGCTACCTATCCTCTGTCACAATTGTTCACCAACCCTTAGCTTAGTTACAATATCCCCGCTCCATGTCATCTCAAAAAAAAGACACCCCCTATAGGAGACGCCTTCACTGTTGTTCTGCTTTCTCATAAGCAGCAAGCAAATCCATCACTTCACCAAATACCGAAGTTGCAATATGAGGTTGTGAGGCTTTACTGATTTCATTTTCGGACACAACCGCAACCGCATAACGAGGCTTCTGTGTCGGACCATACCCAACGAACCAGCTATGCAGCTTATTCGTACCGTAAGCTTCGCTTTGAGCGGTGCCACTCTTCCCCGCTAGTTTCCACAATCGATGGCGCAACTGCTGGCCGGTCCCTTCTTCAATAGTGCCCCTCATCCATTGCTGCAATAACCTCGTCGTTCTAGGCAGCAATTGCTGTTCACCGCTAACTTCCGTCTTAAATTCCATCATCGTATGTCCTCTGGCATCCGTTGCCTTCGTAACAAGACGAGGATGACCTGTACGACCATGATGAAGCAAGGTTACAATTGCATTCGCTGCTGCAAGCGGAGTAACTCTCACATCGCGCTGACCAATAGCACTCTGCGCTCGCACCCCTCCATCTATAGCCCCACTTCCATTGTCATCGTGAGCAATACTGAAGACCCGCCCCTCCTGCTCCTGCGGAGCATGTGCAAGCGCTTTATGGCCTAACCCATCGGAGGATATTAAGCCAGCCTTGCCTGTAAAGCCAAGCTTGTCAGCATATTGCTGAATCTGCACTGCGCTGAGTCGTTCCCCTAATTGAGCAAATACGACATTGCACGACTGTTCAAAAGCTTGCTCCAGTGTCAATTCGCCATGCCCTTCTTTATGCCAACAAGATAAACCATATCGCCCGTATTGTCCTGTACATAGAAACTTCTCTTTCGGGGATACCTTTCCCGTTTCAATAGCAGCGGCGGCGGTAACAAGCTTGAATACGGAACCTGGAGGAAGCGCAGTTACCGCCTGATTGTTCCAGTCCGTGTGCTCCGGTTCAATATGCTGTGGATCGTACCGAGGCAAAGAGACCATCGCTACAATATCGCGTGTCTGCACATCCAATACAACAACCGCGCCACGATGAATTCCTTTTTGACGCATAATCCCATCGATCGCCATATGAAGTTTCATATCAGCCGTCGTATGCAGCATTAGCGGATAATACGGATTATGCGGACGACTAACCCGAACATCAAGCCCTTTCAAAGGGGTTTGCAAAGCATCTGTATAGTGCAAATAGGTATGCGTGCCAATGCTTTTCAATAACGGTTGGAATGATTGTTCCAACCCAGCTGCCCCTGTTCTCATGACTGAATCATTATCCACTGATGTTACTTGCTCATCCGATGCCAGCAGGCTCGTATAGCCGATCCAATGCGGAGTCTCTGTTCGATACGGATAAGGCTGTGCATAAGGGAGAATTCGAACACCATTCCATTTTTGCAGCTTCACATCTTTTATTTGTGATGTATTCAACAATAATGGTGTTTCTATCTTCTTTAATCCACTACCTACCTCGTGCGAGTTCCTGACACTTGCCACAAACGGTTCTTTTGCCTGTGTCCATTGTTCAACAAGCTTCTGTTCCTTCATATTCAGCCATGCAGATATCGTTCGGATTGCTTGACGATCAAGTGATTGTCGATTAACAGGAAAAAGCACTAGCACATCTGCCTGTTTCCCCGTCAGCACCCGTCCCTTGCTGTCTACAATTCGACCACGACCATCATCGAGTACTATCCCTTTTTCTCGTTGAACGATGGAGCGACTTACGACCGATCGTTCACGATTATCCATTTTTCCTCCAAATAGCTGAAGATAAGCTAATCGAACCCCATACAGTAGCAAAATACAGCTAAGTAGGAGTCCCGCTATTTGAATACGGCCCCATCTTTCTTTATAAGACTCAATTTCTGTACGTCTGCTCATACAACCATCCGTTCCATTCTATCCAATTCATTAGTTATTATTATTTCTTAGAAAAATACATCTCAAACGATAGTATCCCATACTTGTTACTATTATCGCTGCTGCAAAGCACGCCAATAAAGAAAAAGACCGCCCAGCCGCCATTTCTCCATGGCTTTGGACAGTCTTTATAGTGATATATGCAACTGGTACAAAATGTAGCAATTTACTGCTCAACGATACTGAACTGCTTCAGTCTATCTTGCAAATCATTAGATACTTGCTCCAGCTCATTTGAAAGCTCCACCAATCGATTGGACACAAGCATCTGTTCATTACTGAGCGAAGCTACTTCTTCAGACGTAGCTGAAGACTGTTCTGCAACCGCACTGACATTAGACATCGCCTCCGTCATAATCCGCTGAGATTGATCCAATTCATTAACTGCTGAAGTTGCTGAATCAAGCTTTTCAAATAGGGCAACCATTTGCGATTCTACCCCATGGAATATCATATCGGCTTCCTTCACTGCCCCAAGCTGCTCACGGAATATCGGGTAAGCTTCTCCTAGCATGGTTACCGTCTCATCCACTTCACGCTGAATACTTGCCGTAATCTGGCCAACCACTTCAATAGATTGTTTGGATTGATCCGCTAGACCCCGAATTTCGTCCGCTACGACCATAAAGCCCTTTCCAGCCGCACCAGCTCGCGCAGCCTCAATCGCTGCATTAAGCGATAAAATATTCGTCTGTTTCGTCATCTGATTGAGCAAATCAAGAATTTGACGAACCGATTGCGTACTGTCTTTCAGTGCGTCAACCTTCGCCACTAAGGAACGAACAATATGCTCAGTTGCAGCCGTTTTTGTACTTAGTTCATTCATATAGCTAGTACCCCTCTGACTTTGCTGCTGCACTTCAGTAGCTGCGTGAAACATGTCTACGTTCATTTCAATGACTTGCTGCATTTTGTTCGTCGTTTGTTCACTGCAATCATTACTGCGTTCAGCTTCCACAGCTAGACTAGCCGCTCCTTTTGCGATTTCCTCAGTAGCCAGCGCAATTTCCTTGGCAGAAGATGCAGTACTACGAGAAGCTTCCCCTAACTGTCCGGCAGTAAACAGAACAGCTTGAGCAGACTCATCAGTCCGTTGCACAAGATCCTTAATCCGCTCCATCATCGTATTGAAGCTTGTGCTTAACTGTCCGATCTCATCATTGGAGCGGTGCTCCATATGAAGACCGAGTTTACCCTCAGCACCTTCCATCATAAGATCACGCAATCGCTGGAGCGGCTTGCCAACCATTCTCATCACGTAATATCCCAATAAAGCCGCTACAATAATGCCGAGCCCAACCGAGATCCAGGTAACATTACGAATCGAATTGGTCTCTTTCACAATCGATTGCACGGGTGTAAATCCGTTCAATATCCACCCTGTCTCACGTGAAACAAAATAAGAGCCTAACAATTGACCGTACTCGGGACTGTCCACGATTTGCTTCCCAGAAGCCGCCTTAGCTTGTGGCTTTAGCTGAATGGTAGGGGCCTGACCCAGCTTGCTTAGGTCATTATCTAAAATAAGCTTACCCTTTGCATCTACAATTTGGATGAATCCACCTTGACTTTGATCCCATTTCAAATGATCAGCCAACGATTGCACGTATATTTCCATTACCAAAACGAACTGAGGCTCATTCGTTTTTATATCATTGACAAGACGAGCCAGCGAAAAAATAGGCTTCGGACTTTGCTCCGCAACGCCTTTAGCACTCGATGGAATCCACACCGGCTGGCCCTTCTTGTTAACCGTTTCTTTGAACCAATCCTTTTCCCTAGCCGTAGATAACGCATCAAAAGGTGTGCCAGCTGTAAAGATAGGAGTGCCATTGTTCTCTAGCGGAATAAAGAACATCGAAAACAGCGTGTTATTTCCAAAAACGTAGCCTTTCAATTCAGATTCGATATGCTTCGTTTGTTCAAACAATTCGAATGAATTGCTTTTATCCCCTCGGTACACATTCGACAAGTTCATAAGCAGCTGCTTATCAAGGAGTACTTGATTCGAGACTTTCACGCTGCTGTTGAACAATAGATCGAGCTTTTCTCCAGCTTGAATCAGCGTTTGTTGCTGAGACAGCGACAACTGTTCTTCTACAATCGTTCTCGAGCGATCATATGAAAATAAACCAATACTTACAACTAGCAACGTTACACTTACTAAGAAGATGATGAATAACTTTACCCCTACTGAGCTAAGCGCTTTCAATTTCAGAATATCCCCCTTATTCTGCACGATTAACGACGGACTCGTATCTTTTTTTCTTTTCAAGCGCATCGCTATACCCCTTCCTCTTCCTAAGCAGATAGGTAAATCTAGGTATTAAGTCACATGTCATATGTAGTTCGTTGTCCAGCTTGGTAAATCCTTCATGATTCGTCGAGCTTTTAAAAAAATGATGTCCATTTATTCCGAAATAACAGCAAATTGTCGGTTCTTACCTTAAAATAAATAAACCCTTGCTCGTAAGCAAGGGCCTATTTCTGTGATTCAGGGTGAAAAATGTATGGTTACTGATAACTCAATAGTTCGGTTCAAAAGTTTATTGCACAGAGCTATCAGCATTTTGTTGTTAGCGATTCTTTTTGCGCATCATATCAAAGTACTTCACCGGCTGATCTACCTTCACTTTGACATATTGCAGCGGATGACGAGCCGCATCCAACGAATTGCCTTTCTCATCATAAATGGCCTCAATCGTCTGCTTAAAGAAGAATCCTTTAGGACCAAAGAACTCTACTTCTGTACCAGGCTTAAAGTGATTGCGCTGCTGAACAGTTGCCAGCTTCGTCTCTGGATCATAGTCAATGACAAGTCCTGCAAAATCATATGGCACAGCCTTCTCTTCAGGCTCATAAATATGATCTTCGTGATCGGGCTCTTCATAGAAGAAGCCTGTATTGACTGGACGGTTCGCCGCCTTATTCATTTCTTCAACCCATTCTGGCTTCAACTCATACTGTTCAGGGTCCGCCATATAAGCATCGATCGCTTGACGATACACATTAATAACCGTTGCGACATAATGAATCGACTTCATTCGACCTTCTACCTTGAAGCTATCTACGCCAGAGTCTACAAGATCAGGCAAATGATCGATCATGCACAAATCTTTGGAACTCATCGCGAATGGATTTTGCTCCTCTTGGAATAATGGCAGCTGTGTAATTCCTACCTTGAATGGCTCCAATGCAGGCTTCTGTTCCATATCCTCAGCATCAGCACGGTCATCCTCGAACAGGTCATATCTCCAACGACAGGATTGACAGCATCCGCCTCGGTTGGAATCACGGTCGGTGAAGTGATTGGACAAGACGCAGCGTCCCGAATAAGAGGAGCACATCGCACCGTGAATAAATGCTTCAATCTCCACGTCCACTTGCTGCTTAATTTCTGCAATTTCTTGCATGCTCGTCTCACGAGCCAGTACCACGCGAGGCGCCCCTTCATTTTTCCAAAACTGCACCGTTTGCCAGTTGGATACAGATTGCTGTGTGGACACGTGAACTTCAAGCCCAGGCGCTACACGTTGAGCTGTCTCGATTATGACTGGGTCAGCTACGATAATCGCGCTAATGCCGACTTCCTCCAAATTTCGAAGGTAGTCCTCCAATCCATCAATATCCTCATTATGCGCGTAAATATTCGTCGCAACGAATACTTTCGCACCATATTTATTAGCAAATTCTACCCCTTCGCGCATTTCCTCAAAGCTAAAATTGTCTGCGTTTGAACGCAAACCATATTTTTGACCTCCGATGTAAACCGCATCCGCTCCATAATGAATCGCAAACTTAAGCTTCTCAAGGTTGCCTGCGGGAGCTAGCAGTTCCGGCTTATCCAGCCGGTTACGCTTGCCAAAGTATTTCCGCTCATGCTTCATTGTTGTTGTCATACGCTTTAGCTCTCCCTTCCTTAATACATTTGCTCTTTATAGAAAAATCCGAATGACAGTTCACGTTCAGGGTCTTGCACCTCTCGGATACGCTCCAGCCATTGCTCATTGAATTGATAGCTTTGCGGATCCTCTGCATATCGATCAATCGCTTCGCGATACACACGAACGACCGTTTCATTGTAATGCAGCGGCTTCAATAGCGTTTCAATTTTGAATGAATCGAGCCCTGCTTCAAGCAGCAGCTTCAAATCCTCTATTATACATACGTCATCTGAGCTCATTACATAAGTACCATGTTCATCCTCATAAACAGGGTATTTCTCATCCTGACGTTCCTGTTCGATTAAAAATAACTTGCGTTCAATCCCGACTTCTTCAAGGCGAGCCTCTTTGCCAAGATGACGCATATAGTGCTGAAGAAGATGACGCTTGGAATGATAAATATTCGTCATTCCATGTACTTGTACTTCGACTTCCATATCTGGAAGCTCGCGCTTCATCTCTTGCACCTGCTCCATATTCAACTCACGCGCCAATACCATGCGGCTTGCACCGCGCTTCTGCCAGTAGCGAGCTGTTGCATAGTTCGTCGACGTCATCTCAGCGTTCCAGAACAGCTGTGTATTCGGCGCAGCATCCTTCGCGATCATCAATATCGCAGGATCTCCATAGACAATAGCATCTACACCGACGCGTTCCAGTTGTGCCAAGTAGTCAGGCAGTTCCTTCATCGTATCATTGTGAAACAGCTGGTTAACTGCCACATAGAGCTTCGCATCATACTCGCGCACGATTGGCATCGCTTCCTCAATATGCTCAATGGTCATCGCCCCTGGTAACCGCAGGCCGTACTTAGGTTCTCCCACGAGAACAGCAGTAGCACCTGCTTGAAGCAGACGTTGTACTTCAGTAATACTGCCTGCTGTTACAAGCAGCTCCGGCTTCTTACTCATCCTCACACCACTTTCCTCTCATTACATAAGCATGTCTCTCTATATAACCGTAATACGACCCCATATTCCATGAATAATAGCATTGCTTTTTCACAATGTGAGGCCGTTTACATATTCAACGTCTAGTGATTGCAGCTGTTAACAGCTTTCTAAAGACTATTGCTTTTTACTTTTTTCAATATTTCTCTGATGTTCCTCATACGTTTTGGCAAACAAATGAGTCGAAGTTCCATCTTTCTTCGTCACATAGAACAAATATTCCGAAGCTTCCGGCGACAATGCTGCAGTGAGCGATGAAAGGCTTGGGCTTGCAATTGGTCCTGGTGGAAGCTTGTCCACTTTGTACGTATTATAAGGACTATCAATTTCTAAGTCTTTATAGAGCAAACGTTCTTTTTGCTTATCCAAGGCATATTGGACAGTAGCATCAATTTGAAGACGCATTTTATCGTCAATCCGGTTATAGATAACACCAGCCACTAATGCTCGCTCCTCATCAACAACAACTTCACGCTCTACTAATGAGGCTACTGTGAACAGTTCATGAACCGTTAAACCACGATCTTTTAGCTGCTGCTCCCAGTTCGGAATTTGTGTGAAGCGATTCTCCGTCTCCAACAACATACGGTTTACGATATCTTGAGCTGTACTGCCCATTTTCAATTCATAGGTCTCCGGGAATAAATACCCTTCCAACGGATGTTTAAGCTTCGTATCCTGCGGGATAAGGAATGGCGTGGAATTTTCTTTTTGGAGCAGCTTCGCCGTCTCTGCTGCTGCTGTTAAAAATTCGTCCTTCTTAACAATTCCTTCTTTCGCCAGCTTGTCCGCCATTTGTTCAATCGTGAACCCTTCAGGAATCGTAAAGCGTACGCCTTCCTGCTTAACGACTTCTCCTCCATTCAGTTTCGCGATAATCTCTTCGTAAGTCATTCCTGGTTTAAAGGAATATTCTCCTGCCTTAAATTTGCTGCCTTCTCCGTTCCATTTCAAATACGTTTTAAAAAAGCTAGCATTTTTAATAAGGCCTTGTTCTTCTAATTGCTGTGCAATTGTAGATGTACCCGTACCACTCTCAATCACCACGCGTACTTCTTCGTTTTTCGCTGCGACTGGTTGTAGACTGCTCCATACATACCAACCTCCACCAGCTGCAAGAAGCAATACAGCTAGAAAAAGAATGGAGACGATTTTTAATCCTGACTTCATGATATCACTCTCCCACATGGAAAAAAGAGCGGTATGCCCGCCCTTTTCAATATTATTACAATGTGCAATTACTTTCCACAATCAACATTTACTGCTCTTCTTCAAGCTCATCGGAAAATGCAACTTCATCATAAAGCTCCAATACATTCTCCCACTCTTCATCATCTTCAATCGTCTCAAGCTGCGCTTCACCTTGAGCGTTATCTGTGATACGAAGTACATCTATTTCGCCGTCTTCGTCTTGAACAACGGCATAAGCCTTAGCTTCTATTTGAAATTCCGCAAGCAAGTCAAAGATGCGACTTGTACCTTGTTCATCTGTCATTTCCAACGACGTACCAAACGCCGATGAAATACGATCGATAAATTGCAGTTTCTGTTCACTCACGTCTTATATCTCCTCGGAATCCACTAGCGTATTGAATGTCTCTTCGACGATATTCCACTCTTCTTCATCTTCGATAACGAACAGCTTCAAGTCATCTCCGTCTTCTTCATAGCGGAATGCGTATACTTCTTCAGAATCCTCTTCATCACTCGCTTCAACAGGGACAACCATCATGTACTTATTGTCGGACCCGTCTACTTCAAACTTCATGATGACTTCGAATTCTTCTTCATTGCCCTCATCATCAGGAATGTAGATAATTTCTGGCTCTTCGTGTTGTTTATCGTTCGTCATGTTCAAACCCCTCACCTTCTAGATTGATAGTCGAGATAATTCTGCAAAATTATAGTGGCCGCTATTTTGTCAACGACCTGTCTTCGTTTCTTGCGACTAACGTCAGCCTCAAGCAATGTCCGCTCAGCAGAAACGGTGCTCAAGCGCTCATCCCACAGGTGAACGGGCAGTCCCAACGATTGTTTCAATGTCTCGGCGAAAGCGATGCTGATTTCGCCGCGTGGGCCGATCGTGCCGTTCATGTTCTTCGGAAGACCGAGAACAATTTCTTCAACCCCGTGCTCACGCACGAGAGCTTCCAAGCGACGCAAGTCATCCTCAGGGCTGCGACGCACAATAACTTCTAGACCTTGTGCGGTCCAACCCATTGCATCGCTTACTGCGACACCGATCTTGCGATCCCCATAATCCAATCCAATCAGTTTCATCGTCTTCTCCTACCGCCGCTTATGGCAAGTTCGTGCGCCTTATAACCAACACACGATAAGTTAGCGATGGTGTTTCAGGTAGAAACGAACCAACTCTTCAATAAGTTCATCGCGTTCTTTCTTACCCACCATGCTTCGAGCGTTGTTATGACGCGGAATGTAAGCGGGGTCTCCCGAGAGCAGGTAACCGACGATTTGATTGATTGGATTGTACTCTTTCTCCACCAATGCATCATACACAGACAACAAAATCTCTTGACTAGATGCCTCTTGCTCTTCTGGCTTCACATTGAACTTCATTGTCTTATCCATAGAATTCATCGTCGACACCTCGCTTTATTCTTATCATAACACATACCCGGCAAAACAAGAAATTATACCTTTTTCATCATTTCAGACAGGTGCTTAAGCACCTGCCTGCTGACTTACCAACTGCTCAACGAGCGCAAGCGCTTCGCTCAGCTTCTCGGCATTCTTGCCTCCGGCCTGTGCCATATCTGGACGACCGCCGCCGCCGCCGCCAGCTGCAGCAGCAATCTCTTTAATCATTTTACCCGCATGGAAGCCCTGTTTAACTAACTCTGGAGCGACCGATACGACAAAGTTAACTTTGCCTTCACTTGCAGCACCAAGTACGATAATCGCTTGTTCCAACTTCGTCTTCAGCTCATCCGCTGTCGTACGAAGCGCATCCATGCTTCCAGCGTTCACTTGCGCCGTCAACACTTGCACACCTGCAACCGTACGTACTTGATCTGTCAATTGCCCCGCTTCCATACTGGAAAGCTTCGCTAATAACGATTCGTTTTCACGTGCTAGTTCTTTCTCACGTGCGAACATCGCCTCAACACGTTTAGGCACATCCGTAACATTGGACTTGAGCAGGCTCGCAGCTTGCTTCAACACTTCCAATTGTGCCTCCATATATTGATACGCATTACGACCTGTAACGGCTTCAATTCTTCGTACACCAGATCCAATTCCGCTCTCGCTTACGATTTTGAATAGACCAATTTCAGATGTATTGTTTACGTGACAGCCACCGCACAGCTCAATGCTGTATTGACCAACTTGTACGACGCGAACGACGTCACCATATTTCTCGCCGAACAACGCCATTGCGCCCATCGCTTTCGCTTCATCAATCGATTTCAATTCGATCTTAAGCGGAGTGCCCTTCCAAATCTGTTCGTTCACACGACGCTCGATATCTGCCAATTCTTCAGGCTTAATGCTGCCTAGGTTCGTGAAGTCGAAACGAAGACGCTCGGTTTGCACCAAAGAACCTGCTTGGTTAACATGCTCGCCAAGTACGTCCTTCAACGCTTGATGAAGCAAGTGTGTAGCCGTATGGTTTTTAATGATGTCTTCACGCTCTACACGAGCTACAGCCGCTTCGATTGTCATTCCTTCACGCAGCACGCCTTCTTCTACTGTTACGATATGAACATGTTGGCCATGCGGTGCTTTTTTCATATTTTCAACACGAGCTACAAGACCAGTGTCTGTCAACACACCCGTATCGCTTACTTGTCCACCGCTCTCTGCATAGAACGGAGTACGATCAAGGATGACTTGACAAGTTTGACCTGCAGACGCTTCCTTAACTAGCTCGTTGTCAGCGATGATCGCCAACACCGTGGAAGATGTTACATACTCATCATAACCAACGAATTCGCTTTTAGTCGTAAGGTCAGCAAGTGGCCCACCTTGTACGTTCATGCTCTCAGTCACTTGACGTGTGGAACGTGCGCGTTCGCGCTGCTCTTCCATGGACGCATCGAAGCCTGCGCGATCAACCGTCAAACCATGCTCTGCCGCATATTCTTCCGTCAAATCAAACGGGAATCCGTAAGTGTCGTACAATTTGAACGCATCAGGCCCGCTAATTTGCGTGCGTCCTTCTTTCTTCGCAGCTGCTGCCATTTCAGAAAGAATCGCAAGACCGTCAGCAAGCGTCTCATGGAAACGCTCCTCTTCGTTCTTAATTACCTTTTCAATGAACTCACGCTTCTCTACTACTTCTGGATAGTGAGCACCCATTACATCGCCAACTGTCTTAACAAGCTCAACCATGAATGGACGGTCCATACCAAGCATTTTTCCGTAGCGTACAGCACGGCGAAGCAAGCGGCGAACAACATAACCGCGACCTTCGTTAGATGGCAACACGCCATCCCCAGCTGTAAATACAACCGTACGAATGTGGTCCGCAATTACTTTGAACGCGACATCCAATTCTGGATTTTCTTTATATTTTACGCCTGCAATACGGCTTGTCTCTTCAATAATCGGCATGAACAAATCCGTATCGAAGTTCGAATCCACATCCTGCAAAATGGAAGCGAAACGCTCCAAACCTGCGCCTGTATCGATGTTCTTATTCGGTAGCGGTGTATAGCTGCCGTCTTTGTTATGGTTGAACTGGGAAAATACCAAGTTCCATACTTCTAGGTAGCGCTCATTTTCACCACTTGGGTAGTTTTCTGGATCGTTAGGATCTCCATACTTCTCACCACGGTCATAGAAGATTTCCGTACATGGTCCGCAAGGTCCTTCACCAATATCCCAGAAGTTGTCTTCCGTCTTAATGATATGATCAGCTGGTACGCCAATCTTCTCATTCCATAGCTTGTAAGCTTCCTCATCTTCAGGGAATACTGTGACATATAGACGGTTAGCATCAAAGCCAATCCACTTTTTATCTGTCAAGAACTCCCACGCCCATTCAATCGCTTCTTCTTTAAAATAATCTCCAATAGAGAAGTTTCCGAGCATTTCGAAGAACGTATGGTGACGACGAGTTTTACCTACGTTTTCAATGTCGTTTGTACGAATACATTTTTGCGAGTTCGTAATACGCGGATTGTCAGGCATAACACGTCCGTCAAAATACGGTTTAAGCGGTGCCATACCCGCGTTAATCCACAACAAGGATGGATCGTTATGCGGTACGAGCGATGCGCTCGGTTCGATATGATGTCCTTTACTCTCGAAAAATTGAAGCCATTTAGCACGAATGTCACTTGCTTTCATGAAGGATTCCTCCTATGACGTTATGTTCTATATAGTTGCGTAAAAAAATAAAAATCGCCCCTGACAAATGCAGGGACGATTAAATATCGCGGTACCACCCTGGTTATCGCTTGGCGTACATGCTGGGCATGCAACTGTAGTCGCATCGAACAAGCACGATGCAAGACTATACATAAAGCGATCTCCTCGACGTTGATAACGGGTTCGACCCGGTGAAGTTCATTCACACTCCGTAACTAGCGTTCAGCGGCACTTCATGGTGAAGATTCTTACAGCCTATATATAGCGTATACGCCATACAAGGAATCTTCTCTCTGGACCAAGGGCTGCGGCTTACTCGGTTTCATCTACGTTTTGACCAATATTTTGACCAATAAAAGTATCGTTAATTATTTAGTATAATTAGCTAACGGAACGTTGTCAAACCCCGTTATTAGCGACTTCCACCCTGAGAAGAACTCGTTAAATAACCGACCTCTTGAAGCACACGTTGCAGCATAACCGCACCTTGCGCACGAGTAGCATCGCCTTGAGGAGCAAACGTTTTAGCAGTAAGACCTGAAATGAGTCCCGCTTCTACTGCTTTGGCTACATCCCGCTTGGCGTAGGAGCTTATTTTACTCCGATCCGAGAACTTCTCAGCAGCAGAACCGCCTTCCGGTAACGGTTGACCAGCAGCATTCATGACACGAACGAGCATCATCGCCATTTGTTCACGAGTAACCGTCTGATTTGGACGGAACGTACCATTACTGTATCCGCTAATAATGCCTGCTTTAGAAGCTGCCCCAATCATACCTGCCATTGGATGTGAATCACGAATATCATGGAATTGCGCTGCACCAGTCTGATCCGGCTTCAAGCCAAATGCTCGAGCGAGCAGTACAGCGAATTGCGCCCGTGTCAGCTTTTGTTCTGGCGAGAAGCGGTCATTGGATGTTCCTTCAATAATAAACTTCGAGGCAAGCGTCTCAATGGACGCACGCGCCCAATGCGAGCTCGTATCATGGAAGGACTTGTTGCGCTCTGCTAGTGCGACGCTAATATTGGACTTGCCAGTAAACTTCACCAACGTAATTCCACGCTCTACTTTGATTGTATTTGCCGTGTATAAGATCCGATCAACGTTAGAATCGTATTGAATCGCAGATAAATGCCTTGGATGATAAACTGACGTTAAGCGGTAAGCATGCTGGACATCCGCTGTGATCGTACGTGGTGCCTTGCCATCTACAAAGGAATACAAGGTAAACTTATGAGGACTGATAAGCTGGCGTGCACTGAGCTGACTAAGCTTCTGAGTCAGCTTAGTTAAAGCTGGTTCTTCCTCCACATGAATAGCTACCCATATCGAAGAATCATTTGCCCACTCGGTACGGATGCCTGTGTAATTCAGGTTATTTAGCGGAATCGAATAAACCGCATCCTTGAATTTAAGTGAAAACTTAGCTCCACTAGCCTGCTTCGCTGCTGTCTCTAGAACTTGCAGCGGAATAACGATGATTCCACTGTTCTCTGTGACTGGAACTTCATAGATAACATGTTTAGCAGCGCTGCTCTTGGCTGCATACTCAAGTGCAGAAGCGAAATGATCCTTATGGAGTACATAACGGTTGCTTGGCACTGCACTGATGTGAGACGGGGATTGCGCTGATTGTTTGACAGCTGAATTCTGATTCAGCGTATAGATACCATGTTCAAGCAACCACTCATATGGGGCATCCGTAAGATGCGCTGGACGATTACCCGCCCCTGGCGTGTTTGGCTGACCTGGTGTACCCGGATTACTTGGGTTACTTGGTGTACCCGGCACTCCACCTGGCCCCCCTGGCCCCCCTGGCCCCCCTGGTCCTCCTGGGCTGCCGGGATTTCCTGGATTACCCGGTGGTTTGCCTGGTACACCGGGATTACCGGGTTGACCTGGATTCCCTGGCTTGCCAGGCTGCTCTGGTGTGCCCGGTACTCCTGGTTTGCCTGGGGCAGGGGCATCAGGCTTGCCCGGTTGGCCAGGTGAATGCGCACCATAAATAACAGGAACTTTTACTAATGCCGCGAGACGATTGCCTACTATATCTTCTAATGGCGCTTGGCCGGGATTGTAACTTAACGTAATGGTATCATTATGTTGTGCTTGCTGCTTAAGTTGGATAGTCACGATGTTAGCATTGGAAGTGAGGCTGCTTAAACCTAGAGGCTGATTATTACGATATACATGGAATTGCTGTAAGGCAGTCAGAGTTACAGGCTTAAGTCTTTCTGAAAAAACAAGCGTTACGACATTGTCTCTCATCGCAGCTTGGCTAAGTACAGGTGGAGAAGTATCATTGCCAGCTTGTGTCCTAAACACCCAATCTCGATCATAAATCCCTACAAAGTCACCAACGTTGCTGCGGAATGTACCATAATCGATCCATACCGTATATTCTGTATCTGGATTTAATGTTGTTCCCACATGCCATTCGATAGATCGATTGTTGTTCGTTATTTTAACGCGAGCATCACTGACCGGAATTCGTTCCACATCGTCTCCCATCAAAGTTCGAATCGCTAGCTCGCCATTTCCCTTTACAACCGCCTGATCGAAAGTAAGCTGAAGCACTGGCCGCGTGCTCACTTGTTGTGCGGCTCTCGCTGGAGCCATATTAACTAATCGTACCGCTTTCCAACTATTTGCCGCTGGTCCTACTGATGCCATTTCTGGGGAAGTATTCGTAGAGGAATTATTCGGCGACAACGGTTCTGCATTCGCGATAGTCGAGTCTTCTGGTGCAGCAGAAGCTGCCAGCGGGTGCAATACCACCCAAGCAGATACGGCAAATACGAAGCATGATCTTAATAATTTCACTACTTATTTCACTCCTCGCACATTTACAAATATTTCTTGTAACTTATATAGACGAACTAAATTGCATTTTGTTGTGCTTTTCCAGCAAATAATTGGTGACAATTTGTCACATCGCACTCCAACCATTTCTCTCCCCTTGTTCTTCTCGATTGTAAATAGAAAACATCACAATTGCAGCAAAAAAAGCTGTTCGACTACATGAACAGCTTTCTCCTCTAAATATTTGACACCTTTAAGCCGTGCAGCTAAGTTATTCACTACAACGTTCTACGCCTTACGAAGTACGTAAATACATGTTGGAGCACTACCTTCAGCGCCGCGAAGAAAGGTACTGCCAATATTAAACCGACCACCCCAGCTATTTCACCGCCTACAAGCAAAGCGAAAATGATCGACAACGGATGCATATGAAGCGTTCTGCCTACCACTTGTGGGGATATCACATTCCCCTCTAATATTTGACAAGCCGTATTTACCAGAATAACCATCAGCATCATCTTGAATGAAATAGTTGAGGCAACAATCAAAGCAGGAGCCGCCCCAAAATAAGGGCCTAAATACGGAATAATATTAAATATCGCCACCATCAAAGCCAACAGCAATGCATAAGGCATACCAATCAACCAATAACCGATATAAGCCAGCACCCCAATAATGACACAAACGAGAAACTGTCCACGAATATAACTGCCGAGCGCAGCATCAATGTCTTTGAACATCATGACAAAATGCTTGCGGTGGCTTCTAGGCACATAGGCAACTACCGTTCTTTCAAACACATCGAAGTCTTTTAAAATGTAAAAAATAAGAAACGGAACGATTAGTGCAACAAACAGCATATTAATTGTCGCACCAATATTGTCTATAAAATGAGTAATTCCTTTGCTCATCCGTTGTTCCAGCATAAACATCCATTCATTCATACCCGTCCGAAGCGTTGGCGGCATTAACGATGACTGACTAAGTCCATTCATAAATCGCTCCGCCTTCGCATTCAATTGCGGCATCTGTTGATTCAATTCTTCAAGCTGAGTCAACAGCATAGGAATGGCGTTCATAAGAATGATGGTGACTGAGAAAACAAATACAGCATAGATGAGCAGCACCGCAATCGTACGGGGTACTTTGCGATCATTTAACAACGATACAATTGGATTAAGTACATAAGCAATAATCATAGCCAAGAAGAAAGGCGCGAATATTGCTTTAAAAAACGTATACAAATGTCCAATAACGGGACGCAATAAATACAGCATATATAAAATAAGCAACCCGAGAAGCATATAAATGCCGTATACGAACAATTTATTTTTTAACAAACGCTCCACTGCTTCTCACACTCCATCTGGACATGCATTCACAGTAGAGTATATGTCATCTACATCAAAAATAAACCGTCAGGATTTCCATGGGATAACTTCCAAATTCGCTGATTGTCACTCCCACGATAACGCAATTCCGGTCGTCTTCGCTCTTGCAAGAACGGACCGTCTACTAGCACATCTATATAGGTAAGCAGCTCATTCATATCTACAGTTCCATTTTGCTGAATATATTCCAGCGTATATCCCGTATAAGCCCAAATGTGACGTCCTGCCTCACGGAGAATGCACGCTAACCTTTTCACTTCACGTGCTTGCATAAACGGTTCTCCGCCAGATAAGGTAACATCCGTAAGCGGATTGGACAATAGCTCAGCAGCCGCTTCCTCTACACTAAGCACTTCACCAGCTCTCATATTCCATGACTGCGGATTATGACAGCCTTCACACCGATGGGGACATCCGCTCAAAAAAATAACCGAGCGTAACCCTTCACCGTCTACAACACTATCATGCACAAAAGACAACACACGCAAGCTCATCTATGCTTCACCCGCTCCTGCTCCTCTGCTTGCTTCGCCCGATTCCATTTGCTCATATCCCCTACCAAATAGCCTGTAATTCGCCGTATGCGTTCAATATTCATCTCAGGAGCTTCACAAGCTGGACAATTACTATGAATGATCGCTTGATATCCACAAGTGCGGCAGCGATCAACAGGATGATTAATGGAACCATAGCCGATTTGATGCTCTGCCATCGCGCGCACAAGTCGATCCAGCGCTTTTATATTACCAACTACCGCGCCATCCAGCTCGACATAGGTAATATGTCCACCATTGCATAGTTCATGGAAGGGTCCTTCGATGCGAATTTTATCAAATGCTTTTAAGCTGTAGTACACGGGTACATGATACGAATTGGTGTAGTACTGTCTATCCGTCACTCCAGCTATATTCCCAAAATCAATGCGGTCTTTTTTTACGAACTTGCCTGAGAGCCCCTCAGCGGGAGTAGCAATAAGAGAAAAATTCAACCCTGTCCGCTCCGCCGTCTCGTCCATTCGTTTACGCATATGACGAATAATACGCAGCCCCAGCTCATGAGACGATTCAGATTGGCCGTGGTGGCTGCCTACTAGCTGAGTTAATGCCTCAGCAAGACCAATAAAGCCAACGCCAAGCGATCCTTGTTTCAACACATCTGCTAACGCTTCATCTGGCGCCAACTGCTCACTTCCACGCCAAACTCCCTGACGCATGAGGAAGCTAAAATCTTTAGCTCGCTTCTTACTTTGGAATTGCAAACGTTCAAGCAGTTGACGCTCTGCAACGTCCATTAGCGAATCTAGCATCAAGAAAAAATGTTCCACGTCGTCTGCCAGCAAACTAAGCCTAACTAGATTCAACGAAGTAAAGGATAAATTGCCTCGCCCCAAAGCCGTTTCTTTCCCGTTCACATTTCCCATCACTCTAGTACGACATCCCATATAGCAGGCTTCAGACTCAGGTGTTCCATCATCATATTGCGCGTTAAAAGGTGAATCTAAAAACGCGAAGTTCGGAAAAAGGCGCTTGGCCGTTGTCTCTAACGCTAGCTCATACAAATCACGATTCGGGTCACCTTCGTTAAAATTGACCCCAGACTTAAGCTTAAATATTTGTATCGGAAAAATAGGTGTCTCCCCGTTACCAAGACCAGCTTGGGTAGCCAGCAACAGCTGCTTCACTAATAATCTGCCAAAGCGAGATATGTCCGTCCCATAATTAATCGAAATAAAAGGAACTTGTCCACCACCGCGCGAGTGCATGGAGTTCGAGTTGTGAATGAAAGCTTCACAAGCTTGATAGACATCGCGCTCTGTCCACTGCCACGCAAGGGATTCAACTTGATTAGGCTCAGAAAGTGGCAGTTGTTCCAACACGCCGCAATGACGTATATAGGTTTTTTCTACATAGGGAGCCAAATCATAATCAAACATCGGATACGCTTGTCCGCCATGCTGCTGATTTTGATTCGCCTGCAAAATGATCGATGCCAAGGCCATCGCACTCTTTATGTCTTTAGGCTCTCGCATATGTCCATGACCTGTATTGAATCCACCGCGCAGCATTTGTCCAAGTGGAATTTGACAGCAAGTTGTCGTTCCTGTTGCATAATAGTCTAGATCATGCGGATACAACAGATTGCTTTCCATTGCCTCTCTAGCCTCTGCCGTGAGCAAATGATGCATGGCATACCAGCGCGCGCTTTCACTAGCCATTTTCCCCATAATGCCCATAGGTGAGCGACCGTCCACGTTCGCATTTTCCTGCATCAAATCTTGATCCGAACCATCAACGATGTCATCTAAGGACTTCATTAATTTTTCCTGGTCCAGCTGTTGCTGGTTTGTATGTTTATGAATAGATGGAAAGCGATGAGTCGACCTAGATTGGCCTGTATCTCCCGCTGACATCGAATCTTTTTTAGATGTAAGTAAAGTGGTCATCTATTTCCCGCCCCTTCTTTTAAACACTATATATAGTATGCATACATAAAATAAATCACAATATGTATTATGTCACACTTAAAATCACAAAATTAAACAACAAAAAACCTGATCGCATAATAGCAATCAGGCCTGTTTGTTAACTTATGTAGAGGCTGGTGCCCCTGTATACGCAGTATCTGTCCATTCATCACCGAAAAATAGATCATCTAGCGAGCTGAGTGTTCCATCTTCCTCTACTTGATAAACCGACATTTTCTCACCATTCACTGTTAGTTCAATAAAGCATCCCCAGCAGTAAAATTGGTGAGCACCTATTTTGCCGATGTCTTTCGAGTTGCAGTTCGGGCATTGCAGCATATGTTCACCATTCCGTCCCTATAATATTGCGCATTAGGGATTGCAGCCAATCTATTGGTGCTCTGGCTTGAGGTCATGAAGCAGAATCGCATGTTCTCCTATCTGCATCCGGCTTGTTCCATCAATGCGCTGCCTTCCTTCCAGAAGGTCGGATATTAATCCGTCTGTAATTTCCAGTCCTACTATCGTATTGCCCATATCTGGCTGAAAATAAACATCAGCAACCCAGCCTAACTGCGTTCCCTCTAGCGTTAGCAATGGAATGTCTTTCAATCGCTTCGAACCGTATAAAAATGACCACTCTTGCTGCTCTACGATCTCTTCTCCTCGTTCAATGACAGATGCACTCGGAATAAATACGGCATCTTCACCACAAGCCGCCAGTTGCTCCCATTGAATAACTGCAGCTTGACGATGAAACATGCCGCCCTCTTCCAACTCCAGATGAGTCAGCATCCATTGTGCCGATATCCATATATCTTTGACCTTAGATACTCTTTGTCCTGTCGTAATATCATAGATCGGCAAGCCAATGAGCTCCAGCAACTTCACAATGCTCCTCCTCCAGCGAGACGCCGAGCTTGACAACTCGCAAGTGAACTTGCAGCACGCATCCGCTTGAGGAACAGCCTATCGGTTCGTTCTGCTGCGCAGACGTTCCGCAATTCCCTTTATTCGCTCAATGGCTTCGTGCGCTTGCTCTTTAGTATTGCCCAATCCAAAGCTAAATCGCACAGCCGTCTTCATTCGCTCAGGCTCAAGCTTCATGGCCTTCAGCACATGGGATACTTCCAAGGAGCCAGACGTACAAGCTGAACCGCTGGCAGCCATTACGCCTGCCATATCCAAGTTCATTAACATCGTTTCCGTCGGAATATCTAAAAAACTTACATTTAGAACATGAGGTAATCGTTCTGTAGGATGACCATTTAGCACGATTCGATCTTGGAAGCACTCCCTAAGCTCCTCCCAGAACATCTCCCTGATTGCACTAAGCTCTTCACGCTTATTCGACAACTGACTGTATGAACACTGAACAGCTTCAGCAAAACCTGCTATGGCAGCTATATTTTCGGTTCCTGCACGACGCTTACGCTCTTGGCTTCCCCCATGAATTAGCGGTTCCCACTGGACGCCTTGACGAGCATACAACAACCCAATCCCTTTCGGACCATTCACCTTATGTGCAGAAAAACTCGCAAAGTCTATTGGCATCTCATGCAAGTTAAGTTCCATCGCTCCCAGTGCCTGGACCGCATCTGTATGCATCACAATGCCACGCTCACGTGCAAGCCGGCCAATGGCTGCGATAGGCTGAAGCGTGCCTACTTCGTTATTTCCCAGCATGACGCTTATTAAGCAAGTATGCGGTTCAATTGCGGCCGCAACCGCATCTATATGAATACGGCCTTCATGATCAGGCTCCACTCGAGTAACAGAAAAGCCTATACGTTCTAACTGTTCAATCGGATGCAGTACAGCATGATGCTCAATCGTTGTCGTAATAATGTGCGGCATAACAGAGCTGCCTTCGCGTTTTGCTTTGAACCATGCTGCCCAAGCAGCACCAAAAATAGCTGTATTGTTACTCTCGCTGCCGCCACTCGTAAAAATAAGCTCTTGAGCCGAGCAGCCAAGCATAGCCGCAAATCGATCCCGAGCTTGATTAATAACTGCTCTTGCTTCTCTTCCCGACGCATGTATGCTGGAAGGGTTTCCATAATTATGCGCCATGCGCATCATCACATCATTGGCATCAGGATGCAGCGGCGTCGTAGCCGCATGATCTAAATAGATTCGCTCCATCTCTTTATTCACTCCATATGTCCGTTAAATATAGAACATATAACTGTCTTGACTGCCTTCATCTTTAAAGTTAATCAAGTCAGCCAGCATCGTCGTATCCAACACTTGTGCAATGCTATCACGAATACGCACCCACAAATCACGTTTCGCTGGATCATCCTCTTCCGTAAAGTCCACTGGTGAAATCGGACCTTCCAACACACGAATGATTTCGCCTGCACTCAATGTCTCTGGCTCCCGTGCAAGTATATATCCTCCATACGCACCACGAATACTTTTGACCAAGCCTGCGTTGCGCAGTGGAGCAATTAATTGCTCTAAATAATGCTCAGATAGTTGATTTTTGTCAGCTATACTTTTTAAGGATGTTGGCCCTTCGCCATAGCTTTTTGCCAATTCCATCATAATTGTTAAGCCATAGCGGCCCTTGGTAGAAATTTTCATCGTAGCACCCCATCACTGGATTTGTAACTATTCATATACTTTTTATTCATTGACCATTTCATGACGATTAAATCATTGTATTCCTATAACGTCACACTGTATATGGTAACACAACTGGGTGTGCTGTGGTCAAATATATACAAGTGTTTATGAAAAAATTTTACATATACAGAAAATGTGTATGAAACGACTATTTTTTTAGAAATGCCGCAAATCAGCACCATTTCGCGATAAAAGGACAATGTGTTACAATACGTGTATATATTTATTACTTACAAATTGAAAGCAAAGACGGTGATTGTTCGATGAATACAGCGAATGCTTCTACACGTGTCGTTGTCGGTATGTCCGGCGGCGTTGATTCATCGGTGACCGCCTTGCTCTTGAAACAGCAAGGTTATGATGTCATCGGTATATTTATGAAAAACTGGGACGACACAGACGAGTTCGGAAATTGTACAGCAGAAGATGATGCAGAAGATGTTCGTCGTGTCTGTGACCATATTGGTATTCCCTACTACACGGTGAACTTTGAGAAAGAATACTACGATAAAGTATTCTCCTATTTCTTAGATGAGTACCGCCGCGGTCGCACCCCAAATCCAGATGTCATGTGCAACCGTGAAATTAAATTCGGAGAGTTTCTCCAAAAAGCGCTTGATCTTGGTGCTGATTATGTTGCGACAGGTCACTATGCACGTGTCGTTCAAGAAGACGGACAGTTCAAACTACTGCGCGGCGTAGACAACAACAAAGATCAAACGTATTTCTTAAATGCATTGAACCAATCGCAATTGGCACGTGCTATGTTCCCTATCGGGCATCTGCCTAAGCCTGAAGTTCGTCGCATTGCTGAAGAATTCGGACTTGCTACTGCCAAGAAAAAAGATAGTACTGGCGTATGTTTCATCGGCGAACGCAACTTCAAGCAATTCCTTAGCCAGTTCTTGCCAGCACAACCTGGAAACATGGTCGATATTCGCAGCGGTGAAGTGAAAGGTCGCCATGACGGTCTAATGTACTACACATTCGGCCAACGTCAAGGGCTAGGTATCGGAGGTTCTGGAAATGGAGAGCCTTGGTTCGTAGCAGATAAGGATCTTGAAAACAATATTCTTTATGTCATTCAAGGGGACAACCACCCTAGCTTGTACTCTACAGGATTAGTTGCTGCTGGCGTGAATTGGATTGCTGGCGACATGCCTGAACAACCTATACGATGTACAGCTAAATTCCGCTACCGTCAGCCTGATCAAGAGGTTACTTTGACAAAGCAAGCAGACGGTGATGTTCTTGTTGAGTTTGCCGCACACCAGCGTGCTATTACACCTGGCCAAGCCGTTGTCTTCTATGACGGCGAGACTTGCCTAGGCGGTGGTACAATCGACCGTATTCATAAGCTGGAAGCAACTCAAGCATAATAGTTTGTAGCGATAGTTATATCGTTCATGCCTTGTACAGCAGCATAACTAGAAACAAAATAAAAAAGCCGCATCTCTTCTGCACAGTGGTAAAACCCAGTGCAGAGGAGCAAGCGGCTTTTCTTTTGTAGAAACGCATCGTAATGATTTTTTATAAGTTCAGTATTCATCATCTTATTAGTAGACAATTATCAACAATTATCATTTCATCAGACAAACCTATCATCAAGCAGTTGAAACCGACTCCAAGGATTGTTCGGGTGCCATCACCCTCCTTATGAGAAGCCTTGTAATACGGAGATGGTACGTTTCCTCAATAACAAACTCCCATCCCCCGTCTGACATAATAATTTGACCTTTTTTCGGGGCATCTACTTGGGCATAAGCCCAGCCTCCGATTGTATCGAAATCATCTGAGACAATGTCGACATTGAAATAAGCTTTCACAGCTTCAATCAACATCATGCCGTCAACCGAAAATACATGCTCATCACGCTTCACAATTTGAGGCAATTCTTCGTCGAACTCATCTTGAATTTCGCCTACAATCTCCTCCATAATGTCTTCAAGCGTAACTAGTCCCGCTGTACCGCCATACTCATCAATTAAGACAGCAATTTGCATGCGGTTCTTCTGCATCATCTTCATAAGCGCACTAATTGACATCGACTCAGGAACACTTAATATCGGGCGAATCACTTGACGGATGTCATCAACTTCATCCGAAACTTTGACTAAGTCCTTCAGATGAACAAAGCCAATAATGTTATCCTTATCTGGATCACATACCGGATAACGGGTATGCATTTCTTCGAAGGCTGTGTCTTTGTTCTGCTCGAACGAATCTGCCGTATACAAACAGACCATATCCGTTCTCGGAATCATAATTTCCCGTGCGTGCGTCTCGGAGAATTCAAAGATATTGTCCATTAAAGCAAGCTCAGTATTATCAATAAGACCGCTTCTATGGCTCTCTTTGACTAAAATGCGTATTTCCTCCTCCGTATGGGCAGAATTATGCTCGGTTACATGCTCTACTCCAACAAGGCGAAGCAGACGGCTCGAAATTCCATGTAACATCCATATGAAGGGATACATCAACTTGTAAAATACTGTTAGCGGCATTGCAGCCCATAAAGTCACTTTTTCCGCATTGCGAACAGCGAGAGACTTCGGCGCCAACTCACCCAATACAATGTGAACAATCGTAATAAGCATAAAGGCAATTGCCGTTGCAATCGTGTGTATGACAAATGGAGTTGCTCCGATTGAACTTAGCGGTTCATACAGCAATCTTGCCACCGTATGCTCCCCAATCCAACCTAGACCAAGCGAAGCAATCGTAATGCCTAACTGACAAGCCGACAAATACGCATTCAGGTTGTCAGTCAAATGCCGGGCAAACTTGGCCCTTGCATTACCTTCCTGCGCGAGCGCATCGATCCGACTTCCCCGTACTTTGACCATTGCAAATTCCGCAGCAACGAAGAAGCCGTTCAACAATACTAGCAACATGACTAACAACAATCCCCATATTATGGGTAACGGGTCACTACTCAATAGACTTTCCTATCCACCTCCCATGACGTGGACAGGTGCACCTCCTCTTAAATGAAATGAACACTGCTTTGTACCTAACATTATAAATCATCTGGCACAAGCGTCAAATCGAACACAAGCTTTATAACTTAAAGAATAGGTTAGCAGCACCTCCTACAAGTGAATTAACACATTTATATTCACTGTAAGCCGCGTCCTATCCCAATAAAATGCGATAACTCGTACTTAGGATCTTACTACTCCTCTGAAGCGTAACGAATTGCCTCCTGCAATAGCCCGATAATATGCTCATCATCACATGAGTAAAGCATGTTTTGTCCTTCTCTCCGATATCTTACGAAACGGTAGGCACGCAGTGTTTTAAGTTGGTGAGACACCGCTGATTGAGATAATTGCAGAGCATCTGCAATTTGATTGACCGCACATTCTTCGTTAGCAAGCAACGTAAGAATACGAATTCTAGTTGGGTCACCCAACGCCTTAAACGTTTGTGACACACGTTCCAACACTTCAGGCCCCCAGGCCTTTTCCTGCAATAGTTCCATCGTTCACGACTCCTATTCTGAGCATATATGTATTGTGCATCAAATAATCCTTGACCGCAAACTACGACAAAGATTTATAGATACAGCAAGTTATTTATAGGGTGTCCGATGTTGTCTGAACATATCCGCATACTTGGACAACGAAAATTTATACATGTATAAATATAAGTTAAACACTCATTTGTTCATTTATTCAAACATAGTAGAAAAAGTTTCAGCTGCGTCTTTCAAGTTCATAAATACAGTAATGCAGTACAATTACAATAAGGCTTTCCCAGCAGCAAGCCCCAATGCAGCCACGACGGTTGTTGCTATTGCCGTACTAAGTATATAAACCCCGAAATAAAAGGTATTTCGACTTTCCCATAATTTAAGCGCTTCTACTCCGAAAGTAGAAAAAGTGGTGAATGCACCACAAAACCCTATCGCCAATAGATGGACAAGAAACTCAGGCAGTATTGATGCGCAGCCAATAATGAAACCCAATAAATAGGATCCTGATACATTAATAAACCATGTAGGCCAAGGTACCGCTTGAGAGCAGCGCTGTCCGAGCCAAGCACCCAGTGTATAGCGTGACCATGCACCCGCTGCACCGCCAATAGCAATCCACAGCCAACTCATGTTGATTCCTCCCATGATCTATTCTGCATTCCACAACGATATCCTGCTGCTGCAGCTCCAATTCCTAGTGCAATCGTCAATACTTGATAAATAACAGCAGTAAGCATCCGATTCATCTGTATGAGTTGGACCGTTTCTAACGCAAATGTAGAGTATGTTGTAAATGCTCCAGCACATCCTGGACCAATAAATGCCCTCCAATATGGAGATAGGCTTTGCCTGCAACTTATCCTAGCAGTAAACCAACCCAGCAAAGCTGCCCCGAAGATATTAATAAACAGCGTGGTATAAGGAAAACCCATCACACTATCAAACGGATCAATTAAACTTATGCCATATCGTAGTAACGCGCCGATCATTCCTCCTGCAGCAACTGCTATTCCTACTACCTTCATCATGCGAGCATCGCCCCTTGATTTAATACTGCTACAGATTGATTCATCTTTTGAAGCCGCGCTAGATAAATCATCAATCAAGTTATAGGATACAAGCCTCACTTTTGATGATCCCGATTAACTTATTATCCCATTACTTATTTCTGCGCAGCTGCTGGTTTATTTTCATTTTCGCTTCTGTCCCTTGATCAGTTGCACTGAAAAAGACACGTTTACGAATAGAATCCGGCAAATACTGCTGTTCTACATAATGTCCGGGGTAATCATGCGGATACATATATCCTTTATGTCCTAATTTATCCGCACCTTTATAATGAGTATCCCGCAAATGAAGAGGCACGTCTGCAGATTTCACCTCATCCATAGCCATGCTAATTCGCTGTAAGGCAACAGGTATCGAGTTCGACTTCGGACTTTCGACAGCAAATAATATTGCCTGGGCAATAATATACTTAGATTCCGGCCAACCAATACGATGATAAGCTTCCAACGCACTTACGGCCTGAACCATCGCTTGCGGATTAGCCAAGCCAATATCCTCACTACATGCCACTGTTAGTCTTCTTATGAATGTCATTGGGTCCATGCCAAGCTTGTCTACCGCGTACATGAACCAAAACAATGCAGCATCACTTGAACCACGTATACTTTTATGAAAAGCAGACAGCACATCATACTGCGTTGATTCATCTGCTTGAACGATAGGTTGGCGCACGGACTCCTCTGCTACTTGCAAATCAACACGAACAGTCCCATCTGACTGAGGCGTTGTCGTCATCGCTGCCAATTCCAAAGCATTCAATGCTCGGCGTATATCACCATTTGCCATGGAGGCAATATGCTGAAGCGCCTCTGGATCAACTTCCAAGGGCATAAAGCCTAAGCCTCGTTCACGATCCTGCATCGCATGCTTCATAGCAACGATACAATGCTCCGCTTGAAGCGGTTGTAGCTGAAACAGAGTAGATCTGCTAATTAAAGCTCCGTTCACATGGTGGAACGGATTTTCTGTGGTCGCCCCAATAAAAATAATCGTCCCCTTCTCTACGGCAGGCAGCAATGCATCCTGTTGAGAACGATTAAAGCGGTGCACTTCATCTAAGAATAAGGTCGTCTTTGTTCCATATAAAGTTTTGTTGCTCTCTGCCTTCTCAATCACTGCGCGGACATCTTTAACTGAGGCATCTACCGCATTCAAACGCACAAATTCACCTTGCGTTCTCTCTGCTATGATGTTGGCAAGCGTCGTCTTACCGCATCCAGGCGGCCCATACAATAGGATAGACGACACTCGATCCGCCTCAATCGCACGCCGCAGCAAGCGATTAGGGCCAATGATATGTTCTTGCCCTACGTATTCATCCAGCGTCCGCGGCCGCATCCTATCCGCTAACAGGCGCATAGTCGGTTGTTGTTCTTCTTGCATGCTGAATAAATCCACGTTGTCCCTCTTCTCCGTTTCAATTTCTTAATTTGATTTTATCATAGAACCATCATGCACTCCACACAATAAGAACAAGCGTTCTGAAATAAAAAACCCTTTCTGATTAACATCGGCCACAATGGCCAACACCAATTACCAGAAAGGGAGTCTACAAACTTTAAAACATACTTACCTTTATGAAGGGTACTCTACGGTCTTCAACATATCCTTAACAACTTCGCTTACCATAATTAGCCCTGCTACAGGTGGAACAAATGCATTACTTGCCGGCGGCTGCTTTACTTTGCGACGATCAGGTGCATTTTCAGGAACAATCTTCTCTGTAACATCAACACGAGGTTTCATCGGCTCTTCCGTAGAGAAGACAACCTTAACCCCTTTTTTGATTCCTTCTTTACGAAGTTTTTGACGGATAACACGTGCAATTGGGTCAACTGTCGTCTTCGAAATGTCCGTAACTTGGAAGCGTGACGGATCCATCTTATTCGCAGCACCCATGCTAGAGATAAGCGGAATTTTACGCTGCAAGCATTCTTTGATCAAGTGAATTTTGTATACAATCGTATCCGATGCATCAACCACATAATCCAACTCGTATTTAAATAATTCCTCATATGTCTCTTCCGTATAAAACATATTCAAGGCTATTGCATCACAATCCGGGTTAATTAACTTAATGCGATCTCGCATGAGTTCCGCTTTTTTCTGACCAACTGTCGTCGTCAAAGCATGAATTTGACGGTTCAAGTTCGTAATATCTACAACATCTTTATCGATCATAATAATGCGGCCTACACCTGTACGCGCTAGCGCTTCCGCAGCGATAGAACCTACGCCACCGATACCTAGAACAGCTACTGTGCTGTTCTTCATCTTTTCAATCCCTTCAGGACCAATAGCCAACTCCGTACGTGAAAAAGCATTCAGCATAAAAAACTACCTCCTCTATTTACTCATCATTCACATGTTTTCATTCGCTTTAAACACATAACAATCTCCCTCAAACAGCCAGAACATAAGGCCGCATAGAGGGAGATTGAGATATATCTGTATACATCGCGCAAGCATGTGTTAGTTATCCTAGCTTCTCACTAGTTCGCCCCGATGCAATTCATTGCAGTAGCATAATGCTCTTACGATTACTCTGTTTCAGTAGCAGCTGCAGCTTGCTCTTCTGCTGCCTTTTCCTTCTTCTTCACTGTAGTCTTGATGCTGAGCTGGTGCAGCTGTGCGAAATCTACCTCGCTCGGCGCATTCACCATCAAGTCTGTTGCACTTGCCGTTTTAGGGAATGCGATCGTCTCACGCAAGTTTGTTGCGCCAGCCAATAGCATCACAAGACGGTCAAAGCCGAATGCAACACCGCCGTGTGGTGGAGTTCCGTATTCGAAAGCATTCAACAAGAAGCCGAATTGCTCTTGCGCCTCTTCCGGAGAGAATCCAAGTGCTTGGAACATCTTCTCTTGTACTTCACGCTTGTAAATACGCATCGAACCGCCACCTACTTCGTATCCGTTCAATACGAGGTCATACGCTTGTGCACGAATTTGACCTGGGTCTGTGTCGAAGAATGGAACGTCTTCTTCGATTGGCCGTGTGAATGGATGATGCTCTGCTACATAACGTTTCGCTTCTTCATCGTAGCCAAGCAATGGGAAGTCCACAACCCAAGCAAACTTATAATTGCTGTCGTCGATAAGACCAAGACGACGGCCGATATGCAGGCGCAAGTTGCCAAGTACGTCAGCTACCACTTTCTTCGTATCTGCGGAGAAGAGCAACAAGTCGCCTTCTTCAGCGCCAAGACGCTCGCGAAGTGCTTCGATTTCCTGCTCGTTGAAGAATTTCACGATTGGTCCTTTGAATTCGCCGTCTTTCACTTGAATCCAAGCCAATCCTTTCGCACCGTAGCGTGCTGCAAATGGTCCAAGATCATCGATCTCTTTACGGCTCCATGTGCCGCAGCCCTTCGCGTTCAAACATTTCACCGCGCCACCTTTTTCGATGACAGAAGCAAATACTTTAACGCCAGACTCAGCAACGATATCTGCTACATCAACTAGCTCTAGGCCAAAACGAAGGTCTGGCTTGTCAGAACCGTATTTGTCCATCGCATCCTTATACGTAATACGTTGGAATGGTGTTGGAATATCTGCACCAACTGTTTCTTTAAATAAACGAACCATAAGGTTCTCCATCATTTCAAGAAGCTGATCTTGCGTCAAGAACGAAGTCTCGATATCAACTTGTGTAAATTCTGGCTGACGGTCAGCACGCAAGTCTTCGTCACGGAAGCAACGAGCAATTTGGTAGTAGCGCTCAAGGCCAGATACCATGAGAAGCTGCTTGAAAATTTGTGGAGATTGCGGCAATGCATAGAACTCACCTGGATGCACACGGCTTGGTACCAAGTAATCACGTGCACCTTCTGGTGTGCTCTTCGTCAAGATTGGCGTCTCTACTTCGATGAACTCTTGCTCATCAAGGAAATCGCGGAAAATTTTAGCTGCTTTAGAACGCATCATAAGCGTCTTTTGCATTTCCGGACGACGAAGATCCAAATAACGATATTTCAAACGCAGAGATTCATCAATTTCAATTCCGTCTTCAATGAAGAACGGAGGATTTTTCGCTGCATTCAATACTTCAATCTCAGTAACACGAACTTCAACTTGTCCTGTAGGCAAGTTTGCGTTTACTGTTTCTGCATCACGTTGAACGATTTCACCGCGAACTGCAAGTACGTACTCATTACGAACTTTATCACCGATCTCAAGTGCTTCCTTCGAGAAATCTGGGTTGAAAACGATTTGTACAAGACCACTGCGGTCACGCAAATCCACGAACAACACTCCACCCAAGTCACGACGACGTTGTACCCAACCGTTCAATGTAACTGTTTCACCAATGTTTGCAGTCGTTAACGTACCGCATTGATGCGTTTTAACTAACATAATAGCCACCCCAATTTATAAAATGTAAAGCTGTTGAAAAACCTTTATTTTCAAGCACTCTGGCACTTTGTGTACGAAAGTGCGCTTCACTTCCTTGCTCGTTTCTATTGCTTTGTTGATTTCAGCGCTTCCACGAGCTGTTCAATCTTAACGAACTGCTGCTCGCCAGCTTGTAAATCTTTCAAAGCAATCTCACCGCGCTCAAGCTCGTCGTCGCCCAAAATAGCTGCATAACGTGCTTTCATTCGGTCAGCAGACTTCATCATCGCCTTCATCTTACGGCCTTGGTAGTCTTTTTCACCAGACAATCCATTTACACGCAAATGATGAAGAATCTTCGTCGTCTCCTGCTCTGCTTTCTCACCTAGAGCAACCAAGTATACATCTAGCGGAGGAGCTTGCTTAATCGCTACTTCTTGCTTCTCCAGCAACAATGCGATACGCTCCATTCCGATACCGAAGCCGATACCAGGCTGTTCAGGTCCGCCAATATCAGCCACAAGACCGTTGTAGCGTCCGCCGCCGCCCACTGTATCAATAGCACCGATACCTTGTGCCTTATATTCAAATGCCGTATGCGTATAGTAGTCGAGTCCACGCACCATACGATGGTTCACTTCATACTCAACGCCCATTGCATCCAAGTGCCCCTTCACTTTCGTGAAGTGTGTCGCACACTCTTCATCTAAACTGTCAAGAATAGACGGAGCAGCTGTGAACTTGTCTTGGTCAACTTTACAGTCAAGTACTCGAAGCGGATTACGCTCCATACGGGACTGGCAGTCTTTACACAATGTTTCTTTCATTGGCATCAAGAAATCAAGTAATGTTTGACGATAAGCAGCACGGCTTGCTGCATTACCGACGGAGTTTATTTCTACTTTCACACCGCTCAAGCCAACTTCTTTCATAAACTGGTAGCCAAGTGCAATAATTTCAGCATCCAAGCTAGGATCTACAGCACCGAACGCCTCTACACCGAACTGGTGAAATTGACGATAACGTCCTGCTTGCGGACGCTCATAACGGAACATTGGCGCAATGTAGTAAAGTTTCGTTAAATCAGGCTCACCGTACAATTTGTTCTCTACATAAGCACGAACGACACCTGCTGTATTTTCTGGACGGAGCGTCATACTGCGGTTGCCCTTGTCGACAAATGTGTACATTTCTTTTTCTACGATGTCTGTCGTATCACCAACTCCACGTTTGAACAATTCTGTTTGCTCAAAAATCGGTGTACGAATCTCTTTGTAATTGAAACGACGGCACAAGTCACGAACCGTTTCTTCGACACTTTGCCAAATCTCTACCGTACCAGGAAGTAAGTCCTGTGTACCAGTCGGCTTCTGGAATGCCATACTGCTCACCCTCCTATATGCATAAAAAAACTCCCGTCCCGCGCTGCATCAAACAACGCATAGGGACGAGAGATTGGTTGTGTCCATTCACCCGTGGTGCCACCCACATTCCGGAAAGCCGGATCATGTTCTGAATGATGATCCTGTTAGCTAATTCCGCTTCATTCGCGTATAACGTCCGCTCCACGCCTAACGGCTACCGCTGACATCACCTACTAAGAGCAAAATGCTCATGCAGCAATGCGTTTCGCCGTCGGTTCTCGGGGGTGTCATTCATTCGTCCTGCGCCAAGACCCTTCCAGCCTAGGGGTCTATCTCTGATAACGAGGGTGTCGAATTACTTGTTCCCGTCACTGAATCTCAACTATAAATGTGTTGCACAGATGTACTACACTTCGATATATAAAGAACATTGTAATAACCGATACGATGAAAGTCAAGCTTATGAGCGTGGAAATAAACGAACAAGAAAAAAACCTGCACCACTGTGCAGGTTATCAATAAGATATATTCTTAAAAGGGGGTCATGTGTTTAGTATAGGCCTGCTACATTAAAGGAACATGAAGCAATGATTACAAACATATTACAATTTAGAAAGCGCTTTTAGAACATACCTTTCATCATGTCGATCTTCTTCTGTGTGACTTCTTTATAATTATCATTGTACACTTTCGGCTCTTTCGGATTCGCGTAGCGCGTAATCTCCCCAGTAACAGGGTGTACCCACTTTGTCGTTGCGCCGCAGCCTAACCCTACAATGGATTGTATCTCTTCAATAATTAAAATGTTATACAAACTCTCCATACCAGGTAAAGCATATCCCACGTTTTCGAGATTTCCTAAAATGTTTTTTTGTCGATACAAATAATAAGGCTCATAGCCATGGTCATCTGTCCAATCACTTGCCGCCTGCATCATAGCACCGATTTCTTCACGTCCTGCTACTTTGAATTTCTCCTCACCGCGATGCTTGGTCATCTCAGACGCACGCTTGAACGACAGCGTATGCACAGTGAGTGATTCTGGCATCAACTTTTGTGTTTCATTCAAAGTATGCTGGAATTCAGGTAGCCCTTCACCAGGCAGTCCGATAATAAGATCCATGTTAATGTTGTTCATGCCCATTTCTCTAGCAAGCTGATACTTATCAATCGTCTCTTCTACACTGTGATGACGACCAATAATATCAAGCGTTTCCTGAGTGTAGGACTGTGGATTGATGCTGATTCGATCAATGCCCCATTTATCCAGTACAGCAAGCTTCTCTGGTGTAATCGTATCTGGACGGCCTGCCTCCACCGTAATTTCACGAACTTGCTCCACATCAGGGAACGATTCATATACCTCTTCGTAGAGCATATCCATTTCTTCAGCAGTGATGCTCGTAGGTGTGCCTCCGCCAAAGTAAATCGTTGTAATACGCACGCCTCGCTCTTTCAAGAAACGGCCAACTTCGCGAATTTCATAATGCAGTCCACCAAGGAACGAATCGACAGAGCCCTGACGACCATTAATATCATATGCAGGGAACGTACAATACGCACATTTCGTTGGGCAGAAAGGAATGCCAATGTAAATGCTCAATTCTTTTTGCAATTGATCCAGATCAGGCAATGCGGTTAGTTGACGGTCAACGATACGTTCCATCAATGCGATTTTTTCATCTGTAATCAAATAGTCTTCCTTAAGCATCTGACGTGATTCCTCGCTGGAAAGCCCACGGCGACGAGCATCATGTCTTAGCTTAGTTGGACGAACGCCAGTCAGTATTCCCCACGGCTGCTCCAACCCGCTCCACTCCGTCATTAGAGCAAGCATAGCATGACATAGACCGTTTTTCACTTGCTTGCGGTACTGCTCATAGCTTGAGCCTGCTTCGACATAACGTTCGTGATTCGTTGTATACGTTTGAAGCTGTCCTTCGGCATCTCGAGCTAACATCTTCCCTTTCAACTGTAAAGTACGAGCTACCTTAACAGTCTCCCCTGATATCAACTCACCTGCATGATCATGAATGGACAGTACGATGCCCATTTCATAACCTTCTTTTTCTACATTGCTAACAAGCTGTTCTTCATCCACAGATAATGAATATTCAACCTGCGGCTGTTCCACATATAACTGTATTAGATGGACGAGCGAGCGCTCGAAAGCAGACTCGTTCGCACTTAACCATACACGCATGTAATCCTCCTAATTGTTGTTGCCTGTACAAAACGATGCAACTTTACAAAAATAAAAGCAGTCGGCGCATGAAAAGCTCAACAGACTACTAGTAATAACAATAGTGCACAATAAAATACGCGCTCATCAAATGAGCGCGTATTTTATATTTGAATCCGTATTGTATCACAAGTAGTATCGATAATCGAGCTTTCTACTAAGAAAAGCTACTCCACATATGCACCTTGGCGACGAAGAAGTTTGAGTGCCTCGATATAATGATTTACATCCACCTTAACGGAAATGGCATAGCTTAAGTCATCAGGTGCTTGCTCACGTTCTTCTGGATAACGTTCATCCTCAACAATTCCAGGTACCTGTCCCTCACTTTGCTCAGATCGCTCTGTTTCATCATTGTTAATGACAACGCCTACACCCGATCCTGCAGGGTGCATCGCACTGCCTCCTGCATAGCTGACTCCACCCGGATTGGATGGAATAGGTGCCAACAGCAACTGTCCTTGTCCAAATGGCTCTTCAAGACGACCAATCTCAATGTGCTGTTGTTGTATCCCTAAACTTATAAGTGGAATACGCAACGATTCTGCTTCGTTCTCTGTTCGTGTGTAAGCTTGTATATGTTTCATATTCATGTCACCTCTACTGTATGAGAATAACGTGCAGCTGCAAATTGCTTATTCTCTAATACCCATGAGATAACAAATATGAAACGGCCTGTAACATAATCCAATCAAGCTTATCACCTATAACTCCGACTATTACTTATTTTACTTAACGACGATGATTGGGTTGTTCTCTTCTAGATTGAACCGCTATCGGGTCAGCATCTGCTAATTGATTAGCCTGCTCTTTGAGCAGCCCACCTGCAATCATTGCTTGACTATACTGAATCGCTAATTGCTGTAATGAGTGTCGCATGAAATCCGCTCCTATATCTATGATGTAACTAGATGTTAGTATGCGTATTTGAACGTCTGCTATACATGCTTAGGAACGAGGAGGGCTATCAAGCAAAAGAGTGACAGGTCCCCAGTTCGTAAACGTTACATCCATATTGGCACCGAACACTCCGGTTTCTACACGGAGCCCATGGCTTCGCAATCGCTGATTAAATTGCTCATACAAAAGCTCTGCCTTATCAGGGCGCGCTGCACTTGTAAAGCTTGGTCTCTTGCCACTGCGACAATCTCCGTACAGGGTGAACTGTGAAACAGACAATATCGAGCCTTGAATATCTTGCACAGATAAATTCATTTTCTCCGCTTCATCTTCAAAAATTCTCAATCCTGCTATTTTATCAGCTAGCCAATTTACATCCTGCTCAGTATCCTCATGGGTCACTCCTACCAGAAGCATAAGTCCACGATCAATTTGACCAACCACTTGCTTATCCACCACTACTTTTGCTTCCTTCGAACGCTGTACGACAACTCTCATCAGACTTATCCCTCCGTATATATAGATAGAGCCACCCCATTTGGGGCGGCCCAGCACAATAGTTTGAATATTTCATTTATCCGTGTTATTTCACATATAAACGACTCGATCCAATGATCGTAACATACTCGCTCTAGTTCATTATCCGTTGCACGGTATAAACGTCTTTAACGCGCTTAATCTTCTCTACAACAGACTGTAAATGCTCCGTATTGCGAATCAATACCGTCATATGAATCATAGCCAGCTTGTTCTTGTCAGAACGGCCTGATACAGCCGCAATGTTTGTCTTACTCTCGGATACTATTTGCAGCACCTCGTTCAAGAAGCCACGACGATCCATACCTGTAATTTCGATATCGACGCTGTAATTTGCTTCAATGGATTCTTCCCATTCCACTGCAATGATACGAGCTGCTTCCTCCCCCTCCATCTCTTTGCGAAGGTTTAGACAATCTGTTCGGTGAACGGATACGCCACGGCCTCGTGTAACATAGCCGACGATGTCATCTCCAGGAACAGGGTTGCAGCAGCGCGCAAAGCGAATCAGCATATTATCTACGCCTTTAACACGAACACCGTTCGTCGGTCTCGGCTTCCTTTCCGATTCCCGCCTCACTTCTTTCACGTCTTTGCTCAGTTCGATCTGAGCTGCTTCTTCCGCTTCCTTGCGCAGCTTCTCCGTGAGCTTCGTGCATACTTGCGCAGCCGTCAAACCGCTAAAGCCAACTGCGGACAGCATATCTTCCGTGTCGTTAAAATTAAACTTTTTAGCTGCTTCCAACAACTTTTCTTCGTTCATCCACACTTGGGAATCCAACGACATACGCTTCAGCTCACGCTCAATGAGATCGCGACCTTTTTGTACGTTTTCTTCCCGCTTTTCTTTCTTGAACCACTGCTTAATTTTGGTCCGCGCATGAGAGGATTGCGCAATCTTGATCCAGTCTGCACTTGGTCCATAAGAATGTTTGGACGTCAAAATTTCAATAATATCGCCTGTCTTAAGCTTATGGTCAAGTGGAACGATACGTCCATTTACCTTAGCGCCTATTGTACGGTTACCTACCTCCGTATGAATGCGATAAGCAAAATCAAGCGGCACAGAACCACTAGGCAGCTCGATGACTTCACCTTTAGGCGTAAATACGAAAACAAGGTCAGAGAAAAAGTCCATCTTCAATGTTTCAACGAATTCGCTTGCATCCTTCGTTTCTTGCTGAAGATCAAGGATTTCACGCAGGAATGTCATCTTCTCTTCAAAACTGCCCCCTACAGAAAGTGCAGCATTGCTTCCGCTTCCTTCCTTGTATGCCCAGTGAGCCGCGATACCGTATTCAGCTGTACGATGCATGTCCCATGTACGAATTTGAACTTCAGTCGGCTCCCCAGTCGGGCCAACTACAGTCGTATGCAGGGATTGGTACATATTTGCCTTTGGCATGGCAATATAGTCTTTAAACCTGCCTGGCATAGGCTTCCATAAAGTATGGATAATACCTAGCGTAGCATAGCAATCTTTAATATTGTCTACTAAGATTCGAATCGCAAGCAAATCATAAATTTCATTGAACTGCTTGTTTCTCATCGACATTTTCTTATACACACTATAAATGTGCTTCGGTCGCCCAGACAGATCCGCTTCGATTCCCATCTCATTTAGCTTTTCTTTAATCCGCACGATAACATCTTCGATGTACTGCTCACGCTCAGCACGCTTTTTATGCATTAAGTTAGCAATACGATAATACTGCTGCGGATTCAAGTAGCGAAGTGCAATGTCCTCCATCTCCCACTTGATTGCGGAAATACCAAGACGATGTGCAATCGGACAAAAAATCTCCATTGTCTCATAAGCAATACGACGCTGGCTCTCCTCCGATTGGAACTTCAACGTACGCATATTATGAAGGCGGTCTGCTAGTTTGATTACAATGACTCGGATGTCATTGGCCATCGCGACGAACATTTTGCGATAATTCTCGTTCTGCTGCTCTTCCTTAGAACGGAATTGAATCCGCTCCAGCTTCGTCAGACCGTCAACGAGCATTGCACAAGTCTCACCAAATTGTTCACGAATTTCATCAAGCGATACAGACGTATCCTCAACGACATCATGAAGCAGCGCAGCCACAACAGAAGTAGGATCCATCTGCATGCCTACGACAATATCCGCTACCGCGATCGGATGTAAAATATAAGGTTCTCCTGATTTACGCACCTGCCCGTGATGTGCCCGATCCGCAAATTCATACGCTTCACGAATTCGTTTCAAATCCGGTTCTTTCATATAGGCAGAAGCCTTATTCATTAAATGGTCGATGCCCATAGGACTCGTCTCGATTCCTTTCTATCCGGGTCACTTAGTTAACCCAGCCCTGTTTACAGATTATCCTATAATTATGCCTTTGAACCGTAGTGACGTCAATGGTCAACCACAGTTGAACCTCATCCTTTTTGTCAAACAATGTCGAAATATGAGCTAGTATATGGAAAAATAGAAGTGGGTGTTATATTTTTTGACATGAACTTGCAAAATATACTTGCTTTCTACACCCCCTGCGATGTAAATTATATAGTTAGAATTTATCAATGAACGTTATTAAAGGAGTGCATAGGCATTGCAACGCGAAATCCAAGTGTTGGATAAACCACCATTACTACCAGGACTTATGCTTAGTTTGCAGCATTTGTTCGCCATGTTCGGATCGACCATCCTCGTACCAAATTTATTCAACGTCGACCCAGGCATCGTTCTACTTATGAATGGCCTTGGCACTTTGCTTTACCTTATTCTTTGCCGCGGACTTATTCCCGCTTATCTCGGCTCCAGCTTTGCCTTTATTGCTCCAGTAACCATCGTATTAGCTGGACACGCCGAGAACTACTCTAAAGCACTTGGTGCCTTTATCGTATGCGGCCTTGTATTTGTTGTTGTCGCTCTAATCGTAAAATGGATCGGCACACGCTGGTTAGACGTATTATTCCCTCCCGCAGCAATGGGAGCTATCGTAGCGGTTATTGGTCTAGAGTTGATTCCGGTAGCAGCAGGTATGTCTGACTTTATTCCAGGTCAAGATGGAGTCATTGATCCTGCGAACGTGAAATTAGCACTTCTTACATTAGGTGTTACGGTTATTGGTACGGTTATGTTCCGCGGTTTCCTCAAGATCATTCCAGTCCTCATCGGAATTATTACAGGTTATGTAGCTGCTTACTTTATGGGTGTAATCAATATGGATAGTGTTGCGAATGCGCCCCTTTTCAAATTGCCGACGTTCACATATCCAGAGTTCGATATGACAGCCATCCTCATCGTATTGCCTGCGGCACTTGTCGTAATCGTTGAACATGTAGGGCATCTCATGGTTACAAGTAATATTGTAGGCAGTGACCTATCCAAGAAACCAGGACTTCATCGTTCTTTGCTTGGTAACGGTATATCGACCATTATTTCTGGATTTCTCGGTTCAACACCGAATACAACATACGGCGAAAATATCGGTGTTATGGCGTTAACACGCGTATATTCTGTCTATGTTATCGGAGGGGCAGCGGTTATTGCAATCGCGATGTCATTCCTAGGTAAGGTCTCCGCGCTTATCGCTAACATTCCTGTAGCTGTTATGGGCGGCGTATCATTGCTGTTATTCGGTATCATCGCTGCATCAGGTTTCCGAATTTTGATTGAATCTAAAGTTAACCTCGGGAATCCAAAAGACATGCTGCTTACAACACTCGTTATTGTCATCGGAATTAGCCATGCACAACTGAAGATTGGGGATGTCGAGCTAAAAGGAATGGCATTGGCGACAGTACTCGCAATCGTATTGAATCTATTTTTCATCATCATTGAAAAGCTCGGACTATCGAATGACAAGGAACCAACTTCGCATTAATCCTTGCTTCATCAAAAAGAACCTTCGACCCACTTGTTTGTGGATTGAAGGTTCTTTTGTTTATCATTTCATTCAACGCAAAGCAGCGCCAAACGTATAATTTCGATTAATAAGTAACAAGGGAGTGAACGTCAACACCATTAAGCTTCTCACGGCCATCCAAGTAGCCAAGCTCGATAAGGAATGCTGCTCCCACAACTACTCCGCCCAATTGCTCAATCATTTGAATTGTAGCTGCAATAGTGCCGCCTGTTGCCAATAAATCATCAGCAATTAGTACTTTTTGACCTGGTTGAATCGAGTCGCGGTGAATGGCAAGCTTGTCCTTACCGTATTCTTTACCATAGTCCGCTTCCACTGTATTGCCAGGAAGCTTACCGCTCTTACGGATCGGCACAAAGCCTTTACCCATCATAAGAGCAAGTGGAGCACCGATAACGAAACCACGAGCTTCTGGACCCGCGATCAAGTCGATCTCTTTATCTTCTACCATTTTTTGAATGGATTCAATCGCCTCGCGATAAACATCACCGTCTTTTAGCAATGTTGTAATGTCTTTGAAGCGAATGCCCGGCTCTGGAAAGTCCGGAATAACACGAATATACTCTTTGAAATCCACGAGAGTTCCTCCTTGACGGTTAATCAGTAAGCTGATTAATCAAATATACATAATCATAATAACAATAACCTCAGCTATTTCGTAGAGGGATTTCATTTAACCCTATCTATTTCACGCAGTTGACACCTGTTGAGACTTATTACTGCCCCAAAGCGACAATAACCGTTCTGCCAACTGCTCAGAGGCTGCTTCATTCCATAATGACTCCCAGCGACTTATCGTATCCCATCGCTTGTAATGCTCGGAGGATTCCAATGACGTCTTCTGCGGCTTCTCCACAATTTCGTAAGTACCACCCGTTGCATGCTCGCTGAACGTAACGAAACCTAACTCTGCGAATACGTTCATCAAGTACTCCCACTCACGCGGAGATAGACCCGACTTGTGAGCTAACGATATTCGTGTACCTTCATCATTCAGCCATGATCCTAACTGTTTGCAAGCAGCAAAGGCAGGAATGATTCGTTCACGGGCAGGTGGTCTAATCCCCTTCTCAAAAGGCTGACGATTCAATATAACATGAATTCGTTCTACATGCGAGAAGCGCTGTGCCCATTGCTCCCAGACGGACTGATCATCAGGAATTGAGCTGATCACAAGATCGCGTATTGCCTTATCCTCTTGATTAGGCTGACCATTAACCATGCTAGTCCATCTTACAAAGGTTTCCCCTGCATAAACAGTCGCCTCTTCAGGCGTTGTTAGCCATGCAACAGGACCACGCCCTAAAGATTCAAGCTTGCGTGCCAGCTCTACCGCTGCCACAACAGGTTCTTTTGTACCCCTAAGATCAATAAGTTGGACATGATTAATACGAATATCTTTCAGCATTAATTGTGGACGGCGCGAACCATTCCATTCATTAATAGACAATTCACCCAATACATCCACTTGAGCAAGCGGTGAAATAATATCTGATAACTCTCCTCGCTGAAAAGCCACCGCATCCAATGTAGCACGGTCTTGCGATAACATCAACTTTAAATGTTGGCCTTCTTTTCCCATCGTACGCTTATCTTGTATAGAAGCATCACGAATAACGATTCGAGGCTGTGGATTTCCCATGCCAAATGGCTCTAAACGGCCTAACTCGTCTATTACTTGAAGAGGCACATCCTTCAGCGTACATACTGCATCAACATCCGTACACGGAACAAAATGCTCAGGCGTAAGCTGCGATTGCGCAATAACCTGCATCTTCTGTTCTAGCTCAGGTAGCTTATTAATAGCTATTGTCATCCCCGCAGCTGCATGGTGACCGCCATAATGTTCAAAAAGATCTGCACAATCCGTCATCGCTCCGTACAAATCAAAACCGTCAATGGAACGAGCTGAACCTTTACAAAGTCCTTTTTCGGAATCAATTCCTAAAATAAACGTAGGACGATAATAACGATCTACCAACTTAGATGCAACGATCCCAATAACACCAACATTCCATTCTTCATTTGCCAAAACGATAACAGAAGGAACTTCCCCGCCATTTGCCTCGATTTTAGCTGCCATCTGCTTCTCAGCTTCCTTGACAGTTACGTCAACAATCTTTTGGCGTTCTTTGTTCAAACTATCCAGCTCTTCTGCCAAAACTTTTGCTTCTGCCAAGTCATCTGCGATAAGCAATTTAACTGCCAAATCAGCGTGAGCCAAGCGACCACTAGCATTAATGCGAGGCGCCATCGAAAACGCAATATTTGTAGCTACAAGCTGATTACGATCAACCCCGCCTATGTCCAACAACGCTTGAATGCCCGGATAGATCGTTCGTTTCATTCGTTGTAATGCTTCACGAACAATGATACGATTTTCGCCTACCAATGGCATTAAATCTGCAACTGTACCAATAGCAGCAATCTCCAACAAATGCTCTGGCGCTTTGCCTAATAAAGCATGTGCGAGTTTAAAGGCAACACCGACGCCCGCCAATCCTTTGAATGGATACGGGCATGTCGGAAGCTTAGGGTTTACTAATGCATAGGCTTCTGGCAGCAATGCAGGCGGTTCATGATGATCGGTAACGACAACATCAATACCAAGCTGCTTCGCATAAGCGATCTGATCCACAGCACTTACACCAGTATCGACCGTTACAATTAAGCTCACACCCTGATTTTTGGCTAAATCGAGTGCAGCATTGTTTAAACCATACCCTTCATTCGCTCGGTGCGGAATATAATAGTCAAAATGAGCTCCTAACTCTCTCATGACAAAAACCATAAGAGATGTGCTGGAAACACCATCTGCATCATAGTCCCCGTATATGCGAATATGCTCCTTCTGTTCTACCGCTCGATGAATCCGCTCTACCGCTTCCTTCATTCCAGCTAACAGATAAGGATCATGAACAGCCTCTAAATTATCATAAAGGAAACTGTGAATACCGTCTCCATCTTCGATGCCTCGAACGATTAGCAGCTTGGCTAAAAGCGGAGAAATCCCTGCTTCGACAGCTAGCTGTTCAGCTCTTTGTTCTGACACTTCTGCACAGCGCCAACGAGTTCGTGATTGAAGCATACCATTCTCCTTTAACATTCATTTGCAGTTAACCTCGATGTTAACTTGCGCCTCATTTAACACATCTGAGCCGCGTCTAGGTAGACGCGGCTCAGCTACAGATGGAAGCTTTCATGAACAGACCGACACAGCATTCTACCTGTGCTCAGTGTGTGCATCAAGCACCAAAACTATCACATATATTGATTATACTTCTTGCGGCTTGCGATTGTTAGGCTTTTTGTCGCCTGCACGTTCGCGAAGCACAACCCATAATGGGCTAGCAATAAAGATTGAAGAGTAGGCACCGAATGCCAAACCGATTACGATTGCAAGCGAGAACATACGAATCGACTCACTACCGAAGATAAGTAGACATAATGCCGTAACAAGAACAGTAAGCATCGTATTAATCGTACGTGTTAGCGTCTGGTTCACACTTGAGTTAACTAGTTTGTCCAAATCGCTGCGATTACGAAGTTTCGCAAAACGAAGGTTCTCACGAATACGGTCAAAGATAACGATCGTATCATTAATAGAGAAACCGATGATCGTTAATACCGCAATAATAAACGGAAGGTTAACCTCTAAGTTGAAAATGGAGAACACGCTAATAACCATAAACGCATCATGCAGCAAAGCAACGATCGCTGCAATCGCGAATCTCCATTCAAAGCGAATACTTACGTAAATGATAATACCTATTGAGGCAATCAATACGGAGTAAATCGCGTTACGCTGAAGTTCACGAGCGATTTCCACATCCACAATATTTACTTCAATAGAAGAGCCAGGAGAAAGTTTTTCAATATCTTTCTTCAACTGAGCCTCTTCAGTATCAGCTAGAACCTCGGTGAATCGGATAGCCATACGCTCACTACCCTCTGTAATAACAGGGGGCTTCTCAAGTTTATAGCCAGCCAAAGCTTGTTCCATTTGCTGCTTACTGATTGGTTGCTTCAAGGTGATATCGACATTGGTTCCTGAGCTGAAGTCAACCCCGTAGTTCAATCCGCGGAACGCTAAAGTTCCAACACCAAGAAGTGTAATGACGATCGAAAAGATGAAGAAGTATTTACTTACCTTCATGAAATCGAAATTGTAACTAGTCTTAAAGTTCACGGATTTCACTCTCCTTCACACCAAAGTAAGACGGCTTGTTGAGCTTATTGCTTCTCACAAGCAGCTGCAAGAATATGCGGGAGAGGAATACATTTGTGAAAATACTTATAACAACAGTAAGCATCATAATAAACGCAAAGCCTTTAACTTGGCTTTCGCCCAGAGCGTACATAACTCCACCAGCAATGATCGTAGTTACGTTTGCATCAAGAATAGTACGGAACGAGCTCTTGGAACCCGCTTTAACTGCAGAAGAAACGGATTTCCCTGCACGCATTTCTTCACGAATACGCTCGTACGTAATAATGTTCGCATCCACAGCCATACCAAGACCCAATACGAATGCCGCAATACCCGGCAAAGTAAGCGTCGTGTCTGACAACCAGAATACAACGAAATGAAGCCAAATAAATAGAATCAAGGAGAAGCTAGCAATAATACCAGGCAAACGGTAGTAAATTAACATAAAGAGCAATACCAATACCGTACCAATGACACCTGCTTTGATCGTTTGATTCAATGAAAGCTGTCCTAGGGAAGCGGATACGCTCTGCGTGTACTTCTCTGTCAACTTGAGCGGCAAAGAACCTAGGTTAATCGTGTCTTTAAGCTCATTTGCTTCTTCCTGACTTCCTTGTCCTGTAATCGTAGCCTCAGTACCTGTGATCGGGAATTGTACACTTGGTGCTGAGATCAATTTCTCATCCATAAAAATAGCTAATTGATTGCGTGCTTGTGTCGGATCTGGATTAGCTAGTTTAGAAAGCCTTGTCGTAATTTCTCCGAACTTCTGACCATCTTTTAGTTTAATTGCGACAACAGGTCTTCTCAACTCATCAGAAATGACCGAAGCGCCGCCTTCAACAAAATCCGTTCCTTTTAATTCAACTTTACAATAATCCGTTGGGCTTTTACATCCATCGGAGCTGCGGAACGTGAGGACAGCTGGACTTTTCAGTTTCTTACGAACGGTTTCCTCGTCCTGAACGTCTGCCAATTTAACACGTATACGGTTAGAACCTTCCGTCGTTATTTCTGGCTCACTTGTTCCTGTTGCATTAATACGTTTCTCCAAGCTTTTAGCGGTCTGTACGAGCGCATCTGGAGTCACCTGTCCACCTGGTTCAAGAGGTGAAGCTTCATATAAAATTTCGAAGCCACCCTTCAAATCTAGGCCTAGGTGAATCTTGTTGAGGATCGTAGGGCTCGTCCAAATAATAATACCAAGCGATACGACCACGATGAACAAGAACGTCATCACCCTTTTCATATCGTCCCCATTCCCCTTTCATGTTCAATATTCCTATTATATCGACGGTCAAAAAACGAGTCAATTTTTCATTAATCGCCTTAGTCACCGCAAAAAAAGCCTCACCTTATGAAAAGGGAGACCCTTTATAGGCAGCCATCGTTGCATAGTTCATAAACTGTGTCGTCCTAAGCGACAAAATATCGTTCACGATACGATGAAGCGCAGGCTCTTCTGCTTCTTTTTTGTATCGTGCACTCACACATTCCCATATGTCCTTATCCGTCACATGCTCATAACCTAGCAAATGAAATTCTTCTGCTTTGCTCTGACAGAGAAGCTCGATATCTTGATCTAAGATGCTACTGATCCGCCCTTCCAAAACTTGATCCATAACGAAAGCCTCTCCTTCTTTTCCTTCTTTTCCTTCTTCAATTCATCACTGCCATTGTAAATTCGCGCTAAACCGGTCATGTTCCTGCTTGCCATCGTTAATTGAAACAAAAAAAGCCTGCACATGTCCAATCGGACAACTGCATACATATGAATACAACAAATATGTTGTACAAGTCTGCCCTTAAGCGAGGGATTGAAAATGAAAAAGCAAACCTTCATCCAAGGAACACTCATCTTATTTGCAGCAGGTTTATTAAATCGAATACTTGGCTTCATTCCCCGCATTACACTACCTCGTATCATTGGGGCAGAGGGGGTTGGCCTTTATCAGCTCGGGTATCCATTTCTCCTCGTTATGCTAACCATTATAACAGGTGGCGTTCCACTTGCGGTTGCAAAATTAGTAGCTGAGGCAGATTCAGTTGGGAATCAACAGCGTGTCCGTAACATAGTGCGTGCAGCATTATGGATGACAAGCTCTGTTGCTGTTGTCCTAACAGTTACCTGCTTACTGTTATCATCGTGGATTACAACACATGTACTGACAGATAGCCGTGTCTATTACACCTTCCTCTTTATGACGCCAAATATTATGATTATTGCGGTTGCCTCTGTACTGAGGGGCTACTTTCAGGGCAAACAAAATATGATACCGACGGCTGCATCTCAAGTAACCGAAACGATTGTTCGAATTGTAACCGTCATTGGAGGCGCGTATTTGCTGCTCCCATATGGGCTGGAATGGGCGGCTGCTGGGGCAATGCTTGGGGTCGTTGTAGGTGAACTGAGTGGCTTGTTAGTGCTTGTGCTGCAGTGGCGTCGTCACCATAAGAAAAAGGATAATAACACCGACTCTATAGTCAAAGACATTCCCTATACACAACCTATGGAACCAGAGCGTCCCGCTTGGCGCAGCCTCGTACGAATCGCCATTCCTGTAACAGGTGGCAAGCTAATTGGCTCTTTATCCTACTTGCTGGAATCGATTACGATTGCACGCAGTCTTGCTGCTGCCGGAATTGTAACTGCAGTGGCTACGGCTCAATACGGTGCTTTACAAGGCATGATCATTCCTATTTTGCTGCTGCCAGGTGCATTAACCTATTCTTTGTCCGTATCATTAGTCCCCTCTTTATCCGAAGCTTACGGACGAAAAGATATGGTCACCATTCATATACGCATGCATCAAGCAATCCGCTTAGCTTTAGTGAGCGGTGCTCCCTTTGCCGTCGTTATGTATATACTGGCATTGCCGCTGTGCAGTGTACTCTATGACGACATTTCAGTAGCACCCATGCTGCAGTGGATGGCTCCGGTAGCTATTTTTATATACTTGCAAGCCCCTTTGCAAGCTGCATTACAAGCACTTGATCGACCTGGAACAGCACTCATGAACACTTTTGTAGGTGCAATTGTGAAGTTAGGACTCATTATCCAGCTCGCATCAATGCCCCATCTTGGCATTCAGGGCGCTGTCATCGCTATTAATGTTAATATAATGATCGTCACACTCCTTCACGGATGGAGCCTTATTCGAACGTTTAAAATAAAAATTCCGTGGATCGACTTTGCTAAAGTTGGCGTGGCAATGATTATTATCGCTGGTGCCATTCAAGCAACGTATCAACATTTTCCACTGACCAACTCTGTATTTATTCGCTTAAGTGCAGCATGCCTTGTAGGACTATGCCTCTATGTTGCTTTGCTTATTATGATGAAACTTATCGATCGAAACGACATAACCCGCCTGCCCCTTATTGGACGTTTTCTTTCTAGTCGTACCTAACGGCGACGGGCCTCATAGGAAATACGTTAACGTGAAGGTTTAGGATCCATTTTGTCTACAAAAATGCGTCCCCGATGATCGATAGAACAAAAGAACACATCTTTAAATTCGTGAGCTCCTTTTTGCTGGATTTGATTTTTCAACCAAAATCGTGTCTTCTCGATCTTTTCTAGATTAGAATCCATCACACGACCATCCATAATAAGCGGCAAAGGAAGCGATGTAAACTTAATGCGATCCGGATGCTTTAACACAGGTTGGTCCTTTTCATGCATCGTGCTGCTTGTGTTCATGTTAAATGCGATCTCCGCACTCATTTCATTATCTGTATTTTTTTGTGACATGCTGGTACTTGCCTGCGTGCCAGAACGAGCGCTGCTCTCCTCATCATCATTGGAGGCCAAGACTTGTTCACCGCCGGTACTACCAGCATGTTCTTTTAGGAACACGGTTAATTTCCCTGTTGGCTCCAAAATAGCGAACTGAACGTCTTGAACACTGTCTATCCCCTGCTCTCTAAGCTGAAGCATTAAATCGTCCAAATTGTAGCGTTGTTTACGCATTTCCTCGCGGTTAAGCTGTCCTTGATTAATAATAAAGCTCGGATTCCCATCAAAGAAACAGCGTATCCGTCTATTTTTCATAGCCAGTAAAGCTAAACCGATTTGGATCAGGACGAGTACCGCCATCGGCACTAAACATTCCCAAATAGGCTTATGGGCATCCTCAATACCAAATACAGCAATTTCAGCAATCATAATCGAAATCACTAAGTCGAAAATAGACAGCTTTCCAATTTCCCGCTTCCCCATTAACCTCATAACACTAAAAACAGCAAAATACATCAATATTGTACGGAAAACAAGTGTACCAAATACCAATGAGATACCTCCTCACAGCCTTAATCCGATATCTAGAAAGGAGAGAGCTTCTTCAACAGGTATTCTCACCGTAGCCATCCCTTAACATACGAATCAAATTCATGAAAAGTTTACCCATCCAACTACTGCCACGTATTAGCCAACAAGCAGAAGCAAATATACAGTCGCAATAAGAAGAGACAGCAACGTAATCGGTGCTCCTATTTTTAAAAACTCCCAGTAGCTGAATCCCTTGCCTTCCCGCTTTGCCATTCCCGATACAATTACGTTCGCCGATGCTCCTAGCACCGTTCCATTCCCACCTAGACATGCGCCTAATGCTAACGCCCACCACAGCACATTCGTTTCATTAGGATCGGTCACTCCCATTTGCACCCCTACATCTTGAATTAGAGGTATCATCGTAGCTACAAACGGAATATTATCAATTGTTGCGGAAGCAATTCCTGATACCCATAACACAAACATCGTAGTGTTCAACATATCCCCTTTCGTTACATCAAGAGTCAGCCTCGCAAGTTGTTCGATGATACCGACTTCCACCAAGCCTCCAACAAGAATAAATAAGCCGATAAAGAAAAATATCGTCACCCACTCCACATGACTGAACGCTTCTTCAATTTCCCTTTCGGATTGCGTACATAGCAATATAGCTGCCCCAGCTAAAGCAATGACAGATGGCTCGATGTGTACAACAGAATGCAGCGCAAATCCAATAATCGTCATGACAAGGACAGACACAGATTTCATAACTAGCCGTTTATTTGTAATATAATCCTCTGCGGATAGTTTCATCAGCGCTTCCTTTTGCTTCTCCCCTACTTGCAACTGCTTCCGATATAAAAGAACAAGTACAAGCATTACAACAACCATAATAACAATCGTTACAGGCGCTAAATATTGCAAAAACATATTAAACGTTAAATGTTTATTAGCTGATCCAATCATAATATTAGGCGGATCTCCAATCATCGTTGCTGTTCCACCGATATTGGCACTAATAATTTCTGCAATAAGATATGGCACTGGATTGATTTGCAAAATACGTGTAATAGAGAACGTAATCGGCACCATTAACAACACAGTTGTTACATTATCCAAAAATGCCGATCCAAGAGCTGTTAACGACGACATAATAATGAGGATACGTATCGGTCTTCCTTGTGCTTGCTGTGCGGCCTTTACTGCTGCATATTGAAAAATCCCACTCTTGTTTGTAATGTTTACAAGTATCATCATACCGATTAACAAGAAAATGGTGTTCCATTCCACATGCCTCGTAAAGGCGAGTTCAGCTGGAACAATATGCAAAATCAACATGACAGCAGCACCCAATAATGCGATCACAGCACGGTTCATTTTCTCCGTAATGATAATGGAATAGGTGAATAAAAATACAATGATCGCAGCAGTCACCTGCCACGATTGATCCATATGTTCCATCTTGTCTTCCCCTTTTCTAGGTAAGTGTGAATTCGTATGATGTGATCGCTATATCTTTGTACTATTTCCTATAGCTTGCCCATACGATGATACAAACAGAATGTCAGAGGGAGGATTTTTATGAACGCAATGCAGCGCTTTAGCTCAGGTAAGTTAAGCCATCCGTTATTAGCTGGGATCGGCTATGCTCTTTTATGGCTGGCCATTGGTGCTCTAGCCCTTTCTATCTTGTTAGTTGCCACCTCTACGCAAGAAGACAACCTGACCAAGTACAGCTACTTTGTCCACGGCTTTGCTTTACTTATCGGTGGTTGGACATCAGGGAAACGCAGTGGGAGAAAAGGCTGGTACTACGGAGGACTCACAGGCATACTATACGCATTGCTTGTGTTTATCATTGGTTTTCTAGCATTAGATATGCAATGGGATGCGATGAAATGGATTGCGTTAGCAGCATCATTTGGCTTATCTGCACTAGGTGGTATATTCGGGGTTAATGTAAGCAAAGACAGTAAATCCAAGTAATGGGAGTCGTACTTGGTGTGTTCCTATTCTCGGTATGATATACTATGGGAGGCTCATACATTATTTCGTACTAGAATTAGGGGGATACTATGGTACTTTTTGAATCGATGCAGACGGTCGCTATCTGGTCCGTTGTATTCATTCTATTGCTTGCATGGATTGGATCTGGCAAGCAGCCGATCTACATCATTCGTTCATTTGTCAAACTTATTATTCATTCACGGCCATTTCTTATCGCCTTTGTTTCATTTATGTTACTTCTTGTCATTAATAAATATCAGTTAGATTTAGAAGCAATGATGTCTATTTCTTGGGACTTCACTCCCTTGATTTATCAAATAGAAGGCCAGTTTGTCTATCATTTGCAGCAGTTTTTTGAGCATCCTGCTTTAACGCCTATACTTGCTTTTTTCTATTTAGTTATATTCCAAGCGATTATTATCGCTTCTATAGGAGTCTATGCCGCTCGCGGACTTACTTCGTTCGCGGTCGCTATCTGTTACGCTATTACCTTTAACTATATTATTGCGTTGCCTTTTTATTTCTGGGTTCCAGTTGATGAAGTATGGTCTTATGCACCTTCGGGCGTATCTTTTCTTATGCTGGATACTTTCCCGACGTTTGAAGAGAACTACCGGGCATTTTCAGGACTCGACAATTGCTTCCCGAGCTTGCATACATCCATTTCTGCTACAGTCGCAATCGTAGCCTGGCGCTCAGGCATTCGCAGATGGATATGGATTGCTTGCCCAAGTGCCGTTATCATTATTTTCTCCATCTTCTATCTCGGCATCCACTGGGTATCGGACATGTTCGCAGGACTTGCGCTTGCCGCAGCATGCAGCTGGATTGGGTTTAAACTTGCGGGTATTTCCACGTCCCGCTCCAATGCTACAATTAGCATAGAGCAGCAAGCTAGCCGCTCCTTAGCTGATTAATTGGAATAATAAAAAGAACCTTCTAATCCACCAAGTGGAATAGAAGGTTCTTTTGTCATCTACTAAGCTTTAGCAGCTTCTTCAGTAGAACCTGTAGAGATAACATGGCTGATTGCATTGCGATCAAATGTCATCTTCGTAACATCATTTACACGAATCACAACAATATCGTCAGTGATTTCGAGGATATGCCCGTGAAGGCCACCGATCGTTACAATTTTATCGCCTTTTTTCAATGCACCAAGCATCGCATTACGCGTTTTTTGCTTTTTCTGTTGCGGACGAATCAACAAGAAATAAAAGACCGCGAACATCGCACCGAATGAAAGCACCATTCCCCAAATGGAACCGCCAGCAGCAGGAGCTGCAGCTAAAAGAAGTTCATTCATGATAAAATCCCCTTTTCATTTTAAATCTATGTACGGACCCCTGATCACTGCATCAGCAACCAGGACCTTCCACGCAACCAATTAGAAGCCGCTCTCATTATTGGCCATGCCATAATTTTCGAAGAACTCATCACGGAAATCTCTTAGTCGATCTTCGCGAATTGCTTCTCTTACTTGAGCCATCATATTCAATAGGAAATGCAAATTATGATAAGTCGTCAAACGAAGACCAAATGTCTCGTCAGACTTAATCAAGTGACGCAAATAGGCTCTAGAATAGTTTTTACACGTGTAGCAACTGCAATTTGGATCAAGCGGTCCAAAGTCGCGCTGATACTTCGCATTACGAACAACGAGTCTTCCTTGGCTTGTCATGGTTGTACCATTACGAGCAATTCGCGTAGGCAATACACAGTCAAACATATCTACTCCACGCATCGCACCTTCGATAAGCGCATCTGGTGACCCTACCCCCATCAAATAGCGAGGCTTGTTCGTTGGTAGCAATGGCATTGTCGTATCAAGCGCCTCGTACATCAAATGTTTCGGCTCCCCGACACTCAGTCCACCAATAGCATACCCCGGGAAATCCATAGAAGTCAAATCCATTGCACTTTGCTTGCGCAAGTCCGCATACATACCACCCTGTACAATAGCAAACAACGCTTGATCATGAGGTCGAGCATGACTTTCAAGACAACGCTCTGCCCAACGAGTCGTACGCTCTAAGGAATGCTTAACGTAGGCATGGTCCGCTGGGTAAGGTGCACATTCATCAAATGCCATCATAATATCAGGCCCAAGCGCATTCTGAATTTCCATCGCCTTCTCAGGTGAAAGGAACAGCTTGTCCCCGTTCAAGTGAGAACGGAAATGAACTCCCTCTTCTTCAATCTTACGCATATCACTCAAGCTAAATACCTGGAAACCGCCACTATCTGTTAGAATCGCACGATCCCAGTTCATAAACTTGTGCAGGCCGCCCGCTTCACGAATAATCTCATGACCCGGACGTAACCATAGATGGTACGTATTACTTAAAATAATACGCGCCTCCATCTCTTTTAAGTCCTCTGGGCTCATTGTTTTTACGGTTGCAAGTGTTCCTACTGGCATAAATATCGGTGTCTCAAATGACCCATGCGGCGTATGAACACGTCCAAGGCGCGCACCAGTTTGCTTACATGTTTTAATTAATTCATAAGTAACAGCTGCCATTAGATCTGATCATCCTAACTATTATCGAATTTCAACTATAATTATTTATAAATGAACATTGCATCTCCGAAGCTGAAGAATCGATACTGTTCTTTAATCGCTTCTTCATAAGCCTTAAGAATGCATTCTCTACCTGCTAGGGCACTTACTAACATCACAAGTGTAGACTTAGGCAAATGGAAGTTCGTTAACAACGCATCTACAAGTTGGAACTCGTAACCCGGATAAATAAAAATATCGGTCCAGCCGCTGCACGCTTGCAGCTCTTGGTTCGAATGCTGTTGTGCAGCTGTCTCCAATGTACGTGCTGATGTCGTACCTACAGCGACAACACGTCCGCCTTGCTGCTTCGTCTCACGTATAAGCGCTGCCGTTTCTCCAGAAACCTCATAGTACTCAGCATGCATCACATGGTCTTCTGTTCGTTCCGCACTCATTGGACGAAATGTTCCCAATCCCACATGCAGCGTTACATAAGCGATTCGCACACCTTGCTGTTGGATCTCATCTAAGAGCTCGGTAGTAAAGTGAAGACCAGCCGTTGGTGCCGCTGCCGAACCCTCATGCTTCGCATATACCGTCTGATAACGCTCTCGATCCGAAAGCTGTTCTTTAATGTAAGGCGGAAGAGGCATTTCCCCCAACCGATCTAGAATTTCTTGAAAAATGCCTTCATACTCAAAACGCAGTACACGTGCTCCCATATCGCGCTCTTCTGTAACGACAGCTTTCAGCTCATCTCCGAATTGAACAACTGCACCCAGCTTCATTCGCTTCGCTGGCTTTACAAGTGCTTCCCAGCAATTATCTTGCTCTTGCTTCAGCAGCAGCACTTCAACCTTAGCCCCCGTATCCGGCTTTACGCCGAATAAACGAGCAGGAATGACACGCGTATTATTAAGTACAAGCAAGTCGCCTGGCTTTAAATACTGTGTAATTTCTGCGAACGAATGATGCTCCAGCTCACAGCCATTACGGTTCAAGGTTAGGAGCCTAGAAGCAGTACGATCGAGCAGGGGTGTTTGTGCGATTAAGTTCTCTGGCAAATGAAAATCAAATAAGTCCACATTCATAATTGTCCGTCCTATCGTGTCACTAACTCAACATTATTATAGTAGTATTTCAGAATTTGCTCATAGTCATACCCTTTATCAGCAAGCCCTTTGGAACCCCATTGGGACATCCCGACACCATGCCCGAATCCTTTACCATGGAAGAAGAACAATGGTTCTTCAGAAATAACTGATGCTTTTCCGCCACCATCCAATACGATAGTGTTCTTGGATAAAGGCATAGCCCCTTCTCCCGTTCCACTAACTGCGTACTGTCCATTAATTCCGTGTACCGTAGATGTTTTGCCGTCAGCTCCCGTTACTTTAAATACACTAGTCATTTCAATATCAAAAAGTGTACTCGGGAGACTGCCAAATACGGTGCGGAACTGGTCAGGATATTTTACTTCGAGCGGCACACCGTTAGCGTGAATTTCCATAGCTCGTCCAGACGGACCGCGTTTAACTACTTCCAATTCAGTTAAAGACCCTTTCCAAGTTACCTTAGAAACTTTACGAATCATCTCTGTAAGTTGAGCACTTGTATATGGGCCCCGTACCCAAGTATACTCGTTAGATTCAGCTACTGTATCTAATATAACAAGTTGAGTTCCTTTATTAATTGTAGCCACGGGCTTTACACTCGATTGAATCGTTGGATTCGGCCGAACGTTCGTGCCATTTTCTACTGCAACTGCTATTTCTAAGCTACCAAGCTCCTTCTGTGGAAGCTTATTTACGGTATCTTCTCTTACGTAACCAACTTTACCATTTGGCATTGCTACGTAATACCATGACTTCAAGCCCTTTTGCGCAACATGATCAGGACTTTCTACTGCATGGAAATAACCGTAGTTACCACCCCATACTTCCGAGGGATGAGCCGTCATTCCGCCTGCATTAGAGTTGAAGATTGCTTCAATCAGCTTGCCATTATACATAAGCACTTCACCTGCTGTTGCCTCTACTGCTGCCTGAATCGATGGCTTTTCTTTATCAATACCATAGTAAGCTTGACTTAACGTTGTATCTACTACGTTAGCGATCTCAAACTTGCCATTTTGATAGAGCGCGAAAGTGCGTGCTGCTACAGCTTGTGCCTTTAAGGCTTCAGCTGGCCACGTATGGTACACTTCGCCACCCACTACCGAAACGAGATATTGCTCTAAAGGCAGCTCATTTACCAAAGCAAGTTCGTTATTATGCTTGCTAACTTCCATTAGCCCACGGTATGTACGTCCAAAACGCTCTGTAACTTTGGTCGTCCCTCCGTTAGCAGGCTCGATCATCCATTTGCCATCCCCGTAAACGTGAGATCGTTGTATCACCTGCTTACCATTAAGCTCGGTTGCATGGATAAGTGCAGCAGTCGCTTGAGGAATCGTTGCCTTTATAGAAAGCTTCTGTTCAATTCCAGCCTTGATGCTGGATAATTGTGCTTCTGTTGCCGTTTGTCCTACCCATACAGCAGTATGAAGTGTACCTGCACTTTGAATGGTTGTTACATACGCATCAAATTGCTGGTCCAGTAATTTTTGTTGCACCGCGGCTGCCTGCTCATACGTAGCATATGTACCCGTTTGTACATAGTTAGGGCCAACTGTACTAGGGACATTTCCTTGCAGCAATGTCTTAAGGCTTGCATCCGCTTGCAAGCGTGCAGTTGCTTTAGCTGCTTCTGCTTCAGTTGCATAGCCGCCAGCGTATACAGCATAATGGTTAGCACCCTGCCTTTTAAATTCTAGCATATAAGCCTTGTTGCTTTGCTTTACTTTGGCCAGCGCACGTTCTGCTCCCGCCAGATCCTTCGTCTCCATCACTTTGACTCGATACTGATCAAGTGCAAATTTAGCAGATGACGTATTAAGGCTAGTTGTCGAAGCTGCACCACGCATGGATGCCGTTAAGTTTGTCGTCGTTGTTAACGTTACAGCGTCCGTCCGACCAGGAGACTTACTGCCCAAGTTCGCAAACAGTGCTACACGAATGGCTTCATCCTGCTGCTTCTTATCATCTAGAACAGGTTGCTCGACTGCCACCTTGTTTCTATCCGTTGCTTTTGCTCCTGCTGCATAGCTAGTCCCTGTTTCCAATACAGGGACAGCTACTCCATTCCATAGCAATGCACTTGCAACAACTGCTGATACAGCAGCACGTGCAAGCTTCTTCCGTACTTTCATGCTAGTTAATCATCCTTCCCCAAGTCTCCCATGACTTTACCTTCTTTTTTCAATCTTACAACTACGATTGTATTCATCCATTACGATCGATTATCTGGCATTGGAATGCCTAGATGCGCATACGCTTGCGGCGTAGCAATACGCCCTCTCGGTGTCCGTTGCAAAAATCCGATCTGCAGCAAATAGGGCTCATAAACGTCTTCAATCGTTTGACTTTCTTCCCCAATCGTTGCTGCGATTGTGTCCAGACCAACAGGTCCACCACGGAACTGCATAATCATGGAACGCAGCATCTTATGATCAATCTGATCCAAGCCCACCGGGTCTACTTGAATCATCTCTAATGCCTCGCACGCCAGCGACTCGGTAATCATGCCATCGCCTTTTACCTGAGCGAAATCTCGCACCCGCTTCAACAAACGATTCGCAATACGCGGTGTTCCCCTAGAACGGACGGCAAGCTCACGAGCAGCTTGCCCCATAATCTCAACACCAAGAATATCAGCAGCTCTTGAAATAATGAAGCTAAGCTCGTCTGTCGTGTAATACTCTAATCGGCTAACGACACCAAACCGATCACGCAATGGCGCTGACAATAAACCAGCACGAGTAGTGGCACCAATCAGCGTAAACTTTGGCAAATCCAAGCGAACCGAACGTGCGCTAGGTCCCTTACCTATAATAATATCAAGCGCGTAATCTTCCATCGCAGGATAAAGCACCTCTTCAACCGTGCGATGCAAACGATGGATTTCGTCAATGAAGAGTACGTCCCCTTCTTGTAAATTGGTGAGAATAGCCGCCAAGTCTCCTGGGCGCTCAATAGCTGGTCCTGAAGTCGTTCGTATGTTCACACCAAGCTCATTTGCAATAATCGTTGACAGCGTCGTCTTACCAAGTCCAGGAGGTCCATACAACAATACATGATCCAAAGCTTCCTTACGCATTTTTGCTGCTTCGATGTATATTTTAAGATTTTCCTTTACTTGGCTCTGCCCAATATATTCTGCTAAGTAACGCGGTCTAAGGCTGAGCTCCACCGCCTGATCTTCCATCATAAAGTTGGCCGAAATAATACGATCGTCCATCATGTACCGCCTCTCCTGCCATTAACCATCTTTATTACACTACTAACAATTCTTTTAGTGCTTTCTTCATTAATGAATCCACAGCTTCATCCGCATGAATACGATGTTTCAGCTGTTCCCATGCTCGATCAAGCTCAACATCTCTATAGCCCAGAGCTTTCAAAGCTTCACGAGCCTCACCCCATGATGGGTGCACATCTCCATCCAAGATCACTGGTGCATCCTCAAATAGTCCTTGCCCAGACGTGAAGTCTAGACCAATATGATCAAGTTTGTCCTTCAAGTCAAGTACAATGCGTTGAGCCGTCTTCTTCCCTATGCCCGGCAGTTTCGTTAAGAAAGTTACATTTTCTTGTTGAATAGCCATTACAAGTGCCTCTGGACGACTGCCTGCCAATATGCCTATCGCAACTTTAGGGCCAACACCATTTACCTCGATTAACTTACGAAACAAACGCTGTTCTTCCCTTGATGAGAAACCAAATAGAAGCATAGCATCTTCACGTACATGATGATGCGTGTAAACCGTTACTTCTCCATCTGTTTTCCCAAATAAATAAGGATTGGGGCACAATACACGATAGCCAATACCATTTACATCAATAACTACGTAATCTGATTCCATATGGGCCACTGGGCCGCGAACATAATCTATCATCTCAATCCTGCTCCATTCAATTGTTGATAGAGGCCGCTAGAGTGGGCATGGCAAATAGCCACCGCTAGGGCATCCGCCACATCGTCAGGCTTCGGTACCGTCTTCAACTTGAGTAGAAGCCGCACCATCTCCTGAACCTGCTTCTTCTCAGCTCCACCATAACCAACTACAGCCTGTTTCACCTGCATAGGAGTATACTCTGCAATAGGAATCCCCCGCTTGGCAGCTGCCAGTATGATAACCCCTCGAGCTTGCCCAACTGTAAATGCAGTCGTTACATTGCGATTAAAGAACAGCTTCTCAATCCCCATAGCATCAGGCTTGTATTGATCAAGCAGTTTCTCTGTCGCTTCGTATACTTGAAGGAGCCGTATTTCAGGAGCTGTTGTAGACTCTGTCTGGATAGAGCCATATTGCACCGGTGTTAGACGGCTTCCGATCTTATCTATGAATCCGAATCCAACGATGGCGATACCGGGGTCAATCCCTAAAATACGCAAAAAAATCTCTCCCTTATCGACATCTGTATCATATAGCGAACATATGTGTTCAACCTATTATAACACAGATCGTAAGGGAGAGAATGCACCTTAAGTCGTTATGCAATTATTACGAAACTTCAACCACTTCATCGTTCTTAGATGGCTTGTCCTTAAATGCTATCTTCAAGAACGGTGGTGTTACCAACGTTGTCATAATAACAACAATGACAATTGGTGTGAAATACTGAATATCAAACAAGTTGCCTGCTAGCCCAGTCGTTGCAATAATAAGAGCTACTTCACCACGAGAAACCATTCCCGCACCAATACCGATTGAACTTTTGCGATCAAATCCAGTCAATCGTGCACCAAGACCACTGCCAATCAACTTCGTTAGAATTGCAATAATGGTGAAGACAATAATAAACCACATATGCTCGCCTAGGCCTTCAAATGTAACATTCAAACCTACGCTTACAAAGAATATAGGAACAAAGATCGCATACGCAATCGGCTCCAAGCGATGCTCCACTTCATGCTTGAATTTCGTTTGAGAAATAGCAATACCAGCAGCAAACGCACCGATAATGTTAGCAACCCCTAAGAAATCTGCCATATAGGAGAAGAAGAAGCAAATAATAAGCGCTGCACTAATGACGGCTTCGGATACCTTCAGCGGCGACAGCCACTTCATGACCTTCGGTACTGCGAACACACCAAGTACGAAAGCACCTACGAAGAACAGAACCTTCTTACCAATCATCAAGCCTAAAGAAGTATCTGTACCTCCGCCCAAGAAGCTAAGCATAAAGGCAAGCATAATAACGACAATTACGTCGTCAACTACTGCAGCACCTAATATGGTTGTACCTTCACGCGAACTAAGTTTATTCATATCCTTCAGCGTTTGGACAGAAATACTAACGGACGTTGCACATAGCAACAGACCGATGAACATCGCTTGAGTGTTGTCCAGACCAAACGATATCCCTCCTAGATAACCTCCAATAAACGGTAAAATAATTCCACCAATCGCTACAGCAAACGCTGATTTCCAGTTGCGTTTTAACTGATCCAGATCGGTTTCTAGCCCCGCGATAAACATCAGCAAAATTACGCCGATCTCGGCCATTTGCTTAATAAGATCGCCATCAGTAACCCATCCAAGAACGGCTGGACCAATAATAATACCAACAAGCAATTTACCTAATACACTTGGTTGTCCCAAACGTACAGTTAAGTCGCCAGCCAGCTTGGTGGATACCAAGATGATAAGTAACATGAGTAAAAGTTCCATGGTATACCATACCCCTTTCTATATATGTGATCCATAACCGACATCTTTTCTTTATCGTTTGTTAACTTCTCAGGCATTATCCATTTCTTTATTTAGCTAATACTGTTGCGTGCGTAATACCCATGAGAAACCAAATTCATCACAAAAAAAGAAGGACGTCGGTTACGGCGTCCTACTTATACTACCATATTCAATTAATACGTTAGGGCGATACCGTTGGTTTCATAACTTTTCTGGTATCTTCTACCGCAAAATCACTAAACGTAGATAACACACTAATGTATTCGTCCCTGTCACTTATACGTATCCCATTTTTAAGCTGTTTTAGCACTTGTGGAGGCAGTGCACTTTCCATAGACTCAATATCAATTTGGAAAAAGGTTCTAATGACTCGTTCTTCACTCGGAGCACCATCATATAGTGATAAGTTCCCCTCTATATCCATTCCCATTTGAGCTGAACGTTTGCACGTCTCAGACAAATCATCAATCCGCTCTACTAAAATAACTTGCTGTGCATGGTCAATAGTCGGTTCCCACCTGCTGTTCTCATCTAACAGTTCACTAACAACCTCACGTGACTGTTGTCCTAGATAGCGATCTTCAGTACCGCATATATACTGCTTCCGATGTATCACAGAAAGGTTGCCTTTGGAAGTTCCAAATAGCTGAGCTATCTGCTCCTTACGCCAATCACTTGTAGAAGTACGGTTAGAAGCATCCATAGTATTGTCTATATTCGTATCTGAAACGGATGCGAGAGTAGAAACAGACTCACTGGATAATTCACTCCACTGTTTCACTTGTTCGCTCAACATCGTACCAATTGTCAATAAACCAACAATGAATAGAATTGCTCCTAATGCCCATAACGGCCTTCTCCATCGCTTTAACTTCTTCTTTAACTGTCTCATGCGAAATGAAAACCGTGAAACAATGCGATCTCCATCAGCCATAGATGAAATCCCCTTCATTCTTCTTTTTTTCTAGTGTTGCCAAAGAAAGGGGAGATCTATACGAATTCCGTCTAATTGAAAATAAAATAGCAAAAACCGTTGGCTATTAACCAACGGTCTCTCATAATACTGGTCGGGATGACACGATTTGAACATGCGACCCCTTGGTCCCAAACCAAGTGCTCTACCAAGCTGAGCTACATCCCGAACATATTAGTGGTGCCGGTGAAAGGACTCGAACCTTCACGGTTTCCCTCACGATTTTGAGTCGCGCGCGTCTGCCAATTCCGCCACACCGGCTTATAAAGATTAAATGGCGCGCCCTAAGAGATTCGAACTCCTGACCTTTTGATTCGTAGTCAAACGCTCTATCCAGCTGAGCTAAGGGCGCATATTCTGGAGCGGACAACGGGATTCGAACCCGCGACCCTCGCCTTGGCAAGGCGATACTCTACCACTGAGCTATGTCCGCATATCTTCAAATATCTCTCGAATACTTCATCATGCTCTTTCTTTCATTGATATCGTCTTTCGAGGACATGTATTAATATATCACGTTCAATATTGAAATGCAAACTTTTTTTAGAAATAAATTAGTGGTAAAATATTCTGATTATTAGAGAGATTAAATACTCAGTAAGTTCAAATACAAGCCGATTCAAATGTTTGAGTGTCTCTTTATCTTAGTTAGGAATACAAATACCCAATCCTACTATTTTACCAGAATTCTAGTAACCGTATTGCCAAATCTAATAAATACAGGGATTTCTATAAACATTTATTTTAAAATTCCTCATATATAACAAAAAAGTCTGTACAAATTAATGTACAGACTGTCATGTAAGAAACTGGTGAGCCATGTAGGACTCGAACCTACGACACCCTGATTAAAAGTCAGGTGCTCTACCAACTGAGCTAATGGCTCTAATATGGTGACCCGTAGGGGATTCGAACCCCTGTTACCTCCGTGAAAGGGAGGTGTCTTAACCCCTTGACCAACGGGCC
>NZ_KE383837.1:878433-878728 GCF_000422445.1 Paenibacillus assamensis DSM 18201
CGACCTTCGGGTTATGAGCCCGACGAGCTACCGGACTGCTCCACCCCGCGTCATCTATCATATCTTTAATGTGAAACTATTATACAAAACAGATTTCGTTCCATATTATAAATTCCATGCTGGCGGAGAAAGAGGGATTCGAACCCTCGAGACGCTTGTGACGCCTACACGATTTCCAATCGTGCTCCTTCGACCAACTCGGACATCTCTCCATAATGGCTCCCCGAACAGGACTCGAACCTGTGACAACTCGATTAACAGTCGAGTGCTCTACCAACTGAGCTATCAGGGAATA
>NZ_AULU01000003.1 GCF_000422445.1 Paenibacillus assamensis DSM 18201
TCCAACGATGCAAACATTTCTTCGGTGTGTTTCGTCCGATGATCTCTGTAGAAAATCCTGCATCTAAGAATATATCTAAAGGTGTTTTTCCTTGTTGATAGGCTTGGATACTAGCTACCTTAAACGTTGGTGAATAAGTGATGTTTTTTTCCGACACATGTAATACATTTGAATTTTTACTCAATAACTCTATCTCATGTTTAGTGAAGCTCTTTCTGATTCTTTTATTCATAATCCGCATCCTCATCTACTTCTCAATACTATGATTAAAACATAAAAAACCGTAAGAGGGCACTTTTTTTAAAAGTGTCCATCTTACGGGTTACAGTTCATATATAAAACTAAGTCCTCTTTATATCTACATATGATCATTAATAAAAACCAAAATATTAAACTCGGATTTATTCTTCCTCGTTACACTCTCTGAGCTCTTCATTCGACTTTTCAATTTCTTCAAGTAACTTATCGATATATTCGATATCCATTGAAGTTGCTCCTCCTCCTGTTATATATAACAACTTTAACCAAAATGCATTCTCTTCAGCGTAAGTTTCAACTGCATTATAAATATTTTCTTCCGTCAAACTTTTAACGATTATTTTAGGAAAAGATGCAGGAATATATTCAATTTCTTCTGCATCCATTTTCTCCATTATATTTAATGGTGTAGTAACTACTACACTGTAACTAATACCATCTTCTAACTTCACAAAAACGTCTATGTCATCATTAAAAATATCTTCAAGTTCACTCAATGGTACTGGATAACTTAAACTAACTATTTTCATCTCGTCCCCCTAAATCACTTGTAAAGTTTCGTTAAAATCTCAATAACTTTTTGCTCATTATGTTTATTTGATTTTGCTAGAATCACCATTTCTCCATTAACCATTCTAAAGAAAACCCTTGCTCCCGCATCACCTCGGAGATAGCTAATATCTTTAAACAAATTCTTTGTACCCGTTCTTTTTCCTGGATTTTTAATTCCAGCTACATATTTTTCTACAAGCTTATCTGCTTCTTTCCTTACTTTAGGGTCCTTGGCCATTTTTTCCGCTGCCTTCGTAAGAGCGGCATTTCCATTTATCACACTTCTTACACCCTTTATAGGACCGCCAACAGAACCCATCATATTAGGTAAATTTTCAAGAGAAGCATCCAATACAAACATCTTCTGTAATTGCTTTTCTGCCCACTGAGCATTACCTAAAGTATTTTCACTCTTTTTACTGTGTGTACCTGTCGCTAAACTAAAAAGATATTTAAATTGATTATTTTTGTCCATATAATTCGAAAGTAGACTATCAACTTCACCACCCAATATACTCCTTATTTTCCAATACACTTCGGAATTTTTCCCTTCTGACGTGGCTATTTGAAGATAAGTATTTAATTGAGCATTATCTATTGCATGACCAGTTGGATCAATGTATATTAACGGGTTATTATGTACATACGTATAAAGGTTTAAACTAAGTGGACTATTCAGTTCCCCTTCATATGTATCCTCACTAATAAAGCGTCCCATACTTGGGTCGTACCATCTTGCTCGAAGATATTGAAGCCCTGTCGTCTTATCCCAATACTCGCCGGAGTATTTCAAGATATTCGGAACTGTCTCTTTCTCTCCTAATGGCAATCCCCAAATGTCATAACGATATTCATTCAGCTTCTTACCCGCTTCATCAACAATGGCTACGACATCACCATGACCGTTAAGCTGGTAGTATTGCAATTGACTTGTTGCAGCATCTTGACGACCGATAAGCTTGCCATTTAGATCATACAAATAGACATATTTAATCTTGGCTTTGCCATCTGCTCCGACGACTGCTTCTGCTAGTAACAACTTGTTAGCATCGTAATAGTAGCGGTTCTTAACGTTATTCTCTATACGCTCATACAACAATCCTTCTCCTGTGTATGAATACGTTACTGGATTATGATCTCCTGTGACCTTCGTCAATCGATTCTTTTTATCGTACTCGTACTGTGCATCTTTATCTGGTAGTTCTCTAGAGCTATCCAAAGTCTCCCTATTATATCGCTCATCATACGAATACGTCTCGTTGAACTCACTTGAGGTTTGAATCTGATTCAATGGTGTGTATGAGAAATTCGTGATATAACTATTTTCATTGCGCTGCGTGATGTTTCCAACCAAGTCATAGCTGTATTGGAAAGTGTTCTGCGCTGCTCCATCTTTCGCATGGTTCAGCTTCTTCAGCTTCATGTCTTCGTATTGATAGTCCGTGACAAACGCATTGCCATACGCCTGCTTTGCCAATTGTCCATTTGCCAAGTGATCGTAGGAAATCGTCTTCGCTGGCTGATTGCCACCACTCATAATATTCAACTGCTTCAACTGATTAACATTATTGTAGGTACCATCTACCTTCACATTTACGCCTGGAGCCGCGAACTCATACCCCGTCTTCTTGTTTAAATCATAGTTATTTGTTAGCTTCACACCATCTGGATATTTAATGCTCGTTAAGAATCCAGAACGTGCCTGATACTCATAGCTCGTCGTTCCTCGATGATCCGTCATCGTGACCGGTCTACCTTCAGTATCATAGCTGTATTGAACCGTTTCATTGCCAAGCGTATTTTGAATTAGCTGATTCATCACATTATAAGAATTCTCAGTAATGTTTCCACTACGATCGATGTACTTCTCTAAGTTGCTATTCGCGTCATAGTAGTATTTTTGTACTTGACCTGTTCCATTAATCTTCTTCGTAACGCGACCAAGCTCATCATATTCCTTCTTCATTTTCTGCGAATTTGCATACGTTGTTTCGAGCAAATTGCCCAAGCGATCATATTGATAACTTGTCGTTTGCTTTTCAGCATCAGTAACCGCACTCAGCTGACCACCAGCATCATACTGATATGCTGTATGGTTACCCTTCGCATCCGTCGTAGAAGTAACTCCACCTGCAAAATTGTACTCTGTACGCTGTAGAGGAACATAATTCTGTTTGTTTTGGTACGACTCTACTAAAATTGTTCTACCTAACACATCGCTTGTTGATCTTGTACGATTCTGCTCTGCATCAATGGCTGTTACTGTTAGTTTTGCATCATCGTATTCAACCCGATCCGATGTACCATTTGCATACGTCGTCTGAAGTGGACGTCCAAATCCGTCATAGACATACGTTGTGCGATTGCCATACGGATCTTCTGTCCAAATCATTTGACTTGTACGTTCATCATAGCCGTATTTCACTTGGCCTAAGCCTTGTGTCTCTCTAATCTTACGACCCAATGGATCGAACCATGCTTCAGTCACTTCACCGAGCGTGTTCTTCAGTTGCACATGATTTTGAGTATCATTATATAGATAGCTAATCTGGCTTTGATTCGGCATCGTAACCAGTGTCATGCGTCCCAATGGATCATACGCATACGATGTCGTTTGCTGTTTACCATCTGTATAGGATAACAGTCGTCCCGTCGCCGGATCATACTTCGCTTTTTCAACAATTGTAGTGACTTGTCCATCTACATTCGTAACATCTACTTCTTGCTGTGTAAGGAATGCATGTTGATACTCAGCGCCATAGTGATATCGGAATACGGATGGCTTGCCTTTATCATTATGTGCCGTTACTTTGGTCGCATTTCCGAACCCATCATACTCATAATTGATGTGACTCAGAAGCTGACCGCCTTCTGCGTTGGCATACGTTTTAGATTCAATAACTGAACCCTTGTCATTTCGAATCAAACGAGTAAAAGTCAGCTGATTTGCATCCAGCTTAGATGCTATCGTCTCTGGTAGATTCCATTTTGCATCATAAGTAGTTGTTGAACTGGCTCCAAGATTATTTGTTTCACTCGTCACACTGCCATTCTCATTATATTGACGATTTACGATGAGAGATGGACTTTCTGCTCCGTTACTTCTCTTCTTCGACGTAATCTGTGTTGGATAAGGATTAAAGACGTTCGATGTATATGCTTGATTCGTAACTTGCTGTGTCTGACCTGCTTGTTGTACGGTTTCTACATTTCGGAATACGAAATCTTGCCCTGAATACACTTTATCGTAAATAAAAGTACTCGTTGCATCTCCGCTTTTAATAATCGTCTTATGTTGTAAGTTACTTCCAGAGGAAGCATACGGGTCAGACTCATATTGAATGTTCGATTTATTACTCTCGATTACTGAACCGTCCACATATTGTGCAACATCTTTACGCTCGATGACCCGATACTGTTCTTGCTTAGAATCATGACCTAAGTGACGAAGCACTTTGTCATACTTGTACTCGGTTCGAGCGCCTGTTGGATGGTGAACAGCTTTCAATAAGGAATAATCATTTCTCTGGTTAACAGGATCCGAAGTTACCGAGAACTTAGATTCCGCAGTTTCATAAACATATCTCGTTGTTCTTCCCATCGAATCCGTGACCGATTCTAAATACTCGGTATACGGACTATAGGAAGCATTGAATTGATATTTTATTGTTTCTTTGCCATTCGTAGCTGTAATCGCTCTATAAGTATAGGTAATTTGAATATAATTCCCTATAGAGTCAGTTACCTTCCCCAGCTTACCTCCATCATACTTAAAGTTCAAAAAGTTTGTGTAATTGTCCTCTATACGAATCAGATAACCTTCTTTTGAAAAATAATAAGATAGTCCCTGATCCATTTTTAGTACATATTCTGAAGATAATCCTTCCACCGTTCTGCTCGTATCTTTTAACAAAAGAGCATCTTGCCATGGATAGCGCTTCAAGTTAAGATTGCTATCTACTTGATATACTCCACCTGCCGGCATCCGGATATACGTCTCTTTATCTTCGAACTTCATATATGGAATATCCCATGACCAACCAATACCAACACCTAAACGTCCATCCATAGGATCAGTTTTTACATCATTATCAGGTAAATAACGCCAATGGGGGTAACTGCTTCTTATGGCATATTTTTCATTCCCCCTGATATGTATCTCGTAATCATTCCCTCCCCAACTAAAGGATTTGTAGACATAATAATTCTCCGGAGAGAAAAAATGTTTAGCTGTTGCATCTACACGTTCATATCTATTATAAATATGTTCGACTGGTAAATGAACCAAATCCCATCTAAAGGAACCATATGCAACTACGGGAGCTCCACTATCCCGATCCTCTCGTAATACTCTTTCTCCATTGGGGTAAACTTGATAAACTTTATAGTTCACATAAGGATAGATGGTAGAGGTCACAGTATACGTAGACCTCATACTTTTCTGATAAAACTCTGCATCGTTGCTGTTGTAGCTTCTACTCAATGTAAATGAAAGTCCGTTTCTACCTGGAATGGATAGGTCCGATGAAGATAAGCTCAAAGAGCCATCCATACTAGAAATCGTTTCATTCCCTGTACTAACCGCGTAAGGAGCTTGATCCAACTTCGTATTTTGCTTTACAAGACTCAAAGCATCATGGTTTATTTCCAATGGCCTCGATGATAAGCTTCTTTTCTTCCTCGATCCATACACGGACTCCGTTACATTTCCGTATGTAGCCCCTGTTACATCTCCCAGATTAGGAAATGGCACATCAAATCCTGGCAGCTGCAACCCATATGTCGCATCTGTTACTGCAGGAGGTTCATACTTCTTCCCTACGCCTGGAAATAGCTCCTCCAGTGTAGCTGGCAAAGCCGCAATATCTGAATTCTTTGCTAACGCATCATGAACATGCTTCAAAGAGTACCCTTCATTCAATCGCAAAAGAATGTCCGAAGGAGTTACATTGTATTTCTTAGCGATATAGTCAATTGTCAGCAACGCCTTATTGTCAGCAGTTTGAGTTGTCACTGACTTAGGCGCTGCCGCTGCTACTGCAACCTGGAAGAATAACGGTGCAGCTAATTCTAAAAACATAACTAATGCTAGTAATGCTGATAGCTTTCTCATTTTTTTCATTTGTTCACATTCCCCTGTTATGTATTTCGGATATGTACTACTTTTCAAGCTTAATCGTTATATCATCTATGGATTGCTCACCCCCTTTGTGGATTCCCCAGATTAGATAATATTTTGATGAAGATCCCGTTGTAAACGTTATCGTCTTGCTCCCTATTTCCCCTGACTTGCCTTTCCAAATCGTATGTCCTCTATCATTCTCCTTATAGCTTCCATCTGGCGTTCTGGCTATAAAGTAATAATAGCTCTCAGGACCAAGTTCTTGATTACCCTTATAGCTAAATGTAACCTTATACGTCGTATTAGGTTCAAATTGAATCTTACTTATATCCGTATGCAAAAATTCAAACCATTCTTGACCTCTTGCAGACTCTCCTACTACCGAATGGCTACCATTGATGACTTGTGATGGGTTATTTGTTATTTTTCCTTCGGTTGTATAATGTCCCTTCGTATACGATGGAAGTACATATCCTCCACTTTCAAACGACTCTATTTCTTTTGTAATTTGGATATCATCGATAGATAACGACCCACCTTTGTGGATTCCCCAAATTAGGTAATACTTCGCTGAAGATCCTGTTGTGAACGTTATCGTCTTACTTCCTACTTCCCCTGACTTTCCTTTCCACCATGTATCTCCCTTGTCATTTCCTACACCAGCGTCGGGCGTTCTAGCTAAGAAATAATAAGAGCTATTTGGCCCTGTTTCCTGATTTACTTTGTAACGAAAAGTAACTTTGTACGTGCTATTAGGTTCAAATTGAATCTTACTTATATCCGTATGCAAAAATTCGAACCACTCTTGACCACTGATGGATTCTCCTACTACCGAATAACTACCATTGATGACTTGTGATCGCTCATTCGTTAGTTTTCCTTTAGCTTCATAATATCCCTCTGTAAATCGAGTTTGAGCAAATGTACCTTGCTCAAATGTATCTTTATACCAATCGTATTCTTGTTTTACTACATTCCCGTTCAGGTCGTAGCGATAGTTTGTCATGAGCATCTTACCGAATCGGTTAAATGTAGTATGGGCCGTAATTCAAGAACCCTTCTTTGTCAACAGCTTGATCCGCATGCCATACAGCCCCTTTTTGACGGCCAGCCGTATGCCCAAGCCCAGGATCGTTCGCTTCCCATACAGCAGAGAAAGCAGTAGGCTGATTGTTGAACTCACTTGAAGTTGCCGTGTTGCTAGTACCTGCAGCAAACGCATTACTTGGAAGTTGTAAAAATAAAATTGTGATAAGAAGTAAAAATAGTAATCGAAATCTCATAGGTCACCTCAAGAAAATAGTAACATTTCAAGTCTCAATCTTCGTTCTTGTCATACGTAAAACTAGGCAATAGTTCACTGATTTTTATTTAGTTATTTTCGTTATCTGAATGTCATCAATTGAAATGGCTCCTCCATAATTCGTTCCCCAGTACAGTTGATAATCAACAGAAGGTCCCGTTGTAAAGGTCACGACTTTACTTCCTACACTCCCCACTTTATCTTTCCATTCGGTCCACCCCTTATCTTGCGCTGTATTTCCGGTGCTAGTTCTACTAAAGAAATAGTGACTTCCCTTCTCACTAGGAGACTTGATTACCTTATACTTGAATGATACCGAATAGCTGGTATTAGGCTCTAGCTGCACTTTTCTAGGATCTGTCGTTAGGAACGTGTTCCATTCCCAGGTGACATCACTTTCCCCATACACCGAATACGCACCTGTGACAACTTTTTCGGGAGCCTTTGTCACTTTGCCTGAGTATCCAGGATTGCCTGACATATAGTCCGTTGTCCCAAATCTCCCCTTTTCAAATGACTCTGATTGTTTCGTTACTTGAATGTCATCGATTGATATAGCTCCCCCATAATTCGTTCCCCAATTGAGTTGGTAATCCCCATAGGGACCAGTCGTAAAGGTTACTACTTTACTTCCGACACTTCCCGCCGGATCATTCCATTCGGTCCAACCCTTATCTTGTGCTGTATTTCCGATGCTTGTTCTACTAAAGAAATAGTGCTTCCCCTTCTCACTTGGGGACTTGATAACCTTGTACTTGAACGATACTGTGTAGCTTGTATTCGGCTCTAGTTGCAATTTTCTAGGATTGGATGCTAGGAAGGTGTTCCATTCCCAGGTAGCTTTGCTTTCCCCATAGACTGAGTACGAACCTGTCACTACCTTCTCAGCTTCATTGGTCACTACACCCGAATAGCCGGGGTTACCCGATATATAATGAGTCGACTCGAACTTTCCTCTTTCAAATGATTCCGATTGTTTCGTTACTTGAATGTCATCGATTGAAATAGCTCCTCCATGATTCGTTCCCCAATTGAGTTGATAATCCCCATAAGGACCAGATGTAAAGGTTACTATTTTACTGCCTTTACTTCCCGCTTTATCATTCCATGTCATCCAACCCTTATCTTGCGCTGTATTTCCGGTGCTACTTCTACTAAAGAAATAGTGGCTCCCCTTCTCACTAGGAGACTTTATCACTTTATATTTGAATGACACTGTGTAGCTTGTATTCGGCTCCAACTGTAATTTTCTTGAATCCGATGCTAGGAAGGTGTTCCATTCCCATGTGGTATCACTTGCTCCATAGACTGAATACGCTCCTGTTACTAACTTATCAGGGGTATTTGTAACTTCACCTGAGTATCCCGGATTGCCCGACATATAGTCTGTTGTTTCAAAATTTCCTCTTTCAAATGTCTCACGATATCTAGGAACTTTCTTCACCAGATTCCCATTATCGTCATAGAAGTAATCTAAATAAGTTCCATCTGAAAATTTAGAGAATAGCAACTGCCCATCACTTGAGTAAGAGTAAGTAACCCCACTATCCATCGCTCCTGCCGAAGATGAAATCGTGAAAGAGAATAGAATAGCCAAACTTACTACGAATATCCGACATCTTTGAATGATTTTATTATTAACCATAACTTCCCCCATCTTTCTATATGCCTGCTAAGTAAACAAACATTAAACTGTATACTCGTTACGATTCAAAGCATATAAAAACTACTTATAACTTAGCACAGCTGAATCCCAATATACCGTGCCTGCTCCTCCATCTACCTTGCTGATGATATACATCTGCATTACACCATATGCTGTTCCAACTGGCGTCTTTCCACTAGTATTCAAAGTCATATAACCGTTCGTCTTATTCGTAATATCGCTTGTTCCAATAGTAGATAAATACTTTCCTGATGCATCATGAAAATCTATCGTCATTAATACCCGTGCATCCTTCAAACTTTCTACTTCTGCTCGCACAGTTGCTTGGATCGATTTCTCTGGCTGCATTAATACCTTTTGGTATAACGATAACAAATTCCCCTTCGGGAGTTGGTTTGCGCTTACTTTCTGTGCGTATCGTCCAGAATCTACTGGATGCTGCACAAGTTGTGATGACGTTGGCAGTTCAGCACTATTTTTCCATGTCGCCCAACTGCTCGCAACTGACTGTTCATTCTCGACTTTCTCCATGCTGCTGTTACTTAATAGGTTCGGTTCACTATATCTTAGTGCTGCGGAATCCCAGTATACCGTGCCCGATCCTCCATCTACCTTGCTGATGATATACATCTGCATCACTCCATATGCTGTTCCAACAGGAGTCTTTCCACTAGCGTTCAAAGTCATATAGCCGTTCGTCTTATTCGTAATATCGCTTGTTCCAATAGTAGATAAATACTTTCCTGATGCATCATGAAAATCTATCGTCATTAATACTCGTGCATCCTTCAGACTCTCTACTTCTGCTTGCACAGTTGCTTGGATCGATTTCTCTGGCTGCATTAATACCTTTTGGTATAACGATAACAAATTCCCCTTCGGGAGTTGGTTTGCGCTTACTTTCTGTGCGTATCGTCCAGAATCTACTGGATGCTGCACAAGTTGTGATGAAGTTGGCAGTTCAGCACTATTTTTCCATGTCGCCCAACTGCTCGCAACTGACTGTTCATTCTCGACTTTCTCCATGCTGCTGTTACTTAATAGGTTCGGTTCACTATATCTTAGTGCTGCGGAATCCCAGTATACCGTGCCCGATCCTCCATCTACCTTGCTGATGATATACATCTGCATGACACCATATGCTGTTCCAACTGGCGTCTTTCCACTAGTATTCAAAGTCATATAACCGTTTGTCTTATACGCAACGTCAGTTGTTCCTATAGTAGATAAATACTTTCCTGCTGCATCATGAAAATCTATCGTCATTAATACTCGTGCATCCTTCAAACTTTCTACTTCTGCTCGCACAGTTGCTTGGATCGATTTCTCTGGTTGAAGTGATACCTTTTGGTATAGAGATAACAAATTTCCTTTCGGAAGTTGACTTGCGCTTACTTTCTGTGCATATCGTCCAGAATCTACTGGATGCTGCACAAGTTGTGATGACGTTGGTAATTCAGCACTGTTTTTCCATGTCGCCCAGTTGCTTGCAACTTCAGTAGTTTGATTTTTCAACACCTCAAAGCTAGAGTTAATAAGAAGATTTCGATCTTTCAAACGATCTATTACGTTGCCGTTTAAATCGTATCTATAATCGATAGTTCCATCACTCTGACTCATCTCAATCAACTTCCCATCTCGATCATACAAATAATGGTTTTTGTTTAGAGCAAATGAATGATTGGACAAGAAAACGACGGTGACCAGCAAAAATATTAGGAATGAGTTTATCATTTTGCAAAAAGGTTTAAAGGTGTTTTTAGTCATACTATAGCTCCATTCTCCATTGTTCTTTTACTACGATTAACACCAGCATTTGATTACTTCATACTTTTCTCTTAAATATAATGAACGATTGAACATATAATAGATTACCTGTAACCTCATCATCTGTCCTTGATATTATTGTCATTTCTTACACCAATGTTTTTCATACTTCGTTATTATGAGGTAATAATCACGTCGCAGCAGACTACGCAAAAAATAGACCCCAGAAATAATTCTTCTGAGGTCTTGAGACTAGCCTTTCCTTCTCTGAATCAAGTTACCATTTGTATCGTAATAATAATGGATGACTTGCCCAGATGGCAGCGTGATCGTTTCCAATCGATTTGAACCATCATAGGAGTAATCGGATATATTTGATGTGGTTGTATATTCGATCTGCGCATCCCAGAACGTACTATCACAATCAATATTTTCACCAGCATCCACGACGAAATACAACGCTTGTCCTTGCGAGACAGGTGTGGTCATATTATAAGCAATCCCTTTGTCATCATTAGCAGCTAGCTTAGTCCCCCATAATTTCGTCTTACCTTTATAAATCATGGCCTCCACACCATTTCCACAACTAATGTGACCTTTAACAGGATTTCCTGTCATTCGGACTTTTCCTGATTTGGGAGCAACCCATTTGCGTACTGCCGCTGATGGATCGGGATGATACATGTTAAAGGTAAGCGTAGAAAATTCACGAACACCCTTCCACTCTTGCTTTTTCGCATCAAAAGTCATGTCCACATAATCTTGACCAATCAATTCTTGGTAGTACCAATTGGACTGCCCTTGAGCAGAGCCAAAGTTAACTCTTGAAGAGTAGGACAGGGGCTGCTTCGGATCTAAATACGTGATCGTTGGATTAAAAGTCGTCCCATCGCAGGAATTTTCTCCATTTTGAGAAGTAACAAAACGTATCCGATCATCCGCACGCACGGACAAATCATGTTGAATGGTATAGCCTACTTTATCATCAAATAAGACAGGAGTTGTCCACACTACTTTATCGTTCTTATATATCTTCGCTATAACTCCATTACCACAAGCAACATTATCTTTTACAAGCGGTCCGCTAATTCGGACTACACCTGAGGTCGGCGCTAACCACGTACGAACAGAATTTCTTACTTCTGGATGCTGCCAATGATGTCCGATCATAGAGTACTCAGCATTCCCTCTCCATAGGGTTTCTGCCTTGATCCATGTCATTGGGTAGAACTTGTCCTTGTCCCGCTCTTCGTAATACCAGTTATTCTGACCTTGGATGGGACTATAGCCTTCCGAAGCTGTATACTTTATTGGATTAGCATCATAGGTAATCGTTGGATTGAAAATTGTTCCGTCACAGGAGTTTTCTCCGCTTTGAGAAATAACAAACCGTAAGCGATCGTCAGTACGAACCGTTATATGCTGTTTCATTTGAAAGCCTACTTTATCATCGAAAACTACGTGAGTTGACCAAATAGCGTTATCATTTTTATAAATGGTAGCTATAATGCCATCACCACAATTAATATTATCTTTGGCAAGCTTTCCTGTTATTTGCACAACACCTGAAGTCGGCCTGCCCAAGTGCGGATAGAGTCTCTTGCCTCCGGATGCTGCCAATCAGCTGTGATCATAGAGAACTCCGTACTTCCCCTCCATAGATTCTCTTTCTTTATCCATGTCATTGGGTAGAACTTGTCTTTGTCCTGTTCCTCGTAATACCAGTTATTCTGACCTTGGATAGAGCTAAATCCTTCTGAAGCTGTATACTTCAATAGCTTTTTATCATCATATGTAATGGTTGGGTCCCAGAAAGTGCCGTCGCAGCTGTTCTCTTGCTGCTGATTCACGATAAAATAAAGGGCCTCTCCCGTTGATACATTTGTCGTATAGTTCGCAGACACCCCAACAGTATCATCAAATCCGATAGTTGAAGACCAAACGAGATTATTATTTTTACGAATGATCGCTTTGACACCATCACCGCATGTCGGATTACTCTTCGCCACTTGTCCACTAATATGGACAATGCCCGGCTTCGGTGCAACCCATTTTCGTACGATATCGACCTTATCTGGATGATGAACATTAGCAGCGATCGTAGGGTGCTTGTTTTTACCTTGCCATAATTTTTTGGAGTTATCCCATTTTAAATTCGTATACGTAGAGCCATCCCATTCTTGGTAGTACCAATGGTTATCGCCTTGAATGGTGCTGTAATCTGTACTTGCACGGTATACATTTTTCTCTGCACTAGCGGCTGACCAAGTTACACGGTCTGTTACTATAGTTACCGATATCATTGCTATGAATAGTACAATTGCAAACAGATATTTTTTTACGTGTTTAGTCATTGTTTACCCCTTTTTGTAGTTTTGTGGATTCTCTTAGTTAGTATAAATAAAAACAGAGGAAAAAACTGCTTTTCCTCTGTTTTTATAATTTCTTATTCTCTTAAAGTATTACTCCTTAGGATAGGGTCGTGGTTTCATTTCAGATTCACTTTTATTCCACCATTGATCATTATTTCCATAGTAAATAATAAACGCCCAACTATTTTGCTTTCATAATTTAAAAAATCTTCATCTTTATCAATAGGGCCTCTTTCAGGATTATGCCATAGTTCATTCATTCGACCTACCGCTTCTTCTTCACTTGAACTCATTAATCATTTCTTCTACAATTAACTCACAAATCTCAATTGATTCTTCTCTTGAAATAAATTTAAATTTACCCATCTCGAGCTCCCGTCCACTACATATTAATGCGGCCCTTTTCCAAGCAGATCAAACATAAACTGCCCTCTCCCCAATTCGATATATTTCGAAAATTTAAAAGAAAAAAAATCAGTAAGTTATACACCCATTAAAATAACCCATATGGAGGTAACTCACGTATGGGTTTCATACTCTTCAATACTCTCTTACATTCACAGCCTTACGCCATGTTCAAATATCTCCTTATTACTTCGTCAAAACTCAAATAATTCTCAAAAGCTACATTCTCGCTTTCAATTATCGATACTATTCTATCCTTTTAGAAATTCCTTCAATAGTAAAGATTTCAAACTTTTCCTCTGGTATGCCGAGTTCTTTTGTTGTGGACAGGAAGTAACGAGTTGGTTTATCGGTCGGTTCTAACACTATCCAATGATTAACATCTCTCACCCCAAGTACTACAATCTCGCGTGTCTGAATGCTAACAGGGATATACTTTTCCTCACCCGAGCCTACATCCCTTAAATAAAGCCTGGAATTACTGTTTCTTTGAAATAAATTTATAAATTCAATTCGATATTCATATTTACCATCTACAGTGTTCTTTAGTGAATCACTTCGTATCACTTCTTTTGTCCAACCATGGGAGTTAACACTATAAATTAGGACGGCAGAGAGTAATATTGATATTACTAGCCTTACACATATTCCAATGTAATCCACTCCACTTGTCGGAGTCCATCTCTTAATGAGAAGTCTAGTAAGGAGTATAGCAAACAATAGCACTGGAATACCTACGAACAATAAATAAACGGATCCAATAATATCCATACCCCTTTGGAGATATGCTGTTGAACCTATCAGAAACCATAAAAATGATGAAGCACTAAATACTATTATTACTTTAATTGAAAGCCTTAACCACAATGGCATACTCGACCTCCTACTTGTATTATAGACGTCTTCACTTTTTCTTTTTCAAAATTGGCTCAATGTACTTCTTCCAGATGTTTATATTACTATGCATACTTGAATGTGAATCAATAGGTCCACCCTTTGGACTAAAAACACCTGGTTGTTCAGCATCCTTGGCTCTCACATTTTCAGCACCTTTAAATTTACGTGAAAGAGTAGCACCTAGAAGCCACACACTTCCTCCATTTGACTGTACCTGATCCGTATTATTATATAGATGAATATGTTGACCAACAGACGTATTTTTATCTAACGTATATTCCCTAACGGGGGTAGCAATTGTAATCAAAGTTTCGACTTCCAATCCTTTTTCAGCTAGAAGATTGGATAACATTATAGCTACATTCCCTCCATGACTATGACCAATCAATCTAATAGGATCATTCGGATGTTTTTTGTGCCAATCATAAATTTGTGTTACAAACCCCTCGGCAGCTTCTGAACGTGCATCTATATTATTATCACCACTCCAAATCAATTTTTCACTTTTCTCATTAAATAGTTTTTCAACATACTTTACAAAATTAGAAGTCCAAGTGTCTCCATCGGAAAATGTACCATGGATTAACCATGCTTTATGTCCGCTTGGATCAATAAACTTCAGTGGATTATTCTCCACATACGTATAAAGATTCAAACTAAGTGGACTATTCAATTCCCCTTCATACGTATCCTCACTAATAAACCGCCCCATGCTTGGGTCGTACCATCTTGCTCGAAGATATTGAAGCCCTGTTGTCTTATCCCAATACTCGCCGGAGTATTTCAGGATATTCGGAACAGTTTCTTTTTCCTCTAGCGGTAATCCCCAGATATCATATCGATATTCATTTAGCTTCTTACCCGCTTCATCGACGATGGCTACGACATCCCCATGACCGTTAAGTTGGTAATATTGCAATTGACTTGTTGCAACATCTTGGCGACCGATAAGCTTGCCGTTTAGATCATACAAGTACACATATTTGATCTTCGCTTTTCCATCTGCAACGACGACTGCCTCTGCTAATAAAAGCTTGTTCGCATCGTAGTAATAACGGCTCTTAACGTTATTCTCCACACGCTCATACAACAATCCTTCTCCTGTGTAAGAATATGTTACGGGATTATGATCACCAGTTACCTTCGTTAAGCGATTTTTCTTATCGTATTCGTACTGTGCTGATTTTATTGATCGTGTTCTAGTACTATCAAGCGTCTGCCTATTGTACCTTTCATCATACGAATACGTCTCATTGAACTCACTGGATGTTTGAATCTGATTCAACGGCGAGTAAGTAAAGTTGGTCGTGTAACTATTTTCATTACGATGCGTGATGTTTCCAACCAAATCATATCCATACTGGAAGATGTTCTGCACAGCTCCATCTTTTGTAGACTTAAGCTGCTTCAACCTTTTATCTTCATATTGATAGTCCGTTACAGATGCGTTGCCATATGTCTGCTTCGCCAATTGTCCATTTGCCAAGTGATCATATGAGATTGTCTTTGCAGGTTGATTGCCACCACTCAAAATGTTCAATTGCTTCAACTGATTAACGTTGTTGTAAGTTCCATCGACCCTTACATTAACGCCTGGTGCTGCAAACTCATACCCCGTCTTCTTGTTCAAATCATAGTTGTTTATCAGCCTCACACCATCTGGATATTGAATGCTCGTCAAGAAACCAGAACGTGCCTGATATTCATAGCTCGTTGTTCCTCTATGATCTGTCATCGTGATCGGTCTACCTTCAGTATCATAGCTGTATTGAACTGTTTCATCTCCAAGCGTATTCTGTAGAGGTCGGTTCATTGCATCATAACGATTTTCTGTAACTGTACCACTACGATCAATATATTTCTCTAAATTGCTATTTGCATCGTAGTAATACTTCTGAACTTGAGCTGTTCCGTTAATTTTTTTCGTAACGCGACCAAGTTCATCATATTCCTTCTTCATCTTCTGTTGATTCGCATAAATTGTCTCAAGAAGATTGCCCAAGCGATCATAGAGGTAGCTTGTCGTCTGCTTCTGAGCATCGATAACCGCAGTCAGTTGGCCCCCAGCATTATACTGGTACTCCGTTCGATTGCCATTTGCATCTATTGCAGAAGTGACCGCACCCGCAAGATTATACTCCGAACGCTGAACTGGCACGTAGTTCTGCTTGTTCTGGTACGACTCAACCAAAATCATTCTGCCTAGCACATCACTTGTCGTTCTTGAACGATTTTGCTCTGCATCTATAACAGTTACTGTCAGCTTCGCATCGTCGTATTCCATACGATCAGATGTATTATTCGCATACGTAGTCTGAAGCGGACGTCCAAATCCGTCATAGCTGTACGTTATACGATTACCATATGCATCCTCTGTCCACTGCAGCTGACTTGTGCGTTCATCGTAACCATATTTCACTTCACCTAAACCTTTTGTCTCTCTTACCTTTCGTCCAAGTGGATCGAACCATGCCTCCGTTACTTCTCCAAGCGTGTTTTTCAGCTGCACATGGTTTTGAGCATCGTTGTACACATAGTTAATCTGGCTATTGTTCGGCATTGTGATTAACGTTGTACGGCCCAACGGATCATACACATACGATGTTGTTTGCTGTTTTCCATCTGTGTAAGATAATACTTGTCCCGTTACAGGATTATAGGTGGCTTTCTCCACAAGGGTAGAGACTTGTCCATCTGCATTCGTGACATCTACTTCCTGCTGCGTAAGGTATCCATGCTGATATTCAGCACCATAATGATATCTAAATACAGTCGGTTTACCTCTATCATTATGAGCCGTTACTTTCGTAACATTACCGAATCCATCGTACTCATAATTGATATGACCAAGAAGTTGTCCGCCTTCTGAGTTGGCGTACGTTTTAGATTCAATTACAGAACCTTTATCGTTACGATACATTCTTGTAACAGACTGCTGATTCACATCCAACTTAGACGTAATCGTTTCTGGTAGCCCCCATTTTGCATCATACGTAGTCGTCGTACTGGCCCCAAGGCTGTTTGTTTCACTCGTTACATTCCCATTCTCATCATAATTCCGATTCACGATGAGAGATGGACTCTCAACCCCGTTACTTATTTTCTTCGACGTAATCTGTGCAGGATAAGGATTTAATATATTTGACGTGTATGATTGATTCGTCACATGCTGAACATGCCCTGCTTGTTGGATCGACTCTACATTTTGGAATACAGGGTCATCACCCGAGCGTACTTTATCATAAGTAGATGTGCTCGTGGCATCTCCACTCTTAAATATCGTTTTATGTCTACCATTCGAGGCAGAAGCATACGGATCTGATTCATATTGAATGCTCGTTTGATTACTATCGACTACTGCACCATTCACATACTGCGCTACATCTTTTCGCTCCACTACCCTGTACTGTTCTTGCTTGGAATCATGTCCAAAATGTCGGAGCACTTTGTCGTAACGGTATTCGGTACGTGATCCTGTTGGATGATGGACTGCTTTTAATAAGGCATAGTCATTTCGTTGATTAATTGTATCCGAGGTCATCGAAAATTTCGATTGGGCAGGATCGTATCCATAGTGAGTCGTTCGGCCCATCGTATTCGTAACAGACTCTAAATATGGTATGTCTGTTCCATTAAACTTTTTAAATGCATACTTAACCGATTCATTCGCATTAGTCGTAGCTGTTATAATGCTGTTGTGCCAGTCATAGCTGAATTGAATGTAATTTCCTAAGGAATCTGTCACTTTTCCTAATCCGTAACCTAAATGTTGAAAATCTATAAAGTTTGAGTAGTTATCTTCTACTCGTATCAGGTCACCTCTTGCATCAAAGTAATACGTTGTGCCTTGCTTCATTTTCAATGCGTATGCTGAAGTAACGTACCCTACCTTTCTGCTGCTGTCTTTCGTTAACACAGCATCTTTCCAAGGATAACTCTTAAGATTGAGATCCTTGTCTACCTGATAGACGCCTCCTGCCGGCATGCGAATAAAAGCCTCTTCATGTTCAAACTTCATATACGGGATATCCCATGACCAGCCTCTACCCAAAATCGAATCCTTACTATCACTCTCTACCTTATTATCAGGATATTTACCGGGATACAAATAGCTTTCATTTGGTACAACCTGATAATCTTCACCATCACTACATCTAATTTTTTCAAAATCAATATCATAATGCATCGATATCTGAATTGATTTATTTATTTCACTTGCTGGAAATTCAACTTCGGCAACCGGCCTCATTGTCTCCTTTTCTTTTCCATAAAAGTACTCTACTTTTCTTTGTTCAAATTGATAGCTATACCGCCCTTCTACACCGGAATAAACAAAATAACCCCTATCATCTGTCTTATTCTCAGCCCATACTACCCTTTGTCCTCCACCCAACTTCTTATAAGTAGTCCCTTTGACACACGGAGTAATAAGGGATGAGGAATAAAGCTCAGGCTCTACAGTTTTCTTATAAAATTCGGCATCATTGCTGTTATAAACTCTCCGAAGCGAGAATGACAGTCCATTTCTTCCTGGCAAAAAGAGATCCGTTGAGGACAAACTCAAGGAACCATCTACACTCGAAATGGTTTCGTTACCTGTTTGAACAGAGTATGGCGCTTGGTCTAGTTTTTTATGCTGATTTACAAGACTCAGCTTATCATGATTAATTCTAGGTATATCGTAAATACTTCGTTTCTTCCTTGAACCATAGACAGATTCTGTAACATTTCCATAAGTGGCCCCCGTTACATCTCCTAGACTAGGAAAGGGTAAGTTGAAACCTGGCATTTGCAATCCATAGGTCGCATCTGTTACCGCAGGAGGTTCATATTTCTTCCCTACACCGGGAAATAGCTCCTCAAGCGTAGCTGGCAACACCGTAATATCTGGATTTTTCGCTAAAACATTATGAACATGCTTCAAAGAGTATCCTTCATTCAATCGCAATAGAATATCAGAAGGCGTTACATTGTATTTCTTCGCGATAGAATCAATCGTCAACAATGCCTTATTGTCAGCAGTCTGAGTCGACACTGACTTAGGCGCTGCCACTGCTTCTGCAACTTGCATAAACAATGGTGCTGCTAATTCTAAAAACATGACCAAAGCAAGTACAGCGGATAACTTCCTCATTTTTTTCATTTGTTCACATTCCCCTGTTGTTTATATTAATGTAATGAAAAACCTCAACTAAGATATCGATAAATCATCGACATACACAGTACCTTGTCCATTATTACTAGAACTGCTTAAGTGAACATGTATTCTTACTTTATGCGTATTGGCTGGTGGCTTGAAGCTCTCGGAAATCGATAGCCAATCACCGTTCTTTGCATAAGATGCAACATTCCATGAACCGATGGCGTTATTGTTGCGATCATAGTAGTACATTATAAACTGCAAGTTAGCGTCTTTCATATTTTCCAACTTAAGAGCACCTGTTAACAGATAGCTTGCTTGGGGAGGGACTAAAAAGTCTTGCCATATGTTGATGCCATCCCCAGCTCTAGGCATACTGCTAGCTACTATTTTCTGAGCCCGTTTACCACTCTTAACGATATTTCTACTTATCTCATGTGAGCCCTTAATGCCTTCTCCTACATAACGGAACCAACCGTCTGCTGCGCCATCTGAGCCGCTCGCCGATTCAAAGTTACCATTGAATAGAAGCTTTTGCTTGTCTCCCGGCTGAATCGACATGGCATCCACATATACTGTTCCCTGCCCGTTTGCCTTCGTTGCGCTTACGTGAATATGCAATCTCGCTTTTATCGCCTGAGCAGGTGGGGTAAATCGTGCGGATACTGTAAGCCAATCGTTATTGTTCACTAACTCTAATGGGCTTTCTGAGCCAATTTGCTTATTGTTCTTGTCATAGTAATAGAGAATGAATCCGAGTTTGGAATCTTTCATCTGTTCCAACCGAACCCTTCCATGCATGACGTGAGGCTTCTGTTCACTAACAAAGAAGTCCTGCCAAATGTTAATACCGTCGAGTACATTCAGAATGTTATCGGCAGCTATTTTCTGCGCTCGCAAGCCCTCTGATGTGACCACTTGGCTAATTTCATGCTTTCCTTCAACTGCTCCTACATAACGACTCCAGCCATCCGCTGTTCCATCTGTACGAGAAACAATTTCAAAGTCGCCATTCGTAAGCAAGTTAATAGGCTTGTTTCTCTTTACGGAGAGCATATCTAAATGGACAGTTCCTTTGCCCCCAGCTACAGTAGAACTTAAATGCGCATGAATCCTTGCTCTCGTCGCATTAGCAGGCGTTACAAATTGCTTAGAGAATGTTACCCAATCTGTAGTACTGTCATAACCGAGTACCATTTCTCCGCCAAACTGATTGTTATCCTTATCATAGTAATAAATAAGATACTCCAGCTTGGTGTTCTGAACATTTGCCATTCTCATTTTTCCAGACAGCGTGTATGTAGTGTTGCCCGTTACGGAAAAGTCCTGCCATACATTCATACCATCATTGGTACGAGGAATGGACGTAGCTTCCAGCTTCATTGCACGTGTGCCTTCAAGCAAACTCGTATCGACTTCTTGCTTTCCCTGAATGCCCGCTCCCATATAATAATTCCAAGCCTTTAAAGTACCCTGTGAATTAACCAATTCAAATCCGCCATCTATCAGATGCTCATCGGTAAACTTACGATTTACGTTTCCATTCTGATCATACTGATATTTCGTTACTTGATTTTTGTACTTGGCATATCGCAGTTTACCGGCATCATCATAAAAATATTGTTTGGTGGCTGTCGCTGCTGCAAAGACTTCCATACTTGTACAAGAAACAAGCAGAACAACCGCTATTAACGATACAATGATCCTATTTTTCATATTAGGCTCCCCCTTTACTACTTTTTTAAATTAGGATTACATTACACTAGGTAGCATTAAAAGTTATCGATACCTTAATACGTAATACGATTGATCGGCCAAGCAGCTAAATTAAACTAATACAGTTTACTTACCTTCCAATTGTTAGACGCCTTACTCATCTTATAAATAAAGAAAATATATGTCTATATGAATATTTGTAAATTTATTTGATTTTAAAATTAAAATAGGACATATACGAAAAGACCTTGAAGGAATTGCCCCCAAGGTCTTTAACTCATAAATATCAATCAGTTTATACAATTCTATTGCAATGCCAAGTTGTATATTTTCAATGAAAATACTAACGATCTTCAACCTTCGTAACCGCGCCGCCAAAGTATTTTCCATCTACCCATACGTCGTTATAGTACACGCCTTTTTCCATGTTGTGTTTTGAAAGTAATACGGTCGCTTTCCAGATACCTGGCGCAACCTTCTCTCCCTCTACATATGGATGTGCTAAGTCGTCCTGTCCATTCAAATCCGTCCATGTTGGAAACTGAACACTTTTCGCCGTTGGGCTTACTCCGTAGGCAATTACTTCATAGGATCCACTGGAATAGCTCAATGTAGGTGGCGCTTTCACTTCAGATTTGACTTTTGTTTCTCCTCCATATAGCGGCATTTGATTCCCATGCTTATCATGAGCGTATATATGTGTGATGTAAGTCCCCGTTTCGTCATTGTGATCACTGAATTTTATTTTTGCTTTCCAAGTACCATCTTCTATTTTTTGCGCTTCAACATGTTTGATGTCATCTTGTTCATGCTGCGCTGTCCACACTGGCATAACTATTTTGGCTACGTCTTTACCAACGCCTGTGACCACAACTTCATATCCCCCTGCTGAATACCCAATCTCTTGCGGGAGGCTAACTCTAACATTATCTTCAACCTTCGTAACGGCCCCACCAAAAAACTTTCCATCTACCCATACGTCGTTATAGTACACGCCTTTTTCCATATTGTGTTTTGAAAGTAATACGGTCGCTTTCCAGATTCCTGGCGCAACTTTCTCTCCCTCTACATAAGGATGTACTAAGTCGTCCTGTCCGTTTAATTCCGTCCATGTTGGAAACTGGACACTTTTCGCCGTTGGGCTTACTCCATAGGCAATTACTTCATAGGAAACATCTGAGATGCTCACTTTTGAGGGAACTACTACGCTAGGTGTTTTGACTTTTTCGATTTTAACTATATTCCCGTTTTGATCATATTTATAAACAAACAATTGGTTAGATGATGGCAATTGAATATACTTTAATTTGGAATCTTCATATATATAACGACTGTTCTGATGAGCATATACAGACGTACATGTTAATCCCATAGTGAAGACGAAAAGAAACACAATAAAAATACTTTTTGAAACTGTGCTAGATCGATACAATACCATTCCTCCATTCCAAAACTTGTTTAGCGGCCTAGTAAAGACCTCTATCTTTTCACCTCTACTACATGCCCTTGGAAAAAGACATCGTCTATATAAATATGCGTCACATAACTTCCTGTCATGTTACGATAATCGCTAAGCTTCACTCTACCTCGCCATACACCATCACTAATCTTAACGCCTTCGATCCACTTTATATCATCTTGATCCTGGAATGCGGTCCATGTAGGCAATTGGACTTTTTTAGCCGCTCGATCAACACCATACACGTAAATGTCATACCATTGTTCATCCAGACGAACCGAATTCTTAAGCTTCACACTTTGCTCTGCAATTACTTCTGTAGAACTGATCATCTCCATATTTTCATTTTTGTCTACCGCGTACACATGCGTAATATACCGTCCCGCTTCATTACTATGATTCCTAAAATTAACCGTGTAGACCCAATCGCCATTACTCTCGTGTATACCCTTCTCCCAGTAGTTTGCAACAACCCACTGGCCCTGTTTATTATAAAAATCCACATACAACTGTACGTGTGCCCCTGCTAGTTTCTGTATATCTAATGAAGCATAGTAAACATAGGGCTGTTTCGGCTGCACAGAAATGGATTGACCTACACCACAGTAATAGTTCACTTTCATCTCAGAACATTGGATCGTGAGCCCTTTGTCTTCTCCTTGTCTAAAAGGCTGAATCTCTATTGCAGTGGCACCCCAATGATGTGGAGTCCATCCTTTTGAGTTTTTTAAGTACTGTTCAAAGTTCCCATCCACCAAACGATTGTTAGTCGGCACCACTGCATTTTGTTTTACTATTTGATTGACTAGACTTCCATTATCATTGCGCTTATACTCTACTTTTGTGTTGGACTTGTAATTATACTGGTAATCCAGCTGTCCATCTGCGTTGTATACGTACTCTGTAAGTGCACTTACGCTTGTAGCGGTAAACATAAGGTTATATATGTCTATATGAGCATTATTTATTTGAAGAAAGTAATAACTATTTATTCTGTATTTAATAATGTAGTAAAAGAAAAGCCTTAAGGAGTTAAATCTTCAAAGTAAACTATTTTTTAAAAATTTTAATTATACACTCACTTAACAGCAGCTCTTTGAAAAATAGCGGAGTCCACCGTTAACGTAACGTGACCACCAGCTTCAGTTGCATAAGTATTAAAGTGAATTCTAGCTCGAACAGCATCTGAAGGCGTTTTTACTTGACCATTTATGTTACGCCAATTTGTATTTTCACCATACTCAAATGGTATTTCGTAACCTAAATATCTATTATTTATGTCAAAGTAATGGATAGTGATCTGCATTTTCGCTTTTTGTAGATTTGCTATTGCTATTTGCCCACTTACGGTATACGTTGTACCTCCTATTACAGATACATCTTGAAAGACGTTATTTGAGCCGTTCTTAGGCATATTTGAAGCTGCAAGTTGTTGGGCTTTTTTAGACTCCGTTCTAGAAACAAGTTGATACTTCCCTACTACATCTGCTGAATGCCAATTTGCCCAGCTTTCTGCTACACCGTCTGATCTAGCTCCCTTTTCAAAATCTGCGTTAATCAAAAGGTTAGGTCGCGCTCCTTTTTTTAACGCTACCGAGTCTAGCGTTACTGTCACGTGCCCTCCATTTTCTGTTGCAAAGGTATTAAAATGGATTCTTGCTCTAACCGCACCTACAGGTGTTTTTATTTGACCATTTATGCTAAGCCAATCCGTATTTCCACCAAATTCAAATGGTATTTCATTACCTATAAATTGATTATTTATATCAAAGTAATGCACAGCGACCTGTATTTTGGCGTTTTTCAAATCTGCAATTGCTAGCTGGCCGCTTACGGTATAAGGTGCTTCGCCTTTTACAGCAACATCTTGATATACATTGTTTGTTCCATCTTTAGGCATATTAGAAGCTGCAAGTTGTTGGGCTTTTTTAGACTCAGTCCGGGCGACTACTTGATACAAACCTTTAACATCTCCTGAATGCCAATTCCTCCAACCTTCTGCTACACCATTTGTTTGGGAATCCGTTTCAAAATCTGCGTTAGTCAGCAAATTCGTATGTACTCCTTTTTGAAATACGACAGAATCTACCGTTATCGTCGCATGAGCTCCTGCTTCTGTAGCTAAAACATTAAAGTGAACTCTAGCCCAAACTGCTCCAGCTGGCGTTGTCGCTTGACCATTTATACTAAGCCAATCGGTATTTCCACCATATTCAAATGGCGTCTCACTCCCGATAATATTATCTTTTGCATCAAAATAATGGATGACAACCTGTACTTTGGCATTTCGCAGATCCGCTATTGCTAGTTGACCACTTACGGTATACGGCGTTTCTCCCGTTACAACAATATCTTGATAAATATTACTCGTTCCATCTTTGGGCAGATTGGAACTCGCAAATTGCTGCGCTTTTTTAGATTCAGTCCGAGGCACTACTTGGTACTGAGTTGTTACAGCTGCTGAATGCCAATTCCCCCATCCATCTGCTATACCATTCGTTCCTTTGTAAACCTCAAAATCTGCGTTAATGAATTTATTATGATTTGCTTTTCGAATTACATTCCCGTTCAAATCATACTGATATTCCAATACTTCTCCATTGGATAGCTTCGTATTTATTAATCTCCCCGACTCGTCGTACAAGTTGTACGATTTTATCGAAGCAGCATATCCAGTAGTTAAAGAAGAATAAAATAAGATACTACATAACAACAAAACACAGGCTGCTTTCATACTTTTCATAGATATCATGACCACTGCTCCCTCTAGAATGAATAATTATCTTCTTTAGATAATAAGAATAATTATGTTAAAACCAATCGATACACTGTTATAAATACTTAATCTCATCGTAGTCCCATTCATTCTTGCAATGGGTGGTAAAAAGAAGACCTTGAGAATGATCTCTCAAGGTCTAGACTGTGAACTCTATTTTACTATCCCACAAATGTTACCTTGAATTTCTTACTAATCTTATCCAAGCAATTATTTAAAAAGAAATCCTTGTTTGTAAATCCTAAATAGTATTCAAAGTCCTCTTCGTCAACAGTAGCATAATATTCTTGATGGAATAGAACATTTGAATAATCTTTAAACTCTCCCCCCCGCTTAACTACAACACACCTAAATAAGTTGTCAATTTCAATTGCTTTAATAATATCCTCATTTTGCATCGCAGAAAACCATATTATGTTCGGTGGTGTTCCATTGGGTTCATCCCAGTGCGGAATAGACTCCCCCCAAGGCAAAACCCACTCGGAGTTCACAAATTCGCATCTATCAGAAATGAACTTTTGTGTGCTCTCATCAAATAATCGCATATTTCTCTCATAGAAGGAGAATAGCAATATTGCATCCTCTTCAATTAATAAACTTAATAGTTCAGCAATATTTTCAGCTGACATGTTATGCTTGATTATACCGTATGATGTCTTAAAACTAATCTCCAAATTAATCACCTATTTTATTTAAAATAATAATGTTGTGACGTAGTTTTACCTGTCTTAGGGTCAATGAATTGAAAATGCGTTGGAACATATTTATCAGGGTCATTAAAGTCCTTTTGGAAATAATGAATCTCACCAATCTTTTTACCATTTCTATCAGATACATCAGTCTTCAAAATATCGGTTCGATATTGTTTTCCTTCTTTATATCCCTTTTCTTTTAACCAGTCTTTTTGTGACCCGACATTTGTCCATCTCTTATACTTACTAACATCAACGATCTCACAATCCGTATTATGCACCCAAATGCCCAAATCCGTCACATAATACGTATGGTAGTCAGCAACCGTAAAGTTATAAACTGTAACAGGTTCATCTAGCATAATAAACTCAAGCTTATTAATCGTTAGATTGCTTCCGTCAGACTTTTGAAGTTTATCGCCCACTTCTAGTTCATCTGCAAAGACCCAGCCTTTTCCTTCCACCCAGAATGGATGATTGTCCGTCGTCTCGATAACCTGATCATCAACATACAGTTTAATTATATCATCACGTTGGTTACGATAAAGATTCGTTACTTCCTTGTATGCTAATTCACCATCAGGGTTATTCTCATCTTTGGCGAGAACCATATCTCCGACCTTAATGTCTTCAATATTTTTCTCCCCTTCGTCTGTTAGAACTTTCGTCCCTGCAGTGAAACAGTTACAACCTTTTATTGTCGATTCTACAACTTTAGTATTACCTTTTTTATCGGCCCACTTAATAAGTGTTTTTCCGCCTTTTACAACTTTGCCCACTGGTATGAAACCGGCTCCAGCCATTACACGATCAAAGAATGAGGACTTAGGATCTATTAAGACTTTTAAATCATCCATGACAAAATAATCAAACGTCTTCTTAGCTCCTGTTTTGACCAACTTCCAACCGTTCTCAACCCACTTCCATACGTTTCCGCTTGGATCGATGTAGATTAATGGATTATTGGCTACATACGTATACAAATTCAAGCTAAGTGGATCTGTAATATCCCCTTCATACGTATCTTCACTGATAAACCGTCCCATACCCGGGTCATACCATCTTGCACGTAGATATTGAAGCCCTGTTGTCTTGTCCCAATACTCGCCGGAGTATTTTAAGATATTAGGAACCGTCTCTTTCTCTTCAAGTGGCATACCCCAAATATCGTAGCGGTATTCATTTAGCTTTTTACCCGTCTCATCAACAATGGCTACAACATCACCATGTCCATTCAACTGATAATACTGCACTTGACCGGATGCCGCATCTTGTCGTCCGATTAGTTGACCAGCTAGATCGTACAAGTACACATATTTAACTTTAGCTTTACCGTCCGCTCCTACTACGGCTTCAGCTATGATTTTTTTATCAGCGTCATAGTAGAAACGGTTCTTTACGTTGTTTTCTATCCGCTCATACAACAACCCTTCACCTGTATAGGAGTAGGTAACTGGGTTATGATCACCTACTACCTTTGTGAGTCGGTTCTTTTTATCGTACTCATATTGTGCAGACTTTAGCGGCAATTCTCTATTACTATCCAGCGTCTCACGATTGTAGCGCTCATCGTACGAGTATGTTTCATTAAACTCGCTCGATGTCTGAATTTGATTCAACGGCGTATACGTAAAGTTCGTAATATTGTTATTCTCAGTCCGTTGAACAATGTTACGATTCAGATCGTATCCATATTTAAACGTATTTTGTGCTACTCCATCTTTCTTATGGCTCAATTGCTGAAGCTTGATATCTTCATATTGATACTCACTTACAAAGGAGCTACCATAAGACTGCTTTGCAACCTGTCCATTTGCAATATAATCGTAAGTAATCGATTTCGCAGCTTGGTTACCACTTACTATGTCCAACTGTTTCAACTGATTTACATTGTTGTAAGAGCCGTTCACTTTTACATTTACACCAGGAGCCTCAAACACATAACCTGTTTTCTTATTTAGGTCATAGTTGTTTATCAATTTCACGCCGTCCGGGTATTGAATTTCGGTCAAGAAGCCAGAGCGCGCTTGATACTTGTAATTCGTCGTACCTCTATGATCCGTCATGCTCAGACGTTTGCCTTCGGTATCATAACCGAATTGCACCGTTTCATTTGCAACCGTATTTGTAATCAATCGATCTAGTACATCAAACTGATTATCCATAACAGTCCCGCTGCGATCGACAGACTTCACTACATTACCATTCGCATCATAGTAATACTTCTGAACCTGACCTGTCTCATTGATCTTTTTCGTAACACGACCAAGCTCATCATATTCTTTCTTCATCTTTTGCTGATTCGCATAGGTTGTTTCGGTTAGGTTTCCTAGGCGATCATACGAATAGCTAGTCGTCTGATTCTCAGCATCAGTGACAGCAGTCAGCTGACCTTCAGCATCGTATTGATAAGCCGTACGATTACCTTTAGCATCTGTTACAGATGTAACTGCATTAGCGAAGTTGTATTCCGTGCGTTTACTCGGCACATAGTTTTGCTTGTTCTGCAAAGTTTCAACTAATACTTCTCTTCCAAGCACATCTGTTGTTGTTCTCGTACGATTTTGCTCTGCATCTATTGTAGTTATCGTTTGCTTAGCATCATCATACTCTATTAGATCAGATGTATTGTTCGCATACGTAGTCTTAGTAGGACGTCCAAATCCGTCATAACTATAGGTCGTGCGATTGCCGTACGCGTCCTCTTGCCACTGTAATAGGCTTGTTCGCTCATCATAGCCGTATTTCGTTTCACCTAAGCCTTCTGTTTCTTTCACCTTACGACCAAGTGGATCAAACCACACATCAAATACTTCACCAAGCGTGTTCTTTACTTGAATGTGATTGGTAGCATCATTATAGATATAAGTCATCTTATTTTGATCTGGTTTTGTAATTAAGGTGACTCTTCCTAATGAATCATACGCATAAGACGTTGTTTGCTGCTTACCATCTGTATAAGACAAGACACGCCCCGTGATAGGATCATAGGTGGATTTTTCTACAATTGTAGATACTTGCCCATCTACATTCGTGACATCTACTTCTTGCTGTGTAAGGAATCCATGCTGATACTCCTGACCATAGTGGTATCTATATACAGTTGGTTTACCTTTATCATTATGAGCAGTTACTTTCGTCATGTTCCCGAAGCCATCGTACTCGTAATTAATATGGCCGAGAAGCTGCCCGCCTTCTGCGTTTGCATAAGTTTTGGAATCAATGATTGAACCTTTACCATTTCGAACAATACGAGTAAATGTTTGTTGATTCGCTTCTAACTTAGTCGTTATCGTTTCTGGTAATCCACGTCCAGATTCATAAGTAGTCTTAGTACTAGCTCCTAGGCTATTCGTTTCACTTGTTACATTACCATCTCGATTATATTCATAATTGACAGTAAAGGATGGACTTTCAGCTCCGCCACTACGACTCGTTGTAATGACTTGTTTCGGATACTTGTCAGAAACCGTATTGTAAATTTGTTGTGTTATATGTTGTACAGGACCTGATCCCTGAACTACCTCTATTTGCTGCGTATTGTTATCACTTTTTTTATAGGTAAAAGACGATGTTGAAACTCCATTAGATACATGGGATTTATACTGATGCTCGTATGCTGATGCATAGGGATCTGTATCAAAATGAATCGTTTGTTGGTTACTTTCAACGATGCCCCTATCCGCGTACTCAGTAACATCTTTACTATTTGTTATACGATACTGAATTTGTTTTCCCAAAGTACCCAATCGACGCTCAATTGGTATATACGTAAATACTGTCTTAGAACCTGTAGGATGATGAATACCATTTATTAGTGCATAGTCATTCCGTTTGAGTAATCTTCCACCCGTTAGCGTAAACTTTGACTCTGCAAATTGATAATTATAGTAGGTTGTTCTCCCTGCTACATCTGTTACAGATTGTAAATATTGATGAGAAGTATCTGGTACTGTAGCTTTTTGATATACGACTCTATCTTTACCATTTGAAGCAATGATTTGATTACCCACATACTCTAATTTAAGTATATTTCCTAATGGATCCGATACTTCAGTAAGTAAATGTCCACCTCCAATTCTCTGATATTTAAAGTTTAGAAAATTACCATACGCGTCTTCTTGTCGGATGAGATATCCTTCTTTTGCAAAATAGTAGGTCATCCCATTTTTATATTTCAGTATGTATCCTGTCTGAATGTTATTTATGACATCTACATTATGTTCACCAAATATAAGATCGTCATATGGATATCCACTAAGACTAGTGCTACCATTCGATGCATAAGTAGCCCCACCAGGTAAAGTCACATAATTAGGTGTGTAATACGTTCCAGGACGCACAGAAGGAATGTCCCATGTCCATCCTTTTCCTAGGCTAGTACGCTCTTCTAACTGATTATCTACTGTGAAATTCTGATAGCCGGAATAACTCGCAACTGTCGGCAAGAAATTTTCGAAATGAAAAAATGAACCATCTCCATGCGGATAAGCTTTTAGAATGAAATGCTGACGTTCATTGAATGGAACTACCTTTTCCCACATCAATTTATCAGCAGGATAATCAATAGCTATATCAGCAGCGAGCTCTTCATAATCAGGGCCCGCAGAATAATAAATATGTTCTTTAGAGAACACATTAAAAGTCTGCCCTAAAAAATGAACATTCCCATATTCATTTACATATGTACCATTTAAACGCTCATATACAAGATTTCCATTACTATCCTTTGTAACTTGTGTAACCTCCACATTCATTTGAGGCATTACATATAATCTATACGTATATCTCGATTTAACATCTTTCTCGTAGAACTCAGCAGAATTACTGTTGTAGTTTCTTGTTAATTGAAAGGACATTCCATTACGTCCAGGTAGACCTATATCCGTACTTGATATATTTAATGAACCATCCAGTGTCGAGATGTCGCCACTCCCATTACCAACTGAGTATGGCGCTTGATCGAGCTTAGTATGCTGTTTTTGCAACGCTAGTTTATCGAATTCATCTTTATAACTACTTCTCAAAGCTCTTCGTTGACGAGAATATACCGATTCCGTTACGGAAGTGGGCTCCAGTTGATTCCCTGTAAACGTGGACATCATATCTGGCCATAAGTAGGTTGCATCCGTAACAGATGGTAATTCCAAACCATATGTCGCATCCGTCACCGTAGCTGGGATATATTTCTTCCCTGCACCCGGAAAAAGCTGTTCAAGCGTAGCTGGCAAAGCCATTACATCTGCATTTTTCGCCATAGCATCATCAATATGCTTCAATGAATATCCTTCATTTAATCGCTCAAGAATATCGGAAGGAGATACATTGTATTTCTTCGCGATATAGTCAATCGTCAGCAATGCCTTACTATCAGCAGTTTGAGTGGAAACTGACTTAGGCGCTGCTACTGCTTCTGCAACTTGCATAAACAATGGTGCCGCTAATTCCAAAAACATTACCAAAGCAAGTAAAGCGGATAACTTCCTCATTTTTTTCATTTGTTCACATTCCCCTGTTGTTTATATTAATGTAATGAAAACCTCAACTAAGATATCGATAAATCAATTCTCAATACCATAAATGCGTATATGAATATATATTTATAATTTTGACATACTAAAACATTCCCCTCGTTACCTCTTCCTAGATATCAAGTTACCATTTGCATCATAGCTATAATGAATATCTTCGCCCGAAGGGAGAGTTACCGAAATAAGCTTCCCTTGCTCATCATAGGCATACCTACGCTTATTATCATTTGCGACAGAACCCGTGGCAGCCTTAATCGGATAGAGTTGTGATTGCTTAATAACCTCTTTAGCCAATTGAGGACTAGACCATTGCAAGATTGCGGTAGCATGTCCTACATTCTCAAAGTACTCTACGCGTATCTCATATCGTTGTCCGGCATATAAATAGATGGGTATACTATCAAATTCACCTGATTGGTCAGCCCACTTATCCAGAATCAATTGATTGTTCACCCATATCCTCACACCATCATCTGAATGGATATGGAAGGTATATGTCTCCTCTACAGGAGGCTCAATGTAACCACGCCAGCGAACAGAGAACTGATCCACGTTAATACCAGAAGCAGGTGATTCAGCAGCCCAAGCGTAATTGATCACAGGCTCAGTACGTGTCATCACGACATCCTTTAGTTCCATGTTATTAAAATACTCAGCCGTTAACCCTACTCCTCTAACTTCCTCTGGTGGATACAAGTTCATTTGTGGAACAATTTCCTTCGAAATTGTTGGTGTAGACCACAGCAGCTTAGAAGTTGCATGCCCTGCATTTTCATAGTATTCAATGCGAATTTCATATCTCTGTCCTTTCACTAAAGGCACGGAGGAACTAACGAACTCACCCGATTGATCTGCCCATCTATCTAGTACAAGCTGATTATTTATCCACACTCTTGCCCCATCATCTGCGAGCATGTAGAAATTATATAGCTCCGTAGATTTGGGCACTACGTAGCCCGTCCAACGGACAGAGAAGGCATCATTCGTGATCCCATCATTTGGAGAAGCAGCTTCCCAATAATAGTCGATTTTTGAATCTACCCTAGTCATCCTTAATTCTTCAAAGTTCTTACCACTATAATACTCGCCCTTTAAGCCAACACCGCTCGTTGAACTAGGCGGATACAATGCGGATTGAGGAACTACTTCTTTAGCTTGACTTGAACTAGACCATTGCAAAATAGCAGTAGAAGCTCCTCCATTTTCATAGTATTTAATCCTTATGTTATACGCGTATCCTGCTTTTAATGAGATGGGCTTACTGGAGAATTCTCCAGCTTGATTATGCCACTTATCTAACACTAATTGGTCATTAACCCACACTCTGACGCCATCATCTGAGATCATATCGAAGGTGTAACTTTCTGTGTATTTCGGTACAATTTGACCTGTCCATCTTATCGAGAACGTATCTACACCCATACTTGGTTCAGGCGCAGCCAAACCTATGCTATGATTTACGTTTTTATCTACACGCGTCATTTTCAGATTGGTAAGATCCATATTATTAAAATATTCACCGCGCAGGCCTGTTCCAGCTGCTGCTTCTGGTACAAATAAAGATTCGTTAGATACGATTGCCTTGGGCTGACTAGGGCTCGACCATTGCAAATCTGTCCTTGCATTGCCGTCATTTTCTAAGTACTCTACCCTAATCTTATGCTTTTTGCTGGCCTCTAATTGGATGGGCTTACTTACGAAATCTCCCGCTAGGTCCTTCCATTCATCAATGAGCAATTGATCGTTCACCCAAAGCCGTACACCATCATCCGATACCATATAAAAGGTATACGCTTCGCTAAATTTCGGTTGTATATACCCTGTCCAGCGTACAGAGAACGTATCACCGTTTATTTCAGGCGAGGGAGATCCCAAATCCCACTTGAAATCAATGTTCGCATCTGTGCGCAATAATTTAAGATTCGTTAGATTTTTGTTATCGTAATATTCTCCCTTTAATCCATTCACTGGTGTACCAGCAGCCTTAACCGTCTTCTTAGCTTGGTTAGCACTAACGTAATTAGGAAACAATCCTCCGATGAATGTAAATATCAATAGTACGCCTACCCAACCTAACATGCGTGAATTCATTCCACAGCCTCCCTACTAATCTATCAACGGCTAGTAGCCTTATTCATCTTATAACAACGAAAATATATGTCCATATGAATATTTGTAAATTTATTTGATTTAAAATATAAATTATCCTTTCTTATTCAAATTTGCGTAATGCTCAATCGGACAAAAAGCGTATTAAAAAAAACCTTGAAGGAATCTCTCTCCTTCAAGGTTTAAAGTCGCATACATTTTAGTGGTAATGCCCTGTTCATCCACCCCAGTGAATGGACGATATCACTTCACTTGAACATCATGAGCTTGGAACATGACTTGGTCAATGTAAATATGATTATGATAGATTCCTTTTTCATTGTTATGATCGCTGAGCTTCACTCTACCTCGCCATACGCCCTCGCTGATTTTCTCACCTTGAATCCACTTTATATCATCTTGTCCTTGAAAAGCGGTCCATGTTGGGAACTCCACTTTCTTAGCTGCACGATCTACCCCATATACATAAAGGTCATACCACTGCTCATCTAAACGGACTGTATTTTTAAATTTCACACTCGGCTCTGCATGTACTTCTGTTATACTTATTATTCTCGTATTTCCATACTTATCTTCGGAATAGCCATGAGTGTGATACTTACCAGATTCATAATTATGATTTCTGAAATCTACCGTGTAGACCCAGTCACCATTTTGCTCCCGGATTCCTTTCGCCCAAGGATGTATGAGATCGTCCTGTCCGTTTTTATCCGTCCATGTTGGAAAATATACATTTTTTATATCTTTAGATAAGCCGGATATTCTTACTTGATAGTTTCCGTCTTTAAGTTCTACCCTCTGAGGTGCTGTAACTTTGATATTCTCATCCACAGCTACTTTTACTGAACCATCAATCCCCTTCGAATCCCCATAAACATGTGTAACATAAGTCCCAATCTCATCTTTATGCTTTTTGTAAACAACGGTTCCCTTCCAAACTCCCGGCGCTACCTTCTCACCTTGAATCCATTCAATATCATCTTGTTCATTTTGTAACGTCCATGTTGGGAACTCTACCTGCTTAACATTGGGATCTACACCATATACATAGACATCATGAGAAAGATTCTGTAGCTTCGATTGTGCTGGATATTTCACACCACCAACCGCATCGTATTCCATTCCTGCAATAAATCTTGTATTACTGTTATTATCATGGGCATATATATGGGTCACGTATCTACCCAGTTCATAGTTATGACCTGAAAATGGAATAACAGCTTCCCATGTATCAACATCTGCTTTTTTCCCTTGTATCCATTTTAAATCATCTTGTCCATTCGCAATCGTCCACGTCGGGAACTCGACTTTTGATACTGTCTGCGAAACACCTGATACTCGAATTTCAATAACCTCATCGCTCAAAGAAACGACAGACTTATAATCAGCTGTTACTGTCTCTTTAACTTGAAATTCAACTTGTTTGACAGTAGATCCATTGATAATTACCGTAGATTCAAATTGTAGGTCACCAGCCGGCCATTTATCCAAAGGCATTACAGCCTTCCACACACCGTTCCCAACTTTTGTAGCTACTGTTTCAACACCGTCCGGACTTGTCTTATCTTTACGCGTATGTACTTTTACTTCATGAGTAGTTGTTGGGTTGGCCTTGATATAGAACGATATCGAAACATTACTTGTCGAAAATACAAGTTTATCAGCCTGAACATATCGCTTAATCAAATTCCCCTTAAGATCATATTGCTTAATAATCGTTTTGCCATTTTGAAACGTCGTATGGAGCTTCTGATCTCGGTCATAAATATACACGGAGCCTTTCGTGTTATCCGTGTTCACCATTATAGAGTTTGTTGCATCCACCTGTACAGCTGGCGCAGCAGCAGATACAGGATGCATGGATACTTGGAAAGTAATCGATATAATTAACAACATCGTACAGATGAACACTACACTTGTATTCTGACTGCGTTTATTTTTATTTATATGTAAATTGAACGTTTTCAACCGTTATCGCCCCTCCAGCATCGTTGTTGTTACCACGAATAAGAATATACACGGATGCATGTGTAGCTCCATCTGGAACTTCTCCACTTGCACTTACCTTTACACTCTGTGCTCCTGTAACAGCATTCAGCTCTTTCGCATTCGTTTGCATGTATTTTCCTTCTGCATTAAAGAAGTCAATATAGAGCTGAACTTTAGCATCCTTCAATTCATGAATCTTTAGATTTGCATCAGCTTCAAAATGACGCTGCGGGTTCACCTTAAATGTCTGAAGAATACCTACATATCCACCACTCTGAATACGATTGCCTTTCACAAACTGTGAAACTCCTCCCTTGCCATCGTTGACAAGCTGATACCGTTTATCTTGAGCTACCGATAAAGCAGATTTCCAGTGAGCAGCAATATGATCATCGATATAGTAAGCGTTGAAATCTCCGTTTACTGTGGTATCGTTCTCATCATAACTAAAGGTAATATTATCGACTTGTATCGTACCCGCACTATTGTCTTTATCCCCTCGAACCAAAGCATAGACTCTAGCCGATACCGCATTTGCAGGAACAGTACCATGATTCACAAGATTAATCCAATGACCAACCGTTGTTGAATGGTATGGGGTTACATTAGCACCGACAAATACTCCATTCTTATCAAGGAAATCTACGTACAATTGCACATGTGCGCCATTTAATTCACTGATCAGAAAGTTTCCTGCCACTTTAAACTTCTTATTTGGCTCTACCTCTATAAGCTGTGCAATACCTCCCATAGCGCCACCGCTAAGCTGACTAACTTTTATTTCTTGTATATCATTATGCTGATCTTTTTTTCTTTCATATACCGTATTTTGAGGCCCCCCTGTATGCCTAGTCCAAGCCTCTGACAGATTGTATCCATTACTAATTTGCAAATGACCATTATAAATAAGGTTATTATTCTTACCATATTGGAAGCTGGCACTAGTTACATCGAGGCTTCCCGATCCATTTGCAGAATCACTTCGGATCAGAAGGTATGCAGTTGCCTTTTCGGCAGCTACTGGAACAAGGCCAGAAGTACTGTAAGTCGTATACATAGGGATTCCATTATCTTCATGAATGTCTTTTATATGAGCTCCAACCCATTTCCCCTGCTTGTCATAGAAATCGACATACATTTGCGCATGCACTCCTACGAGCTGGTGGATATCCAATACAGCCTGATAGACAAACGGCTGGTTCGGCTGCACCGTGATCGTTTGACTAACACCACAGAAACTGTGCAGCGCTAGCTCTGAACATTGAATGGAAAGCCCACCGTCTTCCCATTTGGTAAATGGTTTTACATCTGCTTTGCTATTTTGAATAACCCAGCCTTTATTACCCTTTTGAAAATGTTCAAATTGTCCATCTACAAGCCTATTTTGGACAGGCACCACCGCATTATCCTTTACTACTTTATTGATTAGACTACCATTATCATTGCGCTTGTAGTCTACTTTTGTGTTGGACTTATAATTATACTGGTAGTCCAACTGCCCATCTGCATTGTACACATACTCTGTAAGAGCACTTACGCTTGTAGCCGTGAACATAAGGACACATGCCAGCATGACACTACAAATTCGTTTCATAGAAACCACCCTTTTAAGTTTGAACATTTGTTTTTAGTTAAGAAACATTCGTAACACGTGTATCCCAGTAAATTAGACACCTTAATTATCTTATAAATTAATACTATATATGTCTATATGAGCACTATTTATTTTAAATGTTATAACTATTTATTCTACGCTCACTTAACAGCAGCTCTTTGAAAAACTGCGGAGTCCACTGTTAACGTCATGTGACCACCAGCTTCATTTACTTTACAATTGATAGATGCCCATACTCAGGTAGCAATATGTCCGTATTGGATTTGTGTAGTAACATTCGTATTCGCTTATGACATTCCTCTTGAGAGACTCCTTTTGTCACTAAAATTCGTTGCAGCAACGTTAATGCCTTACTTATTTCTTCCTCGTTCGAATGACGTTGTTCTTTCATAATCAATTCATAGAGAATCTGGATATTTTTATATGGTTCTACAACGCCTTTTTGGTACGCTTCTTCATCCCAATTCGTATTACGCGTACTCACCGCAGCCCCTAAGCAAAGAGCTACTAAATCGGGTACTGTTTTGTCACTACGCACGGATAGCCTGAGTTCTTTTTTAATTGCTTCTCTATCAATCTCATTATCATAGGCGTAAACTAAAACATTCGATAATGTTTGTAAAGTAAGCTTCTTAAGAACATCCTTAGGCCCCATTTCGACCCAATGGGTCACCCCATTACTGTACAAATGAGTAAGAACCTTTGTCCAACGAACTGCTCCCGTCAGTTGAGCTGCCAACACAGATCGGATGTCATCATCTTTTGTATACAAACGTCCCTCATGACAATTCATAACGGGTATGTTCATGCCCCCTAGATTCATTTCTGATAAAGCTGTAATCATAGGATTTACAGCCCCCATCATATAAGGACTATGAAATGGACCACTAACGTTTAGAGGAATTACATTCGCTCCTAGTCTTCGAAGGTGCTCTTCTACGAAAGAGATTCCTTCCGTACTGCCTGAAAGTATCGTCTGAGTCGGAGTATTATAGTTTGCAATTTTAACATCGCAGCCTTTCTTTTCTAACTCTTTCAATACAATCTCGATCGTGGATGGTTCCATATTCGTGACTGCTATCATCCCACCCTTATTGTCATGTGAGCAAGAGGCCATAGCCTCTCCCCTAATTCGTGCTAGCCTCACTGCGTCAGTAAACGGAAATACTCCAGCTGCGGTTAATGCGGATAATTCACCAAGACTATGTCCAGCTAAATAAGAAGGCCGGAGACCTTCGTTTACAGCAACTTCAAACATAGCCACACTAAGTATTAAAATAGCTGGTTGTGTATTTTCGGTCTTTGTTAAAACCTCTGATGTACCATTAAAACATAAGTCAGATATATTAAACCCCAATACCTCAGACGCTTCTGAAAACCGTCGACGTACAGATTCATATCGTTCAAAAAATGTTTTTCCCATACGAACATATTGAGATCCTTGACCCGAGAACAAAAACGCCACTTTATTCATATCGTACGCCCCCTTCATTGACTGCTTACAACACAGTGCAGTACAGTGCACAAAAAGTCGCCAACCGGTCAATGATTGTAAGAATCAAACACAACCGATGTTGGCGACTCCAACATGTCCTATAAAAGTCTTTCGTACAAAATAACAGCTCCCTAATAATTGCTTATTCCATTTTGCAATTTAATTCTAGGAGGAAGCTACCTCCATTTGAGCTTGTTGAATCTCATTAAAAACATGGCCATTCAAGTAATAGCAAATCGACTCACGTATAATATCGCATCCCTTTCCCAACATATCCATTTCAATGGTTAGTGGGGCAATATTGATTTACATACTTGAATTACGACTACACCTCTTTACTAGAAGCAGCTTCTGAGGAAGCTAACTTACTCTCTTCATGAGTTGCCTTAAAGAAATCACGTAATGATTTATTACGATGAGCCATATAACCAACCACAAACAAAATAAGGCTGGAGCCAATCATAAAGTATGAGAAGTCTACTTGTTCTAACAGCAATCCATATATCCACATCCCGATTGGGACGGAGATCGTTGTAACGGTACTTACAACTCCGAAAATACTAGCTCTTATGTGATCTGGCACATACAGTTGAACATAGGAGACCATTGGAATATTCCCCATAGACATCAACATTCCAGTAGATGCAAGTATGATGATGTAACCGAACGTAATCCAACCGGTAGCTTGAATATCAACAAATGGTAACTTCGGAAAAGCCCATAGCACTAGTGCAACTGCCTGTAATTGAAATAATACAAATATTTTATTGGAGATAAATGTACTCAACTTCCTCAGCGATATTAATATCGCTCCGATAATCAGACCTGCCGAGGCTGCTGCTTCAATAAATGCTAGCTGATGAGCTGACATCTTTAATTCTTGGTAAATAATAAACGGCAGTACTAATCCCATAGCAGGTGCAATAATGAAGTTTGTGACGATAAATACACCTAACAAATATTTAATAGCAGAACGTTGATAGATATATTGATAAACTTCTTTTAGACTGTCCCAATACGGTTTCTTATGTTCTTCAGCTGCCTGACTCTTTTTAAATACTAAGAATATATTAACGATCCCAGATGCGATAAAAGCGATACCATTAACGAGAAGAATCGTACCTAAGTCCATGATACTGTAAGCGACAGCACCAACGATTGGCCCCGCTATGTTGAGAAGTGCATTGATGCTTTGGTTACTAGAGTTTACTGCAGAAACTCTATCAGCAGAGACCAGAAGGGGAACAGATGCACTCACTCCTAAGCTGAATAGAGCTTGCAACGTACTAAGAACAAGCGCATAGCCAATGAATAACCCTATATGTGTAGGATAAAATTGAAATGCGACCAGAAAGAGAAGGATGGCTACCCCGCTTAAAAGATCACACATGACAAGTACCTTTTTCTTGTCCGAACGGTCGATATACACACCCGCAAAAATATCCACAATCACACTAGGGATATACATACATGCTAAAACAATTGAGAACATGCTGGCCGAACCTGTTATATCTAAGATGTAAAGACTCAATGCAAACTTGAACATGGACGTCATTAATTCTGAAAGCAGCCTACTGATACTGAACAACACTATATTTCGAGTATTATTCATATCCCCCTACCTTTCTATCCATTAATTTGTAAACAATTCCTTTGCTTTTCATCGATACAACACAGCTAGTAACCCGTATAAGACATTACGTCAGAATGACTTCATGCGATTGCACTAAGCATTGAATCAGTCTATCTGCATTTTCTGTGAACGGGAGTGCTACATTCACATAGAGATGTCCTTTATCATGCCAACTTGTGAATAAAATGCGCTGTCTACCTTCTGTATTAACTTTATTTATCTCGGTATCTTTAAAATAATCGTGGGATGTATCCTGTTCACCCAAATAATTAAAATTAATAGGCATGCAAGCAAACGCCTCACGAATATGCTGTGCGGATCGACTCCACAATTCTGTGGCAGCAGGATTATACATCAAATTAGCCATATTAAGAGATGTATCATTCGCTAGCGCCACAAGTTTATGAATATTGTTGAACTGCTCAATAATATTTGACTCCGCATCAAGCACAACTGGGATGTAATCAATACACTCGCCAACTACATGATAATAATTCGATTTATTATATTGTCGCCCGTAATGCGTAAGCCACATAGGTATACGACGAAGTCCAAAGTTGACATTAAAGAAGGTAATAAACATTTCTAGTGCCTGTCTCCAGTTGCCTTCTACTCCTTCATAGACACACTCTGTCTTGAAGGTAATAGAAGTACTGTCTGTTGCAGCGAAACGATTGAATAGCTGCAAAGAATCGATTGCAGCAGAATGAAACTTTTCAAGGGAAAATCGTTGCAAAATCTCTTCGTCGTCCGTTTCTATTGGACCCAAACGAATTTGATTAACGAAATTCCGGTACGTGCTCCCTGTATCTGCAGGTAGATCCCAACCTTTTCCTAAACAATTGCAATATTCGATTAACGAGGATTTAATTACTTCACTGCTCATGTAGTCAAAAATAGCGTGCGAGCAAGGCAAAATGATAGTATGTCGATGACTATCCATCTTCAAAACTAGTAACCTGTACATCAACGTGTCCGATGCAGTGTACGAACGAAGGAACCAATCATGCAGCAATTTCTGCATAATCAAATCTTGAGATGAAAGGTCATAATTTGATAAGTCTACATATGGGATACGAAGTTGATCCGGCATTGTGAGTAGTTTCCAACCCTCATCATTGCGCTTATCAAGTACACTGCGCAGCACATCTTGTCTAGAAATAAGATGGGTGATAGCGTGCTCGAGTACACTGCGGTCTACAGGCTGTTCCAATGTAAATATTGTCCCCGATACATCATGAACATCTAGATGATAGAACTGTGTTGGAGAAATGGGATATACTTCCTCCACTTCGCCTGCAAGTAATTCAGATACAAACTCCTCCTGCATAACTTCAATGCTTGCCATTAAATCAGTCATTTCTTGACTGCTAATTGTACGGTATTCGATAGGCTCGAACCTCATATCCAACGAATATGAAGTTGAAGTTTCATTATGATTTGTCATCCATTCCGCCAATGACGCTGGTGTAGGGTTTGAAAATAATTGTTGAATCGAGAGATTCCACCCTTGCTTCGATAGTCTTGCAATAACTTCGATCGCGTTTAACGAATGTCCACCGATTGAAAAAAAGTTATTGTAAACACTGATCGGCTTAACGTTGAGTACATCCTGCCATAGTTCTACGATCTGTTTCTCGATATCATTGCGTGGCTTAATGATTTCCTCTGTAGGGCTTATTTTTTGTTCAGGAGCTGGAAGAGACTTACGATCCACTTTACCGTTTGTTGTTAATGGAAGTCGATCCAGTAGGACGATATAGGACGGAATCATATACTCTGGTAGATGCTCCTTCAAATATGCCCTAAGCTCCTCCTCACTCATCTCAGCTACCACATATGCACACAATGATTTGCTTTCATCATCCTCTGTTACGATCGTAACAACAACTTCACTCACTCCGTTGTGTTGGATGATTTGGCCTTCAATCTCTCCTGTTTCTACACGGAAGCCTCGTATTTTCACTTGGTAGTCGAGTCGACCCAGAAATTGTACGTTACCATCTGGCAGCCATTTCGCCCTATCTCCCGTCTTGTAAATCCGCTCGCCTTGCACCCATGGATTCGGCACAAACTTCTCTGCCGTCAAGTCGACATTATTCCAATAGCCTCTGCCTACTCCATCACCGCCAACCCACAACTCACCTGGTATACCAATCGGCAGGAGCTGCCCATATGCATCTACAATATAAACTGTTGAATTGCTAATTGGTTTCCCGATTGGAATATTGGTTTCGATGTTGTCTTCAATGACATACGTTAGAGAAAACGTTGTATTTTCTGTCGGCCCATATCCATTAATCATAACGAGATTCGGGCAACGATCACGTACTGCTTGTACTTGTTTAGTAGGCAATGCATCGCCACCAATTAGTAAATAGGTAAGCGGCTCAAACAGGTCCGTTCGTTCTTGGGCAAGCTGGCTGAACAACGCGGCTGTTAGCCACATCGTCGTAATGCTGTAGTTTTGAATCACCTCTCCCAGCTTGTGAGGATTTAGAATGGTATATTTGTCTACCACATATAATTCCAAACCATTCAGCAAAGCTCCCCATATTTCAAATGTTGTCGCATCAAACACAGGCGCTCCTGTTTGCAGAATACGCTCACCTTCTGCAAACGGCATATATTGATTGTTTTTTACTAATCGCACTATATTCCGGTGCTCGATCATCACTCCTTTTGGACGACCCGTCGAGCCTGATGTGTACATAACATAAGCCAGATCCGTAACCTTATCTTCTCTAGCTACCATTTCATTTGCTTGCTCCGTGCTCGCCTTACTCCAGCTTGTCTCGTCTTCCAGTACGAGTATGGCAACATCTCCTGGCACCTTATCAGCATACGCAGCTTGCACCAGTACAAGTTGGCATTGACTGTCATGAAGCACATACTCAATCCGATCCGGTGGATAATCGGGATCAATTGGTACATACGCGCTTCCTGCTTTTAGCACGGCAAGCATACCTACAATGATAGCGATCGATCGATCGCCGATTATTGCCACAGCTTGATCTCGTTTTACGCCTTGCGCTCGTAAAGCATGTGCCAAGCAATCTGCCCGCTCATTCAGCCCCTTATATGTAAGACGCTCTTGCTCAAATGTAAGCGCAATCCGATCCGGTGTACTTGCCACCTGCTCCTCGAATAGAGCGTGAATCGTCCTCTCACGTGGATACGCTGTCCATGTATCATTAAACGATTCTAAAATTTGTTTACGCTCCACTTTAGTTAATACGCTTATTTGAGAAAGTAAAATATTCGGCTGTTCCATTACGGTCTCTAAAATTTGGACAAAACGATTAGCCATTTGTTCGATCGTTGCGCGGTTGAATAAGGCTGTAGCATATTCAATATCTAATTCGATTCCCTGACTATTTTCAGTTATCGTGAAAGTCAGATCAAACTTCGCAATCGTTCGCGGCGTCGTATATGGCTCCAATATCAACCCTTCCGCTTGCAGCTCCCCAAGCGACATATTTTCCACTGCAAACATCGTGTCGAATAATGGATTCCGGCTAAAGTCTCGTTGGATATTCAGCTTATCTACCAACTGTTCATATGGATATTCTTGATGTTCGAATGCCTCCAGCACGCACTCCTTTGTAGCCTGCACATAGTCCAAAAATGTAAGCGTTCCTTTCGGACAATTGCGTACCGCGAGCGTGTTAACGAACATCCCTACCATTTGTTCAAGATCAGCATGCGGCCGACCAGCAGTCGGTGTTCCTACGACTATATCCTCCTGCCCACTGTATTTCGCTAACAAAACGGTATAGGCAGCCAGCATCACCATATACAAAGTAGTTCCTGTATCTGCAGCTAGCTTATGTATACGCTCGCGTAGATCCGTATCAAGATAGAGCACCAGGGTATCGCCTTCAAAACTTTGCATCTGAGGTCGCGGATGATCAAGCGGCAGCGTGAGCACTGGAAGCTCACCTCCGAACTGACTGAGCCAATACTGCTCCTGCTTATCTAACCGACCATTCTGTGCCTGCTCCTGCTGCCATACTGCATAATCTTGATACTGAATCCGAAGATCCGGTAACGTTTCTTCACCATACAATCGGCTAAACTCTTCGACCAGCACACCAATGGAAGTACCATCTGCAATGATATGATGCATATCCACGAGCATGAGATGCTCTTCATTTGAGATATGAAGTAGTCGCGCCCTGAATAGGGGACCATTATACAGATCAAATGGCTGCATAAAATCTTCCACTTCTTGTTCGAGCGTAGACTCTCCTCCTAGCAGTTCCTTTACATCTACAGCTTCTTGCCTAACTTGCCCCACCTGCTGCATCGGTTCTCCGTTCACCCAAGCAAAGGTGGTGCGCAGGGAATCATGCCGTTGAACTAAATCCAGAATGGTTTTTACCCAACGTTCCTTATCCAGATTTCCCCGCAAACGAACAATGACAGGCATATGATAAGCGTGTCCTACCCCTTCTAACTGTTCGATGATAAATATGCGCCGCTGTGCATATGATACCGGATAATACACTGCAGGTGATGCAGGATTAATTTCATAATAATTGCTATCATATCTACTTATCAGCTGTGCCATATCCGATAAGATCGGTGACTTGAATATTTCCTTTAACGGAAAATCAGCATGTAACTCCTTACTAATTCGAGCAAGAAGTATAGCCGCTTTTAGGGAATGTCCACCAAGCTGAAAGAAATGATCGTTGCGTCCTACCTCATCCACTTTTAATATGTCTTTCCATATGTTAGACAGTCTGATCTCAATATCAGTCAGCGGTGGTATGTACACGTTACCTCGACCTCGAATAGGCTGAGACTCTGGTTGCGGTAATGATCTACGATCTACTTTTCCATTTGGCGTTAATGGGAGCCGATCCATCATAATGATATAGGAAGGAATCATATACTCTGGTATATGTTCCTTTAAGTAGGCTCTAAGCTCCTCCGCGCCCATCTCCGTGACTACATAGGCGCACAATGACTTGCTCTCATCTTCTTCTATTACGACTGTGACCACTACTTCACTTACTGCTTTGTGCTGTGCAATTTGGGCCTCAATCTCACCCGTTTCTACACGGAAGCCTCGTATTTTCACTTGGTAATCTAATCGACCAAGAAATTGTACGTTACCATCCGGCAGCCACTTCGCCCTATCCCCTGTCTTATATATCCGTTCGCCTTGCACCCATGGACTCGGCACAAATTTCCCTGCCGTCAGATCATCATTGTTCCAATAACCCCTTCCTACACCATCACCGCCAACCCACAGCTCTCCTGGTACACCAATTGGCAGAAGCTCGCCGTATTTATCTACGATATAAGCAGTGGAATTGCTAATTGGTCTGCCTATTGGTATATTGCTTTCGACGTTGTTTTTAATAACGTACGTATGGGAGAACGTTGTATTTTCTGTCGGCCCATATCCATTGATGATGACGAGATTTGGACAACGATCACGTACAGCTTGAATTTGCTTCGCAGGCAATGCATCACCACCTACTAGTAAATAGGTAAGCGGCTCAAACAGGTCCGTGCGTTCCTGAGCAAGCTGTCCAAATAATGCTGCTGTTAGCCACATCGTCGTGATGTCATAGTTGCGAATCGCTTCTCCCAGCTTCTGTGGATTTAAAATGGTATATTTGTCTACCACATACAATTCCAGACCGTTCAGCAAAGCTCCCCATATTTCAAAAGTAGTTGCATCAAAGACAGGCGCTCCTGTTTGTAAAATGCGCTCACCTTCTGCAAATGACATATACTGATTGTTTTTTACCAATCGCACTACATTTCGGTGCTCGATCATCACTCCTTTTGGACGACCGGTAGACCCTGATGTGTACATAACATAAGCTAGATCCGTTGCATTAACTTCTCTAGCTACCATTTTGTTTATTTGCTCCGCGCTAGCCTTACTCCAGCTTGACTCATCTTCCAGTACGAGCATAGCAGCATCTCCTGGCACCCTATCAGCATAAGCTCCTTGCACCAGTACAAGCTGGCATTGACTGTCATGAAGCACATACTCAATCCGATCTAGTGGATAATCGGGATCAATTGGTACATATGCGCCACCAGCTTTCAGCACAGCCAACATACCGATAATAATGGCAAGTGAACGATCACCGATTATCGCCACTGCTTGATCTCGCATAATTCCTCTTGCCTGCAATGCATTTGCCAGTCGATCTGCACGCTCATTCAGTTCCCTATAAGTGAGCCGCTCGTCCTCAAATGTAATCGCAAACCGATCCGGCGTGCTTGCTACCTGCTCCTCGAATAGAGCGTGGATCGTCTTCTCACGCGGATACGCGGTCCATGTATCATTAAACAATTGTAGAATCTGTGTACGCTCTTCTTCGACTAGTAAGTTAACTTGTGAAAGCAAAGTACTTGGATGTTCCATCACGATCTCTAATACTCGGACATAATGCTTAGCCATTCGTTCAATCGTTGCACGGTTAAATAAGGCTGTAGCATATTCAATATCTAATTCGATTCCCTGACTATTTTCAGTTATCGTAAATGTCAGATCAAACTTCGCAATCGTACGTGGTGTCGTATATGGCTCCAACGTCAGCCCTTCCGCTTGCAGTTCCCCAAGCGACATATTCTCCACAGCGAACATCGTGTCAAACAATGGATTTCGGCTAAAATCACGTTGGATATTCAGTTTATCCACCAACTGCTCATACGGATATTCTTGATGCTCAAATGCTTCCAGAACACGTTGCTTGGTCGCTTGTATATAATCCAAAAATGTTAAAGTTCCTATTGGGTAGCTGCGTAACGCAAGCGTGTTGACAAACATCCCTACCATTTGTTCAAGATCAGCATGTGGACGACCTGCTGTCGGTGTTCCTACAACAATATCCTCCTGCCCACTGTATTTCGATAACAAAACGGTATAGGCAGCCAGCATCACCATATACAAAGTAGTTCCTGTATCTGCAGCCAGCTTATGTATACGCTCGCGCAATTCGGTATCAAGATAGAGTACTAGGATATCGCCTTCAAAACTTTGCATCTGAGGTCGCGGTTGATCAAGCGGCAACGTCAGTACTGGAATTTCTTTTTCGAACTGACTAAGCCAATACTGTTCCTGCTTGTCAAACTGACCATTCTGAGCTTGCTCTTGCTGCCACACTGCATAATCTTGATACTGAATCCGAAGGTTAGGTAACACTTCTTCCCGGTACAGCTGGCTGAACTCCTCGACCAACACACCAATGGAAGTGCCATCTGCAATGATATGATGCATATCCACAAGCATAAGATGCTCTTCAGCAGAGATATGAAGCAATCGAGCACGGAATAGCGGGCCATGGTACAAATCAAACGGCTGCATAAAGTCTTCCACCGCTGTCTCTAGATCTGCTTCACCTCCAAGCAGTTCCCTAACATCTACAGCTTCTTGCCTAACTTGCCCCACCTGCTGCATCGGTTCTCCGTTCACCCAAGCAAAGGTGGTGCGCAGGGAATCATGCCGTTGAACTAAATGCAGAATGGCTTTTCTCCAACGCTCCTTATCCAGATTTCCTCGTAAACGAACGATGACAGGCATATGATAGGCATACCCTACCCCTTCTAGTTGTTCGATAATAAATATACGTCGCTGTGCAGGTGATACCGGATAATACGCTGCAGGTGCTGCTGGTTCAATAGCGGCATACCGATTATCGGTTCCCGTTATCATTCGAGCCATGTCAGATAACAATGGCTGCTGGAAAATATCTTGTAACGGCAATCCAAATTGGAGCTCTTTTTTTATGGCTGAAACAAGCCTAATCGCACTTAGTGAATTTCCGCCCAAAGCAAAAAAATGACTATTAACTCCAACATGCTCTACACCCAATATATTTTTCCAAATGCTAATCATTTTTGCTTCTATCTCATTAGTAGGATTTGCATATTCCCCACTTTCGATATTAGCCTCTTTCGGATACGGAAGAGATTGGCGATCGATCTTTCCATTAGAGGTAAGCGGCATCTTATCTAGAAATATCAAATAAGTAGGAACCATATAATCTGGCAATATTTTAGCAAGGCGACGTTTCATTTCAGTACTGGTTACGGCTGCTTCTGCAACCATATAGCCTACTAGTATCTTCTCACCATTCACTCGCTCTAAAATGGTAACGGCTGCTTCTTTAATCTCAGGCTGTTGAAACAAATGCCATTCAATTTCTCCTAATTCAACCCGATAGCCTCTAATCTTGACTTGATTGTCTATTCGGCCTAGAAATTCGATATTGCCATCAGGCAGCCAACGGCACAAATCTCCCGTTCGGTACATCCTTTCTCCTGGCACATACGGATCTGGTATAAAGCTCGATTCTGTTAGATCCGGTCTATTCCAATATCCTCTAGCCAAGCCTGTACCAGCAACGTATAATTCTCCCGGCACTCCCACTGGTAGCAAGCATCCATCGTCATCAGCAATGTATACTCTTCCGTTGGAGATTGGCTTTCCAATCGGGATATTGTGTAAAAGGCTGCTTACCGGAAATACGGTTGAGGTAATGGTGTTTTCGGTTGGGCCATAATTATTGTAAATTTGGAAACTGCAACTTTCAAAATGTTTGAGCTTATCCCCACCGGTGATCAGTCTTGTTAAAGTACGATTGCCCAGTTTGATGAATTGCTCGGTTATGGCAGCAGGAAATGCAGCAATTGTAACACCTTTTTCTTCCATAAATTGATTGAGTGCATCAAGTTCCAATCGGATTTCTTCAGGTATGATAACGATAGAACTTCCTGCAAGGAGCGGTGGTACCATTTCACTAACGGAAGGGTCGAAGCCAAATCCTATGTATTTAGCACATTTATCATGCTTCGAGAATTTGTAATATTCGACATACCATAGTGCGAAGTTCAACAGTGATCGATGCTCAATCATGACTCCTTTGGGCTTTCCTGTAGAACCAGATGTATAGATAAGATAAGCTAAATCCGTCGGTTGGACATGATGATTGAGATTGGAATGTTCAAAAAGATCTAACTGAATATCCTCAATTGCAGCATACCTAACTCCCCATGCTGCCCATGGTCCTTTTCGCAAACAACTCTGATTCGACAATAACAAAGCAGCAGCACTATCTTCGAGCATATATTGAATACGCTCGATCGGATAACTATGATCAATGGGTAGAAATACGCCCCCCACTTTTGCAATAGCAAGCATACCAACGACCATTTCAGTGCAAGGATCTAGCATCAAACCAATCACTTGTTGATGAGTTATTCCCTGTTCCTTCAACCAATTTGCCAATTGATTGGCACGTTCATTTAATTGTTTATAGCTTAGTTCTTGATCACGATAGACTACTGCAATATCATCAGGACACTCTCGAACTTGAGCCTCGAATCTTTTTAGAAAGGTCCCATCTAAATCGTAAGACACCGTTGTTTCATTAAATTGTTCTAATAGGAGCGTGCGTTCGATGTCAGTTATAAGGCAGATAGCTCCGATACAAATTCCAGGCTGTTGACTAATCTGATGTAGGATATGTTTGAAGTGATGTTCTATGTTTTGCACCATGAATGCATCAAAACAAGCAGCATTATATTTAAAATTAACTTCCAGCCCTTCGCTAGCGCTCACAATAACGTTAAAATCATAATTGGACTGCTCAAAATCTTGTTCTTCTTCGATTGTAAATGTATACGGCTCAGGCTCATCTTGAGGATTATGTTTAAACGGATAATTTTGAAATCCATATAAATGGTGAAGCAGCGTTTGTTTCAACTCAGAGTTAGATTGTATATCTGCTAAAGGGTAATAATCATAGTTTTGCGCTTCTACGCCAGAACGTTGAACCTGTTGAAGCATTTCATCAAAGCGATCATGATTATCCCACTTTATTCGAACAGGAATGGTATTAATAAATAACCCTATCATTTCTTCCACACCGTCAACTGCCGCAGGCCTTCCTGATGTAACTGTGCCAATTACTACATCATCGGTACGATTGTATTTTCCTAACATGATGGCCCACGCAGATTGCAATACGGTGTTTAAGGTCACCTGCTGCTTCTTGGCAATGCTTTCTAGTCTGAATCTTACATCTTCGTCAATTCGAAAAAAATGATCGACTTGAACATATTCCTGTTTGTTCTCCCGCACATGTTCTCCCATAGATAAAGATGGCAGTATGGCTTGCGTTGAATAACCTTCAAGGTATTTCAACCAAAACTGCTTGGCTTCATCACGATCTTGTTGCTCCAACCAGCGAATATAATCTGCGTAAGGCCGTACTTTACTTATATGAAGTGGTTGGCTATTCAACAGTACGTTATAGTACTCAAGCCACTGCTGAAGCAGCAGCTTGAGACACCATCCATCCATTAAAATATGATGATAGCTCCATACAATTTTAAATCGATCCTCACCCACTCGGAATACAGCGAGACGAATCAACATATCTTTTGCTAGATCAAAACCGTTACGTTTATCTTCTACTGCATACTGTTCGATAAATGCCTCGGCTTCCGTTATATCCATCCCATTATTGGATAGATCCTCATACTTAATCGTAAGCTTTCGTTTCTCAAATACGATTTGCTTTGGACTTTTCAAGTTCAAATGCATAAAGTTAGTTCTTAAAATCTCGTATTTTTCTATTAAAATATTAAAACTTTGCTCCAATAAGCGCACATTAAGTTCACCAAGAAGCGTACACTGAAATTGTTCGAAATATGCCGGCGATGTTGGATTCAGTAAAGTGTGAAATAGCATTCCTTCTTGCATCGGCGATAAAGAGTAGACGCTTTTAACTTCCAATTTCTCCAACCAAATCCCTCCCCGCAGCAAATCTAATTACTATAGAACAGTAGAATTTCGTCTAATTCCTCTGAGGATAAATCCTCCGCACCAACATCTGATGCTGTCAACTCTTTTTCCTCTTTCGAGATACAATGTTCTAGAATTCTCAGGAGTGCCGACTGGAACGCATCAGCCAACTTGGCAATATGGCTATTGCTAAATTCATTTGCGTTATAATCGATCATGATCCTCAACTTGCCATTCTCAATTAGTCCGCCAATATTTAAAGCTACTTCTCTATCGCCGTCCATACTTTCATTTTGCCCACAATCTAGTGGAGAGACTTGGAATACACCTGAATTGATATCTGTATCGAACTGACCAAGATAATTAAATTTGATCTCGGGCTCTAGCTCAAACTGCATGCCTTGTTTATACTCCACCGCAGTCAGATATTTTAAGATCCCGTATCCGATTCCTTTATTCGGTACACGTCTAAGTGATTCTTTCACGTTTTTAATCGTGTACGAGAGATCGTTTGGAGCGCCCATATCGAGCCCGATTGGGAATACCGATGTAAACCATCCCACAGTTCGACTTATGTTGACTTTATCTAGTAACTCTTCTCTCCCATGACCTTCTAGAGAGATTGCCACTTGTTCATGTCCTGCCCATTGTTGAAGGGCAATACCAAGTGCTGATAAAAGCAAGTCATTAATTTCTGTACCGTACGCTACATGCGCAGGTCCAAGGAGCAATCCAGTCTCGTCCTGCTGAAGTTCAAAAGAGTACTTTCGGTTGTGTTTTACTCTTATATCATTACTATTACTCAAGCTTTCCTTAGGCAAAGGAGCCATGTTCATTGCATTTACTTGAGCCCAATAAGACATTTCCTTCGTTAACGTCTTACTATTTGCATATTTCAACAACTGTTCTGCCCAATATTTATAAGAATCCGTTTTTGATGGGAACACAATCTGCTCATTGCGTGTTAGCTGCATATACCCTGCTGCGAAATCCTCAAACAAAATGCGCCATGACACACCATCAACAACTAAATGATGGATTACAATAAACAAATGATCTCCATTCTCTGTGTGATACAATGCAAGCTTTACTAATGGGCCATCAGCTAAATGGATCGAAGATTGAACCGATTCAGCATGTTGTAGAATGGCTGATGAAGTATCTAAAAGATGGGAAACATCAACATATTCTAGCTGAGGTACTGAAGCACTTAACTCTTGATTAATTTGAATGACAGAACCCTTTTCATCTTTATACACCATTCGCAAAGCGTCATGATGCTTAACGATATCTCCCCATACCTGCTCCACTATTTTCGCATCATAACCTTCTGGGTTGTACAACATGACCGATTGATTCCAATGGTGGGCATTAACGAATGATTGTTGGAAGAACCAATGCTGAATAGGAGTAAATGGCACCTCCCCTTCAACTGCACTCTGGTCGATTTCTCTATTCTCTGAAGTTACCCAAGGGCTCAACTGAGCAATTTGCGGATACTGGAACAAATCTTTTATTTTCATACGGTAACCTAATGCGCTAAGTCTAGAAGAGATTTGAATCGCTTTAATCGAATCTCCACCAAGTTCGAAGAAATTATAATTGGTTCCAATTTGCTGGTGGCCAAGTACTTCTGCCCATATTTCTACCATATGTGACTCAAGTTTACTTGTAGGATCAACAGCGACTTTCGTTGTACCTACATTTAAATTTGGTTCAGGCAGCGCATTACGATTAATCTTTCCGTTATCCAATAACGGCATAGCTTCCAAATTTACAAAATACGTAGGAACCATATAATAGGGAAGTGCTATTGAAAGTTCAGACTTCAAACTCTCTAAATCTAGTTTTTCATTTGAATTTGAGGTCAGATAAGCACATAAATAAGGATCTTCCCCCTCATTCGTTAGCACTTTGACCACTGCTTCTTTTACAACAGATTGTTGAAGAAGCACTGCCTCAATTTCCTCTAGCTCAATGCGAAAGCCTCTTATTTTCACCTGAAAATCTTGACGACCGAAGTATTCGACTGTGCCGTCTGCTAGCCATCTGCCCATATCCCCTGTCCGATATATCGTTTGTCCCGGTACATCCGAAAACGGATCAAGTATAAAGGAGCCCTTCGTTCGTTCAGAATCTCTGATGTACCCTCTACCTACACCAAGTCCACCTATACATATTTCTCCAACAACTCCAAGAGGACATAATCGTATTGCTTCATCCACGACATATACATTTACGTTAGGTATAGGTATTCCAATAGGAATGAGCTGCATATCCTCAGGAGCTTGCTTCATTAGATATTGAATACTATCATCCGATGCCTCAGCAGGCCCGTACGCATTAACCATTGGAATATGAGAGCATAAACGGAACCAACGCTTCACTGTCTCTGGCTTGACAGCTTCACCCGTGATCATAAGCATGCGTAAATTTGATGGTACAAGATGACCTTTTTCAAGCACGTCCATCATGATAGATAAATAGGTCGGGACAACTTCCAATAAGGTTATGCCATCATCATCCATGCGGTTAAGAAACGTCTCCACATCTAGAATCAGGGCATTTGAGTAAATGACAGTAGTTCCACCAATAGCTAGCGGTCCAAAAAACTGCCACACCGAAATATCGAAACATACGTTGGCATTTTGGGCAAACACTAAGCTCTCATCTAAATGTAGTTCATCCGCTTCTGCTAGAATATGATTTAACATGCCAATATGCTCAATCATAACTCCCTTCGGCTTACCTGTTGATCCAGAAGTAAACAAAACATACGCCAAATCATGTATATCCGATTCGACCTTAGGATTTGATACAGACTCTGACAGCAATTGCTGTTCAATTTCATCAATAAACAGAATCGTTCCTTCAAATGCTACCTGTTGAACCGTTTCCTTGTACTCCGATAACGTAATCCACAATGACGCCCCAGAATCTTGTACAATATTTCGCTGACGTTCCATCCCATAAGCTGGATCAATAGGAACATAAGCCGCTCCTGCTTTCCATACTGCCAGAACACTCTTTATAAAATGCGGTGTCCGATCTAACATGACAGCCACAACTTCTTCACGAGCTATTTGCTGCCGTAACAAGTAATGTGCCAAGCGATTGGCATGCTCATTTAATTCACGATAGCTAATTCGTTCATGCTCATAAATAACTGCGACGTGATCTGGAGTGCTTATAGCATATTGCTCAAAACGCTGAGCTGCATTTTTACTAAAATCGTAATCCTTTTGTACTCCACTAAATTGTTGAATAAGATGTCTACTTTCCGTATCCGACAATACATTTATAACTCCAATAGCTACACTAGGATCAGACGCAACTTGGTCTAGAATATATAAGTAATGTGATGAGAGTTGCTTAGCTGTAGATTCCTTAAATAAATCAGTGCAGTATTGTAAATCAAAATAAATATTATCTGTCTCTGTAAGTGCATCTAACATGAGGTCAAATTTCGCTGATTGGTGATTTAATTCTTGTGGGGTAATATGCAAGTTGTCTAATTGGATTTCATGTTCTTCAGCATCAAAAAGATTAAACATGGTATCAAATAATGGATTGCGACTCGTATCTCGCTTCACATCAAGTTCGTCAAGCAATTGCTCGAATGGATATTCCTGATGCTCCATCGCTTCGAGTGACAATTCTTTAATCGTATCTACTATCTGTTCAAATGTTTGTTCAGGTTGCGACTTGATTCGTAATGCTAGCGTGTTAACAAACATCCCCAGCATATTGTGTAAATCCGGATGATTACGGCCTGCAACGGGCGTGCCGATTATAATATCATGCTGAGCGGAATACTTGTTCAACAGCAAATAATAAGCAGCAAGTAGAACATGATATAATGTTGCTCCATTCCGTGATGCAAACTGATTCAATTGTGCGGTTAGTTCAGCGCCTGCTGTAAATCTCAGCGTATTACCTGCAAAACTTTGTTGGACTGGCCTCCTGTAATCTAAAGGCAAATTCAGCAGCGGTAATGACCCACTAAACTGCTGCAACCAATAGCCTTTATGATCCACCATTCTTGAGTCAGACAAACGTTGCTGCTGCCATACTGCATAATCCTTATACTGTAGAGCTAGTTCAGGCAGCTGCTGTTGTGTATATAGAGCAATGGTTTCGTTAACAATGATCTGTCCTGATATGCCATCTGAAATAATGTGATGCATATCAACAAGTAAGATATGGTCCTGCTCGTTTATCTTCAACACTTCCATCCGAAGCAACGGAGCTTCTTCTAGATAGAACGGTCGAACAAATGCACGCATAGCAGAGTCAATTGTTACTTCTGACCCCTCACTTCGTTCAATAGCAAATGAAACATTCGTACATTCCCTTTGTACAATAACTCCATCAATCGTTTCAAATACCGTTCGTAATAGATCATGCCGTCTTATTAAAGCTTGCACAGCCTGTTCTAACCTTGCAACATCCAGCTCTCCTTGAATTCGATACGCACTTGGCATGTTGTAGGCTACGCTTCTCTTATCCTCCAACTCATGTAATACGTACATTCTTTGCTGCATGGAGCTAACTGGATAATAGTCACATTTTTCAGCTACAGGTATTTGCTCTATCCTTGCAGGAGTTAATGTATGAATGTAATCCGACATTTCGCAGATCGTAGGTAGACGGAACACATCTCTTACCGACACATTTACGTCCAAGCGATTATAAATTTTGGAGATCAATACAGTTGCCTTCAGAGAATGACCTCCACAGTTAAAGAAGTTGTGCTCTATTCCCCAATGATGTGGGCCTAATACTTCACTCCATATCTCACATAGCATTTCATCCGTTGTATTGCGTGGTGCAATATATTCATCGTTAACTCGATGCGATGGACGTGGCAGTTGTTGACGGTCTATTTTCCCACTTCCATTGAGAGGCATTTCCTCTAATCGCATAAAGCATGCAGGTACCATATAGGATGGCAAATAACGACTTAGATACGATTTTAATTCGTCATCATGTATAGCCTGATTACTCTTATAGTAGGCACAAATATAAGACTCTTCGCCTTCCTTCCATACTACAGAAGCCACTTCAATAATTAATGGATGGGAGGCAAGATGATTTTCAATCTCACCAAGTTCAATCCGAAATCCTCTGACTTTTACTTGATGATCGCGCCTTCCCACAAATTCGATCATTCCATCTTTACGCCATTTACCAAGGTCACCCGTTCTATACATCCGTACCCCTGGATCAGATGTAAATGGATCGGTTAGGAACACTCGCTGAGTTCGTTCCTCGTCATTAAGATACCCTCTACCAACTGCAATCCCACTCACGCAAATTTCACCGGTAACACCTTCTGGACACAACTGAAAATGTTGGTCAACGATATAAATATTAACGTTTGCTAATGGACTTCCAATAGGAATCTGTTCCATGCTTCCAGAAGGGTACTCATCAAATTTATACTGACATACATCATCCGAAGCCTCAGCAGGTCCATATGCATTTATCATTGGAATAGTAGGACATAACGAGAACCATCTCTTCACAATTGCTGGAGTAGCCGTTTCTCCGGTTATCATCAATAAAGACAAGTTAGAAAGAACAATAGAATCCTGTTCAATCAAATCCATCAGCACCGTTAAATAGGACGGCACAACCTCTAAAAGCGTAACAGCTTCTGTTTGAATTCGTTCTATACATTTTCGCGGGTCCATTACAATGTCATCAGGAATAATAACAGTTGTACCTCCAAGTGTGGGACCACATACGAACTGCCATACAGAAATGTCAAAACAGTGGCTAGCATTCTGTGCAAACACAAGTTCCTGAGATAAACCTAGAGCTTCTTGCTGAGCTAGAATATGGTTGAGCATACCTAAATGCTCGATCATAACCCCTTTAGGTTGTCCTGTTGATCCCGATGTAAATAGACAGTATGCTAAGTCATTCACGGATATTGGCAAATCAAGATTGATGCTTTCCTCCTGCTCAATAACCTTCATCTGCTCGTCTAGCTCGACCAATTTTGCACCAAGTCTTTGCTTCAACGTATCCGTTGCACAATTCGCTTCGCTAAGCAATATTCGTGCATCAGAGTCTATCATAATGGACATAATTCGCTCTTCTGGATGACTCATATCTAGCGGAATATAAGCTGCGCCTGCTTTCCATATGGCTAATATACTTTGCAGCATTAATGGAGAACGCTCCATCATAATTCCAACAAAGTCACCCGGCTGTAGACCAAGTCGAACTAACCTTCTAGCAATTTGATTGGCTCTATCATTTAACTGTCCATAGGTCATATGCTGTTCTCTATACTTCACAGCAATGGCATGAGGATTGTGCAATACCCGCTCTTCAAATAATTGATGAACCGTCTTAGTAAGAGCATGTTCAAAATTTGTTTTCTTTCCATTAAACAACTGAACAATCTGTGCATGTTCCTCTTCAGTAATGATGCTAAGATCACCTAACGTAATTTGCGAGTTATCTATCATTTGATTGACTAATTGCTTTAGGTGAAACTCCATTCTCTGTACAAACGATTCTTCGTAAGTATTTCCATTGTATGTGAAGCGAACCTCTATCTCATCACCAGGAAACACCGTTACATCAAAGTCATAATTCACTTGTTCTTCTACTACAACATCTGAAATGGATAGTTGATTGTTATTTCCATGATTACTATCGATCAGCTCTGACTCCAACGGATAGTTTTCAAAAACCATAATATGCTGGATTAAGTGCTGCTTTAATGTCGTTAAGGATTGAATGTCTGCTAAAGATACGTGCCCATGAGTGTTAGCCTCAGCCATAGCAACGTTTATGTTCTGCAGTAGATTAGGTAAAGTCATGTCGCAGCTGCCTGTTACTCGTATAGGAACAGTATTAATAAATAGACCAACCATCTCTTCGATACCGACAATCTCCGGCGGCCTGCCGGAGATTACCGTACCAAATACGACATCATCACTATGATTATATTTTTGCAGCAATATGCCCCACATAACATGGAACACAGTACTTATGGTAACTTTCTGTTCGGAAGCAAGCTTTAGCAAGTCGCGACTTGTTTCTTCGCTGAAGCGGAACGAATGACGACAATATTTAAATTCCGCTAATGGATTATAGCTATGTTGACTAGGAAGTAAAGTCTGATTTTCAAAGTCACGTAAATAATCAGACCAATACTGTAATGCGCTGCTGCTATCTTGAGCATTCAACCAAGTCAAATAATCACTAAATGGATATATCGTATGATTTGGCATCCATTTACCTTGCTGCAGCTCATGATAGACGCCGAATAAATGTTTAGCAATAATACCAAGGCACCAGCCATCCATAATAATATGATGGAAGCTAAATACCACCTTATATGTGGAAGACGTGGTTTGAAATAGAGACAATCGAATGAGCACATCTTGTTGCAAGTCAAAACCTTTTTCCTTTTCACGATTCTTAAACTCTTCTACATATTGCTGCTGCTCGAGTGGACTAAGATCTGTAAGGTCTACAAAAGGAATATTGGTCTCTACCTTCCGAAGCACAACCTGTAACGGTTGCTCTGATTCCTTGTAGATAAACACAGTTCTTAACACGTCAAAGCGTTCAATAATCTGATTAAAACTTTTCTCCAGCAGCGCTACCTCAATCTGACCGCTTAATGTAAATACAAACTGCTCAAAATAAGCGTTTGATTCAGGATCAAGCAAGGAATGAAATAACATACCTTCTTGAAGTGGAGTCAACGTGTATATATTTTCGATCTCATAATTCAATGCTCGACACTCCCAAATTTTATTGGAATTTCAATGAGCTGGTCCTCTTTAAAGAAGTGCTCATTTCTTCGAATGCACTTTGAAAAGATTTGATATTTTATCTAGCTGCTGCTGAGACAATTTATTAAAGTGAAAATCCGTTGGCGTATGTTCTACCATTTCTTTGCCCGTACAATGAGAAATAACTTCCTTCAAGTAATGCCGGTACGAAGTAGCCAATTTATCAATTGTTGCCGATTGATATTCATTACGATCATAATGAATATCTAAGCACAATTCGCCTCGAACAATCATCGCATTAAATTCTAATGCATACCGCTTCACCATCTCCGGTCCAATATCTGAACCAGTGCTTAATGTAGAAATTTGAAGGCGTTCACCCGGTAATAATTGATCAAATTGACCTAGATAATTAAATATAACTTCCGGCTTTAAGTTAAAAGTAAGAGGCAAGTCAGAACGATGGGTGGTCAACCATCTTAATATTTCATAGCCTATACCTTTGTTTGGAACACGTCGCAAGTTGTCCTTTACTGTTTTGATACTGCGGCTCATATCTGAAGTACTTATCAATTCAAGAGCAAACGGATAAACCGAAGTAAACCAACCAACCGTTCTTGAAATGTCGATGTCATCCATAATATCTTCTCGACCGTGACCTTCAAGATGTACAATAAATGATCCATTCCCACCTATCCACGTCTGCAATGTCATTACTAACGCAGACAGTAAAAGTTCATTTACTTCTGTACTGTAGGTACGATTCGCCTCATGCAAGAGTTGGTAGGTCTCGTCCTTTTCAAGCTTAATACTTGTTTTACGACTATTCCTTTCCATACGCTGCATAATGACATTTTCTTTTGGTAGGAGTCGTGTTTCAATTTGCTCCTGCTGCTGCCAATACATGACTTCTCCTCGAATATCCTTACTATCCGCATAGGAGAGCAGTTGCTTAGACCATCGTTGATACGCATCCGTTTTGGGTGGTAGCTTTACTTCTTGCTTGCTCTCTAATTGTGTGTATGCCGTTTCAAGATCTTCGATAAGGAAGCGCCAAGACACTCCATCTACGATTACATGATGAATAATTAACAGTAAGTAATCACCTTGTTGCGTCTTAAACAACCCAGCCTTCAAAAGCGGACCACTGTCAAGTCGCATAGATTGCTGAATACAATTAGCTTGCGTCTCCATTTCTTTCTCAGCATATTCTTGAGCAATATCCATATAGTCAAACAGTAATAACTCGTGATGGTTACCTTCTAGACCTTTGTTTGTCTGAAGAACCTGATTCGTTTCATAGCTATATCTCATTCGTAAAGCATCATGGTGTGTGGTTAGCAATGTAAACACCGTTCTTAGCAATGTTTCATCAAACCTGTCGGGCTTCAACAACATGACGGAATGATTATAATGTTGTACGGTTTCCCATCCTAGGTCGAATAATCGCCTTTGTATCGGCGTTAGTTCAGTCGGACCCAATACTAAGCCTTGATCAATTTGTGCTTTAATTGGTTGAACATATTTACTCAAACGTCTAATGACTGGGTGTTGGAAAAGATGCCGAACTTCCATTTTCAAACCATGGCGTTGCATTCGTGAAGAAACTTGCAGTGCTTTAATTGAATCGCCGCCTAGCTCAAAAAAATGAGCATCCGTCCCAATTGGGTGTAATCCAAGCACTTCTTCCCACACTGCAACTAATGCTGATTCCACTTCATTTGTAGGAAGTTCAACCGTGCTGCTCAAAGTATTCATCCATTGTGGCTGCGGCAGAACATGGACATTTACTTTTCCATTCTCATTTAGTGGAATTCGCTCCATATGAATGACATGTGTAGGAACCATATATTCTGGAAGCCCATCCGTTACCCACCGTTTAACCTCCACAGCATCGACCGTAATATCAGCTACAACATAAGCCACTAAGAAGGATTTTCCTTCTTCCTCCTTCAAAATGACAATTGCCTCACTAATGTGGGGATGCTCAATAAGGCGATGCTCGATCTCAGAACATTCAATGCGATATCCTCTTATTTTGACTTGATGATCGGCTCTCCCAAAAAACTGTATCGTTCCGTCCTCGCACCATCTTACGATATCTCCAGTCAGGTACATTCTGTTGTTTTCTGCATCGGAGAACGGATTAGTAACAAATTTCTCAGCAGTTAAACTCTCATTATTCAAATAACCTCGTGATAAACCAGCTCCAGCAATAGCAAGTTCACCTAAGACTCCAATTGGCTGAAGTTTTCCATATCGATTTATAACATATACTCGCGCATTGTCTATCGGCTTACCAAGTACAGGTGTGCTGTTAGATCGATGTAATTGGTCGAAATCGATTGGTGCGGCAATACAGCCAATTGTCGCCTCTGTTGGGCCGTAGTGGTTAACAATCGTTGTATTGGAATATTGTTTATGGTATTGGGCGATATCTAACGTATTTATTTTCTCTCCGCCAAGCACGATGAGACGCAAAGTTTCCAATGCTCCTTGTTGAATAGAAAAACCATCATTATTGATCAGAAGATGGAACATAGACGGTGTTGCCTTTACATAAGTAATGTGATGATCAGAAATATATTGAGTCACATATAAAGGATCTACATAATCGTGCTTATTCAATATATGCAATTCTGCACCTCTTATCAGTGCGGACAACATCGATGTATAGCCAAGATCAAAACTTGGTGAAGAGAGAAGAACGGTTCGATCTTTATCGTTAATACCAAATTCATTTACAAACCAATCTAGATAGTTCACTACATTACGATGCTCAACCATAACACCTTTTGGCTGTCCTGTTGTGCCTGACGTGTAGATAACATAAATGAGATCATTAGATTCAAGTGTATACGAAGTACATTTTTCGTCAGTTCCCACGTAATCCAACACACCATCGATCAAACATGTTGGAATCGTTGTATTCAAATCTCCCCTAGCTTGAGGAGATAGAAGTAGAGAAGCCCCGCTATTTTGCAGCATATACTCCATACGCAACGTAGGGAATTCAGGATCAATTGGCACATAAGCCGCTCCTACTTTTTGAATGGCTAACAGCCCAATCATTGTCTCAATTCTATACTCTGCTAAAATAGCGATAATCGGCTGAGTACATGAGCGATTATCCAATGCGGAGCTTAACTCAAATGCTAATTGATTTGCTTTTCTATTAAGTTCGGCATAAGTAAGTCGATCATTTCCGAAAACGACAGCAACATGATCTGGTGTACGGCGAACTTGTTGCTCAAACATTTGAATAAACGAGTGGGAGTCTAGTTCGCTTCGAAGCCTTCCATTAAAATCATGCAGCAGCTGCCTTTGTTCCTCGGAAGCTAACATATCGATAGCAGCAATATTTATGCTTGGATGTTCCATTACTGCATGCAGTATATTCAGAAAATGTTCGACCAAACGCTCTATTCGTTTTCTGCTGAACAACTGCTTAGCGTAAACAAAGTCCATACTAATGCTGTCACCATTCTCTTGAGCGGTTAATGCTAGATCGAACTTGGTCTTTCGAACGCGTAAAGGATAATCTTCCAAGTGCAGATCTTCCATCTGCATTCTATCAATTTCCACATTATTGTAAGTAAAAATGACATCAAATAGTGGATTGCGGCTAACATCTCTTGGTAGGCTTAATTGCTCAATTAACTGCTCTAATGGATAGTCCTGATGCTCAAGAGCATCTAGCACAAGCCCTTTCATCTCTAGTAAATAAATTGAAAAAGACTTGGTTCCCTCTGGCTTACTACGCAAAGCGATCGTGTTCACAAACATACCAACTATTTCTTGCAGCGAAGCATGTTGTCTTCCTGCTACAGGCGACCCTACTATAACATCTTCTTGTCCACTGTAACGAGACAACAGGATCTGATACACTGCCATCAAGATCATATACGGGGTCGTACCTGTTAGTAGAGCAAGTTGTCTTACCCGTTCGGTATCCTGTTCGCTCAGCACGAATTTGTACTGATCTCCATCAAAGCTTTGAACTTGTGGACGTGGATAATCTGCTGGAAAGTCCAGTATTGGAACTTCCCCTTTAAATTGAGTAAGCCAATATTCTTTTGCGGCAAGATTAATGTCAACCTGTGCATACATCCACTCGGAATAATCTTTGTACTGAATCTTTGCAGGTTCTACTTCTGTACCCTGATAAAATCTATTGAAATCATTAATAATGAGATGAATAGAAGTGCCATCCGAGATTAAATGATGCATATCCAGAATTAACAAATGAGTCAGTTCATCCATTTTGGAAAGTCCAATACGGAATAACGGCGCCTTACCTAAATCAAATGGCTGTATAAATCGGCATACATGTTCTTCAATATCCTCTTCTTGTATATGACCCAAATCGTCAATTTCAAATTCAATCGAATGATCTATTATTTGTACAGGCATATCTTCAATCAATTGAAAGGACGTTCGGAAAGCATCGTGCCTCGCTATCAATTGCTGGAATGTATGTTCCAGTCTTGTACGATTCAGATCGCCAATCAACTTTATCGCTGCCGTCATATGATAGGCTGTGCTTGCTGGATCAAGTTGTTGAACAATAAACAATCGTTTCTGTGCAGGCGATGCCTTATAGTAGATATTTTCCTCTGCCCGTGGAATTTCGGCCACTTCAGTTGACTGTGCTAGACCTATCCAGTTCGCCAATTGCCTAATTGTTGGATGATTGAACATTACACGAACAGGAATACTTAATTGAAGCTCCTGATTCATACGAGCGATAAGAAGCGTCGCACTAAGAGAATGGCCTCCTAGTTCAAAGAAATTATCGGTTGCTCCGATACTCGGAACATTTAATGCTTCCTGCCACATTACCGCAAGACGTAGTTCTACGTCCCCTTCGGGTGAAATGTATTGATGATCATCGAGGATGAATTCGGGCACTGGCAATGCCTTTCTGTCAATTTTCCCATTTGGTGTCATAGGCATCTTATCCATAAATGTATATGTCGAAGGTATCATATATTCTGGCAGTTGCTTGGAAAGTCCATTTCTCAACTCCCCTACACTGCTTTCTGAAATGAGCTGCACATAAGCACTTAAATACGGAATACCCGAGTCATTTTCTCGAGGTACTACTACTGCTTCTTGTACGCCCGCCACCTTCATCAGTGCTTTTTCGATTTCCTCTAGCTCAATACGATAACCTCTGATCTTCACTTGGAAGTCCAATCTACCTAAACATTCTATTGTTCCATCGGGCAGCCAACGAGCTAAGTCACCAGATCGATACATCAATTGGTTCTCACTAAACGGACAAGGTATAAATTTTTCATTCGTTAACTGTTCTCGGTGATAGTATCCATTCGCTAAACCATCCCCAGCGATACACACCTCACCAGGAATACCTATTGGCTGCAGCTGATTATAGGCATCTACGATATACACTTGCGTATTGGCAATCGGTTTACCAATCGTAATTACCTGCTCATTTGTAATATCAATGCCCGTTGAATAGACCGTTGTTTCGGTAGGACCATACATATTGTGAATGCTAACATTTCCTACATCCTGAAGTCGTCCTAGCAAGTATGCCGGTAATGGTTCGCCACCCAGTACTAGATCTTCTACAGGATCCAAAAATTCACATTTCTCATCACATGCAATCAACATTTTTAATCGCGAAGGTGTCATCTGCAATATGTTTATCTGTTTCTCAGTAATTAGCTTTTTAAGTTCAACCGCATTCGTTTGCTGTTCTTCATCCGCAAGTACAATTCTCATACCACGACATAGAGGCAATAGAGTTTCAAGAACAAATATATCGAATGAAATCGTAGTAAGCGCCAATATCGTCTTCTCTGGTTCAAAAGCAATTCGAGTGCACATTCCAGCCATAAAATTTTGAACGGCTCTATGTGATATCAACACACCTTTAGGCTTTCCAGTTGATCCCGAAGTGTAGATGATATAAGCAACATCCTCTGTCGATTGATTTTCTTGTAAGGGCTCCAAACTTTCATCTTTGATGGAGTTTTCAGAGATTGATATACGACGAGCAGTTGTTTGAATAGGATAGAAATCATCGGTAATTACTAAAGATGCTCCACTATCTGTTAACATATATTCGATTCGTTCAGCCGGATAATCAGGGTCAATCGGCACATATGCTCCTCCCGATTGAAGCACTGCAAGGATTGCGATCATCATTTCTGGTGAACGTCGAAGCATGATACCAATTGTACAGCCACGTACTGCTCCATGGCGTTGAAGGTAATGAGCTAAACGATTTGCTTCTTCGAAAAGATGGCGATAGGTAAGCTCCGTTTCCCCAAAGATTAAAGCTACCACGTCTGGATTATTCTCAACTTGTCTTCTGAACGATTCCTGAATGGTAAGTTGCTTATCATACTCCAAATACGTTTCATTAAATTGGTAGATGAGCTGACTCTCTTCCTCTGTTGTTAAGATTGGAATTTCCGAGAGTGCTAAATTTCGGTTCTTAGTTACCGCCCTTAGTAATTGTATATAGTGTCCAGCCATTCTACTAATCGTAGAATCTCTAAATAAAGAGGTACTGAAATCGATAAGAAGAATGAGCGTATTATTACGATCCTCAATATTAAATGTTAAATCAAATTGCGATACACCCGGATTGTACTCTGAAGGTGTCCAAGTCAAATCAGCATGTTGTACTTCGTGCAAATTCATATTCTGTAATACAAACATCGTATCAAACAACGGATTACGACCGGCATCCCGCTGAACTTGCAGCAATTGCACCAATTTTTCGAACGGATATTGTTGATGCTCGTAAGCCATCAACATTCTCTCCTTCACCTGCTCTACGAACTGCAAGAAGGTAGTGGAGGAACTAGGCATGGTACGAATTGCAACTGTATTAATAAACAAACCTATGATGTGCTCCGTGTCTGGATGATCGCGTCCTGACATTGGAGTTCCCACGATAAGATCCTCTTGACCTGTATAGCGGTAAAGAAGTGCTTTATACGCAGCAAGTAGTACAATAAACAATGTAGTACCCGTTTCTTGTGCTAAGGTATGAATACCCTGCTTAAGTGCATCATCCAACACAATGGAGAAACGATTCCCCTCATAATTCAATTGCTGAGGGCGATTATAATCAGTAGGCAGATTTAGTAATGGAGTATTCCCCGCAAATTGCTCTAACCAATACGCTTCTTCACGTTTCAACTCTCCATTGCCCAATCGTTCCATCTGCCACGCCGCAAAGTCTTGATATTGTACTCGCTCTGGTTTAATTGAACCCCGATCATAAATAGAGATGAGTTCTTGCATAAGGACTTCCATCGAATAGCCGTCCGAGATAATATGATGCATGTCCAGCAATAGCATATGATCGTCGGGAGCAGAACTTAATAACTGTACCCGAAACAACGGTGCAGAATCCAAAATAAAAGGTCGAACGAAACTTTTCATTTCTTCTTTCCAATACATTGGATCTACAGGCTTGATCGGAATCGTGAGATCGATATTATTAGTAATCTTCTGAATAAGTTGCCCTTCTTGCAGCTTAAAACTTGCCCGCATCATAGAATGTCGATCCGTTAATTGCTGAAATGCGGCGGTTAATCGGGTTATATCTAGCGGTCCTTGAATACGAATAGTACCCGAGATGTTTTGAACTAACCCACCCTCTTCAAGCTGCTCAAACATATATACTCTCTGCTGTGCAGGAGACATCACATATTCGTCCTGATTAGGGGCAAGCGGTATTGGAATATAGGTGTCTGGTTCTAATCCGTCCATATAACGTGCCAGTTCGTTTACTGTGCGAGAAGCAAGAAATTGACCGAGTGGTATTAACTTGCCAAATTGTTCATAAAGCCGCGAAAGCAGCGTAGTTGCTTTCAAGGAATTTCCGCCCAGACTAAAAAAGTCATCATAACGACCAACTGTAGATACTCCGAGTAATTCCCTCCATATGGCAATGATCCGCGCTTCCGTTGTGCTCATATCGTTATCATCAATATGTTCGGGATGTGAAAGTTTAATTAAATCCAATAACATAGATTCATCAATGCGTCCATCGGGATAAACAGGCATAACACTAACCGGGATGCAAAGTCGTGGTGTCAAGTAGTCAGGTAATTTCGAAAAGAGTTTGTTTCTAATATCTTTGCTGCTCGCATCCGTAACTACAAAAACGATGATTTCATCCACAGATGGAAGAGGTTCATTGGATAACTCGTTCAGCAGCTTCCTCGTAGTTACCACGCATCCAGCTCCATCTAGCAACGAAGAAAGCGTCATCTCCAGCTCATACAGATTCACAAGACGACCTTGAATGGAAACAACTCGTTTCTCATCATCTTTCCATACAAGTTTCCCGTCAACTGTGACAGATGCTTTAAATTCCGTCCGTATCCAACGGTCAGTGAACAGATGAATGTTGCCTACCGTACCAAAAACAGCTGGTTGATTATATTGGTCATGAACTCCGACCATAGAGACAGAACTCTGCTGTACCGAACCATTCACACTCATCAATCGATTCAAAATATCGCCCATGTTAGATAGGCATAACAGCTCAAGTCGCTCTTGTTGTTCATCCGTAACGATAGACAGCTCATGAACAACCCGATCCTCATTGTTAGCCACAACCTGCAGCAATTGAATAAAGCTGCTCATCCATTCTTGAATCGTTTTTTCATCTATTAAGTGCAGTCTATAATCTACATCGACCCGCAATTGTTGACCAATTTCCGTAACATTTAAAAATAAATCATAATGCGAATGTGCTGCTGGAATAGGTACAATCTGAGTCTGTAAATTAGAAAAATGCAGCTGCCTTATCGGTCTGTCCATATTAAATAGTACATTGATTATCGGAAGTGATAACCCCGTACCAGCTGAAAGATTTGCCAAAGAGATGTGCTGATGCTCTTCCCATTGCTGCATATTGTTCTTAAGATTAGCAACGAAATCTTTGATAGAAAAATGAGACTCGATTCTACTGCACAATGGTAATAAATTAACACAATTCCCCATCATGATATGTTGTTCCATGTGCAATTGTCCTGCAGTAGGGATACCAACCACTACATCTTCTTGGCCAGTGATTTTGTGCAATAATAGTTTAAATGCAGCCAACATCGTTACGAAAAGACTATTTTGAGCACGAATGCTGAATTCCCTTAACGCTCTTGTTACGTCATGATCAAGGTGGAATGAATACCTTTGACTATCTGTCTTGTTCTGATCCACTAAAGCTTTATTAGAAGGTATAGGCAAACTTAAATACTTAGATTCGAACTGCTCTCGCCAATAATGAATCGCCGTATTGGCCTGCTCCCCCTCCAATACCGCATTCTGCCATGAAGTAAATTCACTAAATTGAGCTACATGCAGCAATTGAATAGAGTTTCCGTCTACCAATGAAGAATATACTTTTTCTAGTTCCCCTATAAATAAAGCGATTGACCAACCATCTATTACAAGATGATGGAAGGTAAATAGTACATCATGTTCATTATCGGAGCGTCTGAATATTCGTGTTCGAAATAATGACGATCTAGTTCGAAGATCGAATGGCGTATTCATTTCTGCCCGAAGCCAACGTTCATATTGATGTTCGATTCCATCTTGGTGTAATAAATCTGCGACGGTCAATTGAATCTCTGCATGATATTCTTTAAGAATCTCAATATATTCTCCATCTGAATCTACGATGGAACGGAGTGCTTCATGACGATCCATCATGATACGAACAGCTTGACGCAGCTTCTCTATATTTAACTCACCCTGCATATGCAGTACGAAAGTCTGATGTAATGCCAATGATGAAGAGTCATCCGACAAAGAGGCGATCCACATTTGTCGCTGCTCTTGGGACAGCGGAAGCAATTCATGCGAACTATTCCGTGCTTGATCATAAGAAAAAGTCTCTAGTTCAGCTGTATATTTAGCTTCACGAGTTCCAGATCCGCCACCATCTGGATGGTTTCGATTTTCAGGAAGAAACCCACCTTTGCGCAAATCAGAAACCGTATCCTTAACAGCTTGTATAATCGCCTCAATATCTTCCATTGTATGGGCTGTAGACAGGAAGCAATTTCGTCCTTCCCAGATATAGATTCCTTTATGAATCAGGTGATAGAAAAACAACTCAATATCGCTGTATGACACAAAACGGAACAATGTTCCATATTGAACCATATGAATCGGTATTTGTTCATCCTTAAAATAACGATTTAATTCATCCGTTAAATATGTCGTTTTCCGATTAACGTCTTCATACAAGTCAGTGCCTTGTTCTTTTAAATAGTGTAATACCTTGAGAGAAACTCGCATTGTTAATGGATGGGTACAGAAAGTTCCACCTACAAATGTTTTTTGTGCAGCATGCGTAGGAACCGAAGCATCTCCAAACGACCACAGTCCTCCATCAACCGGAGCCATAAATGTTTCTTTTCCAGCAACAACGCCAATTGGCATGCCTCCACCTAACACTTTTCCATAAACAACAAGATCTGCCTTAACACCAAACCAGGCCTGTGCTCCACCAATTGCAATTCGAAACCCAGTAATCACTTCATCAAAGATTAAAGCTGTACCAGATGATGTCGTTATCTCCCGAAGTTCCTGTAAAAATGGTTGTGGTTGTATATCTGGTCGTCGACTTTGAACAGGTTCTACAAGAACAGCAGCAAGCTCATTAGCGTGCTCTCGAATGAACTGAAGCGACTTTGGATTGTTGTAGTTTAACATCACGATGTCCTGGATATAGCTTGAAGCAATCCCTGGAGCCATCGGTATTGCAGCTGCCTCATTTGAAGACGGATCGGCCACGCCAAGCACACCATCAAATGTACCGTGATAGGAGCCAGAGAAAATTACTACTTTACTGCGCCCAGTCACTGCTCTTGCAAGGCGAAGCGCAACCATTACAGCTTCCGTGCCAGAATTGTAAAATGCAACTCGCTCCACTCCGGTTAGCTCGGCGATCAATGCTGCAGCTTCCCCAGCAACATCCGACATGGGACCTAGCGGTGGTAAATCACACTCTATATGTTTACTCATTTCCTCCTTAAGCCAAGAAGGATTATGTCCGAATAAATTAACTCCAAAGCCCATCGTAAGATCAATATATTCATTACCGTCTATATCCCACATGCGAGAACCTAGTGAACGCGCTGCGATGATAGGATACACGATCTCCTTCCAGTACATACGAAATCCTGATGCGTTACGGTTATTCGCATGTAGCCTTCGGCTTGATTGTGTATACTGCTTTGAGTAAATCGTTCGCTGTTGAAAGTCCTCAATGAACGATTTTAAATACATTTCTTGGCGTTTATTAAATCCACTTTCTTGCTCTAGCACAAGAGGTTGATAAGGAACAAATGGCCTTTCTCCTTGCTGCTCCGTAGGTGTATTATTAATTTTTTGAGGAGTGAGCGATATCGGCTGTATAACTTGCAAGTCCTTAGAACTATTTTTAATCTGTGCCGTCCCATGTATTTCTTGTTGTACTGTAGCCGCAGCATAACCTTGCTGCTGCAACACTTCTAACTGTTTCGACATGATATGGCTGAACATATCGTTCTGCTCTTTTAACAGCGTAAGCTGCTGCGACAATATATGATTCAAATTGTCAGACTGCACATTCGAATGGTGAGGAGGAGTATACTCCGATGATGCCCGCACTTGCTCAACATGTACTCCTTCATTTCCGGTAGTTACATTATTTCTTTCAATTGTTACATCAGCTTGATTTGCAGAAATAGAGCTGCTTGCCGCAGCCACTTGTAATTGAGCCCCAGCAACCTGTGAAATATACTGTTCCAGTTGATATATGCTAGTAAAAGACTCGAAAAACTGTTTGATTGGAATATCAACTTGCAACTGTTCAGCAATATCTTTTCTAACCTGAACGAGCATAATAGAGTCCAAACCCATTTCAAGGAAATGGATATTCACTTCAGCCTGCGTTAAATCCAAACCAGAGGCGCTACTCACAATCTTCAAAAGAACATCAGTTATATGTTTTTGCATTGAACGATCACCACCAGAGCTAACTTTTATCCCATTATTCAGATGAATTTTATCAACTTTATTCACATCTATTGGTATGGAATTGGCTATTGAATGACTAGATTCCATATCAATCCAACACCGTTTTCGTTCGAATGGATACAATGGAAGCGACACTCGCTGCAAAAATTTCGTTGCATATATTTTACTCCAATCTAGCTTCACACCTTGTACATAAAGCTCACACAACCTAAATAGCTGCTCATCCATGTTCATGGAAATGATAAGTTCTTCACTTTCTTCTTGAAGTCGCTTCAATTGACTCTCCCTAATAGCTCCAGGTACCGCCTGGTATGAATAAGAGTCCGGAATTACAGAATAGTGGCCCGTATAGATCCCAGGCATATCCTTCTCTCCATTAGCAATCTTATTTAACATTGAAATTAACTCATTAAGGTTCGTACATACGAATGCGATTCTTCTTTCACAATGAGCTCGTCCAGTGTTTGCGGTATAGCATATACTTTCGATATCTGTATCTCTATACTTCAGCAATGATTGTTTGTAATCAATAACTAATTGCTTGAGCGCTGATTCTGTCTTGGCCGAACATGTAAATATATATTTTTTCTGCTGGGATGAATAGCTTTTATGTAGCGGTGGAGTATATTGTTCCAGCACTACATGCGCATTGGTCCCACTGAATCCAAAAGAACTGACACCACCACGAAGCGGCATGTCCTGTAATGGAAACGATGTCTTGTCAGTATTTACATAAAAAGGCGAACTCTCAAAAGATATGTTGGGATTCGGCACTTGAAAATGAACAAGCGGTGTGTTTTCCCTGTGTTTCAACATAAGAACCGCCTTTATCAATCCTGCTATACCCGCCGCTTCAAACAAATGACCAATATTGGTTTTTACAGATCCAATAGCACAGAACTGTTTTTTATTTGTGTACTTGCGAAATGCGCGTGTTAAACCATTAACCTCAATTGGATCACCAAGCTTAGTCCCAGTCCCGTGTGCTTCTATAAAATTCAACGACTCCGGGTTAATATTTGCATCTCTCCAAGCATCTTCAACAACTTCCGCTTGTGCAATCGGATTAGGAGCAGTAATACCCACTGTTGTTCCATCCTGATTGATTGCACTCCCTTTTATTACAGCATATATATGGTCCCCGTCCTCGATTGCACGCTGAAGAGGTTTAAGAAGTATTGATGCTACTCCTTCTCCAACTCCTGTACCATCAGATTCGGAATCAAATGTCTTAGCACGTGCATCTGAGGACTCCATATCAAGTCCTAGCGGGATTGGCAATAATACAGTACGGATGCCACCTGCAACAGCCATCTCACATTCACCTTGCTGTATTGCTTTACAAGCCATATGTACGGCAACAAGCGAAGATGAGCATGCAGTATCTAATGTGATCGCAGGACCTCTTAAATCTAGGTAGTAGGAAATACGACTCGCCAAAACAGAAGGTAAGTTCCCAACAATATATTGGGCTAGTGAATCTGGCTTACACGTAGATACAAGCCTTTCATAGTCATATCCTACCTTCGAAAAACCAGCATATACCCCTACTTTCCTTCCTCTTATTTGATCCCCTGCATAACCTGCATCTTCAAGTGTGTGCCAAACATTCTGTAAGAACAAGCGCTGGTTAGGATCCATAAGCTCTGCTTCTTTCGGACTTATTTTGAAGAAAGAATAGTCAAACCTATCAATTTCATCTAAATAACCACCTTCAACAAACTCGCTTTCTGACTTTGCCCACTGCAATGCGCTTAAAAATTGCTTAGCATCTCGCTTACGATCTTCAGAGATAGGGCGAATTAAGTCAGCACCATCGCTTAATCGCTGCCAGAACTGCTCTACTGTATATACCTCAGGTAGTCGAAGTGCCATTCCTATAATTGCTATTTCCTGGTTACTTGCGCACTCCGGTTCATCTACTATATTTTTCGTATCGCTACTAAGCTCCGCTGTTAGATACTTCGCCAAATGTGAAAGGGATGGATAGGCAAACAGTTCCGTAACTGCTAACCTAATGCCAAATTGCTGCTCAATACGTTCTGAAATCTGTACTAATTGCAGGGAATTGGCTCCTAAATCAAAGTAGCTTCCATGTATATCTATATGTTCTCTTCCAAGTACTTCCCCGCATATCCGCTTCAATTTATCTTCTACTTGACTATGAGAAATGAGCTCCGCTTGCTGCTCAGAACATACTGAAATATAACTTTTCAATTCATGAGACAAACTACTATAATCACCATTTAAAAATTGCTTTTTCAACTTGTATCTTTGCACTTTTCCACTTGTTGTTTTCGGCATTTGTCGAATAGGAACTATTTCATTAATGACCCAGCCACCTACTCGATATAAATACTGTTTTAATTCCATAGCTAGTGGTGCAAACTTTTCCAACTTCCTCTTGGTGACAACAAATAAGATAATCTCCTCTGTGTCTGTATCGATATTATGCACTCCACATGCAGCGACTCTACCCAGCTCAACTCCGTCAACTTCCTCAGCCACGCGCTCAATATCATGCGGATATACATTCTGACCATTTACAAAAATAATATCTTTGGCTCGACCTGTAACTACAAGTTCACCATCCCGAAAAAATCCAAGATCACCTGTTACCACCCATCCATCAGACAACATCACAGCTTCTGTTGCTTCTTTATTGTTGTAGTACCCTTGTGTTACATTTTCGCCCTTAATATGTATGTTACCAACTACATTATCAGGTACAACATGATGCTCATCATCACATACTCTTATATGACAGTATTTAATAGCTTGTCCTACTTTTACGAAGCTGACTGCGGTCTGATCAGCTGGATCGACATCAATAACACGTTCATTCACATTTAAATGATTACGGTTTAAATATAGTGTTTCAAACGCATTTCCCGGCACGGGAATTGCCGCACCAACAGAGGCTTCAGCCAATCCGTAAACAGTCAACATAACTGTTTTCTTCAACCCATAAATGGATAATGTATCTAGAAATTCATTGCATAATGCTGATGATATCGGTTCGGCACCATTGTAAATAACACGCACTGATGATAAATCCCAAGAGCCAATTTTATCTGGTGAAAAGAACGACAAAAAATACTTGTAGCCAAAGTTAGGAGATGACAATATCGTTATTCGATGATCATGCGTTTTTTGCATCCAAAGGATTGGTTTGCGAATAAATAGTTCTGTTGGCATTATGTATTGGGGAATTCCCATAACTAGAGGTGTAAGGTGGCAGGCAATTAAGCCCATATCATGTGTTAACGGCATCCAGGATAAGAAAGAATCCCGTTCATGAATTTCAGTATTATGAATAATACCGCAGGCATTATGTATAAGATTTCGATGTGTTAGCATAACACCTTTAGGATCTCCTGTTGAACCAGAAGAAAATTGAATAAATGCAATATCATCGGATTCCGCAGGATAAATCTTTGCTAGCTCAGGATCTCCTGTATGTGTATCCATCAGCATAATGTTATCGATTATATTTTTATCCGAGTGCTGCACTTTTTCTGTAAATTTGACAATATACTCGTATGCTTTAGCCGTAGCTATCATGCAGGGGGATTTTAACACTTTCCATATTTGGATTACTTTTTCTTTGTGTTCGTCATTCTTGCCTATACTAACAGGTACAGGAATCATTCCTCCAAGCAAACATGCCCAGAAAGCTACAACAAATTTCCGATTATCTTCGATCTGAAAAATAACCTCTTGTCGAGGTTGGACGCCTGATTGCTGAAGTTTGTGAAGAAATCCAAGTGCTTCCTGATATAACTCCTGATAAGTCACATAATCTTGCCGATGCTCTGCTTCAATGAATGTGATTCCCGCTTCTCTGATCGAACTACGATGTCGAATAGCATCCGTTAATGTCTTAAAGTTCAGTGTAAACATTATGGTCCCTCCTGCAATAGACAGTATTTAAAAGATGTTCTCTCTGAACAACAACAATTGGGAATGTGCTAATCTGTATGTAATTGTATTCTGCACTCTCATGCACAAAAGATATAGTTACCGCTAATACTAATTGAAATATTTCAATGCTATTGATATTTTAACAATAGCTAGCGTTAACATAACCAACAATCATTACTTAAAACTTCAAGCCATGAAAGAACATCTGCTTACTGTTCCTCCCATTCAACCACGATTCTGCGCAACATCTTCATTACATTTTGATATCGGTCGCATTCTATATGGCATAAAGATTAACACGAAGAAAATTATGTAAATCCAAAATGTGAATACCTGTTCTATTCTATTTTATTCATGGTATAGGTAGGAGATCAGAAACAGCAATTGAAGTTATATAGTACTTATGATCTACTAAACGATTAAGACAAACACAACTTTTCCTGATATAGGAAGAGGTTCCATTGATATCTTAATCTATATTTTTGTAAATGACAAGATGATTCTGTCGTAAATTGATCCTTACTATCAATTTTAACCATTCAATACAATAAAACCATGTTCAGGCCAATCATCACATCCCTTCATAAAAAAACAAACAGGCACTCCCCACACAGAAAACTGCGAGGTAGATACCTGTTCTATAGCATTATTCCCTTGTAAGTGTATATTTCATCAATGTGGATCGTACATGCATCAAGGCTTACACCTATGTGAACATTTTGTTGTATAACAACTCATGCCTCAGTCGTCAATATTCTCGGCGAAGTCCGTAATATTAAACGTGATGCAGCCCATGCTCCACACGCTGCCGCTACAGCACTAATAGGAACCATCAATCCAATTCCTGCTGCATTTATTACTAATGGAACCTCTACTATTCCATAATTGGATAGTACCATATTGAGCAATTGTGGCAGTGCGAATACTCCCACTAAAAGCCCTAGTAACCCGCCAATTAGAGAAAGCACAAATATTCCTGTAGTAATAGAGAGACGAATTTTTGCTGATGTCATCCCAATCGTTTTAAAAATGCCGTAGGTTCTGCTGTCTTTCTTAATATTAATACGACATACACTATAAATGATGATAAAAGTAACTGCAATAAATAGGAAGCCCATACCACCCAACGGAACGAGCAAAATGTTTATAGCTTCCGAGAATACTTCATCCACCAAAGTACTTTGAGTTGCGACCCATAAGGCAGTACCATACTTGGTTTGTAATTCACTTACAAACCCATCTATTGAAACACCTTCCTTCACATTCAAGAACATCGATTCCATGTTATTGTAGTCCGGCTGTATTTTTTGTATCGCTTCTACTTTAAGACGAGCCGAGTTGGACATATTAGCAATAGCCTGATATATACCTGTTATTTCCATATTTATAGGTTTTCCTTGAACAAAAATTTCTATGGAATCACCTACTTCCTTCTGCAGCTTTTTAGCTACATTCACTCCAATAGCAATCTCATCACCATTCATGGGATTACGTCCTTTAAGATTAACTACTCCTGTCTCGTTATAATCCCCTTCCAGCACAGTTAAATATACTCCCATAGAAGTCTCACTATCATTTTGAAGATCCTTATTCAGGGCAACAATGCCATTCATATCTCCAAAACGACTAAAATTAGCTACACGTTCATCTAAATTAAATTGAGACCGCAACTGTTCATAGGATAGTTCCGCTGGTTTATCGATTTTCATCGAAATATCAGAACCATCGTATCCCCAATGTGAAATCGTCTGCCCTATAGACATAATGCTATAAATGAACAGAAATCCGAATACGAGAACCGCAGATGTCATTCCAGAAATGAGAACCATTAGAGAAGAAGCGCGAACATTCTTGATAAGACCTCTCATTCCAATGACTAGCGAAGCTGGAAATTGTTCAAAGCGCAACCATGCCCGTGCTGGCGAAGCAGCCTTTCTAGCAACAACATGCTCAGCACCACCGTACCTAATAGCTTGCACTGGCTCGACTTTTCTTGCTTTACTCGCAAACAACCAAGACGAAGCGACGATGATAAAAATAATTAAAGCAGCCATCAGCCAAGACCAGTCTGCGGATGATACGCTCATATCTATGTTGGCAGTCTTCAGATGTGAAACCGAGCTATCCATAATACGATCTGAAAATGCATAACTCAGAAGAACTGCTGGAACAACGGATAAGCAAGCCAATAGTCCATACTGGATGACATATACACTAATGATTTTTCGAGATGTCAATCCAATCGAACTTAAAATACCTATTGTCTTATAGCTTGAAATAATTTCATCTGATATGGTGAAATAAATCGTATAGAGAGCGATAGCAATCATTACTACCGACAAAAAAATCATGACAAATGCAATGAGCTTATTTGTGACAAGATAGAAGGAAGACAAGCTATCAAATTCCGATTTTCCTTCTAAATATGGAGTACCAAGAGATTTTTCGAATGATTCCCAGTACGTTTGACTCTGACTATAATCACTATACCTCAAGCTGATCATCGTCTTATCTATTTCATCTAACTTACTTGATACCTCACGGTAATCATCTGGGCTCATCCAGATACGGGCTGTAGTTGTAAAAGGAGCACTATATGAAATATCTACAACGACGGCAGACACTTTGTAGTCAATTACACCATTTTTCGTTTTTACCCCAATGTTATCTCCAACCTGAATATCCTTTGATCTTGCCAAAGTAGTAGGAATCCATACCGTTCCTTCGTTCGGTATGGATGTTATTTGACCTTGGTCAAATAACAATTCATCTACATCAGAAGGTTTTGGTGGAGTGTTTATCATCATAGCAGCCACATTGGAGTAATCTTGCCCCTCATGCATAATTCCAGAGACATTGTGATATGGCATAATTTCCGAAACAGTTACCCCTTGCTGCTGCTTCCACCAATGCTGCACTTCTTCAGGATCATGAAGCCCGTTCTCAATTTTCAGTATTTGGTGTGCCCCTTGCAATCTCTCATGCATATTCAAGTAAGCACCACCAGAGTTACTAATAATAGCTACAGCTGTCATTAGTAACACCGCGGAGAGAAGAATAATAAGTGTGATGAAGAAATTCTGAATCTTCTTTTTTCGCAAACTTGATTTAGATAGTATCCAGACTGGTGACATATTCTGTTACTCCTTCCCAGCAATAAATGAAAAGATCTGCTGTTCGCGGGACTGAAGCTGTTCTGGCTTATATTTACCCAACTCCAATATCCCGCCAATCTGACCATCTTTGATGAGAATAATCCGATCTGCTCGACAGGCTGCTTTAATATCATGAGTTACCATGACAATGGTCTGTCCATCGCGATTAACTTCAGTTAATAAATCAAGAATAATCGTACCTTGCTCTTGATTCAAAGCTCCGGTCGGTTCATCCGCAAAAATAACTTCTGGGGAATTGATAAGTGCCCTTGCAATGGCAGCTCTTTGTTGTTGTCCTCCCGACACTTGTGAAGGTAGTCTATCCCGTTGCTCTTCAATATTCATAAGCTTAAGTAAATAGAGAGCTTTTGTACGAATATCTTTATTTGAACGTCCTGCTACATGACCTGGGAGAGCGATGTTTTCATATAAATTTAAATCTGGGACCAAATTAATCGACTGGTATACATAACCAATTTCTTCTGATCGCAATGCTGTTATTTGTGTTTCTGATAGTTGATCAATTCGCTGTTCTTTGAAATACACACTACCAGAACTTACACTATCCAAACCACTTAACATATAAAGCAACGTAGACTTTCCAGATCCCGAACTACCCATTATAACTGTAAATTCACCTTCATAAATATCTAAACTCATATCCTTGGCTGCGTGGAATTCCTCATTTCCGGTTTGATACGTTTTATAGAGATGCTCAGCTTTTAAAATCACCGTTTTCTTTTCATTAGGTTTTAGTTGAACCTTCATTTCAATCACTCCCTCATATGAATTAGCATTTTTTCAGTAAGGAATATCAGTTATAGTAGTGAAATCATGTAGTTAAAAGAAGATTAGTTATGGATAACGATTCATCTCTGCGTGAAAACGAGATTACCAGTATCTGAAACAAGTCGTACTCTAGGGGTATTATTACTGTTTGGAGTTATGCTTGGAGGAAGGTTAGATTCTATGCTGCCATCGACTGTTTTCAGTTCATGCTGTAGAGAGTTAGGAATTTCATATGCTGTTACGGAAACATTACCTGTATCTGTCTTGACGAAAATATCTGATGTGATTGTCTTCAAATTTAAAGAAACTTTACCCGTATCTGTAGACACATTAAACTTGCCGTCATTTACATTAGCGAGAAAATTACCTGTATTACTTGCTATTTGATATTCGATTGCGTGAACTTCTTCTATCGAAATATTTCCAGTATCGGTTTGTATCTGCAATTGTGCGAAGACTTGCTGAGGAATTTGAATGGTTAGTTTGACATTGGAGTAAAGAACAAAGAACTTTTCTTCAGTCTTTTCCTTCACAGAAATGACTAAGTTTTTTCCACTATGGTTAACTTGCAACTTATAATCATCTGCCCAACGAGTAGTAATCGTGCCAGTAAGCTTTGCTTCAATAGTTTCTCCTTTAGTCGGAGTCAATTCAATATTTTGAGTGTCAGATATGATTTGAATATTTTGAATTTCTTGTGCATGAGCACTCCATCTTTCACTAATTTCGGTTGTATTAAATGGTGATACGCCCAGTAAAAAGAGAGCAACGTTTCCAATTACCGCTACCACAATAAGTACGAAAGCCACTTTAACCTTTCTAGAGGCACTCATATATTTCTCCCCCATTTTCTTATGCTATAACGCAAATATCGAAGCACCTGGTTATAGTACCAAGTTATCATTTTATTCAATCCTATCACGAGCAGCAATCCGACACCTACTAATCCTAATATCCAAAAGAAATCAAACAAAAGGTTCCAACTTACTCCATTCTGGATAAGCATAATAAGTGGTGATGCAAGCAGCAGCCCTGCGATTACATACATACTTACAACAACTAACAAAGAAATTGCGAATGGTATCAGCACCGGCACTATATTGAATATGCCAATACCTGCGATGGCAAGAGTAGCCTTAGTTATTCGATTCAATGTAGGAGAGTGTGTCGCTTCTTGCAGTCTATACTGTGCTATTATTTCTTTCGCAACCAGTTTAGGGGTACCAAGACTTCTAACGATCTCCTCTTCATCTCTACTACAATATAGAGCATTAGCGAAATGTTCTTCATAATCACCCAACACCACCTCACGTTCTGATGGGGGAAGACATTTCAAGTAACTAGACAATTCACTTATATATTTTTGTTTATTCACCCCGTAGTCCCCCTTCGATTATTTCTTGAACACCTTCAGAAAATAATGTCCACTCCCCTAACAGCTGTTGAAGTGATTCCTTCCCCTTATCAGTCAGTTTATAATATTTTCGGGGCGGTCCTACATTTGATTGGATGTAATAAGTAGAAAACAAGCCGTCCACCGTGAGGCGCCGAAGCAACGGATAAATCGTTCCTTCTGAAATTTCAAACTTGCGTGAAATCACATCTACTAATTCGTAACCATAACGATCTTGCTTGGCAGTCAAAACCAGTACGCACAATTCCAATACACCTTTTTTAAACTGTACATTCAAATTAACCACCTACGCTTTTTCAGTACCTTTTAATCCGAGGTACCGGATTAAAAAACAATATCGCGTTCCAAATGCATTCCTTAGAGCTTACATGCTACTACCTTGCATTGCACAGTACCTAGTTATAAAAAAAACGATACTCAAATATAAACAATGACTCGTGAGATTTCTATTCCTATACATCCATTCCTGACTCATCGTATCCAGTTATACCCAAATTATACTTCCATTTTTTATGATTCACAAGCATTTTCTAAAAAAACTTGCATTTTGAATAATTATCAATTCCTTAAGGCATTCCAGATACGCTATTAAAAAAACCACCTCTCCATCTATTCAGACAGAGAGGCAGTCTCTTCAACTCAACCTTATTTATTCAATAAACGATACAAAATAACTGCGGACTCCGCACGATTCGTAGAATCGTTTGGTTTCAACTTGCCTTTGTCGCCCACGAGAATGCCTTTCTCAACCGCTAGTGCTACATCTGCTTTGAGAGAAGGATGGATCGACTTGTAATCTTTGAACTGCTTTAATACTTGGTCTGGGTTCGCAACATCTTGCCAGCCATTTTTCTGCTGCAACAAACGAACTGCGATAGCTGCGAATTCCGCACGGCTAATCTTCGCCTCTGGTCTGAACGTACCGTTCGGGTAACCGCTCAAGATACCTTGATCCGCAGCTGCACGAATGTACTTCGCATACCATTTCGAACTACTCACATCCGTAAATGTTTTAGAACCTTCTTTCTCCTTCAGATCAAAACCAAGTACGAACATTTTCGCCACTTCGCCACGTGTTGTATGAGCTTTAGGCGCAAAACGATTGTTTCCTACGCCTTCCATAATACCCAATGCAGAGATAAAGTCGATTTTCGGACCAGCCCATGCACGAACTTTGCTAATATCAATATAAGATACACTGCGTCCTGTAATCGCAAGCTCCTCACTGCCATTTTTAAGAGCATATTCATAATTTCCATTGACAGGTTTCACCGAACTACCACCTGCAGCAGCCACAACCAATGCACGGCTAGGCAGCTTGAACGACGAGCTTAATGGAAGTGTTGCTTTAATAGCTCCGCTAGGTAATGTCTTGCCATCTTTTAATACATATTCGTATTTGTATACATCGGAAGCAACAATCGGGCTGTTATTGAAGCGATTCTCTTGTCTCGAAGTCGTTTTCCATTCAACATCTTCTTGTAAGGACGCCACATTCAAAGTCGTGCGCAAGCTGTTCGTCAATACGGATACGTCTGCTGCTTGCTTGGACTTGAAGTGCTCTTGCAAGGCTTTGCTTAAAGATACATGGTACTTCTTCACATCATGTGTTCCTGCATCCAAAGTAAGTGCGAATGACGGAATCGTAATATCCGACTTCACATTTTTGAACAGTCCAGCCCACTTCTTGAACTGTGTTTCTACCTCATTTACATAGTTCTTCAGATCGCTGTCTGTCAGCTTCAATGTTGCCACGCCATCTTTCACTACGACAAAGCGCTTCACATTAAGCTTCGTTACTTCAGCAAATGACTTGTTCAACAGTGCGTTTAATTCGTCTAGTACACGATTTTTCTCTTCTGTGGAAACAGCGCTAGCAAGCCGGGACTTAAGTGCCGCCAATTGCTTCTCAAGCTCTTTGAAATAGTTGTTATAATCAATGAGGACGCCATCTGAGATGTTGCTGCCTCCTCCGCCTCCACCAGGGTAGAATCCACCACCGTTGTTACCACCATTGTTAGATCCAGGAGCAATGTAACGAACAGGTATTTGTACATTGCTGAACAGAATTTCGTCCCCGCGGAATGCAGTTCCAGCTTTTCTAATATAAGCCGTTACGTAGGCAACTCCATCTTTCTTGTCTGTCGTTTTTAGTGTACCGCCCTCTAATTTAACGCCAGCACTCTTTTTCTCGTCGAGCTTCAACTCGATATAGTCTTTGTAATCAGAATATGTGACAGTAGTTACACCGCCGTACACATCTGTATATACACTTCCCGTCACATTTCCGTATACAGCACCGTATACACTTAGCACAACATTTGTGCCTTCTTTAGCATCATTTCCGATTAGGTTCGAATGCGCCCGCACTGCTGCTACAGCCAACGATTCTACTGCTTCATTATAAGTGGACACTCTAGCTGCCAATTGCTTATCTGCTTCGCCTACAGTATTCCAGTCCAGCTTATACGTTTTTGCTATAGCATTGAATTTGTCAGACTCAGCAATCGCAGATACAACAACTTTCTGCAACTTCGCATTGAAATTCTTGCCGATATTCGCTGGATTACTCAACAACGCTGCGATTTCTTTACTTTGGAACTCTTTTAAGAAGTTGCCCTTAACTTTCGCTGCCAGATCCTCGTAATCTGCTTTGGTCAATCCAGCAGTAAGACCTGCGTCTTTGGCAGCTTGCTGCAGCACTTTGTCATATGTAGTACTCAAAGCACCCAAAGCCTGTTCATCACCAAGCGCAAACAACTTCAGTTGCTTGTAGATGCCGAAAACATTTTCTTTTGTAACAGCATCTTTCTTAAGCTCATTCGGAATAACTTCCCAGATCGGGTCAACAATGTCTCCATATGATGCATACGTAACAGAAGTTACAGTACTATTATAAGTCGCATCTACAACAGAGCGCTCTTCAGCGTTCAGTGCAGCATGAATTTGCTTATTTTTATTTTCCAGCCAAATAATCGATGACTTGGATTCCTGTGCAGCTTGAATCTTACTGAGCGCCTCCACTGTAGATAATGCATTAACAGGAATACCTGCGAGTGAACCAACCACTAAGCTCGCAGCTAAAGCTGTACTTACGATTTTCTTCTTCATGAATCCTTTTCCCTCCACGATTGTTATTTATGGATAACTTATTGCAAAAAATAAGTTTCCAACGATCCTATAAGTGAATCAGCCACAATCTAGATGTCAAAGTACTTAAAATGAAGGCTTCTCCACCATTCCAGAATATACCTCAAAATGTTTATATTCATCTTTTCATATAAAGTTTCTCTTATTATCCAAATTAGCGGAAACTTTTTATGTTCCTTACTAGATTCACATCCATTTTTTACACGTATTACAGGAAAACGAAACAAAAATAAAAAAGAAGAAATCCGACGTCTAACTATAAGACGCAGATTTCTTCCATTTAGTTGCAAGTTTGAGTAAAAATTATCCGTTATTAAGTCTAAAGTCTTCCATAAACTGTACTAAAGCCTCACAACTAGAGCGTGGAACCGCGTTATAAATAGAGGCCCGAAGCCCACCTACACTACGATGCCCTTTCAACCCTACGAAGCCCGCTTGCTCCGCTTGAGCAGCGAATGCCTTTTCCAACTCCTCCGTTGCAAGACGGAAGGTTACGTTCATAATGGAACGGCTGCTTTGCTCTGCACAACCACGATAGAAGCCGTCACTGTTGTCAATCGCGTTATAAATAAGCTGTGCTTTATATTCATTGGCCACTTGAACCGCACTCAAGCCACCTTGCTCTTTAAGCCATTCCAATACAAGCTTCACCATATAAATTGAGAAAGATGGAGGTGTATTGTACAACGAATTGTTTTTGTAAGCTGTGCTGTAACGCATCATAGTCGGTATTGTCTTTGGACTGTTAGCAATGAGCTCTTCCTTCGCAATGACAACGGTAACGCCAGATGGACCAAGATTTTTCTGTGCACCCGCATAAATCATCCCAAACTGAGATACATCGATTGGACGACACAATATATCACTGGACATATCTACGATGAGCGGCACATCACCTGTATTAGGGTAAGCTTGGAACTGAGTACCTTCAATCGTTTCGTTGGATGTGAGATGCAAATAAGCAGCTTGTTCTGGCAATTGTAGATCAGCTAATGATGGAATACTCATAAATTTATCCGCTTCAGATGACGCAACAACTTGTACTTCTCCCACTAACTGTGCTTCTTGGATCGCCTTCGTTGCCCAGCTTCCAGTGTTCACATACGTACCGACTTTGCCCGGGGAGAGTAAATTAAGCGGAATCATCGCAAATTGGGTACTTGCTCCACCTTGCATGAACAGCACATCATATCCCGCAGGAATGTTAAGCAGTTCCTTCATTAAAGACTTCGCTTCATTATGCACAGCTTCATATACACCGCCGCGATGTGACATTTCCATAATTGACATGCCTGTGCCTGCAAATTCGACGAATTCTGTCTGCGCACGCTCAAGCACTTCAAGCGGCAATGCTGCTGGTCCAGCATTGAAGTTATAAGCTCGTTGACGTTGTTCCATATGTCTCCCACCTTTTCCCCATTATAGCTTCCGAAATATTATTGTAATGATATCAGGTAATGACATCTCCTTCAACCACATATTTCACGAAAAATAGAATGAATACATATCTATATTGTTCGGTTATAAGCAAATATCGCGAATGATTTCTCTATAACCTCGTTCTGTACACTACTTATTTCCGAAATAAAAGAACCCCTCCTTGAGATTGTCGCTACGAACGGCATTTTCACTCAAAGAGGGGTATATTGTGTACATTTTGAAAACTTATTCGAATGATTCCAATTTCATAAAACGCTCGTCTCTGTACTAAGCCACACTACCTATTTATTAGCAATCGAAGTATAGGCTGTACTCTTGCGGATGAATACGAATCGCTACTGACTTCGCTTCACCGCGCTTGAAGTTGATATAGTTATCGATGAAGTCTTTGGAGAATACGCCGCCATCGAGCAAGAACTCGTGATCAGCTTCAAGTGCAGCAAGTGCTTCTTCCATCGTACCTGGCACGCTGCGAATCTCATGCTTCTCCGCATCAGACAATTCATAAATGTTTTTATCAAATGGACCATAGCCAAGAGCACGTGGATCAAGTTTACGTTTAATTCCATCCAAACCAGCCATCAACATAGCCGCGAATGCCAAGTATGGGTTAGCTGTGGAGTCAGGCGTACGGAACTCGATACGGCAGCCTTTCGGCGTTACCGCTGCAACTGGAATACGGATCGCAGCAGAACGGTTACCTTTAGAGAATACCAAGTTAACTGGTGCCTCATAACCAGGAACGAGACGCTTAAAGGAGTTCGTTGACGGATTCGTGATCGCAAGCAGTGCTGGTGCATGGTGCAAAATACCACCGATATAGTGCAGCGCCATTTCGCTCAAGTTTGCATAGCCGCCTTTTTCATAGAACATAGGTGTGTCACCATCAAAGATCGATTGGTGAACGTGCATTCCGCTACCGTTATCACCAAACAACGGTTTAGGCATAAATGTTGCTACTTTGCCAAATTGACGAGCAGTATTGTGAACGATGTATTTATATGTCAACAAGTTATCAGCTGTTTTTCTTAATGTATCGAAGCGGAAGTTAATCTCGCCTTGACCTGCTGTAGCCACCTCATGGTGATGGCGCTCAACACGAAGGCCAGCATCTTGAAGCAAACGGCAAATTTCACTGCGCAAGTCTTGTTGTGTATCAACAGGAGCTACAGGCACGTAACCGCCTTTTGTAGGAATTTTGAAGCCGAGGTTACCGCCCTCTTCCTTGCGGTTCGTGTTCCATGCAGCTTCTTCGGAATCAACAAAGAACGAAGAGCTGTTCATAGACGTTTCGTAACGCACATCATCGAAAATAAAGAACTCGGACTCAGGAGCGAAGTAAGCTGCAGTACCAACACCAGTTGTTTGCAAAAATTGCTCTGCTTTCTCTGCAATGCTGCGCGGGTCACGATCATAACGTTCGCCATCTGGTGTATGAATGTTACACATAATGATAAGCGTAGCATGAGAAGTAAATGGATCAACATAACAGCTATCTGTATCAGGCATCATAACCATATCGGATTCCTCGATACCGCGGAAGCCTGGAATCGAAGAACCATCAAAAGCTACACCATTTACGAACGTCTCAGCATCTACTTCAGTTGCAGGCAAGCTAATATGGTGTGCACGACCACTTAAGTCCACAAAACGGAAATCTACAAACTCAATAGCTTTTTCCTTCATCAATTCCAATACACGGTTGACTGACATCTTATTTCCTCCCCAATTCCGAACATTAATGTGGTTTATTAGTTGAATTGTTCATTTCGTTTTTGATATTGAAGTTATTATAGAGCCACACAATATCGCACGTCAATACTCATGTCAGGTATTTTTTTATTTTGTGTAAGGTTTCCTAACACCCTTATTTAGGAAGTATTTAACCACCGTATAATTCCACCTTGTAAACGCCTTATATCCTCCTCATTCCGTATCCTTATCAAACAAAAAAAACGACCCATTTACAGGTCGTTTTTTGTCATTTTTTAGTCATTAAATTACATGCCATACGCTTGAGCCAAACGATCACTCAAACCATTTAACCTACACGAAGTAAGCAGCTTCTTCCTTCTCTGTATTAAATGTACTTCCGCACAAAGGAGCAAGCTGCTCCAGCTCACGAAGCAAACGAGCAAATTGATCCGGGAACAAAGATTGAACGCCGTCTCCTGTCATCGAGTTGTCGGGATCTGTATGCATTTCGATAATAAGACCGTCTGCCCCAGCTGCCACAGACGCCTTCGTCATAGGCTCTACCAACTCACGGCGACCTGTTCCATGGCTCGGGTCAGAAATAATTGGCAAGTGAGTCAGCTGTTTCATAACCGGAATAGCAGTCAAATCCAATGTATTGCGCGTGTAGGATTCGAATGTACGTATCCCACGCTCACATAACATAACGTTCGGATTTCCTCCCGCCAAGATGTATTCCGCAGCATTCAACCACTCATCGTATGTTGCACTGAATCCTCGCTTCAATAGTACGGGTCGATTGCACTCTCCTAGTTTGCGCAGCAAATCGAAGTTCTGCATATTGCGTGTTCCGACTTGCAGTATATCCGCATATTGGGCGCATACATCAACATATTCAGGCGTCATCACTTCGGTAATGGTGAGCAAGCCATGTTTCTTGCCCGCTTCCGCCATCATCTCCAACCCTTCCACACCAATGCCTTGGAAGCTGTATGGACCTGTGCGTGGTTTAAATGCACCGCCGCGAAGCACTTGGCCTCCTGCCGCCTTTACAAGACGTGCAATCTCATCAATTTGTTCTGGAGACTCAACCGCGCACGGTCCACCCATTACGACAAGTTCTCCGCCTCCGATACGTACATCGCCAATTTCAATAACGGTATCTGCTGGATGGAAGTCTCTGCTTGCCATCTTGTATGACTTTGTAATCTTCACTACTTGCTCTACACCCTTCATCTGACGCAAGTGTTCTGCTGTCTTCGGATCTACTCCACCTACGAGCCCAATTACCGTTTGCTCTGTGCCTCGCGACAAATGAGCCTGCAGTCCTTTGCCTTCAATAAATTTGATAATCTCTTCTATTCGTTCATCTGAAATACGATTGGATACAACAACGATCATAGGGTTCACCTTCGATTCTACGTTATTTTCTTCCACACTTAAACGCTTGTTCGCGTTTACGCTTTTATCCATTAAAGATAGTCTATATTGAGATTCCATTTTCGTCAAGGGTAAAACCACCAATTCACATTGTTGTCATATTATTATCCAAATATAAAATAACCGCCTTAGAATAAATTCTAAGGCGATTATTATACGGTCGTTCTATTGTTTAATTCGTGGTTTCAGCTTTATTAATGGACTTCGTGCGCACCGGCGGAAGAAGCTTCTGCATATTTACTGTACGCTCAAGCGGCCATGTGGATTCATCATCTTTGTCGTACTGCTCCAAATAGGCCACAACTTCCTTCGTTATCGGAGTCGGGGTAGAAGCTCCAGACGTTATACCGACTATTTCTACACCTTCCAGCCATTCCTGCTTAAACTCAGACAAATCCGAAATCCGATATGCACGTGTACCAGCGATTTCTTCAGATACTTGCGCAAGACGGTTAGAGTTGTTACTACGCGGATCACCTACAACGATAACAAGATCACACTGTGATGCCTGCTCAGCTACAGCCTGCTGACGAACCTGTGTCGCCATACAGATTTCGTTATGAATTTCCGCATGTGGATAGCGCTGTATCAGCTTATTCATAATATGCTTAATATCCCATTGGCTCATCGTCGTCTGATTCGTAATGATGATGCGCTCCGCATTAACCGTCAGTTGATCAATTTCCACTTCATTTTCGATAAGATGAACGTGTTCAGGAGCGACACCGATAGCACCTTCTGGCTCAGGATGCCCTTTCTTACCGATATAAATGACTTCATAACCCTGTTCCGTCATTTCCTTAATCAGCGTATGCGTACGGGTTACATCCGGACAAGTAGCATCTACGGTCGTCAATCCTTTTTCACGCGCTCTACGGCGTACTTCCGGGGATACACCATGTGCCGTGAAAATAATCGTCCCAGACTCAACTTGATCTAGAATTTCCAAGCGATTCTCGCCATCCAACGTAATAATGCCCGCATCTTCGAACGCATCAGTAACATGACTATTATGAACAATCATGCCAAGTATATATATAGGACGGGGCAAATCCAAATTACGTGCTGTCTGCTGCGCGATAACCATCGCATCTACAACACCATAACAATATCCCCGCGGTGTAATCTTATGAACTTTCATTCTGTTCACCAGCTTTCTATGTGAATCCCCTCAAAGGAGCCTTTCACTCTATTATACCGGAAATATACGCTATTGTCCTTCATCGCTTTTGACATCGCCCACTTCAGTAGGCTCCATGATCCACTCATCTGGAATATGGACAAGAGGCAGCCACACGATAAATGTAGTACCTTCCCCAGGCTGCGTCATGACCTCAACAGAGCCTCCATGCTCATCAATAATCCATTTGGCAATCGATAAGCCTAGACCAGTTCCCGATGTGATGCCACGAGATACATCCGCACGATAGAAGCGCTCAAAAATATGCGGCACTTCATGCTCATCCATTCCGATACCACTATCCTTGATACGTAGTCCCAACTGGTCGTTCTGAACGACCACTATCAGCTCCACACTTCCGGAAGGCGTGTATTTGAACGCATTTTCAATAAAAATGAACAACATTTGCTGCAAATAATCTTTGTTGCCTCGAACAAACTTATTAGATAGCTCTGCATTTTCTTCGAAAATCCAATCCGATGTTCTTGGCAGGAACTGCGCCCTACGTACGACCTCTTCGATAAGCCCCTTTACTTCAACGACTTCTTTCTCCACCTTATAACCTGCATCTGCACGCGCTAAAGAGAGCATATCGTTTATAAGATGACTCATTCGTCGTGCTTCATCCCCAATATCGCGCAATGCCTCCTCAGACATTTGCTCGCGCTCATCTTCTGTCAACGGCAATTCATTCGTATTTTTCGTAGACCACATCTTCTCTAACAAATCGACATTGCCTCGAATCGTAGTAAGCGGTGTTCTTAGCTCATGCGAAGCATCCGATACGAATCGACGCTGCGCACGATAAGCATCATCCAACTCATTATAAAAGGTCTCCATCCGACCTAACATACTATTAATGGTTTCCGTCAGCTGGCCAATCTCATCTTCAGGAGGACCTTCGCGCGGAATACGGACACTAAGATCCGCCCCCTTCTGTACACGATTGGTCGCACGAATAATATTCTCGATTGGCCGTAGTGACTTCTGCGCTAGGAACAACCCTAACGAGAAGGCAATCACGACGGTCACCATCGATGCAAAAATAAGAATCGTGCGAAGCAATTTGAAGAAGGCAGCATGGTCACCCGTATAGGCACCTACTTGAATGACTCCAACGACCTCTCCACCAATATCTATTGGTTGGTGATAAACGTAGAACTCATTGCCACTCACATTTAAGCGCTTATACCCCTCCTGTACATCTTTAGGTGATGAAGGGAAAGGAAATTTCATTCGCAAATCCTGTAGATTTTCGGAAAACCTATATTCCTTGCTAGTATAGTTATAGGTTTGGATATATAACTCTTCAAAAGAGTTATCTGAGTTAGGAGGTACAAAAATATCAAACGAAATATCTCCGTTCCATTTTACCGTGCTTTGAACCGACATTTGTTGGGTTTGATGCTTAAGGCGATTTTTGATATCACTGTAAATATTGTAGTCAACAAACGCATAGATCGAAATGCCGAATACAAACAACGTAAACGCCAACAATGCTGAATACCATACTGTAAGCCTAAGGCGAATCGACATTCACTAGTCCCCTCTCAATACGTAACCAGTACCGCGAATCGTTTGAATAAGGCGCTTATCGCCATGCTCTTCCGTCTTTTGGCGCAGCATCGCAATGTACACCTCAAGCACATTGGATTCCCCGCTATAATCATAGCCCCAAATTTTCTCCATAATGACATCTCTCGGCAATACTCGCTTCGGATTCTGCATGAACAAATGGAGCAGTTCAAACTCTTTTGCTGTCAGCTCTACTGGCTTGCCATCCCGCTTCACTTCACGTGTATGTAGATCTAACAAAAGATCTTCAAACGTCAAGCGATGCCCGCCGCCTTCTTGCTCAGGACGACGACGGAGCAACGCCCTCACACGAGCTAACAATTCTTCCAACGCAAACGGCTTCACGAGATAATCATCCGCTCCCGTATCCAAGCCTTTCACTCGATCCTGAACTTCATCTTTCGCCGTCAGCATCAACACAGGTACACTGATTTCCGCTTCCCGCAGTCGTCGACATACTTCCCAACCATCCACTTCCGGCATCATGACATCAAGAATAACAAGATCTGGCTCTCGTATAATAACTTGGCGCAAGCCCTCCGCACCGTTTGGTGCCGTCTGTACCTCATAACCATCAAATACGAGTCCGCGCCTCAACATCGACGTTATTTTTTCATCATCATCTACAATTAAAATATAAGGCCTCATATGAAATATTCTTCCTTTCATCCCTAACGTTTATGAGAATAGCTTCAACGATGAGCTGATTGACTCATGCGTATTACAATGTCGTTTTACTTTTAGAACTTACTCTGTACCATAGCTCAGACTTACATTGTACCATGCACGCAGACAAGCGAAAAGAAAGCGAAGGATACACTTCATATCACCTCGCTTTCTTCTCCTAATCTATCCTTATAGCTAAATAACTAACGTTTACGATTTAAGGCTGAAGCTGTTGTTGTTCCGCTTGTTGGAATTTGTTCTTGTCGCCAATCTTTACGTCTACACTTGTTTTTTTGCCTTTACGAACAACCTCAAGTTTAACCGTATCGCCCACTTTTTTCGTTAAAATCTGTTCACTCAACTCTTCCTTCGTTGCTATCTCCTTGCCATCAATAGCTGCGATGACATCATAAGCGCGCAGCTCTGCATCATAAGCTGGAGAACCAAACACAACCGTATGCACTAGCGCGCCAGGTGTATTTTCGATACCAATACTTTTCGCAATTTCTTCCGTCATTGTAATCAAGTTCGTTCCGATAAATGGAACTGGCTCTTTTGGAATTTCTTTGTTCTGTTTCAGCGGTTCCACGACATTCAAGATAACATTTGCAGGAATGGCGAAGCCGATACCTTGCGCTTCCTTACTTACCGCTACGTTCATCCCGATAACTTCGCCCTTCATATTCAAGAGCGGGCCGCCAGAGTTACCTGGGTTAATAGATGCATCCGTTTGAAGCAAATGTTCATAGGTCCGAGGCTGACCATTATCATTCACGGTAATCGAACGCTCTCTAGCACTCAATACGCCCGTTGTTACCGTGTGATCGAATCCAGACGGATTGCCGATTGCAACCAACTGCTCTCCTACTTCCGTTGCATCGGAGTTACCAAGCTTGATTGTCGGGAAGTCAGAATCTCCTTCAATTTTCAATACAGCCAAATCAAGATCACGGCTCTTGCCTAATACTTGAGCTTTAAATGGCTTTGTATAGCCTTCTATATTAACTTGTACCACTTCGGCACCTTCGATAACGTGCTGGTTCGTTAAAATAAATCCATCTTTTTCAAAAATAAAGCCTGTACCCAGCCCTAGTGGCTGAAGAGATTTTTCGGATGGCGTGTCGCTGTGTTGGCTCTCAGGATTGCCTCCGAAGAACTGTCGGAAGAACGGATCATCCATCCATGAACCTCTTCCACCTGTACTACTAGGTGTACCGTATGTGTCAATCTTCACTACCGCTGGGCTTGCCATTTTCACGACATCAGATACAGCCGCTGTTCCTTCAGGGAATGGTGCAGGACGTTTATCTACTACTTGCTGAGCAGCTTCTTTACGTTCAGCTACACCCGACAGAAGTGCATCATCTCCTGTAAACCAGTTGTAGTAATCAGACGCTCCCATTAGGCCACCAATTGCAATGACCCCTGCCATAAAGGAAGCAACCACCGTACGGAACGAGGTACGACGACGTTCAGGCTTCTGTTGGAACTGCCATTGTTGGTTAGCTCGTTCACCGTCTTTATAGCCGCCGCCTCCATTAGATGAAGCTCCTCCTGCAAACGTAGGACCATTATGCGTTGCACTTGAGAATGGCATCGGCTTAATGGCTTGAGGCGGAGTTACCGGTACATCACTTGCTCTGCCAGATGAATCACGTGATACTGTAGAATCTTGCTCGCTTCGTGATGATTGATATGGACCGTAAGCATAATAGTAAGGCTGTTGCTTATTATCTTGTTCCTTGGAAGCTGCTTGCTCATGTCCTGCTTGATTGGCCTCAGATTGAGGTCCTGTATAAGAATCCTTGTCGGGATGAGAAAAAGAATTACGTTGATCGCTCATGTGATCTCCTCCATTACTGTTAATGTTGCTGTCTCCATGTTCCCTTCATCATCGGGAAGCTCAATACCTTATGTAGTTATAATGGACTAGTAACCTTAAGCACACCTTAAAAACTTTATAAAACGGAATAAAACCGATATTCGTTTTCTTTTTTAACTATTTATATAACAATAGCCCATTCGACAGTATCCGAATAGGCGATTAACTCCGATATGTTTGACTTACTTGTTCACATGCCGTTCTATCACTATGCCCAGCCTTTGCGATGCGCAAACACAGCTAACTGCGTTCGATCCTGCAGCTCACATTTCATTAATAGATTTGAGACATGTGTTTTTACCGTCTTTATACTAATGTGGAGCTCATCCGCAATGTCTTTGTTTGTTCTGCCGTCTGCAATAAGCAGCAGCACTTCTTTTTCCCGCTCAGTCAAGCCATCATGCTCAGGCTCTGCAGCCCGCTTACGCAATCCACGAGTCAGCGCTTGAGAAACTTCTCCGCTCATGACAGGCATACCTCGATAAGCACCGCGAATTGCATAGCACAGCTCTTCGGCAGATATAGTCTTTAACACGTAGCTAACCGCACCCGCTTGAATGGCAGAAACAACTTGCTCATCTTCCATAAAGCTCGTTAACATGACAATCCGGAGCTGCGGATAACGCGCAATCAATCTGCTCGTCGTTTCCACTCCATCCATGTCAGGCATCATCAAGTCCATTAATACGACATCAGGGAGATTGTCTTCCATCGCTTCGAGCTTATTCAGAGCATCATGCCCTCCACTCGCCTCTCCCAACACATCGATTTCCGAATCAAGCATCAAGTACGTCTTCAAACCTAGTCGAACCATTTCATGATCATCTACAAGAAAGACTTTCATCTTGCTCATCCTGATTCCATCCCCTCAGCTTCAAACAGTGGAATATATACTCGAATTGTCGTACCCGCACCTGGTTGGCTAATCAACTCCATATGTCCCCCAAGCTTATCAGCACGTTCCTGCATCGTTGTTAAACCATAACTGCCAGCAAAAGAACTCTTATTATTACGATCGAACCCCACGCCATCATCCGCAATTGACAGCAACATGCGATTCGCAGATTCCTGCATACTAAGTGTAACCTGATCGGCCTTAGCATGCTTAACAATATTCGCCATTGCTTCTTGTATCATTAAGAAGCATTGATGTTCTTTTGCTTCAGATAAATCATTTTCAACATGGATATCGATCTTGCCCTGCAAACCGTTTTGACGGCAATAGTCAGGAAACCAAACCCCCAGCGCTTCTTGCAGGGATCGCCCATCCAACTCAATCGGACGGAGCTGCGAAATTAAGGCTCGCATTTGACGCTGAGCATTATGCGACATTTCAATTAATTGTGTGACAACGAGCTTGGCGCGCTCTTCATCCAGTTCCATTACTTTTGGCAATGAAGCGGAAGACATATGAATCGCGAACAACTGTTGACTAACCGAATCATGAAGGTCACGCGCCAATCGCTTTCTTTCCTCCTGAACAATTTGTTCATTGAAAATTTCACGCTCAATGACTTGCTGTTCGGTCAACTTTTGCAGCAGCTTCAACTTCTGTTCTGTTGTCTGCATCATCGTATTAAAATGCTCATACAACGAATCAAACGATGTATGCTCACTTTCTTGAATTCGAACCGACCAGTTCCCCTTGGCCACCTGCATCATACTTTCATTAAGCGTGTCGAGCTTGCGTTGGATTCTCAACCCTGTAACGTAACCCGTTATTAATGAGACGATAAGAACCGTCAAAATACCAAACAGCCACTGAACCCAACCCGTAAACCATCCATCCCCAAAGCTAAAGGCAAGCCATAAGCTAGCAACGATAATACTTCCTGAAATGATAAATGAGCATAACAATTCCCATTTCAGATTATTGGCACGCCACAAGCGTATATATCCCATGCATTAGCCCACCCTTATCACTTTTACATCACCAATAAAACTGTTAACCTCGATCAGAACCTTTTTACTGGACTCGTGGAAAAATGGTGTTTTGGCTTCGAGATCACGCATAAAACCGGAGTACTTCTGATCAAACACTTTCATATCTCCCAAGAAAGAATGCGAAGATACGAATACACCTAGTTCCATATCGTTTGGCACGTACACTTTGACATCACCGATAAAACTACTTACATTTATACTCGTTTTTCCATAAGGCACTTGCGCCTTCGTTAGATCGATAATTGTATCCCCAATAAAATTCGATACATTTGCCGGACGCAGCTCCCAATAATCATGTCCTAAATGAATATCCCCGATAAAGCAGGATTTTTCAATCTTCCCTTTTTTCTTCTTCATTTTTTTAGCAGCATGCTTTAGTTTCTTCTTATATGTTTTGTAATCGTAATCGTCTTGGTCACTGTAATCATCATCATAGTCGTAGTCATAATCGTCAACATCCAAATCAAAATCAAGATCTAACTCATCGTCAAAGTCTTTCTTTTTATTATACGTCGTATAATGTGGTGGCTTAGGTGGTTTGGGAGGCTTCGGTATGTTCATCTTAAGGTGATCTACTCCCCCATCCTCTTTATGTCCTTCTACGTCATTAGAAATTGGATGAATTGGATGCTGTTCAGCGTTTAAGTTTTTGACATAATCGGCAAATGGATCTTCGTATTCAGGCTTCTTCCATTCTGTTGATGTCGTCGAAGATGGATTCCATTCCGGTTCTTTATGTTTGGACGATTTGAATTTGCCCTTAACACCAAAGAGCACAATAAGACCAAGCGCTATAATAATCAGTGGAAATGCTCTTCGAATGGCTTCCCCGAGAGACATATGGATAATTTCTAAATTCGATAGTAGAAAGAAACCGCCAATGCCTAACACAATCAAACCCGCCCAAGTACCACTTGCGAGCATACTGACTCCAACAAACAATAAGATGAGCGGCCAAAATATAGATACGAGATCTCCGATATTAAAATGCAAGAATCCCCATTGCTGCAGCATAAACAGTACACCCACAGTAACAAGTATTGATCCGCCAATCCAGCGTCCTTTGTTGCCTGTCATCTCTATCCCTCATTTCTTATTGCAGACCATTTTCTGCGATTGAACTTGTTCAATAATGGTATTGTATAGCAGTTCCAATACTAGTAACAGATCCGAGAGATTGAACTTTATCTCGGTCTAGAGACTGAGATGCTCTTCTTCACATCTATTTCAATTCACAAAAAAAGAAGACAATCTGCTGTTTCCAGCATGATTGCCTTCTTTTGCCGCTTTTTAACGGTTTCACGCGATGTTACTGTTGTGCCTTTTGGGATTGGCCTTTCGCTGCTTTACCAGCAGCACCAGCTGTTCCAGCCACACCAGTACCTGCTTCCGCTGCAAACTCAGCATCAAAATTGTTTTGTTGCTGTTGATTCTGAGAAGAAGATGCACCAAACTTGTTCTTTTGGTTATGGTTGCTCATCGCATTTCACCTCCTGCGGCTCGCCCTTCATCCCTGATGAAGATTGCGAAGTATATGAAGGAAACATCTCGTTTCCACATCAAATATTATGCGATCAACAGCACCGCATTATGCACCACAAAAATGTCTAACATATATTACATATTCAGCTTTGTTAATCTTTTATTTTTTTTAACAGTCGCATTTAAATCATCAATCATACGCTCTGTTACTTTCCCGCTTCCTTTACGAATCACTTGGATCTCTACGTTCTTCTTGCCCCACTGCTTATATACCTGTTTTGTTGTGTCAAAATAAAGATCAATATGTGAACCTTTAATTTTACCACCTATATCTGCTACAATGCCGTATCCATACCCAGGGATATACAAGATGGATCCCAATGGAAATACACCTAGATCGGCTGCTATTGTTGATACATAGCCACGACGTACTTTTACCCCAGAATAGGTTATGCCATACGACGGATGACCTGGCAGCTTACCCGTAGATTCAATGCCAGCCGTATAACCAGTCGCTGTAACGGTCATTGCACTAATTACTTGTTCTTGCTGCGGAGCTAGCAGCTTGTCTGCAAATAAGACAGCCGTTGTCGTTGCTACCTTACTGTTTTTCTCGTCATTCACTCGTTTCCGATCGACACCTTCTGCCGATACCATCTTAGCTCTGTCCTCTACAGAAGGTTTTAGGTTACCTGCAATGGATTGAAGTTTCATTTGTATCGAGCTTAAACGAGGTTCTGCCATCGTCTTAATAAATGGTGTATTCCAACTATTCCAGCTCCAATCGCTGTACACCCCTATTGGCATCGTACCTAACTGAGCTTCTACTTGTCCTTCCCAGCTAAATGTTATTGCTACCATAATCGTCGCCATTACTGCGACCCAGCATAACCATTTCTTCATCTTCACGCTGCTGTCACTCCGTCTTGTTGATATGGATTAAAGAATCAAAACTATTGTAAAATTCAGCACATAACTCTAGTTGTAAACAAATGGTTATACACTTCTTTAATCGGAAGGATTTCCTGCAACGTGAAAATTTATGCATCGAAAAATATAAAATAAAAACCCGCCCTATGATAACACAGGACGGGTATAGATTACTTCTCTTCTGTTGGAATAGTTGGAAGGACGCGACGACGAATCTCGTCTTGAAGCTTCTCAACCGCTGCTTGAACGGACATAACACCAAGGTCGCCTTCACCGCGCTTACGTACGGATACAGCTCCTTCATTCTTCTCATTTTCGCCAACAACAAGCATGTACGTTACCTTTTCAAGCTGTGCTTCACGGATCTTGTAGCCAAGCTTCTCATTGCGCAGATCTGCATCTACACGAATACCAGCTTCACGCATTTGCTCTGCAACTTCTTTTGCATAAGCTTCATACGTTGGCGATACTGGAATCACTTTCGCTTGAACCGGAGCAAGCCAGAGCGGCAAGGAGCCCGCGAAGTTCTCAAGCAAGAACGCAGTCATACGCTCCATCGTACTAATGATACCACGGTGGATAACGACTGGACGATGCTTGTTGCCATCTTCCCCTACATACTCAAGCTCGAAGCGCTCAGGAAGCAAGAAATCAAGCTGAGCTGTAGACAGTGTCTCTTCCTTGCCAAGCGCAGTCTTGATCTGTACGTCAAGCTTCGGACCGTAGAATGCCGCTTCGCCTTCTGCTTCATAGAACGGCAAGCCAAGCTCTTCTACTACTTCACGCAGCATGCGTTGGGACATCTCCCACATCGCATCATCTTGGAAGTACTTCTCTGTATCTTGCGGATCACGGTAAGACAGACGGAAGCGGTAGTCCTCGATACCGAAATCTTTGTAAACGCGTTGAATCAATTGAACAACACGAGCGAATTCTTCTTTGATTTGATCCGGGCGGCAGAAAATATGTGCATCATTCAATGTCATTGCACGTACACGGTGCAAACCAGTCAATGCCCCCGACATTTCATAGCGGTGCATGGTGCCCAACTCCGCTACACGGATTGGCAATTCACGATAGCTATGCGGCTCGCTCTTGTACACCATCATATGATGAGGACAGTTCATTGGACGAAGTACAAGCTCCTCATTGTCCATCGTCATTTTAGGGAACATATCTTCACTGTAGTGCTCCCAGTGACCAGAGATTTTGTACAATTCAACGTTCGCCAATACCGGCGTGTACACATGGCTGTAGCCCAAACGCTCTTCCATATCTACAATATAGCGCTCCATCGTACGGCGCAGTGTAGCACCATTTGGCAGCCAGATCGGAAGGCCTTGTCCAACTTCACGAGAGAACGTAAAGATTTTCAGTTCTTTACCAAGTTTACGATGGTCGCGTTTCTTCGCTTCTTCAAGAAGACGCAAGTACTCATCCAATTGAGCTTTCTTCGGGAAAGCAGTACCGTAAATGCGCTGAAGCATTTTGTTCTTGGAATCTCCACGCCAGTATGCACCAGCAAGGTTCAACAACTTGAACACTTTCAACTTGCTTGTAGATGGTACATGAGATCCACGGCACAAGTCGAAGAACTCGCCTTGATCATAAATCGTAATTTCAGAGTCTGCTGGCAAATCATTAATCAACTCAAGCTTCAAGTTGTCACCTAGCTCCTCATAAATACGAAGTGCTTCTTCGCGTGAAACAACGCGGCGGCGAACTGGCAAGTTCTCCGAAACGATGCGGTCCATTTCTTTTTCGATCTTCGGCAAATCTTCAGGCGTCAACGAAATATCCATATCGATATCGTAGTAGAAACCATCTTCAATAACAGGACCGATACCAAGTTTCACATTTGCATCTTTGTACAAACGCTTGATCGCTTGAGCCATCAAGTGCGCCGTACTGTGGCGGATTACTTCTAGCCCTTCTGCGGATTCAGGCATAATAATTTCTACTGCTGCATCTGCTTCGATTGCAGTGTACAAATCAACAACTTTGCCGTCCAATTTACCAGCGACTGCATTTTTCTTCAACCCGCTGCTAATGGAAGCAGCGACATCTTCAATTGTGCTTCCTTGTGCGTATTCACGCACAGAACCATCAGGAAGCGTTACTTTTACGATAGACATCTTTATATCCCCCTTATTGATGAGTTGCAAAACAGCATAATGAACGACACTGCTCTACAACATGAACTCCTTGACTACTGTACACACTAACCTTCATTAAACACACAAAAAACACCCATCCCTTAAAAAGGGACGAGTGTTGTTAATATACCCGTGGTTCCACCCTCATTCAACAGCAATACGTACTCTGTACGAAACATGATACCATGTAGACCAATTGCTGTCCTTGAGTCATTTGATATCGGAAATGAACCGTCGAACGTTACTACTGATACATAACTGAAGATGTGAAAATGCTCAGTTCATCAGGTTCCCGCTCAAAGCTCAGAAGTGGTAAATGTAGATGTGCGCCGAAAGGATTTGCAGCCTTGATCCTTCTCTCTGTACGGTTCCATTCCGCATTCATGTCTTCGTCAACGCTATAACGTATTAATATCCGATATTATATGTGATTCAATCAGCTAGGTCAAGTGTTAAGCCTTTACCTGCAACAAAGAACGATTGGCATGAACTGCAATATTCGCATACATCAACTCTTGCTTCAAATATTTGCTGAATCGTTTTAATGACTTGGGACTCAGCATCTCTCGTATGGATGACAATCCTTCCTGGGGATACGTTAATGAGCGTGCTCACGATCATATCCTCCATCTCCATATCACCATCAAGCATTTCCACAATCATACCCTCAACGACATGCATAGGCTCAAGCGGTTCCCATTTCTCGTTCATCAGCTCAAATTCATGCCCACCTTTATGCACAAGATGAGCGAGCGGAATTTTCGTATCTTGGATATACACAAAATATTTCAATAAACTGATAAATTCTTGATATTGCCGCTCCAAAATAAATTCGTCTACTGCATACTCCACTACTTCTCGAAGTTCAGATAGGTAGCTCTCCATCCGAAACCGAATAAACCCGTCCAAATGCAGTGTCGTGTATTCAGATAAGTAAGCATGAATCAGTCGAACAAGCTTTGCTTTGCGACGATGCCTAGATTCACGTCCACCGATATCTTCAGCACCATTTAACAAATGCATGCAGTATTCTTGAATTTTATCGTATTCTGATTCGTCAAGCTGCTTTACTTTGCTAATGATGGAACGAACGAGCGGTTCCTCTTTTACAGTCAATACATATTCCGCTAATGCTTGTGCTGCACGCTGCCATACTTGCTCACCTTGTTTAGACAACTGAAATCCTGGAAGCACTCCTCTGCACGCAATCCAATCTATGGGAGAAGACTGCCCTCCCTCTTCGATCAATACGCCTTGTGGATGTGTATGTAAATCGCCCAGTTCCTGTTGTAGTAAACCTTTTAATTGCTGCGGCTCATGATTATCAGCACGGGGAATAATGATGGTGAACAGTTCCATGAACTCACTCCTTTCTGTTCCTTATCAGTATATGGGGGGGAACAGAGAGATATACGAAGTGGGTTTTGGCAGTATAACCAAATTAAAAAGGCCTTCCAGAAATCAATCCGGAAGACCCTACACTATATACTCTAATACCTCTAAATTAGTTCTGCATGACGAAATCGCGCTCAACATTCGTTACGTCTTCTTCAAAGACGCGCAATATATCATACTTCGTATTACGCTGCGCTGGCGTTTTGCCTGCTTCACGAATAAGACGAAGAATACTCTCGATATTTACCTTGTGAGTAGCTCCTGCTGCAGATACTACATTTTCTTCAATCATCGTACTGCCAAAGTCATTACAGCCAAAGCTCAACGTCTTCTTGCCAATCTCAGGCCCCATTGTGACCCAGGAAGATTGGAAGTTTGGAATGTTATCCAAGAACAAGCGACTGATCGCCAATGTTTTCAAATATTCTTCCGGGCTAACACGCTCCGCCTTCATATTCGTATTGTCTGGCTGGAATGTCCAAGGAATGAACGCCAGGAATCCTTTGGAAGGATATTTCTGTTCCAAGCATTCATCTTGTGCAATGCGTACCCGCTCCAAGTGAAGCGCTCGTTCTTCCATCGCTTCACCGAACCCGATAACCATCGTAGCGGTTGTGTTCATGCCGTCACGATGCGCAGTCTGCATAACATCCATCCAATCACGCCATGACCCTTTTAGCCGGCTAATCTTGCGGCGCGTACGGTCATCAAGAATTTCAGCACCGCCACCTGGCAAGGAATCAAGACCTGCTGCATGAATTTGACCCACGACTTCCTCCAAAGACAAGCCATTGGATACTTCCTTCATCTTCATAATCTCAGCAGGAGAGAAGGAATGCATCGTAATGTTCGGGAAGCGAGCTTTGATCTCTTTAAGCAAATCCGTATAATACGAGAACGGCAAATTCGGGTTCGTTCCACCCTGCATTAATATCTCGGTACCGCCAACGTCAATTGTTTCTTGAATCTTTTGGAAAATAACTTCATCAGGCAGGACATATCCTTCTCCCGACTTCGGTGAGCGATAGAACGCACAGAAGCGACAGAACACATCACACACGTTCGTGTAATTAATATTCCGTCCAATAACAAAGGTTGTAATTGGATCTGGATGCCACTTCTCCATCATTTTATTGGCAGCGTAGCCCATTTTCTCTATTTGGTCGGATTCAAACAGCGTGACACACTCATCCGTATCTATGCGTTCGCCGCGCAAAGCCTTGTCTAAAATGCGGTCAATCGATGAACTCATCGTTACCGTCACTTCCTCTCATGTTAGGGTGTACGGAGACGACAGAAACAATCTGCCGAACATGAATGTTAATGTGCAGGTTGGTATATGACCCTGATGTCGCGGGTCTATTTCGATTCCATAAACCAAGCCTGCCTTTCCTTCATCCTATCATAGATTTCTTTATAAAAATACCCCTCCCATCCCTTTCAAAACGTCATTTTGGTGTCAACTTTTCCATATATAAAAGGGGCGGAGGGGCTGTATTCAGTTGTTTATTATTTAGACAAGGACAAAGCTTGATCCAAATCTGCAATCAAATCATCAATATGTTCCAAGCCTACAGAGAAGCGAAGTACTCCATCTGTAATTCCCCGCTCTGCTCTGACATGTGGGGGCATAGCGGCATGTGACATCATAGCCGGATATGACAAAATACTTTCCACAGCTCCAAGACTAACCGCTACAAGCGGAAGCTGTGCCGCATTAAGCACCTGCTTCGCACGCTCACCTGAACCAACATCAAACGATACAACTGCACCATATCCTAGTGATTGACGTTCATGTATTTCTCTGCCTGGATGATTTGGTAAACCTGGATAAAAGACTTGCGTAATATCGTTCCGTTCACTCAGCCATTGTGCTAGCTTGCCCGCGCTTGTCTCGCTGTGACGCATACGAGCTTCAAGTGTTTTCATACCGCGCATAAGCAGCCAGCTGTCTTGAACGCCCAAGACGGTGCCAAGACCATTTTGCAGCATTTTCACACGATTCCCTAGCTCTTCATCGTTCGTTACAGCTAAGCCTGCTAGCACATCACTATGCCCACCAAGGAATTTGGTCGCGCTATGAAGCACGATATCAACACCCTGCTCAATTGGACGTTGATGATATGGTGTCATAAAGGTGTTATCGAGCAAAGTTAACAAACCTTTAGACTTCGCCCATGCGGTAACAGCAGCAATATCCGTAATTTTCAAAGTAGGGTTGGATGGCGTTTCCATATAAATCGCTTTTGTATTTGCACGATAGGCAGCTTCTACTTGATTCAGATCCGTCATATCCACAAAAGTCGTCTCGATTTGCATCCGATCAAGAATAGAAGTTAGTAAACGATAGGTACCGCCATATACATCTTCTGTCACGATCACATGATCTCCAGCCGACAACAGCAGCAGCGTGGAAGAAATGGCCGCCATACCAGATGCAAATGCGAATCCACGTGTACCGCCTTCTAACAAGGCGATATATCCTTCCAACGCTTCACGTGTCGGATTGCCTGAACGTGAATAATCATGAGCAGGAGGATTAAATATATCTTCATGATGGAATGTGCTCGCTTGATAAATCGGCACACTTGATGCACCTGTATGCTCGCAAACTTCTTTGCCAAAGTGAATGAGCTTCGTAGAAAATTGATTGTGATCGCGGCTCATACCTACACCCCTTTTCCTTCGGCAGCAGGTTCTTTTGCATCAACTGAAGCAGAATCAAGCTCGGCTATTTCTGCCTTCGCTTTAATCAAGGCTTGGTCCAAATCAGCAATAAGGTCATCAATATGCTCGATACCAACAGAGAAACGCAGCAAACGATCATCTACTCCAATAGCTTCGCGAATTTCCTGTGGGATGTCAGCATGTGTCTGCACAGCTGGGTATGTCATCAAAGATTCCACCCCACCCAGGCTCTCCGCGAAAGCAATTAGTCGAATATGGCGCAAAATAGGCTCTACATAGCGAGCATCTTTTAGACGGAATGAAAAGATCCCCGTATTACCCGACGATTGACGCTGCTGAATCTCATATCCAGGATGATCTTCTAGTGCAGGATAGTACACCGCATCGACAGATTCATGATCACGAAGCCATACAGCCAATCTTGTCGCGTTGTATTCATGGCGCTCCATACGAATCGCAAGCGTCTTCATACCACGCATTAATTGATAGGCATCCGTTGGGCTTAACGTAGCTCCGATGGAATTATGCAAAAATGCGATCTCCTCAGACAGTTCCTTACCTTTTGTTACAATTAATCCTGCTAGTACATCATTATGGCCGCCCAAATATTTTGTCGCGCTATGTACGACAATATCAGCCCCCTGCTCTATAGGACGCTGGAAAAATGGAGTAAGCAAGGTGTTGTCTACGATTGTGAGCAAGTTGTGAGACTTTGCCCACTTTGCTACAGCTTCTACATCCGTAATCATCATCAATGGGTTTGTAGGTGTCTCGATTACAACTGCCTTTGTAGCTGGCGTACGCACAGCCTCCATTGCTTCGATATCATTGGTATCTACATAGGAAGCATCTACACCAAAGCGCTTCATAATGCGCTCTAGCAAGCGATACGTACCTCCGTATAAATCTAAGGAAACGATCAAATGATCGCCTTGGCTGAAAAGGGCAAAGACGGTCTGAAGCGCCGCCATGCCCGAACTACAGGCAAAGCCTGCATCTCCACGCTCTAACAATGCTGCTGCATCCTCAAGCACAGAACGAGTCGGATTTTTCGTACGCGTATAGTCGAATCCCGTACTTTGACCAAGTCGCGGGTGACGGTAAGCTGTCGAATGATAGATCGGAAAGTTCACCGCACCTGTCTTTGGCTCTGCAATCGAGCCGATTTGCGCTAACTGACTTTCAATTTTATATCCATTTTCATCACGTTCAATCATTTTGCTCCCGCTCCTTCCATTCGATCGGCTGCCGTACCAAGTTGAAATGGCGTCTCTTGGTAGACATAGTAATTCAACCAATTGGAGAACAACAAATTCGCATGCGCTCTCCATGTAGAGTAAGGACGCTTTGTCGGATCGTCATTCGGATAATAATTTACCGGAATATCCATTTGCATGCCTTTTTGAATATCACGGTCGTATTCCCATTTCAACGTCTCTGCGTCATATTCGGAGTGACCTGTAACAAATACTTGCTTGCCATCTTTACTTGCCGCCAAATACACACCGGCTTCTTCGGACGTGGATATGATCTCTAAGCCCGGCGCTTTCTCCATATCTTCTACGCGAACTTCCGTATGACGAGATTGAGGTACGAGGAACTGTTCGTCGAAGCCTCGAGTTAAGCGGACATTTTGAGTACAGAGTGTATGGTTAAATACACCGAAACATTTCTTCTCCAACGGATGTTTAGGAACACCAAAGTGGTAATACAAACCTGCTTGAGAAGCCCAACAGATATGCAGCGTCGAAGTTACATGATGTTTAGACCACTCCATGATCTTGCAAAGCTCCTGCCAATAGGTCACTTCATGGAATTCCAACTGTTCTACTGGAGCTCCCGTAATAACTAAACCATCGAACAGCTCATCCTGTATATCTTCAAATGTCTTGTAAAACGATGTTAGATGCTCAGCGGACGTATTTTTAGAAGTGTGTGTTGCAGGATGCAGCAGTGTAACATCGACTTGCAATGGGGTGTTTCCAATTAATCTTAACAACTGCGTTTCCGTCGTTTCTTTGGTTGGCATCAAGTTCAAAATGATAATCTTCAGAGGTCGAATATCTTGTTGATAAGCACGCGTCTCATCCATCACAAAAATATTCTCTTGGGACAAAACTTCTTTAGCCGGCAAATGATCAGGAACTTTAATAGGCATAACAAAAACCTCCTAAATCGATATGTCGTCCCTCATCTTGGACACCATGTTTTGCACAATCTGTTTAGAGGAGAAGTCACGGTGGTAAATGAAACAAAAAAGACCTTTCTCTAGTAAGAAAGGTCGCTACTTATACATACTTGCGCCTCTCTCATCTCTCAGAACGACCAAATGTCTATGACATCGGTATTCTGCAAGAATTAGCACCGCTGCGTTTCGCAATTGCTAACGCCGGTTGCCGGGTATCATCGGGCTTGTCCCTCCACCTACTCTTGATAAGATTGCATATGTTATGGAATTGTCTTCATGTGGACTTGGTAATAATTTAAAGCATGGGAAATGATTCCGTCAAGGGGGAAGAACCAAAAATCGTAAAAAATCATACAGTACTACTGTATACTTACGAATTTTCCAAGCACATCTGTAACGGAATATACGTAGTTGGCATTTGTTTAGTTCTTGAAACTAGGCAATCAAGGCGTATATACTAGACAAGTGCCAGGTGACTATCCAGTTGCACAAATATGAGGAAAGACACTAATAGCAGAGGTGAGTTCGCATGGAAGGCGACCCGAGGATAAGCAGTCGCGATTACGGACAACCGAATATGACGATTCGACGAGGACGTGCTGCATTTGCACACGGTTGTCGTCCAATGTTCGTGGGCACATTATGTTTGTGTCACCTTTAGCTTAGTCTGATTGCTCATGCATGACTACATGTATTTTTTCTGTATTTAAGCGCAGGCAAGACGAACGGACCGACATCACTCCGGATGAATCGTCAAGTACAAGACGACACAAGCTACCCATGTAAGGTGGCAAGAAGGAGTGATTATGATGAAGATTCGTCTCGTCAACGAAGGTATATTTACACCCATTGATGATATTAATACTACATTAACCGCACCAGAAGAAGGCTTTTATTGGATTGATGCGGATTTGGATGACCTTGTCATACTCCAGCCATTATTTCAAATGCACGACTTGGCTGTAGAGGACTGTTTGAATGATGAAGAACAGCGCCCAAAAATGGAAATATATGAAGGCCATTATTTTATCGTTATCAACAGTATTCGATTTGACGATGAAGAAATTTTTCTTCGCGCCTTGAACATATTTTTAGGCAAACATTATATCATCACCATTACCAAACAAAAAATTAATGAGCTCCGTACAGTTAAGCCTCTCTTGTGGGAACAAGAAGTAAGCTCCGCTGATCGGATGTTATATCTTGTTATAGATACAGTAGTTGACAGCTACTTCAAAGTTGCCGATCGAATTGAAGCTAAGATTGAAAATTTAGAAGAAGAAGTGCTCGTCAATGCTAAAAAATCACATTTGAACGAAATCATCAGTCTGCGCAGTGAAATATTGTGGGTGAAGAAAGAACTAGCACCTCAGAAAGAGCTGCTGCTTGTCCTTTACCGCAAAGATTTGCGGTTAATTGATGACAACTTGCAGAAATATTTCAGAGATATTTATGAAGATGCCGTTAAAGTTGCCGAGACATTCGATACATTCCGCGACTTAATGGCGAACTTACGAGAATCTTATCAATCCAGCATTGCCAACCGCGCGAATGAAATTATGCGTGTATTTACAGCAATGACAACGATATTCATGCCACTGACGTTCATTACCGGTATATACGGAATGAACTTTGATAATATTCCATTTATTCATTATAAGTATGGAGCCGTGTTCCTGATCGGATTTATGTTCATGCTTGGAACCATTATGCTCATCTGGTTCAAAAAGAAAGACTGGCTCTAATCTTACAGCAACTATAGCCCGCGATTAACGCGGGCTTTTTCAATATCTGAATCATCCATTAAGCATTATACAGCTTTGGCTTCAACATCCACTCGCGACCTCGTTGAACTAGGTCGTGCGGATCCCTGCTCTGTTCGGCTGCTATTACGTATCTGCATACGAACGAGCCGTATGTATTCATAGCGTCGTTGAATAATGGCAGAGGCATCCTTCAACGCTTCTTGGCCAAATGTTTGAATATAGATTGGCTTCAAATAATCCATACCTAGCTGCTGCAGCGAATCCCCAATCCGGGTGCGCATCTCCGTATCAATCTCACTCAGTACATGCTCCGCATAAGACATCATGTCATATCCTTCTTCAGACAATGCTTCAATACGAACAAGCAATTCGCGACGATCAACGTTCAAACGCTCCATAATCACTTCTGGCCCCAATTGCTGCTGGACAGCTTCGATTAAGGTTCGTTTATCAACAAGACGATTGAACTCACCGGACATCTTCTGCTCCTCCTGCTGATATACCCATTGCAAAAATGCCGCAGGACCTACCGCTGCACTCACCCAGTCCAATGGAAATGTCGTCCTACGCGGAACCGGTGCTGTGATCGCCATAATGGCTTCACCATAGGTATGAACCTTAGCCTCTCCAAAGCCAGGAAGCTGCTTCAACTCTTCCAGCGTTTGTGGGACGAACGCACTTACAAGCCGAAGCATACGATTCGTCGTAATCCAATAAGGTGCGCGGCGAATGGAAGAAGCGACTTCTTTGCGCCACTGCACCAACTTCTGATACAGCTCCTCATCAACATGTAAGTCGCCAAAACAATGAATCCATTCGTTGCGCTCCTTCATCCGACGTTCATGCTGCTGCGTATCCGGTGTAAATCCAAGTGTTGGCTCATAGCCTTTGCGCATCAAGCTTGCAACACCTCGTCTAAGCGCCGCACACATTTCCGCCCATATATCTCCCTCATACCAAGTCGAATTGGCATCCTCTGTCTGGTGATCCCAATCACCATCTTGTTCCCATAAAACAAGCCACTTCCCTTCCTCTTCACCCACTGTAACTAATCCACTCCGTACTTGTCCGGACACCTCTGCCCTTTCTAATCGCGACATCCATACAATAATCATGCTCATTCTCCTTTTTATCCATAATAATGTGTCATTCGTAACGCATCACAACGAAGGAATGATGCATAAAAAAAGAAGCACCTCTCCTATGTCATCAGACATAAAAGAGGTGCTTCCTCATTCCGGTTATGAATTTATTTCCATTATAGGCAATCACATCATTGCTGTCAACGTTCTATCTAATCTGCGACATTCCCAATTCAACTCTGCTTATGCTATGATGGAACGTATTGAGAATGAGGAGGTACCAACCTTATGAGCGCTGAGCCATTGGATTTCTTATCAGACTTTACCGAACAAACATCCACCCGCTTTGTCACGTTCATCGGTGAAAGTATGCATCGTTTCGATCTAGCTGTCACAACAACAAGCCGCTTCTACGGCAAGAAGCTTGTAACTGATCTCCAATCAGGATTGACAGCTATTCTTGGACAAGACGACCTTGAAGAGGAAGGATATTTGGAATCATTTTATCGCCTTGAGGAAGATGCAGCAGAAGATTTGCGACGTTTCCTAGCTCTCGTCGTCGGAGAAGCACACTTCACAGATTAATAGACGTGATAGGGCACAGCATGAAAGTGAATATCACATGAACATAATAAGAGCCTAATCGCATTGGTGTTGCAGCAATTGTAGCTGCATCTTTTCTAGCGCGACTAGGCTCTTCGCCTATTTTATTTATGATTTCGGTTGTTTAAACATAAGCACGTTACTAAGCAATCTTCCTGGTGAAGTAATCACTTTATTGTTTGCATACAAACCAGTTGAAGCACCGCCGTCCAAGTTCATTGCCTGCTTAGCACCAAGCTGCTTCCATACTTCTGCCCACTGTTTCATCGTAGCGCTGCCTGTTGTCGCAAGCATAATCGAACCGTCTGGCATGATGCCAATTCCGCTTCGAGTAGCAGACAAGGTAAGTATTTTGTCTTGCTGGAAACCTTCTGCCTTTGGTTGAAGTGCAACACGGCCATCTTTCACTAAGCGAGGCCCTGCTCCTACCGCAGTTTGAACATCTTGCCAGTCGATGGCTTGTCCATCTTTATTCGTATATTCGAAGACTTGCGTTACTTTGTCGCCTTTCTTGAAACGCTCCGCCATTTTCTTCTCTTTACCTGTATAAACGAGTACATAACCATCTTTAGGAATCGGAACATTTTGACCGCTAGTTACCGAGGTTACTTGGCCATTGCGAACGGTAACTGCATTGCCGTATGCAAATCCGAGATGAGAACCGCGCATAGGCGTGAACATGATGGCCGAAGAGCTATTTTTAGCTGGCGTCCGATTGACGAAATAAGCATACCAGCCTTGCTCACGCGCCGTCTTCTCATTTGTCACGGTTCCACGCAATTTAACCCGAAGCGTGTCCATCAAGGCAGAACCGTCTTGTCGGAATCCAATCGTAGTTCCGTGGTTGCCCACATGCTCGATACGACCGTTAATAATAACTGTGCCCCATGGCTCAGGTGCGCCATTGTACGCTTCAAAGAAAGTCGCATTAATTCCAGCAGTTGCTCGATGGTTGCGCATCATTTCATTTAAACTGGCAGCTGCCCCATATTTTCCTTTACCAAATGCCGCAGCAGGCACGTAGCCTTTAGGAACATGGACGGTTTGCACCGCGATCGAACGGCTGCCCACCTTTATAGACTTTGAGGAAACACGCGGCGCAGCCAGTTTGGGTTTGCTTGCGAGGGCAGTAGGCACTTCAAATTTCCCACCAACATTGCTTGATGCTGTAGGTACTGCATACGCATTAGTCGGCACGAGCAACATCGACAGTGCTGCTACCATGGTTAACGATTTGAATACGCGATTTACTCGATTTCTACGATCAGACGTTTCCTTGTACATTTCATCTCTACCTTCCAAGTATATACTCATATGTACATATAGTATAAACAAAAAGACAGCACATGTCTTCCAAAATGTGCTGTCTCTATAAAGTAATTCATGGATTAAGATGTCATACCCAAGTACGAAATCATACTTTTCATTTCCAAGCGCTCGAACATCGTTCCAACTAGATCTCGATCAGGCTCGAAAAGACAGGATTCAATTTCACATTGCAGTGGGACGTCGCATTCAATACGAGCTAAGGAACGAGACAGATGCATCATCTCAAGGTCAGACTCAATCTTCGTTCGAACCCCTTTAGCCAACTCAGGCATATTGTCTAGTATGCCTTCAATGCTACCATACTGCTGGATAAGCTTCATAGCTGTCTTCTCACCGATGCCTCGTACGCCCGGATAGTTATCAGATGGATCACCCATAAGTGCCTTTACATCAATAACTTGCTCGGCTGTCAACTGACGCTCCTCCATTAAGAAATCAGGACTATACACGGCATAATTGCCTTGTCCCTTTTTCATAATGATAACTTTTGTATATTCATGAACCAACTGCAGCATATCCTGATCACCGGTCAGCACCATCACGTTGAATTGTTCACGATACTGACGAGCCAATGTACCAATACAATCGTCAGCCTCATAACCTTCACAAGAAATATTAGGAATATGGAAGGAATCCATCACATCTCGAATAAGTTGGAACTGCGGTACAAGATCTTCAGGACATTGTGGACGGTTCGCTTTATAATCTGTAAATTGCTCTGAACGGAATGTCTTGCTGCTCAAATCCCAACAACATGCAATGTGCGTTGGTTCAAAACGTTGTACAGCGTCCCAAAAATAACGCATAAAGCCAAAAACAGCATTTGTAGGCGTTCCGTCCTGCATACGACGGATTGATCCGCCATAGGCTGTTGCATAGTAAGCTCTAAATAATAAAGCCATCCCGTCGACTAGAAGCAGGGAAGGTCTTTGTTCATTCATTTCATTTGTATTCATCGTTGTAGGCGGCTCCTCTCTACTATCGTTGCATTAGTATAACATAGGCACTACGCTTGATCCGATAGAGGATGTTGCCAAAAGCGATACCATTACCCATATACTTGCTATTGTTATTTAACTGCTATGACCATGCATCCGCATATTGATCTTCTTTAAAGCCAATCGTCGTCTTATTTCCATCCGTTACAATCGGGCGCTTAAGCAGTTTCCCATTTTCAGATAACAACTTAAACTGCTCTTCCACCGACATCCCCGGTAGCTTGTCCTTCAATTGCAGCGCTTTGTATACCTCACCAGACGTATTAAACCATTTCTTAAGCTCCAAACCACTGCTTGCAACAAGTTTTTCCAACTCCTGAACAGTAGGAGGTTCCTCTACAATTGGGATTTGCTTGACGTTATGACCTTGATCCTTAAGCCATTTTACGGCTTTGCGGCATGTACTGCATTTCGAGTATTCATAAATAGTTAGATCCATCGTACATTCTCCTCTCGAATGTGCCACTGCATGCGGCTCTGTATTGCTAGCGGTCGTACGCTTATCATAAGCTTACTATTCCTGTCATTTACGCTTTTTGTTCTAGCTCCTGCTCCAATTGAATCAAGTCCGCTGGCAGCGGTGCCGTAAAACAAACCCGTTCCCCTGTCATCGGATGATTGAAATGAAGCTCCGCTGCATGTAAGGCATGTCGCTTCATCGATGTATGCATCTTCGCGTCTGGGTTATAAAATTTATCGCCAATGAGCGGACAGCCAATATGCTTCATATGAACACGGATTTGGTGTGTTCGTCCGGTCTCTAATACACATTTTATCTTTGCCGCCTTACCATGATAACTAGTAATCGTCTCGTAATGTGTAGTAGAAGGATACCCTTCCGGTGTAACAATTCGTAAATGACGCTCCTCAGGATCACGATCAATCGGTGCATGGACAGTCCCTTGAGCTGGCTGTGGATCACCTTCTACATAAGCAACATAACGCTTAAATACATCGCCACGCTGCAATTGTTCAGACAATTGCTGATGTGCATAGGCATGCTTGGCAATAAGCAATACACCCGATGTCTCCTGATCCAATCGATGCACAGGTCGAAAACGTGTTTGCTCACCACGACTGCGCCAGTAATGGACAATACCATTGGCTAACGTGCCGTTTGGGAAACCGTACGTAGGATGTACAACTAGATCTGGCGGCTTATGAACAACAAGAATATCTTGATCTTCATAAATAACCTCAATCGGTATGGGCTCAGGCTGTATACTTTCCACTTGAGGTTCTGCAATACGGACACGAACTATATCTCCTGCCTGCAGCGGCTTATGACCATAAGTAGAGCTTCCGTTTACCGTGAGCCCTCCTTCGACACGCTTCAAGCGCGTGATAAGTCGTCTTGACATGTTCAAGCGTGAAAGAAGCACTGTACGAAGCATAATACCTGCTTCATCCTCAGAGATGCAGTAGGTTAGCTCGGCAGCATCCCATGTCTCTGGTTGCGCATCGGTAATTTCCGCTGAGCGATTATCATCGTGCTGATCATTGAACGGATTACTCATGCTGCCCCTTCTTCACTCCGCTGCGAAATACATGAGCACTCCTTTCATATTCCACGTCTTCCACAGCCGTCAAACCATTTACACGTCGAGCCGCTGTAAAGAAATAATCAGACAAGCGATTCACATACTTCAGCACTTCTTGGTGGATAGACTCTTGATGAGACAATGTGACAATGCTGCGTTCTGCACGTCTGCAGACCGTCCTACACACATGAAGTGCTGCTGCTGCCGGATGACCTCCTGGCAAAATAAAGCGCGTTAGAGGGGCATTGTCTGCCTCGTGCTGATCAATCCACTTCTCTAGATTCGTCACCATATCTGGCGTAACTTTGAACACAGCTTTCCCTTGAGATTCATCAGCAAAGGCAAGATCCGATCCACAGTCAAACAATTCATGCTGAATTTGTAACAGTTGTTCACGAAGCCCTTGCAATCGATCATCATCACAAGCTGCATGTGCAACTGCAGTGAATGCATTTAGTTCATCTAACTCCCCATATGTATGTACACGGATATGATCCTTGGCCACGCGTCCACCCTTCAAAGCCGTTAATCCTTCGTCACCCGTTCGTGTATAAATATTCATCCGATCCATCTCCTTACTCTCCTTGGTTGTCTCAGTAACTTGTAAACGAATGGTTCGCTACCGTACGCTGTGCATATCCACTATCCGCGGAACTTGTTCGCGCGAACTTCATGGGCGAGCCCTGCACTCATACGAAACCATTGATGGGATTGTTCTGCAAGCATGCGATTAAACTTGGCAAGCTGCATATGATAGCAGCGTTCTCGTTTCGTCATAAAAGGGGTTATAGTCCCTGGTTCACCTGTTACAACGAATAATTTCCCCTGATACGAAGAAATCGCATATTGCAATAAGTGACGCTTTTCATTCATGAACTGCTCATATTGCTCATCTGATAAATCTTCCTGCTCTGACAGTTGCTCATGAACGGCCGTAAAATATCGATCAGCTCCGTCAACAACAACGACTCGCCGATCCGCTCTGAACACGTTCGATTCACGGTTAATAACATCCATAACTTGCGGCAATAACATATCCGCCTTCACTGTCTTCCAGCGGAAACCACGCTCCCCTTCGAATGCCTCTTGCTCAGATGACGAGGAACTGCCAACCACAACAAAAAGGCCTTCTCTGCCAAAGGACGCCGCATAACGGAGTATAAAAGACGTCTTGCCGCTAGCGACATGGCCCGTAACCCCGATTATCATATGTCATCCCTCCGTCCAGCCTTATCATAACCATAATCAAATTCAATCGCCATTTTTCATATGTATCGTCTCAAGCTGCACGTTCTCTCTTCATTAATGACTTTCCAATACCTTCATTACTTCCATGGATTGTTCAGCATTCGGTGTATGTACGGGCACTACTAGTGACAGTCCATCTGCAGGAAGTCCTAACTTCTTCAACCCTGCCAACGCATCAGCAGGCAAGGCATATAAATGAGATTCTACAATATTCGTCTTAGAATCTCCCTCTTCCTTCACAACAATACCATCCATGACACCTGTTGGGTATTGGCTGCTATCAAAATGTCCATCAAGCGGCAGTGTTCCTCCATTCTTGACATAACCTTGTATATCTTCAGAAGGAGCTAAAATAAGACTGTTTTCACCTACCATAAACTCTACCATCAGCTTCTGATGGCTATACGTTGGAGCTACAACTACGTCCACGGTAAACTTGTTTTTGAAATGATCATTCAAGCTGGTTTCGACGGAATCTACAACCTCGGCTGGAAGTGTAGTATGATTCATAATAAACATTATTACATCCGCCTTGTCCTTGCCACAACCACTTAACATCGCTACAAACAGAAGCATCAGCATCACACTAATGATTCCCCTCTTCTGTCTACACATGATGGCGTCTCCTCTCTCCAATACGAATCACCATAATTCCTTTCATCATACCATACAATTTACATGCAAAAAAAGAAGACCCCTTAAAGGGGTCTTTTATGGATATGTTTTGTACGCATTAGATTTCATATATTCATTGATCTTGATATCAAGCATACTGCTGATTTCAATTACATTATGTGCCGTAAACGATTGTTCTTCTTGAAACATTTGTTCCATCTGCTTGCGAAGTAGACGGATTTCTTGCTCAAGCATAAGCAGCTTTGACGAAACGTCCCTTGTTCTGCCCGACCATTTCGGATGATCGTTCTCGTCTCGAAATATGGAATGTGTATAACGGTTTAACGTAAAGTCCGAACAAAACAAGCCTTTTCCCCCCTTCGCTGCTAAGCATGTAACGGGATCTTTTCATTTATTTCATAGCTAAGAAAAATGTAAAGATCCATGTTATATTATAGCAGACTAAGACAAGAGAAACCAGTTTTTTCTATCCTATCCATCATCGTTTTCACATTTCATGTTTAATTTTCGCCACAATTTTCCCCATACGTTCAATCGCTTCTGTCAATTGCGCAACAGATGTCGCATAAGAGCAGCGGATGAATCCTTCGCCACCTTTACCGAACACATTTCCTGGTACCGCAGCTACTTTACCTTCGAACAACAAACGTTCGGCAAAAGCTTCAGATGATAATCCTGTCGATTGAATCGACGGGAACGCGTAAAATGCCCCCTGAGGTTCATGGCATTCCAAGCCAATTTCTCTAAATCCTTTAACGACAAGCCTTCTGCGCATGTTATAGGACTCTACCATTCGGTCTTTTTCTTCCTTACCATTTCTTAAAGCTTCAAGCGCAGCGATTTGTCCCATAACAGGAGCACACATAACCGTATATTGATGAATCTTCAGCATAGCCTCAATAAGATCACGATGTCCACAAGCATAGCCCATACGCCAACCAGTCATGGCAAACGCTTTTGAGAAACCACTTACTAGAATCGTACGTTCTTTCATACCAGGCAATGATGCAAAGCTTACATGCTTTTGTTCATAAGTTAATTCTGCATAAATTTCATCCGAGATAACGATAAGATCATTTTCTTCAACAATTTTAGCGATAGGCAAATAATCCTCATAAGTCATCGTTCCCCCTGTAGGATTGCTCGGGAAACAGAGAATAAGCACTTTTGACTTTGGAGTAATTGCCGCTTGCAGCGCTTCAGCCGTCAGCTTGAACTCATCTTTAGCCACAGTCTCAATACCTACGGGAACACCGCCACCAATAGATATAATTGGTGAATAGGATATGTAACTAGGCTCGGGAATCAGGATTTCGTCCCCAGCATTCACAAGGGTGCGCAATGCCAAATCAATCGCTTCTGAACCACCCACCGTAACCATAATTTCATTAGCAGGGTTATATTCAACATGGAACGAGTCGCTCAAATACTGGCCGATCTCTTCACGCAGTTCAGGAATACCCGCGTTGGACGTATACTTTGTCATACCACGCTCTAGCGAATATACGCATGCCTCACGAACATGCCAAGGTGTGCAGAAATCAGGCTCACCAACACCCAGTGTAATAATATCTTTACTGCCGCTCACCAAATCAAAAAATTTGCGAATACCAGACGGCGGAATTGATCGAACTAACGGGTTAATATAATGCTGCATACCGGTAGGATTCTCCGCTTTCACTGATTGGTTTACCATTGTCATTCACCTCACGGAGAAATAGCAAGACGGTGATCTTCCTCGTGCTCTTCGAAGATAATTCCATCCTGCTTGTATTTTTTGAGAATAAAATGTGTCTTGGTTGAAAGAACAGCCTCAATCGGTGATAACTTATCAGATACAAAAGAAGCAACTTCTCTTAAGTGCCTACCCTCAACCTCAACAAGCAGGTCATAAGCGCCAGACATTAAATAAACAGACTTCACTTGCGGGAACAAATAGATGCGTTCGGCAATGCTATCAAAGCCACGCCCACGTTCAGGCGTAATTTGAACTTCTATAAGTGCAGTAACCTTTTCCTCTTCAACCTTACTCCAGTTCACTACAGTGGCGTATTTCACGATAACATGATCATCTTCCAATTCCTTGATCGCCGCGCGAACTTCTTCTTCTTGCACACCTAACAAAGTTGCGATCAGGTCAGAAGAACGACGCGCATCTTCCTTCAACAGTTGTAAAATGTTTACCTTTAATTCGCTTAGCTCTTTCATCTCTTGATCCTCCCGCGATGCTGCGGCGCTTTAACTTAGTAAACGGACCGTGCATCGTTAGTCGTGATATGAAATTATGATACACCCAATACAACTTATTGCCAACAGCGATCCGAGAGATATACATACTTTTATATAAAAAATACCCCCATCTTGTAATTAAGCCACATTTTGTAACTTAAATCACATGATTGGGAGTATTTCAATCGTAATCGTGCCGCTTATTGCTGCGTATAGTACGGGTTATGCACATGCGCACCATACGGAGCATAGTAAGCCCCGTGATGGCCATGAGAAGCTTGCGGCTGTTGTCCATGCTGCTGCGTATGCGCAGGTTGTGCAAACTTCTGTTTGACAAGCTGACTCGTCTGCTGCAGCATTTTTTGACTAGATTGCAACTGCTTCTGGACTTCTTTTTGCTGCACTGGAGAAGCTGTTTCGTACATATTGTGTTGAGACATGAAATAATACAAATTACCTTGCAGCGTCAAAGTTCGATTCGTTAAATCTGTAAACAATTGACGCACAGCTACACAATTCGCTTCTGTTGCTGCCGTTGTGTACTCTCTTACGGTTCGTTTGAGATCTGCCAGTATCGTATAGAGCAAATCTTTATCCGGCAAGAATTGTTGAGATGCATGTGGCATATAACCAAATCCTTTTCCGCAATAGTAGTTAGTCTAATACAGGTCGTTCATAACCATAAACGTAAACGTTGAGAAATACTATCCTTGAGGCTGTGCTGGAGCCAGCTGGACATGCTGTTGTAGCGATTCATGGAGCATATGATAATGCTGCTGGTGCGCATTAGCTTCTTGCGTCAGAAATTGATACACAGCCTGATTCGATGTTTGTGAAGCGGCAGCAGCACATTGTTTCAACAGCAAATCTTCATTCGTTAAGCAATCCACTACATATTCCAATTCTTTACTCGTTAAAGGCTGCATCTGGCCTCCGAAATGAGTCATCTTTATTTCTCCTTTCTCATCATTCTTTTGTGTATTATGAGCGATTTAACAGGGAAATATGTAGAGCGAAAGGAGAGAATGAGAATGGATCTAAAGGCCGGTTCGTTAGCTTGGCCTGTGACGTTGGAGCAAATAAGCGCATATCCCCCTATAAGCCAGGATGAGCAGTGTGACATCGTCGTAATTGGAGGAGGAATGAGCGGAGCACTTACCGCCTACGAATTAAGTCGCCAAGGATACCGAACAATTGTTGTTGACAAACGGCGTATAGGAACGGGTAGTACTTGCGCGAATACAGGGCTGCTTCAATTTTGCAATGATAAGATGCTGACCGCATGCATACATACTTTCGGCCAAGAAAGCGGCGTGCGATTTTATACCTTGTGCAAGCAAGCTGTGCAGCGTTTATTTGATATTAGACAAGATTTAATCACGGATCCTGAGCTTTACGAGCGAAGCAGTTTGTACTATGCCAGTACAGAAGATGATGTGCCTATACTGGAACAAGAGTTTAACACTTTGTCTCATTACGGATTTCCTGTTGAATGGTGGGTTAAAGAAAAAATACAGCACCATTTTGGATTTACAAAGCCTGCTGCTTTAGTTACACATGGCGATGCAGAAGTAAATCCATTTCGAATGGTACATGCCTTATTGGAAACTTCCGTTGCGAAATACAACCTTCGCATATTTGAGCACACACGTATTCTGCGACATCAATCTGAGAAACCAAATGAAATTATGTTATACACAGACCAAGGCCATCATATTAAGGCGCGACATGCTGTGTTTGCCACGGGCTATGAAACACAGGAGATGAAGCGTGATCGAAATGCTGTGATGGAAAGCACCTATGCAATCGTTACGAAACCAATTCCAGATCTTGAGCAGTTATGGCATAAACGCATGTTCATATGGGAAACAGCAAGACCTTATTTGTATATGCGGACAACACCAGATAATCGCATCGTAGCAGGTGGCTTAGATGAAAACACCACCATTATTGAAGAGCGAAATCGAATGCTTCCGAACAAATCGAAACAGCTAGTCCAAGAAATTGAACAGCTGTTTCCAGCCAGCGCTCCTATTGAGGCTGAGTATGCATGGACTGCTTTGTTTGGCTCCACCCACGACGGGTACCCAATGATCGGACCACATCCCAAATATCCCAATTGCACCTTTGTTGAAGTGTATGGGGGCAATGGAACGGTATACAGCTCAATTGCTGCAAGCATGATCATTGATCTAGTCGAAAATGGAACACACCCTGATGCAGATTTGTTCACGTTCCAACGCTCCAACCACCCTTCTCCTCCTCATTGAACGCAACGTAATAAAAATGGCTCCTTCGACAAAGGAGCCATTAGCCATTCTGTATAATTAAAACTATGATTTTATTACGATAAGTGGCCTCATTAACAATGAACTAACCAAAGGCATACATCCGATAACAGCTAAATACAAAATAATAACCCAAGATTGTTGCGACCACCATACGACACCTATGAACATCGTAATACTTAGTATTCGCCCTAAGCAAAGTCCACATTCCCGCAGGATCGTCAGCTCAACCCGGTTTCTTGCCGCTTCATCATCTCTACCCATCAAATCAAAGACAGAAGAAGTCATAGGAACGATAAATAAAGGTGAAAAAGAGGACATAATCAATCCATAAAGTAACAAGCTAATATAATTCACACCGAACAGCAAAGGAACTACGGCAGCACCCATGCAAATGGTTCCAATTATCATCGTTCTAGCGCGCCACACGCCTGACAACCATTTTCCAACGACGTAGAATACGACTAATGAAGCAAAGGAAGTAAGCATCGTATAGGTGCCCAGCTTCAATTCATTACTGGTCGCTATATACACTAGCAATCCAATGAGAAACATGTACACGCCGTCCCTTAAACCCTGAGCCATCATCGCGAAAAATACGGTTCTCCATGAACTATGCTTGTCACGTAACGAATGAAGTGGAATGTTCCAATCGAATGCAGCACCCGGTGGTCTTTTCGACAGCTTGAAACTTAACAAGATGCCGCAGGCAAAAATAAATAACGATATACTGAACATGATTGTATAACCTGTTGATCCATACGCAGTGATGATTAACCCTGACAGCCAAGGCGCAATCATCGTACAAGAAGAAGCTACAATCCCAGCTCCACCATTATACGAGTCGCGTGTAGTCGCATTAGTTACTTCAAAATAAATGACGTTATAGGACAACCAAAAGCAGCCTAACGAAGCTCCAAGTACGATACCAAGCAATTCAACACAATGTATCGTATATTCACCCAACACAAGTACCAGCGTGTAAAATGCACCCGACAGGACCATACCTGCCCGCAACCAAATCATTTTATTTTTTTCCTTAACCCATTTGCCCCCTAATAAGAAGACCGCGCCCAGAGATAGCTGCTGAATAAGAGCAAACCATCCAATGAGCGCGTAATCAGGCTTCATTTTCCATAAGTAGATATTTACATATGTGCCGGAGCATGCGTTAGCCAACGCAAACAAACTATATACAGCAAACAGCAGTTTGGTCTGGTTGTCCCACTGTGTTGTTGGCATGAGTTACTTCCCCCTTCACAGCTGCTAAGTAGTACGTTACTTATAACATACCCTGAAGGAGGAACGCCCATGAACTACAAACTTAAGGTAGTTTACACCTTTTCGTTGTTTGCTTCTAAGTCGCTCATTGCTTGCAATTTCACAGTCATTGCTTCACGCCCTGTATGATTCAGCATGCGCTGTACATGGAAGCATGACGTACAAACATACACATCTAGTTTAAATGGAGCCATTAACAACGGCTGACTCATTCCTTCGTGCACATGCGGCTCAAAGGAGCTGCCCGCTACCGTTTCTTGCCCTGTCAGCAGCATATATTCGCGACAATGCGAACATTCAGGCACATCAACTTGATGGTGAATCAATTTATCCGCGCTTTCTTGAAGCTTCAGTTTATCAGGACTTCCCCATTGCATATTGTCTTCATCCCAACCAAAATTAGACCAGCCCTTGTCATCCTCGCTAGCTGTTCCATTTTCCTCAGCTTCCATTCTACGAAGCCTCTTGTCATCCTCATCAATTTCTAAATCCACAGAAAGAGAACGATAAGCATTCAGCTCATTCATACAATGCGGGCATTCCTCTTCTGGTCCTAGCACTTCATCCCAAACAATTTCTGTGTCACACCACGGACATACTTGTGTTGACATATTTCTTTACCTGCCTCTCTTGCTTGAGCACTGCAAATAAAAGCTTATAGCAGTCCTTCAACAACCTGTTTATGTTAAGCATATTCAATCCAATAGTAAATACCAATTGCCAAAAAGAGCGCCGCAAGAGCGAATAATGTTCCCCATAAATATTTCATCTTGGCAACCTCCGTTTCGTTCACCATCTTGCTACTCAGATCCAAATCATTAAGTTTCCAAGCTTGCCCCTATAATGTAAGAGAGAGAAATGGATATAACCATCGCAAGAAATCCTACTGCACGGTTATCTCGTTCAATTTCTTCATCAAGCTTAAAAAACGGCATCAAAAATCCAAACAAAAAGTAAGCCGACAGCAATAAAACATATCCTAATACAGCCCACTGTAGTGACGTATACAGCGAATCATAGGATTGGATGCCAAAACGAAAAATGTTACATATCCCAAATATTTTCCCGCCCGTTGCCATAGCCACGCTCACATTACCACGTTTGATCTCATCCCAGCATTTATAGCGTGTGACCGCTTCAAACAATACGAGCAAAACAATAAGCGCCAAGCAAGCTACCGAGAAATAGGCGAGCATTTTAAAGTACGGGTTTAACAACCACTCTCCAACTAGCGTTTCCATGTTCATCACCCTCTGTACCGTTACTCTTTACTTTCCTCTATTTCAGTTCTGCTACCGTAACGCCTGCTCCACCTTCGCCATATTGACCTAACCGGAAGCTTTTTACATGTCTATGCCTGCGTAGGAACTCTTGCACTCCGGTGCGAAGTACACCTGTACCCATGCCGTGAATAATATACACCTGTCCAAGATTACTGAGCAAAGCTTCATCCAAGAAGCGATCCACTTCAATAATAGCTTCCTCGACATTTTCTCCACGTAAATCGAGTTCAGAACGAACATGCTCATCTCGGGAACGCTTCACTTTCGAGCCTGATTTCTGCTTCTCATACTCCATCGGCTTGGCGGCTGCAATTAGTTCAAGATCGTCTTTACGAACTTTCATTTTCATAATGCCAAGTTGAACAATTGCTTCAGTAGCTCCAGCCATTTCTACCACATGACCTTTTTGGTTTAGGCTGTATACTCTAACTTCATCACCAGGTCCAATTTCACGCGGTGCCTTGGCTTGCTTGTTCTGGACGCCAAGCTTCTTAGCAGGAGCTGCTTCATCCAGTTTCTTGCGAGCTTCCGTCATTCGATGATCTTGCAGCTTAGCACCTTCCTGCGCCAACTTGCGCAGTTCCTCAATCGCTTCCTCTGCTTCTTTTCTTGCTTTGTCCACAATCGCACGAGCTTCATCTTCTGCACGTTCGATTCGTTTCTCACGTTCTGCTTCATACTTCGCTCGTTCCGCTTCAAGTTCTCCTCGTAAAGCTTCATTGTTGCGACGAAGCTGCTCAGCTGAATGTCGCTCTTCTTCTGCACGCAAACGGTTCTGCTCCAAAGAAGCAATCATCGTTTCAATCCTCAAATCTTCTTCCGTAACTTCACCCTTCGCATGCTCAATAATGGAAGAAGGTAGGCCCAGACGTTCCGCAATAGCAAACGCATTACTACGTCCAGGCACCCCAATTAGCAGTCGATACGTCGGTCGAAGCGTCTGCACATCAAATTCCATACTAGCATTAATAATGCCTTTACGTTCATATGCATACGCCTTTAACTCCGAGTAATGCGTTGTTGCTACGATACGGCAGCCCATACGATGCATATGCTCTAATAAAGCAATTGCCAATGCTGATCCCTCAGCAGGGTCAGTACCTGCACCTAATTCATCCATCAGCACGAGACTTTTCGGTGTCATTTGCTTCAAAATGCGGATGATATTCGTAAGATGGCTTGAGAAAGTACTCAGGCTTTGCTCAATGCTCTGCTCATCACCGATATCAGCATAAATCGCATCGAATACACACATCTGACTACCTTCATTAGCAGGTATGAATAGACCGGACATTGCCATCAAGCTCAACAGCCCAACTGTTTTCAAGCTTACGGTCTTACCGCCTGTGTTGGGACCTGTTACGATAATGGTTGTGTAGTCATTGCCCAATTCGATATCCGTCGGCACAACGATCTCTCGTGGAATAAGCGGATGTCTGCCTCGCTTCAACTTAATATAGCCACGATCATTCATAATCGGCAAAACCGACTTGGATTCATGAGCATAACGTGCTTTGGCGAAAATAAAGTCTAACAACGCAATCGTGTCCGTATCATACATAAGCAGATCAACTTGTTCCCCAACTCGATCTGTTAATCGGGACAATATGCGTTCCACTTCACGTTCTTCTTGCATCTTCGTTTCTCTAAGCTTGTTGTTCATGGTCACAATAGCTTCTGGTTCGATAAATAAAGTAGCTCCTGAACTAGACTGATCATGAACGATGCCGCCAAAATGACCACGATATTCTTGCTTAACCGGAATGACATAACGGTCATTACGAATTGTAACGAGTTGGTCTTGGAGCATTTTGGCTGTACTTTGGGAGCGAATCATCGATTCCAGCTTCTCACGAATACGCGTCTCTCCAATACGAAGCTCACGTCTAATCGTTGCAAGCTCAGCACTTGCCTGATCCAGGACATCTCCTTGATTATCAACGCATTGACGAATATCGTCTTCTAGCGCTTTCTGATCACTGATCGAATCGACAAGCTGATTCAACAAAGGTACTGGATGATCTTCGTGCACACTATTCACATATCGATTCATGCGACGTCCCGCATTCGTTAACGCAGATATTTCCCATAGTTCCAGTGCATTCAGGATCGCACCGATTCGAGCTCTCTGCAGGGCAGGGCGAATATTTTTCACACCTGATAAAGGTGCGCCACCCTTAAGGCGATCTACGGTATAAGCCTCATCTGTAGCTTGTAGGCTGCGCTTTACTTCTTCTAGGTCCGAACTTGGCTGCAAATTAAGCGCCAATTCTTCTCCAAGATCTGTAGCAGCATATTGCGACAAGCTTTGCGTAATTTTCGTATATTCTAAAGTTTTAAATATTTTTGTATCCAATCGAAGTCACGACTCCTCTCGGTTTCTCATTATAGCCTATCTCATGGATGAAGGCGATGCTGTCAAATGTTGTCATCATGAAGATGACAGATGTGGTTACACTAATTGTTGCACAATCTGTACCCTTTATAAACGAAAAAGGAGGATTCCCACATGAGTATTTTAGGTCACATCGTTCGATTTATCGTTGCTGCCTTTGTTATTATGGTTACGGCGTGGCTCGTACCAGCCTTCTCCGTTGGCGGTTTCTGGAGCGCCTTATTCTTGGCCCTTGCTATTGCCATACTGGGATGGGTTGCAGAGGCTATTTTTGGCGGCCGCGTTACTCCATTTGGCAGAGGCATAGTCGGCTTCCTAGTCAGTGCGCTAATTATCTACGTCGCCCAGTTCTTTGTCGGCGGTGTATCCGTGTCAATATTTGGCGCATTAATAGCAGCACTTGTGATTGGATTGATCGACCTGTTCATTCCAGTTGCTACACCGTACGAAGCTGGACGCAGCAAAGAAACCAAATAACGCAATATGCGATGCAATACTAAATGCAAGAAATGCAAGTAGGACATGCACACTTTGTTCACATAACGTTCACAACAGGCAACAAATCATGACAAAATATCCCTTCCTCACAACGTATACTTATGAAAATATAAGTATGCCACCAATCCAACAGTACGAAGCATCTAAGTAGCAACAAGTAACCACTGTTGGAGCCATTGAGGAAGGGAGTCCTTTTATGTTAAGAAAAACAGCACTCATTTGTGCTTCCGCTATCATAGTAGTATTTATCTTGTCAGCTTGTGGTCAGGAAAAAGCAAATCAAGAGCAGCAAACTGCTGATGTCAAACTAATCATAAAAGCATCAAATTATAAGTTTGACCAAACTGAATATCGTGTAAAAGGAAATCAGCCTGTACAATTTAGTCTCGAATCAATCGGCAATCACGGCATTACTGTTGATAAATTGGATTTATCGCTAGATCCAACAAATCCAACTCAAGTCATCACTCCTACAGCTGGCACTTATACGTTTGAGTGCAGCATTGCATGCGGCTCAGGACACAAAGAGATGAAAGCAACTTTAATTGTGGAATAGAAGAATAATCGAGTACATACACACCAAGCAGCCGCCATGCTCCGATTTTTTTTCGGCACGGCGGCTATATCCATAATACGCAGCTTTTTTCAATCTAAACTTCTATAACCATTGTGCCCAACGTATGGACTCAGCAATAACAGTAGGTAGCCATTCACTCGTTTTTATTGCCCATTGAGAATGCTCAATGGCTTGACGGACGGAAGGCTGCGGCCAGCTTTTTAAGAGCACATACCCGATTCCCCATACGATAAAAAACTGCATAACGCCGATAAATGCTCCACCTAAACGATCTAATACACGGACGGATCGAACATGTGACATGCGAGCAACACAATACTTTAGCAGCAACAATCCAATCCAAGTAAAGCCAAACATAATCCCAAACGAAAGCCCAGCGTGCAGCATCTGTTCACCATATTGCTGAGTAAATTGCAGCCCATCTATCCCAACTGCCCTTTCATCGATAGCTGAAGTACGTACTCCAAATAGTTGTTTGCGTACCCATGGTATTAAGTATTCATACGTACGTGAAGCCACGATAAATGCAATAAGCCAGCCTAAGAACGATAGTGCTTTGGCTTTGAATCCTCGAACGGCACCAATAAGACCGAACGCAACAACAATGATAGTCAAAAGGATGTCCAAACTATTCCATGAACCCACCTTCAGCATCAGAGCACCGACAGCGTTAGAAGTCTGTAACCAGTCTGTCCCCATACTTGAAGTACCTTTCTGTCAGACGTTACATCATTTCCAACCATTCGTTGAATTCACTCTTCAGTTTTCCATATTCCTCCTGCAGAGAATCCAACTCTTCCTGTACTTGGCGAGCTTTGTTCTGTTCCATTTCACGCTCGATCTGGGCAAGACGGAATTGATGGGATAATAGCTCAAACTGTTCCTGCATCATAGCGGTCTCCTCATCACGAAGCGTAGATACATTGGTCGCTGCGCTGTCCGCCGCTTCTTTCAATGCCTCTACAGCGGCTGCAGCCTCAGCTGCTGCTTCTCGCTGCTCTTGCAGTTGAGCTATTAATTCGGCTTTCTCTTGTTCCCAAGTTTGCTGTATAGCCGCTTGTTCACGCAGTTGCTCCAATTCCGCGTTGAGCTTGCCTTGTTCTAGTTTCCACGCATGTTCTTGATCCAGCCACTGCTGGTTCAATGCTTGCTGCTGCACCCGAGTTTGCTCTGTTATACGTTCAACAGACGCTCGAAGTTCGATCATCTGCTGCTCATTTTCTGCTTGTAGTTTCGATTGACGTTCCTCTGTCTCCGCTCGATATTCAGCCAACTGTTGAGCTGCCAGCTCCACCTCTTGAGCGTGACCCTCAGACTGTGCTCGCAGCAGGTCTAGTTGTTTCTCCTGCTGAGTAAGCTGTTCTGTAGCCTGCTTATATTGTCGCTTAAGGTCAGATAGGTTGGTTGACAATGCATTTCGTTCAGCAATAACAGAGCGGAGGTTGCCTGACATTTTCTCCTCCAGTTCACGCGCACTCTTACGCAGTCTAGAATCAAGCTGCTGTCGAAGGCGCTCGTACTTTTCATTCGTCTCACGCTCTGCCTCCATACGTACAGCTCGCTCTTCTGCCAGTGCTTCCACTGCTGCTGCCGCCTCTTTCCGAACCGATTCTACCTCTTCTAACAGCTTCACCTCAGATTGACTCAGCTGGTGTAATTGCTCTTCTAAAACTTGACGAAGCTCTTGCCCTTCTTCATCAACTCGTTTAAGTTCCTTCACCTGTATATTGAGTTGTTCAACTTGCTCAACCGAAGCTTCGTACTGCTGCTCCAATTGGGTACGCTGCTCACGCACTTGCCCCAGTTCAGACTCTAGAGCATCTTTATGCTGAGCGTTCTCTGCAAGCAATTGTCTCTGCTGGAGCAATTCACCCTCAACCTGTTCTAGCGCCCCTTTCACATCAGCAACATCTTGCTGAGCCTCGTCTCTTGTACGAATAAGACGTTCCATTTCAACTTGTCGCGCACGGTCAAGCTCTTCTGCCCGCTTCAAATGACCTTCGAGTTGTCGAGTTCGTGCCTCGCTTTGCGTTTTCTCAGCTTGCAGCTGCTCGAATTGCTCGATAAGAGACTCTTGCTCGGCAAGATGCGATTGTTTGCACTGTGCAACCTCTTGCTCGTAGTGAGCTTGCTGAGCTTGCAATTCGGATTGCATCTCTGCCTGCTCTTGCTGAAGCTTCTGCTCCCACTCTGCTCGTTCTGCATGCAACTGCTCTTCCCATTCAGATCGCGCGCTGGATAGCTGTTCAGCCCGTTCCGTCCGTTCACTCGACAATTGCTGCTCCCAACCCGCTCGCTCATTCGACAATCGCGCTTCCCACTCTGAACGCTCATCCGACAATTTCTGTTCCCATTGAGAACGCTGATCCGTCAATTGCTGTGCCGACTGGGATTGCTCATGATGAAGCTTCTGTTGCCATTCCGCACGCTCCGACTCCAATTGATGCTCCAAGCTCGAAACAACCGTTATATGCTCATCTAGAGCTTCCTCAAGCTTCATTTCCAACTGCTTGCGAATATCAGCTATACTTTGCTCATGTCGACCACTCAGCTGTTCCAACTCACCTTCATGTTGAAGCAGCAATTGTTGAAGCTCATCATCATGTTTCAAGCGTGCTAATTCAGCTGCCACTGTGTGCTCATCACGTAGAGCTGCAATCTCAGCTTGATGTTCGTCAGACATAGCTGACTGCTTGCCTTCCAGCTCTTCACGAAGCCGCTTCAATGCTGCTTCATGCTGCTGAATCAAGGCAGCTTCTGCCGTTTGACGCTTTTCTTCAGCAGCCGCGATCACATCCTGATGCTCCAGCTGCATAAGCTCTATCAGCTCTTGCTGTTCTTCCTTGGACTGCGCTAACTCCTGCTGAAGCTTCGTACGAGCTTCCTCTAAAGAAGAACAGCGCTGCTCCCATTTATCTGTTAATTCCTGCTTCTCTTGATCATGCTTCACTTTAAGCTTGGATAATTCTTGTTCATGATCTTGCTGAAGAATCGTTAGCAGCTGTTCATGCTCTTGTTTAAGCGTTGTCTCTACAAATTCATGCTCCTCTTTCAATAGAGAAAGCTGCTCATCTCGTTCTGTTGTAACTGCATGAACACGCGCTTCAATTTCTTCCGCATGCTGTTGACGCAGTTGCTCCGCCGCCTCTGCCGCTGCGCTTACTTGCTGTTCCGCAGTTTCAAGACGACGCTTCATCTCTTGCTCGCCATTAAGTGCAACTTGAAGCTTGCCCTCAACTTCCTTAAGCTGCCCTTGCAGCTTGATAACTTTGCTATCAACAAGTTTGCGTTCTTCTCTGAGCTGTCTTACAGATTGATTCGTCATTTCTACTTGCTTGCGCAGCTCAGCAACTTCCTTGGCATGGCTTTCTTTATCGAGCTGCTGCTGTTTCATATGCTTATTAAGCTTGTCACGCTCCGTTTGGAGCTGCGCTGCATAATTATTCTTCTCCACTTGCAACTGCTTTGCAGATTTGTCTTGCTCCGCTTGCAGAAGCTTAGCATGCTTATCCTGTTCATCCCTGAGCAACTTAGTATGCTTGTCCTGCTCATCCTTCGTTCGCTTTGCAGCATTTTCCCGCTCTACTTGCAATTGCTTTGCATACTTCTCCTGTTCAACTTGCATCAGCTTAGAAGCTGCACTCTTCTCATCTGCAACTTTTTTCTCCAACAGTTCCAACTGCTGTTTCAATTCTGTTTCGGTGCGCTTTAAAGACTGCTCAAGTCGTTGCTTCTCCGCATCCGTCACTTCGATTGCATCAACAAGCTGCTGCTGCTGATCTTTAATACGTTGAATTTCTTCCGCTATATGCACAGCAGACAATACCGCAATTCTCGGGATGTCCAATCTTGGGTTACCTTCCGCGATGGTCCGCATCCGCTCATCCACATAGTCGGCAATATTACGCATATATTCTTTACTTGTTGTACCTGCTAATTTATACTGTGTTCCATATATTTCAACGGTTACCCGGTGCTTATCATTTGACGTCATCATAACGTCCTCCTTCAATTCCATTCCGCTAACTGCAGCATGATTGCGATTGCGCTTGGCATCTAACATCCTAACAAATATTGTAGGAACTGCTGCGAATATGTAAAATTTGCTTCACCCAAGCACAGAAATGCACGCTGTAAAATAGCGTTTGCAACTATTTCGATATAGACACACCTATCTCCTGCTGCAAAAGGGCTTTCCGTGAAGTTTAGCACCTTTCGAAGTTAATGGTCAAATTCAAAAAGAACCTATTCATCATACCGAAATTCTCCGGATGACAAATAGGTTCTTTATTATTTACAAATTATTCAATTAATAGGGTTTGATGGTTGTATTATTTACGAAGCTCAGCGCCTTCAGCCTCAATCGCAGCAATGACACGACCATGAATTTCTGTAATTTCCTCATCTGTAAACGTACGCTCAGGATGACGGTAGACGAGAGATATCGCAACACTCTTCTTGTCGCTAGCAATACGGTCACCCGTGTACACATCGAACACGCGAATAGACTCTAGCCAAGATTCAGCAGCAGCCGCTGCTTGATCCAAGATACGCCCCATTTCAGCTTGACGATCCATCACGATGGCTAGATCGCGCTCTACGGATGGGAAGCGCGGCAGCGTTTTGTATTCGATCGTGAAGTCTGCTTGAGCAACCAATGCTTCGATCTCCAACTCAGCCACGAACGTATCCGCGAGATCCTTGCTGCGCTGCAAATCAGGATGAATTTGACCAAGCGTTCCAAGCAACTGCTCTCCATCGTTCGTCTTCAAGTACAACGATGCGGAGCGACCTGGGTGGTAACCAACAGGACGGTTAGCTTCATAACGTACGCGACCGCTAAGGCCTAGGTAGCTAACCACACTGTCTACGATACCTTTTAGATCGAAGAAATCAACCGCTTCCGGCTTCACGTTCCATTGAGCTTGCTGACGGTTACCCGTAAGAAGAACAGCCAATACTAGCTTCTCTTCTGGCTGCTTCGTCAACTCAGACTCTTCCGTCAAGTACAAGCTGCTCATTTCGAATAAATGAACATCTTCTTGCTTGCGGTTGCGGTTATGCGTAGCTACATCAAGCAAGCTTGGAATTAAGCTTGTGCGAAGCACACTGCGATCTTCGCTCATCGGCATCGCGAGTGCAACTGGCTTCGCATTTCCTGCCAATGCAGGGAACAGCTTCGTCTCTTCTGGATGCGTGAAGGAATACGTCAAAGCCTCATGCAGGCCTCCATCCGTCAGCAAGCGGCGAATCGCACGACGAACGCGCTGAGACTTTGTCAAGCTGCCTGGTGTTGTTGCACCTTCGATTGGTGTTGTCGGGATGTTATCATAACCGAATAGACGAGCTACTTCTTCGATTAAATCCACATCCAGCGTAATATCGCCACGACGAGAAGGTACCGTTACTTCGAACACACCTTCTTCGACTGTCTTAACGTCAAACACAAGACGCTCCAAGATAGACTGAACATCAGCCGCAGTCAAGGATGTACCAAGCATGCGATTCGTTTTTTCCAAAGATAGACGAACCACCTTGCGCTCGTGTGCGCCTACTTGCTGCTGTACGACACCGTTCGCAACCGCTCCGCCCGCAATTGTGCGGATAAGTTCTGCTGCACGGTCAATCGCTGGCACAACATGCTCAAGGTTGACGCTCTTCTCGAAACGAAGCGACGCTTCCGAGCGAAGACCCAATTGTCTGGACGTCTTGCGCACGATACCGCCATCGAATTTCGCGGATTCAAGTACGATATCAACTGTAGCTTCCGTCACTTCGGAGTTCTCTCCACCCATTACGCCTGCAAGTGCAATCGCCTTCTCCGCATCTGCAATAACAAGCATATGCGGCTCCAACTTGCGCTCTTGGCCATCAAGCGTAACTAGCGTTTCGCCTTCACGAGCCATACGAACGTCGATGCTGCTGCCAGCAATTTGAGCTGCATCAAATGCATGTAATGGCTGACCGTATTCAAGCATAACGAAATTGGTTACGTCAACGATATTATTGATTGGTCTTACGCCTGCAGCAAGCAAACGATTTTGCAGCCACAGTGGAGATTGACCCACTTTAACACCCTTCACATAACGAGCCGTATACAGGCTGCAAGCATGATCAGCGCTAATATTTACGCGAATCTTCTCGGAAGCTGCTTCACCTATTTCTTCAACAGAAATCGTCGGTAATGTAACAGGACGATTCAAGATTGCGCCCACTTCATAAGCAGCACCGATCATACTCAAGCAGTCCGAACGATTCGGCGTCAGGTCAAATTCCATTACATGATCATTTAAATCCAACACATCTGCAATTGAAGTACCAATTGTCAAATCCGAAGGCAATACAAGAATACCCTCTTGCATATGCTTCGGCAGCAATTTGTCATTCAAGCCAAGCTCTTTAGCGGAACAGATCATCCCTTGGGATTCTACACCACGCAGCTTCGCACGTTTGATCTTCATACCACCTGGCATAACAGCACCAATTTGAGCTACAGGAACATGCTGTCCTGCGTCCACGTTCGCTGCGCCGCATACGATTTGTAGATGTTCTTCTGCACCTACGTCTACTTTACATACATTCAGCTTATCTGCATCTGGATGTTTCTCACGAGATACAACATAGCCGACTACAATATGATCCAAACCTTGATTACGGTTCTGTACAACATCAATTTCGATACCAGCACGCGTAATGCGTTCTGCTAATTCATCGGCGCTGACGCCGGATACATCTATATATTGAGATAACCATTGATAGGATACGTTCATCGTTGGTCCCCTTCCTTCTTCATTACCGTCGCTTACATGCGGTCGAACTGCTGTAAGAATCGGACATCATTCGTATAGAAATGGCGAATATCATCAATGCCGTACTTCAAGAGCGCGATACGCTCGATACCCATACCGAAAGCAAAGCCAGAGTACTGTTCAGGGTCATAGCCACCCATTTCCAACACTTTTGGATGAACCATGCCGCAGCCGAGAATTTCCAACCAGCCTGTTTGCTTACACATTCTGCAACCGTTGCCTTTGCACTGTACGCAAGTTACGTCAACTTCTACGCTCGGTTCTGTGAACGGGAAGAAGCTTGGACGCAGGCGAATTTGCATATGAGAACCGAACATTTCTTTTACAAATTGAAGCAATGTGCCTTTCAAGTCACTCATACGGATATTACGATCGATGACTAATCCTTCGATCTGATGGAACATGAAGGAATGTGTTGCATCGTCATCATCACGACGATAAACGCGTCCTGGGCACACCACTTTAACCGGCTTGCCGTTCATCAATTCCATTGTGCGCACTTGAACAGGTGATGTTTGCGTACGCATCAGCAGTTCTTCTGTAATATAGAAGGAATCCTGCATATCGCGAGCTGGGTGATCTTTTGGCAAGTTCAGCGCTTCGAAGTTATAGTAATCCTGCTCCACTTCTGGACCTTCCGCCACTTGATACCCCATGCCGATGAAAATATCTTCTAGCTCTTGTGTTACTTTACTCAATGGATGAACACTTCCGCGTGCCATCGGACGTCCTGGCAAGGTAACATCAATCGTTTCCGCTTGCAGCTTGCGTTCTGTTTCTTCACGAATAAATGCTTCCTGCAGCTCTTGCAAACGAGCCTCGATCGAATCGCGAACGACATTTGCCACTTGACCGATTACTGGACGCTCTTCTGCACTAAGACTCCCCATCCCGCGCAGTATTTCTGTAAGCGCACCTTTTTTTCCTAGATACTTAACGCGAAGATCGTTCAATTGCTGCACATCCTGCACTTGCTCCAGCATTGCCAAAGCTTCTGTGCGCAGCGCCTCCAAACGCTCTTTCATGGTACAACCTCCTTCAATCTTTCAGCTGTAATCAACCCGGTAACACAAAAAGGCCTTCCATCCCGAAGGGACGAAAGACCGTGGTACCACCCTTATTAGAAATACCGTCAACGCTCCATTGTCAACCGCTCTTCAGCAGTAGGAAAATGAATCAAACAGGCATTCTCACTCTAAACGGCTGTAACGGACCGCATCCGGGACACCCTACTGACAAGACACACAACGATTATGATCGTCATCTTCTTGTGTTCAAGCTCCTGCTCCAGAGTGAATTTCGAAAGCCCATGCTTCAGATACGCTCTCAATCTATGGCGCATCCTCCCTGGCAAGCGGTACTGACTACTTATCTCTTTCAAGGCAGTTGAATATCGACTATTTACATTTCAAATATTATATAGAATAGCATTTACTTTTGCAACAATTGTATGCCCCATTATGTATCTCATTATATATGATTAAGCGCTTCCAGTATTTCGTCATTGAGCCTATGCGAAATATTTGATTACAAATGATCACATTATGCTATAATAACCGATGGCGTCGATTCGATTTTTATAATAATTCGGCGTCATCTTTCATATTTTATTAATATGCAAAGGGTAGGGTGAGGGGCTACGATGGAAAGCAGGTATGAGATTGGTCCAACAACAACAAAAGAAGCAAGACGACAAACTGGGCCAAGCTACGACCGCCCAAGTTAAACATACACTAAGTGTTGATGACTGGAAGCGCGAGAGCTTAGCCGGTATTGTCTCCTTCTTCGCAATCGTGTATATCGTTATCGTCAACGCATCGATATTGGCAGACGCAGGTATTCCTCAGCAAGCAGGCATAATTGCAACCGTTTTAGCATCCGCTGTCGGCTGCTTCTTGATGGGATTCTGGGCTAAGGTTCCGATTATCTTAGTACCAGGTATGGGTATCAACGCCATGTTTACCTATACCTTGGTGCAAGGCATGGGAATGACTTGGCAGCAAGCACTAACAATCGTTGTGCTTTCAGGCTTATGCTTCATTGCGATCAGCTTTACAACGCTAGCAGGCAAGATTCGTAACGCAATTCCTACTTCGCTGCAAGAAGCGATCACCGTCGGTATCGGCTTAATGCTCGTTCTGATTGGTCTTCACAAAGGCGGCGTCATCGTTGCTAACGAAGCTACCATTATTAGCTTCCGCAGCTTCGCTGAACCAGAAGCGTTAGTTACGTTAATCACGTTAGCGATTACGTGCATTTTGTTTATTCGCAACGTCCCTGGTCATTTGCTCATCGCAATGATTACGGGTACAGTGCTCGCCTACTTGCTCGGCGCCGTTTCAACGGATACTGCAGCAACGACGGAAGGCTTCTCATGGGCAAGCTATGCCGATGTATTCGGCCAGTTCACGTTCCAAGACTTGCCTCTAACGGCACTTGCGGTTGGTGTGTTCTCCTTGACGCTCGTTATCGTGTTCGAAAACGTAGGACTTATTAACGCACATTTGAACATGATCAACAAGCCAGAACAATTCAATCGCGCGATGCAGGCAAATGCAATCTCTGTTTTGACTTGCGGACTACTGGGCACGAGCCCAACGGTTTCAACAGTCGAAACGGCAGCAGGAATCTCCGCTGGAGGCCGCACTGGTGTAACTTCAATCGTTACAGGTGCGCTATTCCTAGTTACTTTGGTTGCGCTGCCTGTTCTTACACTTGTACCAGATCCAGCGGTAGCGCCGATCTTGATCTTTATCGGTGGACTGATGATGCCAAGTGTGAAGCACATTAAGTTCGAGCCATTCTCTGTAGGACTTCCGGCATTTTTCATTATTGCGTTTATTCCGTTGCTGCACAGCATCGTGGATGGTATCGCAATCGGCTTTATCAGCTATGCGATCTTCCAGATTGCAGCCGGCAAAGCTCGCGAAGTGAAGCCGTTGTTCTATGTCATTGCATTGCTGTTTGTTGCACATTTCGTGCTTCAAGCCTTGTAATTTCTAGTTAAACAACCCTAAGACAGCCCTTAAACTGGGCTGTCTTTATTTATTTTCATCTGCTCGTCATACGGTACGAACGCCGTTACAATTATTTGCCTAGTAATCATAATATAGGGTACATGACAAGACTAGGTTATCGTTTAGAAAAAAAAACGACTTTGTGCATCACGACGGAGGTGACAACCATTGAACATCGTTATCATGGCAGGTGGAAAGGGCATGAGATTCTGGCCTCAAAGCACCGAGCATAAACCTAAGCAGTTCCTCCCTCTTTTATCCTCCCGCACGCTGCTGCAAGAAACATACGCCAGATATCGACAGTGGCTCCCTGCATCACGTATATACGTAGCCACTACCCATGCCTATAGCGAACTTGTTATGGAACAACTGCCTGAATGCGAGCCAGGTCAGCTTATAATCGAGCCATGCGCACGAGATACCGCTCCTTGTATCGCGTTAACAGCACTATTCTTTCTTCATCGCAATCAAGATGAGCCGCTTGCGATCGTCCCTTCCGATCAGCATGTGCCTCAAGTCCATAAACTACGAGATGCCCTTTACATCGCCACAAAGGAAGCCGCCCACCATCATAATGTCGTCATGCTTGGTCTCGTCCCAACCAGACCAGAGACAGGTTTCGGATACATTAAAGCAAATGAGGAGCTCTCCAACAACGGACTATTCCCTGTAGCTTCCTTTATTGAAAAACCGGATCTCCCCACTGCTCAGCAGCTCATTCATACACCTAGAACCTATTGGAACAGCGGTATTTTTGTATGGCGCCCTTCCACAATCGCCTATTTAATGAAGCAGCATTGCCCATCAATATGGGAGCCACTAACTGAAACATATCCTTCAACCGATGAAATTTATGCCCACCTCCCCAAGCTATCCGTGGATTATGCCATCATGGAGCATGCTTCTCAACTGTTCGTATTGCCCGTCAATATGGAATGGGATGATGTAGGAACCTGGAATGCCGTAAAACGCTATTATGATGAAGATGAAGCTGGAAATGTCGCACAAGGCAATATTCGCTCTCTTGATGCACACAACAATATTATTTTTTCGGATAAAGAAGCCGTCGTCATCGGAGCTAGCGATCTAATTATTATTTCTACAGAAAATGGACTCCTCGTCTGCCATCAATCTGAAGAGCAGCGCATTAAGGAAGTTATGAAAGATAAGGACGTTTGGAAACACCATTCTATAAAAGAGGTGAAACCTTCTCCATGAAAGCATTAATTACAGGAATTACAGGCTTCGCAGGCAGCCATTTGGCTGAATATTTACTTAGTCTTCAAGTTGAGGTTATCGGAACCGTTCGGAACCGCAGCCGCATGAATCATATTTCACACATCGAGGATAAAGTCCGCTTGCTTGAATGTGAGCTGCGCGATCCATTTTCTGTAGAAACTTTGCTAACTCAAGAAAAACCAGATTATATTTTTCATTTAGCAGCTCAAAGCTTTGTACCAACATCGTGGAACTCTCCGGCTGATACGATCTATAACAATGTCGCTGGACAGTTAAATATTTTCGAAACCGTTCGTCGATATCAATTGCCCACACGAATCCAAATCGCCTGCTCCAGCGAAGAATACGGGCATGTTGAAGCGCATGAAACACCAATAACTGAAGATAACCCGCTTCGCCCTCTCAGTCCATATGCGGTAAGTAAAGCGGCTCAAGATTATTTAGCCTATCAATATTTCAAGAGCTATGACATTCACACGGTTCGCACACGGACTTTTAACCATACTGGCCCAAGACGTGGAGAACAATTTGTCACCTCCAACTTCGCAAAGCAGATTGCCGAGATTGAGAAGGGGTTGCGTCCACCCACCGTGCATGTGGGGAACTTGCAAGCCAAGCGAGACTTCACAGATGTCCGTGATGTTGTAAAAGCATATTGGCTCGCCTTAGAAAAAGGTGAAGCTGGAGAATGTTACAACATCGCTTCAGGTTCCTGCATTACGATTGAACACATGCTTCACATGCTGCTTGATATGAGCGATGTAACGATTGATATTGTTCCCGACCCCGCCCGCATGCGGCCTTCTGATGTCGAGATTCTGCTTGGCGATACATCCCGCTTCGAGAAACAAACCGGATGGAAACCACAAATTCCATTAGAGCAAACCTTGCATGATCTTCTTCAATATTGGCGTGAACGCGTCTGAAAGGAGGCGGAGTCGCTTTGAGCACGGTTCGCAAACGATCCAAATCACGTATTAAAAAGAAATCGTCCAAGCGAAAAAAATCATTACAGAAAAAACAATTACGAAAGAAATCTACCCGTAAATATCGCAGCAAAAAGTCAACTTCTACTGGCTTCCACTCCAACAAAAGAAAAAAGCAAAATCGACGACTGCGCAAATCTAGAAATGTGAAGAAGCAATTGTCATCACAACCAACAACTCCTCCAGAAACCGAATCCCGTCTTCAATCTGCACCCGAGAATGTATCGCCAACAGCCATTACACAAACCTTTTCTACAACGGATGAAATACATTCAACTGCCACTAACTCATCCACTGCGTCAAACGTAAATGCATCTGAACCTGGAACTACTGCTACCGTTGGAACCGCCCCCCAATTAGCGCTGTCAACTGATTCTCAGCCTGTACTCCAAACCACTCATACTGGACAATTGCAAGCTTCCCGTGCTGCCACTGCGTCCCAGCAGCCATTACAAGCAGACATTCGATATACAACCTTTACTCTTCAATCTCAATCTGATGATGCAATGACGGATCTCTTCCCTCTTTCCTCTAAACATCTTGTCCGCCGCATCACCGTTATCATTTTGGCGTGGAATGCGCTAGACTACACTCGTTCCTGCCTAGATGCTATTCGCAGCAGCTGTGAGAACAATGCAATGATAGATGTTATCGTCCTCGACAATGGCAGTACAGATGGAACAACTGACTACTTAAAGTCACAATCATGGATAAAACCTATATTTTTAGACTATAATTCAGGATTTGTTGCAGGCAACAACATTGCAATCAACCATGCCGATCCAAACAGTGATATCGTCCTATTAAATAATGACATTAGAAACAGCCGCCCTGATTGGTTAAAGCTGCTGCAAGAAACAGCTCTAAGCGCCGCTGATATCGGTATTGTTGGCTGCCGTTTGCGCGGCAGCGATGGCTCCCTCCATCATGCAGGCACCTACATTATGCCTGATAATTTAATGGGTCAGCAGATTGGCGGATTGGAAACAGATGTAAGACAGTATGTGGATATTCGCGATGTGCAAGGAATCGTATTCGCGTGCGCCTATATTAAACGTGAGTTATTAAATAAAATTGGTCCTCTAGACAGTGATTATTTCTCCTACTTCGATGACACAGATTACTGCTATAAATCTTGGTACGCTGGGTATCGTGTTGTCTATGATGGCAGATTAACGATGCTGCACCACCACAATACTTCCACGCGTGTTAATGGAGTTGACTTCTGGGAAATGTACGAGAAATCCCAGGGTGTGTTCCGCTCAAAATGGCAAGAGAAGCTATTTGCCAAATACAAAACAGGCATCACATGGCGATCCGTTGTTAATTTGCCTCTGTTCGGCTATGCAGAATCCTCCCGCAACTTTATGAATGCCTTAGAGCAGCAAAATGTTATGCTTTCATATCGATACGTATATGGACCTGGCTCACCAATAGAGCTGGAGGAGCCAGCTGAATCGACAGATATGCGAATTCAAATCTATCAGCAGCGTCAAGAAAGTTTGTCTAATCCGGGCATCGTATACGGGCAAGGAGATGCCTTCTTACGAAATCCGAATAAATACAAGATTGGATTTACGATGCTGGAAGTAGATGGCTTGCCAAATGAATGGATACGCCAAAGCAACGCAATGAACGAAGTCTGGGTACCTTCTTCGTTTAACATGTATGCTTTTCGAGAAAGTGGTGTACACGTTCCTATTCACGTAATGCCATTAGGTGTAGATACACAATATTTCCACCCACATGTCAACTTCAATCGCTTCTCACCTTCCTATACGTTTTTAAGTGTATTCGAATGGGGGGAACGCAAGGCACCAGAACTTCTATTCCGAGCTTTCCGCGATGCCTTCCAGCCGCATGACGATGTTCATCTCGTATGTAAAATAACGAACAACGATACTAGCATCGATATCGCGAGTGAAATTCGCAAACTTAACCTAGGCGCGATAGCTGAGAAAATAACATTTATTTATAATCAACGCATTCCTTCCCATCAAATGGGGAGTCTATATCGTTCCACCGATTGCTTCGTGCTTCCGACACGTGGAGAAGGTTGGGGGATGCCCATTATGGAAGCGATGGCTTGCGGTTTACCCGTTATTACGACGGATTGGAGTGCACCAACAAGCTTCATGAACGAAAATAATGCTTTCCCCATACCTGTTCGTCGCCTTATTCCTGCAGAAGCACGCTGTGTTTACTATGAAGGTCTGAATTGGGCTGATCCAGACTACGATCATCTCGTCTATGTGATGCGCTATGTATACAATAACCGTGCAGCAGCTCAAGAAATAGGCGCTAAAGCTGCGAAGCAAATTGCAGAGCGATGGACATGGCATCACGCCGCTGCTCGAATAAAATCACGCCTGGAACAGTTAAGCTAATACTCCCACGGAAAGGAGATTGCTTCCCTATGAAAACGGACACTCAACATACAACTCGACCCACTAAATCTCGTAAATCGACAGGAGCAACCCAACGCCGTAAGCGTAAATTAAAAGGCAAGTTTGCCTCAACTCAGTCTCGCTCTCGATCGTCATCCAAGTTAACCGCTCGACGCAAACAAGCGCGAAGAGCAAAGAAAGCTCGACACACAAAGAAATCCAAACATCGTACACGTGTCAAACGATATGTGAGCAGTACATTTAATGAACTACGCGCCGTCAAAGCGCTGGATAGAGAAAAGAAAAGTAAGCTCCACGCGTTACAAACGGAAGCTCCACCACTCCCTTCACCTTCAACTGTAGAAGGTGCACCTATACTGAGCACGAACGACACCTTCTTACACGATCCTGTTCTATTACCAGAACAAGAACCACCGCAATCAACCAAGCAGACATTAGGTGTGAATCTATTCGGATTTTGCTATGCCGAGATGGGTATAGGTCAGGCGTTGAGGCTTGGAGCAATGGCATGCTCTGAGGCAGGCGTGCCGACTACCCTCCACAACTATCCTTTATTAAAGACAACGAGACAACAAGATTATTCACTGCTAGGGAAACTAGCCGAAGCGCCTAAGTATGGAGTCAATCTTGTTTATTTTAATCCTGATATTCTGGAGCAAGTGATCTCCTATTTCTCTCAAGATACGTTTAGGTCAAAATACACGATAGGCTATTGGCACTGGGAGCTGCCTGTTGCACCTCCTGAATTCGATGTCGCTTTTAAACATGTCAATGAAATATGGGTTCCTTCTGAGTTCGTACGTGCAGCCATCGCTGAGCGCTCTCCTGTACCTGTATATACGATGCCGCATGGAATTACTACAGAGCCTTTATCTCCTTACAACAGAAGCAGCTTCGGCATCCCTGAAGATCACACGGTCTTCTTGACCATGTTCGATACGTACAGTATTACAGAACGTAAAAATCCAGCTGCAGTTATCCACGCCTTTAACAGCGCATTCCAATACGACGAGAAAGTACATCTTGTTATTAAAGGACTGTGTCCAGAGAACGGAAATGAGAGCTATCAACAGCTAGAACAGATTGTAAAAGGCCATCCGCAAATGACGCTGCTTACAGAGCCTTTATCTAGACAGGAAACGTTGTCGCTCATCGCATGCAGCGATGCTTATGTATCCCTTCATCGAGCTGAAGGGTTCGGTCTATGCTGCGCAGAGGCCATGATGCTGGGTAAACCGGTCATCGCGACGAACTGGTCAGGCAATACAGAATATATGACAGCAGACAACAGTTACCTCGTTCCTTTTTCATTAACTGCTATTACAAACAACTACGGGCCATATACGGCTGGTCAAATGTGGGCAGAACCTTCCGTCGTTGAAGCTGCGCGCTATATGCGTACGATTCATGATCTTCCTAATAACGCCCGAGCGATAGGCGCCAAGGCTCAAACCGATATGCAGCAGCATTACAGCTTGTCTGCAGCAGGCACTAGAATGCGGCAGCGTTTAGAGCAAATTATTCAATCCTAGTCATGTTGAAATTATAACAAGAGAAGAGGCTATCCCCACCATTAGTGCGAAGGGATAGCCTCTTCTCTTGCCTTTACGTATTTGGTTACAGCCATACCTATTAAACAATTCCCCACAAATCACACAGCTGGCGACCATCTGCAAACATTCGTTGCAAATCCGCATACTGATGAATAGGAACGATCGAACCATCGAAGTTGATTACACTCAATCGCGGACACAACTGTTTTAACGCGTTATACAGCTGCTCCGGGTCTTCTCCAAAAATATTGCGCTGCGCATCAGGATTGAATTCAATTAACACATGAGGACGAAGCTGACGAAGCAAGTTCTCCGCTCCTCTTAACACTCTCGTCTCGGCGCCTTCAACATCTATTTTAATACAGTCAAGTCGGTGTAAATTAGCTTGCTTCATCCAATCATCAAGCTTTACACAAGGTACAACTTCTTGAATACCATGACGAGAATGAGGGGTTGTAATATGTGACCACCCTCCCCCGAAGTCAACATAGGAGAAGGTAAGCTCTATATTTTCGTCATAAGCGCCAGCCTGTATCGGTACAATATTGTGCAATTGATTATGATGCACATTAAAGGATAAATAACGATAATTATGCGCAGAAGGTTCAAAGGCATACACCTTACCCTGCTTCGCTTGATGTGCCATCGCAATCGAGATGGCTCCCAAATTCGCTCCTACATCCATACAAACCGCATCCACTGCAATATGCTTCCGGATCCATCTCATAAGATGGGGCTCGTAATAACCGTTAGCCTGTTCAACCCCTTGTAAGATGGCATCAGCCTGATTTGAAGTAAGTACATATGTTTTGTCTTCATCAGGTATACGAAGCAACGTTGTCTTTACATGCTGCATAGCACAGCTCCTTTCAATCTTGTTCAAGAAAACGCTTATCTTTGTCAGCTTGCTTATAGATTCAGGCATTTCTCTGGCATTTCTCTGGCATTTCCTATTGTATGCACAGCAACTCCAAGAAGGCCCTGGCAGATTCATTCTCCACAGTTGTCCCGCCTGTCCACACCAACCAAGCTCAGCATGCATACATAATGGATAAGAGAGATGTTAGTAGCTAGAAAGGAGGCTGCTTATGCATGCAGAACGATATTCTGGATCCTATAACGCGGTGATCAGTCTTGGTTCCAACTGCCTTCCTGCCATTCAGCTAGAAAGAAATGGCCTGCGGCGCTTTACAGGGCCAATTGATTGGATGGATTCCAAACATACACCTGCCATCATAGAACTTATCCGTAATCACTTTGATCATTTTTTGTATAAACCTCATTTGCAATCACTTGGTATATTAAACGATTTTGTGCTGATCCAAGACAATCGTTATCAAGTCATCGTCGTACATGATTTCCCTGTAGCAAATAATGATGAACACCATTGGAACAGCTATCCTGAGGTAATTGACAAAGTTACTCGTCGTATCCAGCGATTATATCAATACATGGAACGCAGTGAACGGTTGCTCTTCATACGTACTGATACGACAATGAACGATGCGCTGGCATTAGAACAAGAACTTCGGAGCCACGTTAAAAATGAGTTTCACTTGCTTATTGTCAATCATGAAAATGTGGGCACCCTCTCCGCATTACATTGGCCTCTCGTATACGGAACAGCCTTTGCTCTTCCAAAAAATAATGATATTTGGAATGATAATGATGCCCACTGGAAGACATTGCTGCAAGGGGTAAAAATCGTTCCCTCTAGAAAATTCACAAACGAATAACTTCGTTAAGATTGATCGATGTACCCCCTAATTAAGATAGGTCCATGTACGACAGCACTATTCGTACGGGAAACAAATGAAAAAAAGTAAGTAGTATCGCCAGCTTGTTCTGCCTGAATCTCATAATCTACAAACAAGGTCCCCTTCTCATGGCAAGTTTCTGTTGCCTGATAAACAAGAGGACCTTGCGCATGATGAATCCGAATAAGCAGTTCAAGCTCGCCTAGATCCGCTTCTTTAACTTTTGCCCAGTCAATCTCCATCTGGATGCCCGTCCATTCCCCTAACTCAGCGCCGTGAAGACACATCCAGCCAAAGTTGTGTTCTTTGATGCTAGGTATAATAGGTTGAAAAGAGCCATATGGCAGATGGCGTGTATCTAGAAATTTAAGCACATCCTATCCCTCACTCACCATGTTCGAGTTATGAAATAGCGTATGCATCTTGTCATGGATAAGCATGGGATACTTGCTGATTTTCAGCTATACTTAGGGTCTTTTATGGTCCATTCACGACTTGCACAACAAAAAAAAGGCCAGCTAGACATTTCTAGCTGACCTACTCTACTAACCTTATCTAGTAACTTCCTACAGGAGCCGTTGTCTCTCTAATAAGCAGCTCTGGCTCAAAGCGAACGGTAATGTTGCGTTTGTTCGTGCCGTTAATTTGACGCATCAGCACATCAACTGCATGACGAGCCAACTGTTCAGCAGGCTGCTTCATCGTCGTTAAATGCGGACGCAGCTCAGCGAACATCAATTGATCGTCATAGCCGACCACGGACATGTCGCGGGGAACTTGATATCCTTTTTCAGTCAATGCGTTGATGACTCCAATCGCAGTGAAGTCATCTGCGGCAAATACCGCTGTAGGCAGACTGCCTTCTTGCAGCCACTTCTGAACGGCATCGTAGCCAGAAGTAATCGTAAACTGGCCGAATTCTACAGCGAATGGTTTGAGTCCTGCTTCACTTAGTGCGTAACGGAAACCTCTTTCCCGCTCGATTGCACTTAAGAAATAATCGGAGCCTTTGATATGAGCAATGGAAGTATGTCCTAGGTCAATAAGGTGTTTCGTTGCTTCATACCCACCTTGAAAGTTATCAACAAGAACAGAGGAAAAGGAGGGTTGGATATTTTGACAATCAATGAGTACAAATGGTATCTTTCGCCTACGCAATTCATTCACGTAGTCTTCTTCATGGACAGCCGCCAATACGAGCAAACCATCTACACGGTCTTCTTGAATAAGCTCCTTACCAGCACCAACCTCTGTTGGATAATTAGCTACTGAGATGGCTAAGTAATAACTGTATTGTTTCAAATGACTTGAAATATGCTGTACTACTGTATCTAAAAATGAATCTTGAAGGGTCGTAACGATGACGCCAATTACACCCGTTTTTCCTTTTGCCAAGCTGCGTGCCGCTGCGTTAGGATGATAATTCAGTTCTTTCATCGCTTGAAGAACCTTCTGCCTATTTTTCTCGCGCACCGTCTTAGCATTGTTTAACACACGAGAAACGGTTACAACGGACAAGCCAGCTTTTTTAGCTACGTCAAAAATACTGACTTTCATGCTTCTACTCTCCTCGTCTGTAATCTATGGATTTGAAGTTTGTCCTCCTAATCATATACAATGTCAACCAAAATTCCAACAAAATGAAGCAAATATCCGTTGAAAAAAAGGAGGTTTTATACATTTTTATCGAATAATAAGTAAAAATACCTAGTTGGCTGTGCGCTTGAACTATATTTTTGTCAACTAATATGACATTTTTTGCGTATGTGTAACAAAGAAAAAGCACCATCTCGACTCTGCATTTGCAAAGATAGAAATAGTGCCACGATATAATAACTTGAACCAAGGTGATTTACATCATTTTATGATCAAAAACTGCCTTCTGGTGTCATCATTCGATCATAAAATTCTTCATATTTGTCTCGATCTGGGGAAGCCAGCAAGGCCATTGCCGAACGAGGATGCTCGTCCAATGTGCCTGTAACTAAGTAAGGAATTAAATATCCCCACTCCCACTTCTCACGCATCGTAATCATATGTTTTTGAATGAATCCTAGTGAAGGACGAAGATGGTATTTTGTGTTTTTCAAATGCGTCAACAACAGCTCCGTTGGACAGTTACCCGCTCCACGGCCCATTCCATAAACAGAAGCATCGAGCAGTTCAACGCCAAGCTCAGCGGCAACTAGCGTATTGGAAAATGCCAATTGCATATTATTATGTGTATGTACACCTAAACGCTTATTCGGCAAATGTTCTTGGAACTTCTGTACGAGGAACTTAAAATCATTGTGGTCAAGGCTTCCATAGGAGTCGACAATATACACGACATCAACAGGGCTTTCTTTGATCATTTGGAATGCCTCTACCAAGTCATTATCCATGACATTGGACAAAGCCATAATATTAATTGTCGTTTCATAACCAAGGTCGTGGAACTTTTGCACGAGGTCGAGCCCTTTATCTACGTCCTTGATATAACAAGCGACACGAATGAGGTCCAACAAGCTTTCGGAACGAGGTAAAATATCATTCTCATCTACACGGCCAATATCAACAAGTGCAGAGAGCTTCGTATCACCTTTGTTCGGGATCACTTTGTTCAAGAAATCCTCATTCAAGAAACGCCAAGGACCAGCGGCCTCTGAACCTTTCATCAACTTAGGAGAATTTTTGTATCCAATCTCCATGTAGTCGACGCCAGCTGCATTAAGTGAAGCATACAGATCTTGCACAAATTCGACACTGAAATCCCAATTATTGACGAGACCTCCGTCACGAACGGTACAGTCAACAATTTTGCAATGATTTGTTTTCATCTCGCTGTCCCCTTTGTTTTTTAATTTTCTTCATTTTAAAGGATAGCAACCTAGAAAGCAAAGCAAAAGATCAGTTTGTAACAAAGTCATCACTCACTACAAAAAATCTCATTTAATAAGCAGCTTCGACAATTTCTTCTGCATAAGGAATCAATGCGCTAGAATCCTCCAAATTACTCGTAAATACTAAGACTAGCTTCTTCTCTGGGACTACAAATATATATTGTCCTGCGTGCCCCATTGCAAAATAAGCCTGAAAACCCGCAATCGAGCGAACCCACCAATGATATCCGTAGTTTCCGAACCATGTAGATCCTTTCGATTGCTTCGATGTGGAGTGAGTAACCCAGATCTTCGGAACGATCTGATGCCCTTCCCACTCTCCGCCGTTCAAATACAATTGACCGAACTTGGCCATATCCCGCGGAATCATTTCCATTCCAAGTCCACCAGCACTCATTTGATTAGGTCCTGTCAACCAAAACACATCACGTATACCCAAGGGCTCAAATAGTTTGCGGTTAGCATACGTCTGAAGACTTTCTCCATATTGCTTGTGAATAATGGCAGATAAGAGCTGGGAAGCACCTGTATTATAGTTAAATTTTTTACCTGGAATTTCCGCCATAGGCCGATTCAGAACAAAGGATACCCAATCACTGCTATAGAGCATCGGTTCTACACCATAATCCCATTCGCTCCACTCAGGCCAATCTAACCCCGTACTCATCGTCAGCAAATGCCTAATCGTCATTTTATCATTACGCGGTTCGGAATCTTGTTTCCAGCGTGGGAAATAGTCTGCTACAAGATCGTCAGCACCTTCAATAAGCTTCTCTTGCAAGGCAATCCCCACTAATGCGGAGGTAATGCTCTTCGTAACAGAATTTATCGGGAATCGAGTATTCGCATCGTAACCTTCCCTATAATATTCGTCCACGATAGATCCATCTTTTACGACTACCATCGCATAAATCGGCATGCTCTCCACACGAAGCTTGATCGTATCCAATGCCTCCATATTAAACCCGGCCTCATCGGGGGAGATGAATTTCCACGAGCTCCCCTCTGCTTTATCATTCGCTTCACCATGATGAATAGACTTTGTAATCGTTGGTTTCAGCCTAGTGGTACCGCTGTCCCCCATCGTACAGCTAGCTAGCAATGCGATTACATTAATAGATATCAAACTCGTAATCATTCGACGCATCGCGAATCACACTCCACTTTTACATTCCCCGACTTGCTTTACTCATACATGGCAGCAAGACGCTTTGCTCTCACTTCTGTTATCGTCTCAAGAAAGCGACGTTCAACTTCTCCCATATAAGCATCAGAGCGACGTATATAAACAACAGATACTTGGCGAAATAATTCAGGAATGGAGAACAACGTAACCAATCCTTCACGTTCCAACTTATGCACAGCCGCACGAGGCACTAATGTGATGCCCAAGCCAGCCACAACTGTACCAATGATCGTCTCTAACGTACCGAACTCCATCACTTTAATCGGTGTGACCCCTTCGCTTTGCATCCATTTCTCCAATTTGGCACGGTAACCGCAGCCACGACGAAACACGAGCAATGGCAGATGCAGCAATTCCTCTAATTTCGTATGCGTATTTAACTCCTCTCGACTGTGACTGCATACGAGTACAAGCTCCTCTTCAAAAACAACGTGCTGATCGATATTAGGCACATCTACAGGACCAGATACAAATGCTCCATCCAGCTTAAGCTGCTGCACCTCTTCCGTCAGAGATTCCGTAACACCTGTAACTAGCGAAATATCTACGTTCGTATATCTGCGGTAAAATAGATTCAATATGTCAGGCAATCCAACAACCGTCTCGACAGAACCAATTTTCAGCATGCCCGCCGGATCTTCCGGATTTTGAAAGGCTTTATGCATTTCATTCATCAGCATCGTCATTTTTTCCGCATAAACGAGTAGCTTTCGACCTTCTGGATTCAATGTCATACCACGACGATGGCGTTGAAACAGCGGTCGGCCCATTTCTTTTTCCAGAGAGCGTATACGAGCTGTTACATTCGATTGTACATATCCAAGCTGCTCTGCAGCCTTACTTACACTGCCTTGTTTTGCTACTTCCATAAAGATTTGCATATCGCTAATTTCCATAATGCACCTCTCCGATGACACTTTGATATCATTAATAATGATACTTTAAATCACTTATAATTATTTTACAAGATAGTTGAAGCCACTTATGATGTTATTGAAAATAGTAGAAGTCGTATAAATACAAAGTGTATATGCTAGGAGTGAATGTAAAAATGTCGGCGTCACGTCTATGGAAAGGTGCTCTATGCTGCTTCATTGCAGCTGTAGCATGGGGAGCGATGTTCCCTGTTGCAGAAAGCGCCTTGCATCATTTGGATCCATTTTGGTTCTCAACCATTCGTTATGTAACTGTATCCGTATTACTAATCTTTTTGCTTCTTTGGAAAGAAGGTCGACAAGCATTTCGTGCGGAAGGTCGATTCTTCTTACTCTGGATGTCCGGTACGTTTGCCTTTACCGTTTATAATTTCGGTATATTTTGGGGACAGAAGGAACTAGGAAAGTCAGGAGTATTATTAGCCTCCATTATGGAGTCATTTATGCCTATGCTCGCGGTTCTCATCGTCTGGGCAGTAACTCGCAAGAGGCCGCGCATGATTACACTAGGATGTGTAATAGCAGCATTTATCGGTGTTCTCTTCGTCGTTACGAAAGGCGACTTGGGGATGTTTAGCAGTGGCGAATTCAAACCAATTCCACTATTAGCTATCTTTGTAGCTGTTGTCGGATGGGTGATTTACACCATATCATGCGGACAATTTAAAGGTTGGTCTGCACTCCGAATTTCGACATTAACTTGCGTATATGGGTCAGCGACTTCCCTCGTTGTTGTTCTTATCTTATCTGCATTTGATCAGATTCAAGCACCTGCCATTCATGAATTAACTGGGGTTTGGCCTGAAATGTCATTTATGATTTTCATTGCAGGATTGTTAGCACTGCTGTGCTGGCTTAAAGGCATTGAACTGCTGTCACCTGTTAACGGCATGCTCTTCATCAACTTTGTCCCTGCTACAACGTTTATCATTTCCATTATTCAGGGCTATCAAGTATCTGCAGCAGAAATTTTGGGAACAGTCATCATTACTTGTGCACTCATTGTAGATAACGTAGCAAGTCGCAGAGCAGAATCTAACTCTCAAGCGACGATGCAGGAGAAAAGAAGCAAGACTCGCAGATCGAATGTAGCTCAACAAACCTAATCACAGAATGGGATGAAGGAGAGGTCATGAAGATGGCCTCTCCTTCTTGCTTGCAACTCGCTTTTGCTGTTACACGTAAGGATATATTGTCTCCGCAAGTGTACGTACCATAACGCCTGTTCCGCCTTTCGGATTAACGCCCCGCGACTTCTTCAAGTATGAAGTTCCCGCAATGTCAAGATGAACCCAAGGCAAGCCGTCAGCGAATGTTCCAATAAACAATCCACCCGTTATTGTTCCGCCTCCGCGTCCACAGCTATTGCGAACATCCGCCACATCACTCTTTAATAAATCCCAGTACTCCTTATGAGATGGAAGCGCCCATACGTGCTCGCCTGCTCGCATAGATGCTGCAAGCACCTCATTCAATAAAGGCTCATCATTCGTAATCGCAGCTGTCGTCACATCACCAAATGCCACGATCGCAGCCCCTGTCAATGTAGCTACATCGATAAGCTTCGATGCGCCGAGTTCCTTCGCATAGGTCATCGCATCAGACAGAACAACTCGGCCTTCAGCATCCGTATTGATGACCTCAATGGTGCGCCCACTGTAGGTCTTTACGATATCCCCCGGTTTCAAAGCATTGCCGCCTGGCATGTTCTCTGCAGATGCAATGACACAAATGACGTTCTTGTTCGGACGCAAACGACCGATCGTTGCCATCGTACCTAGAACAGCCGCTGAGCCCCCCATATCACTAATCATTTCTTCCATACCATCTGCCCGTTTTAAGGAAATACCACCCGTGTCAAACGTAATGCCTTTGCCCACAAGCCCAAGTACATCTGACCATTCCTCTTTGCCTTGGTACTTAAGGACGATTAGGCGCGGTGGGTTTACACTTGCTTTGCCTACACCGATAATGCCGCCCATACCTTTAGCCTCAAGCTGGGTTTCATCAAGTATTTCTATTTCTAACTGATACGTATCTGCTATACGAGCTGCTACGTCAGCTAATGTAGAAGGATAAAGTTCATTGCCTGGCAAATTGGTCAAGTCTCTTGCAATCGTCGTACCAATCGCATAAGCATGGCCACGTTCTGCGCCCACTTTCCATTGTTCATGATCCAGAACAGCTCCGAACAGCTCTAGCGTTTGCAAATGATGTGGAGCCTCTGCTTCTTTCTTATACGTATCACGTTGATAAGCTCCTAACAAGTATCCTTCTACCACAGCTTGAGCTACAAGAGCCGTACGCTTCTCAGGCGTAATTACAGCAAACTCATGCGTTACAAATATAGCAGGATGAGCTGCCTTCAATCTAACCGCTTCTCTTGCTGCTTTTGCAAACGCACAGCGCAATTCTTCCGTTGTCCATCCATGTTCGGAACGAACGATCGCTATTAAGAAACGCACCTGGCCTTCACCTGCTGGAAATACATGAACACTTCCCGCTTGTGCTTTAATGACGCCTGTCTGTATCGACTGCTTACAAATGGCTGCACCGGGAACATTCATCATCCCATTTAACCATTCTGATTTTGTTGCTATTGCAATAATCGCATCCGCTTCTACGGATTGTTCTAGTGAAGAGCTAACTTGGATTGTTACGTGTTGAAGTGCTTCTGCATTCGTGAGTTTAACCATCCTGACCACCCTTTATCTTCTTATGATGTCATCTATTATATCATATCAAACTTACCATTCTCCAAGGGAAGAAGAAGGGCGAGGATGTTCACCATTCGAAATCGGCAAGCGAATAACAAATTGGGTCCATTCCTCTTGCTGACTGTCTACCTCGATCACTCCGCCATGATTACGAATAATGCGATAGCTGACAGACAAGCCTAAGCCTGTCCCTTCATTTTTCGTTGTAAAGAAAGGATCAAACAGCCGTTCAAGGGTTCGTTCATCCATCCCTTTTCCGTTGTCACGTATCGTTACGGCTACATACTTGCCTTCTTTAACGGCGTGAATTTGAATGGTACCTTTGCGGAGGTGAGCCACCTCAACAATCGCATCGATTGCATTGCGTATCATATTTAGAAACACTTGCTTAATCTGCTTCACGTCTATAGATACAGTAAGAGGCTGTTCAGGCGCATGTTCCATCCACTCTATTTCACAGTCCTTCATTAACGCCTCGCTCTCGGTCAATAGCACCACTTCCCGCAGCAAAGACGAAATCGGAACTTCTGTCGTAAGGGGAGCTGTCGGTTTAGAAGAGTTAAGAAACTCAAAAATGATATCGTTGGCTCGATCGATTTCAGCCAGTATGATGCGTGCATATTCTTCCTTGCCTAAGTTCATCAAATGAGGTCTCAGCAATTGAATAAATCCGCGAATAGATGTTAATGGGTTGCGTATTTCATGCGCAATTGCTGCCGCAATTTTACCTAGTATCGCCAGCTTATCATTCTGTACAGCTGTCTGTTCAATACGCTTATAGTCCGACACATCCTTAATGCTGAATAAGAAATCTCCGTCCATTTGCTCACCGTGGGTGAACGTCACGAGAAAAGTTCTTCCTTGACGATCCGTTATTTCATGATAGCGCTTTCTCCTTTGGATAGTCTCTCGGAATACTCGAATCATCAATTTCCGTTTATCCCGTTGAATTAACGGATGACGCATAAGTTCAATCAGCGTGCAGCCGACTAATTGTTTGCGCGGAACTTGAAGTAACGTGGCGGTTGCAACATTGACAAATGAAAGAGTACCGTCTTCATCGAACAATACGATAGCACAGTCCATCTGCTGCAGTACGTTTTCGTACTTGTTCTGGTTGAAGTCCCCGGCAAATAGAGCACGACTAGGTTGCATCCAAGGTTCCCGAATAGGGTTGATAGCCAAAAACTCCCCCTCCTTGCTCCCTTGTTCCATCTGAATGACGGACAAGCATTCCACAAAATAGACATAAGATCGATGCAGCATCTTTGCAGCTTCATTCCATTCCACATGTGACATCATCATAGTCATCGTATCTTCATGAAGGGTTAATACGTCATAGGGCTTCACTTGTTGGCTTGTCCTAGCAATTGTTCTGGCCGTCTCCAAGTCTTTCTCGCTGCCGTTCAACATAAACTGGCGCAAACTCTTTGTATACTGCGACTTCCAATTCACTATGTCCAACACCGTATCTTCGGAAGGACTTATCATCGTGATCACCTCACTGCCCACTACTTTTGACTGGACAAGATGTGCTCTGGTTACCAATAGTTACATGATAGTTATAATGACATCACTTTATCAACCCTAGAAAATGTCGAATAATCGTATAAAAAGATGAATCGGCTAAAAGTAACCTAAATGGAACGTTGTGCATGATGAAACTCAAAGAAAGCGATCCATGTCGTATGTGAACAGACTTAGAAGAGATAGTCCGTGCGACAAACAACATGAATCGCCTATGTTGATAAAGGAAACTTCTGCTTGTTGTTGTAACAACTGATTCACGAACGCTGCTTCATCAACTGGGCTTTACGCCTGCTCATGAGCGCCAATCGACGCTTCAATTGCAACTCCCAGGGCTTGTCATCCCACTGCTTCGCCAGCGCCAATAAGTCTAATGACACATCAATCTGGCTGCGGACGATATCTAGAGGATCTTCATCCTCATGATTGACACAGTTCTCAAATATACGGCTTTCATCCTGCACGACATACTCTTGAAAGTCAACTTCCTCCGCCCCATCTGTCTGCGCATAATCAGCAACGATTTCATACTCATTTTCAACCAAATAATGTACCTCGATGCGCTGACATACCGGGCACAGCAACAGGGGAACATTATGAATCCTTGTTCGATAATGCTGTAATGACCCCTGTGTTCCTATCATACTTGCTCCACAACAGAAGCTCATGTTCTCCCTCCTCAGCATAACGTCAGAGTAAATGAGAAGCGTTGCACTTATAAGTAGTGTACCCAAGTTGTATCGCGGAACATAGTTATAGAAGCATATTCGCTTCGTTACCACGAAATTCCTTTTTATGATGAAAAATGGTGACTAAAGTCTTGCTCGTGACTCGATTGTCCTACACGCATAAGCAATTTAGCAAGCGCATATAGATGATAAAACCTAACCAATGGAACGGAGGAATGAAAAGATGTCTTCTCACGTATTGTTCCTGTCATCCAAGCAAATCAGTTACTTAACTTACAACGAAAGAAACCACGAATTAGTTGCTAGCTATGCAACAGGCGAATGTAGATCTTTTTCATCCATATCTATAAATACGTTCGAGCAGCTGCTGCATTCTGAAAATCGGTATGATGACTTCGTTCGTCTCACGCAAGCAAAGTTTGGTGTGCCCACTTCATAAGGATACAGTACGGATAAAATCCGCCAGCTTCTCTTTTCTTCACGATGATCTACTAAGATAATACCTCATTTTATAGATTCACAATCAACAAGATTTTAAGTTTTACTGGGTTATCTTTACCAAAAACTTAGACATACATCTTTGTACGCACGGATAAGATGATCAGGAAACTAGTTTGTGCGGTCTTCAGCACATGCGCAATAAAGAGAACGGAAGGAGGCAGCTATGGTTCAGCCATCCATTAATAATCGCCATTATACTGCGAATCAGAGCAATATTATTCACCTGATGGTTCAACAGCCGACGGTTCTGTTTGGCTATTGGGAAGTAAGCAAACGTCTAAAGTCTCTTATCGAACGGCACTACCGGAGCTCTTGGCATGAACTGCGCAGAGTTGCCCGCCTGTATCAATATTCTTACTCGGAACCAGACACCTCGCCCTTGACCTACTATGATACCGAGGTTGGCAATAGTGAGAGCTGGTACTTCCGTCACGTGGCGCCTCGCCATCGATATGCGCTTGATTATGGATTTATTAATCACAATCACCAATTCGTCTCTCTTCTACGCTCAACTCAAGTCGGAACCCCGCGTAATGACCCGGATTGGATAGTAGAAGTCAGGCATGAATCAGCAACTATTCACGGATGCTCGCAATCTGACTCCCAACACCAACAATACGGACAATCCAATTACTCGCCGTTTCAACAATTCTCAACATACACGCTTTATAGCGACAATTAATCATGTTAAAGGGGTTAGACGATACGATGAGCCAATTGCTTGAAACAAACTCGACGATTTCTCTAAATAGGGTGCATAAAGCGGGCGATGGCTGTGTAGCTTTAGTGCTGCATGCCCATCTTCCCTATGTACGACATAACGAGCAGGCAGAGAGATTAGAGGAACGTTGGTTCTATGAAGCCATGACAGAGACGTACCTCCCTCTCCTGGATATGTTCGATCGTCTGGAACGTGATCGGGTTCCTTACCGGCTGACGATGACATTAACGCCAACTCTGCTAGCTATGATGGATGATCCACTCATGCAAGTACGCTATGAACGTTATTTGTCGCGCTCTGTTGAGTTGGCACAATCGGAAATAGCACGAACAGCAGCGCAACCAGAGCTGCAAGCTGTAGCAAACATGTATGCCCAGCATTGGTCCTACCTTCTTCAGCGGTTTCGCGAATGGGATCGTTCCATTATCCCTCAATTTAAGCGTCATTATGAAGCAGGACATCTAGAGCTAATGACATGTGCATTAACCCATGCATTCCTCCCATTCCTTAAGCATGCTGCACTTGCACAAGCTCAAATTGAATACGGAATCATGGAGCATGAGCGCCACTTCGGTGTTCGGCCAGATGGCATCTGGCTTCCTGAATGTGCTTACGCCCCTCATTTATCAAAACTATTGCAGCAAAGCGGTATTCGCTACTTTATAGTTGACCAGCATGCACTACAGCATGCTGAGCCAATGCCAGTCAACGATACGTTCGTACCGATCGCGACGGAGGACGGCGTGTATGCTTTCCCAAGAGATGCAATGTCTTCCCATCAAGTATGGAGCAGTCACGAAGGCTACCCGGGTGATCCGGATTATCGGGAATATTACCGTGATATCGGATTCGATCTTGGCTGGTATGACGAGGACGAATGGAACTATATTAAGCCTCATTTATTAGCCGATGGATCCCGAATTAATACGGGCTTGAAATATTATCGCATTACCGGCAGCAATGGGGAGAAGCAGCCCTATTGCCCAGAATGGGCCCGTGCACGCACGGTCGATCACGCACGACATTTTATACATAGTCGGATACAACAACTAAGGCATGCCAAAGACAATGTAACGGGCATTCCCATTGTTCTATGTCCATATGATGCTGAGTTATTCGGACATTGGTGGTATGAGGGACCGCAATGGATCGAGGCCGTATTCAGAGAATGGCATGAGATGCAGAAGCAAGGCAATCAAACAGTAAGTTTCGTCTCCCCGCTCGACTATGTGAACGCTGTACCAAATGTGCAGCAAGCTGAGATGTCGATGAGCAGTTGGGGACGCGGCGGTTACGCTGAAGTTTGGCTCCAAGAAAAAAACGACTGGATCTATAAGCAGCTTCACAAAGCAGAGGAAGAACTCCTCACCGTGCTGCAAAGACACGCGAATGATTGGGGCTATTCTACCATTCGAGAACGACTTGCCAATCAATCGATTCGTGAACTTATGCTGGCAGCGGCAAGTGATTGGGCGTTCATTCTTGATGCAGATACCGTACCAAGTTATGCAATCGAACGCACAAATCATCATCTTGAGCGTTGTCAGACACTTCTTCATATGTTGGAGCACGGCATTTACAATTTGGCGGAATTGGAGAAATTCGAGGCTGACACCCCTTGTTTCCCTAACCTGCATTATCGCGTTCTGCTGGATGCCATAACAAATGAACAGACGAGAGCACTTAACAGCCATCGTAATAGCTCTACTAGTGCGGCACCGTCATCATCTGACCATCAGCTTATGCTCTCATCCTTATTTGCTTATATTCGTCAGCAGCTACCCGCTTCTCCTTCTCAGCAAGATGCAAATGATAGAAACAGTCTTACAAAAAACTCAGCTTGGCATAAAAAACGCATCCTCATGCTGGCTTGGGAATTCCCGCCATTAGTGATAGGAGGCTTGTCACGAGCTGTTTATGATTTGTCACGCTATCTCGTTAAAAGAGATTGTGAGATTCATATTGTCACTAGAGAAGTATCTGGAACACCACTCTATGAAAAAATGGATGGAATTCATGTACATCGAGTTCCTCTCGCCCCATCCATGACCGAGATTGGGTTTATGGATTGGATTTTTCAGATGAATGCATCCTTTACGATTTGTACCGACGCCCTCATTACAGAAGGCATTCATTTTGATTTCATTCATGCCCATGATTGGCTTGTTTATCTAGCAGCTCAAGATTTAAAGGAAGCCTACCAGCTCCCGCTTGTAGTTACGATTCACGCAACAGAGCATGGGCGCAATCACGGGGCTATTCATACTGACATGCAGCAACGCATTCACGAAATGGAGTACGAACTTACGCAAAAAGCGGAGCATGTTATCGTCTGTTCACAAGCAATGAAGCGTGAAGTCGAGCGAATTTTTGATTTGCCGCCTATGAAAGTAAGTGTCATTCCCAATGGGGTCGAAATTGTTAGTACGATCTCTTCTTCTGCACACAATCACTCTCCCGATCACATTTCATTGCCGATTCGCAGCACAAATACGGATACGGTCCGAGCTTTTCGCTCAACAATTGCTAAGCCAGAAGACAAAATCATTTTTTTCATTGGTCGGCTCGTTTATGAAAAAGGCGTACAAGTGCTATTGTCATCGCTAAATCTTGTCCAAGAACGCGTTCCTAACGTAAAACTTGTTATCGCTGGAGCAGGCCCTATGGCATCCGAACTTAAGCGCCTTACTGCTGAACTTGGCTTGTCCCATTGTGTGCATTTTACAGGATTCGTCAACGATGAAGAACGCGATCTGCTCTTTGATATTACAGATGTATCCGTATTTCCTAGCTTGTACGAACCTTTCGGTATCGTTGCACTGGAAGCGATGGGCCGTGGGGTACCTATCGTCGTCTCGGATACAGGAGGGTTGGCGGAAATTATCGACCATAATCATGATGGCTATAAAGCGCTGTGTGGACATACCGAGTCTCTCGCATGGCACATTACCGAATTGCTGCTCCATCCTGACAAAGCCGAGCAGTTCGCTAAGCAAGCCTATCGAAAAGTGACAACTCTTTATGATTGGGATGCCATTTCCCTTTCTACCAGACAAGTTTATGAAGGAGTGATAGCTCAATGAAAGCAGTTATTATGGCTGGAGGAAAAGGTACACGCCTGCGTCCTCTAACGTTAAACACGCCGAAACCGATGGTACCGCTGCTTAATCGTCCTTGCATGGCGTACATTATCGACTTGTTGAAGCGTCACGACATTCATCAAATTGCTGTCACCCTTCAATACTTGCCAGATTCCGTTCGTGAGCATTTTGGAGATGGCTCTGAGTATGGCGTACAGCTCGTTTATTTCGAAGAAGATTCACCTTTAGGGACAGCTGGTAGCGTGAAAAATGCGGAAGCATTCCTTGATGAGACTTTTATTGTCGTGAGCGGTGATGCACTAACCGATTTCAACTTAAGGCAGGCAATTGAATATCATAGATCGAAGCAAGCGCTGGCAACGATGGTTCTTACTCAAGTGGACTCCCCTCTAGAGTATGGAGTTGTGATGACAGAATCAGATGGCCGTGTCACGCGCTTTCTGGAGAAGCCTAGCTGGAGCGAGGTATTCAGCGATACAGTCAATACTGGCATTTACGTGTTAGAACCATCCATCTTCAATTGGATACCAGATAACTCACCTTACGACTTCAGCCTAGACCTCTTCCCAACCCTGCTGCAAAAAAAGGAACGGCTATACGGTTATACCGCTTCAGGATATTGGTCAGACATTGGCAACTTGACCCAGTATCGTCAATCTCAGTTCGATATGCTAGATCGAAAAGTATCGGTAAACTTGGCTGCCACAGAAGTGATGCCAGGCATATACTTGGAGTCCGACGTGAAACTACCTTCCCGCATCCATCTTAACGGACCTGCTTATATCGCATCAGGATGCAAATTGCATCCCGCTAGTTCGATAGGGCCGTATACCATACTCGGCGAAGGCAACACCATTCACTCTTCCTCCAAGCTGGAGCGTACGATTATGTGGAACGGAAATTATGTTGGCGAGCATAGCGAAATGCAAGACAGTCTCATGATGAATCGCATCATCATCGGTTCTGGTGCACAGCTAGATGAAGGATGCGTCATTGGATCAGGATGCACGATTGGATCCAAAGCAACGATTAGAAGCAATGTACGATTATGGCCTAACAAAACTGTGCCAACGAACACATCCGTTCATGAATCTTTAATTTGGAGCAACGAGGCTTCCAAGCCCCTGTTCACAAGTCGGGGCATTGTTGGGATCCCGAATGTGGATATCCACCCTGACCGAGCTGGAAAGCTAGGGGCGGCATATGGCTATACGCTGCCAAATGAAGCTACCGTAATTGTAGCAAACTGCAGCCATGCTTATTCTTCCTTGTTGCGAGACAGCTTTGTATCAGGCCTTCGGTCTGTAGGCGTCCATGTTGTAGACATCGGAATATGCGCGGACGAAGTAACTCGCCATGCCGTACGCAATCGTTCTGCACATGGTGCTGTTCACATAAAAGTCCAATTGGATCATCAACTTGTGCCTCAAGTGGTACTGTCATGGATGGATGGCCACGGTTGGCCAATTGCCAAGTCAGCAGAACGAAAGATCGAGAACGCCTATTTTCAAGAAGACTACGTACGCTGCCATGCCGAAGCAGTAGGCAGTTGGAGGCAGGATGCATATGCTGTTGATCAATACTTGTCGGCACTTGCGAAAGAACTAGACTTCTCTGCTGCCCACACTTCCTCTCTCGCTTATGTGCTTCAACTCGCTCCTTCTGTTGACATCGATCTTGTCCAACGCTTTTCAGCCGCAATTGGAGGCAGAAGACTCATTATTCAAGACTATGCCTTTGATACAGAATCACTAGCAGCACTAATACAACAGACACATTCAGATGTGGGCATTTATGTAGGGGATGATCTTCAGCTTCAAGTGGTCACACGCTCAGGCTCTCTACTCTCAGATGATGGGCTTATGCACTTAATTGCTTATGCACTTGAACGTACTGGCGTCCCCGCTGTGCTAGGCGTCCCTGCTTCGTTCAGCATAGGTATCGATGAAGAAAAGATGGGACGTACGCTGCGATTAGTTCGCACGAAGGAATCGTTACGTTCGGTTATGGAAGCGACAGCAGGAGTTCCATTCTGCCCCCTCGGCCATCGCCTTTATGCCATCGGCCTACTATTGCAATTGTTCGCAGAAGAGAATAGCGCAGTAGAAAGTCTGCTGCATAATCTTCCAGAATCGCACACCGCTAAAGAAATTGTTCAGTGCGGCTGGCATGAAAAAGGCATCTTAATGCGAAAAGTGATGGAATGGGTTCGGTCTGATGGACAGCAAGTAGAACTGCTGGATGGCATTCGTATTTCAGGCGATGATGGAACTGTGCTCATTATGCCCGATGCGGATGAACCACTGTTTCAAATATACGCACATGCTAACAATTCCATGGACGCAGAACGTCTAGCTCATGATTACGCTTCCCGCTTGTTTCAATCACATCAAACGTTAAGGAAGTGATATCATGCCACGTTATCTTGTTGTAGGCAACGGCAAAATGCTCGTGAACCTCGACCAACATGCCTACATTCGTGACATTTACTATCCTTATGTCGGCCAGCTCAATCATGTCGGCGGTCACAAATGTCGACTAGGGGTCTGGGTAGACCATCAATTTAGTTGGCTCGATGAACCAGAATGGTCTATTTCAATGGGGTATCGAAGTGAATCCCTTGTCACTAAAGTAGAGGCGCATCATCCTGCTTTACAGCTTTCTTTAACGATTGAAGATGCCGTTCACCAACGTGACCCTATATTTTTGCGCAAAGTTCGCATCAAAAATCATACGTCGATAGAACGTGAAGTTCGCCTCTTTTTCCACCAAGATCTAGTCATCAATGAAACCGAGGTCGGCGATACAGCTGCCTATTATCCAGATCAACGCACGGTTTTCCATTATAAAAAAGACCATTACTTCATGTTTAACGCCTGTGCCGAATCAGCCACAAAACCTAACTCGAACAATGATCAGAACTTGGAGCGTGTAACGGGGCGTGAACCGCCCCCTGCTCTCGATAGCATTTACGAGTTTACAACGGGAATAAAGCGATTTCATCAAGCTGAAGGCACATGGAGAGATGCGGAAGACGGTCGCTTAATGGGCAATGCCATCGCGCAAGGTTCAGTAGATAGTACGATAAGCTCTAGATCTTATCTTTCACCAAATGGTTTGTCGACTCACTTTTACTGGTTTGCTGCCGGGACACATTTGGACGATGTGAAAAAGCTTAATCAGTACGTCCGTGAGAGCGGTCCAGGAAGGCTCATCGATCGAGTGAATACGTATTGGCGCCGTTGGGTGAACAAAAATAATCCAGATTTCGCGAATTTGGATGAAGCGCTTATCCAGAGCTATAAGCAAAGTCTGCTTATCGTGCGGACGCAGACCGATGCAGAAGGCGCTATTATTGCAGCCAATGACACCGATATTATGCAGTTCAACCGCGATCACTACAGTTATATGTGGCCCCGAGATGGCGCACTCGTCGCTAAAGCGATGTCTTCAGCTGGCTACCATGGCATGATTGAGCCATTCTTTCGCTTCTGTACACGGGCACTCAGCAGTGAAGGCTATTTGTACCATAAATACAATCCAGACGGCACAGTCGGCTCCAGTTGGCATCCCTATGTGCATGACGGGCGCAGCCAGCTGCCGATTCAAGAAGATGAGACCGCTCTCGTACTGCATGCGCTATGGCATGATTATAGTGAGCATGGCGATATTGAGCGTCCACAATCGCTTTATCAGTCTCTTATCCGTCAAGCTGCGGGATTTCTGCTCCGTTATACGGATACTCAATTGAACTTGCCACAGCCAAGCTACGATTTATGGGAAGAACGATATGGCATATTTACGTTTACAGCCTCAGCTGTGTATGGCGGTCTTACCGCAGCCTCTCAATTCGCTCAGCTATTCGGTGATGATGAACGTGCGGAGCGATATTTGAAAGGCGCCGAACGTATTAAAAGCGGCATTGTTACTCATTTGTGGAATGAAGAAGAAAAACGCTTTGCTCGCAGTCTATATCGAAAAGATGGACGTTGGGTACAAGATATGACGCCAGAAAGCAGTATATTTGGCATTTATGAGTTTGGCGTGCTGCCGCCCAAAGATCCAAAAGTACGCTCAACGATGAGTAAGCTGCAAAATAGCTTAACGATCCGTACTTCTGTCGGTGGAATCGCTCGCTATTGGCAAGATTATTATTTCCAACGATGTTCGGACATGAATATCGCCCCAGGGAATCCTTGGATTATTTGCACACTTTGGTTTGCTGCCTATGAGATAGCAATAGCTGAAAACTTAGCCGATTTGCAGCAACCATTGGAAACGCTTCGCTGGACGGTTCGTCATGCATTACCAAGCGGTATGCTGCCTGAGCAGCTCGATCCCTTTACAGGCGCTCCGCTCTCGGTAGCTCCACTTACTTGGTCACACGCCACGTATGTGGATACCGTGCTTAAATATGTAAAGAGGTATAAGGAACTTGATTCAGCTCCGTCTATGTAACATACGCAGCCCTGCAGTTAGCACTTCGTTCCTATAGTGCTTGCTGCGGGGCATATTTGTTGGTTTCCTTATGTATCCATTCATGAGAGATAATGATGAACACCGCCTCTCCCCTTCACACCTAATCGGTGATTAAATAAGCCAACAAAGTGGTAAAGAAAAAGAAAGCAAACAAGTAACCGTTAGCAGAGGCAGTCATTTTAACCCGCTACCTTTTCAAGTGTACTAGATGGGCGAATTCCTACATACGTTATATCGTTGCATCTTTTTTTGTTATGCAGCTTGATTATTGTTTTTATTTAATTATAATAATTATTATTAAGTATTTATTTCTATATTATATTAGATATCATATAACTTATAAATGAATCACTAATAAACCATGGCCTTTAGGGGGAATCGATTATGACTACGAACAAGCGAACATTGACAACAAGTTGGGGAGCTCCCGTTGGTGATAACCAGAACTCAATGACTGCCGGACATCGTGGACCGACCTTAATTCAAGATGTTCATTTGCTGGAGAAACTAGCCCATTTTAATCGCGAGCGCGTACCAGAACGTGTCGTTCATGCAAAAGGTGCCGGCGCACATGGTTATTTTGAAGTAACAAATGACTTATCTACTTATACAAAAGCAAGCTTCCTGTCTGAGATCGGCAAGCGAACGCCAATGTTTATTCGTTTCTCTACTGTAGCTGGTGAGTCTGGGTCTGCTGATACGGTACGTGACCCACGTGGATTTGCTGTGAAATTTTATACCGAAGAAGGCAATTACGATTTAGTCGGCAATAATACACCCGTCTTCTTTATTCGCGATGCGATTAAATTTCCTGATTTCATCCATACACAGAAGCGCCATCCGCAGACCCATTTGAAAAACCCGAACGCGGTATGGGACTTCTGGTCACTATCGCCTGAATCGCTGCACCAAGTCACAATTTTGATGTCGGATCGTGGTATTCCTGCGACTTTGCGGCATATGCATGGCTTCGGCAGTCACACCTTTAAATGGGTGAACAATGAAGGTCAAGCAGTATGGGTCAAATACCATTTCAAGACAGAACAAGGAATCAAAAACTTGGATGTCGAGCTAGCCGCTAAGCTTGCTGGTGAAAATCCCGACTACCATACAGAAGATTTGTTCAACGCCATCGATAAGGGCGACTTCCCTGCTTGGACCTTGTATGTGCAGATTATGCCGGAGCAAGATGCGAATACGTATCGCTTCGATCCATTTGATGTTACTAAAGTATGGTCACAAAAAGACTATCCATTAATTGAAGTTGGACGTATGGTGCTTGATCGCAATCCAGAAAACTATTTTGCAGAAGTAGAGCAAGTGACTTTCTCACCAGGTTCTTTCGTTCCAGGTATAGAAGCTTCACCAGATAAAATGCTGCAAGGGCGCCTATTTGCTTATTCCGATGCACATCGATATCGAGTAGGCGCTAATCATAATACATTGCCGATTAACTGTCCGCATGCCAAAGTCCACAATTATCAACGCGATGGACAAATGCGAGCTGACTCCAACGGAGGCGCTTCTGTCTACTACGAGCCGAATAGCTTCGGTGGACCAACGGAAAGCCCGTCTCATGCAACAGCTCCATATACGGTACATGGCGAAGCACAAAGTGTTGCCTATGATCATCATGATCACTATACACAGGCTGGTGATTTGTATCGTTTGCTGTCAGAAGAAGAACGCAGCCGACTTGTCGACACTATCGTTGCTGCGATGAAGCCTGTTGAGAAGGATGAGATTAAGCTGCGTCAAATTCAGCATTTCTACAAAGCTGATCCTGAATACGGCAAGCGCGTCGCAGAAGGTCTTGGCATGTATGTTCCGGAAGAAAGCAAGTAAGAATCGCTGTTGTAAAGTTGAATGCTTCGTTCAGCTTGATGACCTTTGAAATCATTTCATTCATTTTACGAATACGAATGAATGTACACTTTCCCTCTCAACATACAAACGGCTAAACCTACAATTCTAGGTTTAGCCGTCTTTTTTATAAAGCAAGTGAGATTACAAACATTTACTTATTTGTTTATTTGTTTATTTATTTGCATCCTCATCAGAAGAAGACCATTCCAGATAAAGATAAGTGGAAAGAGTATCCGTGACAGGCTTATATTGCTCATCTGGATAAGTCAGCCGAAAGTTCTTTGCTTCTGTTTCATATCCCCATAATACTAGCTGCTCAATCATCCACTCTCTCCAATCTGTACAATGAAACATATAATAGTGCTGTGCATCACGAACAAATCCAATTCTCGATTCCAAGGAAGCTCCCTCCACAAATTTCTGTGCTTCAACCAATTCAATTGAAGCTGAATTTCCTCCGTCGCTCTGCCAATTTAAGCGTGAATGTGATATCTCTCCCACTCCCTCGTCTTGTTTACCAATTGGAAGCACGCCCAGCCCATTTACCGTTTCAAGAACCATTTTCGAACGCCTATCTGCGCGGATCGACTCTAGCTCGTTCCATAGTAGCGATCTTTCCATTTTTCTTACTTGGAAATCCTCTCGAAATCGCTCCATTTTATTTTTGGTCTCCTGTAATTGTTCAGCCGTCAATCTAAATTCTTCTTCATCCGCTTCTCTCCGCTCTTCTTCCTCTCTTTGTTGAACATAACGCCTATAGTCCTCTTCGCCCGCAAAATGATTAATGAGTAAAGCCTCATCTGCACAATAAATTTCCAAAAATTGAGCCAAGGTATTTCCTGCATAACGTATCTCTAAACCAACATCCATAGGTGAAACACAAATAATAGGTGCTTTATTTAAATCTTCTACCGCTCCGAATTCTGTCAAAAACGCATAATGAATACCGTCCACACCAATCGTTGCAAATGGTATAGAGTCAATCGGTGTACTCAAATAACGACGATCATCATCTTTAAGTATATAGAGTCCTATATCTTCACTATCCGAACATCGCTCCTGACGCTCTAGCATTTTTATAATCGAATCAGGAATTTCATATTTACCGTACAAATCACGCATAGAGTTAGGAATGTTCATCCCATTTCTCCTCTCAAAGTAAAATGATGTCTAATAAAAAAGAGCTTACTTTCTCACCAACGAAATGGGATCAGTCCCTCTGCGCTGATGGAAAATAAGCTCAATTACATTCTGTTTCTTCCTTTATATATACCGTAACATACAGCACCTATTTGCGTACGATCGATAAGTCTTCTAGCATATCTCTAATATAGGCGTTAACACACTTTCCGTTACTGTCAAGATTAAGCTTGAACAGCTGCTCCCTCTAATGCATTAGCAATAAGGTCGCCCATCTCAGTTGTGCTTAGTGCCTGAGCACGATCCGCAGCAATATCGCCTGTGCGATGTCCAGCATCCAGCACCTGCTTCACAGCGCTCTCAATCGCGTCCGCAGCTTCACTATAGCCGAATGTTAAACGATACATAAGTGCCACCGAAAGGATAGTCGCGATTGGATTCGCAACGCCTTGTCCTGCAATGTCTGGTGCTGAACCATGTACAGGCTCATACAAACCGAAGCTGCCTTCGCCAAGCGATGCAGAAGAAAGCATGCCGATCGAGCCGGTAAGCATTGCTGCTTCATCACTCAAAATATCGCCGAACATATTTTCCGTTACGATAACATCAAAGCTGGATGGACGGCGCAGCAGCTGCATCGCACAGTTATCAACGAGTACATGTTCCACTTCAACATCTGGATAATCTGGTGCAATACGATTCACCGTCTCACGCCATAGACGGGATGTCTCCAACACATTCGCTTTATCGACAGAAGCAAGCTTCTTGCGACGTTTCTGCGCTACTTCGAATGCTTGGCGTACAATACGTTCAACTTCTGTTACGTTGTAAACACATGTATCAACTGCTTCTTCACCATGAGCACCTTCACGGCGGAACTTCTCACCGAAGTAAATGCCGCCTGTCAATTCACGTACAACGATAAGATCTGTGCCTTCCAACACTTCTGGCTTAAGTGTGGAAGCGTCTTTCAAGCAATCAAATACGACTGCCGGGCGCAAGTTCGAGAACAATCCCAGCTCTTTACGAATACCGAGCAAGCCTGTCTCTGGACGAAGTTCTTTCGAGTTGTTGTCCCATTTCGGTCCACCAACTGCACCTAAAAGCACTGCATCCGCACGTTTACAAATTTCGAGTGTTTCTTGCGGAAGCGGTGTTCCCTTTTCATCGATTGCAATACCGCCGAACAAACCGTGCTCAAATGCAAATTTTAAACCAAACAATTCCTCCGTACGTTTCATAACCTTAATCGCCTCAGCTACTACTTCTGGACCAATGCCGTCACCTGCAATAACTGCAATCTTTTTAACCTCTGTCATATCCGCTCGCTCCTTCTCTCCGTATGTATGTAAGAAAACACTCCTGATCCAGTAATCCCATACCTTATTATTCCTTACATTTTATCGTACACCACCTCAGATGACTAAGATATAAAATCTATTATCTTAATAGGCTGTATCTATAAAGCTGAGATTATAGTCTATTTTCAATGAGTATATGTAAAAAGTGATATTATTTTAGAGCAAGAATGAACCGTTTCGGCTTTTACGGCCTCTAAGTATACATAGAGTTATTCATTTTAAAAATAAGTCTGCACCTTTTGTTTATGTAAACATTAACATTCCATCCTTTTAACCAAAGCTGCCAAGGAGGTTCACCAATGTGTCTACACCACTAGATGTTCAGCAAGCACAGCAAGGAGACCGTGAAGCTTTTGTCCGACTAATACGAGCCTATGAAGCTAACATGTATGCCTTCTCACGTACGATGCTGCCATCAGACGAAGATTGCGCGGATGCGATTCAAGAGACGATTCTCCTTGCCTATCGATCCATAGCAACATTGAGAGAAGCTGCTTATTTCAAAACATGGCTGTTCCGCATTTTAATTCACGAATGCAGTCGTATTCGCAAAAATAAAGCTAAACATCAATTGCTCGCCACCGATATAAACAATCAGCCAGAACAAACGTTGGCGTATGAAGCCATCGATATACAAGATGCCGTTCAACGACTAGAACCATCTATTCGCATGGTTATTCAACTGCATTATTTTGAAGATTTAACTGTTAAGCAAATTGCCGAAATGATAGATATTCGTGAGGGAACCGTTAAATCTCGACTACATCGAGCACGTAACCTATTAGGGCAGTACTTAACCGATTCAGAAAAGGAGGCAGAATATGAAACGTGTTAATCAGGACAAGCTGGATCAACAGCTTAAAGAAGAGCTGCATCGGACACAGCAAGCAATTCCAGCAGTTGTGCAGCAGCGCATTGACGATACATTAAGTAAGCTGCTCGAGGATACACATGAACATGCACCCGCCCAATCTATACCACTGCCACTGCCAATAGCAGCGCCAACATCTACCCGCTCCACTCGTAGAGCCAATAAAATATGGTTGTGGACAGCACCTGCTGCTGCGATATTACTCGGTGCCGCTATCATTTCTACTGCCTATTACTCACCAGTTATAGACTCGCCCGTTACAAAAGGAGCGCTTAAACAAATTCCTGGAATACTAGTTTCTGAAACGAAGTCCTTGTTCAAAATGTCCAACGATCTTGGCTTGCAAATAGCCGCTGAACAGAAAGTCGTTGAACAATTAGAAGATAATACGGTAATTTATGATTCAATTCGTATGCAAGTAAAGGAAATATTGTACGACGGTAATCGTCTCTCAATCGGTGCTACCTTGCAATATGACGAGCCTGTCACTCGAGAGATGTTAGATGAAATCCAAGAGGAGCTACTTATCAACGGGGAATTTACACACCCAGGACACTCGAAAGAATTCAAAAAAATAGACGAATATACGTATGCTATTATTCTCAATTACAGGCTTCCTGATCTAGCTAACATCTTTGAAGCTCAAATTGTTTTCATGCATCCTGCTTATCCAGATCATAGATGGTCATTCACATTTCCTGTAACAAGTACGAATGATAAGCAGGTATATCCTTTGAGCTTCTCGGCTGTGCAGCAAGGAATGGAATTTAAAGCACGAGAACTGATCGTAACTCCTTATTCCTCCGCACTAGAATTTATATATAAACAAGATGTGAAAAATACAGAAACCCTTTCCTTGCGTATTCAAATTGAAGATGAGCAAGGGCAAGTTCTTCATTGGGTGGGCGGAGGCGGTAGTATAGACAGAACAAAAAATGGTGTTAAGGAAAAACGTATACGCTATGCATTTAACCCCATTGCAAAAAATTCAACTAAACATCTTGTCATCAAGCCTTACATTCAGCCTGTGATTAATAAAAGAGAGAGTAAGAAGCAATTCATTAAAGAGTTCGAATTCACCATTCCACTCACGAATTAAATTCGATTCGCTCTTGAAACGTCAAAACCCGCTATCCAGTAACGATAGCGGGTCTTCATTTGTTCTAATTAAACCAAACCAATCTTATCGCGACGACTGCCATTGTTCAACTGGCGCTTCTCTATCAGACGGTTCAATGCATCTACATATGCACGCGCACTCGCTTCAAGAATATCTGTACTTACGCCACGACCTGATACAATTATTTCGTCTTGATTCATGACAACATGAACTTCACCTTGTGCATCTTTACCATGCGTAACAGACTTAATCGAGTAGTCGGACAATACAACCTCTTCTCCAGTTGCCTTATCAATCGCATTGTAAATCGCATCAACCGAGCCATTACCTTCTGCTTCTTGCTCCAACACGTCACCATCATGCGTGACGATGCGGACTTTAGCAGTTGGAGTCGCTTCATTGCCATAAGCAACATAGATCGTTTGCAGGGAGAAGACTTCTGTTGTATCCACGATTTTCTCCTCAATAAAGGCGCGAATGTCCTCGTCAGAAACTTCTTTCTTCTTGTCTGCCAAATCTTTAAACTTCGAAAATGCAATATTTAGCTGCTCATCATCTAACTCATAGCCAAGATCGATCAACTTCTCTCGGAATGCATGGCGTCCAGAGTGCTTGCCGAGCACAAGCTTGCTCTCCTTAAGGCCAATTGTCTCCGGAGACATAATCTCGTACGTCGTCTTCTCCTTCAGCATACCATCTTGATGAATACCAGATTCATGAGCAAACGCATTCGCACCAACGATTGCTTTGTTACCCGGCACAACCATACCTGTCAACTTGCTGACTAGGCGGCTCGAACGAGCAATCTCCGACAACACCATCGTGGACTTCGCTTGGAAGAAATCTTGGCGTGTTTCCAGCGCCATCGCTACTTCCTCCAATGCCGTATTACCTGCACGCTCACCAATACCATTAATGGTTCCCTCGACTTGATCTGCACCATTCAATACGGCCGCCAATGCATTCGCAGTCGCCATCCCTAAGTCATCATGGCAATGGGCACTAAGCTGGATCTTTTCGATACCTGGTACTTGCTCTTTAAGTGTCTTGAAGATATTTCCGAATTCTGCCGGATATAAATATCCTACGGTATCTGGAATATTAACGACCGTAGCACCCGCCTTGATCGCCATTTCCGTTACTTGGCACAAGAAGTCCAGCTCTGTCCGACCAGCATCCTCAGGGGAAAACTGAATTTTGGTGAAATATTTGCCTGCATACTTAATCGCCGCTTCTGCTGCTTCGAGCATTTGCTCCTTCGTCATGCGCAGCTTATGCTGACGATGAATCGGAGAAGAAGCTAGGAATAGATGGAGACAAGGGTCTTGTGCATCTTTCAACGCTTCATAAGCCGCATCAATATCTTGAACACGAGAACGAGCTAATCCCACAACAGTCGCATTTTTCACCGCTTTGGCAACTGCGTTTACAGCCGCCAAGTCACCAGGCGATGCTGCTGGGAATCCAGCTTCCATACGGTCAATGCCAAGGCGCTCTAGCTGATGCGCGATTTCAAGTTTCTCTTTCGTATTCAAATTGACACCCGGAGATTGCTCACCGTCACGCAAAGTTGTATCAAACAAATATATTTTCCGCATCAATCCGCACCTCCTCATTGCTACTAAAAACGCCCACCCGCCTAATGACGGGCGGACGCATTGCGTAATCGCCTTACTTATTTACCTGCATATAGGTTACATGCACCGCTGTTGCTCAAATGAATATATTAAATATAATGCCGTTGCTTATTTCTTAATCCAGTGCATCATTTCACGCAATTGACCACCAACAACTTCGATCGGATGGTTCGCTTCATTGCGGCGAGTTGCTGTCAAGAATGCACGGTTGGCTTGGTTCTCCAAGATGAAGTCGCGAGCGAACTTACCTTGTTGAATATCAGCCAATACTTCTTTCATTGCTTTCTTCGTTTCTTCTGTAACGATACGAGGACCTGTTACATAGTCGCCGTACTCCGCTGTGTTACTGATGGAGTCGCGCATAGTAGCCAATCCGCCTTCGTATACAAGGTCAACGATAAGCTTCAGCTCATGGAGACACTCGAAGTAAGCCATTTCCGGAGAGTATCCAGCTTCTGTCAATGTTTCGAAACCAGCTTTGATAAGCGCGCTTACACCGCCACACAATACTGCTTGCTCACCGAACAAGTCTGTTTCTGTTTCTTCCTTGAAGGATGTTTCGATAACGCCAGCACGAGTACAGCCGATACCTTTTGCATATGCCAATCCGATTGCTTTCGCATTGCCTGTCGCGTCTTGCTCGATTGCAATAAGTCCAGGAACACCGAATCCTTCTGTATATGTACGACGAACCAGGTGACCTGGAGATTTCGGCGCAACGAGAAGAACATCATTGTCTTTAGGTGCTACGATTTGACCGTAGTGCACGTTGAAGCCGTGAGAGAACATAAGAGCAGCGCCCTTTTTGAGGTTAGGAGCGATGTCATTGTGATAAACGCTTGCTTGCGTTTCATCCGGCATCAAAATTTGTACAACATCAGCACGGCTAGTAGCATCAGCAACAGACAATACTTCGAATCCGTCTTGACGAGCTTTGTCAGCTGATTTACCTTCACGAAGACCGATTACAACATCCAAACCGCTGTCACGCAAGTTTTGTGCTTGAGCATGACCTTGCGAGCCGTAACCGATTACAGCGATTGTCTTACCATTCAGTACTGCGAAATCTGCGTCTTTTTCATAATACATCGTAACTGCCATTGTTATGATTCCTCCTCAAATTTGTTCCCATTTTGTATATATACGTAAGGTATATATGATGTTTAGCCCTCGGATGATAAAGGGTATTTCAAAGGACAATTCCATCTTATCTTCTGAAATACCCCCTCATCCGAAGGGTCTTACAGCTTACAACGTACAACATGCATGTTCGTATAAAATGAAATCCGAATTCCGATTCACTGCCTTACGTTGAGCTAACTCAGTTCAACTTAGCGGCTTACACCATCTGTAATCGATCCGCGAATCATCGCCGTTACGCCTGTACGGCTAATCTCACGAATGCCGTATGGTTCCATCAATTCAATCATCGCTTCTATTTTAGAAGATTCCCCCAACACTTGCACAACAACTGTGCTCGGGCCAATATCAATAATAGAAGCGCGGAATGTCTCGACAACGCCAAGTATTTCTGGTCGCATGTTCGGCTCAGCCTTTACCTTAATTAGGGCAAGTTCACGTGCAACCATCTGTTGAGAGCTAAGGTTGATAACTTTGATAACATCAATAATCTTGTATAGTTGCTTTTCCACTTGCTCTAGCATTTGTTCATCCGCTGTCGTGACGATAACCATTCTTGATAATCCAGGTTCTTCGGAAGCGCCTACCGTAATACTCTCGATATTGAAGCCGCGACGTCCGAACAATCCTGAGACGCGTTGCAGCACGCCTGGTTGATCGTTTACGATGACAGCTATCGTGTGTCTAGTCATTGTAATCGTGCTCATTCGCCATCCCCCATTATCATTTGATCAATCGTAGATCCTTGTGTAACCATCGGATATACATTTTCGTGTTTACGAACAACGAACTCAACTACAGCAGGTCCCGGTGTATTCAAAGCTTGCTCCCAAGCTAACTTCGCCTCTTCCTTATTCGTCGCACGGAAGCCGCGAACGCCATATGCTTCTGCCAATTTTACAAAGTCCGGGCTGCCCGCTAAGTCAATATGGCTGTATCGCTCATCATAAATGATCTCTTGCCATTGGCGAACCATACCGAGCACTTGGTTATTGATGATAACAACCTTAACCGGAATATTGTTAATCGCACAGATTGCAAGCTCCTGCGCACACATTTGCATGCCGCCATCGCCATTAATGGAAACGACTGTCCGATCCGGATGAGCCATTTGCGCACCGATTGCTGAAGGGAAACCGAAGCCCATCGTTCCAAGACCGCCAGATGTAATCCAAGAGCGCGGTTGGTTAAAACGATAATATTGCGCCGCCCACATCTGATGCTGACCTACGTCAGTTGTTACGATCGCCTCGCCCTTTGTCGTGTCATGGATCATTTGGATAACCCATTGCGGTTTTAATTCCACATCACTGTCTTCATATCGCAACGGCTGATCGATCTTCCAACCTAGCAACTGTGCTCGCCATGCATCCGCTTTGTCCGCTCGTTTCACCGATTCATTCGCCTGTGTCAACGCTGTTTTAATGTCAGCAACAATCGGTATATCCGTTGGAACATTTTTGCCAATCTCAGCCGGGTCGATATCGATGTGGACAATTTTCGCATGCGGTGCGAAGCCATCCAACTTCATCGTTACTCGGTCATCGAACCTTGCACCGATATTTATAAGCAAATCCGCCTGTTGAATTGCGTTATTGGCCGTGAATGTACCATGCATACCTGGCATTCCTAGCCATAAGTCATGTCCGCTTGGGAATCCACCAAGTCCGAGCAATGTCGTCGTCACTGGAATTTGCGCGGTCGTAAGGAATTGATACAGCTCTTCATGCGCACCAGAGTGGATAACCCCTGCTCCCGCCAAAACGATCGGGCGCTCTGCTTCTTCAATCGCCTTAAGCATTTTATCAACCTGATACTTATTCGGCTTCACCGTCGGATGATAGCCACGAATATCTATCGTTGTTGCTGGTTGAAATAGGGTCTTCGCAGCCGATACATCCTTAGGAACATCTATCAATACTGGACCTTTACGCCCTGTATTTGCGATGTGGAATGCTTCATGAATAATACGCGGCAAGTCTTCTACATCACGAACGAGATAGCTATGCTTCGTAATTGGCATCGTAATTCCTGTAATATCCGCTTCTTGGAACGCATCTGTTCCGATCAGCGTCGTCGCAACGTTACCTGTAATGACTACAAGTGGAACGGAGTCCATATACGCAGTCGCAATACCCGTTACTAGATTCGTTGCTCCAGGACCCGAAGTCGCGATACACACACCAACGTTGCCGCTAGCTCGTGCATATCCATCCGCTGCATGAATGGCGCCCTGCTCATGCCTTGTCAGCAAATGCTTGAAATCATCAAAGCCATGCATCGCATCGTAAATATACAATACGGCTCCCCCCGGATAGCCGAAGACGCATTCCGCACCTTCCAACAACAAGCTTCGAAGTAAAATTTCTGAACCTGTAATTACTTCGGGCTTCATCCATTTCTGACGTAATTCTTCTTTAGACCGCATGGTTGCTTGCTGAGCGCTCATTCGCCATCCCCCTCACCTAATCTGTAATTGAAATCAATCACTTAGACTTGAATATAACAAAAAAACCTTCCGCCCCAGGACACAGTTCTTGTATCCATAGGGACGAAAGGTTAGCTTCCGTGGTACCACCCAGATTTGCTATATGTCTCGCAACATAGAGCCTCCATAAGTTTGCAGCATATAGCTGCATACTGTAACAGCGCCTAACGCGCGCCCGACGATTCTACCTAGTAGTTAACGGATATTTCTTGGCCTTACTTGTGTTCTTGCATCCGTCTTCGTTCAGCAGAACAGCTCCGAGGTGAGCATCGATCATAAGGGGTTAAGGCCGCGGTTTCAGCATAGTCCGCATGCTCTCTGGTCATAAGAGCCCTTCGTCTTTAGTCCTCATCATAGCCATTGGTATGTTATGTCAAAATGTGTTCCAAATGTTTAGAAACATTATATGCCTACGATTTGAGCGAGTCAATAGGATGATTAAAAAAAATACCAAAATGTTCTGGTGTCCATTCAAACGATCAAAAGCAGGCATAGAATAAACGAAAACGTGCTGCCATACAGCTGCTATCAAGCTTGAACTGGAGGAATGCACATGCTTCGAGTACGTACACCTGAGCAAGATGACGAAATCATATGGTCTTTGGTAGAAAACGAATTAATCCCCAAATCCAATCTCAGTTGGGACATTCCTCAGCTTAAAAAGGAGATGCCAACACGCCTGTCCAAAGGCTTCACGTATGTCAAAGCAGATCTTGTCAATCGGCCTGTCGGGTTTATCCATGCGATCGTAATTGATCGCATTTTATTCATCGATATGTTGGCCGTCCATTCCCATCTGCAGCGGAAAGGCATAGGACAAATGCTGCTTCAATCTGCTGAAAAACAAGCCATACAACAATCTTGCAGCTCAGCCAAGCTCGCTGTAGATGCAGGCAATAAACCGGCACAGCGCTTCTATGAACGAGCTGGCTACAAAAGCACACAGTATCTAGCAAGTCTCCAGTGCTGGGAAATGTGTAAAATAATACAGCCCGGAAACCATTCCGGACCGTAGCCGATACGTCACACGCATCCCTCATGCGCTGCTATCGATACTTGCTATCTCTTGCCTACCGCCACCGCTAGTCTTGGAGTTAGTAGAACGGCCTCGGTCCGAAGCAGCCACCACAGCCACCGCCGCCGAACGGTCCACCAAATGGACCAAAGCCAAATCCTCCTCCACACCCTAACGTCCCAATGGCAAGCAAATCAAACAAGATGAGAGGCAGCAGAAAACATCTCGCTCTAGCTTTACCGTCTGCTGGTGCCAGGACAAGCTCGTTACCGGAAATTCGAACAAGTTTGCCCGAAACTACTTTTCCGTCTTGACGAACAGCATAAATATGCTGCCCTATCAATTTCTCGGCCTGAGATTTGGTAACATGCTGCAAGGAAATCCCTCCTTCAGTCAACTTACTCTACAGCATATGAGAGCTTTACAAACCTGCTTGTATCGTTACCCTACTGACTTGCAAATTGTACGATTTCCTCATAGATTGCGAGACTTTCACCTACCGGCTAAACATAATTTATAAATCTTCTAAAAATAAAAAGACCGGAAATAGCTGCAGCCTAGTCAAGCCTACTCCCAATCCATCAGGTGGTCGCTATACCGATTGGTTCTTCCAAGAGTTCAAGAAGCCCGGCTTCACACCTGAAGTGAGCAGAGGTGTCAAAAAGCTGCTTACGACCATCTTGCACCTTCAGTTGATCCAATGATATAGTAACCCGCATATAGGGGCAATTGAACAAGACGGGGGATTCGAATCATGAGTTATAAAATTGTGTTTTTTGACATTGATGGAACACTCGTAAATGATGAAAAAGAGATTCCACAGGACGCAATTGCGGCAATCGCAGAGCTGCAAAATAAAGGTGTGGAGGCGGTCATAGCAACGGGACGAGCACCGTATTTCATAGAGTCCTTGGCCAAGCAGCTAAACATTGACTCCTTCGTCTGTTTAAATGGCGGGTATGTTGTCTATCAGGGAAAAACGATATTTAGACGATCGATTCCTCGTGAAGATGTGGAAACGCTAGTGAATCATGCAGCTCTGCATCAGCATGCACTCGTATTTGAAGGAGAATTTGCTTTCTATTCTAGCATTGTGGATCATCCCTTTATGTTAGATGCTGTCCAATCGTTAAAAGTCGACCTGCCTGGCCATAATCCAGAATACTGGCACGACGAACAAATTTATCAAATGTTTTTACATTGCACGGCGGAAGACGAGCCTCTATATAACGAGATTGTACCGGGTTTACGTTATATTCGATGGCACCCAACAGCGATGGATGTGCTGCCGCATGATTCATCGAAGGCGGAAGGGATACAAGCTATGCTTCGACTACTACATATTTCTCCTGAGGAAGCGATTGCCTTTGGTGATGGGCTCAATGATAAAGAAATGCTGAGCGTAGTTGGCCTTGGAATTGCTATGGGCAATTCACATGAAGAATTGTTGCCATATGCTGATTACGTTACTACTCATGTGAATGAAGGCGGCATCCGCCATGGATTGCAGTATGCTGGATTAATCGATTAATATAGCATGAATGGATAAATGTGTTAATATGGAGTTCCAGCTTGTCTTCATATCCTAGAAGAAGGGAGGATGAATTACGTGCTTCAAACCCCAATCAGCCGATTACGAACGTTCGGAATCGTGGAAGGTATTTCCTATATTTTATTACTATTTGTAGCTATGCCCCTACGTACATTTATGGATATGCCTGAAGCGGTTTCCATTTCCGGCATGGCCCATGGAATATTGTTTTTACTATATATCCTTGCTGTTGGCCATGTTTGGCTTGTTCATCGTTGGCCCCTCACGCGCGTCATTATCGCAGTCCTTGTTTCCTTTATTCCTTTTGGTAATTTTGTATTTGACCAATCGTTGAAAAAAGAAGAGCAAGACAACCCAACAAAAGCCGCCTAGGATCTTTCCGAAGCGGTTTTATTTTTTTACTAGCATATTGACTATTGACACTTCCGTTTTTTTCTATTAATTTATATATAACCAAACGGTTATATGAAATTGGAGGTACGGCTATGACGGACATTTATCGAGCCATCGCAGATCCTATTCGCCGCAAAATACTGCGTATGGTGTCGCAGAAAGAATGTACACAGTCGGATATCGTAGCTTCCTTTTCGATCTCACAGCCAGCTATTAAGAAGCATCTTGCGATTCTACTGGAAGAACAACTGCTGCTTGAGCGCAGGATGGGAAAGTTCTGCTATTACCGATTAAACACTCCTGTCTTTCAACAAGAATATTTACAGCTGCAGAGTGAATTGGGTCTTGTCTTGGAGAACAAACTGGCAGGACTGAAACATTACTTAGAGAACCTAGAGGAGGAATAGTACATGTTTGATTCACCGATTACAAGCGTAAAGAGAGAGACGTTTATCCGTACAACACCTGAGCGAGTTTGGAAAGCATTAACCAATCCAGCAGAACGGAATCGTTGGGAAACAAGGCAAGCCAACATTGATCTTCGTATTGACGGGAAGATCGAGCTTGATTACGGCTGGGGTGTTGATTATGTCGGAACAATTGTTGAAATGGAAGAAAACGCTAGACTCGTTATAAAAGATGAGAGTGATGATTTAACAATCTGGACACTGCAAGCAGTTGAAGAAGGAACCGTTGTTGTGTTGGAGTATACAGGTCTGTGGGCTGGAGCGTTTGGCTTTATGACAGCGGAAGATATGGGCTTTGGAACCGAACAACTGCTACGAAATATGGTAACTGTGTTAGAGGAAGAGCAAGACAACCGCGATACGTACTGGACGAGTTGGATCGGCGTTAATCACCACACCCTGCTTAACAGCACGCAAAAGGGCTCTGTTATTATTAAAGTGATTCCAGGTACACCTGCGGAAGGAATTCTTCTGGAAGGAGACATTCTACTTCGTGTAAATGATCGTATCGTTGAAACTTTCAGCGATTTCGAGCGGGTCGTTACCATGACAGTACCTGGTCAAACCTTAACTGTCAGCATTCTTCGTGATGGTGAACAACAGCAATTTACCCTAGATGCTGTCCCATTCGGAGAAAAGAAAATCGCCTCCTAAGCGATCATACGCTTCTCAATAGATACACATGAAAAGGCCGCTACCGGACGCTTACCGAAGCGGCCTTTCTACTGCTTGGCAAATCATACGAAACCTCGATATACTAGCTACCTCCTACCAGATGGTTGTTTGCAACTGCTAAATGAATGTGAGCTATATGATGTCGGTCATGCCAAATCAGTCTTTGAAGAGCAATGTCTAGGGTGAGGGAATCTAACGTTTGTGTACGCAATTTTTTATGAAAATCATCAGGTTGAAGACTGTTACAGAGGATGAAAAATCTTCGGTGAAGCGTTTCAATAAGCAGTATGGAATCTTCAATAGGCAGATGATTATACTCATCAAGAGCAGCCCACGCATCTTGATCGTACGAGCTAGCCGTAGGTTCTTCTTCGGTTAATGCGCGCTTAAATCGCAAATAAGCATTTACGTTATTATCCGCTACATGATGCACAATTTGCTGAATCGTCCAGCCCCCAGGGCGGTAGGAGTAATGAAATTGCTCAGGGGTTAAATGATATATTGCATTTCGCAGCTCTATACTTATTTCTGGAATCTGGCTAATAAAATAGTTTCGCTCTATCATGGTGGGATTCAGTATCGGTTTAAATGGATTACTAATGAATTTATTAGTCTCCACAGCCTCAGTACCCCTTTCAAGGAATTTTCAAATGGAGCCAGCTGCCTATTTTCACAGCTAATTTTTCGTCAGAACGTCAACTTACTCTTGTACATACCCACGCGCAATTGAATTATGGACTAGCTGTTGGGTATAGGCCCACAACGTTGTGGAACCATCGCCAATTTCACTATTCCGCTTCAAAATTTGCTCGCTTGTAATCTGGTAGGTTCGCCACGTGTCACCTTCATTGTAATAGTTATGTAAGATAGGATGCAAGCGGTCTAACGAGGCAGCAAACCGCGCTTCGTTACTTTCTTTCCGCTCAAATTCAAGCCACAGGTTCATTATTTCCTCCCCCTGTTCTCTTGGTAAGAGACCAAAAATTCGCTGTGCCGCTTGCATCTCTCGTTCATGTTTGTCTTCATTAGCAGCTGTATCGTACACAAATGTGTCACCCGCATCAATCTCGACTAGATCATGAATAAGCAGCATTTTTACTACTTTGAATACATCAACTTCTTCATTTGCATGACCACTTAAGATGAGCGCCATTACAGCTAGATGCCAGGAATGCTCCGCATCATTTTCTAGCCTTGTATCGCTAACAATTTTCGTTTTTCTTTGAATCGTCTTGAGCTTGTCAATCTCTATCAAAAACTGGAGTTGTTTCTGCAAAATATGTTCCATGTGCTTGTCCCCTCATTTTATTATATAACCAATTACTTCCTATCCCTTATGATGTTCATCGTATTATTTCGCTAAAAAAATGACTAGGACATATGTCTTCAAGCTAAATAGGCATAGACTGCCCCTTACCTGCCCCCTATGCCTTTCAAGTCTCCTACTTTCCGAATAATATTTCATCCACTTAAATAAGCAAGGTTTCATGTACATAAAAAATACACAGCACTCCTCAATAATGGTATTCAAAGGGCTGCACAATCAATACCTTTCTAACAGCGCTGAACCCTTACTAAGATTGCCTGCAAGGTAATCTAAAATACTGGATAGGAGTGAAGATTTATGAAACAAGCAGTAACCGCTGAACAGTATGCAAAAGCAAAAGAATGGAGCCAAGATTGGCACGATGATGTGGACAATGCACAAGTCGCACCACATTGGATTGGCCCATCGTCAACGTTCTGGTATCAACGCGATATTCGAGTGGGCGCACAAAAAGGAAGTGAATATGTGATCGTGGATCCCGTTTCCAACTCGGCAGAACCTGCCTTTGACCATGCGCGTTTGGCAACAGCCTTACGAGCCTTATTACAGGAAGAAGTTGATCCGCATCAGCTCCCCATTGATAAGCTAACGATTAACGATCATCCTTCTATTATTTATTTTGTTGCAAAAGAAAAATACTGGGCTTATGATCAGACACAGAACGAATGCTATGAAGTAGAACCCGCACAAGCTAAGCCAAATGAATTATTGTCTCCAGATGGACAATGGGCAGCCTATGTAGAAAATTATAATCTCTATGTTCGTCATCTAAAAACAGAAGAAGTGCGGCAGCTAACCTACGATGGAGAACAATACTATGGATACGGTTCCGAAGAATCAGCCATGAATGAGACGTCCCAGCAAATCTCCGGTGATGTCCCCCCACCAAGTGTGCTATGGTCACCTGATTCGAAGAAACTGATCACACTTCGTTTGGACGAGAAAAATGTAAAAGAACTGCATGTCGTCCAAAACGTCCCGCTAGACCATAAGGAAGTTCGACCTACCCTGTACACGTCACGTTACGCGATGGTCGGGGATAAACATGTTCCGATGATGGAAGTGTATATTGCAAATATCGATCATCAACAATCAATACGAGTAGAAGCCGAGCCTATTGCGGCTACTAGTCCCTCTGCTTTTCACCCTATAACACCGCTAGCTGGTTGGTCTGAGGACAGTCAACAGGTCTACTATAAACAAGTAGCCAGAGACTTTAAATCAGCGCAGCTCATCCTCGTCCAAGCTGATACGGGTGAAGCCAGAGTCATTGCGGAAGAAACAAACGAAACGTTCATTTTCACTCATTTGTATCATAATGGAAACATCTCCTATTATAGCTATTTTAATATTATGACATCGTTGAAGCCTAACTTCCAACTGCTGCAGGATAATTCTCTCATCTGGCTGTCTGAACGAGATGGCTACGGTCATCTGTATGTCATTGATTCTTGTACAGGTCAGACGCTAAGGGCATTGACAGCCGGCAATTGGAACGTGCGGCGTCTCATCGCCATTGATGAAGAACAAGGCTGGGTCTATTTCACAGCAAGCGGTCGGGAAACGGGACGTGATCCGTATTATCAGCACCTTTACCGTGTCCAGTTAGATGGCTCATGTCTCTCCTTACTCACGCCAGAAGACGCTAATCATAATGTGATTCTCTCTCCTGACTTCGCTTATTTTGTAAACACGCATTCTCGCGTCGATTCCCCACCTACCTCTGTACTGCGCAGTGTAAACGGAGATTGCATCCGCGAGCTGGAGCGTGCCAACATCCAGCCTTTGTTAGAGAGAGGCTATCAACTGCCAGAGCGCTTTACGGTTAAGGCGGCAGATGGGATTACCGATTTATACGGCATTATTATTAAGCCAGCTCATCTCGATCTAGCACAGACTTACCCTGTTATCGATCATTACTATGCTGGACCTCAGGTCATTCAAACACCAAAGTCATTCACATTAAAGGCATTAAATACTGGCGGAGCACAAGCACTCGCTCAACTAGGCTTTGCCACTATCCTTATGGATGGCAAAGGGACTCCTTTCCGCTCACGTGAATTTATCGATGTAGTAGCAGGAAATATGGGCGATGGTTCTGGACTCGAAGACCATGTGGCGTCCCTGCCTCAATTGGCACAAATGTATCCATTCCTAGATATCGAACGTGTAGGAATTTGGGGCAGTTCTGGCGGCGGCTATGGCGCAGCACGTGCTATTTTGAAATACCCTGATACGTACACAGCTGCGGTTGCTTCTGCAGGCAATCACGATCAATTGATGTACATTAATATGTGGGGCGAACATTACCAAGGGATGCTTGATCCACAATATCCGGATCGCTATGCGAATCAAGCAAATGCGGATTTGGCTGCCCATTTGAAAGGCAAGCTGCTGCTCGCACATGGCGATATCGACGATAATGTCCATATCGGCCAGACGTTACGATTAGCTGCTGCCCTGATTAAGGCAGATAAAGATTTCGATCTGCTTATTATGCCTAATGTCGAGCATAACGTTCCTGCAGAAGCTTATTTTATCCGTAGAAAATGGGACTTCTTTATTAGACACTTATTGGGAGTAGAACCACCTAAACTTCCCATACATGCACCTGACAATGAAGGGCAATCTGCTTCCATAGAGTCTAATTCCATGAAAGCAAGTATAAGTTAGCCTATTCACACAATCCTATTTGATGAAATGGAGAGTTGCATGATGGATGTCAAGCTTATTGGGAAAAGCAAATTGTTAATTACGGTTATGTTGTGTTCCCTGTTTGTCGGTAGTAGCGTCATGAACGCGCTTGGAAGCACCCCTTTCCAACAAGGGCAGCAAGCAGCTGTTGCCTCTACTCAAACGAAAACCACTACAACTTCGTCCAAACAGGCAACGGTTACATTTCCAGCACTTCAAGGACCTTACAAAGTAGGGACTGAACGTTTTCACTGGGTTGATAAATCCCGTCCTGAAACGTTCACTGCAAACAAGATGGATCATCGTGAGTTGATGATTCAAGTATGGTATCCGACTACCGCAACAAGCGCTTCTCATAAACTTGAACCTTATGCAACCAATCCAGCAGCACTGTCGAAATTTTATGAAGGCTATATGAAAATACCTGCTGCACAATTTTTGCCTTTACTGACTACTACCACTCAATCCTTGATCAAGGCACCTATCGCTGAAGCAAAGCAAAAACATCCTGTGCTTATTTTATCGCATGGCTTCGGCATGCTGAACGATACGTATCGATTTATTGCCGAGCCTTTGGCAAGCCAAGGCTATATCGTCGTTAGTGTGCAGCATACGTATAATGCATTAATAACCACATTTCCTAATGGTAAAGTTGCAACTTTCAACGATTCCAATGGCGACAGCACCGCTCACATGGACCGATTGATAACGAAAGTGTGGGTAAAGGACATTCAATTTGTATTGGATCGTTTAGAACAGCTTTCAGAGAAAAAGAACTATCCTATTTGGAAACAAGCCGATCTAAATAAAGTTGGGATGCTCGGTCATTCTTTTGGCGGTGCTACAGCTGCACAAGTGATGCTGCAGGATAGTCGTGTAAGGGCAGGCATCAACATGGACGGCGGCTTCTTTGGCAAAGTGATTCCTGAAACGGGTATTCCAGGCCCATTCATGCTGTTGAGTGCTGGCTATGACGGATTAAAAAATTTAGAGAGTATCGATCCAAAGCAAGCCGCCGAAACACAAGGGGTAGATGAAAAGAAATTCACAGAAATGTTGAAACATGTGATCGCACGCTATAAGCAGGCCGTACGCTTTAGCTATTCCGTATCATTCCGTCATGCAAACCATGGAACATTTTCGGATACTCCGTTAATTACCCCGCCATCTGCATCAAATGATACTTCCAGCTTACAGACGGTGTATCGCACTCACAGCAGTATTAATGCCTATACATTGGATTTCTTCGACCATTTCCTAAAAGGAAAGCCAACGAAACTGCTGGACGGAAAGAACAAGATTGAAGATGTTAAGGTGAATATCGGAGAACATGTGAAAACGAAAATAGCAGCGGCTAAGTAAAATTCATTCAAGTTGGAGCCTTCTCGGTACATAACGGGGAAGGTTCTTTTTATGTTCATCAAAAGTACACAGCGCTGCGCGATAATAAAAAGCAAGGGGTTAACCATCGAAGCATATAGGCATCCATTAGCATCAGCCTCTTCACATCTAGAGCAGTTAACATGCATTCAATTTTACATTTTATTATCTAAAGGAGGAATTCAATATGAAGTCCAAGATAACGACGGGAAGAAAAAACAGATTGCTGCTATTCACCCTTCTTTGTTCCTTGTTTGTCTTTAGCAGTGCAAGCCAAGCACTTGGTACTGATGGATCGCAGCAATCGATAGCAATAGCTGAGTCCTCAGCATCCTATACTGCCGCAACAACAGTTGACACAACGACAACAACGTCCAAACCTGCATCCCATTCGACAGATAAGGCTACAAATGTTCAGTTCCCTTCGCTTGCAGGACCATATCAAGTGGGTACCGAAACATTCCATTGGATCGATAAATCTCGTCCAGAAAGATTTACAGCTAGTAAACACGACCATCGCGAACTCATGATCCAAGTCTGGTACCCAACGAAAGCAACTAGTGCCAGTTACAAACGGCAACCATTCTCAGACAATCCAACAGCACATGCTAAAGCGTTCGAAAGCTATGCCCAAGTTCCAGCAAGCAAATCTATGCCCTTGTTTCTGTCAACTACTCATTCTCTGATTAAAGCCCCTATAGCAAAAAACAAACAAAAATACCCGGTGCTTATTTTTTCACACGGATTCGGCGCTCGCAATGATTCCTATCGATTTCTCACTGAGCAGCTCGCAAGCCAAGGCTATATCATCGTAAGTGTGCAGCATACGTATAATTCATTCCTTACTCAATTCCCAACTGGAAAGGTTGCACCATACGTAGGACATCATATAGAAAACTACGCTTACATGGACCGATTAATTACGAACGTATGGGTCAAAGATATTCAATTCGTCCTTGATCGTCTGGAGCAGCTTGCCCAAAAGAACAAGGATCCGATTTGGAAACAGCTCGATCTTAAACGAATAGGGATGCTTGGTCATTCATTCGGCGGTGCAGCTTCTGCTCAAGTAATGCTGGCAGACAAACGAGTCAAAGCAGGAGTTAACATGGACGGAAGCTTTTACGGAAAATTGGTTCCAGATACGGGTATACCAGGCCCCTTCTTGTATATGGGGGCAAACGATGCAGATGGGTTGCAAAATATGGAGAACATGGACCCTAAAGAGCTTGCAGTAGAACATGAAATACGCGTTGAAGAAGTGAAAGAACTGCTGAACGATACGAGCAAAAGATACAAACAAGCGCTTCGTCATAGTTATTCCTTATCTTTCAAACATGCGAATCATGAAACATTTTGTGATTTTCCAATTCTAATGGAGCAGTTCGGGCAAATAAAAGCCTCCAGCTTAAATTCCGTAACACGCCACCATCGCATTATTAATGAATATGCATTGGACTTCTTTGATCATGCTCTCAAAGGCAAACGTACCACGCTGCTGAGCGAAAATAAGAATAAGTATGAGGGTGTCACATTAACAATCGGGGAGGGGTTGAAAGAAAAAATTAGAAACTAGCCGGACATTATCTTCATCCATTAATCACTTCAGGCGAATCGTACGTTAAGCTGGTATCCAATCCACCACGCCGTATCCTATACGATCGAGCGAACGAATACTGTACTCTGCCATCCCAAGAAAACCACTCCCTTCTTTACTCCCAAACTAATTGTACGAAATACACATAACCCATCATTCAACATGGCATTGATGCGTTCATATATGTATCGCTATTATCTATAAATATAAATAAGCCGCTGCTTAAAATGGTTCATAGTGAATCATTGGACAGCGGCTTCTCTATTTAACATGTATACCTTATCAAGAAACAGAATAACCAGCTCATAAAGCTAACCTGTAGAGATACTGTTAGAACGGCCCCGCTCCCACTGCTGCAATTCCGTTAAAAGTAACCGGCCCTGTAAGTATATCTCCTGATACAGTAGCAGAAGAAATGAACAGCGTATATCGAATTTGATTCGTATTCACATCGGTCGCAGGCGGGAAATCTGCTGCTGTAACACTAATAGCTGTACTTGAAGTTAAAGTTGGATTAACCGATTCTGTATAGATGAGTGTGCCCGACCCAAATGTGTCTGTACCATTGCGCTCAATCTGAAGTATGAGATCTGGAGGCTCGGCACTCGTAGCCACAACTACCGTCCCTGATAACCACACTCGGACATCTCCCGCCTGACTCGTACCTGCGGCCGCTGTTGTAATCAATCCAACATCTCCGATTAGTATAGGTGTATCACCAATTATGGCTGTTCCCGTATTCGTATTGCTTAACTGTGAAAGACGTACGTCTAACACTTCAAAAGCCATAACATCTCCTCCTTTATTATAATTTATCCTATTAACAAAGGAGCGTGGATGTGATAGATTGATATCTTACTAAATCGTACATTTTGAGAATTCCAAATTCAGCTCGCTTCAACCAAATTCTATGTAAGCTCAATATTTTACGGCTGCTCGTTCCACATAGTGCTTTTCGATACTGCTAATCGCTGCTTGATGCTCTTTATCCCAAACCAAGCTTATTTCAAAAGTACCCGGTTGAAAAAACAAGGGAAACCGACTTCGAAACCAATCCTGCATCGGCAGCTCAAGTGCCTTATCCTTTTCAATCCAGAGCAGCTCTCCTTCTGGCGGATGCGCTAATAATTCCCCTTCAAATGCAGTAGCTAAATAGTTAAATACCATCGAACGCAATCCTGTCTGCGGCTCACAGTATTCTGCCAATCCTTTGTAGATAATGTCCGTTACAAGGAGTCCCGTCTCTTCTCTTACTTCTCGTATTGCACCATCGACGATACTCTCTGGATAATCGACCTTGCCCCCAGGAGCTATATACCCTGGAAACCCACGTTTCGTTGGTCGGTTTAGTAATAGCACTTTATCGTCGTTCTCAATCATACACATCGTGTATAATTCATGATTAATCTTCATCTAACAATCATCCCTTTTAAAATAACTTGAAGGATCGCGTAGGTTAGCTCAGAATCCTGAATTTGATTGTCTCGTATTTGATTCAGACATTCCTCTACCTTTATCTTCACTACTTGAATCCGTTCATGCGCTTCAAGGCTTTGCTCGGTATAGCTTAAGATTTCGTCCGTGTAAAATACATGTGCAACCTCATTGCATCTCCAAGACGCAGGAAATAGTTGGCCAAGGTAATGCATATGCCCACATTCATAGCCTGTCTCTTCCAGCAGTTCTCTTCTTCCAGTATACTTTCCCATGTTCATCTTGTAGTATCGAGAGCCCGTTGTTGTCTATTAACGTAATTATTTGGTTCATAACAGCCCACTCCCCTAACGTTCGCCACAGCGTCTATTCTGTGTATATGGATGTATTTCAAAATGTAACGAACGTCAGTGAGCTTATTTGTCAAATAGAGCGCTTATTTTCACCATTTTGGCTAATATAAGCTCTCCTACAACCGTTACAATTCTACGATGGGCAAATTCAGCAAAATAACGTCAATGACGTTCGTTAGAGCCAAGTATACGGCTTCTTATGACATGTCATACAATCCAATCTGAATGACAATTAGCCATCCTCCTAAACCTGACACTATACTTATGCCGCAGCGAAACTTCCTCGCTGTTATCGGCAGCCTTTATTTCCACGGTCTAGTTACTCCCTTTTTTTCTCTTGTAGCTCTATTAAGATCATTATCCCAAATAATCTGGCACAATCTCCGTCTCAACGATCTGTCCATTACGTACATTTACCTCATACGCCCTCGCAGCAGGACGCGAGCTTACAACGCGATACAATTCATCACCACGATAATGAAGAGCAACCCCATCATCAGCCGCCCTACCTCCGCCCAGTAGACCCGCTAAAATAAGCTTCTGGTAAGAAGGTCTACGGTCTGCTTCGCCATCATAGTGTGGGCAGTTGCTGCCTTGCAGCCACCCTAAACCATTCAGCTTCGTTAACTGACCAGGTATCGAATCAGTCACAGCTTCTTCAAACCAGCATAACGAGCCAGCACTAAGCCCAGACAGCACAGTCCCATTTTCCCAAGCCCGCTTCAAATATAGATCGAGCTTCCACTCTTTCCATAACACAAGCAGGTTGCGAGTATTGCCCCCACCGACATAAATAATGTCTTTGTCCAGTACATAGTCTTCCAAATCTCCCGTTGGCGCGTTAAATAAAGATAAATGAGAAGGGATGCAATCATATCGATTAAATGCCTTATAAAATCGCTGTATATATCCATCCGCGTCTCCACTTGCTGTCCCTACAAAGCAAATTTTAGGCTGTTTCGATTGAGCTTGCTGCAGCACGTATGTATCTAATAACGGGTTGTCTGGCTCCATCGAGAATCCTCCGCCGCCCATTGCGATAATTTGCCTCATCTTAATCCTCTCCCAGTCGATATAAAATGTCGTCTTCTTGCTGTTTACTCTAATTTGTTGTCTATTAAGTTACCGATAGTCTTTCATCCCACATTCAAATGCTTCTGGATCATTGTTAACAACCCCGTGCAATGCCTCTTGCAGAGCAAACGTGCTGCGATAAAACCGGACCCGTTCCGAAATAGCCTCGCCCCCAGGATAAAGCCTAATGCATTCCTCGTAGAAATCTTCCCCATAACCAGCAAGAATGCCAGCCAAGTCATAGGCAGGATCGCCTAAGCCAGAACCGCCAAAGTCAATAACTCCCGATATTGCGCACGCCTGCGCATCCCATAAAATATTTCCCGTACCGAAATCGCCGTGGATTAGCGTTTGCTGCACATTATGATTTTTCTCATTTTCCAGGAAAGTTTGGAAGTTGTGGATGACACACTCTCTAGCATCGCTTCTCATGTACGAAAATAATTTCTCCTCCATATTTGCATATAGTAGCTTGGTCATCTCCAGTATTGATTTTCTTTCTTGCTTAAAAATAGGTTCAAGAAGCTCACCTTTAGTCCCATGCAACTCTGTAAGAAAGGTTACGAGCTGAGAGGCAAGCCGATGCCGTGCTTCTTTATCCTTTACTCGGTCTAATTCTTCTTTCCAGAACGGCGCTCCAGCAATGAGCTTATATCCCGTAAATACTTGACCAGGCACCATCGCTTCAAAAGATACATACTTCGGTACAGGGATCGGTAGCGTCGTCTGATGTTGAATAGCCTCTAGCAGCTCCGTCTCTCTTTTCAGCTGCCGAATCCCTTCCACATATTTAGGAAAGCGGAATACGAGCGAGTTGTTAATAATGACAACATCGTTGTTCTGCCCGATCGTGTTCGGCTCAATATGTTCAATAGCTAACTCGGGATACTTCTGTTCAATTAACTTCTTATATGAGGCAATCATCGGCGTACTCCTTTGTCCAATATGTATTTTTTCGCTACTGTAAAACAATTTTTAACCCTTATACTACCACAAACAAAGGCTTTATATGGTAAATATTAAAATGAAATAATATTTAAAATTAGCAGGGTATCGTTTAGAACGAATTAGTGATTGAGAAAATCACATCGCGACAGTACTTACGTACATGCTTCAACACAACATTAACGTTACGAAAAAGACAAACATCAGCCCAACCATTAGAGGTATAATGGATAAAGCTGTTAATTACACCCAGTACAGGCATCCATATTTGGGAGGGAATCATATGAAACTGCTAATTAAAGACGTTACAATCGTCACCATGCTGGAAGAGGATCAGCCATTTAGAGGAGATATTTTAATCGAAGGCGATAAAATTAAGGAAATAAGCAGTCAAGTGCAAGAACAGGCAGATAAAGTCATTCAAGGGAATGGAAAAGTTGCCATGCCTGGTCTTATTAACGCGCATCAACATACGCCTATGAGTCTATTAAAAGGCTTTTCCGATGATTTAAAATTAATGGATTGGTTGGACAAAAAGATGCTCCCCGCCGAAAATAACATGACGCCAGAAGATATATACTGGGGTTGTAAACTATCCATGGCTGAAATGATCAAATCAGGCACAACAGCGTTCGCAGATATGTACGTACATATGAATGAGATTGCACAAGCTATTGACGAAGTCGGCATGCGAGCATCACTGACGAGAGGTTTAGTCTTCTTTCAAGATGATAAAGGTAGAAGACTCCGTGAAGCTATGGAGCTTATCGAGCAATGGCACGGTGCTGCGGAAGGAAGAATTACCACGATGTTTGGCCCGCATGCTCCATATACTTGCCCTCCTGAGCCTTTAAAAGAAGTCATCCGTCTAGCAGAAGAAAAGAATCTACCCATTCATATCCACTTGGCCGAAACTAAGGAGGAAATTGTTAAAATAAGAGATAAATACAATCAAACTCCTACAGAGTACTTATATAACCTTGGATTGTTCGAAAAATCCCATGTTTTACTGGCTCATGCTGTCCATTTGACTCGTAAAGATATTAGTTACTTGGTTGGCATGCGCGGTGGTGTTGCTCATAATCCTGTGAGCAATCTGAAATTAGGATGCGGCATTGCTCCTATCGTCGAAATGCTGAATCGTGGAATACATGTAGGACTAGGTACGGATGGAGCAGGAAGTGCTACAACGCTCGATATGTTCCAGGAAATCAAGACTGCTACTTGGCTGCAAAAATTAGACTATGGCGATCCGACACAAATTCCTGCTAAAAAAGCGATTCAACTCGCTACGATTAATAGTGCAGCGCTGCTTAATATCGATAAAGAAGTCGGTACTCTCGAAGTTGGTAAAAAGGCAGATCTTATTTTGATCGATATAAATAAACCTCATTTAATGCCACATCACAACATAGAATCTCTAATCGCTTATAGCGTTAATGGTGGTGACGTAGATACAACGATCGTAAACGGAAAAGTACTTATGGAAAACCGCCAGCTTCTGACGATGAATGAAGAGGAACTTCTTCAAGAAGCAGCAGTACGTGCCAAGCGAATTGTAGAAGGAATTTAATAGATATGCACGCCTAAGGTAAGTTAAGCTGCCTCCTGTACTTTATGACTGGAGCAGCTTATTTTTTTATTTTTCAAAAAACAAGGAGTCCAGTTGCTCACAGCGGTAACAAGTGGTAGGCTATTAGCTAGCATTGAATTGCCAACTTAATAAGGGAGTTCACACATGACGATTACACACAAACGGAAGTTTATCATCTGGCTAGTACTTACGGTGGTATGGATGGGGGTTATTTTTTATAAGTCCTCAGAGCCTTATACAGAGCAGGATTTGCGTCCAGCCTTCGCATCCTTAATCGAGGCGAAGACGCTGCAGAAGTATATACCTGAGCTTTCCTTTTATTACGACAATCAACTTATCACTTGGGAAAAGCCTTACGACTTCGTTGAGTTTTTTATTCGCAAAGCTGCACATGTCTTCTCCTTTGCGCTACTATGCTTCTTCGCCATTAAGACGCTCTACGCTACAAAGATGAAAGATTGGGCATCCATCGGTCTAGGTGGATTATTTTCATTCCTCTACGCTTGTTCAGACGAATGGCATCAATCGTTTGTCGTCGGACGGACGGGGCATATCGAGGATGTCATGGTCGACTCTATCGGAATTGTCCTTATCGTACTTATCATGAGCGTTCGTGCTTGGCGGCGCTGGTCCCATAGCTGATTCGTTCATGCAGAATCATTCGTACGACAATGAAAGCTATCCACATTCCGGTATGTCATACCGGTGCGGATAGCTTTCGGCGCATCATCTTCTCCTTTTAACTGCCGATCTTCTAAATTGACATCTGCCCCTCTTCATAATGAGCTCGCTTTGACTTATCAAAGATGTGGAAGCTTAGTACAATCGCAATTACAATCGATACAACCGAGAAAATAATCGTAACGAGCTGCAAATCAAACCACTCCGCCAATGTCCCCAATGCAAACGTAGCCATAATTTGCACGATGCTTTGGAACATCCCCTCCATGCTGCCGAATCGCCCCATAATGGAGGTCGGTACATTGTTCTGATAAAAAGTCGCGTAACCGGTATTGGAGAAAGACATAAAGAATCCAAGCAAGATAAAGCTTATCGTCGCAAACCAAAACCCTGAAGCACTGTAGAACATCGTATAGCCAATCGTTGTAAACAGTAGACCTACCGCTATGTACGTTTGAAGGGAGAATTGCTTCACCCAAATGGCCGATGCTGAAGCTCCAAGCAGAGCACCTATACCAGCCACGCTGACAATGACACCGTACAGTTGATCGTTCAAATGGAGATTTTGCTTAATGAACGTAACTTCTTGCGAATCGAGCGCAAAGAAGATCATAATTGCAATTTGATATAGCAGATATATTTTGACAAAATAACGAGAACGCAGCATAAATTGCTGGACGAGCTTCCAATCTTCTATAATCATTTTCAAACGAATCGGCTCTCGCTTCGCTGCATTCTCATCGCTAACATCAGGCAGCATACCAATAAGAAATGCACAGATCAGAAAACTAACCGCGTTGATGATGACGCACCAACCTGTACCTATCAAAATAATCAACACACCAGCAATCGCAGGACCGAGTAAAAAGGAGCCCGAGTTCATCATGCTCATAATGGAATTAAATCTCCTGCGCTCTTCTATTGCAACGAATTTGGTAATATAGAAGGTTGAGCTAGGTCCAAAAAAAGCAGAGGCTAGGCTGCACACAAACACGATCGCATATACAGCCCATATCGATGACATCAATGGAATGAGGAAAATAAGCACTCCTCGAATAACATCCGCAGCAATCATAATTTTTCTCTTATTCATTCGATCAATGACTGACCCTGCCCATAAATTCGTAAACAGCTTCGCAATCGGGCCAATCATATATAAGCCCGCTACAGCGGCGGCTGAATTCGTCATGTTTAACACGAGAATGTTTAACGCAATCAAATAAATCCAGTTACCAAAGTACGAAACCCCTATTCCCCCCAGAAGCAGCGAATACTGCCTCCACCTGCCTAATCCCTCACCCACAAAATCTCCCCCTATCTAAGTTACCGATCCCACTTCTATTATCGTGCTAGAAAGACGAAGGGAAATCGACAGATTATGTCGATTTAAAAATGAATAAATGATACTATTTTCATATAACAATGGAACTACTTTCATGCATGGCATTCATTATAGATGTAATTGAAATGTATATGGAAAGGAAGGTACAACAATGATTATCGGTATCGATCTCGGAATGACTTTCTCGGCTGTCGCTTATGTGGATAAAGATGGAATTCCAGTCATTATACCAAACCATGAAGGTGAGCGAACATCCCCGTCCGTTATTTTATTTGAACAATCTGTGCCAAATACATATCCCTATTTTCATAAAAGCCCCCCTATTGTTTCTTATGAAGAAGGAATAGATAAAGCGCTGTGCAAGATGATAGAATTACCCTTAAAGACTGATACACACTGAGAAGAGGGTGATGTTATCCATACTCATTTGCTTAGTAGAAAAAGTCATTTCAATTGCTTCAAAATTGAACTTGCTCATGTTTTACTTACTTACGAGTATGAGACAGCTCATCTATTTTATAATGCTTATGAAAGTACAAATGCGATCAATCAAGAGCTCCTGATAGAAAGAAAGGGCTTCTGGCTCCTCGACATGGACTGTCTAAACGATAGCGATTTGGCCCAAGTCGGTGTCCATTTTACAGATTTCGAAGGCTCTTCTACTAAGGAGGCAGCCCAATATATTGAGACTAATTTGCAGGCCGGAAATATCGTGTTCTCTGGTGCCAAACCTAAGTATTTCCCCGAATTGCATTTCATGGATGGGGAATCCACGCATTACCTTATCATCGAACAATTTACAAATAAGCAGCACGCCATAATCAGTGATATCAAAAACATTGTTAGCAAAACGTATGAAGCAGACTTTGTACTGCAAGTCACAGCTGATTCCGATTATCCTCTGTTCTCACTTCATAGAAAAGATATTCAAATTACTCCAGAAATAAAACATGCATTCCATAATAGAGCAAGACAGTGTATTTTACATAATGAAGACGATTCAAGACTATTCGATCATGCGCTTGAAATCGTTAAAATGTTGCCCTATTCTCCGCTGGAAATAGCTACACAGCTCACCTATTCTCTCGGTCAAGTATTTATCATACTCAGCGGATCAAGGTATGTGTTCTCCTGCTATATGGAGCTCCAGCCCGTTCCCGCTTACGTCGTCGATTTGTTAAGGCACTGTTCCGATCAAGCTGAAACTATCAAAAACATAATCATAAAAAAAGAAATTGAAATGAAAAACACAAACAACCACCGCCCTCTCCAAATCGCCCAACTGATAGAGAAATTAGAAATGCTGCGTGATTATGAACGGTTAACATTGTTAGCCTTGAAAAAAGAACTAGCCAATGAATAGGAAATACTCAATCTGCATGCAGCTTTCATAAAATGTCTATCCATTCGGTGAAGTCCATTTCCCTAAAAGGATGGTTGTGATGGTGAATCCAGTTGAATTTTTAACAGAGCTAAGAAATTCGGACAAGTTTATTACCGATATTTACACGAAAGGAAGCTGCTATAAATTATTCAGAATTCTGAAATTATTATATCCTCACTCCATCCCTTACAAATGTGGAAATGACAATGATTATTATCACGTCATCACATCGATCGACAACGTGTTCTATGACATCAATGGAGTCGTTAATCCCCTTCAGTTTGATTCCATTGTTCCTATGCTGATCGAGGACCAAGAAGAGTTTGAATGGTATTCCTATAGTCGAATGTGGTATATTCCTGACTGCGAGGAATGTCCTGTTATGACCGCAGTTGCTGCGTATCAAACGGATCTAGAAGAAGGCTAACGATGTACTTTGTATAAATTAAGGCCACAAGCATCCTACAATATGGTGCACGGATTGTAGGATCGATGCTCTCCATTCCTGCTAATCTATAACCAAGAAGGAGGTGGGAGTATGGATAGTCTAGAAAGGTTTAATCTTGCCTTACAGTACATCGAAAAACATCTCGATGCTGAGATCGACTACGCGGAAATAGCAAGGATTGCAGTTTGCTCGGAGTATCATTTTACAAGAATGTTTTCATTCCTAGCAGGCGTTACACTCTCGGAGTACATCAGGCGCAGGCGCCTTTCGCTCGCAGCATTCGACCTCACTATTAGCCATGTACGAGTTATAGATGTAGCGATTAAATACGGTTACAGCTCGGCAGATTCTTTCACTAGGGCGTTCCACAGCTTGCATGGTATAACACCGTCTGAAGCAAGACAGAACGGACAATTCCTAAAAGCATACCCGCCAATGACCTTCCAACTATCGATTCAAGGAGGAAGTGAAATGAATTATCGGGTGGTTGAAAAAGAAGCGTTCCACATTGTAGGAATTAGCAAGCGAGTACCTTTAATTTACAACGGTGTCAACCCAGAAATTGCAGGAATGTGGCAAAGCCTTAATGAAGAGTTGATTGACACGCTCAAGCAGCTGTCTAATGTAGAACCGTCAGGATTGATCAGCGCATCAACTAACTTTTCTGAAGGACGACAAGAGCATGGCGAGCTGGATCACTATATTGGAGCAGCTACAACGAAGAATTGTCCTGAACATTTGACTCAGTTGGATGTACCTGCTTCTACTTGGGCGGTATTTACCGCAGTTGGGCCATTTCCTGATACGCTGCAAAATGTGTGGGGACGTATTTATTCAGAGTGGTTCCCTAGCTCCAACTACCAACTCGCTGAAGGACCTGAAATGCTCTGGAATGAAAGTAAAGAGGTAACTTCACCAACGTTCAAGAGTGAGATATGGATTCCGGTCATGAAAAAATAAGTTTGGGTTAACGAAAAACGCATGTCTAGTCATTTAATGACCAAGCATGCGTTTTTTTACTATTAGAAGATTTATAATCTCATTTACAGCTCCAACCCGTTTGTAATTAAAGCAATAAATAAAGTCGGTACAGCATTCTCGTCGCCTCCCCACGAGTAACAGCCTCGCGAGCTTTAATCTGCTTATTAGCAGGAACATCAATCAAGCGCTGTTTTACTGCCAACGCCATCGTTCGCTTTGCCCAATTAGATATCGTTTTCTTGTCTTCGAATTGATTCAAGTAGACATCTGGATTTGATGGGTAAAAATAATTTTTCTTCTCATGCAAATATCGTGCGCCTATCGCAATCATTTCTTCACGAGCTATCGTCTTGTCTGGCTTAAATGTGCCATCAGGATAGCCTTTGACGATATCCTTTTTCTCAGACGAAGCGATATAGGGATGATGCCACTGCGGAGACTGGACATCTGAAAAGCTCTCCGTCGCCGTTTTATCCAACGCGTAAAAAGCTTTAACTAACATCGATGTGAACTCTGCACGGGTTATCAATGTATCTGGTTCAAACTTGCCACCGGCTTTCCCTTTCACAATTCCTTTAGAGGCCAGAAATTGAACGGCTTGCTGGAGCTCTGGATCTCGACCCTCCATATCAGGGAAAGAGGTAGCATTATCACCCAAATAATACGTGCCAGGACGGTTAATTTCAGCTTCCACTCCATTTTTGTACGGATTGAACTTTCCACCGATCGGATCCGTCGTAGTCCCATCCGAATAAAACACACTGTTATTGGTTGCATCCGACTGACTCGCGGGCAAAATAAGCCCGATGTTGCTTGCTACACTCGCAAGCTCTCTTCCTTGTTCATCTAAAAATTGTACGCGATATCCACCGTTCGTTTCTTTGACCACATGAATAACGATAACAGGATACGAATGGAACAGACGATCTGCAGTCGCAACATGAATCATTAACTTCGCATCTCCTGCATGTACGGTAATATAATCGATATCTTTACGACCGATTAAGCTATCTTTATGCAGCATGAACGTATAACCATTTTGACCAGGTGAAGACAAAACTTCCCCATTAACAACTAACTCTCTAGCAAGAACAATTCCGCTTTCTGATAGCGATTGCTCCACCTCGGATTTAGCCTTTAGCGCACTACCAGCTATACGGTTCATCAACTCAGCGTTAATGACTACTTGTCCATTTACAGGAACCGGCTGCTCGCTGCTTGCAGCTGTAATAACGAGCTCTCCGGCTTGTATCAGCCCCTCCACAATATACGGCTTCTGTTTGTCAGCGGCAGGTACCGTGCGCACAGCAGTGTAATACGTATCGCTCAGCCTATTACTGTCAGCCACATATAGCATAAAATAGGCGAATACGTCCGGATAACCCGTTCTAGTTCCGGTTGCCCGCACAATTGTCTGCCCCGGTTTATTGGCTACTACGACTGGTGTACCATTCACATACGATATGCTCCCTATACTCGGATCATCTATCGTGTAAGTTACCTTGGTCCCAGGTAGCAGATTGTTAACCGCAATAGACTGATTTCCACCAGGCGGGAGCATTGTGACATATGGATACAGGCTAATATCCGGAGCTGTTCGCACCCTTGGTTCGCTTGTTGTTGTCGTTGTCTTAGGTTTATCGCCTGTTTGTTTATCAGATCGTTTATCTGTATGGCTATCTGTTGGGGTGCCCGTTTGGCCTGCTTGGTTACCTACTGTTCCAGATTCACCACGCTGCTCCATTCTTTTCGTGAACACAACAAGCTTAGGATAATCAGAAGCACTTTCCCACGCCCACAATGTCTGATCTTCTTTTAATACATGATATCTTTTTGGGCCACTTGGTTCCCTTTGATGTACAGAAACGATATTCTTCAGTTCGGGAAAGACCTTTTCACTTTCCAAAGACCAGAGCTGGCCATCCTTTCGGAATGCATACATTTTGTCGAGATTGGGATCTCTAAGAAAATCCAATTGAACAATCGTTCGCACGTCTGCTGCTGTATGTACTTGAACAGGAGCATTGTCGTCTCGATATGTTCGCCAGGACCAAACCGTTCCATCCTGCTTATAGGCATAACTTGTAATAGAACCTAAATCTATGTTGACAATATCACTAAGCCCCGTAATTTGTTCAACCGTTTTGCTGCTAGATCGGTTATGCGGAAAATACGAGCTTGATCTCCATTTCCACACCGAACCGTCCTTTTTAATCGCAAATACATGGCCTCCAATTGATTGTAAGGATGCAACATCATCTAGCAGCTTCATTTGTTCCAGTGAGGATTTCGCATTTTTAGAGTTGCCTGTTCTCCTTCCCCACGTCCATACAGAGCCGTCAGATTTTAATACGAACAAAACTTTGTAATTACCATCGAATTTAGCAACGAATGAAGTCACGTTACTCAACTCTTTAATAAGTAGCGGATCACTCGTAGGATATGGTAGATTATCTGTACGCTTGGCATCCCAATACCAGACGGTTCCGTCTTTTTTTAGCGCAACATATCCACGAATATCCTTACTACTTCCACTTCCTCTAACATCGATCTGCTTTACATCTTTCAATCCTGGAATTTGTACCATATGAGCTTTGTAGACCGTGTCCGACGTGTAATGAGATAATCCATTGTTGATATACCATATCCAAGCTGTTCCATCCTTCTTCGAAGATAGCACTTGCTCGTCAAGAATGTCATAATCCTCGCCCACACGTGTATAGTGCTGCTCGCTGACGACCTTCTTATCGCTTTGAATGGCTTGAACCGTTCCTGAATGAGCCGTCAAAATTAACATCAAGCTTATTAGTGCTGCCATGTACCGTTTCATTGTTGACCTCCACCATTTCTCCTTCAGTTCTCAACATTCAATCTTCATAGCCTACGGTAAGCAGATTGCTTGTCCTACTCTCCCATTCGCCTACTTACTACTATTTCTCTATTTAATTATCGGGAAAAGTAGATTGGAAAGTTAATATTTCCTAAACAATTAATAATATTGTAACTTTTTATAGTTATTGATTTTTTAAAATATTTTTTCGAATTATAAATTTAACCAGAAACATTTTGTATCATCCAAAAGAATGAAATTAACTTTATACCTTAGAAAAACGTTATTGAAACTACAAGAGAAATAAAAGAAGGGCGGATATCCGCCCCCCTCTTTCATTGATTACGAAAATGAAGATTCCTGACTCCCTCTTACATCCTCACTCCGATACAAAGGAAGCAGCAGGCAAGCCACAAAGCACAATACCGCACACGTCATAAACATGATGTGAAACGATAACAAATCAGCGAGCAACCCCATCACTAAAGCCCCCAAGGCAAAGCCAAGATCAGCTGCACCGATAAACAATCCAAGTAAAAATCCTCTTGCCTGTTCAGGCACAGAAAACGATACAAACGTGAGCAGCGCAGGATACAGCATCGCAAATGCAATTCCGTTCAAGACTGCCGCGAGCAGCAAAATCGGCCCATATATAAACGAACTCAGCAGCAAGCTACCCACACTTGCCAACAAACTCATTATGAGCACGAGTCGTATCGGTGTTTCTCCATTAGACGGTATACGGCTTCGCCCTATAAATCGGCATAACACGAGCACAACGGTCTGCGTCAAAAAATAGAGACTTCCCCAAGTAGATTGTTGATTTTCCAGATGTATGGGAAGGAAGGTGAAGATAGCTCCATTCGCAATGGAAGCGAACAGCATAATCGTTGAGGATACGAGCAGCTTGCGATTTTTCCACAGCCCCGACGGCTGTACATCGACTACTTCAGGGGCGAGTGTGTGCAATTGGTTCGTCTTAGACCGCGCTACGATAAGGGCAAATACTACATTCACCATACCTAGCACGACAAATCCAACAAAGATTTCAGTCATAGATGCGATATCCTTCAAATAAAGAGCCGCGGCTGGTCCAAAGGTTGACGGTATCATCGTAGCAAGTGAATATAGGGATAGTCCCTGCCCCCTCACTTTGTCAGAAAGAAGGTCAATCGTAATAATCTCCATTGCAGTGGAAAAAAAGGCGGCCACGATCCCTTGAATAATACGGACAGCTCCGATGATCCATAGTTCAGGGACGAAATAACCAAGCAAAGATACCGCAAACACGATTAGCACGATAACAAAAATACGGCTAGCCCCATGACGATCAATGAGCTTACCTGCAATAGGTCTTGCAAACATGGATGTTAGCATTGTTGCGCCCATAAGGAGCCCGATATCGGTTTTGGTAGCATTCAGCGACAATGCATAGAACGGAACTATCATCAGAACCATATAGACAATGGCGTAAAATACAATCGTAATCGCATAAATTTTCAAGGCCTGTGGTGAAAATGGATTGTCTCGCTCCCTACTAATCATCCAGCTGCCTCATCCGCAATATACTGCCGGCTTGGCGAGTCCAATAAATATTCAAGCTCAGGCTTGTAGTTGGCTGTCTCGATCGGATTGATACTATAAGGTGCAAGACGTGAAACTCTCTCTAGCAAATGAGTCGGATTCAGCGTCGTATCCAAGTTGCGCTCCCGCATCCATTCATCATTGTATATCGTGGACAAATAGCGCTCACCATTGTCTGAAGCAATGCATACGATTCGTTGTTTCTTGCTGCTCTCTCCTTGTAATGCAAGCTTCAAAGCTACTATCATTCCCGCTCCTGTCGAGCCCCCGCACATAATACCTTCATACTTTGCCATCATCCTGCACATCATAAACGAATCTTCATCGGCTGCTTTGTACACTGCATCAATACGATTCAGATCATCGATATTGGTCGGGGTCCAACTGAGGCCCATGCCTGGCAACAAATATGAATGAGCTTGTCCTCCGAAAATCGTCGAACCTACAGCATCAACCGCCACCACCTTCACATGCGGTGCATGTTCTCGGAAATAGCGGGAAAAGCCGCCAACCTGCCCACCTGTGCTCACTGTTAATACGACAGCATCAAGCTCTCCCCCGCATTGCTCGAACAGCTCTTGTGCCGTTCCTTTGTAGTGCGCTTCTCCATTAAGCGGGCTAAAGCATTGGTCAGGTCTAAAAGAGTTGGAAATCTCTCGATGCAGCTTGTTCGCAAGCGCAATTCTCGTCTTATGGTAAGATCCACTGTCATCCTGTTCCGTCACCACAATAACCTCGGCTCCATACGCCTTAAGCAGCGCCAAGTTCGTTGGCGTCGTTTTCGGATCAACCAGTATAATGACGCGATAACCACGCGCCGCCCCAATCATCGCCAATGAAATTCCGAAGTTACCCGATGAAGATTCGATAATCGTTCCTCCAGGTCGCAGCCAGCCTCGACGCTCCGCTTCCTTTACGATATACAGCGCTGGGCGGTCTTTAATGCTGCCTCCGGGATTCGTTCGCTCTAGCTTCAATCGAATATCATATCGATCACTATCTACTAAATTACGCAGTTGTACCAATGGCGAATAGCCAACAGTATCCAATATCGTTATCATCAATTCCCTCCTTTTTTGAGAAGTCGGGTTAATAGACTCCACCTTGAAACAAATCCTATTTATCTTCCCTTTTTTTTCGGAATTTGGATTTATCTAGACTCCCGCATCGAATCGCTTGGCCGCTAGAATAGTTCCTCAGATATAAATGGAAGCTGATAGTGTCAGCATGGACTCGGCTCTTGATTGGATACTATAACCATACCTCTGTAATAGATTTAATGTATCACGTGGGTTCATTTCTGAAAATGACTCTTTCGAGTTATATGGAGGGTTTAAAAGTTGGGTTGGTGTGATGTCAATAAGTGTGGAGTGCATCTTGCTACCAACTACAATATTTTGCGGCTTCAAACCTGTGAATAAATACCTTGCTGATGTATAACTGAAATCGCAGCTAGTAGAGGAAGCATTGTATGTATGAGCAGCTCTCTAGAAGCTGTTGGCGTAAGATCTGAAGATTGAAAAAGTTAATCCAACAGCTTCATAATACTAGGGTGTTGAAACTTAGACAGGATTGCTACTTCCTGCATAAATGCTTGTTTATATTCCAACAACGAAGCAAGAGGCTTACCTTTCATCTCTTATGCGTTCGACAAAGCACGTACCGCATTGCGTCCGAATTCACGGCAGATCTCTCTCTCATCCTGAGATGGGGAAAGCTCCACTTTAAGCCCTTCATGCACAAGTGTACAACCAAGATCACGCAGCTTGTTCGATAAAATATCTACAGCAGCACCGTACTGAGCATAGCTCGAATCACATGAACCGAAGACAGCAGCACGCCTACCTTCCAACTTCAAACCTTCCATTTCATCATAGAAATCAAGGAACTCATCTGGAAGCTCGCCATCGCCCCACGTGTAGGCACCAAGCAATATCACATCATAACCTTCCAAGTCAGAGCCTTGTGCATCCATAACTTCCTTAACGGTTACATCCGCCCCCAACTCACGGATCCCCTCTGCAACAGCATCCTTCATTTCTTCTGTGTTACCTGTCATACTTGCATAAACCAAAATAATCGAATCACTCATTCCTCAATTCCTCCAATCCAAATATACAACTAACTAGCTGTCAGTCATTCCTTATGAGAAAGATTATCATTATCATCAATAAAAGTCCACTACAACATTTTCGTCAGCAATAACTTCCAGCTGCTATCGTTCTTCCTAATTTAAACTATGCAGCTTATCCTAGATTTTTTCCTGATTATTTTACGTGCTCCGCACTTTTTCGTCCTGCACACCTACTTATGGTGAACATAAAAAAAGAGCTACGTAGGAAGCAGCTCTCGCGATTGACCACAGCTCCATACTCGCTCTACAGAAAGTTGTTCGGCCTTACATCGAATTACGAATATATCCATGTACGAAGTACCTTCCCCACGGGCATCCTCCTCAATATCAAAATAATTAAGAAGGGTGGATACTTCATGACGACTTGTCATAACGGCAACATTGTTAGCTTGTTTATTCAGTGCATTACTAAGAACAGATAACCCGCTAAAAGACGTTGTTTGCTCGGTTGACGCTTCTTTACTCTTGAACGCGGCATGCCCAAATAGTTGGACGAACTTCTTCATTCCCTCTTTCGAATGACAAATGGCAAGCAGCCGCTCTTCCATTCGTTCATCAATCACAATTGGCTTGCGCAATTGGATTGCAGTTGGCTGTAAACTATGTATCGATCGTAAAGATGGGCTTGAAATTAAAACATCAATATTCAATCCATTCATGAAGGATGCAAGCTGTTTAGCTTGCTCATTTTCTTCCGCTGTCAGTGGGGTTGACGGTTCTTTACCCGCTCCATAACAGTGCCTTATTATAAATAGGTTGTTCATCCAGGATCCCCTTTACCTGCTCGTCGTTCTAGACACTAGTATGGCAGCACTTCCACCTATGCCCTTGCGACCATCTCCGCCAGCTCCACGATAACCTGCTCCCAGTGCAGCTTCATCTCCTCGCGACGATGTACATCTTCCAGCTTCTCCTGATGGAAGCTAATGGTTGTTGTTCCATTCTTATTCGATATCAACCGAATCTGAAGGGTAGAAGGTGTATGCCATGCATGAGGCTGCCAAGTCAGCCTTAGCTGTTGAAGAGGCTTGACAACACGAAGTTCGCCCTTTGTTCCATTTTCGCAATGATACTGCTCGCCTGCTTCCGCAACCAATGACTCAATAGGACCCAACCAAACATTCAACCCTTGCTTCGAAAGCAATACATTCCACATTTGCTCAGGCTGAACAGAAAATGTCCTTCGAATACCTACTTGATATCCAGATGAAGCCGTAAGACCGATTGGCTTATCGTTGCTGCGCTGTGACTGCACCATGACACATCCTCCTCATGAATTGAGCTGTATAGTAATAAAGCGCCATAACTTCCTTCATTGAAGTTATGGCGCTTCTCACGAACGTGCATTCCTGACGTCGAAATCCACCATGTATGATGACGCTTACTTTTTTACAGGTATCCAAAGTTCAACTTTCTCTTGCTGATTACCTTCCTCCACATGGAATAACTCGACACAACTAGCTCCCCATTCCCGATCCAAATGCTTTTGGCGAATCCAACGATATACCGCTTTGTACGCATCGGAAATGGATTCTCTCTTGCCTTCTACAACCGCATAAAGCTGAGACGGCAAGTGCAATCCCACCATTCCATCGGGTACATCTTCAAGACTCTCTACTTGCAAGCAGCCCCAGTAAGTCATGAATTGATCGTTTCCATAATAAGGACTAAATATCAATTCCGTATGTGCGACAGAAGTAATCTCATCTCTTCGCTTCCAGAACCGCTCATGCAGCCTAATGGACTCATCTGGAAAGCATTCCTTCACAGGCCCAGAATAACTGATCCCAACCAGCTTCAACTCATCTTTTTGCATCAATTGACATTCATACATAAACATCGTCCTCCATTCGTGAAGTTCACAAAACTGGTAGTCATGTTCTTGCCATGCGATGTCACTTGGCTCAGCCCTTTTTTCTTAATAAAACAGGCTACTTATGCTTCAAAAAAGAACATCAAGATCGTTATCCTGATGTTCTACTGAGATGGCGTCGGATTTGGTTTTGTTTAACATTATACACAGGTTGCCTAGAATCGGAAAGGTATTTTTGCACTCTTTTTCCAACACTAAGCCGTTATTCTATCGTTCCAGTACGGATGAGATTCACGTGAACTGCAGTATTGAACGTCGCTTTCTGGAACATATCTTGCCACTTATCTTTCGTTAATGCAGAATTTCTCACCGAACTGCGGTATACTTCACCAAAGCCTACTGCATCAGAGTTAAGTCGCTTTAATTGGTTAAGCATCTTCACCAGATCTTTACTCATCTGTTTACTCAACTCTGTTTCTAGCTGCTGCACAGCTCCTTGTTCAGCAAAGTCATAATCTTCAGATACTTCTTGCAGCTCTACATTCAGTTGGATGCGTACATCAAAGGTCAAGTCGTCCTTCGAAATAAGCTTAATAGACGAATGGCTTCCGATATTTCCAAGCGCCGTCTTAATATAGTTAAAGGAATGGCCCACTTTTCTTACATACTTCGCCATCCCATCCTTTGGCATTTTAACTTCGATTGTTTCAGGTTGATCCCGATCAAGCAGCAGCTTTAAATAAACGGCTTCTTTCGGCTGCATTTTTCCTATCATTACATCTTTTTTGAATAGGGCCAGCGCAGTTACGTTGACCTCTTTGTCGGTTCTTTCGACGAGTGGAAGTACAGCTTCTTTGCCTGCACTGTAGTAGTCATTGCGAAAATCATGCAACGTACATGAGGGCACCCAACTGTTCTGAATATTATGTGCAATTAATCTCGACATGTAGGTTCCTACATTTGAAATATTCGGATATTTATAAGCAAATAGATCGCGGATTGGCTTCTCCGTAACAGACAAATACATCATTTCCCCATAAGAAGGATCTCGACTAAGCGTATCCACGATACTTATAATTCCTTCTTCGGCTAATTCACTTTCGTAAGCAATAAATCGAATCTGCCCGCTGACTACTTTGAAAGCCAGCTTATGATTCAGATTTTGGCGAGCCCCCTTACTCGTTTCACCTACTACTGAAATAACATGTGAGCTTTCCTTGCCTTCTTTACTAGTTGGGCCGTACAATACCGAACTTGTTTGAATTTTCCCTTCTCCCATTTTATCATAACCAAGTGCTACACTTATCGAGGTTCGTTCCAACACAGACGAGTGGAAACAGCCCGTCAGAAATACCAGCATAAGAACAACAGCTATTTGCGTGATTTTGAACTTGATCATGCTAGCTCATCTTCTCCCTTCTTTTGTTTATGCTGACGCCACCACCATACAACGGCCACCGTAACATAAAGAAAAAGGGGATACACAAAGCTGATGAGAAGCGATACTTTACTAATCAGGCTATTTAACAAATCAATTTGTTCCCGATTATGAAATACAAGCGAAACCACATATATAAAAATACTGAAAACAATCAGTACCTTTTTATGTGGAAAATTAAACAATCGTCGCAAGCCTCTGCTTATTACCCACGTCAAAATAATAATTCCTGGCACAACTGCGAACATCCATACCCCCATAGCAAGCACTTCTATACGCTCCAAAAATGGATATTTGACGATTTTGAGCATGTTGAGTGAACTCCACACCGTTCGCAGCAGTTGATCTTGGCTGAAAAAAATCGTCGTCACAATGATAATGAATAAATAAAGGATATTGGTCAGCAGCAAGCTTATTTGCATGTACTTTTGCGACTTATCTTTATCATTGAGGTACGGGTACAAATAAGTAACAATCTCAAAGCCCGACAAAGTAAATCCCATTGCAACTGCTCCATTAAGCAGTTGATACGGCGTTGCCTCTCCGATCGGAAGCAGCCTGTTCCATTGAGCGAACTGAATCGGATTGTAGTATAGTGTTGAGAAAGCAAACATAACACAAAAACCTATGAAGCAGACCCCCACAATGACGCGCAAGCCGCTTATCCCTGCATACCATGACAAAAATAGTAGAACCAAGGCAAGCAGCCATGTAGGAAACTCGGGGAAAATCCATGACTGTACCGCCTCAATGTAAGTACGCAATATAGTCACAGTAACGATCACGTAATAAAGCATCATCAGTATACTTAATCCCCCGCCTACCCAACGGCCGAACAAATCTTGGTGAATCCCGTATAAGTCCGCAGAATTATAGCGACGCAGCACTCTTATTAGCATCCACCCAGATAGGTGAGAGAGTATACCTGCCAGCAGTACAGCAATCCAAGCATCATGACCTGCCTCACGTGCTATATATCTTTGAAATCCAAATACGCCGATCCCGATCTGAACATTGCAGATGATAAACAACAGTCCAAACGATTGAATCATCTTATTCGGTCTCGGTTTAATTCTAACATCCATGCGCTTCCCTCGTTCTTCCGTAAATTCACTTCATTTTCACCAATAAAGCCTTTCACTAGTTACTATCAGACTGCGGGTCTTTTGATGAAGAACGATTGCTTGCATTATCATTCTCACTACTGTTAAGGCTGCTCTGTGCGGGCGATCCCCTATAGCTGTAGTGCGACTGAGGTGTTAACAGCATATCGACTGTCAAATCTTTGCGACGAAATGGAAAGAGCGGGAATAAATAAGGTCTCCCCAAACTTGTTTGTCTCAGCAAATGTATAAATATAAGCATAGCTACAAATACGATGCCAAGAATCCCCCATAAACCTGCCATTATGATCATGGGGTAACGAATTAATCGGATACTTCCGCTCATTAAATAGTTTGGAGTGGTAAAAGATCCAAGTGCAGCCAAGGCAACCAGCATAATTAAAATATTGCTTGTAAATCCAGCCTGTACAGCAGCTTGACCAATAACGATACCACCAACAATCCCAATTGTTTGACCTACTTTCGTCGGTAAGCGAACACCAGCTTCTCGCAAAAACTCCATCGTCATCTCTAGCATTAGTGTCTCTAATAAAGGTGGAAATGGAACTTTGGAACGTGTTTCAATAAGTGATACAATTAAGGCTGGCGGAATCATTTGATAATGAAACGTTAGCGCAGCGACATAAATGGGTGTCAAAAATACGGACATCATTAGCCCTACAAATCGCAGCATGCGAATAAAAAGGCCTGTCCCCCAACTCATATATCGATCTTCTACCGATAAGAAAAAATCAATAAACGAGCTTGGGCCGATAATAACATGCGAGTCTCCCTCCATAAAAATAACAATTTTACCTTCCATTAGAGCCTGTATCGTACGATCAGGACGCTCTGTCAAGGTCATTAACGGAAAGAGGGCATAAGGATGATTTTGCAGCTTTTGCATAAGCAAAGCATTGCCGAGTAATCCATCCGTCTTGATTTGTTCTAGTTTGGACTTCACATATTTGATATACTGCTCGTCTACATATTCCGACATGTAGGTAAGCTGAATACGAGTTTCCATTTTTTCGCCTATTATATGAGGCTCTACTACTAAGCCTGGGCTTTTGATGTAAGAGCGTAGAACGGCAATATTTTCACCAAGCGATTCGTTAAATGCTAATACAGGGCCAAAAATGACCGTTTCATTTTCCGAAGCTGCAATTGCTCTAGTGGGGAAATGCGCTATATTGCATAAAAGGCCTTCATATTCGTCCAATACACCAATATATACATGCCCTTGCAGCAGCTTCAATGCGACTTGTTCCAGATTGCCTTCCCGCTCGATTTCACAGATCGTTATCGTTTGCCTAATTAGCTCCGTGTTTACTTCATCTTCATCCATCACCGTAATCACTCCGAGGATCGAAGAACTTAACACCTTCGAGTCAATTAATCCAGATATGTAGCATACAGCTACAGAAGAATTAATCCCATGAATCACCAAGTCTGAGCAATTGGGCAGCAGCTTCTTCAGCTCTACTTTTAAATAGACAGCCATATCAGAAATCTTCATATTTGAAACTGTCATTCCACTGCTCCTCCTTCCAGTTGGCATTACCGGAAATTATCCCCCATTCGTTACAAAACCATGCAGATTATTGTGTTTGTAATGAACTTCGTCAAAAAGAGCAGTATACTAAGAGCAGCAATTAACATCGAACGCTCATACATACAATTGCCAATCTATATAGATATAAAGAGTTACGGAGGAACAACATGTTTAACCAACTGGAATCTTACAGTGATGTGGAAGATATATGCGGCAGAACTTCCTATAGCAGAGGACTTAAGTATTACTTGACTCGGCGCATCATTGAATTTAAACAAGTAACCGAGCACTTATACGCAGCTCTCGTACGCGGCAGCGAGGATTACAGTGTCCAAGTCAGGCTGCCAACGGTAAAAGAAGTAGAAGCAAGCTGTACTTGTCCTGCTTCCAATACTTATTTTGCTTATTGCAAACATATCGCTGCCGTCATGCTAGCTATTTGCGACAGCAGATTTGACAAAAAAACGGCTGATCAATATTTACCGAGTGCTCTCCAGAATAGGTATCCAGCCGCGATTAGTTCCAAAGATACGGCGTTAACTCGCAATATGATTTCTATTTTCGGCAGCCAAGCATACCAATCAGCGTCACAAGACGACTATGACGCCTACGAAGACGATGATTATGCGCGAGAAACGCTTCAAGTAGAGTGGATCTGCCATGCCGTATCCCATGCGCGCAGAAGTTACTTCGCGCTTGAATTTCGAGTTGGGCCGCAGCGACTGTATATCGTACCTAAAGTAAGGGAGTTTTTGACGGCATTTGCCCAAGCTCAACCGTTTGCATTTTCTAAAAAGTTCACCTACAGCCCTGATCAATATCGGTTCTCGGAACAGGATGAAGCGATTATCCGCAAGCTTATCGACATCGTACGGATCGAAGAAAGTTATTATGACCTTATGTATGGCTTAAACAGCAGCGGTAGGCTTGGCACAGAACGGACCATTGTGATTCCGCCTCATATGTGGGAGGAAACGATCCCCTTACTGCTGCAAGTTCCAATTCGAATCGAACAAGATACGAAGCAATACGATCTTAGACTCGGAGAACAAGGCAAAGTGCCCCTCTCCTTTCGGATCAAGCAGGAAGAAACGGATATTTACGAACTTGCTATTGAAGGCTTACAAACCGCACTGCCTATGGAACAGTACGGCTACATATGTGCAGAGGGCATGCTCTGCCCTGTAAGCGACCTTCAGTTGGACCAATTTACAGCACTAAAGAAGCTGTTCTATATGTCTCGAAGCAACGAGGTTCGTATTGCAGCTACTGAGCTTCCTGCTTTTATTGAACGGGCACTCCCAGGAATTAAGGCACTTGGTCATGTTTCGATTGGACCTGAGATTGCCGATAAGATTGTAAGTCCAAGTCTCATAACAAAGATCTATATTGATAGATTAGATAACAACTTATCGGTCTTGGTCGAATTTATTTATGATGATAAAGTCATCTACCCGTTTCAACCTGAGCAGGTATCGATGGAGCAGGACGTAGAACGCTATGTATTGCGCAGCTACGAGCAGGAAAATGAGATTGTTCGAATTCTGGAACAATCTGGCCTTCGCAACAATGGCAAGCAGTTGTACACCAATGATGAAGAAGCGATATACAGCTTCCTGTATCACTTGCTGCCCAAGTTGGAGCCGATCGCGCAGATCTACTCCACGGAAACGGTCAAATCTCTGATGTTCCAAGCTCCACAGCAGCCTAGGGCAATGTTGGACGTAGATGCAGCTACAGATTGGCTGGAGGTCAAATTCGACATGGCAGGCATTGAGCAAAGCGATATTCACGATATCCTCTTCTCTATTTTGGAGAAGAAAAAGTATTATCGCTTGCCAAGCGGTGCTTTCCTTTCTTTGGAGCAAGAAAGTTATCGCCAATTCGGCGATCTTATGCATGAGGTAGGCATGAGCCGTACAGAAGTACAGCAGGATCGGATCTTCCTACCGATAACGAGAGGTCTTAGTCTTATTGAGACAGGAGACGACTATCGTGCGCGCGGGATGAAGTTTGGCAAGCAACTACGTCAGATGTTGGATCATATGAAAAGGCCCGAAGACTTGGAGTTTGAGGTTCCTGCTCCATTGGTGAATGTACTTCGGGATTATCAAACCTATGGCTTCCACTGGCTCAAGACGTTGTCCTACTATCGCTTCGGCGGCATTTTAGCTGATGATATGGGGCTTGGTAAAACACTGCAAAGTATCTCCTATATCGTTTCGGAACGTGAAGCAATTAACAAGGAGCAGATGGAAACCAACAAGCCTGTACTCGTCGTAGCGCCTGCATCATTGGTCTACAACTGGCGCAATGAGCTTCACAAGTTCGCTCCTCAGTTGAGGGTAGAACTTGCAGCTGGCTTGAAGGATGAGCGCAGCCAAGTCATTGAGTCCTTAGAGGAAGTAGACGTGCTGATTACTTCTTATCCTTCATTACGTAGAGACATTCACCTGTATGAAAATATTACGTTCAGCATCTTGCTGTTAGACGAAGCACAAACGATTAAAAATGAAGCAACACAGGCTTCTAGAGCAGTCAGACAAATTACAGCAAGCCGCAGATTTGCTCTTACTGGTACGCCAATCGAAAATTCCGTTGAAGAAGTATGGGCGATTTTTGAAGCCGTATTCCCTGGTTTATTTACGAGCAAAAAGTCATTTCAAGCCCTTACTAGAGAAGAACTGGCACGCAAAGTAAGACCATTTATATTGCGGCGTCTCAAGCAAGATGTATTGAAAGAACTACCAGACAAAATTGAAACCTTGCATATGACGGAGCTATCCCTTGATCAGAAAAAGCTTTACTTGGCTTATTTGAGCAGACTTCAAGAGGAAACGCTCGAAGTATTGGCAGCGGAAGGCTTCCAAAAAGGACGAATGAAAATACTCGCAGGCATCACTCGCTTGCGGCAGCTCTGCTGTCATCCAGCCTTGTTCGTACAAGAGTATGAAGGAACTTCAGGCAAGCTCGAACAGCTGCTAGAGCTTGTGGAGGAATGCATGAGCAGCGGCAAGCGAATGCTTATCTTCTCACAGTTCACGAGCATGCTGGAGCTTATTCGCAGCGAACTCGAGCTGTGCGGCAGATCGGCCTTCTATCTAGATGGCAAGACACCTCCTAAAGAGCGGGTGGAGCTGTGCCAGCGATTTAACGAAGGAGAACGCGATATTTTCCTTATCTCCCTCCGTGCAGGTGGAACTGGGCTTAATCTAACTGGGGCAGATACTGTCGTCCTGTATGACCTATGGTGGAACCCTGCTGTTGAGCAGCAGGCTGCCGACCGTGCTCATCGTATCGGGCAAAAAAATGTGGTACAGGTCATTCGCCTTGTCACGCATGGTACGATCGAAGAGAAGATTTATGAACTGCAGCAGCGCAAAAAAGATTTGATACACGAGGTAATCCAACCAGGTGAAGAAACACTGTCTGCCATTACAGAACAGGAAATTCGTGAAATATTAAGCATCAATTGATATCTGCATCATTGCTCATTCACTTGTTTGTGAAATCGTATGGAGCAGTATCCTTTTCAAGTTTTCAAGAAATAAACATGCAGCAAGCATTTTTCGATATGCCATGCCATAAGTAAAAGAGAGGGTCTGTCCGCACATTACTCTGCTGACAAGACCCTCTTTATATTTCATCTTAGAATATGGCTGCTGCATCCTAGAATCTTATGGTGCAGTGTTTAGCTAACGGATACCATTGACGTTATTTCGACGAAATTGTCTGTTTTCAAATTTTAACTGGCGCGAGAGCGCTTATTTTAGCAATATTCATGCATTCATTCGCTCCATAGAGTAAATAAACTCTACAGCATCCGTTACCTATTAATATCAGCAAAAATAGGCTATATAGCCTCTCTGGCAACCGTTAAACTCGTTCATCCAATAGGTCTACCGAAAAATGTACTTCAATAGTGTTTCTAGACATATTCATTTTCTTCCACATACCATTCCAATTTCATATCCAGAAGTTTTTTCCAAATCGCCAACGTTTCTCTATTCTTCTTGTGAGAAATACACTTTGTAATAATGAAGCTTGCGCTCTTCGTCATAGCCCCGTTCCACATAGGGGAAGCTTTCACTCTTTAGCTTCAACTCGACCCCGGTGTCAGTCTTAATCACGTTGCGCAGCGTTTTCTTCGCTTTCTTCAAAGCTGTTTGTGAAATCGGCATCGCATCGAATGGAGGTAGCTCATTCATTTCGGTATACGATTCTTTGTATACTTTGAACATCTCACCTTGATTATGATCCTGAAGTACGTTATGAATGAACTCCTCTTCCTCAAACTTATCTGTGCGAGAGAAATACTCCATCGTGCTATTAATGAATTCCAGCTTCTCCTTCTTCTCTGGCTGCTCTGAGGCCGGAGCAATTACATTGTCATAAAACTCATTCACCATTTGAATCGCATGGTCTGTATAGTAGTTCTCGTCCTCCATAAACGTAACGTTTAGGAAGTCTTCCATCCAATACATCGCCGCATCTTGTGTCTTTCCAGCTGTCGCATCAACTACGCCTACTACGAAGCCGCCGACCGCCTTTACATTCAAGATCAGGCAGCCCTTATCCAGCTTACGAACGTTGACGCCCTCTTCGATTAGCAAGCCCAGATCATCCATGTTCGGTTCATCTAGCTTCAAATACACATCTTTGTTCTCCGACTTAAATAGCCCTATTGCATCAATGCTGAAGTCGTTATATAAAATGTTGTTCAAATGCACGACATAAAGCTCACCTGACTTTATTTGTGGATGCGATGACTGCTCGTACAAATGATTTAAAATATGCACGGACTGCTCATGAAATGTATTAGGCTGGTCGAACATACGACTTGCGTACGTGTACACTTCATTCATCGACAGATCCGTCTCATGATGGAACCGGTAAAACATATCGAACTTGAAGCTTGTCAAAAAATATTTTAACAACGTATCGCGTACTTCCTCACTCGGTACTTCATATCGAGTTTGCGAAATACGTACGCCCTCATCTCTAGATTTATTCCCTACTTTGTGAACGACCATCTGGTGAATATCTACCTTGGACAGATCAATCATCCTGCTCACTCTCTCTTTCTCCAAACGTCACATCTCCCCATTGTACCCTGATTGCCACTCAAAGAAAATAGCTAACAGCATTAACCTGCATTTTGCTATTTGGCATACTGCTATTTGGAACAGTCGGGGCAAGCCAAGCCCGCCCTGCATACGTTGTTAGCATGCCAATAATCAACATAATCGAATGCGGAAAGGAGTTCCCCCTATGGCAAACATGTCTTCCTTTTTCCCCTGGCAGAAATTTCAGGAGCAATTCGGAATTACGATGCCAATAAACCCCTCACAGCTGTTAACGCAAACGGCCATCCAAAAATATGTCGAGGAAGAAATCAAACGCTCCTTTTCCAAAGCATTTGACCAAGCCGAGTACACTTCCGATACAACCGATCCCCCTCCCTCAACTTCTCCAGCGACTAGTGGAAAGCCAGGATGGTCTTCCAGAGAAACGGATCATGAAATTACGATTGAAGTGAAAATGTCTAAAAAAACAAAGCCGCAAGATGTACGCCTACAAATGAACCCCTCACAGCTCCTGATCCAAAATACAAGTACATCTCGTAAACAGCTTATCCCCTTATCTGCCCCAGTATTTCCAAAGAGTACACGCGCCACTATTCAAGACAACAAGCTCCGTATTGTCATGCGTAAACAAGTTGCAGGCAATATGCAAAATATTGATATTCAAATTATTGATTAGATTGTCAGCAAGCTATATTCGATCACTTTTTAATATTCACCATAGGCCAAGTTCCTTCTTCTGGGCGTATGACATAGAATACGGTTAGACGGATTACAGTCAAAGGATGGATGGATATGCCTAACGTATTTAACATTTTCAATATTCGTGTCAATGCCATATCCAGCAACGGGTCCGTTAATCTAGGGAACACGATTATTAAAGGTAATACAACAGAGACAAAAAGCGTAGGTGGCAATTCTGTCGTTGGTGATTGTACCTCTTCTATTAACAACGAGACCAATCTGGTCAATAACCCTGATTTTACAGCAAATCCAAGTGTGGTCATATAGAGGTGTGTATGATGAATATCTGTATTAATCAAATAAAAGTTAACATCATAAGTAATCTGGCTTCCATCAATATTGGAACGACATTTCTAGGAAACAACCAAAATGCAACAAGTCAAGTGTCAACTCCCGAAGGCGAAACCTCACCGACTATGAACTCTGGTTATACACAGCCATCAGAGCCGATTGCCGTCCCTGAAGCGGAGCTAATGCAAGAGCCTGTTATTCTCCCTCTACTTGGAATGCCACCAATTGAAAGGCCGCTTGAATGAATAAAATATAAGTATGGAGGCGATTCGATGCAGCCTTACTCATCCTCACCTTCTACCTTTTATGTGTGGCAGACCTTAGAGGAACGGATACGCTCCATGGAAGCTCGCATTTCACAATTAGAAACCCAAGTCCAACAGCAAAAATCAGAGAATCAATCCCTGCAAGAAAAAATAAAAGAAACCCAACCCATTCAAATTGGTACGATCAACTATAAAATTCAAGAATTGCACGTTAGTGATTTATCAGGGACGCTCAATGTCGGTTTAACAGCGCTTACGGATGAAAAAGAGATGCAGAAGTTGATTGGATCACTCAAGGAGCAAGGAGAAAAGCAAATGGAGAACATGGATACAACGTATTCGAACGAGACTAATGTCTATGATATGTCAAAGCTAGATGAGGAAAAGCAGGGAGAAAACAATCAACAACATAGTAAAAATCAAAATAATGATACTAGCAAACAACAAAAGAGCACCGCATTCGAATAGTTCGAGTGCAGTGCTCTTAATCGTATAACGCAAGCTACTATGCGTTGATTTTTTGTTTAGCTACTGTTGCCAAAGAGTTGAACGCGTTGATATCGTTCACTGCAAGATCAGCAAGCATTTTACGGTTGATGTTTACTTCAGCAAGCTTCAAGCCGTGCATGAATTTGCTGTAGGACAAGCCGTTCATACGAGCAGCTGCGTTGATACGAGCGATCCACAATTTGCGGAAATCGCGCTTCTTAACGCGACGATCGCGGTATGCATAAAGCAAGGATTTCATTACTTGCTCGTTAGCTGTCTTAAATAGACGGTGCTTGGAACCAAAGTAACCTTTAGCTAGTTTTAGTACTTTTTTATGACGACGACGTGTAGTAAATCCGCCTTTAACTCGTGCCATTCTAGTAACCTCCCAATCGAATCATGTATCCGAATTATTGCTTGAGCCGTTTGTGCGACTGCAAGTTCTTACGTTATTACTTCAAGTTAGCCAATTGCTGTTTCAAACGGTTCACGTCACCAGGAGCCATTACTGGGTTTCCAGCGAGAACGCGCTTTTGACGTCCGGACTTATGGGACAACAGGTGGTTTCTGTAAGCTTTGTAACGGCGAACTTTACCAGTACCTGTAATTTTGAAGCGGCCTTTAAGGCTGCTGTGCGTTTTCATTTTAGGCATAATCATTTCCTCCTCAATAATCAAATCCAATCCGCCACCTTCTCCGCGTGGCGGGTGGGTCCGTTAGTTGCTCTTTGGCGCTAGAATCATAATCATGCTGCGACCTTCAAGCTTAGGTTGACGCTCGATTGTGCAAAGCTCTTCAACCTCTTTCTTAACGCGCTCCAACACGCGTTGACCGATTGATGCATGTGTAATCTCACGACCACGGAAACGAACGGAGCATTTAACTTTGTCCCCATCTTTGAGGAACTTAACAACGTTGCGAAGCTTCGTTTGGTAGTCATGTTCCTCGATGTTTGCACGGAACCAAACTTCCTTCATGTCAACAATCTTCTGGTTCTTACGAGCTTCTTTCTCTTTCTTCTGCTGCTCATAACGGAACTTTCCGTAGTCCATAATGCGGCATACTGGCGGCTTCGCTTGTGGTGCTACATTAACCAAGTCCAACTCTGCATCAATAGCCATCTGAAGCGCTTCACGGAAAGGCTTAATACCTAACTGTTCACTATCTGGTCCGACAAGACGAACTTCCTTAGCTCGAATTTCTTCGTTAATCATATGTTCCTTGCTAATGACCTTCCACCTCCATCATTTATATCCCCAAATTCATCAAAAAAGGGATGCACGCTCATAAAAGAGCCCACATCCCTCACTTATCATCACACGTGAGTATCGCACTAAAAGCGATAAGTTTCATAGACCAGCCAACTCTGAGTCGGTCAGGTGAGAAGCGGGCGCTCCTGCTTTCGTATTAGTCGTACTCAAGTAATATATCATATGCAGTATACAGAGTCAAGTGTACCAGAACGTAAATTTTTACATTGTCTATTTAGCTGAACTATGAAAAAGATGGGGAGCCTATAGACTCCCCATCGAACATGTAACGTCTGTATATTAGGCTTGCTTGCCCTGTACATCTTCCAATCTTACAACACGTGTATGCTCTGTATGGCTCCATACTTTGTTGTTCTGCGTGAAGAACGCATAGAACGTAATCGGCCACCAAGAAAGCAAGAAGATTGGGAATGTAATCAAGGATGCATAGATACGCGGCGATCTAACACCTTCAAGTACTAGTGCCAGAATGAATGCTGCACATGTCATCACGATTGAGCCAACAAACAGCCATGGCGGCAATATTTCGGTTAGCGTCGGGAAGTTCGGACCATTGAAGAACGCTGCATCCACCCAAATATAAGCAGTAAGCAAGAACGTAATCAATACGGTATATACCGTCATGCTGTACAATGCTGTATCAAACTTCGCCAAGTTGCGCTCCTTAATACTTTGCCACATCAATGGGAAGAAATAACGACGTGCTACTGTAAAGTGACCTTGCATCCAGCGTAAGCGCTGGCGTGCAGAAGCTTTGAACGTAAGCGGCTTCTCATCAAATACGCGAGCCTTATAGTTAAATACGGGATTAACACCATTCTTAACACAACGAACCGTAAACTCCAAGTCTTCTACCAAGCTTGTAGCTCCCCAGCCCATTTCTTGAAGCAATTTACTCTCAAAGCACATACCCGTTCCACCCAAGAAGTTAGCCATCTTGAGGTTCGTCCGGGACAACTGCCACAAGCGGTTGCAGTACCAGTAAGTTACACCGTATGCTGCTGTGATCCAAGAATCATGAGGATTCTTCGTATCAATGTAACCTTGAATAACGCGTGCTCCAGAGCATAGGTCATTGTTCATTTCAGTTAGGAAGTCAGTGCTGACCAAGTTATCCGCATCAATCATGACAACGGCATCGAACTGGCGCTCCATTTCCCACAAATTCTTCAACATCCACTCAATGGCAAAGCCTTTACCGCGCTGCTGAGGATTGTGACGCTCGCAAGCTGTCCAACCGTGCGCACGAACGATATCTGCTGTATTGTCAGTACAGTTGTCACAGATAACAAAAACATCATACATATCTTTCGGATAATCGAGCGTCTTCAGGTTCTCCATCAACGCATCAATAACCGTTGCTTCGTTATGTGCAGCTACGAGCACAGCGAATGTCTTCTTCGGCTCGTGTTGTATATGTTTCTTCTTACGATAAATTCCAAACAAAGAAAGTGTAAATTGATAAACCCCGATAGCTGCCAGCAAAAACTGCATAACAACTAACCAATTATCCACCATGCTAGGTGTCCCCCTTTAATCAAATACCCCTAATACATATCCTAATCTCTCTCTACAGGCTTACATATTACGTTTGCTCACTAACGAGCTGCATTCCAATTTCTCTCTTCTGAATGTCATACGAATGTCATCCAAACGTAATAAAACGGTCGATCATGATTGTCTAATGTTTGCACCCTTTTGTCAAAACCTTTTATTGGCTTTCATTTGCTTCTGACTGCGTTATAAGCGGTTGGCGTGCAATTTATATGCAGCTGACGTCTATTCATGCTACTTTATACTCATTTTCAACCAAATCCAACGTTTTTGCAGCTAAAGTCCCTCTTTCTCTTGGTGTTATACCCTTTTTAAGGACTACAAAGATGCATGGACAAGCAAACGACAGAATGAATGAAGCATAACGAAATGACCGACTCATTCGTTATGACGGGTTTGAACGATAAAAAGTTGCACAAACAATAACTTTTTATATGATGTTAAACCATACACAGCAAAATGAATCAAACATGAAAGCTCAACTATTCATGTGTCAATCATTGTAGCAAATCAATCAACCAAATTCTACTTCAGTATACCCAAACGATGGTTACTTGAATCTAAAGGACGTACAATGTTGTACACGCTACCTTTACATATTCATCATGAAAAATTCACAAAATGATTATCTTCTGTTAATGTTACCTTGATAAGATGTGTTCAAACTTCAGTCCAACCATAACTTGCTACTACGGAGGGGATATTATGACCCGTCTGCTCTCATGGTTATTGCAACGCGAACGACAGCTGTTTTTCTGGATTAATCATCGGATGCATCATCGCATCACGAGCTTTGTCCTATATTCATTTACCCACTTAGGTGGAGCAACATTTACAATAGCATGTTCATCGCTTATTGCACTGTTTAGCCCTGCACCTTGGAGTATGGCAGGCTGGCAAGCTCTACTTGCACTAGGCATTAGCCATATACCTGTTGTACTTATTAAAAAGGTATACCCGCGGCTTCGTCCGCATGTAGCTATGCCTGACATACGTACATTTAGGAAGCCGCTCGTCGATCATTCATTTCCTTCTGGACATTCAACAGCGGCATTTTCGATCATTGTACCCTTTATCGCGTTGGTGCCGCAGCTAGCCTGGATTCTTGTTCCTGCAGCCAGCATTGTGGCATTGTCTCGCATGTATCTTGGTTTGCATTATCCGTCGGACTGCTTGGCAGGTGCTATACTCGGCGCAGGAACAGCAGCGCTAACCGTGTCACTATGGCCAAGCAACTTATTCGATTACTCATTCGTTTAATGTGGTAAGAGAAGTTGAAGGGATAACCTACTTGCAATCCGTCAGATTCAAAGTGTTTAAAATTCAATCGAGGAAAGGTGACAGGTATGGAACAACAAGCCTTGTCCATGTTCAACGATACAGAAGCACAATGGTTCGGCAGCATAACGGGTGAAAAGAAACGCATTTTGCTTTTATCCGAACGCTTCGGAGCAGGCCATACACAAGCTGCACATGCTTTATCGGTTAGCTTGCGTAGAACTTCTCCTCATGTCCAAACACGTGTTATGGAGCTTGGAAAGTTCTTGAACCCAATAATGGCACCGCTCATCATCGAAGCTTATCGCCATACCGTAACGATACAGCCAAAGCTTGTCGGCTACATGTACAAGAAACAATATCGTCGTTCTTTAAATCGTCTTACGACCCTTGCCCTGCATCGTCTATTTTACACGCATGCAATGTCCGTATTTCGACAATTAAAGCCAGATATGATCGTATGCACGCATCCGATCCCGAACGCCGTCGTCTCTCGACTTCGCCGTCAAGGTCTGAACGTGCCCTTATATACATTAATTACCGATTACGATGCACATGCTGCATGGGTATCACCTATGGTCGATCGCTATTTGGTATCCACGCATGAAGTGAAAATGAAACTAGTAGAACACGGTGTCCATCCTGACCGCATTGAAATTACCGGCATACCTGTACATCCAAAATTCTGCGAACAGCATGACCGTAATATGAAAGCGGACATTCGCAAGCAATTAGGACTTAAGGAAATGCCAACGGTTATGGTCATGGGCGGCGGTTGGGGACTTATGGATCCCAATGATACGAACGAGCTGCTGACACGTTGGACCAACCATATTCAATTCGTATTTTGCGTTGGCAACAATGACAAGCTGCGTGAGAAGCTGCTTAAAAACCCACGCTTTCAGCATGAAAATGTCCATATGATTGGCTATACGAATGAAGTGGATAAGCTGATGGATGTATCGGACCTGCTCGTAACGAAGCCCGGCGGCATGACATGCACAGAAGCACTAGCTAAGGGCATTCCTATGCTGTTCTACAGTCCACTTCCTGGGCAAGAGGAAGAGAACTGCCAATATTTCACAGCAAAAGGATACGGTGAGCCTATTGACTGCCCGAAAGCGGTGGCTAAATGGATGAGCAAGCTAGCGTATGAGTACGAAGAAGTGTCTGCGAGAAGGATGGCCTATGTAGAAAATGCATCACGCTATCACCCGCAAGCATGTGCGGAATCATTACTGCATGATTTATTAGGCGAAAAGCAAATGCTTAGTCGCTTGTAAAATAGTCTATCCGTTATCGACAACATTCGGCAATTGCGAAATAAAAAAACGTGTCGTAGTACATTGGGATAGATAAGAAATTCGTATGATGCAAATGTTGAACTTTATCGAAATTTATGTCATATAACAAAAAATCCCCTTCGTATCCGAATCGAATTACGGATCTGAAGGGGATTTTTTGTTGTAACTAGTTGGCAAATGTCTCTCAAATCGCCGTATTCAATAGAACCTAATCCGTCTAGTTCTCTTCTTGTTCATCCTTGTCTTCCACAACAGCACGGCGCTTCTCCTGCTGTTTCTCTTCTCGATATTTGCGAATCGCCTCTTCACCTACAACAACTTCAATCCGATGAATGTTCATTCCTTTGCCCATGAACTTTTGCTCATATTCAGTCATCACATGCTCTTCATTAATTCCGTCACGATGCAGATTTAATGAAATACGACGTGTAATAAGCTCCATATCTGCAAAGCTGTTCAGGGAAGATTCGAATAAAGTCTCTGAATCTGTCTTGAAGTGAATCTCTCCTAACTCGTTCATAATATGAATATATTTCTCAACGAAGCGGTAATGTGTCAAACGGCGGCGAGCGTGACGCTTCTTCGGCCAAGGATCACTGAAATTCAAGTACACGCGCTCCAGCTCATTTTCCGCAAATACATTTTCGATAAATTCAACGTTCGTGCGAACGAGCTTTAAGTTGGCTGGATGAGGCAGCTCCGTCTCAAGGCCTTCCACTGCTTTCATCGCCTTTTCGCTTGCACGTGCAAGCAACTCGTCATACATATCGATACCGATAAAGTTAACATGCGGATATTTCAAACTCATTTGTGTAATGAACTGACCTTTCCCCATACCGAACTCTACCCAGATCGGGTTATCGTTTCCAAATAAGCTACTCCATTTCCCTTTATGGGCTTCTGGCTCCAAAACAACAAGTGAAGTCATTTGCTCCAGTTGTGAGAGAGCACCTTTTTTACCACGCAAACGCATAAATGTAAGCCTCCATATCATGTTGGTCGTTTTTTAAATAAATCAAAAATAAATGGAAAAACCGCAGCAGCAACGCTCCGCATAAAAGGAGCAGAATACGCATGTTGTGAAGTGGTTCCAATATATGAATTTCTAATGTACAGTAATCCTCACATTATACAAAACGATGACGTGATAACAAGACAACTGTTCCGATTGTTAATTGTGCCAAAAAGACTATCCCCCTGTAAAGCACGAAAAAAAGGAATGCCGCTAAAAGCATCCCTTTTCCATCACTATCTTTTCGTAACTATCATCATAATCGCGCATTAATTACTAACAATCTCGTATTGACGCTCTACAGCTTGACGAACCTTCTGCTGAGCTGCTGCCTTTACTTCAGACCCATATGGGAATTGCTGCCCCATTAATGCCATCGCTTCCTTAATCGTCAACTCCACTGCAATCTTCTTTTCCCCTTGCGGAATCACAAATAGATCGCCCATCGTTGTTCACCTCACCTTATTTCGATGTCCTTACATTTGTAAGCATCGTCTGGATCAGTCCGACTTATTCTATACTATTCTACTAGTAAGCGCTTTCTTCCTCCTCAAAAATGTAACATTTTGTGTAAGTTTTATTGAAGCTCAACTTCGCATTTGTACCCTGTTTCTGTTACAATAAGTAGTGCATCTTCATGATGCTTATGGACGATTGGAAAGGGTTTAACATATACCTATGACACATACAGAACAACTTATTACTGAAGTTGAGTTCAGCGATGAACAACCTATGCTATGGGCAGACAAACGGTTTCATACATGGAATTATGAGATGCGCGAACAGTTCGGGGAAAAAGTATTCAAAGTGATGCTTGATGCTGGCTTTACTTGTCCGAACCGAGACGGAAATATTGCAATTGGCGGCTGCACCTTCTGCAGTGCGCGTGGTTCCGGCGACTTTGCAGGACGTCGTCGTGACGATCTCGTCTCTCAGTTCAATACAATTCGTGATCGCCAGCATACGAAGTGGCCAAATGCCAAATATATCGGCTACTTCCAAGCTTATACGAACACCTACGCACCAGTAGAAACGCTGCGAGAGTATTTCGAGGTTATCCTTGAACAGCCCGGGGTTGTAGGGTTATCGATTGCCACACGTCCAGACTGCCTGCCTGATGACGTCGTCGAGTATTTGGCTGAACTGAATCAGCGGACGTATTTGTGGATTGAAATGGGATTGCAAACCGTGCATGAATCCACATCCAACTTAATTAATCGTGCACATGACACTGCCTGCTATGTAGAAGCGGTTGAAAAGCTGCGCAAGCACGGCATTCGTGTGTGTACCCATATTATTTATGGATTGCCGCAAGAGACGCATGAAATGATGATGGAGACGCTGCGCCAAGTTTCCCGTATGGATGTGCAGGGCATTAAGCTGCACCTGCTTCACCTAATGCGTAAGACACCTATGGTCAAGCAATACGAGGCAGGCTTGCTTCGCTTCTTGGAGCAGGATGAATATATTAAGCTCATTGTAGACTCCTTAGAGCAATTGCCGCCAGACATGATCGTGCATCGCGTTACAGGCGATGCGCCGCGCGATCTTCTTATTGGCCCGATGTGGAGCCAGAAGAAGTGGGAAGTGTTGAACGGCATCGACAAGGAGCTGCGACTCCGCCATACATGGCAGGGCAAGTATTGGAGGGAGAAGTAAGATGGGATTCCTTTCTGTGCTGAGCTTTGCCCAGCAAGTAGTGAAAGAGCGCGTCCAACTAGGCGATCGCGTAGTAGACGCAACGATGGGTACGGGCGTAGATACGTTGTTCCTTGCCCGGCTTGTTGGGGAACGCGGACATGTAGCCGCGTTCGACATTCAGGCGCAAGCGCTTGAGCTGACGCGTAAGCGCCTCCACAGCGGCCTTGGCCTGGACACAGCAGCGCATGTAGACTTGCGGCTTGCAAGCCACGCCGACCTTGTCGGTGCGCTGCCCCCGGAGTGGCACGGGCAGACGGCTGCCGTCATGTTCAACCTTGGCTTTCTACCAACGGCAGAAGCAGACAAGGCTGTCATGACGGAGCCGTCCACGACGCTGGCTGCGCTGGAGGGAGCGTTGGCTCTGCTGCGCCCTGGCGGCGTGCTCAGCGTCGTGCTTTACCCGGGCCACGATGGAGGCGACCGCGAAGCGGACGCCGTCCAGGCTTGGGCCGCTGGCCTGCCCCAAGTAGTTGGGCAGGCATTGATCTACCGCATGCTGCAGCGCCCGCATGCGCCTTACGCGATCGCCATCGAGAGGCGGCGGAGCTAGGCTAGCTTCTAACTTCATGAGCGAGCATCCGTTCTTTTCTTTACAAACATACGGAAACTGCACGACTCACCCGAATCAGGTGTATCCTTCCTATAGCCCGCCTACTAGGCAGTGGAAGCTACATATAGATCAAGTCCAGATCGAACAAGACAAGACTACAGCTAAAAGGAGACGAAGAAGATGGCCGTACGCAAGCTCGAACATACCGGGATTATGGTGCGCGATTTGGAGCAATCCATTGCCTTTTATACCAATATTATCGGCATGACGTTGAAAAATAAGCTTCTTCATACGAATGGCATTATTCACCTAGCTTTTTTGGGCTTTCCGGGTCAGGACAGCATTGAGCTCGAACTGATCCAAGGCTACAATGATAACTTGCCTGCTGAAGGAAAAGTGCATCATCTTGCCTTTACCGTCGATGACATCGAGTCTGAATTTGAACGTATTCAACAACTTCAAGTTGAACTTATCGATCAGGAAATCGTAACATTGCCCAACGGCAGCCGCTATTTCTTCTTCAAAGGACCAGACGGCGAACATCTTGAGCTGTTCCAATCAACTAGATAAACCTTAACTTACATTGGAGTGAAGAGACATGACAATACCATATCCACTGAAATTCCAACCCGAATTCAAAGAACGTGTCTGGGGCGGACGTGCCTTGGAGCAATTCGGGCTTGAACTGCCGGAAGGTCATATTGGAGAAGGTTGGATGATCGGTGACCATCCGAATGGCATTACACAAGTTGTGAATGGTGAACTTGCTGGAAAAGGACTGGATGAAGTTCGTGAACAATTTGGGCGCGAATGGTTCGGCACGAAAGGCTTCTCAGAAAAAAACGGACGCTTCCCGCTGCTTATTAAGCTGCTCGATTGCAACGATGACTTGTCCATTCAAGTTCATCCCACAGATGAATACGAAGGCTTACCTACAGGCGAGCTTGGAAAAACAGAAATGTGGTATGTACTCGATGCCAAGCCAGGTGCTAAGATCATTTACGGCCTAAAAGAAAACGTCGATCGCGCTGCTCTAGCACAAGCCATGGAAGAAGGACGTATTTTGGATGCACTTCAAGAAGTTCCTGTTCAAGCCGGAGACTCCTTCTACATTCCAGCAGGCACGGTGCATGCTCTATGTGCTGGGGTTGTGGTGGCTGAAGTGCAGCAAAATTCCGATACCACTTATCGCCTGTATGATTACAACCGCCCTGGCCTTGATGGCCAGCCACGTGAGCTGCATATCGAGGATTCCTTGAATGTAATTGCTTACGAGGGCGCTGGAGCAACTCGCATGAAGACAGATGATGCGAAGCCTAATGAGTGGCTGCAGCTTGCACAATCACCGTACTTTATTGTGGAAAAAGGAATCGTAAGTGAGTCTTGGGCGTTGTCAACGACTGCCGAGAGCTTTGTTATTCTCGTTATTTGTGATGGTACAGGTACGCTTAGCTGGCAACAAGGTTCTATCGAGTTCCGCTCTGGCGAATGCTTCCTCTTGCCAGCTAACCTAGGCAGTTATTCACTTGAGGGCAGTTGCACAGTACTTCGTTCTGTTGCACCTTAATATTTCTGAATGATCGTTGGCAAGTATTTTAAGATGAACGTATGATTAACATTCATTTGTGCTCTCATTTTGATATAAACAAATAGCTGCAACTTATTAGTTAAGGTTAAGAGATCCGTTTCATTTAAGCGGATCTCTTTTTTCTTTATATTGATTTTTAAGCATCGATATTATCTTCATACGTTGTTAATTCCGATACCTTTCGTAAGCTTCGATACGTCCCTCACGGAACTCAGCGCTTATCAATTCTTATTCATATACAGTAAAAATCACAAATTGTTCATGGACTCGGATAATATTGTGACTAATTTCACATGAATGAATGTTCAAACTATTTACGATGTAAGTAAGACCATTACATACCACTCTATACACGGCTAGATTCAATTGCACACTGCACAGAGTGAGAAAAAGATTTTTGAACTGCATCACGATACGAGAATTGCAGCTCAACTATAAAGAAAGGATGATCGTAATGAAACGAACAACACTCGTCTTTATAGCCATTTTACTAACGATTGGCGTAGCATGGACGGCATATGGAGAAGAAGCACTTCCTCCACCAAAACGATTGACGACGAAACATATGATGGCTGATCTCAAACATGCGTACACGATGCTGCTTCAACACCATCCGCATTTCAAAGAGATGGATATTAATATGAAATCGGACTGGATTGATAGCTACAATAATTATTTGCAACTCATTAAACAGGCCGAGGACGAAGAACAATTCAAACAAGTTATGCAAATCATGCTAAACGACCTCCGAGATGAAGATACACGATTGTTAGCCAAGGAAGAGTATGATGAATATTATGATCACTGTCAGAGCGTACAGCAATCCACTTTTAAGGATGAGCTAGAAAAAATGGCAGCGAAACGTCGATATGCCCACCAGCCAATGGACGAATCGACTCATCACCATATGCAGCGCAATCATCATCAAGAAAGCGATATGCACAGTGAAGAGAACGACTTGCAAATGTTCACACTGCCGAATAGCGGTTACGTTTTACGTGTCCCGAATTCGATGTAAGATACATGACAGACTACCAAATATCAATTTGTATATGTGGGCTCTGTATCGAGCCTGATTTTCAAAGAAACAGGACCTCAACTCCCACATAAAGTGGAGAGCGAGGTCCTGTTTTTATTGTCATCATGGACGTTTCTATCGTGTACACGTAATTGAAGCATCTCAATTCTGACAACCATGAAGCGACTTCATGGATTTGTATATCGGCCTACAGCTAAGCCATCAACAACTTCTCCGATACGACGAATACGAGCGGACGTCCATTTTCCTGCTGTTGGTATACAACGATCACAATAGATGACTCTATATCCGCTGAAGGTGCAGCGGCAATTGTCTGAACCGATGTAGTCTCTTCCATAGAAGCAGTCTGTACCTCAGGATTAGAAGGGGCGTTGGCGTTTCCATCGTCCACCGATTCTTGCCCCGCTGTCTGACCTACAACCATCCAATAGGCAACATCGAACGGCATTCGCTCAACAACGGCATGCTTATGCAGCTCACGCTCATTCAACCCGAGCGCCGCAAAGTCACTGCCCAATCGCTCAGGATGTTCCGCTGCTGCGCGTAGAATTCGCCCTACCTCATCTTTATCAAGTACGTCTTTCCACCATATTTTACGAGGCTTGTACTTGTGGTTCATAAAGTAGTCCAACCTCATTAGCCCTTGTGCAACCTCTGGATGCTTCAGTTCGCGCTCTTCCAAGAAGCTGCTAAGGCGGACAAATAGATCTTCCAACTGATGGCCAATCTTCTGCCATCCCTGGCCTTCCCAATAGTCACCGAACGCTTGGAAGAAATCAAATGGGGAGCCAAACTCACGCTCCATCAGATGCTCCATCGTCGTATCCAGACGATGCGAGTTCCAATATTTCTCCAACACATCTTCCAGACGCTTGAGACGGACAACATCGTCAAATGGCAGCATATCATTGCTGAGCATCTCATACGGAGCGTGATCCATATACACATATCCGTACTTCGCGGCATCAATACGCAAGCCTGTTCCACGCAGCAGCTTCAAGAAACCAAGCTGGATTTCTTCTGGACGCAGCGCAAACACATCATTAAACGTCGTACGGAATGTCGCATAATCTTCTAGCGGCAAGCCAGCAATCAAATCAAGATGCTGATCAATCTTCCCACTATTTTTAACCTTCGTTACTGTACGCGTCAATTTCTTAAAGTTCTGGCGACGCTTCACCAGTTCATTCGTTGGGTCATTCGTCGACTGTACACCAATTTCAAAACGGAATATACCTGGAGGTGCATGCTCTGCTAAGAAATCAAGCACTTCCGGACGCATAATATCTGCCGTAATTTCGAATTGGAACACACATCCGTTATGATTATCAATGAGGAACTGGAAGATTTCCATCGCGTAATCTCGCTTAATGTTGAAGGTTCGATCGACAAATTTAATCAATTTCGCGCCATTGTTAATGAGATATAACAAATCAGACTTCGTTCGCTCCATATCGAAATAACGCACGCCAACCTCAATACTGGAAAGACAAAATTGACAGCTGAACGGACAGCCACGGCTCGTCTCGAAATACACAACACGACGCCCCAAATCAGGCACATCCTCCGCAAATCGATACGGAGTCGGAATTTGATTCAGATCCAGCTTCGGACGCGGCGGGTTAATAACAACCTCATTCGTTTTATTACGATATCCAAGCCCAAACACAAAGTGATACTTTTGATCCGTACTTATTTCTCGCAGCAAGTGAAGCAGCGTCTCTTCCCCTTCACCTACAATAATGAAATCAACATCAGGAAGACGCTCCATCCAATACGTCGTATCATAAGATACTTCAGGACCACCTAGCACTACTTTGACTTCCGGCAATACTTTTCGCAGCATGCTAATGACTTTTATCGTCTCTTCAATATTCCAAATATAACAAGAGAATCCAATTACATCAGGTTTACGCTGATATAAATCAGATACGATGTTCATCACAGGGTCTTTAATTGTAAATTCTGCCAACTCTATCGGGAATTCCGGTTCACAATGCGCTTTTAGGCATCGGATGGCGAGTGATGTGTGAATATACTTTGCATTTAACGTTGCTAGTACGACTTTCATAGTAGCTCCTTTCAACGGCTAACCAGCCAATCCTCTCATTATAACGATTTTTCGCCCATTATTCGAGATTCTATACGATATCTATTAAAATAAAAGAAAGGACCAACATTGGTAAGGAGCACTCCTCTGCAATGTGTAGCCCTCTAACATTTATCCTGTTAAAATGCACAAAAGCTCTTTACAAAAAAGAGACTTTTGTAACATTCTCTTTCTGTCCTGCTCACTTCGTCAGCGCTTAATACCCTTCATCCTCATGCCAGCCAGACGGCTCATCCTGCGCAGCTTCCTGCTGCTCCAAATTGCGGAACAATTCAAGGAATGGCTGTCCGAACTTCTGCACCTTCGCCTCACCCACACCTTTAACTTTCAGGAATGCATCCACTGTCGTTGGTCGCTTCTCCGTCATTTCGCGAAGTGTACTATCGTTGAATACGATATACGGCGGTACATTCGCTTTGTTAGCTATGTCACGACGCAATAAACGAAGCTGCTCGAACAATGTCTCATCAACTGCCGCTTCCACCTTCGGCTTCAGCTCGTTCGCAACTTTCTGGAATACTTGCTGCTTGCCCTTCAACACGTCTGCCGCTGTAGGCAGCAAACGAACAACAGGATATTGCCCTTCACTCAAGCTTAAGTATCCGTCAGCAATAAGAACGTAGATAAGATCGGAGATTGCCTTCTCTGTCAGATGACGCATCATGCCATGAGTTGGCAGTATATCAAAACCATTTTGCACAACCTTTTTGTTTCGAGAACCTTTCAATACCGAGGCAACCATCGAAACACCCCAGCGCTCTCTCATCCGATAAATACAGGAAAAGATTTTTTGCGCATCCAACGTAATGTCGACTTGCTCGCGCTCATCCTTACAATTGCCGCACATGCCGCAAGGTTGTTGGTCAATTTCGCCAAAATAACGCTGCATATACGTAACAAGGCACTCCGGCGTATAGCAGAAGTCGATCATTGACTGTAGTTTCTTATATTCATGGGCTTTGCGCTCTGGCAATGCTTCACTCTGCTCAATAAAGAACTTTTGCGTCAAAATATCCTGCGGGTGGAATAGCAGCACACATTCACTCGCTTCTCCATCTCGTCCCGCACGACCTGCCTCCTGCACATACGCTTCCATATGCTTCGGCATGTTGTAATGCAGTACATATCTGACGTTAGACTTATCAATTCCCATACCAAATGCATTCGTCGCCACAATAACCCGGATGTCATCGTATAGAAATGCTTCCTGCATATGTGCGCGCTCATCATCCGACAATCCAGCATGATAGCGCCCTGCTGGAATGCCTGCCTTCACTAACATGCTATGCAAATCTTCGACATCTTTACGAGTAGAAGCATAAATAATGCCGACCATATTCGTGCGCTGGCGAACATAGTTCAACGCAAAGTCTTTGCGATTTTCACCGCGCAGCACCGTAAACGCAAGATTATCGCGCTTGAATCCAGTCACGATCAATTCGGGGTCTTGCAGCTCCAGCAATCGGATCATGTCCTCTGTTACTTCCGGTGTTGCCGTTGCCGTAAATGCTGCAAGCAGCGGGCGCTCACCATAGTTATGCGCGGCCAATTCACGTACAAATGGTGCAATCGCCCGATAGCTCGTGCGGAAGTCATGTCCCCACTGCGACACACAGTGCGCTTCATCCACAGCAATAAAGGCAATGCGCAGCTGCTTGGCACGCTCACGGAACCATTCGCTTTCCAATCGTTCTGGTGCAACATATAGGAGCTTCAACTGTCCGCGCTCTGCTTCGTACAAAATACGCCCTGCTTCAGAAGCATCCTGTGTACTATTTATATAGCCTGCTCTTACCCCTAAACTGTGAAGCGCATCAACTTGGTCTTTCATTAAAGAAATTAGTGGTGAAATAACTAGCGTCAAGCCATGCTGAAGAAGTGCTGGCACTTGATAGCAAATCGATTTTCCTCCGCCAGTTGGCATAATACCAACGGTATCTTTTCTTTGCAGCAAATGGTTAATAATTCGAGATTGCCCTTCTCGAAAATCATCATAACCATACACTTTTTGAAGCGTTGAACGCGCTTCGCTCATCGTCAATGTCATGCGATCAGATGCTCCTTACGTTGATTAATAAATGACTCAGCTGCAAGGTCTATTCGAAATTACCTTGTGATTCCATCCGTCCATATGCGGAAACGCCTTAACATTAATTATAGCATGACTATTCCCCTTCGTGCTTTCGATAGCGTGAGATAGCTCTTTTTGATATGATGGGAGTATTCAATCCGTAATGATGAACGGAATTCATGATCGGCTTGCACTTACGCTGCATGAAGAAACAGAAAGAGGTCAACGATGAAGAAAAGAAACAGCTACGCATCACCTACTGGAAAACCAACTCAACAAAGAAGCAGTGGCTCCAATAGAAACCATAATAAAAATAGAAATCACGGTTTGGAACATGCTACATCAAAACCACCCAAACCATCTAAGCATACAAGTGCGAAAACGTCACAACATACGCCAGTAAAAGCACCGCCAAAGCCGCAAGCTAAATCCTATACGGTTGAACAATCGTCTGAGTTGCTGAGCTTCTTGATTGCACATGTAAACATGGGTCGCAACGCGGTTAAATCCGTACTAGCACGTGGACAAGTATCCGTAAATAACAAAGCGACAACCGTATATAACTTCCAACTTGAACCAGGCGATATTGTCACAGTGAGCAAGGAGAAAACGAGCGATGCGCCTGCCTTCGTAGGCTTGAGAATTATCCATGAAGATGATCATGTAATTGTTATCAACAAAGATGCTGGATTGCTTTCCGTTGCTTCGCCACAGGAAAAAGAAATGACGGCTTACCGTCAGCTTACGGCACATGTGCGCCAAGCGCATCCAGCCAATCGTATTTTCGTCGTTCATCGTCTGGATCGCGATACATCTGGTGTCATGATGTTTGCCAAGAGTGAACATGTTCAACAAACATTGCAAAATGCTTGGAAGGAAAACGTGCAGGAACGTCTATATGTTGCGCTTGTCGAAGGTGCTGTTACTAAACCAGAAGGTACGATTTCCTCCTGGCTAAAAGAAAGCAAAACGCTAAAAATGTACTCCAGCCCATACCCAAATGACGGTCAACATGCGGTTACTCATTACAAAGTGCTGCAGTCCAACCGCCAGTATTCCTTGCTGGAAGTTCAGCTCGAAACAGGTCGCAAAAACCAAATTCGCGCACATATGGAAGACATCGGACATCCAATTGTTGGAGATAAAAAGTACGGTGCAAAAGTAAGAACGATAGGCCGCCTCGGCTTGCATGCTCGTGTTCTTTCCTTTACGCATCCGATAACAGGCAAAGTGCTTCGCTTCGAAACAGACATTCCTAAGAAATTCACGAACCTATTTACAACCGTGAATTCTTAGTCTCAGCTTTCTCTAAATAAGCAAACAAAAAGGGACGGTCACAATGACTCGTCCCTTTTCAGTCTATTGAATTGGCATATCTAAGCCCATGTGGCAGGTATTGATCTCGTAATACCACATATATAGCTTACTTGTTATACCCTGCTTCACCATATGGCTGCAGCTCGTTCAGCCACTTCTCTTCTAGCTTCTTCAATTCTTCTTTCTCATCAAAATAACCATGTTCTTTCTTTTTCAAAATTTCCAGTGTTTCAATTTCAAACGCCGCTTCTCCATAGGCATTCCATTCTGATTGCAGTACCTTATTCATATGTCCGCCCATATTAAGCTGAAATTTCTTTCCTTCAATGGTTCGCAAATTCGACGTGCTTACCACAAGCCTTTTATTATTCATCGTATTGCGGATTTGATACACGCCCGCTTCCGTCTTTATTTCTTTATATGCTGCTTTTAGTTCTTCTCTGCGATTCACTTCTATCGCACTCCTTTCTACTCATAAACCCTCTAATTCATATGACTAGCTCTTACTTGAGCCAATATTCACTGCCGTCTTCTTTACGATCAAGAAAGCCATATTCGATCAAATATCTGCGCAAAGTCACGTAATCATCGTAAACCGCTTTTAAAACTTGATTAATCTCCTTCTCATTGTAAATCGTACCGATCTGGAAACGCTTAGTGATCTCTCGCAGCACGACTAGTTTACTCTTCTCTTTCATCGAGAACGTCTTCAACTTGCCATCCGTCCCGTCAGGGAAGTATTTTTCCAGAAGCTTATTATTCTCTTCTTGCGTCACGTTATATCGCTCATCTACCATCGTAGCCGTCTTATGATACTCTACAAAAGCAGGTGCGTGTTCATCCTTCTCCTTCAGAAGCTCCATTAACGTTAAGAACACCTTTGCTTGACGTTCTTTCTCCTTCAATACGAAGCGGTGATTCCGAATCGTGGAGGCACTACCGATGCCCATCTGCTGCTGAATATCACGATCGCTTTTCCCCTCATAAAAACATTGGAGCAAGCCGTTCTGGTGTTCTGTCAATCCTGTCATCTTCTTATCCATCTGAATGAGATAGCGGAACACAGATTGATGCTCACGCTCAATATGGAGGCGCGTGTATCGCTCAGCTTCGTACAACGTATCGCCTTTCTTATAGATAATGCCTTTCTCCACCTTCTGGCCGCACAACAAACAAACATATTGCTTCTCTTGCTCATGATATCCTTGCTTCAATTCATCTATAGAAGCATTCCAGAACATTTCTGATATATCCATACCTAAACACATCCTATTTTTGTTTGTCTTATAATAGACATTATTACTCATCGTTTGAATATTGTCAAACAAAAAGCAAACAACTGATGTGTTTGTCTATGAATTTTCCTCTGAGATACCCTATTTACACTTTTCGGGCTATACTGAATATAGCTCTGTAGTTCCATTTTCCATATCTATAAAAGGAGAGATCATCGTATGGCTTACTTTGCAGCTATTTTGAACATGAAAGATGTTTCTAAAAATGCTACTTATCGCCCTGACCATCTAGCTTACCTTGAAAGTCTGCACGCACAGGGAAAGATTTATGCTAGAGGACCATTCGCAGACGGCTCAGGTGGCATGGTTGTTTATATTGCAGACTCCTTTGAAGAAGCGAAGCAGTTGGCAGAGCAAGATCCATACATTATTGAAGGTGTACGTCACTTGGAGTTAAGAGAATGGGGTCTTATGTAAGAGAACGAATTTTGTTTCTCAGCAGCTGCCTTTCAAGCTAAGTTAGTGCTTGGAGGCAGCTATTTATATATCAGAATGATTGAGACCGACATACTCATCTTGTTCCTTATCATCCTCATCCTACCTCCAAAGATTGTTTCTCCTGTTTATGACCATTGTCGTTTATAATAAATAGATTGCACAATAAGATCGGTTATATAGGGAGGCTTCACATGTTTACCGCAGTATTGTTGTTTATGGTCGCTGGACTAGCCGAGATTGGCGGAGGATATCTTATTTGGCTGTGGTTAAGGGAGTCCAAGCCACTTTCCTATGGCATTTGGGGAGGTATTATTCTTATCGCTTACGGAATCATCCCCACACTGCAATCATTTCCTTCTTTCGGAAAAGTGTATGCAGCTTACGGAGGCGCATTTGTTATGCTTGCCATCCTTTGGGGCTGGCTTGTAGATAAGCAGGCACCTGATCGATACGATATCATCGGCGGATTGATATGCCTTATCGGCGTTGCGGTTATTTTGTGGGCTCCACGATCTGCATAAAGATAATGAGGGGGGAAGGACACCTTCCTTCTTCTCCGTAGATTTTCCTTTTTCGCTACAATTAACTGGTATAGAAGCTTCTATTTCCCTTGATAGGGTCCCCTCTTTTCGACACTTATTCATAAATAAGACTCTTATTTTATAGTAGAAAGCCACTCTTCTTACATCTATATACAAATTAGTAGGAATAAAGTAACAAAAAAATTATAATCTTCCCTTTTGATTTGTGTTACATTTATTTCAGATCAATCAGCAACATTCGTCTATTATTTCGCGTCTACTAAGTATGGTAATTTAAAGTATTATATGTTTGAATTGGATGATTTACTAACGAGGGATGGAGGATTATGTCGACTACCATGAAAAAATACGGTCTCTTGCTAATGTTACTGACGTTATTGTTCACGCTTCCTACTATTGCTGCTGCTGAGCAAAGTGAAAAATCTACTAATCTCACACAATCTACTACAAAGAGCAAAAAAGCTGCTAATGGAACTAAGGATAAGAATACTACTAAATCTACACAACTTATCCAACCTACTCCTAGCACGAAGGATGCAAAGAGTACAAGCATTATAATAGACGACAAGAAACTGACGCTCCCTTCAAATGCTGAAGTAAAAAATATGAATCAATCTGTCATGATTCCACTTCGAGTTGTCATTGAGCATCTTGGTTTCGCTGTCGATTGGCAGAAAGAGTCCAAACAGCTTCATATTTCTGATGGCACCAACAAAATAGAGCTGACCGTAGGAAGCAATGCCTCTATCGTAAACGGAACAGAAACGACATTAAGCAGTCCGCCAATCGTTGAAGGCGGTACAGCACTTGTCCCTCTTCGATTTGTTGGAGAGCAATTCGGTCTAAAAGTTCGTTGGGATAATGCCAACAAGTCAGTCTTGATTCAAACGCCACCTCCTCCTCCTAAAGAAGAGGTGAATCCAGATCCAAACCAAAATAAAACGATACCTCCTGGAAATACAGGCTCTAACAAGGGTTCTAATTCGGGTACCGCACAAATAAACAATATCAACTATATAGATAATCAATTGATGGTCGAAGTGCAAGGAACAGTGCAGCCCAAAATATTTACTATGACTGACCCGAATCGAATTGTTATGGATATTCCTGCAACTGCCTTCACCACTGATTTTATTAATGGACAGCTTATGAACGGAAAAGCAGGATTCCACGGAAAACTTGACAATTTTATAGATGACCCGCACATCGAGCAAGTCCGCTACTCTTTATTTGACGAAAAGTCTTCTACGATTCGTATCGTACTAGACACGAGAGCAGATATCGGCTACACCATTACTGATGGAGGCAGTGAATCAGGGTTCCTTACGATGGAGCTGCATACAGGAGATCAAGTAGTGCCCCCGGCAATTACGGATCCTCCGACAACGACACCACCGATAACTACGCCGCCAACTACGATTGACGGCAAGAAAATTGTTGTCATCGATCCCGGTCACGGGGCCAAGGATTCAGGTGCTGTCGGTTATTCAGGTAAATACGAGAAAGATTTTGTACTGGGACTAGCTCTAAAAGTGGAACAATTACTGCTCCAAGAAGAGAATATCCAAGTTATTATGACACGAACAGATGATACATTCATAGAGCTCCCAGATCGTATTGAGGTGGCCAACCGCGTAAATGCAGCAGCATTCGTATCCATTCATGCGAATTCAGCAGCACCAAATCGCAAAGCGGGTGGAACCGAAACGTATTTTTATCCGACTTCGCATGAAACATTTGCTGATACTATGCACAAGCACATACTAGGCGCAACTAAGTTCACAGATCGTAAAGTAAAAAGGCATCCGTATGCAGTACTAGCTAAAGCCAAAGTACCTGCCGTTCTATTAGAAATAGGGTTTCTATCAAATCCTCAAGAAGAACAACAAATGCTATCCGAACAATTTCAAAATCGTGTAGCTGTAAGTATTGTGAATGGAATTAAAGAATCAATAGGTGTCCAGTAAACAAGCTTAATCACAACTCACCACCATTTCCCACATCATTTGTGGCTTAATGGAGGTGAGTTGTTCTAATTTTATATGTAAAAAAAGTGCTTGCAGGACAAGCACTAGGCAGTACCCTGCAAGCACAAACTAGTTATTAATATTCGCCACCGTATACTTTATGATGGCAGTCGCTGCGGCGTTTTTTGTGTTTTTTCTTGTGTCCACCACCGTAGCTTTTTCCACCACCATAGCTTCCGCCGCCGTAGCTGCTTCCGCCGTGAGAGCGAGTACCCAAGTTTACTTTGAATTTCTTTACTTTCTTCACAGTGAAGACTTTCTTTTCGATAACTTTAATGATTTTTTTAGCGCTCTTTTTCACTCTTGTGTCGATAAGTTTTTTGCGACCATGACCGTTACCATGACCGTTGCCATGTTTACGTTTTTTGGATTTTTTATGATGGTTCTCAAATTCTCTACCCATACGTAATCCCATCCTTCATATTAAATATTTTGTCTTGCACCACATTATATGAATTGCAAACAGCAGACTCCACGGCGTGAGCCTGCTGCTATAAAAGATGGTGAGAACATATATTTATATGAAAAATAGTATATTACAAGGCATTATTTGTAACGTTTAATAAACTGTACCGCTTTACGAATATCTTCCGCTGGCTCGGTTCCAACTTCACGTTCAATCGTCAAATAACCATTAAAGCCAATGTCTACTAGAGCTTGGAAATAGTTATCAAAGTCAACGTTCCCTTCTCCTAATGGAAGCTCCTTGAATGGACCATCTGTAGCCATTTCTGCAAGCTTTTCATGACTCATCGGCTCAAAACCCAACATGCCATACACTTCTCGTGGATCAACTTCACGCACGCGAATGCCGTCCTTCACATGCGTGTGCACAATGTAATCTTTTAACGTATAAACACCTTGGACAGGATCATCACCTGTTACCATAACCATATTCGCTGGATCGAAGTTAACAGCCATCCCCCTGCCAGTCAATGAATCAAGGAACTGTTTTAAATGCGCAGATGTTTCTGGCCCTGTCTCAATGGCAAAATGTCCGCCTACACTGTTCGCATACTGACTAAGCTCCTCACAAGCACGCTGCATCGTCGCATAGATAGGATGGTCTTCATTAGGGACGATGCCAATGTGCGTCGTTACAATATTTGAACCCAAATCAAGTGCCAAATCTAGAATACGCTTCGACTTTTCAATCTTCCACGGGTTAGCCTCTGGGTCTTGGAATCCATGACCAGCCAAGTCTCCTACTAACGCTGATACTTCCAATCCTAAATCTTCAATATAGGATTTCAATTCCTTACGAGCAGTTGAAGATAGATTAGCAGGATCCATTTCCCCTTCTACCGCATAAATTTGCACACCATTCGCGCCCACCTCTTGTGCCTTGCGCAGCGCTTCTTTTAATGGCAATTTGAAGCTATCTGTCATTACCCCTATCGGTTGATGAATCTTCACCATATTCACTTATTCCCTCCCAATTCAACTATAATGTAACAACTTTATTTTAATAAGCGGATTAATTTAATACCTTCTCTATCTCATAGACAACTTCTTTGCCTGTACGGCTCGATTCATAAATACCGGACAATATTTTAAGCATTTCAACACCATCTTCTACGGGACAAATGGTCTCTTCCCTGCCCAAGCAAGTCTCAACGAAGTGAGCAACCTCAGCAGCAAACCCTTTCTCGAAATCAAAGGAGAGATCATCAATTTGCGGTGTAATATTTAACATCGTATTGTGCTTCTCACTAACAATCGCAAGCTCAGGCTCCACCTCAGCTCCACCCTTATCTCCATACAGCTTCACCGCAAGCTCTTCTTGCTTCGCATGAAGCGTGAAGCTAACATCTACAGCCAGTGAAGCTCCATTTTCAAAACGAATCAGTGCATTAGCCATGTCTTCAATCGTATTATGACTTGCATCATAATCAGCAGCTTGATAGAAGCTAAAGTTCTCAATATGACCGCGATTGCCTAGTTTATTGTACGTATTCCCAGTAACACTTTTCACCTTTGGCTTGCCCATCAAGTACCAGCAAAGATCAATGACATGGACCCCAAGGTCAATCAATGGACCGCCGCCTGAACGCTGTATATCGCTGAACCAGCCGCCTGGATTGCCTAAACGACGCAGACAAGAAGCCTTTGCATAATAAACCTCGCCCAGTTCACCTGCATCGATAAATTTCTTCAGCACCTTCGTATTTGTACCGAAACGGCGCACATAACCGATCTGCAATATTTTTCCGCTCTCTTGAACCGCTTCCTGAATTGACAAAGCCTCTTCCACTGTGCGGCATAACGGCTTCTCCACTAGCACATGCTTGCCCGCCTTCAAAGCAGCAATGCTGTTTTCTGCATGTGTATTATTCCATGTACAAACGCTGACGGCATCAATATGTTCGTCACGTAGAAATTCCGCTACATTGGTATATACTTTACTAGCACCGAATTCGGTTGCCTTTGCTCGTGCCCGCTCCTCATTGAGATCACAGACAGCTACAATTTCTACATCCGGATGCTGAGCATAGCCTTTAAAATGAAACTCCGAAATAGATCCTGCTCCAATGACACCTACACGCAATTTGCTCATCGATTTAGTTCCTCCCTATTAATCGCTCACTTGTATTACCTTTTTAAATACATACTCTCTTATTTCTTCTATGATCAAATCATTACGCCTCATTCCATAATCGACGCAGATTGTCTAACGCAATTCGAGTCCCTTTCAGGCAATCTTCCATCCCTTCAAATTCTATGGATACATAGCCGTCATAGCCAGATTGCTTTACGATGGAAACGAGCTTCGGTATTGGTAAGTCCCCTTGACCTACAATCGCTCCTCTTAAATATTGGCCGTGAAGCGATTGAAACCAGCCCTCACCAGGATTGCAATCAGCAGGCCGCAAGTAGAAATCTTTGAAATGGACCATGCTTGCTAACGTTACGTTAGCGCGAACAGCTGGCTCAGACGGTTCATCCACACAGACAAAGTTACCGACATCTAATGTCGTACGGAAATTGTCGCGATTCACATCAAGCACGATACGGCGCACTCGCTCACTATGCTGCGCATAGAAGCCGTGGTTCTCAATACTCGTCGTAATGCCATATTGGGATGCATATTCCGCCAGCTCGCGACAAGCCGCGACAATTTTGGCGTAATCCTGTTCAAAATAAGCCGTTCCTGTCTCTGCCAAAGGACGGGAAGCAATATCATGGCGCATGCGCTTTACTCCAAGTCGATGAGCGATATCGATATGTCCTTTAATATGGTTCACTTCAGCAGCGTAGGCTTCCTCTGTCAAGCCAGCTACATTGCCACCTACACAGTAATTGGACAGTTCCAAGCCAATCTCATCTGCATACTGTCTAATCTGATCCGCTAGTTCCGGCTTGCCATGCAAGTCGAATCCAATATCTATAAGCTGAACGATCTCAGCATGCTCGCCTCCATTTTCCTTGATCCATTTCAATACAGCGAATATGTCCATTTCCTGTCGTCCCATTGCTTGGTATAAACAATACGTACTAACACCCAGCTTCATCTCGTTCCACTCCCAGCATGCCTAGCAACAAGGTGCCTCCGATGGAAGCGGTTGCAGGTTATAATGTATGTCACACTTTCATTATATGAAATCTGCCTGTGAAGCCATTGAACTATGTTCCACAGTTGTTGTACTTTCTTACAAACATTCGTGAAATGGAGTAAAAAAGAAACAGTCCATAAAGACTGTCTCCTCTTCGTTCTATATTATGGCTTAGCCTGATGTGTAGAATGAGAATGAACAGACCTTGCATTCCGCTTGAATTGAGATGGCGATACCCCTGTATGCCGTTTGAATATGCGTGAAAAATAAGCGATATCATTAAAACCGACACCATACCCAATCTCGGTAATCGTGCTGTCCGTATTGAGCAGCATCTCTGCTGCTTTGCGGATACGCAGATCAATTAAGTAATCATTAAAGGTCTTACCTGTATATCGTTTGAATAACGCACAAAAATAAGATTTAGATAAATTAAATTGACGGCATAACCCTTCCAAACGGAGCTCTTCGGGATAATGTTCATGAATGTAGTTTAACGCTCCCATCATAAGACCTCGGAATTTCTCCATACGATCTTCTTCCTCTGACCCTCCACCTCGCTGCTTAGTCATTTGACGAATAATGATGGACAGCAGCTTCAATAAGTTGGCCTTCAGAACTAGCTCATAGTAATGCTCACCCTGTTGGAACTCAGCAAGCATCTCGCTCAGCAAACGTGTTACTTCCGCATCCGCTTCTCCTAATAAGGTTACTTTCGGTATTAACTCATCTTCACTGACCATAAATTGTTCAAGATAAGAATAGTCGAAGCGATCCGTGCCTTCATTTGGACGTTGAAAATGTTCATTAATAAAATGAGGGAGAAATTCACAGCCGATAATCTCCATCTCTTGATCAGGAATAAGATCAACACGATGAACAGCATAGGGAGGAATGACAAATAAGTTTCCCTTCATCATTTGATACGTCTTACGATCAATCGTATGCTGGAAGGAGCCTTTTACGACATACCAGATCTGGAAATAATCATGGGCATGGTCGCGACTGCTGCCACCAGCTTGTGTCCAACGATATACTTTGAACGGAAGCAAGGTTCCGATTTCTAATTCACCACGATACAACGTTACGTCCGATGATAACGACGGTTGAGCGCTCTCCTGTGCAGCCTGCATCGGATTTTCCATCTCGTACCTCCAAGTCCTTGTATTCCCTTGTGATGCTGTCGCCACTATTATATCATGAAGGTAAAGTAAACAGCAGGAGGAACAAGCTATGCATGTTGAACTTGTAGGACTCCAAGTCGGATTACCTAGTGAATCACTTATTCATAACGGCAAGCCTGTATTGTCAGGTATGATGAAACTTCCTGTAACTCATACGGTAGCACTGCGTACGTTAGGTTTCGAAGGTGATGGTCAAGCGGATTTAAGATATCATGGCGGCCCTGAAAAAGCAGTATGTGTCTATCCTATTGAGCATTACACCTACTGGAAGCAAGAATGGGGGTTCGATCTGCCCCTATCCGCATTTGGAGAAAATGTGACGACTCGCGGACTCATTGAAGATGATGTACATATCGGAGATATTTTTCGCATCGGTACGGCTCGTGTCCAAGTAACCCAGCCGCGCCAGCCTTGCTTCAAGTTAGCAGCCAGATATAACATGCCGAAGATTCCAATATGGATGCAAGAGACCGGTTATACCGGATATTATTGGCGCGTACTAGAAGAAGGCATCGTTTCGCCAGAGGATCAGATTGAGTTGATTCATAGGGATGAACAGCGCCTAAGCATTCGCTTTGCCAACGAAGTGATGCATCAGAAGCTGCATGGAGAAGAAGGTATTCGCGCATTATTGAGCAATAAAGGTCTGTCTACAAGTTGGAGAGCAACCTTTACGAAGCGTTTAGAAGGCGTCGAAACAGATACGTCCAAGCGGATTGAAGGAAGCTAATTGATCACGTTGGTACAGTTCGAACATAAAAGGGATAGCTGCAGTAGAGGAATTCCTTTCTACTGCGACTATCCCTTTTTACATTTAAATGATTACATAAGTAAATGCATTAAGATTCAAGAGTAAGATGATCATTCAACTTACGCAGCATCCCTTTATCCACATCAAATTGATAATTTCCACTAAGATCATGTACAAGGTCTTCAACAACATGCAATGCATTGCGGTATGCTTGATGCAACTCGACTTGATCTAGCTTAGAAGTAATGGATGCATACGCGTGATACAACTTTGCTGATAGATCCTTCTCCAGATTTTTCGTCGCGTTCAACCAAAGATCTGCGGTCTTTTCTCGAACTCTGATCAGTCTCAGGATAAATCGCTGTACATGCGATAAACACTCGAGTGAGCGAGCCAACTCTCCTCTTTTTAACACATTCACACCCATTAGCCATGCATTCACAAAGTTATGAAAAGAATCATTTACATTGTCATCCGTCATTCTCTCAGGCCCATCACCTTTTAAATGATCGAGACATCTTCGTAATTGGTCTGTTATATCATACACGAACATGGACATGGTGTCAGGAAAGCAACCCGTATCTTTGAACGACTTAATAATTTCCATTTCAGATTCACGTAGAAAATGAAATTCTCCTCTAACTAAAGAAGAAAACACGACTACTTCTGTTCCGTACTCATTAATGAAAAGCAAGTCATAAGGTTCGATTTCCTCAATCCAACGGGAAGATGAAAAGGTCTGAATATCCTCATCCTTGATGAAGATATAGAATTCAATATCAGAGTACTGATCGCCTTCGCCTTTTGTAAAGGAGCCGTACATCATACAGGATGAAATACTCGGAGTCGTTGCACACTTCTCCCTAACTTTTGCAATCAACTTTTCTTGTAGCAACATAAGCCATTTCCCCTCCTATATTTTAAATGTAGGAAGCTATTGCTTATCTACTACTGGGCAGCATGAACAACACATATTTCATACTCCTTTCCCTTCCGCTGCTGTTAGCTTGTAACTTGCCTCGACTTGCGATCCGCAAAGTTCAACTTGCGTTGGAGATATCCTAATACAAGATCGGCCACGATAGCAATCGCTGCTGCCGGAATAGCTCCTGCATAAATACGCAGCGGATTCTGATTGTTAATGCCCGCATAAATTTCGCGTCCCAAGCCCTCTCCTCCAACGAGCGGTGCTATAGTCACGACGCCGATAGCGATGACAGCTGCAATTCTTAGACCAGAAATGATGTACGGCAGAGATAATGGAAAGCGCACCTTAACGAGCAGTTGAAGCGGGCTCATTCCGATCCCTTTGCCTGCCTCCATATAACTTGGGTCTACTTGCTTCAGACCAATATACGTATTGCGTACGATGGGGTTCAAGGAATAGAACAATAAACCAACAATAACCGTCTTGGAGCCTAATCCGAGCACGAGCATCAATAACACCAGCAAAGCCAAGCTCGGAATAACTTGCAGTATACTCGTTATGCCTAATATGACTTTGGCTAGCTTTTCATGACGCGTACAGAGCACGCCCAATGGAATTCCTAGCACAATGGCTAGGCCAACTCCACTAACGACCATATAGAGGTGTGAGAGAAAATGCTCCCATAGCAAGTCAGAATTTCGACTCATATACGAGAACAAGTCTGCTAATGACCATTGATAGCTGTCCATCACAGCGCCTCCCTTCTACTTTTCATTCTTTTTCACCAGTAATCCTTGCTGTTCCAAATATTCGATAGCGACTTCGCGCTCACTTTTCTTCTCAATATCTACTTTATAATTCAAATCAATCATCGTCTGTTCATCTATCGTACCGATAAGCGGTTGAATCGCCTGTACGACTTCTGGATGTTTTTGTGCTAGTTCTTTTAACAGTACGGGTGAAGCATCATAAGGCGGGAAAAATTGCTTGTCATCCTCTAACGTTTTCAAATCATATGCCTTAATCCTAGAGTCTGTAGAGTAGGCAAGTACGATATCCACCTGATTATTGCCTACTGCTTCATAGACAAGACTTTGTTCCATCGGAAATGCTTGCCCAAACTCCACGTTGTACGCCTTACGAAATGCTGGATACCCATCATTCGTCCGCTCCATCCACGTCGTGTCTACACCAAGCCGCAAGTCGCCTGCATCCTTAACTACATCGGATATACGTTCATACCCTCGCTCCTCCGCTAGCTTACTCTGTACGGTAAACGCATATGTATTTTCAAACCCTAGTGAATCCATCCACGTAAAACCTAAATACTTGTCAAAACCTGCTTGCGCCTGCTTCAATACTTCTTGACGGTCCTTCGTTTCCTCTACTGGGAAATGATTATTAAACAGTTCTCCACTGTATAGCGTCGCCATATGTACTTCATTTTTCTTCATCGCATTAATAATAACGGCACTTGCAGCTAGATCAGGAATCACCTTCGCCTGCAAATCTGTCTGCTCTTCAATAAGTGCCTTATACATTTCAGCCATGATCTTTGATTCGGTAAACGTCTGTGTTCCGATAACAATCTGATCCTCCTTGCCGCAACCCGTCAGCAGCAAGGTCGTTGCGATAAGCACACCGCAAAGAAGGAGCGCTGTTACCTTTTTAGCCGAAGCTTTTATTTGTATCATTCTCGTCCCTCTTTCTGGATTGTGTTCGTTGAGCATCAACGAGTCTCTATGCGGTAGTCGAACTCGTACGTCCATAACGCTTCGTTAGTATGCGCTCTATCCATCCGAACAGCGTGTCTGTGATCAATACGAGCAAAATAGCACCAACAGCTCCGACTACTACAAGCTCCAGCTTATTAACACCAAGTCCACCAACGATCAATCTTCCTAGACCGCCTGCACCGATTAAGGTCGCCAGTGTCGCCCAGCTAATAATGTATACCGTCGTAATGCGAATACCGGACATGATGTACGGCAAAGCCAGCGGTAGGCGAATGCGTAAAATCGACTGCATCGTGCTATAACCCATACCTCGTGCAGCTTCCAGCACACTATTGTCCACCGAACGAAAACCATCATACGTATTTCGCATAATCGGCATAATGGAATACAAGAACAAAGCAACGATAGCAGGCTTCATCCCTATCCCTAAGAAAGGAATAAATATCGCTAATAACGCGAGACTTGGTATCGTCTGCAATAAGTTCGCCATAAAGAAAACGGTATTCGTCAGCCAGTTCCAACGGCTATAAACGAGTGCAATTCCTAATGGTATCGCTATCAAGCAGCCGAGCAGCACAGAAATACCAGTAAGTACGATGTGCTCTTGCAGTGCGGTTCCAATATCGGAACTCCGTTCTTGTAGGAAGGCTATCCATCCGTCCATCGTTACGCCTCCTCTCCTAAGCTCCAAGCAAACCGTTCTATCATAGCTGGATACACTTCATTTAAGTGTTTAACAATACTTCCCCTCGTTATGAGTCCGACCAGTCGCCCACTGTCATCAACTACAGCTAGATTCGTCAAGCGGTGATTCGTCATTTGCTCAACCGCAATCGGAAGCGGGGTACCAGGCCCAACTTGGTAGCCAATTGGTTTCATAACATCTTTCACCGTCAATGATTCGTCACCATAACGATTCAACACGCGATAGATCGAAACGATGCCTAACAAGGTGCGGTTCTTATCTACGACGAACAAGGAATCTACCTTGCGCGCTTCCATGATCTTGATCGCTTCAGCCAAGCCGCGATTCGGTGATGTCGTAGCAGGTTGGGTAACCATCACTTCATCCACTGTCGTCATGGAAAGAGAAGCATCATCAAGCTCCATTTCATTTTCATCTTTGTCATTCGTATGTATTCGCTTCTGGCCAATAAAGCTGCGTACAAAATCATTAGCTGGGCGTCGTAAAATGGCTTCGGGAGAGCCAGCTTGTACAATCTGCCCGTCTTTCATTAAGACAATCGTATCTGCAATTTTAATCGCTTCATCCATATCATGCGTAACGAACACGATCGTTTTATGTACATCCTCCTGCAGTCTAACCAACTCTTCTTGCAGCTGCTCTCTCGTAATCGGGTCCAATGCACTGAAAGGCTCATCCATCAAAATAATGTCAGGATCAGCAGCCAATGCCCGCGCCACACCAACACGCTGCTGCTGGCCACCACTAAGTTCAGACGGATAGCGATTGCGATACGTATCAGGGTCCAAATTAACGAGCTGCAGCAATTCCGTTACTCTTTTATCAATTTTCGCTTTGTCCCAATTTTTCATCTGCGGTACGATCGCAATATTTTTTGCAATGGTCATATGGGGGAATAGCCCGACATTTTGAATGACATAGCCTATATTTCTTCGAAGTTCTACCGGGTGGTACTCCGATATATCTTTTCCATCAATGAAGATGCGACCGCTGGTAGGGGAAATCAAACGGTTAATATGTTTCATCGTCGTCGACTTGCCGCAGCCGCTCGGCCCGATAAACGCAGTAATCTCGCCTTTTTTAATTATTAAATTAATATCGGTAAGGGCTTGGAAGCCATCATCGTACTTCTTATTCACTTGTTGAAATTCAATCATACTTGCGTTCACCTCATATAGATTAGACTTATTACCTACGAACATATGTCCACTATGATATATAAACGTCTATGCAACGTTCTGAAACATCCATACAAGTATTGGAGATTGAAGCAGCTGATATACTATACCTTTCGGCGTAAATAAAAAGACCCACAAGCAGTCTTTTGCTTGTAGGTCTCCATATCGGTAATGCACCTAAATTTTGTGTTCGTTATCCTTCATTGTGTTCCTCTTCATTTGTGTAAGCTGAAGACAAAACCACGGTTATAGTTCAAGCTGCTCGACGGTAACGCCGGATGGAACGATCTGCATCACTTTCTCTTTGATCGCTGCATCTTCCAGCTTCTCATCAAAGATTGTAATCGTACCTTCATCATCCTGCTTGCGTATGAGTCGCCCAGTTCCTTGCTTCAATCGAAGCAGCATATACGGCATATCCACCTCTTCGAATGGATTCGCTGCATCTTTACGACGTGCTGCAAATACTGGATCATTCGATGGGAATGGCAAAGACCACATAATCACCTGAGATAGAGATGGACCTGGAATATCAAGCCCTTCCCACAGCGTAACGGCGCAAAGACAGCTCGTTTCATTTTGCTGGAACTCCGCAATCAAATTGCTTATTTCACCTGTTCCCTCATATAAAAACTGATAGTTCGCGAACTGTGGAATCTGGCTTGCTCCTTGCTTAAACTGGGCCAATTCTTCTTTGGAACGGAAGAGAAGCAGCGCTCTACCTTCTGTTTGTTGAAGCAATTCAAGTGTCGCTGTCAGTTTCTTCTCCAAATGCTGCTGAGAGCTTAGTGGAGCATACTGTATCTTCATCTGATTCTCGTAGTCGTATGGCGACGCCACTGAGAATGACAACGCTTGTTCAACTCCAAGACTCTCTGACATATAGTCAAAGTTACCTTGAACAGACAACGTAGCTGATGAAAATACAATCGGCATTTTGCTGGAGAACAACTGTTTCGTCAAAATTTCTTTAACCCACTTCGGCATAATAACGAGTGTTAGCGCGTCTTTATCCTCTGTAACCCAAGAAATAAGCTGATTGGACTTCTTGAACAGTCCCAACGCGAGTTGGATCATTTCCAGATGCTCTTCAACAATTTTCAACTGATATTCGTCCAACGTGTACAATCCGCTCTCAAACACGAGTTCTTCCTCAATGGACGCGATCATGTCGCAGAAACGATTGATTTCACGCAGCAACTCATCATTCCAAGCAATTTCTCTGCGATCTGACCCAGGAACGGGTGAGCTATGCACATCAAGCAATGCAAACAAGTGCTCACTTTGCACAATGGATTCTTCCACCGCTACCGCAAGGGATTCTCGCACTTCACCTTCCAGCAGACGCGTAATAATACTTTCAAATACAGCGTGATTCAGTTTGTACGTCAATGCCTTCTGTGCCGCTGTCTCTAGCAGATGCCCTTCATCGAACACAACGGAGCTGTGCTCAGGCAATAACGGAAGCTGCCCTTCACGCTTGCGAGCCTCATATGTCCAAATATGCTCCATATAGAAGTCATGCGAACAAATAATGATATCCGTAGACTTCCGATAATGCTCACGGGATAACGTCTGTCCGCAGCGATGGCGTTGAGCGCACACAAGACAGTCTTGGAACACGTCCCAGCCAATCTTCTCCCACTGTTCATCATGAAGATCTGGATAATCTTTTCGATCACCGTATGAATGAAACGCCTGCATCGTCTCAGGCGAATGAACGAACTTAGGCAAGCTGCGATACATATCATCATAGAGCATCGCATCTTCATCCATCGACGCCCTCGCATCATCGAGCTTATTTAAGCAAATATATTGATCAGGTGATTTGCCCAATCTAGCATCAATAGTAAAATCCAAATATTTAGCAAGCTTCGCGATATCGCCTTCTTGCTTAACAAGCTGCTCGATCAGGGACTCGTCCGCACAAGCGATAATCGCTGGCTTTCTTGTATAACGTGCGTAGTTGATCGCGTATAGCAAATAGACGAGCGTTTTCCCTGTTCCAACTCCTGCTTCTGCAAAGATCGTCTGCTTATCGCGATAAGCACGCTCCAGTTGATAAGCCATATAAATTTGTTCGTCCCGCACTTCAAATCCGAACTCGGGAAGCTTGTCATAAAATACATCCGATACCCAATCGCTTACCTGCTGAACAAACGACTCTTTGGGATCAAAGGAAAAAGGATAGTTGCTCAAAATCTCGTGCCCCCACATCAATATATATAATGCAAACAAAAAGGTCATACATTAATACCACTCACGTACTCATGAAAAAAGGTTGCGCCTGTTTACGCAACCAATACGATCTTTATCCTCGATACAATAAAAATAAAATATATCATTTTTATATGGCAATCGTCAAAAATCAGCTGCTTGATTTCCGCGAACATTTCATTTATTGCAAAGCTTTATTTAAACGAGTTACCTGATAATTCACATAGGCCTCGTATTTCCTTATATCTTGCGTTAATTTATCTCGTTCAGCCTCTACCGCACGGAGACGCTCTTCCAGATTGAATTGCAGTACTTCGATTTCTTGTTCATAACGTTTAATTTGGTTGGACATCTCATCAAATTGCTGCTGCTGTGCATTGTATTTTCGATACATCTCTAGAAATAACTGCATCGCATCATGCATCACATATTCGACTAAAGCTTGCTTGTCCTTCTCAGTCCAATCCGACGATTGCTCCTGACTTACAACTGCTGGTTTGACTGCTCGGCTTGTTTTAAGCGTATCCAGACTTTCCAACACATAGTTATACAAAGAACTTTCGCATCGCTGAATCGGCTGATACAAATTACGCTCATTATCCGGCATTCGTTTCGCAACAAATTGTTTAATAGGATTCAAACCGTATGCGGACATATTCTTTTCAACGAATTGTTGAATCGCTTGTGATAGGGTTGCATCATATTGCATGTCTCCAAATGATTGACTATTCAGCTCCAATGTTTCTTTATTCAATCTCAGCTCCATAGACAAAATCCTCCCCGCTCCCGATGTACTTCTACGATGTAATACCTAGCCTAGTAACTGATTTTTTTCTGTGTATGGCCTCCCAAACGATGGAAACAGTCCTCTTCCAAGGCTGCCTGCTCTTTGAAACCTGCTAAATCTCTTACTTCTTTCATAAAATTTTGAAAAAGTTATATGGATAACTCGATAGGTATCTACTTGAAAATAGAAATTAATAGATTGGCACTCTCTCTATTCATCTAAGATTTACGATAAATTAAATCACAAAGTGTGACTTTTGTCCTATTAAACAATATCTTATTACCCATTTATTAATGTTATCATGAACTTTCAAATATGTAATGTTTATTTTTGTATTTTTGTATTTTTTCTTTCGTTATATATAACCATCAGTGCTTGATTGCCATGAAGAGCAAACGATATGATAAATATAATTTCAATTAATAGATGAAGGAGGCTTTCACCTTGACCCATTTTACGAAGCACCTCTGGATCAACGGACAATGGATAGACACGGAAGCGTACTATGAACTTCATGCACCCTATGATCAAAAGTTAATTGCCAAGGTTGCTAAAGCGACTCCCTCGCATGTGAAGGAAGCAATAGATGGTGCACATACTGCTGCATCTCTAATGCGGGCAATGCCTGCCTTTGAGCGTGCGGGCATTTTAGCGCAAGTTGCGCTGCTGCTGCAAGACCGCAGAGAAGAATTGGCGGTGCTATGCGCCACTGAAGCCGGCAAGCCTATACGCGCAGCGCGTGCGGAAATTGATCGCACAATTACGACGTATCAATTCGCCGCCGAGGAAGCGAAGCGCATCTACGGCGAGACGATTCCGATGGATGCAGCCCCTGGCGGCAGCAACCGGCTTGGCATGACATGGCGCGAGCCGCTCGGAATTGTTGTGGCGATTACGCCATTCAACTTCCCGTTTAATCTTGTCGCGCACAAGCTCGGCCCTGCTTTTGCGGCAGGCAATACGGTTGTGCTTAAGCCTGCCAATCAGACTCCGCTCAGCGCGCTCGCTATTGCGGAGCTGTTTCAAGAAGCGGGCCTCCCTGCTGGTGCGCTGCAAGTACTCACTGGCAGCGGCCGTGAGCTAAGTGATGAGCTGCTGCGTGATGAACGAGTGCGCAAAGTGACCTTTACAGGCAGCCCCGAGGTAGGCAAGACGATTAAAGCAAAAGCCGGCCTGCGCAAAGTTACGCTTGAACTTGGTTCCAATTCAGCCCTCATTATAGAGCCTGATGCGAACATCCCTAACCTTATCGAGCGCTGTGTCGAAGGGGCCTTTTCCTATGCAGGGCAAGTTTGCATTTCACTTCAACGCATCTATGTGCACGAGCAGGTATATGAGGAGTTCTGCGAGCGATTTATTGCACAGACAGCGAAGCTTCGTGTCGGAGATCCGCTAAATGAACATACAGATATTAGCGCGATGATCCATACGAATGAAGTGGATCGCATCGAAGCATGGGTGCAAGAAGCGGTTGCGCAGGGTGCTCGGATTGGCTATGGCGGACAGCGGAACGATTCCGCTTGGGAACCAACTGTTCTGCTCGATGTTACCCCAGACATGAATGTATCGTGCAAGGAAACATTTGCTCCGGTTGTTTCGATTGTAAAATATCGTGAACTGGACGAAGCGATTGCGCTGACCAACGACTCTGCCTATGGGCTCAATATTGGCGTCTATACGAGCAATATTGATCGTGCTTTCTATGCGGCAAGAGCATTAGAGGCAGGCGCTGTCATTATTAATGACATCCCTACCTTTAGGCTGGATCATATGCCTTATGGCGGTGTGAAAGATAGCGGATACGGTAGAGAAGGTGTCAAATACGCGGTTGAGGAAATGACCGAGCTCAAATTCGTCTCCATTCGCCTGAACATGTAAAGCCAACACATTCATGAGAAGATATGAAGGGAAACATGCCAAATGACTTCCATCGCTGACAATACCAAGGCTACCTCTAGCAGCACCGTAAAAAATAAAGACAAGAACAAAGATAAACCTAAAGATAAGAGCAACTCACAACACAAACGTACAGCACCAAAACTGCCTCAGGCGCTGGATTGTGCGCCTGCCTCTGAATTATGGTTGGCAGATGAGCAAATGCTCTCATATGCTTTATATCAAGACGGAATTATTGAACATCAGAACGCTGCCAGCGTTTCCATCGAAAAGGTCATTTTTCAAAATGTTACGTTTCGTGATATGTCACTGCCCAAGCTTGAGCTTACCGATGTTCGCTTCGACAATTGCGACTTATCCAATGTAGACTTTAGCGGTGTCATCGCACATCGCGTAGAATTCCGCAATTGCAAGTTAATGGGCATCGACTTGCTAAGTTCGACGCTGCGACATCTATCATTTCAACGATGTTTGGGCGACTATGCTACCTTTCGCTTTGCTAACATCAAACATACGGAGTTCATAGAGAGTTCTTTTGTGAAGTCAGACTTCTACCACAGCGTACTGTCTGATATCTATTTCAAGGAAGCCAATATCGATCAGTCTCAGTTTTCTAGCACCAAATTGGCAGGCATTGATATTAGCGGCTGTCATTTCTTCAACTTAGGCGTTACACTGGAAGATTTAAAGGGGTGTATCATCTCCCCTGCACAAGCGATAGCATTATCCAAAATATTTGGTCTAATAATTAAAGAGTAATAGGAAGTCTATAAATATAAAAAGGCAGCCCTTTCCCCTCTAAATATGGGAGAGAGAGCTGCCTTCCTTCATTGCTATTATTTATTATTACTAGAGTTATAGTCTGCTTCCTATTTCAACAGACTCCGCGTTTAACATAGATTGTATAGGGTTTCTGTCCAAAGGTTCCCCTTATGGCACATGCATTAACCGTTATCTATCTCTACTACCCGTGTTACACTTATCTATCGGTAATTCGATTTTTGATACTCCACTTCGCATCACCAATCCACTGAGGACGGACAACAGGCAAATCTTTCAATGGTGGTTCTACAAGTAATTCCATAGGTATTACTATAATCGTTTCTATAGGTTCGTCGGCGTTAAACGGCTGCGGCAGCGTCACGCAAGTCTGTACCGTCACACAAGTTTGCAAAGGCCAGCTTACCAGACCTTTCTTATCTTTTGCCCTCACCTGTAGACGATACGACTTGCCTGGAGTAAGCCCTGTCGCCCACGTGTAAGAGTTAATATTTCCCGCAACCGTTACTGGAGCCAACGCTCCGTTTCGCTCTAAGATTTCATACGCTTCGATTCCATCCAAATCAATCGCACTTGGCCACGAAAGGGTAAATGATTTGTACGTAACATCACTTACGCTCAACTGTGCACCAGAAGGCCATGTAGGCGCTACCTTATCGTCATCACGAATGCTAATGTCCAACTGACGATGCGTACCTAACTTAGCACCGCGAGTTGGGGATTGCAGCTTCACTTTAAATGAACGCTCCTGATCCGACTTGTCGTTATTAAGCAGAGGAATCAAGACGGTCTTCTCCGTCTCTCCATCCGCAAACGTCAACGTGCCCGTCGAAGCAACGTAATCTACACCAGCTAATCCAGTTCCGTCTTCCGTTCCATATACAACGCTTGTGACTCCACTACGATCACCAACACGTTTCACCTTCACTTGTGCATAGCCTGAATGCTCCCATACTTGCTGCGAAGCATGGTTGAACTGCAAGCTTCCAGACACGAGAAGATTGTCATATACAGTTAGATCTCCCCTATCCTGAAGCCTACTAGCAATATCATCTTTTCCATCCCCATTAAAATCACCAATTAGATATTGGGAACCATACCAGAATTTCATATTGCCTACATACAAACCTTGCAGTTGGAAGCCACCATTCCCATCATTCACGACTGCTTCAACGCCTGCTAGGTAGACAAATACAAAATCCTTATCGTCATCACCATTCAAATCAGCAAGCCGAATCTCATATATCCACTCTGTCGCAGGAATACGATAAGTTCCATCGAAGCTCCCTTGCGCATTTCCATAATAAACGACGACTTCTTGTTGCGTATTAAAACCATGAAAAGCAACAATATCCGTATAGCCATCTTTATTAAAGTCGGCTGCCTGAGGGCTAGTTCCCTTTTCAATGACTTTTAACTTTGTAAAGGTTCGATCACCATTGTTCTTGTACAGATGCAATTTTTCATGCTGATAACCTCCTTCATAAGCAGCAATATCCAGATGACCATCGCCATTCCAATCTCCACTCAATACACGGTAAGCAGTATGAGCCAACGGTTGTCGCATTACCTCTGTAAAAGCGTAGTTGCCGCTGCCTTGCAGCATAATAAGTTCATTGCTGCTCTCATAAACAATATCGTTTATACCATCATTCGTGAAATCACCGATTTGATAATCATAATGTGATCGTAGAGGTATATCTGTAACTTGCTCATATCCGCCGCTCTCATTCTCGCTCGTGACGCAGATTCCACTGCCTCCAGAAGCAAGCCATTCTTCTTTACCATCCTGATTCAAATCCAGACTGTACTTGACTCTTCCACATTGCTCAATCGGCAGCCTGCCATAGAACTGCCAGGTTTGATCGGACAGAACTTGGGCTATATTTGTTCGTCCGTGTCCATCATGCACTATTAATTCATCAAAGCCATCGCCATTGCTATCCGCCTTATGCAGAGTATATTTATGCTCCAGCAAGTAACGGAAATTCACACTATTCACCTGATAAGAAGGAAGAGATGGTGCTTCACTTGTTTTCGGAAGTGTGACATGCCCCGACAACGTTTTGCCACGTTCGCCATTTGCATTTTTCGCAGTCACCTGCACATGATACGTTTTCCCCGGTACAAGACCTTTCAACGTATGACTATAAACGTTTTTCGTCACCGTAACAGGAGCAAAGGCTTGAGTGGTTTCCTTGATCTCGTAAGATTCAATTCCCACTTGGTCTTGAGCTTGCGGCCATACTGCGGTCATCGAGTACGGTGTAGCATCCGCAATGTCCACGATTGCTCCATTCGGCCACTGCGGCACGGCTGAGTTAGAGCGAATTTGAATATTTATTTTCCGATTAAGACCGAGCGCCACCCCACTTGTCGGATATTTTAATCGAACCGAAAATGCACGAGTTCCTTCAAAGCTGCCAACTGTTGTAATGGGAACCGACACCGTTTTAACCGTTTCACCGTCATGAAAAGCTAAAGAACCTGCTGTTCGCTTATAATCAGTTCCTGCCTTGGCTGTGCCATCAAGGGTATCGTACTCGACTAGCGTATAGCCCGAGCTTCCTCCTGTACGCCGTACCTCCACCTGCACCGTATCTGCATGCGCGGCTACTTCTTTTTCGGCTTGGTTAAAGTGCACCTCGCCATTGAATGGGAAATTAAGTGCCACGCCTGTTGCTTTGTTGAAGTAATGAGGATAAGATACCAAGTCCTCTCTGCCATCTCCATTGAAGTCCACCACTTGATTGGGTATAACCATTACATCGATTTTCTCAGGCACACTAAACTTCCCATTTCGGTTCCATAATACATATTCAAAGTAATTCTCCCAATCATCATAGAGAATGAGATCTGGATATCCGTCCGCGTTCACATCCGTGCTGAACATTCTATAATAACGGGTAACATGACCAATCTCATCTTTACGAGCGAATTGCGCTCCTATATCACCGTAATGAACTTCGTATTTCCCACCTCTACCAATAATGTCGGTAAATCCGTCTTGGTTAACATCTACAGCTTCAAAATCATAGCCCAACCCAAGTGTCTTCGCATGAGAAAATCCAAATTGTCCATTCCCTGTAAATAGAACAATAGGTTTTTGGTACAATTGATAAGCAAAGTCCAGATGCCCATCCTTATTCCAGTCACCTGTTTTAACATGTACATAACCATACAGCGCTTCCGTCTGGTGCGTGTAGCTGCCTACTTCTGTATAGGTTAAACTAGCGCTTCCCTTCAAATAATGAACTTTTGTAGAAGAAACAAGAATAAGGTCTTTAATACCGTCTTTATTAAAATCAGCAATTGCCTGTTCCGAATAAGCGGCGGAGGTAAGCGGAATGGCACTTTTCAACTCATAGGAACCTACTGCATTTCGTCCAAATATTTCGACCTGTGATGGGCTGAATACTAAAACTTCACCAAATTGGTCATCATCCAAGTCTTCAATATGTACTCGCTCTAAACTCGGATCCGCCTGCTTCGCTGTTACTGGTTGCCGTGTGAATGTGCCATCTGAGGCAACATAATAAAGGACGAGTAAATGATCGTTAGTAATGACGGCAAGGTCAGCGTTTCCTTCATTGTTCAAGTTTCCAACATGTTCAGTGCGCACCGGATCATTTACCGTAATATTATTCCATCTGTAGTAGTTGCTATTATTTTTGTTGTCGGCAGGTGGAGCTGCCTGTGCAGTGAATAAAGCCGGAAACATCGAGGCGACCAAAAATACGGTGAGCATAAGTGCAAAATTTCTCCGTGCGAAAATACCCCTTTTTTTTAGCATACCAATTTCTCCTCTACTAGATTAGTAAAAGCAAAAGTGTCAGGATAACGATGATGATGAAGTAATGCATTTGTGCAAAAAAAACCGTGGTGAGATATTGTGTCGAATATGAGGGAGTAACGAGGGAGTCGTACAGTAAGAAAGGTGCTATTTTGAAAAAATGAAGAAATATGTCTATCTGTCTGTATCGTAGCACATTTAAGAGCCCAAACAACTGATCTGGCAAAACTAGTGGAATTGTTACAGCAACCTCCATTTTATCTACCTTTTCGAGCTTGCATCTCTTATTTACACATAAAAAAAGAAGCCTGCTCCATTACAGGAGCAAGGCTGTCTCTCTCTTCATGATACGTTATGAAATTACGCTATCTACTCCATCGTGTCAGACGTACTTCTTACTTACTAATCTTCACTTTCTATTCACGATTAGCGAGTCCCACGCCGCACCGCTAAAGTCAGTCTTTCATCGCCCAGCCACTGAGGAAGTACGTATGGAAGATCGATCAAAGGCGGCTCAATAGGTAGTTCACTTGGTAATTGTATCGGCACATCAATGGGTTCTGTTGAATGTAACGGCTTCGGCAGCTTCACGCATGCCTGCACGGTCACACAAGACTGAAGCGGCCAGCTTGTCAGCCCTTTCTTATCCTTCGCTCTTACTTGCAATCGATATGACTTGCCCGAGGTCAGCCCTGATGACCATGTATAAGTATTTACATTGCCAGCTACCGTCACAGGAGCTAACGCTCCATCCCGCTCTATAATTTCATACGATGCAATGCCATCCAAGTCGATTGCGTTCGGCCATGAAATCGTAAAGGAACGATACGTTACATCGCTTACAGTCAGCTTCGCGCCGACAGGCCATGTAGGTGCAAGATTGACATCCTTGCTAAGGTTCACTTCTAACTGATGATACTGGCCTAGCTTGGCACCGCGAGTTGGTGATTGCAGCTTCACTTTAAACTTCCGATTCACATTCGATGTTCCGTTCTTGATTAGTGGGATTTTAACCGTTTTCTCCGTCTCACCATCTGCAAATGTCAGCGTTCCCGTAGAGGCAGCGTAATCTACGCCCGCTAATGCGGTTCCATCCTCCGTTCCGTAAACAACACTCGTAACTCCGTGACGATCACCTACGCGTTTCACCTTCACTTGTACGAACTCCGCAGTTTCCTGCACATGTTGTGAAGCATTGCTGAATTGCAAGGACCCCGAAGTCAACCTATTATCATACAATTCAAACCCGCTATAATCTTCCCGCCTGTAACCAATATCATCTTTGCCATCACCATTGAAATCTCCCATCAAATAGCGAGAACTGAACCACATCATCTCATTAAATACACCTTGTGGTTGGAAACTGCCCTTCCCTTGATTCACGACTGCTTCTACTCCAGAAAAATAGACCAGTACAAAATCTTTATTTGAATCATTATTCAAATCTGCTAGATGAATTTCATACACTCCATACGGTGGGGTGTAACGATAAGGCGTATTATCAAAAGAGCCCTGCGCATCCCCGTAATAAACAAACACATCTGAGCCCCAATGAGAAGTTACGATATCATCATAGCCATCGCCATTGAAGTCTGCTGCTTGCGGCGTTGTCGGGTTATGAATTTCTTTTATTTTTTCAAATCTATTCCCGTTATTTTTGTATACATGTAAATTTCCATCAAAAACAGCTACATCCATTTTGCCATCGCCATTCCAATCCCCTGTTAACACCTGCACTCCATTAAGATAAAGAGATTGTTCAAAAACCCGCGTGAACGTATAATCGCCGTTACCTTTAAGAATACCAAGCGTCCCACCCGAAATATACACGATATCCTGAATTCCCTCTTTCGTAAAATCCACGATCTTATAATCAGTGTACGATGGTATTGAGGCCACCTTTTCGTAAGCTTGCATACTACCTTCGGCAACAATACCGATACTTGGAGCTATCCACTCTTCCTTCCCATTCCTGTTAAAGTCAGCTCGGTAGCTGTTTTCTCCTCCCTGTCCTAATGGCAGTCGTCCATGGAAAAGCCATGATTGATCGGAATTGAGTTTGACCATCATCGTTGACCACTGATCATAGACAACTAATTCATCGGAGCCATCCCCGTTACTATCAACGGCATTCATTTTGTACCCTCTAGAAAAAAGGCCAAACCTTACTGGATTCCAGCGATACGATGGCTCATTCTGAATATTATTACTAACTGGAATCGTAATATGTCCTCTCAATGCTTGACTCACTTTACCGTGCTCATTTTTTGCTGTCACTTGGAAATGATACGTCTTCCCTGGAACAAGCCCCGTATTCCACGTATAACTATATACGTCTTTCGTAACGGAAACGGGAGCCAGCGATTGGTCTTTTTCGCTAATTTCGTAAGATTGAATGCCCTTGCTGTCTTGGGCCTGCGGCCATACGATCGTTACTGAACTCGATGTCACATCTGCAATATCAACAACTGCTCCATTTCGCCAGTGAGGTACCGTTTCGTTAGCGCGAATGTGGATATTAATCGTTTGGTTTTGACCAAAATTAGTACCATTTGTGGGGTTTTTTAAGCGAATCGAGAATGTACGAGCACCTTGAAAGCGATTTACAGATATAATTGGAACTGTCAATGACTTGACCGTCTCACCATTATTAAATTCCAGAACCCCGGACGTCTTTGTATAATCAGTTCCGGCTTTGGCTGTACCATCTTGCGTTGCATATTCAATGATGCTATGAACTGCACTACCTCCTGTACGCTCCACCTGCACTTGCACCGATTGTTGATGGGCTTCTATTGTCTGCTCCTTTTGACTAAATTGAATCTGTCCTGAGACGCCATTATTTCGTATAACGACAATTTCATGTGTATAATAATTTTGGTTGGACACAAAATCATCTCTGCCATCTCTATCGAAATCCAACAGTTGATACGTATGATTTGAATAGACAAATAGACGGGATTGCTCAGGCATACTGTATTTCCCATTCCGATTCCACAAAATGTACGTATAATAGTCCGTAGAATCATAGAGAACAAGATCCGGATAGCCGTCCTTATTCACATCTGTACTAAATATTTCAAAATACCCATCTACAAACTCAACCGAGGATTTTTGAGTAAACTGTCCGTTCATATCTCCATAGTACACTTCATATCGATAGTGATAGTTCCCACGGTTGTAGCCGATAAGATCAGTAAATCCATCCTGATTCACATCATCGGTTACAAAAGAGTGGATGGAAATCTCCTTTAGATAAGAGAATCCCAATTCTCCATTCCCTTTAAACAAAACTGCCTGCTGTCCATATAGCTGATAGACGAAGTCTAAATGACCATCATTATTCCAATCACCTGTTTCTATTGTTACCTGGCCATACCTTGCGTCTGTCTTATGCGTGTAAGTGCCCACTTCCTGATACGCCAGGTTAGCTGAGCCCTGTAAAAAATGTAGTTTCGTAGAAGAAGCAACAATAAGATCTTTAGTACCATCCTTATTAAAATCTACAATAGCTTGATCGGAGTATGCTCCGATTGGAATCGTGCTTTTTAGTCCATAAGAACCGTCTGCATCCCTGCTAAAAATCTCAATTTTAGACTTACTAAATGCTATCACTTCTCCAAACTGGTCCCCGTTCAAATCCGTAATTTGCACTCGCTCCAAGTTCGGGTCCGCCAGCTTTGCCGTTACTGGTCTACGGGTAAGCGTTCCATCTGACGATACGTAGTATAGAACAAGAAAGTTATCTTCCGTAATAACTGCTAAATCAGCGTTTCCCGTATTATCTAGATTACCAGCAACTTGGCTGCGTGCTCGCTCATTCAGCTTAAGTGTTCTCCAATCGGAGTAATTGCTGTCTTTCTTCGTCTCAATAACCGTTGCATCTGCTGCAATAAATGACATTGGAAATAAGGATATAAACATGAAGACTACCAATACAGCTGCGAGATAGCGTCGAGCAGAGATCAACCATTTCCTTTGCATGCAGGATTCTCCTTTACTTGATTAATAAATTACGGGTACGACGATGAATGCAAATAGCACCGTTGTGTAAAGTGAGTTCATGCTGTAATAGGCAATGGCTAATGCGAGAACTTCGTAGATGAGTCATTGTGCCATCTTGATCGAACAGATGTAATTCATGTGTAGAATAATAGCTTCCGTCAGTATAGTAGCATATAAAAAAGCCCAAATTAGGATAATGGCAAAACTAGTGAAAATGTTACACCTAACCTCTTTTTCTCTATCTTTTCGCATCTGTATCAGTGTGTCGTACGACTAATTTTCACGTAGGAAAGGCACCCTGCTCCATACTGCTACTAGGAACAAGATGCCTTGATAATAGGCAATTATTTTATTGCATCAGTGTATTGTATTTATGACCTTATGATTGCTTGTCTGAGTCAAAGGAATGAGGTACGGGATCTGTGTGGTAGCCGTCAACGATGTGGTACTTACTATTCCCTTCGTATCTCTTGCCCGCAGCAGGAACGTGTACGTTCTCTCTGGTATTAACCCGCTATTCCAAGTATAGGAATACTTATCTCCCGATACGATCACCTTATCTAAAGCTGCATTTGTCTCCACAATCTCATATGTCGAAATGCCGTCCACATCCAGCGCTGCTGGCCACGAGAGCGTCAATGTTTGATAGGTGGCTTCCGTTACACTCAGCTCTGCACCCTTACTCCAGCTTGGCGCTATTTCATCAACTTCATCGTCGCCTTCGATCGTAATCGCTACTTCCTGATGCTCACCTAATTGAGTACCGCGACTAGGCGCTTCAAGCATAACCTTAAATGTTCGTGCCGCATTTGCCTCTTTATCGATAATCGGAATGCTTATCGTCTTCTCCGTCTCACCGTCTGCATATACAAGTGTGCCAGAAGACGCTACATAATCAACGCCAGCAGTTGCCGTACCATTATGCGTACCATAGACGACACTCGTCACCCCTGAACGATGACCTACTCGCTTCACTTTCACTTTTACATGACCATCATCTTCTTCTACCGTGGCAGTCGGGTGCTGGAATTGCAGCTGCCCATAAGCCTGCTCATTGATATAAGTGATATGCTGTCCCTGATACTCAGGATTGTAAATTGATATATCTGTCTTTCCATCACCTGAAAAATCACCAAATACGATGGTACTGGAGTATTTCAACTCTTTATTAAGCAGTTCCTCAACGGCTTTGAATGATCCTTTCCTATCATTGAAACTAATCATAGGTTTCGAATACCTCGGCAGCAGTACAATGTCGACATATCCATCTCTATTCATATCTAGCAATTCATACGGATCAAACCATCTAAGGATAGGAGAGTTCTCGATTCGTTTTGCTACGAAACCTTGTTCACCTCCATAATAGACGACAAATCCCTGCTCAGAATGAGAGACAATATCATCATATCCGTCAGCATTCATGTCGTTTGAACGCCCCGTTTTATAGCCTGACAATTGGGTTACGTATTCAAAATGACCATCCTCATTTCCCTTATACACGCTAATCTTATCCGAAACAATCGCTACATCTAGAACTCCATCTTTGTCCCAATCTCCACTGATAATGTTTTCAATGGAGTAGCTTGCATAAGGTAACCGGCTTAGCTCGGTAAAAGTATAGTTTTCTCCTCCCTTTAATAGAATGAGCTCATTCTTATGGGTCGCATATAAAATATCTGCGATATTATCTTGTGTGAAGTCCGCAATATGGTATGCATGGTATGCACTTAAAGACGGAAGGAAAATATCCACTAAGAATCCAAATTTCTCAGTCTTGTCAAATCCATTAACACATAGATATTGCCCCCTATAGGAACTGTTAACTATCTCCTCTTTACCATCTCCATTCATGTCTATACTTTTGCCCGCCCGCGAGCCACAAAACTTGATTTCCGATTTGATTCGATACCCGTCAGCAAAGTTCCTAACCAACATTTCTTGAGCAGGACTCACAATAATAAGATCATCAATCCCGTTTCCATCCACGTCTGCAGAACCGACTTCTCCAAGATCGAACGATTTATCCTGCATAAACGTAGAGAAAGCTGGAGCTTTAGCTGGATCATATCCCTCTGTTGGAACGGTTACTGACGCAGACAAGGGCAGACTAGCCACTCCTTTTTTCGTCTTTGCTGTAACCTCAAGTTCGTATTTCTTTCCCGGAACTAACTTGGTTAGCCATGAATGATTGTACACATCTGCCGTAACACTGACTGGCTCCAAAGCCTGCTTTGCTTCTTTTATGTCATAAGAAACGATACGATCTCTTTCATTCGTCGAAGCCTTCGGCCATTCAACAGTCAGGCCCGACAAGCTGACATCTGCAATGGTAAGAGAGGCGTGCGCTGGCCATTTCGGTGCGCCTACATGTGGAATTTCATTACCGTCATCATCAGCAATAAAAATATCCACCTTTGAAACTTGTCCTATTCCAGCTCCACGAGTCGCGTTGCTAAGCTGCACCGAGAAACTACGCTTTTTATTACTGCGCTCATCGTTATCGATTATCGGAATGGTCAGCCACTGTTCTGTCACACCGTGAGGAAACTGGATAATACCATGAGAACGCTTGTAATCCACACTAGCCTTTGCCGTTCCATCAACCGTCGTATATTCCGCATACGCAAGGTTGTCGTTTCCATCCGTACGTGTTACTTTTACTCTTACAGCACCGCTATTCTCAATGACTGGCAGCTGCGGAGCTGCGAATTGAATGTAGCCATTAGCTGCCATATTCAAGTAAAAGGTTACTTTATTTCTATACGAATCGTAGTAATATATATCTCTCTTTCCATCACCATTCAAATCTGTAAATTTCGAGTTCGGTGTATATGTAAAATTTTCACGCTCAGAAAAAGATTGTCCGCGATTACTCCACATTAATTGAGTGGGTTTAATTGCAGAGATATCATTCCAGTCAATAACAAGATCTGGATACCCATCCCTATTCATGTCTTCAGCAATTACACTTGAAAGTCCATGTATCCTAGTATTCAAAAAATTCCTGAATGTACCGCTCGCATCGCCATAGAAAATAGCAATACTTCCTCCCGTTTGATTTTGCGCATAATCCAATTCACCTACTATATCGTCGTATCCATCTGCGTTCATATCCGCTACTTCAAATGGAAATGAGTCTTCATCCGATTTAGGTAAAAAAGTTACATAACTAAAGGTCATATCCCCATTATTTTTATATACAAATGTGTTCGTCCATCCTGCCTGTAAAGCGAAATCTAGCTGTTTGTCATTGTCCCAATCACCACTTTTAAGTGTATTTACAATTTTATTGTCGGTAGAAATACTTCCTACATTCGAATAAGATAACCCTCCACTTCCTTGCATAATATGCAAAGCCTTCGGAGCAGCTAATATCAAGTCACCGAAACCATCATTATTAAAGTCCCCTGCCAAATACTGCGTTACCTCTCCAATGGGAATTTGCTGTTTGAATTCGTATTTCGCCTTCGTATTAACCCCATAGATTTGAACCGTCTTGGAGTTAAATACTAACAATTCAGCCTGTTTATCACCTGTTAGCTCAACAATTTCAGCCTTGTGAGGGAGTAGACTTTCGTAAATGGGAACACACTCTTTTACAAATGTGCCATCTAACTTTGTCTTATACAGTACAAGCCTGCATTTGTCCGTAACGATAACGAAATCCCCGCCACCCTGATTGTCCAAATTCCCTGCACTCAAATATCGCACGGATTCTGTCGGCACAAATTCTCCCGCTTTACTAAATAAATCGCTGGGTTCTTGTGAAGCTTGTGCCTGCACAGCAGAAAATGGAGCAATCAAGCTTACAACCATAACAATCGTTAGCAAAGCACAAAAAATACGACGAAAATGATACCTTCTCATGTTTAATTCCCCTTTATTTTGTTTTTTGTTACTTTTTTCTTGCCTATTACATGCGAGTCGAACAGAGAAGTTACGAACTTACCATCCGTCTGTGAATGCTTGTTGTCGAGGAAAAACTCAAATTTTGCGTGCAAAAGTCGTTAGAGGTGGGCTTGAACAGCTGTATCGTAGCATATTCATGTGTACTTCTTGTGTTTTTTCATTTGCTATAGGTAAAGTGTTGTGAATCTCGCTGTAAACAACCCTATTTAAAAAATGTCGATTTCATATACGAACAACTCCATTTTGTTGTCACATACCCTCGATCTATACTTCATTTCATATAATGAATAAATTTCAAACATGTAGATGAATGTTTGTACATATGATAGGGACTAACCAAGCGTCAATTTGGATTACAGATACTGCTAACAACAGTTTGAACCTTGGTTCACTATTTATATGGATGAAGGGGATGAATAAAAATGAAGAGACGACCAATGCTCGTACTACTCGTACTCATGCTCTCGCTGAGCACTATTTTGAGTGCCTGCACAAGCTCTACTGCTCCAGAGGCTAACAAGCCTACAGAAACGCAGAAACCGAATAATGAATCAAAAAATGATCCATCCAAAGAAACGACCGCCAAACAAGAATTCCGGTTCAACCTAGCTACTGAACCTCCTTCGTTAGACCCAAGCCTGGCTCAAGATGTCACATCAATGACGATTCTAAACGCCACATTTGAAGGACTAACCAGCACAGATGCAAACAGCAAGGTTATACCTGGCGTAGCAGAGAAATGGGACATTTCACCTGATGGAAAAAAATATACGTTCACACTTAGGCAAAATGCTAAATGGTCCAATGGCGATCCTGTTACCGCACATGACTTTGAATTTGCATGGAAGAGAGTACTAAATCCCAACCTCCCACAAACTTCACCATATAATTACCAACTCTACTATATTAAAAATGGAGAAGCTTACTTTACGAAGAAAATAAAAGATTCGAATCAAATCGGAGTGAAAGCAACCGGAGACTACACGCTTGAAGTTGAGCTTGAAAATCCAGCACCTTACTTCTTGGATTTAACAGCATTCGCAACTTACTACCCTGTACACAAATCTGCTAAGGATAACCCTGCATGGGCGAATGAGGCGAACACAATCATTTCAAATGGACCATTTAAAATTTCATCTTGGGCTCATTCCTCTCAAATTGAACTCGTTCCGAACGAGCACTATCATAAGCGTGATGAAATTAAACTGACTAAAGTTACTGCAGTCATGCTTGAGGATACGAATGCGGTCTTGAATATGTATGAGACAAATGCGCTCGATTATATCGGGCCACCATTCAATGGCGGTATTCCAAGTGAGCAGATTCCGATTTTGAAGCAAACGAAAAAAGATGAGCTCGTCATCAAGCCGCAAGCCTCAACCTACTACTACCTGTTCAACAACAAAGTAAAGCCATTCGATAATAAAAAGGTTCGCAAAGCTTTGTCGATGGCACTCAATCGTCAACTGCTAACCGAGAAAATTACACTTGGAGATCAGAAGCCAGCCTTCGCAATGGTTCCTCCAGGTATTAATATTGCGAACGAAGAGTTCCGCAGCCAAGTGGATGGAAACTACTTCAAGGAAGATATAGCAGAAGCTCAGAAGCTGCTTGCAGAAGGTCTCAAAGAATCTGGTCTTGATAAAATGCCTGCATTTACGATGAAATATAACACCAATGATCTTCATAAGAAAGTCGCTCAGGCGGTAGCTGATATGTGGAAACAAAACTTAAATATCGACGTGAAGCTGCAAAACGTAGAATGGACCGTATTCCTCGATCAGCGCACAGCACTTGACTATGAGGTTGCTCGCGCTGGATGGAATCCAGACTATAATGATCCAATGACATTCCTCGACCTGTATACGACCGGAAGCGGCAATAACGATCTTGGCTTTAACAATAAAAAGTATGACGACCTCATCAAAGCTGCCATGAAAGAAGTGGATCTAGCAAAACGTCAAGACTTGCTCGCAAGTGCTGAAAAAGTGCTCATCGAAGAAGAAATGGCTTTATTGCCGATATACTACTACACCTCCATTACACTCATTAAGCCTAACTTCAAAAACATATATGTGGATCCGCTCGCCAACTTCCGCTTCGATCGCGGCTACGTTGAGTAACTAGCTTCATTGATACAATGACAAGTCGGGATACAGGTATGAAACAACTTGTATCCCGACTTCCCACAAGAACAAAGCGCCGTACCACGATCTATCTGCCATCTGGAGGAGTGATCTCATGTGATGTTTCGATATATTTTGAACAAATTCGTATTTTTTGTCCTGGCGATGTTTGTTCTCGCTTCCATTACATTTATCCTAATGAAAGCTATTCCTGGCGATCCTTTTGTATCGGAGAAAGCCGTTCCTCCTGATGTAAAAGCTCGCCTATTAGCCCAATACGGGTTGGATAAGCCTTTGTATGTCCAGTATGTCACCTACTTAGGAAACCTGTTGACAGGTGACTTAGGCATTTCCATGAAGCTTGCAAATCGCGCCGTCGTAGACTTTATTCGCGATTCATTTCCACTGTCGCTCAAGTTAGGCATTACAGCCATTTTCACCTCCGTCATTATTGGCGTTACCTTAGGAATGACGGCTGCATTTCGCCACCGCAAACTGATGGATTCAACCGCTATGGTCATTGCCGTGCTTGGGGTATCCGTTCCTAGCTTCGTTATGGCTGCCATATTACAATGGCTCTTTGCCGTTCGTATCCCCATGTTCAATGTCGTTGGGCTGGTGCAAGCAAAAGATTACGTACTGCCAACAATGGCGTTGTCCGCAATGCCTATCGCTTATATTGCGAGACTGACACGATCGAACATGCTTGAAGTGCTCCATTCTGACTATATAAAGACAGCACGCGCGAAGGGACTTAACAGTTGGCAGATCATGCGCCGCCACGTACTGCGCAACGGCATATTACCTGTCGTCACCTTTCTAGGTCCGCTCACCGCTAACGTTATAACCGGCTCGTTCATCATTGAACAAATATTCGGAATCGCTGGCTTAGGCAAAATTTACGTTCAAAGCATTGGCAATCGCGACTATTCGCTCATTATGGGCATCACCATATTTTACGGCCTTATTTTAATGACCGCTCGATTCTTTACAGATGTCGCCTATGGATTCATTGATCCCCGAATTAAGCTTGGCAAGCGAAAGGAGGGTTCCGCATGACCCCTCAGCATCAAACTGCTAGTTCAGCAGATCTTATCGTTACAGCCGATCATTTTCAAAAGGCAGTTGTTGATCAACATGAAGCTGAAGTAATTGAAAGAGCAAGTGTATCCACTTGGAAAGATGTATGGTACCGTTTAAGCCGAAATTGGACAGCCATGACTGGATTATGTATTTTAACTGTACTTATTTTACTTGCAATTATTGGACCCTGGCTAACCCCTTATGACTTTTCAAAAAATGACCTGATGTCCACCAGTCTCGCACCATCTGAAAAGCACTGGTTTGGAACCGATGATCTCGGACGAGATATGTTCGCACGCACTTGGATGGGAGCACGTATTTCACTCATAGTCGGCTTCGCAGCAGCCTTCATTAACTTGATTATTGGCGTCCTCTATGGCGGGATCATGGGTTATGTCGGTGGACGAATCGGCGATATCATGAACAAAATATCAGAAATCATCTATTCGATACCGGATCTATTAGTGGCAATCCTACTTGTAGTTGTATTTGAGCCTAGCCTATTTACGATTATATTTGCATTCTGTCTTACAGGCTGGATCAATATGTCCTGGATTGTTCGAGGTCAAATCATTCAGCTTAAAAATCAAGAATATGTACTTGCTTCACGCTCGTTGGGTGCATCAGGCATGCGCATTTTATTCCGTCACCTGCTGCCTAACACCCTTGGTCCCATTATTGTAATGCTCACCATGGCAGTTCCGGCTGCAATCTTCGGCGAAGCTGTCCTCAGTTTCCTCGGCTTGGGCGTTCAGTTGCCCGCTGCCTCTTGGGGAACGATGATCAACGATGGCACGAAGGTCATGCTGCTCTACCCATGGCGCATGCTGTTCCCTGCGATCATGATCAGCTTGACGATGCTTGCCTTCAATATGTTCGGTGACGGCTTGCGTGATGCACTTGATCCTAAACTGAAAAAATGATGGAGGTGAGCCCTATATGCAGCAAACTTCACCGCTACTAGAAAAGTTCAAGGAACCTCTTCTAGAGGTACAAGATTTGCAAGTCTCCTTCAAAGTAAGGGATGGAGAAGTACAGGCAGTGCGGGGTGTATCGTTTCAGGTTCAAGCTGGGGAAGCCGTCGCCATCGTAGGTGAATCAGGATGTGGAAAGAGCGTAACAGCGCAGAGCATTATGAGGCTGCTTCCTTCCCCACCGTCTTTCGTCAAACAAGGCAAGCTGATGTTTAAAGGTCGTGACTTGCTAGAATTGAAAGAAAAAGAAATGCAAGCGATTCGCGGCAAGGAAATAGGCATGATCTTTCAAGACCCGATGACATCGCTCAATCCGACAATGACGGTAGGCAAACAGATTGCAGAAGTACTCCGCCGTCATCAGAAAGTTGGATTGCGCCAAGCCAAGCAGCAGGCAATCGAGATGCTTCAACTTGTGGGCATCCCAAATGCGGCTTCCCGATATGCACAGTACCCACATGAATTCTCAGGCGGGATGCGACAGCGGGCGATGATTGCGATTGCACTTGCCTGCCAGCCTTCGTTGCTCATTGCGGACGAGCCAACGACTGCGCTCGATGTTACTATCCAAGCTCAAATTCTATGTGTTATGAAAGATTTGCAGCAGAAGTTCAATACTTCCATTATCCTTATTACCCATGATCTCGGTATTGTCGCCGACTTATGCGATCGGGTCATCGTGATGTACGCGGGAAAGATCGTTGAGACAGGTACGAAGTGGGAAATATTTAAGAATCCTCAGCACCCGTATACGAAAGGATTGCTGCGCTCCCTGCCACGACTCGATCAGTCGAAGGATGAGCCACTGGTCGCCATTCATGGCACGCCGCCTGATTTGCTAAAGCCACCTGCTGGTTGTGGTTTCTTTGCTCGCTGTGAGCATGCTATGCATATTTGCAAAGAAGCTGATCCGCATCCGACAATGCTTAGTGAGTCGCATGTATCCCGATGCTGGAAGCTGCACCCATTAGCGAAGGAGGTTGTCGGATGACGGACATCTCACCTTTGCTGCAAGTCAGCGGACTGAAAAAATATTTTTACGTGAAGCGAAAAGGAGTGTTACGAGCCGTTAATGATGTGACATTTTCCATTTGGAAAGGAGAAACATTAGGCTTAGTTGGCGAATCGGGCTGTGGAAAATCTACGGTTGGTCGCACACTGCTGCGGCTGTACGAGCCCACTGCTGGAAGCGTTACTTTCAATGGCACTAACATATATAATCTGAATCATAAAAAGCTGAAAGCTGCTCGGCGCCAGATGCAGATGATTTTTCAAGATCCCTACGCTTCCCTTAACCCGCGAATGACCATTTCAGAAATTATTGGTGAAGCGTTGGATATTCATCAATTGGCAAGCAGTAAGGCGCAGCGCAAGTACCGTATTGAGCAGCTGCTGGATCAGGTCGGATTATGTCCTGAACACGCTTGCCGCTATCCGCATGAGTTTTCAGGTGGCCAGCGGCAGCGTATTGGCATTGCACGTGCGCTAGCCGTCGATCCGCAATTTATCGTGTGCGACGAGCCTATTTCCGCGCTGGATGTATCCATTCAGGCACAGGTCGTCAATCTATTGAAAGATTTGCAAGAACGACTCGGCCTTACTTACTTATTTATTGCGCATGATCTATCGATGGTAAAGCATATTAGTGACCGCGTGGCCGTCATGTATTTAGGAAAAATAGTGGAGCTTGCCGACAGCAATTGTTTATATTCTGAGCCGCTTCATCCGTATACAAAAGCACTCATGTCCGCCATTCCTGTGCCTGATCCCGATGTAGAGGCTGCGAAAGAACGCATCGTGTTGAAAGGCGAGATTCCAAGCCCGCTCGCCCCACCTTCAGGCTGCCATTTCCGCACCCGCTGCCCGGTCGCCACGGAGCGCTGTTCAAGCGAAGAACCTGAATATCGTGAAGTACTTCCGCGGCACTATGTAGCATGCCATCAGGTATAACGATGAGATGTAGTTATGAGATGTAGTTATCAGGTCCAGCTATTAGCTATACCTAGTAGCTATTAGGTTTAACTTTCAGATTTAGATATGAGATGTAGTTATCAGCTATGCTATAGGCCGTAGCTGTTACATGCAGGATACCGATTCAACCCTTAAATTTAGTTGCCAGATCTGCTATTAGTTGTAGCTGTCAAAGACCTGGTCGTCAGTTCTGCTATTAGTTGTAGCTATCAGAGATTTAGTTGTCAGTTCTGCTGTCAATTGTAGCTATCAGAGATCTAGTTATCAGTTCTGCTCTCAGTTGTAAGCAGCCGTTCTGTCCGTCATTTGTATTGCAGGTATAGGTGAAAGGCTTGTGAAACTAGCCCATACAGGGCACTCACAAGCCTTTTGCTGCAGGCATGCGGCCAGATAAGAGGCAGCTGAGAGCTACTTGAGCACTTAATATCACAAATTGAGTGTTTGTCGAAAAACACGCCAATCAAGTAACGGCATAAACCACAGACCACTTTTGCACCTCGAACACTCGGAAATGGACAAAAGTGCAGGTATTTTTTCTGAAATCTCCCTTTTTTCATACCAAATGCGCAAAAATGCATCTATTTTTCCCTTAAACCTAGTAAATTAGGTTTTGAGTTCAATTTAACTGCACTTTTGTCCATTTTGGCCCTAAAATATGCGTTTTCCCTTTATATAACTGCATTTTTGTCCGCAGCAGTCTATTTCTACTGCCCACTTTCTATTGCCTGCTGTCCACTCTCGAAATCTCATATCCTCGCGATACCATTTCAAACCAAACCATTTACAACAGTTTCAATGCCTGCTGCTGTATTTCATACCTAGCAATCCGCTTCCCACCAGGCTCTACTATTGCGCAGAACAGGCCTTTTGCCTGTAACGATTGCAGCAACCGCACCGCAGTACGATGACTGACTTCTAGGTGATTTGCTACATCCACAGGTTTGAGCGGACGGGCTATTCTGCAAGCGAGTCGGATCACCTCAAGCTCTACTGCTTGCTTTAGCAGAATGGGCTCTACCCCTGAGAGATAGCGACTTAACACCATACGCAGCAGCGTTTTGCAAAGCTCAGGTCGATGAGCAATATCGTCATAGGAAAATGAAATAACTTGATAGCCCATAGCCACTAAAAAGGTTTCTCGATTCAACTCGTAGCTATATTTTTGTCGATCCATATCACGTACATGCGGGCCAAATCCCTTAATTTCTATAATCAATTTCACGGCCGGCGACAACCATGCAAAATCACAAAAATAAGATTGGCCTCTCCAATCTACCACTTCGTATTCAGGATGCAAATGATCAAACTTCTCTTGCAAGGGCCACCATACTTGTTGACAAAACAATTTTTCTGCATGCTGATGACCACGTTCTAGCCTCCCTCTCCTCTCGCCAGTTCTTCGCTTGATATGCTGCTGAATAAATTCGTGATGCGCTTCCTCGAAGTTCATTTTCATCCCCCTTTCCCATATAACGATCTATGAAATGCAGTATGTAGCAGGTAACAAAAAAACGTCCCGCTGCATTCTACTAGAGAATACAATCGGGACGTTCTTCGTCTATTTGCTATTATAGCAGAAGATATTGTAACTTCACTCCATAAAATGCAATCCTCAGTTTGAATTTTACTCTGAGCATCTTATGTGCATCACCGTTCATCATTCATCATTGAACGGTGTTCATGCAGCTTACACTTCAACACTGCATTGCTTCAATGCTTCGCCCTGTATTGGGATAGCATTTATCTGAATCTGAAACTAATTAATATTTCTCAGACACCAGCTTCGCCTGCGTGAACAACAGCAAGTAGTCTCTGCCACCAGCTTTTGAATCTGTGCCCGACATGTTGAAGCCCCCGAACGGATGAACACCTACCAACGCTCCTGTACATTTACGGTTGAAGTACAAATTGCCGCAATGCATCCGCGCGCGTGCATATTCCAAATGCTCACGGTTTCCACTGAACACAGCACCAGTCAAACCGTATTCCGTATCGTTAAATATGGAAATTGCTTCTTCAAAGCTATCCGCTTTGCACAATGCAAGTACAGGACCAAAGATCTCTTCTTGCATAATACGTGCACGTGGAGCCACATCAGCAAATACGGTAGGCTGAATATAATATCCGTTACCCTCTGCGATAGAGCCACCTGCGACTAAACGACTTTCTTCCTTGCCAATCTCGATATATTGAAGGATTTTTTTATATGCATTTTGATCAATAACAGGGCCAATCGCAACATTTTCCACAGCTGTCCCTACTGCTAATGCTTTCGTTTTTTCGATGACGAGTTCAACAACAGCATCGTACACATCGGCATGGATAATCGCACGCGAGCCTGCAGAACATTTTTGACCTTGGAAGCCAAATGCAGATTGTACAATGGCAGTAGCCGCTTCTTCAACCGGTGCACTATTATCGACGACAATACCATCTTTGCCGCCCATTTCAGCGATTAGTCGTTTAATCCAAATTTGGCCAGGCTGAGTACGGGAGATACGTTCGTTAATTCGCAAGCCTACATCGCGCGATCCTGTGAAGGATACGAAGCGAGTACGCGGATGATCAACAATCAGATCACCAATTTCTGCACCAGAACCAGGAATAAAGTTAATAACACCAGCAGGAAGCCCAACTTCCTCCATCAGCTCAACAAACTTCGCTGCAATTACAGGCGAAGTAGATGCTGGCTTCAGCACAACCGTATTGCCAGCAACAACAGCAGCAGCGGTCATACCAGCCATGATTGCCAATGGGAAGTTCCACGGAGGAATAACGACGCCTACACCTAGTGGGATATACGTTAAGCGGTTATCTTCGCCTTCCAGTACCGTCAAAGGCTGCGGTCCACTTAAGCGGATCATTTCTCTGCCATAGAACTCTAGGAAATCGATCGCTTCTGCAACGTCTGCATCCGCTTCTCCCCAATTCTTCCCGACTTCATAGACGAGCCAAGCGGAGTATTCAAACTTCCGCCTGCGCATAACAGCCGCTGCCTTGAAAAGATAGCCTGCTCGCACTTCTGGATCAACATACTGCCAAGATTGGAACGCAGCATCTGCAATAGCGATCGCACGCTGTGCCAGCTCTGCATTCGCTTGAGAAAGATGCCCGATCACCTCATCTTTATTGCCCGGATTGATCGAAACCGCCTGCTTCTCCGTTACGATTTTCTCTCCATTTATAATCAGTGGATACGAGCGTCCAAGTTCACTTGCCACTTGCTTCAATGCCTGCTCCATCGCTTGTCGGTTAGCCTCTACTGTAAATGCTGTGAACGGTTCGTTGCGAAATGCTGCTATTGTCATCGATAAATTCCTCCTATGAATCCATTATGATTTGAATAAGGACTTCAGTACGAATAACACATTAGCGGGACGTTCAGCCAAGCGGCGCATAAAGTAGCCATACCAGTCATCCCCATATGGCACATATACACGCATTGTATAGCCTTCATCAGCTAATTGCTGCTGCGCTTGCACCCGAATGCCATACAACATCTGAAACTCGAATTGACTCTTCGGAATGCCCTTTTCCTTCACGAACTGCTTCACATGCTCAATGATGGCTTCATCATGTGTGGCAATGGCTGCATAATTACCGTCAAGCAAATGCTGTTCAATGATTCGCTGAAAGTTTCGATCCACATCTTCTTTGCGTGGGAAAGCAACCTCATGCGATTCCTTATACGCACCTTTCACAAGACGCAAGTTCGGACGGTACACCGCAAGTGCAGAAATATCATCTGCACTCTTATAGAGATAGGCTTGAATAACAAGACCAATCGTCTCTCCGTATTCCTTCCGTAACTGTTCAAATATTTCGATGCTTACACGGTTACGCGCGTAATCTTCCATATCAATACGCACAAAGTTGTTGTACTGCTTCGCTACATCCAAGATCATGCGCATATGCTTCATGCACAGCTCTACAGATATATCAAGGCCTAGCTGCGTCATTTTCAAAGACAAATGAGAGTTCGCGCCACTACTTGCAATCTCATGCAGTGTACGGATGCAATAATCAGTTGCTTCGCGCGCTTCCTCTGCTGTCGTGATGAATTCTCCAAGATGATCGAGTGTTGCGACGATACCCTTCGCATTCAACTCTCGAATGGCTGTAACCGCTTCCGAAATTTGCACGCCAGCGACGAATCGCTTTGCTCCAAAGCGGAGCCCATACTTTTTGGCTGTACGGTTTGCAGCTCTATTTTTAGATAAAAACAAAAAGGTGTTCCGCAATAGACTTTCCATCGACTAAAACGCCTCCTAGCCCATTCAATAGTGTTTAATTTTTGAACACTTTTTCAGCTATTGATTAATTATAATCACAAGTGGTTTATTTTGTAAATACATATACAGGAAGTAATTCATTTCACAATCTATTGAAAGTGGAAAGACCATTGCAAACCAATACTACGTTTGACATAATATGGACAACAGCTTTTGTGGGAGAGGACATATGTGATATGAAGCTAGAAATAAATCAACAGGAACCTGTCCAATCATGGACAGTGTTAGAACAGCACGCGTTGCTTAATGGACTGCTCGACACAGTAAATGATGCAGTCACTGTCGTGGATAAGGATGGAATTGTCCTTTACTGGAACCACCAAGCAGAGATCATGTACGGCATTTCTCGTGTAACGATTGTTGGAAAGCGAATCGCAGAATTTTTCCAGCGGGAATCGATTATGCTGTTTCAAGTAATGGAGAGCGGAACGCCGATTCGTCAGCTTTATCATGAACCACGCCCAGGCGTACACGTCATGATCAATACGAGCCCCATATTCGACGCTAAGGGTCAACTACTCGGCGCAATCGCAATCGAGAGCAATATGACCTCTTACGTCAAATTAAGTGCGGAGATGTACCGAAAGTCAGACGCCGAGAAATTTGTATCCGTAGTTGCGCCATTTAAGCCTGAACAGTTGCATCGAGCAAGGCTCGTCGTGGAGCGTAAACGTCCTCTTCTACTTACAGGTGAAGTCGGATCAGGAAGACGCAGCTGTGCAGAGTGGATATATGATCAATTAGAGCTGGAAGGTCTTTTCGTCACCATGAGCTGTGCGAACATCCCAGAGGGCATGCTTGAAGCCGAGTTGTTCGGCTATCAAGGCGAAAGTGATAGCGAGCGGCCTGGGAAGCTAGATCAAGCGGAGAACGGCATTCTGTTCCTAAAAGATGTCGATCAGCTCCCCCTACCCGTACAGGAGAAGCTGCACGATATGCTGACCAGCGGCAGCTATAGCCGCATGAAAGGCAGTGCGCAGCTCACTTGCCGCTGCCGCATCATCGCAACGTATACGGGTGCAGCGCAGCGTGAGGAAGATGCCGAGCTGCCGGTAACTTGGCTGTCCGCGTTGTACTACACGTTCGTGCAGCACCATGTGCCTGCTGTGCGCGAACGTGTAGAAGAGCTGCCGCAGCTGTGCAATTTGTACATTGCGGAAGCCGCGGATAAGTACGGCTTCCCGCAGCCTGTGCTCCAGCACGACGCCATGGCACAAGTTGCGGCCTACGATTGGCCGAACAACTTGCCGCAGCTGCGCAGTGCGATGGAGCATGCCGCGCTCGCTGCCCATGATGCGGGCGCGAGTGCTATTTCAGCGAAGGAGCTGCCGGACTACGCACGGCTGACGACGCTCGCTGAGCTGACCGAGGATGAGCTGCCATTGAGCGCTCATTCCGAGGAGATGGAGCGCAGCCGCATTGGCGATGCGCTGAAGCGCGCGCAGGGCAACAAGGCACGCGCTGCCCGGATGCTGGGCATATCGCGCGGCGCTTTGTATTACAAGCTCCGCCAATATGAGCTTGAATAAGGGAGACGGTTCCCTCAAGTTCAAGCGTAGCAAGATCATCAGAGCTGCTAGCCTGCCAACTTTATTCATAAGGCAAACATGCATAAACATAAAAATAGCGGTACAGGGAGAAGAATGCTAACCCTGTACCGCTATTTTTCACGCTATATGTTTTTGTTTGCTCATGAAATACAAAGTCTTCATTTAATCGGGAGCATATTTTATGATTATAGCTTTGAACGCTAGTCGTGTTAGTGTTTATGTCCTTGACCACTATGATCGTGGCCGTGATCATGCTCGTAGTCGTGTTTATGGCTATGTTCATGGTCGTGTTCATGGTCATGTTTATGGTCATGTACATGTCCACTATCACCTTCATGATTATGATCATGCTGCTCTGCCGCCTGCGGCCCAACCTCACATATTAGATCCCCATGTTGGATCGAAGAGTCTTCTACTTGCACGGTAGCATGATCGATCTCATACTTTTTCTTGAGGAGCATCAGAGCCTCATTCAGAACAAAATAACTATCCGTCCCGTCTTTAACCTTCAAATGGCAACTCAATGCATCAAATCCTGACGTTACCGTCCAAATATGAAGATCATGAACATGAATAACACCTGAAATACTTGCCAGTGTACGGCTTACTTCCTCCGTGTCTAATCGAGAAGGAGCACCTTCCATCAATACATTAACCGAATCCCTCGTCACACGCCATGCACTTATAATAATTAGAATGGCTACGATAATACTAATAATCGGGTCTGCTACATACCATTCGAACTTCCACATAATGAATCCAGCTGCAATGGCTCCAATCGAACCGAGCATATCGCCTAGTACATGCAAATAGGCACTCCGCATATTCAAGTTATTTTTTATATCGCCTCTCATCAGTACATAAGCAGCAGCAATGTTAGCCAGTAGACCAGCAAATGCAATTCCCATCATCGACAAACTCGCTACTTCCTGCGGATTAACAAGTCGTTCATAAGCTTCCCACAGGATGACACCAGAAATAAGAACAAGTGTAATACCATTTATAAATGCAGCTAATATTTCAAATCTGTAAAATCCATAAGTCTTCTTCGGCGAAGGCTTCTTTGCAGCAAAGATCATGGCAATCAAGCTGAGCAGCAATGATGAAGCATCGCTAAGCATATGCCCTGCATCCGATAATAGCGCAAGGCTATTTGTAATAACGCCCCCCACCACTTCCACGATGAGGAAGACGAATATAATAATTAAGGACCAGAACAGCGCTTTCTTATTCGCGCCCCTTCCATGTGAATGCCCATGATCGTGTCCGTGAGCATGGCTATGTCCGTGATGCAAGCCCATAGTGAGTTCCCCTTTCGTTCCATAACATTTCCTTTTGTTACCCACATTATACCGTTTGTTATTATAATATTCAAGTAATTATTTGAATGAATATTTGAAAACTGATTTTTTTCCGAGAGTTAGCCGTTTCATAATCTTTAGTATTTACTCATTTCTCCTTAATCTTTAGTATTCAATCTTTCATTGTTAAACTTTAATCTCCTGCACCCTGTTACAGCAAAAAGACCGTCACTTATCGTAACGGTCAGCTTGTTGAGCAGCTCTCCCATTTTAAACTCATCTTCCTACGCGAACTTGCTAGGTCTCCAACTTCTCAATGCTTCTCAAAGAGATTGGCAATTTACAAGCATGACGTTGGACAGGGTAAATCGAATGTGTGACAAAAATATTCCTGCAAAAGTGCAGGTTTTAAGTTCGTTATTGCCACTAATAAGGTCAAATCCTGCATTTGTGCAGGCTTTTAGCCCAATATGGTGAGGATTCAGCGCATTTGAAGGCATAAAGATACACATTTGCATCTTTTCATCTATAATTGCAGCCTCAAGCCTCAAAAAGATGTACATTTGCAGGAATAACACTGGCATCCTCATCAATCCCAAATAACCTATTTCGCATCCGCCAAATCAATAAGCGAAGAGTATCTCCGCTTATCGAGTGTATCGCTTATCTTCGCGTGCTCTTCGTCCAAAAGCCACCGTATAACTGTGTCGGTTCATACGTTACAATAAACGCCTTCGGTTCAATTTCCAATATCGATTTGTACAGCTTCTTTTGATTTTTTCGCTTTGCCAGCACTTCATACATCATACGGTCCCCATCACGACCATGCCCGATCCAAGTCGTTACGCCATAACCGGAATCACGAAGTTTGTTCGCTAATTGGGTCTCTGGATCGTTCACGATGATGCGTAAAGTCACATAACCCAGTGCTATTTTTTCTTCTATCCATGTCCCAACAAGTACACCCAAACCGTAACCAACCGCATAGACGATTAAACTAATTGGCTGATCCAAATATTGCAGCACCATATTAAGACCCAATACATAAATCGTAATCTCAATACAACTTATGCCTGCTGCATAATATCGTTGGTTCTTCAATGTCAAAATCATCCGCAGTGTGAAGAACGTGACATATACAATTTGGATGACAAATATGGAAATAAGGATTTCAATCATAAATCTGTTCTCTCCTGTCAATGATCACTACTGTTCGCTACATTACCCCGTTTGTGTGCTTTCTAACCTTGTAAAATAAGGAAACGCAGAACAGCCGTAAATAACGAGGAGCTTAACGCTAGAGTCAATCAAAAATAACCTTCGTCTATTTAAGAATCTTCACTGTTTGAGTTTGATGTTTGATGTTTGTTTCATCAACCATTATATAAATAGACTGCCCATTTTACGCCGATTACAAGAAGCAGCAATCCGATCGAGACGGTCAACTCACCCATCGCACCGTATATATCACCAGATAGTCCGCCAATTCTGCGCTGAACCACACAAGCAATCCAATGCGTTACACCTAGTAGAACCAGAATGAGTATTAGTGACCCAACACCCACCCATATCCATAGATGCTGCATAGTAATGACCGCCAATATAGTAGTTGGTTCATACAGCCCCGCGTACGAAAGAGAAGCCGTGATAAATACACATACTCCAAATAAAACTAGCATAACGATTGCTGATACGAGCAAATGCGTACGTTTCGTCCCCATAAAATAGCGACCTAAGCCAGATTCTGCTTCGGTATGCGGATATACGACAATCGCCCATACCATGACATAGCGGCTCATAATAAATGGCAGCGCAACAAGCGGACTCCAACTACCCATTTCGAATAGTGCACCGATAAATGACCACTGCATAAGCAAAATCAGAACACAAGCAAGCACACCCATTGCACCTACTCGACTATCCTTCATGATTTCGATAACTTTGTCACGATCCCGGTTGCTTAACATGCCATCTGCTGTATCCATAAGACCATCCATATGCAATCCACCCGATAACACCACCGCAAAAAACACGAGCAGCGCGGCGGCTGGATATGCTGGTAATACGAACTGGAGAAGAGCTCCTGCCAGCCATATGCACAGTCCAATTGCGGCGCCTGCCAATGGAAACCAGATGGTGCTAAGCTTAAGCACTTCAGGCGTGAATGGTACTTGCTTGCGGATAGGGATCCGCGTCAGAAATTGCAGCGCTGCGATGGCGCTATAGAAATGAGCTTTCATAGCTGTACCATCCTGCTCTTCAATTCTATCGGTATCCCTGCTGTTACAAGATACACCTCGTCAGCCAACGATGCTATGCGCTGATTCAACCTGCCCGCATGATCCCGAAATGTTCGTCCAAGCTCGTAAGCTGGCACAACACCACTGCCTACTTCATTCGTAACGAGAATAACGGTCCCTTGTTTGCTAAATTGCCCTACGGCCTCTTCTAATTGAGTGATTCGATCTGCTAGCAATTGATCAGCATCTTTCCGCTGCTCAACGGCCAACAACTCATTCGATAACCAGACTGTGAGGCAATCAACTAGCACATAACAGGATGTTTCCTGCCGCAGCTGCTCTGGTAAGTCCAAGGAACATTCTTTACTGCTCCAAGCATAGCCGCTGTAGTCTCGATCCTGTTTATGCCTATTTATACGCTCTTTCATTTCCTGATCAAAAGGCTGTGCAGTAGCATAATAACAACTCCCTGCCGGAGCTAACTTCATCATATACTTCTCAGCGAACGTACTCTTCCCGCTGCGAGCACCGCCTGTTACGAGGATAAGGCGATGGCTGCTCATGCTTCTTTCCCCGATACACCAGCCTGAGCGAATGTAGCCATTTCACGCATAATCGAGCATGCAGAATCAATCAACGGAAAGGCAAGCACGGCTCCTGTTCCTTCACCTAGGCGCATATTCAAGTGCAGCACAGGCTGTAGTTCCATTTCACGGAGAACAGCTAGGTGCCCTCTTTCCTCTGACAAGTGAGAACTTATTAAATATGGACGGACTTCAGGAACAAGACGAACAGCTGCAAGCGCAGCAACACTTGAGATGAATCCATCAATAACTACTGGTACACGATGCTTTGCTGCACCAATAATAACACCGACCAAACCACCAATTTCAAGCCCGCCCACTTTGGCGAGCACATCCATAGCATCATTTGGGTCTGGCGCATTTACATGTAACGCTTGACTCACAACATCACATTTATGCTTCCACAACTCATCTCCAATACCTGTCCCTCTGCCGACTGTATCTTCAGGCTGCAAGCCTGTAAATGCACACAGCATAGCTGAGCTTGCAGTCGTATTGCCAATTCCCATTTCCCCAGTAGCGATCAATCGATAGCCTTCATCAATCAATTGCTCTGCAACATCGATGCCCACACAAATTGCTGCTTTTGCTTCTTCGTGGCTCATCGCTGCTCCCTTAGCCATATTCGCTGTACCGCGCTTCACTTTGCGAGACAGTAGCTTGGGATGTACCAAATCAGCATTTACACCAATATCAACACAGTACACATCCGCACCTGCCTGTCTTGCAAGCACATTAACTGCGGCGCCTCCATGGACAAAATTCATCACCATTTGTGGGGTTACTTCAGCAGGGAAAGCACTCACTCCCTCAGCACATACTCCATGGTCCCCCGCCATCACAATGACAGCACGCTTATCGATATTAGGAACCAGTTGCCCCGTGATTGCAGCAAGCTGCATCGATAAATGCTCTAACACCCCAAGACTTCCTTGCGGCTTCGTCAATTGATTCTGATGATCAAGTGCAGCTTGGCGCACTTCTTCATTTAATTTTGGAATAGCTGGAATCCAATTTGTTTGCATCATATTCATTTCACCTCATCAAATTCTTTCACACAATCCCATTGCTTTAACTGATAACTAGAAACTACTCTACTGACGTATATAACTCTTCTGGACAAAGAAGCACTTGCGGACGATTCACTTTCGGATGACTGACAATTTCAGCATGAACATGAAATACCTGCTCAAAGCATTCACTCGTAATCATCTCTGCCGCACTCCCTTGCCCATGTATGATTCCTTCATTTAGCACGGCGATTCGATCGCAATAGAGCGCAGCCAAATTTAGATCATGCAGAACAGAAACAACGGTTAGACCGCAATCTTTTTGCCAATCGCGAATAATGTCCATAAACTGCATTTGATAATGAATATCTAGATAAGTCGTCGGTTCATCCAGCAAAATAATACTAGGTGATTGTGCCATCAGCTTGGCTAGCGCGACACGTTGACGCTGCCCCCCACTCAATCGATCAATTCGACGATCTGCTAATTGTTCCAACTGCAGCCGTTCCATAATATGATCGATAAATGGTCCACTATCTTCGTTTTCGGTTCCCCACCACGATTGATATGGAAACCGCCCCATTTCGACAACTTCACGAACGCTATAGTGCAGTGGTGGAATCGTTTCTTGCTGCAACACTGCCATTAATCGAGATAGCTCCTTGCGCTTATACGCGCCTAACGGACGACCATATAATTGAACTTCACCAGATGTCGGCTGTTCAGCACGGGATAATATAGAAAGCAATGTTGACTTCCCGCTACCATTTGGTCCAATAATCCCTAACCATTCACCTTTGCGTATTTCCAGGGAAATATCCTGTAACACAGGCAGCTTACTATAACCATGCGTGATAGCCTGCGCGGATAAAATGACCTCTCCTTGAGGAACTGGTCGAGCATCGGCCAATTGAGCGAAGTGGTTCATGCTTATTTGCTCTCTCATAGTCATCCCTCCTGAGACTTACGCTTGTTGCGAATAAGTAAAAAGGCGAAAAATGGCGCGCCAAGGAATGAAGTCACGACGCCCAATGGAATTTCTGTCGGAGCCAGCAGCGTACGAGCAATCGTATCTGCCCACAGTACGTATAAGGCACCGCCCAATGCAGACATCGGAATGAGGAAGCGATAGTCGGCCCCGATGATCAATCTTAGCAGATGCGGCACGACTAGCCCTACGAACCCGATCACACCCGCAACAGAAACGGCTGCCGCTGCTACAAAGGTTGCTGTCAGTAGCACAATCCATTTCGTCCGTTCGACATGCAGTCCCATATGCGCTGCTTGACGCTCTCCCAATGCAAGCATATTTAGAGAACGGGAGTATGCAATAAGTACAATAAGCCCACCGACAAAATACGGCAGCAATATTCCAGCATACGACCAACCTCGCATTGCCAAGCTGCCCATCGTCCAGAACAAAATTTCATTAATTCCGTCTTGAGACATAGCAACCAAGAACGATACGATCGCTCCAAGGAAGGATTGCATAACGACCCCAGATAAGATTAGTGTCTGGATCGGCAGCTTCCCATTCTCTCTAGCCATTCTTAATACAACAAACAAAGCCATAACAGCTGTTACAAAGGCTGTGACTGGAATTGTCCATTGCCCGAGAAAAGCATATTGCAGTCCAAAATAAATTAGCAGTGCTGCTCCTACGGAAGCACCCGAAGATATGCCTAGTGTGTATGGATCAGCTAATGGATTGCGCAGCACACCTTGAAACGCAGCACCCGAGACACCAAGCGCACCACCTACTAGCAGCGCCATAATGACTCGCGGCAAACGAACATGGATCATAATTTGTGCCGAGGAAGGGTCCCATGTAACAGGGATGTATTCTCCTACCCACGGCAGATGGTGCAATAATATACGGACGATGTCTCCAAGCGGCAAATCCACAGATCCAACCGCTAAACATATAACAATGGACAAGAGGAGCAGCGAAATACCCGCTGCTCCTGCTCCAATACCCCTGTGCTTTTTAATCCATGCTTGTTGTTGAGTAAAAGTTGTCATTCGTCTGTCATCCCAACTTATTTTACTTGATCCGGATGGATAGCTTTAGCAATCGATTGCAGCGCATCAGCCAATCTTGGACCCGGACGGCTAATCGTGTCATCTTCGATACCGATCACTTGTTTGTTTTTCAGCGCATTCATCTCGCTCCAACCTTTACGCTCACGAATAATCGTCTCAAGTGGCTTATTTGTATCGTAATCTTTCACGCCTTTTCCATATAAAATAACGTCTGGATTTTTCTTAATAATCGTTTCTTCATTGATTTGGAACCAACCTGTCTGATCAGCGGCAATATTAACGCCTCCAGCGATTTCAAGCAATTCATGCATATACTCGCCGCTGCCTACTGTCCAGCCTGGGGAGAATTCCATGTATACGTTCTTCTTAGGCGCATCTTTCACGCTAGCTTGTACATCCGCACGGACTTTCTTCATATGATCTGTAACTTCCTTCGCATCCGTTTGGCGGTCGGTAATAAGTCCATAAGTCTCTACACTGTTAATGACACCGTCATATGATTTGGGATCCAACTTAAATGTACGGATTCCCATATCACGGAACTTGTTAACAGCCTCATCCTTCATTGCGATACCTGTAAATACAACATCGGGTTTCGCAGCAATAATAGCTTCTACATTCGGCTCCAACCCGCCCATTTTCGGCTTTGTTGCAGCTGCTGCTGGATAATCATCGTGATCAGATACACCTACGATCTCTTTATCCAAACCAATCGCAAATAGCATTTCCGTATCTGCTGGAGAAACAGAGACAATTCGTTCAGGTGCCTTCTCAAATGTGAATTCCTGCCCTGTCGCATCTTTAATTTTCAGAGGATAGGTTGTCTTCAATTCTTGGTCAGCAGGCTTCGACTCCGGAGTTGGTGTCTCAACCTGACCTTTAGTCTCAGCTGGCTTCGCCGTATTTGCGCCACCGCAAGCCATAACTGTCAATGATAATGCCACAATAGTTAGTAAACTAAGTATGCGTTTCCAATTTCCAAGCTTCATAACCGGTTTCTCTCCTTATTTACCATGCAATGTAGTCATTCTGTCGTCTCAAGATGCAATATATACACGAACGCAATCGTTTCGACTCTTATATTGTAGATGAAAATTTCAAACCAATGCAACTCCCATCCTACTTGAACACATGTTTGATTATAGTAAGTAGCTTTCGTAATGACAAGGAAAATGATCATATCGCCAGCCATTTTTCCAATTTATAATAAATAAACAGCAAAAACCTCGCTGGACTCTTCATATAATCGCTACAATTATTGCTCCAAAGGAATGCACCCATCCAAAGGTATGCCTGAGGCCAACTCACTGCAACCTTGTACAACGAACATCGTCAAAATAAGAAAGGGGCGTTTACATGGAATAATGATTAAAGAAATTTGTACTTCTTCTCTACGTCTGCATACCCTCTAGAAAACGATCATATATCTAAGACGCAGTAAAATACAATGCCGCACCCGGCTAATTGCCCACCATCATTTCAACTTCTACTTCTCTGCCACAGTCACTTTTTCATTTCATCCAGCAATCCGAACTTGTATGATAAGGAAGCGCCTCTAAAAAAATATTTTCAAACTAATCTCATAAAAGCGCTCACTATAACAACTCTGTTAAATGTTGTATAATAATAAGACTTTCTTTACATTCTGCATATTTATCTGTTTAGTAATCTGTTTACTCATCTGCTTATTCATAAATTATTATTACCCATTAAAGGAGGAGCCACCTATGCCGGTGCAGTACAAGACAGCTTGGGCTTCACTAAGCGCCGCCATTCTCGTTACCGTCTATTATTCTTGGAATCTTCTTGCTCTTAAAGGAAATATAACGCTGCATAGTTCAGAAATGATGTCGTTAGCACGTAACGTATTCGGATTCACGATTATTGTCCAAATGCTAATCCTATTCATCCACTTCGTTTCCAAAGATGAGCCTGATCTCAAAGAGCAAGCTCGCTTTATATCCCTTCGTTCAGGACGTATAGCGCTCTTATTTTTAATTGTTGCTGTTGCGTCTTGTGCCGCTTATCTCATTTATGTCGCAGATACACGCTCCTTGCTGCTCTCGCCGCTGATTAGTGCGCATTTACTCGTTAGCGTATTGCTTGCAGCATGGATAATAAGGTACACCGCCGAGTTATGGATGTATCATCGCGCACGACACTTGAGCGTAGAAAGCGTGGGGACCCCAGCTTCACCCGATGATTCTAATCCATTTCTAACCTGAGGTGCTTCAACTGCTGAAGTGACCAAACATATAAAAAAAGTCCCTGTTCACCACCTATGGTACAGGGACTTTCACATGTATGATCCAATTAAAATTCAGTCACCAATTCTGCCGCTTCCTTACGTGGGCGTACAGGACGCACCTCATCTGGATAACCAATAAAGAGATTCCCGATAATCTTCTCTCCTGGCTTAATACCTAACGCATCCCGGTAAAATGGCAGATTGATATAGGCGCCTGTATGCCACAGCATGCCTACCCCTTCTTCCCATGCGAGCAGTTGAAGATTTTGTACAAGGGCACTAACTGCCATCACATCTTCTTCCCGGATGTTCGGACGAGGATCTTCAGGCATGACGACGACAAGAAATGCAGGAATATGATTCACATAGTCACGATATTTTTGCTTTTGTGCTTCATCGCCTTCTTTGAACTTACCTAACTTGATGACAGATTCCACTAGCTTATTTGAGTATTCCTGTTTCCCCTGCTCACCAACAAAGATAAACCTCCAAGGCTGGCGCAGACCATGATTAGGAGCATAAACAGCATCATCCAACCAACCGAGAACCTGTTCTTTCGTAACCGGAGTATTTTTAAAATCATAAGTAGAGCGACGACCACGAATCGTTTCTTTAATAGACATTACGATTAAGCCTCCTTATATTCTCCTTTTACTCCATTATATTGATAACGATTATCAATATCAAACTATGTTTATGTTTTTTCATATATGGATTACAATAGAATATATATGCAAAGGAGGCACCCATCTTGAAATTTATTGATAATCAAGGGATTACTGATCCCCGTATTAATTTAGCAATTGAAGAGTTCGTGCTTAAGCACCTTCCGATGGATGGAGACAGCTATCTTCTCTTCTATATAAATGAGCCCTCGATTATTATCGGGCGCAATCAAAATACGATCGAGGAAATTAACACGGATTATGTCAAAGAGCAAGGTATTCATGTCGTTCGCCGCTTATCCGGTGGTGGCGCTGTCTATCATGACCTTGGCAATTTAAACTTCAGCTTTTTAACAAAGGATGACGGCGAATCCTTCCACAACTTCCGTAAGTTTACGCAGCCTGTTATCGATACACTTCGTTCGATGGGCGTAGAAGCTGACCTCACAGGTCGTAATGATATTCAAGTTGGCGAGCGTAAAATTTCCGGAAATGCTCAATTCTCAACTCGTGGCCGCATGTTCAGTCATGGGACACTTTTATTCGATTCGCAAATGGAGCATGTTTCATCCGCGCTTAAGGTAAAAGCAATAAAAGTCGAATCCAAGAGCACAAAGTCCGTTCGTTCTCGTGTAGCGAACATCACGGAATTTATGTCGGACAAGCTATCCATGGAGGAGTTCCGCGATTCCTTGCTGCGCCATATTTTCGGGATCGAGCCTGACCAAGTTCCTCAGTACAAACTGACGGAAGAAGACTGGGCAACCATCCATAAAATTTCGGAAGAGCGGTACCAGAACTGGGATTGGAACTATGGCTACTCTCCAAAATTCAATGTACAAAATGCCAAGAAATTTACTGGCGGTATCGTTGACGTTCGCCTGGATATTAAAGACGGACTCATCGAGTCGCTAACGATTTTCGGAGATTTCTTCGGACTTGGTGAAGTAAAAGATATTGAAGAACGTCTTGCAGGCGTTCGTTACGAAGAGCAAGCTGTTCGTGAGGCACTGGCTGATATGGACATTCCTTACTACCTTGGTCGCGTTGAGCGTGATGAATTTATTCATTTACTCATGCTAAATGACTAATCCATAGAGGCATTTGCAATCAGGAGTACGTAACCCAGAGGTTGGGTCAGATAGAAGGTACCTACCCTTCCTGACAGCTTCTGGGTTATTCCGTATTCTATTTACTTGAAGGATTTATCTATTCGATCACTATCCACATCGCTATAATAGAAATGGACCTTTATCTTTCCGCGTTCATACATGGCCTACTTCTCTCGTGTGTACAGATAAATGTTTGAATAACCTAACAGCTTATGAGTGTCGGAGGAGATTATAACGCCATATGAAACGCGATTGGATTGTTTACGTGACTTTGTTGTTCGTCGCCTTTGTCTGGGGAGCGAGCTTCATCGTCGTACAGGCAGCTGTACAGACGCTGCCCCCGTTAGCTTTTAATGCAGTTCGTTTTATCGGATCAGCCCTATTATTTCTAGTTGTCCTGCTGTTTTCACGAGTCAAGCTGAAAGATAGACTTTCACCAAAGCTAGCCTTGCACGGAATGATATTAGGTGTCTGTTTATTTGCAGCATATGCCTTACAGACTGTAGGCTTGCTTCATACGACAACGACCAATACTGGATTTATTACAGGAATATCGGTTGTACTGGTGCCTTTTTTTAGCGTCATTCTCACACAGCAAAAGCTGGCTTTACCTACTTGGATCGCTGCTGTACTAGCACTTGTTGGACTCTATCTATTAACGTTTAACGGTCAAGCGTTTCAATGGAACTATGGCGATATGCTCGTACTGCTTTGTGCAGTCTGCTTCGCGCTTCATATTGCTTTCACGGGGATTTACGCATCCTTGCATGACACTATTGCCTTAGTTACGATTCAATTAACGACAGTCGGTGTGCTTTCAATGATAAGCTCACTTCTATTAGAACCGCTGCAATCACCAGCTGAGCTTATGGAGGCTATATTAGATCCCCAAGTATTATTCGCCTTAGTTGTATCGATAGGATTGTCGACTGCATTCGCTTTCTGGGCACAAACTTGGTGTCAGAAGCATATTTCAGCTGCCCGTGTTGCACTTATATTTGCAACAGAACCTGTATTCGCTGCCATTACTGGCATCGTTTTCGCAGGTGAGAAGTTGGGCACATTGGCAGTATGGGGGTGCATTTTTATATTTTTCAGCATGATTGTGGCAGAATGGAAATGGAACCGGCACCGAGATACAATAGAAAAAGAAGCTTCCATGTGATTGAAATAAATAACCTATATAAAATAGAGAAATCAAAAGTAGAGGGAGAAACCTACTATGTACAAATTAATTGCTATCGACGTTGATGATACATTGATTACTGATGATAAAGTCGTTACGGAAGGTACGAAACAAGCGCTTATCCAAGCGATTGGGCAAGGAACAGCTGTTACACTCGCAACGGGGAGAATGTACGCTTCTGCGCGCAATATCGCGCTGCAAACAGGATTGAATGTGCCGCTTATTACGTATCAAGGCTCACTTATTAAAAATGTCATTAGCGGCGAGGTACTTTACGAGTGCGCGGTGCCTGAAGATGCAGCCATGAAGCTCTTTGAATATTGTGAGGAGAAGGGGCTTCATTTGCAGCTTTATGTGGATGACCAAGTGTACGCGCAAGAAAAAAATGAGAAGCTAATCGCTTATTGCGAGTTGTCTAACATTCCTTATACGATCGAGCCAGACTTTAGAGGGGTGCTGTCACGCTGCCGTTCAACGAAAATGCTCATTATCGACGAGCCGGCTCTGCTAGATGAAGTGGCAGCACAACTTCGCGGCTTGCTTGGGCCAGATGTTCATATTACAAAGTCTAAGCCGCATTTCTTGGAGATTACTCACCGTGAAGGTACAAAAGGCCATGCTCTTCGCTTCTTGGCGGAGCATTTCGGCTGCACATTAGAAGAAACAATCGGAATCGGCGATTCCTGGAATGACCATGATCTTATTGAGACCGCAGGACTCGGTGTTGCGATGGGCAACGCTGTTTCTTCCTTGAAGGAAATTGCAGACTATATTACACTGTCCAACAATGAAGAAGGCGTACGTCATGCCATTGAGAAATTCGTATTGAATAGAAGCGAAGCGTAGACCCCTCAACGCATAACACGATATAAATAGAGCCTTCATGATTCACACCGGCGGCATCCGTTAATTCGTTGCAGCACTATTGTGATTATGAAGGCTTATTTTCCATGAAGATATGCCTTAACGCTGAAGAATGTTATTCATCTGTTTAATTTTCATTCTCCAATAGAAATTAATTCCTAGCCATATGACAAGATAACTTGCAATAAAAATAAACAGCATGCTTAGAAAAGCTTCTCCTGTGAGCTTCGACCATCCATTCATCACATTGACAGCTATGTAGCTGGGAAAAATAATTACGAAATGCGTGATCGTCTGTCTTAGCAACGACCATTTATCAATACGGAAGCAAAGCGAAGCCGGACCGAAAACCACACCTAATATAACATATCCGCGCATACATCTATTGAGCCAATCATAGCTAACTAGTTGCCCCTCCATCGTTTGGATACTTATGAATGTATGAATCATAGCAGCTGCTAATCCAAATACTGCACCAAACACTACACGTTGAAAGATAATTCTAGTCATCATTTACTGTCCTCCCTTTCGATAACCGACCAATCTTTGTTTAACCGTTTGCACGTAAGACCTGGATATGTATTCCTTTTTATCCCCACTGAAAAATACGACTAGGTTGCCGTTAAACATCATTTCAAACCGCTTCATATGCTCCAAGTTTGCAACAACTGATTTTGAAATTCTAATAAAAGAACGGGCCTGTAGCATCTCTTCCCACACATGAAGCCTATCTTTCACTTCATAAGCATCTTCAATCGTCTGTGCAAACACTTTCTGACCTTCTGCATAAAAATATAAAATATGTTTGATATGGATAATATGACTGCTTTGATTTCGCTTTGCCTCCACCCACTCGATACTGCTATGCTGCAAAAGCCGCACTACACGTTGAATTTCATCGGTCACTTCACTGCACCTTATCAGTACTGATGTTTCTTCACATCGTTCATCCAATTTCACTTCAATCTTCATGATAAAACTGCCCCCTTCTCACTATGGCATATTATAATCAGCAGCGAATGTAAAAGATAGAATTGTAACACAAGCGGAATATTTAGCGGTATAAGATGTCGTTTAGGCAAAATGAACGGAAAAAACGATCTCCTAGGCTGGCTGCATCCATATCAATTGCAGCACGATGCGTAGCATCAGAGATCGTACGGTCTAGGGTATATACAGTTTACAAAGTAAGCTTATTTCACTCTAAACTTGCAGCTCCAATCCAAATGAAGCAAGCTTCACATGAGCAGGCAGCTGATAATCTGCACGAACATCTACGCCATGCGACATATGCGTAAAAATCGTTCGTCGTGGACGAATACGTTCAACTAGCTCCAACGCCTCGACCATATCATAAACAGAGCGTGTGTGATACGCAAAAGGCTCCTTATAAAAGTTTGTGCCAATGATCAACATATCTAACTCCGCAAAATGCTTAAGTTCCTTTTCACCTAGATCGATCGCATCCGAAGCATACAGCCAACTGAACTTCTTCTCTTCCTCACCATTATTGACGTTGTTACGATCAAAACGATATGCATAGGAGTAACCATTTTTGCCATGATTCACTCGAATCGGTGTTACAACCCAATCTTCCCACAACCACACCTTTTCGATAGCGGTAAATGTAATATGAGCTGACAGCCACGGATACATCGTTTGTATCGTTTGCAATACTTCAAGCGGCGCGTATACTTGTCCACGTCGCTCCAGCCAACGGCAGCAATCCGCATATGCAGGTAAACCAGCAATATGATCTTGATGCGCGTGCGTTACCAAAATACGATCGATCCACCTTTGACCGATACGCTCCATTTGTTCAGCCCAATCGGGCCCACAATCTATAAGTACATGCACATGCTCAGCGTCCGTAGAAGCTGCTTGTTCCAATAAAACGGAAGAACGAAGCCTGCGATTCAAGTGACTGTCTCTTGCTTCCATGCAGACTTCACAGTCACAGTAAACTCTCGGTACACCAAGCGAATCACTTGTCCCAAGAAACTTTACTTTCCACAGAGTACTATCATCCACAGAATTGGCTGCTGTTGAAAATGAAGAATTCACCAATTTCACTCCTTGTCTTGCTATCTATAATTTACAGTCCGTTAACATAGCTGATCGTAACGAATCATTCACACATATTGCTTTGAACTACGCCGTAAATTGTATATCATAATTAGTATAAACGGTTATAAACAGAAACAGAAGCTCCAGCTCTTTAACGGAGACGAGGCAGCAGGAGGGAAAGTAAAGATGAAATTAGAAATTGTAGCTCACCGCGGATATGCTGGAGTATTTCCTGAAAATACGATGGAAGCGTTTCGTCGTTCCTTGGCGCTTCGTGCAGACAGCATTGAGTTAGATATTCACCATTCACGAGAGGGAATTCCTATCGTCATTCACGATGACACGCTGGATCGCACAACAACCTCAACAGGAGCGATTCGCTCACTTTCTGTGTCAGAGATTCAAGCAGCAGATGCGGGCAGCAAGTTTAAGGTTGAATTCTCAGGCTGCAACGTGCCGCTGTTAGAAGAAGCATTAAAGCTATGTCAAGATTGTCGGGCAGGCTTACAGCTTGAGATCAAAGAGCAGATTAATGAGGATGAAGCTCGTGCCCTTCTGCATCTGCTATCGGTTTATGACATGAGCAAACGTACGATGATTATTTCTTTTTACAAACAAAACTTAGACCTGCTGCGCCGACTGGATGCGGAAATAGAGCTGGGCTTTCTAACGACAGATCCGATTGCACTGGAGGCATTAGTTCCACTCGCTCCAGCCTGCCTTTGTGCCCACTACCCGTTGCTGCTGAAGCACCCTGAGCTTATACAACAAGCACGTAAGTTGAATGTTGATGTAGCCGTTTGGACAATTCGTGATATCGAGACAGCGAGGCAGCTTGTAGAGCTAGGCGTATATCGACTTACATCCGACATTCCATTACATCATCAAGATCTGCAACAATGAGCGAATGGTTGACAAGTATAGTGGCTTAAAAGAACTCAACGGTTAGGTTTGTTGTTCAAGAGAGCTTAACTCCGAAGAGGGATGGGTACCAAAAGAAAATCTAAAATGCTATGTTCTCCTCTATATGAACATGAGAAGAATGATTGTTCCTTTCTTTATTTATAAGCTATAATCCTTTAGAAAACAGACTTGTACAAACATAAACATAAAACAAAGCACCAAGTCTTCTCCTTGGAAAATTGGGAACTTCCCATAAGGAGTAACTTGGCGCTTTTTTACGTTCATCAATTAGGACCTATTAATACCAGCAAGTACCTCATACCAAATTCCTCGTCTGCTGTATAAGGTATTGCGTACTTCGTCCCAACCACCTAAATCATCAATCGTGAACAACCCTGCCGGTTCTACAAATGTACCCGCCAATTTCGCTTCAACTTGCTCATTAACTGGACGGAATCCCGCCTCCACCCACAGCTGCTGAGCCTTTTCACTGCGTAAAAATTCAACAAATGCTCCTGCTACTTCACGGGTACCATGCTTGTCGACATATCGATCCACAACAACAACCGGGTTCTCAATTTGAATCGTATGCTTGGGAACGATAATTTCATAGTCTACACCTTGCTTCACTCGTGCTTTAAGCTCATTCTCATACGTCACAATTGCATCACCAACACCATATTCGAAGGCTGCCATCGAAGCACGCCCACTTTTATCCATGGAGATAACTCGATCATGTACTTGATGAAGCAGTTGCTTGGCATAGTTTGGTCCATCGACTCCTTGTTCAGCAGCCATTTTCAATCCTGCACCGTATATAGCATTAATATCCCACTGTGCTCCACCAGACGTCTTCGGATTCGGGTACAACACATCGACATCAGAACGGGTAAGATCCATCCAATCTTTGATGTGAAGTGGATTACCTGCTCTCGTACCAATTACGACGATGGAACGCGTCACCATGCCCTGATAAGGGTCTCGCTGTTTCCAATTATGTGGGATCAGCTCTGCATCAACAAGTTTGTCGATATCCCCTTCCATAGCCAGCAGGGCAACATCTGCTTCCATCCCGCTTGCGATCGAACGCGCTTGAGTTCCAGAAGCTTCATAAGATTGCTGGAATTCTACCGTCTGCCCCGTCTTCTCCTTCCATTCCGCTTGGAACGCTGGAAGAATGGGTTGAAGTGCATCTCTTGCCACGGAATAAGCACCAATGACAAGCGTCACAGAGTTATTGCCACTGTTAACGGGCTGCACATCAACGGCTTCATAAGCCGAATCAGCCGCAGGGGAACTGCAAGCAGTGACGAATAGCAATAAGAAGAGCATGCATCGTTGCATGAACCGAGTACAAACACGTACTGCTTGAGGCTCCATCTGCTAATGCTCCTTTCCCTCTTTAAATCATGATAGGCATCGGATCTTCTTTCAGCGAGTTCTCTATTACTGAATGGCTATCGCCATCAAATACATACACACGATGTATAAGCACTTGCACCGTTTCACCAATTTGCAGCACAGGACTTTCCAAGCTGCGATATGTTTTCAACAGCAAGTCTCCTACAGCAACCTCGATCATCCATTCACTTCCGCGGAAGTGCATCGCTTTTACAATTCCATTTTCGCTCGCGGATGCAAGCTTCAGTTCACCGGGTTGACCTACTTCGATATATTCAGGTCTGATCAACACTTTCGTATTCGACTGTGCTGGCACTTGCCCGAATCCTTTCAACTGACCTATGCTTTCCAGCAGCGTAGATTCGCCGATAAATTCAGCCACAAACGGTGTTCGTGGAGATTTGTAAATATCCCACGGCGTTCCTTTTTGCTCCACAGAACCTTGTTGAATAATCATAATTTCATCAGCGACTTCAATCGCTTCATCTTGGTCATGCGTAACGAAGATAGACGTAATACCAACACGTTCAATAAGAGACTTTAGCCAACTGCGCAGCTCTTTGCGAATCTTAGCATCAATTGCCGCAAACGGTTCATCCAACAGCAACAGCTGCGGCTCTGGAGCAAGTGCGCGTGCAAATGCAACGCGTTGGCGCTGACCGCCTGACAATTGGTGCGGGTATCGCTTCTCTACACCGCTAAGCCCTGTAAGTTCAAGCAGTTCAGCTACTCTTGCACGAATACGTGCTTTGGGCCATTTTTGAATCGTCAATCCGAAAGCAATATTGTCATAAACCGTCATATGCTTGAATAAAGCATAATGTTGAAATACAAAACCAATGCCGCGTTCCTGAGGAGGAACATCGTTCATCACTTTTCCATGAAATAATATCTCACCGCTATCTGGATATTCTAATCCTGCCAACATACGCAGCACTGATGTCTTGCCGCCTCCGCTCGGACCAAGTAGACCGATCAACTGCCCTGGTTCAATCGAGAAGTTAACGTCACGTACAGCATGATATTGTCCGAACCATTTATTCAAGTCGCGTACTTCAATGTGCATGCGTATGCACTCCCTTCCGTCTCTTCGCCCATTCCATTACAAGTAACAGGGTTATCGAACATACAGCCAGCACTAATGCTACACTATTTGCCGCGGCAATATTGAAATTGTCTACATCTTGATACACGAGTGTTGTCATGGTCTGTGTCTTATTCATGATGTTGCCTGATACGACGAGTACAGCCCCGAATTCACCCAGCGAGCGTGCTACCGTTAAAACGACTCCGTAAGTAACCCCCCATCGAATAGACGGCCACGTTACTTTCCAGAATGTCGTCCAGCTGTATGCCCCCAGCATAGATGCCGCTTCTTCTTGCTGTGTACCTATTTCCTGCAATACCGGTGCAATTTCACGAATCATCAGTGGAAATGTTACGAATAGTGTAGCAAGTACCATGCCTGGAAAGGCATATACAATAGGCATACCTAAATCTGAAAAGAAAGCACCCATAACAGTCTGTGGTCCAAGCAGCAGCATAATCATAAACCCACCAATAACGGGTGATACGGCAAATGGCAAATCTATCATACTATTTAAAAACCGTCTAACTCGGGAACTGAGCCATTGTCCCCGAACGAGCATAATAGCTGTCAACACACCAAACAGTGTATTAAGAAGTGTAACGACCACTACAACAGATAGCGTTATCCACATGGCATGAAGAGCCTCAGGACGAAGCAAAGCCTGAAACAGTGATTGCACGCCATGATCAAAAGCGCCAATAACAATCTGTACGAGCGGGATAATTAATAACAAAATAAACACAGAATACGTAATCAAGATGAGAATCTTAGAAGAAGTAGATGATTTCTTAGAGGTTAAAGTAGTTGGTGCAGTTGACATCATCGTCCCTCCTTCGCTTGCAAGGTATTAATGAACCATAATACAAGGAACGACAACGTTAATAATATGACAGACACAGCCGCAGCACCTTGTGGATTGTCGCTCTCGATCTCTCCGAAAATATAAACCGATGCAATCAATGTCTTGCCGGGAATATTACCTGCAACGAGAACTACTGCGCCGAACTCAGCCATAGCTCTTGAAAAGGCAAGCATACCACCGCTAATAATACCAGGGCGCATTTGAGGCAGCAGCACTTGGTAGAATGTACGCCACTTAGAAGCACCTAATGTATGGGCAGCTTCTTCCTGCGTCTTATCTGCTTCTTCCAGCAATGGCTGCACCGCTCGAATGACGAATGGAAACGTTACAAATACCATGGCAACCACGATAGCCGGCTCCCCGAACACGATTCGAATGCCCACAGCATCTGCCCACTGACCAACAAAGCTGTTGGGCCCAAGTAGAAGCAAGATCATCAACCCACCAACCGCAGTCGGCAGTGCAAATGGTAAATCCACTAAACTGTTTAATAACGTACGACCTGGGAACTGATAGCGATGCAGCACCCAAGCAGCAATCGTACCAATCACCATATTAATAACCATAGCAATCAAAGACAATCGGAGCGTCAGCCACACAGCTTTCCAAGCCAATGGATCTGAAATACTCTCCACAAACATATCCCAACCAGCTGATAATGAATGAGCATATATTCCTGTAATCGGTAAAATAATGAGCAAGAACATATATAACAGCAGCGTTGTCCGAAATCCCCACAACGCTCCTTTATGGTTCAATACTGCATTCATGAAACATCCCCACCCCACATGGTTCTAGATTCATATATCTTTATACATAATAATTCCTACCAACTTACTTGGAAATTGTATTATTAAATATTACCAACTCGGACGGGATTCGTCAATACTTTTAAGCAAACCTAATAAAAGGTATTACACGGGCTTATATATGTACATAAAAATGTACATAATAAACACGCATATGCGCATAACAAAAACAGCCCCCAACATTTCTCTTGTAAGATAAGCAAGAGAACAGAGAGCTGCCTGATACCAAGCTGCATCGTATTAATAAGGTGTAGGCTGACCTTGAAGCTGGTTAACTTCACGTTGAAGCCTCCGAACCTGGGCTTCCAACAGCGAAACTCTCCGCTCCAGTTGGTAATAGTTCACTGGAGGAGCTGGTGGTACAGGTGGCGGCGGTGAAGGTGGATATCCAGGCTGAATCGGAACGGGAATGTCTGGTCCAACTGGTATTTTGATAACCTGCCCTGGATAAATAATTGCATTCGGACCAAGCCCATTCACAAGCGCGAGCCTTGCAACAGATAGCCCAAAGCGATTCGCTATTAGGGATAACGAATCACCAGGTCGTACTACATAATCAATCACTTACAATGACCTCCTGCCCATTTCATGTATTGCTTTGTAGCAGCATCGCAGCAATACACTAAAAAGAAAAGATGCGACGATGCTGCAAGATGCTCCACTCCTGTACAAGCAAGCAACATGATACACAGCAATTTTGATGAAATGTAGATTTAGCAGACGTTATGGTTGACGCAAATATACGTCTCTTATCGTCCCTATACGATATGTGGGCAGATGCCATTACGTGAATCCTATGCGATGCGGGCTGTATCGATGATGATGAGCACTATTAGTGGAAGTTTAGTCCACTCGTACGTTCAACTATTCCATGTTAGAACATGTTATTAAGCGGATTGTGCTGCTTCTTCAAGCGCTCTTCTGCACAAAAAACGTACATGAGCGGCCGCAGCTGGCTTAATCTCATCAAAGGTGACTTGATCTTGAATGTAGAAGGAAATGAAGCCATGTATGGATAAAAATAAACTTCGCGGGATATGGTGCCGTTCTTGCTCCGTTCTCAACTGACTATGAAGTGACTGCCTCACAATCGTAGAGAACATCTCGAGACATCGTCCTTGCTCTGCGCGAGCATAGCATAACAGTTCCTCGTCTCTTGTCATAAACATAATTTCATAATGATGTGGATTATTAAGACCAAATGAAACAAATTCAAGCATAACCTGTTCAAGCTTTGACATACCATCTGTAGGTGATTGGTTAATGACTTTTTCAAACAAACGGCCCAAACGCTTGAAGTCATCTTGAACAAGCGCGGAGAACAGCTCCGCCTTGTCCTTAAAATGATAATAAAGCGAACCATGACTGTAGCCTAGCTGCTGGCCAATACTGCGCATTGAGATTGCTCGATACCCTTTTGTAACGAATAGGTGCCTTGCCACTTCCAATATACGATCACGCGACAACTCCTGCTCTACTGCTTTTCTTGGCATAGCGGATTCTCCTTATTCTCCCTCAATGTAGTACACAGCTTCTCCCCTTTGAATCATAGCTTGACCTTGCGTTAAATCGGTCATCCAAGCAATGAAACGCTCTGCTTCGGATACGACTGGCAGGCAGGTCAAGATGACTTTATCAGTAAACTGTGTCTCGCCCATTCTCGTACCTCGATTGCGCAACTCATTTTCTAATTTGCCTAGCCATGTATAATCAACTTCGACTAATACTTGCTGGTGCAGCACCTTTGTGATAGGACCTGCTCCTTCAATAGCAGCTACTGCACCGTCTGTATAAGCACGGATAAGCCCCCCGGCACCAAGCATAATACCGCCAAAGTAACGCGTAACGACGATAACAACATCTTTTCGATTCTGATTCTTCATAACTTCCAGAATTGGCTTACCTGCTGTTCCGCTAGGTTCACCATCATCAGATGCCTTCTGAATCTCATCTCTTTCGCCTATCATATAGGCTGAACAGTTATGTGTGGCATTCCAATGCTTCTTCTTAATCTCTTCAATAAATGCAATTGCTTCTTCTTCTGTCTTAACCGGCTTGGCATAGCCGATAAAACGAGACTTTTTAATGACGATTTCTTTACTGCCGTATTCACGTACAGTTTTGTAGCTTTCTAGCATGACTTTCACCTTCCACAGATTGCCAAGAAAGCAGCTCTCCTTCTTACTGGAGAACTGCTTTCTGCGGCAGATTGTGTATCTAAGCTGTATTTCTAATGCCGCTGGCCTATCTTCTCCGTCTCAATTAGTTGGATAGACGTGCTTCAAGCTCGGCTTTTTCTTTCTCATAACCAGGTTTGCCAAGAAGCGCAAACATATTTTTCTTGTACGCTTCCACACCCGGTTGGTCAAATGGATTTACGCCAAGCAGATATCCGCTAATACCGCATGCTTTCTCAAAGAAGAGAACGAGTTGACCGAATGTGTACGGTGTCATATCAGGAATCGTTACGATCAAGTTAGGTACTTGTCCATCCGTATGAGCTAGCATCGTTCCTTGGAATGCTTTCTTGTTAACAAAGTCCATCGTCTTGCCCGTCAAGAAGTTCAAACCGTCCAAGTCCTCTGGATCTTCATTAATCGAAATATGATGCGGAACCTCTTCAACTTGGATAACCGTCTCGAACAGGTTGCGTGTACCTTCTTGAATAAATTGTCCCATTGAGTGCAAATCTGTAGAGAAATCTACGGATGCTGGATAAATCCCTTTATGGTCTTTTCCTTCACTCTCACCGTAAAGCTGCTTCCACCATTCCGATACATAGTGCAAGGACGGCTCGTAGTTAACGAGAATTTCTGTCGTCTTGCCTTTACGATACAACGCATTGCGCACTGCTGCATATTGATAGCTCAAGTTCTCTGCTACATTCGGATTGCTGTACTCTGTTGCTGCGTCTTGAGCACCTTTCATCATATCATCAATGTTAATGCCTGCTACTGCAATTGGCAGCAAGCCTACTGGTGTCAATACAGAGTAACGTCCGCCAACATCATCAGGAATTACGAATGTCTCGTAGCCTTCCTCATCAGCCAACTTCTTCAAAGCGCCCTTCTCGCGGTCGGTCGTAGCAAAGATACGGTTCTTCGCTTCTTCCTTGCCGTATTTCTTCTCCAATACTTCTTTGAAAATACGGAATGCGATTGCTGGCTCTGTTGTCGTACCAGACTTGGAAATAACGTTAATCGAGAAGTCTTTGCCTTCGATAAGCTCCAATAGATGCGTTACGTACGTAGAGCTGATGTTGTTTCCTGCAAAATAAATTTCCGGTGTCTTACGCTTGTCCTTCGGAAGCATGTTATAGAACGAATGTCCCAACATTTCAATCGCTGCGCGAGCACCTAGGTAAGAACCGCCGATACCGATGACGATAAGAACCTCAGATTGCTGTTGAATGCGAGCTGCCGCTTCCTTCACACGAGCAAATTCTTCTTTATCATAGTTAAATGGGAGGTCGATCCAACCTAAGAAGTCAGATCCAACTCCCGTCTTATTATGTAGTTGTTCATGCGCCAAGCGAATTGGCTCAGCGAAGTAATCAAGTTCATGCTGTCCTACGAATCCAAGTGCTTTGCTGTAATCAAAGTGTATGTTGTTCGGCATATCATACACCCTCCTTCAATTTGGTTGACTTTGCCACTTTAACCCATGAAAATGAATATACGTTAAGGATACTGGATTTCGAAATGAAACACAAGGGAACAAGCCACCTTGTAAGGGTTTACATGATAAAACATATTTATTATCTTTTTTTAGACTCGTACTTTTCGAACAGGCATGGATAGCAACTTGAATATTTCCGAGCATAAGCGCACACACGTAAAATGTTCCCACCCACCATATGTTGAGTATACGGGAACGAGCTATGTTACTATAGATGTAAGTTCATTTCAATTACCTATTTACTATGCGGTTTTTATTTATCTACATGCTGCACGTTAGCCACTCCCATTAGGGAGGCCAGCATACCAGCATACAAATACAACGAGGTGACCAATGATGAAAAAAGTAGCTGTACTTGGCATGGGCACAATGGGCGCCCCTATGGCACGCAACTTGCTGGAAAAAGGATATGAAGTAATTGTCTATAATCGAACGATAGAAAAAACTGCCCCACTTGCTGCGTTGGGAGCATCAGTAGCCCGAACCCCCAAACATGCTGCTGCAGAAGCAGATGTTGTCATAAGCATGGTCAGTGATGACACCTCTATTATCCATATTTACGATGGACCGGACGGTATCCTTGCAGGACTGCGCCCTGGAACTTATGTCATCGACAGCAGCACCATTTCACCAACACTCGTTATGCGATTAGCTGAAGATTGCAATGCAAAAGAAGCGATATTTTTAGACGCTCCTGTAACAGGAAGTAAACCTGCTGCAGAAGCTGGCACATTGCTGTTTATGGTTGGCGGTGAATCTGCTGCTTTAGAAGCAGTTCGTCCTGTATTCGAAGCGATGGGAAGTAGAATTGTCCATATGGGTGCGACAGGTAACGGTTCTATTACGAAGCTTGCCCATAATGCCATTGTAGGCATTAACAATGCTGCACTAGCAGAGGGATTCTCTATAGTGGCCAAAACGGGTGTTAACCCAAGTGCCTTTTTAGAGGTTGTACAAAATGGAAGTGCAGGCAGTAAGGCCGCAGATCTAAAAGGGAAAAAAATTGTAGACGGTAACTTCGACAATCAGTTTTCCTTGCAGTTAATTCTCAAAGATTTGAAGCTCGCTTCTGTACTTACAGATTCGATTCAAACTCCAACACCAATGCTAGAAGCTGCAAAAAATATGTTCCAAATCGGACATGCATCTGGTTATGGGGAAGAAGATCTCTCCGCTGTGGTCAAAGTGTATGAACAATGGCTTGGCCATACAGTAAACAAGGGGCATGAACCTACCTCCAAATAACATCATAGTTGCAAAAAAAGCCTGGTATGCACCAGGCTTCTTTCATTACTGCTTGTATTTTATCCTATCGTAAAGCAAACCGTTCATCCGATGTCTGTCGTAGGTGTTTAGTCGGTTCTTCTTTCTTGTACCATTCCACTATTCCGCAATGTAGGAACAGCAGTAATCCGTTACCTCATGTACCCGCAGCTTAAAACTTGCATGAGCAGGTACATAGAACTCGCCTTCACCATCGATGCTCAACCACTCTGTCTGATCTGGAAGCAATACATCCAGCTTACCTGCTTGAATCTCCATTAATTCTTTTACATCTGTACCGAACTCATATTCACCTGGCATCATAATGCCTAGCGTCTTCTTCGTTCCATCTGCAAAAAGAATCGTACGACTCGTAACTTTACCTTCAAAGTACACATTCGCTTTTTTCAAAACGGCTACTTCTTGATAACGATCTGCAGCAACAGTTGAATTTGACATCGGAATTGGCCCCTTTTTATATAGGAAATGGATTATCGTTCATGTTTCAATAGCGAACTATCGGAACTACGAGAACAATGAATTATAGCAAGCTTTTAACGCGGCTTACTACGTTTTCAACGGTAAAGCCGTATTCGCTCATTACGCGGTCGCCAGGTGCAGATGCGCCGAATGTAGAAATGCCAAGGATGCTTCCTTTGTCACCTACATAGCGATCCCAGCCAAATGGGTGACCCATTTCAACTGCAAGACGTGCTTTAACTTCTGGAAGCAATACGGAATCTTTGTATTCCTGAGATTGCTTGTCGAATAGATCCCAGCTCGGCATGCTGATAACGCGAACTTGGATACCCTCTTCTGCCAATGCAGCTTGTGCACGAACAGCAAGCTGTACTTCTGAACCCGTTGCAATAATTTGCGCTTGTGGTTTGCCGTCTTTTGCATCAGACACCACGTAAGCACCACGCTTGATACCTTCGCGCGCATTTTCAACGGAACCTTCCAAGATCGGCAAGTTTTGACGAGTAAGTACAAGCGCCACTGGGTTCGCTTTGTTCTCAACTGCATAAGCCCAAGCTGCAGACGTTTCGTTAGCATCAGCTGGACGAATCACTGTCAAGTTCGGAATTACGCGGATAGAAGCCAATTGCTCGATCGGCTCATGCGTAGGACCGTCTTCACCAACAGCGATACTGTCATGCGTCAATACATACGTTACAGGCAAGTTCATCAATGCAGATAGACGAACTGCTGGACGCAAGTAATCTGTAAATACGAAGAACGTACCACCGAATACTTTAACGCCGCCATGCAATTGCATACCGTTCATAGCTGCAGCCATTGCGAATTCACGAACACCGAAGTAGATGTTGCGGCCATCGTATTGGCTTGCATGGAATACTGGAAGGCCTTTCAAGTGCGTCATTGTAGAGCTTTCCAAGTCAGCAGAACCACCAGTTAGGAAAGGCACGTTCGGCGCAAGGCCATTCAACGCATTACCAGAAGCAACACGAGTAGAAACTGCGCTGTCGCCTACTTGGTATTTTGGAAGGTTTGTATCCCAATCCGCTGGAAGTTCTCCAGCAGCAGCAAGCTTGAATTGCTTAGCAAGCTCTGGATGAGCTTTCTCATAGCTGTCAACTAGTGCATCCCACTCGCCGTTCGCAGCGATACCAGGTTGCTTAATTGCAGCGTTGAAGTGAGCATAGATTTCTTCAGGAACGAAGAATGGCTCGTGCTCCCATTGATAGAACTCTTTCGTCAACTGTGCTTCGTCAGCACCAAGCGGAGAACCGTGCGTACCGCCGTGGCCGCCTTTACCTTGCTTGTTCGGGCTACCGAATCCGATTACAGTCTTCACTTCAATAAGTGTCGGCTTGCTTGTCTCAGCTTTAGCTGCTTGTACAGCTGCCTCGATAGCAGCAAAGTCGTTGCCGTCTTCAACAAGAAGCGTTTGCCAACCGTAAGCGTCAAAGCGTTGACGTACGTTCTCACTGAAAGACAAGTTCAACTCGCCATCAAGAGAGATATCGTTGGAATCATATAGAACAACCAATTTGCCAAGCTTCAAGTGACCTGCCATGGAAGCAGCTTCGTGAGAAATACCTTCCATCAAGTCGCCATCGCCGCAAATTGCGTAAGTATGATGATCAATCACATTGAAACCTTCACGGTTATAAGTAGCACCCATTTGTGCTTCTGCCATAGCCATACCAACTGCCATTGCAATACCTTGACCCAATGGACCTGTTGTAGCATCTACACCAGCAGTATGTCCGAATTCTGGGTGACCAGGAGTCTTGCTTCCCCATTGGCGGAAGTTCTTAATATCGTCGATAGATAGGTCATAGCCGCTCAAGTGGAGCAAGCTGTACAACAGCATCGAGCCATGTCCTGCAGACAAGACAAAACGATCACGGTTAATCCAAGTTGGGTTAGCCGGGTTGTGTGTCATTGCCCTTGCAAATAGATGGTACCCCATTGGTGCTGCCCCCATTGGCATACCTGGGTGTCCGGATTTAGCTTTCTCAATAGCGTCGATTGCCAGCGTACGAATCGCTGCAACAGAGCGTGCATCAAGGTTAGATTGCGCTGCTGTCATTATTGATTTCCTCCTTCTATGTCTACAAGAGATTCCAGCACGATAGGGGACTCGTATACACGATGACCCATAACATTTTGCATTATTGTAACATTAGTTGATTCGCTTTTCCACTTCAAAGTGTTAATGAATATGTCGTTTTGACAAATTCACTTTGATAAAATCAATTATACCTTATTACATTTCATTTGGCTACTCGTTTATCGTTTTCTGCGGTGACCTCTAATATACTAGCGTTTTCACAAAGGATACTAAACTAATAAAAGCTGATTTCTATGTGAAAGCAGCCATGATGCAGCGTTGCCAACTACTATACAAAACCTACTTTAACATATCCAATGATTTGAGAATTTCTTGAATCAGCTTCTCTTGCTCTCCTAGGAAAGCCGCAAAATCTGCGGAGTTCTTATAGCCGTCTTCCCATCCATTCGCCTCAAGCTCTTTTTTCCATTCCTCAGTAGCAGAAAGCTGCTTTATTTTTTCTTCCCAATATTTCACATGATTTGCATCCATATCTTTTGGACCAAACAATCCACGCCAAATGACGAACTCCGCATCAATTCCTTGCTCTTTATAAGTGGGAATGTCTTTGAACTCGCCAGGCAAACGCTCAGGAGCAGAGATGCCGAGCACTCTTACTTGACCAGCTTCCATATATTCACTTAATCCAGAAATATCAGAGGCAAGCACATTGGCAGTACCGCCTAACAGTGCAGTCAGCGCCTCTCCACCACCATCATAAGAAATAAACTTAATTGTCTTCGGATCAACACCCGCCTTATAGGCAGGGAGCATCGCGATTAAGTGATCTTGAGATCCTGGCGCCGAGCCTCCTGCCAAAATAACGGAATCAGGGTTAGTCTTCAAATCCGCAATGAGTGACGGCAAATCTTTATATTTTGAATCCACTGGAACCGCAATAGCCCCATAATCTTTGGTCAACTGGGCGAGAGGTGTAAGATCTTTGTGGGAATATGCGCTTGTGCCTTCTTTTTTGTAATGATTGATGAGGATTGGAGCTGAGGGTAGAAACAACTTGTAAGGGTCTTTTTTGTCTTTTGTGATGTAATCAGCGAGGCCGACTGCTTGTCCTCCTCCAGGTCGATTTTCTACGAGGATAGGTTGTTCTACTAATTTCGTGTTAGCCAAAGATTTAGACAATGAACGTGCAGTCAAATCCAATCCGCCTCCAGCACCCGAAGGGGCAACAATTGTAAATGGCTTCTCTGGATAGTTTGCAGCTGATGAGTTTGAACCACTTGACGAGCAGGCTGCAGTAGTTAACATCACAACTGTGATCATTAAGGAAACCCACCAAAAATGCTTATTACGATTCATATTCATTCATCCTCCCCAATTTAAGTAAATCTCAATGATAACGCTTTCAATGATTGGATCGATGATAACATACTTGCAAATCATTCCAAGTATTTTGTTCATTTTGGACATAAGTGTTTTAAAAATTATATATTTCTTTTTGCCCACACCCCATTTCAAGCCTTGAGCAATCTTGGAAGTGCTATAATCGTGCCATATACAAAAAATCACATTCCACAGACAAGGTGTGTTGCAGATGGCCCTTCTCATTCGTATTTATGCCGTAATATTTGGAATAGAAACAATGCTGTATATGACGCGTCCGACTATCTCCCTGCTCAGCACACAGCTTGGAGCCAGCACATTCGATATCGGAATGCTGACCGCTTCCTATGCTTTTTTACCCGTCATATTTGCTATTTACCTAGGCAAAATGACAGATCGTATCGGGGACAAAATCCCTAATATGGCAGGTGTAATAGGAATGATGATTGGACTATTTCTTCCCTATGTGTGGCCTTCATTAACTGCTCTATATATTTCACAAATGATTATTGGCATCTCACGAATTATGGTAACGATTGCTCTTCAAAATATGGTCGGGCGAATTGCTCCCCCCGCACAGCGTGATCAATATTACGGCTGGCTCAGCATGTCTGTAGCTTTAGGTGGTGTGTTCGGTCCCGTACTTGGTGGATATATTGCTCATCATACATCTTATGTACATACCTTCTTCATTTCCGTTCTAATCGGAATCATCCCATTTATACTATCATGGTTTATTTCTGGCCAACGGGAAGAGCGATCACTGCCGGCTATGAATCATGCCAAAGTAAGTCGTTCAAACACAGGTGGATCATTTGGCTTACTTCGAAGCTCTACACTGCGCAAGGCACTCTTGTCGAGCGCTTTAGTCTTATATTCTCGCGATATCTTTGTTGCCTACTTCCCCCTTCTAGGTGCGGAGTGGGGGATGTCCGATATTGGAATCGGATGGATAATCGCAATTCAAAGTATGGCTATGGTGGCTGTTCGCCTGTTCCTGTCTCCATTAACGAAAAGATACAGCAGAGAGCTTGTTCTAATTGGCTCCATCTTAATTGCCGGCTTCGCATTTATGCTCGTTCCGCTCACGACTCCTTTTATTTTAATGGCGATCATTAGTACTATAATGGGTCTAGGCCTTGGCTGCGGTCAGCCGTTATCGATGACTACTATATTTAATGCATCACCACCTGATCGCACAGGTGAAGTTCTTGGATTGCGCTTATCTACCAATCGCTTATCACAAGTGATTGCACCCTTATTTTTTGGCTTTATTGGTACGTCCGCTGGCATTGTTTCCGTATTTTATTTAAGCGGTGTCTTTCTCATTGGAGGAGCAATCCTTACTTACACACCTTCGTCTAAAGGTAAGGAGCAAAGTAATAAAAGAGCGCTATGACTATTAATTGGGCTTATGGAGTTTGGTGCTGGATTGGTAAAACGCAAATAAGTCCAGCACCTTTTAAACGGGGCTAGACTTATTACGTGTATATAATTGCTCCCCTCACCATAAGCACTCTTTTACAAAGGAAGCATGTTCTGACGTTCTGCTTTTGGCCTACAATCTTTGCATAAGCCAACGATAGTACCATTTTCTCTTGCATAGAAAATCAGCTTTTGGGATGGAGTTTTACAAAATGAACATTTTTGCCCCGTCTGTTGCAACGGTTTCGCCTTCGATCTTTTCGTAATTGGAATGACATTTACCTGAGAACGATCTCGTCGCTTTATGACCACTACACCATACAAGACAGCTGCGATGGCACATACAATAACAACAAGCCATACAATTGGCACGCAACCTCCCCCTTTCCTCATGCCAAATAAAGAGCCAGACGATCTTATAACACATTTCGTCCGGCCCATTATTTCAAACTAATTCTTTCCTAACTACTAATTAAAAACAACGGTCTTGTTCTGGTGAACAAGAACACGATCTTCAGCATGCCATTGAACAGCACGAGCTAACACGATACGCTCAATCGTACGTCCAATTCGTTTCAGCTCATTTACATCCGCACTGTGTGTAACACGGCTAACGTCCTGCTCGATGATCGGACCGCCGTCTAACTCTTCCGTAACAAAATGAGCTGTAGCTCCAATCAATTTTACACCACGTGTATACGCTTGATGATACGGCTTACCACCAACGAACGCAGGAAGGAAGGAGTGATGAATATTAATAATTTGGTTTTTATATACCTCAATGAAACGAGGAGAAATTATCTGCATGTAGCGCGCCAAAATAATAACATCTGCTTTATCTTCTACTAACTCGATCTGGCGACGCTCCGCCTCTGCCTTTGTATCAGGTGTAACTGGTATGTGATGATATGGAATACCAAATGACTCTACGAATTCTCGCATATCATTATGATTACTAATAACCATCACGATCTCAGCATCCAAGTCCCCTGCTTGCCACTGCCATAATAGCTCTACAAGGCAGTGGTCTTCTTTGGAAACAAAAATAGCAAGACGCTTCTTATCACAGACTCGCGTCATGCGCCACTGCATTTCGAACGACTCCGCAATCCCTGTAAAATCCTTCTTCAACTGTGCAAGACGCTCTCCCAGTTCAGCCATATCGAATTCGATACGCATAAAGAACATGCCGCCATCTGGGTCCATCGTATATTGATCAGATTGAACAATGTTTGCGTCATGCTCAAACAAAAACTTAGACACCGCTGCGACAATCCCCGCCCGGTCTGGGCAAGAGATCAGCATTCTACCCCGATTCAAACGCTCCTTATCTGCTTCCAGACGAGCTTGTGTCATTGTATGTTGATGTGTCATTTATTTCTCCCCCACTGGATAACTTCTTATTTAGAAATGACTTTACTGCCCGCAAACCAAACGCTCAAACGCTGATTCACTTCTTCTTCTGACAGTTCCGGGAACAATCCAGCTGCCATAATGGTGTCGTATAGACGCTCCATTGGCTCACGTGGGTCAGCTTTGCGTGCCTTCGCATCGGACTTAATAACATCCCAAGTATCCAGAACAAAGCCACGACGATCTAGGCCTTCCTTACTCATCAAGCTGTCAATGCGTTCTACATCCTCGATGATGGATGCACCAAAACGCTCCAATACATTGCCGCGCAGAAGCGCGATCTCAGCTTCATACATCGGGCGCTGTTTCTTTGGATCTTTACCAATCCATGGAGTCTCCAAAATAAATGGACGGCCTTGCAGCGCTTCATGGTGAACGATACGATGAATGCCTTCAAAACCAATCCATCCTGCTCCGATTGGTGCATGGCGGTCTTTGCGAGCCCCTGTTGGATTTTTGCTGTCATTTAAATGCACAACTGCAATACGATCCAAGCCAACAAGGCGATCAAACTCTGCTAATACACCATCTAGATCATTAACGATGTCGTACCCAGCATCATGTACGTGACAAGTATCTAAACAAACGGTCAATCGACTGTTCAATTGCACTTTATCGATAATTGTAGCAAGCTCCTCAAAGCTGCGACCCATTTCTGTACCTTTGCCCGCCATCGTCTCCAAAGCAATGTGTACATCCGTATCCTGAGTATTATTCAGCACTTCATTAAGCCCTTCAGCGATACGAGCCAATCCATATTCTGCATCTTTATCTGTATATGCACCAGGGTGAAGCACGATTTGCTTCACACCAATATGATGCGTGCGTCGAATTTCTTCTTGCAAAAAGTTCACAGCAAGCTCGAACGTGTCTGGCTTGTACGAACCAAGATTAATAATATACGGAGCATGAACGACAATTTCTTCGACGCCGTTCTTCTCCATAAGCTGCTTGCCTTCTTCAATATATAGGGACTCGATAGGTTTGCGTCTAGTGTTCTGAGGTGCACCCGTGTATATCATGAACGAGCTGGAGCCGTATGAAGCAGCTTCCTTTGCCGCTGTGAGCAATCCTTTATCCGAGAATGATACGTGAGAGCCAATTTTCAGCATAATACAACTCCTTTTATCAACTAATTGTACCTATTTTACAGGTTATATCGAAATAAATCTAGGAATGCGGTATAATTCGAAGTACCATATGTAAATTCAGGAAATTCACAAGAGGTGAGCCTAATGCACATCATGTTTTCTTTATTTCCTTTAGCGGCAACCCGACCTAGTGACGGGTTTCTCAACACAATCACCGCATGGACGTTTATTCTAGTTGGCCTAATGGCCATCGGCGGCTACTTTATGTTTCGAAAGTTTCTTAAAGTTCTTCCTATGCGCGATGGCAAGTCGAAGCTCGATTGGCAAAATTATTGGGTAGAACGCAGTCGTCCATTATGGACAGAAGAGTCCAAGGCACTGCTAAATCTATTTGTTGATCCTGTCCCCAATGCATTTCGAGACATAGCCAAGCATACAATTGCTGCTAAGATTGGCCAGCTTGCAGTGGAAAGCGGTGCTTCTCAAGTGACACATGATCATTGTATAGAAGGCTACATCAAGGCTACCCCTAAACGGGATTACAAATACCTAATAAAGAACTTGAAAAACCACAATATTGATTACAGTGCTTACGAGCACTTACTGCAATCATAATTTTATCAAGTAGATATGTGCGTATTGCCATGTCTACTTTTTTGTTGTGATAGACTGTAACAAACACTAAGATTTGGTGCAATACTTACTGAATTGGTTATGAATCTACTATCATAATCGTTAGGGAGTTGGTTTCAATTGAAAATGTTACTTAGCGGCGGTACAGGTCTAATTGGAACAAAGTTAGCTGAAAAATGGCTGCACGAAGGGCATGAAGTCATCATACTAACCCGCTCTGTACCAGCAGTTGACCACTCGTCTCGTACACGCCAATCGATGTATCTCACATGGTCTCAGCTAGCTCAAATGCCAGCCATTGTAGAAGATGTAGACGTTGTTGTGAATTTAGCAGGCGAGACCATTAATCAACGTTGGAATGATCAAGCAAAAGAAAGAATACGCAAGTCTCGTCTAGAGCCTACAAGAAAAATAGCGGAATGGGCTTCTAAACGTAATGGAGTGCTGCCCTTACTAATTTCTGCTTCTGGCTCTTCCGTATATGGTAGCTCTGATAGGGATACATTCGATGAGCAGTCACCTCCAGCAGGACAGGATTTCTTATCCGATGTTGTCCGACAATGGGAAGCAGCAGCCGATCAAGTACCCGCACAACGCACAGTAAAACTTCGCATCGCTCCTGTACTTTCCTCTGAAGGAGGAGCCTTTCAGAAAATATTGCTACCCTATCGACTAGGATTCGGTGGCCGGATAGGCAGCGGCCAACAGCCATTCTCTTGGATCCATATCGATGATATCGTTCGCTTGATCGACTTTATTGTCAATGACAAAACATTAAGTGGCGTAGTGAATGCCAGTGCTCCAGAATCCATAACCAATGATGAATTCGGACGTAAGATTAGCAGCATCTATGAAAAGCCTCATTGGCTTCCTGTGCCTGCTACCGCTTTGAAACTATTACTCGGTGAAATGTCCATTCTAGTCTTGGAAGGACAACATGTATTCCCAGCGAAGGCATTGCAGCACGGATACCAGTTCCGATACCCATCTGTAGAACAAGCGCTGCTTGCCTTGAAAGAAAGGTAGGATGGCCTCACCCACGTTAGACTTCATCCAATTTTGAAGACCATTTGACATAACAAAGAAGCCCTGCATGACCATTGCGCTAACATGCAGGGCTTCAAACAATTATTAAAGAAACATACTCTCGTTTGAGCTGAGATTCATCCATATCCCAAACACCTATTCTATGTACTGATAGGAATCGGCTGTGCTATTATCATAAAGCTTACCCTCAGCGTATGTGCGATGCTCTAGACGCACGCGATTTTTTCATACTCACCCGATATACATAATCAATGATTCGAATATGGTCTCCTTCGTGGAGCGGATACTTTTTATATGGAATCAGCATATCATTTTGCAGCTCAGTGCCATTTTTTGAACCTAAATCTTGAATAACATACTGACCGTCATGCCTATTCAACTCACAGTGCATCTTGGAAATACCCATCAAGGACAATGCATGATGTACCCCTTGAGCTCCCCTTCCAATTATGAATGGCCACTCCGTAATCGGAATCGCTTCTTCCACCGTTCTCTCGTCAGAAGCAAGACGTTCAAGTGAAAAAATAATCGGAGCATTTGCTTCCAAATCCCCCACAGAGGAATCAAGCAGGGTAGTTGCATCAAATTGACCTCCGCTCATCAAGGTCGTATGTTCTGACATATCATCATAATGAGATTCAAGCGATACCCGCTCTGGCGATCGAAACGGTGGCCTAACAAATGATGGTGTAGAGTTAATATTTGTTTTTTGAGGATTGGCTGTGGTCGTTGGGGGAGACAACAAAGTTGAAGGCAGCTCTACCGATGCGAAATCAGGCAGCATACCTGTTGCAGGAGCAACAGACCACTTTTTCTGAGTGCTCTTAGCTTTATCACGTTTGCTGCCATTTCGGAACCAGACCACCATCCCTAAGAACCAACCTTTCCACCATGCAAATCCCATAAAGAGAGCTACTGCTGTAGCTGTGGAACTCAAAAGCATGCCAATGGAATCACGACTCTCCATGTAACCGAATTTCCACCCCAGTACAGATATTATAACTGCAATAGCCACCCCGATAATTGGCGACTGTGATTGTAGTGGTTGAAGCTCACCGCTGTCTTCTTCGGCATCAGGCTCCGGCCATGCAAGTTGATTCCGATATTGTAATTCAGCAGAATCTAAATGGGCAGAAAAATTAGTATTAGTTTCATTCATTGCACGTGTAGTAGTCATTCGATTAGCATTCATTTGATCTGACATCGAGGGACGAGCCTCTGCTGTATGTTGCGAATAGGAGTGAGCTATTCCGCTCATTGAAGACTTAGATTTAACGGGTGGAATAGAGTTGTAACTTTCATTGCTGGTATTGCTGGTATGTGGATTCCTAGATAAATCCCCCATAGCATTTATTTCACTAAATGACGTACGACCAGTTGTAACCCCCGAAGAAACATCAGTACTGCTGTTCCATGTACTCACACCAGCCAATGGTTTAGCGATAGCCGTTTGGACGAATTGACGTACTTGAGTTATGGAGTAACTGCCGTCGTGCAGCATACGAACCATCTGTTGAAAAGTATCCCCTTTCCAACTTGATACACTGCCTGATAGTTGGATAGCAAGACGACACATACTCTCCATCATACTGTTCTCGTGCAATGCCGCTTGTATCGGTATATAAGGCACGTACAGAACTCCTTGCGCAATCCCCCCTTCAATGAATATAAATTGTTCATGAAGCAGCAATTGATTAGGGTGCAGCATATATGAGCGACAATCTTCTACCATTCGCATCAATTGTAGTAACCACTCATACAGCTGCATTTCTGTTAACTTTTCACTACGAAATAGCTGCTGAAGCATTTTTTTACCGCTAATATCGAAATAAAGTTCAACATTAAAATCGATTTCTCGCACATCAAGGGTAAGCATCTGTGGAATAGGATGCCGCTGCATCATCTTTATAGCATGCATGTCCAATTCGTCTGATCGTATCGCTGGGTCACGAACAACTTTCATCATTACTTTACCATCATGAACAAAATCCGCCTTATACCCGTACACAGTGGAACTCCTTTCTCGCTCTCAACTTGCTCCTTAATCCAAGCAGCTACTGTTACACAGCATACAAAGAAAATGAATAAACCGATACAGCTGCCGGAGCGACCGCGATCATAAATGGAAATGTAGCTGGCTGACGAATGACATCCTTAATCGGTTCTAATGACTGTAATCCGATGAACAGCAGCAAGGATCGCAGCAACCTTTTGCCTAATGTGCGATATTGATATAGGAGAATCGCTAGCGCAATTAACCCGCCGTATATGATTGAGAGCATAAAGGTATCCCAGATGAATCCCCCTCCCATCCATGCGCCCAGCGCAGCAAAAAACTTCACGTCGCCTGCCCCAACTGTCCGCATCACATATAATAGGAATAAAGGAATAAAGCCAATCATAATGCCTTTAAACACAAATAGTAATCCGTCAATTCCAGTCATTATGGAGTGGAATAGTAAGGCTCCAACAACAGCAGTTACTGTGAGATAATTCGGTATAATTCGCTTTCGCACATCTGTTACACAAGCAAAAACTACTAATAGAGCCCCTATCATATCAGCACCATTCAAATGCCCAGCACCTCACTTCATTTTTTCTCGACGTCGAACATCATCGTGCTCGAGCGACCATCAGCCGTCCGTACTTCCAGCTTCCAAGTACCTGGCTGTGTATTCCCTGATATATGCCAAGTCCAACTAATATTGCCGTTGGCATCAGCTTCAGCCCAGCCAACATGCTTCGCCTCGCTTTTCCCACTTTTCCAATAGACAACAAGCTCTACCCGTTCATTTGGCTCAACTTTAGCATCTAAACTTGCTTTGCCTCCTGGGCGAAGCGGCTGAGGAGATAACGTTCCTAATTGAGGCGGCGGCTTATCTTTGGATGATCCCGCTTGTCCGTTTTTCGAATTTGGAGGAGGACCATCCCCAATCCATACTCGCTCAGAAGCTCGTGCAGTTAACGTCACTTTTTCCATCGTGAAAGGTACCCTCATTGGCAGATCATATTCGATTTGCAGCGAAATAAAGGGAGACTGCTTTCCTTTGAGGTCAGGAAGCTTCAAATGCGTTACTCGTATTCGGTCAGCTACTAATACATGTTGAATACCGTATCTCGCCAAGAGCGGTTGAAACATAGCTTGACCAGCAGGCGCTTGTAATTGTTCGCCAAGGGAATGAACCTGATTACCTACCCAGTCCTTGCCAGAGCTCACCCAACTGGATACAGGCTCTGGCAGTGATACTCCAAATGTATTTACAAATTCAGTGATGAGAAGCTGAGCATTAGCAATTGGAGGTTTAGACATGACTCTCCCGATTGGCCCCGTCTCCCACACAGGAGGAAGCGCTTCCGCTGCTAATGCTACCGGATACATATGTGTCGCTACCTGCTTTACACTATTCGTTGCTGCGGATTGCAAAGCGGTAGATATAACAGCGGCCTGTATCATATAAATAAAGAACAGAAATAACAGCAATACCATAGGTAGCAGCAGTGCCGCTTCAACAATAATGCTACCATTCTCATCAGCGCGAGATAATAGACGTCGTTTTGGGTAAAGGGACCGTTCCTGTAGTCGATGTTTAATAAGAAAATACAGATGTTTTACTGCTCTCGTACTTTCCATTAACAACCTGTCCTCCTAACATCCCACTGTGCCCCAGAAGCTTCATCAGCCCTGGCAAAAACCATAATTTCATCTTCGTCCTTAATTGAGTCTCTGCATAAGTTCCGCTTGTTGTAGGATCTGTACCTGTGTTGTAGTGAATGAGCCCCAACATACGCAGCATCATATCCTCTCGATCTCCATGTGCCATCATAAAGATCCGTAAATGATCCGCATAAGTAAGCTTTATATTCGGTGTATACTTAGATAGTGGGATTTGGTTTACTGTCACTAGTAATTGCATGTCTAATATAGCTTGTGTAATCCCATACAGGATAGCTGCGGCAGTAATGAGCAGTGGATGAACAAGATGTCTATTCTCCACGAACCCCTCCATCGTTCGAATAGCTAATCGAGCAGCAAATATTTCACCATAGGCAGCTGCAATATTACTAAAATGATGATCTAATCCATATAGGATGTATTCCAACTCTTGATTGTGAACGCCTAGTGATTCGACAATGCTATTCGGTATGTTCACTACTGAAGTCATAATCGATTGCAGCTTGGTAGGATCATAAGAAGTAAAATACAAAAACGCATATTCATTGCGATACATTCGATCTCTACTACTTGCTAAAGTATCACCCATGCCGTTAAACAGCGTGGTCATAAAACTCATAGATTCTGAACTTGCCTTACTAGCATCCTTGCTAGGTTTAGAAATTCCAGCTTGCTTCATTTCCTCAGACGCATTAAATTGTCGGATGGCTTCAACTTTCTTTCTAACATCTGTAAAGCCTTCTTTGTTCGCTTCCATCTGGTTACCCAAGTTAGTGAAACTGGATAATAAAGCGGCTGCCTCCATCATCTTCTGATCCGCCGCTTTTTTGGTACGTGCGATTTCACTGTCCTTCGCTTTAAGTTCTGCCAACTCTGCTGCACGCTTATCAACCAAATTAGACAGGGCTACGTAGTTTTTATCATATTGCTTCCATTGCTGTGCCATATTAAACACGGATTGAGCTAAAGCAAGCTTCGTACCTGCCCCACCTAATGATTGCCCAACTAAAGAAGAGAAGCCTTTAATGCGGTCATCCAAATTACTAACCAGTGTCTTTTGTTGAGTCAGTTCACGTTCATATTCAATAAAGAATTGATCTCTCATTACAAGTTGGTCGGCAGACTGTCTTATTTGATTAAGCACATCTGCCTGTGAGGCAGTACTTCCTGGCTGAGTAGGAACATTTGCACCTCCAACTTGACTATAGCCTGGAGGAGGTGCATTAAGGCGTGCTTGAAGTACAATTGTACTCATCTGACTATTAATCGTTCTTGCTTCCTCCAGATTCGTAATAGAGCGATTAACAAAGTTCTGATGCCTATTTTTCATGTACTCTGACATTTGCTTTAGTTCAAGCGTTATAGAATGGGCACCACTCTCATATTCTTTTATTTCACTTTGGTGCTGTTTATCCTTATCTTTCGCAGCAGCTTGATCAGATGCATACTTAGTAGCATAATCGTTATACTGCATCGCAATATCTGCAGCTGTATTGATGGTTCCGATTGGATTACTAGCTATATGCTGAGGGTTATAGAACACTTGAATCCCATCAATAATCTTTGTATCTAACTGCGCATCCGAAAAAGCAATACGGGCGGTTTTTTGATCTTTAATCACTTCATCCAACAAATGATTTCGTTTGGTGTACATCTTCTCTAGCTTCTGCATTAAATCCATGGCTTGCGAAGCCTCACCCATAGCATTCGCCATCGGCTTCATTCTCCCGAATATTTCATATCCAAGCTGAACTGGAGCTTTATATTTCATATCCTCCATAATTTGATGCTCAAACTCTTCTAATCGCCCCAGAGGACGAGTTACTCCCGTGGAATGACTGTCCGCCTCGAGCTGGACCCATGAAAATGAACTCTGAGATTGCTGTGGTACATGTTGACGAAGAACTTCCTCCACGATTAACGCAGGTTCAGTCTCACCGTACGCAAACAACCCATAGCGTTGCTGCAAAGCAGGATCAAAAGCCGACATAACCGAGCGAGCTGCCGATTGAGCAATTACTTCCGAACGCCATTCCATTGCAGCAATACGTGCATAGTCTATAAATACCGTCATGACCATAAATACGACCATAACGATAAATATTAAAAAAATAGACACCGCTCCCTTCTGTCGCTTCCAGAACCGTCTTCCCCATATGCTAAGTTTGCGCATTCGTTTCGCTACATTAGTACCGTTCATCAACACTGCCCCCTACTCATTCCGTTCAACAAATAGAACCCCGATCAATAATTAAGAACGCCTTCACATTTGAAATTATGTATAGTTCCCTTCTACGGTGCAGCAGCTCTTTGTACCATAGAACCTGCCTCTCTTGGTGTTGCCCCAAGCGTTCCACTCATTTCTGTAAGTTTGACATGCATATATCTAACAAATTGCACTGTACGGATAAACTCGGCAGGTTCAACAACCGCTGTCACTGCCATCCCATCAACCTCAATACTTTTTCCTGACAAACGTTTTAGTATGTTATCTTTAACTGGCTCTTGCAAATAAGTTGTTACTGTACGTTCTAATAAGCTATTTCCATATTCCATGCTTCCTTTGTAACCATTAGGAATATGTCCAGCGCTTAGTCCTAGCTTCTTCTCAGGCAAGCTACCAGAAGATCCTGTACTCGGAAGTACTATGGAGAAGGCGCTATCAGCGCCGCCTCCTTGAAATACTCGGTCTATTAACTTGTCGTCAAGTGCCCGCCAATACAATTTATCGTAGGTGTGCTGTGGGAACGCACCTGTTAGCGGATGTTTGTTACTATTACTCCATATAACTCCCGCACGTTCCGAACTGAGAACGGCACCATGTGCAGTAATAGCTTTGAGGTAAATCATGATGCCTAGAAATAGCATAATTAGCGTGCATACTAGTATGATAGGAAACACAATCGAAGCCTCTATCATAATAGCTGCCCCATCTTCACGAGATAGCCAACGCCATTTTCTAAATACCCTCATCTCATCATTTCCCCATTAAATCAGTTGTCTTGCTTTGAGCTCCTGTAATAATGCTCGAAATAAAACTAGAAATTTGATTTCTAAAAATCAATGCCAAGAAAACAACCACTGCAATAATAACGACTAGCTCCACCATTCCCAAACCGTCTTCTTCTTTCCAAAAACGTTTCCATTGGAATTTCATTGCTTGCAACATATAAATCTCTCCTTTTCATCTTCAAATGATATGACATACACTCAACTAACCCATCATCATAAGTGCAGGTCCGCCGACAACCGCTAACACGACAAGAAACATCAGCATCATCGGAAATATAAGCTTCGTTGATGCTTCTTCTCCCCTTTTGCGTGCAACTGCCTTACGCTTGTCCCACAACTGCCTACCCAAATCCTCCATCGCCAATACGAACGATGCTCCGCCTCGCTTCTGATTCATCAAAATCGTCGTCGTAAACATAGCAGCCTCTTGAACCGCGCAGCGCTTGGAAAATTGCTCTAGTGCCTGTGCAAACGAATAACCGTTCTGCACATCTTTCAACATACGATTCAGTTCCATATACAACGGATGATTCAAGTGCTCCCCTTTACGCTGTACACATATAGCAAGCGCCTTTTGGACTGTTTCTCCTGCTTGAACGAGCAAGCTTAATTTGCTTAGAAGCTCAGGTAGCTCCATCTGTATGTCTTGTTGTTTCTGTACAGACTTGTTCATAAGCTCCTTTGACTTCACCAACGGAAGAATTAGCGCCAGCATCCATGCACCCACGAAATTAATGGCACTACCATCAGTTACTGCTGGCAACAGCAGCGCTGCCATAGTGCCAATGTATACGATTAGCATTGCCTCACCTACGAAGAGACGATATCGAACATAAAAAGCTTGCGGACCGTGCAATTGAAAAATAGCCTGTCTAAGAGAGACGAATATCAGATGCGTATCCAAAATCCGTTGAAACTTGCCTGTCAAATGCAAAGCGAATGGTAGCCACATCACGAGCTTATACGAAGGATCTACTTGACTAATAATTTCATAATGATTCCCTCTTGCTTGCATGTGACCGGCAATAAAAATGACCAGCATCATAGCAAATGCTGCGAACCATAGCCATTGTCCCAACATATACAATCACCGCCTAATTCGGTAACGAACGAGTTATACTCGAATGTTCATCATTTTCTTTAAAAGCCTTATTCCTACAAAGAGCAAAACTAATGAGATCGTTGCAAGAATTCTCCCACCACCTTCATATAAAGGGGCCATAAAATCTGGTGAACTAAAGTTAATAAATCCAATAAAGAAAAAGGGTGCCACCATCATCGCCTTCATTTCCAGCCGCTTCTGGGCTATTAGCACCTCGATTTCTTGTACAATATCCATCTTCTCGCTTATAACGGTAGATGTTCTTCGTACAACTTCAACAAGATCACCGCCTAATCGTTTACAAGTCACGATAACATCAACAAAATTCGAGATATCATCTTGATTAGCACGTTGACTAAAGTCCATCATGGCCTTTTCCATAGGCACCCCGTTTTCCATTCTGGCTCGTATAATGCGAAGTTCCCGCATCATATCAACTTCGACACCAGGATACAGCATCTTTAAATCATGTGATGCTTCTTTAAGAGCATTTTCAATCGATCTTCCCGCAGACAATGACGAAGATATAGAATGAAGTGCCTGCTTAAACTGGAGTGTCAATTGTGCCCGACGGCGCTCAATCAGACCACGACCTCGAATTTGCGGATAATATAAGCCAAGAGCACCAAAAATAATGACCCCTATGAAATGCTGATAAAATAAATAACCTACAAATGACATACAGCTTATACCTATCACTAGTCCAAAAGCATATTCTCCAACGGATTGTTGATATACCGTGTAATCTGGCAAGCCCTGTTCCTTGGATTTGTTCATAGAAAAACGTTTGTTAGGTTCGCTTTGCATCATCCCCCTCCTCATTAGGGCAACGTAGTCCGGCCATTTGCAGCTTCCAGCGTTCTTGCAATGAACCTTTGCATGTTAATTTGCCATGCACAACCCCATCTACTTCGCCTTCCTCATCAAATGTGTACAGCGGAAAGAGCACAATCTCACCTCCTTCCATACCAATAACCTCCGCGATCTCCAGCACTTTGCGAGATCCATCTCGAATGCGGGCTAGATGGACGATAATATCAAGAGCGGACGCAATTTGCTGTCGTATAACTGGCAAAGGAAGGTTCGCCCCACTCAGCACCATCGTTTCCAAGCGGCTCATCATGTCGCGCGCACTGTTCGCATGGCCAGTCGATAAGCTCCCATCATGCCCAGTATTCATAGCCTGCAACATATCAAGGGCTTCAGCACCACGGACCTCTCCGACCACAACTCGATTGGGTCGCATCCGAAGTGATGCTCGAATTAAATCTCGCATCGGAATGGCACCTTTGCCCTCGGTATTGGCATTTCGCGTCTCCAAGCCAACCAGATTCGGCACCGTTATAATTTGCAACTCTGCAGCATCTTCGATGGTAACAACTCGTTCACTAGAGGGAATATATTGCGACAATGCATTTAAAAATGTCGTCTTGCCCGAACCCGTTCCTCCGCTAATGAAAATGTTATACTTCGCCTGAATGAGTGTCTTCAAGAGCTCTGACGCTTCTGCTGTAACAGCACCTCTCCGTACTAAATCATCCATCGTCATAGGCTGTGTAGGAAATTTACGAATCGTGACAGTTGGGCCTTTGAGAGCTATCGGTGGAAGCACAACATGCACCCGCGAACCGTCCGATAGCCTTGCGTCTACAATCGGTGAAGATTCATTTACGACACGATTCACTTGAGATACGATTGCTTGAATAATGTCTTCAAGTTTTTCTCGGTTCTCAAACTCCATCTCTAACTGTTCCATTCTTCCATCCCGCTCAATAAATATTTCCTGATGACCGTTAATCATAATTTCTGTAACTGAGGGGTCATCCACCAACGGTTGCAACGCATCTAGACCCCGGAAGCTATGAAAAACACGCATCACAATCGAATGCATTTCTTGAGAAGTCAGTCGCTTCATTTCTGGAAGTGTAAATAGAACCTGCTCGATTCGAACCTGTAATTGTTCATCTTCGAGTTCCTCATCCCATTCCATCTGCTCTCTAACCCGTTCACGAACGATAGCATATAAATGCTCTGTATCACGATGCTCTTCAGTTTGTTCATATCCCACTTGTATATGATCCATCTCTGCTGCCTCATGGTGCTCATCACGCTTAGACCGAAAAGGAAAGGAGAGACGACTCATATAGCACTCTTCCATTCGCGCCTGGAGAGCCAAGGCAGATGGGTTTGAATCAATTCTTCCAATGCAGCTTGATACACAGCAGAACTGAACCACTGTTCATGGCGATGAAGCTGTTTCCACTGCGGAATGTAAGGCAAATAGCAGTCAACCGAAAGGTCATTTCGTTGCCAACGATTAAGCATCACACCCATATAACGATTAACGACGATCTTTCCCTTCATGAGCAATTGCTCATAACAAGAAGGAGCTTCCGATTGCCAGTCATTAAAGCAGCGTTCCATCTTGTTCATCTGCACCATATCATCCACAACAACCCAGAGCAGTTGATCACTAATCTGTATAGCTGCTTTATTACGAGTTATATTCGCATCTACATCCAACACAATAACATCGTATCGCTTCGAACGCTTGAGCCAATCAATGACCTGCGCAATACGCTCACCTGTCAATGCATCCCATTCAGCCTGTGGAATATTAGCTTCAAATGTATCCGCCCTCAGAATGGGAATTGAAACGGTATAGATGGACGGATCCAAGTCTGATGTACGCATACGCTGCAAACAGTAAAGCAGTTGGGAAAAACCATTAGTAGGAAAAGAAATAGAGCTCTTGTCTGAGGAGAGAGTGAACAAATCCCATTCCGCATGGGCTGATAAGCTCCAATAAAACACTTTCTTGCCAAGTTCCGCTGCATAATGAGCAATCTGAAACGCTAATGTCGTCTTACCAATTCCTCCACCGCTAGAGCAGACCGTCACAACTTTACAAGTACCGCCCGACGCATTACGCTGCCCTTGATTGCTATCCTCGCCGTCGCTACTATACTGGGCACCACCTTCATATACCGCCGAACCTTGACGCATCCCTTGCTCAAAGAGCTTATCAAGCGGTTGATAAGGCGTCGCTGTCGAAACTCCCTCACGTTGTATCGATACAGGATCATCCGTCAAAACGAATATATTTAGCTTGGATAAAATGTGCGTAGTTTCTTCATCAGCTTCCAGTCGATGAAGCCAATCGACATCAACAACAAACAATCTGCACTCTGGCTGAAGCTTCACATACTGCCAGAGCGTCTCCCATTGAGAAAATACGCGCAACTGCAATACTTCACTATATTGACTATGCTTCCAATAATCTATTAGCCGTTCTATCAATTGCTTGTCTGGAAGTGCTACAACCCAATCTTGCTTCAATCGACGCATCGCATCCCCCGCCTCTCCTTATAACTAGTCAAATAATTCCGCTCAACTTTGCCACGTAATTTATCAATAGACACTAAAGAACGCAAAAAAACCGCCACAAAGTATCGCATAAGCAATACCTCGTGACGGTTCTTCCGTTCACCATTTGAAGTTGAGCTAACTATATCATATATGGCTAATATTAACAAGGTTTTTTATGTAAATAATCATTACTCTGCTCATCACCATAATTGTTGCATTCCTTCTCTCCGATCGGCATACTAGTACGAGAAGGAGCGATTCTCATCATGATTAAACAACCAAACAAGGATTTAACTGTAGCATCCAATCCCTACATAACCCAATTAAGCAATCGAAAGTACCTTGCACTTAGATTGGTCATGCATGTATGTACTATACTTATCCTGCAGGGATGCAGCACAAATGCTGGCACAGCATCCGATGATGCATTCCACAAAAGCATTGTTGCCCAGTATCCTAAACTGAGTGACCAACCGTTTACAAAAACAAAAGTGAAACGTATCGTGGATGGCGACACATTCATCACGAGCGAAGGGGATAAAGTAAGACTTATCGGAGTCAACACGCCTGAGACCCATGGTAAAGTACAGTATTACGGTCAAGAGGCCAAGGAGTATACGGATAATCAATTAACAGGTAGCACCGTCTACATGTTCCAAGATGCTGGAAATACAGACAAGTACGGCAGGCTGCTTCGCTACATTTTTATTGAAAATGATAACCAGATGTTTAATGAACGGCTTATTCGTGAAGGTTATGCCAACACAATGACGATACCGCCTAATGTACTCTACTCCAAAACATTTACAGCATTAGAACGCGAGGCAAGAAACAACAATCGAGGTCTATGGCAGTCATCTAAGTCCAAGTCATCATCTGAGCAACGATCTAAGAGCAAAGAAACCCATTCATTGACAAACAATGAAACAAAGGATACAAATAGCTCAACTCAAGGAAATTGTCAGACTCCAACGATAAAAGGAAATATTAATAAAAACAAAAATAAAATTTATCACCTTCCTGATGGACGCTACTACGAGCAAACAAAGGCCGAAATGATGTTCTGCACGGTGAAAGACGCTGAAGCAGCAGGCTTCCGCGCTTCAGCAAATTAGCCTCAGAACAATCGCAGTAACAAAATAGTGGCTAACTCAAACCTATAAACCCAAATATTTCACCTTACAAAAAAAAGACCTTCCTTTTCTAGCAGTGTGCATCGTTACTTGCCACTTCACTCATACGCTAGAACGGAAGGTCTCCTTATATTCCTCAACTATTATTGAATATCTTCAAAACTAATATCTTTATATACAGAAATTAGAACAAGTGCCGATTCATCTCCCGTGTTCGTCACTTTATGTGGAACACTCGCATTCCAACTGAATGAATCTCCAGCCTCCAACACTTCCATATCCTCTGCCTGCTCAGCAACGATTTTACCTTTCAAGACAAAATGACATTCTTCTCCCGCATGCATATTCGTTCCAGTAGTAGCACCTGGCGGCATTTCACAAATCATCATTCGCAATCCGCCCTTTGCAGAGAGATGTTCTACTTTTAAGTTGTCGCTGCCTGCTGTCGTCTGCTGACGCTCATCTTTGCGGACTACATGCATACGCTGTTCATTTTTCAGCAGCAAATAAGGGAGCGGCACATTCAAAAAGGTTGCAATGCTCTCTAAAGTTGCAATGGAGGGAGATGTTTTATTATTTTCCACATTACTAATAAATCCTTTCGACAATCCCGTGCCTTCGCATAGCTGAGAGATCGTAATCTTTCGCTGTTTACGTATAGCCCGGATCGAAGCGCCAATATCCACTTGAGTCTCCCCTTTTGTTCACTTCTAAAGATAATAGTTTCATTATACTAAAAAAATAATTGACTCATCAAATTAGTTTTGATATGATTTGTTCACATTAGTGAATTATTATTTTTATTACAAAACAAAAGAGGTATACAAATGGTTTGTGCCTATTTTTCTGCACAGAAGTTTTGCAATAGCGAAATTATATTCACAATAATATAAAATTGAGAGGACTGCAAAAAAATGAATACAACAGTAAGAATGAATGTAATCGCAACCGTTATGCGCGTCATATTAGGAATTATTTTTACGATGCACGGTCTTGATAAACTTCAAATGGGGCTCGGCAATACAGCTGGTTGGTTCGAGAGTATTGGCTTACCTAGCACACTTGCATACGTCGTCGCGCTTATCGAATTACTCGGTGGTATTGCCATAATTGTCGGGCTATTGACGCGATTCGTATCTATTGGCTACGCTGCAATTATGATCGGTGCTATTGTTACAGTCAAGCTGCCTGGAAGCTTGATTGGGCCGAATGGATATGAGCTAGATTTGGCATTGCTTGCTTTGGCGATTTACTTTATTTTTGCAGAACATATCGGTTACGGTGTAGATCAATGGTTGTTCCGCAAGAAGTCGAATCAAGAGCAAGTGTAATTAAAGCGTAAAAAGGTCGAGTGCAAGAGCAGTCAAGCAATCATGCCATGCTCCTCGACTCGACCTTTATTCCATTCCCTTTTAACTCTTTTATCGAACTGCCTCTCGTAAATGAATCATATAGCGCCAGCGAATGACGAAGAAATAAACAATCTGTGCAAAGGCAAAACCCGCCAACACTTTAACCGTTTGGCTAACAATAGATAGATTAATAATGCTTTGCAGCGCTGTAAACGCAAATGCACTATGAATGACGGCTACGATAATCGGAATAAAGAACAGCAGCAGCAGTTGGGTTGTTGCTATTTTACTAAGCTCCCGATCGGTTAAACCAATTTTCCCAATAGCCTTGTATCTTTCCTTGTCCTGCTCCAAGTCTGTATATAGTCGAAAATATAGGAAACTGCCTGACGCAATAAAGAATACCGCACCAACAAGCAGTGCCGAGAACATCATAATGCTGAACATTTGCCGCTGGACGGCAACAGATGCCGCTAACGAGCTGATTTCAAATGATATTTCTCCATTTCCAGTCCCCATCGTCTTTACAGCTTGGTCATAGTCTTGCATAATCCCTGTACCAACTCCAATTGTCTGCTCCCAATCTACCGTTTTGTATCCGTAAATAACTCCCTTTTTCCCATGTTTGGACAATGCTTTGTACATCTCATCCGACACAATAAGCGCTTCCCCTATTAACCCTTGATTCGTGATAGGACCTTCAACTTTGTCCATAGTAGTTAGCTTAATCGAGCTGTCAGCTATACGCACAGTCTCCGCTTCGAAAGGAAGCTTGAAATGTATTGTGTCCTTCAAGAAAGGAATCAGCAGCGCTTGTTCACCAGTTACCGCCACATTTGGACGCTGCAAGTCAGCCGCAGCTTTGTTGTACATCGATTGTGCAAACACCGTCCATTGGGATCTGCTTTGTTCCGTCTTCACCGTTACATATTCATAGGCGATCTTGCTATACTCGACTCCTTTCAACTTCAGCAGAGATTCAACTTCAGTAAGATGAGCCTGCTCCATCTGATTGCCCTTCTTACTCACATAATTCAAGTCGTAAACATGTGACTGCACCAGCTCATCTTCCATAACTGCGAACGATGCCAACGTTCCAACTGCACAGAAGGCAACGGTGGAAACAATGCAGACCATAAAGAACATACGTGCATTGTCCTTCATTCGATAGGCTAGATCAGAAATCGTCAGCATATTTGTTTTGCGTAGAAACAACCGATCGTTGCGCTTCAGCAGATGGACTAGGAACACACTTAACTGCGTGAATAAGAAATAAGAACCTATAATTGTCATCAATACTATAGGAATCATGAGATAGCCGATGGTTGTCGCCTTTGCGGTATAGGACAACACATATGAAGCAACAAGCAGCAGCGCCGCAAATAACGATAGTAATAGAGATGCCCTCGGCTCTGGTTTAGGTTTCGTTGTCCCTTGGAGCAGCTGCTGAACTTTACTTTTGCTCACCATCAATTGAGTTAAAGATGATATTACAAAGAACAGCACAACAAATGAACCCGCTGTCAGGGCCAACGCCGATATTGAAATATGATAAGGCAGTTCTATGCCTATCGCATTTCCGCCGATCACAAAGCCGACTTTAGCAAGCAGCAAACCTGAACTGATACCTGTCACAATCGCACCGAATCCGATAATCATATTTTCTAAGAAAATAAGTCGATTCAGTTGATGCGGTGACATGCCGTGTATCATCAATACGCCAAATTCATGCTGTCTCGTCTTTAAAAACGCCCCTACGGAATAAAGGATAAAGAAAAACGAAAACACGTATACAATCCATTTCGCTATCCCCATCGCCAAAATAGGCAGCATATGAGAAATGCCGTCTTTCAGCGCAGGATGGGAAGCAATGACAGAATAAATGAAGAAAATCATGACCGAAAAAGAACTGCTTAGAAAATAAGCAGCATACGTCCGTTTGTTGCGAAACACATTATTAAACGCGAACTGTCGAAAATTCACGCTCGTCACCTCCAAGCGACGCTAGCTCATCCATAATGTGTTGGAAAAATACATTCCGGTTGCCGCCCCCCGAAATCTCATTATAGAATCCTCCGTCTTTCATAAAGACAACCCGATCACAGTAACTCGCTGCATAGGCATCATGGGTTACCATCACCATTGTCGTACCATCCGTCTTGTTAATATTCTCTAATGTCTCCATCACATCGCGTGAAGCTTTAGAATCCAAGTTGCCTGTCGGCTCGTCTGCCAACAACAGCCTCGGACGATGAATCATCGCGCGAGCAATCGCTGTGCGCTGCATTTGTCCACCTGATATTTCATAAGTTCGCTTGTCTAAAATGGAGGCAATTCCTAGTCTTTCAGCCAGCGCTTGAACATCCTGCTTCATTTTACGAATATTTACGCCTTCAAGCGTTAGCGGAAGCATTATATTTTCTCGAACCGTTAACGTATGAAGCAAGTTAAAATGCTGGAACACAAAACCGAGCTCCCGACGCCGAAATACGGCCAGCTTATCTTTTTTAAGCTGGTGCGGATTTATTCCGTGTATAAGTACCTCCCCGCTAGTAGGTGAATCAATCGTGGAAATAATATTGAGGAAGGTCGTTTTCCCTGAACCAGAGGGGCCCATAATCGCTACAAATTCTCCCTCTTGTATCGTTACATTGATGTTGCGGAGCACCTGCGTAGATACTCTACCCTCATACGTTTTTTCTACATGTTTAACGGTTAACAGATCAGATGCCATTCCTATTTCAACCCCTACCTATAATGTTGGAATTGCTGCGCGTTTCAACCTCGTTGCAATCAGCATACGAAATTTGGTAACTTATTGCCGTTGATTTTCCTTTCAAATTCCTTACACTTTTGTCACGTTACTCACGATGCATAAGCAAACCAACTTCCCCAAATACTAGTCGAGACCAATCAAAGCTCAACGGAGCATATGAAAGTCCTATTAAGCATCACATTAGGGCTATAAACGATAACGCTTATTGGCAGAAAGGTTGTCCGGCATGAACATATGGGGATTAATTGGAATAGCAGGGCTATTACTTATCGGTTTTTTGTGCTCAGAAAATCGCAGTCGAATTCATTGGCGTCCAGTTCTGATCGCACTTGCGATTCAAATGCTATTCGGATTCATTGTATTGAGATGGACAGCTGGGCGAAACGCTCTGAAAGCTGTATCCAACGGTGTTTCGCAAGTCATTTCATACGCCAATGAAGGGATTGCCTTCGTATTCGGCAGTGCGATACCTCCAGCGGGGCAAGGCTTCATCTTTGCATTCCAAGTATTGACGATCGTCATCTTCTTCTCTTCACTTATTGCGGTGCTTTACTACTTAGGCATCATGCAATGGATCATTCGCATTATCGGTGGGGGCTTAAGCAAAGCGCTTGGGACGAGTAAGCCTGAGTCATTATCCGCCACAGCCAATATTTTCGTAGGGATGGTCGAAGCGCCATTGCTTGTGAAACCCTATTTAAGTACAATGACACGCTCTGAGTTGTTTACTGTTATGACTGGCGGAATGGCTTCTGTATCTGGCTCCGTATTGGCGGGCTACGCTTTGATGGGGGTACCTTTAGAGTATCTGATCGCAGCCAGCTTTATGTCAGCCCCAGCCGGTATTTTAGTATCAAAGCTGCTCATTCCTGAAACAGAGACTTATCATCATCACGAAAGCAAAGAGGAAAGTGTGAATGAAAAAACAGCCAACGTTATCGATGCAGCTGCTGCTGGAGCCGTTGACGGACTTCAAATCGCATTAGCTGTCGGCGCGACCCTAATTGCCTTTATTGGGTTAATTGCGCTATTAAATGGCTTGCTTAGTGGAATCGGAGGTTGGTTCGGTTTCCCGAATCTTACACTGCATAGTATATTGGGATGGATTTTCTCACCTATCGCCTACTTAATTGGTATTCCATGGTCAGAAGCTCCTATAGCAGGAAGCTTAATCGGGCAAAAAGTGGTCGTTAACGAGTTCGTTGCATTTTCTGAGCTCGGGAAAGTGATCGATCAAATCTCTGCTCGCACGTTGATGATTACGAGCTTCGCCTTATGCGGATTCGCCAACTTAAGCTCCATCGCGATCCAAATCAGTGGACTCTCCTCGATGGCACCTGACCGTCGAACACAAATAACGAAGCTGGGGATGAAAGCCGTGCTTGGCGGAACATTGGCCAACTTGATTAGTGCTGCAATTGCCGGACTGTTCTTCGCAGGTTAATTCATCAAATTAAACAGAAAGCAGCCCAGACCTCCTGTGTGGATGATCCGGGCTGCTTACTTATTTTCACAACTATACTAGGAAGAACTAGCCTGTTCCTGCTCTTCCTCTTCTTGATACTGGAATTGTGACAGAGATTGCTGCAGCTCATTGGATACCGATTCAAGCTGGTTCGACAAGCCGATAAGCTGCTTAGATACATTAAGCTGCTCCTGACTAAGCGATGCCACTTCTTCAGACGTAGCAGAAGACTCTTCGGATACAGCACTTACGTTACTCATTGCATCGACGATTATACTTTGTACCCGATGAAGTTCTTCGACAGATTGGCCAACTTCATCTAAATGTACATTCATATCCGTCATGCGTTGACCCACTTGCTTGAAGATTTCATCCGTTTCCTGAACCGCTTCCTTCTGCAACTGGAACGTCGGAAATGCTTCATGCAGCGTCTCAACGGTATCCTTCATTTCTTGTTCAATCCGCTGTGTAATATCTGCAACCATGTTAATAGATTGTCTGGATTGATCCGCCAAGTTATGAATTTCATCTGCTACAACTCTAAATCCTCGGCCCGCTGCACCTGCGCGAGCTGCTTCAATCGTTGCATTCAAGGACAATATATTCGTTTGCTTCGTCATATCTTGAAGCACCTTCAGCACATTCCGAATCGATGCCGTACTGTTACTTAACTCATTGACTCGATTCGTCAACAAACGGATTGTATCTTCTACCGCGTCAGTACGTTCCTTAAGTGAGGACATATAAGACGCGCCAAGTCGACTCGATTGCTGCACAAGGCTTGCAGATTGCTCCATCTTTTCATTCGCATGAACGACGAGCTGTGTTTGAGATGCCATCTGCTGGGTCAAATCATGCCCACGCTCTGCTTCAGAGGCTAGACTAAGCGCCCCTTTCGCAATTTCCTCCGTAGCCAATGCAATCTCCTCAGCGGCAACTCCCGTGCTCTTGGATGCATTCGTCAACTGCTGAGCCGTGTCTAATACATGACGAGCGCTGCTGTCCGTATGCTTCATGAGCTGTGTAATCTGTTCCATCATCTGATTGAATCCACCAGATAGCTCACCGATCTCGTCTTTGGAATTCACAGTTGCACGAACGGTAAGCTTGCCGTCTGCTGCTCGACTCATCAAGTTGCGCAGTGCAACAAGTGGTGATGCAATCATACGTGTAGCAACGTAACCAATGACCATCGCAAATATAGCAGCTACGATTATACTGACAAAGGTGACGATAAGAATAACTCCAGCATCTTCAACCAACACTTCCACTGGAATCGTTCCAACAGCTGTCCATTTATTTTCCTTCGACTCATGATATACCTTCAATAAATCTGTATTGTCACTTGAATGAACATGCTCTGTTCCCGACCACATTCCTTGTTCTTTATCTGCTGGTACAAGCCATTCTGGAGCAGGCTTTGTTACCATTGCCGCATCAGGATGATAAATAAATTGACCATTGCGATTCACTAGCGATACGCTGGTGCCTTCCCCCATATTGATCGTATTAAACATTTCAGCAAGCGATCGCATATGTATTTCAACGACAACAACAAACTTCTGCTTCTTAGAAAATAAATCCGTCATTAAACGAGAAACAACAATTGTCGGCTCATGAGATTTATTTACACCGGTTAGCAGCGTGTCTGACCATACGGCTCGCCCCTGATTTTTTACGACCTGCTGCATCCAAGATGAGTTTTTGACCTCATCTGACAGCTGCACTGTCGTTTCCGTAGAGAAAGCTTTCTCATTCGTACCAACTGGAATCAGGTAAATATCCTCAAGTGCATTTTGCCCCGCTGTATAGCCTTGCAATACTTCGCGAATGTTGTTCATGGCTTGAACTTGATCATAGGAATGTTCTGGAGCCGACAAATATTTCTTAATCCAATCCGTCAAGTTAGGATCAACCATAATCTGCATGCTCATTTTGGAATACGAATTGAGAACGACGTCCATTTTTTCTACTGCTTGCGTAATCGTCTGGTAGCTTGTTTCAGACACTTTTTGCTCGATAGCCTGTCTAGAAACATAATACGATACAATGCCGACTGCACTTACGAATACCATAATACTGATGACAAACATGAGAAATAGCCTAGTTCCTACAGATCTTGAGGGACGGTATTTCGCATAAGAGGCAAGCGGCCTAAGCTTAATGCCCTGCATCTTCCGTCGCAGCATGGAAACGATTTTCATAGTGTTACATCTCCCTTAACTATGTATAGGTGCCTATCCAACTATGTCGTTATCGATATCTGCAATGATTCTCTTGTACTATATATCGGTTTTTCTGAGCATGAAATGTATGTATTTAAGCATTATATTCGCAAACGAGATCGCCAACCTTGTCCATCCTTCCAACTGGACAAGGTATTCACCGTATGTCTTTTGTACTAGGAGTGCGCGGCTAATTCACGATCAAACGCCTCTACCATATTTACTTCTGCAACTTCTACCTCGCGGTAAAATTGAAAGTCAGGATGTTCTTCGACTAACTTGATACGTGCCTCCTCACCAACCTGCTGTGCAGTCATAGGCTCATCAGAACCAATGACGATTTGGTCAACACGTTCGATCTCTTTATGATCAAAATCAGTAACACGAGTCGTCACATCAGCAATGTGTAAGTATCGACCAGGATGGTAACCTACGTGTTTGAATTCTTTTTTTATAGCAGTGTATTCCATAATCTCTGCCACTCCTTTTCCATTTCTGTATTTCATCTATTTCTTTATACAACATCCTCTGCTTAATATCTATGATTTATACGATTATTGTAGATGCATACCTATCAAGTTAGTCGTATAAGCGACATTTTCATACCTAGAAACACATTTTCCATTAAAAAAATCAACAAAAAAGCGCATTTGCTCCTCAACAAATGCGCTTTCGCCGCCGTGTGTTCCTTCATTCGATATCGGGGGATATGAACGTATTAACACACATTTGAGTAGGTCACCTGTCCTGCCGGAAATAAGACGGTGCTGAATGGAAATGTAATCGCATTCAGTAACCCTATCTATATTTTGCCCTAACATTTACCTGCTCTAAAAGTGGACAAATTAAAGTTTCAATGGACGAATTATAGCTAATTTACATCTGACTGTAAGAAATGGATGAGCTCATCCAAAAGTTGTGCAGCATGCTCGGAATGGCTAAATACATGATCAGCCCCATCCAACCACACAAGACGTGATCCAATTAATTGGTTGTGCAGCCTATGAGATACATAGGGTGGTACTACACTATCATTCGTGCCATGAACAATCAATGCAGGTGTATGAATTTGTGCAGAAGCATCATGTATACGAAGTGCAGCACCATCATCAAAGAAGCCTTGACAAATCTGCTGTCCATATAATTCCACCCATCCATGCTGCAGCAGGTGATGCAATTTTTCTCCTTGCAAATCTCTTGCCAATATATCTTGGAAACCAACCGCCGGACATAGCAGCATCAACCGATCCAACTCATCACCAAGCTGTTCGGCTGCCAACAACGAAACGACTCCACCGAGACTAAACCCGAGCAAACTAACCCGCTTCGGATTAATTCCTTCCATTACCTGAACGGCATCCCATACTGCCAGCATGTCCTCCACTTCCGTAGAAACGGTCATGTCTACGAACTCACCATCGCTTTCTCCACTACCAGCAAAATCGAATCGGATGGTTGCATAGCCGCACTTGGCCAATGCATCACTCAAGCGCTTAAACATGAAGTTAGCTTCCGCTTTATGTCCAGTGAATCCATGACCGAATATAATCGCAGGTAGCGAATGATCTGTGATCGGCATGGTAACGATACCTCTTAATGTCACATGCTCACGGCGCCATTCTAACGTATACTTGCGAATCGAATATCCAACAGGATTACTTTCATTCATCGTTTATCACTCTCCTTATCTCGTGTTAACTTCAAGTCGTTCAGCCCATAGAAAAATGCCAATGGAGATAATAAGCAGCCATCCACCTGTAACAAACAAGCCTTGCAAACCATAATGATGATACAAATACGCACCAATAATACTTCCGGTTACCGCAGCACCAATACTCATAATCATTTGCAGCACTGCTTGACCACTTGCACGAAACTTATCCGGTATCGTATCCATCATATATTCCGCTACATATATAAAGAAGAAAGCAATCGCTATCCCTTGTACTGCTTGCAGCAGCATAACTACAACTAAAGAATCGGTCCAAGCTAAAATAAAGGAGCGAACAGAGAAAATAACGGCTGAAATCGCAAGCATCGGCAGCGGACGCAACTGATGCCTACTACGCCCCAGATAAAGAAAAATAACTACTTCAACAGCCGCTGGCAGCATCCAGCCTAGACCAATATGAAAAGAAGTACCATTTAGTTCACGGACAAGAAACCCAAAATATTGATCATTGAATGAAAATGTCATCTGATAAACGATCATGGCAGCAATAAAGAACATAAATCTTGGTGTCATCACATAAGGAGCAAGGTCACGGATTCGTACTTCTTGTTTTGCAGCACCTTTTCTAGTCTCCTGCTCCTTCTCCAACGATTTCACTTGTTCGCTATGTACATATTGTGGAGATCGAGGATCTCGAATCAAGCAAAGCGTCAGCCACGTACATCCTATTAAGCCAATAACAATCCATCCCATCGTTGACTCACCGGGAAGCAAGTCCAATATCCAACCAATGATTCCAGCTGCAACAGCGAATCCCGCTGCCCCGAAGCCCCGTATTGTTGCAAACGTCTGATTCAAACGCCTCGCCGAGAGCATCACCATACTATCAGTCAAAGAAGATACTGGCGCCCATAAAAATTGAAACAACAGGACAAGCCCCATCATCAGCCACAACGATGAAACGTGAAAAATAAAATAAATGACCACCATCAGCAATAGCATAATCGTCATTAAAATGGATTTAATTCGCGAGCGCTTATCGCTGATTAGACCAAACAAGAAACTCCCCATCATGCCTACGATAGGAAGCAGGGCATTTTGCAAACCATACATGGCATCCGTATAACCCGAATCCCGATAATACAAAGGAAAAAATGATTGAATCGCGGCGGCTGGCGTATAAACCATAAACATGTAAACACACAAATAGCGAAACTGTAAGGTACGGAAACGCTCAGCCCGATTCACATGCGATTGCACTGCTTTTGAACGCTGTGTGGACATTTCAACCATAGTTAAGCTCCTCTCCTAAACTCCTATCTCCATGTCATTTTTCTGTCGTTATTTTCTATCTCTATCATTGCCTGATCAATATACGCTCTTATTTAGCACAGCCTAGCATTACTACTGTATCATATTTCTTCCATTTAGAAAGTTTTGAGACTGGACAATTATTCCTGTATATATACTCTTTCCTCATTTCCTCGTTTGCAGTATACTTTTTAATAATTAAATTAACAGGATGGATGATACGTTCCTGTTTACACTCGCATTCCACGAAAACCCGAACAATAACAATATAAACTCACGTATATGTGCAGGAATTGGCCTGCATGTCTCTACCTGGTCACCGTAAATGATCGGACTACGGGGTTACACTTTCATGGTATATGCACTGCATATGCCTAAGTACAACGATGAACTTCATACAGAGTAATGATGCCGATAACTGCACTCATAAGTAGTACGGTTATATTACAATCATTCCATTACTCCATTGTTCATCTGTATACTCACTTGAAAGTTCCCGCAGCCCGATAGACCGGCATATACGTGCCAACGCTATCGGGCTTTTTGCTATTGATACGTCCACAACGAGGAGGATAACGCAGCATGAATCTGTTAAAAGAAAAAATTATATCCGAAGGCATCGTACTGAGCGATACGGTGCTCAAAGTCGATTCCTTTTTAAATCATCAAATGGACCCGCATTTGATGAAAGCGATGGGCGAAGAGTTTGCTCGCCGCTTTGCTGAAGACAAGATTACGAAAGTATTGACCATTGAATCTTCAGGAATTGCACCTGCTCTAATGACGGCTTTGACCTTACATGTTCCACTTGTATTTGCTCGCAAACAAAAGTCGCTTACGTTGCGCGATGATTTAATCGTGGAGAGGGTGCATTCCTTTACTAAACAAGTGACGAATGATGTTACGGTATCGCGTAAGTACTTGTCCCCTGATGACATCGTCTTAATTATTGATGATTTTCTTGCGGTGGGTGAAGCTGCTCAAGGTTTAGCGCGCATTACAGAGCAAGTAGGCGCTAAAGTGGCAGGAATCGGAATTGTTATTGAGAAGTCGTTCCAGACTGGACGACAAACTTTAATAGAATCTGGCTATCGGGTAGAATCACTAGCACGCATCGCATCTTTACACGACGGCAGTGTCCAATTCATGGAAGAATAGAACTCGTTTTTTAATTTGCAGAGCGATAAAGGAGAATGGTTCCACATGTCTACAGAAGATCGAGTATTTGCCCGTCACCGCCATCCCGCTAAAACCATTTCTCTTGGTATCCAGCATGTGTTAGCCATGTATGCAGGTGCAGTCATCGTCCCCCTCATTGTTGGTGGAGCTTTAGGATTTACATTGGAACAATTGACGTATCTCGTCGCCATTGACTTGCTTATGTGCGGTGTTGCTACTTTACTGCAAGTATGGAAGTTTGGCTGGTTCGGCATCGGACTTCCCGTTGTTCTCGGCTGCGCCTTCCAAGCCGTTATGCCCATGATTGCAATCGGTAAAGAATTCGGGGTTAGTTATATTTACGGCGCAATTATTGTATCTGGACTATTTATCATGTTATTTAGCGGCGTTTTCGGCAAGCTGATCCGTTTCTTTCCTCCTATCGTTACAGGATCGGTTGTTACGATTATCGGCGTCACGCTTATACCAGTCGCATTCAACGATCTAGCTGGTGGGATTGGTTCTCCTGATTTCGGAAGCGGGGAAAATTTAATACTCGGGTTCGGCGTGCTTTTGTTCATCATTCTGATGAATAAGCTATCGACTGGATTTCTCCGTGCAGTGTCCATTTTGATCGGGCTTGTAGCAGGTACGATAGCTGCTATCTTTATGGGCAAAGTCAGCTTTGCAGAAGTACAGGATGCAAGTTGGTTCCATATGGTGAAGCCATTCTACTTCGGTATGCCAGAGTTCAATACTACCGCTATTATTACAATGATCATTGTCGCCATTGTCAGTGTCGCTGAATCCACAGGTGTTTTTCTTGCACTTGGTAAAATAACAGACCGTGAACTGACTAGCAAAGACTTGGCACGAGGCTATCGTGCAGAAGGTTTAGCCATTATGCTTGGCGGTATATTCAATGCCTTTCCTTACACGACCTACTCGCAAAATGTCGGCCTGCTGCAAATGAGCCGCGTAAAAACGCGTGACGTAATCGTCGTTGCTGGAATATTCCTTATCCTGCTCGGCTTTGTACCAAAGATCGCTGCGATTACGACCTTAATTCCGAAGTCCGTCCTAGGCGGCGCTATGGTTGCCATGTTCGGCATGGTCGTCTCCTCTGGATTACGCATGCTTGGTTCTCAAGTTGACTTGAATCGTCACGAGAACTTGCTTATTATCGCCTGTTCCGTCGGCATGGGGCTTGGTGTTACAACGGTTCCAACCATGTTCGCTCAACTGCCTGAGATGGTGCAAATTCTGACTGGCAACGGAATTGTGGCAGGTACATTTACAGCCATCGTGCTTAATCTTGTCTTTAACGGATTTAAAGGAAGTACACAAGACACTGCTGAGCCATCTAACAGCAGCACACAAGCTGCCTAAAACAAAGAAACGCCGACTGCCGCATAACTTCTTATGCAAACAGTCGGCGTTTTTTGTTTGATGTTATTTACTCGACTTTGGAGGGGCCACGATAAGAAACGGCTTCCACGCGAGCCCTTTCCCCGTTATTTTCCTACGCAGCTCAGACACTTCCTTCAGCGACGCCTCGCGCTGCTTCTCCAGACCACGAATCGTTGCTGTACTCTGTTCGGTTAGCTCCTTACTAGTACATTTAATCGTAAGAGCGATAGCTTCCTTAGCATCCGCAGAATCATCGGTTACAGCCTTTACCTCGTCTTCATGAAGCTCAGCATACTGCTTCTCCGCTTCTTCTAACGTGCTGTCCCCTCTATTATGTTTCCAAAAAAGACTATGCAGCGTATCTTTATCAAACCCACGCTTTAGTCTCCACATCGGACTATGTAAATTCATCTACCGTATTGTTGAGCTTCCACGCAGAACTGTGTAGTACATCTGGATCAATGTCACGATTGTACTTCCACATTGAGCTATGCAAACGATCACCATCAATCGCTGCGTAATGCCTTTATAACCTGATTATTGTACTGAAAAAACTCTTACTTCGTTCATATTGTGCATGCTTGTCATGACTCTGTTTTTGCACGGGTGTCACGTATTCGAAAGTACTCTCTCCTATGTATCGTCATCCGTTAGATGAAGCTACCTTCACAAAAAGCTAGCTCCTACCGAAGAAGATTATACATTTTCATAAATTTTTAAAAACCCAATAATAATCAAAAAAGTATATAAAGTAGTCATAAGACCGCCTTATATACTTTATTTCACAAGATTATATTAATGTTTTTCTGGTAACGGAGTTGGTTGTGGGTTCTCTGGCTTCTCAATTCCACCCGTACCTGCACCGGACTCATATCCGTTAACTTCAAAGTTATAAATACTGTCAAACTTAATATATTCTTTACGTTTTTTAAATGGTCCACGATTGTTATTATGCTTATCAAATGCAAATGTTGTCTTTCCTTTTCCTTCTGCTCGCGCATCATACCAAGTCAAGAATGCATTTACCTCAGCAATCGATAGATCATATTCTTTTTCCGTACCATTGTCTAGTGTCAACGTCACAATTGCACGATTTCCCATTTCACTATTTCCTGGATTTGGATTCGGTTCTGGCTCTACAACAACCGCTCTTGGTGTTGCGGATGCTTCATTCGAGTTTGCACTTTCACCTGCTGCACCAATCGCAGAAACAACATAATAATACGTCGTTCCATTTACAAGACCTTTGTCTGTATAGCTTGTTTTCGTTCCATCTACCGTTGCTATCTTCGTATATGGACCACCTGCTGTTGTGGCACGTTTCACATTGTAGCTTGTTGCATCTATTACAGCATTCCAGTTCAAAGTTACCTGTGCATCTCCCGCTATGGCAACAAGATTTGATGGTACTTCAGTTGGCGGCAGTTCACTCTTATCAAAAACGTTCCATTCTGTAACCCTCGGCCTCGTACCAGCTTTACTTGGCTTCAATACAACAGTAGAAACATTTTTTAAAGACGTAGGCAAAGTTTGCATACTGTCCATATTTATAACCTTATATGTATCAATCCAATTATTCTGTGCATCATAAAAATCTATATTGACTTCACCGAAGCTATGAACAATAACAGATGTTATTTCCTTAGGTGTGTCAAATGTATACCATGCCACATCAGCTATATGTCCCATTGTTGAAATATTGTTATCTGTTAAATCTCTAGTTGTCGAGGTAGCATTTCCAACCACTTTACCCATCTGAATAATTTTGGTATCTAACAGACCATTAGTATACTTAGTAGAAGCTACCTCTAATGATACCTCAGGAGAATACACACTTTCTCCGAACTCATTTACTGAAGTTACAACGTAATGATACGTTTTATTATTTATTACAGCCTTATCCGTATATGTTGTACTCGTCACATTTGAAGCGATTACCTGATAGGGTCCACCTACAGAAGTCGAACGATACACATTGTAGGACTGTGCCCGGACATCCGCCCAGTCCAATATCACAATCTCATTACCACTTTGTTTTCGTTCAATTGTAGTAGCCAATGGCGCAACTGAAGGTATAGCAAACACATTAAATTCATAAACCACCTCAGTTGTTATATTCGTGAATTTAGGTTTTAATACTACTGTTGATACATTATGTACTTTATTGGGTAACGACTGTAGCCCGTCCATTTTTGAAGCCGAGTAACTTGATAATAGATTGCCAGTTGCATCCCAAAACTCTACATCGTATTCATAACGAACCCCTTTAATAGCGACAGCACTTATCTCTTGAGGAGATGAAAAAGAATACCATGCAATACTTTGCCGATCTATAGCACCATGTGTTTCTGGTTTATTATCTGTCATAAGTGTAGTTGTTGACGTCGCAGTTCCAACCGTCTTACCTATACTGATAGTTGCCCCGTCTAACAATCCACCTGTATATTTACTCTGTGCATGCGCCGGAGTAGCTTGTATTACCGTTAACAATAGCATGAACAACAACATGGTTCCAAATAACTTTCTCACTTTTCTTCCTCCCGTGACATTTATTGTTTTAATGTTCATTCATTCATGTTTTACACAAATCAATTTCACAACGTTTTTAATCGTACAATACTATTAATGCAATGTCTAAACATTTTTTTAAAAATATGGGAATTAATTGACTTTACTTAAATTTTTTTTCACCCTATTTATACGGATATATGTATATACCACAAAAACCTTTTGCAGATACAAAAGGTTTTTAAGCTTATTTATAGTGCAGTCACGAGGACTCGAACCTCCACGCCCTTGTGGGCACTAGAGCCTGAATCTAGCGCGTCTGCCAATCCCGCCATGGCTGCGAATACAAAATTCAAATAATTATACCACGCCTGTTAATTAACCAATAATATACAAAAAAATATATAGGAAAAAGGCCGCATTTGAACAATGGGACGGCTTTCGTGATAGTGCAGATCTCGCCACTTTAAGTGGACTTTGACCCGCCAACTATTCAACGTTTTTGAAGAAGATGTTCCCTTTCAATTGTTTAAACAATTACTCGACCACCGTTACTGTAGGGAAAAGCCGCTTGTCTTGGGCTCCTTTCCATGGGGAGCGTGCAGGTATCAAACTGCATGCTGCTTATCGGGCAAGCAATGGCCAACTATGGAATGTCGTCAAAACGACTGCCTCTAACCACGATGGTCCTGTTGGCGAACAGCTTGCGGATATAGCGTTTATTCTTGTCCAAGATCGAGCCTATGGAAAGATTGAGCGCATCGATCACTATCTTTTAGAAGTTCAGCCTTTTGTTATTCGTTTGAAAGACAATATTCATTTACATAACTCACGTACGTTCCTTACGGAGACAAGACATAGAGAATTCCCCGATCACACCTGATATCAAATGTCAGTTGAGTACGAAGCAGTGTCGTTCTCCTTGGCGCCATCGCGTCGTCATGTTTCAATATGGAAATGGACGCCAAATTCGCGTAGTGACCGATTTGCTTCATGTATCAGCTGAACATATTGCAGCAATGTATAAAGCGCGTTGGCAGGTTCCAGGAAAGTAGCCTCACAAGCTTTGCTTTTTCCTCGACGGGAGACTACCGTATAAAGTTCGCAGTGACCAAAGTATACCAGCTTCACACTATATCTCTAGCTTCCATAAACACCTTCTGTTATGCTGTCACCTTTTCGCCAGACTGAACAATTTCCACAATGTATTTCACATAATCAATAGCACTTTGCTCAATTTGCTCATCTGTCAGATGATACTCCGCTCCATACACCGTAAAGATAGGGAGGAAGTTCATCCCTGTGTATCTGCATGTTGCTTGAAACGGTATCGTAATCTCATTAATCGTGAACGGAATATCTCCATCTTTTCCAAAATCCGATTCTTTGCCCCCTAATGAAATGGCAAGTCCCAACTTTCTATTACGGAGCTTATCCCCTGTCGAACCATACGCCCAACTGTACGTAAATACTTCATCTAACCACTGTTTTAATAGTGGTGGAGAGCTATACCAATACAATGGGAACTGGAGGACGATATTATCATGTGCTTCAATAAGCTTCTGCTCCCGTTCCACATCGATTTTTCCATCTGGGTACGTGCTGTACAGCTCATGAACCGTCACCAATTCGGAATGCTTGCGCAGTTCTGCTGCCCATCTTTTATTAATGCGAGAAGTCTCTATGTTAGGATGAGTTACAATAACGAGTGTTTTCATGTATATCTTCTCCTCTTCACTTGGTTTAAGCATGAAATGGATTAACATATTCCATTCACGCTTCCGTAGTGATATTATGTGCTACACATAGCAAGTTGTTAAGTACGCACTTCAAAGTGCCATACTTACTTAGAAGTATGGTAGGTACTTTTAAGTACCTATCGAAAAGATAGCATGTTTCATACAAAGCTAAGTAACAAAGTTAACGAAGAAGACCCTTATTACATAACAGCACTCCCCAAGCTTGAGGAAATGTTATAATTCATTGGAGGTCAGCTCATGAAAACCTATAATTTCGCAGTTGAAGCTACGCTTGACGTTATCGGAGGCAAGTGGAAAATTGTCATCCTTTGTATTCTTGTGAGCGGAACCAAACGCACAAGTGAACTAAAAAAATTAATTCCCGAGATCACCCAAAAAATGCTCACCCAGCAGCTACGCGAGCTAGAAGCAGACAACATTATTGCTCGCACCATTTATAATCAGGTCCCACCGAAAGTAGAGTATTCCTTAACGGATTATGGACGATCATTATCCAATGTTCTTGATTTAATGTGCTATTGGGGAGATGTGCATATTAATCATCTACGAAGCAATGGCGAGGAAATTTCGGTATTGTATGAGGAATGATGATTCCAAACTTTTAATGAACACGGCACAAAAAAAGTTCCTACTTACACATAGTAAGATAGGAACTTTTCATTTATTACCTATTCACATAACTATCGGTTAGCCGATCCACATTTTTCCCAAGTAGAAATCCTATTATACTTGCACTATAGACGAATATAAAACCAACCATAGTGAACAAAATATCCGCTGGCATGTCAATAAAATATCGTAAACCATATAAAGGACCAGCAAATAATAACGTAACAGGGATAAATACGATACTTAGTTTTGCATAATAACTACATGCAAATAATAAAGCTGCTATTCCCCAATATAATGAGGTCAACTTTACAAACCGCATTCCTTTTCGAGACATGAAGAAAGCATGAAGCAACCAATAAAAGATAAACAAAGAAGAACATAGAGCCTGCGAGAAGCTAGGTAAGTACCCTTTTAGATAAGAATCAAATTTATAACGCTACAAATTACTGAAATAATTACGATCAACACAATCTGCTTAAAGTTACTTTTCATGATATCCACCTTTACATCACAGCAAAAGTAAGTTTTTAAATTTAGTTATGAAATAAATGTATGTTCTAGAAGTAGTGGAAGATTAGTATTCAAAACACTTAAGGGCTTAGGAGCGGAAATACAAAAGGAAGGAAAAAGGTGCTGGTGAATGTTATCTATATCGTCTAAGCATCATAGTGCCCATTTTTTCGAATAATTAGAAATGCCCTATACTCTAGTTTAATCGATAGGAATTGCCTTAATAAAACAAAAAAAGCCTTTCAAAGTAGAAGACTTATTACTAAAGTAATTATGGTGCGGTAGAGAGGACTCGAACCTCCACGAGCGTACGCCCACTACCCCCTCAAGATAGCGTGTCTGCCATTCCACCACTACCGCACATTTATAATAAAGTGTCCACATCTCACCAGTCTGAAATAAAACTGGTGAGCCATGTAGGACTCGAACCTACGACACCCTGATTAAAAGTCAGGTGCTCTACCAACTGAGCTAATGGCTCTTGCAAGAAAAATGGTGACCCGTAGGGGATTCGAACCCCTGTTACCTCCGTGAAAGGGAGGTGTCTTAACCCCTTGACCAACGGGCCTTGTTCACTTCAAGTTACTGCGTCGCTCATCAGCGACAAGTAATACTATATCAGAAACAAACAAGATTGACAACCCTTTTTTTTAAATCCTTTTTTAACCAATAACAACTAGGCAAAACATCAACTCTTTTTGTAGTATGCACATGATATAAAATGCTATACAAACGCTCAGTATTAACTATGTAGGGCACTCCGCCACGACAACTACCCTTCAGCCTTTAGAAAGGAAAAAAGGACTGGAGATGATCTCCAATCCTTTTGAATGTTGACCTATGCCGCCATAGGTCGAAATTTCATAATAATAAAACAAAAAACAAAAAAACAAGGCCTTAAAACGCAAAAAATCCCTCTCGGGATCTGCGAACGAATGTATAAAGTTAAATGGCGGAGAAAGGGGGATTCGAACCCCCGCGGCTGTTACACCCTAACGCTTTAGCAAAGCGCCCCCTTCGGCCTCTTGGGTATCTCTCCATATGGCTCCCCGAACAGGACTCGAACCTGTGACAACTCGATTAACAGTCGAGTGCTCTACCAACTGAGCTATCAGGGAAAGACATGAGTAAATATATCATGCCTAGTCTATTGTGTCAACCCTCTTATTCACAACACGCCAGTTGTGGTTTACTCCACCTTCAATAGTACCGCGCTCCATAATGTAAGAAACGATAAGCTCAGCCATTTCTGTCGGAATATCTTTTACAATTGGCTTGCCTGCGAACATGGGATATGAACCTCCACCACCAGCACGATAGTTGTTCATTGCTACATCATAATGAGCTTTCATCTGGACGGGAGAACCCTCCACCTCTAGAAACGTAACCCGCTGCCCTTCAGGCCTGGATATATCCAACTCATACTCGATGCCTTCCCACATATCATAATTGTAATGTTGAGGCTTCGGATATAAAAAGGAATCGTTTACCGTTATCTCCCCTTCATCAGTTAATTTGAAATAGCGTGCAGACTGCTCAAGAGCATCTTTCATATCTTGACCCGTAATGCGTATCACCCGCAGCGTATTTGGATAAATGTAATTGGAGACAACTTCACGCATTGTAATATTTGTAGAGAAACCAGGTGAACGATTATCAAATAAAGAGGTGCACGAAATACGCGTCCCACCATAGTGCATTTGAACCGTATGAATAAACTCAATTAAAGGATGTTCCTCGATACGCGCTTGCATCGCATCCAAAATTCGCATATCGCCATTCAACTTACCAATCGGCTTATCGAGCCAGCGCTGTGTTTTCACTTCGTACGGTCGCATCAGTTCAATGATATCAAGATCTGCGCAAACACCTTCAGCGCTAAGCAGTTCGACCCGCTTATTTACGACTCGCCACCCCACAGAACTATGCTCCAGCTCCAGATCAATTTGAGCCAAATAGCTTCCCTGCATACCAGGTTGAACAACAGATACACCATGCACTTCTGCCGCTAAATTGCGATGTTGGTGACCTGTTATCAATACATCGATGCCTTTAATCTGCTCACATAATTGAAAGCCTTGATTTTCCCCTGTGTCTTCCTCTGTCCATTCACCTGTTACAATATCCCGCTCAAATCCTCCATGATAAGCAGCAACTACAACGTCCACCTGCTCTTGTTCACGCAAATGCCTAACCCACTGCTGCGCTGTTGCTACCGCATCTTTGAACTCCAATCCTTCTATATGAGAAGGAAGTTCCCAATGCGGCACATATTGTGTAGTTAATCCAACAATACCAACGCGTACGTTGTTTGCAAACGTCTTTACGATATAAGGAGGCCCGAAAGACGGCCGATTATCCTGCGTATTTACGATATTAGCAGATAGCCACGGGAATTTGGATTGTTTCACAACATCTCTCAACACATCTAAGCCATAGTTAAACTCATGATTACCAAGCACACCTGCATCATACTGCAATGTGTTCATACATTTTACTAGCGGATGTATAGCATCACGTTCCATCCTCGTATGTATGTAAGATAACGGCGTCCCCTGTATTAAATCTCCATTATCGATAAGTACCGTATTTGAATTTGAACTGCGAACGCCATGAATAAGAGTTGCCAACTTGGCAAGTCCAGATTGTTGTAAAGAATGATCTCCATAACTCCAAGGCATTACTGCTCCGTGTAAATCACTCGTTGCAAGTATCGTTACTTTGCATGAGTTCTGTTCGTTCTTCATCATAAATTCGCTCCTAGTCGAAGGAAATTTTTCAGTCAACCCATCCATTTCATTCGAATATTTTCAGCTTAAAGCACATCTAATAGAACGATAGCAACGATTGTTATATCCGTCTAGAGAACTAGTTCATTTTTAACACACCTTGCACTTTTTTTTACAATTCGCTCGCAAAGTTAATCTATTCCTGCATTACATTTAACAAATCTGATCCATTCGTTATATTTACACTATGCTTCACTTCTATTGCCTACTACATTTGTTAACCGAAGCTATGCCAAAATGACTAGGAGGTTGTCTTATGTTTAAGAAAACAGCCATTACAGTTATGACCCTTATTCTTGGATTAAGCTTGCTTACTGCTTGCAGCAACAGTTCCACATCCCCCAACTCCTCCAATCCATCTAAGGACACGGAGCAGACGAAAGCGTATGTACCAACTGAACTAAAAGTACAATTTGTACCTTCTCAAAATGCGGAAACTTTAGAAGCAAAGGCAAAACCGTTAGAAAAACTGTTACGCGACCAACTTGGCATTCCCGTTAAAGTAAGCGTATCCACGAACTATAATACGATTATCGAGGCATTGGCTTCGAAACAAGTGGACATCGGATTTTTACCGCCTAATGCCTACGTCCTTGCTCATGACACTAAGAAAACCGCTGATATTCTGCTGCAAGCGCAGCGTTTTGGTGTGGAAGATGCAACAGGTGCCAATACGGCCGAGCTAGTGGACTACTACAAAGCAATGATTGTCGTAAAGAAAGACTCTCCTATTCAAAAATTAGAAGACTTAAAAGGCAAGAAAATCGCTTGGCAGGACGTCACATCTTCAGCAGGATATGTATGGCCAGCTTATGAAATGAAAAAGGCAGGAGTCGATCCTGACGCTGATGTTACAGGCATAACGGTCAAAGGCCATGACAAAGCTTTGCTCGCTGTGTTGAATGGCGATGTGGATGCCGCAGCGGTCTTCCAAGATGCCCGTAATATTATTATTAAAGACATCCCTGATATTATGCAAACCACTCGTGTCGTTGCCTTCACCTCCCCTATTCCAAATGATACGATCTCTGTTCGAAATGATATGAGCGAAGAGTGGCGCACCAAAATACAAGATGCCTTTATTGCGATCGGTAAAGATCCCGCAGGGCAGCAAATCATTTCAGACGTATATTCACACAAAGGCTATATTAAATCTGACGACTCGAAATTCAATATTGTTCGTGATGTAGCAAAAGAAGTTGGATTAAAGTAATGAAGATGTCACGCCCATTTACAGCGGGTGCCGGATTTATAGTATAAATAAGACAAAAAGAAGCCTCCATTTCCGCTAATTCAGCAGCGATTTGGGGCTTCTTTACGTACTATTTTACAGAAATCTATTGCTAAGCATTGAGATGGCTATACGATCTTTCGCCGCACATAATTTGAAATCATATCAACGACACTTACCGTTATGATGATACCTAGCAAAATAATGCCCACCCGTGACCAATTGCGGCTATCCAAGGCGAAAATTAAAGGTGTACCAATGCCTCCCGCACCAATAATACCAAGTATCGTAGCTGAACGCACATTGATTTCAAATCGATACAATGTATACGACATAAATTCAGGCAGCACTTGTGGAATCACCGCGTACCACATTACTTGCAGACGATTGGCACCACATGCAAGCAGGGCTTCAGCTGGGCCACGGTCTATTTTCTCAATCGCTTCTGCATACAGCTTGCCCAGCATACCGATCGAGTGCAGACCGAGCGCAAGAATACCAGCATAAGCGCCTGGACCAACCGCCTTAATAAACATAATCGCCATTACAATCTCAGGAAACGTGCGGATAAAGCTCAGTATGAACTTGCCTATGCCGCTAGACCATTTCCAACGATTCATATTGGTCGAGGCCCAAAAGGCAAACGGTATGCACAGAAATGCTGAAATGAAAGTACCGAGCAATGCAATTGCTAGCGTATCGATCATGCCACGCAACAAGTCTTCACCATCTGCCAAGTAGACATAATCCCAATCTGGACTAATCATCCCCTGTAAAATAGCCACTGTAACCGTGCCTGCATTTTCCCGGATTCCCGAAAATTCTATGCCCGTGAATGACCATACGTACAAACTCACAATAACAACCGCAACTAACCACCAACGAATACGCAGCCATGGACGCCGAATCAATGGATTGTTTTTCATAGCAGTTTCTCCTGTATGCGATAGCTAATATAGTCGATCACCAACACAATCACGAGTGTCAATAAAATGATCATACACGCCCGGTCATACCGCAGTTGATCCAGCACTCGCGTCAGCAGCAAGCCTATGCCGCCCGCTCCTACTAGTCCAAGCACGCCAGCCGCACGTACATTAACCTCGAATGTATAGAGCAAATAACTGATGAACTGCGCGGTCACTTGCGGTATAACGCCGAATCTAATCCATTGGAGCTTGTTGGCACCAACGGCCGTCATCGCCTCAAGCGGACCTGGATCAATCGCTTCAATGGATTCATACAGTAATTTGGAGATCAATCCAAAAGAAAAGAGAATCAAAGCGGCCACCCCCGCTACAGCTCCCAAACCAAAAATAGCGACAAATATAGCAGCAAACAACAAATCAGGAATAGTGCGTATAAGATTAAGCAGCAATCTTGCCGGAATATAGAGCCATTTGCTCCTCGTTACATTTCCCGATGCCAGCAGTGCTATCGGTACAGCCAGCATGGCACCAATTGTAGTACCAAGCACAGCCATCTGAACTGTCTCCATCATAGGAGCCCAAATTGTCGTTACATAACTCCAATCAGGCGGAAACATTTCGACGAGCAACTTGCCCATCTCCGGCGCACCCGTCACGAGCTGTGTCACTGTCGCATCTGTACGCTCTGCACTTAGCCAGAGCAGAACAATAATGAAAGCAGCCGTCATAATAGACTTCGTGTGAGATGGCTTTACCATGGACGACGTCCGTTCATTTCCACCTCGTCCCTTATTCGTTGACGGCGGTGTTACGCTTATCGGACTCATAAAGCTTCACCCCCGATGCTTGCCGCCTCCTCACGCAGCGAACGACCATAGATGTGCGTAAACCGCTCCTCAGTCGCTTCACCGACAGGGCCATCAAACACAATTTCACCTGCGCGCAAGCCAATAATTCTCGTAGCATATTGCCGAGCCAGATCGATATCGTGCAAATTAACGACCATCGTAATGCCTAGCTCTAGATTAATTCGGCGCAAGTCATCCATCACTTGCCGCGTTGTCAATGGGTCAAGCGAGGCGACTGGCTCATCGGCTAGAATAATCTTTGCTTCCTGCGCTAACGCTCTCGCGATAGACACTCGCTGCTGCTGGCCTCCTGACAGCTGATCAGCCCGTATGTAAGCCTTCTCCTGAATGTTGACTCGCGCTAACGCATTCAATGCCAGCTGGACATCTTCCTTCGGAAATAATCCAAGTAACGTACGGATCGTAGAATGATAGCCTACCCTTCCCGACAGCACGTTTCGTATAACCGAAGAACGCTTAACAAGATTGAAGCTTTGAAAAATCATACCGATACCGCGCCGCATATGACGCAGTTCTTCTCCACGCGCAAGTGTCATCGACTTGCCGTCAACGATAATTTCGCCAGCAGTAATTTCATGCAGTCGATTAATCGAACGCAGCAGCGTCGACTTCCCCGCACCAGACAAGCCAACAATTACGACAAATTCACCACTATGTATGGTAAAATCCACTTCCTGCAAGCCAACTGTTCCATTTGAGTAAAGCTTAGAGACGCGACGAAATTCAATCATCTTGCACGCTCCCTCTGAACATTTTCAAAAATAAAAAGAAGCAAGCCCTATCACGCAGACTGGATGCAAACACTGTGCAAACTGTATACTTGGAGGGACTCGCTTCTTTAAATTAATGGTTGATGCAGCTATTTAATGCCATTTGATGCATGCTATTATCAAATTAAGGCGTAACCGTAATCGAATGAGTCACTACATTTGATTTACCTGAGCGCAAACGAATGGATGCTGCGCCTGTTTTAGTAGGCTCTGTTCGAACCGTAATTGTTTTGCAGCCATTGCCAAGGCCATCTGTCTGAAGTGAAACGGCCTGATAGCCATAAGTCGTTGGCCATGTACCATCTGCATTTTGAATTTGTCCAATCTGCTGACCTCCAGCTACATAAATACCTAGCTGTAAATCCAGCGTTGTATTCGGAGCAGCTTTACTTACTTTTACACAAACACTGAACGGTTGCCCTGCCTTTATTGTTGCTGGATATTCTAATGTGTAAGCTGGGTTAACAGGACCTGGTCCTGGGCCAGGATTGGTCGAACCTGTGTAGCCAAATGACCCTGGCTTGAAGGAGGACTGATCCCACCACTTGTATCCAGTGGCTGGTACTGCCCACGGTTCAGGCTTCGGTTCTGTACTTTGTTGAGGAATTTCATAGTTATGCAGAGCTGTCGGCTGGTCTAATTGCAAGCCAGGTACTTGCGTGAAGTTCGTATACGCTTCGTCGTGGGACAGCCAATTGACAACGTTAACGAGTAATTTCGCGTCATCGACTTCTTTAAAGCCGTCATAGGTCTTTTTCGTTTGACCGTTCTCTTCACGTAAGTATTTAGGTGTAATATCTTCTACAGGTGAAGAATCACCAATAAATGCCGCCTTACCTTTTGTTACTTTAGAAATCGCAACATATGGACCTTCTGCAACACCGCCGCCGTTATAAATACCAGCATCTACAGCATGCGGCCATTTGTCAGTCGTTTGCGGAAGATACACAATTCCTTTGGCAATTGTAGGATTCGTAACAGCCAATGTGGAGCCTGCATGCATCGCTACGCCTTGCACGCCTTCTGTGATGCCAAATGATTGCTCTTTCGGCACAATGATATTAGCTGTTACGTTGCCAATGGAATTATAGCGAAAGCGGACACCGAAGTTGTCAGCAAGCCAGTCAGAACTGCTCACGTTCTGCATCGCAACAGACCCTGCCTCATCTGCACTCATTCCTTTAGCTGGGTTTTCCCACGCGCCACGACGGTAGCCGTTGAACACTTCGGAAGAGTCCCATCTATTTTTGTTGCGATCTGCATTGTAGTGGTCGCTAATAAAAAATATGCTGCCACCTTCTTGAACATACTTCAGTAATGCTGCTTGTTCGGAAGTTTTGTAAGGGTTGTTTGCTTCAGGAATAACGAATACATCATAAGGTTGAAGATTTTCGAAGGTAATCGGTGTGGATTGGCGAAGCTCTTTCACGTAGTAACCTGAGCTTGCTAAGGCTTGGGCAAAATCAGAAAATGCACCATCGATGACCCAATCAGCTGCCCCTGCTGTTTGGCCGTGTGTGTTGTCAAACAGTACTTTCTTGCCGTTTGCCGTTCCGACGGGATTAATAATCGGTGCTGGATCGAGCGGCCCCTCCGCCGAGGCTGTCCTTGCATCACTTGCCCATACAGTAGTAAATAGGGAGAAGGTTAGTGATAAAGCGAGGAATGACTTGAACCATTTTGAAGTTATTTTTTTGACCAAAAACAACACCTCCAAGTGGATAAATAAGGTTCTTCCTTCTTAAATGTAATGGATATTTAAATGTTGTCAATATCAACGGCTACCAGCTCTTACAATAATGTAAAGGACACACTGAAATGTTATCGATATATTAACCATAGTTTGATTAATAGAGTAGAACAGCTTACTATTTGTCAGTATTATTATAATATTACAAGTAAAGGAGATAACCTTATGCACATTCGTTCGAAAGCACGACTTGGCTTTTTCTTATACATAGGAATGCTGCTCTATTTTGACACGGCTTATTCGTTTATGATATTCAATCTGTTTCTTGCTTTTGCAGCACTAGAGCTTTCCTATTTACTACCTTTATTCAAAATAAAATCGAAGAGAGAAATACCTATCAGTTTTCTTTTCTATCTCATTTTCATTCTTATGTCGCCAAACGTTTTCTATGTCGTCACCGATCTTATTCATTTAAAAAGATTTGATTTTAACTACCGTCAAGGGATCGTTGTGATGGAGTGGTGGAACTTTTTTGTATTAGTGAGCGGTGTGTTGCTTGCCATCTGCTTCTATGTTCTAATGACAGACCAGGTCCGTCGTTTACTGCAATCCTTTCAATTGAGAGCAAGCACGGTCACGTTCGGGATGTGCGTATTTCTACTGCTCACTAGCTTTGGTATTTTCATTGGCCGGTTTTTGCGCTTTCACTCGATCCACTTGTTTACAGAGCCATGGTCCTTAATTGAGCGTGTTTGGAACTCCCTAGATCGAAATGCACTATTATTTATTTTCTGGATGACCGTGTTGCAAGCTATTATCGTGTGGATGTTCGGGCGCAATGAGAAAAGAGGTGGGGAATGATGACCGTAGAATATAAGGCGGGACTCATCCTTAATGATGCCTATAGCGGAGAAGACTTCCTAATACTATTTTTCTGCCTCTGTGCTGCCATACTCCTCTCCCAACTTTATATTGCACGATATATGTATCAACAAGAACAGTCTTGGTGGTGGGCTCTCGTAGGCGGGCTGCTGCCATTCGGACTAAATATTTATCTCTATCAAATTTTCAAATTTGAAAAACAGATTGGATATAACTTCGACCACGTACCGCCACAGCAGCGTAGAAGTTGGCGAGTGATGTATACGTTGGCATTGTCGCAATTTATGCTGATGTTCGTCTTAATTGGCTGGCTTACATCCCCATGACCGAAGCGAAGTGACAATTGTTGCTACTTCAGAGTGAGGCTCAAGTATGCTAAAGCAGCTTACTTGAGCCTTTTCTGTATTTACATAGCTAGCAAGAGGTAAACAGTATTTGCACGTATGCTAATATGCTAAAGCTAGCTTTCTGGCTATTGGAAAGTTAACTATTTTGTTAATACGGACACTTTGTCGCCATCCCATACGACCTGCGCACCAAGCTGTTCGGCAAGGCTTCTGACAGGTGCATACGTGACGCCATCAATTTCAATTCCGCTCTTCACAGGCTTGCCATTGACGTTAATTTTAATCGGTTTATGTGAGCTTGCGGGCTTGTCCTGTTGTTTCTGAGGCTGCTTATTGCTTGTCGTAGTCAGTTTTAAATAGGCAGCTACACCTTCTACATGTCCTTCAATCAATGCCTCCAGCACAGCATCTTGCTTCAGCTTACCTGCATCCGATACGACATCAACAAATAGATTCTCGGTCAATACAGCTGGCATATTCGATTCACGGCACATATGCAGATCGCCGCGTTTTTGCCCACGATCATTGATACCTAGCGGCTTTAAGCGCTTCATAATCTCCGTATGCACGGCATGTTGAAAATTAGATGTAGCCGACTGTCCTTTACCAATTCCGTTAAAAATAAAGGATTCAAAGCCACCCGCTCCACCACCTGCATTACAATGAATGGAAATAAGCAAATCAGCCTTAGCCGCATTCGCTTTATTGGTGCGGTCAGATAATGCCACATACACATCATTGGACCGGATAAGCATACAGCGCACTCCCTCGTATCGAGCTTCCAATCTACGAGCCGCCTCGTTCGCAATATGCAGGGCAATATCCTTTTCCTTTATACCATTTGCTACCGCCCCAGGGTCTTTCCCCCCATGACCAGCATCCCATGCAATTAACTTAGCCATTACTATCACTGCCTCCCTTCTTCTTGGAAAATTGATAAGCTCCTGTAGCTGACAATCCTACTACCGAAATCAAAATCAACTTCTGCTGAATGGACTCTGGCACTAAAATAAAAACAGCTGCCACGAAGACAGCTGCTACATGTGTCCATTTATCTTTCAAACCGAAGCCACGGGCTACACCAACGTATGCCGCAACGAGCGCGGCAAGCGCCATAATATCATTTGACATCGTGATGTCCATTCGTTACACCTTCCCGTCCAGTACGAGTCGTACAAGCGCCAAAATAACGGCACCAATTACGGTTGTGCTCAGCCAAAAGATCGTTCGATCAATGCGATCAATTCGGTAATGCGCGGACCTCACCGATTGCGACGCTTCCAAGCCAATATTTTTCGCCTCTAGCGCCGTATCATAAACGTCATGCATCGAGTCCAATTTCGTCTCAACACGCACGATCCGTTCACGAATTTCTGCTAGCATTTGTGTTTGTGGGTCCATATATGATTTCCTCCTGACTACTCACGCCAAATAAAAAAAGACCAATCGTGTTCGACTGATCTTCACCTACATCGGTTGTAATTTTTGAAGCTGCTTCTCTGAATACGTGAGCTGCGCTAATCCGATTACGTAAATATCTTTATATGCAGCTGGTGCCTCAGGAGTTTCAGGAGATACTAGCTCAATATCGATAGAACGCTTAGTCTGTACCGTGTAGTCTGCATACTCAAATCGTTCTACCGTTGGTTGTGCATTTGTTTGCTGTTTCCCATCCTCAGTTCGAGGCAATTTCGTTTGTTCAACCGTTATACGAGATGTATCGCCCATTATTGTAATTAAATCTTCAAGCTTTTTCACCACGTTGGCATCAAAATGGAACGTAAGCACATCACGTTCTGCGCCTTTCACAAGTTCCTTTCCACCAATTATTCGAATCACCGGCAGTTCCAATCCATTTTTCATTTTAATAATTGTCATAAGATCAATCCTTTCTTAGCCTATAGGATAAATTTTCTTTCCATTCACAGTAACACCGTAAATTTTAAACCAAGATGTAATTTGCCAAGTTGAAAAAAAGTTCATTATTACGAGCATTGAGTTGCTTTGCCCAGTAAACACAGACTTTTTTCTTGAAAATGTCTGTGTTTCAGCGTGTATGTGTGTACCAGTATGATTAATTACAAGAGCATCATTTCTAGGATACTGACCTTTTAACAATTCCCAATCAAGCTCCACCGTGCAATTATGCGGAAGATTGATTATCTTCCAACCTGCCTGAGTCGGATAGTAATCACCATTTGTATAACCGGATATTTCGGTGTACAAAAAGCTACCGTGATTCTCGATTCTTCTTGTACCATAGAGATTAGTAGGATTAACGATATACTCTGAAAAATAATTACTAAAAGCATTGCGCTTATATGCGGACCGCCAAACTCCACCAACATTGTCAGATACCACTTTCGTTGGTCTCCAAATTCCTCCTACATTGTCATATATGTCTTTCGTAGATCGCCATGTACCGCCGACATTATCATAGATAGGAATATCGTTCACCTTCCTTCTTACTCATATTGATGCCAGACATCTCCATCAGCCCCACCTGAAGGACCTCCGGTAGATCTATGAATATTTCGAATATTAGGTCGATTATAACTTGTTAATATTTCAGACCAAGGCGACCAGCCATTATAATAGTTGCGTGTAAATATCCTGAGCATATGCGCTTCAGTTGCATAAGTCGTAAACACCTGGTTGATACCCGCATGTCTACTCACCTTTAAATGGAAGGAAAGATGTAAAGGGACGTTCGGCATAGTAGCTGCGTCATCATTAAGCGGATTGTAATATTCCCCTTCATGCACAATATTGTTTAAATCAGTACTTCGAGGTAAAAAAATAGCTTTTTTCACCTCAGCAAAAGACTGCCAATTCCCCGAACTATCTTTGTATTGAACCGATTGACCGGCTAGCCGCATTGCGGCAATATTGTTAGAATAGAACTCTAATCCGCCGTCTCCTGTCCAATGCAGCCCTGTATCACTGTCACCAATCGGGAGTGTTAATGCTGATGTTCCACCATAGGTGGCTGTTTTCCCTACCCAAACTTGACCAGTAACAGCTAATGCTCCACTAATCTCTCCCCCTGTACGTGGAAGACTTGCATTTTTCGCATTCGTTTCTGCCAGATTTGCTCTTTTAATGACTTCTGAATCTAAGATATCCATATTCCCATTAATATCAGCAATATCAACAATATCAGTGTTATCTGGCTTTTTTAGCTTTAGATTACCTGTTAACTGCATAGTTTACCCTCCTTCATATACTCGTAGATCTCCCCATGTTTTCGCTTTGGCTTGTCCCCAAGTCAGCGTCTTAAGCGATTCCCACCATGTATAGGTGTACTTAAATTCATAACCAAGATGAGCCGGCTTAATATCCTCCAGCACTTGTATGAGCCCCGCCATGTTTGTTGGTATGCCTTTTACACCTACAAAGTGCACTTCAAACTTATATTCTCCAGGCAGTTCTTTGACATCAACATCACCCCCAGAAAAAGCTGACGCTGTGCGCTGAATCATTTGCGGCGTTGTCGTACCAGATCCGAGCATTTTCGCTTTAATCATTTCCCGGCGTCGGATATAAGATTTGGTCGAATCTGTGGTCAAACCTAACTCGAACTCCCAGTTGTGCAATCCCCATGTAGCTGTTTCAAGAAAGGATTGTTCCATGTTTTCTACCATCGAGGTTTTTAAACTTTTCAGTTCAGTCCCCAATGTCGATTGTAGCTCTTCCATTTCACGAACGCCTCTATAATACTCAGGTAAGTAATGCATTAAATGTACTGATTCAACCTGCTCAGGCCGATCAATGATTGGATTCCCCGAATATAGAAACGTTCCATATAACGATTCACCATAGCCCATCGATTATTCCCCCTTTAACTGCCCCCAAGTAACTATATTCCGGGCAGTTAGCTCGAACTGGGTAGCGCTAGCCAGATACCATTCTAAATTAGCGTTTGTGCTAGGCGCGGGTGATCCTACTACATAGATGTGACCTCCGTCATGAAATGTGCCTGAGTCTCCACACATAGTGACTCTAATATAGGTCTCCCATTTTCCAGTACCTTGATTGTTAGATAATAAGAAATCTTTTGAATTGTTACCTAAATTGTTAGATAGTACTTGTAAGGAATATCCGACGGGAAGCTTTGCTCTAAACAAATTAACAAAGACTGCATTCGCCTTAGATTGTATGGTTTGAACAAAACCGCCCAAACCTGGTGTCGTTGTGCTGCCATTGTGTACGATTTTAAGCACAAATTTTGAATTATTCGGTGCATCATTCATAGCAACTCTAGTAATAACAACACCGTCTCCACCCGAATTGTTGTACGCGCCTACACTGTTCGTTCCCAATTTAAAGTCTTCATCTAAATAAAGCTGCTTACCGTGACGCAAAGCGTACCACATCGGATCGATCGATCCGTTTGCAACCGTTTCAGCACTTACATTAATAGATATAGCATCCAGCTTCGATTTATCCCCAGTGGACATCAAACCTGCGGAAGACGAAGTCGCGGGAGAGTATGTTGTGTCAGTAAATTTAGCATTTGCAGGGACAGCGCTCAAAACCGTCAAATTGTTCACTTTACTTGCATTATCAGCCTGCGAAGCATAATCAACTTTACCGTCGTTGTTCGTATCGTAAATACTTTTGAGCATATCACCAGAACTTTGGGAAGCAATGAGTAGTTCGTTCCCCGTATCTGTTCCGATATACAACTTACTAGTGTCAGTGCAATAACCCAGTTCCCCGACTGACAACGTCCCCATCTCGCGTTCTAACCCTCGTCGAATTTGGATAAGTGATTTTCTAGGCATCCGATCACCCCCCTCTAGAACGTTCCACCATCAACGACAGAAATCGTTAAGCGATTGCCATTTGCCGCGTCATACACGATGCTGCTTCCATCAATGTTAGCCTCGATGCCTGTACCATTGACCACAATCCCTTTACCTGCTTTGGCAGAAACACCAGTTGCCGCTACTGTAATTCCATTGCCAGCCCCTACAGCCAGCGAAATTACATCCGCTTGCCCACCACCAGTAAGACCATTTCCGGCAGTTACCGTTTGCAGGGCTCCACCCGTGCGAACCCATGCCGAACCGTTCCAAGAATATATTTTTTGCTCATCGTCTACGTAAGCTGTCCACCCTACAACAGGATTGTAAAATGTCCACACCCCTGCTTGAAATTCCGCAATATGATTGGTCTTATTGAGCCATGTCCCCGTGGCACCTGCAGGAACAATATAACGATCCCCTGCAGCAGGACTTGCTGGTGGAGCTGTCAAATTGAGATCTTTCACAGACGCCTGTGGTTCAATATTCCGTTTCGCGAGTTCAATTTCGTTACGAATCTTTTGAGCGGACCACAAATCTGTATTCGCTGCACCCGCGTCATTAATAACCCGGTGCTTCACTGCATCATCAATATGAGTTTTAATTTCGGCAGCTGTCTTCGTATTTGTCCCGTCAGACACTTTATTGACATGTCCATTCGTTACATTTGTTTTTAATACTTTAGCGTAAGTTATCCCATCAGATATATCGTCGATGGACCCAGTAAGATCTGTAAGCTTTTGAGCATTCACTCTTTTCCATGCTGTTCCATCATCAAAGTAAAGATAACCGAGATTAGTTCCAGTGGTTATGTAATATAACCGTCCAACAGATGCAGCAACTGGACGTGATGCCTCAGAGCCTGATAAAGCGCGACCAACCATAGAGTTAGTCGTTCCATCACCAATATATACTTCTTTCGTATCTGTACAGAAGCCCATTTCACCAGCTTTTAACGCCCCGTAGGTCAGGAGCTCGGCTCTTGTACCCCTCTTAACTTGAATCGTTTGTGCCATATGCTTTACACCCCTTTCTTAAATGTACCTCCATCAATTAAACCATCTGCCTTATAACGTTCTATTTCCGTTTGCGTCGCTGTTATCGCTTGCTGCAGAAAATTCACATCATCTGCTTCTACCGTATCTCCTGGCGTCTCATAAGTCACATACACCTCTGGCACACTAGCAAACACCTTTATATGCCGCTGCCATGGCGCATCATCAGGAATCGAAACAACAAAGTTACTCACTTCGTCACCTGTAAAACGCGAGCCTGTAAACACACGAATTGTCGGAACCGCGATGTTGTCGTGAGCAAGTAAGCCATCATAGACACCTTTAGTAAGAAGTATTTTCTCTTCTACTACGTACACGGTGCCATCTGTTTTTTTATTTAATTTTTCCGGGAAATGATCAATTGTCGTTGGATACGCCATACCACACCCCCTAAATTTTCGCTAATAGCACGACTACCTTCGTAAACCCTGCTGGTACGCCTAAATACAGCCCATAATCGTTATAAATCGCATCATAATTCAAAATCGGCCTCATCTTACCGTCCGTTGCGACACCCTTAATACTGAGAATATAACTGTTGTCTTTTGTCCAGCTCGCATCAGGAAAGAACACATCTGCTGCGTTTTTCTCGTTTAGTGTGACATTTATCGCAATGGAGCGGGGTACATCAAGACCTTTAAGCTTCATCCTACCCTGCATGTCAAGCTCTAAAATATCTTCTATATTTTCAATATGATGTGCCTTATTTGGTGGAATGTGCTTCCATACAATTTTTGTGTTCTTCAGGTCAGCTCGATTCGACCAAGGATTAAATGTTGGACCTTGATCATAGTAGTTTATAGGTGCTTGCATACCAAAGAAGAAACCACTATCACTGTCTACATCCTTATTCCATATCCCATGCTGTGTGTTCCAGCACGTTCCGTTATAACTAAACACATATTCCTGCACAGGCCTGTTCGGAACAGAACTTCCCCCAACGAATTTACCTAGTGATACCCGACAAAATGGATACGTCCCGGAACCATCAATCTCGAAACCAGAACCTCCAATCGTCATTCCTCCGTAGGCGTCACACATAAAATGGTTGACCCAGCCTAGCATAATTCCGTATTCTTTCCAGGTTCCATCAGGTTGCAGCGCTCCAATATCTTCACCCGTTTGTTCCCGCATTGGATCTCCGACAGCATAAGCCTTTCTGCCGTTTGCCTTCCATAAGTTCATACCCTGATTAATAAAGTCCCCGATATTTTCCTCACCTGGATAGGTACCGCCCGCTTGCATCTGCCAACCAAAGCTGAAATTGTCTACATCAATTCGTTTAAATCGTTTCGTTTCGTGATCGTATCTTGCATTAATTAATAGCCAATACTCAATCACGTCAACACCATTACGATTCATATGAATAGTCGCTTCATTAAAATATCGATCATTTAAAATGACACCACTATCTAATCGACTCACAATTTCTTTCGCTTTCGTTAACGCAGCTTGCTTCGCAGACTCCACTTCCACATCTACATAGACTTTGTCAGCTTTTTTTAGAAGTGACGTGTCATTTACTTTCTTGTATCGCTCTACTTCCGATTGCGTTGCCATAATCGAGTTCTGAATCTCATTGACATCATCGGCTTCAATCGTGTCACCTGACGTCTCATAAGTCACATATACATGGGGTGAGTTAGAGAACACTTGGATGTTGCTCCGCCATGGCATATCAGCAGGACTTGATAGATTATAATTACGAACTTCCTGACCTGAGAAATGAGGACCCGTGTAGATCTTTATCGTCCAATTGATAATGTTGTCATGTCTTAGCTGCCCCTCGTATTTGCCGTTTGTAATGGGGAGAGTTTCTTCCACCATATGTGTTCGACCGTTAGGTTTTTTATTTAACTTTTCCGAAAATTTATCGATGAAATTAGGATACATCCTACTGCACCCCCAAATCGATCGCACCTGCTATAGGCACTTCATCGTCCGCTAATGCTATATTTCCTGTACCCCCATTTAGAAGCAAGCTAGAGTAATCAACAATCCCTTCGGTACCTAATAACAAAGCACCGATAACCGCCTGACTAATGTAGCTGGATTCGAACACTGCTTCCTTGCGCCATTTTTCAAAACGCGCGCTAAATGCTTGAATCGCACTTTGAAGACTATGACCCGCTGCTAGTTTAATCACAGCTTTGATGTTTATCGTCTTCGCACGACCCGAAGCGACCGTAACTTCAGCCCCAATGGGAGCCTGACCTTCGCCTCGCCCCTTTACAGGATCGATATGATCCTGCACTTGCTGTACCAGTGAACTTGTAGCTGGAAGCTTGTCCGAATCGACAATGACTACCTTCACCGTCTTAGGTCCGTTCCACAAGGGGAATACTTTTGCATGACCTACCCCGGGAATTTGTAGCGCCCACTCCATATAGTGATGCTTGTTGCCGCTCGTCGCTGGCCGTCTAGCTGAAGCAAAATAGCGTGCACGCAGCTCCTCATCTGACTCTTCCTCAACACCAGGCACGAGCAATTCTGTCAGCTCAGCACGAGCTAAGTTAGCGACATAATCGATAGGCAGCAGCATTCCAAAATGTTGATTTCCTCGCTCACCTGCTATCTCAGCTTCCATACGAAAGTTGCCAAGTAATAGCCGTTCCGCAACACGGTAGGTCACGTCATCGATCGCATACCTTCCACCAATCGGTACATCCATCATTTTGTTCGCAGCATCATAAAAAACACTCTTCAGCTGCGCCTTCGTTGCACCCTTTCTAATCAATCCGGACCAAGCAATTGCCCGATCCAAATAAACACCTGTCGCCGTATCTGCAAATTTCAAATCTAATTGCTGTTCAAGCTCAATATACATTTGCGCCAATTCAGCTACCGCTGGTGCTAGGGCATCGTAAATGATCGAGCCTTCACGTTTGTCAATTCCATCCGGTACGCGACTTAAGCTGCGCTCCAAAATACGTTCATACGTCATATCTGCATAATATGTCATCGTTAAATGGTCACCTCCTCTGCGATACGCACTTGTCCAAAAATAGAAACGACAGTAAATTCTACTGCCGCCGTCCGCCTATCTACCATATGAATCGAAAAATCCGTCACATCCGTTATGCGTTCGTCCGCCAAGAGCGCTTCCGTTACGATTCGCTTGAGTTCACTACGCACAACCGCTTCGTTTTCCCCCATCACTACATTCAACTCAATGCCATAGTTCCAGCTGTAAATGAGATAAACAAATCGCTCCGTTTGCAGCACTTTAAATACCGCTTGCTTTACCGCTTCTATTTCATCAACAAAGCCAGTAATTCGTCCCTTTTGCACATCGAGACGATAGGTACGTGACGTCTGTTCTTCGGGCAATTCCAACTCTACATCCATGATCGGGATGGCTGTCTCAACTTGTTCTGGCAGCAATGACAATGCTACAACCTCCCCAAGACGACGAACTGCTGTCCACCATTGTTGCGCAGCAGCACCACAGTATCGCCTACAAGAAGTTCAGGCAGGTCGCGAGACATAATGATCATATCCCCTTCAATGACAAATCGACTATCTACTAAAATGTGAATAGGCGTTACCTTCTGCACCTGACCAAACATTACAGCAGCTGGCACACTGGCTGTATTTGCCTGCATAGAGATGCGTTTTATTTTTTCGCTCAGCATTACATCACCACCAGCTTCATATTCATTGTTTCCTTCACTACATCATGCTTACATTCATCGACAATGTACCAGCCGGACAGCCCGATTCCACTTAACTTTACAAAAATGGAACAACCTGCACGCACCGTCAAATCAGCGAGTGCCTCCACACTGAGCGATTGCTCGGGACGATTTTTCAATGCTAGCAAGTTGTCTGCTAGTTTATCAATTTGTGCTTTATTCAGATCCTGATCCACTTTTTCATAATGCTGCAGCACGCCCCATCTTGCCATTGAATGACTATTATGAACAACGTACACATCACGTTTTCCTGTCTCTTTATTGTCGCGAACGAGCTTAATTTGGTTCGCAGTTTCACCGTCTATATTGCTGCTGTAGTCATAGCTTGTTGCTAGACTTTGATCACCAACGATTAAGTTAATAGTACTTTTTTTCACATCAGAAATACGAAGCTGGCCATAATCATCCCACAAATAAAACATTTGCTTGCCGTGAACAAGTGTCAAATCCAGCGCTTTTAGAATGATGTCAAATAACGCTTTGCTGTCCTCTATCATAGAAGGGATAATGTAGCCCGTGTTGCTAAGCTGGCCTGTCTTAAGCTTAAAATCACCAGCAATTTGGGCGACGATCTGGTCGGCACGCTTGCCTTTAAATACGTACGTATCTTTATTTTTCAAATAGCGAAGTTGATCATAGGCAACTACTTTCGTCTCCCCATTATCAGACCTTGAATATTTAAAAACATAGCCGTGAAACAGTCCCTTACGGTCTGTTTTAAACGATACAATGCCTCCGTGCTCAATTACGATTTGCTTATCGTCCATCATCGTAAATTCAAAAGAAGCAGGAGACCCCGTGCGTTTCGTATTCCAATTCGCGTCAGTAACTAACGTCGTAATGTCGTAAGAAGTACCCGTCTTATTGTTTTGATAGTAAATTTGGATCATAGCACCAGCACCTGCCCTGAATAGATCGTATATTTCGGCAAGCCTGTGCCCTTGTTCCGCTTATCCATTAGCGCTTTATTTTTCGCATACAGTTGCGGATACTTGCTGCCATCGCCGTAACGCTTCTTACAAATGGCCCATAAGCTTTCTCCCTTAACTACGGTATGCGTTTTCGATGCTGGTGGACTGCCAGGACGCTTAGCCGCACTAGTTCTTACTTTATTGTCCTTTGTCAGCGTTAGTCGTTTGGGCGAATACGACTTCCATTCTTTTAATTTCAAGCTAAAATAGATGTCGCCAACCTCACCGGCACGCTCATCATAGCTCAAATCTTCGATGCCCATGCTGATGTTAATATCTAAATCAGTACCCGTTAAGAGAAACTGAATCGGCTGCTGGTTATCTCGAAAATCCTGGACCATACGAATACAATGAATAGGAGATCGCAATATATTTACTTGATTTACTGACTTCTCAGTCTCTTCTGAATCATCTAATTCAAACAAAAAACCAGCTACATACGGTTCATAATGCGCAGGAAAAAAGGACTCAAATGAAACTTCGCGGAGTCCTTTGCGCTTTAATTTATTGATCTCCCCGATTCCCATTACGGTTACGGTTTCATTATGTCCGGGAGAGCTAATTTCCAGCTTTTCAGGCAAGACAGGAATCTCAACTTGTTCGCCACCAAACTTCAAAAACATTTGATAACCCACCCTTGCCTCACCTCCCTCTAAACCTATTTTTTATGAATATGTTCCTTCGGCGCTCATCGCAATTTCATTAGCAAGGCGACGCTCCATCTCATTCATAACATCGTTAACATCTACTTTTTCGCTGATGCTAGCGTTCATTGCAATCGTTGGCGTCATCGTAACAAAGTTTTGTACATAGCGCATTTCCGCTACATCTTTCATCATCTGCAAATCTTCTTCTCCGATGTCCACTTCACTGTTCACTTGGCCCACTTCGCCTACTTTACCGATGTTCGGCATCTTGCCAGCTCCAGCAGCTCCAGTTATCCCAGCTGCTCCGCCTCCACCAAGTCCTTTGCCTTTGCTTTTGTCCAATCCGTTCTCTTTCATTGCATCTCCACTAAAACCAGAAGTGATGCCTTTAATCTTATCTTGCATACCTTTCGCCATGTCAGAACCTGCCTGATATCCTTTAGTACTAAATTCAGTAATGGACTTCGTTTCCAATCTTTGCGTCACCTTGTAGCCTTCCGGCATTTCACCCAGCCAGTCGTCCATCTGCTTCTGCAGACCTGTTACACTACCAGATAAATTAGAACCAAATACAGCATCAATCGCTTCAGCAATCCGTTTCACGGTATCAAGGACACTATTCGCCAAATTCACAAAAAGTCGCTTAACACTATACACGGGATGATTAAATACATTCGCAAAAAACTCTACAAACGACGCCCAATAGTTCCATATCCCGACGACAATGTTATAGATAAAGGCATATAACCCAAACAACGCACCTCCGATAAACCCAAGGACTTGATCAAAGGTAACACCCATATTGTTCAAAATAACGATTAGCACGCCAATGGCAGCACCGATGAGCAGAATAGGCCAGTTTGCTAACATAAAAGCCGCAAACGCTCTAAGTCCATTCACAACAGCCGCGCTTCCCCATGCCCATAACATCGAGATAGCCGTTACTCCCCACGCCCATATTAACGAAATTAGATACATGATGGCAGTGGTTGCGAGTACGGTTAAAATCGGACCAATAATCGACCAATTGGATTGAACAAACGAAGCTACTGTCGAGATTATGCTTATCAATCCTTCCACACCACTGGCAATAATCGCGATAGCCACCATGATGCCAGTAACCAGCCCAGCCCCAATATCACTATTCAAAAAAGCATTAATGCTTTCCATTACTCCAGCAAACGCCATCGTGGCAAAGTTTTGGATTTGGGTCCATGTCGATGCAAACGTACGCGGCATCGCCTTAAACTTCGCTTCAATATTATCCGAAGCTGCGAATAACGAACCCTTAATAATATCAGCAGTTAGCGCCCCTTCGGCAGACATTTTTTTCAGCTCACCGATTGATTTACCCGTAAAGTCTGCGATCGCTTGCGCCAACACAGGCGCATTTTCCATAATGGAGCCGAACCCATCCTCTTGCAGCTTGCCAGATGCCATAGCTTGAGTCAGCTGATTCACCCCTGATTGTTGTTCCGCAGCCGAGGCTCCACTCGAAGCAAATGATTTCTGCATCAGTTCTGAAAAGGCGACCATTTCTTTATTACTGTTAAACGAATCTCCAGCCGTCAATCCGAGCTTCGAGACCGTTCCAACCATATCGGTATAACCGGCTCCTGACCGTTGGGCTGATCCATGAACCATCTTTTGCAAGTCCACGTCAGACTGCTTACCGTCGTTGATTGATTTTAATCGAGCATTATTTTTCGTATGCGTATCTACCGCCTGCATTGCTGCACCTGTTCCCGCTGCTAAGCTTGCTATCGCCTGAGCCATGACAGTTTTAATACCGCCCCACGCAGTTTTTACTTGTTCAGCGTTTTTGGCCGCTACTACTTGCTTTCGATTCAGCATATCCAAGCGTTGACTAGTACCGCTAATCGCACTGCTTGTAGCTGTGAACGTCTGGCTGTAATTACCTCGTGATCGCTCGGCAGCATCAAAAGCATTTGGCAGCTCTGGACGCTGATTACCTTCGTTGACCGTACTTAAACGGGTATTGTTGTTGGCATACGCATCCACCGCTTGCATCTTTGAGCCTACTCCTGCAATTACTCCGCCAACGCCGCTCCACTCGTTCTTTACTTTCTTCGCATGATTAGCTAATTCTTGTTGCTTCCGATTCAGCACTTCCATCCGTTGACTTGCCCGACTGATCGAACTACTTGTACCTGTGAACATTCGTCCAGGAGATGTCCTTGCACTTTGTGCCTGTAACGTCTGCATCGATCTAATCACGCGCTGCGTCCCTTGTGCCGCACGATTCAACGTATTAGAAAAATTATCGCGCATCGCAAGCGTCGTCGCTATTGTCGACATTCACTCACCTCCTAACGCTTTCGTTTTGCTTTTTCAGCTTGCTTCTTTTCATTTTCGAGCTGTAAGTCAATGCTTGCATAAATAAAAGCCCGGACGTGCACAGGCTTATCCATGAGCTCATCCGGGCTAATTTTTAATCGATGCAGGGCATAGTGCGCATAGTTCGCTTCACCGTTACCCTGCCGAATTAGTTTTTTGCTTCTTCTACCAACTCATTAATATCTGTCTCGAATCCGTTCAGCTGCTGTACACGCTGTACAAGCTCTGCATATTGACCCGGATTAAACAGTTTATCAATTAGCGCTTCTGCTCCAAGCACACCGAACTTCTTCTGTAGTGCCGCATCTTTAAAGTTCGGCTCCACGCAGCAAGAGATCAAAAGGCGGTTTGCATACAAATCCGCATCCGTTTCAACATCTTTCTGATGCGTTCTCTTGTTGAAAGTGACTTTTTGACAACTTTTACGAATCTCTTTATTTTCAGCCTCAGTGATACTTTTAATCACAAACGGGAACGGAAACGGCTTGATGCTCACTTCCGTCTGTACCTCCGCCAACACATCATTGTTCATTAAGAAATCTTGCAGTTTACCCATTTAGAAAGTCCTCCTTAAATTTTGTTAAACGGCGTCGCAATGTCAAAGTCTTCAAATGTGAAATCTGCTTCTTCATCGAGTGGATCGTCAGAGTCGCCATCCAGCTTCGTCAAAATAGTAGAGTCGAGGTTAACCCCAAACAAATTCACCACTTGTTTGCCTGCTGCACTAGCTGGATCTTCATTTTCGATCATCATGTTAAAGTAAACGTCTCGGCCTGTATCTTTATACTGCTTCAACAAAGAACGGAACAGCGGCGTCATATAGTAAATGGTCATACTGCCAGTACCGCTCATACCCGTCGTCTTATGACCTGTCATACGTTTGCCAATCGACTTAATTTCCGATTTGCTTTTCTCAATCGTAGCTTCGATTGTCTTTGCAAAAAACAACTCCTCGTTGTTTCCATTAATTTTGGCGTATGCTTTGCCCTCTTTGCCATTAATCGTATCTTGTGAATGTAGTTTCGCCATTTATATATCCCCCTCTCCTACACAACTTGAACCGTCATGTAGAGCTTCTCCATACTATCGTTAGGCTGCAGCACGCTATGCACGGCTACATCACGCTTGCCAATGCCTTGCTCAATCGTAATGTCCTCACTATCAAAATTGCTAATCGCACCGACTGCCTGATACTGCAGCGCTAAGGAAACAAGATCAGCCTTAAACAATTGGCGTCCCGTATCATTATTCGTAACAAGTCCGATATAAGACGCACCGAAAATACGGGCAACATCGTTCGCCCAGCCATCCATCACACGCATCACACGATTGCTCGTCCAATCCGGGGACTTGCCACCGCCAAATGTTACCAAGCTATTAATATCGGAAAGTACGCGAGCTCTGCTGCCTTCGCCGTAAAACACAAACTCTCCCGCCTTAATCGCTGCTTCATACTGACTCTTCGTATATTTGACATCTACGTCTACAGCACCGTCATATACGGTGTTTGTTAAGCTTTGATTAATTTCCGCTGCCGCTGTAGCACCCGCTACCCACGCAACCGCTTGTTCACCCGAAATGACTGTCGTATCTTCGAGCACAACACCGTTCTTGACGTTAATGATACCCTCGTGATCAGCAGGCTGGTTGTGCAGTACGCATACCACTTTTTTGCCTTCATCTTCACGAAGACGCTTCGTGAACGCTACAAACAACGACTTCACACTCGTCTCTGTACCTGGATAACCTAGTACGTTAAAGCTCTCAACTTCGAGTGCAGTCAAATAACTGCTGTACGTTGTTCCGTTCGCTGTCCCATTTGTCCCGCCTGCTAATGGAGCCGCAGCAGCCGCTACAAGTGCTCCTGTCGTACCGAATGTAACAAAGTCATTCGCTGACAAGGCAGCAACGGAAGTTACGGTTTGTTTGTCTACCTCTTGCATACCTAAGTAAGTAATAACATCAAAGCCACCTGCAGGATTCGTCAGTACTGCCACTCGAATGTCATTGCCGCGCGTACCGCTATATTTAGCTGTTGCCGTAAGACCACCTGTCGTCTTCGTTGCCTTAGCGCCGCCACTGTTTACACGATAAACGAGCAATGTTTTCGCACGTTTAAAGCATTCACGAATAAGCAGCATCTCTGGCGCAGTAGCATCAAAACCAAATACAGTTAACGACTGTTTATTAAAATCAGCCGCATCCATCTTAATAAGCTTGTCCTCTGCACCCCAATTTAGTTGTAAAGGCAATGAAGCCACACCGCGAGCCCCCGCGGTTACACCGCCGCCTGCAGACACAAAGTTAATATAAGCGCCTGGCAGTACTTTATTTTGAAACGTAAATGTTCCGCCTCCGATTGGCATACTAACACACCTCTCCCATCATAAATGTTTGAATCATCTTGTTTACCTCTGCTAATGTGTACAACTTCTCGTCTTCTAGCAGCGCTTCCAGTACATCTGGATTGAAGTCACTAGAGTTGTGTTCCTTAAGCTGCCACTTATAGAAAGAAGGTTCTGATAATGTATCAGAACCTTCTCGCTTGCTCTTCTTTATCGCTTCTGTCAAGGTGAAATCCCCCCTATCATTTGCAACTTGCCCATCGCATCTGCCGCTACGGGATCTTTCAACCCGCTTACGATGACGTCGAATGTAAAATGAAATACCATGTCATCCCCAGGTTCTGCTTGCGCTTTACTCACGTGAACAACTTGTCCATTTACATTTAGTTGCTCGAACTCAAAGTATAACTTCTCTGCCCAGTCGTGAAAGGCCATATTGTCTTTTGCAGACTTAAAATGCAGCACCTCAAAGCTGTACGTCCGCATACGCCTTCGTCCCAGCTTCGTTTCATGCTGCTGCTCCACGCAGCGAATGAAATGATGGCCATCCGCTTGTTTCGGAATTTCATCTACATAGATGAGTCGGTTGGGGTAAACGGACTTTAGGCGTTTCGCGATTGCTTTGATCAGATCGTTAACGGTCACTCGTCACATCATCCCCTTTCAAGAACCTGTTTCAATCGGCTGCTGAATTTGCGCTGCAATCTCGACTGCCTAGAAGCCTCCGCCTGCTTCATTGCACGACGAAGGATATAGCGTCCTTTCACAAAGGAACCTGACTTCGTACGTCGACCATATTCAATGACGCGTGCATACGGTACATTGTTGTATACGTCAATTTGATAGGTCATACCGCTTGTCCTCGGCTTGCTGCCATCATATTCTTTATTGTTAGCATGAGCACGAGTATGATTACCCGTATGAAAATGATTGCGATAGCGTCCCGTATCCACAGCGTCAGGGTTGCCACTGCTTGCGATTACTTTCGCTTGGCGCGCTGCATGTTCCCCTTCTTCGATAAGCAGCTTCTGCGTAACCTTTGGCGCTTCGCGCTGCAAGTTGAGCAGCTTTTGACGATATTTAATAAGCTGCTTAACGTTTGAGCCCATCGTCCATACACCACCTTTACTTCAAGCCATTGTATCCATTTCCCTATCATGCCAACTCTTCCACCTTTAAGCGCACCTCGTTGTGCGTTGCATATCGCTTAGGTACACCTACCACTTCGTGGATGCTGGACAACTGAGCTTGTCCAAATCGTTGGACCGTCACACGATCTCCCGCTTGAATAGAAGCAGTTGGCGCTACATACATCTTCGCTTCGTATTCAATTCTGTGCTCTGCTGCTGTTTGATTGCTTCTGTCACTGCCAGCGGAAAATGCGCATGCGAGGTTTGAATAGACGTCCGTCCATGTTGTGCGGACGATACCGTCTACATCTTCTACAGCAGCCATCCGACTGACACTGCAAATATCCTCGTACGTCAATTCAAGCGCAGTTCGTTCAGCTGCTGCATTACCGAACTTACGGAAATGCAGCCCCGTTGCAGCCATAGCAATACGTTCCAACATAGCTACCACCTCAGCTTTCGAAACGCCTGCAATTGCACTTTGTAATTGTCAACGATGTCCTTTACACCACGAATATCTCCAACCGACTTCGTATCGAAGCTAGTAGATACATCCCCGCGGCTTACAGACTTCGCTGCTGGCGGAAGTTGTTCGCTGCCGTACTTTTCGGAGCGCCACATATCCGCCGCCATGCGAACTGCAACATTTTCGAGCATGATGGGCATCTGGTCCAGGTTGCAATAATTAAGCACCTCATCGCATACCGTCTCCAGCACCAATTGCAAGAGGGAATCTTGTTCAGCGCCCGTAATCCCAAGCACCTGCTTTAACTTCGTTAGCATCGTTATTGAGATTGTTGAAGTCATAAGGATCACACTCCTACCTTACGATCCGATATTTACCCACACACCGTCGATCTTGTTATCTGGAATCCACAAGTCATGGTATTTGCGATAATCCAATTTCCAAGCGTCTGCCTTCTGATTCGTATTCGGCTCAAAAATACGTACTTTCTCTGTCTTGGACACCGCGATCGGGCTGCGGCGCACTGTAATGATCCAGTTAATCGGTTTAGCGCCTGTTGCTGGCACAAAGCCACCATTCGTTTGCCCTGTTGTCGAACCGTCGTGGAACACATAAGCCGTCTTCATACGAGCGGAAGGAACACGAATAATTGGGTTGTTGTCGAGTACTTTTACTTTTCGGGAAATATTGCCCTGCGTAAACTCAGCAACCTCCAAGTTTTTCTCCACTTTATCAGCAAGATCAAGCTGCTTCGCCGCATGTGTCGACATCGTGATGACCATTTGCTCATTTTCACCAATGATATCTTCAATTGCAGTAATATCATCAAGCAGCTTGTCATAAATCGTTGCCGCCGCTGGTGTATATGCCGTTGTATTTACTTTGCCTTTGGCGTTAGCCATCGCGTAAATTTTGCTGTAGCGATACGCATCAATCTCAGGCACCACTAATGTGCGCTGGAACTCGCCCATCACATTAGCAGCAGTCGCAGCAAAGTTGGACTCATCTACATCCATCGCATCCAACTGGAACGTGCGACCACGGTCCTGCGTCAACGCATATGTACCATAAGTTAGGGATACGGAGCCTTGTACGTAACCACGATCACGGTCATAATCACCAAGACCGTCCATCGCGATCTTCGGAATTTTCACCTCGTTGCCGCCTGCGTATTTCACTTGTGCTGCATTTTCTTCCATCCATCCAGACGTCGCCAAAGCGACCATCTGCTCATCCAGCGAAGCTTGAAACAGCGTCGCGTATTGGAGTGTATTAATTGACATGTACATTCATCCCTTCAAAAGTGGTTGTTAAAAATAGAATCGTTGAAGCAATTACCATAGAACGCTGTTGGTTACCTACAGCGTAGGCAAGCCCATTGCCGCACGCACTGCCGTTAGATTAGCAGCTTGTGAGTTAGGCGCTATGCCTGGATCGGCTGGTCTTGCCCCATGAATGGCTGGCAAGGTGAGGTTTAGAAGCTGATCCTGATTGAGCATTGCGGGATTGGACTGTAGTTGTCCCGCTTGTTCCGCGTGGATAACTGGAGCAGTACCATCTTGCATCTGCACAGAGACTTGTTGACCATTCAGTGGATTCTGATTGATAAACAAATAAGGCTTCGCCACTCGGATTGGAGCAATAAGTTCTTCCAAATCCTGTTTCACATTGCCCGCTTCATCCAGCTCAATCTTCTCCATGTCAATGAGATTGATTAGGTCTTCCGTGTCATGCACCTTGCCTGCAAGCGCCATGCGAATAGCAGCAGCACGCTGGATCGAAGCAAGCTCTGCTTGGTAATTACGAGCAAGCTCATCCAACTTGCCCTGCGCCACAATAACATCGGTAGCAATCTTGGAAGGATCACCGCTGCCGCCTATCGCTTTTAGTGCATCTGCGGCTGCCTTTAAGGCTGCTTCTGCACTCGCCTTGCCTTTCGTTACGGCATCAAATTTTTCTGCTGGCACGTAACTGCCATCGTTGCCCACGACCAGGTCAACGTCTTTCCCCTCCTTCCCTTTGCCTTGCAGTGCAGTTTCCACTTGCAAAGCTAGCTCTTCACCCAATAGCATTTTGATTGACTCAACAATCATCTTCTTGCTCCTTCCCGGCTGTTTATATAGCGACTTCCACGCTCATTGCCGCCACCAGTATGTCTAGGACTGGCTGCCTGAAATGGGTATAAAAAAACCACCGTCTCTTGTTAAGAGAACGATGGTTTAATCATCAGGTGTTAAGTTGTGATATGCAGCTCATTGAACGTATTTCTTAATTTTCTATATTACTATATTAATGCCTAATGAACCCAATGACCTGCACCGATTCTGCATGTAATCTGCAAAATGTCTGCAAGGGTGGAAGTTAATATATTAATAATCAAGATCTCTTATTTCAGTTCTATTTATGAATACCACTCCCTGTCTGAAAATCTATCATCATTTTCACTAGATTTTAATTGATTTAAGTTAATGAAGCTTTTGATCTCTGATCGGATCACTGACTTTTCCTTGCTCCCAACAATAAATCCTCTATGGCTATTCCAACTCATATCAACCTCTACATCTATATCCATATCCTTACACCAATCAACAAAATCATACATAAGCATGGTAAGACAGATGTTGAATGTATCAAGAGAAACCCATATAATTGTTCTCTCATCTTCTAGATCCTTTTGTCGTAACTTTAAGTCCCCACTTACAAACCATTTCATGTTTTCTTGCTGTTTCTCTACTAACATTAACTCCACTCCCCTATATCCTATTGTTTGTATAACCCTGTTAGTACATCCATCGCCGGGCTTGTCCTTATACTGCTATAAATAAGTTCCTCCCATGAACCATACTTTTCGAACAGTTTATCTGGGGTAGGCCCCTCTGCTCTTCCATATTGTTGAATATTCCGTTCTTTCATGGCTTCGAGGGCTTCAAAGTCATTATTATCAATATAAGATTGCATTCTGTCGGTGTTACGCTTTTCAACCATCATTCTTGCAATATCCTCAATTAACATTCCTTTGCCCTTAAGTTCAGCAACCTCATTCTCAAGCTTTATTTTCTTTTTCTCCATATTTTGAAGATATTCTTGTCTTTTAGCTCTTGCAGCAGCAACTTGTTCATGATTAGTCCAGTCTACTCCAAACTTATCTAATGGGGACCCCTTTTTAGGAGAATATCCATAAACTGCACTTGGATTGGACTCAATTTCCTTTTCTATTTTAGGATTGCTTAAAGGATTGAATTCAGGTAGTTTATTACTCATCCCCTCAACCCGCTCCATATACCACTGCTCATATGTCATGTCCTTGGGTAGAGGTTCATCGCCCAAACGCGACTCATCCATGCCATCAGCAACTTCTATTGTAGTCGAACGGCAACGCGGGTGCATCGGTGGATAGTTTATACGTCTTTGCGCATCCGCTACGTTAAACTTCTGCCCATCCAAACTTAGACAAGTATCACTTGTACGTCTATCTAATTTTGCCACATATTCATATTGCTTTACACCAGCCGCTTCGTATGCCGACCGAATCGCTTCATTATGAAAATACGCACTTTCTCCACGTACAAGAATCTCTATATTTTTAAACGATGCTCCCAACTGATCGGACAGTTCTTTTGATAGCTCCTTACTGCCTTTACCATGACGCAATCCTTGTGTGACCTTTTTTTGCATTTGAAAATACAACATCTTAATATTTTCTGCCATCCGATCCACAAAGTTAACACCATTCCACGGATAAGATAATACATCGTTCATCTCCGAATCGAGCTTCTTAAACTCTCGTAACGAGCCATATCGCTGCTCAATATCGAATATTTTCTTATAGTACGCTTCCGAATACAACGCTTCAAATACATTCCACATCTGACGAACATTTTTAGCGCTCAAATCATCCAGCACGATCCCCATTTGTCCAGATAAAAGTTCAAGCCGAGTACTCGGAGAGGCAATACACTTCACCATCTTCAGTCTAGATTGCAGCAATTGTTTAGCAGCAGCATCCTTCTCCTCATTGATGCGCTTCGCCCAATCATCTACACTATCCTTCCATTCTTTCATCTCTGCCATATTCAGTGATTTGGCCGCTTTATCGTTCGCTGACCCTTGTTCATGCTCATAACGTACCAAAAAATCATTTACACTAATCCGAATCTCTTGTCCCGCTTGGTCATATTGCTTGAACAGTTCCCGAATTACCTCAGAGCCAACTTCTAAACTTTCTTTCTCCCGAGTTAACGCACGTTCCAGCCATTGCCCATCATTGTCCTCCAATACTATCACCACCTGTCTGATTCCCCAGCTTATAAATGGACAGCAAAAAGACACCTTCAATAGTAAGAAGGTGCCTTAACGTTCAGCCACAGTGACTGCCATTTATGTAATTCGTTCCACACTACGATAATTCTTCAGAGCCAAATCATTTGATGTTTGTTATATAGAAGTATAATCCTTATTCCTCTATGATTAGAAAGATCCTCACGGTTTAATACCGGACCCATTAAATAATCTTTCCCATGCTTCTGTTGCATTGTCGCCTAATTTGCCTGTAATACAGTAAACCTTTCCACTTTCCGAAACAAATAGGACTAAAAATTACTATCAATTAACCCTACTGGAACTAGTTTTTCTTGATCATATTTTTCCTCGGCTTTAAAGTATCATACCTATCAAATCTGCAAGTTGTATCTTTGGTTTCATCGTTTATAGTATCCTCTATCTCAAGGTTTTCAAATGCCATTCTGTAATTGATTATATGATGGGTTAATCAGAAATTTAATGGTATATTTTATAATATTTTCTACTTGTATAATTGTATTTTAAGCAAAAGGCGACGGCTAAACAGAAACCACAGCACTGGAGGCTAGCTCACATTGGTATATTTGATATTTAAAAGAATATAAAAAATAATGGATTACATAATCATTACTAGATCACTTTTTAAGTGTTAATTTAAAGTCCTTATCATTAATAACTAGTTCACTACCAATATTAACAAGTAAATCAGAATATCTCCCCTCTAATCTATATTTAAGTTCATTTATAAGAGGTGATATGCGCATATACAAATAAATCTCAATAATTTTGTGACTATTAGGATCGAGAAACATTGTTACTTTAGCAATGTCGTTTGCCTTTCTATTAACCTGATTAACATTGTAGATAATCTTATTTTTTTCATCGACTCTCTTTTTTTCCATTCCAAATAGACTACCTAAATTGATATAGTTGGGATTTCCTTTTCTAAATATTGAAACTAGATCAATTAACAATCCATCAAGAGGCTTTTCAAAGAAATTTTTTTGTAATTCGTCCCACTCATGATCGATAAAAGTAAACCAATTAGGGCTTACCGATGAAGTATCAATCATCCCAGGCTTTGATTCCTCGTATAAATCTCTTTTTAAGCCAACTTCATCATTATTTATAGACATTGTAAATCCCTCCAATTTGAACGGATATAACTTCCATTAACATATCATTTACCCTAGCATACCCTTCTTCTCTGTAAATTCGCATTATTTCAGGATTATTCCTAAATGAGCTTTGAACGTTTTCAAAAATATCCCTTACATCATAATACGGGACATTCCAGCCGTTTGGTCCTCTCTTCATACTGAAGGTAACACCACTTGGAAGTGCCGCACGGATTTCCGATGCATCAAATGCAATCGCAGTTTCAAAGTCTTGCCAACTAAACATCCCATTTGTTGGATGGTTATGTGTTACAATAGCATCTTTAATTTGATCCTTATAAGACGAAAAATTAATTTTCGTAGGGTGGTTATCTGTAATTAAATTACTTAACACATTACCATTTCTATCAAATACAACACCATGCTCGAACTCCTCAGTTTTAATCATGTCTTCTAAATATTTTATTGTAGATGGAGTAGCATCTATACCACCACTCCCGCCTACATATGGGTCTCCTTCGGAAACATTTCCCGTCCCCTCAATCCGGTCCTTCGGCTCATACGTCACTTCCCTCGACAGAGAAAGCCCACTCATACGCGATTCATACATGTCATTCTCAATTTCAACCGTAATCGACCGGCATCCTTCGTGAAGCGGAGGGAAGTTAACCCCTATTTTCGCATCAGACACTTCAAATAGTTGTCCATCCAGCTCACGACATTCAGCACTTGTACGCTTGTCCATCTTCGACACATACTTATAATGCTTCACACCACTCGCTCGATACGCAAGGAGAGTCGCTTCACTATGAAAATAAGCAGACTCCGTATCAATGATACGTTCCACCTGCTTAAATGAAGCGCCCATGCGAGCGGCCAAATCTTTCACAACAGCCGAGCTACTCTTCCCCTGGATAAGCCCTTGCACCATCGTCTCTCGCAAATGATAATGCAGCTTGTTCATGTTAAATGTCAAGCGCTCTGGGAAGGTAGTCCCGTTCCACGGATTCGATAGCACTTTCGCTATCTCCTCCGCATCGAGACGGTCATCACGCATCTCTTTATCACCGAACTGCTCTTCATTACGCTGCTTCGTATCGAATATTTTCTTAGCGTACACGTCCAACAGCAATGATTCAAATGCCCTTCCCATCTGCTGAGCGCCCGCTACATCCAGCTTGTCAAGTGCCATACGCATGTGCCCAGACAATACGTCAAACCGCGAGTTCGGAGGACTCGTACCGCATGTGATCCCTTTCAGCTTTGCCTGAAGGCGCTCACGCACACTAGGATCTGATTCTTTGTCAATGCGGTCCGCCTGCAAAGCAATACTGTCCTTCCATTCTTTTATCTCAGCAGTCTTCAGTTGCTTTACAGCTTGATCATACGGCAGAACCTGCCTTGCCCCTGCCATTTCATTAAATCCGTTAATTCTCTCAGCGCCTTTACTGCTCCCGCGAACCGCATAGCGACCATAAAAATCGTTCACCATGCGACGAAGATGACGTGCGGTACGATCATACAGCTGCTTCAACTCGGCCTTTAATTTCGCTCCTGTTGCAGCACTCTCTGCTTCAAGCTGTATCGCCCGCTCCAGCCGTTCCGCCTCACTCCTGCCTACCTGTTTGCCTTTCTGCTCTACTTGATCACTACTCCCACCTATACCTGCATCTACATCTACATGCTCATCATCCTGCGCCAAGTGTTTCTCATCGTTCATCTTCTATGGCACCACCGCTCTGCGTGGCTCCCATTGCATCATCAAACAAGCCTGAACCAAACTGCTCAACCGCTTCCTGCTGCTCCTGTTTGAGCTGTTCCATTTCTTCACCCACATCGCGTACCCAAGGATGGTTGGCAAGCCGTGTCCGCTTCGAGATGATGCCTTCCGAATTGCGAATGTTCGTAATGATATCCGTCTCATTGACGGGCAAATCCGCATTAAATAGGACGTTAAACTTCTCTTTCGTAAAGTCCCCCTTGCCAGCGACTTGAAAATAAACATCAAAAAACACCTTCATCTGCACGAAGGTGTCTTGTAGTTCAGCTGCTAACGCTGCACAATCGATATCCAAATCCATATATCTAAAATTAATCGCCGTACCACTCGCACTACCGAGATTAGGGTCTTTCGTATCCACTGCGCTTGCGAAATCAAACATGTCACGACGATTTTTGTCCAAGAACGCCATCACCGCATCGACATTAATATCCGCTTGCAGCTTATCTACACCTCCATCTCCATCCACTTTAATCGCAAGATGCTGATTCAGATCTTTTACGAACTCACTCAGGTCTGTACCGCCATAATTTTTAATAACATAAATAAATTTCGCGACATCTCGCAGCACATCCGCCGTTACAGACGACTGCCAGTTGTAATCATTAATCAAGTCTTTAATAAAATATTGCAGCGGCAGTTCCTCTTCGTTATATTTCACCCAAGCAATTGGCACCGCATCGAAATTGTAAGGCTGCCCATCGATATGAAAATGAGCCTCTTCACACACTCCTGAGTCATAATCAGCTACAAGATTCGTACCACCGTTGCCGTTATTTTTAAACCGCTTTACACCGTTAACATCCCAATACTCCGCTCGCAGTACCGTCTTTTTCCTCGATCCATCATATACCATCTGCTCATAGAAGCGAATATAAGCCCCCATTTTCGTTCGTTCTGCATCTGACCAAAGCGGGATCACTTCCGTAGATGGCAACCTCATAAACTTGAGCTTTCCTCCATCAAAATAAGGAGCTATAAAAGCGATTCCGCTCTTCACAGCTCCTTTACCTAATGACTTCATTTTGCGGCGCAGCTCATTGTCGAATAACTCATTTAACGCCCCGCTATATTGTCTATTTTTACTGTCTACCGTAAACGGTTTGGATAATAAATAATTCGCCTTCTGATCAACGAGCTTCCTTAGAATAGGGTGCTCCATGCGCACATTCGATCGATTGCGAACGTCGTTATATTTTCGCTGGACATCTGACCGATTCCGATAATATTGCTCCGCCTCGGCCATCATTTTGTATTGTTCGGAAGCTCGGAAGCTTTTAATCTCTTCTTCTACAATTTGCTCAAGCGTCATCGGGGCATTGCCCGCAATAATCTGCTCCATTTCATATAACTGATTATCTAACAACACTAGGTTCACCTCACCTTAAAATGGTAATACTCGATCGATTCATCTCATCCTCTAGCGCGTATCTCACCGCATCAATGCTATGGTTGTCCTTATCAGGATAACCTGCCTTATATCCACCACTGCCATCAGGCTTTAGCTCATATTGATAAAATTCCCGCTTCGTATTCGGACATCGAATAGGATCGATTACGATTTCCTCTAAATCTTGTAAAAATTTAATCCCATATGCCACGCTGTCTGGACCTTTTACCGCCCTCGTAATCCGAAGTCCATACCCTTTCAATTCATTGATCGTACGCGGCTCAGCTGAGTCCGCCGTCACCGATTGATTGAGCTTGTTCTCTTCTCGGATATGGTCCACCAGCTGTTTGTTAGACATTTGGGTTTGATGAACTTCATAGAAAATATAAAGCCGTCTACGCGTCTTATCATAGTGACAAACCGTATAATGCGAAGGATCATTTGCATATCCAAAGTCAAGTCCACGCTTCACGCGATCAAACCTACCAATTTCATCAGCTGTAATCGTTCGAAACGTAATGTTTCTAAACACTTCTCCACCACTTCCAGTGACCGCTCCCATATATTCATGTTCGTATCGGTCCGGTTTCGTTGTCTTTAAGTGTTCCGCTTCAACTACAAATTGCTTCCCCAGCCAATGATCGGGTACAGACATATAGGTGCTGTGATGAATAAGTCGATCTTGACGTGTTTCAGTTAACTCTGCATTAAGCCAATGTCTCGTAGTTTGTGGTGGATTAAAGCTGTAAAAAACTACAAACTTCGCCCCCCCGCGCAGCAGCGACTGGTTAATCGAGCGAATTTCTTCCATCCCTGCAAATTCATCAACCTCTTCATACCAAACATATTTAAAATATCCTTTTGCGAGCTTCGTAGACTTCAACTTCGTAACGTAATCCGCTCCGCGAAACCATATTTTCTGCCCTGTTGGTAAATACGTCAGCTCAAGCTTGGATTTGGGTATATCCCATAAATGGGACACTTGAAGTCGCTCTATCGCCCACACAAACTGTTCAAACACCGATTCGCGCAGCGTTTGCTTCACTTTACGAATAGCCATCGCATTAGCTAGCGGGTCTTCCATCATCCCTTTAATCGTCTCAATGCTCACGAAGGAGGACTTCGTTGATCCACGCCCACCTTTTAACCAATAATGCGTATGAATTTCTTGTTTGATATCGTGGTGTACACTGTAAAAATGAGGAGCAATCAGGCTGGACATCGTGACATGAGCCATCATGGATTCCTCGGCATTTCAAGGTCATGCATAGCGTGATGGCAAGTTTCATCTGTTTCATCAGCCTCATGAGTTGCATCATGCAAAGTGTAAGGAGACTCATCTGAAAACGGGATATCGTCTACAATATGCACTGCACCTTGGACATCCACTTGGTGCTTGTCCACCCACATGCCGAATCGTTTCCCCAGCAGCTCCAACGCCTTAATTTTGTCAGCAAATCGAATCACCCGCTCTACCGCATTGCCTTCTGGTGTCGGAATCGTCTTCACCTTCACACTCGCAATGGCTGCCGTGTCATCTGCTGATACATCAGGTTGCAGTGTCGCATCCTCTAGATTAATAACGTTCGGTGCATTTACAAATGCAATACGAGCCAGCTCGCGAATAATTCGCTCCTGATTCACACCAATTCGTCTTGAATGCTCGGCCATTTTGTCGTCTATGTACGCACGCACTTTTGCATGCTTCATCAATCTGCACGCTTGTTGCTCAGCCGTATTCGCACTATAACCCGCCCTGATTGCAGCCTGCGTGGCATTGAGGTCAATCAGGTACTCATCTGCAAATCGTTGTTGTTTGGCCGTCAATGCCATACTCATGCCCCCCTCCTGCACTAGGATCATTAACCTCTCGATAAACCGTCCACACTACTATCCTATAGCGTGTGCTGCCAATTCACCTGCAACAATTCTGCAAGCTATCTGCAAAGTTTCTGCAATCGATACCATCAAAAAGACTCCATCAACAAGCTGCTTCTTCTGTAAAAACTTCCAGTCTCAACGCATAAGCGAGCTGCTTCATTGCCTTCGACTTCGCATAATAATAGGAACGCTCCGACATATGCATGTCTACATATACATGGATATCGGTCACACCATCATCGCCAAGATATCTCATTTCGATGATTCTACGATGCATATCTGTTAACTGACTAACTGCCTTGATCACTTGATCGTATTCGTGCTGCAACCGCTCTTCTCTGTCCACGTTATACGTAGCGAGCATCGCCGTTTGGTCACTTTTCACATTCGTATTGCTGCGCGGCGTATCACTGTATACCGCTGTCACTCTAGCTTCACGGCGAATACATCCAAACTTTTTATATAATCTGGCCGACTCTAATCTTTCCTCTACTTTTCTCGATGTTCTGCGTGCATGAAGCTTTAGATCCTCACCTGTCCCCATAGTAGCTGCCCCCTATTCGCTCTTACATAAAATTCGCATACGCATAATAAAATTATTCGTTGGCGCATATTTAGAATATACAACCAATTATGCGCGAGCGCAATACTATCTCTCAAAAATAATTGCGTACACGCAATTACTCGTATATAATTGAATTATGTGTTCGAACAGCGAAATGAGGTGAATGAAGTGTCGATGAAACACGATCATTTTGGCGATATTTTAAAGCATCTACGGAAAGATTCTGGATTTAAGACACAAAAACAGTTGTCAGATTCCTCTGGTATTTCACAGACAACACTTTCAAGAATCGAAGCCGGTATCCAAAAACCGATGCCTGGCACGTTAAAAATGCTAGCGAAATATTTGCAAACTTGCACATACGAACAGTTAATGGAAAAAGCAGGGTATTTTGAGGGAGATCTATCTTCTGAGCATACAAATAGTCATCACATGCCTACCACAATCGCAGAGCACATGCATGAGCCCTATACGATAGCAGCTCATCATGAAGGTGAAGATTGGACGGAAGAAGAGCTTGAGGAGATTGAGAGATTTAAGCAATTTGTAAAATCAAAGCGCAAACAATAGGAGTGACGCCATGAGCTATGAGCAATTGCTTAAAGAGGCAGCACAACAAAAGGTAGATACTTATGAAATGCCGATGACATCAAGAAATAAAGGATTTTATTCGGACAAAGTAATCTGGATCAATAAGCATATTTCTACGAATATTGAGAAAGCTTGCATTCTCGCGGAGGAGCTTGGTCATTACTATACCTCCTCTGGGGATATAACCAATCAAAGTGTACTGTGCAATCGCAAGCAGGAGAAGCGCGCACGCAATTGGGGCTATAACAGACTGATTTCGTTAGATATAATTGTTGATGCCCATAAGCACGGTATCCGCAATCGATATGAGCTTGCTAACTATATCGGGGTCACTGAGGATTTCCTTGACTCTACTCTCCTTCATTTTCAAGAAAAGTACGGCTCATCCGTAACAGTAGGAAAATATACGATCTGTTTCGAGCCATTAGGTGTACTCGAATGGTTTGAATAGCAATATGTGAGCAGGATTTTCTGCAAATATGTTACTGCTTGCTAGAAGTTAGTTGATTCAATGTCCACGCCGCTATTAAGCCCAGAAAAAACAAACGACCGCTTCCCATTAGCATATCGGGAAGCAGTCGCAACTTATCAACCTATTGGCCGTTCTTTTATAATCATTATGAATGATAATATGGCACCATTTAATCTATAGTTTCTTCCTGCTTCTCATCATACCATTGCGCCAACCGCACAATTAACGCTCCCATTCGCTCCTCTTGCGGCACAAGAATGCGCTCAACGCCTTCATCCCGCAGCACACCCGCTGTCACCTTGCCAACGGCCGTTGCCAGTGTACCCGATGCAAATTGCTCCAGCAGCTCTTGCTCCAACCCTTGCTCACGAGCATATTCAAATAAAAATCTCGGCTGAGGCGCACTTGTCATGACGACTGCATCGACTTGGCCTTGCACGATCTCTGCCAGCAGCTGCTTCATCACTTCAGGCTCAGGTGGAACGTGACGATATGGCATCAGCTCCGCATAACGAGCTCCAGCTTCCTCAAAGAAAGCCACCAACGCAGGCGCAGGGTCACCATGAAGCTGCAAAGAAACGGTTTCACCCTTAAAGTGCTCCGCTCCATGAACTTCCAAGGCTCTAATAAGCCCCGCTGTTGAACCATCGTCATCACGAACTTCTGGTACAATACCAAGTCGCTTCAACGCATTCATCGTTTTATAACCTCGCGCTGCATGCCTCAGCTCCTTAAGTCGCGCCTTCAAAGCATCCGCCTTGCCTGATGCTTCAGCTGCTTCCAGTAGCGTATTAATGCCAATACCCGTCGTCCATATGGCCCATGTGAACGGTGTATGAAGGAGCTTGTCCACTTCTTGATCCAGATGTTCAAATTGTGCATAAACCGTCCCCTGCGTCGGACGAATGAGCGGTGTTCCACCCTGCTTCATCACGATCGTTGCCATTTCTTCCGCCTTACGCGGTCCAGTAAGAACTATCGTTTTGCCTGCTAACTTAGCCATATCTATCCCCTCCTACTTCAAATTCTTAGATGTTCCTGTCTCAACAGCAAGACGCTCCATAAGGAGCGACCCTCTACAACGACCGCAAACGTACTTACGAACATCTACACGGCGCTTGCGCAAATAAGTAAGGCCGCATGCTTTACATACCAGCCGATATCGATAGGGCTCTCTACGGTTCTTCTGCAAGCTGGGAATCGCCTTACAAAATCTCGATCCGCCAACCTTTTGCAGCAATTGTTTAAAATCCTTATCCCGATGCTGATATCCCTTTCCTTCTATATGAAGATGATAATGACACAGTTCATGCTTAATAATACGGATCACTTCTTCTTCCCCGTGGGCTTCCCACTGCTTCGGGTTAATCTCGATATTATGGGATCGCAGCAAATATCGACCGCCAGTCGTCTTCAATCGGGCGTTGAACGTTGCTCGATGACGAAACGGTTTGCCAAACGATTCGATGGAAATACGCTCTACCATCTGCTGTAAAATAGGTTCTGTTATCCGATTCAAGGTAAGCGCACCGCCCTCCACGTATTTAGCTGCTTGTCCTCTCATTTAAAAAGCATGCGAGTTTTCCATACTTGAATTTGTACTTGAAGTCCATTACACTGTCAAGAGAATAATGGCAATTGAACGTGAAGGAGCGACAGATTATGCCGAATATGCGCTATCTTATTTTACAACGCGATACGAAGCTGGAGTTTGTAGAAATGCCGACTGACTATGCTTATCAACTAAGTGCGTTGAACCTACGTTTGAATAAAGAAATTGGCAAGCTAACCGCTCATGAGGTTCCCGTACTGCCTGTTGCAGTAGCAGAATGCGATCATCTTGAATTGCTGCGCGAACAAGATCAGATCGTGAGCGGACTTCATTATTTGAATGAACTTGAGCAAGCTTTTGCGTCCATTCGCGAAACGGAGTACCCACTGATCTCCCTGCTTACGGAGATTCGTGCCCTACAAGCGCAAATGGAACAATGGTATGAGGAAGAAGCTGTTTAGTAACATAGGAATACATTTTACGAACTCCCGCTGCTTAACCGCGCTGGAGTTTTTTATTTGTGCAGCACTTTTAAATTTATCATAGCTTATGTACTTTACAGGACCTGCACCTTCCATGACAAATGCCCATATGATAACGGTACAACATCGTATCGTCATCACTTGAAGGAGGGAATACCTGTGCCGCAATGGTTATGCAATCAGCTGATGAAAGCCTATCAGAAAAAAGATCGTCGGCAGATCAAGCTGCTCAATGATTGTTGGTTTTTTTATCGTTCGAAGCCGTCAGTTCGTTCATTCCATTCGAAGACAACTCCGTAATCAGATCAACAAATCATTCAGCAAGCGATAGGCTTCGTCGCCCCTCTCGGAATAAAGCCGGACCATATCTCTCAGGGAGGCATGTCCGGCTTCTACATGTTTATTGAAACATGACGGGAATGCACAATATGTGTGCTTACTCCATCATCCTCCTATTGCTTAGGCTGCTTCATGGTCAACCCAACGCGGCCTTTTTTCACGTCCACCTGCATGACCCATACGGTCACATTGTCTCCAACAGAAACGACATCAAGCGGATGCTTCACGAAGCGATCGCTAATTTGCGAAATATGGACGAGCCCATCATTTTTGATTCCGATGTCAACGAAGGCCCCGAAGTCGATCACATTCCGAACGGTTCCTTGCAGTTCCATACCAGGAGCTAAGTCTTCAATTTGAAGCACATCTGTACGGAAGATCGGTGGCGGCAGTTCCTCACGCGGATCGCGTCCAGGGCGCAGCAAGCTGTCTACGATATCTTTCAACGTCGGTATACCAACTTCCAGCTCGTCTGCCAATTGCTCAATGGAGGCATCGCGCAGTTTCTTCACAAGCTCCTCTGAGCCGATTGCATCGGCTTTGAAGCCGAGCGAAGCAAGCAGGCGCTCAGTTACCTTATAGGATTCAGGGTGAATCGGCGTTCGATCAAGCGCATAATCTCCATCTGTAATGCGCAAGAAGCCAATACATTGCTCGTAGGCTTTCGGGCCAAGACGAGCCACCTTCTGCAACTGCTGACGCTTGGTGAACTTGCCGTTCTCTTCCCGGTGCTTCACGATATTTTTGGCCAACGTTGCATTTATTCCAGCCACGTAAGAAAGAAGCGAAGGGGAAGCTGTATTTACATCAACACCAACATGGTTAACCGCAGATTCAACAACGGCGCCAAGGTTCTCTTCTAAACGTTTAGCAGCGACATCATGCTGATATTGTCCGACCCCAATTGCCTTCGGATCGATTTTAACTAGCTCGGCAAGCGGGTCTTGTACCCGTCGACCGATAGATACTGCACTACGCTCGGCAACATCAAGACTAGGGAACTCTTCCTGTGCTAATTTAGATGCAGAATAAACACTCGCTCCCGCTTCATTTACGATAAGGTACTGTAATCTCTTACCGGATTCAGCAGCATAGTGTCCAAGCCACTCCGCAACGAACTGCTCCGTTTCCCTTGATGCTGTACCATTTCCGATAACGACAATATCTGCATCGTATTTACGAGCCAATTCACTGAAAATACGCTCTGCTTCTTTAACCTTGTTATGCGGCGCAGTCGGATACGTCACTGCTACTTCAAGCATTTTACCAATATCATTGACAACAGCTAGCTTACAGCCAGTACGAAATGCTGGGTCAACGGCTAATACCGTCTTGCCTTTAACAGGCGGCTGCAACAGCAAGCTGCGCAGATTTTTGGCGAATACATCAATTGCCTGCTCCTCCGCCTTCTCTGTCAACTCATTGCGTACATCGCGTTCAATTGATGAAGCAATTAGACGCTTGTAAGCATCTTCAACTGTCGCTTCCAGCAAACTACGAACAACCGATGCACCGCGAATCCACTTTTTCTGTATGTATGCCAAAATCGTGTCGAGCTGTACATCCAATGATACCTTCAACACATCTTCCCGCTCACCACGGTTAATCGCCAATATTCGATGGGAAGGCAGACGCTTAACAGGCTCACTGTACGCATAGTACATCTCATACACCGATTCCTGTTCTGTATCTTTAGCCTCAGTCCGCAGCAATCCTTGTTCGTATGTATATTGTCTAACCCATTTACGAACGACAGGATCATCCCCGATTAACTCGGCGATAATGTCGAGCGCACCTTGTATCGCTTGCTCGCTCGTCTCCACACCTAAATCAGGCTGGATGTAGGCAGCAGCTTCCTGCAAAGGGTCTCCTGACTTTGGCTCCGTAAGCACCCAATCCGCCAACGGCTGTAAGCCTCGTTCTTTCGCAACGCTTGCACGAGTTTTCCGTTTCTGTCTATACGGACGATACAAGTCCTCTACTTCTTGCAGCTTAACCGCTTTCACAATGGCTTGTTGCAGATCCGTTGTCAGCTTGTTCTGCTCTGCAATGAGACGCATCACTTCGCGTTTGCGTTCTTCCAACCCGCGAATGTAGCCTAACCTTTCTTCCAAGCTACGAAGCTGATTCTCGTCAAGTTCTCCTGTCATTTCTTTACGATAACGAGCAATAAACGGAATGGTGTTCCCTTCGTCCAATAGCTCGATCGTACGTTGAACTTGTCCTGTCCCAAGAGACAGCTCAGAAGAAAGCTGCTTTAAAAGACGCTCACGCTCATTTGCTTTTAGCTGCTCTACAATCGCTTCCAGTTCTGCTAACTCCATCGTTTGTTCAGATACCGTCATCTTAGCCTTCCTTTCTATCTCAATGGCTAGTAACCTCACCATCATTATTGTCTCAGAAATCCGACAGCTTTTCCAGCAGTGCCTAGAGGAAACAAAAAAGACCACCGATTATGCAATCAGCAGCCTTATCTTTGTCCACATATCGACAAGAAGGAAAAGCGAACGAGCCTCCACCTGTCTGAATAAACAGGCAGAGGCTATTTCTCAATTAAAAATCAATCAAACCAATGCTAATCTGGAGGGCATCGTCAACTTTGCGCATCGTCTCATCATCCAAATGTGTAATCTTATCCGTCAGACGCTGCTTGTCGATTGTACGAATCTGCTCCAATAAAATAACAGAATCACGATCAAAGCCATGCGTCTCCGCATCGATTTCCACATGAGTTGGAAGCTTCGCCTTCTGGATCTGCGCTGTTATAGCCGCTACTATGACGGTTGGGCTGAAGCGGTTGCCAATATCATTCTGAATAACGAGAACCGGACGAACACCGCCCTGCTCCGAACCAACCACGGGTGATAAATCAGCAAAAAATACATCCCCGCGCTTCACAATCACTGGCTACACCCCGCTAACTAAACGGCCCAGCGTGCCATCCGCATCTGCTTCTGCATAGAACGCTTCGGATGCCATCGTCAAGTTTATCTTCGCCATCTCCATATAGCCACGCTGCATAGACTCACGGATATGACGTTTCTTCCGTTCGTTCAAGTACAATTTCATAGCTTGGCGAATGAATTCACTGCGATTGGAGTTCTCCATTGCCACGATGCCGTCCACTTCCTGTAACAGTTGGTCGGGCAAGCTGATCATTATTCGTTTGGTGTTGTGTATGTTTCGCACCTGTTCTCGCACCCCCAAAACCTTTCCTGCCTTATCACCATTATGTCGTACCTATAGAAAAATTATACAAGAGCATATATATGCCGCATATAGATCGGATATGTGAAAAGTCATACACGGTATATATAGCTTCATTTTATTCATTACAATACGTTATCGAATACTGCTATACTTTATCGATTATACCATTATTCGAGCATGTTTCCTCATTTTCCTTCATCCAAATGGAGAGAATGTAGGAAAATTATTGTTTTTGTCACATGTTACAATAAAGGATTGTACACACTGCGCACATCGTTCTGTTTTTCATAAATACGTGGAATTCGATGTGCAAGCTTGCATATAATCTCATAATTGATCGTGCCAAGCTTATCGGCCATCTCTTCGGTAGAAATACGGGCATCGTGTTGGGTCCCTATGAGAACAACTTCTTCACCAACACGCACATCAGCCGCCTCTTCACCAAGCGATGCTAGGGATACCATGCATTGGTCCATACAGATCCGCCCAATTACGGGTACTCGTTTGCCGCGAATAAGCATTTCAGCTTTACCACTGAGCATACGTGAGTAACCATCTGCGTATCCGACAGGGATCGTAGCTATCCACTCGTCCCCTGATGTGAAATACTTAGTGCCATAGCTAACCCCTTCGCCAGTTGGAAGCTGCTTGACATGAACCACTTGCGTCTTCCAGGACATAACAGGCTGTAAAGAAACAGCTGTCTTGTTGACCTCATCAGATGGATACAGCCCGTACATGCTAATCCCAACACGTACCATATTCACTGCGCAGCCTGGTAACTCAATCGTTCCCGCACTATTGCTCAGATGAATCACTGCCGGACATTGCTGATGCTGCTTCAAAGCCTGTACTACAGACTGGAATCGCTCTATCTGCATATTTGTGTACGTTTTATCTTCTTCATCCGCAGAAGCAAAGTGTGTAAATAATCCTTCTACATCCACACCCTCAATTCGGGATAAACGACTTATAAATGCAACCGCTTCATCAGGCGAGCGCAAGCCAAGCCTTCCCATTCCGGAATCTATTTTCACATGGACACGCAAACGATGTCCATTATTGTCCGCTGACAAGGTAGGAGCTTGCTGCTCTAGGGCTTTCAATACGTCTTCAGAAAATACATTAATACTAATATGATGGCAGAACGCCGTCGGAATTGCTTCCGGCGGCGTATAGCCCAACACGAGAATTGGCGTCACAATACCCGCCTGTCTCAATTGAATTGCTTCATCTATGAATGCAACGTTGAAGTAATCTGTACCGATCTGCTCTGCTGCTTTAGCCATTTCTACGGCACCATGACCATAGGCATTTGCTTTGACACATAGGCCAAGCTTCGTCCCTTCCGGGATCATGCTGCGAAAAGCTTGTATATTATGCTCGAGCGCATCTAAAGAAAGCTCGATTCGTGTAGGACGATAGTATGATTCCATTCGTGTCACCTTCTCCGTTCCATATTGCCGCTCAATCGTCAACAAACCTATGTTAAATGGTGTCTGGTAGCCTGTCAACGCAGTGTAGCGGCAGTATAGTGCGGAAAAATGATCCTATTTTTCACAAAATGTCGAGATTCCAGCCTATTTCCCTGATTGATCAACCATGGATTGGGCGATCTTAATCATCTCAGTGAGCGGCAAATCTCCTGAAGTAATACGATATTTAATACCATCATACAGCCAAGTCATCGACTTTTGCTCTTCACCGATAAGATGAGCAACTGTAAATCCTAGATTCACACCCTCTGAATAGCCAATACCGACCTCAACATCTTCTGGACGCTCTTCCATGATGGAATACGTATACGTTCCTGTATAACGCATCATCACGGCATGAGATTTGCTGTCTGGCAGCTCAACTCGTTCACCTAGCTCTACACCAGTTGGCGTGTATGACGGCTCAATGAAACCGAACGGTCCTAACGGACTTCCTTCATCTTGACCGCCGCTATCATCTGTATTCGGTTGGTCATCTACGGCAGGTACTTGCTCATTGCCTGCGGTCTTACCAGTCGGAGCTGTTTCAGGTGCTTTGGCATCATGATTGTTATGGTCAACAGCTTCTGTGCTTGTTGGGGCAGGCGTTGTTGCTGCACCATCTGGGGCTGTATGGGCTGGTGTATCATTAGATCCTTTTGTAGCAGTGTTCGTCGGTGCCTCAGTAGTACCTTTTGTTGCATCGTTAGTTGCTGGCTCTGTCGATCCATCTGTAGAGTTTGTGGTTGTCTTCGCCTCTCCATCTACAGCAGGTGTTTCGGTTGCAACTCCTGTAGATGCAGGTGCAGATGATGAATCTGTTGCTGACACAGCGGAATCGGCTGGCTGCTTGGTCTGAGCTTGCGGCTGCGGATCAATATTTGCACTCGCTGTCATATTGCGCTGCATATCGAACGCGTCTTTTTCAAACTTTTTGCTGAAATCAAACTGCTTGAACTTCATCTCCACTACAACGCGAGACTCTGCATCCGTTACTTGAACTTGCTTCGGCGCGTAGCTCTGCTGATCTAACCAAATCTTCTGCCTTACAAGTGAGTCCGTCTGATAATTAGCCGCAACTTCAAAGACGAAGCTGTCTCCTTCTTCCGTAAACTGCGGTGCTTTATCTGCCAAAATGCTATGAATAAGCGTCTGATACAAGTAAACTTGACCTTGATTATCCGGCCAATCGCTTTGGAAGCGGAAGCTCTTCTTCAAACTTGGAGTCAACACAAAAACTCCCTCATCATTGCGCAACACGATCTGTGAGACGTCCTTCTTGGCATTTTTCAGCTCAATACGATAGTACGACGGGTTCTGGTACCAAACTTCCACTTGATACTCTAAGGGCTGCTGGCCCGAGTACAACGTCATCGTTCCAATACCAGCATAGCTTTCCAACTTGCTCATCTTTTGATCCAAGTCCTTGACCACTGATGTTGCATCCTTCTGACCGCATCCAGCCAAAAATAGCGCACAGCTCAACACTATGGCCAATACCCATAAGATCCGACGCATGAGATCATCCCCTCTGACATTGAATATGACTTTGCCTCGTAACGGCTTCCATCTGCTAACATGTCTATGAGGGAACTTGGCCAAATATGCAGACATGCATGACAAGCTAATTTGTGATCTGATCATGTGGACAAAAGTGCAGTTATTTTATGAAGAAAACATCATTTTGGGGTAGATATGGACAAATGTGCAGTTATTTTTCTCGATTATCGCTTGAAATGAAAAAAGAGCCGAAATAAATGCATTTTTGCGGATAATACCCCAAATATACAGATTTACCGAATAAATAACTGCACTTTTGTCCAAATGCAAATCTCAAATGCATGTCCAAATGCAAATCTCAAATGCATGTCCAAATGCAAATCTCAGATTCATTTTCATAATCAAATTCATATTCGAAAATCAAAAGCTTGCATCTCATGCTACTTCTCAGCAACGGACAGTCGGCAGTTACTATGTATAACGTGTATAAGGCACTATCAAAAGCCAACTATGAAAAGTTGTGCTCTATAATAGTGCCTCAACGTTCACCTAAAACTGAGATTACCTAAGCTGGCTTTCGCATAACTAATTGTTCACCAACGATCATTCATGCACGACAGTCAATATGCCGCATTCCCGATACGCATAAATCCTTAACGCGAACGAATTTCCTGACGCATAAACATCATGTACGCTGCCATAAAGCAAACCAACACAGCAGCGATCAAGCCCGTTAGCTGCGGCCAAACGAGCAGCAAGCTTTGTCCGACGGATAGCGGGCTAGGCAGCGCGCCATATGTCTGCTCGGGTGGAACAAATAAGCTCAACGTGCGAATTTCCGGCATAAGCAAGGTCATCGTTGCTTCGTTGAACAAATGGCCGGGTGATAGACGAAGCAAAAATTGAACCGTCTGCTGATAGCTGACCAATTGATCCATATGCGTCGGATTGACAGGCGCAATCCCTTTTGCGATCATCTCGATAATCATCGTATAGAACACGCTGAAGAAGATCCAGAGCGCAATACATGACAATGCCGACGTAGCGGGCTGACGAAAGCGTACCGAAAACGCAATCGATAAATTCAGCCAGAAGGCAATATAAACGACGCTCAACATCAAGAAAAAGATCATGCGCAAAAACTCATCAAACGTCGGCGGAATACCAAGCGTCAGCAACCCTAGTCCCATAATAAGCAGACCAAGTGCAAAGAATAAAAGTCCAATGACACTGATTCCCGCTACAAACTTGGCATTAATGACATAATCACGATGAATCGGCTGTGCCATCATACGCGACAACGTCCCTTTATTCCGCTCTGAGTTAACCGCATCGAAGCCAAGCGCAATCCCGATCAAAGGCCCCAAAAAGCTGACAAAGGTGATGAAGGATGGAATCGTTCCATCCGATACCGTAAATAAACGCAGAAACAGAAACGAATCTACCGCCTCACCTGTTGGAACCGCCGTTTTGATGCTCGTAATCGCCGTATAGAGCGATGCTCCGCACGTCAGCAGCATTAAAGCAAGCAAGATGACATAACGCCAACTCAGCATAATATCCGACATTTCTTTACGAACGATAATCCAAAATGGATGGGGCGCTTTTCTCGATGCAGCAGACGCAGCATATGTGACATGTGCGGTAGATGTAGCGGATACCGTGACCCCCGCGTCGTCTTGTCCACCGCCAGAGAATACTTGTGCTGTTTTACGGAGTATCCTGCTTACTTTCTCCTGCATTCGGCTCTCCCCCCTCAAAATAACGATGATAAATTTCATCCAAGCCATATTGTTTGATTTGCAAATGGAACAAAGAACAACCAGACTCGATTAGGATGCGTGACAACGCCGAAGAGATATCTTCCTTGCATCCAATTTGCAGCAGTCCGTCCTGCTCTTCTACCCTGACAACCCCTGGCAGCTTCCGCAATTCGGCGATAAGTTCGCTATTGATCGGCTTTACGCCAACTTCTAACGTAAGAGCTTCCTCTAGGAATAATCCTTTTGCCAACGACGGTACATCCCCTTCAACAAGCAGCTCTCCTTTTACAAAAATGCCAACACGGTCGCAAATCTGCTGCACTTGATGCAAATGATGCGAAGACAGCAGTACCGTAATGCCTTCATCTCGACTTAACGCCTTAATTAACTGCAACAGCTCACGCACACCTTCTGGATCAAGACCAAGCGTAGGCTCATCCAAAATAATGACTTCTGGCTTCTTCAACAGCACTTCTGCTAAGCCAAGGCGCTGTCTCATCCCACGGGAATAGGTGCTCGCTTTCTTCCTAGCTGCATCAGACAAGCCTACGCGCTGTAACATAGCGTCTACACGCTGTCTCGCTTCTAATTCTGGAATCCGATTCAACCTTGCGGTATACATCAAGTTATCATAGCCTGTCATATCCTCGTAGAAGCCGATATCATCTGGTAAATACCCCACTCTTCGCTTTACCGCAATAGGCTGCCGTACCGAATCAAGGCCGCACACGCGAACCGTTCCTGAAGTGGGTTCCGTGAGTCCAAGCATCATTAAAATGGTCGTTGATTTACCCGCTCCATTCGGACCAAGCAAACCGTATATTTCGCCTTCTTGAATCGATAACGTCAATTGATTCACGGCTGTATGTTCATCGTACATTTTCGTCAAATCTTTGATCGAAATAATCGGTTGTCTCATATCCGGTACATCAAACTCCGCCTCCGACACATCCATAATTTGCAAGTTATCTGGCTGTTTCACGATTACCTCCTCCCGTATTTACGGAAAATATAAAACATGCCACCGATGACACCAGCAATAATAAGCACACCGATCCAGCCCCACAGCATCGACGTTTTCACCGTCATTCGAAACTGTACATCAGAAGAAGATTCTGGCGTTTTCGCATGTAGATCAAGCTGGTAGTCACCGGAGATCGACTTATTATTTGCTTTAACCGTAGCCGTTACATGTGCCGATTGTCCCGGTTCCAAACTAGCAATTTTGTCCTCATCAAAGGTAACCTCCCAATCTACAGGTGTCGTAGAGGAAAGTTCAATATCTTTCAATGCTGCCGTTCCTGTATTCGTGACTTGCATCTCCAACTTCTTTTCCTTGCCTGCTGTAATATCCGTGCTAAGCAAACCACTTGGTGTCGTCAATTTCAGCCCATACGTGCCTGTAATCACTGCTTCCAGTTCCGCATCTGCTGATGTTGAGTTCGTCGCCGCCTTTACAGGGATTTTGTAGCTGCCTTCCTTCACTTCTGCCGGAGGCTTAACCGATACGCTAATATCAGCAGTAGAGTTCGCGGCTACTTCTACAGAAGTTACACTTTGTCCACCGCTCAAAAAGGAGACTGTCCAACCGCGTGGCGCAGCACCAGACAAAGCGTATTGCTGATCATTCGCTGTTCTATTTTTCAACGTAAGTGTGTAGTCAAACGCAGAGTTCGCATCACCTTGCAAATTGGGCTGCTCCGTTGTCAGCTCTGTTTTGTACGTACCTTGCTCTGTAACGTTAATGCTCAAAGGTAAAGTAGAATGGCCCGCTGCCTTCAACGTTACGTTATAGGTACCTTTTTCTACGGCCAATGGTACATCAATTTGGAGATTCAAATTTTGCTCACTATCAGGTTTCACACCAATTTGCTTAATCGCCCAACCTCCAGAAGTTAGCTCTGCTTTCCATTCTTTCGGTACACCTTCTAGCGAGAGCGCTACATTTTGTACACTAGCCGTGTTGTTCATCACGTCTACAGAATACGAAATCGATTCACCTGGTGTAACCGAAATGTTCGTATACGGCGTATAGAGCGCAACCCCGCTGGCAGCATAGACACTGTAACCTCCTCCAACCAACGTTCCCATCATCAATGTCAGCATCACACTAAATGCGACCATCCACTTTTTTTGCATGCTAGAACCCTCTCCCATCATTGTTATCACTTCACCTACGCACGAGAAGGGCAATTGGATTTATTAAATATAGATAAAAATTCACTTAAAACAAGGTGAAATTCATGAAAAACCATACTTTTTATTAAAAATTAGATCTATATTGATATTCGAGACTTATAGAAGCCAGAGGTGAGAACAATAAAAAATAATGCCAATGCTCCTAGATTGCTGCATGAATTACATGAGGGGTCTATGATTGCATTCGAACAATTTTATGAGCAATACTCGTCTCTTGTTTTTCATATAGCACTTAAGATGATGAACGATAGAATGGAAGCAGAAGATATTTGCCACGATGTATTTCTTGAAGCATTTCGAAAGGCTGATCAATTCGATTCAAAGAGAGGCTCGTTGGAAGCATGGCTCGCTGTGAAGACGCGCAGCCGCTGCTTAGATCGGATGAGACGCCAAAAGAGAACGATATGCGAAGATGCATTAACAGATATGCCAACAGCAATCGAGGCAACGACTCCAGAGGAGCGCGTCATTCGACGTCTTGATGAGGAACAATTATACGAGGCTATCCAACAGATACCGAAAACACAAAGAGAGACACTGATCGGATTTTATTACGAATCACAAACCCAGCAGCAAATTGCCCAGAAGATGAATTACCCGCTAGGTACCGTTAAGTCGTTAATTCGCTACGGCATTCAAAATATACGCAAACACTGGAACGGCTATCCACTAGGCAACGCTTCTAAGGAGGGACGCAAACATGAATGAACATACTTGTACATGCACAGAACAAGAAATGATCGATTACATTCTCGGTCAATTGCCCGAAGATCGTTCGGCGCATTGTCACGCTCATATACAGATGTGCCCGTCATGCCAAGACCTGCATCAAGAATGGAAAGGCATATTACATGGGGCTCAAAAAGAACATACATCGCTTCCTCCAGTCCCTGAACGTTTGCATACTAGATTGAAGTGGAAATATTGGCTGTACAAAAAAATGCCTGTGTTGTTGCGTCAGCATCGATTCAAGATGATGTCCGCAATGGGAGCTGCTGCGCTGCTATTGTTTATATCGATTGGCTGGACACAATCGCAGTCTCCTCCTGAACATAGGCCATTGTCCGTTATGACTGGCAACCAGTTAGCAAAGGAAGACGTAAAGGTGTGTGAGGTGCCCTCTGGTAGGTCCATCCCGGTTAAACATCAATCTGGCAGATGGTTGAACCGCGAATGGCCGGATGTCTCTATATTGCTGCAGCAATATGACGGCGCATCTGTAGTCAAGCTGCGCACCATTCGAGCAGACAGCCAGACTGTTCAATATTTAGAGAACTGTTCGTCATATCCATCCAACTTCGGCCCACGTATTATAGGTGGCGATAACGCAGGGATCATTAAGTACGCTCCAAATTCATTAAATCGTGTAATAAGAGGCGAATAGAAGGTGCTTGAAACTAGGTTGGTGTACTAGACTTTGCGCTGAGACAGTGCGCTTAGAGAATGTGCTTAGAGAGTGTGCTAGACCGTGTATTAGATAGCACATCGAGAGCACTACTGGGTCACTGAACACAGCAGTCGAATGCAGCGGTTATATTCAACCCGGCTGCGCGAACTGCAATCGCCCGCGGCATTTTCAAGCGGAGTTTCGTTCTCATTTAAAATGCCTGCAAAAATGCATCTTTTGTGCTCCAAATCTACGAAACAATCAGGAATTGTTGCAATTATGCAGGCATTCTCACCGAATGTCCCCTTACTGGGACATAATGCACGAATAAAGATGTACTTTTGCAGCTTTTTGGTATTTGCTATCTTGGTACATGCTTTCTTGATATTTAGCCATCTGGGTACCTTACTATTCTGCTATTTACTATTCTGCTATTTACTATTCTGCTATTCTGCTATTCTGCTATTCTGCTATTCTGCTATTCTGCTATTCTGCTATCAAAATTTACCATTCAAGGCTTTTCACATCAATTGGAAGCCACAATATTTCTGATTACTAGCCAATCTGATTGCCAATCCTGATTACGATAAATATATTGAATAGGGAGAATACAATGGGCAAAAAGGTCGAGTTAGGGACAAGCCTGTCCCTAACTCGACCTTCATATTCACCTTTACAAAGAGACTGCCTCAAACTCATATTTCCTAGTAATTTCCCAACAAAATAACTAACAATTTAAGTAGTAATCAGCTAGCAATCAAGTAGCAGCCAACATAACATTCCTTTGTAATCACTCCAAGCCTACTTAGCTGGCTTATTTCTGCGCCTTAATCCACTTCGCTACATCTTCTGCTACTTCAAGCGGCACATTACCTGGAATCGCATACTCTGCTCCCGTAGATGGCTGCTCGCTTGGAATAAAGAAATGGTTTAGCTTCGGATACAATTTGTACTCGACATTGCTGCGGTGCGTCAGTTCCTTCTTCCACACATCTAAATGTGACTTATCCACTTGAACATCGTTGTCCCCTTGAATGACAAAGAGCGGGATCGTTTGTTTCTTCGCTGCTTCTGCCGCATAATTGTTGCGGAAATCCATCCACCATTTCCCCATCGGGAAATTCGGCGGCAAATTGTCCACACTGTACTTCTCATCTTTAATAACTTTCAAGTACTCCTTAAATCCTGCAACTCCCCCTTCCAATTGTGAAATAACTTCTTGCGGAAGCTTGCCATCCTTAGCACGTTTCACTTGAGCTTCTAGTTGCACCAAGATTAAGTCTTCAAGTGGACCAGCAGGTCCTGCCGCAACAATAGCACCACGAATCGTTTTGTCTTTATCGTTGTCCAAAATACGCGGTACAAGCATACCACCTTGGCTATGTCCGAGCACATATACATTCGCTTTATCAATGCGCTTATCTTGCGCAGCCCAATTCGCTGCATAGACTGCATCAGCTACCGTTTCATGCATGACCGTAAAGTCTGCTGCACCTGCAGTTTGATTCGGGTATTCACGAGTCCGCTTCTCATAGCGCACCGTAGCTACACCTTGCTGCGCAAGTCCAACTGACAGATCACGTAATATTTTACTAGCCCCATGCGACTCGTCTCTATCATGCTGACCAGAACCGTGCACGAGCACGACAACCGGCACTGTTCCTTTTACATCTGTCGGCAAAGTCAACGTTCCAGGAAGTTTAAATCCATCCTCACCGAATACGATAGACTCTTCTTTATAGCTGTCTGCCTTATCATAGGCAGGCTTCTGATAACCTGCTGCTGGCATGTAAATGGGGAATACCTCATTGATAAGCCCTTCTGCTGTATAACGAAGCTCCACTTGGAGTGGAATCCCCTTATCTGTCTTAAATGTAGCCGTCACTGTATGATGAACACCATTATGCTGCTGTGTTGCAGAAACAAATTGAACTGGCTGACCCATTGTAGGAACAAGCTGCATCACAGTCATTGAAAATGGGTAGTGTTTCGTCGCTTTCTTCAACGCCTCCGTCAAATATGGCTGCAAAGCAGCCTCAGCTTGAGGATTCGCTACCGTTTGTCCCCATGTCACGACGAATTGAGAAGCTCTCGTCTTCCAATCCGCAGCATCGACGACCACTTTATTATCTTTCCACTCTGCATTAACGTTAAGGGCTTGCTTGAAGCTTTCCCACGGAACGGTCATGTTCTTTTGCTCCGTCAGGCCAGGCTTAGCACTGAGCTTCAGCTCGGTACCATTTACATCCGAAACAGCATTGTTCAAACGTACGGTCCATACGACATCACCGTAGCTGACTTTTGCAGCGTGAGCAGCCTTGTCCCATTTCACAACAGCCCCAATCGATAAAGCCGCTTGACGTAGCGGGACTTGACCTGTATTAACGTGGTCTTCTTGAACCGTTTGAGACTCTTTTGCAGGCACGGTTTCTTGTGCTGCTAGAGCAACTGGCGCCATCGTACCGAACAACATACACGCTGCCAGCATCCATTTCCAAGCTGATTTCTTCATAGCCATCTTCCCCTCTTGTTTTCTATGATGTTTGTCTAGTAGCCATCTCCATGTTTTTTCTAGTATATGACATGGATAATTTTGATAGTAGCACATTTTCCAAATACTATTAAGCAAAAAATTGTAAACGAAGCGCAATGTATGTACACACATACTCACATGTGCATCTCTTACTACTCCGCACTCCTTCATACTAGTATGGAAACTATCAATATTTAACAAGGCAACGATCACGAAACGAGGTAGCTGTGAAAGGAACAAACTCTCGTCTAACTGAAACCAATGGTTCCGTGAGGACCTTGTTGAAGAATGCGCATCATCAACGTGGCCACTTCTTTTGGACACAGCTTGCAGCTTTAACACGTATATACAAGTAAAAAAAATACGCGTCACTCCTCCCCGGGAGAGGGGGAGATGACGCGTCCAAACTATATTGAGGTTCAGGATGAATCCAAAGGGGATCAAGGGATGATTTGGGGTTACAAATCATCTATTCATGCTGTTCATTACATTTCAAACGAGGTAAGAGGAAACATTTATAATCAATGATGAGTCTCAATGACTAGCTATTACTTGTGATTCTCATCAATAATTTTGAAAATCTTCGTTGCATTATCAATGTTGTCAATCAAGCCTGCAAACTGCTCTTTGCCTGGTCCATAAGCGATCAGAGGCACATCTTCACCTGTATGTCCGCCCGTCGTCCAGCCGGAGAACGTACGCTTATCGAAAATTTTCTCAATCGCATTATCGATCTCAGCTACATTCTTCGTTTCAGCAGCCTTTTTCACACTATCCATTTCTTCAGGCTTCAATTCCAAGTCAATATACGCCTTCAAGGTTTGCTCAACATCCGCACCACCAGCAATTTTCGCTGCCATATAGTCAGGTGTGCGCTTCGCTGCCTTAATTGGCGCTACATCAAAGGAATATTCGCCGTCCGTTCCGAGCGAGAATCCACCTGTTGAATGATCCGCAGTTAATACAACCAGCGTCTCGCCATCTTTCTCAGCAAACTCTAGTACTGCTTGCAGCGATTGCTCGAAGTCTTCCATTTCACTCATTGCTGCTACTACATCGTTATCGTGACCAGCCCAGTCAATTTGGCTGCCCTCTACCATGAGGAAGAAGCCTTCTTCATTTTTATCGAGACGCTTAATCGCGGACTCCGTCATATCTTTCAAGGAAGGTGTCTCACTGCTGCGGTCAATCATTTTATCCAATCCGCCATCTGCAAACAATCCGAGCACCTGCTCGCTATCGTCCTTCAACAACTGCTCACGATTCGTCACATAGCTGTAGCCATCTTCTTGGAATTCCTTCGTCAAATCACGGTCTTTACGAGCAAAGTTCGATTTGCCGCCGCCAAGCATGACATCAATTTTGTGTTTGCCGTATACCCACTCATCAAAGTAGTCGTCAGCAATTTGGTCCATGTTTTTACGAGAATCCTCGTGCGCACCAAAAGCAGCTGGCGTTGCATGTGTTACCTCAGATGTAGCGACCAATCCAGTGGACATGCCTTTTCCTTTTGCATGCTCAAGAACCGTTTTGACACGCGAATGGTCATTATCAACCGCAATCGCATTATTATATGTTTTGACACCTGCTGACATCGCTGTTGCAGCGGAAGCAGAGTCTGTAATATTTTCTTTTGGATCTTCAGGGTACGTCATTTGGCTTCCAATTAAATGCTGATCAAATAACGTTTTCTCCATAAGAGGAGTATCCGGGTTGTCTTTCATATAGCGATGAGCAGCTGTATAGCTGTAACCCATACCATCCCCAATCATGAAAATTACATTTTTAATTTTTTTGGATTCTGGCTTGCTCTCTGCTGCTATAGCATGTCGCTCTGCAAGTCCCCATGCTCCCCCAATAATACCGAAAGCCATCACGGATGCGAGTGCACATAGAAGTAGTTTCTTCGGTTTAAGCTTTATCATTACGCCGAATCCTCCTCAAGGATACTAGACTCGGGAGATGTCCCCCGTCACAACCTTATCTTAATAGAGCTATGTTAGCGGACAATATCATTAGCGTAAAATCGATGTAAATTATTTTGTAAATTGTAAATTAACAATCAAGTTCAGTACCAACTGTTCGAATACTGTAAAAACCATCAGCACGCGTTTGCTTTCCCAAAACGATGTAACATGATAGTGTGAGTAGGCAGCTAGTGTACAAAGTTTACGAAATGGAAATTCGGAACAGAAACAGTCATCCTTTTCATGTTCACCATCCTATTCATGAGGAGAAGCTATGAAACTTGAACGCTTATTATCAATCCTTATCGTCTTATTAAACCGCCGTCAAGTAATGGCGAAAGAACTCGCAGACCAATTCGAAGTATCGATTCGAACGATATACCGTGACATTGAAACATTAAATATGGCAGGCATTCCAATTATGACCCAGCAAGGGGCCAATGGCGGCATTCGCATTATGGACGGGTACAAGCTGGAACGCAATGTACTTACGTATGATGAGCTTGCTTCCATTCTTACCGCACTGCAAAGCTTATCCACTGCCCATACGTTGAATCAGCAGCCGATGCTGGCAGAGAAGCTGCAAATGCTCGTCCCTGAAGCTCAAGGTGAATCACTGGCTATGCACTTGCAGCGATTTCGAATTGATCTATCAACTTGGGGCAAATATCCGTTTCTCGAACATCATCTCTCGCTATTGAAGCAGGCTGTCGAAGAAGACCTCGTCATTCAATTTCAATATGTAGATGCCAATGGGTCAGTTACGCAGCGCAATGTACATGCCTATACGTTGTTGTTAAAAAGCCAACAATGGTATTTGTACGCCTACTGCACGACACGCAGTGACTTCCGCTTGTTCAAGCTGTTTCGCATGAAAAATATCCAGCTGCTTGAGCGGCAGTTTGACCGCAATGCGTTTACTGACGAGGCTGACACGGATGCTGCTTTGAATTGGCTATCCTTATCTCAACCGTGGAACAATTGGACGGCACCAGAGAACACGACGGAAATCGTTCTGTCCTTCGAGGAGTCCGCCAAGTCGATGGCCGAAGAACGATTTGGTGTAGAAGCGCTAGTTCCGCAGTCGAATGGCACGTATCAGGTCACTGCTGCTTTCCCACAGGATCGCTGGCTTGAAAGCTTTATACTTGGCTATGGACCTTATGTTGAAGTCGTCTCTCCACCTCATTTGCGAGATCGGATTAAAGCATTAATCGAAAAAATGGCTGCTAAATATCGAGTTTAGCTGCTCCATCAATCTTTCTTTTACGAACCTGACAGACTGTTGTCAGGTTCGTTTTTTTATACTAAAGCTGTACCCGGGATAAGCGAATGAGGCAAGACAACTAACTAACCTTCAATAATAAGGAGAGATATAGAATGACGACTCTATTTTGCCAAAGCTGCAGTATGCCGCTTGTAGAGGATAGCCAACTAGGAACTGATGTGAATGGAAGCCTAAGTCAAGACTACTGTAAATACTGTTATGAAAATGGTGCCTTCACGAACCCTACTTGCACGTTGGAGGAAATGATCGAGATTTGCGTGCCGCATGTGATGGAAAACGGCATGTCAGAGGAAGAAGCAAGACAGCTTATGAAAAATACACTGCCATTTTTAAAACGTTGGCGTACAGATAAAGACCAATTGCCATCATTCGAACCTGTTCGATATGAACGCTTAGATGTAATCCTACTCCAAAGTCTCATTACAACACGAACGAGCAATAAGCAAGAAATGTCTGGCAATGGTGAGATTCCACAAGCGTGGCAGCAAGTGATGTCGCTATCTCAATCGAGTAATGAACCTAGCGATGCATCCAGCAATGAGCAGCATGAATGCAAAGATACAACTGCTGGGACAAATTCAGGTACAGTTGCTGACGCAGAACCTGTGGCTTCGCAAACACAACAACCTTTATATGCCGTCTATCATCAGTACGAAAATGAAATTTGGGGCGATTACAATTTTACTATCGCTGTTCCTGCACAAGATGCGAGGGCAAAAGCTTCTGATGATGCGGTCACTTCCAATCATGCAAATGCTGACCAGACGCAAGCAGCCCTTACACTTCCCGAAGCGGAATATGCCGTGTTCCTAACTCGCTCTGGCCCTGTCATGGAAGTAGTAGCCGAAGCTTGGCATGGTATCTGGAAATGGCAATCCGAGACAGGGCGCAAGCGCAGCTACAGTGGCGACTTCGAATTGTACTGCGCAGATAAAGTCGTTAACGGTGTCGGAGAAGTTGAAATTTATATTGCCGTGGAACGAGCATAATCAGCTTTATATATAATCTTCGTATTACAAAGAAGACAGCTTCCCTTGTGTTAGAGCACCAGGAAGCTGTCTTTGCGCATTTATACTTTTATAGTAGCTTAAAAAGCGATTTCCACTATACCTTACACCATGCATGCTGTGCATAGCCATTATGATAATCCCTTCAACTAGGGTCAACAGCTAATGCCCTATGTACCAAGCGGCGCTCTTTTATTGCCACAACGAAGACAGGTTTGTACGACTTTATTATTACCGATAAATCCAACTCCAATGCTGACAGGCAGCGATAACAAAATAGAAATATACATAAGGACTTCGATAAGTTCTCTAAGCGACACTAAAAGTTCCATTATATAATAAGCAGCATTAATACCACTATCCATATATAAATTAGCAAAGAAAAGGATGCCGTGAGGAAGTTGTCTCACAATAATAAACGGAGCAAAAAGGAGTAACACAAGCGCCAGCCCCATCCATTTGAACTGATATCCTTTCTTCACTTGTTTAAACTGCTTCGATTTACATGTAAAACAGGGCATAACAAACTCATCATGATTTCCATCCCGTCTTGCATCAACTCCCTCAGCTGATCCTCTATTACCTTGTGAATAGCGATCTTCATTCGAATAGCCTCTGCCAGAACGTGATTGAGCAGCTCGTGATGACTGACCACTGCTACCCGAGCGATACGAATTATGGTTAGCTGATCTAGCACTCGATGGCGTTTGAGTATGACGGGTTGACCCTGAAGGATAACTTCCTTTTGTCTGTCTGCTGCTTGAACTTGTTGCATAGCCAGACGGCTGGTTCCGTCCCATAACTGATCGCCCAGATGAACTTGTACTACTTCTTGCCGAGCTCGCTGTTCTTGCAGTCGAACTCGAACTTGTCGCCCCTGTTGAGCGAGATGATGACTGTGATCGTGATCTTGTCGTTGTTGAAGATCCCGGTGTACGCTGCATCTGTTGGAACCCCTTCCACTATCTATATATGTACATACATATCTATATATATTTAGTATTCGACAAGAATCACCAATCACCCTCCTAATATATCCCTTTTGTTTCATTTCCTCATCACTCAATAATTTTTCAAGTGAATAGATCCCTTTATTGATACTCAAATATAGCAAAGAGCGCATCCTCGAAAGGATGCGCTCAACAGGAAACGGGGCTATTAATTGGGATCGGAAAGTCCGTAATTCGTAAGCGCGTATAATCGTGTAGTCGTTCAGCTGTAATCTGTTATCGACTTACGCTCAGGTTTATGGTTGGGTGCATCTGAGGCCGCCAGATGCTGCGGTTGCCCACACTTTCCTGCATGCTGGTTCTCACCAGCTTCCAGCAGGCGACTAACGTTTTCACCTCGGTGTCTCACCTGTTGGAAGCTAGGGAGAACGGGAAGTTCACCGTCAATCCCTTTTACGCATATGCAGCATGCTGTGGCAATCAATTAAGCCATATACTTGGAAGCATCGAATGCAATCATATTCGTATGATTCGCGCGCTCAATCAAGGCAGACAGCTTTGTCACTTCACGTGTCCGTTTCTGTGTAAGCTGATGATACGTTTCCGGCTCATACAACGCATATTGATACAATGCTGCTGCTTCACCAGTTCCGCCACCACGAAGACGTTCCCGCTTCTTCTGCTGCCCCAAATAGTGATAAGCATTCATCTCTTGGCGAGTCTGCTTCGCCCATTCAATCGCTTCGAGAATCGTAATCTCGCCACCATCCCATGCAATGGTGTTCGCTAAATTAGCTTGAGCAATCATGACATCAAGCTTGCGATAGTCCCTTTGTACGCCATCTAGCTCAGCCGTAATAACATCAACACTGCGAGCCGGATACTCTGGCGTCTCATTTTTATCAACGTAAACCGTAGTATTATTACCGCGTTCAGAGCGCAGCTCGTCAATCTTGCGTGAAATGGCTGCCCGTACACTCAAAGCTTCTGCAATCGTAAGTTCATGACTCATAACTTATATGCAACCCCCTTCTTAATTATGGAAGTTTTGTATGTATTGCTTGTTCATACGCTCATATTTAAAGGAAGTTGTGCTATTCTATGAAAATTACCAACAAGTATGTTAAACGTAGAACTTCATATGATGCTTCTCTTTTTTGTAAAAGTCTAACCTATCTTGCAAACAGCCCGTATGCAGTTCAAATTTATGACCGTCCAAATCTGTAAAATAGATGGATCGCCTATCCTCAATATCTCGTGCTCTACCAGAGAGAATATTCACGTTCAGCCGTTTCAACTTCTCCTGCCATGTTGCAAAATCCTGTTCCTCTATCGTAAAAGCCATATGCGTATAGGATTCATGAATCTCGTTCCGTGGTATATCCCGCTCTTCATTTAAAGCAATCCATAGTCCATTGAGATCGAAATAAGCAAGCTTGCGGCCTACGACTAACAACTTCGCATCAAATACTTGCTCATAGAAGGCCACAGACTGCTCCAAATTAGAAACAGAAAAACAAATATGATTCATAGGCCCCAATTTCATCATGATACCTCCTCAGCCCGGAACAGGATTTTCTTTGTAGTGACTGACATCTCCATGCAGCAAAATGCTTGGCTCATCACCTACAAATTTCACTTTGCATAGGCAAGCTGGATGAATATAAGGAAGGTCCCAAAGCTTGTTCATAGCTCTCCCTTCAAAATAAGCCATAAGCACCTTAACGACCACCGTATGTGTAACGATAACAATGGACTTCCCCCGATGCTCACTAACGATCTCATTCAGCTTGCGAACAGCGCGTTCAGATACTTGTTGAAACGTCTCGCTGTTGTCCACTTGGAATTGTGCGGGGTCCTTCCAAAAATAATCAAACTGCTCTGGATACCGCTCTTTCGCTTCCGTTTGAGAAATACCTTCCCAACTACCTAAGCCAATCTCTTTAAAATCATCCGTATCAATAATATCAATAGATCTTGATCCTCTTATAATCTCAGCTGTTCGATGCGCTCGCCCGCTAGAACTCGAATACATCTTATCAATGGCCTCATTTTCCATTGCCTCTCCTAACCATTCCGCTTGCCGCACACCAAATTCCGTCAAAGGAGAGTCTTGATGTCCTTGCAATCGATGCTCCACATTCCATTCCGTCTGTCCATGTCTGACGATATATACGGTAGTAATATGATTTGCCACGCTCAAAACCCCTCTCAAAGATGTATCTAGCTGCTGTTTCTACCTATCCAACTGCTCTTCTTGATGCACAGAATAGCTTCCCTATTTCCTATATAGAATCTTATCTATGAAATTAAAATTACTATACCATATTGCACCAATCACCCAAAATCGTCATACTAGCATTTATAAAATAAACTGCTGAAAGTAGTTTACCTCATCTTTTTTCACCTTCTACGAATTTTTACTTTCTCTACCATCACCAATAATAAAATAGAATTAGCAACTAGTACTTTCATAAAGGAGAGTTCCTCATGACACCAGAACACGTGGTTAGACAATTTTTTGAGCAAGTACGTTCAGGTAAACAACCTGATTTCGCAAATCAATTCATGGCAGAACAAGTAATCGCGCATCAAATTGAATCGGAAGAAGAACAAACCGTATTGCGAACACCCCAAGAGTACGCTGAACACGTCGTCGAGATGTTGGAAGCCTATGGTCAATTTTCAATAGAGATTCAAGAGTGTTTAGCAGCCGGGGATAAAATATATGTGCGCTGGAAACAAACAGGTACGCATATAGGAGAAGTGAATGGATACCAACCGACGGGGCTTCCAGTCATCCAACTGGCCAGTGCGGTATATCGAGTAGAAAATGAAAAAATTGCAGAGTACTGGATTCAAATTGATCGAGCGGGAATCCAGAAGCAATTAGAAGACAATAAAATAAGAACGGCAGTTAACTAAACAAAATATTAAATTTACATACCGATTATCAGTTTTAATATGTAAGTACCAGTAGTAATGCAGCAATGCAACTAAAGCTAGCCTGAACATACTGGTGCCAATCTACTTCGTTCCTCACTGAGCGAAAATAGGCTGGCACTTTTTTATAAAAAGATGAATTCTAGGACATTGTAATTGAAGCATCTAATGCCTTTAAAACCCACTACGTTCATGAAGTATCACACCATTTCTTCTAACGACTGCCACTGACGTTATTTTCGTGAAATCGTTCGTTTTTAATTTGTAACGGTTGCAGTGGAGCTTATTTTAGCAATAATCGCGAATAAGAGCGCTAAAACCAACAAATAAGCGCTCTCACGTTCGTTACATTTCAAAGTCGCCTCATTTTGACGAAATAGCCTCCATGGCAACCGTTAGCGTAAGCAGCCAGTAGCAGGCAGCATCGCTATACTGAACTCCCACAACATTTTTTGTGTTTTTTCCCACTTCCGCAAACACAAGGTTCATTTCGCCCGATTTTGAAAACATTAGCATGTTGTTTACTACCACTCGATGCTGCCACATCGTCTCTATTGCTCAACGCCCGAAGCTCAACAGGAGTATGCCCGCGATTGGACCATAATCGCGTATGATTATAAACATCCATCACGAGGCTTGCTACTTTTTTTACCTGATCATAATTTTTGAAGTCTATTCCTCTTCTTGTTATTTCATCTATTGCTTCTTGCATAGGGAGTTCCATCGAACACACAAGTTGTATATCATCTATTATGTAATCGGCGTTCTCTTCATTTTGACGGAGTTCCTTCTGAATGAAACGTTTAAGCCGAAGCAATTGGGGAGTTATTTCATAATAATCGGATGCAGCATACTGAACGAAAATTTCTTTCTCCGGCATATAGTACGGTTTGGCTTTAGACCTAACTAATAAGTCTTCTAATTCATGCATGGTAGCTTCTTCAAAATAATCACTAACGAAGTAATCATCATGCCAATAAAAGCTCTGCAGTCTTTGACTATGGAATGAATCCACCGTGCATAATTCCTGCTCCGTAATCTGATTCGCATGATGTGCATTAAATAGTTGAACAACTAGTTCAGGTTTACAGGCTCCGTACAAATTTACAGCTGACTTGATATATTTCAGTATTACTTGCTGATCTTCTCTACTCTTGAATAGATGATGCCAATCAAGCTTCTTTACTGCTTCTTTCGTTTCAAGTGGAATAAAGTACTCATACTGAGTATCATCATGCCAAATACAATTTACAATTCCCCTATCAATAAGAAATCTAAGCTTGAACGGCATAATTTTACACGGAATTTCCCTCTCCGCCTTCATGACATACTGGTAAAAGTCATACTCTTCTTCATCTAATAAGAGCATTGTTTCTTGCAATACATTCGGATCGTTAATAACTTTAACTAATGTGGATATAAGCTCTAGCTTCTTCATCTTGGATCGACCGGCTATTCCGTGAGCAACAGCCTTTTGCATCAGCATTTTTTTGTTGTGCTGCATAAGTACATGTCCAATTTGCAAGTTAGATACATGATCAAGTACATAATCATGATTTATTTCTCGCTGATATGCTGTAATGTCCATAACGCTACCTCACTTAGTCACCATAATCGGAATAGTATTGAGCTCAAACAACATCTGAACTCACTTTTCTTTTCATTACTATCTCATACAACGTTTACACGAAACAATGACAACGTCTAATTTAGACTGTAAAAAGTTAAGTGAAACCCAACATTTTATACACTATTCTCTCTATAATATCGAAATAGAAAAATGGCGACGCAGGAACAACTCCTACGTCGCCATTAATTCATGATGCCCCATGAACTAATTACACACTACCACACCACATCATATCAACGTTATCAACGTAAGCGTCAAACCCACCACCCACAAAGCCAGTTATACTCATGAGAAAATGAGATATGAATCCATTTTGGAAGGTACCCCATTACCAAAAACAAAAACGTGGGCTTGAACGGTAAACACCCATAGCCAACTACCAATTCAGTGGACTAACCATGTCTGCCTAGTGCCAAGCTCGAACTTGTTCATTCATTATTGTGCAAATGCCGTCTCAATAATAGTTATAATTGGGTTCTCTACGTCCTCGAATGAAAGTACATTCATATTTGCAGCGATTACATGGTTCCCGCCCTTACTACCGCCCGCATAAGAAGCCCATCCATCTATACTGCCTCCATGTCCCCAGATCGACTGTCCGTTCGGTAGCATTTGTTCCATAATACCAAGCCCATAATGTATACCATAGCCGGTATCTACTACTGTAAACATCTCTTCCAGTTGTGACCGATTCAACACCTTACCAGACAGCAGTGCTTGAAAAAAGGTATTCAAATTGTCTACAGTAGAGATCATATCCCCAGCGGCAAACACGAACGACGGATTGATCTCCGTCACATCATGAAACTGCCCCGCCTGATACATATACCCTCTCGCATGAGACCAAGGAATATAGCTTGTGTGGTCAGGCACATACGTCCTTGTTAGTTGTAAAGGTGTGAGAATGCGTTGCTGTACTTGGTCACCATAGGTTTCTCCAGTAACTTTTTCAATGACGAGCCCTGCAAGCACATAATTCGTATTTGAATAATTCCAACCCGTGCCTGGAGTGAAGTAAGGCGCATGCTTCAACCCTTCTTGTATCAACTTTTGCGGTGTAAATGACTGATACCTGTTTTGTGCGTATTTGTTTATAAATTCTAAATCGGTATAATTAGCAACACCACTCGTATGGTTCAATAATTGCCGAATTGTAATTTGACTACCGTCATATCCATTTCCTTGTACCACGCCCGGCAACCATTTTTCTACCGAATCATCCAAACTAAGTTTATTCTCGCCCGCCAGTTGCAACAATACAACGGCTGTAAATGTTTTTGTAATACTGCCAATTCGAAATGCATTTTCCACTTTAATCATCTGAGCATCATGCACGCTGGACTCACCGGCCGCATAAGCCTGTCGTTGTCCATTCTTCAACTCCACCGCAACAATACCTGGAATATGCGGCAAATTCGCACCGTTTTCAACGGCTTGTTTAACAGCAGCTCGTTGATTTTGTACAGATATAGAAGATTGTGATTGTACTGCGTTCGCATGGGCTTGTTCTTGAACTGGTAACACAATTGCTAAGGCCGCCGTTGCTGAGAGTGTGAGCAACAATCCTTTACGCCACCTTGATTTCGTCGCATATAAGTTGGTCAACTTCATCTTACTCCCCTCGATCCTTAAAAGTTTAGACTGAATCGACCACAGCTTCTGCTTGTTGTGAAATAGATATCGAACGTCATCCAACTCGCACGCTACCTGTACATAATGTTTAATGCCGCAGTTGATTTTCATCCAATAAGACGGGAGTCGTTAACACTCTCCTTCATATGCTCTATGTTGTGCCGCAATTAAGGAAATGTTATTTTGAGGGCTTCACTATATCAGGTCATATTTCTAGAAAACCATTTCGACGCAATAGACCAATAATAATTGCACCTCAGAATAATCTCACAAATTCTATTCTTCTAACGAGTGCCGCAGACGTTATTTTCGCGAAATCGGTTAATATTAATTTGTAATGGTTGCAGTGGAGCTTATTTTAGCAATAACCGCGAATAAGAGCGCTAAAACCAACAAATAAGCTCTCTCACGTTCGTTACATTTCAAAATCACCTCATTTTGATAAAATAGCCTCTGTGGCAACCGTTAGCTCAAGCAGTTAGTAGCAGAAGCAAACAGCAGCGCTATACTGAATTCCCGCAACATTTTTTGTACTTTATCCAGCTTCCACAAAAACAAGATTCATTTCGCGCATTCTACAATGACAGCATCTACATAACAGTATAAAAAGTTAAATACAGCCCCACATTGCATGCACTATTCGACTTCATTTATACAAATATACAAATAGAAAAATGGCGACGAAGGAACAACTCCTACATCGCCATTTTTTCATGATGCCCCATGAATTCATTTCACTACCATATCACGTCATATTAACCTACATTGCATCCATTATCATTCCGTCCAACACTTCATCCACTGATACTCTATGCTATATATAAACTTGCATCACTAGCCACTACCGAGCGCCTTGCAGCTCATAGTTATTCGCATGCCATTCCTTCACCATCTGATTGAGCAGAAATTGATCCTGATTACTCAAGCCGTACTGATTGTCATGCACCAAGTACTGTTGAATATTCCGTCGCAAAATTTCATTCCGTCTGTCCATCATTTCGATCTGTTCTGTCGTTTGTATCACCAAATCACTCCAATTAACAAGGATTTCCTGTTAAGGATAGGTCCAGTTTACAGGAAATCCTCCCCAATTGAAAATTGGATGTGAAAGGATTACTTCCCATTTGCAAGAGTGAGCAGGGCTGAGCCTGCCTCAGCAGGTCGAGATATACAATTACGCACAGATCCTCACGAATCCTGACGATAACGACAAAATAGTCTAGTCCAAATGCTCATGCAGCTTCGAGAAAATAGCAACGATCTCGTCCAATTTCATCCGTACAAGTCCACTAGATGATGGTGCAACGAACTCCCGGATCCCTTCTACAACAGGTGTTTCCTGAAACCCCCACTGTATGTCATGACGGGCACTATATTTTTCATACACACCTTTGCCAACAAAGCATACGATCTTTGGACGGTATGTACGAATCTTGTCTCGCAAAATAATTCGGCCTTCTGCGTATTCCTCAGCTGTAATATCTGCTGCTGCCAACGTTGGTCGTGCAACGATATTAGTAAATCCATATCCTAGCTCCAGCAAGTCCTGATCTTCATCAGGGCGATAACGCCGTGGCGTTAAACCTGCCTCATGGATGATCGTATAGAAACGATTACGGGGATTCGCATAGTGGTGTCCTGTCTCTCCTGAGCGTAAGCTCGGATTAAAACCGACGAACAACAGCTTGAGACCTGGCTGGAGATGATCATTGATGGCTGCTAACATTGTTGTTTCCTCCTATCCAGTACACCCTACTAGCTAACGGGACCAAGCAGCCCAAGCTCATAGCCTTTTGCAACAGCACTGCCGCGGGATTTAACCCCAAGCTTCTGATTAATCGAAATAATATGATGCTCAACCGTTCTCATACTAATCGCCAATTCATAAGCGACCTGCCTGTTATTTTTTTCTTCCGCGATGCGTCTAAGCACTTCTCGTTCAATAGCAGACAATTGTTCCTGCTTCAAAGGATTGGTCGGACGGCTAGGAGATAACAGGTTGCAGCCTCCAGCAACTTGTCTAATCGTATAAAGAATTTCTTCATAGGGGGATTGCTTAGAGATATAGGCATTGATACCAATTTGAAAAGCTTTCTGAATGAGTACGTTATACATGTAGCCTGAAAGCATGACGATCTTCATGGAAAAGGATTCAAGCTCCTTTAACTTAGAGGATAATTCGAAACCGGTCATATGAGGCAGCGAAGCATCTATAACGATTACATCAGCTTGGAGTTGGGGCGTATCTTCCAGCAAGAGCAATGGATCTGTATAGCTTGCTACGACTTCTATATCCGGTTCTAGTTGCAGCCGATTATGAATCCCCTCAAGGACTAGAGGGTGATCATCCAATAAAATAACTCTTATGGATTCATTCATGAATAATTCCCTACTTTCGAATTAGTTACATTATGTATGAATTACAGGCGGTTAGTAAGCAACAAATATCGAGAATAATGCTTCTTATTCATGTCTTTATGTTCATGGTATATTCGAACTCGCATGAATGGAGGGTAAAACGAATACTAGCTTGGAGATTGCTAATGGGGAGATAACAAAACAAACACTTCTAAAGAGTATAATATACACAGCTATCATTGTAAATTATTTCATCAACAAATTCGTATTCCTTAAAAAGTTATAGCGCTTATCTATAAGATGACACAAATGATGGAAAAACGCAAGATCAGCTTAGCTCTTATGCGCTGTTAATCACGCCACATATTTGTCAGCATAGGAACGGTCCATCAAACCTATGCTAAGACCACTTCTTGATTAGCGGTTTCGCCGCCCGCTGAACAGGAAGTAACGGGCTCATATCTATCGCTTCATCGTTAATAGTTGTCAAGCTTCAATTCGTAACACGTACTCAACTTGCTTCAAAAGTACCACCGCATCTCCATCATCAGATTAAGGGGGATTTCTTAATGTCCGTGCAGAAACGCCGTCGGGAAAATGCAGACAAAATCCGCAAGCAAACCCCACATCCACACGGTAAGATCAAATCTTTCCGTGAGCTGTTCGAACAGTAACGGTACAGACGCAAGCGACTTATCGCTTGCGTCCTCCCTTATACATGTGTAGTATAACCCAATTCAATCATCATCATGAAACAGAGCACGAAAACAGAAAACAACCGTAAACTTTGTAGCCATTAATGAGTGTCGCAAAAGTTATAATTTGAATCGAGATGCAGAATCCTGCAACGTTTCAGCAATCTTGGCGAGATGAGCAGCTGATGCAGCAATTTCCTCCATGGAGGCTGTTTGCTCTTCACTTGCTGCTGCTACCAAATCGAATTCTTCAACCGATTGTGCAATCAATTTACCCGTAGAATCAAATGAGGACAGCATCGTTGCATTTGTTGAACGCAATTGTCCGCTGCGATCTGCAATACTTTGCATATGGAATGCCATTTGTTCCAAAGAAGCGAATACTTCGTTAAGCTTATGTGTTACAGATATCGTTTGTTCATGACCTTCTTGTACAGAAGCAGCGCTCACCTGCATTGTTGCATATACGGTGTTGGAACGGTCCATAATCTTCGTAATTATATCCGTGATTTGGGAGCTTGCTTGAACCGTTTGTTCCGCAAGTTTGCGTATTTCACTAGCAACAACAGCAAATCCACGACCTTGCTCACCAGCATGAGCAGCTTCAATAGCTGCATTAAGCGCGAGGAGCTGTGTTTGCGATGCGATATTTTGAATAAACGCAACGATTCCCTGTACCTGCTGCGCTTCTTCGTTCAGCGCTTCACTTTCAGTGCTCGCTTGTACAGCATGTTTCTTCATATTTTCCATCTGCACGCCGACGTTGAATAATTGGTGCTGACCCTCAGATGCCAAGCGATTCACGCCTGATGTGGTCGCAGAAGATTGTTCCACCATCTGTACGATTTCCATAAGCTCCTGTCCAGCTTCCCTAGCTAGAACTTGCACTTCTTGCAAGCTTTCACTCGTCTCCTCCGTTTGAGAGGATACTTCTTGTAAGGATTCAGACACTTGTGTTATCGTACTCACATTTTGATCCGAATTTGCTGACAGCTCTTCAGACGCAGCTGAAACATTTTCAGAAGCCTCCATAATCTGCTTCATCATCTCGGATAGAGAATCGGACATCTCATTGAAATGGTTTTGCAATTGTCCAATTTCATCTGTGCGTGTGCTGTGCTCTGTACGAACCGTAAGATCACCCGCTGCAATACGTCCAGCAAGTCCTTGAATATGTCCAATTGGACGAATAACACTGCGTACAATGACTACAATATAGAACACCAACATCGCAAGTAGTAACACAACGAAAATGAATGCAATTTGATACAGGCCATATATCAACTCCTCCACTTCTGCTAGCGGAAGTACTGCTACGATATTTAGCCCCAGCAAGTTGCGTTTATCAAAGCTGACATACTCTTCTTGTCCATTTATCGTAATGTTCATATTGCCGTGATCGCTGGCTTTGAATGGAGCAAATTGAGCATCCGTAAGTTTGTCTCCAAATTTCATTTGTGGATGAACAAGCACATTGCTATCCTGATCCAGCAAACTTATGTATCCTGATTTACCTACCTTGTAGGACTTAATTAAATCGCTAAAATTATCGATCGACACGTCAATGCCGACTACACCCTCATTGGCTGCTAACGTTTTGGAGAAAGTTATGACGATTTTCCCAGTCACTTTATCTTGATAAGGCTTGGAAATAACTACTTGTCCTTTCGCCTTCATGGCATCCTGATACCAAGGCCGTGACTTTGGATCAAATCCTGCCTGCAACTGACCTGTGCTCTCATAGTATTCATTCTTATACGCAACGAACACCGCCAGCAGGTTGTTCATGTCATGCGACACATCACGAACTCGATTGTGCAAATATGTTGGGTCGGAACGATCTGGTGTAATGCTTTTAATCAATCCATCCAGCGTATGCGCGTAATTATCATAAGCTTGATTTAGCACCGTTGTAATCGTAGCCGTTGATTGCTCGACATCACCAAGCAGCGTATTTTCATTTTGATTAACCGCAAAATTTGTTATCGCAAACGTCATTGCCAATACAGGTATCATCACTAAAAGTATTAATCGTACCAGCGTTTTCTTGGCAAGTGAACGATAATAAGCCTTTCTCCACCTAATAAGCACGGCCTTACCTCCTCAATCATGCATGAAAATATCTAAATGTCCGTATACGATTTATCGGAGGAATATTTGAAAACTGAATAGGTAGAAAATTGTAATTGTTGGGATTAATATTTATAAATTATTAACAATTTTATTATCTTATATCTATCCAATCTAACATGTGTAAGTTGAGCAAGCTTATCTTTCTCCCCTAAGAAAACCGCGTTGTGATAGTGATTATCATTATACTGAGACTAATAATCAATTCTATTATCTATAATATCGTCAATATTAATTGTAAAAACTGTATCACAAATTTATAAATATAAGTTATGCTACATACATAACAAAACAACAAATAAACAAGCACCTTACTTTTGAGGAGGAATTATAAATGTCTATTATCAAATGCCCAATCTCTGAATGTGTGAACTGGAAAGAAAACAACTGTGGAGCTTCCGTCGTACAAATCAAGCAAGAGAGTGCTGAGTGCCTAACGTTCGAAAAGAAAGAGAACAGAAAGTAAGTTAGAAACATCATTTGTCTTGGAGACCCAATCATCATGAAGAGTCATCCATATAAAAGCCCCTTCCTAATGCTGCAAGTTGTTATTCGTACATGTGAATGACAACGCACATAAGCGGGGCTTTTTTGCTTTCTTATATTAGCTTCTAATTTATGGAGCACACGTGCATCTCCTAATCTGCCGATAACATAACTATAAGGAGGTGTTAGCTAAGATGAATGTAGCTGCAATATCTGTTCGTATGAATCAGAACATGTTGTCCCAAGCCGTCAGCCTTCGGGTCACAAAGATGTCGCAAGACCTAGCCAAGCAAGCTGGTAACGATATGGTCCAACTACTGCAACAAAGTATGCAACCAAACGTAGGACGCACTATTGATATCAAAGTGTAAACGCTTATTTTTTCCGCATCCCTCCACACCCCTTTTGAATGCCATAACAAACAAAAATGCAATCTTTCACGTTCTAATCAATGTGACAAGCAAATACATATGGAAATGTACCATAAATAAAAAGTTGTGTGGAGGGAATTCCAAATGAACGAATTAGCTCGTGAATTTATTGCCAGTATTCGATCGGAGAAAGCACCTTTAGACGGACAAAAGCATCGCTCTAGTGGAAACTTTAGTACAGAGGTTCTTCCTCCAGGTACGAAACGCTTGCTTTGGGAAGTAGAAGGCGGCGGCGTAGATCCGTACGATATTTCATTCGATGTAAAAAGAGATGTCTCCGCTGGAACCGATCCTACGGAACTAGAAGGTGTGATTACAGGCAATGCATCTAGAGTGATATCAGCCCGCTCCTTATATATCGCTAATCCAAAAGGCGCACAGTCATCCTTCATCGTGAAAGTTTACGCAATCACGTAATTATAGCTCCCCATAGATAAATAAAAGGGCATGCCTCGCGTCTATATGACGCAGGCTGCCCTTTTTCTCGTATATAACTACTGCATCGCAATTGAAATTTTGTCATCCTGCTTCGACCAGTTTACTTTGGCACCAAGCGTCTCACTGACGAAACGCAGTGGAAGAAACGCGGTATCACCAGATATAAATGGAGCCGTTTGCAGCTTCACGGGCTTATCATTCACTTTCGTCTCTCCAGTAGCAAAGTTAATAGAGATGACGGTTGTCGTTTCATTGGCTTGCTTCTGCGTAATAAGAGCTTGCTTATTTTCGGCATTCCACTTAATTTCAGCACCCATGCTGCCAAATACAGAACGAAGCGGAATAAAGGCTTGGTCGTTGCGGACAATAACACCGTTCGTCAATGGTACGGACTTGCCATTCCATTCAACGACAATTGGCTTTTGTACAGGAACTGGCTTGTCATAACTAAACTCGTAAGTACCGTGTCCAAGCTGTGCGTGCTTGTTAATTCCCCATCCCCATAATGAGCCGTCTTTTTTCTCGAAAATGATATGTCGAGAACCAGAAGCTATTTGCACGACATCCTTCGCTAACAATTCGAACTTTGGATTGGATGGCATCTTCTCGCGTTGAATCGTTGTACGGAATACATCACCATTTTTCGTCCAAGCTAGCAAGTCTCGTTCAACAATGAAAGCCCCTTTAACTTCCGCAATCGTCTTAAGTTGAACAGGATTCACCCCTGTATCATACTTAGTACCATCCGAATATCCCGTTACGGTTCCACTTAAAAACCATAGTCTAGATTGCGAATCAATGGCTACTTGAGTATCGTAGTCCGCGTATATGCTTTCCATTTTTCCAACACCTTTTACAAGAGATGGAACAGCCTGTTCCACTGAGGATACCTGCTTAGGAAACGCCCATAACGAACCATTCTTTTGTAAAGCAAGATTGTTCTTAATCTCTACAATATCCTTAATTATCGGTACTTGATTGGCAGGAGTCGACTGATTCATTTTGCTCTGCCACACCGTGCCGTCTTTTTTCAATGCGAGCCAATATGACTCCTGACTCTTATTTGCAATATGATACGAATAATAACTGAGATCACTCACTTCCTTTAGCCCCTCTATCGGAACTAACAAATCGGATAGTGGTTTTTCCAAATCTTCGTTGTCTACGTTTAAATCATAGACTTGCCCTTTCTGATCAAGCAAAATGTATTTGTTATAGCCATTACCAATGACTTCTTTGACCCCATATAACCCCTCTATCGGAATAACTTCTTGTTCTCTTGAATCCGCGAAACTTTTTTGTAAAAAATATACGGAATGATCTTTCTTCACAATAAAAGTATTGTCTACGATATACGCCACATCTGATATGTCATGTACTTGCGTAGGAGCAGATTGCTGCTGTCCCCACACCCATACAGATCCATCCTTTTTAACAATCGAATTGGACTCAAAGTTAGTAATAGTAGACTTCACAACTGCGGGCGCAGCGTAAGCCGGAATTGCTGCTACTGATAACATAGATACAATGCTAAGGCCAGCTATCCATTTCTTTATCACGCGTTTGTCTCTCCCCTTCTGTGTTCAAATCTGTAGACGTCTTATGTAGTTTGACGCTCGAACAAATTAGAAAGTTTCACCAAATACATATTTTTGTAGAAAAATATATTTTTGTAGCACTCCCACATTCAGTCCCATAGCAGCAGAGAACACCAAAAAAGCCGACTATTTATGAAAATAGTCGGCTTCGCATAAAGTTAATCATCCTAAAAAACGTTTCCGTACATCAGGGGATGGCAGCATACAACTGTCTTTTTTCCCAAACCATTTATAGCGATTGCTAGCTATTTGGTCATACATAAGATCTCTTACCACCCTCGGCACAACAAGCAAATAATAAAGCAGCTTCCAGCCACCTTTCAAACCTTTGCAAATTCGAAGTGCCGCAGATGACTTAACGTAATATTTCTCATCTTGAATCAAAATGACGCTATCGATACGACTAGGCACGTTATACTCTTTCATAAGCTGCTGTCCTATTTCACTCTGAATAGCAGCAAATTTATATTGAGCTTGTGGATCTCGTTTAATAATGAATTGAACACTATGGTCGCAGAAGTTGCATTCCCCATCGAATAAAATGACGTTATTGAGCTTGTCCACTGTATTCATGGCAACCCACTCCTTTATATGGACAAATTATAACACCACATGCCAGAGCCGCTCAATGACCATAAACGCGCCTCTTGACCAACTGTTTTTGCCTCACAGATTATTATTCAAACCTTATCAAATGATGTGTCGCATTTCCAGTTCTGTTACAATTCTACCCACCGCTTCCGATACCGTCTCCATCTCGGTCATAATCGTCATTTCCGCAGCTTGAGGCTCTTCATAGGGTGCAGATATACCTGTAAAATGAGGGATTGTCCCGCTGCGGGCTTTTACATACAACCCTTTCGGATCACGGCGTTCACATTCAGCTAATGAGCAGCATGCATAAATTTCGATGTAGGGATGTTCACTCAAAATATGACGCGCCATCGCTCGATCCGCTTGATACGGAGAAATAAAAGCGTTAATGACAATGAATCCTGCGTCCGCAAACAACTTGGACACTTCTGCAATTCTCCGAATATTCTCCATCCGATCCTGTTCGCTGAAGCCTAAATCCCGATTCAATCCCATTCTGACATTATCACCATCTAGTACATAAGCTCTAACTCCACGATTATATAAACTTCTCGCCAATGCATTGGCCAAAGTAGATTTCCCCGCACCAGATAGTCCTGTAAACCAAATCACTCCGCCTTGATGTCCATTCAATAACTCTCTTTCGGTTTTGTTTACAGATGCAGAATGCCATTGTAGATGATTCTCGCTCGACCTATTGTCCATAACATGCAGCCACCTTTCGCGATGATGATAACAATGAGAGCAGCGTAGACCCGACCTGTCCTTCTCCAATCATTATACGCTGTTTGTAAGTGATGGTGCATGCTGATTGCACTTTATACGTATTTTCCGAGCAATTTTAGTGATTATGTTTTAAAAAAAGAAAGCACGGGTACATCTAAAATAACCAAGGCAACAACCATTCTTAAATTAATCTGGAGGTGCTACCAACATGAAAAAACAAAGAATAGTAGGCTATTATCATTCCGAATCTGAAGCAATTTCCGCAATTGAAGAGCTGAAAAGACAAGGGTATACAACCAATGAAATATCTATTATTAGTAAAAATAAGGAAGACACAACCGCTATAGCAAATGAGACAGGGACACAAGTAGCAGAAGGTGCAGCAACCGGCGCTGTAACTGGCGGCCTACTCGGTGGCTTCGGCGGACTACTTGCAGGAGTAGGTGCTCTCGCTATCCCCGGCATCGGCCCGATTGTTGCGGCAGGCCCGATTCTTGCAGGGCTAACAGGTGCGGCGGCTGGAGCAGGCGTGGGTGGACTCGCAGGCGCTCTTATCGGCTTAGGTTTACCAGAAGAAGAAGCACATGTGTATAGTGCGCACGTGAACGAAGGAAAGATTCTAGTTCTCGTTGATAACGATAAGACGATCTACTAATTGTACAAATTAACCATACTTTAATAGATGATTAAAAATATTAGGAGGTAATTATTATGACAGCAGTAAATGTAACCGTTGAAAATGTAAAACAAGCGAAATTGGAAGTGGAGAAGCTAGAAATGCAGGGCTATACAAGAGACCAAATTTATATTTTCGCACATTCTAAAAAAAGAGGCGAACACATTTCAGATGCACTGCATACCGAAGAAGTGGGAATGAGCGAGCAAGGCTTTATTGATAGCATGAAAAATATGTTTAACTCCCGCGGCGACGAGCTTCGCAACAAGATGGAAGCCGTAGGTTTATCCGCATATGAAGCAGATCGTGCGGAAGAGCAGCTAGATAGAGGCCGACTCGTTATCATTGCTAATAAGCATGTGTAATCGCGTTTCACATTTCACCTGATACACTCTACAACTATATCCATAAGAAAATTAATCTCGGGGCAGCTAAAACGCATTGCTCCGGGATTTTTTCATTCTATCCCCGTGGTTTTAAGTAATATATCTGATTCATCGATTCCCTCCGTGATACAGAGTTTTTGAATGTCAAAACTAGAACCACTATCCCAATATCACACTAAGCAAAAAGAACCGTTTCCAACATCTAGTTCATTCTGCTGTATGTCAATCTCATCTTATCCGGTGTTTACAATTAAAATAAGATTACAAATTATCGATTTAAGAGCGCAATGTGTACCGCAACAATTTTGCGGAAAATACAAAGCACCTTTGCGCCGCTCTGTAAACTTTAACATGTTACAATTTAGTTGGAAAAAATAAACTCTAAAGGAGAATGATGATGAAGAAACGAATTTTTCTGATTTTCGCGGCTTTAACACTCGTACTTACATCGCTAGTATCCGCAGCACCGAGCACAACAATTGTTGAAGCTGAGCACCAAGAACGTAATTCGAACGTTGTGTATCTTAATGGACAACCCGTTAATGTGAACGATACCATTATTGCAACACCAAATAATCAAGAACAACTAGTAGAAAAATACGGATTACAAAAACCTTCAGCAGATGCACAGCTTGTATCTATCCGCATTGTACACAACGACTCCCCTAGTAGCCTTCCAAATGAACAATCAGCAGAAAAAAACAACGCACCAATGAGTTTATTAGGCTACAGAATGGTTAAAAACAGCCCTCAGCTTGTTGATGGTTGGCAAGAAATAGCACGAGGTAAATACTTCTGTAATAGACCAAAAACTCAAACCTGCGATAATATTCAAATTGATGTTAATGCAAATCAGTCTGTTACTACCTCAATAAATACATCTTTCGGTGTTGGATATGATGATGTTATATCTGCTGAATTCGGGGTTTCGGTAGGCCATACAGTTGGTGTTGCCACTACTGTTAAAGCTTACGCGCCTCCAATACCTGGGGGTAGAACTTTTATCGCTGTAGGATACCCTATTTATCAATCCACTTTCTTTACCTTGTACAAAAAAGGAATTTTTTCAGATACATTACTTGGGACTGGTACGTTTCTACTGCCTCAACCTAGCTCAATCGCAGTAACGGACTGGATACAATAATTGGAATTCGGACCGCTGGATATATTTTTAGCGGTCCTTTTACTGTTCAAAACTTCTCCCTCCGCTTCCTTACGTCAAGCCCCTTCGTTTTATGGACTAATTCTGTTATATATGTAACTTCTCCGTCTTTTGTAAACTGCTAGCATTACTATTCTTTACTATTGGTTTATTCCGATGCAACAAAAATGCAAATACAAGTCCAATTAGAAGTGCAGGTACAAATTGAAGTGCATCAAATAAATCCGTCCTTACCATACCACTGTGTGCTGCATCTGAAAAAAAGGTGTATGCCCAATGAAATAATACTGCCGCAAACAAATTCTGATTTGTTTTGATATAGATATAGGTAAAAATGAAACAACAGCTCGTGATCGTTATCATGAAAGTAAAAAAGGACAGTTGGTGCTCATGATAATTCGTACCTACGATATAAAACAATGGCAAGTGCCATAAAGACCACACTAACCCAATGATTAAGCTCGCCATGTTAGGACTTACCATGTTTAACAATCTCTTTAAAGCAAAACCTCTCCAACCATACTCTTCGGATAATGGGCCTAGTATTAGCAACGGAAAAATAGTAGGTAGTACAGACAATAATGCAGCATAATGAAAGTTTCCACCCAAAGCTACATAGATAACTATCCAAGATACAGCAAAATAGGCTGCTGCTAGAACACTGACCAAAACCCATTTGAATCCAATTTTAACTCGAAACGCTTCCTTCATAAAGGATTTAACTCGTTGTTTACCTTCAAAAACGGCAGTAAGAATGATACCTATTATCGAAGGGACAAAGCCTCCCATGATGAACAATATAATGGCCCACACCGGTCCAACTGCTCCACCTTTAAAGCCGATAGTTGGAACTCCCCATAAAGCAAGCGGCCCCCAAAATACAAATAAGCTTAAGAAAATGGTAATGATGAAAAATACGATAACCTCTTTTACTTGCTTATTTTTCATACATAGTCCCCCAAGGAAATTTTAATTATTTAACTCCTAACATATGTACAACGGAGCAGGATATCATCTTAAACATCTGTCTGACATCAATAGGATTGGCATTGACGTTGTAACATCTTTGCATAACTACTTTATGAACGGCACCATCAATAGAGGTCATAATAAAAGTAAAGATATCATGCAGCGGAAAGAGAGCCTGAAACTCTGCCTTATTTACTCCCTTCGTTATCTCGTTAAACAGTGTGCTTATGAAATATTGACCATTTTCCTGTTCGGTGAGATTGCTTTTGAACTTTTCTACCTTTTCAGGGTGATTGGCATAATATACAGTAAGTTCAAATTGAAATTTACCCAGTGTAGCTGGACTATTATGAATATAATTTGCCAGAAAATCAAATAGAGCTTCGATGGTACGTACGGTTATATCTGTACTTGCAACTATCTCATCAATTTTATGCTTATAATTGTTTTTAGCTGTTTCTCTATTCAGTAGAGCGATAATCACTTCATCAATATCCCCAAAATATCGATATATCCCCCCTTTGCTTAATCCCGCTTCCTTAATCACATCCAGCATCGTCATTTCATATAGTGGTTTTTGTTGAAATACCACAAAGGCCGCATCTAAGATTTGCGTTTTCTTTTTATAAATATAGTCTTCATTTACTTTTGGCACGCGTCTCTCCCCTTTCTTAAAATGAGACAACTCTCATTTTTATATTCTCATCTTACTACCAATAACAGATAATGACAATACAAAAATAACCACCCCCTAATAAAATGATTAAGAAGTGGTTATTGTTCGATTTATTATGTATAGTAAAATGTCCTATTTGTTCTAAAATAAAAGGAGTTTTCGATAAACCTAGCGTCCATATACCGCTCTGGCTCTTGATGTTAATAACACTACGTTCTTATCGGCATCCAGTGTCACAGTCAATTCTATCTTGTTGTCTTTAATGAAGTAGTAGTTTTTATTTGTGCTGTCCCACTTCACTTCCATGTTCGCAATGTCCATATTGAATAATTCCTTAGCGAGCGGAGCAACCACTTCTTTAGCATCATTTTCCGTAATTTCCTTGTTGGTCGTTACCGCTTTACGCGTTTTGTGATATAAAGTAGTGATCTTTCCCTGCTCTATTTCAAGCAGTACGCTTTTATCTTCAAGTGTCCAAGTAAAGCGCCTTAGATTAGCAGCTGTTACTTCCAAATCATGATTGAATACCGTTTTGACAGCATTTATTGCCGTTTCCAGCATCTTCGGATCTAGCTCGTCCTTAGTAAACTTTATCTCAAATGCACTAACTGCATTTTTAGGCATTTTAGGATGATTCTCTTTGAAGAAATATACATCAAAATCTTTCCCTGTCAATTTATACGACAAAGGCACACCTAGCTTTTCTTTTTTACCATCATAGCTTCGCTGCACGATCACTTCTTTATCAAAGACGTATGTTTTATTGGAATAGGCTCCTTTCAGCACATTCAGAACTTTCTCCTGATCCTGTTTACTGATTTTATCTATTGATACTTTTTCATTAATTTCCCATATAAATCCACTTCCGATGTTAAAAAAGATAGCGTATTTTCCGTCTACTGATTCAACCTTTGCACTCGATGGGAATTCTGTCTTCTCACCGAAATTGTTCAGCTTGATCTCTTTCCCCGCATATTGTTTAATCGCTTTTTTCAACTTAACAGCCAGCTTGCTGTCTATCTGAACTTTCTTATTCGCTTGCTTCTTCTCTTGCGCCGCTTCGACTCCCGCAGGAATCAGGATTGCCACGCCAGCATACATACTAGATACGATCATAGTCGCCAGAATAGCTTTTTTTACATTCATATTACTACCTCCCATAGACTATTATTAATAACTACAAATGTAATTGATTATTATATATTATATCCTATGTCATATTATGTCAATATATACACAGAGAGCAATGATTTATAGGGACTATATACACTTCTCTGGAAGCTAATCATATATTCTCTCAACACAAAAACGACTGCTTACTATTAGAAGCAGTCGTTCTGATTATAGAAAAGCTCTACACGTTTTTTGACTTGTTTTTCATTGTTCGTTTGAATAGAAATTTGCTTTCATATTTTTCATATAGCTGTATGATGCTTTGTGTGACACTTCGTTTAGGGACTATTACATATATGAAAGTTGCAGACGCTAAGCTAATCCATATTCCTGTAAACACATCTAAAGGATAATGAACCCCAACCCATATACGGGAGATTCCGACTAGAACAGCTAACCATACCCATAACATTGACCAGCCTCTCTTAAACAGCCAGAAAGTAAAACAATAGGTAAAGAATAACATGGTATGATCACTTGGAAAAGAATTGTCTTTTTCTTTATGTACCAATGTATTCACGTCGTTTAATTCATAAAAAGGTTGGTAATTCGAGTGAAATACGCCAGAAATCTTCCCTATCGCAAAAGCACAGATGAAAGCGATTGATGCACAAAGAATCATCATTCTATTATCTTTATCTCTTGTAAACCAATAAACAAGAACAGTTAACGCAAGTAAAACAACCATATATTCAGCTATAAAAACAAATGCAGGATTCAAAAAAGGGAATTCTTTTCCTAAATCATTAATCCACCTAAACAATGAATGATTCACTTCTGAAATATCCAAACTCAGCACCATCCAATCTCTTTTTAGAACATAATAAAAAAAGATTAGATGCTCTCCCATCGAATCAACTTACATTGTTTAGATTGAGCTTACATGTTTGCAACATATAGCAGCCCCAAACATATGTGAACATTTTAGGTTTGTGAACCACCTTTCCAGATTTAGATAGCAGAATGTACTAATTATTTCAAAACGTCTATTCTCCTAAATATGCATTCTACTACTTAGTGACTACCCACAATGTTTCTATATGGCAGTAGCCTTTAATTTTCTCGTGTCACTATTAAACAAGCCGTAGGATCATAGCTTTGATCCTCGGCTTGTCAAAGTAATTACCTTTATTATTTTATATCGCGACTCCACTCAACATAATGAGTAGGTTCTTGATAAGATCCCTTATACGGACCGTATGTTGTCGTAGACTGCCTGCCTTCGGTCGTGAATGTGCCGTAATCTAAGAATCCCGTATAATAGTAAATTCTTGAGAGGAAACTTGAAGTTTCAGCCGGGCCATTCCAAGTTTCTTCTACCGTATAAGATCTTGATACTTCATTTGTTATACTTCCACTGATGGAATGCGATGCGCCTGATGGGACGGATACTCCCCCTGTGAGGGTTACAGACCTTAACGTTTTATGCGTGAAGTTCTTTGTGATTTTTTTTGTAGCTCCTCGTGCAACCGAAATTATTTGTTTGGCTGCTTCGGGATTATCACGGCTTGAAATTTTTTTTACAGTTGTCCATGATATTGAAGCCGTGTTTATTGGTTGTTCTGCCTCATGTACATTATGAATGGTAATAGTGCCATTGCCAGCTTGTTTCGCTATCGCGTCTAATTGTTTTTTTGAAACTTTCCCCACAGCTTTCGGGCTAATTTTTACTGTAACACGCTCACCTTCTACGAATGCAGTATGAACACTAGCGATAGATTCCTGAGAGTCTTTTGCTGATACATCCACTCCTAACATCGAAAAAGCTAAACAAAGTGACAATGCGAAACTGACAACTTTCTTCTTCAAAATACCACAACTCCTTAAAGGTTATTTATTTTAATATCCAGTACGAAATGTGATACTATATACTGGATAGAAAAACCAAAATAAATCCAGGGAAAGGATGCGATTGTATGAAATACTCTGTGGTGGGATTAGTTCTTATTGTACTCTCGGGTTTCTTACACACATTAGAGCGTGTAGCAGCTAGGGTAGGTTCATATATTGCAGTTATCGGACAACAAGGAGGGTATGACACTACGCCGACGTATCCTTCTATAACAGATAACATCTTCGTTTTATCATTTTTAGTAGGCGGAATCATTCTTCTCTTAATCTCATTACTCCAGAAAAAGTCAACGAATTCCACACTATAGTCTTCATTTCCATTTAGGAACATATTGAATAATGATGGTGACACTATGAAAAAAGTTTAGCGCTAGCCCTAGCTATTACATTACTGTTGTTTGGGATCACGGCTTGTGGTCAATCTAGTAATGATGTAGATGCAATACAGTTCTCATCATTAAGTGAAGCAACGGACTATGGACTGAAGTCTGAAAAAGCAAATTTGCTGTTAAGTAAAGAATTTAAAAATAAACATTACAGGCTGATTGAAAACCATGAAAAGCTCTTTGCTTTGGCGGTTATTAATAAGAGTGGAAACTCGTATGTGTGGAACAGAGAAACTACCTATTTAAGTACGCCGTCATATATAATGTTTCTTTACAATCAAGGTTTAGAAGATGAAGTAAATATAATAATTGGGAAAACAGATAAAAAAGCTAAAAAGGTTATACTCGATAATAAATTAGATGCTATAGAATTAGATGTCTATAATGGCTACTATATATGGTTTAATGTTCCTAAGAGTAACTATGCCTACAATGTAGAAGTGGTTGAATGACATGCTATTCACCAGCACTTCATTTGATTGGTTGTCCATGCCCCACAAGAACAAGCAAATACATCAATAAAAGTTTCTGCAAAGTCAAAACGTTTGTAATATGATTTTTTATAAATACAGCCGCATTTAGTGTAATAATGAGCTTTGTTCGTAGTATCTACATCATCTATCTCTTTTCCCACCAACTTGTGCAATAGACGTTTATTCTCATCAGAGAATAAATTTGTGCGTAAATTTATTAATCTCAGCTTCATTAGTAGCACACTCCCTTTGGTACTTAAGCAATATTTTGTCCAAATCTTGACTCATCTCAATTAACTGAGCATCGGTCAATTCTAAACCTTCTTGATAAGCCTTATTCATACGAAGTCGTAAATGTTCAATTTCCTCAAGCATCAATTATCACCTACGTTAAGTACGAAATAACGTTGATGGAGTGAACCTCCCCTTATTCACCCCATCATCTATCAATGCAAGTCCTCTTCCCCTTTGCCCATTATTAAATTAACACAGGTTTCCACAAAATCCGCTAAATAAGTTTATTGACAAATTAAAACAGACACCACTTGATGGTGTCTGTTCAGGGGTAAGAGGACTTTCTTTTTACTTGCTGATTATCCAAGGATAATCAGTACCAAACGTCGTGACCGAATCTGTAATACTAGGAATAACAGGTAAAATCAAGAAGAGCGCAAGAATCATTTTTGCAACTTTATTTTTCACACACAATCTCCTCCTTCTTGAATCGATCATAGTAGTGTTCCACTTCAACTACCGTTTCTACATCTACTATGAGTTTGTTATTTCTATATAGATAAAACATTAACTGCAAGCATTCACGCTCGTTGTCAATGTCATCTATCTGAGAGTATTCGTATGCCCCGTCCATATAAAAATTGAGCGCTTGATTAATATCGTTTATTTGAGTATAGAAATCCCCTTGAAGTTTATAAAACCACGCTAACTCTCTTCTTCTAATTGGAGTTGCAAACGTCAAATCATTTATTTTATCTTCCAACGCCAAAAGAAGCTCTTCGACTTTCGAAGTCTTCTTATCTAAAAGTAAAAAAGAAATGTACTCATTTGCCACATGGGCAATAAAGCCTTCAGAGCAAGTCACAAGACAATCTTGAAACTGTAATTCTGCAAGCTCCTTGTTTCCTTTTTTCGAATTGAGCAATGCTACATATAATTTATCGTTGTCGGAGGTTTGGGAGGAATTTTGTTTTTGACATTCAATCGAGTACTCTTCTGCTAAATCAAGATTACCAAGATATAAATGGGAGTCTCTCAACATTCCATACGCGTAAGATTTCTCTATGTTTCCATGGGAAGCGTCATCCTGTACGATCACATTGCAATGTTTGATAGTTTCATTATGAAGCTGCAAAGTAAAAGCGTGGACAGCGAGTTTATAGTACAATGTAAGTCGCTCTTTGGGAGGTAGGAATTCTACGTACTTCAAAACATATTCTCCTGATTCGTATGTCTGACGGAGCTTCGTGAAGTCATTTCTTTCAACAAGATACATTTGATAAAGTGACCTTGTTAAGAAACGCATAATACCGTGACTACGTGAATAGTCGAGAATTGTTTTATATATTGCATGTTTAATCGAGGTGTTCTTGGCAAGTTCGGCAGTATTGTAAATTTCCTCTACTGCATCATAACTATCAGAAGCTAGTTTAAGATAGGTTAATATTATCTTTCGGACGAGGTTTGTACTGTTATCATGTACGGTTATGGATTCTTTGAATATTCCAAACATAGTGTCTGCATTTTTCTCAAGATCTATATAAATATTGATGTACTCATTGTAAGGTATCTTCAATACAGACGCAATAGATTTAATCGTGCTGTATTCAGGTTTCTTACGCCTTCCATTCTCAATTTTAGATATCGCACCTTTAGATAATTTAGTCTCAATTGCTAAATCATGAAGGGTCAAACCTAATTTTAACCTGTGGTGTCTGATCATGTCTGCAAGTGAAAAAATTGAATCATTCATCTCACATTCACACCCTTATTTTAATAAAAATCAACATCGAATTAACTTTGAGATCGTAATATGAATGTCTAAGGTGAGATTAAACACATGTCAGTTTCGAAGTGAATTACTTGGGGAGTTTTACAGAAACTTATCCTACGAAAGATTATTTTAACATAATTTTACCAGCTGTCAATACAGATCAATTATAGTTTCATGTAAAAAAAAATAAATATAAGGAATTAGAAATGCAAGCGTTTAAACATTTCATCGTATTGCATTTCTAATTCAGTGGGCTTATATAAATTTTTAAAAATTACACTTTGATTGATAGTTCCACGCCCCATTGTCATACTTTCAAACCTACAATCATCAAGAAATCTTAAAATACGAACTTTAACAATAAAAAAAAGACCACTCCATAAAAAGTGATCTTTTTGTAATTCAGAACAGTGACTGCTTCATAAATTCCCGTTCCATTGGAACGAAAATTCACTGCTAGGCACATGACGCACAAGGCTTTTCAGCCTTATTACATCATACCTCCCATATCAAGCATAGCTGGTTTGTTCTCTTCTGGCTTATCAGCGATTGCCGCTTCAGTAGTCAAGAACATAGCTGCAACGGAAGCAGCGTGTTGCAATGCAAATCGAGTTACTTTTGCAGGGCCTACGATACCTGTTTCAAGCTTTCTGAGTATTTTCATCACAGTTATTAATAACAAATCTAGAGCAATGACTACTTCTCGCATTCATGCTCACAGTTACATTGTAAAGTGGTGATTGCTTTACGTAAACAATCTCTTCAAACCTTACCTTAACTCACTAGTAACCCACTAATTCGGATCAAAAAAACTCTCTATCATCGACTAGCTAAAGCCATCTAATTCTACTTGCCCTCATTTTTTCTGTCCAACTAAGTGTAGCCGATCCAAGATGCTTCCTTAAGTCATTAGTTCATATCTGTAAGTTCATTTTGAGACAAGTCCACTAGACCATGTTTACCACTCAGAAAAGTATACTTAGTATACTTATCAACTTTTTCAGGTGGAGTATTCTCCACCAAGATAATTTGATGATTATCACTTAACTCGATTAAAATTTCATATAATTCCTGATAAACCTCTGGATCATTTATTTTACTTTTCTCATCAAGTATAGATTTAACTTCTTCCTGAGTAACTGTTTTCTCTACATCTAATTTTTCTTCTTCCTGATCATTCTTTTTCAACGTTCCAAAATATTTACTGATAGAATCCAATAATAAAAAACCAGGATGACCGAGAGCATAATTTTCCACTTTACTTATTAATATGGCTCCTAAGTATGACAATTGCATACATTCTAATAATCCGCCACTTTCATGTACATATACACTCGCACCTTCAAAATAAGGAATATGACTTTCGACATCTATATAAGTCGCGCCATCTGTATTATATTTCAATCTATACATTATTTTTTTATATTCTTTATCAAGAAAACTAAAGACTTCTTCTTTGTACTCTTCATTAACCTGTAGATCATTAAGTTCATTTTTATAACGTAGAGCCGTAGCTTCTAATCCAATAATATGATTTTTTTTCTCATCAATTTTATGATGAATTCTCAGTCCCTCTTTAATCATTTCATGATCTTTAATAAGTCTATTTATCATTACATTTATACTATCGATTTGAGAAAGGAAAGGGACATCAGTTTCTTTTGTGAATTCCACTATTGCTTCATTAAATAGATTTTGCTTTTTTGTTAGCCTCTTAATATGGATATCCATTTCTTCAATATTCTTCATTTCATGCTTCATCAAATTTGTTACAAGTACTATTTTATTTGTAATTTCTTTTTTTACGTTGCGCAACATTTTTTCTGAATTCTTACTTTCACCCTCTACCTCACTGGTAGTATTCACTACATTTGAGTTACAAAGAGGGCATTCAATTTGTTGTTCTGATATCACTAGTTTATAATTCACTTCCAAAGTTGCATCTACTTCAGCCTGCTCAATGTTGTACTCTTCCAATAATAATTTTTTAGAATTAATAGATAGCTGTATTTGCTTCTTTTTACTTTGATAATCATAGATCTCATTTGTTATTAATTCTAGATCTTTTTTGAGCTTGATATACATCTCATTCTCATTATTACTGTTAGATTTACTATTACTAATAATAGCTGTTTTAATTTTCTTTTGTTCATCAATACTTTCAATAAATTTATCTGACTTTGCTTGTAACCCAATTCGATCCTCAGCATCTTTATCTTTCAGATATGAGACCAGTCCTGATATATCTTTTTTTGTCTCTTCAATTTCATTCTCTGTTCTGACCAAACTATCACTTAATTCATTTTTATCAGCTTCAACTAAATTAAACATAAGTTTGAAAGCGTGAGGATTTTTATATCGTTTGAATGCATCAATATTCTGTAAGAAGTTATTAGTTCCCAACTCATGTTGGTGTATATACACATATCTAAATATGTCCCTGAAAGAAATACTCTCTATCTCTTTTTCATTACTATGTTTTTTATTTTTGATTAGTTTATACTCATTTATATTTAGCTTTCTCATTAAAAACTTCATTGCCTCTTTAATCCCAAATACTCTAGGTGTATAAGTATCAAGCTCTTCGAATGCACAGAAATATATACTTATTTTAGTCTGATTTTCTTTGATTGGTCGCCTAAGAGTGATTACCTCATCATTGATTTTCATTTCAAGAAAGACCTCATCACAATGCGATGCTAATTCTTTTTGAACTGACAAATCAATCTTTCCACTCTTTCCAAAACAATAATCTATTAAACTAAGTACTAGTGATTTTCCTGAGGTCTTTTCACCACTAATGATAGTAAGTCCCTCATTAAATTCTATTGTCCTTCTATACATCAGCCCTTGAATAATTAATTTTCTTATAAGTATACGACTCACTGTTGCACCCCCTTTATTACTTTCTGATTACTAACTGTGAATTTAACACTATTAATAGCATCTATGTAGTTATTTTTAAGTACATCAAAAAATCCCGAATCAATTGCTTCATAAAACTCTTTTCCAGTTGGTTTTAATTCGACTTTCATAGAATCAATTTTATCAACAACTTGACCTCTAATTTCAATGAATTGAAGGTGTACCATTTTGAGAAGAATTTCATTAAGCTTAGTCTGAAAACGAAAATACATATTTGGAGAAGGGATTGAGCCTTTCATATTTCCTTCATTACTATTAAATAGTTGGATCAGATCAAAATTAATAAGACTATAATAAAACATGATTTCTGACACTTTTCTTGGCTTATGATTCTTTGATGCAAAAGCATTCATTAAACATAGAATTTTCATTATGTCTAATTTCTCATTATTAAATAAAAGTTCAATAGAGTGAGGAACTGACGTCATTTTATTTTTCTGTTTAGTCTGGTTTCTCATCAAATCGTTCCTTTCCCCACCAAACATCCATTTCTTCATCCTCAGCTAATAGGTGAATGAACCCTCTGTTTTCATTTTCATCAGACTTATTGTTTTCAAATAGTTTTTCATACCTTCCAAAATCAAATTTTTTCAAACTTTCATGAATTACTTTCACAAAGGCACTACTATCACCATGTTTCTCATATGCATCAATAAATAACACCTTATATTGGGTGAATACCTTACCTAATAACGCGTCTATAATTTCTAAAGACATGCCAGTCTTTTTCAAAGCACGAATATATTCTTCGGAAGCTACATAAAAAATTGAACTTAATTCAATAATAGATTCATCAACATTTTCGAGTTTTAGTTTTTTATAAAACAGGTTTCCCTTCAAATTTTTTTTAAAATGGGCTAAACCTGCACCAAGAGCAACTGAGTTAATCAAATCATCAGCTTTACTCTCCACCTCATGAATATTTTCTGAAGTATAGCCTGATAAATTTTCACTTAAATAATTTAAGATTCTTCTTATCTCAGCCACATGTGAGGAACCACTTGTATCATACGGAATAGTAATTAGCCCGTATTCATCTCGTAGTTCTCTCACTCTATCTTGGGTAGGATTATTCAAAAGAATATAGTGCATCCCATTAAAATATTCTTTATAGTCTTTGATTAAATCACTCACAAATTTATCATCAAATGAAAAACCCATGAACAATAAATATTTACTACTTGTTACCGCTTTTAGTAATTCACCATACTTCTCATTTTGATAAAGTGATTCGTAACTACTTCTGCTTAAGACTATAGAACCCGGATTAGATGTGTACCCGTGAAGATGACAAATTCGTTTTTCATCAAACATGTCTTGAGTACTAAAATCCAATTCCTTTAGCAAAATTGGAACTGTATCACACTTTATATGTTCATAAAGGAGATTTTCATAGTTAGTTGTCAGGTAAAGAGAAAAATTTTCTTTTGCCAAATCAGAATAATTGTGAAGGCTCACATCCTCCACTTGAATTCTTTTTTCTTTTATCAATTTCACAATTGTTTTTTGAATATCTTGATCCGCTAAATTTGCATATTTTTTTAATTGATCAATTGCACCCCAGTAATCATAGTTCTCAAGGTGCCAATCAACAGAACTCCTTAACAGTGATTCTATTTTTCCTTTTGCGTATGTGTCAGTAATATTCTTGATTAATTCAGTCCAAGTTGGAATTTTAAAAGGCGTGGATAATCCTGCTCCTATAAAAGGAACTATTTTCTTTCCACGGTAGGCTTCTTTCAGTAGTTCTAAGTTACCATCCATTTTTGATTCCCTCATTCTACAATATGATAAAATATTTACTTTCCTGTCGTTATCTGCTGTATTTCATTATATCTTTTCCAACAATTTACCACCATTATAAATCGTAATATTTATTTACTTCATGAAAAAGAAACTATAGGCATGAATCGCTGCACTGTCGATCGCAACATGGCTGCCGTCGATGATGCCTTCTTCCTTACATTGCGCAACCAGATCGTCAAATAAACGTTTAGCCAGCCCTTTGTTGGTTAATTCAGCGAACACGCGGCTTAATGGAGCTTCACGGTCCAGCGGTAGCCCACATTGGTAACGAAAGCGAAGGTCGACATCCAAACGACGGTGCAAACCAGTAAAGGTATCGATATTCTCAAGCGGTGCAGCAAGTAACGCACTCAGAATCCCTTGCCTGCAATGACCGTCCGCACCACGGGGTGAACGACTCCTCAATTCTTTGGCATAAGGTCGCAAATCCAGTGCACTGAAAAAGATAGGCAGTCGTTCCTTAGATTCAATTTTTTGAAGCTCCTCAAAGAAAAATAGACTTTCTTGGAGAATATACATAGTGACTTCACTCCCTTGGATTTTCTCGTTTGGTCACTTGAAAACTTCTCCAAGTTGGGTGAAGTCCTTTTTTTGTGCTCAAAAACCTTTGTAAAGCAAGGACTAAGATTTATGCAAAATGCTCAATTATCAGTCTTCACAACACCAACTCCTCTACATTTTTGTCTAGATTATTCATTAATCTTTATACTACTTACATTAGGAATATATAAGTACTCATCCGTAACATCATAATTTCAAGCATCAATTCCTTTATTGTTTCATAGACTCTGTCCAGCTAATCTACAACGTGCAACTTGAACTTTTCCAGGCACATTAAACCGCTTCCTCACTTCGTTCTATTTCAATATCGCCAGAAATGAAATTATTATCTTCGAAATTTTTCTTAAAAGATTTGTTTACTTTCATTTTAATAGCTTCTAAGATATACTTTACTTCTTCGTTTAAATCATTATCTTTAAGTTCATCTATGGGGATATTCTCGTAAGCAATAAACGATTCAAGCTTTCTCAAATTTTCGAGCCATTTTTCCTCGTCAAATACTTCAGCATTATCTTCAAACTCTGAATATTCATCTTGAGTATCATTTTCATCAACTGTGTATTCAGTGATTTCAATCAATGAACTTTCATCAATTTTATTACAATACATTTGATATAACATTGAAACAACCGTAACTCCTGATGCGATATATATCTCATATGGGCTGTTATGAGTTACGCTCTTTAAATCAATTTGGGTATTATCATTCCCCTCTTTTTTTATAAAGTTTATTGCTAAAATCTCTACCGACTTTGTTTCTTCGTTGAAAATCCCAATTATTGGTCTATGAATATCATTGAACTTTCTATAAAACTTAAACATGAGATTCTCAAACAATCTTTTATACCTTTTCATTTTTAATTTCCCATCAATATGCATATCTGAAAAAAATTGTTCGATTTGTTCAAACTCATTTTTTTCCACATTAAAAGAAGCATACTTTTGATTAACTTCTTTTATTTTCTCAAGTACCTTATTAAGTACCTCCGCTCTATCCTCATCTGATAATTCGATGGATCGAGCATTAAGATCATCCATGAAAGTACTAACATTTAACTCCTTATTGTTGGAGGAAAGAACATCAGTTATATATACATGTAATCTTTCCTTATACAGTTTAATTCGAGACTTATTTAATAATGTGTAAGAGTAAGAAAATAATTCGAATAACAACGAAATCGCTGTTATGTCTTTATTAGGATATAGTGAGATAAAGTTCCCCAGATGATATGTAAACTTTGCTCCCCTCTGTGTTAACAAACAATTCTCATTCAGATTGGAGTAGCTACGATGTATATTAAATGACTTTTCAAACAACAAAATATTTTCCGGCTTCACTCCAATCTCGAATCTGTTGCTTAGTTCTTTTAGTAACTCTTTTTTGTAATGTAGAGTAGTTATCTTTTCAATAAAATCTGTTATTCTCCAAGGCTTTACGTACCCAACTTCCTCTTGCTTAAATTTGATATTGTACCTTTGATTATTCATTTTCGTGTTTCTCCCCCTCATATTTTTTAATCATTTCCCCCATAACGTTAGTTGTGTGATTAAGCTTTTCGATAAGCGACCGATTTTGTGCATGAAGTTCAATATATTTTTCTTTTAGTTCGATATATTTCTCATCTTTATTGTTTATTTTATTTTTTAGGTTTGATATTTCGTCGTTCAAGTCTTTAATTTTATTCGCATCCGCTCGCGACCTATTTTCCGAATATTTTCTACCCAAGACAATAGTTCCAATCGTCGCAGCTAAAGCAATTAGAAGAACTGCATTTGAATCAATTTTTAACATATGAAATTTAATGTCTTCGTACCAAGTAAAGCCTGAACCTATAATCGCCAATAAAAAATAAATTCCCCCAACAGTAATCATTAGAAAATTGATCGCTTTTGATATTGCTTTATACACATTTCTGTTTATTGAGCCAGTGCAAATACCTGCTATTGTAAAGAAAAGAGCACTAACATTAAGACATGTAGCTGCATATTCATCTAAGAAGAAAATGTCAAGTTGCATTAAAACTCCTAAACTTATAAGCAGAAATACAATTAGGTAGTACACTGTCCTCCTCCTTTCACGTAATCATAGGGCAGAGCCTAGTTATCAAATATCACTAGTGCTAAATTACTATTTCGGCTCCTCTTAATATTAGCATATAATGGGTATGAATGATTATTTTCAAATAATCATTCATTAATTTGTAGCATAACACTTCGTGGAACAACATTATTATTGCAGGGAAGAAAGAGAGTTTTATCATACATTCTAGATTGATTCCACCTTCTCTTTGTAATCAATTATACAAAGTCACTCCCTTAAACCACTGCTTAATCCAACGGTCCAAGGCAGATACGCTCAGCTCGCACTCATCTACAATAGTTGCTCTTGGCTTCCCATTCTCGAATAATTGAACCATCTATCTCTTAAACTCAGAAGAAAACGTGCGTCTTTGTTTTGGCATAGTAGATCCGCTCCTTGTCATATTGCTCTTATTCTACTAACCCTTATTTTTTCTGTCCAACTAAGTGTAGCCGATCCAGTGTAGCCGATCCAATTGGGAGTTAATAAAAAACAAGAGGTGAGTACATTTGATAGCGAGAAAGATTTTACTATTGATCTATTTGTTCTTAATCTTCTTATTTGGGATTTTACTTGTACCATTTAAATTAGTGTGGGGAGCACAAAAGGAGATTGATAGTATTGTCTTTGCTCCAATATGGAGCACTATTTATCGAGGCAAAGTTGTGAACGGATATAGTCTCTTTTATGAACTTTACACAGGTAGATTAGCCCTGACTCTTGTTGTTTTGTCACTCATCTTCATTGCGCTGTTCAAGTTCTTCACTCCCAAAGAGGAAGTTTAAAACTTGTGAAAAGTATAAAAGGTTGCTCCTTATATTTGAGAAGCAACCTTTTTCTATTCAATCATGATATTTCATCGAGCACAATACCATGCTCTTCAAGAGCATATGAGATATTTGGGTTTGATCATGTAATCACGATATGCAACATAGTTTTTTTCTCTGCACCTAATACGTCTATTAAAGTTAAGCATCTGATTAATTTGATCATCTGAGGTTAGGTAACTTTAACAACACAAAAAACCACTCCCTAATAGAATTATTAAGAAGTGGTCATTGCTTGATTTATTATTCGTAACTGTGACTGCTTCTTAAATCAAGGCCAAAATAACCTCAATTTAAGGAGCTGAGTGGTCTAACGTAATGGCTCAAAAGCCTATTACATCATGCCGCCCATGCCACCCATGCCGCCCATATCAGGCATGCCTGGTTTGTTCTCTTCTGGCTTGTCAGCGATTACCGCTTCAGTCGTCAAGAACATAGCTGCAACGGAAGCAGCGTGCTGCAATGCAGAACGAGTTACTTTTGCAGGGTCTACGATACCTGTGTCAAGCATGTTAACCCACTCGCCTGTAGCTGCATTGTAACCAATGCCAACTTTCTCGTTCTTCAAGCGCTCAACGATAACGGAGCCTTCTTGACCAGCGTTCTCAGCGATTGTGCGAACTGGTGCTTCAAGAGCACGCAATACAAGGTTAACACCTGTTTGCTCGTCGCCACCAACTTGAACTGCATTAACTGCATTGTATACGTTCAAGAGTGCAGTACCACCACCAGCTACGATACCCTCTTCAACTGCTGCGCGAGTTGCGTTAAGAGCATCTTCGATGCGGAGCTTGCGCTCTTTCAATTCTGTTTCAGTAGCCGCGCCGACTTTGATAACTGCTACGCCGCCAGCCAATTTAGCCAAGCGCTCTTGCAATTTCTCTTTGTCGAACTCAGAAGTTGTTTCTTCCAATTGCGTACGGATTTGCTTAACGCGAGCGTCGATATCGGATTTCTCACCGTTACCGTCTACGATAATTGTGTTCTCTTTCGTTACGCGGATTTGACGCGCGGAACCAAGTTGCTCCACAGTCGTAGATTTCAGCTCAAGACCAAGCTCTTCTGTAATCACTTGACCACCAGTCAATGCAGCGATGTCTTGCAACATTGCTTTACGACGGTCGCCGAAGCCTGGAGCTTTAACAGCTACGCAAGTGAATGTTCCGCGAAGTTTGTTCACAACAAGCGTAGCAAGTGCTTCGCCTTCAAGATCTTCAGCGATAATAACAAGCTGCTTACCTTGTTGAACCACTTTCTCAAGAACAGGAAGAATCTCTTGAATGTTGGAGATCTTCTTATCTGTAATCAAGATGTATGCATTGTCAAGAACTGCTTCCATCTTGTCTGTGTCTGTAATCATGTAAGGAGAGATGTAGCCGCGGTCGAACTGCATACCTTCAACTACTTCAAGCTCCGTAGAGAAGCCTTTGGACTCTTCTACTGTAATAACGCCGTCTTTGCCGACCTTCTCCATCGCTTCAGCGATCAATTGGCCAACTTCGTCGTCAGCAGCAGAGATTGCAGCTACTTGAGCGATGCTTTGCTTGCCTTGGATCGGCTTCGCGATAGACTTCAACTCTTCTACTGCAGCTTTAACTGCTTTCTCGATACCTTTGCGAAGAACCATAGGGTTCGCGCCAGCCGTAACGTTCTTCAAGCCTTCGCGAATCATCGCTTGAGCAAGAACTGTAGCTGTAGTTGTACCGTCACCAGCAACATCGTTAGTCTTCGTAGCTACTTCTTTAACGAGTTGAGCACCCATGTTCTCGAATGCATCTTCAAGCTCGATTTCTTTAGCGATTGTTACACCGTCATTCGTGATAAGCGGAGATCCGAATTTCTTCTCCAATACCACGTTGCGGCCTTTAGGTCCAAGTGTAACTTTAACAGCGTTAGCAAGTGTATCAACACCGCGAAGCATCGCACGACGTGCGTCTTCTGAGAACTTGATTTCTTTAGCCATTATGAAACCCTCCCTGAATCGTTCAAATTGTTCGTACTATATTTATCCCGCCGCTCTCGACGGTCTCATTTACAAGTAAGTATGTGCGGGCAATTACCCAAGAATAGCGTGAATGTCGCTTTCTTTCATAATCAAATACTCTTTGCCTTCGAATTTGATCTCTGTGCCAGCATATTTAGAGAAGATGACACGATCGCCTTCTTGTACTTCAAGCGGAATACGTTGACCGTCTTTGATTGCACCGCTGCCTACTGCTACTACACGGCCTTCTTGCGGCTTCTCCTTAGCTGTATCTGGCAATACGATACCAAATGCAGTCGTTTCTTCTTTCGCGATTGCTTCGATCAATACGCGTTCTCCTAAAGGTTTGATCATGAAAAATAGCCTCCTTCTAACTGAAAGGTTATATAGTTAGAGCAGCAGCTACATTAAGCAGCGCGCTCCAGTAAACCACTTTGTCATTATTAGCACTCGTAATCGGTTAGTGCTAATAACAATCTCTATGATACTGATTTTATGTCTAGTTTGCAAGTAGTAAGCCAGCATTTTTTATAATAAAAATGCCTTGCGAGCCTATCCGTCACGTTCCGACACCGCTTACGAACACCTTCACCATCATACCCGAAAACGTACGAAAAAAAACAACCCAAGCCACTTGTAAGCAATGTCGCTTGTTATGGCTTGAGCTGAGAGATCGTGTCTAGCTTACTGAATACGGATGTTCTGCTTCAAACTCTTCTTCCCACGCCTTATCTCTAGCTAACTGCTTGCGATAGATGAAGGAAGATAACAGCACACTGAATTCATATAACAAAATAAGTGGAATCGTTATCAAAATATCCGAGATAAAATCCGGAGGCGATATGGAGACCCCGATTAGAACCAGTCCGAAGTAAGCAAACCGCCGCATTTTGCGCAGCCGCAGCGGATTCAAGATCCGTATAGCCGTCAAAAACATAATCACCAAGGGCAGCTCAAACAGTAAAGCCATCGGCAATACAAGATTAAACAAGAACGTTAAGTAATGTGTAATCCCATACAGCTCTTGCAGCCCTAGCTGTTGGTTCACATTCGCTGTGAACTGGAACGCCATCGGCGCAACAATATAGTAAGCGAAGCACATCCCTGCAATGAACAATACAAATACGAAAGGTATGTACTTCAACGTTGCCCTTCGCTCATGCTTCCTTAAGCCAGGACTAACGAATGCCCAGAGCTGATACATGATGAAAGGGAGCGTTAACGATAAGGCGACGAGAAATGCAAACTTCATATAAATACCTACACCGTCCCAAGGTGAGAAGCTCTTGAACGTGTAGGTATCAGCCGGAGGTCGGCTAATCACGTATTGGAACAGCGGTTCCGCCAAAAAGAAACCGCCGATAAGACCGGCGATTAGCACAGCCACAATATACATAATTCGTCTGCGCAGCTCCGTAATATGCTCGATAACAGATAACTGTTGTTCAGTATCTTGCGACATGCCTACACACCAACCTGTTCTTGCCGTATTCCGCACAACGCTGCTTCACGCCACAAACCATAACATGGAAGCCTCAGCTCTGCTGGCAGATAGCTCCCTATCGCACCTGCTGGGCTATTCCAATTATTCTGGCAGGCGACGTGATGTGCTGGGCTGACTTGGCGGTTCGCTGGACAGTGAAGCGGCTTGTCCATTCGAAACGTTAGCAGATGAAGACAGCACTGTGGATTCGGATGAAACTTCCTTGCGCTCCGTACCCTTGTTATCCTCATCGTCTCGCATAACATCACGTGCGCCAGCCTTGAATTCACGAAGTGTCCGACCGAATGCACGGCCAAGCTCAGGCAGCTTGTTAGGTCCGAACAGCAGTAAAGCCAAGATCAAAATGAGAATAAGTCCTGGAATACCTATACCGGATGGCATACCTGGATCGACTCCTTTCACCCATGTCTACATACAAATGCTGTAATCATCATACCACAACATTCACCTATAAAATACCAACTTTTATTGTAGATGAGCAAAAGAAATCATTTTATAGCCAGCACTTGCACGAAAATGAAATTGGCAGGGGTGATTTAGTCATGATCATGGTAACGTCCGCTCGCTACCTCTAGAGCATGAGGCAGCTGATCAATAACGGCCATTAAGTTATCATGAACGCCTTTTGGGCTTCCTGGCAGATTGATAATGAGCGTACGATTGCGAATGCCGCACACACCGCGAGACAACATAGCTCTGCGCGTCTTCTGCATGGACGTATATCGCATTGCCTCTGCTATGCCGGGCACAATCCGATCTACTACCTTTAGTGTCGCTTCAGGTGTCACATCTCGGGGAGAAAGACCTGTACCGCCTGTGGTCAGAATCAAATCTGCTTTATAATAATCCGCCATTTCAATTAGAGAGGCCGAAATATCATTCATCTCATCTGGCACGATGCGATAGTCCACGATAACGCCGCCCAGCTCCTCTTCTACCAATTCACGAATAACCTGTGCGCTCGTATCTTCCCGTTCACCGCGTGATCCTTTATCGCTTGCGGTCAATAGCGCTACTTTCCAATTCATAACCAATCCTCCTCCCGACCGTTAACCTTACTGCTCGTCCTCAACCCGATAGTCGCCATTCTTTCCGCCTGACTTCTCAACAAGGTAAGTCGGTCCAATGACGATATCTTTTTGGAGAGCTTTGCACATATCATATACCGTAAGCGCAGCTGCGGATACCGCCGTCAGCGCTTCCATTTCGACGCCAGTCTTACCTGTCGTCTTCACTTCCGCTTCTATAGTCAATGTATCTTCATCGTTGTCTGAGAACGTAATATTCATACCTGTAAGCATAAGAGGATGGCACATCGGAATCCATTGCGCTGTCTGTTTGCCAGCCATAATACCAGCTATTTGCGCAACCGCCAGCACGTCCCCTTTTTCGATCTGACCTTGCTTAATACGCTGGAGCGTCACAGGGTTCATACGAACGGTCGTGCGAGCTGTAGCTGTGCGCTTCGTAACATCTTTGCTCGTAATATCAACCATCTTCGCATGGCCTTGCTCGTTAAAATGCGTCAACACGTCCATCTTTCACCGATCCTTCCCACAAGCTATGCCTGCATAAGTCCATTGTACACCATCTGGGCAAATTATGAGATGTACAGGCACATCATGGTTCTCCATCGGTACATTCACTACCTGCTGCCACTCATAAATAAGGGCAGCGATATACGGCAGTTCCTTGCGTCCCTGCTGCAGCTTCGCTAAGAAGCGGTCATAATAACCCGCCCCCATGCCAATCCTGCCCCCAGCTAGGTCGAATCCTAGCCCTGGCACGAGTACAGCATCGACATTAACGAGTTGTTCAGCGCTTAATGCGGGAACCGTATGTTCCGGCTCTTGGATGCCATACAATCCCATCTGCATCTTGCCCTCAGGGTGCCATGCATGCCAGCTCATCTCACGGTTTGCTTGATGTGTAACAGGGACATAGACCTCATTTCCCTCTTGAACAAGCGTTGTAAGCATAGGCACGATATCCAGCTCTTGTCCAAATGGCATATAGGCAAGCACCCGCAGCGGTCTATTGGCGTCCTGCCGTAACTGCCCGAGCCAACATAGAGCATGCATGCAGGCTTCGGCACTTGCTTGCTTACGTTCTTGAACTGTCACTGCTGATCGACGCGACTTTAGCTGAACGCGGAGCGCATGTTTCGAAGAAGCAGAAGAATCAGCAAGCTGACGCACATCTTCATTACGTTCTACCAATAGCTCACACCTCCTGCCAAGTTAAACATAGCTATCTTCCGCAGCACATGAAGTCATTGGTTTATGTTTATTTATGAGTACTTCCATAAGCACGTGAATGATTTTCTTCTTTAAGTGTATCACCCTTCCGTCGCTACGGCTAGCAATGTACGAACGTTTGTGGTCGTTTTCCAAGAATTCATGTACACTATAATCAGCTGGTGATACGGAGGAGAATTAGTATGCTGCTTCAAGTAAACAAAGTTACGAAATACTACGGCATTACGCCTGTGTTAACCGATATATCTTTTCATATTCAAGCCCGTGAAAGAATGGGGTTAGTTGGGGTCAACGGCGCGGGCAAGTCTACCCTGCTTAAAATTATTGCCGATGAGCTGTCGCCCGATTCAGGGCATGTATACAAAGCAAAGGAAACGACAATCGGCTACTTGGCTCAAAATAGCGGATTGCAATCCAATTTGTCCATATGGGATGAAATGATAGGCGTATTCCAGCATCTAATCGAAGCAGAGGCTGAACTGCGCGAATTGGAGAAGCAAATTGCAGATCCAGAGCTGGCTCAAGATGCTGCTCGTTATGAAGAAACGATGCACCGCTATTCAGAACGATCCGATTGGTTCCGGGAGCAGAACGGCTATGCTATGGAAGCTCGCGTCCGCGGTATTCTTCACGGTATGGGCTTCGGGTCCATGGATCCGAACACGCTCATTCATACGTTAAGCGGCGGGCAGAAGACCCGCCTTGCCTTGGCGCGCATGCTGCTGCAGCAGCCAGACATCCTGTTGCTGGACGAGCCAACGAACCACTTGGACATCGATACTCTAACATGGTTGGAGCAATACCTTCGCTCCTATCCGGGTGCTGTACTCGTCGTTTCTCACGACCGCTACTTCTTAGATGCTATGGTAACGGGCATCGTTCAGATCGAGCGCAATCATGCGAAGCGCTACACGGGCAATTACAGTAGATATATGGAACTGAAAGCTGCTGAATACGAGCAAGAATTGAAACAATACGAGAAGCAGCAAGAAGATATTGCGAAAATGGAAGCATTCGTACAGCGCAATATTGTTCGCGCTTCGACAACAAAGCGTGCTCAGAGCCGTCGTAAAGCATTGGAGCGTATGGATCGTATCGACAAGCCATTAGGCGATCTGAAGCGAGCTTCATTCTCTTTTGAGATTACACGAACGAGCGGACGTGACGTACTGCGCTTGAGTAATGCATCTGTGTCTTATGAGCCTGACAAAACCCTATTCAAGAATGTCGATCTCAATCTCGATCGCGGTGAAACGGTAGCCTTGATCGGACCTAACGGTATTGGTAAGTCAACGCTGCTCAAGAGCCTTATCGGCAAGCATAAGTTGGATAAAGGGCAGTTCCAATGGGGGACGCATGTATCCATTGGCTACTATGATCAAGAACAAGAAGCATTGAATCCGAACAATACGGCATTAGAAGAAGTGTGGAGTTCATTCCCACACTTAGATGAAGTGCGAATTCGTACGGTTCTGGGCAGTTTCTTATTCAGCGGAGATGATGTGCTCAAGCTGGTTGGCTCGCTAAGCGGCGGCGAGAAGGCTCGTGTAGCTTTAGCCAAGCTGATGCTGCTGCAAGCTAATATGCTCATTCTAGATGAGCCGACGAACCATCTTGATTTATTCAGTAAGGAAGTGCTAGAAGCTGCCCTAATGGACTACGAAGGGACATTGCTGTTCATTTCACACGACCGATATTTCTTAAATAAGATGGCAGAACGCGTTGTAGAATTGACACCACAGGGTGCCACTTCATACTTCGGTAACTACGATGATTATATAACGAAGAAGCAGGAGCTGGAAGAAGATGCTTCGGAGCTGGAGCAACGCGGAAAGACACCTCCTGCTACTGTGCACACGTCGACTTCACCTGCCTCTAACTCATCTGCTAGTAGTGACGGTGCTGGAGATACAGCAGGGCGTTCTGGCGCTGCCCAATACGAGTTGGACAAGCAGAAACAGCGTGAAGAACGTGCTCGCCAGCGCAAAGCGGAACAGCTGGAAGTTAAAATTGCAGAGCTGGAGTCGGAAATTGAACAGTTGGAGACGGAATTGGCTGATCCTGCAGTTTATAACGACTATGTTCGAGTGCAAGAGATTCAAGAACAAGTACAGCAGAAGAAATCTCAGTTGGAACAGCAATATGCGGACTGGGAAGCTTGTATGTAATCTGACGTGGATATGGTACATCCTTGTGTAATTGACATGCCCCACGAAAAATGTCGTAATTAAAATAGGAGCCCACTGTAATCGTTCTTTACGAGAATACAGCGGGCTCTCTATTTTTCATGTTCCACCACTTGGAGGAAAAATGTGGACAGTAAATTTTATTCACAACATAAAATGGATTTATTTACATTCGATTCATAAATGAGCACCGCCAACTTCGCTTAATACCAGCATTTTCAACAAGATATCCAATCTTATCCACCGTTTTATGCACACTATCCACAATTTTGAAAATACTTTGTGAAAAAATGATCCCCTATTTTCTTCGCATTCAACTCCTTGTGGCAATTGGCCCTATGGTACTTTTCCCCATTAAATATCTAATATGTGGATAACTATTGTCCACATGAAAAATGTCACACTTTGTCGCTTTTACTCTTTTCTCGCATGTTCGCGTGCACTGGACGTTTCATTTATGCACATCATGCGCGAGCAGCATGCTGTATACCATTTTTGAACGCTTCATCCATCTATCCTTGTACCGCAGACTGCTGCGAATCCGTTGCTTCGCTCTCTGATAATCCGGCACTGCTCCAAGCTTGATTACAAGAGGCCATATAAGCCTCTGCTATCGCAAGCATAATGTCGCAATGAGCAGCCGTTCCACGATAAGAATGACCATTCACCTGTACCGTAACTGCGGCTTCTCCCACTGCCTCTTCACCAGATGTAAGGGAATGCAGCTCCAAATCCTCAAAGCCAATCTCGTTGCCATGTGCCTGCTGCATCGCTCGAATCAGCGCCTCTACAGGACCTGCTCCGATACCTGCATACGTGTACTCCTTCTGTTCATGAATGTTGAAGATCGTCACGCTTGCTACTCTTGCGCGGGAGGTGCCTGCCACAACCTGCACATCAACGAGCTTGAAACGCCCCCACTCTTGATCAAGCGCTTCACCTACGCAGGTCAACAATTGTTGATCCGTAACAACTTTTTGGTTGTCAGCAAATTGCTTGAAACGATCGTATACATCATTAAGTTGATCTGCATTCAGTTCAATGCCATACTGGCTCACTTTGTGCTTAATCGCATGTCGTCCTGAATGCTTGCCCAGTACGATTAGCTCATGCGGAATGCCAAGACGGACAGGGTCCATAATTTCATACGTGTTGCGGTTCTTCAACAGTCCGTCTTGATGGATGCCCGACTCATGCTGGAACGCATTGCGACCGACGACTGGCTTGTTAAAGGCTATTGGCATATGCATCATGCGACTTACGCTGCGAGAAACTTCGTACAAATGCTCCATTTGGACGTTCGTTTCAAGCTGCCAATAATCTTTGCGCGTATCAAGTGCCATGACCAGTTCTTCCAATGCGCAGTTGCCCGTACGCTCGCCGACACCGTTGACGGTCACTTCAATTTGATTCGCCCCGGCTTCAATCGCGGCAAGGCTGTTCGCAACAGCAAGGCCAAGATCGTTGTGGCAGTGTGCGCTGAAGCATACGTTCTCAGCGCCACGCGCTTCCCGGCGAACGAAACGGAACATTTCGCCGAATTCATGCGGCATGGCATACCCGACCGTGTCAGGCAAGTTAATAATGCCGGCGCCTTCCTCGATGGCGGCTTCTACTAGCTCCGCCAAGTAGCTCTGGTCAGCGCGCGTCGCATCCATCGCGCTGAACTCGACGCAGTCGACGAATTGACGCGCGTAGGCGACCATTTCGCGAGCGCGCTGTTTGACTTCGGCACGCGTCATGCGCAGCTGATGCGTGAGGTGAATGTCAGACGCGGAGATGAACAAGTGGATGCGGCGCTTTTCCGCATCTGCGGTTGCTTGGACTGCCGCGTCGATATCCCCGCGCACGGCACGCGCGAATCCGCAGACTTCAATCTGCGGATAAAGGCGGGAAATGCGCTGCACGGCTTCGAATTCCCCTGGACTGGAGACAGGGAATCCAGGCTCCAGCACATCTACGCCCAAGCGAACCAATTTATCTGCGAGCAGCAGCTTCTGCTCGAATTGAAGTGCGGCGCCTGGCGCTTGTTCCCCGTCTCTCAACGTCGTATCGAAAATCGTAATGCGTCTCTTTGCCTCGTTCGTTACTGGACCTTTACCCGTAAAAATCATGTTCGTCATGTTCATGCTCCTCGCTTTCATATTTATATGCCTTGCTTGCCTCAGGTACAAAAAAACAGGCCTGCCATCTCCTAAGAGACGACAGACCTGCCGCGGTACCACTCTTGTTGGAACACGTCCTGGCTGCATCAACAGCCGCGCATTCCCCCTTATCCTCATAACGGCGAGGTTCCGGAACGGCCTGCTCCAACTTGTCGCATGTTGCGACAGCTACTATCAGCCACTCTTGCTCCCAGGCGAGTTCAAACGTCTCCCTACTGCGTCGCACCGACCCGCAGCTCTCTGTAAGGCAGTATCACTCTACTACTCCTGTTCATTGCGTGTATTTATGTTCGTTTCATAAGCTATCGGTTATATATTGAAGCTGTTTTGCCATACTGCTTGTTGTAAGTAACTTATACATTTGATTCGTTGATGTGCTGTTCATTTGTCCGTTTATCGTGGATTGTTGATGAAAAATGTCTTTCCAATAGTGGACAGTCTTTTGTTAAAAGATATAGTCTGCTCAGACTTTCGGTCTACCATATACAGCACATCATTCGAAATTAGACACCACATATAGCTAGGATTTTATTTGGAGCAGCTAACAACTACATTGTGCCTGGTGTCCACCTTTTTATAGACATTTCAGTATATTGTCCACGTTAGAAGAACAAATTTTCTAGTCGAAGCATGAATGAAGCTGGGTTTTATTTTTGATTCATCTTCCCTCTTCTGCTCAGAATCAGAACTAGTACATTCAATTTAGCAGTTCAGTCCCTCATACATACAAAATACAAAAAAAGCCCGCCGTCTCTTATAAAGAGACGACAGGCTGCTGCTGCCGTGGTACCACTCTCGTTGGTGAGCTGTCTTTCGCGAAAAGACAAACTTCACCCGCTCCACCGCACACGTCCCATGTCCGGACATCGACCGTGCGCGTGCCTGATGACGGGGGCTTCCGTAGCGAACTACACAGAAGGAGGTTCTAGTTCATCATGCTCTTTGAAAGATACTTAGATGCTCATGTCGGCATCTAGATCTAGCATAATTCACATTAACTGCCTAATCCTTCGCTCGCTCCGCTCCAAGGCGAGTTCAACGTTATCCACCTACCGCATCGCACCGTACTGCGGCTCTCTGAAGGCTTCACACTTCTACTGTTCCTTGTCACAGCGTTTGCATTATTCTTTTTCCAATTATTCGGAAAAGGTTTGTTGATTATTATAGTACCCCAATCATGAATAGTCAATTACATTGTCTCAAAAAAATGATCAACAGATTCAACATCCATCATGCACCTAAAGGGACTTACTATTTTCACTATTAATAGCACGCTCATGCACGGATAAAAAGAAGCGATGTCGGGCATCTTTTGCTTAGCCTGAACAACTATCAACTATTAAGAAGAGGTGAACCCGTTGCCAAACATCAACGTAAACGATACCTCCCTTTACTATCAGGTTCAAGGGCAAGGCGTACCTATTATGTTTATCCATCCACCGCTGCTAACGTCGGACAACTTCGATTATCAAGCGACCCAGCTATCAAACCATTTTCAAGTCATTACGTTCGACATCCGAGGCCACGGTTCCAGTGAGCGTTCGTTCGAGCCAGTCACCTATCCGCTCATCGTACAGGATATGCTGAAATTGATGGACGCTCTTAACATAAAACAGGCGTATGTGTGCGGCTACTCAACAGGTGGCGGTGTAGCGCTGCACGCACTGTTGACTGCTCCAGAACGCTTTCTTGGAGGTATACTTGTAAGTGGTATGTCAGAAGCTAGCGATATATATTTAAGACTTAGAATGGCTACAGCAATTGCACTCAGCCGCTCTAAATTAAAATCGTTTCTTAGATTGGTCATTACGTGGGGAAATGCGGACAACCTCATAACATTTCGCAATTTATATCGCTCTTCACAACAGGGAAATAGCGACAATTGGTACGAATATTACCGTTACTCCCTAGATTACAGCTGCACGGATCAATTGCACCAGATTCAGGCCCCTGTGCTGCTCGTGTACGGAAAAAAGGACAAAAGTTTTCATCGGTATGCAGTAAAACTACAGCGGTATTTGCAAAACAGCAAACTTATTTGGATTCCAAAAGCAAAGCATCAAATTCCAACAAAGAATGCTATCATGTTGAATGACTGTATGGAGAACTGGATTACTGAGCAGGAAACACGAGTGTAAAAGATGGATACTACTTCGATACTACTATCATCAATAAAGCTTGTCCGCTTGTTGCAAACAAATCAAAAATAAATATAATACTGTGCTCTATTTACACAAGAAAAATCCCCAGCTTCGTTAGGAACGGAACTGGGGATTGTCTAAATCTATTTTACAGACCAACCCTCCAAGGAGAACGTTGGATGTGCGTTAAAATCGAGTGACGAGAAGTCTTGCTGTTTCCATTTCAAATATCCAGCCGCACCAATCATCGCCGCATTATCTGTGCAATATTCCATCGGCGGCACGAGCAATGGCACACCTTCCGCTTCGCAGCGAGCTGTCAGTTCAGCGCGCAGGCCTTTGTTCGCAGCTACGCCACCGCACAGTAGAAGCTGCTTAGCATCATATTCCTTAACAGCACGCATCGCTTTGCCAACAAGTACGTCGATGACAGACTCTTGGAAGCCGCGAGCGATAGCCGAATAGTTAGGCTCATTGCCTTTCATTTTCGACTGGTTCACAACGTTAAGCACGGCTGACTTCAATCCACTGAAGCTGAAGTCATAGCTGTCAGGTTCCAACCAAGAGCGAGGCATTTCTACCACTTCTTCTGCTTCACAAGCAAGCTTATCGATATGCGGTCCTCCCGGGTATGGAAGATTAGCTGCACGAGCGACTTTGTCGTAAGCTTCGCCTACTGCATCATCTCGCGTGCGTCCGATCAGTTTGAACTGTCCTTCATTTTCAATATGAACAAGCTCCGTATGTCCACCTGATACTACAAGAGCCATACAAGGATATTCAATCTTTGCCGTAAGCTGATTCGCATAAATATGACCTGCGATATGATGAGTTCCGATAAGCGGAATGTTAAGGGCCATAGCTAGCGACTTAGCAGCTACAATTCCAACAAGCAAAGCTCCTACTAGCCCTGGGCCCTGTGTGACAGCGATCGCTGACACGTCTTCCAATGAAATGCCCGCTTCCTCCACAGCCTGCTCGATCATCACAGTGATGGTTTCCACATGCTTACGGGAAGCAATCTCCGGTACCACACCGCCAAAGCGGCGATGCACATCGATTTGACTCGAAATCATATTCGACAACACTGCATGCCCATCGCGCACGATAGCTACGGACGTCTCATCACAGCTTGTCTCAATTGCTAATATATAAATAGGCTTATCCGACGGCGTTGAAATGCTTATATCACTGTTGCCGTTAACGATACTACCTGTAACTTTCTCATTCACCGTTTGCTTTCCCACCTTTAAGCTCTTTAAGCTAGTAACTACTTGCACGTAATTGATCGATATTCGTCCACATAATGAGCGCATCTTCGTTATTATCAGAATAATAGCCTTTACGGACACCTGCAGGTTCAAAATCATATTTACGATACAAGCGCTGAGCCACTTCGTTTGTGACACGCACTTCAAGCGTCATTTTATTCATACCCTGTGCAGCAGCTTCTGTGATGAGTGTCTGCATAAGCTGCTCCCCATAACCGTGTCCTCTGCTGTCAGGATGAACGGCAATGTTTGTAACATGCGCTTCATCAATTACTGTCCACATGCCTGCATAGGCAATGATCGTACTATTTTCTTCAATGACCCAATAATGTGCAAAAATATTGTTTGTCAGCTCATTGTAAAACGCATCATTCGTCCATGGCAGCGTGAACGAAGCTTGCTCCACGATCTGTACAGCCTCAATATCTGCGACCGTCATTGGCCTTACTCGTGCAGGCTCAGTATGAAGGCTTGCTTGTTCCACTGAGTTCACGCTCCTTATCTAGCATGTATTCGATTCTAATCCTACTGAGATAGGCTGCTCCAACCATTATTCAAGGTGCAAATGAAATGGTGCATGGTCGAAAGACTATCTCTCGAAGACAGTTGATCCTATTAGTATTTAATACCGATTATCCCGTTTTATTGCCCCTGCTGTTGCTGCTTCAGCTTGGTTTCGGCTTCGGTCAATTGAGTGTAGTTCGGCTCCAAGCGATGAACTTCATCTGTATCGCCTGCAAGCAGACGCGCAAGACCGAGTATCCCTATCCATGCAGCGTCTATAGGTGATGATTCTAGATGGACACGGTGGCCAAATGCAGTCTTCAGCTCCTCCAACTTGGCCCGGTGCTGATCGACATCTCCAGCGAAAATAATATGCAGCTCTGGATTGTTCTCCAGTGCTTGTGCTGCTTCATCCGCAACATCTACTAACATACGAATGCCATCTGCTGATTGACGAGTACACGCTTCCTCTATCGATAAGCTGCCTGTTATTACATGCTTTATCAGCGGTTGTCCATTGATATCAAATGCAGCTGTATATACTTGACCACGACGTGCATCCATAATTGGATAAATACGTACAGGTGCGCTGCAAGCAATAGAGAGATCTTGGTCATTTGTATTTTTTTCCGCTACAAGTACGTTCGCTTTCTCCCCTTGCGCAGCAGCAGCAATCCCGCTCAACGCAAGTGCATGCAAGCTAGATACGCCAACAACCGGTTTACGCCATGCCCATGCCAGCGTTTTTGCTGCGGTCACCGAAATACGCACGCCTGTATAAGAACCTGGCCCGATACCAACTGCAATACCATCGACTTGGCTGCCTGTCCAACCTTGTTCCGTCAACATTGCCTGCATCGTTGGATTGAGTCTAATCGAATGATTACGTTCCTCCGAGGACTGGATTGTATTTATAATGCTCGTCCCTTCCAACAGCGCAGCTGCCATCGTAGCTGTCGACGTATCGAAGGCCAACATTTTTTTTGTATGCATTAGATTAAATTCCTCTCCACTTTATCTCGTTCAACTGTGTCGCAAATGGCTCGCCGTATGCCGTCAAACGTATAGAACGGCTCTGCTCTCCTTCATATTGAATGAATAAATGCAAATATTGAGGTGGCAGCAATGGTGTAATAATGCTCGACCACTCCACAATCGTTACTCCATCTCCGTAGAAATATTCATCCAAGCCAAGTTCATCCGCCTCAGCCATGCCAACACGATAAACGTCCATATGATAAAAAGCCATTTCGCTGCCTTCGTATTCTTTAATAATTGTAAATGTCGGGCTGTTCACGACCTCATTCACGCCTAAGGCCTTGGCAAACGCCTGCGAAAAGCGTGTTTTGCCTGCTCCCAAATCCCCGTCAAGCGCAATAACAGCACCTGGTCGGCATTTTTTAGCCAGATGCTCTGCCAATTTTACCGTATCTGCTTCACTATTTGATAGATAGGTCATTTCCACTGATTGCATTGCGTTCACTCCAAACGTTTACTGAACAGCGGTCAGCTGTACCTTTTCTCCATTTCATCATTAGCTGGCTGCTCAATTGTATTTCTATATTATATCGGTGCATAAAGTGTTGCCGCAAGGAATTTACAGAAGACGCCGCAATGTGGAGGAGGAAATTTCCTGAGGTAGACTTTATTTCATAAACGCAAATAAACAGATGAAGGATTTCACATTGCCTAAGCTCCCTTATCGTGCAAGGACAGCCTCGACCTTCTCCTTCATCTGTGATATTAATCTGTACCATTAACTAGCATGAGAAATTATTGATGGCTTTCTTCCTTCAATCGTTCAACGGATACCGTTTGTGTATCCGCAGGATTTGTACCCACTTGAACCGTAGCCATCCCGTTGGCAACATCCACACTTTCAATCCACACAGAGTGCTCCCCGTCTAGCTGTACAACGAAATTGCTTGGTGAATCATAAATTTCCTTGGCTCGATTAACATTCATTGGCTGCTTCCTCCTTCATCTTGCTAAAACGCATCGTAGTTACCTTTTTAGTCTTTCTTGTCGCTTTCATATTCAATGGTTAAAAGAATGGCTCTAGCTCTACACTTTGATTCATTATGTTCACTTCTATTGCCAGCATTAATAACGTCTCCCAATCATTCAAGATCATGCATGTAGCGTGTTCTTATATGGCATGTACTTGTATCCAAACGGGCATCCAACACTTACCCGTGTTGACTTCCTCCACGAATCTCATACTAACAGCATTAACGTGCAGTCTTGATCTTCATACCCATTCTAAAGCCTATCCCATAAAAAGGAGGGAAAAACATGCATACGGTGTGGAAAGGGGCTATTAGCTTCGGCCTTGTCCATGTCCCAGTTAAAATGCATACGGCCACCGAAGATAAGGACATTTCGCTGCGTATGATTCATAACAAATGCGGCAGCCCTCTATCTTATATTCGGGAATGCCCGGTTTGCGATACAGAAGTGCCTTGGGGCGACATTGTTAAAGGATATGAGTACGAGACAGGTCATTTCGTGCTATTTGATAAAGAAGAATTAGACGCACTTCAAGAAGAAGCCAGCCGTTCCATTGCCATTCAAGACTTCGTCGACTTGCAGGACATTGATCCCATTTATTATCAGAAGACTTATTATTTATCACCTGATCAAGCTGGAATGAATGCTTATCAATTGCTTCGTGAAGCGCTTAGGCATACAAATAAAATTGGCATCGCTCGTGTTACGCTGCGAGCCAAAAGCAGCTTGGCTGCCATAAGAGTTATCGATAATTGTCTCGTTATGGAGACGATGCATTTTCCAGATGAAATACGCGTATCCAGCGCAGTTCCAAATGTACCCGCACAGGTACAAGTTAACGACAAGGAGTTGGAGATGGCGAAACTGCTAATTGGCCAATTATCCACTTCTTTTGAACCACATAAATATAAGGACGAGTATCGTGAGCGACTCCTCTCACGCATTCAGCAAAAAATAGCTGGCAAAGAAGTGAAAGCTGCTCCTCAGCTTCATCAGGAGACACCTATTGTCGACCTGATGGCGGCGTTGCAGGCGAGCATCCAAGCTACGATGCCGGGAATGGCACCTGCCATGATAGCGACAGACGCAGGAATTACGGCGGCGGGGGCGCAACCATTGGGTGCAGCTAATGCCAGTGAAACCGCTGGCGCAAAAAACACTGCTGTTAAGCCACGCCGGCGCAAGGCTGCCTCTGGCACAGGCGCGGCTCCAGCGAGCAACAGCGCTGCTCCAGTGGACAACCGCGCAGCGGCAAGTGGACGTGGTCGCGGGCGCAAAGCAAATGCAACTGCGGAAGCTGGTGCAACCTCCCTTACGGGAGCGGCTAGCTTCACGGGCGAGCATATCGCCGCAAGCGCAGCGACGACTGCGAACGCAGCTGCACGCGCGAACGCGGCTGCTGGCGCTGCAGGTGCACGCAAGCGCACAGCGAAAGCTGCGCCTGAGGTGCTTACAGCTGGAGCTGCCGCTCTTGATAGCGGCGCCTCAGCGAAGGCAGTGCACAGCGCGAACGCTGCAAGCGCTGGCCCGGTTGATGCCAGCGCTGCGAAGCCGCGCAGCACGCGTCGTCGGCGCATGCAAGCAGCTGAAGCTGCGCCTGAAACAGCAGCAAGCCCTGCGGCTGCTGCTGACGAGAGCGCTGCCGCTAAGCCTGCGCGGCGCACACGGCGACGCAAGAGCGAGGCGCATGCCTAGGGCGCCCCGCTCACGCACTGCAGTGCGGCAAGCAAAGCAGGCTGCGGCATCTGCTCCATTTAACGCAGCAGACATGAACATTGCTGCCCCAGCCACTATTCCGGCTGCCGCAGAGCCAGCAGCAATGGCAATGCGTGTAAGCGCCATCGACCTGCACAGCTTTGTGCCGATGGCGCCCATTTTAGCTGATGCCGTCCCCCAAGGCCCCCAGTGGCTGCATCAGCTGAAATGGGATGGCATTCGCCTGATTGCGGACTGCAATCTTACTATTAAGGATCGAAGCATAAAATTGTATACAAAGCGAATGCTGGATCGAACTTCCTCATTTACGATAATCGAACAAGCTCTTGCTCAGCTACCTGCGTTGCAAGGTCGTTCTGCCTTGTTGGATGGGGAAGCAGTCGTCATCGATCCAAGATTGCGCAGACCTTCCTTTAGTCTTATTTTGCAGCGCCAGCGATCATCTATTGCAAAACAGAACGATATAGCCGCCCATCAGCGTTGGCCATTATCATACGTATTATTTGATCTTATCGCTCTAGACGGTCAAGATTTGCGGACATGGCCTTATGAAGCGCGGCATCAACAACTATTGAATTTATTTGCACAACAGAAGATCGATTCACTTTCCAACCAAGTCTCTGTTCAGGTAGCGGACGTTTATGAAGACGGTCAAGCACTTTGGTCATGGGCAGTAGAGCATCAATGGGAAGGGATTGTAAGCAAACTAAAAAAGGCTCCCTACAGCTGCGGCAAAAAGCATCAGGCATCATTTAAATGCAAAAAGGAATTAGAGCTAACAGCATTAGCCTACGGCGTAATCATGAACGAAGGACGCATAGCGAGCCTCATTCTTTTCTCTCACGAAGGAAGCTATTTAGGACGTGTTGCCATCGGTCTTCAACAGCAGCATCGAGAGCTTCTAGAAACGTGGGCACAGCATCCTGAGTATGCCACCAAATATGCAGCCGAACCAGCATTGTGCCCAAGTAAATCACTGCCACAAGAACTACGTCGTCTATCGATACGATGGTTTCATGCACCTCTGCCCTGCCTCGTAGCCGCATTGGAAATGAATGAATCGGGATTGCTTCGACATCCAAAGTTGCTTGCGCTCCCTTACTTGTCTGGACAAGCATGAACAGTAACCATTCATCGGATGATAAATGAACTAAAATACGCTCTCTGGTCATACAGCATCATCTGACATTGGATGCCTACTTGTTTTGTTCAACGTTTACTTTTTTACTCATGATTTCAATTTTTACATTCTTTTAAAAAGCAATCTCAGCAAAGCATAAGGAGTGTATAGAGGATGACAGCCCCCTTCATCATGCTGCAAGTCGAAGGTCATGAAGTCAAATTATCTAACCCAAACAAGCTATTATGGCCCGAGCTTCAGATTACGAAGGCAGATTACTTGATGAAGCTGCTGCATCTTGCCCCCTATTTGCTGCCTGCTTGTGCCAATCGTTATTTAACTACGATACGCTATCCAGGCGGGGTACCTGGAGAGTCCTTCTATCAAAAAAACTGTCCTGATTCTGCCCCTGCCTTTGTAGAAACAGCCATACATGGCGACATTCGATATGTGCTGCTAAATAATACGGCCACCCTGCTATGGCTGGCTAATTTAGCTTGTATCGAGTTTCATCCATCTTTGCATACCGTCGATAATCCATTGCCAGAGCAATGGATTATTGATCTGGATCCTTCTGTGACAGTTGAACCGCGCATTATGGAAGCCGCCAAGCTAGTCGGTGAACTGCTATCCTCACTTGGCATCAGCAGTATTCCAAAAACGTCAGGTGCTACAGGTGTTCAAATTATCGTCCCTATTTCCAAAGGCCCAACCTTCGATGAACTGAAAGGTTTAGGGCTATTTGTAGCCCGTTATTTATGCGAGCGCCATCCTAATCTGTTCACAATCGAACGATTGAAAAAGCATCGTGGGACCCGCATTTATATCGATTATGCGCAGCATGATGCAGGCCGTACGATTGCTGCCGCCTATACGCCACGCGCCACTCCGTACGCCTCGGTCTCTACACCTCTAACATGGGAGGAAGTAGCACGTAATCCAAGCCCGCAGCAATTCACATTGTTAAATGCAGCAGAACGCTTAAACCAAGTCGGAAATCTATTAACACAAGTGCCACCACAGCAAATGGAGTCTATCCTACTTGCTCTAAAGCAGCGGTGATAACATTCGAGAAATGGCTTCCATCACACGCTGTTTATGGGATCGCTCAATAAAATGACGATATTCGATTTCTCTGCTTACTTCAAAGTCTTCAAAGAAATCGGCCTCCACACGATAAATAGCGTTGCTATCAAATAGAATAGCGTTAAGTTCAAAGTTGCAATAGAAACTGCGCATATCCATATTTGCTGTACCTATACAGGCTAATGTCTTATCAATGATGAGCGTTTTCGCATGACAAAATCCTTGTTGATATTCATAAAATTTGACCCCTGCCTTCATCAGCTCTTCTACATACGAACGAGCCGCCCAATCAACGATGTTCGAATCTGATTGATGCGGAATAATAATGCGAACGTCGACTCCACTCATTCCTGCCGTCTTAAGCGCCAGCCTAATGCTCAGATCAGGCACGAAATAAGGAGTCATCATCCATATTCTTTCTTGTGCACCTATAAGGGCTCCGAAGAATAATTCCTGTGTTGCTGCAAGATCTGCATCAGGGCCACTTGAGACCATTTTTACTTGTTCATCTCCTGTACACTGATGCGGCGGGAATAACTCCTCCTGCCAAACCTTCTGTCCCGAAGCAAACGACCAATCATGTAAAAACACAGCTTGCAGCGCATAAACCGCATCTCCCTCGATCTGCATGTGCGTATCACGCCAAAAACCAAGTTTCTCATGGTAACCAGCATATTCATCACCGATATTAAGACCGCCAACATAGCCGATTCGCCCATCGACAACAACAATTTTTCGATGATTGCGATAATTCAATCGCCGCCGAAATAGGGAAACCGTAAGCGGCAGAAAGAAATGAAATTCGACCCCCGCCTTCTGCAACTTCGTCACATAGGCTTGATTCAATTCCAAGCTGCCAACCCCGTCCGCGATAACACGAACTTTCACACCTTCACTTACTTTTTGAATAAGCAATTCCTGAATCATACGTCCAATTACATCATCTCGAATAATATAGAACTCCATATGGATATGATGTGTCGCTGACTTCAATCCTTCCAGTAAGGCGTTATAAGTCTCCTGTCCATTTGTTAAAATAACCGTTCGATTACACCCAGTTATAGGACTGTCCGACAAGGCTGATACAAGTCCAAACAAGCGCGGCTGCTTCCTCATGTACTCATTATTCATCCTATTCCGGTCTGTAATTCTAGTAATACTCTTTATACGTCCTAGCAAATCGTCCTCGTAACGATTATGCCGTACTCGCCTTCTCGCCGTATAATCCTGAGCTACAAAATAGTACAGTACAAAACCAATGAGCGGGAAGCAAAAGGAAATCAATAGCCATGCTACGGTCTTCGAAGGATGCTTATGCTCCAGAAACACAATCGTAATCAACTGGATTATGTAAATGACAAGTGCTGCAATAATCCATAACATCCCTACTCCCCCTCTACATGGTTCTATCCAAACATTACGTTTATGTCCATAAATCAGCATCCATTTTATGTATGTATTTTCACTTCCTATATGAAATAGACGCATGCACATGATTTGAATCATCATTTTGCATCATCATCGAGGCAGTCTCAGCACAGATCCAGATCTATTTATTTACCACATCACGACAAACCCTTTGGAACTTGTAGTCATGTTCTGTCCTACTATCGAATAAATTTGTATTAGGGTTTGTACAAGTTCGTTTAGGTATTCCATCCTGTGTTATTCAACTCTCGTTAGCCTTGCAAGTCTAGACTGAATAGAGTGAGGTGATAACTTATGAAGCGGCGGTGGTGGAAACAATCTACAACGCTACTCGTCATCCGAGAAGCGGAACAACCAGTCAAGCAAGTAAAGATTCCGAAGCTGCTCATCGTCTCTGTACCCATTGCAGCAGTCATGTCTCTTTCCGCATTTGTTTTACATTTACAATGGAAATCGGCTGAGCATATTCAAGAGTTGGAAGGTCAGTTAGCTAAGCAGACACTAGTACTCGATGTCACCGTGAAAAATAAGGAGCAAGCAGTAAGTAAGCTGCAACAGGAAATCATCCGTCTAAGCAAAGAGACAGAAAATGTGAAACAGCGCGTGTCCAAAATTAGTCATTGGGAACGACAGCTTAAACAGTTTGTCCAAGGTAATAAAAATCAATCGAAGGATGCTCCTACTCGCAGCTTATCCCGTACCAGCGCGCTGCCTATTTCACGCCTTAACAGCAAGCAACAAGGCGGCGAACTTCAAGCTCTGACGAATGAACAGCTGTTGAAGCTGTCCCAACAATCTCGGTTCAATATTGAAGAAGTAAACAAGCTGATTACCGAAATGGAACGTTCCCTCCCAACATCGATCAAGCAAGCGAAAAAGAAACAAGCGGTTATTCAAGGCACGCCGTCCTTATGGCCAACACAATCACAGCAGTTGACTTCTGGCTTTGGCTACCGGAAAGACCCTATAACAGGACAGGCTTCTTTCCATGCAGGTGTTGATATTGCTGGCGATATAGGCGATCCGATTTATGCTGCTGCTGAAGGAAAGATAACAACAGCTGAATCTCATTATGCAAGGGGCAACTATATCATTATTTCTCATGTGAATGGATTAGAAACGTGGTATATGCATCTTAACAGCATCCAAGTACGTGTCGGAGATCAAGTAGCCAAGGGAGATAAGATTGGAGAACTCGGAAATACAGGAAGAAGTACAGGGCCGCATTTACATTTTCAAGTTATGCAGCAAGGAGAAGCAACAAATCCATATCCATATATCGGATCTTCGGCCTCCTTCCCTGCCTCACATAAGCCACATAAAAAGATAGATGCTTAGCTAATTATTCAACAAGGAGTTGAGGCTCAGTGTTTGGAAAAAGTTCACGTCCCAGTATGTCAGATACGATCATCAGTTATGGAACAGTGATGGAGGGCCATCTGAACTGCCAATCCAACTTACGCATTGACGGTCAATTCAAGGGCACGATCACATGCCAAGGGACCGTTATTATAGGAAATAACGGGGAAGCTCACGCAAACATTGAGGCGAAGCAAATTATCAATGCTGGAACGATATATGGAGAACTTAAAGCCGCAGGAAAGCTAACGATAACATCGACAGGGCATCTAGTAGGTAATTGTGTATCGCAATCCATTATTATTGAAGAAGGCGGTACATTGAATGGCATTAGCAAAATGGAGGGGCCAGAATCATCGGCAGAACAAATACGCACATCTATCTCCCTTCCCTCCAGTAGCATAGAAGGCTCATCCACTTCCAATGATGACAATCAACAACTAGAGACAGATGTTTTATTTCCCCAAGATCAATCAAGCCGATATCATCCTAATAAGAAGAAAAAACGTAAAGAGAAGCAAGCGGGATGAAGCTTGCTTCTCTCTTTTTTTTTGCGAAGAGAAGTACGGAGGGGAACTAGCCGTAACACACATCGTCCTTGCATTTTTTATCGTTTTCAAAAGAAATGTCCGGTCTTCAAAGAATTCCACAATTGAGTCAATATTGTATGCATAGGTGTACAGCGATCACAGCTCCCCAGTGGTATTTGAGCTTTATAAAAGCCTGTACGGAATTGAATGACCGTACGCTCCGCTGGTACCCTCTCTTGACAGCCGAGACAATATACAGGGTTGTGAACAAGTGAGGGGGATGAATCCGACACATCCATGGCAATATAAGCCTCCTCATAATCCTTGAAAAAGGACCGTCTAATCACTAAAAATCGACATTTTTGCTACATTTCGTATCATAAATGTACGACTTCCTGCTTTATTTGTCAAGATTAGGCTCCAAATTGTTACGTAGTAAGTTATGAATGCGTAGCCGTTCCTTTTTGGATACTTTCCAATAATAAATGCCTGCGATCCGCTCAGAAGCACCTGTCAGTGTCGTTTTTTCAATCTGATTAATAGACGAAGCATGCTTCGCAGCAAGTGAAATCCAATCTTCGAATGCCAAATTGGTTCGTGTATGTTGTTGCAGCACATCAATAATTGCACCTAAACGTACAACACCATCTGTAGAAGCAGCTCTTTGCGCCAATGCACGAAGTACTAGACTTTGTCGATCCATACGCCCGAAATCTCCCTTAGGATCTTGTTTGCGCATGCGTACATATGCTAATGACTGCTCCCCGCTTAGCTCAATATTCCCCACTGCAAATCGATGCCCGTCCGTTTCAAACGGAATTTGGTTATGTACTTCTATGCCGCCTAGTTCATCAATAACAGCCTTAAATCCCTCCATATTTGTCTTAATATAATAATGGATAGGGATCTCAAATAACTGCTCGACGGTTGCAACTGTCATAGCGGTTCCGCCATAGGCATAAGCATGATTGATTTTATCCAGCTTGTTTAAATCTGCCAACTCTGTTCGTGTATCTCTCGGAATATGTACGATGACAGCACTACCTTGCTTAGGATTGACCGCAACCATAATTAAGCTATCAGAACGGCCACTGTCATGTGCTCGCTCATCGACACCCATTAACAGCATCGTAAACGGCTCGCTTTTGCCAACATCCGGTTGTGAATCCACTGCCACTGGCTCCATTACTGGAACAGAGGTACTCCTATTAGATTTACGATTATGTACTGGATTTACTTGATCCGTCTCTAGCGGCTCAATGGTTGAACGAAGCAACTCCTTGCGCTCTGGTAATGCCTCGTACATCGAATCCGCCGCACGCTTTAGTGTCATCCCAATGATAAGTACAGCAGTACAACTTCCAATCAGTATAAGTAAGCAACAAGAAACGGCGATTTTCTGCCAAGTTCTCCATCGACGCCATATTCGCAACATATTAGGACCACTCCGCTTCTCTTATTCGCTCCAAACCAGTAAGCATAGTTTGCGACTGCATCTTGTTCCACCATGTATATGCTTCTCTTGCTTCCTTGCCATTACGAGGCGAAGGTGAAGTCGTAGATGGCCTCCTATCAGCAATACACTGTACATATTCGGCTACTTGATCCTTCATCGTATACTGAAGGCGATGCCAACCTGCCAGCGCTTGCTCCAATGCTGCACACCGTTCACCATGCTCCGTCCCTATAGCTAGCGGAAGCGGACGATGCAGCAATACAGGAGGCACATATACAACATCTCCCGAGAAACGTTGAGACTGATTCAGCTGTTGCCGCATCATCGTTGTCGTTCCAGGCTGTACTTCAGCCGCAATGACAACGAGTGCATGTTCAGCTACATGAGGCAGCAGCCATTCCACGAGCGAATGTGGATCAAGTGAAGTAGACGCGCTCCTATTGACGAAAAAGAGTACATCTGAGCGCTTCACTGCATACGAAGCATTGATCGTACACAGCAGCCGATCTCCTAGTTCCTGCCGCCATCGTTCTGCACATGGTGCGCTATTCGCTACGAGCCATACATCGTGCTTTAAGCCAGCAAGTCTAATGGCCAATGACAAGCCTTGGAGATCCCCACCTAGCACAGCGCATCTCATCACCTATCCTCCTATAATTGATAGTTGTTAGCTGCGTATTTCCAGCGTTTGAATATAATCTGCCAACGCCTCACGCCATGGTCGTAGAGAAGGTAGTCCATGAAGCGTCAGTGCTCTTCCTGCTAATACCGAGTAGGCTGGGCGTCTAGCTGGGCGAGGAAATTGTGAGGTTGGCACCGATCTTACTTTGACATTCAAATTTGCTTCTTCCATAATGGCGGAAGCGAATTGATACCAAGAGCAGCTGCCAGAATTCGAGACATGGTACGTTCCGAACCAATCTGTCTGTATCAATTTAAGAAGGCATTCGGCTAAATCCTTCGTATAAGTGGGGCTACCTATCTGATCATGAACCACTTTTAGTTCATGATTGGTTTTGCCCAGTTCCAGCATCGTCTTTACAAAATTAGATCCATGCCTGCCAAAAACCCATGAAGTACGCACGATAAACGCACGGCGGTTCAATTGACATACGATTTTTTCCGCTTCCCGCTTAGAAGAACCGTACACATTAATCGGTCTTGGCGTAGCAAATTCATCATATGGTCTCGTACTTCGCCCGTCGAACACATAATCCGTGCTGAGCATTAGTATTTTCGCATCAACTGATTCAGCAGCGGCAGCAACATTACGCGAACCATACACATTCACGCGATATGCTTCATCACGCTCATTTTCTGCCTGGTCCACCTTCGTATAGGCAGCTGCGTGAATAATGCCCCAAGGCTTTATCCGGCCAATTACTTCATGAACTTGCTCACTATCGGTAATGTCTAAATTCGCACGAGTACACCCTATCGCAGGCACATTATGTTTATCCAGCAGCTCCATAATGTCTGTACCAAGCTGCCCTGACGCACCTGTAACCAATAACGGTCTGTTCATCTGCATTTCTATTCCACTCATACATTCACCACCATTTCTCATCTGGATGCACATTCACGGCTTGTGAAGCTATTGCTGTCAGATAAGGTAGATTGAATTGTGAGTGTAAATTGCCATGAAGTGAGTAAAGACGAACGTGTAACGAAGCCGTAAGTAACAGAAGAAGAGGCGGTGCTCATTCCGTCCGCCCCTTCACGTCATTGTACGTTTTACCTATTAAAATGGTGTCTGTACGATAATTGGTGTATTTCCGATTGCTACTGTCTTTTCTCCACTCAACGGAGTCATTTCCGAAACAATCGTATTGTTAATCCAAGACAACTGTTGATGCGCGCGGTCTGCTACACCTAAGCTTCTAAGCAATAGCCCCGTGTACATCTTCGATGTCGTACGATCTTCTACTACGACATTATTTCGTACGAAGCAGTTAGAGAAGAGTGGGTTCTCATATAACGCAATACCCGAGCTGTATCCTTCTTTGCCACTGTATAACGCGCCTGGGTTAACGATTGTATTTTCCTCAACAACTACGTTGTTCTGTACCCCTTCAATGTTCCAAGTGATACCGTTGGTATACGCATTGCGTATAATGTTTCCTTTAATAAGAAGACCTTCTACTTTGGTGCCACTACCTTGTAAAGATAAGTCGATGCCGGCAGCGTGGGGAGCAAGCGTCATATAGTTGCCGCCAGGATGTTTGAAGTCAATGAAGTTGTCTGTAATCGCAATGTTGATCCAAGCATCACCGCTAGGATGATGGAATTGAATACCTGCTGATTCTGCATTGGTGGATAAAAATCCGCCACCACGAGCATTCACGATAATGCTGTTGTTCGTTATCGTTAGCTGCTTCACATCTCCGCGGGTAGCCCATAAGCTCATACCGAATACAGCATCTTCGATGCGGTTATTTGTAATGAGGTTGTTCTCGTTCTTGTAGTCTCTGTTGGCTGTGGATGCGTAAATGATGCCTGTGCGGAATTTCTTCGTAACGTTATAACTTACGACTTTGCCGAAACCGTGTACTTCTATCGCCGTATTACTGCCAGCGCCTCCGGCTTCAAAATAGTTTCGCGTAATAATGGCATTGTTGCCGACAGCGTAAATCGTAGAGGTATCAAAGAAGAATGGAGCTCCTACTCCCATATTAAGAAACTGACAATCTTGCACGACTAAATCATCGACTACATTTGCCATCACACTTTGAATGGATAAGCTGTTCCTAACGGTAACACCTTGGAACTGCGCTCCCTTTCCTGTGTAAAGTGTGAACACGCGCATGGCGTTGTTCGTATCGCTTGGCTTCTCCGTAATCGGATTATTTTGTGCATTTGCATCCACAGTCAATTCTCTAACATATATATGATCGATCGGCTTCGTAAATTCAAACACCGTATTGTACTTGCCCATATTATTTCTAACTTTCAACGTTCCACGGCCTTCAAGCGAGACATGCCCTGGCATACTAATAATCGTCTGTTGAGGTACCGTCATTGTACCGAGCACATAGTTGCGATTTTGAGTGAAATGAACCGCTGCTCCCTTCTTTAAGGTGGTTGCAAAGTTCACTGCCTCTTGAATAAAAGGCCTATCATCTTGAATTGCATTTCCTAGTGCGCCGAACCACTCAGGATATACTTTCTTAATTGTACCTGTGGCGACAACGCTTCCATCTCCAGTAAAGAGCGTATACAGGCCACCTTGCAATCCGCCATCCAACTTCAACGTCTTGCCCGAAGCCACTTTAATATTCGCATTTTGCCCAAATACAAGGGTCAGCTCTTTACGAAATACGAGATCTTCATTCAGCACATAGGTTCCTGTTGGAAAATAGATTTTGCCGGACAACATTTCACTTGCTTTACGCAAAGCTGTGGTATCATCTGTCGTTCCATTCCCTGTTGCTCCAAGTGACTTAATATTGGTGCCTTGTGGCGCAGGGGTCTCTAATGCTGCAGCTGTATTCTCCGAAGAAGAGTTCCACTGTATGCCAACAATAACAAAAATAACACCTATAACAAGCATCCATTTCTTACATCGTTGTAAACACATATTCGTTTTATGCCCCATCCTTTCCACCTCTTTAATGACAGCATAGCTCTATACCATTCATATCCCCTTGGTATCAGCTTCATGCATCATATGCCGAATCCCCTTCGTCCGTATGGTCAAGCACCCTCTGCACTTGTCCTTCTTAAGGGACGGCAGGTTCCGCTTATCCAGATGAGACCTCCGAACAGCTTGATTCCGTTGAAGTATTAAAGAGCAATGGGTTGCGATACATTGGAAAATAGGCGGATTCAGCTCCAGCTATACCGTACTGTTGATTCAAGATTAGCGCGGCAGCGTCATACAGTGATTGATGCCGAATGCGTCGGCCGACATAGAAATCAGCCCATTCACGTTCGTTGAAGCTGCGCTTAAATCGAAACAAGTTGTCGTTCCCCGTTACCCCTCCTCCTAAATGAAGTTTCTTGAATCCTTGTGACTTCGCCCATAAAGCTGCTTCATAGATGAGCAAATTAATTGGAGCAGCCTTTAAATATGCTTGATCAGAGCCCATAAGATGATAATGCGCATAATCACCTTCATGCATAAAGAGACAGGAAGCGATCACCTTGTCATCTGCATGAACTTCTATTAGCTTCACATATCCCTCTAAATAAGACGTTGTATTTTGGAAAAAGTTGCTATCAAAGTAATAGTATGCACTTGCCTGCTTTTTTAACATGGTCGCGTCGTACAAGCGAATAAGATCATCCAACCGTGTCGGTTCCTTAATGGTTACGTAAAACCCTTCTTTTTGAGCACGTCTAATCCGATTGCGATTATCCCGCGAGAACGTCTTCAACATATCTTCTTCTGACAGAGTAAGATCAATAAACACCGTATTGCGCACAAACTCTGGTCTCACATCATCATAATCCCGCCAATTGTTCAATAAAGGATGGAAGCGGACGAACTCCGAGACAATACGGTGCTCGCGGCAGTATGCATCAAATTGAAGCTCAAATTTGCGAAACAATCTCGCTCTCCTATCGGCATCGGCTACGTTCGATATCGGTCCACCATATCCGTACGGAGTCGTAATATCATAGATGGGTTTGGTCACATTCAGCTCACGCAGCCCTGGGAGATGGCTCGCATCGCGCAATAGGTAAGGATAACAGACAAACTCGTCGCCCTCCTCGTAGACAAACAACTGCGACTTGCCTTCCCCATTGTCTTCATAAACCTGACAGTACTCTGCCGAGAAATATACATCTGTATCAAGTGCAGCTCGCGTATATGTATTCCATTTCTCACGATTCGCCATATCAAGCAAGAAAGCATTCATGAATATTCCATTCCTCCGTACATCATGTATTGTCACTAGCAATCGAAACATATACTTTTCCATGATCCGTTTGCATGTATGCAGGTTCATGACCAGGGAACTGAAAGGCACGCGCCGTATTATAAATGAAATGCGGAGCAGCATGCTCAGGAATTTGCTTCAACATTCTCACTTCTTGTGCTCGATAGGTTCTCGGTTCAACCTGTAATTCCTCAGCTAATGCTAGCTGGTCAACGCCCGTCGAATGCCCTTCCCATATGCGAGGCAGCCACTCTTTTAATAGATCTAATCCATATTGATTGCTCAGCTGAAACAATTCATATACCGTGTCAGCAGGTTTAATAGGGAAGCGTTTCACTCCGATAAGTAAGCCTTCGTCCACCTTTTCATTCATCCAATGGATGCTCGTTCCGTATTCCTCTCGACCTTCTATGATGGCAGCTGCGTCACACATGGAACCACGCATTTCAGGCAGAGGAGCTCCATGAAGATTGACGACTCCTAACGTAAAACGCTCTAGGTGACGTGCACGCAGCAGTTCGTGATAACGAACACTGACCCCTAGATCAGCCTCTAATTCGCACACCTGCTCAAGCTTCAGTACAGGAACTCCTAACCGCCTTGCTTCATCGTACATATTTTCGTCCTTTTGAACGAGACGCCACTTCGATAAGGGTTCTGTCGAGCATACGACCCCCAGCACTTCTACCCCCGGCTGACGCAGCAGCCATCTCAAGCAGTCGACTGCTACGCCCATACTTCCGAATACAATGATTCGCTTCATTTTATCTCTACTCTCCTTGCAGAGGTGGTTGGTAGCTTACATCGTTTTTGATTTCAAGCTGACGCGCCGTTCTCGATCTAGTTCCGCTACAAACATAGTTGGACATACTGCGTTGTTCTTACCCACCGCAACTTGATTAACCGTTTTGAACAAAATAACGATGTCCAGCCACATACTTTGTCTCTCGACATAGTCGCGGTCACATTGAAATCTTGCTTGCCACGACAACATGTTGCGACCCGAAATTTGTGCTAGCCCTGTAATGCCTGGTCGTACAGTAAACCGAACCCGCTCCGCCTCATAATAGTAAGGATTATATTTGCTAGGCAGTGGGCGTGGGCCAACTAGACTCATATCTCCCTTTAACACATTGAACAGCTGCGGTAGCTCATCCAAGCTGCTCATGCGTAGAATATTGCCCGCTTTCGTCAAGCGCTGTTCATCAGGCAGCGGCTCTCCGTTCGGCAGAACTTCATCACTCATCGTTCGAAACTTATATAATTTAAATGACTTCATATGCAAGCCCGTTCGCTCCTGATAGAACATAACGGGCTTGCCAATAGTTATCCGCACATACATCGCAATTAGAAGCAGTAACGGACTAAACACAATAATTAAAAAGAAAGAAAATACAATGTCAAACAACCGTTTCATAATGATCTCCTTTAATTTCAAAAGAGTTGTTCCCTAGCGACCACATGTATCATCTAGCTATTCAGGCTTGAGCATCATTCAAGATAAAGAGTAGATGGGTCGGAGAGCGGATTGAACACCGTCAATGACTCTGTTCTGATCATCAATAGCCAAGCTTGAGCCTGATGGCAAACAGATCCCTCTCTCGAACAACATGTCGCTAACACTCTCATTTTCTTCGTGACGATAATAACGGCAGCCAGCGAATAACGGCTGTGCATGCATCGGCTTCCATACTCGTCGAGATTCAATGTTCATAACTTCTAGCTCCTGTACTACATCAAGCGGAGAAGCCTCAATAAGATGCGGATCTAGCGTCAAGGTCGTGAGCCAACGCGTCGAACTGCCCCATAATGGGTCTGGCATAAATGAAATACCTGGTCTGTCACCAAGCGCCTGCTGGTATCTTTCAAATACAGCTCGTCGCAATGCGATCCGCTCGTCGATCACATTCAATTGACTGCATCCAATAGCAGCAAGAATGTTGCTCAACCGATAATTGTAACCGACTTGACTATGCTCATAATGATAGGCAGGCAGCTTAGCTTGAGCTGACAAATAACGTGCATACTCCAACTTGTCACTGTAATTGGACACAAGCGCGCCACCGGCTGAAGTTGTAATCAGCTTATTTCCGTTGAAAGAGTATATCCCGTAGTCTCCAATTGTTCCTGCCATCTGTCCCTTGTATGTCGCTCCAAGTGCTTCCGCCGCATCTTCTATAACACATATGCCGTACTGCCGACATATTTTCATAATGGCATCCATATCGGCACACTGGCCATATAAATGCACAACAATGACTGCTTTGGGCAGTTGACCAAGCATGTTAGCCTCGTACAACGCTCGTTCAAGTGCACGTGGAGACATATTCCATGTCGTAGGCTCTGAATCTATAAATACAGGTTCTGCACCTAAATAACGGATCGGATTCACACTAGCAACGAACGTAAGCGAAGAACAAAATACGATATCTCCTTCTTGAACCCCTGCTAATTCGAGTGCAAGATGTATCGCTGCTGTCCCTGAGCACAATGCTACCGTTCCTTCTATTCCTACTAATTCGCTTATTTGACGTTCGAATTGCTCGACCATAGGCCCCAGAGGCGCAATCCAATTGCTTGCAAAAGCTTCCGCAATTTTCGCCAACTCTTCTCCGCTCATATGTGGAGGAGATAAGTATATACGGTCAGATATATTCAACATTCTCACCTTCTAATCATTAAACTGGTACTCTCAATGATGTCTCCCGCTGCGGCACGAACGGTCTTCCCATAGATATATATTCATATCCTAGTTCCGCCATTTTTTCTGCGCTCCAGCAATTTCGACCATCAATCACTAACGGCCTAGACATCGAACCATGCAGCTTCTCCCAATCGGCTTCAACGATCTGTTCCCATTCCGTCAATATCAAACATGCATCGCAATACATAACCGTATCCTGAACAGTAGGCATATATACGACTTGATCACCTAGTACATGACGAGCCTCTTCAGCAGCAATAGGATCATAGGCACGAACGATTGCACCTGCTTCTAGCAGCTTCGGAATAATCGTCAACGAAGGTGCATCTCTTACATCATTCGTATTGGGCTTAAATGCTAGACCCAGCACTGCGATTCGTTTACCTGCAAGCGTACCTAGTGACTGCTGCAGCTTATCTATGACGATAAGACGCTGTTTTTCATTCGTATCAATGACCGCTTCAAGAATCGAGAACGAACAGCCCGCTTCTTGCGTTAAATGGCGAAGCGCATACGTATCCTTCGGAAAGCAAGAGCCTCCATAGCCGATTCCTGCCTGCAAAAATCGATGACCGATTCTGCTGTCCAGTCCCATACCCTGTGCCACTTCATCTACGTCAGCCCCGAGCTGGTCACATAGATTAGCAATGGAATTGATATAGGAAATTTTCATAGCTAAGAAACAATTAGAAGCGTATTTAATAAGCTCCGCACTCTCGATAGAGGTCTTCAAAACAACAGTGCCGAACGGCTCATGAAGCTCTGCAATAATAGCTGCAGCTTCAGGCCGATCGGCACCAATTACTGTCCGTTCCATATTTAAGCAATCATAAACCGCTGATCCTTCTCGTAAAAATTCAGGGTTGGATACGATATCGAACGAATATTGATTATGCGCGGACTCCCCAATCCACTGCGCGATCAAACGCCCTGTTCCAACCGGAACTGTACTTTTGGTTACAATGACTTTGTAGCCATTGATCACCGTTCCAATCATACGTGCAGCTTGCTGAACATAGTCCAGATTGGCTTCACCTGTCTGCGACATGGGTGTCCCAACTGCAATGAAAATAACATCTGCTGTTTGAATGGCAGCGGCGATATCCGTCGTAAAACTTAGTCTTCCTTGCTGCATGCCTTCCGCTACCAACTTATCAAGCCCAGGTTCATAAATCGGAATTTCGCAGCGTTTCAAACGTTCGATTTTAGTTGCATCCACATCACAACAAATTACTCGATGCCCCACATGAGCGAAGCAAGTGCCCGAGACGAGCCCAACATAACCCGTGCCAATTACCGCTATTGAATAGCTCTTCATCCTATGATCCTCCTGCCGTATATTCCATCAACTGATTACGTTTACTTTCAGCAACAGTGCCGTTCAACAGCTGATGCTGCTCAACCGTCTCTATGAGATAGGCGAGCATGTCATCAGACAGTTCCTCTCTCCTCAGTGCAAAGTCCACCGTCGCTTTCAAGAAGCCAAGCTTATCGCCGACATCATATCGAGTTCCTTGGAATTCATAGGCAAGTACCGCCTGCCATTGATTCAGCGTCATAATGGCATCTGTCAGCTGAATTTCATTGCCAGCTCCAGGCTGCTGATGCTCCAGCACTTCGAAAATTTCAGGTCGTAAAATATAGCGCCCCATAATAGCGTAGTTCGATGGCGCTTGCCCTACAGGAGGCTTCTCCACTAGAGACTTCGTGTGCATGAGGGAAGGCTCGACGGAAGGACCCAGCGGATCAATGATCCCATACTTACGGACATCCTCATCTGGAACATATTGCACGCCTACAACTGAACTATGGTAACGATCAAACACATCCATCAACTGTTTAATACAAGGTACTTCCGACTGCACAATGTCATCGCCAAGCAGGACAGCAAACGGCTCATTGCCAATGAACGTTCGTGCGCACAAAATGGCGTGCCCTAAGCCTTTAGGTTCTTTTTGACGGATATAATGGATGTTAGCCATCTTAGAAATCTGTTGAATCTCTTCTAACGCCTCTAAGTTACCCTTCGCTGCTAAGCTTTCCTCCAGCTCAAAGGACTTGTCGAAATGGTCTTCAATCGCCCGCTTGCCACGACCGCTAATAATCATAATGTCCTCGATGCCTGATGCGATCGCTTCTTCCACGATATATTGAATCGTCGGCTTATCTACAATCGGCAGCATTTCCTTGGGCTGTGCCTTCGTCGCAGGAAGGAATCTCGTACCTAAGCCAGCAGCTGGAATAATTGCTTTTCTTACTTTCATTTCTTTCCCTCCATCCAGTTCTGTCTCTGCCCCATAAAAAAATATCAATCCCAAGCTCCAGTTCCTAAGCTCCGCTCAGGGCTGACAATGTCTGACGTCCAGCATCTCTCGTGTAGGTTAGCGTACGTGCAAGTCCAGTCTGCAAGTCTATCGCAGGCTCCCAACCTAAGCGATTACGTGCCTTTGTATTATCCAAATAACTATGCTCAATATCCCCTATTCGCGGTTCCAAATAGATCGGATCATCTACTCCTGTATGTGCTTGCAGATGGCGATACAACTCATTAACACTTGTAGGTTCAGCGGTGCTAATATTGACCGTCATACTCCCCTCGGACGTCAAGGCAAGCACATTCGAACGTGCAACATCCTCAACATGGACAAAATCCCTCGTCTGATTGCCATCTCCATAAATAACGGGACGTCTGTTATCGAGCATATGATCAACGAAAATGGATACAACGCCACCTTCACCTTTCGAAACTTGCCGCTCTCCATATACATTGGCATAGCGCAAAATCGAATACTGCAAATCAGGCAGCTGCTCATGATACATTTTGATATATCTCTCAGGCGTATATTTGGAAATACCGTATGCGGACATAGGTGCTATCGGGTGCCGCTCATCAATCGCTAAATACTGCGGATTTCCGTATGCAGCAGCCGAGGAAGAGTAAACAAAGCGACTAACACGGTATTTTTCGCAGCACTGCAATAAGCGGATCGTCCCTACAATGTTTACCTCTGCATCAAATATGGGCTCACGAAGAGAACGCTGCACGTCGATTTGAGCAGCCATATGAATAATCGCTTCGGGTTGCTCTTGTTCAAACACTTCATTTAATTGGTCATCCATAATCGACAACGTATATAGCTTCGCATCACTCGATACATTCGCCACATTGCCGCTGCTGCCGTCATCAATGACAATGACGTTATGATTCGCCTGCAGCAATTGATCAACGACATGCGATCCTATAAACCCAGCTCCACCGGTTACGAGTATGTTCAATGGAATCCCTCCTCCCTGCTGCTATTTGCATAAGAAGCCTGATCATGATGATGAGTTGCGGCTTTACCGTGACCCACCCGCTGCTTGTGCAGCGAATGATAAAAATAAGCATGTGCCTGAACCACATCTTCAGGATCAAAATCTCGCAAAGCCCGAATATGCCCATTCACCCCTAAACGAACACATTCTTCAGGATGCTTAATGAGCCATATCATCCGTTCAGCCAGTTCATGTATATCACCAGGCTCAATGAGCAAGCCCGTAATTCCATCCATAACGGAATCCATCATTCCCGTTGTTCTTGTCGCTATCGTCGGCTTACCTGCCACCGCAGCTTCGATCAGTACATTAGCGAACCCTTCACGGTAAGAAGGTAGTACTAAACAATCTATCGCGGCATAAAACACGCCAAGTTCCCGCTGAAACCCTACATGAATGATGTTGTCATCATTTTCAATCGTTTCAACGGTTTTAGCCGAGATCGGATCTCCTTGCTCCTTTTCCCCAACCAAAAGCAATACGGCATGAGGAATGACTTTTTTGACGAGATGAAAGGCTTCGACAAGAATGTCCACCCCTTTATCCTTCGTCAATCGACCAATGAAGCCAAGTACCGGAGTATCTTGAGCAATCCCCAAGGATTGACGCAGTGCTTCGGCATGCTTCTGCCGTTCATCTGTTAAAATAAACGGCTCCGCCTTTACACCTTTACAGCTGCCATTGTGAAGGACTTCTACTTTTCCAAGGGCACATATGCGATTCCGATGCAAAACTTCTTTCAAGCTTGGGCTAACGGCTATCACCTTATGTGCACAAGCTGCCGACAGTCGTTCAGTCGTCACCATAAGTGCCCGCTTCCAGCCCTTTAACGTTTCAAACCGCAAACCATGACATGTATAAATGCGAACTGGCACGCGGCATAACCAAGCTGCTATACTAACGAGCAAGCCGGCCTTGGGCGTTCCTGCATTCACAATATCCGGCTTAATGCGCCGAATCAGTCGGATGGCATGCCATAGCGACACGACATCTTTCGTTAATGATATTTCACGCTCTATGGTGAGCTGAATATGCGTCGCTCCTTCTAACGTTTGCGAAGAAGGAGCGCCGTCACTCATAACAAACACCTCATATCCCTGCTCCTGCAAGTAACTAAGTTGGCGCTCCAAAAAAGATACTCCGCTCTCAGCAGTAACGGCGAATAGGATACGATGATTTACTTTCGATGTTTTCGATAATTCCGATGCTTCTGGTGTTATGGAGTTTTCAGAATGCTGCAAAGTTGTTGATGATGGTTTCTCCTCAATCGCAACTGCTGAATCGCGCTTATCCAAACTCGACATAATGTCCTATCCTCCTTACACTCAAATTTCAACGTGCTCCTTTTCCAGTCAAAACGACCGTAATCGTCTTGAGAAAAATTTTCGTCTCCATCCGTACAGAAGGATTGGTTATGTAGTACATATCATGTTGAAACTTCTCTTCCGGAGTGAGGTCATATCCACCATTTACTTGTGCCCAGCCTGTTAGACCAGGCTTAACGAGCACGCGATTCATAAATCCGGGTATTTCTTGGTTAAACTGCTGCATAAATGCATTTCGTTCGGGGCGAGGTCCGATAAGACTCATCTCGCCTTTTAATACATTGATCAGTTGAGGAAGCTCATCTACTCTTGTCTTGCGAATGAACTGCCCTACTTTGGTCACTCGCTCATCATGCGCAGCTGCCCATTGTGGACCGTCCTTCTCAGCGTCCATGACCATAGACCTTAATTTAATAAGCTTAAATTCCCTACCTCTATAACCAACGCGATCCTGTACATAGAAAGCCGGACCTGAGGAATCCATCTTAATGCATACAATGAATGCCACTACGATAGGTGCAGTTAGCATGAGAAGCACTGTCGCAAGCACAAAGTCAATGATTCGTTTAACGATTAGAAATAGGATGGAATCGTTTACTTTGGGCTGAATATATACCGTTTCCGAGCTCTTTTCGCTTAACGTGAGTTCTGTTATTTGACCCATAACGAACCTCCCACAGAAGAACTGGTATCCTAGTGAATGATCAGCCTAAACCTCATTTATACGTGAAGCACACGCTCTGCTGTCCGCTGTTCTTTATAGGTCAAATACCATTCAGCAAAGCGTTGAATGCCCACTTCAATCGTTGTATCTGGACGGAAATCAATATCGTGCTGCAGACTGGATATGTCCGCATACGTTTGCGGCACGTCACCAGGCTGCATCTCCTTCATCACGAGCTCTGCTCGTACGCCTAGATGTTTTTCCAATACACGGATGAAATCGAGCAATGGAACAGGTTGATGATTGCCAATGTTGTACAGCTTGTATGGAGCTTGTTCCCCGTCACGTTGTGGAGCACGTGGAAGCAGCCTCATAATGCCTTCTACAATGTCATCAATGTAAGTGAAGTCGCGCATCATATTGCCAAAGTTATAGACATCGATTGGCTTGCCTGACGTGATTCGTTCTGCAAATGAGAAGTAAGCCATATCTGGCCTTCCCCATGGTCCATATACCGTGAAGAAGCGAAGCCCCGTGGTCGGCAAATCGTACAAATGACTGTAGGAATGCGCCATTAGCTCATTTGATTTCTTTGTGGCGGCATACAAACTAACAGGGTGATCCACTCGATCCTCTACAGCAAATGGGATTTTCTTATTCGCTCCATACACGGAGCTAGAAGAGGCGTAGAGCAGATGCCCTACGCCTTGTAAACGGGCAGCCTCCAATATATTGGCTGTCCCAACGATATTCGATTGAATATAAGCTTGCGGGTTAGTTAAGCTGTAACGAACCCCCGCCTGCGCTGCTAGATGCACAATGACATCTGGCTTCGTCTCCCGCATTAACTCGTGAATTCTATCCCCTTCTTCAATAGATAAGCGATAGAAGCGGAACGGTTGCTGCGGAACTTGTGAAGATTCCCCTGTTTGCAACAAGGATTTAGATTGTGCCAGCAACCGCTCCAGCCGCTGTTCCTTCAATGTCACATCATAATAATCATTCATATTGTCGATACCGACGACTTGATAGCCCGCTTCCAAGCAGCGAGCCGCAACATGCGAGCCGATGAAGCCAGCTGCACCTGTAATCCAAATGTTCATCCTTTCACCATCCCCGGATTCGTTAAAATGGACCGACGTACCGCTTCTTCCTTGAAAGACTGCCAAAAAGCTGTTCGTCTTTTGTCCAAAACATCCTTTGTATATTGTTGTGCAGTCGCAAAGTTTGCTGCTGCTGCATTTCGCTTCATATCACGATTGCTTATCATTATTTGCATCTTCTCCGCCAATCCTGCTACATCGCCAGCTCGGAATATCCATTCCTCTGGCAGCAATTCCGGGATTCCTCCGGCGGTAGACCCAATGGCTGGCAGGGCGCGACTCATAGCCTCAATTAACGCGCGAGGAAGCCCTTCTTGGAAGCTCGGTTGCATGTAGAAATCCAACTCGTCCAGCCAACGGAAAACTTCTTCACCGCTCGGGACAGGATCACAGAACTCCACACGATCCGCTACGCCCCAACGTTCAGCTAGCTCGATCCATTTTCCTTTATCCCCTTCACCTAGCACGCGAAGCCGGAGCATTTGCCCTTTTAACATGGATAATGCTTCGATGGCGGTATCTACACCTTTGTTATTCGATGCCAATGAGCCAACAATGCCTGCCGTTTGCCAACCATCTTTATGTTCATCCAAGCGCTGCAAGCGAAGATCGAGCACCTGTTGAGGTACTGGCGGAACTTCGACATTGGAACAGTTGATATGGTATCCCCAGCTTGGATAATGATGCTGTAGAAACGCACGGGTTACATAGAGCGCATAGGGAGCTTGTCGAACCGCTTTCTTCGTTCGCCACGTCATAATCGGCGCATAGCACTTGCCCTGCCATGAGCCATGATTCATCAGCGCATCCCAAGCGTGGCCTACAACTTCAACCGCCCATGGCTTGCCTAGCCGCTTAGCCACACCAATCGCTACCGTCCCTATCTCACTTGGCAAGCGCGCAATCAATCCATCAGCTTCTTGCAGCTGTTCCTCCAATATGCGAATGACTTCTTTACGCTTGGTCAACTGTGAGACAGGATTGCTTATCGAAGGCACATGGTGAAAACTAACGTTAGGACCGCTCGACAACTTACGGTTCAAGCGCGGTTCATCCTTGCCAACCTCCACCACTCTCGTTACAATGGCTAGTTTCTCACAGACTTCCAAGTACCGCTGCCATACCGTGTAATCAAAATAATTATGATAGTACTGTTCTGTACCTCTTACTTGTTCAATACGCACATCATAGGCAAAAACGAACTTCATCGCGCACTCCCTTCCTCACCGTACCGTTTTTCTTGAAAATGATTTCAGTCGGACTAAAGTTGTCTGGAAACGGCGTTTTCTTCTATTCCATGTTTCTTCAGTACATCGCGGATAAGCGACTCGTACTGTTCAACAACATAAGATAATGTAAATTTGTTTAAGCGCTGAAACTGAGTATCCATAGAATCCGCATAAGAAACCGCAATTTCACGTCTGGAATCAGATTCTATAAAATGGCCAACGATCTGCTTACTCGTTACATTCGACACTTCTTTACGCTGTCGTTGGACTGCCAACTCCACCACTTGTTTTTCCAGCGCGTTTGCCATTGCTTCCGCATCCCCACAAGGGACCAGTAGAGCGGAATGAATTCCTTCCAATACTTCTTCTGTACCTGTTGCTGTACGCGTAGCGACGATGCTTGTGCCCAAAGCGACCGCCTCGATGAGCGCTGTAGGCAATCCTTCTACATCCGAGCTCTGAACATAAACATCCGCCTGACGCAAAAAAGGCAATGGATTGGAAGCATATCCCGGAAGTTCTACCCATGACGCTAAAGCTTTATCAGCGATAAGCTTGGTTAGACGTTCACGCTCCGCACCTTCACCGATAATAAGCGCCCTTACTTTACACCCACGCTGGTGAAGGCGATGTACGGCCTCGATGAGCAGATCATATCGCTTCTCAGGCGACAACCTGCCGAGTCCTAATAGGACTGGGATATTCGATGCCATGACATCATCAGGATCAGCTGTATCAACTGCATCTTCTATAACCCCGCTATCGCTAGTTGCTCTAGCTTCCTCTAGCCTCTGCTGCAGCCAGTGATGCTCAACGGGTTCATTAGCGCGACTATAGAAGCTTTCATTCAGCACCGCATTATAAATGACATGCACTAATGAACGAGGAACCTGAAGAATGTCCTTCAATTCCTCGCCCATCATGTGCGAGCAGCCAACAACCGCATCAGCTCTTTTATAACACCAGCGTCTCATGATGTTTACAGCTTTACCTCGATGACGGCTAATGGAACTGTGCTCACATAGTACCGTAGCAAATCGCAAACCTGATAAGCGGCGTCCTACTACATTCAACACATTGTTCTCCCACATATGTGAAATGACGACATCAGGACGAACTTGGCGCAGCGTTCGCATATAAGCCTTCCAAGCACTCCGAAGTCGTGGAGCATTCATTTCTGACACTTGTACATAAGAAGGAAGGAGAGCCATATAAGGTCCCTCCTTCCGGTTTACGATAAGATGAAGTTCATATCGCTCAGGATCAAGCCCCTGAAGCAGCATACTAACAGCCTTCTCCGCCCCGCCGCCAGCCAATGATGTAATTAGCATCGCAACACGCGGTTTCGCTTTCTTGCCCGTCTGCCCAATCATTACTTTCACCTCAACTCAGCTACTTCATCGAACACGAAACGTATTCGCTTTATGACGTTCTGGAATTCTCTTCATCAATTGCTCCAGCACTTTCGGTCTCATAATCGCCGCCAAGACAACAATAAATATGACGAATAGAAAAGCATAGGCAATATCCATGATGACAACGTTCATCGGACTTCGCTGGAACATGATCGCTAGCGGCAAACAAATATATTTGAGCATCGAAGTTCGGGATATCCACACTAACAACAGACCTACTACGAAAAATTGAATTACAATTCCTGTGTGTCCCCCAACCATCCACGCTTGCGCTATCGGGGAGAACCCTCTTCCTCCACCTTCATTAAAGATGTACGGATAGAAATACCACACATACCAATCACCCAACGTTTTTGGTTTGCCATGCCCGAATACAGATTGATAGATGACAGAAGGCAGCATGTACGCCACTGATGTTAAATAAGAAGGATCCGCTTCTGGATAATGGTCAACACGTATAATATCTGATGTAACAAGAAACCCCGCCCCTGTCTCCCCAGTAGAAAACGCCCATCGCTCAGGAGGAAAAGAAGATAACGGGACGTCTTCAATAAGACTGAGTCTTGCATTGTTGAACAGCGACGAAATAAATACCATCATAATCAAAATAAGGACGACATGCTGGAAACGACTTATTCGAATATAGCCACGGTCGATAAATAGCGCCAAGCTTGGCAGCAGAGCGATAACAACATAAAGCCGGCTACCTATTAAGAAAAAGAAAAAGAACGTTAACAGCAATACAATAAAGCCAAACAGTTTCAGCTGCGCACGCGTACGCACCGACATCGCCAACAGCAGCAAGGAACTCGTTATAATCGATTTCCAAGGCAGCGATATTCCTTCAACCGTACTGATTGCTTTAAATCGTTCAATTCGATTGGCAGCCCCTAAAGATGCGAATCCACCTAACCGTGATTGATCATAGGCCATAATCACAATCCCTATAAGCAACACAATGAGCGCAGGCCAGAACAGCAGCGGTCGGAAGAGACGCTGCTCTGCTTCTTTTTTCTCGATATGTTCAGGTGTCCACAGCGGTTTGCTAAATTTCGGACGCCCTTTTTTCAAATGAATAACCGAGGCAACCGTAATACCGATCAACATACAAACATTCGACAGTACATACAACTGTATAACCTGAACTAGTTCTTCTTCGGTTCGTTCATGAAGTGCACCAATTAGATGATCCAACGGATACGTAATACTATAAAGGGTGAAAAACAGCAAAAATAACGTAATCAAATTATTGAACATAGAGCGAATGTGATTGCGTTTTCCATACCAAATACTAAATGATATATTCATAAACACAATCAACACGATATAAAATAACAAGGGCTGTTTGTCCAGCCACTCATAGAGACCATAAATGATAGCCAGCATGACGAGACTTGATAGAACCGTTACAATGGCTAGTTTGCATATACGTCCCATTTGTCACCCACCTGTCTTTTCAGAAAGAAGTACGTTAGTTTTCAATTTTTGACGCATCAGGGCTTTCATACAGTTACGCCAAGCAATTCCCGCCAGCAGCAAGGATAAGAAATTCGAAACAAGCAGTGTATAGCCTGTACTTTGCATCGGCATATCCAGAGCTGTCACCGCATATTGCAGCACAACGGTTATAAGCACCGTACATAAATGAATAACAAGTTGCGCCCGGAACACTCTTGCAGCGGTCAAAGCAAATCCAAGCAACGAACCGAGACAACTAAAAGCGGTTGAAAGCGTGAGGATCAGGAACAAGTCACTATACTGTGCATAATCTGCTCCATACAAAATAGTTAACAACCACGAGCCCAGTAACCAGCTTCCAAGGGTCATGCCCATTCCAATTGCACCGATCATATACGCAGCCTTCCGTAGTAGAGCACGAAGCGCATGGCGATCAACTGCTGACCACGCTCTTGCAAGATGTGGGCTAATGCTTTGCCCGAGGGCTGAAACGACTGTAGTAGCTGCCACCATCACATACATGAGAGCAGAGAAATAGCCAAGCGCAGCTTCTCCATACGCATCCGAGATGAAATAGCGAGGCACGTTCGCTTGCAGAGATACAAGCATCATAACGATCCCCATCGGCCAACATTGCCGCAATAGCTGCAGGCCTGCCCGTCTGCTTCCACTCCATGAAAAACCTTCGAGCCGCCTTGCTCTCGGTATATCAAAGACAATTAATATGCCGCCCCATGTTAACGCGTATACCGTCAAAGCTGCGAGCAAACTTTCGGTGTAAAGATAGGCCCCGCCAAATAAAGATAAAGACAGCAGCCCACGCAGGATGAGAGACTGTGCACTCCAATCCATGCGATGATGCTGCTGCCACCAGCCATACAATAATTCGCTAATCGATTCGAACCATTTTGATAGGCCGATTAGTATAATAGCAATACATGTTTCCCAGCTTGACATATATATCGCCGCACATCCAAGTGTAGCAATCAACGCCAAGCAAGAACTAACAACACGGAGCTGAACGTAAACACCACTAGCGTATACCTGCTCTGTATCCGTAGCTAGTATCCCTCGCAGCTGCATATTGGTAAATAAAAAAATAGGTGCGCTAATCGCCAAAGCTAGCGAAAATACACCTACATCTTCCACAGATCCACGCTGTGCCAATATGATCAACAACGCCCACTGACAAGCAGCGTACAATACATTGCCTGTAAGCGTCCACGAGAACAGATGCCATAAGGAAGTCCGTCGTGTGTGCGCATGATGATCCGCCCCTGCGATGCGCTTGCCCCGTCTACTTAGAAGACTTCCCATCTGTCTCTCTCCTTTTCGTTATACCAAAGACAACTTCTTCTCTCTCCAATCGACAACTGCTTGCTTTTCATCCTGATCCGTACATACCGTCGCTGCAACTTGATTTGTAAATCCATCTTCGTTAGGCAGCATATAAGTCGGGATAAGCCGCTTCAGTGCTTCACGTATAGGCGGATTCTCTTCATTGAGTATTTCTTTTATAGCGACGACTTCCTCTTCAAGTACTTGCTGCGGTACGATAGGTGGCCGTCCCACAAAAATACGCGAATGCTTCGTTACATTTAATCCTTCTTCCGCTGTCAGCATCTCTTCAAACAACTTCTCACCTGGTCGTATACCTGTGAATACAATAGGGATATCCACGTCAGGCTCATAACCGGACAAGCGTATAACCGCTCTAGCCAAATCTACAATCTTAACGGGCTCACCCATGTCGAGTACGAACACTTCTCCACCCTCTGCATAAGCTCCAGCCTGCATAACAAGCTGAACGGCTTCAGGTATGGTCATAAAATAACGGATCATATCAGGATGTGTAACCGTGACAGGGCCTCCATGTTGAATCTGTTCTTTGAACAACGGAATGACACTGCCGCGACTACCCAGCACATTGCCGAATCGAACAGCGGCGAATACTGTCGAGCTTTGTTTGCTTAAACTTTGAATATACATTTCAGCTGCGCGCTTCGTCGCTCCCATAACACTTGTCGGATTGACCGCTTTATCAGAAGAAATAAATACGAAACGATCTGCACCATAGCGGTGAGCTGCCAGCGCAACATGGATCGTACCAAATAAATTGTTTTTCACTGCCTCCGATGGATTGCGCTCCATTAATGGCACATGCTTATGAGCTGCTGCATGGAATACAACCTGCGGCTCATAAGTAGCAAATATGCGATCTATCCGCGCTGCGTCTTTCACATCTGCAATGACCGTTTCCAATTTCAGTTTAGGATACTTGGAGCGCAATTCGCGCTCGATGACATAAATGCTGTTCTCCCCTTGTCCGAGCAGCAGCAAAGCATTCGGCTCAAAATGAGCAATTTGCCGACAAAGCTCTGAGCCTATCGAACCTCCTGCTCCGGTAACAAGCACCGTTTTCTCATGCAAATAGGTAGAAATATGACCCATATCAAGACGGATTTGCTCTCTTCCAAGAAGCACTTCAATATCGACATCACTAATTTTATTAATCGTGACTTTTCCTTGAATCAGATCATTCAACAGCGGAATCATCCTCACTCTTGCTTTCGTCGCGATACAAATATCGACGATAGGCTTCAACTGCGACATGGAGAGCGATGGGATGGCAATGACGATAACTTCAACGTTATACTCCTCCACAAGTTGGGGAATATCCCGCAGCATCCCAGCCACTAGAACCCCATGAATTTCACAATGAAGCTTGGAAATGTCATCATCTACGATACATATCGGTTCCATCGGCTCAAGAAAAGTAGATTTCTGTTTAAGCATTTCTCTTGTTATAAGACTGCCGCAGCTTCCTGCTCCAACAACGAGTGTCCTCGTTCGTTCGGATTTCATATTTGAGTGTTCACGGCCTGTACGCACTTGGATCAACCGTCGTATAAATCGAATTCCACCAATTCCAAGAAGCATCGTTTCCAACAAGGATAGAATAATACCAACCGACATATTGCCACCCAAACACAACCATGTAACACAAAAGGCGATCAATACACTTGTACAGAGCGCCTTAACGATGGAATATAGTTCTCCTACACTTGCATACTGCCATACTCGATGATAGAGCTTGCCTATGTATAAGCTTGCTAGCGAGAAGATGACTGTTAATCCTCCGAACAGCATTCCGTGCGGCATAAACTGCTCTTTCCATTCGCTCCCGTATTGCAAATAAAAAGCGAGAACAATACTACTACTGACGACTGCTGCATCCAGACTCATCAGAACGAATAACCGCTTGGCTTTGTTCATGCTATGAATCGTCCTTTCTTCCCTTTTGACCTATTAAAAGATACAGCTATGTCGTTTAAGCCATACCATGTCGTAAACGACACAACTCTCTCTTTTACAAGAGCCATAGGGCATTTAACCCTTCCTCACATCGCACCACCGACGATATACGTCTAAGGCGAAATTTCGCCCACAGCACGACCGAGTACCTCCAATGATATAGGTGTAGGAGATATTACCTTACCTGCGAAAATAATCACAAGCGATACTAGCCAATTACTTGCTTGTAGCAGACATCTTTAACCCTTGTTGGGATCGAGCCCCTTTTTTCATCCATTTCTTATCCATATGTTCTTCGCTCGCATTCAGTACCGTGCCAAGGATATGAGCGTGAACGCGTTCCAATTGAGATTGCGCCTGCTGCAGTGCCTTCCATTTGGTCTTGCCAGGTTGGACAACGAGCAGCACACCATCTGAGCGGACCGCAATTTGTTTCGCTTCATTAACGAGCAGCACCGGCGGTGCATCGAACAGCACGATGTCATAGGCTTCACGAGCTTGTTCAATAAATTGATCGAACTGAGAAGAGGCCAAAATTCTACCTGGATCATCCAAGAGATCTCCCGCACTGATGAGGTCTAAGTTGTGAATCGATGTTTCCTTCGCAAATTGTGACGGGGGAGTTGAAGTCTGTAATAACTGAAGCAATCCTTTTGAACCATCCATGCCAAACACTTCATGCAAACGAGGCCTTCGAAGATCCCCATCGACAAGCAGCACTTTTTTGCCTTCTGCGGCAAAGGCCACAGCTAGATTGGATACGGTCGTCGTTTTTCCCTCACTCAAACGTGACGATGTAACGGTAATCACACGCGGTGCCCACATCTCTTCTCCTCGCTGCACGAACTGCAACTGCGTACACAGAGAGCGGTAAGATTCAGCAATGGGAGAAAAGGGCTGCCGTTCCATAATCCGCGCGTACTTATCACTGAGTCGTAACATAAGCATCCCCTCCTGATGTTGTCTGTCTTTGTCTCGACGCTCTATCATGCTTAGTGCGCACATGCTTCCGATTCATCTTAGGAATAACAGCCAGCGTTGTAAGACCCGTTGCCAGTTCAATATCTTCCTCGGTGTACACACTGTCGTCGAAGAACGAAATGACAAGTGCCAAACTAATCCCTGCAGCAAATGCAGCGATAGCAGCGATAATGACGTTCATGAGTCGATTCGGCTTAATAGGGCTTGGCTCCGCATTTTTATCCGCTGAGGTTAATAAAGTGACATTGTCGACGTGCATGAGACTTGGTATTTTGGCAATAAACAGAAGCGTAACTTCATTGGCAAGCCGTGCTGCCATCTGGTAGGACTCATTTTCTACGGAGATCGTTACCACTTGTGTATCGTTCGTAGAAGACACCTTAATCATGGAGAGCAATTGAGCTGTCGTATAAGGGATGTCAGTATTTTTACGCAGTACCTCTTTTAAAATCCAATCCGTACGAATTAACTCTTTGTAAGTTTGTATCAACTTAATGTTTGCATTAAGTTCATTAATGTTGATGGTCCCTTGCCCTTCTTCGAATTGCGTCTTATTGACAATAAATTTGGTAGATGCTTGATAAACAGGCTTTAGTACCAAATAGCTGTAATAAGATGAAGCAATTATGCCGATAACTACAAAGAAAGCTATTATCCCCTTTCGCTTCCATATCGTCTGCAGCATATGTTTAAGATCGAGTTCCATCTGTTGACTTATCCTCCTTATGATTAATGAATACAGTGCTAGTCTTTTTTAGAGACTTTCTCCTTACATCGATAGCCTAATTATTAAAATTTCGCTAAAATGCTTGCATAAGTGACTTCATTTGCAGAACCGTAATGATATAATAAGCCGTCTATAAAATGATTCGATGCTCCCCCTTACTTCTGACTCTGTAGAAAACAAGCGGAATGCTTCGTGTTCTGCGTATTCTTTACAAGGAATCAAACCTATTGATGTCGAATAGAAAATGTGGCTACAATTAACGATGGATACAATGACATTTCATTTGTAAAAATGGTATAATATGTACTGGAACATCTATATTTTCCATGCACTTTCATATATCGTTCTCAGTACTTGATCACTTGCTCGTTGATACATCTCATGAATGCCCTTTTGTGTTGGCATCATACGAACCAACTCATCATTAAGCAAACGCAATAAGCGCGAACGTTCTTCAGACTGAAGCTGAAGACGAATCCCGTAGCAGATTAAATGTTGATTAGCATCACACCATACTACACGGCCATACAGCATGATTTCCTCTTCATGTAAACGAAGCTTGAAGCTCAGAACATAATCACGTTCATGCTGGAGCGGCAAATCTAGATGTGAGAACATATACAGTCCATAAGGACTTACAGAGGTGACTAAGACAGGACATGTAAGAGAAGAATGTACCGGTTGCTGGTTGACGAGTTCAACGCCCATAGACGCTAATACGGGACGCTTTAAGGTAAGCCTTAAACTTAAATGATGAGGAAACCCATTTATCGACATGGTTGTATCCCCTTTACTAAGAAAAAAATAGATCACGGAGCCGATGATGAGTGTTGGTGAGCGCAAATTGCGATACATTTTGTAGAATACTATTGGGATTAGAAGGTTAATTTTGATACGATTTGTAACTTTTCACTTCTTTACTTTACGATACATAATGTAGCATGTCAATCCTTTTTAAGTTCTATTTTTTAATTGATGCCTTCAACGATACATTTCGTCACGTAACAATAAAAATGTTAACAGTTACCCGCCACAGAGGAGGAAGCAAGATGACAACTGGGAATCGAATATCACAGTTAAGAGAGTCAAAAGGGTGGACTCAAGAGGAACTTTCCAACAAGTTAGGTATTACGAGAGCAGCATTGTCTCATTATGAGAAAAATCGACGTAAACCGGACTTTGAGGCACTTACACAATTAGCGGACTTATTCGAGGTATCGATTGATTATCTCGTTGGTCGTACTTCTCTTCCTCAAATGGAACTTTCACCAGAAATCCAGGCTTTTACTGAGCATTTGGAATTGGCTGAAGAGGAAATACTCCAACGTTTCAAATTAACGGTAGATGGGGATGAATTAACCGAAGAGGAAGCGAGACGATTCATCGCCTTTGTACGAGCTGAACGTTTCATGCGCGGCAACTAATCTTAAAATGTTGCTAAACACGGAACAAGCGTGCAGACACTGTACATTCGTACGGTCTACACGCTTGTTTCTATGTGTTAGGATGAGGCTCCTTTATGTTCTCTATGTTCTTTTTATTATATTCATCCCATCGTTCTAAAGGAATATCCAGTTGATTGAGGATCTCTTTAATATCTACTGTAATCGTTAGCGGATTGTCCTCGGTTTGTTCAACTACCGTGCGCTGGGTCTTATCCGTTACATCGTGTCCTACCTTCATTCACCAAACCTCGTTTCTCTCAGAATCCCGCAACTTATGGTATCTCTCTATTAAAGTATCCAGTTACGATACCCCTATTATATCGATATAGAAACGCTTAAACTGTCGGACAATGGAGGAGCGAATACGAATTATCCCTTCTATTTTTGTCGAATCGTATGGGAAATGAGTAATTACCTGTCACACGTGATAGAACTAGAGTCATGAACTTGTCGTCCGCGCTGCATCCACGCGTGCAGCATATAACTGCTTAATGACAAGCCCGCTACAATTATGGATACAACGACGACCATGTTTAATCCACCTGTATCGTAAGCAATTCCTAGAGCTAGCGGTCCTATCATTCGCCCTATGGAGCTGATTCCTCCTACTAAACCTAAGTAAAAAGGAGCTTCTCTACCTGCCACCTTACTTATATAAGCTGGAACAGCAGGGGATACTAGCATTTCACCTAACGTAGCTACAATCATGGCAAATACAAATCCGATATAACTAGGCCATATCCAAATCATCAAATAAGCAACGCCATACAAGGCCGCGCTCCAAGTCAACTGAGAAGTGGAGTGGGCTGCCCAGGTTCGCTTCAACCAACTCAGAAGTGGTTGTCCAGCAAAAATGAAAATGCCATTAATGGTCCATAACCAGCTGTACATCTTCATCTCCATTCCTTGATCGGTCAAGTGTGGAGCGACACCTGTCCCCCACATCGAGTTCGCGAGCCAAATAAACATAGATCCACAGCCAATGAACAAATAAATGTGAATCGAGCGAAGCTTGGTCGAAAGTGAAAGATGCGGCATCGCGCCTATCGCCCTGTTGTCTGATAACGCGCTATTTCCTACCTCCCGACTGTCAGGCTTCGATCTTGTACTAGAAATGGCAGCCATGCGGCTAGAACTAAGTTCATTGTTCATATAAAAGTGAAAGAATACTGCGAAAGCCACTGATGCTGCTGCATTCATTAAGAAAGTCAAATTAAAAGAAATGTCAGCCAGCACACCACTCACGGCTGTTCCTAAAGCCACACCAATATTGTTGGCTACATAGAAAGAATTAAATAATTCATCTCTGCGCTCTGGCCAGCGGAATCCAATAAACGATTGCATCGCCGGCATCGATAAGTTAGAAGTAAAACCGATAGCAAACATCGTCATGATATAGCCCCACCAACTTGTATAGGCTGTCACTACAAGCGAAGCTTGAAGTATGGCCGATGCAGCTAATGAACCAATTAGAAGGTTCCTAACTCCCCATCTATAATAAAAAGAACCGCCAGCAACTTGTCCAATCATTCCTCCTAAAAATTGCATGGTGATGACAAAGCCTGCTTCTGCCAAACTGCGCCCCAGTTGTTGATGGACAAATATTGTCGTTAACGGCCACATCAGAGCCGATCCTGCCGAATGAATCATACTGGCCCAAATAAAAACATTCATTTCACGAGTATTCTTTCTGAATATAGACCACGGTGATTCCACTTAGATGTCACTCCTGTCTTTGTCGTCATCCTATGTACATAGAAGCAAAAAAACAACCTTAATCCTCTCTACCATTATATATGGTAGATGATGGATCAAGGTTGTACAAGCTAAATCGTTATCATATGAATCCGAAAGTTACTGACTAGTTGCCGCCAACACGGGACAACTCGCGCATATTCGCTTCGAATGCTGCCAACAAAGCAGCTTCCCCCACTAAGCCCTTTGCTTCAACCTTCTCAATTAGCTCTAACATGCGCTTATAGTCTTTAGGAATAACGCGTACGAACTTAGGCAATAACTCCTGCCACTGGTCCAGCACTTTACTACCAATCGAGCTGCCCGTGTAATGCACGTGCTTCTCAATCATGTGGCGCAGCTGCTCTATTTCGCTTTCAAGCTCTACACGCTCCAAAAGTACCATTTCCAAGTTGCAGTTATGAACGAATGTATTGTCTGTATCAAGTACGTAAGCAATACCACCCGACATACCAGCTGCAAAGTTTCTGCCCGTAGAACCTAGTACAACTACGCGTCCACCAGTCATATACTCACAGCCGTGATCGCCCACGCCTTCAACAACAACATTTACACCAGAGTTACGAACAGCAAATCGCTCTCCTGCTATACCATTTATATAGGCTTGACCGCTAGTCGCTCCGTAGAACGCGGTATTACCAATAATGATATTTTCTTCTGCTGCAAATGTAGCGCGCGGTGACGGCTTCACAATCAACTTACCGCCGGACAATCCTTTACCGACGTAGTCATTGCTGTCGCCTTCCACCTTCAGCGTCATTCCCTTCGGTACGAATGCACCGAAACTTTGACCTGCTGAACCTGTAAAAGTGAAGGAAATCGTGTCTTCTGGCAAGCCTTGTGCTCCGTACTTACGAGTAACTTCGCTGCCTAGGATCGTGCCTGTTGCACGATTCACATTCGTAATAGGGAATGTTCCCGTTACCGGCTGCGCATGCTCCAACGCCGCTTGAGCCGCAGGCACTAGATGAAGCATATCCAACGTTTCTTCAAGACCGTGGTTTTGCTCCCGAACTTTCGTGCGAGCAGAACCTGCTGGAAGCTCTGGCTGATACAGCACTGTAGATAAATCGATATGCTTCGCTTTCCAGTGGTCACTTACTTCTTTCACATTCAAGCACTCTGTACGACCAATCATATCGTCTAATGTACGGAATCCAAGCTCCGCCATTAACTCACGCAGCTCTTCAGCAACGAACTTCATGAAGTTTACAACATGATCAGGGTCGCCTTTAAAGTTTTTGCGAAGGTCTGGGTTCTGTGTCGCTACGCCAACTGGACAAGTGTCCAGCTGACATACACGCATCATAATGCAGCCTACTACAACGAGTGGTGCTGTAGAGAAGCCGTATTCTTCAGCCCCGAGCAATGCTGCGATCGTAAGATCACGACCAGTCATCATTTTGCCGTCTGTTTCTAGACGAATACGGTCCCGCAAATTGTTGAGAATAAGCGTCTGATGCGTCTCTGCCAATCCAAGCTCCCACGGGAGACCTGCATGGCGGATTGAACCTTGAGGGGATGCCCCTGTTCCGCCATCATAACCACTGACAAGAATAATGTCTGCGCGACCTTTTGCTACACCAGCAGCAATCGTACCGACACCGACTTCAGATACGAGCTTCACGTTAATCGCTGCACGTGGATTCGCATTTTTCAAGTCATAAATAAGTTCCGCTAAATCTTCAATCGAATAAATATCATGATGCGGCGGCGGAGAGATAAGACCTACACCCGGTGTGGAACCGCGAACTTCCGCTACCCAAGGATACACTTTACGCCCTGGCAGCTGTCCACCCTCACCTGGCTTCGCGCCTTGCGCCATCTTAATCTGAATTTCATCCGCATTAACCAAATAGTTAGACGTTACACCGAAGCGTCCTGATGCCACCTGCTTAATCGAGCTTCGGCGCCAGTCGCCATTAGGGTCCTTCACAAAGCGTGCCGGATCTTCTCCACCCTCACCGGAATTCGACTTACCACCGATGCGGTTCATCGCTATCGCCAGCGTCTCATGCGCTTCCTTCGAGATGGAGCCAAACGACATCGCTCCAGTCTTGAATCTTTTGAAGATGGATTGTAACGATTCCACTTCTTCTATAGGCACTGGTGCGCCAATTGGCTTAAGCTCAAATAGAGAGCGCAATGTACCGTTTTGACCGTACTCTTTTTGTACGAGACCAGAGTACTTTTTGTACAATTTGTAGTCGCCTTTGCGGCATGCTTCCTGCAATGTGTGTATCGTCTGCGGATTGAACAGATGTTCTTCCCCGTTCTTGCGCCATTGATAATCACCGCCGGAATCTAACTCCGTATCGCGACCTTCTTGTACCGCATATGCACGATTGTGATGTGCAAGCGTTTCTTGAGCTACTTCTTCAAGACCAATTCCACCGATACGTGAAGGTGTCCATCTGAAATATTTATCAATAAAGGACTGTTCCAAGCCAAGTGCTTCAAATATTTGAGCTCCGCGGTACGACTGCACCGTAGAAATACCCATTTTGGATAAAATTTTGACAACACCCTTGGTTGCTGCCTTAATGTAGTTCTTCACTGCTTTATCATGCGATATTTTACGAATCAAGCCTTGGCGAATCATGTCATCCAATGTCTCGAATGCCAAATATGGATTGACCGCGCTGACGCCGTAACCGAGCAGCAATGCGTAATGATGAACTTCGCGCGGCTCACCAGACTCAAGCAGCAATCCAACCTTCGTACGCGTACCTTTTTCAATCAAATGATGATGCAGGCAAGATACAGCCAACAAAGCTGGAATCGCAGCATTTTCTGCGTCGATGCCACGGTCGGACAAAATAATAATGTTGTGTCCTTTGCTTATAACGCGATCTGCTGCTTCGCACATCGTCTGTAAAGCCGCACTCAAGCCATTTGCTCCTTCATTCGCTGGGAACAAAATAGGAATCGTAATGGACTTGAATCCTGGGCGTCTAATATGACGCAGCTTCGCAAAGTCTTCATTAGACAAGACTGGTGTATCCAATCGAACATGACGACAGCTCTCTGGCTCCGGATGCAGCAAGTTGCGCTCAGGCCCAATCGTTGTCCCTGTAGCCGTAACAATTTCCTCACGGATTGCATCGATAGGTGGATTCGTCACCTGCGCGAACAATTGCTTGAAATAGTTGTATAGGCGCTGAGGACGCTCGGAAAGTACGGCGAGCGGCGCATCATAACCCATCGATCCGATTGGTTCAACACCACTTGACGCCATCGGCTCAAGCACTTTGCGCAGCTCTTCAAATGTGTAGCCAAACGCCTGTTGTCGCTGTTGAACATTCTCATGCTTCGGCTCCGGTACTTCGGGTGCCTCTGGGAGATCATCAAGGCCAATCAAGTGCTCATCAAGCCACTCTTGATAGGGGTTCTCGTTAGCAATTTGCTGCTTAACTTCCTCATCGGAGATAATTCGACCTTGCTCTGTATCAACGAGCAAAATACGACCTGGGCGAAGACGGTCTTTATACAAAATCTGTTCAGGTGCAATGTCCAACACACCTGCTTCAGAACTGAGAATGATTAAGTCATCTTTTGTCACATAATATCGGGATGGTCGAAGACCATTACGGTCCAAAATCGCACCGATCTGCACGCCATCAGTGAACGCCATTGCAGCAGGGCCATCCCATGGCTCCATCATGCAGCTGTGGTATTCATAGAACGCGCGTTTAGCAGGATCCATGCTATCGTGATTGGACCATGGCTCAGGCACCATCATCATTGCCACATGTGGCAGCGAACGTCCAGATAAGTAGAGGAATTCAAAGGTGTTATCGAACATCGCTGTATCGGAACCGTCTGGATTAATAACCGGTTTGATCTTCTCTAGATCCGCATCAAATACTTCGGACTGACAGAGCGTTTGACGAGCATTCATCCAGTTCACGTTACCACGCAGTGTGTTGATCTCTCCATTATGAATCATGAAGCGGTAAGGATGGGCACGCTCCCAGCTCGGGAACGTATTTGTACTAAAGCGCGAATGCACAAGCGCAATCGCGGTCTCTAACGTCGGATTTTGCAGATCCAAGTAGAAATGACCTACCTGCTCCGTTGTAAGCATTCCCTTATACACGATCTTGCGGCAAGACATGCTCGGAATATAGAACGTATCTGCGCCTTCCTCGTTCGTATAACGGATCGCCTGCTCCGCACGCTTGCGAATGAGATAAAGCTTTCGTTCGAATGCCAGATCGCTCTGAATATCTTCACTGCGACCGATGAACAGTTGACGAACGCAAGGCTTTACCGCTTTAGCGGACTGACCTAATGTTTCATCGTTTGTTGGCACGGTGCGGAAACCTAGGAAGGTTTGACCTTCGTCTTCTACAATTCGACGAAGCTCCGCCTCGTGACGCTCCCGGATACGGACGTCTTGGGACATAAACAACATACCAACGCCGTAGCGTCCCGCTTCCGGCAATTCCACGCCTTGCTCTTGCATCTGTTGTGCAAAGAAACGATGCGGCAGCTGCAGCATAATGCCTGCCCCATCCCCCGTATTAGGTTCGCTTCCTTGACCGCCACGATGCTCCATACTAACCAAGACAGTTAACGCTTGGCGAACGATGTCATGGGACTTCTGCCCTTTGATATGGGCGACAAATCCCATACCACATGCATCTTTCTCGTACTGTGGATCGTATAGACCCTGCTTCTGAGGTAAGCCGTATGCTTTCATAGGATGCAACCTTTCTATATGTTAATGTAGGTATTCATGCATGTATTTATAATTATTCATTTGAATTATTGTATCATTTTATCACCGCCCCATATTGAAGGCAATTCAAACTTTTTATGCGCTTGATAATTTTTGTTTTACAACAAGACAGGATTTCCGAGCTGATTACTTGCAGTACTGCGCCGATTTCACATTAAAAATGATGGATCGTTGTTTTAAATCACATCAAAATTGGAACTTAATCCGCTCATTTCTGCCATGTGGCTGTTGCTCATCATAAAGCTCAAATGCATAAACCGGACAAGTTTTGTGTATTTTTATACAAACTATTGTATAACAAACACAAATCCACTTCAGAAATCGCCCATCAACCTTATGACTATATACAAATCGCAGCCCCTATAACATAGGGACTGCGATCAACTTGTACTTATTTCTTTTTTATACTGGGTAGTGACCGATCAGCAAGGTGTACTATTTGACCGAAACTCGCATCGAGACAGATTTGCCATCGAATGTGAATTTGACCGATGCGCTGCCTTTTGTCACTGCTGTTACTTTTCCACGTTCTACTTTCACTTTAGAGCTAGAAGGTACATACTTCACTTGCGGAGTGACATCAACCACTTCACCCGTATCGTAAATTGCATTCACCTTCCAGTCAGCTGTTTGACCAACTGTCATCTTTAGTGAAGAAGTAGTTGTCTCCAGCTTCAAAAGACGCGGTTTCACATGAACAGGAATAACAAGCTGGTTGCCTTGGTACTCCCCAATAATTCTCGTGCTTCCTAGAGCAAGACCTTTAACACTAGAACCACGCAAACTCGCAATGCTTTCATTTTCAACTTTCCAGTCAATACGACTTGTCAGTGTAGCCTTCTTGCCATCGCGGTATATACCCGTTACTTTGAAGCTTTTGGACTTATTAATATTCACATAGACAGGATTCGGTTCAATAACGAAACGAACGACTTCCTGCTCAATTGAGATCTTAATGCTAATCTTTACATTTGAATACGTACCATTCAATGTTACTCTGCTCGGCACAAGCCCCTTCATCTTACCGTCACGGATAAGCAAGTTGTTGTTGCTTGCTTCCCATTTTATTTCTTGCGTTACATCAAGTTCTTCACCATTTGTAAATACAACCGTTGTCTTAGGCAGCGCAAGCTCGCGGCCCGTCACGATGGACATGTCCGTTTGGTCTGTACGCAGCATTAACGCTTTGCGCAATACTTTCACGTCTGTGCTTAATGCTAGGCCGTTTGACGTCACCAACAGTTGAGCATCTCCACTGCTTATAGCTTTCATTTTGTCATCTTCTACTTCAAATACAGCAGGATTGCTGGACGTATACGTAACCACGTTGCTCAAGTCAACTTTGTCGCCGCCAAACGTAATGCCTTGTACTTTCGGAAGAGGCTTCACATCTTCTACGTACAATTCTTGCTTAAACGGCTCCTTTGCATTTTCCTTTGCATCTGTCCATTCTAACTTTTCGATTTTCGGGTACACCGTCACATTTACCGATTTAGATAACCCATTATAACTAGCTGTTATTTTAGCCGTTCCTGCAGCTTTCGCTTGCACAACACCGCTCTCAACCGTCACAGCCATGACATTATCGGAACGCCATTCAGCAAGTGCCGTTACATTATCAGGAGCAGCTAGATCTTTCTGAGCAAATAGCTCTAGTTTAATCCCTTTTGTGTCACCCAGCATCACATGCTGATCTTCATCTGGTGTAATCCGTATGGCATGATGAGAAGGACGTACAACAGCCGTTACACTCTGGGAGCGACCAAGGTATGTAACCGTTACCGTAGCTGTACCAACATTAATTGGCTTCACTTTTCCGTCTTTTACTTGAACGATATTGGAATCACTTGTTGTCCAAGTTGCCTTCAATGTCACATCTTCCGTTGCGCTGCCCTTTTTCTCCGTAGTTGCAGTAAGTGCATATTCCGCACCACCATACTGGAATTCAATCAACTTGTTCGGGGACAACTTCAACTCATCGTAAGCATACTCTACTTTGACTTCGATCGTCTTTGTGATCCCTTTATGTTTCACCGTAATTTTCGTTGTGCCTGCAGACTTAATATCAAGTACGCCTTTATCCACATCCACGATATTCGCATCAGCAGAGGACCATAACGCTTCTGCTGTTACATCATTTTCTGTGTTGGACGATTTATCGTTGGCAAATACTTTCCATTTGTGCTTAGCGCCAAGCATCGTAGTCATAGAAGCATCTACTTCTTGTCCACTATCTGCATTACGAACGATAAGCTTCTCGTACATAAATTCAGATACTACCGTCTTCTTCAACGTAAAGCCTTGATACTTAACCGTAATTTCAGATGACCCTTTACCAGCGCCTTTGACCCAACCGTTCTCTACCGTTACAGCAGACGGATTGGAAGAAGTCCATGTCGCTGCTCCCGTAACATCCCTTAAAGTAGATTCTCCTTTAATGGATGCCAACACTTTCATCTGTACAGACGAACCATCCACGATAACATGTACAGGAGTTACCGATGATTCAAATTGAAGTCCCGTTACCGTTTCAGCAGTCGTTGTCTTCGTTGTCGTTGATGCACTAGCAACGGATTGCCACGGAGATATACTCATTATTAATGTAACAACAAGCAAGCTTGCCAGCCATGTTGTCATTTTGCGCCCGAAAGAGCGTTTGCGTACTACTAAATTGCTCAAGCTATATTCCCCTTTCCCTACTTCATACCGAAGTATGTCGCAAAGTCATGTATATATTGATATATCGGCAATTGGAAAGGTTTTTTTTACGATAATCCGAATGTACGCTGCATTATTGTGAAAATTAAGACTTTATAACTATATCTTCTACAAATTTGCAATCGAAAGAACTGCACGTATTTTATTTTCCTAAAAACATCCCCATTGGGCTGCGTACTGACCGTTGTGGAGCCAATCTATTGCCAATGTACTGCACAGCGATACATAACAGCATCGTAAGTACAGTTGTCACGACTACCATCCCAATAGATCCATACCATGCCGAACTATGAAGTTCTAAGCTTTCCAGTATAAGCACATGAGCGAGGAATATGAAAAAGGCATATTGCCCCACATTCATAATTCCTTTCATCCAACGAGATTCTGCGAATACAAGGGCACATTTCCATACAAGCAAAATTGTACAACATACATATACAAACACCGTTACACGATAAAAATGAATCGAATTGCCAAGATCTGATGAAATGCTAAACGATAAATGGACGTCTGCGAGCTGAAGAATAAGAGAAGCAACATATACACTTGTACAAAAGGCGAGTGATTTGTTCTTAACGTACTGCAAGCATTTTTCGAAATGCAAGCCAACTGCTAGTCCTACTACGAAATAGCCCATCATACCAAATAACGTAGGTGCAATTAAAATTTCCCAAGCTTTCCCGAGCGACGCAGGTATGTAGTCAAATGAAGAAAGGAATAGAAGTTGATACGCAGCCGTGTACAGAAGTTGAATGCTGCCGATGATGAGAAGAAAGCCTCCGACGTTCCATTTTAAACCTTTGAGCCAAAGAGGCAGAAGAATGATGCACTGCAACAAAAGAGGAATGAAATACAATTGATGAAAATATCCTTTGCCCAACACAAGAGCAACGATGAGATGCTGCAACCCCCACGGGTTGATCATAAACCAAGTGAACACTAAGCCGATAACAGTCCATAGCAAGTATGGCAGCAGCAGATCGCTTCCGCGCTTTAGGATTAAACTTGGATAAGAAATGGGCTTATCCTTCAGCCGATACGTGATGAGCAGTCCCGACACAAACAGAAACATAGGTACAGAAAACCTGCCCCATGCGCTTGCCCAAACCAAGGGCAGCACTCCTGCCTCCATCTGACCTCCCCATCCAGCATGATCCGGATACTGTACGGCTATTCCCATTGAAATAACGTGAATGAGAACGACACCCATTATCGCGACGCCACGCATCGCTTCGAGTTCCCATCGCCGATTTACACTTGTCACATTCGTACCTCCTTACGATTTGCCGCCCGCCGTTACGTGTATACTTGTTGCAACGAATCTAATGAAGTCTTACAACCAATTCGAGCTTTCATTCCTATTTCCTGCTGAACATGGAAAAAACCCTCAAATGCTGGTTCAGCACTTGAGGGTTTCTCTGACTTTCAATTATTCCCGTTTTAAAATGGGACGACGAGAAGAAGGTGTATCCTGTTCTTACTTCGCCAGCTTACTTTGCAGTCAAAGCACCTTGATCACTGCGTGCTTCACGCGCCTTCATAACGAAGTAGCCAAGTGTCAATGCACCGAATGCAACAATGTAAATCGCAAGAATACCTGACTGGCTAAGCAGCATACTTGTATCCCCACTTGAAATGACTGCTTTAAATCCATTTACGGTATACGTCATTGGCAGCCAGTCACCAATCACTTGCATAGATGCAGGTGTCAGCTCCACTGGGAACGTTCCTCCACAAGATACAAGCTGAAGAATAAGAATAATGATGGCAACAAATCTTCCTGGGTCACCAAGCACGGTAACGAGGGATTGAATAATAAACATGTACGTCATACTGGATAAAATACTGAAACCGATAAATTGAGCGGTATTTTGTACTTCCAGCCCAAGGCCGAATATAAGAATAGCATCTGCCACCAGTGCCTGCACGACACCGACGGATACAAATAATAACGTTTTGCTCACAAATCTACTCCATCCAGAAGCTAACGGATCAGGAGATTGTACGAGCGGAAGTACTATCGTAAGAATAAGTGCACCTACAAACAATCCGAGTGACAAGAAGTAAGGAGCGAATCCTGTACCATAGTTCGGTACTTTATTAATGCTGGATTCCACAACCGTTACAGGCTTCGCGTACATTTCGATGCGCTTCTCTGAACCCTGCACACTTGCAGCTTCATCAGCTGCTTCATTTAGCTTACTCGCTAGTTCACCAGAACCATCCTTCAGTTCGCGTACACCATTTTGCAGTTTGCCTGCACCCTCATTTAGCTTACTGCTGCCATCTGCAATCGTCGTGATCGCTTTCGTTGCTTCTGTGACTCCACCTTTGAGTTGTGCAGCACCATCAGCAAGCTGCTTCGCACCGACAGTCAACTTGCCGCTGCCCACAGCAGCCTCGTCAAGTTTCTGTCCAAATTGCTTCATACCGCCAACAAGCTGAGTTTGACCATCTTTCAAAGCGGATGCACCCGCTACCAGCTTCGTCTGGCCTTCATTTAGCTTGCTTGCACCTGCTTGAACGTCACGGCTCGCTTGCATAATCTGCTTCATAGCTGGGTGATTCGCTAATTCTGGGCTTGCTTTTACTAATTGCTCTAGACCACCTGCGAGCGCCTTTGTCCCTTCTGCCAGCTCTTTGCTGCCAACTGCGGAGCTTTTCAAGCCTGCTTGCAGTTGAGTAGCCCCTTGCTCACTCTTCCGAGCTCCTTGCTCTAGTTGATCATGAGCTTGGGCAAGCTGCTTCAAACCTTGATTCATGGAAGCTGCACCTTTGTTCAACTCAGCTGCGCCTAAGTTAAGCTTTTGCGCACCATCTGCCAGTGGAGTTGTGCCCTGCTTCAACTTCAATGCTCCGTCGGAAAGCTTCGCCATATTCGTTTTCAGCTCAGCTGTACCATTCGCTAATGTCTTCGTACCATCGTGGATCTTGGTTGCACCGTCACCAGCTTCACCTAATCCTTCCGATACTTTCTCAACCTGCTCGAACATCAACTTCGTATACGATTCCGTAATCGTTCGAGATATCTCAGAATTAACTTTATGAATGGCAGTTCCCCCGATTTGCGCTGCCAAGAAGTTATGCCCTTCATTCGTTTGGAATAACAACTCTGCTTGCTTTGGCTCGTCATCCATTAAGCTTGCTGCACGCTTAGAAAAGTCCTCTGGAATCGTGATCGTCATGTAAAAACGATCTTCTTTAAGTCCCGCTAGTGCTTCCTGTGAAGATACGAAGTGAAAATCAAGTTCTTTACTTTCCTTCAGTTCATCAACTAGCTCTTTACCGATAGTCAGCTTTTCGCCTTCCAACTCAGCACCCTTGTCCTCATTTACAATCGCGACGGGCAGATCTTTCATTTTTCCATACGGATCCCAGAACGTACCTAGAAATAGTGCACTGTACATAACCGGAATCATCATTACTGCAGTAACTGGAACCAAAACCTTTGGGTTCCGCAGTATGTTCCCCCACTCTGCAAAAAATAATCGCAAACCTTTCACACGCTTCACTCACCTTTGTGCTAAATATCATTTTAAAAACCCACCAAAACCTCCTGACCAAATAGTTCATTTGGTCATTTTAGGTCAAAAGAAACGCCTCGCCCGCTCTGCAATGAAATATACAGCGCATAAAACAGCTGTATATCTAGCTGCGATTGGACGCGACGCAATAAACCTATAACATATCTTGCCCCTTAATGGGCAAGCTGCTAACTCATAATAAAATGATTAACCTATTTAACCACACAAAGGTTACTCATCCTTCGATTCATACGGTGTTACTCGCAGAATTCCCTTCATAAAGTATTTATAGAAGGTTTCCTTTATCGTATCTTTATCCAATGGATCATGAATCTTATTCCATTCCGTTGTTAAAGAACGATACAATTGATACATAATAAAGCTCATAATACGCGGATCGCCTTGTGCCAGTTCACCACGATCCATAGCTGATTGAAGCTGAGCTTCAATGTAAGTAAGCAATTCACTTTCAAGTCGGTTCAGTGCCTCATTAGCCATAGGCGTACCTACATCACGAAGCTCTTGGGAAAGCTTCATGGCCAGCTCATGACGACTGCGGAACTCTAACGCCTGATCAAGAATACGAAACACTTTCTCATGAAATGGACGCTGTTCAGCAGATTCCCTATCTGCGATATGCTTCATTTCAAATATGACTTGTTGCAAAATCTCGTTGAACAGCTCTTCTTTATTCGCAAAGAACGTATAGATCGTCCCTTTGCCGACTTGAGCAATCTTAGCGATCTGATCCATCGTCGTTGCTTTGTACCCAAACAAAGCAAATGACTTGGCAGCAGCATCAATAATTTGTTTACGTCGATCCAAAGACATACGATCACCCCTCTCTGCTTCTGACTATTCGACCAAATGACCAAATTGTTATTTTAGTCATTTTTCTCGTTTTTCACTTTACCACATTGTTTTTCATCTTGCAACTTCAATGTTTTTTTGGAACAATATCTAAAGATTCCTTGATGCTTCCAATTCGATTGTGGGGTATAATAATGAAGGGTGAGAAACATGCGTAAAAAGAGGATCCTTCTTCTATCCGAAGGTTTCGGTACAGGGCATACACAAGCTGCATACTCATTAGCTGTCGGGCTCAAACATATAGCCCCAGACGTCCAAGCCCGTGTAATCGAGCTCGGCAGGTTTCTAAATCCTACCGTCGGACCGCTTATATTTGCAGCTTATCGCAAGACGGTCAGCACACAACCGAAGTTGGTCGGTCTTCTGTACCGCAAGAAATACAAAAAGTCACTTCATCGCTTTACTCAATTAGCTCTGCACCGTATTTTTTATACGCAGACTTCAGAGGTCGTTAATCATTTGCGTCCTGATGCAATCGTCTGTACGCATCCATTCCCGAACATCGTCATCTCTCGATTGAAACGTTCAGGACTTCATGTTCCGTTATATACTTTGATTACCGATTATGACGCTCATGGGACTTGGATAGACGATGAAGTAAGCAAATACCTTGTATCCGCTGATGAAGTACGTGACAAGCTGCTCGCTCGCGGCATCGAATCGAATCGTATTGTCGTTACAGGCCTGCCTGTTCATCCGAAGTTCTGGAGTCGTCAAACTCAGCAGGAAGCCCAAGCATCGTTAGGGCTGAAGGCAATGCCAACCGTCATGTTTATGGGAGGCGGATGGGGACTGTCCATTAATGAGGAAGCACTATCATACATAGCCGAATGGCGGGAGCATATCCAGTTTCTATTCTGTATGGGCAGCAACAGCAAAACCATTCAACGTATGAAGCAAGATCCATTATTTCAGCATCCTAACATTCATATTTATGGTTATACTCATGATATCCCGCTTATGATGGACGCGTCTGATCTATTAGTAACGAAGCCAGGCGGAATGACCTGCACAGAAGGAATGATTAAAGGAATTCCGATGCTGTTTTATTCTCCTATTCCTGGGCAAGAAGAAGAGAATTGCGACTATTTTATTGACCATGGTTACGGAGCAATGCTTACTTCACACGATACACTTATCGGATGGTTCAAAAGGCTGCAAAACGAGCTGAATGATGTAAGAAGCACAAGACAACAGCGAGAATTTCCTGCCCAGCTGCTGGAAAAGTGCCCACGTGAAGTATTAGAACTTATTAACAACCAAATGTTTGGTTAAGCAAGTATATGGAAATATGTATTTGAACACGAGATAAGGAGAGAGCCAGATTGCTATATCGTACATTCGGTGCCATTGGATATGTCTTAGTTGTTGCTGGTATGCTAACACTAGCACTTGATTGGACTTCCTTCACCCTTTCCTGTATCATCGCCATTGCCGGACTCGTCAGTCTTGGTATTGAAGAAAACCGAGCAGGCAAACGACATTGGCTTGTCAAATATGTAGATTATGCACCACTATTCATACTTGGTCTCATCTACATCGTTGTACGTGAACAGCAGAATCTAGCGGTATGGCTGCTGTCAGCTATTATTCCACTAAGTGCAATTAGTGGCTGGTATGCTAATCGTCTAGCTCGTAAGCCGCGCTTCCGCAGCTTGCGCAAAATTGAGGATCTTATTCCAGAAACGCCGGGTACTAAGAAGGAACACCATCCTCATCAGCATTACCGTCAGTAAGCAGATATCATTCATAGCATTGAACAATAACTTGATTTGATGTACAGCAATAGCTCCTTCCAAGAATTCTCTTGGGGGAGTTATTTATTTTGTCTGTTACTTGTTGCATACACTCTTGTACATACAACAGAAGGGCTGCCCTATAGAAGAACAACGCTCCCTTCGGACAACCCTTCGATTAGTTGAAAATATTAAATTTATTTATTTACTAGAGTACACTTCCACCGAACAAGAAGCGATGCTCCCACGCTTTTCCTGTAATTGTATCTACACGAACGCCACCCGAATCAACGGAGTACGTATGCATTACTTGGCCATTGCCTAAATATACACCCACATGAGTAATGCGCTCTGTGTTCTTATTTACTCCAGCATAGCTAGAAGCTTTGGAACCTTTATAGCTCATAAAGAACATCAAGTCGCCACGCTTCAATTGAGAAATGCTATTTTTAGCTGTTCCTTTATCCTTCACATAAGTGCCTTGCTGACGAGAATCTGCTGGAAGCGTAATTCCTGCGGATTGCTTGAAAATATGACGAACGAAATCAGAGCAGTCGAATGTCTGCGTATTGCTGCGGTTGGAACCGAACTCATACGGTGTGCCAAGATACGACATACCCGTCTTAATTACGTCTTCCACCGAAGAGCTAATCGGTTGCTTATCCTCTTTGTTCGAATTATTCGCGTTGATTGAGTTACTCGAACCTGTAGATGGATTGCTTGCGCCGTTAACTTTAATGTAGCTGCTGTTTGCACTAACAAATCCAACGTTTCCTTGTGAATCTCTCACTTTGTACCAGTTGGCATTTGTCTTTTCTAGTATGGAAACCGCTTCTCCCTGCGCTAGCTTGCGGATCACTTGTCCAGATGTAGATGCTGCGTCGCGCATGTTCACACTGCTTTGAATCGTTGCAATTTGTGCTGCAGTCGCAGCAGCGTTCATATTGTATGAGTTGCTTGTCCCATTATCTACACTGCGAGGAGCTGCGGATACAGGCGCTGCTAACATTTGAGCCGAGAGTGTAATTGTCGTTAGTGCTAGCAAAGATTTGCTAAATGTCTTCATATTAATTAATTTGTTCACTTTGTTGTTCATTATCGTTCTGCCTCCCTAAGATGTTGATTCATCGTTGCTGGCCTACAACAATAATGATCACATGTGTGTATGTACACATTGTAATCTTTTATAATATTAAATCAACGAATTCTAGTAATGTAACTAGATTCCATTTGTCTATACTATAACAAGTTACAATTTTGACATCTACGGGACTTTGGTCTTAATTATTACGATTTGTAACTATTTTAATAGTTCTAAAGAACTAATACAAGTGCATTATTTTCCTTTTGCTCGAATCATAAGGTACACAAAATAAGGCACACCAACAAGTGAAATGACAATGCCAACCGGAAGCTCTGCAGGTGCCACGAGCGTTTTCCCAACATAATCAGAAAAGACAACGATCAGCATGCCGATCAATCCACAAATGGGAATCAGTCTTGTATGCGTAACACCGACGAGCCTTCTAGCTATATGCGGCGCAAGCAGACCAACAAAACCGATACTTCCAGAAACGGAAACACAAGCACTCACGATGCCAATACTGCAAATCAACAAAATGATTCGTTCACGGTTAATCGCAATACCTAAGCTAGATGCACTTTCATCCTTCATTTGCAGCAAGTCAAGCACAGAGGCCTTCAGCATTAATATAGGAACAAGGATAATGAGCCATGGTAGCATAGCTACGATATACATCCAATTCGCATTGTAAATACTGCCGGTTAACCAGATCGTAGCCGCTTCGAAGTCACTCGGATTCATTTTTAAAGAGATAAATAAAGTCAGTGCACCAAATCCAGAAGAAATGGCGATACCAACTAACAGAAGCCGCTGCGGATCCAACGTTCCTCGATGCCAAGCCAATGCAAAAATAACTAGCGCTGCAAGCAAGCCCCCTACTAAACCGAAAATAGGCATAATCATCGTACCAAGCCAGCCATCTGTAAATAGCTCACCCTGAAATAAAAACATAAAAATGACAATGGCAAAGCCCGCTCCCGCATTAATCCCTAAAATACCTGGATCAGCCAAGCCATTTCTAGACACACCTTGAATAATGGCACCTGCAATACCAAGTCCAAAACCGACCAAAGCAGCAACAATCATTCGCGGCATACGAAACTCGAATAGAACCAGCTCATTTTCGGCCTTGGAATCAATCTGCAATATGGTCCGCAATATTTCCATAACCGAGATGTCATAATCACCAGACGTTATATGTAAATACAAGCTAACCGAAATAAGGGATACGAGCGATATAAAGACAACCCAGAACGTGCGTAATGAAGTAGTTTTATGCATGCTTGCCCCCTCCTCTTGTACGAATCAAGTAGAGGAAGAATGGAACACCAAACAGCGCAGTAACTACACCTATCGGCGTCTCGAAAGGCATGTTCAAGAAGCGGCTTATAATATCGCTAAAGGAGAGAAACATGGCTCCAATGACGCCTGCACAAGGTACAACCCAACGATAATCCATACCGACTAAGAAGCGCGTAATATGAGGAATCATTAAGCCGACAAAGCCAATCTTGCCTACTAGCGCAACCGATATCCCTGTCAAAATAATGACCGATAAACTGGCAATGCCTCTGACCACTTTTGTTCGCTGTCCTAATCCACGAGCTACTTCCTCACCGAGCGCCATAACGCTAATCTTGCTGGCAACAAGTATTGCTAACACAATACCTACAACAGCAAATGGAATCGCCAGCTTCACATGCTCGGGATTCACTTGATGAAGTCTCGCATTGTACCAAAAGCTAATATCTTGTGAGATTTGAAAATACGTAGACAAGGCCATCGAGACACTACTTAAAAAAGTTCCTACAATGGTTCCGAAGATGGCCAGCTTCACCGGGGACAACCCTCCTGGAATAATGGAGGCTATGCCATATACGAATCCAACACCTAACGCTGATCCAACCAAAGAGAACAAAATCATTTCCATCGATGATGCATTTGGCATAAAGATCATACAAAGTGTGATTGCAAAGGCCGAACCATCCGACACACCTAGAATAGAAGGTGAAGCTAAATAGTTGCGCGTTACTCCCTGCATTAATGCGCCGGATATAGCAAGGAACGCCCCTACAAGGAGCGCTCCTATTGCTCGCGGCAGACGGGAGTGTATCACAATCTGATGGTCGATATGATTCGGATCGAACCGAACGAACGCATCCCATATTGTGCTTAAGCTGATCGACTTAGAGCCGTAAAAAATAGAACAAACCGCTAATGCCACCATTACAAAAGGCGACAACGCAAGAATGGCTATAGGTATACGATGTGATAGTTGCCTCTTCATCTGCTCACCTGAAATCATTGCGATCCAAGCTTCTCAACAGCCGCTTTGAGGAATTGCTGTTTACTCCAAAAAGTCCCGCCTTGTGCATCTGGATCAACAACATTGATAAATACTTTGTTGTTTTTAACGGCATCAAGGTTTTTCCAAATTGGATTGTTTTGCAGCTCTTCAACAATTTTTACGTTCTTCTTATTCTCGGACTCCGCAAATTGCAAGAAGATGACGTCAGGATTGATTTCGCTAAACTTCTCAATAGAAATAATTTCTTGTTTCTTCGTAGCTTTGATTTCAGCTGGAACGGGTAAGCCAAGCTCCTCATACAGCGTAGGATTGAAGAATAGTGAATCTGCATACAAACAAAGCTCTAGTCCACGCAAGCGAAGGGCAATAACTTTTTTATCCTTATACTGCTCCCCTATTTTAGCCTTCGCAGCTTCTAAATCTGTCTTATATTGCTGCAATGCTTCCTTAGCCTTATCTTGTTTGCCCGTTAGTTCCGCTAACAGCATCAAGTTGGCTTCCCAATCCACGGCTTTGTGGGAGACTGGAATTGTCGTCGTAATCTTTTCCATTTTCTCAGTCTTATCTGCCGGGAATTTCGTCGATCCTAATATAACGTCCGGCTTAAGCTTCAATATCGTTTCAAAGTTCGGCTGCTGCTTTTGACCGATATCAGTCGCCGTCTTCGTAATTTCTGCAAACATTTGCGGGAAACTTCCACCAACGGAACTTGCTCCAGTAAGACTAGTTCCTAGCACTAATGCATCTTCCATCGACTCGATACTGCCGGCAACGACAATATTTTCGACTTTTTCAGGAACGGTATAGGTCTTGCCCAAATAGGTAATCTCTTTCGTTGCCTTAGCTGTCTTCGTCGATACTGGTTGAGACTGACTTGACTCCGGCTGTGTTGCGGTCTTATTATCTGCTGCTCCATCTTGCTTCGAGCTGCCGCATGCAGCTATTAGGAACACCATCACGAAAAGAAGTGCAAATTGCCAAAAACGCTGTTTCATTATTTTCATTGCCTGCCTCTCTATTTTCAATCCAATTAGATTGATAATTATTCTCAATTAGATTATAGAGGAGGGTCTTCTGTCCGAACATGGACAATATCCAGAATCCATTATGTACGATGTACAGAAGCATGTGACAGCAACAAACCCGAAGTTCTACATTCCCCTATCGGCAAAATTAGGATCCACTTAAAAAACTACTCTTGTTATTGTTAACTAATGTGGTAAACTTCACCTACAAGACAGCAGTGTGGGGGCGGCTATAGAGTTGAATAAGTAGAAAATAAGAGAGAGGATAGGGGTAGAATGAATTCATTTGTACAAGCAATTAAGCAGCATACGAAAACGACGTTATCCATTCAACAGTTTCCGATTGTTATGATCGTCAATGTATTTCTCGGTATATCGTTTGCCTTTGTATTGCCGTATAACTCGCTATTTGCCATCGATGAAGTTGGGATGAGCAACAAAACCTTTGGTATTTTTATGCTTGTCTCGTCCATTTGCGGCATTGTATTCAGTACGTATATCGCTAAGCTATCTGATCGCGTACCAAATCGCAGCTTTATATTAGCCCTGTGTGCAATCGCTGGGGCAATCGGTTATTTGGGGTTCGCCTTTTCCAGAAATTTTTATGTACTTCTCTTTGTCTCTTCCCTGTTTCTAGGCATCGCTTCATCGACGTTTTCTCAAGTGTTTGCCATAGGACGTGAAATACTAGGAAGGTCAACCCTTCCGTCGACACAGCTTCCACTTTATATGAACATACTGCGAACGATTTTCGCCCTTTCTTGGACGCTCGGACCTGCTATTGCAGCGTTTGTGCTGCTTTATTTGGGATTTACAGGACTGTTTGTTGTAGCGGCAACTTGCAACGTTATCGTAGCGATTATTTCACTTTTATTTTTGAAGAGTAAGCAAGAGCAGCAAACGGCCTCCATATCGCAAGCCAACATTCCGCTCACCAAGATCGTCTTTCAACCGTTTATTTTTCTTAACCTGCTTGCTTTCACGTTCATTTCTGTGGCAAATACACTTAGCACGATGAATATGGCTCAATTCGTCACCAAAGAACTCGGTGGTACCGAAAAAGATATCGGCATCATTTTTAGTATTCCACCTGTATTTGAAATTCCATTTATGCTCGGCTTCGGCTACTTAGCTACCAAAATCGTAAATGATAGGTTAATTCGGCTGGGCGTATTTATCGCCTGTATTTACTTTATTATTCTTTCATTTGCAGTAGAAACATGGCACATTTTCATCGTCCAAATATTGAGCGCTGCCTACATTTCCATCACAAGTGGTGTAGCCATTACTTATTTCCAAGACTTTTTACCGCAAATGCCAGGCACAGCTACTAACTTGTACTCCAACTCCAATAAGGTTGGATCGATGCTCGGCTTTGTGCTGTTTGGCTTTATAGCGGATGGCTTCGGCTATCGAAGTGTCTTTTTCACCTGCGCGTTGTTTGCCGTTCTAGCATTTGCATTGTTGCTCGTGTTAATCAAGATGAAGCGTGCAAAGTTTGATACCGTTCAAGCAAGCGAAGCTGAGGCGGTATAGGAAAAATAGAATAATTGCGTGAAGGCGCCTTACATCATGCACGTTACATCTTGAGGCAATTCGCCCCGGGGCAGCCTAGGTCAAGCTATTGACTCAGTTAGCATTATGGTCCACTTGCTCGACAAGCAAGTGGAGTTGTATGCGCTAACGTTCGCTATAGACGTTAATTTAAGGATATCGTCGAGTGTAGAATTTTAACGATCGTGTGTGAGCTTATTTCAACGATTATAGCTATCAAAACCGCTTTATTCGGCAAATAAGCTCGCTGGCGCTCATTAAACTTCAAAATATGTGAATGTAACAGAAATAGCCTCTGTCACAACCGTTAGCGCGCCACATCTATTCTTTCAGAAGGCTTGATGCAGCATATAGCTGATAGGCAAAGTTGTTTGCACGATAACTTTGCCTTTTCTTATGCACATTTTTATGAGCTCAGCAGCACAGCAATAATGAAAGTAGTTGCATATAAAATTGATTTTGTTGTGAGAATTCCATAAAAAAAGAGTCCAACCTTATGCCTTGGATTACACATAAAATGCAGTGAGTAACTGCCTATGCGAATCTTTGCATCCTGTTGAACTCAAACGAGAACATCTCTATTGCTCCCCTTTTATTAAGGGCTCCACATGTACTTGAACATCAGTAATATTATGCGAATGCCTCATTCGATGCTCTACCTCATCGCATATCCGATGACTCTCAATCAAGGTCAACTTTGGATCGACGAGTACAATGACATCGACAAGTACACGATTGCCATGCAATCTCGCCTTCACATCTCGAATCGCACGAACCCCGTTTGTATTTGCTATCGTCTTGCGCAGTGTCTCCAATTTCTTTTCATCAAAGCCATCCGTCAACGCATGACTCGCATCATAAAAAATATCCCACGCTGTCTTAAGTATGACAATACCGACGGTCAATGCCGCAAGCGGATCTAGCCATGGAAATCCCCATTGAGCTCCGAAAATACCAATCGCTGCACCGATACTCACCAAGGCATCAGAGCGGTTGTCATGAGCAGCAGCCATTAGAGCTTTATTTTGTATCCGTTTTGCAAGCCTGCTGTTATAGAGGTACACCACCATCATAACAGCCGCACAAAGCAGAGCGACCCAGCCTGTCAAAATATCGGGAACATGCGTATTTGCAGACCAAAGGGATTGAACGGTCGATACGATAACCTGTATCCCTACCGTTGCCATAATAAAGGAAGCCACTAAGGCAGATATCGTCTCTGCGCGAAAATGTCCGTACGGGTGATCGCGATCGGGCGGCTTCTGTGAAATTCGCAGCCCAATAAGTACAGCTACAGACGCCACGATATCCGTCAAGTTGTTCCAGCCGTCTGCCTGCAGCGCAGCAGAATGATAGGCGAAGCCAAAGCCAAGCTTCGTCATGGACAGCACAATATAGACGATGATGCTCACCCATGCTCCTCGTTCACCTTTTTTCATATCTGCATATTCTTTCAATGCAACTTCCTCCCAGCTAATCATCATTAGAGCAAATGATATCAGTATGATAAAAAGTTGGTTCTTTATCCGTTCATCATGTTAGTATTGCTCTTTCGTCATTCATGGTAACAAATACAATTGCTGTGGGTCTAGAGAAACAGTGTTGACCCGCAACCGTTCTGTTTCCCTCACAAAAAGGTGTTGCATCGGTTCTGTAAAGTTGGTTGAACGTGAAAAAGTTGCTTAGATACAACTTATCCAAATTATGTACCTAGCTCCTTCCCCTTAAAAGATGCATCGATTCTATAGTATGCACGGTCGAAGAGGAGTTCATAAGCGAACACACAAGGATGTTTACATTACCGTATGTTCTCGTTAGCGACGACTGATTTTCAATCTTATGTTCCACGCAAAAAAGCGCCATCGCCTATGGGCTCATCCCCATAAACGACAGCGCAATACATAGTTATTAGTTAATTCAAGCTTTATAACAATCGGTTCCTTGGTTCCCTAAGCTAAATCGAATTTTTTTCCTATAGGGCTGCTTGCAATTTACACAGCGATGCTAATATAGTTAGCCGCATAGTGTACTTCCCAGCTGAACTTAACGTCTGCCTCTCCCACCGGAACGACCAGCTCCAGCTCCGCCTGAACGCTGCTTGCCACCTTGACCTTGACGAGATGCTCCTGCACCACCAGATGCACGCCCGCCGCCGCGACGATTACTGGAGTCACTGCTTCTGCCAGATGTACGGTTGTCCGCATTAGCTGGCTTGCCACCGCGTCCGCGATTGCTGAATCCGCTATCCGCTTGTCCACCACGGCTGTTACGTTGTTCTCCACGGAATGCTTCTCCGCGAGAACTATTACGCTTCTCACCACGCGCAGGCGCCGCTCCTCGACCAAAACGCTCTTCTCTGCCTACAGACTCCGTTCTGCTGCCAGTACGATCCGCACGTCCTGCTGCTCCCGCTCCACGACCACTGCGTTTGCGTCCTCCGTCTTCCGTACGGGAAGTGAATTTCCGCTCTGCACTGGACTCATTTCTACCTGCGCCGCGTCTTGCCGTGCGTTTGCCAGATGAAGATGACTCCTGATAACGGTCGGATTTCCCGCCTTTAGACTTTCCTGCTCCTGGCGCGTTATCAATACGGAATCCAGGTACTTTCTGAATTTGCAGCAAGTACGGACGATCCTTCGCAGCAACGAACGTAATCGCAACACCTTTTGCACCTGCACGGCCTGTACGGCCAATACGGTGAACATAGCTTTCCGCGTCTTGCGGAATATCGTAGTTGAATACGTGCGTGACGCCTTCTACATCCAAGCCGCGTGCTGCAACATCTGTTGCAACGAGCAATTGAAGCTTCGTGTCACGGAAACGTTTCATAACCTGCTCACGCTTCAATTGGGACAAGTCGCCATGCAGCTCATCCGAATTGTAGCCTGCCTCTAACAGGGCTTCATTTAGAGCAGCTGCACGACGCTTCGTACGACAGAAAATAACCGCTTGGAACGGGTTCTGTTCCTCAAGCTGCTGGAACAAATCATCCTGCTTCGCACGATCCGTCGTCTCAATAATGATTTGCTTAATATGATCCACCATTACTTTGCGTGATTCAATACGCACGTTAACCGGATCTTTCAAATAGCGATTGCCCAAGCGTCTTACGGAATCCGCCATCGTTGCAGACAACATGAGTGTCTGACGCTTGTATGGCAATTGCTCCATAATTTCCTCTACTTCAGGCAAGAAGCCCATATGAAGCATTTGATCGGCTTCATCCAGTACAAGCGTGTCGATCCGAGACAAATCAATCGTACCACGACGAATATGATCGTTTAGACGTCCCGGTGTCGCAATAATCAACTGCGGAGAGCGACCGCTTAGCTTGTGGATTTGCTTCATTACGTCTTGGCCGCCATACACCGCCAATACGGATATACCACGAGTAGCTGCCAATTTGCGTGCCTCGTCTGTAATTTGAAGTGCTAGCTCGCGTGTAGGCGCAACGATTAGTGCTTGTACGCGTGCTTGATCTGGCTTCGCTTTTTGTACAATCGGCAAAAGAAATGCCAATGTCTTACCCGTTCCTGTTTCGGCTTCCGCCATGACGTCTTGGCCTTTCATCATGACTGGAATTGCCTGCTGTTGTACAGGTGTAGGCGTGTCTATGCCGCTTAATTTCAAATATTGCAATATTGCTGGGTCTAAGTTATAAGCTTCGAAACCTTTCAGGTCGTTCATCTCCCTTATATGTCGGTTCATTTTTAGGCATGGCCGCTGTCTTGAGGAGAAACATGTATATGCTTCACCCGTCCCACCTGACCGCTGTGCAATCTCACTTTAATGCCGTGAGGGTGGAACGGTGAGTTCGTTAATATATCCTTGACGATTCCGCGCGTCGTCTTGCCTGTACGCTGATCTTGTTTCAGAACGATATCGACATCTAGTCCTGCACGGATATGCTGACGCTGTTGCCCGTTCACTTGTCCATTGACGGTCATTTTTCTAATGCTCCTATCTGCTTGCTGGTGGTTATGCGTTCATTTTACCCATATTACAAGAAAGCGAGCAACAGCGCCATAAAATTATAAAAAGGAAGGAAAATACTTGCAGATGTGAAGGAGAAGCGGGGGAGGTGCTGGCGGTCTGTGGGGGTCGGGTTGGATTGGGTTGGGGTTGGGGTTGGGGTTGGGGTTGGGGTTGGGGTTGGGCGGTTCAGAGGTTCTAGACGTTTCGATGTACATCGGACTGAACTTGGCTATTCGAGTCTGTATATGCAACTGGCTTTCAAATGTACTCGCAGGCTGTGCTTCGACACAGGACATCTTATTTTTCGGCTTCTTCTTTAGACGGGCGTATACTTTGTATGTGGACATTCTAACGGGCGCCATAGACGTTATTTTCGCAAAATAGCCCTGCATAGAAATGTAACGGTTGTAGCCGAGCTTATTTTAGCATTTGAGGTCAATAATTTAGCTTTTTGGGAAGAATAAGCTCTGTGACGCCCTTTATCGTTCAAAATACATCCATATACGCTGAATAGGCTCTACAGCAACCGTCAGCGTGATTGCTACATTCAGTTGTAAGAGGAGGTTAGCCGCGGGACGGCCTTTATTTAGATAAAGTCGCCCGCTTGTTCGTGTTGTCCCACAGCAGCTTAAGCTGCAAAGCTTCTGCGATATCACGCAGTGGAACATAGACGTGTCCATTCAATAAATGTCCCTCTAGTGCAGATGTCTTCCCTTCTGCTAGATTCACATTTACAGGAACTTGGCTTGCCTGAGACGGCTTGTCTCCCTTCCCCTTTGAGGCAGCATCCTTCATATCGGCTAATACGCGCTCAACCATACGGGTAAACGTTTGCCAATGCGGCAGCAATCGGGATGGACAACCTTTTCCGCTCCAATGACGATGCGGCACGATTCGGCTGAGTGGTATGCTGTGCTTATTCATTAATTGTGCGACAAGCCAAGACGCCTGTCTCCAAGCCAGCATTTCATTCATGCCCTCGTACATACAAATTTCAATCCCGATGGACATCGTGTTGCCCAAGCCTTTTCCATCACCCGCATGCCAGCCCTGCTCATTGTCTTCCAAATGCTGAATAATATCGTGGTCATCCACCGTATAATGCCAGCTTTTTTTCGCGCCACCACTGCCATTCAGCAAGTAACGGGCATGCGCATCGGCAGTTGCACCGTGATCTGTATTATCTGTGTTATGAATCGTAATATAGAGCGGCTTCATCGCTCGCTTTGGTTTGTTTGGTGCTTGCTGCGGCAGCAGCCGCTGTTTAACGCTGTACGTCATCGTCATCTCCGCCCTTTTCGTGCAATATTTCAATTGCTTTTTTAATCGTAGATGGGATCGGAACACCCATCCGACCTGCATTTTCGATAATAGATAGCAGTTCATTCGCCATATAGAAGAAAATCGTCGCATCACGCAGCATGTGCTGATCCCCCAATACAAGATCCACCTGATGAGCGATGGCGATAATAAGGAAAATAAAAATTTTGCGGGAAATCCCAACCAGCCCGACTCGACTGCGCAACGTTCCCGTCACTCCTGCTGCGATAATTCCCGTAACATAATCGATGATGATCATCATAAGCAGCACTTGCATTAATGTCGGCCATCCTCCGAACATAAAGGCTGTGAATGTTCCGAACATCCCGAAGGTTGCCGTTGCCGCTACTTGCTCAGTAGTCTTGATGCCGACAAGGTCGGCCAATAATTTAGTATAGTCATTCATAGGCTTACTGCCCCCCTTTAAGTGAAATGCCCTCGGGTAGAGATATCGAGAGGTATGGCAGGAGTGTGGCTGTGAAGCTTTTAAATCTTAATGCTCATAGATTGGATATCCCTTCTACAAGCACTTTCACTGCCACCAATGGTTCTCGCATTCATCCGAGGGCATAAAAATAGCGCTCATGCAATGTGCATGGCGCTTTACTGTGCCGTTGTGCTAATCATTTTTTGCATTTCTGCATCTGTAATCACGTTATATTTTACATAGAGCTTAAGCTGCTCCGTTGTTGCCCAACCGCAATCATAGTAATACTTGATACGCTCATAGTCTGTTTTAAACATTTGTACCCATCCCTTCTAGTTTTAATAAACGCAGTTCCATTGCAACCAGTGCCGTACCTTGAGTAGCGTTCTGATTTTTGAGTTCCATAACTTCCAGCTCACGGGCCACTAGCTGCTGCCCAAGTGTCTCGACTGGGTTAGGCTGTGGCTGTGGTTTTAGTGCTTCGATTTCTGCTTGAGTTAGACCGTTTTTCCAAAATGTTGAACCATTCGTTGTTGGGTCGAGCTTTATAGCATCTCGGTAGCCTGCAACGTCGAATTGCGGCTCATAGAGTCCCTCTGGCATTGAGATAGCTACGGTGTAGCCTCTGACTTTTGTATTCGGCTGGTTGGACTTAAGCTGTTGTGCTTGACCTTTGTTCGTGTCCGTGTCAGTCGACACCGTTTCGACGATATCAAAAACGCCTGCCACGGAGTCCATGACAAGCGTTGGTTCGATGTATTTACCTTGTAGGTCGATGATAAATGCTTCTTTCATGGCGATCCTCCTTATTGTTCGGTGTTATAAGAGATACCGGTAAGTGATAAATAGTAGTTTCCTACATCTGTTGAATGACTTTGATTAATTATTACCCTTCCATCATGTGTTACATCTACCCTAATCATTGTAGGAACTGAAGTCGTACCAGATAGGCCAACTACACTAAAAATCAAAGTCCCTGTTGGCCGATATTCAGGTGGTAACAAGAATAAATTAGTTGTAGCCGCAACTGCTCCGCCCTTTATTAAGCCTTCGATATGGACAACACCATACTCATCTTTATAATAGCGTGGATTTAAGAACCCATCTTTATAAGCAATCCATCCATTCATTAAGGAAGGTATGATCCAAGTGGGCTTTACTTTATCTTTATTCGACTTTAATGTCTCTACTACAGACAAACGACGCTCTATATCTCCTGTATTATGTACCACATTGGATATAGTACCTAGAAGATTAGAAGCAACTGAACCACGAATAGTTGCTTTCAATGTTTCCTCCAACATCGTGTATGTCACGTGATAGACAGCAGAAGTATCGAAGTTTTCAGCTAGACACCCTGCGTTCTCTAAGCCAAAATCTACCTCTAAAGATGACGTATAAACCTGCCACTTCGAGTCTTTAGCATTATTTCGATACACATTCTGAATATCTTTAACCAAATACTTAAAACGATTACCTAATCCTCGCGAGTGTAGATAGAATTGATTACCTTGTCCTTGAAGTGGGTCTGCCTTTTCTCGCATGACCAATCCACTACCAATCTCAACTACGTTCGAACCCCTACCCAGCGCTGCACCTAACTCGTAATTAGAAATTGACTCTACAGTAGGCTTCGCTTTAAGATATTGGAGTTTATAAGGTCTCCAAATACTGTATCTGGTATAATCATAATCTTTGACAGGTAAAGTTGGAACAGTGGTCACATAAAAAGATGCAGATGGAACACCTTCATGTGAAGTATATCTCGCATCCAGAGGATGCCATGCTTTCCCCTCTGTTTCTCCATTAAACGGAACATTAACATTGCCCTGTGCTCCCTTATGCACTCTCCATCCCATAAAGTATGCTTTAATTTCATCAGTGCTAGGTGTGTATTCATTCCCCCAACCACTGTCTTCGTTGGATACTGAAATAATAATAGCATCAGGGTACTGATCTGCGTCATCAGTTAATGCATGCTGATCAGCAACTGTTATACCACTTCCTTGTACAACACGTGAAAGTGGCTTACCGTCAAACTTAACTACATACCCAGTATTCTTAATTGTAGGTGTTAGATTTTTCACTAGAACTTGCTTAAACCCAGGTGTTTCACTCATACAAACCCAATTTAAATTTCCATCTAAACTAATCTTTTTCCAATTCTCCCTCACATATGGTATCCCGTCTTCGCACGTGAAAAGTATATCCATATCTTTTCCATCAATTGGGTTTGAAGCCAACTCATATTCTGCTGCCCATATGCTACTTTGTTGGGGAAAGAATAGTACAGGCTTGCTTTCTGGGAACATAAGAAAATTGCTAAAAACATAGTGCCCCTCTCTTTGACTTTCTATTGAAGTTCCACCTTCATATTCATTCGTCAAGTATATCCTTACGCATCCACATCCGGCTGGAGTCCTGATGTAAGCATACTCATTTGCCTTATGATAAGTACGAGGTTGAAGAAATTTGTTTTTGTTTCCTGCACTGTTCATATCCGTATAGTATTCAAATCGGATATTTCCATTACTATTGGAGCAAATCACACGAGTACAGTAACTTTCATTTGGCAAAACCTCTACATCATAATAAAGACCTTTATTTTCTTTTTCTATTGCAGTGAATTCAAAGGAATAGTCATGATGAATAGTAGTCACAAAATTATTATTAAACTCAAAAGCCGAGGGTAGTAGATTCCCTGATTTTACAAGCATATATGGATTTTTAACATTAGTCGTACCTTCAACGTATGGAAATCGATTTACTACTTGCTCAGCTGTCATGGTACCTATTGCATCATAGTCTGCTTTTGAAATCTCAAATACTCGTAATGCATCAAAACATCCACCAGCATTAACACCTTCTGTTTCAATCCAAAGTTGCACTTCAACACTCGTCGTACTATTCACATCTGATGGTCTAAAGCGAATAAACAGAGGTTCAAATTTATTCCAACCTGATGTATCTGTATTAACAAATTGTCCACCTGGGCTCATACCGTGAATTTGCAGACGTAATCTCTTTGATGTGATATTATTCGCCATTGCTACTGCAACATAATAGCTATCAGGATTTACGTTAATGATTCTACCAACCCCCGAAAAAATTTTTTCAGGAACTGTAGATACTAACAATAAAGATCCTTGACCTTGAGATTTTCTGGATGTGTCTACAGAGACTTCAAGCTTTGTTTTTTTGTTAAACGCACTTGCGTCTTCACATGATCCTACTCGTCCTAACAAATTTACCAACGTCCGCCCCTGCACATTTTCAACTTTTAACGGCGTATCCACATCCGACTCCACCACCTGTACACCGGGCATGAACTGAATCGCCTTATATTTTGCATCCGCAAGAGCCTGCTCATTCAAATGGCCTTCTCCGTCCAAACGAACGATGCCATTAGGAGATGGCACAGCACTAACATCTCGCCCATCAACCGCATGCTGCTGAAGCTCGTTCAACGCCTCATACGTCGAATTCATCTGCCAGTTCAGCCACGCCGCAGGCGGCTTATCCTGCGCTTTCCAGCCTTCGTCCAGCTTATTTTGCGGGGGCTTTATTCCTTTTGCTTTCCATTCGGGAAGCTGTTTCTCGAAAGCCATATATGTTCACCTCTTGTCATATTGTTCTTGTAAATAAAACTATTAAGATTACAATTCAAATCTATTGCTAGTCATCTACAAGAAAGTACGCTCGTTGAATATTGGTATCTTTATAAATAAAAGAATAAGCACCACAAAGTACTCATTCCTTTAAATTGGCAATTTATAATCATCACCCGGAACGTAAAGGTCACCAAGTGTACCGCCCTGCGTCATCAACTCATCTGCTAAACCATACTCACTAACTTCCAGCTTATCCGCTACAGAAGCAAGCGCGAACGTCCCGGTCAGCTCCACTTGGCTGACCCGAACGCCTGCTGCGACGAGCCGTTCCACCAATGTAATAAATTGCGCAGGGCTTAAACCTGCACTATTTAGCTTCTCATAAGGCACAGAAGACACATGTACCGCCGCAGGTTCTGGTTGAACAGGATCACTATGCTGCTCGGTCAACCTGAACTCATGCGGCTCAGCTTGCAGTGCAAGTGCAAGCACTTGAATAACCGAGTCCAAGCTACCGTTCGCATTCATTCGCGCAAGCTTGGAGCGCAGCAGCATCCGGTACACTTCATCGCTCGCTTGTCCGCGCGGCTGACCGACATTTCCGCCGATATCTTCCAGTGTCGACCCTTCTGCCTTATCTATCGCCTTCCACTCCGAAATAACACGAAGCGTCTCAGCAATATCATTCATTTGCTTCAACCACACTTCTACTAGGGCACCAAAGCGACTACTGCCTTCTTTCGAAATGACATCTGGCAGCAGTGTCATAACATCAGGCAGCTTAAACATGAGTCACCGCCACCTTAATGCGCTCAGGCGCCACCCGCGCTACATGATAGAGCGGAATGTTCACATTGTCAGACACGAGAGGCTCTGTACCGAGCTTAATTTTTAAGCCTGCGACCTCTTCTACTCCCGTTACCTGCTGAACAGAAGACAATAAACGGCTGTATACAATGCGAGAGCCTTGCGGCAAGCCAGAATAATCCTGCTGATCTGCACCAACACCACCGACATATTGAGCAATCGCCGTACGAATAGCATCTGCCCCCTGTGCAGCAAACTGTGCGTTAACAGATACATTCACCTCAACATGAACATCCAACATTTTCATGCGACTGAAACGAATTGAATGTTCACCACCGCTGACGTCTTTCACCTTGATAACTTCCTCACCGTCTGTACCAATACCGGCAGCCTTCTTTTCAAAAATCGTCTTCCCAATCTGTTCAGATTGTCCACCATATACATAAGCGCGTATCGACTTTGCTGGAATACCTTCTGCATCCGTCTGCATCGTGTCGTTGACACGTACCGACGCCGAACGGACATCTGGAAGCTGCAATAAGGCAGATACAATCGCATCGATTGTCGCCGCATGACTTCCATCGCGTGCTGCTCGCAAACGGTCACGGAATTCAATGTCATTTTCCCGCTCACGGCCATCTGCTGTACCCGCTTCATTCGTTACCGAAGTAACTTCTTTCACTGGATTCAATATTTCCGTAATCGAAGATGGCGGCACATTGCCTGAAGATCCTAGCCCTACAGAAACAACTGGCACCGTCCCTTTTCCTTGAGCATCGAGCGTACATGGAGCTGTTGTGGTGAACCATATTTCTGACTTCGTTCCCACATGGAATCCCGCTGGAATCGTGTAGGTTGGAGTACCTTTAAAGGTAACAACACCTGCCGCCGGTGTCTCAAGCTTGCGCTGCAATCCATAAAATACGGCTAGTGCATCCAACTGCACTCCTGTCGCATATTGAATGTAAGATTCATGGTACACCTGCTCGACATCTTCCCATAACACAGATAAATGCCAAGCAAAAATTTGCATCATCATCCCGAGCGGGGACGTTTCTGAAGTGTTGACATCCTCACCAAGCCGAGTAGTCAGCTCACCTACCATTTCTTCATAAATATCGTTATACGTCTTACGCTTCAAACCCGCTGCTGTTAACATCGACCTCGACCTCCTCTCCCTCTATACTTGTCATGACAACATGTATGTCAGCTGTTCGACTTGCCTTGTCATACTGAATATTAATTTCATCTACAGACGAGATACGCTCTTCATCAGCTAACGCTTCCAATACAATTTCCCGCATTCGATCCTCATCGAATGGCTGGCCTATCAGCAGCTCATGATCAAGCCCCATCTCTGGTGTGAAAAATGATTCTCCCAGCCTTGTTCCCACTCGCACACGAACCGCTTGCGCAAGCTCTTCTCGCCCTTCCACCCATTTCACATTACCTTGTTCCAATACAATGTCGCCATCTTGCAGCAGCCACGTTTTCATCCGCCGCTCACCTTCCCTGCAATGACTCCACCACCACGATTGGACTCTGTAAAGACAACCAGCACTCGCTGGCCTGCCTCATAAACCAAACCAGGAACCTCCACAAACGGCAGCTCATATCGAATAAGTCCTTCTTCATCTTCCAATTCCACATCAGCTGTCGAACCATTCATTTGTACAATCGATCCGAGCTGGGCAGGCGACATGCCGCCCAAACGGTGATCGAGCCAAGCTTCCAAAGCGCCAACTGTTCGATTAGCCCCCATATGCTTCCCCTCCTCTCATTTTCACTCATGTTACCAAATCAACCTCCGTAACGAACTGATCATTCGAAGCCTGATGCATTCCTTGTTTCACTTCATATATGCCCTTGTAATCTTCACTTTCCAATTTCACTTTTACACCTGCCCGAAGACGGTGATTCAATAGAGAGGTAATTTTGATCCCTTTCTTTTTCTCTCCATCTTCAAAGCGTTCGGGACTGCCAATCAAACCTGTATCCGGTGCAATAAGAATAGGAGCTTCTGCTTTTTTCTTACCTGCTGCTTTAAAATGTAGTTTTCCCCGACTGGAGTAAGTGGTTGATCCACAAGCTGCGGCAACTCGACGTATCGACTCCATCACATCTCCATTAGCAACAAAGCCTTTAGCAAACGTATAATCCTCACTCAGCACCATTTGACCACGGAGAATCTGATCTTTATCCATTAAATCCTGTAAAATGACACTAGCTTTCGTCCCTGGGCGGTATGTCTGCTTAACCGGCTGCTTTTTGCGTTTTACAACATCTTTCACTTGAAGCGTTGTAAGCCGGTCCGTATGCTCACGAGTTGTACGAATTTCTACAATGGTTCCCTGCAAAATAGTACCTATATCGTTGCCATACCCCGCACGCACAACGACAGGCATCTCATTGCGAAAGCTCGAAATCGTCTGCTTTGTTAAATTGTAAATTTCAATTGTCGATTCATTAGGCTCAGCATCATCATCAAATTCTGCTCGAACGCGAATCGTCAAATCTTCACTTGTAAATGTTTTGCCGCCAATGACGACTTCCAACTGTCGTTTATACAATAACTGCATGCTCATCCCCCACATTCAGGAATACAGAGTTGCCCAGCGTCTCCCAGCTCACCAATTCCTCTGGATTACTGCCATACGGCACGATGCTTTCCAGCGGGAAATCAGTCGTTTCCATACTCTCGAACAAAGGCACTCCCCACACGAGCTTAACGCCCAATGCAAGAGGAGTGCCTCCTTGTGAAATATCCATCGTAAAATAATCATGCTTATTGTTATACCGCACATCGAATGTGTACGTTCTCGTACCCATATCCATATCGAAGGAATAGGGCACCCGCTCTTTCTCGATAGTCAATATTGCCATCCCGAACCTCCTCTCCTGCATGTTTACATCAAAAAAGATGACCTTGTGTTCGCATTATGCGATACCCAAAATCATCCCTGGCTGTAAAGAACGATATTCGGAGTAATATCGATTGCGGGCTTTCAGAACCGTGGTCGATATCCCATACATCGCCGCTATCGTGTCCCAGGTTTCACCGCGCTTAACTTCATGAGTAAGAACACCGACAACTGTCGGATTCGGTCCTTTATACTTCTTCGCAGACGGCTTAGGCGCTGGGGCTGGAGCTCCAATTGACAGCACCATTCCTTCTTCCACTTGCTTGTACTTTTTATCCCATTCCTGTACTTGAGCATACTGCTTATTCCACTCTCTCAATTGATGCGGCTTGTACCCATAATATTGGGCAATTGTCTCCCACGTTTGTCCTCTACGTACGAGATGGTTAAAAGGACTATGTGGATGCGTAACTTGCTTGCTACCGCCGTTCCCCTGCTTTTGTGTAGAGGGGTTATTTGAGGACTTCTTTGAAGTCTTCATTCGCTTTTTCGTTGCGATATGAATCTGTTTTAGCGTTAACGAAAAGCTCATTCCGTTGCTAATCGAGTTATCATGGGAAGTACGGAAGGCTGTAATGATACAGTTCGTAAGCATCGTTCTGCCAATATACTGAAGCATTTGTCCTTTTTCCATTGCCTTAACAATTCTGTATCGTGATTGTGAGGCCTGATCGCCTAGAAGCAACCCTTGAATATTTAGAGTAACACCTTCACGTTGAATATGATCAGTTACCTTTCCGCCTTTTTCCACGTTATGCGCGCTAACCTGAACGGAATATTCTGGTTCTTCCGATGTCACAAAGAGGGAAGTCCCCCCTAACCTACTCCATTGCTGTTTAATAAGGCATCATCCCTCCTTGCCCTTGAGTCGACGATGCTGGAGACTTCACACCTGGTTGTGGAGTCTTTTCATTTATCTGACGAGTGAAAGAACTGAATAATTTGTCAAATTCCTGCTTCGTAAAATCTTTAATCATATTAATCATATTCTGGTCGATATAGCCGTTTACATTCAAGTTAATGGTGGCATTGCTATTCGCCTGCACAGTTGAAGGCATTGAAGATGTCGTAGCTGCACCAGGTACAAACGGAAATGTCTTCCTCACTCCAAACCCAGGAAGCGTATAGCTATTTTCCGCTGTACCTGAACTAAGATTAGGTCCTAATGGCTGCCATCTCGATGAATTACTCGATGGTTTGATCGTTGTTGCCGCCTTCTCAGGTGTCGGCTGTGCAAGCACATCATTTGCCATCCATGATGATCCTAAATACAGGAGACCAGCTAAACCTGCAATAGCTAATCCTCCAGGACTAGGTCTTTTAAGACTATTTTTTGCTGCTTCACCACTAAATTTACCTACTGCCGCCCACATCACAGGGTTGGTATAAATTTCACCGATACTTTTATTTAACTCCATGGTTCCTTGCGCTCTTAAAAGATGTGCCTCACCCTGAAGCTCCATACTTCGATTAAAAGCTGCACCAATTCGCCTCCACCAAGGCAATTCTTCTGATACCGGTGCTGGTGTAGGATCAGAAGGAGTCGGCATCGTATCCACGCCACCTGCTGGAACACCCTCTGTAGCCGCATTTGGTTCTTTTACTAAAGCCCAATAACTAGCAAGTGCTGCTGCCATCGCAAGTGTTGGGGACATTTTAGGGTCGGGCTGCTCCTTCTTCTTCTTTTTATCTTTATCATCGTCGTCATCTTTTTTATCACAACAACAACTACATTCCTTGCCCCCATCTTCTTCTGGCTTAATTAACATATCCTTTCTTCCAGAAACGAAGCCTAAAATGTTTTGAGACAGTACTAAAAGAGAGTCTGTTAAAACCCCCTTACCTAACAAACCCTTTCCCTCTGAAGTTAATGCTTGGAGATTAGCAGTGGCATTTCTTAAGAACTGACTAAAAAAGGAGTCATAGTTAATATTCGCTATATCTTTTTTGGTTATTTTGATTTCGTTCTCAAACCCTAATACTTTTCCACTTTGAGATTCATCAAAAAATTCAGATGTCTTCTTAGCCTCACCCTTATAGTTAATAAGGTTCTCACTTTTTTGTTTAACGGTACTCTCATTCGAAATTAAAGTATGAAGGGCATCTCCGTTTAACTTTCCATATCGTTGTTCAAGATATTGACGCTGCTTGACAGGATCGTTTTTTAACTCCCCTTTATTTAGCTGACCATTCAGATGCTGGATAAGCTGATCCATCTCTGTAATATGCTCTACTCCTTGCGCCTTCTTCTGAGTGGATGAAAGAGATAGCCAGTCTTTCATTACTGCTTCCAATGCACGAGTAGATGCCGTTGTCGTATAGCCATTATCATTCAATGTCATAAGCGATGAGAGAACGTGTTCATAATTCCAACCAGCTTTGCTAGCTTGTCGTCCTAAGTGGTTCGATGCAGTTGCTAGCTCTGCTACGTCCATTCTTGAGTTGGCGTTTGCGTAACTTAACATCCCTGCATAATCGTCCGCCTCTGACGCCTTAGCAAAATACGCCGACAAAGTCGCATCCAACATTTTAGTTGCATCTTCGGTTGAAGTCATATTAGCCATCGCCAGATCATTCGTCGCAGACAGTAAATGCGGTAAATCTTCAATTTTCCAATCATTATGTGCGTAGCGATAGAGCGATTTCAGCATGGTGTCTGGATCTGTATACGGTTTATTTCTACTTTCGTTGTAGGCTAATTGCCGTAAATCTTCTATTTGGCTTTCACTAACAATACGATCCTTGTTCTCATAATTCGCTTGAATGAGAGTAAGCAAACTTTCCCCTGTTACATTATCCAGTTGCATTTTATAAGCAGGTATCCCATAGTCAGGCAATGCAGAACCGTCAACCCAAGCATTTTTTTCTGTGCTCAAATCCATACTGAAGGTTGGAGTATGGACGACTACAGGATCAATCGCACTACCTGCCGCTGTAGATATTCCTTGTGAACTTTGCGGATTTTGATTTTGCGTATATTTTGCTAGTTGACGAGGATCGACAACTACTTTAATTTCCGTAGATCTTAAGTAATTGTCGAAGCTTTTTTTCCAAGTTGTTAACAGAGCAAAAAGATGCTGATGGTTGTCGTTGATTCCATACAATTCCCGCAGCATTCGATTTTTTACTTTAATTAATTCAAGCAACTTATCCCCCTCCTTTCCCCAACATCCATTCGAGCGCCGCAGCGGCTTCGCAAAGCTCCTCAATCGTCATGCCGCACGCCTGCTCATAGGAAATGCCGCCCCGACTACCGATGACGACTTGCCATAGCAGTTGACGGAGCGGATTATCGGAGATGGCTCGTTTATACGTCGGATGCTGCGGATTCCAAGGGTGTTTCGACCAGCCCCAGGAAGCGTGCGCATTCCAACCACAGCGGTGTCATCAGATCAACCTTGTCCTCAAGGCCGTCCCAAGACAAACGCGGAGATACAATCACATGATTCAGGAAGAAATCCATCGAGGATTCCAGCTTCCATCCTCCATCAGGCTTCAATGCCGTATCATAAAGGCGCATCAGGGCGCGAGCGCCCGGATGCTGAAGTACATACTCTTCTTCTTGAACGGTAACTGTTTTTTGTTTACTCATCTGTAAATCCCCTCTCGTTATCGATCCAATCTTTCTTTATCGCATTCGCTCTTATGCAACAATATGTGTGTAATCCAGCACTTGAATTTCGAATTCGCGATCTTCCAGTTCAGCTGCAAATGCAGCCGCTGGCAACTTCTTAATAACTGCCTTCGTGCCGCCAATGCGCTCACGCGGCTGGTTATGGGATACAACCCAGATCGTGAACACTTTCTTGTCGCGAGCTAGACGCGTAAGCATACCAATTTGCGGAGAAGTAGACATCAACGTCAACTTAACAGAGCCAAGCGGATTGTTCTTATGCGCCAAAGCCACCTCACCACGCGCACCGACATGCGCAACAGCCTGCTCTTCGTCTTTTTCACAAGAAACGAATGTATTTTCACCAAAGCCTGTAATATAAGTACCGTTAATAATGACGTTTACCGATTTCGCATCATAGAATCCAATAGACATGTATGAGCACCATCCTTTTTTCTTTTTAATTAAGTAATAGATTTGTAGCTTTATGTTGAAATAAAAAATAATGGAACGTTACGCACGAAGCTTAAGGCAACGTTATAGTTAGATCAGTACGACTCAGGTACATCCATTAGAAACGGATTACTCCGCTCACGCGTACTTGATGAACTGCTCCTGCCACCTCGAACCAGAACGAACCGCCTTTGTATTCACGGCTTGCACGATCAAGCGGATCAACTTCGTCGCGAAGCAAGAACTTCGTTCCGAATAGACCTTCACCGCTCTCATCCTCTGCAATAATGCCCATATCGAATGCTTCTAGCAGCACGTTTACAACCGTACTCTCTATTTGAGCAATACCGCTGTTTGTATAAGGAACTTTGTCGGATTCATTCAACAGCTTCTGGATTTGTTCTTCCATGCGAGCACGCACATAGTCACGCGCCATAATGACGTCGATGTACTCACCGGATACCGTTTTGCCTTCCGATGTACGTGGCTGGCCTTGTTTGTTCACATACGTAATTGCACCGCCAAGATGAATATCAAGCAATTCATTGCTTGTCATTTTCAATGGAGCGATACCTTGGCACTGCTTGAACTTCCACGTCACAGAGCCAACGTCAGCAGAACCTACTGCCCCAACTAGCGCCGCATCTGGGTAAGCCGCAGCATCTGTATGATAGAATACGACTGTGCGTGTGTAGCCCGCTGTCTTCAACGCTTGAAGCTTCGCTTTGTCTGCAATGCGAGTCACGAAGAGACGATAATCTTCCTTTTCTAGTTCCTTCGCTAGTGCTTCTACTGTTGCAGCATCGTTTTCTGTGGACAAGAGGTAATACCAACCGCCATCCAATAGCGTACGCAAGCGAGTAACCGCATCTTCCAACTCATCGCGAGCAGCAATTGCGATTTGCGTCGGTGCATTTTCACCTTGATCGAACAACACTTTTGCCATTGCGTATTCTTTCGTTGTATCTGCATAGTCGGCCTTTACTGCATCTAGATGCGCGTATTCTTTATAAGCAGCACCGCCAGCTTTTTTACCGAGAATTAAAGGTGTTGCGAAGGACAGGCGTCCTGTCGGCTTTTGCAGGTCAATCGTAATTTGAACGTCTTGTAATGTCATGTTTCAGTCACTCCTTCATTTGAATGTAATTTTTTCAATCTTTTCGGAGTTGGCTTGCTGCCAACTGTCTTTCATTCGGAGTCTAACCGTTACAGCTAAACTCGGGATCGGCTCCTTCTTCCATTCGGGGGGCATCATCTTGACGATGGTGGTCGGTATAAGCTTCGCTTGCTCTTCCCCCTCTGACCAAAGCCATCTCATTAGCTCACGGCACCGCTGCATGAGATCCAAGCGGTCTTGTCCAATAAGCAGCAGCTGCCATTCCATCTCGACAACCTTTTCTACCATCGTCTTTGTCCGATCCATATGCGGCGTCATATCCTCATAAGGCTTCGGCACTTCATAAGCGATGCATGGCGTTGGACTGTCAGGCTTCACTTGGGTAACATCCAGCAGAGGCAGCTGCAAAAATAGTGCCATTGGTTCCAGCAGCTTCTGAACGATGTCCCGATACACAATCAAGCTCATCCCTCCTTCGGTTGAAAAACGAACATGTCAGATATCGATAACAGAACTAGGCTCTCTCCAAGCTTTCATTGCTCTTGGGAGCTTATCTATCCCCGTTCGACTCACTATGTCCACGTTACTAGTTTAAAACACCGAACATATGTTTGTTTTATTGATTTTTAAATTGTTTTTTATTCATTTTTGATTGTTTTTTGATGCGATTTTGAATACATAAAGTAAAGAAGGAGAGTTTCTTATTCTATTGCATGCGCTACGTTCTAGAGTTAGTAAGCTAAATGACATCAAGCACATTTAAAAAAGCAACTTTACCTATTTTTAGGGGTACAATGTAGTGTACGAGACAAATGAAATCGTTTCCCATCCTATAAAAGCATGTAGATGAAATTTACTCAGAAAGAACCTCAAGATAGATAACGTTAGCCTCTTTAAAATACAGGAATTAAAGCATTACAGATCGACTAAGACATCCGTAAATGAAAAACGTTTAGGAGGGAAGATATGAAAAAGTGGATAATAACCGTTTTTGCTGCCAGCATAGTAGTTGTTAGCGGTTGTGGTGCAGAGAATAATCAAAAGAAGGGAGATGGAGAAAACCCACAAACCGTTGTGGAACAAAAAAAGAACCAAGAAATGGAACAACCTAAAGTTAATCTTGAAGACATTGTCTATACTCCTATCGATGAAAGCAAATACGAAGGTATGGAATTAGAGATGATTAAACTCGTTAATTTATATGCTAAGTATGTGAATACACGAGACGAAAATAAATTTAAGCAAATTCATCGCGATTCTCACTTCAAATTACCGAACTTCAAAGTAAGTGACATGAAAGTAATAGAGTTTCATCATATGAAGCCAACGCAAGGTTACGTTAGCGTAGAAATGACAAGAGCCCGATTTGAATCCAGAGAAATAGAAACAGACAGACCTAATTTTTTTATTGCTCAAAATAAAGAAACTAAGCAATGGTATATTGTAGATTTGGATTGAATTTATAGAAGGGGATCTTAAGATCCCCTTCTATAAATTTTCTTACGCCCATGTTGTTGGATTAACACGAATCATATTAAATACGTCTCTATTGACACCCCCCGCATCAAATGTACCTGTTGTTTGACCACTTTTATATCGCATTTGCGAAGAGCCTCCTCCGTCTAAATATACTGCCATCGCGCATCCTTTATTTTTCATAAATTGACGCATTCCCCAAGGAGTCTCATTCTGAAAAACAACTAACACAACTTTATTTATCGTGTAACTATACCCAATAGCTGTACGTGCTCGTAGTCCAGGTGATGAATAAGTACTGCCACTCTTATTAATTACATTATTAATTCCTGATGCCTGTTCATTTACATCTAGACGACGGTAAAATTCTTGCTCTGTAATATTCTCGTTAACATATAAATTAAGTCCACCAATTGCGAACAGTTTCATATTTGGAGAAATAGGAAAATCCTCTACTTTTTTCACATTGGCTACATCATGTACACGGTTTCCAGAACGTAAATCGCGATAACAGTAGAACGTTCCACGCTGCTTTTGACCATATGCATTGAATGTCGCATTCCCACCTATGCCAGTATCATTGTTCACAGCAATCCCCAAAAAATCATTTGATGTGCTAAAAAATGTACCATTTACACCATAATTGTTTGAATTCAACACACTACCGCCGATTTTCACGACCGAAATTGATTCAGAATCAGCTTCAATTACACGCACATCTCGTCCATTATGAGTTGTTTTCGAATACTTTGCTGTTGTCATTGTTCAACATCCTTTCACTAATTAGAATTTTTAAGCAATACAATAACTTTCAATACAATTATTAAGTTGAAATGAAATTGTCCAACTCTCCTCCCTTTGGCTTTGTTGGATCACTGTATGTCTTAATTCTAAAGTCAATATAATAGTTACCTGCGACTCACAATGTCCACATTACAAGTATAAATCTGGAAACATATGTTCGGTTTATTCGTTTTTGATTCTTTATTCATCGTTTTTTTATTATTTTTTTAATAGTTCCAAAGATTTGATATCCATGGATGAAAAGCTTCATCTATATTTAGCAAACATTGAACAAAAGTGAGGGGGTATAATTTGTATCAGTCATATCAGTTCTTAATGAGTTATCGATAAATAAACTTTCTTTAACTAGGAACTGATGCTGAACACGAACATCTTACGAATGATTTCCGCAGAACAAGATCACAAAAATAGAACATAAAAAGAAAAAATAAGAACACTTGTTCTTGTTTTTGTGTTATAATAGATATACCTGCCCACGGTGTTCCATAGATCAGAACGGATATTTGAAGGAGGATTTTACGCAGATGATGAAATGGGATATCCCCTCTCTTGAAGCATGGGACATGCTCGGAACGAAAGACAAGAAGTCAATGATGGAGAACGTATTTAGCAAATATAGAATGTGTAAAGTGATGAAATTTGCTGTGCGTGAAACGAAAATTACGGCCCAATACGAAGCAAGAGCCCACGGTGCGACCAATCGTGTTGGGGATCCAACAGCTGCCGTAGCTGTGTATAACATAGACAAGACGAATGAGTGCCTTGCATTTTGCACCTTAATTGAAACGATTGTCGCGGAACTTGAGCCAGATGAGCAACTGCTTATCCGTGAACGGTATATGAAAGCTGCCAAGGTAACGGATATGAAGGTGTACAGCTTTATCTATGATCCTCCTATTACTGCTGTAGCTTATGGACAGATTCGCAAGCGTGCCTTTGAAAAGCTCGTATACGCATTTCAATATGTGTTCCCTCCGCAAGGAACTATTCAGCAGCTCATGAATTAACTTTGTTCATCAAATGATACCAAGCACTGCGCTCTACGATAACGAGCCGTTAAAGTTCCGATGGATCGAGCAATTTCCGACCGTTGGAACTTTATTTTTGCTACATAAAATACCGCTGCTGCCTAGCGCAGTATCCCGATGATCTACCAATTGACAATAAAGATTGTATTCTATACAATGAGGTTCGACCATAAAGTCATTATAAGAACTAGTGAGTCAGAACTTGGAGGTATTGAGGTGTCAGTCGATGTAATCGCAGATAAGAAGTGCAATATCATCAAGACAGCGATGAAGCTATTTGCTCATAAAGGCTATCGCAATACGACGATGCAAGAAATAGCGGAGACTTGCCAAATTGCCAAGGGAAGTTTGTATTCTCATTTCAAATCAAAGGAAGACTTACTGTACAGCATATTTCAGACATTCTCACAATCTCATATGAATATGCTCTGTAAATCCGACCAGGAACCGTATACCTCCGAGAAAGAGCGCTTTATTCATCAGTTGGAACTGCATATGAATTACAGTATGGAGTATCGGGAAATTATTATTTTTCAGTTCAAAGAAAGTTCTGATGTCATTAATGATGATCTCGTTGCTTACCTCAAAGCTTTTCGAGCCGAATTTCTGAGCTGGATAGAGAAACGACTTATTCAAATATACGGTCCTGACTTTGAACGCTATGCTTTTGATACCACGTTTACCCTATGCGGTATGATTCATATTTTCACAAACTACTTATTATTCGAGAAAAGCACGCTCGATATCTCTCACATCAGTCACTATCTCATTCGACATTTGGACTATATGGCAGAAAAGCTTATGCAAGAGCAGCCTGAACCACTCGGGATTAAATTGTTATTGGAAGAATTCAAAGTTACACGCCCTGTTGAAGAAGCAGTACATCCATTGCATATTACAAAACGAATGGCTGATACGATTGCAGATTGCCAAGCCGATGAAGACCTCAAAGTCGAAGCCAAGCAATCTTTAGCTCTTATTGAAAAAGAACTTACTGAAATTCAACCGCGCCGCTTCCTTATTAAAGGAATGCTGCACAATTTGCGAAGCATCCCTCAGTTGGATATTCATATATGCCAGCTAAGCTCAAGATTAAAACTATAAGGAGAAACACACGTGAACGCAAAGAAAACAAAGAACGGCCCCTTGTTCATACTGATGATCAATATGTTTATCGCCATGGTCGGTATGGGGATGATTATTCCGCTTATGCCTATGTTTATTACGGAATTTGGCGCTACCGGTAAAGACATGGGTTATCTTATGGCGGCATTTGGACTAACTCAGTTCATTTTTTCCCCACTTGGTGGAGATTGGTCAGATAAATATGGCCGTAAAAAAATGATTGTTATCGGTATGGCATTTTTCACAATTTCACAAGTTCTGTTCGCTGTAACTACGGATTTGTGGGTGCTTTACCTATCTCGTCTACTCGGTGGAGCGGGTGTAGGTCTGATGTCCCCACCAATGACGGCATTTATCGCTGACGTAACGACAGAGGATCAGCGTGCAAAAGGCCTTGGCTGGCTTGGAGCAGCTATGTCGCTAGGTATTGTTATCGGTCCTGGTATCGGTGGTTATCTTGCTGACTTCGGGATGCGCGTACCATTCTATACGGCTGCGGCACTAGCCGGCTTATCTACACTTATCTCGATTGCCATATTGCCAGAAACGTTAACACAAGAAGCAAAAATAGCGGCCTTGGCGATGAAACAAAAGCGCGAGAATATTTTTGAACTAATCATTCGATCATTCAAAGCGCCTTACTTTGTTCTGTTATTGCTTGTATTCGTCTTAACATTTGGTCTTATGAACTTCGAAACGGTATTCGGACTATTTGTGGATAAGAAGCACGGATTCACACCACAAGATATTTCGCTTATCTTTACTTTTGGAGCATTAGCTGGGGTTATTATTCAAGCCGTTGTATTCGGTAAGCTCGTTGAGAAATTCGGAGAACAACGTGTTATTCACGGCTCCTTGATGCTTGCTGCCATCTGTATGTTCAGCATGACTTTTGTCGGTCAATACGCAGTGATCTTCACAACAACGTTACTATTCTTTATCGCTACTTCCCTTATCCGTCCGGCAGCTAATACATTGCTGTCCAAGATGGCTGGTAATGAACAAGGCTATGTAGCTGGATTGAACAATGCATTTATGAGTCTTGGCAATATCATTGGACCTTCCATTGCAGGTATTCTATTCGATGTCAATATGAGCTATCCTTACTGGCTTGGTGGAGTTGTTCTTATGGTTGGCTCTCTTATGCTTGTCGGTTGGCAGCGCAGTAGAGCGCAGTTTGCTAAGGTAGGTTGACTTAAATCAAATACTCATTTATTGAAACCTTTAAGCCCTATCTTCGCTCATGAAGATAGGGCTTCTTTGCATCGTATTTTTCATTGTATGGACCACTAAAAAATATTTATGATTTTCTTCCATAAAATGCTTAAATAGATAATTATGTTTAGCATCTCTTGATCGTATTCATTACAATGACTGATGTGCGCACAACATTATACATATTATGGAGGTACATATGCGTAAAAAATTTATGCCTAGCTTTATATTAGCAATCGTCTTTAGTTTAGTATTTTCTATTATGCCAGCTTTTGGTTATGCAAAAATAGGAACTAACATGTGGAATCCCGAGCAGGGCTGGAAGCGATATGAGAGCACTTCCTATGGGTTTTCTTATGAGGGATATAGCTGGGGCCACGACTATTATTTATCTAGTCATTACAACCAATATGCTGGTTCATCTGTAAAATTTAATGTTGTAGGTACTTCCTTCCGAGTAATAAGCAAAAACGCATCTAGTTCATTGTCTGATGATATCTCGGTTATTATTGATGGAAAATATTACGGTAAAATGAACTTGCAAGCAATTGCCCATGACAGCCCTAGTAATCCAGCCGCACCACGTTTGGCTTACGAAGTGACAGGATTATCGCCAGGAGAACATTCAATTGAACTCATAATAAATAGCTCATACGGGAAAAGCTTTATATTTTCGGCTATCGACGTACCTCAACAAAGCTCTTTAAAGCCGTATAACCCTAACATTTCCACACCGAAACTATCCGTAACATCGGTTACCTATTCGGTATATTTAAACGAAACGTTTGACGTTCAGCTTCGATTGGACAATGTGAACAATATTTATGCTGAAGATTTCAGCATCAACTATGACAAATCACGCTTCCAATTCGTAAGCGCTGCGGCAGATAGCAAGCTAACGATCGTACATCAAGAAAACACAGATACATTACGATTTATTACAGCAAGCAAAGGCCGCTACAATGGCATTAACGGCAGCAGTGTACTTGTTAACTTGAAGTTTAAAGCTATCGGTGTAGGCGCTGGTACAGTAGATGCTGTTAAAGCTAAAATTGCTGACAATGGAAAAACAGAACTTACACTTGCACCAGAAAACATCGGCGAGCGCACGTTTCAAGTGCTTCCAAGCACGGAATACAGCTTGAAGCATCTTGGCGAGGTTGCTTTCTTCTATAACGAGGATAAAGCCAACTTGTCTAACAATGTGAAGAGCATTTTGGGAGACCGAGGTCCAGTTCAAGACGTCGATTTGACTCATATCGTGAAAATTGTGCTGGCTAACCCACAATATAAGTAATAGCATATCGCGCAACAAAAAAGGCCCGTTCCCAACTCCTTCTCTCTTATCTCGTAACAACTACTACGAGAACACGAGTGATAGGAGATTCGGTAGAACGGGCTTACTATTTAGCTAACTAGAAGCTCAGTTATAAGAAAAACAAGTTAAAGCTCAGCAGGATATAGATCAACATCTCAATAACAGCCAATCGTAATTTCCAACTGCCGGATTGGTTCATAAGTCGTCCACCCAAGCTGCTGGCAAGCACTGAAACAAGCGCAAATATAACGAACGCCTGCATCATAAACAATAATCCCAGCTGTAACATCTGGAGTGGTACCCTACCATTTTCTTGGCGTACAAACTGCGGGAATAGTGCTAGGAAGAACAAGGATAGCTTCGGATTAAGCATACTCATCACAATTCCTTGACGATACAAGCCTAAGCCTGCATTCACGCTTTCCACCGCATCAACTTTGATAACTGACGCATCTGCAACAGATGATATTTCAGCTGTTATGGCGAGCTCGCCTTCCGCTATCATGTTACGAATCCCCATCCATACTTTCCATGCTAAATACAATAAATATATTGCACCTAAAAGCTTTATGATGAAAAATGCCGCTGGTGAAGACAGAATAAGCGCAGATACACCTGCCGCAGCCAATGCAACATGAACAATTAGTCCTGTACATAAACCAAGTGCAACGGTAATGCCGCTGCGCCAAGAACGGCTCATACTCTGTGCAGTAACAAATAAAATATCTGGACCAGGCATTAACGTTAGTGCAATGGCAACGGCTAAAAAGGATAGCATTTGATTCAGTTCAACCACGTGTAGGCTCCTCCTGTAAACATCCAATATATAAATAAAGACATATAATTCTGTATCTAGACAAGGGCCAATATAACACCATTGCACCAACATGTAAAGGCTTTTAAGCGTTAACGCGTTTTATAACGATTGTGGATAAGCTGTTCGGAGCGTTCTATTAGATGCTCCTCAATACCTAATCGTTTGGCTATCGCAAGCGCGTAGCTACTACCCGCTTCACCAATCGTCAATTTATATAAAGGGTGCAGCGTTTCTGCATCAAATTCCATCCTTGCATTTTCAAATCCCTCTGTCTGCGAGGCAAATGTCTTCAACTCATTGAAATGCGTCGTAATAAGCGACACGGCTCCTCGACGATGTAGTTCTTCCATAATCGCTATCGACAGCGCAATTCCTTCTCCCGGATCGGTTCCAGCAGCCATTTCATCGATCAACACAAGGGTAGATTCATCGGCTACTCGCAACATATCAATGATGCCATTCATATGGGCGGAAAACGTACTTAATGATTGCTCCATACTCTGATCATCGCCTACGACGATCATGACATGAGAGAACAGTGCACATCTACTGCTTGGATGAGCTGGAATAAGGAGTCCAGACTGTACCATTAGTGTCAATAGCCCCAGCGTCCTCAACGTAACTGTCTTACCGCCTGTATTTGGCCCTGTAACGATCAGGGAACGATAGGTGCTGCCAGCAGCAATATTTAACGCCACCATCTTCTCATAAATGAGCGGGTGCTTCGCCTCACGTAAATCAATAATGCCTTGATCATTAATTTGCACCCGGTTACCATCAAATGTTCTTGCATACTTGCCCTTTGCGAAAATAAAGTCACATTTACCGATTATCTCTGCATTCTTTTTTAACTGCTCCTCCACCTCATCAACTAGACCTGTCAAATAACTGAGTACTTTCCCTTCCTCGCATGCCTCTTCTGCGTACAGCATGTTCAATTCGGACTGCAAAGCCGCTACTTCCTTCGGCTCGATAAAGATGGTTTGACCACTGCCAGACTCATCGTGCACAACACCCGCCATATGATTGCGATGAGATCGCTTGACTGGGATGACATAGCGCCCATTCCGCATGCTGACGATGCCTTCTTGCATAATGGAGCGGTTGCGTGCAACCAAGCTATCCAGCTTCGATTGAATTTTTTGTTTCGTAACCGCTATTTTTCGGCGTACTCTCTCTAGTTCCTTACTCGCAGCGTCTACCACATGCCCATGATGAATACAGCGTTCGATCTCTTTTTTCAAATTGCCCGTATCTTTCATCGATGTGACATAAGCATGAATGCGAGGTGCGATAGCTGCTTTGCTGGACATATAGCTTCTTAGCTGCTCACAGCTGTGCAAAAACGTACCGAGACAACTAAAGTCCTGTGCCGAAAACATATACCCTGTCCCGACGAGATTCAATATGGTCTCCAATCCGTCCATCGTAGCCAATGGAATACTTACTCTTGTTTCCAGCAGTGCTTTTGCTTCTGAACTCTCATCCAGTGCTTGTTCCACTTCAAGCAGCTTCGTAGATGGGGATAGTTGTTCAACATACCGTCTACCGATGTAGGACAAGGTATGTTCCATTACGTTCTCCTTCACTTGATCATAGCCTAACCGTGTGTAAGAACGTTCCTGAATAGATGTCATTTGTAACATCCTCCTTTTCAATTTGGCATAAAAAAGAGGCAAAGAATGAACGTCGTCATTCTTTGCCCCGCGTAAAAGATAAGGAACGTACACGTACTTACATACGCGCACTTCCCCTTTCTTTTATACCAGATAGCTGCTAATAGGCATCAAAAAAACCGTGCTGAACCAGCACGGTCGCATCGCTAATAACAGCACAAAGGTGCAAATTAGATGTCCGTAATCGTTCTTAACAAATCAGATGATTGAATCGAGGTACAGCAAATAAACTTCAAATTCATGCTCTCCAAAAAACAGGCATACAGCTAAACATGAAAATGAACGCTAGAGCCACTCTTGACCCTTTTCAATCAACTATACAATTTGATTAGTTAAGAACTTAAACCAACATCAACATTTCCCCTTCGCCTTCATATACGCTACAAATGTATCATAATAGGAAATTATTTTCAATAATTCCATGTAAAAGTTCCCCATATAAACGAGGTATAGGTACCTGCACGTCCGAATCAATTTCATTTGCATATGCTAGCAATAACAAAAATAAGCAGGTGAGCGCATGCCTATTTACGATTCAGGACCGATCGATAATAGTCAAACAGGAAGAGCAGCCTTTGCGGAGGTAAGCGCCGTTAATGCAGGCCGTTTTCCCACGAATGTAAGCATCCAATTGTACGAATTGCCTCCACTCGCATTCGGCACACAAACGAATAATCCTTTGTTTACGAGTTTGTTCTACCTCCAGCCGAGAGGGAATCCCGAAGATACTTTATCAAGCGGACTTGTTGCCTTAGGAAGTGCCTTCGGCGTTCGGGTCGCAAGCAGCGGGACAGGTGAAGATGACATTGCTGTACATGTTACGCTGTACGACGCGGACAATCGCATTATCCGTACCTTAAATGTGCCAGCTACTGCCCCCACCCCTTTGCTCGTGTATGAGGTCAACAACGGCTCGGAACATATTGGAGTCATTGAGGCCGATACGGAACAAGTCATTCAATTCATTCCTGCTACGTCCTCTGATCCTACCGGCGTTGCCTTAACGCCAGACGGCTCTAAATGCTACGTAACCGTCCAAGGCACCGATTCTGTCGATATTTATAATACAACTGCCAATACGCTTATTACTTCCATACCGGTCGGTCTTGATCCAGTTGGTGTATTTGTCCGTCCAGACAGTCTGCAAGCCTACGTCACTAATATTGGCGGAGACTCCGTAACGGTCATTGATGTAGCAACAAATACCGTCGTTGGTGCGCCCATTCTCACGGGCTCGCAACCTTTCGCTGTCGCTTTCGCTCTTTCCTTATCTAAAGCATACGTTACGAATTCAAACGGCTCTAGTATCACCGTTATAGATACCAATACGTTAGCAGTAATCAATACAATCCTTTTACCTGCCAATCCAGTTGGGATTGCCACGACACCGGATAATACGAAAGCCTACGTATGTGTACAATTGGATACCCTTGCCGTTATCGATACTTCTACAGATACACTACTCCCCTCCATCGCGCTTCCCGTTGGATCTGGCGTATCTCATGTTGCCATCACCCCTGATGGATCACGAGCTTACGTAACAGGCAGTGTTGCAGGGCAGATGTTTATGGTCAATACCAAAACGGATACGGAAGTTCCCTCAGAATCAGTCATTATTGGGATGGGTGCGAGAAGTATAGCGATTACACCTGACGGTAACAAAGCTTTTGTTACCGCTACGCTCGAAGATTATGTTGCAGTTGTTGATCTGCGTACAAACACACGTCAACAGCTCATCGCAGCAGGTGTACTCCCTACAGCAATAGCGTTGACGCCTAATCTGCTGTACTGAGCACTTGTTTCACTAATCTCCCTAGCCCTATAACAAAATGAAAGGATGAGCGTATGCCTATTTACGATTCAGGGCCAACCAATAATAGCCAAACAGGAAGAGCAGCATTTGCAGAAGTCAGTGCCGCGAATGCTGGCCGCCTTCCTACCAACGTGAGCATTCAGCTATACGAACTGCCCCCGCTCGCCTTTGGCACACAGACGAACAATCCTTTGTTTACGAGTTTGTTCTACCTCCAACCACGAGGTAACCCAAACGATACGGTGTCCTCCGGACTTGTCGCCTTAGGCAGTGCCTTCGGGGTAAGGGTCATTAGCAGCGGACCTGGTGAAAATGATATCGCTGTGCATGTCACGCTATATGATGCGGACAACAACATCATTCGTACACTTAACGTCCCTACTACCACTCCTACTCCCTTGTTTGCTTACGTTTCCACTAGTTCAACTAGGGTCACGGTTATTGATACCTCTACGAATCAAATAGTAGAATCCTTGACGACTGATCCATCTATAGCTTCTGTCTCTACCTCAACACCAGATGGAACACGTCTGTATGTAGCTGTTCAAGGTTCAAACGTGATCGATGTATTTGATACGACGACCAGCGCGTTGATCACTTCGATCCCAACCGGAGGCCTCCCGCAAAGTGTATTAATGAGACCTGATGGTCTCCAAGTCTATGCAACGAATGCGATGACAAACAATGTGGTCGTGATTGATGTCGATACGAATATGCCAATAGGCGCTCCTATACCTACTGGACTCAACCCATTTGCAGTAGCTTTTTCCTTACCTGTCAGCAAGGCTTACGTGACTGACTTCAGCGGGCCTAGCATTACCGTAATCAATACCACTACGCTGTCTGTCATCACGACAATACCGCTTGTAGGTAGTCCATTCAACATCGCAGCTACACCAGATGGAAGCAAAGTATTCGTCTGCCTGAATACAAACAATGTGGTCGTCATTGACACAGCTACTGACTCTATCATTACTACAATAAACATGTCTCCCAGTACGGGAATATTTGATATTGCAATTACACCAGATGGCACGAAGGCGTATGTATCTGCATCTACAACAAACGAAATTCGAGTCATTAATACGATTACAAATGCGGTTATGAATAATGCAACGATCCCCCTTGGAAACGGTCCACGTTCGATTGCGATCACACCAGATGGTACAAAAGCCTATATCACTACGTTTTCAGAAAATCTAGTGCACGTTTTCGATCTAAAAACAAATATCTTCCTAGCCACAATTGTCGTAGACGCCATGCCAAATGACGTGTCTATTGCTCCCAATCTGTTATTTTAATAGTGAAAGCAAAAAGAAGAGGTTCCCCTTTGTCCGTTAAGACGAAAGAGAACCTCTCTGTTCTATATTGATGTTGCTATTCCTTTGTAAATCCGATCATCACGCCACCTACTACGATAAGCAGACAGCCAATAATAACGAATACCATTTGACGCTTGGACTTCCTCTCATTAAGTAGGAAGATACCACCCAGCGTAGAAATAATCGTACCCGTCTGTGACAAGGAGAAACTTGTTGCTACGCCGATAAGCGGGATCGATAGAAGCAATGCAAGGTTACCAGCTCCCCACCAAGCACCTGTCAAGATGTTACGGAATGTGTATTTGTTAAATGGCTTATGTTTCAACGTTAACAACAGTCCACCCAGCACCATACCGATTGCTTGCGGCAGAATCGCTGCCCAGCCATCCACTTCAAACCAACGAAGAATAATAACATATCCAACAAAACCGACTGTGGAAATAACCAGATGCACAATTCCCTTTTTCATCTGACTGCCGCCACTAATCTGCGTTCCTTGTGTATTCGCTTGCTTGTCTTCCACAACGGTACATACAACTCCGATAATAAGAAGAACAATCGCAATAATGCCTAGAATGACAGAAGTTGTCGTAGACCATTCACCGAACACGATAACGCCGAACAATGTCGTTACAACCAACTGCATACCTGTCGAGATAGGAACGGTACGAGATACACCTAAATATTGAACCGCAGAGAACTGATTGTATTGACCAAGTGCCCAACATACACCAGAAACAATACCAGCAATCCATATCGTTGTGGACAATTCAGGCTGCTTAAAGAGATAAATTCCAATCGCAAACAATAGAGCACCAAATGTCATACCGACGAGTTGATGATGCGCTTTACCTCCAAGTTTGGAGCTGACAAGCAATAACGTTCCCCAGAATAATGCGGGGACAAGAGCCAATAAAATATCCATTATCCTATTTTCCTTCCATCGCTATCACGAACGAATCAGTATTTATTTTTATACAAAGCCAAAATAAAATCTAACAATCATTTCTTAGCTACAAATTCCACATAAGCGAAACTATGAAGCCTAGTACCAACCGCAGCCACATCATCCTTAAGGATAGTGTAAACATCGCCCAGCATTTATAATCATCTGACACAGTTGATCCTGCCGAAAATGATGAAACCAAACATGAGCATCGAGTTAAAATGTTAAGAAAAGCTGCCTTATTGTTTATGTAGCAGACTTTATGCAGCAAACCTGTAAGCGTCGGTGCCAATTCTTCGAGTTATCGATAACATTTTTAAAATGAAGCAACAAAAAAGACGCCCCTGCTTCGACTTGCCTTGAAGCGGAGCGTCTTCCCTAAGAAAATAATCTGCCACACTTGCTTGAGTCACTGCACTGCATGTATTGCCGCTTACTGCTGCATTGCCATTACCGTTAAGCTATATTCGTTAGCTCAGAGATACAAAGTAGAAATTCATGAACTGCTGCGAACTTCTATTCTGCGTACAATTTCTTACGAAGTTCTTTAATCTCGTCGCTCTCAAGGTATTCATCATAAGACGTTACGCGATCGATAATACCGTTCGGCGTAATCTCAATGATACGGTTCGCGATTGTCTGCATGAACTGATGGTCATGAGACGTGAACAACATCGTACCATCGAAGTCGATAAGTCCATTGTTGAGTGCCGTAATGGATTCTAGATCCAAGTGGTTCGTTGGCTCATCCAACAGAAGCACGTTTGCACCTGTCATCATCATTTTAGACAACATACAGCGAACTTTCTCTCCCCCGGACAATACGCTTGCTTTCTTCAATGCTTCTTCGCCTGAGAATAGCATACGACCCAGGAATCCACGCAAGAACGTCTCGTCTTGATCTTTGGAATACTGACGAAGCCAGTCTACCAAAGAATCGTTCACGCCATCGAAGTACACCGAGTTGTCTTTCGGGAAATAAGCTTGCGATGTTGTAATTCCCCAGCTGAATGTACCAGCATCAGGTTCTACTTCACCCATCAAAATTTGCATCAATGTTGTTTTGATTAGACCGTTTGGTCCAACAAGTGCGATCTTGTCGCCTTTGTTAACAATAAGGTGCAAGTTCTCGAACAGCTTCTCGCCTTCAACTGTTTTGGACAAGCCTTCGATCGTAAGAAGCTGCTTACCAGCTTCGCGGTCAGACTTGAAGTTGATGAACGGATATTTACGGTTCGAAGGACGAATGTCGTCAAGTGTAATCTTGTCGAGCATTTTCTTACGAGAAGTTGCTTGCTTGGACTTGGATGCATTCGCGCTAAAGCGCTGGATGAACGCCTGCAATTCCTTAATCTTCTCTTCCTTCTTCTTGTTCTGGTCACGCATCATCGTTTGTGCCAATTGGCTGGACTCGTACCAGAAGTCATAGTTACCTGCATAAAGCTGAATCTTACCGAAGTCGATGTCAGCAATGTGCGTACAAACTTTGTTCAAGAAGTGACGGTCATGGGATACTACAATAACTGTACCTTCATAATCCATCAAGAAGCTCTCCAACCACTTAATGGATTCTAGATCCAAGTGGTTCGTCGGCTCATCAAGGAGCAAGATGTTCGGACGACCGAACAAAGCTTGCGCCAAGAGAACGCGAACTTTCTCGCTGCCATCAATTTCAGACATAAGCTTGTCGTGCCAGTCTCTATGAATGCCTAGACCGATCAACATCTCTGCTGCGTCAGACTCTGCTTCCCAACCGTTAAGTTCTGCGAATTCGCCTTCCAACTCACCCGCACGCATACCGTCTTCTTCAGTAAAGTCTGTCTTTGCATACAACGCATCTTTCTCTTTCATGATCGAGTAAAGACGCTCGTGTCCCATCATAACTGTATCAAGTACTTTGAACTCGTCATATGCATAATGGTCCTGCTTCAATACGGATAAGCGGTCGCTTGACGCAATGTGTACATCGCCGCTGTTTGGCTCGATTTCACCAGATAATATTTTTAAAAAGGTCGATTTGCCAGCACCGTTAGCACCGATAAGCCCGTAGCAGTTGCCCGGCGTGAACTTAATATTCACATCTTCGAACAATGCGCGCTTGCCGTAACGAAGCGTAACGCCTGTCGTATTAATCATCGTTAAACCGTCCCCTATTCTTAATAGTCTTAAGCGAACATTATAACACATTTAAATGAAAAAAGCATGAAACCAAATAGAAACAAAATGAATGCCAAATATTGATTGTTATTGTTAGCTTTATGGAGAAAAACAAATGTAAATGAGTTTATTTGGTGCATATATTTGATTTTCAGATAGCTAAGTAAGCGTAGAACTATGTCAGATGGGCGAGTAGTTCTACTTATTAAGTGACCAACTAGACGGATTATGGTGGAATGGACAAATGTGCAGTTAAATAAAGCAGAAAACGTAATTTTCCGATAAATAAAGACAAAAATGCAGTTATTTTTATCGATTAGACTCTATTTACGAAAAAGTCGCTAAAATAAATGCACTTTTGTCCAGAAGATCCCCAAATACGGACATTTCCAGACAAATTACCTGCATTTTTGTCAGTTCGGTGCATCAACTCGATCAGAACGATTCTTATGCTGGATTCGTGCAGTACATCCACTCTATCGGAGCGATACATAACACTCCATTATTGTAGTAAATTCATTGGTTAGGAGCGCGATTCCTATACTCAATTCGTACGATGCCACACTTAAGCCGCTCTGCTGTTAACTTATTTGGGAATACACATCTTTCCATGTTATTTTACAGAAGCTATAATAAAAGTATCTAACAAGAAAGTGAGTGATGTTATATGAGCACCGTTTTTAATATGAGGGAGATTCCGTTGGCCCCTTAGCACTTCGTGCAACCGAATGTATGATGCTTGCCTGACTATGAAAGCCAGGATGATCGTCATGCCAAAACCAATTGTTTGAATACGTGCTGCACGTAGAGAAAAAAATAATACTACCGCTAAGGTGTATCCAAGCGGGATTCTCCCATTTACTTGTGTCGTTCTGTCACTTATGTCTAATCCAACACACAAAGGGAGAATCACATTGAACCAATTTAATGTTAATGCAAATGAATCACATGAACAGGCAGCAAATTTTACAGACGAGAATAACGATACGAATACTTTAAATTTTGAAAATATAGGTCATCCCGATGCTTGCTCATCAAATGCAGAGGGTACAGCAGACGTCGAGGCGCCACAGGTGACTGATAAAGACAAAGATGCTAATAACGCTAATGACGGTGATGACAGCAAACAAACATCAGGCTTGCTAGCGAATGTAACTGAGTCTTTGAGCGTTGGTGCGTTGGCTGACAGCGCCGCAGTTGGCGACGGTGCAGTTGGTGACGACGCGGTAGGCGGCGATACAGTTGGAGGCAGTGCAACTGACGCGGCGCAAGCGTTGAATTACACGCTGGAAGCGCTTGGCTGGGACGAATCCTGGGACGCAGCATGGCGTGCTTGGGAGGAGTCCATGCCCGAAGCGGTGCATCGCCGCTACAGGGAAGCATGGGTACCGGCGCGCGTGGCGCTATCGCACAAGCGCCTGTACCGCGTGTTCGGCGCCGGCGGCGAATGGCTCGCCGAGCCGTCAGGCCAAGCGCGGGCGAGCATGCTGACGCCTGCGGATTGGCCGGCTGTGGGCGACTGGGTTGCTGTCGTCCCACGGCCAGCCGATGGCCGCGCAGTGCTCGCAGGCGTGCTGCCGCGGCGCACGCGCTTCGCGCGCAAAGTCGCGGGCTCGCGGTCCGACGCACAGGTCGTCGCGGCCAATGCCGATACGGCATTGCTCGTCACATCGATGACGAGCGACTTCGAGCCGCGGCGGCTGGAGCGATATGCCGCGCTTGCTTACGACAGCGGGGCTATGCCAGCTGTCGTGCTCACCAAAGCAGACGCAGTCGCTGACGCTGCGGAACAATCCGCATTCGTCGCACAGGCGATGCAGGCAGTGCCAGGCGCCGACGTGTTCACCGTGTCAGCACAGAACGGCACAGGCATCGACCTCCTACTTGCCTATTTAGCACCCGGCTCAACCATCGTACTTGTCGGCTCCTCCGGAGTAGGCAAGTCCACGCTCGCGAACGCCCTAACAGGCTCCACGAGAATGGCAACGCAAGCTGTACGTGAAGACGACAATCGAGGTCGCCATACGACAACACATCGCGAACTAATGGCACTTCCTAACGGGTCGTGGCTCATCGACACACCGGGTATGCGCGAGGTCGGTCTCGTTACAGGAAGCGATGAAGAATTTGGTCACGGCATTACGCAAACGTTTCAAGATGTTGAATCGTTCGCTGAACATTGCCGCTATCGCGACTGCCGTCATGAACAGGAGCCCGGCTGCGCAGTAAACACTGCTATCGAAACAGGTGAATTGGAGCCAGGTCGCTTGCAGGCTTATCGTAAGCTCCAACGTGAACTGGCTTATGCAGAACGCCGCGAAAACTCACAGGCTAGGCGGGTTATGAATGAGGCGGCGAAAAAGCTCTCTAAACATGTGAAAGCTGCGCAGCGCCATAAAACGAAGCGGTAATTCACATATTGGTAAGAATCCATTCGTGTTCTTATTTAATTCGAAGCTCAATATGCAAGTAATGCTATAAAAATGGAACACAATCAATAAAGCTTCAAACACTATCAAATAGGGCTATCCTCAGCAACTAGATCGATCAAGCTGCTATAGGATAGCCCTATTATTTTATATACGACTAGGAACTTTTGGGTTTAGCTTTCGGCTTTTAGTTTTTGGTTTTTGGTTTTTAGCTTTGGGCTTAGGCTTTTGACACTCGGCACTTAGCATTTGACTGATAGAAGTTGCACTTATCTCTTTCTCGTTTTTCTTTAAGTTTTAGCACTTAGCGTACTTAGCGTTCAACACTTAACTTTCAGTACTTTGCCCTCAAGTCTATCCATATTGCAATCAGAATCAATCAGAATCCAACCCAAGGCCCGCTTAACCCTTTCAAGCCCCACTTCTAACTTGTTACCTTCACATGCCGCCCATAGTTCAGCAAGGTGGTTCACTACCCGATTCCACAGGCAACTGTATTACGCTTCACTGCCCGATATTATAGGCAGCTGCGCGCCCTCCCACATGTCACCTAGCATGAGCAAGCGTACACGTTCAGGCTCAATACCTAGACGCTCTCGCTCTGCCATTAAGCGGTCTATCGCTTCTTTTGGCGTATCATCCGCCAATTTGAAAGCACCGTAATGCATCGGTATCATCAGCTTAGCACGTACATCTAGAAATGCTTGCAGCGCTTCTTCTGGATTAACATGCTGCGCATTCATAAACCATTCCGGCTCGTAAGCGCCAATTGGCATCAAGGCTACATCAATATCGAACCGCTCTCCGATTTCTTTGAACCCGCGAAAGTATCCGCTGTCCCCAGCAAAGTAGAGCGTGCTTACATCATCTACATGCTTCGCAGCATCTGTTTTATAGCTAATTCGCTTCTCCACTGTTTCCTCGGATCGGTCTAGATTTGCGAACGGTTCGTTCTCATCCACATCCCCCCCGCGTTCCAGCACATATCCACCCCAGTGCGAGCGATTCATATCGGTCAAAGAGCGTCTAGTCCAGTGCTGAGCAGGCACGAATGTTATGGAAACTTGATCCACTTGGATCGATTCCCACCACTTCAGTTCCATAATATTTCGGAATCCTTTACGGGCCAATTTCCCTTTTAAACCGGCAGGAACAATAATAATCGTTTGCTCTGTAACGAGTTGACGAAGAGACGCAACATGCAAATGGTCGTAATGGGAATGAGAAATCAATACAACATCCAGTTCAGGCATGTCCTGTATCGGAATACCTGGAGGGCTTAGCCTTTTCTCTAATGCCATTTTCATCGCCCATACCGGATCAGTAACGATATTAAGTCCCCCGATTTGCAGTAAAAAGGTAGAATGACCAATCCAAGTAATCGTCGTATTCGATCGATTGTCGTTCAATGCAGCCAAGTTAGGCTCCACATGAGGAATGACGTAGGAATAGTCCTTCTTGCGGAGACGCAAACGTCGCTCCGAACGCCAACGCTTGAACTGCTTCCACGTCTTCTCGGTCATAACGTTATCCATATTGTGATATTTCCGAGTTGTTCTAGAGCGTAACATGCCTTCACCTCTCCGTTATTTATGTTAACCATATTTACCTTACACGCACTATTGTTCTATGTTTTCATCTAAAAATGAGCAAACTTATTATAAAATAACGCACCTGTTAATCAATTAAATTATACGTGTACAAACAGCTCGCGAATGCGATCATAGAACAGGTATTATTCACTGACACTCATTGTTGTACTATCGTATCATGTGAGGAACGTCATTTCCAACGACACTCCAATATGCTTGTTAAGTACGTTATACCCCTACTTCGGCTACTTGATTCATTGTAGCCTCACGCTCATTCATGTACAATAAATGTACTCGCATCAAGTAAGGAGGATTCTAGATGAAACTCATTCGTATCGAACCTACACCAAGTCCAAATAGTATGAAGCTTGACTTGGACGAGCGACTGGAAGAAGGCGTTAGACGTACGTATACGCCCGAGCACAAACAAAATGCGCCTCGTTTGATTCAACAATTATTAGAAATTGACGGCGTAAAGAGTCTGTTCCATACCGCTGACTTTATTGCGCTTGATCGCAAGCCAAGTCACGATTGGGCTGTCATCTTACGTCAAGTTCAAGATATATTTGGCTGGTCTCAAGAACAAGGTTCTGCATCTGAAGAAGAGCCTGGAAACTATAGCTTCGGAGAGGCACATGTATATGTGCAATATTTCCGTGGAATCCCGATGCAAATTCGTGTCCAAGCGGGCGGGCAAGAAGAGCGCATTGGTCTAAGTGAACGATTCGTGAAGGCTGTCCAAGAAGTTGCCAGCGCTACCTTGATCAAAGAGCGCAAGCTTAGCGTATATGGCACTCGCTACGGTGATCTTCCGACGATTGCACGTGAAGTTGAGCAAGAACTCGAGGCAACATACACGGATGAGAGACTTCAGTCTGTCATCAAGCAAGCAATCGAGTCGAAGCAATCCAACGAGCCATTCGTTGAGGAGCGCATTGCTTGGGATCAAGCTGCTATCGAAGCTGGACTTCAAGATAGCGACTGGCGCAAGCGCTATGCTGCACTGGAACAGTTGGAACCAGAGGCAGCTAATTTGCCGCTGTTGGAGAAGTTGATCGAAGATGAACATAGCCAAATTCGCCGCCAAGTAGTCGTCTATCTCGGGGAGATTAAGACTGACGAGGTTATGCCACTGTTAATCCACGCCTTAAAGGATGCTTCCGTGAGCGTAAGACGAACAGCCGGCGATACATTATCTGATATCGGTGATATTCAAGCGATGGAACCGATGATTACCGCGTTGAAAGATAAGAACAAACTTGTTCGCTGGCGTGCTGCCCGCTACCTGTACGATCTAGGGGATGAGCGTGCTGTACAAGCGTTAACGGACGCTCAGGAAGATACTGAGTTCGAGGTTGCCTTGCAATCCCGTATGGCTTTGGAACGAATCCAGTCTGGCGAAGAAGCAGCGGGTACAGTATGGCAGCAAATGACGCGTGCTCGAGAATAATCTGACTTTTCAAGTTTCTACGTAAGTAGAAAACATAAATAATAAATAACATCTAACATACCCTATCATGAAAGAACGAAGCTGACGACGATACTCAACCGACGTCAGCTTTTTTCAATTCCAACCATTTTTCAGTCGTTCTAACCTAATAAATTGAGGTAAAAGAGATGCGAACATTCAATATTTGGTTTGTTTTTATATGTGGATTTTCAGGACTGACGCTAGGTATCTATCAGCTCATTCATGCCATTAACAACGATGGCTCCATCACAATGCCCATCATAAACATCATTCTGTGGAGCATCTATATCCTATCTATCTATTACAGCATAAAAACAAAAAAGCACCCTTAGTTCTTGCCATGGATTAGCATAGGATAGCCCTATGTCCATGTCTAAGGGTGCACATTATTTTACTTATGGAAGCTCTACCGGTTACTGAACTCTTCTTCTAATGTATCCACTTCCATCCTTACGATTCCAACTTATAACGGCTTGTCACCTGCTGCAAGTCATCCGCAATAGAGGCCAAATGATTAGCAGAAGCAGCAATATCCTGCATCGCCGCATTTTGCTGCTCACTTACCGCAGCCAGCGTCTCAATCTCCGCAGCTACTTTTTCCGTCACTTCAAGCGATCCGTCGAATGAATGAATCATTTCACGATTCGTGTGTGCCAGATCCTCACTCACCGCAGCTGCATTCGTCAACTGCTCGCTAACCGCCTGAATTACTTCAAACATTTCTGTCAAACGCTCTGTAAGTGAGTTCGTGAGCTGTTTGCCCCCGTTAACCGACTCTGTTCCTTCGACCATCGCTTGTGCAACTGCATCTGTCCGAATGCCAATCTCTTCAACTAATGCTGTAATTTGTTCCGTCGCCTGCTGGGCTTGTCCCGCTAATTTGCGAACTTCGTTCGCTACGACTGCAAAGCCCCTACCTTGCTCACCGGCATGTGCAGCTTCAATTGCTGCATTCAACGCAAGCAGGTGAATTTGCTGAGACAAGTTCTGTATAAATCCGACGATCGTTTGTATCGTTTTGGATTTCTCCTGCAAAGCATCCGTTTCCGTCTGAACCTGATGTGTATTATCCATAATCGTTGACATCTGTTCATTTACGACACGTAAGGAATGCTCCCCCTCCACTGCCCAAGATTGAATCTGATTTGCATGGGCAGCAGAATGTTGTACAAGTTCGACGACATTCCGTAGTTTACCGTCAGCTTGAGAAGCCATCTCGTTAACACTTATTAACTCCTTTTTCATACGATCAGAACGGTTATTGATCTCTTCGTAAGAAGCTGCTACTTGTTGTAGCGATGCTACGTTCTCCTCTGAATTGGCTGACAACTGTTCCGAGGAAGCTGCTAATGTATTCGCTGTATCTCGAAGCTCACGCATTACATTTGCTAGTGACAATGCCATTGTATTGAATTGACTTTCCAACATCCCAATCTCATCATTACGCTGGCTCGTGTTCACCCGAACATCCAACTCACCATCCGCAATTCGCTTCGACATTTGCTGAAGACGAATAATAGGCAGTAGAATCGATTGAATAAAGGCAATTACGCCGATAGATATAAATAGTAAAATAAGTCCCAAATAGAGAAGCGCTTCTCGATACAGTTGATTCTGTACTTGTTTAATCTCCCCTTCATCCATAACCCCAACGACATTAAGCTTCAACTTATTGTCGCGGTTAAAGGAAACAAACATTTCAGCCTGCTCACTGTCTACCATAAGCTCTCCTTGCGGGGACGCCATCAGAGCAGCATACGCTTCTCCTTCTAGGATTGAACCTGGCGGATAATCAGGATGAACAATAACTTGGTTGAATTCATCCAAAAGTGCAATATATCCATTTTCACCAATCTTAAAGCTCGAAGCCATCTCTGCCAATCGCAGTGTATTTACATCCAGCCCCATCACACCGCTGCCATCGCTCAATGTACGCGAGAACGTAATGACCATCCTTCCTTCACTATCCTTACGGACTTTGGAAGTAATAATTTTGCTTGGCTGGGCTAACGCTTCGGTATACCACGGCTGTTTATTATAGCTTTCTGCTCCTTGCACACCATCACTATGATGCAGTCTGCCATCGAGCACTACATAGGAGGCAAGAATTTTATCGGTGTCCTTATCCATTGTGGTCAATCTAAATTGCAGTTGAGCATCATTCGTTCGGATATCCGGCAATGATTTCTCCAAGGCTTGAAAAGCAAATACGTAGTCATCGAACATCGCGTTAATGGATTCGGTCATCGTTCCAGACATTTTTGTAACTTGCGACTTCTGAGATGTAGACAATTCATTTGTAGCGCTGTTCGTAAGCATCCAGATAAGGCCAATAGTAGGTAGTAAAATCAGTGTGAAAATAACTACTGAAACTTTCTTCTTAAGTGAGTTGCCAATTGTCCATGTACGTAGATTGAGTTTCAAGGCCCTTACCCCTTTGTCTCCGATTAGTAGTTTCCATAGATGCCCATACTATATATATCGGTAATTCGACAAAAATGTATAGAAGACCTTTCCATCCATTTTACAATATGTAACACTTTATAATTGATTTCTTCCTTCGGTTGTTGGTTGAACAGCTAGCCCTCTCTTACAGCAGGCCGGAACGTAGATACACCCACTCCGAGAAAAATAATCGTGAACAGCAGTAACACACCTATCGGCAGCAGAACAGCCTCCAAAGCAGCTCCCGCTTCCAACTTATCAATGGCATCCAATACCCAACGCTGAGGGACATAGTAGGATATGCGCTGCATATACGGCTCCATAATATAGACCGGCCAGAAGCAACCACCTATCATACATGTAGGTACAATAATTCCATAGCCAACCTGTGTAAATCGCTTCATATCCGTCAAGAAGGCGCTAACCATACATAGAGCCCCAAGTATCGCTAACAAATACAATTCCAATAATAGAAATTGTTCTCCAATTGAAGTAGCGATACGAGAACCTAAGAGGAGATGGACAATACCCAATACAATCGATATCTGTATCGTCCCGTTCGCAAATGCCCCCATAAAATAACCGAAAGAAATTTCCGCATTCCTTACTGGCGCTGCATAGGCACGAAGCATCGTACGATTGTGCCTATCTTCGATCATGACACTCACTGCCTGTAGTGCATTCATAAAAATAAACATTAGGAAGATGCCCATCGCCATTCGCATAGATACGGAAGAGGCTGATTTGCTCGATTCAATCTTCAGTACAGGCCTTTCTTGTAAATATTGTTCATAGCGCGTCGCCATTTGGTCTGGAGCTAACTTCTTGCCCTGCTCCAATCGCTCCATATCAGACAGAAACAATTGCTGCTCTTGTACAAACTGTTCAACTGCGAGCTTTACAAGTGCGGACTGCTCACTCAAACTTTTTTGATACATCTCGACTTGAGGAGCTGCTCTTCCCAACAAGGATTCACTATAGGAAGCAGGAATAAATATACCGAAGCCTGATTTCTCGGCACTCTGCTTCATCTCGGCATGATTAGCTGCTAATACGACTTCAAATCGCTCATCTAATTGATTTTTCAACTGTTTGCTCCATACAGACTGGTCTTCATCATACCAGACAACGACAGGCACGATATTCGTTATCGTTATGACCATCATAAATACTACGACTACAGTAGGCAGAACGAAAGTGAGCCACCATGCGCGTTTGTTCACTAACATTCGATGGATGTAAAACTGTGCAATTTTCAGCGCACTCATCGCACTACCGCCTTTCGTACGAAAATAAGAGAAAATGTACATAGCACACAAGCAATTCCTGCTAGTACGCTTAACCCGAACCACATTTCACTCCAACCCTCACCCTTCATTACACCCGTCAACAGCTCCATTCCCCAGTATGAAATCGTAAAGCTGCCCACACTGTGTTGTACGGCCGGTATCGCAAAAAAACCTCCACTTACTGCCGTCATAAATACAATGACCGTTTCAAGAAACGTTTTCATCGCTTGCTGGGATTTGAACCAAGTTGCCGCGATCAATCCTAAGCTCAAGGAACACGTTAACACGAGCGCGCATACTACGAGCGTCACTAGTGTCGAGTATCCCCAATCCACCCCATATACAATAGATGAAAATCCAATAATAAATGCAGACTGAAGCATGCCAAAAAGGAAATGGCCCAACATTCTACCGCCTACGAAATCAACCATACGTATGGGCGAAGCCACTGTGCGGTGCAAGGTTTGATTAAGGCGATCATGATACAAGGACTCTGCAAGCCCTCGCCCTGTATACAACGAGAACATGACTAGCATCGCGACAGCATAATACTGAATGGCAGTTACCATTTTCGTATTAGACGAGTTTACCTTAACGATCGCTGCCTCAGCAGTTGGAGAAGCAAACACTTCTACTGCCCTAAGCTCTTCCAGTTGGGCGGGATCAACCCCACGTTTCATGGCTGCTATCGTTTTGCCTACTTCAGCATTAAAGGAATCGATCAGCGTTTCCATCGTTAGGTTGGTGATCGTTAGCGTACCTTGAACAGCTGTAATTGAGATTGGTTCCAATCCCTCTGAGAGGGAAGGGAGGATAATGCCATACTCAACGATCTGACTTTTGACATCGCGTCTCAGTTCTTCTTCCGTCTCATATCGCTGAAACAATGCATATTTCTTCACTTTTGCATGCTCAGCCCAATCCTCGAATGCTTGCTGCAGCGGACTATTTTCACCTACTACAACACCAGCGTGTACTTGATCTACCTCAACATCCGATTGCTTGAACATATTCATCCCAGACAAGGAGGAACCTAGTACAAATATTAAGATTAGCGGCATAATGAAAATAACAAAAATAATGCTTTTTTGAGAAAAGTTCATTCGAATCTCATGAAGAGCAATCGTTAACCAACGCATCTGTATCCCCCTAGTCACGCAGCTGGCGCCCTGTCAGAGTAAGGAACAACGTCTCCAAGCTTGGCTGCTCACGCCTAATGGTACGGACAGGAACTGCATGTTTGCTTAAAATGAACAAAATATCCTGCAAGCTCTCTTCCCCATGCGGCAGTATTAATTCTAAAGAGGTTCCCTGCTCTGTCACTTGCAGAACAGACGGATGACGCTTAAGCTCAAGCACAGCCTCCCGTACCTGCTGATCAGAAACAGGGAAAAATTCAACCCGGACTTTATCATCAGAGCCAATCTGCTGCCTCAATTCTTCCTCTGTACCCTGTGCAATAAGTCGGCCTTCGTTCATAATGCCAATCCGTGTGGAGATCGCGGATACTTCCTCCATATAGTGACTTGTATATATAATCGTAGATCCGTCTTCATTTAATTTGCGGACAGACTCTAAAATATGATTACGGGAATGCGGGTCAATTCCTACCGTTGGCTCATCCATAATAATGATGCGCGGACGATGTGCAATCGCACAGGCAATGTTAAGTCGCCGCTTCATCCCACCCGAGTAAGAAGCGGGCTTATCATATTGCCGCTCTGTTAATCCTACTCTAGCCAAAGCCTCATCTGTCTGCTCTTGAAGCTGCTTACCTTTAAGCCCATACAATTTCCCGAAGAATAGTACATTATCTCGCGCAGAAATTTGCTCATACAGAGCTAAATCTTGGGGAACTAAGCCGAGACTGGCCTTTGTACGCAGCGGAGAGTTCTTAACGGAATGACCAGCTACCCAAATATCGCCTTGATCAATCGGAAGCAAACCGACGATCATTTGAATCGTAGTGCTTTTTCCTGCACCATTTGGACCGAGCAATCCATAAATTTCTCCCTCTTCAAGCTGAAAGCTCAAATGATCTACGGCTACATGCTGATTAAATCGTTTTAGTATTTGGTCCACTTTTAATATGCTCAACGTCTACTCCTCCTGATCATGGCTAATGTCTCTACTCGTCCCTTTCATCGTACTCGGATGTACTAATCGTACGTTGATTTCCCTACCTAAGCAGGTCAAAATGGTCACTTTCTAACCATGACTAAAGTCATAAATTGAAAGGAGAGCAGACATGTTTGTGGTATAATTATCCACGGAGGTGAGCGAACAGTGTTGAAACGTCACATTACGATCCTCATTCAGTTCATACTTACTATCGTCACTTCAATTGCTGCGCTCTATACCGATAACGCAATTGTTTGGTTGAGCGATCAAGAAGCGTTCTTCTTCTATGTATTCCTCTACTTGGGCTTGTCCCAAATCAGACAAATGTGGATACCGTCTCACTGGATAAAGCTTGGCTTTATGCTCGAACTTATCTATACCTTATTTTTGATATATACGTTTTCCGCGCTACTGGTCTTTTTATTTATCGCCACATGGATTACGGCACCAAAGTCATGGCCCCCTTCCCTGTTAGCAAAAGGGTTTATCGTATCATGGATCGGACTGTTGGCTGCCCTTAGCGATTATTCATGGACGGATATCATTCAGTTCAATTTGATAGCTGCTGTAATAGGGATTCTTTTATATGGCTTGAGGCAGTACGAATGGGAAAAGCAGCATTTAATTTTGCAAAATGACCTGCTCCGCCAGCAAGTGTATGAACTTCAGCAGTCTAACCATGACATGATTCATTACGCACGAGCTATAGAAGAAATGAGTCAGGCGGAGGAACGAAGCCGAATCGCACATGACCTGCATGACGAATTGGGGCACCAATTTATTCGTCTCAAAATGATGATGGATGCTTCTGTTGAAGTTTCCACATCCAATCAAGAACAAGCATTCAAACTGTTCACTGAAGTTCGTTCGCAGCTTACAGCTTGCATGGAACTGATGCGTTCAACGGTAAAGAGGCTGAAGCCCTCTGATCATCGGCTTCATTCCTATTCCTTAGAGCGACTCCAGCAGGAATACGCAAATGCTAAGTTCCATGTCGCTTATGAGGTAAATGGAATACCTTATGTGCTGTATCCCAGCGTAGAAATAGCCCTATATCGCAATGCCCGTGAAGCTTTGACGAATGCCATTCGCCACGGCGCTGCTTCTAAAGCATCTATTGTTCTGAACTATGAGCACAACCAAGTCGTATTACAAGTATCCAATAATGGACAGCTACCGTTAACGCCTATTCAAAATGGGATCGGAATTCGAGGCATGCAAGATAGAGCCCATACCCTGGGCGGACATATCGAGGTCATATTGAAGCCTGTGTTCTGCATACAAACAAGTTTACCTATCCGGCATAAGTACATAGATTAGTGCTTTCAAATTGAGATTGAAACGAATGTTTACTCTGCTTCCATTCTAGGAGCATATGCTGCTCTCTTCATCACGAAGACAGAACAAGCTGGAAAATAGGGGGTGCCGTGATGAGTATTCGATTAATGATCTGCGATGATGATGTGTTTATACGTGAAAGCTTGAAGCTAATCTGTCAGCTCCAGCCAGATTTTGCAGTCATCCATACTTGTGGTAGCGGCCATGAAGCAGCAGCGTTGGTTGCTGAAGAGCCTGTAGATGTGGTATTAATGGATATGAGGATGCCAAATGGCGATGGTGTAGAAGGAACCCGTCTCGTCAAGCAGCTGTGCCCAGCTGCGAAAGTGCTTATTTTGACCACTTTCGATGATGAACAGCATATTGTCGATGCACTGCGGCATGGTGCAAGTGGTTATTTGCTCAAAAATAGCGAGCCATCACGCCTTATGGAGGCCATACGTACCGTACATAGCGGGTCGGTTCTTATGGATTCATCCGTCGCACTTAAACTCGCACACTTGTTACGTCATTCCGATAGTGGAACATCGGCATCAGCACCTGTACCGCAGTCAAATGTGCCTGAACAGCCTAAGTGGGAGTTGTATCCTGTAAATGCTTCTGAACAAGCTATTATCCAGCATATTGCGAACGGCTTGTCCAATCGTGAGATCGCTTCTACCTTATTTTTAAGTGAAGGAACGATCAAAAATTATGTCACCGAAATACTGGCGAAATTGGAGCTTCGCGACCGAACACAACTAGCCATTTGGTACTGGAAGCAGCTAAGCCGTCACTAATCATTTACGCTATGAATACATTACTTTATTGCTGATATGAAAATTTCAGTAAATATTTTCAATATTGCTCAACTGCTTTGATTGCTTTATACTACTGTGTATATTATTTCTGTCATATGAACAACAACATTATTCAAATCCTCATCAACTCCAAAGGTGAGGTAGAGGTTGCGGATGTTAATAGTACGTGAAGGGAGACGGGAAGCGTCTACGAACTTCACTGAAAGGAACAACCGCCGAAGTCTGCAAAGTTCTAACTTCCAACATGCAGGCTGGGGCTGCTGCCGAAAGGCGCAGCACTGCCATATTCGGATTACCCGTCCGTCTATGGAGCGCTATCTTGACCAAGGGGCTAGTTGAGACGGAATATAGAGCCGTCCTAGCGATTATCGCTTAGACGGCTTTTTTATATTTTCGGAGGCAACTTGCACCTTTTCGGTCATACTATTACCTAACATCTAAGGAGTGTGCCGAACATTATGAGTAACACAAATAGTAATCAGAAATTGCAACGGCATTTAAAAACAAGACATTTAACGATGATCGCACTAGGCGGTTCAATCGGTACAGGATTATTCCTTGCAAGCGGTGGCGCAATCGCACAAGCAGGACCTGGTGGCGCACTGCTCGCTTTCACTGCTGTAGGCATTATGGTTTACTTCCTAATGACGAGTCTCGGTGAGCTCGCTACGTATATGCCAGAATCAGGCTCATTCAGCACCTATGCTTCTCGCTTTGTCGATCCAGCGCTTGGCTTCGCACTTGGCTGGAACTTCTGGTTCAACTGGGCAATTACAATCGCGTCTGAACTAGTAGCAGCTACATTAATTATTAAGTATTGGTTCCCAGATTCGAATTCGTTCTTATGGAGCTTCTTGTTCCTTGGCATTATTGTCGGGTTAAATTTATTATCCGTTAAAGGCTACGGAGAGTCGGAATACTGGTTCTCTATGATCAAGATCGGTACTGTACTTATTTTCCTAGTGGTCGGCCTACTTATGATTTTTGGCATTATGGGCGGTGAGCGTACAGGATTTATCGGATTCGATACCTTTACTACTGGAGACGCACCATTCCATGGCGGCCTACTTGCGATACTTGGCGTATTTATGGCAGCAGGGTACTCCTTCCAAGGAACAGAGCTTGTCGGTATAGCAGCTGGTGAGACTGATAATCCACGTGAAAGTGTACCAAAAGCAATTCGTCAAATTTTCTGGCGCATCTTGTTGTTCTATATTTTGGCGATTTTCGTAATCGCGATGCTTATTCCATACACAGATCCGCGTCTACTAATGGGTGATGTTACGGATATTAGTGTGAGTCCATTCACCTTGGTGTTTGAAAAAGCAGGCATTGCATTTGCAGCTTCTGTCATGAACGCGGTTATTCTTACATCCGTATTGTCCGCTGGTAACTCTGGCATGTACGCGTCCGCTCGTATCGTATACGTATTGGCACAAGAAGGAAAGGCACCACGCTTCCTTGGCAAGCTTAGTAAACGCGGTGTTCCTGTAAATGCGATTTTGCTAACAGCTTCCATCGGTATGCTCGCTTTCCTAGCTTCTTTCTTCGGAGACGGTGCTGTTTACTTCTGGCTATTGTCTGCGTCTGGTATGTGCGGCTTTATCGCTTGGCTCGGTATCGCAATCAGTCATTATCGCTTCCGCCGTGCTTATGTGAGTCAAGGACGCAAGTTGGAAGATCTCGCTTATCGCGCACGCTGGTTCCCATTCGGTCCATTGTTCGCATTTGCGCTGTGTCTAGTCGTTGTCATCGGACAAAGTCTACCGATTCTTGTCGCTGGAGACTATCATTGGCTGGATATCGCGATGCCTTATATCGGGCTTCCGTTATTCCTTACGGTATGGCTGGGCTACAAAATCAAATTTAAAACAAAAGTTATTCCATTGGATCAATGTCAGCTGGATAGCCCAGAATAACAGTTAGCTGATAGCTAATGACAGCTGATTCAAACGCTAATTCTGCATCATATACGCCGTAAGGCCGAATAAGAAAGAGCCCGCTCTCTGTCACCGACAGTAGATGCGGGCTCGATTTATTTTTTACTATTGTTATGGACCGTTCCTGACACTCGCTCAATAGTCACATTTCCGGACGAATCAGACTCGATACGAACATCACCTTCAATTTGTTCAATACGCAAGTCTCCGCTTTCATCCTCTACCGTAACATTGCCTTTTACCTGATCAATCTTTACATTGCCGCTATCATCGACAACCACTATCATTCCACTATGATTCGATATATCAATCTCGCCTGACGAATCCTCGATATTCACATTTCCTTGATTATTCGCAAGTTCAATATTTCCAGAATCATCTATGAGTGTGATATTGCCCTTCACCTTTTCGAACTTAATCTCACCTGATTCATCGGTAACTTGAACTTCGCCTTCTATGTCTTTGAGTTCCATATCTCCAGATTGGTCATTGATCACGACAGGTCCAGTAATTCCAGAAACGGTAATATTACCTGACTCATCGACAATGTCCAACTCCATATTCCGTGGCACTGTTAGCGTAATATCCATTTGGTGTAATACATTTATACCAAATGAAGATGATGACAAGGAATTAACGAACTCCGCTTCCTCTCCACGCTCGGTAAACGCCATCTTAAACTCTTCACTTGGTACATTTTCCGTACGTTTAATCTTTGCTACCGCTTCTATTTTATCGGCTTGATCGCTGCCAACTATCGTAAGATCACCCGACGGATTGCTAACCCGGAGCTTCTTAATAACCCCTGCTTCGATTTGCGCCGTTTGTTGTTCTTCAATGATCTTGTCTGTACAACCTGATGCAATCGTCATCAGAGCTGCCGTTGCCAACGCATAGCTAATGGTTTTTATCCGTGACTTACGCCGTCTGTTCAACATATCCACCCCATATTGTTTTATCTATTTCCTATTCGACGCAACTTCCAAGTTTTCCCCTTCAATATTTGAATCTAGATCATCATTTTAATTAGCTAAGTGATGTCAGCAGCACTGCAATCGCATTTACAGCGCCATGAATAATAACTGCTGGCCATATCGAATCGGTTCGCTCGTACGCCCACGCAGTAACAACACCACACAAGAAGTTGACCGGCATCGCATTATACGTGGGAATATGGACAATTGTAAAAATGAGCGAACTTAGAAAGATTCCCCAACCGATACCAAGACGATTGCGTAACCAACGATATAAGAACCCTCGATAAAAAATTTCCTCATAGATCGGTGAAATAATAGCTGCTGCTATAAATGAAATTGAAACAGCGAGTAGCGTTACATTTTGCTGCATCGCCTCTGTTTTACGATTATCATAGGAATTCCCTACTAGATGTACAGTCAGTTCCATAATGACTACACTCCCAACTAAATACAACAGCGTCCAGCCAACAATTCGCCACCAGTCCTTTGCTGGAAATGAGCGCAAGCCTACTTCACGCCAAGAAAGCTTTTGTGGGCGAAGAGCGATAAAGTACACCCCTAGTAGTAGAACAATGGCAATGGTAAGCCCCATCAATGTCCCCGAATATAATTCATTTCCGAGCCACTTTGTGTACATAGGTGCTACTACAAATTTGATAACCCCAATAATGAAGCCAAACTCTAGCAAAAGCAGTGCTGCTAACTCTTTCCATGTCCAGTTATCCTGTGTCTTCCCATTCATTACGCCGCTCTTCATGTTCCTTACTCCTTTGTCTTAAGTGATTTACATTCACTATATTGGGTGACGTAACGTCACCTGCAAGCACTTTTTTTGTAATGATTTCTGCTCCAGTTTTTAGCAAACAAAAATAGCCCGCTACCTCCAAAGAGACAACGAGCCATACTCCTACTTTTCTTCAAGTAAAAAGAAGGTAGCGTTTGTAACAAGTATATGGTTGGTTAAGCAGTCAATGGTCACGCCTTAATCCTGCTTATGCGATAGCGTTGCCTGTGGAAACTTTGCACGGTCCCATGTATGATCACGCCCAATTTCCTCATCACTGAGCAAGTAATACGTATGCAAAATACGATTGCGTTTGTCTGGCAGCGGATCATTCCATGTAGCATCCACATGATACCATTGTCCATCAAGCTGAACCATATTCCATGCATGCAGTTGCCCACCCGCATTGCCTTCAACGACACGGCTCGTTATCCCTGCATCCTCATACAACGCTTGCAATAACAAAGCATAACCTTGACAGACGGTACTTCCTACCGTAATTGCCTCATAGGCCGTGAACCTCGTCATCGTCGCATCATAAGCAAGCTGACTCACAACAAAGTCATGCAGCGTTTTCACTTTTTGCTCCTCACTCATGTCAGGTGTAACGAGCCGTTTCACTTGCTCTTTCGCATATTGACGAACCTGTTGATACTGCTCGTACGTTTCTCGATATTGAACATAGACGGATACTAATGCTCCTTTTCCAAACGATTTCCAGTGAAAGGTGTAGCGGCTAACGTTATAACGAATAAACGGATTCGAATATAAAGCATCGTTCAATACCTCGGTAAGTATCTGACTGAATTGATCAACCGATCCCTCATACTTAAATTGAATCATCGTATTCCGCTGCGCCAATCGTTCTGCAATCCAACTCTCCATCATGTGCTCATCAGATAGGTTCACGGATGAAGACTCCGCTTCAACATGCGGCCACGATATACAACTGCTCCACATCAATACGAAAATAAGTGTAGCTATCATCATACGCATACTTCGATGTACCCACTGTGAGCGATGAACCGCCCGATGCTTCAACACCCGCTGTTTTCTACTCGAACAAACAAATGGACAAGCCTTCTCTTCCTCTTGATTCATCAAGCCACCTCCACATATGGCAAGCCTTATCATAGGATGATCCATAGCTTAGCACAGTGTGTATAAGAAGACTGTCACGTTATGGAGTGCCCGCTGGTCACTCACAATTCCCCCATCTTGCAGTACTCGACAACGTCTTTCATACGTTGAGCGTATCGGAGCCCTTATGCACAACACGAAGCAAGATTAGCAGCTTGATGGTCTATAAAGAGGGCGAATAACAGAGAGCAATGACTGAAAATTAAGCCGATTCTACAAAAAAAACGTCCTCGCAGGCACACTCGTGCTTACGAAGACGTACATTTATTGGAATGATGTGGAGAAACTGCTGCTTGCTTTACATGCTGATTGAGAAAAGGCAGGACAGCCTCCCAAAATGCCGGATCCTGTTCAGAGCAGCTATGACCATTCGTATGGACGAACAAATGAGGCAATTCACAAGGTAGGTTTGTTACAATCCCTTGCAATTCGGACGGTGGAATAAACGTATCGCCCATGGAATGAATCATATATATTGGGACTCTTCCTGTACCACGTCGTTCATTGCGAAGGATCGTCTCGCGAATATTAATAGCATCGAAGTCTGCTCTATGAATTCGGGATCGTAGCAGCCAAATGCGCGGCACAAGTTGTGCCAATGGAAAAATAGGCAGTCCTCTGCGCTTCAATTCAGCAGTGATCATCGTAAATGGATTGGCCGGCATCGAATCAGTTACAATCGCTTGTACCTCTAGTCCTTCATCCAGTGCCAGCATGGCACCAAAACCTCCTAGTGAATGACCAAGGATGCCTATTCGTGCAGCATCAAGCTCTGGACGGCTATGAGCATAGCGAACCGCCGCCAGCAAATCATCACGAAACAGCAGCGCAGATGGTGCCTTCACTGCATCGCTTTCCCCATGACTTGTGACATCATAGACTATGACGGCATAACCTGCCGCTCGAAAGGGCTCCACATAACGCAGCACTCGAGCACGATTGGAAGCCCAGCCATGAGAAATAATAATGACAGGCAGAGGTTGGTTACGAAGCTCTTGCTGCCCATTGGTCGGCCAGAGCAGCCAGCCTCTTACCCATGCGCTGCCCTGAAATTCAATCGATTCATACTCTCCTGTTGGCTGTACCTCAATTGGCATTCTTCGTGGCGATTGGCTTTTGACAGACAAGCGCCAAATGACCATTAGAAAGAGAAGGAGTAATAAGACGACTGCCATGATAAACAAGCTAATGAACGGCATAACTACCTAGCCTTCTTTCGATTATATTTCACAGCAAGGGCAGCTTGGTTGCAACTATACATAATCTAGTGAACAAACCCATTTTATTTTTCACATCTTCCTCAACTACGTTAAATGACGAACCGTATTCACCCATTCAGACGCATGCTCCTCTAGCTGCTGCCAGGCTGCTGCTCGAATAAGGTCACCGCGAACGAGCTTAGAACCAAGCCCAAATGCCGACGCTCCTGCCGTCCAATATTGCTGTACATTATGCAGATTAATACCACCTGTCGCCATAAGCGGTATATGCCCGAGAGGGCCGCGTACTTCACGTATATACTCTGAACCGAGGCTGCCAAGCGGGAACAGCTTTAACACTGGAGCCCCTGCTTTCCATGCACGCACCATTTCAGTTGGAGTCAGTACGCCTGGCCATACGTCAATTCCTCGACTATGGGCTAGTTCAATCACTTTCTCATCCAAGTTCGGCGTAATTAAAAATTGCGCACCACTATCCAATGCTTCCCGCGCTGTTTCTTCATCTATAACCGTTCCAGCGCCGATAAATACATGCCCCCCGAAGCGTTCACGCCATCTGGATACGATAGCCGCAGCCCCGTCTGTATTCATCGTCACTTCCAACAATGTAATGCCACCTCGAATTAAAGCAGCAGCCGCCTCATCAGCTGCTTCTCCCGTATAACCGCGGAATATTGCAACGATGCGCTGTTGCAGCAATTCAGCTGTCGCAGCATTATGTAAATGAGGAACAGCCTTAGACATGGCAATCACGTACGGACGCTGAATTAGAGGCAGAAGCTTGTGATGAAGCAGCGGTTAGTTGGCTCCATCTTGTGCGCGCGAAGGCTGCACTCCCAATGACACCACCATCATCGATCAATTCACCTTGACGAATGTCTAACTGCTCCAAGTAACCATGATATACATGACGCTTCAACGTTTCGCGAACAGGCACAAACAATCGCTCCCCTGCCAAAGAACCACCACCGCCAATAACGAGAACATCCGGGCTGTAAGCGGTAATCGCATACGCCAATGCTTTGCCTAACACGGTACCCGTATGCTGCATAATAGATACGGCAAGTTCATCTCCTTGATCGTATGCATCCGATATGAGTGCTGCCGTCAAGCTGCCAGCTTCATAAGCTTCGCGCAGTATGCTGCTTCGACCTGCCTCCAACGCTTCTCTAGCTTGCCGAACTAAGCCAGTAGCAGACACGACAGTTTCCACACAACCGATTAACCCACAGCCGCATGGAGTAGTCTCCCCATCCATGGCGACATGCCCAATTTCACCAGCCATAAATCGATTGCCATAATACAATTCTCCGTTCGCAACTGTTGCGGCAGACATGCCCGTACCGATGGTAACACCTAGAACCACTGTGCCATCACGACCAGCACCGCTCATTGCCTCTCCATACACGTACATGCGAACATCGTTATCTATAAATACAGGAACACCCACAAGCTCCCCTAGTCGCTTGGATACTTCCACGTCTGTCCACTTCAAATTAGCTGCAAATAAAGTAATACCGCGAATGGGATCAATGAATCCAGGGCAACCCGCTCCTACCGCAATCAAACTGCTTCGCTCAATTCCGTTCTTAACTAGCAGTTCCTCAACCATCGAAGCCATCTTCTGCAATACATGCTCTTCCCCAAGCTCGGTTTCGGTCGGTCGCTTCACTTTATCAATAAGCTCATATTGCTCATTCACCAATCCGCAAACGATGTTCGTACCACCTAAATCAATACCAACCATATAACGCACGATAGCTCCCCCTCGATTATCCCAAGTTTTATGTGGTCTCCAACTTATTCCTTATTATACCACCAGCAATCTATCAATGAAGAGAATGATCTCAAATAGCAACGAAAGCTGCGAACAACACCTAGAAATAGTTCTTATTTGTATACAAATTAACAGGATGAACAGACACGTATACTATATACGCTTTATAATATCCATGACCTCTTGCTCGATTACCGCATTTATGGAAGCAACTTTTTTCTTCAAACGGATACCTTCCACGATCCAAATAATGAGGATACAAACAAGTCCTCCTACCATGAGCAGTACTCGATTCGTTGCTTCTTGTTCGTCGTCACTCCAACTGTAGTCATTCGATTCAAAACCGATTGAAAAGTCCGTGATATACCACAATGGGACAATATACAAAATGATCGAACTAAGAAGCAGCAGCACTGCTTTTTTAGGCTGACCCAAATAGAAACGATGGCCTCCGTAAACCCCCATAAAAAACCACAACAATATCGCTATTTTCAAAGACTTACGACGATTGTTATATTCCTGCATAAAAATGATTAACTGATCTGACTTTAACTGCTGCTGCCATTCAAGTATTTTCATTGGATTATCCTCCTCACATCAATTCACCCTTAATAAGTGAAAAAGGGAGTCATGGTTGACCCCCCTCACTAAACTGCTCTCCGTTATGTATAATCCATGCTGAGGTTTACGATAACTTAGCCATCTGCACGTTAACGTGGCAGAATAATTAGGTTATCGTTTATCGCAAAGGACTTCGCTGATATGCCTTAGACGTGTTTGCATTCACTTTGGACGGTACAATTCGACGCATAATATCCATCTCAAGCTTCTCATTTAGACGATCTACCTTGCCTGAAATGAGAAATCCTTCAATGACCCACCATATAAGGCCAATAAATATAATGAGTAGAAATAGAATGAGCAATACATTAGGATCTATTCCAGGATTTACGGGATCAAATGTATTTACAGCAAAGACAAACAATGAGATCGGTAGCACGATGTAAAAGCATAAACCTGTGAATAGCAGTAATATGCCCGCTGCCTTTTCTCCTAAGTAAAATCGATGCGCACCAAACGGGCCCAAGAACAACCAAAAAATGACTGCATGCATTTTAGACTTAGCTCTTTTCTCATATTCATGCTGAAAAGCGATCATTTGATCAGTACTCAAATTATACGTAAATAGCAGATCGCTGTTCATAAACTAGTAGCGATTGCGGAGCATTTTAATATTATGAATAAGCTCCATTTCTTTTCTAGTATTTATTTTATCAACTGCTCCACTAAGAAGAATCAATTCAATAACCCAAAGAATCATGTAAGGCAGGCCTAGCAGTAATAAGCTAAATACAAATACGACAATATTCAAAATCCCCATACCGATGTGGCCCAAATAGAAACGATGAACACCAAGTGTGCCTAAAAAGATCAAAAGCACATAGGCTAATGCTTTAGACTTCTTCGATCTTTCCATTTCAGATGAAACGATGACCAACTCGTCCATTGATAATTCTTTCTTTAGAATGACATTTTGCACGACTAAAGTCTCTCCCTTTTCTCATAAATTTTCTATTTCCCCTTAGAACTGGATTTATTATAGACTAGATTCGACAATTTTGGCATTAAATAATTACCTAAGCAACTAATTATTGGTTATTTATTTTTGCCTTTTCAACACCATTTTTAATCCCATGATTTTTCTCTCTCTTTATAAGCAAATTGATGAAAAATTGACGAAAATGCACATAGAAAAAGGAAGACTTTGGTTGTTAAATCGATATATAATAACAGTTGTGTTCTTTATTTTTACGAGTTCATTCGTAATCTGTCGTTTTCCATTCGCTTATAAATATTCATATTCCATTCATATGATGAGGTGATTTACGTTGACCTACGTCGATATTAGTACGATAAGTCCGCAGTTATTTGTAACCGTCTTGTTTTTCCTATTAATTGTGTGCCCGCTTGTTAGCCTTGGCATCGTTCGCTTTTTCCAGCAGCGTGTCAAACAAGGCATTATTTATATTACCACCGCGCTTGTTTCCTACATTGTCTTTCTCATCGTGGCTGACTTCGTCGCCAAGACGTGGCAGTAAACGGACCAATGCGCTCCGAAACTTGTAACGCAGGCTCGTATTCATTGATGGTTATCTCACCTTAGTGGTGCAACGTAAACAAGCAGACCTCCGTGCAGGTCTGCTTGTCTTATTCTAGTTACATATTTTAATATTTTACCCTAGCCTTAATAGAGGATTAACTAACTTGTAGGCCAACTGCGCACATGCATTCCGCTTCTGCTGAGACAGCATTTTTCTTTTTAAAATCAGATATAAAAAAACTGCCTCCCAGCATCAAGCTGAGAAGCAGTTCTCAAAACTAGCTTATTTATTACTTCATGTAAACGCCAGTACCTGGGCCAATATCGATACCAGAGAACATCCAGAGGAAGAGCATAATTACCCAACCAATTGAGAATGCAATCGAGTATGGAATCATCGTAGAGATAAGCGTACCGATACCCACTTTTTTGTCGTACTTTTGAGCGAATGCAATAATAACTGCGAAGTACGGCAATAGTGGAGAAATAATGTTTGTTGTCGAATCAGCAATACGATATACGAGCTGTGTAAACTCTGGTGTATATCCAAATTGCATCATAATTGGAACGAATACAGGCGCCATAATCGCCCATTTTGCCGAAGCCGATCCAATAAACAAGTTAATAAATCCACAAATTAATATAAAGATCAAAATTAACGGAATACCTGTAATACCGGAGCTTTGTAATAGCTCTGCCCCTTTAATAGCAAGAATCTTACCAAGATTCGTCTGTGTAAAGTATGCTACGAATTGACCTGCAAAGAATGCAAGCACGATGTAACTTCCCATACTGGACATCGTGTCACCTAGCATGCTGGAAACATCTTTGCTCGTGCGAATCGACTTCGTCATTTTTCCGTAAACGACACCCGGAACAAGGAACATGATAAGAAGAACGGGTACGAGATTCATGAAGAATGGTGATTTAACGATGTCTCCATCTCCACGAAGTGGTCCCCACGACGGTACTACGAGAAGTGCCAACAGTCCGCACGTAACAATTAGAGCAACCAATGCTCCCCATAGTCCTTTTTTCTCTTCTTTCGTCAAATATTGCAGCTCGCCAATCTCTTCACCTTTATACTTCCCAAGGCGAGGTTCAACAATCTTATCCGTCACGAACGTACCGATAATCGTAATCAAGAATACCGATGCAGCCATGAAGTAGTAGTTACCTGCAACGTTAAGATTTGCTGCATATTCAGCATTGAATGGCTCAACAGCCATACGTGTCAGCTCACCTAGCATTGGGTCAAGCGATGTCAGGAACAAGTTAGCACTGAATCCACCAGATACACCTGCGAAAGCAGCAGCTAGACCAGCAAGCGGGTGACGACCCATACCTGCGAACAATACAGCACCTAGCGGCGTCAATACAACGTATCCTGCATCAGATGCCATACTGGACATAACCCCACCGAATACAAGTGAAGCTGTAATCAGTTGACGTGGTACAGAAGTAACAAGACCACGTAAAGCAGCTGTAATCAAGCCAGAACGCTCAGCAATACCGATACCTAGCATTGTAACAAGTACGGTGCCTAGTGGAGCGAAGTTCGTAAAGTTTTTAACTGCATTTTCAAATACGTACTGAAGTCCTTCTTTACTTAGAAGGTTCATTACGGTTAGCGTCTCGCCCGGCTTCGTCGGATCAGCTACACTCAATCCAATAGAAGACAATATAGCGGAAACGACCATAACGAGCAATGATAGCAATGCGAATAGCATAACAGGGTCTGGAAGCTTATTTCCGACCTTCTCGATGCTATCCAGAGAGCGCATTAATAGACTTTTTCTTGTATGCTGTTCTTTAGATCCCATTGTCACTTTCCTCTCTTATTTTTATATGTCCACTAGTAGTAGACATCTGTTTTTCGTTTGTTCTATTATATGCGAAAGAAATTTATAAATAAATAGTATTTTTTTGTTTGTAAGAAATTACCTCACTTCTTTCTATTATAGAAAAAAGAAGGGCATTCGCCCTTCAAAAGCATATTCTCTTCTAGCTTCTAATTACTTGGAAGAGTTAGCTTTATCCGTTTGAATGCCCGCTGCTTTATAAAAAGCATCTTTATTTGTATTAAACTGTTCTGAGTATTGATTAAATTGCTGTTTCAACTGATTGACCTGCGTCCACTGCTGGTTGCGTTCGCGTACAGCTTGCTGCAGCTGTTTCAAGTTCGTCTGTTCCGCCTTGAGCTGTTCATACAACGCACGTTCCGCTGTAATCAACTTCTCATATTGCGCCGCCAACTGCTGAACCGTCTCATAGCGCTTCGTATATGCAGTCAATGCTTGTGCAGCCTGCTCTTTTCCTTGTGCTGGCTCCAGCTTGTCCACTTGGGACTGTGCTTTTGCAACATGCTCATAAGCAGCTGTAACTTTATCTTTCACCTTCGTCATAGCTTGTTGACGCTGATCCAACGTGGACATTGTCTGTGTGATCAGTGTCTGTACGTTCACATTGCTGCGCTCACCTTTGTCCAAGATCGTATCGTATTGCTTCTGATCTCTACTCTCTAGTTGCTTCAGCTCTTCAAATGCAGCCGCTGCTGCACTTTCTGTAGAGGCTGCCTGCTCAAAAGAACTGAACAACTTCTCACTTGAAGGAGCTCCGCACGCTGCTAGCATCATTGCCATCGCGACTATCATGGCTAATACGCCAATTTTATTTTTCCAAGACTTCAACTTTGATCTCCTCCTACCCAATTACAGGCGCTCATCATGATGGAAGTTCACGACAAAATGAGCATTAGGGTCGTATACTTCAAATTCATAGCCTTGCGAACTAATATACTCTATCAATTCTGGCAATATCTCAACCGTTTGCTTGCGATCATGCATCAAAATAACTTCCGTATCCTTCTTCAAGCCTCGTTTCACTTCATCCAGCATCCCAGAAGGATTTTTTGCATAATTCCAATCCAATGTATCCAACGTCCAATCCCACATCTTGAAGCCTGCCTCCGCGATATCATCACGGAACGGCTCTTTAATTTGCGGTGCACTGCCGTATGGCGCACGAATCAGGTTCGTCGTTACTCCTGTTGCTTCCTTCACCAACTGCTGTGCTTCCTTCTGTTCCTCAATAAAGTTGTTTGCACTGCCGCTCCGATACAACTTCGTAAAGTTATGAGTCATACTGTGCAGCGCAGGATAATGACCTTCATCAACTATCTGTTTGATAAGATCAGGATGCTGCTGCATACTGTTGCCTAGCATGAAAAATGTCGCTTTAATATTATGTTCTTTTAAAATTCGAAGAATTTCTGGAGTATGTGAATTAGGGCCGTCATCGAATGTCAAATAAGCGACTTTGCGCTTCATACCATTATACATCGTAGGCGATTGCTTCTCTTTCGTTACCGTATCAAATGCCGCGACACTAGTAACTACATGCTGACCTTGCTTAGAGGTTGTCGATATCCCATCATGTGCCCACAATTGTTTGCCAACCGTATAAACCCCAAAGCCTATCCCAACTAATAATGCCAGTAAAATAATGCGGAGAATCCATTTCTTGCGTTGGTTGCGTCTCCGTGAATCTACCCTCACCATGTTCGTATTTCTCACGACAACTTCCACTTCCTTATCTCACTTAATATGACCGTATATGACCACTTTCGACATCAACTTTCTTGATTCTATCAAACTAAAGTTACACAATCATTACAAGTTTTTCAGATTTGGGCAAATGATAGCGAGGAAATTTTGGAAGTTTTATAGGGAGAAAGGAGGAGCAATAAAAAAAGCTTTGCCCCTCCTGTATGCTAGAGAGAGACAAAGCTATTCATGATTGGAAAAGGTTTATTCGTCCTGTTTGGCTAGTGCTGCCTTCAGCAAATCACCTAGATTTGAACCAATTGATTCTTGCTTCGAATATTGCTTCACAAGCTTCCGTTCTTCATGCTTCTTCACTTTGCCACTTGCACCGTCTAACTTCTCGATGACGTTGCACGGCAAACATTGAAAGAATTTGCCGACCTTGCCCGTCTTCAACTCCATGCGTTTATGGCATCGCGAGCAGCGACGATTCGACAACTGTTTATCTGCCGAGCGCTTGTAGCCGCATTCTTTGTTCGGGCACACCAAAGTCTTGCCTCGCTTGGACTTGCGCTCCAACATACGTGTTCCGCAATCCGGACAGTGGCTATGGGACACATTATGCGGCTTATACTCTGCTTCACTCGCCTTCACACCTTGTACAAGCTGCTTCGCCATTTCGCGAATTTGCTGCATGAAGTCACCTGAACGGCGCTCACCACGTGCGATGCGCTCCAATTCACGCTCCCATTTCGCTGTCAATTCTGGCGTTCTCAACTCTGACGACACGAGCTCGATCAGTTGCTTGCCTTTGCCTGTAGGCTTCAAATGCACACCCTCACGCTCAATCGTGTCGCTAGACACGAGCTTCTCTAAAATATCAGCGCGAGTGGCAGGCGTACCGAGGCCATGCTTCTCCATCTGCGTTAAAATAGAAGCTTCTGTATAGCGAGCAGGCGGACGAGTCCGATCACGCTGCACGTATAAACGCTTCACGCTCACAACATCATTTACGTTAAGACGAGGAATACGCTCTGTCTCACGGGCATCTGCTGAACGGCCTTCTTCCTCTTCATCCTTCCAATCGTTGTCGTAAGCTTGACGCCAGCCTTGCTCTAACGCCGTGCGCCCTTTTGCTGTGAACGTCTCGTCACCAATACGAAGGGACAACGCAACTTGCTCCCATTCAGCAGCTGGTAAGAACAACGCAAGGAAGCGGCGTGCGATAAGATCATACAGCTTGCGCTCCTCTGGAGAGAACTGTGCAAGCCGCAGCGGCTCATCCGTAGGAATAATTGCGTGATGATCCGTCACCTTGGAATCGTCTACGATACGTTTCGTAATTGACAGAGGGCGCTTAGCTATGGTTCTAGCCAAAGCAGCATAAGGTCCCGCTGCCATCGACTCCAATCGCTCCTTGAGCGTGCTTGTCATATCTGAAGAAAGATGGCGGCTGTCTGTACGCGGATACGTAACCGCTTTGTGCTGCTCATAAAGTCGCTGCAGCACGTTCGAAGTCTGCTTCGCTGAGAAGCCGAAGCGACGGTTCGCATCACGCTGAAGCTCAGTCAAGTCATAAGCAAGTGGATGCGGCTCTTGCTTCTTCGACTTCTTCAAATCAGTGACGACAGCACGCTCATTCGCCAACTTCTCCATCCGTGTCTTCGCAGCATCCAGATCAAACTCGCGTGCATCGCCATTCGCTCCACGCCACATCGCTTCATAGCCGCCCATATCGGCAATTAGCTGATCAAATTCCTGCGAGCGGAAGCCAGCGATATCCTTCTCGCGCTGCATAACGATGCCTAGTGTAGGTGTCTGCACACGACCAGCTGACAATGGCGTTTCAAACTTACATGTCAGTGCTCGCGTCACATTTAAACCAACGAGCCAATCCGCTTCTGCGCGACAACGTGCAGATTCATAGAGACGGTCGAAATCTGTACCTGGACGCAGCCGTTTAAACCCTTCCTTGATCGCCTTATCTGTCTGGGATGAAATCCATAAACGGCGAAACGGCTTGCGCCAATTTACCTTTTGCATAATCCAACGTGCCAACAATTCGCCTTCGCGAGCGGCATCTGTTGCGATGATCAATTCCTTCACATCTGCACGCTTCATCAACTGCTGAACAATCTTGAACTGATGCGATGACTCACGTAATACTGTCAACTGCATCTTGTCAGGCATCATCGGCAAATCTTCCAGCTTCCACTGCTGATACTTCTTATCGTAGAACTCCGGTTCGGCTAGACCAACGAGATGACCTAACGCCCACGTGACAATATACTCTGAACCTTCTATATAATGCTTATGATTGTCACGGCAGCCCAATACGCGCGCGATCTCGCGCCCAACTGAAGGCTTTTCCGCCAATACGAGAATTTTCATAGTTCCTTCCTTTCTAAACCCTACTGCTGTTATATCTATTGTTCATTTTCATGCTCATCATTGTAATATTCGGTTATACCCACTTTAGATCGAGTTAACTGTACCGCCATCTGCAAGCAAAGATTGCCCTGTCATATAGCTATTCGCTGGCGAAGCGAGGAACGCAATCAGACGTCCCATTTCTTCAGGCGAACCATAACGTCCAATCGGGATACGAGCCGCTTCCGCCGCCTGTATTTCTTCAATAGAGACCTGCTTCTGCTGTGCAACCAGCTCGTCCAATTGTTCCACACGATCCGTTGCAAATCTGCCCGGTCCAACTGTGTTGATCAAAATACCCTCTTGCGCCAGCTGCGGCGCTAAAGTCTTCGCAAGACCTACTACGCCGACACGGAAGGTCGAAGACAACATCAACGTCTCAATCGGCTGCTTAATGGAGGAGGAAGTAATATTTACAATGCGTCCAGAACCGCTTTTTCGCATGTACGGAAGTACCTCACGAATCGCACGCACATAGCTAAGCAGCGTTAGTTCAAAGCCTTCCTGCCACATTTCATCGCTAAGTTGATCAAACTTCCCGGGCTTAGGCCCACCACAATTGTTTACCAAAATATCAACGGTTCCGAAACGCTCTACGGTCAGTTGTACAATGCGCTTAATCGACTCTGCACTTGTAATATCTGCCTCCACAGTTAGCGCTTCTGCACCCGTCTTCTCCTGCAAACGAGATGCCGCCACTGCTAAGCTATCTGCGCTGCGTCCTACCAAAGTTACTTGCGCTCCTTCCGCAGCCAACGCCTCAGCAGCCGCATAGCCAAGCCCTTTCGATGAAGCCAGTACAATCGCAACTTTCCCCTTTACGTGCAAATCCATAATAAACACTCCTCCTATAACCTATAAACGCTAATCCCTAGTGCTATTCCTTATAACGAATATTGCTACCGCCCCCCGCATACCAGACGATAAATTTCATGCAGAAGAATGACGATGTAAGTCGCCTCATCTTTTATTTAAAAGCTTTGGCATCGGGTAGAGACATATCTTTATTTTCCATTAATTGAAACAGAAGCTTGTAAAACTGTGTGCGCTGCTCTTCTGTCAAATTCGTTAATAGACTTTCTGCAATGGCCTTTTGTGAATCAAGCACTTCATGTAAATGCTGCTCAGCCAATTCCGTCGTTTGAAGCAAGGTTGCTCGCCGATCCGTCGGATCCGGTAATCGAACGAGCAGTTTTTCTTTTTCCAACGCATCGACGAAATCGGTGACCGTGCGAGCTTTCACCCCAATTTGACAGGCTAATTCATTCATTCGAATTTTTCCTGCTGCGGACACGATAGATAACAGTCGCAACCGAGGACCTGAGATTTGAAAAGGCACATCGACAGCTGCCAACTGTACATCAAATTCTCGTTGCATATATTGGGTGGAACGAATCAACATATGAATGACATCTATTGCTGGTGGATTATCCTTATAGATGACCATAACATCAACTCCTGCTTAACTCAAAATCATATTCCCTATTACTTACCTTTTAACATACATTAGCTAGTTACTGAGCCCCCTCATCATATCATACTTTTTAGGTATAGCTCCTCTCCATTCTATACGTGCTAGAGCTGCCAATATTGACAATCCGAAAAATACTGAGTAAACTCACTATTATAAATTAATGAGGCAACTCAGTATGTGGTCACTCATTATAGAGATTATGTTGGAATGGAATAGCCATTGCCCCCTTCCTATATTCCATATAACCATTTGTTCGCAAATACTTATCCTTAGATTGGAGGGAAGCCTTATGCATGAATTAAAACATACCGGTGCAGCGAACGCCGATAAATTACTGCGCATTCTTGTTGTTACTTTAATTTTTTCCGTGATGAACGGTACCATGTTCAATGTCGCACTCCCAGCTATAGGTGCAGAGTTTAGCTTACTTCCTTCTCAGGTCAGCTGGATTATGACAAGTTATATGGTTCTCTATGCAATCGGCTCTGTCGTATTTGGTAAGCTTGCTGATAAATATCGGCTCAAAGATTTACTCACCTACGGTCTTCTTGTCTTCGCAGTTGGCTCCATTGTAGGAGCACTCGCAAACGAGTTCTGGGTGATGATTGTTGGACGTATTCTGCAAGCGGCTGGAGCCTCCGTTCTGCCAGCTACTGCGATGATTATTCCGATCCGCTACTTTGCACCTGAAAAGCGTGGTCGTGCCCTAGGTACATCCGCGATTGGACTAGCACTTGGCGGAGCTTTAGGTCCTGTTGTATCCGGCTTAATTACGAGTCTAGGCAGTTGGAGAATGCTATTTCTATTTTCTCTTCTGCCTTTGCTAACTCTGCCCTTCTTCCGCAAATATTTAGATGATGAGAAAGGCACAGCAGGCTCCATTGACTTCCTTGGCGGCCTACTTTTGAGCGGAACAGTTGCATGCCTTCTACTTGCGATTACACAAAGCAGCCTATTGATGCTCGCGGGTGGCGCTGTATTGCTGGTCCTATTTATTGCCCGAATTCGAACAGCCACCAATCCATTTATTCAGCCTGAGCTGTTCCGTAATCCCAATTATGTCGTTGGCTTGCTGCTTACGTTTATAGCAACAGCGATGAGCTTTAGTATGACTTATATTACGCCTCAATACTTAACGGCTTTGAATGAACTGCCTCCGAGCAGCATCGGCTTCGTGCTAACGCCAGCCGCACTGGCCGCAGCCATGCTAGGGCGTAAAGGTGGAAAATTAGCTGACGAACATGGCAACTTCACCTTAGTCAAAACAGCATCGCTCATGCTGCTGCTGTGCTTCATGTTGTTATCGATATTCGTGGGCGTGTCGCCTTATGCAATTGCACTTATTTTAATACTCGGCAATCTAGGACAAACGTTTATGAGCATCGCTATGTCGAATACAGTATCTAGAACGTTAACCAAGGAGCAAACGGGTGTGGGCATGGGACTGTTTTCGATGCTCAATTTTATTTCGGGCGCCATCGCCATGAGCTTGATCGGTAAAATACTCGATAATGGTTCTACTACGCTTCGTATCAATCCATTTGTCACAAATGAAGGTGCTTACCTGTATAGCAATATATTCTTTGTGCTTGTGTTGCTCACGCTAATCGTATGGGGAATTTATCGTGTTCAATTCGGAGCAGCATCGACGTTGTCATCATCTGCAGTTGTGAGCGATATTAGTAAGCAAGCGAAATAAACGTTCTAGCACAATTGGCTGCTAGTCCCAAAACATCTATTCGAGTTCAGCATCGGTCTATGCTAGAATGGATTCAGCTTGTATAGCCTGTATATAAGGAGATGAAACGAATGTCGACCTTGTATGAAATTAAAGTAAACAAGGCTTCTGAGGAATCTATTTCGCTTGATGCCTACCGAGATAAAGTACTGCTAATCGTGAATACAGCCAGCAAATGCGGCTTTACGCCACAATTCAAACAATTACAAGAGCTCCACGAACGGTATCATGCACAAGGACTCGAAGTATTGGGCTTCCCTTGTGATCAATTTGCGAATCAAGAGTTCGCCAATATTGAGGAAACACTTCAGCACTGCCAATTGAACTACGGCGTATCCTTCCCTATGTTCGCTAAGTTAGATGTAAAGGGCGATAACGCTTCACCATTGTTCAAGCATCTTACTTCGGAGAAGAAAGGCTTGCTTGGTTCAGAGGTAAAATGGAACTTTACCAAGTTCCTTGTCGATCGCCAAGGTAAAGTAGTTCACCGTTTTGCTCCACAGACGAATCCGTCTACTATTGCACAACATATCGAGAAGCTATTGTAGTGGCATAGCGATTAGCATAGCGATTAGCATAGCGATTGACCGTGACCAAATAAGGTCACGGTCTTCACATTTTCTTGACATAGTTACAGCCTGCCTCCTGCATAACTTACTCTAAGGGGCGCCACGGACGTTATTTTCGCAAAATAAGCCATTTTGAACATGTAACGGTTGTTGTTGAGCTTATTTTAGCCATAATGATGAATAAGTTTGTTCCCGTTGGCAAATAAGCGCTGTGACACCCTTTAACCGTCCAAAATACGTCCATTTACCCCAAATAGGCTCTACAGCACCCGTTAGCGATTTGCCCCTCCAAGGAACATACTGGTGGATGGCACAGGATTGATGCGTTTCCCACAAAAATGTGTAAAAATAGAAACAGACCTCTCTGACGTGTAAGTACGTTATTCTGCGTCTGATTATGTAATGAACTAAATGAGGATGAACGATATGAATGATGCAATACCATCTAAAAAAAGTTTAGTCATGCGCATGACTCGCGAAGTATTGCGGGTGTTGAAGCTGTCATGGCGTCCGCTGCTTTTATTTGAACTCGTATACAAATTGTTGACGATCGGAATATTCATTCCGCTATTGTCTGCTTTATTTAATCAAATCTTGGATTGGGGAGGCTATCAAGCGATTGCCAACCATGATGTCATCCGGTTCCTATTCAGCAGACATGGCATGGTGAGCCTAATCGTACTTGCCCCCATTGCAATTGCGATTATTTATACCGAATTCGCCGTGCTCGTCTATATTGCCTATTACAGCATTCAAGGACGTGAAGTTCGGGTACGCGCCGTTCTAATGAAAGTGTTGATACGACTGCCTAAGCTCGGTCGAATTGGATTGCTTGGACTCGCTATCTATTTGCTGTTGCTCTTCCCACTCTTGGATGCAGGATTTGGTGCTTCGCTTCTGCCTAGCCTTCTTATTCCTGAATTTATTACCAACGAGCTCATGAAGACGCTAGCTGGACTGCTGGCGGTTGTAGGCTTTTTTGTTTTTATCGGTGCAATGAACTTAATTTGCATTTATGCGCTGCCTATTCTCGTATTAGAACGAACACAGCGTTTCATTCAAGTCGTTCGGCGCAGTGCCAAACTGTTCTGGCGCAGCAAGTTCACCCTGCTCGCTTTACTTGCGGAATGGTTGCTTGTTTCGATCTTGATTGTTGTGTTCTTCTTTATACTTCTTGTGCTGTTCATTTTGCTTACGATGTGGATACTTGGCGAAAACATCGCTATCGACATGGCAATCGGCATGATGATGAGCTTAGGATTATACACGTTGTCCTTATTGCTTACACCTTTGTTCGTCATCGCCATTACTCGTGTTTATATGGAGTATACAGAACCAGCCGATTATGCTGCGGATGAGGATGGCATTGATCCAACCTACTGGATATGCGAAAAAGGTAAGAAACAGCAAGTGAAGAAGCAGGGCGGCAAGCTTATCACGATGATCATGCTGTTGTGCATCGCACTTGGCTGGGGACTTACGACGCTATTTGCAAGCGAACAACCTGCTCGGCGAGATGAATTTATTCTTATGGCTCATCGCGGAGATCTATCATCTGGCATTGAGAATTCTATGGAGGCCTTCGAAGGTGCCGTGCAAGCAGGGGCTGACAGAATTGAATTAGATATTATGCAAACAAAGGATGGCAAGTTGGTTGTCTTTCATGATGAAAACTTAAAGCGATTAACGGGGCATGATATTCCGATTTACGACATTACATGGGATGAGCTTCAGCATATTCCACTGCGAGACGGAGAACTAACAAGTCGCATCGCAACATTGGATGAAGTCATTGCTGCCTTCAAAGGAAAAACAAAATTTACAATCGACTTGAAGCCGCATGGCTACGAGCAAAATTTGGTTGCTTCCTTAGTAAGCACGATTCATAAGCATGGCATTCAAGATGAGGTATATGTGCAAAGTACCGATTATGAATTTTTACAGGAGTTTAGAGCTGCAGCTCCAAACATCAAAATTGGCTATGTAATGTTTGCAGCGTTCCGTTCTCTGCATCCTTATGATGTAGACTATTTCGCTATTGAGCAGTCATTTATTAGTTCTCGTATTATTGCTTCTGCGAAGCTTTTGAATAAGCCGCTGTACGTATGGACTGTGAATGATATAAATAGTGCTGAACACTTCTATAAATTAGGCGTGGACGGAGTTATTACTGATATTACAGCCGACATTCGGGAGCATATCAATATGCTTCATTAACCATGCATAAATGAAGGACCCGCATGTACCAAAAAAGGGATGACGAGAGTTCGAGACTCTTATCATCCCTTTTCTATGCAGGCTCCAGATCATTTGCAGCTGCATTATTTGCAGTAATTGACCACAACTTCTTTCGCCCCTTATTTTATAAACACACCACCGAATGGAATGACTTCACGTAAAATACGCTTAATAAATCCGCCGCCATCTAAATCCCGTTCCAATTGCCCATCCGATTTGCTGGTTTGCAGCAGTACATAGCCTTTCCCTGTTATTTCCCAATGATAGTTCATATGCTGGCTCGCTAATGTGTTGCCGTACACGACAGGCTTTAATTGCGCATTCTCGGGATATGCTACTAAGCAGCTGACATCAACATAAGTCGGCCGTACAGGATCAAGCTCCATCCGATAAAGAGGTCCGTGAGAAATAACACCGAGCAGACCATCTTCAGCCGTAAACTTCATTTTAACGAGCTCTCGTGTAATAACTGCATTTTTAAACGTCTGCACACGACGATCCACTTTCATTCCTGCTGTATAGAACATGACATGCTTCCATTCAAATAACAAATCCGATCCCGCCGTAATGGGAATCGTCTGCATGCTGAATCCTGTCGGCAAGCCAATCATAAACTTAACAGGCCCAGATATACGGGATTGAATGAATTTGCGCTTACGGTAAATGCCCGCAATATCCATCAATTGGTCTTCTCGCTGTGCAGAAGCCCCTTGAAAGGACAAAATTTGTCCTGGATGAAGAATATAGACGACCTCGCCCGCCCTAAGCTCTATGGATAAAGCTTGTGATAACACTGCTTCTGCTTCATTAATAATGTTCATACCTGCACCTGCTATCGACTGCGGTGACGGCTCCATACCATCACACGCATCACTCTAGTCAACACAAAATACAATAGTAACAAACCTACGCCCGTCGCGATTGTAATAAATATTTTGCGCACCTGCTGCTTCTGTTTGAGCTCCTGCTCCTCCAATAGAAGCAATCGGTTCATTAATTGTTCGTTCTGCTGGCGCAGTTGGTCATTTTCGCCGTTCAGCTTGTCCGTCATCTCTTGATAACGCTGCTGCGAGTCTTTTAAAGATTGCTCCATCTGATTATATTGGCCCTTAAGCTCGTTAAATTCCTTAGGCATCTCGGATATGCCCTCCATCCAATCCCACAGGCCCGCCTGAGCACTAGGAGCCGGATAACAGAACAATATGACGCTCACGATGAACATGGCACACAACATTCCGGTACGATGATAAGCTCTCCCATTCGTTCGTCGCATACGCTCACCTCCTTGAATGTTATTTACATCAAATGTGATGTAGATTTATCGGTCATAAAGGATCTAAACTTGATAAAGTTAGTAGAATTAGATCGTTGCATTGCATAAAGATCTGCTATGTTAAAAATAATCAACTGCCCCATCGTTCTTGTCTGTCATCTTGCGAACTATGACGATAGCTTTACCAAATATATACGGATTCATGAGCCATTACGTTGCAAGTTATGACAACAGACGACAATGCCATTATACAACGTTCGCATGCAAAAAGGACCCGCCCAAAGGCGAGTCCACCATAAAAATATTTAACGAAAGCTAATCTAGCTTCAATTATGCACCTTATCTAAAATCATTCATCAACGCCTTGAACAATGGACGCGAACGTTCAATTTGCTCTGAAGAAACGCTGAACGACAGTCGGAAGTAGCCTGGAAGGCCAAAGCCTCGGCTCGGTACAATCAATATCCGGTATTGCTGCGCCGCATGCTGACAAAATGCCACTTCATCCTCAATTGGGGATTTCGGGAAGACGAAGAACCCGCCTTCCGGCTTCGTGAAGGTGAAGCCTGCTTCCTCAAGCACGCTAACGATTAAGTCTCTGCGCTCACGGTAGCCAGAGGCGTCTACCTTCAAGCTGTCCATGCGAGCAATGGCACGCTGCATAAGCACAGGTGCATTAACGAAACCTAGCGTGCGATTGCAATAGACGAATGCACTCGTCAACAGCTCGGCATTCGGTGTGTCGTCAGCAAGCGCGATATAGCCAAGGCGCTCTCCTGCAATCCCTAAGTCTTTGCTGAACGAGCTAGCAACGATGACACGGTTATAGCTAATGAATGGGTTAGCAAGCTGCGCATCATAAATAAGCTGGCTGTATGGCTCATCGAACAGCATATAAATACTGTGACCATATTTATGCTGCGCATCTTGCAAAAGCTTGCCCAACGCATCCAAACGAGCTTGCTCAAATGCAGCTCCAGTTGGATTATGCGGTGTATTTACGATAATTCCTTTCGTACGAGCAGTAATTACTTGGGCAAGACGATCCAAATCCGGCTGGAAATCCTCCGTCAGCAAGCATGGTACAGCATGTCCGCCATAGTTCTCGATATAGCCTTTGTATTCCGCAAAGTAAGGTACAAGGACGATCACCTCGTCACCTGGATTCAATATCGCCTTCAAAGCAACATTCAAGGCACCGCCCGCTCCTACTGTCATCACAACATGTTCATGACGAATGGAAACCGCGAAACGATCAGACAGAAATTGAGCTACCTTAGCCCGTGCCTCTGGCAAGCCTTGATTCGGTATGTAGCTGTGGCTGCCATGTGTGGTGGACGCCACTTCTTCTTGCAAAGCTTTCAAAAAAGCAGCCGGAGGATCCAAGACCGGATTACCAATGGAAAAATCGCATACATGATCCGCGCCATGAATCGATTTCAGCCTTGCACCTTCTTCAAATAGCTTACGAATCCACGATCCACCATTCAATCCTTGCAGCACTTGGGCAGACAAATTATCTTCTAGGGATGTGCTATCTTGAGCTGCGAATTCATTTTGTCTAGTCATCTCACTACTCCCTTTCTAGCAAATGATAAAAGAACAGTGACAAATGCTATTCGTCTATAGCAATCACTGTATGCTCATAATCGTTCAGCCGTTCGAGAAGCACAGCTATTTCGTCCTCTGTACCAATCGATATACGTAGTTTATCACTTAACCGCGGTGAAGGGAAATACCTAATATAAATATGATGCTGCAGCAAGTAATCGTAAATTTCCTTCGCCTGATGGCGGCGAGGTCGACATAAGAGGAAATTTCCGTTGGATGGGAACACTTCATAGTCCAGCCGCACCAATGCTTCACTAAGCGTCTCTCTTGTTTCATTCACCCGTGCAACATTAGCCATAAAATAATCTTGATCTTCAACGGCCAAACGAGCCATGTTCTGGCTTATGACGTTAAGATTATAAGAATCTTTGCACTTGTCCATTGCAGTAACAAAGTCAGCCGAGGCAAAGCAATAGCCCACTCGCGCCCCACACAAGGAGTACGACTTCGAGAAAGTACGAACAACGACAAGATTCGGGTATTTTTCTAGCAGCGACACTGCTGACGTATGAGGTCCCGCAAAGTCGATATAAGCTTCATCGATTACGACTACACCTTCATACTGCTGCAGCAACTGCTCAATCTGCGCCAGTTCCAGCAGCCTCCCGGTCTGCGCATTTGGATTCGCAATAAAGATGCCCTGCGAGGCTGGCTTAAGCATATTTTCAATTGAGATTTCAAATTGCTCATTTGTATCCACGTATACACATTGCAGTTGGTGAATATCTGCTAACGTTTTGTACAACGTATAAGTAGGATATGGCGTTACGATCGTATCACCTGCATCAAAGCATATATTGAACAAGACAGACAGCACTTCATCCGATCCATTGCCGCAAAATACTTGTGACGGATCAATCCCGTACATTGTCCCGATTGCTCGCCGCAGCTCTGTGCTCGTTGCATCCGGGTAATAGCGCAGCTCTTGCATGGCGAACGATTGCAGCCACTGTTGAATCGTCGGTGTAGGAGGGTATGGATTCTCATTCGAATTAAGCTTAATTACGCCTGGGTCACGCTTCGGCTGAATGCCAGAAATATAAGGCTCTAATTGCAAAACACTTGATTTGATAACCAATATAACCCCTCCACGTCGATTTAATTTTAACTTACTATAGCTTGTATAGAATGATAGTGCAATCTTTGTTTCTAACAAAAATATCCTTATATCCGCGATTAGCTGACATAAGGAAAGGAATCAATTTATAGTATTAATCCTTTACATGTTTACGCCACCACGCTATCGTATCTGCGAGCCCCTTTCGTAACGTATACCTGGGCTTCCAATGTGCTTCTTTTTGCAATCGCTCTATACTTGCCCCTACAAATAAAGGTTCATCTGCTGGCAACGGAATCGCTCCCCAGTGAATAAACTCCCTGCTTCCAAGTTGTTCTTGAATAATAGAAGCGATTAGCCTTAACGGTACAGGCTGACCTGAACCCACATTTACGACGCCCTTCAACTGGCTCATTACCAAGCAAACAAGGGCCGATGCGACATCTTCTATATAAAGAAAGTCGCGAGACTGCCTGCCATGCGTGCACAGTACTTCTTCCTTTTTCAAAAGAGAGGTAATCATACTAGTGATGAATCGCTTGCCAGACTCATGCGGCCCATACAAATGAAAGATTCGTGCCCAACATACTCGCAAGCCGACGTGCTCCGCATAAGATTGCAGCCAAGTATGCAGCGTATTTTTACATAAAGCATACGGTGTCTTCATAGAGAGCGGCGTTCTATACTCATCCAAATATCCATTCTCCCACTCGTACTCCGCGCAGCTGCCCGCAACAACAATATCCGTCCCGCCATTCTCTACAAAACGCCGTATGAGGGCCATGCTGGCATGCACCCAGTGATAATTTGTGATCGAGTGATAGCATTGCGGAGGCACAGCTTCCCAAGCAAGATGAATCAAATGAGTAGGCTGTATTTGGCGAATAAGATTCGTAACTTCTGCTTCCTCTAACAAGTCCACCTGATGCCAGTGGCAAACTACCTGAGACGTATTGGGGATCACGGCATTTCGATACGTAGCATGAACATCAAACCCTTTTTCCAGCAGTTGAGCTGCAACCTGTCTGCCAATCCATCCGCTTCCGCCCGTAACTAGAACCCGCTTCATCTTCATATTTTATAACACCTGAGCATGAGGGATTAATACGACAAACTGCCCGCCCCAATCTCGTATATAGGCGTGTGACTCCATAATTTCTTGCTTGAGATTCCATGGCAAAATCAAAACATATTCAGGCTTCGTCCGCTTGATTTCATCAGGATGTTTGATCGGGATACGTGTGCCTGGCAAATATAAATGTTGTTTATGCGGGCTTTGATCCACGGTAAAGGGAAGCCAATCTTTGCTGATACCGCAATAATTTAAAAACGTATTGCCTTTCGCAGGCGCTCCATAACCAACGATACTTTTTCCCATTGCCTGGACGTACGTGAAAAAGCTCAATACTTCACGCCTTCTAAGCGCTATTTGCTGCGAAAACTGTGTATAGGTAGAAAGTTCATCAAGGCCATTTTCGCTTTCAAGCTGAAGTATCTCGGCTACCCGAGTCGTGGCCTCACCTGAATTCTCTGCATGTTTGACAACTAATCGCAAAGAACCGCCATGCGTTGGAATCTGATCGACATCTACAACCTTAAGGCCATGCTCCGCTAACAGCTTTTGAGCAGTCCGCAAAGAGAAATACGAAAAATGCTCATGATAAATCGTATCGAATTGCTGTTCTCTCAGCAATTCCAACAAATGCGGAAACTCGATCGTCAGAACTCCATTCGGTCGCAGCAGACGCTTGAACCCGGCTGCAAAATCATGCAAGTCAGGCACATGAGCCAGCACATTGTTAGCGATTAATAAATCCGCCTGATATCCCTCTTGTACGAGCTGATTCGCTAATTGCTCTCCAAAAAATGAAGTTCTTGTTGGAATTCCTTTATCCTTTGCAAGTTCAGCCACATTAGAGGCGGGCTCAATGCCAAGTGTTTGAATGCTGCGTTGGTGGAAATATTGCAATAAGTAACCATCATTGCTTGCTATTTCGATCACTTGCGACTCGCTGTTCAGTTGAAATCGCTCAATTACCATCTCTGCATAGGCTTCTGCATGCTTAAGCCAACTGGATGAGTAGGAGCTTGCATATAAATAATGACTGAATATTTGCTGTGGGGATTCATATTCGCCTAGCTGAACAAGCAGACAGGCATCGCAAACATAGGCGTGCAGAGGATAGAATGGTTCCATATGATCTCGTTGGTCAGCCGTTAAAAATGAATTTGCGAGCGGAGATACCCCCAAATCTAAAAACGTATGTGTAAGTGCCGCCTTGCAGACACGACAGTTCGAATGTGCCATGCTCTACACTCCTTCTCCCTTGATGTAAGCCTTGATTTGCTGCTGCGTAAATAGGCTCATATTTGCCCCTGCCTGATATTGTTGATACCACGCAACCGTCCACTCCACAGCTCGCTCTACCGAGAGTTTAGGCTGCCATGCTAACTGCTGGACGGCCTTACTGCTGTCTAATGTCAAGATCAGCACTTCATATGAAGTGTGATCCGATGCTTGATATCGAATATCCAGTGACTTGCCCCAATGGTCGGAAGTTAGACGGATTAATTCATCAACCGTTACATGAGCCTGCGAAATGGGTCCAAAATTCCATGATTCAGCATACTGACGATCCCTCCAACACGTTTCCGCCAATTGTAAGTAACCTTGCAATGGGTCCAGCACATGCTGCCAAGGGCGAATCGCCATTCGATTTCTGATGCTAAGCGACGTCTTAGTAGTAACCGCTCTAACGATGTCTGGAAACAGCCGCCCTTCTGACCAATCTCCCCCACCAATTACGTTACCGGCTCTTGCCGTTGCCAATGCTGGATTGGAAGAAGAGCCGCCATTCCAAAAGGACTTACGGTAACAGTCGCTAACGATTTCTGAACATGCTTTGCTTGCACTATACGGATCATGTCCGCCAAGCGGATCATGTTCTTTGAAATGCCGATGTCCAAGTCCATCATTTTGATAGCACTTGTCACTCGTGACATTTACGATGACTTGCACACTTTTCGTTTGTCTGGCTGCTTCTAACACATGAGCGGTGCCTAATACATTGGTAGCAAACGTGTAAACAGGTTCCTTATAAGATGGTCGGACTAACGGTTGAGCCGCTAAGTGGAATAGGATTTCGGGCTGATGCGTGCTTATTGCATGCAATAGTGATGGATAGTCATTGATATCCCCTTGGATGGAGGTACATAGCTCTGAAACGTTTGCTGCTTCATATAGATTAGGGGATGAAATGGGAGAAAGGGAATATCCAATTACTTGTGCACCTAGTGAGGTGAGCCAAAGGGTAAGCCAACTTCCTTTGAAACCTGTGTGCCCTGTAATGAATACTTTTTTCTGATGCCAAAATGAATGTTCCGTCATATTACCAAACCTTCCAAGGCGCTTGATTGTCTTCCCATAACGAGTGCAGCTTTTTCTTATCACGCATCGTATCCATAGGGTGCCAGAAGCCATGATGATGATAAGCCGCCAATTGCTTCTGTTCAGCTAACTTCATTAACACATCCGTTTCCCAAACGCTTTGATCATTTGCTATATAGTTGAACACAGTCGGCTCCAGAACAAAAAAACCACCATTAATCCAACCGCCATCGCCTACAGGCTTCTCCCTGAAGTTCACGACCATTTGATTCTCAACGAAAAGAGAGCCAAATCTGCCTGGCGGCTGCACAGCCGTAACGGTAGCTGATTTCCCGTGCTGCTTATGATAACGGATCAGCTCTTCTATATTTACGTCCCCTACCCCATCACCATAGGTGAGACAAAAGGTATCATTACCTACATAATCGGCAATTCGCTTTACACGCCCACCCGTCTCTGTTCCTTCGCCTGTATCGACCAAGGTCACTTTCCATGGTTCTGCATTGGTCGCATGATGTGTAATCTCACCCTTATCCATATCAATCGTAAAGTCAGACCGATATAGGCGGTAGTTGGAGAAATACTCTTTAATAATATGGCCTTTGTAGCCTAGGCAAATAATAAACTCACCAATTCCATAATGGCTGAATATTTTCATAATGTGCCATAAAATCGGCTGCGCCCCAATTTCAACCATTGGCTTCGGTTTCAAATTAGTCTCTTCACCAATGCGCGTTCCGTATCCACCCGCTAGAATCACTGCCTTCACTCATCTTCACCCCTAGCTGTCCATATTTTCAATAGGAATAACCGATTGTTGTTGTCACACTTTATGCACAGTATCCTTATTGGGTGCTGGTATTGGAGGTAGCCTCACACTTCCTCATTTTAAAAATTGAATCTCTCATTACTATCGTATGAACTCTAGCAAACACTCGTGTCGGTTACCGTCATTATGACCAGCAAGTAAGTTAACCTGTATAGAATAAAAAAACGAAGCCAGAACGGCTTCGTTGGCTTCGTTTATTGACGATCACAATAAATATGCATCGCCTGCTGCAAAAAAGAGGATAATCCAGGCTTCACTTTATCGATGTTTTTGGTAAAACGCGGGTCCGACGTATATAAATCCCCAAGTCCACGGAATATTTCCAACGTGCAATTGTAGAAATTCGCTGTAATTAATGAGCGGTATTCGCTAATTAACGCCTGCACCTCTTCATCCGCAGGACCTTTGTCCATTCGCTCCGCAATTTGCTTATAAAGGGAGTCCCACTCGTGCTTAATTTGCTTCCAATCATCAGCCGTATAAGTTGATGTTTTCTCTTGGGATTCTTTATAAGCGTCGGTGTGCCCATACTTCTCTTCTACTTCCTGCTCATACTTTTTCTGATGCTCTTCTATTTCAGCCATATCGAATGGCTCGAACATGTCTTCTTTGGTCATCGCAATAGCTCCTTTCATCGATTGGAGAGTTTCCTCCACCGTATGAATCAATCGTTCGAGGCGATGCTTCTTCTGCAGCATCATGCTCCGATGGGAGACGAGGGCGTGCTTGCGATCGAAGCTCGGATGATCGATAATACGCTGAATCTCAACGAGAGGAACTTCCAACTCTTTAAAAAAGAGAATTTGCTGCAGTCGCTCTAGATCGTCATCATTGTAATATCGGTATCCGTTCTCCTCTATCTTCTTTGGCTTCAACAGTCCAATGCTGTCATAATGATGCAGTGTGCGCACACTGATCCCAGCCAAGTCCGCCACCTCTTTCACTTTGTACATCTCTTCATCACCTCGTATTTGCAGAATAAACTATTACGTTACGTTAGAGTCAATGCGTTATTTTTATTTTAATAATAACAACCAGATTAGGACACATCCATTTATGGTTCCATAACTATTAATAGGGTAATACTAGGAAATTCCATTATTTGGACTAGCAACTATAAAGGCTAACGTACATATGATATATGACGGATTGGAATTATCCGATGTATATTCCATCATGGCTCATTCCGTCAATGATTGATATAATGATAGGGTTAATTACACATAAAGGATGAACAATATGAGTAAATGGCTTGAACTTTATAAACAATTACTAACGATTATTCCCGAAACATCGATACAACTTGAAGAATCACTCTGTCAGCATACGTACACGCGCATGGGCGGACCAGCAGATCTGTTCGTTACACCAGCTACCTATGAGGAAGCAGCTCAAGTCGTCCGCTTCGCTCGCCAACGCGATATTCCTATTACCGTTCTAGGCTTCGGTTCCAACGTCATTGTCCGTGATGGAGGTATTCGCGGCATCGTATTAAGCTTCGAGCAATTAACAGACATTCGCGTCTCTGACTCGATCGTCATTGCGCAAAGCGGCGCGGCTATTATTGATGTTTCTAGATTTGCATTGAAGCAGAGCTTATCTGGCCTGGAATTTGCCTGCGGTATACCCGGCTCTGTAGGCGGAGCACTCTACATGAACGCAGGAGCTTATGGCGGCGAGATTTCGGATGTACTGCAAGACACGCTCGTTCTGACATCAGAAGGTGAACTGCTTCGTCTTTCAAAAGAAGAGCTGGAGCTCGGTTATCGCACAAGCGTAATCGGACGCAAACAATATATCGTATTGGAAGCTACCTTTAAGCTTGTCCATTCAGATATTGATCCGATCCAGAAAAAGATGGAGGAATTGACCTATCTGCGTGAATCGAAGCAGCCATTGGAATACCCTTCATGCGGTAGTGTGTTCAAGCGCCCTCCTGGCTATTTTGCTGGTCAATTGATTCAGGAAAGCGGGCTTCAAGGGACTCGTGTAGGCGGTGCGGAAGTATCAACGAAGCATGCTGGTTTCATCGTCAATGTTGATCAAGCTACTGCTTCTGAATATATTGCGCTTATTCATCATGTGCAGCAGACGGTGAAAGAGCGATTCAATGTCGAGTTGGAGACAGAAGTTCGGATTATTGGAGAAGACAATTAGCGTAAGAGGCTGGCTCTCTTTGCAATAATGAACAACAACGAACAATCAAATAACCTATAAATAACTTTCCGAATCTATTGCGTATAGAGAAGGAAGGTTATTTTTTTATTCACTCCTGAAGGCTGATTGTTAATGATTACCCCCATTATTGCATGCTAAGTTAGCGTGGGACAGTCCGCATTCACAAAATTCTCCACATGAACGCATAAATAAAGATGGCACGGACAAAAGTGCAGTTATTTTAAGTAGTAATCATCATTTTCCGATAGATAAGGACAAACATGCAGTTATTTTTCTCGATTAGGCATTTTAATAGGAAAAGAGACCAAAATAAATGCATTTTTGACCATAATCGCACAAATGAGGATGTATTTAAGTAAAATAACTGCCTATTTGCCGCTGCTCTAAACTAGGCACAGTTATACGCTTTTAACAATGATATCCATGATGAAATAGATTCAATAATCATACATTCATGTTTGTTCATATTTAACTTCAAGCATAATTAGCATAGTAAAATTAACTAGAGTGCAATTTGGGATTTTATAGTATATTGGAGTTATTAAGGAAAGGCTTACAAGAAAAAAGGGGCGTTGTTAATGGTTTCATGGTTCGACACCTACGATCCGAACACCTTTCAAGCTTTCTCATCTGCTCATCTCGGTGCACTGCTGCTCTTTGCCGTTTCCATTATTCTGCTGTATGTGTGCCGTTTTTGGCTGCGAGATGAGAAACGCAGCAAGCGTACTAGATTTACACTAATCGGATTGCTCATCTTAGCAGAGGTATCGCTCAATATATGGTATGTGGCAGGCGGTGTATATGATGCAGCCGACACCCTCCCACTTGAGCTATGCAGTATTTCACTATATTTATGCGTGTTTATGCTGCTATTTCGCAGCCGCTTTATTTTCAGTATCGTCTACTTTACTGGTATCGGAGGAGCGCTGCAAGCATTACTAACACCTGCACTGGGCTTTCCGTTCCCTCACTTTCGATTTTTACAGTTCTTCTTAGCACATATCGTTATTATTTTAGCGGTACTATACATGGTATGGGTAGAAAAATATCGGCCAACTTGGAAATCGGTCGGGCTTGCGATGGTATTCCTCAATGTGCTGCTTGTCGTCGTAGGTTCTATTAATTACTTGACTGGCGGCAACTATATGTTCTTGGCGCGCAAGCCGGAAACTGCTTCTTTATTGGACGTGCTCGGCCCCTATCCATGGTATATTATATCACTGGAAGCCGTTGCTTTTATTATGTTTATTATACTGTATGCGCCGTTTGGAATATCGGCCTGGAGACGGCGTAAAAGAGGATTTATCTACTACGGACAATAAGAGCAGGTCATCCGATGCAAAAATCGGAGCCTGCTCTTTCCATTATCTTACGATGCAAATACGTTATCTGAACCGATTTACTGCCAATCACTCTACCTCTCATCAGCCAAACACACCGCTGCCCTGAATAATATCCTCTTCTTTCATCAAGGTCGCTTCTGCAATACTGACATTGTTGCGCTTGAGAAAGGATTGCACGATATGATAGCCAACGGCATAACCCGCACCATAAGACATCCCTACAGGTGTATACCCTTGCGCCTTGGCTACTTCATCACCAAACATATAGCCGCTTATCCCATCAAATCCTTTATTCCCTAGAACCGTACGCATCACTTCAATCGAGTAAGCAAGATCATCTTCATCCAGCGAGGTCACCCATGGCCCAATAAGTTCCTCACCATACATAGCAGTTGCAAAGGATTCAGCTAGTCCTTCAATAATCATATATTCCCCTAGCGTGACATCTCCATGGCTCCAATTAAAATACGAAAAGCGAATATTATGATGGAACTCGTGCGCAATCAAGGTAGGTAGCCGCTTAAGATTGTACTCATTTGGATACATATAAAGCTGAATGAAACCAGGAATACCACCGAAGCCAGAGTAGCCATTATGCAGCTTTAACTTTTCTGGATTGCCAAAATACAATCCTGCTATCAGCTTCTCTCTCGCCACTCGTAATTCAGCTTGCTCCGCATAGTGAATACATTCCTGTAAAGAGCGCTGCAACATGTCTTCCGCTTGATTCGCCTTGATCATATCCACGGCAGCTAAGCCGCGCTTATCTTCGTCCAACGCTAATATCCCCATCATTTCACAAGCCATAACTACATCATATCCGCCCTCTGTCGTTGGCTTCAACGGCACTTGGATTGTGCTCCACATGTCCTCAAATGGCCCCATCATCTCATACCGAAAATAGTCACGACGCTTTTCCATAGGCAGCTGATAGAGCTCCTGATATTGTTTTATCGTATCTACCCATTGAATATTCATGTTGACTCACTCCTCACATTTCGTTAGGCTCATTGTGCTGCGCTGTTGCTAAACAACACACTAAACGATCTCGTAACGTGAGGGTCAAGAAGATATTTATCATAGTTACAAACTCACATAGAAGGCACGCTTATTCGATGCAGCCGCTGTTCAATCAACTCCACTGCACGCATAGTTCCTCCCGTATCTTCAATATGTTCGCTCATTTGCTTGACTCGCGCTAACATACAATCGTTGCCTGCAACGGTTTTGACCGCCTCACGCAGCGTATCCACGGTTACATCCTCTGGCTTCAAATAATAACCCAGCCCTAATGCGGCTACACGCTTGGCCGTTATCTCTTGCTCTAGCATCTGCGGAATGACGACCAGAGGGACATGATGCAGCATCGCCTCCATCGTACTATTCATGCCGCCATGAGAAATAAATAACTTTGTATGTTTCAACACAGACAATTGCGGGACACTCTCATGAATTTCAAAGTTATCAGGGATATGCAGCAGTTGATCGCGGTCTATTTGCTTACCAATGACTAGAACAACATGCCACGATGTATGGCCGAACGCTTCTATACATTGATTGAAAAACTCAGGCCAATCATTAAATACAGTTCCGAGCGAGATGTAAAGAACAGGTCGTCCGTCTGCTGGCGGATTCCAGCTCAATGGATTATGCTCTGTACGGAGACAAGGCCCTACGAAGTGATAACGATCATCAAAGCTTTCTCCCGCGTAGTGGATCATTCGAGGCATAAAAATAATCGATAATTGGCTGCCGAATAGTAACGATTCCAGCGTTACCCCTTCGATCTGGAGACTATCAAGATATTGAGATACCCTTTTTTTAAAATCCTCCATTCCAGGGATCTGCTTCGTGACTTCTTCGATACTGTCCTGCTTGCTTCTAGGATAGGAGGAACAAAGCTCGATCGCAGGAACGCCCCACTTCACAGCTACCGCACTGGCTATCCAAGCCATAAAGTCGTACAATACCAAATCTGGGCGATCATCCTCGTAAATCTCTTCGAGCTGCGGCAGCATTTGCTGGGCTTCTTGGAAAAATAGCTCCATAGGATCGAGCGAATGTTCAAAACCCTGCCTTTTCAAAACGATATTCGCTGGGATAACCGATGCATAAATACGCGCCTCCGCACCTGCTGCCTCTACAACTGGCACGAACTCTTCCGTGACCACGTACGTAACCCGATGCCCACGATTCACCAACTCCTCCACTATTCCTAATGTAGGGTTAATATGGCCGTGAGCACGAATATTTACGACAGCAATATGTTTTCGCTGAGAAACATCACCTTTATAAGTAGTATAGGGATCGGTCATCTACATTCCTCCTTGTACGGACATGTACGACAATGTTTTTTGCTCTTAGAAATACAGTGAAGATATTGTGAGTCGTTCGTAGGTGCAGCTTTGCAGTATAAACAAACAGGGTACATAGAGGGGCTTGAAGTAGTGAACATGGAGGAAATAATACTAGAAGCAGATATCAACGAGTTCACACCATTCTGATGCGAGTTATGAGATGGACCAGATGAATCGGATCGTAGATTAAACATTTTATCACTTCCCTTATCCATTTCTACTATAAATTGTAATAAAATCTTTATCATCTTTCAATGCAAAAAGGCTGTCCTCTGATGACGAATCAGTGAACAGCCTTTAAACATTGATTAAAGTTATCTATAACAAGAGAAGAGGAATAAACTGCCGCTATCTTTCCTTTGTCTTCTCCACTCGTTTCGCCAGCTCGAACAGATCATAACCTTTTAAAGCACCCTCTACTAATTCTGGCAGCAAGGCAGGGGTACAAGCAAAACAAGGAGTACCGTCTTTGGACAGTGTCTTCGCTAAATTTTCATCATAATAAGGCTGACCTTGGTCAGACAAAGCAAGCAAACACATTGTCCTCACTCCTGCCTCCCGCAGTTCACGCATGCGACGAATTAAGGCTCCACGATTCCCACCCTCATATAGATCAGATACGATGATAAATAGCGTCTTTTTCGGTTCTTCGATAAAGGTTTCACAATAAGCAACTGACTTATTTATATCTGTTCCGCCACCCAGCTGAATACCGAACAGCATATCCACCGGATCATTGGCACACTGCTCCGTCAAGTCTACGACCTCTGTATCAAAGACCACGACGCGTGTGTTTAAGGCTGGTATACTCGCAAAAATGGAGCCAATAACAGAAGCCCAAATTACCGAATCTGCCATTGAGCCACTTTGATCGATATCTACGATAACGGTCCATTCCTTACTGCGCTGTGCACGATCAAAGAAGTAAAACTTCTCAGGAATTATTTTTTTGCGCTCCCTATCATAATGCTTCAAGTTACGCTGAATCGTTCGTTTCCAGTCGATCCCGCTCACGGAAGGAAGCGGCGAGTGCTGGCGACGATTTAACGCTCCTGTGACAGCACGTCGTATATCATGCTCCAGTAGCTTTACTAGATCATCTACAACTGTCTGAACAAGCATTCTTGCCGTTTCTTTCGTCTGTTCAGGAATCTTCCCTTTTAAAGACAATAATGTGCCGATAAGCTGAATGTCTGGCTTCACTTGGGCTAGCACTTCCGGTTCGAACAAGAGCTGCTTCCAGCCTTTTCGCTCCATCGCATCATGCTGAATAATCGACACCACATCATCCGGAAAAAAGGAGCGAACATCGCCAAGCCACTTCGACAGATGTGGTGCTGATTTACCATTTCCCGCACCTCGTTTCCCTGCAGAAGCACCACCGCTTGATTGATCCATCCCCTGCGTATCATCGTAAATTTCAGATAGCGCTTGGTCCATAATTCGTTCTTCATCTGTTAGTCCAGTCGAACCTCCTGAACCATAGTCCGCTAATTGCTGTTCAGCGGATTGACCGAGTATGAGCCGCCAACGTGAGATTGATTTCACATCTACAATTGTACTCATATTAAAAATCCTCGAAGTCAAAATCATTCAATTGTTGCAGCATGTTCGCTTCGTCCTCCTTCAACTCTGCACTGAGCACCTCTTCTACTTGCTCAGCTTGCACACCCCACAACTCGCCTAATAGCTCCGCAATCATAACTTTCTCTCGTGGTGCAAACGTACTGAATGCACGCCGCAAAAATACTAATGCACGAACAAACTCTTCATCTTCAAGAGATTCGATATAGTCATTTAGTTGTTCCCATAGGCTCATTCGCGACAACAGTGCATAACGATTGCGCATCGATAATCCCTCGAACCAACCTGCACCGATGTCTGCTGGTATACCAGGAGACAGACGGCGCGACACCTCCTCTGCACATTGCTGAGCAGAGATCGCATTGCGTTCCAACAGTATCGCACAAGCAAAGCCCGACAACCGCGGATTACGGTCATCACGTTCTGCAAGTTTAGCAAGCTCCTGCAGCCATAATACTTCCTCTACCTGCTCACTATGATCTAGTGAGACACTGTTTAGTTCATTCATCGCTGCAATCATGGATGTAGCAGCTTCATCATTACAACCGCTCGCATCCAATAAAAATAAACATGCGCGCATAAATAGTTGTTCAAGCAGTGGTAAAAGTGGTGACGTGTCGATTCGCCTCACATCACCATAGCGAATAATCATCGACAACTCACGTGCTGCGGCTGCGATTTGAATGACATCACGGCTGTCTGCCGCGATACGCTGCAGCGTCTGACGCGCAGCCTCCATCTGTGTAAGCATCGCACATTCACATGCAGTGCGTATAAGCTTAGACGCATCGGTAATCGTCGTACAAGCTTCCATTTTCTGCTGCAATACATAAGCAGATGCCACTTCAATCGTTTCACCGAGCAGCGTCGATTCGACGACTTCAATCTCTACCTCAGGCGACCATTGAAGAACCCAGTGTTCTGCCCAAGTCGCATTCTCTTGTCCGCTTGCTCGCTGTTTCGCCAACGAAATACCCAACAAGCTCAATCTATGAAATAAAGTGGAGCGATGCAAATCTAGAAAAGCAGATTCCTCAGACTTGACTCGTCGATTTTCCCGTAAATCTAATGCTACATCTGTCGCTACCGTTGACTTATACTTCTCCAACTTCAACTGCTTAAGCAGCCGGTTCAAATCATCCTGGATAGGCGTCTGGCTAACCCCATCGGCGAGCAAACCGATTGCAGTTCCGACATCAACTCTAGCTAATGCCTCAGCAACAACTGCGAGTTCCCCGCGACCTAATAGCGTCTGCGCAGCATCGCGCAAATCACGCAGCGTTGGTGCACTTCCCTCGTGCAGCGCTGCTAAAGCATGAGCCAGTCGAACTGCCTCAATCACCTCAGCTGTGGAGCGATGTGTACCACTCTCACGCAGCAACCGTGCAACACTTGCTAAATAGTGTTCGGGCAGATCTTCTAGTGTGCCATCCATCATTCGCTGCCACATCATCTCATAGTAATGGGGAGCATTATTTCCTGCACCATAACCAGACATCGTCGACAGCTTGTAATAAGAATACGGCATAAGTGTCAGTTTCGAGCTTCGCCTTGGCAGTAATGCTAACTCCTCATCGGTCATGGCTGCCGATAGATCCGATAATGCTTCAGCATGATACGCACCACACACAACGACGATCTTACTAGGATCATGTCCGGCTGCAATCGTCTCCTTAATTTGCCGACGCATGTATGCCTCACGAATTGCATTGTAGGCATATTCTGTATGCTCATAACGTCGTTCTCTTGCTTCCAATAGGTCACGCATCTGAGCGGAGAAGGATAGAATCGCAGATTGATATGCACCTTTATTCAAGTTGTGCTCGTAATAACGCTCCCAGTACATATCATAGTCGTACTCACCAGCCAAGGTGGCAATCCGTTGATAGATGGACGATTCACTTTCTTCGCCTCGCTCTTCTACAACTGTTCCACCAGCGTTACATTCTCCGTGTCCTTGTTCTTGTAATGAAGTCGATGCTTCATCCACTTCCTCCTTCGCTGACGTTGAAGACCTCACGCTTTGCAGCGCAAGCGTTACAGCTGTTGGCAAGTCAATAAAGGCTGCCATCGCATCATTTTCTTCTGCCCACTTCATCGCCTGATATTCCGGCGAATAGATAGCAAAGGGCCACATCGCTGTCCGCACAGGCAGCTCATCCGTAAACGCTAAAATTGCCACAGGCGGCTTCGTCACTCGATTCGTTAAATGACGTATCTCTGATGTAGCATCGGACGGCCCTTCTATGAGAATCGCGGTTGGACGAATATGATCCAAATCATCTAGCAAATGCTTTGCACCGGCGGGAGACAAATGACGCACGCCAAAAATGTGCACGGCCTCTTTTGCTATCGTGCTCACTCGTTCAACTCCTTACAAGCCGTATACAAGCCTCTCCATTCCGCTCCACGCTTCTTCATAACGTTATCAAGATACTCTTTCCAGACGAGCTTGTCTTTGACGTCATCTTTTACGATCGCACCTTGCAAACCAGCCGCTAAATCCTCATCCGTCAATTCACCACTGCCGAAGCTTGCCGCAAGCGCCATACTATTGGTTAATAGGGAAATTGCCTCTGCCGTAGAAATGACACCAGCAGGAGATTTGACCTTCTCCTTCTTGTCGAGTGTCATTCCGTTGCGCAGTTCACGGAAGATCGTAACGACTTTGTGCAGCGCCTCATCCGCTGGAGCAGCCGATTGCAAATCATACGCAGCTGCAATCTCCTGCACTCGCTTCTTCACAATCTCGACCTCAGTCTCCATATCAGAAGGAGTAGGTAGTACAACAATATTGAAACGGCGCTTCAAAGCTGCCGACATTTCATTAACACCACGGTCTCTCGTATTAGCCGTAGCAATAATCGAGAATCCTTTATGAGCACTCACTTCCTTGCCAAGCTCAGGCACTGAAATGGTCTTCTCAGACAAAATAGAGATAAGCGCATCCTGCACCTCTGATGCACAACGCGATATTTCCTCAAAGCGTGCAATGCCGCCTGCTTCCATCGCACGCATAATTGGGCTTTGCACCAATGCCTCAGGTGTCGGACCATTCGCTAGCAGCATCGCATAGTTCCAAGAATAGCGCACCTGCTCCTCTGTCGTGCCTGCTGTCCCTTGTACAACAAGACCAGAATGGCCGTAGATTGCTGCCGTCAAATTTTCAGACAACCACGATTTAGCCGTACCTGGTTCACCGATTAGCAAGAGAGCACGGTCAGTTACCAACGTCGCGATCGCCATTTCTACTAATCTTTTATTTCCGATATATTTGGGCGTAATAACGGTTTTACCCGCCTTGCCGCCAGTAATAAACGTAAATACAGCCTGCGGCGACATTTGCCACCCTGTCGGCACTTTGCCTTTATCAGCCTTAATTAGCGCAGCGATTTCATCCGCGTATAAGCGCTCTGCTGGTAAGCGCATCATGTTTTCCGTCTGTTTTTGAATTGTCGACATATTTTCATCTCCCGTTTCGGATATATAACGAGCAAAATTTATTTTGCTAACAAATAATATCAATTGTAAAGACTGTTACTGTGATGCAAACTTTTCCGCACCCGCAACAGTTTGCATCTGATCTAACGTATACAGAAGCGCATCAAGAATAGGACGTCTGTAATTTGGTAACACCGCAACCAAGCGATCATGATACGTCACTGGCAATTGATAAAGCTGCTCCAGCACATATGGATCATGCAAATCACATTTCGTCGTTTCAATTAATTTCACCAACGCTTCCTGAAGCAGCTCATCACTCTCTCCTAGTCGTCGAAGCCCTCTCAGTAATGTGCCTGCAAAATCTTCACTTTGTTTAGGAGGGTTCGCTAGCTTATCTAGCAAAAACTGTCTGGCGGCAAGGTGACCTGGGCGCGCAAATACACACACTAGCGTAAATTCCTTCTGCTCAATAACCCAGTCTAACCAACGCTCATCCCATTCTTGGACAATTTTATCTGTGGGCAGCATCGAATTAAAATTCATATATAACTCTTTCTTGCCCCAAGGAACTATGAAATCCCCATACTCGTTTTTCAGAACTACTTCCTTAATGAGTTCAACAACTTCATTTTGACGTCTTTTCACATTCTTCTTTACCTTCAAATCGATTTCTGACCATATTGCATATCGTTCATAAAATTGTGATGGTGTGAGCTGATGCAGAGCATTACGAAAAGCATAACTCATATATCGAGTATCATGCTCCTCCAGCTCTTTAAGCTTGTTCATTGCAACTTCTGTATTACACTCCACCAAATATCGGGCAGCGTAATAGTACAAATCCAACTCGTTTAAGCTCTTATAAGACATATAGTTAGAGATTAGAAACACATACAAGTTGTACAGAGAATCACTCCGTTTTCCTACAAGTGCATTCAATAAGTATTTAATCTTTTTGTGCGAAGACTCTTGCAGCTTCTTGTCTTCTATAATTTCAATTGCCTGCTTCAATGCACGCTCCAAATCTTGAACAAGCCAATCAATAAGTTCACTATCTTCACAGGTGTAAATTGCGCCGCTCGCAGCGTCCGTATCACTACCAGAGAATGCCTCGTAGATCCAGGCAACAGCTGATTTACTTCCTATTCTCGCTAATGCGCAGTATGCAGCTCGTCGAATCCCCCACCTACGATCTTTAGAAAAACTCAGTAACTCCGACTCGTATTGCTCAAATCGCCATAAATGATCAATAGCCACTTCTCTCACTTCGTTCGAACCGAACTGTGCTGCATGAAACAAACATTCCTCTATTTCTACTCCACCAATTTGAGCAATAACGTCCAATGTCTTCGCATGTAATTTTCCTCCTGATGGATCGAACGCCGACAATAGATATGGTACAATTTGCGAATCATAGGAAGGAAGAATACGCCGTTCAATCATTCTGGCAATAGGATCATAATGATCATCCAGAGCAGCAATTGCATACGGTAAAAGACGCAGATCTTCGAACATTCCCTTTTCGAATGCTTCCTCAATAGTGCTATAACGGCCATACCCCTTCGTGCTCAGGGCTTCTACCACAACAGCCAACTTGCGAAAAGACAGCTTCGTCGTTAAAGAAGTAGGATGGCTCTTCACATCCGTCAGTTCCCCTTCTGCCGAAGTCGTCCCCAGTGTGCGAAGCACTGAGCTTAACAACAAGCTCAAATCCTGCAACTTCTCCGCAGACGTACGCGTCTCTTGGGCTTCAGGAGCAATAACCGCAGCAATACCTTCTGCTAACTTCTTAAAAACAGGTGCCCGCTCACCAAGCTGTTCAAACTGAGGCAGCAAACGCTTCAAACGAAAATCTCCTTGTGCTAAATCACTGCCCGCAATATATAGCCGTCTTACTTCTTGATGAAGCTCTTGCAATAAAGCTGTACTCATCTTCATTCCCCCTTAGTACAAAAGGCGGGTGATATCCGCACCTTTGATAATCGTTAACGGCTGTGCAACAAGACGTCCGGTATCCAAATGATGCTCAAACATAACGAGCATGGTTACATCATGCAGGTTCGCCTCCGATAGGTACGTCAGCAAAGACACCGTTTTATATCCGATAGGGGACAGATCATCCAGCAACAACCGATGCCCCACTTCATCCAAAATAACAAATTGACCTTGCTCCGTCTGACGCACTTCAACAACATGAAGCAGCATGACTGGATTACGATCACCGAGTGGATTTTTAAGCTGGTTTTTCACTAGCTTTATAGCATCCGCATAGGAACGATAAGCCTTCGCATGAACAGGCTCCAAATCTTGTGGAGCGAGCGGGCGTGAGGTCATTTTCTCCCATCGCACTCTTCGATTTATGTCACCTGGATAACGATAAAGCTCACTCACAAGCGCAACGTCGAAGAAGCTATCTTCCTCTTTTATGTATTTGCTAGCCTTATAGGGCCGATATTGGATAGTTCGATGAATCTCTCCACTTTCCTTATCCAGCCAATATCCTCGATCCATATATTCCTCTCGTCCCTGATCGACATAACCGGCAAAGGCAAGCTGAATAAGCTCCACCTGCTCGCTCATTAAGCCAAATTCCTTCAACTCTGCGAGCTGCCAAGCGTGCCCCAGCCATTCTTCAATCGTTGATTCGGGATCAAGCTTCAGCTCGGGATCATTCAGCTTGGCCGTCAAATGAACACGACCTTTTTTTATTAACGCATGAAGAAGTGTTAGCTGCTCCATGATAGATGTGTAGGCTGCTTCACGATTGTCTTCATCATCTAATAGGACTACTAAGCGACGCAGTTCCGACTGTGCCCCTGTCAAATAATAATTACCGAGCTGCTTCACATGCTCTTGAATCATCTTCAATGTTTTAGAATCAATCGTCCCCAAACCACCACGAATCAGTGAAAGTGTCAGCTTTTCCAACAGATCGAGTCCTTCTAGCTGCGCTTGAATTTTTTTCTTCAAGGCAGATTTATTCACCTTTTTCACCTTAGGCTTTGTATCTACCCCTGCAGCAACCTGCTCCGCCTTCTTTTGTTCGCGCATCTCTGCTTTTTCACGCTTTGCAGCAATATCCTCTGGCACATCTGCTTGTTCAAATGTTTCACCATTTACATAGGCATACAACAATCCCAATGTATGCTTACAAGGAAACTGTCTGCTTGGACACGAGCATCGCATCACCGGCATCTCCGGTTCTATAAAATCGGCAGAGCATGCATAATTGGACTTGCCACTGCCAGAGCATTCGCCAAATAACAACGTGCCGTCTTCCGATTTGTTTAGTTGAACGAAACTGCGCTTTTTGACGAGCCCCTGTGCATTTTTAATGGCCGAGGCATTTAATGCTAATGAATCGACATAGCCTTCCGTTAGTTCGATCACACAAATTCCCTCCTAATCCCTTCTATGTACAAAGTGGAACTGCGATCTACGCAAGCAACTCAGAATTTGAAGTAGAGGTTGAACCACTTATTTTTCAATATGAGCTATCGATAAACAATTCCATGTTTCTCCTTCTACATCGAACGTCTGTTTCCTTCCTATTTTTACAACTTTATATGTAAATATGAAAAAGGGCTGATTCCTGAATAGATCAGAAATCAGCCTTTTCCTTTGTAACATTTATGAAAATAAGCCGCTACATACACTACATGTAATTGGCTCTCTAACTACTAGAGACTATTGAACGCCTCAGTCAACACAGGGACGATTTGAGACTTACGGGATACAACACCTTTAAGAACCGCTTTGTTGTCATCCAATGTAACATTGTAAGCCTTCTCAACTGCGTGTGCAGCTTGTCCGACCGCAAGACCAACGGAATCATTGTTCAAAATGTCCGTAACGACGAACAAGAACAAGTCCAAGCCTTTGTCAGCAACGATTTTGTTAAGAACCGCTTCAACTTCTGCTTGGCGGCCCAATACATCGTTAACATCTACTGCATTTACTTGTGCGATTTCAACTTTAGCGCTGCCCATTGTGAACTCTTTGGAGTCAATAGATACAAGCTGCTCGATTGTTTTGTCGCTAAGGTCCGCACCAGCTTTCAACATGTCCAAACCATATTGCTCAGCATCTACACCAGCGATCGCTGCAAGCTCACGAGCTGCATCGATATCTTCTTGCGTGCAAGTTGGAGATTTGAACAAGAGAGAGTCGGAGATAATAGCGGATAGCATCAAACCAGCTACTTCTTTACGAACTACTACACCTTTCTCTTTGTAGATCTTCAACAAAATTGTCGCTGTGCAGCCAACTGGCTCAGCACGGTAGTACAATGGCGCAGCTGTTTCGAAGTTCGCGATACGGTGGTGGTCGATAACTTCCAACACTTGAACTTGATCGATATCGTTAGCGCTTTGTTGACGCTCATTGTGGTCTACCAAAATAACTTGCTTCGCTTCGCTAGCAACAGCCTCAACAAGACGAGGTGCTTCTACATTGAAATGTTTCAATGCGTAAGCTGTCTCACCGCTTACCTCACCAAGACGAATAGCTTCTACGTTCAAGCCCAATTCTTTTTTCAATTCAGCGTATGCGATAGCGGAGCAGATTGTGTCCGTGTCTGGGTTTTTGTGTCCGAAAACTAGAATTTTGTCCATTACTAAACTCCCTTTTTAGTCGATTTTAGCGATGTAAGTATACCTTAGATCTTTGTAGCCAATCAAGATTATACATGGAATTTTTGCTTATTCCTATACCTTTAGTAGGTTTTATTTTCCTGTAATAAGAACTTTCTCTCAAAATGAGTAAATCTCAGCTTTATCCATTGGATATATACAGTTTATCGCCTTCTTGAATACGCCCTTCCTTCTTAACGGAGGCATATACACCAAAGTTCATATTCATTTCTGCGTTTAATGTTTTTAATAGGGACGAATCACGTTCCAGTGTAACTGGATCGAGTGTAGTGATCGCGCAGCGAGAGCATTCTTCATCCACTTGCAATTGTACGTCCCCTACCGTAAGACGTTTACCAATCCACTCTATTTCCGATGCAACACCTTCCTCGACTGCAACAACGATGTTAGCCCGGAATCTGCGATGATCGACAGGCTTGCCCCATAAAGCTTCAAGCTTGCGCAAAGTCGCATCCGTTACAATAAGGATACTGGCCGCATCTACAGACATCAGCTGTGGATCAGTAGGATTCGGTGCTCGATAGCTTGTCATCGACATTTTTTTCTTTGAATAAGATTGAATCTCTTGCAGTAATGGTTCATCCCAGCCAAATGTCCTTCCATCTGGCCCAACGACGACAATACCGTCATCCACATGTTTGGCTTGGTAAGCAAGCATATTAGGAATTTGACGTGCGGTAAAGAAACTATTCCAGCCCTGCTTCGTCTCATCATAAAAGGCACAAAATCGATCTCCATACAAGCCATACGATTCGATACGACATGAATCCAAGCGCTCACCCGCAAATGATTTAACAGGATATCGGTTAATCTCGATAATTTTCCCAACAATAGTAGCCAAGTTCCCTTACTCCTCTCTGTACATACATGATGCTTAATCGACGTGGAACAGAACGCTCATCTACGTTACTTTACTAGCATAATCATTTCCCTACTGAATAAATAAAATGAATTCATGTAACTGAAATAGCTTACTTCTATTATATGGCTGTCGCGGATCTTCGTACAATGTAATATCACATACAAAGGAGAGATAGCAGTATGACTTATGAAACGATTGTTGAGCTCAAACCATTGCTACTTCGTATCTATCGGCTCATTAAAAGGTTGGAGGATTCAGAACAGAATGTAGATGAAAGCTTGCTGGAAAAAGAAATAAAGACGATTCTCGAGCAACAAGATAGAGAGACTTTAATTTTACTAAAGACCGTAACTCTAGTTGGGCGGCATGAACGCGGTTATGTCTATACGAATTATAAAAATGAAGATGGCTCTTCATTCGAACAAGCTATTAAAATAAAAATCTCCGATTGTCCTGAGCAATTGGTTCAGAAGTACGGGAAATATCTTATTTATGACAAAAAAGAAGACATCATTAATCTGTTAGTTAGAAAATGGATTCAGCCGTCCTTTATCGAAGGTATGCAAATTTTAAAACTCACGTAACATGGATTCGATCATTCGATATACCCGAATATTGAACCTATACGAGTACGAGGAGGAAACAAGTTGATTGTAGAAATTAATTTTACCCACCATTCCAATTATATGGAACTTCAAGATGGTCTACATATAAGTGCACGTGAGTTGCAGCGCGGATTTGATGATTTTATGACCGAACTCAAAGGAAATAACTTCTTCCAAGAATTTCATGTGTTTGTAGACCCCGAAGGTGATACCTATTCCCATTATGTAGGCGTGTTTGGAGCAGAACATTTCATAGCGTGGATAAATGTAGAGAAATACGGAGAACAAGTAGCTTGGTCAATCAGTAAACCTGAGCGTGAGCCAGATGAGATTATTTATTTTTAAGGCTCTGTGATATTTAAAACTAGTTGTTTTAACGATTCAGGGGAATGACAAATATGATCTGCGTCTTTTAGAAGCTTAGCGGAATCGTATCCCCATGTAACAGCGACCATTTTCACCCCAATTTTGTTACATGCCTGAACATCACGAAGTTCATCGCCAACATATCTAATATCCTGCAAATCTATATGATACTTCCGAGCCACATGCGCAATTGCATGATGCTTCCCAAATAAATTGGTGACGGAATGTACAAAATCAAAAACATGCAATTGATGCACTTCTAGAAATGGGCAAATAACATCCTGTCTATTAGAAGAGAGGAGTCCAAGCGAGTAGCCTTTCTGTTTTAAAAAATATAGTACAGAAATAATACCCTCAACTGGTTGAAGTTCGGCAGCTAATTTTCTATATTCTTTTTTGCCTTCAATTAGAAGAGCCGGCAATCTGTACATGGGGATATTCAAAACACGCATTCGATCAGGGATAGACATTTCTGACAAATCATCGATTTCATCACTATTCACTGTGCGTCCACCATATTTCACTGCTAGCTTATTCAAAACATAAATGGCTAGCTCCTTAGACTGGACGAGCGTTCCATCAAAGTCAAAAATCAAATACGGTTTCATATCTCTCCTCCTCTTCTCATAATTTTAGCATAAATTTACTTTTGGGTAATCATAGTTTGAATCTCACTCAACTCCGTAGTATCGTAAAAAAGTAAAGGAATTATATTTTCAACAGCATCTTGAGTTCAAACATATCCACGCGACACGCGATAAGGAGAGATTTCCGTTGCCAAACATCCCGTTACATCGCCGTAACATCCCTGCCAGTCAACTTGTACTAGGCTGCATGGGGCTCGGCGGAGCTTGGAATCACGACCCGATTACGAATGAGCATACAAAACAAGCGCATGCAGCAGTAGACGCAGCGCTATCGATTGGCATCAATATGTTCGATCATGCGGATATTTACACAAAAGGCAAAGCAGAGCAAGTATTCGGGCAAGTATTGAAAGAAAGCCCTTCTTTGAGAGAGCACATGATTATTCAGTCCAAATGCTGTATTCGCCCGAGCGAAGCACCTGGTATGCCTGGAAGATACGATGCGTCTGAGTCTCATATCACTACTAGCGTAGATGGAATATTGCAGCGCCTAGGGCTTGAGTATATCGATATTTTATTGCTGCACCGTCCAGATCCGTTGATGGATCCAGAGGAAGTGGCACTCACGCTCGATAGTCTTCATACAGCTGGCAAAGTGCGCTGGTTCGGTGTATCCAATATGAGCGCAGGACAAATTCGCTTGCTGCAAGCTTACAGCAAACAACCATTTATCGTGAACCAATTGGAGATGAGCCTAGCGAAGATTGGCTGGTTGAATCAAGGGGTACAGGTGAATACAGACACTGCTGCTCAAGACACCTTCCCAGAAGGCACACTTGAATTCTGCCGTCTCGAACATATTCAGTTGCAAGCATGGGCACCACTTGCTCAAGGCGTGTTCTCAGGCCGTAGTCTGGACGGACAGCCCGACAATATAATTGCTACAGCGAAGCTTGTACAGCAAATGGCTGCGGACAAAGGCACGACGCCGGAAGCCATCGTCTTGGCGTGGCTTATGTTCCATCCTGCCAACATTCAGCCTGTAATCGGCACGGTTAATCCCGACCGTATTCGCGCTTGTAAAGATGCAGGAAGTGTTGTGCTTACGAGAGAAGAATGGTACTCCTTGTACGTTAGCTCTCGTGGTGTGCCTCTGCCTTAATTTATAGTTTAAAATATTTTTATACTAAAATGGTGCTGCCCTCATTCGAATACCTGAAGGCAGCACCAGATTACATGCTGGAAGTCGTTATCCGTTATTACAACTTCACCACTTGCTCGTTCGCATAAGCCGGTTGGAGCTGTTGTTGAATCATTGAGGTAAGGCGATTCATACTGTGATGAATATAGAAATGCTCCCCTTCCATTAAGTTTAAGTCAAACCGACTGTCCGTCACCTCTCTCCACTGTGCAATCTCCTCCACAGAAACCAAAGGATCATTTGCTCCTGCAAAGGCAGTAATAGGAACGTTCAACCGTCCTTTATCCGTATAGCGATACGTCTCACACAACTCCAAATCTGCACGAATGATAGGTAGTGCTATGTTCATCAATTCTTCGTTATGTAATACCCATTCGGGCGTGCCATTCCACTTCTTTATCGTCTCTTTTAAGTGCTGATCACACAACTTATGACGTTCGGTCTGCTCTCTAGGCGTATGCGGACTACTTCGTGCAGAAACAAATAAATGCTCAGGTCGCAAACCATATTGCTCTTGCAAATGACGAGTCAACTCATAAGCAATTAAAGCTCCCATACTATGTCCAAAAAAAGCAAATGGCATTTCGCTTATTACCCGAAGCATCCCTTGTGCAATACATTTCACAAGTGTATCAATTTGAGTAATAGGTGGTTCCATTAATCGCGCACCCCTCCCCGGAAGGTGAACGGAAACAACCTCAACCTGCGTATCAAAAGCATCTGACCAACTCCGATACAAAGAGGGGCTACCACCTGCATATGGAAAGCAAATCAATCGGACCGCTGCGTTGCTTTTTCGAGTCGTGCGATACAACCATGGATTTCCCCAATGCGCCATGATTTTAATTTCCTTTCCATTTCTCAGTCTCTGTAATTCGAGATCTTACACGATTTACTGTTTTTTGTCATTGATAGATTTTGTCGAGCTATTTGCGAAAAAACAAATAAGCTAGCTATCGTACGAAGCGAATTTCGTCGATTGCTAGCTCTGTTAAATATAGTTGCACAAAAAAGCAGGGAAGGCTCAACCCACTCCTACCCTGCTCGCTCTATTTACAACGGATCTGCATGTTTCACCGCATGTTCCCAGCTAGGGAAGTAGAACAATGCACTTCTCATCAATTCGGGGTCACTTTGCTTCACTTGCTTTTTACTCACCGAACCGCCACTCGATACGCGTTGACGTATTCGGGCGATCACCTCGTCAGGCTGTAAGGAAATATCCATCAGACTCACCTCCTCCTGCACTTTGTTATTCCCAATTGTACCCATCGGATCATTAAGCTATACGAAATTTGTCCGATGTATACAAAAAGAACCGAGGTCATCTCAAGTGAAATCCACTTGAGATAACCCCGGTTCTAAGCTGGAAATAGCTATATATTAGCGGTTTTATTAACAAAAATTCAATTCAATTCCATTAATTGTTAAACAAACTCAAAAAAGACCTTATTCAACATCATATCTTAACGGAAAGAAATAGTCTATATTTTTACATTTCTTTTCTCTATAGTAAGGAGGCCGGCACAATTCAAAAGACGGAGTGTTGCTAACGATGATGGCCTACCAATGTCACCTTAAACCAGATGATCTACAAACACATATTAAGAACATTTTTGGCACGGATTATGTAGTCGATAATATTTTTAACATGCAAGGCGGTGCACAAAAGGCAGTCTATAAAGTGAACTGTACGAATCAATTTAGCTTTGTACTCTACGTTTGGGATCAAGCTATTAATTATTTTCAACAAGAAAGAGAAGAAGAGCAGCAGCGATCAGAGCCATACTGCGGCAGTCAATTATTTGCACAAAATTATAACTTCTTGCATCAGCTCAATGTTCGAATTCCTACTGTATACTATTTAAATCAAGACAAACTGCAATATCCATTCGACTTTGCGTTTGTTGAATATGTAGATGGCCAACCTTCAGATGCCTATTTCCAAGCTAATCATGATGTACAACATAAAATATTTACGAAAGCGAACGACATGCTTGCAGCCATTCATTCTAATCAAAGCAGTACGTACGGAAAATTAGACGAGCTTGGAAAGAACAACGAGCCTTGTCACCTATCGATCATGAAGAACGCACACAAGCAGCTTTCATTCGCTGCCCAATATGTAAACGATATAAGTGAACAGCAAGCACAACTATTGGATACTATTCACGAACTAGAATCGCGAATGAAACCGCGTCAGACGTACCATTTTATCCATGGCGAGCTTGGCCCTAACCATATCGTCATCGACAAGCAGCTTGAGCCATGCTTCATTGACATTGATGGTGCTATGTTTTCTGATCTTGAGTATGAACACAGCTTCATGGCGTTTCGCTTTGATGAACAATATCGCTATTTCAAAAATGATTCCTTGGATCGCAATCGAATGCTGTTCTATAAGCTGCATCATCATATTTCCTATACTGCAGGCGGTTTAAAGCTGCTGCAAAGAAACTTTCCCGATCGGCAGTTGGCTGAAAGCATCGTTTCATATAACTCCAAATGTGTGCTTGAATTTCTTGCAGGCACGGAACATATGACGTTCTAACCATTCCAAATAACAAACCCGCAAAGAGCCAGTGCCATTGGCTCTTTGCGGGTTCCTTTATTACTTATTTTGCAACAATAAAACGATAGCGCCTTACTTAGAAATTAATTTCTCACCTTTTGCAGGTACGACTTCAGCCGTATGTGATTGAGATGCTTCCTCGATATCACCATAAGCCCAATGCGTCGGTAACACATCACGCCATGTCGGCTTAGTAACTTCGAATAATGGACCACGTTCCAACAATCTGTTCACCAGCTTAACCGCTTCTGCTCTTGTTATCGAAGCATCAGGGCGGTAGCTGCCATCTTTGTATCCATGAGCCGCTCCTGCTTCTACAAGCGCAGTAATATGCTTCTCAGCCCAATGCCCTTGTACATCTTTAAAGCTGCTTGGCTTGTTAGACACGAGCTGTTTCCAACGAGCAGCAGTAGCTGCCATCTCTGCTCTCGTAAGTGGACGGTTCGGTTCGAATGACTCTTCACCAACCCCAATCATGATTCCTTTCGCACTTAACGATTGGATAGCCGCAAATGCCCAGTGGCCCGCTTGAACATCCTTGAAGCTAGATGTAGATGCTGACGTTGATGCCGCTTTACCCTCACTAAGCTTCCACAGCATAACAGCTAGTTCTGCACGAGTGATAGACTTCTCTGGGCGGAATGTGCCGTCCTTGAATCCTTTTATATACGGCTTATGCTGAACCGTCTTCACACCATGATTATCTTTATTGGAATCCTTGTCCTTATCTTTATCTGTTTCTTTCGTTCCTCCCGTTGTCGGAGGTATTATACCGCCTGTGGAACCACCGCCATTAGTTACCGCATCCATTTTCACAATTGTAAATGTACTGAACTTATGAATAACGATGGACATCCCGATCACGTTACCAGCAGCATCACGCTCGATAACGCCTTGCTTCAAATCTTTACTGCCGTCACTATGCTGAATATACACATACAAAGACTTCAGATAAGCAGCTTGTGCGACTGGATCAGTCGGTGCTTGCAGCTTGTCTAATGGGAATACAAGCTTTGTCTCACGATCCGAATAGTTCGTTTCAATAATCATCGGAGTTCCAACAAGCTTCACTCGCTTCGTTCCTGCAGTTTGTTTCACTACTGCGTCATTTATCGCTTGCTCATTCAATGCCTTCTTCTGTAACTCAGCACGAATCGGTACAAAACGGAAGAACAGGTCATTGCCATCTTGCATCAATTGATGCAGTGTTGCTTTATCTAATACAACATGTGCCCCAGCAGTCTCGATAACCAAATTTAATCCATTAGCTAGTGGAGAATATGCCGCGATCGGCACTTCTACTGCTACTTCATCTGCTGGATCATTTGGCAGATCCGCTGCGATAAGACGAATGGAAGAATGATTATTCGCTTGTGCCTTAACACGCGCGTATTCCGTTTTAGCTGGATCAACGACTACTTTATCAATTTTCGTACCATCAGACATCGTCTTGCGCGTAATAATGTTATTCTCTACGCTCTCAGCATCGTTTCCTGCTTGAATGGGTACCGTTCTAGAGCTATCTTCTTTCACAATTTGCAGCGAGCCCTTTTTCACAATAACGAGGAACGTACGTGTCGCTTTCACGCCATCTTTCTCAACAGTTGCGGTCATCCATACGGTTGTATCTTTATCTGGAGAAGGGGTAACTTCTCCTTTTTCGTTCAACACAGACGGGTCACTCGATGTCCACTTCACCGCTGTATTGTATTTGCCTTCTGTCGGCAATATTACATTTTTCGTTACACTTTCCCAGCTATCCCCTTTTGCATAGCCGATGGACAGTTCTTTTAATGCCTGAGCTACTTCGCTTTCCTTCGATTGTCGAGTCGCTTTAATGGTATATACCGTTTGAGTAAGTCCATCTTCAGCCGTCACAATTACCTTTAATTCGTTAATACCAACTTGCAATGGGAACGTATACCCACCCGTTAACGGATCATATGTCGCCCCAACTACCGAGATGTTGGCTTTTGGACTATATACAAGATCAGTAACCGACAATTGATCGGTTTCATGCCCCACGTTCACTTCGTATTCCGTTGTACCGCTAGAAAATGCAGGGCTAAGCGTACCCGGTGACACTGTTGTATGCAGCAGCTGTGCATTTCGGCTCGGCTGTTTGTTCACCTTTAGCGTATACGTTTTCTTCGTCGTGCCATCTGGTGCTGTGACTTCAACTTGTATGACATTGTCTCCCGTCTTCAACGGAATAAGGTCAGACGGTTGATTGCTGACTACTTTTACCCCATTTACTTGCAATGTAGAACGTGGATCGTAAACAGCTCCTGTCACCGTAATGCTGTATACATCTTCCGTTACGGATACAGCATAATCGGTAATATCTTTATCGAATGCAGGGCTTATTGTCCCTGGTGTTGTAAAAATGCTAAGAAGATCGGCGTTGTTACTTTCTGTCACAGCAAATTGTGTCGAACTGTGAATAGCACTCACGCCATCCACTTTTACTTTGATATAATAGTTAGCTAGATTCAATACATCTGTCACGGGTAATACTACGGTCGCCTTGTTATTCGTTACCGCTCCACTTCCTGTTATAGCAGGGGACAGCGACCGTTTATTTTCGTCTACCAATTCCACTTGTACAGCAGCACCGTCAAGAACATTTGCTGTTTGAATCTCAACAGGTATGTTAATCGCAGTGCCTACTGCTGCTTTATTAGGAACAGCTGTCACACTGGAGATGACAGGCAGTGCCGCATTAATCGTCGTAGTCGCGCTTCCGACATTGGTAATCGTTTGATCCTTTTGCGATGTTCCTGTCAACGTAATCGTATCTGTTCCAGCTGCCCCAGCGGGCACCTGTACTTCCACCGTTACCGTTTTGATTGCTCCATTACCAGGGACAGTAACACTAGTACCTTCAACAATGTTTACCTTCCATCCATTAGCTGATGTTGCATATAAGTCAAATACATCTGCATCCTTTTGGAAGTTTTGAAGCTTAAATGGATAGACCACTGTACTGTTTGGAGCAGTCGTTTGTGAAGGAGGCGCTATAATTTGCAAGGAGCCCGCAGTCGTCCACATTTCAGTAGATTGAACGACCCATTTTTCATTAGTGCCCAATGTTTGACGATCCCATTGCAACTGATAGCCGGCATCGGTATTTTCCGAATTTACCGAATTCGACAACTGCCCATTACTTGCCTCCGTATTGCCCTTTCTAAAGTCCCCGCCATAATATCGGTCAGCTGGAGATGTATTTTTACCTGCAAATCCCATCAATCCAAAGCGGGACATATCATCATTTTTCACATAAACCATGTTCAATATTGGGTCCCAATAGGACTTAGCACTATCTTCTCCGCCAAACATTGTATCTCCGCCATGAAACAGCTTCAAATTGCTATATGTTTTGGTGGCTGACTTATTTTCAACGGACCATTCTTTTTCCATGTATCTTTCATTTTCTGGATAATAGATCGTCTGCTTTAGTTCCAGCTCCCCAGAATCAAGCTGCCATGTTACTACGATTGTGTGTTCATCGGGCATGGTAATAATACCTTCGCCTAGCGGTACATTTTTCCCTGTTGATTGATTGCCAGCAAAATAAGGGGAGAATTGTCTCGTAACTGTACCTGATTCGGTATAAAACAGATTTGTCCCCCAAGCTTCATTGCCAAAGTATTGCCCTACATAGCCATTCCCTTGCCATAAGTAAGCAGCAAGTTCTCCATTATTTTTCACGGTAACTTTCAACGGCTCCTGCACACCATTGATGAGCTTCCCACCGATGTCGCGCTGCTGTGCAGCAGCTTCCACCTTCGTTGCAAAAGGTGCTAACACAATTGAACCGATCATGACTATAGCTAGCACAAATGCATATATACGTCTTGGATTATGCTTTTTTAATGCCAATTTTCATACCCCTTTGCCCTCATTATTTAGGTACATATACCTAATCCTTATGAAATATCATAGTAACAGCCACTGAACAAACGCTGAAAAATAAGTGTTCATTCGTTTTTTCTCGACAATTTTCCAACGTTACGGCCATATTTTTCATGAATATGAGAGTGTAAAGGTACCATAATATAAAAAGAACTGCCCACCTATTGGCAGACAGTTCTACATACATCTATTATTCGTTTTATATAAAAGGGCAACATCTTTACCAATTCATTTCATACTCTTCTTTGAGAAGCTTCGCAACATAATCATACCAATTAATAGGCAGCGATTCTCCCAACTCTCTCTCATACTGCTCCTTGTATTCTTGCACAAAACTTTTTGCTTTTGCTTTTTCCCCTACCTCGATATAACACTCGACCATTTGAAGCGCGTAATCTTCATTCCATGGCTCAAAATGGAGCAGCTTGCGTGCATAGGTGATGGCTTTCCGATAATCCCCTTGCTTCTTTTTTAAATGACTAACCGCATCTTCCATCAGCCATATATACCGCTCCCGCAGTTCTTCACGATGGACAGACATCCAAAGATTATCCAGCCCTTCACACCAATCACCGCGATACAACGACAATTTCTCTTCCCATTTCTCAATATCAGTTAGCAGAGATGGAAGATTCATAAGCTCATCCCTGTCATGCCATATATCTGTTAACACTAATCGATACATCCGATCACGAAACGAAACGTGAATATGCTCCTGCAGCTCTCTCTCCACTACAGCACGGCGGAGCTGATACACACACGTATGTACATATTGCTTCGCTTTATCAGGGTCAGAGTTAGGAAATACATCCGTAATAATCTGGTCTAGACTGACGGAATCCTTATACAGCAAATAAGCAAATAATTCTTCAACCTTAAGTGTACGCCACTTCACAAGGCCAGCATGAGATTGTATTGTCAAACGTCCCAGACTATAAATTCGGGGTGCATTCGTTTCCATTAATACTGCACTCGGAATGGATGATGGTTCAGAAGTGCACTGCTCATACACGCCCCCCACTGATGACGCTTGCTTATTTTCAGTGGTCGTTTTCCCCGACCGTCGACGATGAATGCGATTTAATGATAGCTGTAACCGCTCGGTCTTGACGGGCTTTAGTATATAATCAATCGCACTTAATTCGAACGCTTGGATCGCGTATTGATTATAAGCTGTTACGAATACGACTTCGATCATAGGCTTCTGCTCAAGGAGTTGCTCCGCAAACGCAAGCCCCGTAATCCCAGGCATTTGAATATCCAACAGCACGATATCCGGCTCATGTTGAAGTGCCCACTCCAGTGCTTGCTGCGCATGTGAGAATAAAGTGATTTCCCCTGCTAAAGGTTCTTCTTTTAACATATCTTCCATCTCACCTAACGCAGGCAGCTCATCATCTACGACTAGTATCCGATAGGTCATATGCTCCCCTTCTCTGCACGTATTTTCATCGTTATAACCGTACCTCCGCTTTCAAGGCGTCGAATGTCCAAATATGTTCCATACATACTTTTCAAACGGCCATTAATATTGGCGAGTCCGATTCCCTTCCGTTTACCGTCCATTGGCGGCGCAGCTACCGTTACATCCAACGTCATCTCGTCCAACGAAATTCCTACCCCATTATCCATTACAGATAATTCAATCCATTCCCCAACTTTACGAGAGGAAATGTTAACCGTTCCACCTTCTACTTTTTCCATAAGTCCGTGGCGAACTGCATTTTCCACAATCGGCTGTAACAATAATGGTGGCATATGAAAATCTGTCACATCCAAAGCGTACTCCACATTCAACCGATCACCGAAGCGTGCTTGTTCCAGCGATAAATAAGCCTTAATGAGTGCAACTTCTTCTGAAAAGGGAACCTCATCTACCTCATTATCAAAGTCAAAGCTCCCTCGCAAGAAATCACTTAGCGCATGCAATAGCCTTCTCGTTGCCTCAGAGTCACGTTTACTCATCCACGATATCGTATTAATCGAGTTGAACAAGAAATGTGGTTTAATTTGAGCACGCAGCATATCCCGCTCCGAATGAACTAACTGCACAGCTGTTTCTTTAAGCTGAATCAATGTTTTTACGCGCCCTTTTAAATCTGTCCAATCAAAAGGTTTGTGGATAAAATCATTAGCCCCTGCTTCAAACCCCGCCAAATTCATCTCCGTATTCGAGCCAGCTGTGGCCATCAATATTGGCAGCTCTAAGGAATGATATTGCTGACGAATTTCACGGCACAATTCAAATCCAGACATTTTCGGCATCATGACATCCATAATGCACAAGTTGAAGCGATTGCCATCTTGCAGCAGCTTCAGGGCAGCTTCGCCGCTCTTTGCTGATTCACATCTATACCCTTCCATCTCCAGCAAATTAATAAGTGCCTTCAAGCTGGCGTAACTGTCATCGACGAGTAAAATGCGAGCTTTGTGGTTCCGAACATCTATCGATGATATAGCAGCTCGTTCACTTGCTTGAGGCAATTGTATTGTAGCTGCCTGCTCTTGAACATGTGCGACTATATAAGATGAAAATTTATTTTCCGAATACGAATTACGTAAAAGTTCATCATGATCTACTACGTGCTGACTGAAATCAACAGCAGGAAGCATAAAGGTGAAGGTACTCCCTTTTCCAAGTATAGAATGAACGGAAATACGTCCCCCTTGGAGTTCAATTAATTGCTTCGTTATAGAGAGGCCAATGCCAATTCCCGTTGTATCGGTATATCCTTTTCGCTCCAACTGTTGGTATTCCATAAATATTCGCTCAAGTTGACTCGCTTCCATTCCAACACCTGTATCCGTTACCGCAATGGATACCCATCCTTCCTGATGGACAGACGACACGGTAATCGATCCAGACGGCGTATGTTTTAGTGCATTATCAAGCAAATTGTATAAACTCTGAAGAATTCGATTCTCATCCGCAATAACATAATGCTTCCCAGGCTCAACGTGATTGCGCAATTCTACTTCATCATTATGGTTCAAGCGATTAAATATATCTAACACAACCGAAACCAATCGATAAATATCAACCGGCTCAGTATGCAGTCGAATTCTGCCGTTTTTCACTTGCTCATGATCCAAAATATCTTTCACCAGATAGCTCAATCGCTGCGCAGTGCCATTTACAAGGCGCACATCCGACTGCTGCGCTGCATTTAATTGACCACCTGAACCACGGATCATCGATTGACTAATATTAATAATCGCATTCAGCGGGGACTTCAGTTCATGAGAAGTACGAACTAAAAATTGTTCCTGATCTTTCATCTGCCTTGCCAACTGCTCAGACAATTGCTTGCTGCGATTAAAGGCAGTCGTAAATCGGCTGGAGAAGAACAACCCTTGTGACAGCACGAAAATAGGGACACCGATGGGCAGCATGTACGTAAACGTTCCGACCCACATCACTTTAAAGGCCATCAATAAAATAACCTGCAAAGCGGCCAACATACTAACAAGCATATACATCGAGCCAGCTAATTTATGCTGGACAACCCTCACAGATACAACCACCATATAAACAATAACAACGTTAAGAACCAGTAATAACAAATAGGTGAATCTAGAAAAAAAGCTCATCGGCGTAAATAGCGCTACCAATGTGATGAGCAGCGTTAACCAGCCTATTACTTTAGCAATCTTAACCGATGCATGCGGTTGAAATTGATAACAAATATGAGCGGTGAAAAAATATCCCGCGCAAGCCCCAGAAATGAGCTGGATTTTCACATTCACTTCAAACGATAAATACGGTAGAAATTCCAACAGTACTTTTTCACCATGTGAAGCCACATAAAAGGCACTAAAAAAACAAAACAACGGGTAAAAGATGCCTGCTTTCCCTTCACGCCTATGGAAACTTTCTCCCGATAAGTAAATGGCCATAAATAACAGGCAGACAATAATGGCTACATCCACATAGCCCCTGCGCTTTTCCAACGCCTGTATAGCTTCTGGTGTACCAATATAAATCGGCTCAGAAACACCTTGGTTCGCATAAAAATCAAAGTTGGATGCTTGCAGTACCAGCTCAACTTCCCCTTGATCTGTGGAAAAATAACTATTATACGGGCGGTTATCCGGCGTTGAAGTATCCGAACTGCTGCCTACTTGCCCTGTGGAGCCAATCAGCTCACCGTCGGCATAAAGCCTGCTTGCCGTCTTTACATTGGTTACCCTTATCGCATAATCTCGATGGTTCGATGGCAGCTTGAGCTTTATACGATAGGTCGCAACATAGACGTCATCATTGAGAAATGGTATCCATCCTTGAGGATTCCATTGATGAGGGAGCCTAACAAAGGCAGCAAGTTCAGGCTTAACTTGCTCATACATGAGCAAGTTAGCAGGGATATACTCCCACAATCCATCAATCGGGATCGCTCCTTCGTCCTCCATGCTGCATAATGAGAAATTCATAATTCTCTGCTCGCTCACCGCACATTTTTCAGTACGAATATCCATTAACGGCACTACAAATAAGACGAACAATAGCATAATCCATAAACATAGGATGGCTGCTGGTATACGGCGTAGTTTGTTCCAGACGGATGTCATAAGATGTGAGGCTCCCATTCTTCTAGACAGTAATATGATGTACTTCTGGAATAATACTACTGCTTACAAGAATTGTTGTACAAGCAAAAAATACGGATGTATATATTTACGCCCACTAAGAAAATGGAAAATTATATATTGATTGCCCCTTGATCAAGTAGAAACCACCTACATCGAGCAAAGAAAACGACAAAGCACGATTTGCTTTATCGTTTCCTGATCACAATCACTTTGGAAGGGAAGCTACTAGCGTACCGGGTGAAATTTCTAGACTATATTCGAACGGGACTCCCTTATGTGGATATTTCGAAGCAGGAGTTGGCCAGTGAACCTCAGCACTAGGCTTACCTGAACCATGCGATGTAGGTGGCGTAGAGTTATTTATCGTACAAGTAATCCAGTTATTAGAGGAGTCTCTGTATTGGAAATCGCTGCAAATAACAGGGCTATGGGTTGTTGCCCAGTCTGGCAATGGGTCTGGGACACGCCCAGCAGGGAAGTTCTGGTCACACGCTCCAACAACAAGCCGCACACTCGTTAGTGTGCTGTATGTGCCAGGAAATGATTTTACAATAGCGCCATTCACAATGTAGTCCAACGCTGTTTTATCTGCACTAATAGATAATTCAATCGGTACAACCTGGCCTGGCCGAAAGCTCCACGTATCATCCCCACCGCTTCCAGTACGTGCCCACGTATAGAACCAATGCCACTTATCTCCTTGATGCTTAAAGCTTGTCGAGATTCCACATTCAACATGATGCCCTGAGCCATCTGCCGACAAATAAAAGTTGATAAATCCATTGCCATTTCTACCTTTCATAGAAGCTTCGGCTGGAATCGTCATCGTTGTTTTTACACCCGTAACTCCATTTACAGGTGTGTACCATCTTGCCAATTTCGCATATTCCGTTGCACTCATACAAACACTCCTTTATTGGATAATTGATAGAAAACTCCGAATCCTATACGAAAGTGAAAAGTATGACGCGAATAACAACCCTCAACAAAAATATTTATAATAAATATTCTCATCAATTACAACGATAAGGTATTCTGAAAGTAAACACATACGATACAAGCAACTCTATTCACACTTTATCGAAAGGGGGCCCATCCATGTATTCGATCGGTAAATTTTCAGAACTATGCCATGTTCCTATTAAAACAATTCGCTACTATAGCGATATTGGCTTACTCAAGCCCTCATACATTGATCCGGTGACTAACTACCGGTATTACGACTATGACAGTATTCAAACTTTGAACAAGATTACCATTTTAAAAAGCTGTCAGTTGTCTTTAGCAGAAATACAACAAATGATAACGAATGCCGATCCATCCGAATGGATGAGCATCTTGAGCCAGCAACTAGACAGACTAGAAGAACAGAAACAACAAATCAACTGTCGAATCGAAGAAATTCATCAATTAACAATTCAAATCAAACAAGAGCACGCCTTTATTCCGGGGCCTACTTTGTCCACTTGTTATTTAGAAAATAGAGAAGAGCAAACCGTGTATACGATCCGTAAAAAAATAAAGATGACCTTTATCGATCATCTCGTTAAACAATTATTCCAACGCATATATGCGTTTCAACTTGAAACTGAAGGCAAATTAATGGCCGTATTCCATGAACGAGAGGATAATAAAAAAGAAGCCGACGTAGAGCTGCTCATTCCCGTGAAGCTGATGAATGATTCGGATAAATTAGACGACTTCAAAATACTGGCCCGCGGAACATACGCGTGCATCACCGTTGAAGGCCCTTACTCCGAACTGGGGTCAGGTTATATCATGCTATTAAAGTATATCGATGAACAAAAGCTCATTCAGACGGGCCCTCCAATGGAGATTTACGAGCAAGGATTGCTCCCTGCTAGTATTGAAGCTCAAAATGCTAAGGATATTAAGCCAGATGTAACACGACATCCATCCGAATTTTTCACGAAAATAGTTGTCCCCGTTATAACAGAAGACCTAAGCGTGTTACATATATAGAAGCGGAAAATGTGTAACTTTCGGTGGGAGTAATGAGGGGAGTCTCCCACCCTTATTTTTCCTACACAGTATGGAATTGACTTATTAACTTTAATTTAATAGCCTCCTGAGACATCTCCTCGTTTCAATCGTTTCCGCAGCTTTCCCAACCCACGATACAGGATCGTTTTCGTAGAGCCCAACGGAAGCCTTAATTCATCCGATATCGCTTGAATCGTATACCCTTGATAATATTTCAATTGAATTACCTTTTTCTCATTTATATCTAACTCATCTAACATTTGCTGTAAAGTTAAAGCAAGTGGTACATCCTCAGCTGACACGCTCGCACTATTTTGCTCCGTGTATTCAGGCGGGAATAGTATAATCTTTTTCCGCTGCTGCAATAGGTGAATGGATTGATTAATAGCAATCTTTGTCATCCATGACTTTACATATCGCGGCTCTCGCAAGCTGCCAATTGACTTATAAGATTGATACGCGGTCTCCTGAACAATATCTAAGGCATCATCTTTATTTTTCACATACGTATAGACAACTCGAAAAATAGTTCCCTCATACTGTTGAAATATTTCTAAAAATGCCTTGCTATTACCCTTTTGTGCCTGTTTCACGAGCTTATGTATATCCATGTCACATCGGTTTCTCCCTTCCCTCTTACATGTATTAGATCACAATTGGAGGAATATGGATTTACAATTTGTTAAGTTTTATGAAAAACCACTTCAAATTAAATGATAAAATTTACATAAGTCTATCGATACACAAAAAAACGCCGATAAGCATCGACGCTGTGTATATTACATATGTAAGCAGCTCAAATCGTGCGAGAAACCACATTAGACTGCTTTATAACTAATTGTCCCTTCTCTACAAAGCAATTGATTTTGTTCGTGCGCTTTAACTCGTTTAATAAAGCTCGGACAATTGAGCTAATGGCCATATAAGCCGTACTATTATCCTCTATTTCATAATGGAGGAGTACTTCTTTTACGATCTGCTCATAGGTCATCGCATGTGCACGAATGATAGCTTCAACATCTTGCAAACATTGCTCTAACCTTTCGAAATGATCATGAACCAATTCCGATATATCGGTACAATACCCCCCGTGGTTAAACACATAAGATGAAACAGCGGATGCAGATAACTTGTTAAAAGTTGCTCTCGCACTTTTAATATCATTGTAGTACAGCAGTTTCTGACGCATTAGCGTCTGTTTTCCAAACAAAGCATCACTGCCATATAACACGTTGTCTGGTGTAATTACGCCTATCATATCTGGACTATGGCCAGGTAATGTTACAATGGTAAACGCAGCCCCATCAATGTGAATGGCTCTGTCTTCATACGGAATCATGTCTGTTACAACAACTTGATGTTTCACTTTCTCCTCCTCTACCAAGAGGGTTTCAGCAGCACCATAGGAGTGGCCGAGCCAAGGATATTGAATAAATGGAGCAGACAACTCTGAGCTATAAACACGTATATCGGGATAGGTTTCTTGAAAATAATAGTTTCCACCGTATTGCTGAACATGTGCATGCGTGTTAATGATGGCACTCACACTGTATCCCATATTTCTTAGTAAACGATCCAGAGCTTTAGCAATTCCAGCATTCGGCCCGCTATCTATTAATACAGCAGTGCGATTCGCTTCATTTAAATAAACCCCTACTGATAATTTTCCAGACAAATAATAGCTAGAACCTATCGCTTGCAGCAGTTCTAATTTGAGCATCTGCCTGCCCGCCCCTTTCCTTATCCATAGCCATATGATTTAACTTCTTTATAGAGGTCCATGAACCAATCTTGGACATGACTACATTATCAGCCAATATGGGGAGTGAATGATTACCTCGCTGACGTTCCAACTTGCTTGTATCTGCACAAGCTGTTAACTCTTTCGCACAAGAAATCTCTGTTATGGAATCCACTTCTGAATCTAGCATTTGATTGTGATCCGTAAAGGCGCCGATAATGAATTCATCATCGTGTGACAACTTATTTGAATAATAGCTTTGAAGCCCGTATAACTGCGTCATCACTTGTGCACCGAGCATTGCATTTTCGAAGGGCCATTGTTGGAGCCGTCTAATCGTACGATGAAGTTCAGCTAGAAATTTTTCTGCATCGTCACTGCGTCCTTCATCCTTATCCCTTCTATTACTAGTTGTCTCCGAATAAATGAGATCACTCCAGCTCACGCATTTATGAATATCCACTCCAATGCTAACTATCTTCGCGATATCATAATCCACAAGTCGCTGATCCCTATTTTCCATATGCATACGCTTTTGCTGAAGAGCCTGTATCAGATGAAAAATCGCAAACAATAACGAAACAGCCGATTTCGTTCTTACTTGCATTACGAATCACCTCTACTAATAATCAAATCCGCGATCATCCTGATAAAAGTGTGCAATTTCTTCACTATCATCAGCAACAATTATCGATGTACAGGAAGAAGTACCGCTTTCATAAGGAATCAAAGGAAGGATCGCAGTCCATTTTTTACACAATTGCCATTCTGTCATGTAAACAGATTCAAGAACCTGAATAAGAGACTGATTAAATTGGATGATTTCCTTCGCAGTTGGATGACTAGGAAAATCTCGATTTCTTCCCACAAACGCTAGCACTTTATCTGTCTCTATTTGCATGAAATTGGCTAGAACCTTTTCTTCAGAAACAAGCAATGCTAACAATTGAGCAACACTATGACTTTCGGCAGAAACATTGCCTTTGGATAAGGTCTTCATCGCTCCTTCTCCCTTCGTTCTTACCTACTCTATTTATATGATTACGCAACTACCAAATATTACTTATCTGCTAGCAAATTTCTATGAAACTACCCTTTTCGAACTCCTGTTTATCTGTTTCTACTAATAAATGCACTCTATCTCATCACTAAACCCATTTAAAGCATTGCAGACGAATTTTGATAGCCAGATTGAATCCCCCTACATAAAAGGTTTATCTCACGTCTACAATAGGTTATAATGTTTATGTAAACATCATTTTTTTCGACAGGAGGTTTAAATACGGGTGAACATTAGAGAAACGGACCTACCAGGAATCGGCAGAAAGTACCAAATGGAATCTAGAAGTGGGGATAAGTTCGTTGTCATCATTCATGATGATGGGCGCCGCGAGTTGTATCATTTTGATTACGACGATCCAGATGAGAGCATTTCCATGGTTACGCTCGAAGATGAAGAAGCTCGCCAAATGGCAGCTATTATCGGGGGCATGACGTACAAACCGAAAGCACTAGAGACAATTGAAGTTGCACTCGATGATTTGACAATTGAATGGTATCGCATCGAGCCTCAAGCGTCCTGCATCGGTAAAACAATCGGCGAGACTAATGTTCGTCAATCAACCGGGACGACGATCATCGCAGCTATCGAGAAAGAAACAAAACACATTAATCCTGGCCCTGAATACGTCTTCAAAGCTGACACAATGCTTGTTATCGCTGGGGAACGCAAGCAGATGAAAGCCCTTAAAGCTATGTTACAGAACGGGAGTCGGTAATTATGGATCACCTGGTTCTTGAAGTTGGACTAGCCATCATTCTCATTGCCCTAGCAGGTTTATTGGCAGCCAAAATTCGCTTCTCCGTCATTCCTTTCTATATTTTAGTCGGTATGGCTGTAGGGCCTCACGCTCCACAACTCGGTGTGCTTGATTTCAGATTTATAGAAAGCGCAGAGACGATTCACTTTTTGGGACGATTAGGTGTTCTATTTTTACTCTTCTATCTAGGATTAGAATTCTCTGTCGGACGATTGATCAAGTCAGGGAAATCGATTGCGGTCGGTGGTACGATCTACATTGCGATTAACTTTACACTTGGACTTGCCTTTGGCTTTCTTGCCGGCTTCCCATTTGCTGAAACCATGGTGTTGGCAGGAATTACGACCATATCGTCCAGTGCAATCGTAGCGAAAGTACTTGTAGATTTGAAACGGACAGCGAATCCAGAGACAGAAATGATACTCGGTATCATTATGTATGAGGATATTTTCCTTGCGGTATATCTCTCTGTTCTCTCTGGATTGGTTCTAAGCGATGAATCTTCCTTAGTGGGAGTACTGCTTTCTGCTTCATACGCACTTGGATTCATGCTACTATTCCTTGTAGCAGGCAGAAAAGCTGCACCGCTGTTGAACAAGCTATTGGATATTCGATCGAATGAGCTCTTTATCCTTCTTATTTTCGGATTGTTGTTCTTTGTCGCTGGATTAGGAGAAACCATTCATGTAGCTGAGGCGATTGGTGCATTGCTGTTCGGTCTTGTACTGGCAGAAACGACGCATATGAAGCGCATCGAGCACATGATTCTACCGTTCCGTGATTTCTTCGGGGCATTGTTCTTCTTCAGCTTCGGACTAACGATTGAGCCTAGCACATTAGGTGGAGCAGTAGGACTGACGCTTGGTGCAGTAGCGCTTACGTTGTTCGGTAACTTCCTTGCAGGCATGCTTGCAGGTAAAAGTGCTGGATTGTCCAGAAAAGCTTCCGCTAATATTGGACTAACGATTGTATCACGCGGTGAGTTCTCGATTATCGTTGCAAATATCGGTATTGCGGCTTCCCTAAGCCCTAAGATCCAACCATTTGCGGCCTTGTATGTACTGATCTTAGCCGTGCTTGGACCACTCCTAACGAAGGAATCCAAATTAATCTACAAAGGATTAAATGCGATTTTCCGCTGGGATAAGCCAAAAGCAGCTAAAGAACGAAGTACATCCAACCGTTAACGCAGTACCATAGGATAGACAGAGGGTGTCCCAAGGGCCATGTATAATGACTTTTGGGACACCCCCTTTTCATATTCATTATGGTTATTGATATATGCCTGTCACTTTGCCATTTGTAAATGTAATAATGCTAAGACTTGATCCGCTTCCGTATCCCCATGACTCCACCGTAATATTTCCGCCCGTAATATAAGAGGTGTTTCTTGGCTGTCCCCAAGACATGAGCACCTGCTCCTTGGTCATCCCTGTAGATACTTTTTCATTTTTGATTTTTTCCCATACTGACTTCGACCATTTATAACGTTTATACGGATCATAGTTCAATAATTCAGTTTGATCCGTAAATAACCACGTTACTGCGCTAGCACTCATTGGATAGCTCGTAAGCGTTTTACCGTTAGCATGCTTGAACACGATCGTATAGAGCGTCCCGTCTGGAACGATGTCCGTCACGGTTAGTTTATTAAACCGCTCCCAACCTTGGAAATGATTAATCCAGTAGCTCTTCCCGATATATTTGGCCAAATCACCTTGTTTAGCACGCTTTTGGACCTTAGCTGTTTCATCAGACTGAACGATCATTTTCGCGGAACCGAATTTAACTGTAGCCTGCTTCCAATGATTGTCCCATGAAATATTCGCTTGCAGCATATGCTTCAACAGCTCCGCAGGGAACACTGTTGTACCTCCAGCCGTTTGCACCACGCCTTTCATGGTATATGCCATCCCATCGACCGTCGCCAGTTTGCTTCCGGATTGCAGCTTGATTTTTTTGGAGCCTAGTTGAATATGATGTTCTTTCGTACTAGGAACGGAAGTTACTTTACCGCCGAGTGTCTGGAACACAGATTTCAGCGGAAGGTAGACAATACCGTCTTTTTGGATCGCATGTTGCAAAGGCTCATCTAGACTGACCGATATTTTCGCTTGGCTGCTCAACCCATGAGCCGTTATTTTCACACTAGTTTCACCAACACCACGAGCTTTGAATTTATTGTCTGGTACCCTCTCGATCAGCTGTGGTTGATCGATAACAAGTTCATCCTTATTCGGATATCGCTTATGCGTATAACCATTTGTGTACTGTTCTTCTACTGCAATTAAAAAGTGATCGCCTAACTTAGGCGTTGTTCTCGTAACGATCAGCTTAATACTTTTCATTTCAGGTACTTTCATTTTCTCTATGCCCTCTTCACTAAAAACATTCCAAGAGCCATCTTTTTGCTGAAAGTAAACACTGCTTCCAGAATCAGGACTAGTCATCTTCACGATATCTTTGAGATTATGAATTTGCTCCATTGCAAATTTATTTGTACGATCTGATACCCATACCGTGCCGTCTTTTTTCGTAATTAACAGTTGTTGGGGCTCAAACCATTGTACGTTGTCTGCATCCGTTGTGACAGTTACCGGTTCTTTTTGAAAAGGAGCATAATGCGTGACAGTTCCCTCTTTATCCACCACTATAGTGTCATAGTCGTTGACATGTACGGATACCGCATTCGGTACATTTGCAATCAACTCAGGTTTACCCGACCCCTGTTTCTTATAGATATCACCACTGTTTGATAATGCAGCAAGCACATGCCCCCGTGCATCCAGCAGCCTAATGTTGGACAGCCCCGCAACTTCCTCGTCATGATTCCACACCGTACCGTCTTTCTTGAGCCAATAGCCATACTTGCTCAGTTGGGCAACTTCCTTCATATATGGAAGTTCTTTTGATTTCTCCAAATATCCCCAACTAACTACTTTCCCTCCAGCCGTTAACCCCCAGCCCCCCGTATCTGTTTCTTCTATGGAGACGAGATTAAACTGATTCCGTCGTGCACCGTCAAAATCATCTCTCCATAGGGACCCATTATCCAACAAAAATGTATCGCTATCAATGACGGATACAATCTTCGGTTTACTTGCTGGCGAACTTGCCGAAACGATTCCTGCCGTGCAAAGCGTCAATAAAAGTGCAACGACAGATAGACTAAGCAATCTCTTCATTTACAATCTCCCCTATTTGTTTGTAAATAGACAACTTCCAGATTATATCAGACGATGCCGAATACAAGTAGGATAATAATAGTAAATAAAGAAAGGAGAGGTTAATTTCCTCTCCTAATGAAGTGTCCTTTATGTGAACGAGTAAATACCTACTTCTTATGAGCAGCGAGCTGCAGTTCATGCTTTCTTCGCAGCAGCATTTCTTTGGATCGAGAGTAGGTAAATAAAAGAAGGGCGAGCCAGATCATCATAAAAGCAAGCAGTTGTGGAGTGCTAAACGGTTCATTAAATAGGAACAGCCCTAGTCCAAGCATAATCGTAGGTGCGATATATTGAAGAAAACCTACCAATGTAAACGATATACGCTTCGTTCCTGCTGCAAATAACAGAAGGGGAACAGCCGTTACCGCTCCGGCGCCTATTAATAAGAACATCGTTGTTACATCTCTATCCCAGAACGTAGGCGAACTTTCAAAAGTAAATAGGAACACAAGCGCAAACGGCACCATGATGAGCGTCTCAATCGTTAATCCTGCCCAAGCACTAATTGGAACAGTCTTTTTCATAAGTCCATAGAAGCTAAAGGTAGCAGCTAATATTAAAGCAGCCCATGGGAAATATCCATAGTACACTACGAGCCCCAGCACACCTGCTCCTGCAATAGCTACAGACAACCACTCCAGCTTCTTCAAGCGCTCTTTCAAGAAAATAGTGGCGAGAAAGATGTTAAAGAGTGGGTTCATGTAATAGCCCAAACTTGCTTCAATAACCCGATCACTTTCTACGGCAAAAATATAAACGAGCCAATTCACACTAATTACGACAGCAGCAAGGATGATCCTGATCGCCTGCCTTTTATCGGCAAACACCTGCTGAATCTCCTCACTTATGTCCCTTAGCTTACCAAGCAGCAGCAGAACGATGATCATAAACACCAAAGACCAAATAATGCGATGCGCTAACACTTCCCCCGCTGGAACGGAACCGATTGCCTTCCAATAAATAGGGAGAACTCCCCACAAGATGTAGGACACTACGGCTGCCAGCATACCTAAAGCATACGGGTTTTGTTTTGTTTCCATGCTACGCCTCCACTCTATCCAATTATTATCTAATTTTGTATATTACTATATCAAAATTAGTATATTAAATGGTGGAGAAATTATATTTTTATACCAACTAAACATGAAAAGACCTGCTCGTATAAACGCTAGCGGGTCTTCTATGCTTATGATCTGACAACTTATATAGTCTGACTCGGAGCATCCTTATTCACATCGAGCTCACGGATGGATCTCATTTATGAAGAATACCGATTTTCATTTTACCGATACCCATTTAATAAAAACTTTATTTTTTCTTTCCTCCCATTTAAATATTTATGGTTAGACTGGATTTATACCATTACGGAGGTTAGAAAATGAAACTTGTAAAAAAGGCAATTCCCTTTATCCTTATATTGCTCGTTCTATATATTGCTTTACCCTTCATTACCAAACCAGAGGTTAATGCCAAGGCTGCAATTCTCATGGAAGCTGAATCGGGAAAAATACTTTATAGCATAAATGAAAATACACCTCTTGCCCCAGCAAGTATGTCAAAAATCATGACAGAATACATCGTGTTGGAGCATATTTATAACGGTTCATTAAAATGGTCGGATACGGTTACGATTAATGCAACAACGGTTGATAGTGATGGGGTTAAAATCAATGTAGAAATAGGTGATCGCCTATCGATTAAAGATCTGTTTTATGCGATGGTCGTTTCATCAGCGAATAATGCTGCGGTCGCACTAGCTGAACATATTGCAGGCAGTGAAGAACAATTCACTCAACTGATGAATGATAAGGCGAAGGAATTACAACTGTCGCCTCATACTTACTTTGTAAATGCAACTGGGCTTGCCAATGAGAACTATGAAGAATCCAGAATGACTGCGCTGGATGTTGCTATATTATCGCAGCAGCTACTTGAAACATTCCCAGATGTAGTCGCCATAACAAAGCTTGATTCTTACACGCTAGAATATGATGGTACCGTTGTAACAGCGACAAATAAAATGCTCGATCCCGTTCATCAAGAGCTATACTCTAAAAGCGTTGACGGCTTAAAGACAGGGTTTACGAATTTAGCAGGCTATAGCTTTGCCGGAACAGCTAAAGAAGGGGAGAAACGATTAATAACGGTAGTTATGGGTACGGATAGCGATGCAAGGCGATTTGAGGAAACCAAGAAATTATTGTCCTTCGGGTTCAATAGCTTTCATATTCCTTTTTAACGAATACTGACCTATATTCGTAGTTGCACTTTGTATTGCATCACGGTTAAACGGCTCACTAAATGATGAACAATGATCTCAAAAAATATTAAAATTCCATTCCTTAGCGATATGCTTCAATAGCATGCCTCCGGCTACGCTGTTGCCGTACTCATCAATCGCTGGGCCATAAATGCCAATTCCACATCCCGCAGGAAACGGAGAATCTGGAGCACTTGCATGCGTGGGCACAGCTGCCATGATGCCGCCAGAAACACCGCTTTTCGCGGGCAAGCCGATAAATGCGGCGAATTTTCCAGAGGCGTTATACATACCGCATGTGACCATTAATGCTTTTGCCAACTTTGCAACTTCCTTCGGGAAGAGCTGCTCTTTACGAAACGGATGATAGCCGTCATGAGCCAGCACCAATCCAATCATAGCGATATCCTGCGTATGTACTTCAATGGAACATTCTTTTAAGTAAACCTCCAAAGCTTGCTCTACAGAGCTTTCAAGAAACCCTGTTCCCTTCAAATAATAAGCGAGCGAACGATTCCGATCGGCTGTCTGCCATTCGGACTGATACACTTCTTCATTAATACCGACGCGTCTCCCTACCATCTTCTCAATAAAAGCCAAGATGGAGTCTATTTTTTGCTGGGGCGACTTGCCGCCAAGTAAAGAGGAAACGGTAATCGCACCGGCATTAATCATCGGATTAAACGGCTTGCCTGGCTTATGTACTTCTAAACGAACGATGGAATTAAAAGCATCTCCAGTCGGTTCTACATCTACTCGTTCCAATACATAGGCAGCCCCATGCTCCACACAAGCAGCTATGAAGCCAATCACTTTTGATACGCTTTGCAGTGTGAATAGGGATTCGCAATCTCCTGACTTTGCAAGTTTCCCATCTGGACCGATTATCGTAACTCCTAGCTGCGAGGGATCGACTTGTGCCAAAGCTGGGATATAGGCTGCGCATCGTCCGTCCGAGGTATAGGGGCGATAGTGTTCCAGCCATGTATGTAGAATCGAATCTGTTTCGTGCGGCGGCGCAGCAGCTTGTAGAGCTTGACCTAGCTGAATATTCTCGTTTGCCATAGACATATCCCCTTTTTCCTCTACCAATCTAAAATAAAAATGAGCATCAAATTGATTATCATCGTATTAGAAGTCCAATCAATTAGCAAGCATTTTGCATGCAAACTGTAAACACTGCGAACGTTAGTTAAGTAAACGCGATCTCTAGGGTTGATTTTACAAACTGCCTTATTTATTTTTACAAAATGACCTTTGTTCAATAATTGTGTTAAATTTTCCACTGAACTCTATCTAAAACGTGATTCTAATGATAGAATGAACTCGGTTGAAATATTATCTATCACCTACTCATTAGGAGGAATATCCAGCATGAAACTTTCAACAAGGCAGAAGATCACAAGTCTTGTACTCTCCGCGTCATTAGTGGCGGGAACGCTTTCATTCACGCTCGCTCCTGCAAGTGCTGACACAAGTACAGCATCGGATTCCGTACTGAAACTGCGTATTATGGAAACAACCGATTTGCACACGAATATGGTGAACTACGATTACTACCAAGACAAATTAACAGATGAGTATGGCTTAGCGAAAACGGCGACATTGATCAAGCAATCACGCGCAGAAGTGAAAAACAGCATGTTGTTTGATAATGGTGACCTCCTCCAAGGCAATCCACTTGGTGATTATGTCGCGAAAGTAAAGCCATTGAAAGATGGCGAGACACATCCTGTATATAAAGCTATGAACGAATTGCAATACGATGCAGCGAACATCGGCAACCACGAATTCAACTTCGGACTAGAACATTTAGACCGCAGCTTGAAGGGGGCGAAGTTCCCTTATGTAAACTCCAACGTATATATTGATGACAAAGATAAAGACCCAAACAACGATAAAAATAGATTTGAGCCATATGTAATTTTAGATCGCACATTTAAAGATGAAGCTGGCAAAGACGTAAAGCTTAAAGTAGGTGTAATTGGCTTCGTGCCGCCACAAATTATGAGCTGGGATGAAGCACATTTGAGCGGCAAAGTCATTGCAAAAGATATGGTTGAATCAGCGAAAAAATTTGTACCTGAGATGAAGAAAAAAGGTGCAGATCTTATCGTTGCAATTCCTCACTCTGGTATCAGTACGGAAAGCAACGATTCCGAAAATGCGAACTTGGAATTGAGTAAAATCGACGGAATCGATGCGATTCTATTCGGTCACTCCCATGCTGTATTCCCTGGCAAGGGCTTTGAAAATATTAAAGGCGTAGATGCGAAAAAAGGTCTAATCAACGGAATTCCAGCTGTAATGCCTGGATTCTGGGGTGACAACCTTGGTGTCATTGACTTGGAATTGAAGCAAGTAAACGGTGAATGGGATGTAGTCAATTCCATATCCAAAGCAGTACCTGTATACGATAAAGAGAATAAAAAAGCGCTCGTTGAAGCAGACAAAACGATTGTGGACGCTGTTAAAGAAGACCACGATCACACGGTGAAATGGGTTCGTTCTGCTGTAGGTAAAACGACTGCTCCTATTCACAGCTACTTCGCGCTTGTACAAGATGACCCGTCTGTACAAATCGTAACGAATGCACAGAAATGGTACACAGAGAAAGCTATTAAAGGTACGGAACTAGAAGGTCTCCCAGTTCTATCTGCTGGTGCACCGTTCAAAGCAGGCGGACGCCAAGGTGTGAACTACTACACGAACATCCCTAAAGGAACGTTGGCAATTAAGAACGTTGCTGACTTATACGTATACCCGAATACCTTGAAAGTTGTAAAAATTAACGGTGCACAAGTACAAGAATGGTTGGAGCGTTCTGCTGGACAGTTCAATCAAATCGATCCGAAGAAAAAAGGCGAGCAAGCTCTTATTAATGAGGAGTTCCGTACGTACAACTTCGACATTTTGGACGGCGTTACGTACCAAATCGACGTCACTCAGCCATCCAAATACGATACTGACGGCAAGCTGATTAACAAGAAAGCAAAACGTATCAAAAACTTGTCTTACAAAGGCAAGCCTGTTAAAGCAACCGACAAGTTCTTAGTTGTTACCAACAACTATCGTGCGACAGGCGGCGGAAGCTTCCCAAGTCTTGATGGCTCCAACATTGTCATCGATTCCCAAGAAGAGACGCGCCAAGTTGTTATCAATTACATTCTAGAGAAGAAAACGATCAACCCTACTGTGGACAAGAACTGGTCGTTCGTTCCGTTGAAGAACAAAGCAAATGTAACGTTCGTGACTTCTCCAAATGCGAAAGAGTTCGCGAAGAAGCAGCCGCACATGAAGTACCAATCTACATTGGACACAGGCTTCGCGAAGTTCAGCATTGATTTGAGTAAGAAGAAGAAATAATTGAACAAATCGATCCTATTATGTATTCTCTGTAGGTGACAGTAGCTTGGAAGCTTGAAATGTAAAACTAGTGTATGAAAAAGATTAGTGGTCGCTCTAGGATGGGAACTATCTCACCTAGACGGCCATTTCTTTTGTATATGGAGGAAATAGAGATTACACCTTTCCGCATAATACGATCCAATTGAGTATAGTCCGTATACACCTTATACGATTATCGTTCCTGCAAAAGTGCAGACTTTTCATTGCTTACTGATACTTATTGAAGAAAGCCTGCTCAGATGCAGGAATTTGGCTCATATTAGGGAGTTTCAGTGCTTTTGAGCAGATAAGGATGTATATTTGCATCAATTCCCCATAAAACGCCTATATGGACTTAAAAATGATGCACATTTGCAGGAATGGGATAACACTATTTAATTTCCATTGACCATGATATCATTTTCACAGAAAAAATATTCCTAACAAGAAGCAGGGGGTTCTTACAATGCGAGAGTATATAAAGGAGATGCGCCAATTAGTCGGCACACGACCATTACTATTATGTGGCGCAAGCGTGATCGTGATGAATAAATCGGGACATGTCCTTATGATGCGCAGGACGGATAATAACAGTTGGTGCTTTCCAGGCGGAGCGATCGAACTAGGAGAAGAAGTTCGCGAAGCCGCAGCTCGCGAACTATTCGAAGAGACAGGACTACACGCAGAGCAACTAGACATCTTCGATGTCTTCTCAGGCGAGCGGCTTTACTACAAATATCCTCACGGGGATGAAGTCTATAACGTCGATATCGTGTTCACAACAACGCAATACAGCGGTGAGCTAACTATTAATAATGAGAACAAAGAGGCCCGCTTCTTCCCTGTAAATGAGCTGCCAACACCCATTAGTCCGCCCGTCCTTCCGATTGTAGAAACCTTGCAGAAGGCTTTTCATGAAACAATTTAACTAACTTGGTATCAAAGCACGACAGGTTCATGATATGCTGCAAATTTAGCACTCTACACCACTTTCGCTATCGATTCCTTGGATGACAGGAACAGTCCAGCGTATGGTCATTCACCATGCCCACTGCTTGCATATACGAATAACAAATCGTACTTCCTATAAACTTGAACCCGTCTTTCTTCAACCTTTTACTCATTCTATCACTGATTTCCGTTGAAACAGGCACTTCTTTTATCGTTGCCCATTGGTTCAAGATCGGCTTGTCGCCGACAAATCTCCAGATGTAATTGGAAAAGGAGCCGAATTCTTTTTGGATTTTGAGAAATGCATCCGCATTGGTTACGACACTTTTAATTTTTAACTTATTTCGTACAATGCCTGTATCTTCAAGTAAAGACTGCAATTTCTCATCTGTATACTGAACGATCTTCTCCGCATCAAAATGATCAAAGGCTTTGCGGTAGTTGTCCCGCTTCTGCAAAATAGTCCACCAGCTAAGCCCCGCCTGTGCACCTTCTAAACATAGCATCTCGAACAAGATTCGATCATCAAACACAGGAACTCCCCATTCTTTATCGTGATACTCCATATATAAAGGTTCTTGTGTTACCCATGCGCAGCGCTTTAACATTCGTGCAACCATCCTCTTCCGCTTGTTATTGTCATTGCCTATATTCATTTTACAGACCGAACAATCTCACACCTATTAAACCCATCATATCAAACATACGTTCTCATGTAAACAACTGCTCTTATCCCCCTACTTTACTACTATTGATTAAACCAAATGCGATAAGGAAATGAATATCAAGGGAGACCCTTTGCAGGAGGATAGCAACTACCATGACTAATGAACACAATGAACACTTGAATACGAATGATATGCCTCAATTCCCTGAATCTTATTGGTGGGATTCTATAACCCTTCCTTCTTTTCCAAAGCTTACGGAGCATCGTGAAGCTGAGGTCGTGGTTGTAGGAGGAGGAATTACTGGAGTAACAACTGCTTATTTGTTAGCTAAAGCAGGGCTCAAAGTCGTGCTTGTAGAAGCAGGACGTCTGCTTCACGGCACAACTGGGCATACGACGGCCAAAATAACAGCGCAGCATGATTTGATTTATGACGAGCTGATCCATACATTTGGTCAGGAGAAGGCACAACTTTATTACAAAGCCAATGCGGATGCACTGCATTTTATTAAACGAATGATTGAGGATCACAAAATTGAGTGTGATTTTCATGAGCAAGACGCCTATATTTATACAAATTCCGATACTTATACGACTAAGCTGGAGAAAGAACTGGCCGCTTATGAGAAGCTTGGTATTCATGGTGATCTAGTTGAGCAAATCGCCCTTCCGATCCCGATCAAATCAGCCCTAGTCATGCACAAACAGGCGCAGTTTCACCCGCTTAAGTATTTAAAAAAGCTCGTTGAATTGTTTGTTCAGCTCGGTGGCACGATCTATGAAAACACGACGGTTGAAACGGTTGAAAAAGGCGAACAGCCTGAAGTCGTATTAAGAGATGGGCACAAAATCACTTGCAAGCACGTCGTATCTTGTTCTCACTTCCCTTGCTATGACGGAATGAGATTTTATTTTACAAGATTGTATGCCAACCGTTCTTATGTCATTGGTGTCAAAAGCGAAAAAAGATATTTGGGCGGCATGTATATTAGTGCTGAAGACCCGAAGCGTTCCGTGCGGTCTGCAACTTCAGCCAACGGAGACAATTTGTTGTTAATTGGAGGAGAAAGCCATAAAACGGGGCAAGGCATATGCATGATTAAGCACTATGAGGCACTGCAGGCTTTTGCGCAGCAGACATTTGGAATCGAGGAGTTTGCCTATCGTTGGTCTGCTCAAGATTTAGTCACGCTGGACAATGTTCCTTACATCGGCCATCTATCCTCTTCAACACCAAACATCTATGTGGCGACAGGGTATCGGAAATGGGGAATGAGCACAGGAACGGCAGCTGCTCTGCTATTAAGGGACATGATTACAAGAAAAGAGAATGCTTATGAAGAGCTGTACACACCTGCAAGATTCCATCTTGTACCCGATGTAAAAACCTTTGTCGTTCAAAATGCGGATGTTGCCAAGCACCTCATTGGCGGAAAATTGGAAATGGTTAGCAAAAAACCAGAAAGCTTATCGAATGACGAAGGCGCAGCCGTATCCGTTAATGGAAAACGAGCTGGCGCTTATCGAGATAAGAAAGGCAACTTGCACCTCGTCGATACAACTTGTACGCATCTGGGTTGTGAAGTAGAGTGGAACGAAGGTGAGCGCAGTTGGGATTGCCCATGTCACGGCTCTAGATTTTCGTATGATGGTGATGTGTTAGAAGGTCCAGCAACAGAACCTTTAAAGAAAATAGAACAATCCTGAAGTTCGTACTTCAGGATTGTTTTCTATTCAATTGCTTATCCGTTTTATTTACAAGGTAAATACCTGCGATAATCAATAATCCACCAACGATAAGGGAAGGATATAGCGGCTCCCCTAATAACAACCAACCCGTTAATACACCGAAAAAAGGAGCTAAAAATAAAAACGAACTCGTTTTTCCAGGATCGCCATGCTGCAATAAATAATACCATCCTGCAAATTGAACAATTGAAGACATAATGCTTAACCACATTAATAAGAACAAGGACTCCCCGTTTACAATAAAAAATGGCTCTTCAAAAATAAAGCTGCACACGAACAGAATAAGCCCGCCGAACAGCATCTGATAAGCGGATAACACCCATGTATCAAGGGTTCCTCCCCACTTCTTAGCCAATAGCGTCGCAAATGCCCAAAAGACAGCGGAAAGAATGCCATAGACGATACCCATTTTCAAATCAACCTTTGCGCCCATCGTAATGACGACCCCAGCCAAACCTAGAACGACACCGATCCACTGATAAAGCTTGTAGCGCATGTTTACAAATATAGTCCCGAAAATAACGACAAATAACAGATTCGTAAACGTCAAAATGGATGTTTCACTAGCTGTAATCGTAAGCAGGCTTAAAAAAATACAACCCATTACGCCAGCCGTCTGGAGCGAACCGATTACGAACATCTTCAGCCAACTGCTTGTAGTGGTTGGATGAGGACGTTTGAGAACATATACGATTAGTCCCATGATGACACCAGCAAGCAGAAATCTTAATGCCGCTAATAGTAATGGGGAGGAATAGGGCAAGCCAATTTTGACAACAGCAAAGGAAGAGCCCATTAAGAAGGTGGTTAGCAGTATAATCACAGTAAACTTGAACGTGCTCATGATTGATATCTCCTTATTTCAGACAGCTCATTACACAGTCGCCAAATCCTTTAATATCAGGCAAATACTCGTATCCAGGAGCAGATCCCCAACTATTAAACACACGTACAACTACCGTGTCATAATCGGGAATAACAAGCACAGCTACATTAGAGTAACCCAATATCTGATAAGAACCTTTTAGAACTAAATCTCCAATCTCGACGAAATATATCCATGATGCACGGCGTAAGCAACTGCAAATCCAGTATAGCTTTTTCGAACAGAGCCAACATGAAATTGAGTGTCCGCTTGTACCGATCTAACATCTTCATTCGGGGAATGTCGTCCCCAATACGTTTCCGCAACGACGTTGTCTTGGTGAATTACCATAACAGCTGCGCCAGAACAATGATTAGCAAGAAAGGTTTGATATACGTGCTCTATTACCGGATCGAACTGATTAGAAATTTCTCTAGTCCATGACATAGGGGCCAGCTCCTTAGTTGGCAACATTTAACTAATATTTCACTCATAATAGAACATACGTTTTTGTTTGTAAATATTAAAATTATCGCGATAACCAAGAATCGATATGTTACTTGTGCTATATTGTTTATGCTATATATTTTTCCAATTCATGCTAGATAGAGAGACCAGAAATTCGATGCGTAACTTGAGGGGAGGATACTCGATGGCACATGGACAGCTAATTACGAAAGATCGAATAAAGGTAGATGGAGAAGAGAAATGGACGACTTATCGAGATATTAATAATGATTCTGATGATTTCAGCAACCTATTTGACGACTTTAGAAAGGATACAACTTACATCGTAGAAGGAAAAGTTGGAGCAGCGACCAGCTATTTGATACCGATGAGAGCCATTGTAGATTACGCGCTGAATTGGATGAATACCAATCGAGCTTAAACGAGAATAACAGTAAAGCATAAAAAGGACTACCACTCGGCAGCCCTTTATTTTGTAGCGGTTTCTGCTTCAATTAAGATGCTAGCGTTTTGAAATAGTGAAGCACTTTATTTAATTTTTTCTCATGATTTCCTTTCGGACTCTCCATATTGCCAAATTCAAAAAACTTCACTTTTTTAATGCCGACATATTGAAACAACGCCTTTCTCATCAGCATTTTATGGGCATTCCCCAGCCAAAATAACGGATAAAAAGTAGGCCCTTTCATCACAGAAATGCAGACAGCCGATTTCCCTTTCAGCAATCCTTCAGGAAGTATACCTCCTGTGTCTCGATATGCAAAATTAGAAGCAAACATTTGGTCGATATAACCTAATAACATCGCAGGTGGACGCCCCCACCAGATTGGATAAATAAATACAAGCTTATCCGCCCACAGAATTTGTTCACGATATTTGGCCAGCTTAGGATCATCATGCATATCCCTTCTGCGCTTCGTCTCATTGAATACCAGTACGGGATCAAAGCCTTCTTCATATAGATCAAGCACCTGCATATTGGGCGCATGCGAGTTCTCACTTAATCCTTGAATAACTTTTTGCAAAAAGCCGTAACTAAGACTTTTATGATTCGGGTGGGTATATACAACCAATATGTTCATTGCCTTTCCCTCCATTACTTATCATATGATAAGTAAAAGGTAGCACGCCGTTGCTTTAGTTGTCAATTGATAATTGTATTATGATAATCATTTTGTTATCGTACAGTTGAGGTGATCCGTATGGATAAAGAAGCTTTGTTTCAACAATTTGTGACCTTCACAACTTCCGTGCACGAAGTGACATTCGAAATGACCAAAGATGTTAAGCCAGAGGATATTACTCCTCTTCAATATAGTATTTTGGAATATCTCGCGGTCAGCCAGCCCGTTACGTTAAGCCAGATCAGCGAATGCAAGCATATTTCCATGCCAAATACGAGCCGTGAGATAAAGAAGCTAACCGACAAGCAACTATGTGAAAAATTTGAAGTGCCCGATGATAGACGCAAACAATTCATTCGGTTATCGGAATCCGGACAGGCCATGATGAATAAAGCTTTTGAGCAAATCGGAGCACGATTTCTAGAGCGAATAAAGGATGTGTCTGCTGAAGAGTTAGAGGACATACAGCACGCGATAAATATTCTTCAATCCAAAGTATTTCATGGCAGCAAGTAAATTTACACCTTTCAGATTTACGTACTCGTTTATTCGCAGCAAATGAAAAAGAAGGAGCCACACTCGCTCCTTCTCTCCCTATTTTCAACCTGTATAACTCACCTTACCCGTTTCCACTAATTCCTTCAGCCCCATAAACATCAAGTTCCAGCCGTGCTCAGTGCCATCATATGCTTCAGTTATTGCTTTTTGAATATCTGCTTCCGTCCAGCTCGGTTCATATGGCACGTTGATGTTGTGTGTGAACGTCATCTGGCTGCCTTCCGGCGTTTCTGTCAACTCCACTGCAATCGTATCTTCCCATTCGCTGAATTGCGGCATTTTAAAAGTAAACACCAGCTTATGAGGAACGTCCAGTTCAACGTATTTCCCAATCGCTCGATAATCCACACCGCCTCGATGGTCGACAATTTCCCAATCCCCGCCCACTTCAGGGTTGTTCCGTGTTACCTTATTTGTACCTTCCAATGTAAAGAGCCATTTTTTCATCATCTCAGGGTTCAACCATGCATGATATACCTTTTCAGCAGGCACCTCAAAATGTCTCGTCATAGTTAACACCGTTGTAGAATAGTTGTTCATACTCAACCTCCTCTATGTCAGATATAAATATCGATTTTTACCATCAGTCTCTTTGCAGAGCTTGTCCATTTGCAATGCAATTATAACTCACCTCGAAAGCGTCATCCAAAAATCCAACGATCACGATAATGCCTCTGTATGAATCTGCGCTGCGCTGAATCCTTTCACGGCATCAGCAGCTTCGCAAAAGGATGGAATATATAAAAAGGACTACCGTGCGGCAGCCCTTCATGTAAAATAACTGTTATTATTTTGTAAGCTTATAATAGCAATGAGGTTGACCCTCGATCTCCACATCACCACAATATTGAAATCCACACTTTTGTATCACTTTATTGGACGAATCATTACGTAAATGAGCGATAGCGATAAGCTGTTCAACGTTTGTATTTTCGAATAAATACGTAATTAGACCTCTCGCCGCCTGCGTGGTGTATCCCTTATTCTGATAAGGTTCAGAAATGCCATAAAAAATTTCACGATTAGGTGGTGAAACCTCATCCTTAATACCTGTACCACAAATACCGATAAATTCACCTGTTTCTTTCAATAAGATGCCTAATCGCAACCGATATTGTTCAGGATCTCCAGTTCTCGATAAAGCATCAAGAAACCGCTCATTCTCTGGTATTTCATAATTTAGAAACCACTCTTCCCGCTGTTCCCTTGGAGCATTCCATCCAATCAAATATTTATGGAAATGAGGCTGCCAAGTAAGATTATGCAGCGCATCTAGATCATCAGCTTGATACTCCCGTAAAATGATATCTTGGCACTCTATCGTAAAGACACTATTGCTTCTATTTTGTAAATGACTCATTATATATCCTCCTAATGAATAGAAGGCATACAAAGCAGCTAATTTTATGATTGATCATCACAGAAACATGCAGCAATCCACAAGGATTCACCGCATAAAGTGATGGATAACACTATGCTTTGCATCCTTGTAATCGTTAAATAATTGTATATTCGATTTAACCCATTACAAAGTTGTTGGCATAATGAATCCTCCCTGTTATCAAATACTAGTAAATTGTAGCAAATTGTTTAATTAGGTTCAATAAACATACTTCTCGCTAGTTTTCAACCTTAAACCACGCCGTTTAAACGGAAGTACAGTTTCATTAATGGAAGGCCGCTAATTTAAATTGGTGACAATTATGCAGTTATTTTATCTTTTCTATCTAAAATAACTGCAGTTTTGTCCATACCATCATAAAAAAAAGAGCAATGCTTGACGTTCGTGCATCACTCTTCCCTTAACCTATTAAAGAGAACTGGAAGCTTGCTGTAGCCATAATATTAACTGCTTGGAATCATAAGTAGTACCTTTGCGAAGCTTCAATGTCTTTCTTTCAGGCGGGCCCTCAAACATGCCTTCTGGAAGCTCCAAGCCAGCAGCATTAAAAATAGTAAAGCTAACCGCATCTTTAGATGTAGAAATAACCGCAGCGTATTTCCCATTTTTCAAAAAATGAGGTTTCTTATACTGAATCCGTTCCGTTACTTCCGGTATTGCCTGATGCACAACTTCTCGCAAGTTCGTGGATAGCTCCACCTGCCATGGCTCTTTAATTGCAGCGATAAAATCGGTCACTTCCTGATTCATTTCCCTCTCTCCTTCACTTAAGTATAAAGTCTTTCACAGGTACACCTTGTGTTCGACGAAAGTACATCAATTCCTTCTATTTACTTGCTGCACCTACATATGACAATAGCCCCCACTTTATAAAAAGTGAGGGCTACGCTAACAGCAATAAGCTATTCTAGATAGACTGCTGCCATTTATTATTTTAAACGATATAAATTAGTTACGAATCAAATAATCGAATGCGCCTAGAGCTGCCGTCGCACCGGATCCCATCGAGATGATGATTTGCTTGTACGCGCTGTTTGTGCAGTCACCAGCAGCAAATACACCTGGGATACTCGTAGCACCGTGGCTATCAACGATGATTTCACCCATACGATTGCGTTCAACCGTATCAGCTAACCAGTCTGTGTTCGGTACAAGACCGATTTGTACGAATACGCCTTGCAAGGCGATTTGTTTTTCTTCACCTGTCGCACGATCGATGTACGTAAGGTTTTCAAGCTTATCTGTACCCGTCAATTCTTTCGTTTGAACATTTTTAAGAACGGTAACGTTCGGCAAGCTGTAAAGACGATCTTGCAATACAGAGTCTGCTTTAAGTTCAGGAGCGAATTCAAGGACAGTTACATGGTTTACGATACCAGCAAGATCGATTGCTGCCTCGACACCTGAGTTACCGCCTCCGACAACTGCAACATCTTTACCTGTGAACAATGGGCCATCACAATGAGGGCAGTAAGCTACGCCTTTGTTTTTGAACTCCACTTCACCTGGAACGCCCATATTTCTCCAACGAGCACCTGTAGAAATGATAACGGTCTTACTTTTCAGAACCGCACCATTTTCAAGCTCGATCTCGATGAACTCATTTTTGTCTAGACGCTTCGCACGCTGTGTTTTCATCACATCAATGCCGTACTCTTTTACTTGCTCTTCGATGCTAGCAACAAGCTTAGGACCTTCTGTATACTTCACACTGATGAAGTTCTCGATGCCCATTGTATCATTAACTTGACCGCCGAAGCGCTCTGCAACGATACCTGTACGAATCCCTTTACGAGCTGCGTAAATCGCTGCGCTTGCGCCGGATGGACCGCCACCAACAACAAGTACATCATAAGGAGCTTTATTATCCAATTCAGACGCATCAGGACCAGAACCCAATTTAGCAAGAATATCTTCAATTGTTGTACGACCGCTTTCGAAGAACTCACCGTTGAGGTATACGCTTGGCACAGCCATTACGTTTTTGCTTTCTACCTCATCTTTGAATACAGCACCATCAATCATCGTATGGGAAATACCAGGATTGAAAATACTCATCAAGTTCAATGCTTGTACTACATCTGGACAGTTATGGCAGCTCAAGCTGATATAAGACTCAAATGTATATTCGCCTTTAATACTCTTAATTTGGTCGATTACACTTTGGTCCACTTTAGGAGCTCTGCCGCTCACTTGAAGCAATGCAAGTACAAGTGAAGTGAATTCATGTCCAAGCGGTGTACCTGCGAACACAACACCTGTGTCTTCGCCAACACGGTTTACGCTGAAGCTTGGTGTTCTAGCCAAATCTGCTTTCTCTACCGAAATCATAGCAGACATGCTAGCAAGCTCATCTACAAGAGACATCATCTCTGTAGATGCAGCATCATCACCTGCGCTCACTTTAATGACGATGTTGCCTTCCAATAGTTGAAGATATTGCTCTAATTGTTGTTTGATATCCTGGTCCAATGCCATTTGATAATCCTCCTTAAAATGTTTGATAATGATGCCAAGTAACATACTCTACTCATACTGCTGTTGGACAAACGCTTCTATAATCAATGCCGACGACTACGGCAACTTTATTACAGGTTGTTTAGATTTTTCCTACAAGATCAAGATTTGGCTTCAATGTTTCGCCGCCTTCTTGCCATTTAGCTGGGCAAACTTCACCTGGATTGTTGCGAACGTATTGTGCTGCTTTAATTTTGCTAATAAGTGCACTTGCATCACGGCCGATGCCACCAGCTGTAATTTCAACCGTTTGGATAACTCCGTCTGGATCGATGATGAACGTACCGCGATCTGCAAGACCCTCGGACTCAACCAATACATCGAAGTTGCGAGAGATGACATGGGATGGGTCACCAATCATAATGTATTCTACTTTACCGATTGCAGGCGAGCTTGCATGCCATGCTTTATGCGTGAAATGTGTATCTGTAGATACGGAATATACTTCAACGCCAAGTTGTTTCAACTCTGCGTATTGATTTTGCAAATCTTCAAGCTCAGTTGGACAAACGAATGTGAAGTCTGCTGGATAGAAGCACACGACGCTCCATTGACCTTTAAAGTTTTGTTCTGTTACATCAAGGAATTTCCCGTTTTGAAATGCAGTTGCTTGGAATGGTAGAACCTCTGTATTGATAAGTGACATATATAAAATCTCCTTTGCTAGATGGTTTCTAAGTTGATTAAAAAGCTAATTTAGAACGCCCGAGCAGTGTGTGCTGTCCGTTCCGCATCGCTCTTTATAATGATTATTATTTACTATGAAGTACAAACTGTCAAGCTTTTTTATAATCATTCTAAAATGAGAACCTTTTTCAATGACGAAATAGTGACAGAGAGATAGTACCCGTTATATGAAAAACCGAGTGACCTCAGGTACACTCTGATGCCCACTCGGCTTGTACGTTTATATTTTTACTGCTGCCATGCTAATTACATAATCAGTCCATCATTTGCTACAATAAAAAAGAAACGAAAGGAAGTGTTACTTCATGAAACAGGCACTCATTGTCATTGATATGCAAGAGATCTTCTTTAACTATCCTCAGAACCATTTACTACATAATGAACAAGTCGTTGAACATATTAACGAACTAATTAAACAAGCCCGTGATAAACAAATACAAATCATCTTCATTCAACACACAAGCCAAGACGATCAGCATCTTATGTCTGAAGGGAAAGAGGATTGGAAGCTTCATAAGAACTTACTCATCTCCTCTGATGATAAAATCATTCAAAAATCAAAGTTCGATTCCTTCTATCAAACAGAGCTCTTAGACTACTTAAAGTCCAATAAGATGGAGCAGCTTATTTTTGCAGGAGCACAAACGGAGTTTTGCCTCGACACTACCATTAGAGCTGCTCTAAGCTTAGGCTACCAGCATAACCTGCTCTTCAAAGGGACACACAGCACGATTAACGGCGCAGCGCTGCAAGCTGGCGACATTATTAATCACCATGAAGCAACATGGAATAATCGATTTTTAACGGTTATGGATGAGATAAAATTATAGATAACAACTTAAGGGACGGCTAACTGCCGTCCCCTTGCTACTCCTATATATCAACACCTAGCACTCCCGAACGATAACGTTTTTAGCTCATCCATACGATTAATAACAATATCTGCTTGAGACAACTCATCTTCTTGAGCAAAATCAAAATTACATCCTACTGCTAGTAAGCCGTTCTCTTTCGCTGCTTTGATATCGGATAGTCGATCTCCCACTACAAAAGCATCCTTAATATTATATTTCTCCAAAATAAACCTTACCAAATCGGTTTTATTTTGCGACTGTATATGCTGTATACTGCATGTTTCTGTAACCCATTTATCTAACTTATAGTAGTTTACTATCGAATTTAAATAGTCAATTTCTCCATTACTTGCTATGTATATCGGATAATTTTTCTCTTTAAAATATTGTAAAACTTCTTCTACATAAGGATACAGAGCGCCGTTTCCACAATTAATATTTGCGATCAATTTCTCATGGAACCATACGTTTGCTTGTTGTCTGATATCATCACCATGCTCAGGCAGCAACGTTTCCCACACTACCGGTAAAGGGACGCCCATAATGGCACGGTACTTTTCTATCGGAGTTTCCGTTTCATCCCCCCATACCTGTAATGATCGTAAATGATCAAATGTGTCACGAAGAGAAATTTCTAATATTTTATCCGTTTGAAATAAGGTACCATCCATATCAAAAATTACAGATAAAGACATTGTGCTCCCTCCTATATGATTAGCATTTTTCGCACAAAGAATAAATTACCAATTGAGCATACCATATTCATTTATAGCAAATAAACGGCTTACGTCGTCCTTAAGGATGTAGTAAGCCGTTTATTGTTTTCTCACGCAATTTATTAATGCTTACTCTTTAATACGCACTTCTTTCGTTAATAACCTTATGGCCATACTTACACCAACAATGAGTACTACACTAATAAGCACCGCAAGCCATGTGGAAACTTCATATATATTCATCAATTTATACAGTGGAATTGGTACGCTCTCCCCCCATATCCCACTCTGAATGAAGGCAATCCATACAGCAATCGCAATAAACGCCATTCCCAGCCAAACATTCATACGATAAAATCCGGCTGCTATAAACCAGCCAACGACATAAAACAAAATGACATCAAATAACATTTTTAAATAAAATACAATAGGAACATGTATGTTTCTTTCCAGCCCAATCATATTCATAATCAAAAATTCGAGTCCGTATAATATAGCTACGGCAGCAGTAAAACTCAATGACAAATACAAAATGGACTGGGCTGTACCCTTATAGTAATCCCGCCTTGTTACCCCGTTTGATACAAAGTATTTAATAAACCCACCCATAGAGAGCAGACCACAGATTAAGAAAAAGACTTTGGAAGAGGTTAATGCACTATTTAGAATAGACCAGCCAGCTTCCCCTTGTATCAGTGCAGCGTGCGACAACTTCACATCATCACCTGTATAGTACGTTACTACTATACTTCCTATATGCAAGACTACAAGAATGCCTATATACCACACCATCCAAGTCCCGATCGTATGAAACATGGATAATCCAACTACAGTAGATTTATTTTTCTTCATTGTTTATCCTCCTTCGTCAAATGAATAAACAATTCTTGAAGCGTAATTGGTCCTAAAGATAGCTGCATAGCCTTCGCTTCTTCTCTTTCCTGTTCAGACAATTGTCCGTAAAGCATAACTAGCTTCGTACCTCCAAGTACTTGTTCCTTCAAAATATGTTTCCCCTGTACAAAGTAATCAACCTGCTCAACCGCCCCTGTTACAGATACTCCACTATCACGTAAAATTTCCGCTTCTTCATGCAGAATGAGCTCCCCCTGATCGATAATGAGCACTTCCTCAAACATGGATTCCATCTCAGAAATTAAATGCGTAGACAGTATAATCGTCCGCGGATGCTCCATAAAATCATTCAGTACTTCCTCATAAAAGATCTCCCTAGCTGGAGCATCCATTCCTAAGTAAGCCTCGTCAAAAATCGTAATCGGACAGCGACTTGCTAAACCAATGATGACATGAAGTGCCGACTGCATACCTCGTGAAAGCTTAGACACTTCCGTATCCGTAGGAAGCTTAAATCGCTGCATGAGATGTTCTGCATAATCCAAGTCAAAGTTAGGACGGAAAATGGATAGATCCTTGATATACTTTTTTGCTTTACCAGACTCTTCATCCAACTTTACATCTCTAATAAATACCATTTGCTCCATCAGCGCTGCATTTTCAAAAATAGGCTGACCATCTATCGTAATACTACCGCTTGTCGCTTTTACAAAAGCAGATAGAACGGACAACAGTGACGTTTTTCCTGCTCCGTTTCGCCCCAGCAAGCCATATATCTTTCCACCTTCTAAATTGAAAGATATATCTTCTAATACTTGTTTATTTTGATATTGAAGTGACACCCGTTCAGCTCTAATCATATGCGGCACTAGTTATCCCTTCCTTTCGAAGCATCAATCATATTTTTTATTTCCTCTATCGTAATTCCAAGCTTATCTGCCTCATGAAGCATGCTACTGACATACTGTTCTTGAAAGGCTTGTTTGCGTTGTTCTCTAAGCATCTGATGCGCTCCCGCTGCCACAAACATGCCAACTCCTCTTTTCTTATATAAGATTCCTGCATCCACTAACTGATTAAATCCCTTTAACACAGTTGCTGGATTGATCTTGTAGTAAGCAACAAGTTGATTGGTGGATGGCGCCTGCTCTTCCTCTTTCAAGTTCCCGTTCACAATGTCATCCTCAATCATTTCCCTAATCTGCTGAAATATCGGTTTATTCTCATCTAATGACGAACGCATAGAAAGCCTCCTTCCGTTCCCCATTTGCATGTTAGTATTATGGTTAGTTGGTTATGTAGTTAACCATATATCTAATTGTATGTAATGTCAATCGTGTTGGGCGGAAATGACTGCCGATTCGACATAGAAAAGCAGAAAAACTCCCTCCCACTAAGGGACGGAGTTCCTCCTTGTAACAGCTATACGCGAGCAGCCACCTTTGCTTTATCCAATTCAAATACTTTACAATCACCAATTTGCTGCTCCGTTTGAGAGACAAGTTGATTCCGGCTGAACAACTGTTCAAGCTCTTGTCTGCTATGCCACATCCATCCGGCTGTTGTAGCGAGATAAGACACATAAGTATCGTTGTACACAAATACAACTTTCTTCGCAATGCGATATAATTCCTTCAGCATCAGACTGATTAACGGTTCGTTAAACATTCTGAAATAATCCGTTACGATGATGACATCAAAGTGCTTGGATGAATAAAGCGTGTCCACCCCTAGTAAATAGACGATCTCTTTGTCAGGCCACGTCTGTTGATAGCGATTAATCAGATGTTTATTTTGTAAAAATACATGGGAGACTTGCAAGGAAGAGAGCACCCCATGGCTGTCTGCGCCAAGTACTGCCGTTCGTTCGGCCCCTTGTAAATAGTCTGTGTTCAGCAACTCGATAAGCTGACCACTATATGCAGGCACATAATAATGGATTACCAGCCGATTAAACTTAGCGATAATCTGATCGTAGTGCATATCCGCCGAATACGGATACAGCTCCGTATCGAAAGTTCGCTGCTTGAGATGCATCTTTTTACGATTGAGGAAGCTCGATCTGATCTTCTGATCAATCTTATCATCAGATGGATGCGGTAAATGCAGGGCGCTAATATCGGCCGTAGCATACATAACCGCGCCATGCTTGTGCAGCATGTATGCAAAGTCCGTATCTTCCGCCCCCCATCCTTTGAGCGTCTCATCAAATCCCCCAGATAGAAGCACAACGTCACGCGAAGCACTGACTGCTCCTCCCCAGCCCATCGTCCAAGGCACATCCATTCGATTAAGGTCATGTTCGACCAGTTCAAAATGAGAGGTTCGCATATCTTCCCAGCCAGGATGATACTTTAGCTGTTCACATATGTCCGCAAGATTAGTGGGATCAATGCCTTCGATGACAGACATATCCTCCTGCTCCGGATCTGTTAGTGCGCCCATAATATAATGATAGAGAGCCATATTCGTACTGTCGCCTATCCGATTGATGACACGTTCTAAGAAGAAGTTAGGTATCACGATCCCGCAGTCAAGGAAGACCAATATGTCCCCCTTACTCTCCTTAATCCCGATATTACGAGTACGAGAACGTCCGGAATGTTTATCACGAGCGATATGCAAATACTTGAGGTTCGGTATGCGTCCTGCAAAGGAATCGACAATCTCTTGAATCGGCTGAGTTGAACCATCATCAACGACGATCACCTCTACAGTGGCTTCGGACACCGTCTGATGTGCTATAAAATACAAGCTGCGCTCCAACTGCTCCATCTTATTGTATACAGGAATAATGATCGATACGTCCAACGTGCGTGCACCTCCTGTTAATTATGAGTTATTTTCCTGAAGCGCTTTAATCAGTTGTGTAATTGCTACCTTTTCTGCATCCTGCATACCTTGCAACGATTCATTAATGGATTGAAGTATCTTTCTATCATCAATCATTTGACCTTTGATTACTTTGTTACGTTGCGCATACGCACGCTTCTCCAACCACTGAAACTCTGCCAATAGAGAGGTGTCCGCAGTCAAATGACCTTGCTGCTGTAAATATTTAATTCTTCTGATCATCATCATCTTATGTTCCCACAATATATGAAACGGCCGCACATCAAAGTATTTAGTACCATCAATCATTTTAGTCGTGAACTCTTGCAGCAGAGGGTAAATATCCATTCCGAAAATTCCTTCTACTGGATGCTGCTGAATCTTAAGTCGCTCCGTGGAATTTTTCCCCTCCAAGTAGTCTTGCAATGTCTCAATAATAAGCTGCAAGTCAAAATCAAATCTTGCTAATCCTGCTCCAAATTTACTATTCTCATAATCGGCAGGCTCCAATCGTTTGAAAGAATTGATCAGCGTGTGAACACCCGAATCCACAGAATACGCTTGTTCAAATTGTTCAAAGCTAACTTCCTGCATAGAGAACTGGCGATTTTTATCAAAGATGGCTACATGATAGATTTGCCGCTCCAAGTCATACCCATAGATGAAAATATCATGGATAAAGTGATATTGCTGATAGCATCCAGTGTTGCTAATGTAGTACTCATCTACGTACGTAACGACATAGGATTCACGCTCTAGTTGTGTAATCAAGTATTTATGAATATCTACTCCAAGCTGCTTCAATATCTTCTTGTCGCTATGCTTGTACTCCAACCAAGGCAGATTTCGATAAGCAATCATTAAGTCTGGATAGAAGTCCAACCGACATTCCCCAAGATCGTTCAAGTAATGCTTCGAAACAAACAATTGAATATAGCTGCTGTGAATCCAAGGCTGCGCATATTCAAATGGTTGCAATACACCTAACACATAAGCATGTCCCAAGAATCCATATATTTGAGGCTTTTCAAATGGCAGTATGACAACCTTCTTGGTCTTATCAACAAGCGCTGATTCTACTTCTAACATATCTATCATGCGGTTGACCTCCATTTATCTAGGTGGGAGCTCTGTCTATTAAAAAGATTGAGGGTCAGCGAACAACCTTGTGCAGCGATTGCACATCATGAGATTGGTCGTTTGGAGATAATCGCGGAATCGGGTCGCACGCTCCCCTTCCCACATTTCGGCAAAGCTATTCTCGTAAATGTTGCCATACTTATAGTCCGGCAAATCTACACATGGGTACACATCACCGGTACGGCGTATAACCATTTCATGCCACGGCGCCACACATTTCGTACGACCGAACACATTATCAATATCTGAATAATAGTCATGAATATCAACATAATCAGAGGAGTCGATCCCTTCTGAAGCCCACAACTCCTCTAACTCCTTTTTCAACAGCACCGTATCCATCGGTATCGACTCTTCTACAAATCCTTGCCATGCAGGCGACACATCGCAATCCAAATCGTGCTTCATCTGCGTCGCATAGGCACGACCTCGTTCTGGTGTTGTGAACAAGAGCGGTGCCAAGTTGACAGACAAATCACGACGCGACCCAAATGGGTTACGCGGATTATGCAGCTCTATTGTGGCGTCACTGAATCGCTCGCGCAGCGCACTCATAAATTGCTTGATGCTAAGATAATTCGTTGGTGAAAGAACCATCGTAATATGGATAAATGGGAACCTCTTCTTACGTCTGCGTTTCTCCGCAATAAGTGCTTCAATGTTCTCACATATCTTTTGATAACTTCCTTTACCTCGAATCGCATCATGGAACTCTTCGGGTCCATCAATGGAAATGTTCATTCCAACGATATTTTCCATAATGAACTCAATACGGTTTTTAATTAATGATCCGTTCGTTAACAAGAAGATATTCGCTTTTCGCTTCCGAAGATGCTCCACGAGTTCTGTAAAATGCTTGTACAACATAGGTTCACCGCCAGTAATAAGAACGCCAAGATTTTTGTTCACAGCCGTGACTTCATCTAGAAACTTCTTCAATACCTCAATATCCAACTGCTCGCGAATCGCACGTTGCGGCTCTTTAAGCGCCCATCCTGTATCTCCCCAAATATGGCAGAAGTTGCAGCGATAATTGCATAGCTCTGATGGGTATAGCGTAAGCTGCTTAATTTCTGGTTTTAAGTTTTGGACATGCTCGATTAGAGCTGTACCACCGAGTTCCCCTGCTTTTGTTAACATGATAATCTCCCCCTTTTGTCTTATTCCTGGCCCTGGTTCAAGCTAATATAATTCATGATTTGGTTAATCGTGCTGAAGTTACGGAAATCGAGATCCTCGTCGTTCCATGCCACCCCAAATTCCATCTCTGTCGCGATAACCAGCTTAATGAATGTCATAGAGTTAATACCGAGAGAAGATAGATCATCGTCTGGATCAATGTTCTCAAGCATTTGCGGATCATCCACGTTATCCTTCAAAATTTCGATTACTTTCATTTTTAGTTCATCCATCGTTTCGATTGTCATTATAAATTCCTCCTATTAGTTGGGTAATCATGTGCATTCAAGTTGATCCATGAATGTCGACAGAAATTGCTGTTCAGCTTCCCATAATCGTTCCAGTCTGGCATGCATGGCCTCGATCCTATCCATTTGATAAGTGGGTACGTACAAAAAGCGTACGCTCCCTTTCCGAATCGTCTCCCACTGCTCCACACATGCTTGATGAGCTACAACAACAGCGGCATCAGCTCCGTAAAGAGCCGTTAGCCGGTAGCCTTCTACTTGCTTGGCGTTCAATATTTGATTCAATGTCTCAACGATCACTTCAATCTCCTGCTTGTAAAGCTCTTCTGAAGAACTGACTGCTTTGATCCACCCTACAAATTGATGCAGCACGGCTATACTTTCGTCCAGAAGACGGCGGTTCTGAAGCTGGTTGTTAGCAAACAACTGTTGAAGCTCTGCCAACTCGGGCTTCCATGGGCTGGCACCGTGATTGAATTCCGTGATGTAATAAGCAACTCGCTGCTCCTGTTGTTGAAAATGATCTTGGAATCCTCGGCACGCGCGTACGAGATCCTCATAGTCGATCATGCATGGCTTGTACGTAAGATTTTCACGTCGATCATGCTCGAAAATATGGAACTTCTGACTATGTTCATCACAGCCGTAAATGAGAATCGTATGATCCACATGCTGCTTTTGATACGCATCTTTACGAAATGGTACATAGTAGCTGTCTATCCACACAATAACGGGATGCCCTTGACGGATACGCTGTATGATCTCTTCTGTGATGTTCGTGAATTCGCTGCCCGTGTGCACCGTTAGATGGAATTGTGAAAATAAAGTCTCAATCGGCTGAACTTCTTGGTAGCGAAGCTCGTATCCACCAGCACCTTCTGTATGCTCGCTACGGTGGAATCCGATTACATCATTGAGGAGAAATGGCAGTATGCTGCCTCCAAAATGATTAACTACTGGGAAAAAGGAATTGTAGAAACAATTGCGGTAGTATAAATCGTTAAATGGCTCCATGTCTGGCAATATAAACGTATCCGAGTTGTACATTGAATCTAAGTCAGCTTCCTCCACGAACATAGAGCTGCTAGATCGTTCGCTAGCTGCGACATCATCTGCCATGGCCAGCCGCTCGCTACTTACCTGCTGTACCGAATCATCCACATCCACGGGCATAGCTTCACCTGTCTGTTGCTCCAAGCAAGCCGCAGCTTCACGAATCGTGGAATATTGGTATAGCTGCTCCGAGCTAAATGCCAATCCTACTTGCTCTAGCTCCACTTCCAAGCGTATTGCTAAAATGGAATTGCCTCCAAGCTCGAAGAAATCATCATCTACATTGATGTCTTCAACACCTAGCAGTTGTTCCCACAATTGGGCCAGCTTTATTTCTGTTGGGGTATACTTTCCGTCCGTCTTTCCATGTAAACGAGGTGTAAGTGTCATGGAAGTATGCGTAGAAGACAATGACGGAATCGAACTCGTTTCTTTGCTGCATCCGGCTGCATTCGCTTCAGTTGCTGACCAAGCCTTATAGATGTCAGCGGCTGGATCAATCCAGCATCTTGATGGTTCAAAGCTATATACAGGAAGGTGCAGCTTCCTACGATGGCGCCCTTCGTAGAACCGTTCCCAGTCCACTTCAACACCCTGTACAATGTGCTCAGCAAGCTGCTCTAGTTGACTCCGCACCAGCGTGCCACTATCAGCAGCTTGTACGATCAGTTTCTGCGCAGCCTCATTGAGGACTCTCCATTCATCAGAAGTTCGCTCCGTATGCTGCCGTACTTCTCGGCGTCCGCTTGCGATTCGATGTTCATCGTAATAGATGCCGTTCTTCACATTGTGCTGCAAGCCATGTTCCGCTATCGTTTGCAGCTTGTTCAGCAAGTCGGACTTGCTGCTCGCAATAACGGCCAATCTACAGCTGTAATGTCCTCTGCCTGTATTCGCTGTATAACAAATATCTTCAAAGCTCCCATCTAGCTTAGGCAGCTCAGTGACATAGGACAAAATGAGACGTTCTAAGGACGGTTTGGTCTTGGCTGATATGATGATTAAGCTATCGACTCCATCATCATTCATATGGCCTTGAACCGTTTCATCGATCCTCACAGGCGCTTCTTCCAAGACGAGATGACAGTTCGTCCCACTGAACCCAAATGAACTCACGCCGCATCTTCGCGGAGTACCTTCATCTGTCTCCCAATCTGCCAAGCGATCATTCACGTAGAGCGGTGAACGTTCAAAGGGAATATTTCGGTTCGGTTTCGTAAAATGCAGTGTAGACGGCAGCTTCTTATACTTGAGTGCAGCGATAGCTTTCGCTAGTCCTGCAACACCTGAGGCTGCGTCTAAATGGCCAATGTTGGTCTTAACTGAACCTATGGCGCAAAATTGCCTTCGGCTCGTATAGCTGCTGAACGCTCTTCCAATCCCGTCTACTTCTATCGGATCGCCTAGCTTCGTTCCGGTCCCATGCGCTTCGATATAGCCGATCGTATCTGGATGGACGCCTGCATCCTCCCAAGCTCGAATGAGCAATCTCTCCTGCGAAGCTGCATTAGGTGCAGTCAGACCAACAGACATGCCATCTTGATTCGTAGCACTGCCTCGAATGACAGCATGGATCGGATCTCGATCCCGTATAGCTTGATCCAGCGGCTTAAGCAGCACAGCAACCGTGCCTTCTCCCCACATCGTGCCGTCAGAACTGTCATCGAACGCACTCGTCTTTCGATGGGAAGATTCAATTCCAATTTCGAACAAGCCGTCTACAGGCATTAGCATCACCTTGACTCCGCCTGCGATCGCCATATCGCACTCCCCGTTGCGTATCGCTGTACATGCAAGATGAACAGCTACTAAGGAAGAGGAACATGCCGTGTCCACAAGCAGCGCAGGACCTTGCAAATCAAGTAAGTAAGCAATACGACCAACCATAATCGAAGGCGTATTTCCCGTACTCGCCATCGGAATATGAGATGGCTGATGCTTCGTAATATACTGGCCATATACAGGCCAATCCGCATATCCGAGATAAATGCCTGTCTTGCTGCCTTGAATGCGTTTGCCACCATAACCAGCGTCTTCAATCGCTTCCCATGCGGTTTGCAAGAACAACCGCTGGTTGGGGTCCATTAAGGCAGCTTCCTTAGGAGATAAATTGAAAAATCCGTAATCGAACTTATCAATATTCTCCAAATAGCCGCCATAACTAAAGCGCACTTCCTCTTCACTTAACGGCGTGAACGCTCGAACAAACGATAGACTATCTCGCTGCCTCGACGAAGGCAGCGGTCCGATGAAGTCGCGGCCTTGCTCCAGGTTGTCCCAAAATTGCTCGATGTTACTCGCACCAGGCATTTTTAAGGAAAGCCCAATAATTGCAATGTCCTTCGTTCCTGAAGCCTCTTGCTTCAACGTCCGAAGCAACTGCAAAGCTACTTCTTCATCCAATCGTCCCGCACCAACTTGCTCGAATATTTGGCTCGCTAGATTATCCATTAGTTACCTCCAGCTCACGAAATCGTCGAACCGCATCCTTTACCGATAATTCGCCGTGTTTCATTCGACCAAACATGTCTAGAATCACCTCGTCAAACGGGTCCTGCTGGCTAGATTCCAACCTTCGCACTGCTATTCCTAGTGCCTCTCCCTTTGAATCTAATGTGTTCAACCGCAAGTCGCTCGTCGCAGCCCTACTCGTAATAACCGCATGCAGATGGCTAGTTATTCGTGCTACGGTTGGATAGGAGAACAAATCCGAGATCGTGATTAGGCTTGGAAACACTTCATCGATAGCCCGATGCACTCTTGTGATGAGTATCGAATCTCCTCCAATTTCGAAGAAATTCGCGTGTACATCCAGTTCCTCGTATCCAAGCACCCGCTTCCATGCCCGTATGACGACTCCCTCAATTTCACTATACGTGCTGGGTACTTCATTCCATCCGGCTGTATTTGCTGCTTCTGCTGCTGTATTCCGATTGCCCGAAGCACTTCTTGAAGATTTCTCCCCACCTTGCGTAGAACTCGCCAGCAGTCGTTCGTGTTGAACCTGCTCAGATTGACGGAAAGGCAGCCGATCACCTAAAGCGAATAATCCACTTTGGTGATTCCAATAGCCTACAATGGCTTGCCGGATCGATACGTGTGCAGACATAGAGTCGGTCACATTTTCGGTTCCGGTCTCCCCATTTGCAACAGATGACTGAAGCAGCTCTTGAAAAGCTTGCACTCCTTGCTCCGCTGACATGAGACAGAACATTTCCTTGGATTCATCGGCATCGTCATCCTCAGATACGCCAATCTGCTTCCACGCAGGCCAGTTTATGGTCAATGTCCTCAAGCCCAATCGATTGCGGAAAGCTGAATATCCATCCAAATAGGCATTCCCCGCCGTATAGGGACCTGAGCCGATTCCTCCAACTAGCGTTATCGCTGATGAGAATAAGACGAAGAAGTCCGGCTTATCTGCCCTTGTTAAGTGATCCAATAACCAGGTACCCGTTGTCTTCGCGGCAACAATCGATCTCAACTCAGTTGTATTTAATTGGCTAATAACGTTCCCCTCTGCTAAACCAGCAGCATGCACGACCCCTGCAATTCTTCCATATCTCTGCCGCAGCTCTGTTATAGCCTTACTTATTTGCCCTTCATCTGCCGTATCTGCACGAATGAATTCAACCTGCGTCCCCCGTGCTTCCATTTCACGAATCGCTCTTATTGCTCGAATGCTCCATCGTTCTTTACCTTCATGCTCGATAGCAGACCACTGCTCCCGCGGAGGCAACAGCGTTCTTCCCAACAGAGCAAGATGAATGTTCCCTTTCGCTTCTGTGGCAAGATGTGCGGCAATAAGCAAGCCAATGCTGCCAAGCCCCCCCGTAATGACATATACGCCATCAGCATCGATATGCACAGATTGACTGACAAGATGCCTCTTATCCACATGAAGCACATCCACTCGTTCTACATAACGCTGGCCATCGCGATACGATGTCCAGAATTCATTAGATTCCGTCCCAAGCTCTGACTCGATAACATCCGTTGCATCTGTTCCCTCGTCCAGATCGATCCAACGCAGGCGGATATGGGGATTCTCCCAACCAATCGCCTTGCTGAGCCCGATCATAGCCGATTGCTCTGGCTGTATTCGCGCTTGATCTGCTACAACTTCGTCAGCATATTGCGACAAAACTATCATGTTTAGCGGCTCGTTGCTTGATCGACGTGTTAGCGCATGTGCTAGACGATAAAATCTATACATCGTCTGATCCAATACTTGCTCATGCGCCTCCACCTCTGCATGGTCTGCTTGCCCGTGCTTGTGTATATAACGCAGGTCTACGATATGAGTAAACGAGACATCTGCCATATCTAGCAGAAGCTGCTCATAATCTTGCGCCTCATCACGTATGACGTAACTGAGCGCGTCCCTCCGCTCATACTGCTCGCCCATTACCACTTGGATGACGGATGCACTTGCATCTTCCCAGCGACGGACTAACGAAGCTGCTGCTGCTTGACCTTCATTGTGGAACAACACGATATTCGTCTGCTTCCCTATTGTTTGACTGCTATTGCTTAAGGGCTCAGGACGCCAAATACGATGATGATAGAAACTACTTGAATGCTCCTCATCCGTATTCTCATACCCATGCCCATTCCTATGACTCAGCTGCTCGTTCACAGCATTTGATCTATCACCATTCACCTTACGAACGGAAGAGGCCTCGTCCAAGCTGCTATTGTCCAACTTAACCCAACAACGATAAGGATCAAATGGATACGTAGGGAAACTAATCCGCTTTCTACGCTCTTTCCTATACAACTGCTCCCAATTATAGTTGGCCCCCTGCACATAAAGCTTGCCTAATTCACCACAGAGCTCCCGATCATTTTTATCCGACTGGATAAATGAAGCTACCAGCGATGCAATGTTGGAATGCATCGTTGTCCATTGCGAGCTATTACGCTCGACTCGTTCGATATAATCAGCATACATGTAACCGCTAAGCTCAGCTTCCTGTTGATTCATAAAGGATGCAAAGCCGATCTTGTTGAATCGTACAAGCTCCTCCAACACTTCCTCAGCACCGGTTGCCGCAATAGCAAGTCTATAGCGGTAATGCCCCCTTCCTGTACTAAGGGAGAAGCAAAGATCACCCACGTTGACCGAAGGATTTTGCTCAATAAATTGAATGCTAGACTCCACATACGCTTTCAAGGCAGACTCCGACTGGGCAGACAGTAGAAACAAATGATAGTGAGGCTTATCCGATTTCACCACATGCTTACCTTCTGGAGCCTCTTCCAAAATAACGTGGCAGTTCGTCCCACTTATACCAAAGGAACTCACTCCGCATCTGCGCGGCGTAGGAGAACTCTCCCATTCCATCAACTTGTCATTCACATATACCGGAGAATTTGCAAAATCAATAACTTGATTTGGCCTGTCAAAATGCAGCGTTGGATAGATGCGCTTATGCTTAAGAGACATCACCGCTTTTAGCAAGCCCGCAATACCGGCTGTATTGTCTAAATGACCGATGTTGCTTTTAAGCGCTCCTATTGCACAGAACTGACGTTTATCTGTAAATCGTCGGAACGCTCGCTCAAGCCCTTTATGCTCGATTGGATCCCCGAGCTTCGTTCCTGTTCCATGTGTCTCGATGTACCCAATCGTCTCTGGGTCAATACCTGCTCGCTTCCATGCATCAACAATGACAGCCTCTTGCGCTTCTGCATTCGGAGCGGTAATACCAGCAGAACCGCCTCCGTCTTGGCTCATCGCGCTCGACTTGATAATCGCGTAGATATGATCGCGAGCTTCCTGCGCTTGATCAAGCGGCTTGATTACCATCGCTACGACACCTTCTCCTGTTCCGGTACCATCGGCATCATTATCGAATGTTCGCGCTCGGGAAGTTGATGATTCGATTCCAACCTCATACTCCCGCACGGGTATCAAATGAAGTTGAATGCCGCCTACGATAGCCGCGTCGCACTCCCCGTTGCGAATAGCCTGACAAGCCAAGTGAACAGCGACTAGAGAAGAGGAGCATGTTGTATCCACAAGCAAGCTTGGGCCCCTTAAATCCATCAAATAAGATAATCGACTGGCGATAATCGGTCTTACATTCCCAGTCATGGATAGCGATACAGCTTCTGGCTCTACTTGGCGAATGAGCTGCAAATAGTCCGGATCCGATCCATAGCCAACGTATACACCTGTCCGGCTGCCCGCAAGCTTCCCACCGCTGTATCCAGCATCTTCAATGGCTTTCCACGCCGTTTGTAGAAACAGCCGTTGATTCGGATCGAGTAAGCTTGCTTCCTTCGGAGACAACTTGAAGAACGGGTAATCAAACTTATCGATATCCGTTAGGTACGCAGCCTCTCCATAGGCGACCTCCTCAGGATTCATACCCATTCGCTTGAAGTACAAGTCCGTGTCCTGCTTACGCAATTGTGGGAGCGGCCTGACACAATCCCTTCCCATCTCTAAATTGCTTGCGAATTGATCCACGGTATCCGCTAACGGCAGCTTCAATGCAATTCCGATAATGGCGATATCCTGATTGGCATTCGAAGTCTGATCAAAGGAAACATCATCTTCAGGTACAGCAACAGACTTACGGTTCAACTTGATTGATTGAAAATCCACCTTGATCACCTCCATACATCATCAAGCATTCACCACAGTCAACAATACTCCTACACATGCAACTGCTCCGGATGAGCAAGCATGTTAGAAAATAACGATGTTGTCCCCGTCTGCATCAAAATATCAACCAATCGTTCTCGCTGCTCCTGTTCAGGCACTCTCTTCGTTATGAACATCTGCTTCAGCAATTCTAACGCTTCTCTCATCTGAGCTTCAGTTGGCGGAGCCCCTGTTTCATCTAATTGCTCTTGCAATCGCTGTACTTGCTTGTACGGTGCCACAAACCCCTGTTCATACTCTTCCAAATCCCAATTGCGGTTTCTTGTGCATACAGCAGCTGCCAGACATCTTGTCACAACATTGTTGGCCGCTAGTCGACGAGTCTGCTCCAACAGATCTGGTGCCAATTCCTGCCGCAGTAGATCAAGCTCCGCTGCTTTTTCGTAGGAATAGCACACAATCGACTTGGCATCTGATTTCATAAATTGTGTCAACACCCGCTTCGCCCCAAGTTCGACCGCTATGGAAACCCCGCCATCGCACAATTCCTGCATCGTCAAATCCCAACGCACAGGAGCCGTAAGTTGCTGTGTTAGACAGCTTGTGATCTGCGCTGGCGATTCGTAGGGCTTGCCTGTAACGTTCGCTACAACTGGGTATTCGAATGAACCAAATGTGCAGGCAACAAGCTCCTCTCTAAACTTGGCAGCAGCCGAGTGCATCAACGGACTATGAAAGGGAGCACTCACTTTTAGAAACGAGATGCGGGCTCCATCAGATTCCAATGTACGAGCTGCTTCCTCAACGGCCAGACGATGCCCCGAAATGACCAACTGCTCCGACGAATTGTAATTAGAGACGACGACCATTCGTTCATCTGAACTTGACGCCTGCACACACACTGCTTCTATGCGCTCCCGACTGCTGCCAATAACGGCACACATCGCACCTGTCTCTTCAGCAGCAGCTTCCTGCATCAATTGTCCACGGCGCCGGACCAACCTCAACGCATCAGGAAATGATAGGACTCCTGCACAAGTTAGTGCCGAGAATTCGCCCAAGCTATGACCTGCTGCATAAGCAGGCACTACACCAATCTCCTCCATATACACTCGATACGCAGCGACACTTACCGTAAGCAGTGCAGGCTGCGCGTACTCCGTTCGAGTTAACTCCTCCGGGCTTCCTGCGGCGATTATTTGCTGCAGATCGAACCCCAATACTTCATTCGCTTCTTCAAATACGGACCTTGCCGTTGCCGAGCGCTCAAGCAGTTCTTTGCCCATCCCGACATATTGCGAGCCTTGACCTGGAAATAGAAGCGCAAGCTTTCTCATTCACGTACTCCTTTCACGACATCACGACATCACGACATCACGACATGACACGACTTGCCGCCAATTGACGCAGCAGATCAACATAACCGTTAGCCAGCATTTGAATGGCTTCTTTTTTCATCCGCTTGTCGTTGAATTTGATCGATATAGATAGTTGCTCTTCATCCTGATCGTCTATCCCCCAAGCCATATCGTAAGACTCTAACAAGGTCGAATCGATCTCCATGTCCTGCTGATCGTAGACGAGCGGCAATATTTCGTCTTCCGCCTTCTTCAACTGTTCGGATGTAATTGAACGAATCGCATAATGACCTACCGCACCGCTAACTTGTGCTTCGTGTATATAGTGAAACAGTTCTTCAAACCCGCTAATTTCCCCCATGTCGATCGACAAGGAAATTACCTGCTCCCCACCATCTTGCAAGCATTGAATGGAGGCATCAGGCTTCTCATTCCACTCGCTGAACAGATACAACACGATTCCCGCAAGTACATCAAACGAAGACACTTGCGCACCCTCGGCTATTGCAATGACCTGTTCACGGAGATTGGATTGAAGGTGGAATCGGACAATTCCTATCCCAGTACCATGCCATTTACGATGGAAAACATCTGCAGGCAGCTGTTGATAGTCGATACGCAGAGCATCATCGTCGCGTTCACTCCCCGATTGCCTTTCGTCTATCCATTTCGCTAATCTAGCAACCGTCGAATACGTGAACAAATCTACAATCGCGATCCCCCATGCGTACTCTTTCTCCAGCTTGGCATGCAGTTGCATAAGCAAGATGGAGTTGCCCCCTAGGTCAAAGAAATGATCATGCAGCCCGATATGCTCCAGCTTCAACACTTCTTGCCATACACGACGAATGTTCTGCTCTGTCTCACTGGCATCGTGATCCCTCATCGAATGACCTGCATGCTCATTAGGCAACCGCGTAGAAACTTGCAATAAAGCTTTGCGGTCCAATTTGTTGTTCGATGTCTTCGGGATGTTCTCAATATGATAGAAAGAAGCAGGAATCATATAGGCTGGTATACTTAGAGCCATTGCCTCTCGCAGCTCATTAGCGGTAATCGTCTCACTCGTCTTTACATACGCAGCCAGCGACATCATGCCATGTTCATCTTGATGTGCAAGTACAACTGCCCCGTCAACCGCTGGATGGGTCAGCAGGCAATGCTCGATATCACCTAGCTCGACACGATAACCACGAATTTTCACTTGATGATCATTTCTGCCTACATACTGCAAGCTTCCATCCGACATCCACATCCCTACATCCCCGGTACGATACATGCGCTCATCCGCGTAGAACGGATCTTCAGCAAAGTAGCGAGCGGTCAGTTCAGCTCTGTTCAAATAGCCGCGAGCCACACCCGCTCCAGCGATACATATCTCCCCGGGCACACCTATCGGCACAGGGTGCCCGTAACGATCAAGCACATACACACGATAATTGAGTATCGGTTTGCCTATCGGAATGCTTCCCCGGGCTAAATCAACAGACGAATACCGATGATAGGTCGCGCATACCGTTGCTTCTGTAGGACCATACGTATTGTAAATATTCGCTTTGCCTGACAAAGACGATATATATTCGGGCTTCAATACGTCTCCACCACTAATGAAGGTTTTGACGCTATCCATGCCTCCCCGTGTATTTAGCTCATTCAGCAGCAACGGAGAAACTGAAATGAGCGTAATTTGATAATTATCGATTAGTTGAATCAACTTAGGAATGTCGATAACATCCATCTTGTTAGCTATCACAACATGACCGCCTACGAGTAATACCGGATACGCTTCCTCGACGAATTGATCAAAGGAAAACGAAGCTTGCATCAAACATATATCGTTCTCAGTCAATTGAAACTCGTGTTGAAAGGCGTCTACATAAACTAGCAAGTTGCGATGCTCGATAACGACCCCTTTCGGCGTACCAGTCGTACCCGATGTATAGAGAATGTAAGCCGCGTCGCCCGACTTGTTCCTATGAGGGAGGTTGCTCTCTTCATTTCTCTCCGGCATCGATGACTGAGCACGATCATCGTTTTGTCCATGTACATTCACAATCGTCCCCGTAAATGTAATAGAGTCTGGCAGCCGATCATCTGCAGCGACTAACTTCGTTGCTTGGCAATCTTCCAATATCTGATTAATCCGACCTGGTGCGTATTCATAATCGATAGGGACATAAGCTGCCCCCGTCTTTAGCACAGCCAATAAAGCAATAATGAGCTGCTCTGAACGTTCCAGCCAGATGGCGATAGGTTCATCCACACATACACCAAGATCGCTCAGTCGGTGTGCAAGGCGGTTCGCTGCCGCATTCATTTCGGCAAATGTATAGCTACGTTCCCCGCATCTAATGGCAATGCGATCAGGAAACTGTGCCACTATTCGTTCAAACCGAACCTGCAAAATGTCAGCTTCTTCATGCTCGGTGTTACTTGCAGGTACTGGCTTGGAGTTGAACGTATGCAGCAGTTGTTCTCGCTCTTGTCCATTCAAGAGTCCAATTTCGCTAATACGCAGCTCACTATTCTCACAAACCTGCTCTACAATTCGCTTAAAGTGACCAGCTAGCCGCTCGACCATAGCCGCTGAGAAGCAGCTCGCATCATAAGCAAACTCCAACTCTATGTCCCCATTACCAAGCAGTTGCACACCAATTGTCATCCCGTAATGCGTCGATTCTTCCATTTCGTAATGCTCGATTTGCAAAGCTCCCGTTTGCCCGATACTCTTATCTAGCGGATAATTTTCAATAACCATAATCGTGTTAAACAATGGCTCGTAATGATCAGCACCACTATAAGCATGAATATCAACTAGCGGTGTTAGCTCCACATCTACTCTTCGTCTTACTTGTTCATCGACCGCTTTAACGACTTGGCTGGCTAGCTCATCGGACTGCCAACGCATCCGAAGTGGAATTGTATTAATAAACAAACCAATCATCTCTTCCACACCAGCCAGTTCTGGTGGTCTGCCTGACACCGTTGTACCAAACAGCACATCTTCGGTCTGACAATAGCGTCCGAGCAGCAGGCCCCAAGTGGTGTACAAGAGCGCGGCCAAAGTCACTTTATGCTGCTGTGTATATCGATGCATTTGTTGTGCCGTCTGGACAGAAACATCTAACTTATAACGGGAGTTGCTATGACCAGTTCCTTCCCTATCATCTCGATCAAATAGCAATTCTGACGGTTCTACTAATCGAGTCCGCTCTTGCCAACCAGCCAGCTCTTGCTCCCAATATTGCTGTTGTATCCCCTTGTCTTGACGCTGTTGCAGCTGTACATAGTGCTTAAACGGGGTTTTGATAGATTCGCTGTTGAACCGTATATCCGTCCCGTCACAGAGCGCTTGATAAGCTTGCATAAACGCTTTGAGCAATATTCCGTTGCTCCAACCGTCCAATAAAATATGATGCCAAGTTAGTATCGTTTCGCTTGTTTCACTATCCAGCAAGCATAGTCCGATTCGAAGCGGTGAAACTCCAATATCTAGCTCCTGATGACGATCTTTCGCTTTCAGTTCGGCAACAAGAGTCTCCGCATATGCTCTCGGATAAGAAGAGAAATCATGCACCTCAATCGGTATTTCCTTCTCTTTCAATACGATTTGAACGGGCTTCTCCAGCTTCTCCCACCGATAGATCGTCCGCAGCACATCGTTGGCGCGAGCAACTGCTTGCCATGCCTGCTTGTATCGTTCAACGGAACAATTGCCTACTAGGCGCATCGAAAATTGCTGCGTGTAATGCCCCTTGTCTTTGTCGCTTCGATAATGGAACAGCAGGCCTTCCTGCATCGGCGTCAATGCAATGATATCCTCGACATTTTCCCTATCCAATAGATTGGACTTCGTCTCTCCCATACAGCCACATCCTCTCATGCTGGACCATTTACTCGTTTAACCTTTTTCAGAATAAACAAGTTCTCTATTCTCTTCGTTCTGCACGATCTGTACGACTTGCCCAAGCTCCATCTTGATTACTTGATCTGCCATATGGAAATATCGATCATCATGTGTAATCGCAATGATGCATTTACCTCGCTGTTTCAACTCAGGCAATAACGTGTGATAGAAAAATGCTCGGTACTCCGGATCTTGATCTGCTGCCCACTCATCAAACAAGCAAATCGGTCGATCCTCCAAATAACTAATGAGCAGCGCCAGACGCTTGCGTTGACCTGTTGACAATTTGGTCGTATTTAACGCTCCGTCACGGATTTCCACCTTATCCTGCAAATGAAGAACATTCAGGTAATAAGCGATTTCCGACTGTTTCGTGGAGTACGGAACACCATACAGCTTATCGAATAAATAAAAGTCGCTGAATATGGCTGAAAACTGCTGGCTAAGATCTCTTGGTGCGATAGACTGGCCATTGATCGTTATGCCGCCCTGTACAGGCTCATAAAGCCCCGTAATTAATTTCGCCAAGGTCGATTTGCCACTGCCATTGCCCCCAGTAATGAAAGTAATCTCGCCTGTGCGGAATGAGCAATCAATCGGACCTACCGCAAATCTCTCTCCTTCGCTATTTCCATAGTGATACTCGACTGCCTGCAGCTTAATCTCTACAGGCTCGTTAGCTTCCAAGCTCGATGCTGCTTGCTTCTCAGCTTCCTGAATGGAATCAAGCTCCTTCGACAGCTCGTTAATGCGATTCCAACTGATTCGCACGCGGAACAAGTTGGGGATCGTACCTAGAATCCCGTGTACCGGCCCTGTCATATAGAGCAGGACGAATACGTAATTGCGCAGCGTACTGACCTTTAAATCATTAAACAACAACGGGAACAAGAAGACGACTGCACCAATGACGAATGTAAATAGCAACTCTCCAATGACGTTTACATTTGCGAACTTGAGATCCCCGCCAATCCGCTTCACACGATAGGTATGGCAGTTTTCCTGCATATCTTGTTGGAAATCTGTTCGCTTGTCTTTATTAAGGCTTAGCTCTTTAACCCCACCTGTCAGATCGCTAATAAATCGGAAAAATACGTTCTGAATGTCACGTGTCTGCTCCCATAGCTGGTTGGCTTTTAACCCTATAAAATAATGCAAGCCAGCAGCCACTACGATAAATCCTATCGCCATGAGCACGCCCATCGGGCTAATCATGCCCATGTACACAAAGCAGCTGATTAAGGTGACTAAGCTAGTAGCTCCTGTGATTACAATATTGGAGAAGCCGGATATCGTCTCTGTATCGTTATTGAGTGAAGCAGGAATTTTCCCTTCTTCTACCCCTTCAATTCTCTGATACGACGTATTTAATATTTTCCCAAGCAATTCCATTCTTTTCTCATATACCATGTCATTTGCGATGCGGACCAAACGAGTACGGACCAACTTCTGCCCGAAGACGTAGATTGCGATACCGAGTACAAAATAGACAAACAACCCGCTCTGAAACTTCTCAATATCCCGATTCAATGTTTCATTGACGATAAATATGATTAAGGCATTACCAAAGCCGCTTGCGACACTAAGCAGCGTAATCGCAAAAAAGGAGCGGTCATCGGATTTAGGAAACACAGTCGTAAACAGGAAGTAGAGTCCGAACAGGAACATCGTTGTATACATGGAAACAACAGCGTATATAAGCGTATTAGGTGCCCAAACTCGAACAAATGCCCAGTCCACGCCCCAAAATAAAGTACTCGGAATTTGATAAAAACAGTATGCAAGCCCTACCATAAATGCCGCGAATATCGAGAATCCTACAATCGTAGTCGCGTGGCGACCAACATAGCGACGATTGCCTCGAACGGCCTGCCAGATGGCTTTACTCGTCAGCCATAGAACTAACAAGACAACTGGCGTCGTTAATAACAGTACGACAGAGGAAATCATATCGATACTTTTGTACATATCACTTCCAGGCTCTGGTACTTCCTTGTCGAGCATCATGTTCATAATGCCTTGTGCCGTAGTGCTCGTGTAGGGAGAATTCATGTTGGTAAGCACAGCTACACCATATCCATCATGCGGACGAACGGCAAAGTAGGACGAATAATTGGGATTAGCACCTGCATGCGCTAGCATCCCCGTTCCATTCTGGTACACACTCCAACCACCAGCGTAGGAAGAACCATCTCCAGCAGGCGATACAGAACGATCCGGTTCATGAGCGCGAATGAGCCATTTCTCAAAACTTTTCGCTTCAGGCACCGTGCCCATTTGAATTTTGAGCCATGCTGCCACATCTAGCGAATTGGAAATAACATAACCTGCGGGTGTGTTACCTCTATACATAGGCGCATCATAAGCTGCTGCACGCAGCATGTTATATTTGTAGCCTTGAGCCAATTCTCCATTTGCTGCTGCTTCCTCACGGAACAAGTACGTGTCACTAAGTTTCAGCGGAGCTAGTACATGCTGCTTGATATACGCCTCATAGGTCATGCCTGATTGTTGTTGAATAATTAGACCCAGCACATCATAGTTAATCGTTGCATACGAATACGTTTCACCGGGTTCATCGTCGAGCTTCTGCCCAATCTGAGTACGCACTGTGGCTTCAAGTGCTTCAGCATCCTCAGCAATAGGAATATCACTGATACTTTTAAACGGAATGCCGCTTGTATGATACAGCAAATGCTTCAACCGGATAGGAGCAGGCTTGCCTTCGTACGTTGTCTCCAACCAAGGGAGATACTTCGTTACTGGATCTTCTAGATTCACAAGTCCTTGCTCTTCCATCTGAATGAATGCTAGTGCTGTATAGGCCTTACTCGTAGAGCCAAGCTCAAACAATGTCTCTGGTCGAACAGGCAGCTCTTTGTCGACATCCGCGTAGCCAAACCCTTTTTGATAAACCGTTTCCCCACCTTTAACGATGACAACTGACATCCCAGGTATTTTCGATTTATCCATCATTTCTTCCACGTAAGCATCAATATTACTGATCGTTGCAGCACCAATTGTTGAAGCTGCTGTCGCAGCCGCTGCAACTGAACCTACTGTGCTTACACTTAACATAACAATCAAACTAATCGATAATAGCAGCCTTTTCACATTACACATGGCACACCTTCTGCTTCGCAAATTGGATGATTTCATTAACAGCATGATCTAAGCCGCCAGTGGCCTCAAAGGACTGCTCGACACGCTTACAATTGTCTCGATAATGTGTATTCCATAATACTTGTTCCACTGCGTCTCGCAGCTCGTCCGTACTCGCTTCATGATTGCGCATGTAGATGCCGGCACCTGACCGTTCAACCATTAATGCTCCCATAAATTCATCGAATGTTTGAGGCAGAACGACCATCGGCACGCGATTGCAAATTGATTCATAAATGCTATTCGCTCCACCGTGTGTAACAAACGCATCGGCCCGACGCAAGAGTTCCAACTGTGGCACATACGACCTAACAATAAAATTATCTGGAACAGCGCTGAATGCTGTTGGATCGGTATGCATACCAATCGACATCACCACTTGATACGGGCTATCACCAAATGCTTTGAAGCAAGTCTCATACAGTTCGGACAAATGATTCAAGATCGTTCCAAAAGCAATGTAGACAAGTGGTCTATCATTTAACCGCTCGAAAGGGAAATCTATCGGTTCCAATCTAGGATAAATGTCGTAGCCTGCGAATAAATGGGTATTGTCAAACACTTCCTCATGAATTTGAAATTCGCGAGATGTGAACAATAGATTTAACTTTTCTTTGCTGCAAAAAATATCATTCATTACATTAAGCGACGGCTTCCCATATTTGAGCGATATAACACGTGCCAACTTGTCCAGCAGCTTGCGATACACATCATGCTTCCCTTTATGTTTGAGATAAAGTGGATCGTCCGCAGCGAGAAGCACGTACTCCATAAAGAACGATGGATCCTTCTGAGCCATCTCATCGATAAATGGGAAGTTCGCGAATACAGCAATTCCCGGAATTTGCAACTTGGCCGCGAACTCCTTGCCCCACAAGCAGAAGCTGTCATGAATAATATAATCTGGCTGCAGTTGAGAAACTTCTTCCTGTAGTTCCTCAACTAATACCCGGCATTTATCCATAAGAAAGTCCGCAAATACAAGAAGCGTCTCGATGCCGCTGCCTTTATGCATTTCAAAGCTAAGCAAACCTCGATAACTGCGGAATGAAGCTCCCGTTTGTTCAATTTTTTCACGAAATGGATCACTACAGTAATAAATGACCTCTTCGCCTCTCTCAATCAACTTGTGAATTAAACCTAGCGTTGGATTCACATGCCCGTGCAGATCAACTCCAAAAAATACGACTCTAGACATATAAGATGGTACGACCTCCTTTGAGATCTGGAATAACGAACTGGCGCAATCAAGCCGCATTCATCCATGATTACAAAAATAAGCTGTCCAGTTCATCCTGAGTAATGGCAACCGTCTCGAAGTCAGACGGTGTATATTCTTTTATCTGCTTGCCGCAACAATGGTTCGTGATCAAGGTCAGTGCTTGCCCATAGGACTGCATGAATTTAGTCATGGTTTCATCTGTAAACTGATTCCGGCTATAGGTAATACTCACACGCAGCGATTCATTTATGATCATGACCTGTACATCCAACAATGAAGTGAGTGCATTGTATTTACTTGTATCTGGACCACTGCTTTCCTTTGCTAACGTGAACCATGGATTATCCCAAACACTGTCAAAGTCACCAAGAAAGTTAAATCGTATTAACTTTTTAGCATCGTAATTTGATATTAATTTCTTTTGGGCTTGGAGTACCCCGAAGCCAATTCCTTGGTCTGGTATTGTACGCAATCTCTCCTTCGTCGTCTTCACTAGAGAAGCTAGTGAAGATACATCAGACCCACAAGCGGGCATCGTTAGTTTCACCGGATACATACTTGTAAACCAACCAACTGTTCTGGAAAGGTCAATCTCATCATGGAGCTGTTCTCGTCCATGGGACTCCAATTCAACCACTGCTTCTTCCATATCAAAGCAGCTATATATCGCATACGATAAGGCTGCTATTAGCAGTTCCAGCGGCTTGGTACTATAGGCTCGGTGACTCTCATACAGTAGACTCTTCGTCTGCTCCACCGTCAGCCATTGCTCAATCGTATTAGCGCTGCTCATCAATGCTTCACCATGCTGTAATTCAGTTGGAATGAACTTAATTTGTTCAATTGTAGATTGCCAGTCGTGAAGCTCCTGCTCTGCTATTGAGTGATTCCATACATATTGGGACCACATTTGTAACGATGCTGTTTTGGATGGAAGCTGATACGGTTCTCCCCTAGAATGGCTATGTAGTGCTTCTGCTAGATCTTCCAGTAAAATACGCCATGATACACCATCCACAACGAGATGATGCGCAGTAATAAGCAATCTCTTCCCGTTGCCGCCAAGATCGAATAAGCACATCCCAATCAACAGCGTATCAAGTAAACGGAACTGGGATTTAAACGTTTCACAATGCTCAAGCATCCGTAACTGTTGAGTTTGATTATCGGAATCGAGCTCTGCTAATGAAACGAAATGAACAAGTCTTGTCCGATCAGACTGACTCGAATAAGTTAATGTTCCCGTTTGCCTATCTACTTGTAGACGCAGGCCATCATGGTGCTCTATAAGTTGTACGAGAATGGCTTCCAGCACATGAAGATCAATATCTTGCTGCAATTCAAGCAATACAGATTGATGGTAATAGTCAGGCTCGCGCAGTTGCTGCTGGAAGAACCAATGAGCAATCGGCAGCGGTTCAAGCACCCCTTCACAACGTTCTTGTGAGTAAACATGTGAACGATGCAACGGTTGAATACGCAGTGCCATTTGCTCCAAAATTGGGTTTTCTAATATATCTCTAACTTTGAGCGCGTATCCCGCTTTGTTTAATCTTGATGATAGTTGAATCGCTTTTATGGAATCCCCGCCTAGATCATAGAAATGATCGGTAATCCCAATCCGATTATGCTGTAACACACCGCTAACAATTTCGATCAATTTCGCTTCATTGCTACTTCGCGCTGATACATGCTCGTATTCCTGTGTTAAAGTAAAATCCGGTTCCGGTAGCAACGCGCGATTTACTTTGCCGTTAATCGTTAATGGTATCTCATCGAGTTCCACGAATATGGAAGGCACCATATACGAGGGTACTTGCGCGGACAAATATGATTTCAATTCCGAACTCGCAATCGAGCATTTCTTCACTATATATGCGCATAAGTATTTCCCAAGCTGCTCATTCTCACGGTCTATAACCACTGCATCTTGGATGGCTTCATGCTGCATCATAACTTTTTCGATTTCACCTGTTTCAATGCGATAACCACGAATTTTCACTTGGTGGTCCACACGACCAACATATTCGATCTTGCCATCTTCAAGCCGCATGACCAAATCACCCGTGCGGTACATTCGCGTTCCTTCGACAAATGGATTGTTCAGAAAACGCTCCTTAGTCAGCTCTTCTCGATGAAGATATCCTCTAGCAACTCCGTCTCCAGCGATATACAATTCCCCGATTGCTCCTGCACTTACCGGATGCTGGTCAGGATCAAGAATGTAAAGCATGACATTGTGTGCAGGCACGCCAATAGGTACAGATACATGCCGATCCTCACTGCTGTTATATAGATGAATCATGCAACCCACTACCGTTTCGGTAGGACCATATTCATTGTAAATTTCTATGGATTGTCCAAATAAAGTGGTTATGTCCCTAGCTAAATCCGTCTTGAGATCTTCACCACCAACGATAAACCGTCTAACTGTCGAATGCTCGTAATTGCGTTCTTTGAGTAATGCAAGATGTGCCGGCGTCAGTTTCACAATGGTTGAAGCGTTGTCATTTAAAATTCGATATAAAATAAATTCATCGCCATCGTCTCGGTATACACCAATTTGGCCTCCGCATATAAGCGGCGTGAAAATAGAAGTTACAGTGAGATCGAATGCTAGTGAGGAATAGAGTGGAAATATCGGTATCTCGTCACGAACATATACGTTCTTCGCCCACCAGATGTAATTCGTTAATCCTCTATGCTCGATCATTGCTCCTTTAGGACGACCCGTTGATCCAGATGTATAGATGACATAAGCAAGATCAGTAGGTTCATATACATGACCAACATTCGATGCATCCAACTTATCTAGTTCGAGACTGTGATAGCTTAGTATTTCACCTGTAAACTCCGCTATAGCTCCATCTGTCATGTTCGTAAGAACGAGCTGTGTGCGAGAATCTTCCAACATGTAACGAATCCGCTCTTCGGGATAGGCCGGATCAATGGGCAAGTATGCTCCGCCTGCCTTCATCACTGCCAATATTGCTACGACAGAGTCGATAGAATGCTGCATCCATAAACCCACGATAGTTTCTCTGTTTACTCCCTTAGCGCTTAAATAGCGTGCCAGTCTATTAGCTTGCTCATTCAATTGCTGGTACGTCCACTGTTCTTGTTCATACGTGATTACGATTTCGTTGGGTGTTCGTCTGACCTGCTCCTCAAATAGGTGGATGACCGATTGATCGGAAGGGTACGGTACAGCTGTTGCGTTGTAATCGTAGAGCTCTTGTGCTCGCTCCTGCTCTGTTAATATGGATAATTCCTTAATGGCAGCCTGCGGTTTGTCTAACATTTGTTCAAAAATAAGGTTCATTCGTCTAGACATTTCTTCGATCTGATCGGCATGATACACATCAAGACGATAGTCAAAATCAAGCGTCAGGCCTTCGGAAGCTGACCAGTCTTTAATGACGAGCTGAAGCTCATAGACTTGATGACCGTTATAAAACTCAACATTTTCGATAGACATGCCATTCATCGTTGTAAGCATCTTCGTATTGTAGTAGTTAATGCTCGTATGGAATAGCTGATCATATCCTTGTTTCTTCAGTTCCAGATCCTGTACCAGCACATCGTACGGATATCGCTGATGGAAGTAACATTCCATCAATCCCTTCTGAGCCAGCTTAAGCGTCTCATCAATGCTCATCTCGACATCCAACTGCCATCGGAACGGCATCGTACTCGTGAACATCCCATACATCGACTTTTCCTTTTTACCGGATCGATTCAGCACCGGCGTTCCGATAACAAGATCGCTTTGTTGTGTCGTTTTGTATGCATAGATCAGATAAGCGAGTACAAAAAATGTATTCACGGATACCTTCGCTTCGCTCGTCATGGAATGAATGCGCTGCGAGAGTCCTGCATGAAGTTGTACGGAATAGCGTCTTCCCTCTGTGCTTGCAACAGACGATTGCGTTAAACTTTCTGGAAGCCATCGAAACTTGTCATGCCAGAATTGCTTGCTTTTGCTACATCTTGGTGAGGTAAAATAATGCTCTGCTTCTTCCACGTAGTTGATATACGATGGTGGTTGTTGCTCATCTTCGAGACGCTCGCCTTTCAACAGCCTCGTGTAGTTCTCAGCAATTTGAGACGTTGTTAACTGGTTCGACCAGCCATCGGAAATGATGTGATGACACTTGACCAAGTAGCCATTATCCTCGTCCGATATACGGAATAACGCAAAATAGAAAAGCTTCGAGTTCAGTAACTGAAAGGGTCTCCCCGCCTCACGCTGTATCCAAGACCAAAAAGCTGATTCCGCATCCGCCTCTTCGGAAAAATCTAAGTAATCTAACGGTTGTGCTTCGTATTCTGTAACGACCTGTGCGATCTGCGCTGCTTCCCCATCCTGCTCCATAAGTTCAATTCTCAAGCCATCATGCTGTTGAATAAAGGTGTGAATGGCTTGCTCCAATAAGCTAAAGTCAATCGCTCCCTTTATCCGAACGGGACCGCCTATGTTAGCGAATGATGTGCCCGGAAAGATCTGTTCCATGTACCAAATACGCTTTTGCGGATGGGTCAAAGAATACGTCGTATTGCTCGGAGCCTGAACCGATGTCGGTACGGTCATAACATTCCTCCAATCTCGTTCCATTTCATTTCGCCTCGACCGATTGCGTGTTCACACGCTCCTGTCCTATATCGACGAACAATGAAAGACGTGAATCTGAGTACTTCCTGAATCATTAAGTTGGTAAACAAGCTTCTGTGAGATAGTGTAGGTTAGGTTAATCTTTTGAGCAGGATTAGAAAATTGTGTCTAAATAAATCGGAGATTGCAGGATGGAATATCGAATCATGGTGATTGAATTAGAAATACTTTATCAAAGCTCGTCAAATAAAGTCAACAAGACGAAAGTTGTGTTCGAAAAACGTTCACTTTGGGCGAAATCAGCATTCACAGTCCAATATTTGTATTTTTATGTCATTTTCGCTCGACGTGCTAATCATTGCCCGCTGCCGACAAAACCGTTATGGTATCACACTTTTTTTATTTATTCGAACGTAAATATACGATTTACCGCTAACTATTAAACTCGTCTTATCGCCTGCTAATTTATTGAAATAGCGAGGAGTAAATTTTTCAATTTGAATGGACTCATTCGCCTCTACTATCTTAAATTTTGATAAAGTTATGTTAAAGTTTATGAAAATAACTGCCCTAGACATCATTATCATAGGGCAATTATCTCACCATTATTAAATGGTATATCGTTAGCTAATGACGTTAAGCAACTCGATTTCACGTTCCCTACATGCTTGTACCATTTCATGCGGCCATACAGACATCTGCACCTGACCAATATGGAACTTGTGCAGCAGAAGCATAACAACACGAGATTGGCCAATCCCCCCACCCATTGTACAAGGGAGAGTGCCATTTAGAAGCATTTGATGAAAAGGAAGCTGTGCACGGTTCTCACATCCACTATGTTGAAGTTGACGTTCAAGTGCCGCCTCATCTACACGAATACCCATAGAGGAAATTTCAACGGACGTTTCCATAACAGGATACCAGACGATAATATCTCCATTTAGCTGCCAATCGTCATAGTCTGGAGATCTGCCGTCATGCGGCTCGCCAGATGCCAATTTACCTCCAATTTGCATAATAAAGACCGCACCCTTCTCTTTTGCGATCCTATGCTCACGCTCTTTAGCTGTCGTATCTACTCCATACAGATCTTCAAGCTCTTGCGATGTAATGAACGTTATCTCTTTTGGTAAGAAAGGCTTTAATGACGAATCCAGTTCTGCTACTTCCTCTTCTGTCATTTTAAGCGCCTCGTAGATAAGGAGAACCTTTTCCTTCAACGTTTCTACCGTTCGTTCTTGTCTATCGATAACCAGTTCCCAATCCCATTGATCAACGTACAGCGAATGCAATGGACTGAGTACTTCGTCACGCCGGATCGCCCGCATATCCGTGTACAATCCTTCTCCCGGCTGCAAATCGTAATAGCGAGTAGCCATCCGCTTCCACTTAGCCAACGACTGGACAACCTCCAGCATCATTGGCGGGTAAGCAGCCGTATCGAACGCGACACATCTTTCCCATCCGTTCAAGTTATCATTGACGCCCGTGCTCCCCTCTACGAAAAGAGGCGCTGACACCTTCATCAAGTTCAACTTCTCGCTCAGCTTATGCTCGAACAAGCCTTTTACTTTGTGAATCAACTTCTCAGTCGTCTTTTTGGATACGTTACTCTCCAGTACGGCCCGTGCTTGAATAATCACTATAAATGCCCCCAAGCTTTCAACATTTTTTAATAAATTAAAGAACCTTGGAACTTCTAACAAAAGTAAGATCAACGAGATAAATAGATAAGATAACTAGAGGAAATCTAACTGTGTGCAGTTGTACTTGGAAGTTTTTTGTTTTGTGTGCTGTGTGCTGTGTATTGTTGAATCGTTGTGAAGAGAGCTCTAAAAGTAATACCGCTTTAAGTTAAATGTATGTGGCTGAGTGGCAATAATCTCAGAGGTTAGAGGTTTGAGATTGGACTTAGTGTTCTAGCTGCATCGTACACGCCTTTACATGGAAAATCAAGACAAGATAACAACCTTTCCATAATTATTTCGTTAACCGTACCTTAATCCCGATTCATTTCTTAAAGTGAACTTAAGGTGAAAGAAGAAGGATTTACCAATCCTAAATAGAAATTGTACTTGGACATAGAAGGACAGTGTATATTGGTTTGAACAAATATCCTAGTTAACTGATTAGATAAGGAGGAGTGTAATGGCTAAGCTGATATATTTCGGAATCGATCTACACGGACATATCAATGTGTCACTGGGGTTGATTCAGGCACTAGTTGAGAAAGGTGAGGAGGTACTCTATTACTCCAGTAACGAGTTCCGTGAAAAAATTGAGGCAACCGGCGCTCAGTTTAGAAATTACGAGGATATGAGTGGCTTCGAAAGACGAGAGGGGGATCGCGTCGATACATTCCTGCTATTTCCCCATTACATTTTAGATAAAAGCCGATTACTCGTAGAACGATTCAAAGATGAGGTTACGGCATGGAAACCTGATTACATCATTCATGATGCATTTGCGTATTGGGGGAAAGAATTTGCCCAACTACTTGGCGTTCCTGGTATTGCGGCTTTCGCCACGTTTTCGTATATCGACGAAATGGCAGATTTTGATCCTACTTTCTTTATTACCAATTTTATTCGGCTTGAAGAGAATTCGGTTTACAAGAAATATAAGGAAGCTGACCTTTACCGAAAATTAGTTGATATGTCCTCCAAAACCATTGCATCAAAATACGGACTAAATAACGTAAACGTCATTAATGATATCTTGGGCAGCAAAGAGAAATTAAATATTATATATAGTTCCAAGTCCGTTTATTTATTCCCGGATTCGTTCGATGATAGCTATTTATTTGCTGGTTACTCGATCACCCCGCGCAAGGAGACGGTGGAATTCCCTTTCGATCAACTTGATGGCAGGCCGTTAATTTACATTTCATTCGGTACTATTTTGAATCAATTGGAGAATTTATTCCAGAACTGTTTCGAGGCTTTTGGACAATCGGACGTACAGGTAGTAATGTCAGTAGGCAATCGTTTGCGATTAGAAGACCTTGAAGGCATTCCCGACAATTTTATCATCCGCAACTATGTGCCGCAGCTTGATATATTGAAGCATGCAAGCGTGTTTATTAATCATGCAGGCACGAATAGCGTGTACGAAAGCATCTGCTTCGAGGTGCCACAGGTCGCCATACCGCAAGCGTTTGATGAATTTATGGGAGCGGAAATGGTAGAGCGGGCTGGAATCGGGATTTACATAAGAAATATGGCTCCAACTACCGACGAACTGCGAGAAGCGGTGCAGCAAGTGCTGTCGGATCCATCTTACAAAGACCGCAGCACAGCGATAAAAGCTAGTTTCAAGCCCTTGGATTATGCAATCAATGAGATTGCCGCATATGTGGAACGAGAGCGCGCTGCAACAATAACAACTTCACAATCCTCTTAGGTACCACTTACACGAAAAAACAGGCGTCCTCTCACATCTTATATGTGCAAAGGACGCCTGTTTAACTTGCCAACACTCTTTCAGTGGTCTTTCTTATCGAATAAGACATTCTCCTGCAATTATCCCGCATTATAATGTGGTTTCAGTACAGATTCTTGGTTCTTCTTCGACTCGTTACGATGACCAGGTGCTGTGATAAAAATAGCAATCAAGAAGGATATCATGCATAAGACCGCGATTACATTGAAGGTAACTTGGAAACCTCCAAACAAAACACTTAGGAAAGAACCCGCCAAAGCACCTAAACCGAAACCTTGATAAATGATGCCGTAGTTTTTACTTTGATTCTTTAAACCAAAATAATCAGCAACAATCGCTGGGAAGACAGTGATGTTACCACCAAAGCAAAATGCAATCACCCCGACACATGTGAAAAAAATACCGGCGTTCAAAGTTGCGAAGCTTAACGTTATGACGGACAATGCCGTTGCAAGCAGCGCACCCGCTACCACTTTCATGCGTCCTACTTTATCCGACAATGCACCGAGTATAATTCGGCCAGCTGTATTAAAAATCGCTACCATCGCTACAGCATTTGCTGCTGTACGAATATCAAGTCCAGCAAGCTGTACACCGATGTCTTTGACAATACCAATTAGATACAACCCGCTCATACAAGCTGTGAATAGAATAACGAAGAGCAAATATGCTTCTTTCGTACGGAGCATTTCTTTAACTGTATAGTTTTTTTGACTGTGTAATGGAGTATTGGTATTTGCAGGTGTTTCTGTCATTACAGCTTCTTTAATTAAGAATGATCCGACAATCACCATTACCATCACGATCAATCCCCAGACTAAGAAAGCTTGGGAAACCCCCAACGTATTGATGAAATGTCCATTTATATATTTAAAGAGCAAGCTGCCTGTCCCAAAAGCTCCCACGGATATTCCCGCTATTAGCCCTTTGCGTTCAGGAAACCATTTCATTAAATTCGATAGCGATGTAATATATGCTGTACCATCAGCAAAACCAACAACTACCCCAGCAAGTAAGTATAACATCCATAACGATGAAACTTGCGAGCTAGCAATAAGCCCTGCACCGAGAACAGCACCTGAGATCATCGTCAGATTTCGGATACCGATACGATCCTGTATTTTACCAGCAAACAGTGTCGCAAATGCCAAGGCAAAGCTCGTAATGGAGAACGTAATAGATACGGAGCTTAGCTCCCAGCCAAATTTGTCAGCTAACGGTTGATTGAATAAACTCCACGTATATATGGTGCCCAATCCCATTTGAATAATGATCGTTCCAAGTACAATTATCCACCGATTTACCTTCGAATGAGCCGCTTGATGCATACTCATGATAAATCCCCTCTTTCCATTCTGCTATGACCAAGATGTATGCGTTATCTCTATTATCTGTAGGGAAATGAAAGCGTCATACGCCTTACTTCCACGCCTTTATCTTACAAGAGAGAACGCTTTCTTGATCCACGCACGACATGAAATGACGGGATTACGGAATGAACTGCCTTTATATATGCATCAACTGCCTAAATTCTTTAACTTTACTTCGACTAACTGGCACCTTCGCATCCATATCACGCAGACGCAACAAATAAGTATTGTTGAACCATGGAACGATTTCATGAATTTGTGACAAATTGACGGTGTAGGAACGATGACAACGATAGAAACGATCTTGAGGCAGCAGCGCATGAAAATCTGAAATACTCATCGGCATCTTATACATACCGCTCTTCGTGAACACGTTCGTTACCTTCTCTTGAGCTTCTGCATAGTAGATGTCATCGCTGCTCGTCACAATATACTTGTCATTTTTCAGCAAATTAATGCGCTTTTCCTCTGACCTTTGCCTACTTTCCACAGCATTTGAACTTTGTCCTGGCTTTTGATGTTCTCGATCAAAAGTAGTCTCCAACTTACGTAACATGGCAGCAATTCGCTTCTCGTCATAGGGTTTCAAAATATAATCAAAAGCTTCTAATTCAAATGCTTGAGCAGCATGTTCCTTATAAGCGGTCGTAAAAACAACATAGGGCTTGCGTGCGAACTTACTTATATTAGTCGCAAGCAGCATGCCGTCTAACGATGGAATATTAATATCGAGAAAAATCGCATCGACTTCCTTCTCTTGTAGAAATTTAAGCACATCAAGACCATCCTCGAATCGATCCACGATTTCAATGTGACTATGTTTGGTAATCAAATACTCCAGCTCTTCGCGGGCTAATATTTCATCTTCCACGATTATGGCTCTCATCTTGTCTCCTTCTGTACGTCAAAAAAGATATTCGTTCCTTGATCCAATCGCTCTACCGTAACGCCATGCCCGAAAATAAGCTTCACACGCTTGTGCACATTGAAAAGACCAATATGGTTCGATGGAACTCGCTCTTCTTTCACCTGTTCAATCATATCTTCACGGATACCCACACCTGTATCCTGTACGCCAATCCGAACGTAATCTTCTGTATCTTTGACATAAATGGTAACCGTTCCTGGGCCCTTCTCCTTCAATATACCGTGGACAATCGCATTTTCAACCAACGGTTGAATAATAAGACTGGGAATCTTCACAGCAACTTCATCCACATCATAAACAATGTGTAGGCGATCTCCAAAGCGTGCCTTTTCAATTTCTATATAATTTCGAACTTGCTCCAATTCTTGATGAATATCGATCAACTCATCCGTAAGCTCCAAATTATAACGCAAATAGCCCGATAAGTTGACGAGTAACTCCCTCGCTTGATCCGGCCTTGTCCGAATCGACGAGCCAATCGCATTCAACGCATTGAACAAAAAGTGGGGCTGAATCGTTGTCTGCAACGCTTTAAGCTCGGCTTTATTCGCCATCGCCTTAATTTCTTCCACACGAGAGACCTCCATTAGCGTCGAAATAATCTGGGACAAACCGACAGCCATCGTCTGCAGCGGATACGTAATTTTATGTGCTTTTCGATAATAAATCTTCAACGTACCAGTAACTTCTTCCCGCTCTTTCAGCGGGATAATTAAAACGGATTGAACACCCGGCAGCGCATCATCCAACGCATGGTTGCTTATCATGAACTCCCCACTCCGTATCGTCTCTTTGGTCATATCACTAATGATCTCATGCCGAGATTGATAACGTTCTTCTCCATAACCAACATAAGCGAGCACAGTCGAAGCATCCGTAATGGCTACCGCATCGGCCTGAATATCATATTTAATAATGGAACAAATTTTATGCAACGATTCTGGATTGATCGAGCGAAAATAAGGTAATGTTTTATTCGCAATATCCAAAGCTAGCTTCGCCTGCTGCGCAGCAATACCTTCTCGTTCACTTTCCACATTTTGTATTAACAAAATGATTAATCCCACATTCAATTGACCTAGAATCATCGGTATGGCAATTTTGGATACAATGTCTACTCCTAATGCTGTAGGCTGCGCCATGAAAATAATCAACAGCATCGTTAATGCCTCGCAGGCCATCCCGGCAAAGATACCGACAAACCATCGCTTCGCTTTAGGCGTTAGCAAATAAATATAGCCGGATACGAGCCCCGCAATAATACTCGTGATGAGACAAGGAATCGAAGTTACCCCGCCGATATCGATAAGGTAGCGATGGATACCAGACACCACTCCCACGACCATGCCGACCCAAGGCCCGAATAAAATACCTCCAGCCATAATGACGATGATCCGTACGTTTACCAATGAGCCTTCCACATCGATTCCTGCATAGGTACTAAAAAGCGCGAAGGCACAAAATAAAATCGTCACAACCGCGAACTCCCTAGGTGTCTGCGATTCTTTTTGCAGTATTTGCCTAAAACTCGAAATACGAGTTAATAAAAACAAAATAATTAGCAATAATGCCGCCCGCTCAAAGAGCTGAAGCAGCATTGTGAACTCATAGCCTATTGTCCTTACCTCCCGTTATGACAAGCTGTTGTTTGCTTATTTTATCTAAGTTTGATCTGTTTTTATGCTTCAAACCGCACAATGGAATGGAGCAGATGGGCTGAACCTAGTAAATATTAGATCAGCCCATTTACTAATGAATTGTCATGCTGTGTTTTATTTCATCCTATAGAATAGAACTCATTACAACCGCTCATCCTTCCAAAAATTACTCATAAAATGTTCCCCTTCTTGATAAACAGCAAATTCGTAACCTTCATCTTTATAAAAATCGATAATGTCCTGTAGTGCCTCTAGTGTTGTCTCTTTTTCGTGTAACAGTACGATTTCGACATCTTCAGTCGTTGTGCTTTTCACTTGTTCCACAATGCCATTAGGGTTTCCTTGCAGTTTCCAGTCTTTCGAATCGATTGTCCAATCCCATACTTTCAAATTGGCATCTGCCGTTTCATTACGCAGCGAATCTTTTAGCCCAGGTTTTGAACCGTACGGGGGACGCACTAATGTTGGCGTTACTCCCGTGATTTCACCGATAAGTGCCGAGCTTTCCTTCATTTCATCCACAAACGCGCCCTGCTTATACAGCTTGTTATAGTCGTGCGTCATACTGTGTGCTCCCACATAATGTCCTTCCTCCACGGCTCGCTTTACTTCATCCTGCCATTCAACATTGTTTAAGTTAGTGCCAACCATAAAAAATGTTGCCTGAACCTCATTTTCCATCAACAAGTCGAGGAAATCATCCGTCAAACTCGTAGGTCCATCATCAAACGTCAAGTATACGACTTTATTAGACTTCATCGTCGACTTCTGAGCACTCTTTGGAGCTTCCGTTTTCTCCGTTAGTGATAGAACGTTCGTTTCTATTTCAATTGTTGAATTCTGATTGTCCGGTGGTGTCTCGGTTCTCCCTGCTAAAGGTGGAGCACTCGTTACTACTTCAACGGTTTCCTCATTTACGGATAATTGCTCTGGAGAAACCGTTCGCATTATTCCTGCTGCAACATTGGTAAGTACGATAAGGATAATAATAAATCCTAACCCCAATACGACATTCTTCCGTATGCGTCTTTTCCTCTTAGCTGCTGCTCGATGTTGCTCCCTTCTCAATTTTCATTCCGTCCTTTCCTTGCTGATTATAGTTCAATGACTCTAGTAAACCTGTAATCTACCTAGGCTCTCTCCATATCGAAGCGATAAGTAAATTACAGCTAGAATAGAGAGCTTATATCTTCTGTAGATCACTATAATAGTTAGATGTAGCTAAAGTATGATGGAGATGTAAACAAGTTGTCATGCCCTTGTAATTTTTTGTCGACACTAAATAAAAACACCGCTATTACGTAGCAATCAGATGCTCCGTAATAGCGGTGTTTAGAGTAAAAAAGGATTCTCTATCATTCCGAAATAACTGTTCGGGCTTCCAGCGTGGCTGAGAACTTGCTGACCAAATAAAAGCAAGACACTTAATAAGCCCATCGTTACTTTTTTCATTTTAATAGTCTCCAGTTGCTCCTCTGCTTTTATTTTAGGATGCTCTAAAAGAATGAAATAGTAGACAATGATTACTTTTTATAGTAGTTCTATGACTTTAATTAAGATGTCCAAAGCGGAGCCTAAGAGTAAGAAATAACTATAAATAAAAAAACCATCGTTATTAGCGTAACAATAGTCTCAAGAATAGACTGCTGCGAATTTCCCGCCATGCTTTGAATATTTATTTAACCATCTTCTGATTAGCTGTTAACTGAAACAGAAGAATTACAAACATTGGGTCTGTCTAAAAAGTTATTTTTACGATTTTTCAAGCCCATTAGGAGCTGAATTTAGCCTATAAAAAAGGACCTCATCCTCCACTTGGCGGTAGAGGATGAGGTCCTGCTATTTAGATACAATCAATAAACGCATATTCACAACATCTGTGCATTTATTAAAAAGTCGTATCACGCCACCTCCCCTACCTCAAACCCCCAAAGCAAATAAAGTCGCCCTACAAATCAGAGTAATATCGGGGGGGGGGGGAATCAAAGAAAAGCTTCATTTATCAAGGGGATTGGCGGATTGTTTGTCCCGCTCCAAAGGTGAAAAGAGCCGAGGAAAACAGAAATGGATACCTGAGTTTCGCTCGGCTTTTTGATACGCCTCTATAAGCTATAGGTCAACTTTATAAACCTTGGAGAACTTTAATTCATCTTTACAACTGTTCAAAGAAAATAAAGTATTAGACCGGAGATGTTGATCATATGAGTTTTAATATTGCTATCGAATCAAACATCTTTGTCTTTGATATTATTGCTACTCAGTTATTAAATAGTAATACTAAATGAATAGCCGCAAGGATTCCCATTGGATAAATAATTGTTCTTGAAAAAGTATTTTTAAATTCATTACGGGGGTGCTTTTCAAAAAATAGGTGCAGGATTGCATGTATGATTAAAAATAAATCTAGGACCCAAAAAGTAACTGTCTGATATTTACTAAAAAGTAAATAGAGTATTATTGTGTAAAGAGGAAGGTGAATAAATGTGAATACTTTATAAGCTTTAGAATCTTCCATATCCTTAAGCACGATGAACAATCTCCACTCAGAACGTCTTATCGCATCCATTTCGTGCAAGAGAAATAAAGATAAGTTTATCAAGAATAACATTAGCAAGAGATCAGGCATAAAAAAGCCCCCTACAATTTTATTACTTTATGTTACTACACCCTAATAAATAAAGAGATCAAAATATAAATCGGACACAACATTATCACATTTGGAAAACCATGTCCTGATTATTTGAAAACCCATACCATTATATATTAGGCTTAACGGCTTGTTAGTTTAATCACTGGCCGCCAGTCTAACACTTTATTTCACAGTCTAGTACTTTATTTTTCGGTCTAATACTATATTTTACAGTCTACAACTTTATTTTCACGTAACAACTGGAACACCTACCTCATCCAACAGTAAATATCTCTTTTTATTATCATTTAGAATTACTTCTTGTACTCTCACAGCGTCACTCCCAACGAAAGCATTTATCCTCAATATATTAAATAATTTATACTAATTTTATAAGCCATAGTTAATAATTCTATTAAACAAAAAAATAGAGGAGATTAGCTCATATATTGAACTAAACATCCTCTATTTACGTTACTACAATTAACCTAGTCTAACACTTTATTTTCTTCTGACAACATCTGTTCGAAGAAAATAAAGTATTAGACTGGAGTTGTTGCTGTAGCGCGGTTTTCAGGTTTGAAAATCGGCAGCTTTTGAGAAATAAGTTGTAGACTGAACATCAAACAAAATCATATGGACTTCCAAACTGAGAAAATAAAGTGTTAGACTCTGAGTATGCATTTTATATTGATAGATTTATTTCCAAAAACCTTGAGTGTACGCTCAAGGTTTTAAAAACTCCATTGTTCCATAATTTAATCTACCTCTACCAGTGTAATAACCCCCTTCAAGTTTTTTTTGGTCTCTGGAGAGCGTTAACCGAGTAAATCCACGATGTATTTGCATTGTAGGTACAGAGTTGTAATTAGGTTCATTTTGGTATTCGTAACTTAAAACATAGCCTTCTGCATTAGTAGTCATAATTGATGAAGTGATGCTTTTTGACCGTGATGTACCATTATTAAATACAACGCACATTCTAGTCCAAGTTTGTATTATTTCAATGGTTCCTGGTTTTTGGTTTGTGTGTCCATCATAAGAACTTAAAAAATGTCCATCCCAAGTTCCATTAAAATTAGGCGTTTGAATTAGATTTATTTTAGCAAACCACTTCCACTTCCAAAAGAAGTTATCAAATAACTTGTAGTAAATAAAGTAAAACCCCATAACAGCAGGTGCATCAACATACCAAGGAATAGACAGGCCCATCATTTCTATTAACTTGGGTAATAACCAAGCAGATAAAATGCTGATAATAGCTAAATAAAATGGAATGTTAATTCTTTCGTTGGAATCAGTTGAGTATGAGTGCACTTTTATTTCCCCCAGTCATTCCATAGCTTAATCATTGAAGTTAAAAACTTCTGTGCATTTTCAGGATTCCATTGCTCTGGAGAGGGTCCAAATAGCATTGTTTGCTCATTCTGACAAACGAAAGCATCAAAATCAGCCTTGTGTAACCAGTTTAAAATTTCAAACATCGATTGGTTGTACGTATTTTTAAAATTGTTATTCGTAACATTATAAAGAAGACCTTCTATGAAATAACCCGGTGCAAGGGACTTATCAAACAAATCTCTATTATCCATATAAGTACGAGCATTTTTAAATATACGGATCATATGCTTATACATTTGGTCAGTAATCTGGTTCTTAGAGACACCATTGTCATAATGGACTTTGGGATAGTTGACTACAAAACGGTTTTCTGTTGATGTCCAAAAACATATTCCTTCTACATAGTCAGACTTATTTGAAACTCCAGTATATCGTTTATAGCGGCGGTATTGCGCACATGGAACTACATCAGCCGGCAATCTTCCGTTACTAGGTAAGATTTTGATTGATTTATTGCCGACCTTTACATACGATTTACCGAAATAATTCTCTAAAACAGTGATAAGGTCTGATTTAAAATCTTTCCATTCGTACGTAGCAGAAGAATGTTGTGATGTGTATGTCTGTTTTTCATTTTCGCTTAAATTGCTCAAATCTCTATAAAACGTACTATTAAGCTGAACTACGATATCCACATCTGAATCCCCACGGATATTAGTAGAATTTTTATACGACCCTTGCAGATATATTTCAAACGACTTTCCTTTTAAAACTGTGCTTTCACTAATGACATCTCTTATTTTTTCGTGTGTCAACTTAGACGTCACAATCGCTCCTTTGGATCGGCTACACTTAGTTGGACAGAAAAAATAAGGGCTAGTAGAATAAGAGCAATATAACAAGGAGCGGATCTACTATGCCAAGACAAAGACGTACATTTACTGCTGAATTTAAGAGACAGATGGTTCAGTTATACGAAAATGGAAAAGCAAGAGCAGCTATTGCAGATGAGTACGAACTAAGTGCTTCTGTACTAGATCGCTGGATTAAGCAATACCAGCAGTCAGGATCATTCTCAGAGAAAGACAATCGGTCTACTGAAGAGAATGAACTTATTGCATTACGTAAAGAAAATGAACGTCTTAAAATGGAGGTGGACATTTTAAAGCAAGCAGCGCTGATCAT
>NZ_KE383838.1:0-290242 GCF_000422445.1 Paenibacillus assamensis DSM 18201
TGATCTGGACCCTTTGTCAAGGACACATTCAAAAGAAAGAGCTTATGGGTTTTAAACTGCGGACAAAAGATGATTTCTGTACTGTACAGGAGTCATCTTTTTTCGTCCCCATTGATATCTGTGGTTGTTGTAATAGCGAATGTACCGATCTACATCTTGCTTAAGACTTTCAAAGGTCAGGCAGGCTCTGTGGTCGACATGATCCTTAAGATGACCAAAGAAGGATTCCTGAGGGGCATTATCCCAGCAGTTTCCTCGTCTAGACATGGATTGCCCCAACTTGTGCTTCTTTAGAAGCTTTTGGAAGGTGGGGCTTGTATAGTGGCTGCCCTGATCGGAGTGGATAAAGGCGCCTTTAGGCAGTTTGATTCGTTTTTGTTGCATGAACTTCTCTATGGTATCAGTAGCTAAGTCAAGTGTAATTCGGTCAGATAGATGATGTGCCAGGGCCTCGCCTGTAGAAGCATCCAATATGGTTGACAAATAGGCCATCTCCGACCGACCGTAAGGCAGATAAGTGATGTCCGTTAGAAGCGCAAGGCCCGGGATTTCTTTCCTGAAATCTCGCTGTAAAAGGTTAGGTAGCGTCCGGTGTTCAAGCGTTGCCTTAGCTATTCGTTTATATGGGTTTGGCTTTCGGTGAGGGCAGACTAATCCAAATTTCTTCATCAATTTGCGGATTCGCTTCAGGTTGTACACAATACCAAACTCGTGTTCCAGGATCATTTTAATGGAGCGTGAACCCTTCTTGAAGCCTCGACGAGCAAAGGCCTTTTTGATCCAGGTACCGGCCTCCTCGTCTTCTCTAGCTCGTTGCAGGCGTGTATCCGCAGCCTGAAGATAACGATAGTATCCGGAGCGAGAGACCTCTAGCAGCTCGCAGAAATACCGAGTCATTCGTCCCAATCCTTGCTTTACGGCTTCATGGATCAGTTCGAATTTATGACTTATGCTTAGATTGCTTTTCTCTAGTACTAGCCTCCTTTCGTTCTTGTCGAACTTTTTTAACAGTTCAAGCTGTGATTCGAGAAGCTTGATTTTTGCCTCTTGTTTGGCAATCACTTCGGCAGCAGTCAGTTCCCTCTGTAACGGACGACCCGAGGAACCTTTCCTTGAGTCGGTGAGCCCGATAATCCCATCCCTTTCATAAGCCTTCTTCCAGCGATCTGCGCATTGTTCGACACGAGTCATTCCTAGGGTGCTGACATCGAATCCACTCGCCTCAAAGATCTCCCTAGGCGTTTTCCCGAGCATGTATTGTTCAATGAAGAGCCGTTTAAATTCATCTGTGTAGGCAATGGATTTTTCACTAACTCTAGCGATATATCTGTTGTTTGATAAAACTTCGCGTTGTCCCTCATTAAAATATTTCTTGCTCATGTCATCCCCCCCGTTACTCTTCCAGTATACGAAAAAGTACCCATAGCCCAAACACCTTTTTTTCAAAGTGTCCAGTCTATGGGTACCAGTTTACCGCGGACTTCCTTCTTTTTTGTTTCAATTTATGAACACATGCCACATGCTATCCCCCAGCTTCTGGAGGTACAGCCCCTTCAGGTCCTTCGCCAAGCACCGGGAATATCCCCGTATCCTCCAACGCTTCGAATAAACCGACATTATCTTCATTCAAAAATTCTGGACGAATGCCAAATTTGCCAAAATCGCCTGCTAAAATAACTTGAACGGTTTTATTTCGATTTATAATAACAGTCTCGACAATCAGCCAATCCTTTAACACAGCGGCCAGAAGAACTGCCTTCTGCAGTGTAATCGGAGGAATCGGCGGGGGCTTTTTCGGACATCCCTTACCACCTGGTCCAAATGGCGGAGGGCCCTTTCCTTCTCCCTCGTTGTTGTGCAGGTAAGCCTCTTTCCGCCTACGACCACTACGCTGATCCCGACGACTTCTCCGATATGGGTTATGTTTATCACGCCTATTCATAGGAAGCCGCCTTTCTCGTCCGTCTAGGCAACAGAGCTGACAACAATACTTCATACAGTATAGTACGCTGATGCCTAAATGGTGAAAGACAGTTCCTTAGCTTGTAGAATCTTTGCGTTCCGTGATGACATTCCGTGTATGGCTCCACTTTTCATAGAACAATCGCTTATCTCGCGTAAAGAAATTCACGATGAGATGAAGAACTAGCAATCCGCCAATACCAAAATATAAGAAAAGAGCGCTCATCAAAATGATCGGTGGTAAATCTGTAAAGCTGAATATGAATCCAAATACGTAATTATACCCGATAATAATGGTATACAAGAGACTGTATCGATGGAACAGCGCTTTCGCTGTTATCGTTCGCCCCTGTTGTTCAGCTTGCAGTCTATCATCAACTATGTGAATGCGAGTTACCATTTTCCCTATCGTCCGCCCATTTGTCATTGTAGGAACAATTACAAAGTAAATAAGTACACCTACGATGCTTGTCAAGGCATATAAAATCCAAGCCAATACCGTATCCATACCCTGATTTATTAGACTTCGATGTAGGAAGAGCCCTATCCCGAATGTGAAAATCCCTGTAACAATCGTATAAACAACCGTATCGATGAGAAAAGCAACTAAGCGGCGTACATAACCAACCGTCATTTGTGACAGTTCAACATCTTCATCTAACTTCTCAGAACGAGGTAAGAAAAATGTCAGGAGCGGTGTAAGGAAATAACCGAGTAATCCACCAGTCGTATTCAAGAAGAAATCATCAACATCGAATAAACGATACGGACAATCAAAAATACCGAACAATCCCGTTATCTGTGTTATCTCAAAGAGACACGCAACACCAAATGCGATGCATCCTGTCTGAAATGCCGTTCGTCTGAAATAATATCTTGCGTACACACCAAGAGGAATCGTTAAAAAAACATTAAATATAGCTTGGAGAAACGCTTTTTCTTTTACTAACAACATATACGTACTTGGCTGCGAGAAGTTCACTTGTGTTTGATTCAAAATCTCAGATGCAAATGTGAATGGAACCAATTGTGAATACGTCCAAAACGCGCCTTCTCGGATACAATTATCCGTACTGCTCGGTAAAGGTAAAATGACTAAAAAATAAGCAGATATCATATACAGCAGCATTGAATAAAGGACAGCAGCACGAAGTTTGTTGACATATCCATATCTACGATACTGTACGACAAGAAATGGTAGAGTTAACGCTAGCGCTATGAATGGAAAAAATAGCGCCGCATCCATAAGAGGTTTAATATAAGCTTGCATTCAAAACAGTACCTTCCTTCTCTAAGATGTATTTCGTACCTTCGAGATGTATTTCTAGTTGATCATCCTATGTATTCGACTAGCAAATGTTCAGATAACAGCGACTACAGCGACTCTAGTATTCGAAGATCAAGTGAAATATATTGTAACGGAATCGTATCATAATTTGCAACTGAAATAGATAAAATTTGAAATTTAAATTAGACATTTTCACTCAAACTCAATCCTTGATTGAACGCGAAACAACCCTTAACCGACAATGTATACACATCGAAACAGTAAGGGTGTTTTACGGATATCGTATGAAATTGACCTTATTTTACAAAATAAAGAATTCAATAATTCACTTCATTATTGTACCGTATAAACCGGTGAGGGAGAAGGCCAACCAGCTGTGGGAGCAGATGACGCGCCTGCCACTCCGAACAATAAAGTAGATGCTAGTATCATACTTGATACGGGTACTGTAATCCATTTTTTCATAGAACAAACACCCCTTTGCCTAAAAGTGCTGTATAGCCACGGAGTCCATCTATTACTAACTTACCACCCGCTTATTACTGCTACAAGCCTTTTACATGTGACATCATGATCTCCCTCCTTCTTAACTAAATAAGACGAAGAGGGAGAACATTAGGCTAATCTCGGATGAGTTCGATTATAGTGGTTTGAGTTATAGCTTCACATATTTACAATCAGTTTAGACTCGTATATTCAATGTTCGTTCCTTTTAATATCCCTCGCCTTACCAACGCTATTAAGCACAATGTTGTGCCGAAGCCTCCGATAAATAACGTCGTTTGAAGTCCAAATATGGAAACTAAAAATCCACTAGCAAAACTCCCCAATGCCCAAGCTCCCCAATTCAGCGTACGCTGTACAGCATTTACTCTGCCTAGCATGTGACTTGGAGAGACAAGTTGTCGTATCGTTGCAGCGTAAGGGCCAAATACACCTTCTCCCATACCATGTATGATACTTACAGCCACTATGCCGTACACAGTTCCCAAATATCCCATTACAGGTATTAAACATAGACCACTTACGGACACAGCCGCGCTATAAACAAGCATTTTAGTATGATTCATGTGTTTACTTTTCTTTAAAAATATCGTGTTACCTATTAAAAATCCGACCGAAGCTGAACCTACAACAAAGCCTATTTCAAGTTCAGATAGACCCATTACCTTATAAAGAAATATGACTAAAATGCTATATAGTATGTATTTAAAAAAACCGTAAACAGCGCCGCAGCTTACAATCGGTTCCAATACAGGATGTTTTTTAAAATATATCAAACCTTCAAATATGTTTTTATAAACGGATTTTATATTTGCATTTTTTAAAGAACCTACTGTATGCGGTTTAAATCTTGAAATAAATAATAGGCACACAAAACAAACAAAATACGTCGCTGCGTTAACCGAGAATGAGCCTGTTGAACCCACTAGCGTAATCACGATACCTGCTAGCATAGGACCAATCACAACAGCAAGTGACTCCGAAAGGGCTAGCTGCGCATTTCCTTTTTTTAAATTGTTTTTATCTGTTACTATTTCCGGTAAAAAAGAAGGAACGGCAATGTTGTAAAACGTGGTCAATATTCCATTCACAAACATGAGAAACACCAATAATGGGAACGTTATTTCATTCGTTGCAGCCAATATAAATACCGATAAAAATAATACACCCTGAAAAATACTACAAATGAGCAAAACCTTTTTTCTAGAAAGAATGTCAATCAGAGCTCCAGCAACTAATCCGAATATTAGATAAGGTAAAAATACAATTCCTCGAAGCATAGCCGCATTCGCTTCACTTGTTTTCAGCACCTCTATTGCAAAAAGAGGCAGCGCTACTACTGTAAACTGGATACCTAACAAACTTATAGACTGTCCTAACCAAAGCTTATAAAAATTAGCATGCTCTATGTTTTTCATCATGCACCTCCAGCTTGAGTATAACGCTGGAAGCCAGTTGTTGTACGCATTTTGGAATGTAACCGCAAGATAACGAAACTACAATAACCACTGAGGAAATTAGAACTAAAAAAACCGAATTTCTCCCTATTGAAGTTCTTACCTTCCCAATAACTCCAGTTTTCACTATTGATGTCTTATATTTCTCAACAAGTTGATTTAGATATTGAGTTTCTTCAATAAAATTTTTGCTTTCTTATAAAGCTAGTATGCTATATGTATTTTTCTTCGATCGTATAATACGGAGTTAAATATTTTTTGTTTCATTTTGGCACCCTATAGTCATAGCCAGTAAAGCTACAAAAATCACTAATAGTACTTTATTCATTTTCTCCCCCCATAAGCTATAAATAGCCTGTTGCTTGTAGTATTTGCAAATACTGATTGAAGTAAGAATGATTAACATGAACACGGAAGTCGCTTTATATGGCAAAGCACTTATAAATTAGTACTATTATAACAACCAAAAACCCGATAAATCTCTAGGATTTATCGGGTCAGGTGGAGATAGATATTAAAGCTATATGACGAATTGGTTGGCTTTCATCGTTGGTATGTAAAGCACTCGTAGCAACCTTCAATCCGCTCCAGTACGTCATTTTATGATACCTTATGCTCGATTCTAAGCTTATCTGCAACCATCGCGATGAATTCGCTATTGGTAGGTTTCGACTTACTGATGTTGATCGTATAGCCGAACAAACGACTAATGCTGTCGATGTTCCCGCGTGTCCAAGCAACTTCGATCGCATGACGAATTGCACGCTCGACGCGAGATGGCGTTGTTTTGTATTTTTCAGCGATTGCTGGATAAAGCGTTTTCGTAATAGAACCAAGAATTTCGATATTGTTATACACCATTGTGATCGCTTCGCGCAAATACTGATAACCTTTAATATGCGCTGGTACGCCGATCTCATGGATAATAGTCGTAATGTTAGCATCAAGATTCTTCGTCTTTGCCAAAGGTACAACATTGGACTTCATCACACTACTTACATAAGAAGATGAACCCGTCATCGAAGGTGCTGCTGCAGAGCCAGCTAGTTGACGAATACGATTCGCTAGCACATCCATGTCAAACGGTTTCAAAATATAGTAAGAAGCACCAAGTTGTACAGCACGCTGTGTAATGCTCTCTTGACCGAAAGCAGTCAGCATGATGATTTTAGGCTGTGGCGACAATTGTAGTTCTCTAAGGCGCTCCAATACGCCAAGGCCGTCAAGATGAGGCATAATAATATCGAGAATGAGTACATCCGGCACTGTTCTCGTTTGCTCCAAAAATTGAAGCACCTCTTCACCGTTGTAGGCTACACCACTTACGGTCATGTCATCCTGCTCAGATAAGAAATCCGCCAATAAATTCGTGAACTCCCGATTGTCATCTGCCAATAAAACTTCAATTTTTTGCAACTTAATGATCCTCCCTTAACCCGTTTTGCAGCGTCTCGTCAGCATATCTTCAATTGTGACGTGAACATCTCGCTTACAAGTTATACTTATTCGACAAGGCCACAAGAATTCCTTCTGTCGAATAAGTTTTTTTCTTTCTTTTTTTAACAAAATCATTTATAATAATAAATTTGTTTATATTTCTACAACGTTCACGCTCATTCACGCCGAGTTCCTAACATTCGACAAACGGTTAAAAAGATTCACGCTGCAGCGTGAACCTTTTTCGTGGTCTTCCATTGCGATTGTGATAATACAACACCTGCATCCTGAAGCATCCACTCAATAAAGCAACCATACCCAGAGCTAGGATTGTTGACGAATACATGTGTTACTGCACCGATGAGTTTATTATTTTGGATAATTGGACTGCCTGACATCCCTTGAACGATTCCACCTGTCTTTTGCAAAAGACGTGGATCGGTTATTTTAATAACCATACCTTTCGTTGCAGGAGCAGACTGTCTAGTAACATGAACAATTTCAATCTTGAATCGTTCCACCTGCTGACCATTCACAACAGTAAGCATTTCAGCTGGACCTTCACGAACCTCTTCATTAAAAGCAATTGGAATACCCTTTTTGAACAAACTGTGATCTGGGTTGCTCTTCATCTTCCCAAAAATACCGAAGGGAGTATTTCGCTCTACATTTCCAAGCACGCGTCCTTCTTTCAAGAAATGAGCGCGTTTCTCGCCAGGTTCTCCATTTTGACTTTTGGATATCGACGTCACATTCGATTGCAAAATTTCACCACGACCTACCTCAATAGGTGTTTGTGTATCGAGATCTGTTATGACATGTCCCAGAGCACCATAGACACCTTGATCAGGGGCATAAAACGTTAATGTACCTACTCCTGCCGCTGAATCACGAATATATAAGCCTAACCGCCATGTTTTATCTTCTGCATCATAGGCAGGGCGCAGTTCTGTGTTCACCAATTGACCATTGCGTCGAACTTCCAACTTTAATGGTCTCTTCGCTTCTCCTGCCGCCTTCACAAGCAGGCCAACTTGAGATAAATCTTGGATACGTTCTTCGTTGATGCGTACAATAAGATCACCCAATTTTACGCCTGCTTCTTCACCAGGAGATACCTTACGATTGTCTTCCACTTGAACAAGATGATGACCGACAACTAAAATTCCGTTGGATTTAACCTTAACACCAATCGTCTGGCCTCCAGGAATAACACGAAGATCAGGTACGACATTTACCTTTAGGCTTCGAAGAGGAATACGATTAAACAACTTAAGCTTAAGTTCAGCCTGTCCAACTTGCTTAGGCTGCAATGCTAACGGTTGATTCAGGGAAACATTCACTACCGCTTGCTTGTTGCCATTTACTTGTAAGATTTCTGGATGGTCAATCGTAGCCTTAGCCATAACAGGCATGGACAAGTTTAACTGTTTCTGCTGACCTTCGAATAACCTCAATTGCTGTGGCCATGCTACATAAGCACGAAACGAAGGGGTATTACTGCCAGCACAAATAATGATGACAAGCATAAGACCTATTAGCCGTTTAACGTAAGGGGTCAAGGGGTCACACTCCTTTGTAGCAATTCGAAGCATACCGTTGATGGCAGCCCCTAATCAGTAACATTAAGTTAACCCTGACCCTTACCTTTTATGAGTGAAAATGATTCCTTACCTTGATTTAAGCACCTTTTTGTCGTTCAGCCAATTTAAGCATTTCTTGTGCATGATGTATCGTTTTCTCAGTAACTTCAACACCGCCAAGCATACGTGCCAATTCCTGTATCCGACCATCTTCATTTAGAGCAGTGACCTTTGTAGCTGTGCGTTCATTCTCAACTTGCTTCTCAATATAATATTGATGATCGGCCATACAAGCGACTTGTGGCAAATGAGTAATCGCAAACACCTGCCCGTTGGCAGCTACCTCGACCAATTTCTCGGCAATTGCTTGTGCTGCGCGCCCGCTAACACCTGTATCCACCTCATCAAAGATAAGAACGGGAATGCGATCCAATTCTGAGAAAATTGCCTTCAGAGCAAGCATAATACGTGACAGCTCACCGCCAGACGCAATCTTATGCAATGGTCTAAGCGGCTCACCTGGATTTGGTGTAATAAGAAACTCTACATCGTCCCAGCCATGCTGGGTCAACCTAGTGCCAATTCCGTCTACTTCTGGTCCGTTATTATCCTGCAGCCTTTCCATACGTACTCCCATGCGAGTACGCTCCATATGTAAATGTTTAAGCTCTGCCTCAATGCGCTTTGTAAGCTGATCAGCAAGGATACGCCTCTGCTCACTCAATAGCTTCGCTTCCTTTACAACAAGCACAAGCTGCTTGGCTAATTCAGCATCCAGCTTCTCTAAGCGCTCATCTTTGTTTTCCAGCTTATCTGCTTCATTTGTAATCTTCTCTAAGTACTGCATCATATCTTCAACGGTTGAACCATATTTGCGTTTCAAAGAAGTTAACAGATCAAGCCTCTCTTCAATTTGCTCCAAGCGTGCTGGATTAAACTCAATCTGTTCACGGTAGTCACGAAGCTGGAAAGAAGCATCTTCTAAGAGGTAAAAAGCATTTTGCAAATGTTCTACAATGGGTTGGAACTTTTCTGGATCGACATGAACGATCTGTTCCAGCTTGTCCACTGCCAATGTAACAGCATCCATCGCACCTTGACCGTATAAATGCTCATAAGAACGATTTACACTATCCATGAGCTTCTCTGCATTGGCTAGTTTGCCCTTTTCATCCGCTAATGTTTCATCTTCACCTAGTTTTAACTTCGCTTCTGATAGCTCTTCGATTTGGAAACGATATAAATCGAGCATACGAAACGTTTCTTGGCTTGTTTGACGCAATTGCTCAGCTTCTCGGTGCAAAGCTTTATAAGCACGATATTGTTCGCGATAACGTGCTTTAATTTGAGCTAGCGGCTCACCGCCAAAGGCATCCAGCCACTCGATATGCTTCTCAACTTTGAGCAAAGATTGATGCTCATGCTGTCCATGTATGTTAATCAACTGATCGCCCACTTCACGAAGCATACTCAAGTTGACCATTTGCCCATTAATTCGACCATTGCTCTTGCCTTGAGCTGTCAGCTCGCGACGAATGATCAACATTTCTTCTCGTGAAGCGTGAATGCCAAGTTTCTCAATTATCCCCCAAGTTGGGTGATCAGAAGGAAGATCAAAGGAAGCTTCAACCTCGGCACGCTCACAGCCATATCGTACGAAATCAGCAGAACCTCTGCCTCCAGCTATAAGACCAAGTGCATCAATAATGATTGATTTACCTGCACCTGTTTCCCCTGTCAGCACATGAAATCCTTGATGGAATTGCAGCTGTACATGCTCAATTACTGCCAAATTGCGAATAGACATAGCAACTAACATCCAACATCTCCTCCTGAACCTAACAAGCCATAAGCTTAAATTAAGATCTGCCTTTCAAAATAATTGCCAGACCAAAAATATATAAGCTCAAGCTCCTGTGCAATGATTATGAAATGTAGCTCATCACTTGATCAATTACTTTTTTGCTGCTGTCTTTAGAACGAGCAACAATAAGAATCGTATCATCTCCACATACCGTTCCTAAAATATCCGGCCATTCAATGGAGTCCATCAATACAGCAATAGCATTAGACGTGCCTGGAAGACATTTCATGACTACCAGATTTTCAGCGTAATCAATGCTAACGAAATTATCCAACAACGCTCGTTTCAGCTTCTGAGCTGGATTAAAACGTTGATCGATCGGTAGTGAATATTTGTAGCGTCCGTTGTCCATCGGAACTTTAATGAGATGCAGTTCCTTCATATCACGAGACACAGTAGCTTGTGTAACTTGAAAGCCTGCTTTGCGCAACGAATCTACAAGCTCGTCCTGTGTTTCAATATCATTATTCATCACAATTTCTCTAATTTTAATATGTCGTTGACCTTTCATAAAAAAGACCCTCCACCTTGTATTCAAACATCTTGATGTATGTTTATTCGCCAGATGCAGTCGGTTCTCCTACATGCATTCGAATAAGCTTAATCGAACGTTCAGCTTGATTCACAATTAACAGCCCATCACAATCGGGAAACGCGATTTTGTAACTTAGCCATAGCTTGCGAATGCCATTTGTCGTCCAATCCAACTGCATCCGTTCACGTACTAACCGTACTACATACCAATTGTTGTGCTTCGTAACGAGCAAGTCAACCCATATCCGACTCATCTGCTCTTCCTGATTGTCCATTTGGATATAGAGTGGAACGTAGAATTTGCCGCCTATGACGTCATATCCTTCCTTTTCCAGCAATGTCTCCACTTCTTCATCGTGCACCATATGCTCGCTAATATACAACTGCTCCATCGGCTCTTCTCGATTCCAATACCGATACAGCGCAACTAGCCCCCATATGACAAGGCCCACCATAATAATGACAAGAACAAAGGAATCACCGAGCATTGATAAGCCTCCTTATAAAAGACTTACTCGCAAAAGAAACTCACCCGTAGGACCGTTCCTAGTCGGATGAGTTTCATTCAAGTCGTTATCGGGTCCATTATACAGATCGGAATTGCGTGTTGGCTTCCTTAACTAAATCATGAATTAGCTCACGTGAAACGTTCGGCTGCTCCAGTTGTTCTGCTTGGTCTGGGACCGTCCAATAAGCAAGGAACTCAATGTTCCCTTCTCCCCCTGTAATTGGAGAATAGGTCACACCTTCGAGCACAAACCCAAGTTCACATGCAAAATCCAATACTTCCCTTAGCACCTCTTCATGCGTACGAGGATCCCGTACAACACCAGACTTGCCAACCTTTTCTCTCCCCGCTTCGAACTGCGGTTTAATGAGTGCAATGACTTTACCCGGTCTTTGCAGCAAGGCCTTCAGTGGCGGCAAGATCAGCTTTAACGAAATAAAAGATACATCAATCGTCGCAATACCAGGTCTAGGTCCATCCAAATGCTCGGCCTCAACATAACGGAAATTCGTTCGTTCCATGACGATGACACGTTCATCATTACGGAGGGACCAATCCAATTGATTGTAACCTACATCAATGGCGTAAACCCGTTCAGCCCCATTTTGCAGTGCACAATCTGTGAATCCACCCGTAGATGCACCAATATCCATCATCGTAACACCTTCAAGCTGCAGGCCGAATTGTTTAATCGCCTTCTCCAACTTAAGGCCCCCGCGACTTACGTAAGGATGCGGTGCTCCTTTGACCGTAATAGCGGCTGTACGCGGAACTTTCATCCCCGCTTTCTCAATCCGTTCTCCGTCCGCAATGACGAGACCTGCCATAATTGCCGCTTTGGCTTTCTCACGGCTTTCATAATAGGCTTGCTCAACGAGCAAAATGTCAATGCGCTCTTTCGATGTAGACATGCTTCATCTCCTAATTCTTTTATGCGCGTGTAAGACGATTATCGCAACGCGCGATCAACAGCCGCTTCACTTCGCTAGCTAGATGCTCTGCCGTCAAGCCTACCTCTTCACGCTGCTGTTGAATGCTTCCGTGCTCTATAAAAGCATCAGGCACACCAATTGGCACGATCGTTTGATCAAAAATGTGACGTTCCGCGTAGAACTCCAGTACGGCACTTCCAAGTCCACCGCGTACAGTACCTTCCTCCATCACAAACATTGGCAGATGTTCTTTAGCTAAACTTAACAGCATTTCTTCATCCATTGGCTTAATAAAACGAGCATTAATGACACGTAGATTCAAGCCCTCACGCTTCAATAATTCAGCAGCCTCTTCAGCTACTTGAATCATTGGACCAACCGCCAATACGACCGCAGAATCACCTTCACGAACCGTCTCCCATGTACCAAGTGGAATTGGTTTCATAACATCATCTACTGCAACGCCTGGCACATTTATTCGCGGATAGCGGATTGCAATCGGGCCATCATTATAATCAACGGCTGTCTTCATCATATTACGAAGTTCATTTTCATCTTTAGGCATCATAAGAACGATATTCGGCAAATGACGCAAATACGCGATATCGTATACACCATGATGAGTTTCACCATCAGGGCCTACGAAGCCAGCACGGTCAATGGCGAATATAACGTTCGCATCTTGACGGCAAATATCATGCAGCACTTGATCATAAGCACGTTGCAAAAATGTAGAGTATACCGCATAAACAGGCTTCATACCCTCCATAGCAAGCGCAGCACAGAATGTCGCTGCATGCTGCTCGGCAATTCCTACATCGACCATTCTCCCAGGGAAGCGATCAGCAAACTTCAGCAGCCCAGAGCCTCCTGGCATCGCAGGTGTAACGGCAACGATACGTTCATCCTGCTCTGCAAGCTCAATAAGCGCATTACCGAAAACTTCTGTATACATGGGATTGCCTACAGACTTAACGACTTGACCAGACTCCATCTTGTACGGTGTAATACCATGCCATTTATGTGAATCCGCCTCAGCTGGCGAGTATCCTTTACCTTTGCGCGTAATGACATGAACAAGTACGGGTCCGTCAATTTTATTGGCTTGTTCAAACACTTCCATCAGCTTAGGAATATCGTGACCATCTACAGGTCCCAAATAAGTAAAGCCAAGCTCCTCAAATAGCACACCTGACACCACTAAATATTTCAAACCATCTTTAACGCGCTCAGCAGTCTTAGCTAACTTACCGCCAATCGCAGGAATTTTCTTAAGTAAGTATTCAACTTCGTCCTTTAGCTTCGCATACGTGCGATCTGAACGAATTTTGCCCAAATATTGATGCATAGCGCCCACATTAGGTGCAATCGACATCTCATTGTCATTTAGCACGACAATCATTTTCGTCTTCTCATGACCAATATGATTCAAGGCTTCAAACGCCATGCCTCCTGTTAACGCTCCATCACCAATAACAGCAAGTACTTGATTGTCTTCCTTCTTGTAGTCGCGAGCTTTCGCCATGCCTGCAGCAGCAGACAATGACGTACTGCTATGTCCTGCTTCCCATACGTCATGCTCACTTTCAGCACGTTTTACAAAACCGCATAGACCTTTGTGTTTTCTCAACGTATCAAAGCGATCTTTACGATTTGTCAATATTTTATGGACATAAGCTTGATGTCCGACGTCAAAAATAAATTTGTCTTTCGGACTGTTATATAAGTAATGCATCACGATCGTAAGCTCAACGACGCCTAAGTTGGGAGCTAAATGACCGCCAGTTACTGATAGCTTCTCGATCAGAAATTGACGAATATCTGCTGCCAGCTGTGGCAACTGTTCGACCTTTAATTGTTTCAGATCACTCGGTTGGTTGATTTGTTCGAGCAGCACGGGATTTCCCTCGCTTTCGTTGATTAGAACCATAGTACATGACACTGTAGCTCATTATTAGCATGTATCTATTTATAACTAATAATAACCTGTACTCAGCTCATCTATCAAAAAACATTCCGCATCAGACGAGTTGCTTACGCCAAGCTGATTGCTCAGTTGCTAATCCCCCAGCTCAACACTGCAATCATGAATGTAGGAATTCAGCATATCGTTCGGCGAAATACCAACGCTCAATGGTACGGAATGTTTACTATTAGACCATAATTGTCATGACCATCCCTTAACTTCTAGAATGGTATTCACACATTTATACATGATTATAACATAGAGTATTACGAATCATGCACTTAATGGTTTCGTTTCATTAGGTAATCAGCAAGCTGCAATAAACGTTCTGGGTATGGAATCGATCCTGCTGTGAGCGCTTCCTGTGCTTCGCAAGTCAACCTCTCAATTTCCTTCTTAGAAGCATCCATCCCCATGAAATAGGGGAAAGTCACCTTACCGCTCTTCTCATCGCTACCTTTCGGCTTACCTGTAACAGCTTGCTCACCCTCTACATCAAGAACATCATCTTGAATTTGGAAAGCCAAACCGATTTGTCTGCCAAATGTTGTTAAGGCATCGATTTGTTCCGCGCTTGCTCCGGAAATATGTCCACCAGCACGTAATGAGGCAACAATGAGATCTCCCGTTTTGTGTTCATGGATATATTGAAGCTGCTCCAGATTCGTCTCACCTTGCTCACCAAGCATATCTGCTGCTTGCCCACCTACCATACCTGGGAGACCCGCATACTGTGCCAATTCTTCAACTACTGTAAGCACGGCTTCAGCAGACACTCCATGCTTTCTTGAAGCTTGAACAACGGTATAGAATGCATGAGTCAGCAGCGCATCTCCTGCAAGAATCGCCATTGCTTCGCCATACAACTTATGATTCGTTGGTTTGCCACGTCTGAAATCATCGTTGTCCATGGCTGGCAAATCATCATGTACAAGTGAGTAAGTATGTATCATTTCAATTGCACATGCTGCTGGCATGGCAACTTCGGCTTGTCCGCCCACACTTTCAGCTGCTGCAAGTACCAATATCGGTCTTAGACGTTTGCCTCCAGCCATTAATGAATACAGAAATGATTCATGAAGTGGTGCAGGGATATTCCAATTTGAAGGAACACATCCAGGAAGTGCTTGTTCAACTTCCTGAACGTTACGCTTCAAATACTGTTCAAAAGAGAGTTCACCGTTAGGATTACTCACTTCCTTCACCTGCTTCCGCTTGGAACGGCTGTTTGTCCCATTCCCCATGCTGCTCGGTTAACACCTCAATACGGCGTTCCACTTGCTCTAGCTTGGAAGAGCAGGTTTTAGACAAATGCATGCCTTCTTGAAATAGTTCAATCGCTTGTTCCAACGGTACGTCTCCGCTTTCCAATTGATTGACGATTTGCTCAAGTCGCTCCATAGCTGCTTCAAAACTCAATGCTTGATGCTGCTCTTCTATATTACTCATGAGCGTCCCTCCCTTTCATCGACCACACTTGGCAGTCCAACTGTCCGTCCGTTACATTCACTTTTACAATATCACCAAGCTGTACGTCTTCCATTTTCCGAATGAGATTTTTCTCTTGCTCATCATAAACGAGACTATACCCTCGTGACATTACTTTGAGTGGGCTTAACGCATCCAATTGCCTAATTGTGCTGTGCAGCTGCTGGGCATGTCGCTTCGACAAGACAGCCATCGCATTTCGCAAATTTTTGGATTGTACGCCCAGTTGGGAACGAGCAAATTTAGCTTGATGCCTTGGGCTTTGCTCACGTAAACGGCCTGCCCAACGTTGAAGCCTTTGGTTCGCTTTATCCAGTACGAGCTGACCACGATGACGCAGCCGCTCCTGCTGAATAACTAGCCGCTCCCGATGCTGTTCTATAGATTGCTTCGGCTTACGCATAACAGGCGATTGCTGAATTCGCAGCAGTCGTTCCTGCTGAACTTGAACTGTACGTACAGCTGCTTGCTCCAGCCGACGTGACATATGGTTCAGATGCTGTCGCAGATCATCCTGATGCATAACGGCTAATTCTGCAGCGGCAGTAGGTGTAGGTGCACGCATGTCCGCCACAAAATCAGCGATGGTAAAATCAGTCTCATGTCCAACTGCAGATATGATCGGAATCGATGAAACAGCGATTGCTCGAGCCACAACTTCTTCGTTAAAAGCCCACAGCTCTTCGAGCGAACCACCGCCACGACCAACGATCAGTAGGTCAACCTCACCGTAGCGGTTGAAAGCCTCTATCGCTTGAGCGATGGATGGTGCGGCTTGCTGCCCTTGTACAAGTACAGGGTACAGCAAGATAGGAACACCAGGCTGTCTGCGCTGAATCGTTGTTATAATATCACGAACAGCAGCCCCTGTTGCTGACGTAACAACCCCAACTGCCCGAGGAAATCTCGGCAGTGGCTGCTTACGCTCGTGATCAAACAGCCCTTCTTCACTAAGCTTTTGCTTCAACTGCTCATAAGCTAAATACAAGCTTCCGATACCATCAGGCTGCATTTGCTGAGCATAGAACTGATACTGCCCATCTCGCTCATACACCGTCACTTGCCCTCTCGCAATTACTCGTGTGCCTTCCTTAGGTCGGAACGCGAGTCTCTGGTTATACGAGGCGAACATAATGGCGCGGATACGGCTATCCTTATCCTTCAGAGTGAAGTACATATGCCCGCTGGAATGATGAGTGAAATTGGATATTTCCCCACGAATCCATACATCCTGCAAGGTTGAATCTCCATCCAACTTCATTCGAATATACTTGTTCAAATCTTTAATACTTAAAATGCGTTCTTCACTCACAGCGCCGACTGCACCTCCTCTCATCCATTACAACGCGTGATTAGGCATTCCCTTATAACATAAAAACTATATATAAATAACGTTAAATCGCTTAATCGTTCGTACTATTCAATGTTGTGGATGCTTTTCGCTGCCTTTAATGTATTATGCATCAGCATTGTAATCGTTAGTGGTCCTACTCCACCAGGTACAGGTGTAAGTAAGGAACTGATTTCTGACACATCATCGAAATGAACATCACCAGCTAGCTTGCCATTATCCAATCGATTGACACCAACATCGATAACTACTGCTCCTGGTTTAACAAAAGAACGATCTACAAAGTTTGCTTTGCCGATAGCAACAACAAGAATATCCGCTTGCTTCGTAAGTTCTTTCATGTTCGCAGTACGAGAGTGACACATCGTCACCGTTGCATGTTCACGTTGCAACAACAATGAAACCGGTTTGCCTACAATGTTGCTTCTTCCGATAACAACAGCGTGTTTACCTGCAATTTCTACATCATAACGCTTTAGCAGCTCTATAACGCCAGCTGGCGTACAAGGAAGGAGAGATTCATCGCCAATAACCATGTTACCCACGCTAACAGGATGGAATCCATCTACATCTTTTTCTACGGCAATAGCATCAATGATAGCCTTCTCTTCAATATGCTTCGGAAGCGGCAGCTGAACGAGTATACCGTGAATATTAGACTGGGCATTCAACGTACCTACAAGCTCAAGCAAATGCTCTTGTGTTGTATCTTCAGGCAAACGATGCACTTCAGAGTAGTAACCCAGCTCTAGACAGGTCTTATGTTTGCTGTTCACGTAGACTTGTGATGCTGGATCTTCACCTACAATTACAACCGCTAGTCCAGGCTGTACACCTGCAGATTGCAATTTCTGAACCTCTTGCTTCATTTCTTCACGCATAGCTTGCGCTACTACCTTACCGTTCATCAAAGATGCTGTCATTACTCTCTCTCCCCCAACCTTATTTATCATATAAAATGTATATAGAGCTATACGTAGATATAGCAATATAAGCAATACAGTAATACATAGAAAAAACGAATATGCCTATCGCAATTTGTCCAAAATTACGGTAGGCAACACTTGTGTCGATTACTTCTGTTCTGAATTTTGCGCTTCTGTACCTTCGCGTTGGCGCAGCATTTGGCCAAGTACACCATTTACGAATTTACCGGATTCGTCAGTACCAAAGTATTTTGCCAATAGAACAGCTTCATTGACAGCAACTTTAGGTGGTACATCTTCTCTATGCAGCAGCTCATAGCATGCAAAACGAAGCACTTGACGGTCTACTCGAGATAGACGATCAACTTGCCAACCCTTCAAATAGCGTGCTAGTTCTTTATCAAGCTCTTCACGTTGTTCCCACGTGCTTGTAACCCAACCCAATACTTCATTTTTCAACTTGCCGACATGCTTCGTCTCAACACCCATTTCATTATCTTCGGTTTGAGCTTCGTCAATAACCATCTCTACCGCTTCTTTTGCTGTAACGCCGGTCATTTCCAATTGATATAAACTTTGAATAGCCAATTCTCTGGCAATACGTCTTTTCATGATAGTTCCTCCTGCATATGTTGCTTGCAATTGTATTGGGATTGAGATCGAGATTAAAGTATTATGGCACACGCCACAAAAAATCCTATGCGCGCTCCGATCGTCCCATCGGGTTGACCGACAGTTCCGCAGTCGTTCGGAGCGTCCATAGGACTACTTCAACCATCTCCAACGGTCAGACAGCCATACGGCAATACGCTGCCAAGGTATTATCGGACCTTCATTCAAATCTTTATTTTTACCTATGGTGTAACAAGTAAATACGAGCAGTGCTACAAACAGCATATCCCAAAATCCTGATAGCAAGTAGACTATTCCAAGTCCAATTCCCGCCACAATACCAATGATGCGTCCACTGTGACTCTCCCATAACTGTTCCCACATTGGAAAGCTCACCACCTATTCAACGCGTGCTTTGAAAGTCTGGGTTTGAACGATATTGGCCACGTAAACAGATACGAGTGATACAGGAATACCTGTAATGGTTTGAACATACTCTTTCACATTACGCTGAACCTCGGCTGTCATTTCTGGAATTGAAGTTTCCCCATCTACAACAGCACGTATCGTAATATCCAATCCAGAGTCAATTGCACGAATACGAGCTTTCAGATCCTTAGTGCCACGTACGCGAGCAGCAGCCTTCAAAGATACATTTTCAATTGTTTCAAGTGAAATTTTGATATCACCAAATTCAGTACGCTGATCGATGGAAGTCATCGCCGTGCTGTCACGCTTAATGGACAAAACAAACATCCGCAAGCTAATTAGGAACACAACTGCTGCAACAATTATAATGGCCATTCGCAACCAAGCTGGTTCAGACAAATTGAAATAAAATTCGGATGTATCCGTCAAAAGCCCACTAGCACCGACGATTGCAGCTGCTGACAACGTACCAATCGTCAAACTGTATACAAACAATAGCAATCTGTCTACTATACGTCCCATGTTGTCCTGCCTCCTTGTTGAATTGCAGGTAAACCCCCTGCCATCAGGAGGGGGTTCTCTCATGCAGCATTATTTAACGCGTGACTGAGCTTCAATCTCTTCTTGCTTCTCTTGAGATTTGAAGTGTACATCATGTACATGCACGTTTACTTCAACAACATGAAGACCTGTCATCATTTCAATAGATCTCTTTACATTGGCTTGAATACTCGAAGAAACTTCAGGGATACGGTGACCATATTCTACGATAATGGAAACATCCACTGCTGCTTCACGTTGGCCAACCTCAACCTTCACACCTTTAGAAAGGTTTTTACGGCCTAGAAGCTCAGCAATCCCACCTGCGAATCCGCCGCTCATGCCTGCTACACCTTCTATTTCAATGGTCGCAAGACCTGCGATAACTTCAATAACTTCAGGTGCAATTTGAATATTCCCCAAATCTGTGCGTTCAAACTCAGAAACTGCTTGACTCATCAATCACCACTCCTCACATTTTCATCCCACAAGGTTAATCGTTACCCTGTCCGCTTATTACTCATAACTATATCATTTGTCCATTTTTATGACAAACAATCGATGAAATAAACGATTATACCTCATTCTCTTCTAAGAACTTAATGTCAAAATCACCACGTAAAAACGTTGGGTGCTGCAAGAGACGACTATGAAACGGAATCGTAGTGTGAATACCTTCAATGGAAAATTCCGATAATGCACGCTTCATTCGCTCGATTGCTTCTTCTCTTGTTGGTCCCCATACGATCAGCTTCGCAATCATCGAATCATAATGCGGTGATATTACATATCCCGGATAAGCAGCGCTGTCAACACGGACACCGAAGCCACCAGGTGGCAAGTAGAAATTAATCTTGCCTGCAGAAGGCATAAAGTTGCGCGATGGATCTTCTGCATTAATACGGCACTCAATCGCCCAGCCGTTAATACGGACATCTTCTTGTTTTACGGAAAGCTGCTCACCTTGAGCAACCATAATCATTTCCTTGATAATATCAAGTCCAGTAATCATTTCCGTTACAGGGTGTTCCACTTGAATACGTGTATTCATTTCCATGAAATAAAATTGTCCATCAGGTGCAAGCAAGAACTCAAGTGTTCCTGCTCCTGAATAGTTTACAGCTTGAGCTGCACGAACTGCAGCCCCCCCCATACGCTCGCGAATTTCTGGCGTCAGGATTGGACAAGGCGCCTCTTCAACAAGCTTTTGACGACGTCGCTGAACCGAACAATCTCGCTCACCAAGGTGAACAACGTTCCCATGCTTGTCAGCAACAATTTGAATCTCAACGTGCTTCATGCCTGTTAGGAACTTTTCTAAATAGACGCCTGCATTACCGAAAGCTTTCTCTGCTTCCTGCTGAGCAGTCGTGATCTGCTTAACTAGTGAGTCCTCATCTTCAGCAATGCGAATACCTTTACCTCCACCACCAGCTGTAGCTTTAATAATAACTGGATAGCCGATATCTCGGGCAATCATAATCGCATCGTCCATATTTTCAACTAAGCCATCTGAACCTGGAATGACTGGAACATTGGCATCTTTCATTGTCTGCTTAGCAACAGCCTTATCCCCCATGCGTTCAATCGCATTTGGAGAAGGGCCAATAAACGTAATCCCGCAAGAATCACAAATCTCAGCAAAGTCTGCGTTCTCGGCTAAAAATCCATATCCCGGATGAACAGCATCGCATTCAGTCAGCGTTGCAACACTCATCAAATTGGTAAAGTTCAAATAACTATCCTTTGACGCAGTAGGACCAATACAATATGCCTCGTCCGCCAAACGAACGTGCAATGAATCTCGGTCTGCTTCAGAATATACCGCTACGCTGGCAATTCCTAGCTCTCGGCACGCACGAATAATCCGGACTGCAATTTCTCCACGATTCGCGACGAGCACTTTGTGAAATGTCATCGTTCAACCTCCTTGACTTGGCTGCCATTAGGGCATTATAAGCTAACGTTATTCCGCTTTAACCAAGAATAGCGGCTGTCCGAATTCGACTAATTGACCGTTCTCTACAAGAACTTCTACAATTTGTCCTTTCACTTCCGCTTCCAGCTCATTCATCAGCTTCATCGCTTCTAGAATGCACACGACCGTCTTTTCGCTCACTTTGGAACCTACAGAAACGAATGCATCAGCATCAGGTGACGGTGCAGAATAGAACGTACCCACCATCGGCGACACAATCTTATGAAGGCCTGCTGTGTGATCAACAGCAGTTGGTGCTGCCTCTTGCTTGGCTGGAACAGCTTGTTCTACCGCAGCTACTGGCGCCTGCACAGGTACAGGCGTATATGTATGGGCTGCAGGAGCTGATTGAATCGTAACTACCTCAGATTTGCCAGGCTTACGAATCGCGATGCGACAGCCTTCATTTTCAATTTCTAGCTCGTGAACAGAAGTCTGATCCACAAGTTTAATGAGTTCTTTAATCTCGCTTATTTTGAACAATTCATTCACTCCTCGTGACTGTTGTATCATTAAGGGATTACCGCTAATTGATGGACAATCAATATGGACGTATGTATTATAACACAATCGAACCAAATAGAAAGAGCCCAGTTTCGGGAACCGGGCTGACCATTGTTTTCTAATTGATGATTACGGACATTATTCTGTAACGTATTGTACACTTACTTTGTCTTGTGTCACTTGAAGCTCATTAATAATTTTGTCAATAATATCAACCGCTTGTCTAGCTTCCATCTTCTCAGCTTGTACGATGACTTTAACGTTATTGTTTTCCTCGCTAATGACAACATTAGGATAATCTTTTTGCAACTCCGCCTCTAAAGCGGTAATTTTTTGCTCCTTGTCTTCCAAGCGATTCATATCATCATACAACTTTGTCATCTCTTCTGAGCTTACCTTAGAGCCGTTTAATTTTGTTAAAATGTTTTCAAGCTGCTGCTGATACTGATCCGAGCGTTCCATTGCCTTTTGTTCAATGGTGCTGCGGGACATAACTCCTTGCGCAGCAACCTGATCCAGTATCGCCTTCTCACCATCTGTGAGTGTTTGCTTGCTATCTTTAGCTGCTGACTCGTTCGAAGGTGTTTGGTTGTCTGGCTTCGTCGTTGGAGCATCGACTGGTTCCTTTGTTTCAGGAGATGTGGTTGCACCCTCCACTTTTCCTTCTGCATTCGGCTGCGCTTCTGCTTCTGTACCACCTACCTGAGTTACTTCAACCTTTGGCAATTGTTCAAGCGCAGCCCCTGCTTCTCCGGCTGCTTGATTAACTGCGGCTACGCCTGCTGCTGGATCAGGCTTGGCAGGCTCTTCGGTAAACAAATAATACGCGGACAGGACGACCATAAGGCTCAACATGGATACTAACCAAATTGTTTGTCGTTTCGTATTCATTAAGATAAACCCTCCTTATAATTGACATCTCAGTTCTCGGTGTTCTCACTTTACTCTGCTATTTTTCGTGGCACCACCGATATCCGGTGGGAAGGCACATTCAATCCTTTTTCCACCGCATCTACGATCATTTGATTCACAACGGCATTCTCAGCGCCTTTGGCAACGACGATAACACCTCTAACTTTAGGCTTCACTCGTTTTGTTACGATAGGCGACTGATGCTCTGAGGTCTCCGTCATCACAATTTCACCATCGCGAGATGTTTGCGTGATGTGACGTTTGCCTCCATTCGCATCCGTTTCTTCCGTAACTTGCTGACTGTCCTTCATATTCCGCTGAATAACTAGCTCTTCGGTCGAATCAACTGTAACCATCACCTGTACCTGGTCAACACCGACAATCTCTTCAAGGACTGACTTCATACGAATTTCAAAGGATTGCTCAATCGTTGCAAATGGATTATTAGGATCAGGCGTTGCAACAGAAGCTCCGCTGTCATTTAGCTCCTGTTCACTCATTACACCTGTCACAGCAGGAGGTTCTCTGCCTGAGCTTCCCATCAGCCAATTGCCATTTCTAGGTCCACTTGAAAACGAGCTAACTAAGATGAGCGCCGCACCGACGAGACCTAATAGGAGTAGCCAACGAAATGCTTTCACTCGTTTCGGTCCGTTAGATCCGCTTCCAAGGATAGATTCAATTTTTTGCAGCCATTTCGCCATGAGCGCTACCCACCCTCCTTAAACTGATAATTGTCGTGCTCCATCTTGTCCTTATTTCACCTATACGCAGCTTGTCTAAAAATATGACTAGCAATTACGACTTCTTAGCACGTTAACACGCATTATTTTTATATTTTTTTCCAATCGATATGGATTTCTTCTGGTTTAACAAGCCATTGCGAAGTAAGCATATCCGTAATTTTCTTCTCCCACATCTTCACCACATGCTGTTCTACCGAAGTGCGTAGACCACTTTGAGCAGATGATGGGCGTTCTTCGATAGATTCAGTTTGCACGTTTACGGCTTTAACCTGTTCGACGGACATGACTCCTTCTGTTTGCTCATTATGTTTTGAAGTAGCGGAAACTGCATGCCTGCTATATGTCATAGAAACCGTTATCGATTGTATCGAAGGTTCAGGCTCATTAGCAGACACCCCTAACTTCACATTTACTTGCTCTGCTTGTACTCCATAATCGCTAGTGGGCCTCACTTTCGAGGCAGTTTCAGCAGCTTGCAACGTTTCTGTTTCTTCCAGCCGTTCGGCATTCGATCCCTCTGCTAATTCATTCAACTGCTTCGTCATCTGAGACTCTAGCTGAGATTCGGCAAGTTCGCTCACCTTCATTTGTCTCTGGTGCTGCAGCCGTGCAGCATCTCGTTGAATACTAGTCAAAGAAGCAAATGCACTTGTTGTCGGATTGGACTGCTCCCATTCAAGCGCCACTTGCTCCGCTAGATCGTTATCAAACAGCTTCATAATCGGTGAGAGCAAAGCCAGTAAAATGATCAGGCTGAGCATGAGCTTTACATATCGCTGCATTTTTGCGCTTGGCAGCAGCAAATCGACAAAAGCCGCCAGTAAAATAAGCATAATGATCTCTTTCAACCATTCACTGAGCCAGCTCATACTCACCCCTCCTCCTTGAACTTGCTGTCATCGCATCATCACCGTTACATTACCTGCAGTCAGCAATATCGTAATGGATAAAAAGAACATAAGTCCCACTGCTGCAAGTGCAGCAAAGACATAAATCATACTCTTTCCAACCGTTTGCAAGCAGCCGACAACTGGACTATTACCTAGTGGCTGCATAATAGCAGCTGATACGTTATAAATGAGCGCCAACGTTAAAATTTTTAATGCAGGGAATGCACATAGGAACAACAAAATAATGACCCCAGTGAGACCCACCGCATTTTTCACGAGCAAAGAAGCCGTAATTACAGTATCTGTCGCATCTGAGAACACTCTGCCCACAACAGGCACAAAATTTCCTGTAATGTATTTGGCTGTACGAATGGCCACACCGTCTGTTACCGAACTGGTCACTCCTTGCACAGAAATAACACCGAGAAATACGGTGAGTAAAATACCAAGCAATCCTACACTAATGTTTCTAAGAAGGTTAGCGAGTTGTGTCACTTTATATTTGTCCGTAAGAGAGCTAACAATATGCAGTACTGCTGAGAAAAATAACATCGGGAAGACGACTGTGTAAATAATCGTACCTACCAAATGAATCATAAATACGATGAGCGGATGCAGGACGGATACCGTTACAACATTGCCTAGAGATGCAAGTAGTGTAAATAACACTGGGACCATAGCCATCATGAAGTGAATCATGCCTGATATTGCATCTTTCGCATAGCCGATGGCCACATTAAAGCTGTTAATAGCCAAAATGATGATGACCATATAGGAAATGGAATAGGCAATTTTGCTGACTGTATTTCGCTCAAAAGCTGTTTGCAGCGTTTCAAGCACCATACTAAAAACGGCAAGAATAACGATGGTGACGATTAATTTCCCATTTGTAATCACTTCTTGCATAAGAAACTTGCCGAGCGCCTTAAACGTATTGCTTAACGTCAACTTTTCCCCGCCTGGGAGCAGAAGATCGGCAAAGTTCGGTAGTGAGTCTCGGGGGAAGAAACCGCCGTATTTGGTCAACAATTCTTGCCAATACCCTTCAACTTCACTTGTTGGCAGCTGTTTCGTCTGCTCTTTAATCCAACTATCTGTCGGGGCAGCTGCCGGCGTAGTAGTTGAGCTTGTCCCATCGACAGCCGCTTGTACCGTGGTAGAACGTACTGCCTCCGGTGATATAGAGTCCGAAGAGGCATAAGCGCCAGACACACAAGCGAGCAGTGATAGGATGACCACGAATACAAATAAAGAAATGCGTTTGTTATAACTCGTCGTGCGGTCGTACAGCTCGTTCACAGCCTCTCCCTCCATCAAGCTGGCAGCAGCTTCATAACGGTTTCAATGATGACGCTAATAATGGGAATGGCCATGACAATAATCAATACTTTGCCTGCCAACTCTATCTTTGTTGCGATCCCGTCCTGACCAGCATCCCTTACTACCTGCGCACCAAACTCAGCAATATATGCAATACCGATTATTTTCAAGATCGTTTTCACGTAAACAGGCTCAATGCCTGAACGCTCTGCCAAAGAATCTAGCACTTCAATAACGGTCTCAATCTTGCCGATCAAGAACAAAAAGATGACAATGCCAGCGAAAGCCGATATGAGAAAGGCAAACATCGGCTTCTGTTCTTTAACGACTAGTACGAGTATGGCCGCAATAAGGCCAAGGCCGACAATCTGCACAATCTCCATCAACATCACCTACTGAAATAAAAAAATAGTTTTGATTTCTTGAAATAAATGATCCAGCAATCGAACGACCATAAATAGAACGACGACAAATCCGATAACTGTGACCCAATGTGCCATATCCTCCTTGCCCATCTGCTTCAGGACCGTATGGATCATAGCAATGATGATGCCGATTCCGGCGATCTGAAATATCGCGCTCACATCCACATTCATAATCAGGCACCTCAATACATTAAAATGACAGCTAAAATACCACTTAACACACCAATACTTCGATACATTCTTACATACCGCCCCGCTTCATCGCTTGCATTGGCTTCTTCTTGCTCTAATCGCTTCATGGCATGGCGAATATGATTGCGCTGATCTTCTCGATCACTAATTCCCAAGCTCATTCCTAGATCATACAAAATACGCACATCTTGTGACTTCAAGGCACTGTGAGGCGCTTCTGATTGAAGGGCTGCATGCCAAGCCGCCTTAGCCGTCTGAATATGGCCATCTCTTGCCCGCATCCCTGCCGCTGCTTGTGCGAACAATTTGTTCAGAGGAGGTGGCACCTGCGCACTTAGTTGTTCACATGCTTCATCAAGTGGGGTATGTCCATACATGACAGATGTCTCTAACCGTTGAAGCGCAATAAGCAACTGTCTGAGCTGGCGAGGGCGGGCCGCATAGTGAGACGCTTGTATCCAACCTATTGCACCCGCTGCAGCAATAACAATAGCAGCTCCAAGCAACTTAATAATGAGCTTCTCCCTCCCTTCCAAGACGGCTGGATGCAGCTATTTGAAGAGCTCGCTGCTTCTCGTCATATACACGATGAGTCCATTGCTTCCTTACTCGTTTCAGCACAACGACACGAGAAAAAACACCATTTTCAACAAGTGGCCCTATGCCAGGCCTGCGTGCGATTTCCTTCACATCTGCACCATGTGCCGATGCAACGACACGAACACCAGCATGTATCGCTTCATTCATCGCAGATACATCTTCTTCACGGCCAAACTCATCAACGACTAGCACATCTGGCGACATCGAGCGGATGAGCATCATCATTCCTTCCGCTTTCGGACAACCATCCAATACATCCGTTCTAGCTCCTACATCGAAACATGGGACACCGCGTACACAACCTGCAATTTCCGAGCGTTCATCCACAATACCTACCTTCAAGCCTCGCCAATTCACATCTGGATGGTTCCACCTTCCATCGGATATGGATCTCGCCATATCACGAAGCATTGTAGTCTTACCGTGCTGAGGTGGAGATACGATGAGCGTGTGGTGAATTGACTGCTGTCTAAAGTCTAGTAAAAGTGGCATTAAACTAGCCGATATCCCTTGTTTTTCACGCGCGATTCGAATGTTAAAGCCTGCAATATCACGCAGATGACTAACTTTGCCATTGGTTAGTACCGTTCTTCCAGCTAGTCCTATTCGGTGTCCTCCTGCAATTGTTACATAGCCACGTCTGAGCTGTTCTTCCATCGTATATAGCGAGTGATTGGTCAATACATCTAACAACTGGTGACCGTCTTCGCGAACAGGGATATATGCCTCATGGAACTGACTTGTCAGTACGCCTTCTGCCGTAACGAAATAATACTCACCCATAAAGCCAATTTCCAACGGACGACCCTCTCGAATCCTTACTTCTTCCAGTTCATTCAGTACTTGACCAGGAATGTTGGTGAGAATGGAACGAAGAGCAGGCGGCAAGACATGAATCCATCCTGACGCAGTTGTCACTGCCATATGGTCCTCCCTTCTTGAAATAGGCGAATTTGCATAATTCGATCATGCATTTCGATCTGTTCTGCAGGCTTGGCCGCTTACTCCCATATGTATGATCGTAGTTGCTAATTATGACTTGTCTCATCCACTTACACCTAGAAGGAATTTATTTTGACCCACGAAATAAATCACTTGTCCTTGATGCTCACTGGTCATCTGTCCCGGCATATAGGCACCTGTCATTGGAACAACGCATATATTGAACATGTATTCGGAGGCAGTAGATGCGCGGGTGCTATCCATCATTAAGAGTGGAGCAGCAACTCGCTCCTATCAACAGTCATGGATCTTTATTTATGTCATATGATTTCAGAAACAGGCTTTGAGACTGTTCTAGCGCTGGAGGTACGGACGCAGGTTCATATTTCATCTAGAAAAATAGAGTGGGGAGAGCATGCTACATGCAAGTTATATGTATAACATTAATGAAAAACAGGCGTACTCGGATCGCCAACATCGTTGATATATGTTCCTACAGCTGAATACGTACAAGCACCTTCACCCATACAGCAAGGAAAGGAGGAAGCATATGCAGTTACAAGTTGATGTCATTGCTAGTATCGGTGAAGCGCGAGCAGTAGACTTGAATCAACACACGGTTATTGTAATTGACGTGCTGCGAGCGACCAGCACGATTATTACAGCATTAGCTAATGGCGCCGCATCGGTCTTACCTGTAGAAACGGTTGGTCAAGCGAGGCAGCAGTACGCGGAAGGCGATGTGCTGGGAGGAGAGCGGTTTTGCAAAAAAATAGCTGGTTTCGATCTAGGCAACTCTCCACACGAATATACGTCTAGCTTGTGTCTAAATAAACGCATCGTCCTTACTACGTCTAACGGGACACGTGCGATTCAGAAGGCAGTTCGTGCGGAACATGTTCTTGCCGGAGCATTTCTAAATGCATCCGCGTGCGCCCAGCTCGCACTAAGCTTACGAAGGAACGTTGCCTTACTCTGCACTGGAACACAGGATGCATTTGCATTTGAAGACGCCCTTTGCGCAGGGATGATATTACATGAGATGATAGCTGATCATCAGGCTGGAATGATCATTACGAACGATCTTGGTATGCTCGCTCTTAGTGCCTACAAACAGCATAAGGGACATATTCATGACGCAGTTCGACAAAGTTCCAGTGGCAAGCGCCTGCTCAAGCTAGGATTTGGTGACGATGTTGAATACTGCTCTCTTACGAATCAAGTTCACCTCGTGCCAACTCTACATGAACATCTGTTAATTCCGCACCGTCAATCCTCTTAATCCGGATACGAACGATAGAAGCCGAATAGAAACCAAAAACCTCCGAGTCCATTTGATACAATGGGCATCGGAGGTTGTTTAATTACATTCCATTATTCATGTAGCTTACGGATGAGTACTCCATCTGGTGTTAATCTTGAGATGGGACTGCATTGGGACTTATTAACGACGATCTTGTGGACCACCCACAAATACATTTTCTACCGTATCCAAGCCATAAGCTGTATGAAGAGCACCAACAACATCAGTTAGCTGATGTTTAGAAATTACGCAAGAAACTTTAATTTCTGAAGTGCTCACCATTTTAATACTAATGCCGAGTTTAGAAATGACATCAAACATTTTTGCTGCTACACCAGGATGACTGACCATACCAGCGCCAACGATAGAAATTTTAATAAGATCAACCTCAGAGGATACGTTATGATATGGTACTTGTTGACGGAAGCTTTCGATTACTTGGAGTGCTCTCTCTCTATCATCTAGAGCAGTTGTGAAACTGAAATCAGCTGTTCCATCCTGCACACCGCTTTGTACGATAATATCAACATCGATACTAGCATCAGCCAATTTACCAAATACGGTAGCCAGCACTCCCGGCTCATCAGGTACTCCCATAATACTGATTTTTGCCACATTTTTATCATAAGCAATGCCGCTGACGACAACTCCCTGCTCCATAACCGCTTCCTCCTTCACCGTTGTACCTTCATTATGATTAAAGCTTGATCGAACAACTAGACATACCTTGTTATGCTTCGCATATTCGACAGCACGTGGATGCAGTACAGCAGCACCTAAGTGAGCGAGCTCAAGCATCTCATCATACGAAATTTCATTAAGTTTGCGAGCACAGCGTACAATCCGAGGGTCTGTAGAATAAATGCCATCTACATCGGTGTAAATTTCACAAACATCAGCCTCAATAGCTGCGGCCAAGGCTACAGCAGTTGTATCGGATCCTCCGCGGCCTAATGTTGTAATCTCCCCAGTATCTGAAGCACCTTGGAAACCAGCCACGATAACAATTTGACCGTTATCAAGCGACTTTTTCACCCGTGCCGGATCAATATCCACGATACGTGCTTTACTATGGGTTTGATCCGTTAGGAATCCAGCCTGCCAGCCTGTATACGAAACAGCCTCATGCCCAAGTTGATGAACCGCCATAGCCAACAGGGATACACTAATTTGCTCACCTGTAGTCAATAACATGTCCATTTCTCGTGCAGGCGGCGAGCTGTTCAGCAGTTTAGCCTTATCAATCAAGTCATCCGTCGTATCGCCCATTGCAGATACAACGACCACACATTGGTGGCCATCTAGTTTCTTCTCAACAATTCGTTTGGCGACTCTCTGCATCCGCTCGACATCACCAACTGAACTTCCACCAAACTTCATGACGAACAAAGCCACACCGCTCAACTCCTAATCCTCGGAATGTATCTTTTCATTTAATTGTGTATTATAGCACGTTTCCAGATGTTGTGGTGGAAAATTATACGAATTAAGTATAAGAAAATTTGTACTAAAAAAGCTCTGCATACCTAAATAGGATGCAGAGCTTTCTCACTTATACATTATGATGACGATTGATTATTACGCGCGGGAAATGTACTTACCTTCGCGTGTATCAATAAGCAATACATCTTCTTCATTGATGAAGAGTGGAACTTGAACGTTCAAGCCAGTCTCAAGCTTCGCGTTCTTCGTAGCGCCAGTTGCCGTGTTACCTTTAATTCCTGGCTCTGTTTCAACTACCTTCAACTCAACGCTGTTCGGCATAGTGATTCCAAGAATCTCACCTTGGTAGCTAGAAATATTAACTACCATGTTGTCTTTAAGGAAGTTCAATTCCCACTCCAATTGTTGGTGAGTCAAGTTGAACTGGTCATACGTTTCGTTATCCATGAACGTATACTCGTCACCGCTGTTGTAAAGGTATTGAACTTGTTGATTATCGATCTGTGCACGGCCAATTGTTTCACCCGCACGGAATGTTCTTTCTACTGTGTTTCCGTTACGCAAGTTGCGAAGCTTGGAGCGCACGAATGCTGCACCTTTACCTGGTTTAACGTGTTGGAAATCAAGTACTGTGAAGATATCCCCTTCTACTAGTACAGTAAGTCCTGTCTTAAAATCGTTAACTGAAATCACGATATTCCCTCCTAAGGTCGTTCGAGCTCGTCCGAATTCGTTCTAGATGACGAGCAATTGTTTCGTTGAATGTGTTATTATTTCAATCCCGTTCTCCGTGATGACAATGTCATCTTCAATGCGAACACCGCCAAATCCAGGTATGTAAATACCAGGCTCAACAGTTACGGTCATTCCGGGAGTTAACACCGTATTATCACTCATAGCCAAGCGTGGGTACTCATGTACTTCCATCCCCAAGCCATGACCTAGACTATGGCCAAATTGCGGACCATATCCATGTTTGACAATGATGTCGCGTGCAAGCGCATCTGCTTCTCGTCCTGTCATACCAGGACGAATATGCTCTAGAGCATGAAGCTGTGCCTCAAGCACAATGTTGTAAATTTCACGATGGCGATCTGTCGGTTCCCCTACTACAATGGTCCGAGTTATATCGGAACAATAACCTTTGTAGTAAGCACCAAAGTCCAGCTTGACGAATTCGTTTGTACCAATAATCCGATCGCTTGCTACGCCGTGAGGCAATGCTGAACGTTCGCCAGAAGCAACGATTGTATCAAAGGAGCTTGATGTCGCCCCATGCTTACGCATGAAGTACTCCATCTCCAATGCAACATCCATCTCTGAGATACCAGGTTTGATGTAAGTTAGGATATGACTAAATGTACGGTCTGCTAGATCAGCAGCTTCACGCATAATAGCCAACTCATTCTCGTCCTTCACCATACGAAGCTGCTCAACCAATCCGCTAACAGGTACAAGCTCAATTCCATCCAATGCTTCCGCATATTTAGCGTACACGCCGTAGCTCATATGATCCTGCTCAAATGCAATTCGGCTAATGCCCGCTTCTTTTAGCAGCGATGCCAAAGTATCCGTAACTTTTGGAGCATGCTCCAAAACTTCGAATCCGATCGCTTGTTCAGGAGCTTGTGTCATATAACGGAAATCTGTCAGTAACACAGCACGATCTGCAGTAATGAATACATATCCCGCTGATCCCGTAAATCCTGTCATATGCCGTCTATTATACTCACTTGCGATCCATATGCCTTCGAGCCCTCGTTGTTCCAACTCCTTACGAAGACGTTCCACGCGAGCATTGCTCATCTGAATCCTCTCCTGTCCGCTAATGTTCGTGCTGCTTATTCCTGCGATTGATTGCACACGATATGGTGCAAAGCCTGTAAGCCCAGCTCATAGCTATAAGCACCCAAGCCGCATATTTGACCTGCCGCAATTGGAGCAATAACCGAAACATGACGAAACGCCTCGCGCTTATGTATGTTGGATAAATGAACTTCGATAACAGGGATTGCTACCGCACTTAACGCATCACGGATGGCGTAGCTGTAATGCGTCCAAGCTCCAGGGTTAATTACTATCCCGTCACATTGCCCGTAGGCAGCATGAATGCGATCGATTAACACCCCTTCATGGTTGGTCTGCATAAATTCCAGCTCTACTTGCAGCTGTGCAGCCAATTGCTGTAAGCGATCCTCAATATCTTGAAGCGTTGTTGCACCGTAAACACCAGGTTCACGTATACCAAGCATATTTAAGTTCGGTCCGTTCAATACCAAGTAACGTGCCATTGTATCCCACCTGTCTTAATAAGCATTCGAGTTACCGAGCGCTATATAGAAGATACTTATCAGACCAATACTCACGTATTTTATCATAGGAACAAGCACTTGAGAAGCATCATCGTAGCGCAACTAGCATTAACCGTTCACGAAGAGGCATTTGCCGCGGCATGAGCAGCATCATCCGAAGCGCTTTCTTCTTCGTTTTCCGGCTCTCTCAATCGCTCATCATTGAATTCGGTTGCCGCAGTATAGCCAATGAATAACCCCCATAATAAAAATATACATAATTCTGTCGTAATCGAATTATACGAAGTTTGAGTTACAGGAAGCACTAATCCTAGTGCCGGTCCTACGGCTACAAATAATATCACCCACCACAAAATCCCATACAATATACCTGGCCAAGGACCTTTTCGTTTCCTCATTGTAAATGTATAAAGCAGACTGCATAGAACGGAGAACAATATAAATGCTCCCCAGCCTGCAAATCGCCCCTGTTGACTTTGCAAAAAGCTATTTAGCAAAAACGGCTCCAACAAAAAGCCCGGCACATTAACGGTAAAATGCAATTCGTAAGAAATAATTCGCATCCCTCCCCATATTAACCCCGCATAAAATCCCAGTTGCAGCGCAAACCACCAAGGGTTGGTCTTAGGTTGGTCATTCTGTTGATTCTGTTGATTCTGTTTGTTTCTTGATTGATGTTGTGTCACTTTACCTGCTCCTTATCCATCATGTGTAATTGCTCCCAACTTGAAACTTGTTAGTAGTATGCGCGGAAGCAAGACAGATTAACGAAGCTCACAACGGATTGGTTTGCTGAATAGGTTCTCTTCTGGAAAAAGAACGGCAAATCCTATACAATATATAAAAAGGATTCTACCAGCAGTTGAAATTTACATTTTATTACTAATATGGTGGGAAGGTGTGAAAGGTTTGTCAGAACAACCGAAATCCATTTACGGCGGACAAGCGGTTATTGAGGGCGTTATGTTTGCAGGCAAGCATGTAAATGTAACAGCTGTTCGCCGAAAGAATAAGGAGCTGTCTTTTTATGAAGTTCCGCGTGAGGATAAGAAATGGGTAACAGCTCTAAAGAAAATCCCCTTTATTCGCGGCTTAGTAGGTATTATAGAAGCCAGTGCCCGCGGAGCTCAGCATTTAAATTTTGCAACTGAGAAGTATGCTGAGGATGAAGAAGGCCCACCAGACCCAGATCAAAAATCTAGCAAGCTTTGGGATATTGGAATGATTCTTAGTGTTGCCGTTGTAGGCATTTTGTCTTTTGTCTTCAGCAAAGTTATTTTTACGGCAGTTCCTGTTGTTATCGAAGAATTCCTCTTCGGCAAAGCATTCGATAATCGAGTGCTTCATACGATTATTGAAGGTATTATCAAACTATTTATGCTTCTTATCTACTTGTGGTTTATATCCCAAACGAAGCTTATTAAACGTCTGTTCCAATATCATGGTGCAGAGCATAAAGTGATAAGTGCCTATGAAGCAGGCAAAGAGCTTACCGTCAGCAACGTACAACAGTTCACTCGCTTGCATTATCGTTGCGGCAGCAGCTTTATGATTTTGACGATTATCGTCGGTATCTTTATTTATAGCTTCGTGCCTTACGATACAATGATTGATCGAATTATTGGTCGATTGCTATTGCTTCCCGTTGTAATCGGTGTTTCGTATGAAATTTTGCGTTTCACAAATGCATTGCGCGACGTTCCTGTACTCCGCTTTTTAGGATATCCAGGCTTGTGGCTGCAACTTCTTACAACGAAAGAACCTACTGATGATCAAGTTGAAGTATCTATTGCCTCCTTTGAGCGCATGCTTGAATTAGACCGTACCATTGGTGAAGAAAGAAGTGCTCGTACAAGCGCTTAACTATGTAATGGAAAGGGGTTAGCGAGATGAATCGAGTGCCAAATTGGCTCGTCTACGTCGTACTTGGATGTGCAGCTCTAGGATTTGTAATCGGATTTTCATCCAATCCCATCGCTTATTCGATCCCGCTCGTATTAGCAGCTATCATTTTCATCTTTTATCGTTTAGGTCCAAAGCGCACCAATTCACACCCACGTGTGAAAAAATCTGCTGCGACGGAAGCAAAGATGAAAGCGATGCGAAATACGAAGCATACCAAGAACGTCAGAAACCATAAGCCGATCAAGACTCGACGCTCTTCTGCTAGCTTAACTGTCATTGATGGAAACAAAGGAAAAGACGATTCAAGTCGTTCCATTGAAAAATCCTCAACAAGTGAATCTCAATAAGAGCTCCATAACATAACCATCTCCTGCATCATGTTATCGACATGAGTGCTAACAGCCCTTTCACTTCCTAAGAAGGTAGTTGGAAGGGCTTTGTTGTTTCAATGAACTGGGTACATAAGATGACAAGGAGGATACGGCTACTTATGAACAAATGGCTGGAATACTGTATGACCAAAAGAGGGACGAGCCTAACCAATCCGTTTGGGCCGGAAGTCGATGTCATGAAGGTAGGCAGCAAAATGTATGCACTCTTCTCATCAGGAGACGCCCCAACTGTTAGCTTAAAATGCGAACCTTTCCGAGCAGATTCATTAAGGGAGCAATACCCCGAAATTAAACCAGGCTATCACCTTAATAAGAAACATTGGAACACGGTATCGTTGGACGGAAATTTGACAGATGAAGAAATAGAAGCCATGATTGATCATTCTTATGATCTAGTCATACTTGGGATGACGAAGACCGAACGGAGCAACATTGGAACTTAAGTTAACGATAGAACTTACTTCTGCCTTGGCTTTCTTGGTAAAAGAAGAGTCGGAGAGAAACCAGCGACATGTACGCATGCTGCATTTCTTCCCGACTCTTATCCTTTTTCCTTAGTTAGAGAATACTGTTCCCATTAACGATTATAGACCATGCAGTACTGCTCCAATTCGCTGTCAGGCATTTTGATCGTATCTACCAATTCGAATCCATATCGTCCGTATAACGGCACATTGTTCGGATTTTGCGTTTCTAGCGTACACGCTACATTATTAGAGGAACATTCATCAATCAGCGGCATTATCATCTTTGTAACGAGCCCAGTACCTCGGTACTGTTTCTGTACAACCAGCATATCCATATGCGCATATGGTCGATCTTCCAACATACTGAGCCATGCTGAGCTCATACTTCTTAGTATGGAAACACCTCTAAACAATCCTTTTATCCCGATATATTTACAGGCTGGCAGCGACTTCAGAATTGCGAATGCAATTTTTCTCCAATAATTCAATTGAGCGATCTTCGAGCTGCCAAACTTCTCAGAATAAAATACAAGCATTACTCCTTCTAGCTGAGTGGAACTTGCATATAAATTGGAATAAGGATATAACATGTCCAAATAATTTCGAAAAAAGATACGCAGCACGTTCAGTCTTGTACGTTGATCAGGCAATATAAACCTATATAGCGGATCTTCCATGAACTGTTCGGCAAATACGTTAGCTGCTTGCGGTATTTCTCTACGTTGTAACAATACTAAACTGTTGCTGGAAATAGTTCCACCCCGGATCCAAAAGAATCCCCTCTTCTGGTCCTATCAAATAGACATAATTAGCGCTCAGAAAAGGAGTCTATGGATTAGGTTACTCTGTGCAGGCTTCTACGTCAAATGTATACGTTATCAAAACCTCATCTCAAAGTAATCGATACCAATTCAACATTCATGAATACCACGTTTACATCCGTGTAGCGCTACTTTTATTTTCGTAGTTGTTTTGTATGAAGCAGCTTTTGCTCATATTGCTTGTCGTCCCAATCGTGGAAAAATTCATTGCCACTTAGCAAGCCCGATTCAAACAAAGCTAGACTCTTCTCCAGCGTAATGTCAAACTCCGTTATCCCTACACCAAGGGTTGGAATTTTTACGGTACGGAAACGGTTATGCAGTTCGATGTATCGCTCATCATGCGCAGAAATCATCGTATCAACAATGGCTTGCAGCATCGATACGACCCCATTGATTTGGTGCGGCTGATTCGTTGTTTTCCCCACCATTTGAAAACCAACCGTAGGAATAAGCCGTCTTGTCTCAGGATGGCAATCATCATCAAACAGCCACAATGGAAAATTGCTAAGCATCCCACCATCCACCACATACGTGAACTGCTGCTTGAATGATTTCTTCCGGTCAGCCGACAAGCTCTGCCGTAATATAACAGGATCAAAGAAATAAGGAATACTCGTGCTCATACGTACTGCCTTACTTACGGAAAAACGTTTAGGGTCCACCCCGTATTGAGCCATATCATCTGGCAGCACCATTAATCTTCCGTTCGTAATATCAGAAGCGATAATGCGCAGCTGATTGTCTTCCAAATCCCCAAATGTCCGCACACCTTTAGCTTCAAGTAAAGAACACATCCAGCGTTCAAGTGCTTCGCCTGAATACAGCCCTTTTTTCACTAACAACCGCAGTGCTGGTCCAATCCATTTCACATTAAAAATAGGTGCCCTTTTTAGAAAAGAAGAAAAAGGCATGTCAATAATCAGACGCTTCATCTCATCCGCACTATAGCCAGCCGCGATTAAAGAAGCAACAATTGACCCTGAAGAGGTCCCTGCCACTTTACGAAACTTTATTCCATTTAATTCAGCCGCTTTAACAGCTCCAACCAATGATATTCCCCTTACGCCCCCACCTTCAAACACACCGTTGATATACATTTGCGTAAGAGCCTCCTCACGCTGCATACCCCATCTATGCAGACATCGTAGTTGTTTAGTGGATGTGTATGAGTGGAATTGAGCATTTATGAACAATAGAAAAAGGAAAGAACCTAATGGTCCCTTCCTTCATATTAGTTGGATATTTTATTAATTAATAGCTATTATTAGCAAAACTATATTTATAGTTATACGTGGTGAGTGAATCTCCCCATCCACCCACCTATAAATCAGTTCCCCATAAAAAATATATAAGAAGTTTCGACTGACATGTTGTTAATTGCATTTAGAAACTAGAAATTATATATGCGAAAGCCAGTATTATCTTAAAATATTCGTAATCAGATGAATGAATTATTGCTTTTTCTCTGCATCTTGCTCAGCGTAATAGGAGCTTAATTGATCTGCCACTTGCTTTGTATTTTTCATAATATCATTTGCGCTAAAGAAAATACTACCTTCAATATCCTCTTTATATGTTTCATTATAACGAAGCTGTTCTAGTAATATTTCCGCACTTGTCCAATGTTGCTTTTCTTTTGGGTCTGCTAATTTATAGGCTGCATGACCAATGTACAAGTCAACATCCGTTCCTTCCGTCTCTTTTATCCACCAGTCAGTCACTGTATCGTATGAAGCCGCATTATGCCCTATATGCCAATAAACTTGCGGTGCTACATAGTCGATCCAACTGCTTTGAATCCATTTGCGGACATCTGCATGCAAGGAATCATAGCTAGTAACCCCTGCCTTCGTTGCCGAGCCTGTTGGGTCTACACTTTTATTGCGCCATACTCCAAATGGGCTGATTCCAAACGAAACATTCGGTTTGGTTGTTTCAATCCGTTCAGATAATTGTTGCACGAACAAGTTGACATTGTTGCGTCTCCAGTCGTTCTTATTGTTGAATACTTTGTTGTATGTACGATATGACGCATCATCTTTGAATGGCTCACGTTCCTGACCATAAGGATAGAAATAATCATCTAAATGAACACCGTCAATATTATAATTTTCTACGACTTCCATGATCGAATCAAGAATAAATTCTCTAGCTGCTGGAACTCCCGGATCAAACATTAGCTTCTCCGAATGCTTCACTACCCAATTAGGATTTTTGCGCGCAGGGTGAGTTTGGACTAATTTGTTTACATCGCCTTGCACACTGATTCGATAGGGATTGAACCATGCGTGAAATTGCATGCCTCGCTTATGTGTCTCTTCTATCATAAAGGCAAGCGGATCATAACCTGGATCTTTCCCCTGCTTGCCTGTCAGCCACTCTGACCAAGGAAGCATTGTTGAAGGATAGAATGCATCTGCTGTTGGACGGACCTGAACAAATACGGTATTTAAACCTGTTTGCTTTAGTTTATCTAACATTGCGGTAAATTCCTGCTTCTGCTTCTCTGCATTGAAAGATTTACGAGGGTCACTCGGCCAGTCAATATTGTATACCGTCGAGATCCATGTACCGCGCAATGCTGGAATCTCAATGACCTCGCCATCCTCCATCGTCATTACGACAGTGCGTGACTTAGCATCCCATTGTACGGCAACTCCTAAATTTTCACTCACAAATCGCAGCGGAACCATTACTCGTCCTGCCTTCATTTGAGCACTAACATCCAACGACTTCTGCTGTCCATCTACCATTGCAGAGTCACTGCCTTCCTTTAATACAATGGTACGGCCATTCTTCTCAAACATAACTTCCTTGCTAGCAGGATTCCAATCTACTGTAGCTCCTATCCCTTCCCCAATCGAGCGAAATGGCATCATCGTCACGTTTTTGGAAGGAATAATATAAGGAGGAACATCACTTTTTAGACGTTGATCATTTAGCAAAATCTTAATTTCATTGGATTTCTGAGCAAAAGCTTGCATAGGCATAATCGCTGTACTCAGCAAAGCTGCAGTACAAGCAATAACCACTATACGTTTTTTGATATTCATATTTGTACTCTCCCATTTCATAAAATACAAACTTATATATACTTAGACGCCAAAAATAAAGCATCTGTTTCGGTAGAAACAGATGCTTTAAGAATCATTATCTAATTCACTCTGTATTCGGCGCAAATCCGCTACACGAGTAGGGTCCTGATTGAAGTATGCAACTAACGCTTCGATACAAGTAATGGAGTTCCAACTTAGATGATGTTCGATGCCTTCTACATCTTGATAAATAAGGTCTTCTTGTACACCTATCGTAGTAAGAAAATCCTCCAACAGCTGATGTCTATCCACCAACCGTTTGCCAATTTTCTTCCCCTTACTAGTAAGTACCAAGCCACGGTACTTTTCATATATTAAGTACTGATCCTTATCCAGCTTTTGAATCATCTTCGTTACTGATGAAGGATGTACTTCTAGACCTTCCGCAATATCCGAGACACGAGCATATCCTTTTTCATCGATTAATTTGTAGATGCGCTCCAAATAATCTTCCATACTGGGTGTTGGCATCATTTTCCCTCTTTTCCACTTCAACATCATCTCTGCCACAAAGGCTCTTCTAGTTTACATGGTTTGCCCTGTAAGTTCAACCTTAGTTGATCTACCAACCACTGCTAGCATTTACCTTTTAATCATCATGACGTACAAGTCTATGTAAAAATAATCGGCTATTCCAGCAAAATAGCAGTAGCTGCATGCTATAAAAACGAGCTTGCAGCTACCGATATTTACATTACATTAAATTGTACAGCCAGTCGGGTGTTACCCCTTGCAGCCAAGCGTTCATTCTCGCCATCTGATCTGTAAACAACAATATCCCCATCACAATCATTAGCACGCCGCCGACCTTCATAAGTACACCTGAATATTTCACAAGCCAACGTGTTGAACCAATGAAAAATCCAAGTACGAAGAACGGCAGTGCAAATCCAATGGCATAAACGGTGGACAACCAGAACCAAGAGCCTGGATCTTGTGCCGCCAAACCAAGTATAGCTCCAAGTATAGGTCCAACGCACGGTGACCATCCTGCCGAAAAGCCGATACCGAATAAGAATGAGCCGCCGTAACTGCCACGCTTGCCAGCAACGTTCCATTTACGTTCTCTCATTAATAGCTGGGGTTGAAAAATCCCCAATAACATTAAACCCATGACGATAATGAAAATCGCTGCGACTTGACGCACCAACTCACGATATTGGACAAGCATCGAACCGAATACGCCCGCTACCAATCCTAACGTGTAGAATACAACGCTAAAGCCTAGGATAAAGAATAAGGTATGAAGCAATATTTTCTTACGTACTTCCCGCTTCGATTGCTCCTCTTTCAATTGCTGTACGGACATGCCTGTAATGAGAGATAAGTACGATGGATAGAGTGGCAAACAGCATGGAGAAAAGAACGAAGCTATCCCCGCTAAAAATGCAATGCCAATGGAAATCGTCATGCATATGCCTCCACAATTCAAACATGATGTGAACTACTATATCCAGTTTATACCTTTACTCCTTTACGTACAAGCATTGTCACAATTAGGACAAGGATGAGCAGCAAAACAATCGTCGCGCCAGGCGCCAAATTCCAAACACCTGCAACGAGCAACCCTGCAACAACAGCTATTTCCGAGATAAACACGGATACGATAATTGCCCTTTTGAAACTACGAGCCATCAGTAAACTGATAGCTACCGGAATGGTAAGTAAAGCCGATACGAGCAATGCGCCAACAATTTTGATCGCTGCGCTAATAACGAGAGCTGTAAGAACTGTCATCGCTATATTTAGCCAACGCACAGGAAGTCCATTTACCGCAGCTGCATCTTCATCAAAAGTAAGCAAGAACATTTCTTTATAAAAAACTAGCATAAAGCCAATTACGATGACGGTGACACCACCGATCACGTACAAATCCGCAGGCGTAAGTGTATAAATGCTGCCAAAGAAATAACTTGTCACGTTGGCATTAAAGCTCATTCCAAGTGTAAAAAACAATGAAGCTAGAGCCACTCCACCTGACATAATGACCGCAATCGACAGCTCCGCATACGTCTTATACGATTTGCGCAGCTTTTCCACAGCTATCGAACCAATTAACGCAAAAACAAGTCCTACTGCAAGTGGATACACATTAATTAAAAACCCTAATGCAACACCAGCAATCGTAACATGTGCCAGCGTATCCCCGATCATAGATAATCTACGCAATACAAGGAACATTCCCATTAAGGGAGCTGTAATTCCTATTAAGAGCCCACCGATTAGAGCCCGTTGAAAAAATTGAGATGATACTAAATCCATTAACATAGTTAGTCTCCTACTCCTAACGAGAACTTCTTACTTAGACGAACACACCATGTACGAAATCTTCTTCCTGACACACCTGCTCGTGAGAATGCTTACGATAAAAACTAAACTTGCCGCTGCGATGCACAGGTTCACTTCCAAGCCATGCATTCACCATCTCCATATCATGAGATACCATAATAATAGTCATGTTGTGATGCTCGTGTAAGTGCTGCAGCAAATTGAAGAAATCACGCTGAGTCTCAGCATCGATTCCTACTGTAGGCTCATCCAAAATAAGTAGCTCTGGTTTATTTACCATAGCGCGCGCAAGAAAGACACGCTGCTGCTGGCCGCCTGACAGTTGACCGATTCGCTTGTTCGCCAAATTCTCGATACGCATTACTTTCATGGCATCTTCAATCTTGGTGCGATCAGCCTGTGTCAGACGACGGAATATTTTACTGCGGCTATATACACCTGATTCAACAACTTCCATAACCGTTGCTGGAAACAACGGATTGAAATTATTTTTCTGCGGTACATATCCGATACGCTCCCATGCTTTGAACTGCTGGATTGGGGTATTAAATAAGCGAACCTCTCCGGCAGTCGGTTGTAACAATCCGACCATTAAGCGCATCAATGTCGTCTTTCCTGCCCCATTTGAACCAATAACACCAACAAAATCTCGTTCATAAATTTCAAAGCTTACATCTTGAAATACATGTTGATCTTCATACTTAAAGTTAAGCTGATCTAATGTAACGACCTGATTATGACAGGCACGATTGTCACTCATTTCTTTTCACTTCCTTAATCCGAACGATGTAAGGTGAATGATAGCATACGTATCATTCACCTTGATCGATTCATTTCCAGTTATTATTGCAGTGCCTTGAGCAAATGCTGAAGATTGCGTTCCATCAGTGTTAAATAATTTTCTCCTGCGGCTTCCTGCTCTTTTGTTAAACCTTCTAGTGGGTTCAGTACAAGTGTTTCTACATTTGCCTCACTAGCCAGCGTCTTTGCCAAAGTATCCGATACAAGCTCTTCGAAGAAAATGTATTTAATTTGTTTCTCTTCTACTAGTTTGGTCAACCGTAAAATGTCCTGCGCACGCGGTTCAGCATTGGGTGCGATTCCCATAATCGCATGCTGATGGATACCATAATCACGAGCTAAGTATCCAAATGCATGATGGGAAACAATAATATCTTTTTTGCTAGTTTGTTTGATCGAGTCAGCATACTGCTTATCCAATGCAACAAGCTTATCATGAAGTTGTTTATGACGCTCTTCATAATAGGCTTTATTGCTGCTGTCCGCATCAATAAGTGCTTGTTTCACATTCTCCGCCATTACGATGGCTGACTTTGGACTTACCCATGTATGAGGATCAATACCTCCTTCATGACTGTGTCCTTCTTCATTTTCATGATGGTGCCCTGACTCTTCATTGTGTCCAGCTTCATGCCCATGCTCATGACCATGTCCGGACTCTTCCTCAGCATGAGTCCCCTCGATCAACGTAACACCTTTGCTTGCTTCAATTAGCTTCACCTTAGAATTGTTATCCAATCCATTTTTAAAATCTTCGATCCAACCTTCGAATCCAGCACCTTGATACAGCATAATTTGCGCTTTAGAAACGTTCTGAAGATCTACACTTTTCGGTGTCCAGTCATGAGGCTCTACCCCGGAAGGGATTAAATTCACCACATTAACATGCTCCCCACCGATCTCTTTAGCCATATAATAGAGAGGATAGAAACTGGTAACAACGTTCACTTTTCCTTCCTCAATTTGCACTGCTGCCGAATTTCCGCAGGCAGTTGTCAACATAATGATAGCTCCTAGCAGTATGGACAACCAAATCTTGCTTCTTTTCATCTGAACAACTTCCTCTCTCTCCAAATAACCTGTTAGCTTTCATCTTTATAAACAAGCACAAATGTAGCTCGCTCTTTTTCGTAATGATTACTATTAAGATTATAGACACCTACCTACCATGTGTCAACCAAAAATGATGTCTATTAAGAAGGATTGTTGCTTACAGCTATAGACGCATATCGTAGTATGCCCGTTATTTGAAAATAGAAGAACCTCTGTGTTCTCTTCGAATCGGAAGAGAACACAGAGGTTCTTTATAGGGTTCGTTCAATTAAACTTATTTTACAACTGCACCATTTGGCATCGATTCTGGAACCGTTGCAAGCGTAAGCTGACCTTCATGGGATGCAGCCAGCACCATCCCTTGAGATAGGACACCGCGCAGCTTCACTGGCTTCAAGTTCGTCACAACAATGACTTTGCGTCCAATGAGCTCCTCAGGACGATAGTATTGGGCAATCCCAGAAACGACTTGACGCTCCTCGAATCCAAGATCTAGCTCCAAGCGCAGAAGCTTATCCGCCTTAGGCACTGGTTCTGCATGCTTCACCTGTGCCACACGAAGCTCTACCTTCGCAAAGTCATCAATGCTAATCTCTTCTTTCAATTCTACTGGTGCAGGCTTGCTCGCCGCATCTGCTGCCTGTACCGCAGGTTCAGACTTAGCAGCCTCTGCTTGCTGAACACCGCCGCTCATGCTTTCGGCAATGGCTGCTACTTCTACCTCCACTTCCAATCGAGGGAAGATCGGATCACCCTTCTCTACTTTCGTACCCGTAGGTATGACGCCGAATGTTCGCAACTGCTCCCATGTCGCATGCGCTTGATCAATTCCTAGCTGAGACCAAATACGTGCTGGAGTTTGCGTCAAGAATGGTTGCAGCATCGTTGAAATAATTCTCAAGCTCTCTGCCAAGTGATTCATAACAGAAGCCAATTCAGCTCGATTCGCTTCGTCCTTAGCAAGCGTCCAAGGCTGTGTTTCATCGATATACTTATTGGAACGACTTACAAATTGCCACAGTGCCGTCAATGCAACGGAGAATTCCATCTTTTCCATTGCCTCTTCGAAACGATCAACCGTTTGAACAGCAAACAATTCCAAGCTCTCATCGTAAGCAGTAACTTTTCCTTCGTAGGATGGAACAACACCATCAAAATACTTATTAATCATAGCAACTGTACGATTTAACAAGTTACCAAGATCGTTAGCCAAATCAAAGTTTACGCGCTCTACGAAGCTTTCAGGTGTAAAGCTGCCATCTGAACCGAATGGAACTTCACGAAGCAAGTAATAACGAAGTGCATCCAAACCATAGCGATCAATCAATACGACTGGGTCCACAACATTACCTTTAGACTTCGACATTTTACCGTCTTTCATAAGCAGCCAGCCATGACCGAATACTTTCTTCGGCAGTGGAAGCTTCAACGCCATTAGCATAATTGGCCAATAAATGGTATGGAAACGGATAATCTCTTTACCAACCAAATGCACATCTGCTGGCCAATAACGCTCATATAGTTCTGTATTTTCTGAACCATATCCAAGCGCTGAAATATAGTTGGACAACGCATCAATCCATACATAAACAACGTGCTTCGGATCACCTTTTACTTTCACACCCCATTCAAACGAGGTACGAGATACAGCGAGATCCTCAAGACCAGGCTTGATAAAGTTGTTTATCATTTCATTTTTGCGAGATTCTGGCTGAATAAAATCAGCGTGTTTTTCATAGTACTCCAACAGCTGATCCGCGTATTTGCTCATACGGAAGAAATAACTTTCCTCTTTCACCAATTCAACAGAACGACCACAGTCAGGGCAATTGCCATCTGTCAGTTGACGCTCAGTAAAGAACGATTCACAAGGCGTACAATACCAACCTTCGTATGTTCCCTTATAAATATCATCTTGAGCAACAAGCTGATCAAAAATTTGTTGTACCACTGCTTTATGACGATCTTCTGTTGTGCGAATAAAGTCATCATAAGAAATATCGAGCTTCTTCCATAGATCCTTAATGCCTGATACGATGTCATCGACAAACTGCTGAGGCGTTTTTCCCGCTTCAGCTGCTTTACGTTCAATTTTTTGACCGTGCTCATCAGTACCAGTCAAGTAACGCACATCGAAGCCGCGAAGACGCTTGTAACGCGCCATTGCATCCCCTGCAACTGTTGTATAAGCATGACCAATGTGCAGCTTATCACTTGGATAATAAATAGGTGTAGTGATGTAGAACGTATTGCTAGGTTTAGACATATTACTTCCTCCTTGAATTACATCTATATCTATATAAGTTAGAACCCACAACAACCATGTACCTTATGCAGACACAAAAAAACCCCCATCCGCTTGGGACGAGAGTTAACCTCACGTGGTACCACCCAAATTTCTGACGCATCCGTTACAAACAATTGCTTGTAGGACTAGCCAGCTTCATTGTCGCTGCATGCAGCAGCTCAGCATTCGGTAATGGGAATGACTCACTGAAAGCTAACTTGTCTTCACTACTATATGTATAAACATAAGAGCAAACACCAGCTCACTTCCAGAACCTCCGAGACCATCTTCCATCGTGTAGCTATACCGGCTCACAGCAATACCCGGCTCTCTGCAATAGCACAACGGTGTACTCATCTCTTCATCAGCAATGGATATTCATATTCACATTTGCAAATGAACACATTATTACTCAATATATCTTGAACAGCTTCCACTGTCAATTATCATCCATTCCATGCTAGCCTACTTTAGTTCGTATTAGCTCTGGATGGGTTAGAATGACCCGAATCTTGGGAATGTTCAGACTCAGCCACTTGCTCAGATAAACCAAATTCCTCATTTTTAGTCCGAGGCGGTACAGGATCATAACCACCAGGATGAAACGGATGACAACAACCTATTCGCTTCACTGCCAACCATGTTCCTTTCCCAGCACCATGTACATCGATTGCCTCTAATGCGTATTGCGAGCAAGTTGGATAGAATCTACAGCTAGGTGGCTTCAACGGCGAGAGAAAGCGACGATAGAAATGAATCGGTGCCTTTAGTGTAACCGCAGTCCACCTCTTAGCTTGTTTCATTCTTATTACACCTGCTCTTCTTTGTATTGACAAGTCTCACAATACCCAAACACCTCGAACTTATGCTTCACAACTTGAAAACGCTCGGGTACATCCGTTAAAGCAGGCATCGGGCAATAGTGAATGGGATATGTTTTCTCGCATTGCAAGCAAATCATATGGTGATGATGGTGGCTGGCCGAACAATGCGCCTTAAACTTCATACCTTCCTCAAATATAACTTGTTCCAATACACCTAATTCATGCATCACACGCAAATTGCGATATACCGTATCAAAGCTAAGTCCTGAATATTGCTGTCCCATATATTCATATACATCTTTCGGTGTCAAATAACCTTCCGTCTCAGCAAAGAGCGTAGCTAATGTGCGGCGCTGCTCTGTAATACGTAAACCTTGGCTCGACATTTTTTGCAGCATTTGCTCAGTCTTCAGCATTTTCGTCCCCCCTATCTTTATAATGCGTTAAGGTTGACACCTTGTCAAACGGCAAGAAAGACGCTGCAAGCTGCAGCGTCTTTCAACATACATAAACAATAGCAATATAAGCATCAATAAGACCTAATGCTAGAATAATAGATGATCTTACATAATCGTATGCTACATGGTCACTGGTTAACTAATATACTTACGTACGCTTCGGTGGAAGCTGTGTCATAAATATATTCACTGGCATATTACTTGCCGCAGCTGGTGTGAACCAAATTTCGACCTTCTCTTCACGATCACCAGTACGGTATATCGGCGTTGCTTCATCTTTATTTTTCAAAATACCATTGATTGGTAGTCCGACTTCCTGTCCGTTAACCAAGATAGAGCCAGAGTACTGACCACCGCGGGCATTAACACCAATTAATGTATTTGGAGCAACACGATCCAACACGACACGATATAATACCCCATAGTTACCTGCATTGTCCACATCTTTATTGGAAGTTGTATCCCAGCCTCCAATTTTTTTATCCGATTTGTTATCTCCAATTACAATGCGAGAAGATTCCTCGCCCACTAATTCAGAGACTGTCAGTGTACGGTCTGCATTATTGAATGATCCACGAATATGTGTACCATCTGACGGGAGAATTTGCAAGTTAGGTAGCTCTTTCCAAATATCCTTACTTGCATCTAGTGCAATAATTTTATACTCCAAGTTATTGTCTCCCAAGAAATCAGCATACATCGTGAATACTTGCTGCGGCTTAATCGCTCTATTGCTCATCTCAGGCATTAAAAGTGCAGATTGTTTCGGCTTCAATGTCTGCTCTGAGATAATACCGTGCTCACGGAACGACTGGAAGTAGCGCTGCGCTGCTGCTTTACCTGTCTGCTGAGGATGTAGACTTGGTCCTGCTGTACCAGCACGCTCCACTCGAACGACTGCATCTTCATTGGAAACGTTCTTAACGACAACATACAATTTGATATCCGTAGGCTTCGCATTTTTATGATGTAGTAGAATACGAGTTCCACCTGCAATGTGATCTTTATAAAGAATACCATCTTGTACGATGGATTCAGGGCTATTCGAACGGTACAGTGTACGCTGACCGTGGCGCAATTGCGGCAATATTTCCTTCATTCCTAGAATAGACGATCCATCAAGTGGATACACATGACCGACTTGCGTATATATCTTATTGAACTCATCAAAGGTATACAAGGTTTCATTTGTAATGGTAACAGACTTCGTTATTTCTGCTGATAAACCATGCTTGTCTGTTACTTTCAACGTCACTTGCTGCTCACCAGGAGTAAAGAACGCTTGCTTATTGTTTGTCCATTCTACCTTATCGATCGCATCTTCATCATCATAGCTCTCATTCGAATACTCGATCAGTTCACCCATCTTATACTGACTCTTATTCGTTGAAAAGTCTACGACAGGCGGCATATTAGGCGGTTGTACGTTGATGGTGACGCTGTACGGTTCACTCCATACCCCTTTTTCATCGAGCACACGGAGTGAAATCACATACTGACCTGCCTCAGAATAGAACGATTCTAGTCCTGTCCACTCATAATCAATAATTTGTAAACCACGTGGATGGAAGGATTGATTCTCAACCACAACTTCTGTTTGACCTGCAAAAATATGTTCAGGTGTTACTTTGAACTTAGCTACAGGCGCAGCAGACATTTGCACAATAATACGCTTAGTATGTTGCTCCCACTTATATTTCATTTGCATAGCCTGTAGGGCTGATGTCAATGGGACCATAAACGTATTGTTCTGCAAGTAGGAAGCACCGCTCATCTTGGTCAACTCGCCATTGACTTGATAAACATCTGACTTCGCTTTATATCGCAGCTCGCGATCTCCCTGCCTAATAATCGTTTCTTTCGTTGTATTATCGAAGTCTAGCTGAAAGCCAAAACGATCAACTAAACCACGAACAGAAATGTAAGATACACCATTTTTAACGGTAATAGGCTCTTTAGAATAATGGGTCACATTGTTATGCACGATGACGTTACTATTAGCCAAAATAACGAGTACATCTGAACCATATATCGTTGTATCTATATTATGCTCGGCAGATTTCGGTACTGTGGTGCCCGGATTCTCAATCGTTGAACCATCCGTTGCATTAGGATCACCGCTTGTTCCGTCAGAAGGCTGAGCTGGGTCTGTAGAACCGTCGACATTAGGATCTACCGTTTCTCCATTCGTTGCCTCGCCCTCAGTAGTTTCATTGTTGCCCGTTTGCTCCGTACCACTCAAGTCTTGTCCATCCATTGACGATTGGTAGCCATCTACAGATTGCGACTCAAACGTTTGAACTTGTGCAGCATCATTCATCTCTCTCTGCTCTAATGCACTTGCTACTGGCATCACAGCAGCACATTGTAGTGCTACTAAAGCCATAGCAATTGTGCGTTTCCATCTAAAATGACTCATTCCTTCGCTCCTAACTCCTAAAGTATTCCTCGTCTGCTCTCGTAACGTCGTTGGACCGATCATCTTGTTCAAGGAGACATAGTAATAGACGTCACGAAGAATAGAAAAGTTTCTATAAATATGCTCATTTGTCTAAAGACACATTCTACCTTTATTGACAGAACAATGCCTATCATTATACCTGAATCACTTCTATTAACCTAGCATTTTTTTACACCTATGTAAAATAATCGCACGAAAAAACCCGCATTTCATCAGTCATGCGGGCCTCAACAATATGACTAAAAACTCGACTAAGCTATCGGTTGCTTGCTATCGTTTAATCCATATCCGTAAGGATAGTCAGCATTAATGGTAACAGGAAGTTTGCCTTCCGCTTGTTTACGACCAACTAGCACTTCTGCTAATGCCGTCATTGATGCAGGGCGATTCTCGTAGCAACACAAGTACGTTTTCACAGAGTCAAACTGATTCAAGTCGTAAGGATTGCGAGACGACGCTACAATAACCCGTTCATGGCTATTTGCTAGTTGATTTACAATCTCAACTTGCCCAGCATGAAGCTGGGATACCGCATTATACGTAACGATAACAATTTGCTCATAGTCGGCAGCGAATTTGACCGCCGCAGCAACTGCATCGGCATCTGGTTGTGTTCCAATTCGATACTCGGTAACATCGCCAAGGTATGGTTCCAATCCTGTAGCAACTGTGTATTTTTGAACAATTGGCTCATCAACCTCAGTATGCTCACGTACTTCCGGCCAAATAACTAACGTCTTCAATTCAGATTGAAGTGGCAGCAATCCTTCATCCTTAATAAGGGTAATACTCTTTTCACAAATTTGCTCTACAACTGCCTTCGCAGCATCGGTAGCAAACTGTTCAGCAAAGTCAGCTGTCACTTCAGGCAATATGTCCATTTGACGACGCTGCTTCAATTGAAGGATACGTTCTACAGACGCGTTAATTTGAGCTTCAGAAATGCGGCCAGCACGAGCAGCAGCAACAAGCGCTTCAATCGCTGCTGTCTGTTCAGCAAATCTATGGCTAACTAGTACTACGTCTGCTCCCGCCTCAACTGACATAACAGCACCCTCAGCAACACCATACACATCAGATATAGCTTTCATTTCCAAACAATCCGTTACAATAATCCCTTGGTATTGCAATCTATTACGCAGCAAGTCAGTCAATACGCGACGTGACACAGTAGCCGGGCGCTCTTCAGGTTCAAATGCAGGGAACATAACATGCGCTGTCATAATCAGGTCAACACCTGCTGAGATCGCTTGCACAAAAGGTACCAATTCCAGATTCGTCAATCGTTCTTCGTCATGAGCTACAGAAGCCAACCCATGGTGAGAATCAACTGCGGTATCTCCATGTCCAGGGAAATGCTTCGCTGTAGCAGATACATTCGCATCCTGAAGACCGCGAATTTGAGCATTGCCAAGCTGTGAAACCAAATCAGGACGTTCACCATACGAACGAACTCCAATTACTGGATTTTTTGCATTGTTGTTAATATCAACACTTGGAGCAAAGTTCATATTTATACCCATCTTCAATAGCTCTTCGCCGCAAATACGAGCCGCATCATATGCCAGCTGCGCATCGCGTGCTGCACCTACAGCCATATTTCCAGGAATTAATGTAACATCATCCCAGTCTATACGAGCGACCATTCCACCTTCTTGATCGATACAGATAAAGAGTGGAATGTCCGTCTGCTTCTTTGAGATCAATTGCAAATCACGTGACAACTTGCAAGTCTGTTCTTTGTTATCTAAATTACGACGGAAATAAATAATACCCCCAAGATGATTCTTCTCAATCAATGTCGTAATGTCTTCGTCAACTTCTAACCCTTTAAATCCACACATGACCATTTGACCGATTTTTTGTTCCAGCGTTAGTTCACTAATATTCATAATGAATCCCATCCTTATGAAATAATATATTTTTATAGTTTATACACTTGAACTTTGAGCTTCTTTCTCACGATATTCAGAAGGCGTAAGCCCCGTATACTTCTGAAACACTCTGGAGAAATATCGACGCTCTGAATATCCGACCAAGCTGCCAATCTGGGTGATGTTCTTATCGGTCATGAGCAGCATGGATTTTGCTAGCTCCATGCGCTGTTTGGTTACATACTCAACGAAGGTCTCACTATAATAATTTTTGAACAATAAACTAAAATAACTACAGCTTATGCCCAAATAGTCAGCAATCTCATCAATGCCAATGTCAGAGCTTAAATTGCGCTGGATATAGTCTTTAGCGGCAATCATCATTAACTCGCTAGACTTCTTATTCATCGCATGTTCCTTCGTCTGTACAACAAGTTGCGAAATAACGATCATTAAATCTTTTACACTGACACAGTGCTGAAGCCTCTCCCATGCCTGCTCTTCTTCTTGCTTACTAAGCAGTTCCAATTCACGCATTTCCCTCAACAGATGAATAATAACGTAGTGTAGGAACTTCTCGGCGCGTACAATAGAATGCTCTGAGATTTGCAACAGACTGGATTGAAGCGCTGCAAGTCCCTGCTCTATCTTCTTTTTATCGTTCTGCTTCATCCCTGATACGATTTCCTCAACAGGTTGCCACTGCGATACAGATGCAGCTTGACGAGCGATAGAGCTCTCATCTACCGAGACAAGTACTTCATCATCAGGATGGAGAAGCAGGACACGCTGAAGCCGCTTGAACGTACTCGATAAGCCTGTCATCGGTACAGGACCAGAATCCCATGCGAGACTCACGGTAAACTTAATGTGATTGCGTACTGCATCTTGAATCATGGATGACCAATTTGCCACATCTTTTTCTTCCACTTCGAAGCGGTCTTTATAAAATTGGACCAGGATGCACCATTCGCCTTCACGTGTTTGTAGTACAGCATACTTAAGCCATTCATCACCTTGCAGCGCATCTTGCAGGACATTGCGTACAGCAAAATTCCACAATCTGCGCTCATTATCGCTCCAAGAAACCGTCTGCTGCGCGTATTGATCTAAGTCTACTAGTAAGACTGTATATACAAGCTGATCAGCCTGGTCCTTATCATCGACAGTAAAATAACTTGGATGACCAGCAGAGAAGCCCATAATTACATCAAACATCATCTTCTCATACGCAAGACTGATGACCTTGCCCCACCGGCGCTCAGCCATCTTCTTCTCCATTTTGCGATTGCGTATAATGTCTGCAACTTTACGTACTGTATTTTCTAACTCTTCATAATTAATAGGTTTCAAAATATAATCTCTTACACTATGTTGGAGTGCAATACGAGCATATTCAAATTCCTGATATCCAGTCAGCATGAGCACTTCGACCTCTCCGCCCAGCTGCCTCACTTCCTTCAGAAATTCCATCCCGTCCATTACTGGCATTCGGATATCACATAGAATCAGATCAGGCTCATGCTCTCGGACAAGGTTCAGCCCTTCTACTCCATTACGAGCAGTACCAACAATTTGAATTTGCATATCTTCCCACGGAAGCACAATTTTCAAGTTGTTTAGGATCGGAACTTCATCATCAATTAAAATAGCCTTCACACTCATTTGTTCTCACCCTGCTCATATCTCGGTATTGTACATTGTATGATCGTCCCTTCATCAGGAGCCGAACAAATAATTAACCCATATTGACTTCCATATTGAATGCGAATACGGTCAGCCACACTTCGTACGCCTAATCCACGGCGCTCCATATTTAGCGCCTTTTCTTCTTGCGGAATAAGTGATTTCGAATCATCATCCTGCATATATTGGAACCGCATTAATTGCTTTGCGGAAATTCCTACTCCGTTGTCTTCTACTCTCAATATTATTCTTCCATCAATCGAACATGCCGATATACGAATCAAACCTGTATAAGAAATACCATCAAATCCATGTTGAATGCAGTTCTCTACAAGCGGCTGCAGCGTTAATTTTTGAATCATACAGTGCATTAATTCCTCAGGCACATCGAACTCAAAATTAAATACATCTTCAAAGCGGAACTTTTGTATTTCTAAATAGCTCATTAAGTACTCAAGTTCCTGACGAATCGTAATCTCTTCTTTATCTTGAATACTAATGCGCAATATATTCCCAAGTCGATGTACCATATGGCTAACTTTGCGACCTTCATTCTGTATAGCTAGCACATTGATCGATTCTAGTGTATTGAATAGAAAATGAGGCTTAATCTGAGCTTGAAGCACACGCATTTCTGCTTTATTTTTCTGCTGCTGCTCCTGCTTCACCTGCTCTAGCAAATCAGTTACTCTATCAATAAGTCGGTTGAAGCCACGAGATAACAAGCGAAGCTCATCTTGCCCTTCCTCATCTACACGCGCTTGAAGATCGCCCTCTTCTACTCTTCTCATAAATCTAACCGTACGAACGATATGCTTCGTAACCCGATTCATGAACAAAAATAGAAATAGCAAGGCACCCAACATACAAATAAGCATAATAATCGATACCCATTTGATGTATTCCATCATCTCATTCGATAAGGAATTCCATGAACGGACAGATACTAAATGCCAACCGTATTCAGGAATCTCATAAAAAGAAAGAACACTGTCCTGATCATTAAACTTGTCTTTGTAACTGTGATAGCCTTCTTTCATCTCCAACGGCTTGTCCAAATAATTAGGGAGTTTGTTGCCGTTCAATCTCTTCTCATTATCGAACAATATTAACCCATTCTCGTTCACGATGAAAAATCTAGAATTCCTCATTTGTTCCACATGATAAAAGTTATTAAAGAACGTCTCGATATCCCAGTCGTTTACTTGAACGATAAGGACACCTAAATTTTTGAGCGTATACAAATCCTTAACGACTTTAATTTGTGTAAACACTTGCTCTGACCCAGTCAGCTCCGGTATTTCATTTGGTCCAAGCCAAACAGGTGACCCCTTACTATTCATTACCTCATCATAGATAGGATGCTTAATAAATTCCTCGAAAGGCATCGTTTTAAAATTTTCTTTGGCGAATATTGGGATAATGTCAGTATAACCTGACCCTGGATAATATGTATAGCCTTTTAAATTATACAAAAAGGCATAACTAATGGACGGATGATTGAACAACAACCGCCGAAAGACCTGCTGACGGTTATTCATCTCCAAATAGTCAATCCCTTTTAAATCGGTAACCTTTAATGGAGGTTGAACGGATTCAGTCCCGCCGACCTTATTTTTGCTAGCATCCGTCTCTTCCGCCCGAACTAAGTCTTGATCTTTCACATTCGGAGAAATTAACGCAAGTTGAAAAATATTATTGGCTATTCCGTTATCAATAATCTTCTCTACTTCCTTAAATACGGATCGAATGCTATGTCCCATCGCCTGCATAGAAAATTCGGTCTGTTCACTGTACTTCTTCTCTATCATTTGAAACGTAATTGTAAACGTTATCGTCCCCAATAAAAATAAAGGGATAATGATCAGAAGAACAAAGCCGCTAAACAATTTATAACGTAAGTTCATTCTTCTCACTACCCCTTTAGTCTCTATTATTGTGATGAACCTTTTCCAGTTTACCACGCTATAGAGAACAATTCACTTGTATTATTCGATTATTTCCAACTTTTTTTATCCTTTTACGCCGCCGGCTGTTAGTCCCTCAATAATCTTCTCTTGCAAGAATGCATAGATGACCATTACAGGTACGACACTATATACGATACCAGCACTCATTTGAGCATAGTTCGTATTGTAAGCATCACGGAAGCCTACCATACCTACTGGCAATGTACGCCATGTATCATCACTTAGGAAGTAGTTAGCAAGCAAGAACTCATTCCAGTTGCTCATAAAGTTTACGATAAATACAGTTACTAATGCTGGAACACTCAACGGCATCACGACTCTAGCAAAAATACCAGGTGCTTTCAATCCGTCGATAACAGCTGCTTCCTCAATTTCTGAAGGTATAGAGCGCATAAACGCTGCCAATATAATAACTGTAAACGGAATTGCTGACGCTGTGTATGGAAGAAGCAAGGCCATTGGTGTATTCAACCAATCAAGTTGTTTGAGAATACCGTATATAGGCAATAGCAATGCGTTTCCTGGAATCAACAAACCTAGTAAAATAAATTGGAAAGTAATGAAACTGAGCTTGTTATAACGCATACGAGTAATTGCAAAAGATGCGAGCGAGCCAATAATCAATGTAGCTATTGTAGCTACCGTTGAAATCCACAAACTATTCCAGAAATATCCCCCGATATTTGCATTAACCCAAGCTTTTACATAATTATCCCAAGCAAATTCCGTCGGGATACCGAATGGATTACTTGAAATAGCCCCGTTATCTGTCTTAACTGAAGAGAAAAGGACAAATAAGAATGGGAATAAAATTACGACCAGGTAACCTAGTAGGAAAATATGATTGACACTTTTCTTTAGTAGTTTGACCATTAGTATTCAATCCTTTCTGCTCTACGTGCAATCAAGAACTGATATGCAAGCGTAATGAGGAGCGTGAAGATGAAAATAAGGACTGAAATACTATAACCATAGCCATACTTAAAGCTAGCGATCGAGTGTTTCATCATATACGTTGTCATAACATCAGTGGAACCTGCAGGTCCACCTTTTGTCATTACGATAATAATATCAGCTGCTTTCATTGCACCAGCAATGGAAAGCATGATAACTACAGATACGATAGGCATAATCAATGGAACTGTAATTTTGAGAGCTCGTTGAATACCTGTTGCTCCATCGATCATAGCAGCTTCATCTAATTCTTTAGGAATAGAGAGGATTGCTGCCAACACCATAACGATATAGAAACCGGTCCACTGCCAAGCGTTCGTAATAAGAATGGAGATCATTGCCCACTTTTCATCGGACAACCACATGATCGGATCTATGCCGAGCTTTCCCAAAATCTTGTTCAGCAAACCGACATCAGGGTCATAAATGAATCCCCACAAGATTCCGATTACAGCTGTTGACATAACAGATGGCATAAACACTGCCGTCTTATATAGACCTCTCAAACGCTTGACATTGGAGATGAGCAGTGAGAAGAAAATAATTAACGGAACTTGGACGAAGCATGAGAATAAAATAAAGAATCCGTTATTTTTGACTGATGCCCAGAAATCAGCCTTGCTCATCACTCGTATATAGTTATCGAATCCGATAAACTTATAGTTTGCAAATCCGTTCCAGTTTGTAAAGCTGTAATAGATCGCTACTATTACAGGATAAATAAAGAAAGCAATGAACAGTACAAGAGCTGGAAGCAAAAATAAGAAATAAGTAATTGGACTTCTAAGTGCTTTGTTCATGATTTCCCTCCGTCCGTTCCAAATATCGAGAGATCTATCCCGAAATAACAGACTATAATGTATAGAGCACCACCCCCTGCTAAGTAGGGCGGTGCTCTTGTAGTAGATTTATTCTACTTTTTTGTATAAAAGATTATTCAGCAGCGTTTGCCTCGTCTTGAACTTTTTGTACTTCATCGCCCACTTGTTGAGGTGTAGCTTGACCGCTGATCATTTTTTGAATTTGTTGGCTAAGTGCAGTGTTCACGTCTGCTTGTACTAGAGCGTCAAACGCAGGCCATGTGTACTTAACTTCACCCATTTGAGCTAGAATAGCTTCAAGCAAGTCGTTGCCTTTAGCTGTTTCGTTCAACTTCGCTTGTTCAACTTTCATAGAAGGAATAACGCCATCTTCTTTCAAGCCACGAAGCTGCATTTCTTCATTGTACAAGTTTTTGATGAATGCTTTGATAGCTTCACGCTTCTTAGGATCATCAATTGCTTTTTGGGAGAACGCATATCCGTTGTTAGAGTCGAACATGATGCTGTAGCCATCGCCTGCGTTAAGAGGAGGCATCATGAAGAAACCAACTTTTCCGTGCATTTTACCAGATTGAGCTTTGTCAGCAAATACAGATGTAGCCCAAGAACCATCGTACATCATGATTGCTTCTTCATTGATGATTTGGTTACGTTGTGTAGCGTACTCAAGACCAAGCTCACCTTGTTTGAAGTAGCCTTTCTTCAACCAGTCAGCATGCTTAGCAAAAGCTTCGATCATTTTCGGATCGTTCCACTTTGTTTCGCCTTTAGCGAAGCCTTTAGTAACATCAGCACCTGCGTAGTAAGTCCACAAGTTGTTTGTTGTCATCAATGGAACCCATGCATCTTTGGAAGCGATTGCGAATGGAATTTTGCCATCCTGTTTCACTTTCTCCGCGATAGCTTCTAGTTCAGCCAATGTTTTAGGAATTTCGATTTTGTTCTTCTCGAAGTATTCTTTGTTATAGAAGTAACCTTCGATAGAAGCTCCTACTGGCAAACCGTAGATCTTGCCGTCCTTCTCCCATTGTGTATGAGATAGGAAATCGTCCTTAATTCCCAACTCATCAAGAATTGGAGCGATATCAGCAACTAGTCCATTTTCAGCATAAAGCTTAACGTCCGGGCTACCGAAAGCGTCGAAAATATCAGGTGGATCTCCGTTTGTCATCTCCGCGCGTAGTTTTTCTTTACGGTTAACTTCTGATTCTACACCGTCCAACTTGACGGACAAACCAGCAATTTCACCTTCTGTTTTCTTAACTACGTCTTGAAGAATGTTAAAGCGGTTTTTCTTGGATTCACCAACTTGCGTATGGCGAAGCTTCAAATCAAATGGCTCACTGCTCGTTTCTGTCTTTGTGTCTGTTTTTGTTTCTGGCGTAGTTGTGCCGTTTGAAGAACCGCTTTCTTTAGCGCCTCCGCCGCAACCCGTCAATGCAGTTGTAGCGATGAACAAAAGTGTCGTTAGTAGAACTAGACCTTTTTTCATCTCATGACCTCCCTTAAAGTTTGTTAAGGTTTTTTAATACGCTTTCATTATAAACCGCGATGTTAATACTTGTAAGGATGATAATTCGACAGCAGAGGGATAAAATTATCTACTATCCAAATAAAATTGTGCACCTTAACAAAAAAAGACCCTTATAGAACGACTATAGAACTATTCTATAAACCGTCTAAGAGCCCATATTTACTATTTCACTATCTTTTTTCACCTTAACAGCAGTTCTCCGTACCTATGCTTTTTTTAAATTGTCTGATTCCCAACTGCTTCTAGCAATAATCTGAGAGCCTGTTTATCAATTTTTCCATTCAATGTAGTAGGAAGAGCATCCAGAACGACTATGCGTTCAGGCAGCTTATAATACTCTAATTGTTCTGCCATAAACAGCAGCAGCTCTCTCTCTTCTACCTCTCCTGTGACAGCAAGGACACATGCATACTGTTCATCAGGCTTCAATAAGACAGCCATCCGAACATTCGGGTGACTCACCGCTGTCTCTTCCAACTCAATCGCACTCACACGATACCCTTGCTGTTTAAAAACATCATCAGACCTGCCCTGGTAATAGAGATATCCATCTTCATCTGCATAGAAAAAGTCGCCTGTATACAATTGCCGTTCACCTGTATCTTTGGCTATACTGAATCTTGTTGCCGTAAGCTCCGGTAGTTTCCAATATCCCGACATGACATGAGGACCACGAACTACAAGCTCACCTATTTCAAATGGTGCTGCCTCGCCGCCCTCCTTATTTATCACTTTGCATGTTGTACCAGGAATCGGCTTACCAACAGAACCAACCTTCACCCGAGCTTCTTCAGCTGGTAAAATAGCAACCCGCTTGCACTCCGTCAACCCATACATTAAAAATATACTGCAGTCTGGATATAAATGACTTAATGAATCTACATAGGAGGCTGGAAAAGCTGCTCCTGTATTGGTTACAAAGCGTAAAGCAGGAAGTTGAGAGCGTGGTCTTTGTGACAACTTCAACAATCCGTCAGCCATTGCCGGCATCAGCGGAAGTCCTGTAACTCCCCAGGCATAGAGCTTTTTCAGCCACATTGGGCCAATATCCTTTTTATGACCTAGAGCTAGTGTAGCTCCTTCGTAGCAGACTAGGAACATTTGATACAGTCCATAGTCAAAGGAGAGCGGCAAAAAGTTGCCGATGATATCATCATGCTGCACCTGTAAACATTGCTGAATGGAAGATGCCGCAAACAGAACCTGTTGATGAGTGGAGATAACCGCTTTCGGATTGCCGGTACTTCCAGACGTATAAATGAACAAAACAGGCTGATCCGCGTTTACTTCCATGTCACTTTGTGAGCCTAACCCATGATCTCCAGTTGCTAGCTCATATGGCTCGCACTCTAAACCAAACTGATCCCATAAAGATGCATCATCAACTGTGTCCATTATTACGACAGACGAATGAGTAGATCCCAACAATTTGGCTGTTGTTGGTGCCGCAAAAATAATGGTCGGTTCGCAATCGCTAACGATATAGGATAAATTCTTGCTCTTCAATTCCTCATGTATTGGTACAAATACAGCACCGAGGCGAGAAGCAGCAAACAATGCCGCAAGTACAAAGCTGCTGTTCGGCATTGCACATAAAATACGGTCTCCTACTTGTACGTTTTGTGTTTTTAACCATCTGTATAAATGACTGCTTCGTTGCTGCAATTCAGTATAATTCCATGACGAAGCTTCTGAAAGGATAGCAACTTTGTCTGGATAACGAGACGCCGCTGCATCCAGCAGATCATGAATATAATGGTTCATCGTGTCATCGACTCCTCCCTCAACGGACTGATCAAACTAATATCACGCAAGGTGCCATCTTGTGTGAGCAGCAGTTCGGGCGGCAGACGATGTGATAAAAAATGGACATTCGCATAGGTAAGTCCATACGCACCAGAATTGGAAAATACAATCAGATCTCCCTGATGAACCTCTGCAAAATCAACCCCGCTTTGCATAATATCCATAGGTGTGCAAAGTGGACCTACTATGGTATACGAGGTGGAATTTGGCTGTTCGCCAGAAATCTCCACTTGCCCATCCGCTGACACTTTTAACAGTGGAAGTGGCTTCTTAAATGTCCTTCCGAGACCAGCACGTTGATTCGTCCCACCGTCAATAATCAAATAATTTTTGTCCTTGGATTGTTTCTCATACAGCACACTGGACACGAAATAGCCCATGCGCGATACAATATAACGTCCTGATTCAATAAACACATTTGGGATTTCAAGGTCTGCATTTTCATTCAACTTCTGCTTCAGCATTTGCTCATACATTTCAATTGAAAATGGTTCATCCTCAATAAATGTCGGTACTCCATATCCACCACCAAGACCAAGTGTAGTCAGTTGAAACTGATAAACTTGATGAAGCTTTCGATACCAGTACAGCATCCGTTCGGTTGCTTGTTCATAGTACTCTATACTAAAATTTTGAGTGCCTTGATGGGTATGAATACCAACAAGCTTAAGATGTTCACACTTATTAATAATAGAAACAGCTTCATCTATACATTCCTCATCAATGCCAAATGGACTTGCACCACCGCCGGCCGCCATCCTAGAGCCTGTTGAATCAAGGCTTAAATTCAGACGCAGTGTTATCGATGCGACCATACTAAGTTTAGCAGCAACTTGCTCTACGACAGCTAACTCTTGTAAATGCTCTACGTTAATAATTCCGATACCTTTGCGCAAGCATATTTCCATATCCTCAACCGTCTTACCTGGTCCCGTAAATACGATACTCGCCACATCCGCTCCTAGCTCTATGGCGCGGTGAAACTCACCAATGGAAGCAATCTCCAATTGTGCACTCCATTTTAGCAAATGCTGAATAACGACCGGATTCGGATTTGCTTTCATAGAATAATACAAAGACACAGATGATGGTAGATGATTGCGTAGCTGCTCATAATCCAACTTCAGTTGAGCTTCATCGAACAAATAGAAGGGCGTCCCATATTGAGCATTTGCTGTGTTGAGCGCTTGAATAATTCTATCATTCATCATTTTTATCTCCTTATATTCTAATCAATTAGTTGCTTGTTTCCGTTAGGCAAGTCAGCAGCGTTAGACAATATGCTGTATCCATTGTCTGTCTTGAGCCAAATAACGAAGCGGATCATCACCAAACCATTCCAGAGAAGCATTTTTACCCGACTTATGAATGGCTCGTAAAATGGAAGTGTAATCCACTTGACCATCAGATAGCGGAACGATGCCAGAACGACTGCCGCTTGGCGCATATACATTGTTGGAATCAAAAACCTTACAATTTTCAAGGGATGTAATGTTTTTTAAATGGAAGTTTTCGACCCAATTTTGCAATTGCACATAGCTAGCCAATGGATCATCTCCCGCTTCCCACAAGTGTAGAAAATCCAAATTCACTTTCACTGCATCGTGACGGACTTCCTTCATCAACTGCAAAGTTGACTCTGTATGATCAGCAAGTGTGTAAGGATGCGTCTCTATGAGAAGCATGATGCCTGCAGCTGCACAGCGATCTCCGATAATTTGAAGATGATTCACGATCATCTCACGTTCATGGCTATTCACCGACTGGCTAGCTGCTTTGCCAGCAAAAGTACGAATCTTATTCGTGCCAAATTGATGAGCTAATGCGATAAGTTCATCACATTTTAGTATCGATGCATTCCTATCAGCTTGTGGTGAGACATCGATATAGTCACTAATCATAGAAACCTCAATATGATATAGCTTCAATAAAGAGAGACAATGTTCGATTACAGCTGCTCCACCTTGGGAAAGTGACCTTGCATGAACCCCCCACAATTCAATCGCCTGAAATTGCTGCTCATGCACATATTGAGCAATATCTGCAAATGACAGTAACATGTGCCTAAACGATATCGTACAGACCGATACATTCATGAAGACACCTCTTGGGATATAATGTTTTGCATAAATGCTGCTTCTTCTCTTCTTACCGCTTGAACAAGCTCTTCAATCCTACTAAGCACCTGATGAGAGTCGTTGTAAGATTACATAATGAGGTAGCTGCTGTTTATGATAGAATATAGTCATATATGGCATGTAATACATGTCCAGCTGAACTATAATTGAGCGCGATTCAGGACTACGACGCAAATATTGATGCAGCCTCCGATAATGTTGCTGTCGATCCAGATGGTACACATACTATTGAGAGACATCAACGTTAAACAGTTGTGTAAACCAATTCACTTCTTAGTCGTGATGTAGGTGAGAAAGCAGCTCAGTGAACAATGAAACTGTTCCATGTTGTGAATTAATTGCTAACTGAGATTTTTCCAGAAATCAATGCTGCAATGTCTTGGACAGAATTAAAACGCTCTACCGTCATTTCATCATCTTCTAGGAAAATATCGAATTTCTGCTCAATCTCTACAACTAAATTAATAAGAGTTACGGAATCTATCCCCAACGCGCTAATCTCCGTCGCTTCTGTCATTGTCTCTACAGCCTGTGGCTTCGTTGACATTGCTTTTACTCTCTCCATTAAAAATTGTACGATTTCTTGTTTTTGCATATTAACTCCTCCTCATGTTTTGAGCATTGTATATGAAATGAAATCAGATTCTCGCGAATCATATTCCATGTCAGCTTCGGATTGCGATTCGTAATCATAATAGGTGTGACCCCTCTTGCTAATGAGGCAAGTACACCGCATATCAGACCATTAAGAATGAGACATCTGCACAAGTACAATCGGAACCTCCGCTTGATGAGCAAGCTGAATGACTGTCTGCTGCGGTGTTTCCCCGTGTATGAGCAGCATCGAGCAATGTTGGCTGCGAAGATATTGGATACAGGCAAGTAGGTGAGTTGGATCAGACATGCAGAGCGCTAACACTTTCCCCTTAACGTGCTTCATTTCTTGTTGTTGACCGACGTTGATCAACAAGTATTCGAAGTCTTTTCTCGTTACTTCCACACGATTTACTCGGATCATGTAAGCTCCTCCATATGGTCGTATTAAAAAATTAGGCTCGGCTCATGATAATGTCAGCAGGAAAAAAGGTTATAGCTTACTTTAGGAGAAAAAAGTAAGCGCTTTAAAATGTTGTGACTTTTGAGGTTCATACTTTCAAGAAGGGTAAGCGCATCACGGTCTAGCGTGAAACTTAATTTAGAAAAGGCAGAAGATAGAATGAGTTCGAGAGAAAATATTGTAGAGTAACCATATTATGAGATCTATTGTTACATGTGATTATATGACAATTCATTCACATTGAGTAAGAGATATATTTCCACTAAAATAGGATAAAATCTTCATATAATCATACACTTCTTGGTGGAAATTGTAAACAGCGCAACCCTTCTCTCCAAGAGCTGCGCCGAGTTCCTATATAATCAGATATGTGACTATGAAACAGAAGGATACCTTTTATCTGAGTCAATTTCTACATTCGTTTCTGTATCTTCACCTTTATCCTGTCTCCCCTTCTCAATGAGCTGAATAGCTCGTTCGACTTCTTGTTCCGTTGGAGAAGCCACACCTGCTAGCGGATATTGTAACCCTAGTTGTTCCCATTTGAACGTCCCCATTTGATGATAAGGAAGCAGTTCAAACTTTTCTACACCATTCAAGGTTCCAATAAATCGTCCCAAATTCAACAAATCCTGTTCATCATCACATTTCGTAGGAACGAAGACGTGTCGGACCCACATTTTTTTGTTGTTTTCCGACAACCAACGTGCCGTTTCTAGTGTTCTTGCATTCGATACAGCCGTTAAGTCTAGATGCTTGTTATTATCGATATGTTTTATATCAAGCAGAACAAGATCAGTCACCTCATAAAGATCCTTGAGTTTATTCACATCATTGACCCCGTTTGTATCCAGCGTCGTATGAAGATTCCACCTTTTCTTTACTTCACGGAACAATTCAGTCACAAATGGGGCTTGCAGCGTCGGTTCTCCTCCGGTTACGGTCAATCCACCATTAGAGGATCTGTAATAACGTAAGTAAGGCTCAATTTCACTCAACACCTCATCTATAGTCATAACTTTGCCGCCAGATAAGTCCCATGTATCACGATTATGGCAATATTGGCACTGAAGTGCACAACCCTGTAAAAATAATACAAAACGAATCCCAGGTCCATCTACAGTCCCAAACGTTTCAATGGAGTGTACTCGTGCGTTCATCTGCGATCCATCCCTTTCACCTCTTGAGCACGCAAGTCGCATTCAAGACAATATTCATTAGCAAAAAAGGGCGCAGCCGTCAGGTTCACGACCGAGACGGTTCGTTTGTTCCGACTTATTGCGCCCTACCCTGTTACTTTCGATCATACTTCATTATTCAGTCAACTTATATTCAAACTGAAACGGTTATCTCTCCGTTACATAGCACCGTGGAAAGTACGATTAATTACATCCATTTGCTGCTCACGAGTGAGTTTAATAAAGTTAACGGCATATCCTGATACACGAATGGTTAGCTGTGGATAGTTCTCTGGGTGCTCCATCGCATCCATAAGCTGTTCACGATCGAACACGTTCACGTTCAGATGATGTGCACCACGTCCAAAGTATCCATCCATCATTGCTACCAAGTTAGCCGTACGACCATCCATATCTTTACCAAGCGCTTTCGGTACAATCGAGAACGTATTCGAAATACCATCCAAGCTATGTTCATACGGCAGTTTCGCAACCGAGTTAAGGGATGCTAGTGCACCTTTCTTATCACGACCATGCATCGGATTCGCACCTGGTGCGAATGGCTCGCCTGCTTTGCGACCATCTGGCGTGGTGCCCGTTTTCTTACCGTATACAACGTTTGATGTAATCGTCAGCACCGATTGAGTTGGAAGTGCGTTGCGATAAGCTTTATGCTTGCGAATCATGTTCATGAACGATTCAACCAATTCAATGGCAATGCCATCCACTCGGTCATCATTATTACCGTAGCAAGGGTATTCGCCTTCCACTTCGAAGTCAATCGCAATGCCCTGTTCATTACGAATTGGTTTCACTTTCGCATGTTTAATCGCACTCAAGGAATCTGCTGCCACCGAAAGCCCTGCAATACCGCAAGCCATCGTGCGTAAAATTTCTCGGTCGTGCAAGGCCATTTCGATGCGCTCATAAGCGTATTTATCATGCATGTAGTGAATGACGTTCAACGTATTCATATACAGTTTCGCCAACCACTCCATCATCTGCTTAAAGCGTTTCATGACTTCATCGTAGTTTAAATACTCACTCGTAATTGGCGGAAGCTCAGGACCAACTTGAATGCCTAGTTTCTCATCTTTACCGCCGTTAATTGCATACAGCAAAGCTTTCGCTAAGTTGGCACGTGCACCGAAGAACTGCATTTGCTTACCGATCCGCATCGCGGATACACAACATGCGATACCATAGTCATCACCGAAGAACGGACGCATTAAGTCATCGTTCTCGTATTGAATGGAGCTCGTTTCAATTGAAGCTTTTGCACAATATTTTTTGAATGCTTCAGGCAACTGCTCTGACCAAAGTACCGTTAAGTTCGGTTCTGGTGCAGGCCCTAAATTATATAGTGTATGCAAGAATCGGAAACTGTTCTTCGTTACGCGAGTTGTACCATTCATCCCCATGCCGCCGATGGATTCCGTTACCCATGTTGGGTCACCTGAGAACAATTCATTATAGTCAGGAGTACGAAGGAATTTCACGATACGTAATTTCATAACGAAATGGTCAACGAGTTCTTGCGCTTCTTCTTCCGTTAGTGTTCCTTCTTTCAAATCACGCTCAATGTAGATATCAAGGAACGAGGATACACGTCCTAATGACATCGCAGCACCATTCTGTTCTTTAATTGCTGCTAAATAAGCAAAGTACAGCCATTGGAACGCCTCAGCAGCGTTCATTGCCGGCTTCGACATATCAAAGCCATGCATCTCAGCAAGCTGCTTCAATTCACCCAATGCGCGAATCTGCTCCGAAATTTCCTCTCGATCGCGAATCGTATCTTGATCCAATGCATCCAATTCGAGATTTAGCAAATCCTGCTTTTTCTGCTTGATTAGGAAATCTACACCGTACAAAGCTGGGCGACGATAGTCACCGATAATTCGGCCACGTCCGTATGCATCAGGCAAGCCTGTAATAACGCCCGATTTGCGTGCTAGTCGCATATCAGAAGTGTAAGCATCGAATACGCCTTGGTTATGTGTTTTGCGTATGTTCGTAAAGATATCAATGACTTCTTGTGGCATTTCAAAGCCATAAGCTTTACAAGCATCAATCATCATCTTGATGCCGCCAAATGGTTGTATGGCACGACGGAACGGAGCATCAGTTTGTACGCCAACTACTTTTTCCTTCTCTTTATCCAAATATCCAGGTTGATGCGATACGATAGAAGAAGGAGTATTTACATCGACATCCCACACGCCACCGCTTTCACGTTCTTCTTTGGATAATTTGCTGACAATATCCCATAGTTGTTTCGTATTTTGCGTGGCACCTTGTAAAAAAGATTCATCCCCATGATAAGGGGCAATATTCTGTTCGATAAAATCATTTACGTTAACTTCTCTGCCCCATTTACCTGTTGTAAATCCACGCCATGGTTGAACTGCTTCTGCTGCTTTCAAATCTTTTTCAGCTACCGACATCTGAATCCCTCCAAATTAAGTAGGTTTTCTATTTACATCCTGCTTATGATGCAAGCGATTTGCTATGGTTTTATTGTAATACTTTTCACAAAGTTATTATGTGATTAATATCACAATATTAACTTTTAAGCTTATTTTCTTCAGCTTAAAAGTTTCTGTTTGCTTCTTCTTACGTGTTTCTTTGGCACTTGCTCTCTATGTCATTGCCTCTTATCTTAGTAAGAAAGGCAGCAGAACATTATCATATCCTGCTGCCTCCATGTAACCTTTAGAATCTACCGTAGAAAGCGTTACGGTATACGTCCGCTAATTCCGTCACCAACGGAAGCTTCGGATTCGCTGTCGTACATTGGTCCTCAAACGCACGGTCAGCCAAATAGTCCACTTTCTCCTCGAATAGTTTCGCATCAAAGCCAATGGCTTGGAAGCTCTCTGGAATGCCTAACTTGCGATTCAGTTCGCGAATAGCTTCAATCAAGCTGTTTACGCCCTCTTCGGTTGTGCTCGCCGGCAAGCCAAGAATGCGCGCAATCTCAGCATAGCGCTTATCCGCCACAAAGTGGTCGTATTTCGGGAACGACGCAAACTTCGTCGGCATTTTCGCATTGTAGCGAATGACATGAGGCATTAATATCGCATTTGTACGACCATGTGCTGTATGATATTCCGCTCCCCATTTATGAGCCAAGCTGTGATTTATGCCTAAGAATGCATTGGCAAATGCCATACCTGCAATCGTAGATGCATTATGCATTTTCTCACGTGCAAGCGGGCAAGCTTCATTTGCCGATTTCTCCAAATACTCAAATACAAGCTGGATTGCTTTTATCGCTAATCCGTCTGTATAATCATTCGCCATGACTGACACATAGGCTTCAATCGCATGCGTCAGGACGTCCATACCTGTATCTGCAACTGCAACACGAGGAAGAGAGTATACAAACTCTGGATCAACAATCGCTACGTCTGGTGTCAATTCATAGTCAGCTAATGGATATTTGGTATTGCCGTGCTCCTTATCCGTAATAACAGCAAACGATGTTACTTCCGATCCCGTTCCTGACGTTGTCGGAATGGCTACAAACTTAGCCTTTTGACCAAGGCGCGGATATTTGTAAGTACGTTTGCGGATATCAAGGAACTTCTGTTTCAAGTTGTTGAAGTCTGTATCTGGATATTCATAGAACAACCACATTGCCTTCGCAGCATCCATCGGCGAACCCCCGCCAAGAGCAATAATGCAGTCTGGCTTGAACTGCGCCATTAATTCCGTACCTTTTCGAACCGTAACCGTAGATGGATCCGGCTCAACATCAGAAAATACTTCGATAACAACCGGATTACGACGTTGGCGTAAATAATGCTCAACCTTCTCCACATAGCCAAGCTTCACCATCATTTCATCCGTAACAATAAGCACACGGCTAATATCCTGCATTTTTGCTAGGTATTGGGTAGCTCCTTTTTCGAAATAAATCTTATTCGGTACTTTGAACCACTGCATATTCACGGTACGCTTCGCCACCCGTTTAATATTGATTAAGTTGACTGATGTAACGTTATTCGATGTTGAGTTGCGGCCATAAGAACCGCAGCCAAGCGTCAATGATGGAATGTTCGTGTTGTACAAGTCACCAATTGCTCCATGTGTAGATGGGGAGTTGACCAATATACGCCCTGTTTGCAAGCGATCGCCGAATTTCGCAATTACTTCATCATCATTGGAATGAATGACAGAAGAGTGACCCATACCGCCGAATGCTACAACTTCAGCTGCACGATTGATACCTTCTTCAGCCGTCTTCACTTTGTAGCAGGCCAATATCGGACTAAGCTTCTCAGCTGACAGCGGGAATTTAGCGCCGACGCCATCGATTTCTGCGATGAGAATTTTCGTATTTGCAGGTACATTTAATCCAGCAAGCTCTGCAATCTTGACAGCAGACTGACCCACGATAGTTGGATTAACCGCACACGTTTCGCTTTTAATAGCCATCGCCTGAAGTTTAGCTGTCTCTTCTTTATTCGTAAAATAGCAACCGTACTTCTGAAGCAGCTGCTTCACTTCTTTATATACAGATTCTTCGATAATGACTGCCTGTTCGGATGCGCAGATCATGCCATTGTCAAACGTCTTCGATAAAATTAAATCCGTTACAGCCTGTTCCAAATTGGCCGTCTTCTCAATAAAGCATGGTACGTTACCAGGACCAACCCCAAGTGCTGGCTTACCTGCGCTGTACGCTGCGCGAACCATTCCTGATCCTCCTGTAGCAAGTATGAGCGCCACATCTGGATGATTCATCAATGCATTTGTCGCTTCCATCGAAGGCAGCTCAATCCATTGTATACAATGCTCAGGAGCACCATACTTCACGGCAGCTTGTGCTAGTGTTTTCGCCGCTTCTGCACTACATCTTTGAGCGGATGGATGGAAGGCAAATATTATCGGGTTACGCGTTTTGATGGAGATTAGCGCTTTGAACATTGTCGTCGAAGTCGGATTGGTTACAGGAGTTACCCCCATTACGATGCCAACGGGCTCTGCTATTTTTACACAGTTTTCATACGCATTCTCTTCGATGACGCCAACTGTCTTTGTATACTTGATGTGATTGTAGATATACTCCGTAGCAAAAATATTTTTCGTGATCTTGTCTTCATAGACACCACGGCCGGTTTCTTCAACAGCTAACTTCGCCAGTTCCATATGACGATCCAAACCCGCTAATGCCATTTGACGAACGACAAGATCCACTTGCTCTTGATTCATATTCATAAATGCTGCCTGTGCTTGTTTAGCACGATCAATCAGTTGTTGAATATGCGCTTCTACATTTGGGGTTCCTTTTTTATCTGCAATTTGTTTCACATCAGCTTTTGTTGACATCGTTCTCCGCCTCCATATGTGGATTCATGCCTTAGCTCAAAACAGGCAAGGTAGATACTTTATCGAGCCAGGCCGGATACCTTATATTGTTTGTGAATCATTTCACAAATTTAGTGTACCTCATTTTTCTTTGTTTGGATGTGATCTTTATCACACCAATAAAACCATAAAAAATAGTATAATTTTACACAAGTTCTATTACATCCAGTCAGCACAGATTGCAGCAAGAAATATCACAGAATATACATATATCAAAACGAGGCTAAAGTAAGATGTCAAAGTAATGAAAATCGCATCATATTATAAAATTATTTGAAATTTTAATTGTTAATTAAATTGACAATACTAACGGGAACGTCCAATATAGAAGTATCATAAGATATAGTGAAAGATGTCACAAAGTTAAGATTACTGTAATTTATTTTATATACCTCAACTCATTTACACATAGACATTATCAAGAACGGAGTGGACGATATGACAATGACAACCCCTTACGACGAGCATAGCAACATTATGTGTTTCTCAGAACAGAATAGAGAGCGATTAATGGAAATATCCAAAGAACGAACCTATCCAGAGGGATCTCATTTGTTCTGGGAAGGAGACGCAGCCGATAAGTTGTATTTTTTGAAAAGTGGTCGCGTCAAAGTCACAAAGTCAACAGATGAAGGAAAAGAACTCATCCTTTATATGTATCATGCTGGGGATATTGTAGGTCAAGTCGATCCATTTCATGCAAGTAAACACAGCTTTACAGCGGAAGTGCTTGAAGAATGTGATGTTGCTGTTATTGAACAGCGTGATTTAGAACTCGTTATTTGCCAACATTGCGACTTTTCACTTGATTTTATGAAATGGATGAGTGTTCACCATCGACTCACGCAAACAAAAGTTAGAGACTTAATGCTGTATGGCAAGCCTGGGGCACTTTGCTCTACCCTAATCCGATTATCTAATACGTACGGGGAAGATTTAAAAGACGGCGGCATCCTCATTAATAAAAAAGTGACACATACTGATCTTTCAAATATGATTGGTGCTACTCGAGAAAGTGTGAATCGCATGTTGAGTGATTTACGCAAAAAAAATGTACTTGAATATGATAACGGTATGATTATCATTCGTGAATTAGAACATTTGCAAGAAGTATGCCATTGTGAAATGTGTCCAAAAGCGATTTGCCGTATTTAACAAAATAATCGCACAACCTAAAAACCTCCAGGCTCCACGCAATTCGTGGAACTTGGAGGTTCTTGTATATCATTTCATTATGAGCTTGTCTTCGGCTTCAATTCTAAAACGATGTGGTCGTTCGCATTAATGGTCATATTTAAAACATCTTTATGCTGTACTTTTTCTCCATTTACTTTCAGAGACAACTTGTACTTATCATCTAATTCATGCTTGCCAAACTGTACGATGCGCGTCTTATCTTCAGACAGCTTTACCAAATCAAATTCTGCAAAGACACCTGCTAATGTATCTGACTGCTTCCATGGGATAAGATAAGAATTGGAAATTTCATTCAGTGCATCTCCACCATCTATCGTCAAAGTTACACTCGGCTCAGTAGCACCACTCGTACCGACATCCAATTTCTTCGCATATACCGTAATTTTATCATTAAGGGATATGACAGAGTCGAACGACTGGCGAGCTGTAAGCTCCTTATCATTGAGCATAACGCTCCATCTCGTCTTGGAATCTAATCCAACATCTACGACAGAAGCAATTCCCGCTCCGTCTTCCTTCATCTTGACCTTACCTGTACTCAACAATGCTTCTCTAAGTGTTAATTGTTCATGCCAGTCTATTTGAACGCGGTCCTTCACATTTGGTACATAGGTGCCGCCGTCTATAACAAGTTCCACTTGTGGTTTGCTTGCTTCACTTGCCTGAGCCTGTTGAGCAGGTTGTGATGCATATTGTGAAACCTTTACTTCTGTCGAACAGCCCATTGCAAATAGAGCTAAAAAGCAGCATACCCACCCTGTCATCCTCTTATGTCGTTGTGGTGTTCTCATAGTCTCCTCTCACTTTCCGGCTTACGAGTCACCAAGCCTGCCTCTTATTGACTATATTATGCACGAAATGTAGGACAAAAAAGTTTCAAACCCGTTACAATCCGCCGTGGTGTCCATTTTATAGTAAAATGACATCAAGCTTATAAGTGTAAACATATATGTGCGGATAAAGGTTTATCTTGCAATCCCCTGTAAAATAACCCTTAAATACGCCCTTCTTGATGCCAAAAAATACAAGGTTTGCAGAGCTATAAATATGAGTACAATTGTAAATCCATAGCTCATAGCATCTACGTTCATAAGATTACTTAGCGTCTTCATAGCAAACATCGTATGCAGGCTCCCGATTATACACGGAAGGAAAAAGATAATACCGACCTGCACATTTACAACTCGCTTGATTTCCTGAACAGAGAGTCCAATTCGAATAAGCGATTGGTAATAACTCTTATCCTCTTGTAAATCGTTAAACATTTTGAAATAAATAATGCTGCCGCTGGCTACAAAGAACATCAAGCTAATAAAGATCCCGATAAAAAATCCTAGCGACGATGTTTGCTGTACCTCATAGTTATCAGTGATTCGACTTGTCATATAATAAGAATTCGGTGCGTCCGCCAATCGTTCTAATTCTTTCACTAACCAATAAGATTGTTCCCAATTGGTCCAATCCACCATCATCACCTTGCTTATTAGCTTAGGTGATGACTGATTATATATTTGTTCCCACTGACGATCTGGCAGAGCAAGTACATCCCCACCTGCATATCTAGTCGGAATAAGTGTTGTGTCTATTTTTTGTTTAATGTTAAATTTGAATGACTCATCCACTTCTTTTAGTTTGATTTCGATTGTTTCTGGATTGTTTCTTCGCCCACCCTGAAACAGCTCCGTAACTCTTTGATCAATCCAATAAACATCCTCTTCGAGTGGTTCCAGTGTCTGTATTCCTAATGTGGCTTGTAATCGATTGAGATCAGATTGGCGAATAAGAGATACACTTCCTAAGTAACCGTAAATGCTGCTCGACTCCGCATCGATCATTTTTAACGATTCTACAGCCGTGATTTGATGTTTATATTGCTCTGCAACCGTCTTGACTTGATCAATCGTTAGCAAAAAAGGCTTGTCATGTACCTCCAACATCGAAAACGCAAACGAATGTGAGGCACGGCTAAACTGATACATAGATCGATCCAAGGCGTATACAGAGGCCGAAGAAGTCAAGACTACTGCAACGAGAATGGAGATGGTAAATAGAACACGCGCATTCTCCTTTACGCGATGAGCTGCACGGGATATATTCAACAAATTTGTCCCATTATAGTACCAACTGCGATTCAGCTTCAACACTCGAACGATTAACACACTGAATTGTGTATATAAAAAGTAAGTTCCCGCTATAGCTAGAACAAATATAGGTACCATTCTTGATCCAAGTTGCTCCCCATAGGTATGCCAAGCTAAATAATAGCTGTATACGAGGCTAACAATAGACAATATGCCCAACAACCAAGAAAATCGCAGCTTCTGATCATTCCCTTTCTCAGAACGAATCAATTGTACGAGTTCCTTCCTACCTACCTTGCGCAATGTCCACAACGTAATGAGTCCGAACAATGCCATATAAGCAATAGTGGTAAATATCGCGGCATGAATAGGAAAATAAAAAGGAAGTGGTGATTCGAGAATCATGTAGTAAGACATGCTCATTAAGAACAGCTTTAACAATATTGTACCTGTTCCTATACCTACTGCTATGGAAGCTATCGCTATGAATAAGTTTTCATACACAAACATAAGCCGCAGCTGCCACTTGGACATCCCGAAGAGGGAGAACAATCCCACTTCTTTTTGACGGGAGCTTATAAATCCTGAAGACGAATAGAGCACAAAGAAAAACGATATTCCAAAAATGAGAACTGAACATGTGACAATGATGCCTTGCCCGATTTCCCCAAGCTGCCCCTGTATTTTCACAAGCTGAGGATGATACATGTAGGAGACATACAAAAAGAATATCATCACGGAAAACGTGCAGCTCAAAAAATAGGCACTGTATCGATGCCAGTTGGATGTAATATTACGAAAGGCGAGTGCTCGGAATGTCATCAAAATTACCTCCCAACAAGCTCAATGTATCAAGAATTTGTTGGAAGAAAGCTGGTCTGCTTGAACCACGTCTTATTTCTGTAAATAACTTCCCATCTTTAATAAACAAAATGCGCTTGCAATAGCTAGCTGTGAACGGATCATGGGTAACGACAAGCACAGTCGTTCCGAGCTCCGTATTTAACTGCTCTAAAGCATCCATGGCCGATTTAGCAGCCCTTGAATCCAAATTTCCTGTTAACTCGTCTGCAAGCAACAAGGACGGCTCGTGAATAACAGCACGGGCAATTGCCGTGCGCTGCTTTTGTCCACCGGATATTTCATACGTACGCTTATCCAATATATGTTCAATGCCAAGGCGTTCCGCTATTAACTGCACTCGACGCTCAATTTCACTACTTGAGACCTTGTCCAGTGCTAATGGGAGAATCATATTTTCTTTGATCGATAATGAATCGATAAGATTAAAGTCTTGAAACACATAACCCAATTCACGACGACGAAACTTTGATAGATCCCTGTTGGACATCTTTAACGGATTGTGACCATTAATTGAAATTCGCCCTGCGGTCGGTTTATCTATTGTTGCTAAGATGTTGAGCAGCGTCGTCTTGCCACTGCCTGATGGACCCATAATTCCAACGAATTCGCCTTGTTCAAGCTGCATATTCACATCATTTAGCGCGGTGTAGGTCATCTTTCCTCTGGAAGCATATATTTTTGTTATTTGTTCGACCTTCAAAACTGTCGTCATTGATTGGCCCCTTCTTTCACGTACATGTTCATCCCATTAAAGTAATCCTTTATGAATCGTGCGTGATTCAAATCCGATGCTGACTTTCGTTCCGACTCCGATCTCGGATGTAATCTGTATTCGATGACCTAGACGGCTGCACACCTGCTTTACTAAGTATAGCCCCATTCCAGTTGCATCGCCTTCCTTGCGTCCGTTCTCCCCCGTAAAGAAAGCTTCAAAGACACGCGGGATATCATGAGGTGCAATGCCCATTCCCTCATCCATAACATGCAGCCACACCGTATCATCATTTTCAGCCATTTCGATTTCAAAATGCAACAATTTCGATCCTTGTATATCTTTCGAATACTTGATTGCATTCGTCACAAGCTGAGTCACGATAAAACTCAGCCATTTACTGTCACTTTCGACGAGTCTATCTTCACCTATAACTTTCGGGAAAATACGGTAACGAATAAACATCTTCTTATGTTGGTTAATAACTTGTCTAATATTATGGTGAAGCGACACTTGTGAGACATGCAGATCAAGCTCAAACTTATCTAAGCGAGCCGTATGTAACATGAGTTCCAGTCCCCCTGTAAGACGGTCCGTCTCTTCACTTACATTTGCCAACAACGCACGCACTTCTTCCTCATTCATCCGCTGCGCGGGCTGCTGTGTAATCAAATGAAGCACCGATACAGGCGTCTTCATATGATGAACCCATTGGTTTGTAAAATGTACATGCTGCTCGCGCTGCTGCCTCATCAGCATCATTTGGTCTGTAAATGCGCTGTATTGGCGCTGCAAGAGCTGGTACATAACCTGTTGTTCTTCGGTTACTGGATTCTGTAAACATAACGAAAACTCATTGTCATTTTCATGGATACGAGCGTAATTTATTTCTTTGTACCATTCCCGCTGCCGCAAATAGTCATAAATAATTCCTACTCCGACAATAAAAACACCGAGAACAAACACATACACAAGACTGTTGCTGCGAATCACGCGCGCCCCAATTTGCATATCAAAATGAACCACGATTAGCGACATCATCAGGGATAGTATCCATGCTGCCATAAGTAAGAAGCGATCTTTTACATATTTCCAAAAAGTCATTCGACCACACCGTCTTCATGCCAATCCGTCAACAGTCGATACCCTTGTCCTCTAACCGTCTCAATCACTTTATTCAACCCAAGTTCCTCCATCTTCTTACGAACACGAGTAACATTAACCGTCAACGTATTGTCATCTACGAAATCTACATCGTCCCATAGAGCTTCCAGTAAGGTGTCCCGCGGCACAATCGTATCCGCCTTTTCCATGAGACAGCCGAGTAAAAGGGATTCATTTTTAGTTAGATCGACGCGCTTACTTTGCCATTCCAACGTATTTTTCGTACGATGAAGCAGCAAGCCATTAAGATTTAATTCTTCACCATTGGTAGCACTGACAACGGCATATTCACCATAAGTACGACGAAGTACACTTTTCACCTTTGCCAATACGATATCTAAGTGGAATGGCTTCGTAATATAATCATCTCCGCCATTTTCAATCGCCATAACTTGATCCATCTCTCCTGCACGCGCCGATACGAAAATAATAGGTGCGTTCGTAACCGTGCGAAATTGCCTGCACCAATAGAAACCGTCGTAAGCCGGCAAGTGGATATCAAGCAGAATAAGATCTGGCTGTGTCTCAATCAGATCTTCCTTTAATGCTTTAAAATTTGTAGCTCTCGTAACTAAATAATTATATTTTTCTAACGATGATTGAAGCATGGAAGCAATCTTGTCATCGTCCTCCACAATCATGATGCGATACATCTTGTTCCTCCGTTCATGAATCTTTATGTTTAGCAACGTAGTTTGTGAGTAATGAAGGAAGTTTCATTCATGAAACACTCCCTATTCATCATAGCATAATGCAGTATCGGATAAAACTTACTCAAACTTATCAATATCCCACTTATTGTAATTAATTTGACATAATTATGAACTTTACTTATACTCGGAAAAGGAGGTGAAAGCGCTTACTAATTAAATATAGTTATAACCACCAAGAACTACACCTAACGCTAATAAACATGGGTATAGACAGGAGGTTACATACATTTATGAAGTCCGATATTAATTACGCTGAGATCGCTCAATCCGCGCAGTTCAAATCACTAATGCGGAGCAAAAAGAAATTCATTCTACCAATGACCTTATTTTTCTTCGCCTTTTACTTTACCCTTCCTATTCTCACTTCTTACACAACGATACTGAACCAATCTGCATTGGGGCCTATCACATGGGCGTGGGTGTTTGCCTTTGCTCAATTCATTATGACGTGGACACTCTGTATGATCTATGCTCATCGTGCTGCTCGATTTGACCAAGATGTACAGCAATTGAAAAATGAATGGGGCGGTGAACGAGGATGAATATGACCGCTTTCCTGCTATTTTGTGTCATCGTACTGCTTACGATGGTCATCACCTACTTTGCTTCCAAGAAAACGAACTCCGCTTCAGACTTCTACACAGCAGGCGGGGGACTAACTGGTTGGCAAAATGGTCTTGCTATTGCGGGGGACTATATGTCAGCCGCCTCTTTCTTAGGGATTGCTGGTTCCATCGCATTAGTAGGATTCGACGGATTTTTCTACTCCATCGGATTCCTCGTCGCTTATCTCGTTGTGTTGTACCTCGTCGCTGAACCACTCCGCAACTTAGGCAAATATACGTTAGCAGATATGATAGCAGCGCGTTTTCAGGCTAACAAAGTACGAGGTGTTGCTGCCCTTAATACGATTACGATCTCAACCTTTTATATGATCGCCCAACTTGTTGGTGCAGGTGCTCTTATTAAGCTGCTGCTCGGTATCGACTATGTATGGTCGGTTATCATCGTAGGCTGTCTTATGACCTTGTATGTTGTGTTTGGCGGTATGCATGCTACATCATGGGTCCAAATTATTAAAGCCGTACTTCTGATGGGTGGTACGTTCCTACTCTCCATGATCGTGTTCTCCAAGTTCGACTTCAACCTAATTAAAATGTTCGAAGCGATGAAAACCGCCACTCCGCTGGGCGAACAATTTTTAAACCCTGGCAACAAATATACCAATTCTCTAGACACCTTATCCCTAAATTTAGGTCTCGTGCTTGGCACTGCAGGCTTACCTCACATTCTTATTCGTTTCTTTACCGTTAAAGATGCGCCTACTGCTCGCTCCTCTGTTGTTTACGCAACATGGGTCATCGGTCTTTTCTATGTCATGACCATCTTTTTAGGGTTTGGCGCAGCTGCATTTGTTGGAGCTGATCTTATAACAGCTGCAGATAAAGGCGGCAATATGGCAGCTCCTCTGCTAGCTCGTGAGCTTGGTGGAGACTTCTTCTTTGCCCTCATTTCTGCTGTTGCCTTCGCCACCATACTAGCGGTTGTCACAGGACTTGTCCTATCTGCCGCATCTGCCTTTGCACATGACTTCTACAATCACATCGTTCGGAAGGGCAAAGCCAGTGAAAAGGAACAAATGTCAGCTGCACGTTGGGCATCGATCGGGGTATCTGTACTCTCGATTATTTTAGCTCTGCTTGCTTCGAAGCTAAATGTAGCTTTCCTTGTTGGTTTGGCTTTTGCTGTTGCAGCAAGTGCGAATCTTCCCGTTATCCTGTTTACTGTATTTTGGAGAAGATTCAACACAGCTGGAGCAATTGCCGGGATGTTGACTGGATTGCTTTCTGCTATCATCCTCGTTGCAATCAGCCCAAGTGTATGGGGACCAGAAGGGAAAGCGATTCTAGTTGGAGAACCTCTCATTACATTAACGAACCCAGGCATCATTTCCATACCTCTCGGCTTTATAGGCGCATGGCTCGGTACAATATTGACCAGTAGATCGGCGAATAAAGATAACAATCGGGATGCCAAGTTTGACGAGGTACTCGTAAAAGCAAATACAGGGATTCATATGTAACCCATTTACATAATTCGGTTACGGAGACTCTTTCACAGCTTCCGCTGCTGCGGGAGCTTTTTATACGCCTTTTACATTCAGATCAATCACCTGATCCCACATTTCCGGCATAACTAAAAGTTATAAACTAAAATAAAAAACCTCCTGCCACCTTCAGTAACTTGAAAACGAAGGCAATCAACTGCCTTCGCTCTCCTGGACTGATAAGGAGCAAGAGGTTCTATCGATTCATTATTACGTCCAATTACTCGTTCGTTGCTGCGTCCGACTGTGAAAAGGTAACGAGCAAGCCACCTTCGCCTGCATAGGTTCCAATTACCGCCCCCATGTTCACAAGCAGCACATTTTTGAACGGATAGCTTTCTTGAATCATATTCATAAATTCACGAGCCCGCTCTTCGCAGTTAGAATGAGCAAACGCAATCCATTCACGATCAGCGTGATGCTGCCATGCTTCTTCCACTTTTTCAATAAGGCGCTTTACTGCTCGCTGTGTCCCACGGACCTTATCGATCATTTCAACAGATCCGTCATCAGCAGCTCGCATCACAAGCTTAATATTCAGCATCGAAGCTACCGAGCCTTTCAAACGGCTCAACCGCCCACCGCGAATAACGTTCTCCAACGTATCCAGCGAAAAGAACGTATTCGTTTGTTTCGCTAGTTGCTTCATCTTGTCATTCAACTCTTGAAGACTTTCGCCTGCCTTAGCCATAATCGTAGCACGAACGGCAAGCAAACCTAGACCGATCGAGGTTGTCTTTGCGTCAATAACTTCGACCTTGTTAGGATGTCCTTCTTCTTCGTACATTTCTTTCGCCATTAGAGCATGATTATACGTGCTGCTCAACGTAGCAGACAAGCATAGAACAAAAATGTCTTTATCGGCATCAAGAGACTTGAACATATTATAGAAGGCAGCTGGTGATGGACTAGATGTCTTCGGCAGCTCGCTCTCTTCCTTCATACGTTGGTAAAATAGTTTGGATTCCATGTCTGAGGTATACATGTCATCTCCGAATTGGACATTCAACGGAACGATGTGTATTCCGAACTTACTAGCCAATTCCGGTGTCAAATCAGAGCTACCATCCGTGATGATATGAATAGTCATGATAATCTCCTGTCTATCGTAGTGTTTACAGCATCTTCTCTGTCTGTACCATTCTATTATTATAAAGGTGCTAGCTTCATCTTGACAACGGTAAAAAGAAGGCATAAAACACCAGTCTTACCCACTTACATTAACAAGGTACCTACAACAATTGAGATACCAATAATAATGCAGCGCAGCAATTGGGCAACGGCTACATTTCCTTTTTCAATTTCTTCACATACGCGGAACGCTGGAAGAAGTTTATCTACAAGGAAATAGACAAGGCATAGAACAACGATACCCACGGCTGACCATGCCAACATCATGAGCCAACTACTAGTCGAGTAAGATACCATCGCGACAATAATACACAGGCCTAACAGCTTGCTGCCCATATAAATGCCCGCAGCTTCATTCCCTTTCCCGATTTCCTTTTTATCATCAAATCGAGTCAATCGACTAAATACCCAAGCACCTGCTAATAGTATTACGATGAGAAGCAGCAACCCTATACCTACATTACCCAAATCTACTAAAAATGAATTGAATGAACTCACTTCTTTTCCTCCTCATTTCATCAGTTCAGCTTATATATCGCTCGCTTCCATACTGCCGCAGGGCAAAAACGTGCCAAATCCCCAGTTATTCTTCCACCCAGTCGAGGCAGTACGCCACCAAATCGACCATTTGGCGTGTAAACCCCCGTTAGTACGAAGCCATCCATATATCCCTCTTCCGTCTCCAATCGAGCAGCTTCCATCGGGACATATTGCTGATATATTTTGAGCTGATCGTTATAATAGCGCATTACCTCTTCTTGCTCTTCTACTGTACATTCTGACAAATCGACTTTGCGGATCGTATCTTCTGTGTGGAATTGCTTCCCGTCTGCCCCATAAATGCTCGTTCCTTTCCCTTCACGTCCCCAAATACTTTTTTGCACATAAGGCAGCTGTCGTTCGCGGAAGGGAGTTTCATTCAAATACGTTGGCAGCAAATAACGCTGAATAACAGCAAGCTCTTCCTCTGAATAAAGCCGCTCTCCTCTAGCTTCACTTAACGTATCATGATGTTCGAAACACGCCCACACAAATGCTAGAAGCGCTTTGCTTTGCAAGATGATTGATTGAGGGGGATTCATTATCGCAAGCCGACCTTCCTCCGCAAGTGATAACACAGCTTCACCGACTGGAAAGCCGTCAGGTGCAAGATCATCCATCAAATACTCTAGTGGATATAGGCGATACCAGATATCAACAGGACGATCATAGGCAATGAGTCCACGAGCGGGTTCCACGCGCAGTTCTTCAAGTGGGCAATACTCTACTTCCCATCCTAATTGCTGCATGAGACGCATTACATATGCCGTATTGGCTCTATCTTCTTCGTGATTTGCAAATGAGCTGCATACTACACGCGTACCAAAGCCTAACTCCCGATACTGATCTAGCATTTCTCCAAGGGCTTGCTGCAAGCGATACGCTAAGTCAACCGAAGGGTTATATAAATGAGTCTGGCATGAATGATCCGCTGCACGGCTATCTGCCAGCAGCTGTTCAGCTAAATATGCTGTCTCAGGTATGCCTGTAGGCGTATCCGCATTATTCTCAATACACTTCCAGCCCTCTGGCCCTTTAATCCAGTCTTGTCGAGCTATTCCGCTAAAGGCAAAGGAAATTCGAGCGCTTCCCAGCAGCTTAGCAGGTATTCCTATTTGCTGTGCAACAATTTCATCCGGCAGCTCTTCCTGTACAAGGCGTAGTGCTTTCATAAAAATATGATGTAACTGCTCTGATGCTGTACGTAGTTCTGCTATTTCATCTTCTGTGTAAAGCATGGCATGTGTCATACAATATTCCTGCTGATGCATCCGAACATAAGGAACATGCTGCAAGCGCTCTGCGTGAAACGCCTCGCTCGCTGTTAACGGTAAGCTCATGGTTGGTCTCATTTGCGTAGCATCTTTACGTTCCATCTCTATCCCCCGCTTGAATAGCCGCTTTTCCCGATACCTGAGTAAGAGTTATAAAATTTCGTACCTTGCTTTGCATAGGAGGACTTAGAACTATACCCATTCATGACATACCAGTTGCTGCTGCTGCGTCCACCACTACTGCTGCTTCCATCATCATCGCAGTCAATTTCCCAGTGTCCGTTTTTTTCTTTTTCATACACACATTCCTCATAAGCAGTCGGCTCTACCTCAGAATCTCCGCAAGCCGTCAATGCAAGCGGCATACAACCAAGCAAAGCATACGCCCAAGCTCGCTTTTTATTCGTTCTGGCTGTCGTTGCTCCTTCTTCTGTCATTTCCATTCCTCTCTTCTCTTTCTCATTTGCTTTACTCCCTAAGAACAAAACTCGCTTATTAAGCTAAACTTGCTTCGCAAACAGCAATAAGGTATTCCGATCCGTATCCAACACCGTTAACAACATTTCTACTTCTCTTTGATCCACAAAGGCATAATGGTCTAACAGCAATGAGGCTGCATCCAATGGTCCTTGAGGTTGATAAGAAGTTAGGAGTTGAAAACACTGTTCCTTCCACAAGTGCCACTCTACTGTAAATTGTTCTGCAGCCTGACACTGACCATCAAAAATAGCGCTTTGAATTCCTGAAATATAGTCTTTCACATTTTTTCCGAGAAATGGTATAATGTAAATGGCTGCCTGCTGCAACTGATTCGTCTCATGAGATACATGCTCCCAGAGTCGATTACGAATGAGGACCGCATCTGTCAGCTTGCATACGAACATATAGTCACGTGTGACATTCCAGTTCGAGATAATCTCCTTCTCCTGCATCAAGTCTGAGTCCCATTCTATATAATGCAGCTGTATCGTATTGGGCTGAATATGGCCCACCTCCCTTTCCACCTTTTACATACGCTCCATTTGAGTGTTGGTTCCTAAATTTATACAACACCTTCCTTGCCCGCTATGCCCTTAACAGAAATAAGACCGATGGGGTTCCCACGGTCTTGTTGGCTATATCTTTGAGATATAGGCATCTTCGATTCGATGTTGATGACTATGATTGATCCTTGGAAGAACATCCAGACTGAGTAAATTCTTGGTCATCTAGCCACTGTGCTGCCCATTGTTCAACAGCTTCCATAACTGGCTTCAACGCCTGCCCCTTCTCCGTTAGTTCATATTCAATACGAACCGGTGTTTCTGGGTAGACATTTCGAACAATAATGCCTGCTGTCTCTAGATCCTTCATACGTTCGCTCAACATTTTGTCGCTCATCGTCGGAATCAGCGTAGAAATATCTTTGAAGCGCTTTGGTCCCGAGACAAGTGCATGAATAAGCAATCCATTCCAACGTTTCCCTAAAATGCAAAAAGCAGCCTCGAACCTTGGACATAATAGCGGTTGGTGTTCCATCTATACCATCCCTCCTCATCGCTAACAAAATGTAAGTATATTTCATGTTATCATAGTTCAGTGGAAAAATAAATATCTCGCAACCTAACTTTGACTGTTTCTGGTATTCTAGATACAGATACACTGCATGGCAAATAGGAAGGAGCAACAAATCTCAGATGACACAACTACAAACGACGTCGCAGCCGCGCATCACGGTAATTGGCAGCTTGAATATGGACTTAGTGACGGTAACCTCTAACGTGCCGAATGCAGGTGAGACCGTTCACGGTGAACGGTTCGCCACAACTTGCGGTGGCAAAGGTGCCAATCAAGCGGTCGCTTGTGCCCGACTCGGTGCTCAAGTAACTATGATTGGCTGCGTCGGTGACGATGCATTTGGCACTATGATGCAAACTAACCTTCGCAATGAAGGCGTAAATACGGAAGGCATTCGTACCATTCCCAATCAGACATCGGGTATAGCAGCCATTACCATTGCTGAGGGAGACAATCGAATCATCATCGTAGCTGGAGCAAATGAAGAAGTCACTCCAGCATACATTCAAGATTATGAGTCGATTATTGCCCAATCCGATCTCGTTCTCATACAATTGGAAATCCCACAAGATGCTGTCGAGAAAGCGGTCGCAGTAGCCAATCAGCATCAAGTTCCAATCATGCTGAATCCTGCACCAGCGATTCATCTCGACGAGTCTTTTCTTGCTCAATTGAGCTGGATTACACCTAATGAACATGAATTGGACATCGTAACTGGTTTACAGCTTAACTCTATTCCAGAGGATACACAGTGGCAAGAGAAGCTTAGCAAGTCCCCTACGCGCATTATTATGACAAAAGGAGCGGATGGGGCCTATTGGGCAGACGAAGTTGGGCATATCCATCACAGCTCAGGATACAAAGTGACCGTTGTGGATACAACTGGAGCAGGCGACACCTTTAACGGTGCATTAGCTGTCGCATTAGCAGAACAACGTAGCCTACCAGAGGCGATACAATGGGCAACTGCGGCTGGAGCAATGTCAGTTATGAAATTCGGTGCACAAGCCGGAATGCCTACCCGTGAACAGTTAAATAACTGGATTCTACAATCTTCTACAAAAAAATGTTAGTCTAATTGCAAACATCCTTCTTTAATCCTCTTGCCCTTATGGAAATGTTGGAATAAAATAAAATCGGTATAACTTTACAATTCAGGCATCATTCCACAAGGGTAGGAGAATCGTCATGGCAACTATCTACGATATTGCGAAGCAAGCGAACGTATCAGCAATGACAGTATCTCGTGTCATCAATAACACAGGACGCGTGAGCGAGAAGACTCGTACAAAGGTTAAGCAAGTCATGGAAGAAATGCACTACATTCCTAACTCCGTCGCAAGATGCCTCGTCACGCAAGAGAGCAAAGTATTGTCCCTGCTCATAACAGACATATCGAATCCATTTTTTACGATGATGGCACGCGGTGCGGAAGATATGGCGCATAAGTACGGCTATCGCCTTATGTTCGGCAATAGCGACGAGAATCTAGACAAAGAGCGCCAGTATGTTGAAATGATTTTATCAATGCGTGTTGATGGCGTATTATTTGCTCCAAGCAATGATATGTCGATCGAACATTTACGTTGGCTTGAGCGTCAAAATGTTCCATTCGTCCTGCTGGATCGCGAAGTCCCTGGTATCGCTTGTGACACAGTGCTTGGTGACAGCCGTATAGGTGCGAAGCAACTTGTAAGAGAACTTATTAAGCGAGGGCATCAAAGAATTGCTCTTGTAAACGGTTTAGAAAATGTCTCGACAGCGAGAGAACGCAGACTCGGCTATGAGGATGCTCTTGTAGAAGCTGGGCTCCCGATTGAAGAAAGCCTTATGATGAATTCAAGCTATGTGCACGACAAACAGCAATTCTCCTTATCACACTGGCTTCAAGCCGAACCGGACAAGCGTCCAACTGCCATTTTTGCTGCAAATAATATGTTGGCAATGAGCGTACTGAACAAATTGGAAGAAGAGGGCGTAAAAGTACCAGAACAAGTCTCAGTTGCTAGTTATGACGATCTAGGTATGCTTGAACAAGTAAACCCTTTCATAAGCGTCGTATCCCAGCCCGCATACGAATTCGGGCAGCATGGCATCCAGCTGCTGTTAGAGCGTATTCGTAATCGCAATCAAGCGCCTAAATCCGTTAAACTACCATGTGAGGTTCATATTAATCGTTCTGTTCAAGATATTTCTGCTTCATCACTTATCGCAACGTACTAAATGTATAAAGGAGCTACTTGATAGCCCGCTAGAGTGACTTTCCCCTAGTCTATCATTCGTTTATTCGACCTCCTATACATGCCTCAGATGATGATTTAACTTCAGGCGTTCCATTCAATGCCCCATCGATTATTGTTGTTGAAATACAAAAGCTGGACGTCGCCATCGTTCAGGCACGTCCAGCTCTACATACAAAAAACAGTTACTATCCATATAGACCTATGAAAATGATGCCACTATCCTTTAACTGACCCTGCTGCCATCCCTTTCATCACTTGTTCTTGGAACATTAAATACACAATAATCGTTGGCAAAGATGCCATAGATAATGCGGCCATCGTTAAGCTGTAGTCTGTCGTAAATCCATCTGCAAATACGGACAAGCTCAATGGCAATGTCTTAAGACTAGGGTCATTGATAAAGACTAGTGCGAACGCAAAGTCATTCCAAAAGCGAAGAAACCCTAAAATAGCTACCGTAGACAATGCTGGAAGTGTAATGGGAAGAATAAGACGGAGAAATATTCCCGTATAGCCTGCTCCATCAACAAGCGCCGCTTCTTCCATTTCCTTTGGTATATTTGCCAAGTAAGCAGTAATAATGAACACAGCAATCGGCAGCTCAAACGCTGTATAAGGTAAAATAAGCGCAGCATGCGTATCAAAAATCCCCATCATATTCATCATACTGAACAATGGTACCAACGTGCTATGGATTGGAATTAATAATCCGAGCAGTAATAAGCTATACAATATCCCTCTGCCCCTGAACTCAAACCTAGATATGATATAGGCAGTCAATGCTCCAAAGAACAGCGTTAACACCAACGATACAAAGGTAACAAATAGCGAGTTCATCGTTGCCTTGCCCATTCCTGACACTTCCCATGCACGAACAAAGTTGCTCCAATTCCAAGTCTGCGGCAGTGAAAACGGATTGGCAAAGAAGTCTGCATTCGACTTAAACGCGCTCATAAACATCCAAAATAATGGATACAGTGTCACTAACGCATACAAGCCAAGCAATATATTCCGAATCGATCTTCTCCACCACTTATTCTGCCGTTGCGTCTTATGCAACCCTGTGTCCAGTGCTGGCATCGACGTACTCATAGGCTGCACTCCTCTCTATATCAGAACCGTATCTTTACCTCTCACCTAAACTATTGATTGTTGCGCCGCATAAGTATTTGCGACCCTGCAATTAAGAGTAGACTGATAATTACAATTAGCGTCGAGACTGCACTTCCGTACCCATAACGATAAACATTAAATGTATTGTTATACATGTACGAAGCCAACAATTCGGTGGCGTGTGCTGGGCCTCCTTTTGTCATTACATAGATGAGGTCGAATGCCTTGAGGCTTCCGGAAATACACAACACGATTGCTACCTTTATCGTATCCCATATCATGGGCAGTGTTATCGAGAACAATCTACGTGTTCTTGTCGCTCCATCAATGGCAGCTGCGTCGTTTAACTCCTGTGGGATGCTGCTCAAAGCGGCAAGAAACATAATTAAGTAGGGTCCAATGAAATTCCAAATAATCGGAATGGCAATCATCCACATTGCAATACTCGGATCAGAGAGCCACGCACGTTTCCACTCTTCTAGCCCTACAAAAGAGAGTATGCCATTTAACAATCCTATTTGCGGCTGATAAATATAAGACCAGATAATACCGATGACTACAGAAGAAAGTACCATTGGCATAAACACAGAAGCACGTACGAAGCGTTGAAACCATGTACCTTGGCTAAGCAATAGTGCTAATAATAAGGCAAGTGGAACTTGTCCAAATACGGAAGCCGCGACGACAATTAAGTTATTTCCAAGCGATTGCCAAAAAATATCATGCGTTAGCGCTTCCACATAGTTGTCAAAACCGATAAAGCGTGCCTCACCTATTCCTTTCCAATCCATGAAACCATAATATGCTGACCAGAATACTGGCACGACAACAAACACGGCATATAGCAGCACAGATGGAAGCAGGCCAAATCCGACAAATAATTTTCTAGCTGTTCCAATTCGCATCGTGCACCTCCACTTCTATGATTAGCAATGCCTTGCAAAGATGATGCCTCTAAGCAAGGCATTGCTCTCTCATTCTTTAAACTTCATGTATGTTACTTGCCAAGTGATTTAGCTTGTGCCTCTTGAATTTTTGCAGCGATTGCTTTTGGATCTCCGCCCATAAGAAGCTCTTGAATCCCGTTATTCACTACGTCTGCCCCTGCGCTCGTAAGCATGCCATCATAGACAGGCGTAAATTGAATGTCATTAACCAGTTCATAAACTTTAGAGAAAATCGGTGATACTTTACTCTTATCCAGTTCAACCTTATAGCTGACCAACTGATTGGATTCCAATGTGCGCTTTTGAGCCTCAGGACCCGACATTGCAAAAATGAGCTTATGAGCTGCTTCTTTAACTTTTCCCTCCGTCTTTGCACTCAAACCAAGTCCAACCCCAACTACACCTGATGTTGTATTTGGATCACCTTTTCCGTCAGCAATAGCAGGCAGTACGGTTACGCCCATTTGCTTAATCGCATCTGGTGTTGCATTTGCCGTTAAATTCGTCAAGGCCCATCCGCCATCGATCATCATAGCCGCTTGACCATGAGCAAACATCATTTCCATCTGTGTGTTATCCATACTATTAAAGCCTTCTTGGAATGCGCCCTCCTGCTGCAACTGCTGTAATAGTTCAAGCGCACGTACGAACTCTGGATCTGTGAACTTTGCACCCTCTTGAGCAGCGGCTTTGATGAACCATTCCGTACCTGTAACACGATCAGCCAATGAACTGAGAATACTGGATTGAGCCAGCCACGCCGCTTTGTTTCCAAGTGCAATTGGTGTTACTTTGGCAGCCTTTAATGTACGGACAGCTTGTAGCAGCTCATCCCATGTTTGCGGCACTTTCACTCCATGACTGTCAAGAATAGACTGGTTGTAATAAAGAATAGAGGTTGGAGTCAAGCTCATTGGAGCACTATACACCTTGTTATCTATTGTGAAATTATCAAATGAACCTGGCAAAAAGCCATCTTTCCAAGCCGCATTTGCTTGCAATAGCTCATCTACAGGTTGAATGAGGCCTCCTCCTTGAAACTCCTTCGTCATAGCCCCTGGCCACATAATAAATACGTCTGGCATTTCATTTGCCGCTGCGACGGTTTTTAGACGAGCTCGATAACCGTCTGGCGGAATAGCCTGAACATTGAGCTTAATACCTGGGTTAGCCGCTTCAAACTCACTAATGATTTCTCTCATCGTTCGAGCACGCAAATCATCGCCCGTGAAATTGTGCCAAAGTGACAGCTTGATACTATCCCCTTCAGCACTTTTAATACCAGTCGCTCCCTTATCTCCAGAGCATCCTGCAAACATCGTAACAACGATAAGCAAAGTGAGTACGATCATCCAATTTCTACGCATTAACAATCCCCCCTGTTAATAGTTCTGCCTCTCCTGTTGTGCAGGAGTAGGTAATGAGTCAATTATAAGGAAGCGCTTACTTTTAGCGTGAGGGATATTTTTCCGATGCGTACGGGAACTTTTTCAGGCTTTTAGACGATAATCAGAAGGTGTACATTTCATATAGCGCTTGAACAGCTGAGCAAAGTATTTAACATCCTCATATCCAACAATTCTAGCGATCTCATTCACCATTAGTTCTGTATTTTGTAGGAGCTCACAAGCACGCTCTATCCGTACCATCGTTACAAATTCGATATAGTTCATCCCTGTTTCAATCTTAAAACGTTCGCTCAAATGATGAGGATGGACATGAACGACGTCGGCAACCCGCTTCAATGTCAGCGTACCATCAGCATGCTCTCGAATATACTGCTTTGCTTTTAAAATAACAGACTGAGAAGTATTGCTTACAAGATGAATATATCTTTGCATAGCCTGCTGTAAAGCGGCATAAAGTTCTCGTTCCCATTGTTCTCTATTCATGGAATCTGCAGTACCTATCATCGTTATCTGCCACATTGACTGATGCATGTTAGCAGAAGCATCTTCGGCCATTCGATCCATCCAACGTTGAATCCCTATAAATAAGGAACTCACATAACTTTGCAGCGAATGCGGTGTCGCTTGTGGATGACTCGTAAGCCGATCTACAAATTCAGATATCCAGCACCTCAATTCGCTAGCATTTCCAGACTTCAATTGTTGGATCAGACCAAACTCATCTTCCGCATGCCTAAGTAAGGGGAGTCCTGTTCGCATCTCTGCCTCTTCAACCCTCACCGTTTTCTGATTCGCTGCTATAACATGGTAGGATATTGCTTTAGCTGCACCGGCTGCAGAATGACACACGCCTTCCACTAAGGAAGTTGCACGCCCGATTCCCGCGAACAGTCTGCACTTAAGCTGCTGCTCAATCATCGAAATCAACCGTTCCCACTCATGTACCCATGATTGGGAAGCTTCGTAGCGTACAACAAGTAAGCGAGCATCATTTCGGAGCACCGCACAGCGGATTGAATCACGCAGCATATTGCTAACGGCAAATAGGAGTAGCGACTCTTCTTTGGAATCCCAACCCTCTACTTTCAATTCAGCGACTTCGTAATAACCGACTGCTTGATCCTTGCTAGAATGGCTAGACAAATGAGACTCATGGATAAGCAATTCAGCAGCATTTCTGGATTCTTCAACAGATAATTGGCCGGATAACCATCTGCGCAGCAACTGATCACGATAAAACCCTTCTCTTTTCGCATGTTCTACCTGCTCCATACGACGAGATTCTATTCTTTCTCTTGCTTTGAGCGCTGCACGAACGATATCATCTGGCCGCGTTGTTTTCAATAAGTAATCTGATACCCCATGACGGATCGCTTGCTGTGCATAAGTAAAGTCATCATAACCGGTATATACAATCGTTTCTGTTAACGGGCTGCATTCGCGTATATAACCCGCAAGCGTTAATCCATCGATACCATTCATTCGAATGTCAGTCAATACGAGCTCTGGCTTCTCCTCTGCTATCAATTTCATCGCTTCTTCAGCGGATTGGCACGGAGTAAGCAGCTCAAACCCAAGCTCTTGCCAAGGAATTACTTGAGATAATCCATTACGAATAATGACCTCATCGTCTACGATTAATGCTTTCATTTTAAATCCCCCCGCCATTCATGATGGACTTGCTGCCACTGTATTGGCTTGACCTTCGTGCTACTAAAATGTAAAACTACCATTCTCCTTTAAAGCGCAATATAATACATGTTCCATGTTCCAATTGGCTGCTGATGCTTACTTGTGCAGAAATTCCATAATGGAGCAACAGACGTTGTTGAACATTCATTAATCCACATCCGCTTCCATGTGATGCCCGATCCGCTTCCAATAGTGGATCGCTAGGAATGAAAGTCCCCCGCCTGCCATCAGCGATGTTCAACATATGTATTTGTAACTCGTGGAGACGTTCCTCCGATATACCAACACCGTTATCGCACACTTGGCATTCCATCCATCCTTCTTCGCATTCACGTAGATCGATCATGATGTGCCCGCGCTGTTTCATAGCGTCCTTTAAAATACCATGAAGCAGAGCATTTTCGACAAGCGGCTGCAGAAGCAGTTTGAGTATAGGCTTTTCCAATAAGTTTGGAGGCACATTTACTTCCATATCGAATCGTTCGGGATAACGAATAGCTTGAATATTCATATAATTTCGAACATGTTCGATTTCCTGTCTAACACTGGTTACTTCTACACCACGATTTAAGCTGAATCGCAAGAAATCACTAAGAGAACCTACCATTTCTGCAATTTGGTCTTGTTTATTCATCCATGCCATCCACTGTATTGAAGAAAGTGTATTGTATAAAAAATGCGGCTGAATCTGGGCCTGAAGTGCTTTCAAGTCAGCCTCCTTCTTCATCGCCTCATTCATTTTCACCTGCTCAGTGAGCTGTCCAATATTTTCACTTAGTCGATTATATGTTTTAATAAGTTGTCCAATTTCATCTGGCGTCTCAATGGGCAATCTACGATATACACTTTCAGGATTTATCGTTGCTAAATACCTCGTAAGCCTAATTAACGGTTTAGTTACCTGCTTCACAAAAAACATGACAGCAAATGCTGTAATTAGGAGCGCCAGTCCAACCGCAACGGCTGTTAGCAATAACACATATCGATTTTGTGCACTGAAAGCATCGTAAGGTATGACAGTATATGCTTGCCACGATGAAATAAGCGGAACGTCATCTGCGATGACAATATGGCGCCCTGAGCCGTTATTCATCTCCCACATTTGTTCGGAATAGCCTTGCAATTTAGGCTGCTGCCGTATATTCGCAAGCACATCATGATCAAGATCCGATGTACTGGATGCGATAATTTGACCTTTTTCATTTTGCAAAAACATAACACCATGCTCCTGCACAGCCACACGCAATTGCTCACTCACCACCGCAGTATCAATCCCAATCGACAGCATGCCCAGCGTCTTGAACGTATTTATGTCACGAATTGGTCTTACTAGAAATACAGAACGCTTCTTTCCTACGCTCGTGGTGGATTCTAAGGGTGGCGACCACCATTTAGAGTGCTGCTTCCAGTACGATTCCGACATATCCGCAACTTGAAATAAAGAGGATTCAAGAATCGTATTGTTGCTGACTTCTGGCATACCTTGCAGCGATATGATACGAATTTCTGAAATATAGCGCTTGGAAAATGCCAAATTCGTCAAAAACCCGGTCATATCTAAATAATCGGTTGCATTCGCTCTTGTATTGTTCAAATAAGATTGAACTTGTTCTTGTCCGATAAGAAAGACCGACATATTCTCTACATCCTGAACAATCGTTTCCATATACGAGTTGACTTGTCGCAACGTATTCAAATTGGACATCGTGACTTTCTCTTCTGTTATTTTTGATGCGGTGTAATAGGAGATAAAGCCTAGTAACACTATGGGGACCATAGTTGCAAAAATAAGAATAAATGACATTTTGCGATGAAGCGAACGAACGATCCATTGCATTCTGCTATCCCCTCGCCTTCCTTTTGATGAATGATTGTATCATGATGTCTTTTTGTTAGGGAGAAAAACTTTTTGTTTGATCAGCTAAAAAATTGTGATAAGCTATAATCGTTCTTTACCAAATATTTCTGATACACCTATCATTATTGTACGCTGAGAGGGAGGTCAAGCGATAGTGGAATCGATACAAGACGAGCTCCCGTTTCTTCAAGCACTAGTAAAAGGCATCGCCGCTCAATTTGGAGACAATTGCGAGGTTGTGCTCCATGACCTGACACTTCCTTATGATAGAACGATTGTTGCCATCGAAAATGGCCACGTCACAGGCAGAAAAGTCGGAGATCCAGGTACGAATCTTGGCTTGGAGCTGCTTCGCGGATCCACAGAGAATGGTCATAAGCTGAACTATGTCACACAAACGAAAGACGGGCGCTTACTTCGCTCAACTTCGCTGTATATGAACAACCAAGATGGAACTATTATCGGATCACTTTGCATCAACTTTGATATTACAAGTCTTATGATCGCGGAGAAGACGCTGCAATCAATCACGATGACCAACTTGCAAACCGACGTCAAAGAATCTTTCGTTACCAACGTAAACGATTTGTTGGACGTGCTTATTCAAGAAACACAAGAGGGAATAGGCAAGCCCGTCGCTGTCATGAGCAAGGAAGATAAAATGAAGATGATTGCTCTATTGGACCAGAAGGGCGCTTTCCTTATTAAGAAATCTAGCGAGAAAATTTGTCTGTACTTAGGGATATCCAAATATTCACTCTATAGCTATCTAGATGAAGTTAAACAATGGAATGCGGAGGAATAGCAATGGAACACAGTGACTTGACTCAATCAAGCGGAATTCAAACCTGTGATAGCACGGATGCAATCGATTCATTTCCAGTTTTAGCGGAAGCCGAAACACCATTTGTTCTCATTGATGAGCGTAAAGTAGATCTTAACTTAAAACGAATGGCTGAGCAGGCAAGCAAGTTGGGTGTTAAGCTAAGGCCCCATATCAAGACGCATAAAATGCCTTACTTTGCGCAGAAACAGCTCAATACGGGGGCAATAGGAATTACAGTAGCCAAAGTATCTGAAGCTGAAGTTATGGTTGAGCAAGGAATTACGGATATTTTTATCGCTTACCCAATCGTCACGCCATCTAAAATACGTCGAGCAGCAGCTCTCCAACAACGTGCACGAATTATAGTTGGTGTAGATAGTGAAGCTGGTGCCGCTATACTTAATCAAATCGCCGAAGAGCTTCAAGTTCGCTTTGAAGTTAGACTGGAAATAGACACGGGGCTGCGTAGGACAGGAGTTAGTGGTGATGCCATTGTTCGAACTGCCGATCGTATCGCAGCCTGCCCTCATTTGGATTTAACAGGAATCTTTACCTTTAGAGGCGCAATGCTCGCTGGTCAAGCAACTACGGATTTGCATGCTGCTGGCGTGGAGGAAAGCGAATTGATGCTGGCTGTAGCTGACACGTTGCGACAAGCAGGTCATACTATTTTGGAGATCAGCGTAGGCTCCTCTCCTACGGGATTAGCAGCTGGTACAGTGGCTGGCGTGTCTGAGATTAGACCTGGTACATATATTTTCAATGATCGTATGCAAATGGCATTCGATCTTGTAGATCGTCATGATTGTGCCGCAACTATTGTAGTAACGGTTGTCAGCTGTCCATATGAAGATCAACTCGTCATTGATGGCGGCAGTAAAGCTTTCGCTACTGATGTTCAGCCTAACGGCGCTCCTCTCTTTATGAAAGGATTCGGGCATATTGTAGAATATCCCGATGCTGTGTTAGAGCGGCTGTCAGAAGAGCATGGTGTCATCCGCATTCAGCCTGGTCATTCCGTACAGGTCGGAGATCGACTGCATATTATTCCGAACCATATTTGCAGCTCTTTAAATTTGTATAACAACGTCTGGATATATGGCACAGAAAGTCCTTATCAAATGAACATCGCAGCTAGAGGCCATAACTGGTAGTTGTTGAATAGTCACACGTAAATTAGTTCTACATCTGATTACAATTACATCTTGGGATGAAGGAGCGAAGGCGCCATGCTCGATTTGATTGTTAAACAGGCTCGAATTGCTGATGGATCTGGGAATCCATGGTACTGGGGTGAAGTAGGCGTTAAAGACGGTATCATTACACACGTGGGAGGTCCTGGTTCGGTTGATGTCAGTGCCGCTCAAATTATTGATGCTAAAGGTGAATTGTTAACACCAGGCTTCATTGATGGCCACTGTCATTCTGATTTAATGATTATGGACTATCCTGAAAGCGGTATTAAAATGCAGCAAGGTGTTACTGCCGAAGTTGTCGGCAACTGCGGTCTTGCTCCTGCGCCTTTCGTTCCCGAGCGGGCTGCTATGTTACAAGAGTATATAACACCCGTTATCGGCACGACGAAACATCAATGGAGTTGGAACTCTGTTGGCGAATATATGGATGCGATTCATCAATTGAAGCCAGCTGAACACATGGCCACTTACGTTGCCCACGGTGCACTGCGCATCGGTGTAATGGGCTTTGACAACCGCCCTCCTTCAACGGAAGAGCTTGAAGCGATGAAAGCGATCGTGAAGGAAGGAATGGAAGCTGGAGCGATTGGTCTATCCATTGGACTACTTTATGCGCCAGGCAGCTATGCTAACCGTGATGAAATCGCTGAACTATGCCGTGTCGTTGCTCAATATGGAGGCTTACTATCCACTCATATTCGTGGTGAAGGCCGTCATCTTTTGCCTTCTATCGACGAGGTAATTTGGATCGCGGAGCAATCTGGTGTATCGCTTCATATTAGTCATCTCAAAGCTGCTGGCAAACGCAGCTGGGGACAAGTACAAGAAGCGATGGAGCGTATCGATCAAGCGCGAGCACGCGGCATGGATGTTACTTGTGATGTATATCCTTATCATGCAGGATCAACAACGTTAACTACAGTGCTGCCGCCATGGCTGCTCCAAGGCGGACTTGCTGGCGTACTGGAAGCTCTCCAGCAGCCTAGCATACGCCAACGTCTGCATGAAGAGTTGGCGGAAGAGCAGGATGACTGGGACAACCTCGTTGCTTCTACAGGCTGGCATAGTGTCGTTGTATCTGCGCTACACAGCGACAACAACAAGGCATTGGAAGGCTTGTCCATTGCCGAAATAGCCGAGAAACGCAGCATTCATCCTGTTGATGCAATGATGGATCTTCTGTTAGAAGAACAAGGAAAAGTAACCATTGTTTATTATCATATGGCAACTGATGATGTTGATGCAGTCGTTCGCTACCCTTACTCTTTGGTGGCTTCTGATAGTCTTCACTGTGAGACAGGCAAACCGCATCCGCGTTTGTATGGTACGTTCCCTCGTATTTTTTCTCAGTATGTACGAGAACGTAAAATTATTACGCTTGAGGATGCTGTACGCAAGTTAACATCGTATCCCGCTGCACGTTTCCGTCTTGGCAAACGCGGCCTATTAGTACCTGGCTATGCAGCAGACATGGTCATTTTCAATCCTGAAACGATTGAGGATACTGCAACTTTTGAAGATCCTAGACAATACCCGCACGGTATCTCGCATGTTTTCGTCAATGGAAAATGGACGATGGAACATGGAAAGTTCCGTAATGTATATGCTGGCGAGATGCTGCGAGCTGCTCGCCAAGTCCGTCATTGCTGTGGTGGACACTAAATCAATCAGGAATGTGAATCGATGCATCATTCGATAAATCATTCCCCTGCTTCCATTACCTATATTAAAGGAGATGAATGTAATGTCACGTATCGAACAACGTTTACAAGAGCTAGGGATTACTCTACCTGAGGTAGGAGAGCCGAAATTCTCTTACATACCAAGCCGTAGAACAGGTAACCTTGTTTACACTTCTGGTATGGACTGCCGCGTTGATGGCGTGCTTATTTATGAAGGTAAAGTTGGTAGCGACTTAACAATCGAGCAAGGTCAAGAATGTGCGCGTCAATGTATCATTAACGCACTGGCTGTTGTCAAACAACAAGTAGGCGATCTTGATCGCGTGAAACAAGTCGTGAAGATGCTTGCCTTCGTTAATAGCGCTCCAGGCTTTGGAGACCAACCGTACGTAATCAACGGTGCATCCAACCTGCTCATCGACATCTTTGGAGAAGCTGGGCGCCATGCACGTTCTGCTATCGGTACAAGCGATCTTCCGTTCCATACTCCTGTAGAGATCGAAATTATCGTTGAAGTGGAAGACAACTAACAAGAAAAAGTCTATAATTTGGCATAGTCAATTCAATAGAATTAATAATTATGTAATTGCTATTATGTTTATTATCCATAAAATTTAAAGTATTATATAAAACCTTCCTTGTCCTAATACGGATTCGGAAGGTTTTTTGTTAGAAACAACGTAATTATTCCTATTTTTTCTATTGACGAATATTAGAAAGAGAAGTAAATTAAATTATATGTTAAATTACTTTATCACATAAAAGCGTGTAAGCGTGTAAGTGAAAAAGCAAATCAACCTTGCATGAAATAGAGAACATCTAGATTAGGAGAATGCAACATGAATCACAATCACACGGAACAGCCTCATCCGTCTTCCCTCTCATGGCAGCAAGGAGCCGCTATCTTCATCCTTGTCCTGGGATGGCTGTTGTATGCCATACTCGGCTTGCAAGCTCAACCGCATATGCCTTTATTAATTGCAGCCATCGGTACTGCGCTTGCTTTGAAATTATGCGGCCAAAGCTGGAAGATGATTGAACAATCCGCTGTCCGCGGCATGAAAGATTCCATTCAACCTGTCATGCTATTGTCACTGATCGGCATTCTTATTGGGGCATGGATGATGAGTGGAACGGTTCCAGCCATGCTTGTATACGGCACAAACTTTTTTCTACCTGAATGGTTTGCTTTAAGTGCTATGCTCTTGACCGTAGTTGTTTCGATGAGCATCGGCAGCTCGATTACAACGGTAGCTACATTTGGCGTTGCGATTATTGCAATTTCTGAAGCTATGGGTGCAAATTCTGCTCTTGTGGCAGGTGCTGTTGTTTCAGGTGCTTGCTTCGGTGACAAAATGTCCCCATTATCAGATACGACGAACTTTGCCGCAGCTGTTTCAAGAGTTAGCATTACAAGTCACATTCGCAACATGACGAAAACGACAATTCCTGCTTTCCTTATAACAATCGTTGCTTTTTCCATACTTGGACATAGTACGGCAAATGATATGAGTTCTATTCTTGCGATGAAACAGGAACTTCAACAAGTATTCCATATTCATCTGCTGAATTTGCTTCCGTTAGTTGTCGTTCTTATTGCATCTTTGAAGCGTATTCCCATCTTGTTAACGATGCTTATGGGAATCGGCACAGCATTGCTTATTACAGGCTTCATACAAGGCAATTGGAACGTATCCATGTGGATGCAGACGATGCAAAGTGGATTAAAAATAAACTTTGAACTTGAGACGCTTGCTCCTGTCATTAACCGCGGGGGAATCGATTCCATGATGTGGTCTATCTCCTTGATTGGAATTGCATTTGTGTTCGGCGGGCTGCTTCAGCACGGAGGAGTTATTCGGTCTTGGATTGAGCCGTTAATGGCCCGCATTAAACGGAAACAAACGATGGTCGTAACAACCGGATTGAGCTCCATTGGTGTTAACTTTATGACCGGTGAACAATACATGTCCATTCTAATTCCAGGACAAATGTTCCAAGAGCAATATGAACAACGACGCATTCCCCGTCTCACGCTTTCACGGACATTAGAGGATTGTGGAACACTTATAAATCCATTAGTCCCATGGGGCGTTAGTGGTGCAATGATGACAAGTGCAATCGGGATGGATGTTCTCACCTACGCGCCATTTGCCTTGTTCCTTTGGATATCTCCATTGTGTACATTCGCGTTTGCACTTATTCCAGGATTGAACCGTCGTACCCTACATGAGACGGAATAGCTAATGAATGTAAAACCCTCTGCTCATTTGAGTGGAGGGTTATTTTTGGTACTCATTATTCACTTTATAGGTACGGATTTGCATGTGAATGATCATTCTATATCCGATATGAAGTCCATACAGTCCATGAACTTCATACCTACGTACTGCATATTCTAATGAATCGCAATAAAAAAGGCTGAGGCAGGTATTTACCCGCTCAGCCCTGTGTATATTTTAGTTAGCACGCTTATGTGCAGTTTCAGCTGTTTGCGCAGCTTTCTTCGCAGCACGGCTACGTTTAATAAGAAGACCAGTAGCTACTACAACAACTACAACAGCTGCTTCGAAGCTGTATTTTGCAACCGGATTTTCGAAGTATGGCTTCAAGAAGCTTTCGCCAACGAACATTTTGGATGCTGTAAAGGCAAGAATGGCAGCACCAATTGTAATAACAATCGGGAAGCGATCAATCAACTTAATAACAAGCGTACTTCCCCAAACAACAATTGGAACGGAAATCAAAAGACCGATAATAACAAGCATATTGTCATGGTTTGCAGCACCTGCAACCGCGATAACATTGTCGATACCCATCGCAGCGTCTGCGATAATAATTGTACGAATTGCGCCCATTAATGTACTAGCTGCTTTGACTTCTTCATGTCCTTTGTCCTCAAGCATTAACTTAAGAGCGATCCAGACGAGAAGCAATCCTCCGACTAACATTAAGCCTTGAATTTCAAGCAACTGAACGACGAAGATCGTCGCTACCGCACGAATAGCTACTGCTCCAAAAGTCCCCCAGAAAATAACCTTCTTCTGCTCTTCTTTCTTCAAGTTACGAGCAGCCATACCGATAACGAGTGCGTTATCGCCTGCTAGGACAAGGTCGAGCAAAATAATACTAAGTAATGCCCCGAACCATTCCACTGAAAATAGTTCCATTGTAATCCCCCTCATTTGGTCGTTGTACCTTATATCGTTTGCATATAAAAGCGCCGCTACCCAAAAAAGTAACGGCGCACGTAAAAGAGACCTTCACCTTTTTGTCGGCAAGGTCTCGCAAACAACGAATTCGTTGCCAGCATAGCCGAGGTGCACGCCCGCGCAACCTGGAATGACGACTATACTGTATAGCTACTCCCCTTATGGAGTTATGATGTTGTATAAATACCAACCGTCACGTGCTTTAACGTGTAATAATAATATCACGGGTATACTATAAGTTCAAGAGTATTTTTACCAAGTTTTTTTAACTTATTTGAGATTGCTTGGGCAATTGCAATATCGGGTATGATTTGGTTATGATGATAACAAAATAACTTGGAGAGGTGATTGCTGTGAGTAACAACTCTGCCGCATCTAACTTAGAAAAAGCAACGTTCGCTGGCGGCTGTTTCTGGTGCATGGTGACACCATTCGAACAACTTCCAGGCATACACGGGATCGTCTCCGGATATATTGGCGGTCACACCGAAAATCCCACTTACAAAGAAGTATGTTCAGAAACTACGGGTCATGCTGAAGCTGTGCAGATTACATATGATCCACATGTTTTTCCTTATCAAAAGCTGCTCGAACTTTTTTGGCAGCAAATTGACCCCACAGATGCTGGAGGACAATTTTATGATCGTGGACGCTCCTATCGGACAGCCATATTCTATCACAATGAGCAACAACGCGAGCTAGCGGAGCATTCTAAGCAGCAGCTTGAAGCCAGTGGAAGATTCAACAAACCAATCGCCACTGAGATCGTACCCGCTGCAACGTTTTATGAAGCTGAAGAGTATCACCAGTATTACCACATGAAAAATCCAGCTCATTATAAACGATATCGCAAAGGTTCAGGACGAGATGCATTCATCGCAGAACATTGGGGAGTCAGTGATGTAGAACGACATCAATTGAAAGAAAAGTTAAATCCAATGCAATATCACGTTACGCAAAATAACGCTACTGAACCCCCCTTCCAAAATGAATTTTGGGATCACGAAGAAGAAGGCATTTATGTGGATATCGTCTCTGGCGAACCATTATTTAGTTCCGTGGACAAATACGATTCAGGCTGCGGCTGGCCAAGCTTCACCAAGCCACTTCACCCTTTTAACGTTACAGAGGAACTGGATTTAACCCACGGTATGATCAGAACAGAGGTCCGCAGTCGTTTCGGAGATTCGCATCTGGGGCATGTATTTGATGACGGCCCAACCCCAGCAGGGCTTCGCTATTGCATAAACTCGGCAGCATTACGCTTTATTCCTGCTTCTAGACTAAAGGAAGAAGGGTATGAGCAATTCGTGTCAATGTTTGCTTGAGAAAAAGCATCATTATCATGTTGTATCATTCATTACCATCACAAATAAATAGAGCACCCTTCAACCATCTCATGTACGGCTGAAAGGTGCTCTTTCGATACAACAAAGTGATTCACACATTTGATTTAACAAGTGTTACGCTGATTTTTTCTTCACGAATGCTACGATATTATTGAAAGTCGTGAGGTCAGAAAATAAAAAATCTTCATCTGATATTTTGAAATTATATTCTTGTGCGGTTGCAGTCAATATTTGCACGTGAGTAATAGAATCGATGCCCCACAGTTCATCAATTGGCGTATCCAACTCATCCTCGGACATTACGACACTATACGTTTTAAATATTTCACGAACTCTCGACTCTACTGTTGATTCCATTTTTCCACCCCATAATATTTGATTAGATTGCTCCGTTTTATTTTGCAGCTACTAGCGTCAACGACCACATTTCTTTTTCCATCTCAAGTAATTCTTTTCCCTTTGCATGGATTAGATTCAGATTCAATTGTTTATCATCTGAAAGTGTTTTGTTGATGAAGATTTGTTTGATAGCTTTCCAACCTTGTTGAATACGCTTGTTTGCCCGACTCATTTCTTTTCCTAGCGCTTCATCAATCTGGCCTATTTCAACTAATGATTGAATCAAAAAGTTATTGCCGAGATGTCGATTCTCAATGATATTTATGCCAATTAAAGAAATACTAATATAATCATCAAACTGATCCGCTGCTGCCTTGATATCCCATAATCCATCAAATGAGAATTGTGCTAACTCCTCCACCAATCGTTCTGCATTGCGCCTTACATCTCGAATCGATAGTTGATAGGGTTCAATTTCATCATTAAATTGATATGTAAAAGCATGCGGTTCTCCGTTGGCTGGAGTTGTCACCGCTGTAGAATTCATAAACGCACGAATAAGCCTTTCCTCGGGCACTTCATGAGTACGATAGCCTTCAATATCATCGTCTAGGACAGCGTACATATTCGTTTCAGGGTCATAACCATTAATGATGGAATAATGACTCATATGAAACTTTTCCCACGCGATATTTTTAGGCAGCCAATAAAATAAGTCAACGTGGATCTTAACAAGCTGCTTCTTTTCCAAAATAATGTGCTTAAGCTCTTCAACAAAATGATCCATGTCTTTAAAGAATATTGGCTCTTCTTTAACAATGACTTTGCTCAATATGTATTTGTCCCAGTTCGTACTATAATCCAACACCTCGATGGTAGGCGTCATAAATGAATAATCAATAGCTGCCCCCCATGTTTTATAAGAATAGTCGTTCATATATGAGGCGTATTTATAGCTTGGTTCTAACTGGCTTGCAATCGTATAGTGGGAGTTCAAAATGCAATTCATCCAAAAATCGTTGTACGGTGTTAACGGTATGGAATACTGCATGTACGAGCACCTCTTTCCCTGATAATCGTTTGATTGGCATAATTGTGTAATTAAAATGATTCGAAGCAGAGCCTGTAGCCTTACATGAGGAATTATCCATGATGTAGTTTAATAGAATAACACAAGCATTACATATACTTGCACATAAATAGAACATTTATAAATATACGAATATATACATAATTGTTCACTGAATAGATAAACATCAACGTACACATAAGCAAAAAAGAAGATTGCCTCGCAAATACCTAATTATGCACGTTCGTTCCATAACAAGTATTCAAAGTATTACTTCCCGAGAGTGTACAGATTTCCTAAAATCAACCTAAAGATACACCAATAATTTGCAAATATTATTGATTCTCTTAATTATATTGTTTATACTTCTTAATAAATCATTAACAGCATGAAAATATTGCTAATAAGTTGCTATATCTAGAAGAATACCGCTAACTATATGTTCTGTCAATTGTTATAGCGCTTGAACTTTGGAGATTATTTTCCATCTACTTACATATTGTTGTGTAGCTACTATCCTATTACTTCTTTGATTTGCACAGAAATGATAGTAACTGAAATGGCTTTTCGATTAATTGTTTATTCACATTTTATACATATATAAATGAGTGGAGGGCTTTTAATGGAACACATCTATTCAGCTTCAGTTATCATTCCTACTTACAATCGTATTAACAATTTGAAACGCTCATTGGATTCTTTAGTCGAGCAGCAGCTTCCTAAAGATGAATTTGAAGTTCTCATTTGTGACGATGGGTCAAGTGAAGATACGCTAGGATTAGCGAAGAAATACGATGGACTATTGAACATCAAATACTTTTATCAAGAAGACAAAGGTTTCAGAGCTGCTGCTGCACGCAATCTAGGTATTCGCAATGCGGAAGGTAATCTATGCATTTTCATTGATAATGGGATTATTCTGCACAAAGATGCGATTCAAGAGCATATCAATGCTCACCAAGAAAGCAGTAAGCCAAGTGCTGTGCTGGGCTATGTTTACGGTTATGACATGGCAACCAGCAATCATGAGGAGATACGAGGAGTTGTCGAAGATAACTCTATAGATGGTGCTATAGAAACATTGCGCAATATGAAAATTCTTGATATTCGTGAAAAGCACTATCTTGAGTTTGGGGACGATCTTGAAGCATGGCCTGCCCCATTTGTTGTACTCTGGACATGTAATGTTTCTGTTCCTCGGGAAACGCTGCTCGAAATCGGGATGTTCGATGAGAACTACACCACTTGGGGTGGAGAAGATATCGATCTAGCCTTGGCACTTCTCCAACATGGAGCTACCATCAAACTGGCGCGAGCTTCAATGAGCATTCACTTCCCACATGAGAAAGAGCACGACTGGGAAATTGATGAAGAAAAGGGAAAATTGGAACTGATGCAAAAGAAAGAATATTTGGTTAGCAAATATTCTTCTCCAGAACTGAAACGTTGGATGGAGATAAATGACATAGACCAACTCAATCGAGTACTATTAGCAGAACGGCAGTCAATCCGATAGCTCAATCATTTCATGAATGTATAACAGGGGATGCCAAGTGCATCCCCTGTTACTGTACCTATACCATTTTACCAAGCCATTATACGCTTAATCTCTTGAGTAAGTTGATCTGCCATTTTAACATGTGTATTCGTAGTCGGGTGCCCCTCTTCACCAAGCCCATCCCGCTGCGTATCAATCAAATCAAATATAAGTGAGTAAATATTCAAATCGCCTGCCGCTCGAAGTTGTTCACATGCCTCAACAACATAATCTTTAAGTGGCCATTGTTGAAATGGACCAAGTGTCATTACAATCTTCGCCTGAGGATAATTGCTGCGTATACGTGTAACGAATCTACAATAGGTTGTGACAAACTCTTGTTGATCAATAGCAAAGTTATTATCATTGGTTCCTAAATTAATGACAACGAGATCAGGAATCCAGCTCGAGAAATCCCATCTTGATTCAGGTATGATTGGATTGAGCCTCTTATATTGTACTGGCATCGTGTTGTCTCTATCATTGTCATAATTAACGACCAAACCGATACCTGATACAGCTATCGTGTGATGCTCAGCGTCAAGCGCATGAGTCGCAATCGTGCCATAAGCAAGTTCGTTATTTTCATTTTCGGGTTTCGTTAGATCCTCTTCCCTGCCTTCATTACCAGAACCGCAGCTAATTGAATCGCCAATAATCTCTACTTTGCGCGTTAACCGTGCTGGCGGTTCTAGAAAAGTTCCCCCTTCAGACAGGGTGAAGCCCATAAACTGAATACTTCCGAACATCCCTTCCGTCCGTTTATATACTTCAATCGTATGTACGTCATCACGAAGATCTGTTGCCAGCGTGTATACCGATACCCCTGCATCAATGTAGAGCTTGTAGGGCTCGCCACCATCTATGCTCACATTTACCCATGAGTGATCTCGATGTTTCACGGTCATATACATCGTAATGGAAGAGCCTTTAAACCGAGCTGCAATCGAACTTCCCGGCCAAGATAGTATAGGTCCACCATCATCTGACCAATCTATTCTACCCACATAACGTATACTATTTCGCATATCAAATTGAGCGCTCTTCAACTGTTCGCCGCTCGGCCGCACGATTGGCTGCCAATACTTGTTCATTACTTCCACTATTATGTCCACTCCTTAAGCAATCGTTAGCGTCATCGTCAGTCTCAAGCTGCAAAGACCGTTCTGTCTCTACTATCGCCATACATACTACTAACCTATTTGTATCTATCAACGAAAATGGAAGATATACGTAAATATTGTAACATACAAGAAGCAGACAACAGATATTTTAAGCTATAATAAGATTAGTTTTTTTCGTTTATTTGGAAACAAAATAGAAAGGAGCCTCATTTCATGAATCGAAGGTCGAGTCGTGCCATTGTTGTTAATCAGATCGGTTATCCTCTCCATAGCACTAAACAAGCTGTGTTCACAAAGGATGGAACCTTTCATGTTGTGAACGAAAACAGTGGGAAAATTGTTTTTACAGGGCGAACGAGTTGTTTAAACAACGATCCTGCTAGCGGTCACATGGTGGCTCTCGGTGATTTTAGCGAGTTGAACGAAGTTGGAAGATTCTACATACAACATGAAATGGAAAACGTGACTTCTGCCTCATTTTCGATCCAGCCACATCCATATACCGCTCTTCATCACGGACTATTAAAAGCATTCTATTACTTTCGCTGTGGACAAGAGCTTACACCAGAACTTGCTGGCCCATGGCACCATAGTGCCTGCCACCTAGCAGTGGGATTCATTTATGACAATCCTGAGCAAAGCTTGGATTGCTCAGGGGGTTGGCATGATGCTGGCGACTACGGAAAATATATAGTACCTGGAGCAAAAGCGGTTGCCGACTTGCTGCTCGCATATGAGCTGTATCCCAGCGCCTTTCGTCGTCCTGTCCCTATTCCAGAAACAGATGGAATCCTTCCAGATATACTGCATGAATGCCGTTGGGAGTTAGACTGGATGTTTAAGATGCAGCACCCGTCCGGAGGTGTGTTTCACAAACTTACTACACATCAGTTCCCTCCATTAACTACTTTGCCGGAGCACGATCTAGAACCGCTTATCTTTTCTCCCATGTCATCGACAGCAACTGGTTGTTTTGCTGCGATAATGGCGAAGGCTGCACGAATCTACCAACCATTCGATGCAGACTATGCACACAAGTGTATGCAAGCATCTGTTCTCGCATGGAAGTGGTTAGTAAACAATCCAGATGTACTCGCATTCCGTAATCCACCTGACATCGGTACAGGCGATTACAGTGACCAACAAGACATAGACGATCGTTATTGGGCTGCTTGTGAATTGTACGCTACGACAAATAACCCTGTTTATCATGATGCACTGCTGACGATGAGCAAAGAAGCGTTCCATAAATTTGGGCTTTGCTGGTCCAATATCGGTGGATACGGCACCATAGCCTATTTACTGAGCGTTACTACGCAGACGGATTCCGAATTATATGATCAGTTGTTAAGTGGACTTCGGAATGAAGCCGACTATATGCTCTGGAAGAGCACAACAGACGGTTATGGCATTTCACTGCTTAAAGATGAATATATTTGGGGCAGCAACAAAGTTGTGATGAACAACGCTATGCTGTTATTGATAGCCTATCGCTTTTTTGAAGACAAACGATACGAAGCAGCCGCATTGAATCATGTTCATTACCTTTTAGGACGTAATTCACTTGATCTAAGTTATATAACAGGTTTCGGAGATCGTCCTGTCCAACATCCACATTACCGCCCAAGTATTGCAGATGACATTAAAGACCCTGTACCTGGACTTGTTAGCGGTGGACCTAATGCTGGCTTACATGATGATATTTCAAAAAAATGCCTCCAAGGTCTGCCACCAGCTCAATGCTTTATCGATCATGAAGATAGTTACGCCACCAATGAAGTAGCTATCTATTGGAATTCCCCTGCTTTATTCGTACTTTCCCATTGGGTGCAGCAGAAATAGGTAAGAGAGATGCTCCGTCATTCACACACTCGTTACATCACGGAATGACGGAAGCTAATCTCTCTTTTTAAAAACTAAACTTTGCACATTGACTCACTTTCTACCTTATGTCCATATACATTTACATTCCATATGGAAAATCCATATGTAGTTTCCCTTTCTAACATAAGTATGCGAACGTACCTGCCCTCACCATGGCAAACAATGACTTCTTCACTCACTTCCACCTCTTCTTCTCCTTCTCTTCTCTCTTTTTCTTTCGTGCTTATCGTTACCCATGTTTCAGTATCATCCGACACTTGTATTTCATACTTCGTAGCAAAAGAATATTCCCACTGGACAACAACGCGTGAAACAGCCACTCTCTCTTCTAAGTCAATATATAACCACTGCGGCTCCGAGAATTCGCTGCTCCAACGTGTTGAACTATTCCCATTTACCACATGACTAGCTGGAAAAGTCATACCGTCAAAACCTGGTTCAACAGACGAGGCTGATACCATTTTATTCAAAGCCCAATCTTCTCCTAGTAAGCTAGGCTCCGTTCTTACTTCAATCTCCGCTTGCAATTGCGATACGTTTCCAAAAATATCTTTTGAGCGAACGACGATATGATAGTCTGTATCTGGCTTTACGTTCTGGAACTTATATCTCGTCACCCTCGTTTCAACCATCATGTCATTTATCGTAATTTCAAATGCTATGACGTGATCTTTTAGCATCGGTGCTTCCCATTCAATAGCAATACTATCGCTCGTGATTGCCATTGCTCTTAAATGAAATGGACCAGCTGCTAATTGTTCGGGCTTGTTCCACGAAGATGCTTCAGCATCCTTTGCTACTTCTTTTTTCAAAACAAGTAATGTTAAGCGTTCGTATTCACGTAACCCTGCCAATCTTTCAATTAAATCATCAATTTGTATAGGCTGTTTTAATATATGAATTTGTGCTTCTTTTTTAATAATTACATTTTTAAGCCCTTCCGCCAGATCAGAACAGTAATGCAGCATATTGGACACATAGGAGGGGACTTGAAGAAGTTTGACATAACTGGAGAACATATATCGTGATCCACAGAGCACAACAAACAGCTGTAATAATGTGTGAAAGATGTCTTTTTTCTCTTCCATCGTTACATATGGAAGCTGATTGACCATGTCAAGAGCTTTATCAAACAATCTGGAACTTCCCGCTTCCTTCATGATCTGTTGAATCGCTCTATCGAGAAATAATTGCTTCGTTTCAGCAGTGAACTCAATATTTTGCACATGCATGCTAAACAGCGGATACTCCAATTGACTGACTACATTCAGTACAAATTCTGAATCATACGTCTCCGATGCAACATGTCGAATATCATTCAATACAGCATGTTTCTGATTCACAAACTGCTCTATCATCATATAATGCGTAGATTCTCCATCCATAAAATGAAGCTCTGGAAAATACTTCGGCTTTAAACCAGCAAACACGACATTTTTATTATGCAAATTCATTTCAACAAACCGCACAGCCTCACCCATAGATGAGCCCTCGAAATCCGTAAACTTCACGCCTACTTGTAAAAGGTCAGCATCTTCCAAGCACTCCATATGTAAAAGCCAAAAACCCTTTTTCTCCTCTATTAACTCTTTATATAGGTTATCCGAGCTTTCATAGGAATTATAAAAAAGATATTCTGCTTGATGCCCACAATTGAGCAACTGATGAGCAACTGAGATTCTGTAACAATTTAGATGACTTCTACGAAAGAACAAATAATGATTCATACCATCACCCTTTTCTCGCTCTTCTCTCTTTCTATACGATGAATTTTCAATAGGCAAAAGGTTGAACATGGGACATGCAATTTCATTATATTTATATAACAATGAAATTGTTTATCATATCTTGTTGTCGAATTATCAGTTATTTCGCAAAAAATCCCCTCCTTATTCTTCACCGTCATGAGAACATGGTTGTTCTCACGTGATTACTTAAAGAGGGGATACTGTATCTTTTTTATTTTTCAACTGCAGTGGCGGCTGCTTGTTTAAATAAGGCAACAACCATAACCGTTGTAACGACATACAAAAATGACATCGGCTGACCAAGCGCCTTGAATATCAGAGGAGAGACGATAGAAAAAGCTAGCATGATTATCGTACCAAATAAGTTAATGGCACCATAAAACATACCACGACGCTTAGCTGTATCAGCTAATTTCGATAAAGATTTGCCATTCGCCCATTCACGCACACCAGATGTAAGCAGCCAGATTAAATAAATATTCGTTGCTAAAATAGCGATACTCTGAATAATCGCAGACCATAACCATAACTGTTCACCCATTAATCCCGCTATAAAGGGCCCAATAAACTCATAACCCGTCAATACGATTACTACAGGCATAAATCGCTTCGCGCGATAAAAAGATGGGGCTGTTTGCTGCAGCTCTGTCAAAGCCTTCAATACTAACAACATTCCGAACACATCGGGAAGTACATCTATAACCCCCCATAATCGAATATCAATTAAGAAGATTAGCCCCCATAATATCTTTTTAAATGCTTGTTGTTCTTGGTTCATCTGCCAACCGACTCCCTTGTTGAAGTAAACTCCTGTTGTCTCTTTCATCTCTAATCACAATCAAGTACCGTTACATTCTATAGTTCTATCATATTGCATACGTGAATCAGTATACCGCTGATTCAGCAGTCAAGCAACGAGCAAGAGAGCTTCCACCTATATATAGAATAAGTGCACATACAACGAGTGTATTTTCATCCATAATTAGGGTTCATATTTAAGCGTGAATGAATTAGAGAATTGAAGTATAATAGAAACGATGTCTTTATGAGGGAATTCATTATATAATAGATAGATTGTCAGATTGCTGCAGGAGGTTAAACAATGGCATCGATCAAAATATTTTCTGATAGTACATGCGACCTACCACCATCACTAATTGAACAACATGATATCGGGATTGTCCCCCTCTATGTGACATTCGGTGATCAAGCGTTCCAAGATGGCGTGGACATGGACCCTGCCAAGCTTTATGAAATGGTAGATCAAGGTGGTCAGCTTCCTAAGACTGCTGCACCGTCTCCAGGTGACTTTGTCGCAAAGTTCGAACCGTTCGTTAAAGCTGGACAAGATATTATCTATATCGGTCTTTCTACAGAGCTCTCTTCAACGATTCAAAATGCGATTATCGCATCTCAAATGCTTGAAGAACATTCTGGACGTATTCATGTTATTGATTCCATGAATTTATCAACAGGGATCGGCATTCAGGTTCTTCGTGCTGCACGTATGGCTGAAGCTGGAAACAGCATTGAAGATATCATTCTACACATACAAGAAATGAGAAAGCATATCGAAACCGAATTCATTATCGATACGCTTGATTATTTGCACAAGGGCGGCAGATGCAGCAGCTTGCAGAACATCATTGGAACGCTGCTTCGCATTCGTCCAGTCATTAAAGTCGTAGATGGCAAAATGATTGCAGCCAGCAAAGTACGCGGCAAACGTGAAAAAGCATTGGAGCAGCTTCTAAGCAATCCTCTGAATTTGAAAGATCGAATGGATAATGACACAATATTTGTCACTCATTCCTATTCTGATGAAGATGCTGCCTATGTGGTTGACCAGCTTAAGCTGCTCACGGGAGCTAAGCATGTGTATACTTCGTATACAGGCTGTGTCATTTCAAGTCATTGTGGGCCGAATACGATCGGTATCGTCTTCGCAACGAATAATTAGAACCTTTTGCGGCACATGCGAAATTACAAAGAGAGGGAAGATAAACGACATCTATCGTCGCTTTCTTCCCTCTTTTTCTTATTAAGCAGCAAACCATCTATGTTACTTGCGGCGAAGTCCACGCTGCCAATTGTCTGAATACTTGATTCCGTTCATCCTGATAAAATTCTTTACGCAATATTCCCATAGCGATGAAGTCAAAATACATTCCATCTCGATATATCCGCTCTCTCAATCGACCTTCTTCTGTAAAACCACATCTTTTATAACTTCGGTATGCGCGTTCATTGTTACTAATTACATCTAGCTGCAATCGGTGCAAGCCTAATTGATCAAAAGCAAACACCATCAACAGGCGCAATGCTTCCTCACCGTAACCAGCGCCATGATAGGCTTTGTTGCCAATAACGATACCGAACGTACCCGTTCGATTTTTCCAGTCGATTTGCAAATCAACTTGTCCAATATACGCCTCTGAATCCAGCTCAGCAATAACGAAACCGTACTCCTTCTGGGATGGTTTCATTCTCATCTCTATAAAAGATTCTGTCATATTGATCGATTGAGGTGCTTGAAAAAGATCATGAAGTCCAGCGGTGACCGTGCCATCATTGACCCATTTGCGAACTTCTTCGATATCTTCCTTGCGGTACTCTCTTAACCGAATTCTCTGTCCTAAAATATGCGGCATAGCAAGCCCCTCCACCTTAATATGTTTACGATGATATAAAAATAGTAAGAAGGATTCTAATCATTTCATCATATGATTGTCAACCAGAATCTGGAGGCTGAGCAGCTACAGTTCGAGAAGCTAGCTTTAACATCACTTCAGTCGGCTCACCTTCTGAAGAAATTTGAGTCTGCTCTGTCACATACCCTTCCCCTTCTACCCGCACCTTGATGCCAAGGAAAGAGCTTATAGCGAGTACATCCCGAAGCGACAACCCATCAAAAACAGGCGTAGGAATATTCTCTGGCTTGTCAGTCAATATATACACCGTCGATCCTTTTGAAAGGGCTGTCTGTGAAGAAGGATATTGTTTCAACACTTTGTCCCCCTGACCAAATCGGCGAATCTTCATCCCTTCTGCTTGAATGGCCTTTACCGCATCTCCAACCGGCTTATTCGTCACATCCGGCATTTTACGTTGATACCTGATAGCAGCCTTAGCCTTTTCCTCTGTTGAAGGTACTACACCACTTAATCGCAAACTACGCTCCATCGTAGACTTGAATACTGGCATCGCAACTTGGCTCGCCAACGTGTAATCTCCACCCAATTGTGGATCATCCACGAAAATGCCAATGACATACTTTGGGTCTTCAACAGGAGCATATCCTGCAAAGGAGACCAGCCATGTTGTTTTTGAGTATCCACCGCCACTTTTGGCTCTTTGGGCCGTACCTGTCTTCCCAGCTACCCGAATACCAGGTATTTGAGCAGTCTGTCCCGTTCCATCCAGTACTACCTCTTCTAATATTTCAGACACTTGCTTAGCTGAGGCAACTGATATGACTCGCCTACGCTCATCCTTATGCTCATTGCTATCACTAGGTGAAGTATCACCTTTGATCAGTTGAGGTGTCATCCATTCACCACCATTGGCAACAGCTGCATAGGCAGTAGTCATTTGCAGACCACTTATAACCGCCCCCCCTTGACCAAAGGTTGTTGTCGCGAACTCAGAAGGACGATTATATCTAACAAAACCCGCTACATCGCCTAGTTCAACCCCCGTATTTCCATTCATGCCAAAGGCATCGGCATAGTTCATAAATGTATCTTCTCCAAGTGCTTGGCCCATCTTAACGAAACCAACGTTACTTGATTTTTTCACACCCGTTAAATAGTCTATTACGCCCCAGCCAACTTCATTAGCGTCGTGAATCTTAATACCTGGAACTTTAATATGACCGGATAGAAACTCAGCATTAGGATTAAACTTCTTCTCTTCCACAGCAGCGACCAACGTAACGAGCTTAAACGTCGAACCCGGTTCAAACCGTGAATACAGTGCATTATTCTTCATATCACGTATCGGATCGGATTTCGAATACGAATTCGGATTGAAAGTCGGCGCGCTTGCCATCGCTAATATTTCCATCGTCTTCGGATCCATAACGTATCCCACTGCAAACTTTGGATTCCATTGCCGCATCATGTCTTGCATGGAATCTTCTAATATTTTTTGAATATCAACATCTATCGTCAACTGAACTTGCTGCCCATCTTTCGGTTGAACGACTTCTGGTTTCGATTGAGGTAATGGATAACCCTTGAGATCACGCTGTCCTTTAATTGAACCGTCTTTTCCAGATAGTGCATTATTCAATTCAGCTTCAACCCCCATAATCGGCTTACCTTCTCGATCGATATATCCGAGAATATGAGCCGCCGTCTCATTATAGGGATAATAGCGCTTCGTATCTCTTTGCAAACGTACACCGTACTCATAGAAAACGATATCTTGACCTTGGATACGAGACTGCCCAAACGTTTGATTGAACTCTTCCAATCTGTCATAAGGCAAATGTCGACCCTGTGGGTGTAACTCAACTTGCGTCTTTTTCTTATTAACGAGCTCCATCACCTTGGATTCTGTTGTCCCTAATAGTCGTGATAGTTCACGCGCAACATCCGCTTCACGTTTGTTATCTCTCACCATTTCAGGATGCAGAACGACATGATAAGATGGCGCGCTTGCAGCAAGCACTTTCCCATTACGGTCGACAATATCACCACGATGTGCAGGCATTTTAACTTCGTACGCCCAAGTCTTATTGTTGTGCTGTTCATAAAATTCAAAATTGACCACTTGAATCCAGAAAAGTCTTATCAAAATAACGGTAACACATAGTATGAAGAAGCCGCCTAGAACGAGTGACCGAATCCGAATCCGTTTATTATGCAGCATACTACGCATCCCTCCATACAAATGATAGAATAATTAATTACGTCCACGACCATTAGATTATGAAAGTCATTCACGCTCGACCTTATGTTGCAACATTATCGTCTAACAGTTGGAATGGAGATTTCCACAACCGTTCCGATTCCGATGCGGCTAAAAATGCTAACCCCATATTGTTCTCCATACTGCAGCCGTATACGTTGATGAACATTGCGAATTCCGTAGCCGCCATTCACGTGATCTTGCGAATCGAAAATATGACTAATGCGTTCCGCCGTCATTCCAACCCCATCATCGACAATGCGAATTTTGATATGCTCATCCAAACATTTAACCTCAATACGGATATGAATTCGATCCCCACACCATGCGTGCTCGAATATATTTTCAAGAAACGGCTGTACGATTAGCTTAATCGTTTGATAAGGCCATATATCACTATCTATTAAAAATAGAACGTCCATCCGTTCGCCAAATTTAATTTTTTGGATTTCAATATAAGCTTGTGCTTGTTCTAACTCCGTAGCTAATGGAATATTCGTTCTACCGTCATTCAACGTTAGGCGATAAAACTTTGCCAATTCCATTACCATTTGATGCAGTCTTTCGGTATCCCCGAACTTAGCTAATCTACTAATAGATGATAACGTATTGTACAGAAAATGAGGGTTGATTTGTGCCTGTAAAGATTCTAGTTCAGCCTCTTTCTTTTGAAGCTGCGTGACATATACTTCTTTGATAAGATCCCCTATATTTTCTCCCATTTCATTAATTGCATTGCCAATTTCAGAGAATTCATCTTTGTTGCGTAAATGAACTCGTTTATGGAGATCTCCTTCACGAAATGCATTTAATATCGTAATTATTTTGTTTACTCGTAATGAAAAATGTCTAGAGATAAAAATAGCCGCGAACGTACATACGATGAGGCAGGAAAGAGCTACCCATATCGTAAACATTCGAATACGCTTCGCATCTTGCTCTACAATCATAGTAGGTATGGATGCAGTTAATACCCATCCTCCGTCATCTAACGCTTCTTCAATCGTCATGAACGTTTCATCATTTACACGAGCGTGATCTGGGGCTGAACTTGCTGCTGAACGATAGACCGTATTCCCGTATCTGTCCCTGACCGTCAATATACTTCCATCGCCAATTTTAGCGTAATCCACACTTTCGAATAAATCAGACAACTTAATGCTGATTCTCACAAAACCAATTTCTTTCATATCTAAAGGCTGCTGAATATCGACGATTCTTCGAAGCAAAGAGATTCTTCCAAAATCAGCATCAGACTGCACCTGTCTCCACGCCCATGTTCTACTGTACTGTTCAACAGGATGTTCTTGATACCATGATTGTTCTTTTATTCGTTTTATATGAAAAATGTTATAGGTCCGTCCGGTCTGATCTGGTTCTTCATTTATAAAAGTTTTATGATATATTTCCGGTAGTGTTTCATTATGAAAAAAAACAGACGCCCATATTTTCAAATTCGTTGAAGTAATGGCATTATGTAAAGTTGGAACGACAATCTTAATGGTTTTCTCATGCGTTTCCCATCCTTCTTCATAGTAGCGAATCGCATCAGCTAAGTTATAATCATAATAAATGGTGGATGATACCCTTATGACATCGTTAATTCGATAATGAATATTATCTTTAATTTGCTGCAGTGTACCGTGAATCGTAGTCTGCGTCTGCTTGCGCACGGACTCTACATACATACTATAGGATACGATTCCAATCACAATTAGAGGTACAATAATGAATATCGCATACGTCACTAACAATTTGTAACCAAACGGAAAATATCCTCTTCGATGATGCTGTAAAGCCCTCATCCTCTCCACATCCTCATAATTTCTTACGGAACTCCATTGGAGTTGTACCGTAAGTTTCTTTGAACTGTCTACTAAAATACGGCAAATATCGATATCCCACTTGATTAGCTACTTCATATATTTTCATAGAAGGATCTTTGAGCAGTTCTTTCGCTCGTTCCATACGTAGCTGAAATAACATCTCACTGAATGACTTACCTACCTCTTCCTTAAATAGGAATCCTAAATAGTTAGGGGAGAAGGAAAATTGAAGAGCGATATCTTTAAGCGCGATATTTTCATGTAAGTTATCTTCCATAACTTTAATAATTTCTCGAATCAAACGACTATTTTTAGAAAGTGATTTCTGCTGCAACGTTTCTGAGATATAAAATACTTGCCGCACAAGCCAAGAACGGATATCACTAGTCGTTTCGAATTTCTGCAAGATATCTAAATTATGAAGCTGCATGCCTAGCATCCGAAATACATCCTCATCCATAGATTGTAAATGCTGATCCAGTTTCATGACGAGATACAATGCTAAGTTATGTACGGTAAATTTAGAGCGAATACTCGCAACGGAGTGGAATAAATTATCAATTTCATCATGAATCCGCACCAGATCATATTCCGAAATGGCTTGACACATAGCGTCTACTCGAATATCGAGTGTTCGGGCATCTTCCATTTCAGGAGTACGCTTTACATCCATGTAGGGAATAACTTTCCCTTTTCCAAGGAACATTTTACCCTCAACTGCTTCAATTGCTTGCTGATAAGAAGCGCTTAACTGGTCTACTTCATGTACAGCTTCACCGATCCCTACCGTAAACGTAAACGGATATTTCGCCTGAACTTGATTCACTATCGCATGCATACAATTTGCCACATGCTCACTAGTCATTAAGATTGCAAGCCTCTGCTTAGATAATTGACAGCTATGAATCGTTCCACAGCTATGACATACTTCTTGCATATCCTGACTAAATGTCTGCTGCCATTGCAGTTTCTCTTCTGTCGAGTATGTACCAAGCATGCCACTTGTTCTTGCATCATCTACTTCAACAACGGCAACCTGCAAGGGCCATTGAAGCTTATGAAGTCCAACAGATTGGGATAACTTATCTAGCTCCATAAGAGTCAGCCTCTTGTAATCCCCCTCTAATAATCGAGTCATTAATTCATTTTTGGCCATTGGGCGCATAACTTCATAGTTCTCTTCCGCTTCTTTACGCCTTTTGTCTTCGTTTAGATCCTTTGTCACCTTATTTAAAGATTGAATAAGCTCCTCATCATCCATTGGCTTCAGAACATAACTGCATGCATTCATGGATAATGCTTGCTTGACATACTGAAAATCTTGGTAACCGCTTACAAAAATAATACGCATATCTTGTTTATGTTCCAATGCACGTCTTGCCAGTTCAAGTCCAGACATGTTAGGCATATGTACATCTGTTACAAGAATATCGACAGGCTGTTGTTGTATAAGTTCATAGGCCGAAAATCCATTATTCACGGCACCTACTACTTCTAATCCCAGTTCACTCCAAGGAATAAACTGCCTCATTCCTTCTAGATCCAACACTTCATCATCTGCTAACAACACTTTGTACATGTCAGGACCCCCTCGAAATATATAAACAGCAAGTTAAAGCGGTTATCATATCATTATTATTGAATATACCAGCAAATAACTAAAAGCAAATAACTAAAGACGTAACTAAACGACAAAAATATGTCGCGAACTATTCCAACTTATGGATCTATTGTATCATGACCTATTCTTTCACACGACCATTGTTTTAATAAAAAAACAAAAAAAGTTAAGTCTATACGATTGTATAGACTTAACTTCTCTACTAGACGTTCTTATTTACCAAGCTTTTGTTTGTTTTCTTGCCACATTTTTGTTTTGTATTCAAGCACTGTGTTGTAGCCAACAGCCTCTGCATCAGCATGTGCTTTGTCTAGCACTTTCAATACATCTTCTTCGCTCTTCGCGTACAATGCTTGAGAACGAGCTTCCAAGTAGATATCTTCTACAGCCTGTCTTGCGATACCTTCATCGGATTCTTTTGATGGATCTAGATTTTGGAACTCAGTAGCATTGTATTGCGTTTTCCAAGTGATCTCGGATTGCCATCTTGTTTCCCATGTACGTTTTTCTGGTGGAAGCTGAAGCTCGAACTTGGATTTAGCAGGATCAATGTATCCCGTGTTACCAACCCATTGGAAGTTAACCAACTTATCCATCAGATCTTGACGTTCTTTTTCTTTTGTGAAGTACTCATCTTTCAATTTCGGTACTCCGTCAGCATCTACACCTTCCCAGTATAGACCTTCAGGTCCCCAGAACAATACGCGGAATCCTTCAGGACCAGTCATATAATCCCAGAATGCAAATACTGCTTCTGGATTTTCTGCGGAAGTTGTAATTACACTTACGTTCCAACCCAAAGAGTTGTAGTGACCAGGATTAATTTTATCTTTAGGAATTCCAGCTTTAGCAAATGGCCAAATCATGAAGTAGCCATCATTCGGATCTTTCTTTGTCAATGCCGCATGTCCCATACTTCCGAACTTTGTCGTATCTGCAGAAGAATAAACAGCTACTTGACCATTCATAACTTTTTCTTTAACTTGGTCTTCTGTTTGCGTCAACGCACTTTTTGCTACCAAGCCCTCGCGATACAGTTTGTTAATAAACTGCATCGATTCACGGTAAGTTGGATCCAAGAAGAGCGATGTCAACTTGTCGCCATTAGGTACAGCACGCATCGAGATGTGAGTTGGTGGATTAGATTCTTTAAACGCAGAGTAAAGCGTATCGAATCCTTGTCCTTCTAAGCCTGGCTCGAACGGAATTACGTTAGGATACTTCGCTTTAACTAATTTCAGATAGTTATAGAAGTCATCCAACGTTTCAATTTTAGGCTCACCAAGCTCTTTGTACATTTTAATGTTCAACATGTAGCCACCGTTACCGTTAGGCTCTTTTGTATACCAGTTCGGGAACTGATATAACTTTCCATCTGGTGAACGAAGCATGTTAAGCGTATCTTCGCCAGCCCACTCTTTCAGGTTCGGATATTTATCCAAATAATCATCGAATGGGACAAGCAATCCATTTTGACGCAAACGCTCAACTTCGCCATCACGCTGCATCCATATTACATCAGGAAGCGTTCCACCTGCGATTAATGTGTTAAGCTTTTGGTTTGCTTTACCACCGGAAAGAATTGGTTTAATCGTAACTTTCATGTTGTCTTGAATCCACTTCGTAGCAGGGTCACCACCCCATGCTGGCATGGAGAACCAGTCATAGTGACCATACAATTCGATTTCAAGCGGCTCTTTACCAAACTCATACTTTGCTGTTGATGCTTCTGGTGCTGTTGTTTCAGAACCTTTTTTCTCTGGTGTTGTTGCAGCAGGTGTTCCGCCGCCGCAGCCAGCCAACAATGACATTGCTGCGAATACCGCGATAAGCGGAAGCAGTAATGACTTACCCCAACGGTTCTTCATAGACATAACCCCTCTCTTATTATGCATGTGCTGATCACTAGGATCATCTATGTTCAAAGCAAAAGCTTCAAACAACATCGGTTAGAGACTACTCTTTCAAGGAACCTACCAATACACCTTTAACGAAGAAACGCTGTAAGAACGGATATACCATAATGATCGGCAATGTAGCTACCATCATTGTCGCCATTGATAGCGATTTCGTAGTTACATTGGATGCACCTGCCATTCGAGCAGCAGCCTGTGGATCCAGCTTACTCATTTGCTCCGTCATAATATTGGCATTCAACGTATTACGTAGAATGGTTTGGACTGGCAATAGGTTCTCATTGTTAATGTAAATACTCGGGATAAACCATTCATTCCAATGGGCTACCGCTGTAAACAAGGACAACGTTGCGATAACAGGACCTGACAACGGAAGAACGATAAAGAAGTACGTTTTCCAAGGTCCGCAACCGTCCATTTTCGCCGACTCTTCAAGTCCTGCCGGCAATCCTGCAAAGAACGTACGGAAGATGATCATATTCCATACCGATACCAAACCTGGCAAGATCATAACCCAGAATGTATCCATCAATCCCAACTCACGAATAAGCAAGTATGTCGGGATTAAACCACCACTAAAGTACATCGTGAACACACACATAATCATGTAATATTTACGACCCATAAGTTCACGCTTCGTCATTCCATATGCTAGTAGAGATGTTGCAAATATACTTAGCAACGTACCTAAGACGGTTCGTAAAACTGAAATAACAAAGCCATTAATGATACGTTCATCTTGCAGTACGATTTTGTAGTTCTCGAGTGTAAACTCTCGAGGCCAGAAGGTAATTCCTCCAAGCATCGTATCTTTGCCATCATTTAAAGATATAACACCGGCATTCCAGAATGGGTAGAACGTTACGAAGGCCAGCAAAGTCAGAAACAAGTAAATCCAAAACTGAAGCATTTTATCGCCAAATGTTAGTTTCATCGTGCTACCTCCTCCCTACCACAAACTGTTGCCACTGCGACGAGCGACCGCGTTAGCTATTGTGAGTAGAATGATACTGACTACTGATTTGAACAATCCTACTGCAGCTGCATAAGAGTATCGATGATTTTCAATACCTACCCTGAGTACGTAGGTGTCTATAACATCCGATACGCTCCAAACGATCTTATCCTTGCTCAGGAGCAATATATCTTCAAATCCAGCGTTCATAATGTTTCCGATTGCCAGAATCATGAAAATGATTACTACAGGCATGATACATGGAAGCGTTATCAGGAAAATTTGTTTAAACCGGCTCGCACCGTCCATCGAAGCTGCCTCATACAAGTGAGGATCGATACCTGCAATGGCGGCCAAATATACAATTGAAGCGAATCCGATCTCCTTCCAGACGTTGGTCGTAATCAAGATAGACCAGAAGTATTCAGGCATCGAAAGGAAATTCAGTGGTTCTTCAATTAAATTGAGCTTCTCTAAAATGATGTTAATACTGCCGTTGTCGACAGACAACATCGAAATAACAAAGCCCGATACGATAACCCAAGACAAGAAGTGTGGCAAGTAGCTTAACGTTTGAACAAGGCTCTTAAAGTATTTGTTGCCAACCTCGTTAAGCATTAAGGCAAGAAGAATAGGTGCTGGGAAGCTAATTAGCAACTTCAAAAAGCTAATAACGAGTGTATTGCGTAATACTCGCTCAAAATCAGGAGAATTGAAAAAAGCTATGAAGTGCTTAAAACCAACCCAGTTACTAGCAAAAAACCCTTTAAACAAGCTGTAATCCTGGAAAGCAGTTAGTACCCCGTACATCGGAATATAACTAAAAACAAATACGAAGCAGAGAGCTGGCAGTACCATCAATTGAATATCGATTTGCTTAATAAAGCGCTGCCATCCACTTTGCTGTGATGCTTTGATTTTTTTGAGCCCTGGATCTGGCGCTGAGCCTTGTGATGTGCTCAAGTCAGTAGGCGACATAATCATTCTCTCCTTTCCATCTCTCTTTATAGACTTCTGTACTACTATTGTATGAAGCAACTGCGTAAACGAATAGATGAGTAAACAACGAATTGTGATACTTTCCCATGAAGTTATATCATTTCATGCAAAAAGACCTACTGCGAAAATCAATTTCACAGTAGGTCTTTTATCAATTACGATGATGATTAACGTTTGCCAGGTTCATACGGAACTCCAAGTGCAGCCGGAGAACTGGACTTTTTGGATGTAAAGATAAGAACGACAAGCGTAAGCACATAAGGAAGCAAGTAGAATATTTCATTCGGAATATGCTTCGCCGCTTCTACCACTTGAATTTGGTCTTTAACCGCCTGTGCTACACCGAAGAACAAGGCAGCACCAAAGGCTCCGATTGGATGCCAACGACCAAAGATTACAGCTGCCAAGGCAATGAATCCTTGACCCGAAATCGTATGGAAGGTAAAGCTGCTGTTCATCGTCAATGTAACGGTTGCTCCACCAAGTGATGCGATCATCCCGCCTGCTAATACAGCCAAGAAGCGCAAGCGATTTACACGAACACCTGCAGTGTCTGCCGAACCAGGGTGCTCACCAACAGCACGTAGGCGCAAGCCTAGTGGTGTACGATACATAATGAAGTAAATAATGATAGCTAATGCAATTGCAATATACGTTACCGGATATAGGCTGAAGAAAGCAACTCCTACGAACGGAAGATCAGACAGAACCGGAATGCTGGCTTTACTAAATACGTTGTGCAATAATGGCGTTTCCGCCGCACCGTCAAACAACAGTTTTACGAAGAAGAACGTAGAACTCGCTGCCAACATGTTTACAACGATACCGCTAATTACTTGATTAGCCTTAAAGCGAACGGAAGCGATAGCATGCAATAGGGCGAATAACAAGGTGAAGATTGGTGCAGCTAAAAATCCAATCCACGGTGATGCACCACCCATATTTGCTTGCTCAGCATAATAAGTGACTACACCGGCTGTAAACGCACCGGATACCATGAAGCCTTCTAATCCAAGGTTAATTACACCTGCACGCTCAGTGATGAGACCACCCAATGCTGCAAAGATAAGCGCAGTCGCGAATACGAACGTACCATTAATGAGAAACGCTATCATTTCCACGAGCGCTCACCTCCTTCCTACGAGTCGAACGTCGAAGTTGGAATAATACGCGCAGCATGCCTGGAGCCGCTGCAAAGAAGATGATGATACTAACAACCATGCGGATTACTTCTCCTGGTACGTCAGCACCAAAGCTCATTCCTTGCGAACCGTACATCAATGCTCCGAACAATGCAGCAGCCAACAATATGCCGATTGCTGTATTCATACCTAGCAATGCAACCGCAATACCGTCAAAGCCTAGCCCTGAAGTCGTTGGCGCGATAGCCAAATATTTGAACACACCTAAGATTTCAAATGTACCAACTAATCCACCCATCATACCGGAAATAAAGAATGTGCGATGGATCGTCTTATTTACAGAAATACCAGCATAATGTGCAGCATGTTTACTGGAACCAACTGCACGCAGCTCATAGCCCCACTTCGTCTTGTTCATATAGAAGGAGTAGCCGACTAGAAGAAGCATCGTGATGATGAATCCCCAGTGAATTCGAGCTCCATCAAACCATTGAATTAAGAAAGGAATTTCAATGCTTGCTGAATCTTGAATGAGCTTCGAACGAGCTGTCCCCTCTTCCATCATGAACATACGAACGACGATATGGCTAATATATAGCGCACTCCAGTTCAACATGATACAAGTTACAACCTCGTTGATACCTCTGCTCGTTTTTAACCAAGCAACTAGCATCCCCCACAGACCACCGAATATAGCACCTACAACGATAGCAACAATAGCATGTAGTACTGGTGGTAGATCTAAGAAGTATCCTACAAACAATGCCCCGATAGAACCCATTACGATTTGTCCTTCAACCCCGATGTTGAACATTCCGCCGCGGAATGCAACCGCAACAGCCAAACCAGTCAATATAAGAGGCATAATAGAACGAATCGTTTCTCCGATATCATAAGGATTCCCTACAATTTTCTCAATCATGGATTGGTAAGCTAGTACAGGCTCATAGCCGCCGACCAGCATAACGATTGCACCAATCAGTAACCCTAGAAAGATGGAAATGATCGAAATCCAAATGGATTCTTGTCTAAAAACATTCATGAGTGACTTAAGCTTAGCCATTGGACGATTCTCCCCCCAACTTTCCTGCCATCATTAACCCTAACTTCTGCTCATTTGTCGCCGAAGGAGTCGTCTCTCCAACGATTTGTCCATTGAAAATAACGAGAATGCGATCTGCTACATCTAATATTTCATCCAATTCAAATGAAACAAGAAGTACCGCTTTGCCAGCATCGCGTTCAGCAATCAATTGCTTATGCACAAATGAGATTGCACCTACGTCCAAGCCACGAGTTGGCTGTGCCGCGATGAGGAATTTCGGATTCGCTTCGATCTCACGTGCAATAATAATTTTTTGCTGGTTACCACCCGATAAGGAACGTGCCAGAACCTCTGTGCCTGGGGTACGAATATCATAGCTTTCAATGAATCGCTCTGCTTCTTTTCTAATATTGCTTTCTTGCAATATTCCAAGCTTGCTCATAGGATTATTGTAATACGATTTCAGAACAGAATTCTCACTCACTGTAAAATCAAGTACAAGTCCATGCTTATGACGATCCTGTGGAATATGTCCAACACCCAATTCACTAACTGTCCGCGGAGATAGGTTAGCCATTTCCTTGCCTTCCAAACGAATGGAGCCAGACTCAATCTTCATCATGCCAGTCAGCGCTTCTATTAGTTCACTTTGTCCATTACCATCTACACCAGCGATACCAACGATCTCACCAGCACGAATATCAAAGCTTACACCGCGGAGCATATTTTGACCGCTTGAATCTTTAACATGCAGATCTTTCACTTCCAACAAACGTTCACCAGGCTGTGCAGCTTCTTTATCTACATGAAGGCTTACGTTACGCCCTACCATACGCTCTGCAAGCGCTTCGGGAGAAGCTGCAGCTACTTCCAGCGTGTCGATGACTTTACCTCTGCGAATAACTGTGCAGCGATCTGCAATTTCCATGATCTCTTTAAGCTTGTGCGTAATGATAATGATAGATTTGCCTTCTGCCGCCAAACCTTTCAATATCGCAAGCAATTCCGTAATCTCTTGTGGCGTCAATACAGCCGTCGGTTCGTCAAAGATTAGAATATCCGCTCCACGATATAGGATCTTCATAATTTCTACACGCTGCTGCATCCCTACAGAGATTGTATCTACAACGGCATGTGGCTTAATATTTAAGTTATATCTATCCGATAATTCTTGAATCCGCTGCGCGGATGACTTAAGATCGATAGCTAAACCTTTCTTCGTCTCCATACCTAGTACAATATTTTCAGTTACCGTGAACGGTGGAACTAACTTAAAGTGCTGATGAACCATTCCGATGCCGAGTTCAATCGCTTTACTAGGGGTGTCCATAGAAACAGGTTGGCCATTTATCCAAATCTCACCTTCATCTGGCTGATACAGACCAAACACCATATTCATCAGAGTCGATTTCCCGGCCCCGTTCTCACCTAGCAGCGCCAATATTTCACCTTTGCGCAACTGTAAGTCTATGCTGTCATTTGCAACGATTCCCGGAAATCGCTTGGTGAGCCCCTTAAGCTCAAGAACGATGTCGTGTTGAGCGGTCATACGGATTCCTCCTTAAGAAGTTCCCCCACCACTTAAGCGGCAGGGGAATTGGCAATGCATATCGTCAAAAGTACAATTACTCGCTAGGAACTTTGATTTCACCGTTGATAATTTTTGTGCGGTACTCTTCTACTTTTTCCAATACTTCTGGAGCAACGTTCTTCGTAGAAGTAGGAGCGATATCTACGCCCTTCTCTTTCAAGCCCATGTAAGTTGTTTTACCAGCTGGGAACTTGTCGCCTTCCAATTGCTTGGAAATTTCAATTACTGCGTTATCAACACGCTTAATCATTGAAGTCAATGTAATGTCATCGCCAAATGTCAAGGATTGGTCCATATCTACGCCGATAACCCAAACATTTTCACCACGTTGTTTACGCTCTTTTGCTTCATTAAATACACCGTTACCTGTCATACCAGATGCGTGGAAGATAATGTCCGCGCCACCTTCATAAATCGTAGAAGCTGCAGATTTACCTTTATCTACACGGCTGAAGTCAGCTGTGTAAATAACTTTCAAGTTTTCAGCTGCCTCTGGGTTAACTGCTTTTACGCCTTCGCGGAAGCCAACCTCGAAGCGCTTGATTACCGGCAATTCCAAACCGCCAACGAATCCAAGTTTGTTTGTTTTAGTTGTAAGACCAGCAATAACACCAACCAAGAATGAGCCTTCATGCTCTTGGAACAGGACGGAAGCAACGTTTGGTGCTTGTACCTCCGCGTCAATAATAGCAAGTTTAGCATTTGGATTTTCTCCTGCAATTTGCTTAACAGGGTCCATCATTGTAAAGCCTGTTGCCCATGTCAAATCATAGCCGCCCTTTACGAACTGGTTCAAGTTAGGAATGATTTCAGCGTCTTTTTTAGGCTCCATGTACTTAACACTAACACCTTTTTCATCACGAAGCTTTTGCAAGCCTTCCCACGCACTTTGGTTGAACGACTTGTCGTTTACACTACCCAAGTCTGTTACGAGGCCTACTTTTAGATCACTTTTTGGTGCAGAGCCACCAGTTGCTGGATCTGTCTCTTTGTTTTTAGCACCACAGCCAGACAAAACGAGCGTAAGCACCATAACACTTGCAAGCATTAATAACCAACCTTTTTTCTTCATGCGTATGTTCCCCCTATGAATGATGTATTGGAATTGCCATTACCTATCGTAACCTAAGTTACTAAAATGCACCATAACTTTGTTACTAGACTTATAGCTGGTAACTAAAAACATCACCTCCACACTAAAGTAAAAGAAGTTAAACTTGGTTTGAAAGCGTTTTCTAGTGTATGATGACACTAGTGATACTATAAACAAGGTGGATTCATACGATGATTGATGATTTGCGTCAGGTTACCTTCTTTCAGGATTTGCCTGAGCATGCTATACAAGAACTGCTCCCTAAGCTAAAACACCGTCATTTCAAGAAAAATCACACCATTATTTATGAAGAAGATACGAATAGAGACATTTTTATTATTCGTTCCGGCTTCGTCAAAGTTTATCGCATTGAGGAAGATAAAGAATTTATTTTCAACTTCTTCTTCCCTGGCGAAACGGTAGGCGAAGTGGAAGCTATTGATCCCGCCTCTGCTAGAATTGCTTCTATTGAAGCAATGGATAATGTTCAGGCATGGATGCTTAGCGGTGAAGACTTTATGCAGCTAACCGAACGATATCCCTCGATACTGCGTCGTGCCTATTGCCAGCTCGTAGATAACATTCGCGTATTGAATCGTAAAATATGCTACTTGTCCTTTATGGATGTTAGACGTAAATGCGCGAACCTGCTGTTAGACCTGTCAACAAACTTAGGCACTGAAGATAGCGGTTACATTCAAATTCAATATAAGTTTCCTCATCATGTGCTTGCCAATATGATAGGCGTTACGAGAGAGTCTTTGTCCAAGACACTCAAAGAATTTCAAGATGAAGGAATCATTGCGGTTAATCAGAAAACGATTACAATTATGAATTTGAAAAAAATGTCAGATATCAGCGAATCTTCCTATATAGAACAGAAGCAGCGATTCTGGCGCCGTAAGGACAGTACACATCATTTCAATGGTTAGATGCTATAATGACACCTAGCAATGCCAAACCGATTTATCGTGTAAATGCCTGTACCAGAATTTTTTGCTAAATGATTCTAGCACCATTGTAGTCCAACCTTCGACCTAGTCGCAGTGAAGCTGAGAACTATTTTTTTGTGAGCAAGAACACAAAATGAAAACGTTACAAAACACTGAAATGATGAATATGTGGTGTTAGGCTAGTATTCAAACAGCATTTTCGTGTCATCCTAATAAACAGCGTCTACATTGAACCTATTTTAAACCGCTGGTCAATGTGAGCGTATTCAAAAATAAGATGAGACGAAGTTGTTACACTACATGAATGACAATTTGGAGGTATAGCATGAGTATACATTTAGAAGCTCCACAAGGTGCAATTGCAGAGAAAGTACTTCTTCCAGGTGACCCGCTTCGTGCGAAGCATATTGCAGAGACATTTTTAGAAGATGTGCAGTGCTATAACCAAGTTCGTAACATGCTCGGCTTTACAGGTACTTATAAAGGAGAGCGTATCTCTGTTCAAGGAACAGGTATGGGTATTCCGTCCTTCTCTATTTATGCTACAGAGCTTATTAAAGATTACGGCGTTAAAACATTGGTTCGCGTAGGTACTTGCGGAGCAATCCAACATGAAGTTCAACTTCGTGAAGTATTGATGGCACAGGGCGTTACAACAGATTCATCCATCATTTCGCATTACTTCCCTGGCCTTTCATTCTCGCCAATCGCAGATTTCGATCTTTTGCACCGTGCATACATGATTTCTCAAGAGCGTCAAATGCAAGTACGTGTTGGTAACGTGCATACATCTGACTACTTCTACTCCGAGAACCCAGAGGCTGTAAACAGACTTGGTAACTTTGGTGTAATGGCTGTTGAGATGGAAACTGCTGCATTGTACACATTGGCTGCAAAACATGGCGTTAAAGCTTTGTCCTTGCTAACAGTGAGCGATCACGTTCTAACAGGTGAGCAAACTAGCTCCCAAGAGCGCCAAACAACATTCAACCAAATGATCGAGCTTGCGCTTGATGCAATCGTTGAAGGTAAATAATATTCGTTGCACACAACCGGGTATTCCAATGAGGATGCCCGGTTTCTTTTCATGTCCACTACTTTCGTACTTAGGGTATAAAGACATACCAGAACGGGAAATACAATGCTGTAAGTTGTGTTCACTGACTCATTATGGTATAGTTACCTTCCTGTTTTTTACGTACTTAAAAATTCATTGCTATTTCAATCTACTCTTAGGAGGTAACTGAAAGTGAGCGAATCTTTTCAAAGTGCCTATCAAGAAGAAGAACAACGTCTCGAACAGACATTGTCTCTTATTCACAGGCAGTATGATGAATTAAAAGAAATTCCGATCTATCGCGGCTCTGACTTCACAGAGCAAGTACTTGAAGATCATCGTGAAACAAGAAGGCAAAGGCTGTCGAGAGCGATTAAAGACCCCTACTTTGCAAGAATGGACGTACGACAAGTCAATCGCGATAAGAGCCATATTCTCTATATTGGTAAACAAGGCGTCGACGATGAGGAGACATGGAAGCTCGGCGATACAGAGGCCTACCCACTTGTATTGGATTGGAGAGCACCCGTCGCTAGTCTATTTTATGCCTTTAATGGGGGAGAAGATGCTGTTCCGTATGAGACTCCTGAAGGAAGAGAAGAAGCGCATGTCGATTTGAAGCGAAATTTGCTCATTCGTCAGGAACGTTTGCAGCGTGTAGCAGATACGTATAATCGCTCATCTGGAGACGAACATGTGAATGATGAGTTTCTCGTCTACCGACTAGGAGAAAATAAAGATAATAAACTTCGCGATATCGTATCCACCATTCAAGCAGAGCAGGATCTTATTATTCGCGCACCGAAAAATAAAGCCTTGTTTATACAAGGAGTTGCAGGTAGTGGTAAGACAACCGTCGCCCTACATCGCTTGGCGTTTCTACTTTATCAGTACCAAGAGCAAGTCCGAGCAGAACGAATGATTATATTTGCCCCGAACCGGATGTTCTTGGACTATATCTCTGATGTACTCCCTGAACTTGGTGTAGGTGATATTCAACAGCGTACCTTTTCTGATTGGGCACTAGAGTTAACGGGTCTGGACGAACGGATACATCTCATCAGCGCAGCAGAAGAAGCTGAGCTTTGGTACGGTGAACTGCAAGGAGCCAGTCAAGATGTTCAAGCTGCTGGAGGTAGGATGAAAGGCTCTCTTCCATGGAAACAACTTATTCAAAATGCGGTTCAAGAAATCGTCGAGCAAGCCGTACCAGAAGAAGACTTCATTCCATGGGACGGAGCGGCAATTCAGCATGAACAACTGGTGACATGGTATCACGAAGAATATCGTTCTTATGCTCCTGCCAAGCGGCTTGAACGTGTATCTGCACGTATTCAACGTTGGATCGAAATGGAACTGAAACGTGAACGCTCTCGTACAGCCCTTCAAGAGAAGAAGCGTAAATCTTCTTCCCGCCTGAAAGCCTATATGAAAAAATGGCCAAAGCCGGATGTGCTGCATATTTACAAGACGTTGATAAAAACAGACGCTGTACGTCAGTTCTTAACACCAGCATTATGGAAACAAACCGTCAGCGATTTGAAACAGAATCACATTCGCCAAGAAGATTTAACAACGTTGACCTATATCCATACGCTTATGTACGGTGTTGAGCGAACGCATACATTTGATCATATTGTCATTGATGAGGCGCAAGATTTCTCTCCCCTTCATCTGGCTTTATTGAATCAATGCGTCCGCAGCCAATCATTTACTGTGCTGGGCGATCTTTCTCAAGGTATTCATGCTTATGCAGGCATCGAGAGTTGGGGAGAACTTCGCAATCTGTTCCAAGAAGAAGACACAGGTTATTTTGAGTTAAGAAGAAGCTATCGCTCTACAATGGAAATTATAGAGTTTGCCAATGTCATCTTGGAGCGCGGAATTACGAATCCCATCCTAGCAGAGCCTGTCTTCCGCAGCGGAGAACCTGTGCAAGTCCTTTCACATGACGTCAATGACCAGCTCACTTATATTGAAGCTGAGCTTAACGCCATGAAGGAACATAACTTTGACACCACAGCCCTTCTCACTCGCACGACTGAGGAGGCTCGTCAATTAGCTGCTCAGCTCAGAGAAAATGGTTGGGACATTAATTTGATGGATGGTAAACAAGATACGTATGCAGGGGGCATTTCCGTACTGCCTGTATATTTATCTAAAGGTTTGGAGTTCGATGCCGTTACAATCGTAGGCGCAGACAGCAATCGCTATGGCATGCGGCCATTAGAAGCTCGTTTACTCTATGTTGGTTGTACAAGAGCATTGCACCGCCTAACCGTACTGTATGCTGGAACATGTAGCCCATTGATAAATAGCAGTACCGAAGAATAACTATAATCTGCGTATGAAGCCCAGTTTCATTCCTCTTTAGAAATAAAGATGAGTTTGACTGGGCTTATTTATGTTTACATGCAGGATACATACACATGATCAATCAATAATAACAGCCCCTCACTAGTCAGTCCTTATTCCACTTGACGCCTGTACTTGCGATATAACCAAAGCAAAACAACGCTGTGCAAAGATAAACCAACCATACCTACAAAGAAAGTAGTAAATTCAGAACCAGCTACAATATCAGGATTCGTCAACATTTCTATAATCCAGTACGGAGGTGCCCACCAGCCCAGCCAATGCAAATGTTGCGGAAAAAAAGAGATAAGCTGTGGAACGACGACGATAACGCCTGCCACTTTTGATAAAGCAAGCCCTTCTACTTTATTCATCGCAAATACACTCATCGCAAGTCCCATCATTAACATTTCCAACATCAACATACTAAAAATAATCAAGAAAGAGTACCAAGAGATGGTTATTTGCTGCTGCAGAACAAAGATTAACATAATATAAACAGCTGTAACGGAAATGGGCAGCATATACCGGACTATCATATATCCTTGTCTAGAAATAGGGGTAATCGAATAATACGCTATGAGCTGCTCATCACGCTCCTCCAATAGAGCAAACCCTGCAACAACTCCTAACATGAGTGGAATTAAACAGACAAACATACCGAATAAATGAGGGTAATAGGCATTGAGATTAATCTGATCATACATAGAAATAGATTGATGAATAACAGGCAGCACGTATACCGTCATACCGATAAGCAACAAAGGAGAAGCCATCAGGAGTAACTGCATTCGTTCGGATTGCAACCTCTTCCCCTCTGCAATAATGAGCATACTTAACCCTTTCATAACCGTTTCCCTCCGCCTTGTATAGATATCATGTACCGATAGAAGCGATGGCGGGCCCAACCAAACAGCAAGATAGAAGCTACAGTTAAATAAAGAAAGGCGTATGCTCCTTCCATGATGTGCAATGGTTCAAATACAGACTGTATGATTAGAAGGGATGCCTGTGTTGGCCAGAGCAAGTAAATTGGAGATTCCCATAGATTTAGCCAGCCCAACAGCGGCACCATACTGATTGCTCCATACAACGATGAAACAGAAAAAAACTCATTTACTGTCGTGCATTTTGCAGCCACTCCTACACCGAGTAAAGTAAACATAATAGAAGTAAGCCACACCCCACATAAAAAAGTGATAAAGTGTGCCGTAAAACCAAACGTAAACAAATGAATGATTGAACTACTTAATACGGACAGAACACTTAGAGATAGTACTTTAGACCATATATAGTATTCAGGAGAATAAGGGGTCATAAATAACGGATCAAGCAAATGCTGTCCCTTCTCAATCATGATTAAGCCGCCTATAAAGAAAAATCCAAGCACACTGGGGTCTGTAAAAGTAATGAACACATTCGCAGATTCACGATATTCAATTGGTACAAGCTGCAAAATGATTAAATATAACGCGCTAACTAAGGCATAAGCATAGTAGAAACCATGGCGAAATTGAATGCGTATTTCGTTCCAGATTCCATTACGAAGAAGTGACCATTGACATGCCCCAATCGAAGCGAATCGAGATAGTAACCCCATATCTATCCACCTATTGTTCTGCTTCATGAAGCGCCCTCCCTGTAACTCGAATAAATAACTGTTCAAGTGACATTTCATGGCTATGAATAGATAAGAGCTCCTGCGAATTCATTATGCTGTGGAATTGTCTATTCTGGCTTAACTCATGAATGGGTATGTGTAAAGCCTCTACCCTGCCATCTTTATGGGCGTATTTCACCTCTACTTGAGTCTGACCAGCTTCTTTCATCAAACGAGCTGGTGTATCAATGAGTCGAATCTTTCCATCAACGACAAAGGCAACTCTATCACACAGCTGTTCTGCAAGAGCCATATTGTGCGTAGTCAGAACGATCGTCCTGCCTTCTTCTTTTAGTTTGATCATGAGTTGCTTGATATGAGCTGCATTCGTTGGATCTAATCCAGAAGTAGGTTCATCGAGGAATAGTAGTGGCGGGTGATGCATAAGCGAGCGTGCCAAGTTTAAGCGCATTTTCATACCTTTGGAATAGTCCTGAACTTTTCGATCCGCGTAGTCCTCTAGAGAAACCCAACGTAACGCTTCATTCACTTCCACTGTCGGGACGGAGTAGAGCGAACGAAACATTTGTAAGTTCTCCCGTGCTGTTAATCGCATATAAAAGTTAGGAAATTCAAATGCAACACCGATTTTTTCGTAAAACGTTCTATTGCTACTGGCAATCTCACCCCCCAGTACTTTTACACTACCTGTATAATCTTTCAACATGCCGATTAGAACTTTTTGTGTTGTGCTTTTGCCAGCACCAGAAGGCCCTAACAATCCAAAAATTTCTCCAGTACCGATTTGAAAATTCATATCTTGTAATAGCGGCTGCTTGCTGCCGGGATACGTGTAAAACAATTCATGAACTTCAATCATCGGCGCTCTCCTCCTGAATGATGCCCTGTGCAATACAATCACAAAGCAATTCTAATGTAGCTGCATACCTATCTTCACCAATCTGTTGTTTCTGCAGCGCCACCAGCACAAGCGCCTGCATCAAACTAACGATATGGTCCGGTTCCCTGGCTGTAATCCATCCTTCGGCCTGACCACGTTCTATCCACGACTTCATCGTATCCTTGTCTTGCTGAAACAGCTCAGCTTGTTTCTCCGGAGATAATTTACGTATAACCGCACTCATTGTATCTGCATCATACAGCCATTTTAATAACGGGTTGTTTTCCACCAAAGAAATCGAGTGTAATAAAAATTGTCTAAACTGTGATCGATTCATCTTCGATTGGTTTAAGAAAGATGAGAGGGATGCATGAACACTTCGTTCTTCCAAAAGAAGAATATCAAGAAAGAGCTCTTCTTTTGAACGATAAAATAAATAAAATGTACCTTGCGCTACACCAACAGCAGTCGTAATATCAGCAATGCTTGTTTTCTTAAGTCCAAATTGGGTGAATAAATGTCTAGCATGGTCAATGAACTGCTCACCTATCGCTTGACGCTGATGATCATTAAACTTTGGCATATCGATTGCCCTCCAACAGCACTTATCGTGATCTTATGAATGATTTTAATTTTTATTCACATAATGCAATCATACCTAGGTGGTTTATTTTGTCAAGGAAAATAAATGTTGTTTGAACGATCATTTCATGAAACTTTTTCTAGTCATAAAACGTCATTCTATAGAAGGAGGTTATGAAATTGAAAAAAACCGCCCTAATAACCTTTACATTAGCCATCTCTCTTACGTTTCATCCCGCTTTACCTGTACAGGCAGCTGCTGCAATGGATAATCAAGCCGTTAATGTGGTCAACGCTCATGGGGAACCTATTTTATCAGGAGCAATTATGCACGAAAGCGCTAGCTACATCCTTGCCTCACAGCTTCATGAAGTGATGGACGTAGAACTGAGTTGGGATTCTACTTCCCATTCCGTCATCATGAAAGATGCACGACACCAGGTAAATTGGTACTCTATTAGTGACAAACTTAAAGTAAATGGAAAAGATGTTACTTTAACCGAAAAACCAATTATTAAAAATAAGCGCACATACGTGCCTATTTCATTACTAAAGAAAGTATTTCATCTTCCAGTCAGCTGGGACCAGCCATCCAAGACCGTTATCTTCTTGGATGGTAGCCCAGCTGACGCTTCGTAGTGCATAAAAAAAGACAACCTTAGTTCGTTGTTACACGAAACCAAGGCTGTCGCAGGCTATAGTTATTTTTGTTGTTGTTTTTCTTGTTGATCTCTCCTAAACCAGTTCCATACCACTTCAACATCTTGCTCATCCAAGCATTGCGTATTGAAGCTGGTTCCCCCAACATCCCCCATCAGTTTTACTTTCATTCGCTGTAGACGCATCTTCTTCTGAATAGGCGTTGCGATCTTTTGGAAGGTCACCATTTGCTTACGACGTGCAAAGATCGTATAACGTGCCAAATCCCTTTTCCAAATGGTGAGCTGTTCGTCTCGGCACGTGAATCCCTCATCCGAATGCGACATATAAGAAAGCGGCACAGTTACGACAAATAATAAAAGAACCCACCAGCCAACCATACCAAAATACCAAACCGCAGCAGCTGTAAGTAATCCATTTATAAAGATATCCCATTTGAAGAAGCTCCAAATTGCTCTCTTTGGGGAACGTTTATCCCGCTCGACCCAATGGAATTGTGGAAGCCTCTCAGACAACCAGCCTCGCAGAACTTGCTTACGAATAAATGGATGCAAAACTACGGTTTCGTTTTTATTAGAAGATACGACATGAAGTCCAACTTCTGCATATCCAAGCACTTGACGCAGAACACCTTCCTTCACAACAACCGCCTGTACGCGCTTAATGCGAAAGACATGCTTCTTCTTCTCTAACAATCCATAGGAAATACTCATTTGATTTCCATCAGACTCTAATTGGAATCCACCATACTTCAATATATAAAGAACCGTGGAAAGAGCCCATGCCGCAATTACACCTACGATGACGATTCCCCACCAAGTTGGGAAAATCACCTGAATCACTGAAACAATTCGATCGTAGAGTGATGCTGGCAGGATGTCATCAGCAAATGAAATAACACCCAGTATAAATGTAATAACCAAACCAATATTGACCGTTGTAATCGAGGCAAATAACACTTCGCTCAAAGGCAGCTTGTATGTATAAGCAGCGGTTTGTTTTGTGGCATCATGCTCTTGCTCTCGTTTGTTATCAATAACATCACGTGAAAAAATGGGAGGCTGCTCCAACGCTAGATGTGACGGGGGAGCATCATTTCTCGGCTCTTGCTGCACCTGTCCCTCTTCTTTGCCTTCTTGTTTCTGCTTCATCGATGATGATTGACTACGAATCCACTGCTCCAATTCGGTTGCCGTTGCTAGTGTTATTGCCTTTAGTACGCCATCCCCTTCAGACTTCCCCCCCGGCATTTCAATCTTGATCCGAGCTATACCTAGTAAGCGATGAAGTAACGGCTGCTCCACATTCACAGAATGAATACGAGAATAATAAAGATTACGTTCTTCTCTAAACAAAATACCTTTGTGGATACGAACACGGTCATGCTCCAGCACATAATAGAATCGCTGCCAAGACAAGTAGCTTGTCAATAGTCCAAGTAGCAAAAAACCAGGCAGAATGGCATGGTATACTTCTAATTGAGCCGAATCTCTTATATCTAAGTAAACAATTATAATTAATGGAATAAGAGCCTTAATGACCTCCAGCCAAGATAGCAATATTTGGGCAGGATGAAGCTTATATCGAGTTGGTGAATGTTGTATATTGTCTTGATCATTCATCAGTATCCACCACCCGTGCTAGCGTACCGATATAAGACTTAAGCTCATCTGCCTCCTTCTGCAGCAATCCACTAATTTTATGCGTACCGGCAGCTGTAACAATCATCGTAGATGCTAGCCCGAATTTGCGCAGCAGTGGTCCTGTCTCTGTTTCTACATGCTGTACTTTGGTCATTGGAATGAGCACGTGACTGCGGAACCAGACCCCTTGCTTAATCTCCATTTCCTCTTCGTGAACGATAAAGGAAAAGTATTGATACTCAAGTTTAGGCCAAATAAAAACATACAAGACAAACAACAAGACAGCAATTATACATGCTGTAATGGCTGGCCACATTAGCCAACTCCACATATACGCACATATGAAGTAAGCGATGGCTCCTAATAAGAGTAAGGAAGTACTAAAAATACTGCGCCACCTAAATACATCTAACATATTTTTATGCAGCATCCGCATAGGTTGGTTTTCTCTCTCTATCATGACGATCCCTCCGCTGTCCTTGTCTTGTATCTATCGTTTCTTTTCTACTGGGGATGGATATGGAATGAGTTTCTTCGCCCATGTAAGCAGTTCATCTTGCTTTAAGTCAGGATGACGACTCATTAGTTCGTAGAGATAGCCATTCTCCTCCCAAGATAGAATCTGAAGCTCTTCCCAATACGTCCCTTGCTTATTTCTGACCTTCACTTTGTTATCGTCTGACGAAGTATGATCTCCAACATTTGCAGATGGTGAGATATACAATTGAAACATTGGCGTTCCGTCAGGCTTATCATAAATAAGTGAAATTAATGTCCAGTCTACATCCTCTCCAAAGTCATACACTTCTTTTTCCACATGTGAAAGTTTAATATCTTGATTTTGAGGCAGATGCATCAAACCGCTCTTTAGTAAGTTGGCAGCCTCTTGCAAAGTAATTCGATCTGGCTTGCTGCTTTCATCCATCTCCTCAATCTTTACATGTGACGGAATAATTAACTCCAGTTCTTTATCTTCGAACTTGCTCCTCGTTTCAAAGAGCGTGTACTCCGTTACAAATTCAACTTCGTCGGACCGTTCTGAATCTTTCAATACCATCCATGTTTCCTTATCAATCCACAGTTCTATTTCTGACCGATAAGATGAATCTTTCGTTACAGCACGCAGACGCTGTACGGGTCGTCCCAAAAAGGTATCATCCTCTAACGATTTAATGTTGTAATTTTTTCGAATCGACTCCATCTGCATCATAAAACTTTCGCGAGTTCCAAAGGACACTTCTGGATCATCTGGGGAAAATGAAGTGGTGTAGGCTACTTTATCGCCCTGTGTATAAGTGAGCAAGTCTCGCGGTGTCTGTATACTATAATGAACCTTATTTCCCTCTATCATTTCGCGATAAACCCGCCCCTGCTTAGCATCCACCCATTCTTTTATCAAATACTTTTCATCCTTTGACTTCCCGTCCTTATACGTATAAGTCATGTTCGCCTCCGCATAATAAGAAACCAATTCATAGTTAGGCGGAGTTACCATATCTAAGAAATTACTAGGTGATTCGGACTTATTCCAATTCCAACTCCAGCCACAGCCTGTCAACGAAAAAACGATGACGACAACAAAGATCCACTTGATAACTATCAAACCTTTTGTTCTCATGTATCTTTGTCCTCCTTCACAGTATTCGAATTTGGATGGATTGGAAATTGACACATCACGACCGTACCATAAGGAGCTTTTGACCATAAATGAAGCTGCCCACAGTGTCTGCGTATAATTTCCTGTGTAATACTTAGACCTAATCCGAAACCTTGCATGGACTTGGGTCGTGACTGCTCGCCTTGAACGAACGGCTCGAGCAATTCAGATAAAACTTTATCAGGGATGACCGCACCTTCATTGAAAATAATAAGACTCGCTGAATTTATCCTTTGCACATCATTCAACTGCTGCTCAAACGGCGCCAGCCAATCTGGTAATTGCACATTGCCAGATACAGCTGCCATACCAACACATCTTCCAGCAGAGGTATGACGAAGCGCGTTACTAACAAGATTGTCTGTCAGACGCATCATCTGCTTAGGATCCATTTGATAAGTGCCCTGCACTTCGATACTCGTCTTTAACTCCACACCCTGTTTGCTGCACAAGGCATCATAACCAGAAAACAGCATATCAAATAATTCTTCGCCTTCAACCTCAATCAAGTTCGTTGGATATTTAGAAGACCGCAATGCTGCAAACAGCGTTAGGTCATCAAGCATCCCACGCATCTGCTCTGCTTTTGATTTAACAATTGCCCGATAATCCTCTTGCTCTTCTTGAGTCAGTTGTGATCCATTCTCAAGTGCTTCCATATAGGCTTGAATCGAAGTTAGCGGCGTTTTCAGATCATGAGATAGAGAAGCAACCATAAATTGCTTATCCTGCTGCTCTCTCGCCACTTCTTCACGCGCAGTCTCAATATCTTCACGCATATTTCCAAAATGTCGTATCAAAATCCCCATCTCATCATTGGAAGCTTGCTTCCACTCTGTAACAGGCTCATTATTCGCAAGTGCACTCATCTGGCTCATTAGATGGCGCATCGGCTGAATAAGCTTACGCTTTACAAGCAACCATACAATGACATATAAAATGACAAAGAACAAAATAATTCCGGCAATAAGCTGCCATACCGTGTTGCTGACTTGCTCCACATACTGCTCTCTCTCTACACGCAAATCATAAAATCCAATGAGTTGATCACCGTGAAAAACAGGTTGCTTCATTTTATAAGCACGTGGTGTCTTATCAAGATGATAAAGCTTGCTGTACAGCTCTTCAGCGGGGATACGCAGGAAATATTGTTGATGGTCATCCTTATTCGTGGAAAATAAACGATACCCGTCTGCTCGATACAACGTTAGCTCAACAGAGTCATCCAGCAGCAATTCAAGCGGCTTGTATCTCTCACTTGACTGTACACGATACCATTTCGGGTTCACGATTTGTCCCTCATACTCCTGCATTTTCTCTGCAACTTGAACGTACTCTTCCAGCGACTCGCTTTTATCGTGCTCATACGTTATATAAGCAAATAAGCCAAAAGCAATAACGGGAAGCAGCATAACGATTAAAAAAGCGCTCATTAGCCAATTACGGAGCTTCATTGGTCACGTTCTCCAATAAACCGATATCCACTGCCCCAAACGGTCTCAATGAATTTCGGATTACGAATTTGTTCCCCAAGTTTCGTCCGTAGACTCTTAATATGAACATTAATCGTATTTGTACAGTCCTCATGGCGCTGCTGCCAAACATGCTCATATAACTCGGTCTTGGAAAACGTTCGATCCGGGTGTGTTGCCATCAACACAAGCAAAGCCCATTCCTTACTCGTCAGATGAATATCTTCTTCGTTCAAATAAGCACGCTGACGCTCAAAGTCTACTAATAAACCATGCTTAAATACCATTTTCATCGCTTGAGATGGTTGGGCATTTCCTTGACGATAACGACGAAGGATCGATTGTATCCTTGCAGTAAGTTCTGTCAAACTAAAAGGCTTCGTTAAATAATCATCTGCACCAAGTTGAAGACCACGTACCTTGTCCTCATCCTCAGCACGAGCACTTATAATAATTAGCGGTACATCACTATTTAACCGTATATTTTTGCATAAATCATATCCGTCCATTTCAGGCATCATCAGATCTACAATAACCAGATCATAATCGCCATTACGAAAATCTTCCCAACATTCTAGTCCAGTGGATGCCCATGTTACATCGCATCGCTGCCTGCGAAAATGATCGCGGACAATACGAGCAATCTCGGGATCATCCTCTGCCAATAAAATAGAAGTTCCATCTAACATTCCATTCAACCCTCCTGCACTTATTGTAAAGCTTCATCGTATAACGAGATTGACATTTAAGAAAGAATTCATATTTGGCAACAAAAACAAAAAACACCATACGCCTAGGTACGGTGTTTTCCAATCCTATATATAAGTCCTTAATCCTATCCGCTTACGCTTTTCGTTAATCCACTGCAGATGCGTGTGAGCTATTGATCCTTCTTGCCTGCTCCGTCCACAAATGTCTAGCTACAATATGCAAACCGTATCCAAGCCATCCTCCGCCAAGATTCAATATCATGTCATCAACATCTAATGTACCAAGCTGAAGACCGTATTGGAGCATCTCTATGGTAACTGTGAGAGCAAAGGATAAAAGTACAATAATCCACCAGCGCTTAAATACAGGCAGCAACAGCGGAATTAGAAACCCTAAAGGCAAAAATAACAATACATTGCCGAATAAATTATTAAACCACACATCAAATGGATAATAATCAAGGTGGAACATATATTCCTTAATCGTTTGAAAAGGAACGAGATTAATTGCGTATTTACCACTCATGTCCATAGCTCGATAAAAGCCGAAAAACAACAAGTATGTAGCATATAACAAATATAAAATAAAGACAAGCCATCCAACAATCGTTAGATAAGTCTTCCATGCTTTGACTTGTTTAAGTGTAAACGAAGCCATACACGAGTCACCAACTCTCATATAACGAAGGAAGCTTGCCTCTCTTTATCATCGGATCAATGTAGAGATGTTTCTACTTCTTCGTGGATTTAATAACAAATCGCTCATACCACAAATACCCAACAGCAATGAGGCAGAGTAACAAGACTAGAGCAAGAGTATACATCATTTAACCCTCCATGTGCAAATGATAATCATCTGTATACTCTTATCATTTATGTCTAAGCCTCAACTTATACATCGGTAAAAAGATCACTTCTGATTAGACATAAATGAAGGATTACCTGTTCCCATTGCAGTTAATTCCGTAAAACTTTTCCATATTGTATCATTAACTATAAACGATCAGCAACAATGGAATTCAGAACAGTACTTATTCACTCTTCTCCATAAGTACAGACTCATCATTCCCATTATCTATTAGAGGTTTACGTGGGCTAAAAAGTTTGAGCTTGCTGAGTAAATAATCAATCCATGCAAATAACCACGCCGCCGCAATAAAGGTGATGATCTCCTTCCATTGCATGTGACGCCATTCCCATGAATGTTGATCGTCATAAATAAAAAGACTAAGGGTAATATATGCTGATACCACTCCCCCAATTGCATATAACAGCAAATAGCCCAACAAGCGAATAATAACAAACGATGTAGAAGGAGCTTCTCCCGCATTTTTACTACCTATCCGCATGATCAGGTCAATTAATATGGACAATGGAATTCCTAGAGCATAATAAGTGCCTCCCAGCACAAACATAATCATTGTCAAAAGCAGCCGACCAGTAGAGTCTACGATAAATAGCGAAGACACTATTGTAGTAATGTTTACTCCGAAAAATATCATGGGTAGTGTGAAGGAGAAAATAATTGTCGCTATGAGTGAAGAGATACATTTACGCATGATATACAAGGCTACACCTCCCTACTTCTATTTCTATATCCAAATTTTGATTATAATTATATCACTATATAACCACCGTTCAGATAACCATGTATACAAATGTTTATCATTACGCAGAAGCAAGTATACATATAGAAAAAGAAAAAAGCTGATATCCATTTTCATCTGGATACCAGCTTGTTCGTTCATCGTAATTAATGTACAAGAAGCGCCTTCTTCAATGCGTCTTCTACTGGCACATAGGAATAGCCCAAGTCACGCGCTACTGCATGATATGTCATTTCACCACCAGCCGTATTCACACCCGCTAGCAATGCCTTGTTTTCTTGCAGTGCACGCTCGAGTCCTTTGTTAGCGATTTGCAGCGCGTAAGGCAATGTTACATTAGTCAGTGCCATCGTTGAAGTGCGCGATACAGCGCCTGGCATATTGGCTACGGCATAGTGTACAACACCATGTTTCACATAAGTAGGTTGGTCATGTGTAGTTACGCGATCAACCGTTTCCACGATACCACCCTGATCCACTGCTACGTCAATAACTACAGACCCTGGCTGCATCGATTGAATCATCGCCTCTGTAACAAGTTTAGGCGCCTTAGCACCTGGAATTAATACAGCACCAATGACAAGGTCCGAATGACGAACAGACTCAGCGATATGCATCGGATTGGACATCAACGTTTGCACGCTTGTACCGAAAATATCCTCGATTTGACGAAGACGATCCGCACTCAGGTCGATAATCGTTACATCTGCCCCAAGTCCAACCGCAATTTTGGCTGCATTCGTCCCAACGACTCCGCCACCAATAATCGTCACCTTACCACGTTGTACACCTGGCACACCGCCTAATAAGATGCCTTTGCCACCGTGAACTTTTTCTAAAAATTGAGCACCAATTTGTGCTGCCATACGTCCCGCTACTTCACTCATCGGAGTCAGCAAAGGCAATGTACGATTGACTTCCACCGTTTCGTAAGCAATGCCGATTACACCCGAATCCAATAACGCTTTTGCTAGCTCAGGCTCAGCTGCTAAATGCAAGTAAGTAAATAAAATAAGTCCTTTGCGGAAGTATCCATATTCAGCAGGAAGCGGCTCTTTAACCTTCATAATCATCTCCGCTTGTGCCCACACATCAGCAGCTTGCTGTACAATAACAGCACCTGCTTGTTCATAATCGCGATCTTCGAATCCGCTGCCTACACCGGCTCCACTTTGGATAAGCACTTTATGCCCTGCTTGGCTTAAAGCCATGACTCCGGCAGGCGTTGCAGCAACGCGGTTTTCATTATTTTTTATTTCTGTTGGAACTCCGATAATCATCATTGAATCCCCCTCATTTATTGCACATGTTAAAAGTATCATTGCTTACATTTAATATAACCTTTTATGGCGATCACAGCTTCGTCCAACTTTATGAAAAAAAATAATCCGCCTTGTGAAATTACACAAAGCGGATACTTAACTGATTTATGATTGCCATTGGTCCATTTTTAATTCCAAATACAATGATATTTTTTGCTCCATATCGTTCAAATCAACGCCGCCAATATCCGTAATTCGCCTCAAGCGATACATCAGTGTATTGGAGTGAATATGCAGCATTTCAGCAGCTCGTTTCACATTGCAATCTGCTTGCAGAAATAGGGACAGCGTACTAACTAACCCGCTCTGATGCTCTTTATCGTACGCTTTGAGCTTAGACAAACTCGAATGCTGCATGGGACGTGCTCGGCGCTCCTGTATCATGGCAGGAAGGAAGCGATACCAACCCAATTCTTCATATCGATGCAAATGCTTCGTTTCCTCAGGCAAATGCTTCTTTATATTCATAACGGTTATTGCTTCCTGATAACTTTTCACCACATCTATATACACGGAATAAGATAGCCCGCTAGCTAAATGAACGGGTTTCACCCCAAAGCGCTGCTGCATTCGCTCCATGAGCAGCATCCAGCCTGCAATGTGCCCATCAATGTCATCATCCGTCGCATCGATAAGCACAAGCAAGCGCTGCTCTTGCCTAACATGCAGCACTTTCCGATGTCGCTGTGCCGTAAGTATCGTATACAGCACTTGTTCATATAGTTTTTCATTTAGCAATGTTTCAAATTCAATAATCATAACTCTATAGGACTTCGGCAATGTAATTCCAAGTTGGTGCGCTCGATCTACGATTCGATGCTCGGAATCCATACTTCCGGTAAGCATTCCCCAGAAAAATTCAAAGCTCTGTTCTTCGCGCCTACGACGTTGAGTTTGAACTTGCAGCAGTTTGCTTCTAGCTGCATGTGAAGCCTTGTTCAAATCATCCAGCCCTTGTTCATCAATCCCTTTGTACTCATCCATCACCCATATGTACCCCAGAATATCATGATGATGGCGGATCGCAACGGCAATACGCCGATTCAAGCCAATGGAATCAATCGGTTCGATGAGAACGGGAACCTGGCTATCCATAATGTGTTGAATGATACCTTCACGCCACAGCATACTAATGACATGTTCCGGTACACGCCTGCCGATGATCGTTGCAATACGAACAGGGTCGGTATCAGGCGCATGCGTGCTGTATGCAAGCAGCCTATGGTTACTGTCCTCGATCGTAACCGGACATTGCAGAATCTGACTAATCGTGTCCGCAATCGCTTCAATGGATTCAAAGTCACGATCAAATGGATCAAGGTGAACATTCATCTAAACAAAACCCCTCTACTCTTGCACACTCGTTTTCCTATGTACATCTATATTCATATGCATGAGGCTCCAACCTCTTTCAATTTATGCTATGTCCCAAGAACTTATATGGATGCTCAGAAGCAAATGTATAGCATAACCTGATTTATACCCAGATGGTCATTATTTTTCTATCGTAAAATCATTTAACCCTATGCTATAATACAAAAATTGTCTGTGAAATTCAAAAGAAAACTGAAAAGGTGAATAACTTTGCTAACAAGAAAAACGTATCTTATTATTTTAGCAACTATTATGGCGTTGTTAGTATTCCTCATCTTCCGAGTTGAGAACTGGCAATTGTGGTGTCTTATTGTCATGATTGCTTCCTTGTGGGGAGTGAGTAAAGATGCCAAACCCATTTCTTGGCTTCGCTTTATGCCAGCTGGACTACTGACATTATTGATCTTCTACATTATCTACAAATATGCGAATCCATTCTGGTTCAAAGTCGTAGCCTGGCAAACCGAGTCGATGCACCATACATTTAATTGGAATGAATGGTTTAACTCGATACCCGGCAACGCACCATCGATGTTTCAGCTTTGGCAACCCGAATGGTTAACCACATATATGCAGTCTGTGTATATATACGGCTTTACATTGACGTATTGGCTATGTATTATTCGCGCCTTCTTCACGAAGGACGTGAAGAAATTTGGACGCTACGCGCTCGCAGGCTATTTATTGCAAGTACCGCTAATCCTACCTTTTTACAACCTCATCTTCTTGCAGGAAGTGTGGTACGTACAAGGAACTCCAGACTTACTAGAACGTGGATTAACAGCAGCGGAGGCGTTCAATGTGACGATTAACTGCTTCCCTAGTATGCATACGTCCATTGCTTTTGCAGCCGTTCTATTAGCGATGCGTGAACGCAGCAAGTGGTATCGCTGGGTTGTTGGTGTTTTCGGTATCTCGATTATGATTTCAACGCTTTATTTGAATATCCATTGGATTATTGATATGTTTGCGGGTATGCTCTTCGCTTATGGTTGCGTGAAGCTGGCAGATTGGATCGTGAACCGAAAAGCATTCGATCGGTTTACGAATTACTTTGAGGAATTTGGAGCTAAACTTGAACAAAGGTTAATTAAAGATAGCCCTGCAGCATCAAATAAAAAAGATTTCGGTGCATAAGCATCGGTTCGGTCACTTTATGCTAAATTGATCCTATATTGATCCTATTATGATAAAGAGCTATTGGAAGATTGAACAGGATTAAACCTGAACAATTGACCGATAGCTCTTTTAAGTATTTCTGACGAAACTAGTTTCTCTCTAATAAAGTAATGAATAAATCCGGTGCCACTTCGATATTTTTCATTTCTTGAAAACCAAATTGTTTGTACAATTGCTTAGCAGGTGTATTTTTCGCGCCTGTACTTACAATTACTTTTTTATTGTTTGCAATTACATCAATAACATGCGCCACTAATTTTTTTGCGATTCCTTTTCTAAAATGATCGGGATGAACGACCAGACGACAAATATCAATAAACTTCCCTTCATCTGTATATGAAATAAAGGCAGCCAGTTCTTCCATTACAAAATATCCTACACAAGTCTCATTGCTAGACATCAATGTTTGTACAGTGTCCTTCAATTGAGGGATATCATAAAAGCCAATTAATTCTGCTTCTACTTGATAAGAAGGGATTTGTACACCGAGCATTTGTTGAGCTATAACTTCATTATCTACTATTAATTTACGAATCATAGAAGCCTCCTAGATGTTACGTAGTAATTGTAGATTCATTTAATCAGCAAAATGGTTAATTTGTCCACAACAATCTCGAATGATGTTTCTTGATTTCTGTCAGATTAGGATTGAACTCCCACTGTGAATTTCATCACTATTTGTGATACAATACTTTCTATAGAAAATGGTTTACTATCTAACGTACTGATCAGGCACTATATGAATAGTTGCTAACAGCAGTATGCAAATCTAAACGAACAGGTGATACATTTGACTGAAAAAGCTAAATTTGCGCTTTTGCTTTTCTATAAATTTGTTGATGTTCCGAATGCTGAGCAGCTTGCTCAAGAACATTTGGAATATTGCAAACAGTTGGGCATTAAGGGTCGCATCTTGATTGCGGACGGCGGCATCAATGGTACATTAACAGGAACAATTGAACAAACTGAACAGTATATGCATGATTTGAAACAGAACCCTCTGTTTGCAGATACGGTATTTAAAATAGATCCAGTAGAAGAACATGCTTTCAAGAAAATGCATGTACGTTATAAAAAGGAACTCGTTACGTTCCGTGTAGATGATAGAAATCTTGACCCTAACGTGCTTACAGGTGGCCACCTCAGCCCAGCAGAATGGCATGAATATCTACAACGTGATGATGTAGTTGTACTCGATGGACGTACAGGCTATGAATTTGACCTCGGGCATTTCCGTAATGCCATTCGTCCTGAAGTAGACAGCTTTAGAGAATTCCCAGAATGGATTCGTGACAACATGAGCGATCTTAAGGACAAGAAGATCCTTACGTACTGTACAGGCGGTATTCGCTGTGAAATTTTGAGCAGCTGGATGATCCAAGAAGGATTTGATGAAGTCTACCAACTTGATGGTGGTATCGTTACCTATGGTAAAGATCCAGAAGTACAAGGAAGACTATTTGATGGTTCATGCTATGTATTTGATGAGCGGATCTCTGTACCGATCAACCATACAGATGAAGCTGTGATCGTAGGTCGCTGCCATCACTGTGAGAAGCCAGCAGACCGTTATATTAATTGTGAACTTGATTCCTGCCACTTGCAGCATATCGTGTGCGATGCGTGTGAGGCAGAGCATAACGGACACTGCTCAACAGAGTGCGCTGACAAAACCGCTGCAGCGGCTGTATAAGCCCCTTTATCATTACGTTATTAAGTAACATCAAAAGCCTGCAATCTCTTGCCGTCAGCCTCAGCTGGTATAAGAGAATTGCAGGCTTTTAAGTTTCTTTCCGTAAAATATCATATAATAAAAGGCTGAATTCTCACAAACATTAAGGGAAGAAGAGTCCCGTGAATAGACATTAAAAAGCAATGAATCATGCTCAAAAATACGTAAATGTGTGTCGTATAGAGGAAACAAAGAGGAATATTAATGCTTGTACACCTAAAGTGAATTAGAGTTTTTTGAAGATGTAGGTTTGATCCCAACTTGGACCAGTCGTTGAAATATGCACCCACCCAACAGGTATGTTATAAAACGATTTCACTCCAACTTGCGCTCCGCTTGGAGCACCATTCAGATTCTTAATAATAAACGTTTGATCCCAGCTTGGCCCTGTCGTACTTACATGAACCCAACCACTAGGCAGATTATAAAATGACTTAATGCCTACTTCCGCTCCATAAGGGGCGCCATTTAGATTTTTAATAATGAATGTTTGATCCCAGCTCGGACCCGTTGTTCTTACATGCACCCACCCAGGAGGAATGTTATTGAGAGATTTCACACCTGCCTCTGCTCCATAGCTATTTGTTTGATAGCCTAACGAGGATACCTGATTCGTAGTAACTGCCGCTGCCTGCACCCCAACTGCTGAACCGAGCAACGCTACTGCCAACACACTTGCAACCGTAAGTTTCTTAATCATTTCTTCATTCCCCTTTTCATTAGTATAGACTAGCAATGAACAGCACAAGCTTCAATTTCGTGATAGATTGTGCTTTCGCCAAGATTGTACGCCGCTGCTCTAGTATTAGCAATATATTTGTAGACAACTTCTACAAAATAAACAATAAGACTCAGAGACAATTCGTCACTAAGTCTTGCTGCATAGTGCATGTAAATTATTTTTCAACGTTATCTACTGTACATTTACAAATCAAATCTGCATACATATATCCACGCTTACGAACAAAAAAAGGAGCTCATCGCTCCTTTTTCGTTTATATAATTGATGCCTCACGAGCTCGTCTACGCCTAACTAACTCTGGCCATGCCACACCGAACATAATGAGAGCAACGCCCCCCCATTGAAGCAGGCTTACTTGCTCGTGAAGGACGAGCATCGACATAATGATGGCCATTGGAAGCTCCATCGCACCTAATATAGATGCCATGCCAGCACCCGTAAGCGGTACTCCTTTTGCAAAGAACAGTGTAGACAATACAGGACCCATAATGCCAAGGATTAAACCGTATTTGCCAAGTCCATCGAAAATAATCGACGGCTCAAAGAAGAATGTAGGCGTCACGACGATAGCCGCAACGATAAAGCCGCCTGTTACCATATAGGCAGTACGCGTTAACGAATCAGCATCTGTGGCAACTCGACCACTAACAAAAATGAAGATCGTATACGTTAGAGCTGATAATAGACCATATATAATCCCATGTGTGTGGAAAGTAACACCCTTAGACAACATTCCGCCGGCAATGACCGTTCCTGCTAACAACGGAATAAGTGCAACCAGCTTCTCTTTGGCAGGAAATTTGCGTGTTGTGATCGCTTCTAATACAACTCCCATCCAAGTGAACTGGAACAAGAGCAATATCGCGAAGGAAGCGGATACATATTGCAAACTCTGATAGTAAAACACGCCTGTCAAGCCTGTAGAGGAGCCTACAACAAGTAGGAACAGCGCTTCATTCATAGACGGCTGGCGACTACCTCTGCTGGCTTGCTTAGAGCCCACTATCTTCTTGCTTCCTACTAGCCCCCAAAGAATCAAAGCACCAATCAGCAATTGTATACCAACAACATCATTGACGATGAAACCTTCGCCATAAGCAAGTTTTACGAACGTAGATAATACCCCGTAGAAACAAGCTCCCAACAAAACATAAATAATTCCTTTCACTACAACCATTCTCCTCAAAATGAATAAATAAGAAAAGGGCCTTACCGAATAAGACCCTTATCTTACTACTTTATATGTGATTAAACTTCTTTCAAAATCCCTTTAATAAGTGCAACGAATGAAGTTCTTACTTGTGCAGCTACCTCGATAACCTCTTCGTGGTTAAGCGGTTGGTCAAGAATACCGCAAGCCATGTTCGTCAAGCAAGAAATACCTAGTACGTTCATGCCTGCATGGTTCGCTACGATTACTTCTGGTACCGTAGACATACCTACTGCATCAGCACCAAGCGTACGAATCATGCGGATTTCAGCTGGAGTTTCATAAGCCGGGCCTGTCCACCAAGCGTAAACACCTTGCTGCATTTTGATGCTTTGAGCATCTGCAACACGTAGAGCCAGTTCACGAAGCTCTGGGTTGTATGCTTTGGACAAGTCTTGGAAACGAACGCCAAGCTCGTCGTTGTTAGGTCCCATGAGTGGGTTGTTCATAACAAGGTTCAAGTGGTCTGTAATAAGCATAAGCTCGCCAGCTTTGTAGCTCGTATTCACTGCGCCACAAGCATTCGTAATAATAACGTTTTCTACACCAAGCGCTTTCATTACACGTACTGGGAACGTAACATCATCCAACGAATAACCTTCATAGTAGTGGAAGCGACCTTTCATAGCTACAACGATCTTGCCTTCCAACTCACCGATAACAAGCTCGTTCGCATGTCCTACTGCCTCAGACTTAGCAAAGTGAGGAATCTCGCTGTAAGGAATGACAACTGCGTTAGCGATGTCGTCTGCAAGTCCACCAAGGCCAGAACCAAGAATCATACCGATAGTTGGACGAAGATTCGTCTTTGTCAAAATAAAGTCTTTTGCTTCATTAATATGCGCTGTTTGATGCATAGTAAAACCCTCCGTGTCTAAACATAATGTAATAACTAATAGTAAAGTTATCGTTATCTTATTATAACTTGTTTCTTCTTATTATACGAACATACCTGCAATGGTTGCACTAAGCAAGGAAGCAAGCACCCCTGCGAACATCGCTCTTAGACCGATCGAAGCAATTTCTGCACGACGCTCAGGAACAAGGCTTCCGATACCACCTACACAGATTGCAATTGAGGAGAAGTTAGCAAATCCGCACAATGCGAATGTAATAATAACTTGTGTCTTCTCAGATAGTGTGCCCATTACTGGAGCAAAGTTAGAGTAAGCAACAAACTCGTTCAATACAATTTTTTGACCGATAAACGTACCAGCTTGCACAGCTTCATTCCAAGGAACACCGATTGCTAGTGCCAATGGAGCAAAGATATAACCGAAGATTTGCTCAAGTGTAATACTGAATCCGAACCAGCCGCCAACTGCGCCAAGACCACCGTTCAACATCGCGATAAGAGAAGTCATTGCAAGTAGCATCGCACCAATCGTTGCAGCAAGCTTCATACCATCGATTGCACCAACGGAAATCGCTTCAATCAAGTTGACCGATTCACCTTGATTTTTCTTCACATCAATTGTAAATGTACGCTCGGAATTATCCGTTTCAGGCATGAACAACTTCGCCATAATGAGTCCAGATGGCATAGACATGAAACATGCTGCCAACAAGAACTTGAGGTCGACACCCATTCCTGCAATACCTGCCAATACAGAACCGGATACGGATGCTAGACCACCCGTTACTACCGCAAACAACTCAGACTTTGTCATTTTAGGAAGGAATGGCTTAACAACAAGTGGAGCTTCAGACTGACCAACAAAAATGTTAGCAGCTGCTGACAAAGATTCCGGCTTGCTTGTACCTAGAAGCTTAGAAATAGCACCGCCAAGTACGCGAATAATAAATTGCATAATACCTAGATGATAAAGCGCTGCAATAAGTGCACCGAAGAAAATAACGAGCGGCAATACTTGAAACGCAAACACGAAGAAGATTCCGCTGTCTGCACTACCATTCGCTGCCTTATCATATAATCCGCCGAACAAGAACATAATTCCTTCATTCGCATAACCGATCAAGCCATTAACAAAGTTAGACAGCGCACCCATTACTTTAACGCCGAATTCATTTTTAATAGCTAAGTAAGCGAAGGTAATTTGCAGCAGCAAACCAAGCAATATCGTACGCGGTTTGATCGCTTTACGATTCGAAGACATTAGAAAACCGATTCCAAAAATAACTGCAATCCCTATCAAGCCGCTTAACACGTTCATGAGATGTCCTCCCTAAGTTGGTTGTGTGGTAAGCTTTCCGCTCGCTATGCAGCGAAAAGCAGCACAACTAGAAACTCTAAATCAAATCTTAATAACCGCTGCCTTCTTTGCTGCCGCCATCTGTAACGATAGCAACACTTGCGCTTGCACCAATACGGCTTGCTCCTGCTTCTACCATTGCCAATGCGTCTTCACGAGTACGAATACCTCCAGAAGCTTTCACGCCGCATGCATCCCCAACTGTTTCACGCATCATGCGAATGTGCTCAACTGTTGCTCCGCCTGTTCCAAAGCCTGTAGACGTTTTCACGAAATCCAATCCTGTTTCACGAGCCAAACGGCAAGCTTCCACAATTTGAGCATCCGTCAAGTAGCACGTTTCCAAGATGACTTTAACAATTACAGCTGTGTTTGCTTCGTCACGAAGTTCTGTGAACGCACGCATTTCACGCTCAACTTGCTCCCAACGTCCGTTTAACACATCGCTAATGTTCAAGACATAATCGATTTCAGTTGCACCGTTTGCAATTGCATCTTTAGCCTCGAACACTTTTGTTGCCAATGTATTAGCCCCAAGTGGGAAGCCAATAACTGTGCAAATGTCCACTCCGCTATCTTTCAATCGCTCAGTTGCAAGAGCTACGTAACAAGGCTCAACACAAACCGAAGCGAATTGATATTGTCTTGCCTCTTGGCAAAGCTCTACGATTTGCTCATCTTGTACATTAGGTTTCAATAGCGTATGGTCAATCATGTTTGCAAGTTGTTGGTTCATCTTGAATCTTCCCTTCTTCATTCCATTAGTTTGCGTTCAATTGATCTAGCATTGCTTGAGCTGTGAATTGGTCTGTTACGAGCACATTTACATAACGCCCTCGTAATGCACCTAACATCACATCTACTTTTTCACGTCCACCTGCTGCTAGAATACTCGTTTCCTTCTTTGCTAGAACATCCAGTTCAATCCCTATTGTGCGTTCGTCTAATTCTGTAGAGCAGATTTGTCCATCTCTATTAATATAACGAGCGCAAATATCACCAACTGCCTTCGTCTGATCCAAAGCTTTCATTTCATCAGCCGATAAATAGCCAGCCTTCATAAGGACGGAATTACTATGATGCGTACCTGTTGTTACGATAGCAATGTTTGCTTCACGGCCAATCTCCAACACTTTTTTGATGTGCTTATCCGATACTATCGCTTGTTTGACAAGCGTATGATCCACAATTGCGGGAACCGGTACATAGTATGGGGTTGTATGAAATGCAGCGCTTACAAGACTGGCAATTTCGAAAGCGTACGTATCTGCCGAGAAACTTATTCCGCCGTTTAGCTGAACGACTCTTACATTTTGAACATGCTTAGAAGTCATTTTGCCGGCGATCTTATACAGTGTCGTTCCCCAAGTGACGCCAATTGTATCACCGTCCTTGACAATGTCATGAACATATTGGGCTACACTCTCAGATATTACCTCTTTTATAACTTCTGAATCATTCACAGGTGCCATCGTAATAATGCACTCTTTCAAATTGAAATGCTGTTGAAACTGTTCCTTCAAGCTTAAGCAGTAATCGATAGGATCAAATACTTCAATCTTAACGACACCGCTTTGCTTCGCCAGCTTTAAGTAACGTGAAACAGAGGGCCGAGATATTCCCAGCTTCTCTGCTATCTCCTTCTGGCTGAGGTCCATTTGATAATAAAGTTTTGCAACTTCTACTACAATGTAAGGCTTTTCATTTTCAATCATAAAAATGTTGTCTCCTTACTGCATCCTATCAAAATTAGCAAATCAGTTTCGATACGTTATCATTTCTCTATGAAATTATGTCAAAGAAGTATTTATCATTTGATTACATAGTACCTGAAAAACGCTTTCAACGTCAACTATACAAGGTGTGTTAACGTTTTCCAAATAAAATTAATATCTTCCATGAAATTAATTTCATCCATAAACAACCAATTGATCAATGAACATATCAAAAAGAGCACCGATATACTCGGTGCTCTACTATTCGTAGATTCAATTTCTAGTACTTCAAGTTACAATATCGATTACTACCGATAAAAATATTACCGCCGCCAAGTATACTCTATAAGTTGGGTTTCAAAATGTTCATGCTTCTCTACCATTTGCGAGGTCACTGTAAAACCATTGCGCTCATAAAAACGCCGACCTTGCTCATTTTTATCCTCTACCCATGCTACAAGCTTATTCATGTGAGGGATTGTAGTCAAAAAATTAGATAATAGCAATCGTCCAGCACCTGCATTCTGCCGCTCTGGCTGCACATAAATGCGCAGCAACTCATATTCCCCAGCTGTTTCCTGGCTCATTACTTGGGCAAATGCAATAATAGAGCCCTCAGCTTCACAAACATAAAAATGTCGTTCCGCTCTCTGCTCGTCTCTTTCTGCGCCCTGCTCCAGACTATCTACACTGTAAGCTTTACTAACAAACTCATCGATAAATGATTGCGGATAAATATTACCGTAGGCGGCGTTCCAAGACTGTCTAGCGACCGTTTGAATATAGCTAGCATCTTCCTTTAAAACTGGACGAATATTCATCACATCTGCCCCTCTTCATGTTAGTATCTAGCTAGTAAGCAAGCGAATAACATCTGCGCGATTCTCTAAGTATCATGTCCGCCTTCAGGTGACGAGGCAATCTACGATCATTTTTCATATCCTCCCACGGTTTAAATGAGACCGGAATATAACACCACCAAGGTGCGTAACCGTCAGGAGTCCCAACAAATTCAATGATCGTAATTGGTTTCGGAAGATCTGTTGGAGTAATTTCTGATAGAGTTCCTTCTACATCCAGACACAGCTGGCTGTACGCTCTCATTTCATAACTTCCTCCACGTACCTCAATTACATAATCGCCATGCGAAATATCCTGATTGCTATTACATCGTACTCCAGAGAAATAACGCTGTTCTAACCGCAGTCCATAAACCATTGGCATTGCCTTTTGTTTGCGAGGAAAAGTACTTTGAATGGCACTTTGCTTCGTCACGTAAAGGTACATGTCCTCATAGCAATCATGAAAAGTACCTGCTACATAGAATGACTTCAGATCTACGGTGTGTATCATATGAATATATCTCCTTCTGAGCACGCTTGGCAACCCCTGGAAACGCAAAAAAGGACAATCCTCAAGTTATGAGAATTGTCCGATGCTTTCGGCCACTGTGCTATACGTTTTTTGGTTAATCTTAACATATCATAATAGCAATGAACTGTAAATGTTGAATTACTATCCCTCTACTTCATCCATTCGCTTCAATTCAATTTTGCGGATACGGTGACGTTCCTTTTCAAGAATCGTGAACATAACCCCTGCCACTACAATCTTACTCCCACGCTTTCCTTCTGGATGACGATCGTACAACCAACCTGCAATCGTATCAAAATCATCGCTTTCTAGATGAGTACCAAGTAGGTCATTGACATCGCTGAGCAATACTTTACCATCAACACGATAATGACCATCACCTACACGCTCCACCTCTGCGCGCTCTTCGGCATCAAATTCATCCCGAATTTCACCGACGATTTCTTCAAGAATATCCTCAATCGTAATCATACCTGATGTACCACCGTATTCATCGACTAGTATCGCCATATGAATATGATCTTGCTGCATTTTTCGCAGCAATTGCTTGACCGGCATAGCTTCTGAGACAGTCAGTACAGGACGAATTAAGTTTTTCAAAGGTTGTTCACGAAGCGTCCCATCCATCGTAAGGAATAACTGCTTCATATTGACCATTCCAATTACATTGTCCTTGTCATTGTGTATGACAGGATAACGAGTATACTGTTCCTCGCGCATAATCGGGATGTTCTCCATTACAGTAAGATCACCATCCAACGAGATCATATCGGTACGTGGCACCATAATCTCTTTCGCCAACAATTCATCAAAAGCAAAAATACGACTTACATATCCATACTCTGTGTTGTTGATTTTACCACTTTCGTAGCTCTCACTTAAAATAATTTGAAGCTCTTCTTCCGAGTGAGCCTCTTCATGCTCACTCGCAGGCTTCAATCCGAACAAACGAATAAGTGCATTCGCTGAACCATTCAAGAGCCATATAAACGGGTACATAATTTTATAAAAGAAAATGATTGGCTTCGCTAACAGCAAAGTAATCTTTTCTGCTTTTTGAATAGCCAATGACTTAGGAGCTAGTTCACCTACCACCACATGGATGTACGTCATCAGAACAAACGCAATCACAAAGGAAAGGATTCCAGCCAGCTCAGGTTTTAAGCCAAACTCGTTAAATAGAGGATGAAGAAGCTTCTCAACAGTCGGTTCTCCTAACCATCCTAATCCAAGCGCAGTAATGGTAATACCCAATTGACAAGCAGACAAATATCCATCTAGATTGCTGATTACTTTTTTGGCTGCTAGGGCGTTTTTTTGTCCTTCCAATACCAATTGATCGATACGGCTCGTACGAATTTTGACAATAGCAAACTCAGTTGCTACAAAAAAGGCTGTCAATGCAATCAGTAAAGCAATGAGGATAAACTCAACCGTGGGAATTTCCATTAGATATGTACCTTCTCCTTTTGACAATAGATTTCATAATTTTTGCAATAAAGTTACTCTTATTATAATTTCTTATTTCGAAAGTTACAAAGTCTGAATCCAGCCGCATTTGACCCTCTCCACACTAAACATGACTATATAGTCAGTGCAGCAACCCTTTTTGTACGGTTACGCCACCACAATCCAATTCATACGCCCTACGCTGTTTTTAATTTACCCTATTTCTTATTAGATGTTACTTACCCATATTTTAAATTTTATGCCTGTTCATTATGAGCATTTAACGATTAGGCAAAAAGGTTAGGTAATATGTACCACGCATGTATACGATACAACTTGTTCATCTTTAATAGTATATATTACGTTATTGAAATTACTGGAATTTAAGTATTGTAAATCCCTATTTCCAGTTGACACCCTCTAATAGATCAGCGTATGATCATGAATATTCAACTACGTTTTTTTATAATTATAAACGTTGCGGACAGGAGGAACACATCATGTCAACTCATCAAGCAGCCGCTTCCAGTGCAACGAATCGCAAGGACAAGCATCCACCGGGCTTGTATGTACTATTTTTCACAGAAATGTGGGAAAGATTCAGTTACTATGGAATGAGAGCTATGCTCGTACTTTACTTAACTACCGCGTTAATTAGTGGAGGATTAGGCTTTTCAGAAAGTACCGCTCTTACGGTTTACGGTATTTTTACCGGAGCATGTTACTTCACACCACTGTTGGGTGGATATTTATCTGATAAATATCTAGGAAGAAGGCTTGCAGTAACGATTGGCGGTATTGCGATTGCAATCGGTAACTTTGCTTTATTTATGGATCAAACCACGACAATGCTGTATGTTGGCCTTGCGTTTATCATTATCGGTAATGGATTCTTCAAACCGAATGTATCTACGCTCGTCGGTGATTTATATCCGAAGGGTGACCGTCGTGTCGATTCCGCTTATACGATATTTTACATGGGTATTAATGTCGGCAGCTTTGTCGCACCGCTTGTATGCGGGTACTTGGCAGAACAGTTGTTCAAAATTCCTATGGCTGATACGATCTTGTACGGTTATAAATATGCATTCTTAGCGTCCGGTATCGGCATGGTAATCGGGCAAATTATATTCAATACGTTGGCTCCTAAATATCTTGGTGATATCGGTAAAGCACCTGTGCGTAGTAAAAGCGATCAAAAGAATGCCGCAGTAAAAACACCATTAACACCACTTGAGAAGCAGCGCACAAAAGTTATTTTAATTATCACATGCTTTGTTATTTTCTTCTGGGCAGGATTTGAACAAGCAGGCGGCTTGTTGACGTTGTATACGAATCAATTTGTTGATAAAACGTTGTTCGGATTTGAAATACCGACGTCGTGGTTCCAGTCCATTAACCCATTGTTCATTATCATTCTCGCACCAATCATCTCTGCACTATGGTTAAAGCTTGCTCGTTCCAAACGTGGAGACCTTAGCTTTGGTGTTAAAATGGGACTCGGAATGATACTATTGGGCGTAGGATATATGGTACTGCTAGTAGCAGTTATGCAAACTGGCAGCGATCCGAACAGTATTGTATCTCAAGCTCATATTATGTTTATCGTAGGCACATACTTCTTCCATACCCTTGGGGAATTGTTCTTGTCACCTGTTGGATTGTCTATCGTAAACAAAATTTCGCCTGTTAAGCTAACTTCCTTACTAATGGGTGTGTGGTTATCTAGTACAGGGATTGCGAACATTCTAGGAAGCCAGTTCGCATCCAATATTACAACACTTGGCTACTTCAATGTATTTGCCATTATTGGTGCTGCTGCTATCGTCCTCGGCTTGATTCTCGTGCTGTTGTCGAAGAAACTCAGTTCTATGGCGCAAGTATCCGAATTATAATAATTTTCACATTGATGTGGAACAGCCCTTATCCTCCTGAAGGACAAGGGCTGTTTTGTATAGTTGATTTCTCATATGAAGTTGTATTCGGTGCATTAGACTGCATACACTTCAAAATCCCATAATGAATATCCCCAAGTCGTGCCTCGCTTTCGGCCATTCATTTTTATATATCTGCACTTAATATCTTTAAGGTTATTAAATTCTTCAACGCCGCCTACACCGTTATCGTTCGTAACAACGGTTTGCCAATTGACATTGTCATCCGATACATCAATGGTGTAGGACTGAGCATGGGATTCCCAGTTCAATACGACTCGCTGAACTTCCGTTTGTTCTAACAAATCAATGCAAATCCATTCTTTGTCACTTCCAACAACACTGCCCCATCTTGTACCCTCAACACCATTATTCACATTTTCTTTCGTGAAGATAGAAGTTTCTTCTGACGAGCAGGTAACCGGCTTGCCTAGTGCACAATTCGTATCTTTATATCCCGTTTGGATCGTTACACAATCATTACATTGCTCGATATAACCAGAGAAATTTTTAACTCGTATACGTATTTCCACACGACTGTCATACGCAAGATTCGTTATTTCATAGGTATTCAGCAATGTAGTTCCATGCAGCGTATCATTCACATATATCTCATAGCTATACAGGTACTCTTCCTGCATAACCTCAGTCCAATCTAATTTCACCTTGTTTAAATCTAACATCTTACAAGTTAGACCCATATCAGTAATGGTTATACGAGCATGCTCTCTTATCTCCTTAGGATGTCCGTGTTCCTCTCTCTTTTGAACAATTAATTGTTTAATCTTCAATATCGTTTCTAGTTCCAATGACTTTAACAACAACAATTTATCTTCAATTTTATAGTTGCTGATGTTAGCTCCAACTTTCCCTTTCAAAAACACTTTTTGAAGACTATTAGCATGTTTACTAATTTCTTCTAATTCACTAATTATTGGGTAGCGAATAACTTTTAAGAACTTTGCTAAGAAGTAACGAGAGCCTGCAATAACTGCCAATGCATTTTCCATACGATGATATAAAGTTAATTGTTCATCTTGGGTGTCATAATGCAGCTGAAACAGCTCATTCATCCGATCGTACAACTTGAAATCCTCGTTAACAAGCAAGAAGCTGTCTTCGAATTTTCTAACTAAAATTTCTACAATCTCTTCCGTAAAAGTATAATCTTCGTCATAAAGATAGTAGATGTACTTGAAGCTATCTTCCAAATGATTAAAGGCATTTTGAATATGTACCTCTTCATACGGATGCCCTGATATACCAGGAACATCAGAGATGGTAAACGTTTTTTCTTCCTCATTATAAGATTGCAGTCCAATTACATGAACACCATCTGGCAGATGCGCTAGATGCGGCAAATGATTTTGCGATGCCCACATATACAATGTTTTATTTGCAGCAAGCTTTTCTTGCACATACGGATATGAGGAAGACATAGTAGGAAAATATCGATACAATACATATATCCCGACATGTGCTAATTCACTTAGCGTTTTTATATTCAATGTCCAACGTTCTTGCCCATTATTAATAGTATGCTCTAAAATGTCATCCGTCTCCACATAAGCATCAAAAAAAAGATAATCCACCGGTATTCCTTTTTCAAGCAATTCGGCAAGGTATTGAGCTTTGAAACAATTGAGATACCGATACTTATAGTAGTCCATATGATTTACATTCAAAGAAATCCCTCCTTGAAAATGAAACCTTAACAAATATGAAATACATTTGGTAAATGAGATCTTGCAGCACTATCAGAAGAAGCAGAAAACAAGCGTGAAAGGCAATAATAAATCGAAAAATGGAGTGATGTGAGGTTAAAAAAGCAATCTAGGTACTGAGTAGTAAATAAGTCCAATATATTTGTAGTTATCGTAGCATACACTCGGATTCATAACAATAAATCAGTTACAAGTTAGCACATTCTTATCTCTGCACATTGCAAAGGTTGCCCGTACGATTTATGCGCTAGGCATTGTTGAACGGCATGTAATTTTGTTTCATAAAGAAGTTGAGCTTCTTTTAGACATCACAAAAACCCCCATCACTGTAGTAGTAGAAGTTTTGTTTTTCTACTGTCTACTATGATGGGAGCATATCATTATTACGGACCACTTCTCATACTTACATAATTATGTGCTGATATAAGACAATACACGTATTGGAATCGAAGCATATTATCATTCAATTGATTTGAATAATACACAAAAACCCTTAAAACTTACTCTATTATTATACCGCGTACACTTCAAAATCCCATAAAGAATAACCCCAAGTTGTACCTCTCATTAGGCCATTCATTCTAATATATCTGCAATCGATATTCTGAAGGTTATTAAATTCCTCAACCCCACCTACACCATGATTATTAACAATAATGGTCTCCCATGTCACATTGTCATCAGATACATCAATTGTATAGCACTTGGCATGAGATTCCCAGTTCAATACTACCCGCTGAATGCGAGCTGTCTCTAGCAAATCAATACAAATCCATTCTTGATCACTTCCTACTACACTGCCCCATCTTGTTCCATCGATTCCATTGTTCACATTTTCTTTGGTGAAGATGGATGTTTCCTCTGACGAGCAATAAACTGGTTTTCCTAGTGCAATGTTCATTCTTTTATTTCCTGTATGAATCGTTACACTATCATTATATTGTTCAATATAGCCCGAAAAATTTTTAACTCGTACGCGTATGTGATAGCTGGTGTCATAATTAAGATTTACTAGCTCATACGAATTTAACAAGGTGCTTCCACACCATTTATCATCGATAAATATCTCGTATCCATATAGGTACTCATCTTGTATTACATCTACCCACTCTAGTTTTCCACGGTTCAGATCAATACTTTTATATTTTAACCCTATGTCGACAGCCATAGATTGAGATTTATTTTGTGTCTCATTATTATTCTCGTATTGTTCTCTTTTGTGTATAATCAATTCTTTTATGGTTTTAATATTTTCTTGTTCCAGTGATTTTAGCTTCATGATTTTTTCTTCGACGTTATACTTCGTTATGTTCCCTCCAACTATTGCTTTTCTTAGGATGTTCTGAATGTTCTCAGAAAGCTTACTGATCTCTATTAGCTGATCAATATCAGAATAACGAGTTATCTTGAAAAATTTAGATAAAAAATATCGTGATCCCGCAACCACAGCAAAAACATTTTCTAGGTGGGTATATAGAATCTCCTGCTCATCCCTATTTAAGGGTGGATTACTAAGCAGTTCAATAACCCTGTCATACAACGTCAAATCTTCGTTAATATTCATGAAGTTATATTCAAAGTCACTAATAAGTAGTTGGATTGTCTCTTCAGGAAAACTATATTCTTTATCATACAAATAATAAATAAACTTATACTCTTCTTCTAATTTATCAAATGCGTCTTGTATGTGTCGTTCATCATAGGAATGCCCTACTAACCCCGGGACATCGGAGATTATAAACGATTTTTCAGTCTCTTCATAGCCTTGGATACCAATTGAGTGGATACCGCTTGGTAAATGTGCTAAATGAGGTATAAATGATTGAGAAACCCACAAGTATACTATTTTATTCTCTTCAAATTTATTTTTCATGTACGGATATGCCGATAACAAATTCGGGAAGTATCTATGTAAAATGTGAATACCAATAATACTAATGTCTTTTAATGTACGTGCCTGCATGGCCCATCGAGTTTCCCCATTCACAATAATCTCATTCATTATGACATCCGTATCGATATATGAATCATAAAATAGATAATCTACTGGGATTCCTTTGTCAAGTAATTCTGAAAGATATTGTGCTATGAAACAATTAATATGCCGATACCTATAGTAATGCAGGTGATTAACATTCAATTTGAGACCCTCCTCAAAAATGTAATTATCGGAAGAAAAGTCAATGAATTAGGGGAGTATGCGTTATCAATTAAACAACTTAAAAGCATTTAAGGGTAAAATCTAGTTTCTTAACTCGTTTCCATAATATGAGTGGATATGGGGTAAAAGCTTCGGAAGATATGAGACAAAAAAGTAGAATGTTCGAGCATGTTAATGATACGCTTATGATAGCATACCCTTCACCTCATAACAATAAAATCAAACAACTCCAAAATAGGAACGCACTCTGGGTACAGGTCTAAGTGTAGCCGTTCCAAATTCCCTATGTTCATCATCAAAAAAATATTAAAACCCACGTTCTTTAAACAAGTTAAGCTTCCGTCCAAGAGACTCTCACATAACCCAACTTCATTCCTATACGTTCCATATTCCGATGACTTTGTGATAGGAAAGCACATTGACTAATTGCCAGATTGCAATCATTAGATTTCGCTTCAGCTATTCTTGTTTGCAGCATCATACTGTGCAATCCGCGGTTGCGATATTCCGGCAATGTTGCTGCAAAAGTTAGCGAAGCCAAATCATTGTTGATATACATGACACTAACTGCCGCTGGAACTTCATCCACATACGCGATAAAGAACTTCCAACCTCGACGATGATACAGCACCTTATTATTTTGAGCTACATAAGGAATGCCGTCATCCGACAAACCCGTTCCTCTGCAATGAATGGTCGCATACAGATCAAACTGATCCTCTTGAACTTCCTTGATGAGAACTCGATCCAGAACTTCTTCAGAATGAAATCTAGGTTCCGTGTACAAAGAGCAATGGAATCCCGATTGATACAGTCCTAAGTCTGCTAAACGCTTCAAAAAGCTTTTATCGACCATGGAAGGAATGATTTCAAGCTGCACTTGTCTACCTCTGCTTTTATAAAAATCAACAATCGGCTCAACAACTTCAATATCTGCGCTTGTTAGACCCTTTACCGTATTAAATGTTGGCCACGGCATTGTTCGACTATAGTAGCATATTGCATTTCCAAACCGCTGAATCTCAATCCCCTCAGGGTTATCTGGCCTGTTCTGAATCGCAATCATACGTTCTGTCATATAGTCGATTTCTGAAGATTCGATATCCTGAATCAGTTGCTGTGATGGAATGGTAGAATTCATATCTCGCCTCATTAAGTATACGTAGTTATTATTTTAATTTCATTTCGTGAAGAGTATGTAATGACAATGCCTTGTGCATCTTCTATATGAATCTTAGTAGGTCGTGATGCAGCTATGACGTCAGACATAAACCATTGTCGCCCTTCTTTGAGCTGCCATCTGGCTCTAGAAAGTAGAAAGAACGTGCATTCCAATCTTCAAAATGTACAATAGTTGTCCAACCTCTTGAATCAAGTTCACCTTTTCTTAAAGTTCTATTTCAGTGTTGGTATCACATCCCTGAACGCGTACTTAAACTTCGACAATCCCTTTCACATCATAAGGGTAATCGATATGTTTCTTAATGACTTCAACCGCTTCTTTAGAGACATATAGCTCAACCATATATAAGGCAAGATCTATTGCTGTCGCTACCCCTCCAGCGGTAATTACATTGCCATCTTTCACAATTCTTGCATGAACTACTTCTTCACAGTAAGGTTCAAGCAGATCATATGCATTCGGATGAGTCGTAGCTTTTTTGTTTTCCAAAAACCCAGCTGCCCCAAGCAATAGCGCACCCGTGCATACAGACACAATCGTTTCCACTTTCTCCGCCTGCTTCAGCCATTCAATAAACTCTTTATCGTATCTTAGCTTACGAGTTCCTATTCCACCAGGCACATACAGCAAGTCATATTGAGAAAGGTCTGGCTTGACTTTCGTTACTTTCACCGTAAATCCTAGCTCATCCGTAATTTCTTCTGTTAGCCCACAAATATCCCAGGTCGTTCCCTGTGTTTTGACGAAATTGTTTAACCGATAAATTACATCATAAAATCCGATAAAGTCCAAAAACGTAATTCCATTAAAGAGTACAAATCCAATCTTCATTGTTCTGCCTCCTCATTCGTAGGTATCACTCTATAATGAAAGACCAAATGCTTGGAACACTTGGTCTTTACAGTACGATTATCTACTATTTTTCTAGCTAGTTGTTTATTCATCAGGAACGAAAGGCTATTCTCGCACATTAATATTTATAGTTATATTTTACCTTTGTTTTTCTCTATGTACAAGCACATCCTCTATTCAAAATACTATTGGAGTTACTTCTAGAGATTGCTTCGTTTGCTCTTTCTAATAAGACTGTTCATATTTTAGCAAGTAGCCTTTCGCATTACATATAACGGTGATTTTATATTTTGGAAAAGATAATAGTTCAGGATTGTTTCAAATTTACTCATCGATTGCTTAAGAGCACTATGAGAAAAGCCGTTTACATGGAGTGGTATGACTTATGCAATATCGATAACGAATAAAGTTAGTCGTAAAATAGCAGGTTGGCGTTCGTTCACAATTCAGAATCACGCTTATTCTAATGCTGCAGCAGAAGCTTCTGTCTACGGAGTGCCTCTTCAATCGATTGTTGCAAATGTTGGACAATCGCTTCTGAGTGGTCATTCAAGAAGAAGTGTCCACCCTCATATTGATAAGTTGTACACGTTCCTTCTGTATACTGACCCCACTCACTCAACTCCTCGAGGGAAATGTCATCTTGAATTCCTCCAAGAACGGAGAAATCACATGTCAAGCGGGTAGGCTTAGGTTGGAATTGATGTGTTTCCAAAGCTTTCATATCTGCTCTAAGCATTGGGACAAATAGGCTCACTAGCTCCGCATCCTGGAATAGTTCTGGAGGGGTGCCTCCTAATTTAATAACCTCCTGCTCGAATTGCTCAGGCAAAAGCGTGTGTAGAGGATTTTTCCGCCCCGGTAGATGCGGTGCCTTTCTTGCAGCCATACACATATAAAGCGGCATCCGCCCTGTTCGCTGCACAACCCGGTGTGCTAGTTCAAGAGAAACTATACATCCCATACTGTATCCAAAAAATGCAAACGGACCTGATCCAATTTCATCTTTAATAGTATGATAAACATCCTCAACCACTTCATCCATACAGTCCAAAAGTGGTGCTCCCATTCTTGCGCCCCTCCCTGCAAGTTCGACAGGCAAAAGCTCGATTTTTGATGAGTCAATGTACTTTTTCCATCGGGCATAAATAGCAGATGAACCACCTGCGTAAGGTAGACAAAATAATTTAACTGGCTGCATCATCCCACTCCTTCTTCAGTCATTTATGAGCGTAACTACATAACATGAACAACGTTCCGACAATTCATTCTGGCCAAGTAAAATTCACATCCATTGGGATGGAACGCATTCGTTCACCGATAAGCCCTTCATTTTGATGTACATCGAGATCAGCATTGGTCACAATGACAGCTCCAGTACCTACATGCGGATGAAGCTTCAGCATACATTAGCAACCTACACCCCAGCCGAGTGAAAACAGCTAGCTCCAAATCTGAAGCTGTTGACCATAAGCCCCCTGCCGATGGATAAGGATATATACAATACTTATTATCGATCACGTTTCCATTTTTATTGTGCCCATGAGCAAAATTAATCTCGTTTTCTCCTGACATTTCACAAATGTAACTACTATTTTTCATCCCTAATGGTTTAAATATCAACTCTTGAACTAGGTCAGGAAAAGGCCTGCTCGTAACGTCTTCTATGAATTGTACCATTGCATTACATAGATGCACCTCAAATTAGGCATTATACAATAATATACATACCGAAGCTGAGTAAAATAAGTCCGGATAGAGCGTTTATCCATTTCATAGATTTTACGCTAATCGTTCTTTTGAATAGACTTACTACTGAACAAAGTGCCAGCCACCAAAATGCCGAACCTGCAAATACGCCGAGAACAAGCATGAAAGATGATTCCGATGAGGATGTGATATTCATTCCAGCAAAAATGCCAATGAACGAAATGATCGTTAATGGATTTGTAAGTGTTAATAATAAGGTTGTGCCAAAGATTTTCATAACGCCTAGTTTATATGGCTCATTTTCCATTTGATCCCTAACTGGCGCTCTAAACGTACTGTAAGCCAAATATAACAAAAACAACGCACCTATTAGATGTATCCAATTGGAATAACTCACTAAAAATCGTGTCACTATTGTGAAACCAAATGCTGCAATACACCCGTACAAGGCGTCAGCAACTGCCGCTCCTAATCCTGCGGCTAATCCATATGCTCTTCCGTGAGCCAATGTTTTTCTAATGCATAAGATACCAATTGGGCCGACAGGTGCTGCTATGGAAATTCCGATAATGATTCCAGTCAGTAAAGTGGTCATTTCGTTACCTCGCTATATAGTTGGGCAATTAGTCCGTTCATGCTAGAGCATTCGTATATTCATGAATAACTTTGTTCCAAATTAACTGGGCTGGGCTGTTGCTTTCTGATATTTTATTCATTTGAAAGGCGTACAAGCCGATAAGCCCAAATATAATAACTTCTACCCTTATGGGTCCCTCAATTTGTCGAATAATAATGGAGAGGATTTCTATAGAAACCGCATAAACAAAGCTAAGTATTAATGCCATTGCAAGAGCACTCTGTTTCGAACGAATTATAATTGGACGCCTCCTTATTCTATATTTCAAAATGGTCCCATTACCTATTCGATAACGCCCAGTGATACTAATTCCTTAATACGCCAACTTTGCCTTGTTTTAAATCCATAAATACGGGTTTTTGTACTTTATTGATAGTTTGGATATCGATATCTTCTATTCGTTTAAATACAAGCTGCAAAGACTCATTGTGCGGGTCTGTGAAAATAAGACTCTTACCATCATCGGCAATCTTTCCTTGTAAATCAGCCTCTACCTGAAATAGAAACATAACGAATACAACTTCGGTTCCATCTGGATATGTATATTCCATTCGCTCACCTGTATATATGGAGTCTAAATTGGAATGCAGAACTTCGAGCCCCGTTTCTTCCTTTACTTCTCTAATCATCGTCTCTTCAATGGTTTCGCCAGGATCCATACCGCCACCCGGCAATCCCCAATCACCATAATCAGAGCGCTTCTGCAGCAGGATTCTCCCTTGGTTATCTCGAATAATAGCCCCGCCTGTTACAATGATCCGTCGCGTCATAATTGTCCGTCCTTTTATGTATGTTTATATTATTAAATAAGATTCTCGATAGAGCTTCTATTCTCATATTCATCTAAACTCACTCCACTCTTTAATTTCCATTCTCTTCTTCCATTCATCGAACAATTTCTCACAACAGCTGCTGCCCCCGATGGAGAGGTAAATTCCACATCTTTTGCAAGTTCAAAAAAACTGCCACTATTGGATAATATGAAATAACCTTCTTGTTCAAGCTGATTTCTTAACCTTACATAGTTATGACTAGAAAAACTATTCACAATATCCTTTCGTATAGAAGATCCCTTCAGAAGTTTATATGCTCCGTCTTCTGCTACTAGCATCGCTTCTCTTGTCTCTTCGCCTTTAATTCCAGATACATTCAAATAAAAAACGCTATCCTTATTCCGTTCCTGAACAAAATCTTCCTTGACTTCAGTAACTTTCTTTTTAGTAAAATCAATAATTCCTAAATTACTTAAAACAAAAATAATGTTTTCATTAAAATGTTTCATATCATCACAGTCTGAGAGTGGCAATTTTGAACCTGGGGGAGTATTCGCATTTACAGTTTCAATAGTAGTCTGATTTCTTTTAGCTATTTCATACAATTCTCTTTCGAGATATCTTACATGAGATTTCGTTAAATTAGCATCCTTGCTTATAAAAATTACAAAGTCACTCCACCAATCTTTATTTTTAAAGTGGTCGGAAATCCTTTTATTTACTTCATCCGCTTCACCTATATATATTTTCTTTTGAAAAGAGTCTTCTAGTTCTGAAATCAACACATAAATACCTGGTGCTGATAATTCTTCAAAACCTTGCAGTGTCTGAACATGTTTCCTTTGCCCAATATAAGCTTTCCCGGTCCAATTACTTAATTCAGCTGTTTTAAGATTTTTATAATTCTCACCCATTATGTAGAGTTTGATTGATTTCCCTCTCATGAAGTGTCCTCCATTTTATATTTAGTAACATCTCTCTAACTATTATTCACTTTCATTTATTTTGATTTTAATAACTTGTATCATCTTCAATCCATCGCTTGGATATAATGTTCCATTAAAATAATATTGCTTAGGAAGCATGCATCTTATAATACTCCATAGGTTTATAACTCCAAATAAAAATGGCAAGAAGTACGATTGCTCATTTCCCACACCAAAAGAAATAAACACAATACAGCTAACAAGGAATTGAAGAATAACTCCGCCAAGTACAAATGTAAGCAATCGCAATTTAATAAAGGTGTTATCTCTTAATTTTACAGAAGTGATCCCACCTGCTCCAAGATTCAAACAAAACCGTGTATCGAAAAAATTGAGTTTTATAATTTGTTGATCAATATTTTCTCCTATAATAACTTCTTCTACATCCCTTCAATCCATGATGTTCCGACTTATAACCATTCGTAAATTACTACTATCATACCATTAATAATATGGAAATAACCATCATGATCCCCAGGAATATCCACGTTTGATTTTAAAATTATATTTTTTATATCTAACAAAGGAAAACGATTAACTACAAACCACAGGCGGTCATATCATGTGATTTTTCACCACATTTCAATGTAGCATATTTAAATTTTGTCATATGACACTATACCGCTATGCAATATGACAGCCGCTTGTCTATCCTTAGCAAGCAATCATCTATTTCCTATTGATAAAGTTCTGAAAAGAAGGTTACACTTGCGATAGTGACACACGCTCATAGCCGTTGATTTGATAGACCACTTGCCGATTTGAAAAATCAATCAAAAATGCGCACTAATGGTTTGGATATTGAAATTATTACCCGGGAAAAGGTCACACAAAAGAGGGGCACACTATTTAAGCAAATCGATTCTGAATGATGTTATTTATTTTCAACTCTACATCTATCATTCTTCTCGTTTTTACCTACCATAAAGCTATTTTCATCACTTGAGTATTGAAGCAATGCAAGTACGCCCCTTACAATCCATAACTGAATGTTTTTCATCAAATAATGCCTAACAGAAATCGGTATTGTATGTTATGTACGCTTCATGTCAGCTGTATCCTAAGTCAGATTTGTTTGTCATCATCCTCGGGCAGATATGGTCATTTTCTAACATTGCAGCGATTATGTATTCATTAATGCCTTGTACTCTATTCTTCAATCTTCGAAGGACCCATTCCCGCTGCTCCGATACAATATGATATGCATCTGAAATGCTGCCTTTATTGATTGATCGATAACTTTCGATTTGCCCAATAGCATAATTAGAGCGTATTCCTTCTATATTATTTTGCATAAAGTGTTCCTCCCACGATTTACCTCCCAGCAATATTCCAGTCAAAGTAAAACGGCCTCCGTACCATGAAATTCAGAACGAAGGCCGCTTAACTTAATCATATATTTTGTAAACTCCCGTCTTACACAACGGGTTGCGGTTCACTATGTAAATCAAGTGCACGCGCTGTTACTGCATGAATTTCCTTGATAAGTTCAGGGTTTTGCACAAGTGACACGCCATAGGACGGAATCATCTCTTTTATTTTAGGCTCCCACTCGCTCATATGCTGCGGGAAACATCTTTGCATAACTTCCAGCATAACTTGAACAGCCGTAGAAGCACCAGGAGAAGCACCAAGCAAAGCAGCGATTGAACCATCTGCAGCAGTTATAACTTCCGTTCCAAATTGAAGCGTACCTTTACCGCCCTCAGCAGTATCCTTAATTACCTGTACACGTTGACCTGCTACTACCAAATCCCAGTCTTCACTCTTAGCATCTGGTACAAACCCACGCAAATCTGCCATACGCTGTTCCTTCGATAACATGACTTGCTGGATCAAATACTTCGTTAATGGAACATTTTTAGCTCCTGCCGCTAGCATCGTTACGAGATTATGCGGTTTAACGGAAGTTACTAGATCAAAGATAGAACCTGTTTTTAAAAACTTAGGCGAAAAGCCTGCAAACGGTCCAAAGAGCAACGTCTTCTTGTTGTCGATATATCTAGTATCCAAATGCGGCACAGACATTGGCGGCGCACCAACTGGTGCTTTACCATATACTTTTGCATGATGTTGCTCAATCACTTCTGGGTTGTTGCATGCCATAAAGAGGCCGCTGACTGGGAAACCGCCGATAGCTTTACCTTCAGGAATACCGGATTTTTGCAGCAAATGCAAGCTTCCGCCCCCGCCCCCAATAAATACGAACTTGGCAACATGACGTTCCACCTTACCGGTGTCGACATTTCGCACTTTCAATTCCCATAAGCCATCGCTCGTACGTTTTATATCATCAACGCTTTGCTTATATTCAATATTAACATTCTTAGTCTCTAAATAATCAAGCAAGAGTCGCGTTAAAGCGCCAAAGTTGACATCCGTTCCGGAATCAATCTTCGTTGCTGCAATAGGCTCATTCGATGTACGGCCTTTCATAATAAGCGGAATCCATTTTTCCAGTGTTGCTGGATCGTCAGAATACTCCATTCCTTGGAACAAAGGATTGTTTGACAGCGCTTCAAAACGATTTTTCAAAAACGCTACATTTTTCTCTCCTTGTACCATACTCATATGAGGCAATGGCATAATAAAGTCCTGAGGATTGCGTATCAAACTACTGCTTACAAGATATGACCAAAATTGCATCGATACTTGGAACTGCTCGTTAATTTTAACAGCCTTGCTAATGTCTACGGTTCCATCTGGTTTCTCGGAAGTGTAGTTAAGCTCACATAGTGCAGCATGCCCTGTACCTGCATTGTTCCACTCGTTAGAGCTTTCCTCACCTGCGTTAGCAAGCTTCTCAAATACTTTCATTTCCCACTCTGGTGCCAATTCTTTAAGCAATGTCCCCAACGTTGCACTCATAATGCCAGCACCAATTAAAATAACGTCTGTTTTCGTTTGTTTGTTACTCATTTTTTACCGTCCTTACACGCTAATATTTGTAGTTACTGTTGTAGGTTCTCTAGCTGCATGGTCTCTCACTATGATTTATAGTTTAAAATAATTACGTTTATAGGCTATGAAAAATCCGGTAAATTGCAGTGATAACATTCTGTTACCGTTAGGTAGTGAGAATTTCTCTACAAACCCTAGGCATACACAAAAACCAAGGCCTGAACCCCATTTTGCATGGGTAGTGGCTTTGGCTGGCAGTTTTCTTGGAAAAGCCGCCATTCAAGTTCCTTAGTTGCGCTTGTTATTCTTAATTTTGGACATGAAAAATGATTCTCGAAAATATGGTACCACCAGTCTTGATTAGCGAGCATCCCCAATATGCTGCTCATCAACGACTTAAAAAAAGCAATCTTAACACCAAAAATCAACCTGAGCTCATCTGCTCAGGGGAAAATGGAATGTCTAGACCCCCTTTTTAAACTATTGATGGACCCTCCTCAATTTACTAAGAAATCAGAGATTTGTCATTCATTGAAGATTACTATTATCATATCATATCTATATCCAATTGTTAGTATTGATTTTCACATTATCGTAAACAATTCTTCGAAATTCGTCATTTTTGACACATTTCTGCATACATAACGAGATAATAAGCATATACATGATTTATTTATACCTACTGAAGTAATATGCATACTTATTCAGACTTATGTATTCCTTCCATTTTTAAGCACAAAAAAACGCCCTATCAGGCGTCAAAGGGTTAACCAGCATCTATAATTTCACGAATCTGCTTCATATGCCTTTGCTCATGTATGTACAGTGACTTAACCCATTCCAATAGTGACAACTCCTGAAAAGCCGGGTGTTTAAAATATCTTCTGCTTAGAACCGACGGATCTTCTAAAGAGTGTAATAATTCGTATAGTTTGTGACGCGAGTTAGATAGTCTTTTCAAGATTTCATGGCATCCTAAGTACTCTTGCATCGGTTTCACCATATCAGGTGCTTCAAATTTTTTACTTCTATCCAGCAGAACTTCTATTGGTTTACTTTCGACAAATGAGTCCTCATTGCTCTTTAACCCTTTTCTTATGGCTACGACATACAATTCTTCTACCGTACATAGATGTTCACCTATTTGACTAACACTCCAACTGCTTGCGTCTTTCCTTTTATGTAACTGCTCTTCATTTAATCCACTGAGTATTTCTACTAATTCGTCTCTTGTATCATCTAAATGCTGCATAATAGACTGTAGTTCCATGAACATCTCCCCTTCCTATCATGTAAGTACTCCCGTTACTACGTGCGTGCATCTCCTTGATTAGTAGGGCCTATTAAGTATATGTCGATCATACAGGTACGATTCACACGAGCAATCTAAACGATTCCATACTATGTATGAAAAACCTCTTTAACGAACGGTGTAATTTCAAGATTGTGCAAATCATCTAAACAGATCCACTCAGCTCCAAGCGAATCATGTTGATCACCTTCTGTCTTTAACTGAAAACGATCGCTCAATAATTTAACATCGTAGATAATACCTATGTGATGCAATTCTTCTAACTGATTCACCTTGAAAGGGTACGTAATGGTATACGAAGTTGCAGTCTTTATTGTACCCTCCAATTCACTTATACCTGTTTCCTCTAGAAACTCTCTTTTTAAAGCTTCATAAGGTTGTTCACCAAACTCCATTCTTCCCCCTGGTAAATCCCACTTGCCTGTATGAGGCCCTCTAGATTTCCTTATTAACAATATTTTATTGTCCTTTACAAGAATTCCATATACACCGAGCTGGGTATACCTCTCCATATTTCCACCTACTTGTTCTGGTTCATTTATAACTACTTTTCAAGCTCACTTATTTCTCCACCCTGGTATCCAACTACTACTCGGCTCGTCATATTCACGAACAGTCCGTTATCAACCACACCTGGTATCAAATTAAGCTTGTTGTGCAGTTGTTGCGGATCTTCAATATGGCCAAAATGACAATCAACGATGTAATTGGAATTGTCCGTTATATAGGTCTCGTTATTGATTTGTCTCAACCTCGGTTCACAGCCTAGATCATAAAGCTTTTTTATTGTCACCTCATGCCCAAATGGAACGATCTCAACCGGCAAAGGGAACGCACCTAGACGCTTCACTAACTTGCTCTCATCCACGATAACAATAAGTTGTTTACTAGCTGCAGCCACGATCTTCTCTCGTAACAGTGCTCCACCCCCGCCTTTAATGAGATTAAGCTCCTGATCTACTTCATCCGCACCATCAATTGTAATATCAATCTCATTCATTTCAGAAAAGGAAACCAACGAAACTCCAAGTTCCCGTGCAAGCTCTTCCGACTGAATAGATGTAGCAATCGCTTTAATTCGTAGTCCTTCCTGCACTTTTAAACCCAATTTTTGAATAGCCCAATAGGCAGTGGAGCCAGTGCCTAACCCTACAACCATCCCATCTTGTATGTAATCCACTGCTCGTTCAGCAGCTATTCGTTTTGTATCCATATGTACACCTACTTCTAATTATTTATTCGTTACACCAAAAGGCACATGAACAGAAGGGAATATTCTCGCTACTCCCTCAATATGGCTAACCTGATCGTCAAAGAAAATATGTGGTTTAAATATGCTTAGTACTCTTTTCTTCTCAATTCCACCGAGGAAAAATGCCTCATCCACTCGAATATCCAGCTTCCTGAGCGTTGTAATAACTCTCTCGTGCGCAGGAGCATTTCTCGCTGTCGCAATTGCAATTCTGATCCTCGGTTTATAGGTTGGGTCACTTTGATTTTTGGCAATTACTTTCTTTTGCAGATTCGCGATCTCAGTGAAAAATCGCAACAACGGACCAGCAGGCAACGGTTCACCCGCCATATCTCTTTCATGGGAATGAAAGTTCTCCAAGGCGCCGCCCTGAAAAATAGATTCAGCAGAATCATCCGCAATAATACCATCAAAATCAAATGCCAAACGCAGCTCCGTATCCTCTTCATCATCAACATATTTCGATGGATAAATACAACCCGCTGGATACCCCCGTTCTACCGCCTCTTTTACATCCTTCGGATTACCAGATAAGAACAAACTCGCATTAAATGCGCCCATATATTCAAACGGATTGCTGCCTGCAACAAATACGGCTCTACTAATCGACAATCCATAATATTCGATAGATTTGAACACTCTTAATCCCGTATCTGGATCATTTCGGGATAACAAGACAACCTCTACAAGCTGCTCCTGTGGAGTATTAATACTCAGTAATCTTTTAATTAGAGGGAAAGCAACCCCCATTGCAAACACTTCATTTTCATGCTCTCTTTGATATTTCCGGTAAGCATCCTCCCCTTTTTCTTGAAATACTTGATCGGATTCCGAAAGATCAAATAAAGCGCTGGAAGCTACAGAAATGACAAATTTGCTTTCAATTTCGTATGGCATATATCTCTATCCTTTCCTTGCGCACAATTGCATGTAATGTTAAAGCCATGAAGAAAATAAAGCGATGACAACAAATAATCCCATAAATGTAATAAAGAAATATCCGAATATCCGTATTGATATCACCTCAAGGACCAGGATCATGAGAAACTATCCTCACTACGTTCAAAAGATCTTCACCATTTCACTTATGAAATACGCGGCAGGAACGAGCAGCAACTGAGCTAAGATCGTTCCAACAAATCTAGAAGCCATGAGCATGATATAGATTCTGCCAATCTGCTCTTTATACTTCTCATCCTGGCATGCCTTGTCTGTAAGTAGGCCAATTTGTGGATCAATAAAAATAGTGAGCAGTATAGTCGCAATCCCGTTAATTAGACCGGATGCTTGCGAGGCCGAAGTACTCAATTCAGGCACCAAGTGAGCCGCATATAAAGATGCTAATACACCTACGGAGTAGATGCCTGTGACGAGTATGTTCAACATGATGAATCGCTTCGGAATTCCTAGGTAACGAAAGTTAGAAATACGAAAAGACGGCTTTCTCACATAGTGCTTCGCGTTCTTTATTTGTCCAATGGTAACACTCGAAATCATCTTCGGAAGAGAACCAGCAAGCTGCAGCTTCAAGATTACCCTTTCCCAAATACGAGCAAACGTCGGAGACAGCAATATTGCGAGCAGAGTGCCTATGGATGCGGCGATAAGGATCATTCTAAGATATTCTAATACGTCAAATGTAGGCTCAATCTTGGCATAGTCGATGAATTTGGCTGTCATCGGTGCTTGTATCAGATTGGCTGTTCTTGAAACTAATAAAATAATTCCCGTTAAAGATAGTGCAACTGCCAATTTATTGACCCTAATCCCAGCCAAGCGCAGTGAATAAGATAAGGTTTCAAACATGTGTATAATCATCGTTAATATACATACAACAAATAGACTTTGTAACATTTTCATATCTCCATGTAAAAAGAATATAGTATTAGCATTTTTATAGCATGTTGCTGCTGCAATTATAAACGAATAACCCTACCTTAGATACCTCTTATCTTCGGCAGGGTCGTCTGTTGTCTGTATAGCCACTTGCTCTATTGTACATTTAAATAGCAGATGATGTAAGCACCGTTTTGTGAATGAACGGTAATATACAATTACTATTTCCCTTGGTTAGCTTCCAGTATGATTCTATTTATAAATTCTGTCTTTAAATCCGCATAAGCTAGCTTATTCGTCGAGTGTTCATTTGCTAGTTTTTGTTTAAGGTTTTGATACTCGTTCCTTACCTCTTCATTTTCTCTTAAATAATCTCTTAACGTCAGCTGATTATCCAGATACTCGCTACCAGTCTGATACATATGGATTTGATATGTTCTAGGCTCACCTTTAATAAAATAATGCCGATCAGGCAGCACATCGGTTCCTCTGTATACGTATCCAAGTCTCTCCAACCCAGATATACAATGAATCCCGTCATCAAATGACTTTAGCTCTATCGCAATGTCTATAATCGGCTTCGCGCTTAAGCCTTTTATTGCAGTACTCCCTATGTGATGAATCGCCACGATGCTACCATTCACTTCGCACCTAATTTTGCTCTTTTCTTCATTAAATTCAATTTCCCATTGTTCCGTCCAAGGAACGAGGTAAACTTGGCCTTTTGGTAACCCGAGCATTGATCTCATCCTTTTTCACATTAACCTTTTCTTTGATGCTCTTCTAAAATGTCGAAATCTTCGATCTTCGCTATGTTTTCCAGTAGCATAAGTTCACAATTCCCAACTGGTATGTCTGTAACATAACAAACGTATAAATCTAACGGATTACTCGCCACCTGATAAACTTTTGATTTACGCTCAATTCTTCTTGTCGCGAAGTCCAATCCCATAGATTGTTGGCATGCTAATATATCGACCTCCTTACCATGGGCAACTTCTCCAGTATCTCGTTATCCACATCAAAGTTCATTTCTATTCGTAAAAAATCCTTATTTTGTTCTTTACGCAATGTAAGCTCATTTATAATGACTTCTGCTAAATTAGCACTTTTCTCTTTTATTAACGTACAATTACGCGAATACATATCAGGAATCTCATCATCCCAAAATCGAATAAGGTGTTCTTCCTCATGGCTTTGTGAAAATAATTTGGTGTATGAAATTTCTGCATTTATTTGTTGTGTATTCATGATGGATGATGTCCTCCTGATAAAAATGTTATCGTTCCATATGCATCATCATTCCGGTAGTAAATTTCTTAAATCCTAATGATTCATAGTAAGGTATCAAACTTTCGATGCACATAAGCTGAGGAATCACTCGATGTTCCACACAATGTTGAGTTAACCTTTTTACGATTTCTTTACCGATGCCTTGTAGTTGATAGCTCGGCAGAACGCATATCCCGCATATCACACCAGTAATGACACCATCTGATATGACGCGCCCCATAGCAACTAGCTGATGATTATCATAGACATATACGGCATGCCAACTCCCACTGCACATTTGCTGTACTTCATCTTTAGTGAGATGAAGGGAGTTCCACCCTAGCGCTTCATAAAGGTCAACTAAGTCTTGAAAACTTCCTGGAGGCTCGATCGAATAATGTACTGCTTTTCCCAAGTTATCACCTTCCGAACTCCTTAGAATGAGTGCTGTAAATTTCAATCAGTGCATCTCTTCATTTAGTAGAACCATATGTATATGGTCTTCCCATACCCCTTTTATTTTCAAATACTTTCGAGCCAGTCCTTCGTGTTCAAATCCGAGCTTTTCAACCACTCTTATAGACGCCTTATTCCTAGGCATAATGTTGGCCTCAATTCGATGTAGTTGTAATTGTTGAAAAGCCACATCAATAACTGCTCGTAAAGCATCCGTCATGATTCCTTTCCCTTGCTCCCGCTCATCTATTCGGTATCCTAAATGACAAGATTGAAAAGCGCCTCTTACGATGTTGCTGAGCGCTATCGATCCAATAATCGTATCCTCCTTAAAGAGCCAAACCTTAAAGAGATTGCCTTGTTGAATTATGCTAAATTCTTCGCGAAGCAGTGTTTGATGATATTCTATGCTGTAATAATCAGCATTTCGTTCGACTTCCCATGGCTTCAGAAAGCCTTGATTCCTAATTACAAAGTCCAATACTTCTTTAGCATTCGTCTCGCCGATAACTTTCAACGATACACGGTCATTAATCCATATAGGCTTCATCAAATGGCTCCTTAACAATTGTGTTGGTTAGACATATATAGCAACTTGTACGTCCAACATACATTTTCAAATAAAAAACGCCCCAGCCTTAGATAGTTCTTATCTTTGGACTGGGGCGCTTGCCGACAGATATTATTCCATTATTATACACTTATGTACAAAGAGCCGATAGCCCTACAACGATAAGCAAGAAAATAAAGCCACAGGATATCCGTGCTTTTCTACGATTCTTCCTCGTTTCTATACTCTAAAATATCTCCAGGCTGGCATTCTAATGCTTTGCAAATTGCCTCTAATGTTGAAAATCGAATTGCTTTTGCCTTTCCATTTTTCAAAATAGACAGATTAGCCATCGTAATGCCAACCTTTTCTGTAAGTTCGGTTACGCTCATTTTCCTTTTAGCCAGCATGACATCAATATTGATTATTATGGCCATGTTCATTTCACCTCAGACTGTCAAATCATTTTCTGATTTTATATCAATGGCATCTTGTAAGAGCTTCTGAAGTACCGCAGCAAATACTGCGATAACCGTTGAAGCAAATATAATAACCAGCCCTATTAAGATGACACCTGGAGCGTCATCCACTTCCGCAAAGAGATATAGGAGTGGCAAGCCAGCCACAAACAAAATACTAATTGTAATCGCACAGCATTTTATTTTCTTTAAAGCGAGTACAGATCGATCTGAGAAAGCAATATTCTTATCAATATAGCCTAACAGCTTTAATGCTTGATATAATGCTACGAAAAACGCTGCCGCGGTTGCATATACACCTATTAAAGCAGGATATTGCGAATAAGCCAACTCCGGATAATGGGCTGCTGCTTTCATCGCTACGATAGGGAAGAAAATACATAAAGCAACAATCGGCGCTCCCATCAGAAAAACAGCCATCTTTAAAAAAAGCGTTGAACCTCGTTTCATAAAAACACCTCACTTCATAATCATCTATTTAAATGTAAAGCATTATTTATCGTTTTGCAATATATATTTATCTCTAATAAAGATATTATTATCGTTAACTCATGGATATTCTAGATAAAATAAAAAGAAGCATTCCTCATTATAGAGAAATGCTTGCTGCCCGGAACTTATACATCTTGTTTACTATTTCACCATTCCGCTGTGTTCCATTCAGCATTTACAGTACCTAGTCCACCATACATTGCTTTTGGATTATTCGTTTGAACTAAGCTACAAAGATGAATCCCTTGATGAACAACATCACTGTTCAGAAATAGATGACTCGACTGGGAACTTTCTATTTCATGAGCTTATGAAATCTCTTCTTCCCAGTCGTGTTTAACAGCTGGATCTAAACCGCTAGTTAAATCCCCTAAAATACTACCTACATCATCAGACTTTGTTCTTTCGTAATAGGCTTCTAAATAATTGATCATTGCCTGAAAAGCCGTTTTTGATGATACTTTCACTGCGTACACCCGCTCCCTATCTATTTCTTCGATCTTAGAATAACTTTTTCATTTTCATTAGAGCCACCAGCATTCAAAAACGCAACATAATCAAACTCGTCCAAATATCTTTTTGTACTGAACTTACTTCTAAAAGTCAACAATTTACCATCAAAATACGTCTCATCATAAAAATACAGCGGATATGATGCCTTACAGCTGCTCTCAACACCATTTGTAAGAATGACTTTATTCGTGTACCTAATGTCATCAAACTGTTCTAAGTCCTCTTTCGTATAGTGGAGAACTCCATCCATAATGATAAAAATATTAGTGAAATCTATGCGTTTCGTGCGCTCTACCCATTTCTCTTTTGCTTCCTCAAAGGATGAAAAATGCATAAAGTACAGCCTTACTTCCCCATACTCATTCCGCAATACGCCAACAGGAAAATTGTCCTCCGTTTCCGTATCTTCAAACAATTCGGTCTTCGTGTATTCTTCTAAATAAGTTACATATTTAATAAATTCGTCATGTTCAAAATACAAGTTAATGGTTGGTGAGTTAAAAGGCAATCCTAAATCATGATAGATAATCCCTCCAACGCAATTGTTAGAAATAATAGTAGGGGTTTTGTTGATTAATCTTCTGCGCTGTCTATTGCGCGCTATATTTCGAATACGGTCCATACATTTTTCACTTATAACACGAATGAACCTATTAAATGGTCGTACTATCACCTGTCCAACCTCCTCTAACATATAAACGAACAACTATATTTTTCAATCTAACTCCTTAATGAAAGGCTTCAATATTACTTTCCCATGTGAAATGATAAAGAAAGACCAAGTGCGTTAACACTTGGCCCGTATAGTTAAGTGGGATAAATTATCCCTTCTTGGTTAGTTTATATTCTTTTAAGTTATATTTTACCATTATGGACATTGCAGTACAAGCGTCCATATCGCATTTGGCTTCTTTATTATTTTATAAAGCACATCATTAGCCCTCTACTTCATCCAGCAAACCTCTACAGCTCTTGTAAAAACTGCACTGTAAAATGGTAAAACGCTTCTGCATCCTCATTCGTATCAAATCCAGCCTGTGCCATCTTGTCGCTGCCTCCACCTTTGCCACGATAGTCAGCCAGATGCTGTTTAAAGAACGCACCACAAGCAAATCCGCTCGTTCCTCCCTGGACTAAAAGCACTTTATGATCCGCGTTGGACATCAAGAGCACGATAACATCAGTCTCCTCAGAGATCTTAGCCGCTAAGTTCTGCATGTCTTTAAGTGACTTGTCCGCAAAAACATGCTGTATGAGCCTCCCCTGACGATCTGCCAACAACTTCTCAGCTAAGTAAGCATCATTTTCAGCCTTCACAGCATTCAATTCAGCTTGGAGCTGCTTCTGCTCCTGTTCCCATTTTACAATCCGATCCAAGATCTCTTCCTTTGCTGCTTTAAACTTGACCGATAAACTGCTGAGAATGTCCATTCCGATATTAAACTCGTTCAACGCACGGTATCCGCATTTAAAATAAAGACGCATATTTCCTTTCTGCTTCTCTACTTTTAGCAGCTTAATTATGCCTAACTCGCCTGTTGCCGAGACATGGGTACCACCGCATCCATTATATTCGATGCCTTCGATCTCAACGATTCGGATATCGTCCGTTACCTTCGGCTGCTTCACTAGCGGCAGGGCGGCAGCTTGCTCCTGATTCACAAAATAGCTCGTTATTTTGCGATTGCGGTAAATCTGTTCGTTAACTGCCAGCTCAAGCGCCATCAACTGATCTTGAGGCAGATCAGCTCGTGCAATATCAATCGTAGCGTAATCTTGCCCTAGGTGAAAACTGAGCGTCTCCGCCCCGCATACATCCAAACAAATAGCTGACAGCAAATGCTGACCGCTATGCTGCTGCATATGGTCAAACCTTCTATTCCAATCCAAGCGGCAGTCAATCTCTTCACCCTCAGGAAAACGCTCGACTTTATGCAGAATCTCTTCTTCTTCAACAACTACATCAAGTACCGGAATGTTGTCGATCCAACCCAAATCACAGGGCTGTCCTCCACCGTGTGGATAAAAGGCTGATTCCTCCAGTACCAGATAAGCTCCATCTTCCCGCTCCAATTTTCGTGTAATTCGTGTCTTCCATTCTCGAATATATGCAGAATCATAATACAATTTCTTCGTCATTTTCATACCCTCACTATTCCTAAGCTACACCTATACTGTTACTTTACTATAACTTACACCTATAGCTCCATTTTCCTCGATACAAACTTACGCTGGATTTCTTCTAAGAAGCATTGGACTGCTGGTGCCAAATAACGATTTTTCATAAACATTAAATAGACTGTACGTTCTAAGGCAGGTGAATCTATCGTTTTTCGAACAATGGTCGGATCTCTCGGTTCAACTAAGTAATTTTCAGGCATAATCGCAATGCCAAGATTTTCTCTTACTAATGTCAGAGCCGTTTCAAACCGTTCGATTTCAAATTTGATGTTCGGAGATACTTGCTCGAGCGCAAAGGCATGCAAAATATCTTCTCTCGTCTGGAACCCTTCCATGCTAATAATGAAAGGTTCTTGTTCCAATTCTTCTAATGTAATGGACTTCTTTCTGGAGAGAGCGTGATCCCGATGCAGCACAAGGACCAACTTTTCATGATATAAAGGGATCGATTCAATATCATCTTCATGGATGCATTGATTCGTAATGATAAGATGGGTATGGTATTTTCGCAATGAATTGACCACTGCTTTTCTGCTCAGAACCTCAAACAGCTTAATGTGAATCGAAGGAAAGCGACTTTGATATTCACCGATCACTTGAGGAACCCACTGCCTGACCGACTCGATCATCCCAATGACAAGTTCCCCTCTTCCGGTCATTTTAACTTCTTCCATTTCTTTTTTCAAAATATTCATCTGAGAAAGCAGCCCAATCGATTTTTGATATAAAACGATGCCTGCATCCGTCAGTTCGATTTTTCTCGTACTTCGTTCGAACAACGGTGAACCTACCTCACGTTCTATGTTCTTTATGGCATTGCTTAAAGATGGCTGTGATATATGCAGCTTTTGTGCGGCTTTGGAATAGCTCAACTGATCGGCAACGGTTACGAAATAATGTAATTGTTTAATATCCAAATTGCTCCTCCCTTCACTATTTATAACTAAAAGCTATTAATTTATTTGTATTATATATTTAAAATTATAAGAATGTCATCATATAATGAACAAAATACGCAGAAAGGGTGGGGACATTGCGAAACCATGTTGGAGCCGATGTATGGATTGGCCGAACGGATCATACGGAAAGAAGAAGCAGCTTCCGTTATCATCAAATCGTGGAACCAATGGAGTTACATGCACCACGGGAAACTTTCTCTACCAATACTTGCGCCATTATCGGCTTTGAATGCGAGGAAGGCGTTCGACGTAATCAAGGAAGATTAGGCGCGGCGAATGCTCCGAATGCAATTAGACAAGCGCTCGCAAGTATACCTTGGAGAGAAGCAGAGGGTCACCGCCTAATAGATGCGGGTAATGTGAGTTGTTCCAATGATAAGCTTGAAGAAGCCCAAGAAGCATTGGGTAATGCTGTCTCTGACCTCTTGTCCAACTCTACTACTCCTATTATTTTAGGCGGAGGACATGAGACGCTGTATGGGCATTATTTAGGTGTTCGCAAACATATTGGACCAGATGCTTCACTCGGAATTATTAACATTGACGCCCATTTCGACATGCGTCCCTATGACACACAACCGTCCTCAGGGACCATGTTCCGACAAATATTAGAGCAAGATAGCAACAGTTCTTATTTTGTACTGGGCATTCAGCGTTTTGGAAATACACAGGAACTGTTCGATATAGCGGACGAGCTAGGTACCCGCTATATATTAGAAGAAGAGATGCATGCAGAGCAAATGGATGACATTGTTTCGTCCTTGCACGCATTCATAGCAGAACAGGACTATGTCATGCTCACCCTTTGTACCGATGTTATCAATGCGGCATTTGCACCAGGAGTCAGTGCTTCGTCTCCATTTGGATTAACACCGATGGTTGTTCGAGACCTTATCCGCACGGTTGCCGCTCATAAGAAAACGCTTTCTTTTGATATTTGTGAGGTGAATCCTACTCTCGACGAGAACGGAAGAACGGTAAAGCTAGGCGCTTATTTAACAAATGAAGCCATTATGGCATTTATGAGGAGGAATATGGATGACGCTGGCACTTAATCAAGTGAATACGATATTTTTGGCCGTAGCCCTGCTCGTACTCGGGACCTTCTTGGTCAGGAAATTAGGCGTACTGCAAAAGTTTTGCATTCCGGCACCAGTTGTCGGTGGACTGCTGTTTGCTGCCCTAGCTACGATCCTGAAAGCGACAGGTGTAATGGAAATTACATTGGATACATCGCTGCAAAGTCTATTCATGCTCACCTTCTTCACCACGGTAGGATTGGGAGCAAGCTTTCAACTGATTAAACTAGGCGGCAAACTGCTCGTCATTTACTGGCTTGCTTGCGGATTTCTAGCTTTGGCACAAAACGCGATTGGCGTTTCCCTTGCCTCGTTATTTGGCCTCCATCCACTAATCGGGATGATGGCTGGGGCAGTTTCCATGGAAGGCGGACATGGCGCGGCAAGCGCATTTGGACAAACGATTGAAGCAATGGGAATTCCCTCTGCGTTGTCCATCGGGGTTGCAGCAGCTACCTTCGGACTTATCGCCGGCGGTCTAGTTGGCGGTCCGACCGTAAAATATTTGATATCCAAATATAATTTGAAGCCGACGGAAACAACGGAAGAAACAGCAAACGTAGAAGAAAAAGTGCTACCGATAACAACGAATACATTTTTCATCCAAGTGCTGATCATTACATTTTGTATGGCGTTAGGGACATATTTAGGAGGACTGTTCTCAACAGCAACAGACTTTGTCCTTCCCGGATATGTCGGAGCTATGTTTGTAGCCGTTATCGTCCGCAACATTATAGATGCATTCAAACCAGGTACCATCGACATGAAGAGCATTGGCCTAATAAGTGACGTTACACTCGGTCTCTTCCTATCCATGGCGCTCATGAGCATCAAGCTATGGGAAGTAGCTGATCTTGCTCTTCCACTTCTTCTCATCGTGTTGGTACAAGTTATCTTTATCGTGCTGTTTGGCATTTTCATCTTGTTCAGAATGTTGGGCAAAGACTATGACGCAGCCGTAATGGTTGCCGGATTTACAGGACATGGGCTTGGCGCTACACCAAATGCCATGGCAAATATGGCTGCGGTAACGGAACGCTTCGGGCCTTCCCGCAAAGCCTACCTGATCGTCCCTATCGTAGGTGCGTTTCTTATCGACGTGTTTGCCATGCCGATCATTATTACGACATTGAATTTATTTAAATAGTATGTTTACTAGCGTTTATTAAACAACGTAAAAAACCTCCAGCCACGATGTGGATTTGGAGGTTTTTTGCTATGGTCATTCTGCAAATATTAGAACTCACCTTAATATTTCCGCATTCCACAGTTCAAATACGTAGTTCTAATGTTTTTAAATCAATAATACAATTTTGTTGTTTCAGTATATCCAAACCCAGTAGCCCTTTATGATCTTTTGGCAGTATACCAATATCTACTTCTATATTTTCAATACTATTTGTACCTATTTCAATCCTGTCCATAATTTTTGTGTAAAAAGGAATGCTTCCGCCAATCCCATAAGCTTCATAAATAGAATCTCCTGTTTCGTAAGTCACTCCAATTCCCTCTAAAATATCAGGACTAATTATAGTATGTGAAGACCCTGTATCTATAATGACATCGTCTATTTTCAATACTCGTCCTCTAAATGTAACGGTAATTGACGTTGTTATTAACTGTCCATCATAGTTAATTGTCATTACTGTTACGTCTCACTCTCATCAAAGGATCACGACGAAGATGAATTACAAAATCTGGATTTGAAGTATGGTAAACTAAGTTGCCTGGTTTTGCTTGAAAAAACTCTTTATTAGCCTCTTTTTCTGATATCGTGCGAATCGGCGCAACTTCATCTACAATTTTTTTGTTGCCTTCCTCATGATAATTAAGAATGGAAACTAGAACAAATTGATCAGGAAACAGTTCTCTAACTTCTTGCCATTTCATTCGTTCCACCTCCTACAATTTCGTCCTACCTCTTCTTTCTATCTTGATTCTAGCATATATAGTTGAGCATTCTCACAGTATTTTATGTTCTAGAATTATAGCTTGCTTATTTATATACGCCTCTATAATGCTCAGGCAATAATTCTGCTATTTTATACATCATATATTTTAGAGTGAAGTCTTCATATTCACTTTTGTCTTGTTCTTTTGTTCTCTTTTGAAATTTAAATTGTTTTCCAATATTGATATGGACATCTGCATAATTAAAGCTTTCCGCTCTCATATCTCCGTCTGTATTGATAGGCAGCAGTTTCTCTGTCCCATATATCCCAATAGGCACGATAGGTGCTCCTGTCATTCTTGCGATAAGAAGGATTCCTTTCTTTGCTTCAATCATACTACCAGCTCTACTTCTTGTTCCTTCAGGGAAAATCAATAAACTTTCCCCTTGTTTTACAAGCTTAATAATTTTCTCAAGGCCCTCTTTATCAGCTGTATTTGGTTTAATATTTGTAGTCTTAACTACATTAACCCCTATACTTGTAACAGCATCATGGGACAGTTTAGCACCTGCTACAAAAGTCGGATCAATCTCTTTTAGCACCTTGCCTAAAACTAATCCATCTGAATTGCTTAAATGATTGCAAATAAAAATCGTTGGCGTTTGTATTCCTTTTAAGTTTTCACTACCAACTATGTTTATGTTTGCATATTTCTTTAGGTATCTAGCTACAATTTTTTTAGATATGTATGTGACTAATTTATCCGGTAAACGATTTATCATTTTTGCCGTTGTAGTGGATATCATTTGCTCACTCCTCCCGAATGTTTCAAGTAGTCATATCCCTCCGCCAAACCTATTCCTAGTTATATTATATGAAGTTGTCGTCTTCTACGAGCCCTTTTCAAAAATTCTCCGGTATTTCTATATGTTCTGACACTCTTGATTTCAATGTCTCTATTAATTCTTCATCCATGTATGTAAAATCATCAGGTATATCAAGACAAATCATTTTTTTATTGATAAGCTCTTGATTATACTTATCCCTGATTCTTCTTATATGCTTCTTCTCCATTACAAAAATAATATCTGCCCAACCAATATGACCACCTGTAACTTTAATTCTAGCACTGTCTTCGGTACCTGCAGATCTAACATTATACTCAGTTAAGTCACTAAAGACTGTTTCCGCGGTTAGACTTCGCCATTTGTTTTTACTACATACGAATAATAATTTTATGATCTTGCACCTTCTGTCGTATGATTTTAATAGGGGGCTTGTTCCCGTAATGTCATCCATATCATCGGACCCTAAAGTATGGTCAAATTTCACCAATATCTTCGAATTACAACATTCACATTTTCTTTAATCTCTAACTGTTCCCCATATGATTGATATTTCAGGCTTCGTCTTTATTACCAGCGTTCTTAACCCTTGTTCTTCATCAAAATAGAGATTTAAAAATTCCATTCCAGACCTTTTTTCAATCTCTATTCCCTTAACCTTCTCCAAAGTAAGATCGATTACTAAAATTCCGTCTTTTTTCCACGCGATTCTAGTCCAGTGACTACCAGATCAATCTCAAAGAACAAATTTCCATTCGGTCTACATAATTTGTATGTTTTGTTGTTATAAAAGAATGGAACTACTTCATCAAGTTTTGTTGGTTCTGTTTCAAAGAGTTCAATGAATTCATATTCTTGAGGAAAAGGTACCATTATGTTATTTCTCCTGTTCTTTTGATAGTATTTCGGTAATTTCAAATAACGTGCTTGTATTCACGTCGTCCATATCCCTTTGATAGCTCTTATCTTAAAGATGTGGATGTTGTCCGCTTGAGTACGCTACTCCACTAAATCATTCCACTCGAACCGCTTCTTTACTTCGTTTTAGACCAAGAGCAGAGACTGAGGTTTGAACACGGATTTATATACGGCAGGTGACTTCTGCGAATCCCCCATGTAGCTCTTTAATATTTCTTAGATGTTCTTTCTTATTGCTTTAGTAAATAGTTTAGGTTTATTTGTTTCAATTGCTCTTATTAGCTCTTCTCCAAATACACTTATCGATTTCTCCCATGGATGCCCTAGATACCCCCATGAAAAATCCTTCTTTATAAAAAAGTAATAGTCTCCGTTTGGGTATAATGGAATCGGCCACTCATTAAATTCATTTATAGGACTTTCAAAACGCGGGTTAAACAAATATGATTCATGCTGCCAGTCAAGCGCATATAAATATTCATTTTCTTCAGAGCAAGCAATCATGGCATTTAATATACAATTCTCTAGATCTAAGTAGAGATACTCAAAATCCTCTCCAAATAAATGTGCAATATCATAAACAATGAAGGGCCCTGGCAGCGTGAAACTTGGCCAATCTTCTTTATGTATACTAGGTTTAAAATTAAAATTGTTATATATACTTTGCCAAATCTGATTATTTAGTGTTGAATTTATCTCTATCCAGTTCTTCATTGAATCACCTATAAAAATATTCTCTATTCAGTTGATTTCGGCTAACTTTCTCAAATCTACGAACGCTATTAGGCTTAAAGAAGCACTAGCAACTGAGTCGATAGGACTTAGCCTCACAGGGTTGTGAGCTGCATCAACTTCTCTGCTTACGAATCAAGGCGCAGCCTGCAACCTAGATACGGTGTTATACGAAGCACCTGACATCTCTAAGTTTACTTTCACTCAATTATTTTTTCTATATATCTTATCCAATGATTTATAATCGTCTTTACTAAAGGTCATCGCTGACATATTATTTAGCCATTTGACATTCGTTTCAAAAAATCTATTCTGTTCAATCAATTCCTTAGGATTATTCATATCAATTCCGATTCGCAGCCACTTAATTTGGTCATGTATAGTTTCAACTTCAGCTACAACTAATGTACATGATAAGTCGCAATCATCGGGGCACATCAAAATCGGTAATATCTTCAATTCCTGATTCGCTTCATATACATCTTCTACCAATTTCGTTTCCTCTTCTAAGCTGATCCAATCTGTAATCATTGGAATTAACCCCAGTAACAATTCATTTGGAAATAAATCATTTAATATAAGATCTAATGGTCTTCCATCAATTAATATGGTTGGATGATCCTCTTCTATAAATTTACTGGCCATCTCTTCAACCGAAATCTTATTTATAATTTTATTTTTCTCCTCTGACTGCTCAAATTTTAAAATCCAGGTACTTCGCTTTTTCACAACATCCAACTGAATCGGATGTGTCCATAGCTCACACGAAGCTGCTCCTGGGACCAAGAGCGAATGCCCGAAGCGGGAATGCTGTGTTAGGTCATTTGCGAATGAAATACTTACTAAAAGTTTATTGTTCCACTAGGAGTTACTCTAAAAACTTCGTTTTCTATGTCCATTTCTTCAGTTAATATCACTTCTTTATTCGTTTGTTGTGATATGTCCTTCATGAACTCTATCAGTGAATTCACTGCATCTTCAGTTTGAATCTGCTCTGGCAAAGTATCAAATTCAATTTGATCCGCTTCGTAAAAATACCCAGATATCGAAATGCCTTTGTAATCTATCGATATGTTAAGAGAATAGTCTTGTCTAAGTTTCATTAATTGATTAATTGCCCTTTCATAAACTAGTTCTCCGTCTTTGGTGATTTTGTACTGGATTTTATTTTTATCAAAATATTCGAATATTGATTCCCAATCTAGTTTGCATCCATGCGTAATGTAAATATCTCGAAGACTTCCATCTTCATCAAAATATTCTTTAATCATCTTTTGTATAATCATTGTTTATCTCACTTTCAGCGCATTTCCTATAACGTTCTTGTATTCAACAAACGCCACAGCCTTAGATAGCTCTTATCTTAGGTTGGAGCGTTTGTTGTCAGGCTCCCTTCCATGACTATACATCTGGACAACCGAGGGTGATAGCCCTGAAACGTGAATGCTATGTTATAGGACGTTCATGCCATCCTTGAAATTTTTATATGTAATCATTAATTATGAAACATAATTACAACTCTAAAATTTGACGGGTCTTCTCTATGTACTAGTCTCTCCAGCGCCTTCAAAAATTCTTCTCCACTTGCACGATAATCAACAACATCAATGACTAATTCGTTATCCATAGTATAATCCTCATATTCTATCTTTTGATCCCAATTAAACTTGAATAGTTCATCAAACGTAAACCAAGTACATACATGAGATTCTCCACCTTCAAACTCTTGTCTTATCTGTTCGGAAACATCATTTGGCAACCCTTTGGGATCACTAATATATGGAATTTTAATGTAAGTGTTTCTTTGATTAGCCAGTATTGCATGGAGATCATACCCTCCACCCTTATACACCAAATCATTCCAATCTATATACCATAACGACTCTTTTCTTTCAGGATACAACACTGCATATTCGTTCTTCTTCCAATTATCTATTGAGGTCCAGACTCCATTTTGTTTTAACATATCGTCATTTCGAAAAATCTTCTTCTCGACATAGCATAGCATTGTTGTCCCCATATTATCTCCTTTTGGTAGATTGCATGATTTTCCGATAACATTCTTCTATTTGCGGCGCCCGACATAGCCGGATGTGTCCACACGCATGTGTCCACAGCAACTACTTCTTCGAATCATCTTCTGAGAGCGAGGGCGAATGCCCGATGCGTGAATACTGTGTTATAGAAAGTTGATGACTACTTTGAATCTACAAGCAGCTTCATGTCTCTTGTTGTTATCAATGTCCCTTTTATTTCTCCTACGTTTACCTTTTCTATTATTTCACTATTCACAATCTCACCAAGTATAAAATACTTTGTCCCTATCTGCGGCAGTACTTTATCGAAGTCTATAAAAGTATATTCCTTTTCATCTTCTGACAAAAAATAAGCTTTATAGGCATAACCACGCTTTTTCTCTTCATATTCTATAGCAGTTATTGTTCCTCTGATTTTTATTCCATTATCAGGCTTTATTCCTTTTATCCTCTCAGTTACCCAGGCTTCATTTAATTCATCAATACCCTTCTCTTTAACATCCATCATAAATCCCCAATCATTAGATAGAGGGAAATTTTCGTAACTGTCTCTCTTATAAAACTCTAATGTTTCTGTATTTAAATCCTCTTCGTAATCATCATTATGTTCTGATATGACTCTTATGTATTCTTCCCCACACTGATCTGTATGAAATGCTAGAAATTTAAAACTTTCAATGATATCAAAATTTCCCCATCCCCAAGCCTGTCTCGAATAAAATCCTCCTTTTCTATTGCATTTATTACACTTAAAATAGTAGTATGTCGACATCTTCGTTCCCCCAAAGAATCATATGTTTTGTTCATTTCAGCAATTTCCTATAACGTTCTTGTATCTACGAACCCGAGAGGCTTAAAGGAGCGTAAAGCGACCGGGTACGATGGACTTAGCCTCACAGGATTGTGAGCAGAATCCACTTCTCTGCTTACCACATCTCGCGAACCAAGGGCGGAGCCCGCAGCATAGATACTTTGTTATATGATGGACATGTCCACTTCGAACAACATTCAATATTTCTATATGTAATCTAAATTGTTATGTTCTCACTTTCTTTAAGACTTAAAAATTCAATATCATTACAATAAAAGTTAATAATTCCGTTCTCGTAATCCTCAACTAAATATTTCATTGGGTGATATCCATGATCCTTTAAATCTCTAATATTAAATCCACTTATTTGTGTTAGTGCTCCTCCAGATTCAAGCTTAAGACTTTATATATTCGAAAATCTTATAATTATTTCATATGTTTTTGAAACCTTCTTAATTAAAAAAGTTATATCTAGTATTGATATGTTCTCAAAAAACTTGTCTTGAGTAATATATAAGTGAAAATTCGAAAGCCATTCTATTTGACGGATTGTAAAGTTACCAATAAACGGTTCTATGTTTTCTATATTTTTTATCATCTTTAAGAAAACTCCTCAAATATTTAGTAACATGTCTTTCATATAACGTTCTTGTGTTCACGACGTCCCGTCGGATGTGTCCACAGCAACTACTTCTCCGAATCCTCTTCTGGGACCGTGAGCATATGCCCGATGCGTGAATGCTGTGTTATGTGATGGGACTGTCTTCTTTGAGATACTTCAAATTTTCTTTGTAAGCTTCACCTATCAGCTCATCAATCTTCTTTCTCTCATCTATTAGGTTATCAACTAAACCTAATACTTGAGTCAACATACTATATTTTTTTATGTATCTCCCTAAGAAAAGTATTGTAGGAAAGAAAACTATCGAACAAGCACTAACAATTACAACATACATTACATTCTTTTCAATGAAATCAGATTTATCAATAAGTACTAGTTCTTTCATTGCAGTTATTATTACAACTACTATTGCAACTAATGTCGAAATCATTGAAGTTACTATTGAACTTAGTTTATAAGTTTCTACTAAAGCTGTAAGTTCTGTTCTCATTACCGTCAATTCTTTAGTACTAAATTTATTAATGTTTCTCTCAACTACCTGTAAATACTCATTAGATTCCTTAAGGTTTTTCCTCTTCAATTTGGAATAATTCAGTAATTCAAGGTATTTATCTACTTGAGAAGTTCCCAAACCCATCTTTCTAATTCCTTTCAATATAGATTTTTCAGTCCTTTCACATAATGTTCTTGGATTCACGACGTCCGACACATGTCGGATGTGTCCCAGCAACTACTTCTCCGATTCCTCTTCTGGGACCGAGGGCGTATGCCCGATGCGTGAATACTGTGTTAGCTGATGTCGAACTCTTCTATGAATTACCTAAAACTATCCCCGCTTCATTCAATGCTTTCATATAAACTTCTCTGTCTATATTCTCTACTTTATTGGACCTAACAAAATCTTCATATCTCTTTAAATCTTCTTTTGTTATGTTTGAAAATATAGTTAAAATGTCTTCTGTATTGAATATTGAATTTAGTGTTATTACTATTAATTCGAATATATATGGAAAGCGATCTTTTATCTTTTCTTTATCAACAATGAAATATTCCATAAATTTATCAAATTCATAACATGTATTAAATTCTTTCTCTTGACAAAAGGGAAATCCGCTACCATCATCCCATTCCAATAACAATCCTAAAAATGCAATAAGTGAACCCGAGCTAAACTCGGAGTTAGTATCACCAAAGTGTAAGTAATATGGATAATAAAGCTCTTCTGAACACCAAATAAAATCAATAATGTCGCCTTCTTCGTTGATCATGTTATATAAGTTAGTTAGTTTTATTTCTAACAAACCATTATTCTTCACACTCTGTCTCCTTTAGTGTTTTTATTGAATTCAGTTCGATTTCAGCTAACGTTCTTGGATTCACGACGTCCGACAATGTCGGATGTGTCCCAGTAACTACTTCTCCGAATCTTCTTCTAGGACCGAGGGCGCATGCCCGATGCGTGAATACTTTGTTAGACGTAGTTGTTACCTTCATATGATTAGCCTTCAAAATATGTACTTGTTTTTTTTATTTCTTTAATATAGTTACCTACATCAAAACAAAATGGTCCTATATGTGTTAATTTCACACTTTCTCCTAACATAAAATCGCGCCAAATTATTGTTCCTCCTTGCTTTTCGATTATTACTGAAATATAGCCACATCCAAGATCACCACAGTCTGGACAAATAAAGATTGGATATCTGTTCCCTCCTAATTCACTTAATTTCTTTAATAATAATTCATTTGTTTTCTCTAATCGGTATTCTTCCTTTCCACTTCCAATACTAGTAATAAAACCATGTCTCTCAACTAATTTGTATAACGACCATCTATCATCAATTATAAAATCAACAAACAAATTCTTATTCGTAATGCACACTTCATTCGTTAATCTTGTTTTTAGATTATTGATTTTCATTGCACTCTCCATTGGTCACTTTCATAATAGCTTTTATCACAACTGCAATATTTGCGTCTAACGTTCCCGTATCTACGAACCCGAGAGGCTTAAAGGAGCGTCAGCGACTGGGTGCGCAGAACTTAGCCTCGCAGGGTTGTGAGCTGAATACCCTCCTCTGCCTACCTCTTCTTGCGAACCAAGGACGTAGCCCGTAGCGTAGATACATTGTTATAAGATGCTACTGCCTTCGAAGCGATACCATCCTACATTCTTCTTTCATTCCACTTTTTTAATTGTTTTTCTATCTCCTTTGAATTAAAAACCTCTTGGATCTTTCCGATTTGATTTTCATTAACTTCATCTTCTTTTAAAGCACTTACAATTCGACTTTCCAAAGCTAAATATTTTTCTTCTCTATATATTCTTATGAGTTCAGAGAAATTATGATCCGACCATTCAACTTTGCAAAAGTATAACCATATCACGTGCTCCTTCACACCTGGATGTATATTAAGAATGTCTTTATTGTTTGTGATCGTTTCCAGTCCTCTAATATCTAAAAAACTATGTATTCCCATTTGCTCTGATATGTTTATTTCATTAATCAAAGTTTCAATTTCTTTTACTTGGTTCTTCATAGCTGCCTGGTTAATTCGTTCAGCAATTTGAATAATATTTTTAATGATTTGTTCCTCCATAGTTTTATTGTCTGCGGGGATTTCTTATAACGTTCTTGTATCTACGAACACGAGAGGCTTAAAGGAGCGCCAGCGACTGGGTCCGCAGGACTTAGCCTGGCAGGGTTGTGAGCTGACTCCACTTCTCTGCTTTACTCATCTTGCGAACCATGGGCAAAGCCCGCAGCGTAGATACGTTGTTATAAGATGTTCCCGCCTTCTTCGAATCTTTTCAACTACACTTTCTTATTTCTTTTTACAAGATATCTTTCTACTGTATTGAATACAGCATAATTTAATGTTCCGCCAGATCCCTTATGCTCTATTCCAAACTCATCAATGATTGTGAATTTATAACCCGAGTTTATGTTTTTATCAAGTCTGAGCCCAAGTCCTTCCATGTGGACCCAGTCCAAGACTTCATCTATTGAATACAGTCTTATTCCTTCTTTATATACTTCTTCAGGGGCTAGTATTAAATCTTCTCCAGTTATTCTTCCTCCTACTGCCCACGCATCATCATTGTAATAGTAGATCCGACTTGCATATACTTCTCCTAAATCGTATGGCGGTTTAAAACCTAGCTTCATTAATCTTTGAACTTGATGTATTTCTAAATAAATCATTGTAGTATCTCCTAATAACTTTAGTATATCTGCGGGGATTTCTTATAACGTTTCGTATATTCACGACATTCGACAAAGTCGGATGTGTCCACAGCAATTACTTCTCCGAATATCCTTCTGGGACCGCGGGCGGATGCCCGATGCGTGAATATGGTGTTATAGGATGTCAGCGCCTTCTTCGAAATAACCAAAAAATATTACTCATCTCGTAAATCTATAATCCAAGAATATTCATTAGCAATTGTATTTGCTATTTTTAAAATTTCACTTTCAATTTCATCGTCAATTCTCTCTGGTAAATCAATTTCTATTAAATTAATCTCTTCCACTCCATCAAGAGTCTCAAAAGCATAACTCCCATCAGAGTTCGCCTGAATGCCCGTAAATCTAACCAGTTCCCCACCAATTTCTTTATACAATTTCAATTTCGTTAATTGTTCAAATCCCAAAGTTCTTATCATAAATTGTTCAAAATCAATTGCTTTAATAGAATTCCTATACCCCTCATCAGAATATATCATTAAATAGTCATACAAAATAATCACCTTCAATTCGAGACTTTATTAAATGAAATAATGTTTGAGTTTTGCAGTTTAAGCGCTGATTTCTTATAACGTTCTTGTATCTACGAACCCTACGAGGCTTAAGGCGCATCGCGCCGGGTCCGACGGACTTAGCCTCGCAGGGTTGTGAGCTGAATCAACTTCCCTGCTTTACTCATCTTTCGAACCAAGGGCGTAGCCCGCAGCGTAGATACGGTGTTAGCTGATGTTGACCACTTCTTCGAATTTTCTTTCAAGATCTTGTTGTTATATATTTACTTCATCCCAATTAAAAATCACATAAACGAATTGGCACATTATGATGATTAAATAACTGATATTTATTGACATATAAAATTTATTTCTTCTTAACTCAGCCATATTTTTATCTTTATTTAATCTTTCGTCATATAACTCATTCTTTGTATTCTTGTACGCCTTTAATAGTATTCTCAATTCAAGTACCCCCATTAGACTCCACAGTAAAGTAAACACTAATAATAAGGCATTAGTAAGAGACAACAGCATCCCTATTCCTACATCAGATATTCTTATAAATCTATAACATAAATGCACTGAAACTGTTATCATGCAAAGAACTATTCCTATCAAACTCATTATTGGTTTGGGTTTTTTAATTTGTTTTCTCCTGCCTTTAAGTCAATTTCAGCTAACTTCTAATCTACGAATTTCGTGAATATATCTATCTCAACCCAATATACGAAATTCGCAGATCATTTAATATGGCCACAATCTGCGAATCTAAAATAGCCTCACTTATGCTAAACAATCAATTACGCAGCCGTAATACACCCTCCCTAGCCCATCTCTGCTCACATCCGATCCAAAGGACTTTGAATACGCCGAATGTCGCGTGTGCTGACATGAGTATAAATTTCAGTCGTTTTGGAACTAGAATGACCAAGAAGCTCTTGAATATAGCGCAAATCCGTACCCGCTTCCAACAGATGAGTCGCAAATGAATGCCTTAACGTATGCACAGTAGCTGGCTTTTGTATACCAGCTCGCTGCTTTGCTTTTTCAAATACATATTGAACCGTTCTTTCCGTCAAAGGCTTGCCGTCTTTTGTTCCCCCTGAGAATAGCCTGGCTTTTGGTTCTCTCGTTGACATACAGTGCTCCATATACTGCACTAACAGCTCGTAGGCCACTTGAGATAACACGGTATATCGATCCTTTTTCCCCTTAGCTTGCCGTACATGTACGACTCCACGTTGAGGATCGATATCCATAACTCGCAGCCGAACCACTTCTCCTACGCGTAATCCAGAAGAGTAAGCTAATGTAAGTATAGTGCGATGCTTCCGATTATCTACGTGCTGCAAAATATGCATCACATCTCTTGAGACAACACAGTCGGCAGCTTCTTTTCTGTTTTAGGTCTTGTCCAACGTTTTGGAAATCCTACTTTCCCTTCTACATCGCATAGGCAGAAATGTAGAGCACTAATGGCTTGATTCACATAGGAATGTGATCGCTTCTGCTCATGCAGGTGCAGCATATAGCTCTGCACATCCGCTGAAGTCACATTTCCCATCATATAATTACCGTGTTCTATGAAGCGGTCCATATGTCCAAGATATGCTTTTTGAGTTTTTGCACTAAAGCCTTTTAGTATCATTTTTTGTTGCAGTCTTTGACGCCATGCCCTTCCTTCCGAGCTATACGGAGCATCGGGAAGATGGCCAGTACATAATCCTCTACAATAACAGGCTCATTTTTAAATAGGGTGACGAATCTCCTTACACTTGGTTCTGTACCGGGTATACTCCATTCTTTCTGATCAGGATACCATCTTCGCCCTTCAATAGACCGAACTCCACTAAGCCAATGCGCCAAAGGACGCATCCTAATCCATAGGCATCCTTCCCTATGCCCTACAATATTTAGGTAATCTTTCACATATATATTCGACATACTCACTAAGTTCCCCCTCTTTTTCGGCTATAAGAACGCAAAAAGGAGACAACCGTATAACTCTGTTGCCTCCGATTCTTTCGGAATCCTATCAGATGAAACTTCATATGTGTTCCTTATTATCACACAAGTTCTTTGCAACAACCTTCGCTCTTCACTCACTAATACACAATTTATCTACGACTCCCGCCCATCTGGAATGCTCGGCTCTGGTGGGTATACAGGCGGTTCTGGATATTTCACACTGCTAGAACTATTGGACGATCCGTAAGACGAACTATAAGAATTATTCGATGAACCGCTCGACGAGCTGTTCGGTTCAGAACTGTATTCCATTCCCGCAGGCTTAAAAGACTTAATCGATTCCAACTCTTCTTTATAGTCAGCTACATCCCAAGAATAATCCGTTTTTCGGTGCGCTCCAGCAGCTGTCGAAGCTCCAACAGCTCCTACACCAACACCTGTCGCAAATCCTGCGCCTGCACCCGTCCCTGCTCCGCTTGGTACGAACGCACCATCACGAGCTTGCATATCTCCAATGCCGAACCGCTGCGCCGGAGTGCCATAACCATTAGTTTGCGCCCCTTCTGGGCCATTATTGGATTCCGCAGGGTTTCCTTCTGCCGATGTTTTCTTCCTATTCTTCGTCACGATAAAGAGATAACTTACAGCTGCCAACACACCCGCGGCAATGGCCATCATGACGCTAACTTCCATCCATGTATCATTGAACAGTAAGTATGTCAAACCGTTCGCAATCTTCTCGCGCAGCATATCGACGGACAAGCCGACAGACAAACTAGCAATAGCTGCGAACCAAATCGCAAAGCCCAGTTTCCCATGAACGGAGAAGAGCAAATGCAAGCAAGCCATTACTAGCAAGAATGCCGTTCCCTGATACATAAACATACCGAAGTTATCGAATTGGCCCCAGCCAAACACATCAATAAAGTTCAAGTATTGAATCTGTTGCGATAACATCGTCTGCTCCACTTGGTACCATGCGATATTCAGCACCGACATGGCAGCTGCCGCCACGACATAAGAGAGAATCGCACCCACATAATAAGCGCTCGACGATATATTTTCACGTTTCGCTTTACGATACACAACCAACGGAACGAGTATTGGCATCACCACGAGTAAAGCCATCATGATATTCCCGTGCGATACTTCTATTTGATTCATCGCGCCATTTGCGACTAACGTCGTGTTCACAGCGAGACGAATACCTTCCACTCCGAGCAGAACGAGAAGCACTATGCACATGCTCCATAACGATCGTCCGAATATTTTTACAATTCCATTCATCTTTTCGACACCCCATCTTGTCATTATATATCGATAAGACGACTCAATTGACAACAGCCCTTCAAAATCGTCGAAATATTGTTATTCCACTTCTTAATCTGCTACCATATCTATCACTTTTTTTATTATTACACGACATCTTGCTTGCCTAAACGATACGATATAGATATTGCCACTACTAGAATAATAGTTAGCTGCTACACCCTATTTACAATGCATATCCGTTCGCTTTACACGCATCACATAAATAACAAGCAGAACCACGATGTACCCCAAGGTAATCGCATGGGACCATAACATTTCATGTACAGAAAGCACCGCACTCTGCGTTATCACCTCAATCGTTTGCTTCACCGGCGGAAGCAGCCATAGCAGAACGTGCAGCATATCAGGAAGCATTTCGGCTAACTTGCTCTGAGACAACGATAACGCGAAAACGATAATAATCCCACTTACCGCCATTCCTTTACTGGGAACAAATCGAGATTGAAACATCTGCGCAACACCACTGGCGATCATCCCAACTTCTAAATGAATCAAAAATGCTAAAACTCCCATTTGAAAACTAACCGAGTCAGCGAACGCACCTATCGCAATTGGATACACGACGGTAAGCAAAGAGAGACAAGCCAGCATGAGTGCCAATGCTCCCCATTTGCTCAAAAAATAAGTAGATATCTTTTTCGTATGTAACAACGCTAACTGCTCTTGTACACGATCTTGCGATTCATGAAATGCATAGCTGAACCATCCTGCTATAAATAAAAAAATGACCGCTGTCGCGGCATAGCTGCCGATAATCGGATTGGGCTTCTGCGAATAGAACAGCGTAAAGGTTAGCAAATACACGATCAATGGAGCTACATAACGATTCGTACGACTGAAAGATAGTAGAAAATAGCGAATTAATGAGAGGCGCATAATTCTTCCTCCTCATTTTCCTTAATTCCAGTGCTCTTAGCACTATCAGCGCTAATCTGCTGCACAGACACGACTGAACCAGCTGCTGCTAAGATCAATCGCAGTACATCATCGCTAGCTGGCGTAAGTACCTCTATGGAAATACAATGCGTTTTGCAATGTGTTTCACAATCTTCCTCTTCCTCATACGACTTCAGCATAATAACACCTTCATAAGCATTCAGCAAACGGCGCAGTTCCTCGCCCACCCGACAACAGACAATACGAGAACGAGATGCTGACTCCGCACGCATTGTTTTCATCTTCTGAGCAACTGACTCGACCCGCTCGACACCACTCTCACTCACGTCTACTAACTCATCATCTCCTACAACCAAACCTCGTTCCAGCGTAATGATACGCTCAGCCACACTATCCAGCAGATCGGATTCATGACAGACCATCATCAATGCTGTGCCCTCCCTATGCATCTCAATAAGCAGTTGCTGTAGTTTCCTCTGTGCATCGATATCCAAGCCGGATAAAGGCTCATCCAACACAAGCAGGTCAGGCTTACGCAGCATCGCTTGAACGAGATTGACCTTCTGCAGCATTCCTTTCGAAAAGCCATTCATGCGTTGATTGCGATACGATTCCATGCGGAACAGCCCTATTAGCTCATCCATCCTACTTTGAATATCGTGATCAGACATCCGTTGAATGCGACCCATAGCCATTAAATATTCATACGGACTCATATTCAACTGAGGGAATCGCTCAGGCACATACCCGATCACACGCTGGGCTTCCTTTTCGAAACCATCCATCCACCGTACATGGCCAGAAGTTGGCCTCAAAAGCCCACAGATCATACGCAGCAATGTGCTTTTACCAGAACCGTTCTCCCCGCGAAATAAAATCGACTGCCCCCGTGGCACCTCCATCGAAATCCCTTTCAATACATGCGAGCCATCATAATGCTTATGTACTTGCTCAATCGTTAGCATCGCTGTCCCCCCTTAGCTAAATGCAATAAACAGTACACCTGCTGTAATAAGCACGACTCCAATCCCAGACATCCAGTTCAACGTCTCACCAAGAATAATTATCGCCAAAATGATCGAAAACACGACGCTCAGCTTATCAATCGGCGCAACTTGCGTTACTTTTCCGTATTTCAATGCGATGAAGTAGAACAGCCATGAAGCTGCTCCTGCAATACCGCTTAACCCGATATACAGCAATGCTTTTCTATTTTCAAGCGCCTCGCCGACTAACTGCCATTTCCCTTGCACGACAATAACCGCAATCATAAATAACGCCATAATGACAGCACGTATTGTCGTGGCTACGTTCGGATCTACCCCTTGCAAGCCAATCTTACCAAAGATGGCCACGAACGCAGCGGATACAGCTGACAAGAGGGCGAAGACCAACCACATACTCATGAAACTCCCTCTTTTCATTTCCAAAATATACTTATTCATCTATTATACCCCACCCTGACCCATATAGGTAATGGACACCATCCAGAAGTAACAAGCAAGTAGAAAGCTTGTTTAGTTATGAAACTTAGTTATGAAACCTTCTCAAATCGTTCATACTACATCTACCTGTTCCAACACATTCCTACAAGGAGGTCCATCACGTGAATGAAGATTTACAACCGCAGCACGCGGAAGAGCGTGTTCCGCTTCGTATCGACCGCAGTTGGTTGGAATCGTTCCGCACACGTATCGATCACAACGGTCCTTGGGACGATTGGACGTTGTTCCAGCTAGCTTATGAAGCCGAGCAAGCACGATTAGTAAAAAGTTTCGATGAGCTGCAATGCCTTACGCACCTAACGAGTGTAGAACCTCTTCCCCATCAGCTAGACACAGCCCGTAAAGTGCTGCATGAGATGCGAGGCCGTGCCATACTTGCGGATGAAGTGGGTCTAGGCAAAACGATAGAAGCTGGACTCATCCTGAAAGAATACATGGTTCGCAATTTGGTGAAACGAACGTTGATCCTTGTGCCCGCTTCACTCGTTCTGCAATGGGTACGCGAGCTAAATCATAAGTTTGGTATCTCAGCTGTCGCTCAGAAGAAGCCGTATCATTGGCAATCCGAAGTCGTTGTCGCATCCATGGATACTGCAAAGCGTGAACCGCATCGTTCCATTTTGATGGAACAAGAGTATGACATGATTATTATCGATGAAGCCCATAAATTAAAAAACCGCAAAACAACCAATTACCAGTTCATTGTGCAGTTGCGCAAAAAGTTCTGTCTTCTGCTAACCGCAACTCCAGTGCAAAATGACATGAATGAGCTGTATAACCTGATTACACTACTGAAGCCAGGTCAGCTAGGCCGTCAGGGAGAATATAGTGCTAATTATGTGGCAGATAAACGTCTTCCGAAAAATGAAGGCGGTTTGCAGCAGGAGCTATCTAAAGTCATGATTCGCAACCGTCGCGGCGAAGGCGGTGTTCATTTTACAAAGCGGATCGTCAAAAACATCCCACTTACCCTTTCAGCAGAGGAACAAGCGCTCTATGACGGGGTTACCACATTCGTCAAAGAACAGTATCAATCCAATGGTGGAGACCTTGGCAGCATGTTCGCCATGATCACCTTGCAGCGTGAAGTATGCTCCAGCCGTGATGCTGTCTTTTTAACCTTAGTCAACTTGTCTAAAAAGCTCGCAGAAGACTCTCCAATCCGGAGTAAGATTTGGGAGCTCGTAGACTTAATCAAAGGTATTAAAGAAAATACAAAAGCCGAGACGGCGATGAACCTAATTCGAGAAATGAATGAGAAAGTTATCGTCTTTACCGAGTATCGGGCTACGCAAGAATATTTGATGCAATATTTCAGCAATCACGGTCTGCTAGCCGTACCGTATCGGGGTGGTATGAACCGAGGCAAGAAAGATTGGATGATGGATCTATTCCGCGGTCGCGCTCAAGTGATGATTGCTACAGAAGCTGGTGGTGAAGGCATTAACCTTCAATTTTGCCACCATATGATCAACTTTGATTTGCCTTGGAATCCCATGCGTGTCGAACAACGGATCGGACGCGTCCATCGTCTGGGACAAACGAATGATGTGAAGATTTACAACCTTTCCACACAAGGAACCATTGAGGAGCATATCCTCAACCTGCTGCACGAGAAAATTAATATGTTCGAGTTGGTGATCGGCAGGCTAGATATGATATTGGAGCGTTTTGAGGAGCAAGGCAGCTTTGAGCGCAATCTGTCACGTATTTTGCTAGAAGCCAACTCAAAAGAAGATATTGAACGTGAAGTTCATTCGTTAGGGCAATCGCTCAACTCGATTCGCGACGAAGTGCACACTGATAAAACAATTCAAGCACAGGATGAGCGAAGAGCAGCTGTACAATCCTTCTTGAACCAATACAGTACGGAAGCGGAGGCATAAAAGCGTATGAATACGGATCAAATCTCATCTTATATCATGCGCTACCTTGATGCGATGTCTTGCAGCATTATGGAGAAAACACCCGTTTACGTAACAGTGAAACTATCTGAGCAAGCCGATCGTTTATTGACGAATCGCCCTTATTACTGGGGCTTTATAGATCGAACAGGAACCGAAGCGGAGACGATGCGCTACACCTTTGTCTTCGATCCAGCCAACATGCCAGCCGATTCGTTTCGAGCCCCTATTAGCTATGTAACTGCACCGGGAGTACCAGCGAACCCAGTTGCGGCTGGTGAAGCGGCCATACAACGTACATTTGGTGTAGCGCCTGGTTTCAATGGCGGTGCTCGCGGCCCTGATCGAATTCCTAGAGAAAATGTGGACTTTGGCTCAAGACGGCTGGCTCAAATTATGGAGGTTGCGAAAGAAAGCGGACGCTTCGTCTCCTTGTACGAGAGCTTAGATAGCGGATCAGAAATCCAGTTTGCTCGCGGACGCCATTCTGTTGCCTATGAACCATGGATTATGCTTAATGTCAAGCTGGAATTCGCTTGTGATTTGAAACGTGAAGAACTCCATTCCATCGGGTTCTCCCTTATTAGCGGGACCCTGCATACCGATTTTATGGATAAAATGATGCAGTGTGAACTTACACCTAAGCTTCCTGCACAGGTCCATACGATGGCTTGGCGTTACACCTTGGATCAGGCAGTCCAGCAGATCGAACAGCTTCTGACGGAGCATGTGCGCAACAGTGACGAAACATGGGCTGTGGAAGCTAGTGAGCGTCTAGAAGATGAGTGGGATCGTTTAGCCGCTTATTATGAGCCATTATTGAAGGAAGAAGCTGAAAATAAAGCTAAGGCAGCAGCAAATGAAGGGACTGTCTCCGTAACAGAATCAGAAATAAAAGCAAAAGCAGACCAAGCTTCGGAATCCATTATTTTAACAATCGAAGTCACTGAAGATAAGAGAGACGACACCGAGCATGAAACAACCGATAAAGAGCCGCCGAACGAACGAACGCTAGAAGAGCAATATGAAATGCGCCGCAACGAAATCGAATGGCAGTTCCAGCCTCGAATTGAAATGTCTATCATCAACGCTGCGATTGTTTATTTACGTTCCAACAAAGTAATGACATGAGCGTACGACATCATTTGAAGATCAAATTGACGTTTATTTACGCCTCATCCGTCTATACGTCACACTGCGTCAAAATTAGAACGGCTGTCGGAAGCAGAGCATGTGCTAAACCGACAGCCTTTTTGTCTATTTATTTTTACAATAGTAGCTGTGAGATTTTATGCATCAATGCATATCTTTACTCGACAATCGGCTTAAAAATTGTCAATTCGGGTAAAGCTATACTATCAGCGATCATGATAAAGTGAGGTGCAACCCATGTTTTTTAGCTCAAAGTGGACGAGCACGACACGTAAACAACAATTATGGATGATGGTTATCACAATGACCGTATTGTCTTGTACAATTACGCCAACCGTTACCAATGCCGCTGTCTCCTCTAACGCTATTACAACTACTAAAAAAGATAATATCGAAGTTTCACTGAAGCAGACTGTTCAAACGACGATCAAGCAATTGGCGCAGCACGACCCGTTTACTTCATGGACACAAGCTGCAACCGATATCCAGCCGTTAGGTGCTGGAACGCACGGATGGCTTGTCCGTGTACTTAATCATGACAATATGCCGATAGGCTATCTTATTTTTCATGCTACAGAACAAGGCAGTTACCAATTGACTGAGTATGGTGAAGGACCCGATCTGCCCTATGATCATCTTGCACTAAAACAGGCATTAATACAGCATGGTATCCAATATCAATCCGTCACAGCTATCGAACCGATATACTATACACCGTTAATTGCTGCATGGAAAATAAAATCCTCTTCCTCAACAAAGTGGATCGATGCAATTACGGGAGAACTACTTCCTCAAGCATGGATGCAGCAGTTGGACAATAAGCTGAACGAACAAACGAATCTAACGACCGTTTCGACAAGTAACAAACTAAAGAAACGTGTCCCGATTCGTACAGTCAGCACGTTACGTACAGATTCAACATCAAAGAATTCTTTACAAGCTCAGGCCAGCATACAAGGGCAGGCATTTGACCCTTATGACAACATTTTATGGATGGCTAGTAGTAATCAGCTGCGTGGTAAGAGTGCCGTTAATTGGATACAAAGCTGGAATCCTACAACTTCATCCCAGAACTGGATTTATGTCATTCGTAAAGAACAAAGCAAAAAAGCATGGAATATCCCTTACGCGGTCATTGGCAAACAGCAATGGACGGCGGCGGAGCCAAGTAGTGAATTAACGCATTCAAATCCCAACGCTATTCCGGCTTCCTCTTCCGCACTATCCGTTCCCCCTAGTCAACGCTACTGGATTGTGGCAGGAGCAGGAGCAAATACTCCGTCAAAAAGATGGCTTGCAGAGGACATTATACTGAAACATGGGTATATTACTTCGATTATTGCAGAATAAAAATTGAAGTAGTAAATCATACAAAAGGCGCACCACTGTTCAGTGGAACGCCTTTTGCTTGTTCATCGCTTTCATCATCGTTGCCAATCGACAATAATCTCTACGATGTTCGTTTCATCCATTTCGTAAACAAGTTGCTTATCGAGCGGCCTTGTACTTTCGTTGGCTGTTCTGCTTTGCTTCCCTTTACATGCTGCTCCGCCCACATGCTAATGCTAAATGGAACAAGACCAAACCAGCGTACCATCCAATGCTCTCGTGGGCGCTGACGCTCCTCAATACGACGCTCTTGACGCTCTGTCTGTGGGGTATCTACGTACGTAACAACTTGCTTCGTGATGTATTTAATCAGATCTTCTTTTTTTGCCATCAGATCTCACCTCGAATTGTATGCGATTCTTTCTTTGTCTATAGTGTGCTCATGACTCCATTAATCTAAACAAAGGAATCGATTGCAGCACTGGCAACAATCACATAGGATGCCTTCCCTTCATTCGTGACAGCCTACAAAATAGGAATGATGGAGGAAATGAGGTATCTTGTGATGTCCATGAAACGAACTTTATTCATCGGAGCGATGCTGCTGCTCATATTCGCCATTTGCTCCAGCAGCTTGCCAGCTCAAGCTGCTTATCTTATTCCAAACGATGAGTCTGAACAAATGGAGAATGTCGAACATCATGCTCGTCCCGAGAACAACCTAAACCTAAGTCCGAATACAAAGCATATATTCCATCCTGGCGCAATTCTTATTGATGCGGGTCACGGTGGAATTGATGGCGGTACCGTACACGGTAATGTACTGGAAAAGGATATTAACTTAGCTATTGCTCGTAAATTATACTTGCTTCTACGCAGCAAAGGGATTCCCGCTGTATTAAACAGAACGGGCGATTATGCACTAAGTGATGATAATCGTTGGTCAGCGACTCGTTCTCGCCATCGCAAAGACTTGGCACAACGACGCCAACTTGCTAAAGAGCTGCCCGTGTCCATGTTTATAAGCTTACACGTGAACTGGAGTAAGAATAGTCGAACTCGCGGCCCTATCGTGCTTCATTCTGAAGAAGGTCGCAGCTCACTGCTCGCGCATCTTATTCAGCAAAATATGAATCCATCTTTCAACACTCGCCATGACTGTCAAATTGGCCCAACCTTTTATTTGCTGCGGAAAATGCAGCAGCCTGCTGTTATCGTAGAGATGGGCTTTATCAGCAATGATGCGGATCGTGCGATGCTCACCCATTCTTCAAAACAGTCTGCAGTAGCCGAGCAGATGTGCAATGCGATCATGCATTATTTTGCTACTTTCTCTTGAGAATGGGCTGAACGTTGTTCCTTAACTAAGTCAGAAACACGGACGAAACGAACTTGCTGTGTCGCATCCGGAATAGAATCGCGCAAAACGGAGGCTGTTCTAGGCCCAATAACACCAACATGCCCTATGGCAATCGTAACAGGCTGAGTTTTGGACATTTCCATGAGTTTGCTCCATTGTTTACTAATATGAGCCACCGTATATTGTTGGTCAAAAAAGAGATGGTTGTTCAGTACGTTTACCCCAACCTCTTGTCCGACTTCGCCAACAATAGAGCGGAAATTAGTTCGGCTGTCTAGAAAATAAAGACCTTTCTCTTTACAAACTTTGAGCACAACGCGCATAATTCGCTTGTCAGCAGTAACTTTAGAACCCATATGATTGTTCATGCCTACAGCATGCGGCACAGCGGCTATCGCTTCGCGAACACGCTTTTCAATTTCTGCGTCAGTCATATTCGCTAAGATCGCACCTGGGCCAAGCCAGCTTGCCTTGCCAGACTTCGGCTCCATCGGCATATGTACAATCACATCATGGCCCTTCTGATGCGCCTTCTCTGCATCTTTAGCCGAAGTTTGCAGGAAAGGCATTACGGCAACGGTAATTGGTACAGGAAGGTTCAGCATATCATCTGTACCCTTCATGTTATTACCAAAGTCATCGATGACGATAGCAATTGTTGTCTTAGATGTTTGCACTGCTTGTGAAGAATTGGCTGAAGCTTCTATCGGAGCTCCGTTCCCATTCACGAATACAAGAGTCATTACAACCACACTCAAAAAAATGCAAACTACTCGCTTGGAACACGTTTTTCGCTTATCACAGTTGTCAACCATTTATTTCTTAAGCCTCCTGACATCAAATGGAGTTGCTACAATGGATTGCTTAAAAAATCAACAATACCCATTTTGTTATAATATGCGCTCAAAAATCGCATATCATGCTAGAAATTCCACTTTGATTCCATTGACAAGGCTTGTCTTCATAACCTAAGATGAATAGTACGCAAAAATTGAAATGCAGGTGAAAAACTATCATGACGACGTATCAACCGCTTGTGAAATCAGTTGTACTATCGACACAAACAAAGAACAATGACTCCGAGCTAGTCCAGCTTATCGTAACTTTGCAAGATGCAACACAATTGCGCTTAATTCGTGGTGACGGCATCAAGAGCATTACTCGCTTACTTACAATTCCATGCCCAATCTGCCGTAAAGACTTCTACTGCAAATGCTTCGATCGTTTCGTAGAAGAAATCGACGGTCAAGTCGAAGAGAAAGACTGGAAATAATATGACCCCTTATACGCTCACCTCATTTCCAATAAGATGAGCGTATAAGGGGTTCTTTCTTTGTACAACCAAATATGGTTCGTTATTCGTAACTCGTTACTTACATGCAGTATACAGCAGCGACGCCATCTCTGCCCGAGTCACCTGTTGAACAGGACGGAAAGTTCCATCCTTATATCCACTAACAATACCCTTATTCGCTAACTCCATAATAGCTTGATAAGACCAACGAGATGGCGTTACATCTTTGAACGATTCAATCACTGGTTTGGAAGTCTTCGACGAAGGCGATTGCTTCACCAACCTGTTAATCATAACCGCTATTTCTTCCCTCGTTACCGCCCGGTTCGGAGCAAAGCTTCCATCAGGCATTCCTGATACAAGACCAGCCGCAGAAGCGATATGAATCGCCTCTGCAGCCCAATGTTGAACCGGTACATCCCAGTATCGCTGCTTGCCTCCACTTTGTGCCGAATTCCCATTTAAGCCATTTGCTCGAACAAGAATAGAAGCAGCCTGCGCACGTGTTAGCGCTGAGTTAGGAGCAAAATAATTCGGTTTCAGTCCCGTCATCCAACCTTTATCCTGCAGCATCGAAATCGATTGCTCTGCCCAGTGACCTACCGTATCCAAATAAGCCACTCCATTTAGCCATGAACGATAATGGTTCCATAAATCACCCGAATCCTCATTTAAGCTCCATACACCAGCACCTTTGAGATCATACTTACTAACAAGACCTAACTTCGCTTTAATCGACCGATTGTTATCGTACCAGACGGTATAATTACCAGGTGTCAGCTTTTTATCGTGAATGGTCGGCAGTGGATCTCCTTTTTTTATAGTAAAGGTAGCCTTTGCCGATTCGGATGTCTTATCGTAACTGAATTGACCACCATATTGATTCACTAGTGAATCAATACGGCTGTGCTGAATGGCATCTCCTTTGATGCTTCCATCCTCATTCCAATAACGACCGAAAGTAGGAATACCCATAATTAATTTATGTTTCGGTATATCTTTCAAACCTTCTTGAATGGATTTCTCCACAAATGACAAACTAGCTACAGGACCAGCAGGCCCTCCACGATAGCTTTGGTCATATGTCATCATAATCAGATAATCACAAGCATCAGCGAGTGCCTTATAGTCATACGATCCATGCCAGCCCGTCTTCCATCCATGTGGATTGGCCGCTACCGCAACAGACACTTCTTTGTCAGCTGGCAGCGCCTGTTTGAGCATGCGCACAAACTCGGTATGTACGTCACGCTCTGCCGTCGTTAAATTTTCAATGTCGACGTTGACACCATCTAAATTGTATTTCTTGACCGCTTCCGCAATTTGCTTCACAAGCTTGTCCTTATTGCGCATCGCTTGTTTCCCAACTTCACGATCCCAATGATTGCTCAGAAAAGGAATAACCTTTATGCCGCGTCGGTGCATTTCCGTAATAAATGAAGGGTCAAGCGCAGGGCTCAACAACAAAGAACCGTCTTTGTTCAGATCAAAATAACTTGGCGAGATCATGTCCAAACTATCTTGAGTCTGATCAACGGCTTGGACATATTTACTTGGCGTACCGAAGTAAATATAAGACATCGAATACTTTCCGGCTAGTGCAGAGAGAGGGAACATGGTGAGTGTTAAAGTGAGTAACAGTAGACCTGCCATACATCGCTTTATGTAGGGTTTTACTTGCATAACTATGATAACCTCCTAAAATCTTACCTTGAGATCATGCATCTGATAGAGTTTAGGAACAAGTCATAAATATTGGAATATAATTTTGTTTACAGAAGTTACAGGATTCAAATCGTTGGGGGCGTTGAGGTTGAGCTAATTTCTTATTTTACTGTAATATTTTTGGTAATTTATAAAAATAGATCTGAGTGATAGATTCTAGTATACTTGATCATTTTTTCTCGCCTCATGGTGCTTTTTAAAAAACTCAGAAAGATCAGAAACACCCTTGCGATTCGATTATCCACAAGGGTACTCGTGCTTGAAATCGTAAAAACCAAGCAAATGCAACTATTCTTCTTTACATTTAATGCCTGTAAAATACAGACAGTAAAAAGGAGCCCTCTTGATGAGAACTCCTCCTTTAGCTTGACTTCATCCAATATGATACCAACTATGGCGTATAAAAATTTTGCGTATAATACACTTCCAACTCACCGCCAAATGCTACTCCAACACCTAAGCGCGCGAAATCCCCAAGAATATTTTTACGATGTCCCGATGAATTGAGCCATCCTTCATGAGCAATAATAGCGCTCGTCTGACCCGCAGCAATATTCTCTGCAGCTGAAGAATACGAGATATTATCATCGTCCATGCGATCAAATGGAGATTTACCATCGGGATTATCATGGTCGAAGAAAGAACGCTTACTCATATCTTGACTATGCTTACGAGCTGTACTGGCAATTTCAGTGTCCGCTTTAAAGGGCTTCTTGCCCATTTGTGCCCGTGAAGCATTAGCCAAGTCTAACAACTGGCGTTCAAAGCTTTGCTGCAATTGTATGCTTGGCTTCCCGTGAAAACTTTTGAATGCCAACTCGGTTTGTTTATCTATGACTTGAACAGCCGTGACGATATTTTTACGATGTTTATCATAAAAGACAGTCGTGTACGTATTATCCACTGCATAGATAGCGGAGTTAGGTACCTGATTATATCGGTAAATCGTATTTCCTTTCTTGATTTCTTTGATCGGCTTACCGTATAGCTTCTCTACTTGAGTACGAGACGTGCCAACCTTGATTCCTTTCTTGGATATCCAGCCTGTAGAATTACTGTAAAGCGCGACTACTTTTCCGTTACTAACGCCAACCTGCAAATATTTTTTGTAGTCTTTGTTGTATATGTACCATTTGAAGCCATATTCACTCGCATCCTTGCGTATTGGCTGCCCCAACTTCTTCACAAGCTGCGCTTCTGTCATTCCAATCGAAATGCCCTGCATTGTTATTTCACGGGCAATTGTCTTTCCTACAGCCTGATTAGCACTTGGATTCACAGCGTGCATGCTAACTGGTATAGCTGCTGCTTCTACGCTATGCATCCTTGGCATGCCGTACAGTATACCTGTACCAGATAACAATGTGAATGCAAGTAATGCTGCTGCTTTATTTTTAAATCGCTTATGCTTTGATAGGTGTTGTTGCTTCATAGATGTACCTCCCCTGATTGCATGCATGTTGATATACAATCTCTCTCCGTTGTTTGGTTCTACTATACGTGGTTATTACAAACTTGTCATGAGAATGTATTCCTATTTATTTATATTCATTTATCAATAACAAAAAACCCCTTGCTGGGCAAGAGGGTCAAAATGTGTATGTATGGTGCAGTTAAGAGGACTCGAACCTCCACGCCCTTGCGGGCACTAGAACCTGAATCTAGCGCGTCTGCCAATTCCGCCATAACTGCAAATTAGAATAAACTCTATCATTACACAAAGTAGATTCATATACCTTGTTGAACCTTATTGGAACATAAATACAAATATTAATATAGCATGCGTAATATATGAAGTCAATTAAACACACATGATCTTGTAGAAGTTTTCCTTATCATCGCTCAAATCAAAAAACTTGCCCACAATAATGGACAAGTTCCGCCGTGCTTACAGCTATTCCTTTTCCGCAACCCGTAAAGCTTCTTGCACCCTTGTCACTCCTTGCGATAACGCGTGTCCGCCACCAAGAGCAGCTGAAACTGCCACTGCTTCTAATATCTCTGCATCCGAAGCGCCTTTATGCCGAGCTTCACGAACATGATATTGCGTACATACTTCATTATTGGCAAATAGACTGATTCCTAATGCAATAAGCTCCTTCGTTTTCTGATCTAATGCCCCATCCTGAAAGCATGCTCCTGTGAAAGTATGATAAGCATGCACGATATCAGGCAATACGCCTTCTAGGTGGGATATTTCATTTTTATACAGTGTGACTTTACTATTTCCATTAGACAATTAGCATCTACTCCTACAAAAATAAGCTAAGGTGAACCCAAAGGGGCACGCCTTAGCTTGTCCGTACACATGTGCTATTATGCCTAATCACTCAAATAGATCCCCTAACACATCAAACACAGTCTTGGACTTTTTGTGCTTCTTGTGTCCGAATTACCGCAATAACATAACCTTGATTTACCACAACCTAAAATAGTCTCACAAGACACACGCAGCCATTTCGCCTGATACACTGCGAAAGAATCATCCATCCAATACTCATCAACATCAATCAAATATCTTCCAGTAAACCAGGCGGCAGCTGTCTTGGCTCGTCCATACGTTGGATGAAATAACTCCGCTTTAACTTCACAACGCGTCTATTCCGCCTACGAATCATAACTGTGTCGTCATCCCAAGCAACCACATAGCCTTTTACATCATTTATCTCTAAAAAATCTCTTACGACACGGACAAAAGTCCCCTCGTTGCGATACTGATCTAACGTCAATTCATCCATTATAAAAATACTCCTTTTTCTCACTCACCATCTAATTGATTGCCTTGCCACTTCCATCTAATCTATATGCTTAAAGGCCTGTCAAGCACCTAACACGCTGCTCCACAGGCCTCCTAAACATGCTCTAGCTATTAATGTCCGACATGTTCACGTGTATCATTCTTCTCAAACCAGTAATCCAGCACTTTGGCTGACATGACTCGTTTATCTACATATTCTGCCTGTTGTACACTGAACAATTGTCTCCAAGGTACATCTAATTCCTGGCACAACTTAACCACCGTCAGAAGCTCTGACCATGCCACGTATCGTTTGTACCAAAAAAACTGGGGATGCTCTATCATATAAGGATACAGATCATCGAATTCTGTGTGTTTGCAATCTAATGCACGTTCGAAATGTACCTTAGCCTCTGACACTTTACCCTGCATAAATGGAACGGTTGTTTCCTGTACCATTTGCTCAGCCCCCTCTCCTGCTTACTTATTATTATATGCCAACAATACGCAATGAGAAAAGTAAACAATTGCTATTCTTCTGCAACAAAATGGAGATTTATGCGTCTAAAACGATATATAGTTTATTACAGGCAGTGTACCATACATTATTTAGCCTATATTTGATTCTACTCTTCGATATAGGGTAATATAGGATAGATCCGTCGCGTGGCGGTTAAGGGAGGCAAACATGATGATGCGAAAGTGGCGTCGTAGCCTTCTTGTTCTCATGACTTTCTCGCTCATCATCAGCGTACTAGCAGGTTGTCGAGTTGAACAAGAAAGCACACATAGACAAGAAGTGGACAACCATTCAAATAACCCTTCGTCTCAATCTCAATCTAATAAAGTTACATCCACAACAGCTCCCAAGGACAAGCGGCAAGATGGTGACGCGTTCGATCGCAATTCGCCTAAGCTTTTAGGATTATCTTTAACCTCCACGGAGAAAGAAATCACCAAACAATTGGGAAAGCCACAATCACAATTTATTATGGATGACACACCTAAGATCGAAATATGGGAATATGATGGATATACGGTCGGATGCATGGAGAACGGGAATATCGCTTTCGTTGAAGTGTCCGGTGCAGGGCAATCGACTGGTATCGAAGGGCTTAAAGTAGGCGACCATCAAGGCAATGCCGAGAAAGTGCTTGGCAAACCTGATCGAGATACAGGTTACGTATGGAGTTATACAGGAGACGATGCCTTATTGCGGTTAGATCTCGACCCGAAGACACAGATTATTCAATCCGTTAAATTATTTTCCCATCCAGCTTAATCAATCAAGTAACTCATCTTATTCCGTACTTTCTAAGATGTTAATACAATCATCCCATAAGGAACCTAGAACCCTTTCGAATCTCTACAGCTCTTCGATAGGGTTTTTTGCGATGTTTTGCAATCACTTCTCCCTCCTCAAATCCCCCTCATCTTATACAAGGCAAATTAGCGATTCTTATCCCTTTTCAAGTCATGTCCAACTGCTTTTTGGCATACATCTTATCATGAGCTTGCTTCGGACAAGTACAACTTCGCTCAAGGAGGTTACCCACAATGAAGTCATTACTTCGAATTATGCAAATCTCGTTCACATACATCGGAACTGTAGTTGGTGCTGGATTTGCAACAGGGCAAGAAATCGTACAGTTCTTCACATCCTATGGCAGATTAGCTATGATTACAATATTTATAGCAAGCATCCTATTCGTTTGGCTTGGAACGAAGCTTATGCTCATCGCTAATCGTCTTCAGGCTCAATCCTACGAAGATGTTAATATCGCTTTATTTGGCGAACGAACCGGAAAGCATATTAGCATGTTTACATTAGTTGTTCTAATAAGTGTCAATGGGGTTATGCTCGCTGGTGCAGGATCTATTTTCGTAGAGCATCTAAATATGCATTACCAGACGGGATTGCTCCTTACGATGATCGCTGCCTACTTCGTACTGAATCGGGGAATGAATGCGATTTTGCACTTAAACTCAATCGTCGTACCGACCATGCTGATTTTTACTGCTTTTATTTTATGGGATACGATTGAGATGCCAAGTACCTCAAATGCATTTATGTTAATCAGTGATAAGCCTCTATATGCGGCATGGTCTGCCCCCATTCTGTACAGCGCATTTAATTTAGCTATGGCTCAGGCCGTTCTCGTACCATTAGGCGCGTCGATGAGGGATGAAAAAGTCATTCGCTGGGGAGGATGGATTGGCGGTATTATGATAGGAGCCATGCTGTTTGCTGGACATTTCGCCCTATCTGCCCATATGCCAGGTATTACACAGTACGATATTCCGATGGGCCATATTGCAGATGGACTCAGCATGTTCATTCAGATCGTCTATATCGTGCTGATTTTTTCAGAAATATTCACGACCTTCCTCGCGGATGTATACGGCGTTTCCTTACAAATTCGTCAGCGATTCAAGCTGCCTCCTAAGCTCGTCATTGCTGGACTAATGGTATTCTGCTTCATTATGAGTCAGTTCGGATTCAAACCACTGGTAGCGTTTCTATACCCCTTATTCGGCATGTTTAGTCTACTTTGGATGTACTTACTCATCCGAATTAAGCCAGAAACCATTCCGCAGGCACCACCTGCTGACTTAATGCGAGGGTCCAGCACTTTTAAACTACTTCAACGTTCCAAATTCAATCCGTTTAATCGACACTAACCTAATTTATATCAAAAGCCTGTCAGGATGCATTCCCGACAGGCTATCTGTATGTGTATATCCAATTTCCCTATCATACTCCCCCACAACTCGTCTTTCTTTACCGAGCAGTATTGGAGTAATTAACTTAAACCATCATGCTCCAATCAACATTTCTTCGTTAACTACGTAATATTTCGATGATCCTTCTCCCTCTATCTCCTCTACCCAGCCTTCTTTTACGAATAGTTTCAGGCTCAAATAAATTGTAGATAGTGAAACATTACAATTCTCTTTATGAAGCGTCGTATAAAGATCTATTGCCGTTGTTGGCGACCATGTACGCTTTAGCAGTGAAAATACGATACTTTGCCGTTTCGTCAATGGAATTCCTCCAATCATTGTTAAGCTTGATCTTGAGTCTAAGACTCATATTTATTATTAGATGATAATTATTATCATATTATTCTTGTTTCAATATAACATATCGAACCCAACTTATCAATAATAATTCTAATTTAGAAATAAAACTAAAGGACAAGTCTATTCTCTCCATAGACTTGCCCTCATTCAAATCCATATTCCATTTATTCGGACACGTTCAACACATGAGCGTCTGGCACAATGTCCAACAACACATCCACCATATGTGGATGGCAAGTGGTCCATATGACTTGATGACGAACTAGCAGATCCGGCAAACAAGACAGCGTCGCACGAAGTCGAGCCTCGTCAAAATTCACAAATATATCATCCCAAACAAATGGAAGCGACGTCCGTTCAGACATCCCATCCGCCAAAGCAAAGCGCATCGCCAAATAGACCTGCTCTGCAGTTCCTCTACTCAATTGCAAACTATCAAATAATTTCCCATCCATACGCTCCACAGCAATAGAATCACTGCCAAACGGCGTCAGCACTCTCACATATCGCCCTTCTGTCATACGCTGTAAATACTGACTCGCACGTTGAAATACAAGTGGCTGCTTCTCCTCTTCATAACGCTGTCGTGTGCGCCTTATCAGCGTTTTCGCAATGGCATGTACAGCATATCGTTCAGCCTGTGTATCTAGCTTCGCTTCTAAGGAAGCTTGCTCTTGAACAATATGCTCGTTCATAATACGCTGCCTTAAACTATCGATCTCTTGCTGCACTCGACCAAATTGGCGCTCGACTTCACGCTGCTGTTCCTCATGACGTTCGACTTGATCTAGAAGCATACTCACTTTCTGAGCAAGCTCCTGCTTATCATGTTTGATTAGCAACGCCTCTATTGGAATGAAATCTGCTTCAGTACCGCCACGATAGCAAATGGCTTCTACTTGGCGCAATTCTGTACGTAATTGCTTATACGCTGCCGCTTGACGTTGAAGCGCAAGAAACTCATCTTCCCCAGTGCTCCCTGCTTCTTCCCATAATTGTTGATGCAATCGGGATGATTGGTTGCGCTCTGCTTGCAGTTCTTCCTGTTTCAGATCAAGCTCACGACGTTGCTGTTCAAGCTGACGGAACATAACAAAAGACTGTTCTTCATGCTCCATCCGTTCTTGCAAACGAACGATAGAAGAAAATAGTACCTCCCTTAATTCAATCCATCGCTTACTGTCAAATGGTAAAGCAGGAATGAGCTTCATGCCGCCAATGACATCCACATCTTCCATATTCGCTGCACACTCATCACCTGATGACTGTAACGCTTGTTCGGCTTGTTGCATAATGCGATAACATTTATCCCAATAGGATTGAACTTGTTCCCATAAGCGATGCTCCCGTTCACGCAGCCTCTGTATCTGCTGATGAAGCTGGATAGCTTGTTCCACACGACGCAAATGCTCCTGCACATTTGTCGAACTCCAACATTCCGGCATCGCATGCTCTTGAAGCCACCTTTGCCATGCTTGTTGATTCAGCTCGACATGTTGAATAGCAGCCTCTACTTCTTGAGCAGATATGCGAATACGACGTTCTGCTTGTTCAACCTCATCTGCTGACGACTGTCGTCTACGCTCCAATCGCAGCCATTCTTCCTTCCAGTCCAACACCATTTGCCATGATAATTGAACGATCATTTCTTTCCGCTCTCCTTGATGTTGGGAGGACACAATAGGTAGAATAGGTTTCAAACCTTTTACAATCTCTTCTCTTATACCTGCAATCTGCTGCAGCGCTTCTGTATGTGGATGCTCTGTTTGCACAGTTTGTAGCGATGCACCCGCAGAATAATCCTGCTTCCAGCCTTCTAACACAAACAAAGAAATAGAAGCTCCAATGATACCTATAATAAACAGCATTCCGGCCGCTAACCATAGCCCGTTAAACCCTAATACAGCAGCTGTACAAGTACCCATCAACATTAAAATAAGGGCTGTAATACGATGCGACGACTGGCCCTTGCTACGGCTAATACGGCTATTACGAGCAGATCTACTACCTCGATGAGATAGGCTTCCATCATCCGGCATTGCTTCATCTTGTCCAGCGTTCGCGGACACCTTTGAATTTGGGTGACTCAGCAGCCGGTCTTCTGCCTCCTGCAATTGAACCCACAGGCGCTGTACACGCTCTATCTCGTTAGCGTCAGGTGACCACCCGCTATCTGTTACTCCCGCTGACTTATGCGCATCACAAGCTAACTCCGCTTGTTCCCACCCATTTGTCAGCTCACTGTATTCCCGCATCTTTCGAGCATGTTCTTGAGAAACCGTATGTTTGTCTCCACTAACTCGCTCCGTTTCGGATTGTATACGTTCAACTTCATGACCTAATGAGTAGGGCCAATCTCCCTTATAGAGCTGTTCTGGTGTCCAATCTGGTCCAGCTTGTCGTGCTAACAGCTGCAATTCCGCTGTACAGCTATCTATTTCTAGCATTATTTCACGTGCAGAATCGGCCCAATGCCTAACCGTTTCGACCATACTGACCAATCGCTTTACTTCGGCAGCAGACTGCAATACTTCTTTGCGTGGAGACAGCTTTCTTAACTCCAGTACTATTTTCCGCTTGTCCAATTCCAGCTGCTCTTCTCGGAGCTCCAATCGCTCACGTTCACGAGTGAATGTCTCCCAGCGCTCATCCCAAGCCGCATGCCATGATGCGGAAGATTGCAAGTCAGCGAGTTGAGCCTTTATTGAAAGCAAGCGGACCCAATCATCGGAAATATGAAGAGCACGTTCCATCCACCCTCGGTCCTGCTTAGTCTGCGCAATTTCATCATGCAGTGAAGAACGCAGCCGTTCCAATTGTTCCTGCTCCTCATACAACGATTGCAGCTTCCCCTGCAATCGCTCCGCATCTCGCTTCATCTTATGTACACGATCTAGATGATTCAAAGTAACTGCGATCAGCTGTGTACGCCCCCGCTGCTTGAACAAATGATCTAACTCCTGCTGCAAAGCCTGCTCGCTTAATACAACCGATCTCCCCGCCTGAAAGCCGCTGTCATACATAAATGCACGCAATTCATCGCCCTGCAGCGTATGTACTGCATGCAGCTCATCGAGAGAAATGGCGAAAAGTCGACCGAATAATTCAGGATGCACGCCGCCTAACAGTTCCCGTTCCATGTCCGATTGGCGCAGTTCATATATGGCTCCATCATTGCCGAGCCTTTGAATGGCAGTATTCCCATCGACTTTGTTGTTGGATCGTGAGAGCAGCCATCTAACACCTTGCACATCTGTCGCTTCCATTCGACCTGCAAACACTTGCTCACCTGCTATGCCATATCGATCCGAGGAGCGTTTGGGCCTGCCGTAAAGCATCATTTTTATCGCATCTGTTATCGTGCTTTTACCTGACTCATTTGGACCCAAAATAACCGTCAATCCATTTGACGAGAAGGAGTAGGACTTATTGTGCAAATGACCGAGCCGCTCTATATCGACACGTTCGATTCTCATGTCAGTTGCTCCTCTCCATGCAGCATTTCGGCTGCCAATACTAGTGCTTCCTCCAACCATTTACGCCTAACTTCTATAGACTGATTTCCCAACCACTGCTGCAGCTTAGCATTCCCACCTAAAGCTATCAAAGCCTCCTGTAAAAGCACTTCAAGAGCCTCATCAGATTCATATACTTGATCTGTCATTCGAATGAGCTCACCTGCAAAAGATTCCGATTCCCTCCATGCTTCCAGTTCAACGACCGCTTGACTATGTATACGAAGCTGAATCGGCCATACCGCATCAAGCCCCTCTTCTAAACGAAGCCGCTCCGCCTCTCTCCACGCTTCTTCTAGCTCTATTGCCAATCTCCCACGCTTGAGTTCTGTATGCAGTGGAGAAGAACCTATCAAGGTCAGCCGAGCACAGCTCAAACGCTCTGAGCCACGCAATCCCTCTATACGAGCAAACATGGCCTCTAACAGCTCCTGCCTCGTCTCAATTCCCTGCAAAGATAAACTTTCATCAAACCATCGAACATCATCCAAAGGATGAAAAACAAGCTCAGTAGCTCCATCCTCTTGAACGTCTACCACATAAACGCCTTTCGCACCTGTTTCTTTTATATGCCTGCCCTGAATATTACCCGCATATACGATATAGGGTTGTTCCTGTATAACTTCCCGCTTGTGGATATGTCCTAGCGCCCAATAGTCATAACCTTTTCGAATTAAATCCCCTCGTGAACACGGTGCATATGGATCATGTTCAGCACGTCCATCAACCGTTCCATGAAGCATGCCAATACGATACATGCGCTCTGATGATGGCATTGAGTCTCCATTGACCACACTATCAACTTGCAATGTATACTCCTTCACATGACACTCTGGCTGTTCAGGGTATTGAAGAGACATATTGTCATAGACCGCCTTCTGGCCGTAAGACATACCTGTTACGACAGCTACAGGCTTACCAGATCGATCATATATGAAATGAGAGGATGGCTTATCAGTACCAAATACCGTTACTCCAGATGGCCATGACCAATTCTCTTCTGTCGTCAATGGATCGTGATTACCATGTATAATAAACACAGCTATCCCTTTGTCAGATAACCGTTTCATACCTCTCTCTAATCGCCATACTGCTCTTAACGAACGATGCGTGCTGTCATGCAAATCTCCGCTTAGTAGAATGGCATCCGCTTCTGCTTGGATCGCCAACTCGACAAGTCGGTCCCACGCTCGGAACACCCCTTGCTCTAATCGCTCCTGCAGCACATCCGGCAGTGATTGCAGCCCACGCAGTGGACTATCAAGGTGAAGATCTGCCGCATGGATAAATCGCAGCATTCTGCTCATCGGCATCCCTCCCTACGAACATACTTTCTCTCTAGTATAACGAATAAGCCGATGCATCGCTATGCATCGGCTTATTTCATACACAGGCTTAATTATATTGTCGTTCTATCTCATATTCATTGATTAGGCATAGACTACCTGCCTTACTTCCGATACGCAAGGTAGATTTGCTTCAGTTCGTGCACAACACGCGATAAAGAATACACCTGCTTTGCTTTAGACCATGCTGATCTCGCCAGTTCATAGCGGAAAAAGGAATCTGTTATTACCCGCTCCAACGCATTGGTCAACGCTCCAACATCATTAGGAGCAACTAGCAATCCATTTACGCCATCCTCAATTTGTTCCGAAATTCCACCTACATTGGTTCCCACCAGCGCCAACCAGCACAGGGCAGCCTCTGCAAATACAGAACCGAACGCTTCTGCACGAGACGGGAGAACGAATATGTCAGAAAACGGCATGAACTCCTCTGGATGCAGCATGTAGCCGTAAAATATCGTTTCATCGTAAATGTCTAACTCTACAGCCATCTGCTCTAATTGCTTTCGAATCGGGCCATCTCCAATAATATGGAGCACGAACGGATACCCTCTTCGCTTCAATTCCGCACAAGCATGCAGCAGAACATCCAGCCCCTTTGCAGGTACAAGACGACATACCGTTATTAATTGAGGAACCTCGTTATCATGTGCAATTGGCTTGAATCTTTTCTCATCGAATCCATTTGACAATACTTCAATCTGCTCAGGCCGCTGGACATACGCGCCCAAGTAAGACTTAAATGACTCCGACACGGTCATAATCTTATCCGCTCTCGCTTCCAGCTCCTTATAGATCGATGTTAAAAATGTATGTTCAATGCTTCCTGGCTTAATATGCTCATTTAGTATAAGCTCTTGCTCATAACTAGAATGAATCGTCACAATGAGCGGGGTATCCGGGAACAGCCGCTTCATCGCTAGCGCAGCGATTGGATGATGCGCATGAATAAGATCATAAGGCTGCTGGATACGCAGCTTGGTCCACCATATATAATCTCGATAGGTCTGAATATATTTTTGTACGATAGGAGAACTCTCATACTTCTCCCAATTAAAAGTTTCAAATTCTACACTTTCTTGACCTTTACCACGAATACGTTTAGGCAGTGAGAATAGCTCCATTGACCAGTTAGAGGACTGGAATCGCTCCAATAAGTGAGGAATCATGGAGGATACACCGCCGGGCTGTTCAGGCGGGAAGAACAAAGCTTGTAAAATCTTCATAGTTGGCCCTCCTTTTTCTTCGCATTTCACACACCATCGTTTATAATATATTAGAAGTTAAATAACAGTAAAGTACAATATTAGGAGTGCCCCCATGTACGAGAATGTGAAATTGTTGTTCACAGATAGCGACATCATCGCACTAACGAGTATGTGTCACTTATATATCATGCTTATTATGATGCTGATGGCTTTTCGCCTGTATATGAAACAACGTTCAAATGCTTATATATTACTTTTCCTATCTGTCGTCATTATGGCGTTGGATCGATTAATGATTATTAATGACTCAGCTCTGGACAATCCGACACAGCAAGTGCTCGGCGCGGGAAGATCCGTATTATTCATGACCTCATTTTTAATGATTAATGTCGCCATCCTGCGACTATACAAACGATTCAATCGCAAAATGCGCATGCGTTTCATGATCTTATTTCTAGGCGTGCCAATCACCTCTTACTTATCTATGCTGTTATCTCCGGATGGCAGCTATATCGAGATTACAGCATGGCCGCTTATTATTTATCAAGTCGTCATCGCATTATTATGTTACAGGTGGATCGCCCCAAAAATCAATCAACGCACTCGCTACACCTGTGCGATCCTTGCCTACCTTGGCGTACTGCTTACTATATTTATTAATGTATTGTGGTACGGCGGCATGAGTGAGTCACTGCTCATTACGAAGCTGTTTATGATTTTAATTTATTTTACAATCGTACTGTTTATATTCTTTGAACGAATTATCGAAAATTTACAAACTACGTATCGTTCTTCCATTACCGATGGATTAACAGGATTGTACAATCGTCGCTTCATGTATCAAAGAATGAATCAATATATTGCAAAAAGCCAAAAAGTATCCGTTATCTTTTGTGATATTGATAATTTCAAACGACTCAATGATACGAAGGGCCATCTTGTAGCGGATGAAGTGTTAATAAAAGTCGCCCAAATTGTCAGAGATGAAGTGGATGATTGTGGGTTGGCGGGAAGGTTTGGTGGAGAAGAAATTATTGCATTTGTTCAGCCGAAGCAGAAACAACTGTCTCCCGCACATATTGCTGAACAAATTCGAGCACGAGTTGAAGAAGAAACCGGCTCTACGATTAGCATCGGCTACAGTTCCCTAATGAAAGGACAATCAATCGAGGAACTCGTTCGAGAAGCAGATCAAGCGATGTATCATTCCAAGCAAACTGGCAAAAATCGTGTTACTTGCTATCAAGAAATCGAAGGGAAAATTACACCACTCAGTTCGTACTAATTTCATTTTTCATACGTCAACTATGCCACCATACATATAACGAACAAAACCTCCAGTTCCACTAGCACAGTGGGACTGGAGGTTTTTCATGCATTCATTTCTCAATGCGTATTGAACAATCGAGCTAACCATTATTGTATATCGCGTTTTTTGAACACCCAAATGGAAATAAGAAGCAGCGCTAACATGTACAGCGTAAAAATACCGAATGTAAAGCCAAATGTTACACCTTCTATTGGTGGCTGACCCATATAATACGATTTCCAATTAAGATGTGGAAACACCGTATACTTATACCATGGTTTTTCAGCAATAAAGATGGAAAGCATACCAGCCAACGAATTCAAGATAACGGCAATACTAATGGAAAGCCCTAAGCTTCTTGTCAACACAGCTGCTGTGAACGCAACCAATATATAAAACAATTCATTTGGCAGAGTCAAAAAGAATGGAAGAATGGTTCCCTCCCACAACACATTAATTCCGCCAGCAGAAGAGTCAAATAAAATAAACGCGGCAAGTGCCGTTACAAGCAGCATAGCCAAATTAACGAACAAGACGACTAAAATAATCGTAACTAACTTGGACATTAGTATCATTGTTCGGCTAGCAGGTCTAATCAGCAATTGCTTAATCGTTCCATCTTTGAACTCATCTGTAATAATCTGCGATGCAATGACGATGGAAAAAATACCTGTAAACACACTCGTAATCCCAAAAATAAATGAAGTGAACCCCACACTGCCCACTTCGCTACCGCCTTCGGATTGAGACCATAACTGAAGTCCAATTGCAGCGGCTAGAACGACAAATAAGAAAATAAGGTAGTACGGCAGCTGTCTCTTGCTCGTTATCTTCATCCATTCATTCTGAACTAATGATGTAAAGTAACTCATTGAATGTGACCTCCTTTCGTCATCGACAAGAACTTGTCCTCTAATGTTTCCGCAATAGAGCGTACTTCATAAATCTTGATATGATGACGAACGAAGTGTTCAACAACTTCAGGTATTTGATCGCGAGTAAGTGTAAGCGTTACGACGTTATTCTCCACTTGTGCTGGTTGATAGGAAGTTCCCTCCAACGACTGTACGGCCGTTTCCCCTTGCTCCACATGGAATTGAATCGTACGAGTCGCCTGCTGCTCTTCTGTATGCTTCGTGTCAAGAATTTGTTCTCCTACATATTTACCATGTTGGATAACCACTACTCGGTCACACATAAGCTCGATTTCTGATAGCAAGTGACTAGATACCAAGATAGAAATGTTCTCTTCTCTAGCTAAACGCTTCAAATAATCCCTCAGCTCTCTAATTCCGGCAGGATCAAGACCATTGGTCGGTTCATCCAAAATAAGAATAGATGGCTGATGCAGCAGTGCTTGTGCTATACCGAGACGCTGCCTCATACCTAGAGAGTAGTTCTTCACCTTTTTGTCCAAGGCCTGTTCCAACTCGACAAGCTTAACGATATCATCTATACGTGATTGAGAAACAGCTTTCCCGCTCATACGCGTAAAGTGCTGAAGGTTCTGTCTGCCGGTCATAAACTTGTACAACTCTGGATTTTCAACAATTGCCCCAACATGAGCCATCGCCTCAGCCCGATTCTTGACCACATCATGACCCTCTATAAGAATGGTACCCGACGTTATACTCATTAAGCCGACCATCATTCGAATTGTCGTTGTTTTCCCGGCACCATTAGGGCCCAAGAAACCATAAATCTCTCCACGCTTTACCTGGAAGGAGAGCTGATCAATTAGTGTTTTTCCACGAATTTTTTTGGTGACATTTCGCAGTTCCACTACGATATCATTCATCTGTTGTTGACCCCTTTCATCTATCTCTGTATCCAACATCTGCGATACGGTTGTTCACACAAACTTATTATCCATTTATCCGTTTGATGAACACTATGTCCTTACGTTTCAATAGCTGCTTAGTTTCGTTACAATATCTTAAGAAAATGGAATCAACTAGAACATTGCATGCAATAGCCTACGTTCGGTACACTATTACTATAGTAGTATTACACAATTAATAATTGTTCAAGCAGGAGTTCAGCAGAGCCTTACCATTACGATTAAGCTTGATTTGGTTTGGCTTGGCTAAGCTCCCCAACTCCGTTGTTATCTGAATTTACATTTACTAAAAGGAGCAATAACTCAAGTATGACCAACATCAATACCCAACCTATCCTCCCAGAAACGTATAAGCAGCAAATGAAACAGATGCTGGGAGAAGAAACAGAAGCATTTTTACAGAGCTTTTATAAAGAACGTACGTACGGACTGCGCATCCATCCCCTTAAGTGGGAACTGCATAAAACGAAACTAGAGCCAATGATGAGCACCTTTTCCCTGCAATCCGTGCCATGGTGTGACGAAGGTTATTATTACGACTCCACTACACGTCCAGGCAAACACCCGTATCACGCAGCAGGATTGTACTACATCCAAGAACCGTCTGCCATGTCCGCCGTTCAATTGCTCGATCCACAGCCAGGCGAGATCGTCCTCGATCTAGCAGCTGCACCAGGTGGGAAGACGACACATATTGCTGGACGCCTGCAAGGCAAGGGACTGCTTATCGCAAATGAAATACATCGTGAACGCGCCAAAATATTAGCAAGCAATGTGGAACGAATGGGATGTACGAATGCAATCGTTACGAACTCCGATCCAGATACACTGGCAGAGCGCTTCCCTATGTTCTTTGATCGCATTATGCTCGATGCGCCGTGCTCTGGCGAAGGCATGTTCCGTAAAGATCCAGATGCTATTCAAGAATGGTCTCCTGATCACGTGACATTGTGCGCAACTCGTCAGTGGGACATCATTCAAGCCGCGGTTAAAATGTTAAAGCCTGGAGGTACAATCGCTTACTCCACATGTACGTTCAATTACGCGGAAAATGAACAAACGATTGAACGTTGGCTGGATCGTTATCCAGATTTTACACTTGTGAAACAAGAACGCATATGGCCGCATAAACAGCGCGGAGAAGGCCATTATGTAGCTGTCTTACATCGTGCTAGCCATCTTGAAGATACAGCAGAAAGCACGATTTCATCTGTTTCCGTTGCTATGACGTCGTACGCATCTAGTGATACTTCAACTCGCTTTGAAAAAGGAAATAAAGGAAAACAGAAAAAGGCAGCTGGCCGTAAGCACAATCCGTCTTCAAATGCAGATGGCGTATACGAACAGTTTGTGCAATGGACGCGCGAATATATGCCTAGCTGGCAAACTCCTTTGTCCGGCAAGCCTATTCTGTTCGGAGAGGAACTATATTGGCTCCCAGCTCCATCTGATTTCAGCGCGGAACAGAGCAATTGGCTGGAAGGAAAGTTGAATGGACTTCGTGTACCACGTCCCGGCCTGCATCTCGCCCATGTGCTCAAACAGCGCATTGAGCCTGCTCATGCATTGGCGTTATCTTTGCTTGATCCGACATCTGCATCATCATCTATTCAGTTGTCTACAGCAGCGGATGTAGCAGCCATACAGAAATACTTGAACGGTGAAGCATTACTGCTTGATCAAGATATACAAGTTAACAGCAGCGAAGTTACGAAAGGCTGGACGCTTGTCGCTATCGATGGTTTGCCAATTGGCTGGGGTAAATTAGCTAATGATATGATTAAAAACCATTATCCAAAAGGATTGCGTGCTGTCTATCTGCTCTAGCTTTCATCTACTCTCGTGTACGTATAACGAACCGCGGCCACTTAAATATAGCCGCGGTTCGTTATCATATCATGATTCAACTGCACACTCATGTTATGGGCAATGCATATTTACTTTTCTGTGTAAAATACGCTCTTCCTACTCGTCATCTACATGTACGTAAAATAAAGCATCATCAATTATTTCATCGTGGAACATCATGTTCAAATGCAGTGCTGTAAACGATTGTTCCTTTGCCAGCTCTTGCACGATCGATTCTCCTATATAGTGTCGCTCACGGCTCGTACCAGGAACTCTAAAGTCTATAAAACCCGACAATTGCTCACCTTCCGTATTAATCGTCACCAAACCTGCTGGCAACGAGCCTCCCTGCTCCGTATAAATATCATACATCAACGTATCTCCATCATCTCTTGCGAGAATGATTTGAATGCCAAGTGCCTCACTTGGATGTGGGGGACAAATTGCTAATTCATGCTTGTAGTCGCCTATATGCTGTTGAAGCCCTTGATTCGATGTCGTTAGCTTGAGCGTTGAATAATCCTGAACGACGATCCCATCGTCAGTTTGATCCTCTTGATAGGCATCATCGAGAACATACTCATCATCAACTTCATATTCTTCCTCCTCATCATCATCCCATTCCTCCCACGATGTCTCAACAGAAGAACTTACAATATGCGAATATTTACCATTAATAACCTGCAACTCTCGCTGCTCGGCATCTACTGCATCAGACAATCGATCAATGTAGCGCTCTACGACTTGTTCCAATTGATGCTCCATCTCACTTGAGCTTAGCACGTCTTCATCGATAATAAGCGTACTGTATAACCTACTTCCTTCCCGATACATGACGAGCAACGTCGCCGTATATACGCCATCTATGAGTATATCGATAGCTTCTGCCCCTGCCGTTACAAAGTCCGGTCTCATTTCTAAGCGATACATAATAACCCCCTGCTTATTCTGACAAGTATTAATCAACATTAGCATGCCATGCTATCCGGTTAGACATGCGCCCAATTACAATCACCTTGGACAATCGCCTATACCGAGACGTGATAGAAGCATATGATACGGTATGCCGAATGACGGAAGTTCCGCCGCATCAATACATCTGCACGGAACCCTGTACCCCCTTCGGTAGAGCTAACTACAAGGGTAGAGGAGGAATGAGAAGATGGGCGCAGTAGGAGGATACTACAATTCGATAGGTGTTGTTTTGGTATTGTTCATCTTGTTGGTCATCATCTCTCGTGCTTTAACTTACTGATGCCGCGAACGATGGCAACACCAAAAAGGAGGGGACTGCTCCCCTCCTTTTTCGGCGTTCACCTATTAAGTTAAGAAATATTTCTTCAGTACTGCATGAACACCGTCATCATTATTCGATAACGTAATTTCATCTGCCGCTGCCTTCACATCGAGCGGTGAGTTATCCATTGCAACGCCAATACCAGCAAATTGAATCATGGTCATGTCATTATAATAGTTGCCGACAGCCATTACATTCTCGCTCGAAATGCCGCGCAGCTGCGTTAAATGCTTCAAGGCGTTACCTTTCGTTGCTTCCCTATGCATAATATCGATAAAGAAATCGCCAGACCGAATAAATTGGACCTTGTGATCCCATAGACTCAACGCCTGTTGAACACGATCCATATCTTCTTTGTAGCCACTCATCGTCAGCTTCAGAACAGGGCTTGGTAGGTTGTCCCAGCCTGGGAAATTCTTCGGTTCAATTAAAAATTGCTTATACGTATCCAACCAATCCGCGGAAAGTAGATCAACTTGGTTCACATAAAGGTCAAAGGCTGTGTTGATATCATAATGCACCTTTTCTTCATTGCAGTATGTTAAGTATGGCTCTAGATCCATTTGGCTCAGCTCAAATTGATGAAGCATGCTTTTATCTTTAGAAGCTACTGTAGCCGCTCCATTATGAGTAATAACAACACCTTCTAGACCCAACTGCTCCAAATAAGGCAATGTACTCACAGGGCTTCTACCCGTACATAATACGATCTCCACGCCTTGAGCAGCAACTTCGCGAATCGTATTCGCATTCATCTCAGATAAAGAATGATCATCATGGAGCAAGGTTCCATCCATATCAAGGGCAATCATTTTAATGTTATTCATGCTGTAAACCTCCATCTGCTGTTTTCAAACTAACTAAGAAGCCAAGAAGCTAAAAAGCTAAGTAGTAGCTTGCTGCAAAGAAGCCAGTTCTTCCTCACGCAATTCCCGCCATTGTCCAATTGGTAGCTCAGAATCGAGCTGCAAAGGTCCCATCGTTAGTCGTTTTAAATACACAACTTGCTTGCCTACTGACTCAAACATGCGCTTTACCTGATGGAACTTTCCTTCGGTAATCGTCAGTTCAATATGGCTAATCACTTCTCCCGTTGCCAGTGACTCCTTGCTCTTTATGACAAGCTGTGCTGGCTTCGTTACATAACCATCATCCAACGTTACTCCGAGTGTCATGGCTGCTACATCCTCTTCTGTTACCTCCCCACTGACACGAGCGAAGTACGTCTTCGGCACATGCTTGCGCGGAGCTAGAAGTTCATGTGCCAGCTTGCCATCATTCGTAAGCAGCAATAATCCTTCTGTATCTTTATCAAGTCTTCCGACTGGGAATGGCTCAAAGCATAACATCTCGTCCGGCAGCAAATCAATTACGGTTCGCTCCCGACGATCTTCTGTCGCAGAAATAACCCCTGGCGGCTTATGCAGCATAATATAAACATACTCTCGATACTCCACTTTCTCTCCATCGAATCGCACATCATCTGTATCGGGTTCCACTTGCTTGCCGCTGTCTTTGACAGCAGCACCATTCACCGTTATGAGCCCAGCCTTAGCCCATCGTTTAATCTCTGAACGGGAACCAAACCCCATATGTCCGAGCAGCTTGTCCAATCTCATTTTAGCCATTAGGTTGTCCACCTCCATGCAGCTGGATATTCATTTTTCAAAATACCATCCACCCATTTGCCGAAGCCAAGCGGACAATTTTCTAATGTTATCATAACGTAACCTTTCCTATCTTTCACACCCAAATCGGAAACGGTGCATAGGCGTTCCGGATCAATCGTCAACGTATCGCCTCGTAAATAAGCAATCACTTCTTGCTGTTCCAATTCCAACGGCAATACACGAAGCATATCGCTTGGCTGCAAAGCAAGTGCTAACGCATGAGAAGGCTCAAAGCGTCCATTTTTCAACGTGCCTAAAAACAGGCCTGGTCGTGCAACTTTCAACTTTAGCAAGCTTTCCACTGGAAGCGGACAATCATAGGCATAGCTGCCAATACAAGCATTTAGCTCATACCTGTCATTCAATAGCTGTTGCTTGCTCCACCCTGCATACGTATCGATATATTCACGCTCTGGACGGCGCAGTCCTTTCGGTAGTCTTACCATCTGATCTTTGCGAGAGTCTGGTTTATGGGTCTGCTTCCCTTTACCCTTCTGCTTAGGACGGCTAGAGACATGAGATAGTTTACGAACTGCACCAGCATCTGCTGTCAGTTGTTGCAAGCTTGCAGCAGAGCGAGCTGGTCGCTCTCCCTCTCGTTCCAATACCGCAACATAATGACCTTCGCCATTTACTCTGTGGGGCCATAAGCGTATCGTTCCTGCCGTTGCTTCAATTGCTTCATCTGAAGCCTCCCAGCCCTGCTCTTCCATACATGCTCGCGCCCACTCTGGTCGTCCCGCTTCCATTCCGTGTTTCAAATCTACCGCTCTCACACGGAAGTCAGAATATTTGGTTAGGAATCGTGCAATCGAAGCTTCATTCTCTTCAGGAGAGAATGTACAAGTCGAATAGACTAGGCGACCTCCCGGAGCAACAAGCTTGGCAGCACTGTCCAATATTTCCTGCTGCATGGCCGAGTAAGCAGTAACCGGCTCACGTTCCCATGCACGAACCATATCAGGGTCTTTGCGGAACATTCCTTCTCCAGAGCACGGTGCATCCACGAGTACACGATCAAACCATTGTGGAAAAGCATCGGCAATTCGGGATGGGTCTTCATTTAACACAACCGCTCGTGTGACTCCGTACAGCTCCATATTTCTTACAAGTGCTTTGGTCCGATCCGGATGAATGTCATTCGTAACAAGCACTCCATTTTGCCCAATTCGGGATGCGATTTGAACCGACTTTCCTCCAGGTGCTGCACATAAGTCCAGCACATAATCCCCATCCTGCGGCTCCAACAGCTCAACTGGCGCCATCGCACTCGGTTCCTGAATATAATAGAAGCCAGCATGATAATAAGGATGCTTGCCTGGGCGAAGTGAAGGATCAATATAGAATCCATCCTTCGTCCAAGGTATCGGCGTCAATTCCATGGGGGCAATTTCTTTCCATGCCTCTACACTTTTTTTAAGCGTATTTACCCGCAATCCAGCATAAGGCGATATATGATAGCTGTGCAAAAAAGACTCCCACTCCTCGCCAAGTCGATTTTGCATCTGTTCGATAAACATTTGAGGTAACGTCTTCATTTTGCCATCCTTTCAGTAGCTATTGCACATAGGAAATATGCAACAACCCAAACAACATCTCTAAATAGCATATCACGTCTGGCTATTTTTTTGAAAGAAATGAAGGGGTAACTGTGTCGAAAGTTGTCTTATCCGTGGTTCTCCCTACTTAAATCTTTCATTTTTGTCACATTAGCTAATTTCACGATATTTAAGCTCGCATGCCCATCCATAAGTTGATATGATAATTTAGTTACTAGAAAGGCATTGGTCATACTCATGACACAACAACAAGATGAACATGACATTAGAACACAAGAAGGAGGTAATGCCCCAATGCTACGTATCGAACAGCTGTCCCACTCCTTTCGCAATGGAAATGAGGTCACTCCCGTCCTGCAGCACATCGACTTTCAAGTAGAGAAAGGCAGCATGGTCGCACTGCTAGGCAGCTCAGGATCAGGCAAATCAACACTGCTCAATTTGATGGCAGGCCTTATGAAGCCTGCTGAAGGAAATATTTACATAAACGGACAGAACATCGTAAAGATGAATGAAAATCAACTCGCTGAATTTCGTAGAGGAAATATCGGATTTATTTTTCAAGCCTATGAACTGATTCCGAACTTAACCGTTATTGAAAATGTTGAACTCCCATTCGTGTTCCAAGGCATCTCTCCTCGTAAAAGACGTGAGAAAGCCCAACATTTACTCGAACAAGTCGGCTTACCAGACAAAGGAAAGATGTTCGTCTCTCAACTATCAGGCGGCCAGCAGCAGCGCGTAAGTATCGCGCGCTCCCTTATTACAGAACCGTCTGTTATTTTTGCAGACGAGCCTACAGGAAACTTGGATACGAAAACAGAGGATGAAGTCATTTCCATTCTGAAGCAGCTCAATAAGAAAATGAATACAACCTTTGTTATCGTTACCCACGAACGAGAAGTTGCAGAGCATACAGAACGCGTACTAACCCTTAAAGACGGCCAACTTATTGAAGACGCAGTAACAACAAATGCGCAAGCAGCCGGCTACGATATAGGAGGCGTACATACATGAGGTTTGGTGACTATATCCGCATATCTTTTGACCAGCTTCGCAGGCGTAAAGTCGTCACCATGTTATGTGCCATGGGCATTTCGATCGGCTGTGCAGCAATTGTCGTAGCGATGAGCATTGGTGAATCTGCCGCCCAATATTCAGAAATGCAGATGAGCCGCTGGTTTAAGCTTGATGAGATTACCGTCTCTCCACAAAGTACGGGACAATCTGGTGATCCATCTGCAAAGCCTGAAGTTGATGAAGGGTCACTACTTACTTCACAGAAGCTTGAGCTGATTCGTACATTTCCACACGTACTAGCCGCTGCTCCGATGGAGGAGATCGGTCACTATCAAACGAAACTAGCCAATGGAACTAGTTCTTATGCGCAAGTGATCGCAACTGATCTGAATAGCTTGCAAGCTTTCGGTCATCAAATGCGTTTGGGCGCTGTCTCGGATTTGCCTCAAACCGTAATTGCTAACTTTGGTGCAACATTCGGATACGTAGATGAAAAAGCAAGACAATCGCTCTACGATAAGCTGCGTCAAAATCCATATGATGATGAAATATACAAGCAGCTCGAAAATTTAGATCGTCTACCAGCGAACTTATACCAGCAGTCTATTCAATTTGTTCAGTACGACCAACAATCTGGTCGAGAATTGCTTTCACCTCCGCTTCGGGTAACGGGCGTACTGAAGAAACCGGATAGCCAAACCGACAATATGGCAATGAACCAGAAAGTTATCTATGTATCTCTCGAAACAGCAGAATGGTTGCGTAAGCAGCCAGGATTTAGACCCATTGAATCAGATTCTTCCATGAATACGGTATCAGCAGGTATCGAGCATTATCCGTTAGTGACAGTAAAAGTAGATAGTCAACAACATATAACGCAAGTGGAAAACAAAATTAAGCAGCTGCGTCTTACTGCAAGGAACAACTTAGAACAAAAAGAACGTCTTGAAAAACAATTTGCTATGGTGCGCACGATCGCACTTGGTATCGGCTTATTTGTTCTATTCATCGCTTCTATTTCGATTGTTGTTGCCATGACAATGTCTACTCATCAACGTAGACGTCAGATCGGCATTATGAAGGTGCTTGGTGCTAACTTAAGGCAAATTCGCAACATGTTCATCGTAGAAGCTACGCTAATTGGTCTTCTGGGTGGAATTATGGGGGTAATCCTCTCTCATTGGATTATATGGGGAATTAACGGCCTTGTACTTTCGAGCGGTGCTGAAGCTGCTGAGATCCTATTTATCGCGCCTTGGATTATACCGTTGGGTATGTTCTTCGCGATTATTACGGGAATACTGGCTGGACTATACCCTGCAATCAATGCGTCTCGTACAGATGCTCTGACAGCCATTCGCCGTGATTAAGCCGTGACTAGTATATGTAAATTAGAAGAGGAGCACTCCCGATATGAAAATAAAAAAAATAATCAAATGGACGATTATTCTCGGATTGTTAGGCGGTATCAGCTATGGGCTATATTCATTTTCTCAGCCTAAGACAATGCCGTTAGATACAGCAGCATCTCAAGAGCTTACCTTCCCCGTTACAAAGGAAACGTTAGTAAAGACAATTGCAATAACAGGTAAGTCATCTTATGTTAGTGAAACGATCGTATATGCACCATATAATGGAAAAGTGAACAAGTGGAATGTCAAGGACGGGCAACAAGTGAAACGTGGTGACACGTTGTTCCAGCTAGATCCAACTTCTATTCAACAAGAGATTACAAGAGCGGAAACCGAAATAAAGAAACAAGATCTCGAAGAGCAGCTAGCTAAGTTCAAAGGTGAATTTGCAACAAACGAACAGAATGCTCCGTTGACGGAAGAAAGCTCTAAGCAGCACTATGTGCAAAAAGAAACGGAACGGGTACAGAAAGAAATCAATTCCCTTACCCGTACCATTCAACAACAAGATATTGCAGACAAAAAATCAAAAATAGCTCAATCTCATTATATCGCTCCTGTGTCAGGTATTTTCCTCTATGATGATGCGGCTAAGCTTCCGCAGCAAGTACAGGAAAATATGCGTGTAGGCAAAATTGTAGATGTGAATCAACTTCAGCTTGTCACTTATGTCGGGGAGCAAGATATCTTCTCGCTTAAGCCAGGCATGTCCGTTGAAGTTGAACTAACGGCGCATAAAGATATCAAGTTAAATGGTGATGTTGTAAAAGTATCTAAATTCGCTAAAACAGGAGCAGATGGTACGGTTGTATCGCCAGCTCAATTCGAAGTAATTGTAAGTCTAGCTAAAAATCCAAATCTGATTGCAGGCCTTAGCTTAAACGGAAAGGTTGAGGTGGAACGCAAGGATAGCACGATTGTTGTACCTACACTTGCAGTTATGAAAGACAACGAAGGCTCTTATGTAATGCTCAAAGGCGCTGATGGTACAGTAAAGCGTCAAAATATAAACGTAGGTTTGGAAACAGCAGACAAGACAGAAGTGCTGGAAGGACTAAAGGCTGGAGAGCAAGTAACTCTGCAATAATTCATTTATATGAATAGCATGTGAAACGAACAAAAGCAGTCCTCCCAAGCAAATGGGTTGGACTGCTTTTGTTATCATATCTCAAGTCGTGCTATGGTGTTGTTTCGTTCGTTTCGTCCACATGTAAATCGATGTCATCCAAGCTAACAAGCTGTATCAATTCAGCATCCGTTATTGGAATGGTGATATCTCTTGGCTCAGCTTGAGCTCCTTCTTCACTAGACACAAGTTCTAGTAGTAAAGCTGTCTCTATTCGTACAGTACCAAGCGCAATGCCCATACAATTATCCGGATATAGAGCCAGCTTATGTAAAGCTGCTTCCCATAGTTTAATTGCTCCCACCGTATTATGGTGGTGCCAATGATGCAGTCCCACTGCCACTTGCAGCAATCCTTGATAAAATGGTTTCCGGCCTTCTTCCAGCCAGAGCTCCTCCATCACATCATGGCAAGTATAGTAGTCACGATGTTCATTGAACAGCTTCAGAAAGCGGACGAACAATCGATCATAGGACGTTCTCATCCTTCTGACTCGCCGCTCTTTTTCTTACATTCTTTAATCAAGAGACTAAGGTCTTCTTCCAATTGTTTGAATCCGGTGAGGTCACGATCCATCCACAAACTGTTGAATTGACTTTGGAAGGCTATCGCTTCACTAATGCGATGGTAGAAGTACAAGTCTTGAATAAGCGTCAAACATTTCTGGACGAGCTTCGCATCATCCTCGAAACTCTTTTGAGCATCCAATATTTCTTGACGAATGCTCGACATCTCATTATCGAGAATAAAGGCAGCTTCCGCAGACTTTTTCAAGCGCTCTCGGACTTCATCAGGCAAGCTGTCCCGATATTTGTAATTCAAAGAATGTTCAATCGTAGCCCAAAAGTTCATGGCCAATGTACGGATCTGAATCTCAGCAAGCACATGTTTATAACCTAACGCCGTCTGAACTGGATATTCTACAATCATATGAAAGCTGCGGTAGCCGCTTTCCTTAAAATTCGTTACGTAGTCCTTCTCATAAAGAACAGTCATGTCCTTACGATGTCGGATCAATTCTGCAAGTGAATGAATATCTTCTACGAACTGACACATGATTCGAATACCTGCGATATCCTCAATTCCACGTTCAATATCATCCATATCGATAGATAATCGTTTTGCCTTCTCCAAAATACTCGAAATCCGCTTAATGCGTCCCGTAACAAATTCTATTGGCGCATATTCCTCACGCTTTTTTAACTCGCTGCGCATCGTTTTGAATTTAACTTTCAATTCTTCGACAGCTTGTTCATAGGGCAGCAAAAACTTCTTCCAATCTCTTCCGTCCATAACGAACGCCTCCTGTCCGTTCCCATCGTTCATTGTATGCGGTTAGGTATGTTAACGTTGTCTGACTTTATTATAGGTAATTATTTATGATCTCGACCAACTGCCTCAGATATATGTCGGTAGCCATCACGCTTTAACAAGGTCTTCAAACCCGTCGTTATCTCACGGCTAATGCCAGGACCGCGATAAATAAGCCCTGTATACACTTCCACCAGGCTTGCACCGGCACATATTTTTGCGTATGCATCTTCAGCTGTAAATACACCGCCCGAGCCAATTATCGGGATACGCCCGCCCGTATGACGGTATACTTTCCGAATAATTTCTGTAGAGTGCTCAGTCAATGGCTTGCCGCTCAAGCCGCCTGCTTCCATACGATTCGGATGATTGGTCCCTGCACGCGACAACGTTGTGTTCGTAGCAATAATTCCAGAAACCCCGCTCTGCACGATTGTCTCTGTCATAGGAATCAAATCTTCGTCTGTTACATCAGGTGCTATTTTAACAAGGATTGCTTTATTTTTCTGATTTTTATCATTTAGTGTCTGCATTTCTGCCACAACTGCATTCAGCAAAGAGCGCAGCTCATCACCATGCTGTAAATTACGCAAATTAGGCGTATTGGGAGAACTAATGTTCACCACAAATAAGTCTGCTGTATCATAAAGTTTACGTATACATGACAAATAATCCTGCTCAGCCTGCTCATTTGGCGTCACTTTATTTTTGCCAATGTTCACCCAGACAGGAATACGTCGTTCCTTTACGTTGGAAAGACGATTTAGCATTTGATCTGCACCTTCATTATTGAATCCCATGCGATTGATGAGTGCTTCATCTGGAGGGAGTCGGAACATGCGAGGCTGCTCATTGCCTGGCTGCCCGACTGGAGTAACGGTTCCTACTTCCATAAATCCTAATCCAATGGAGGAGAAGCCTTCCACAGCGGCGGCATTTTTGTCTAACCCTGCAGCGAGTCCGATCGGCGAATGAAAATGTAAGCCAAATAAATCGGTCGCAAGTGCTGGATCTTCTTTTACCCCATATATCGAACGCATCAGCGGCTTCATACCAGGAACTTTACTAGCTCCTGCAAGCCCTCCGATGACGAGGTGGTGTGCACGTTCTGGATCCATTCGAAAAAATATCGGTTTGCCAATGCTGCGGTATATCAATCGTTCCACTCCGTTCTTCGCTCTTCATTAAAATAGCTTTATATTTTATTATGTTATCTATTCTAACATAAAAAAGGGGTTCGGTCTCGAAAATACGCTTAATCTTATACAATTTCGCGTATCCATCCTATCCTATTTTACTGATTTCCAATCAAAATGAAAAGAGATCGAAATACAATAACTTACTAGCCATCTACATAGTAAGCGATTACAATACATATAGGAATACATACGAAAGGTGATGAATTTTATGAGTGCAAAGCGAATGCCGCCAACTCGAAAAACAAAACAAGAAGCACAGGTAAACCGCAAAGCAATCTACATCGTTGGGAGTTCATTGCTTATTGTTACCGTCCTACTAAGCGTATTTATTTTACTGAAATAAAAATCTACTTCTACTAGCAAAAAGAGGTCTGCTCCTTCCACAGAGCAGACCTTACTTTTATCCTTACGTTATTACATTACAATTTAATCCAACCATTTGTAGACTTTATTCGGATTCTCTTGTCCCGGTGTTAGAGGTATACGGTAACGCTCATCATCTGCCGGGACAACGGTTACGTCTGGCAAATGTCCCGACGTAATGGTCACTTTCGTTCCCATCGCCACCAAATCAAACAACTCCTCCACGTCCGCATTGGACATCCGAATACAACCAAGTGATTCGTCTTGTCCAATAGAATCCAGATCATTTGTCCCATGAATAGCATACTGCGTATGAGACAACGCCATTCCACGGCTGCCATATGCACCTGAGGAACTGCCCTTCGGATTGACCACTTTCTCTGATATAACGAACGAACCTTCCGGTGTACGCTCTCCGCCTAATCCTACCTTATAATTGCGCAGCATGATGGAACCGCTCACGACAGCCAATCGATGTGACTTTTTATCAATAATAATGCGAAGCGGCTCTTTGAAAGGATTCGCAGCCAATGTCGCCCACTGCTTGTCCAGCGCACGCTTCGTCTTAGGTACAGTCTTCACGGCAAGTTTATTATGTACATCTTTATACACCTCTGACCATTCTGCATCTATCCCTGAAACTACATTACGAGGATAGCCCTTCGCTAGCTCACTGACCGATGCTGGTGGCAGCTTCCCTTGTACTAGCACAGCAGCATGTGTAGACATCGCCATTAAGCGATGTTCTGCATCACGAGCCCATGCAGCAGCTTCCTTTGCTGCTTGTATACGTTCTGGCTCACATTCGCAATCTGCATCTCCCGGGAAATACGTTTGGCTGCTTCTACTTTCACTTTGCGCTTTACTTTTAACGATTGCCCATACCTGTGGCTCCGTTGTCCAAATACTCCATCGGCCATGCTTCTGTAGGGTAACCAGCGTGGATGACTGATTCTGTTTCGCAGCCTTTACTACAGCTTGTCTCAACTGACGATCACTCTGGGCTGAACTCGTCTTTTCCACATACACTACCGATCCATGGCCTGGTACAGGCAAGATATGTCCCTTATCTGGCTCTTCCTCTTTACCCTCAGATTGTTTATCCACAGGTTTAGAAGTTTGAGGCTCACCTTCAGGCTTTGTCTGGGTAACCTTGTCTACATTGCGCTCGGTTGACGGCGCCATCGCATCTTCTCCTATTACGATAGGTGCTATTAATAGCAATAGAAGAAGAGCTGCAAACACTCTCATTCCTTGTTTGATACGATTGCGCTTTCTCATCCGTTTGTGGATTGCTTGCACCAGCAACATTTGTTCTTCCTGAAAACGTTCTATCGGCAAAGGCTCATTCTCAAAGGCCTTATATATATCACCTGCTTGGTTATAACAATAGCTAGCTTTACGCAGCTGGCCGTCTTTTTCATATTGCTTCCCCAGTAAATACCATGCCATGCGGTTGTCAGGATGAGATTGTACATACTTCTTCATATAGGCTTCGTCTTTTTCCGTCCATTCATCCAGCCGATTGTTCATTATGCCCTCAACTCCCCCTGGCTCTATAATTTCTATATCGGCAATTGTGGACCAGATCGCAAGTGTTCCTTCGTATGAAAATATATATATATTTAAAAATCCCCGCCGAAGCGAGGATTTGGTTGGTTGGTTGTATTCTCTTTATAATCTCTATATAACTTAGTTGAATGGTGTATCAGCAATCTTGATGGAGTCTGTTGGGCAGCCATCGCATGCATCTTGCATGTCATCAAACAGGTCTTCAGGAATTGCCTTCACACCCATGTTGCCATCTCCATCATAAATTGTTTCTGCTAGACCTTCATCATCGTAGTCATAAACGTCAGGAGCCGTTGCTCCGCAAGCACCACAAGCGATGCACGTGTCTTTATCAACCCAAGTATATTTTCCCATTGGTAGTTCCCTCCTGGTATTCAAGTCAGATCGTCTTGATTCCTCCGTATTCAAATATAATACAAACAAGTCTCAAGTTCAAACGATTTCCATCTTTTTTATAATAATTCTAGATAGTATTTTCACCTAAATTTGTATAAACTATTATGTCCAAAATGACTGCCATACAGCTATTTCCAATCCTCACCATCCCGATTCTCAAATTCTCGCAAGAAATCCGTTTGCAAGGAGGTTCCCCTTACACGATGATTTCGGATAAGCGCGGAAGGATCATCTCCTAGCATTCCCAACATAACGACCGCATTTTCACCATATTTGTTACGTAGACTGTCTACCGTCTCATTCAATTTGTCTCGCTTCGGTTGTTGTTCATAGGCAAATAAATCAAGCTGCACAACTGCCTCTTCCTTAGGAACTAAATTCTGCCCTGTAATTCCCAACAATCGCAAAGGTCCACGACCTCGCCAATGACGCTCGAACAGTTTCCATGATGCTTCCACCAAATGCTGCGCATCATCTGTCGGTGTATCCATCGTTAACGAGCGCGTAAACGTCTTCATATCTGGAGTGCGCAAGGTTAACTGCACCGTCTGCGCCATCATGTGCTGCTTGCGCATGCGACGAGCCACTTGGTCAGCCAAATTTAGCAGCACTCGGCGTATATCCCCATCTGATTCAACGTCCTGCGGCAAAGTCGTTGTGTGCCCAATGGACTTGCTGGCTTCCCTCTCAGCCCGAACTTCACCATGATCGATGCCATTTGCGGCTTGCTTCATTCCTATTCCAAATACGCCAAAATGGTTCTCCAACCGCTGCACATCTGTCCGGGCAAGCTCACCAATTGTATGAATACCAAGACGGCGCAGCTTTTCTGCCGTTTTACGCCCAATTCCGAACAACTCTTGACACGGACGATGCCACAGCTTGTCAGCCACATCACGTATTCGCAGTACCGTAATGCCGTTCGGCTTTTTCATGTCCGATGCCATTTTAGCAAGCAATTTATTCGGCGCAACACCAATGGAGCAAGGTATGCCTAGCTCCTCACGAATACGCGTCTGCAGCTCTTCTGCGATATGCATTGGAGTTCCGAACGATTTTGAACCTGTTATATCTAAATAACACTCATCAATAGATACCGCTTCCACTAATGGTGTATAGGAACCAGCTATATGTAGAAACGCACGTGAATATTTACGATATAAATGAAAGTCTGGCTTAATAATGATAAGAGACGGGCATATTTTCTGAGCTTCACGAACACGCATACCTGTGCGAATACCGTAACGTCTAGCCTCATAAGAACAAGTTACAATAATTCCTTTACGCTGCTCGATGCTGCCCGCTACAGCAGTCGCCTTATGTTGATACGTATCCGGCTCCTCCGCTGCATGTACAGAACAGTAAAAAGCGTTCATGTCCAAATGAAGAATGACTTTTCCCTTTGTCGGGTAGTAACGATGTACATTCTCATCGGGAGTGCTCTCTTTCATCTCGTATCTTCCTTTCTTCACTTAAAAGACTAAGACTTTCTCAGGAAAATGAAAGGCTTTTATGTGGTACATCGCAATACTATATCTTGTAACACAGATGCTTGTTCTTCCTATGTATTGTAATACATTTATACTCTTCATTGTTCTTTGGAGCATTAATCGGGTGACGCAGGAAATTACTGCTATACAAATGCAAACGCAGTGCTATAATTAGAAAAAAAATAATACCAGATTCATCCTGAAACGATCTGGAGGAGGAACTATCATGAAAAAGTCGATTGCAATATTCGATACGACCTTACGTGACGGTACACAAGGAGAAGGCATTAGTCTATCAGCTGAAGACAAATTTAAGATCGCAAGGCGGCTTGATTCCCTTGGCGTTCATTATATTGAAGGCGGCATTCCGGGCTCCAACAGCAAAGATATCGAATTTTTCAGAAGAATCAAATCCTACGCTTGGAACGCACGCTTTGTCGCATTCGGAAGCACACGACGTAAAGATTCGATTGCCGATCAAGATGCCAATTTGAATCGTATTATCGAAGCCCAAGTTCCCGCAGCAACACTCGTCGGCAAAGCATGGGACTTCCACGTGCATACCGCACTACAAACCTCATTAGAGGAAAATTTAGCAATGATTGCCGAATCTATCGCATACTTGAAGCGGCATCAATTAGAAGTGATGCTTGATGCTGAGCATTTCTTCGATGGCTTTAAGCACAACAGTGAATATGCTTTGCAAGTGCTGCGTACAGCTGCCAATGCTGGCGCCGATTGGGTTGTGCTCTGCGATACGAATGGCGGTACACTTCCCCATGAAATCCAGCAAATTGTAAGCGCTGCTTTGCAAAGTACACAAGTGAAGATTGGCATACACACACATAATGATTGTGAATTAGCAGTCGCGAACAGCTTGGCGGCCGTGCAAGCAGGCGCCCTCCAAGTACAAGGTACAATGAATGGTTATGGAGAGCGCTGCGGAAATGCAAACTTATGTTCGATTATACCAAATCTTCAACTAAAACTCGACTATAGTTGCGTCGCAGACGATCAGCTTCAACAATTAACTTCTGTTGCACGTTACGTAAGCGAAATCGCGAACGTTCATATGCCGGTTAATCAGCCATACGTTGGAAATGCCTCCTTCGCCCACAAAGGCGGCATACATGTCTCCGCTATTTTAAAAGATTCGCGTACCTATGAGCATATCCAACCGGAACTAGTTGGCAATAAGCAGCGTGTACTGGTCTCTGAACTTGCAGGTCAAAGCAACGTATTGTCTAAAGCGCAGCAGCTCGGCTATGAATTGGACGCTGGCAAGCCTGCAACGAAAGCAATTATCGAACGCATTAAGCAATTGGAACACGAAGGCTATCAATTCGAAGGAGCCGATGCTTCATTAGAACTTATGCTGCGACAAGCGATTGGCGGTGAACAGGAACCGTTTCAGTTTGAATCCTTTAAAATATTAGTAGAGAAATCCAACAATCGCTCTGTTGTATCCGAAGCGATCGTGAAGATTAATATCGATAACGAGCCGATATATATGGCTGCTGAAGGCAATGGCCCCGTCAATGCACTGGACAATGCCCTTCGCAAAGCGCTATCCCGCCATTATCCTGGTATCGAAGATATGCATTTAACCGATTATAAGGTTCGCGTGCTGGATGAAAGCGACACAACCGCTGCCAAAGTCCGCGTACTTATCGAATCAACAGATTTCAAGCATACATGGAGTACCGTTGGCGTTTCACAAAATGTAATTGAAGCAAGCTGGGAAGCGCTTGTAGACAGCATTCGTTACGCCCTTTATGGCAAAGAAAAACAGCTTCAAACCAATGAACGAAAAGAAAGTCTCGGTATTGTTAATCATTAATCATTAATCCATTTATGCTGCTGTGGAAAATATACGACTACTTTTGACCTACAACAACATATATATGAAACGAGTAAATGCCCTGAACATCTAGTCTCTAAGAGGTTCAGGGCATTTTGCATATACGCTATTTCTCATCCAACAACTCTTGAATATCTGCTTCAATCTGACTAGCCGGTCGAAGTCCAATATAAAGTTTACGTATGGTGCCGCTTTTGTCTATGAGCAAATTCGTTGGAAATGCCATACCGTTATAGGCTGCAAATACGCTTCCATCTAAATCCATCAGTATGGGGTTAATTAACCCGTATTCATCGACGAATGCTTGAGCATCCTTCCTACTATCTGTAGATGTCACATTAACAGCATACATATCAAGTTCATTTTGGTATTTCGCATATATTTTTACGAGATCAGGCGCTTCCAACTTGCAAGGTCCGCACCATGATGCCCAAAAGTTAATCAACACTGGTCGTTCCCTTTCTCCACCTACTCGAAACGTTTGTGTGCCATCTATCGATTTCAATTCAAATGCTGGTGCCTGATAATTTACAAGCGGGGCCTCTTTTGCAATGCGCACTTTAGCAGATGTTTCTCGCTCTAAACTTGCCGTTTTCGTATTTAGCCAAATGCCTGTAACGCCTAAAAGAAGCACCAAAGCTAGTATGATTGTGCTTTTTTTCATCATCGCAATGCCCTTTCTAGAAACCGTATTCTTATTATTGTACCCTTATTTCTCCAAAAATACAAAAAATACGACCCTCTTCTCCCATCATACTACTTGCAAAATAACAACAAGAAGACCTCGCCAGAACTTGCTGGCGAGGCCTCACTCATCAGATCTTTTCGACACTGCCTTTTACACACTGCCTAGTGCGGTAACATAAGCAGTTTCTGCAACATCAATTTATTAGCAGCACGCTCCTTTGCATGGCTTCCATCCTTGCATCATAGGATTAATTCCATTCGATGTATGGAACAGCTAGTCTATCCTCATGACGCCCCTCCATTATGGAACTAGTTTCCACAGCGCCGGTACAGCAGTCGGCTCCCAGCCTACCAATGAAGTGTGTGGTTGACGACACTCGTAAGTTGCCCCATTATAGGAAACCAACTGACCTACTGTATAAGCGGTGCCGGCTGCCCAAGGCGCAGCTGCAGGAGGCTGAGCCGTTGTAGCAGAGACAGAATTGCTCGCTGGCGATTGGTTGTTCGCTGCATCCACAGCATATACGGTAAATGTATACGAAGTAGAAGCTGCCAATCCCGTAACCGTATAGCTGGTTGTACTGCCTGATACGGTAGCTACAAGATTGGTGCCATTATACACCTTGTACCCTGTAACCCCGACATTGTCTGAGGAAGCCGTCCACATCAATGGTACCGAATTGGATGTCGGCGAACCCATCACATGCAGATTGCTTGGCGCAGTAGGAGGAGCTACATCTACAACAGCTGGATTGGTTGTAACTGCGATAGATCCGCTGGGCACAGAAGAGTTGCCCGCTCCATCCACAGCAACGACCGAGAACGTGTAACTTGTATTTGCCGTCAAACCTGTAACCGTATAGCTCGTATTGGAACCAGAAATGCTAGTCACCAGCGAGCTTCCGTTATAAATTTTATATTGACTAACTCCAACATTGTCTGTAGCCGCATTCCATGACAGGGAAACCGTATTAGAAGTCTTGCCTGTCACAGCTAAAGAGGAAGGAGCCGTCGGTGGAGTTGTATCACTAGATCCTCCGCCGAAATTGGCGTCAATGACATTGTAGAATGCATTAGGTGTATCATGGACGGTCCATACCGCCAAAATAACATGATAGCCTGTCCGCTGTGGCACATTACAAGTATCCGAATAATTAAATGGCGGTCGTGCACCACCAGTATTAACAGAGCAGAAAGGTGTTAAGTCGAATTGGGCACGAGACAACGGTGCATTCGGATCCCAATTCGGCTTCGTAATAAAGTACTCCCATTTCGTGGTTGCATGTGCTGCTGTCAATTTCCAGTTAAACGTTACTGTACCACTCGACATATTTACCTTTGTCCAGCGCGTAGAAGATTGAGCATTCAACTGATCAAATCCACCAAGACCAGCACTTGCAAGTTTGCCATCCGCGGGACCAGCGTTCGGGAATCCTTTTAGTCCTTCCAAGCTTTGAGGCTCGTACACAATTGGGCCGCAGTTCGTATTTTGACCCGTTTTGCACAAATAGCCCCTACTAGCAGGTCCTTCGATATAACCGTGAGCGAAAGCTTTGTCTGACATAAGCAGTACCAAAATTACTGTGAGAATAGCGGTCGTCCCTACCAGTAGCCATTTGTAACTCATCATGTGCTGGTTGAACTTTTGATCCATCATCATCAACAGCCTCCTTTAATTTTTGGACTCGTCTTAGCCATGACTGAAAGCAAGTTAACGATCACCCCTCCTTTTAGAGAAATTTATATAAACGCAAATAAGCGTCTATATCGTCTGTTGTATATCGCTCACATATCGGAATATGGAATTAGAATTGTGGGAGATTAATGTCACTTTGGGAAGAAAAAATACTATGATTATAATTTTACAAAGCTGAGTAAAGCTATACGATGAAGGTAAAGCACCCTCTTCAAGTAAATATACGAGATGTCTGTGAGGATGAAGAAGAAAGATTATAAATGATAGGCAATTCGTGTAGGAGGACCAAATTGGTCGGTATGTGGAAGTGAGAAAAATCACTGGGTTATACTGGGTGTGATCACATACTAGCACACTTTCTATCAAAATGACAACGCTTTCTTTTCAGGGCATATATCATTTTTTAAGTTCTTTCATACAATGACATTGACTCACATATATCCGTTTCAACTCCCATCCTATACTACCAAATAAAAGGCGCTCCCAAGCCTTCCCTTGAGATGCGCCCTATGAATATATTTAATAGATCCGCTATAATTTAATCACTTGGAGAAGAAGATGAAGAAGGAGAACCGTATAAACGCAATGAATAACACATTTAACATTCAAGCAAATTCATTACCGATAGACACACTATCTATTTTGCCGTCCGTTTATTCAGGCATGCTAGAACATCTACGCACACACTATCCTAATGAAGGATGCGGCATATTACTCCGCGATAAACGTTCAAACGAACATCATTTTCATATTTTCGAACCTATTCCAAATACGGATCAGCATCCACAACAGCGTTTTTATTTGGAGCCTTCCGTATATATCCGCCTGTTATTCCGTTACCCGGAAGCAGCGTGGGATCGTATACTCGTACATTCTCATCCTCTTACATCAGCTGCAATCAGTCATGAGGACATATCGGGATGGGTGGAAACACAAGCCTTGTGGACAGGATGGCTAGTCGTTTCGTTCGAAGATGGATTGGATAAGCCATCATTTAGCTATTACACGAAGTTATAATGGAGCTGCTAGTACTGACTCAAATACATGTACATTTCCCTAAGTGTTGTCACTCTCCTTTTCTCGGCTTGGTCCATAAAATGCAGCCATAATTCAGCTGTAGCTCGCGCATCCCAGAGCGCATGATGGCGCCGCTCTATTGCAATGCCTACATGTTGGAGCAGCATATCTAGATCATTATTTCGAAGCTGCGGGTACAGCCAGCGCGCAATCATCATCGTATCCAACATCCGATGACGCCATGGACTTTTGAAATAACGCCATAAGGCTGTTCGTAAAAATGCCTTGTCATGCGCACTTGCGTGCGCAATGACAATACGTTCCTCCATGTAATCCATAAACTTTGTGAGTCCTTCTGACACGGGCATCTCTTGTGCAGCCTCTTCCGAAGTTATCTGCAGCAGTCGCTCGGTAGCAGTAGGAATGCGCATACCAGGGTTAACAAGTTGATAAAAGCTCGCATGTTCCCCTTCTTCCCATTGCTTTCCTTGCAGCCGCCACGCTCCAAAAGAAACAATCTCATCTGCATGAGGCTCAAAGCCCGTCATTTCCAGATCAATGACGACGACAGGAAGCTCCTTCAAAGGAATATCAAGTACATGTAAACGTTGAACACTTCCGCTTGATTCCAACTTTAATCGTTCTTTTTGGCGAGCTCGCTCGTAAGCCTTTTTAGCACCTTCCGTCTTCAAGTTTGATGCAGATAAACCCGTCATCCAAAACTCGGAAACTGAATTTCCAGAAGGTGCGTGCCTCGGTTCAACACCTGTGTTCTTAGGTTGTAACCGTTCTAGTCGCTTCCACCAACTTCGACGTATGTTCCCATCTCCCTCAGCCACGCTCGCACCTCCTATTCAATACTTTCGACCATTTTTCTATACTTTGCGAACTTCGACGAAGCGCTAACTTCTGCAATTCATGCAGTTGATCAGGATCAATCATTCCCGTTCCATTCCACATGCCGTCTAGCAGTTCTGCCCCGCACATCCATCTAACCGCCATAACATCATCCCAGTACGCATATAGCTTTCGGATAATTTGTCGTTCCTCGCCATCTGACCATGTTGATAAAATACCTTCCATACGCTCCTTCGTAGATAATGGATGAGCAATATCATCCACCATCCACGATGTCGTTCGAATGAGTTGCACAATAGGTACATAAATCCGATACTTCAGGTCGACTTGACCAGCATAAGGATGCGTTCGCTCTTTAATAAGTTGACCAAAAGCATTATGTGCTAGTTTACGATGCTGCTGATTGCGTACCATTGCTGTTTGAGAAGCTGAAGCGGATGTAGATGAAACTCTGAACTGCCTTATATGCTCTCTCCACTCCGCTTCCAAAGAAACGTCTCCATACACAGTTCTCATATCAAGCGCGATCGAGAAATATCGAATATGTTCCCAATCCGCTATACCTATCCATTGCTCTGCCCTCAATTGCCAATCCTCAAGGGAACCTCGCCACAATGCTTCACTTGCCAGCACTTTACCACTGCACGGCATAAATCCAATTGCACGAAGTGCGCTGACCATTTCGTTTCCCCATCTTAGGAAGTATTGCTCTACTATGAGACGCTCTGATCCTTCTTTCACAGTCTGCCAAATGAGTCCATGATCCTGATCACTCCAAGGAAGCATTTCCTTGCGTCCTCCACTTCCAAATAAGACGAAAGCATACGGAACTGGTGGTGGTCCATATCCTCTATCCTTGAGCTGTTGTTCTACATAAGAAACAACTTTTTCAAACAGTGCATCATAACAAGCAGTTACGATTCGGTATCGCACACTAATAGCTAGAGGAAACTCAAGCGGCTTACATGAAAAATTCGATGGCTGCAAGTTATGCTTATATTCTTCACTTTCCCTTGTCAAATTCGGCTCAACTTCACACACCAATTGCATTCGCAGCTGTCTCCAGCCTCTAATTTTTGCGTCTACGTCACATAAATCCTTGTACCTTTCGACTTCTTCCAAATGTCGCATCCACTGCTCCAAATAGGCTGTGAAACGGTTATTTCCTAGAGGATGATTCACGCAATCAGCTCACCCCTTCACGACGATCAACTCCTGAAGATAACTGCTCATGCTGATGTAATGCTTTCATTTGTTCAGGATAGCCGTACACACCATGTTCGCTCATATCTAACCCTACCAACTCTTCTTCTTCTGATACCCTAAGCCCGATCGTTATTTTCAATACAAAGAAAATGGCAAATGACAATATGGCAACAAATACAAACACACCCATAATTCCTACCGTTTGCACAACGAGCTGTTCCCAGCCACCACCGTAAAATAAACCCGCTTTACCAACTCCAACTTTCTCTACCAACGCAGGAGCAGCAAAGAATCCTGTCGATAATGCCCCCCATATACCAGCAACTCCATGTACAGAGAACGCATATACCGGATCATCAATCCCAAGACGTTCTATCCATTGAGCCGTGAAAAAGGTAATTACACCTGCTACCGCACCAATAACTAACGCTGCCCACGGCTCTACAAATGCACATGCCCCCGTAATAGCAACAAGTGCTGCTAGCACACCATTCAACATACTTGGTATATCAGCTTTCCCCCACACCAACCATGAGACGATCAATGCAGCAACTGCACCAGCCGCTGCTGCCAACTGAGTTGTCATCGCGATATATCCGAAGAATCCATCATTAACTGCGCCTAGCGTACTGCCTGGATTAAAACCAAACCAACCTACCCATAACAGCAATACACCGAGTACAGACAGCACTTGATTATGACCAGGGATAATCGTCGGCTTACCTTCAGCGTTAAATTTACCAAGACGAGGTTTAAGCATGACCGTTGCAATTAATGCTGCTGTCGCACCTTGCATATGAACGACTGCCGAACCTGCAAAATCCTGCATACCTAATGCATGCAACCAACCGCCGCCCCACACCCAATGAGCAGCTACGGGGTAAATAAAGATGGTAAATAGGAAGCCAAACCACACATATACACTTAATTTCGCTCGTTCTGCGAAGCCTCCACATGCAATAGCAAGTGAAATGGCCGCGAATGCCAGCTGGAATAAGAACTTAATCGTGATAGGAACTTGTGAGAAGTCTAGGGAGCTGAACAGCGCTGCGGCTGTCGATTCATTACCGTCGAAGAAGAAACCTGTTGTACCGAAGAAACCATTGGATTCACCGAAGCCAAATCCGAAGCCGAACATCCAAAACGCAATGGCACATATACCAAAGGTCAAAATCGTTTTCCCCGCAACATGCCCTGCATTTTTCATACGTGACGATCCCGCTTCCAATAAAGCGAAGCCTGCTTGCATCATAATGACTAGTACCGCAGCAATTAAGATCCATACCGCATCTAGTGCTTGATGTACTTGAGCCGTAGTTACCTCTTCAGCAGCATAAGCTATCGATGAGGTCCCCATAAATAAACCAAAGACGAACAATGTACTCATTAACAATTTGACCTGTGTAGACTTTAAATAGCTGTACATAGAACAACTCTCCCCTTTTATGTTATATTTTCTAACACAATAAATGATTAATGATGACATTATAAGCTTGCGAGGTAAGTTTTGACAATCATTTTATTTGAAAATAGATAAAAAGTAATCCCAATAACGCCTTTTATGTTATATTATATGACATACATAGTAAATCAAATGTTTGACTACACCATTTAAAATACAGTAAAATAAGAAGAAGAATTGAGGTGAGAACCGATGGGGATAATCAACTGTTGCGTATCGGAGAATTAGCTCGTTTAGCTTCGGTCAATCAGCGAACGATTGATTATTATACTTCACTTGGCCTCATCGAGCCTACGAAGCGAACCGATACGAATTATCGTCTCTACCATATGGAAACGATAGAACGGATTCAACGAATTATTCAGATGAAACAAGAGAAATACACCCTCGATGAAATCAAGGAGTATTTCGCACAACTTCAGCAGGTTTCGATTGATGAGCAGCTTGTCAAACGTTTAACTGATTTGCAAGTCCACTTGCAGCAGGTCGAGCGTGAAGCCAAAGAGCTTCAACCGATACTAGAGAAGCTGAAGCCAACTCAGGCAAAATCTTTGTTCCAGCGCATCGCTCCACAAAGCGCAGCCTGCATTGATGTGTTAATTGCCCTAGCGGACAAGCAGCACATGCTTTGAAACAACATATTTAGCCCAGGAGGTAATCATCATGTTCTTTCACCCGATGGATTTTCTAATCCTAATCGCCTTCGGCATTAGCATATGGGCACAATTTCGAGTCAAAGGTACATTCAACCAATTTGCTAATGTACAAGCATCCAGCGGATTGACCGGCTACGAAGCAGCAAGACGCTTGCTTGATGCACAAGGCTTGTACGACGTTCCTGTCGAACCAGTCAGAGGACATTTGTCCGATCATTATGATCCGATCCAGAAAGTGGTGCGCCTATCAGAGCCCGTTTACTACGAACGCTCTATCTCAGCTTTGTCTGTTGCCTGTCACGAAGTTGGACATGCTATCCAAGACCAAGAATCTTACGCTATGCTAAGATTACGTCATCGTATGTTCCCGCTTGTGAATTTTTCCTCAGGCCTTGCACCATTTTTGCTAATTGGCGGCTTTTTATTCCAAGCATCTGGACTCATTTTGCTCGGGATCATCTTCTTCACAGCTGCAGTCGCATTCCAACTCGTTACACTACCTGTAGAGTTCAATGCAAGCAGCCGCGCAAGAGACCTAATGATTTCAGAAGGATTCATTAGAAACGATGAAGAAAAAGGTGTAAGCAAAGTATTGAACGCAGCAGCGTTAACGTATGTAGCAGCAGCCTTGATTTCCTTGCTGGAATTGATTAAGTACATTATGATCTTCCGCAGCCAAGATTAACACAACCTCAGAGTTTCAATGACAGAAGCCCCGTACGCACAAGCGCACGGGGCTTATTAGACTTCATTTCTATGATCATTTAAGATTGCACATTAAAGTATTCAAGCAAAAAACGATGGAACGTCTGCGCAACCAACGGCAGCTTCTCATCTTTACGTCGAATTAATCCAATCGTTCTTGTTACTTGTGGTTTATTAACTTTCACACAGACCGGCTGCAGCTCTGACGTATGTCGCAATGCCATATCCGGCAACAAGCTAACACCCATCCCTGCCGCCACAAGCCCACGAATCGTATCTGTTTCTTCCCCTTCAAACCCGATTTTTGGCGTGAATCCCGCTTCAATACATGCATCCCACACAATAGGACGAAGCGAATAACCAGGGCTAAAGAGAACGAATGTATCATCCTTCAATTGTGCCAAATCAATCTCTTCCTCATTTGCCAGCGCATGATTTGGCGGCAGAATAGCTGACAACCTCTCTGTAAGAATGACTTCTCCCGTCACATGCTCTGACACTTCAGGAAACGGCGAGATAAACGCCAAGTCAACTTCCGCCCGCACTAAATCACGGATTAGTGAAGGATACATCCCTTGTTTAAAACGAAACTTTACATTGGGATGCGTTTTGCGGAAAGCAGCTACAACTGAAGGAATTAAATGCACACCTAAGCTGTGTGGGAATCCAATTCGAATTTCCCCTAATTCAGGATTAATAAATTCCTGAACTTCCTGCACAGATCGATCCAGTTCCTTCAAAATCGCTTCCGCACGCTTCATAAATAACTGCCCAACAGGAGTTAAATGAAGATTTCTTCCCTTCTGCAAAAAAAGCTTAACTCCAAGCTCTTCCTCTAGCTGGTGAATCTGCCTGCTCACCGCAGACTGAGCCACATGCAGCTCTTCTGCTGCTTGTGTGACATGTTCTTTTTGCGCTACTTTGACAAAGTAGTGCAACTGCCTAAGTTCCACAGTCCATCAACGCTCCGTTCTTCACATTTATCCTATCGTATACGCCGCAGCAGCCAAAACAGAACGAAGCCCGCAGCCAACCCACCAAAATGAGCGTATTGATTAATACTATCAATAAGGAAAGTCTGCAGTATACCAATAACTAAGATGACGCCAAGCGTTTTACGCGTAGCGAAATCCATAGCTTGTTTGTAGAACAAGCCAACAAATAAATAAGCTCCAAACAAACCATAAATCGCACCTGAAGCCCCCACGGACAACGTGCCCCACTCATTGCCCCAATTACTGACGACATTGCCAACAAATCCACTCGCAATATACAGTACTGCGTATGGAAGATGCCCCATCACACGCTCCAACGGAGGAGCGAACACAAACAGGGTAAACATGTTGAACAAAAGGTGTTCAAAGTTTGCATGGAGAAACATCGAAGCAAACATACGCCACGTCTCGTTTACAAACAAATCTACCTTAAGCATCGCCCCGAAACGAAGCATCGTTTCTAGATCATCCGTACCACCGTTCACGATGACCAAAATATACATAATAATATTCGCCGCAAGCAGCAAACTCGTCACTTTATAATACTTTACATAACTCCGCCAATCTTCATTTCGTTCAAAAATCATCATTACCCTTCCTTCCTTTACCTACCCTTACCTTTCTCAACCGAAGCTCGTTTTCATTTCATAGGAAGATTGGACACACCCCATCCTTTACGCTTATAATGAAATGGATTTACTATCCCGTTTCACCAATTTGAAGGAGGATCTACATATGACTACAGAACGCACAGGCGTTGCAACTCTAAAAGGAAATCCAATCACACTTATCGGACCAGAGCTCAAAGTAGGAGACCAAGCTCCTGACTTCAACCTTAACCGGTCATTGGTTGAATTCGCAAGCCTTAAGGACTTCGAAGGTAAAGTAAAGCTTATCAGCGTCGTTCCATCCATTGATACAGGCGTATGCGACACTCAAACTCGCCGCTTCAATGAAGCAGCAGCTGAGCTAGGCGACAATGTCGTTGTACTTACAATAAGCGCTGATCTTCCATTTGCACAAGCTCGCTGGTGTGGAGCTGCTGGTGTAGATAAAGTAGTCATGCTTTCCGACTATAAAGAACTTAGCTTTGGTAAAGCATATGGCGTTCTTATCAAAGAATTCCACCTAGATATGCGTTCCATTTTCGTTCTTGATGCATCCAATACGATTCAATATGTTGAATACTTGGCAGAAATGAGCGAGCATCCAAACTACGAGAAAGCATTAGAAGCGGTTCGCGGTATTCTCTAATCCGCATTTCTAAGCTGCTATGCGCAAAAAGCGAGGGAAGAATATACATTTATTCTTCTCTCGCTTTGTTCTATTTAGCCTCTTATTACATAAGAAGACAATTTCTTATCAAACACATCGAATAATTCCATTACAACCCGATAGTTCGACCCTAAGTCCCCCATGCCACCCCGAGAAGCAGAGTACACATCAACAGCAGTCTTGGATGGACCTACAGATATGAGGGAGACGGTAATATCCATAGCTCGTCCAGTCATTGTACGTTTCTCTAATGTAATTTCCCCTACTGAAGGCACCTCATGCAGCACTTTGTAGCCTTGCATTTTTTTCAAGGTAGAAGTAACCTCTGCCCATGTTTTCTCTTTTGAAAGTTGATAATAGTGCGTCTTTAACTTGGGATCTTTTGCTCGGTCACTGCTCGATTCGAAGCTTCGAAACAGACCAGCAAGTGTGCGCTTGAATGACAACAGCGTGTTCCTCCTTTACTCTACTACCCTTTGCTTATATACTCATCTCTAGTTTAGCATTGTTGTTCGCTAACTGGAAAGGCTAAATGTCGAAAAGTCTCGGAGTATTCACGGAATACACCATAAATAAGTGATCGATGGAACAAAAAAAGCCTTCAAGCGGATATCCATCCATCTTGAAGGCGTCTTTATTTCGGTTATACCCGCATATGCCGTTCGGCTTTAATGTTTCTGAACCTGCTCTGGCAGGTGGGTGTCCTCACAGACGAATTTGACTACTAACGCAACAGGAAAGCCTGTCAGCAACGTCTAGATATCGAACTCCCGTGAAACAAACATTGGTTCAAAACAACGAAAACCGTGACGTACATTGCAGGATATAAACTCATTATAGTGAATCCATCTGACAAAAGCAATTCATTCTCGGCAGAAGTAAACATTTTACACAATTTCAAAGATATAACCTAACGTTCTTCCATTCAAACTAACTTTCCGCTGCTTCGCGTGCCTCAACTGCTTGCTGAAGCTTCTGATAAGTGAGATAAAAGTTAAAGAACGATAAATAAGCAATCAACGAACCTGCTGCAAATATAATAATCACTGGGTATTTTAGTCCAATAAACAAGATGGCAACGCTCACAATTCCAGATACAACCACACGAATCGGACGGAAAATCGTCATAAATATGCTATTCTTAATTACTTGCAGCGTAGTCGCATGGTAATGAGCGATAATCGAGAAAAAGTTGAAAAGTGATACAAGCAATACAACCAACATAGCCAACACCACTATGCCAAGCACCTGCATCGATTGCATCTCTGTCATATAGATCGTATAACCGGCATACATAATGACAGATAAAAGGGTATAAAAAATACCTCCAAGCATCGCTTGTTTGTAGTTGGCCTTGTACGAACTAAAAAATGTCTTGATCAGTTTCGCATCTACATCTCCCATCACCCACTTGCGAGTAACCGAGAACATAGCTGCTGTCGCTGGAAATAGTGTAAATGGAGCTAATATCCCCATTAACCATTTCATCTGCAACACTTCATTCATAAAATTACTGTTGGCCATAACGAGCATCATGACAAAACAAAAGAAAAAAGGAGCCGAACACAATAACCACAAAATGTTCGTCACCGAGATTCGCATAATCCATTCACAGATGCGATACAACCCACCCATAATCCCTCTAGTTTCCAACCACAATTCCTCCTCCATGCTGCCTCTATAATGTAACTATAATACAAAGCCCAACCTTAGACCAGTGCCTAATTTCTCGCGAGTGGGTGAATATCCATGCCAAGTGCGATAGCCTGCATAGTATATACAGTGATTCAAAACAAGAGTCTTGGAGGAGGTAATACAATGGGTCAACTCGGATACGGCGGATATGGTTGCGGTGGCGGTTATGGTTTCGGTACTGGAATTGGTTGCATCTTGGTACTTTTCATCTTACTCGTAATCATCTCCCGCGCTATCTGCTTCTAAGGAGCAAGCGCCCTTCCAACAAGCAAGGAGAGGAATCCCCTCTCCTATGCTTGACTGGTTAATACATGCGCTTAATCCCGTTCGAGCATAATCTATTGCCGCAGCACATCGTGTTCACTTTATGACACACGTGTATTCCACAGAGTTTGAGCATAGGGCAAACGGCGATCTGCTGCGAGCAGCCTCAGGTCGCCCTTGTACTCTAACTTCAATCTTGAACATTTCCGAAAATCATCAGGGGCAATCCATTCCGCAGCTTGATCAAACAACCCAACCCCAGCATATGTAAATAGTTCTGCAACGAACTGCGAGCAAAAATAAGCTTGATTCCGTTCAATTCTTACTTTTAGCGCAATCCCAAACAATCCTAACAAGTTGTACTTGTAGCTATCCTTATGCTTATCTATATATTGTATTCGTCGTCGTATCATTGTGTACTGCTCTTCACTAACCTCGCAACTATACAATGCCCCCAGTGTAGGACGAAAAGGCGATCTAATAAGATCGCCTTCAAGGTTTTCCTTCACAAATCCTCCTGCTAGAGGATGCATATCTCTCGTGCGACCAAAGCTATATATTTCGTTAAGATCTTCATCTAATACAACAGAGCAATGATTCAAGGGCTTATCTGTATACCATTTAATACACTGAGACAGCCACGAACCCGTATCGGACAGCAATACATATATTTTTCTATTTTGATTGTTCATTGTCTTTTGTTCCATTGTCTTTCGTTCCACCCATCATTCGATTATGTCGTTACTTACATTTTAGTTACGAAGATGAATCTCTACTATGAACCAGAGACGTATATAGACCCCCGTCTTAGGTTGAGGTATATACTAGTCTTTATAATATTTTTACAGAAAAAGGGACTTCCCCTAAGCAGCTATTAACTGCTTAGTTGGAAGTCCCTTATTATTATTCCTATTCTTATTCGCTATCTGTTGAGCGATTACGGTTACCTTCGTACGGACGACGCGGACGACGATCTTGACGCTCACCGCCACGATCATTGTACTCACGACGTTGACCGCCGTTACCGCCATTGCTGCTACCACGGTACTCACCGCGCTCGCCGCCACGAGAATCACGGTTACCACGGTATCCACCGCCACCGCCTTCACGACGACGATCTCCACCACCAGTGCCACCTTCACGACGACGATCTCCACCGCCGCCTTCGCGGTTTCCATAAGAACGGCCACGACCGCCATATGGTGCGGATAATTTACGACCGCTTGTGCGCACATCTGGTTTGCGACGCTTCGCACGGATCGGATCTTCTGGAGTAAGTTGGATGTTAACATCTTTCTTTTCACCAGTCAGAAGCTTGAACGCTGCGGACAGAAGGTGAACAGAATCTGTTTGCTCCAACAATTGAATAGCAATCGCTTTGTACTCTTGAAGATCGCCAGCTTGCAATACATCAAGTAGACGCTCTGCTACTACACGCTGCTTGCCTTCAATTGCCTCAGCCAAGCTTGGTACTGGCTTACGTGCAATACGATGGCGTGTTACACGCTCAATAAAGTGCAAGTGATCAATCTCACGCGGAGTTACGAATGACCAAGCGCTTCCTTCTTTACCCGCACGTCCTGTACGACCGATACGGTGTACATAAGACTCAGGGTCTTGCGGAAGGTCAAAGTTAATTACATGTGTTACGCCAGAAACATCTAGTCCACGTGCAGCAACGTCTGTTGCCACAAGGACATCAATGCTGCCGTCACGGAATTTACGCATTACGTTATCGCGTTGGTTCTGGGACAAGTCACCATGTAGGCCATCAGCCGTGTAACCACGCTTTTGCAACGCTTCTGCCAACTCATCTACACGACGCTTTGTACGTCCGAATACGATTGCAAGGTCAGGAGATTCCATATCCAACAAGCGGCTAAGCGCATCAAACTTCGAACGCTCAGGAATTTCCATATAACATTGGTCAATAAGCGGAGCGCTTACTTGTTTAGGCATTACGGATACATGCTCTGGGTTCTTCAAGAACGTGTTAGCCAACTTTTGAATGTTTGGTGGCATTGTTGCGGAGAACAACATCGTTTGACGCTCTTCTGGAACTTGACTAAGAATGCTAGTAATGTCCTCCATGAAGCCCATGTCCAACATTTCATCCGCTTCATCCAATACAACTGTAGTTACATCAGTGAGACGAATTGTCTTACGATTAATGTGGTCAAGCAAACGACCTGGTGTACCGATAATAATATGTGGGCGTTTTTTCATTGCGCGGATCTGACGACCGATATCTTGGCCACCATAAATCGGCAAGGAACGAACTCCTTTGAAACGAGAAAGCTTTCCGATCTCTTCTGCTACTTGAATTGCAAGCTCACGTGTTGGTGTCATAACAAGCGCAACTACACGCTCGTCTTCAACGTCGATCTTAGAAATTAGCGGGATACCAAATGCGGCCGTCTTACCTGTACCTGTTTGAGCTTGTCCAATCATGTCGCTCCCGGTCATCGCTACAGGAATCGCTTTTTCTTGAATTGGTGTTGATTCTTCAAATCCTAACTCTGTAATTGCTTGAAGAACCTTAGGATCTAAACCAAATTCTGCAAATGTCTTCAAAATATTCATGCTCCTTCGTTGTGGACAATCCACAGCCTTATCTGTATTCTTAAGTAGCGTGACTAGGTGACGAATGGCACTTCAGGCCGACCGTCTCATCATATACAATGCGGTGAGGCTTACGCCCTCCAGCCGCGTATGGGTCTGAGGTTAAATCAATCTTTATGCGTACTCAAGAATATCCTATACATTATAGCATAAAGCTAACGATGAATACCAGTAATGTAGTCACGATTTATTATTTATGAGGTGAGCTCGTCTTGAAACGCATCATGGATTGCATCGTCATCATATTAGGTGCCGCATGCATAGCAGTCGGATTTAATCTATTCCTCATTCCCCATCAGCTGTTAAGCGGTGGTGTATCCGGTGTATCGATGATCACAAGCTACTTTACACAGTGGAATGTCAGCGTACTTTACTTCGCACTTAACTTACCACTCATCGTTTGGGGTTGGTTCATCATTGGTCGCCGATTTATTGGTTACAGTTTGTTAAGTGTCGTTGCTACAACATGGTTCATTAGTATCATACCCGAAATTTCGATATCACCCGAGCCATTGCTCTGTGCAGTATTTGGAGGCACATTTATAGGTATAGGGGCTGGAATATCGTTACGGGTAGGAGGCTCTTCAGGGGGCTTTGACATTGTAGGATCTATTATTAATCGTTATCGTGATGTACCTATTGGCATGATATCGGCAGCGATGAACGCAATTGTCATTATGACACACGGCTTATTGACGAACGATTGGGAACTTGTACTTTACTCTATGGTATCGATTTATTCGACCGGTAAAGTTATCGACACACTCTACATTAACCATTACAAAGTAACCGTATATATCATTACAAGCAAACAGGAGCAGCTGTTAGAAAAACTGCTGAACTTGCCTCATGGGATTACTGTTATCAAGACACGTGGCGCCTTCTCCAACATTGAACGCGACATGCTGATGACAGTTACTACCCGGTATGAACTGAATGAGCTAAAACGAGCAATAAAGGAAACGGACCCTAAAGCTTTTGTAAACATCGTAGAAACAGTTGGCATTATGGGGAACTTCCGTCGACCTAAAACATTATAAAACTAAAGGGACTTGCTTGTCATATGCTGGATGACAAAGCAGTCCCTTTTTCATTTCCGTGATTAACTACATCTTGTTGATTATTATGATCTGACATGGTAATATCTACATCAGCTTACTTTATTCCCCGAATTACCGCTCTATAGGTTTCCACTCAGTTCTGCTATCTGTATTTTCATTCTAAAGTAGTATCAATCATTGATGTTCAACTTTCATTTACTTAAGGAGGAAGATAAACATGGATAACACAACAATAAAAGATTATCTTGATAGTGATCAAGAGGTTTGGGATCAAGAGTACAAGAACAAGACATGGGATTATTTAGCTGATATCACCGAATTTTCAAGATATTCGATTGTTTATGGATACATAAGAAGGTATTTAGGTACTAATGGAATATTGGATATGGGCTGTGGCACAGGGATTTTATATGACACACTGCTCGATAACGAGAAAGAAGGCTTTACAGGTGTTGATTTGTCCACAGAAGCCATTAAGTTAGCATCACAAAAAGCTCCCGCGAATACATTTCAAGTCGGAAATATTATGGACTATACACCTCAGAAACAATATGACATCATCGTATTCAATGAATCCTTGCACTACGTGACGAACACACCAAAAGTTCTATTAAGCTATTCCAATCACCTAACTTCAAACGGCGTCATCATTTCTTCCTTGTATTCTCATAAAAACATCAATGACCCAGCATATACGATTATAGAGAATAAAATTGCTGAGATGGAAAATTCCCCTGACTTCGAGGTACTTGATAAGGTCAGCTTGTTCAATCATCAGGCAGGACTGAAATGGTATATTCATCTTATGAAAAGAAAAGATGTAAATAGCTAATTTAATAGAAGACAAAAACAAACCCGTCAGCCTATACTGACGGGTTGTTGTTTATACACCAACGATTACTATTATTGAGATAGACGACAAGACAAATCATACAGTTCTTGGTTGAATTCTTTCTTCGTATTAACGACAAGATCGATATCCGTCGCTACACACTCACCATTTATAATGCCGCAGCCTTTACCGGAATCGCCTTCCATAAGTTTGCGTACAGCGAAATCACCAAGACGGCTCGCAAGAATACGGTCATTTGCAGTTGGCGTTCCACCACGTTGAATATGCCCAAGAACCGTTACGCGTGGTTCAATAGAAGGACAGCGTTCTACGATGCCAGTAACGATATCGTCTCCTTTTCCTACCCCTTCAGCGACAAGGACGATACTATGACGCTTACCATTTTCAAAGTTTTGTCTCATGCGCTCTGCCACTTCATCCAAGTTGAATGGCACTTCTGGAAGCAAGATGGATTCCGCACCACTTGCAACACCCGCATACAAAGCGATGTCGCCACAATGACGGCCCATCACTTCTACTACGGAAGAACGCTCGTGAGAGCTCATTGTATCACGAAGTTTGTTGACCGCGTCAACAACGATGCTTACAGCTGTATCAAATCCAATCGTATAGTCTGTAAACGCAATATCATTGTCAATTGTTCCCGGTAGACCCATTGTCTTAATACCAAGCTTGCTCAATTTATTAGCCCCTTGGTATGAACCGTCACCACCGATAACGATCAGGCCATCGATACCGAATTCACGCAAAATCTCTGCGCCCTTCTCTTGACCTTCAGCTGTTCTGAACTCTTGACAGCGAGCAGATTGAAGAATCGTACCACCGCGTTGGATAATGTCACCTACGCTGCGGATATCCATTTTGCGCAAATCTTTATTAAGCAATCCCTGATAACCACGTTGAATTCCGTATACCTCTATTCCATGATAAATGGCAGTGCGAACAACAGCACGTACAGCCGCATTCATCCCTTGAGAATCTCCACCACTTGTTAACACAGCAATTCTTTTTACAGCAGACATCATTGTCTCCTCCTCTTATCCTCATTACATATGTTTACGAATCCAGCGGCTATTTATCCAGAAAAATAATCTCATCATTGGACTACCCTTCATTAACCTTTTGGAAACATCTAAAACTTCTCTCTGTTCTGCTACTTTAGGGTCTGACAAATACAATGCCAGCAATCCCTCCACAATCATCCGATGAAAACGATTGTCCGGCAGATGGCTCACTCGCTCACAAGATCGTTCTGCAAAATACCCAATGCGCTGGAACATCATTTCGTCATTTTCGTAGTAATGGCAGAAATTCAAATCCCCACCGATTCGATCTTCTTCTTGATCAATAAAATAATCCAACAATATATGAAGACCGCATACATACGGAAAATAAGCAGCGCTAACTTGTTCAGCTTCTTGAGGTGTACAATCCTCGGACGATGCCAATACAAACAATTGGAACATACCTAGTGTGGACCCTGTAGCTGCTGCAAACTCATTCCACGAAAGGTCAGCATATCGAGATTGATGCAACTGCCACCATTCCAGCAGTGCAGTTTCACGCTTTGACCATTCAATATGCTTATAAATTTGCAGTTCTGTGTACAGTTTCACAAGCGGCACTAACTCTGATCTAACTTGACTGTATCCAGGAAGCTTATCAATGCATGATCGGCAACGATTAACAAGTGATACTAAATAACCACCATCATCGTTGTCTTCCCGCTCTGCATAATAATCTGTCATAGCTCGTTCTGGCTGCACTGCGTCCAACATGGACTCATGCAACAGCCGAAAATCTTCCGGATTAAGGGAAGTACTGCGATCGCACAAATTATCTAAGTAGTCACTAATCGTTTGAAAAGCAACAATTAGAGGAATTAGTACATCTCGGTTATCTGGATACACCGCTGCATACACAGCGCCCCCTTGACAATGAAACTGTTTCGTCCGCAAGCTATCGAGCGCTTGCTTACGTAACTCTTGACTAGGAATTTGCTCAGCTTGGCTTGTCCAATAAGTTAGCTCAGAACGCACCTCCGGCAATATGTATTTGTATACACGGTACATTAATTGCACAGACCCTTTTGGGGCTCCTGTTCTAAGCCTTTTACTATCCAAAACAAGCCTCCGATCTCACCTTGAAAGAGTTTTATTCTCATTTTAACCGATACTATTATATTACGAAGTGATTGAATGCACAAACAATATCAGCTACTGGTGTAATTTGGCATCTACATCCTGCTGTGTCCGGTACCAAATATGAAGGTCATTGATCGCACTAGCAAGTTCAGCTATCTCACTATTTAGTCTGCACGACTCTTCAAAACAATTTTCCTCGTAAAGCGCTTGCTGCTTTATAATAATGACTCGTTCGAGCTCAAAAATACGATCAGGTATACGACCACGAATGACTTCCCAGTCCATGAGCAGTGAATTCTGCTCCTGAATACTTAACTGCTCCCATTCGCACAGCAGTACAGGCGTATGAATTTGTAAACGTTCATTCCAATCGAATCGATATCGTTTCATACGCACGTCCTTCTCCGCTCATCTTTGTCCTAATTCGACACTTGTCTACATCGTTCTATCTTCTCTATGGTAATGTATCATTTATCACAAGCGGCTGTAAATGCATTCACATCTATTGCTGACACTGCCTGTCGGCTTCTTCGCAACCATGATATACTAACTAAATTAGACAGAGAATGATTACCATATTGGATTATTGTTAATATGGAGGGAGCCTACACATCATGAATTCTGCTTCATCATCTTGGGAAATAAATAAGCTGCGTACATATACGTTTGCAGTGTTTATGATTTCTGCCGTTATTATTTCATACTTACCTTTATATTTAAAGTCGCTTGGATATAACGGTGTGCAGATCGGATTGCTCTATTCGATAGGTCCGCTCATATCCATTTGTTCCAACTTTATTTGGGGTGTAGCAAGCGATAAGTCTCAGACGATTAAAAAAATCATACTCATTCTGCTCGCTGTTCAAACCATCATGATCGCAGTTCTAAGCTTTGCTTCGTCATACACGACGGTTATGATGCTGCTTGTCGTTTTCTATTTCTTCTACTACCCGGTCTTTCCACTGACCGATACGCTGACGATCGTAACTACGCAATCCCATAACCGCAGCTTCATTGGTGTACGAGTGTTTGGGTCCATTGGTTTTGCTTTCTCTGCGCTCGCCTTCGGTTACTTGCTAAAATCGATCGGTGCTTCGTATACACTAGTTGTAATCGGAGCATTAAGTGTACTCTCCTTTATGCTTTTGTTAATTGTAACAGATAAGAAAGCTTCCATAAAAAAGATGGAGTTCGGTGGTTTATGGGAGGTCATTAAGCAGCCAAATGTGTATCTGTTCCTTATTTGTGTGCTGCTTCTGGCGATTGGACATCGGCTCAATGATGCATTCCTGGGCCTGTCTCTCATTTCGCTTGGTGCCGATGAATCGATTGTAGGATGGGCTTGGATGATATCTGCTGTTAGTGAAATTCCTGTCTTCTTCCTATTAAATGCTTATGGAGAACGTGTTAAGGAGTTGCCTCTGTTAGCGATCTCCTGTGTGATGTACATGCTGCGCTTCCTTATTGCCGGCTATGTTCAAGATCCAATCTGGCTTATTAGTACGCAGGTGATGCACAGTGTTACATTCGGCATTTTTTATTTCGTGGCCATTCGATACTTAAATAAAGTGATTCCAGAGCAGTTCCGCTCAACAGGCATGGCAGTTTATACGATTGTATGGTCAAGTATTTCTGGGCTTCTAAGTGGTACCATTGGAGGTACACTTTTAGAAGTATACGGAAAAGATATCGTCTTCTTCTCTGCAGCTGGCTTCGCTATTGTTGCTGCTCTAGGCTTTGCAATGCTTCATCTATATGTGAAGCGCAATGAAAAATCAATAACTGCATTGCATTTTTAACCGTTCATCTTATAATAGTAGTAGCTATTAGTATGAGGTACTAATTATGGGTGGGCCACTACCTTAATAGAGGGTGAACCAAATTGAACACATATGAGATTGTAAAAGATACGATTCATGGAAGACGCAGCGTTCGTCATTATGATGAGCGGCCTGTAACGACGGAGGATATTCAAGAGCTAATCGACTGTGCACGATATGCACCTAGTGATACGAACTCGCAGACTTGGGAATTTATTGCGATATTAAACGCGGATCTAATCCGTACCATTGAGGAATTAACTTGGGAGAAACTTCATGAAAGAGCTGCTCTAGCTGAAGCACAGGGACTTACAAGAGAAGCACGTATGTTGTTAAAGTCATTTGGTCCCTATGCCACTGCTTTCTCTGGAGCTCCTGCGCTATTAATATGTCTGGCGACTCCATACCAGTCTAAGTTTCGCGAAAAAATCTTCGATCCTATACAGCTTGCTCCAGAGTCTGTATGGCAAGAAGAAGGAATTAAAAGCAGTTGCTTAGCCGTACAAAATGTAATGCTCGCTGCTCACGCTAGAGGCTTAGCTACTTGCCCGATGACTGGCCCTGTTTTGCTGGCAGAAGAAGCGATTAAGGAGCTGCTTCATATCGAATCCGACCGGACGATTAATATGGTCCTTGCCCTCGGCTATGCCAAAGAGCAGGTAAAAAAGCTTGCACGTAAAGAAGTTAGCGAAATTTTACGCATCATCAATTAGTGGCACTGTTTCCATAGCAAGAACGAAAAAGGAGCCCGCTCATTCTAGATAGAACGAGCGGGCTCCTTTCACAATGCTATGGCATTTTTATAAGGATTCCATAAGGAATTCGATTATAATTTAATGACATTAGCAGCTTGTGGTCCGCGATTTCCTTCGGAAATCTCGAATTCCACTGCTTGGCCTTCTTCAAGTGTCTTGAATCCATCCGTTTCGATTGCGGAGTAGTGTACGAACACGTCTTCTCCACCGTCAACAGAAATGAATCCGTAGCCTTTTTCTGCGTTAAACCATTTTACGGTACCTTTCAAAATAAAAACCTCCTCACATCTTCGCCTCAAAGGCGAATATTTACATTATAGTCGGCGTTTTTTGAAAAAGCAACTTTTTTTCAGCTCTTCTGCAATTACCTCTTGATTATATGTCAAGTTTCATGTATGAGGGATAAGCTTTATTTGCTTTGTTTCGACCCCTGCGTTAATATGAACGTAAAGATTGTTATTGCTTGATACATCAAGGAATAACATAGATTTGAAACTAGATAGAGCGAGGTACAACATGGCTAAGAAACATCTGATTTACAAGAAAGACAAATGGAATATGCTTACGGTAGAAGTTCACGGACGCCAGCTCGTCCTTCGTGAAATATCTGATCAATGGGGAGAAGAGTGCCATACATTCCTCGGTCGTCCAGAAATGATGCAATGGGTTTCTCAACGCTTCCCTAAAGAGCAATTCACTGGGAATGAAGAAGAATGGGATCAGCTAATGGCGGCTTTTAAAGAGGTATAGTACTACCCCATCCTTGTAAGAAGGTACGGTGATTATGGATTCTTCAATTACGCTTGCATTTATCATTACTGCATTCTCACTAGGCGCCGTTATCGTCTGGAAAAAGGATACTGTACCGCAGCAATTGCGTAAGTTCATGGCGATTACTACACTTGCGCTTATTTTATTCGCCTTTTTCCTAATCGTGTACAGCTTCGTTACACTTGGTTCAGCCTCATAAGAGGCTGTTCGCATACATATCGTTATTTATCTGGCCTGCTTTTCATCTAAATGGGATAAACATCAAGCTGAAGCATTAATCTCCCTCCTTCTCGGTCATACTAGTCCTGAGCCCGAGTCGTCGGATACGGGACTGTAGACGACAGGAGGAATATGATGAATGGCAAATATCGCACTACCGTTGCACGCTGTCTCCTTATTGCCATCATTCCGCTGGCTGTTGGTATTTGCCCATCAACCGTACGGTCATTTCGCAACAGTCATGCTGTGCAAGCCAGCGTAAGCAACTTCAATACTTATCGTGATTTTAGGAGGGTACATATGTCACAATTGACGAAACGTTCGGAAGTACCACAGGAACACCGTTGGAAGCTTGAAGATTTATTCGGCTCACAAGCTGAATGGGATCAAGAGTATGCGTTATTGCAACAGCTGCTGGCAAAGGCAGATCAATTTCACGGTAAACTAAACGAACCAGCGGCGCTCAAAGCATGCTTTGAGCTGGAAGATGACATTTCACTCCATGCTGAGCGATTATATGTATACGCTAATATGCGCCATCATGAAGATACAGCTGAAGCACAGTACCAAGCACTATCCGATAAGGCTAAGAAACTAAGCGTCGCGGTTAGCGAGAAATTATCCTACATCACACCAGAGATTCTTTCTCTGTCTGACGATAAGCTTGATGCATTTATCGAAGATGAACAACTGAAAGCATACCGCTTTACATTGCAAGAAATGAAGCGTCAGAAGGCTCATGTTCTTTCCAAGCAAGAGGAAGCGCTACTTGCACAAGTAGGCAGCTTGTCCAGAGCACCAGAGACGATCTACAGCATGCTTAACAATGCGGATATGAAGTTCCCTATGATCAAGAACGATAAAGGTGAAGAAGTAGAACTGACGCACGGCAGCTACATTCAAATGTTGGAAAGCCGCAACCGCGACGTGCGTCGAGCAGCTTTCGAAGCTGTTTACAGCACCTATAAGAAGCAAAGTAACACAATTGCAGCTGCGTTAAGTGCAAATGTTACAAAGAACTTATTCTATGCCAAAGCTCGTAAGTACCCTTCCACATTGGAAATGTACCTTTACGGCGATAACATTCCGAAAGAAGTTTACACGAATCTAATCGGCGCCATTCATAAGCATCTTCCGCTTATGCACCGCTACATGAAACTTCGTGCGAAGCTGCTCAAGGTCGACAAGCTGCACATGTATGACTTGTTTGCCCCTATCGTGGAACAGTTCGATATGAACATCCCTTATACGGAAGCAACTTCGATTGTGAAGGAAAGTTTAAAGCCGCTAGGCGAAGACTATTTGAATGCCATTCAAGAAGGTTACGATAACGGCTGGATTGACGTATATGAAAATGAAGGCAAACGCAGCGGAGCTTACAGTTGGGGTGCTTATGGCACACACCCATACGTGCTCTTGAACCATAAAGACAACTTGAACAGCATGTTCACGTTGACGCATGAAATGGGTCATGCATTGCACTCCTACTATTCAGACAACAATTTGCCGTATCGGGATGCGCAGTATACGATCTTCCTAGCTGAAGTTGCTTCCACTTTGAACGAAGCATTGTTAATGGACTTCATGCTGAAGAAGAGCAATGATCCGAAAGAAAAAATGTACTTGCTCACCTACTACATCGATCAATTCCGTACGACGGTATTCCGTCAAACGATGTTTGCTGAATTCGAGTTGATTATTCACGAGCGTGCTGAGAAAGGTGAAGCACTCACTCCGCAGCTATTGAATGAAGTTTACTATGATTTAAATAAAAAATATTACGGTGACGAAATGGTCGTTGACCAAGATATTGAGATCGAATGGGCTAGAATTCCGCATTTCTACACGAGTTTCTACGTGTACAAATATGCAACTGGCTTCTCTGCTGCACAAAGCTTCGCGAAGCAGATTCTTGATGAAGGTCAACCAGCAGTTGACCGATACCTTGGCTTCTTGAAGAGCGGTGGCAGTGACTTCTCGATTAATATTTTGAAAAAAGCTGGCGTTGACATGTCCACTTCTGCTCCAATCGAGGAAGGTATGAGTGTTCTTGAATCCCTTATCGAGCAAATGGAACAGATGACAAGAGAGCTTTAATCGCTATCTCAACCTAGCTGCTCCATCGAAATATCATCGTAAATAAATTCATTTAACTCCTTCCCTTGCCATGCATCGGAAGGAGTTGTTATTTGCACAATAAGTTTACAGGAGAATCCCCGATAAATCTCAGAATGAGATTGTGAGGCTGGAACAGTAAGGATTATACTAACAACTAAGGAGTTGATTAAACATGGCTAACAAAACAACAAAAGAAACCAATTCCAACAACAAAAATAATGACTTGCGCATCCAGTGGACCTTATTTGCTGCACTCGTATTCGCACTGCTGACCGCGATTTTTGCTATCGTGAATGTGGAGCCTGTACAAGTCAATCTGTTGTTTGGCACATTCGATGTACCGCTCATCCTGCTAATCTTAGGATGTACATTGCTAGGAGCACTGATCGTTGGATCTTACGGCGTATATGCACAGTACCGTATTCGACGTAAAGTTAAAGAGCTTGAGGCCAAAGTGGCTCAGCTCGAAGCAGCTTCAGAACATGACTATGCATTTCCAGAACCAACGGATGTGCATCTGCTAGAAATCGAAGATGTACTTGCGGACAAACGAAGTTCAAAAGATTCCAAACCCGAGTAAGATTTCAAACGGACATACCTTTGCAGCACTAACATTGATTTCTCATTGGACTGCGATATTATTTCATATTTAAAGGAGCAACCATCTTATGAGCACACTTTACGATTCCCCTTATGCTGCAATAAAAAACGAAGCACTTGCTATTCACATTGATGAATCTTATGTCGTTAGTCTGCTGATGGAGTTACTTCAAACCCCTAGTCCAACAGGCTACACACACCATATCATGAACCGGATTCACGAAGAAGCGCATAGACTCGGCTATACGATGGAACGTAATCAGAAAGGCGGCGGCTACATTCATGTGAAAGGTTCCCAAAACGACCGTACACGAGTTATTGGCCTTTCTGCTCATGTTGATACGCTAGGCGCTATGGTTCGTTCCATCCATACAGATGGAACACTTCGACTTACGCCACTAGGCGGCTACATGATGAATTCTATCGAGAATGAATATTGTCAAATACATACGCACACAGGACGAACCTATACAGGTACGATAATGACGAAGCAGCCATCTGTTCATGTGTTTGATAAAGCAAGCGAGCTGGCTCGTAATGAAGAAAACACAATCGTCCGTATCGATGAAATTGTACATACCCAAGAAGATACAGTGAAGCTAGGCATTCGTACAGGAGACTACGTTTCCTTTGATGCACGTCCTGTACATCTGCCAAGTGGATTTATAAAGTCCAGGCATTTGGATGACAAAGCAAGTGTAGCTGCTTTATTCGGCTTGCTGCACAGTATGAAGGTCCATCAATGGAAGCCGCATCACGATATCATCATTTACATTACTAACTACGAGGAGATTGGTCATGGGGCATCATCGTTGCCAAGTGGAATTACGGAGCTAATTGCCGTGGATATGGGAGCAATGGGAGATGACCTGAACTGTAAAGAAACCGATGTATCGATCTGTGCTAAAGACTCGTCTGGCCCTTATGATTACTTCATGACTTCTCGCCTTATTCAACTTGCGGAAAGAGAAGGCATTGATCATGTAGTCGACATTTATCCTCGCTACGGTTCGGATGCTTCTGCTGCGCTGCGTGGAGGAAATGATATTCGCGCTGCTTTGATCGGTCCTGGCGTACATGCATCCCATGCGATGGAACGCACTCATATGCAAGCGGTAATCAATACAGCCAAGCTGCTTGCAGCTTATATTAAGGAATAATATTTTTCGTCGTTCTAAAGCAGTCCTTTATACGAATCTCAAATCGTGAGTCAGTCGTTAATGAGCTGGAAATGTCAATTGTGTAGTGGCAGTGTATCATTAGTGTGCCATGCGTGGTGCGCTATGTATAATGCGTCATGTGTGGTGTGTAGTGCACATGCATAGCTCATCATTCTTAACATGCATTCGTGGTGCCCCATGTGCCACGCATGGTGCGCAGTGCGCAGTAAGTGGGCAAATGTGCACTATAGATAGTGAGACGTATAATATGCCATTATAATTCTAACGGTCGTCATAGAGGCTATATAGTTTATTTTGCCTGTTTTTGATCTCTAAGGGATACAGGAGAGCTTATTTGCTAGATTAAGCGTGTAAAATAGCTACAATAGCTGAAATAAGCTCCCTTACAACCGTTAAAATTGTAAGATAGACGATTTCATAAAAATAACGTCAATAGCGCTCGTTAGAAGAACCTTAGCTTGCTTTTATGTAGGAAGGTATAACGATAAAGACAACGCTTTTGCAGTTTCCAGCAGGCCTATTATTATTGGATAAAAAGGATTAGGAGGAATACGAATATGACAAAACATCCACTTCCACATACTTTTCCTAATAACTTTAAAGCCCTTATAGTTGAAAAAAATGAGGCTGGTGAAATATCGCCAATCGTTCGTTCGATCTCTATACATGACCTCCCTGAAGGAAATGTAACGATAAAAGTCGCTTATTCCAGCTTGAATTACAAAGACGCATTAGCTTGTGTACCGAATGGTGGGATCGTCAAGTCCTACCCCTTCATCCCTGGTATAGACGCTGCCGGTATAATCGTAGCATCGGATGATGAGCGTTATGAGGTTGGACAATCCGTCGTGCTGACTGGATATGAATTAGGCGTTAGCCAGTTTGGTGGATTGAGCGAGTACATCCAAGTATCAAGTGATTGGCTCATTCCTTTACCTACTGGAACCAGCCTTCGTGATGCGATGGCATTCGGTACTGCTGGACTTACAGCAGCTCTATCCGTTGATAGGTTGATGAATCACGGATTAAAGCCTGAAGACGGACCCATTCTTGTTACGGGAGCAAGCGGCGGAGTCGGTTCTTTATCCGTTGGCATACTAGCCAAGCTAGGATATGAAGTAGTTGCTGCTACAAGCAAGGCGAGCTTCGAACCAATTTTGAAACAGCTTGGCGCTGCAAAAATTATTTCCCGTGAGCAACTGCTTCCTGAGAAGCAGCGTCCACTAAATAAGCAGCTCTGGGCAGGCGTTATCGATGTCTGTGGTGGAGATATTTTGGCAGCTGCGCTTGCTTCTGTAAATTATGGAGGTGCAGTCGCTGCGAGCGGACTAACAGCTGGAGCAAACTTGCCAACAACCGTGCTGCCGTTCATTTTACGTGGCATTACTTTGTACGGCATCGATTCTGTGTACGCACCGAACGAGCAACGACAGGTGCTGTGGAATAAAATGCTTACGGATTGGTCTTCTATTGTTCATACAGATGGGTTCGTTCAAGAGCATGCACTGCAAGATGTTCCAATGTTGACAACCAGTATGCTGCAAGGAGCAAGTGAAGGAAGACGAGTCATTCGTTTGGGAGATTAAATTCCAAGAAATCCAGTACTACTACTTCAGATGCGAACTGGAGGAAGACACCTCATATGAATAACTCAATTAAGCAACCTGCATGGGACTCCCAGCTAAAGCAAGCCGTTCAATTGCGTCAGGAATCTCAATTAGAATCTTCACTGCAATTGTTGTTAAAGCTTGCGGACGACTTTCCAGATGAGGGGATCGTTCAGTATCAATGCGCATGGGCTCATGATGCCATAGGCAAAGAAATATCCGCTGTGCCCTACTATATACGAGCACTATCGTTAGAACTTACAGACGAAGATCGTCGCGGTGCCTATCTCGGTCTTGGCAGCACCTATCGAGCTATTGGCGAGTATGAGAAATCAAAGGCTCTGCTCAAAGAAGCGATCGACCAATTTCCAGATGCACGAGAATTCAAAGTATTTTACGCCGTAACGTTGTACAATCTTGGACAACATGAGGAGTCTACTTCTATACTACTGCGTCAACTTGTGGAAACTACTCAGAATGCTGATATTACCCAGTATAATCGCGCCCTGCTTTTCTAAGCGGATCATCTGAACGAGGTATGGACAGATGAAGAATAGAAGAGAATGCATTCCGTGCATTCAAATCAGATAGAGGAGTACAACAACTTCATATAAAGTCAATGCATGTAATAACATTCTCTACCATTTGTTATAGGCGTAGTATAGTAAATCTACTATTCGTGTCATCATACATTATAGAGACTTCATTTACATATAAAACAACCCGCTTCACTCCTAAAAGTGATACGGGTTGTTTTTGTGATACGCTATCAATTTCCGTTATTTTTCAACTATGCATGGTTTACATCCGTTTCCATTCTGAACAAAGGTCTAACCATTAGGCCGCTACGAACGTTTGGACGCCTCGATCTGCTCAGCGAGTTCATTTAGCTCTGTCCAACGATCCAGCAAGTCACTTAGTTTCTGCTCCGCCTCTTGCTGCTGCTTCATTAGCTCCTGCAAGCGCACAGAATCATTGAATGCTGCTTCCATTTCAACGTTATTACGCTCCATTTGCGCTTCTACATCGGCGATCCAGCCATCAATTTGATTGTATTCCTGCTCTTCCTTATACGACATTTTCAGCTTGGGCTTGCGTTCTGACTTCACAGCGACTGCTTCTGTCGATGTATTGGCTTGATTTCCTTGCTTATCATAAGATACAGACTTCTGCTCATTAAGCGAAGATAGTCCTTGTGCAGCTCTCCACTCTACATATTCCGTATAGTTCCCAACATGATTACGAATTTCACCATTCTCGAACGACCATATCCGATCGACAACCCGATCAAGGAAGTAGCGATCATGCGATACAGTAATGACGACACCAGGGAATTCATCTAAATAATTTTCCAATACGGCTAACGTTTCTACATCCAAGTCATTCGTCGGCTCATCGAGCAGCAGCACATTCGGTGCAGTCATTAACAAACGCAGCAATTGCAGACGGCGCTTCTCACCACCAGAAAGCTTGCCAACGATTGTCCACTGCATGGATGGATTAAATAAGAATCGCTCCAGCATTTGTGCCGCGCTAATCGTGTGACCTTCCGCTGTCTTAACCGTTTCAGCAGCCTCTCGAATATATTCGATAACGCGCATCGATTCATCCATTTCATCATGCTCTTGCGTGAAATATCCGATGCGTACGGTTGGGCCTAATACCATATTCCCTCTATCAGGCTGTCTTGTTCCCGCAATAATTTGCAGGAGCGTCGACTTACCGCTTCCGTTCACACCAATGATACCAATGCGATCATGTGGAACAGCGATATAATCCAAGCCGCGGAACAATTTACGGGTGCCCGCATCAGCGCCAACAGACTCCAGCTCCATAATCTTTTTACCAAGACGAGCACTTGCCGCAGATACTTCGACAGCGCCCTGCTTCTGTGCAGGTCCTTGTGATTGCAGATCCTCGAAACGATCAATCCTTGCCTTCTGTTTCGTCGTACGCGCCTTTGCTCCACGGCGAATCCATGCTAGCTCTTGGCGTAAAATATTTTGACGCGTCGATTCTGCGGAAGCTTCACGCGCTTCGCGGTCCGCTTTCAATTCGAGGAAACGCGTATAGTTCGCCTCATAAAAATGAGCACGCCCATAATCAAGTTCAATCATTCGATTCGCAACTCTATCGAGGAAATAGCGATCATGCGTAATCATAATAAGCGCACCTGAGCGCTTCTGTAGATAGGATTCCAACCACGCTACCGTATCGTTGTCAATATGGTTGGTAGGCTCGTCGAGCAGCAATAGATCAGATGGATGGATCAAACCTGCTGCGAGCGCGACTCGCTTGCGCTGACCACCAGACAGCTCACTAACACGAGCATCATAACGAGTAATGCCCAGCTTAGACAAAATAGTCTTCGCTTCACTTTCAATCTGCCAAGCCTGTAGCCGATCCATATCGTCACTTGCTTGAACGAGCTGCATTTGGAGCTTCTCGTCTTCTGGCTGTACACGTAGACGCTCTAATAGATCGGTATATCGACGAACCGCCTTCATTTCGGGTGCATCCCCGCTCATTACCGTTTCCAATACCGTCGCATGTGGTTCAAATTCAGGCTCCTGCGCCACATACTGCACACGGATCGCATTGCCTTTCATGATGCGTCCTGTTTCAATCGGATCAATCCCTGCCAACGTACGCATAAACGTTGATTTACCAGTTCCGTTCACACCAATAATTCCAAATCTATCGCCTGTCGCGATACCGAAAGATACCTCTTTAAATAGCGTCTTCTCTCCGTAACTTTTACCAAGCTGTTCTACGGTAATTACATGCATGTTTCTTCCTCCGAACTCTGTGAATATCAATAAACAAGGAGAACCTATGGTTCTCCCCAGCACCTTATCTATTATTGGGATGATTGTAATGCGTCATCTATTTCTGATGCATACAGCCATTCATAAACAAGTCTGTAGCAAACACCACTCGCTGACTTACATCTTCCTCTTGAAACGACGGATCGAACAATATGTCCATCTTCATCATATCCAAAATGCCCACAAACGACTTAGCGAGCAGCTTCGACTCTCTAAAGCCATCACCTTCAAGCATATTTGCTAATATGCGTATATATTGCATAATAAAAGACTGTATCTCCTGCAGCATCTCAGGGTCATTGTTAGGCATCATGAAAAACAGCTTCGTATAGTCTCTTCGCTCATAAAAATAACCTAAATGATGACTAGCTACTACGGATAAGCGATCATTCAGAGACTCGCTTTGCTGCAAGCCATCCGTAAGCTGCTCTAAAAATTGCTCAAAGTCGCGTTTCGTCATCGCTGTAAACAATTGTTCCTTGCTGCTAAAATACAAGTACAATGTCCCTTTTGCAATTCCTGCCCGTTCTGCAATATCAGACATTTTTGTTTCGTAGAAGCCGTTGGCACCGAAGAGCTCGTAAGCTGCATCCAAAATCAGATTCCATTTGTCTACTTGTACTTGACTCATCGGCCCACCTCCTTCTGCTAAACACCGCTCATCCATTTGTTCATATGTCTTATTATCATATTTCGTATATCGAATATAACATGGTACTTGAAAGATGTCGATTCAGAGCAAGCTCATTCCAGTAGATGTCGCAGCTCAACGCACTACCCAAGCAGCAAACTGCCGATAAGCCAAGCAAGAAGTCCACCAACAATGGAGCTTACACTATTGACCAAATCATTTGTCATCCAACGATAGCCACGAACGAGTCTAGTGGCTTGATTGCAATGCTGCCATCTTTCTGTTGCAGCACCACACTTCTCGCAGCGATATGAAGCCTGCCAAGTTGCACCAAGCAAAGAGTCTGTAAACGCCCCTGCAACGCCGCCAATAGCCCCACTGATACCGACTGCAAACAGCAAATTCCAGCTGTATGGATACGGAAACGCGAGATCTTGAGCAATGTACAAGCAAACAACTGCTGCTCCGCCAATGACGACCGCTCCGCCAATTGCCGCCCAAGTGCCTAGTGCTGATACAGCTCCTGATGTCCCTGCTGGCACGGGACGCCACGTGATGACAGAGCGCGGCTGTGTACGGCTTAAACTGCCGATTTCCGTTGCCCATGTGTCTGCATTAACGGTAGCCATAGCACCGACAAATAAAAATATCCAAGCAGGGTGAGGGAACAATGCGTTTGCCACACATAACAGCATGCCGATCCCACCGTTCGCCCACACTTGGTGCGCATCTCGCTGTCCCGTTTTTTCATAAATCGTATCAAAGCGGCTTTTCGTACGCTTTTTCCATTTTGACCAACCTGTTGACGTTATAAAAAAGGTAAGCAGCAGCCCAAACCATATCAAACTACCGCTTCCAAAGTACACCGTGCCCATTATAAAAGCTGCTAATGCACCTGAACGAGTAAGCGATCGTTTTTTATAAGCTGCTCCCGCCATAAAAAAACTTCCAACTAATCCAATGATCCAGTCCATTTCGTATCCTTTCTAGTTTCCTTGCTATAATTGCTAGCTTAATTACGCTACTATTTACTACCTAATATAATGACTATTATTGCTATTGTGCAGCCTCTATAACACAGGAACCTACCGTCTCGCTATTCCATTGCAGCTCAAGTATATCACCAGCTTGCACTGCCCCTACGCCTGCCGGCGTTCCCGTGAAAATAACATCACCTTTACGCAAGCCATAATTAGAGGCTACAAATTGAATGAGCTGCTGCAAGTCAAAAATCATATCCGCTGCTGTTCCCTGCTGCACGACCTCACCATTACGCAATAAGGCAAATGGCGTACGGCTAACTTGCTCGGCTCCTTCAAAAGCAAGCGCATTTGTAATCGGTCCCGAATTCGGAACACCTTTAGCAGGCAACCATGGATGACCTTTCGCCTTCAGCGTATCTTGTACATCACGCAGCGTAAAGTCCAGTCCGAGTGCTATAGCTTCAATTGCCTCATCAACTGTCGTTTCAGCTGTCACCTCTCTACCAATGTAAAGCACAATTTCAATTTCATGATGAACCGCCCCCTGATGCAGCGGCAATGCGAGCGACGTACGCTCAGCAATAGGAACGACCGAATGAGACGGTTTCATAAACACCATTGGCTTCGTTGGAACTTCATTGCCAAGCTCAAGCGCGTGCAGCTTGTAGTTGCGACCGATGCAGTATACATTGCGAATATTTGCGGCAAAAGAATGTTCATAATTACTAGCTAGTTGATGTGTCATTAGAAACCTCTCCTTATTATTAGATGATCGCTGAATACTAGAATCATAGGGACTATCATGATGAAAAGAGATATGTACAAGAACTTTAACTATATTCATTGTATTCGAATTCAAGTAAAATGAAAAACCAGCCGCCGAAATTATTATCGACGACTGGCAATTAAGCTCGCGAGTTATTTGATTTCTACTATTTCCGTTAAGGAATGCTTGTAATTGGAGTAACAACACGGAATGTTCCTGTACCAATCGTCCCCAAGACGCCACTGCTGCTCTCTATTTTGCCTGTGCAAGTCAATGTACGCCCTGACTGATGAATGACTTCTGCCGTCACAATAAGCTCTCCAGCCTTCATCGGAGCAACGAAATTAACATTTAAATTAGACGTAACGGTGTTCTCATTCGGACGAAGCAGCATCGTAGCCAGCCCCATCGCATTATCAAGCAGCGAAGAAAGCACACCTCCATGGACGATGCCGATCACGTTCAAATGGTGCTGCTGCGCTTGAAGTCTTAGCACAACCTTGGCCGTAGAAGCCTCCATAACTTCACAACCAATGTAGTCCCAGAACGTACCGCGTGCACGCTCCGCTAACGTATTCAGCCATTTCTCTTGTCCTTCCGTTACTGGCTTTACACTCATCAGACAATTCCTCCTGATTGATTGCTACACGCACGCATTCTACAATGCCACGTACTCGCCTGTACGTTTAGCGCTTATTACTATTTCTTCAATACGTTCGCCTCTTCCTCCAATAAGGCTCGCTTCAGTACTTTTCCGGCAATCGTCTTCGGAAGTTCCGAGCGGAATTCATAATGGCGCGGCACCTTATAGCTAGCCAGACGAGCACGGCACCATGTATTCAACTCTTCTTCCGTTACATGTTTACCTGAACGCAGCACAATGAATGCCTTAACTGTTTCACCCCGATACTCATCTGGAATACCGACAACACTGGCATCTTGAATGTGAGGATGCTCAAATAGCACCTCTTCAATTTCACGCGGATAAATGTTGAATCCGCCTGCAATCACAAGGTCCTTTTTCCGATCGACGATCGAAAAAAAACCTTCTTCATCCATACGAGCCATATCTCCCGTATACAGCCAACCATCCCGCAATGCTTTACTCGTTTCTACAGGACGCTTCCAGTACCCCTTCATCACCTGAGGACCTTTCACAATTAACTCGCCAATTTCACCTACGGGCACTTGTTCACCTGTTTCAGAATCTACCACTTTAGCGTCCGTATCCGGGAATGGAATGCCTATCGTTCCATTTTTCCGCTTTCCCCACAGCAGATTAGCATGCGTTACTGGTGAACTTTCCGATAACCCGTACCCTTCAATAAGCTTGCAGCCACTTAATTGTTCGAACTTCGTTTGGACGTCAAGCGGCAGTGAGGAGGCTCCACTAATACACATTTCTATGGAAGAAAGGTCGTAAGCAGCAATGTTAGGATGATTCATGAGTGCAATATACATCGTCGGGGCACCTGGAAACATCGTCGGTTTGAGTCGTTGGATCGAATCTAGTATGTCTTTGGCATCGAATTTGGGGATAACAATATTCATCCCTGCCGTTACGATCGACAAATTCATCAGTACGGTCATGCCAAACACATGGAAAAAAGGAAGGGCTCCCAAATATATAGGCTCGCCACGATTTGCTTTGTAGAACCAGCGGGAAACTTGCAGCGTGTTGGCAATGAGATTATTGTGTGTCAGCATAACACCTTTGGCAACACCTGTAGTGCCACCTGTATATTGCAGTAGGGCAAGCTCGTTGTCTGCATCTACGTCCACGCATACTGCCTCCTGTGAAGCTAGCTGCATGAAAGAATGGAAAGAGTGGACGCCCTTACCATAAGGGACGTCCAGCTTCGCTCCACTACGCTTTGCTTTGAACGGATACAACACATTTTTGGGAAATGGCAAAAACTCTTTAATGGAAGTGACAATAATATGTTCAAGCCCCGTTTGCTGCTTTACAGCATGTACACGAGGGAACAGCAGGTCCAGCGTAACCATAATTTTCGCTTCGGCATCATTTAGCTGATGCTCAATCTCCCGCTCCTTATAAAGCGGATTGGTAAGCACAGCAACGGCGCCAATCATTAACGTTCCGTAGTAAGCAATGACTGTCTGTGGACAGTTGGGCAGCATAATCGCTACGCGGTCACCGCGCTTTACACCGAGGCTCGTTAACATATTTGCACAGCGGTATGCAGCTTCTAACAGCTGTTCGTAATTTATCTTTTTCCCCATAAAATACAGGGCAGTGCGGTCTGGATAATCTCGTGCCGCCTGAATGAGAAACAAGGCTAAATTATGCTTAGGATATTCGTAGGTCGAGTTGATCTCTCTAGGATAATGACAGAGCCATGGCTTATCCAATGACATACAAGCTCATCCCTTTCCCCAGGTCCACGCCGTCTCTTTCCGGCGTTGTTGGTTAGCGTGTGTCAGCCATAATATCAATTTTATTGATATCAGCCGCCGTTAGACGATATACTTTTCTGCACCGATAACACGTGCCGCGATTCCACGCTTCATAGCTACCGTATCCATTGGTGTGTTGCGAGTTAACTTCTTCAAGATCGACAGCTGTGTCCGCAGTACGTCGCCAGTTTCCATCGTCGCAAGAGCCTCTTTGGCAAAACGATCAACATCATCAAATGCTTCATGGATGTAAACTTTTGTCATCTCAATGGCATGAGCTGCCTTGGCTTCTCCTATCTTGGCAATCATTTTACGTGTTCGCAGCAGCGCACTCTCCATGGCATAGACGAGTATCATAACATCCGCCAAGTTGCTGAGTACCTCCTGCTGCTTATCAAGCTCCATAGCGTACTTTTGCACCGCCAAGCCGCCAATCATAAGGAATATTTTTTTAGCCATCGATAGCAAATGAGCCTCATGCTCCAACGTGCCCTCGAAGGTTTGCCCAGGTACGAGCTGCATAAGTTCAGCTTGCAGACTTTGTGCTTTTTGCATGAGAGGCAGCTCGCCTTTCATCGCTTTCTTGACGAGCGTGCCTGGGATGAGCAAGCGGTTAATTTCATTCGTACCTTCAAAAATGCGGTTAATCCGTGAATCGCGATAAATACGCTCGATTTTATACTCCTGTGTAAAACCGTACCCGCCATGTATTTGTACGCCCTCATCTGCGACGAAGTCCAATACTTCAGACGCAAATACTTTGTTAATCGAACATTCTAACGCATACTCTGCAATGCTCTTTGCCAATAACTGACCAGCATCCGGTTGAGTTTGATCAATGTCCTTCATGCTTGTATCGATTAAGCCAGAAGTACGGTACACCATACTTTCTGTCACATACGTGCGAATGTTCATCTCTGCGAGCTTTTTGCCGATGAGCGGGAATGCAGACAATGGTTTGCCGAACTGTGTACGCGTATTCGCATATTTGGAGCTGAGCTCGATCGCTTCTTTTGCAGCTCCAAGACAGCCAGCACCTAATTTGAATCGACCAATGTTCAAAATATTGAACGCGATAATATGGCCTCGGCCAATTTCGCCAAGCACATTTTCAATCGGAACTTTTACATCTTCGAAGAATAAGGGGCATGTAGATGATCCTTTTATACCCATTTTTTTCTCTTCAGGTCCTACCGTAAAGCCTTCCATATCACGCTCAACTATAAATGTCGTAAAGTCTTTACCGTCCACTTTCGCATATACAATGAAAATATCTGCAAAGCCAGCATTCGTAATAAATATTTTAGAGCCGTTCAAAATATAATGCTGACCGTCTTCGGACAGCTTCGCTGTCGTCTTCGCACCCAACGCATCCGAACCGGAGGTCGGCTCGGTTAAGCAATAGGCCGCTATCTTCTCACCTGATGCCAATGTCGGCAAATATTTACGCTTCTGCTCAGATGTCCCGAAAAAAACGATCGGCAGTGTTCCAATACCAACATGTGCACCAACAGACAGTGCGAACGAAGATGCTTTGGCAAGCGTCTCGTTAATAAGTGTGGAGCTGACTTTGTCCAAACCAAGGCCGCCATACTCCTCTGGTACATCAGAGCCAAGTAAGCCGAGCTCGCCTGCTTTGCGAATCAGCTTCACCGTCAGCTCGTAATCAAGCTTCTCGATTGCTTCATCATGAGGTACAACTTCTCCCTCTACAAAGTCACGCGTTGTCTCCATCATCATGCGCTGCTCTTCCACAAAGTCCTCGGGAATAACGACTGAGCTCGCTTCAACTTCCTCAATAATGAAGCTGCCGCCTTTCACTTTCGTGCCTTTCGTGTCCAACATATCCAATCTCTCCTTTATCATATAATGAATGCGTTTACATGAAGATAAATTTCTTTTAAAAATTAATGGATATCATTAGTTGATTTATGGATTGTGGGAAAATCAAATGAGTTGCTTGATGTACGTACAGGAAAAATGTAATTCTAGGCGATGCGATATAATTCGATTTAATATTCGTTGTAATTCAGTGTATTTCGATGAAAATCAATTCAATTAAACGAAAATGAATATAACTCAATGATGCGATACAACGCCCTATAAATAGAACGTTCAATTAATAACAAGGAACAGATGCAAATATGCATGCTTTTAGCTGAAATTATCAATTTTCAAGGAAAAGCCTGCAAAAATACAGGCTTTTTACTTAAAAAAGCTGCTTCGTCCCCAATAAGGCTAGAATTGATGCATATTTGCATTCATTTCACATTTTTTCCTTTTAAGTCGTTAAAAAGATGTATACTTGCATCTTTTTTTCAAGTCCACAACTAGGCAGATTTATAGTCCATTAGGCGCCATTACGTTATGCTAATTTTCACCATGTATTTACCGATTTCTACCAAAGTTTTTCTAACTAAAATAAATATTTTTAGTTACTACTAAGTTCTACTAAATGCCACTACTTCGTATCAAGCTCCATGAATTGTCGCCTATCCTTATTGGTTTTTCATGGCTTTATTGGCTTTACTGGCTTTATTAAGCTCCAGCAAGCTTTCAGCTTCACTCAATCAGTTAATCACACCTAATTGCTTAAGCACATCTAATCGGTTAGTCACTCCTAATCACTTAAGCTCCGTACACCTCAATCACTCCGGCTGCGCCCATACCACCGCCAATGCACATCGATACAACACCATATCCTCCACCACGACGTCGCAGCTCATGGACGAGCGATGCCGTTAGTTTCGTTCCTGTGCAGCCAAGTGGATGGCCGAGTGCAATAGCACCACCGTTCACGTTGACTTTACTTTCATCCAGTTCCAACTGACGAATAATAGCGACGCATTGCGAAGCAAATGCTTCGTTCAGCTCGTATAGATCCACTTGCTCCTTCGTAATGCCAGCCAGCTTAAGCGCCTTCGGGATCGCTTCGATCGGCCCTATCCCCATCACTTCGGGGTCAACGCCAGCCAATGCAAAGGAGCGGAATGCAGCCAATGGCTTCAAGCCAAGTGCCTCTGCACGTTCTCTTGTCATCAGGACAGCAGCAGCAGCACCATCGCTCATTTGCGAAGCATTGCCTGCTGTAACAGAGCCTTTAGCCGCGAAGGATGGCTTCAACTTTGCCAACCCTTCCACGGAAGTGTCCGTACGAACACCTTCGTCCATTTCGAAATGGACGACCTTCTCCCATGGACGTCCATCTGCACTGATGCCCTTCACCTTCGTTGATACGGGAACGATTTCGTCTTTGAATTTCCCTTCTGCGATTGCAGCTGCCGCTTTGCGATGGCTGTTATAAGCGAACTCATCTTGCGCTTCACGGCTAATGTCAAAGCGATTTGCCACATTTTCCGCAGTATGCCCCATGCCCATATACACTTGCGGCATTTCTGCTACAAGCTGTGGATGCGGAGCCAGCTTGAATCCTGTCATCGGGACATGGCTCATACTTTCAACGCCACCCGCAACGATAACCTCCGCATGCCCTAGCATAATGCGCTCTGCTGCATAAGCAATCGACTGCAAACCTGATGCACAAAAGCGGTTGACCGTTACTGCCGGGACAGTCGTCGGAAAGTCTGCATACAGCGACATAATGCGGGCAAAGTTAAGTCCCTGCTCACCTTCTGGCATTGCACAGCCGATAATGATGTCATCAACGTCCTCTTTGCGAAGACCAGGCGCCCGGCGGATCGCTTCGTCCAGTACGATACGCCCCAAATCCTCAGCACGTGTATGCGCCAAGCTACCGCGCTTTGCTTTGCCAATTGGTGTACGCACGATGGATACTATAACTGCTTCTTTCATCGTTATCTCCCCTCGCTTAGCTAAATGAAATGGATAAATAGATCGATTAATAGCTTATTAGCCAGATCATCAGGTATTTGAATATTGTGATATCTTATTGTGATAACTTCATGTTTTGCTATGTTGATAAAACGAAATCCCATCCAACTCTACTAGTTGCGCAATGGCTTGCCGGTCGTCAAAATATGCTGCATGCGCTGCTGCGTCTTCGGCTCACCCGTTAAACTCAAAAATGCCTCGCGCTCCAAATCGAGCATATATTGCTCGGATACGTAACTGTTCGCAGGCACATTTCCACCGGCCAACACATGCGCAAGTTTGTTCGCAATAAGCTGATCATGCTCGCTGATGAAACCGCTTTGACGCATCGTATATGCACCGAGCTGCATTACTGCTTTGCCTGATTCCCCAACAACACGGATACGCTCTTCAACTGGAGCAGCGTATCCTGCACGATCCATATCCAGCACCGCCATTTTCGCTTCATAAATACGGTGATCGGCATTAATAACAACCGAGTCCTGTGGTGCCATATAGCCAAGTCGCTTCGTATCATGACCGCTCGTCGATACTTTCGCCATTCCAATCGTTTCAAAGTAACCATTCATAAACGGCTGCAAATCCACCTCTGGATTGCTCACTAAGCGACTTGTGCGCAGCGCAACTTCTTTACAGCCTCCGCCCGCAGGAATCAGACCAACTCCGACTTCAACGAGTCCGTAGTACGTTTCAGCTGAGAAAATCACCTTATCTGCTGGCATGCAAGCCTCAACCCCACCGCCAAGCGTCATCTGATGTGGTGCTGCGACGACTGGCTTCGGCAGACGTTTCAAAGCCATCATGCTGTTCTGAAACAAGCGAATAATGCTGTCTACTTCATCCCATTCACCATCTTGCGCTTCCATTAACAACAGCATTAAATTAGCACCGACGCAAAAATGTTTGCCTTCATTCGCAATAACGAGACCACGGTAGTTGTTACGCACTTCTTCTGCACTTTTCTGAATCATCGTTAAAATGTCTCCGCCAATGGCGTTATTAGGGGAGCTAAATTCCAAACATGCAACATCGTCACCAATATCAATCAAATTCGCACCGGAGTTGGACAATATAATACGGTTTTGCTCTTTCAGCGCACGCAGTGAAATATGCTCCGGTCTAGTTTCAACAGCAGTCAAGGCACACTCATAATAAAAGGCACTACTTCCCGCTTCTCTTACATAGAAGCTCGTATGTCCAGCAGCAATCCAAGCTGTAACCCACTCAGGAAGAACCTCCCCTTCTGATTCCATTCGCTGCACACTTTTTACGAGACCGATTGCATCCCAAATTTCAAACGGCCCGAGATCCCAATTGAAGCCCCATTTCATTGCATTGTCGATCTCAACAATGGAGTCCGCGATTTCCCCCAGCTTATTTGCGGAGTACAGCAGTACCGGCTTAAGAACACGCCATGCCAACTCTGAATAGCGGTCGCCAGTCCCAAGAAGCGCCTTTATTTTAGCGGCTGCGCCTTTGGCTGTTTTAGCGGCTTCTAACGAAGCTCCCTTCACCTTTTGCGAAACTGCGTACTCCATCGTTGCCAAATTTAGCGCCTGAATCTCTTTTCCAGCTGTAGTTTTTACTTTTTTATAGAAGCCTTGCCCCTGCTTCTCCCCAATCCAGCCTTGCTCGACCATTCGACGCAGTACGGTTGGCGCATCAAAAATCGCTTTTTCCGACTCATCCATCGTATTGTTATGCACGTTCCCTGCCACATGAACAAAAGTGTCCAAACCAACAAGGTCAAGCGTACGGAATGTCGCGCTTTTCGGTCGTCCCATTGCTGGTCCCGTAACCGCGTCGATTTCTTCGACAGTATATCCTTTTTGCAGCATTTCGCGCAGCGTGACGAGCAGCCCATACGTGCCAATCCGATTGGCAATAAAGTTCGGTGTATCTTTAGCGGCTACGACACCTTTGCCAAGACGTTTTTCACCGAAGGCTGTCATATACTTCACAATTTCAGGGTCCGTCGTTTGCCCCGGAATCACTTCTAGCAGCTTCATATAACGCGGTGGATTGAAAAAATGTGTACCTAAAAAGTGACGCTTGAACGCTTCCCCACACGGCTCCACCATTTCGTTGATCGAAATGCCTGACGTGTTAGACGAAACGATGGTGCCTGGCGTCCATACCTGCTCAATGCGCTGCAACAACTGGCGTTTCACGTCAAGACGTTCCACAATGACTTCGATAATCCAATCTACTTTGGACAATTTATGAAGATCGTCATCCAAATTGCCTGGCGTAATGAGAGCAGCGAATGCTTCACTGTACAGCGGCGCTGGCTTCGTCTTCTTTAGACGCTCAATAGAGGTTGCAGCAAGCTTGCTGCGCACTTTCGGATGCTCCAGAGTAAGACCTGATTTCGCCTCTTCTTCGCTAAGCTGTGTTGGGACAATATCTAGTAGTAAACAGGGAATGCCTGCACCTGCTAAATGTGCAGCTATTGCTGCCCCCATCACTCCTGAGCCAATTACGGCGGCTTGCTGAATCGGTTTGACCATGTTCGGAAACCCTCCTGTTCGAAAATGGTGAGCTTACATTAGATAAATAAAATGGTTGCTGAATGAAAATGGTGTGTCGTCCAACTTGAAATGTAGGTTTCATGTTGGCTATTTCAATACATCAGCAGCAATAAAGAAGCTGCTTAATCGTGATGGGAGATGTGGAAGTATCGTGTAGATTGACATGTGACATGAATAAAGTGATGAAGCAGCATGGTTTGATTTACTATTACGGTGAAAATCTAAGCTAAAATGCAGCATGTCGTTTAGTTGGAGTTATTTGAAGTAGTGAAAAGTATTATGGTAGCAAGGTAGTTGTACTAGTAGAAATACTTGTGCGATGTAATGGCTAGCTTTTGAATAATTCAGTTTTAATAATTTGTATTTGTTTTTAAATGTGCAGCCTACGCTGTTACAGCTTCCTTATCTCCTGATGGAACAGGGCCAAATACGGCAAGCTCCAGCAGCTCAGCAATATCTTTCGTTTGCACGCTCTCCTCGGCGTTGAGCAGCTTCGTGCCATCTTCCATCATTGTCAGACAGAACGGACATGCGGAGGATATCACCGTCGGCTTCACTTCAAGCGCCTGCTCGGTTCGGGCCAAGTTCACCCTTTTGCCAGCCGTTTCTTCCATCCACATCATGCCTCCGCCAGCGCCGCAGCACATACCATTTTCACGAGTACGCTCCATCTCCAGCAGCTCCACACCTTGAATGGCACGCAGTACGTTGCGCGGCTGATCGTACACGTTGTTGTAGCGTCCCAGATAACAGGAGTCATGATACGTTACACGCTCCTTTACGGGATACTTCGGTACGATTCGTTTGTCTCGCACGAGTTCATCAAGCAGCTCGGTATGGTGCAGCACGTCAGCTTCTAGGCCGAATTCAGGGTACTCGTTTTTGAGCGTGTTGTACGTATGCGGGCAAGCCGTCACGATTTTGCGGACATTGTATTTTTGGAACGTAGTAATATTTTCTTCACACAGCTGCTGGAACAAAAATTCATTGCCCATACGTCGCGGTGTATCCCCGGAGTTCTTCTCCTCATTGCCAAGGATCGCAAAGTTCATGCCTGCTTCGTTAAGTAAACGGACAAATGCCCGTGTTACTTTGCGGCTTCTGTTATCGTAAGAGCCCATCGAGCCAACGAAGAACAATACGTCGAAATTCGGATTTTCTTTAACCGTAGGCACTTTCAGTACACCCTCTGGATCAACATCCTGCACCCATTTCACACGGTCATTGCGGCTTATGCCCCATGGATTACTTTGGCGCTCAATATTTTGTAAAGCACGCTGTCCATCATGCGGCATGCTTCCTTGGGTAAGCACAAGGTAGCGGCGCAGATCGATAATTTTATCGACATGTTCATTGCCAACTGGACACTGATCTTCGCAGTTGCGGCATGTTGTGCATGCCCAAATTTCAGACTCGCTCATGACATCGCCGACAAGTTCTAGCTGACTCGGTGCACGTCCATCGACTACAGGGAGCCACGATTGAGCCTGTGCTTGCATCGTCGCACCAATGTCCGTAATATCTTGCCCGCTCCATGCTCCAAGCTGCTGCCCTTCCATTTGCACCATATGAGTCGTTACACCTGAAAAAGCAAATGCAGGAACCCAAGGAGACTTTGAAGTAATCGCAGCACCCTTTTCGGTTAAGTGATCACGCATCTTCGTAATCATATGCATCGGCGACAGCCATTTACCAGTACTGGCAGCTGGACACACATTCGTACAACGACCGCATTCCACACATGCATATAGATCAATTAGCTGTTTCTGCGTGAAATCTTCAATTTTGCCAACGCCAAACGATTCCGCTTCTTCGTCTTCCAAATCAAGCTTGCGCAATCGGCCAACAGGTCCTGTACGTCGAAGCGCAATATTGAGCGGCGCCGTAATGAGATGAAAATGCTTGGACTGTGGGACATACACCAGAAACGCTAACAAAATGAGCAAATGCGCCCACCAGCTAATCACGTACAGAACAGTCGCTGCATCTGTAGACATTCCGAGCGATTCGAAAGGCATCGCAATGAGTGATGAGATAGGTGCATGCCAAGATGGGTCCAATCCTTCACGCAATCGGGCGAATGCCTGTGTAAACAATACAGAGAGCATCAAGCTGTAGATGAAGAAAAGTACGAGACTCGGCTTCCAGCCTCGTTTAAGTCGCTTCAGCTTCTCCCCGTAACGACGGTAAGCAGCATAGCCCATCGCGATGAGAATCGATGCCACGGTCAACTCTTGCAGCAGCTCAAAGTAGGCAAAACCCGGAATCGGCAGCGAGCGCCCTGCTAACCCTTTGTAAATAATGTCGATTGCACCTAGCTGTAAAATGAGGAATCCATAAAAGACGACAAGGTGCATGATGCCACTTTTGCGATCCTTCATTAGCTTCGTTTGCCCAAACACTTGCCCCATAAACTCGCGCAAATTGTGCTTTAGCCGTCCGCTCCAATCCGTTGGCTGTCCTAACTGAACGTACAAGTAACGATGGTACACCGCTTTGAAAAACCAATAGACGCCGAGCCCAGTAACGCCCAGAAACAACAGCAAATGCACGAACGCTCCTGGCATTCAAACCAACCCCTTTCTTAGATGTCCATACCTAATGCTAATACTTATGCTTGCCCTTGCGTTAAAACTAAAAAACGAATGAATGCTCATTCATTTTGCGGTTAAGCGCTTCCAATTGCTCCTCCATCCTAAAGCTACAAAGCTAACTTCATGCATACTTTCCTATCCAATAAGCCGCAAATGTCATTGACAAGGAAAAGTTTGTATTTTATGATAGCAGCAACTGAATGAGTATTCATTCATGATTTAGCCATATTCTAACATCGAGGTGATTCCATTGACAAGTAGCAAAAAAGAAAAATATACCCAAATTCTCGAAGCGGCCTTAAAAGTGTTTGCCGAGCACGGGTATCACCGCTCTCAAGTTGCTCGGATAGCTAAGGAAGCTGGAGTTGCTGACGGTACTATTTATTTGTATTTCAAACGGAAGGAGGATATTCTCATCTCTCTGTTTCAAGAGAAACTAGGCGAGCTGGTAAGTAAATTCCATGCGACTATCGAGCAAACAACGAGCGCGAAAGATGCGCTGCGTAAAGTGTGCGAGATTCATTATACAGAGCTGGAGAACAATGTGGACCTCGCATTCGTCACTCAAATTGAACTGCGCCAAAGCTCTCTTGAGCTGCGCAAAGAAATAGGCAGCGCAATTAAGCCTTACATCACCTTAATTGAGCAGCTGCTCCAACAAGGTATTAAAGAGGGCCTCTTCCGCCCTGATCTTGATGTTAAGCTGACACGCTTGCTTCTATTTGGTGCAATGGACGAAGTTGTGACCTCATGGCTGATTTCCGGCAGAAAATATTCGCTATCCGCCCAAGTTGATGGGACAGTTACCTTCTTCTTTAAGGGTATTGAACAAGCTTAGGTTTGTTATTAACTTAACTAAACTTAACTACATTTCATCCCAGCCTTTGTAACTGGATGTTGCTCTCCTTAGATGCATTTGCTGCGAGGTTACTCGGCTTTCTCTTACTTCATCCATTATGAATGAAAGGGGCAGTACAAGATGAACATTATCGTCTTAGTAAAGCAAACGTTTGATACGGAGGAAAAAATCGTCGTCGAACAAGGTACAGTCGTGGAGGATGGCGTTAAGTTTGTCATAAATCCATATGACGAGTATGCCGTAGAGCAAGCGATCCAAATTCGCGACGATGCGGGCGGCAAAGTAACTGTCGTGTCGGTTGGCCCTGATCGAGCAGCAGAAGCACTTCGCACCGCACTCGCCATGGGTGCGGATGAAGCTGTTCTTATACAAGACAGCCGCATTGGTCATGATGAGTACTCTGTAGCGCTCGCGCTGCATGCGTTTATCTCGCAAGAGCCGTACGATATCATACTTGGGGGCAATTTCTCCGTAGATAACGGAGCCGGTCAAGTTGCTGTTCGCCTGGCAAAATTACTTGCCATCCCGCACGCTTCATCCATTACAAAGCTGGATATTTCCGTAGGCAAAGCGGTCGCTATACGTGATGCAGAGGGCGATCTCGAAACGGTTGAGCTGCCCTTGCCTGCCTTGTTTACCGCGCAGCAAGGCTTGAATGAACCGCGCTATCCTTCCTTGCAAGGCATTATGAAAGCAAAGAAAAAACCGTTCCGCGAACTATCTCTCGACGATTTGAACCTTGATGCTGGAGCTGTTGCTCCACGCACAGAGCGCAAAGATTTGCAGCTTCCCCCTGCTCGCCAAGCTGGCAAGATCATTTCTGGTGAACCTGCAGAGCAGGCACAAGAGTTGTTCCGTCTGCTGCGTACAGAAGCAAAGGTCATTTAACATTTAATTGAACGATTGAAAGTGGTTCAATTGAGGCATGCGCAATAGTTTCACGAGTAGAAGAGAGTACCAAGATTTATGGTAGCTGCACTTTTCCAAATACGAATACCAGTACGTATAAGTGTAAGTATACGAGTATGCGTATGCGTATGAGTTCGAATTCTAGTTCGCGTAACTTCACTATTATTTCTTTGCATACCAAGGAGGCGATTTCAGGATGTCGAGAACATTTCTTGTTGTAGCTGAAACGAGAGGCGGTTCCTTACGCCAAGTATCCTGTGAAACCATTAGCGCGGCGCGACTAGCCGGAGGAGCGGACACAACCGTAGCGGCAATACTTATTGGCGCTACTACTAGCGCATTTGTGAACGAGCTGGCGCAGTACGGTGCCGATCGTGTATATACAATCGATCATGCAGACTTAGAACATTACAACCCACAAGCTTATTTTGCTGCTTTGCAAGCCGTTGTTCAAACGGTTCAACCAGATGCCATATTTTTGGGGCATACCGCCATCGGTAAAGATTTGGCACCACAAATTGCGGCTGAGCTTGGTGCGGGCCAAATTTCAGATATTACTGCAATTGAGGTAGATAATAACGGGCAGGCATTGTTTTCACGCCCTATTTATGCAGGCAAAGTGCTGGAGAAAAAAGCGTTCACCGCTTTCCCATGGATTGTGACGGTACGCCCAAACAATATCGCTCCTTTGGAAGTTGATCCAACACGGACTGCAACAACGGAAGCGATTGCTTATTCGCAGCCTGCACTGCAAACGATTATCCGTGATGTTGTGCGCAACACGTCTGGGAAAATTGACTTGAGCGAAGCAAAAGTTATCATCTCAGGCGGACGCGGTGTTCGCAGTGCGGACGGCTTCAAGCCGCTGGAGGAATTGGCTGCCGTATTAGGCGGCGCGGTTGGCGCTTCCCGCGGTGCATGTGACGCAGGATATTGCGATTATGCGCTGCAAATTGGGCAGACGGGCAAAGTGGTAACGCCGGAGCTTTATATTGCTTGCGGCATTAGCGGCGCGATTCAGCACGTCGCCGGCATGAGCTCATCCCGGGTCATTATTGCGATCAACAAAGACCCGGAAGCACCTATTTTTAAAATTGCCGACTACGGGATTGTAGGCGACTTATTTGAAGTGGTGCCGCTCCTGACGGAACAGTTCAAACTGGCGCTGCAGCCGTAGTGGATATAAAAATACACTGGAGCCAACATACGGCTTCAGTGTATTTTTTGTTGAGCAGCATCGGAATAGATTTCAGCCCTTTCATTCTATCCTCTCGTATAAAGAGTGACAACGTAATGCGCTTTGTTCCCCACCCATGGTGTATGTTTCAATCCACACTCTCGTATAGAGAGTGACCCCCGCAGCTTGCAGCATATTTATTATTCCTGTAAAAGTTTCAATCCACACTCTCGTATAGAGAGTGACATCCGAAAATTAAAACGTCTTAAAATCAAAAATAGTTTCAATCCACACTCTCGTATAGAGAGTGACGCAAATCTACAGGAGACATACGGAGCCGAAGCAATGTTTCAATCCACACTCTGGTATAGAGAGTGACCAGTGCCGGTTCAAAACAAGCTTCAAAAGATGCGGAAATGTTTCAATCCACACTCTCGTATAGAGAGTGACAGCCGTTAACAGCTGCAGAGGAAAAATATCAAAAGGTTTCAATCCACACTCTCGTATAGAGAGTGACTACAGGCGAACAGCTTTCGCGTGATTACGTGTTAAAAGTTTCAATCCACACTCTCGTATAGAG
>NZ_KE383838.1:292183-412055 GCF_000422445.1 Paenibacillus assamensis DSM 18201
GTGCGTTAATTTACTCGGAATTCGCTTTAGAATAGTAATAATCGTATAAATATAAAGAATAACTAGCGAATACAAGCTCAAAAAATGGAAGAGTAATGGTAAAAAAGAGGTGCGAATGCCCCAGGAAATTCATGTGCACTTCACATTCGCACTAGAAAATGAGCGGCTCTTCCATATCAATCGATTCTTTAACTCCAATATGCTCTACTTTATTTTTATAATTGTTTCCTAGTTGATAGAAACGAAGACTGTCTTCCTTAGGGTCAATCATTTCACTAAGCAGAATTTTTAAACTAGCAAATTGAGTAGCATCTACGTTGCACTCAAAAACAGAGTTTTGAACTCGCTGACCATAGTTCTGACACATTTTCGAGACCTTACGCAGCCTTCTTTGTCCTGCATGACTAGTGGTACTTACATCATACGTAATCAACACCAACAATGTAATATCACCTACTTCCATAGAAATGGAGGGTACTCATCCAAATCATTGCGCAAATGTCTTGCCAGTAGTAGAGCTTGCGCATGAGGAACCAATCCCCATGCTATTTTCTCTCCTAAATACGGGTGGGTTATTTTTTCTTGCTTTTTGCTTTGCCATGCATTGAGAAATGTTTTACGTGCCTCATCTGTCATTAGCACTGCGCCATTTTCTTTCTTGAAGAAATCTTCCTTCTTCACTATACGTTTATTAATTAGTGAGAGGACAAATTTATCTGCATATATGCCACGCAATTCTTCCATCATATCCAACGCTAGCGAAGCTCGACCTGGTCGATCACGATGCAAAAAACCTACATAAGCATCCAAACCCACTGCTTCCAATGCAGCGGCCGTATCTTTTGCTAATAGTGTATACGCATATGAGAGCATTGCATTGACGTTGTCCAGCGGCGGCCTCCGAGATCTCCCTCGAAAATAAAAATCTTCATTTTGCTGCAAAATCATCTGATCAAATACTTTATTGTAGCTTACAGCAGCTTGACCTTCCAATCCTCTTAAACGCTCTAGATCCTCACATATTCTTACATCCAAAATAATAGCAGAAAGATGCTGAGAGATTTCCTTGAACTGTGCAACATCGATTCGAAGTGGATTATCTCTTGTCATTCTCTCTATCATCCATTTATGATTATAAATCTTCCCTACAATAAAATTACGTGCAATCTTAGCAGATAGGTCATCATTTTCAGAAAGAAGGTACTGCTTTTTGCGCAGTACCACATTTCCCTTGCTTTGCCCAATTACTCTAGCTAAAAATCTACCACTCATCGTCATGAAAGTGATCGATATATCTCGCTCGGCACAATAACCCATTAATCCAGGACTTGCCCCTGTGTAACCGAATGCAACGATTGATTCCAAATTATGCAGAGGATATCTAGCTACTTTTTCTTGCTCTTTCAATAATACGATATTATCGCCATCTAGGGATAAATACACATCTGGTTGAGTTACATACAACGTATTAAGAAGTCTCCTCATTCTCTAATTCTCCCTTCGATGTAACTTTTCACAGTCCTTTTGTTCATTAAGACTGGCAAACAAATTGATTGAAGGGAACAACTTTTGCAAAATGAGCCTGTCTTTACTGTTGGTGTATGCCTACGAACATAATACTCTTGCATTTCAGCCGCGACAGCCCTGACTTTCTGCTTGATGTCCTTCGTAAGCGGCACTTCAACTCTGTGTTTTATCTCCTGGTAATACATATAGCCGGTATCTATATCGCACATCAGCATTTCTTCCAGACATAGCGCTTGTGCGGCTAATTGTAGAATATCCGAGTCATTTTTCTTCGGCTTACCTCGTTTATACTCGACCGGATATGCGATATACTTCCCATCTCTTCCATGTATGTTAAAACCACGACTATCTTGAATAAATTCCACTACATCGCATATTCCTGTAAATTTTAACTCATGAGATTTTACGGACATAGAACGAACGACAAGCTTTTCACCGCGTTTTTCTCTTGTGAACGGCTGGTCTGCATTTCGATGTAGATATTGTCCTTCGATCGTTCGTACATTTTCTTCCCACTGCTGTTCAATATGGATAAGGGCCCATTGTCGCTTGCAGAATTGAAAGTGTTGAATGCCAGACAACATCAAATAATGATCTTCATCATTATTGACCATTGATTTCTTCAACCTTTAGTCCTTCTAGTTCAGTAAGAGTAATGCTATAGTCTTCGAATTTTTTTGGCTCATCCGTATTCGCTTCTACCTTTAACGAGCGGTGTACTTTTGCAGAGGAATACTGTCCAAGCTTGGAAGTATGCTCCCACCAGTACAGTTTATGTACTTCCATACTGCCATCTGGACGAGCAGAAGAAGCATCATTTTCGAACAAAGTCACAAGTGACTGCTTGATCTTTTCTGCATCCTCGTTCGTAAAGCCTGTTTTTTCTGCCAACTGCGTATTAATACTTCCATAAAAAACATATAATCCATAGTCCACTCGATGCTTCATACCCATCGTATCTGAACCCTTCTCTTTCCCTGGCTCTGAATTGACACTCTTTGTAATTTGCATGCTCGTAATATCGATTGGCGCTACGCTTGTAGCTGTATGGATGGAAACGGGACCGCGCACACCTACCGATACCCCTTTCTCCGAACCTCCCTTAAATGCAAACACTTGACCAAAGCTACGAACGTCAATCCATTGCTCACAAGCAACTCTAGCAATTTCATCGGATGAACTGTTTTTGGCTTTTAATAGTTTCGCTAATAACTCATTTGCTTCTGCACGTTCGCGCAAGCTCTTCAATTGATCAGTGGTTTTATCATTGGATTGAACAAATATCGATTCACCGCTATCTTGAAGGCGATTTCTAATTTTACGCTTGATCGCTACATCAGATATTTCTCCATGGCCATCATAATTTTGGCGTGGTCGGTTTCCATTCAATGGGTCCCCGTTCGGATTAGCCTTCGTTACAGAAAATACAACAGCAAAGTCAATTTTATGATTTAGAATTGTCATGGTTAGATCTCCTCACTATTAGATAAATTGATAGTATTGTCTTCTTTGGCTTTCTTCTGATAGAGTTCATGTCTTTGGCTGTAAAATCCTAATAAATATTTTCCTGATAGTGGTTTATTGTTGAAATCTTCATATTTTAGCATAGAAGCAATCTCATCAATTAACCCTGAATAATAGTAGCCCTTAGCCCCTAAGCGTGCTTGATATGGTTGCAAGCTTGCTTGGATGGTCTTCCACGTTCTAGCAGGATGTTTAGCAAATGAGTTCATATAGCGAATCGCATTACTAGCACGATTTTCATCTGCACCTAACGCACGTCTTTCCAGCACATCAGCTACTGCCAGCAGACGTCCGAACAAATAGTCCCGGTTATCATTCCCCTTATCTAAAGCCACCTCGTATCCCTCCTGCTTATCAATTAACGATTTATTTATTAGTGCGCATGTAATACTCAGTGTCTTCTCCCATTCCCACTTCTCCGTAGCAACAGGATTAGAAGCTCGATAGAAAGCACTTTTAATGATGTCCAATGGAATCGTTCGTTCATCCACTACGCATGGAAGCATCCGCTCCATTAAACCCTTTACAACCTTTTCATTTGCCTTCGGGCCATAAGCTGCATATGCAATATCCTTAGTTGTAGGGGCACCAATAAATTCGATATACTGACCATTCTGATCTTTACGATAACGGTGACGCCATACACAGGTTGAATGCCATTTTATAAGCTTATCAATATACAGTTCTTTGTTCATATTTCGGTAGTAAAGCACTGCCATACGTCCTGTTGTTGCTGAATCAAGTACGAGTATACTTACATCTGATTTATTTGGACTGGATAATGTATTACGGTAACCATCTAACGCCTTGGCCACTTCTCTCGCATACTCCGCATTGGTAAAAGACTTCCCATCTGAGGTCAGTTCAACGATATCTTCCATGGTGCAGGGATCATCAAGATCAAGAATTTCTACCTCTTTATCGTTGGCCCACACCAAAAACACCCGTTGGTCAATAAATTTGCCTTGACGATGGATAAGCCACTTTAACGCATTATGCGCCTTCTGCGATACATCATAACTAATACCTGCTACCTCATGACTGACATTGAACCTTCCTCTAAACGTAAATCCGCTTGTATCATTGGCTGAGATTAGCTTCGCCTTATCTGCTGCATTTCGTATTTTGTTTGCATGTTTATCTGTTCCTGGCAGCAGATCTCCCGTTACGTAACAAAGTTTCTCTTCTCCCAACTTGTTACTGTAGAACTGTACAAATGAAGCATACATTTCTTTATCATTCCATATATCCACCCAATTTGTAGACGAATGGACATTAAAACGAATGAATGCGCTTTCTTGTTCGCCACTAACAATAGAAAAAATAGTAGGCTTGTCCTCATAAAGAGAACTGTACTGTTTGTCCCATTTGCCTATCAGCTTGTTGTCTGCATCGAGAGCTAATAGTTTGCCATTCACTAAATCTTGAATCAGTTGTCGTTTATTCAAATAAGCAAAAATGCTTTTCACTTTCGGATGTGCATAAGGAGAGTCGGCCCAATCTTGTAGTTGATTAATGTATGCAGTAAAAGGATCTTCTTCCTTCACTGCACCACCATAAGCGATATAATCGCCCGCTACATAGCTGATCTTGTCGTGAAGTGGGTACGGGGCAACTTTAGAACCTGCTCTGCTTGAAGAGTCTTCCGTGCATGGAATTAACGTACTAGCATCACTTTTGTCTGTAATAATGAAAGCAGAATGGTAATTTCCATCTTCCGTCACATTCACTTGAATATGCGCAGTCTGTGTCGTATGAGAGACAGGGAGCAAGGTGTATTCTTGATCGTTATGCTTTTTCTCAATTACGCCAACTCTGCGCATATTCGACTCGTAAGTCTGATATAGATTCAATAGCCAACTCATGCTCTCACCTCTCTTCCAGTTGTGCATACAGTTCATCAGCAGATTCAACATTTGCATCTGTAAATGACTTCGGCTCCATATCTTTTACTTTACGTACTAGGGTACATTCTTCTGGTTTATCAAATTTAATAATTCCGTTACTCATAACAGGATTCCAAAGTCGTGCCTCCATTTGATTCCGTCCTGTTTCATCTGGATAGTTAATCCCATGAACCATGGTTCCGAAATGGATATCACCATAGTCTTGATAGAAACTTTCACCTTCACCAAACACACACGGTTCAACATAACCTTGGCATTCTCTAGAACCTAGAAAAATATCTCTTCTACCTCCAGCTTGGAGTGAACGCTTCAGTATATTATGATGCTTATTTTCGTTGCGGTCATACTCCAAATCTGGTCGATTTTCATTAAAAATAAAGTGGGCTCTGCACTGATAACGCACATCTCGCAAATATGTATAGTTTGCTAGTGTGTTTCCCCCACCATAATCAATTGGTTTGATACCCTTAGACTCCATACGAATCGCATTCATGACTCTAACTTCGGTTACCACATATAACAACGTGGGCTTCCAGTAAATGCTCTCTACAATCCCTTTCAAAGCTTGATAGGTTGGAACTTGATAGGAGAGTTTCTCCCCACCTAACTTTGTAAGCGGATCGGTAAACAGTGCATATTTACCGTAAACCTCGAACTCTATGCTATTTCTCACGCCGCCGCCTCTCTTCCTCAATTTTCCTAATCCAATTATATACATGGAAAAGAATTGAATCAATATATATTCTAATAAAATATTGTATGAACGTTTTATGTCGTTCAAATATAAAAAACACTACTTCAATCTGTTAACAATTGGATAACATATGCTATAATGAGTCGTCGCAATTAAAGCGTGGATTTAAAGATACAGTATTTGATTAGGAAACCTATCTTTGAACAAAGATAGGTTTTGCTCTGTTAACTCCCCAAGAACTCCATATCACTGTCATTATCAATATCGACTCCAAACTCCTCACTATAAGCGCCCTCTTTTAGTACGAGCACTTTCCCATCAAGACAACTGCTTAAACCACCATTTCTATCAAGTTCATCAAGCTCATGCTTATAAAGGTTAACCGTATACTGCTGCGCCTCTCGCAATACCTTTGTCAGATCATCTATCGTCCCATTTCCATTCAGATCTGTGATTATCTCTTTCCCCTTACCATAGGGGACAATAACAGAAGTCGTTACCTCTTTAATAACATGAAAATGCTCAGCAGCCGTTCGATAACTATTTGTGATAAATAAAGGCAAGTGCTGTCCTCCATTATTTCTTATATAATGTTGATAGAATCCATCTACATCATTTTTCGCGGAATACAATAGATCAGTCATATTTCTACTTACTTTCTTAACGAAATAGTTCAGGTCAGGCTTTACCTTCATATAAAATTTCTTAAAGTAAAACTCCATCGCCTGTCGAGACAACAGATGTCCGCCATGGTGGGAAGGATTAAGTTGTAAATCTTTAAGTATAAGCTTCGTAATCTCTTTTCCTTTCCTAATTTCAGTTAAATGCATTAAATTCTCTTCTTCATGATCGATCACGTACACGTTTCGCAACGTATCTTTTCCATGTCGGTTGCAGCGCCCAGCCGCTTGTGCAATAGAATCTAAGCCAGCTAATGAACGAATGACACAATCAAAGCTAATATCAACACCTGCTTCAATTAGTTGTGTACTAACACATATCACTTTTTCTTTATCGTGTAGATGTTCTCTGACTTTCTCCAAAATTGCTTGTCTATGTGCGGCACACATCGAAGTACTCAAGTGATAGATAGGAACTGACCCACCATCATACTTCATTTGTTGCTCCATCATCTGTTCATATAATTTCTTGACTACGGATTTCGTATTTAAAATAACAAGAACACTGCCTTCATCTTGCAACGTGTTTTGTACAAATTCATCAAGTCTCTCATTATCAAAAGTCTGATCCGAAGCATGATCTAAAATTTCAACTCTCTTAAATTCTTGAATCACATCGTCAATTTTCTCTATCATTTCTCCATCTGGACTAAGCTCTAACTTCTGCTCTACAAAATCAAGTGCAGGCTGAGTAGCCGTACACAACACAAGTGTAGATTGACCATATTCTTTTAAAAAGTTCAGCGCTTGATTAAACAAGGAGATACATGGAGTTGGTACCTTCTGTACCTCATCAAAAATAATGACTGCTTCGCATAAATTATGCAGTCTTCGTATATTTCCGCTTCCATTCGCGTAAAACGCATTTAGAAATTGCACCATAGTTGTAAAAATTATCGGAGCATCCCAGTTATCTTTGGCCAGTTTCAACTTCTGTTCCGTCGTAATAAATCCATCTTGATCTTCATCATCAAGCTCAAATGCACCCTCAATTACATTCGAATGATGTTCTAATATGTTGACTTCATCATTTAAAATTTTCCGAACTGTCTGAGCATTTTGTTCAATAATTGTTGTGTAAGGAACGATGTAAATAATTCGCTTCTTACCGTACTCCAAAGCATGTCTCAGTGCATATCGCAAACTTGCTAATGTCTTCCCTCCACCTGTTGGGATGGATAAGGTATAGATTCCCGAGGGCTTGCAGGCGAATCGTTCACACTGTTCAGACATATTTCTTCTAAGCAACTTAATCGTTGAGTGAGCTTCTCCGTCTTTCTGCAATGAATGAATCTCTGTCATTAATTTATCGTAGTAATCCTGAAACAACTGTCCTGTATCGATAAGGGGATCTTCTGATCTATTCTGTTCAAAAAGTCTTGTATTCGTGCGATCCGCATCAATTAGCGCACTGAACACAAATTTGCACAGAAACATGTACTTTGTCGCAGGTAAGCTGCTGATTTTTTTAGGGGTTGGTTCGACTTTATTTAAGAATTGCTCAAGTTCAGTGGTAGCCTTATTCACATAATGATGAAATTCTTGTTCATTCATGACTTTCTTGAAAAAGGTCTGTTTCATCAACTCGTATTCCTCTTCATCAAGCGCTTTATCACGAACTCTTCTCAAATAATCTGACCCACTAGAATTGAGAAAATCATGCAAGTAGGAATGATGTGAAATAATTGCGTTGCCAACGATTTCTGCTAGTCTACGTTTATAGGAATTATTATCCTTTGAATGAAAGAAGTCATATAGCAGCTTGCCGCCTGCTGTAGAGTGATCCACACTTCCACGCTTTGGTTTATCAGTTATAGAAGAATCTGTAGCTGCTAAAATGTATTCGATAAATCGAACATTATATTTACCTAAATCATGAAGTAAGCCAGCCAGTCCCGTAACATGTCGCAAATTGAGCTTTGCACCATATCTCTCGGCTAACATCTGAACCCCTAGTAAATGCTCTTCTATCGTTTGTTCCTGTTTATCGCTTTCGCGAATATGTGCAATTGACCTCAATTTGTGAACCCCCTTCATAATAGATACATATTGTCACACTTTAAACCTAACAATATGGGATGCTTATTGGTAAACGTCAATCCAATGTAATAACTGGTCTTTAAATTGGTCGCGTATGTCTTTGGGTTCTAAGATTTCAGCAGAAGGTCCGTATTGTGCAATCCAATTAAGAAATCCTTGCTTATGATTAACTGTCACTTCGAATAACAGGCCGCCATCTGGCAAATCCGTCATTTTCGGACGTACAAACATTTCTTCCTCTTTGATGTATCTAGCCACATCTGCCTGAAACTTAACTTTAAAGGTAATCAACTTTTCTCCCCGATGAACGGACCATGTGTGTTTCATATACTGCTGTATACTGAAATCACCTTTATCAAAACTATTATTCGTAATCTCAATTTCGCGAAAACGGCTAATGCGAAACATAAGCACTTCCCGCTTCCTATGACAATAGCCTATCAGGTAGAAACGCTGCTCCCTCGGTACCAAATAGTATGGATCGATACAACGCTCATTTTGACTATTACGGCTCTGCGTATGATAAACAGCACGCAGTGTCTTCTGAGACATGATTGCTTCCATAATGGGTAATAGAAAATTAGTATTGTCCTCTTTATAAGCTGGTTGTCCCATTTGTATTAGCTCTGCTACTTGCTCCATCGCAGTACGACGTTGTTGCTTCACCTTGAAATGCGTTGCCATTACTTTATCGTAAGCAGAATGAAAACTAGGTAGCTGTTGATTGGTATCTAATAGCGAAGGAAGAACAGAAAATGTAAGCTCCTCATCTTCCGTGAAATTCAATGGAAACATAGCAAAGTTTCCGATAAAACGATAGCCTGTACCATATCCTTCATTGGTTATCGGAGCAACATGATCTAGCAGTTGTAAATCTCGATAAATGGTTCGTACTGTCGTTTCACATTTATTTGCCAGCTCTTGAGCTGATATACCAGGATTGGCTTGAATAGCAAATACAAGCTTTAATAGTCTAATTAACTTATCGGACATTTGTACTCTCCTTCAGCTGATATCCAATCACTCCATAAATATTGGATATTCGACAACAACTTAGGCCATCCTTCCTATATTTAAATAATTTCTAACAATTAATCAATTTAATAAAGTTTAGCTTGATCGTTATCTTTATTATTTTTAAACCATTTCAACAAATGGTGTACGTCTTCGAAATTAGGTCCTGTAAGAACGTACTCTTTCCATTTAGAAGGCGAGTCAATTACCAGCTTTATGCGATATATACCGAACTTACGCTGGATTCGAGTTTGTCTATGGGAGATAGATTGCACAGCTCTTCTTTTCACGTACACGGTTGTCAGCGTAATTCCCGGCTTGGAGATTACACATTGCTGATTATGTACATCCCACTTCGTTAGGTTATACCTCCCACTTCCATATGCATATATACACAATAGTAAAGGTGAGATCAGCAGTACCCATGATGAGATGAATGCACTTATTAACAATAAGAGTGATACTGTTAGGACAGGTAGACCGATAAAATAGGCAGCTTTACCAATAGGCAAATTTCGCTCTGGAGAAATAAGTTCGAATTCTGGTAATAGAGAATGCATGACAGTAAGCAGTCTATCTCTACGTATTGCTGGAATTAAAATTTTAGCCCGTCTCTCTCCCGCATAACCAACACTATCTATCCATACGGATGCATAACCAAATACACGATGAAGTACATGCTCTTTTATACGGATGGACTGAATATTAGAAACTTGTAAGGAAAATACCATTCTCTCCATTCCCCCATACTTTATCTCAATATGATGGCCTTTACGTACAACTATCCAATTGTAATAACGAATTTGCATCATCACGAGCGATAGCAACCAACATACGAAAGCACTACTTGCAAAAATCCCTACTACAACGAATAGTACATGGAGCATATTAAGCTCTAAAAGTTCTTCCCACATTTTATTTTGAATAAAGGTTGTTACACTGACTTGTTCTTCTGGTTCTTGAGGTTTAATCCACTTAACGATATACGAAAGCAAAGTCACACATAGTGGAACACCCATCCAAAACGTATTTGAACTGAGCGATCTCATTAAAATATCTTTAGGACTAGCAGCCCACAGTAATTTATTTTGAACAACACCCGTGCGCTGAATATTCTTCGTTCGTATTTTTAAATCAAGAACTTTCACACTATGTAATGCAGTCAGCAATGCTTGGAGATTACGATTTGTCAATACTAGAACTACATCGGCCTCTTCGAAAGAATCTGACGTTTGTAACTTTATAGTTACAGCTCCACATAATTTATCCATCCATGTTTGTTCCATTGATAAACTGGCGATTCGTTCTATCGGAATTGTACGACGGATAATTGTAAACACCCCATTCTGCAAATATATAGCCTGATTTTCAATACGATAAAAATCTCTCCACCAAGCCACAACAGACCATAAGAAGACGATGGTGCCAATTGCTGCTGCCACTCCATAGAGCCAATAAGGTTGTTCTCCCGTACCAGCCTGTATCTCATTAAATAGCAGTAAAGTGTAAGGAATTATTGTGTAACGCACTGCTCGATATAAGTAGCTCACAATTCGAATAAGATGTTGTCTAGTGGTATGCATTCGTATCACCTAACTTAGCAAGTTCAATAATCTTCCTTTGCAGCAGCTCTGTATCTGACTCTCGCAAACCGATGAGTGAGTTAACATCTCCTGCAGTTACGATATCGAGATTAGATAAACCAAATTTTCGCTGGATCACATCCTGTTCAATATCTACATGCTGTACGCGATTCAATGGAATAACACAGGAACTACTACTCCACCAACCTCCCCAGCGAATAATAATTTCATCATTTGTTAATCTGTAGCTACTGCGTTCATATCGGTACCGCACTCCATATGTCATATATAAAATAGAAGTTAACCAGCGATACATAATGTAAATCGAGGCTATATACATTAACCACTTCCAATCCTCCATCCATATTAAATGTATGGCGATTGGCACACTCCATAACGTAGTACTCTTGAATAACCATATCAAGCGCCGTAGCCTCCAATATGGAATGACATTTGGATGAAGTCGTTGCTCTTTTTCCACAGATCGCTCTCTCCTTATTTTTGGGTCTACCACATCATAGCGCAATCGTATGACCACAGCTTGTCAGCGAATACACGTTCTATGTCAATTTTTTTCGGAGTTTAGATAAGGGAGGATGTTAATTGTAGGACTGTATTTCATGGTAGTGCTCTGAATGCATCAAAATTAATACAGTGACCATGTACATTAGGTTTAGTTGATGATGGAAAGCACAAAAAACAGGCAGATTAGGATACACAATGATCACAATCAACCTGTTTCATGGAATAGATGCTATCGCCTATACATAATGAAAATTTTCATCCATATAGGATGTAATACGATAAATGAGGCATGTTAGATTTTATTTGCATTGTACAATTAAACTCTCGTATAGAGAGTGACCATCAAATACAGTTGCTCCACCTGACCACACATCATAGTTTCAATCCACACTCTCGTATAGAGAGTGACCTTAGCACTAGAATATGCATGGGCGTCTATGGTGTTTCAATCCACACTCTCGTATAGAGAGTGACGTCCTTCCGTTCAGGGTTCTAGATGGAGACCCAAGAGTTTCAATCCACACTCTCGTATAGAGAGTGACTATCATTTTTTGCTCAAGCCGTTTTACTTATTCCACGGTTTCAATCCACACTCTCGTATAGAGAGTGACTTTTACCTAATGAAAAATGGATATTATCCAAGACGTGTTTCAATCCACACTCTCGTATAGAGAGTGACCTAAACGTCGTGGAATACGTCTCCTGGTACTTATCAGTGTTTCAATCCACACTCTCGTATAGAGAGTGACTAACACCATATGGCATATATGGCGCGTTGGGATCGTTTCAATCCACACTCTCGTATAGAGAGTGACTGCATATTAAGCGTTTTACCCGTATCGCATGGAAGTTTCAATCCACACTCTCGTATAGAGAGTGACAAAGTCGTTACTTCAACTTTCTCTGGCTCGCCACCAAGTTTCAATCCACACTCTCGTATAGAGAGTGACGCGTTCAAACGAGCACGAACTTTGTTGTTATACCGTCTGTTTCAATCCACACTCTCGTATAGAGAGTGACAGCGACCGTTTTGAACCCTTGCTGTATAAGGGCTCAGAGATCCAAAAGTGCGAATCACCCTTTTCAATCCGCTTTAAAAGGTTTAAATATCAAAAAATTGCTCTAATCCCGCTTCACTATGCAGGTGCGAATACCCCTGGAATTTTATGTGCACTTCAGGTTCGCACCAAAACAAATATATTATAGGGTTATCAAACTTTTTTCCATCAACTTGTTGAATTTCCTACAAAATCGGCTTTAAAAAACTAACAAGACAGCGAAAAAATTTCTTGACTAAACATATAAATTACATAAAACCGGAGAACAACCCGTGTAGGATGTGACTGGCCGAAGCTACTAATATTATCTCCACAGCCATCTTTCAATCCACACATCCACGCAGAATGTGACCGCAATTTTATTGTAATTTAAATCCAAAAGTTTCTCAACAAGATTAACTTTTAACTAGATAAATGTAATCTGCATGGAAACATGCGGGTTCTTAATTCCAAAATAATAGTTCATCTGCGCGCGATAAGAATTGTATATACTCAATTGGTAAAATTATTTCGCATTCTCTTTCTAGCAAATCTAAGTCTTATGATTGAGCATAAGGGTTTATCTCGAAGAAATAATTAAGTAAAGCTCCTTTATGATAGATTTTAAATCCTCCCTCATTACATCGTTTCACCGTCTTCGTATTCCTGCATACTTATCACATTTACATATGATATTTATACAAGATATTAGAAAAAGGAAGGCCTGTTCTCAATCGAACAGGCTCTTACTGTATCAATAATTACTTTTCTCTACTCGCCATGTCTTATGAATGATACTTAAGGTTGCCTCACTTCGTGTTGCTTAGTTTCTTCTTGTTTCTTTTTCTTTTCACGCTCTTCCTGTCGTTTTCGTTTACTTTCCTCCATTGCCTTATTACCTTCTAACATCTGCTGCTCATCTATCTTGTTTTGCTCCTCAATACTCAAAGTCGATTGAGGCTTTACAAGCGGTGTAGCATTTTGAGCCGCTTGTTGGATACGCTTTTCAAAGGAGGCTACATCCATACCCTTAATCTCATCTTGGAAATACGACACTCCACCATATTTATCAGCATCATACATCACCTTACCATCTTCAATCCTAAATCTCCCCTGATATACACCAGTAACTACAAAGTCTGATAACTGAAACTCAGGCTCAACAATGTCTAAAAAAACAATCTCATGGTTGTACAGGTCGCCACTTAAATGCTCTAAACTTAAGACAGTTATAATATCTGACTTTAAGTTTTCATTACCGTGTAAGGCTCTGATTACTTTAAGTTCGGTAATGACATACTTGTCTCCATGGTAGTCTTTTACTTCCGTTTTTCCAGTTGGTTCAACTTCTACAACTACATCCGCATCATAAATCATCTCTTCCATCGTTTTATAGCCATTTGCTACTAAAGCAAAACCATAATTAACTCCTACATCTTTTTGATCTCTATAAGAGCTTGAAGCTTGATTTTTTTCTGATGCTGATGTACAAGCAATTGTTGTGAAGGTAAGCAAGCTCAACACTGATAATATCCCAAGTTTTTTAAACATCCCTCAAATTTCCTCCTCTAATAGAGATTATTAACTCCATTGATATCATCTTGATGAACGTCATTTATGTTGTTAGTAGGATGCATAACGGATGTTCCACTGCTTTCATGCGCTAGCCCTAAGACATGACCAATTTCATGCAAAGCGGTTCCTTTATAGCTTATAAAGCTGTCGTATCTTAGGAGGTAAGGATTCAAGTGTACAACGCCCAAATCCCAATCAGAAATTGCCTTTGGGTAATCGTTACGATCTACACTAACGAGACTTCCGTTTCTATAGAACTTCGCCCAGCCTCTAAGCCCATTTGGTACAGCTGGAGCAACCTCTAAACGCACTGTTTCTAATCCACCATAGGTCTGATGGTCTAAGATATAAGCTTCTGTCTTAGCATTCCATTCTTCCATCGCTTGATGGTAAGCGGATTCAAAATGAAATACTTTTTCTTTATAATGAAAGTAATCGCTTGCACGTTCTGTATAAGATACATTAGAAGAGATTCCTTTGGCATGTTTTTTGGGTGTAAAATCAACATCATAGTTGTAATAATATTGGTATGCAGATGAGTCGAGTGGATTAATAATAGAAGCTAACAACATCGAAGAAGCAAGTATTGTTGTGATTTTTATACGTTTTGAAATAATCATAAAATACTCCTCTCAACACTTTATTTAAGAAACGGAAGTCTGTCCAATCAAGAACAGGCTTTTCTTTCATACTTCTTTAAAACTTACGATCTTCTACACGCCACGTCCAATATTTATTACCTTGTGCCCTAACAACTCTATCTATCCATGTCTGAAAATCACAATATAATGAACATGCGTAATCAAAGTTATCCATACAATCGACTACATACACATATTCTGGTTTACCTGCCCTCACATCTTCGAGGTCAATCAGAATATGGTCACCCATTATGTATGCAATCACAATTTTAGTAGGATGACTATGAGCTGAACTAACTGATAGACTTCATCAATTTTATAAATTTCATTTTCTCCAGAGTGAACAACGTCTGAAAAAGCGTACAGCCATTAGTTAACGACAAGAATTTCAAGTAATCACTAGGAAGATCACGATATGTCTTTAGTAAATGAAAAATATCATTTTCAGAGACAGACTCATTGAACTTACATGTACTCTCATAGAGGTAACCTTCATTGGAAACAGTTGTCCGAGAACCATGTGAATTAACTTCCTTTAACGACTGTAGTGTTTTTTCTATAAACATTTTTTCACCCTTTAATTGATTAGTAAATTAGTATCCCGTCCACCATGAAGAACCCATTTAATTGAATGGTTTAGATATGCTTTGTCATATGCAGCTTGAAAATTATCTCTATCTTTTGTGTTCCACTCTAAAACATAATCTCTTGGATATTTTGTTGTCGCTGGCTTATGCATTACACGATATACGTTGTAATCTGCATATTTTCCCGCCTGAACACCTAGCATTCCAGTTAAATCCATATTTACTGAACTTACAGGGTAATCTGTATGCCCTCGAACATCTCCTCTGTACAGTTTCATATCAAATGCTACTTTAAAGGGTTCGGACTTTATACCAGTTATTTCTAATATGGTTGATTTGACCTTAACTTGCCCAGCATTGTTGGGGGCAAGTTCCAATTTAGCTACTACTCCGCCTACTTTTATCTACAAACTATTGTTTGCTGATTTTTTTGCTCTATTAATGTTTGCACCTGATCTTTTGGAATGTGAGTTATTGTAGTGGTTTTATGCTTTTATGAATCTGTAGAAAGAGCTGAATTATGGTCTTCTGTGGAATATTCGATGTAGTAATACAATTCTTAGGCGCATTGGGATCTGATTTAAGTTCATCATAACTTCTAATTGTTACACCAAGAGATTGGGCAAGTTGTCCATGTTTAACACTTACTTCTGAATTGATTTCAGATGTAGAAACAGTTGTTTGAAGTGTTTCACTAAATGAGGTTGGCAGTTCTTCTGCGATTGCTAACGAAGATGGAATAGCAAGTGTAATTAGTAAAGCGATTGTTAAAAATGATAATAAGAGTTTTTTAAGTTTCATGCAAATTCTCCTATCATAATTAATTTAATTTGATGTAGGATTTTGTAGGCTTTCAAACCTTACTATTTTATTTAATACCCTCTCACCCCTTTCATATGCTCGCATTAACATATATTTTTTTACATTAATGAAAACACTTACATTTCACCAATTTTTCATTTGGTTAACTGTCCATGCACCGCATGAGCAAGCAAATGCATCAATAAATGTTTTTTCAAATTCAAAACGCTTATAGTAAGTTTTTTTGTAAAGACAACCACACCCAGAGTTTTATTGGTTAAATCTACGTCCTTAATCTCTTCTCCTACTAACTTACTACACACTAGACGTATATTTGCTTCTGCAAATTCGTCTTTACGTAAATGCTTCAATTTTAACTTCATTGTGAAGGCTCTCCCTTTGATACTTTAACAATAACTTATCTAAGTCCTGACTCATAGCTAGCATCCTACCATCGGTCAATTCTAAACCTTTTTTGTACTCTTCATTTAATCGAAAGCGCAAACGTTCGATATCTTCAAGCAATATACATCACCTTCAATTAACACATTCGTACATCGGTGAGCGAACTTCCCCTTATTCGCTCACCATCAATCAGGTTCTTCCCCTAATTGAATTATAACTAATATTTCCTAAAGTGATTATTTATATATTTTTTAGGAATAAAAAACAGACACTTTTAAAAGTGTCTGTCGGGAGAAGAACCTTTAAATTGTTCACTTGCTTACTATCCATGGATACGGCCATCCTGCTGGTGTAATTTCGCCAGCAACATTTGAAACTATTGGTAAAATCAAAGAGAGAGCAATAATAAATTTTATTCCATTCTGCTTCATTTTTTACTTCCTCCCTTTTACCTTTTTTACCTTCTCTGTTGTCTTTGCGTCTACCATAATCTTATTATTTCTATATAGATCATACATCAACTTTAAGCAATTACGCTCATTATTGATGTCATCTATCTGAGAATATTCAAACGCACTGTCTATGTAGTTATTTAATGCTTTGTTGACGTCATTTATGCGGGAATAATAATCTCCCTTAAGCTTGTAAAACCAAGCTAACTCCCTTTTTTCAAGAGGATTTGAAAGCGTTAAATCATTAATTTTATGCTCTAGCTCTGGAAGTATCTCTTCAACTTTAGAGATTTCTCCAATTTGAAGTAAAAAGGAAATATACTCGTTTGTTACATAAGGCACGAAGTCCTCCGCACACTCATTCAGACATTCTTTAAATTGCTTTTTTGCAAGGTCTACATTTCCTTTTTTGTAATTAATAACAGCTATAAACAACTTATCACCATCTGATTCATCTGTAGATGAGTGTTTTTTTAACTGATGAAAATATTCTTCTGCTAACTTAATATTATCGCAATAGTAGTATGAATCTCGCAACATTCCTAGAGCAAATATTCTCTTATCTGAAATGTCTATAGCATATTCATTATTAATAATAAGTTTACAGAAGTGAATAACATCCTCATATTTTTGTAACGCATAAGCGTGTACTGCAAGAGCATAAATAAGAGAAATAAATTCTTCTGGAGAAAGTTTCTCTATATATTTCAGAATATATCTTCCTGCTTGATAGGTTTCTTTAAGTTTTGAACTGTCATTTCTCTCGATAAGATATTCTTGATAAAGCGCTCTTGCCAAAAAAAGCATAATACCATGACTTCGGGAATAATCGATAATTGTTTTATAAATTGAAAGTTTAGTAGCTGACGGAATTTGAATATTCATGCTAGTGGCAACATTATAAATTTGTTCCACTGCATCATAAGTATCTGAAGATAGCTCAAGGTATTTGGTGACTATTTTAGGAATGAGAGTTGAGGTGTCATCATGGAGGGTTATACATTCATTAAAAATATCACATATAGTATCTGAATTTTTCTCAAGATCAATATATATTTTTATATACTTATTGTAAGGTATTTCTAATACAGAAGCAATAGCTCTCATATTTTGAAACTCAGGTTTAGTCTTTCCATTTTCTATCTTGGAAATTGCCCCCGTAGTCATGTTTGTTTTAATTGCCACATCGTGTTGTGTTAAATTATTTTTTAATCTGTAATGTCTGATCATGTCTGCAAGTGAAAAAAGTGAAACTTTCATCTTACATTCACATCCTTTATTATTTTAAAACAAAGGGAATTATAAATATCTAAGAAGGGGAAGAGAATATTAAGCTCAAAATTCGTTTCGAGGCAATTTTGTTTATGGGGTTCGGGGAAACCTGAGAATTCATTATATCATAATTTTACCAGTATTCAATATATCAATCTATATAGTTAATCGAAAACAATAAGATGATAAGAGTTTTGTCAGTTAATTATTGCGAATTTGAGCAACAAAAAAGCCACCTCACATTAGTCGATTAACATCCTAATGATTTAGTGGTTTAGTGATTTTAGTGTCGTCACTACTTTTCACCCTGATAATCCCCTAAGAACCGGTATGGTTGTCCAGTTTTTTCACAAAAATACTCACGAACAAGACAATTATTAAGTCAGCACAGGCACGTTTCAATCCACACATCCGTGTAGGATGTGACAGCTATTTTGAAACAAATTAGAACAAACATTCCTAATTCATATCAAAGTAATCACTTAAATTGTATGTAAAAACCAATTTTTTTTTCACAATACAAACATTTAATACTCCCTCAAATGGAATTAATATGGAAGAAATTCGGTGCGAATGACCCGGAGATTTCATGTGCACTTCACATTCGCACCACCATTTACAACGGTGCTATACCTCATCCAATATTCAATTGAACATCAACCCACATAGCTCTATCAAACCTCATAGATGAAAAATATTCAAAGCACCTAACCATCTAGTTCACTCCCACCTTCTCTATCATGTCAATATCCTTTAAAATATAGAGAAGAACAGGAATGCCACAACATGCTCAGAAAAGAGGAACTAACATGAACTATCGCATCCAATGCTTTGCTAGCATCGCTGAACGTATTGGACTAGCTGAACTACTGCTGCCCGCAGATAACGATACTATACGTGTCATTGAACTTAAACAAACACTAGCAGCGCAATACCCAGAAGCAGCCGAGCTAATCATGCGCTCTTTCGTAGCAGCCAATCAGCAGTATGCACCTGATGATAGCATCGTTACACCAGAAGATGAACTTGCTATAATCCCGCCAGTGTCTGGAGGACAAGGAGAAACTCAGCCAATAGGAGAATTACCCCATTCCCAACAACAAGACGTTTTCTCGGAAAATGGTCGTTTCCGCCTAACTCGTCAGCCGATCGACGCTCAAGCAGTTGAACGCCAAGTGCTGCATCCCAATCACGGTGCTACCATTACCTTCTCAGGTACGACGCGTGAAATAACAGGCAATCAGCAAACATTAACACTAGAATATGATGCCTATATACCCATGGCGCTGCAAATCATGGAGCAGATCGGAGACGAAGTTAAAACACGTTGGCCAGGAACACTCACTGCCATCACCCACCGTGTAGGTACTGTCGGTATTGGTGAAGCAAGTGTCGTTATCTCCGTATCGGCACCGCATCGTGCTAGTTGCTACGAAGCAAGCCGTTATGCTATCGACCGGCTGAAACAGATTGTTCCGATCTGGAAGAAGGAAGTAATGTCCGATGGGAGCTTCTGGGTTGATCAACCGAACTGGAACCCAATTGCTCGCAACGATGCTGACAACGCTAACCATACGGACCATGCCAACCTACACAATCAAGACTAGAATACAACCTGCTAAATCCGATTAATTACCGTTCATAATTACAACGAATCGCTTCTTACTGAGATCTCTACTGGCACTAGCCAATGTATCGATCTACAAGCGTACGCGCCACAACAGGCTCTTTCGTCCCGTGTACAAGTACGCGGCCATCCTTAAACACAACCAAGCGATGTTGTTCATCCGCTTGAATGGATACAAGATATGCATTGCTGTGTACGGTCATTCCGTGCACAGCTTGCATGCGCTCTGCCAAAGCCGCCAAATCCATAGGAACTGGCCGAGCTGGGCGAATTTGCACTGTATCTCTGCCGCACAGCACCTCAGTACGACGCTGGTTCATCCCCTCCAACTGCGGATAAGTCGCATTCGTCCCACAAGATGGACAATCGTCTCGCTTCGCGGAACGTACATCAATGGATGTATATTGATTCGTCCACAGATCAAAGGATACTAACTTTCTCCGCAGCGCATCATGATTACCTGTTAACCATTTCAATGCTTCAGCCGTCTGATAAGCAACAACCATCTGGACCGCAGGCGGAATTATACCAGCAGTATCACAAGTTGCCCCACCGACAGGCACACTTTCCATGACACAGCGCAAGCAAGGTGTAACCCCTGGCTCTATCATCATCGTCATCCCGTAGCTACCAACACAAGCACCATAAATCCACGGAACTCCATGCTTCAATGCATAATCATTTAACAGCATCCGAGTTTCAAAATTATCCGTCGCATCCATGAATAAATCATGTTCTGCGCCCCATTCATTTAATTCATATAACGTAACATCGCCGACGATGCCGATAACTTCTACTTCCGAATTAATAGCCTTTAAACGCTGTTCAGCCGCAATCGCCTTCGGCAGCCGATCTTGCGCATCTGATTCGGTATATAGCTGCTGCCGCTGCAAATTGCTCCACTCTACATAGTCGCGATCCACGATAGTGACCCGTCCAACGCCAGCACGTACAAGCATTTCTGCCGTTGCCGAACCTAACGCACCAGCACCAATAATAAGAACACGTGATTGCTTCAATTGCTGCTGCCCTTCCATACCTATCGGGGTAAAACGCTCTTGTCGAGAATATCTATCGGAATGCGCAGGAAGTGCAGGATGCGTACGTTGTTCTTCATTTAGTTGAGTCTCCACCAAATTGTGCAACATTGTGCCTCCTCTTTTTCTAGCGAGTAATGATGTATTTGTGATACCTATTATTTTACATGAACCGTATGGAAAAGCATACTAATGTTGCAACGGCAATATATAAACTTTCATAGCTTCGAAGCCGATAACTCTAGTAAGTGTAATTTACAAATATAGGATCCATAAATAAAGGAGGCACTATGGTAACATGCGAATTTATTCCGCTTATAAACCACTGCAAACTAATCAACAACCGAGCAGAAAACTAAGCAGCGATAGTTTCGAAACCTCCCTTAAAGAAGCCGAACAAAAAGAATCAAAAGAGAATGAAAAAAGAGGAAAGCTAGTTACAGCCAGAGAAGGTGGCTATCTCCGACAATACCTCGTTCAAGCAGATGGAAGTAAAATTCTTCTGACTGAAGTAAAACAAAACGCAGTGCATCCCACCGGTGAAGCTGAAGAAAACTCAACTGCATTAGCAGCAGCATTCACAAATAGAAATGGCATACCTGCTAGCAATAATACAAAATCCATGATGGAGCTTCTAAACTTTCAAGCTGGTGTTGGTGCAGGAACAATGATGTTCGTCCCGGCAAAAAACTTAGATTCTATTGGAAAATAATTATACAAATAAAATAAATAGGCTGTTCCCAAAGTCATTACTGACAAGTTGGAACAGCCCTCATTGCATTGCATATCACATCGAATCGATTGACTCCAAAACGATATCAACTCGTCCCACTACTACTTCTTCATCTTCTTAATCAGTTCTCTACTCTTATCCAACGACAAAAGAGATTGATCATAGTCTCGACTCGTCACACCTAGATACAAAATGTCAATCACATTCAACTGCGTAATACGAGAAGAGGTCGCCCCACTGCGAATCTCATTCTCGGTTGATGTAATAAATAACGGAATATCCGCGTGTGAACTCACGGCATTTGTTCCGTATTTCGTAATCGAGATCGTTGTTGCTCCTTGCACTCTAGCCTGCCTTGTACACTCAACAACAGCCGTTGTTTCTCCTGAATAAGAGATACAGACCGCTACATCCTCTTCCGTCAGCATCAGCGATGAAATCAACTGCATATCTGCATCTGCGAAGGAAAAACACGTCTTATTAATCCGCAGAAACTTGTGCTGTGCATCCAAAGCGATCAAATAGGAAGCACCAATTCCATAAAAATAAATGCGCTTCGCGTGTCGCAACGCCTCTACCGCTTTCGTCACTAATTCAGGTTCTAGTATTTTCAACGTATCGCGGATGGACTGAATATTGTTGTTGGACACGTTCTCCATAATCATTTCTATCGTATCGTCACGCCGAAACTCTTGATACCCTGCTGTACCTGCATCCTGCTGCAAATCACCAGCTACTTTGAGCATAAGCTCTTGATAACCTTTAAGACCCATAGACTTGCAAAGACGAATAACTGCCGCTTGGCTGCCGCCACTGTGCTCGGCCAATTGTGCTACAGACATCCCAATCATTTGCTTCGGTTGGCTCAAAATATACTCCGCTACTTTACGCTCCGAAGGTGTAATATCTGCCAACACTTCACGTAATCGAACTAATCCACCGTTCATACCGTTACTCCTTCAACCCTTATTCAACACTCGCTGTTCTCAGCCCTCAGCAGGGATAGGCTGAGCACCATGTTGAGGTTCCGTTTCCTTTAGAACATTCGCCGTCAACAAATTCAAGTAATAGCCAAACATACCAACAAACAACCCTAAAAACCCCACTACCGTTACAGCCAAAATAAACATCAGACACAAGGCTTGTAAAAATGCACCGACCGTATAGAGCGGATGCCTCAAAAACAGCTTCACACTTTTACCCATCGCTTGAAACATAGACAGCTGTTCTCGATACACTAACGGCATCGTATACAACTGAGAAATAAGCGCCATCATCACAAAATACGTCTGGAATACAGCGATTGTGAAATGCAGCATATTTCCTTGATCTCCATAATACCACCACGATGAAATTAGGATAAGTGCGAAAAGGGTTAAAAATAGACCAAATCCGACGGAACGAACATAAAATTTACGAAATCCTGCGACAATGTGCCTAAATGTCACCATTTCCCCGCTCAATTGAAGATGACACGCATAAAACACACCTGACAGTAATGGAAACAATACGAGCGAGAAGCATATGACAGCTAAGGCAACATTCATAAGTAACAGCATAGGTGCTAGAACGAGCGAACAGATAAGACTATATCCGAGCACCTTCAAAATTTGTTCGTAAACTTGTCTTCCTGTTTGCGCAATAACTACACTTAACTTCTTCATAACGCTCACCTCTTACTACATGCTGTGCTACCTAGAGCAAAGCTCCTGTGCTGATTTATAAAATGCACTATGCTGACATGAATTTCATAGGTATGCGCTTTTCCGTCTCTACATCAAAGAAATGCACCTTACTCATATCCAACAGGAACTTTTTCATTTGACCTACTCTTGCATCTGAATCGGGGTGAAGCTTGGCTGTAACCATCCGCTCGCCTACTCGGAAATAAACGAGATTCTCTGAACCAAGCTGCTCAACCACCTGCACCGTAGACGTCAATGCATACGTATCCGGAACGCCCATCGTAATATCTTCGCCAAATAGGTGCTCTGGGCGAATGCCTAGTACAAGCTTCTTACCTTCATAGGCACGTAATGCATGCGCACAGTGCTCAGGCAATTCGAATTGTGCCCCTTCCATCGTCACCTTTCCATGTTCATAAATGACATCGATAAAGTTCATGGGTGGAGAGCCGATAAAGCCTGCTACAAACATATTTTCAGGCTTTTGGTACAAATCCGTCGGTGAAGCAACCTGCTGAATTTGTCCTTTATTCATAACAACGATACGCTGCCCCAACGTCATCGCCTCAATTTGATCATGTGTGACATACACAATCGTCGCTTCCAATCGCTTATGCAGCTCGGCAAGCTCCACACGCATTTGCACGCGCAACTTGGCATCCAAATTGGACAGTGGTTCGTCAAATAGAAAGACTTGCGGATCACGCACGATAGCTCGACCAACTGCTACGCGCTGGCGCTGACCACCACTTAGCTCCTTCGGCTTGCGATCGAGCAGATGATCCAAACCTAGCACCTCAGACGCGTCTTTCACTTTTTTCGCAATGACATCTTTCGGCTGCTTTAAATTCTTTAATCCAAAAGACAAATTCTCACGAATCGTCATATGCGGATACAACGCGTAATCTTGAAACACCATCGCAATATCGCGATCCTTCGGATGCAGCTTATTCACAACACGATCACCAATCATAATATCACCGCGTGTCTGCTTCTCAAGCCCAGCAATCATACGCAATGAAGTCGTTTTACCACAGCCAGAAGGCCCTACAAACACAACAAACTCTTTATCTTCAATTGTAAAATTAGACTCTTTAACCGCAATAAAGGTTTCTTTGTTGCCATCTACAAACTCTTTTTCTACGTTTTTAAATACAACCCGTGCCATAGTAAGCTCCCCCTAACCTTTGACGGCTCCAATCGTAATGCCTTGCAAGAAGTATCGCTGCAATGCGAAGAACAAAATAATCATCGGCAGTGAGGCAACCGTTGCCCCTGCCATAATGGCACCAAAGTCCGTCGTATCCGCAAACTTGAATCCAGCCAAGCCTACCTGGATCGTCCGCATCGCTTCAGATTCTGTCACGAGCAACGGCCAGAAGAAATCGTTCCAATGGAAGACGAACGAGAAGATCGCCAGAACGGACAACCCAGGCTTCGCCATGGGCAAAATAATTTTGTAGAAAATGCCGAACTCACTGCACGCATCGATACGCGCCGCATGAATCAAGGACGTCGGCAGCGTGGACATGTACTGCTTCATTAAGAAAATATTGCCCACACTTACGATGGAAGGCAGAATAAGTCCCATATACGAATCTTTTAAATTAAATACATCAATAACGAGAATATAGAGTGGTATGAGCGTAACTTGAGTCGGAATCATCATCGTCATAAGCAATATCCAAAATATCGCGTTGCGACCTGGGAAATGCAGCTTCGCAAACGCATAGCCGGCAAGGGAAGCAAAAAATACATTCGTAACCGTCAATATAGATGAAACAATTAAGGAATTGAGCAGCCAACGCCATGCCATCGTCTTATCGAAGAAACGGCTAAACGGCTCGAATGACCACACTTCCGGCCACATGGATATTTTCATAGAAGCATCAGCATAAGAATCCTGAAAGGAACCGATAATCATCCAATACAGCGGAATGATCGTAATGATTCCCCACATCACAAGCATCGTAATAGAAACGCCCAGAACGGCGATTTTCCCTTTTGACTGCATAGGTGAATGCCTCCTTTGGGCTTAATATTCGATATCCGTAGCGAACATTTTGAACTGAATAATAGATACGACCACAATGATCGCAGTAAGCACAAACGATTGTGCCGAGGCTAATCCGAATTCATAGAACATAAATGCAGTCTGATAAATGAGGTACGCGATCGTTGTCGTTGCAAAGTCAGGCCCACCCTGCGTCATCATATAGACGCTTATAAATACTTGGAATGAAATAATAACTCCTGTTACTAACAAATATAGCGTAGTCGGTTTGAGCAACGGCCACGTTATTTTACTGAATTTCGCCCAGCCGCTGGCATGATCAATATCTGCTGCTTCATACAATGATTTCGGGATGCCGCCCATTGCAGCCAAATATAAAATGATGCCTGCCCCGTGCGATCCTAAATAAGTCATCAGCATAAGCGAGAATAAGGCCGTCGACGTTTGGCTCAGCCACATCACAGGCTCCATTCCGAAAAAGCCGAGAAACGAGTTAATCATCCCGTCTTTCGTCGGATCGAACATGGCGAACCATACGAGCGAAATCGTAACGCCAGAAGCAACCGCTGGCAAATACATGACTGCTTTGAAAAATGTCTGCCATTTCGAGCGCAGCTGAAAAATAAAATACGCAAGCATAAACGTAATCGCGATATTTACCGGCACCGTACATACCGTAAATAAGAACGTGTTCCAAAGTGACTTGTAAAATACTGAGTCCGCAAACATCGTCTTGTAATTATCGAAGCCAATCCACTCTGGATTCAGGACATGATACCGCTGGAAGCTCATCATGAATGCTGAAATGATCGGATATAGCGTAAAGACGAGAAACAGCAGAACGGGTACGAGTATGAATAAATACGCCCACATATGATCCCGCAGCTTTTGCACCATGTGTTCTCCTCCTTGTGAAAAAAGGCCCCATATGAACGTATTCATATGAGACCACTACCTGCGCAGCATCCTAAGCTGCTAGCGCCTGCTCCGCACTATCGGAATAATTGCTCACCTTTGTTTTTGAATTCCTCAAAGATTTGCTCTGGCGTTCTGCTGCCGCTGAACAAAGCTTGCTGCATCGGCTTTTGCGCTTGTTCAATAAATTTCTTCTTGCTTGCAGACACTTTCGCATCTACATATAAATCCGAGCTTGGTACACCATGACTTTGATTGATTTCAGCTGCAATCTTGTTGTGCGGCTTTCCTCTACTATCCTTGCCTTTGAATGCATCGATTTGAGACTGTCGAGCGAACGGTACGCATAGCTCGCTAGCCGAGTTGCCGCCATGAACACCTTTCGTCAACCAATCCATTACGAGGAACGTATTTTTCGCATGCTGTTCGCCTTTATCATCCTTTTGGCGGAAGCCTACGTAACCTTCACCACCTACCGTTGCCTGCCACTTGCCACCATCTTTATAGGGAATAGGCAGGTAGACATGCTCAATCTTTTCGCCCTTTACTTTACCCGCATCAATATCTTTAGCACGCGTTTCCAACATTACGTCGTAATAAGGCAAGCCTTTACTCGCGATACCCGTTTTGCCGTTATAGAAATATTCCACCCGTTTCGCCGGATCGATGGCCGCCGTTTCCTTCGGCATAATACCTTCATCCACCATAGAACGAATAAACTTCAATGTTTCAAGCATCCGCTCATCGTTCCAAATAAACTTGCCATCGCGATCTACAACGTCGACCAAGCCGCTGCTGCGAGCTAACATTTCAATGAAATCGGTCGTCGTTGCATCCGTTACAATGCCGTACTGCTTACTGCCATCTGGAAGATCTTTCACCATTTTTTTCGCTTCTGTTTTGAATTCAGACCAAGTCCAGCCTTCTTTCTGAATTTTTCTCCAATCGATGCCCGCTTCCTCTAAAATGCGTTGATTGGCACTCCATGCCCATTGGTACTGATACATCGGCAAGCCGTACTGCTTGCCTTGGATTTTTGCCTTCTCCAACACACCCGGTAAGTAATCGTTTACAATTTCAGGCGTCATATAAGGGTCCAGATTCAGCGCAAGCCCTGTATCTACATATTGGCCGCTAACTCCATGATAATAAACGTCTGGAGGTGATCCTGCATTCAAGGCAACATCGAATTTCTTCGGACCTTCCGCCCAAGTCAGTAATTCATATTCAATTCGTATGTTGGGATGTTTGGCGTGAAATTCAGCTACTGATTTTGCAATATCATCCTTATAATTGCCGTGTACAGGATACGTCCATACTTTAATGACATCTACGTTATCAGATGCCCCGTCTTTAGAACCGCTGCTGCTGCATGCAGAAAGTACAACTAGCATTGCCGCTAATAAGATAGCCATGGCCTTATTCCACTTCATTTGTTACTCCCCCATTCGATTGTGAATGACTTTATGAAATAACTTAATGATGTCGTAACTCCCTATTCCTCATACAGTAAAAATGACTTGCGAATCTCCCTCCACTGCCTACTATCATGGCTCCAAGATTCCACAACGTCGTTCAGCCCCTGAGATTCATGAAGCTGCAAGCGTACCCGATTGTCTCCTGTCAGCAGATCAATAAACGGATGACCCGCTTTATTCCCTAACCATTCAAAGTTCTGTTCATGAAGCAACATAACATAATGCAAAAGGTGAAGCCCCGTTTCAACAGATTGATAGGTTGAGGGATTAGTAACGTACGTAAAAATACCTTGGCACCGTTCACCTTGATGCTTGGAGAACATAGGTGTGAACGTATAAGGATGAAAATGAACACCTGGCAATTTAAGTTCGTTCATCACCTTGCACAGCTTCTCACTCTGAAGCCATGGGGCGCCAATCAGCTCAAATGGCTTTGTTGTTCCTCGTCCTTCCGACAAATTTGTTCCCTCAAATAAACAATGTCCTCCGTACACACGGACTGTATCGATTGTCGGCATATTGGGTGATGGCATAAGCCATGGTAAGCCCGTATCCGAATATTCCATCTTACGATTCCAACCTAGAAGTGGAATGACCTTCAAATCACATGGAGTATCTCGTTGTCCGTTAAAAAGCCGTGCAAATTCACCAATCGTCATCCCGGTAAGTATAGGCATTCGCCAAGCTCCGACCATAGAGCGGTACTGTTCATTAAGCAATCCACCTTCAACCTTATTGCCGCCGAGTGGATTCGGTCGATCCAGCACAATGAGCGTAACCCCATGTTCGGCACATGCCTCTATGACATGGATAAGTGTCGTTACATACGTATAAAAACGTATGCCCAAGTCTTGAATATCTACGATTAGCACATCCAAATCCGCTAACATAGAAGCAGTAGGCTTACGATTGCTGCCATAAAGACTGTACACTGGAACCCCGTAAACCGGATCAAGCTCATCTTCGAATTGTATGCCCGCCTGTTTCTCGCTCCGTAGTCCATGCTCACAAGCAAAAAATGCAGTGAGCTTCCCTTCGCTTATCGCTGCGCAGCTATCCATCGTTGAACGATATTGAGCATTTATACCTGTAGGATTAGTAAGCAGGCCGAATCTCTTCCCAGCAAGCAAATCAGTGGCAATAGCAGATAGCTGATCCGCTCCTGTTCGCACTTTGTTAATGGAAGCTCCCCCCTCATAGCGCACAACACAGAATTGTGAAACCGTTTCCAATACGTACCATCATTATAAGGATAGTGATATAATATTTCAAGTAGTTTATTTAATTATGAAATTTTGTAACTATATCTTAATTAGAAGCATATACAATTGATCGTTACGGAAGTGCTAACTTCCCCATCACCGTTGCACGGACAGCTCCTGTCACATGAGGCAAGGAGTTGGGATTGCCGTTTATCCATTCATTTGCTAGTATAGCAAATGCAACCGCTTCTTTGGCATCTCCATCTAGACCTATTTCTTCATGAATCATTACTTTTTGTTTAGGCAGTTGCTCCTGCAGCATAGCCATTAACGTACAATTACGCGCACCACCGCCCGATACAATCACTTCCGCAATCGCATATTTCGGCAATATAAATTCTCGATAAGACTGGGCAATGGATCTCGCTGTAAATGCAGTAAAGGTAGCCACCATATCAGCAGGAGAACAGGATTCACGTTTCATATACTTGATCCATTCATCTGCATACTGCTTGCCAAACAGCTCTCTTCCCGTCGTCTTCATGGGCTCTTTGCGAAAATATGGATGGGCAAGCATTTCGGTGAGAATTGGTTCATGCACCTGACCTGAAGCAGCCATGTCTCCATCATGGTCATAGTAACACTCTCCCTGTGTAACATCGACAACCGCTTGATCGATTAACATATTTCCCGGTCCCGTATCAAAGGCAATGATGTCTTCAGTAAGCCCACCTGCTGGCAGTACCGTACAATTGCCGATACCGCCAATATTTTGCATAATGCGTCCTTTAAATGGATGGCGGCACATTAAATAATCGGCATACGGAGTCAAGGGAGCACCTTGACCTTGAAGCGCTATATCTGCGGTACGATAATCACCGATAACGATTTTGCCTGTCCGTTTAGCTAGGACAGATATATCCCCAATTTGCAGCGTGGACGGAACAGCAAATGGTAGCGATGGATCAACCTCAGGTGCATGCCAAATCGTCTGTCCATGTGAGGAAAGTAGATCGATTTCGTGCCATGGGATGCCAGCGCGTGCCGCAACAGACTGTGCACTTGCTGCAAATCGATGAGCAAGATAAACATTCATCGTGCAAACGTGTTGGACGTTGGACGTATCTGGTGAGCACAGCCGCTTCAACATTTCCCGCTCATCAACTGTATATGGCAGGCATTCATAGGCAAGCAATTCAACTTTTGTATCCATAGCGGAGCCATGTACGCGCACAAGCGCCGCATCCACTCCGTCTAGTGATGTGCCAGACATTAGACCAATAATAAGTTTCTCTGACTTGCCTGCGATTTTTTGTACATCCGATTGTGACATGATTGCTGTCCTCCTCATTCCCATTTATGGTGGAGCAGATAAACTGAAAATCTTTATGCCCGTATGCAATATCACCTATGCAATATGAAACATCCTTTTAATTTATTATTTCACATTAATTTTATTTATGTAAACTTTTATTTTACAATCTCATTCTTATTCGGTTATACTGTTGCTATATCATACAAAGTAGGTGACGTCATGGAGTATGTAATTGGCATAGATGGCGGTGGCACGAAGACAGCAGCTATCGTTCTGGATTCAGCTGGGAATCTTCTTGCCCAAATCGAAGGAGCCGCGACGAACCCACATGCAGTAACATTTACAGGAGCAATTGATAATCTCACAGCTCTCTTTCAGAGACTTCTTTTTGAAAGCGGTTTAGTCCCAGAACGATGCAAGGGTATTGGATTAGGCATTGCAGGAATAAGCACCTCTGAAGAACAGCAGCAGTTCCTGGATTCATTGCTGCATGACGAACGTATGAGCCTATGGGATTTGAAGAAAAGAGCGCTGCCTATTTTGATTCGAAATGATGCGGAAATTGCTTTGATAGCCGCTTTGGGACAGGAGTCAGGTACGATTGTCATCGCAGGAACTGGAGCAATTGTATTAGGTATCACTCCAAGTGGTGAACGCTATCGTGCAGGAGGATGGGGTCATATTCTCGGTGACAAAGGAAGCGGATATGAAATAGGTCTACAAACCCTCCAAGCCGTTATGCTCAGCCACGATGGTGCCCTCCCACCTACTATGCTAACGGAGCTTGTGCTAGAAAAACATCAATTGAATTCCCCCGAACAACTACGTACTTACATTTATGGCGCCTCCATCCGCAAGCAGCATATTGCCCAATATGCACAACTATGTATACACGCTGCTAATCATGGAGATGAAGCTGCTCAACATATTATTGTTCGTACTGCCACAGAACTGGGACAGCTGACGCTTGCCATGAGAAGAAAAGATAGATGGCTTACACAAGCACCCATCGCTGTTACTGGCTCCATATTTAAACATAGCACGCTTTTTGTAGACACGTTCAAACAATGCGTGAACCAATCTGAACAAGCATCAACGATTATAATCGCCGAGAAACAGCCTGCTTGGGGAGCAGCGCTGCTTGTGCAGCAGAATAAGAGGGGGTAACCCGTATGGACTCATTCATTAAGGAGCTTACGACAGAACAGCAAAATGAAAATACGAGAGATATAGACTTAAAATCTACGATTGAAATGTTAACACTAATTAATCAGGAAGATTCTAAAGTTCCCAGCATCATAGCCTCTATTATCCCTGTCATAGCTGAATCTGCAGATGCGATAGTGGCAAGCTTTCAAGCTGGAGGTCGATTATTTTATTTTGGTGCAGGCACTAGTGGGCGGCTTGGTATTCTCGATGCTTCAGAATGCCCGCCCACATACGGTACAGACCCTGAAATGATCCAAGGCATTATCGCAGGCGGAAATGAAGCCGTATATCGTGCAATTGAAGGCGCTGAGGATAGCAAGGATCTGGGCATTCGAGACGTAGACTCGCATCATATTCAGGCAAACGACGTTGTCATCGGCATTGCAGCAAGCGGACGTACTCCTTATGTGCTAGGAGCGATGGAACGAGCCAAACAACTAGGTGCAACCGTTATCGGTATTTCCAACAATGAGAACACACCGATGAAACCGCTTGCCAAATATATGATTGAAGCAGTCGTCGGCCCAGAAACCATTCTCGGCTCTACAAGAATGAAGTCTGGTACAGCGCAAAAGCTCATCCTTAACATGCTCACGACCACATCGATGATTCGAATGGGAAAAGTATATGACAATTTAATGGTCGATCTGAATCCATCCAACTATAAACTGATTAGTCGAGCAAAGCGATTAGTTCAAATGGCTACAGCAGCTGACAATGAAACCGTTGAACATGCTTACGAACAAGCGAATGGACATGTCAAATTGGCTATTGTTATGATCGTTCTAAATGTAAGCGCTGCTGATGCTACTCGTCTACTCGACCAAGCAAAAGGTTATGTTCGTGAAGCCGTCAAATTGTGGAGGGCTGATAATGACAAACATTCGCATCCTAAATGAGCAAGAGATGCAAGAAGCCATCCTACTTGCTAATCGTATGTTTCGAGATGCTGAACAAGTACCGATGCAGTCAGGCTTCCCCTACTTGTATTCCACAACCTATGGGCAATCATTCGGCACTTTCGAAGGGGATAGGCTGCTAGGTTTCAATGGGCTGCTGCCTGCCGTTCTTCGAGTCGGACCTGCTGCTATAAATGTGTTCTCACTTGGTTCTGTTTGCATAGATCCAGAGGTGCGGGGTCGAGGCTATGCCAGCAGCATGCTGGCTAACGTAAAAAATCATGTAAAAGACGCAGGTGCGTCCTTGCTGCTCGTGACGGGTACGCGCTCCTTGTATACCCGTGCTGCATGCCATCTATTTGGGGCCGTGACACGAGTGCACTTGGATCAATCTCATGCCCATTGTCTGTTAGCGAGTAAAGTGAGCCAGCCATTCCATTTACGAGCTATGGAACTCTATGAATGGCTAAAGCTGCATACGGTAGCACGAAGCCGTGAGGTACACTACGAGCAAAGCGTATGGGATTTAGCTGGATTAACCAAGGCAGAAGCATACGCTTCATGCGTAAAGCTGAAGCATGAAATAGTCGTTGCCGAACGTAACGGTAAAGTTGCTGCCTTTGCGGTTGTAGCCATACCTAAAGGTACGCTCCAATCACGCAGACCACCCTTCGCTGTAGAATGGGCGGGTGATGCTTCCGCTGTTGCCAGCCTGCTTGCTTTTGCCACGATAAGCAGCGATATTGCTGCACTTGAAGTGCCTGTAAATTGGCATGAACATGATTTACTTGAGGTGCTGCATCATGTACCTTCTACGCCCGAGCAGAATTTGGGCACCGTTTATATAGCTAATATCGAGCAATTCGTAGAAGAAATTCGCCCATACTGGATGCAGCATGATGCATCGGTCGGTGCACAACTCACTATACATTTAGCGGCAGATGATGAATATGTACTGTCCTTGCCGCAGCTGCCTACTCTACGGCTGCGCGGGCAAGAGCTTACATCCCTGCTGTTCACCCCAGCTGCACAGATCGAACTTGTAGAAGAATGGGCTGCTGCCCTTCATAAACTGCTGCCTATTCCTCTACCTTCAACAAGCGGGCTAAACTATGTTTAAACATGAAGAACGAGTATGTATGTAACAGCATAACGAAACGATGTTGTTCAATAACAAACAGGCGCTGCCCTTTCGTTCTATAATGAATTAGGACAGCGCCTGATTCGGATATCTTCTATGATTTATGATACGATTCTCGTCAATGTGATATCCATCCACTGTTCCCATTCCGAGCTTTCATTTAGAAGCTCCCATCTTCCAGATAACGTATTGAAATCATCGCTAAATATACCTGAGAAGCGTTCTGATGTTCCTGTAATGGTCCAGACAGCATCCTGAAGGTTGGCTTGATAATTCCCCCTGCTTCGTTGATTGTCAAAAGAGTGTGTGAAGTACATCTGACTTGCCTCATCAAAACCGATGATCTCAATGGCTTTGACCTCAGCCACACCAATGTGACCATCTACATGATGAATGAGAAAAAAGCCTCCCGGCAACCATTCATAAGTATCCGTTGCCCTCAACCTTATTGTCGACCCGGACGTTCGATCCTTTACGATTCCTTCCGTGCGCCATTTCCCTACAAATACATTCAAATTCGTAAGAAAAGAATTCGGATTGCTAATCTTCTCTAAATCGTTGCCATGATCATGTTCTGTCACTTATCATCACTCCTTTGACACAGCGAATGCTGTCATTATGAAATTGTTGATATCACTTGCGTTCGTGTAGCCCACCCAGTGGAAATACTTGTACCAAGGCCCCTGCTTCCATTCCAACTTGGCTAGCAGGTGACAAGAATAAGCAGTTCGCATCCCGAATGGAAACAGTGGCACTCGAAATATCTGCTCTCGTCGGACGAACCTCAGCTTGACCTTCATCGGTTATCGTGAGCACAGCACGCACGTATCGATCAAATGTATCGCGCACCCGATAAGGCTCTGTCAATACAGCAGTTATAGGCTTAGGCAGCGGTTCCTCTATGCCCTGCATTCGCAGCAAAGTAGGGCGAACAAATAGTTCGCCTCCTACATAACATGCAGCCGGGTTGCCGGATAACGCAAATAAAGGCTTACCATGCCGGAAACCGACCGTTGTTGGGCTTCCTGGACGCATTTTCACCTTATTGAACAACAGCTCTCCATCCCAATTGGTCGTATATTCATAGAGCAAATCATAGTCCCCAACAGACACCCCGCCTGTCGTGATTACGACATCATACTGCTCCATCGCCTCATCCAATCGCTCACGAAGCGTATCGATATCGTCCGGAATATGTGGGAGCAAGTGTGGAATTGCTCCTACCGATTCGATTTGGGCGAGCAGTATATAGCTATTGGAGTTGTAGATCTTACCCGGTGATAGCTCCTCATCTAAGGAAAGCAGCTCTTCTCCCGTTGATAAAATCGCTACCTGCGGCCGACAAAACACTTGTACATGAGCGTAGCCGAACATCGCTAGCAGTCCCATTTCACCAGCACCTATGCGCTGACCGTGTTGGACGAGTACTTCACCAACTTGCATCTCTGTGCCAATGCCGTGAATCGCTTCGCCTGACTTCACTGCTTGATGCACAGCTATGACTTGCTTGGACTGAGCATGTTGTGCAGCTTCTGTCATCGGTAAACTTGAGCAGGATACTTTATCGTATTCATCATTTGATGTAGAAAGCATTTCGTACTTTTCAGCATTGGAGTCATCATAAACACCACTGCCGACTGTTGTTGTCCACTCCAAACGAACAACGGCATCCGCACCATCTGGCACTTGGGCACCCGTCATAATTCGTATCGCTTGACCTTGGCGCAGTTCACCCTTCCATACCGAACCGCACGGAACTTCTCCAATTACTTGTAAAGTAACCGGATTTGACGTGTCTGCCTGAAACGTGTCCTTTGCAGCTACTGCATATCCATCCATAATCGAACGTCTAAAATGCGGCACAGGACGATTAGCCACAGCTTCTTCAGCTAAATGACGCCCGTATGCTTGTGCTAGCGGGACACGTTCGATGAATCCACGCTGAACCCGCTCCAACACAAGTGCCTGAGCAGTTTGCACAGGCATAATCTCTCGATTGAACTTTATATCATGCTTCCTTGTATGGATTGCAGCAGTCGCAGCAGTATTAGAAGGATTAAAATTTGCTGCTGCTTCATCTATTACTAGCTTGGATGATTTCTTATCCTGTGTCATCCGTTTACTAACCTCCGATCTGAGACATCGTACGCGTAGTTGGCTGATGTGATAACGATTGACCCGACAGCTCATAAGCCATTTCATGATTAAGCGGCTTAGCCTCCAAGGATCGGATTAACACTTCAGCAAGCTTCGCATCATCTCCGATATGATGACGCAAATGGAACTCGTCCGACCAATATAAGCATGGTTTCACATAACCATCCGCCGTAATACGCAGTCGATTGCATGTATCGCAGAAATGATCGCTTACAGGATGAATTAAACCAAATTGTCCTTTTGCGTCAGGCAAACGATAATACGCTGCTGGCCCTCCATGACGAGGCTTATCAACAGGAATGGCTTGGTCATGCCATTTACTCCCTTTCAAGCGTTCCTCAAGCGAAATGAAGTCCCGCTTCCAGCCCTGCTGCCTTCCACCAATCGGCATATATTCAATGAAACGTATCGTTATTGGATGGTCAATCGTGTATTGGATAAAGTCATCCCATTCATCTTCATTGAAGCCCCGCATGAGGACCACATTTAATTTTAAAGGAGCTAGTCCCACTTCCGTACATCGCTCAACCGCCTCTAACACACGCTGTAGATTTCCGCCTCTTGTCATTTGTTTAAATCGTTCAGGCTTTAAGGAATCCATACTTATATTCACACGCTTCAAGCCAGCCCTCTTCAAATCAGCCGCCATGTTCGCGAGCAGCAGACCATTGGTTGTGAGCGCCAAGTCCTCTATCCCCTCAACTTGTGCCAGCTCCTGTACGAGATTGACCACATTCGGGCGCAGCAATGGCTCCCCGCCAGTCAACCTTATTTTTCGAATACCAAGTTTGGCAGCGACGCGAACAATTTGAACAATCTCATCATCTGTCATTAACTGCTCGTTCGGCAGAAACGTCATCCCTTCTTCAGGCATGCAATAAGTACATCGAAGGTTGCAGCGATCAGTAATGGAAATACGTATATAGTTATGTATGCGATTGTAGTTGTCCGTAAGCGTAGATGGTATTGCCGTCATGCTAACCCACTCCCCTTCGAAGACGATTACAAAAAAGACAGGATAACAACCAGCGCTTTACAAGCGGTGTTCTCCTGTCTGTTGTTTATTTATATTACCTTTTTATATGACAACTGACGAGTATGAATGGGATGCAACATGAAAAACACTTACTTCCTTGCCTATCCTCAATATGACACTACGATCATGATAAGCTGGCACTTGAATCAGCCGTTCCATTTAGCAGTGCAGCAACAGCCTGTTCGCCTGCCTTCCTACCGCTCGTAATGCAATCAGGCATTCCGACACCGTCATAAGCGCCGCCTGCCACAGCAATACCTGGCAGCGACTGGCTTAACTGCTGTCTAAATGCTGCAATACGCTGCACATGGCCTACATCATATTGCGGCATAGAACGATGCAAGCGCGTCACTTCCATGAACTTAGGCTCAATATCAATGTTCATCAGCTCTTTTAGCTCGTTTCGAACCGTCCGTTTTAGCGCATCATCTGGCCAATCCACACGCTCTTCATCATTCGCTCGTCCAATATAACAGCGAATCAACATCGTATCCTCAGGGCTTGTATGTGTCCATTTTATCGACGTCCATGTACATGCCGTTATCGCTCGCCCTTCATTCCGGGCAATAACAAAGCCCGTCCCGTCCAACGTGTTCGGCAGCTTGCTTCGGTCAAACGCACTGACGACATTTGCAACAGATACATTGCGAATTTGCTCCAGTGTCGTAACATCCATATGCTTCTTAAGCAGTGGCGCAGCATCATAAGATGGCGTTGTGACGACAATTTGCTTCGTCCGAATGTCTGATCCGTCAGATAGCTTCAACGTGTACGTCCCGTCCTCATGCTTATGAAGCTCGCTCGCCCCAGCACTACAACGCAACTGGACATGCGGCAGCAGCACTTCCTGTAAACGTTCCACGATCGTGCTCAATCCGTTCTTGAACGTTAAGAAGGTCGTCTTCTTCACCACATCAGGAAGTCCTGGCACGGAATTGCCCGCCTTGCGGTTCGCCATCATGCCTTTGATTAAACTGCCATGCTTGCGTTCTAGTTGAGCAAACTGCGGGAATGTAGCCTGAATGCTCAGCTTGCGCAAATCACCAGCATAGATACCTGCTAGCAATGGCTCAGCAATATTCTCCGTTACTTCGGGACCTAATCGCCGATCAAGAAAATGACCCAACGATTCGTCTTCCGTAGATTGGCGTGGCTTGCGCACAAGATCCGTCAGAGCACGGACTTTTCCACCCATTGAAATCAGACCGCTCTTCACAAAAGGCTTAATTTCAGTAGGTATACCTAGTACGAGTCCTGCTGGCATCTGATGCAGCTTGCCATTGGCTAAAATGTACGTTTTACGTGCGTTAGGATTGGTTGAGACCAATTCCGACTCCAAGCCAAGCGACTTGGCTAGATCGTACATCGGCAGCTTGCGTGCCAAAAAAGAATCCGGCCCCTTTTCGATCACACAGCCTTGGGTACGAAGTGTATCGATCTTTCCGCCTAACTCTGGTCGTCTCTCTACAATGGTTATGGATAAATGTTGACCGCTTGCCTTAGCCGCTTCCATCGCGTAGTAAGCAGCTGACAGGCCTGTTAGTCCGCCGCCTATGATGACGATGTCTTGACATTCGCTCATCGTGCGTCCCTTCTTTCGTCGAGTCCATTGATTTGGTTAGCAAATAAGCAAGTAAATAGACTATCGTTGCGACGCTTCTACTACTTTATCTGCCAGCGTCTGAATGTAGCGAATATCTTGATTCAAAGAGCGAGTACGCTTGAATCCTATACCCAATTCATTTGATTTCTGCTTCGCTTCGATATCCAAGTCGTACAGCACTTCCAAATGATCAGATACGAAACCGATCGGTGCAGAAATGACCGCTGGACGACCTTCGCCAGCTGATTGTTCAAGCGTATCCAAAATGTCTGGGCCTAGCCACGGCATGCCCGTTTGACCAGCACTTTGCCAAGTGAACTGCCATTGCTCATCGGTCAACTCAGAAGCTTTAGCAATCGCTCTAGACGTCTCCAGCAGCTGCTCAGGATAAGGATCATTCATCTCCAAAATTTTCTCTGGCAAGCTGTGTGCACTAAACAGTACTTGTACTTGCTCGCGCTTCTGACCTTCCTGCTCATAAGCGTCGAGCTGCTCATTCACACGCTCCACAAGCGCCTCAATAAGTTGCAGGTGCAAATGGTAGCTCTTTACACCTGCGAAAGTGATACCATGCTTGTCCGCTTCTTCCTGGGCTCTCTTCAAGTAGCTGCCTACACTCATAATGGAATAATGAGGAGCCAATACGATGCCAACTGCCTCGCTAATTCCATCGCGTGCCATCGCTTCTATGCCATCTTCAATAAATGGCGCAGCATGCTTCAATCCTTGGTAGCATATATACGTGATGCCTGTTCCTGCTGTACGAGCATCTAACTCTGCTTGCAAGGCATTAACTTGTTCATTTGTATGTTGACGAAGCGGAAATACACCGCCGACGATCGCCTCATAGCGGGAACGAAGTTCTTCCAGCTGTTCCGGCGATGGCGGGCTTCCTCTTCGAATATGTGTGTAATACGCTTCAACTTGGTCAAGACTTTCCGGTGTGCCATAAGACATGACAAGGACACCAATACGACGCTCACTCATGTTTATCCCTCCTAATTCCTCCTAAGATTTCGCTGACAACACCTGACTGGAATATTCATGTATATACTCTGTCAATTGTCTTAGCTTGTCTAATGAAGCTTCAGGGAATAATCCGTGTCCCAAGTTAAAGATATAACCTGGCTGCTTCATACCCAGATCCATAATATGCTTCGCTTCTTCTTGAATTTTGGACATTGGTCCTGTTAATAGATATGGGTCCAAATTGCCCTGTACAGCAAAACGGTCGCCAAGCCTTCTTCTGCCTTCTTCAATCGACACACGCCAATCAAGGCCAACTACATCGACTTGTAAATTGTGCAGCAACGGAAGCAGTTCACCAGAGCTAACGCCAGGGAAGTAAATTTTTGGTACATCCAAATCAGACAAAGATGCAAAAATGCGTTCAATCGTTGGCAGCACATACGTCTGGAAGTCACGCGGAGACAAAGAACCTACCCAACTGTCGAACAATTGGAACGCCTTGCTTCCGTTGTTAACTTGCGAACGCAAATAGGTCGCTACCATATCCCCAAGCTTGTCCATTAATGCAAACCACATATCAGGACGCTCATACATCATCGTTTTTGTATGTATATAAGACTTGGAAGGTCTACCTTCTATCAAATAACTCGCAATTGTAAACGGCGCACCAGCAAATGTAATTAAAGGTACGTTCAATTCACGCTCTAGAATACGGATCGTTTCCAAAACATGGCCAAGATCCCCCTCAGGATCGACAGGCTTTAATCTTTCAATTTGCTGCATTGAACGAATCGGATCGGCAATAACAGGTCCCACATTTGCTACAATATCGAAGTCAACCCCGATCGAAGCTACAGGATTCATAATATCCGAGTATAAAATAGCAGCATCAACACCTAGCTTGCGAACAGGCATTAATGTAACCTCAGCAGTAAGCTCAGGCTGTTGACATATTTCGAGAAGACTGTATTTCTCCTTAATTTTACGGTATTCAGGGTCATAACGACCTGCTTGTCTCATGTACCATACTGGTAATCGGTCCACCGGCTGTTTGCGGCATGCACGTAAAAATCGGTCATTATAATTGGAATTAGTCATATTCCTCAACCCCCGTCTAACATGAGTAAATTTTTCTGTATACGTTTTACATTTTTCCAATTGTTTCATATTAAATCTAACGCGATAGTAATATCCCAATAGTGATATTGTAACGTTTCCATTATGCCCCTTTTTGCCCTCACTCACAACTATACTGCGCTTGAAAGCTATGACAATCTATTGACAAAGTGCGCCAAGCCATGACATTTCCTGTTATTTGTCCTCAAATAAACTGCAAAAATATGGACTTCACGCACATAGTTCCCAATCCTTTAGCACATGCTAACTCCTACAAATGGAAATAGAGAGGAGGAGGCTGAGCATGTCAGTGGTTCAAAGTGACTGGGTTAAACTGACTCGAAACGAGTTCGTTAATGTAAATGATTTGACAGTCGAAGCTATTTTAGGCGGTCAAATGACAATCATGTATATCCACCATCTATTGAATAAAAATGAATATCATCAAGTGATTACTGCATTTACACAAGATAGTGATTCTAATATAGCACTGAATCGGCTCATGTCCGTATGGAATCCCCTGCAAGGTCATAACGAACAAGATATGCTCGCGAAAATTTCAGAGCATATCGTTAATGGTGATATTGTCGGCGTTTACAACAATCAAGTGGGAATGATTAATTCCGGTGCTGCCAGCTTCCGGTCCATTCAAAGCTCTGCCAAGGAGAATGTAATTACAGGCCCTCATGATGCTTTTGTGGAAAGTGCTGAAATTAACGCCTCTCTCATTCGCCGTCGAATTCGCACACCCAAATTAAAAGGAATTAAATATAACATCGGCAAAGATTTTCCCTTTTACGCCTATCTCTTTTATGTCGAAGGAGTGGCTGAAGAAGACGTTATTAGCGAAGCTTGCACGCGAATGCAAAACTTGCATATGAGAGAAGTATTGGACGGTAACGAAGTAGCTAAACAGATGGATGATACGCCATTTGCCGTGTTTCCACAATGGATTGGAACGGAGAGACCTGATAGTGTTACCCAATATTTATTAAACGGAAAAGTAGCTATCATAACAGACAATAGTCCGACGGTTGTTGTAGCACCTGTCAATTTTTTAGATTTTTTCGCCGTGATTGGTGATAACTACGAGCGCTGGCATTTCAGTAGATTTATCCGCTTCCTTCGTTTATTTGCATTCACGTTAACCTTAATGACGAGTGCTTTCTATGTTGCGGTTACTACGTATCATTATCAATTCATCCCACCAACTCTGTTGGAAACGATGATTACTTCCCGTTTGCGCGTACCATTCGAACCAATGATGGAGGCCTTACTTATGGAGGGTGTTATCGAAATTTTACGAGAAGCGGGTGCGCGGCTGCCCACAAAAATCGCTCAAACGATAGGTATCGTAGGTGGTTTGGTTATTGGACAAGCAATCGTTCAAGCTGGCTTGACTGGTAACGTTCTTATTGTGGCCGTTGCCAGCAGTGCATTAGCTTCTTTTATTATACCTAACTATACGCTGGAAACGTCCATGCGTGCACTGCGCTTCATTAATATTGTTCTCGCAGGACTGATGGGGTATTTCGGTATCGTTATATTTATCTCCTTGATTATAACGAGATTATGCCATTTGCGTTCCTTGAACAAAGAGTATATTGACCTATCCTATTTTGCTGATTTTTTCTTCTGGAGCAAAGAAAAGCGTCCTAGGTCTGTTGTGCAAAAAAGTTATTTTCGTCGAGGAGGTCGATCGTAATGAACCCACCTATCAAAGGCTACGCGTTTGCTATTTTGTTGTTCATGATCGTAAGAGGGATTATTTTCTTTCAACTGCCTTCTCTTGTCACTAAAGAATTTGGAACAAACAGTTGGGTGATGCTTTATGTATATACAGCAGTTGTTATTGGCCACATGTATTTGATCTATAAAGGGAGCAAGAAGCATAAAAATGCTTCTATTTGGACGATTATTCATACTCATTTCCCCAAGCCGATTGCTACCATATTAATCGTTATACCCAGCCTTTTATTTTGGGTGGTCTCTTTCAATTTAGCGAATGCTTATGCTCGCGTTCTTCAGTTCACAAGCGATCCGAGCGTAAACATACGCTCCATTTCGATCATTATATTGGTAGTTGTCTTATTTACAGCAGCACATGGCCTGTATACAATCACAAAAACATCGGTGCTTTACTACTTGTTTTCGTTTTGGATTGTATTTTTTGAGCTGCTGCAATTTAAAGACATTGAGTTTGTACGGTACACACCCTTTTTTCTCAAAAATGGGCATTTGACCTTTAATGGTATACTCGACATACTCGGCGCCTTTCTTGCTTATGAGACGATCATGTTTATGGCGCCTTATTTAGAAAAAAATACAAAATGGATAACCTATGCCGCTCTTTCCGCTTTAGTTATAGGGACCTACTACAGCATGTACTGCTTCCTAGCGCAAGGACTACTGCCCGTTGAACAAATTGAAGATGTACGATTTGTCGTCCTGAGATTGTATGGGGCCACTCAGATCAATGCGCTCGAATATATTACAGACTTGCTGTTCATCACATTCATCTTCTCAGCCATCCTTTCCGCTTCCGTCTATACTTGGAGTGGACTGGAAGGATTGAAAACGCTGCAAACAAAAGACCGTCATAAAGAAAATTTGCTCATCGCAGGCATAATCATGATTGCTTTGTGCTATGTTCCATTCAACTTTGATGAGTCTAAATTGCTCTTTAGTATAAGCAATACCATACTTGTATGCTTCATCGTTATATTTACGCTGCTGTATTTTATTTTGCCCTACAAAGAGAATAAGGCCAGTTCGGATACAGCGAATTGTGACAGTACCTCTAATCAATCAGGGGCAGCCCCTGCACCAGCTTCATCTTCTTCATCGTCATCAGAAGGAGTCACTCAACTATGAATCAAAATCGACTATACTTTCGATTTCTGCTGACGTTTGTTGTTGTCATAATATGCACTTCTCTGCTGCTTACTAGCTGTCAAACGAAGCGCATTATTAATATGAATGGTTTTATTCAAACGGTTACTATTGATAAGTCAGATAAACCAAATGAATATTTTTTTGGCATCACTTTCGCTGAACTGAAGCCAGACGGAAACACTAAGGCTGTCTATATGGCTTACAGAGCCAGCAACTTTGAAGAGGCTTATGATCATTTTCTCATGCAAACACGCTTCACGTTAGTCGTTGGGCAAGTACGCAACATCATTGTCGGCAAAGCATTAGCAGAGGAAGGACTCGTGATCCCAGCGATCAACAATCTGCTACTGCAGCCTAAGTTCCCTATTACGACCAGACTGATGGTCTATGAAGGAGAAGCAAGAGACTTTTTAAAATTAGGAGAAGATGTCACTGATTTCAACTTGTATCGACTGTTAATTAAACTTCAAGGATTTTACAAAGTTTCCATTTCTACAATATTTAATTTTGTACGCGATTATATTGAGAACGGTGCTGATCCCTACAGCTTTATCGTCAAAATTAAAAGCAAAAGCGCCTCTTTGTCTGGCTCTGCTGTATTTAACAAACAAGGAAAATGGGTAGGTACACTGAGTGAGCAAGAAACGATCTGCATGCTTATGATGCGTAGTCCTAAGTTTAATACGTTTATACATCTCGATAAGGAGGAGGGAAACGCACCGATCCCGATCACGATGCAAAATGCAGTGTCAAAACGTACGATTACGGTGCTTGAAACGAAACCAGTTCCAAAAATAATAATCACGTTGCATGTGAAGGGAACACTTGATACGACACTCAGTGAACTTACTTCTGACCAGCAAGTACAAGAATCACATGTCGAGCAGGCCATGGAGAAACAGATAACAAAAACGATTCGCAAGCTGCAAGATTTTCAATCAGATCCCGTTGGATTTGGCATGTTTGTGCGCAATAAGATGGCTTTCGAGGAATGGGACGACGCAAAGTGGCCTGAAATGTTTAAGCAGGCTGAAATTCAATGCAAAGTGAAGTTTAATTTAGAAAATAAGATATAACGATGGATTTTTCCAAACTTACTTACGAAAAGAGTGTTCCTGCATTTTGTTGAGAATGTGGTATACTAGTTCCAGTTGCTGGTATCGGACGGATGGTGGCCTTAGAAAGTGGTGAATCACACATGCAGCAATGGAAACTGAATCTAATCATTTTATGGTTCGGAAACTTTCTAGTTATGGCCGGAATGACGATGGTCGTTCCCTTTTTACCCTTGTATTTACAGACTGACATTGGCTTGACAGATCCTAACAGCATAGCGCTGTGGGCAGGCATTATCTTCGCAGGTAACTTTGTGACATCCTTTATTGCACAACCGATTTGGGGGAAATTTGCTGATAAGTATGGACGCAAAGTGATGCTGCTGCGCTCGGGATTCGGTATGGCGCTCGTTACCGTGCTTATGGGTTTCGCAGCCACACCATTGCATCTACTGCTCCTTCGTATGCTGAATGGAACCATCTCTGGCTTTAATCCAGCCGCAGTTGCGCTTGTCTCTACGACGACGCCAAAAGAAAGAATGGGATTTGCGATGGGCACACTCCAATCAGGCGGCGTCGCAGGGACGATTCTAGGACCGCTCATGGGAGGATTGTTGGCTGACACGATCGGCTATCGCCCTATCTTTTACATTACAGGTGCCCTATTGTTCTTCGCTTCGATGATGGCGATGTTCTTTATTAAAGAGTCGTTTGACAAACAAAAAGCGATGGATAAGCCTCAAATCTCTGTCATGGAGGGCTTTAGGAAGCTTAGCAAGATCCCACAGCTAATGTCATTGTTTGCGGTAACTTTTTTACTGCAATTCGCGATGCTTAGCCCAATGACGCTGCTTCCGCTGTACGTGCAGAAGCTGCATGGAACAACAGAGAACTTAGCCTTCATGGCTGGCTTCGTAGGTGCCGTTACCGGCTTATCCAACATGATCTGCTCTCCTCTGCTAGGTAAACTGAGTGATCGAATTGGAGCTAACAAAGTGTTGACCTTTTCACTTATCGGCGCGGCCTGTACCCTTATTCCACAAGCATTTGTAACGAATGTTTGGCAGCTGGTAGCGATTCGATTCTTGTTCGGCTGCTTTATGGGTGGATTGTTGCCATCTGTAAATGCACTCATTAACCGCTTCACACCAGAAGGCATGGAAAGTCGAGCGTACAGCTTCAACACGAGTACGTTGGCGTTAGGCAATGCGGTAGGACCGGTAATCGGCGGTCTGTTGGCAGGTACGTTTGGTATCGAAGGTATTTTCATCATGTCAGGAATACTGCTGCTCGTAAATATGGGATGGGTTCGTTTCTCCCTGTATGGCAAGGCACGTTCTTCACTCCGTCCGTAATACCAATCAAGAACGTGAAGGCCACAAGTTGGACGTTAGTCATTTGTAAGAACTTTTGTAAGAAATAATGTCGCAAAAAAAGGATTGACCGCCGCACATTGGTTCAGGGTCAATCCTTTTTTTCATTTTATACAGGCAACAGCCCTAATGCGTTAAGAAATACAAGTAGAACGACGATTGGAATGACGTAACGAATAAGCAGCATATAAACCGCCAACCCTTTACGCCACCATGCTGGCTCGCTCTCCAACTCCGCTAGCAGCTTGTCCTTGGGGAATCGATAACCTACAAATACAGCGATTAAAAGAACACCGATCGGCATCAGCACATTCGATACCGTAAAGTCTGCTAGATCGAAGATCGACTTACCAAACCATTGTATATCCGCCCAAGGCCCAAATGATAAGGCAGACGGGATACCAACCACAAATATAATAGCGCCGAACAACCAACTCAGGCGTTTGCGCGAGCGAGCAGGCTGCTCAGGCTTCGAATAAGCTGCAACAAGAATCTCCAGCATCGAGAATGCAGAAGTAAAGGTCGCAAACAAAAATAATGCCAAAAACAGAGCTATAAATAGACTGCCACCGTACATTTGTTCAAATACAGCTGGAAGTGTAATAAACAATAATCCTGGCCCTTCACTTGGCGTCATGCCCAAAGCGAATAACGCTGGGAAGATCGCCAATCCTGCCATAAAGGAAGTTAACACATTCAATCCTACTACCGAGACCGCCGAACGTGTCAGCGACTCTTTCTTGCTCAAGTAGGAGCTGTAGGTCACCATAACCGATACACCTACACTAAGGCAAAAAAAGGATTGCCCGAGCGCGTTCAGAATCGTTTTCGCATCAATCTGTGCAAAGTTCGGTGTTAGAAAGTAACGAATCCCTTCTTCCATGCCCGGAAGGGTCAACGAACGAAGGATCAATACGACAAATAAAATAAACAAGCCCGGCATCAGGATACGACTGGAACGTTCAATTCCCTTTTTCACTCCTTGCCCTACGACAACAATCGTAATGAGCATAAAGCTGAGTTGTGCAAGCAAGACCATTTTCCAATCAGCTACCGTCGTCTGAAACATCGCTTCATAAGGTACAACGTTATGCAGCAAGCCACCGCTTATACTTTTAATAAAGTAAATAACGATCCATCCACCGATAACGCTGTAGTAAGAGAGAAGCAAGAAACAAGTTCCCATACCGAGGTAACCGATCCAATGCCACTTCGTGCGCGGAGCCAGCTTCTTATAAGCAGTTAGTGCCTCTCTGCCCGTACTACGGCCGATAAAGAATTCCCCCATAAGCAGCGGAAATCCAATTAACAGCGTAAATACGATAAACATGAGGAAGAAGGCGCCCCCACCGCTTGTAGCTACCGTATTCGGAAACTTCCAAATAGCGCCCAATCCAATCGCCGATCCTGCTGTTGCTAAAATAAATCCAAGTTTAGACGTCCATTGTTCTTTTTCTACCATTACCAGACAGCCCCCTAGTTCCCAAATCAAAGATGTGGACTGGCCTCATCCGTTATCTCGCTCGTGCTTTATGTGCTTACAAAATACCATTCACAAAAACGATTAGAACGATAATAGGCAGTACGTAGCGAAGCATAAATAAATATGCATGCATGCCCATACGCCATCCTGGCGCAATATAGGCCCATTCCTGCTCAAGACGCTGCTTAGGAAAACGGTAGCCTACGAATAAGGAAATTAAAAATACTCCCATTGGCAGCATCACATTTGAAACAGCAAAATCCGCCCAATCAAATATAGGCTTGTCCCCCCAAATAAACAAGGGATGCCCGCTAAATGACAGCGCGGAAGGAACGCCTAATAAAAAGATACCAAGCCCGATCCACCAGCTGCCCTTGACTCGCTTATTCGAATCGCCCTTCGAATAGGCAGCAACGACAATCTCTAATAAAGAGAATGCTGACGTCAACGTTGCGAATAAGAATAGTACCAAGAATATAGCAATAAAAAATTCTCCATAAAGGAGCTGTTCAAACATCGCTGGCAATGTCATAAATAACAAGCCCGGACCTTCTACTGGCTTCATTCCAAGTGCAAATAGCGCTGGGAAAATAGCTAGACCTGCCATTAATGATGTCATTACATTCAAGCTAACAACCGATAGGGCAGGCTTGCCGAGCGGTTCATTCTTACCTAAATACGAGCTGTACGTAACCATGCATGATGCTCCTACACTTAGACAAAAGAAAGACTGACCCAGCGCATAGAGAATCGCTTCCGAACTAAGACGGCTGAAGTCAGGCTTAAGGAAATATTCCAAGCCAGCAGCCATTCCCGGCAGCGTCAGTGAACGGATAATCAAGATGACGAATAAAATAAACAAGCCTGGCATCATAATACGGCTTGCCTTTTCAATCCCGCCCTTCACTCCTTTGACGACAACCATCGTCGTAATTAACATGAACAAGCCTTGTGACAAGACCGCAATCCATGGATTCGATACGGTGTCTGTAAAGAGCTGTCCATAATCAGCACCGGCCGATAACAGTTGACCCGTGAAGCCTCGTATCGTATACAAGACGATCCATCCGCCTACAACGCTATAGAACGACAACAAGATACTACATAGGATCATGCCAAGATATCCAACATAGTGCCACTTCGAATTCGGAGCCAACTCTTTATAAGCAGATACGGCCTCTTTACCAGTGCTTCTTCCGATGACGAACTCCGCTAACAGTAACGGCAGCCCGATCCCAAAAGTAAATAACATAAAAACAAGAAAAAATGCGCCACCACCGCTAGTGGCCACCACGTTCGGGAATTTCCATATTGCCCCTAGGCCAATGGCAGAGCCGGCTGTCGCCAGAATAAACCCGAGCTTGGAAGTCCATTGTTCATTCGACTTCATCGTACATTGCCTCCATTTACATATTGCATCATTATAGCACAAGCTTGGCTGGATATTAGAGTGAAAATAATACAAAAAGTTGCTTCTGGATATAACACTTCCCAGAAACAACTTTTCGCTCATTCCTATTGATTGTAAAGTCTATTTTACGATTGCAACTGCTAGCCCATCATAAGCAGGCAACATCGCACTTACGAGCCGCTCATCATGCGCCATTGCATCAATAAATTTACGCATTGCCTGTACAGAAGGCCCCTGTTTCTCTGGATTCATCGTACGACCTTGAAGCAGCAAGTTATCAACGGCAATAACTGCTCCAGGACGTGCAAGACGAATCGCATACTCTAAGTAGTTGGCATAGTTTTCTTTATCCGCATCTATAAAGAAGTAGTCAAACCTCGCTTCTTCTTCCTCTAGCTGCTTAAGGGAGTCAAGTGCCTCGCCGATTCGGTATTCTACTTGCTCTCCATACCCTGCTGCTGTTAAGTTGCCATGCGCAAGCTCAGCGTATTCAGGGCGCAATTCTAAGGAAGTAAGCTTACCACCAGACGTTAATCCGCGCAAAATACAAAGACCGCTATATCCTCCAAGCGCACCTATTTCCAAGGCGCGTTCTGCTTTGGAGCTTAGAGCCAACAACGTCAGCAAGCGCCCATATCCTTCAGCCACTGATATCGCAGGCATGTCAGCTTCCGTTATCGATTGTTTAATACTTGTTAATTGCTTATCTTCCTCGTAATGGCTGTCAAGATAAGTCTCTACTGTTTGCAAATGTTCATTCGTCATCCTTTTTCACAACCTCCTTTAATTATGATATGATGGAACCCGTATGAACACAAGTTAGACAAGCAGATCGGAGTGAAATAACAGATGGAGCGACCTTGGTCGTTAATCGCAACCTGCCCTATGGGACTTGAAGCGATTGTTGCGAGAGAACTGAAAGATTTAGGTTATGATGATGTAAAAGTAGAAAATGGTAAAATCCATTTCACAGGCGGACCTCTAGACGTATGCCGTACCAACCTATGGCTTCGTACAGCTGATCGCGTCCTCATTAATATGGGACAATTCCCTGCTCGTACGTTCGAAGAGCTATTCCAAGGAACCAAATCCATTCCTTGGCACAAGTGGATTCCCGCTGACGGTGAATTCCCAGTAGAAGGCCGTTCCCACAAATCACAGCTGTCTAGTGTCCCTGCCTGCCAAGGTATCGTGAAAAAAGCTGTCGTGGAACAAATGAAGGAAAACTACCATATCGATTGGTTCAAAGAAACAGGCGCGTACTTCCGTATTGAAGTATCCCTGCTAAATGATATTGCGACCATTACGCTTGATACAACTGGACCGAGCTTACATAAGCGCGGCTATCGCAAGCTGATTGGTAAAGCTCCATTAAAAGAAACAATGGCCGCAGCACTCATTTTGCTAAGCCGTTGGAATCCATCTCGTCCGCTCGTAGATCCTTGCTGTGGTACAGGCACGCTTCTTATTGAAGCAGCTATGATTGGATGGAATGTTGCTCCAGGCCTGCGCCGTTCCTTCCCTTCCGAGCATTGGCCGCTTATTTCCAAAGACGACTGGGAAGATGCACGTGACGAAGCATTCGATGCCGTTAATGATGATATTGAGCTGCAATTGTATGGCTCTGATATTGATCCAGAAGCTATCGAATTGGCACGCGCAGCAGCTAAGAGTGCTGGTTTTGGCAAAGAAATCGAATTCAAAGTCGGTGCGCTTAATAAAGTGAAGCCTGAAGGTGAGTACGGAATCATCTTAACCAACCCGCCATACGGTGAACGTCTAAGTGAACAAGCTGAAGTAGAAAAATTGATTCGTCAGCTAGGCTTCATTATGAAATCGCTGCCTACCTGGTCGATGTTCAGCATTAGCCCAAGCAAGCAGTTCGAACATTATATTGGACGTCCAGCAGACAAGCGCAGAAAGCTGTTCAACGGTAATATAGAATGTCAATTTTATCAATATTTCGGTCCGTTGCCTCCTCGTCAAGACAAAAACACAACGACGAACTAATCAATAGAGACAGAGACATGACTAGAAACGGATGTGAGTTGCTCATATGTCGAGTAGTAACTTTCGATTCTCCACACTAAAAACGTCACGCTGGATGACGGTAAGCGGTATTGCGTTCATCCTTTTTCTTGGCGTTATGCTGTGGAAATGCATCATATTAAATGACACTTTAGCTATTCCGAATATGGCTACAGATCGCAGTGATATTTATGTGACGTTAGGCGCTTTATTCCTATTGGGAGGCTGGACATGGTGGCTGCCAAGGCATTGGCGGCCTATCACCTTCATCGTGCTGAACGTACTTCTTACGTTATTGCTATTTTCAGATTTAGTGTATTACCGTTACTTCCAAGACTTTATTTCCGTACCTGTTCTCATGCAGGCTGGACAAGTAAGCGCACTTGGTGGAAGCATTGCATCCCTAATCTACTGGGGAGATATCGTCTACTTCATCGACTGGTTTATTCTTATTCCGTTCCACATCATACAATTCCGCCTGATGAAGCAAGAACGGAAGGAAAAGCAGCAATATTCCATTCGAAACAAAAAAAATATTATGTGGATGCGATTCAGCATCGGTACGCTAACGTTGGTAATCGGTTCAATCATGCTGTATATGCCTATCCATAAAGCAACAAGCACTTGGGCAAAAGGCTTGCTCGCCTCTAACTGGTGGAATCCTGCTGTTTACAATATAACAGGACTCTATGGATTCCATGGCTATGATATTTATCGATACGCAAAAGAGAATTGGTTCGCAGATAAGTCGATTACAGAAGAAGAAAAGCAGCTGGCTAAGGAATGGTTCGATAACCATGCCCCTATGTTAAAAGGACCTAGCTCTACTTTCGGTAAATACAAAGGAAGCAACGTCATCGTCATCCAAGCAGAGGCTTTCGAGAACTTCGTTATTAATCAGACGATTAATGGTCAAGAAATTACACCGAATCTTAATGCACTAGTTAAAAATAGCATGTATATGAATCGTTTCTTCCATCAAACAGGACAAGGCAGAACTTCAGACGCTGATCTTGCGGTTCAAACGAGCTTGCATCCGCTTCCAACGGGTTCTGTATTTATTCGCTATCCGGATCATACCTATGATGCATTACCGGGTGTACTGAAGGAAAATGGCTATGCAACAGGAGCCTTCCATGCTTATGAGGGCAGCTTCTGGAACCGCTATGTGATGTACGAAAAGTTCGGTTACGACTACTTTATGAGTAAGAAAGATTACCAAATGGATGAGCCTTTAGGATGGTCACTTGGAGACAACTCCTTCTTCCGTCAATCTGTTGAGCGTATAGCTGCAGAGCAAAAGCAGCCATTCTACGCATTTATGATTGGACTCACGAGCCATCATCCATATACAATGCCAGATACATATACTGCATTGAATGTAGCTCCATTTGATAAGACCATTTTCGGAGAGTACTTGCGTTCCATTCATTACGTAGATGCAGCAGTTGGAACTTTGATCGAGGATTTGAAGCAGAGAGGGCTTTGGGACAATACGATTTTTATGTTTTACGGTGATCATGACAACTCTATCCTTGAGCGCGAGCCGTTAGCACAGCTTCTTGGACACGAGATAAGTGATCTTGATATGCTAGAGATGAAAAATCAAGTTCCTCTCATTGTACACTTGCCAGATGGAGCCGAATCAGGCGTGTACAATCAAGTAACTGGGCAAATGGATATTGCACCAACTGTGCTGCATTGGCTCGGGATTGACCCAACTTCTAAGTTTTATATGGGCAGCAATTTGCAAGCGGAAGGAGAACGCTTAATCGTGCTTCGAACAGGAGCAGCCACAAATGGCGATCTATTCTTCGTTCCAGCAGCAGATGGCGTGTTCCAAAACGGAAAATGCTACGATTACAAGACAAGAGAACTAATCGATGTTGAGCCATGCAGGCCGCTTCATGATGAAGCGAAATTGCGACTCAAACTGTCTGATCTCGTCATTACACGAAACGTAATTCCACAACTCCGTCCTGCTTCATAGCAGAAAAATGGTGTAAGGGTGTCCCCTGGTCTAACGATTGGGACACCCTTTATTTGTTGCACAAAGTTAAGAACGATGGTTATCCCATTGTTCACTGCTCAGCAGCTTATCCAATCGAGCGTGTTCTTCTCCAAGCATTTCTTCAGCCAACTCCACCGCTTGCGGGTTCAAGCTCGCATGCGATTGCGTCACAGATTGGTCTGCGTGTGCCAACGACTGTTGTGCCTGCAAGACAGACTGTTCCGTTGGATGCGTTAATGCTTGAGATACAGCATGGTGAGCCTTCTCAACGGAATTCTGAGCTTGTGAGATCGGATTCTGCGCTTGCAAACTGGAATCGTACCTTTTCACCAATGGTATAACCTCCTCCGTTCAAGTCATGAATACACGGAATAGATGAAGTAAATATGACTCGATCTTTCGTCGTTCGTACTACCATCTTCATCTTGTGCAGAACGGGATATTTATATCCATAAGGCATGATTGGCATTCTGCTAAGCGAATTGTGAAGAGTGACACGATTAACGATGAAGTTAACGATGGTGTGTATTGCTTTTTTCTTCTCTGACCTTTATTTTTAACAGCATAACCGTGTCATTCGATTGAATCATTTCTTGAACAGCTTCAGGATCGTTCCAATCATATCCTGTTCTTAAACTGCCTTTGTTCATACGAAAGGAACCAATAAGAGCTGTTTCTCCCGGCTTTAAAGAGAGGCCATCTTCACCCAATGTATATTCCCATCCTGTCCGTCCTGCTTCAGACTTGTCACCAATAAATTGGTCGATGGCCACCATACCAACGCTACTGCTTTCCGAATAGAGCTTTATCATATCCTTGTTATTGGCTCCATAAATCCACACCAGACCGACTTTTCCATCATAGGTTTCATGTGGATATCGACCATAGGAAAGTGCTAGTAAAGGCTGTTCTAGCTTCTTCCCCTTCTTATATCCTTCCACCCAAATATCAACCCAACTGCGGTCTGCACGGTGAAGCTTCAAGCTGTAAGTCCCAACTTTCCCAATCCACAGTGCCTTGAATGTAGCTGCATGATCATGAGACTTATCTACATCAATAACAGCAATCTCATCCTTATCAGCAGTATGCTCATTAAACAGACCGCATCCGCTTAACATTCCACTCAGCAGTATAATCATGGCGAGTAAGACCGATAATTTAATTCGTATGAAGCCTTCAACCATTTTCAAATTAAGCTCATCTCCTCTTCCCAGATTAAACATGTTCTACGGTTCAGATTAATTCATTGTTATTTACAGACGTAAGTCATGTTTATGCTCGATTTATATTGTAACACTTTTCCATTTTGCAAATCACCATATCTTATCCTCACCTCAAAACCAAACAAACAAAAAACGAGTAAGCAAGGGCTGAACCCTATGCTCACTCGTTTGTCCGATTGCTATTATGTTCCGTTCCTTTTGCTAGCCACTTTATTTCACGTACTGCTTTGCTTTTTCGATAGCCTCTTCTTCCGTAGCACCCGTTATATAACGACCGTTAATATAAATGAACACGCGCTTCTGACAAGGGCCGCAGTAGGACTTGCATCCTACTTTTACTTCTGTATTTGGATCAAGCTTTTCTACTTTAGGCAAAAAAGTTTTCATTTTAATATGACGGCATTTATCACAGATACGAATATCATTATTAGACATAGTAGTCACTCCGATTGTTCCCTATATTGTTCAATAAGACAGACAACCTATATTGTACGAGAACATCTTCAATGACGCAACCACTCTTATCATTGCAAATGCTTAGGATGATCATATTGCTCCGCTTTTTTGGTGAACCAAGGAATAACAATCATCGTAAATGCAATATCATCGATCGGAATGAATGGCATGAAATCAGGAAGCAGCCAATACAAAACGACAGCACCGACAAAAATTGCCTTTAGTCTAAATGGAACTTTACGTGAAGTCAGCATCTTGGGAGCCGCTCGGAACAAACTCCATAGACGCCCATATGAGCGCGTACGACTTGCCATCGTATACACCTCCTTATTAATAACCCTAGTGTATACCGAAGCATTCGTCACATGCAACTGGAATGGTGAGTAAGTTGTCGTATCATGCACCTTTATATTTATTTTACAAGCATCTACGACATTAGCAATCTAGTTCCACGTTACTTACTCTGGCAACAGCGCCTCCTTCAAAATAGCACACACTTCGTGATAAATAGTGCCAAACTGTGATAGCGGAAGCGGATTAATACCATATCCAACCTCAATCGTAAATGCTGGCTTGCGATATTGCTGAATAAACCAATCTTTAAAACCCGCATCGCTCCCTGTCAGCTTCACGGCTCGATACCCGCTAACTTGCGCCAGTTTTTTGGCCCAAACTTCCGCTTCTGACGGCTCATAATCTCGATAATTCCAATAGATTTCCCTGCCTTGGGAATGAAAGCTTAACGCCATCGCAAATTGTTTCTCTTCCGCCATTCGATACAGGGCGCATGCCTCTGGTTCTGTCAATGGAGCTTCTCCACTATAATTCATGGCAGATGGCTCAAATACTCCCCTACGCGCTCGCTCTTCTTCCCAATAAGCAGGGAACTGATCATTTAAATCAACACCTCGGATATTCGCTTTCCAACGATCGAACCTACGATCATCCTCATTCCATTCTACTAGGCTATGGTCCCATGAATGCTGCCCGCTAACCCCTTCCTGTACAAGCTCTACTCCATCCGGGTTCACCATTGGCACGAACCAGACTGAAGTATGCTCGCTAGCCAGTCCAGCATTCCACCTTCCCCAACACAGACCTAATTGCAAATATCGAGCGTATTCTTCTACAAACTGCATGAGCAAAGATGACGTAAGCCACTCATTTGCATGAACAGCACCATTTACATGAATGCGCCGCGGCCCTTCTCCGATCCGAATAGCGAATATTTCCTTCCCTAATACACTGTTACCAATCGATTCTACATGAGCGATTCCAGGAAAAGTACGCTGCACATACTTTACATCCTGCTCCAATTCAAGTGGGCCATATTCTGCTCTAGCCCGCCAATCCGAAGGTTGTATCGCATAAGCTAATGAAATACACAGTCCAGGAACAAGCTCACAGCTGCGAACAGATTCATTCGCTTCTTTGAGCAATTGTTCTGATATACCAAGCCTCCACGCAATTGATTCCCACGAATCACCAACCTGGACCGTGTACATGGCAGGTGGTCGTTCAGGGATGAATAAATGCTGCCCAGGCATTAAATAAGGACTAACCTTGACGGTGGGATTAGCCGCTAACAAAGCTTCCAGCGTAATTCCACAACGCAGACAGATACGCAAAGGCGTGTCACCTTTTCGTACCATATAAAGGGTGCTCATAAGACGCTTCTCCCTTCTGCAGCTATGTTCTTATAAGTAAACTCTATGCATATAAAGGCTTGCACCATCACCGTAATTGTGATTCACCATACCATTGTTGGAATGAGCGTGCATGCATACGTCAGCAACAAGGCGCTTAGCCTCTTTTCCCACAAGCTAGCAGGAACGTCCAATTCACCGTCGTTTGTTCTACATAAGATATAGCAAAGAAGCGCGACTCTAACGGGAGGACCTGCCATGTACGTGTATCAATTAAATACGCATGTCGCCTCTGGTGACGACCGAGCCTGTTGGGCAGATTTACATCTGCTGAATCAATCCAATGAGCCTGTGGAAGCACATATCCAACTGTATCAACTCGACCCTGCAACTGGTCCATCCAAAGCCGATGTCTATTACCAGCACATCATTGTGCTGCAGCCCTTTGCATCTAAGGGCTCTTGCTTCAACTTGCTGAACACCACAATAACCGGAGATTGGATAGGCGTAAAAATTACAACCACTAGTGAACAGCCAAACTCGATATTTGCCACACTCATTTTGAAAAATAAGCTAGCTACTGTCAAACATCATCATCAAATCCCTTTACATGGGACATTTCCGAAATATGCTTATGTTGCAAACAGCGGTGATGATACGGTTCTTATTATTGATCGTGATACGCATCAAATGGTAGGCAGCCCCATTCAACTCCCTCAACATGCCCTTCCCTTAGATATCGCTACTTCCAAATACAGCACATTCGTATATACGTCAAACAGCGGGACAGATAATGGCTCGACTATCTATACACGCGGTAATCAATTGTGGCCCCTTACGCTAAAACTTGGTGTTGAACCGATAGCCATCGAGACGGACGAGCCATACGGGCTTCGGATATTTGCTGTTAACAACAACTCTCCCACGAGTACCGTTACCGTATTCGACATCGTCAGCGGAAATACTGCCACAATACTTGTAGGCGATAATGCCGTTGCCATTAGCTTCAATGAAACACATAACCGTTTGTATGTGGCCAATCAAGATGAGGGCACCATATCCGTCATTGATGCAACAAGCTACTCCGTAATTGCAACTATCCCACTATTGCCTGGCAACCCTAATAATAGTGCACCTGTCGATCTCGTGTGCAGTCCAGATGGGCGATACGTATATGTTGCAGCTAAAGGCTTGCCTGGGGAAATACAAGTCATTGAAACGGAAACCAATACACTGCTTAATCCCATTATGCTGGAGCACTCACCTGTATCATCTACCTACATTCCTAGATGCTTAAGCATTTCTTACGATAGCGCCATCTTATTCGCAGCTATGTCTAATTACAACGGAGTCGTGAGTTTGAATGTCAAAAGTCCAGCTTCTCCCCGCCTATTCCCAGATATTATCGTGCCAAGTGGTCCGCCTGAACATATTAACGTCACTCCTGACGGCTGGGAAGTATATATTGTGAGTAACTGGGGTTTTGAAAGTACTGTTCTTATTTGGAATCGACGTACTAATACTTTTCAACCACTCCCTCTTCCTACTGGATTTCAGCCTGTAAGAGTCGCTTTCTCTCATATTATTGTCTAGCACGAATGATGCAGCTTCGTGAATATGATACAGAACGCATAGATGAGGCAACCATCGTATTGAGTGCTAAAGCCTATCTGAACGTTCTAGAAGCAACAAGAGGAGGTATGAGCGTGGATCATTCTTATCGAGTCTTGACCTCCCGTCTTCTGCTTCGTCCTTTGACGGAACATGATCTCGAGATTGTGCTCAGATGGCGCCGTCACGACCATATACGAAAATGGTTTCCAGATGACCTTACCATTGAGCCTAAGCAGCAGCTAACATGGTATGAACGTTACCGCCAACGCGAAGATGATATGATGTTCGTCGCCGTCGTGTTGAACGAAAATAAACCGATCGGGGCCGGATCTTTATATCGTATAAATAAGCTGTCTCGAACAGCCGAATTCGGTCGTGTCTTCATCGGAGAGGCTGATGCTCAAGGTATGGGATACGGGGAAGAAATCGTAAGGGGCATAACGGATTTCGGGATTGAGATGCTCTCCCTGCGCTGGGTAGAGTTATTTGTCAAAATTACAAATACAAATGCCATTCGCACGTATACCAATTGCGGCTACGTTCATGATCGCAAATATCGTCCTTCGAACACCAGAGATCTCGGCTCCATCGTTCGCATGATTCGAACTGCTCCCCCCCGCTGGAAAGGGGAACGTTAAGCTGTGATACCCGCTATTCCCCAACAAAAGAAGAGACTTCTAGGAACCTTGCTCCTAGAAGTCTCTTCTTAACATACAAATAAATGGGTTCCATTAATAAAAGTTTGGTACTTGCCAAACGACAGGAATGGATTCCAATTGGTCGCCTAGCCATTGCTTCGCAATATACTGGAACATACTCGGATCACCACTGCAGAACATTTGATGAATCGGGTGGTCTTCCTCATGAGCCAATTGTCCCTTATCGTGAAGAATGGTGCTTATTTCTCTCGCTGTCTCTTCTGCTGAATTAATAAGCTGTATATGAGAACCTACTACTTCTTGGACTGGATCTGTTAAAAATGGATAGTGCGTACAGCCTAATATGAGCGTATCAATTGGCGTTGACTTCAACGGCTCAAGAGAATCAGCTACAATTCTGTACGTGCTGGAATCTCGGAACATGCCTTTCTCTACTAGCGGCACCAGTAACGGGCAAGCCAAGCTGTAGACTTTCACATGAGGAGATAACCGCTTAAGAGCCGATTCATAAGCCGCACTGCGGATCGTCCCATCTGTTCCAATTACACCGATATGGCCGGATTGCGAAGCTGATATTGCTGCTCTTGCTCCCGGATGAATCACCCCTACAACCGGAACGGTTGTGTAGGATCTTACTTCTTCCAAGGCAACTGCTGTCGCGGTATTACAGGCTATTACGATCATTTTTGGATCGAATTGTGCTAAGTAGTCGACAATTTGTCGGGTGAACAACCGTACCTCGTCTGCATCGCGAGGACCATATGGGGTACGAGCCGTGTCACCAAAATAAATAATTTTTTCCCTCGGGAGCTGTCTCATAACTTCCTTAACAACGGTTAACCCGCCAACCCCCGAATCAAACATTGCGATAGCTTGCTGCACGAATACACCGCTTCCTTCATTTCTTGTTTGACTGACTTATGCTAGAACTTCCGCAATAGCTGATGCGGATGGTATGGTACACCATATGTACAGTCCTTGTAAAACGTACCTTGATCTTAACTGATACCGGGACAAGGTTCAAGTCGAGCGGTATCCAAAATAAATAGCCTTGACATCGGCGCTAACCAAGGTCAAGGCTATATGGATCCAATTACTTGTTACGAAAATGATTTATTTGGACTCACAAGCACTGTCGCTCTCGCATACTTCTTCACCACACGGAGATTCATTCGCTTCATTATTATCAGAAATCTCTTCGGCTACGGAAGATACTTGGAGTCTAGATTGCTTCCATTCAGAAATAGACTGCTTCACTTCGCCGATACGATTTTTGGAAGCCTCAATCATTTCACTCGTCGATTCACCAACTTGCTTCGCAATCGTTTGTGTACGCTCTCCAATCTGTTTGGCACCTTCCGCGATATCTTCTCTTAACTCGCGCCCAGACTTTGGCGCAAACAATAAGGCGGATACCGATCCTACCACTGTACCAATAATTGCCCCAATCCAAAATGGCTTTGTGCCCTTTGCCATATTCAACGTCCTCCTCGCTGTTGTCTCCGTCATTCATCCCGACAAGCATATGTCCAACGAACCAGTTGTTATGGTTTGGTCGCTGCATCAACCTCATCTGACTTTCGCTCAGGCTTACTCGGCGGCGAACGACGTGCGGCCACACTGGCGTACAACCCTGCTGCGGTATCTATCCAGCGCAGCAAATCCTGGATTCGATGTTGTTGGGCTTCATAAGCGCTATCTAACGTATTCATCGTACGTGTAATCCAGCCATCCACCTGTTCATGGACATGATTAACCGAGCCGCGTATACGTGAAGATGTATCACTCCACAAAGCGGTTTCTTGACTTACACGCTCTACCGTCTCCAGTAAATGCTGCCCTCGCTCGGTAATCGCTCGCCCTTGCTGAATGAGCTGCAGCGTCTCTTTATGCAGCTCTACAAGCATGTGCTCCGTACGATGCATAAACTTCATTACACGGTCCAGCAAAAGCAGAGCAGCAGCGGCTGCAATGACAGAGAACAGCAGCACGATAGCAATGATCCAATTCATCGAATCCCTCCTTAACAACGGTCTTGACGGGCGAATGCCCATGTCATAGTGACAGTATAAGAAGGTTGGGCTTGGCTTGACACAAAGGAACGGAAAAAACTTTTTAGTACAGAAAAGGTGTCGTATCGGTAGATTGTCCATATGAAGTATCTTTACAGGGGAGAGATAATTAAGATGATTAGTAACAATAACAAAAAAATGAATATGGAAGAATGGATACAGAAATGTGGATCAGCAGAGAACGTCTACTAAAATGGAATGGGATACGAGCATACATTTATGTTACATTTGGTCATCTACTAACGGGTAGATGTATGAAAAAATGCTAATGGCGAGCAAAAAACTAACAATAAGCGCCTTCGCATAGCGAGTCATTTTATATGGCAAGTACTTAATGCCTACAGCAGCGATGCCCCAAATGACCCCGAGGCTTAACGTTTTCGCTATATAGTTGCCATATAGAAAGCCGCCAATTACAAGATACGATAAAGATACTAGACAAACACTAGCAAAACTAAAAATTAGGACAGCGATGAAAATCTCTATGAGTTTATTCACTTGGACCTCCATTAGTACTTTAGTACTTATAATCACATAAGACCATAATATACCACCAGAGCAAATGACAACAATACTTGGATATTTAAAAATACATAAAGACTGATAAATTTCAACGAGATCTATCTACCTATCTGTAACTCTATCGCATATGCCCATCACCAAAAGGATATTGATATAAGTAAATACTAACTACAATAGCCCATACGATTCCTATTCCTACTATTTTTGCAACGACGGAGTCGAAGCAATAACCTGATATTAGTAGTAGAGCTATCGATTCACGTATAGGCTAAACATAAATACATACAGTCACTATTCCACAGAGTTCCAATCCACGGATGGATGTATCCTAGCATCATTATATAGAATGGCAACATAAAAAGACCAGCCACTAGGCCGGTCTCCATTTTCATTACCATTTGATTCGAATATAGGAAGATTGTATGAATCTGAATGTAGAAAGTATCCAGTTCCCATCTACATCCCATCCGTTATCTAGGTCAGCTCGCTTATTCAGCTATCTAACGAAGACTGCGATTTACGTATCCGATACGTACATCTGCTGCCCTGCTTCGCTAAGCACTCAAGCCGCTCTACATCAGCTCCGAGCAATTCACGGAACAGTTCCAATTCACAATGACAAGGATATTCATACGCTTGTGCAACTTGGGCAATGGGACAGTTATATTCATGCAGAAGCCATTCTTCATCAGACAACTGCTCCGTTTCTACCATATATCCGCCTGCATCTTGAATGCTGCTTAACTGTTGAACACGCTCTCCGAACGTTTTACCTAACATTGATGATTCATATTTGCGCTTTAAAGAACGACGTCGACCTTCAAATAACTGTTGCACGCTATTATCCGAACCACTATCATTCGATTCTACCTCATGCAGCAAATCCAATAGCAACTGATGGTATTGCTTCGGAAACTGCTCATCGCCTTGTGCAGAGATACGGTACAACTGTAAGGGGCGTCCCATAGGCTGTTTGACCTGTACGGTTTCCAGCACATTTTCTTCGATCCCTTGATGAAGATGGCGTCTGACGCCCATTTCTGTTAACCCCAAACGCTCTGCAAGCTGTGCAGCAGACATCGGGCCGTTTCTCTTAAGCAGCATGAGCAGCACATTACGCGTTGACGGTTTCTGTTGCGCTCGATTCACTGGCATTCACCTTTTTAACGGTCATTTAGTACCGTCATTGTAACGCATATCATACATCTTGTAAATTCAATGACATCTTACTTGGTTACGCATTAAACTTGCAGTGCAGGCAATTCCTTCTGTAAGAAACGATGTACACTTTCGCTGAATTGTCGCATCGTAACATCCAAATTTGTAAATAACGGATGCACACCTTCACGCTTCCACTTCTCATAATCCTGAACAAGAGGTCTACGCAAAGCTACTAATTGAATCAAGACTTGATGCAATTCTTCATCCATGGCTCCCGCTTCAGCAATAATATCTACAATATCTTCATAACTGCTGGCATCCCGCAAAATAAAGCCGTCAATTAATAGCGAGCCAACATCAGTAACAATCTCAATGGCAATATGTAAAGCTCGTTCTTGGGCCAAATGATCTACAATCGAACCGCTCCAATTTGATGTTAAGCTGCCTACTGCCTGTTCTAGCAATTGGGCTTGATCCAAACGATTATCAATCTGTTGACGATTTACGTAATACATAGCACAGCCCCCATACGAGTCATAGTGAATCAAAAAGAGGCTTTCAGCAAATGAAAGCCCTTTCTGCCTCTAATTATTATTTAACCACACTTGGGGATTTACTGTCATCCTTATCCTTTAGACGAATTCATTGTGATAGTTATTTGCGACGAGACTTATTACCTTGCACCCGAGCATTCTTCTTCGTTCGTGACTGCTTCCTATCAGATCGCTCCGTTACACGTCTGTTTGCAGCCATTCGTCGTTTTACAGAATAGGAATTAGTCGAGGAAGGCGATGATGCTATCGCGCTCTTGCCTGTTTTTTCGTCTTGCTGCCCTACCTGCTGCTTGCCAGGACGTTCGTCTATGCGCAGTTCCTCTTGCAAAGTCACCTGTTCCTTATTCTTTTGATCTTTCCGCCCATCTATATCTACCTCAAAAGGCCGCTCAGCTTCCACCGCATGCCTCTTCGCTTCCAGACGCTGCTCCGTGACTGTTTGTGGCTCCTCCAACTCGCGATGGGACCACTCTCTCAATTCTCTTTCTTGAATGGGGCTTTTAATGACTAGCAAATGCAGCATGAGCTGGTAAGCTACATTCATCTGGGACTGTCTTAACCGTCGAAGTTCCACTTCATCATAAAGACATTGATATTCAGGAAAGTAGAAATACTCCATTCGCAGCAGCCGCAAATCTATATTTTCCTCAGAAACCGTCTCATTATTCGATAGAAGCAAAGACCAGTTTTCACTAAGTGGGTGGATAAAATCCTCCTCATCTAACATCGAATTCGAATAAGGGGACCAGTGACGAGCAGAATGTTCATTAAATAAATGCAGATAATGAGGATGGGTAACATGCGAGCTTACATGTGCATAGGGGACGACAAGGCAAACGAGTGCCCTATCTTGGCTCACCCGATAAATTTCACGCATGATATATGTCAGATCATTCACATATTGGAGCACATGTGATGCCATAACAAACTGTACATGATTCGAGGGAAACGGAATCCCATCGTTCAGATCATGAACGAGGTCAACATCTTCATATGGATGCTTATCAATGCCTATGCAATGAGAATGCTTATTCCGTCCACAACCCAAGTCTATCCTCACCGGTCTTCACATCCTTCAATCGCAGCTATAGAATTTAATACAGTCTATTCGCTACACATAAGACCAGTTTGTACAGCCGCCTTGTAGCCCGTATTTTTCCGCGAACAACCTTGCCCGCTTTCTATCGATAGGCTCACTTGTCGGCATCTTTTTTATTGTCATCCTTTTTGAGAACAGACATGATTTGCTTAATGCGATCTGGGAGAGGAAGTCCGAGCCGCCCATAATTTTCTGTAATGCTTAGCAGCTCATTCACCATATAAAAGCAAATGGCTCCATCTCTAAATCCATTCGTTCCAAAAAGCAAATCCATATGATATGCCATCCCAATAATGAGCAGCATGAGCGCTTTTTTGGCCAGACCCCAGAATCCGGCATTACTGCTTAATCCTTTCCCCTCTCGAACGGAAGCTGCAAGACCGGACAAATAGTCAATCAAAATCATTAGCATAAATAGGGTAATTAACGGGTCCCACGCCCCAAACAAAAAGGTAAGAATTCCGCCCATTACACCAGCAAACGTATTCACTGCCAATTGGTTCATCCCTGTTCCTCCTTATCTCTAAGGGATGATATATTGTATTCGACTTGTCCCGTGCTGACACGGCAGGACGACTAGGGAGTGAAGCTTGTACACCTGATATTTTCTAAACAGAACAGCATAAAAAAGCCTACCTCCATTTAAACAAAAAAAATGGAATCAGACTTCTTTAATCATAGTTATTTTCGATATTAAAGCGGACAACCGACTATGTAACGCTACACCATTTCCTACTTTGTGTTATTCAAACTTCTCTTCCTCCTCAATCCTCTTTCTATCCTCCAAATACAGCTTACGACTCTCTTCCTCTGCTAACTTCCGTTCTTCCTCACTTAATTGCGGCTTATTCCACATTGGCTCTCTGGCGTTTTTCACCGCCTCTTGTATCCTTAAGTCGAAGGCTTCTATACTAAGTCCCTCTAACTCTCCTTGAAAATACTTTACACCACCGTATTTATCAGCATCATAGACGACCTTATTATCGTCATTAATTTTAAACCTTCCCTGATAGTATCCGACGAGAGCATACGCTTCTCCATCAACTGGTTCATCATATTTCACTAAGAAGAGTACATTCTTTTTGTGCGGCTCGGCACGAAATGTACCTAGATCTAAAACTTGAATGGTTTGATTGACTAATTGGGGATTTCCTTCTATTACTTTATTTATTTTCACATCTGTAAATGTAAAGCGAGTGCCTGATACGTTGGTTTGTTCCGTTTCATTTGTTAACTCTGCCTCTACGATTAATTCAGCATCATAGGCCAATTCTTCAAGCGCTTGATAATGAATAGCTAAGTCGAACATTCCGTTGTAGAATTGCTGTTCTTCATAAGGTCTAGTGCTAGGTTTATTTCCACAAGCAGATATGGTTGTTACGATTAGTACAAGAAAGAAAATTGTTGGCAAGATTCGCTGTATCATCTAGGATATAATCCTCCTGATTTAAGAAAAAGTACATATGAATATTAACTACTATTATATCCTCTGTTGCTTAAAATGGTCGGCTGGTCTGATCTATCGTCTAATTTATTGTGGCTCAAACCCAATGGAAACTAATCACTTTCCATTAGACAGATTTGTTCAATTGCATATTCATTTCCCTCATTGTCGACGAGCTTATCGCCTACTTTGAGGTGCCTTGCTTCTACCCAGCCTACTTCAGGTACCCAGAACGGATGCTCCTCTGTCGTTACAAACGTCGTATCTTTTACCGTGATATGATACGTCTCTTCAGCTACTCGCTGGAAGGTCTCTTCTACCTCTTTGTACGCAAGCTCTCCAGTCTCTTCACTTTTTGCTAATCTCCAACCTTGATGTCTTCAATGGCTTTGTAGCCTTCTTCCGTTTGGACTTTGGTTCCAGCAGAGAAGCAGCGCATATGACAGTTCGTAATCCCAAATTCTCCACTTGGATCGTGGTAAACGAGCGGATTGTTCTCTACATAGGTGTACAAGTTCAAACTAAGCGGGTCGTTCAGTTCCCCTTCATACGTCCTCGCTTATAAACCGTCCCATGCTTGGGTCATACCATCTCGATCTTAAGTACTGAAGACCAGTCGTTTTATCCCAATACTCACTGGAATATTTAAAGTTATTCGGAACGGTTTCTCTTTCTTCCAGCGGCTTGCCCCAAATGTCATAGCGGTATTCGTTAAGCTTATTACCTGCCTCATCTACTAGAGCTACAACGTCAGCATGTCCGTTTAATTGATAATATTGCGGCTTACCTGTTGACCAATCCTGACGCCCGACTAGCTTGCCGTCTACTTCATACAAATAAGTATAGGTAATCTTAGCTTTCTCGTCTGAGCAAAGGTTTTCTTCGCCAGAAGACCATTTGCCAAGCGTTCATATGATAGCGTTTTGGTAGCATGATTACCGCTTGCAATATTCAAGTGCTTTGACTAATTGACATTGTCAAAGGAGCCACTGGCATTGACATTTACACCTAGAGCCTCTACTTCATAGCCTATCTTTTTGATTAATTCATAATTGTAGAGCAACTTGAAACTTTCTGGATACTGAATTCATCTACTTAAATCTGAAAATCTCTATATGACATTCGTCCCCCTTCAAAAAGAAGCCTTGAAAAGCCTGATGCATCCAGGGCTACTCTCATCAAATTCCCCAAACTGTTTTTAAATAATTATGTTCTTCGGCTTCAAAACAAATCCCGAAATTTCCTTCATTTTGAAAGACGACTATATCTTGATTACCTAGAAAATCAATGATTTTCTCAAAATGAGTAGATAGCTCTGTAAACTTTATAACAATTGCCCCTGATTCAACATCTAGATAATGTAACAATATGATTCTCTCGTCTCTCAAATGTTGATTTGCTTCAAAAATTATTTTAAAATCTTCTATTACTTCCCCTATGCTTTCAAATTGATATGAGATACTGCAATCCTTAACTTTCATATATATCAATGATCTCACAGTGTCGGTTTCATCTGGGTTCAAAAAATGATCTTCGGTCAATACTATACCTGTCTTCTCAGAGAAAATCCTAATTACCTCTCTTCTAGAATGTTTCATTCTATTCAAAGTCATGAGCTTGGCTAACTTTTCTCTACTACCTTCCATTTTTTCTAAACCCTCCAAAGTATTCTGGATAATGACCTTGTGTTCCTTGAATCCCCCTATATCTTTCATCTGCTTTGAATAAATCCTGTCCAGGATATTTCTGCTCAGCACCATGAAAATGTGGGCCTCTACCAAATGGGTCGTTTCTATGCTCGATTATATATCTATTCTGACGGTAAACGTCATAGGCATATACCCTTCTATCATTCGCTGGGTTTTTATAGTCTTTTACTTGTCCCTGCTTCTTAGGGGTTGCTGATGTAGGTATACCAGAGTCACGTTTAGCTTGATTAAAAGCTTGTTTTCTAGTGACCTCACTCGCTACCTTTGAGTTTTGGTTACCTTTCCCCTTAGAATTTATACTATCAGGCTTATAAGGCTTCGCTGCAGTGTTTGGCCTAGTGACAGAAGCATTCGTTCTAGCCCCTCCGTCACCACCTGCAACTCTAGCTGCACTAGTTACATTACCTCCGCTTGGTATAAACCCAGCGCGGCCTCCGCCACAGTTATGCGTCCATTTCTTCAGGTCCGTGACAAAGTAGTTGTGATACCCATTAACTCTAAAATTATAAACCTTCGTTTGCTCTTTTTTAACTTCAATTCGTTCAATCGCGTATTCATTGCCTTCTTTGTTGACAAACATGTCACCTACTTGGTGATGTCTTGCCTCCTCTACTTATTGTAGGCAATCTTAAGTTTTGTCATTAGTTCTAGCAATGAAGCTGTATATTGAATAGTTCAACATGCTCGCTTCTCCACTTGGCAATGCTATATGAATTATTTCTTCAGAAAAAGAACCTTGAAAGGCATAATGCCTATCAAGGTTAGAAAATCTTATTTTTCAGAATTTAATTTTTCTTAATATGATTTAGTATTATTTTTTTTACTTCAATATTACTTCCGTAAATCTCAAAGAATGAATAATCAAAAGTACGAATTTCTATTTCTGCCAGTGGATGTTGCAATCCCTCACTTTCTTCAGTTTCAGGCAACTGGTCAAAATCCCAATCGACTCCTGCCCCTTTTTGAACTGCTATAAATACACCTGACTCAAATTGTATTACTCTCTTTACACTAGCTATTAATTCGTCGGTTGATAGTACAGAAAAAAACTCCTGTGAGTGCTTAGGAAACAACTCGTAAAGAGATGACTCACTAGTAGCTGATACATCAAAGATGTACCAAATATAATCATGTGAATATTCCTTTAGAGATAATAAAATTTCAGCAAATTGCCACCCTAAACAAGAAAGCTCTTCATTAAAATATTCACTTCCACGTACTTTTAGCAAAAAAGCCGGTTCTTTTAAATCCATCCACATATCACTCCTCAATTATTCCTTAAAACTCCATGATCCATTTTTAAAAATAGCTGGATGTGAGTGTGGATTTATATGGTCCCCTCTCCCATGATCTGTCCAGTCTGTCCGTTGAATAGGTTTCTTATTATATCCCCACTCAAGTGTTTGAATATATTCTCCTTTTCGACCTTTTTTAATCCCTATTTGGGTATGCGGATTCATAGATTCTGGTAGATGAGAAGTACCATTCTCCATTTTTCCATCTAAATTTTTGGGAAGCTCTAATTTTTTTCCACTCTTATCTGTAGGTGCATAATTTGGTCTTGCTGTCTCTTTAATAGGTTCTTGCTTACCTTTCATCGTAGAATCCGCATTAGCATTCGAATTAGAAGGCTTTGGAGACGTTGCAGTGTTTGGCTTAGAACCAGAAGTATTCGTTCTAGCCCCTCCGTCACCACCAGTAACTCTAGCTGCACTCGAAGCACTACTTCCGCCTTGTGCTCCAAGACGACTGTTTCCACAGTTATGCGTCCAGATCTTCAGATCTGTAACAAAGTAATTGTGATAACTATTGACTCTAAAATTATATACCTTTGTTTGCTCTTTTTTAACTTCGATTTGTTCAATTGCATGTTCATTTCCCTCATTGTCGACGAGCTTATCGCCTACTTTGAGGTGCCTTGCTTCTACCCAACCTACTCCAGGTACCCAGAACGGATGCTCTTCTGTCGTTACAAACGTCGTATCTTTTACCGTGACATGATACGTCTCTTCCGCTATTCGCTGAAAGGTCTCTTCTACTTCTTTGTAGGCAAGCTCTCCAGTCTCTTCGCTTTTGGCTAGAACCTTGTCTCCAATCTTGATGTCTTCAATTGCTTTGTAGCCGTCTTCCGTTTGTACTTTGGTTCCAGCAGAGAAGCAGCGCATATGACAGTTCGTAGTCCCAAATTCTCCGCTTGGATAGTTTCCACAAAAAAACCTTGAATGGCACGATGCCAATCAAGGTTTTTAAACTAATCATTCAAAAGTAACCCATTTATGAAACGTATTTAATATCTCTTCAAGGTTTCCTGGTCCTCCAGCCCCAGTAAAACAACCATCTTCTATTTTACAATAAATCCAGTCCTCATCTGTTCTATCTACTTGAACTACGTCTACTCGAATCTCCTCAAAATGCGTCCCGTTCAAGCTTACTGTAACATACCAACCAGGATTATCGATCGTCGTAATTTTAATACCATTTCCATGCTCCCAATCCCCATCACATTGTTTTGAATACCATTCTTGTAACCAACTTAAAATTTCCATCTATTTCACTCCTTATGGTCTTCCTGGAATTTCCCAAGGATATGGTTTTCTTACTCCCCCTGGTACTCTTGGATCATTAACGTGAGGTGTTTCCACAAATATACCTGTTTTTTTATTAAAATGCCCAGCCCCTTTACCATCATATCTCTCACCAGGAGTAAAGGGTTGGGGATTACGTGGATCTGATTTATACCACCTTTGCCAGTTTGTTATCTCTCCTGTTTGAGAATCACGTTTATAAGTTGAATGCTCTCCTAGTGCACTAGGGTCATACTTCATATTGTTTTTACTTTTTCCACCATTAACTTTAGATGAATCTGCATTTCCCGCTACCTTTGAATTAGCGCTTGAACTCGTCTTAGTAGATTTTGCAGCCGGTGCGATACTCTTCTTAGGAAGCTTCACTGCAGGCGCTTTAAACGGCCTATAAATCGTGCTTGGTCTAAATAGAGGGAAGTCCGTAAAGCTTCCGCCTCCTGCAGCTCTGTATGCACCGCCTCCACCACTAAAACCACCGCCGCCTCCGCTTGGCGCTCCTATGCGGCTATTGCCACAGTTATGCGTCCAGATCTTCAGATCTGTAACAAAGTAATTGTGATAACTATTGACTCTAAAATTATATACCTTTGTTTGCTCTTTTTTAACTTCGATTTGTTCAATTGCATGTTCATTTCCCTCATTGTCGACGAGCTTATCGCCTACTTTGAGGTGCCTTGCTTCTACCCAACCTACTCCAGGTACCCAGAACGGATGCTCTTCTGTCGTTACAAACGTCGTATCTTTTACCGTGACATGATACGTCTCTTCCGCTATTCGCAGGAAGGTCTCTTCTACCTCTTTGTACGCAAGCTCTCCAGTTTCTTCACTTTTTGCTAGAACCTTATCTCCAACCTTGATGTCTTCAATGGCTTTGTAGCCGTCTTCCGTTTGTACTTTGGTTCCAGCAGAGAAGCAGCGCATATGACAGTTCGTAATTCCAAATTCTCCACTTGGATCATGGTAAATGAGCGGATTGTTCTCTACATAGGTGTACAAGTTCAAACTGAGCGGATCGTTCAGTTCGCCTTCATACGTATCCTCGCTTATAAACCGTCCCATGCTTGGGTCATACCATCTCGATCTTAAGTACTGAAGACCAGTCGTATTATCCCAATACTCACCGGAATATTTCAAGTTATTTGGAACCGTTTCTCGTTCTTCCAAGGGCTTGCCCCAAATATCATAGCGGTATTCATTGAGCTTATTGCCCGCCTCATCTACCAGAGCTACAACGTCAGCATGTCCATTTAATTGATAATATTGCGGCTTACCTGTTGACCGATCCTGACGCCCAACTAACTTACCATCTACTTCATACAAATAAGTATAAGTAATGTTGGCTTTCCCTTCTGCGGCGACTGTACCTTCTGCAACTAATCGTTTCTCCCCATCATAATAGTAACGGGTTCTAATGTTGTTCTCCACACGCTCGTACAGCAGTCCATCTCCTGTATACGAATATGTGACTGGACTATGATTGCCTATTACTTTTATTAATCTATTTTTCTTATCATACTCGTACTGCGCTTCCTTAATTGACGGATCTCGATTACTGTCTAGCGTCTGTCGATTGTATCTTGCATCATACGAATAAGTCTCGTTGAATTCACTTGATGTTTGAATTTGATTCAATGGGGTATACGTAAAGTTCGTGATGTAGTTATTTTCATTGCGGTGCGTAATATTTTCATTTGAGTCATATCCGTACTGGAACGTATTTTGTGCTACTCCGTTTTTGAGATAGGTTAACTGTTTTAGCTTCGTATCTTCGTATTGATATTGCGATACGAAGGCGTCTGCGAAGGTTTGCTTCGCCAGCAAGCCGTTTGCCAAGCGATCATATGAAATGGTATTCGAAAAATTACCTCTAAATATGTTCAACTGTTTCAGTTGATTCACATTGTCATAAGTACCCCAAACTTTCGCATAAATTGATGTTGGCAGCGAAAATTCGTAACCTGTTTTTTTATTCAAGTCATAAAGGTTTTCCAGCTTGAAACCATCTGGATATTGGATCGTAGTCAAAAAACCAGAGCTAGGCTGATACTCATATCTCGTTGTTCCTCTATGATCCGTCATCGTTAGCATTCTACCTTCGGTATCATAGCTGTAATGAACGTTTTCAGTGCCTACCGTATTTTGAATCAGTCTATTCATGACATCATAACGATTACTCGTTTCCGTACCGCTGCGATCAATATATTTCTCCAGATTGCCATTTGCATCGTAATAATATCGCTGTTCCTGGCCTGTGCCATTAATTTTCTTAACGACACGACCTAGCTGATCGTATTCTTTCTTCACTTTCTGCTGATTCGCATAGGTAGTTTCGATTAAATTACCAAGAAGATCGTAGGAGTAGCTTGTCGTCTGATTCAATGCATCCGTCACCGCAGTTAGTTTACGCGCAGCATCATACTGGAATGAGGTACGGTTACCATTCCCATCAATTGAAGCTGTGATATCACCTGCGTAATTATATTCCGTGCGTTCTATTGGTATATAAGTCTGCTTATTGTGCAGCTTTTCTACGAGTATTTCTCTTCCCAATAGATCACTTGTCGTTCTTGTACGGTTCTGTTCTGCATCAATAGTCGTCATCATCAGCTTGGCATCATCATACTCCACACGATCCGATGTCCCATTGGCATAGGTCGTTTGAATCTGACGTCCAAAACCATCGTAGCTGTACGATGTACGATTGCCGTACGCATCGTCTGTCCATTGTAGTTGACTTGTGCGCTCATCATAGCCATATTTGACCTGACCTAGTCCTTGTGTCTCTCTAATTTTACGACCAAGCGGATCAAACCAAGCTTCCGTCACTTCGCCAAGGGTGTTCTTCATTTGAACATGGTTGTTGGCATCGTTGTATACGTAGCTAATCTGACTTTGGTTTGGCATCGTAACTAATGTCGTTCGGCCTAATGCATCGTAGGTATAGGATGTCGTTTGCTGCTTACCATCAGTGTACGAAAGCAAGCGTCCTGTAGCTTGGTCATACTTCGCTTTTTCCACAATCGTGGAAACTTTTCTATTTGCATCGGTCACATCTACTTCTTGCTGGGTCAGGAATCCATGTTGATACTCTGGACCATACTGATATCTGTAAACGACTGCGTTCAATACACCCTCTTTATTGGTGCTTACTTTTGTAACATTTCCGAATCCATCGTAATTGTAATTGTTGTCACTAAGAAGTTGGCTTCTTTCTGCATTCGCGTATGTTTTTGAATGATTGACAGACCCTTTGTCATTACGAAATAAACGCGTAAAAGTCTGCTGATTGGCATCAGTTTTGGACGTAATCGTCTCTGGCAATCCCCATTTTGCATCATACGTAGTCGTCGTGCTAGCTCCGAGATTATTCGTTTCACTGGTTACATTTCCATTCTCATCGTACTGACGGTTGATGATAAGAGATGGACTTTCCACCCCATTGTTTCTTTTCTTGGAAGTAATTTGTGTAGGATGAGGGTTAAAAATATCGGATGTATATGCTTGATTCGTAATGTGCTGTACTTGTCCAGCTTGTTGTACAGTCTCAACGTTTCGGAATGTAAAATCATCATACGCAAATGCTTTATCGTAAGTAGATATAACGGTTGAATCCCCGCTTTTAAATACAGTCTTATGTCTACCGCCCCCAGAAGAGGCATACGGGTCTGATTCATATTGAATATTCGTTTGATTACTTTCAATTACGGAACCATTAACATATTGAACAACATCTTTTCGTTCAACGACTCTATACTGTTCTTGCTTAGAATCATGTCCCAAATGTCGAAGAATTTTATCATAACGGTACTCTGTACGAGCCCCTGTTGGATGATGAATTGTTTTTAGTAAAGCATAGTCATTTCTTTGATTAACTGGTTCTGAGGTTACCGAGAATTTAGAAGGAGCAAAGTCATATGCATAGTGAGTCGTTCTCCCCATCGAATTCGTAACAGCCGATAAATATGAGATGCTAGTATCATTTACAGGTAATGTGTTCATATGATAGGTTACAGATTCTCTGCCGTTCGTAGCCGTAATATTACCCGTCCACGAATCAAAGTTAAGTTGAATATAATTCCCTAAAGAATCTGTAACTTTTTGTAATCCAGAACCTCCGTGTTGGAAATTTAAAAAGTTGGAATAGTTGTCTTCTACTCGAATCAAAGCACCATATGAATCAAAATAGTAGGTTGTGCCTTGTTTCATTTTCAATGCATACGCAGAAGTTCGCCAGTCTACTTTTTTACTTGTATCTTTCGTCAACACAGCATCTTTCCAAGGATAGCGCTTAAGCTTAAGATCTTTATCTACTTGATAGACTCCACCTGCTGGCATGCGAATATAAGTTTCATTACCATCAAACTTCATATAAGCGATATCCCAAGTCCAGCCTTTCCCTACTCCTACTCGCGAGTCCATGTCATTTCTTTTGACATCATTATCAAGAACAGGGAAGTAAGGATAATTATAACCAGTAGTAACTTCGTAAATTTTGTTATCTTTTGGTACAATCTCGAATTCAATATCGTAATATGCATCAAACCAGTAAAATTTACTATTTAGCACTTTAATTCTTTCTTGTGTATATAATTCATTGGCTTTCTTTGCAAGGGCTTCAATTCTTCCAGCAAGATACACAACATCTACTTCTGGATATACAAATCTTTCGGGGCCGTAAATGATGACCCCATCTTGGGAACATCTGTAATCCCTTTTCACTCGTGGATTATGAAGCCCATTTTCATATTTGTACACGGTCCCACAAAAAGTAGGTACAATAAAATGCCTAAAATATTCACTATTCTTTACTGTTTTCTGAAAAAACTCCGCATCGTTACTGTTATAACTTCTACGTAGTGAAAAAGATAATCCATTCCTTCCCGGAATAGATAAATCAGTCGATGATAAGTTCAAGGAACCATCAACGCTTGAAATAGATTCATTTCCTGTTTGAATAGAGTAAGGTGCTTGATCTAACTTGGTATTATGTTTTACAAGGCTTAATGCGTCATGAGTAACCGGAGGCAGATTCACGCTACTCATCGCTTTCATGATCCCATAAACAGAGTCTGTAACATTCGAATCATCCGAGGATGGATAAGTAACATTGGTGACCGAATTGATATTTCCGCTACTTGTATAGGTTGCATCTACCACCGTTGGTGGTGCATACTTCTTACCCACACCCGGATATAACTGCTCTAATGTAGTCGACAATACCGTTGCATCTGGATTTTTCGCCAGAGCGTCATGGATATGCTGTAACGTGTAACTTTCATTTAATTTAGGTAGAATTTCTGAAGGAGATACATTGTATTTCCTTGCGATGTAATCAATCGTGAGTAATGCCCTATTGTCAGCTGTCTGGGTTGAAATAGATGCAGGCGATGCCGCAGCTGTTATAGCCTTCATGAACAAAGGCGACGTCATTTCTAAAAATAGTAGTAAAGCAAGTAAAGCTGATAAATGTCTCATCTTTTTCATCTGCTCACATTCCCCTATTTACATGTAGTTAACAACTAAAAATTTCTAGCAAGTATGATGCCGCCAAATATACAACCTATCTAAGGTCACGGCAGTTTTTCAACTTTCAACAAATTTCCTTTTTGATCATAGGTATACAAATAAGTAACTTCTGTAGCAACATTGTTAACTACGCGACTGAAAGTCTGTTTAATGAGCTTTCCGTCAGCATCATACACATAGTTCGTCCCACTAATGAGAAAAACAGCGACTGTGTTACTAGCATGGGATCTGTTTTTAAACGTAGTGTCCTCGGCGACGATTGTAATACTATACAATTTTCTAGAAGCATTATTTACAGTAAAGCTAGTGGATTGTGTAGTTCCTAGGAGGGTAGTACCGTCATAAATATAATAGACAACAGGAAAATTGCTAGTGGATGCATTCCAGCTCATAGCCAAGTTTTTATTGTTCTGTACCTGAACCGCTAGCTGCGAAGGAGCAGTCGGATTAAGTAGAACGTCAATACTTTTTGCGTTGACATATGACTGAAATTCACGAAGCTCGACTCTAAACCTATAGAAATCAGCAGAAGTTAAATTATTTATTACAATGGAGTTGCTTGATGTGGATGAGACAATTTCATTTTTAGCATTATATATGGTATAATTTGTATTTCTCTGCGGCTTGAGATCAGGTCTGGGTATTTGCCATTGATTTGATGCCATTAACATCTCACAAGGTGGTTCTACTGGTGGTTCAAATGGTCTACCTGGAAGCGGAGTTTCTGGTTCATATGCAGTATCTAACACGACTGTCCAAGATAGTTCAATACTAGTTTTCGACAATTGTCTGTATACAAGTGTATCAATATAACCATCATTTGTAGTGTCGCGAGAACAATAACTAATACTGCTAGTGTTACCTTGAATCTTTCCTGCTTTTGCAGCAGAAATTGGAATGTTAATAGTACTCAATATTGTAAGGATACAAAAAATCAATGAGCATGTTGAAAAATTGAATTTTTTCACTTTGTACAAACCTCCAAAACATGATTTACTTACGTGTATTTCTTAGAAAGAACACCTCCTATTTTTGTGTTACAAACAGAGTGTAACTCGAAGCTTACCTAAAAAAGACCTTTTCTGAATCAAGTCACCACAGCCTAATTCATAGCAAGCACCATCTTCCTTATTCTACACTTCGATTTATTTTGTTTGCAGGCTTACATATAAAGCATTTCGTGATGGAATTGGTAGCTAGTTTTAAACGATTATTAAAATTAAAGAGGTCAACAAATAAAAAAATTGTGACTACAGAAGCTATAGTGTTAAACATACGGGATATTGAGGTAAAAGATAATTCCGAAGTTTCCCGTAACGGTGAAGTATCGCTTGTACTACACACGGAATATGGTGACCTGCATCTCTTCTACATCACAAAACACATCAGAGAATCCATACAGTAAACAGTGGTCTTTACAAGCGAAATACGATTATTATCCAACGAAAGTAAAATCCTGTCAATCGAAAACATACAAAAAAAGACATCTTCGCGAAATAACGGGATTGATTTATCTTCACCGTCATATACGCAAGATGCCTTATTTATTATTTCCAACTAACAACCACTCTCGAAAATGATCGCTAATGAATTATTTTCATTTTTATACTATCTTCCCGCTCTATTCACGAAAGAAATTCGGCAAATACTCACGGTTCGCTTCCAACATCTCATCCAACAACTTCTTCGCTACTTCAATGGAAGGAACGAGCGGATGATGAACAAGCGCCTGCAAAGCAATACCGCGATCTCCCGTAATTGCTGCTTCAATCGTAAGCTGCTCATACACCTTCACCGCATGCATCAAGCCTTTTACATGCTCTGGCACGTTACGCGGAGGAAGAGCGATTGGGCCTTGTGCCGTCACGACACAGTTCACTTCAATACTAGCATCAGCTGGTAAGAAGTCATAGATGTTACCGTTCGCAACGTTCAACGTCTGAATATCTTTGCGATCATTGTAGATCGAGTTCATCAGATTCACCGCTGCTTCGGAGTAATAAGCGCCACCGCGCTGCTCCAACTGCTTCGGCTTCTCACGCAAGCTCGGATCTTTGTACAACTCGAACAACTCTTCTTCTACACGGCTTACCACGTCAGCACGAGTACCGTTCTTCTCCATCGCTTCCTTCATCTCGTTGAACATATAATCCGTCATATAGAAATATTTCAAATAATAAGTTGGAATGCCACCAAGCGACTTCAAGAAGTCTGCATCCCAGCCTACCGTTGGCACATTCTTCGCCGTATATGCCATGCCACCGGATAAGATTTCAGGTAGCTTCTCTTCACCCTTAACTTGACAAGAAGTTACCCAGTGAAGATGGTTAATACCTACGAACTCTGGCAATACGTCTTTCTCGGACACTTCATACTGTGCAGCCAAGAACTTCTGTACATTAATTGGAGAGTTGCAAAGACCTATCGAGCGAACACGGCTATACTTCGCAACTGCCTCTGTTACGATACCAGCAGGATTCGTAAAGTTCAGCATCCAAGCATTTGGTGCAAGCTCTTCAATATCACGGCAAATGTCAAGAATAATAGGAACGGTACGCAGTGCTTTGAACATGCCGCCTGGTCCCGTCGTTTCTTGGCCAATTACACCGTGCGTAATCGGGATATGCTCGTCTTTCTTACGCGCCTCAAGCAATCCGACACGCATTTGCGTAGATACGAAGTCAGCATCCTTAATCGCTTGACGACGATCAAGTGTAAGATGAACCTCAATTGGAAGTCCAGACTCTTCCACCATACGTTTAGCCAAGTTACCTACAATATCTAGCTTATGCTTGCCTTGCTCAATGTCTACAAGCCATAATTCACGAATCGGCATTTGATCATAATTGCGAATAAATCCTTCTACGATCTCCGGTGTATACGATGAACCTCCACCAATAACTGCAATCTTCAACCCAGGACGTTGTGTCATCCAGCTCTCCTCCTCATTATGTACACTAGAATAAGTTTAAAATGTTAGTGATTTCATACGAGATTCGATATCTTCACTCAATGTTAGTCCAGAACATTCCATCGCACTCATTACCGCACCGGCCACTGGATCTGCCGTTAGACGCACACAGCGTGCTTGCGGTGCGTGCTGAGCAACAACTCTTTCAATCGCATTTGTCAAATAAGTGCCTCTTCCTTTGTTCAGAACACTGCCAATATAAACGATATCAAACTTATCTTCTGTCATATTCAACCGGCGAATAAGGGCAACCACCGCGTTGCCAAGCTCTTCACCTTCCTCTGTTAAAATGTTAATGGCTACTTGATCATCTGCTTCAGCGGCCTCAAACAATGTTTTGGCTAAATCAAGCGGGATGGAAATCTTCTGATCCAATACGTCATCAAATAATTGTTGAACACTACCTATATTCATATGGCGGAGTACCAAATCTGTAAGTGCCGTCTTAGGCCCGCGTCCGTCCCACGCTCGTATAACGGAACGGAATGCGAGCTTCGCCAAGCTCGAACCTGCTCCATAACCATCCCCGTATTTATATCCAAAACCACCATATTGCAGTTCTTCTCCAGCTCGATTCCGCGCAGCACTGTTAAATCCTGTCCCACAAATAATAACTGCGCCGTGAGCTTGATTCGTGCCTGCTCTCATACCAATCATCGTATCGCATGTAATACCATGGCGTGGGAATCCCAAACCCGCTATCATTGGACGCAATACTGCATAGTCTACTTCACGATCCGCTCCAGCCAAGCCGAAGTAAGCATAATCTACCTGCTCATGTGTAATACCCGCTTGTTTCAAAGCACTCTCACAAGCTTGACGAATGTTAATTTCTGCTGCTTGGCGATTAGTCTGATGATTACCATTGCCTGCAAGCCCCTTGCCAAGCACGATACCATTGTGATTGGTGAGGACAGCATGCGTCTTGCTTCCACCTGCGTCTACACCCAAGAAAATGCCCATCGTTCTCTCTCCTGTCGTACCTAGAGTCAGTAATCGTTAGCTCTAAATCCATTTATCTATTGCTAACGATACACCGTTGCAGATCGCAAAACTACTACTATACTTTCAATGACTGATACTATCTTACTGTCTCTACAAAATTGGAACCGCCTTCATAGTGTTGTCTTACATCGCTTGGCGAGGTTCCAATATGCTGCTTGAACAATCGATTGAAGTTGGATAAGTTGCGGAAGCCGCATCGTTCTGCAATATCAATAACTTTAAGCTCCGTCGATTCTAGCAAATGAACCGCTTGGGTCAATCGAAGCTGAATCAAATAATCCATCGGTGACGTACCTACCGTTTGTTGGAATAACGCGCTAAAGCGTGACGGGCTTAAATGCACGAAATCCGCCAACTCACCAAGCGTCCAAGGGTACGCCATATTCATTTCCATCGTATGAATAATTTCCTTTATCGCATTCATTCCTCGGTGCTTCACCGGAGTCAGAGGAACTTCAGATAATGCTAAATGACGATTGGCAAGTGCGAGAAACTGCAGCAAGTAGGCGCGGGCGAGGGTCATTGCAGAAGGTCGTTCATCCTTGATTTCATCCATTATCGCTCTAAAAAGATGAATGAAGTCTGTAGACACCCACTGCTCACCCTCAACAAGTGGAGAGAACGACACTCCCATTTCGCGGAAGGGACGCAAGATGTCTGGGTCATATTTCAGATCAACTGCTAATAAAGAAGGTTCGAATAAAATAACATCCATCACGAGCTGCTCCTGTTCGAATGCACGATGAACATCATTTCCATTTATCATAATCAAATCGCCTTGTTTAAAAGGTACCTTGATACCATTAATCAAGTAATATCCGGAACCTTGACGAATATAATTCATCTCCATTGCGACATGCCAATGAAGCCGCTGGAATCCAGGGCTTACTCCTTCTGTCGTCGTTGCCATTAAAGGGAATGAAGGGTTATTGAATTGGGTTTTATCACGTTCTATCATATGGGGTCTTACCATTCAACAGCCACTCCTTTCAAACACATCCTATGTCACGATTTCGATATAAATACGACTTATCCTCTTTTATAAACTAACTTTCTTTCATAAGAAGAGAAAGCCTAGTCATGCAACAGATGATAATGAAATTATTTATACCGTAAATTCACATGGGAAGCAATCAAATTATAGCTATCGTCCACCTAATTATTGGTCATTATAGGAAATCAATTCTTTAGAGTCAATAATCGAGCATCTAAGATCAATTAGTAAAACAAAAAAGCCCCCAACCACGGTTCAGGAACTGGCTGCGCTGATTGTAAGATAGCGACAGTTCCGAATCAAGCGGAAATGGAGACTTTTTACTTGTTTATTAGATTATGCCGATGAATCATAAGTTCATCCCAGATAAGGTTTGCTAGAAATACGAAGCCCTATTAGTTAATGTACGCAGCAAACAACTCAAAGTCTGTGCTTTTGTACTTCGTTGCACCGAACTCGAAGTAGACATAGGTGCTGCTGAACGCAGTCCAGCCTTTAGGGAAGTACTTAAAGGAGAATGATTGGCTGTATTCGTTCTTATCACTAATAGTAAATACTTCAACTTGATCCAACGTAACTGCCTTCATTGCTTTTGCATAGTCTGCTATTTTTTCTTTGGAATTCGCAGCGATAACTTCGTCTACTTTCTTTTTGAACATATCTTTGTAGTGTTGATGTCCGTTACGAATTGGAGAGTCTGGGTATTTATCAGCTGTAATTTTCGTAATATATTCATCGTACTTTTTCGTACTGCCTGTTTCGAGCGCTTCACCGTACAATTTAATAAGCGTTACTGCTTGCTCACGCATTTTTTTCGTTGTCTCTTCTTTATTACCTAGCTTAATAATGCCATTAGCTTGCGGAACTTCAACTGGCTTAGTAGGCTTTTCAGTTGGTGTAGAAGTACCGCCAGTAGAACCTTTGCCTGTATGAATTGTAATCGTTTGCGTAGTACCATTCCATTTCACTTCAGCACCAACGGCCTCACCAACTGCACGAGCCGGCAAGTAAGTCGTCCCTTTATACACAACAGGAGCCAATTTGCTACCGTTATCACTTTTAGGTGTCCACTCGTTACCATCTACTTTGAATTGAACTTTATGATTCAGGAACGCCGAAATTTTCTCCATTCCATTTGAAGCAACGACAGCTACTGCACCAGACATAAGACTTACAGAAACCATAGTTGCGATAAAAATAGACTTCTTCATTTTGACCATTTTCATGAGCGAATTAACCCCTTTTGTACAAATTTAAAATAGAACATAATTTCTATTATTTTCATATGTAATGTTTATATTTTGCGATAGATACCGATAAAATACAAGACTTTTCCTTCTCTTCCATTCCTTTTTGATCCATTTAGACTATTTAAATATTAGATCAATTCTATCAACAAGCATAAAAACAAGAGGCTAAAGAAATATCTTCGCCCCTGTTCGTTATTTTTGACTAGGATTGCACATCTTAATGAAAAGGTAACCCTTATAAGCTATAAAATGTACACGCTATCGTACTTAAAATTCATCCAACATCTGCATAAAGTCATCTTCAGATATAACGTTAAAACCATGCTTCTTCAACAATGCAGCGGTAATTCCGTTCCCCGCTATTTTCTCACCTATAAACTGGCCGTTATAGATCATGGAACTGCCGCAGGATGGACTGTTCTCTTTTAATACAACAAGCGTAGCTTGAAGTTGTTGCGCCAACTCTAATGTACGCATAGCCCCTTCCATATAGGCAGCAGTCACATCTACACCGGCACGATCCCGAATGATAGCCATTCCATCTAACACATCATAGCCATCACCGTCAACAATTTCAGCTGGCTCTCGCGGTGTCGGTAACCCTCCCATAAGCTCAGGACATACCGTTACAGCTTGATTATTCTCCACTAGCCGCTTTACCTTATCATGTAAACAATGAGTACCATTATATCTGACTTCCAAGCCTGCAAGACAAGAACTAACCATGATCATATTGGATACCTCTTTCGCCTATTCGATATGCCGTGTTGTTGTTTCAAGACGATATAGGTCCTTATCATCGTATAGACAAGCTGCGGCATGACATTATCTACCTATTAGACGATCTTCGTTTAAATCCTTCTAGAAATAGGGAAATAACTGCCATCGTTTCTTCCATCGATTGTTTCGAATCTGAGTGCTGCGCATTCCACAGTGCGATTTCATTTAATGCTCCTGATAGAAAATGGGTAATCGCATCGATAGAGACAGGGTGCAGATGTCCCCGTTCCTTCATCATTTGAAGCTGCTCACGCAGCAGACGCATCGAATGCTTCCCGTCTAGCATCCGCCATTCTTCCCAGCCCAAGACAGATGGACCATCGATAAGCATAATATGTTTGCGCCGAGGCTCTACAGCAGCTATGACGAACGCACGGCATCCAAGATGAAGCTGTTCCCATACATCTTCACTCATGGAAGCTGCTTGCTCTACATGCTCGGCAACTTCTGCCTGTACAGATTCAAGCACGATACGGAACAATCCTTTTTTATTTCCAAAATGATGGTAAAGTGCTCCACGCGTTAACTTTGCCTCCTGAACGATCGATTCCAATGACGCATCTGCATATCCATGCTCCGTAAAATGGGCTCTGCCCACTTCAATCAACTGACGTATCGTTACATCCGTATCTGCTTTGTTTCTCTTCATTTCCTCCTACATATCTCCATTCGATTGATATTGTTATCCCCTACATCTATCTAGTCTTGCTACATTTTCTTTATGTTTTGCTATCGTCCCAAACGCTTTCATTATACTGACTTACAAACTCTTCTGAAGGAGGAATGATTGTGATGACATCGATCAATACCCCATTCGGATCAGCCGTAATAAAATGTCTCTGTCCGAACGCTTCATCCTTTATGTCCGAGTGAAGGGGCAGCTTCGCTGTTTGAATTAATCGCTCATACTCTGCGTCTACATCCTCTACTTCAAAGTTTAAAAGTAAGCCCTGTACTTTATGTTGAAAAGCAGCAGGTATCGTTGCATGAGCAGGGTCCATAATGGCTAGCTCATATGATCGATCACCGTGAGACAATCGCAAACTTACATACCAATCTGACTCAAAAACAGCCTCGAAACCGAAGTACTCCTTGTAAAAGACAGAGCTTGCAGCAACTTGTTCGGACAAAACGACAGGATAAAAGCTGGATAATTTCATACGAGCACTCTCCTTCAATATTTAGCATGATTTCAATTTAACATACATACTGAATGTATGTAAACTATGTATTTACTTAAATATGCTCAACCTTTTTTTCACAAACACACGTGGAAAATGAATCGGAATTTTGTTCATTCATAACGAACTTTTTTTCGTATTTGACGACATCAATTTTATAAGTTATAGTTATTTCATTACTAAAAGTAAGTATATTAAATGCAGCTATGACCTGTAATGGACCCATTTTAAAATGCCACTATACACGGAACATATGAAATATACACAAGGAGGCAATCATTATGCATTTCCATCGCGAACCGAACACTTTTGTAGGCCAAGTCAACCTAAAGGTGCAAAATATAGAACGCTCCCTTACTTTCTATCAAGAAGTCATTGGGTTTAAAATACTGAAACGGTCTGATAAAAGTGCAGAATTGACTGCTGACGGCAAAACAACTCTGTTAAAGATTGAGCAGCCCGAGCACGTTCTACCGAAGCAGCCAAGAACTACTGGACTTTATCATTTCGCCTTATTGCTGCCAGAGCGCTCGGATCTAGCTCATGTCGTTCGTCACTTTGTAGAGCATGATATCCAGATTGGATCGGCCGATCACCTTGTAAGTGAAGCTCTGTATTTATCTGATCCAGACGGAAATGGAATCGAGATCTATGCTGATCGTGACCCTAATGCGTGGGATTGGCATAATGATATCGTGGCCATGACAACAGAGCCATTACATTTCCCCGAGCTTATGACCAATGAAACGGGAAGATGGAGCGGCCTTCCAGATCGAACGATTATGGGGCATATTCATCTTCATGTTGCGGATTTAGCTAGAGCAGAGCAATTTTATATAAATGGTCTTGGATTTGAAGTGGTAAACCGCTTCGGCCCTCAGGCACTATTTATTTCGACAGGTAAATACCATCATCATATTGGATTAAACACATGGGCTGGAGTTGGCGCTCCTACACCACCCCCGAACAGCACAGGCCTGGAATCCTATGCAATCGTGTTCCCCACTGCTGCTAATAGACAACGAGTTATTGCTCAGTTAAAAGAAATCGGTGAAAAGGTCCAAGAAGAAGATGGTCACCTCATAACGATAGATCCGTCAGGAAACCGAATTCAATTACAAGTCTGATCCGCCGCGATGTCAGTCGCTATTTCCATTCAAATGAATGGACCTAACACCCTGCCTTCCATTTTGGCAGGGTGTATTTGTATGTCCGCGATTTTCTTTCAATATTTCATCGAACTTATAAGCAGTCATTCCTTTTCTAAGTGTATTACTTGGAGGGGCTGCACTCTGGTATACTTGGTATATGTACAGCGATAATATGAATACACTAGACTTCCCTTGGTACGGATAGATCCAAGCAATATAGTGATTCCCATTATCGTCGTAGCTTTATTATTGCTCGGGAAATTAAATCAGACAAAATCCAAATAATTGCGACAATTGAGGCGATGTTAGATGAACCAAGACCATAAACCAGAAGGAAAACAATCGTTTATTGCAGCTGCAAGACGGGAGCAAATTATTGAGGCTGCTGTTCAAACCCTTGATGATATTGGGTATGTAAATGCCAGTTTAGCTAAAATAGCAAAACGAGCTGGGATTAGCACAGCGCTTATCTCCTACCACTTTTCGGATAAGAATGATCTGATGAATCATTTGCTCATCAAGCTGGTAGAGCGTTCCACTTCGTATGTGCTAGAGAGAGTTGCTCAGGGAAATACACCTGAAGAGAAGCTAGAAGCCTTTATCACTGCCAGCCTAGCCTATCAAGTCACGCATCCTGCTCATCAAACCGCACTGATCGAAATTATTTTCAATGCGCGAACACCTGAGCAAGTTCCGTATTACAAATTAGGTGCTGAGGAAGACGAGGAAGATGCGTTAGTAAGTACGCTGCAGCATATTTTGCGAGAAGGTCAGCAGCAAGGTGTGTTCGGAAACTTCCATGTAGCCATCATGTCAAATGTCATTCAAGGTGCGATTGGTGAGTTCTTGCTGAATCCTTCCACGAAAGATGTAGATTTAGAGACGTACAGCAGTGAACTTATTCGTATTATTCAACAAGCCACCATGAAACTGTAAAGCAGGAACTGGCCTAGCCTGCTTAGTCATGACAAGCTGATTACACAGAACATTTATAAACGAATAAGTACATATGCGGCAACACAAAGAGACAGCGAGGGTGAACCTTTCACCTACGCTGTCTCGCTGTATGTCTACTTTTAATGAACAATGCCAACCTCCTCATTTTGAGGCGCAAACAGCTCTGCGTCAGGCCCCGTCGGAAGGCGCTCCCTCATCCAATCAAGACGCTGTAGAAACTGCTTTGTCCGTTCCTGAGTCGGAGCATCAAATACTTGATCCGGTGACCCTTCCTCAACAACGACACCTTGATCTAGGAAGACAACATGATCAGCAATTAGGCGAGCAAATTGCATTTCATGCGTGACAATGACCATGGTCATCCCTTCTTGCTTGAGATCGTCCATAACATTAAGTACTTCCCCCACAATCTCAGGATCAAGCGCAGAAGTAGGTTCATCAAACAGCAATACATTCGGTTCCAATGCCAATGCTCTCGCAATACCGACGCGCTGCTGCTGTCCCCCAGACAGCTGAAATGGATACGAATCTGCCTTATCAGCCAAGCCGACCTTCTTTAATAGCCGAAGTGCTGCTGCACGAGCTTCTACTTTTGCTTGACGTCGAACGGTCACGAGCCCTTCCATTACATTTTGCACCGCCGTCATATGCGGAAATAAATGGTGGGCTTGAAACACCATCCCTGTATGCAATCGTATTTTCATCACATCTGTCTGCTTGATCGAATCCCCATCCTTCAATTGCAGAGAATCGTCTGCAATACGTAAATAACCGCTCGTCGGCTGCTCCAGCAAATTCAAACAGCGCAGTAAAGTTGATTTACCTGATCCAGAAGGCCCAATAATAACGACTGTCTCTCCCTTATTTACGCGCAGATCAATATGTTTTAAGATGGGGACGTTTCCAAAGCTCTTGTTTATGTCTTTTAACCGAATCATAACGTAGCCCCCTTATCGAACCGTATAGCGTTCAAAGTATTTCTCCACTCTTGCTTGCAGTGCAGACAAGATCGTACTGAAAAACAAATAAATTAAGGCTACCTCACAGTAAATAAGCATGTGCTCGTAAGTTACTGCTGCAATTTGCTGGGCACGTTGGAACATTTCCGTCACCGTAATCGTAGCAGCCAAGGAAGTATCTTTAACTAAACTAATAAATGAATTCGATAATGGCGGTACCGATACTCGAGCTGCTTGAGGCAAAATAATACGACGTAAAATTTGACTGCGTGTCATACCAAGCGACTCCGCCGCTTCCCACTGCCCTTTTGGAATCGACTGAATAGCAGCTCGCATCACTTCTGCATTGTATGCGCCAACACTAAGCGAGAACCCAATGATGGCGGCTGGAAATGCACCTATTGTAATACCTAAGCTCGGAAGTCCATAGAAAATAATAAACAGCTGCACGAGCAATGGCGTTCCACGTATAATCCATACATAGAACCGCGCAAGCCATACCAATGGCTTAATGGATGACAAGCGAGCAAGCGCAGTTAACAACGCCAACACGAGGCCAATAGCAAAAGAGATCAGTGTAAGCGGAATTGCGAACAGCAATCCAGCTTTCAATAACGGCCACAGGGAGTCAAGAAATATTTCCAAATATTTATTATCCACGAGCGATCACCCAATTATTTTGAAATGTCGGCATTAAAGTATTTCTGAGAAATGGCTACATACGTGCCGTCTGCTTTCATATCCGCAAGTGCTTTGTTAATCGCATCAACAAGCTCCTGCTCACCTTTAGCAATCAATACACCGCTTCTGGAAGCATTCGGATGCTCATCGACAACTTTTACTTTTGCATCAGGACGATGTTTCTTAAAGTCTAAGAAAGACAAACCATCATTAATCGTCACATCAATACGCTTGGAAACTAGCAATTCGATCGCTTGGTTGAAGCCATCTGTTTGTACAATTTCCGCACCGTTTTCCTTAGCGATCTCAGTTAAGTTAGATGTCAAGGATTGACCAGCCTTCTTACCTTTAATATCAGACAAAGACTTGATATCAGTCGTTTCCTCATGCACAATGAGTACGGCTTTTGACACACTATAAGGATCAGAGAAGTCATACTTCTTCTTACGATCTTCGTTGATGGACACTTGATTCACAACAATATCAAACCGCTTACTATCCAAGCCTGCAAACATGCCATCCCATTTTGCTTCGTGAAATTCTGGTGTTACACCTAAGCGTTTTGCTATCTCTTCAGCAAGCTCTACGTCAAAGCCTGTCAGCTTACCGCTAGCATCATGAAACGTAAACGGAGGATATGTTCCTTCTGTACCGATACGAATCTTGCCGTTTGCTTTAATTTGCGCAAGCAAATGGTTCGCTTCTGTACTTTGGCCAGCTCCCGACTTGGTGCTATCACTTTGACTGCCGCATGCTGCCAGTACCATTGTGACAAATGCAAGGAACAATATTGTTAGCGTCTTTTTCTTCATATCGTACAGCCCCCTAAACATGTAATATCACCATTTGCAAGCCATTATTTCGTTGCTATTTGACTCCGTGCATTCGATGATTGTTCCGATAATATCACGCATTTCGATTCTGTACAATCTTTTTTTCTTATAATTCCGATGAATTAACTAAGTTTTAAATTAATTAGCTAAAATCATTACCTATCATGTAGATAGCTTCTTCGTAAGAACAATAGTTTATTCCACATTTTAGCCTTATTCGCAATAATAACTGTAGGGTATGTAGTGGCTTTCTCAGGGATTACGAGCATTTTCCAACTCAGATTCGTTTATAATCGAAATAAACTGAAGCGCAAGCTCACCATTACGATAACTTGAGCCATTTACAGAGTGTTCGGCAAATGTCTCCTTGCCCTTGCGATCATATGCATGCCATACGATCCGTACTAAGGCAGAAGACGCCATCCAGCCAAAATTATCGGATGATCGCTCACGTCTATTTACTCGAGCCTCTTCTTCCATTAAACGTATCCAGTCATCAGGCACAGGAATGGCACCATATCGACGCTCTTCTACAGGCACGGATATAGACATCTGAACACTAGGCGTATATCGTTGCGAGCCATCGCTTATTTGGTAATGTACACCTCTTAAGAGATGATACTTCAGCACTCCTACTTCATCCTGCGGATCAACATGATATACGATATATTGCTTAGACGGCTCTCCATTGAACTCCCAAATATAAGGCTCACCCTTTTCCAAAATCCCACCCATTACCCATTGAGTACGATCCCACCTCCAAAAGCTTTGTCCATAACTACCTTCCTTTGAAATATAAGGAACATAGACGTGCCGATCATCTAACGAGATTACATCTACAATCTCTTGCGCTTCGACGCCAAAGGAGTGTTTACGAATCTCTTCAAGCATAGCTTGACGACTAGGGATTGGACTCGGATGCGATGGCAGCCATATAAACCAAATGCAGCTAAAAATGACTGCCAATAGTACTATTCCAGCTATTGTCCACTGTTTCTTTCTACTGTGCATCGTTAACCTCCTTCTTAAGGAGTGACTCTCCGACCCGATAGTATAGCTGCTGTTCAGGTGTCGTAAGCAATAATCCTTTCCCGTCGTGTTCGATATAAATGGTTGAAGACAGACCGCTTCCCCACCGAGCCTTTACACCAACGAGCATATAAGGAAACCGCTCACGATTATAATGAGATTGTGTGCTCATAACTGACTGACGATGCCACTCATCGACCTGCATATCCGTAGGAACTAGATGTTCTAATTGCTCTTGAAGTCGATTTTTATTGAATTCGGCTGGCTGTGCTGAAGAATGAATTGAAATGAGAGCGGCATTATCGAGGTAGGAAATGTAGGTTGCCGGATTAGACTTTGGATACACGCCTTCATGAATAAAGCTAATAACAATCGTGAGAAAGAGGAACAAATAATTGGAACAGAAACCTAGCCATGCATAAGGACGGTATCTTTCTTTCGATTGTTTCGGTAGAACCGCGAGTAGAAACCATACTCCAAGCGGAAGTATGGCGAGCTTCATTGTTTGTTGATTAAATGTAAAACTAGTTGAGAAAGAGAATAATCCTACGTAGATAACAATAGCAACGACCCTTAGTTTCACAGATTTATCTTGCTTTTTGCGATACATATATATGGCGATAATCAAGACGATTACCCCACCCAAAGCAATGCCGACAGATTGAAAAATGTTATATTGGCTGTATCCATTCGTCTCAGCAACCATTAGCTCACCTCTCCAACACTCTAAAATCACCTCATCAACAGAGCGTTCTTTCCGTTTATTCGTTTATTTTCTTATTCAACATCGTATTTGCATATTCCTTGCTTTCTAAATGAAACGAACCCTGAGCGCCTGGTAATCAAAATAAAAAAGAACCCGCTGCTCAGCACACATATGACATCGTGTCTGGGCTGCGAGTTCTACTTTGTTAACTTCCTTAGGTGACTATCATCTATCTCTAATCATTTATGTTGCATGTTAATTCACATGCTAAATTGAGATATTACTTTCCTTCTACAGCTGCAGGCTCTGGAGCCATCTTCTTCGCTAGGAAAATAGCCACAAATACAGCTGTAATACCACCAACCAGCTTACCGACGATCATCGGGAAGATCATTTCTTTTGCTACCCCAGCTGTGAAGCCAAGGTGATCACCGAACACGAATGCTGCGGATACTGCGAAAGCAACGTTGATGACTTTACCACGAGCGTCCATGTCTTTCATCATACCGAACATTGGAATAACGTTAGCAAGTGTCGCAACCATACCAGCTGCTGCAACTTCGTTCATGCCAAGCAATTTACCCATTTTCATCAATGGCTTGTTGAACAGCTTCGTGATAACAAATACCATCGCGAAAGCACCTGCCAAAACGATAGCAATGTGACCAACAATTTCGATTCCTTCACTAATTGGAGCCATACCAGGAATAATCGTAACATCTGTAAGCTGATGAATAATAGCTACTGCAAGACCTAGTGTAGCTACAATTACGATAAATTGACCAAAGATCGTGAAGCCTTTAATCATCCCTTGCGGGAACTTCCACAAACCAAGTGCGATAAGTACTGCGAAAATAATAATTGGTACTAGGTTGGATAAAATCATGCCAATCGAGAAGCCTGCAACCAATCCACCAACCAAGCATCCAAGTGGAATGGTAATAATACCAGCCAATACACCCGTTGCAAGGAACTTGTGGTCATCTTTCTTAATGATACCTAGTGCAACTGGAATAATAAATACGATTGTCGGTCCTAACATTGCGCCTAAAATCGTACCTGCGAACAATCCTGCTTCAGGTGTGTTCGCTAGCTCCATCGCAAGTGAATATCCACCCATATCATTCGCTAACAGTGTAGTCGCGAACATAGCTGGGTCTGCGCCAAGCGCGCTATAAATCGGAACAACGATCGGACTTAATACTTTTGCCAAGACCGGAGATAGAGAAATGATCCCTACCATCGCAAGGGTCAAAGACCCCATCGCCATAATCCCTTCATCGAATTGATGTCCCAATCCGAATTTGTTTCCAATGGCTTTATCAAGCGCACCGAGAACCATAAATAGTACCATGGCGTAGATAATAATTTCGTTGATTTCCACGAAGGTGATCCCCCATTCTTATGATGAGCGTTCTTACAATGATCTTTCTATAATGACCTCTTAGCGGAACTGCTGCTTGATTTCTTCGCTTGGAGAGCGCAGCACCGTCGTATGAATGATCCGCTTCTGATCCATAGCGGAAATAAAGACGTTCATTCCTTGCTCCACGTCGCTGACGCTTCCTGTAAATGCGGCGAGAAATTTGCCGCCAATTGCCATGCCGAGGTTCATTTTTTTCACATGTATATCGCACTGCTTCAAAGCTTCATTAAGAGCAAAAATACCAGAAGACACGGTAGATGTTTCTATGATACCGATCGCATCTACAGCAATAGAGGACTTACGTCCTTTTAGCCCTTCGATGATGTCAGCATGAATGCCCTGCAGCACAAAGTCACTAATGCGATAGTCGCCTGCCTCTACTTTGGCTGTTGCCATCGCAACTTCTACATCAGCCGTGTCACCGCTCATAATGATTAGAAACTTACCTGGGCATATCGGCTTGAGATGATGAACCGTCACAGGTGAAGTTTTCAGCATCTGATCAGCCGTCTCATAGCCCTTGCTGATGCTTCGCAGCTCAACGACGCCTACTGCACTAGTCATGGGATACCTCGATAGAATCGACGATTCCCACGATCACTGCATCCACAGGAACATCCGAATTCGATATCGACGTTCGGGCAGCGCTTCCTGTCGTCACAAGCACCGTATCGCCAATACCTGCACCCGCATTATCCGCAGCAACAATGCTGTCGCGCGGAATCGCTCCATCCTCATGCGTTATGGGCTTCACTACCAAAAAGGTCAACCCATTAAGCTTGTTGTCTTTACGAGTAGCCCACAGGCTGCCTACCACTCTTCCCACGATCATCGGGTTCACCTCACCTTGCCGTTATCTTCTGTGTACTTGCATCTGCTGCATACGCAAATAATCTTGCGCCAGCGGCGTGATAATGCTGCGCTTACTAATTACGATTTCATCGCGATGGTGCGATTGACGGAACTTCTTCACAACTGCTTCCGTGATTACTTTTGAAGTCAACACTTCGGGTGTCATTGCTTCTGTCGGTTCTGCTGTGCTGACTTGAGGAATCGTGCAAGATGAAGCCGTTGCTTCCGTATGTGTACGCGTGAGCGAGCATCTCAATTGAGCATCGGATTGCTGCTGGTCGTGTTGTAATTGCTTCACTTCCTGCTTCGGATCTTGATGACTCATATTTTCAGCAGATGTCTCCACAGACACTGCAGCACCTGAACGATTCTCTTGGCATACCGATAACAATTCCGCAGTCTTGATCGTTCTGATCCCGTAATTGCTAAGCTGATGAGCAAAACCTTCATACAACTTGTACAAATGGATAGGAGCCGTTGCTTTGTATTTGCGATAAAGCAATCCTTCTTCCAACACGACAACTTGTCTGCCTTTGAGAAGCATCGTCAACACAAATCGTTCACGCGGTCCTGCACTAAGTCCATTTGCTAAATTAGCAAGCAGTTGGAGACATACTTTTGGAATAATGAGCAAATCACAATCTCGCATCGATGCTTCATAATAGGAAACCTCAACATGCGGATTCAGCATACTTTCTAACTCTGGAAGCGATTCCATAGATAGTAGTACCGCTCGTTTTTTCGTTACTGTCGATTGATCTTGTTTCATCTGCTCAAGTCTTCGCATCACTTCATCCGTTACCGCCTGAATGAGTGCGGCCTGTTGATGAGCTTCTAAGTTCATTTTTTCACCCCCTGTAAGGATAGATTGAACAAAAAGATACTACTTAGCGTATAGGAAGTAGCATCTCATCATATAAAAAACGAAGTGGTCGCCTTTGTCGTCGAGCTCCCACTGTGAAAGCATTCATTCATAGAAAGAACTCGACGACAACAGCGATCGAAAGCAATACCTGCTACTCCCACTTTGACAAGCACAATGCTGCGCTCGAACTTTTACTTGGTTTTCTTTAAAATTTGGCCCTTCGTACCTTTTACAAAGCCGCATGCATTCGCTTCGTCATAATCGATATGCATATACGTCTCAAAGTTAGGGCTAACACGAATGAGTACATCGTCGAAAATAAGTGGACGTTTGCCCATTACTTTTACCTGCACGATCTCACCATTTGTCACGTTAAATTTCGCTGCATCTTCTGCCTTTACGTGAATGTGGCGCTGTGCTGCGATAAGACCTTGATCAAGCTTGTGCACATTGCTGCCAGCAGCAATAATAACACCAGGTGTTCCCTCAATTTTTCCGCTCTCTCTTACAGGTACAGACACACCTAGTACGACTGAATCCGTAAGTGAAATTTCCACTTGGGACTGTTTACGCTCTGGTCCAAGTACGATAACATTGTGCAAGCTGCCTTTTGGTCCGATTAGCGTAACACGCTCTTTACAAGCGTATTGTCCTGGTTGAGAAAGATCGCGTGCTTTCGTCAATTGATAGCCTTCACCGAACAAAGCATCGATTGCTTCACGATTCAAATGAACGTGTTTGCCTGATGCTTCTACCTCGAAGCAAGCTTCATCCTGTACGCGTTTAATAACTTCATTTACAATGCTTTCAACTAGCTGATTATCCATTCTGCTCACCTCATCAGTTGTACGATCTTAGTTGTACTGTCCTACGCGGATGCGGAACATAATAATCCAGAACAACGAAGAGAGTCGATTCAATGATAAAATGATATCTTCACGATCGGCTTCGCCGTGTTCCTTCTTGAAGGCTTGATAAGCCAGCAGTTCCGTCTCCCTCGTCATTGTGCGCAACGCATTTATGACAACAACCGCTTCGCCCATATCAAAGCTGGGTTGAAAATGTTCCAATCCAAAATGCTTCTTGGGAAAATGAGACTGCGCCCGCAGTTCCTCAGAAGTCATCCCAAGCAAATGAAATTGTTCAATCGGTTCACTTAACACTTCACATCGAACGATGCGTCTTACAAATTGCAATACTTCTTCCAAATCCTCGACCAGCTTGGTCATGTTCAGCTTGTGACAGCTGATTTGTGCTTCTAATAGTTTCGTTTCTAGCGAATCTAGTTTGCCGCGGAACAAAATCCGAGGATGATCTTTAAACACCAGCATATTTCCATACAAATGAGTCATATGCTCTGGCTTTGTTTCTAGAAAACCACCATATAACGTACGAAAACGCTTTTTCATTGCCGTTTGTGGCTCGGTGTCTAAATTTTTCGTAATTTGAAGCTTTACTTCCCGCTGTGAAGCGGAAGATGCTGCGGACGTATTAGCTAGCTCTGATGCCTCTGTCGTTGCTGACGTCTTGATTGATGTCTCCGTCTCAGAAGCGGAAGCTTGACCAGGTTGTACGAAGCGAAGCTCGATCTGATGATCCGTTAGGAAGCTCTTGGCAGAAGGCGTCAAAATTGTCCCCTTCACTACTTCATAAACGGCAACCTCTTTCAAGTTCTGATTGCGAAAGTGCTTGCGCAGTTCGCTTTCCGTTATAACAGCCATATTCTCACATCCTTTACATGCGGCTGTTTGAGCCGCTGCCTTTAGAGAAAATCGCTATAGGCAAGATGGGGGTGCAAGTTTACACCGCACCCTCCAACCTAACCTTTAGGTAAAAATCATTTATTATTTCATGAGCCGTGAACTTGAATAAACTAGCATAATGCGTAATGCCTAAATAGGAGAGATCCTATGCTTCCAGAACGAAATTACTCCGTAATTTTTGTTTTTGGAAGAATTGCGTCTACTTCAGTGTGTGGTCTTGGAATTACGTGTACGGACAACAACTCACCTACACGCTCAGCTGCTGCTGCACCTGCGTCTGTAGCTGCTTTAACTGCACCTACGTCACCACGTACCATTACTGTTACTAGACCTGCACCGATTTGCTCTTTACCGATAAGTGTAACGTTTGCTGCTTTTACCATTGCGTCTGCTGCTTCGATTGCGCCTACCAAACCTTTAGTTTCTACCATTCCTAGTGCGTTTGCGTTTGCCATTGTAAATTCCTCCTAAGTTATATGTGAAATTAGTGAATAAATAGATATATATAAACAGTTGCTCGCAATAGCAGTTGGGAAACAATACATTTTTCATTCGCTGTTGTCCTTGAGTTTTTATATAACTATTGGGGAAAAACTCATCTATAACGTCGAACCATGCCATTGTTTAAAATGATTCTGCTCCCTTTCGCCATTACGAGCGGTTGCTTATAACCAGTCCAAAATAAGAAAACGAGAACAATTACATTTTTTCGAGAATGCGAGCTACGATCATGCTGATCAATTGCTCTTTGTCGTCTTGAGAAATAGTTGCTGCTGCTGGAGCAGCTTGTGTTGTTGGTTGTTCAACCAAGTCTTCCAACTCTCTCAATCCGTAAGTCAATTTACGGATGTTAAGCAGGTTCATCGGGCTAACATTGTCGGAAGTAGAGCTTCCGCCTACAGCACCGCATCCCAATGTAAGTGCAGGAGCGATTGCTGTTGTAGCACCAATACCACCTAATGCACCCGGCGTATTAACGAGCAAGCGAGATACTGGCTGCTTAAGTGCGAACTGACGAATGATTTCCTCATTTTCAGAGTGAATCATCATCGTATGTCCAGCACCTTCACCATTCAAGATCTCGATGCTACGCGCGCAAGCCGCTTCCCAATTGTCTTCTGTGTAGAAGGCAAGAATTGGAGCCAACTTCTCACGGGAGTATGGAACGTTGCGGCCAACACTTGTTTCCTCAGCAATGAGGACACGAGTACCAGCTGGTACGTTCAAGTTCGCAAGCTTCGCGATATGGTCAACGCTGCGACCCACGATTTGCGGGTTCATCGTGCCATTCGCACGCATAATGAACTTGCCAAGCTGAACAGCTTCTTCAGCAGTCAGGAAGTATGCTCCCTGCTTCTTGAACTCAGCCATTACCGCTTCCTTGCTGCAAGCTTCTACGATTACTGACTGCTCGGAAGCACAGATCGTACCGTTGTCGAACGTCTTGGAATCCAAGATGCGTTTAACAGCAAGCTCGAAGTTCGCGCTCTTCTCGATGAAGGCAGGACCATTACCAGGACCTACACCGATAGCTGGCGTACCAGAGGAGTAAGCTGCTTTTACCATCGCTTCTCCACCTGTTGCAAGAATGACAGATGTATCTTTATGCTTCATCAATTGATCTGTTCCTTGAATTGTAGGAACTGTCATCGATGCAATTGCACCTTCTGGACAACCAGCTTGTACAGCAGCATCATTGATTACTTTTACCGTCTCCAAAATGCTTTTCAATGCATTCGGATGCGGGGAGAACACAATACTGTTTCCTGCTTTAAGTGAAATTAGCGCTTTATAGATAACTGTAGATGTCGGGTTCGTGGAAGGAATCAATCCCGCAACGACACCAACTGGTACAGCTACATCCATCACTTTGTGGGCTTTATCGTCATTGATAATGCCAACCGTCTTCATATCTTTGATAGACTCATAGACATGTTTAGAAGCGAATGCATTTTTGACGATTTTGTCTTCCCAACGGCCAAAGCCAGTTTCCTCATTAGCCATCTTTGCAAGCTTCTCACGATGTGCATAACCCGCATCTGCGATTGCTTTGACGATAGCGTCGATTTGTGCCTGTGTCATAACAGCCAATTTTGCTTGAGCTTCTTTGGCTTTTTTAATAAGATCACGGACTTCTTGAATGGATCTTAGGTCTTTATCCAGCATTTCCATCAATATTCCTACTCTCCCATTACGTTAATTAAGAGCTAGCTTTCTTCTTGTGCTTAGAACGCTTTGCTGCCGATGGGGCAGTTGGCTTTACAGGAACAGCGGCAGGCTTGGCCTCAAGTTTCACTTCAGGCTTCCCTACTGTCTCTTGCTTGCCATTCAAAGGCGTCAGCTCTTTCGTAATTTCTTGTTTATTTGAAATGGTTACAGCATTTGATGCAGACTCTTGATGTTTCGTCGTAGTTGGCTCTGCAACTTTTGCAGGTTCAATCGTCGATGACGTTTCCTCCATTGCAGCTGTCACCTGTGCAGTTGCTTCTTCTGCCGGGATAGATGAGTCTGCATCAGATGGCGCTGCCGCAGCAGAATCTACACGATCAGCAGGTGCTTTCGCATCAGCAGCAACAGAAACCTTTTTCTCGCCTTCGTTCGGGCCCAATACCATTGCAGCCGTCTCTTCATGCATTCTTGCAATCACATGGCGGGTAACGAGTACATCCAATTGCACGGCAATCTCTGCTCCTGCATCCACTGCAGATTGCACAGCACCTACATCACCGCTGAGCTTGATCATACGGAACCCATCTTTCACTCGCTCAATACCAATGCAAGTTACGTTTGCCGCCTTCAAGGCAGCATCCGCAGCGGCAATTGCTCCTAAATAGCCTCTTACTTCTATTAGACCTAGCGCATTATGTCTCATAAGCTAGCACCTTAATAACGCGTCGGGTTATCTGCTACAAATTGCACAGCTTCAGCGAATGCGTCGCATGCTGCTTTACAAGCGGATTGGCTGCCTGTCAACAGCGCACCACCGAAGTTCGTTTCGGATGGCGGTCCGAAGAACGTCGCAATCGAAACATCAGCAGCTTTCAATGCTGCATCAAGTGCATACATCGACTCCAACGGAGGCGCGATCAAGTAAGCAAGTGCTTCGCCTTCTTGAACGTTCGCCGTTTGGGACAAGTACGTACCTGTGCGAGATACGCAATGTGCGAAATAGGCAATGCTGTTATCGTCATTTGCGCTCACAAAGTGTGCGCCGCTCTCAATGAAATCAGAGACTGCGTTAAGTCCGCTGCGCACTTCCGCTGGGCTAGGCCCTGCGATAATGCCGATAACTTCACCTGCAAGCTTCGTGGAAGCATTTGCGGAACCAGCGTACATGCTCTTCGCGTAAACAACGTCTACGACTGCTGCTTTCGTAGCTTCATCAAGTGCCGCGTACGTAACATCATCAATGTCAGCAGTAATAATGCCCAAGCTTTTATGGTGCGGCTTCAGCTCCAACTGGCTTGCCATATCAGGGCTAACGTTGGAAATGAGCTTCATGCCCAACACCTTTGCATGAATCGGATCGTTTCTCATACGTTCCTCCTAGACATTTTATAGTTTCAAATCGATACCTGAAGCTTTGCGATCGATCATTGTCTTAATCAACTCAGCAATGTGAGCACCTGCTTCTACAGCTGGCGTTCCGCCTGAGTGAATGTTCGAAATTACCGTACGTCTTGCTTCAGGCATACCGACAGTTGGCTTATAAGCGATATAAGCACTCATCGATTCTGCTGTTACAAGACCTGGACGCTCACCAACTAGCAAGCAAACAACATCTGCTTCTGTTGCATCACCGATAACGTCCATGGAAGGAACACGGCAGTGTTTAACGAACAAAATGTTGCCCGCCTCAAGGCCGTACATTTTAAGACCTTGCGTAATGGCTGGCACGATATCGCGCAAATTCGCTTCAATAGCCGCAGAGCTCAAGCCGTCTCCGACCATAATCTGAACTTTTGCCTGCTTCGTCGTATTTTGCTTGATATATTCAATCGTTTCAGCGGAGAACTGGCGGCCCAAGTCAGGACGCGTAATGTACTCATCCTTGTGGCTGCACAACGTCTCAACTGCTACGAGATTCATCTCTTTTACGAAATCTTCGGAAACGTAAGAGAATACCGCATCTTGGGCTGCCGCATGGTCCGCACGGAATCGCAAAGACGTAATCGTCTTATAACGAGGACCTGCACGACCTACCCCTAGGCGAGCCGGTGTCTTCTCTTTCATTTTCAAGTAGCCTTCGCGATCTTCTGGATTATCAACGAGCAATAGCTTGCGCAAGTTGATTTCCGTAATATCATCCAAGCATTCACCTGTGTCCACTTGCTCCTGCATTTGCTCTTGTGGAGCCATAGTTGGCTGAGCAGCAGCACTTGCAGTAGGTTGAGCTTGTTGAGCAGGTGCTGCAACCGCAGCAGCCGCCACACTTGGAGCAGCGCTTGGCGCAGGAGCCGGAGCTGTAGGCTTCGCACTTGTCTCAGCTGGAGCATTCCCTACCATTTCATTAAGGATCGATTCAATCATGGATTTTAGATCTTTTTCGTTCATGTTCAATTCCTCCTTTCCTACTTCAGAAACACAGATGCGTCCCCAGCTTTTTTAGTCAGCTTGCCATTTTCCATGAAGCCCATTTTCTCCATCCACTTTTCGAACTCGTCGATTGGACGCAAGCCAAGTAATTCACGCAAGGTAGCTGTTTCGTGGTAACCAGTTGTCTGATAGTTCAACATAACATCATCGCCATGAGGAATACCCATGAAGAAGTTACAGCCTGCTGTTGCAAGTAGAACAGCCAAGTTCTCCAAGTCATTCTGGTCAGCCTTCATATGGTTTGTGTAACAAGCGTCGCAGCCCATAGAGATACCGGACAGTTTACCCATGAAGTGATCTTCAAGACCAGCGCGGATAACTTGCTTCGCATCGTACAAATACTCAGGTCCGATAAAGCCTACTACCGTGTTCACAAGGAACGGATTGTATTTTTTCGCAAAGCCGTAGCAGCGTGCTTCCATCGTCACTTGGTCAATACCGTGGTGAGCTTCAGATGAAAGCTCAGAACCTTGACCTGTTTCGAAGTACATCACGTTCGGGCCAGCTACTTGTCCATGCTTCAACACAAGATCTTGTGCTTCCGCGATTGTAGCTGCGTTAAAGCCGAATGCTGCATTCCCTTTTTCAGAACCTGCGATTGATTGGAAAATAAGTCCTGTCGGCGCACCGCGCTTCACAGCTTCCATTTGTGTTGTAACGTGAGCCAATACGCAAGATTGCGTTGGAATGTCCCACTTCGTACGGAACTCCTCGAAACGATTAAGAACGCGAGTAACGCTTTCTACGGAATCGTCTACTGGGTTCAGACCAAGTACAGCGTCACCGATACCGAACGTCAAACCTTCCATCAAGGAAGCCATGATGCCGTCTGGATCATCCGTCGGGTGGTTCGGCTGCAAGCGAGCTGACAAAGTGCCAGAACGACCGATTGTCGTGTTCGCTGTAGCTGTAATGCGAATCTTTTTCGCACCGTACATAAGGTCAAGGTTGGACATGATCTTAGCAACCGCAGCTACCATCTCAGCTGTAAGCGCACGAGAAATGCGCTTGATGTCGGACTCGGTTGTGTTCTCGTTCAAGATCCACTCGCGAAGCTCTTCTACTGTCCAGTTTTTAATTTCGTCATAAATGCGCTCATTGACTTGATCCTGAATAATACGAGTAACCTCATCCAGTTCGTAAGGAACCGCAGGATTGTTGCGCAAGTCAGCCAATGTAATCTGGGAAAGCACCACTTTTGCAGCGACGCGCTCTTCAGAGGAAGTAGCCCCCAAACCAGCGAGCATATCTCCCGATTTCTCTTCATTTGCTTTAGCCATCACTTCCATCAAGGAATTGAATTGATAGACACGGCCAAACAGTTTCGTTTTCAAAATCACAAAAGCTCCTCCTTCCAAATGCACCTATTGATAACTCTATTTAATGAAACACAAGCGTCTTAATGACGATCGGCAACACTTTTCCATCCGCAATCGGCTTGCCGATATCGATGTAATCGCCGTTGTCTACAACCACGCTGTCCAGGCAAATGACATCTTTCTTGTAATCAAGCAGCGCGTATAGCGTCTGCCCGAGTACTTTTGCCATATCATGATGAACAACGACAATAAGCGGATATTTCTGCTCCAACAGCTCCGCCATCCCTTTATGGAGACCACGAGCATATTTTTGCACCTCTTGGAAGCTCGGACTGCTCTTCCCTTCAATCGCAATCGCAACCTGCTGTAGGTCGTTGTTAAGCTTAAACCAACTCAGCTTGTCCGTAATGGCACGTGCCAGTGTTTCGTCATCACTAGATTCATCTGATAGTGACAACTTCAAGATCGGAACGCTCTTAATCGGGAAGCTTTCATCTGTATACGTGATAGTACTTCCACTGATCTCCGTCGTATGCGATCCTGCACCAACAACCGTCGCTCGAATCGTCTCTGCAGCACGAGCAACCGTTAATTGCTTCGTCAATGGAGAGGCAGCAATCGCTCTACCGAGCAAGATGCCGATATCTCCATATTGGAACACATCGCCTGTAGATTCGTTGTAAATATAATCAGCTACTCCACCAGAGAACGAGATACTTGCAATGTTTCGATCCAGCTTCAAGCCTTTATTCGTAACGATTGTGTCGTAGAAATCACCAAGCGGTCGAATACCAACACTTTCCTCAAGCAGCTTGACCATTTCACCGATAATCGGCTCCAGATCAACTGGAGTCACACGCTGCCCAAGGGCAAGTGGAATCCCTCTGCGTTCCGCGAGCTGCTTTATTTTCGGTGCGATATACGTAATCTCGTGACTGTTCTGATCTACCTTGATAAGGCGACCGCCAATATCGAGACAACCTGTATCCAACAAATCACCGCTTGCGAATAACGCCAAATTGCTCGTACCGCCGCCAATATCGATATTTACGATCGAAGTCGAACGATCTTTCGAATACGTATGAGCTCCTGCTCCTTTGGCAGCGATAATGCTCTCCAAGTCTGGACCTGCCGTAGCAACAACGAAGTCACCGGCAAATCCGCTCAAAGATTGCAGTACTTCACTGGCATTTTCCTTGCGAGCTGTCTCGCCTGTAATAATGACAGCTCCTGTTTGGATTTCTTCCTTGGAAATGCCTGCTTTCGCATACTGCTCTTGAACAAACTGTTGAATCTGAATCATATCGATTCGGTTGTCCGCTAGTACTGGCGTAAAGCAGATGTCACTGCGATAAACAACCTCTTTATTCGTAATGACCAAGCGAGGCACCGTAAAGGAGGATGCCAAGTTCTCAATATGCAGCTTCGACAGCACAAGTTGAGTCGTAGAAGTCCCCATATCAATGCCTACACTTAGCAATTGCTCGTTCACAACCTCATCTCCCATCGCTTGAATTGACCAAGATGTATATAAAAAGGCTTAAAGTTACACCCCTCCTATCGTTAGGAATGGTCCACTTTAAGCCTCTTTGCTTACTAGACTACTTCGTTGTAGCCAGATTAGTATATTTATTTTTTAAAAGTAAATGAAACCGCCGTACCTTCTTCATTGGATACAAATGCAAGCTTGCCTTTCAGCTTGTCCTTCACATAGCTGCGAACAATCGATAGTCCCAAGCTCTTGTGTGATACTTCGCCTACATCGAATCCAGCTCCGTTATCAGCTACAACGACGGTTACTAATCCAGCTTCTACTTGTGTAGTCACCGTAATTGCACCTTCCATGCCATTATCAAATGCATGTTCATAGCTATTTTGCAGCAGTTCGCTTACGATAAGTGCGATCGCAACCGTGCGATCACTATCCAAGCAAATGCTTTCTTCCGCACATATTTGAACATCAATATCTTTATTGTTAACAAATGTTCGTTGAACGTTTGAGGCAATAAGCCGAATGACATCCAATAAATCTACCTGCGCTTCAATCTCTGTCGACAACAGTTCATGCGTCGCTGCAATAGCGAGAACCCGGCTGACACTGTCGTTCAAGCATTTCTTTGCTTCTGGACTTTCACTTTGCCTGCTCTGTATGCGAAGCAAGGAAGCGACCGTTTGCAAATTATTTTTTACACGATGGTGAATTTCACGGATTGCAACTGATTTGGAAATAATCTCAGCTTCTTTATCCTTAATCTCCGTCACGTCGTGTAAGATAACGCCTACACATAGATCCTGCTGCTCAATAAACACTCGCTTCACCTGATAATAGCGTCCAGCTGCCTTTACATCCTTCGTCAATGTAGAAGAAGGTAACGTGGTATGCTGTCGCATTAATTCGGAAAATATCGTCTGGTCCAATGACAAATTGTCATAGTGCAACCCTTGTATATTTTCCAAATAGCCCAGCTGTCTGTAATATTCATCAGCCTTCTTATTTTTCAGCTTCAGAAAGCCTTTCTTGTCAAACAAGAGTACTGCATCCTCAAGCTGATTAATAATCGAAGCCTTAAAGCCCAATATCGTAGACAGCATCGAAGAAAGTTCACTCTCTTCGTATTCCGCACCTGTTACATTGAAATGATCTTGTATATTATCACTAACGTCTTTTTCATAAATAACGACCGCGATGACATCATCTTGGCTCTTGATCGGATATACGGTCTGACGAACGAGATGATTTTCCTGCGTATTCGCTACAAGTCCTTGAGACATAATGCCTGTCTCCAGCGTTCGCAGCACACCAGGCTCATTTTCGCGTAATGCCTTCTCACCTGTAACCGAACGAGCGTACAACGACTTTCCTTCTTCTGGGCGACGGTGGTAAACCACGATAGCCTCATTAGATACGCTCGATAGCACATCGATGAACACATCATGCTGCACATCGGATATTTCGAATGACTCGGCAATCTCTTTAATTCGACCGATATCTGTATCTGTCAATGATGTTTGCCGAGTACACAAGTGCTCGATTTGCGATTTAAAATCAGTCATAAGAAATGACGATTGTCGACGCAATCTCGATCATTGGACATCGTCTATCCATACTAAGTTTGCGCAGCGTTTGATACGCTTCCTCTTCCGTACAGCCATTTTCCTTCATCAGGATGCCTTTGGCCTTCTCGACTGCTTTTCGCTCTTCCATCTTTAGCGTTAGCTTAGATAGATTTTGTTCGAGCTTGCGAATTTCTTTCCCTTTGGCGATAGTGACTTCCACCATCGGTATAAACGACTTTTCGTCTAACGGCTTCACCAGATAAGCAAGCGCTCCGACAGAAGATGCTTTCTCAATCGTCTGTTTGTCGCTGAATGCAGTTAGGAGAATAATTCCGCCTGCAAGCTGCTCTGAAATGATTCGTTTACCCGCCTTTAGCCCGTCCAATATAGGCATTTGAACATCCATAATCACTAAATCGGGTAGATGCTTTTTACATAGTTCGATGGCTTCAAAACCATCAGAAGCTTCGCCTACTACAGTGTAGCCTGCTTCTTCAAGCATCTCACGAATATCCATTCTTGTAATAGGTTCATCGTCGACTATTACAATTTTTCCATTCATGTGTCATGCACCTCATTGTCTGCCGTTTTTAGCTTTTGCTTTCATTGTGAAGACCTAGATGAAAAAAGTCGTCTACGCTTCCAAATAGGATCGAAGCGCATCTACTCCCACATTTTCTATCGTCGAGACTTCAAAAATTTGCTCTACTCCCGCTGCTTGCAGATGAGCTCTCGCTTCCGCGATCTGCTCCTGCGACTCAGCCAACTCGATCTTCGTCACGATACCGATAACAGGTTTCGCAAATACAGTCGCAAAGGCTGGCGGGAAATAGCTTTCTTCCTTCGTACAGTCTTGTACAAGACCAATGACGTCTGCATCTACGCTAGAAACGAGCAGCATCTTGTACAAAAATCGATTTTCTATGCATTCCCCAGGCGTATCAATCGCTTGATCGAATGTTTCAATCGCTTGCGTCTTTTTATAGGCAATTTCTTGACCATGCAGCCATTGGCATAAGGTCGTCTTGCCTGAACCGGTACTACCGGCAACGATTAATTTCTTCATCCCAGCTTCTCTCCTTACGTTCTCGTAATTTTCGAAGCGGAGAAGCCTAAAATATTTTGCAAGCCAAGCAGCACTTCATTAACAGATGCTTCTACCGAAGATACATCACCTGTAATAACAAGCGATCCGCTGAAGCGATCGACAAAGCCGATCTGCACGCCAGCTGCCTTCGTCGCGATATCCGCTGCGATAATGGAGGCTTCACTTGGTGTAATGGTCATAATACCGATGGCATCGTGTGTATCGGTTCCTAATCCAAGCTTCTTGTAAATATCAGCATTGGGGTTAGCGATAATATGTGCCAGCGTGACCTGTTTACCAGGAACGTATTCCTGTATGACACGTTGCTTTTCGTTGTGTTGATCCATACTTATCTCATCCTATCTCTTGTTCAGAAACACGATTTAGCTGAAAAAAAACATAAAGACCCCTTAAATATCCGAATGGAAAGTTTAAGAAGCCTCATCGCTTGTATTTGTATGCAACACGCCGTTGTGTTACTTTCACTATATTTAATTGTGTAAACGTTGTCAACCGCATAACGCACGAAAAGTTAATTCATTTTAAGATTGATACATTTTATTCAAAATTTGAACAATATCCTCCAGTGTAGGCACACGTGGATTCGTAGCCGTGCATCCATCTTGCAAAGCACCTTCTGCAATCGCTTGACTATGCTCTTTCAATGCAGCCTTGTCCACTCCACAATCACGCAAGGACAATGGCATGTTCAATTCCTTCTGCAATTGCTTAATCGCCTGCATCAAGTTGCGAATACCGCTCTTCACATTTGGAGCAGACAGACCGAGTGTTTTCGCAATTTCTGCATATTTCACCGCTGTAGCTGTCTCTTCATCTCTGCTGTATCCTGGCTTGTAGTTCGCATTGTACTCAATGACATGCGGCAATAGCAATGCATTCATACGCCCATGCGCTATCTTGAATTTCGCACCTGCATTATGCGCAATTCCGTGATTCAATCCAAGGGATGTCATATTAAATGCTATACCAGCTAGGCAAGATGCGCTGTGCATTTTCTCACGTGCAACGAGATCGTTCCCGTTTTTGTACGCACGCGGCAAATAAGTGAATACAAGCTTCATCGCTTTTTCAGCCAAAGCATCGGTAATATCGTTCGCTTTCGTGGAAACGTACGCCTCAATCGCATGCGTCAACACGTCCATACCTGTATCAGCTGTAATGAAGTCAGGAACTGTCTTCACCAATGCTGGGTCTAAAATAGCTTCCTGCGGCAGCATCAAGTCAGATACGAGCGGATATTTAATATTTTTTTCTGTATCGCTAATGACGGAGAAGTTTGTTACTTCTGATCCTGTTCCACTTGTTGTGGGAATTGCCACAAACGGAATGTCCACTTGATCCATCAATTTATGTGCGAACAGTTTCATTGCTTTTGCCGCATCAATCGCAGAACCGCCACCAATGGCAATGATGAGGTCAGCTTTGAATTCAGCAAGCTTCTCAACGCCTTCTGTTACGGTTTCAATCGGTGGATCAGGGACGATATTGCTGAAAATGTACTGTTCATTGCTGTCATGTACACGTTCAAACAGCATATGAAGGAGTCCAGCCTTCACAATAAAAGGATCTGTTACTACGAATATACGGCGATTTCTGTATTCAGATAGGCGATCTAGCGAGCCTTCACCAAGATAAATTTCTGTTCTAATCGAAATTTTTTCCATGTAAGCACCTCCAAAAGAAGTCAAAGTCATAGTAAAAAATCGTAAAGCGTTCATGCTTAAAAATGAGTACTGCATACGTAAAGAAATGAAAAATACGTAAAAAAATAAAAAGAGGCCTTCAAAGGAATACAGTTGTATTCCCTTAAAAGCCTCTTCGCTTGTTATGTTAGATGCACGCCATTGTGCAACATTCATGAAATTGTCTGTTACTACTGTACACTGCGATCCAGATGCTCGTCAACCACAGGATATGTGGCAGAATCGCACATTTGTCCGATGTGCATGAAAGATATGTGAATTTCTACAGTATCATTCGCATTTATTGTATATGCAGATACATTGTGTCCTCTGTGCGATTTCTCACACGAGAATCTATGTAAAAAATGGGATGCACTTCATTGTGCATATCATTCTTCATCATTGAAGAACTTCCCGCGTGCTAGCTATACGCCGTTGTATAGTTAGGTGCAAGCACCTGGCCTTCCAACCTCATCGTTGACAGCCTTCTAGCTAATAAAAAAAGCCTAGCGAGGCGTAAAACGTCACTAGACTTGAAAACCCAATCCTTTTGCCTCGAAAGGATTGGCTAGACAAAGCTATTAGACAATCGACCTGACTTAAGACCGCGTAGATCGGTCTATCACAGTGGCGGGACCGCGTTGGATTTGCACCAAACTTCCATTGCCTATAACTTTTTCTATTGTTTGTACATGACGTGAATGGTCTCCCATTCGACATCATTATAGCATATCGATGCTGCTTGGCAATATTAGATACAACATTTTGCATTCAGAAAATTTTTGTGAATTTCGATATTCTGTCACTTTGTGCTTCTTAGACTACACTTCTACGTGCAGATTATATACTTCACACCTCTGTCATTTGCAATTTTTAACAATGATTAAAAATGTGGATAGAGAGCTGCTCATCGTTCGAGTATAATAAAGCATAGACGAAGAACGTCCTGAACGCGAATCCTTTTGTGGAGATCGTACAGGGCGTTCTTTTTTATTTTTTCACTAAGGAAGGAGTAACTTCAAATGACTAGCGAGCAAGCGCATGCAGCCTTTTTGCAACATCATCTTCAAAGAAGATCAGGGGAACGGAAAGGTAGATTGGAGCGTGGACACCAGCATGGAGAACAACTATTTTGCTGTAATGTATGGTGGCCGCTGCGAGGAAATTTTGAGCAGTTGCATCCCGAATATGAAGTGATGGATTGGCGAGGACGGTCTTATTTCTGCGATTTTGCCTTTCTTACATCAACGGTCAAACTAATCATTGAGATAAAAGGATATGGCCCACATGTTCGCGATATGGATAGGCAAAAATATTGCAACGAGCTTAATCGTGAAACGTTTTTGACTGCGATGGGATATCAGGTAATTTCTTACTCCTACGATGATGTTGCACAACGACCCGAATTATGTGTTTCTCTGCTTCGTATGGTGCTCAGTAGATATCATCCTACTTCTTCTTCAACTAATGTAACTTGCCTTATAGAACGAGAAATCATCTTACTTGCCTACTCACTGGCTCGTCCCCTTCGTCCCATTGATGTAAAACAACATCTCCATCTAAATCATCGCACCGCTGTTCGGACACTCCAAACGTTATGTAAAAAAGGAATGATGTCTGGAATAGCTGGTGCGAGTGGTCGGCATATTGTTCGTTACGAGCTACAACCTATGGCATGGAACCAATTGTTATCTCCTGTATGAAAATAAAGTATGCATTCTTAAAAACCGCTCATTATTAAGGTCATACAAACTTTTATGAATCGATTGAAGATCTGGCTCCATAAGTGAAAATTCTCGACAGTGTTAAAAGTAAAGTGCTAAAAAGCTGCAATTGTACATCTTATTCACCTCAAAAAGTTAGTGAAGCGTAGTATTGTTGCAAAAGAGCATCTTTTAACGGTTGAAAACTAGCGATTGGCCAAAATGAGGGTAAAATTCCTGCACTTTTGCAGGAATTTTCTCTCTTTAGACTGTATCACATGAAAAGCCTGCACTTTTGCAATTATTTTAGAGAAAAGGGGGGCGATTTATTGGTTATAAAGGTACACAGGTTATACAGATATACAGAATGCGGGCTGGAGTGTTATGCGAATTGTGTTCGGTCAGCTGGGTATATACACCAATAAAAAAGAGGTGGATCAACTTAAACGTTAATCCACCTCAACATCTAAAAAGTAAAACGAGCATATACCATATATTCGAGCTAAGTACATATATACAAGTAAGTTGCAAACATGTATGTTACATTGCTACTGCTGACAGCTAATATTTACCGTAAGCTACCACCAACACAATCAATCTACTTCTAGCCTGTCGGCTTGTGTGATTATTCCGACAAGCGGATGCGTGACCAATTTACCATTACCAGTACAATACATTACCAACCTTACACGATAACCTCTGCCGCAGCCTATGCCTCTTGCTTTTCTGCACCTTTATTCGCAGATCTCAGCGGAATTTCCTTCAGGAATAACGTCAAAATAAGACCCAACGCAAGCAAAGCCGCTCCGAGCATAAACACCGTAGATACGGTATCACTTAATACCGAGCGAAGCATATCCATAAGCTGTACAAAGCTTTGCTGCAATTGTTCAGGCAGCGAAGCTTCAATCTCCGCCAACTTCGGCTGATTCAGCAAAATTTGCGGATTCATCAACGTGCCCAATTGATCGGCCTGCGCGGGGTCTATTTTAGACAAATCTGGACCTTGTCCGGCAGCCATCGCTTGTTCCATATTGCGGGTAAGAACCCCATTCATCACCGAACCAAATACGGCAATTCCAATCGTGCCGCCTAAGTTTCTAAACAGCGTAGATGTAGCCGTAACAACACCCAATTGATCCAACGGAACGGAATTTTGCGCTGCTAACGTAAAGACGGGCATTGCTAGCCCAATAACAATGCCGAACACACACATGCTCGCCAGAGCCATTGCAATGCTGTCCATCATCACCATCATCAGCATACCTGCAACCATGAACGCGATACCGCTTATCGCATATCGTTTGTATTTACCGGATTTGGAAATCCACCGCCCCGTTAATGAGCTTAACACGATCATCATGATCGACATCGGCATATTCACGAAGCCAGATTCAGTCGGGCTTAACCCTTTTACCCCTTGCACGAAAAATGGCAAGTAAATCATAGCACCCATCATGCCCGCATTCATTAGGAAACCGCTCAAGCTCGTATTTACAACAATCTTATTTTTAAATAAGGATAGTGGCATGACCGGACTTTTTGCTTTGCGTTCAACCATAACAAAAATAACTGCAAACAAAATAGCTGCTGCAAAAAGACTAACAATTTCAATCGATCCCCATGCATATTTCGTCCCTGCCCATGAGAAACCAATTAACAACGCTACCAGCGATAGGGATAGCAATAACGATCCCAAGTAATCGATGGATTCCGCTTGAGCCTTGGCAGTCTTGGGGAATATTCTCCAGATCATCACAAAGGCGATAACACCGAGCGGCAGAAACGCCCAGAATACCCATTGCCAATCCATATGATCGATCATAACTCCGCCTAGCGTAGGTCCAATTATACTGGAGAAGCCAAATACAGCCATCATAAGCCCTGTCCATTTTGCACGTTCTCGCGGTGCAAATAAGTCACCGACAGCCATCGATGTACATGACATCAACACCCCTGCGCCTAAGCCTTGAATACCGCGATACGTAATCATTTCAAATATCGTTGTGGATAATCCGGTTAAAAAGGCACCCACCATAAAGATAACAATCCCTGATAACAAGAACGGCTTACGGCCATATATATCTGACAGTTTACCAACCAATACGGTAGCGACTGTTGAAGTAAGCATATAAATCGTGATGACCCACGAATAATATTCCATTCCGCCTAGCGTAGCAATAATTCTCGGCATCGCGGTGCCGACTAGTGTCTGATTGATCGCTGCAAAAAACATCGAAGTCATTAACGCGACCATCACGACAACCTTTTTCTTGTGAGACAAACTCTCCATTCCATTCCTCTTTTCTAGTTGTGTTAACTATCTGTTGAATGCCCACTGCATATATCTTATATCACCTGCAATTTAATTAGTTAGGCAACCTATCTAATAGTATATAAATTTTTATAACCTTTCAAGCGACGAAATGTCTTGAAATATGCCGCTTATTCCTCTTTATTGACTGAATAGTTTCAAATCCTTATCATTACTTGCGTAACCTTACTTTTAGAGCTAGCTACCATTTCAATCGGAATTGAGTGACGATACATGACAAAATCTAAATATGAAAATGTAATTGCGCTGCGCCGTGTATTTTCCACATTGGCAAGAATGGATTGGCGAAAAAAAATGAAGTGGACCCTGAAAGGAAGCGAAGTCCGTCTATTAATTGCGCTTAAAGAGGCAAACAATAAGCCATGTCTAGAAGGCCTGACGGTGTCTGATTTGAGCAAACTGTTACAAGTTACTTCCCCCACGGTGACACAAATGCTTAACAGCCTAATGAAAGACGGCTACGTAAACCGGACGGTTCATTCGAGTGATCGAAGAATTGTTGAAATTACACTGACCGAGAAAGGCGCACAAATCGCACAAGACGCTCAGGAAATGATTACGACTATTTTTTCCGGACTCATTGACCATCTTGGCAAAGAACAAAGTGATCAGCTCATTGAACTCCTCACCCAATCCTTAGATTATTTCGATCAATTGGATGAACAATAATAACGCCAACACGCTCACAACAAAAAAAGTGACTGCTCCCAAATGATTAAACGGAACAGTCACTTTTCATTTCACGATGCATTTTATATGAAACAAAACTTTTTGCTATATACTTACTGCTTCATTTACTTTATTGAAATACCATTCAAAACTCCTCCAGGCTGGAAGAAACGCTGAATATCCTCTTCTACGTCTGAATCAGGGATCAACGGCGGTGCTTGATGCGGTTTCGTACGCGCATCGATAATAACATTATCGCAGCCCCAATGCTTATGTGCATAGAAGCTGTTCACACCGTAAATATCATGGGACGGATTGCTGCGCGTAAAGGCTGCCCACAGGAAATTATCGAGCGTCGCGCTCATAAACGCACTGTCATCGCACACGATGATTAGCGGACAGGATGACAATTCCCCCTTTTCACGAATCGCCGCACTCAGCTCGTCCATTTGACGCTGCACTTCCGCATAGCTCGTAAAGGCAGGACCTTGAATCGCTACAATCCCCGGCATAATCAGATGAGCCTGATCATACCCTGGCAGCGACTTTAATGGCAGTGGCACTTCTGTGCACAGTTCCCTTTTCTTATCACCAACGGCTGCAAATATAACTTTACTTCCCGTATTTAATCCCGTTCCAGAGTAATCCAAGGTGTCGATTGTCGTATTCGTCTGGAAATGAATATCACGATGCAGATCGATACGTTCCAAAATATAGCCTAAGAACTCCTCAATATGATGCGTGCTAATCGGCTGCTTCTCTTCCGCTGCAATAAACAAATACTTCGCCAGACTCAACTGACCTGTACCAAGAATACGGTTAGCTATCGTTAAAATTTCGGCTGGCTGCTTCACCTGCTGATAAGGCGTATAGCGCTCGCTGCCGATGGCAAACAGCAATGGATGTACACCTGCTGCATCAATCGCGTGAACTTCCTTCGCACCCGGAATTTCCTGACGGATCGCGCTCCCCGTAAGCTCATGAATTAACGCACCGAAAGAAGTGTCTTCCTGTGGTGGACGGCCAACGACCGTAAACGGGAAGATGGCGTTTTTCCTCGCGTATACTTTGTGCACGCGCATCATCGGGAATGGATGCGTCAGGCTGTAATAGCCCAAGTGATCGCCGAATGGCCCTTCCGGTTTCGTTTCTTCGGGGAAAATTTCACCCATAATGACGAAGTCCGCATCGTGACTGATGCAATAGCCTTCTTCATAGCTGTAACGGAAATTGCGTCCGCCAAGCAAGCCTGCAAAGGTTAGCTCGCTCATCCCTTCAGGCAAAGGCATAACCGCTGACAACGTATGCGACGGCGGACCGCCAATAAAGCAGCTTACTTTCAAGGGCTTGCCCAGCTTATTCGCCTTATGCTGATGAACACCGATACCACGGTGAATTTGATAATGAACGCCCACTTCTTTGTTCAGTTCATATTCATTACCGCTAATTTGGACACGATACATGCCTAAATTGGAATTCATAATGCCAGGCTTATCCGGGTCTTCCGAATATACTTGCGGCAACGTTATGAAGGCACCGCCATCCATCGGCCATGATTTAATTAAAGGCATATCAGAGATCTGGATCTCCTCAAAATTAGAAGGTACACCCGACTTCTTAATCGGCAGTGCTTTCGCTGCGGATAAGCCTGTTCCTGCATATTTGAAAGGATTTTTGAGTGCCTTCATCGGATCATTGCGAAGCCCAATAACCTCTTGCACCGATTCTAATGTATCGCGGAACATGAATTTACTGCGCTCCATCGTCCCGAATAAGTTCGATACAGCACGATATTTCGAGCCTTTTACATTTTCAAATAATAATGCTGGACCGCCAGCGGCATACACTTTCAAGTGGATTGCTGCCATTTCCAAATCCGGGTCAACCTCTTCATGGATGCGAATCAAATGCCCATGCTTCTCCAAATCAAGGATGCATTCTTCTAGATTGCGATATCTCATTGTATTGCTCCAATCTGTTGAAGATAGTGAGCTCATGACTTCCTGAAACGTATGAGTCACTTCTAAAATGTATCGTATGAAACCTGTTCATTCACGAAGTAAAAAGTTGTCCCTTCTATTATCAGGAATCTGGCAGCTCAGGTCAATGACGGACCAATTTACATTGTAATTAATCATTTATACTTCTGTACGATTGAAGCAATTAAGCCCATTTTTCACTAAAAGGTAACTAAAAAGGATAAGGCTATTACTTTAAAAGTGCGGAATCATAATAAGGATATTCCATTGTCAGTGCTGCCGTACGAGCAGCCTCTGCTCCAAGAAGCCTTTCCACGATATACATCGACATATCAATCCCCGCCGAAATACCTGCGGAAGTCAGCACATCACCGTTGTCTACAAAGCGCGTATTGCGTACGACTTCTATTTGTGGGAATTTGCTCTCTAACATATCCAGCGCTAATACGTTTGTCGTCGCTTTTTTATTCGTTAGCAATCCCGCTGCGGCAAGGAAAAAGGCTCCTGTACATGCAGATGCAATCGTTGCTCCTGACTTGTGCTGGGTAACAATCCAGCTCAATAATTCCTTATTGCCCATTCCATTTCTAATCGCCTTAATAGGTCCCCCTGGAACGATAACAATATCAAACGTCTGCTGATACGTATCGAAGCTGAAGTCTGGCATTATTCTCATTCCGTGATCGGCAATAATCATTCGCTCGTGCTGAGCAATTGTCTTCACGATAAAAGGTTTGTCCTCGATCTCCTTCTCACTTTCAAAAGACTCCTGAATCTTATTAAAATCTCTAAACGTCAAGTTAAATACATCATACGGTCCCCCGAAATCCATGACATCAACATCATCGAACAATAAAATACCTACGTTCCACTGACTTTTCATACGATCATCCCATCCCTTTTTAACGAGACCGTTCGGTCTCTTTATTATATAAAAATTACTGCTTTACGCAGTAATTGATATATCTTTTCAGTTGAGCCGCATATTTCTCCACATACTCGTTGTCTTTATACAACTTCCCCATCATAATGCTGCCTTCAAAAGCAGATGTTAAAAAAATAGCCGCCTCTTCCACGTCCAAATCTGCTCGAAACTCCTTCTTCTGAATCCCCTCGCGCAGAATAGAGCTAAGCAACGATAACCATTCGCTCATCACTTCTCGTACTCTTTGATTTAAGAGCGGATGCGTATCGTCTGTATCGACAGCCGTATTTAACACCGGACAGCCTCCTTGCAAAGGCGGTGCCTCTACGACATTTCTATAGACAGACAGGACTGCAATCAGCTTCTCCTCTGCTGAGTTCTTGCCACTGACTGCCTGTCGATAGGACTTCCTCAGCACGTCAACAGCATAGTTGAAAGCTTCTAGTGCCAGCTCATCTTTATTTTTGAAGTGACGGTAAATGCCGCCTTTTTTTAACCCTGTTGCATCCATAATGTCGTTTATCGAAGAGCCGGAATAACCTCTCTCATTAAAGAGGACAGCAGATTGTTCAATAATTCGATTTCTTGTCTCTTGACCATTTCTCATACTAACTCTCCCGCGAAAAAATAGGGACCATTCGGTCTCAATACGTAAGTTACCACATTTTCTCAACTAGATGCAACTGTATTCTTTAACTATGTAATGCTAGTTGTGAATGACTCAAGTAACTCCACCTATTCAAACTTTGAGATACATGCATACTGAATGTAAATATGCAAATATTTTATTTGAGAAAATATACCATTCGTGATAACATCAACAGTAATTCCACCTACAGGAGGCGTTTGTTATGAAAACAGAACTGTTATCGCAGGGCATATCTCTACAGGGGAAGCCGCTTACCTAGCCCTCTTAACCGCGAGCTCCCCCCTATCTAAAGAAAAGGGGTATTCTGTTGAGCACATCTACGTTCAAACAAGAACATGAGATCGTAATCCGTAACTTTCAACATGGTGACATGCCAGCTCTCGGTGAATTGTACAATGCTATTGTCGCTGAAGGTGATCCAGACTCTTTCTGGTGGATTGGCGATGAGCATAATTGGAACAATGTATACTGCGCTTTTGAAGATGGCAAAATGGTCGCCAAAGGCCAGGTAAGCATTATAAATACGCTTCCTCCTGGTCGTCCCGCTCATTATAAACATTCGATTTATGTGAACTTGAAGACGCTGCCGCAAAGAGAATATGACTATGCACTGCTCGATAAAGTATATCCTTATCTCTACACAACGGCCTTGGAATTAAAGGCAACTTTACCTAACGATTACGGCACTCATTTTTGTGTTGGCAATGATATATCAGACGCAGCTAACAATCAGTATTTTATACAAAAAGGCTTCCACTATTTAAACAGTTCGTTCGGGATGTCCCGAGATCTTAGAGAGCCGATTCCATCGTTTCTGCTGCCTGAATCTTTTCAATTTTCACATTGGAAGATGGAGTCCTCGCAAGAGGAACAACATTATTTGGACATAGAAGCCGACATATGGCCTGACGCACCGCTTGGCACCGATAAACTAGCGGAGTATAAAAATAATCCGCGATGGACAGCCATGGTTGTACGTGAAGGTGATACGATTGTGGGCAGCCTAATGGCTTGGCAGGATGGCAGCGGTGAAGATACAGATGATGGGGTCATCGAAGATGTATTTGTCCGTGAGCAGTGGAGAAATCGTGGGCTTGCGAAGTATTTACTTGCACAAGGATTGAATTATTTGAAAGCTCATGGCTTAAAGACAGCACATTTAGAGGTGCTTACTACGAATAAAGCTGCCTTAACTCTTTATGAATCAGTAGGATTCTTTCAAACTTCAGAAGAAGTTAGACACTATATAGAATTGAAATAATCAGTAACTAGGAAACAGTAAAGGCCGTCCTTAGAGGGATGGCCTTTGTTTCGTGCTCTCTACTATTTTATTTACAAATGACGAAGCCCTATTACACAGGAAAAAACTGCATACTCATCTCACGATCCATATGCTATGATTTTCCTTATCAGCTAGCGAGGTGATCACATATGGGGGACCGCAAAAAAGAAATGAAAAGTGTATGGTCAAAAGTAAAATCCGTCTTTCGTTTTGTTAGAAAAATCCTTCGAGGCATCTGGAGAGCAATACGGGCCGTTGGACGCATGATTCGAGGCATATTTAGATTTTTCGCTGATCTCTTCGATTAAACAACTGGTGTGTAATACACCAGTACTGTTATTTATGAATCTTCATGTATTGTACGATAATTGTCCACTTCATTCTCTCTTTTGTTTCAACTACTTTATCGCGTGGAATCAATAGCTACAAAGGTGTCATGCAATCCTCAACAAATTGAATGACCTCTGGGCGAATCGGTACTAAGCCTGAACCTGGATCTGACGATGCTGGGTTCTTTCGCACATCCCAGAACTTTTCCATCAGCTCTTTATCACCTGCAAAGGTCACCGCAGAAAGCCGCTCAATCTCCCGTGCAATCTGTGCTCCCTCCACCGACTGCGGGTCAATTTCATCATGCAAACAGCGTTCTATCCGAACGATAACGTTAATCCACTGCTGCGTAATCTCATCGTTACTTTCCAATTTAGGAAGACGAGTTGAAAGCAATTTTAGTTCATCTTCATCAAAATAAGACTGCCAAGATTTCGTCTCTTCTTTCTGCGGTCCCTTTACGAGCGGCAGCAAAGTATCCCAGCGAAGTCCCCCCTCCATCTCATAGAGGTTCAACAATCCAGTTGTATGCTCTAAACTTTCTTGTAGTTGAGCAACTTGAGCACGTAAATGCTTCTGATGCGCCTCAAGAATTTGTTTAATCGATAGCTCATCAAGCAAGTTCTGAATATCGTTCAGCGGCAATGATAGTGACTTCAACAGCGTAATTTTCTCCAGCCTAAGCAAATCCTCTTCCGAGTAAAGACGCTTGCCGCCGGTTTGTTTACTTTCTGGACTAAACAGCTTAATTGAATCGTAATAACGGAGTGTGCGAACAGATATGCCGAGCTTGGATGATACCTGTCCTGTCGTCCATTGAACGGTCGTCATGATGTGATCCTCCTGTTGAAAATAAGTTTAAATAAGGTCTAAACACAAACAGATGACCAAAATCTTAATTTGGAAGTATATTGATATTTTACATCATATAACAACTCGGAGAAAGTGTTGAAATCACAAGACATCACGCTATGACATGTTTTCTTACCTATTAAAAAGGAAAAACAAATGGAAAAATTTAATCTATTAATAATTAATTTTTCGTAGTTTATCCCCGCGCAAAAGGATCTATAGTATAGCTAGCAAAAATAGTTGGAGGCTATACACACATGAAAACATTAACACATAGCAAAAAAATAATAATAACTTCAGCGCTAGCCGTTTCTTTGACAGTAACGAGTCTATTAGGCATAAATGCGGTACAAGCTGCACCTAGTGGCTTTAGCGAAAATCATATATCAACAGGCTCTACGCTATTGTCGAAGCAATACACAGGCAAAGGAATTAAGATTGCCGTTATTGATTCCGGTATTAATAGGAAGCACCCTCTATTTAAAGGCAATATTAAAAAGGGATACGACTATGTCGAGCAGGATTCCATTCCGCAAGATGAAGATGGACATGGATCGCATGTCGCAGGCATTATTATGCAGCAAGCACCTGATGCAGAACTACACATTTATCGTGTTTTTTCAGGTGTGAATGGTCAGAAGAACTATTCTAATTCCATTGTAGATGCGATTAAACGAGCAGTCGAGGACAAGGTCCAAGTCATTAATCTATCCTTAAATGCAGATATAGATGCTCCTAGTGAACCAGTTGCTCGTGCGATTGCAGAAGCTGTGAAGCAAGGGGTTGTCGTGGTAAAGTCAGCAGGAAATTTCGGTGAAGCCTGGTCGATTACGTCCCCAGGTTATGGGGCAGAGCCTATTGTTGTAGGAGCAACTTCACAAGCACGCACAGATGCTGCTCTTGTTAGCGGTACAACAATTGTGCAATTGCATCCCTTGTACGGTGCAAAGAAGCTGCCTACAACAGGATCTGCCTCCTTCGTATACGCTGGACATGTAGCTCCTGCGAAGCTAAAGGATGCTAAATATCGTGGTAAGTATGTGGTAATCGAAGCACGTGAAGATTCGGATTATTACGTGGAAGATTGGTATACAGCCGCTCAAGAAGCTGGATTGAAAGGGGTCATTTTTGCAGATTCCTCCATGGATGGAGAAGGAGCTACGATGTACGTCAATGTACATAAAGAGCCTGCGCGTATGATTTCAGGCGCTGTCATTTCAATGAAAGATGCTCAAAAGTTGAAAAAGTTAGCGTCCAAATCTTGGTCTTGGGGCAGTGTAAACGTAGCAGAACGATTAGGTAGTTTAAGCTCAGGCGGTCCAGCAGTAGGCACTTGGCTGCTTAAGCCTGATCTTGTAGCACCTGGGATGCATATTTACAGTGCACTAGGAGAAGAAGACGGGTATGTCATGAATAGCGGCACAAGTATGGCAGCGCCACAAGTAACGGCAGCCGCTGCACTGCTGCTGGAGGCTCATCCAAATTGGACCCCTGAGATGGTCAAGTCCGCGTTGATGCAGCATGCTAATCAGCTCATCAATGAGAAAGGTGTCCCTTATAAGCGTACGGAGCAAGGTGCGGGCAGCTTGAATATAGAAGCAGCATTACAAGCCAACACGTTCGCTTCACCAGCAAGCTTATCGTTCGGACATATTGCACCTGGTTTCAAAGGGAACAATCCTGTACTGTCTCAAACCCTTGAACTTACAAATACGTCGGACAAGTCGGTTACTTATCAGCTGAAAGCAAACCTTGAAGTTGGTAAAGGTCCGTTGGAACTTCCACAGCAGATCACGGTTCAACCGAATCAAACGGTCAAAATTCCAGTAAAATGGACTGTGGATTTGAAGCAAAATGCAGGAGTATGGTCAGGATCGATTTCGATCAAAGGCGATAAAGATGCGGTAAGCGTTCCTTTCCTACTAGTCAATCAAGTAAAAAACTATCCGCTCGTAAAAGGAGATCACATTGATAATACGTTGTATGCACCTAAAGGAGACAGCAGCACGAAATCTTCGACAATTCATTATTATGTGACCGTCCCATCGCAGCGCGTACTAGTAACAGCAACTCGTGAGGATGAGCAGCCTAAGTCTATGGCTGGAAAAACGTATGTGCTGTTGAATCAAGCAAAACATGCGAAAGGATTGTCCCAGTTCAAATTTACAGGTAAAGATGTAAATGGAACAACGCTTCCAGATGGACGCTACAACATTAAAGTGAAAAGCTTTGCGGAAAACCGTCAGACGGTAACAGAGGGTATTACCTTCTTTATTGATTCGAAGGCACCTGTTGTGATGGTCAACAATCAGAAAGCTGCCAAAGGACAGCTCTTTGGTAAAATCGAAGATCAGTTAACCGGATTTAACGGGCTGATCGTTACAAAAGAATTGGAAAGCTATCTTATTTTTGATCCTAAACTTGTGACAATGCAGTGGCGAGTCAACCATAGTCAGAAGTGGCACTATGTGAATGTCAACGTAGATGAGAAACAATTTTTTGCTGATTTGCGTTCCTCCAAGTTAGCTCCTGGTAAGCACAACATTATTTTGCGGGTGAAAGATATATTCGGCAATCAAACAGAACGTACAACACAAGTAACAATTAAATAGAGAGGCAAGATTTATGCATCGAAATAGATAAAGATATGGATTAGGACAGATACACAGAAAAAGACCGTTTCACATTGGGCATACTGAACTGTAACCCTATTAGTGGACAGTATATAAAAAAGGTCCTTTCGATTTAAGCAGCAACAAGATGGCTCCTGAATTCATCAGGAGTCATCTTATTTAATGTCCACTGATATCGATGTGAGTTATAAAATGTGATGTACTCATCTACACAAATTCGCAATTCTTCTAAATTTGTACATTGCTTATAGTCCAACTCATCTTTCAAATGACCAAAGAAGCTTTCCATGGAAGCATTGTCCCAACAATTAGCCTTACGCGACATAGACTGCTGAAACCCTAACTCAGCGATCTGCTTTTGTATGTTAGGATTCGTGTAGTGCATACCTTGATCCGAATGGAATATCGCCTCGGGGTGAACATA
>NZ_AULU01000006.1 GCF_000422445.1 Paenibacillus assamensis DSM 18201
GTAAACTGGTACCCATAGACTGGACACTTTGAAAAAAAGGTGTTTGGGCTATGGGTACTTTTTCGTATACTGGAAGAGTAACGGGGGGGATGACATGAGCAAGAAATATTTTAATGAGGGACAACGCGAAGTTTTATCAAACAACAGATATATCGCTAGAGTTAGTGAAAAATCCATTGCCTACACAGATGAATTTAAACGGCTCTTCATTGAACAATACATGCTCGGGAAAACGCCTAGGGAGATCTTTGAGGCGAGTGGATTCGATGTCAGCACCCTAGGAATGACTCGTGTCGAACAATGCGCAGATCGCTGGAAGAAGGCTTATGAAAGGGATGGGATTATCGGGCTCACCGACTCAAGGAAAGGTTCCTCGGGTCGTCCGTTACAGAGGGAACTGACTGCTGCCGAAGTGATTGCCAAACAAGAGGCAAAAATCAAGCTTCTCGAATCACAGCTTGAACTGTTAAAAAAGTTCGACAAGAACGAAAGGAGGCTAGTACTAGAGAAAAGCAATCTAAGCATAAGTCATAAATTCGAACTGATCCATGAAGCCGTAAAGCAAGGATTGGGACGAATGACTCGGTATTTCTGCGAGCTGCTAGAGGTCTCTCGCTCCGGATACTATCGTTATCTTCAGGCTGCGGATACACGCCTGCAACGAGCTAGAGAAGACGAGGAGGCCGGTACCTGGATCAAAAAGGCCTTTGCTCGTCGAGGCTTCAAGAAGGGTTCACGCTCCATTAAAATGATCCTGGAACACGAGTTTGGTATTGTGTACAACCTGAAGCGAATCCGCAAATTGATGAAGAAATTTGGATTAGTCTGCCCTCACCGAAAGCCAAACCCATATAAACGAATAGCTAAGGCAACGCTTGAACACCGGACGCTACCTAACCTTTTACAGCGAGATTTCAGGAAAGAAATCCCGGGCCTTGCGCTTCTAACGGACATCACTTATCTGCCTTACGGTCGGTCGGAGATGGCCTATTTGTCAACCATATTGGATGCTTCTACAGGCGAGGCCCTGGCACATCATCTATCTGACCGAATTACACTTGACTTAGCTACTGATACCATAGAGAAGTTCATGCAACAAAAACGAATCAAACTGCCTAAAGGCGCCTTTATCCACTCCGATCAGGGCAGCCACTATACAAGCCCCACCTTCCAAAAGCTTCTAAAGAAGCACAAGTTGGGGCAATCCATGTCTAGACGAGGAAACTGCTGGGATAATGCCCCTCAGGAATCCTTCTTTGGTCATCTTAAGGATCATGTCGACCACAGAGCCTGCCTGACCTTTGAAAGTCTTAAGCAAGATGTAGATCGGTACATTCGCTATTACAACAACCACAGATATCAATGGGGACGAAAAAAGATGACTCCTGTACAGTACAGAAATCATCTTTTGTCCGCAGTTTAAAACCCATAAGCTCTTTCTTTTGAATGTGTCCTTGACAAAGGGTCCAGATCACGGTGCATGCCGTAGGCTTCCTTCTTTATTTACTTCGTTTTTGCATCAACAGGTTGGTTATTACCAGAATTGTGCTGGGAACGTGTCGCTTGCTGACGAAAGTCTGGGCGCGGTCCGCGAGGTTTCTTTTCACGGAATCGAGGTGCAACATAGTTATGTTTCCGATCGCGGAAAAAGATCCAGCCCCCAATAAATCCGACCCCGATGGCAAAGAGTAATAAACCTCCTAAGAAAGGCAGCCATCCAAATGATATATCGGTTAAAGCGGGATTTCCTTTGTCAACAATATATTGATAAATGGCATCTTTCATGTACAAAAATCCAGCAGTTGCGAGCACGCCAGGAATCACAAGCATCATTATCGCAATAAAACGAGAAATGGTTACTTTAACATTTGCATTGGCCATCGTTAGCGCTCATTCCTTTATTAAGAGGATGTGTGTGTCGTTTACCTATTTTTCTGCTCTATTCATCTTACCTTGAGTATGGAAATATGTCTAATTTTGCTTTTTTGCCATATTTATTGATTAGAAGATATTTGACCGATAGTTATGTAATTGGCTGGAACGGAAAAAGGAGTTACAATAGCACCAAGATATAGAGAGGAGTGAAAAGTTTCATGACGAAACAAGTAGACGTTGCCATTATCGGCGGAGGAACAGGTGGCTATGTAGCTGCAATTGCAGCTGCACAAGCAGGTCATCATGTTGTTGTTATAGAAAAACAGCAGCTGGGAGGTACCTGTCTCCATCGCGGCTGCATTCCGAGCAAGGCGCTGCTGCGTAGTGCAGAAGTATATGCGTTAGCAAAGGAAAGTGCCCAGTTTGGTGTGCATACGGAGGGGGTAAAGCTTCACTTTGATGAAGTACAAGCTCGCAAACAGCAAATCGTAGATAAATTGCATAGTGGCGTTCAATATTTAATGAATAAGCATAAAATTGAAGTAATACATGGCAGCGGGCGCGTCATGGGTCCCTCTATTTTTTCACCGCAAAGTGGATCAGTAGCCGTTGAGTTGGACAATGGTGAGTCGGAAACGATTGTGCCCAAGTACCTTATTATTGCGACAGGCTCCCGCCCAAGAATACTCCGCGGTCTAGAACCAGATGGACAGTATGTGTTTACGAGCGACGAAGCGCTTGAATGGGACACGCTGCCACAGCGTATCGCTATCGTCGGCGGTGGTGTGATTGGTGTAGAATGGGCTTCGATGATGGTGGACTTTGGCGTTCAGGTAACAATGATAGAAGCAGGTGCTCGAATTCTTCCTTCAGAAGATGAAGAAGTTGCGAAAGAAATGCATAAGCAGCTCGCGGATCGAGGCGTAACGATTTATACGAATTGTACTATAGATGCGGAAGGAATTCGCAAAGACGAATCTGGAATGGATATTTTAGCGACCACTGCAGAAGAGACCATTCATTTACAAGCAGACCGTATACTTGTGTCTGTTGGCCGCGCAGCTAATGTGGAGAAGCTTGGTTTGGAGCAGACAAATGTCCAAGTTGAAAACGGGGTTATCCGAGTGAATGAACATTTGCAAACGAATGAACCACATATTTATGCAATTGGTGATTGTATTGGCGGATTGCAGCTTGCGCATGCAGCATCCGCAGAAGGAATAGCTGCTGTTGAGCATATGAGTGGGCATAAAGGCACGGCGTTACAATCCCGAATGGTCCCACGTTGTGTTTATGCGAGACCAGAAACGGCTTCAATCGGTTTGACGGAAGCAGAGGCTCGTGCTGCTGGACACGATGTGAAAGTTGGGAAAATTCCTTTTCAAGCCATCGGCAAGGCTCTTGTATATGGTGAAACAGCAGGTTTTGTCAAAGTGATTGCGAATCAAGCTACGAACGATGTGCTCGGTGTTCACATAATCGGCCCTCATGCGACGGAGCTTATTAGTGAAGCTGCAGTGGCGCAACTTTTGGATGGAACTCCTTGGGAGGTTGGACAAGTTGTTCATCCGCACCCTTCATTGTCAGAAGCTGTACAGGAAGCTATGCTAGCTGTACAAGGTCGCTCTCATATCCTTTAATATTCCACGTTCTCAGCCTAAGTTGATGATGGGATTGCTACATGGGGAGAAGGGGCGAGGCATTTCTCATTTTAAAGTTATCGCAACTGTCATCATAACGATATGACGTTTAACATTTTCTTTTTGTTTAACAAGAGGGTATAATACATCTAACCAGAAAATTAGTACCTGGTATTAGATGTTGATGACAACTTTTGTAGTTACATGTAACTTTATGTGATTAGGACATGTGGAAAAGGGGGATCACTCCATGACACCAGATGTAACGGTTCGTGAGCGTTCACGCCATGAGCAGCTAGGAATCTCGGATGATCAAGCTTTGGAGATGTATCGTATGATGGTACTTGCACGCAAATACGACGAGAGGGGTTTATTGCTGCAGAGGGCTGGCAAGGTAGGTTTCCATGTATCAGGAATCGGCCAAGAAATGACGCAAGTCGCAGCAGCGTTTGCCTTGGATCGGGAGAGGGATTATTTTCTGCCGTATTACCGTGACTATGGCTTTGTACTATCGGTTGGTGTGACGGTGAAGGATTTGATGCTCTCTATTTTTGCGAAAGCAGAAGATATTAGCAGTGGAGGACGCCAGATGCCGGGCCATTTCGGGTCGAAGCGTCATCGCATTGTGACGGGCTCAAGCCCAGTTACAACGCAAGTGCCGCATGCTGTAGGCATTGCGTTAGCTGCTAAAATGCGCAAGCAGGATATCGTATCGTATGTAACCTTCGGTGAAGGCTCGAGCAATCAGGGAGATTTCCATGAAGGCTGCAATTTCGCTGGCGTTCATCGTCTTCCCGTTATTATTATGTGTCAGAACAATCAATACGCGATTTCAGTGCCTTTATCCAAGCAAACGGCTGGAAATATAAGCGATCGGGCGGCAGGCTATGGTTTCCCGGGCGTTCGTGTTGATGGGACGGATCCGTTAGAAGTATATAGAGTCGTGAAGGAAGCGCGCGAGCGTGCTATTCGTGGTGAAGGACCGACGCTTATTGAATCGGTCATGTATCGTTTGCAGCCGCATTCCACGTCGGATAACGATCTTGCGTATCGGACGAAGGAAGAAGTGGAGCAGCATCGTGCGAATGACGGGCTTCCCCGTTTTAAGCAATATTTGATCAATTGCGGGATATGGTCAGAAGCTCAAGATGAGGCTTTAGTGAAACAATTGTTAGCGATTATCAACGAAGCTACGGCTTATGCTGAGGAAGCTCCTTATCCTCATCCTGACGAAACTTATACGCATGTGTATGCTGAATCGGAAGGGGGAGCATCCAATGGCCGTTATTGAATATATTGATGCCATTCGATTGGCAATGAAAGAAGAAATGGAGCGCGACCCAGAAGTATTCGTACTTGGAGAAGATGTTGGGGTAAAGGGCGGTGTCTTTACGACCACGAAAGGGTTGTACGAACAATTTGGTGAAGCTCGCGCATTGGATACTCCACTAGCTGAGTCTGCTATTGCTGGAGTGGCGATTGGGGCTGCCATGGTAGGGATGAAGCCGATTGCTGAAATGCAATATTCGGACTTCATGTTTCCGGCAGCGAATCAAATCATTAGCGAAGCAGCCAAGATTCGTTATCGCTCAAACAATGACTGGAACTGTCCAGTTGTCATTCGAGCACCGATTGGTGGTGGCATATTTGGTGGGCTGTATCATTCCCAGTGTCCGGAATCGGTGTTCTTTGGTACGCCAGGCTTGAAAATTGTTGCGCCTTATACGGCATATGATGCGAAAGGGCTGCTCAAAGCGGCAATTCGTGACCCTGACCCGGTTATTTTCTTTGAAAATAAAAAGTGCTATCGCATGATCAAGGGTGAAGTTCCTGAAACCGATTATATCGTTCCGATTGGCAAGTCAAATGTCATTCGTGAGGGAGAAGACATCACGATAATTGGCTATAGCTTGCCGCTGCACTTCGCGATGCAGGCTGCTGAAGAGTTGGTGTCAGAAGGTATAAGCGCTCATATTCTCGATCTGCGCACACTGCAGCCGCTTGATAAGGAAGGTATTTTAGAAGCGGTGGCCAAAACAGGTAAAGTTCTTATTGTTCATGAAGACAATAAGACTGGGGGTATTGGTGCTGAAGTGTCCGCAATCATTGCTGAAGAATTGCTGCATGAACTGGATGCTCCGATTATGCGTTTATGTGGTCCTGACGTTCCGGCGATGCCGATCAGCCCACCGCTTGAGCGGGAGTTTATGTTAAATAAAGACAAGCTCAAAGAAGCGATGCGCAAGCTCGCTCAATACTAAATGTGAGAAAGTCGAAAGAAAGACGGGAGTGAAGTGATCGATGTCAGACAATGGAATAACGAAAGAGATTACGATGCCGCAGCTTGCGGAATCCCTCGTATCTGCGACACTCAATAAGTGGTTGAAGCAGCCTGGTGACGCATTTGAAGCTTATGAACCGATATGTGAAGTGTTTACGGAGAAAGTCGTCGCTGAAATACCCGCTACGGAAAATGGGGTAATGGGTATGCATCTCGTGCATGATGGCGATGTAGTTGAAGTAGGTAAGGTCATTTGTACGTACCATTCAGCATTACAAGCCAAGCTTTCATCTGGGGAAGTAGCTGGAGCAGGTGCGAAGGTTCTGAATGGAACAGGCGCAGCAACAGTAGGTGTAGGCCAGTACCAACCTGCTGCAATTTCCAATGCTGTAGAAGCTACAGCGGACAAGCGTAGAGCTGCTGCGGAGCAAGTAAGTATGAGCTCTAACGATGAGAACGCTCCGATGCGCGCACGCTTATCACCCGCAGTACAGCGGTTGGCAAGTGACTATGATGTTGATTTGACATATGTCCAAGGATCTGGGCTTGGTGGACGCATTACGCGTAAGGATGTCTTGCAATTCATAGAGGTGCGCGGCAACGGTACGCAAGAAGCGTTGAAGCATGAACAGCACAAGCTTAAAGAAGAACAACTGGCTGGACTTGATCAAGGCATGGCTGGTGATGCAAGCTTACCTAGCCTGCCGGTTCGCAGCTCGGGTCTGCACTTGTCGGAATCTCCGCGAGTGCCGCATATCGATGTGGAACGACCACAAACGGTTGGTGATGGGGAGCGCTTTATTGATGTCACGCCTATCCGTAATACGATCGCGACTCGTATGCGTCAAAGTGTCTCTGAAATCCCGCATGCATGGACGATGATTGAGGTTGATGTGACGAACTTAGTAGAACTTCGCAATAAGTGGAAAGACGAATTCCGACGCAAAGAAGGCGTCAATTTGACTTATTTGGCATTTGTTCTTAAAGCCGTTGTAAATGCAATCAAGGATTACCCGATTATGAACTCATTGTGGGCTGTTGATAAAATTATTGTAAAGCGTGATGTGAATATTTCCTTGTCTGTGGGTACGGAAGATTCTGTTATGGTTCCCGTTATTAAAAAAGCAGATCAGAAAAATATCGCAGGTCTTGCTAGAGAAATAGACGACTTAGCACGGCGCACACGCGAAGGCAAGCTTACACTAGAGGATATGCAAGGCGGCACATTTACATTTAACAATACAGGTTCATTTGGCTCTATTCAATCCTATCCGATTATTAACTATCCGCAAGCTGCAATCCTTACTTTTGAGTCGATTGTAAAGCGTCCGGTTGTTATTAATGATATGATCGCGGTTCGTTCAATGGCAAATATGTGCTTGTCTCTTGATCATCGTATTTTGGACGGCGTCATTTGCGGTCGATTCCTTCAGCGTGTAAAAGAGAATTTGGAAAGCTATAATTCTGATACGAAATTATATTGATTGCTTCATTCCGTGGTATACTAGAGTAGGATGTCAGAGAAGAAAGAGTGATAGCATGATGAACAGTCAGCAGGATCAGATCAGTTTGGAAACGACTAACACTCAGACGCTGCACCTACATACCTATGGACAACTGGATTATAAGCAAGCATGGGATATGCAAAAAGACATTGTTAAGCAGATCGATAATGGTTCAGCGAACGATACGTTGTTTTTGCTGGAGCATCCTCCAACCTATACGATTGGTTCCCAGCGCAACCCTGAGCATTTACTCTTATCCGCTGAACAGCTGGAGAAGCAGGGGATTTCTGTTTACGAAATTGATCGCGGTGGTGATATTACGTATCATGGGCCGGGTCAACTTGTTGGATACCCTATGCTGCTGCTTGAAGGTCCAAGCTTGGACTTGCACGGATACTTAAGAAATTTGGAAGAAATGATGATTCAGTATCTTGCTTCATATGGTATCGTTGGGGATCGCAAGCCAGATTTTACTGGTGTTTGGGTCGGCAATGAAAAGATTGCAGCGATCGGAGTTAAGTTCAATAAATGTAGAAACCGCAGAGGATTTGTGACGAGTCACGGATTTGCTTTTAATATTAAGCAAGGAATTCAGCACTCTGGATTTACCGGAATCGTTCCGTGCGGCATTCAACAATTCGGAGTAACGTCATTAGAAGATGTAACAGGTCAAACCTTTACAGTAGAGCAGGTAGGACAGGAATTGCTTCCTCATTTTATGAATGTGTTCGGATATCCTGAGATCATTCATCATTCCGTCTCCTAACCTAACACGTTGAAAGCCATGCTGATAGCATGGCTTCATCCGTAGGTACATGTAAAGATGGATGTGGACAACTTGCAAATAGGCTTGTCCTGCCTAAACGATTCTACACGATCAAACCGAATGGTGCTGAGAACTTCTCAAGCGATATCTTATAGGCCATATAAGATTGGCTCAATAAGGAAGATTAAAGTGGAAGCGATCATAGCGATGAGCATGACGTAGACAACGATCTTAAACCAACGTTTGGATTGCATAGGAAGGCACTCCTTTCTCTCTAAATCAATGATATACTATTTATTTTAACGAAAAATGAGTGTGGAGGAAAGATACGATGGTACAACAAGAGCGATTAGTACAACATTTTTTGCAATTGGTTCAAGTAGATAGTGAAACACGCTATGAGCGCGAAATCTGTGATCTGCTAAAAAAACAGTTCAGCGAACTAGGACTTGATGTATATGAAGATGATACGCAAGAGAAGTCTGGACATGGCGCAGGGAACTTGATCGTTACATGGCCAGCATCGGCAGGACAAGAACAAGCGAAGCGCATTTTCTTCACCTCTCATATGGATACAGTTACGCCTGGTAAAGGCATTAAGCCAGTTGTCGATGCAGACGGCATGATTCGCAGTGACGGTACGACTATTCTTGGTGCGGACGACAAAGCTGGTCTTGCTGCCATGTTCGAAGCGATTCGTGTCGTGCAACAATCCGGTCAAGCACATGGTCAAATTCAATTCGTTATTACGGTTGGTGAGGAATCAGGCCTAAATGGTGCTCGTGTTATGGATGCATCTCTTTTGAAGGCTGATTTGGGATATGCTTTGGATTCGAACGGTGAGATCGGTTCCATAGCTGTAGCTGCACCTACACAAGCGAAGATTACGATGGAGATTTTCGGGAAGTCTGCACATGCAGGTGTGAACCCTGAAGATGGAATTAGCGCGATTCAAGTGGCAGGTAAAGCAGTAGCACGTATGCCACTTGGCCGTATCGATCACGAAACAACAGCAAACATCGGTCGCTTTGAAGGTGGCGGTGCGACGAATATCGTATGCGATTATGTCAAGCTGACAGCTGAAGCGAGAAGTATTGTGCAAGATAAGATGGATAAGCAAACGGCTGTTATGAAAGAAGCGCTTGAATCAGCAGCAGCAGAGTACGGTGCTCGCGCTAATTTCACAAGTGAAGTGATGTACCCAGCCTTTAACTTTACAGAAGAAGATGAAGTTGTGAAATTGGTTGCTCGTGCCAATGAGAAAATTGGCGTGCCAACTAGCGTATTCCATTCCGGCGGCGGAAGCGATGCGAATATTTTCAACGGTCATGGTGTCCCTACCGTTAACCTTGCAGTTGGCTACAAAGACATCCATACGACGAATGAGCATATTCATACTTCGGATTTGGTGAAGACGACAGAGCTTGTTGTTGCGATTATAGAAGAAGCAATTAAGGCGTAGCATTAAACGGGACGAAACCTTTGTCTAAAATCGACCCTTAAGAAAGAAGCATCCTGATTCACTGATAATTAGTGAAAGAGGATGCTTCTCTTTTTTTGTAATCATTTTGCTGTACGTAACGACTTACTCACTTCTACGTTTTCTGCTTCTTTGGAAGGCTCCTTCGACGCAGATAAATTAATGTAAAGGCTCAGCCACGCTCCAAACGCGACTACGATACCTGCAAGTGTAAAGACCGTAACGAGTGAAAATTGTTCCTTAATAAATCCAGCCATACCAGAAGCGATCATTACACCTGCCGTGTACAGCGGCATTGTAATTCCATTTACACGTCCGATAAAGTTTTCGTCTACAAACTGAATGAACCACGTACTCAAAATAACTTGCAGTGCTGCAATCAGCAAACCACTTAGGAAGCGAATACCTAGTGTTAACCATAAAATTGTAGACCATCCTTCAATAACTAAAGATATGGCTAATCCTAATAAAGCAACTGCAAAAATGATTTTGCGGTGTTTCTGAATAAAGGTTCCACATGCCGATGCGATACTAATCCCGATGAACAATCCAACACCTGCCGCTGTTGTTATCCAAGGTAATGATTCTTTAGGCAGTCCGAGACGCTCTGTTACAATAAATATTTCAAGTGGCTGAATTAAGCCGATTCCGAGACTAATTACAATTTGCGTAAGTGTTAATAGTCGTAGGGTGGGGTGCGCCCATACATAGGATATACCTGCTTTAATATCTTCAAATACAGCAGTGTTCTCTTTCTTCTCTCGTTTATAGGAGGGTAGAGCAAGTTGGATAAGTGCTGCTAATGTGAAAATTCCGCATAATACGATCAAAGAGCCTTGAAGCCCGAGCACCTTGTACAAGGTAGTTCCAATAATGGGGCCAAGAATGACGAATATGGAGCCCAGACCTTGTGTAATCCCTATTGCAGTTGGCACTTGAGATTCTGGAACGTGTCGTTTGAACAGTACGGATGACGAGGGTACTGAAAATTGACTCACGATTGCAGAGACGACAGTAGCTAAAAATACAGCTTGCCAAATGCCAGATGCGAGACATAGCATGATGACGACGATGGACAAGGCACTGAGCAAGTCACCGATAACGACTGTCCATTTTGGATTCCAGCGATCCGCGAATACGCCGCCGATCAAGGAAAAGATAAATATCGGAGCCATTTCAAATACGGTGAGTAAGGAAATGGCTACTGCATTTCCGTTTGTCATCTCCGTAACAGCGAATAGAAGGGCCATATTACGTACCCAGATGCCAATTTGTTGGAGTAAATCAGCAGAAGCTACGATAAGAAAAACTCGATTGCTCCATAAAGATGGTGGTGCAGCTACAGGTGTAGCATTGCTTGACATGATTTATTGTCCCCCTAAATTTAAATATACTGACTGTCCGGTTTAATAATGGGTGAAAATAAAGATGGATTCGTTCATCCATCTATTTCGTCCTTTATGTTATGCGCGAATACCGTTAAGGAACACATCGATTGCCTTGCGATGTATGAACTCAAGTTCTTCAAGCGAGTAGTTGTCAAACTGGATAATGCCAAGTCCGCCTAATACGCTGTAAAGCAACAGAGCTAGCTTCTCGGGATCATCTTCAGCGAATTCTTTTTGCTGGATACCTTCTTTAATCACATCGAGAATTAACGGGAGTGGGAACTTAGACATTTCCACAATTTTCTCAATCACTTCTGGATCTGCACCTTTAGTCCCGGAAAATTCCATCGATGCTTGCATTAATGGGTTTTCAAAGTCATGAGCGAAATGATGAGCGATCGCATACAGCTTCTCCGTAGCGGTTGAAACGAGTTTGAATCGTTCTGTACACTTAAAGATCCAATCGACCATATTTAACTCAAGTAAGTACATAAATAGCTGTTCTTTACTTTTGAAATGGTAGTAAATGCTGCCTTTACTCATGCCAGAAGATTCTCGAATCTGCTCCATAGAAGTGGCTTGGTATCCTTGTTGAATAAAGAGCTGCTTCGCAGCAGCAGCTATCGCTTGCTTAGTCTGTTCGGCTTCTTCTGCAGTTCGACGTGCCATGAATACGTATCCTCCATTATTAGAACGATCGGTCAGTATAATCAAATCTTAGCTTGGTCAGAAGGAGGTGTCAAGTGCATAACAGCGGAGTAGGGTCAAAGCCTTGTGAAAATTATGCTAAGATGCCTCGTTGATTGCATCAGTGTACAGATGGATACGTGGTTGGTTAAAAGTGTTATTTTCTGTGCGGTTTACTTAGTATATCGGATATTTTGGCATCTTTGCCTTCTTTCATCATCATACGTCGTAAAGCTGCACTTATATCATAACCTTTACCGGAAAGCCACAACTGTTTATTCGTACGAAATTGTTTCATTGCTGCATCTCATCTCCTTGTCGTCATCGTGTTTATGAATGCCATCTGATATAATTTGTATGTAATAGATTGTGTGTATATGTGAAAAATAATAGATTGAGTAGTTATTGCAGATGGATAAGGGGATGGATAGAGAATGAATCATTCGAATCAATATGAAGCGGGTAAACTTTTTGAAGAATTGACGATAGAGACGAAGAAAATATTTGATGGCAAAGTGATTTCCTTGCAAGTAGACACGGTATCTTTGCCTGATGGCTCGACGGCCACTCGTGAAATTGTTAAGCATCCAGGAGCTGTAGCTGTACTTGCGATTCGCGACGACAAAATGATTGTTGTTGAACAGTACCGGAAGCCGCTGGGGAAGTCCCAAGTTGAAATACCTGCGGGTAAGTTAGATGCGGGTGAGCTGCCGCAGGCAGCGGCAACAAGGGAATTGGAAGAAGAGACAGGATACATCGCAGAGTCGCTAATTCCCCTTACTTCTTTTTACACATCACCTGGCTTTGCAGATGAAATTATTCATTTATTTGTTGCTGAACAGCTTGTACAAGGTTCGATGCAGACAGATGAGGATGAGTTTCTTGAAGTCACGGCACTTACGTTGGATGAAGCTTTCACAGCGATTCGGGCAGGACGTATTAGTGATGCAAAAACGATAAGTGCGGTTTATGCATGGCAAATTAAGAAGTTGACAGGACAATGGCCTCTGTGAGTGAGAAAATGAAACTAAATCTGAGTACGTACTACGCGGATTTACACGTCCATATCGGAGCTACTTCAGAAGGAAGGGCTGTTAAAATAAGCGCCAGTCGAAATTTAACTTTCGAAGCGATTGCTCGTGAAGCAACTGATCGTAAAGGAATCGATCTAATCGGGATTATTGATGCGCAATCACCAGGTGTGCTTGCTGATATCGATCGCTTAATCGCCCGAGGGGAAATGGAGGAGCTCCCTGCGGGTGGGATTCGCTATAAAAATACGACCATTTTATTGGGGAGTGAAATTGAGATTAAGCCCGACGGAAAAGGCACGGCACATGTACTTTGCTATATGCCCAGCCTTGACGCGATGAAGCACTTTTCACGTTGGATGTCTGCACATATGCGTAATATCCATCTGTCCACGCAGCGTATTTATGTAGAGGCAGTGAAGCTACAGCAGGAGGTTGCAGCCTATGGAGGAGTATTCGTCCCTGCTCATATTTTCACCCCGCATAAAAGCATATACGGCAGCTGTACAGATCGGATGGAGGACGTGCTGGACATGCAGCTCGTTGATGCTGTTGAAGTTGGCTTGAGTGCAGATCGTGACATGACAGCGCGTATTTCAGAACTTGACCCGTATACACTATTAACGAATTCAGATGCCCACTCACTATCCAAAATTGGACGTGAGTACAATTCATTTGTTATGGCGGAGCCGAATTTTGCAGAATGGTGCAAAGTGCTGCGCAAGCAGGAGGGACGCGGTGTTGCAGCGAATTATGGCCTGAATCCGCGGCTTGGAAAGTACCATCGCACAACTTGTGGCAATGGGCACTTGTTAGTGGATGGAGTTCATTCGTCTGGGAATCATATGTCTCAACCATGTTCAACATGCGGCAGTAAAGTAGTCATCGGCGGTGTGTACGATCGAATTGCATCTATTGCAGATCGAAGTGTAGAGGAGGCTGTTCGCCCTGATCGTACTCCTTATATTCATCAGGTACCTTTAGAATATTTACCTGGTGTTGGGCCTAGCACGATGAGGAAGATGCTGCAGCAGTTCGGTACAGAGATGAATATTTTGCATCGAGCAAGTATGGAGGATCTTTGTGCTGTCGTAGGTGACAAAATTGCACAATTCATTCAAGCGGCACGCACAGGAACACTGGAGCTCAGAAGCGGCGGTGGAGGAACGTATGGAGGAGTCATGAACACAGAAAAATAAAAATAAGGCATTATCATATGATGGCATGTATATGCATATACATGGAGCAACGTCAGAGCGGACAAGTTTTCCGTAAGGAGAAAGGAGACGTTGACCTTGTTAGCAATCATGCCGGATATAAAGAAGCATTTATATTTGTATGTGTTCGTGACATTGATATTTGTTGTAGGTGTTGTGTTCGGTGCTTTATTGGTCAACTCGTTAACGTATGACCAACAAGAGGAGCTATCGCGTCAATTGGAGCAAATCTTTTTAACAGCAGGAGATTCTGCCGACACTACTGAATTCTGGTCCTCACTTTGGATGTATTGGCGGTGGATATTACTCATTGCTGTGCTTGGTATTTCTATTGTAGGATTTCCACTTATTTTGATTCTTGACTTTGCAAAAGGTGTACTCATTGGATTTACGGTCGGAACTCTGGTCAGCCAATTCTCATGGAAGGGAATGTTCGTAGCTTTGCTTGGAGTCGCTCCTCACAATATGATTGCGATTCCGCTTATGCTTATAGCGAGTGTTTCTGCCCTGTCTTTTGCGATTCATGTGATGAAGGACAGGCTGTTCGTTCCGAAGATGCGTTCGTTAAAAAAACCGTTTCTCGATTATTTGACGACACAAGTTGGGGTATGTATAGGAATGATGGCGGTTGCCGTTATAATGACCTGGGTTAGCCCTTATCTCATGAATTGGATGTCTTCCTCCATAATTGATGTCGAGAGTGCTTTAAAGATCTCGTAAATAATTTGACACTGATTAGATAGTCCCCCTATAATAATAGAAGTGAATTGAATTGCGGATAGGCGGCAAGGGGGGAGACCATGGAGTCGCGGATTGATACAATTAAACAACAACTGCAATCCCAAGGATATAAGCTGACACCGCAGCGTGAAGCGACTGTGCGCGTGCTGCTGGAGAATGAAGAGGACCATCTAAGTGCAGAGGATGTCTTCATGCTTGTCAAGGAGAAAGCTCCCGAAATCGGTCTTGCCACCGTTTACCGTACGTTAGAGCTTCTTAGTGAATTGCATGTGGTACAGAAGTTGAACTTTGGAGATGGAGTTGCTCGCTACGATTTGCGCGGCGACAACAGCAAACATCATCACCATCACTTAATCTGCGTGCAGTGCGGTACGATGCAAGAAATTTTGGATGACTGGCTGGGACCGTTGGAAGAGCGGTTAGCACAAGAATACAATTTCCATGTACTCGATCATCGTTTGGATTTCCAAGGTATTTGTAATAAATGCCAGGAGAAGGAATCCAAGCAAGAACAGTAGTTCATGTTAATTAGAATATGCAACTGCTGTTACACAACAATTACATCCGCATATAAGCAAGGGGCTGTCCGACAAGTCATGTATAATGACTAGGGCAGCCCTTTTACGTTGAAAGCCCATAATCATTTGCGATAATGCAGTTTACGAGCCGATTGACGTTTTATGGGGGTTTTCATGGGAGAGGAGAAACCATGTTGCTTCCGTACTAGTGGAGTATTACTTTTTGTACTCGTGCTTAGACGGTATGAACGTGCCTGGTTTTTTACTTTTTTTTCTCTTTTTGTTTGAACGTTTGGGTTGTTTTTTGCAATTACATTTCTACTGGATCGAGCATTGGTTTTCAACCTTTTGGACAAAGCAATTCCGAAGAGAGGGCGTGAGGAAATAGGTTTTGGGCTCCCTTTTTTTAAGTGTGTAGGCTGGAGCTTATAGGCAGTTCTTGATCTTCGAGATATCGTACGTCTACTAGCTGCTGCAAATTGAGGAACTGCTTGAATTGCTTTCAGCGTTTGGATCAGACCGCTTCCTTGAGAGCGTTCATTCGTATTTTTTAGGGGATCTGCTGTGTTCATTAACAATCTTCGCACTTCATCAGGGCTTAGAGCGCCATGTAATGACAATAGCAGCGCAACTGCGCCAGCAACGTGTGGAGCAGCCATAGAAGTGCCAGATTCGATAGCAAAGCCATTTTTATGGTTCGTCGAAACGATAAGCTCTCCTGGAGCAATGATATCTACTTCCTTACCTCTGCTGCTGAAAGAAGCAACTTCATACTTAGCGTTCATAGCAGCTACAGCGATCGTTTCTGGATATTTCGCTGGCTCATCTACCGATAGCGTATCTGGACCATCGTTTCCGGCAGAAGCAACGACAATAATTCCTCTTTGGTGAGCTTTAATAATTGCACGCCGAAGAACGTCACTAGGATCATCCAACCCAAGACTCATATTAACAATATGAATTCGTTGTTGAATACACCATTCGATCGCATCCACAATGTCGGATACATAGCCCGTTCCCGTATTATCAAGGGCTTTGATGCCATACAGTTGAATATTCGGGGCTACGCCAAAAGGCATTTTTTGATGTCCGATTGCTGCAGCGATGCCTGCCACATGAGTTCCGTGACCATTGTCATCCTCATAGGACTCAAGTCGATTAATCATATTTATGCCGCCAGCAATTTTTAAGTTAGGGTGTTCTGTTACACCTGTGTCAATGATTGCAATCTTGATGCCTTCTCCTTTTGTCTGTTTCCACACTTTTGGGGCTTCAACAGCGTGAATATTCCAAGGAATTTGCGGGAGCCTGACTTTGACCTCCTTCATTGACTTAGAAGTGAAGGTAGGCGAATAGTTGTCAGGTGAAGAGGTATATGAACGTACCCCTCCTTTTGACCAACGATGAATGCGAACTTGCTTATCCGTTTCTACCTTTCGGATGCTTGGATGGTAACTTGATGTATGGAGCTCCTTATCGGGATTCATATGACAACATATGGTGAGAGCAGAAGGGATTTGCTTCAGGGGATTAATGCCCTGTTTATGAAGCTCATGTAGCCAATTTTCATAAGCTTCACGATTGCGGCACACAATCATTTTACGAACACTGTATTTATGAGGCTGGGAATGAATATGGGCCTTCATATAAGCGGATAACGATCGCATGACGTTGCTCCTCTCACGATGCTGTCTGGTCTCCTATTTTATGAGCAGCCATCGATTCCGGTGAGCCTGTTTACATACACAATTCATGCGCATCGGGGTATAACCTCCCTAACGTGGACATACGTTGATTATGATAGAGCGGAACAGCTTCCAGACTATCGTTTTTCGGAGTTTGTCATTCCGTTATGGAAAGGTGTGTAGACGTTGATTGTATCGATTCGATCTGTAATGCAGCGCTTACGATTTATTGTTATTTTTTTCTTAGCCACCTATGTAGTGGTTCAATTACTTGGTGTTGTTTCGGCCTGGATAGCTCCGGTGAATAAATACCGTGAACCGCAAGGTCGTGCAGTAAAAGTATTCCATCCTAATGTGGAACTTGAATTGGAGCCGGAACAATTTCGTGAACGTTTGAAGTTGTATTACTGGCTTGGAGAATAACGGCAGTTAATATTGTATTCTTTGTGGTGGAAGTCGTTCATAAATGGTGTTAAAGTGTAAGAGAAGGAGATTGACGAACATGAAGACGACGTTGGAACGACAAATGGCGCAATATATGCAGTATCTAACCGATGAACGTCAACTATCCCCTCATACGAAAGATGCATACGAGCGGGATATTCAATCTTTTGTTCGTCACTTGTCAGCTGAAGGTATTGAGCAGGCAAATGAAGTGCTTCCTGTACATTTATTTCATTATGTAAATTGGCTAAGAAGGCAAGGACGGGCTGCATCGACGATTACGAGGCATGTGGCCGCTCTTCGTGCCTTCTATCGTTATTTGATTCGGGAAGGGGAAGTTAGCAAAGATCCAACCATGGATCTTGAAGTTCCTAAAAGCGACCCCAAGCAGTTGACGGTGCTGTCAGTTGAGCAAGTTGGCAGGCTATTGGAAGCGCCTTCGCTGCATACACCGCAAGGAATTCGAGATCGTGCCATGCTGGAAACGCTTTATGGAACGGGTGCACGTGTATCTGAGCTGCTTGATCTGAACATAACGGATGTCAATTTACAATTGGGATTTGTTCGTTGTGTGATGAATCGCAAGGAGCGAATTGTACCACTTGGGGAAGTAGCCATTGAAGCGATTCGACTTTATTTAGAGAAGAGTAGAGAAGGCTTGCAGTCCCAATCATCTGGAGATCAGACGCAAGATGGACAAGCTCTATTTCTAAATCGTCATGGGCAGCGTATGACTCGACAAGGGTTCTGGAAGCGTCTTCGTACGTATGCAGCACAAATACCAGATATGCCTGAGCTGACTTTGCAAATGCTTCGTCAGACTTTTGCTGTTCATTTGTTGAACAATGGGGCAGATATTCGTGTTGTGCAGGAACTACTTGGCCATGCGGATGCGGCAACGACCCAACGTTACGCGTCGATTCCCGAGAAGCCGAATATGAAGGAAGTATATTCATCTGCTCATCCAAGAGCTAAGAAAAATAAGTAAGCTGCTATATTGCGTATGAGCATGACGTGCCCTAAGCACAATAGCAAAGAGACAAAGAGGAGTGGTACGATGTCACGCAAATTCAAAAAAGTAACCGTTATCGTGTTGGATAGTGTCGGTATTGGTGAGCTTCCTGATGCTGAATCTTTTGGCGATAAAGGCTCGCATACACTAGGTCATATTATTGAGCGTGTCCCAGCTGTTAAGATCCCACATATGAATCAACTTGGCTTGGGTTCTATTGCAGACTTAGGCACATTGAAGCCTGTAGATGCTCCAACAGGAGTATATGGCAAAATGGCTGAAATTTCAGTAGGTAAAGATACAATGACAGGTCACTGGGAGTTGATGGGTCTTAACATTACAACCCCATTCCAAACTTATCCAGATGGATTCCCAGAAGAGTTGCTTCGTCAATTTGAAGAAAAAACAGGTCGCAAGGTGCTTTGCAACAAGCCTGCTTCTGGTACGGAAGTATTGGATCAATATGGCGAAGAGCAAATGAAGACAGGAAGCTGGATTGTTTACACCTCTGCTGATAGTGTATTCCAGCTTGCAGCTCACGAAGAAATTATTCCGTTGGACGAGTTGTACCGTGCGTGTGAAATTGCTCGTGAGTTGACATTGCAAGAAGAGTTCATGGTAGGTCGCGTTATTGCAAGACCATATGTCGGAACTCCAGGCAACTTCAAGCGCACGCCTAACCGTCATGACTATGCGGTATCTCCGCCATCACCGACGGTATTGAATGCGCTTAAGGATGTTGGCAAAGATGTTATTTCTGTGGGCAAAATTAACGATATTTTCAGTGGTGAAGGCATTACTGCTTCTTATCCAACGAAGAGCAATGCACACGGTATCGAAACGACAATTGATTTGATGGGACAATCTTTCGAAGGTTTGTTGTTCACAAACTTGGTAGACTTTGATTCCTTGTTCGGACATCGTCGTGATCCAGAAGGATATGCAGGAGCGTTGGAAGAATTCGATGCTGCAGTTCCAAAATTGTTGGAAATGACAGGTCCTGAAGATTTGCTTATCATTACAGCAGACCATGGTAATGACCCGATCCATCCAGGTACGGATCATACACGTGAATATGTGCCTTTGTTGGTATACAGCCCGTCTATTGAACCAGGTCGCTCCCTCGGAATTCGTGCGACATTCGCAGACTTGGGTGCTACAGTAGCTGATAACTTTGGAGCGAAGCTTCCAGAGATTGGGACAAGCTTCTTGTCGGAGCTATAAGAATATACATCATGAGATTGCATCTAGCTCCTTAATACATATTAAGGAGGATGTAAGTAATGAGTACAGTAACAACGTATAATCAAGTGCAGGAAGCTGCGGCTTATATTCAGAGTCGTTCTTCTCATCAACCTGAGATTGGTTTGATTCTTGGGTCAGGGTTGGGGGTTCTCAGTAGTTTAGTTGAGAACCCAACTACTATTGCATATGATGATATCCCGCATTTTCCAAAGTCAACGGTAGAAGGCCATGCTGGTGAGCTACTTATTGGTACGATTCGTGGACGAACCGTCATGTTGATGAAAGGTCGCTTTCACATCTATGAAGGATATGGTCCCGAGCTTACCGCATTTCCTGTACGTGTTATGAAAGCGGTTGGCGTTAAGCAACTGCTCGTAACGAATGCGGCAGGGGGCATTAATACTGCCTATCACGCAGGGGATTTAATGCTTATAAGCGATCATTTGAACCTGACTGCGCGCAACCCGCTCATCGGCCCAAATGATGAGCAATTTGGCGTTCGTTTTCCCGACATGTCGGAAGCTTATAGTAAGCGCTTGCGCGCTGTTGCCAAAGAAGTTGCAGCACGTCACTCCTTTACGTTTCAGGAAGGTGTCTATGTTGGTCTGTTAGGACCTAACTATGAGACGCCTGCGGAAATCCGTATGCTGCGTACACTGGGCGCAGATGCGGTAGGCATGTCGACGGTTTCGGAGGTTATCGTAGCAAGGCATGCTGGACTTGAAGTGCTGGGGATATCTTGTATTAGTAATATGGCCGCTGGAATCCTAGATCAACCACTTTCTCATGAAGAGGTTATGGAAACGGCAGAACAGGTTAAAGAACAATTCCTGGGACTTGTGCTGGATATCATACCTGCAATGTAATTGTCAGGTTACTATACAAGTAATACAATTGAACAACAAGAATGACTTCAGGTAGGAGGAGTTAACATGAGAGCAGTTGACATCATTCAGAAAAAGCGTGAAGGTAAGGAACTTACACCAGAAGAAATCACATTTATGGTTCGTGGATATAGTGAAGGAAATGTACCTGACTATCAAGTAGCTGCTTGGGCTATGGCTATCTACTTCCAAGGGATGAGCGCAAAAGAAACAGCGCAATTAACTTTGGAAATGGCGAAGTCTGGCGATCAAATTGATTTGAGCCCAATTGCTGGTGTCAAAGTAGACAAGCACTCCACTGGCGGTGTAGGCGACAAAACAACGTTAATTCTTGCGCCGATGGTCGCAGCAGCAGGGGTTCCTGTAGCGAAAATGTCAGGGCGCGGGCTTGGACATACAGGTGGTACTATAGATAAGTTGGAAGCGATTGCAGGTTACCAAGTTGAGCTTCCGCGCGAAACATTTATTAACCAAGTAAATGATATCGGCGTATCGCTGATCGGACAAAGTGGTAACATCACACCGGCTGACAAGAAGCTCTATGCTTTGCGTGACGTAACAGCAACAGTGGAATCAATCCCGCTTATCGCAAGCTCTGTTATGAGTAAGAAGATTGCAGCGGGTGCAGATGCGATCGTGCTTGATGTTAAGACAGGCAGCGGTGCATTTATGAAGACGCTTGACGATTCCATTGCGCTCGCACAAGCGATGGTGGATATCGGAACAGAAGTTGGCCGCGATACAGTAGCAATTATTTCTGATATGGATCAACCGCTAGGACATCTGATTGGTAACGGTCTTGAAGTAGAGGAGGCAATTGCGACACTGCATGGCAAAGGCCCTGAAGATCTTCATGAATTGTCTATGATTCTAGGTTCTCATATGGTTGTGCTTGGCAAGCAAGCATCCACTACAGAAGAGGCTCGTGAAATTCTTGAGAAAACAATTGCAGATGGTTCTGCATTCGATCGTTTGAAGCAGCTTGTTGAAGCGCAAGGCGGCGATGTAGCTATGGTTGAAGATACAGCTAAGCTTCCGCATGCAGCTAAACGTATAGAAGTGCTTGCTGAGAATGATGGTTACGTCTCCAGCATTGAAGCAGAGAGCATTGGCATTGCAGCTATGCTTCTAGGTGCCGGACGTGAGACAAAGGAAAGTGTCATTGACTTGGCTGTAGGGCTTGACCTACGTAAAAAAGTAGCAGATGAAGTGAAAAAAGGTGATGTGCTTGCGATTCTACATGTGAATGATGAATCACGTGTGGAAGAGTCTAAACAGCGCATTATTCAAGCGTATCAGCTATCTGCTGAGCCAGTTGCGGAGAAACCGCTTGTGTATGCCATCGTAACGAAGGACGGCGTACAACGTTTTGTGTAATCCATTTTTATATTAAATATAGGTAACAGAGAAAGCTGCTTGTTCCTTCAAGGGACAAGCAGCTTTCTTATTTTGTTCTATTTATTATACCCAACCACGAATGCGCATTGCTTCAGCGATACGCTTGATCGAGATCATAAACGCAGCTGTACGAAGATCAGTTTGATGCTCTTTAGCTAAGAAACGAACTTCGCGGTAAGCTTCTACCATTTTCACTTGAAGTTTCTCATTCACTTCTTCTTCGCTCCAATAGAAGCTCATTAAGTTTTGTACCCACTCAAAGTAGGAAACAGTTACGCCACCCGCATTTGCAAGGATATCTGGAATGACTAAGACTCCCTTATCACTCAAAATTTTATCTGCTTCTGGTGTTGTAGGCCCGTTTGCTGCTTCAGCGACAATTTTAGCTTTAACTTTATCAGCATTCACAGATGTAATTACGTTCTCCAAAGCAGCAGGGATAAGTACATCTACATCAAGCTCCAAAATGCTGTCGGCACTGATTTGATACTTTTTATCGTAATTAGCCAATGATCCTGCGTCTTTACACGCATTAACTGCTTCTAAGTCTAGACCGTTCTGATTGTAAATAGCACCCTTAGAGTCGCTAACTGCTACAATCGTAAATCCAAGCTCAGTTAACAATTCTGCAGCGATACGCCCTGCATTGCCGTAGCCTTGAATAGCGACAGTTGCCTCGTTAGGCTTCTTGCCCAATTCTTCAAGAGCTTCGAGAATCGTAAATACGCAGCCGCGAGCCGTAGCTTCATTACGCCCTTTTGATCCACCAAGAATAATCGGTTTACCTGTAATGACGCCAGGTTGGAAGGAACCTTTCTTCTTGCTGTACGTATCCACCATCCATGCCATAACTTGAGCATTCGTATAAACATCTGGAGCAGGAATATCTTTGTCAGGGCCTACGAAGTCAGCGATGGCTTCCATAAATCCTCGGCTGACACGCTCTAGTTCACCTTTGCTCATCTCAGTAGGGTTACAGATGACACCGCCTTTACCACCACCGTATGGCAAGCTAACAACACCACATTTGAAGCTCATCCACATCGACAAAGCTTTTACTTCATCAAGAGTTACATCTGGATGAAAACGAATGCCGCCTTTTGTTGGACCAATTGCATCATTGTGCTGCGAACGATACCCTTCGAAAACTTTTACAGAACCATCATCCATCTTAACTGCAAAGTTGACAGTGAGCACGCGCATAGGACGTTTAAGAAATTCGATTTCCTGCTGAGGTAGATTCAAGTGAGATGCTGCAATTTCGATCTGCCTCTGTACAATCTCATAAGGATTCAGTGTCTCTTGCTTAACTGCTGTTGATGTAATAGCCATGGTTCTCCTCCAAATTGTTTATTTTTCAGTGGTGTAAGTTTTTTGAAAGGATACCTGAAATTAGGTCCTTCCGTTTGCACTATCTAAATATTTTCTTGTATTTTATCATAAATATGCGGTCGGTCAACTTATAAACTGGCTAGTTATGTGAATGAAATTTTTTATATGAGCACAAAAGAAATCTTTATAGACCTTTATTTTTCAATGTTTTATTAGATGTTCGTGGGAATGATATCGCCTGATTTTATGTGAAGAAAACGCTTCATCACAATACAGTGCATGTATAATTATGCATAACGAAGTTACTGTGTCATTATCTGTCACTCTCTTAAAAATCGTTAAATCCCCCCTTGTAACTGTGCATATCTAGTAAGGTAAATGTACCTTTCGACGAATGTACCTTTCAAAAGACTGTAAAGCTGCATCTTATAAAGGGATAAAACAAAAAGGAGTTGTTTGTATGGGATTCAGCAGTAATAGTGAGACTGCAGGAGCTACTACTACTAATACCTCTACCACTAGAACATTTTCTACAGGTCCACTAGAAAATGCAGCGAATAACCGTTCTGCCACTGTCATTGCAAAAGTACTGAATAACGGAACTGGCCAAGTTAAAGCAGAAGTAGCTGTGTTTAAGTTGAATGGTAAGAAAAAGTGTATTACGAGAGATTCGGTCACTTTATCTCCAGGCACGTCTGATTTCCTTTCTGTCAACTTGAACCGCAGCGTTTTGCAGTTTGAGGTAGAAATCAAAATTACGGGACGCAGTGCACTTCTAGGTGTTTTTGGTAAAACAGCGGGAGGCAACTTGAATCCTACACATCGTGTACTCAACTCGGAGTTTACTCGTGTTATTCGCAAAAACAAATCGTCTAGAACTAGATAACTAGGAAGGAAAGCACAGTTGCGCGTTATGCGTACTGTGCTTTTTTTTGTGTGTGGAATATTTTAGGTGCAAGAGGTCGACAATGTGAAAAGGCATTCTTTTCTCTTATGCATGCGTGATTGCTATGAACGACAGGCGTTCGCTTTGTGAGAATGTGAATATACGTAATCTTATGCATTTTCAGAGAGTTAAGAGTGAATACAATCAATGAGGAGGGAACGACTTGAGTCGTAAAAGCCGAACGATGCAGCTCTTTGTCTGTATCACATTGTGTGGGGCCTTGATGCTGACAGGATTTTCAGCAGTGTACGGACTTGATCTGCCGCCTGACACTACGAATACAAGTACGAATCAATCAGCAGACACAAGCGCAGTTACGGAAGTTTCAACAACAAGTACAGATACGGTACAGCTTGCATCAAGTGCTCGTTCTGCAGTGCTTATGGATGCAGATACGGGAACTATCATTTATGAAAAAAACAGCAATGATCGCCTGCCTCCTGCAAGCATTACAAAGATAATGACGATGCTGCTTGCGATGGAAGCTATACAGGACGGAAAAATAAAATGGGACGATAAAGTATCGACGAGTGAATATGCCGCTTCTATGGGTGGATCCCAAATCTTTTTGGAGCCTGGTGAAGAAATGAGCGTACGCGATATGCTCAAAGGAATCGCAATGGCTTCTGGAAATGATGCTTCGGTAGCAATCGCTGAGAAAATAGCAGGTTCTGAACAAGCTTTTGTACAGCTCATGAACGAGAAGGCTAAGAAGCTAGGGATGAACAATACTAACTTCGTAAATTGCAATGGTCTACCGGCTAACAATCACTATACGTCAGCACATGATATTGCGATTATGTCTCGTGAGCTGCTGAAATATCCTGAAGTAACGAAGTTTACAGGAGCCTACGAGGATTACTTGCGGCAGCATACAGAAAAGAAGTTTTGGCTTGTCAATACGAACAAGCTTGTTCGGTTCTACAGCGGTGCTGACGGATTGAAGACAGGTTACACATCAGAAGCTAAATATTGCTTGTCTGCAACCGCGAAGCGGGATAACTTACGTGTTGTTGCGGTCGTGCTAGGTGAGCCGAATACGAAAACAAGAAATGCAGAAGTGACACAAATGTTCGATTATGCATTTGCTCAATATATGAATGTCCCTCTTCTTAAAAAAGGGGATCGGATCGGAGAAGTTCAAATTGAGAAGGGCATGCAATCCAAGCTGGAATTGAAGGCAGAGCAGCCTTATCATCTTCTTCTTAAAAAAGGAGCCAGCAAAGATAAAGTTCGCTTCGAATTGTCTGCACCAGAATCTTTATCTGCTCCAATTGCTAAAGGACAATCAATAGGGAAAATTGTCGTCTATCAGGGGGAACAAGTCATTCGTGAAATTCCTGTCGAATCAGACCGCGATATTGCGAAAGCTGGCTGGTGGACCCTGCTCAAACGGGCGACTTCTAAGTTGTTTTTTGTCAATGATTGATGGGGAAGTTCTAGTTTTGTCACTGGGCAGGAATTAGAGGTTTCGGCAACGAAAAGGTTCGGCAATGTGGGAGGAGAGTGAAAGTATGAATTTTCATGTAGAGCTTGAGCATCAACGTAATGTTCTAATTACTCGCTTAAAAGGAGAATTGGATCATCATACTGCAGAGTTGGTGCGTGTTCAATTGGACGAAGCGATTCAACGTGGTCAGATCAACCATGTTGTACTTAGTTTGAAAGAGCTTTCCTTTATGGATAGTTCCGGACTTGGAGTCATATTAGGACGCTACAAGTTGCTTAAAGGTAAAGGTGGAAAAATGGTTGTTTGCGATATGAACCCTGCCGTTCGCCGACTGTTTGAACTGTCTGGCTTGTTTAAGATTATGAACGTTTATGATAGTGAGCACACCGCACTTACTGGTTTGGAGGTCGTATCATGAATGATCTATCTAACAAGAATCAAACGAATCATATGAAACTGCAATTTGCGAGCCGGTCTGAAAATGAAGCGTTTGCCCGAGTTACGGTTGCGGCATTTGTATCTCAGTTGGATCCTACAATGGACGAGTTAACAGATTTGAAAACGGTAATCTCTGAAGCGGTTACGAATTCCATCATCCATGGATACGATAACAATCCAAGCGGAGTGGTAACGATTTCTGCTGAAATCGTAGGGGAAGAAGTAACAATTTACGTTTCAGACGAAGGCAATGGAATCGAAGACCTGGAAATGGCTCGTCAGCCGCTGTATACATCCAAACCTGACATGGAACGTTCAGGCATGGGATTTACGATTATGGAGAATTTTATGGACGAATTTGAAGTGAATAGCGAACCCGGCGCAGGAACAACGATCCGCATGAAAAAGCGGATTGAATCCAAAAAAGCGCTCTATAACTAGGGTTGAGGCAATGGAGGCCGATATGAGACAATCATCACCCGGCTACTTAGACGATGCAGAAGTAAAACGTCTCATTGCGCTCAGCCAATCTGGTGATAGTCTGGCTCGTGAGACGTTGGTAAATTGTAATATTCGGCTCGTATGGTCTGTCGTGCAGCGTTTTATGAACCGTGGATATGAGCCTGAAGATTTGTTCCAGATCGGATGCATTGGATTGTTAAAGTCAGTGGATAAGTTCGATCTATCTTATGATGTGAAATTCTCGACTTATGCTGTACCTATGATCATTGGGGAGATTCAACGCTTTTTGCGTGATGACGGAACTCTTAAGGTCAGCCGTTCCCTCAAAGAAATGGCTAACAAAGTTCGCAAGACGAAGGACGAGCTGTCCAAGAGGTTCAATAGACTACCAACGATAAAGGAAGTGGCGGAAGAGCTCGGTGTTTCGCCGGAAGATGTTGTTTTTGCTCAGGAGGCGAACAAGCCACCGACCTCTATCCATGAGACGGTATTCGAGAATGATGGCGACCCGATAACGTTAATGGACCAGATCGCAGATGAATCACAAGAGAAATGGTTTGATAAGCTGGCTCTTAACGAGGCGATTGAGGGGTTAAATGAGCGGGAACGACTCATCGTGTATTTGAGGTACTTCCGAGATCAGACGCAATCTGAGGTTGCGAGTCGTCTTGGCATCTCTCAAGTACAAGTGTCGAGGCTCGAGAAAAAAATATTGCAGACCATTAAATCGCAAATCGCACAGTAATGGTTACCATTTACAAGTTTCAAATAGTCGATCGATTGAACGATCCACAATAATTAGCAGCCGCTTCTCCCTTCCATGGGGAGAGCGGCTGTTGTCTTTTTATGAAGCCCGATTTAATTATTGCAGCATCCATTCATGAACTTCTTCCTTCTGTTCCATACTAAGGAATGTCCCAGCTAGATATTGATCTAGATAAATGTGAAATTGAAGGCAAGAAGGAGGGAATACGGTGGCTGATACACGTGATACAGACCAACAAGAAGATACAGGCGTAGACAATCAAATTTCATCACATGCTGAAGATGGAAAAGTGTCTGAGCCTCCTGGACAACAGGGTGATCAGGAACAAGCATCGAATCAGAATGAGCATCATGCATCCAATCAAATTCCAGATCGAACTGCCGGCAGTCCTGTTGGAGAGGAGAGTCCGGAGCATGCAAGGAAGCGCAAGCAAGAGTATTCCAACAGTTTGGAGGAATCGGTACAATATTGGCAAGGCGATGATAAGATTCCGACTGATATCGAAGAGGTCAAAGGAACGTTAAAGGATGTCTCTGGACTAGGCGAATCATTCGATCTTGTGTTCCGCGAAATGACATTTGCAGGACGTAAAGTCGGTTATTTCTTTGTATCTGGTTTTGCAAAAGACAATATTATGGATATTATATTGGCGCGGTTGAGCATGTTGGATAAAAAGCAAATAAGTGCTGACGCGCTTAAAGCTTTTTTTGACCTGTACATTCCACATATTCAAGTTGAGCTTATGACTTCGATGAGCCAGACAATAAATAAAGTATTCCAAGGCTACAGTGTGTTCTACATAGAGCAGGAATCTACTTCTATTGTGCTAGATACTCGTAATTATCCAGCACGTGGACCAGAAGAGCCATCTTTGGAAAAAGTGGTGCGAGGGGCTAGAGATGGATTTAATGAGACGTTGCTTACAAATGTGGCCCTTGTACGTCGCAGAGTTCGTGATCCAGGACTGAAGGTAGAAATTATGCAAGTCGGGCGCCGAACACAAACCGACGTGTCTATTCTTTATATCGATGATATAGCGGACATACGGCTTGTGGAGTCGATACGAAAAAAAATACAGGCAGTGGATATCTATGGGCTTCCGTTAGCTGATAAACAGCTGGAGGAGGCGATTATTCAGAAGGGTTGGAACCCATATCCGCTTGTTCGTTATTCCGAACGGCCAGATGTCGTTGCTGATCATCTATTGGACGGAAGTGTAGCGATTCTGGTGGATACTTCTCCATCGGTTATGCTCATGCCAACGACGTTTTTTGATCTTTGTCAGCACGCAGAAGAAAATCGCCAGACGGCGTTTATGGGTACCTACTTGCGCTGGATTAGATTTTTGGGTATATTTGCATCATTGTTCCTGCTTCCGATTTGGTTGCTGTTAGTTTTGGAACCAGGCTTGAAGCCAGCTTATCTCCAAATACTTGGTCCACAAGAGACAGGTAAGCTTCCTCTTCTTCTGCAGTTTATTCTTGCGGAGTTTGGGGTTGACTTAATGAGGATGGCTTCCATTCATACGCCAACGCCACTAGCGACAGCGATGACTTTGGTTGCTGCGATACTGCTAGGGGAAATAGCTGTCAAGACAGGCGTTTTCGTGTATGAAGTCATACTCTATATGGCGTTTGCTGCGGTGGGAATGTTTGCGACACCGAGCTATGAGTTGGCGTTAGCTAATCGGATGGTCAGGTTGATTTTGCTCGTTTCTGTGGCCTTCTTCAAGGTGCATGGCTTGATTATTGGGATCACGATATATATTATCGTATTAACGCTACATCGCTCGTATAACTCGTCTTATTTGTGGCCGTTTATACCATTTAATGCAAAGGCGATGTACAACATATTTGTTCGCCAACCTGTGTTAAAAAACAAGGATAGACCTAGTTTTAATAAGACAAAAGACCGTACGAAAATGCGTAACACACAAAAATAAAATCGCATAAAATGCAAATGAAACATAATTTAGTCCATTGGTAAACAACACCAAGAGTTGCTATAATCATTGTACCAAAACCAGTAAATCGCGTAGAAATGGGGAATAAAACGATGTATCTACATGGAACGAGTACGATCAGTAATGAAGGGCATCTAACAATTGGTGGCTGTGATGTGACCGCATTGAAAGCTCAATTCGGTACACCTCTTTATATAGTTGATGAGGCGCTTGTTCGTGAGCGCTGTCGTCAGTATATGGAAGCATTCCGTGCTTCTGGCCTGACATTCCAAGTGGCTTATGCAAGTAAGGCTTTTTGTGTCATGGCGATGTGCAGACTTGCTGAAGAAGAAGGATTGTCTCTCGATGTCGTTTCAGATGGAGAGTTGTTTACGGCATTGCAGGCAGGTTTCCCAGCACAACGCATCCATTTCCATGGTAACAACAAAACTCCTGAAGAGATTGAAATGGCTATCGACGCACAAATTGGTTGTTTCGTCGTGGACAACTTCAATGAGCTTCAATTGTTGAATGCGATCGCTAAGGAACGCGGCGTTCGCGTTAATGTGCTGCTTCGTGTAACACCAGGTGTTGAAGCACATACGCATGAATATATTTCGACAGGCCAGACAGATTCGAAGTTTGGCTTTGATATTGGCAATGGTACGGCTGCGGTTGCTGTTCAAGAAGCAGAGAATGCGGATCATATTGATTTGCTCGGTATTCATTCTCACATCGGCTCGCAGATCTTTGAAGTACAAGGCTTCCAAATGGCAGTAGAGCGCGTAGCTCAATTTGCTCGCTCTATTAAAGAGCAGACAGGCATTACGTTCAAAGTGGTAAACTTGGGCGGAGGATTTGGTATTCGCTATGTGGATGGAGATACGCCATTGGCTGTATCCGACTATGTTAAGGCGATTACAGACGGTGTGAAACAACATTTTGCAGGTATCGGTCCAACATTGCCTGAGATCTGGGTAGAACCAGGCCGTAGTATTGTTGGTGAAGCGGGAACAACGTTATATACAGTTGGTTCTGTAAAAGAAATACCGGGTGTTCGTAAATATGTGGCAGTTGATGGCGGTATGACAGATAACCCGCGTCCTGCTCTTTACGAGTCTCGCTACGAAGCAGTGCTTGCTAACCGTGCTAATGATGCGGTGGAAGAAGTAGTATCTATCGCTGGTAAATGCTGCGAAAGTGGAGATATGCTCATCTGGGATCTTTCTTTACCAAAAGTAAAGCAAGATGATTTGCTTGCTGTATCATGTACAGGTGCGTATAACTATGCAATGGCGAACAATTACAACCGTATCCGCCGTCCGGCAGTTGTGTTTGCGCACGAAGGTCAAGCAGATGTAGTTGTAGAACGTGAGACGCACGAGGATATTGTTGGGAAAGATATTATCCCTGCTCGTCTTCAGAAGAAGAGTGCTGTTCAAGTTTGATGTATAGCTCAGAGCTGGTCGTTAACCAAGTCGTCGAGTACGATGAGGCTAATGACTGGCTTTTTATGCTGCTCAGCGACGTATGACAGCCTGAGCAGATAATAATCTCAATCTACATAAAGGGCACGCAGCTGCCGAACATTTTCAATGTACCGTAGCGATTTTAACTCGAAAATATTACGATGAATAAGCGCTCAACATGCTATCGAGGAGCAATTGAGACGGAGTTACTATTCAAATAACTAGCTCTACGATTCAAAGGAGTAATGGAATGGCGATACTGCGAGATATACAGGAAAATGGAACTTATGTTGAATTTTCTTTTTTAAAGTGCATACCCGGCGATTACGAAGGATGTCAACTTAATTTTAAACACTACAAGGGAAACCGTATCGTTTATGAGTTGAACTTTGGTTGGACGAATCTGACGATTAAAAATTATGTTGAAGTGACTTCGAATTTTCCGCTTGAGGTATTAAATGATTTTAAGTTAGATAATTTGTACACCTCTTTCGAAAAACATCTATATCATTTGGAATGGACGAAATTAGAGAAGGACAATACGCATAAACTCCGTTTTTTTGGATCTCAACAAGACCTTACGTTGATTGTAGCCGATGATGAAGTCCGACAGTTTGGCCTCGACTTAAATGGCGAGTGGGAAAAAGGGCTTAGTTGCTGATCCAGTTCAATTGGGTTGAGCCTTGGTTGCTTAAATGCTATACTATTTTCATTGTGTTTTATAAATTCGCAATAAAGAAGGGATGTTTACATATGAAAACAGCTACAATTGAACTAGAAAAAGGCGGAAACGTCGTAATCGAGCTTTTCGACCAAGAAACTCCAGGAACAGTTGCAAACTTCGAGAAATTGGCTAACGAAGGTTTCTATAACGGTTTGACGTTCCACCGTGTTATTAAAGATTTCGTTGCTCAAGGTGGTTGTCCACACGGTACAGGTACAGGCGGCCCTGGCTACACAATCAAATGTGAGACAGCTGGCAACACGCATAAGCACGTGCGCGGCGCATTGTCTATGGCTCATGCAGGTAAGGATACAGGCGGCAGCCAGTTCTTTATTTGCTACGCTCCATTCCCACATTTGGATGGCGTTCACACTGTATTTGGTCAAGTAACAGAAGGTATGGAACTTGTTGACCAAATCAAACAAGGCGACAAAATGAAATCTGTAACAGTAGCTTAATAAAAATTAATTAGAAGTATTAGCTTCGATTAATGACAATTATCTGTTAACGAATGCATGCATAAAAGCTTTAGTTTTCCATTGATTTAAGCGATGGAAGGCTAGGGCTTTTTGTCGTTGATTGAATTTTAGTGATAGGCGTGTACATAGCAATATGTGGGGAGGCTATTGCATTTTTTGAAATGCGGGTGTAACATACATGGCAAGACTTGTATAGTCGATGTCTGATTACCATGCTGCATGAAATGGCAGTAGGGTAGGAGCACAATTTTATATGTTTTATCCTTCGGGGTCGGGTGAAAGTCCCAACCGGCGGTGATGAATAAAGAGTGTGATTCACTCTTTATGCTTAGTCCGTGACCCGGATGCGGTGTATGCCGTAGACGGTGGATCTGGTGCAATTCCAGAGCCGACAGTATAGTCTGGATGGGAGAAGGATATCAGGACAGGTGGGATGTGACTGCTGCTTGCTCTTATTTGGTCATGACATTTAATGGTTGTGACAATTGGTACGGAGCAGCTGTAAACACATTTCATTTTCAACGCGCTGTATTTCACATGACGGTTGTTTTTTGGCCTATATATGCAGTTTATTTGCGCTATGCAGGTGAATAGCATTGGTCTGTTTGCTTATGCTTATAAGTGGTTTTTGTTGCTGCCGACAAGCATATGCAATGCATGTGAAAGATGGTACATACCTGATTATTCGACCTTATGACCCTTCGGATATAGTTCCGAGGGGTTTTTCTGTTGTTCGTTTGTAATTGCTACTTGCAAACTTCTACTTGCACGCAATTACAAAACTAAGTATTTAGTTTTTTTGTGAGGAGGTGTGTTTATATGATTCCTCGGCTAAATGATGAGTTCTATATGCAATTAGCGATTCAATTGGCAGAGCGGGTAGTCGGCCAAACGAGCATTAATCCACCTGTAGGCTGTGTCATCGTCCGTGAGGGTCGAGTTGTGGGTATGGGGGCGCATTTAATGCGAGGCAAAGAGCATGCAGAAGTACATGCCTTGCAAATGGCAGGTAAAGATGCGCGAGATGCAACTGCCTATGTAACGTTGGAGCCGTGCAGCCATTATGGGCATACGCCTCCATGCTGCTCACGGTTGATTGAAGCGGGTATTAAGCGTGTTGTCGTTGCTTGTGCTGACCCTAATCCGCTAGTTGCAGGCCGTGGACTGCAAGCGCTGCGTGACCATGATATCGAGGTGGCTCTAGGTGTCATGCAGAGGGAAGCGGAATCGCTTATTACGATGTTCTCGAAGTTCATGCTGACGAAGCTTCCTTATGTGACGATGAAGACGGCAACCACGCTGGATGGAAAAATTGCGACGCATACCGGTCATAGCCAATGGATTACGAATACAGATGTTCGTGAACGTGTACATGCGCTGCGTCATCGTCATCAAGCCATTATGGTTGGTATTGAGACGGTACTGCAGGATAATCCGTCACTGACGACTCGCTTGTCAGTTCCAGCGCTAAATCCAATTCGCATCATTGTGGACTCCAAGCTGAGATTGCCGTTGGGGGCTCGACTTGTGGAGGATCATACAGTACCAACATGGGTACTCACAACAACTCAAGCAGATGAGCACGCGGCACGTGAACTAGAGAAACGTGGAGTACGCATTATTCGAGTGAACGACGGACCACTTGTTGATCTTTCACTGGCCATGAAGCTTTGTGCTGAGGAAGAGATCGGTTCTATTTTACTTGAAGGCGGGGGGACGTTGAATGGCTCCATGCTGAAGGCTGGGCTTATTGATCGTGTTCTACTCATGCTAGCTCCCAAAATTGTCGGTCATCGTGAGGCTCCCTCTGTCTTTACTTTTGAAGGTGCAGAGAGTATGGAAGATGCGCTGCAACTGGAGCATTTACAAGTGGAATTAGTCGGGGACAACATTATCATTGGTGGCAGTCCGTTGAATCGAAAATTACGAGAGTTACGTGATTCACAGGAGGTGGATACAGCTTGTTCACTGGTCTAGTTGAAGAGGTTGGAACACTTCATTCGGTTAGCAAGCAGGGAGAGGCCATGGTGCTTTGCATCCGTGCTAGTAAGGTGATTGAAGGGGTAAAGCTGGGTGACAGTATTTCGGTCAATGGTGTTTGCTTGACGGTAACAGCATCTAGTAGCACTTCGTTCCATGCAGATGTTATGCCGCAAACGTATCGTCATACGAATTTAAAACAACTGCGGCCTGGTGCATCTGTCAATCTGGAGCGAGCGATGGCTGCTAATAGTCGATTTGGTGGTCATATTGTCCAAGGTCATGTTGATGGTACAGCAATCATGGTGAGTCGAATCGTTGATTCGAATGCCGTCGTATTTGAATTCCAGCTAGAGAATCCCAGCATAGGGCGCTATATGATTCCGAAAGGTTCAATCGCCATAGATGGTATTAGTTTGACACTTATACAAGCGGAGGAGTCCAAGTTTGCCGTATCTATAATCCCTCATACATTGAGCCAAACCTCGCTAACCCATAAAAACATAGGTGACACGGTTAATGTGGAATGCGATGTACTAGGGAAGTACGTTGAAAGGCTGCTTGGATTTGCAAGTAAAGCCGATCGTAATATGGAAACTCATTTGACCTCATTTAGCTCGAAGTCATCAAAAATGACGGAAAGCTTTCTGGCAGAACACGGTTTTTTTAACGATTAACGGGTAAGGAGGGGAACGACTATGAGTGAGCCGTTTTATTTTGATACGATTGAAGCAGCAGTAGAGGAATTGAAAGCAGGAAAAGTCATCATTGTAGTTGATGATGAAGATCGTGAAAATGAAGGTGATTTTATTGCGTTAGCAGATAAGGCTTCACCTGATGTGATTAATTTTATGATAACAGAAGGTCGCGGGCTCGTTTGTGTTCCGATTACACCTGAGCGGGCTGTAGAGCTCAATCTCCCCCCTATGGTTAGCCATAATACCGATTTTCATGGTACAGCGTTCACGATCTCGGTTGATCACAATAACACAACGACAGGTATTTCCGCACACGAGCGTTCATTAACGATACAGGCGCTAATCAATCCTGCAGCAAAGGCGGACGATTTTAGACGGCCGGGTCATATTTTTCCTTTAGTCGCGAAAAAGGGTGGGGTGCTTCGTCGTGCTGGACATACCGAGGCGGCGGTCGATCTGGCACGTATGAGTGGATCAGCCCCAGCGGGGGTTATTTGCGAGATTATGAATGAAGATGGAACGATGGCAAGGCTGCCAGACTTGATGCAGTTGAAAGAGAAACATGGCCTCAAGCTCATTTGTATTCGGGATCTCATTCAATATCGACATGCGCAGGAAAAACTAGTTCAGCGTGAAGTTGAGGCGAACATGCCGACGGAATATGGGCAATTTCGCATAATAGCTTATACGAATGCCGTTGATCGTAAGGAACATGTTGCAATGGTAAAGGGAGAAATTGATCCTGCTCAGCCTGTGCTTGTACGTGTCCATTCAGAATGTTTAACAGGTGATATCTTCCACTCACATCGTTGTGACTGCGGACCGCAACTGGCAGCAGCCCTGCATCATATCGAGCAGGAAGGCAGTGGAGTGCTGTTGTATATGCGTCAAGAGGGACGAGGAATTGGGTTAATTAATAAGCTTCGAGCATACAACTTGCAAGAAGAAGGTTATGACACGGTTGATGCGAATACGAAGCTGGGGTTTGCAGCGGATCTAAGAGATTACGGGATTGGCGCACAAATACTGAAGGATCTTGGTGTTCGCAGCATCCGACTTATGACCAATAATCCGAGAAAAATTACTGGACTAGAAGGATATGGTCTGAAAATGGTGGAAAGAGTCCCGCTGCAAATGTCTGAAAATTTATCGAATCGCCGATATCTCCATACAAAGCAAGAGAAGTTGGGGCATTTGTTTGACTACTCTTCCTAACAATGTCTTATGGATATTCATATCTACTTATATAAATAGGTGCTCATTTATACAAATTAAACATATATAAACGGAGGTTGTTGTTATGCCGCATATTTTTGAAGGTCATCTTGTTTCGGAAGGCTTAAAATACGGTGTTGTTGCCGGGAGATTCAATGAATTTATCGTATCAAAGCTTGTGTCAGGTGCCCTAGATGCGTTGAAGCGTCACGGTGTACAGGATGAAGAAATTGATATTGCGTGGGTACCTGGAGCATTTGAAATACCATTAATTACACAAAAATTAGCCGAAAGTGGAAAATATGACGCGATCATCACACTTGGGGCTGTCATCCGAGGTTCGACACCGCATTTCGACTATGTGTGCAATGAAGTTGCTAAAGGAGTCGCGCAAATAGGCTTGAAAACTGGGGTTCCTACGATATTTGGTGTACTCACAACCGATTCAATCGAGCAGGCGATTGAGCGAGCGGGTACAAAAGCAGGCAATAAAGGCTGGGAAGCAGCAGCGACTGCCATCGAGATGGCTAACTTGACGAAACAGCTAAAATAGTGCTTAGTTAATGTAGTGCCCTTTTGCAAAAGGGTGCTACATTTGTTTTTTCAGGGGGAATTACGGGGTGTCCGTTACATATAAGCTTGATCAATTCGAAGGTCCGCTTGATCTGTTGCTTCACTTAGTGGACAAGTCTGAAATTGATATTCAAGACATCTCTATTAGCGAAATTACTGATCAATATATGGAATATTTGCAAAGTATGCAGGAGCTAGAGCTAGAAATTACGAGCGAGTTCCTCGTTATGGCAGCGACATTGTTGTCTATAAAGTCCAAGCAGCTGCTGCCCAAACCTCCTATTATGGAATGGGAAGACTATCCTGAGTACGAAGAGGAAGAAGAAGATCCTCGTGACGAGCTTATTCGTAAGTTGATCGAGTACCGTAAATTTAAGGGTATTGCTCAACATTTACGTGAAAAGGAAACGGTAAGAAGTCACATTTTCACGAAGGAAGCTGAGGATTTAAGCACGTATTTGCCGACCGCTCCTGCTAACCCTGTTGAAGGATTGCATGTGTCCGATCTTGTTCGTGCGTTCCAGAAGGCGCTAAGTAAAGCTCAACGAAAAGAGCAAGTAGCTACCATTCATCGTGATGAAATATCTGTTAAAGATCGTATCCGCGATATTGTCGGTATGCTCAAGCCTTCAGGAAAAGGAAGCAAAGTTATGTTCTCTAAGCTGCTAAGTGAAGAAATGACACGTCATGAGATTGTTGTCACTTTTTTAGCACTATTGGAGTTAATGAAAACAAAGCATATTCGCTGCCATCAAGATCAGCGATTTGAAGATATCGTTATTCAGTGGCAAGGTGAGGTGGACACAGATGAACTTTCTAGAGTTGAAGTCGATTATTGAAGGCCTGCTGTTTATGGCAGGAGAAGAAGGGTTAAGTACCAAGCATATCGCTGAAATTACGGAACAGCGTGTGGAAGTTGTGGAAGAAGCTGTGCAAGATTTAAAAGGAGACTTTGAGCGAAATAAGCGAGGCATTCAAGTTCTTGTGATCGCAGGTATGTATCATTTAGCGACACTGCCTGAACACGTACCTTATTTTGAAAAAATGGCATACTCACCTGCTCGGGCATCGCTATCACAGGCAGCACTAGAAACTTTATCCATTGTGGCCTATCGCCAGCCGATTACCCGTGTTGAGATAGAAGAAGTGCGTGGAGTAAAGTCTGATCGAGCGATTCAAACGCTTGTGAATAAAGACCTTATTGAAGAGGTTGGCCGTGCGGAAGCGATTGGGCGCCCGATTCTTTATGGTACAACAAAAGCATTTCTTGATTATTTTGCGCTTTCCAGTCTGGAAGAACTGCCTGAGGCTGCACAATTTGAGCAAACTGATGGCTTAGAGGAGGAAACCCAGCTTCTATTCGCGAAGTTAGATGGTAGGCAGCTAACTATTGAAGATGTTGGAGGGAACCAGGAAGATGCAGATTAAATTTCATGGACATGCATGTATTCAAATTACTGGGCAAGAACATTCCGTGCTCGTTGATCCTTTCTTGACAGGCAATCCTGTCGCTGTAGAGTCAGCAGAGACAATTCAGGCCGATACGATTCTTCTGACACATGGTCACGATGATCATACTGGAGATGCCATTCATATAGCGAAGCGAAATGATGCGACGGTCATTACAATTGTTGAACTCGCAGCGTATTTATCTCTGCAAGGCTTAGAGTCTGTTGTGCCTATGAATATCGGTGGTGGAGCCTCCTTTCCATTTGGCGAGCTAAAATGGGTTCCTGCTTTGCACAGTTCATCGGCTATTGTGGATGGAGAGATTATTTATTTAGGTAATCCCGCTGGCTTTGTTCTTCAGATGGAAGGCGTAACGATCTATCATGCAGGTGATACAGCTTTGTTCTCGGATATGAAACTTATCGGGGAAAGGTATGCACCGGATATCGCATTTTTACCGATAGGCAGTCATTTTACAATGGATCCTACTGATGCACTTCTCGCTGCACAATGGTTACAGGCTAAGGTCGTTGTGCCTATCCACTACAATACTTTCTCGCTTATAGAGCAGGATGGGCATGATTATGCTGAGAAGCTGAAGCAATATGGTATTAAAGGAATTGTGATGGAGCCTGGACAAGTACTGGATACATCTACGTGGCAACTCGTATAAACGCATAGGAACGTTTTGTAAAAAAATCTAAACTTATGATTTGGTTGCCATGTCACCAATGAATATGAGAGCTGTTCTGTAGTAGTTGATGCTGCTAATGGGACAGCTCTTTTCTATTTTAAATCTATTCCATGTCGCCCTGCATGGAGTTGGATACATGTGGCTATAATACGAGCATTGCAGGAAGAGGGGTGACTTGCAGATGTCCATATGGCTATGGAGTTTCTTGCTTGCTGCGGCAATCATGATAGGATTCAATGTGACCGTGTTGATGTCTCATTTGGAGGTCAAGCTAGTTGTCTCTAAACAGGGCAAGCACGAGCGGATATGGATTGGGATTAAAGCCGTCTACGGAATCGTTCGTTGGCGATACGAGATCCGCAGCATTCAATTTCAAAATTTTAAGCAAGGGTTTAGTATGAAGTCCAAGCAGAAAGAAAAGTCTTGGGCAGGCAAGCACAAAGAACGAATGCGTAATTTTGTAGGGCCTGAAACGATTAAAAAATGGAACAGGGAGTTTGTGCGTATAGCCGCTCGTACATATGGATTTGAAAAGTGGAGTCTAGAAACATTAGAGCATATTGAGGTAAATAGCTACATATGGGATACCGAATATGGAACATCAAATGCTGCCCATACAGGGATGCTCTATGGATTAGCTTGGGCTCTCATAGGTGGAGTAACAGGCTTTATTACTCAGCTGCTGACTTTCAGACGTTTACCTGATGTGGAAGTTGTTCCACGATTTGATCGCCCTGAATTTTCCACCAGATTTCTGTGCATAGGTCGAATTCGTGTCGTACATGCTATTTTTGCAGTGATTGTGCTCATTTTCCGCATCAAGCGGGCTGAAGGAGGAGTTAAGCAATGGCGGAGCATCCAATCGAAGGCTTGATGCAAGTCGCTCTGGAAAATATTAAAGGGATGATCGATGTTAATGCAATTATCGGTGATCCTGTGCAAACACCAGATGGTTCTGTCATCATTCCCATTAGCAGGGTTGGTATCGGATTTGCCGCAGGGGGTAGTGACTATCGAATTATGAATGGTGAGAAGTCACAGAATCAAAATCAACAAGTACATCGCTATCCGCCGCAGCAGCCGTTCGGAGGAGGCAGCGGGGGTGGAGTATACATGAATCCGATCGGCTTCCTAGTAGTAGGGAAGCAAAATGTGCAGGTTGTATCGATGGACAACAATACTCACTTACTAGAAAAACTCATCGATTCGACTCCGCACATTATCGATCGACTTGAGTCACTATTTAAACGTAAAGATAGTCATGCTCAGAACGAAACAACACATAGTCATCACACACATGCCGATTCATAATGACTGTATGAAATTAAAGCGTCAATAAACTCGAGCTGTCATTCAGTCGTTTGGCTGAATTATCATGCGGCTGCGTGGGTATGGCGCTTTTTTTGAACCATTTTACATGGGAATAGCTTGTACAAAATGTTGGACATACGTAGCATCGTATTCGCATACATATGAATTACGGCGTGAGTAACAGGTGCTTATCCAGACTGAACTCCATGCTCCGACATCATGAAGGAGGACTACGAATTAATGATTCATCGCAAGTTAGCAGCCGTCATTGCCCTTGTACTGTTATGGAATCCTATTCTACAAGCGGGTAATGCAGAAGCGATAAAAATGAACAATCCGGATAAAGTGATTGCTGTAAGCAAAGAGAAAAAGAAAAGGCAGAAGAATAAAACCAATGCATCAGAAGCGCCACGAACAGGAGCAAAAGCATTTGCCTTAATCGATGTAAAAACGGGTAGGATTCTGCATAGTGACAATGGTGAAACACGTTTGCCTATGGCAAGTACAACAAAAATAATGACTGCGATAGTGGCTTTGGAATCAGGGAAGTTAAAGGACAAAGTCAAGACGAGTAAACGCGCAGTGGGTAAAGAAGGATCATCGATATATTTGCGTTTAGGTGAAGAAATGACGTTGCAGCATTTGATTTATGGTCTCATGCTTCGCTCAGGAAATGATGCAGCAGTAGCAATCGCAGAACATGTTGGCGGCTCGGAAGACGGCTTTGTATATATGATGAATCAAAAGTCTGAGGAGCTTGGTCTTGAAAATACAAGTTTTCGCAATCCGCATGGCTTAGACCAAAAAGAACATTACACTTCCGCGCATGATCTTGCACGACTAAGTGCGTATGCTTTGCATAACAAGCAGTTCCAAACCATTGTAAAGACAAAAGTTAAAGTTGTTCCAAATCCAATTGAAAAATGGGATTATAAATGGACAAATAAGAACAAGATGCTTCGCTTCTATGCGGGAGCAGATGGTGTGAAAACAGGTTATACGAGCGATGCGCTGCGTTGTTTAGTGAGCTCTGCTACTCGTAATGGACAACAGCTTGCTGTAGTTACATTAAATGACGGCGATGATTGGAATGATCATCAAACTTTGCTTGACTATGGATTTGCACAGTATCCGCTTACAACCGTCATTGAGAAAGGATATAAACTAGAAGGACAACCTTATGAAATGGACGCGTCGTGGAGTTATCCATTACGTTCAGAGGAACAGGCGAAAATCCAGCGAAAAGTTGAATGGTTCCAACCTGATACTCTTGATTATCGACTAGGGCTCCATGGCAAGTTATCCATTTGGCTGGAAGATAAGTTGATTGGAACCATTCCGATCAAGCAATCCATGCAAGTGAAAACAGAACAAGCAGAAGCGAATCAGAAACTACCTAAATAAACATTAAAAGCTTCATTGCTTTGTTTTTACTCATGTCGTTTAGCGCACAGGCAGCTTAGGGAGAGGTGAGTGCGCTGGACAAGTTTCACATGAAGTAAATGAGGGGGAGCGGCATGGTTAATGCGATATGGATTTTTATGCTGGTCGTAGGTTTTATTGCAGCTGCTGCACAAGGGCGAATTGAAGCTGTGACCGAAGCTGTATTTGACGGAGCCAAGACGGGTGTAACGGTCAGTTTCGGCCTTATCAGCGTCATGGTGTTCTGGCTTGGAATGATGCGCATAGCGGAGGATGCAGGTTTGCTCAAATCACTAGCTAAACTGCTTGGACCCGTGGTGCGTTATTTATTTCCTGATGTACCGCGCAACCACCCTGCCTTGGGCTTCATTATGTCGAATATGAGTGCCAATTTGTTAGGGTTAGGCAATGCAGCCACTCCAATGGGTATTCGAGCTATGCAGGAGCTGCAAAAACTGAATCCCGATAAAACAACGGCCACACCAGCAATGTGCACGTTGTTGGCGATTAATACCTCTAGTATCACGTTAATACCAACTACATTAATCGCCATACGTATGAACTTTGATTCTGCTAATCCAGCAGAAATCGTAGGAACTACTCTATTAGCCACAATGGTTGCTACAATAGCTGCCATCGCGGCAGATCGTTGGTACCGATCTCGAACAAAGAGCCCGCCGCATACTCAACATCATGAATCGAATTCTGTGCCAGCAGGACCATAGCGTGTTAGTAGCTGTCTGATACGGTAACGCATGTGCAGAAAGGATGATGGAGCTTGTATGCATTCTTGACAACCATTTCTACTTGGGCGATTCCAGCCATTATCGTCTTCATCCCCCTATACGCATATATGAAGCGAGTTCCGGTGTATGAATCGTTTGTCGAAGGTGCCAAGGATGGGTTCCAGACATCGATCAACATCATTCCAACTTTGGTAGGCATGATGGTCGCCATTAGTGTGTTTCGAGCATCTGGAGCCATGGATTGGCTCGTCGGGCTAATGAGACCTTTACTGGACTGGTTCGGAATACCAAGCGAAGTAATGCCGTTAGCATTTTTGAGACCCATTACAGGCGCTGGTTCGCTCGCGTTCACAACGGATTTAATAAAAACATACGGTCCTGACTCGCTGATAGGTCGGATTGCCTCCACGATTCAAGGGAGTACAGACACTACGCTGTATGTATTGACTGTTTATTTTGGAGCCATTGGTATTCGCAAAGGACGATACGCTTTAAAAGTAGGGCTATTTTCAGATATCGTTGGATTTGTAGCGGCAATCATTATTTGTATGCTCATATTTGTATAATAGAAACGAAAATGTGTTATAATGTGTTAGAGACGCCCAGTTTCTAGGTGATATCCACCTATAACAGGGTGTTTTTTCTTGTTTCGACACGTTTTTATCAGTTTCGCTTGTGGACTTGTTCACGAACGGATATCATAGGTTTGAGGTGAATGACACAAATGGAAGAACGTCTTCAAAAAATTATGGCGAATGCAGGTATCGCATCTCGCCGCAAATGTGAGCAATTGATATTAGATGGTAAAGTGGAATTGAACGGTGAGCCTGTATTGACACTTGGCGTCAAAGCGAATCCAAATACGGATGAGATTACAGTGAATGGTCGTCCGTTGAGAAAAGCGGCTGAGAAAGTCGTTATCGCTTTTTATAAACCGAAAGGTGTTATTACATCGATGTCAGATCCTGAAGGCCGCAAGACGGTTAAGGATTTCCTTAAAAAGATTAAGACTCGTGTATATCCAGTAGGTCGCTTGGATTACGATACGGAAGGATTATTGCTTCTTACCAACGATGGAGATTTAGCTAATAGGCTGACACATCCACGCCATCATGTTGGCAAAATTTATCGAGCGACTGTTAAAGGCATTCCACATGGCGATGCGCTGGAGAAACTTAAAAAAGGCATTATGCTCGAAGATGGAATGACTCAGCCTGCAGAAGTTGAATATTTCGATGTTGATATGGAGCAAAATGTAGCAACGATTAGCATGACCATTTACGAAGGTCGTAACCGTCAAGTTAGAAGGATGTTTGAGGCTATCGGACATCCGGTCACGCGTCTGAAGCGTGTTCAGTTTGGTAATATTACGCTGCAAGGTCTTGTTCGAGGCAAGCATCGTCTGTTGACGAAGTCTGAAATTAATGAATTGATGCAATCGCCTGTCAAGTCAGAGCGACTAAAGTAATATTTTACTGCTGCAAAATGCATGATGGATTTGTGTCTATCTAACAGTGTGTAGCCAACGTGTCGCCCTTCTATGACACATAAATTTCATAAAAAGGAAGATGTGTCCTTGCCTATATGGATTATAATGGACGTGTTCGGTGTAATGGAATTGTTTAAACTGCGCCGCCTAATTGTGAAAATTGTCATAGAAAGGGCGAATTACGATGGGAAAACGAAATAAATCACTTCAAATGGTTATTCTTGCAGCCATCCTACTACTTGGCGGATTCGCCATCGGCTCGGCTTTATTTACGAGCAACTCAGTTCCTGTAATCGGGAGTAAGGTGCCGAATATAAAGCTTCAGCAATTGAATGGGGATGTACAAGAGCTAACTAACCTTAAAGGCCAAGCTATTGTATTAAACTTCTGGGGCACATGGTGTGAGCCATGTACGCGTGAGATGCCAGCCTTTCAACGTGCGCATGAGGAATGGAAAGACAAAGGCGTTTCCATTATAGCTATCAATAATGGTGAAGATCCAATTACCGTAAATAACTATGTTAACACTATGAATATTACGTTTCCGATTTGGCTGGATAGTAAAAAGTCAGTTGCCAAAGCGTACGGTATTCGACCACTTCCTACCACTTTTTTTATTAAGCCGGATGGTACCGTACACAACATCATATTAGGTGAAGTAGAGGAATCTGTGCTCAAGACGCAGATAAAGGAAATTACTAGCTAACCAGTGTATAATGCAAGGGGGCTGCATCCTTGGAATTTCAAAATACGAAGTGTGAATGCGGGCATCAAAATCCCACTCAGACCATTCTGTGTGAAGCTTGTGGTAAGCCTTTACATGAAAGCGATAACGAAACATCAGTATTAGAAATGAGATATGATGGTGTTGCCCGTAAATCTCAAAAAGCAAATCCAAGTGTGATTGACCGCGTGTGGAATTTTTTCTCTTCTGTAAAAATCGCAGTTATTGTTATTATCATTACACTTATTGGTGCGTCGCTGGGAACGATTTATCCTCAAGAGAGCCAGTTCATCAACTTTGATCCCTCGACTTACTACAAAGAAAACTATGGCACGATTGGTCATATTTATTACTTGCTAGGATTGTCACATACATACGAATCATGGTGGTTTATAAGCTTGCTAGTTATGATTGGTGCTTCATTGGTCATTTGCAGCTTAGATCGAGTATTGCCACTATATCGTGCCCTGCACAAGCAAAAAATTCGCAAACATGATCAGTTTTTACGTCGTCAACGCATCGTCTATGAACAGCAATTGTCTAATGCTATGCATCAGGGAGATTGGATACAGAAAGCCCAGAAGGCGCTTAAGCGCAAAGGCTATCGTGTCTATGAGCAGGATGGTGCAATACTGGCAGAGAAGAACCGTTTCAGCCGTTGGGGGCCTTATATTAACCATATTGGGTTAATTGTTTTTTTATTAGCTGTATTGGCTCGCAGCATTCCAGGCTGGAATCTAGAATATTATGCAGCATTTCCGCATAACGAACCACGTCCGATTGAGAACACTCCCTTTTATTTAGAAAATGAGAAATTTACCGTTGAATATTACACCAAAGAAGAAATGCCGGAGCAATTTGCAAAAGAGGGTCGTGTCATCCCTAAACTGTTTGAAACACAAGCTACTTTATATCGTTGTGTGGCGAATTGTGACGATCCTTTAGCTGAACCGAAGCTGGAGGAAGTTCATAAGCACAATATTAGAGTAAATGAGCCGTTGAAATATGAAGACTTGATGATATTTCAATATGACTTTGACCTTACGCCCAAGCTTGTAGCCGTTAAACCTAATCTCAAAAATCCGAAGACCAACGAAATTTATGGTTCATTCGAATTGAACATTAGCAAATCAGAACCTAAGTACACGGTAGGCCCCTATACATTGGAGCTTCGTGAGAAGTACATGGACTTTGACTTGGGTAAAGATGGCAAGCCGATAACGAAAACGCCTAATCCTAATGCCCCGGCATTTTTATTTATGATCAAAGGGCCAGGGTTGGAAGAAACGGGTGAGCCATACTTTTACTTCCCGCTTCAGAAGGACAAACAGCGTTTCCGTGAAGATGTGTTGAATCAGGAAATTATGAAAAAAATCCAAATTGACGTTCAGTCTATGGCAGATGTCACCATCCAGGAATCTTTAAGCTACTTGAACGTTAGAATTGAAAAGGCCCTTCCTTATATTTGGGTGGGAGCGGGAATATCTATGATTGGTTTGGTTATGGGCTTCTATTGGCAGCATCGTCGTATTTGGCTGCGACTAAATGAGAATCAATTACTGCTTGGAGCACATACGAACAAAAATTGGTATGGTATGCGTAATGAAGTGGCTCGCATATTGCGAGAGACAGAGCTTGAAGTAGATGTGAATGCTATTGATCGTGGAGGGGACAAGTCATGAACATATTAGAGTTCAGCCAGAACTCCTATTTAACTTCCTTTTTCCTTTTTTGCTTCGCACTTATTTTATATGTATTTACTGTGGCAGGACGCAGGAAAAATCAAGAAGCTCATTTGAAGAAATGGGGAACGATATCTTTTGCTGTTACCGTATTAGGATTTGTTGCTCAATTGGCTTACTTTATAACACGCTGGATAGGTTCAGGGCATATCCCACTCAGTAATATGTACGAATTCATGTCATTTTTGGCGATTATGATAATAGCGGCTTATATTGTTATGCATTTTATTTATCGTTCAGCTGCACTTGGGTTGTTTGCTGTCCCATTGGCTATTCTAATGATGGGATATGCATCCGTATTTCCTAGTGAAGTTCAGCCATTAATTCCACAACTCAAATCCATTTGGCTTATTTTGCACGTATCGATGGTAGGCGCAAGTGAAGCATTCTTTGCGGTCGGTTTTGTGGCTGGAATTATGTACTTGGTTCATACAATGCGTTGGGATGATACAACGAAGCGTAAATCCCAAATTGCTTTGGAATTCAGTTTGTTCACTGTCATTATTATTTTAGGATATGTCGTTACTGTTTTCGGCTATCGTGCTGCTGGCTATGAAGTAGAATTGCAGCGTACAGTTGAAGTGGTTGAAACCATAGACAACAACACACAAATCAGTAACAAGCCGGATACCATTTCCTACACATTGCCACCTATTTTCGCTGCTACTAACAGTAAAGTAGTTGGAGATGAGAAGTTTTTAGGTATGCAGCTTCCACTAATGGAAGTTCCAGCAGCGATGGACAGTCATAAAACTGCGCGTAAAATGAACACGGTGACTTGGTCTCTCATGTCAGGGTTGTTGTTATATGGACTCATTCGATTAATTATTCGCAAGCCTATTGCCAAAGCACTTCAACCACTGCTACGTGGTATGAATCCAGATGATCTAGATGAGATTAGCTATCGTGCAACAGCTATTGCGTTCCCAGTCTTTACGCTAGGCGGTCTTATCTTTGCAATGATTTGGGCACAAGAAGCTTGGGGACGTTTCTGGGCATGGGATCCGAAAGAAGTGTGGGCTCTAATTACTTGGTTGTTCTACAGTGCCTATCTTCATTTGCGTCTTTCTCGAGGTTATCATGGAGAGAAGTCGGCATGGCTAGTTGTAATTGGCTTTATAATCGTTATGTTTACATTGGTTGGTGTGAATTTGCTAATTGTCGGACTTCATTCATATGCAGGGGTGTAAACCTAAGGAATTATGCAGTATGATATAGAAGAACGTATTGTTAGTGGTGTTGAAAGGGGAGTTAGTCATGTCAGAACAGATAAATCGCATTCTTGTCGTAGATGATGAGGAACGAATTCGGCGATTGTTGAGAATGTACTTGGAAAAAGAAGGGTACGAAATTGATGAGGCAGAAGATGGGGAGGAAGCTTTAAACAAAGCGGTCAATGATGACTTCGACCTCATCCTGCTCGACTTAATGCTCCCAGGTATAGATGGTATTGAAGTGTGTACAAGACTTCGTCAAGTGAAAGCGACACCTGTTATCATTCTCACGGCTAAAGGGGAAGAAATGAACCGTGTTCAGGGCTTTGAAGTAGGAGCTGACGATTATGTGGTCAAGCCATTTAGTCCTCGTGAAGTGATTTATCGTGTGAAGGCGGTACTTCGTCGTTCTTCTGCTACAGCCTTTTTGACGAATGATCCAAAGACAAGCAACAATATCGTGTTTCCTAATCTAATTATTGAACATGATGCTCATCGTGTTACAGCAGGCGGACAGGAAGTTAGCTTGACTCCTAAGGAGTATGAACTGCTTCATTACTTGGCCGTTTCACCAGATAAGGTGTTTTCACGCGAAGAACTGTTGAAGGATGTTTGGAATTACGAGTTCTTCGGCGATTTGCGTACGGTGGATACACATGTCAAACGTTTGCGTGAAAAATTAAACAAAGTATCTCCTGAAGCAGCTACCATGATTACTACCGTATGGGGAGTAGGCTATAAATTGGAGGTACCGAAGTAAGTGAAATTTTGGCGAAGTGTAGTTGGTAAGCTATGGATCACGATCATTGGATTAGTTGCTGCGATCCTGCTATTTTTAGGTGTGTATCTGCTTCCTTATATCGATAGTAATTTTACGCATCCAAATGATGTGAAACGGCTATTCGTATATACGGCAATAGTAGGGTTTTCGCTAACAACATTTTTTGCCTTTTTTCTGTTCACTAAGATTACACAACCGATGCGCCTGCTTAAGTCGGCTGCTGAAACGATTCGTCAAGGAGACTATTCTTCGCGAGTCGTACCTATTCGCTCTAAGGACGAAATCGGTGAACTCGCGCAGACATTTAATCATATGGCAGAAGAACTTGATTTAGTCATTCAAGATTTGCAACATGAGAAAGAGCATTTATCAAGCATACTGCGCAGTATGACGGATGCGGTTATTACGTTTGATGCAGTAGGTTGCGTGTTGTCTACTAATCCTCAAGGTCAAGCACAGCTTGAGAAGTGGAATACGTTGGAATGGAACGAGATGGAAGAGTATGAGCTGGAACAATCTGTGCCAGGTCCATTGCGTCCCTTGTTTCATGAAGTAATTAGCCAAGCGGTAGAGGTAACGACACGCATTCATGTTAAACAAGAGGTATGGTCTGTTGTAATAGGACCTTTGCATAATGTTAATGGTGTTCGAGGCGCTGTTGCTGTATTGCGAAATGTGACAGAGGAAGTTCGCTTGGAGAAAATGCGAAAAGACTTTATCGCTAATATTTCTCATGAAATTCGAACGCCATTATCGATGCTTCAAGGCTATAGTGAAGCATTATTGGATGATATCGTTACTTCTCCAGAGGAAAGACGAGAGCTTGTACAGGTCATTCATGACGAGTCCCTTCGTATGGGACGACTCGTGAAAGACTTGCTGGATCTTGCTCGTATGGAAGCGGGTCATTTGCAAATGCATTGGACAGAAGTAAATGTCAACGAACTCATCCATCGTGTTCTGCGGAAGTATTCCGTATTAGCAAAAGAACAGGGCATTCCACTAGGAGCAGAGCTTAGAGCTGAACGATATATACTGGCTAGTGCCGACGAGGATCGTTTGGAGCAAATATTAACGAACTTGTTGGATAACGCCTTTCGGCATTCGCAGGCTGAGCAACTGATACAAATTGAGACCGAAGTAATTACAAGTTCACAGCAAGAATGGCTTGTCATTCATGTTCGTGACCATGGGCAAGGGATTCCGTCTCAAGATTTATCTTATATTTTTGAACGGTTTTATAAGGCAGATAAAGCTCGTACACGTGGAGTTACGGGTGGAACGGGATTAGGCCTAGCTATCGTCAAAAATATTGTTGAGGCACATCAGGGCAAGATTGAAGTGAGCAGCAAGGTAGGGGCGGGGACGACTTTCTCTATTTCATTGCCGCTCGGTCTCATGAATTGAGATAAGTCGAAATAGTAAAGAGAACCTCAAAAACTTAAAAAGAATCTTTACAGCTGCAATAGATAGAACTGTTGTAGTTGTGAAGGTTCTTTTTTCTTTGAAAGGAGTAGGAGAAGTTGACGAACCTTACGGAATTGCGAAATAAGATTTGTCGACAAGTAAAGGGCAAACAGCAAAAATGACGTCTGCCGTAGTCAGACGTCATTTTTGCGATGTAAATCTTGTTGTTCGTGGAACAGTAAGCGTAGATACACATTGTTGAAATAATAAAACGTATATAGGGCTAATTAAGAGTCAGGATTAAAAATTAATTAACTGCATGTGCTCGTAATTACTGAAACACAATTTCTTTTGCTTTATTAATTTGAGGCGTTGTTTTTAATTGTTCGATAACTTCTTTTGGAACAGCGCGATCTACAGACAACACCATAATAGCAGATCCGCCGACAATTTTACGTCCCACTTGCATCGTAGCAATATTAATGTCGTTGTTGCCCAGCAATGTACCTACAGAACCGATCATACCTGGCTTGTCATTGTGCTTCACCAATAACAGATGACCCTCTGGTGCAACGTCTACTGGATATTTGTCGATTTGCACAATTCGCTCACCATAACCACTTAAAAGAGTACCAGCAACTAGACGCTCATCTTCATTCGTACGAAGGGTAACGGTAATTAAGTTTGTGAAGCCTTTTGTAACATGAGATTTTTGCACAACAATATTAATATCGCGCACTTTAGCCAAATGCATCGAGTTAACCACATTAACATTAGAGCCTAGATGCTGCTGCAATACTCCTTTAACAATATAGCGAGTTAAAGGCTGAGTATCTACCTCTGCCAATTCACCTGAATAGTTAACCATAATTTCAACAACTGGACCTTTGGATAATTGGGAAACAAAAATTCCTAATTTTTCACCGAGATCAAAGTAAGGTTGAATTTTGTTCAATACGTCTGCCGGAACTGGAGGCATATTGACTGCATTTTTAAATGGTTGACCTCTAAGTATGCAAATCACTTGTTCTGAAACGTCAATGGCAACATTTTCTTGAGCTTCAACTGTCGATGCGCCTAGGTGAGGAGTAACAATGATGTTTGGATTGCTCAAGAATGGATGATCAGGTGCAGGTGGCTCTACTTCGAACACGTCAAATGCTGCACCAGCTACGATACCGCGTTCGATAGCCTCAACTAGTGCTAGCTCATCAATGATACCTCCGCGTGCACAATTAATTATGCGCATACCAGGCTTCATCACCTCAAATTGAGGGCCTGCAATCATATGTTTAGTCTCAGGGGTTAATGGTGTGTGAACCGTAATAAAATCAGCTTGTCGGATAATATCATCCACAGATCCAAGCTTAATGCCCAGCTTATCTGCTCTCTCGTCTGTCATAAATGGATCAAATCCGATGATATTCATGCCGAATGCTTTTGCTCGCTTGGCAACTTCACTACCAATACGTCCCATACCTAGTACACCCAACGTCTTGTTGCGGAGTTCAACGCCTAGGAAAGATTTGCGATCCCAAATTCCTTTAATCGTCTTTTCATAGGCTTGAGGAATATGTCGAGCGATCGCCATCATCATCGCGAATGCATGCTCACAAGTTGTGATTGTATTCCCGTCTGGAGCGTTAATTACAATAATACCGCGTTGTGTTGCTGCTTGAAGATCAATATTATCTACACCAACTCCAGCGCGACCGATGACTCTTAATTTTGTACCAGCTTCCATGATGCGCGGAGTTACTTTTGTTTGGCTGCGAACGAGTAGTGCATCATATTGCCCAATAATGGCTACGAGTTCGTCTTCAGATAATCCGGTATTTTTATCCACCTGTACATCTGGAGCATCCATTAATTGCTGGATTCCGAAATCGCTTATCGGATCCGATACCAATACTTTAAACATTGTAGTTCCTCCCTTTTGTATACCTACATAATCATGAAAAATATAAAAAAACTCTCATCCACATACTACTTCCGTAGTAAGGGACGAGAGTTTAGATCGTGGTGCCACCCTAGTTCGTTGTCCGTTCGCACGGTCAACCTTGTTATCTCTTACGAGATGAGAATGGTAACGGATTCTAGCCGATTGAACCTACTAATTCTCATGAGAAATAGAAAGTTTCAGTCCAATTACTCGGGAACGCTAGAGCAAGATCATCCACCACCGATTCGCACCTTCCATCGGCTCTCTGTAAGCTTCATGACTGCTCGTTTCCTTCATCGTACTTTTACGAACATGAAATTTTTTCTAACTTTAACACGGTTCATAATTCGTGTCAATCATAACAATTGCCAAATTCGCAGAAGTTGTCAAATTGCTTCCTAATTCCTGTAGTTGTGCGATTATTCTCGAATTTGATATGATACATTTATGGTCTATTCTCGACAAGAATAGCCATAAGCTACATAGAACAGTAGGGATGGAATGAAACAAAAGTGGAAAGCGTTCAAAGAACAGCAAGCACGAATTGGCGAATTGGATGATCGAACGTTACTGTTGAATTTATATCTGACTCAAGCGATTACACTTATCATAGGGATTGTATGGATATGGTTGCAACAGCGCAGTCCATTTGAACTGCTACAGTTTCCCAATCACGCGCAGCCGTGGTTATGGGGGATAGGCTTAGCTGCAATTGTTATTGTCGTTGACTTGTTAATCTCCCGATTCATTCCCGATGATGTTACCGATGATGGGGGTGTAAATGAACGACTGTTCCGTGAACGGCCAGTCTGGCATATATTTATTATAGCTCTGATCGTCAGTATTTGTGAGGAGCTGCTGTTTCGTGGTGCAATTCAATTTGCACTAGGACCTTATTGGACGAGTATTTTGTTTGCAGCTATACATGTTCGATATTTACGACATTGGGTACCAACCGCTCTTGTGTTTAGTATTAGCTATGCGATGGGCCTTATGTATGAATGGACAGGATCACTGTGGGCGCCGATTATGGCACATTTTGCAATTGATTTTGTTATGGGATTAATATTGCGTTATCGGAGGGAAGCATGACCGGGCAAGAACAACGTTATAGAACAGATATGGAATCAACCCCTCAGAGACGTAGAACGTACGGGATGTCAGAACAGGGCAGCAGCCAAGCGCTAAAAGCACTAAGGCTACTGAAAAAAAACGATACAGAAGTTCAGGCAGAGGAGACTAAGGAACAAGGTTTGCCTGCTGAAGCATTACATGAGTTAATTACAGCTAGGGAAGAAGAAGATCGTACACTTCCTCCACGCAGTGCGTTGTATCCATCAAGCTCTGGACGATTGTCTAAGTGGTTTTATAATATTTTATTTATTTTGTTTGTTGTCTTATTAGTTGCTTTATTAATTTGGGGACGTCAAATTGTGGAGGGATCGTAACGGATGAAGGGCCTTGCTGCCGAGATTTTACTAGTTGTAAGCACAGCTATCAGTGGTGCGGGTCTCATATTGATATTGCTTGTGCTTTACATGAAAAAGGAAGCAAGCAGTTTTACCGTTACAGAAGAAGAAGTATTTGTGGATGATTTACCGCATCCTTGGGATGGTGTAAGGCTATTCTTGATTACTGATTTGCATAGAAGGCCGTTCACTGCTGAACATGTAAGCATTGTTGGACATTATCCTAGTGCAGAGCTTGTGTTGTTAGGCGGTGACATTATCGAAAATGGTGTGTCCATTGAACAGGTTATGACAAGCGTTGAACAATTAAAGAAGATCGGGCCTGTCGTAATGGTACATGGTAACCATGATCACAAATGTAATACAGCCCAGTTGGATGCTGAACTGATAGAAGCTGGAGTTCAAATAGTAGACAACACAGCAGTACGCTTTGAGAAGGATGGGGAATCGATCTGGATTTGTGGAATCGGCGACAGCAGCAGCGGGCACGCTAATGTGAACGCTGCGTTTACATCATCCAATTCAGATGCAAACTGTGCCATCGTCTTAGCTCATGATCCAGTAGTAATTCTTGAAAAGCTACCTTCTTATGTAAAGCTGGTATTGACAGGGCACACCCATGGTGGACAAATTAGATTACCGATATATGGACCGTTAAGATTAAACGATTTTTATCGTCGATATTTGTCCGGTTGGTATGAAATAATATCCGATCATGTACCGGCTCACGTCTACAAGTTGTTCGTTAGCAATGGATTCGGTACATCACATGTGCCCCTCCGATGGAATGCAAAGCCTCAGGGTCACTTTATTACATTACGGCGATCCCCACAGCTTCCTTTATTTGAAGCGCATGTGGATAGAGAATTCAACCCACACTAAGAACTGATCCTATCATAACAAGGAGGGAACAGTAGTGAGGGTAACCACGTTTCTTACAGGATTGACTATTGGGGCATTGGCTGGTATTTATTTGGCGGATCGCCGCTCGTTTGAGCAATTGCAGGCAAAGCTGCAAACTGCAGGAGATGTAGTAAATGATGTAGTAGGCAAGGCGAAAAATCAAGTTGTAGAAACAGCGATTGAGTCATTCGCTCAAGGGACAAGCACTGTTGGAAACACTCTGGCGAAAACAAGTCAGGCTGTGACGTCTGCTGTAGTGAAAGAGCAACATACTCCGCGTCTTGAACAAATTAAGGAATTGATTGAACGGGACCCGGAAGTAAAGCGTCAAGTAGATGCCATTCTGCGAGAAAGTGGAGCTTCACACGCTTTAGGTACAAGTGAAGCCCATGTGCCTGCTGTAGTGGCTGAAGCTGCAAAGTCGAGCCACAAAACTTCTGCACATCATCAATCGTCTCATTGAAAGCGTAAGAACGAACGTGTGCCTCGTGCCAAACGAATACGGCGGAAGCATAGTTCATGAGTTGAATAACGAAACAATGGCGTTACAAGCCAAGAAGAAGCCACTTCTGATAAGATCAGAAGTGGCTTTTTATGTTTTATCGCGTATGATATTGATCATGGAAGATCATTTTAATACGTGCAAAACGTTGGAAACCATGATAACATGAATTACATAGAACTATTTTCAGCACATATTATATGTTGCTTCATAATCTGTTATAACCGATGTTGTAAAGGAGGGTCCTGTCATGAAAATCGAACGTTTAAGTCAAGATAAGATTCGTATTTTCCTTACGTTTGATGATTTATCAGAGCGCGGGATCCAGCGGGATGATCTGTGGCGTGAAATGTCAAAGCTACAGGATCTGTTTGCGGAGATGATGGATCAGGCTTATACTGAACTCGGATTTGACGCGACAGGCCCGCTAGCAGTTGAAGTATTTGCAATGCCAGCACAAGGGATGGTTGTTATTGTTACTCGCACTCGTCTTGATAACTTGAATATTTCAAGTCATGACGATGAAGATATGGAAGGCGTATATGAAATGGAAGTTACGTTAGAGGAGAGCGATACTGTGTTGTTTGCTTTCCGTGACTTTGAACATTTTATTGATGCGGCTCACGAAGTCAATGGTCGATTTGACGTGTCGGGGGCACTATACCTATATAATGGTCAGTATATGTATCATTTGGACGGCGCTTCCATAGAACAGAGCCGTTTGCAAGCGCTTGTCGCTTTGCTAGCGGAGTTCGGAGAGGCGACCTCAGTAACGACTGCAGTGTTGGAAGAGTATGGGTCTTGCATTATGCCTGAGAATGCAATCACCTTGACGTGCGAATACTTCAAACCGCGCGGGACATAAGTGTATGTCTAATTTAGTAAGAGTCCTCGGTCCATGATCGAGGCTCTTTTTTTGAGTAATGACATGTTTCATATCGTCCTAAAATAAATACAATATGTTGCTAGTATATGCATAGCAGTTGGATATGGACACTGTTGGTTGCAGCATGTGATTCCGTAGGAGGTTAGCGATGGCTGTGTTAAATATGTTTCACGAGATGTCCTTAACAATGAGTACAATACAGTCAAATGAAATGTCCACCCCTTTATTTTCTATTATTACGGCAGCAGTAGCTCCTGGAATTGCACTTTTGGTTTATTTTTATTTGAAGGATCGGTATCATGCTGAACCCATTCATGTAGTAATTCGCTTATTCCTAATCGGATTTCTAATCGTTTTGCCGATTATGATTATTCAGCATGGACTAGTATTGTCATGGGGAAAACAGCCATTTGTATTTTCATTCGTCATATCTGCCTTCGTTGAGGAAGGAGTAAAGTGGTTCGTCCTGTACCATATGATTTACAACCATGTAGAATTTGACGAACATTATGATGGGATTTTGTATGCAGTAGCTATTTCTTTAGGATTTGCAACAATTGAGAATGTTCTTTATGCATGGCTGAATCAGGCGTCTTTTGCTTATTTGCTAATGCGCGCCTTGTTGCCTGTATCTGGTCATGCGCTCTTTGGTGTTCTAATGGGCTACTACATGGGAAAAAGCAAATTCACATTGCAAAAGGACAAAAAGAAGTTGCTGGCTTTTTCGTTCCTCGTTCCATTGTTCTGGCACGGTGTGTATGACATTATTTTAATGACAATGACTAAATACTGGCTGTGGTTTGTTGTGCCTTTAATGATATTCCTCTGGTATTTTGGTATGGGGAAGGTGAGGAAGGCGAATGCAGGTTCACCGCTTCGTATGGTAAAGCATGAAGAGGATCCGAGTCGGTTTAGACCATAGAAAAAATGGAAATAATGAACTCGTACTGTTCATTCCGTGGAGGGAGTGTTCCTATGCGAGTTAAAGTGACGATAAGATGCAATTTATGCGGAGAAAAGTTTATCCTGCGAGGCAAGCGTGAAAAGGGCAAGATCGAAACAGGTTTTAAGCAGTGCTTATGTGATAATCGGGAGCATTTTGCGGTAGAAGAACAAGCTGAATAGAGCGTGACGAAGAGATTCCATGGTATGTATAATCTGAATCCATTTCCAGCACAATACTAACACGATTAACTTGGAGCTGTGAAAGGAGACGTTTGTACGATGTATAAACGATTTAGTGCCGTGATGTTTCCGATCGTCACGCTTTTGCTTATTGGAGCGGTAGTGTGGGGGTATCAAGAGAATCAAGAAAAAAATGCAATTTTGCTTAAGGCCGAAAATCAGTACCAGCGAGCGTTCCATGATTTGACGTTCCATGTGGATAAACTTCACGACCAAATTGGTCAGACGTTGGCTGTCCATTCATCTTCACAAGGAATGCAGCGCAAAGGACTAGTTAATGTGTGGCGCTTAACTAGCGAAGCTCAAAATGAGATTAATCAATTGCCATTGACCTTGCTTCCTTTTAGTGAAACAGAAGATTTCTTGTCTCGCATATCTAATTTCTCGTACCGCGCAGCTGTACGCGATATGACAAAAGAACCACTGTCAGATGAGGAACTCAAGACGTTGAAGACACTCTATGCGAACTCGGCTACAATAGCAAAAGATCTTGAACAGGTGCGTACAAAAGTACTTAGTAACAACCTCCGCTGGATGGATGTAGAAGTAGCGATGGCAACAGAAAATGAGCAGGCGGATAATACAATTATCGATGGTTTTAAGACGGTTGATAAAAAAGTAACTGAATATCCGGAAATTAATTGGGGGCCATCTGTCTCCAGTATCTATACGAAGCGATCTGTAAGAATGCTGCAAGGTCCGCCAGCCACACAAGAAGAAATGAAGAAGAAAGCACTGGAATTAATGAAACCGCATTCTGTTACCAATGTTCGCGTCAAAAAGAACGGCAATAGCCAAGAGCACGAAACTTATACGGTAAGTGCTGATCATAAGCATGGAGACGGCGGCATTATGATTGACTTTACGAAGCAAGGTCAACCGATGTCTTATATGGATACAAGGACTGTGAAAGGTTCTCGCGTGTCCATTGAGACTGCTGAATCCAAAGCTGAAAAGTATTTAGAGAAGCACGGGTACCAAGATTTTGAGGCAGTTCGATATCATGATCACCAAAATATCGCAAGCTTCACATTTGTCCCTGAAAAGCAAGATGTTTATTTATATCCACAAAAAATTCAAGTAAGAGTAGCATTGGATAATGGTGATATTACAGGGATTCAGGCAGCCGATTATCTTTATGGAGCAGAGGAAGTGAAATCTGTCTCCTTGAAGCCTAAGCTAACAGAGAAAGAAGCGCTAAAACGACTTAATAAAGATATCATTATCGAGGACAGCAACTTAGCGGTTATCAAAAATGAATTGTCCAAGTCAGTGCTGTGCTATGAATTTGTTGGCAAACAAGGAAGTCAAAAATACCGAGTCTTTATCAATGCAGATACGGGCGAGGAAGAGTCTATTGAGACATTGAAATAATAGTAAAGACAATGAAGGAAACGGAAATCTATGGGAATCGCCCTATCTATAGGATGGGGCGATTTTTTGTGTATATCTGTGACTTTTATACTATATATTTATGGAGCAAAAGGTACAGGAATGGTATAATTAGGACGGAGGGGAGTCCAATTATGTTTCCAACTATTAATGATACTTTAATTATTCAAACTGATTCTGCCAATCATCCAGGGGATTATAAGGCCCGTGTGTTGGATTTGGATGATTCTCACATCTGGATCGAAATTCCACTTAATCACGATACAGGCAAGTACGGAATATTTGTGAATACAGAAGTACTGCAAATTCGCTATAGTAAACACGAAGGAGCAGTGTTTCAATTTATGTCGAACATCGTTGCTAGAAAAGAAGCTGGTGTAAGAATGTTTGGCATAAGAATGCCGGCTGCTGAAGATATTCGTTCGACCCACCAGCGTTCTTTTTTACGAGTAAATGCTGAATTGGAAATTGCGATTCGTACGAGCGGCGGTCAAAAGCTGTTGGCTATTACAGAAGATATAAGTGGTGGTGGAATATCGTTCATCGTACCCAAACAAAATGAAACGTTACAATTAGAGGAACAAATACATTGCTGGATGGTTGTTCCTTTCCGAAGTGGTGAGTATGAACATATTCCTTTTGTGGCTGAAGTGATTCGTATTGTGCAGAAGGATGAATCGACTGCAAACAGATTAAACATGATCAAGTTCCATCAAATAAGCGCTACTGACCAGCAGAAGATAATTCGTTTTTGCTTTGAAAGACAGCTCGTTCAACGCCGAGTGTAAACATAGTAGCGCAGAACGAAATTGTAAATCTATATACATAAAATGATTATACATAAGTTAGCTCGTATTACCGCACACTAATTCCACTTATTGTGAGGTTAGGGGTGTGGAGATGACTAACAATTCGCAGGAGCAATTGCCTATCTGTTCTGAGCCGACTAAGGAATGTGAAGAACGTGATGAAGTCGATGATAATGCTGCTCAACGCCAATTGCTTTATCAGATTGACAATTGGAGTTCGAAGCTGTTGAAATTGCTCTTGATCGTTAGTTTGTTAGGAGTTGTTACTCAAGTTAGTATGCATATTCCTAAGTGTAGGAGCTGGTTTAGTAAAGTAGAAAGACTTGAAGGCGTTCCCTACAAATAATAAATGTAGAAGATGACTAATGAGTAAGTTTCGTGCTGTTTTCACCATTCATATCGGTCTTTGGGCCTTTTGCATCCTTTTTGTAAGGTGTGGTATAATTTTTACGTCTGCAGGCAATGCCTGCTTTTTTATTGAAGCGCATGAAACATAGTGAAGTGTTATCAGGTAGAAAGGGGTAGACTCGTTGAAGCAAGCGTCACGATCCACTCAAACAAGAATCAATATTGCCATCGACGGGCCAGCAGGCGCAGGCAAAAGTACAGTTGCACGGCATGTTGCTCGTGAACTGGGTTATATTTATATTGATACAGGAGCCATGTATCGAGCTGTTGCGTTACATATGAACCGGAGAGGCATTTCTCCAGACGAGCCTGAACGAGCTATCGAGGAAATGAAGCGGTTACAGGTGGAACTCATACCTGGAGAAGATCGTCAATCCATATCGTTAAATGGCGAGGATGTTACGGAATTAATTCGTACACCTGAAGTAAGTCTTCAAGCCTCTAAATTCGCTCAAATTGCGTTAATTCGTGAGACGCTCGTACATATGCAGCGTCAACTTGCGGAACGCAAAGGAACGGTTATGGATGGCAGAGACATTGGAACTCATGTGCTTCCTCATGCAGAGCAGAAGTGGTTCTTAACTGCTACGGTGGAAGAGAGAGCTCGCCGACGCTATGTGGAATGGCAGGGGAAAGAGCAAATTACGATGGAACAGCTCATAAAGGACATTGCCGAACGTGATCATCAGGATGCGACACGCGCTATCTCACCATTAAAGCAAGCCGACGACGCTATGTTGTTGGACACAACTTATATGAGCATTGATGAGATTGTTCAACGCATGGTTAAGCAAGCTAACTCCTTATTGGATGGTGAGTGATAGGCATATGTTCTATACATTCTGTAAAAATCTTTTATACGTTCTTTATCGCTTTTTCTTCCGATTGGAAGTGAAAGGGAAGCATCATGTGCCACATACAGGTGGCGTTGTATTATGTGCCAATCATATAAGTAACTTTGATCCTCCTACTATCGGTATTGCTCTAAAGCGAAAAGTTCGATTTATGGCTAAGGCGGAACTGTTTAAAGTACCTGTTCTTGGCTCAATGATTTCAGCACTGGGCGCTTTTCCAGTCAAGCGTGGCGGTGTAGGTAAGGATGCAATCAAGACAGCCTTCCAAGTACTTCGCTCAGGCGAAATTATGGGGATATTTCCCGAAGGAACTCGTAATATGTCTGGGGATGTTGCAGCTAAGAAGGGGGCAGCCATGATTGCTCTTAAAAGTGGTGCAGCAGTTGTTCCAGTTGCTATTTCCGGTTCGTATAAGTTGTTTGGTAAGGTTACCGTAACTTATGGTCCGCCTATTGATATGCAAGATTTGCTTGATGCTAAAGATAGCGATATGCTAGAGCAAGCGACGGATCGGATTATGCAGCACATCTATGCTCTGATCGATTCCGAGTCGCAATAGCTTTCGTTTATGCATGAATTCAAGATCTACGTTTCATACTATTGGTATTATTTTCGAGCTTATTTGTAAGCCGATTTGTTATGGGCGCTGCTACATTAAGCAGCTTTCTATAAATGGGGTTCTAATCGAGGAGGTATGGACATGTCTGAAGAAACGAAACAAGTTGAAACCGTAACTGAAAGTGCTACTGAACAAACGGTGGACAACATCGTGACTTTGAAAAAAGGAGATACCGTCAAAGGCACGATTGTCAAGATTGATGACAATCAAGCATATGTAAGTATTGGATATAAATACGATGGTATTATTCCCGTTCGTGAATTATCTTCGGTATCAGTAGAGAAAGCTTCTGATGCTGTAACAATTGGTCAAGAAGTTGAAGCTAAAGTTGTCAGCATTAATGATGGCAAAGAAAGCTTGATTTTGTCGAAACGTATGATCGATAGTGAGTCTGCTTGGGAAACATTGCAAGCGCGCTTTGATAACAAAGAAGTATTCGAAGTAACGGTTGCAGATGTTGTTAAAGGTGGCATTGTAGCAGATGTTGGCGTGCGTGCCTTTATCCCAGCTTCCATGGTAGAGCGTCATTTTGTAGAAGATTTCAGCGATTATAAAGGCCGTACGTTGCGTGTGAAAGTTAAAGAAATTGACCGCGAGAACAACAAGCTTATTCTTTCTCAGAAAGATGTGCTTGACGAAGAGTTCGAAGCAAATAAAAAGCAAGTCATCGAAGGCCTTAAAGAAGGTCAAGAACTTGAAGGTACGGTTCAACGCTTAACCCAATTCGGCGCATTTGTTGATGTAGGCGGTGTAGATGGTCTTGTACACGTGTCCGAGTTAGCTTGGCAGCATGTTGAGAAGCCTGCTGATGTTGTTCAAGAGGGCCAGCAAGTACGAGTTAAAGTACTTAAGGTTGACCCTTCAAATGGAAAAATCAGCTTGAGTATGAAAGCTACTCAACCTGGACCTTGGGAACAAGCTGGTGGCTCCATTAATATCGGAGATGTGCTGACGGGTGTTGTAAAACGTTTGGTTGCATTCGGCGCTTTCGTCGAAGTAGCAGCAGGTGTAGAAGGATTGGTGCACATTTCCCAAATTTCACATCGTCATATTGGCACACCGCACGAAGTATTGAAGGAAGGCCAAGAGGTTCAGGTTAAAGTACTAGACTTTAATCCGGCTGAGAAACGTGTTAGTCTAAGTATCAAAGAAACAGAAGAGGCACCAGCTCCTAGTGAGAAGCCGGAGAAGAAGGTAAAAGAAGAGCTGAACAATCCAAACGTTTCTTTGAGCAACGAAACAATGAGCTTTACATTGGCTGAACGATTTGGCGACAAGTTGAACAACTTAAAATAAGATGTAAACGAACGGCAATCCTCTTCTGGGTTGCCGTTTATTTTGTCCTTCTTTATCCCATCCTAACATAGAATGGAGGGATGTAAGATGGGGCTACAGCTTGCCTCGGTGCCGGGGACCGTCGCTGCCTTATGTGCGGTCTGTTCCATCATTCTTGTATTTACTGGCTGGAGACAAGTGATTTTACCTCATGCGTCAAGTTATGTGCTCATACTTGGTATTGGGACTTGGTTATGGGTAACTGGACTGCAGCTAAGAGTAGGTGAAACCATTTGGGATTTAGGATGGCTGCTTATCTGTCTCGTTGCCGTAGTCATGTTCGTGCAGCTTTGGCGATCAGGCATGACGCTTTCAGACTCCATCGTGCTTTGTGGTCAGATATCGATTATTGCCGCACTTTGGTTGATCGTAGACTTATTACGTGAAGCAGGAGATACGTGGGCAACTTCGTTTACTCCGCTGTTGATAAGTGTAATTGTTGGACTAGTTGTAGGTCTTATGTACTCGTCAGCGAGTCGTTCATTTATCGTTGTAACAGGTGTTCTTCTGTGTAAGGAATGGCTGCTGCAATTGCGTGATAAAGCAACACTTGTTATGTTATTTGGTACATTATCAACGGCTGATGAATGGTGGATGACCTATGTGATATGTCGTTTCAGTGCATTAGTTGTACTTTATGCGGAGCGGTTTGTTATGTATATGCGTCGGGAATAGTTAGCCAATCCGTGATTTTTCTGATATGATGTTGTACGTGTATATTGTTTAGGTATATGAAGGAGTGAACTGCATGGCAAAACCCGTTGTTGCCATCGTCGGAAGGCCGAATGTCGGGAAATCGACCATTTTTAACCGTGTCATCGGCGATCGATTGGCAATTGTGGAAGACAAGCCCGGCGTTACTAGAGATCGCATTTATGGGTCGGGCGAATGGAACGGGAAGACGTTCAGCATTATTGATACAGGTGGAATCGAGATTGACGGCGTCGATCATATTCTTCGTTCCATTCGTGTACAAGCAGAATTGGCGATTGAAGAAGCGGATGTTATCGTATTTATGTGTGAAGCTAAAAGCGGTGTCACACAATCGGATGAAGAAGTAGCTCAAATTCTATTCCGTTCTGGTAAACCTGTTATTTTAGCAGTTAACAAGGTAGATAACATGAAACGCATGGATGATATTTACGAATTCTATTCTCTTGGGTTCGGTGACCCTGTGCCAATATCGGGCTCTCACGGAACAGGAATCGGCGATTTGTTGGACGAAGTTGTTAAAAATCTGCCTGATCTAACTGAAGATGAGTACGAAGATGATGTCATTAAAGTAGCATTAATCGGCCGTCCGAATGTTGGTAAGTCTTCTCTAGTCAACGCTATTCTAGGTGAAGATCGAGTTATTGTGAGTGAAGTTGCTGGTACTACACGTGATGCGATTGATACACCGTTTGAAAAAGACGGTCAAAAATATGTCATTATTGATACAGCAGGTATGCGTAAGCGCGGCAAAGTATATGAGACTACAGAAAAGTATAGTGTAATGCGTTCCCTTAAAGCCATTGAACGAGCAGATGTTGTACTGGTTGTTATTAATGGTGAAGAAGGCATCATTGAGCAGGACAAGCATATCGCTGGTTATGCTCATGAAGCGGGCAAAGCAGCACTATTCGTTGTGAACAAATGGGATGCGGTTGAGAAAGATGACAAGACGATGCATCAAAATGAGCAGAGCATTCGTGATAATTTCTTGTTTATGACGTATGCACCAATTGTGTTCTTGTCAGCAAAAACGAAGCAGCGCTTACATAAACTGCTGCCAGTTATCCAACATGTAGCGCAACAACATGCTAGACGTATTCCGACCCACTTGCTTAACGACGTGATATCTGATGCGGTGGCTTACAACCCGCCTCCAACGGACAAAGGTCGTCGTCTGCGGATTAACTATGCCACTCAAGTGGCGGTCAAACCGCCTACGATGGTTATTTTTGTGAATGATCCAGAGCTTATGCACTTCTCATACGAGCGTTATCTGGAGAACCGCATTCGCGCTTCGTTTGACTTTGAGGGAACGCCGATGCGATTGTTCACGCGCCGCAAATCAGACGAGAGTTAGGAGCGATCTAAGGTGACGTTACCCATACTTTCTATAATCGGCAGCTATTTGATTGGCTCAGTCAGTTTCAGCGTTCTGTTTGCCAAGTGGCTCCGTGGAATTGATATTCGACATCATGGCAGCGGCAACGCTGGCGCAACGAATACGCTGCGTGTTTTAGGAAAAGGTCCTGCCCTTTGCGTATTACTGCTTGATGCAGTGAAAGGTATTGCTGCTGTTTTGCTGGGCTACCTTGTATCGGATGACTCATGGGTAGCTGTAGTTTGTGGAATCGCAGCTATTGCTGGCCACAATTGGCCGATCTTTTTCCGTTTTCGTGGTGGGAAGGGAATTGCTACTACAATTGGGGTTCTCGCCATGTTGGCATTTTGGGCGGCACTATCAGCGTCTGTGTTTGCAATTTTGACCATCGTATGGAAAAGGTACGTATCCCTTGGTTCGCTAGTATTTGCATTTTTGACACCAGTGTTTATTTGGTTGTATAAATACGACAATAGTATCTTTTTAGGAAGTGTGCTGCTTTGTCTCTTTGCTTTCTACGCTCATCGCAGTAATATTGTGAAGCTGATGAAGGGCACAGAGAATCGTCTCGGTGCTAATAAGGGAGGAGAGGCACGTGTCCGTTAAAAAGGTTGCTGTATTTGTAGCTGGGAGTTGGGGAACCGCGTTATGCCAAGTTTTGGCTGACAATCAACATGAAGTAGTCGTCTGGACACGCAGCGAGCAGCAAGCCGTTGAAATAAATGAACGGCACACGAATCAAAAGTACTTGCCAAATGCAATGCTAAATTCAGCTATTCGGGCAACTACTTCAATTGAGGATGCGATGAATGGCGCGTATGCATGTGTAATCGTCGCTCCATCATCAGCATTGCGCAGTGTAGCAGCACAGATGAAGCAGTATTGGCAGCAGCATATGTTTATCGTTCATGCCGTCAAAGGATTTGAAACGGAGACACTTGCAAGAATGTCTGAAGTGCTAAACGACGAACTTCAATGTGGTGAAGAACGCATTGCTGTTTTATCTGGTCCTAGCCATGCGGAAGAAGTAATTAGTCAGTGTCCAACTACAGTCGTTGTCGCTTCAGCGTCACAGGAAACGGCTGCGAAGGCACAAGATTTATTTATGAATGATTCTTATTTCCGTGTCTATACGAACTCAGATGTAGTTGGGGTAGAACTGGCTGGTGCACTTAAAAATATTATAGCATTGGGAGCGGGGCTCTCAGATGGTCTAAAATTCGGTGATAATGGCAAAGCAGCACTTATTACGCGTGGCTTAGCTGAAATCGTACGTCTTGGAACAGCTATGGGGGCCAATCCATTAACGTTTGCTGGCTTAGCAGGTGTTGGTGACTTGGTTGTAACGTGTACGAGTCAGCACAGTCGCAACTGGCGTGCTGGATCTATGATCGGTCAAGGGATGCCTATTGATGAAGTGCTTCAGCAGATGGGAATGGTTGTAGAAGGTATTCGTACAACGAAGGCTGCTCATATATTGGCTGAGAAGCATCATGTACAAATGCCAATCACAGAGCAGTTGTATCGAGTATTGTTCGAACAACTGGAACCCAAAACCGCTGTTGAGAAATTGATGGGTCGTGTTCGAAAAAACGAGATTGAGGATATTTCGTTTTAACGGGACATGATTTCAATTGGACATGGTTACGAGCCTCACCTTCATGCTTGCTCTTTCATACACTATGAAGAGTTCAGTTGAGGAGGTACAGTTGACATGTCGAAGGGGAAAGTTCCGAAAGATGCACTCCAAGCAATTAATAAGAAGATTAACAAGCCTATTACAGAAAATCAGATCAAAAACGTGGCAAGTACTGTAACTCCTGAAACGATGCAGAGCGAGGCTCAGCTTCGACAGCTCATTAAGCAGGTCGCTATGATGGCGAACGTGCCAGTTACGGAGTCAACGGTAAATGAAATTATTAGTACCGTGAAAAAGAGCGGGATAAATGGAGGCAGTCTAGAGTCATTAATGAAGCTGATGACGAAGAAGTAGGCGGCTGCTAATCGTTGAGACGGCATGTTGGTGAAATCAACCAATATGTCGTCTTTTGTTTCTTTATGACGGATGTTATAATAGGGTCAGTTTGGAAGAATGGGAGACGTTGGCATGGATGGTTTAACGAAGATGTGGGTTTCTTTTATCGGAATTGGTCTCATGGCTTTATCAGCAATCCTCGTTGTGTTTGCCCGATCCAAGACTCGTGGATGGATTAAGGGAATATTAACATTAATTGCTTTCGTAATACTTTTGCTAGGTATGTTATACAGCTTTATTTCAATTGTATAGGGGCTCAGCGTATATGGGAGAACTCAAATTAATGGGTCGAACAAGAGAAGGACAAGCAGAAATTATTGTAGGTCGAACGTTGCTGCAGTCGGCAATCGAGCTTCAATTGGATTGGCAATATAGATGTGAACGAGGTACGTGTGCGCAGTGCCGCTGTATAATCGAGGAAGGACATCTCCAGTTGAATGAAATAACAGATGCTGAATGGGACCGTATGGATGAAGATGAACTACGATCAGGTTACCGATTAGCATGTCAGGCTAAAGTGTTAGATGCTGACACGACAGTGGCAGCGAAGTTTGCACCATATTACTAATGAAATTGTGATGGGGTTTACTATGCATCAACAAATGAGAGAAACGATGGCTCATGCGATTGAATGGCTTGCAAGTCAGTCGCATGATTCTTCGAAATGGATGATAGGTGGAAGTTGCAGCCTGTTGTTACAAGGAGTGGAGCTACTAGCTCCGCCAAATGATATTGATGTGTTCGCTGATCAATGTGATGCACAGCTGCTTCATCAATTATGGCGGAGCAAATCTACGGATGACGCGGTTTGGAATGAGACAGAAATGTATCGTTCATTGCTAAGTCATTATGAAATAAATAGTTGTTCTGTAGAGCTTGTTGGACAATTCCATGTAAGGAACGAATGGTGTAGTTACCAGATGGAAGTTAGTGAGGGTTTGTGGAACTATGCTCCATCGGTGACTGTTGGGGAACATTCCATCATATTGACACCACTCATACATGAACTTCTTTTTAATATGCTGAGGGGAAGAGTAGAGCGTGTAGATGCCATTGCAGCGGCAATTCAATGCAATCCCCAGCAGCATAGAGAGGTATTGTCTTATGTATTATCTAAATGTGAGCCATCCTCTAGTGCATATGTAAATATTCGACGTATATTGCCTGAATTATGCCTAGATGCGTATGAGAATAGCGCGCACAGCAAGGATTAAAGGAGTATTCTACACCGTGTTGTTGGATTAACTCTACTAGCATCCGCATAAAGGAGGTGCTGTATGAGCATTAGTATTCAGTTTGAACCTGATGGCAAACAGATTGAAATTAAGCAAGGCATGACCGTTTTGGAGGCTGCGCGTAAAGCTCGTATTTCCATACGAACTCGTTGTGATGGCAAAGCGGGCTGTCTACAATGCAAAGTGTCGATTGAGGCTGATGAGGGGATGATGAACTCCCCGACTGAGGCTGAGCAGCGTAAGATGGGTTATTTTTCAACTTGTGGAGAACGATTAGCCTGTCAGACTCGTATTATTGGCTCGGCACATGGTAAAGCGGTCATTCATGTGCCAGAAGATCCTTTAAAGGCGGCAGTTCGTAAACGACTGTTGGAGCAGCAAGAGGAGGACCGCCTATGGTAGGTGGGGGAGGAGAATCGGATTGAGTCGCACTAAATTCGTAGTCAGCTTACTTCTAGTTGTTTGTTTGCTTCTGCAGGGATGTATGTACCCTAATGAACTGCGAAAAGAGAATCAAGCTTCTGCAAAAGATGGAATTTTGCTCGTTCAGCATGCAGTTGACGAATATCAGAAACGAAATTCATTACTTCCGATTGTTACTGCAGACCAATCTGTGCCGAGATACGAGAAATTCAAAGTTGATTTTGAAGCTCTACTGACAAATCAAGTGCTTAGCGCAATTCCTGCGAATGCATTTGAAAATGGTGGGACTGGGGTTTATCTCATTGTTAATGAAGAGATTAAACCTACTGTTCGTTTAATGCACCTTCCGACGGCTCAGAGAGTAAATGATTTGCAGCGAGCGGTTACGATGTACATAGAGAAGCATGAAGGTCAATTGCCGAGCAAAGAACAAATTTATCCTGGATTTTTTGAAATATCGTTAGAAAAGATAGGTGCTCGCCCTGTTGATATCAGGAGTCCGTATAGCGGTGATTCACTCCCTTTTATTATGGATGAGCAAGGAAACGTATTTGCAGACTATGCTCCAGACATCATGAAGGCTGTTGAGAAGTCGGGTAAGAAACCTGCTGACCACACAGATCAGGTTCAGGAATTGCTCGTAACGGAAGGTTTATTTGTACCCGTTAAATCTCCTGTTTATGAATGGAGAGAGAATGCGCCTTGGCCTAAGCAAAGCGTCAGGATATGATTAGAATGTGGAGCCATATCTATAGCAAGTAGAAGCAAGTGCAGGTAAGAGACTGCACTTGCTTTTTTTTATGTATAAATTTTTTAAGTAGAAATACATAATGGTTGTCATATATTTGAACAAAACACATATACCTGTGTAGGAAGGCGTCGCTCTGCTGAAGAGCCCCTCATAGTTATTTACTAACGTTATGAGCAGCGATAGTAAAAAAAAGTGTGGATGATCGTCATATTTATGACGTTCTATCATATGATCTTACTAGTCCAAAGCATGTACAGGTTGCATCGCTTGCTCATTGCTGCATATGAACCGGGCGGCGAACACTAGCGACAACGGCAACAGCTCAATTCCAGCAACGGTGCTAATTGTTTCTGAAGGGCGGAAGGCGGACGCTGCCTTCATGTCCGTCGGGAATTATTTGAGGAGGGGATATCAATTGGAGAAAGTAGACATTTTTAAGGACATTGCCGAGCGTACCGGCGGGGATATTTACCTCGGGGTCGTTGGTGCGGTCCGCACGGGTAAATCAACATTTATAAAACGTTTCATGGAAACGGTCGTGCTGCCGAATATTACGAACGAATCCGATCGCATTCGTGCCGTGGATGAACTTCCACAAAGTGCGGCTGGCAAGACGATTATGACAACAGAGCCTAAGTTCGTTCCGAACAATGCGGTTCAGATTAAAGTAGCAGAGGGTCTTGACGTAAATGTAAGGTTGGTAGACTGTGTCGGCTATGCCGTTGAAGGTGCCAAAGGTTACGAGGATGAAAGTGGACCACGTATGATTAATACACCTTGGTTTGAGGATCCAATTCCTTTCCAGGAAGCAGCGGAGATAGGGACACGCAAGGTGATACAGGAACACTCAACATTAGGTGTAGTCGTAACAACAGATGGTACGATTGCCGAAATCCCACGTCGTTCTTATGTGGAATCAGAAGAGCGGGTTATTAATGAGTTGAAGGAAGTTGGCAAGCCATTTGTGCTTATCATCAACTCTACGAAGCCGCGCAGCGAAGAGACACAGGCGCTCCGTAATGAATTACAAGCGAAGTATGATATTCCAGTGCTGGCGCTTAGTGCTGCGACGATGGGTGAAGAAGATGTTATCGGCGTATTGCGCGAAGTATTGTACGAATTCCCGGTTCATGAGGTGAATGTGAATCTACCTAGCTGGGTAATGGTACTGAATGAACAGCACTGGCTCCGATCCAGCTATGAAAGTTCAGTTCGTGATACTGTGAAAGATATTCGTCGCTTGCGTGATGTGGACCGTATCGTACAACAATTCACCGAATATGACTTCATCGCACGTGCTGGCTTGAGCGGTATGGATATGGGGCAAGGCGTTGCGGAGATTGATTTGTATGCACCGGATGAGCTGTATGATCAAATTTTGATGGAAGTGGTTGGCGTTGAAATTCGAGGCAAAGACCATCTACTTCAATTGATGCAGCAGTTTGCGCATGCGAAGAAAGAGTTTGATCGCTTCGAAGAGGCGTTAGAAATGGTTAAAACAACGGGCTATGGCATTGCGGCGCCTACTCTTGCAGAGATGGCACTGGATGAGCCAGAACTTATCCGTCAAGGCTCTCGCTTTGGTGTTCGCCTGAAAGCAACTGCTCCGTCGATACATATGATACGTGTCGATGTGGAATCAGAATTTGCTCCGATTATTGGTACGGAGAGACAGAGTGAAGAACTTATGCGCTATTTGATGCAGGACTTCGAGAATGATCCTACGAAGATTTGGGAGTCCGACATATTTGGTCGTTCGCTTCATTCGATTGTGCGTGAAGGCATTCAAGGCAAGATTGCGATGATGCCAGACAATGCTCGATACAAGCTGCAAGAAACGCTGGGTCGTATTATTAACGAAGGATCTGGTGGCTTGATAGCTATTATATTGTAATGGCGTTGTACATTTGTTTGATGTTCTAAATAAGCTAAGCAACCCCCTTCAATTGGTAGACAGCTCTGTTGAGAGCTTCTCTACAATGAAGGGGGTGTTTGTTTACCAGAGCATAAAAATATTTACTTTATGTATCTATTTCGCACGAAGGACTCGGATTGAAGTTCACTCATAAAGATTGTGCCAGCTTATTTTGTTCCATTTCCATAGAAAGCGGATGAGGATTGACTTGTAATTTGGCGATCCGATAAGCGACTGTAATTGCGAGCAGGAAGACGATACATCCTGTTCCAATAAACAAATAGCTAATCGAAACGGCTGGATACAGCTGGCCGACTATAAGTGACATAAGCAGCATAGGTCCCATCCATGCTAATTGAATGAAGGTGCTCACTCTACCTTGAAAATCTATTTCAACATGAGTTTGTATGAGAGATGCGGTTGTGATGTTATAGGCTACGATACCGGAAAAGAATAGGACAGTTGCAGCAATGACCCAGATAACACTTGGGAAAATAGTCATTCCTCCTAATCCGCATGCAAGAAGGAAGACAGATATCGTTAACAGACGTTCCGGTTTGCATTTTATTTTCGGAATTGCTAACGAACCAATAAGCATAGTTACTCCGATAATAGGGGTAAACCAAGCCAAGGATTCTTTAGGCAGCCCTAAATATTCAGTAATGAGGAACATCTGCATTACATTATATACGCCTGCTACTAATCCGAACGCCAAATTACTAAGTGTAACGATCTTGACGATTTTATGGCTCAGCGCAAATTGAAAACCAAGTTTTAAATCGCTCCAAATGGAGTGGAATGTTAGTGATTTTGTGTTGATGCTCGCAGATAATTCATTGTTTTGTTGTTCATTCGGAATTCGAATAATAGTAGTAGCAGCACCAATAAAGAGGACTGTAGCAATGACGATCATGAAACTTGACCCAATCGCGCCGTACAACATGATGGCAACTACAGGTCCAATAATGTTAGTAAAGCTGATGGACATTTGACGATAGCTTGCAGCAATAAGTCTATCATCATTGTGCACAAGACTCATCGTAAAAGCAGGCTGTGAAGCTCGAAAGACAAGCGTAGAAATAGCGGATAAAAAGGAACCTATGTAGATCATTAGTACGGAGTTCACTGCGATCGCTCCGATAAATAGCAGCATAACTACGGCTCTAAACAATAATGCACTAGACAAGGATGTCTTACGATCAAAGCGATCTGCAAATACGCCAATAATAGGGCCTAGTAAAAAAATCGGGGCGTACTCTAATATGAGATTGATGGATATAGCTGCTGCGGCTTTATCGGCGAATTGTTCTAAAATAACGAATAAAAGTGCGGTATTGCGAATGTTATCACCAAATTCAGAAGACCATGCAGCAAGCCAGAAGCGAAGAAACTTTGGGTTGCGTCGTAAAAAGTTTTTCATGATTAACCACCTTTTTTATATTTTTATATAAAATGACTTTAGATGAATATCGAATGTTGTTTCAAAAGAATAACACAGCGATAAAGCTGTGTTATTCGGTTAACATCTGCGTTAAATGTTGAAGTACTTCTGCGATGCGTTCTTTATCCGTATGGTAATAAACTTTATTTTCTTGCCGGATGGCTTTGACAATCCCTGTCGTCGTTAATGCGTTGAGATGATGGGATATTGTAGAGTTAGTCAGGTTTAGTTCTTTGGCAAGCTCATGTCCATAACGTGGTGCTCGGTTCAATAGTTGAATGATATGAATCCGCTTCTCATCTGACAGTACTTTGAGAGAATCGCTAATTTGTTGATGATTAATATCGTGTTTGCTTATCATGTCCAGACGATTAATGCCCAACAAGCATATAAATCCATCTTCATTATCATAAATGAACGCTGCTGTGTTCATAAAATAAGAAGGGAATACATGAATCGGAAGATCGTTCGTCGAAACAGGAACAATGTCTGTTCTTAAAGCTTTGTTCAACTGCTTAACGCCATTCTCTTGAATAAGCTGATTAAGCTGTAGCAAGCTTTGCTCTAATCGCGCAGTTAGCTCCTCTTCCCATAGCTTAAAAATATTTTCGTAAAATACGCGAAGCAGTTCTAGATATTTGCTCTTCATGCGTTCTGTATCTGCGTGAAAGTAGAGCATTTTCCAACGTTCTTTTTCAGGTAATGACGTTTGTTCTAAGCGTTCAAGTATATTGCTTGTGGTGAGTTCTGGAATGGTGCTTATTTCTGGATCTATACTATAGTTCAAAAATTGAAGGAAAAGCTCATTGGACGGCAATTGCTCTATCCAGTGAAACAAATCTTCAATGGACATGTCATTTTGAATAATAGTCGGCAGAACAGATATGCCGCAGGAATTATCATGGTGGAAAAACAATTGTATTTGTTCCAAAGTATCTTTTGACAGTTTAAGCCGAGCTTCTTGAACGTATTGGTTGAGTTGGTTATCTTGGTGCAACTGCATGGAAGGTTGCTGCGGTACCAGTTGGTCATGGTTCGTTAGTCGGAACATTGCTGCAAGTAGCTCAACGGTAATAGAGCTGCTCGTATTTAGTGGGATCGATGCTAGATTATTCACCAATTTCGAATCTCCTTTTAGATAATCATCGAACATATCTTTAGATTACAATATAATGGTAATCGATGAAACAGTCAATTGTTTTATTTGTCCTTACTTTTTACAAGAAGTTGAATATCCATTATATTCGTAACTGATGTTTGATTATTATCGAATGTTACCTCAGATTAGAATACATCGTTAGGGTAATTCTTGCTACTGTCAAGTGTTCAGTTCGTGCAGATTCAGATTGTTTTGATTTCTTATCACTAAATAGCTTGTTTAGAGTAGTGATTGGTAACACACGTCTATTTGCTTTGAAAAAAATCGATTTAAAAGGTTTGATCATAATAACACCCCTCTTCGTTGTTCGTCTAATGTCTGTTTCGATAATTGTGATAATTAATTTAATGGTAATTCCTGTATCTGTCAAGTGGCTTTTATGAAGTTTATTTAAGAAAATGGTATACTCATAGTAAGTCCCTATTTTTGGGGAGTAGGATAAGAAGAGCGAGGGATTTTTGATGAGCGTGCAAAATGAAGTACATATTGTGTCAGCGCAAATGAAAACAGATGAGGAAGGTGCGTACCTTGGAACGGTTGTTTTCAAGCTTGAAGGCTACCAGCATCCGTACGAGTTGACGGTCTACAGTAAGAAGGGGAAAGAATGGGATTATAGTCTACATTACACGTCTGAAAGTGGAGTAGAAGAAGAGTTGCTGAAGTTAGATGAAAGATTAGAAGAAGATGACGATTTATTTGATACGCTTTTGGAGGCTGCACAACAAGCAGGCGAAACAATATAATTATAACTCAAGGGTTGCTTACCGTTTAGAGGGTAAGTACCCTTTTTTTATGTGATTTTGATTGAATTTTAATGGAAATATCATTAAATACCTTAAAACCGATTTACATACTAGGAAATAACGTATATATTATTGTCTAATAGTTGTGCGGAAAATGTTGGTTATAAGCACGCTAAATATACAATAGGGGATGTTGAGATGGGGACAACGTTGAGACGAGGGCGCATATGGGGAATGTTTTCTGCTATTTTATGTTTTTCAATTCTTTTATCTGCATGTGGAATTAAGTCAGCGGGACAGTCGACAACCGCAAATCATCAGGAAGAAAATAAAGTTGAGAACGAGAAGGATCTAAAAGGCAAGCGGATCGCGCTAGTCATGGAATTAAATACAGGAACGTTCTCGCAGCAGTATGCTGAAGGCGTTAAGGAAGAAGTAGAGCGATTTGGTGGAGAGCTGACGGTGTTCGTCGCTGAACGAGATAAATCTAAGATGGCTACATACGTAAATATGGCTGTGAACCAGAACTTCGATGGTATTTTAACGGATCATGGAACACCAGAGGCATTAACGAAAGGGATTAAAAAGGCACAGGAAAATAAGATTCCCGTCGTCGCCTTTGATGCACTACTAGATATTCCGGGTGTAACTGTCCTCGAACAAGGGGATGAGAGAATGGCTGAGTTGACATTAGAGCAGTTGGCAGCCGATGCGGGTGGAAAAGGAAATATCGTGAAAATTTGGGTAGCTGGATTTGCTCCGATGGAACGTCGTCAGACGGCGTATGCAGCTTTCCAACAAAAGTATCCGGATATTAAAGAAATTGCGGCATTTGGTGCTGCATCCAGCAGTACAGCATTGGATACACAGGCTAAAATGGAAGCTATTTTGAAGCAGTATCCTAATAAAGGTGACATTACGGCAGTATGGGCTGCTTGGGATGAGTTCGCTAAAGGTGCTTCGCGAGCGATTAAGCAAGCAGGCCGTGACGAAATCAAAGTATATGGCATCGACATGAGTGATGAGGATTTGCAAATGCTTCAAGACCCGACTAGTCCATGGATTGCAACAGCTGCTGTTGATCCGAAAGACATCGGTCGTGTACAAGTTCGCTATTTATATCAAAAATTGTACGGTGAACAAACAGAAGATCGTGTTGTTCTTGAGCCGGTATTTGTAAAGCGTGAAGACTTACCCAAAGACAAACAAGTATCAACAAATGAACTTGGACAGTATGTTCAAGGTTGGAGTGGCAGCAAGCAGGGGGAGAAAGAGTGGATGAAATCGTATCCATATAAATAAGTTGCAACATCCAGCAAAGGTGGGGTTGATATGACGCTGACAACACGATACGCAGCAGAATCTTCTCCCACGATCGTAAATAAGGAGCCGGGAAGTGAGTGTGCTATGAATATTTCTCGCTCCTTATTGCGCATGGTGGGTATAGAAAAGAGTTTTAATGGGGTACCGACACTTAAGGAAGTTGATTTTGAAGCATATAGCGGTGAAATCCATGCACTCTTGGGAGCAAATGGGGCTGGGAAAAGTACGCTTATGAAAGTGCTCTCTGGCGCCTATTCATCGGACGCAGGCCAGATCGAACTGCACGGAATGAAGCTGCAAATTGAGCAGCCGAAAGACGCGCGTAGTGTGGGGATTTACTGTGTTTATCAAGAAGTAGATACCGCGCTTGTCCCACAGTTAACGGTCGCAGAAAATATTATGTTGGATCAGATGGCGCAAGTCACAGCATCTTGGTGGGTTAGTCCTGCGCAGCAGCAGCGGCAGGCGGCTGTTGCATGTGCCAAGCTTGGGGTGGAGCTGCCACTAACAAAGTTCGTGTCAGAGCTATCATTGGCAGAAAAGCAGATGGTTCTCATTGCAAGAACACTTATTGGGCAGGCGAAAGTGGTTATTTTTGATGAACCTACAGCACCGCTTAGTCAGGAGGAGGCTGCAAGGCTGTTTGCTGTAATGCAGCTGATGAAAGAGCAAGGACTCGTCGTCATTTTTATATCGCATCGCTTACCTGAAGTATTTGCTATTTGTGATCGTATTACGATTATGAGAGATGGGGTTAGGGTTCATACAGACCATGTTTCAAAGCTATCGATACAGGATGTCGTCAGTCATATGCTGGGACGCACGCTTGAGGAGCGGGTGCAAAAGGAAGATGTCCCGATCGGTGAAGTTGTTTTGGAAGCGAAAAATCTCTTATCTGGTCATCGAGTTCGCGGTGTTGATTTTTCCGTACATAGCGGCGAAATTGTGGCCGTGGTTGGTATCGTTGGTGCAGGGAAAACGGAGACAACAAGGTTATTAACGGGTGTGGAACAGCCCGAAGCGGGTTCCATTTATATTAGAGGCCAGTCGGTTCGGTTCAAGGAGCCAGCGGATGCGATTGCAAAGGGAGTTGTACTAGTACCGGAAGAGCGACGCAAACAAGGGCTTATTGTACATGAATCGGTGGAAACCAATGTGAGTCTCCCCCTATTAAAACAACTATCAAGCTGGATTGGGTGGATTAACGCTAAGAAAGAACGTCAACTTGCGGCGGAAATCGTCGAAAAACTTCGAATTAAAACAGCATCAGTACAGACGCTGGTACAATATTTAAGCGGTGGTAATCAACAAAAAATAGCAATTGGAAAATGGCTGGAATCCGATGCGGATGTATATGTATTTGATGAGCCTACCAAAGGTGTTGATGTCGGTGCGAAAGAGGATATATTTCAAATTATCGGTGATTTAGCGAAGCAGGGACATGCCATTCTGTACTTTACTTGCGAATTTGCAGAAGCGATAGGGATAGCAGATCGAATTCTTGTGATGTGTGACGGGAAGATAGTTCAAGAATTTAATCGACATGCAGCTACCCAAGAACAGCTTTTGTTCTACGCTAGCGCCGGCAAAGAAGGGGAGCTATAAGTATGGAAGCAGGTATTAAGCATAAACTATTGCACTTTTTATTCCGTTATGGAGCTATTTTTGTAGTCATTGGCGTATTTGTTTATTTTTCGCTGCGGTTAGAACATTTTTTGACGGCCTCCAATATTGGAGATATTATGGCTTCCATATCGATCGTAACCTTTGTTGCGCTGGGTGTTACTTTCTCATTGATTGTGGATGGATTTGATTTGTCAGTAGGCTCTACCGTTTCACTTACGACCGTCGTAACCGCCTCAATGATGGTGTGGTATGAAATGCCGATGATCGTTGTCATTGGAGTGCCACTTTTAATTGGTGCTTTAGTAGGTTTACTGAACGCCCTTTTTATTATCAAATTTCGTATTCCTGATCTATTAGCGACGCTAGCTGTTATGTACATAATTGCGGGTATTCACAAGACATATACGAAAGGCTACTCTATTAATGACCATATGTTATTCCCTGACGGCACCAAGGCTCCAGGTGTTATTACAACATCATTTCAGACGATTGGTCAAGGAGAGTTCTATATTGGCAGTCTTAGCGTGCCTATCCCTGTACTGTTCATGGTGCTGGCCATTGTAGCTGCACATCTGCTGTTGCGTTATACTCGTTTTGGCAGACAGCTGTACATGACTGGTGGAAATCGTGAGGCTGCACGTTTGTCTGGTATCCGAGTGAATCGAATTCGGACACTGGCTTATGTTATCTCAGGGGTTTGCGCTGCAATTGGTGGTATTTTATTCACATCAAGAGTAGGGACGGGAGAAATTGATGCGGGTGCGCCGCTTTTGATGGAGGCAGTAGCGGCTGTATTTGTTGGCTTCTCTGTTTTTGGAGCGGGCAAACCCAATGTATTCGGTACTTTTATTGGTGCGCTGCTTATAGGTGTGCTGGTCAATGGATTGACGATGATGAACTTGCAATATTACACACATGATATTATTAAAGGGACGGTTCTTGTGTTGGCACTTTCGATTACGTTTTATGTGGTGAATCGAGGGCGTTCTTCTTCTTCATAATTTGTAAGCTGGCAGACATATCGCTACTTGCATTTGATCTGAGGGTATATTACTATAAATTTGTTCCAGAAGTACGATTACATGCTAAGGGACTCCATATTGATATACTCATGTATATTTTTATAGGAACTAGTGTAAACAATGGATAACCACATACTTGAATCGGGAGGTGAGCATACATGAACAAGTCCGAATTGATTACGCAAGTCGTTGAGTCAACTGAACTTCCTAAGAAAGATGTAACAAAAGTTGTAGACGCAGTATTCGAAGCGATTTCCACTGCACTGCAAGAGGGCGATAAGGTTCAGTTGGTAGGCTTCGGTAACTTCGAGGTTCGTGAGCGTTCCGCTCGTAAGGGCCGTAACCCGCAAACGGGTGAAGAGATCGAGATCCCTGCTAGCAAGATCCCTGCGTTCAAACCAGGCAAAGCGTTGAAAGAAGGCATCAAATAAGCTTTTACATAGGACTGTCTTTGCTCAGCCGTGACGAATGTCACGGCTTACTTTATGTGTTACACTTATGTAAGAAGGAGGGGTTGGCGTGGAACAAACGGATTTTGTTGTAATTAAGGCGAAAGAACAAGGCGTACAAGTTATCGGATTGACAAGAGGGCAAGATACAAGATTTCATCACACCGAAAAATTAGACAAGAATGAGGTCCTCATTGCACAATTCACGGATCATACATCTGCAATCAAGATTCGCGGCAAAGCTATGATTATGAGCAAGCATGGTACGGTTCATACGGATAAAGACGAATAGAATAAAGGCAGGCATAGCCTGCTTTTTTTCATTATAGAATGAGGTATGGACATAAGTTCGTCCGTCGACACTGGTAGTATGTCTTTGTGATGACTTAGTGGAAGGCGAAAGGGTGTGTGAAGTTGCGTAGATGGCAGAAAGCACTCCGTATAACTACGTTTTACATACTGAGCGTTACGATAGTAGTCTATGCTCTAGGAATGTTGTCCTCAGGGCGCAGCTTGCATCGCAGTGAGCTGAAAGCAATGCCAATGATGAGTACGATTAATCCCGCTATGCACATAGAGGATGATAAGCTTGTAGATGCGCTGCTCTCTTTGCCTACTCAATTGCCTATTAGCCGTGTGAAATGGAGTGATTCAGGCGTACTATCATTGGACATCCGTGTAGCTGCCAGTATCCATCGCCCGAGAATCATTTATGAAGAATTGTACCGCTGGCTTCACTATAGTTTTTATGAGACGGACAATATTAATCGTTTGGAACTTAGAGTCGTTATTGAAAATAAAGAACGCCGCCAAAAACACGTCCTGCTCGCCTTGGACTCACTTCGCGATCAAGTTACCGCATCTGTCTTGAATGAGCTGGTCCAAAATGGACATCCTCCATCTGTTCAAGCGATACGAGCCATGCGATTGAGTTATACAACATTGTGGACTGAACAATTTGGAGCACGTGTTGGGCTATAAAAAATATCACCGTCTTACTGACAATATGCTATAATAATCAAGATCACGACATCCAGATGGATGATTGCATTCGGAGGCACGAGGATGAAAGGATATGCTATTCCGCAAGAAGTAAAGCGTTATGTCGGACACGACATGATTCAGGCGCACACGAAGCTGCCATCGTTCGCGAATGAGCGGATAGCTTTGCTGTACGCCTTTTTGAAGCGGAACGAAGACAACCAACAGACTACGGAACGTATGACAGCTGTAACGTTACTCATTCAGCTTGGAATCGATACGCATCATACGGTTGAGTATGCGAGTAGTTCCACCAGTGATCGGAATATGCGTTCTCGACAGCTGAAAGTGTTGGCAGGAGACTATTTCAGCAGCCGCTTTTATCAAATGTTAGCCGAAGTGGGGCAAATTGAAGCGATTCAGCTGCTTAGTCGAGCAGTTTGTGAAGTAAATCGCTTGAAGATGACCGTAGCTGCTAGTGTGCGTGATGGATCTATGAATCACAGCCGCTATTATGAGCATGCAGTGAAAATAAAACAATGTCTGTTCCACGCTTTTAATGAATGGCTCAATCGTGCTGATGTTGAATTATACGAACAATTGCTTGATTTAATTAGTGAACGAGAAGTAATTCAAGAAGAGTTAGAGATTGTGAAGCAGCAAGCTGTGGAGTCTCATAGTTGGACATATTGGTTCGTTATGGCACATGCTTCATCCTCTCAACTTCATCGTTGGCAGCATGAAGTAATTATCGAGCAGGAATGGGATGAATTGCTGCAGCAATGCAAGCCAGAGTTGATTTTGCATGAGAGAATGAAGTCTGTTGAAGAGCGGTTGTCAACCATTTTAGGTGCAAGTGTGAGCGACACGCAATCTTCTTTTGTGGAGTCAATTGTTTCTGAACTTGCGATATAGGTTTGTATTTGCGTACAAGCTGTATCTCAACGCCGATAAGTGACGAACCAGTTGTTAAATAGGCGATGAAAGGACTAGGTGACGTGACGTGAAGACACATTCGCCGAAGGAAGGCAAAGCTAAAGAGCAACATGTACACGCGGTATTTGAAAATATCGCACCGAAATACGATGTGATGAACGACATCATAAGCTTCCGTCGCCACAAAGCATGGAGAGCGTTCACGATGAAGAAGATGAACGTTCAACGAGGGCAGACGGCTCTCGATTTATGCTGCGGTACTTGTGATTGGACGATTCAGCTTGCACAAGCAACGGAAACGGGAGCTGTTTACGGCTTGGATTTCAGTGCGAATATGCTAGCACATGGAAAGACCAAAGTAGACAAGCTTGGCTTGGACAAGCAAATAACGCTTGTACAAGGAAATGCGATGGAACTTCCGTTTGAGGACAATACGTTCGATTATGTGACGATTGGATTTGGCTTGCGGAATGTGCCTGACTACATGCAGGTTATTCGTGAGATGCGTCGAGTCGTCAAACCAGGTGGAAAAGTCGTTTGCTTAGAGACTTCCAAGCCTTCAACACAGCCTTTTAAAGGTATTTATAATTTCTACTTCCAGAAATTGATGCCGATGATGGGCAAAATGGTTGCGAAGCGATTTGAGCAATACCAGTGGTTGTCTGAATCTCAGGCTTCATTCCCTGATCATATACAATTGGCCCGTATGTTTGAGGAAGCGGGATTGGAACGAGTTGATGTGAAGCCATTCTTTATGGGTGTAGCTGCGCTTCATATGGGGACGAAGGGGAACGGACATGTTTAATAAAATAAAAGTATTTCTTGAAATGATCAAGTTTGAACATACGCTTTTTGCACTGCCATTTGCATTTATGGGATCCATTCTAGGTGCAATAACGTTGCAAGGCAGAATGCCGAGCTGGACGGAGATTGGGTGGATTTTAGTTGCTATGGTTGGTGCACGCAGTGCTGCTATGGCATTGAATAGAGTTATTGACGCAGCATATGATGCAAAAAATCCTCGTACAGCTAATCGAGCGATTCCAGCAGGGTTGTTGAAGTTTGGTGAAGTAATTGTGTTTACGATTGTTTCATTTGGATTATTAATATGGGCGGCATCAAAGTTACAGCCATTATCTTTTTTATTATTACCTATTGCTGTGTTTATGCTCGTATTTTATTCATTTACGAAACGCTTCACTTGGCTCTGTCATGTTATTCTCGGTTTAACCATCGCGCTTGCTCCACTAGGTGGATGGGTAGCTGTAACGAATGTCGTTGATTGGACTGCAATGGTCTTCTTCTTGACCGTAGCCTTATGGACGGCAGGGTTTGATATTGTGTATGCATGTCAAGACTATGAATTCGATAAGAAAGAAGGCTTGCACTCCATTCCCGTTCGTTTTGGTATTGCAAAATCGCTTATGATAGCTCGCGGTTTTCATATTGTGACAGCAGTTGGTTTTATATCATTAACGTTTATGACAGAGTTAAGCTGGCTGTATCTTATTGGAACATTAATTGCTGCAGGCTTGATGATTTATGAGCATCTTATCGTGAAACCGAATGATTTGACACGCTTGAACACTGCATTTTTCACCATGAATGGAGTGCTTAGCGTCGTAGTATTTGTATTTAGTTTACTTGACTTGGTGGTGCTGCGCTAATGAGTGGCTCTGAACGTTGGATCGTAGGCATTACAGGAGCAAGCGGAGCTGTATATGGTGTTCGTCTTGTTCAATCTTTGCTCGCTGCTGGTCATTTCGTTCATTTGCTCATTTCTGACGCTGGCTGGCGTGTACTTAAAGAAGAGCTGGATTGGCAAGTGACCAGAAGGCAGGAAGCGATTGAGAATGCTTTTGGCGATGCTGCTGAACGCATTCAATATCATCCTATACAAGATATAGGCGCGAGTATTGCGAGTGGATCATTCCGCGTTAAAGGAATGATCATTATGCCATGTTCAATGGGGACACTGTCTGCTATTGCTCATGGTACATCTGATAATTTGATGGCGCGTGCGGCTGATGTCATGATTAAAGAAGGAAGGCCGCTCGTCTTAGTTCCTCGTGAAACGCCAATGCATGCTATACACCTTGAGAATATGCTCAAGTTGTCCCGATTAGGTATCAAAATAGTCCCTGCGATGCCTGCCTTTTATTATCGTCCACAGACATTGGATGACATCGTAAACTTCCTTGTTGGAAAGGTATTGGATAGCTTGGATATCGATCATCAGCTGTTTACAAGGTGGGGAGAGCAGACGAATGAGCATTCCGTTGGATCCACAGAAGAGAACGATACGAATCGGTCAAATTGATTATACGAATGTTTGGCCGATTTTCTTTCACTTTAAGCCGGAACAAACGCTATCACCTGTCGAATTAATTCCTGCCGTTCCTTCGACCTTGAATAAGTCGATGAAGGAAGGGAATATCGATATGGGACCTATATCAGCGTTTGCGTATGGCGAATCCAGTGAAGACTACGTGTTATTCCCTGATTTGTCGGTTAGTGCCTATGGAGCAGTCAATTCCATTCTGCTATTTTTGAATAAACCATTAATTGAAGCCTTAGAAGGTACGGTTGCATTAACGACCTCATCTGCTACCTCCATTAATTTATTCAAAATAATAGCTGAGAAGCGCTATGGCGCTCACCCTAGCTATATTTCGATGGACCCTCAACTTGATCGAATGATGGAAAAAGCGGATGCTGCCTTATTGATAGGGGATCATGCGATTCGTGCTTATTGGGACAATGAGCGGCATGGGCGCTATCAAGTGCTGGATTTAGGGCAAATGTGGCAAGAATGGACAGGGCATTGGATGACATTTGCTGTATGGGCTGTTCGCAAGCAGGCACTCGTTAGTCATCCTTCTGACATTGGCCGCATCGTCGATGCATTTGAACGAAGTAAGTACAAAAGCATTCACAACCCTGATCCCCTTATTCAATCGGCTGTACAACGAGTCGGAGGTACAGAGAAGTTTTGGCGTAACTATTTTGCAAACTTGAACTATGATTTTGGTCCAAGGCAGCAGCAAGGATTGCAGTTGTATTTTAAATACGCATATGAGCTAGGTCTTATTGATCATCATGTTCAACTCGATATATGGTCTGAAAATAAGGTTGGTTAGGTGACGGTATGAAATTGTGGGATATTTATGCAAAAATGAAAAATGACGTGTCCTATATTGAGCGTGAGCTGGAGCGTACGGTCGTCTCTGATCACGAACTGCTTAATGAAACGACACTGCATTTGTTAAAGGCTGGCGGCAAGCGCATACGACCAGTATTTGTTCTGCTTGCGGGTAAGTTTGGCACATACGATTTGGAGCAGCTCAAAAAAATTGCTGTGCCGCTAGAATTAATTCATATGGCTTCCCTCGTGCATGATGATGTCATTGATGACGCGAATACACGTCGAGGCAGCATGACGGTGAAGTCAAAATGGGACAATCGAATTGCTATGTATACGGGCGATTTTATTTATGGTAAAGCATTGACCCTCGTGACGGAATTGAAAAATCCAGATATCCATCTTATTCTCTCCAAAGCTATGGTTGAGATGTGTCTAGGAGAAATGGAACAGATCCGTGATTTCTTTAATACGAATCAATCTGTTCGTCAGTACTTGCTGCGTATCCGGAGAAAGACGGCACTCCTAATCGCCATCAGTTGTCAATTAGGAGCTTTAGCAGCAGGTGCCGATCGTAATGTAAGTCGTCTATTGTATCGCTATGGATACAACGTTGGGATGGCATTCCAAATCCGGGATGATGTGCTTGACTTGATTGGCACGGAATCACAGTTGGGCAAACCTCCTGGTAATGATATTTTACAAGGGAACATTACACTTCCTGTTTTGTACGCACTGCAAGAATCTCGTTTGCAAGAGCCATTGCTTAAGCATATTAACGAAATACGTTTGAACAATGGTCATTCGGATGCGACAGAAGCACTTGATTTAATTCGATACAGCGATGGAATTAAGATTGCGGAGAAGTTAGCAGATCGCTACATACAAAAGGCAATGGATGCGCTCGCGCAGCTGCCCAACCAACGAGCGAAGCGTAATTTAAAAGATATTGCACATTTCATCGCAAATCGAAATCACTAAAAATAGAGCTTATGCAATAGCAATACATTCGTTATGCTATAAATGCATAGGCTATATTTTTTGAAAAGGATGCGCTTACAAACAATATCTGGTATAATCTCTGTGTTGGACAACTTCACATAGGTATCAAGGAGTGAACGTATGGAACGCACATTCATCATGGTTAAACCAGACGGCGTGCAGCGTGGCCTGATTGGTGAGATCGTAAGCCGGTTTGAACGCAAGGGATTTAAGCTAGTCGCAGGTAAGTTGATGATTATTGAGCGTGGTCAAGCAGAGCGTCATTACGCCGAGCATGCAGAAAAGCCATTTTTCGGAGAATTGGTAGACTTCATCACTTCTGGTCCAGTGTTCGCTATGGTGTGGGAAGGTGACGATGTCATTTCGCTGTCTCGTCTTATGATTGGCAAGACAAAGGTTGCTGATGCATTACCAGGAACGATTCGTGGTGATTATGCTGCACATACGAACTTCAATCTTGTGCATGGTTCTGATGCACCTGAAAGTGCTGAGCGTGAGATTGCTAATATGTTCAGTGATAGCGAGTTGCTTGGATATACTCGTACAATTGAACCTTGGATTTAAGTCGAATAATGTTGTAATACGAACAGGCATGACGAATTTTTTTCGTCATGCCTTTTTTAATTGGTGCATAGTCCTTGCTAGTATGATATAAGTGAAGAAACAGTACTTTATGAAAAATGATGGGAGAAGCAGCAAATGGAGAGACCTACATACAATGAACAGACAAAAGCCGAAAAGTTGGCTGCGCTAGCCGATATGCCTACACGCACAATCGTATATTCAAAAGAAGAGGATGTAGATTATACGACATTTATACAGCTCATTAAACAAAAGACAGGAATTGATTTATCGCAATACAAAGAAGCACAGATGCGACGTCGACTTACGACGCTGCGAGTAAAGAACGGTTATGCGACCTTCGAGCAATTTGCGCATGCTATGAATGCAGACAAGAAGCTATTTTATGAGTTTTTGGACCGCATGACGATCAACGTATCTGAATTTTGGCGGAATCCGAACCGTTGGGAAGTGTTGAAAGATCGTGTGCTTCCTGCATTATTGACGGAAAATAAACAGCTACGTTGTTGGAGTGCTGCATGTTCGACAGGTGAAGAGCCGTATACGCTAGCGATGATTCTGGATGATAAACATTGTCTTAAGCAAACAACCCTCTATGCATCGGATATTGATGAGAATGCATTGCAGCGTGCAAAGGATGGTATTTATATTGAGCGTGCATTGAAAGATGTGCCGCCTGCTTTTCAACAAAAATATTATAAGCAAGATGGGGATATGTATCGCATTCATGATATGTTGAAGCCGCATATTCAATTTCGAAAGCAAAACTTATTGTTGGACAAGTTCGAATCGAATCTGGATTTGATCATTTGCCGCAACGTTATGATCTATTTCACGGAAGAAGCAAAGCATGAACTTTATAAAAAGTTCGCTCAAGCGCTTCGACCAGGTGGAATGCTGTTTGTAGGCAGTACAGAACAAATCTTTAATCCTGCACAATATGGATTAGAAACACAGGAGACGTTTTTCTATCGTAAATTATAGTTCGAGCCTCGGAATAATGAGGGATATATGGTTGCAATCGCTAGATGTACATAGATGTAATCTTTGCTTCTTCCTGCTAGAGGATTGATGTATGCAGTTGATGCTTTCTTGTCAAACCATGTCACCTATACTATAATGAGCAAAGAGTCTGAGATTTTAGTCATTCACAGCATCACAGCTTAAAGGAGGAACAGTAAATGAGTCTACGATTTTTGACAGCTGGTGAAACCCACGGTCCGCAACTAACCGCTATTATAGAAGGAATGCCTAGTAATATGAGTGTAGATTTTGAACAGTTGAACAATCATTTGCTACGTCGTCAAAAAGGTTATGGACGTGGTCGTCGCATGCAAATTGAAACAGATACTGCGCAAATCGTAGGCGGTGTTCGCCATGGACGTACAACGGGGGCGCCAATTGCGTTAGTCGTTGAAAATAAAGACTGGAAGCATTGGACGTCCATTATGAATGTAGAGCCAATCGAAGGAACAGACGAAGAGAAGCGCCGCGTGCATCGTCCGCGCCCTGGACATGCGGATTTGAACGGCGGATTAAAATATAACTTGAAAGATTTGCGCAATGTATTGGAGCGTTCAAGTGCACGTGAAACTGCTGCAAGAGTAGCTTGCGGTGCTTTGGCTCGCCAACTTCTTGAGCAATTTGGAATCAAAATTGCAGGTCACGTTATTCGTATTGGTGAGATTGAGGCGCCTCCTGTAGGAGATATTTCCATTGATGAATTAATCGAGCGTACAGAACAGTCTTCTGTGCGTGTAGTTGATGGAGAGACTGAGAAGAAAATGGAAGCTTATATCGATCAGATAAAAAAAGAAGGCGATTCTATCGGCGGCATTGTCGAGTGTATCGTGGAAGGGTTGCCTGTAGGGTTAGGAAGTCATGTTCAATACGATCGTAAGCTGGATGGCCGTATTGCACAAGGAGTTATGTCCATTAATGCTTTCAAAGGCGTTGAGATTGGAATCGGCTTTGAAGCAGGTATTCTTCGTGGCTCACAGGTCCATGATGAAATAGAGCACGGTGAACATGGATATACACGTTCATCGAATCGCTTAGGCGGCTTTGAAGGTGGCATGACGAATGGCATGCCTGTTGTTGTCCGTGGTGTTATGAAGCCGATACCAACTTTGTACAAGCCGTTGCGCAGTGTTGATATTGATACAAAAGAAGCATTTACCGCTCAAGTAGAGCGTTCAGATGCTTGTGCAGTACCTGCTGCAAGTGTAGTGATGGAGCATGTCGTGGCGTGGGAAATTGCTAAGGCATTTTTAGAGAAGTTTGGCGGGGACTCCATGGAAGAAATTCGTTCTAACTACGATAATTACTTGAATCAACTAACGCAGTACTAAGGTGATAGATATGGATACTAATGAATCTTTGGGATGTCGTGAACTTGTCGTCTCTTTGGAGGATCGCTCCTATCCGATATGGATAGGGAGTGGTCTGCTCCCTCGCTTAAGTACGTTACTGCTTGAACGTAGCATATCAAATAAGAGTCCGCTTTTGCTAGTATCCGATGAACAGGTTGCTAAGCATCATCTAGAGACTGTACTACAAGCTTTGCAAGAAGGCGGCCATAACACGGTTGTACATATTGTTCCATCGGGCGAATCTTCAAAATCTTTATCGCATTATGAAGCATGTATGACAACTGCCATTGAGGCGGGCTTGGATCGGAAATCTACTGTGCTTGCGCTTGGTGGCGGTGTAGTCGGAGATTTGGCAGGCTTTGTAGCAGCTACGTACATGAGAGGCGTTCGATTTATTCAACTTCCTACTACTATTTTAGCTCATGATAGCAGCGTAGGCGGTAAAGTAGCTGTGAATCATCCGTTGGCCAAAAATATGATTGGTGCTTTCCATCAGCCTGAGGCGGTTATTTTTGATTTGGATACGCTTCATACACTTCCAATTAGAGAAGTACGTGCTGGTCTTGCTGAGATGATTAAGCATGGTTTGATTTGGGATCAAGCATTTTCGGATTGGTGTTTAGAGCATGCCGATGATTTAGTTGCTCTAGATCAGGAGAAGGTAGCATATGGCATTTATATGGGCTGCAATGTGAAAGCGCAGGTCGTTTCTAAAGATGAGCGTGAACAAAATTTACGCGCCATTTTGAATTTAGGGCACACGATTGGTCATGCGCTTGAAGCAGTAGGCCATTATGGCGAACTGCTTCATGGTGAGGCAATTTCTATTGGTATGGTGGGATCAGCTGAGTTGGCCGTACTACTCGGTGAAGATTCACAACTTGTCACATATACTCGTTGCATAATCGAAGCATTCGGCTTGCCAACTTCCATTCCGTCACATTATGAAACAGACGCTATAATGGCGGCTATGATGCATGATAAGAAATTTAGTGGCGGCAGAACGACATTTGTCATTCCAACTGCAGTGGGCCAAGTAGATATTAGGCATGATATATCTATTGAGCTTGTGCGCAGCGTAGTGGATAAATTGAAAGGAGAGTAGGCTTAACGATGTGGGTGAGGGGAATACGTGGAGCAACAACCGTGCAAGCAAATGATGCAGATGAAATTTTACAAGCAACATCAGAGCTGTTAGACGAAATCGTTCAACGTAATGGCGTTGAGCCAGAATCCATTTCAAGTGTTTGGATTACTATGACAGAAGATTTAAATGCAACGTTCCCGGCTCGTGCGATCCGTACTTTGCCGAATTGGGAGCTCGTTCCTATTATGTGTGCATTGGAAATACCTGTGGAGGGTAGTTTGCCTAAATGTATACGATTAATGGTTCATATTAATACTGAAAAATCACAAGAGGCTATCCAGCATGTGTATTTAAAGGAGTCGGCACAGCTACGCCCTGATTTGGCTGGACCGACTTCGTAGCGGAATAGCTATGAGCATGTGATTCCGTCATTGACGACTTCCACATGCTAGTGTATAGTTGGCATTAGCAGAGTTGAGTATAGTGTAGTTGAGATGAGATTAGATGAGTAGAGTTGAGTTTAAGCGTGTTTTTGATTATCAGATCAGATTTCGATATATGGAGATAAGAAGAGTTCTCAGTGCTATGTGTCCATAGTCTTGTTTGTGTAACAAGGGTGGAACATTAATATTGGTATATCTTCTATATGTCCATACTTATGCATGGATAGATGATGTATGGGCATCGTTGTCTTTACTTCATGTACCTTGCGTTCTGATAACAACACCACCTTTTATTTCTTCAATTTTATCATCGCGTTCAACACACCTCTGCGGAAGCAGAGGTTTTTTTGTTGTTGAACACCTATCTATCCCTACAAATGCAAGTAAGGGAAAGGAGTGTGCGCGATGATTCCTCCAATGATTGAGCGCAGGAATGATCCCACGAGTTCAGTATCTTCTCTTTTTCGTTTCTCACACATACCGAATTACCGATTAGAAGATTGGCGAACGTTATGCAGTACAACTCGCTGATAAGAAGCTATTTGCAAGTAATTCAATTAGGAAACTTAGAAGCTTCATTGCATCATAAACGAGTTTAGATGTCACGAAGGACATAGTTGCTTATTAAATTAAGAAACGAAAAGGAGAGGATCATATGATAAATGATTATCGTGTGAAGGAAGCTTTAAGTAAGTTGTTAAGCGGAGACAGCTTAACAAGAGAAGAAGCTAGGCATGTCATGGAAGATATTATGCGCGGTGATGTAACACCTGCTCAGATTGGCGCCTTACTTGCTGGTCTTCGCTTTAAAGGTGAAACGGTCGATGAGATCACGGGGTTGGCTGAAGGGATGCGAAATGCTGCGAAACAGGTAATTACGTCTCGTGAACAATTGCTTGATACATGTGGTACTGGCGGATCAGGAATCCATAAGCTCAACGTATCGACTGTATCTGCTATTATTGCGGCGTCTGCATCTGTCCGCGTAGCAAAGCATGGAAATCGTTCAGCATCCAGTCGTTCAGGCAGTGCAGATGTGTTAGAAGCATTAGGTGTGAACATCCATCTTTCTAGTGAGAGTGCTGCCGAGTGTTTGGATCGCATTGGAATCTGCTTTATGTTCGCTCAAATGTTCCATCCTGCAATGAAATATGCAGCAGCACCCCGTAGAGAGCTTGGCATACGTACCGTATTTAATATGTTAGGACCATTGACCAATCCAGCTGGGGCTGATCGACAACTGTTAGGCATTTATGACAAATCGAAAACGGATACTGTTGCAGCGGTACTGCGAGAGTTAGGACTGAAGCGGGCTATGGTTGTGTCCAGTCTTGATGGATTAGATGAGATTGGCTTGTCTGCACCAACTCGTATAAGCGAATTGCGAAATGGAGATTTGCGGACGTATGAACTCACACCTGAAGATATGGGTTTGCGAACTCAGTCATTGAGTGACGTACTTGGCGGCGAAGCGGCAGATAATGCAAAAATTATCGTGAATATTTTAAATGGCGAGCGCGGGGCGCATCGAGATATCGTACTAGCAAACGCAGGTGCTTGCATTTATGTCTCAGGTCAAGCAGATTCCATACGCGAAGGGGTACAAATTGCTGCTGATATGATAGATACTGGAAAGGCAAACAGTAAGCTGCAACAATTGATCGAGACAACTGGAGGGATGAGTCATGTTTCTTAATCGTATTGTAGAAACGAAGAAGGCAGAAGTCGAACAACTGCAGAAGCATTTGAATGTTGCTCAAGCAGAAGCAGATATATCTACGTTAATGCCAGTGCGCTCACTACGAGAAGCGATTACGACGAAGCGCAGTCGTGGAGTAGGATTAATCGCCGAAGTGAAAAAAGCATCTCCTTCTAAAGGGATCATACGAGAGCAATTTAATCCGGTAGAAATCGCGCAAAGCTACGTTCAAGCGGGTGCTGATGCACTGTCGGTATTGACCGATGTTTCCTATTTTCAGGGCGGAATCGATATATTTAAGCAAGTTCGGGCTCAAGTAGATGTTCCTATGCTGCGCAAAGATTTTATCATCAGTCGTGAGCAACTGCTCGAAGCAAGATTAATAGGAGCGGACGCGGTTTTGCTCATTGCTGCCATTTTAGATGATGTACAGCTGAAGGAATTATTCGAGCAAAGCAAAGAGCTGGGAATGGAAGCATTAATTGAAGTGCATGAAGAAAGTGAACTGCACCGTGTGTTGAACTTGGAGCATGTTCAATTAATTGGCATTAACAATCGTAACCTACACACCTTTGTTACAGACTTGGCTCAAACGGATCAATTGCGCAAATTGGTGCCTAGTCACTGCACATTAGTGAGTGAGAGTGGTATCCATTTGCCCGAACATATTGCTCATCTATATGAGTCCAGTGTCGATGCAGTGCTTATAGGCGAGCATTTTATGCGAAATGACAACATTGGAGAGGCTGTGCACGATCTGATGAAGCCCGCTGAGCAGGTGTCATCTACCACAGGAAGTGTGAGTTCATGAACGTTAAAATATGCGGGATGACGTCTTTGGAGATGACTAGAGGCGTCATTGCATGCAATCCTGATCATATCGGATTTGTATTTGCGAAAAGTCGCAGGCAAGTGTCACCTGACACCGTTCAATCCATTCTGAATCAATTAGAGAATGAGCAAGTTCACATTCCTCATACAGTGGGTGTATTTGCAAATGCTGATATTCAAAGTTTAAAGGCTGTCATGAAATCCTGCTCGGTTCAGGCGCTGCAATTTCATGGCAATGAACAGCTGGACATTTGTCGATGGGTGAAAGAAAATAGTAATATGGATGTTTGGTTAACATTACCAATATCAAACGTTAAAAAAATAGATTTTGAGGATAAATTGAATGATCAGTTTGAGCGCTTAGCGAAAGCAGTTCCTTACATTGACTTATTGTTGCTCGACACTCATGATTCAGTTCAGGGTGGGGGCTCAGGGAAAGTGTTTCAATGGGATGTGATCCCATCTTACCAATCTCGTGCCCAGCAATTAGGTATGCCGCTGTATGTGGCTGGCGGATTGAATCCGGACAACATTGGTAGTTTACTAACAAGCTATAAGCTTGATGGGGTTGATGTTTCCAGCGGTGTCGAGACAGACGGAATGAAAGACATGAGTAAAGTAGACACATTTATAGGAAGGGTGAGACAGCATGTCGATACAAGAACAAGTTTACCGTTATCCTGATGCGAACGGACGTTATGGTCAGTTTGGTGGAAAGTATGTCCCTGAAACATTAATGAATGCATTAATTGAGCTAGAGCAAGCTTATGAAACATACCGAAATGATGAGCAGTTTCAGGCGGAGTACAAGCAGCTGTTGCAAAGCTATTCAGGTCGTCCGACATCACTTTATTATGCGGAGCGCATGACAAAGGAGCTCTGCGGTGCGAAGATTTATTTAAAACGAGAAGACTTGAACCATACAGGGGCTCACAAAATAAACAATACCATTGGTCAGGCTTTACTGGCCAAACGAATGGGCAAAAAAAAGGTAATCGCAGAGACTGGAGCGGGACAACATGGTGTAGCTACAGCTACCGTATGTGCACTGCTTGGCTTAGAGTGCAAAGTATTTATGGGTGAGGAAGATATGAGACGTCAACGGCTGAATGTGTTCCGGATGGAGCTGCTCGGTGCTGAGGTGGTGCCAGTTATTTCTGGTACAAGAACACTGAAGGATGCCGGAAATGAAGCATTGCGTTATTGGGTTTCTAACGTGACGGATACCTTCTATATTTTGGGTTCTGTAGTAGGACCTCATCCTTATCCGATGATCGTTCGTGATTTTCAACGTATTATCGGGGACGAGACGAAACGACAAATACAAGAGTTAGAGGGAAGATTGCCAGATGTATGTGTTGCCGCTGTTGGCGGTGGAAGCAATGCGATGGGAATGTTCTATCCATTTATAAATGACCTCAGTGTCAATCTTGTAGGCGTGGAAGCTGCAGGACGAGGTGTTGACACGAAAGAGCATGCCGCTACGATGACTTTGGGTACACCAGGGGTGTTTCAGGGTTCATTAAGCTATTTGTTGCAAGATGAGTTTGGTCAAGTACAGCCAGCTCATTCCATTTCGGCAGGTCTTGATTACCCAGGTGTTGGGCCAGAGCATGCTCACTTACATGCATCCGGAAGAGCAACCTACGCACCAATTACAGATAACGAAGCACTAGATGCTCTTCAATTTATGTGTCGTACAGAAGGGATTATCCCTGCCTTGGAATCTTCTCATGCTGTAGCCCAAGCGATAAAGCTTGCTCCTACGATGAGGCAAGATGAGTTGTTAGTAATCTGTTTGTCTGGTCGCGGGGATAAGGATGTTGGTACGATCATGGAAGTACTAGGGGGAAATAAACATGAATAACACCGTCATGAATCGTATGGATGCAGCATTCGAAAAATTAAAGTCAGAAGGAAAAACGGCACTTATTCCGTTTATTACGGTTGGAGACCCTCATATCGATGTTACGTTAGAATTGTTGCTTGGTATGGAACAGTCAGGAGCGGATATGATTGAGTTAGGTGTACCTTACTCAGATCCGCTTGCCGATGGGCCTGTTATCGAACGTGCTTCAGCCCGTGCGTTGCAAAACGATATTACGCTTCGGGACAGTTTACAAGTAGCGAAAAAAGCTAGAGAACGTGGTGCAAACATTCCATATGTGCTGTTTACGTACTACAATCCTGTGTTTCAATATGGAGCAGAGAAATTATTTAAGGAAATGGTAGACTCCGAGATCAGCGGCATTATTATCCCTGATTTGCCTCTTGAAGAGAGTACACCTATTCGAGAAATAGCGGATCGCTACTCGATCCATCTTGTGCCGCTAGTTGCGCCAACTTCGAAGGAGCGGGTCCAACAAATCGCACAGCATGGCCGAGGGTTTATTTATTGTGTGTCTTCATTAGGTGTAACAGGCGTTCGGAGTTCATTTGCCGCTAATATCGAACAGTTTTTGCAAGAAGTTCGTACAGCTACGAATCTGCCAATTGCGATCGGATTTGGTATTTCCAATGCAGAGCATGTACGCCGATTCTCTTCACACTGTGATGGAGTTGTTGTTGGGAGTGCTATTGTTCGTCAAATTGAAGAGGCACTGCCATTACTCCAATCACCACAGACGGCTCAAGATGGGGTATTGCAAATTTGTAAATTTGTGCGAGAATTAAAATCATAGCTTTAGCAAGTTGATACCCTGAAGTGGAGAGGTGTGATTGGATGCGTATCAAAACGAAAGACATCGTCGCGAAGCTTCCTGTCTATCAGCCTGGTTTATCTGCTGAGGATGTGAAGCGTGAATACGGCATTGAAAAGGTCGTTAAGCTAGCATCCAACGAAAATCCGTACGGTTGTTCGGTTCAAGTCAAGCAGGCGCTTGAAGCAGAAATGAGCAAGCTGAGTTTATATCCTGATGGAGCTTCTCTTAAGCTGAAGCAGGCAGTTGCAGAACAATTGCAAGTTAGCAGTGAACAGCTTATTTTTGGAGCAGGCTCAGATGATATTATACTGATGATATGTCGTGCATTTTTAACTGTGAATGATGAGTCTATTGTAGCGGATCAAACCTTTCCTCAATACAAGCACAATGCTGACATTGAGGGAGCCCGTACGATTGAAGTCCCTTTAAAAGAAGGCAAACATGATTTAGAAGGTATGCTCGCTGCTATTACTGATCGAACGAAAATAGTCTGGATATGCAACCCGAACAATCCAACTGGAACGATAGTTACGAAAGAAGAGCTTATTACATTTATGAGTCAGGTTCCTACTCATGTACTAGTAGCTCTAGATGAAGCGTATTGTGAATATGTGACGGATGCAAGCTATCCTAATTCACTCGAATTAATTGCAAAGTATCCAAATTTGGTTGCACTCCGCACGTTTTCCAAAATTCATGGCTTAGCATCATTGCGGCTTGGCTATGGTATCGGCCAACCTGAGGTGATTCGGTCGATTAATCAAGTTAGAGAGCCATTTAATACGTCGCGCTTTGCACAGGCGGCAGGAATCGCTGCGATTCAAGATCAAGAGTATGTATCACAATGTAAGCAATGGAACGCGGAAGGCTTGAGGTATTTACAAGAGCAGTGTGAGCGGTTAGAATTACGTACAATGCCAGCACATGGTAACTTCATTATGATCGAAGTTCCAACGCTTGGTAAGGTCATGTTCGAACAATTGGTTAGCAAAGGGATTATCGTTCGAGCAGGATTCCGTCATTATCCAAATGCGATACGTGTCACGGTAGGAAGTCGTGAGCAGAATGAAGCATTTATTCAAGCTATAGAACAAATTTTATCAGAATGTAAGGTGGATCTATGACTACGACTACAAAGATTGCCATTCTTGGAGTGGGCCTCATCGGAGGCTCGCTTGCATTATGTTTTAAGGGAAAACCAGGGCTTCATGTCATTGGATATTCCCCCCGTGCATCATCAGCTGAGAAATACGTAGAGCGCGGTGTCGTTGATGAAGCAACGACAAATCTGGAAGAAGCAGTGAAAGATGCGCACTATATATTTATTTGTTCTCCTGTAGGTATGCTAGAAGAAACTATTTCGCACCTGAATACTTTAACGCTTAGACGCGGTTGTGTCATTACGGATGTTGGCAGTACAAAGGCCTCGGTAACCGCATGCGCAAGTAAATTGAATTGGAATGAGGTTTACTTCGTTGGTGGTCATCCGATGGCAGGATCTGAGCGTTCTGGTGTGGAAGCGGCGTCCTTATTGTTATTTGAGAATGCATACTATGTACTGACACCTACTAGTGATTGTCCAGACAATGTGATACAAGAACTTCGTCAACTGCTTCAATATACACGCGCACATATTATTCAAATGGATGCAGAAGAGCATGATCGAGTGGTTGGAGCGATTAGTCATCTGCCGCATATTGTGGCAACTGCACTAGTCAACCAAGTACGCCAGTACAATGATTCTAATGAGCTGCATCTTGTACTTGCTGCTGGCGGTTTCCGAGATATTACTCGGATTGCATCCAGTGATCCTACTGTTTGGCGAGACATTTTGATTAACAATCGCCAAGTCATGCTGGATTTACTTCAGGATTGGCAGGATAAAGTGGAGGAATGGAAAGATGTTTTGCTGCGAGAAGATGGTGAGTGGATAGAAGAGTCTTTCCGTCTTTCGGGACATTTCCGCAATCAAATGCCTGAACGACGTAAAGGTGCCATTCATGCCCTTTATGATGTATATATGGATATACCTGATACGCCAGGTGTTATTGGCCGCATTGCAACCCAATTGGGACAAGAAGAGATTAATCTTAGCAATCTTCAGATTATTGAAAGTAGAGAAGATGTTCCAGGCGTGCTTCGACTTTCATTCCGAGAAGAGCAGAACTGGGAGCGTGCGCAGGCGTGCTTGCGTACTTTGGGTTATGAAGTATACGTGTAGGTAAAAAAGCCCTTGTGAAAGGGCTTTTTTACGTGGAAACGGAAAAAATTGATAAGACATGAAATTTTTTCGGTAGAAGTTATTGACAGAATGAAAACGTATACATTATACTATAACTACAGTATGGTTTCTCTCCACTCCTATCCAAATATGCACTTTGTGCAACCACTCCATTATGGAGTGGTTCTTTTTTTTATCTTCATCCAGAATAATGGAGCTTCCATCGTAAAGGAAGCGGATGCATTTTTTATAAATTATTGTGCAAGGTGACAAAGCCAAGGTACGAATCAAAAGCTTAAAGAAACATTAATTACCATGCTCGCAATTCTCCAATTCTGTGCTACAGATGTATAATATGTGTTATTATGTAAGAGCTGGAGCCGCTTCAATACGAAGAGGTTCTTTTTTGTGCAAATGTCTAACCTTAAAAGATTCTTAAGAAAAATTAACATTATGCGGGCAGGTCTTATGCTAAAATAGCAATGTAGTAAACAAAGATGTCAAATCATAGGATTTATTGTCGTATCGTTGGAAATTAATTATCGTTTTATAAATATAAGTAGTATCCGATTCGCAACTTTTTATTGTTTCTTGATGTATAATATCGTTAAAGGTAGCGCATCGGGGACGAAATGGAAAGCAAGGAGGATCGCAATCCATGACAGACTCCCTAATTATCCGTGAAATCAAGGAAGGAAATACCGACTTGTATGCGGATTTGATGAATCGTTATCACCGCAAAGTTTTAGCTTTTATTTATCACATGCTTCGTAATTCTCAGTTGGAATTGCTTGCAGAGGACTTGTGTGCAGAGACCTTCTATAAGGCATACCGCAGCTTACATACGTTTAGAGAAGCAGAAGCTTCATTCTCTACATGGCTCTATACGATAGCTCGTAATACGGTGTTAAGTGAACTTCGTAAGCAACGAAGCCTTCAAGTATCACTAGATGAAGATAATAGCATTGTACCTGAAGCTCCAAAGGAACTAACACCTGAGTATACAGCTCTTCGTAATGAGAAAGTACAGCTCGTTAGGGAAGCGATTAACAATTTGCCTGATAAACAGCGTTCTGCCATCATCCTGCGTGAATATGACCAACTGGATTACCAAGAGATAGCTAATCAGCTAGGACAGACGGTAAGCTCAGTAAAATCATTGTTGTTCCGGGCTCGCACAAGTATTAAATGTCAAATGGAAGGATACATAACTGACCCGGGATTGAAGGGATGAACGGAAAATGAAATGTGCGGAAGCGCTCGAATGGATATCGGTTTACAGCGATATGCCAGAAGACGATCCGCAACGTCTTAGCATTCAAAGTCATTTGTCAGTTTGTGAAGGCTGTGCGGAAGAGTATCTGATTTGGGCGGCAAGTGAGGCATGGACAGATGACTTAGTAGAGTCAAGCTTGGCAGAGGCGGAGATAAACGGGCCTATTACGTTTGACTCCTCTCTGGTGATGGACCGCATATACAGTGAACAAGAATGGCTTATGCCGGTCCATAGACGTTCTCATGTGATGTCGCTTAAGATGCGTAACATTTTGGTTGGGGTAATGTCTTTTTGTATCGTAGTATTTATGAGCAGTCTGATTGTGATGGCTGTTTACCCAAACAAAGCGGAAACGGGTCCTTCTGATCAGAGTGGCATTATACCAACCGCAATAGCAGGCAGCAATTCAACAGAATTGGACATTACCATCGGAGATGTTCCTTATTCTGAAACAAGTGAACCGCTAATTCTACAAGTCGTCCCGACTATTCCAGAGTACTGGATTGTTTATTCCCTAGTAGGGATCATCATAGCCTCCTTACTGTATCATTATTTAGCGCGTATGAGGCGTTAATATGGTAATATTGATGATATCATCAATTGGAACAGGTAGGAGTATCTAATGAGTAGACAACAGATAGGATTAGTAAGACATGGACAGACTGATTGGAATGCGCATGGTCGTATTCAAGGTCAGACTGACATTCCACTTAATGATATCGGTAGAGATCAAGCGATGAAGCTTGCTGCACGATTAGTGCACGAGCCTTATCGCTTTGATGCCGTTATTTCAAGTGGTCTGCAACGTGCCGAAGAAACGGCTGCTATCATTGCATCACATTTACAGATTCCGTTATTAGAGCCGCATGCTGGTTTGCTAGAGAGGGCATTTGGACTTGCGGAAGGAACCACTCTAGAAGAAAGAACTTCTAGATGGGGAGTGGATTGGAAAGCTCAAGATGTTGGTCAAGAGAAAGATCATGCTATTAGGTTGAGAGCGGTAGAAGCAGTGAGCTTTATTGCCAATCAATGGCCTGATCGCAACATACTCATTATTAGCCATGGAAGCTGGCTAGCTCAGTTGTTCTACACTTGGTTCGGAGAAGAGTGTACAAGTCATATTGGAAACTTGTCATTTACGGTTGTAGAGAGGAATGAGCAGCAGTGGGAGTCTTTGTTGTTAAACTGTTCTCGTCATATGGAAGAGCCGACTGTTGAGGTTCGGTAAATTGAATTAAATAGGTTTGAGAGTTTTATAAAAAAGGTTGTTCCACAGGCTGCACACCAGCTTCGGAACAACCTTTTTTATTTTTAGATAAGTGTAATCATGAGGTTACAATCCGGCTTATTATTATATTTTTTCAGATCATTCGTATAAACAAGCAGAATTGTCCAATAATGGATTCTAGACAACGAGAATCGGCGATGGATGAAGGGACAATTGGAGGTGGCTCATGAACTTAGCCGATATGCTTAGCTATGCAGATATTCAACAGCTCGTCAGCATTGCGAAAAGATATGATTGCGAGTGTGATGCCCATTCGAAGCGTGAATTGATTCAATCCATTTTGACGAAAATTGGTCGCAAAGATTGGTTTGAGCAATTCATTAATGAGATGAGCGTAGAGGAGCTTCGTTTCATAAACTCTTTACTGTTTGAGCAGCGAACGTTGTTCAGTTTGGAAGAGTTAATTGCGAGAGTTCAACAAACTCGATTTGAACGAGATGAACAAACGCAAACGTCTAGCCCGCGCGATATGATTGTGAAAATGCGGCAGAGTGGTTGGTTGTTCAATGGTGCTAGCCAGCAAACCAAATATCTCTTTCAAGTTCCAGAAGATCTTAAAGAGCGCTTCAAACTTGTTATGAAAAGACGAATGGAGCAAGAACTTGTATCTGTTCAAGAGCCGGAGGCATATCGGGATGAAGATGGTCGAATTGGTGACGATATCATTACCATGCTTCGATATTTTCATGAAGCAGGCAGCGTGCCGCTTAATCCTGAAGGAGTCATGTACAAGAAGACACAGCAATTGCTTATTGAAAAAATGTCTGTGATGGAAGAAACCGTATCCAAAGGAGAATGGCGCTTCGGTTATGGAAGACGGTTTCATAATTACCCGAATCGTTTATCTCTATTGTACGATTATGTGTTCTATCAAGGATGGATCGAAGAACATGCAGGTAAGCTAATTGTTTCATCGTCGGGACTTGAACGGTTGGAAAAAGGTGCAGCTTATGAGCCGATACAGCCAATTTACCGGTTTTGGTTGAAACTGTATAAAAATGCAATCCCTAATTTGTCAGCTATCGTTCATTGGATTCACTTATGTACGGCAAGATGGACGACCGTTGAATCAATGGAACAAGCATTGATTCCTTATGTGAAGCCTTTTTTCTACGATGAACCACAGTCTATCATTAGGCAGCGGATCATTCAGATGCTAGTTCATCTTGGCTTGATGAGAATAGGTGAAGATGCACAGACGGGTACATCCGTTCAAATGTCAAAACGGGGAAATCTTCTAGTTAAAGGTGTAAATATCACACATGAGGATAAAATTAAGCTAGGTTGACAATAAAATGCAGCATTGTTACGATGAACCCAAATTGAACGGCTATGCTTACAGTAAAGCTATTTATGCCGACTTGGAGGGGAAAGCGATGCTCATTCCTTACAATCATATTATGCCGACTATTCATCAATCGGTATATGTTGCAGATGGAGCTAAAATAATTGGAGACGTAACGGTTGGAGCGCAGTCGACCATATGGTTTAATGCGGTACTGCGAGGGGATTTGGCACCTATTATCATTGGAGAATCCGCTAATATTCAAGATGGAGTCATCGGTCACGTGAATGCAAATCAACCTTTAATTGTAGGCTCGGAAGTGTCTGTAGGACACGGGGCGATCATCCACGGTTGTACACTAGGCAAGGGTACATTAATTGGGATGGGGGCGATTGTACTGAACGGGGCAGACATCGGTGAATATGCTTTAATAGGGGCAGGATCGGTTGTAACCGAAAACAAATCAATCCCGGCCTATACTCTTTCCATCGGTTCACCCGCCCGAGTTATTCGAGAACTGACGGAAGAAGATTTACAACGTATGAAGCGAACAACCGAAAGCTATGTGGTGAAAGGAAAGGAATATAGGGGCTCTTAATCGTTATGGTTGGAGGTGCATCCTATGGACAAAATGAAAGTAACGTATGAAGCAATGCTGAGTCTGACTGCTGAAATGGTGTGGGACGAAGCGATTAAAAAGCATCGAACTTTACGAATTTACGAAGAAATTGATAAAGCGCTCGCTGCGGGGGATGAAAACACCTTTCATCAACTCACAAATGAACTAAAGACGCTTCAATGAAGAACGCATTTTGCAGTTCTTCATTTTTTTGTTTGTACAGGTATAATGGAATAGGAACAACTTGGCAATGATGGAGGGGTAATGATGAAATTTAGTGATTTGACTAGAGAACAATGGACAGAGTGGAGGCCATATCTAGATACTTGCCTTTTACCGATTACAGGGTTAACTGGACTGGAGTCTCCTGTGGAGGCGGCAGAAAGATTAGAAGAGTTACGAGATTGGTTGGACTTAGTTGAAACTCCTTTTCACGGGAGGGTTGTCACTTATCCTGCTTATCATTATAGCAGTTTCGGAATGAATGATAGGGATGATGCGTGGTTTGCTTTACAAGAGGTTGTACGTATGGTGAAACGCATCGGGTTCAAATATGTCATTATTATGTCCTGTCAGCCTCATATTTCTAAAGAGAATCTATCTGAGGCTGATTTAATACTAACTCCATATTCTGTAGGAGTGGAAAATGAGAAAAGTATAGCTAAAATGATAGAAATTAAAGTGAGTGAAATGTGGAATCCGTCACAAACTGATCACTAAATGTGACAAATTATCAACAATTAATGAAGTATTAATGGTTGATAGTTCCAATTAATCTGGTAAATTATTGACGCTTACATAGTGCTGGGATATTATAGGGATGTCTTAGTTAGATGGTAATAAATCTCATAATTAGCTGTAACAACGGTTGGTAAAGGGGGTTAGAGAGGATGAGTCAACCGCTTGAGAACAAGCAACCTCACAAACCGGCAACTCGTAAAGAAATGTCCCGTCGACAATTTCTTTCCTACACGCTAGGTGGGGCTGGCGCGTTTATGATGGGTGGTGCGGCACTACCGATGGTTCGCTTCGCTGTTGATCCTTTGCTTCAAGAAAAGGGAGCGAGCGAGTATATTAAGGTAGTGGAAGAGAGTAAATTGACCGCTGAGCCGCAAGAATTTTCCTTTAAGAAACTGCAAGTTGATGGATGGTACGAAAGCGAAGTTAAGATGAAAGCTTGGATTACGAAGGATGAGAATGGAGTTCTAGCTTTGTCCCCAGTATGCAAGCATTTAGGTTGTACTGTTGGCTGGAATAATAGTGCCGCTCATAAAGACCAATATTTTTGTCCGTGTCATGGAGCGTTTTACACTAAAGACGGCAAACAAATGGCAGTTGCACGTGCTCCATTGGACGAATACGACGTAAAAGTTGACAATGGTATTGTTTATTTAGGAGCAATCAAACCAAATACACGCGTGAAATAAGGAGGCGCATGACAGATGTTTAAAGGTGTTTACAACTGGATAGACGAACGTCTGGACATCACTCCGATATGGCGTGATGTAGCCGATCATGAAGTGCCGGAACACGTTAACCCAGCACATCATTTTTCAGCGTTCGTGTATTGCTTTGGTGGATTGACGTTTTTCATAACGGTAATTCAAATTTTGTCGGGTATGTTTCTTACGATGAGTTATGTGCCAGATATTCAAAATGCATATTACAGCGTAGAGTACTTACAACAACGAGTTGCATTCGGTGGTATCGTTCGAGGAATGCATCACTGGGGAGCATCACTAGTCATTGTTATGATGTTCTTACATACACTCCGTGTTTTCTTCACAGGCTCATACAAAGCTCCACGTGAGATGAACTGGGTAGTTGGTATGCTTATCTTCTTTGTCATGCTAGGACTCGGTTTCACAGGCTACTTACTTCCTTGGGATAACAAAGCTTATTTTGCAACAAAAGTTGGTATGGAGATTGCCGATACGGTTCCATATATCGGGCCATACTTAAAAGAATTAATGCAAGGCGGCGAAATTGTTGGTGCGCAGACACTAACTAGATTTTTTGCTATACACGTTTTCTTCTTACCTGCAGCTCTATTAGGATTGCTAGGAGCACATTTCTTCATGATACGCCGTCAAGGCATATCAGGGCCGCTATAAGAGAGGGGGAGAAGAGATGGCACATGGTTCTAAAGATGAAAAAGTCGTATACGTAGGAGACTCCCGCGTCAAGAAGAAGAGTTCGCAACCGCTTCAGCCGGACTATTCTTCCTATCCAGGTAAATCGGAAGCCTTCATTCCTAACTTTCTATTAAAAGAATGGATGGTAGGTGCGGTTGTACTTGTTGGGTTTCTCGTTTTAACGATTTCGGAGGCTCCACCGTTAGGTTATCCGGCTGATCCGAACAATGCAGCGTTTATTCCAATACCGGACTGGTACTTCTTATTTTTGTATCAATTACTCAAATATCCGTATGCTGCCGGTGATTATGTACTCATTGGTACTGTGCTTATACCAGGTATTGCCTTTGGTGGATTAATGCTTGCTCCATTCTTGGACACTGGCAAAGAACGCCGCTTCTATAAACGTCCAATTGCTACTTCACTTATGCTTGTTTCTTTGGCTGCTTGTGTCTATTTAACAGTAGTTTCATGGGATCAATACCAACATGAGCTTGAAGTGCAAAAGATTGAGCCAGAACATCATAAGCGTGTCCGTGAGGCAGAAAAGAATGCGCTTGCAGGCAAGCCGTACAATCATCCGAAGCCTAACGATTCGGTTGCGTTAGTAGCTGCAGATGATCCAGCTATGGAAACGTACAAGAAAGCTACTTGTATCGCGTGTCATGGTGGGGAACTTGAAGGTGGCGGAGCTCCTGCCTTGCTTGGTGTAGGTGACCGTTTGTCCAAGGAAGAAATATTGACTGTCATTAAAGATGGTCGTGGTGCGATGCCGCCGATGTTGGATACATCTAAGTCAGCAGGCGTGACCGAAGAAGAGTTAGATAAGCTTGCTGATTGGCTTGCGAAGCAGAAGAAAGAATAGTAGAATGATCCACAATGCAGGCCTGATCGCAATCTTGCGGTCAGGCTTTCTGCGATCATTTTTCTGTTTGGAGGCATAGTATGGCAATTTCATTAGGTAATCAAGCTTTTTTCACAAAGCGCTGGGTATTGTGGGCGTTATTTTGGTCTAATGCGATAGGTACAATATACGGTTATTATTGGTACAAAGAACAGCTTGTTTACACTTGGATGAATCGTCCGCTATGGCAAATTGTATTTGTGCCGGACAGCCCTACTGCGAGCTTGTTTTTCACGCTATCTCTTCTATTCTTGTTATTTCCTCCTAAAGGGACGGGAATTGCGATAATTGCATTCAGGGGAATCATTGATGCATTAGCCGTGGTTACCTCAATTAAATATGGGATATGGGCATGCGTAATGATTTTTAGCGCGACCTATCAAGGGCAGGACATGGTCTGGCAGGACTGGATGTTAATTTCCTCTCACTTGGCCATGGCAATCGAGGCCTTAATATTTGCCAAATGGTTCCGCTATGGGGCGATTAGTCTTATGGTGGCAGCTGGCTGGACTTGGCTCAATGATACTGTTGATTACATGTTCGGTGTATTTCCTAGTTTATCTCGATTATTAATGGATGACTTGACCATCATTTGTATTTTTACATTTATACTTACCGGCGTCAGTGTTGCTGCTGCACGATTGGCATTTGTAGGGAAAGATAAGAATCGATGGCTCTAATCAGTTTCAGTTTTATACATACAACTAGCGCATACGGAGGCATAGCATGGATCATAATCTACAAGAATATGCAGATGTTATACGTTATGATGAAGAGAACAAAGGTACTCATGAACTTGAAACTATTTTGAAAATGTGTCATTTGTCAGCAGGTCCTGTGTTAGATGCAGCGACAGGAACAGGTCGAATTGCGATACCTTTAGCACAACAAGGGTATGAAGTTGTAGGTGTTGATCTTCATCAAGGTATGCTCGATCATGCTGCTCAAAAGGCAGCTGAGCTGAATTTGGACATTGTTTGGCAACAAGCTGACTGTGAAGATCTACCTTGGGACAATCAATTCCAGCTCGTTTCTATGGTGGGGAATGCATTTCAGCATTTTATGACAAATGAAGCCCAGAACCGTTTGCTGCAATCTTTTCATCGAGCACTGAAGCCAGGAGGCATTTGTATATTTGACACGAGATTCCCGTTGGCAGAAGAAATATTTCAGCCAGATGAGCTGCTCGTCGATCATAAATATACATGTGCAGATGGGCGTCTATGTGAAGTTGCTTATCAAAGCAGCTATGATGCGGTTAGCCAAATTCAACGGTATAAGACGGTTAGGTCCTATTATGTGAATGAAACATTAGATAGTGAGGATACAACCTATATTGATTTACGTTATACCTTCCCTCAAGAGCTAGTTCGTTTAATTAAGGATAGTGGATTTGAGCTGCTTCATATGTGGGGTGGTTGGAAAGAGCAGCCTTTGACAGGGGATTCGATTAGTATTGTTATTGCTGCAAGAAAAAGATAGGTTGTCTGTTTGAATTGTTCTACATTTCTCTTCTTCCCCATAGGTTAGTGAAGGGGAGGGGTGTACATGCATGCACTTCGTATCGTTATTTGTTTCGTACTTGTATGGGCCATAATGTCCATGCCTCCGTACGTACAAGCTGCCGTTGAGAAACAATCGGATGTCAACATCCTGAATTGGAAAGAGGCAGACCGAATTGCTGCCGCGATGTATAAAGATAGCGTGAATGGAAACATGACAAATATACATGCCAATATGAAAAACTTTACCACGGTACTATCAGCACCAGGCATGTTCGATCATATGACCTACGAGCAAATGAAGGCGATTACCGATAGTGTGATCCGCTTTAAGCAGACGTTCGTTGCTGCACAGCAAGATGAACAGAAGCTTGAACGTGCGGCTGCTCGATTACGATTAGTTATTGACGCTGTCACACATGAACAAGATGCGATGTGGCGACAGTATGCAACGGTCATTATGGATGAGATGCAGCAGATGGCGGATGCCAAATCTGCTGCTGAATGGAAGCAAGTATCCTTACAATGGTTGGAACATATGGATAGGTTGCTTCCTGCTGCTTCCATGGATCGATCACCGGAAGTTATTGAAATGGCATCTTCGATGGTTGCACTTGTTAATAAAGGCATTCGTGGTGAAGTGAAGCATGAAGATGTACAGCGAGCTTTAAAAGATTATGAATCCATCATTTTAGATAACTTGTTCGGATCAACGAAGGAATTAGAGACAATTGCGCCACTAGTTGAAGAACCGATTCCGATGCAAGTGCTAATATGGTTAGGGTGTATGGTTACGGTTACATTAGCATATGTGGCGTATCAAAAATATCGCTATGATCGAGATGGTATTCACAATAGTCCATGGGCTCGTTATAAATGAAAGTTAGGGCGACTTCTGAAAGTAGAAGTCGTCTTTTTTATCATTTGGTGAAATTGGTGCCTGTTAGCATGCTTCAATCCTGTACAGCAACAATAAATGGGCTTAAAAAGCATTTGTTTTCCATCATGCTTTGCGATAACATATTAGCTATATTAGGCATCGTGCAGGCATACAACATGTGCATGTACAGAAAGGATTGACCATGTCGGATCATCAACAACCATTTTCTTCATTAAAAGACCTTCGTGACAAACCATTGGCTGAAATGCAGCGCGAAGTGGATCAATACATATCTCAGTTTAAAGAAGGATACTTCAGCCCATTAGCGATGCTTGCTAGATTAACGGAGGAAGCGGGAGAATTAGCTCGTGAGGTGAATCATTTCTATGGTGAAAAACCGAAGAAATCATCAGAAGCTGATAACTCCATTGAAATGGAGCTTGGGGATGTTCTCTTTATTCTAATATGCTTTGCCAATTCCTTAGGAATTGATTTGACAGAAGCTCATGATAAAGTAATGGATAAATTCAATACGCGTGATGCGAATCGATGGACTCGAATTGACGAAACATCGAACGTGGAACAGGCTGATAACGGAAAGGTTGATGAAAATTGAAAAAGATAAGAGTGGCTGTGACTGGAGCGGGTGGTCGTATGGGCCGCGAAGTTGTAAAGATGGTTCTAGAAGATGAAACGCTGGAACTGGCAGCAGCAATCGATAGATCTTCTGGCTCCATAGATGCTGCACAATTAGTTGGCTTGCCAGCAAGTGGTGTTATCGTGACAAATGATTTGGAACGAGCATTGGAACAGACAAGCCCTGATGTACTTGTTGACTTCACTACTCCTCACGTAGTTATGGATAATACATTACTTGCTATTCGATATGGTGTAAGGCCTGTTGTAGGAGCAACTGGTTTTACGACAGAACAGATTGAAGAGTTACAGCAGCTATGCAGTGAGAAGAAGCTGGGAGGCTTAATTGCACCAAACTTCTCTATTGGAGCTATTTTAATGATGAAATTTGCCCAACAGGCTTCTAAATACTTCCCTGATCTCGAAATTATTGAGTATCATGGTGATCAAAAGTTGGATGCACCATCAGGTACTGCTGTTAAAACGGCGGAGTTGATTTCTCAAGTTCGTAAAGAGCATCGTCAAGGCAATCCGAATGAGGAAGAGACCATCGAAGGATCTCGTGGCGGATACTACAATGGATTCCGAATTCACAGTGTTCGACTACCTGGTGTGTTTGCACAGCAAGAAGTTATTTTCGGCGGATATGGCCAATCACTAAAAATTCGTCATGATTCTTACGAGCGAGCAGGCTATATGCCTGGTGTTAATGTTGCGATAAAGAAAGTCATGGAAATAGAAGAATTAATTTATGGTTTTGAGCACATGATGGACTAATAGACTTATTAGATACATGCTATTCACGATAACTAAACTAATACACATCGCAGATAGACGGAGGGTAATTAACTATGCTAAACATCGCATTCATTTCACATGACCGCAAAAAAGATGAAATGGTCAACTTTGTCATTGCTTACGAATATGTATTTCACGGGCATAAGCTTTACTCGACGGGTACGACAGGAAGCCGTATTATGGCTGCTACTAACTTAGACATTCGTCGCTTCCAATCTGGACCGCTTGGTGGAGATCAACAAATTGGAGCTCTAGTTGCTGAAAATGAAATGGATCTTATTATCTTCTTGCGTGATCCACTTATGGCACAACCTCACGAGCCGGATATTATCGCACTTCTTCGTCTATGCGATGTGCAAGGTATTCCGGTGGCGACGAATATTGCTACAGCTGAGCTGCTTGTACGTGCATTAGAGCGTGGAGATTTTGCTTGGAGAGAGTTAACGGACAAATATAAACCGGGAGTCGATGAAGCTTAATGAATCAGGTGGATTTATTGGCATTCGGGGCTCATCCTGATGATGTAGAGATTGGGATGGGGGGTACACTGGCCAAACATCAGCAAGCAGGCTTTAGCATTGGCATTGTCGATATGACTTATGCTGAAATGTCTTCTAATGGAACGGTAGAAATACGTCAACTGGAAGCCAAGGCAGCTGATGAAGTTTTGGGAGTTGCCTTTCGTTTGAACTTGGGGTTGCCTGACCGCGGATTGAAACTGGATAAGTCGCATGTTGATGAAGTTGTTAAGGCGATTCGTACCTATCGGCCGCGTATTGTGTTCGTGCCTTATTGGGAAGATAGGCATCCTGATCACGTCATGTGTAGTCGTATTGTTCAGGAAGCACTATTTAATGCGAAGTTACGTCGATATATGCCTGAGTTGGCTGCTCATCAGCCTGAACATGTATATTTCTATTTCATTAATGATTTAGCACCAGCTGATCTTATTGTCGATGTAACAGAAGTTTATGAACAGAAGCAAGCAGCACTCCATGCTTATAAGTCTCAGTTCACAAGTGCCAAGCGTGGAGAAGATATCGTTGTTACCCCATTGAATCAAGGTTACGTTGAACGGGTTGCTGCTCGCGATGCGCTTATAGGACAGGCAAGAGGAATTGGTTTCGCAGAAGGCTTTATTTATAAGGGACCGTATCATGTTGCATATTTGTTAGACCGGGAATTATAAATAAGTAAATACTATAGAAGGCATAGAATCCTTCATTGATGCAGCAGCAGGAAACCGTTGTTGTAAAAAGCAGCAGTGTAAGGGAGGTCGGGGTATGACACAGGAGCCTTTAAAAATAGGGATAACATGCTACCCTTCACTTGGTGGGTCAGGTGTTGTTGCAACGGAGCTTGGCAAACTGTTGGCTGAGCGTGGACATCAAGTTCATTTTATTACACACAATATTCCGTTTCGGTTAGGGACTTCTTTTCAAAAAAATATTTATTATCATGAGGTGGATGTAAACGATTATTATGTGTTCCGATATCCGCCTTATGACTTGTCATTAGCCAGCAAGATGGCACAGGTGGCAAAAATGCAGCAATTGGATCTGCTCCATGTTCATTATGCGGTACCACATGCTGTGTGCGCCTATTTGGCGAAACAAATGAGCACTTCCGATCTTAAAGTAGTCACTACGCTTCATGGTACAGATATTACCGTGTTGGCGCAGGATGAAACATTAAAGGATATGATTCGATTTGCGATTAATCAAAGTGATGCTGTTACGGCAGTTTCCCAAGACTTGATTGCTGAAACAAGAGATCTTCTCGATATTAATCGTCATATTGATTTGACTTATAACTTTATCGATAAGCGTGTGTATTATCCGCGTGATATTTCTCACTTGCGTTCAGAATTTGCCTATCCAGATGAGAAAATCGTTATGCATATTTCTAATTTCCGTCCTGTGAAGCGGGTATGTGATGTAGTTGATACGTTTGCAAAAATGGCGGAAAAAGTGCCTTCACGACTTGTTTTTGTAGGGGAAGGGCCTGATATGCCAAAAGTGCAGCATAAAATTATGGCGATGGGTTTGGAAAACCGGGTTCATTTCCTTGGAAAGCAGGATGAGATCGCTCAAGTCATTTCCTTGGCTGATGTGCTGCTATTGCCTTCGGAAAAAGAAAGCTTTGGCTTAGTTGCGTTAGAAGCAATGGCTTGTGGAGTTCCGACTATCGGTTCCATTGCCGGCGGAATTCCTGAGCTCGTTACGCATGAAGAGACGGGATTTTTGGCGCCAGTGGGGGATACCGACGCGATGGCGTCTTATGCGGTTCGCTTGTTATCGGATGATGCTTTGGCAGCACGAATGCGTGAAGCGTGCTTGCATAGAGCTCGTCATGTATTCTGTAATGATCTTATTACACATGAGTATGAGAAAATTTATTATCGTGTATTGAATCGGGAAGTGAATTTAGAGCAACCGGTGTGCACGTAAGTGTAAGGGACGATATACATTTGGTTATTGTCGGCATCCTTACATGAAGCAAATGTCCAAATGTCAAGAAAGGCCTGAATGAATATGCTTCGACTACAGTTGAATAGTGAACTGGCTGAGGGAGCGCGAGAAATCATTCGCGCAATAGAGCAGCAGGGTCATCAAGCTTATATGGTAGGCGGATGTGTACGTGATACGATACTCGGGCAACCGATTCACGATATCGATATTGCTACTTCCGCAGAGCCTGATCAAGTAATTGCGTGGTTTGAGCGTGTTATACCGACAGGCTTGCAGCATGGGACGGTTACAGTTGTCATGAAAAATGGTACCTATGAAGTGACGACATTCCGACATGAGGGCGGCTATGTGGATAATCGTCGTCCGGCATCTGTGGCATTTATTATGGATGTGACGGAAGATTTACGTCGCAGAGACTTTACGATGAATGCAATGGCAGTTGATGCTGACGGCACGTTGCTGGATCCATTTGCTGGACAAGTCGATTTGCAAGCTCGTCGTATTCGGACGGTTGGTGTTGCAGAGGAGCGATTCAGCGAGGATGCATTACGTATGCTGCGAGCGCTTCGCTTCGCATCTGTGTTACAGATGCGGATCGCAAAGGGGACATGGCGCGCATTGGTGAAGATGCGTGCTGGATTGGCTCCTGTTGCGATGGAACGCGTGCGTGAGGAGCTGTGGAAGCTTACTGCTGGGCCAGATCCTGCTAGAGGCTGGGCATTCGTCGTGCGTAGCGGCATACTCGCATATGCAAAAGAGCCGCTTCTGTTCTTGGCGCATCCATGGAGCGCCACTTGGCGAAGTGCCTTGCTCGTGTTGGGGCAGGTCGAGACGCCCGAGCTGCGCTTTGCGCTGCTTGCGCTTGTGCATGGCGCAAGCACAGAAGAGGCGCAGGCTGTATGCCTGGCACTGCGCCTCTCAGGCGCGCAGCAGGACGGCATATTGCCCGTCCTGCGCGCCCATGCGCAGCTCGCTGCTGCGGCGCAGGCGGCATCCGCCGACGCAGCAGCGCAAGGCGCCGCTAGCGCTGGCGAAGCTGCGCTGCGCCGCGCGTTCGCGCAAGCCGTGCTCGCCTATGGCGAAACGGCTGTGCGCGGAGCTCTCGCTTGCCGCCAAGCGATGCTAGGCGTAAGCGAGGGCAAGCAGCCTGCGGCAGTGCAGCAGGCATACATGCAGCCGCAGGCCGCAGCTGATCTACCGCATGAATGCGCGGTGGCGCATGCTGCTTGCACGCTGCTGCGCATGGGACCGCAATGGCTTAGCACCATGCCGGTCCGTCAGCTGTCAGACCTCGCTATTAAGGGTCGAGACATTCTAGAAGCGAGCGAGCGTCCTGCTGGCCCTTGGGTACGAGCTAGTCTTGAACATATCTGGCTCCAGGTGGCAATTGACACGCTTCCGAATGAGCACGATGCCCTAATGAATGTCGTAAGGAAAGGTGGGGATACGACGTGAGCGATCCACTTTTAGGATGGTTCCAATCCCATCAAGATCAATATATTTCTGGCGAAGAGATAAGTAGGGAGCTGTCCATATCGCGTACAGCGGTATGGAAGCAAATTAATCGTTTGCGCAACAAAGGTTATCAGTTCGAAGCGGTTCCAAAGCTCGGTTATCGTTTAATTGGTCAGCCTACCAAGCTCGATGAAGCTTCGATTAGAGAGCATCTGAAGACAAGCAGCTTTGGCCAGCAGCTAAAGCTGCTTGAACGAACAGATTCGACTCAGAATGTGGCACTTGCTTGGGCTTTGGAAGGGGCAGAAGAGGGAGCGATTGTCATTGCTGAAGAACAAGGGGGAGGTCGCGGTCGTCGTGGACGAGCGTGGCATTCCCCTGCGGGTAAAGGGATTTGGATGAGTCTCGTGCTTAAGCCGCGTATACCACTTCACTTCACGCCTCATTTAACGCTTCTGACCGCTGTAGCGATTTGTCGTGCTATTAAACGAATGGTTTCTTTGCCGATTGGTATAAAATGGCCGAACGATTTACTCGTGGGCGAGCGGAAAGTATGCGGTATTTTGCTGGAGTCCCAAGCAGAGGACGAGCGATTACTTAGTGTAATAGCTGGTGTAGGCATCAGCGTTAATTTAGAAGAAGAAGACTTCCCAGAGGAACTTCGACAAGTGGTGACTTCGCTGCGACATGAAAGTGGTCGAGAAGTAGACCGAGCTGCACTGCTTGCCGAAGTATTATTCGAATGGGAGCAATTGTATCGACTCTATGAAGAGCAAGGTTTCGGCCCGATTCGCTCGTTATGGGAAGCGCAAAGCATTACAATTGGTCGTTCGGTCAACGTAGATACGCCTTTCGGACAGGTTAGCGGTGTCGCACAAGGATTGGATGAATCCGGTGCGCTCGTACTGCTTGATACGGATGGCTGCTATAAGAAAGTATTTTCAGGAGACGTGCAATTTAGCACATGATTTGAAGGCGCATTTCTGGTATACTAGCTGTGTAGGCGGTATCCATGATTGGAACCGCACTCGCAAAGCAACGGAATTGTGCCTTTAATTGCATAGTAGCTGTGCTGCACATTTCTGCTCTGAGCCGAAGGGACCGAGACAGAAAGACGTCCGCATGTGACTTCTTTTTTGCTTTGGGACCTTTTTAGTGGAAACGCTAAAAGGTTTTTTTTGTTTTGCGTAAACTAAAAAGGAAAAACCAAAGGAGTTGACTTACATGTCAGTAGTCAAAAAACAGCCTGTAAGCATTATTAAATTGAAAAATATGAAAGAAAATAAAGATCCTATTACGATGGTGACTGCTTATGATTATCCAACTGCAGCACTTGTGGAACAAGCTGGTGTAGATATGATTCTTGTCGGAGACTCACTTGGAAATGTCGTACTTGGATACGATTCCACACTGCCAGTCACCGTTGATGACATGGTTTACCATACACGCGCTGCACGCCGTGGAGCGCCTCATACATTTATCGTTGCAGATATGCCGTTCATGACTTATCACAGCACGGTTGCAGAGACGTTGAATGATGTTCGTCGACTTATGCAAGAAGGTCATGCAAACGCTGTTAAAATGGAAGGCGGCGCGGAAATTACGCTTATGGTGGATGCATGCGTTAAGGCAGGAGTGCCTGTACTAGGTCATATCGGACTAACGCCTCAATCTGTACATCAACTTGGTGGTTATCGCATTCAAGGGAAAACGAAAGAAGATGCAGATCGATTGTTGCAAGATGCACTTGCATTGGAGCGAGCGGGTGCATTCGGAATTGTACTTGAGCTAGTAACCGATCAAGTGGCTGCGTATATTAGCGAACGACTCAGCATCCCTACTATTGGAATAGGTGCAGGTGCTGGTTGTGATGGCCAAGTGCTTGTATTCCATGATATTGTCCGATACTCTCCAGATTACCGTGAGAAGCGTTTTGTTAAGACATATGCCGATATCGGAACGACGATAAGAGAAAGCATTCAATCTTATGTACAAGATGTCAAGACGCGTTCATTCCCAGCAGAGGCGAATAGCTTCCGTGCAGAAGATGATGTAGTTGATCATTTGTATGGCCCAGGAAAGGTGGAAGTACGTTGATCGTAGCACGTACGGTTGAAGAAATAAGAGCAGCAGTGCAGCAATTGCGTGGCAATCGCCCTAATAGTACGGTTGGTTTCGTCCCGACAATGGGATATTTGCATGAAGGACACGCAAGTCTAATGCGCAAGTCGGTTGAACAAAATGACATTTCGGTGCTTAGCATTTTTGTGAATCCCATTCAATTTGGACCTAATGAAGATTTGGATCGCTATCCAAGAAATGAATCAGGTGATCTGCAATTGGCTGGACAATGTGGTATTGATATCGTATTTTTACCATCCGTTGAAGTTATGTATCCACAAGCAACAAAGACTAAAATCAGAGTTGCTGAAGTAACGGAAGGTTTATGCGGTGCTTCTAGACCAGGTCATTTTGACGGAGTAACAACAGTTGTAGCCAAATTATTTAATATGGTAAAGCCAGATCGTGCTTATTTTGGTCTAAAGGATGCTCAGCAAGTGGCTGTTATTCAGCAGATGGTAAATGATCTTAATATCGACGTGGACGTTGTTCCTTGTCCGATTGTAAGAGAAGCAGATGGTCTAGCTCTTAGTTCGCGTAATGTCTATTTGTCGGATGAAGAACGTCGTCAGGCGCTTGTATTATCAGAGTCATTACAAATGGCTCATTCACTATTTCGCGAACAAGCTGCCATTTCAGCAGGAGAATTGATGGATATAATCGTAAAACATATCCATGCAATGCCACTTGCAAATATGGATTATGTGGAAATTGTTCAGTATCCAAGTATGGAGCGATTTGCTGGTTCTGCGAAGTTGCCAGAACAAAAGTCGGACATACTAATCGCGCTTGCTGTAAGATTTGGCAAAACGAGATTGATTGATAACTTATATTTGCCGTATCAATCATAAGTTTGGAATTTAGTTTCTGCGTTTCTATATTATTTACGTTTTACAAATATATGAATCATAAAGAAATGGGGATTATGCCGTGATTCGTGAAATGATGAAGTCGAAAATTCATCGTGCGACGGTAACAGAAGCAAATTTGAACTACGTTGGAAGCATTACGATTGATGAGCATCTTATGGAGCTTGCTGATCTGCTGCCGAATGAGAAAGTTCAAATCGTTAATAATAACAATGGTGCTCGTCTAGAGACCTATGTCATTCGTGGAGCGCGCCATTCTGGCGTTATTTGCTTGAATGGGGCTGCAGCTCGACTTGTTCAACCAGGAGATAACGTCATTATTATATCCTACGCTGGCATGACGAATGAAGAAGCGCGTCAATATGAGCCTCGTATCGTCTTTGTAGATGAGCGCAATCGCCCTACTGAAACAGCGGGTGTTGAAATTCATGCTACAATTCGATAATTAGATAACAGCATGAGGCAGCATTGTTGAATCAATGCCATCTCGCATGAAAAGCATCGTTGATACACACAATGAACGTGAGCCAAACAACAACGCACAGCATCACATGTAGAGGTGGGATGAATCGTGTTGCAGCACATGTTCGCGACGATGAATGATCAGTTGGATGACATCTTGAAGCATTATCCGAAAGCGAAGGGGCAGATACGTGAAGAGCTGAATCAGCAAATTCAACTGCTTACTTCGATGAGTGACCATTTTCTAGAAGAATGGCTCCGATTTGAAGAAAAACTGGCATTACTTCGTAAGCAAAATGAAGGCGAGCATAACAGCCAAAGCAACAGTCTAACAAGTATTGTTTCCCAAAAACAGACTTCAACTTCTGTACAGAAGTCAATGCTGGACTTGGATTACAGTGATCCTTTTCAACGGGGGCAAGGTTACTTTACGCTACTGATGTATCATCAAGCGGCCAATCATTTTGAAGAGGCTGCTTTACAGCAACCTGAACGATTATTAGCAAGAGCCTATTTGGGATTGTCTTATTTGCATCTCGGTCGCAAGCAGGAAGCATGCCGTCATTTTCATTTTATTATTCCGTTGACGGAGGATGCAATGTTGAAGGCATTGGCATACAATGCACTAGGTTGTATTCAAGCGATGGATCGAAATACGGAGAAAGCGCAGCATTATTTTCACCAAGCGCATGTTGCTGATCCGACGATTCCGGAACCAATTGCTAATTTACAAGTGTGTTTAGACAATCAGGGCTGTCTCCAATTAGGGGAAAAGCGAATGGTTCATATGGGATGAAATTACAAGAGGGGAACATCTTTTCGTAAGATGTACCCCTCTACTCATTTCCAAACAACCGAACATCTGTTATGCTATATAAACAGAATTGGGCGAGAGGAATATGTAAATGATGAGATTTGCCGTATTGGACTTTGAAACGACAGGCAATCAGCCTGGCGATGAAATTATACAGATTGGCTTCGTTGTGCTAAATGAACAGCTAGCGATTGAACAGCAGTATCATACTCTTGTCCGTCCTTCCATCCCGATTCCTGCGTTTATTACACAATTAACAGGAATTACTGATGAAATGGTTGCCGATGCGCCTGACTTGGATGAGGCGATGACAGGTCTTGTGCCATTATTAAGTGATGTGGCGTTGGTGGGGCATCATGTAGCATTTGATTATCAATTTCTACGGAATGCACTTGAGCAGACAGGCTATTTACCTTTTACTGGTCGCATATTGGATACGATCGAAATGCTGCGAATTTTGTTCCCATCATTAACGTCTTATCAATTAGGCTCTGTTGCACAGACATTTGGAGTCGAACACGAACGACCGCATCAGGCAGATAGTGATGCACTTGCAACCGCGCACATATTTGTTCGCTGTATAGAAGCTATTCGAGATCTTCCCCTTTTGACGCTGCAGCGTATCGTTGAATTGTTTGCGAACGAAGATAATGACCTTGCTTGGTTGTTGCAATCTGAGTTAACACGCATTGAACAAGATGCAACCAGATTTAATGATCGTCATGACCAGCATTCGTACCGTCAACTTAGCTTTAAGATGGATGAATGGACAGATGAGCTGCCACCGCGCGAAGGAATGGAGGATAAGGCGTTAGAAGGTGTTTCCTTCCGTTCTTTTATGGATCAAGTGAAAGACAATCTCAAACAGCGATTCAGCAACTATGAGCCTCGTTCTGCACAAGAACAGATGTTTGAGGAAGTTATGGAATGCTTGGATGAAGACAAGCACTTGCTGATTGAAGCAGGCACGGGAACAGGAAAGTCACTTGGATATTTACTCCCAGCTTTGTATCACAGCGTAAAGAACGAAAAGAAAGTAATTGTTAGTACACATACAATTAACTTGCAGGAGCAGTTGCGTCAACGAGACTTGCCTTTGCTAGACATGATTATGCCTGTGCCATTTAAAGCTTCGGTATTAAAAGGACGCAGTCATTATTTGTGTTTGAGAAAGTTTGAACATAAAATAAATCATAGAGAGTTTGTACATGCTCGTGACGATCTCATCACAGCTGCACAGATGGTTGTTTGGTTGAGTCAATCGGAGCATGGTGATGACGAAGAGCTTCATTTGGTGCATAAAGGACCTGATTTTTGGGATACGGTGTCAAGCGACAGTGATTCTTGCTTGAATCGTGCCTGTCCGTGGTTCCGCCGCTGTTATTATCATCGTGCGAAGAACAGTGCGAATTTATCGGATGTAATCATTACGAATCACTCTCTATTGTTTACGGATGTGATTGCGGAGCATCGTTTACTGCCTGCATATGAGCATTTGGTCATTGACGAGGCACATCATTTCGAAGAGACGGCCGGAAAGCATCTTGGTGTTCATGTGCAATATTTCTCATTGGTACATCCGCTCGTGCGTTTGTATAAAGACAGTAAAAATGGTTCCCTTGTTCTGCTTCAAACCCGGTTGCGATTATCTGGAAGCGAGAAATCATTGGTGTGGGCAGAAGGCATCGATAAACTTATGAATCAGATTGTTGAGATTAAGGATAGTTGGGATCGATTGCATGAAGCTATGTATCAATTGCTGCCAGCTCCAGAAGCTGGTCAAGCTGAAGTAGGACAGGCTGTATTACGATTGCAATCTTCTAATAAGCCCGAGGCATGGTCGACCGTTTCTGAAATGGAACAAGAAATTCATACAAGATTAAATGATATCGTGCGTTCCGGAGAGAAATTGACTCAAGAATGGAAAGATGCAGATGACGAGGAATTACAGGGTGTTATTACTGATGTAACAGGACTGCTCAAAGATTTGGCGAATGTTAAAGATGAATTCCGTATGTTTGTCCAGGTGAATGATCCTGAGACCGTATATTGGATGGAAGGTAATCCGCAGTATAAACATAAATCAATGAATATGTATGCTGTACCAGTAGATGTTAGTGAAGCGCTTAATCGGTACTTCTTTGAACCGAAGAAAAGTGTCATTCTTACCTCTGCGACCTTGTCTGTTGACAAATCTTTCAGTTTCGTTGAAGAACAGATTGGTTTGAAAGATGCTGCAAGGGATGGACGGTTAAATACCGTCATTTTGCCTTCTCCGTTTAACTATCGTGAACAGGCTTTAGTCATTATACCGCGTGATTTTCCGACAGTAAGAGGTTCAAGCGATCCTCACTTTAACTCTAACTTGACAACTTCCTTAGCGGACATTGCCAAAGTGACAAAAGGCAGAATGCTTGTACTGTTTACTTCTTATCGTATGCTCAAGGACGTATATGAGCCCCTGAAAGAACAGTTGAAGGTTCATGGCATTCAAGTTCTTGGACAAGGTATGGACAGCGGTAATCGAAGCAAGCTTACACGTCGTTTTCAAGAGCAATCAGCATCGGTGCTTTTAGGCACAAGCAGCTTCTGGGAAGGTGTAGATATTCCAGGGGACGCATTGACCTGTTTGGCCATTGTTCGGTTGCCATTCCAGCCGCCGAATCATCCGCTGGTGGAAGCAAAGTGCGATTTGTTGAAGCGGCGCAAGCAGAATCCGTTTCGTAAATATTCGGTTCCGCAAGCGGTTATCCGATTCAAGCAAGGGTTTGGTCGACTTATTCGAACGACACAAGACAAAGGAATTGTGCTTATATACGACACAAGAGTGATTGAAACAAGCTACGGGAAGCATTTTCTGTATTCACTGCCTGGACCTAAAATGGAACATATGGCAACGGAGCATGTTGTTCCGAGAGTTGAAACGTGGCTCAAAGAGGAACAGCAGTAACCAGTAGAGGAAATGCAAAAGGTTTATTATAATAATAGTTGGTATGTTGATAGGGAGAACGAAAGGGGGACTGGTATATGAAAACACTAAAAATTTCTGAAGCTGTCGTACGCAGGCTGCCTGTTTATTTGCGACATCTAAAAGAATTAAAACAAAGTGAAGTACTAACGATATCGTCTCAAGATTTGGGACAGAAACTAGATCTTAACCCAGCCCAAATTCGTAAGGATTTAGCCTATTTCGGAGACTTTGGACGTAAAGGTATCGGTTATGACGTTTCTTATCTAATTGAGCAGATTCGACATATACTTAAGTTGGACCAGCAAATTCATGTAGCGCTGGTTGGAGCAGGTAAGCTTGGACAAGCATTGTGCAACTATTCTGGCTTTTTCAATGACAATATGAAAATTGTTGCTGTATTTGATGCATTTCCAGCGAAGATAGAGACTGCTATTCGTAATCTACAAGTTCAGCCTATGGAGGAACTAAAAGAAAGTGTAGAGGCCAATAACATTCGTATCGGCATTATTACTGTGCCTGCATTAGAGGCGCAGCAAGTAGCTGATCGCTTTGTTGAGGCTGGTGTAGAGGCTATTCTTAACTTTGCTCCGGTTATTTTGAAGGTTCCTGCACATGTACGTGTGCATACAGCTGACTTCTCAACCGATTTGTTTAGCTTGGCTTATTATTTACCTAATGAAGGAAAGGATGTTGTAACGAATGACACAACGATTGATCATACGTAACGGATTATTTGCACAACTGCAAGAAGGTGCAGCTCAGACTACGATTAAAGGTTATATGGTTGTAGAACAAGATCGTATTGTTTATATTGGCGAAACACTTCCTGAAGCTTATGAGCAAGGTGAAGTTGAATATATAGAGGGCAAAGGCCTGTTCTTCATGCCTGGCTTAATTAATACACATGGTCATGCTGCAATGTCACTGCTCCGTGGGTATGGGGACGATATGGTTCTCCAAAGCTGGCTGCAGGAAAAAATGTGGCCTATGGAAGCTAAGTTTACGGGCAGCGATGTATATTGGGGTACAGCATTGTCAGTGATCGAAATGCTTAAGGGTGGAACTACGCTCTTCGTTGATATGTATGATCATATGGACCAAGTTGCAAAAGTAAGTGAAGAGTCTGGTATTCGCGCTGCTTTGATGCGTGGTGCAATTGGATTGTGTAGCGAAGAAGTACAACTTATGAAGTTGAATGAAGCTGTTCAATTTGCGAAAGACTGGAATGGACAAGCAAATGGCAGAATTACAACGCTACTTGCGCCGCATGCTCCATATACATGTCCGCCTGCATTTATTGAAAAGTTTGTAGAGGCTGCACATGAGTTAGACTTAATGCTTCATACGCATATGTCTGAGACAGCAGCTGAAGTAGAGCAGAACGTGAAAGAATACGGACTACGTCCTGTTGCTCACTTGGAGAAGCTGGGGTTGTTTAGTCGTCCTTCCTTTATTGCACATGGCGTTCATTTAAATAATGAAGAAATCGCAACATTGGCGAAGTACAACGTCGGTGTTTCTCATAATCCAGGAAGTAATCTCAAATTGGCAAGCGGTGTTGCCCGTGTCGTTGATTTGCAGCGTGCTGGAGTGGTTGTATCTCTAGGTACCGATGGTGCTGCCAGCAACAACAACTTGGATATGTTCGAAGAAATGCGTTTAGCTGCCCTTATACATAAAGGGGTGTCTGGTGATCCAACAGCAGTTCCTGCCGCAGATGCAATGAGAATGGCTACTGTGAATGGAGCTCGTACGCTACATATGAACGATGTAGGTTTGTTGCAAGCTGGGATGAAGGCTGACTTTATTGCAGTCAATATCGACCAGCCGCATCTATATCCGCATACGGATCTCGTGTCTCATATGGTGTACTCCGCTAGTGCTAAAGACGTTCAGCACGTATGGGTGGACGGCAACCAAGTTGTTAAAAATGGTGAGTGCTTGACAATGGATGAAGAGCGCATTAAGCATGAAGCGGAACAATGCTTCCGAAACTTGCTTGAACGCTAGGAGGCAGTAGATGGATCTTCATATGACTCGAAGTCGACCACGACGCAGTCGTAACCCACGTTGGCGTTGGGTTGTATCTGGTGTAATACTAGCGTTGGTGTTGATTATTGGTCTCTTAGTCTATTTTTTGAATTCGGTCAACCGTGAGGAAGACGCGAAAGAAGCGGCCGCGATACAAAGAGCGAATGAAACGATTCAACTTGCGAGTGTCGACGAAGTAGATAAGTTTGTTTGGTTTGATACGACTTATGTCATTCAGGGGAAAGATGCTTCTAATGTAGAGCAGATTATCTGGGTAGGCAAGGAAAAGGTAGATGTGAAGAAAGCAGCTGATGGAGTGGACAAAGCTTATATCGCGAATCAACTCCTGACTACCTATCCGGATGCGGATATTAAGCAGATTACACCTGGTATCAAAGATGGTGAGTTCGTTTACCAAGCGTTTGTCAACCGAAAAGATGAGGAAGGGAAGAGCCGGCATTATTATCACTTCTTCCGTTTCGATAATGGTCAGCGTATAGGTGAAGGATATCCGATGCCTAACCAATAGCCAAAAGCGTAAGTGTTCATGTGAGTGAACGCTTACGCTTTTTTGCTGTGAAAAAGGAGGGCTGTTAGCCCTCCTTTGTTCAATAGCTCGTATTGAATTATTTTACTTGCCATAATGCTGGTGTATTTGTTGGCTCCCAGCCATTAAGGGAAGTGTGTGCAAGGCGGCAAACATAAGTAACATTGTTGTACGTTACTTCTGCACCTACCGCATAAGCAGTGTTAGCTGCCCACGCAGGTGCAGTACCTGGAGTTCCAGTGCCAGCAGAAGTCGTAACCGTTAAAATGTTGCTATCAGCGGAAACGTTTCCAGCTGCATCGATAGCACGAACTTTGAAAGAGTATGCTGTATTTGCAGTTAGTCCTGTTACGTTGTACTCGATTGCAGTGCCAGGAACTGTTGCAACTAGTGTGTTGCCATTGTAGATTTGGTAGCCAGTTACACCTACGTTGTCAGTGGATTCTGTCCACATCAAGGATACACTATTAGTTGTAACAGCCATTTTGTGTAAATAAGTTGGAGCAGTTGGAGCAGTTGTATCATTTGCAACAGGAGCCGTTGTTGCACTTACAGCATTGCTAGCTCCAGATACATTGCCTGCAGCGTCAACAGCTTTCACTGTAAATGTGTAAGCTGTATTCGAAGTTAATCCAGCAGCTGTGTAATTCAACGTAGTGCCAGATACAGAACCGATCAAAGTAGAGCCGTTAAAAATTTGGTAACCAGTTACGCCAACATTGTCTGAAGCTGCATTCCAAGCAAGAGATACGCTAGTTGTCGTTGTGCCAGTAGCGCTTAAGCTTGCAGGTGCAGTAGGTGCAACTGTATCTGTTGGTGCTTGTCCACCGAAGTTTACATCGATAACGTTATAGAATGCGTTAGGTGTATCAGCGATTTCCCAAACAGCAAGGATTACATGGTATCCAGTGCGATCTGTTGGAACGTTACAGCTGTGAGAGAAATCTTTTGGTGGTTGTTTGCCGCCGCCATCAGCTGTACAGAAAGGAGTTAAGTTAAAGGAATCACGAGTCAATGCTGCGTTTGGATTCCAGTTCGGTTTAGTAAGGTAGTATTTCCAGTTCGTTGTTGCATGGTTAGCAGTCTTTTTCCAAGCGAAAGTTGTTGGACCACCAGTCAAATTAACTTTGGACCAACGAGTAGCAGATTGCTCGTCCAGTTTAGGGAATGCTCCAGCAGCACTTGCGATTTTTCCATCAGCAGGGCCAGCCGCTGGGAAACCTTTTGTTGCTTCAAGGCTTTGTGGCTCATATACGATGGCACCGCAATCTGTATTTACACCTTGAGCACATTGGTAGGCACGGCTCTTCGGATCTAGAACATAACCATGAGCGGAAACTTTGTCAGCGAACATAAGTGTACAAGCCGTTACTAACACGGTAACACCAGTAGCAACCAATAGCTTGCTAAGTACAGGATTGGATAAGCGTAATTGCATGATAAATTACCTCCTATAATGTGTGTTTGCATTTTTCGATACAGCTACATCATCCGAAACAGAACGTCAGAACCTCCTCACTAGATGCTTGGCAATCCAATATGGTTTTTCTCTCGGTTTATCGCTATCAACTCCCCTATGTATAAGTGTAATCTATATAAACTCAATGTGAGCTTATACCGTATCCAACAGCTGGTCGTGAAAATAGAGTACTGAACAACGAATCGAAATTAAAAGTGATTTGGAAATAGAAATGAGTGTTGTGATCGTAGGTGTGAGAACTCGTGTTAAAATTTGAGGAAATATGTAATGTGATCAACTTCATTGTCAATCTATTACATTTGGTAAGATGAAGTATAAACGAAAGTTCGACGATTGTAAACGATTTCAGATAGATTTTGACAAAAGCATGTTAAATCGAAGATCCAATCATTACATTCAAATGATGATATATCATTATGATATACTTTTACCTATACACTTTGTATAACAAGTAGTACCGTCGAAGGTTTATCAATCCCTATCAAGGAGTGAAGATCATGCAAAATAAACGTTGGACAGCCTTGGTTGCGACAATGGCGGTCAGTTCGATTGTTTTGTTCGGCGGTTGGTCTTTTTATCGTCATCAAATGATCGAGACACCGTTACAATCAACCATTCAACAAATAGATACGGTTCAACAAGCCAAAGTCGTATGGGGTCCTAAGCAAGTTACTATAGAACTTTCTTTAGAGCCAGGTGCAGACGTTCGGACTGTTGTACAAGATGTGAAACGACAGGCTAATCGTGAACAAGATAAGCGTAATATTTCTATAAAAATAAACAATGAGCATACAACTCCAGAACTTGAACGATGGTGGTCACAAGCGCTATTTCCCGTGACGGAGGCGATGGCGCATCGCAGCTATGGTGATATCCCTATTCAGTTGAATAAACTAGCAGAGGGAAGCGGTGTAGCTGTAAAGACAGAAATGGATAATGAATATGTATATGTGACACTGACAGCAGAGAAGGGAAAAGGAAGTAAAGTGCTGCTGCTGCCGCTCAATGGGGAGTCTATGGGGGTGTGGCCAAATGAACAATCGAACAAAACGATGGCTTGAGATCGGAGTTGGCATATTCGTTCCGTTACTAGCACTTTTGGCTTACATTGGAGTTAATGTGTGGCCTGTTGTCTTTGCTGCTGCTGTGCTTGGAATACTAGCAGTCGTTGCGAAGCGCAGAGGTCAAGCAATGAACAGATATGAGGGAAGTGCTCCTCGCGCAAAGTCAGGTCGGTTAACAGATAAGTCTATTGACTTTCAACATATTGGTGGACAGGATCGTGCCAAGCAAGAGCTTATTGAAGCGTTGGATTTTCTCGTGAAAAGGGAGGACATACGCAAGTTTGGAATTCGCCCCCTTAAAGGGCTGTTGTTAACAGGTCCACCGGGGACAGGGAAAACGTTAATGGCAAAGGCTGCTGCAAACTATGCAGATGCTGTATTTTTAGGTGCATCAGGAAGTGAATTCGTCGAGATGTACGTCGGTGTTGGCGCAGGGCGTATTCGCGAATTATTCAAGGAAGCACGACAGCAAGCTAAGAAAGCGAAAAAAGAAAGTGCCGTCATATTTATTGATGAAATTGACGTCATTGGAGGTAAGCGAGACGGTGGGCAGCAGCGGGAATACGATCAAACGTTGAATCAGCTTTTGACTGAGATGGATGGATTGTACGGCAGTGAGAATCCACAAATCTTGATTATTGCAGCAACGAATCGCAAGGAAATGCTAGATTCAGCTTTGTTACGCCCAGGTCGGTTTGACCGACATATTCAAGTGGATCTGCCTGATAAAAGTGGCCGTACACATATTTTGCAGCTGCATGCAAAAAATAAACCGATGGCTGATGATGTCAATTTAGAACGTATTGCTGAAGAAACTTTCGGTTTCTCTGGAGCACAATTGGAAAGCGTTCTGAATGAAGGTGCGATCTATGCTATGCGTGAAGCGGATGTGCAAATTCAGATGAGGCACCTTACACAAGCGATTGATAAAGTCATGATGGGTGAAAAAACAGATCGTGAAACAGCGCAGGATGAACGGTTCCGAGTAGCTGTACATGAACTTGGACATGCGATTGCAGCCGAGGCAGTACGCCCAGGGAGTGTTTCTCAAATTTCACTAAGTCCGCGTGGTCAAGCGCTTGGTTATGTGCGACATCAACCACAGCAAGATCGTTATATTTATACAAAACCTTTTTTGGAAGAGCAGATAATGATTGCTTTAGGTGGAGCTGTAGCAGAAGAAATGTTTTATGGAGATCGCTCTACCGGTTCTCAAGGGGACTTCGACCAAGCTTTGAATATTGTAGAAACGATGGTTAATGCAGGGCTCACGGAGCTGGGAATTGTGCGACTAAAGCATGTATCCAATGAAAAGCTAACAACGGAAATAAATCGCATATTAGACGAGCTTCATCGTAAAGTTCGTCAACAGTTGGAACAGAATAGAGACGTGTTTGATCAAGCTATTTTGCCACTGCTACAAGACGAAAGACTTGATGGCAATGCATTTAGGTGTCTATTTTGTGACAGTAAGAAAATACCAGTGTGAAAATCACTGGTTTTTTCACTTCATATTCATGAAAAATGATAAGATATGGTTAGTTACCTATGCAATTTGTGCTGATAACGATACCTGTCCTTCGGGTACAATATCGGGAGAGCATAGCAACATGAAAGGTGGAAGAGACCATGTTTTTCAAAAAGATAGGCGTCATTGGCGGCGGTACTATGGGCCAAGGCATTGCAGAAATGCTTGCTGTTAAAGGTCTAGATGTATTGCTTGTTGAGCAGACGCCAGAGAAGTTAGACCATGCTTACTCAATGATCGAACTGAGCTTGGACAAGCAGTTGGAGAAATGGGCAATTACCCAAGCAGAAAAAAAACTAATCTTGTCCCGCATTAATAAGGTTACTCACTTGGCAGAGCTAAGTGCTTGCGATATGGTTATCGAGACCATTTCTGAAGATCTTGAAGCAAAGAAAGCTGTATTTGCAGAGCTTGATCGCGTTTGCCCAAGTAATATTATTTTAGCGAGCAATACTTCTACATTATCCCTTACTGAGTTGGCAAGCACGACGAAATACCCGTCTCGTGTAATCGGTATGCACTTTATTTATCCGGTATCCAAAATTGACTTGGTTGAAATTATCCGTGGTTTGAAAACGTCTGAAGAAACATTCTCTGAGACAAAGCGTTTCGTGGAAGAAGTTGTTCAGAAGAAGGGCGTAATGGTTTATGAATCGCCTGGTTTCGTAACTACACGGCTTATTTGCGTGCTTATTAATGAAGCACTTCACGTTCTTCAAGAAGGTGTTGCTACACCAGAAGACGTCGACAATGCGATGAAGATCGGTTATAATTTCCAGTATGGTCCGCTTGAAATGGCTGATCACTTTGGACTTGATTCGGTATTGGCAGCGATGGAAGGCATGTTCCGTGAATTCGGGGATATCAAGTATCGTCCGTCTGTGTTGTTGAAAAAAATGGTGCGTGCAAATCAACTAGGCGTTAAGACTGGCGCTGGATTTTTCAAGTATGACAAGGATGGGGATAGACTATGAAAATTCTCGTAATAAACGCAGGAAGCTCGTCGTTGAAATACCAAGTATACGATATGTCAAGTGAAACAGCTCTAGCGAGTGGTCGCGTTGAGCGTATTGGCATGGATTCATCTATTCTCGTTCATGAGCCTCATCACACAGACGAGACGTCTGAAGTAAGCGAAATCCTTGACCACACGACTGCAATTCGCAAAGTGTTGGACAAGTTGACAGACGCTGAAGTTGGTGTAGTGAAGTCCATCGATGAGATCGAAGCTGTTGGACATCGTGTCGTTCACGGTGGTGAAACATTTAAAGGTTCTGTACTTGTAACTTCTGAAGTGAAAGCAGAAATTCGTCGTCTATTCGACTTGGCACCGCTTCATAACCCAGCGTGTATGATGGGTATCAAAGCAGCAGAGACGAATATGCCGAATGTTCCACAAGTTTGTGTATTTGATACGGCATTCCACCAATCAATGCCAGCAAGATCTTATATGTATGCAATTCCGCAAGTACTTTACAAAAAGCATAAAATTCGCCGCTACGGTTTCCATGGTACGTCTCATGACTACGTAAGCAAGCAAGCTGCGGCAGTTGTGAATCGTCCGCTTGAAGACTTGAAGATTATTACTTGTCACATCGGTAACGGCGGCAGCTTGACTGCAGTTGAGGGCGGCAAGTCTGTAGATACAACAATGGGTATGACACCGCTTGAAGGTCTAATGATGGGTACTCGCTCTGGTGACTTGGACCCTGCAATTGTGCCATATACAATGAGCAAAGAAGACCTTACTGTAAATGAAGTAAACTCTATGTTGAATAAGCACAGTGGTTTGCAAGCGATCTCCGGTACATCTAGTGATATGCGTGAGATCGAAGAAGGTATGCAAAATGGTGAGCCAAATGCAACATTGGCATTTGAAATGTACGAATATCGTATCCGCAAATATATCGGTGCTTATGCAGCGGCTATGGACGGCGTAGATGTAATCGTATTTACAGCGGGTGTAGGTGAGAACTCGGCTACAGTTCGCCAGCGTGTATGTGAGAAACTAACATTCTTGGGCGTTGAAATTGACCAAGAGTTAAATAAAATCCGCTCTAAAGAGCCTCGTTATATTTCAACACCGAACTCTAAAATTGCGGTACTCGTCATTCCTACGAATGAAGAGCTCATGATTGCACGTGATACGTATCGTCTTGCTGGCAACGTGAAATAAATTGCTCAACGCATAAGCACATAAGGGAGAGAACGAAGACAATGGCAACAACATGTGTCATTCGTGAAGTTAGCCGTCATGTGGGCGAAGAAGTCCGCATCGGATGCTGGCTACACAACAAGCGCTCCAGTGGCAAAATTCAATTTTTGCAGCTGCGTGACGGATCTGGTTATATTCAAGGTGTAGCAGTACGCAGTGAATTGCCGGAGGAAGTATGGGAAGCTGCTAAGAGCTTAACACAAGAAAGTTCTTTGTATGTAACAGGTTTGATTCGTGCAGAAGAGCGCTCCAAGTCTGGATACGAGATGACTGTAACGGGCATCGAAATTATTCAGATTACGGAAGATTATCCAATTACACCGAAGGAGCACGGTGTTGACTTCTTGATGGATCACCGTCACCTTTGGATTCGTGCGCCGAAGCAGCGTGCTATTTTGACTGTACGTGCTGAGATTATTCGAGCAGTTCAGCAATTTTTCGATGATCGCGGTTTCGCACTAGTTGATCCGCCGATCTTGACACCTTCTTCTTGCGAAGGAACGACGAACTTGTTCCATACGAAATACTTTGAAGAGGATGCTTTCCTAACTCAAAGTGGTCAGCTCTATATGGAAGCAGCGGCAATGGCTCTAGGTAAAGTGTATTCCTTCGGTCCAACGTTCCGTGCAGAAAAGTCGAAAACTCGTCGCCACTTGATCGAGTTCTGGATGATTGAACCTGAAATGGCGTTCGTTGATCATGAAGAAAACCTTCGCGTTCAAGAACAGTTCGTTTCTCATGTCGTTCAAACGGTATTGAAGAACTGTCGTGCGGAATTGGAGACGTTGGGACGTGACGTTTCCAAGCTTGAAAAAGTTGTAGCTCCATTCCCGCGTATCACCTATGATGATGCGATTGCATTTTTGCAAGAGCAAGGCTTCGACATTCCATGGGGTGAAGATTTCGGTGCTCCTCATGAAACAGCTATTGCTGAAAAATATGAGACACCGGTATTTATTACGCATTATCCAACGACAATTAAGGCATTCTATATGAAGCCAGATCCGAATCGTCCTGATGTTGTGCTCTGTGCAGACATGATCGCACCAGAAGGATACGGAGAGATTATCGGTGGATCTCAGCGGATCGACGATCCTGCTCTTATGGAAGAGCGTTTCCGTGAGCATGAGTTGTCTACAGAAGCTTACCAATGGTACATGGATCTACGTAAATATGGAACGGTTCCTCACTCCGGATTCGGACTTGGATTGGAGCGTACTGTCGCTTGGATCTGTGGTCTTGATCATGTTCGTGAGACGATTGCTTTCCCACGTACATTATATCGCTTGTATCCATAACATCTTAATAAGATGGTTCCATACATCCCGTACTACTTTTGTGGTACGGGATGTATTGTCTTTTCCATGACAAAAGTGAGCAAATTATGAGACAATAGGACAAAGGTGGAAGTCTTTACAGATAGCCGCCTTGAAGTTAGATGGTTGTGGATGAAGGAACAGGAGGGAAACGTATGAGTGCAGATGCATGGCGAGCTTATGCGAAGGGCATTGCCCGACAGATGCAAAGTGGACAACTCTCACTTCCTGCCGCTTTGTTTACGCATTATAAACGTCTCCAATTAACAGACATAGAAGTAATGCTGCTTATTCACTTAATGGATTTCAAACAAAATGAGTGCAAAGAGTTTCCTACTATTGATGAAATACAAGAACGAATGAGCTCCACGGAAACGGTAGTTATTTCAGCGCTGCAGCGTTTAATGAAGGAAGGCTTTCTATCGATTGATGAGCATATTGACCCGATCACCCGAGTGCAGGGGGAATGCTACAATCTTGAAGGGATATGGGAGAAGCTTGCCGTTGTTCTGGCAGAGGATATTCGAGAAGAACGCCAACGCCAAAGACAGCAGCATGGAAACCGCTCAGAGGAAAATACTCCTAATTTGTTTGATATTTTTGAGAAAGAATTCGGCAGACCATTATCACCAATGGAATGCGAGACGATTGCAGGATGGATCGATGATGATCATTATTCGGAACCGATTATTCTTATGGCTTTAAAAGAGGCTGTATTTGCTGGGAAAGTACATTTCCGTTATATTGATCGCATTTTATTAGAATGGAGTCGAAACAAAATACGAACGGTGGAAGATGCTCGCAACTTTACTCAGAAGTTTCGTGGCAATGGCCGCTCATAATGAAGCCCGCTGCTATTTATAGGCAGCGGGCTTAAATTATTTGTTGGATGTATCAGGCGATACATTCGCTTCAGTTGGAGCTGCAACATTTTGCAACGTAACAGAGGCGAACCCAGATAAATTAAGTTGTACAACATGGCGTATAAGATGCTGGTGCAGATCGTCTAGCAGCTTCTTTTCTTCTGGGCTGCTTACTTGCGCGTATATTTGCAAAGAAACGACATCTTGAGACATGTTAACCCTCCTTAGTACGTTACTAATATTGTATGAAAAGGATTGGAAGGGGCAATGGACAATCTTACCGTGTTGTTTACACCAATTTATATGATAAAGCCGTTCATTGTTTGAAAGAGAAGGTTATATTCGATTCTTGTCTTTTCATAGAATAGGAACGAATAACGACAGGGCGGTGAAGGGATGGCTTTTGTTGTCAGGTATAGTGATAATCAGAGAGGCGCCATCACATTTACAGGAAACACGCTCGGCCTTAGTCGATCAGATACAGTGGGCGTACCGGGAACGCTAGATAGCATAGGTGCCTTCACAACCGTCGACACGTCTTTGAGATTTGGCACGTATCCTTTCGGGACTACTTCGAACTATACATCAAATAGTGCTGCTGCTGTATTAGTCATTCCCTCAGGAAGTACTGTGTTGTATGCAGAATTGATTTGGGGCGGCACCTATGTTAACGGGAATGTCAACCTAACGGCTAATATTAATAATCCCGTTACTTTACGAACACCAGCAGGCACATCGTTTAGCATACAACCAGATAGCGCGACTGCGCAAAGCGTAACGATGGCCACTGGTATTCTCGGTTATGTCCGTTCAGCGAATGTAACATCTATCATTACCAGTGCAGGTACTGGCACATACACGGTTGGAAATGTAGTCGGTACCATCGTCGTTCCAGATGATACGTCCAATCATGCGGGCTGGACATTGGCTGTCGTTTATTTGAATCCGACCCTTCCATTTCGTAATATGTCTCTTCGTGTAGGTTCTTTGTACATCAGTGCTGGAGGTTCTGCAGTTTCTACCTCAATAACGGGTTTCGCTACACCAACGTCGGGCACGGTTTCAGGAAGAGCGCTGTTTAGTGCTCAAGAGGGAGATGCCAATAGAACTGGAGATCAGGCCAAGTTTGGACCTAATACGGGTAATTTAACGACCTTAAGCGGACCAAACAATTTTGCAAACAACTTTTTTGCTTCCCAAATTAATAAAGATGATGGCACCTTGGATACGAGTGGAACTTTTGGTACGAGAAATGCGGTAAATGGCGCACCTGGAACCAATATTTCAGGAGGTAGACAAGGTTGGGATATTACAAATGTCGACGTTTCCTCTACGTTAAGCAACAATCAGACAAGTGCGGTATTGCAACTAACCTCATCAGGTGATGCGTATCTAGTAAACGCTAATGCTCTTCAAATTAATATTAATTCACCACAAGTCAATTTAACGAAATCGACTCCATCTACCTTTGCGGTAGTGGGAGACAACATTACGTACACGGTCGTTATTACGAATACAGGGTCATTAAATGCGACCAACGCAGTATTCACAGATATAATTCCAGCAGGTACAACACTTGTCGCCAATAGTGTCAGATTGAATGGCAATGTACTGAGCAATCCGAATGTAAGCACGGGTATATCAATTGGAACTTTGGCTCCAGGAAGTACGAATACCATACAGTTAACAATCAGAGTTGCTTCAGTGCCTACAGGGTTTCAGGAGAACAATCAAGCGGCTGTTAGCTATTCTTTCCAAAGTATTTCTGGCGGGTCTACCGTCTCAGGTTCATCCGTATCAAATGTAAGCAGTGTTCCTGTATTAGCGCCGGTTATTAATTTGGTGAAGACAGGGAGCTCTATCGCTGCAACGGTAGGAGATACGATCACCTACAACATTGCAGTTCAAAACACAGGTAGCATTAGTGCCAATGTAACGGTGACCGATCCGATCCCTAGCGGTTCTGTGTTTGTGCCGAACAGTGTAAGGGTTGGAGGTGTGCCGGTTCCAGGAGGGAATCCAGTGTCAGGTATCAATTCGGGGAACGTACCCCCTAACGGTACGGTTAACGTGAGCTTCGATGTAAACGTAACTCAAGTTCCGACGCCCCAGCAGTTGACCAACCAAGCATCCGCTGCATTTACGTTCCAACCGCCAGACGGCAGAACAATAAATGGCTCATCCCAATCCAATACATTGTCTATTCCCGTATCCTCACCAAACGTAAATGTTGTGAAAAGTACAAATGTAACGGAAGCGGTAGTAGGGGATGTTGTTACGTTTGTGGTAAATGTAACGGACAGCGGTATATCTGCTGTGACCAATGCCGTTCTCATTGATCCAGTCCCTGCTTCTGGATCGTTCGTAGCAGGCAGTGTAACGATTGCTGGAGTTCCTCAGCCGTTAGCGAATCCGAATACAGGAATTGCGATTGGTACAATAGCAGCAGGTCAAACGATACCTGTTACTTTTCAGTTCAAGGTCGATGCTTTGCCGCCAACGCCAAGCAATTGGAATAATCAAGCGACATTGAGCTTTACATCAGGGACGTTTTCAGGTACTTCAACGTCCAATCTATTAGTATTGCCCATTTATAATTCAACTGTAGCAGCGGCAAAATCCGTCAATCAAACCGTTGCGCAAGTTGGAAATACGTTGACCTATTCGGTACAGCTATCCAATACAGGCAATATCGCCTCAACCGTGGTCCTGACGGACAATATTCCTTCTGGTACGGTGTTTGTTCCTAACAGCGTGACCGTAAATGGCGTCACTCAGACAGGTGCTAGTCCTACGGTAGGAATTCCAGTTGGGTCGATTGCTGCTGGAGCATCGTCGACGGTTACCTTTCAAGTCAATGTCGTTTCTGTACCTCCATCACAACAGTTAAATAACCAAGTATCGATTAGCTACACGTTCCAGACGCCGAGCGGTCGAACGACAACGCGAACAGGCAATTCAAATACCGTTTCTATACCCGTCTCTGCACCGAACGTATCTATTGTCAAACAAACAAGTCGTACGGTTGCTGCAATTGGCGATACTATTCGATACACGGTGAATGTAAGAAATCAAGGCGTGGACAATGTAACGAATGCCGTTTTGACGGATACTTTTGCCAGCGGCTCGACATTTGTACCGAATAGTGTCACGGTGAACGGGGTGTCACGTCCAGGGACGGATCCATCATCAGGGCTAGCAATTGGAACGATTGCTCCCGGTCAGACAGTACCCGTTACGTTTGAAGTTAGTGTAGATTCGATACCACAGCCGAGCGGTACTTTGTTAAATCAAAGCACGGTACTGTTTACTGCCGGCACATTTACAGGCACATCAACTTCTAATACGGTCAGTATTGCTGTATTCCAGCCTATTATAAGTGCTGCGAAGCAAGGGAGTGAGTCCCGAGCTACGGTTGGGGATACGATTACGTATACAGTCACGATTCAAAATACGGGGAACTATGCGGCGACAGCCACCGTGACAGATACGATTCCAGCCGGGACGGCATTTATTCCGAATAGTGTCGCTGTAAATGGTGTTCCTAAGCCTGGAAGTACGCCAGGGACAGGTATTTTAGTAGGTATTATCGAACCAGGGGGCGTAGCCACTGTTACGTTTCAAGTGAATGTAGCCTCACTGCCGACGCCGCAAATTCTATCTAATCAAGCAACCGTTTCATACAGCTATTTGCTTCCAGATGGACGGACTTTGATTGGGTCAATTCAATCGAATACGTCAACCATTCCAGTATCGTCGCCAAGCGTTGGTGTAGCGCTCACTGCTAATTTGCCAGATGTGACCGTAGGCGACATCATTACGTATATGATCAACACAACCAATTCAGGAATTGCCAACATTGATGCGGTAATTGCCTCCGATCAATTGGCGGTAGGAGCATCTTTTATAGCTGGTAGTGTCGTAATCAATGGTGTTCCAGCTCCTGCCGAGGATCCGCGAACGGGTATTCCGATCGGTGTCATTGCGCCAGGGCAGTCTATTCCAGTGACGTTTCAAGTAAGAGTAGATACGCTGCCACCAACTGCTGTGTTGACGACTCAAGCCATCGTATCTTACACATCTGGAACATTTTCTGGAACGTCGGCTTCGAATGCGCTCACGATTCCGGTATATGAACCGACTATTACCGCTGCAAAAAGTGCCGACCATACTAGAGCGACAGTAGGGGATACGATCACGTATTCCTTTGCAGTAGCGAATACAGGCAACTATGCGGCTAGTGCTATTTTAACGGATACGATTCCGGTAGGAACAACCTTTGTTCCTAATACGGTCATCATTTCGGGGGTAGCCCAACCAGATGCCAATCCTGCTACTGGAATTGCTCTGGGTACAATTACTGCCGGGGAAACGATTACGGTTACGTTCCAAGTAAATGTGACTTCACTGCCATCCCCTCAAACATTAAATAACCAAGCAACCATTGGTTATAGTTATCAGCTGCCGTCAGGCCGAGCGGTAGATAAGAGCATTGTATCCAATCCGTTGTCGATTCCAGTCTCTGCTCCGAATATATCGATAGTAAAAAGTGTGGATGCAGTAGAAGCGACCTTAAACGATATTTTAACGTACTCGCTAGCCATTACAAATGATGGTTTTGAAAATGTGACGAATGCTATTGTGAGTGACACGATTGCTACTGGCTCTGCCTTTGTACTTGGAAGTGTTATTGTAGGTGGTGCCAGTCGCCCAGTTGCTAATCCCGAAAATGGTATTAATGTGGGTACAATTGTACCTGGGCAGACGTTAAATGTGACATTCCAGGTTCAGGTTACTTCGTTGCCAGCGCCTCCGTTCTTAACGAATACAGCATCTGTCAGCTTTACTTCGGGTACATTTACAGGTAGTTCTACCTCCAATACGAGTTCAGTGCCTATTTATGATGCCATTATTCAGACAACCAAATCGGCCAATCTTTCAAATGCTACCGTTGGAGATACCATTACTTATACCATTGCAATAAGTAACAGCGGGGATGTTTCTGCTAACGTTGTGGTGACCGATCCGATACCAGATGGAACCATTTTTGTACCAAATACCGTAACCATTAATAGTGTACCGATAGCAGGAGCCAATATTGCTAATGGTGTTAATCTTGGATCGGTGGCGCCGAATACGACGTCCGTGTTGACGTTTCAATTGAATATTGTGTCACTGCCAGCAACACAAACCATTAGCAATAGTGCCGTTATCGACTATTCGTTTACATTACCTTCGGGCCGTATCGTTTCTCGTTCATTAACATCGAATACCGTAACGATACCTGTATCAAATCCCGATGTTAATGTGACAAAAGCATCGAATGTAACGGCGGTTGTCGTAGGCGATGAAGTCGTTTATAGCTTTGTCGTACGAAATAATGGGATTGAAAATGTGACCAATGCTATACTGGTTGATCCGATTGCACCTGGATCTTCATTTGTAACAGATAGCGTACTTGTGGATGGGTTTCCAAGATTAGGGGAGAATCCAACTACGGGGATAACGTTAGGAACGATTGTGCCGAATCAGACGGTCACGATTAGCTTTAGTGCTAACGTTACTGAACTCCCGCCGTCACAAGTGCTGGTCGATCAAGCGACGGTAAGCTATACATCTGGTACCTTTACAGGATCTTCTTGGTCTAACTCAATATCCATTACAGTATATCAGCCGATACTTGCAGCAGCTAAACAGGCAAACGAGACTGTTGCCACCGTTGGAGATATTATTACGTACTCAATCGTTGTTACAAATACGGGCAATATTAATGTCATCGGGACGTTGATCGATAATGTACCTCCTGGCGCCGTATTGTTGGCGAACAGCGTTATTGTCAATGGCGAGCCACGTCCAGGGCTTAATCCAGCAACCGGGATTCCGCTGGGTACGATTGAAGCAGGCGGTTCGGCAAATGTGTCTTTCAAAATAAATGTAACGTCACTACCTTCACCACAAGAGTTGGTCAATCAGGCGACAGTAGGATACTCTTATATCGCTCCAGATGGTCGTACCCTTACAGGGCTAGTGACATCCAATCCGGTTACTATACCTGTTTCATCACCTAATCTGACCTTAAGCAAAGCATCCAACTATACATCCGTAGGTGTCGGGGACACCATTATTTATTCGATTAGTTTGAGTAACAGCGGTGTAGCACCTGTAACAGATGTGACCTTGACAGACTCTATACCAGATGGAACTTCATTCGTACCAAACAGCGTAACGATAAATGGAATACCGATACCGACGGCAGATCCGCAAACGGGTATTACCATTGGTGCGATTGCAACAAGCACAACTGTACTTGTGACGTTCCAGACAAATGTAGTTACTGTCCCTGTACCACCGACATTAGTGAATCAAGCAACAGCTTCTTTCACTTCGGGAACTTTCACAGGAACTTCCACTTCTAACACTATAGTAATTGCCGTCTACCAGCCTGCTCTAACTTTAGGGAAGAGCTCTGAATTAACGAATGCATCCATAGGAGATACATTCACGTATACGATTCAAGTTAGCAATACGGGCAATATTGCAGCGAATATTACATTAACGGATCCGATACCTAATGGGGCTGTTTTCGTTCCGAACTCTGTTCTTGTAGGTGGAACACCTTTACCGAGTGCTGACCCGCAGGTTGGATTCAGTATTGGCAGCTTAGCAGCTAATGCAAGTGTGCCAGTCACGTTCCAAGTAAATGTCGTCTCCCAGCCAGTACCTCCTGTACTATCCAACCAAGCAACTGCAGCCTTTACGTTTACATTACCAGATGCAAGAACGTTGAATGGAAGTGCTTCATCGAATATCGTAAATGTCCCGGTCTCTGTTCCAGATGTCTCTCTCACTCAGATGGCTAATCGAACGAGTGTGTCTGTTGGTGATATTATTACCTACAATATTACCGCTACGAATAATGGAATCCAAGGACTCACGACTGTTGTCATTACGGAACCAATTCCAGCAGGCACTTCATTCGTTTCTGGCAGTGTGACGATAAACGGAACACCAATACCTGGAGCAGATCCTTCTGTTGGTATACCTGTAGGCTCGCTAAATTCAGGTCAATCTGTACTCGTTTCGTATCAGTTGCTAGTTAATTCGGTACCATCTCCGCCAAACGTGACTACTCAGCCAACGATAACCTTTACACGCGGAACATTTACGGGATCGACTGTGGCCGATCCGCTTAGCATATCTGTGTTCGAGGCGACGCTGGCAGCAGCAAAAAGCGCCAACCATGCTGCGACAAGTGTCGGAGATACAGTAACGTATACCGTAGTTGTAACGAATACTGGAAATATTACAGCAAGTGCTGTCGTGACCGATCCTCTGCCAGCGAATGTCGTATTTATTCAGAATAGTGTAACGGTGAATGGTGTACCAGTCGCTGGAGCCAATCCAACCTTAGGTATTCCAGTTTCAAGCAATCCGAGCGAAAATGTGACGGTTACATTCCAAGTTAACGTTGTTTCCTTGCCAGATGGTGGAAATATGAGCAATCAAGCATCCGTTCCTTATTCCTTCCAATTGCCAGATGGAGGAACGAAAAGTGGCAATATTGTATCCAATACGGTGACGATTCCTGTATTCCTGCCTAATCTAGATGTAGTTAAAGGTACAATCACAACGGAGGCGGCGATAGGAGATACGATTACGTACAGTGTACTGCTTGCGAATACGAGCATCGAACCAGTTACGAATGTTATTGTTAACGATCCGCTGCCAACTGGAGCAAGTTTTGTAGCGGGTAGTGTAACGGTGAATGGTGCCTCTATACCAGATGCGAATCCAGCGACAGGTGTATTTGTTGGGGTGATTGAGGTAAGTGCAACGGCAACAGTAACCTATCAACTAACTGTCGTTGCATTGCCACCAACGCAATCGATTGATAATACAGCTAGCGCATCGTTCTCGTTAGGTTCCTATAGTGCGACCGTCCCATCAAATCCAGTGTCTGTTCCTGTGTATGAAGCGAGAATTGCCGCCTTAAAGAGCGCATCACGCTCAGTAGCAACGGTAGGGGATACGGTACAGTATACGATCGTTGTATCAAATACAGGAAATACAGCTGCGACGGCTGTGTTCACGGACGCAACGCCAGTAGGCAGCGTATTTGTCCCAGGCAGTGTGACGATAAACGGGGCGGCCCAGCCTACTGCTAATCCAAATACGGGATTTGCGATTAGTACGATTGGGGCAAGTGGTTCTGTGACTGTTGCTTTCCAAATTAATATCGTATCACTGCCGCCATCTCAAGAGCTGCTTAATCAGGCGGATGTTGATTATACGTACGCTTTACCATCCGGACGCACCATAAGCGGGCTAATCCAATCGAATACAGTGACCATTCCAGTTTCATCACCCGATGTGACGATTGCCAAGTCTGCTGATGCAACTGTTGCCGTGTTTAATGATGTTGTGACCTATACAATTACCGTGACGAATAATGGTATTGAAACGGTAAATAATGCAGTAGTTTTTGATCCAATTCCAGCAGGCAGTGAATTTATTTCAGGGAGTGTCATCGTCAATAACGTAAGCGTACCTGATAGCCAGCCTACTTCGGGCATCGATCTTAATACAATTGCACCGGGACAAACAGAAACGGTTAAATTCCAAGTGCGTGTCGTTTCTTTGCCGGACCCTCCTGCCTTATCAAATCAAGCTACCGTGAGCTTTACATCTGGCACATTTACAGGCACGTCCATTTCAAATACGGTAACCGTTGCGGTCGTTCAAGCTATAATTACGGTGACCAAAACAATAAGCCAAAGTGAAGCCACAGTCGGGGATACAGTCACCTATACACTGGTGGCACGAAATGATGGTAATATAGGGGCCTCAACGGTGCTAACCGATCCGATTGCAGAAGGAGGTACCTTTGTCCCAGGCAGTGTTACGATTGATGGCGTACCGTCTCCAGCATCTAATCCACAGACGGGGATTACGTTGAGCAATATTGCTCCTGGAACGTCGACGACAGTAACATTCCAAGTTGAAGTGACGTCGCTCCCCCCCTCGACAGGCTGACGAACGAGGCGGCAGCAACGATACAATTTGAGCCATATAGCGGGAGAACGGTCATTTTACAGACTTCGTCTAATCAAGTGGCCGTGCCCGTCTATGACTCTGCCGTCAGCCTAGTGAAGCTAGTGGATGTTCCAGATGCGATTTCTGGTGAAATGGTTCAGTTTACGATTATTTTGACGAACAATTCGGCCAGAACGATAAGGCAAGCGGTTTTGACGAATGTATTAACTGAATACTCTCGATATGTCCCAGACAGTATTGTTATTCAAGGAGTAAAACAAACACAAACAACGCCTTATGCCATCTTACTTGCTGACATCAATCCAGGTGAGGAAGTTGTTATTCAATATTCCGTATTGATTACTTATGTGCCTGAACGAGAGACAACGAGTACACAAGCGAATCTATCGTATCAAGTAAGTGGAGAACAAGAATTGATCCGTTCAAATATCATTTATGTGGAACTGTTTCCTTCCGGAGTACAATTGTCGAAGCAGGCAGAAGCGTCTGTCGTCATGGTAGGTAGTCAGTTTACTTATCAAATTGATGCTGTGCATAATGGAGTACTATCTGGAGAACTGCTTATTTTTGATAAATTACCAACTGAAGTAGAATATATTCCGGGCAGCTTGTTCGTAAACGGAGAACCGAGGCTTGGTGAATCGCCAGAAACAGGAGTGTTGTGGAAACCATTTACGATCGGTCAGGTTGTGAGGGTGCAGTTCGATGTGCGAGTACTTGCAAGACCGAGCTCAGGAAAGCTTCTAAATGAGGTAGGGGCATTATTTACGATTGATTTGCAAAGTGGACGTAAAGCTGTCAGCACGTATTCTGCACAAGCAGAGCAAATCATTGTGTCTGAGCCGCTGATCGTACGAAAATCTGCCTCTGCTTCTGTCATTCAAGTTGGTTCTGAAGTGGCGTATACGATTGTAATTACAAATATATTGACACATCCGCTTTACAATTTGCTTGTCGTTGATCTGCTGCCGAGTGGTTTGCAGTGGATACCTGACAGTGTTACCATTAACGGATTGCCTGATATGAATAGGTTCGACGTGGCTGCGGGTATTCCTATTGGAACGATTGAAGCGGGGAGTACGATCACAATCACATTTAGAGTAAAGCTTGCTCAGTATGCAGCAAATAGGATTTTGGTAAATCAAGCATCGGTTAGATATTCGGCTGAACAAATCCAAGGGTCTGTTTCTTCCAATAGAGTCGCGATTACCGCAGAACCAGGTCCACCGATTCCGCCGCCACCACCAATTGACCCAGATCGCAATAAAAAGGTGAGCGTGTATTTGAATCCTAGGAGCATTCCTCAGATCGTCTTTGTTGGCGATGTCATTAATCTGGAATATGTCATTGACAATATTTCAAATGATGATTTATTCAATCTCTTATTGAAGTTTACTATGAATGCAAATGCTGCTTTCGTTATTGACAGCTTGATGGTGAATGGAATACCGTTGGACGAAAATCCATTTGCCGGACTTATCGTCGAACGATTAAAGAAAGGCGAGAAGATTATTGTTCGTTTCCAAATACGAATCCTTCCGTTGCGTGATGGCAGTAACTTAGTCATTGGAGGTAATATTTCATACGACTATCGTTGGGTGGATGGAGTGATCACATTAGGTCAAGTCGCTATAACCTCAGATAGCGTTCCGCTGTATGATCCTTCGATAACCGTTGTGAAGTCAACTTCTTCAAAAGTCGTAACGGTAGGCGATACGATTAGCTATGCTATTGCGATTCAAAATACAGGAAATATGAATTTGTCACTAGAAGTGGTGGATCAACTGCCTTCTAACCTAAGGCTGGTGTCTGATACGCTTACAGTTGATGGAGTAAGGCAGAAAGATTGTGTCTTAGCGGATGGGATTCATATTTCGAATGTGGAATCAAATGAGATTGTCCATATACAATATAAAGCGAGAGTGACCCAGTATCGGGAAGGTATAATTTCGAATACAGCATACGTAATTTCGACAGCTGTCGTTGGTACGATTAGTAGGGAATTTCCGTACTATTCAAATACCGTCGAGGTTATTCTACAGGAAGATGAAGAATAAGACGTAGAACAAAGACAACTAGCAACGTTGAACATCAGTCTTGTTGGATAGATAAATCATGTGAAATAAAAATATCCCGCATCACTTTTAGACAGTGGTGTGGGATATTTTTTGTACTTTTGCGTTTCGAATTAGATACTAGCGGCGAAGCAGATCCATGCGATATACATATTCAAATAGGAATTCAAAGGCTTCAAGATGGCGCTTAGCTTCAAAGCTATTTGCCCCCCACGCATAAATACCATGATTGCGCAGTATAATCCCGGGAATACTCGGATTTAATTTTTTCGTGACCTCAGGAACAATGCTTGGTATGTGTGCGTAATTGGGAACGATTGGGATCTCAATACGGGCATTTTCTTCCCAAATATTAAAAGCCTTGATTAGTTCTACGGCTTGTACGGGAATAAAGCCTTGATCACCATACACTTCAGATACGATATTGTTAAATACCGTATGTACATGAAAAATGGCACCACAGCCAGTTAATCGATAGATTTCGCAATGAATGAGTGTTTCAGCGCTTGGCTTCAATGAAGTAGCGTCTGTGGGCACACCATTTTCATTGACGAGCAAGTAGTCCTCAGGTGTATGGACAGATTTATCTTTGCCACTCGCTGTAATTGCAAATTGAAACTGTCCATCTGTTATATCCCCAACTCTAACGGATAAGTTACCGCTCGTGCCAGGAAACCAATGACGTGCAGCAAATTGTTCCTTGATGGAGCGTAGTTCTTGGAAAGCGTGCTGCTTCTGTTCGGATGAAAGAGTGATCAATGCACAGGGCTCCCTTCGACTCAATTAGAATGATAAAGTTATTTAGGATGTTCGGGAAACAATAGATACAGATAAATGCTCAACTATATCATAGAACGTATCGAATGTTGCATGCGGGAGTCCAAGCTCTTCACACTTATCGATAAGCTGTGCACGAGCATATACAAATTCCACTAATTTCGCTGCGGCAAAGTCAGTAACACTATCGCCAATGACGATTCGTTCATACTGCTCAGCAGGGAATTGACGAACGATAGTTGTTTTGCACATTCCACAATCATTTGTACATGGCTCTTGGCATGCATGCGGCCAGGTGATTCGGATATGTTCTCCGCTGAAGTCACTGCCATTGCAATAAATATGATTGTGCGATATATCGAATGGTTCTAGCAATGGATAGACGAAGAAGTCAATTCCACCGCTTGTCACATAGAATTCAATCTCATGCTGTTTGCAGAAAGCTAGAAACTCCTTGAAGCCAGGTCGAATTACAGCTTGGTTAATAGCTTGGCGAATGACCTGATCTTTCATAGAAGCGGGGAGTAAGGCGAACATTTGACCGACACCATCGCGAATGGAGATGCGTTCTGCTAGCACATCCTCAACGATATCCCGCCATCCTTCCGGATTAAAGTGCTTAATGAGCGCGACTATATTGTCATTGGCCGTTATCGTTCCATCAAAATCACAAAAGATGACTTTCTTCTTCATGTTGTTCACTCTTTTGTCCCCCATATTTGAATCGCTTGATGCAAGGCTTCGTGATGTTGTGCGTAATCGTTAAGGCTTATTCCTTGTAGAACAGCATCAATAGCTTGAACAAATGCTTGTCCACCTCCAGCTGCACCGAGTGGGTGTCCATGAACACCACCGCCTGCATTAACGACAACATCGATACCATAGTCGCGAATGATTAGCGGAACGAGCCCAGGATGAATGCCTGCAGATGGGACTGGGAAGCTTTGCTTCATTGGACGAGCTGTATCTAGACAAGCTTCGCGAATCCCTTGCGTATCTTCCAGCGGCATCGTCACTGATCCATATGGTGAAGGGAACAGCACGAAGTCAGCTCCAGCAAGACGGAGCAGCTTGCCCAGCAATAAGCGAGCTGAAATGCCGTAGTGCGGCGATGGGTAAAGCGCTCCTGCCATAGCCGGATGTGCCATAATCGGTACTGAAATATCAGGATCAGAAGCCAGTCCGTGTAGAGCATCATATCCATAGCTTAGTACATTGAACAGCAGTGCATTCGCACCTGCGTCAATAGCACGGCGTGCTTGATCGCGCAGTTCGAAGGTCGGCCCTGTCAAGTTCGCAGCATAGAGCAGCTTTTTGCCGGTTTCTTCTTCTACTTGTTTAGCGGCCTCTAGACAAACTTTAACTCGGTCTTGAATGGGTGTCAGCGGATTCTCAAATAATATTTCGTCATCCTTAATGAGATCGACACCGCCTAACGCTTGCTGATGGAATTGTTCACGCAGAGCGCTAAGGTCATGACCGATAACAGATTTGAAAATGCTCATAAGCAGTGGACGATTGTGTACACCCAACTGTTCTCGAATACCTGTGATCCCGAACTTTGGCCCTGAAAAGGCTTGCTGGAACGTAGATGACCAATCCAGATCAAGCAGCTTCACGCGTCCGTCCATGGATAACTTACCAAATACGGTTACGAGCAGTGCGGGGATATCACGGCTGAAATTCACATCTGGATAAGCGATGCGAACATCAGCATAGCGTTCATTAGGTACGTCGCTTTCGTGAATATGTACATCAACGACACGGCCCAGATGCTTTTGCATCGAGGCCTTCTTCGTTTCTGGAATGTCTGTCCAACTGCCGACGGTTAATCCAACTGCAATACTTTCTGCTTTTTTATAAAAATCGGCACGATCATCATACAAGCGGTATGTTGCTACGCAAGTATTACTCAATGTATCTCCCTCCCAATCTCTTCGCCCATCTCAGCGGCACGAGTTCGAGCGCGATGCACTGCCGATTTCACCGCCTTTCCAACACCGTTTTGATCCATTACAGTGAGAGCAGCTAATGTTGCTCCGCCAGGTGAACACACTTTACGTCGCAATTCGGCAGGCGATTCGCCTGTAAGTCGTACCATTTCAGCCGCGCCACGAACAGTCTGAACGACTAAATCATGGGCTTGCTCAGGCTCTAGTCCTTCTTGGATGCCTGCTTCAATCATGGCTTCCATTAAATAGTATACATAAGCAGGGCCACTCCCGGAAACCCCTGTTATCGCATCAATCGAAACTTCTTCTACTTCAGCGACGATTCCAATCGCTTGCAGCAGATTTATCGCAATCTCACGCTGCTCAGCAGTTACCTCGGAAGAATAGCTTACACCTGTCGCGCCGAGACCTATTGTACTGGATGTGTTCGGCATGGTACGCACAACCGCGATGGAACCGAGCATCCGCTGGAGTGAGTCAATGGAAAGCCCGGCGATGACGGAGATGACAAGGCAGTCTTCACGCAAAAGCGAGCGCAATTCATGACATGCATCTCGTACATCTTTTGGCTTCATTGCTAAGACGATAATGTCTGCTTCGCTGAGCCAGCGGCGTTTCGTGTCCATATCGTTGTCAGCTTGGATATGATAGCGTTGACGCAGTTCGGCTAAGCGTTCTTGGTTGCTGCGATTAATCATTTGGATCTGGCTAGGAGCAGTAATGGATTGCTTCAGCATGCCGCGGACGATCGCTTCTGCTTGAGACCCTGCGCCGAAGAAACAGTAAGTTAGTGCTTTGTTGTTTGCCGTTGCATTTACAGTAGATTGGTTCATTGTATAGAAACCTCCTATTTCAAATATGTGTGCAATTATTTGTATACAAGTAACCCGTCATTCCAAATCCTCGTGACTTAGATGGAGGAGGGGATGACGGGTTACGGCACATATGACGAATTACACTTGAGATTACTCTCTTATCTGTCCAGTTCCGCTTATTCTGTACTTACTGGATGTCAATGCAGGTAGACCCATAGGCCCGCGAGCGTGTAGTTTCTGTGTGCTGATTCCGATCTCAGCGCCAAAGCCGAATTCGAAACCATCTGTAAAACGAGTCGATGCATTGTGGTATACAGCAGCTGCATCGACTTCTTGTAAGAAGCGAGCTGCATGCTCAGCATTCTCCGTTACAATACATTCAGAATGCTTTGTACCGTATTGGGTAATATGCTGCAATGCTTCGTCTAGAGATTCGACGATTCGAATGTTAAGAATGTAGTCGTTATATTCGGTTCTGTAATCTTGCTCAGCTGCTAGTGTGATATTGCCAAGAAGCTGTTGTGTATGTGAGCAGCCTCGCAATTCCACATCACGTTCTTGAAAAGCTTGCAGCAGCTTTTTCGTTTGTTCCACAGCATAATCACGGTGTATGAGCAGCGTTTCCATCGAGTTACAAACGGAAGGGCGCTGAACTTTCGCATTATAAGCGATTTGATGAGCCATCTCAGCATCTGCACTAGCATCAATGAACGTGTGGCAAATACCAGCACCTGTTTCAATTACAGGTACAGTAGCATTGCGCACCACATTTTGAATTAATGAGGCACCACCGCGAGGGATAACTACGTCCAAAATACCGTTTAAGGTCAACATCTCATCTACAGATGCCCGATCTGCATCTTCAATATATTGCAAGGCATTTACAGGAATTGCGGTTTCGCGTAATGCTTGATGAAGTACAGCCACAATACGTTTGTTCGTTTCCAGGGCAGCAGAGCCACCGCGTAGAACTACTGTATTTCCGGTCTTTAGGCAAAGCCCTGCTGCATCGACTGTTACGTTAGGGCGTGCCTCATAAATCATTCCGATGACACCTAGCGGTACACGTAGTTGCTCGATCTTAAGACCATTAGGGCGTTCGAACGCCTGCAGCACATCGCCAACAGGATCTGGCAATTCGACGATAAGGCGAAGCCCTTGTGCGATGTCAGCAATGCGTTCTTCGTTGAGGGCAAGTCGATCAAGCAGCGATGTGCTTGTTCCATTTGCTCTTCCTCGCTCCAAATCGAGTTGATTGGCTTCGATAATGGATTGTTGTTCTGTAATAAGCTGATCGGCCATGAGGAGCAATGCGTTATTTTTTTCTTCTGTCGTCAACCGATTCGTACTAACAGCCGCTTGCTTGGCAAGCAGTGCTTTATTTCTAACTTCACTCATCTTAGGTTCCTCCTCTTACATCTGTTCATCTATGACTCCGTCTAATGTCAATGATAACTTAGTAATTCTGTTGATTAAGCATGCCTATCTTAATGTAACCCATTCATCTCTATGGATGACTTCAATACGGGGTACGTTTAGCTTCTTAAGTACATCAACAGTTGTGCAGCCAGCCACTTGCTGCAATTGATCATGCTCATAATTAACGATTCCTCGACCAATCACTTTACCATCGATACCCGTTACTTCAACGACATCCCCAGCGTGAAAATCACCTTGTACAAGATGAACGCCTACAGGGAGCAAGCTGGAGCCTTTTCCTAGCAATGCTTGTTCTGCACCTGCGTCGACAACAATGGTTCCGAGCGGGGTGGAATGGAAGCCAAGCCACTGTTTTTTAACAGGGAGACCATTTTGCTTTGTTGCAAAATAAGTGCCTGCACCAATTCCTTCTACCGCACGTCTCAAATCACCATCTTGTTGGACTCTTCCCACAAATGCCTTAACTCCGCCTCGCATCGCGATTTTAGCGGCATCCAATTTAGAACGCATTCCACCTGTACCGACTGTGCTTCCTGCACCACCAGCATAGCTGTAGATTTCTTCAGTGATCGTTTCAATATGTTCAAACTTTTTAGCATTCGGATCTTTGCGTGGATCTGCTGTATACAATCCATCTGTATCTGTAATAATGACAAGCTGATTCGCATGTACGAGATTAGCTACAAGTGCTGATAATGTGTCATTATCTCCGAACTTTAGCTCATCGACTGAAACCGTATCATTTTCATTGACGATAGGAATGACGCCTTGTTTGATTAGCTCTTCGATCGTCAACCATGCATTATGGCCGCGCTTGCGATTCGCAAAGTCCTGGCGTGTAAGTAAAATCTGAGCGGCAGTAACACCTTGCGAATTGAATTGCTCTTGATACGCCTGCATCAGAAGTGCTTGACCGACAGCTGCAGCTGCCTGCTTCTCGTGAAGTTGTTTGGGACGAGTGCTGTAGCCGATTCGTGTGAAACCTGCTGCCACTGCGCCAGAAGTAACAAGAACAACTTGGTGTCCATTCGCTATGATTGAAAGGAGCTCATTGGCATAGAAAGCAATTTTGCTGCGATCCAATCCGCCTTGCTCGGACGTTAATGAGCTGCTGCCTATTTTGACGACAATACGTTGATTCATCGGATTCACCTTCAATAATTCTTTAGGTTAGCAAGTGATTAGGTACAAGTCATCTAAATCAGCTAAATCTAATTATGATGCGTTACGTGAGCAGGAAGTGTAATCATGTATCAAGAAGCTGTTCATGAATCATCAACATAACAACAAAAAAGACTTCCGTCCAATAAAGGACGAAAGTCTGGGCTTCCGCGGTACCACCTTAGTTGAAGAAACGGAATGTTATGTACATCCAGATAACAAACCGAGAATCTTCCTGCTTTATCCAATAACGGTGGAGTTCCGTTCAGGTCAGGACTTATCGCATACATGCAACTGACATGAGATAGCCTGTTGCCATTGCGAGTACATTCCATACTGACCGCTCAAGGGTAGGTTTCGACGAGGGGACACGGCGGGGCTTGCAGCCGGTGGCTCCCGCTCTCTAATCGTGTCTGAACTCGTGTACTGGTCCTGTCATCGCGTTTCATGATTAGATTTCTTGTATTTCACTGCTTAATTTCTCAGTAGTTTACCATGAGATTACATCGCTGTAAAGGAGTGAAACGACTGTATTCCTATTATAATCAGTTTACGCGTTTAGAGCGAACAATATTAACCGAATAACCGTAGTTTGCCTATACGGTCAATAGCTTCTTGCAAGCGTGCATGATCAGCAAGTAGGCCGACTCGTACATATCCTTCTCCATGTGTACCGAAACCGATGCCAGGTGCTACGACTACATTTGCTTGTTCCAGCAATATATCGGCAAAAGAAGCAGAGTTGTAGCCAGTAGGTACGGGCAACCATGCGAAAAAGGAACCTGGTGATGGTGTAGCTTCCCAACCTATTGATTTCATCGTATCGAACAGCGTATTGCGGCGCGTCTCATACGTATGTACTAGATCATACACGCATTGTTGTGAACCGTTAAGAGCTGCTGCCGCAGCATCTTGAACAGCTCCAAACAAGCTGACATACATATGATCTTGCATGAGGTTAATGAGTCTAATGAGTTCAGCATTCCCAACTGCAAATGCTACACGCCATCCAGCCATATTATACGTTTTGGACATGGTATAGAATTCTATACCGACTTCCTTTGCGCCAGGCGTTTGAAGGAAGCTAATCGGTGTATGGCCATCGAAGCCAATCGCACCGTATGCAAAGTCGCTAGCCACTACAATTTGATTGCGTTGGGCAAACTCTACGGTTTGTTCATAAAAGGCTGCATTTGCAATTGCAGATGTTGGATTGTTAGGATAATTTAAAAACATCAGCTTAGCACGTTTTAATGTATCACTTGATATAGCATCATAATCGGGCAAGTAGTCATTGGATTCTGTCAATGGCATCATAGCCATTTCAGCTCCTGCTAGAGCAACACCAGACCAATAGTCCGGGTAACCGGGATCAGGAACTAAACATACATCGCCTGGGTTGAGCAAAATTTGACTAATTTCAACGAGCCCTGTCTTTCCACCGAACAAAACGGCTACTTCCGTCTCAGGATCAAGCGTAACTTGATAATCTTCCAAGTACCGTTTTGCAACAGCTTCCTTCAAAAAGGAGAAGCCACTGAAGGGTGGATAACGATGGTACACTGGCTTCTCTACTGCTGTTTTCATGGCCTGGACAATATGATCAGGTGTAGGAAGGTCAGGATTGCCTTGCCCTAAATTAATAACGTCATGGCCTGCTGACATACGTGCATTCGCCTTTTTAACCAATTGTGCAAAAAACTGCGTCGGCAAATGCTGCATGCGCGACGCAGGAACGATAGGAAAGGAACTTTTAGAGCTCAAGGTCATTCTTAATCTCACACTCCGGAATATGATTTGAGATAACATGCTTATGCATGCACATAATTGTGCAGTGTTAGCTTCAGCGATTAGGCCGATAATACTTGCCTTAAGTCGATAATTTAGCATGTTTTTCCTAGTGTGTACAGCTTTTTGCACAAATTAGCGAACTGCAATTGAATAGCTAAGCAGCAAAACGATTATTGTTGTTCTGCACCTGGCAGCATAGGCTTCATTAGCTCTTCCATGAAAGGCTGGACATTGTGTTTGAATTCAAGCAGAAATGGTTTGCGTTCAGGTGTAAACACGAGCAGTAATGGCTGCTTGTCCGGGCAGTAGATCAAGAACACATCCTTCGTTTGTAATTCAAGCCTCGGCAGTTTGATCTGGTATGGATTGGCAAGGGCGATGCGAACGATATAACCACATTTACTTCCTATATTTAACTGTGGAGAAAGGCCGGTTACCGATTGCAGCCATTTTGTGGCTTCTGCTTGAATAGCGGGTGTGTTAGGTATCGTTTTGACGATCCGTTCTTGCTGCATATCAAATAGTTGCACTTGCGGCAAAGGTTGTGTTGGTTGCTCGGGTAAGACTGTTTGAGCAGAGTGCGGCTGTGTATTATGCTGATGTTCTGGAATAGCTGATACAACATTCGGTGTTAAGGTGAGCAGGACAGCGCTTAGAAAGATACATATTTTACGAAAAGCTTTGACTTGTGCAGCTGATAAATTCATACGTCAACTCCTAACGATGGATCTGTAGTGGCCAAAACAGTAAGAAATAAATGGCGAGTCGGAAACTGCTTTCCTTACTGTACCCATCTTGACGTGTTTCCATGAAAGGGTATGATGGTAGAAACTACACATTTTGGAGGGGCGTCGATGAACAAGACGTGGAATGTATGCGCTATTCAGATGAATATTCGAATTGGTGAGCCAGAACGAAATGTAGAAGAAGTTATAAAACAGATTGAAGCGGCAGTTGCAGCTCATATGCCTGATGTAATTGTCCTGCCCGAAATGTGGAATACAGGCTATGCACTTGACCGTGTACATGAGTTAGCAGATGAAGATGGAAAGCAAACTTTGAAGCTGCTGTCTGAAATGGCATCCTTGCATCATGTGCATATTGTTGGTGGATCTGTAGCTGTAAAAGAGGAGGGGCAAATTCGCAATCGTTCTTATGTAGTTAATAAAAAGGGTGAGTTGGTACATTCCTACGACAAAGCCCATTTATTTAAATTAATGGATGAACATGTTCACTTACATAGCGGAAATGAGCTAGGCATATTCGAATTAGATGGAGTAAAATGCGGCATTATTATTTGTTACGATTTACGTTTTCCGGAGTATATCCGCAGTTTGGCATTGCAGCATATAGAAGTACTGTTTGTCCCTGCTCAGTGGCCAAATCCACGACTTCATCATTGGAAAACCTTGTTGACAGCACGTGCGATTGAGAACCAAATGTATGTGGTTGCCTGCAATCGGATGGGGACGAGTATTGGCTCTGACGGCAAGCCAACTTCTTTCTTTGGTCATTCGATGATCATTGATCCATGGGGCGAGTTGATTGTAGAGGGAGATGACCAAGAACGTCTAATTCAAGGTGAACTCACGATTTCATTGGTGCAGGAGGTTCGCAGTCGAATTCCCGTGTTCGAGGATAGACGTGATGGTCTGTATCAATTACAAAAGTAAATACATATACCCTTTTAGATATTTGGGTTAGAGGAATAAGAGGAGGGCTGAGAACAAAGACCTCCTCTTTCTTTTGGCTAATTTATCGTCGTAGACGGTAAGCTGTTCGTTGTTGCTGCACGGACACGACTGCCGAATTGGGCGCTCAATGTATCTTGCAGCGTTTCTTTAAATGCTTCTGCTGCCTTAGACATATATCTGCCGCTCCGATAGGCCAGTACGAGCGTGCGGGCAGGCTGCCCTTCAAGCGCGACATATTGTGGAACGAACTCGCTCCGTGGTGCTGTCGCAATAAAGGCTGGAACAAGCGCCACCCCCATTCCTGTAGCAACGAGTGATTGAACTGTCTCAATATTACTACTCTCAAATACAATTCGCGGCTCGAAGCCAGCTTGACTACAAAGATCCATTGTAATTTGCCTGAAACCTTGACCTCGCTTTAAAAATATAAAAGGCTCATCCTTAACATCTGCAAGCGGTATAGCAGTTGTTCCGGTAGATGATTCAGTTACATTCACCGCAGCCAACCGATGGTTCCTTGGTACGGCAAGTACAATTTCTTCTTCCAATATAGGCTCATATTCGAGTGATGGATCTGACAAGGGAAGCGATACTAGGCAAAGATCGTTTTTTCCTTGTGCCGTTAATTTCACTAGATTGGAAGTAGACGGTTCCTCGGTAAGGACAAGCTCGATATCAGGATATCTGCGATGAAAGGATGGCAGCACATGCGGCAGCAGGTGCGAGCCTGTAATAGGCATCGTGCCTATTGTTACTTTTCCTGCTTTCGTTTGGGAAATATCATACATCTCTTTTTTGAGCTGCTCAAGAGAGTCTACAATCGCTTGTGCACGTTCAACGAATACCGTTCCAGCGTGAGTCAGTTCTACGGAATTGGTCGTTCGTTGGAACAATAGAACGCCTATTTCCTTTTCTAGCTTGGACAACTGTTGGCTCAATGAAGGCTGTGCGATATGAAGCTTTTCTGCAGCACGAGAGAAATTACGCTCCTCCGCAATCTGAATGGCGTATTGTAATTGTCTTATTTCCATAAGCATATGCCCTCCTCTTTATAGTCTTAACCTATCAATATTATAGATATTATATCTTGGAACAATTAAGAAAGAAATGGTATATTGAGTCCCAAGATAAATAGATTTATGCAGTTAATGCGGGACGAACGCATCTGACTTCACAGAGAAACGTAAAGAGAGAGAATTTGCAAATCACTTGATGAGGTGAGGAAACATGTCTAAGAAGACACTATACGAAAAAATTTGGGATCAGCACGTCATTGTACAGGAAACAGGAAAGCCTAGCATTTTATATATTGACTTGCATCTTGTTCATGAAGTTACTTCTCCACAGGCATTTGAAGGTTTGCGCTTGAGCGGTCGTCCGGTCCGTCGCCCAGATTTGACGTATGCGACAATGGACCATAACGTTCCAACGAAAGACCGCTTCAATATTACAGACCCTATTTCCAAACAACAAATTGATACACTTTCACAGAACTGCGCTGATTTTGGTGTTCGTTTGTTTGACTTGAATGATATCGATCAAGGTGTTGTTCACGTCATGGGACCAGAGATTGGATTGACGCATCCGGGCAAGACTATCGTTTGCGGTGACAGCCATACTTCTACACACGGTGCGTTTGGTGCGTTGGCATTTGGTATCGGAACGAGTGAAGTAGAGCACGTATTGGCAACACAATGCTTGCAGCAAGCGAAGTCGAAGACGATGGAAATTCGTTTTGTTGGCAAGCGCAATGTAGGCGTGACAGCGAAGGATATGATTCTCGGTGTTATTGCTAAATATGGAACAGACTTTGCGACTGGATATGTCATTGAATATACAGGTGATGCGATTCGTGAGCTTACGATGGAAGAGCGTATGACCGTATGCAACATGTCCATCGAGGGGGGAGCTCGTGCTGGTATTATTGCTCCAGATGAGACTACTTTCAATTATTTGCGGGGGCGTCAATATGTACCGCAAGATGAAGCTTATGACGCAGCTGTGGAACACTGGAAGCATCTTGTAACAGATGAGGGAGCTTTCTATGATGTTGTTATTGAGTTCGATGTTGAATCATTGATTCCACAAGTAACGTGGGGAACGAGTCCAGGTATGGGTACAGACATTACGGCAGCTGTTCCAAACCCTGTAGAGATGGAGACAGAGAACGAGCGTAAAGCATCTGAGAAAGCTTTGGAGTATATGGCCCTTACGCCAGGGACACCAATGACAGAGATAGAAATTGACTATGTATTCATCGGATCATGTACAAATGGACGTATAGAAGACTTGCGTGCGGCTGCTGCTGTGGCTAAAGGTCATACCGTTAGTGATCGCGTAACTGCAATTGTTGTACCTGGATCTGGACGTGTGAAGATGCAGGCAGAACGTGAAGGTCTTGACCGCATCTTTACGGAAGCAGGATTTGAATGGCGTGAAGCGGGCTGCAGTATGTGCTTGGCGATGAATCCTGACGTGCTTCAGCCAGGTCAGCGCTGCGCATCTACATCGAACCGTAACTTTGAGGGTCGTCAAGGTCGCGGTGGACGTACACATCTCGTATCCCCAGCGATGGCAGCAGCTGCTGCGATTAAGGGTCGCTTCTTCGATGTACGCAATTGGGAATTCAAAGCAGAAGTATTAAACTAGTAGAGGAGGACGAACAGATGCAACCATTTACGAAATTAACAGGGCTCGTTGCTCCTGTAGACCGAGTCAACGTGGATACAGATGCTATTATTCCGAAGCAATTTTTGAAACGAATTGAACGGAGTGGTTTTGGTCAATTCTTGTTCTTTGAGTGGAGATTTGATGAGCAAGGAAATACAATAGAGTCGTTTAATTTGAACAAGCCGCGCTACCAAGGCGCATCGGTATTGCTCTCTAGAGCCAATTTTGGCTGCGGCTCTTCGCGTGAGCATGCTCCATGGGCGATCTTGGATTTTGGTTTCCGTTGTGTAATTGCACCATCCTATGCAGACATTTTTTATAACAACTGCTTCAAGAACGGTATTCTTCCTATTATCCTTTCAGAGGAGCAGGTAGAGGAGTTGTTCCAACGTGCGGATAAGCACGAAGGTTATCAACTTCACATTGATTTGGAAAACAAATCGATTTCAGATGAATATGGACTTTCTTATTCCTTTGATCTAGATGAGCACCGCCGTCAATTCCTTCTCCAAGGTCTAGATGATATTGGGTTGACGTTGAAGCATCACGACAAGATTGCTGCCTATGAACAATCGCATCAAGAACGATTGGCGTATCCAGTTCAAGCTTAATTGCTGATTATGACTATTGAAATAGATTAGCAACGTTATAATACCCTGTTGTCTGGAAAAAATCCGGCAGCAGGGTATTTTCATTTTAAAAATTGCAAACCACCTAACTATTTGAAGAGGATGGTCGTTATAGTGGTATACCGGTAAATACGCATGATGAAATGAGGACTATAACGTGATCGAGTTGAAAGGTGTTACGAAGCAGTATAAGGGGAATATAGCTGTTGTATCTAATATAGATGTAACGATAGAACATGGAATGTTCGGTTTATTGGGGCCAAATGGTGCGGGCAAATCTACACTTCTTCGTATGCTAGCAACCCTTCAGAAGCCGACCACAGGCACGATTTGCGTGAATGGTATGACCATGGAAAACGATGCTCATCGGATTCGTGGGGTGATTGGCTATTTACCACAATCATTTCAGGCCCAGCCGCTCATGACAGGAAGAGAGTTTCTTGACTATGTAGCGTTAATGAAAGGATTCAGTCATACAGCGACGCGTAAGCGGATGGTAGATAAGATGTTGGAGGAAGTAAACTTGACAGCGAAGGCAAAGGATAAGATCAAAACGTATTCTGGTGGTATGCGCCAACGGCTAGGCATCGCGCAGGCTATGATTGGTGATCCAAGCGTATTGATCGTTGATGAGCCCACAGCAGGGCTAGATCCAGAGGAAAGAGTGCGATTCCGCAATTTGCTGAACCGCTTCAGCAACAATCGCATCGTTGTACTATCAACCCATATTGTTGCGGATATCGAGACAAGTTGTGATCAATTAGCTGTGTTGAATCAAGGCGAACTGCAATATGTCGGCCATCCTGAAGGGCTTGCTGCACATGCAGAAGGTAAGGTGTGGCAAGTAAAGGTCTCCGATGAGCAATTCGTTCATATTCAGCCAGACGTGTTAGTATCTGCGAAGCGATTGGACCGAGGGGTATTGTGCCGCATCGTAAGTGTTAAGAAACCTGCATATGCAGAGGCTATCGCAGTTGCGCCTTCCCTGGAGGATGGATACTTGGCGCTTCTTGGAGGTGCGAAGTAATGCGGTGGAAGAGGTGGACTAGGCAGTTTCAATATGAGTGTAAAGTAATGGTGGATAGACCCTTATGGCTGCTTATACCTGTATTTTTTGGTGTGTGGATGTATCAGACACTTTCCGTGGCTGCGCCCCCGGTATCAGAGGACTTGTATTACTATTTAGATGACTATAACAAACTCCAGCATGTTCTAACCTTAAGTATTTCTATGATATTAGGTATTCTATTTATTCGTAGAGATATGATTCAACCTTCCTATGAATGGATGAGTGCATTGCCTATATCCCGCATAGGAATATGGAGTGCAAAATGGTTAGTTGGCATGATCTATATGTCATTATTTATATTATTTCCGCTGGGGGTATATGTATTTCTTTCGCTCGCAAAAGAAGTTCCAAGTGATGCGCTATGGCGTACTTTGACATTGTTTATACCACTGTATGTACTGTCTTATGCATTGACATTAACGATTGGAATGACATTGGCTGCATGGATACGTAATCGCATCGTCTATTTTATCGGGCTGTGTGGTTGGATGTTCGGGACTTATTTTAATGACATCGTGCTCGTTGAAATATTGCAACTAAATCCATTGAAGTTATTTCACCTTACTCAATTTTTATCTGGTGGATTTCACTATCATGAATTATGGGCGACACCTTGGTTGATGGATGAAACACTTCGCTATGGACTATTTGCCACTGCCTTTATCGTTACGTTGAGTGTGTGTGGAATCATGCTCCTTCAAAGTCAACAGCCGGGGCGAACCGTGAAAAATTGGAAAATGGCATTCGTTGGAAGCGTTGTGCTTTTGTTACTCAGTGCTGTTCCTTATGGGATGATGTGGGGTGAGCGACTTGCTTGGAGTAAAAAGTTTGCAGAATCCGCACGTATATTTGAACAAGTGAATGAGTTGTATCCAGAGCAAATGATGAAACTGGAAGAAACAAATGTGCAGGTTACGAGACAAAATGATCGTGTGTTGAAGTTTGATGCTAGCTTGACAGGGACATTTGTGGAAGAAGGTCATTCTGTAATTCCCTTTACGCTTGATGTTCCTTTCTATGTAGAGAATGTCAAACTAAACGGGAAGTCTGTGAACTTTGAGCGTGAGGGCCAATTTATACTCGTTTCCAATAGGGAAGGTGTATGGAAAAAAGGGGAGCGAGCAACGATCTCGTTCGATTACATGATTGAGGGAATTGTCCGCTCCTATAGCGAAGGAAACGAAGTCGTATCGCACTCGGCTGTGAAAGACGGGATGCATTTTAAGCATAAAGTTGCATGGTATCCTCTGATGAATCAATCTAGTTTGTATGGGAGTGATGGGTCTCTTCAACGTTCTTCAAGTGATCGCAGCCCGGAGAGACATCATATGAGGCTTACACTTGTAGGGTTCGATGAATCTGTATACACGAATATTTCTGAGTTGCCTTCATTACAACAGAATAATAGCAATGATATACCAGTTCGCCAATATGAAAGTTTGAATGCTAGTGGCATGGACTTATGGAGCGGCCCATTTTTAGAAGTAAATATCCCTCATAGCGAGGTAACTTTACTTACAACGCCTAGTAACAAGCAAGAGGCTGAAAGGTTTGCTGGTCGAGTTGGAAAGGCGTTGGCGTACTACCATCAGTGGCTTCCTGTTCATGAGCATATTAAGCAAATTGTATATATGCCTCAAGAAGAGATAGCAAGCGCTTCTTATACGGGGGAGGTAGTAGGAAATTCCTATTACATACGTCAGTCTAAGCATGGAAACCTGGATGATTATCAGTTGACACTCGTGCTAGAGGGTATCTTGTTCGGTGAGCCGAGCAAATTGATGTCTTATTACAAGGTAGATTTGTCAGAATCACTCGTTATGGAGCTCCGCCTTATGCTGCTGGAGATGTACCGAATGGAAGTAGACTCGCAAATGAAATTCCCGATGAGAGAGCGTCATCATACAGTTAAGAAGTTTACGACGGCCTATATGGAAGGGAAGTCAGAAGAGCTAAAGAACCTGTTGCGTTATTATTATGAGACATATAATCGATTTTATATCGATGTTCATGCTATAAATTATTTTTATAACAAAGGACTTCTGATGCCAGAAGGGTTATATCCAGTTATTACGGAGCAATCGTTTCACGAAAAATGGTCGAAGGTAATGGGCCATGAGTAATAAATCGAATTGGGTTTATGAGCTTAAACAGCTGTTGTCCTGGTGGTCGTTTCTGCTTATTTCAGAGATAGGATTGATGTCTGTATTGTTGTTGCTGCGCGGTATCGAGCGCAATCCACCAATGACATTCTATATGCATGAAGTTGGAGCAGTTCCGTTTGCTATAGTTGTATTCATTGTAATGACGTACAAAGAGTCGACGCTGCCCATGTTGGAAATTAGAGCAGCGTGGCCTGTGTCAATCGGGGGCATTTATTTGAGAAAAATAGTGCTAGTGCTTGCTGCTGTGTTGTGCTATCAGACGATTTGGTATTCGATTTATGTGATTAAATATGATGAAGTCCTTATTCGATCTTTTCAAGGATGGGATAGTGGGTTTGGTTATGGATCGGCATCCTTGTGGACCGTCGTATGGACTGCTTGGACAACAATTATATTTTATCTTTCCCTTTTATTATTTTTTATGGCATGGACAAGACAGGCATATATCGGCTGGTTGGCGGCATTTTTTTGGTGGATGATGGAGGCCTTATCAGTTGGAAGCATGCTTGGGGAGTGGAGTACATTCATATACACATGGAATCTAGAAGTGCATGGAGTTGTCAATCGAATCGTTTATTTAGTGCTTGCGATCTTGTTATTTGCAGTAGCGATCTGGCTGTTCGAGAGAAGAGAGCGGTGGTGCAACTTAGTAGGTGAGGATTAGGGCTAACCATAAAATAATAGAGATAGGGGGAGTGGCAGTGACTGATGAGCAGTTGATAGCAGCAATGGCGGCTGGGGATGAAGCAGCATTTGAGACGATTGTCCGTCGCTATCATACTCCGATCGTTATCTATGCGGAACGAATGCTGAATGACCGCAAGCGGGCGGAAGATATTGCACAAGAGACATTTTTGCGACTCATTAAGCAGTTGCAGCAGGAAAGGTTGCCTGCCTTAGTAAAGCCTTGGTTATATCGGGTAGCAGGTAATTTATGTCGAGACTTCTTCCGTCGCGCCGAGGTTAATCAGGTGAAAATGGTTGATTGTATGGAGGAGGTGGAGCAAGAGCTTCTAGGTCGAGAACAAGCGGCTTCATCTACCGTCATACAACTAATTGAGCGGCAAGAAACGCGTAAAGAGTTGATAGGTGTGCTTGAACAGTTAACACCGCTTCAACGTCAAGTTGTCATATTAAGGTTTTATCATGATTTTAAGCTTGAGGAAATTGCGATTACGATGGAGTTGGGGCTCAGTGCAGTCAAATCTCACTTATATGGTGCCCTTAGAAGTTTGAAGAAGAAGCTAATTGAAAATAAACAGAATGTACTTAAGGATGTAATGCCTTTGGAATATGCTGTCTCGTCACTTTCTAATAATAGAAATCAAAAGGAGGGGAGCCGTAATGGAATATAATCATGGCACGAATGATAATGCGAAGAATACGAATACAGCGGATGAAGAGCAACTAGAGCAGGATCTTACTCCATTTTTACAATCCTATGTAGCGTCTCCCCCTAAGCAGGAAGAGACGGATCGTCTCATTGCCGTATTGCGACCTCATTTTAAATTGGCTTTACAGCGCAATTTGGAAAAAGATAGTAGTTCAGTGGACAATAATGATGACCTATTTGCAAATCTGCAGCCAACAACGACCAATCGATTATCGTTATTACACTTGTTGCGATTACAATGCTATGTTTATCACGCTAAATTTTTTATTGCTACTGCCGCGATGTTTATTTTGTTAATATCCGTAGCTAGTAGTAATGAAATAAGAGCGAGTTGGCTATGGGAGTTGTTTCCGTGGACAATTCCTGCTTATATGGGAGCAGGGCTGCTATATTCATTTCGATCTTCAAATAACGGGATGCGAAAGTTGGAAATGGTAACACCATATCCACCACAGCTGCAATTTATGGTTCGTTTGTTTCTAATGTATGTTGTCAGTGTTGTACTTGGGCTTGGGGGGTCTTTGTCTGCTTATGTATCAGGTGAAGAATTGTCTTTAATGCTGTTCATACTTAACTGGCTCGCTCCTGCAACACTTGTTATGGGTATGCTCATTGCGATTCAATATCGAAAAGGGATTAACTCTGCTTATCGTTGGTCAGGTAGTGTGTGGCTGCTGTATATGCTAATGAATGAATTATCAATTATGAAGGTAAATACTTCCTTGTATCTCTTGCAAAATGGGGTAGCACTTACGGTTGGCATTCTACTAGCCGTTGACAGCGTTGTGAAAATTATTCGTACAGACGGATATGGTCGAAAGGTGACTTCATTATGATTACGGTTCGTGGGATAAAAAAGAAAATAAGCAAAGACTTCCATGTTGAGATTGGCGAATTACACATTAGGCAAGGATTATGTGTAATTAGTGGAGCTAGCGGCTCTGGGAAATCAGCATTCCTGGAGCTAGTAGCCAGTGCATCTGATCCTGATGAGGGAGAGTTATTATGGAATGGTGTCCCGTATAAGCAGCATCTTGGTGTACTGCGGAGCCAAATTGGCTATGTACCTAGTGAGGTAATCTCATATGAAGAGATGACAACGGAGAAGTTGCTTCGTTATATGGCAGGGCTTAAGGGGAACCTATCTACACAATCTATCGAATCTGTGCTGGAATTATTCCGTTTAGTTGATATAAGAAGGCGTAGAATGAATAGCTTATCCGTAGGTATGCAGCGGCGGATTATTTTGGCGCAGGCTTTTCTAGGTGCGCCATCTATTATTGTTATGGATGAACCATTGAAGCATATTGATCCATTTGAGGCGGAGCGTCTGAGAACGTTGTTTGCACTATATGCACGTAGAAATACAATAATTATTGCAGATGATGATCCTAACGCTTGGATCACAAACCAGCATTTAACAATGAAATCTGGTAAGTTGTATGATAATACCACTTATTAAAATCTCGCAACTTTTTGCATTATTTCACGTCTAATCTTACGTCTGTATCATTGAAATTGTTCTCATAAGTTCAAAGAGACAGAACAACTTGAAAGGATGTAGAGGTGAAGATGCAGCGAGAAAGAAAGTTATGTGCAAGTTTGTTCTTCGTTATGGTCATATGTCTAGTCTTTCCTAGTTGGACACAGGCACAAGCAGCACCTAGTTTGTATTTGAATGGGAGTTCCTTACATACGACGGAATCGATTCAAATCACTCAAGGTGTGGTAATGGTACCTATTCGAATTGTATCAGAAGAATTAGGTTACCGTGTCAATTGGGAAGGTGGTAAGGAGCAGAAAGTACGTATCTCTGACAACTACAAAAATATTACATTGGAAGTAGGTCATAAAAAGGGATATGTAAATGGTCAAGTGATCGACCTTGCTGTAGCTCCTAAGGTTGTAAATGGGACAACCCTAGTTCCGCTTCGATTTATTGGTGAAACATTCGGATTGGTAGTAGATTGGGATCATGCAACGAAGTCTGTCTATTTGTTCACACCTGATGGAAGTGGAAATGAAGTACCTAAGCCGCCAACAACTCCAGGAGAAGGCGAAGACGGCAATACGAGTGGTAAGCCATCTACTGATGATACTGAAGTCATTGATATGAATTTCTATGAGAACACGTTACATGTTGCTCTGGATCGAGAAGTTACACCTAAGATTATGACGATGAGTAATCCAGAGCGCATCGTTATAGACTTTCCTAAAACAAACTTTTCAGAACAGTTTAGAGAGCGGTTTGGGTTCGAGGAGCATATGGGCCAAGGCACATTCACGGTTACTGATTATCCTGACGTGAAGCAAATTCGATACTCGCTCTTTAGCAATTCTCCGAATACGGTGCGTTTTGTTATTGATGGGACGCAAGCTCTCAGTTATCATGTGAGTACATCCACCGAAGGATTGGTATCGATAACTGTTGAACAGGGAACAGGACAGGGTAATAATAACGGCGATGGAGGCACTGTCAAACCACCAGTGGATCCTTCGAAACCATCACGTCCAGACGGCAAGTATGTAGTCGTCCTTGATGCAGGACACGGTGCGCATGATTCAGGTGCTGTGAGTGTCAAGAAACGCTACGAGAAGGATTTTAACTTGCAAATGGCGAAGAAGACAGCAGAGATTCTTCGTAAGGACAGTCGATTCCATGTGGTAATGACACGTGAAGATGACAGGTTCCTTGAGCTTAAGGATCGAGTTAAAATTGCAAATGATTTAAACGCTGACTTGTTCATTTCGTTCCATGGCAATAGTATCGCTGTTCCAAGTGTAAATGGTGTCGAGACGTATTATTATCGCCCAGAAAGCAAAGCGTTTGCTGAAGTAATGCATAAATACATTATGAAGGGAACAGACATGCGTGATCGGGGTGTGAAGAAGGGGAACTTCCACGTTATTCGAAACACGAAGATGCCAGGGGTGTTATTAGAACTCGGTTTCCTAACCAATGTAAGCGATGAGCAAAAGATGTTTAGCGCAGAATTCCAGAACAAAGTAGCAGGACAAATTGTTAACGGAATTAAAGATTACCTGAATGTAAAATAATTCATCTTAATAAATTTGCAACCTGAACATATGTTAGATCGTTTAATATGGTATATAAGGGAGGTCATGTTACATGAAACGTAGGAACTGGATGATTCTAGCGACGCTAGTGCTAGCTATGAGTATCGTATCTGCATGCGGGAATAAGTCGACTGCTCCTGCTCCGGTAGAACCGCCAACGGCGACCGGTCAGAATCCTGCACCAACAACTGGTGAGCAGACTCCTGGGCAGCCTGAGCAGAAACCAGAAGAAACTCCAAAACCAGAGAAAAAAGAACAGACAATTAAAGTGTATATTTCTGACGATCAATTGATGGAACTGAAATCATACGATAAAACGTTCACTTATACGACTGACAAGGAAAGATTCGATGCTGTGCTAGCGGCATTGCAAAAGACGGACGTGCCTAATACGTACGCATTGTGGGAGCAAATTCAGTTTAAGTCTCACAAGTTCGATAATGGTACGCTGACAATCGATATTCACATTCCTGAAGGAGCAAACCTTGGTTCTGGCGGAGAGCAATTCGCGCTTAATGCGTTGACACAAACGTTGTTCCAATTTGAAGATGTGAAAGCCATTGATATTTTAATAGATGGCCAAGCAACTGAGAGTTTGATGGGGCATGTGACATTGGAACATCCTATCAAGCGACCATAGTAATGATGTTTAACGGATAGTTAAATATGTATGACAATCGACAACAGGGGCAGGAGATGCCCCTGTTGTTGTCGAATAGATACATATTTGAACGAACAGATAATTGGGATATTAAGGAGATGCGTCATGGTAAATCAAACTCGTAAGCCAATCCGTATTGCTACAAGTGCGATACTGGCTTTATCGTTAACGATGTCAACAGTTCCTGCGGCATTGGCTGCGGAGGCTGCTTCAACTGCGACTAAAGTAAACACGACAGGGTTTAGTCCTATGTTTTCAGATTTGAAGTCTGGGCATTGGGGCGAAGCTCATATACATAAACTAGCGGCACTAGGTATTTTGAAAGGGTACAATGGTAAGTTCCGTCCTGATGATCCTGTTACGCAACAAGAAGCAATTACGATTGCACTTCAATATATGAATGTGAAGAGTGAGCTTCCGAATGCTGATGAGGTTGTGCTGCCTGAAGGGATTAAAGTGGGCAATCATTTCAAGCCATATGCAGCATTGGCAATCCAGAAGGGATTGATCAATAAGACTGAGGAAGTAGCAGCACTTGATCCTAAAGCAAAAGGAACCTGGGGAGAGCAGAAAGCTACACGTGAATGGGTAACTAAAATTCTTGTTCGAGCAATGGGAAAAGATGCTGATGCACAAGAAGCAATGAAACAAGAAACGACATTTGCGGACAACGGTGATATCTCAGCTAATGCGCTAGGTTATGTGAATGTGGCTACCCATTTAAAGCTAGCGACAGGTATGGACAAAAACCGTTTTCTTCCGAAAAATAATGTAACTCGTGCGCAAATTGCTTCTTTCTTCAGCCGTGGCGAGAGTGTGCTTGATATTCAGTACGCGAATGAGTACCATGGCATTTCTGGTGGCATTACGGATAGCTCTATTCGTTTGTTTAATCAGGACAATCAATGGGTTAACTATCGTGTAGATGCGAAAACAGTATACTACAGTAATGCTAAGCCGATTGCTCCTAAGGATATTCCAGCTTATACAAAAGTACGTGTTATCGGAGAAGCTAACAATGCGGCTTATGTAGAATTGATAGATGCAGCACCTCAAGTGGAGACTGTACAAGCTACGTTGAAATATGTAGTTCCATCTGAGAACAAGCTTTATCTCAAAGTAGCAGGCAGCGAAGACTTGCAGCAAGTCAAGTATGAGCAAAATACAATCTTGAAAGATGCAAGCGGTAATACAATTACGGTAGACAAGCTAACAGCCGATTCAGAATTGACGATTATGCGTGAAACTTTCTCTGAAGATCGTCGCGTGCTTGAAATTCAGGTCAAGTCAGGCCCTGTCAATAAGTCTGGTAAAGGTTCTATTACTGAAATTAACAAAACGACTCGAAATGTGACGGTTAAACTTGATAATGGTGCAAGCGAGACGTTCCGAGTAGATGAGCAGGCTGTCGTAAGTTATGCGAATCAGCTATTTAAGTTCGAAGATTTGAAAGTGAACGATCCGATTACGTTTACAGTGAAAAATAGTGTCATTACTGGAATCACATTAAACAGCTCTCCTTCCTATACGATTGACGGTAAGATTCAAGCAATGGGACCTGCTAAGACGAGTATCACCATTTTGAAGGACGACAACCGACTGGAAGCGAAAATGATTGCTCGCAATGTTGAAGTTGTCATTAATGGTATGAAACACACTAGTGTGGATAACTTGCTTGCTGGAGAATATGGAGATCGTGTCAAGTTGACGATCGATGGAGAAGATAAGGTTACGCGCATTGAAGTGCTTAGCCGTAAAGTAGAGACGCTTATCGGTGCTCAAGTTGAATATTATAATGCGGAGAAAAAATTGTTGACGGTCATCGCTGATAATATTGGCGTTAAGAGCTTCTATTTAACGGATGATACGAAGTATGAGTTGGATGGCAATAGTATTATCGGCGCTGCTGTTATTCCGATGCTGAATGGCAAGCGTAAAGTAAACATTCAGTTTACGGGAGACAAAGTACTTCTTGTGTCATTTGCGCATAAATACGAAGGTACGATTGTCAATGTCAGCACCTCTTCCCGTACCATTACATTAAAGCTTGCAAATGAGCAAATCATTACGATTCCATACTCGACTAACTTATTCGTAGTTGATGTATACGGGAAAAGCAGTGCGACACTTGCTGACGTCAAACCTGGCAATGAAGTGACAGTGGTCTTATCCCAAGATCAGGCAAGTGCGATGTCTATGTCTGTGCGTACAAACAAACAGTTTGAAATTGCAGGAGTGAATTCGTCCAACGGCCGTGTGACGCTTAGGGATACAAGTCGCCAAGTTGAGGAGCATTCTGTATTGTCGGTTCCTGTGTATGGATTTAACAATGAAAAGCTTTCCGTATCTGACTTGCGTCCAGACGACGTTGTCAATGCCGTGTTCAATGGACGCAGCTTAGTAGAACTGCGAAAAGTAGCAGTAAATACGGGGCGTATTGAAGCGATTGACGCAAGCGCAGGTATCGTTACAATTAAAGATTACAAAGGTCAGACGTCTACGCATCCGATTAATAATGGTGTGACTGTTATTGCAGCAAATGGTACAACTTCGAATAGTGCAGCAGCGCTGCAAGTAGGAGAGCGTATAGAAATTCGTAAAGATGCAAACAATGCAACCGTATTGAAAGTAATGGCTGGTGAGAAGCATAATTTCTGGAAGTATGATGCGAATACGAAGGAGTTGTTCGTACAACGTACTAGCGTGAGTGGCTCTCAGCCTCGCCTCATTGTGCTGCCAGAAGCGCTTGTTCATAGTAAAGGTCAGACGCTTAATTGGTCTTCCTTCAAAAACGGTGATAGTATTACGATTTATCTAATGAATGGCAAAGTCGTTGAAGTAGAGAAAAACTAGTTTAACGGATGCAAGAGCTTGGTCATCATAGACCAAGCTCTTTTGAATTTTTATTGACGTTATACGACATTTACTAGCCATAATAGCTTGTAGCATGGTATAATATATTCTTGGGTAAGAAAAGAAGAGAGGGATTTAAATGGCAACAAGCGCACGTGTGCGCCGCATATTGGATACGCTTGGGGAGATGTTCCCAGATGCGCATTGTGAATTACATCATTCCAATCCATTTGAGTTGACGATTGCGGTTTTGCTATCTGCGCAATGTACCGATGAGATGGTCAACAAGGTCACGGCTGATTTGTTCCGCAAATACAAGCGACCAGAAGACTATATTGCAGTGCCTCTAGATGAATTGGAACAGGATATTCGACGCATTGGACTATTTCGAAATAAAGCGAAGAACATTCAGAAACTGTCCCATATATTACTAGAGAGTTATGATGGTGAAGTTCCGCGTCAGCACGAACAATTAACAACATTGCCAGGAGTAGGGCGTAAGACTGCGAATGTCGTAGTTTCCAATGCTTTCGGTGTGCCTGCGATAGCAGTTGACACACATGTAGAGCGTGTATCTAAGCGCTTAGGCCTTGCTAATGATGAAGATAGTGTGTTGGAAGTTGAAAAGAAACTTATGCGAAAAATCCCGAAGCAGGAATGGACGGATACGCATCATAGACTTATTTTTTTTGGAAGATATCACTGCAAAGCTCAGTCCCCGCGCTGCGAAGTTTGTCCGTTGCTAGAGATATGTAAATTTGGCAAAAGGCGTATGAAAGCAGCTAAATGAAGGAAGAATGGATAATATACTATTTACACGGATAGGTGGCGATCGAAATGAAGTGCATCTCAGTATATACGGATAGCTTCGAACAATTCTCAGATATATACTTGAAGTTGCTTGAACAACCTGTCCAAGACGATGAGGAAATCGAAGTGGACGGCGTAACGGTGTATGGAGCAGGCAGTGTGCCTGAACAATATGTGGATCGGATGAAGCAGAAAAATAATGTAGTCGTAATGCGCGATAAGCATCAAGGCATTATTATTCTACAGCATGCTAAACAGTTTGAAATTCTTCTCCCTGAAGAACAAAATATGGTACACTAATAACCGAGTTTGTAGGCAAAATGAGAAAGCCGAGCATTCTCGGTTTTTTCATGCAAAAAATCGATTTACCATGTCTTGCTAAAAGGCGTGGAGCTTATAGATGGGGGAATGGGTATTGTGCATAATAGGGATCGCATCTCAGAAACGCTTCAATCCGTAATACATTCAGGTACAGATTCAATAAGCTTCGATAAACAATTGGAGGCTCTAGCTGCTCAATTAGAGGCTGCTGGAAATGCCGCCGCATCAACTAAAATGAAAGAAGTAGCCGTCAAATGGCGTGAGCAATCTGTATACATTGCGATGTGTGGGCACTTTTCTGCAGGCAAGTCCACCGTCATCAACGGCTTAAGCGGTCGAGCATTACTGCCATCTAGTCCGATACCAACTAGTGCAAATATTGTTGAGGTTCGGTATGGAACAAGTCGTGCTGAAATATATCGCCATAATTCTACAGGTGGGACCACTGCTGAGCAAATTCCTTTGTCGGAGCTGCAAGCCGCTTGCCGCGATGGAGAGCAGATTGAGCGAATCGTTCTGTTTGAAGAGGTAGAATGGCTTCGGGATGGAGCTGTATTACTTGATACTCCAGGTGTTGACTCTACGGACGATGCGCACCGAGCTGCAACCGAATCAGCGTTGCATTTGGCTGATGTTGTCGTTTATGTAACGGATTATAATCATGTACAGTCTGAGTTGAATTTTACTTTCGCTAAAAAGGTTGCTGACGCAGGTAAGCCGCTCATTTGGATTGTGAACCAAATTGATAAACATCGTGAACAAGAACTGTCGTTTCAAAGTTATCGCGATAGCGTTGAGGCTGCTTTGGAAGCGTGGAATATTGCGCCAGCAGCTATTTATTATGTATCGATGCGCCAGCCTGAGCATCCATGCAATGAGTGGATGGCTGCGCAAACGGCACTCCGTTTGTTGGTAGAACATAGAGCACCATTTGTGCAAGTTGGAGCGATCAGAGCTTCACAGGAGATTGTGAAAGAATATGAGGCTTGGGCTACTGAGCCAATAGCAGAAGAACGTGAGCAATGGGAAGAGCAAGTTGGAGGCAAGGAAGCGGTACAGGCGCTGCAAGGGGAGTATGACGCTGCAGCATCTCAATTGGAGCTGTTGCGTGGTCAGATCACGAATCAGCAGAATGAGTGGATGCAAGCGCTGATGCGTCTTCTACGGGACGCGAACTTAACACCTTCCGTGCTCCGTGATGCAGCACAGCAGTATTTGGACAGTCGTAAACCTGGTTTCAAAGTTGGACTCCTCTTTACAGCAGGAAAAACAGAGGCGGAGCGGGAGCGTCGACTAGACCAGCTCACTGCCAAATGGAATGAAGAATTGCGTGCCCATGTGTATGCACATTTGCTATCTATGTATCGTACGCTTGCTCGTGAAGCAGGAGCGGATGATCGACTCTTGGTACAAGAGCTGGAGGATGAACTACCTCAATTTACAAATGATATGTTGAAGAAGCATGTACAGGAGTCCTCAGCAGGCAGCGGTGAGTACACGATGAATTATTGTCAATCCCGTGCTGAAGAGATGAAGACTGCAGTAAGACGGACGGTGCTCGCAGGCTCTGATAAATTATTTGAACAAATGAGCACAAGAGATTCGGAAATGATTCATCAGCAAGAAAAACAATTTGAACAGTTAAAACAGCAGCTAGCTGCATTGCATCAATTGGAAGCGCGTCTAAACGAAGTTCAGCTAACAGTGAATCATTTGCAAGCACAGCTGAATCATGACCGTAACGATAGGAATGGAAATGACGATTTGCAGTCACTTCAGCACGTTATTCATTCTGTTAGAGAGCAAGCTAGTAACATCGTCGATGCAAGGCGGAATGAGCTTAATGAGCAGTATATTGTGGATAGTGTGGAGCATGCGTTAGAGCAGCGGGTCGATGTAGATGAAATGTATATTACTTCTGTTAGCACGGGGGTTGAACCACAGCCTAAAGGAAAAGAAAGGCAAGCACATACCGCAGCTTCAGTGCTGGAACCAACGAATGTACGGAGCGGCATTGCTGCTGCCGTAGAAGCGCTGCGCTCGACTTCACAGCAATTGGAGCGTATCGACTCGATGAATGCGCTTGCTGTTGACTATCGCAACAAGGCAGAGCGGCTCGCAAATAACCGTTTTACTGTTGCGTTGTTTGGCGCATTTAGTGCAGGGAAATCATCGTTTGCTAACGCACTAATTGGTGCGAATGCGCTGCCTGTTTCTCCTAATCCAACGACAGCTGCCATTAATACGATTACAGCACCAACGGCAGAACGGCCTCATGGTACTGCCTTGATTCGATTAAAGAGCGAGCAGAGACTATTAGAAGATATGCGTTATGCTTTGGTACAAATGGGCGATGCTAACGCAGCTCTTTACTCGTTAGAAGAAGCGCTAGCTTCCTTATCGAGATGGAATCCTGATAAGCTGCATCCTTCTGGACGCCCGCATTATAGCTTTATTCAAGCGATATCGACGGGCTATGCTCATGTCAAAGAACATATAGGTAAAGAAATACTTGTTGAGGAAGCGGAATATCGTTCCTATGTAGCAGATGAATCTCGTTCTGCTTTTGTTGAACATATTGAATACATGTATGACTGTGAATGGACACGACAAGGCTTCGTGTTCGTAGATACGCCTGGTGCGGATTCTATTAATGCAAGGCATACAGGAGTAGCTTTTGAGTATATTAAAAATGCAGATATGATTTTGTTTGTAACGTATTATAATCATGCTTTTTCTCAAGCAGATCGACAGTTCCTTACTCAGCTTGGACGAGTGAAAGATGCATTCGAAATGGATAAGATGTTCTTTATCGTCAATGCAGCAGATCTCGCCGCGAGTAAGGACGAGTTAGAGAGTGTTATGAGCTATGTAGAAGGTAGGTTATTGGAGTTTGGTATTCGTTCTCCAAGATTGAATGCGGTGTCCAGTTTACGTGCGCTAGAGGGTAAATTGACAGATGATAAAGCGCAAATCCGTGCTGCTGGTTTTGAGGCGTTTGAAGAACGGTTTATGTCATTCGCTGTAAATGAACTTGCTGCGATGAGCATGGAGCGAGCTTATGCTGACATCCAGCGTGCACATGGGCAGCTCCAAGCATTGGAGCGGGCGATATTATCCAATGCTGCGGATCGTGAACAGCAGCAGAAACAAATTGAGCAATCTTGGTCCGAGGTTGAACATCAATTGAGCGAGCTTGCCCAAACAGATGAGACCCGTGCAATGACTCAAGAATGTGAAGAATTACTGTATCACGTTCGCCAGCGTATTCAATATCGTTTCAATGATGGATTTGCCTATGCGTTCAATCCGGCATCGTTGCGGTCTGATCAATCTGACCTTGATCTAGCATTACGACTTGCATTCCAAGATTGGAGACGTCATCTGGAAGTAGAGCTGACGAATGAAGTATTGGCTACGAGCTTGCGCTTAGAACAGCATGCGAAGCGGCTTATCGTTCAGCATATTGGAGATACTTCTTCCTTTATGATGGCTAGGTTCGAAGGTTATGTTTACGAGTGGCCGCCATTGGCTTCTTGGGTTACACCACATGTGGAGGCAAAGCTGCCTCAACTCCAGATGGAAGTCAAAGAGCTGCGTAAATGGTATAAGAATGCAAAGCATTTCTTTGAAGCGGGTGGGCGCGATAGCTTGAAGCAGCATTTGGAAGTGATGTGTACGGAGGCAATGAAGATCGAGGTGCACAACATGCAGGAGATGCTCATTTCGCATATAACGTCTTGCTTCCAAAATGAAATGAGTCAACTAGAAAATGAAGCGCGTGAAGTATGGCTTGCACATATTAATCGATTGAGATCGGTTACGTCTGATACGATCTCGATAGAAGTGCTTCAAGATGCAATCCAGCAAGTGAATCTACAGCGAGAAACAAGCTTATAAAAATATCTTTTTTGTCGTTCTTATATTTATTTGATATGAATGGCGTGAGTTGCTGCCCCGATCTATCGGGGCAGTTTGTGCATAACGAAGGAATATGGATATTATTTGAGAAAATACAATGAATTAAAAGAAATATATGGGTATATATATGCAAAATCTCTCAATTTCGCATATTCCGCTTAAATATGAGATAATGCGCGTTTTGCTGTTGCTACAAGCTGGTGTTAAACTCCGATAATACATAACATAGAGAGTAGGAGGAGGGAGGTTGCCATGAATATTTTTGGTCAATTACGTCCGTACTATTGGTCACAAAGAAAAATGATGCTGGGATCATTGTTATGCTTAGTTGTAGCAACTGCGCTTGGTCTTGTGTATCCTAACTTGCTGCGCATCCTTATTGATGATGTTATTGGCAAAGAACAGTTTCATTGGGTACCTTGGCTGGCGGGATCTGTAGTTCTCGTTGTGTTGCTGAAAGGTTCGATGCAATTCCTGCACGGATTTTTAGGAGGAAGAGTAGCCAATCATGTTGCCTATGAGATGCGAAATGCTTCTTATGACAAGCTGCAAACGTTATCTTATCGATACTATGACAAAGCACGTACCGGTGATTTGATGTCGAGGCTTACTGCTGATTTGGAAGGAATACGATTGTTTATCGGTTTCGGCTTTGCACAATTGCTGAATTTGTTCCTGATGGTCGTGTTCGGAGCCGCAATGATGCTATCGCTTAATTGGCAGCTTACGCTTATTACGATGGTTACGATGCCAATACTCGTATTCACTGTATCCAAATTTCAAGCCAAAATTCATCCAGCCTTCCAAGAGATGCGGCAAACATTTAGTGAACTGAATACAGCTGCTCAGGAAAACATAACTGGTATGCGTACGGTAAAATCATTCGCGCGCGAAAAACACGAAGTGGATAAATTCTCAAGTCGCAATGAGGCTTACAAAAACAATCAGCTGCGCGCGGCCAACTTGTGGGGCGGATATTTTCCGGTCATGGAGCTTCTATCTTTATTATGTGTGGTTCTGCTGCTTACTGTAGGTGGAGCGATGGTAATTAATAAACAGTTGTCGCTCGGGGAACTAGTCGCATTTTTCAGTATGATATGGTATATCATTGGTCCAATGTGGGGTATTGGGTTTCATATTAACAATTACACGCAAGCAAAATCCTCTGGTGAGCGTGTTTTGGAATTGCTAGATTCTCCTATCGACATCAAGAATAGTGACTCTTCTTATGTGTTGGATGATCATAAGGTTCAAGGTCATGTCCAGTTTCATGATGTTTCTTTCAACTATGAAGAAGATGCAGAGGCAGTGAGCCAGATTGACTTTGATGCTACTCCTGGTAAAGTAATCGGCTTGATGGGAGGCACGGGGGCTGGTAAGTCTACCATTATTCAGCTGCTTATGCGAGCTTATGATGTGAATGAGGGAGCAATAATGCTGGATGGGAGAAACATCAAAGACATTGAAATTACGAGTCTGCGTAGTCAAGTGGCTATCGTATTTCAAGAGACGTTCTTGTTCTCATCAACGATACGAAACAACATCGCATACGGTCGCAATGATGTGAGCATGGATGAAATTGTTCGCGCTGCGAAGTTGGCCCAAGCGCATGATTTTATTATGGAGCTTCCATTAGGCTATGATACGTTAGTAGGGGAACGTGGACTTGGGTTGTCAGGTGGTCAAAAGCAGCGTATTGCAATAGCGCGCGCATTGTTGTGCGACCCTAAAGTATTAGTGCTGGATGATGCGACAAGTGCTGTAGATATGGAAACAGAGCATTCGATTCAAGCTGGGTTCCAAGAAGTGATGAAAGGCCGTACTGTATTTATTATTGCCCATCGTATTTCTTCTTTGCGACATGCCGATGAGATTCTCATATTAGATAAAGGAAAGATAGTTCAGCGTGGAACGCATGAGGAACTTATTCAACAGCCAGGCATGTATCAGGATACGTACCAAATTCAATATGCAGATTATTTGAACCTTGCCAAACAAGGGGTTTATAGTGAGGTGAGCTCATGAGGACCACAACAGCTGCATCGACTTCGCAGCATGAGTCAGAAGCGATTGCGCGTGAAGCCCAGAAAAATCCTTCGCGATTTGTATATCCAGATGATGAACTTATTGAGAAGCCGTTCAACTGGGCTCAAATGCGCAGGCTGTTCGCTTATATGCGACCGTACAAGCGTCAGCTGCTTCCTGCACTGATCGTACTTATTATCGTAGATACACTGACGAAGTTGTCAATTCCGTTTCTCATTAGTTATGCGATTGATTCAGCTATTGCTCCGTCAAATGGCATGGATCCGTCTCTTAGAATGCTGTATATCGTGGCTGGTACCGTACTTGGCTTGTACATTGTTCAATGGGCTGCAAATACATATCGCATTAAGTTTATGAGTATGATTGGTCAACGCATTATTTATGATTTACGTGCTGATTTGTTCAAGCATATACAGACGTTGTCTTTCCGTTTCTATGATAAGCGTCCTGCAGGTTCCGTCCTCGTACGTATTACGAATGATGTGAACTCTTTGCAAGATTTGTTTACCAATGGGGCTATAAACGTTTTAGTTGATTTGCTTCAATTGGCAGGGATCGTCATTATATTAATGTTCTTAAATGTAAAATTAGCTATCGCGGTTATGATTACTGTACCGATTATGTTCGTTGTTTCTACGCGATTGCGCCGTCATATTCGCATGGCTTGGCAAGATGTTCGCATTAAGCAATCTCGCATTAATTCTCATTTGAATGAAGCGATTCAAGGGATGCGAGTGACACAAGCTTATGCGCAAGAACAAGAGAACATGAAGTTTTTTGATAAAATGAACCGCATCAATAAAGCTTCCTTTGACCGGGCTTCGATGATGAATCAAACGTTTAGCCCGATTATTGAGGTTACGAGCGCAATTGGAGGATTCATATTATTCTGGTATGGCTCGCATTTAATTCAAGTTGGAGCTATTACGGTTGGGATATTGTTCGCGTTCGCGCAGTATGTAGGGAACTTCTGGGAACCGATTAACCGTCTAGGTATGATGTATTCTCAAATGTTGATTGCTATGGCTTCGTCAGAGCGCATATTTGAGTTTATGGACGAGAAGCCAAATGTGGATGAGAATAAAGAATCAAAGCAGCTGCCTGTTGTAAAGGGAGATATTCAGCTCGACAACGTTGTGTTTGAATATGAAGCTGGCCGTCCTGCAATACGAAATATCTCCTTCGATGTGGAAGCAGGGCAATCCATTGCTCTTGTTGGCCATACAGGCTCAGGTAAAACGACGATTATTAGTTTAATTAGTCGGTTTTACGATCCGACAGAGGGACGTGTACTCGTTGATGGTCATGATATACGTGAAGTACAATTGAACAGCTTGCGGACACAGATCGGTATCGTTATGCAAGACACGTTTATATTTTCGGGTACTATACGTGAGAACATCCGCTTCGGTCGACTAGATGCAACAGATGAGGAAGTGGAGGCAGCTGCACGTTCTGTTCATGCTCATGAGTTTATTGAGAAGTTGCCAATGGGCTATGATACAGAGGTGCAAGAGCGCGGAAGTGCCCTTTCTATGGGACAGCGGCAGTTGTTGTCATTCGCTAGAGCGCTGCTTGCGGATCCGAGAATTCTTATTTTGGATGAGGCGACAGCAAGTATTGATACCGATACGGAAATTAAAATTCAACATGCGTTGAAGACATTGCTTAAAGGGCGTACTTCCTTTATCATTGCGCATCGATTATCAACCATTCGAGATTGCGACCGTATTATTGTACTGAATCAAGGTGTTATTCAAGAACAAGGCTCGCATGATCAACTGATGGATAAACAAGGCACGTATTATGGTTTGGTAGCTGCTCAATTCAAGTACATGTAATTTAGTGAGGATTGTGCGTGTACGACTATTGCATTTTCTGTATTCTACTAATTAAGAAGCTGTCCTACACCAAGTTGGTGAGGGACAGCTTCTTTTACGTACAGATGTTACTTACATGGTATTATGTCGTGGATTTTCGTGTGATGTGATTATGCCTCGGTTTATCGTAAATGAAATTGCTGTAGATGTAATTGGTGTCTGTGATGTTCCTATAGTAGGGATAATTGTATACGCTCCATCTGGCAATTGGACCTTGCGGTTATCTTTTAAGACGGTTCCGTTCCAATTGCGTACTTCGTAGTGTCCGCGCTTCGTAATTCCTGATCGCTCTTGGATCGTTCCCATGTCGCCGTATACTGCATGTTGAACACTCAAATTCAAATGTTGGATAGATTCGCGTACACTATATTCAATATTTGCTGTAGGTTGATTTGTGTTCAACACATTCGGTGTCATTTTAAGAGAAAATACGGGTGGTAATGTATATCGGTCTCCAATAAATACACTAAAAGGGACTCGTAAGATGTGTCCGCTTGTTGCTTCCGTTAGGATAATGTGTCCAAAGCTGCTTCCCTCGGTTACATTTTCAGGTACTTGTAATTGAATAGAAATGTCAGCTTGTTCTCCAGCGCGCAATGGGACGGTTGTATCGTAAGTTGCATCAAGAACTGAAATGGTGACAGGTGATTGGTTTGTCTGTTGCTCAGATGCCTCTTTGTAATATGGATCTGCTATATCGGCTGTATTGTGATTTGGTCCATCGAACTGGATGGATATGTTATACACTTGGTTTTTATCTACGATATCTTTAAGTATCAGTTCACGCTGAATGTTAGCACCAGGCATAACTTGTCCAAAAGAAAGGCTGCCTGTGTAATAGTCATCAGGTTGAGCGTTATTCGTAACATTGGTCGTAGCTTGTATGAGTGCAATTGCTTCAGCTTCCAGTACAGTTGGGATGGATAATCGACCTGCTCCTTGGTCGTGGATCTTGTACCTTTTTCCAGCTGCATCTGTAAGCGGTACTGCATTGTTCATAAGTATAGATTTGATTTCTCCTGGTTCAAAATAACTACCTTCTATTTCTGCTTTGTTCAACAGTAACGCGGCGGTACCAGCGACATGTGGAGCAGCCATACTTGTGCCATTTGTTTCTTTGTAGGCATTGGAGTAATCACCATCCCATGAAGGGACTGTAGAACGAATCTTTGTACCAGGAGCTACAAGATCGGGTTTAATCTCGTAGTCTGGCAAAGATGGCCCACGAGAGCTAAATGGTGCAATCTGCTGTTGGTTGATGTTTGTACTCGTGGAAGCTCCCACAGCAATAGCTTGATGTGCACCAGTAGGGTGGGTGACACTATATTCACCAGGCCCTCGATTGCCATTGGAGGTGACGGCTATAACTCCTGACATGGCAGCATTATTTAGAGCTACTGTGTCCGCTGTATACTGTGAATTGCTTTCGCCGCTTAAGGATAGATTGATGATGTCCATATCGTCTTTTACTGCTTGTTCAATCGCAGCAACGATGTGTTCGGTTGTTCCTTTTTTATACGGGCCAAGTACGCGATAGGCGTAAAGTTCCGCTTCCGGTGCAACTCCGCGAACAGAGCCGTACGGACCATTTGGTGTGCTAGGGTTACCACGACCTACCAATACACCAGCTACAAATGTCCCATGCACCGTCGCGTATTTAGCATTTTCTTCAGCTGTGAGGTCAGGCCTAGGTTGTGTCTCCATCGGATCTTTATCGTTATCTACAAAGTCGTAACCTCCTCGATAGGCCTTCGCCAAGCTTGGATGGCGATAATCGACGCCAGAATCAATAACACCAACTCGTATTCCTTTTCCTTTGAAACCTAGATTCCATAGTGCTGACACCCCGATAATATCATGGCTAATCGTTGTATTTGAAGTAGGATGCTGCATGCTAGCTTCTGCATCGGCGTAGGTTAAAGGGGTTTCGTGAAAGATTTGATTTGGATAAATAGCTTTCACATGAGGCAGCTGCAATAATTGATCCACCTCATGTTGTGGAAGTTGAATCGATACGCCATTAAACACTTGAACATACTGATGATTAATTTGTGCTTGCGAGCTTTGCAGCAGGGATTGTTTGAAATCAGCTTGTTCTCTGTTAATTTGTTGCTTATACGTTTGCGTTTGCGAACGTGCCACAAGTCCATTTTTGGCTTTGAGGTCGTGCACTTTCAATGGATCACTATGTAATTCAACAAGTACGGTAATTGGCGTACTGCTTGTTTTGTCGTAGTTCGTTACATAACTTTTAGGAGTTAGTATTGGATTGGGCAACGGGACTTGCGGGTGTCCTAACGCAGCTAGACTGGATGAGGGGAGTAGAATTCCAATGCATAAGCTAATACTTAGTAATTTCAAATACCACTTGTTATTCATTTGATTCATCAATTAGGCCTCCTAGTTGTTTGTTCTAGATAAGTGATTAAGGATTGAGGCTTTTCAGCGGGCGCGAAAGGGAATGCAGGTAATGCAGGTAATCGAAGTGCAGTAAATACAAATTACCCCATATATTAGACGGTGAAACAATAATGATTACGAGAAATTAAAGTTGGAAGAGGCGAAAAAATAAGAAGCTATCCCTCCTCGTAGAAGTCTACGGTTGGAATAGCCTCTTATTTAATAATTGTGTTTAAAATTATTTGTGCTGGTGCTGCAAATGCTCCAATACACGATGGAGAATAGCAGCTGCTTCAGCACGTGTTACGAGTGCTTTAGGGTTGAATAGATTTTTGTCTGTGCCACGGATAAAGCCTTGCTCAACTGCATAAGCGATTGCAGCTTGGGCATCAGCGCTAATCTTGTTGCTGTCTTTGAATGTAAGCTTCTTCGTCGTTGATTTGAGATCAGCTTTCAAAGCTTGAACAAGCAATACAGCAACTTGTTCGCGTGTAAGGTTCGTAAATGCACCTTTTTCTTTCGCACGATCATTCCACTTTAGTGTTGAACCAAGTAAACGATCCAACAAGGACAGCCATTCAGCTTGATTTACGTTGTCGTTCGGCTTGAATGTGTTAGGCGTCGTTTTGCCTGCGATCAAATGGTGAGCCGCAAGCACTTCAATGCGATCTTTTGCCCAATGCTTTGCAAGATCAGAGAAAGATTTTTCATAAGAGCCTAATGTGAAGATAGTGCCAGATTTATCTACATTAACATGTAGATACCCTGTTGCTGGCTTAAGACCAGCATTCAAGTAAGTTAGTTTGTCGCTGTAAGTAGCGTCGTAAACGCCTACTTTACGCGGATCTTTTGCCACTGCGGCATCAATTTTGAGACCGACTAGCAATGGAGCTTTCCATGTTTGCTTGTTTGTTGCGAATTTCAATGTTGGTGCAGCTTGTTTCACACCTGCCACAGCAGAAGTGGAAGGAGCATTCTTTTGAGAGATAATGAACTTGATGCCATCTTTGTCAGCTAGTTCGCTGAGTGTTTCGTTGTATGCTTGAATATCAACGGTAGTACCGTTTACGCGCAATGTTTTCTTGGCGTCAATAAGCGCTTTAGCAATAGAGCTGGACAGCTGGATCTCAACTTGCTCGTATTTCGTGAAGTCTACGTCAGATACATCAAGTTGAACTTGCTTCACATCTTTGTTGTCCAATTGAGCCTTAATTACGCTGTCTTCTACCGCTAAGATCGCATTTTTCTTACTGTCTTTGGTGGACTCCGTTAACGTTCCTGCTTTTAGTTTAGTTCCTGATGGAGCAGAAGGGAAATATCCGCCGCCTGAGTAGTTGTTACCTGGGTTTGGTTTTTCAGGTGCAGGTTTAACTACTTTTATTAAGATAGGTGCATAAGGTACAACAGCCTCTACTTTATCTGCTGAACTTAACAACTTAATGTTTTGGACATCAAATAAATAAGAGCCTGCTTCTTTTGCTTTGAACGTTAGGCTGACAAGATTATCGACGCCTTTAGCAGCCCCATTGGAAAGGCTTACTGCATAATCGAGTCTCTTCTTATTAGGACCAAAATCAACAATGTTTGATTGAATCGATAATGGTACACCAGGATTATGCTGCTGTTGGTAGGTAGCCAACGTTACACTTTGCTGAATATTACTAAGTTCCAACTCAAACTTTTTATCGTACAATACGCTAAAGTTAGCTGCATAAACCGCCTCAGTGGCTGTAACCTTTACATCTACGCGGAACGTATCTCCCACCTTAACTTCAGAAGCAGATGAAATGGCTCCTACAGCTGGTGAGTCAGGCTTATAATTAAATTCGATAATTTGTGGTTCAGTGAGTCCGTTTCCAGCTAAATCATATACAAATATTCCAAGTGCATTTGCGCCATACTTTAATGGCACATCTACTTTAAAATCACCGTTGTCGTAGACCTCTCCCTTAAAGTAGCTTGCAGAGCCATCCGGATTGATTGCTGCTATTTCTACACCAATGATATTTTTAAGTGGTTCTGTTGCAGGTAGCAGATCGATTAGTAAATCGCTATCGATTGTACCACTAATCGTACCATGAGTAGGCTTACCTTTAATTACTCCTGGTTCATTTAATGTATAGTCTGGAGCTGTATTATCTACAATAAGTCCACTTCTAGCATTGAGTAACAGCTTAGAATCAACTTTAGGAACCAAATAATAGAAACCATCTTTGAGTGAAACGGATGCATTGTCTTTCTTCACTGTTCCATTCCATTTGCTGAATTCATAATATCCTTTATTGACACTGCCATTTGATTCTAGAATCGTACCTTGTTCGTTGTAAACAGCATCCACTACACTGATGGCTAGTTGATTTACTTTTTCAGCAACCCCATACTCAACATCAATAACATCCTGCACGCCATCCCCATTTGGAGAGAAGTAAAGTTTAGAAGGAGTGACAGTAGGTACTGATGGCAGAACGTAATCTTCACCAACATAAGCGCTGTACGGAAGACGTAAAGTATGATTGCTTGTAGTCTCCTTTAGTATTACAGCCCCTTCATATACACCTTTAGCTGCATTAGTAGGCACATTCAGCGTAAGTTTGAATGAAGCTTGACCGCCAGCTGTAAGGTTCACCTGAGTTTGATCCGCAGTTACGGTAACATTCGGGGAACCGCTGATTGTTTCCACAGAAACATCATACACTTGGCCTTTGTTGGCAATATCTTTGAGTGTTACTTGTTTTTCAGATGCTGCACCGACATTTACTTGACCAAATGATACACTACCAGTGGAATATTCATCAGGTACATAATCTTTTGTTGCATCTGTCGTGTATCCTACTGAAGCAACAGCTTCTGCTTGTAGGATTCTAGGAAGGTCCACACGACCTGCGCCTTGAGAGGCAATATCATAGGTTTGACCTTCGCGTGTTTTAACAGAAACTGCATTATTCGTAATGAGTGACTTGATTAAATCTGGATTTAATTCTTTTTGTTCCTTCTCGGCTTTTTCCTGTAATAGCGCTACAACACCAGCTATATGAGGAGCGGCCATACTTGTGCCATTGTTATCTTCATAAGCTTTTTCGTATTTGCCGTCAAAGGCCGGGACAGAGGAACGAATCGCTACGCCAGGTGCGAGAATATCAGGTTTAATTGCATATCCTGGCAAAGCAGGGCCGCGTGAACTAAAGCCAGCCACTAGATCCTGTTCGGTAACCGTTGAGTACGTTAGCTTTGTTGTTCCAGCAGCGAGCTTCGCTTTAATCGCTTCTCCATCTTTCTTCGTAATACCGAATGTAGGAACGGCTTTAGGATCAGGTACAGATGGGCTTAGCTCTCCGTCAGCATTGTTATGAATAAGAACGGCAGCAGCACCTGCAGCTGTAGCATTAAGCGCTTTTTCAACAAATGTAATCTCTCCACGGGAGATAAGAACCAGTTTTCCTTTAACATTTTTATTTGTAAAATCAGAAGTTTTACCAAGTCCCGCGAACACGACCTCAAGCTCTTGGTTATCTTGTAGGAACTTCTCATATGTAGCAATATTACCGTGAATAGCGGTTGTACCAACACCGTGGAAATTAGCAGCTTTTAGTGGTGGTGTAGATGCGCCAACCGAAATCGCTTGATGCGCAGCACCTGGACTACCAACGGTATAACCGTTAGGGCCTGAGTTTCCGTTCGAAATAACTACAGGGACTCCTACTATGGCAGCATTGTTAGCAGCTACGGAATCTGCTGTATATTCGAAGTTAGTAGGTGAGCCTAAGGATAGATTCAGAACGTCCATACCTTGCTCAACTGCTTTTTCAATCCCGGCGATAACAGAAGCAGTTGTACCACTACCATACTCACCAAGTACGCGGTAAGCATAAAGATCGGCACCAGGTGCTACGCCTCGTACCCAACCTTTATCATAGTTAGGGATTTCGGGATTGCCTCGCCCTAAAATAGTTCCAGCGACATGAGTACCATGAGAGGTTTCTACGTTACGACCGTTTCTTGGTGGTTTCGCCGGATTAGGCTTAGTTTCATATGGATCGTTATCGTTGTCGATAGTGTCATATCCGCCTTTGTAGGCATCCTTTAAGCTTGGGTGATTGTAATCAACCCCTGTATCGAGTACGCCGACCTTAATGTTTTTGCCCGTCACATCAGCTTTCCAAAACAGAGGAGCACCGATATGCTTCGTCGATTCATCCATAAATGGATTCACATTTGCATCATCTTGGAATGGCAATGAATAGAACGTCTGATTTGGATAAATTGCTTTTACACCTGGGAGTTTAAGTAGGTCTTCTACTTGCTGTCCCTTGATCTCAACGGCGAAGCCATTGAAAACTTGAGTGAATTGTTGATTAACCTTACCGTTTAACTCGGATTGAAGCGCGTATTTAAATTGTGCTTGTTCCACTTGCAAGTGTTGAATGGTGTCCTCACCATTCGCTAAAATGCCAGGGTTTTGTTGAGTCTGTTGAACTTTCACAGGCTCTGTTTGAAGTTCTACGATAACAGTGATCGGTTTATTACCTTCTGAATAAGCCTGAGGTAAATAATTTTGGGGTTCTAATTTTGATAATTGTAACTTGATATCCTGCGGTAGTTGGGATGTTACTTTTAAGTTTTTAATTTTTTCAATCTCTGACAACTTGGAAGGTTGCCCTGCTTGCTCAGCTGCTGCAAAAGTTGGAAACAATAGGCTTGCAGTTAGCGTTAGGCTCATAAATGTAGCTAACGTTTTGCGGTAGGAAGTTGTACTCAAATAAAATCCTCCTTCAATAAATGGGGTTATAATACGATGATAGAGTTAAAACAATGAGGCATGAAGGAAAGCGCAGAACCTCCTTTCGAGGATGAAGTGAACTGCATCTAACTGAGTACGATTCTAAGGTGTGCTTGTCTATGAGGTAATACTTCCTATTTTAATGTGAGAATTGACCAGTGTACATGGATTATATTCCTAATTATATAGAAAAAAGTCCTGATTTTCGTTTAGGTAGCGAGGCGAAAAATGCAGAATTTGCAAGCTTTTTGTCAAATGGAATGAACTGGTTATGTTTGCATTGTTTCAAGGAAATAGGTAATGTAAAGATATTGATTGGAAAAATATCGATATGAAGTATTGTAATCGTGTGAGGCGTCGTTCTCATGTGTTTGCGCGCTTGCACAGAGGGTTATATTTGAACAAAGAAACGAGGGGTATCTTTGAAGCGTAAACAATCTCGGCTGTGGTCGATTATTATGGCGGGGGGAGTGGCGACGACGTTGCTGTTTCTCTTAGGATTTGGTTTGGCTGTCGCAGATATTATAGCTCCTGCTTCCATACCATTTACAGAGAAACCTGAGTCTCAAGCACCAATTGTTGAACCAGAACGTTCAGAGCAAGAAATAAATATTGTCTCCTTAGGAGATTCCTTGACTCGTGGGACAGGGGATGAGACAGGTCAAGGTTATGTTCGTCGTGCTGTCGCCCAGCTATCTAAGGAGCAAACGAAACCTGTTAAACTCGTAAATAATTTAGCTATTAATGGACAGCGTGCAGATCAACTAGCTGAACGTTTGAAACAGCAATCTGTCGGCAATACATTGAAGCAAGCGAACGTTATTTTTCTAACCATAGGCGGCAATGATTTATTTCAAAGCGCACGCGATGATCAGATGAGCAACAACCCATTGAACGCAGAATCTCTCAAGGTAAAAGTAGAAAAGGGGACGACTGATGCGATTCGGGTGCTGAAACAGATTAGAGAATGGAATGAATCTGCACTTATCGTATATGTGGGATTGTACAATCCATTTTCTGATTTGAAAGAAATGCATCAAGATGGTAATGAAGTTGTTCAGCAATGGAATGATACGATGTTTAATGAGATAAATAAAGATGCGAATATGATTATGATTCCGACACAAGATTTATTTGAGCGTAACATAGGAAAATATTTGTCTTCTGATCATTTTCATCCGAATGGAATAGGGTACGAGGCGATTGCTACACGAGTGGTGCAAAGTATCAAATAAGAAATGAGAAAGCAGTCAATTAGCGTGTAATGACTCGTTACAGTTAGATAAACAGGAGGCGGTCATATGACTGAACAGTCCATTCCTGTCTTGTCCGTACAGCAAGTGAAGAAACGTGTGGGCAAGAAGTGGATTATACATAATGTGTCGTTTGACGTTCATGAAGGTGAAATATTTGGCTTTCTCGGCCCCAACGGTGCAGGGAAGACAACAACGATACGAATGTTAGTGGACCTCATTAAGCCGACAGAAGGTAGAATACAAGTATGTGGCTATGATGTGAATAAAGAACCAGAGAAAGCGCTTCGTTTCGTCGGTGCCATCGTTGAAAACCCTGAAATGTATAACTTCTTAACGGGGTGGGAAAATTTAGAGCAGTTTGCAAGGATGGTGCCGGATGTAGATGAGAAGCGAATTGAGGAAGTAGTCGCTGTCGTTGGGATGTCCAAACGCATTCATGACAAAGTAGGAACCTATTCCCTAGGTATGCGACAGCGACTCGGCATTGCTCAAGCGTTGCTAGTTCGGCCTAAGCTGCTTATTCTAGATGAGCCGACGAATGGATTGGATCCTTTAGGTATCAAGGAGCTGCGCCAATTTATCCGTGTGTTGGCTGAAAGTGGGATGGCTGTATTTGTATCTAGTCACTTGCTAAGCGAAATTCAGTTAATGTGTGACCGTGTTGCGATTATTAGCAACGGAAAAGTGCTGGCAGTAGATGATGTGAATCAGCTTCTACTTGGAAGAAATCAATATGTGATATGGTTCGTATCGGATGTAGAGCAGGCTGCAAAGATTTTGAAGCAAAGTGGGTTAACTCGGATCGTAAGTGAAAAGGATGCAATCATCGATGAGTCTATTTTGATAGGTTTACCAGATAGTCGAGTATTGACGGAAACACATCCTGAGCATATTGCTGACTTGAATCGACTATTGCTCGAGCAAGATGTGCTAGTGAATGGTATTCAGCGTGTAATGCCTACGTTAGAGCAGCTCTTCTTAGAAATGACAGAAGGGGGGCACATCGAATAATATGTTGGCGCTTATTCAAAATGAAACGATAAAAGTATTGAAGAAACGACGGTTCTATGTCGTGCTTCTTATCTTACTTATTCTCATACCTGTTTTTACATACGCACAAATGAAAGTGGCTCAAAATAGTCTTGAGAAGTTCGATCAGGACTGGCGCAGAGAATTGACGCAGCAAATTACAGATTTGCAGAACTCATTAGGCAGTGACCGAATACCTGAAGAATGGAAAAAGTTTAGAAAAATTATTTTGCAGCAGCTTCAATATTATCTTGATCATGATGTCAATCCGAAAGAGCCCAATGGTGTAACGTTTACGCGTACATTTATGGACAACTCGGTAAATCTATTTATACCACTGCTAGTCATGGCAATTGCCAGTGATATCGTATCCTCTGAACGCTCTACAGGCACGATTAAAATGCTGCTCACAAGACCTGTGAGAAGATGGAAAGTATTAATGAGTAAATGGCTTGTGCTTATGATGTTTACGGGTGTCATCGTATTTGTGACAGCGCTGCTATCTTATGTCATTTCAGGTGCTGTATTTGGGTATGGAGGCTGGACGATTCCGTTATTTACGGGATTTGACATATCGGGTACGAGCGTGAATTATAATGATGTTCATATCGTGCCAGCATGGCTGTATGTACTCATGCAATGCGGCCTAATCTGGTTTGCTAGTATTGTCGTAGCTGCACTTGGATTTATGATCTCCGTACTAGTTCGGAGTACGGCGGCCAGCATTGTGACATTAATGGCAACGCTAATTGCTGGTACAATTTTGTATAACATGGCATCATCATGGCCAACTGCAAAATATTTGTTTATGATTAATTTGAAATTAACGGATTATTTGGCAGGAACTCCAACGCCGGTAGACGGTATGACACTCCCGTTTTCATTGGCTGTACTAAGCATATGGGCAATTTGTGCACTGTTTATTGCTTTCAGTGTCTTTACGAAACAGGACATGATGAATTAAAATAGTTAAGAAAGCGAAACATCTGTTTGCATCCTGACGATTGCCGAAAGGCTGGAGGCGTTGTTCCAGACGTCGGGGTGCGACAGATTTTCTTTTGATTTCGGAAATTCGATAATCATCATTAGTTTAATCAAAGGGGGAGCATGAATGGTCGACCAAGTCGATATGTTCGGCGGAAAGCCTGAGCAGCAAGGTGCAGGCACGATAATGGAATATGGCGCTGACGACATTCAAGTGCTCGAAGGGCTTGTAGCGGTACGTAAGAGACCGGGGATGTACATAGGAAGTACAAGCTCCTCGGGTCTTCATCATCTTGTTTGGGAAATCGTGGACAATGCCGTCGATGAGCATCTTGCCAAATACTGCTCTGTTATAGATGTCACTATACACGCGGATAATTCCGTAACTGTACGAGACAATGGACGTGGTATTCCAACGGGAATACATAAGACAGGTGTACCGACTCCACAGGTCGTATTCACGATTTTGCATGCGGGCGGTAAGTTCGGTGGAGCAGGATATAAGAAATCCGGGGGCTTGCACGGGGTTGGTGCCTCGGTAACGAATGCTTTATCAGAATGGCTGCAAGTAGAAATTTATCGAGACGGCAAGATCCACCGCCAACGCTTTGAGTCGTGGACGGATGCTGCTGGAGTGGAGCATGTAGGTGAGCCTGTTACTGGCTTGGAAGTCACCGGAAACACGAATCGTACAGGTACAAAAGTAACATTTAAGCCTGATACGAAAGTGTTCCATGGTAACATTCACCTGAATTTTGATACATTGAGCGAGCGTTTGCAGGAAATAGCGTTCTTGAATTCTGGCTTGGAAGTCAATGTGAAGGATGAACGTTCTGGCAAGCAAGAGCAGTTCCGTTATGCTGGTGGTGCAAGTGAATTCGTGCAGTATTTAAATGAGAACAAGAGTGTTCTTCATGAAGTGATTCACTTCACAGGTGAAAGAGATGAGATCGAAGTTGAAATCGCGATGCAATACAATGATGGGTATACGGAAACAATCGCATCATTCGTTAACTCCATTTCAACAAGAGGCGGCGGTACGCACGAGACCGGCTTCAAAACGGCCTATACGCGAGTCATGAATGAATATGCTCGTAAAAATAGCTTGTTGAAGGAAAAAGATAAAAATCTTGAAGGTAATGATCTGCGAGAAGGCATGATGACGGTCGTTAGTGTTAAAATGTCAGATGTGGAATTTGTCGGGCAGACAAAAGACCAGCTAGGTAGTGCTTCTGCACGTGGCGTCGTTGATGCGGTCGTAACGGAGCAGATGCAAATCTTCTTGGAGGAGAATCCTCAAGTTGCGCAATCGTTAGTGAAGAAAGCCGTTCAAGCTTCGAAGGCTAGAGAAGCTGCACGCAAAGCAAGAGAAGAAGTACGCTCAGGCAGGAAGCGCAGCGAGAGTACGAACTTAGGTGGCAAGCTGACACCAGCACAATCCAAAGACTCTACTCGTAATGAGTTGTTTATCGTCGAAGGTGACTCCGCAGGTGGATCTGCGAAGCAAGGACGTGATTCTAAGACGCAAGCAATTCTGCCGCTTAAGGGTAAACCGATGAACCCTGAGAAGTCTAAGCTCGCAGATATTCTTAAAAATGACGAGTACCGGACTATTATTCACGCGATCGGGGCAGGTGTTGGTTCAGAGTTTGAGCTGGACGAATGCAACTATTCCAAAATCATTATTATGACCGATGCCGATACGGATGGAGCACATATCCAAGTATTGCTGCTAACATTCTTCTATCGCTACATGAAGCCGCTAATTGACGCGGGACGAGTTTACATCGCTCAACCGCCGTTGTTCAAGATAACTCACAAAAAAGGGAAGCACACTTCCGTCAGATACGCATGGACAGAGGAACAATTGAACAATTATTTGAAACAGTTAGGCTCGCAAGCTGAAATTCAGCGTTATAAAGGACTCGGTGAGATGAATCCGGATCAGCTGTGGGAAACGACAATGGATCCGGAGACACGAACGTTGTTACAAGTACAGATTGAAGATGCTGCTAAAGCGGAGCGTCGAGTATCGACATTAATGGGAGATAAAGTCGAGCCGCGAAAGCGTTGGATTGTAGAGAACGTGGACTTTACGGAGTTCGAAGAATAGAAGGGTGATTAGAGATGAGCGTATCGGAACAGTTCAAGCCTGCGTTTCTAGAAGACGTAGTTGGTGACCGATTCGGTAGATACTCCAAATACATTATTCAAGACAGAGCCATTCCTGACGTTAGGGATGGCTTGAAGCCAGTTCAGCGACGTATTTTGTTCGCGATGTATGATTCAGGTAATACATCAGATAAGCCTTATCGTAAGTCTGCCAAGACCGTCGGTGATGTAATGGGTAATTATCATCCGCATGGTGATTCATCTATTTATGACGGTATGGTACGTATGGCACAGCCTTGGAAAATGTCTCATGTACTCGTAGATGGGCATGGAAACTGGGGTTCCCTAGATGACGATCCAGCAGCAGCAATGCGTTATACAGAGGCAAGACTATCGCCAATTGCGAACGAGCTGCTGCGTGATATTGAAAAAGATACTGTATTGTTTAGAGCGAACTTTGATAATACAACGGAAGAGCCTTCGGTTCTCCCAGCACGGTTCCCAAATTTACTTGTGAATGGTGTCAGCGGTATTTCTTCCGGATTTGCTACCGAGATACCTACACACAGTTTGCGTGAAATTATTGACGCTTGTGTTGCGATGATCGATAAGCCTTCTATGGAACTTGATGAAGTGATGCAAATCGTTCAAGGTCCTGACTTCCCAACCGGTGGTATTATTATGGGGGAAGAAGGAATCCGGGAAGCTTATCGGACTGGAAAAGGCCGAATCTACATTCGCTCCAAGACCGAAATCGAAGATTTGCGCGGTGGCAAGCAACAAATCGTTATTACGGAAATTCCTTATCAAGTTGTGAAGTCGCGCCTTGTTACAGCGATGGAGAACATTCGCTTGGAGAAGAAAGTGGATGGCATTGCTGAAGTACGGGATGAGAGTGGCCGCGATGGATTGCGCATTGTGGTTGAACTAAAGAAAGAAGCGGATGCGCAAGGTATTTTGAACTATTTGTTCAAGAAGACGGATCTACAAGTTACTTATAACTTCAATATGGTTGCGATCGTGAATAAAGCTCCACAACAGCTTGGCATTATTCAAATATTGAAGGCTTATATTCAACATCAACGCGATGTGGTAACTGCACGTACACAATATGATTTGAATAAAGCGTTGGATCGTTCGCATGTATTAGAGGGTCTAGTTAAGGCATTAAATATATTGGACGAAGTCATCGCAACGATTAAAGCATCGAAAAATCGCCAAGATGCACAACTTAATCTCGTTAACCAATTCGGATTCACAGAACGTCAAGCAGACGCAATCTTAACGCTTCAATTGTATCGTTTAACGAATCTAGAACTAACAGCATTAACGAAAGAGTTGGATGAGATTAAGAAAAAGGTAGCAGAGCTTCAGCTAATTTTAAGTAATGAGCGTAAACTGCTGCAAGTCATCAAGAAAGAAATGACAGATATCCGTAATCGCTATGGCATTGATCGTCGATCCGTAGTACAAGGTGAGATTGAGGAGATCAAAGTCAATCTCGAAGTTATGGTTAATTCAGAAGATGTAATTGTAACGGTTTCCAATGATGGATATGTAAAGCGTACTAGTATGCTTTCATTCAATCGTTCAGGAGGAGAGTGGAACGGTTCAGGTGTGAAGGAAGGGGACCAAATCAGACATGTGTTCGAAGTAAATACACTTGATCGATTGTTGTTGTTTACACAACGAGGTCAATACTTCTCACTTCCGGTACATCTTGTGCCTGAATTTAAGTGGAAAGATAATGGTACCGCTATTGTCAACGTGATTCCGATTGCGAAAGAGGATCGGGTTGTCGCCGTCATTCCAGTCAAGTCGTTCGAAGATGAATTACAATCACTCGTTTTCGTTACGAAGCGAGGTCAAGTAAAGCGAACGCTGCTTAAAGAATATGAGACGAATCGAAGCGCGGCAGTTGTTGCATGTAAAGTGGCTGACCAAGATGAGATAATCCATGTTTATGGTTCAAATATGTCTAATGATTTACTTCTTGTTACGAAGCAAGGCATGTCCATTCGTTTCGCAGAAAATGAAATCAATCCAATGGGACGAGCTGCTGCTGGTGTGCGTGGCATACAGCTGAAGGATGAGGATTGTGTTGTTACTGCACTCAGTGTGAATGGAGATGAAGGGGAAATTACGATCTTGACCGATTTGGGCTGGGGCAAGCGTTCTTTGTTGCTTGATTATGTCCAGCAGGGTCGAGGCGGTAAAGGGATGGCTAGCTTTGAGTTCAAGGAAGGCAAGCGTGTAAAGCCAAACGGTTCTGCTATTATGGGTGCTTTCTTTAGTAAGGAAGCTTATCCGATTTTCGCATTAACGGATGGTGGACGTACGTTATCCGTGTTAACCGAGAGGGCTCCACTTATGGATAGAAAGTCGATAGGTAAAGCACTGCTTCCATTAGAGAAGGATGAGCAGGTAGTCGATCTATTTGCGCTCCATCCTCCTCAGCATGCATAGAACGACGCTGGATCAGTCATAAGGTTTATGAGGCGGGTCTAACAGTTCATTTAATTTCATCGTTAACTCCAACACGACCCACAGTGGTACCGGTTCATCCAATCGGTCTTGCCATTGTGGGTCTTTTATAATGCCGGCACGAACTGCGCGGTTGAATAAGTCCAGCTTCCACGTATCCATCCTCATGCTCCTTTCGTTTTCAGAAATGAGATTGCCTACTTTATTGTATGAAGGTATTAGGCACAGTGTGAACGATATGACAAGTTTGACATGGAGTAGCGCTCTAATTCTTAGCATTTGTAAACATATGTGAAAGGGAACGTGACCATGAATGACAACTGTGGTATAATTTAGTTGTTTTTGTAGGTACGGGACAGTGTTGGAGAGGGTGGTCGGATGCATGCTCACGATTTTGCGAAAGTATGGTCTAAATTAACAAAAGATTATCGCAACGTTATGGACGAGGCGTTAGCCCCTAGTTTGACGGACAGTCAGCTTATTGTGTTGGAAAAGGTGGCGGAACATAAGCGTTTGAAGCCTTCCGCATTAATTCCTTATTTAGAAACGACAGCAGCAGCTGTAACGACATTGTTAGACCGTATGGAGAAAAATGCATTAATAAGCCGCGAACGTGATCAAGAAGATCGACGTATCGTATGGGTTAGTTTAACTTCATTCGGAGAACAAGAGATGAACAGAGGCTTGGCTGCGCGTGAATCTTACTGGAATGAACTTCTAAATCGAATTTCAGCACACAATCAGCAACTATTGTTGTTATTACTTCATAAGCTGACTCAATCACCAATCGATCAGCTCACGAATGCGACGAAAAAGCAACAGTCAGAATTAACAAGCGTCGCAGCTTCTTCTTTGGCTGAATCCGCACATCATCCAATTTGACATCCTTGGAAGTATAAACTTGACGCTCTATTCCTTATATATGTAACAGCTAAATGTGTCATCAGATTTACCAATAAACAATTATTTTTCAAAGAAATTATGTTTACATTAGTGGATCTTGCTCTTTTTTTCAAAGAAACAAATAATAGGTTGCCACAGCTGTGATGAAAGTGCAGCTGCGGCAACCTAATCTATTTTGTACCTATTCGTTTCGCTCGCATCATGCTTACGAATTGTCCTGCATTTGCAGGAACTTTTGGCATCCGTACTCGTTATTGTAGATTAACACTATAAACTTCCCCACATATCCCACGGATAGACTTGTGGGGGACTGCAAGTGAAGCTCATCTGTTCCTTCAATGTTGGATGAGGGAATGCTAATTTGTACGACCACAAGGCAATTTGCTGGCCAGGTTTGTTCACGTTAGCACCATATCGTTGATCTCCATATAGCGGGCAGCCAATCGTTTGCATTTGGACTCGAATTTGATGTGATCTGCCGGTATGAAGCTGGATGCGTATGAGGGACAGTCCTTCTTTGTGCTCTAGCACTTCATAGTCCAAACGAGCTTCTTTTGCTCCGGGCGTATGAGCGGGCACAGCACGTACGTTATTTGTGCGAGTATCCTTCAACAAATAGTGTGTTAGGCTCCCAGATAGGGCGCCAGGACGGCCGTGGACGACTGTGAGATATTGCTTGTCTAGCTCATGCTTCCGTACGGTATCGGACAATCGGGAAGCTGCTTTGGATGTTTTAGCAAATACCATAGCTCCGCCAACAGGGCGATCTAGCCTATGTACGAGCCCCATATATACATTGCCAGGCTTGTTATAGCGAGTTTTGACATCATGCTTAAGTAGGGTGAGCATATCTAAATCTTGCGTAGAATCAGCCTGTGACAATATGTTCACAGGCTTTTCTACAACAAGTATATGATTATCCTCAAATACAATTGGGACAGACGGATAGGAGCCGCCGTTCATCATGACTCCCAACGTCCTAGTATACCGCAAGGCAGTACCATGCCGGAGTTCGTAATTGGTAATCCAATCTCACCGCAAGTAATTTTGCCTTCATAACGCTTTTTCATCGTCATCGTTAACAAATTATCCAATACAGTAGGAGAAAGTCCTGTCGTATAGGAGTTAATTAACATAAACAAAGGATTGTCAGACATAATTGTCGTACAGAATTCCAAGAATGGATATAGGCTTTCCTCTAGTTTCCACGTTTCACCGTTAGGTCCGCGACCATAAGAAGGAGGGTCCATAATAATCGCATCATATTTATTGCCACGACGCTGCTCACGTTGTACGAACTTGAACACATCATCGGTAATAAAACGAATTGGACGGTCCGCAAGACCTGACAGCTGAGCATTTTCTTTTGCCCATTGAACCATACCTTTAGCGGCATCGACATGACATACTTGTGCCCCGGCAGAAGCGCACGCTAATGTCGCTCCACCTGTATAGGCGAACAGATTAAGTACTTTAATGGGACGGTTTGCATTTGCTATTTTATCCATCATCCATGCCCAGTTCACAGCTTGTTCAGGGAACAGACCCGTGTGCTTAAAGCTTGTCGGCTTAATATGGAACTTCAAATCACGGTATTGTATCGACCAGCGCTCAGGAATCGGCTTCTTCATATCCCACTGTCCACCGCCGGATGAACTACGAGAATAATGTCCGTGTACATTTTTCCACTGATGATTCTCGTTTGCGATTGGCCAAATAATTTGAGGGTCAGGACGACGCAGGACGACATCGCCCCAACGCTCCAATTTTTCCCCGTTTCCAGTATCTATCAATTCGTAGTCTTTCCAATTTTGCTCCATGTATAGCATATCCAGTCTTCCTTCCTTGTCATCAAAAAAATCACTAAATCTTATTGTACTACAAAAGAAGGGGTTCATTCTACTGTGAGATAAGGAAAGGTGAGACATCGATAAAAAAAGCTACTCATTCACAAGGAATTTGTAGCCTACGCCTCTTACCGTTACAATATATCGCGGGTTGGTGGGATCGGGTTCTATTTTTTTGCGAAGATTGCTGATATGAACCATTAATGTTCTTGTATCACCAAAGCTTTCAGAATTCCAAATTAGCTGGTACAATTGCTCCAAGCGAAATACTTTATTTGGGGTCTGAGCTAGGTGTGAAAGCAGATCGAATTCTTTAGACGACAGTGAAATGAGACGTCCATTTGTTTTGACGGTGTGACTATTAAGATCGATTTCTAGTCCGGGATAAGCTAGCAGCGTGTTGTTTTCTGCTGATTTATGCAAAGTCGTACGTCGAAGATGCGCCTTTACTCGTGCAACTAATTGGCTTGGACTGAATGGCTTCGTTATGTAGTCATCTCCGCCAATAGTAAGACCTAAAATAATATCAACATCATCGCTTTTACAACTGATGAAAAGGACGGGGACATTTGAAGTTTTTCTAATTTCTTTACAAACTTCAATCCCATCTAATGATTTTAGTAGAATATCAAGTATAATAAGATCGGGTTTCACTTCACCAACGAGCTGCAGTGCATCATAGCCATTGTCTGCAACTACGACTTGAAATCCCTCCCGTCTTAAATACAAGGAGATTAGCTCTGTAATCTCAGTTTCATCATCTACTACAAGTATTCTGGCAGCACTCATCTTGGCTATTCACCTCCACATCTCATATTATAGCGAACAATGGTAGAAGATGACAACTCAGTAAGTGAGAGTAGTTGTCGAATAAGCCAAGCAGGAAATTATATATGGCAGCGAGTAAGTGTACTGGGGGTGTTTTCGCATCAAAAAGCTATCCTTTCATGCATTTGTAGCACTAGCAGTACTAGTTATCATAGTCATTCAACTTATTGGAGATATTTCACAATCCAAGATTGCGCCACAAGTACAATATGGTGTATTGAATTTGCGAAATTGGAATTTTGAAAAAGACGGGGCCGTTACGCTTAACGGAAAGTGGGAGTTCAATTGGAATGAGCTGCGTACACCAGAAATGTTTGCTGTGAGCAAAGATCAGCATTATGTATCCATCCCGAAGTTGTGGAATCAAGTTGAATTGAACGGTGTTCCGCTTAGCGGTACAGGCTATGCATCCTATCGAGTTCAAATTTTTAAAAACTCATCTGAAGTTCTTCTTGGCTTATGGATGCCTGGCGCATTTAGCTCCTATAACATCTGGGTCAATGGCAAGCTGTACATAAAAGAAGGTGTAGTGGCAGATAACGCTGATGCAGCAGTCCCTTCTTTTAGAAATCGTTTAATTATGATTCCTGCACCAAAAGATAAATTGGATCTGGTTATCCAAGTAGCAAACTTTGCACATCATAAGGGCGGGATTTCTGCGGCACCAGAGATTGGAACTGTAAATCAAATGACTCGTAAAAGCAAACTGGAGACAGCCAAGGATTCGCTTATTTTTGGATGTCTATTTATTATCGGGTTGTATCAGTTCGGTATGTTTATGGGAAGGCGAAGAGAGAAGTTTACATTCTTTTTTGGATTGCTTTGCCTCGCTATTGCTGTAAGAATGCTTACTCTAGGCGATGTGATGCTTATGTATTGGACTTCATGGTATCGATGGACTGGGCTCATAAGATTAGATTATTGTCTGATTACGATCGCTGTAATGGCAGGTGTCAGCTTTGTTCATTATTTATTTAAGGAAGAAACACTTCAAAAATTCTACTTCACTTTGATAGGCATTGGTTTACTATTTTTGCTCATTACTTTGACGCTATCACCATTATTATTCACATCGATTCTTATTCTATATCAAATCTATATCGTTTTTGCGGTTGTTTTCTCCATTATCGTTACGGTTCGTGCCATCCAGAGTCAGCGGACGGGTGCCACGATCACCTTATTAGGATTTATCATTTTTGCCGTGTTTATTTTTAACGATATTTTATACTATCAAGGATTTGCCCCGATTCGGGATTTGGCTCCATTTGGGCTTGTTATTTGTGTACTTATGCAATCTCTAATGCTATCTCGACGTATCTCAAAAGCAATGGGGGATGTGGAATCGCTCTACTTCGAATTACGAGAGTTGAATGCTGGACTTGAAACGAGGATTGAGCACCGTACTTCAGAGTTGGTGCGGATGAATGAAAGTTTAGAATCCAAAAATGATGAGCTGGAACGGATGGAACGCTCACGCAGACATTTGTTATCGAATATATCTCATGACTTACGAACTCCGATGACGTTAATTAGAGGATATTTGGAAGCACTCTACGACGATGTTATTGTTGAACCTGACGAACAAAAAAAATATGTAAAACTTATGCTTAACAAAATTAATAGCTTAAATCATTTGATTGAGGACTTGTTCGAATTATCTAAGTTGGAGGCTCGCCAGGTCAACGTAGAAATGGTAGATGTACGTTTGGAGCGCTTCATTTCTCATATCGAAGAACAATATGAATTAGAATTGCGTGCAAGGGGACTGATGTTTGCTTGTTACAATTTAACGTATCGAGATGCCCCTCCGGTAAGTTTGAATCTTAGAATGGACTTGGATAGAATGACACAAGTATTGGATAATATCATATACAATGCTGTCAAATTTACCCCAACCGGAGGAAAGATAAGCATACGCTTTCAATATGTTGTATCTAAATCTTGTATACATATTTCAATTAACGATACAGGGGTTGGGATTGATTCAGAAGACTTGCCCTATATTTTTGATCGCTTCTACAAAAAAGATAAATCTCGCAATTCAGCTGTAGGCGGTAGTGGATTAGGGTTGTCGATTGCCAAAGAAATTGTAGAACTTCATCATGGTCGAATATGGGCACAAAGTGCATATGGGCAAGGAAGTACGTTTCATATCGAACTTCCTGTATATGACCTATAATTTTGAATTTGATTGTTTCATAGCGTGCTGCATCATATGAAGAGTTTGCTCTCGTGACTGCTCATCCATGGCTTGCCATAGTTGAAGCAGTCTTTTTGTTTCTTGGGGCTCATGATCTTGCAGGTCGGAGTTTATAAGATAGTCAATGGATACGTCAAATAGATTCGAAAGTTTACGAACTGTATCATACACAGGCTGTCGGCTGTTTATTTCGTAATGGCTGTATGCCGAGCGCGTCACCCCAATGTATCTTGCTACTTCCTCTTGCGATAGTTTGCGAGAAATGCGCAGGCGTCGCAATCTTTCTCCGATCGTCATATGGGAATACTCCTTCGTTTATTAGATTAGTCAGATATGGTGAATGATGTAGCTGATAGTTGTACTTTATGATACAAAATGTATCGTGTCAAGATTATTTTGCCGTCTATTTTTGATAAGTCTAGCATTTGTCCAAGCGAGAGTTTGTGAAATACATATAGTAGTAGTGGAGGTGAAGCCAATGTCTACATTTGTAGATAGTCAAATTTCGCAAAATGCGAGTTATGCAGGTTCGATTGCGGTTCCACTAACTGCTGCTCCAGTCTTATTTGGAACATTAGGAATCAATTTAGCAACAGCTACCACAAACACACGAGTAGAATTGAGTGCAACGGTTGCTGTTACGACATTGTTAGCAGTATTAGGAACGGTCACAATTTTAATTTTCCGTGACACAACCCAAATTTATTCGGCAACGACAGCACTTCCTGTTAACGCTCTTGATACGCTTACTTTTACGGTTTCAGCAACAGATTTTAACGTTCCAACAACGCCTAGTTTCCCAATCTATACTGCATACGTGCTCGGTAGTGGTATCAATCTAGCGAACCGCACAGGTCCAGAAAGCTTAAGCGCTGTAGCTGTCTCTGACTAATCATTAAATAAATGGTTATGCAGCTTTGAAAGGGGAGGGCATTAGGCTCATCCCCTTTTCTTATCTTGCCGCGTTGTATACACATTCATTTGTCGTTATAGCTGCATAATATAAAGATGAGAGGAGGGGGGCGGATATTGAGTGCTTTATCTCGTGTAAATCGTATTGTAATCGGTATAGGTGGGAATTGTTCGGTAGCCTATCAAATAAGACGATTAGGTTTGCGGCAAGCTTCTTATCCACTAGATTGGTTCAGTATGCCCAATGCGGGTCTGACTGCTTCACTTATTCAATCCAATTTCTCTTCATTTATGGACAGAGACAACTTGGATATTATCGGAATTACTGATAATGGACTGTATTATCATGTAGTAGATCGAAAATGGGACTGTCATTCCTTTCATGACTTTCCTGTTGTTGAGGGAGAGCCTCCTTTATACAACTATGAGTTGTACTATCAACTATTGGAGAAGCGTATTCGTAGATTTTTAGATGATGTGAGGATGGATAAGCCAATTACACTTATTAGAATGGGATATGCACAACAAGACATACGATTGTTAGAAGAAGCGATATCTACCTTGCGTAAATATTCGTTCGAATTGTTGTTGCTAAATGAGTCTGGTGATTGTAAGCAGCTAGAGTTGATTGCTAGGTATAAAAGTACGCTGCAATATCTCATGCCTACTGGCTCATCATGGTATGGAGATGACGACGCTTGGGAGCTACTAGCTAGCGATTTGTTAAAATAGAGAAGTAAGGGTCTAAATAAGGTTGAGATGATCGTGCGCAGCTACTCTGATGATACAGGTGATTGTATGGCTCAATTTGCTGTTCTATGCGAGCCTAATGTTGTGGTTCTCTTAGATGAGAACTTAAACATCGTTTGGCGCTGGGAATGGAAGCAGGGCAGACTAAATGGTTTAGAAAAAGAGGCCCAAGGCAATACGTTATTGGTAATGGAGCAGGGAGGGCGGCATTGGATAAGAATCTATCCTATGACGGATCAGGTCGAACGATATATCGCTGCAGAAGAGAGTTATTCCTTTGACAGCATTTTACCATTTATAAACCAATTTGAAGTAAGTTGCTTGGCAGGGATGCTCAGAGCATCTCAACAGTTCCGTTTCATTGCTTTAAGAGACAAAAAAGTATATGTTGGCGGACCCTATGGTATTGGTTTTATACCACATCAAATGTATTCGCTGCAAGATGGCAAAAGGATACTATTTACGAGCCATACTTCATCCACAATGAGAATATTAGATTTTACAACTGGGGAGATTACACATACGATTCAGGCTGGAGCATTAGTAGCAGATGCGGGCGTTAGCATAGATAATAACTTGTTATTTGCATGTAGTGCGATGGAGAACACATTGCGTATTTGGCATTTACATTCGCTGCAACTTGCCTCTAAAGTCATTCACACTGGGGAAGGACCTAACCAAATCGTAACCTCACAAGATCAACTTGAACAGTTGCTCATTCACTGTACAGATGAGAGTAGCCTTGAGATTCGAGGGATGATAGATGGTCAAATAAGAAAGCGCATCACTCTCGAAGGAGCAATGCGCCATTCTTCTATTCGTATTCATAGTTGGATTAAAAATTACATTCTTCTGTCAGGCGTAAATAAAGACCCATATATCGCTTGGTGGAATCTAGATAGCGAAACAATATCGTCTATTACGCCGTTGCCGGGCAAGCCACTCCGTGTCATTTCACTCCATGAAAAGGTGAGCTTCAGAGTGTGACAGACTCATTTGTCGGGTCGATAGTTAAATAATGCTTAGTTGTACCTAGTACAAAGATAAAGCGAGTGTGTCATTTTCCCATTTCGAGTGCAAGATAGCTTCTGAACCAACGATCTCGATACTTATAAGCGTATCTAGACATTTCTTGATGGCACGCTTACCCGTAAATAGTTTACGATTCAATGCATCTTTAAGTAGAGAGAATGTATTCTTATGTGAAATAGTTGTGCAAAACACTGGGATTTGGCGATCTTGAAATTCAATATATACAGTTTTCTTCAACATAACTTGTACCTCCATTACAACGTATATGTTTTCTATGAATTTATAATAAACAGTCAACATTAAACCAACCTTAAAAAGAGAAGACAATGTTGTAACAAAACGACCGTTTTTGATTAAAATTATTTAATAGAAGCGGATTTCACGTCATTCTTTCCATAAACAAGCAATAAAAAAGCGGCTTCTCTATCGATGTTACATCGTAGAGAAGCCGCTTTGTGATTAGAATGAAATAGTTGTGTGAAGATTAAGCGGAAACGTTAACGTCTGCCCACATTTCATCATCATTGAGATCGAGCTGGATATCAGAACGGAAAACACGATGACCGTACTGTTGATGAACATATTGCTCAATCGCTTCTAGTAGATTCATCTCTACTAAATATTGCTGTCGGCCTTGAATCCATACTTGAGCGGTAAATCCATATTGTTCATCCCAGCATAATTCTACCTCGATATCTGTAGGTTGAACTTGTCTGCGCATTGCCATATTGAGACATACTGCATTAACAAGCTCGTCCATAGACAATCGTAGTGTCATTAGTTGAAACCTCCATGTGAAGAACGAGCTTTACGTGAATCACGCCATTTGCGGAATATGATCGATGCAACCATAAATAATAGTACGATTGCAAATACGTTGACCATAAGACCAAGAATGTTACCCAACATTCCCATGTCACCGAACAATCCACCAAATAGCATTCCAGCAAGTCCACCGATCATCATCCCTTTAAGGAAGCTGCCGCCAAAGCTAGGCTTAGAAGTCTTTGGTGGAGTTGTAGTTGTAGCTTTGTTCGTTGGTTGGTTTGCTTTGTTTGTAGAAGATACGCCAGAATCATTCTTCGTCGGCGCTGGGTTGTATTTCTTAACCCCAGAACTGAAACCACCGCCGCTGCGCTTCTTAGCGTCAACGATACCAGGTGCCGTTACGGCGAATAGAAGTGTAATAGCCATGAAAGCCGCCATTAATTTACGCATAATTGCCTCCTCAGATGATGAATCATATAATTTTGTTATCCTTAAGATTGTTTACGGATAAAGTCACGAATGGTTTCAAAAAACATTTGTAATTGTTACAATAATCATGGAAATTGAATAGAGATGGAAATAATGCTCTTGAGGAAGCTGGTGACAAATGTATAATCACAATTATGTTCGTTATTTAATAGAGTTTCACGTTACCCGTGATTGGTTTGAATGCCATGAAATTATGGAAGAAATGTGGAAGGAAGAGCTAGATGCTGATAAACAGACTTTATGGTTATCACTCGTAAGAATTGCAGTTGGTCTGTACCATGAGCGAAGAGGCAACAGCAAAGGCGCACTTAAAATGCTGACTCTCGTTCAAAATGATGCCAAAGATTTGAATTGGCATTCTTTAGGCTTGGATAAGGATAAACTGCTCGTGCAAATAGACCAACGTGTTGCTAAAGTAAAAAAAGAGGCAGAACAAAGTATGCAATCGGAGCCTATTGAAGCTTTTGAAGTCATGAATCTTCCTATTTCAGACGATCGATTATTGGAGCAGTGTAAAGCTCAGTGCCTCAGCGAATCGATGGAATGGAAGTTGGAGCCTCCTATCTGGAGTGAAGAACTGATTCATCGTCACAGTCTTAGAGACCGTTCCGAAGTGATTGCAGCTCGTCATGCTGCGATGCAGCAAAGGCAGCAATAAATAACAACCGCAGTTGTCCGTTGGGATAATCTGCGGTTGTAGCTTGCTTCAATTATTCGCTTGTTTACACATCTTGTCCGTCCTCAAGCATTTGAATAACCCATTTACACCACTCGATTTGTCCTTCTGCGAGAGAAACTGCACGATTCAACAAAATATAATCTCCAAAATGTTTGGAACGAATATGACGTTCTTCTTCAGGGATGCGGGTCAATAACTTTTCGTAATAGGCAATCTTGGTCTCTAGCTGCTTCATGCGAGCGAGGAATAGAGGGGCTGCTGTATTGCGGTCAGTCATCCAGATACAGTTAGCTTTTAGGCTTAGTTCGTCACGGAAAGCGGTTTCGGCTGGTGGGTCACCAAGCCACTCCATAACAGCTTCACGTCCCAAATCGGTTATCGTGTACACTTTCTTATCTGGCTTGTCCCTTTGCTCAATGCGTTCATATTGTACGTAGTTCTCACGTTCCAGCTTGGCGAGCAACGGATAAATTTGACTATGTTTCGCTTGCCAGAATGGTTGAATACGCAGCATTAAATCATACCCAGAACACGGCTCTTTGGCTAACAACCCCAACAAACCATAGGATAACGTATTTAACATATCAGGAACTCCTTCCTAATTCGAAGTTGATATCGTTCATCCATACATGTACCTCACTGAACGTGCCGTGCGAGATGGGAACAACTACATTATAAGAAAAAAAATCTAATAGGCAAGTATTTTAATCATAAAAGTAGAGATTAAGTTGAAAAGGGGCGGATTTTTATACATAACAGAAAAAAAATAGAAATTTTGTTTTTGTTATGTTCCTTACTTGGTGTGTTTATGTCGATGTATGGAATAAGCGGTTATACGGTCATGATTCCGATCTGGAAGGCCTACTGGGGCATAAACATAGATCAGGCTCAATGGTCCTTAATTGGATTCATGGCAGCTGCTGGAGTGTCGATGACACTTTCTGGATATGCAATGGAGCGGTGGGGGATACGTAAAGTGCTGGTGGCAGCAACCACTGTATCTACGATATTTTCTTGTATGGGCAGCATGTTAACGGATTGGGAGTCACTTGTGGCCATTCGTATTGTGTCAGGCCTATGTGTGGGCGTGATTACTCCGCTAACGGTTTCACTGATTTATCATCATATCGCTGAAGAAAAAAGAGCATCGGCTATGGGCTGGTGGTCCATGGCGGCCATGTTGGGACCTGCGATTGGACCTGTTATAAGTGGATGGTTGTACGTTCAGTTTGGATGGTCAAGTTTATTTCTGTTCACTGGATTGCTTAATATTTGTATGTTAGCTTGCCTTAGCCAGCTACCAAGACAATCAATGTCGCTCTCCTATTCTGCATTCCCATTGCGACAATTCGTTCTGGCCGGTACGGGAAGCGCATGTGTAATTATTGGCTTAAGCCAAATCCATCATTGGTTTGGAGTAGGTTGGGGGTATGGATTGGTAGCAGTGGCAGGAAGCGGAATGCTAGCGCGGCTCGCTCATAGCAGTGCTGCGGACAAGCAACCTTTACTTTATTGGCGATTATTTAAAAATCGTTTATGGAAGCTTACGATGCTATGGAACGGGATCGTAACGCTAGCGCTTTATGCAGGGACTTATTTGATGCCCCTTTATTTGATGGATGTACAAGGGTGGAATGCGGCTGACAGTGGTTGGATTATGTTATTCCCCTCTTTTGTTATGGTCTTGCTTGCACCAATAGTAGGGAGATTGTATGATGTGGTAGGGCCACAGAGACTGCTGTTCTCGGGATTAATACTGATGCTTGTTGGATCGTTGTTATTAGCTTCCATGAATGGCGCTGTTTCGCTTTTTATGGTCATTAGTGCGATGTTTATCCGCAGCGTAGGTGTTAGCTTGGTAACGATGCCAGGCAATCATATGAGTATGGTATGTCTGGAAAATGAACATGTAGCTCAAGGATCGGCTCTATCTAATTGGCTGAAACAACTGTTAAGTGCATGTTCCATCGCTATTTATTCGGCAATTGTCATGCTAGGGCATACTTCCACTGATGGACATGTAGTGACAGTAAGCCGTATACAAGCAGCTTTTTGGGTCTCTGTTGTATTCATATTGCTGCTACTTCCGATATGGTGGCTATTGTTTAAAGGCCGCAGAAAAATATCGTTGTCATCGACTAGCTTGAACGGTGGTCAGCGGAATACCAATAATTTGAAGACTGTAGCTGAGAAAGAGAGAGTTATATGAAACATAATCATTCAATAATGGACTTACTTACTTCTTCTAGTGAACGTCAAGATATACCGGTTGTTATTTTGGCTGGTTTTCTAGGGAGCGGCAAGACGACGCTTCTTCAGCAGTGGACGCAGCAATGTTTACAGCAAGGAATGAAACCTGCGGTTATTATGAATGAAGCGGGAGATGTGAATCTAGACGGGCAGCTGCTGCCTGAGGAAGTGAATATGGAAGAGCTGCTCGGTGGCTGTATATGCTGCTCAATCCGAGGCGACTTTGGCCTGAAGTTATTGGAGCTGGTACAGGAGCATCAGCCAGATGTCGTATACGTGGAATGTACAGGCATTGCGGAGCCTATGGAGCTTGTAGATGCGTTAACAGATGTTTCTCTATACGCTCCTGTTCAATTGACGCATATTGTAACATTGGTTGATTCTCTGCAAATGTCACATTGGATAGATGATACTGCTTCGGTTAGCAAACCGAGCCGCAAGATGATGCATTTGCTGCAAGAGCAGATTCGGGCCGCGAATTTGCTAATTGTGAATAAATGCGATCTCGTACAAGAGAAGGATATTCAGCGAGTAGAGCAGCAATTAAAACAATGGAATAAGGAAGCGACGATTGTTTATGCAGAGCAAGCACAAGTGAAGCCTGAGCAGTGGCAGCGGAGCTTGATGTTGAGTGATGAGCTGGGTCAAGTTTCCTATCAACGAGAAGAGGGATCAACGATTCCTTCATCTTGTTCTTGTCAAGGAGAACATGTTCATGATGTTGGTTGTGAAGCGCATGCGCATCATCAATCTTCACATGCACATGTAACCGTCTGGACACGTGCGTTGCCTACATCTGTTGACAGTCATACGTTTGAACAGTGGCTGAAGGGGCTGCCGCAGCAGGTATATAGGGCTAAAGGAATCGTTACGTTTAGTGACACGACGACGCGATACATGTTTCAATTTGCGTATAGGCAGACGGAGTTTATCCCCATTAGACCACAGGGAGACATTGATGATGTCATCGTCTTAATCGGCGAACAGATGGATGCTGAGCAATTGTATGTTGAGCTGCAAGATATGCTTCGAGCATAAACGCAATAAAAAGGGTGCCATCTCGTCCAAGTTGACGGGAGCACCCTTTTACATTTAGGAGCCAAAATCCAGATCTGGGTAAACATAAGGATCTTCTTTAGCAGGTATCGAACGCAGTGTATCGACCTCTAGCAGCATAACTTGATTATTTTCATGCTTAGCAATCGTAAGTACACCTTCTCCCTCGACCCACTCATCTGCTTTGACATTATGTTTCGTCTGGTTGACTGATAAAATGCCGAATGGTGACGCATCAGCGGTACAGCACTGCATGGAGAAGCGGGCGATTGCAAATCTACCTTTCTCCATCTCCTTGTCTTGATATACGAATCCCGGTATTCGTATACGTTTGCCTGCAAATTGCTCTTTATATAAATCTAGCGTCAATATAATTTCCATGTACTGTTTTTCAGTAACGACAATGACTTCTTTGTTGTATAACTGCTTTGCTAAATCTGCATATATTTGCGTAAATTCATCTGCTTCAAAAATAGGAGCTCTAGTGTTTGCGGCAAATTGTTGTTCGCTGCTAGCCTGACTTGGTTGCCCACTCTTATTTGATCGACTCTCTTTCTCAGCTTCTTGTTGAGCCGAACTGTTGCTAGGTTCATAGACAGGGCCTGTGGAGTCTGACTTAGGAGAGGAACCAGCATCTGTTGGCGATGAAGACTGACCAGAAGTCCATTGCTTAAGTGAAGCAGATGGTGCGTATTGAACGCCTTTTAGAGCAGCTGTTTGGCTGGACAACGGCATCGGCGGCCAAATATAGGACAAGATAAAGGGTAATAATAGCGTGATTGCAGCTGAGCAAGAGGACAAAGAGTTCGCAAATCCTCGCTTGTGCTTCGTTTCCATTGTTGTGCAATTACAGGCAGATGAATGGTTAGGTTTAGCGGGAACGACAGCCATATAAACTTGGAACATACCAAGGATGTAACAGACGAGTGCGGTGCCTTTTACGAGCCATTCCATTCGCGGTGCTACGTACAGCGGCATCAGTTGTTGTTTTGTAATGTATACGATCATCATGCTCCATCCTAGTAACAAAAACGCACAAAACAGCTTCATCTTGCGTTCAGAGCTTAGTGAAGAGCTATTCGCATTCAATCGTTATCACTCCTTTATACTCCTTTTCATAAATAGAATATTCATATATCGGTTGAAAATATTTCAGGATATTACAAAACGATAGAGATAAATATAGTTGCAAACAATGGAACAACTAGTAGTAGTAAGCAAGCTAGCAATAAAATAAAGCGTTTCCGAAAAACGGTCATCATCATGAGCGTTGTTTTTAGATCCATCATGGGGCCAAATACGAGAAAACTAAGTAAGGAAGCTGGTGCAAGCATGCTTGTAAACGATGCGGCGATAAAGGCGTCTGATGTGGAACAGAGTGATAGTAGGTAAGCTAGGGTCATTAGCCCAGCGTGTTCTAATGCAGGATTCATCCAAGATGCGTCCACAATTAGGCTGCGCGGAAATGAGATCTGAAACAAGGCTGTAATACATGCCCCGAACGTTAAATATACGGTTGTCTCCATCCACTCTTTGCCCATATGATCGGCTGCATGTCTTAATTTGTTAGGGAGTTGTAGGTAGGTTTGATTCTTAGGATGAGTGCTTGTCTTACGATAGGATTCCGGATGAATGAGCAAAAAAGTATGGCTGCGATGTACGATTATTGACACGATCCAACCTATGGTTAGGACGACGAAAAAAGCTACAGCCATACGTCCAACTGCCATCCAAGGAGCACTTGGGAAAGCGGTGGCGGTTGAAGCATATACGATCGGATTTAAAATAGGCGCTGCGCACATATAGGTTACGGCTGCTGAGGGTGGAAGGCCCTTTTGCATAAACTTTCGCACAACAGGAATCATCCCACACTCACAAATTGGCAGCAGAATACCGCCTAAAGCTGCGAAAAGGACAAGTGCCGGTCGTGGCCACTTAACCGCCATGTTACGAAAAAAGTCTGGGGCAATAAAAACATGAACAAGCGAAGATAGAATGATGCCCAATAACAGAAACGGCATGGCTTCAAGTAAAATACTAACGAATACGGTTGTAAATGTGCGCCAAAGTTCGGTGTTGGATGCGAGCGGCTGTGCGGCCAGTACGCCAACTAGCGTTAGCAATAGCAGTAATGGGAGCAGGAGTGGGAGCTGGGGCAAACGAGGAGAAGGATGGGCAGCAGGATCATCGGATCGTATATTAGATGATATCAACCGGTGTGGCCTCCTTTTCGATACTAAAAGTAATAATTACGATTAAGGTTACCAGAAAAAGGGGCTGCGAACAACCCCTTACCAGTTCATGCTTGTAAAATATATTAACGCGTGGAGCAAGTTTGATCATCCGAGTTGTGATTGGATTGGATTCCTTTGGACTTCTGCTCTAAGTATTCATATCCGTCTGCAACGAGATCCAGCTTGCCTGTCGTCGGATCGATAATCATTCCGTGTACAGGAATATCAGAAGGCAGCAATGGATGGTTGCGTAAAATGCGGACACTGTTCAGCACACCTTCTTGCACATTGTCAAAGCCGCGCAGCCAGTGATGGAGCTTGATTCCCGAATTTGTAAGTGTGTCAAGAACGAGATCATCTACACCGCGCTGCTTCGCTTTTTCCACGATGCGTTCAGAATTTAAGCCTGTCATGCCGCACTCATAATGTCCAACTACGACTACTTCATTTGCTTCTAGCTCATAAATAGCAACGAGCACACTGCGCACGACAGAGCCAAACGGCTGAGAAATGATAGCCCCGGCATTTTTAATGATTTTGACATCACCGTTGCGTAAGTTCATCGCTTTAGGCAATAACTCAACTAAGCGAGTATCCATACATGTGAAAATGACCATTTTTTTGTCAGGAAACTTGTCTGTCAAATACTGCTCATACTCATGTCGGCTTACGAACTGCTCATTATACGCCAAGATGTTGGTTAGGTTTGTAGCAGATGATTCCTGAGATGTGTTAGTAAGTGGTTGGTTAGTCAAATCAAATCCCCCTTTTATTCAGCGAAGACGTTTGTCCTCGCAGCGTACATGGTTCGAATAGGTTTGTCCTCTGCCGTACAGGCGGAATGACTTGTCAGCTGTCAAATCTAGCGTTAAGTAATCTTCATAAAATACAGCATGCTGACGATGGATAACAATTCGACACGGCGCATTGGAGCTAATAAGCTCATCAAAGGATTCCACGTCTTCCTCGTTCATAATCCATAGGGCTGGTACACCATTGACTGCACAACCACAGCCTTCGGTATCATAAGCAAGCTTGATAACTGCGTGTTCGTCGACTCCGCGATTCATGATGGCTTGGAGCGCTAGTTCAGTAAATTGCAAGTCCATAGCGACAACGCTCCTTTCTACATCATCCAACAACTATGTAAGTATGTATTCATGGAATTTCCCATCTTACATAGACGAACAAATCAGGTTGTTCTTGTCCTTTTGCTTGTTGATTATATATGGTGTAGGGCGTATCATCAAGAGGTAGCCTATTACAACAGGGAGTGGATGGAAATGACAACGCTATCAACAGTTGAACAGCAATTTTTGGATATCATTTCGAAGATGAAAGCATATAGTGAGGCCGTTTCACTCATGCATTGGGATTTGCGTACGGGAGCGCCTCGTAAAGGTGCGGAGCTTCGTTCAGAAGCAATTGGTAAGATTTCATCTGAAGTTTTCAAACTCTCTGTTTCGGAAGAGATGGGTGCGTGCTTGGATCAACTAGAAGCGCAGTTTGATTCCCTAGATGCACCGATGAAGAAGATGGTGAAAGACGCTCGCCGGGAATACAATCGCAGCAAGCTTATCCCGCCAAAGCTGTATGAAGAATATGTTGTCCTAACATCCAAAGCGGAGACAGTCTGGGAAGAGGCGAAGAATAAGGGCGACTTCGAACTGTTTAAGCCGTATTTGCAAAATATTATTACGATGACACAGCAGTTCATCGACTACTGGGGAGTCAAAGATACACGCTACGACACGCTCCTTGATATGTATGAGCCTAATTTGACTACAGCACAGCTTGATAGCATTTTTGGCCAACTCAAAGACCAGTTGGTACCGCTTGTACATGAAGTGCAGCAATCATCGAACAAGCCAAATGCAAACTTCCTACAAGAGGCTTATGACATCGAAATACAGAAGGATTTCAGCTCCTATTTGCTTGGGGAGATTGGGTATGATTTCGAAGCGGGCAGACTGGATGAGAGCGCTCACCCATTTATGATCGGACTCAATACGCAGGATATTCGTATTACGACGAAATATTTGGAAAATGATGTGACGAGTGCGGTGTTTAGTTCCTTGCATGAAGGCGGTCACGCCTTGTATGAGCAGAACATTAGCTCTGATCTTGCTCGTACTTCATTGGCTACAGGTACCTCCATGGGTATCCATGAGTCTCAATCCCGTTTGTGGGAAAATATCGTGGGGCGCAGCCGTGAGTTCTGGAAACGTTACTATGGCGAGCTGCAGCGCAGATATCCGGAACAACTAGGCAATGTTGATGTCGAGCAGTTCTACTGTGCGATCAATCGTGTTGAACCTTCTTTAATTCGTATTGAAGCGGATGAGGTTACTTACAATTTACATATCATCATTCGTTATGAACTTGAGAAAATGCTGATTAATGACAACTTGTCAGTAGATGAGCTTCCAGAAGCTTGGAATAGCAAGTATGAGAGCTACTTAGGCATTCGTCCATCTCATGATGGGGAAGGGGTATTGCAAGATGTGCACTGGTCATTTGGTGGATTGGGTTACTTCCCATCCTATTCACTAGGTAACATGTACGGTGCGCAAATGATGAATACGCTTCGTCAGGAAATGCCAGATGTGGATGCGAAGATTGAAGCAGGCGATCTGCTGCCAATTAAAGAATGGTTTACCGAGCATGTGTATCAATATGGTTCCTTGTTGACGCCTGCAGAAATAATCGAGAAGATGACAGGTGAGCCATTGAATCCGCAGTATCTTGTTGATTATTTGACAGCTAAGACGAAAGATATCTATAAGCTGTAAAGTTGTGACGTTGACTCATCGAGTTACGATGGGCAATCGCTATGTGATACAAATACCGCAAATTAAATCTGGCGCCATGTCCATACTACGGTCATGGCGCTTTTCGTTATGAACAAAGTGATATTTCAAGTATTAGGATTATCAAGCTTGTGGATGTATAAAAAAGCCCCAACTTCGAATGCTTCGCTAGCATAAAGTTGGAGCTGATACAGTTTATCTGCCTATTTTGATTCTTCCATGTAGAAGAAGTTTGGACGATTGTACGTATCATCATAGGATTTATGGAAAATATGTGTTGTTGCTGGCGACACGGGTGGAATGAGCCAAGTCCAGTCTCCCGTAACATTTCGGCCTTGATCCTGCTCACGTTTCTCGAATTGAGCGAACTGTAATGCTGCCGTATGGTGGTCTACAATGCTGACACCGTCTTCTTTAAAGGAATGTAGTACAGCGGCATTAAGCTCAACCAAGGCTCGATCCTTCCAAAGTGTGGCGAGTGATGACATGTCCAGTCCCATACGATCTGCAATTGCGGGCAGCATATTGTATCTATCTGTGTCGGCAAGATTCCGCGCACCTATTTCGGTTCCCATGTACCAGCCGTTGAATGGAGCTGCTTCGTATGAAATGCCTCCTATTTCTAGTCGCATATTGGATACAATAGGGACGCCATACCATTGCAATTCAAGATCTGCAAACCATTCATAGGATGGATGCCGCAGTTTCACTTGTTTAATATCCTGCTCAGGAAGCTCGAACCATTGTGGAGGTTCACCTGCTTGCTGCAGCATAATCGGCAAGAGGTCGAAGTTAGTTTGCTTGCCTTTCCATCCGAGCGCTTCGCATTGTTCCGTTAAGGGCACAGCGTGTGGATCACCGATAATGCCTGTAGTCGTTTCATAGCCAGCGTAGCGAATAAGCTGATAATTTAAAATGCGCATTGGAGCAGGCTTGCCAGGCTCTGTAGGTCGGAAAATAGTCACAGTTGGGCGAATGCGACCTTCATTGGTAGCATATCGGATATGTGTAAGCATAGCCTCGACATATTGCTCTGGTGTATGAAGATGCCGCGCATCAAATACAGTCAAAGACTGCCAGAATAGTCTTCCAATACAGCGATTGCTGTTGCGCCAAGCTAACTTTGCACCAAATTCAAGTTCTTCTGTCGTATGTGCATAGGTGCCTGTCTCATGAAGTTCGGCGATGATCCGATCTAAACGGCGTTGTATCATTGTAGCTGAATGTCCTAGCTCGGCGTAACTGCTGCTTACAAAAGATTGGGCTTCTTCCCAGACATATTGCAGCTCAGGACGCAGCTGATTCGTTTGAATGATGCTCATGGAATCACTTCCTCGTATACGTGTACATGGTTAGTCTAACTATCTTGTTCAAAGCGTATCACAAATTTAAGGAGATGCGGTGTATGGTGTGTGAACAGGCTGTAACAAATCGCGGGAATTGACATGACTTATGAATGGTGTTAGGATGCCTCTATAGGTACTCAGATATTTTTTTGTACACAAACATACCCTTAGGGGTATGAGGTTTGTTTATATGAGAGGGGATCCTGGAATGAACCAACCACAAATCAATCAAGCACGTACGATCGTAATCGTTGGTGGAGTAGCGGGAGGCGCTTCAGCAGCTGCACGCTTGCGACGTTTGAATGAGATAGACCATATTATACTGCTGGAACGCGGAGAGCATATTTCGTTTGCCAACTGTGGACTTCCTTATTACATAGGAGGTGCGATCCAGCAGCGCAGCAAATTGCTCGTACAGACGGTGAAAGGCATGTCAGAGCGATTCCAAATGGATATTCGTAATTGGAGTGAAGCGGTGCGCATTGACCGTGATCGCAAAGTGCTGCAAATACGACGTGTACAAGATGGTACCGTTTATGAGCAACCTTATGACATTCTTATTTTGTCACCAGGGGCGAAGCCAATACGACCGAATATTCCAGGTATTGAGGAAACGAAGACGCTGTTTACATTGCGAAATATTCCGGACACGGATCGCATTAAAGCGTATGTAGATGAGCAGCAGCCTAAAAAAGCAGTCGTAATTGGCGGTGGCTTTATCGGCGTAGAGATGGCTGAAAACTTGCGTGAGCGTGGCTTGGAAGTAACGTTAATTGAGCGCGGCAATCAAGTTATGAACCCGATTGATGAGGAAATGGCTGCGATTGTACATCAACATATGCGTACAAATGGTGTAGAACTACTGCTAGGCGAAGGTGTCTCTGCGTTTGAAAACGAAGGTAAGTCTGTTATTTGTGAAAGTGGTCGACGTGTGGATACAGACATGATTGTATTAGCAATCGGTGTGCAGCCAGAAAATGAACTTGCTAAGGAAGCGGGCTTAGAGCTTGGACAGCGTGGCGCTATTCGAGTGAATGAGCAGTTGCAGACCAGTGATCCATCCATTTATGCACTAGGCGATGCGATTGAGGTGAAAGACCGTGTGAACGGGCAGCCGACTTATGTACCGCTTGCTTGGGGTGCGAATCGTCAAGGTCGACTTGTAGCGGATATTATTCAAGGGCGTCCAGCTCAATACGAGGGAGCTTATGGTTCATCTATTGCAAAAGTATTTCAGCTGACAGTCGCTTCAACAGGCAATAATGAGAAGACGCTTAAACGACTTTCCATTCCATATCGTGTTGTTCATACGCATCCTGTATCACATGCTGGATATTACCCAGGCGCAGCGGCGATTTCTTTGAAGCTCATATTCTCACCTGAAGATGGTCGTATACTAGGTGCTCAAGGTGTCGGGGCGGATGGTGTAGATAAACGTATCGATGTTTTGGCAACAGCGATTCGTGGCGGACTAACGGTATATGATCTTGCGGACCTTGAGTTGTGTTATGCACCGCCGTATTCTTCTGCTAAAGACCCTGTCAATATGTTGGGTTATATCGCATCGAATATGATGGATGAGCTTGTAGATACGGTTCAATGGCATCAAGTGGACGAATTGATTGCATCAGGAGCATTGCTTATTGATGTGCGTGAACCGTTGGAAGTGCAAGCAGGGAACATACCAGGATCCACGAATATTCCGTTGAATGACATTCGTCAAGCGCATCACACGTTGCCGAAAGATCAGCCGATCTATGTATCATGTCAAGTGGGCTTGCGAGGATATATCGCGTCAAGAATGCTTGAGCAGTATGGATTTAAGGTGTATAACGTCGATGGTGGATACAAGACCTATAGTTATATGCGAAAAGAAAGAGAAGCTAACCAATCCAATCAGTCTGGATCGAATTCGGATGGAACTTATATGGCAGCATCCACAAAATCCCACACACAGAGTAATTGTGTTAATCAGGGAGGGGCTGAATCGACAACAGTAAATGCTTCCTCATCGAAGGGAGAGGTTGATTCCCCAACTGGACAAATGGCTGCGCCGAAACAAGTGATTGATGCAAGAGGTTTGCAATGTCCTGGCCCAATTGAACAGTTATATCAGGCAGTAGAACGTGCAGATGCGGGTGATGTAATTGAAATCAAAGCAACGGATCCAGGATTCGCTTCAGATGTGAAGCTATGGACGGAGAAGACAGGAAATACGATGCTGCGTACCGAGAACGTCAATCATGAACTTGTGGTATTTGTACAAAAAGGACAAAGTCCCATGCCTGACCCAGCAAAATAAATGTACGATGAGCATGGAACTGATGGGTATTGAACATCAAGCGCTTATCGATGGTGTTGAACTAGGCGGTGTCGCTACTTATTTGGGAAATACAGAAGACGCCGGATAGAACTTGTTTATTTAGTGTTTGCAAATGGAAGTAGGGGGTGTAAATGTGGAACATCAAGAGGCGATACGCAATCGACTGAAACGGGTGGAAGGTCAAATCCGAGGCGTTCTTAATATGTTAGAGCGCGGTGAGGATTGTCGTGATGTGATTACACAGTTGTCAGCTGCACGTACAGCTGTGGACAGAACGATCGGACTCGTTATTGGAGCTAACTTAGCGAAGTGTGTACAAGAGCAGCTTGAAGCGGGTGAAAGTCCAGATGAAGTGATTCAAGAGGCTATTTCTATGTTAGTGAAGAGCCGTTAATAGAACGAGCATACATTGTGCATTTCATTTTGCACGATTTAGCAGTTCTCAGTTATCTAAATTCATTATTGAGAAATTTATCGTTGAGCCGGTCTGTTTGCGTAATGCAAGCAGATCGGCTTTTTGTTATGCGATGTGACGAGATAAGCAAGGAACTGGGCAGTTATAGGCATTAACCATCACTTCTGCTGTTGCATAAGCTGTATGACTATATCAAGCAACTAAATGAAGGAGGTTATGACAATGCGGCTGCGCTTTCGATTCTATGCATGTGCTTTGATTGTCATGTTAATACTGCCTATCTTTGCTGCCGCTTGCGGCAATGATAGCGGTAAGCCAAAGGTTCGAGTAGGCGAAGTAGCCCGCACGGTATTTTACGCTCCGCAGTATGTCGCATTAGCTAAAGGTTTTTTTGCTGAACAAGGAATTGAAGTGGAGCTGCAGACGACGGCCGGCGGAGATAAGACGATGACGGCATTACTGTCTGGGGGCATTGATATTGCTTTGGTAGGTTCTGAAACTTCTATATATGTATTTCAGCAGGGAGCGGACAATCCAGTCATTAACTTTGCACAGCTGACGCAAACGGATGGCACTTTTTTAATGGCGAGAGAGCATGACGGGACGTTTGATTGGAATGAGTTAAAAGGAAGCGTATTCCTGGGCCAACGTAAAGGTGGCATGCCGCAAATGGCTGGGGAGTTTACTTTACGCAAGCATGGCATCGATCCTCAGAAGGATCTGAATTTGATCCAAAATGTTGATTTTGCAAATATTGCTTCCGCTTATGCATCGGGAACTGGTCAATATGTCCAGTTGTTTGAACCTCAAGCTTCTATATTTGAACGAGAAGGGCGCGGTACGGTGGTCGCCTCCTTTGGGGTAGAGAGCGGAAGATTGCCATATACGGCCTATATGGCTAAAGGCAGTTATTTAGATGAAAAAGCTGATGTGGTGCAAAGGTTCACAAACGCCTTGCAACTCGCGCAACGTTGGGTAGCTGATAATTCTGCTGAAGATATTGCAGATGCGATACTCCCTTATTTTAAAGATGCGGATCGCTCAATCGTTATCGATGCAGTTAAGCGATATAAAGAGCAAGGATCTTATGCGTCTGATGGTGTGCTCGAGCAAGAGGAATGGAGTAACTTGCAAGATGTGCTGCAGACTGCGGGTGAATTGAAGCAGAATGTTCCACTTGAACGTCTAGTTAACAATCGCTTCGCAGAGCAAGCGAAGCAAACGGTGAAATGAGACCGTGTCATTTGAGTATGAGCCGAAAGGAGGCAGCTGCATGCACACAATGGTAGAAATCCAAGACGTTTCGCATGTTTATGTGACAGGGCGAGGAGCTCAGCTTGCGCTAGAGGATGTATCCTTACAAATATATCCTGGTGAGTTTGTAAGCATCGTTGGCCCGAGTGGATGTGGGAAAACGAGTTTGTTGTCGTTAATTGCAGGGCTTGATTTTCCAACCAAAGGTAACGTTTTTGTAGATGGGGAACGTGTAACAGGCAGCTCCTCCCGGATCGGCTACATGCTGCAGCAAGATTACTTGTTTCCATGGCGGACGATTTTGGACAATGCATGTATGGGTTTAGAATTAACGAATCAACTGAATGAGGCAAGTCGATCACGCGTTGTGCGGATGCTTGAAGGGATGGGATTAGAAGGAACAGAGCGACTGTTTCCGCACCAATTGTCAGGAGGAATGCGCCAGCGAGTCGCGCTTATAAGGACGATGGCCACCGAACCAGAGTTATTTTTGCTCGATGAGCCTTTCTCAGCGCTCGATTATCAGACGAAGCTGCAGCTCGAAGATCTTGTTGTAGATACATTAAAGGCGCATGAGAAGACGGCCATTCTTGTGACGCATGATTTATCGGAGGCGTTGGCTGTCAGCGATCGTGTATTTGTAATGAATCGCAATCCAGGCAGCATTCGACGCGTATTTGATGTTCCAGAACCGATTCGTTCTGCAACCCCATTTTTTGCCCGTGAGCAGGCAGGTTTCAATGATTGGTTCCACGAGTTGTGGAAAGAGCTTGAAGCCTCTGATAATCAGACGGGAGGGATATGAAATGAGCAGGGAGCGAGCGGAAACTTCAGCCATTTACTATTCTCCGGAAGCGAAGGCGCTAATGGCGGATACGTTTGATAAATATAAAAAGTCAGAACGTTTACACCGCACCCGTGTCACGGTCACGCAGTTTAGTTTGTTGGCGGTGATGCTTGTATGCTGGGAGCTGGCTGGACGCTTCAAATGGATTGACGTACTTCTTTTCAGCTATCCTTCCAAAGTAGGAGCGCAGCTGTGGAAAGACTTTGCGGACGGCAGTATATGGCCGCATTTATTGATGACAGTAGGAGAGACGCTGGTGGGGTTTGTGCTCGGTACTGTATTCGGTACCTTATTAGCGGTAGTGATTTGGTGGTCACGGTACTTAGCCAACGTGCTCGATCCATACATGGTTGTATTTAATAGTATGCCTAAAGTCGCCTTAGGCCCTTTGTTCATCGTCGGCTTTGGTCCTGGCTTTACGGCCATTGTCGCTACAACGTTGTCGATCACAGTGCTTATTACGACCCTTGTTGTATATAACGCATTTCGCGAGGTTGATTCGAACTATGTGAAAGTTGTGAAAGTATTTGGCGGCAGCAAAAGTGTTGTATTCCGTAAAGTTATTTTTCCAGCAACGATTCCATCTATTGTATCTACGCTAAAGGTGAACGTAGGTCTTGCATGGGTTGGTGTCATCGTTGGCGAGTTTCTCGTGTCCAAAGTAGGGCTTGGTTATTTAATCATTTATGGATTCCAAGTGTTTAACTTTACGTTAGTCCTCTCTTCTCTCGTGTTGATCGCGATAGTCGCTACGATTATGTATGAAGCCGTTTCCTACTTGGAACGGAGGCTTATTGGCCATGCAAACAGCAAGTAACGTACGGCTTAGCAGCGGGAGTTTGCCAAAGCTGAAATACAACTGTGCTCATCATGCAATAAAAATTTTCCTCTTGTTCGGTTATAAGCGCTAAGGAACTGGGTAAATATCTGTTATACCAATTTCACTCACGAAAGTAGACATTGATTACGACATGCTCGACCGTGAGTAGCTACCGACGAGGAGGTTGTTAATGATGAGCACAACAAGCACGTCTTTCCAACTAAAAGCGGAAAGCAGGAAAGTTGAGGGTGGTTCATCCTCAAAAAGATTGAGGAAACAAGGACGCTTGCCTGCTGTTGTATATGGGCAAGGAATAGACAGTATATCCCTTAGTGTGGATGCTAGAGAAATAATCAATTATGTTCGCTCGAAAGGTTTAACCGATGTTGTTCATTTAGTTGTAGATGGCAAAAAACCGATTCCGGTGATGATTAAAGATGTCCAGCGCCAAGATGAAAAATGGCAGCATCTGGATTTAATTAAGGTAGATAAGAACAAACCCATTAAAGTACGCGTACCCCTTGAATATATAGGGACTGCTCCAGGTACGAAAAGTGGAGGCATTCTGGATATCCAAGAAACAAGTGTAGAAGTGGAAGGGTTGCCGGATCACATTCCTACCTCTATTGAAATAGACGTATCTTCGCTTGACATTAGCGAGAAGTTACTTGTGAAGGATGTATCATGGCCTAAGAAGGTATCCTTGTTCACGCAAGAAGATATTATTCTAGCTTCTGTTGTATTACCAAGTAAGTTGGAAGCGAATGATGAAGTTATCAGCCAAGATGTAGATCAAGAAACGGATACAACTTCTTAAATGATTGTTTACATGGATTTTTACATGATGGAAATTAACAGGTAACATCGTTAGCAGAGGCGTTCCCAAATGGGGGCGCTTTTGTTTTGTCCATTTTATAAGCCATATAGATTCGTGCTTATACTTATCTAATATAAGTATAAAGGGAAGTGAGGCTGCACGGTGTTAGATGCGGACAGGCTGCATGCGATCGTGGTATGATGTTGAGGAGTAGTCACATACTAACCGTAAACGATCCAATCGATAGAGGGTGAACATCATGTTATTTGGATTCGTAGGATTTCGTGTCATTAAGACTGCTATTGCAGCCATTCTCGCCATTATTGTAGCTGATCTGCTTGGATTAGATAATCATCTTGGTGCAGGGACATTGTCTATACTCGCTGTAGAAGTTACACGTAAAAAGAGTATCAGCTCAACCTCTGCCAGGTTTTTCGCTTCCATTGTCAGCCTTGCCGTTGCATCGTGCTTGTTTTTACTATTTGGCTTCCATTTGTGGGTGCTGGCGGCGTACATATTGTTAACGTTCCCATTGGTGGCACGTTTAAATTTCAAGCAAGGCATAGTAACGAGTGCCGTAGTGGTATTTCACCTTTATGCGGAAGGACAAGTAACGCTTCATATTCTTTGGAATGAAGTACTCCTGCTTAGCTGTGGTTTAGGTGCGGCCACCCTAGTGAATTTGGCTTATATGCCCAAGGAACACGAAAAGCTGTGGGATATTCGCAAAGAAATTGATGCCTGCTTCTCCGCTATCTTTTTGCAGCTCAGTCGTAACTTAAGGGATGCTTCTTATGTATGGGACGGCAAAGAAATGATCGATACTGCCGCCAATATTGAGAGCGGTATCGCAACGGCCTCTAAGGCGTTGGAGAACAGACTGCTGCCATCTGAAGAAGAGATGATTGAAGAGAAGTGGCTGTTATATTTCTATATGCGCAAGACACAATTGGACTCTATTCAAAATTTAATGCAGCTGCTGTCGCAAATTTATCAAACGATGCCGTACAACCAACTCGTAGCTAACTTATTTGAGCAATTGAGTGAAGATGTGAAACATCCACTGTACACGGGGACGACGGAACGATTGCTTAATGAACTGGAGCCGCAATTTCGTGAGCTTCCGCTGCCTACGACACGTGAGGAGTTGGAGGTTCGAGCGGCCATTCTTCAAGTATTCCGTGAATTGAGAGTGTATTTGAAGGTGGCAAAGAAAGATAAAAAAGAGCTGACCGTTGAAGGGCAATAGCATCTGGAACATGGTCTGTATAAGAAAGAGAAGTCGATCCTAGAGGGTCGGCTTTTTATCATTTTACATCATAGAGAAAGCTTTGAGTGAAGGAAAAAGCAGTGATACTTCACTGCATGTGACGAGCGGTAAAAATCATATTATGTATGAGGCAATCTTATGTAAAATAGTGTATCCACCAATGTTGCGATGACGCAAAAAGACCTGAATATGATGGCTAGCGACGGTGATGGACAAGGAAAATAATTTTAGTATGCTTCATTTTATCAACATTCGCCTATGTCCTGCATACACTTTAAAAGAATGATTGTATGGAGGAGGTCCATAGGATGGCAATTCGAGATAAGAACCACAGCCGTGAAATCATTACGAAAGCGATTTGCGGCAAAGGTCGCAAGTTCTCCGTCGTCACACATACGGTCACTCCGCCTCACAATCCGACCAGCATATTGGGGGCATGGATTATAAACCATCAATATGAGGCGGTGCGGGCGGGGGATGGGATTGAGGTAATTGGTACTTACGATATCAACATCTGGTATTCCTACAATAATAACTCACAAACCGATGTTGCTAAAGAAACGGTATCATATGCCGATCTTGTATCGTTAGCTTATGTGGATCCGCATCACCGTGCAGCTACGGTAGAAGTAGCCGCAGAAGCTACGCAAGAACCTAGTTGTGTGGAAGCGACAGTTTCTTCAAGTGGAACAAGTGTTATCATTCGTGTCGAGCGAGAATTTCTTGTAGAAATGGTCGCTGAAACGAAGGTATGGGTCGTTGTTAATCCAAACGGCGCATCCGATCTGGAAGATAAGTATTTAGATTTTAGCAGTGCGAATTCCAGCGATGATTATGAAGATTTAGAGCCATATTTACCGGATGAAGAAACATAAGCTCGCCGCAGCCGTATGCGGCGGCTTCTTGTTTCCTGTACAACATCACTATATGCATAGGCAGCATGTTCGACGAGGGCGGGAGCCCTCTTTTTTTCTAAATATGTGATTCATTTGCTTCTTGTTTGCAGGTATGGAGTAAAAGGAGGTTCATTCGGTGGCGAAGACGACCACTTTTCGAACAAATTGGCTGCCGTGGGAGCTTAATCGATCTTCTAGTATTAACATCAAACGGCTGCACAGCCTGGAAGATCGTGCGCATCAGATGGAAATCCATTGGCTTATTGGGACAACAGGGAACTATGTGGAAATCGCAAAACAATTGGATGCAGCACATCCACAGGGCAGAGCGCTCGTGCTGAATCGCTATGCGGGTCCATGGCAAAGCGGGACGATGGTGAGAAGGCTGCGGCAATTTGCCTTGCCAACTTCATATGATGCGGTCTGGAATGATTCGTATCGAACCAAGGATTCTCAATACATCCGAACCGTAACCTTTTGGGTGTATCAGTGCGAAGTTATCGCGGCAGCTCACTGCCACAGTATGCCGCAGGTGATTGGTATGCATCGGCCTATTGCAAAATGGTCTGATCCACCCTATCGCAGGCTGGCAAGGATGGCGGAGCGAGCTGCCTATGCACTTGGCTGGGACACCTGCTCTGTCACCATTCAAAGTACAAGTGATGCCACAGTGATACCTATACAGAATGACCCGAGCTCGAATTCGCGATGCTATGCATTGGATGAGCCGCAGGAGGGGGATTCCGTTGTACGAGCAGCTCCCGTTACTCGGAGGGATCCCGAGTGGGTGTGGAGGAAGTATGAGGAGCGAATCCAACTAGATGCGATATTATTAGGTGAAGAGCGGTGCAGTGAAGGCCAGCAACGATTAGACCTATCATTTGGATTAGATGCGGAGTTTATTTTGTACGATGCTGAAAACCGAAAAATTATACCAGCTTCCCGATTTTTTGATCTGGCTGGTGAAATTGGTTGTGATGCGGTGCGGATAAATGGAAAGGTTATATATCCATTATTAGAGCTTCGTCCGCAGCCAGCTGATTATGCTGTAACGTTAGTATCTACGATACGCAAATTGATGCGAGCAGCTTCAATTTCATTACAGCAGTCAGATCGTGAGCATGGCTCTGTAATTTCTTGTTTGGCAGGATCGAAACCTTTAAATCGATTTCCTATCGGGGCTCATTTGCATGTAGCAGGGAAAATGTGTACTACTGAGCTTATACGTGCACTAGACACTTACTTGGCGTTGCCTTGCTCGCTTCTAGAGCAGAAACGAGAGCGAAATGAGCATAGGCGAAGAGCTGGTTATGGAACTCTAGGTGATGTGCGTCAGCACCCACATCATGGAGCTGGTGGCTTCGAATATCGAACATTATGGAACTTTCTTGTGGATCCGTCCTTAAGTGCGGAACTGCTGAGTGTATTTGAAATCATCGTACGTCATTACTGGAAGCTGCCAGGACGAGAGGCTGCACGTGCTCCAATTATTTCTGCTTATACTGAGGATGCGCGGCAAGTTTATAAAGATCTTGCCATTCATCGATTGACAGAGCTGAAGGTGTTCGCAGATGACAAGCAGCAGTTATTGTTGTCTCACTTGACTCAACGATTGTGCGAAGAGTGGAGCTGGAAAGAACATACGGATGTCAGGAATACTTGGATACATGCTTAATCATACAACGAAACGATGAAAAGTACGGGGTGAGCTCCTGTGCTTTTTTTGTTATACTAGATAAGTTAAAGAGATTATTCAATAACTGTGATATAAGCAAAAGTAATTTAAGAATGGCAATGGGGGTTGACGATGGCCACATACACGCCAATGATTCAACAATATTTAAAAGTGAAAGAACAGGCGAAGGACGCCTTTTTATTTTTCCGTCTAGGAGATTTTTATGAACTCTTCTTTGATGATGCATTGTTGGCATCAAGGGAGTTGGAGATAACATTGACTGGCCGTGGAGGAGGATCTGAGGAGCGGATCCCGATGTGCGGTGTGCCCCATCATTCTGCTGAGAACTATATTCAGCGCTTGATCGAGAAAGGCTACAAAGTTGCCATATGCGAGCAAGTAGAGGATCCATCCGAGGCGAAAGGAGTTGTGCGCCGCGAGATTGTTCGTATTGTGACGCCTGGTACAGTGATGGATGGCAAAACAATTGAAGAGAAGGCCAATCGCTATTTGTTGGCCGTTACGGAACTGGAAGGTAAGCATGCTTGGGCTGCATGCGACTTGTCTACAGGTGAACTTACGGTTTCTTCTGCTCCGATGGAAGGCAATTGGCTGCTCGATGAGGTAAACGTATATGTGCCTAGTGAAATGATAGGTGATGAGCATCTGCTGGACACGGTCAAGCCGCTGACGATGACTTGGAATCGTCAAGTGCTGTTTACGGCTTGGAAAGATACCAATGAAGCATTAACACGTCAGCAGTTTGGAGAAGCTGTATGGACGCGCTTGGATAAAGAACGTCAGAAAGTTGTAAGCTTGCTGATGTCGTATTTGCATGAGACCCAAAAGCGTTCATTAAGCCAATTTACAACGATTCAAGAACTAGAACCTGATCAATACCTCGTCCTAGATCCCTTTACGCGTCGTAATCTAGAACTAACAGAGACGGTGCGAGAAAGAGCGAAGAAAGGATCATTGCTATGGCTTCTTGATCAAACAGAAACGTCCATGGGCGGTCGTATGCTTCGTCGATGGATTGATAAGCCGTTATTGAATCGGAAATCAATCGATCAACGTCTTGAGGCCGTAGAGACGTTATACAATGATTTTATTGCTCGTGAAGAGCTGCGCGAGCAATTATCTTCTGTGTATGATTTGGAGCGTCTTGTAGGGCGTATTGCATTCGGTACAGCAAATGGCAGAGATTTAACGGCATTAAAGGTTTCATTGGAACGTGTACCTGCTCTGATGGAGCGCTGTATGGCGACATCTTCGAGCACGCTGCAGCAGTTGGCTCAATCGATGGATCCTTGTTCGGATATTAAGGAATGGATTGAGACCGCGATTAAAGATGAGCCTCCGATCTCTGTCCGTGAAGGTAATCTTATTAAAGATGGCTATCACGATTACTTGGACAAGCTTCGTGAAGCCAGTGTTAACGGCAAGCGCTGGATTGCCGAACTGGAACGAAAAGAACGAGAAGTGACAGGGGTTAAGTCACTCAAAGTGGGTTTTAATAAAGTGTTCGGTTACTTTATAGAGGTGACCAAATCCAATCTATCCTCTTTGCCAGAAGGGCGCTATGAGCGCAAGCAGACTTTGGCTAATGCTGAAAGATTCGTTACTCCCGAGCTTAAGGAGCGGGAATCACTCATTCTTGAGGCAGAAGATAAAATGGTTGGCTTGGAGTATGAGTTGTTCAGTGAGCTTAGGCAGCGTATCAATGGACATGTCCGCAGATTGCAGCATCTAGCTGAAGCAATTGCCCAACTTGATGTGTATCAATCTTTAGCGGCGGTTAGTGCGAAGCAGCGCTTCGTGAAGCCGCAAGTTCATGAAAGTTATCATCTAGATGTGAAGAATGGCCGTCATCCGGTTGTTGAAGCAGTTATGCAGCAAGGCAGCTTCATGGCGAATGATGCCCAACTGAGTGATGAGAATGCGTCGATGCTGCTTATTACCGGACCTAACATGGCAGGTAAGAGTACGTACATGCGTCAAGTGGCTTTGCTTCATGTGATGGCTCAGATTGGATGTTTCGTTCCAGCGGAACATGCAGTAATCCCATTGGTTGATCGCATCTTTACACGTATTGGCGCAGCAGATGATTTGATCGGTGGTCAAAGTACGTTCATGGTTGAAATGATGGATATTCAAGTCATGACTGCGAAGGCAACGAAGCGCAGCTTAGTCATAATTGATGAATTGGGGCGTGGAACTTCTACAAGTGAAGGGATGTCTATCGCGCAAGCGGTTATTGAATATGTCCATCATCATATAGGATGTAAAGCACTTGTTTCGACACATTTCCATGAGCTGGCACACCTTGCAGACCATCTGGACAAGCTTCGCAATGTATCGATGGCTGTACAAGAGAGTGGCAGTGATGTTACATTTTTGCGCAAATTGGTAGACGGAGCTGCGAGTACAAGTTACGGTATTTATTGTGCTAAATTGGCAGGATTGCCGGAGTCCATTATAGATCGCGCGTATGATTTGCTAACGGATTATGAGTCAGATGTACCGAATCAGGCTCATTTTGTTAAGGAAAGGCAGGCTGTTATTGAACGTCAGGAACAAACTGTTGACCGTGATGTTGATCGTGAGTATGGGCAACAGCGACAGCAGACGCCAATTCATCATGAAGCGATTGCTATCGAACAGCTTGACTTGTTTGGCGAAAGAAGTGAATCGGTTCAGTCGGGTCCTTCTACGAGAGCTTCGGTTGCAGCTGCGACAGCTGCTAAGAAAGAAGCCCGAAGCCTACATGAGTCTGCTGTTTCGTATGAAAGTGAAGCAGCAGCTTCTGTAGAAACGGATGATTCGGTGGGCAGTAACGAATATCGTCAGCTGATCGAAAAGTGGAGTGAAATAGATGTGATGGAGATGACACCGCTTGAAGCGATGAATCAGTTGCATGCTCTTATGCGTGAGGCGCGTCAGGCGATTAAGCGTTAGTAAGTAGTGGCGTTGCAGGCTGTATATTTTATAATTCTAGCGGCGTGCTTCGTATTGACACGAATAGTGATTAGTGAAAGATAGTGAATAGTAACAGTAAAAGTAAAAGACTGCGGGGAGGGAACAAATATGGGTATTATCCAAGTGATGGACGAGCAATTGGCAAACCAGATTGCAGCGGGGGAAGTTGTTGAGCGTCCAGCATCTGTTGTCAAAGAGCTTGTTGAAAATGCAATCGATGCTGGCGCTAAACATATCGATGTAAGTGTCGAGGAAGGCGGACTTCAGCTAATTCAAGTCAAGGATAACGGCTCAGGTATTCATGCGGAAGACGTGGAGACGGCATTTGAGCGTCATGCAACCAGTAAAATCCGTACGAATCGGGATCTGTTTGCTATCCGCAGTCTTGGTTTCCGCGGAGAAGCACTTCCGAGTATTGCGGCGGTGTCCAAGGTGGAAGTTGTCACATCGTCTGAGACGACCGGCTTGGGTCGTCGTTTCGTCATTGAGGGCGGCCAGCGTATGGTGAATGAAGATGTGCAATCGATGCAAGGAACGGTATTTACGATTCGGGAGCTGTTCTACAATACGCCTGCCCGTTTGAAATATATGAAATCCATTCAGACGGAGCTAGGTCATATTTCTGACTATTTGTATCGTATGGCACTGGCATATCCGAATATCGGATTTACATTGAAGCATAATGGAAATTCGTTATTACAAACGGTCGGGAATGGTGATTTGCTGCAAGTAATTGCTGCGATATATGGGGTGCATACCGCCAAGCATATGGTACGCATCGAAGCAGAACATTTAGATTATCAACTTGAAGGCTATGTAGGAAAACCTGAACTTACTAGGTCAAACCGCAATGCGATGTCTTGGTTTGTGAATGGACGCTATGTTCGGAGTTTTCCATTAAATCAGGCGGTTTTACGTGCATATCATACTTTGCTTCCTATTAATCGATACCCGTTACTGGTAATGCAGGTGTCCATGCACCCTACATTGGTCGATGTCAATGTTCATCCTTCAAAAATGGAAGTCCGCTTCAGTAAGGAAGCAGAGCTTGTCCAATTCGTAGAACAAGCGATTCATGATCAATTGCTAGGACAACCTTTGATCCCATTAGCAGCGCCTCCTAAGGCAAAAGTTCGCACAATGGTGGAACAAGTTAGCCTGGACTGGACTGCTTCAAGTGTGAGCGGCTATGAGTCGCGAACAGGCATGGGAGCCTTATCTGCTCCTCCAGAGCCAACGGTGAATATACATGTACGGGAACATGAGCAAACGCCTTCGACTGGTGCAAAAGAGTCGGCAGCAGAGACCGTGATCGATGCTTCGGGGGCTGTGGCCGATAATTTAAGATCAGACGCTGAAACGAATAGGGAAAAAAGCACGAATACGGAAGCTGCTGCACATCTAGATGTAGCTAAGTCATATTATGATGAGCAACGACCACTATCAACAGCGAGCGGATCGCGTACAACTTCTCCATCTACAGCGTGGCGCGAGTCGAAGAATAGTTCGGAATATAAGCAAAATGCTGCTCGTTCTTCAAATAAGCAATCTATTTCAGCTAGTTCAACGCTAGGGTCAAAAGATGCTTATCGTACATCTGCTACTAGCTGGAATCAGGCGGTGTCTCAGTTGCCGGTTGATGAAGTTTCATTGCCGGCATTCCCGGCGCTTAACTATGTTGGACAAGTGCATGGTACGTATTTGTTGTGCAATAATGAAGAGGGCTTATATATTATCGACCAGCATGCTGCTCATGAACGGGTGAACTATGAGCGATTCCGTGAGCAATTTGCGAAGCCAGCAGATGCGTCGCAAGAATTATTAATCCCATTAACGATTGAATTTACACCGAATGAGGCAAAACGGATTTTGGACAGATTGCCCTTACTAGAGCAGGTTGGAATCGGTCTTGAGCCGTTCGGTCAACAAACATTCTTAGTGCGTTCCCATCCGTACTGGTTCCCGCAAGGTGATGAGGAAGCTATCATTCAAGAAATGATTGATTGGGTACTTGAGGAAAAGGCGATAGACATTGGTAAAATTCGTGAAGCTGCGGCCATTATGTGTTCGTGCAAGGCCTCAATTAAAGCGAATCAGCGTATTACAGAGCTCGAAGTAAATGCACTACTGGTACAACTTGGTGCATGTATACAACCTTATACATGCCCGCACGGGAGACCAATAATTGTTAAATTTACAACTACGGATTTGGAAAAAATGTTCAAGCGAATAATGTAGCATTATTGAAGTTAGGTTCTTCAAACAGCATGATCATTTGTGTTTATGTTTCAAAACCGTTTATAATGAGGAGGAACCTATGATTATTACGACAGGGGATATGACTTCGGAAGCCGTGATAGAACGGGCGCGGCAGCTATCGAAGCATATCGAAGTCCCGTTTGTCGAACGCAGAAAACAGTCTTTGCCTCGGATAATGAAGAGGCTTGGCGATGATCAATTCATTGTCCTTACCGATGATGAAGTGCGTTTTACACAGGTTGGAAAAACAGATTTATTTTATCATCCGAGCATGGCGTACTTGCGAATTAAGCGGCATCTTAGTGGGATAGAGGATGTCATGATTCGTGCAGCAAATGTACAAGCTGGTGATACCATTCTTGACTGTACAGCTGGTCTAGGCTCAGATGCGCTCGTATTTTCGGTCGCAGCAGGAGCTTCGGGCCGAGTAATTGCTTGTGAGAGTGAGTTGGCCATGTATGCACTTGTGCGTGAGGGTTTGCAAATTTATACGACAGAGATGGAAGTAGTCAATGAAGCGATGCGTCGTATTGAAATGATTCATAGCAATCACTTGGACTTGTTGAAGTCCCTTCCTGACCAATCGGTGGACGTTGTATACTTTGATCCGATGTTCCGCAAGCCTGTTCGCACTTCTGCAGCTATTGATCCACTGCGTAATGTAGCGAATCATGAGGCTCTTCATGAAGACGTCATTGTAGAGGCGAAACGAGTAGCGCGTCGATCTATCGTCTTGAAAGAGTTGAAGTATAGTGGAGAGTTCAAGCGACTCGGATTCGAAGACACGGTCCAAACCGGCTCTAAACTGGCGTATGGAGTGATTGCAATTGACAACGACAAGTAATACTCGAACACCTCTCCTTGTGTTGGTCGGGCCAACAGCTGTAGGTAAGACCCGATTGAGCTTGGATATCGCAAAGAAATTTGATGCTGAGATTATATCTGGAGACAGCATGCAGGTATATCGGGGAATGGATATCGGAACGGCGAAGTTGGCAGTGAAAGATCGTGAAGGAATCCCACATCATATGATGGATATTCATAATCCTGATGAGTCTTTCTCTGTTGCTGAATTCCAAACACGATGCACTTCTTTAATCGAAGATATTTCATCACGAAATAAACTTCCATTTATCGTTGGTGGAACTGGATTGTATGTTGAATCCGTCGCGTACGGCTTTGAATTTTCGGAGAGTGGTGGGGATGAGTCGTTTCGGACGGAAATGGCTTCGTATGCCGAGCAATTTGGTGCACAGGCACTGCATGACCGCTTGGTGGCAATTGATCCTTCATCTTCTGCGCGTCTGCACCCTAACGATACGCGAAGAGTGATAAGAGCTTTGGAAGTATTTCACATGACTGGGCGCACAATGTCCGAGCAATTGGAGGGACAAGAACGTGTGTCTCCCTATGAATTATGTATAATAGGTTTGACAATGGATAGGTCACTGCTATATAAACGTATAGAGGCACGTGTTGATGAAATGTTAGAACAAGGGCTTGTCAAGGAAGTAGAAAGTTTGCTGCAAGCAGGCTATGATCGTACTCTTGTTGCTATGCAGGGCTTGGGCTACAAAGAAATAGCCTCGTACTTAGCTGGAGAACGCTCCTACGAATCGGCAGTTGAATTGTTGAAGAGAGACACGCGCCGCTTCGCGAAACGCCAATTGTCATGGTTCCGCCGGATGAAAGATATTCATTGGGTAGATGTGACGGATGGAAATGAAGCAGAAGAACATTTCTTACAAATTTGCAGTTTGTTAGCAGGAAAGTTTCGATAACAGGTTGAATATATTTCAACACAATCAATCTCATGATATGGGGGTACGGACGATGAACAAATCCATCAATATCCAAGATACATTCCTAAATCAACTTCGCAAAGAAAGCATACCTGTTACGGTTTACTTAACGAACGGGTTCCAAATTCGCGGTGTAATCCGTGCATTTGACAACTTTACAATCGTTATAGACAGTGACGGCCGCCAGCAGATGGTATATAAGCATGCCATCTCAACATTTACGCCGCTGCGTAACGTATCCCTAATGCAAGATCAACAAAATGACAACTAATTATGTTTACAGTTATTGGATCCAGCATTCGGAATGAAACTTTTTAATGGCACAGTACGTCAAATGTATAGTGGTGCTTAAGAACAACCCGTACGGGTTGTTCTTTTCATTACTGGGGTGAATGGGCTGTGGGTGAACGATAAAGCAGGTAAGTATCATTTACAAGTGATTTGACGTGATTATACAGGGGACTTTTTTTCGTGTATCATGATTCATTGAAGGGAACTTCTATTCGTATGCCGTCTAATCATTGTCTATTGTACTTGTGCAAGATGTTTCTAGACAATTCATGCAAGGGTAAAGACATAAAGTTGCGCTTCAGAATTACATTATGCTGGAGACGCAAGAATGATGTAAGGGGAGTCGGAGAAAATGGCAAATCAAGATAAACTATCTCGAACGCAATCACCGAGAAAGCCAAAGCCGACAATGCGCAAAAAGAAATCGTGGACGTGGAAGAAAACGTGGTGGTTGTTCTTTTTCACGACGGCTTTCGCGATCTTTTGTGCGGTCGGTGGTTATTTGTTCATTATGTTGAATGGTGAACGCTTAATGAAAGAATATAAAGAAGCTGATATGTTCAAAATGGCTGAGGCATCCATCGTATTGGACCGAAACGGAAAGCAGATTGCTAAGCTGGGCCAACAAGTGAGCAACCGTGATATTATAGAGTACAAGGATATTCCTGAACATCTTGGTCAAGCATTTATTGCAACAGAAGATAAGCGGTTTATGAATCACCAAGGTGTAGATCTGTGGTCTATCGGACGTGCGATGGTGAAAGATATAATGGCTGGCAGTCTTGTAGAGGGTGGAAGTACGATCACTCAGCAGCTTGCTAAAAATATGTTTTTAACAAGCGACAAGACGTTTTTCCGTAAAGCAACGGAAGTATCGATAGCTGTATCATTAGAAAATCATTATACGAAGGAAGAAATATTGACCATGTACTTAAACCGAATTTATTTCGGTAAAGGTGCGTATGGTGTCAAGGCAGCGGCCAAGACATACTTCGGTAAGGCTAATTTAAATGATCTGGAAATATGGGAAATGGCAACATTAGCTGCAATTCCTAAGGCTCCATCTCACTATAATCCAATATCGAATCCTGAAAAATCAAAGCAGCGCAGGCAGGTTGTATTGAAACTGATGCGTGAAGAGAACTACATCACAGAAGAGCAGATGAAAGCAGCATGGGATGTGGAATATGATCCGAGTGTAGGCAAACAGCATCAAGAGAAGTCGAAGACGAATTCAGCGTACCAATCCTATCTTGATTACATGGTTCAAGAAGCGGAAACGGTAACTGGCCTAACAGAGGATCAATTGTATCGCGGTGGCTATACCATCTATACGACAATGGACACTCATGCACAACAAGTTATGTATGATGAGTTCAATGATGATAGCAACTTTGAAAAGAGCAAAGATGAAATAAAGTCACAAGCAGCTATGGTTATCACAGATCACTCCAACGGTGCGATTATGGCGATGATGGGTGGTCGTGATTATGAGAAGAAAGGTCGCAACCGTGTAACGGATAAGCGCCAGCCCGGATCAACCATGAAGCCGATTGCGACATATGGACCTGCGGTAGATACTGGTGACTGGTATCCCTGGTCTACCTTGCGTGATGACAAACAATGCTTCGGTGACTATTGTCCAACTGACCTCGGGCGCAATAAATATGTTGGTGCGATTGATATGACGACAGCAGTGAAGCGTTCAACGAACTTGCCTTCCGTGTGGTTGCTAAATGAAATCGGGATGAAGCAAGGTTATGAGTTCGCTCAAAAGCTAGGCATTGACATGCACAAAGATGACTATTCTTTAGCTTTGACATTGGGTGGAATGACGCATGGTACTTCACCGTTAGAAATGTCGAGGGCATACAACGCATTTGCAAATGGTGGTAAATACTATGATGCCTATACGATTAAGCTTGTTAAGGATAGTAAAGGTAAAGATGTTTATAAGCTGAAGGTTCAACCTGAACAAGTAATGAGTGAACAAACTTCTTATTATATGACACAGATGATGCAAGAAGTTGTTAACAGCGGTACGGGTACAGCGGCACAGATGGATCGACCTGTAGCAGGTAAGACAGGGTCTTCCCAACACGGTATTCCGGGCTACAACGGACCAGGTGCTCGTGATTTCTGGTTTGTCGGCTATACACCGCAGTGGACAGCGTCTGTTTGGATGGGATATGACCGAACGGACCGTGATCATGTGTTAAGAGGAAGTTCTTCGCAACCTGCGAAGCTATTCTCGGAAGTTATGAGTAAGGCGCTTAAAGGGACAGATTCAGGCTCATTCCAAAGACCTGATAATGTGAAGCGTCCTGAACCGCCTAAGCAGCCAACTACAGTGTCAGGTTTAACTGCGGCGTATTCGGAGAATACGAAGACGGTTTCGTTGAATTGGAATGCAGTACCAGGAGACGATGCTACTTATCAACTGTATCGCAAGTCTGCTAAAGAGCAGCAATTTGTAAAGTTGTTAGGTGATCTCAAGTCAACGAATGCAGAAGATATCGGAGTATTCCCCGGTGAATCGTACACGTACTACGTAGTAGCCACTTCTAGCAAGATAGAAGGCGAAGCGAAATCAAGTGAGGTTCCTGTTTCCATTGCAGCTGAAGAAGAGATAACAGAACCGCCTGTTGACCCAACCACGCCAACTGATCCAGAGCAGCCGGATACAGGTGGAGAAGGAAATGAATCTGGTACAGGCGAAGGAAACGGCAACAATAATGGCAGTAACAACGGCAGCAATAGTGGAAATAACAACGGACAGAACAATGGAAATGGCAACAATGGTAACGGCAATAACACTGGTAATAATGGAAATGGCCAAGATAACAATGGCAGCGGAAACGGAAATGGTGGTCCAAACGATGGATCAACTGAAGTTACCGACCCTATAGAAGGGGGAGGTACTCCAGGTTCTAATTCTTCCAATGGCGAAGTCATTCCGGAACAGCCTCCAGCAGAGGGAAGTCAACTACCGCCTGCAACAACAGGTATGAATAGAATGAATGAGCGATATGCTGCCTAACGCAGCCGCGTGAATGCATTTTATTGAGTATGCACAATTGAAATGAGATAGCCTACAGAGACAGAGACACGCATCAGGAAACAGTGCGTGTCTCTTTTTTTATTTATATCTCAACCGAAGAATGAACAGGAGGACGTAAGATGAAATCAAGACATTCGAGCAAACGGTCAAATCCCTGGAGAAAAATGTTCCGACGCATGGTGATTCTATTTGCTGTTTTATTACTAGTAGGTTGTGTGTGGTTTGGATATACGCAGTTTAAAATTGCGCAAGCAGGTGGTGCGTCGACAGGACAGAAAACGGATGTAGGTATCGTTCTTGGCGCGTCTATGTGGGGTGCTAAGCCAAGCCCAGGGCTGAGAGAAAGGCTGGATTTAGCTGTGAAATTATATCAAGAGGGACGATTTGAATATATTGTTGCTACAGGCGGAAAAGGCGGTTCGCAAGACTTGTACTCTGAGGCAGAGGGCAGCAAACGTTATTTGGTTGAACAAGGGATACCACAAGAGCGTGTGTTAGAAGAGGATCAGTCCACAAGCACGTTAGAAAATTTATTATATGCTAAGGCGATCGTTTTAAATAATCAGTGGGACAGCATCACGATAGTTACTCATGATTTTCATGGTACGAGAGCACGTGAAATAGCAGAGACGTTGCAGTATGCTGCTATAGAAGTAGAAACGGTGAATAGTGAGGTGTTATCACCGGTTTGGCACCCTTTACGAGAAAGCTTAGCCTATACGAAATGGAAATGGGACAAGCTGTGGTTATAGTGACAAACATATGGACATGTCTAGCCGAATAAGCTGAGTACGTGACCGCTTGTATACAGACAAGGAGTGGTCTCCCGTATTTAACATCTAACAATGAGGTGAACAGGGTGCAGATGCGTAATGTATCTTCAACGTCTCAGATGGCGATGGCTAAGTCGCGTCCTTCACGCCAAATTAACATTGTATTGCGACCAAACGAACAGACGTCAGCACCTCGATCGGAGCCTGCGGCTGCATCAACTGAGCTAGCTGAAACGGCAGTGCTTGCTCAATCTCAGCACAGTGCTTTTGGTGAGGTGAGTCAAGAGTTTGATCGTCTTGTAGGCTTACAGCATATTAAAGATATTGCGTTCGAGTTGTATGCTGTTATTCAAATGAATCAAAGGCGGCAAGAAGCGGGCTTATTAAGCCCATCCCATGTCTATCACATGCTTTTTAAAGGGAATCCGGGAACAGGTAAAACCTCGGTAGCACGCATCATGGCAAAGATGTTCCAAAAGCTTGGTATATTGAGCAAAGGTCATCTGCTTGAAGTGGAGCGAGCTGATTTGGTAGGGGAGTATATTGGGCATTCGGCACAAAAGACTAGGGATTTAGTTAAAAAGGCAATGGGTGGCGTATTGTTTATTGACGAAGCATACAGTTTGGCCCGTGGTGGGGAAAAAGATTTTGGTAAGGAGTGCATTGATTGTCTTGTAAAAGCGATGGAAGATCATAAAAATCAGTTTGTACTTATATTAGCTGGCTATCGCGATGAAATGGACTGGTTTATGCAGACGAATTCAGGGTTGCCTTCTCGGTTTCCGATTCAAATCGATTTTCCAGACTATCAGGTTGATCAATTAATTCAAATTGCTGAATCCATTTCTAAGGAGCAAGACTATGTCTTAATGCCGCAAGCATTGGAACAGTTGAAGGAAATGGTCATTACAGAGAAAATACAAACATCTCATATTTTTAGCAATGCTCGTTATGTGCGCAATGTGATGGAGAAGGCGATGCGCAATCAAGCGGTAAGATTGCTGCAGCAATATCCGGTTCAGTCGCCTAGTAAACAAGAGTTAATGACGTTAAGAATTGATGATTTAATGGTTGAGCGAAAATAAGGTATACTGATTACTAATCGACACTGACGTCAAAGGAGATTCCTTATACGAATGCGAACAACGAGTCATGATACGCAAACGACGACTCTACATCGCGCTGTTCTTGTAAGCCTTATTACAGATGAAGTGAAGCGAAGTGGCATCGACCCTTATTATTCACTAGAAGAGCTTGTGCAATTGGCAGAAACAGCAGGTGTAGACGTATTAACGACGATGAGCCAATCTAGAGACACGCGAGATCCAAAATGGTTCATCGGCAAGGGGAAAGTGCAAGAGCTAAGGGCAGTTATGGATGAACTGGGTGCCAACACTGCTATTTTTGATCAAGATTTATCAGGGGCTCAGGTACGGAACTTGGAAGAAACGCTGGATGCAAAAATTATTGATCGCACTCAGCTTATATTGGACATATTTGCTCAGCGTGCCAAAACAAGAGAAGGTATTCTTCAAGTTGAATTGGCACAGCTATCTTATTTGCTGCCTCGACTATCTGGACATGGGAAAAATCTTTCGCGTCTCGGTGGTGGTATTGGTACGAGAGGTCCTGGTGAATCGAAGCTAGAAACCGACCGTAGGCATATTCGCAATCGTATTACCGATTTGAAACGCCAACTAAAAGAAGTTGTCCGACATCGCACGCTCCATCGTGTACGGAGGAAGAAGAGTGGTGTCATTCAAGTTGCTTTGGTCGGCTATACGAATGCTGGTAAATCTACGTTTCTACGTGAATTAACATCGGCTGATGTGTATGTAGAGAACCGGTTGTTTGCGACGTTGGACCCTACCTCAAGAACTTGGCAACTGCCCAATGGAATAGAAATTGTCCTGACAGATACGGTTGGATTTATTCAAAATCTTCCTCATGATCTTGTTGCAGCGTTCCGAGCGACATTAGAGGAAGTGAACGAGGCGGATTTGATTTTACATATTGTTGATGCTTCAAGTGAAATGAGAGAAGATCAAATGAGCGTAGTGAATGATATTTTACAACAGCTGGGTGCTGGCTCTAAACCCGAAATTATTTTATATAATAAGCGGGATCTCTGTTCGCAGGAACGATTGCAGTTGCTGCACCAAGATCGCACACATATGCTGGTGAGTGCACTTGATAAGCAGGATTTGGAGCGTGTAGCATTAGCTGTTCAAGAACAGTTTGTAGGAAAAACAGTTTCCTACCGAATCCCCGCGGTTCGAGGTGATTTAATTGCGCTTGCCTATCGTCTAGGTCAAGTGCTGGAAAAGAATCATGATGAAGATGCAGTTTGTCTTCGCGTGCGATTGGATAAGGCGGAATCAGAAGTTCAAGGGCATAAGCTTGCATCTTATGTTATTCATAGGTAAACTTGCGGTAGCTCATGTATAACATAGATTTGATTTTCATAAGGTGAGAAATCGTAATACTTGATCTATCGTGCACAGTACTTGTGTCTCGGTAATTATGTTTATATATGAATTAGCTTAAATGATAACAAGGGGAAATTAATGTCATGCAATTGTCATCACAGTTACAACATTTTGAGCAGTTAGTAGAAGATCAGATAGCTGTGCAGGTTCGCGGGATAGAGAAGATTGCTGAACGCAATCAGTGGAAAGTGATTCAGGCATTTCAGAAGCATCGGGTAAGTGACTATCATTTTGCAGGATCAACAGGCTATGGCTACAATGATCGTGGCAGAGAAGTTCTGGATGAAGTATATGCTGATGTCTTTGGCGCTGAGGCAGGATTGGTTCGACCGCACTTTGTGTCGGGTACGCATACCATTGCTACGGCGCTATTTGCCGTGCTTAGACCGGGTGAACAGTTATTGTATATTAGCGGGACACCGTACGATACCTTGCACAAGGTAATTGGCAAAGAAGGAGACGGGTCAGGTTCGCTGCGTGACTGGGGTATTCTCTATGATGAAGTGGCACTTAACGATCAAGACGATATTGATTGGAAAGCGGTAGAAGCGGCCATTCGTCCTGAAACGAAAGTGATCGGGATTCAACGTTCTCGTGGATACGGCTGGAGAGCCTCATTTACAGTAGAGCAGATTGCTGAGATGGTGAAGCGAGTTAAGCAAATGAAATCTGATGTCATTGTGTTTGTAGATAATTGCTATGGAGAATTTACTGAGCAATCGGAGCCTACAGAGCATGGTGTCGATATCATGGCAGGTTCATTAATAAAAAATCCTGGCGGTGGTATTGTTGCGACAGGTGGGTATATTGTAGGCAAGAAGTGTTATGTGGATAAAGCTGCCCAACGCTTAACAGCGCCGGGCATCGGCAGTGAGGTTGGTGCAATGCTTGGGACGACTCGTTCTCTATATCAAGGGTTGTTCCTTGCACCGAGTATTGTCGGACAAGCAGTACGTGGCAGTGTGTTTGCTGCGGCGTTATTTGAAAAGCTTGGATTCCTTACGTCTCCGAAATGGACAGCTCCTCGCACGGATCTTATTCAAGCGATTCGCTTCCATTCTGCTGATCATTTGATTGCATTCGTACAAGGAATTCAAAAAGCTTCTGCAGTAGACGCTCATGTTGTGCCAGAGCCTTGGGACATGCCAGGTTATGAGCATCCAGTCATTATGGCAGCGGGAACCTTTATGCAGGGTGGAAGTCTTGAATTGTCAGCAGACGCACCGATCCGTGAACCTTACACGGCGTACATGCAGGGTGGCTTAACTTATGCTCATGCCAAGCTGGGTGCTTTGATTGCAGTGCAAACGATGATTGATCGCAACTTGCTCGCAATCGAGTAGGTAGTAATGCTGAAAACAGCAGTTAAACTATAGTTCGAAACCTATGTACGAAATTTCTTTGTTAGTTTTGCTAACATCGGTTGACACATTTGTTTCCCAACGGTAAAATAAAGGTAATTCGTGATGAATGAATTGAGGAAGGTTGATGAGCGATGGGCGATGAAATTCGCAGAAATATGGCGTTGTTCCCAATCGGTATCGTCATGAAGTTGACGGATTTGACGGCACGTCAAGTTCGTTACTACGAACAACATGAATTGATAATGCCAGCAAGAACTTCAGGCAACCAACGTCTATTTTCGTTTAATGATGTAGAGCGTCTGCTTGAAATTAAGGCATTGATAGAGAAAGGCGTCAACATAGCAGGTATTAAGCAAGTTTTGAATCCGATGTCTAAAGGTTCAGATGAAGCAACTGTACTGAGTGAAGATTCTGAGACGAAGCGCAAAGAAATGTCTGATCTTCAATTGCATCGGATGCTGAAACAGCAACTATTGGCCGGCAAGAGACCGGGACAGGTATCTCTTATTCAAGGTGAGTTGTCCCGTTTCTTTAGGAAATAAATGTGTAGGTAAAGGAGAGGTTCCACGTGGGTTATTCAAGAGAAGATATTTTGCAGATTGCTAAAGAACAAAATGTTCGTTTCATTCGTCTTCAATTCACAGACTTGCTTGGGACTATCAAGAACGTTGAGATCCCAGTAAGCCAGCTTCCTAAAGCATTGGATAATAAGATGATGTTCGATGGTTCTTCTATCGAAGGTTATGTTCGTATTGAAGAATCCGATATGTATCTTGTGCCAGATTTGGATACTTGGGTTATCTTCCCTTGGGTACAGGAAGACCGTGTAGCGCGTCTAATCTGTGATGTCTATATGCCAGACGGAACTCCATTTGCTGGTTGTCCACGCGGTATTTTGAAACGTGCGCTTAAAGAAGCAGAACAATTGGGCTACACAGCTATGAACGTTGGTCCTGAGCCAGAATTCTTCTTGTTCAAGACAGATGAAAAAGGCAATCCAACGATGGAACTGAATGACCAAGGTGGATACTTTGACCTTGCTCCTACTGATCTTGGTGAGAACTGTCGCCGTGAGATCGTACTGAAGCTCGAAGAGATGGGCTTTGAGATCGAAGCTTCTCACCATGAAGTTGCTCCTGGCCAACATGAGATTGACTTCAAATATGCTAATGCAATTAAAGCAGCAGACCAAATTCAAACGTTCAAGCTCGTTGTTAAGACGATTGCTCGTCAGCATGGCTTGCATGCAACGTTTATGGCTAAGCCGCTATTTGGTGTAAATGGTTCTGGTATGCACTGTAACATCTCCTTGTTCAATGGACAAGAAAATGCGTTCGTAGACGAATCAGATGTACTTGGCTTAAGTAAAGATGCTCGTTCTTTCATGGCAGGTGTGATTGAGCACGCACGTGGCTTTGCAGCGATCACGAATCCAACAGTTAACTCTTACAAGCGTCTCGTGCCTGGCTACGAAGCTCCTTGTTATGTTGCATGGTCGGCGAGCAATCGCAGCCCGATGATCCGTATTCCTGCTTCCCGTGGTTTGAGTACACGTGTAGAAGTTCGTAATCCTGACCCATCTGCTAACCCATACTTGGCTTTGGCAGTTATTTTGAAAGCTGGTCTTGACGGAATTACGAAAAATACGAAGCTTCCAGCTCCTACAGACCGTAACATTTACGTGATGACAGAAGAAGAGCGTATTGCGGAAGGCATTCCTAGCTTGCCTGCAAACTTGAAGGAAGCTTTGAATGAAATGTTGAAAGATGAAGTTATCATCAGCGCGCTTGGCGAACATGCGACACAACATTTCTTCGAGTTGAAAGAAATTGAGTGGGATATGTACAGAACTCAAGTTCACCAATGGGAACGCGATCAATACATGACCTTATATTAATCATTCCAACCCCTAGAGCCGTAAGGCTTTGGGGGTTTTTATGTTGGGGGGGCGTTATCAAAATTAATGCCGTAGTTTACTCTATTCCCAACAAATGCCCAACTATTTTTTTGTGCCAAGAAAGATTGTATTGATCTTGCCCTCAAATTTATCCATGTTCTTCGCTTTTAGCTTTTTAGAAATGTGTAAGTAGGCATCTGAAGTGATTTACACACTCGAGTAAGGTTCGATCCAGCGGTTCGTAGAGTCAGCGGATACTAAGCTAAGACATCTGTTAACCAAACGGATTTATTTAATTGCATTTAAAAAAGCGCCACCCAACACTAATTATGGGTGGCGTTGAAATTTATTGATAGGATGAAATAAGCCAATAAGGATCAGAGGGGACAGGGCTTAAATTGCCCCCCCAAACCTGAATAATATAGTGCGTATTCGGTTTAGGAATAAATTCTAAATACTCAGCATTTCCATTTATAAAGTCACGAGAGATAATCGCCGTCGCATACCCATCGTTAAAGTCGGATTTCTCAAAAATCGAGACAGTATATTTTTGATTATCAGGCGGCCAGAAAAAAAGTAATTGCTTTCTAGTACCGTTAGAATAGATAGCGTAGTTATCAATATCACTTGAATTATCCATCCAACCTTGTTGGGTGATTGATGAACCATTAACATTATTGGTTATATATGGGGCTGTATTCCAGAAGTTATTGATTGGTTCAACATCAGGGCTAGGTAATTGCGGATTATAAGGCGCGGCACTCGCAGGAATTACTAAACTAACAGACATGGCAAGAGATAAAAGTAACGTTGATAATTTCTTTTTCATGTAAAGGCCTCCTAAGGAATAAAATAGAAATAAATAACATATTCTAGATTATCATCGAATATCCTGCTTGCATTTAAAATTTCCCCTAACGAAAGCCACCTTTTGATAGAGATGGTTACTCACGTCTACTAAAATAACATCATACCTAACTATACTTTCCGACTTCTCCGAGCGGATGCAATGGCTTCAAATAGAGTGGTGCCTACCATAACTGACATCTTTGGGATTGAATCTGGATCACAAATTGCTGAGTATTTGGAGGTTGCAGGCAATTCTCACTATACGTGGGTAGTGTTATGTCAGCATATAAAATGTAACGTTTATCCATGCGAGTTGAGTCTTTGGAGCAGAGATTGAATAAGTTGTGCTCTAGTGCTGAAGATGACCTAGATTTTATAACAAAGGCTTTTCCTGTTGTATTAGATGAGCTTTTACATGAGGCACAAGAAGAAAAAGTGGATGTTATCATTAATGGTTTCGAGAATAACTTATCATCAAACCTTAAAGAGGAGAATAAGGTACTAGTTTATTACGACATATTGAGAGATCTTAGAGTTGATGAAATAAAAAGACTTCATGAATTCACAGAAGAATATGCAAAGCTTAGGAATGAGGGAATATACAACGGTACGTACACCTGGGAAATCAACTTGCCGCCGGATGATCGCGAGGCAAGGAAAAAGTATAATGAGAATGATAGGTGCAAAATATATATAACCATCTAGAGCAATTGGGATTGTTAGACTTAGGCATTAGAAGTGCTGGGCAGTTTCAAATGGAAATTTTTAATAAACTAAGTCAAGCAGCTAATAGGTATGCTAGAACTTCAACAGACAAGCCTAAATTAACAAGCTTCAAAAACCATTTTATGGATTTCTTTAATTTAAAATCGTTAATTAAGCTTTCGAACTCACGATAATATGGCATTTTCTTGCTTTAACTATTGAATCGAAAGAATTCGAATCCAAGCCGTCATTGTGTGGCTTTTTATTTGATTTAAAGTAATAGGAGAGAAGGAAATCGTGGTCATTAATTTTAGGCAATGAATAAGTACGAGATGTGTAGCGTAGTAGGCCCTTTTAAAGACTACACTATTATAACAGAAGGGGATATAGATCGGGCAAAACCATATCCATTATTCGAACTATTTAACAGTGTTTAAAGCTCGCTCATTAATCGCAATCAAGTTAACCAACGGGAACGTGATTATTACATGACCATATATTAATCTTTCAATCCCTAGTGTTTTAAGGATCTTGGCGGTTACCTTTTGAGTGGCACAAGTGTTTACATCGACTCAAGCAATAAAATCACTCTACTTTTTGACCGTCGCTTGTTTAAATACGCGAACTCAGTTGTTTATGCTATTCCAGCATGCTTGTTTTAGAAAATATAATCCAGAAATTTTTCATGAACGATTAGTATGGGATGACTACCTAATTAATTATGAGGAAGCAAAAAGGAGCTGTCCCATTGGTTAAAACCCAATTGTGGAAAGCTCCTTTTTTATTGATGTTTGTTGTGCTTTGTTCTAGTTGTTAAAATGCAGGAAATCATTTCATTTATTAATGAAAATCGCGGAATAGACCAACAACTTTGCCTAGAATCGTGACATGCTGGAGTCGAATAGCCTCCATGCTGGAGTTCTCCGGTTGTAGGCGAATATGATCCTTCTCTTTGTAAAATGTTTTCACAGTCGCTTCATTATCTTCTGTCATAGCAACAACGATATCTCCGTTAGAAGCGGTTTGCTGTTGGCGAACGATGACATAGTCTCCGTTATGTATGCCTGCTTCGATCATTGAGTTACCAGAAACAGTCAACATAAACGTATTTGAATCATCTCCTACCATATGAAGAGGTAACGGGAAATAATCTTCAATATTTTCAGTTGCTGTGATAGGCTCGCCGGCAGTTACTTTTCCAACCATTGGAACTCGTGCAATAGTGTTCGAGAACTCATGCATGCGCTCAGATTGTTCATGACTGAGCAGTTCAATAGCACGGGGCTTAGTTGGGTCTCTACGAATGAAACCTTTCTTCTCAAGGCGATCAAGGTGACCGTGTACCGTTGAGCTGGATGCTAATCCAACAGCTTCTCCAATCTCTCGCACAGAAGGTGGATAGCCTTTAAGACGAACTTCATTTCTTATGAATTCGAGTATCGCTTGTTGACGGCTCGATATTTTTGACAAAGTTATCAACTCCAATGAGTACACTTTTGTCAGAAATTATACCATAGAACTACCGTTCGTACAAACGTAAGTTCTAAAAAAATGTTTATTTTAATAGATTAATGGTAGCTATAGCAATTACGATAATTTCAAAATAAAAATAAAGGGAACGTAGGTTCTTAAAAAGCGTTGACTCAAACAAGTGTTCGTGTTACATTATTGATCGAAATTAAGAACAAGCGTTTGGGGGAATTCGTATGCGCACAACTTATCAATCCATTTATCGTCAACGTGAGACACATTTACATACACCGAAGAGACGTCATTTTCTTAGCGGAAAGAGGTTAGGATTATTTACTCTACTAATACTTATGCTTTCTGTGACTTTTGGTTCTATTGTTCAGGCTTGGTCGGGGGGAACAGAGGATCCAGAAAATATGCTGCAAGTAATCGTTCAGCCGGGGGATACGGTATGGGCTCTTGCTAAGGAGTACATGAATGACGGAGATGATATAAGACAACATGTGCACGATATTTTGCAGCATAACAATTTAGTTGGAAGACACCTGCAAGTGGGGGAAATAATTGAGATTCCATTCGTTTCTTCATTAGATCGTTGAATACTATTTGAGTGCCACAATGTACGGTTGTGGCACTCTTTTTATTAGCTTCAGTTTGCTTGACATTAACCAGCTACCGTGTCAAAGTAAAGGATATGCTAGTAAAGACGGAGGTAATACAATGAACATCGATGATATGATTGCGCGCATTAATGAATTGGCTCGCAAGCATAAGACAATTGGATTGACTGAAGAAGAAACTGCTGAGCGTGCGAAATTGCGCGAAGAATACTTGGGACTGTTCCGTCAACAGGTTCGCAACAATTTGGACACAATAAAATGGGTAGAAGATGAAGAGGAAAATGGTAAGGATTCTTCATCAGATATTGTACATTAATGGTTTATGTCCTTAATTGAAGGAATCCGTTAGAGTTGATGTGCTATAGTGATTATAGTAGGAGGTCGGACCGCGATGTCTCGCAGTTGGGAAAGAAAGGTGCGCAAAAATAGTGCCACACTTAATAAGCAGCGTCAGAAATCTGGACATAAAGAAATAAAAGTAGGTAGTGAACAATACGATGAATTTAAAGGTCGTAACTTTATTTTGCCGTCTACTCTGATCTTTGTATCTTTATTATATGCATTTCTTGGTAACGCTGTAGCAATGGCTCAGTCTCCAACGCTATATTGGGTGACCGTTATTGCCTATGTCGCACTCGGGATTATTTTGTTTGTACGTCGACCTTATTTAAAGGTAGCGAAAGACTCTCTCTCTACTCCAAAGTGGAACCGTCTTCGTGTCCTTGAGGCTAAGGGTATTAAGAAAATTACGATCCAGCCAGGTTATATCGTGATATGGCCCGAGAAAAAAGGTGCAAATTGGGTGTTCTCGCGCGTTATGAATCGCTATGATACTGACGCAATGGGTGAGCGTTTAATTAAATTTGCTGAGCAGCATGGTATCGCATACGAAAAATTGTCGAAGTAATGGAGTTGGGGAACGATGACGATTAAGGCGGTATTGTTTGATTTAGATGATACGTTATTGTGGGATGAGCGCAGTGTAGAAGAAGCATTTGACGCAACGTGCCAGTATGCAAATGAACAATCAGGTGTAGCTCCCAAGCAGTTGGAGGAAGCCGTTCGTGCCTCTGCGCGTCAATTGTATGCTACGTATGAGACATATGCGTTTACTCAGAATATTGGAATTAATCCATTTGAAGCACTGTGGGCTCATTTTACTGGCGGTGAGCATGAAGAATTCCGTGTATTACAGAAATTGGTACCACAGTACCGTGTAGCCGCTTGGACAGAGGGACTTAGAAATCTAGGTGTTGATAATGAGCAGTTAGGACAAGCTTGTGCAGAGAGATTTATGGAAGAGCGTCGAAAAAGACCCTATGTTTATGAGGATACGTTCGAGGTTCTTAAGAAGCTTAAAGCAAAATATCCACTCTTGTTATTGACGAATGGTGCTCCGTGCCTGCAACAAGAAAAGTTGGATGGCGTACCTGCTATATCGAGTTACTTTGATCACGTAGTCATCTCGGGGCGCTTTTCTGAAGGAAAGCCGTCAAGAATCGTATTTGAACATGCTATGAAATTATTAAATATACGTCCTCATGAAGGCTTGATGGTTGGGGATAAACTGACAACAGATATTCAAGGTTCTGTAAGCATAGGTATGCATAACGCATGGTTGAATCGCAATGATAAGCCATTGACAGGTGATATTAAACCTGAATATTCTATACAGTCTTTGCATGATTTGTTTGATGTAATTGAATCCATTAACAAGCAACAGGAGATCGTTAATTAGGTGAAAGTCCGTCATTTGACGGGCTTTTTTTGTTGGGTTTTATTAACATACTAGTCGGCTATGATGTACAAGCCAATTCATCTGTTGTTTCGTTAATTTTATTCAGTAATCATATTTATTGATATATAATTCATGTCATAAATTGTTCACAAAACAGATCTAAATTAGTTGTTTAGTTTCATCCATATTTTGTTATAGTAGGATGTGTTAACGTGATAGCTTAGGTATGGATTTTATAAAATGAGGTAGGTGTGTTTTTTGCGTAAAGTTATGGTAGTAGTTATCGTTGCAATGGCATTGTTAGCAGGGTGTTCAAGTGAAGGGGAAACTGGCAAGGAGAAACAACATAGTGCTCATACTAAGCAGCAAACTGATTCATCATTGCCAGCAGCCAAACTTATTCCAATACAAGTTGATCTTACAGTACCTGAACCCGTGAAGGTCAATGAAGAAGTAACGATTATTGCTCGTGTTACGCAAAAGGAAGCTGCTGTTGATGATGCTAAGGTAGTGTTTGAGTGGTGGTTAGATGGAGAAGAACATCAGCGCTATGAAGGGAAATGGAGCGAAGATGGGAAGTATGAGTTTATACATGCTTTTGATAAGCCAGGTACGTATACGGTTATTTCTCATGTTGATGCACGAGACCTGCATTCTATGCCAAAGAAAGAATTTAAAGTTAAGCAATAGGTGAGTAAAAATATATAAATGCATTCCATAAAAAAGCCCCTATACCTAGAAGGTATTAGGGGCAGTGAATTATTTTACAAAAGCCGGGTCTTCATAAGGATGAGCAACCCATCCTTCTGTCTCAATAAATAGACGAACAGCTACAATTTGACGCTTATCTGTAAGTGTGAAGAAGTGAGGGATATTTTCAGGAACAGAAATAACATCTCCTAATTCTACAAGTACATCGATATAACCGATTTCTTCAGATGCTTTAATAATGAAGTAACCTTCGCCTGCTGTGATAGCACGAACTTCATCCTCGGTATGAGTATGGACTTGTTCGAATTTCTTCAGCAGTTCTTCGATATTTGGAGTAGCATCCGATAATGCGACGATATCCCAAGTTAAGTAGCCACGACGAGAGGCTAAATCCCGAATCTCCGTATCATATACGGAAAGAATTTGTTGTTTCTCTTCATCTGAAAGAATAAACTTCTCCTTAAGCTCAGCAGGAAGTTTAGCTCCATCCCAATGTTCATACAAAACTCCAACACTATTCAAATATTCCCGTATTTGCTCAACTCCGGTTATCGTTTCATTCGTGTTGCGGATTCGAATTTGTGCCATAGCCGATCCCTCGCTTCTCCAATTTCATTATTCCATTAGGTTTACTTGGTATTATAGTACAGAGGAAATGATTGGGCAAGAAACATTTTTACTCGCACAGGAAAACCTATTCTTTCCTATTGGATGGACTTCTGCTACACTTAGTTCTAACGTTTTGAGACAGAGGTGGGCAGGCGGATGACGAAACCATTATTAACCGCGCGTATGCAAGAGCGCATTCTTATACTAGATGGTGCTATGGGCACTATGATTCAACAAGCTAACTTGACAGCTGATGACTTTGGTGGAGAGCATTTAGACGGTTGTAATGAAATATTAGTTGCTACACGTCCTGATATCATTCGTGATATTCATGAACAATATTTGGCTGCAGGTGCAGACTTAATCTCAACGAATACGTTCGGTTCTACTAGTCTTGTATTAGCAGAGTATGATATTCAAGATCGTGCAAGAGAGTTGAATTTAGAAGCTGCTAGATTAGCAGTTGAGGCGGCGGAGAAGTATTCGACTCCTGAACATCCTCGTTATGTAATAGGTGCTATGGGACCTACGACAAAGACGTTATCTGTGACTGGTGGGGTTACATTCGATGAGCTTATCGAAACGTATTATGACCAAGCTTTGGCACTCATTGAAGCTGGCGTAGATGTCATGTTGTTGGAGACCTCTCAAGATACATTGAACGTTAAGGCGGGATCTATCGGGATTCAACGTGCAATGGAGGCTACAGGTAAAACGCTGCCATTAATGATATCTGGTACGATCGAGCCGATGGGTACGACATTAGCAGGGCAGAACATAGAGTCTTTCTACATATCGCTTGAGCATTTGCAGCCTATTATGGTTGGTCTAAACTGTGCAACAGGTCCCGAATTTATGCGTGATCATATAAGGACATTAGCAGGTATAGCGAAGACAGCCATTAGTTGTTATCCAAATGCGGGCTTGCCAGATGAAAATGGTCTATATCACGAATCACCGGAATCACTTGCCCGTAAAATTGCTGCCTTTGCTGAGCAAGGATGGCTCAACGTAGCAGGAGGTTGTTGTGGTACGACTCCAGAGCATATTCGTGTGCTTGCTGAAACGTTATCGAAGTATGAGCCGAGAAGAGAATATGGCGATCATCCACCAGCTGTTTCTGGTATTGAGACGGTGTACATAGAAGATAGCGGTCGCCCTTATATGGTTGGGGAACGCACAAATGTATTAGGTTCACGCAAGTTCAAACGTCTAATCGCTGAAGGGAAAATAGAAGAAGCTGCTGAAGTTGCACGCGCGCAAGTGAAAAATGGTGCACATGTCATCGATGTTTGCTTACAGGATCCTGATCGCGATGAGACGATAGACATGACTGCCTTTTTACAAGAAGTCGTTAAGAAAGTAAAAGTACCTCTTGTAATCGATACAACGGATGCAAAAGTAATTGAGATGTCTTTGAAACATACACAAGGTAAAGCAATAATTAACTCCGTTAACCTTGAAGATGGATTGGAGAAATTCGAGCAAGTAGTACCTATCGTTCACCGTTATGGGGGAGCACTCGTTGTCGGAACAATTGATGAGCGTGGACAGGCTATTACACGTGAAGATAAGTTAGAAGTTGCGCTGCGCTCTCACGATATTCTCGTAAATGATTTTGGGATACGATCCGAAGATATTATTTTCGATCCACTCGTATTCCCGGTAGGTACTGGCGATGAACAATATATTGGCTCTGCCAAAGAAACGATTGAAGGCATCCGGTTAATTAAAGAAGCGCTGCCGAAATGTCAAATTATATTGGGAGTAAGTAACATTTCATTCGGTCTTCCAGAGGCTGGCCGTGAGGTGCTTAACTCTGTATTTTTATATGAATGTACAAAGGCAGGATTGGATTACGCGATTGTAAATACAGAAAAGCTTGAGCGTTATGCATCGATTCCTGATCATGAGCGCAAGTTGTCTGAAGAGCTGCTGTATAATACAAATGATGCGACTTTAGCAGAGTTTGTAGCGGCATTTCGCAATCGTAAAGTAGAGAAGAAAGAAAAGATTAGCAATCTTACCTTGGAAGAACGTCTTGCTTCGTACGTTGTTGAAGGAACAAAAGAAGGTCTTATACCGGATCTAACATTGGCCTTGGAAAAATATACGCCGCTTGAGGTCATTAACGGGCCATTGATGAAAGGTATGGAAGAGGTAGGTCGATTATTCAACAACAACGAGCTGATTGTTGCGGAAGTATTGCAAAGTGCTGAAGTAATGAAAGCATCTGTTGCTCATCTGGAAAACTTTATGGAGAAGAATGAGAGTGCGGTTAAGGGAAAAATTTTGCTGGCTACAGTAAAAGGCGATGTGCATGATATTGGTAAAAATCTCGTCGAAATCATTCTATCCAATAATGGTTACCAGATTGTGAACTTAGGCATCAAAGTCCCACCTGAACAGCTAATCGAAGCATATCGTAAGGAGAAGCCGGATGCTATCGGACTATCAGGTTTGCTTGTAAAATCAGCACAGCAAATGGTTATTACAGCTCAGGATATGCGCAACGCTGGAATCGATGTTCCTATTATGGTAGGTGGAGCAGCGTTGACACGTAAGTTCACTAAAAATCGCATAAGTCCAGAATACGATGGTCTTGTTCTCTATGCCAAAGATGCAATGGATGGATTGGACTTGGCTAATAAGCTAATGGACGCGAATGAACGATCTATATTGGTGGAAGAATTAAGAGCACATAAGGAAAGACTAGCAAATGAGACGGAAGAAGAACAACAGCTGCCTGAATTAACACGAGTGGAACGCTCTGCTATTGGAGAGGCGCAGGTGTATTTACCACCTGATTTGAATCGCCACGTCATTCGTGATATTCCAACCAAGCAGCTTGTACCTTATGTGAATATGCAAATGCTACTGGGCCACCATTTAGGTTTAAAAGGAACGATAGACAAGCTCTTAGCTGCTAAAGATCCAAAGGCAGTAGAGTTAAAAGCGACGATAGATGAGCTTCTTATACATGGTGAACAGACGGGGCAATTGCGTGCGAATGCCATGTATCGTTTCTTCCCGGCTCAGTCTGAGGGGAATTCGATTCATATTTATAATCCTGAACGTCAAGAAGAAGTGCTTCATACGTTTACTTTCCCTCGTCAAAAGGTAGCACCATTTTTGTGTCTTTCAGACTTTCTTCGTTCAAAAGAAAGTGGTGTAATGGATTACGTTGGATTCCTTGTTGTTACTGCAGGTGAGGGGATTCGTGATCAGGCTGAGATTTGGAAGCAGGAGGGACAGTATTTACGCTCGCATGCATTGCAATCTTTAGCATTAGAACTAGCAGAAGCATTGGCAGAGCGAATTCATCATATGATGCGGGAAGTATGGGGTTATCCAGATCTTGATACACTGACGATGAAGGAGCGTTTTGGCGCTCGTTATCAAGGAATTCGAGTTTCCTTTGGCTATCCGGCATGTCCGAATCTTGAGGATCAAGAGCCTCTGTTCAAGCTTATGGTGCCAGAAGATATAGGTGTCCAATTAACAGAAGGATTTATGATGGAGCCAGAGGCGTCTGTTAGTGCAATGGTGTTTGCACATCCACAAGCTCAATATTTTAATGTAGATAAAGCGTGATTTAGGAATCATAATAGTAGTAGGATAAGAAGCCTCTGTCCGTCATTACGGTGCAGGGGCTTTGTTACAAGCTAAATATAGGTAACGTTTAGACGTATGAGTCAAATTTACAGGCAACGAGCCTCATTAGATTGAGAACGGGGTGTTAGTATGGACATTTATTTTTTGGGAACAGGTGCAGGCATGCCATCGACAACGCGTAATGTGAGCAGCCTCGCGCTTCGCTTAACGGAGGAGAGGGGCACATTTTGGTTGTTTGATTGTGGTGAGGGTACCCAGCACCAGCTGTTGAGTTCGCCATTAAAAATGAGTAAATGTGAATTTATATTTATTACGCATCTACATGGTGATCATCTATTTGGATTGCCGGGTTTCCTTTCTAGCCGCTCTTATCAAGGTGGTCAGACTCCATTAACGGTATTTGGGCCGAAAGGAATAGGCGATTACATGAAAGTATGTTTCGGAGTAAGCCGAACTGAGGTCTCCTATCCGTTGCTGATAAAGGAAATTGAACCAGGGGTAGTTTGGGAAGATGAACAATTCGTTGTAACAGCGATGCAGCTTTCGCATCGAATTCCTACACTTGGTTATCGTATTGTAGAAAAGGATCGTCCTGGTAAACTTAAGTTTGAATTACTGCGAGATAAAGGGATTCCACCGGGACCTGTATATGGTCAGCTTAAGCAAGGTAAAGATGTACAACTGCCGAATGGGGAATTATTGTTTGCCGCTTCCGTATTAGGAGAGCCGATACCTGGACGAACAGTTGCTATTTTGGGAGACACGAAACCTTGTGAAAATGCAGTGAGATTAGCTCGCAACGCTGATTTACTAGTTCATGAGGCTACTTATATGCATGATAAAGCCGATAATGCAAATGAATATGGTCACAGTACCGCACAGCAAGCTGCAGAGATTGCAAGGGATGCTGGTGCTAAGAAGCTTGCGTTGAATCATTTCAGTTCCAGATACAAAGAAGGGGAACAGATGGAAGAGCTTTTAGCGGAGGCACAACATGTATTTCCCAACACCGTACTTGCCTTAGAGCATCATGTTGTTACAATCGCAGAAGACGAGGAAGGAACGGCGTAAGCCGTTTTTTTCATCTTTCCAATACGGATTATTTTCCGGGAAAGCGCAGGATGTGACAGATAGATGAAAAAGCGACTGGATAAATAATAGCACGCATCATTTCGACAGGTTGCTATATCTCATGATGTCGAAGTATTGGGAGTAGAACTTGCTTGCAACGCTGCTTTTCGTTATTTACAATGGATGAAGCAACTTACAACAGGAAGCCATTAACGAGTTTAAGTTACCTATGGTTTAGAAAGAAAGGTGGATATACACCATGCATCATATTGGATTTACGATTGTTGGATTTGGTACGATTGCGAAGACACATCTAGTGGCGCTGCGTACATTGCCTATCATTAAACGATTGCCTGTCACTCCTGTATTGGATTCGTTGGTCACAAGAAGGCCGGGGGTTTTGGCGGAACAAGCGAAGCAAATTGGTTTTAATTATGTAACGGATAAGCTCGAGACAGCATTAGAACGCGGTCAATCGCAGGCAGTGAGTATTTGTACCCCTAATGCACTTCATGCTGAACAGGTAAAAACGGCAATGCATTTCAATCAAGCAGTCTATTGCGAGAAACCTGTGACAGAATCAGCAGAACAAACAGCTAAGTTATTGGCTACTGTACCAGCGCACTACCCGCAGCAATTAGCTTTTACATTCCGATATCATCCAGCAGTTATGCGGATACGCGAATGTCTTAAAGAAGGGATCATCGGAGATGTATTGCAGTGTAACATTGCGTACATGCGTTCAGGTTATTTAAATGCGGATCGTCCATTTAGTTGGCGGTTAAGTGATGAATTGTCTGGTGGTGGAGCGATTACGGACATTGGTGTACATGCTCTTGATCTTGTTCGTCATTGGTTCGGAAACTTTAAGCAAGTGGATGGACGTACGCATACATTTGTTAAAAACAGACCAAGCGCTATCCATGCTGCAGAACAAGTTGAAGTACATGTCGATGACTGGGCCTCCATGCATATAGAAACAGAAACGGGTGTAAGGGGAGCGATAGAAGTATCCCGCATTGCTTACGGATCAGATGCGTTCCGTATTCATATTGTTGGCACTAAAGGAAGCATGACGTGTGATTTGGAAAAAGATCGGATGCCCGTTGTGCACTTAATTAGTGGTACTGTACCAAGTTTGCCGACACCAGATAGTCTGGAACTATTGCCAGATGAAAAGGCTACGCTTGGCGTATTCCAAGACAGTCATTTTGCTGCTCTTCATCATTTTATTTTGCGAATGACGGGAGATAATCGTTGGACTGATATCGCACCTACTTTGTCAGATGGGTATGCGGTTGAGCGTTGGGTAGATAAAGTAATCGCTTCTTCTAAACAAACAGATTAGTTAGGTATCGCACACGACTAAGAAAGAAGGATGCGTATGAAAGGGTTCATCTACGCATTGCTTGTCCTTACAAGCATGCTGTGGGGAGGCAATTTTGTAGCGAGCAAATTACTTGTCGACCATGCGGAGCCGATGACACTTGTCTTGTTTCGTTGGGGGATAGCGGTTATCGTATGGCTGCCAATTGTATTGAAAAAAGAAAAGAAAATAATTCCTCCAAGAGCTGCTTGGCTGCCGCTTTTGTTAATGGGTCTAACCGGCGTATTGCTGTTTAATGTATGCATGTTTTATGCACTAGAACATACAACGGCGACTAATACAGGTTTAATATCAGCATTAAATCCCATTATGATTGCTCTACTGAGCTTTATCATTTATCGTGATCGACTACATAAGCTGCAAATCGTTGCAATGTGTGTATCTTTTAGCGGGGTTATTTATTTCATCCTGCAAGGTGATTTATCACGTTTATGGTTAATGTCATTTAACATTGGTGATTTATGGATGCTAGGCTCTGTTCTCATTTGGGGCATATATTCAATTGCATCCAAATGGGCTATGATGTACATATCACCGTTTTTGTCCACGTTCTGGGGAGGTATTATTGGTGTACTAATCATGTTGCCATTGGAGTGGAAGAACGTGATATCAACAACAGGGGATACCTGGTTCTGGGTAGGTATTGCCTATACGAGTGTTGGTGCAACAGTTGCAGCTATGATGTTCTGGAACATTGGCGTACAACGCGTTGGGGGAACACAAGCCGGAATGTTTTTGAATTTAAACCCTATATTTACAGGTTTGTTCGCCTACTTATTGTTGGATGAGCAGATGAACGTGCAGCAGTGGATCGGTGCGATTATTGTGTTGAGCGGAGTTTTTGCCTTCACCGTTATTGGAATAAAAACAACTAGAGAGGAACAACGTCGCCATGAACAAAACAATAATATCGAACAAGCTTCATGCGTTCATTGATTTGGACGGAACTATGTTTCACGGCTCTCAAGCTATCGATGGAGCTGATCGCTTAATTGAATGCTTGCAGGAGTGGGGAGTGCCGTATTTGTTTGTGACCAATAACTCAACTCGTACGCCGCAGCAAATAGCAGCGCTTATGGGAGAAATGGGTATACAAGCGCGAACAGAGGATGTGCTGACTTCTGCGCAGGCGGCAGCTGCGTATATTCGAGACCATTACAAAGATCCTTTTGTATTTATGATAGGTGAAGAAGGATTGCAGCAGGCGTTGACGGATTGTAATATCCGATGGACGAATGACCCTGTAGTAGTAGAACAAAAGCATATTGATGTTGTCGTTCAAGGACTTGATCGACAGTTCACTTATAGCAAGTTGGAAGCAGCTTCAATAGCAATACGTAAGGGCGCAGCTTCTATTGTGACGAATCCAGATGTACAGCTGCCTTCAGATAAGGGAATTTCTCCTGGTGCAGGAACCATTGCAGCCGCTATCCAGGCTGCATCTGGTGCAGCACCTATTTGTATAGGGAAGCCAGATGCAATCATTATGGAAGTAGCTCTTAAACAGCTTGATTGCACGTCTGCTGAGGCAATTGTGATAGGAGACAACTTATTGACTGACATCCAAGCGGGTATTCGAGCAAAATGTCTTACCGCTTTAGTGCTTACAGGAGTGACCTCAAAGTCATCTTATGCATCGTATAGAGAGAACAGTAATGACCTCCCTGATTATGTATTCAATAATCTTGAGCAAGTTAGGCAGCTGTTCGAGCAAATTAAAGAAAATAATGATACAGAGAGGGCGTTGGAATAGATGGCAGAACTACCAGAATTAGAGCGAGAACGTAAAAAGTTGAACCAATTGTTTGTAGGGCAGCGGTTTAGAGCAATTTCGCTGCTTAAGGAATCTTGGGCGAATGTATCCATTGAGCAATTGCAACAAGGTCTTGTAGGAAGACAGTTGTTATATGTGGAGCGTCGAGCTAAAGGGATTGTGTTTCATTTAGATGATGGCAGAAGGTTGCTGTTGACGGTTGGTAATGGTGCGTTGTTCCATACTGCCACTGCAGCAGATGAAGAGTCTGGCATCCATGAAAATACGGAGACTATAGCAGTAAACGGAAATACTGCTATTCAACCGCAACTGCGCGTTTCATTTGATCAAGGACGCTGGGATGTGACGGGTGCACGCACGCTTTCACTTCAATGGCTAAGTGCGAAAGAAATGGATGATATTGCGAAGGAGTGGGGGCTTGAGCCACTTAGTCGTAATTTAAATGCAGCTTTGTTCCAAAATCGATTTGCAAAGCGACGTACGGCACTTCGGACAGCTCTAACGAATCAAGCGATAATTGCTGGTATTTCTCCCGCAATCGCAGACGAAATATGCTTTAGGGCAGGTATTGTGCCAACTGTAAAAACGGAGACGTTGTCCTCCTCTGATTGGGAAGCGATATACAATAGTATGGTTCAATGGCTTCAAGAAGCCATTGAACAACCAGAAATTATTTCTTATGCAGTTAGCGGACGACAAGGTGAAACGTGCAGCAAGTGTCGCACGAAGCTGTCTGATGCAGTGATAAGCGGAAAAGTAGCGGTATATTGTTCTTCTTGTCAGCATGAGCATGCTCCTGAAGCTGTCGGCACACATGGCTAATGAGCTCAGCTATGGTTGCCACATTAAGTTAAGTGGCGGATATGTTCGTATGGCCGAAAGAGCGATTGCTTTATTTGAACAGAATGGTTGTTCAAGCTTTCAGTTTTTTGCAAAAAACCCGCGCAGTTTGCAGGTGAAACAGTTTATCGCAGCTGAGGCCGAGCGTTGTCGTCAATTGATGGAACAATATCGATTGCGCTCGGTTATTCATTCTGCCTATCCCTTGAACCTGGCGATATCGATTCAAGATCAACCAGAAGTGGCTATTCAGCATGTCCATAGCCTATGCAATGACTTGGAAATTGCTGAAGCAACGGGCGCAATTGGTGTTGTTGTTCATTTCGGAATTGTAAAGAAGTCTAATCGTCTAGAAGGATATCGCGATATATTAACCACATTAAATGCTGTACTGACCATGTATAAAGGGCCAGCACTCATTTTAGTGGAGAATCAAGCAGGATTGTATGGTGGTATCGGCTCGACGTTCGAAGAACATGTTCAAATTAAACAATTGTGCATAGATCCGGATCGAGTAGGCTTTTGCTTTGATACATGCCATGCTTATGTGAGTGGTTTATGGCATGCAGATGATCAATTAGGGACAGAGCAACTAATACGTCATGGTGAGCGTTTAGGCTACTGGGATGATGTTGAAGTTGTTCATGTAAACGACGCAGCAGAACCGTTCGGCTCGTTGAGAGATCGTCATGCGCAGCTTGGTAAAGGACATATACCGTTGGTAGCAATGAAGGAGCTATTATCTACTCCTCAACTAAAAGGAGTAATGAATGTATTGGAGACACCTGCCAGTGATGTATCGTTTCATCATGCGGAGTGGGAAATCTTGAGCAAACTGCAATATTCCAATTAACGTGTATTTACGATATGCTCATTCGCTCCTATTTAAATAATTAATTACATTAATTATTAGCGCTAAATATTGAAAAACGTTGTAATATAGAAAGGGTGCGCGAAGATGATCCATGTGTATCTTGATGATTGGCGCAAATGCCCAGATGGATTTGTATTGGCACGGAACATGGAGGAGTGTATATTACTCCTTGAAGGTGCGGAAGTCGATATTTTATCGTTGGATCATGACCTAGGTCCTGATGAACCAACAGGTACAGAGCTAGTTGCAGAAATGGTCAATCGCGGATTGTATGCAAAACGGATTTATTTGCACACCTCTTGTGACAGAGGACGGAGTCGTATGTACGAGATGCTGTATATGAACAAGCCGAGTGAGGTTGAACTATACAATGGGCCCATGCCACTTCATGTAATCGAGCAAGTTCGCAGCTTAAGCAAATGAGCATAATGATTCACGAACTACGTGAAGCTCTAAAGAATGGACAGGTTCCGTCCGATATTGATCTTTTATATATGTATAGTCCATTGTGCGGTACTTGTCATGTCGCTAGCCGAATGCTGGATGTTGTTGAGCATTTACTGCCCGAACTGCAATTTGAACGTTTAAATATTAATGAAGTGCCTGATCTCGCTCAGGCGTATCAGGTGGCAAGTGTACCTTGTCTAATTGTTTGGCGTACTGTTTCAGTGAAACAAAGTCAACAAAGTTTGATTTCACACAATGTCTTTGCGGATCCGCAAAAAATTTATGCATTTCATTCTATCCCTTATCTGTATGAGCGGCTAAGAGGAGGCGGCATGGATGATTCATCTCGATGATGTAACATTTGAACGTCAAGATCGCACAATTATATATCCTTTACAGTGGCAAATGAAGGCTGGAGAACACTGGACGATACTTGGCAGAAATGGTTCTGGCAAATCTACGCTGCTTGAAATGATACTAGGATATCACTTTCCTAGCTCAGGCAAAGTTCGTGTTCTAGGTCATACATACGGTCGATGTGATGTTCGGGAGTTACGAAAAGAGATCGGTTATATAAGTCAAACGCTTGTGGAAAAATTAACATTGCGGGATCCTGTGTGGGAGATCGTTGCTACCGGCTGGCAAGCGCATTTGCGTTTGTTTGACAAGGATACGGATATCCTTAAGGAGAGAGCATTGGAACAGCTTCGTATGGTACGACTGGCTCATTTAGCAGAGCAGCCATTTGGGTTGTGTTCACAAGGGGAACGCAAAAAAATTTTATTGGCACGTGTTATGATGAATAACCCCAAATTGCTCATTATGGACGAGGCCTGTGCAGGGCTCGATCTTAATGAAAGAGAGATGTGGCTTACAGACCTGCCGGAATTACTTGCAAAAGACGTACATCTCGTACATGTCACTCATCATCTTGAAGAAATTGTACCGTTATTTACACATGTAGCTTTGCTGCACAAAGGAAAACTCGTAGCCGCTGGCCCTAAAGAAGATGTGCTTACTCCAGAAAAGCTCTCCGAAACTTTTGATCTGCCTATTGCAGTGAACTGGATAGAAGGCCGGCCTTGGGTACGCATAAAGTCGTAGTAATGCTTGGAGGAAAAATAAGTTGTCAGTAATCAATAATGAAATACACCCAACACGTAATTATGAACTAGGATCCCACTGGATCGTTACAGCTAATCATGGCTATATCCCTTATGCGCAGGAAGAACTGCGAAGGAAGTATAGTCATTTGAAAAGTACGATACTAGTCTCTGGAGAAGTTGCTTTTATGGAACTTCCTGAATCAGAAGGAGCGGTATGGGATCTTCTTCGTCGTGAGCCAGCCATCTTTATTCGTGATGCCTATCCTGTTCATATCATTCTTCCGGTTGATGCTGTCGCTAGTGAAGAAGATGCCGAGCAATTATGGGAGGCGCTATTAGAAAGAAGCGGTCTGTCTATACAAGGTGAATCGACTGGGGCTGTTCATGTACGAACGTCACCTAAGAAAGTGAAAACAGATGATGCTAGTGATAAAGAAGTTGTTTTCCAATGGCGTTCTGCTATTCAATCTGTGTGGTCAAAGCAAAATATTACGGCAGCCGTTCAGCAACCAGATTTCATCTTAACCTTGTTTGAACATGAGCAGCAAGTATATGCAGGCTTAGCAACTTTCGCTAATCAGCAGTCTGATTGGCCAGGTGGAGCTATCCGTTTCCGTCGTGAAGATGGACAAATTTCTCGTGCAAAATTTAAGTTGTTAGAAGCAGAACGTATATTTGGATTGGATTTCTCTGCTTATCGAAATGCTTTGGACGTAGGTGCAGCACCAGGGGGATGGAGCAGTTTGTTGTTAGAGCGCGGCATTCATGTAACGGCTGTGGATCCGGCAAAAATGCATCCGACACTCATGGAGCACCCTCATTTTACTTATTATGGACGAAATGCTGCTGAGGTAGTTTTTGAGCCAAATGAGTTTGATTTAATTGTATGTGATATGAGTTGGAGTCCGAAGCATACTGCACAGCTAGTCATTGAACTTCTAGATTCTCTTGTTTATGGTGGTACATTAATTGTAACTGTGAAATTGATGCATAAGAAGCCGCTGCAAACAATACGTGATTGCATGGAGATGTTCGAAAAGCATGCAACAATTGTTCGTGCGAAGCAATTGTTCCATAATCGCGATGAGATCACATTGTATATGCTTAAAAATTAATCGATACTATTTTGCAAACAAGGTATAGACAAATGATGGAAATGAATCTATAATGACATCAATAACATAAACGTAACCTTTCAGGGAAAGCATCCCGAATACGCCTAATTGGCTGTATTCGGGTTTTTTGCGTTTTTCAACCTGTAGTAATGAGTACAATTATTTTACAATGGCTACTTCAAGGAGGTTTGTGGAGTGCGTGCTCCTACGAAGTTAATGGCAGGTGCATTGTTGCACGAACGTTATCGAATTAAGCGTCTAATAGGCGTCGGAGGCATGAGTTATGTGTACTTAGCGCAAGATGAACGTTTAATGGGCAAGTATTGGGCCATTAAAGAATCGATCCCGCTGGCACATGATCGCGAACATCTTATAAGGGAGGCTCAATGGTTAATTGAGCTTCGACATCCCAATTTGCCTCTCATCGTTGATTTTTTTTCACCAGATGAAGATGGGCACGCCTTTTTGGTTATGGAGTACATTGAAGGGGAAACCATTGCTGAGAGATTGAAGCGAACCACTCTTTCGTTTGACGAGACGATTGCGTACAGTCTTCAATTGTGTGATGCATTAAGTTACTTGCATGGACGTACCCCACCAATTATTTACCGAGATATGAAGCCTTCTAATGTAATGTTAGCTGATCAGCATCGAATAAAGTTGATTGACTTCGGTATTGCTAGACAAATGAAACCTTCTGAGTTAGCGGATACGATGAAGTTAGGAACAGTAGGCTTCGCTGCACCTGAGCAGCACGAAGGCAAGCAAAGTGACGCGCGTACTGATCTTTACGGCATTGGTGCATTGCTAGCTTTCGTGTTATCTGAAGGACGCTGGCGAGGAATGGAACCTTTTCGTACACAGATGCTTAATGAAGATGTTCCTAAATCATTTTACGAAATTCTTACTAAATTAATGGAAATAAATCCTAATGCGAGATATCAATCTGCGGAAGAATTAAAAAGAGAGCTATTGGCGCATGCCAATAGCAATGTTCTTCCTGCAGCCTATGAATTTATGGAAGGACAGCGGAATCAACATGGGAAGACTAACCATGGATTGCAGCGAGCTGTTACGATCGCTGTAGCTGGTATAGCTTCAGGATTAGGTTGTACGCATATGAGCTTAATGATTGCGCATCGACTTGCAAGAAGTAACCGTGGCAAAGTCGCTTATGTTTCGAATGCGGAGTCAAGTCGCTCTGTTGTCCATTCTATCCTGTCATCCGTTGAAGGTGATTGTGCGGAAGATTGGAGTAACAGAGTTTGGCAGTGGCAAGGAGTTTCTTACATTGAATTGGGTGAACAGTCTGGAGGATTAACCATATCATCAGTAACACAGCTGCAAATGGAATATGACTTTATTGTTCTAGATCTTGGTGTGATTGGAGCAAAGCGTAGATTAGATGAAGAATTTGTTCGCGCTTCATACAGTTTACTATTAGGTTCGATAGCTCCTTGGAGGGATGATGATACTAGAGCAGCCTTGCACAATTTAGTTGAATTAAATTATCAACAATGGATTTTTGCTCTGCCACACGCCAAAGAGGAAGAATTACGCTCGTCGCGTTTACAGCTGAAATGCCATAGCATTATTTCCGTTCCCACATGCTCAAATCCATTTAAGGGTGGATCGGATTTAGAAGAATGGCTGCAATCTTGGATGAAGGTACAAGAACAGAAGAGAAGATGGTTCTCTTGGAGCAAGAGAAAATAATAGGTGAAAGGGGGTTTTTGCTTGATTGGCAGATGGTCAAGACGAACAAAGCAGGTTGCAATTGGTGTAGCAGTGACAGCTACCGTCATGGTAACGCTTAGTGGTGGTTATATTATTTGGATCGAACGAAATTGGCAAATTGAAAGAGAGGATTGGATGAAAAAAGCTCAGTTAAGTGAGCAAATTATTCAAGGGCAAGGGAAAGAAGAACAACAGCACGTTTGGGTACTTGCAAAATCCAAAGTTGCAGGTTCAAGACTACATGGGTCAGATTTAAAACAAATAGAGCTACCCAAAAGATTAATCCCAGAGCACGTACTTGAACCTAAAGATTTAAAAGGAAGTATTGCAAAGATAGATTTAGCAGCTAATGTTCCATTAATAGACTCTATGGTAGGAAATAAAGGATCGATCGGTCAAGATATACGTTGGATTGAAACGGGAGTCATTCAATTGCCGCTTGCACTTGAGTCTAATCATGTCATTGATGTGCGGATTAGGTATCCCGATGGACAAGACTATGTAGTTCTGTCTCATAAGAAAGTACATCGCATTCAAGATTCGACTATTTGGATTCATATGTCAGAACATGAATTGTTAACGATGTCCAGCGCTTGTGTGGATGCTTACTTGAACGGAGGTCAAATCTATGCCGTACGTTATGTCGATGCCTATGTACAGGAACGAGCAATCGTTAATTATCCAGTCAATCAACATGTAACACAATTAATAAACAACAATCCGAATTTAGTTAAGGATGCGAACATTGTGATGTCAGGACAAGCTAGGAAGCGTTTAGAAGGAGATTTAATTAAACATAGCCAATCTCAAATAGGTTCTGGTGCAATCACAGATTCAGGGACGATTTCTACGACTTATGGAACAAATAGCACAGCAGTTTCAAGTGGTGGTAACAGTGCTCACTCTAGTTCCTCAATGATATCTCCTTTTACTGGGCAAAGCAAAGCTCCGAAGCGTGAAGCGCCATTTGTTGGACAATCTACTTCTACAGAACAAGGAGAGCAGATGGAACAGCATCAGCAAGGACAGCAGTCAGAGAAACAGCCTTCACATAAACAACAAATGACCAATAACAAAGTAGGAGCTGGGCAGAATGAACTCCCTGCGACATCAATGAATGGTGTTCATTCAAACAGCAACAACACAGCTCCAGGAACCAATCAAAGCAATACCTCAGCGTATAAAGATTTGGTTGAGGTTGGGGGATATCAGAACGATAGTTCTAACCTGCCGGTTACACCGTGAAACAAGGGGTGATTGAGATGTCTAATATCAGCTTTTTCGTAGGTGCATGTAATAAACAGGATTTTATTCTTGGGTTAGGAACTTTACTTACACGTGCTGGTAGAAGAGTTTTACTAGTTGATGCGATGAATATGCCATGGCTAACGTATCGAAATCAAACTTGGATAAATAAGGAGAAATGGTGTCGTTGGAACGGGATGGATACGGTATCTGGCATACTTCATTGGGAAGAATTATTGCAATTAAGCCGTCAGCATGAGATAGAACTTGATGCATATGATGATATTTTAATAGATACAGATCGACTTACATTTTGTGATGCTACTACCTTTATAAGCGCTCGTGAACGTGTCATGGTACAAACGGTGGAGGCCTTTGCTGTTCATCGTAATATGGAATGGATAAAGTCGTTCCGTCTGCTTCATGAAGTAGACTTGAATCGTGATGTACGACTACTCATTTTAAATACCGTGGATCATGCTAAAGAAGTAGCTTATGTTGTGGAGCATCTGCAGTCTATATACGTTGCTCCAAAAGAGGAAGCTATATTTATACCATTCGAAGAAGAAAATTGGACAGCATATCTCTATAACGAAGTGCATGGAAGGATGGATTTGTCTAAGTATACGAAATCAGCACGTTCAGTATGGCGAATATGGTTAGAACGAAGTTGTGGGCCAATATCTGATCGTAACTGGCGAAAACTGCTGCGAAGCGATAAGAAAGGGCGATGGTGGCATGAAGCCATGTAAACATTGGTTTATAAAAAAAGGTTCGCGACGCGCGCTAGGATCCTCATTAACAACGGTACTGCTTGGCATCGAATTAGTTACACGTTTTGGACTTAAAGTGTTACTTATTCATCAGGACGACGAGGGGGAAGGGCTTGAATATTTCATTCGCGCTTCTATGCATATAGGAAGTAATGAGCAAAAGATGACTCAATTGTCAGTGCCAGATGGTTGGGGGGAATATAAAAGACTCGTTCAAAATGAATTGCTGGATATCCCCATGTTTATAGCATGTACCTCTCCCATTATTCCTGGTCTAGATGTACTTCGTGTAGCTGATAGATATGATAGTCCGATCCAAGGAGGAATAACGAGTGAACGATTTGGCTCTGATCATGACGTGCGTACACTTATGCAGGTTTCGGCTAATGCCTATGATGTTGTTCTTTGGGATTGGGACCGTCAGCTCCGGCGGCGGGACGCCAGATTTGAAGATCAGAGTAAGAGCCAGACGGAAATGAACGTATGTGTGCAAGAACAAGCCTACAGCACAGGAACCATTACATTGCTTACTCAAGATCAAAGAGATATGAGTTTATGGCGTGATCCGAAGTATTTTTATAGTAGTAATGCATTCGAACAAAAGCAGATTTGGGTTGTATCTGCTTATGATCCTGAGGCGCATTTAAATCTAGCCAATATGAAAAAGCATATGCGTGGCAAGTTGATATATGCGGTACCTTACGATACGCAGCTGAGACACTATGCCAATGAGGGGCATCTTGTACATTATGTTTTACAACTACAGTATCGTTACAACAAGCCAGGCGCATCAAACTTGCTTAATTATGTTGATCAACTTTCAGAACAGCTATTATCTGAGGCAGTTCTCCCTAATCGTAAAGCCAGTGAAGGGGGAAGAAGATGGAATGGATAGGTAATTACTACATACAGGTATTAATGTTGGTTGGTGTCGTATTCCTACTTATACTATGGATGTTGTATCGGCTTCGCTTAAAGCAGAAATCCAATCAGGAAGCAGCTGCACCATCTGCATTGACTTGGGAGGAACTCGATCAGATCGTTCGTGATCAAATTCAAAAATGGACAGCCGACCCTTTTTTAGATCACTTCTCAAATGATGAGATGTATCGCAGGGAACTGTTGAGGAGAACGATGATAAGGCAGTCATTGCGCTCCTGTCATAGTGGTGATCGGCTGCAAAAGGAATACGTGAAAGATATTATTGTCGAAATTATACGCCCATTATTGAAACCGTCCAACGACTGCTGGAAGATGCTTGTTCCGTTTGATGACCCCATTCAGCTTTCAGCCAAAGATAAGTTCGATATTTTACTATATCTTTATTTTCAGCGCTATGGTCTAGAAGCTATGCATGAGATCGTTCAACGTTACGGCTGGGATCAAATTAAGGCTCTCCGAGACATAAAGGGTGAAGAGGAGCTCAGTTATGCTGTAGACGAGCATGATGTCAGTCAAGCATATCGCCAAGAACGTCCAGTTGTGAAGCATGAAGAGCGAATTAGAATCATTGCTCAACGTATTTATGAGCGATATAAAGGGTTGTCAGTTATTGATGAGCTGCGTGATATGAGAATTGAAGGGGTTTCAGGAGGGGTAAATGGCTTGATTCAATCTGCGCCGCTTATGTCTACTGGTTTAGCTGCAGGCTCATCCCATTCAGCTTCAAGGAGTGGCATTCATACTTCGAAAATTCCACGCTCGTGCGATAGTGTATGGATGTTTTATCAAGGTAAGTCTATACGTCTCGGTTTTCTCAGCTTTGAGAGTGAAAGAGAATTGAAACGTGTATGTCAAACCATTTATAAACATGGTGCACCAGGGCCTCTGACAGAAGTAGATGGCTATCGTGTAAATGACATGAAGGATGGTTCTCGCGTAGTTGTTATGCGACCGCCATTTTCAGAGTCTTGGGCATTTTTTGTACGTAAGTTTGAGCGTGAACAGCCTTCATTATCTCATCTTATTTCAGCTGATGGGTCTGCAGATGTAATTCAATTGCTCCAATTTTTGATGAAAGGAGCCCGTATTACAGCTGTTACAGGTGCTCAAGGGTCTGGAAAAACGACACTTTTAATGGCATTGGTTCAATCCATCTACGCTTTTTATCCTTTGAGAGTCCAGGAGCAGGCATTTGAACTTCATTTAAGGCAGCTATATCCCAATCGCAATATTTTAACTTTGAGAGAAACAGAACATATTTCTGGACAATCAGGTTTAGATGTACAAAAGAAGACAGATGGTGTTGTTCATATACTTGGGGAGGTCGCAACCGATCCAGTTGCAGCTTGGATGATTCAAATGGCTCAAGTGGCGAGTCTGTTTACGGTATTTACACATCACGCTAAGACATTTCCAGATTTAATCGGGGCTTTGCGTAATTCTTTGTTGAAGACAGGTATGTTTCATAATGAACGAATTGCAGAGCAGCAGGTTGTGCAAGTTATACATTTTAATATCCATTTAAGCAGAAATGCAAATGGAATGCGATATATTGAACGGATTACTGAATGTGTTCCCTCGGAAATAACCAAAGGTAATCAAACTTTCAATAGACAGTTAGGAAAGGAGGATATCCATCAACAGGATGTGTCAACTTCATCGTCAAACTCTTGGGTGGAATATAGAAGTTCAGCTATTCAGTATTATGATGATCAAGTTAACAGCAGTTCTCATACTTACAAAAATATTATTGAGTTCCAAAATGATAGATATGTTTGGGTGAATGAAATTTCTGACGTACATATACAAGCAATGCTCTCGCAGATGACCGACTACGATCAAGAATCATTTAGAGTGTGGATAGCATCGGGGAGGGAGTATGTTGTGGCTTAACTCGTTACTTTTAGTAGCAATTATTTTCGCGCTTATAGGGCTGTTACTATGGAAGCTGTCTCAACGCATGATGCGTCAACCATGGAACAATCAAGTCACGTTTAAATCTAAGAAACGCCAGACAAATATATTCAAGTTATTTTTACAGCGGAGCTATTACTGGTTCGGGAGAATTGTTGGATTCAAGCATAAACGTGCAAAAGTATATCAACAGCTATTAATAATATACGGATATGATGAACGATTATTAAGGGAAAAAGTTTCCTTGGTACTTTGGGCAATCATTGTTGTTTTAAGTGGGATTTTATTTGTATTTATTAGTTTTGAACAGGATTGGATTTCACTTCTTGTGCTTATACTCGTACTTCGCGTAGCTGATGATCTTTGTATACAAATGTTTGCTCAGCAAGCGGAATTAAAGGTGCTTAGCCAATCTGCGCAGGCTTATTCCACAATTAGACATGCTTATCAGCGCCATCAAATGGTTGAGCTCGCTGTGGAAGAAGCGCTAGAACGTGCTTCACCATTAATTCGGCCTCATCTTTCGAGATTGCTTGCTTGTATTTATGAGCATGATACGGATGAAGCTCTAGTAAAGTATGATGATGCAGCACCAAATCGTCACTATCGTTTATTTGCACGATTAGCCCGGTTAGTAGCTGAGTATGGTGATCCTAAAGAGGATAATCGCTCTTCATTTTTGCAAGGTTTATCTATGATGATTCGTGATATGCAGTCAGAACATCTAATGCGAATGAGATTAGATACATTCTTAAAGGGATTAAAAGTTATAGCTGTCATTCCAATCTTGTTTGCAAATCCCATTGAGCAATGGGGTAGAGCATATTTTCCTGATATGACTCAATTCTACGACAGTCGAATCGGATGGTATGTACAAGTAATTGTTCTTGTTACTGTTATTGTAAGCCACTGGTTATTAGAGCAGCTTCAATGGAGGAAAAGTATTTCTGAAAAACCTAAAGGTGAAGAGGCTAGAAAAAATATTGATATTTTACGTTTAAAGTTTGTGCGTTCGATTGTTTACCGATGGATGAGAGGCATACCCACATCACGTTTAAGTGCAAACGCATTTCTTCTTAAAGATGCTAACGAGTCGTTGTCACTAGAGCGATGGTATGCTAAAAGATTAGCATATGCTGCTGTAATAATGCTGCTCTCTATTATTATGGCAATTGTCATCCATATCGTTATACAGCAACAACAGTCCATTTCTCCATTGTGGGGAGTACTGCCACGTGGTGATGCAAAAAGCACTGTGCAATGGGACGGTTCTTCTTATAGCCAGTCCATAGTATCTGAATGGAACGCTGAGCAGGCTGCTCTTCATAAGAAATGGGTAAGTGAGGCTACATTGAAAACTTCCAATCGTGCAGAACAAGAACATTATGTTCAAGAGCAAGCTGTACGAGCATATGCTGACTGGACATCGGAGCGCGCTGTGCAATTAAGCAAACACCTTCTGAATCTAGCTTACGAACAAGAGATAGGTTTGTTATGGTGGTGGGAACTGTTGGTGGCCTTCATGCTAAGTGTTATAGCGTACTATACCCCCACGGGCATGCTTCTCTTTAAAAAGAGGCTTCGTAATATGGAAATACGTCTGGAATTAAGTCATTTTTACTCATTGGCGCTTTTGCTCCGTGCATTTGAGCGAATGACTTCTGAACAGATGCTTGATTGGATGATGAGGAGCTCCGTTTGCTGTAAAGAAGCTATTCATCGATGTTTGCTTCATTGGGACAGTGGTCCAGAGGAATCATTACAGCGATTAAAGGAAGATATACCTTATCCAGACTTTGTTCGGTTCGTTGATCAGTTGGAACTTGCGTTTGATCAAATTCCAATCAAGCAAGCATTTGATGATGCGGAGCAATCATGGTGGTATGAACAAGATATGCGCAAGCAGGAAGAAGAGAAAATAATAGAATCAAAGGCAGTCTGGGGTCGATGGTTTGGGTTTGCTCCTATGTATGCGATTGTATTTATGTATCTTGTTATTCCTTTAGTTTGGCTTAGTGCACAACAAATGCATCACTCTTTTACTCAAATTCAGAGGCTGTAACTTTTATTATTCAATATTACTTAATCAATTTATAAAAGGGGACATGTTCAATGAATAATGCTCAATCCGCTTTAAAAGTAGCCGCAGGTATATTTCTTACCATTGCTTTAATTACCATAGTTGTCTTGTTGTTTGTATCCGCTCAAGAAGCTACTAAAACAGCACAAAATGAGTTTTCAGCTATTCAGACTGAGCTAAGTAAAGCATCTTTCACAGTGTATGACAACACAACTGTAAGTGGATCACAAGTTATTAATGCGATTCGTAAGTTCCATCAAAAAGACCAATTTGGAATTTGGGTCAAAACAGGTAAGGACAAGGCTGCGAATAACCCTGGTATGTTCTACGGGGCTAACGTTGATTCGGATGGCAAGATTTCGAATAATACACGGAATGATAAAATCGAACTGGCGACGAAGGAGTCTTTGGATACATATGTAAATCCTAGCGGGAAATTCCTCGCCAAATTAATCGTAGATACTTCAAATGTGACGAGAGCAATTGTGTTTGAACAGCAGTAAATATTAGGCAGAAGTTAAAGGATGTATGGATGTATAAAAATGCGCAGGAGTTGATTATGCACTATGAACGAAAATGTTCGAGAACTTATCGCCTTTTCCTGCGCTATCCTTATATTTGTAGGCGCTTTAAGTATGGCTGTCAACTACTATCAGCACTCTAGTAAATTGTTGAACGCATTGCTAATAGATACAGGACGACAGGACCGCACGACTCAGGAGACGCTAGAAATCACTGCTCCACTAACGACTAAAGGAACTGATATCGTTTCGATGTTGACACAACTGAAGGATTCCAACGTAGTCATTGAAGTCGATGGTTATTCATTTCTCCCCAATATGGATCTTGAGGATATGCCAGTTCATTTTATAAATGTTCATCGAATGTATGTGCCTAAGCATAACCGTGATGCATTTGGTCGCTTGCTTCGAATTCAATACAGATAAGAGGTGAGTGTATGGTAGATGCTATGCGTGTCTGGCTTGCTCTAATGTTAGTTATGTTGCTGTTGTTTATTTTTCCATTACGTGATACTTTTCAACGTCATGATGAGATGAGTGAGTTAGTTGCAATGAAGGTTGCCACTGCTTATGTCGATGCTGTTCGTGATAAAGGTGTAATTACTCCTCAAATGTGGATTTCGTTAATGGAGGATCTTCATCGTACGGGTTACGTTTATGACATTGAAATGGAGCATTACGAGAAACATTATGTTCCTACATATACTGACCCAGTACAGCATAACTCTTTTCAAAATGAATTTATGACGCATTATCAAATGGTCCATCATAGAGGCATGATGAATAAACTTTTCCCTAACACATCGGTGGATTTATCGGACTCTTCTCGCTTATACCGCTTAAAAGCAGGAGATTACTTTCAAGTTACACTGCACAGGCTCGATGAGACTCGTTCAAGTAGATTAACTCGTTGGCTTACGTTTGATGCAGATCCAGCAACTGCTTTTAGTATACCAATAGGAGGAATGGTGCGGAATGAGACTTATTAAATGGTCCATCTTTTTTGTCTGCATCATACTTCCATTTAGTTGGTCACATCGACAGCAAGTTAATGAATACCGCTATAAGCTTTTTGTAGAAGAGCAGTATAATCGTTGGATGAACAATGCAGTAGATGATGCGTCTCAAAAATTAAAAGAGACGGCTGCTTGGAAAGCAACGGATGATTCGTATGAATCAAATAAACAGCTAATTTTGAATAAGCAGCAGGCGGTAACTACTTTACTTCATTCTATTTATGTTAATTTGGATATTGAAGACGATGTAGTATCTCAACAAGCCTTATTTTTTTATATTCCTGCAATCACAATCGTTGGTTATGATGGTGCATACTTTTATGTAAATGATCGCTATGCAACAGTACAGGGGGAAGAGAGAATTGGTCATGTTTGGGAGCCGGTACAGCCATATTCTTTTGTTGATGAACAAGGTAACGTGTACACTTTCACATTAGATGATTATGTAACGGTGTATGACTCATCAACGCGTACATGGATAAGTGGTTATCAGCATGAGTTGAAGCATCGCTCAAGTCTTTCTCTACTTCATGATGATGTAAGATTTGATGAAGTGCGGCGGATGACTATTATTCAAACGATTCAACAAAAACTTGCATTCTATATCAATCGCCATAATGAGTGGGCACGACGCAATGGAGTATCGTACCTCTTTACGATGCCAACGATACCAACTGAACATTGGAATAATACTATTAACGATATAAGTATCATGTCGTTCATACAGGGGATGGCGGTTGGTACATTTACGTATAATCACTATGCGCTAGGAGGTTCGAAAATATTGCAGCGTGAAACCTGGTTTGCTTCAATTGAAAACAATGTCAAAGTCGCTTATCCTGAACGTTGTGCACCCTCCTCCTATGTCGAAATCTTTGCAAGCGAGCGCGAGGCTGTGAGTAAAGGGTATTATGTAAAGAGATGTTATTGATGGAGGAAGACGTAAATTTGTTTCAGTTATCAATATTTTTGGGTGTGTCCCCATTGTTGGGATTCCTCTCTTTCCAAAACATCGTATTCATGTTACACTTACGATGCAAAACATACCAGAACTATCCAACACTAGGGGGGCCGGTTATCGGCTGAGATGAAGCATAGGCTTCGGACTCTTAACGACCTGATCTGGATTATACCAGCGTAGGGAAGTGTGGATTGGAATGATAAAACCGGCATGTCTATTTTAAAGGCGTGTGTATCCTTCGATTAGCGCCCAGTATTGTAGCCTAATTCTACAATATGTTGATCTGAGCGTACATAATGTAAGTATGCCTTTATAATGAGCTACACGATATACGTTGTAATTAGATACGTTATCGTTGGCGGTTGACATAGACATGTGCCTATTGCGTGTATTTACTACGTTATAGCTATCGGATTGCTCAGACCAAGGACCACTCTTTCTATAAGAGGGGTCCTTTTTTGCTTATTATCGTTCCATCATCACTTCCTCTAATTCTATTTACAGAAAGAGAAGCAATTGTTGTTTGAGGAGGCATAACGAATGATGATTGTACCTTGGCTACATGTAATTTCTCCACCCGTGCAAAAGGTAGATGAGGTCATACGTATTGCTATTGAGATAGCAGACTATGCAGATTTTATACATCTCCGACAGAAAGAATGGCCAGCGAAAAAGCTGTGGGAGGTAGTTGAAAGCTGTAAGCACTACGGAATACCTACTCAGAAGTGGATCATTAATGACAGATGTGATGTTGCCGCAGCCGTTCAAGCGAAAGGGGTGCAACTCGCCTATCATTCTTTACCTTGCAATATTGTTAGACGTATGTATCCACAATTAACTGTAGGGGTATCTGTACATAACGAAGCTGAGGCTGCGCTTGCGAAACAAGATGGTGCTGATTATTTATTATTTGGTCATGTGTTTGATACATCTTGTAAGCCTGGGATTCCGGAACGTGGATTAGCTGGTTTGCAGGCATGCCGAGAAGTAGTGGATGTACCTATTATTGCTATAGGAGGAATTAAACCCGAGAACATTGTGGACGTTGTTAGTGCAGGTGGATCAGGAGTTGCGGTAATGTCTGGTATTTGGAACGCAGAATCACCTGGAGTAGCTGCTCGTATCTACCGTGAAGCATTGCTCAATAGTGCGCATGCAATATGAGGTTCATGAATGAACATAATTAAGTGAAAAGCATGGAAGGGATGGGGAGACATGAACCATTCAAGACATTCTGATGTATTGGTGATAGGTGGAAGTGTTATCGGGTGCTCTGTAGCTTATGAGTGTGCAAAGCTTGGGATGCGGGTAACCGTATTGGAGCGAGGAGAGTTGAGTCAAGGTACATCAAGAGCTGCTGCGGGTATGCTGGCACCAACAGCTGAGCGATTTGACAATAAAGATCTTGCTCATTTTGCTTATACGAGTCTGGATCTCTTTCCTGGATGGGCAGAACAATTATGGCTGGATAGTGAAGTGGACTTGGAGTTTAGGCGGAAGGGCTTGCTCATTCCTGTGTATTCACAGCAGGAGCAGATGTTAGTTGGCGCAGAACTTCAAAATGCTGCAAAAGAGACTGATGTTGGAGCGGGTGGATATATACGTTGGCGGAATCTGCTTGCTGAAGCAGAAATGTATCCCTATATCAATCCTACTATATATGGTATGTATGAAGTGCCTCAGGAAGGTCATGTTTCGCCAGTGAAGCTGATGGAAGCGTTAATAGCAGGGGGACGAAAAAGAGACGTTCAGTTTAAAGAATATCAGGAAGTAAATAAAATCATATTTGAAAATAGTGCTATTCGTGGCGTCCAAACAACTGAGGGGACATGGACTGCAGAGCATGTAGTTGTATGTGCTGGAGTAGATAGTAACAGCTTTAATGATCAGACGGATGTTCGCACTCATTTTTATCCTGTTAAAGGGGAATTGGCGGTTGTGCGCATGGACTCTGCATTTGATTCGATACTGTATGGTAATGGAACGTATATCGTTCCGAAGAGTGGAGGGCATGTATACATAGGCGCCACTTCTCATCCATATCGTTATGATCGAAAAGTAAGCGCAGGGTCAATTACGAATTTGATTCAAAATGCGATAGCGTACATTCCAAGTTTACATGAAGCAGAGCTTGTCACTGCATGGGCGGGCCTTAGGCCAGCCACTTCGGATGGACTTCCCTATATCGGGCCGGTTTCCCACATTAAAGGATTGTGGTTGGCGGCAGGACATTATCGCAATGGCATATTGTTAAGTGCAGCTACAGGAATTGGTGTTGCTTCTTGGATTCAAACGGGGAATATGCCATGGACTTGGATGAGTGCCTTTAATCCACTACGTCATACGCCTATGCCGCAGGTTGTTCATTGAAATCATAGCTGACATAGATAATGGGTAAACGGTGTGCAGCGATTAGAGAGGTTGGTGAATATGAAACTGATTATAAACGGAGACTCAATTGAATTCTCTGAAGAACAAAATCATATCTATCAGTTGCTATGCCATTTGCAAATGGAACAGCGAATCGTAATTGTTGAACTTAATGGAAGTATTATTGCCAAACAAGCATATGAAACAACGCTATTGTCAGATGGGGATCGGATCGAAATTGTACATTTTGTTGGAGGGGGATAAAAATAATGAGATCACCTTTACGTATCGGACCACATTCATTTGAATCGAGATTACTGCTAGGAACAGGGAAGTTTCCTGACTTTGATATCCAACGTAAGGCAGTGGAAGTGTCTAAGACGGAAATATTAACGTTTGCTATAAGAAGAATGAATGTATTTGAGCCGACACAACCAAACTTTTTAGAAAGTTTAGATTTGAATAAGTATACACTTTTGCCGAATACAGCCGGTGCATCAACAGCGGAAGAAGCTGTACGTATTGCTCGTTTAGCAAAAGCGTCTGAGCTGTGCGATATGATTAAAGTAGAAGTCATCGGTGATGCTAAAACACTTCTTCCTGATCCATTAGAAACGTATCGTGCTTGTGAGATTTTATTGGACGAAGGGTTTATTGTACTGCCTTACATATCCGATGATGTTATATTAGCCAGAAGACTACAAGAGCTTGGTGTGCACGCCGTAATGCCTGGCGCATCTCCGATTGGAACAGGACTCGGATTGTTGAATCCACATCATCTTACTTTCATTATTGAGCAAGCAACGGTGCCCGTAATTGTGGATGCTGGCATCGGAACGCCGAGCGATGCTGCTAAGGCAATGGAGCTTGGCGCGGATGCGGTTTTGTTAAATACAGCCGTATCAGGAGCAAAAGATCCAATCAAGATGGCCGAAGCTATGAAGTGGGCGGTAGAGGCTGGGAGACTAGGGTATGAAGCTGGCCGCATTCCCATGAAGCGCTATGCTTCAGCTAGCAGCCCACTAGAAGGCATGTCGACATGAGGGCTGAGCAGCCTATTAAAATCTATACACTAAGCGGTGAGATCTATAATTCTCCATTGGAAAGTGCTGATAAAATAGCAAGGGCACGGGAAGAGGGAGCCTCTTTAGAGTCTGCTAGTGTACATTCAACTGCTGAGTCGTTAAGGATGCCGGCTCGCGCCGCAACTATTGCAGGATCAGATAGCAGCGGTGGAGCGGGTATCCAAGCAGACATTAAGACATTTCAAGAGTGTGGAGTCTATGGTATGAGTGTAATAACAGCTCTTACGGCTCAAAATACACTTGGTGTACATGATGTTCACCGTATTCCTGCTGCACATATTGCAGCTCAGTTTGATGCGCTTGAAGAAGATGTTCGTCCAGATGCAGTAAAGACAGGGATGCTTGCAGATGGTGGAACCATACACCTTGTATCTGAACGCTTGGCAAATTTTCATTGGCCTAATATTGTCGTGGACCCTGTTATGATCGCTAAAGGCGGGACGGCCCTGCTAGAAGAAAATGCGATTGAAAAGTTGAGGACACAATTACTGCCAATTGCTACAGTTGTGACGCCTAATATCCCTGAGGCCGCTGCGCTAGCGTCGATAGCCATTCATAGCCGTAATGACCAATTGGAAGCAGCTAAACAATTGCATGATCTAGGAGCACGATATGTGCTTGTAAAAGGTGGACACGGACCAGATAAGGATTGCTCTGCTGATTTGCTTTATGACGGTGCTGGAGGCTGGTGGATTGAAGGGCCGCGACATCATACGATGAGAACCCACGGGACAGGGTGTACGTTATCTTCAGCGATAACGGCTTACTTGGCAAAGGGATATTCTGTGCTTGACTCGGTCATAAAAGCAAAGCAGTATATTCATATGGCGATTAAGTATCCGATTGCTGTTGGAAATGGACATGGCCCAGTTAATCATTGGGCTGTGCGTATGCTTGATAGAGGGGAAGAATCGTTGTGTCACTACATAAAAAATTGATGTTTATGTTTGTTGCTGGTACCGTAAATTGTCCTCAAGGCATTGAAGAGACTTTGATGAGTGCAATTAGAGGCGGTATTACCTCTTTTCAATGGAGAGAGAAGGTTGATGAAACAAGTCTTAATGAAAATGAGCGAATTGAACTCGGTACGCGACTCAGAGATTTATGCCGTCAGCATGACATATTGTTTATTGTAAACGATGATGTACAGCTAGCTGCACAGTTGGGGGCAGATGGTGTTCATCTAGGCCAAGAGGATATGTCATTAACGAAGGCGCGCAAACTTCTTCCTGCTGGGACGATTATTGGTCAATCCACCCATAACGTGGAAGAGGGTCTCGATGCAGAGTATGAAGGGGTAGACTATATTGGAGTGGGACCGATGTTCTTTACCCAGACAAAGCAGGATCTTCATCCAGTTATTGGTCCGTCTTTAATTATGGATATGCGTCGAGCAGGTGTCAAAGTTCCCATTGTTGCTATAGGGGGGATCCAAGCTGAGCGAGTGACTCCACTTGTTAAAGCTGGAGTAGATGGTGTGGCAGTAGTCTCGGCGATAGCATCTAGTGAGCTAGGTGCTGAGCAAGGGGCGATTCAGATATACAACCAACTAGCTCCTTGGTTCAAGATTGTATAAGTCATTGTACAAATAACATACAGCAATCATTTTATATACTTTATTCTCTCGCTCCTACAAGACGTAGGAGCTTTTTTCTCACTCTCTTTTTTAGCGTATGAGTTGAGGAATTATAAAAAATGCCTAAATACTACTCAAAATAGTAAATATAATGAGACTCCTTAACCTCGAATGTGATAATATAGGCACATACCAGAAATTTACTCCATGTAACATACTAGCCTCTTTCATTGAACGTCTACTGTTTAGAAAAGTTTATAACACAGTAACACTCGAAACTATTTGTGCACGTCAAAAAGTCCAACATCTTTTAATTTATCATGTGTGAAATATGTTCAATTTCTCCTTAATGTAACATGGGTAATTCCAATTCTACATGAAAAGGTGATTGTATATGGCAGCTGATATTGTTGACTTTCGAGAATTTTGTGAAAATCCAGAATTAGTAGACAATCTAGATCATCGGATTATAAGAGATGTCAGGCTACCTGATGAGAGCGAATTATACGTTTGTTTCACATTTGATGATGGTCCTACGGAATATACCCCCTTACTACTAGACTTATTTAAGCAATATGACGCAAAAGCAACCTTTTTTGTAGTTGGAGAATTTGTAGATGAATTTCCCGACATTACAAGGCGTATTGTGGAAGAAGGCCACGAGATTGGTAATCACACTTATTTCCATCCAAATTTATCTACAATAACTAATGATGAGATCGATAAAGAGATACTAACAACCGAGGAAGCCATCATTACTCATGCAAAGACGCGGAGTCAACTGTTTAGAGCTCCATACGGTGTGTTTCGTATGGAAACATTAGAGCGTACTGAAGAAATGGGCTATCGATTAGCACTTTGGTCACGAGATATGTATGTAAGAGATTGGGAATATCCTGGGGCGGATGCTATCTTTGATAGAGTGTTAGAAAATATGAAGAACGGTTCTATTGTCTTGCTTCATGATGGAGGCGGGGAAAGAGAACAAACCGTTGAGGCTGTAAAACGTCTTTTTCCCATTCTATTAAACGAAGGATACAAGTTCGTTACGGTTAGTGAATTGATTGAAATATCGGAACAAAAAATGCAGGGAAAATAAAAATCTAATTGTTATACGTATAAAGTAAGAAAGTTGTAATTTTATTAGGTGTATAACTATATAAATAATATTTTCAAAAGAGGTTTATCCAATCCTAGTTAAGCTCTTTGCTGTGGTCATCCGCGGCAAAGAGCTTTTTGATGACTAGGGAAGTTGTATTAGTCTCGACTACAAATGACGAGGACTAGTCCGCTATTGATCTTTATGGTGCCATGCTCTTCCTTCCAACGATTGCTTACACCTAACGACTGTCCAATTGTCAGGGTTGCATCCGCAAGAGGATAAACAAAACCGTCTAAATATATACCAGTAACATCCATGCTTAGAGGAATCAGTGACATGTACGTATATCTGTCTTTGTCAATTTTTAAATAATCCCCGGTAAGTTGGATTGAATTGTGCTCATCGACAATTTTCATAGGTATGCCAGCTTCATAGGTTTGCCGGAGGAGATGAATGCCAGCAAGTGTATGATCGAGTCGTGTTCCTGTCGTGCCGTACATAGTAATCGAAGTTGCTCCATATTCCATTGCATAATGCAAGGCCAGCTCAGTATCGGTATAATCTTTGTCTACTTCGTCAAAGCCAACCATTCGTTCACTATTTTCAGCAATAAACTGTTTTTCTTGCTCATCAACGGAATCGAAATCGCCTAGCGAAAGGGTAGGTTTAATGCCGTGCTTTACGAGAAATAATGCACCACGATCAGCCCCTATAATGATGTCTGCTGATTGGAGTTCATTTACGATCCATGCTGGCTGCTCACCGCCAGCGACGATTACAGCGTGTAGCTTTTGTGTTGTTTCCTTATATATATGAGAAAGCTGCTGCTTCTGTTGTGACATTTTCTTTTCTCCTTTATGAACACTCTAATATTCGGTACAGGTATGTATTTTCTATATCTAGTATATAGGAAATTTATATTGTGACCAAGTTACTAGCTGCAAGTTGACAAATGTTGAAATGCAGAAATGATGCGGCTACAATGGTAGCAAGAGAAGGAGGAAGTAGGATTATGGTATCTGTGTTATTTGTATGTTTGGGTAATATTTGTCGTTCGCCAATGGCGGAAGCGGTTATGCGGCAAAAAGTAACGGAGGCAGGGTTATCTAGTGTAATATCCATTGATAGTGCTGGAACTGGTGATTGGCATATTGGTCATCAACCGCATGAAGGAACTCGCCAGTTACTGGATAAGCGCAACATTTCTTATCAAGGTCAACAAGCGCGACAAATCGCAGCTAAAGACTTTAAGCAGTTTACGTATATCGTTTGTATGGATACAAGCAATGAGCGGAATGTACTAGCTTGGGAAGGGTCATCGACAGCTACAGGGCATGTGTTCAAATTTATGACGCTGCTACCTGAGGAGCAAATTGCGGATGTTCCTGACCCATATTATACAGGTAACTTTGAGGAAGTCTATCGTTTAGTAGAAGCAGGATGTGAGCGATTGCTTCAGCGAATTCGCGTAGAGCATTCCTTGTAATAGATGTAAAATTAGGTAGAATTAAGATAGTTCTGTTAACTATCTGCTGAGGATAAGAATCTTATAGCGAAGTATATATAAGAAAGAAGTGACATGTGTTCTCCATGTCACTTCTTTAATGTTGTGGCTAATAATTAAAATCGTTATTTACCAACGCGCAACTGTAGGGACGTAGTCAGTCCTTCAATCGTGCTGCTAGTAAAGTTTAGACTTCAAAATAGTATTTAAGAGCATCGGGGATATGTTTTTGCCAAAAGCCCCATAGATGCTGTCCGTCATGCTCTTCATAATGAACATGAGCTCCGCGCTCGGAAAGTAGCTGATTGGCGTCGCGGTTAATTTGCAAGAAATCAAATACACCACGGTCTGTTTCATACGCAGTCTCTTGCAAACCAACAATCATAAAGATACGAAGCCAACTGAAATCAGGTTGAGAAGCTAGAATCTCATAGGATGCAGAGTAGAATGCTCCCGATAAGGAGATGACTTGCTTGAACTTTTCAGGCTGCTTAAGAGCAAGGTGCAAGGACACTGTGCCGCCTAATGAATCTCCTGCTAAAACGATGTCATTCCAATCTGTGCGAACAGGATAGGTTGCTTCTACAAAAGGAACGATTTCTTCCATAAATGATTTTGTATACGTTTCAAACAATGTTCCATCTGGTGAATACTCTTCGGTACGGACTTTTTTGTCGACATCAACGCCTGCAATGATAATAGGTTCAATTTCGCCATCCAGTATCAGTTTGTTAGCGATTGTAGCGATGCGACCAAAGTTGAAGAAGTCTTCGCCATCTTGGCAGTAAACGACAGGGTAGCTGAGAATCTCGTTGAAACCTGGAGGTAAATAGACTCGCAGCGAGCGAGTTCCTGTAGGTAATATAGATGAAGAAACATCATGCTTAACAATTGTACGTTTGAAGTATGCGGAATCTGACATTCGCAACACCACCTATGCAAAATTTTATCGAAATTGGTTAACACTAAGAACGAATCAACTGTCTACATTCATTATTCTTGAAAGTATAGAGCGTAATGGATTTAGAAGTTGAACACAATACATATCGAAATGTATGTGCTAAATATCACTGGAACTAGACTGATTTGTTTTATCCTGTTATAGTAGTTAAAAGAAACTGTTATAGCTACAAGAGAACAAAATATTCACTTTTTCCGCTATTTCTTTTGACCAATTGAGTAGAACAGGTGTATAATAATTCTATAACAGAGAAACAAAATCTTCAAACTTTTATTGAGGTGAAAATGATGAGCAAGTTCCCATTTGAAGTTCAGACGGAAGATGTACAAACACTATCTGTCTTGTCACCAGAAGGCGAAATCGTCAACCCGGACATGATGCCGGAATTGAGCGATGATCAATTGAAAGAAATTATGTACCGTATGGTATTTACACGCGCATGGGATGATCGTGCAATCAACCTTGGTCGTCAAGGTCGTCTTGGTTTCTACGCACCAGTATCTGGTCAAGAAGCTTCCATGGTAGGTAGTGTATACCCACTTAACAAAGAAGACTTCGTAGTACCTGCATACCGTGATATGCCACAGATCGTATGGCACGGCTTGCCACTATACCAAGCATTCTTGTACTCTCGTGGTCACCAACATGGTGGACAAATTCCAGAGGGTGTAAACGTATTGATGCCACAGATCATCATTGGTGCACAAATTTTGCATGCAATGGGTATCGCCAAAGGCTTCAAACTTAGAAAGCAACAAAATGTTGCAATTACTTACACAGGTGATGGCGGTTCCTCCGAGGGTGACTTCTATGAAGGCTTGAACTTCGCAGGTGCATACAACCTACCTGTTATTTTCTTTGTACAAAACAACGGTTATGCAATTACGACGCCATTCTCGAAGCAAACAGCAGCTAAGTCTATTGCTCACAAAGCAGTTGCAGCTGGTATTCACGGTATGCAAATCGATGGTATGGACGTATTGGCTGTTATTAAAGCAGTTCAAATGGCAGCTGAGCGCGGTCGTAACGGTGAAGGCGCTACATTGATCGAAGCGTTGACATACCGTTACCGTCCACATTCCATGGCGGATGACACGTCTAAATACCGTACTAAAGATGAAGAAGCTGAATGGTCTGTTAAAGATCCACTCGTTCGCTTTGGTAAATTCCTTGAGAGCAAAGGTCTTTGGACTGAAGAAGATACAGCTCGCGTAAAAGAAGAAGCAAAAGCGAAAGTAAACGAAGAAATCAAGCGTGCAGAGCAAACAGAGAAAATGACTGTTGTTGGCCTAATCGACACAATGTTCGAAGTAACGCCACATCACCTTGAAGAACAAAAAGCAGACTTCCAATAAGATTTCATTTATATAGATGAAGTTCGAAATAATTCGATGAGCGGACAGGCAAAGATTACTTTGCGACGATGTAAGGAGGATACGAATCAATGGCACAAATGAATATGAAAGAAGCGATTCGCGACGCAATGCGCGTTGAGTTGAAACGAGATCCTAACGTCCTTGTTTTCGGTGAAGACGTAGGTCATGTTGGCGGCGTTTTCCGTGCGACAGAAGGATTGCAAAAAGAATTTGGTGAAGAGCGCGTATTCGATACGCCGCTTGCAGAATCTGCAATCGGTGGTATGGCAGTAGGTCTTGGTGTAACTGGATTCCGTCCAGTAGCTGAGATTCAATTTGTAGGTTTCATCTACGAAGCACTTGACCAAATGGTTGTTCAAGCAGCTCGTATGCGTTACCGTTCCGGTGGACGTTACAACTCGCCAATCGTATTCCGTACACCTTTCGGTGGCGGCGTTAAAGCGGCTGAGCTTCACACAGATTCCTTGGAAGGTTTGCTTATTCAATCTCCAGGTATCAAAGTTATCGTACCTTCCAACCCGTACGATGCAAAAGGTTTGCTAATCTCTGCAATCCGTGAAAACGACCCTGTATTCTTCATGGAGCATTTGAACTTGTACCATGCATTCCGTGACGAAGTACCTGAAGGTGAGTACACAGTTGAGATCGGTAAAGCTAAAGTAGTTCGCGAAGGTAAAGATGTAACAATCTTGGCTTACGGTCTTATGGTTCACACAGCTATGAAAGCTGCTGCTGAGCTTGAAAAAGAAGGCGTACAAGCTGAGGTTATCGACCTTCGTACGTTGCTGCCGCTTGACATCGATACTATCGTTGAGTCTGTTAAAAAGACAAACCGTGCGATCGTTGTTCAAGAAGCTCAAAAAACATCTGGTGTTGCTGCAGAGGTTATTGCGCAAATCAATGAGAAAGCAATTCTTCACCTTGAAGCACCAGTACTTCGCGTTGCAGGTCCAGATACGGTTTATCCATTCGCTCAAATCGAAGACCAATGGTTGCCATCTCCTGCACGTATCGTAACAGCAGTTAACAAAGTATTGAATTTCTAAATAGATAGAACCGTTATAGAAGTGAAGGAGGTACCTACCTGTGGCAAAGTTTGAATATCGTTTCCCAGAGCTTGGTGAAGGACTACATGAAGGCGAAATTATCAAAATGCTTATCAAGCCAGGCGACAAAGTAACTGATGATGACATTATCATGGAAGTACAAAATGACAAGGCGATCGTAGAAGTTCCTTGTCCTGTGAACGGAACTGTACTTGAAGTTCTTGCAAAAGACGGCCAGGTAATGCACATGGGTGAAGTTGTAGCTATCATCGACGCGGAAGGCGACGTTCCTGAGCAAGCTGCTCCAGCAGAAGAAGCGAAGGAAGAAGCTCCGGCTCCAGCAGCAGCTGAAGCTCCTAAAGCAGAAGCAGCAGCGGCTCCGGCACCTGCAGCTCCTAACCGTGAAGTATTGGCAACACCAAGCGTTCGTAAGTTCGCTCGTGAGCTTGGCATCAACATTGCTGATGTTCCTGGAACAGGTAACAACGGCAAGATTACTCGTGAAGACGTTGAAGCATTCTCCAAAGGTGGCGCTCCAGCAGCAGCTCCTAAGGCAGAAACAGCTGAAACGACTGCTGCACCAGCAGCGAAAGCTGACAAAGCAGCAGCGGCACCAGCAGCTGATCGCTTACAAGAAGAAGAGCGCACTCCGTTCAAAGGTATCCGTAAAGCGATTTCCAACGCTATGGTTAAATCTGCTTACACGGCTCCACACGTTACAATCATGGACGAAGTTGACGTTACAGAACTTGTTGCATTCCGCAACCGCTTGAAGCCGGTTATGGAGCAAAAAGGCAAAAAAGTTACTTACTTGCCATTCATCGTAAAAGCATTGGTAGCAGCGGTACGTCAGTTCCCTGTTATGAACGCAATGATCGACGAAGAAGCACAAGAAATCGTGTACAAAAAGTACTACAACATCGGTATCGCAGCAGATACAGACAACGGCTTGATCGTTCCTGTTATTAAGGACGCAGATCGTCGTAGCATCTGGATGATCTCTGATGATATCCGTGACTTGGCAGCACGCGGTCGTGACGGCAAGCTTGCTCCTAACGAGTTGAGAGGTTCCACAATTACAATCACAAACATCGGTTCGGCAGGCGGTATGTTCTTCACTCCGATCATCAACTTCCCTGAAGTTGCGATCTTGGGTACAGGACGTATTTCTGAGAAGCCAGTTGTGAAGAACGGCGAGATTGTTGCAGCACCTGTTATGGCATTGTCCTTGAGCTTCGACCACCGTCTAATCGATGGCGCTACAGCTCAAAACTTTATGAACTATATCAAGCAGTTGTTGGCTAACCCAGAACTGCTAGTCATGGAGGTATAAGCAATGGTAGTAGGAGACGCGTCTTTAAACATTGATACACTAGTAATCGGGGCAGGTCCTGGTGGTTATGTAGCAGCAATTCGTGCTGCTCAACTAGGACAAAGCGTATTGATCGTCGACAAGTCTGAGCTTGGCGGCGTGTGCTTGAACCGTGGTTGTATTCCATCCAAGGCTCTTATTAGCGCAGCTCATCAGTACGAAGTAACACAACACGCTTCTGAAATTGGTATTACGGCAGAGAACGTTAAAGTTGACTTCTCTAAAGTTCAACAATTCAAAGGTGGCGTAGTTAAAAAGCTTACAGGCGGCGTTGGTGCGCTTCTTAAAAAGAACAAAGTGCAAGTATTCAAAGGTGAAGCAATGTTCATCAATGAAAACGAAGCACGCGTGTTCAATGATCAAGAAGCACCTCGCTACATGTTCAAGAACTGTATCATCGCTACAGGTTCTCGCCCAATTGAATTGAAAGCATTCCCGTTCGGCGGACGCATTTTGTCTTCCACAGAAGCGTTGGAATTGCCTGAAATTCCTAAGAGCATGATCGTTATCGGCGGTGGATACATTGGTGCAGAGCTTGGCCAAATGTACTCCAAGTTCGGTACAAAAGTAACAATCATCGAAGGCGCTGACATGGTTCTTCCTGGATTTGACAAAGACATGACTACAATCGTGTCCAAAAACATGAAGAAAACAGGTGTTGAAATCTTTGCTGGTGCGCAAGCTGAAGGTGCTACGCAAACAGATAAAGATGTAACTGTTACGTTCAAAGTTGGCGGAGAGACGAAAGAAGTAACTGCAGAGTACTTGCTAGTTACAGTTGGTCGTCGTCCAAACACTGACGGTGAGCTTGGTCTTGATATGATTGGCGTTAAAATGACAGATCGTGGAATTATCGAAGTTGACCACCAAGGTCGTACTAGCATTCCACACATCTTCGCTATCGGCGATATCGTTCCTGGTCTTGCATTGGCACACAAAGCTTCTTACGAAGGTAAAGTGGCTGCTGAAGCAATCGCAGGAATGCCTAGTGTTGTTGATTACAAAGCTATGCCAGCTGTTTGCTTCACGGATCCAGAGTGCGCAAGCGTAGGCTTGTCCGAATCCGAAGCAAAAGGTAAAGGTTTGAATGTTAAATCCGGTAAGTTCCCATATGCAGCTAACGGTCGTGCGTTGTCCCTTGGCGGAAGCGTTGATGGCTTCGTGAAAATCGTTGCTGATGCTGAGACAGGTATCGTTCTAGGTTCCCAAATCGTGGGTCCTGAAGCGTCTAACTTGATCGCAGAATTGGGCTTGGCTGTTGAAATGGCAGCTACATTGGAAGACTTGGCATTGACTGTTCACGCTCATCCAACATTGGGTGAAATCGTAATGGAAGCTGCTGAGGTTGTATTGGGTCATCCGATCCATAGCTAAGGTAACTTTATTCTCTAATTAATTCTGTTTTATTTGTTACGGTTCTATATGGTTTATTTTTCCCTGTTGTCTATTCGACGACAGGGACTTTTTTTATACTAGCGATAATGAATTAGTATGAATAGTGACTGACTTGCGCTAGCTTTGGAACTATGGAATAAAACAGATTGATGATAGGAATCTTTATTAGCATTGAGAAATTTTTCGTATTGAATTGAAACCCTTGTCAATGATGATTTTTTTTCATTGCAATGGTACACTGTTAAGATAGTTAGGGAAAGAACGGAGGAATTTATCAGCATGAGAAATTATTTAGACCTACTACAAGAAGTATTAGACAACGGTGTTAAGAAGGAAGATCGTACAGGTACAGGTACGGTATCCGTATTTGGGCGCCAACTTCGTTTTGACCTACAAGCAGGTTTTCCACTTGTAACAACGAAGCGACTTCATTTAAAATCGATCATTCATGAGCTGCTTTGGTTCCTTAGTGGTGATACGAACATTAAGTATTTGCAAGAGAATGGGGTTCGAATCTGGAACGAATGGGCTGATGAGAACGGTGACCTTGGACCTGTCTACGGTTCTCAATGGCGTAAGTGGGAAGCGGCAGATGGACGTGTTATTGATCAGATTACAAATGTGATCGAACAAATCAAGACGAACCCGGATTCACGTCGACTACTTGTTTCCGCTTGGAATGTGGGCGAAGTAGATAATATGAAACTTCCTCCATGCCATTACGCATTTCAGTTCTATGTAGCAGATGGAAAGCTTAGCTGCATGCTAAATATGCGCTCTGTAGATACGTTCTTGGGGCTTCCATTTAATATCGCGTGCTATTCTTTGTTAACGCATATGATTGCACAGCAGTGCGACTTGGAAGTCGGAGAGTTTGTTTGGTCTGGCGGAGATGTGCATATTTATTCGAATCATATGGAGCAAGTACAGACTCAATTATCTCGAGAACCGCTTGCATTGCCAAAGTTAGTCATTAAGCGTAAGCCAGAATCCATCTTTGACTATACCTATGAGGACTTCGAATTTGAAGGATATGAGTATCATCCTGGAATTAAAGCTCCAGTCGCAATTTAATACTTGTGATGAATTTCTTGTAGTGGGGGGGACTACGCCGGAATGAGTATTAACATGATCTGGGCAATGGATCGTAACCAGCTTATTGGTCAAAATAATGCTTTGCCGTGGCACTTGCCAAATGATATGCAGTATTTTCGTCGTGTAACGAGTGGAAAAACGGTTGTCATGGGCCGAAAAACGTATGACTCTATAGGACGTCCGCTTCCAAAGCGGCGGAATCTTGTATTGACGCGCAATTCACAATGGATGGCTGAAGGTGTTGAGACCATTACCGATTTAAGAATGGTGCTGGAACTTGCAGAAAAAGAAGAGATCATGATCATGGGCGGTGCAGAGATCTACCACCTCTTTATGCCGCATGCGGATCGATTATTAATTACCTTCATTGATGCAGAATTTGAAGGTACAGATTATTTCCCAAACTATGATCAATCTGAGTGGATGCTTGTTGAGGAAACAGAAGGAACAGTGGATGAGAAGAATCCATTTCCTCATCGTTTTACTGTATACGAGCGTAACAAAAAGTAGGGGCTTATTTCACATGCCCCTTTATTAGTGTAAAGCAGTGCAAACTAAACGATATTTTCTCTATATGGTTTTCTGTTTATTTACGCTAAACTTTACATAATTATTTGTCGGACAATGTATTTCCTTCTTGCTTGTGTTAGGGATTACGTATTATATTGATGTATAAAATTTCAATAAATAGATACGCAGACGAACGGATGGAGGAACTAGCATGTCAACACCTACGGGATTTATGGAGTATACACGACAGATTCCTGCTGATCGTGATCCACTAGAGAGAATTAAAGACTGGGAAGAATTCCATAAGCATATGTCCGAAGAGGAGCTCCGTACACAGGGTTCTCGTTGTATGGATTGCGGAACACCTTATTGCCATACTGGAATTGAGCTTACAGGCGGAACTTCAGGCTGCCCGGTCAACAATTTGATTCCTGAATGGAATAATTTAATTTACCGTGGACTATGGAGAGAGGCATTGGAGCGCTTGCACAAGACAAATAACTTCCCTGAATTTACAGGAAGCGTATGTCCTGCACCATGCGAGGGTTCGTGTACGGTAGGATTAATCGGCAAGCCAGTAACGATTAAGACGATTGAGCAAGCGATTATCGATAAAGGCTTTAGCGAAGGGTGGGTTACTCCACAACCTCCGGAGAAGCGCACTGGCAAAAAGGTAGCTGTTGTTGGTTCTGGACCTGCTGGTCTAGCAGCTGCGGCACAGTTGAACAAAGCGGGTCATCTCGTAACGGTATATGAGCGTGCTGATCGGATCGGTGGATTACTCACTTATGGTATTCCAACGATGAAACTAAGTAAAGGTGTTGTTCAGCGTCGAGTTGACTTGTTGGCTGCTGAAGGTGTGCAGTTTATTACAAATACAGAAATCGGCAAAGATATTTCATCTGAACAACTTGTGAAAGATTATGATGCAGTTGTCCTTTGTGGTGGAGCTACAAGACCGCGTCAGTTTAAGATCGAAGGAAGTGAATTTGAAGGTATTCATTATGCGATGGATTACCTGAACTCCACGATCAAGAGCTATTTAGACAGCAATTTGGAAGACGGCCAATATATTGATGCCAAAGATAAACATGTAGTCGTAATCGGTGGTGGCGATACGGGTACGGACTGTGTAGCGACTGCACTCCGCCACGGCTGTGCAAGTGTTACACAGTTTGGTACACATGCCAAGGCTCCGCTAGAGCGCGATGAAGTGGATAATCCTTGGCCACAATTCCCGAACGTGTATACGCTTGATTATGCACAAGAAGAGGCAAAGGCTCTTTACGGACGTGATCCACGTGAATTCTCGATTATGACAACCAAGTTTATCAGTGATGAAAATGGTCGTGTCAATGCGCTGGAAACGGTTCAAATCGAACGTATTGTTGATGAGACAGGACGTAAAATTTATCAACCAATTCCGGGAACGGAACGCCAATTTAAGGCGGATCTCGTATTGATCGCTATCGGTTTCGATGGAGCAGAGCAGACAATTCCCGAGCAATTAAGCATAGAGACGGATCGTTGGTCGAATGTAAAAGCAAAATATGGCGTTTACAAAACAAATGTAGACAAAGTATTTACTGCTGGTGATATGCGCCGTGGACAAAGCCTAGTCGTATGGGCAATTAATGAAGGCCGTGAAGCTGCGCGCGAGGTAGATAAATATTTGATGGGCTCATCCATGTTGCCTTAATCAAAAGTTTGCACTTATTTCGTTATGCTATTTTAGATATGCTATTGAATTTTTAAATGTAAAATATAAGAAGCTGCGTACTAGTTTAACTAGTTGCAGCTTTTTTTAAGTTAAGTTAGATGACATTGTTTAGTTTTTCGTTACCCTTCCAATGCTGGCAAGTAAATAACCTGGGAACCAGCTTTGTTCCACGCTATCTAATTGCTCATACCATATTCGTAATTGCGTCTTGAGTACATTTGCGTTAGGTACAAAATCAAGAAAGTCCAGGCTGTTTATAAAGCCAATGGAGTGTTCAGTTAGCAGTGTAATATTACTATCTTGAAATTCGTCCTGTAAAGACAAAACAGGCTCTTCTACTCCATACATCCATGCACCAGATTGTTCTGCGTAATGTTTCCCTACACGGTATGGTAGACATTGTGCGTTAGGTGTGAAAATAATGACCACGCCATCAGACTTCGTAATCCTTCGCATTTCCTTCAATATTTGTACTTTTTCCTCATAAGAGAAATGCTCGAGCACGCCTGCATTCCACACAACGTCATATCGATTATTTTCAACAGGTATATTCCTAATGTCCGCTAATATAAAATCAGCTTTGCATTGATGCTGTTCGAACGCAGCGCGGCTATTTTCTAATGCCATTTGGGAATAGTCTGCTAAAGTCACATTTGCTCCAAGTTGGGAAAGTCGTAGAGATATTTTTCCTGTTCCAGATCCTGCTTCGAACATGGAGCGCCCAGATATTGCTCCTACTGAATGGGTGAGGGATTCTAGTATGGTTTGACTTAATGGATCCCATTGATAGGACACTTCGTGCGACCATAATCGATCCCATACTTCTTTTTGATCTTGTTTCATCTTCACAACTCCTATTTCGGTTCTCGGTTCGTAATGATCATTGTGTAGAGGGAGGGATATCTCGCGCTGCAAGCCAACTATTTAACAGCTCGTGAAAGATGGCTGAGTCAGGGTATATGCGTTGGAGCTGCTCTAAACCGTGTGCTCCGTATTGTTCAAGCAAACCTTGCTCGTTTTGTGCAAAATGCATATGTTTATCAGGCAAACTCATACGCTGAGCTAAGGTAGCATGATACACCCATGAAGCTAAGCAGCATTTTGGTCGCCAATTGCTCCTAAGACCCATGTAATACAAGTACCCTAGTACTAAACTATCATCCTCATACCCTTGTTTGCCGCGGAGGAAACGAATATCATACCCCCCAATTGCGCGCAAAATGCTTGCACGATGTATTACAGGATGAACGAAGGCGCTCATAACAGATGTTTGAGAGCAGCTATTGAGCAATGAACACAGTTGTTCATAGGAAGAAGGGACTTCTACATGCGTTCCAAGCGGTTGAAGAACTCCTTCAGCGGTCAGTATTCCAGGAGAGATAAGAGGTTCTTCGGATTGTTCTAAATAATCAATTAGAGGTTGATACCAGTTAGGCGGGAAGATCATATCAACGTGGATTTCAGAAATAAAATCGGTGTTAGGGTAGTTCTCCCATATAAATTCGAAGCATTTCTGTCGAGCTTGAGCAATACCAATATTAGTTTCCGAGCCTAGTAGATGAAAAGGAAGTCCGATCGATTGACAAAGTTGTTTCACTTCTTCATTGCTCATACTACCTTGATTGTATATCACGACAACAGCCTGTTCACTAAAGCTCAAGCTTTGCAGACACTGCTGTAACATGCTGCGGTCAAGTTGATCATATGGTGAATTACGAATAAGCAGTGGAAGCGTGTGGATTATAGTGGACATAGATGAATAGGTCTCCATTTCTCTAAAATTCGGATTGTGACCAAGGGATGAGTATAGGTTCTTCATCCAAGATAGAGTCGTACTGTTCTTTCCAACCATATTGTGCACCTGGATCTAATTGCATGTAGCGATTGTATTTTTCAAGACGGTGCTCGTATTTTGCCCAGCCCAAATGTTTCAATCGAAGTGGAGAAAGCTGATGACTAAGTTCCAGTACATTGAGTGGGAATCTACCGCAATGTTGTGGTGTTTCTTTCCAGACAGGTTGGAAATCTTCACGATAGCGAATTAAAAATGGACGGTAATACAGGTGGGCGTGCCAATATTGATCTTCACGGTAATGTGTCTCATTCCATAGATCGAACAGACGGAAACAATAGCAGTCGATAGAATTGGCTTTGAGCATATCGTCAATATGGTCGGCAAAACGGGATTCAAATTGCTCATCGGCATCCAAATTTAAAATCCAATTAGGGTTTGTCTGCACCGTTTCTGTCCATTGCTGCTGCCGCAGCTGAATCTCATTGCTGAATCTGGAACGTTCGTTTCGAATGAGGCGAAGTGGTACGTTTCCTAACAGCTCTTTGCATATGTCTGAAGAGTTATCGGTACTGCCATCATCGATAATGACAGCTTCATCAATGTAATCACGATGCATACTTAGCGTTTGACGGAGATAACGATGGGCCTCATTTCGGACAACCATAGTCAACGTAAGTTTAGGACGCTCACGGACAGTAACTGGAGTCTGACTGCCGTTTTCTATAGGAGGAGTGTTTTCGTAATCTGTAAGGGTTGTTTTTTCTAGAGATTTACTTTGGAGGTACTGCTCAAGATCGGATTCCCGATATAGGTGAAGGGCAGGATAATGCGTGTCGACGTGTAGAGGAATACCTAATGCTGCGGCACGGATACAAAAATGACGATCTTCACCCCAGTACGATATATTTGAGATCCGTGTATAGGATACTCCGGCTAATAGGGCATCCCGACGAATTAATGTGCACGCTCCAAGTCCGCCTACTTCGTATAATCCGGGTACTTTCATTTTGTTCAAAAATTGTGTGAATCGATGTATTTGCTCTTTTTCAGATACATGCAGCTCATCAGGGCAATGTTCCCATTGAGTGTATTCGTCATAAAGCCATACTTGAGGTTGCTCCAAAGCCTCGGGTATCCATTTCGTCCAAAAAATTTCCGAGACGATCGGTTTATCGGCTTTGACTAGCTGTTCTATCGTATTTGGGTGTAGAACTAAGTCGGAATCAACAAGGAACACATAATCAAATTTATTATCAATTGCGTGTTGCATGATGCTGTTTTTGAAAGAGGCTACTTTCCAGACTAAGTTGGCATGCCAATAGTGAGTTGTATCATTACACTCATAATGTTGCTGCTCATCTGAACGAATGATCCGAGTACAATCCATTTTGTTCTGGAATTCGCTAAGCAGTTCGCGGGATTTTGGATCCATATTATCATCAATGAAATAGTAATGAAATTCAATTTGCTGATGATGCAGTTGAAGCAATGATTGGAGGAATTCTGTTAGTATTTGCGGTTTTTGGTGTATGGGGCTGCCTATTAATATGCGGGAGTTGTGTTTGTTCATCACATTCACCTTGTTCGTTATTATTTAGGAGACGAATAATTAATGTCATAAAATATATCGCATAAGAGAGGTAACAGAGCTATTTTTGTGTAATCAGATGCCTATGCAGCATCTTATGAAGATGAGGTTGCAAAAGATACTGATTTATACATTCTCCCATTCCTATAATCCATATTAGGTATAACTACATATGGTGTAGGTAGAGGAGGTGATTCACGTAGCTACAAATAGAGGGAGTAAAACGAAGGAGCAATTATCAGAAGGCTCTACGCAATTTGAATATGCGAAACGAAAATTGTTAAAGCGATTAGGGAAGACCACAGTAAGGAAGAGAAAAGAGACAGCTAAGAAAAAGAGAAAGAATGGGAAGAATGGGTTGCGAAATAAAATATGTCATGGTGTACTGACGCCTCAACAATCTTTAGTTCTGATCAAACAAATTCAAAGTTTGGTAGCTTTAATTCAACAGTGCATTTTGAATCCCGAAAATAAGTGCGTAGAGCAATTGAATCACCTACTAAATAGATTAAACAGTTTTGTTATCGAATTATGTATACATGACACCTTAAAGGCTAATTTACGAAAGACGATTAAAATAATTCAAACCTTACTAAATCAGGATTGTTTTTCAGTGAGGGCGTTTGTTGAAAAATGGTTAATTCTGCTCGAACAATTACTCGCAATAGCAGTATGTTTAAAAGGATGTCATAAAGAACTTATTAATAATATAAAAACAGCGATTGTTGTATTGGAAAAATTACTTGAAAAAATTGAGGGTAAATGTAAAATTCGTGGTGTTACAGGAGCGACTGGGAATACAGGACCAACGGGAGCGACTGGGATAACAGGCCCGACCGGAGTGACGGGAGCAGGAGTAACCGGAGCGACTGGGAATACAGGACCAACGGGAGCGACTGGGATAACAGGCCCGACCGGAGTGACGGGAGCAGGAGTAACAGGAGCGACAGGGATTACGGGATCAACGGGAGCGACGGGGGTAACAGGCCCGACCGGAGTGACGGGAGCAGGAGTAACCGGAGTGACAGGGAATACGGGACCAACGGGAGCGACGGGGGTAACAGGTCCGACCGGAGTGACGGGAGCAGGAGTAACCGGAGCGACAGGGAATACGGGACCAACGGGACCAACGGGAGTAACCGGAGTAACAGGAGCGACAGGAGTAACGGGAGCCACCGGAGTAACGGGAGCCACCGGAGTAACGGGAGCCACCGGAGTAACGGGAGCCACCGGAGTAACGGGAGCGACGGGAGCGACAGGAGTAACGGGAGCCACAGGAGTAACGGGAGAAACAGGAGCGACGGGAGTAACCGGAGTAACGGGAGTAACGGGAGCAACCGGAGCGACAGGGAATACGGGACCAACGGGACCAACGGGAGTAACCGGAGTAACAGGAGCGACAGGAGTAACGGGAGCCACAGGAGCAACGGGAGCCACAGGAGCAACGGGAGAAACCGGATCGACAGGAGTAACGGGAGCGACAGGAGTAACGGGAGCAACAGGAGCAACGGGAGCCACAGGAGTAACGGGATCGACGGGAGTAACGGGAGCGACGGGAGAAACCGGAGTAACGGGAGCGACGGGAGCCACAGGAGCGACAGGAGTAACGGGAGCAACCGGAGCGACAGGAGTAACGGGAGTAACGGGAGCGACGGGAGCCACAGGAGCGACAGGAGTAACGGGAGCAACCGGAGCGACAGGAGTAACGGGAGCAACGGGAGCCACGGGAGTAACGGGAGTAACGGGAGCCACAGGAGCAACGGGAGTAACGGGAGCCACAGGAGCAACGGGAGCCACAGGAGCAACGGGAGTAACGGGAGCGACAGGAGCGACAGGAGTAACGGGAGCGACAGGAGCAACGGGAGCAACCGGAGCGACGGGATCCACAGGAGCCACAGGAGTAACAGGAGCCACAGGAGCGACAGGAGTAACGGGAGCCACAGGAGTAACGGGAGCGACAGGAGTAACGGGAGCAACGGGAGCGACAGGAGTAACGGGAGCAACCGGAGCGACGGGAGTAACGGGAGCGACGGGAGTAACGGGAGCGACGGGAGTAACGGGAGCGACGGGAGTAACGGGAGCGACAGGATCGACAGGAGTAACGGGATCGACGGGAGCCACAGGAGCGACAGGATCGACAGGAGTAACGGGATCGACGGGAGCCACAGGAGCGACAGGATCGACAGGAGTAACGGGAGCCACGGGAGCAACAGGAGCAACAGGAGCAACAGGAGCGACGGGAGTAACGGGAGCCACAGGAGTAACGGGAGCAACCGGATCGACAGGAGTAACGGGAGCAACGGGAGGAACCGGAGTAACCGGCGCTACCGGCATAGGAGTTACGAATAACTATGCGTTTGCTGCGAATACATCAGGAACATTAATTGCAGTAGTTTTAGGCGGTACAAACGTACCACTTCCTGATGCTCAGGATATTGGCACAGGAATTACGATAAATGGCACGAATACCGTGTTTACGATAACACCCGCAGGTCATTATTACATTGCATATACCATAAATCTGGCTGTCTCTGTTCTTGTAAGTGCACGAATTGTCGTAAATGGAACACCGTTAGCCGCAACCATTAATGCACCTACTGTTGCATTAGGTGCATTTGAGGCGAACGTTATTGCTTCTATACCAGCTGGTGCAACTTTATCTCTACAGTTGTTCGGCTTACTAGGTGCGGCTACTTTGGCAACAACGGCTCCAGGTGCCTCAGTAACAATTATTAGAGTTAGCTAGGATGTAAGATGGATTGAGTACATTTTTGACATGTGATAAAATAATGGCTATTGATAAAGTTAGGTCGAGTAGGTCGAGGTGAGGATCTCGACCTTTTTTACTTCTTGAGAAGGGGTTGCACCGTTTGCAGCTAATTATTGCGGAAAAGCCAGATCAAGGGGCGAAGCTAGCGGCTCCGTTCAAGCATAAGAAACAGCAAGGCTATATTGAAATTGCTCCGTGTTCCCAATTCCCAGAGGGTGCTTATGTAGGATGGGCGGTAGGACATATTTGTGAATTGGTTCCACCAGAGGCGTATGATCCAATTTATAAACGATGGAATTTAGGCACTTTACCAATTTTACCGCCGAAATTTCAACATAAAGTCACTCCATCTAAAGCCAAACAATTTCAATTATTAAAAGGCTTGCTTCAGCGTCCAAATGTCAAAGAAATTATTATTGCAAGCGATGCTGGGCGAGAAGGGGAGTACATCGTACGAATTATTATTCAGTTGAGCGGTGTAAAGAAACCAATGAAACGTTTATGGATTTCTTCCCTTACACCGAAATCTGTGGTTCAAGGCTTCTCCAACTTAATGGAAGAAGAACAGACAAGGAATTTATATTACGAAGCAGTAAGCCGCTCTTGTGCAGATTGGCTTGTAGGTATGAATGGCTCTAGGGTCTATTCCTTGTTGTTCCAACGGCGAGGTGTACGAGAAGTGTTTTCAACAGGTCGCGTACAAAGCCCGACTTTGGCATTAATCGTAGCTAGAGAGAAGGAGATTCAGAACTTCAAATCTGAACCTTTCTGGGAATTAAAAGCCCAGTTTGACATGGATGGACTGAACTACGAAGGCACTTGGTTTAAAGGAGAGCAATCGCGCTTTTCTTCTGCTGATGAAGCAGAACAAGCTCGCGTGCGCTGTGAGAACAAATCTGCAACGATTACAAGTATTCAAACCGAGCGCAAAGAATTTCAGCCACCGCAGTTGTTCAACCTGTCTGCTTTGCAGGCTGCTGCGAACCAAATTTACAAATACTCACCACAGCAAACGTTGAACATTTTGCAACAGCTTTATTTGGAAGGGTACATATCTTATCCTAGGTCTGACTCGGCTTATGTAACAGAAGAAGAGGCGAAGCAATTCCCAGATATTTTACAGAAGCTGTCCCGTTTTGATTCACTTGCATCCTATTATCCACTGCCCAATGAATCAATAATTGGCAACAAGCGATTTGTTAATGCTTCTAAAGTGAGTGATCACTATGCGATTGTACCAACTGAGCAAGTTCCCAATTTAATGCGTTTGAAAGAAGAGCAAAGACGTCTTTATGAACTGATTGCCAAGCGATTAATTGCAGCGCACTATGAAAAAGCGATTATTAATTATACAAAATTAACGACAACAGTCGATGACGAAGACACATTCGTAACTAAAGGCAAGCAGATTATGCAAGAGGGCTGGCGTAAAGTGCTGTACCGACAGGAAGATGATGACGAGGAGACGATGATTCCTCCACAGTTAGCGGAAGGGGCAATAGGTCAGGTTGCAAGCCTTCAAGTAAAGGAAGGCAAAACACAGCCTCCTAAGCGATATACAGAAGGACAATTAATCACATTAATGAAAACAGCAGGCAAGCACCTAGACAATTCTGAGCTGGAGAAAGTATTAGAACGGACAGAAGGACTGGGTACTGAAGCTACAAGAGCTGGTATTATTTCGGTGCTGAAAGACCGGAAGTATATCGAGGTAAAGAAAAACATGGTTTATGCCATGCCCAAAGGAATCATGCTTATTGATGCGCTAGGTGAAAGTGTATTAGCGTCAGCGGAGATGACAGCAAAATGGGAGCAGCGTCTGCATGAGATTGGCCAAGGACAAGCCTCACCGCAATCGTTTATGGAACAGGCCAAAAAATTAACCCATAAGCTGATACAAGATGCTATCGATAATGAGAAGAGTTGGTCATTTGACATCCAACCACTTGATCAGGAAGAGCAGAATTCTCCTAGTCATGGAAAGGGCAATGCTCACTCTGATGAATTAGGTCCATGTCCGATATGCACAAAGCCTGTTGTAGATAAGAAAGTGATGTATGGTTGTACAGGATATCCAAATTGTCGATTCACGGTATCAAAAAAGATTCTTGGTAAGGCAATATCTTCTGCGACGGTGAAGCGACTGCTGGCTAAGGGAGAAACTTCGATGCTGAAGGGCTTCAAAAAAGGCGATAAAGTATTCGAAGCAGCTTTAGTATGGAACGCTACAGATTCAAAAATTGCGTTTCAATTCAAAGCTTCCGATAAAGACAAGCCTAAGTGATAACAGTAAATCTATACATGTTGACTAACACAATATAATGTAAGCACTCCAAACTCTGTTGTATGTAGGTTTGGAGTGTTTTTTTTATAATCGAGCATCAAAAATACCCCTTCGATGGAAAAGGAAACTACCTAAAATCCTTTACAAACATCGAAAGGGCTTCTGATGAAGCACCTTACTATATGAACAGGTACTTATTGTGATTACAATAGATAGATGCTTAACCTATTAGACACGAACGTCTCGATCTGTGCACCATTGTTGAATCACATCGGGTACGGATGTTAGTCGATCAATCGTATAAAATGCACCCTTAGGCTCCACGGTTACGTCTACAAGGTTGTAGGCCCATTCATTGTTCTGCTTTAAATAGACAGAATTGATCCCGTTCGTTAGGGCGGGGATTACGTCGGTGCGCAAAGAATTGCCTATCATCCAAGTTTGCAGCGGATCCGTCTCCAGTTGATGAAGAATTGAGGATAGGGCCTCCGTTGTCTTATGCTGCCGTATAAAAATACGGTCATCGAAGTAAACAGACAGTTTCATTTGTTCAATCTTACGTTGTTGAATGACTGTCTCGCCACCGGTGTATAGGAAAAGATCATGACCTTCATCACGTAATCGATTTAATGTTTCCAGCATGCCCGGGTACGGTTCAACTTCCATCTCGTACACACTTAGCCCGAGCTTCCACAATATATAGACGCGACCAGTTTGTTCACACAAAAATTCATAGCATTTTACTAAAGACTGTGGAAAATGTGTGCTGACAAATCCATTCGCACTTACACCCTCTAAGTCGAAGCGTGATTGAATAGATAAAATGTCCTGCTGTTCAACACGATAGGCATCAAACCAGCGAGTCATTAATTTCAAATATTCATGAATAACGATATCAAAGTATTTATTACAGTGGATAAGCGTATCATCCAGATCGAACAACAACGTTTGCTGGACTGGCTGTGTAGATTGGCTCATCGCGATTCACCTCCATGGTGCTTGACGGTCATCTGGAAATTAATCGCTCAATGTTGACTTACTCGTATACATTCGAACATTATTTCTTGCATGACGATCGATCAAGACTGTACATAATTTTCTAAAAATGCGGAAAGATCGGCAATTCCTTCTTGGCGTAGGGAAATTCGTTCTACCTTACCATTCCAAAACGTACGAATATAGCCCGCAGCACGTAAAATAACGAGATGCTGCTGAACAGTGCTTTCTTCGAGCTGAACAAAGGAAACAAGTTCTGAAAAAGTGACAGATTCATGCGAGAGATACCGCAGCATTTTCAAGCGAACATCGCTAGATAATGCGTGAATCATCCGCTTAAGCGCTTTAGGTGGAACATCGTCGTCGTCTTCTGATTCTGTAGCGTATAACACTAGTGTTGTATTTGTAAACGTACAAGTGTTGATGATGGGCCGGTAATGCCACATAGGAGCCAGTACGACTTCACGCATGTGATCGTTATGCTCAAAGACGGCTCCATTAGTTGCAAGCTCGATTAAATCTACAGGAGACATCTTATGCAACAGGCGTGTTTTCTCTGCGGCATCTTGAATGAGAATAGGCTCCCAATTAGGCACAGACCAACGAAAATAGTGCTCGTACCATTCATGAAGTAACGGGATGTAGTCTTGTCTTAATCTGACCACATGCTCATTATCGTATGGCAGTCCGCTGTCAGAAAATAGGCTCAACCAAGCATTGTCGCTCATCTCTTGGAATTGAGTCAAAAACAATGAAACATGGTGGGCATGATTTAACTCGAGCGATGCGGCGAATAACATATCGAACTCATTAATGCAATAGTTCTGAAGCTGAGAAGTACGAATAAGGAATGAGTCAGGAGCCTGCTGTTCAACATCTCGCACCCATTCTAAGCCATCATCTACATTATGTATCCATTTGCGCTGCACGAATAGCATGAAACTGCCGATAAACTCGTAAACGGCTGAACATTCGACTCGAATGTGAAGGGCCATTACACGGTCCTCCTTAATGATGAGTGTCCAACGCTGTCAACATGGATATGGTTGAACAATCTCTTATAGAATTGCATTGGGCATTATTCCTTATTCATTATGAATTGTGTTTACAGCAGTTGTCCACTATAATATTGAAATGTTGACACAAACAACGTGAATTCGTTAAACGAATTCATGTTTTTTTGTGCGTAAAACTTATATAAAAAACTACATAATGTGGAGGGAGAATATGCTTACAGCACGACGTACAACAACGTCTCCTACATGGCAATTTGTTATTTTGATTGCGGTTGTTATGATAACGGGTCTTAGCCAAGGCTTGTTATTGCCGTTGCTTACTATCTTCTTGGAGCGCATGGGTGTGCCGTCTGATATAAACGGACTAAATGCTACAGCGCTATATGTTGGCGTATTTGGTATGATGTTCTTCGTTGAGCGAATTTTGATTAAAGTGGGATTTAAGCGTATGCTGCTAGGTGGCATGATCGCGGTAACGATAGCAATGCTGCTGTTCCCACTTATTCCAAGCATTGGATTTTGGATCGTTCTTCGTTTAATTGTAGGAATGGGTGACAGTGCTTTGCACTATGCTACTCAATTATGGGCAGTATCGATTAGCCCGGCAAATCGTCGTGGACGAAATATTTCTTTATACGGTATGGCGTATGGGGTAGGATTCAGTCTAGGACCATTAGGAATTAATTTATTGAAAATAAACGATGCAGCACCTTTTATAGTAACGGCAATACTGTTTATCATTATATTAGCTATTGCTTGGTGGATGCTGCCTGATCGCAAGGCGGATGCATCAACTGGTATGGAACAGCCGCCACAGCGCTATCGCCGTTCTTATCAATGGGCTTGGTTTGCCTTAATGCCAGCAATGTTGTTTGGATATATGGAAGCTTCTATGAACAGTGGTTTCCCTGTCTATGCGTTGCGTCTAGGCATGGGTGAAGCATCAATATCTTACTTGCTTCCATTCTTCGGTCTAGGCGGTCTTATTTTGCAATTGCCGCTTGGCATGCTAAGTGATCGTTGGAACCGTAAAGCTGTTTTGATGATTTGCGGAATTATAGGCGGTCTCGTATTTGTATTCATTCCAATGGTAGGCGACAATACATGGATGCTGCTTATTCTGTTTATGCTTGCTGGTGGCTTTGTGGGCTCCTTCTTCTCACTAGGACTTGCATATGCAGCAGACATACTGCCAAAGGCATATTTGCCTTCAGCAAACATGCTCGCATCCTTGCATTTTAGTATCGGCAGCTTGTTAGGTCCATACCTAGCAGGAATGGGCATCAAGTACATTTCGATAGGAAGTATATTCTATATACTTGCTTGTTTCTTTATTGTCTTCTCTGTACTTGGCTTCAAGTTCCGAGGAACGATACGTTCAGCAACGGATTCGTAATCGGGCTGTAAATGTAATATCCTAATAAATAGGGAAATGAAGTGCTCTAGCGCTTTTAAGGTTGTCTTTATTCCATGCAGGTGAAAGATTTGCTTGCGCGAATGGGACAACCTTTTTTAGACTATAGATATAGTTTGGTTCGTGGAGAGGAGAGCATATCACATGCTAAAAATAGAAAATTTAAGCAAAGTATATCCGCCTTCTGAGACAGCTCTACAGCAAATCGATATAGAAATCGAAAAGGGACAATTTGTTGGCGTTGTAGGTTCGAGTGGTAGCGGTAAATCAACGCTGTTAAAATGCCTTGCGATGCAGCAAACATGGACAAGTGGTACATACCGCATCGGTGATCATAATATTACCGTGCAAGGATGGTCAGGAAGACGAAAAATACGTCGTGAATGTGCGTACTTGGAACAAACACCTGTGTTGAATGTGAATCGAAAAGCACTGAAGAATGTATTGATCGGCCGATCCCAACAGACTCCTTTATGGCGTATGATGACAGGAATGGTGCGGAATGACGACTATATGGGAGCGATGGACACGCTGGAACGTCTAGGGCTATTGGACAAGGCTCATATGCTGACATCAGAATTAAGTGGTGGAGAGCGTCAGCGGATTGCGATCGCCCGCGCATTAGTCCACGGTGCTCAGGTGCTGTTAGTAGATGAGCCAGTACTTGGGTTAGATCCTAAATCAGCAGAAAGTGTCATGAACACACTTCGTGAACTGGCTTTGAAAGAACAAGTGACGGTAGTTGCAGTCCTGCACCAGGTAGAACTCGCTGAAAAATATGCAACTCGTGTAATCGGGCTTGCCAATGGTCGTATAGAAGTAGATGTGATGGGACGCAGACTACTTCAGACAGAAAAGCAGCGGCTATCCATAACTTAATTGAAGTCTTTCATTTTATTATGGTGTTCTATATATAGGGATTTGATATCAAATATTAATATAGGCTAAAGTCACGCTTAATTGCCTCTTGTCATAGGATGAGTGTAATGTTCACCATCACCAATATGTTAAGGGGAATAGCGATGACCTTATATCCTTTACCAGTTAACATTCGTTCGTATGTCATTCACAAGCCTCGCCTGAAAGTCCTTTTTCCGCAAGTGGATGATAAGAAGTATACGCATGCTGCCGCGCAAATCAATCATCTGATATATCGTAATGTTCTAGATTTGATTCGTCTAACGGGGTATGAAGAAAATGATACTACCGAGGTTCAAGGCTCGTATGAAATCAAGTTAAATGAACGTGAATTGCTTAGTCTTACACTTACGGTTTATGGATACACAAAAGGTGCAGCACATGGTATGACCTATCAGCGTGGATTAACCTTCGATGTGAGAAGCGGTCATCTTTATACGTTGGCGGAATTATTTCGTCCAGGTGCTCCTTATGTGGCATTTTTAAGTAAAGATGTCGCAAGACAGATTCAGGAGAGAGAAATCCCGACGTTAGAACCTTTTACATCAATTGCACCGGACCAGCCTTTTTACTTAACCGATAAATCTCTTGTACTCTTCTATGATTTATATCAACTAGCCGCATATGTTTATGGATTTGTGTATTTTCCTATATCCATTTATGCTTTGCAGCCGCTAATGGATGAACAGAGCCCTCTTAATAAATTGTACTACTAGTGAAAGAGGCTGAGGATAGGAAGAGTATTGATTGCTATGTCCACAAAATGTAAGATTACGGCATCTTTAGACAAATTGTAATGGGTTTGTCACCTAAGGATGCCTCTTTTTTTTTATAATGAGAAGATGGAGATTGATAGATTTGTAAGTAAGGTAGCAAGTAGGAGCGAAGCAGGACTCGGTGGAGCAATTGTTTGTATTGATTTCCTATTTGCTCGAAAAAGAGTATGATTTAGATATCACGACAGTAGTCTTGGAGCTGTATTAACAGTAGCAACATAGCTCTGCTTTCAGACATTAAGATGGATAGGTATGATGGCATGATAAGACATGAAGATTGGAATAATGAACACAACTTATGTAGGGAACGAAAGAATTGAGGGATGAAAGTGAAAAAGAGGCGTGCACGCCGCCGCAGCACAATGATGCTCGTTGCGTTAACGCTATTGTTATCTGGATGTCAAGTAGTTGCTGATCCTATATCTTTACTAAGGGTTCCTAAGCTTCCTGAAGTGCAAGAGGATTTGAAATCCGTTGTTGATCAGGAAATTAAGAAAGAGAATGGTGTTCTCATCCGTCCGCTGAATTCAAAGGACAATAGTGCCATTCGAACAGGGGATATTGATGGAGACGGAATTCATGAGGCAATAGCGTTTTACAGACCAGACGGAGCGGATGGTATACACGGCATAATTCTCAAATATGATGGATCCGTATGGAAAAAGCTAATCAATTTTCCTGGTGCGGGACCTAATTTGGATCGTGTAGAGTTAGTGGATTTTAATGAAGACAATCGCACGGAGATTGTAGTCGGCTACGGTCCAGGAGATGTTGAACTAACGAAAGGGTTAGTTGTATATACGTATACCGATTCTGGGCTGCCGAAGATGTTCGAGCAACCTTATTCTCAATTTGTTATCGATGATCTGAACAGAGATAAGAAAGATGAGCTTTTTATCGTTAACAAGAGAAAAGACTCACCATATGAGTTGAGTATGTTTGGTTATAGAGAGAACACTTTTGTCAAAAGAGGAGAATTGCAGTTAGATAGCCAAGCACATAACTTTAATTATGTCACATCAGGTTTTATTTCAAAGTATAAACGAGGCCTTGTACTAGACGCATCAACAGAATCGAATACAGGTCTAACACAAGTTGTTACATTAACTGAAAATGGTGAGTTGAAAAATATTCTTAGTGAAGACTTAACCTACAAAGCTAATGTGATTCGCAGTGTAGATATAAATGCTGATAATATTATTGAGATTGCTTCACTTGAAGAACCTAGCGGATGGGAATTGTATGAGAAATATGAGATTCCTTACTTCACAAATTACTATCAATGGGATGGCAATGATGGATTCCAACTTGTTGAGAAGCAATATCGTGATCATCAAGATCGGTTCCAATTCACTCTTCCGAGATCATGGTATGGGCGAGTGACGATTGACACCAAGTCGCAAGTAGACGATCACATTTTATTTATCGACCAGTTTACGAACGAAGCGCTGGCCGAAATAAGATTCTTTAGCGTTAGATCGTGGGAACGTTATAAGGATAAGTGGATGTATCTCGCTGCGTACGGCGATCAAGTCATCGGCATTAACAGCAAAGATGTATTGGACTTGAAGCCCAAGCTTCCACTGGAAGAGAACAAAGATGTAAAAGCGAATAAATAGGACGAAACGTTAAGAAATGGGAAGAGGGGCTGGATCGATTGACAAAAATACTTATTCTTGAAGATGAAGAATCTATCCGCAGTTTTATCGTTATTAATCTAAAACGAAATGGATTTGAGGTTGTTGAAGCTTCAAATGGACCAGAAGCACTTGAAAAACTAATGGCAGATCCGAGAATTGACGTCGCGTTATTGGACGTCATGGTGCCCGGTATGGATGGTTTCGAAGTGTGTCGCCGTGTGCGTGAGCATAACGAGCGGATTGGTATTATTTTCTTAACAGCTAAAGTGCAAGAGCAAGATAAAGTATACGCTTTGTCCGTTGGAGCAGATGATCATGTGAGCAAGCCGTTCAGTCCTACTGAACTCGTAGCGCGCATTCAGTCACTGCTGCGTCGTGTTCATTCTTATCAGCAGTCGCTGCAAAAAGTGGTGTATCAATCAGGTCCATTCACATTGGATCTCATTGCGAAGCGCTTCACGAAAGACCAAGTGGCAATTGACTTGACACCTACAGAGTTCTCCTTGATACAGTATTTTATGGAAAAAGAAGATGTTACGCTTAGCCGCGACATTTTGTTGGATCATGTGTGGGGCAAAGATTACATGGGCGATCCCAAAATCGTTGACGTCAACATTCGTCGTCTGCGTCAAAAGATTGAAGATGAACCATCTTCACCAAAATATATAGAAACCGTCTGGGGACATGGATATAAATGGAAGGCAATCGTTTTATCATAAAGCCAGGTATACGCCGTTCGGTCGTACTGCATTATTTTATCGTAGTGTTTTTAACGATGTTAATTTTGCAAATCATTTTCTCCGTGTTCGTACGGAGTTATTATTACGATACGATCTCGAACTATTTAGAGAGTCATGCCGCGAATAGTATGAAATACTATAAGACCTATACGAGTATTTTAGCAGATGAAAACAGTGAACGTTGGCTGCCAGAACTGCACAGTTATTTCAACATAGACAATGCAGAGGTGCAAATTCTTGACAAAGAAGGTAAAGTGCTTTACACTTCATCAAGCTTTCCTGTTCTAGAGAAAGTGCAAACTTCAGATTTTTTAGTTGCAGCGAACAATGCCAAGATTGAGCGTTGGATTGGGAAGGTTCCTGAAACGGGAGAGACCGTGATGTCAGTTTCAGCACCACTATTGGCTAATGGTAATGTTTCATATGTTTTGCGAATGACAACATCGCTAGAGGCGGCTAATAGTAAGATTATGAGTATCATTATGCTTTCAATTCTCATTTCTATTGCCGTGCTGCTTATTATTTTCCTAATTAGTGTTGGTCTAGCAGATTCCATTGTCAAGCCGATTAATGAGATAACGATTGTCTCGGCTCAGATGGCTAAAGGGAAGTTCCAAGTCAGGGCTAAAGAAGGTTATAAGTATGAGTTAGGTGATCTTGCTCGGACACTCAATTATATGGCCAAAGAAATTGTAAAAAGTAATCAGCTGAAAAATGATTTCATATCCTCCATTTCTCATGAGCTTAGAACGCCGCTAACCGGGATAAAAGGTTGGAGTGAGACCCTGCTGCTAGGTAATATGAATCAAGTCGATGAAGAGACGAAGTTAGGACTCAATATCATTTCCAAAGAAACCGATCGATTAATAGGACTTGTAGAGGAACTACTTGATTTCTCTAAGCTGCAGCAAAATCGACTGCAACTGAATTGGCAGCCGTTGTCTCTTTATAAACTGCTGCAAGAAACACTATTTCAGGTGCGGATGAAAGCAGAGCAGAAACAAATAAGTTTAACTTTAAATGATGATGTGACTAATAGTGATTCTGATGAACAGTTAAATGGAGATGCCAATCGTCTTAAGCAGGTATTCCTCAACCTGGTGGATAATGCAATTAAGTTTTCACCTGAAAAATCTAGGATAGAAGTCCGTTTAAAACAAACACATACGCATTATGAAGTGAGGATTATTGACTCTGGAATTGGAATCAGCAAGGAACATCTTACCAAAGTTATGGATAAATTTTACCAAGTTAATCCAGAGCATGGTGGGACTGGCTTAGGTCTTGCGATAACGGATGAGATTGTAAAAGTTCATGGTGGTGAAATGAGTATCGTCAGCGAACAAGGTAAAGGTACGACGGTTATCGTTGATTTACCGCTGAATTATGTGCCACCTGCACGAGTTGCGGAAGATGAAGAGTAGGTAAGTATATCGTTTAATGAGGAATGCATTTCCTGTAATAAAGCCGTTGGCGAATGCCAACGGCTTTATTCGATCTTAAATAATAATAGGCGAAATTGAACTTTCATACTATAATAAAGAGGTGTCGGTTTATGTTGGAAGCTCATGGGGAGTTCGTCGATCATTGTCGAAGATGAAGACGAAAGATAAGTATGTTGACCCACATAATCGGGAAGGAGAAACAAGCAATGCAGACTTTATGGTTCGCTACAACTATGGCGGCTGTTCCTTTCCTTGTATATGCAATATGTAAAGGTTATCGTAAGCGACTTCAGAGCCAAGAGCTCGAAGTGTTGCGTGAACAAGCAGTGCCGTCCATGCTCATGGAATCGGAGGAAGAGCCTATGCCGGATAAGCCTGCCTCCATATTGATTATTGATGATCAGCCTGCTATTCGATTGCTATTAAGGGAAGCGCTTCAATCGGAAAGTGTTGAGGTGCATGAAGCGAGTACGGGATGCCGTGCAATGGACATCATTAAGCTTCATCGGTGCTCTATTGTTATTATGGATGTCCGTATACCTGATATGAATGTAATAGACTGGTTGCACCAGCTACGTGCTTTGCGACCTAAGACAGAGGTCATCATCATTTCAGCCTACCGTGAAAAGGAACTCGTACGCAGAGCGAAGGGAGCCGGAGCTATTGCTTACTTCACGAAGCCATTTGACCTAGAGGAAGTTAGCAAGTTTGTTACATCTAGAATATCACCTGTAGAATATCACCTATGAGAGAGTGAATAATAGTATGTCGGGGGATAGTTATGAGACGACGGACGATACATGATCAAATGGTCGTACGGCTCGTTCTGACGGTTACAATAGCGATTACTTTCATCTTCATATTGTCCTCAGAGGCGATACGTGCAACGATCCAAAGCTATGTTCATCAAGACTATAAGGAAAAAGCGATGATTGCAGCTTCAGAAGTCGATGCGATCATCCGTCAGCAGAAAGTGCTTTTAGAAACGTATGCCCGTTTGATTCAACATAGTTATGTAAGTAAAGACTCAAAGGAAGAGCGTAACAAAATAATAGAGAAGTTTGCTAGTCAAACGAACCCCTATGTTGCAGGTTACTGGTATTCCTATCAATCCAATTATGAGAAGCAAGGAAAATATACGTCGTGGTATGGTTACAACTCAGAAGGTAAACTGCAAGGCATAACAATTCCAAAATGGTTAGATGAGTCATCAGCTAAGCTACGCGACGACCCTCGATATGACTATTATCATGGTCCTGTCAAAAAAGGCAGTACATACATCACGTCACCCTACCTTGATCATTTTACCCATATTCCCATTATTTCGATTAGTACACCTGTTTATGATTACGACGATCAACTCATAGGGGTTGCAGGCGTTGATCTGCGATTCCAAGACCTCAGCCAAATTTCCAGTCATCTCAGTATCCATCCAAAAAGTAAGGTAGTCCTGTTGAACAAAACAGGACAATTGTTGCTTGATAAGGACGCCTCGGACTTCATGTGGGATGACACACAAGCACAATCTGAATATGAATTTCTCGCACCAATCAATGAACAGCAAATGACCTCTCAAATAGAAATTACAGATAATAAGGGCATACAGCAATATATGATTTCAACTCCTATTAAAGAGGCTGATTGGCAAGCGGTGATTCTTCTACCAACCCAAGTAATAGACCAGACACTGATGAAAGTGTTTTTTATTATTTTTTTCGTTTGGATCACTTTGTTAGTTAGTATATATGCATTTGTTCATTGGTGGATGAGGCGTTTCGTAACACGTCCCCTTCGAACTTTAGTGGAGGCGTCGCAGCGGATAGCTGCTGGGGATTTAAGTGGAAAGATTAGTGTTCGCGGGGATAATGAATGGGGAGAATTGACACAGAACATGAACGATATGCTGGTTACGATGCGACAGCAGGCTGCGCTCGAACAAGAGATTAAGCGGATGAGTGCCCTTAAAATTGTAGGAGAGATGGCAGCGGCCATTAGTCATGAAATACGGAATCCGTTAACGACAGTAAGAGGGTTTCTGCAATTGCTGCGCAATAAACCAGAACATGAGCATGAGCATGTATATTTTGATACGATGATGGATGAAATTATAAGAGCAAATACAATCATTACCGAATATTTGACCTTGGCCCAGCATAAAATTGTAGAATTTCAGCCGAAGTCGATAAATGATATTATTGAGCATATTTATCCTCTAGTCCAAGCTACCGCGACTGTTAATTGTCAGCATATTGAGCTTGACTTGAAAGCACTTCCTTATATTATGTTGGACGAGAAGGAAATAAGGCAGCTGCTGCACAATATTATACGCAATGGACTAGAAGCGATGGAGGCTAACAAGGTACTGCGTATTCGTACAAAGTATGAGGGTAGTAACGTTATTTTGGAAGTGGAGGACGAAGGGACTGGTTTTGACCCATCTGTATTGCAACAAGCGGGTACACCATTCATTACTACAAAAGAAACAGGGACAGGACTAGGGCTTGCCATCTGTTATAGCATCGTACAGAGACATGGAGGCACGATGAATTTTCATTCGCAACCTGGATGTACCATAGTATCGATTACCTTCCCAATTGAGATGACGATTCATTCGGAATAAGACGAAGCGTTGAATCGTAATAAGTATGTAATAAAATAGTAAAAAAAGTAATCATTCGATATAAAAAGGAGCTTATCCACACTAATCATTAGACGGATGTGGGAAGCTCCTTTTTTATGCATCTATTTCATTGTAAAGCTCGCTTTAATTTGTGCTAGTTGTTGAGCATCTGATACAGCGTCATAGGCAGTATAGGCCATCATTTTGGAAGCGAAGATCATTTGTTCATAGGCATAAGGCTGCTGCGCTGCATCACGGAATGGGATCGTATGCAAATCATAAGGCTCATGTGTAATCGGTACATACGGGTGAATCGTAGGTACTCGTGTGGATACGTTGCCAAGGTCCAGTGAACCATGGTCTTTTCCGATTTTAATTTCGTCTAATTGAATACCTGCTTGGATCAGGTTGTTGTTAAACAACTGTGACAGCACTTCATTCGTGCGAAGTTCGTCATAAGCGCAAGGATCTTCATGAACTTTTACTGTGCACCCTGTCTGCAGTGCAGCTCCTTCAGCAATAGCTTGGAAACGGCGTTTTAGTTCATCTGTATAAGGACGATCAGCTGAGCGAACATAGAATTCAGCTGCTGCGTAATCTGGGATGATGTTAGGTGCTTGTCCACCGTTAGTTATGATACCATGTATTCTCGCGTCACTGCGGACTTGCTGACGCATCGCATTTACACCATTGAACAATTGAATGACTGCATCCACTGCATTAATACCTTTATAAGGTGAAGCTGCTGCATGTGCCGCCTCGCCAAAGTATTCGACTTTAATGGCATCCATAGCAAGTGAAGTACCAGATTGCTCGTACTGATAGAAAGGATGTACCATCATCGCAATGTCGCAATCATCAAATAGACCTGCTCTTGTCATAGGCACCTTGGCACCGGCAGTCTCTTCAGCAGGTGTGCCGTATACGCGAATAATTCCACCGATTTCATCCATAACAGCTTTGAGGCCAACTGCTGCACCGATGCTCATCATGCATATTAAGTGATGTCCGCATGCATGTCCTAATTGTGGTAATGCATCATATTCACATAAAAATGCAACAATCGGTCCAGGTTTACCTGTGTTATATGTCGCGATGAAAGCAGTTGGAAGCTCTAATACAGGTGATTGAATTGTAAAACCATGGTTGTGCAAGCATTGAATAAGTCTTTCTGATGCTAAAAATTCCTCATGCCCTAGCTCAGGGTTAGCCGCGATAAAGCCTGATATTTCAATAAATTCAGCTTGATTCTGTTCAATTGCTTCTGCAATTCGTGTTTTTGTGTTCATAAGCAGCTCCCTCGCTAATATAAATATTAATATATTAACCATTGTATTATAAATAACGAATATTGAGAATGTTATTCGAATCTAATATAAAAGGAGATTTTTAAAAAAAGCTATTGTATAAGTATGCATAAGTATGTATAATAACAGACATAGACATCACAACTACAGACAAAAGTGGGGATTACAGATGAAACAGAGAAAACTATTGCTTCTATTAATGGTATGTATGCTCGTTATGACAGTGCTAGCAGGCTGTGGCTCTAACAAAGATAAATACGATACGGTTCTAGAAAATAAGAAGATTGTAATGGCAACAAGTGCGGATTACCCGCCATTTGAGTTCCATAAAGATATCGATGGTAAAGACCAAATTGTTGGTTACGATATTATGGTAGCGCAAGAAATCGCGAAGGATTTGGGAGTAGAGCTAGAGATTCAAGATATGAAATTTGACGTCGTGCTAGAGTCAATTAATAAAGGAAACGCTGATATGGCACTTGCGGGTATTGATCGTTCTCCTGAACGTGAGAAGGCGATGTTATTCTCAGATATTATCTATCAAGCTGAAGTTGGTGTACTCGTACGTGCGGAGGATGCTGACAAATATAAAGCGATTGAAGACTTGAAAGGTAAAAAAGTCGGCGTTCAAAGTGGAAGTACGTTTGAAGAGGTATTGAAGCAGATTCCTGATGCCCAAGCTGACCGTTTACCAAAAGTAAATGACCTTGTTCTATCATTGGAAACCAATCGTGTAGACGCTGTGCTTGTAGAGAAGCCGGTTGCTGCTGCTTATGCAAGTAATAATAACAAGGTTACAGTTAGTTCTATTGCCCTTAAACCAATCGGAGACGGCTACTCGGTGGCGATTCCGAAAGGCAGTGATAAGCTGAAAGATGCCATCAACAAGACGATCAAGCGCTTAAAAGACGAAGGCAAGCTGGATCAGTTTATTACGGAAGCGAACGCATTGTCCGAGTCCCAATAAACGAGTTGAATGTTGGTATAAAGAGGGCGGCTGATAGGCCGTCCTTTGTTATGCAGATAGAGAAAGGGGCGTCAGATGGTTATGGCTGTTTTTGAAACGCTGTGGGAATATAAAGAGATGTATTTACAAGGTGCGGGAGTCACCTTATTACTTACGCTATGTTCAATTCTATTTGGTGTAATTCTAGGCTTCGGTCTTGTATTTATGCGTTTATCAGAGGTTAAGCCATTAAGATGGCTTGCAACTGCTTATATTGAGGTATTCAGAGGAACGCCACTACTCGTTCAATTGCTTATTATTTATTTCGCACTTCCCATTCAAGTAGATAAATTTACGGCAGGTGTAATTGCAGTTGGATTAAATAGTGCTGCTTACTTGGCCGAAATCTTCCGTGCTGGAATTCAAGGTGTAGATAAAGGGCAGGTTGAAGCGGCGCGTTCACTTGGCATGACGCAGAAACAAACGATGCGTTATATTGTGATTCCGCAAGCATTGCGCTCGGTATTGCCAGCTATCGGTAATGAATTTATCGTTATTATTAAAGAAACGTCCATCGTTATGGTTATCGGTCTTGCAGACTTAATGTACAATGCGGATCTCATTCGGACGAAAACATATCAACCATTCCCATCCTTAGTAGGGGCAGCAATTGTTTACTTCATCATGACATTCTCTATGTCCAAGTTAATTGGCAGGTTGGAAAGGAAGTTGAACACAAATGATAAAAATTGAACAGTTGCATAAGCGCTTCGGAAAGCTGCATATTTTGCAAGGTGTTAATGCTGAAATTAAGCAAGGTGAAGTTGTGGTTGTGATCGGACCAAGCGGATCTGGTAAAAGCACATTGCTTCGCTGTATGAATTTGATCGAAGAGCCAAGCGACGGCAAGATTTATTTCGAAGGTCAATGTATCAATGAGAAAGCCCATGATGTGAATAATACACGTGAGAAAATGGGGATGGTGTTTCAGTCATTCAACCTATTCCCTCATATGACTGTGCTAGATAATATTACACTGGCGCCAATTAAGGTGAAAGGGCAGTCAAAAAGTGAAGCCGAACAAATTGCAATGGATTTGCTTCACAAAGTAGGATTGTCGGATAAAGCCCATGTGCATCCGAGCAAACTGTCAGGTGGACAGAAACAACGGATTGCGATCGCGCGTGCCTTAGCTATGAAGCCGCATGTGATGTTGTTCGACGAACCAACTTCTGCACTTGATCCTGAAATGGTTGGAGAAGTGCTTGAAGTGATGAAGTCATTGGCTCAAGAAGGTATGACGATGGTTATCGTTACACATGAAATGGGCTTTGCCAAAGAAGTAGGAGATCGCATCTTATTTATGGATGGCGGCAACATTGTAGAAGAGGGGACACCTGAGGAAGTGTTCCAAGCTCCTAAGCATCCACGTACGCAAGAGTTTTTAAGAAAAGTAATTAATTAGGTTGAACCGTGTATGTGCAATAATTATCGTACAAAACAGGCCGTCCTTCTGGAGTATGAACAGTCCCTTACGAGGGAAAGTCCATGCTACTATTGGACGGCCTTTATATAATGTGATTCAAGCGATGCTGCTTATCTGTAATGAACAAAATACATATGATGTATAAGTCTATTGGTTCATTTTATCAGAAAATTACTGCTGTATCGGTGGTTGCCATTCAAATATCGGGATATACTGTGCGCTTATATATGCGAATAACAATAGTCCGGGCATAAGGAGCAACAATACAGCATCTAAGCGTGAATAGGACGTCGCATAATAATAGGTACGTGAAGAACCGATGTGAAACTGCTTTGCTTCCATGGCAACGGCAATACGCTGCGCACGACGAATGCTTTGAGCAAGCAGCGGTACGGCATAAAGACGTATACGTTCGTATATGCCTTTCATGCCTGCTTTATATCGAACACCGCGTATTTTTAAAGCATTGGTCCGAGTATGGAATTCTTCCCATACTGTTGGCAGTAAACGAATGGCAGCGATAAAGCTATATCCGTACTTTGGCGGTAAATGAAACTGCTGCATGAGGGCGTAGAAAAATAATAGCGGCTTTGTTGTTAATACAAACAATAAACCCATAACGCCGAAACTAACCGTTTTCATCGATAGTAGAAGTCCACGAAAAAAGCTTTCTTCTGAAATTTTAATAATGCCCCATGTCCACCAGATCACATCGCCTTTGCCAAACAGAATCATCGTTGATGCGGTAGAAATAAATATAAGAACGAAAGGTGCTAACAACAGCAATAATTTTCGCGACGAGTATCCGCTCCATAGTACCAGCAACAGGATGTAGATGAGCAGCAAGTGAAGTGCAAATGCGAAATTCCGATTGAACAAGGTGATCAAGAGCGCTGCAAATATAATAAAGAATTTGAATGCAGGATTGACGTGATAGAACCACGTTTCTTTTTGAGGAGTGAACAGTTCCATCTATTTGCTCCTCTCGGTTGCGGCTTCGCTGTGAATGATATGGCTCTCGGCCATATCGACATCCTTATTAGCATCATACAAAGATGTGGTCGCTGCGGTCGAGCTCTTTACTTTAGATATACTCGATAGTTCTCCCTCACGAATCTCCCATACATGGTCGCAAAAATATTCAACGATATGCGGATCATGAGTAATCATTAATATAGATACTCCGCTAACCCGAAGTTGTTCTAGTCTTTCCAGTATAGCAAATGTGCTTTTTGCATCTAATCCGAATGTAGGTTCATCCAGCAGTAAAACAGGCTGATTCTGAACGATAGCTGACGCTACGCTCAGACGGCGCTTCTGACCCATAGATAACTGATACGGATGTCGGTCTTCGCTAACATGCAAATGAAACGATGACAGCAGTCCTTTGACAATCCGGTCAATTTCGACTTGAGGACGCTTCTCTAATTGAAGCGCAAATGCAATTTCGTCATAGACGGAATCCGTTACAAATTGCATTTCAGGATTTTGGAATACGAATGCCAACTGACTTGGCGGCGTATGTTTCCTACGGTGGCTTTGCGCTTGCACAATAGAGTGCCCTTCAATAACGTATGTCCCATCCGTCTGGAGAAGCTGCATAAGGGAAAGGAGAAAGGTACTTTTTCCAGCCCCGTTTTCTCCGGTAATCGCGATCCATTCCCCTGTATGTACGGCAGCTTCTCGTACATAAATCCTGCGCTGTTTTTCACGATAGCCTGCAAATTGATGCAGCCATAACAATGGCGGTTGCTTTCGTGATAATGTTGGAATAGAAGGTGATTGGTTGTACAAATGTTTCTCATTCTTCTCATGCATAATTGTCTGGTATGTATTTGATTGTGTATAGTCTTGCCACACATCAGGATACCAGATTCCGAATTGTTGTAACTCATCTTTATTATTTGAGAACACGAAATCTGGAGTATCATCGGCAATGATTTCACCTTTATCATTGAACAGAACAACCCGGTCTACATAGGAGATGACGTGCTCTATTTTATGTTCAACGATAATGACGGTCTTCTCACTAGCGACGTATTTGATTGCCTCCCATATTTGCATGGTGCCATCCGGATCGAGCAGGGCAGAAGGCTCATCGAGAAATAACACCTCAGGATTGAGCAGCAGTACCGTCGCAAGTGCCAAGCGCTGTTTCATACCTTGAGAGAAGCTTTGGATCGGAACATGCAGCTCGTTAAGGTCGAGGTGCAAACCAACCATCTCTAATACGCTGATCATGCGCGCTTTCATCTGCTCACGGGGAACAGATAGATTCTCTAGCACGAACGCCAATTCTTCGTCTACCATGGGCATACAAAATTGAGTGTCGGGATCTTGGAAAACGAATCCCCAGCTGTCAGGCTTCTGAATGGAGTCAGCTTTCATAGGGACCTCAATAGAAGTGGGTATAATCCCGCTCAATACTTGCAGCAGCGTAGATTTGCCGCAGCCGCTCGGCCCTAATAGTAGTATTTTCTGTCCTTGAGGAACAACGAAGGAGAGGTCCTTAAATATAAAGGACGACTCTCCTGCAAATTTTAATCTTAGATTGGTGATACATAGGTCTGAACTATGTTGTAATACGTTCATGAATTACACCTCAATCAAATTACTGCACTATTCTACGCTGCAATGTTTATTTATCAAGTGCCGCATAGTCAGATTGCGAGAGTGGACGAATAGACTTGGTTACCCCTGTTGCTTCAAGTGCGCGAACAAGGAAGTAAGCGAATACTCCACAGAATACAAAGGCACTAAGGAATCGTAAACCATATTTTAATACAAGCACCCAAGTTTCATAGTCAGCATAACCGAAGTACAGGTCAACACAGAAGGAACCGACCGCAGACATCATACCTGCGACACCTGCTACAACAAGACTGTGTTTGCGATAACGAACAAGTAGAAATACGAGTTCTGCTGCTAAACCTTGCACAACACCATAAACGACCGTTTCAAATGCCCATGTGGAGCCAAGCAGCATCGAGATGATAGCGGCTGCTGAACTTGCGATGAATGCTACACCAGGCTTGCGAAGTAGCAAGTAGGCGAATGGGCCTGCCATAAACCATAATCCATACGTCAATTGACCGGATTGAGGAAAGAGCAGCTTAGAGGCGCTGTAGACCGTATCCCATACTTTGAAAAGGACTCCGAATACGAGTGCAATGACGACAGTAATGAGCACGTCAGAGAACTTTAATCCTTTAGATGTTTGCTGCATGATGGTTACCCCTCTTTTTCTATAAATTTGCACAAAAAAACCGCCTGAATACGCAGACGTATAGACGGTTGAATACACAAAGTTCTCGATGTCAATTCTCTACGCTGGCATTATCCAGTTCAGATATACGGTCAGTAGCAGTTACGGCTACAATCTCAGCCTGACTCACTCAAGCTCCCGGATTGGTTCTTATGCAATTGACTATAACTTAACCTATATTGGGCTATGTTGGCAATAGTTTTTCGTTTTATAGTTGAGTTGCAGTTCAATAAGTAGTCATAAAAATTATTATGTAAACAAAAATAAATTTCTTTACTCTGATTGAGCAACTACGCAATCATGTTATAGCTTGCACATTCAATCAACGCGCTAAAAGGGTGTAGTGTAACTTGACCCTAATTAGAAACATATGCTAAAATTCGCTTTAATGAAACAAGAAAGGTGTATACAATGCTCTATATTAAACATGTTAAACTCGTGATGAAGCTTCGCTCCGCACAAACGTATACGATGAAGCGTTGTACGGAGCTTAATCAGGAAGCTTGAAGTTTCCTATATTCATCGGTTGAATCGTCTTGCTGAAAAAGTGTAGTTTTCTATGCTTATTTAGTTATGGCTATTTACCGATGTTTACTTAGATTAAAGAGCCATGGACAATGCTTTGTCTATGGCTCTTTGTGTTTGTGGCGATATCAATGAGGTGAATACCTTCATTGGTTCGAAGCAGTTGTATCCCATTCGGTACATCTGATCACGAAGCAGAGAGTTAGCGTCTAATGACGCAGCTCTCTGCTTTTTTTATTTTATTTAGGAAAGAGGAGTCGATATGAGCTTGCTGAAAGTGGAAAACGTATCACATCATTTCGGGGATAAATCGTTATATGAAAATGCTTCTTTTGAATTATACAAAGGCGAACATGTAGGGATTGTTGGGCAAAATGGAGCGGGAAAAAGCACGTTAATCAGAATACTGCTGGCTGAAATGATTCCGGATGAAGGGAGTATCAAATGGCAATCTAATTTGTTTCGCACGAAGAAAGCTTCTACGCGGAATGGGCAGATCGTATTTTCAATATAGAACAGGGCAAGTAGTGAACTCGTAAATGCTAATCATTCAAACGAAATAGATAAATGAAATTAAATAAGAGGTGTAAATGATAACATGCATAGCTCCAATTATAACTGGAAGTCTCAAATCTCATTATTTTTAACTGCACAAACGATTACCTTGTTTGGTTCTTCTTTAGTACAGTACGCGATTATTTGGTATATCACGCTTACAACCTCATCTGGGGTCATGATGACAATTGCGACAGTCTGCGGATTTCTTCCGCAGATCATCATATCTTTATTCGCAGGCGTCTGGGTGGACCGTTATAACCGTAAAAAAATGATTATCGTATCTGACGGCATGATTGCTGCTGCAACATTACTATTGGCTATTTTATTTTTCACAGGTTATAAAAGTGTGTGGCAGCTCTTTATCGTATTGTTGATTCGTTCAGCAGGGACGGGTATACAAACACCGGCCATCAATGCGTTAATTCCTCAGATTGTTCCGAAAGAACATTTAATGAAAGTAAACGGAATTCACAGCACGATTTCGTCGTTAATGATGGTTCTGTCTCCAGCAGCAAGTGGAGCCATTTTATCTGTGGCAACGCTTGAAACAACATTGTTGATTGATGTGATCACCGCTGTCATCGGGATTAGCATTTTATTAACGATATCAATCCCAGCGTATTTGCAAACGGAGAACCAGAATAAATCGAATCTACAAGGAATTGTAGAAGGGTTCGTATACTTGAAGCATCATGTGTTTATTAAACAACTGCTTATTCTATTGATCGTTATCATGATATTAGCTAGTCCAGCAGCCTTTTTAACACCTCTAATGGTAAGTCGCTCTTTTGGGGCTGAAATGTGGAGACTGACGGTAAGTGAAATGACGTTCGGTATAGGTGCAGTTATAGGCGGGGCGTTGATTGCAACATGGGGAGGATTTCGCAATCGAATGCATACAACGGCAGTTGCATGTGCTCTCTATGGATTGATGATGATCGGGCTAGGAGTCGCACCACTATTTTTCGTATATTTAATATGCAATGTATTAATCGGAATAACGATGCCTTGCTTTAACACACCGATTACGGTCTTATTGCAGGAAAAAGTCGAGCCTTCTATGCATGGCCGTGTATTTAGCTTCGTACAGATTGCTAGTTCATGTGCGCTTCCATTAGGGATGATTCTGTTTGGACCACTTGCGGATATTGTTCAGGTAGAAAGCTTGTTGATAGGTACAGGTATATGTGTACTACTATGTGGGATTTATACGTATATCAGTAAACGATTTGTTGGGTAATAAGAGATAGTTATAAATTGTTGAAGTAAGGGAATAGGTTAGTGGAACGTAAAAATGACGTTTTATTAACCTGTTTTTTTTATGATTAAATGACTTATTAATAGAGAAATGACCTATTAATAGTTGCTTCATATTGCTTGATTTTGTTTCACTTTTACAAGGATGGGTAATAGAAAAAGGGTGTTGCTATAAAGGATATATATGTAAAAATAAAGTCAGAAATGTCATTTTCCAAACAATAGATCAAGTGATTGAAGTCGTTGGCACACGTGAATTTGCGCATTTTTACAGAAACTACCTGATCATAGGCTAGAATTCTATGTTATGATCACCGCGTTGATGTTAGTCCATGGAAATTGTAATGGACGCATGCTTCAAGGAGGATATTTATGAATAAAAAAATGACGTTACAAATTGCAGGAGTACTATTGGTAGCTATCTTGATTATTCAAATACTACCTGTATATGCGGATTCTACTACCGCAACAGAATTAGAAGAGCAGGCTCAGAGCGTTCCAGCGAGCATTCCAGCTGAAGAAGCCGCGAACCCTATGATAAATGAACAAGAGATATGGGGAAATACGGACCAAGGCATTCCGGCCGTGATGGCAGTAAGTTTGAAAGATGCAGACAAGCCTATGCAAGCTTCTGTACCAAAGCAAAAAGAAAAGCAAGATTCAGCTAAGTCTGATGACAAAGAGACTAACCGTAAACCAGCTCAACCTGTAAAGGTTACAACGGCGGATCGCAAAAGCTCGAGCTCAGACGATAAAGTGAGCAAGTCTCCGAAAAATGTAATTAGTGTTAACGGTAAACCTATGACGTTTAAACGCACTTATAACATGAAAGCTACATCTTATACGGATCATCCGAGTGAAAATGGCTGGGGCCCAATTGACGCCCTTGGTAATCCACTTAAGCTAGGTACCGTAGCAGTAGATCCTGATGTGATTCCACTTGGTACGAAGCTATTTATAACAGGTTACCAGTTTAAGCATTTGCCAGAAGGTGGTCTAGTTGCAACAGCAACAGATACAGGTGGTAAGATTAAAGGGAACAAAGTTGATATTTTCTTGCCCCTAAGCCAAAAGGAAGCTCGTAAATTTGGTGTACAAGACGTGCAAGTATATGTGTTGAAGTAATCGTAGAGAAGTCAAGTTGCAAGTCAATGACTATAGTTTGTTTGGGAGAAAGAAGCCGTATATATCGCGGCTTCTTTTGATTTACATAGTATAAGCAGAAAGAAGGCGAATTATACAATCCGCCTAGAAGAATGATGTAACTTGCCATTAGTCAGAGGAAGCAAACGCGCTAAAGCTTTCTGGACCAACACGGCTAGCTATGAGCAAGCCGCCTACACTGATGAAGGCTTGATAGGAAACAAATCCTGGAGCAGCAGGGACAGGAACGTTATTATCAATGCCTGATATTGTGAAATTATACGCGCTTAGAACAAGTGCAGGAAGAGTTTGATTTGCTGTATAAACGACTACTGGAATACCGCCGCTAATACGAACGATCGTTATTGTTGCTACTGTAAGAACACCAAGTAGATTAGCCAAGGTCACAGTAGCTTCATAATTAACACGAACATTCGGTCCTGCGCCAGTAAGATTTAATCCAAGTGTTCCAAATAAAGCAGGCGCCGTTGTTGCAGGAATCGAGATGGAACCTGCATAGCTAGCATTTTGTGATATTTGGCCATCAAGAAATTTTGCCATTCTAATCACCCCCATTATCAATATATGAGGATTAGTTAGAATGGTATGGACGACTGGAAGAGATAATAGAAATGGATGATAGTGTACTTATTAGAGAGAAGGAGAATCTAAGTAAATAAATAATTTACATAACATATATTATGTAAACATAGTAAAGGACCAACGCCATATGCTGTGATTGGTCCTTTACTATGTTATTTTTTGCTTTTTGAACCATGTAATAATTCAGGGATAGTTACAAAATCATACTGCTGCGCTTTAAGCCGTTTAATAATAGATGGTAATGCTTTAACGGTATTGTCTAAATAGCCTTTTTTACCCGCTCCGCCTGCATGTTGAAGAACAATGGACCCTGGAGACACTTCGTTTATGATATTGTTCTCCATAACGGCAGCTGGTATTCCTCTCCAGTCATTGGAATCTACATCCCAATTTACGACCATGTACCCATGTTTACCGGCCCATCGAAGTTGTTCTTCTGTAATTTCTCCGAAAGGAGGACGGAAATACCTTGGCTTATAGCCAATTATGTCATCGATTATCGTTTCCGTCTGTCTTAGTTGGCGAATAAATTTGGGCAAGTCTTGACGAGTTAGCAGCGGGTGATTGTACGTATGGTTGCCAATAATATGACCCTCGTCCACCATGCGCTTTACAATAGCAGGATTGCGTTCTGCGCGGTAACCGACAAGAAAAAATGTCGCTTTAATATTTTCTTGTTTTAAAATATCGAGTATAACAGGAGTAATAGTCTGGTCAGGCACATCATCAAAGGTTAGTGCGACTTTTTTGCCAGCTTGGGAACTCCCTCTTAGCTTAAACAGCTGGGGATATTTATTGTGCAATTGAGCAATCGATAATCTCTTGCTCACGCGTTGTTTCATTTGGATTTGTTGTCGTGCTCGTTGCTGTGTAGAACGAGTTTTTAGTTGTGCTGATTGATGTAAAGCAACTTGTTTTTCAGGCTGCTTCACTGTCTTAGTTTCCGCAGCAAATGGTGGATCAAGCTTATTTCTTTCCTTGCTATTTGAAATGTTTGATTCTGAACCCGGAAGTTTTGGAACATAATAATTGTGGTGTTCGGGTTTATACTGTTGCACAGCTGTGTCAGGCGCTGTTAGATCGTGAGTCGTTGATACAACATCATGACGTACTTGCTGCGAGTTAGAACAGCCAGATAAGGTTAATCCCAGCAAAATGATAAAAAGCAATCGTTGCATAATTATGTACCCTCCTTTCCGTAAACTTCTGTTCTCTTGTTATGTCCTGTAAGAAATGGGGATATGCATGTGATGGATTCCGTTCACAACTCCAGTTGTTGTCAATTGTCTTAAGATGGTCTATGAAAAGCGCTATATAAGCGACAAACGCCAACACTCCCTCTCTTTGAATTTCATAATCTATATAAATTGATAGGGGAGAGTGTTGTCATGAATCTCGCACAAGTACGCGGAGGATATGATGCGATTTATAGTTTAGGATCTTCATGTTTGCCTGCTATCAAACTTCAATCACGTAATCTTCGCCCATGTAGTGGGCCGTTAGATTGGATGACCTCTAAATCCTTACCTGATGTCAACCGTCTGTTGGAGGCGAAATTTAAAGATTTCTTGTCGCTTAAACATATTACGGTTACTGGTGATCTAAGCTATCAAAAAGCGCATTATATCGTACAAGATACGTTCTATCAGGTTTCTTCTGTCCATGATTTCGACGTCTATCAAAATACGTTAACCGAATTAAAACAGTACCCTGAAGTAATGAGTAAATTGAACCGACGAATTAAGCGAATGTTGGATGACATGTCTTCGGGTAAGCGAATATTATTTATTCGCACGGAAGAAAACGGGAATTATCCAATTGAAGAAACACTTCATATATTGGATAAACAAGTGGCAGGATCATATGTATTTCTATATATAAGACAAGCTGACGTTTTTGATATTATGGATTGCCATCACAAACATCCATCCTTGTGTGTTGTGCTTGTACCTCGTGATCCAGTTTGGTATCTAGAGGCAACATGGGACAAAATTTTAAACTTCATATATGTAAACGATTAGGGCTGTACCATGCAGCATATGTTGCTAATATTCTGAACACTTTGTCAACTTTCGATATTCCATCATTCAAACTGTGATTCATTTCACAGTTGTTCCTTTCTAAAGCATGACATAGTTAAGATGTCGAATGCTTACAAAGGAGTATAGCCGTGCACACAATCTTATCTAACGAATGCATTGCTGAGGGAATATACGCGATGAAAGTGAAAGGACATTTTCAAGTGAACATGGGGCAGTTTTTTATGCTTCGAGCATGGGAGAACCATCCGATCCTGTCGCGACCAATCAGTGTGTGCAATGTTGAACATGATCATATTGAATTTTTGTACAAGGTGGTTGGAGAAGGTACTCGATTGTTCGCGAAATTGAGAGCAGGGGATTCCATTCAACTTGAAGGACCTTTTGGGAATGGATTCGTGAATCAACCGGGGCGCGTTGCATTAATTGGCGGAGGTGTTGGAATCGCACCGCTGTTATATGCAGCTAAACAGTTCCGCAATAAACCCGATATTTTTCTAGGCTTTCGTGATCAACCTTATTTAACGGAGGCATATAAGCCTTATGCAAATGAACTGCACATTTGTGTGAACGGTAACGTTCTGGAGCATATTGAATGGACCCGCTACGATTATGTCTATACATGCGGCCCGTATGCAATGATGAAGGCGGTTGCCAATTTGACCAAAGGGCTCGATGTCAAGGTATATGTCTCATTTGAGAAAAGGATGGCCTGTGGCATCGGAGCCTGTTATGGATGTTCCACATCAACGAAACAAGGAAATAAGAAAGTGTGTACAGATGGTCCTGTATTTTTAGCAGAGGAGGTTGACTGGCATGAAGAGTTTAGCTTGTGAAGTTGCTGGGATACGCTTCCGTAATCCAATAGTTATGGCATCTGGTACCTTTGGATTTGGCAAGGAGTATGCCAAGATGTACGACATCAATAAACTAGGCGGCATTTCTTGTAAAGGGCTGACGCTGCATCCACGCAAAGGCAATGGCGGCGCCCGCCTTATGGAGACATCGGGAGGGATGTTAAATAGTATTGGATTGGAGAATCCAGGTATTGATGCATTTCTGCGCGAGGAAATGAGATTTTGGGAAACGATCGAACCTGTGAAAATCGCTAATCTTGGTGGGAGTAATATAGAGGAATATGTACTTGGCGCGATGAAAATAACGCAGGATGCTGAAGAGAGACGTAAGCAAAATCGTCGAGCCGTAGATATGATAGAATTGAATATTTCATGCCCAAACGTTAAGGAAGGGGGAGTAGCATTCGGTATTAAGACGGAAGTTGCAAGGGAAGTAGTTCGAGAAGTACGTCAGATGACTTCGCTGCCCTTGGCTGTAAAGTTATCACCGAATGCGGAAAATATCGTTCATATGGCTGTGATGTGTGAAGAAGAAGGTGCTGAAGCGATCTCTTTAGTGAATACATTCACAGGAATGAAGATTGATATTTATCAACGTACAAGTGTATTCAAAAATATGTATGCAGGCTTATCGGGTCCTGCTATCAAGCCGATTGCGCTTCGGATGGTGCATGAAGTGGCTAAACAAGTAGAAGTTCCGGTCATGGGTATGGGAGGAATTGCATCGGCATCTGATGTGATCGAATTCATTATGGCAGGTGCGTCCATTGTGCAAATAGGAACGTATAACTTTATGAACCTGCGTGCTGGGGAAGAATTGTTGGCAGGCATTAACAGCTATATGGAGCTGGAAAATATTCAATCGCTCGATGAAATTAGAGGGATTATTTAAGCATATGAATGATAAAGACGAGCTGCTAACACTGAGCTGGGAACATACAATCTCTTGTGAGGTTATGCAACTGGGTCGAGATTATCTGATTCGGTTGTCGGGAGGAATGCATACGCATCATCATCATATTGGGGCTGTATCTACAGCCTACTATGTTAATCCGGTCGTTACATCCGATGTAGACGAGTGTATTCGCAGCATGGATGGTACATGCCTAACGCAAGATGAGATACCGATATCAATGACTGCTAGCGATAAAGATACGAATGATCGTCTAAATGCCGGACTTGCAGGGGCATCGTCTGAGCAGATATATACGATGACGCATGTTGTGCCGGGTCATAAAGAAGCAATATTGTCTGAGCCAATGGCGCTAGAAGCGGCAAAGCGACTGGGAACTACGGTTACGGTAGTCGCAGGTATTCATTATGAACAGCTGCAAAAACACGAAATTGATCAGGTCGTTCATGCTGCATGGCATGTCTTCCATAGAGCGCTGTCAGAAGCACTGTAAATTAGCGTACATAAAGAACTCCCCAATCCTTCACAGGAAGAGTGAACGTTGGGGAGTTCTTTGTATGTCCACCATCTACACGGTTACTTATCAATAGCCTCAGACATCGTTTTGTCTGTTAGATGAGCATAAATTTCTGTCGTTTCGGTTGAGGCGTGGCCAAGCTGCTCCTTCGTTTTGTAAATATCATTTTGCAAATAATAATCGGTAGCAAAGGAATGTCGCAGCTTGTGAATCGTTAAGGCAGGCTTGCCAAACAGCTTTGCATATTTCAATATCATTTGCTGCATGGCTCGCTTGGACATGCGCTTACCGACTTTTTCTCCATTTTTGATCGCTAAAAAATAGCCCTTCTCTTGCTTAGGGGCGTGATATCGAGTAGAACGAAGCATGAAGTATTGCTCAAGATCCATTTTGGCGCGTTCACGGAAGTAGACAGGAGTCTTGAATGTTTCATCATTGTTACCTTTGCGGAATACATACAAAAGCTTATTGTTCAAATCGATATCCTCGACATTTAAATTCACAACTTCACTTACACGCAGGCCAGAATTCAGGATTAGACTGACGATAGCCGCATCACGTATAGCATTTAGCTCATGTGAATATAAGGCTTGCTTATTGGTTGCTACATCTGCTGCATAGCCTTCGCGCACGTAGTCGATAAATTCTCCGAGTTCTTCTTCTTCGAGTAATTTCCCTTTTAGCTTGGCGGCTGTATCCTTCGGTTTGTTTACTCGTTTAATCTCAATTTTCGCCATAATGTTACGTTTCAGAAGCGGGTAGAAATTCTCGTCCTCTGCGATTTGGCTCAAGTAATGGAACAAAGAACGAAGTGAAGATAGCTTTCTAGATACTGTAATTCTGCTGTTCGTTTGCTCTTTATACGTAGTGAGATAAATACGGAACGATGTAACATGCTCCATGCGAAGTGATTCGAGATCTAACAGCGTTACTTCTTGCATGGCGGTCGCTTTGCTAATTCCTTCTATGATCAACCAGTTGAAAAAAATTTCATAGTCCCTTACATACTCCAATAAAGTAGAGGGAGATAAGTCTGGCAGCTTAAATTCGATATATTGTTGCACGAACCACGGCATAGACGGGAGTTTCTCATCCAATCGTGCGCGATCTTTACTTTTTTGAATAGACATGTTGTTGCTCCTTTAATTCATAAGTTAATACTGTTTACATGTAACCCTATTCCTATGATGACATCTATTATTATATGTGCATTCCATCAAAAGCTAAAGCGTCGATGAAGAGTGATTTGTAGCGCTTTTCACGATTATTTTAAAATCACAGTTTTTTTCATGATTTTCTTTCTTTTTCATGTGTAAACATATACACTATGTAGAGCGTTTAAAACAGTATTATATTCGACTTATTAAAATGAGAAAGGTGCAGCATATGATTCAGACATACTCGCGCAAGCAGAAGATTAAACAATTGCTTGCCATATTACTACCCATATTAGTTACGCAAGTTACGATGCAGTTAATGGGCTTCTTCGACACCATCATGTCTGGCCAATTTAGCACAGAACATTTAGCCGGAGTTGCAATGGCTGTAAGTATATGGGTTCCAGTGTACACCGGATTGAGTGGTATTTTCCTAGCGGTTACACCGATTATCGCACAGCATGTAGGGGCTGGCAGAAAAGATAAAATTGCATCAAGCCTTATTCAAGCCGCTTACTTATCTATTATCGTTGGTATAGCTGTTATTGTAATCGGGGCATTTGTACTTGATCCAATATTTAATTGGATGACGCTTGAGCCAGAGGTTGCACGCGTAGCCAGAGAATATTTGTCCGCTCTCGGTATTGGTGTTATTCCGTTGTTTTTATACACAGTGCTTCGTGCCAGTATAGATGGCTTAGGGCAAACACGTATTACGATGTTCATTACGTTATTGTCTTTTCCAATCAACGTATTTCTCAACTACTGCTTCATTTTCGGTAAATTTGGAATGCCTCGACTAGGTGGAGTCGGTGCTGGAGTAGCGACGGCTATTACGTATATCGTCATTTTCATTATTGCGGTTATATTAATGAAGCGAAATGAAATGATGCGTTCGTTAGGAATGCTTGGACGATTTGAAGCTATATCGTTTGCTCATTGGAAAGAGGTACTGACGATAGGAGTGCCAATAGGCTTGTCGATATTTTTCGAAGTTAGCGTATTCTCCGCAGTCACATTATTAATGAGCAATTACGACACCGTTACGATTGCCTCTCATCAATCTGCGTTGAGCTTTGCTTCTTTGTTATATATGCTACCGCTCAGTATTGCGATGTCTATGACGATTGTTATTGGATTCGAAGTAGGGGCGAAACGAATTCAGGATGCTAAGCAATATGCTCGCATCGGTATTTTATCTGCGGTATCGTTGTCTGTATTTTGTGCGGTATTTTTATTCTTGTTCAATGAAAATATTTCTCGTTTATACTCAAACGATCCGCAAGTTGTTGCGCTTACGCAAGTATTTATGGTGTATGCGATCTTCTTCCAGTTATCAGATGCTGTGGCAGCACCTGTTCAAGGCATACTGCGCGGTTACAAGGATGTTAAGTCGGTATTTATTATTGCGTTCTGCTCGTACTGGATTGTAGGACTTCCTGTAGGATATGTACTTGCTCAGACTACTTCGCTTGAGGCTTATGGATATTGGGTTGGTCTCATTGCAGGCTTGGCAATAGGTGCTGTGGCATTGTTCTTGCGAATGGCTCATATTGAACGGAAAGCACAACAAGGAGAATTGGCCATATAGGGTAGAATATCTTCTTTAAGAAAAAACAATCTGTAGAGTGGCTCTTTCATGTTAATTCTTTAACTTGAAAGAGCTTTTTATGTTGTAAGGCTTTCAAATGGAATAATAGATCTCATTAAAGTATGGCAATTGTCCATTACCTAGTAATAGTCGCTGGCATATACTCATAGAAACGTTATCATGATGTTCATGTAGCAAGAAGGGAGGCTTGCATGAGGATATTATTTGTAGAAGACCATCCGATGTGGAAATACGGACTGCCAAACGGATTTCGTGATTTGGGGCATCAAGTAGCTACTTGCACGTCTGATGAACATCTGCCTCGTATGGTCGCTTCATTCCGTCCTCAACTAATCATAACGATGGGTTGGACGCCGACTAATGATACGGTAGAGAAACAGCTATTCTTAGCTAAACATTTGAAGGCTGCCAATGTTCCTCATGTTTATTGGGCGACAGAAGACCCCGGATTTATGAAGCGTTTCTCTCTGCCGTATATACGAAGAGTAAAACCTCATTTTGTGTTTACGATTCATCGATCATCCGTTTCAAAATATAAACGAAGAAAGATAGCAGCCGCACATTTAGATTTCGGGCATCACCGAAGTGTCCATCATCCAACAGCTGTTCAACCTAAATATAAAACACAATTAGCACTAGTTGCCAATGGATATGCGCCTTATTACTCCAGAAAACCGAACGACTTCAGATTCAAGACACTTAAACGTATGATCAATCCTTCTTTATCCGAAGGCTATACACTGAATATATACGGAAATGATTGGCGCCGGTTGAAGGATATGTTTAGACAGTCAATTCCACGCAAATGGCTCCACCCTTATCTGACCTATACAGAAGCAAATAAAGTATATAGTTCAGCTGACATTGTACTTTGTCCGCAGAATTCTCCAGATCGTCTTACACAACGTACCTATGAGATTATGGCCTCGGGTGCTTGCATGATTACAGCAGATACACCTGAAGTAAGGCGCCGATTCAAGCCAGGTAGGGATTGTATCGTTACGTCATCAGAACAAGAAACGTTTAAATGGTTAACGTATTATTTGAATAATCCGAAAAAACGAAAAGAAATGCAGCAGCACGCATTACGGGCAGTAGCAAGACACTCTTACAAGCATCGAGCTGCCTATATCATTCAAATATTAAAGAAGCATCGTATTATTCGTTCTATTACTTAGATTACTGCATGATGCTGAAGAGGTGAGTCGATTGAGCCGATCTACACGTGTCCACATACAGTGGGTAAGCACATCCGCTGATGAACTTATGCTGCCTAACGCGCTCCTTACTCGGTGGGGGCTGAAAGACGGACGGTCTTACGTTGTGCAGGTTGGTGGGAGACATGTCAAAGCCGTGATTCGTTCTACCAAACAAGGAAATTCAAGCACCGTTCAACTATCAAGAACACTACAAAAGAAGCTATTGCTGCCGTCTGTACAAAGTTTGCATCTAAAATACTACAATGGTAAGCTGCGGCTCGGACCTATTATAGGCATTGTTTATGCACGGATCACAGATCATGCGGGGCTTATGCAGCGACACTTGAATACGCATGCAAGTGTTGTGGTGACGTTTCTTCCTAGTGAAGTGAACTGGTCGAAAGGATTGATTCATGGTCGCAGTTTGTCACGAAGTGCGATTGGCGAGTATCGAGTGAATAAGCAGCCGCTTCCTATGCCAGATGTTATCTATAATCGTATCGTCCCGTACAAGGTATATGAGCGACCGCACGTTCGGCAGTTTCTTCATCAAGCACGTGTGCGGCATATTCCGCTATTTAATCCACCGTTTATTTTTCGAAAAGATACCATCCATCAATATTTAATGAAGCATCCTGCCATTCGCTCACATTTGCCGGCTAGTATTATAGCACCTACACTTACGCAAGTGACACAATTGCTTGCTAGCCATCAAGCGGTATTTTTCAAGCCAGTTACAGGCTCACAAGGAAAAGGAATTTATAAAATGAAGAAGGATGTCGATGGAGGCTTTATCAAGGAAGCGCGATTTAATAAGAGGTATATGGTATCTACGTCTAAAGACCTTTCCAAGCTGTATCATGAAATAGTAGGCAAAAATATGCGAACGTCTTACATTGTGCAGGCAGATGTTCAATTAGCCAAGCTGCACAACGATTTCTTTGATTTTCGTGTACATCTCTTTAAAGACGGCAACCATAAGTGGCAGATTAGCGCAATCGGGGCCAATGTTTTTGGTAGTCAGAATGTTACAACACATGGCGGATGGGTTAAGCCAGTGCAAGAAGTATTGAAACCTGTGTTTGGATCAAAAGCGACAACGGTTGAGAAAGGGATACTTGCCCTTAGCCTTCAGGTAGCGAATCAGGTGACGAAGTGCATCAAGCAGCCTGTTGGGGAAGTTGCGCTGGATATTGGAGTGGACCAAAAGGGAAAGGCATGGTTATTTGAAGTCAACTCTAAGCCAGGTCTGCATATTTATAAGCATTGGAAGATCAAAGATCGCCTTAATCATTCTACAGCACTGCTTGCGGAACATTGCCGAACACAGGCAGGGTTCTAATTATGAAGCTGATAGTAATCAAATAACCTTGCCCCGATTCATGGAGCAAGGTTATTGATGTACCATTAGAACTTATGTTATTCTTGCCGCTCATTTGAGCTGCATGTAGGTTTGCTCTAGAGGGCCGTTAAAAAGTAGCGAAGTCTACACAGTATTGTTGTGGAATACTTCAAAGTAGCTTGTTTGATTGGAAGTAACGGTATTTAATGCAACGTTATTAAGGGATTGAATGATGGAAGCAATGTTGCCAGGAGTGGATGAAGATTCAAGAGCGGTAACGCTATTAACCAAGTTTACGTCGATTGCTTGATAGAAGGCGTTATTTGTATTAAACACATCCCAAGTGCCTAGGATAACATGATATCCTGTACGGTCAGTAGGAACGTTGCACGTATGGGAAACTGATTTGGCTGGTGTAGCACCGCCATCTGCAAATGTACATAAGAGTTCGAGGTCAGAACGCTTAATTGGCTGGTTAGGATCCCAATTTTTCTTCGTAATATAGTATTTCCAGTCTGTTGTAGCATGTGGAGTAGTAAGATGCCATTTAAATGTGTTCGGTCCACCGCTTAGTGTCGTTTTATCCCAGCGAGTAGAGGTTTGTGCGTTAAGTGTGCTGTACGTTCCTCTGCCAGCGCTTGTAATTTGACCATCTGCAGGTCCAGCTGTAGGAAAGCCTTTAGGTCCTTCAATATCGTGTGGGTTGTACTGGACTTGTCCACAATTGACATTTATAAGCTGATTACACTTATATGAGCGACTTTTAGGGGATTCAATGTAACCATGTGCTGAAGCCTGTTGAGCAAACACCACAGAAATCAAAGCCAGTAGAAGTGTCATTGCGAATGCTGCAAGGAAAGGAATGCTTTTAAAAGGGTTTAACAATGTACGAGTTTGTATCATATTCTAATTCCTCCTAAAATGGGTTTGGGTGGGTAAAAACGAGGTAGGCAGCGCGTATATCATCCTGTGTGTGGAAGCTGCGCTATAGAGATTGGATTGTAATCGCTTTCAGGTTGTTGCGACACCTCCTTCATACATTCGTTAACGATGCACCCCCTTTCTTAATTATTTCTATTATAGATCATAGAATTGAAGAAGGAAACTTCCATTTATATAAATTTTTAGATGAATAGATTGAAGCTTTTAATAGATTAAACAAAAGTGGATGATAAGGAATAAAAACAACCTTCTCCTTGAAAAAGGAGCAAGGTTGTTTTGGGTAATGATTCGTTTAGGTTAGAGCTTTTTCCACACGGCAGCAACACCAGGAGTTTCACCTTGCGTCCACCATTGAGCTTCATAGGTAAAGCCATTGTAAGAAACTTTGCTGCCTGCCAAATAAACTTGAGTAGAGCTCCAAGCAGGTGCTGTTGTGCCACCGCCGTTCGCTAAAGTTTTGAACGTCACGCCTGCGGAAGCAGCAGATTTATTGCCGGAATTGTCTACAGCTTTGATTGTGTACGTATAAGAAGTGTTAGCTTGTAAGCCTGCGTCTACAAAAGAAGGTGAAGTAGGAGAGCCTACAAGTGTGCCATTGCGGAATACTTCATAATAGCTAATACCAGCAGATGCATTGGAAGCAGACCAGTTCAATGTGATGCTGTTTAGAGTCTGAACGATAGAAGTAATGTTGCCAGGAACAGATGGTAATTGAGGGCTTGTACCGCTATTAACTAGGTTCACGTCGATGACTTGGTAGAAGGCATTTGCAGTATCATGAACATCCCAAGTTCCGAGGATGAGGTGGTAGCCAGAGCGGTCAGTAGGAACGTTACATGTATGGGAAACGGTTTTTGGTGGTTTTGCACCGCCATCAGTGAATGTACAGAATAATTCGAGATCAGAACGCTTTAGAGGTTGGTTAGGATTCCAGCTAGGTTTCGTGATGTAATACTTCCAGTCCGTAGTAGCGTGATTAGCAGTCAGGAACCAAGTGAATGTGTTAGGTCCGCCATTCATCGTTGTTTTATGCCAACGAGTATCTGTTTGCGCATTAAGTGCAGCGTAGGCTGGTTTAGCAGCACTAGCAATTTGGCCATCAGCAGGACCCGCTGCTGGGAAGCCTTTAAGACCTTCTAGATCATTGGGATTATATTGTGCATCCCCGCAGTTAAGGTTGATAAGTTTATTACATTTTACAACGCGGCTTTGTGGAGATTCAATGTAACCGTGTGCAGAAGCTTTCTCAGCAAATACTACCGAGATAAGAGCAAGTAGAAGAGTCATAGCAAATGCCGCTAGAAAAGGGACATTTTTAAAAGGGTTTAATAACGTGCGTGCTTGTATCATATTAATATTCCTCCTAACATGGTTTGGGTAAAATGAGTTCAAAGGCGCTCATGCATGTGTGCCACTACTCCCTATTAAGGGATCATGCAAAAGCATGCTATGATTATAGCTGCATTTAACGAGTACACGACACCTCCTTCAAGTTAGAAGCGCTAGCGATGTACACCTCCTTTCACAATGTTTATATTATAGATCATGGAAATAGAGTTGTGAACTTCCTTTTGTAAATAATTTTATTTAAGAATAAATCTAAACATATGTAAAAAGATGAAACTTGCTTGCAATAACGATAGTCAAAATATAAACCAGTAATTAGTCCCATATTTTTGGTCGTTCAATTCCCATTGTTCTCATATAGTCTAACAACTGGCCTGTGTGAACAGATTCGTGGTAAGCAATGCGGAGCAGCATATCCCCGAGCGGTCTAATAAAACCACCTAGATCATATAGGTCGATTTGAATATGTTCTAAATCGTTGATAGGAATAGTTTTTACATACTCCAAAAAATCCTCGTGATAAGGCTGTGAGAACTCGAGCTCATCATGTACAGAAATGAATGGTTTCGATTCGAAAGGATTATGCAAATTTGCTAATGCTGTACCCCCTCTACTTATTAGTACATGGTGATACAAAAATTCAGCTTGTACGATATGTCTAATCATTTCCGCACATGTAAAGGCTTTCTCATCAGGTTTCCAATGCAGCATTTCATCGGGGATAGCTCTCCATACTTTTATACTTCTACGTCTAACTTCCTCCAAATTAAATATGATTAAATCGATTGCATTCATTATTTCACTCCTTTAGTACTTATGAATGGCGAGCCATACCACATTAATGTAATAGATTGGTGTGATCGATATGCATATACATGTAAAAAGTAGAGCAGTAGAAAACAACCTTACCTCAAAAAAGAAGTAAGGTTGTTTGTTGTTTATAACATACTAGAGTTTTTTCCAAACTGCAGCTACGCCTGGAGTCTCGCCTTGTGTCCACCAACGCGCTTCATAGATAGCGCCATTGTAAGAAACTTTGGCTCCGCCAAGGTATACTTGAGTTGCGCTCCATGCTGGAGCAGTCGTGCCGCCGCCGTTATTCGTTGTGAACGATGCAGGTGAAGAGGCAGCAGATTTATTGCCAGAATTGTCTACCGCTTTAATTGTGTATGTGTAGGAAGTGTTAGCTTGCAAGCCAGTGTCTACAAAAGAAGTTGAAGTAGGGGAACCAACAAGTGCCCCGTTACGGAATACTTCATAGTAGCTAATGCCAGAAGATGCAGTGGAAGCAGACCAGTTTAATGTAATGCTGTTAAGTGTTTGAACAATAGATGTAATGTTACCAGGAACAGTTGGTAATTGAATGCCAGAACCGTTGTTGATCAAATTAACATCGATAACTTGGTAGAATCCGTTAGCTGTGTCATGAACATCCCAAGTTCCAAGAATAACATGATATCCTGAGCGGTCAGTAGGAACGTTACAGGAATGAGAAACTTTTTGTGGAGGTTTAGCACCGCCATCGTATACAGAACAGAACAATTCAAGGTCAGAACGTTTCAGCGGTTGGCTAGGATCCCAATTCTTTTTCGTGATGTAGTATTTCCAATCGGTTGTAACGTGTGCAGCTGTTAAATGCCAAGTAAATGTATTTGCTCCGCCATTTAGCGTCACTTTGTCCCAACGAGTAGCCGATTGGTCATTTAGCGCGCTGTACGCAGATCTTCCTGCACTAGCAATTTGGCCATCTGCTGGACCTGCTGCAGGGAAGCCTTTAAGTCCTTCGAGGTCATGTGGATTATATTGCACTGCTCCACAGTTAATGTTGGTCGTTAATTTACATTTGTAAGAACGGCTTTGTGGAGATTCGATATAACCATGTGCAGAAGCTTGTTCAGCGTACACGACAGAAACAAGAGCGAGTAACAATGTCATTGCGAATGCCGCAAGAAATGGAACATTTTTGAAAGGATTTAATAAAGTACGTGTTTGTATCATATTATTATTCCTCCTAACATGGATTTGGGTATTGGAATGGAATTCAGAGCACTTGTGGCTTATGTGATTAGTATCTGTAAAAGATGATGTTAAAGCGTGCTATGAATAATTTCATTTATGTGGTTCATGCACCTCCTATTAATTAATAGCCAACTATGTTCATACTCACCTCCTTTCATAAAGTGATCTTATTATAGATCATACAACTAGAGTTGTGAACCTTATTTAAAGAAAATATCATCTAGTAATTAGTATAATCTTGTGAAGAAAGTTATCTTGAATGATCGGAATCATGGTGATTTGGATGTGGGACGGGCAGGGGAAACGAGAAGCACGTCTTGTGGAAAACTGCATAGCAGCTGATGCCCGCTCTAAGTTGCCTACTTATTTAAACGTTATCATTCATAGCAGTCAAGTAATAGCTTGTCGAGGATTATAATAGGTTAAGTCGGTAAATTGCCTACTTGTTGGTATTAGTTTACAAAATCTTAACCTACATTGAAATAGACCGCGAGTCCTTATCTTGGGGAGCGAAAGCATAAAAAAGGAGAGATAAAAGGAGCATATATAACTATCTTTTCGGTTTTATAAGCTCCTTTTTATCATTAATTATTAAATCCCATTAATTCTTTAACACGTTTAGTATTTTCTATAGATGTTAGAGTCTCCAGTAGAAGGAACGCAACATCGAAGCCTGTAGCTGGATTAGATGATGTGATAATATGACTATCTTGAACGACAAGTGAATGCTGTACATTTGCTCCAAATGCAAGCAATTGTTCTTTGCGGCGACTTGTTGGATGACTATACGTAGTTGCCCGCTTATTCTGCAAAACTCCACTTTTACCCAAGGGTAAGGAAGCCACGCAAATAGTAGCAATTGGTTTGCGGTTAGCATGAAAGTGCCTTATGACTTCGAGAAATCTTTCATCATAGGCATCTTTGTAATAACCAGCCTCTTCAAATCCTCCAGGAATAGCAAGTGCATCAAAGTCAACAAGATTGATTTCATCTACAACTCGTTCAACGAGAATCGTAAAGTTCCAAGTACACTTAATTTGCTGTCGCAAGCCGACGGTGATTAATTCTGTGGCTCCATTACCTTCCCATTTGTTCCAACCAAAAACATCAGTGAATACACTAGCCTCCACTGCTTCAAATCCATCGGCTAATAGCAATAATACTTTTTTCATCTGATCGCCTCCTATCTCATTATTTTAAATCATAAATATGATGCAACACATGAGTTGAATATGGTTAACATAGGGCGTTACTTTACTTACAACGGTTATTGCCTTAAAATGCTTTATAAAGAAAGGCAGGGATAGATTTGGACAAAATTGATCAGCAAATTCTAGAAGAGCTGCAGAAGAATGCTAAAATTTCCATGAAAGAATTGGCGGAGATCGTTCATTTATCATCACCTGCTGTCATTGAGCGAGTAAGAAAGCTTGAAGATAACAATACAATTGAAGGGTATCACGCGAGTGTGTCCTTAAAGAAGCTAGATCGTGGCATCATGGCGCTTATTTTGTTCGAATCTAAAGATTGTAAGGCGCTATCTCATTTTTGTAACCATCATCCTGATGTTATGGAATGCTATCGCGTAGCAGGGGAAATAAGCTATATTGCAAAAGTAGCTACGCATTCCGTAGAAAGTTTGGAGCATTTCATTGATGAAGCAATGAAGTATGGAACACCATCAACGAATATTGTCCTCTCATCCCATGAAAAAAAGGTAAGAAGTCAATATATAGTTGAGGAGCTCTAACTGTATCTATGGTAAGATAGAGGTTATGAAGGTTTGTTCAGGAAAATTTGAGAGTAAAATCATTTTTTCTTGGATTTTTGTTCATTTTTGCCTCATATGATAAAGAGGGAAGCATTTGCAATGAACGAATAAATGGGGAACAGAAACAAACATATCGTTGGAAATATAAATACAGACAAATTTGAGGAGCGAAACAACTGAATGGTAGATTCTATATTGAAATTCCTGGAAGATTTCGGGATATGGGGTATGATGATCCATGCTTTCATTGATGCGATTATTTTCCCGATTCCAGCCTTCTTTACACAAGTATCCCTAAGTATAGTTGATCCTTCCAATGCACTATGGCTGGCTACTGTTGGATTTATTGGATGTTTATTGGGCTCGCCAATTGGATATTGGATTGGGAAAGTGGCAGGACGATCGTTTTTGAATAAAATCCTTAAAAAAGAATGGATCGATTCTGCAACGGAGATGTTTAATCGTCATGGGGAAGCTGCTATTTTTCTAGGATCATTTACACCTATTCCGTTTAAAATTTTTACCATTCTTTCAGGCAGTACCAATTTCCCTTTGTGGAAATTGATGGGGTACGCGGCGATCGGACGAGCAGCTAAGTTTTATATTGTAGGGATTTTGTTTTATATTTACGGCTCATTAGCTGAAAATGTAATTAATGAATATTTTACAATCATCAGTGCCGTACTATTTGTAGTTATTGCAATCGTATGGTTTATATTCCGCAAGTTTCGCGCTAAAAAGAAAGCGCAAATGAATGCTAGCAGTGAGTCGAAGTAAGATTATATGTAAAATGAAAAATAACAGTAAAACTTGCCTTCCTTTTGTGGGGGCGAGTTTTTTTATTTTGGCTTAGCCTAAAAATGAGGGTTTATTTTACATGAAATTATATCTAATGATACTTCATTGGGTAGATCCATATGGATCATCATCAAGATGTGAGGCGGCAAAAAGTTGCTTTCAGAACATTCCATAACATCATTTATTTCTCTGATCATATATATTAGAGGATTTTGTTTGTGGAAAGAGGTGGGATATTTGTCTGAAACTAATCCCAAACGCCAGATTTTTTCCGATGAATCTAAAAAAGTTGTACCTTGGAGCAGCGTTGCAGGGGGATCGTTAGTTGAATTTAAATCCAATGTAGAGGTAAGGAGGGGAGTAAGTTTTCAAGAAACAGCAGGGGTTGGAGTGTCCGCGTTATTTAACAAGATGAAGAATGTGCCGATCTTTGCGGACATTACAGGTGAAGCAAAAGTTCAGTTTCAGGCTCAAAGTCCGCTTGATATGCTAGAAGAGGCGGGGGTAGCCGTTAGACTACAAGCAATAGCTAGAGTTGCAGCAGGTATTGGACTCAAACCGAATATAAACATCGAGCAACTCAGAAAAATTGTAACTGAGTTGCCTGATATGAAGGGCACGCCTACTGAGCTTTTTAACTTGCTTCTTGAGGAAATTAGGATTAATGGCGTTCTCTACGCACAAGCTGCAATCGCTATAATGGCTTATGCCAACCTAGTTGCTACAGGCTCTTTGTTCTCAGATGATGAGGACATTAAGCCAGGTTTTAATATGGTATTTGAGGCTGGATATGGTTTTAAGGTTGGGGCAGGATATCGAGGTTATGTAGAGGTTAATTTTGATAGCCCAAGAAAACTTATATACCGCTATTCTGATTTGGCTGTATCAAAAATGATTGCTAGAGCAGAGCAAAGTGGTCTATCGTCCAGCCAACTATCTCTCATCCGTTCATTACAAGCCCCAATTGTTGCTACTACAAGATTAGCACTTGAAATCGGACAGTTGTCTAAAGAACAAGCCATTACTCGGAGTATTACGATTATTTTACAAGAAACACAACGGTGGATCATAAGCAAGCTCGCTAATGTACAGGATGAAGCTACCCGTTGGGCGGCAGGACAATTAGGCGAACTACTAAATAGTCAGATGAGTAAGCTAACGGAGCCATTTAAGTTCAGTGGTCCTCTAAGTACCAAGCCGTCAGAAAAGATAAGAAGAAATATGAATACCCAACTAGGACGTAAACCAGACGCGGAGCTTTCAATCGAAATAATTACTCAATATTTACTGGGCAAGCCTCTACAACAACTATTAGCGAAAACAACGGAAATCCAAATCGTTGCCAATATATTTAGTAATGCATTTCCAGGCGGAGCGGAAGAAAGCATGAGAGCCATGTTTGCCTATACGAGGTCTTCTGAGTCAAATGAAGTAGAGCTTATGCGGCGATTGGCAGCTGGACTGAAATCATTTGTTGCTGAGGTGATTAAGTCTCCTTCATTTGTAAGCGCATTGGATAAAGTATTCGCGACTAATAAGGAACTAGGTACCCTGATGCGAAGCGCATGTATTCCAGGTATAGAGCTAGCAACGCAAGTAACTTTTCCCTATATTTTGAACGAAGTTAATTATGATAGAAAACTAATACGCGAAGCAGTATCATCCGTGTTACTAACTCTAATCGGGCGCAATGTTATCCGAATATTTAATGGTATCGTCATGAAGATACAACAGGATATTGGTGGATTGCTTCGTGATGCAAGTAAAAAGCTCAATAGTGTTCAAGTACAAGATATTCTCCGAGTAACGGGCAAATCTTATATGAGGAAACCTTTGGAGGCGGGGTTCCAAGAAGCAGCTAAATTATTTGGAGACTTTATTCCACAAAAGCTATTTGATAGAATATTCGATGTTTTTACGCCTATTGGTGGGGCTGCAATATCTTCCTATGTAGACAATCTTAGAAATACAAGCTGGATGCCACGGTTGGATAAAGTTTATGAATGTTATCAGTTGATGTTAAGTGTGTTGGCGACTAAAGCCCCTATATTTGTAAGTCGTATTATCGGAGCGGTTTTGAGGGCTTTCTTAGATTATCTTAAAGAGGAATTAGAACGGCTGATTGCGATTTTTAAAATTCAAATGGACCGTTTAAAGGAAAGAATCATTATGTTGATTCAAATGAATATTGCTAATCTTTTAACCGGGATTATTCGTAATGAAGTAATTAATAAAGCTATAGAAAAAGTCCCTTCTCAATTTCGAAGTCTTGTTGAAAAAGCGGTGGATGGTGTTATAAGAGAGGTAGTTGCCAATCAACTAATGAAGCCTATCAATGACGCATTGAATCGTCTACTATTCGATCCTGGAAAAGTATTGCAAATTATGAGTGTGCCTAATAATGTGAATGAATTTGTTAAATATGTAATTAGTGTTATTGAGAAGGAAGTCAAAAAATTAGGAGCGGGATTACGTTTCAAACTTGATGTGACCATTAGCCTCCCTGATCTCCCTAAACTCCCTTTTGTGTTAGATCAACCAAGCTCAGCCATACAATCTGGAAGTGGTGAGGGTGAGGGTTTGGTTAAACCATCTGTTAGTCGTGTAATATCTTTAGGTCAGTTTACATTGACGCCTAGTCAAATATTACGTGCTATAGGTGGAGTTATTTCACCAATTGAACTAGAGAGGCGTTATTTCAGCATATTGCAGTATGCTTTTCCCGGAATCCAGCAACTTAAGCGCATTGCAGAGTTTGAAGTCTTAATACCGCAAATTATAGATCAGTTTAAGGTGAACCGCAGCTTAGCACCCGATATTCAAACCTCCACATTTGATGCTTTGATTGTATTAAGGCCAGCCGAAGAGGAACGGAGTTCTCGATCTATAGAAGTGGTTCTCCATTATGTCGGTCTCGAAAGAGGAGAGCGTGATGACCCCCATAGATATCCGACTGTAGCAGTCTTTCTCAACAACAGAGACTTGCCGCTTGATTCATTTCACTATGCATGGGATGCGCACAGCGGAATTTCTGGCAGACAGTCTGGTCTGTTATTATGGCGTACGTTGACGGTCCAAGATCTTCAGGAAGGAGAAAATCTACTATACACGATTGCAACGGATATACATGGTAGAAGTATAGAATCAGGAACAAGGTTCTCCTTATTAGCTACCGAAAGGTGAAATTAAAAGATGGACTACTTGGGTTCCGTACTTGGGTAGTCCTCTTGGTTGTACAGGGAACGTGAGAATTGGACGGTGATAGAATAAAGGGGATATTCCAAATTATTGATGTTTTAAACACGTGTTACGCCTCATAAAACAAATAATTTGCGCCCACAAACTAAAACTGCGTATAATAATGATTATATGCAGTTATTTTCATGCGCTTTTGCGTTGATATAGTAGGGAAATAGAGCTCAACTCGAATAGGAATAAGGAGAGTTATAGCAGAAAGGAGAACACGATGGAGAGTTGGACGAGAGCAGAACTGACCGAGCATTACACCGAAGAGATCGAAGCTTTTCGTTTGTGGATGTCAAACGCGGGATACACCGTCTATACGGAACGCAATTATATGGGAGACTTGTATAGTTTCTTGCGTAGTCTTCAAGGCAAACGTGTGCAGGATGCGAAAAAGCTGCAAATTGTCTCGTATTTATCGCAAGTAAAAGCAGCTGGGGTCAGTGATGCAACACGTAATCGTAAGCACTGTGCACTTATCAGTTTCTATCGGGCGTTAAATGAGTTTGACTTGGCAGAGACGAATCCTGCGCTGCAGGTGAAGAAGTCGAAGACAGAAATGAATCGAGCTCCTATCTACTTGGAACCGCAAGAGCTGCGAAGTGTCGTACAGCTTACAGATGGAAAGTACCGTGAACGAAATATGGCGGTGTTGATGCTGATGGCTTATGGGGGATTGCGCGTGAGTGAAGTTCATCGCTTGAACTTGTCTGATTATCGACCCGATCGTGGTTACATCGAAGTGTTCGGTAAGGGGAGAAAATGGAGAACGATACCATTGCCAGAGCCAGTCATTCAGCAATTAAATAAAGCGCTGCAAGAACGGAAGCAACCAAGACGTGCTGGTGAAGATGCTATATTTGTATCTCAACAGGGAAGGCGTCTATCAATTCGGAACATTCAGCTGATCGCTGAGCAGACTTTTGCACGTTTTCAACAAGACATGGGGCAAGCAACTACGATGCGCAAACGCTCTTATTCCTGTCATAAACTGCGGCACTCTTTTGCTACGATGCTTGTACGCAGCGGGACAGATATTCGAACCGTTCAGGAAATGCTCGGTCATTCGTCTATTCAGACGACGACGGTATATACGCATGTTAGTGATAAGCAGAAAGAGGAAGCAGCACAGAAGTTGTCAATGTGGATGTAGATACAGATGCTATATTTATTAATGAGGGTATTAACTAAACAACAACGGTTAGGCATATTCATTGTGCATGACTGAATCGTTGTACAGAAAAAAGTCCCCTTAGGAAGTGAAGGGGCCAATGCGGGTGCTGATTGTTCAGCACTGTATATCCTTCATTATTCAGGTAAGGGGACATATTTTCATTTATATAGGTGTTCTAATTGATCAGCTTACTGCACTTCAGACTAGACAACCGTTAAGATAATTGGTTCGTCCTTTGTAATGATAATCGTATGTTCAAATTGAGCAACAAAGCTCTGGTCAGGAACTTTGAGTGTCCATCCATCTGATTGCTGTAGTACAAAGTCTGCTTCCGTTGATAGGAAGGGCTCAATCGTGAGCACCAAACCTTCTTTCAACGTGCGCTTATCACCCTTTTCATAGTAAGGAAGAATTTGCTGCGGATACTCATGCAGCGCTTTGCCTATGCCATGGCTGCACAAATTGTTTATTACGGCATAGCCGCGACTTTTCGCTTCTTGCTGAATGGTTTTGCCGATTTCGTTCAGGCGCACGCCATGTTTGAGTTGGGAGATGACCTTCATCATCGTTTCGTACGTATCATCGCATAGCTGAGTAAGCTTGGAATCATAAGGCTCGACTTGAAAAGACTGACCGGCATCCGCGAAATATCCATCGAACTGCGCAGAAACGTCAATGTTGACGAGGTCTCCTGGTTTAATCACATAGTCACCTGGTATACCATGTGCTACCTCTTGATTTACGCTAATGCATGTATATCCTGGGAAGTCATAGGTTACTTTCGGTGCTGACAATGCTCCGTGCTCACTAAGTACACGTGCACCGATTTGATCCAATTCACGTGTCGTGATACCAGCGCGCGTATGCTTTCTCATTTCTTGAATCGTCAGTGCAACGATTTGTCCTATCTTTTTAAGGCTTGCGATTTCTTGTTCTGTTTTAACAATCATAATAATTCTCCTCTTTCATCTATATAGTCATTCGTAAATAGCGTTAATTATCATGGTTATGATAATCGTTACACAGTACTCTCCATAACGTAGTATAATGAAAATGTTGTGTCCCACACAAGTTTAACACACGATAGAAAGGTGATGGAGTATGTACGGCCTGCTTGGATTTTTCATCCTTGCTTTATTTCATCTCGTAGGAGTATGGCTCCAGCATAATGGAAACATTCCTTTACCCGGCAATGTCATAGGATTGCTATTATTTCTAGCTGCATTATATATGCGCATAGTTCGCTTAGAATGGGTAGAGCAAGCCGCCCAATTCCTATTGAAGCATATGCTGCTGTTTTTCATTCCATATGTAGTAGGCATTATCGCATTTGCACCATTGCTTGGCGAACATTGGTTTAGCATTTTAGTTGGCATCGGTGGCAGTACGACAGCAGTCCTACTTACTACTGCATGGTCTGCGCGTCGCTGGAAGTCGCAACCACTAATGGATGCTACACAGGCTCAACAGTCTTTTTCCTCTCCAACGAACAAGAGGGAGGAAAGAATGCTATGACATTTAGTGAGCTACTTCTTATTATAACAGGTATTGCTGCTACAATCGGCGCCTATTTATTGGCACGCTACGTACAAGGACGTTATCCTAGTTTTCATCCAATCTTAATTAGTGCAGGATTGTTAATCGCTGTCATTATCGCGGCCGACATTCCGTTGGAGGCATACTCCGCTGGTGGGGAATGGCTTTCGATGCTGCTTGGACCAGCTACCGTGGCACTAGGTGTACCTATATACAAGCATCGGGAACAAATTGCGAAACAACTCAAACCGATAATTATTTCGATCGTCTGCGGATCGACTCTCGGTATCGTAAGCGTAGCGTTTATGTTGTGGCTTCTAACAGATTCACAAGCGATCATACTTAGTATGCTACCTAAGTCCGTCAGCTCACCAATATCAATCGAGATTACAAAGGTGCTGCAAGGTGTACCGGAACTTGCTGCTGTATTCAGTGTATGCACGGGATTATTCGGCAGTGTATTCGGGATTACGATTCTACACAAGTTCGGTTTCCGAGATGACATGTCGATCGGACTCGCCATGGGAACGGCTGCTCACGGCATTGGGACGGCAAGATGCCTTGCCAATTCGGAAGAGCAGGGTTCTTTTAGTGGTCTTGCCATGGGCTTAGCTGGTGTCATTACGTCTATTTTATTCGTTCCCATCTATATGTGGTTGATACCTTAACAACGAATGTGCTTCTTATGAAAAGGGGAAGCACATTTTTTGATTTAATATTGTGATTTAATTCACATAAAAATTCTAACATTCATGGTATAGTGAAATCAATCCAGAAGAGGAGTGATAATGATGAGAACATTCACAACATTTGACTATAAAGAGCAGAACGTAACACGTAACTTCCTTCAATTATGCTACATGTGTGATGATAAACATCTTTGCGCTACGGAAGAAGCTTGTCGTACTTGTTGGACAGAGCAAGGAGTTCTTAAAGAAGAAGGTCAGCAAGAGACACAGCAGTTGATGAATGCTTATTACGCTTAATTAGCAGAATAAATGAGATGACAAAGTATGTGAAAAAAATAACTTGATATCTATAGATAGATTTGGATAAATAGTGAGTGCTCGAAAAGTAGATGCCTGCTGCCTCTTGAAGTCTTAAATGACTATGGAGGCAGCTTTTGCTATGTATAGGAATTACATAGCAGCATAAAGTTAACATAATAATAAATATGTTAATATAAATAGATGAATGTACCCTCTTGTACAAATCAAAGCGAAACTCCATTTTATACAAGCTAGTTGATCCACATTGTGGTAAAATGTGAATGGTTCATACGTACTAGGCAGCTAGATTCATACGGAGGGGTAAATATGAGTAAAAAGAAATGGGTTTCAGGAATCGTCGCAGTGCTTATGCTAATCACCATTTTTCTTGACGGTAATGCAGTTGTGGCAAATAAGTCAAATGCAAAGCCCGCACCAATTGTAGTACATGAGGAAAGCACGGTGGAGTGGAACAAGCGGTTTACATTTATCGGGGGAGATACTTCTTATTTTACAAAGGACAAGATGCTCTACGTCGATTACGAGGTAGTTAATGAAGCATTCAATCTTAATTTGGTTTACGATGCTTCTATGAAAACTCTTACTCAAGATAAGGGATCTACACAAGCGGTGCTTCAATTAGGATCAAATAAGATACTGCTTAACAATGTAAGTGTAAATGTTTCTCATCCAGTGAGCAGTGCAAAAAATAGCATCTACGTTCCTATGGTAGCGATTGAAAAGATTGTCAATGGTAAAGCGAAATATGTACAACATACAACTCCACTTATGCCAGATAAGCTAGCGATTGACAATTCCATGAAGCAAGTGATGAAGCAGCGAGATAGTAACTTGGACAAGGCTTTAGCGGCTTTAGATAAGGCGAACCAGAGTTATGAAAATGCTGTGAGTGAAAACCGCTATGATATCGAAGGTGAACTTAGACATGGTTTCAGTAATACGATGCTGTGGGGAACGGCGAGATCATTAAGCAGTCATCAGCTTGGTGACCTATCAAATTCCAACAATATCGTCATTCTTAATCCAGACAAGAGTAACATGACGGGTGACTGGTATTCTGGTTATCATTACTATGTTAAAAAGGGAACCGCATATAACCGATATAATCAGAAAGTTCCCGTGTTTTATTATGGTGGTCCTTCAAAAGCCATTCAAAAAAATATTGCAGCAAAGAAAAAAATCGTAGATAAAGCTAAAGCGAATGTAAAAACGTACGTAACACAATATAATGACACGAGTACAAAATGGGTGGACTCCATTTATAAGCATTACAATGCAAAAGGCGGAGCAAAGAATCCTCAAGTACTTGCACAAATGGTCATTCATTTCAATCAACTTTACGAAGCGACGGAGATTGAACTGTTCAAAAATAATAAGGACCGTTTACATAAGCAATTGCTTAAGTCGAGCCAAGTGAACTACTGGTTGGCAGATCATATTTTACAAGAGCATGATTTCGAGAAACGGTTCACTAGCTTGTTAGCTAAAAATAAAGGGGCGGCATTAAGCGTGATCTATTCCGCACAAGATTTCAAAATGGCTGCCTTCAAATTGTATGCGGCAAAGCATTATCCCGAAGCGATGTCTGCAGCTCAAATCGCTAGAGCAAATGGTATTAATACGAATGATCTTATAGAGAAGATCAGCTATCATTGGGAAGATCCTAATCAACCACTACTTCCTGAGCAGAACAAAGAAGAGTACGAAGCATTTTTGAAAGAACAAGAACAAGAGAGAATCAATCAGGAGAATGAAGAAAAGCGGATTAAGCAGGAGAAAGAACAAGAACGTACTTCGTTTGAAAAATGGGGACAAGAGTATACGGCGTTGCTTAAACGATTCAATCAAGATTTCACTACGAAATATGGAAATATGGAATATGTGAATGGGCTGAGCTACCAACAAAAAACGGATCTTGCACAAGAAATTGTTAAAGTTTATAAGCAGCCAATGTTGTTAATGGAGACACGACTTGCGGCCTTCAAGTATGAATCGACAGATGCTATGAAAGATAATTTAAGTAATTTGAAAAGTGCGATTGAGCAGCTATCAATACTCGGCGATGAAGAGAAAACACGCATTGCTACGGCTCATCTAGATCTGGCGATGTTTACTGCGGGACTTATCGAGTAATTAGTAAGTAGATATGAGCAATCTTCTGATGGTATTTTACTTATTTTTGTAGAGCAGTGGGCAGACCTATCTGATATAACAGATAGGTCTTTTTTGTATGTTAGGAAAGTTACAATATCCGCTGCAACGTGATAAATCGGTCAAATATAATTATTAACTGGAAAAAAAGTTGATGCTTGTAAATTCCTTATGCTGTAAATAGAAATGAAGAAATAAACATTGGGAAGAATGAAGCATTACAATATCTCATAGACGATATAGATGGTCAAGAGCAACCATTAATAACTTCTGCATTTTGGGGGACTGATGCTAATTTTTATTCAATAGATTCTCACGAGAACTTTTTAGAAAATGGTGGGCATTTATTGGAGTATCAATCCATGGATTTTGAGGAATCTTTAGAGTCTTGGGAAGAGTACTATGATATGTCACCTGATCATATTGAATTGTTAATGTCACTATACAAACGAAGGATATCTCATCCACAAGAAACCATTGTTTTGTCAAAGAGAGAAGTACAGTTGATAGGGACGGGTGATGAAGAAGGATTAAGTGGAGCAAGGAATCATTCGGGGAGATGAATATTGTTTGGAAATAATGCATTCTAAAAATCTCAAGATGATTTAATCAACAATGGTCATTAAGGTAATACAGTGTGCGTAAATCGCTGATACTATATTCTAATTTTTACTTATGCAGTTCCAGAGACCTGTCAGACTACAGATGGGTCTCTTTCTTTTATTTAGGCAAGGCAGAAAATAGCGAATAGGTATTTGATGTCGAGTCGAGAAAGTTAACATTTTCTGATAAAGGTAAGGCATAAGATAGGTAAGGGCGATAAAGGTAAATATAAAATAATGTTAACATAATATTTTATATGTAAATACATTCGCAATTTATTATCTTTATGTTGTTATCATATTGAATTTTTTTCAAGAGAGGGGTAGTCCTTATGAATGCCAGTCGCACGGCAAAGCTGGAAGTATGGTATGACAGTTGGTGTCCTTTGTGCCAACAAATTCATAAGCGACTGTTAAAGCTGGATTGGTTCAAGTCCCTTCAGTTTGTATCGATACGCGATCCGGAGCTAATAACGAAGTTGGAGCAGTATGGTGTAAGTATCGAAGGGGTTGAAAAGGAACTGCATGTTAGGTGGATAGCATCAAATACGATTCAGTCAGGGATCCATGCGGTTGCCTCCATTACGAAGCTGGTGGTTCCGTTATGGCCATTGTATCCGTTGCTTACGCTGCTTGCCAAAACGGCAGCTGGGAAGAAGATCTATAATTGGATTGCTGGGGGCAGGATGATCATCCCGGTGGGGCATTGTACAGATGGTCTTTGTCCGTTGAACAAAAAGTAGTCATTGTGGTGCGTGGATATGTACTACCCTTTGATATGAATTTGTCTTTGAATGCTAGCTCGACAGGTTTGCGTATGAATATATGCAGAATTTTGTAGAAATATGTCATGATTACCTTCCCAATAATGGAAGATGTATGTTACATTTGACTCTATACTAGCGATTCCAGAACAGGAAGGGGCAAACGATGGAGGCAATTGAACGATATTTGGAACGGTTATCTCAACGGCTGGGTTCATCAGATGAGTCCTCTTCACTCGTACTAAGAACTAAAAAGCAGCTGTATATGTTATCCCGTGACTACACGATTCGCGGTTATAGTGTCGAAGAAAGTGCTGCAAAAGCAATTGAAATGATACAATGTGATCCTATTCTTAGAGAGCGAACGAGCAGCAAACAACAGACTCCGTTATGGGCACTGATTGTAACGTTTATTGGATTTAATATTGTATTGTTTCTTGTGTTTCATGGTCATTTTGGACTAACTGATTATCTGTTACCGCTCATTAGTGCTGTGACAATACCATGGGTTGTGCTGCTATTAATGTCAATTGGTTGGTCTTGCTTATTAACCGTTGTCGCATATAGATATCGTAAGCATCACGCCTACGCGGCGCTCTTTAGCAGTGCGATTATTGCATATATTAGTTTTCTTTGTTCTTTATATATCATTGTTGTTATTAATATTATCATGTGTGTGTATTTGTTACGAAAATATCGTACATGGCAGCCTGCGGCTATCGCAATTATTATGCAAGCAACACATGATCTTACTGTTCGTTTATTTCTATGGGTGAATCTAGAAACCAATGAATTTATTCCTGTCCCTGACCTCTCCTTACCATACATTCTCCAATATTCTATCCTTGTCTGGATCATCCCAATACTGCTTTTACCCTTGCTTCATGCTGTATATATAAGATACATCCCAGCTCGCATTGAATGATAACATGCATTCTCCTTCTGCGATAGCGCGAGTAATGCAGTCAACAGTGCTGAAAAGATATAAAGAAGGATAAGGTAATTGATCGTAATAAAATTGTATTCTCATTAGATCTGACCACATCATAATAGTGAATGATCTAAAAGACCGGTTCGATTGAACCGGTCTTTACCTGTAAATCCATATTATTTAGTAGTAACTAAAGGATGCTCCGCGTCTAGCAGAGTAGCAGCTCGTGCATTGCTGCGAACTTGTGCTTCATCTTTGCAGCCTGGGATAACGGAAGCGACAGCAGGGTGACGAAGACACCAAGCCAATGCCCATTGCGCCATCGGCACATCTGCTGGAACTTCATTTTGCTGAATGAGCGTAACTTGTTTTAACGTTTCGTCTAGTTCAATGCCTTCATTGCGTTTTCTTACATCGTTGTCGGCAAAGGTTGCACCTGGTTTGTACTTTCCGCTTAAGAAGCCACTCGCCAATGGTACACGAGCAAGTACGCCAATATCGTCTGCTTCACATGCAGGGAATACCTCTTGTTCAGGTTGACGCTCAAGGCGATTGTACACAATTTGAATCGTGCTGGCGCCTACGGAAAGGGCACGTGTTGTTTGATGCATACTGTTGCTCTTGTTTAAAGAAATACCGAGGTGTCTTATCTTTCCTGACTCGACTTGCTTGTCCAGCAGCGTCCATAGATCATCCTGGTCGAAAGCTTCATCGCTACCAGAATGGAATTGATACAGATCGATATAGTCTGTCTTCAATGCAAGCAATGATTTGTCCAATTGAGTGAGCACATGCTCCGCATCAAACCGATCTGTACGATTCAAATGGGAGTGGAATTGGTGACCGAATTTCGTTGCAACGACCCAGTCTTCACGCTTATCACGAGCTAGAAAATTCCCAATGAGGGACTCGGATAAATGGTCTCCATAACATTCCGCCGTATCAATAAAATTAATGCCTTCTTCTTTTGCTGTATGTAATACTCGATCTGCCTCTTCTTGGGTATATTGATGACCCCATTCACCACCAAATTGCCATGTGCCGATACCAATAGCAGATACGTTAAGTTCTGTTCTACCTAGTCTGCGGTATTGCATAGTTACACATCCTTTCTGTTTCTTTACGCTTCAACTTGATGTCAGTCTTGCCTATATTCATGTTACCACATGATGGGCAGGAGTTATACTTTCATTAACCTTGGCTGGAGAAACGAATCAACAGGGATGTACCAGCAACTCGTTCATTACAAACGATATCTCAGAAATATTTTAGAATAAATTGACAATTCCGTTTTGATAGATCAAAATAAGAGAGTAATATTTTTACATAGAAAAGATAAACGTAACACAGGAATAGAGGTGATCCATTGCTTCAAAATGATTATGTTGAAAGTGTTCATTGCTGTAATAATGTTCAATTGTATAGTAAATATCTTTATAAAGGTTCACCGAGTGTTGTATTTATCGCAGGGATGGGCGATAGCTGTGAGACATGGAAAGACATTCAAGATCGTATATCTATAGAAACATCGACATTTTCCTATGATAGAGCGGGATTAGGTAGAAGTCAGGCTGCCTCGGGACTGAGGACGTGTCGAGATCTAGCTGATGAGCTTTCTCAATTGTTGTTATCGGTAAATGTCAAACCACCATACCTATTAGTAGGTCATTCTTTTGGAGGATTAGTTGCGAGGCTGTACGCGAGTCTCCATCCACAGCTAATTGCTGGCATCGTTCTTGTAGATGCGGCACCTGCGTACAAAGAGCTTGCTTATGAGCAAGTACTCCCTGAAACGCTGATACAAGGGAATCGAGAATATTATGAAAATCCACTGTTGAACAGCGAAAAAATGGATAAGGTACAGAGCTATAAGCAAGTCACTGAGCATAGCTGCTTAGGTAATATTCCACTCTCCATTATTACTAGGGGGCTGCCGGATATAGGGGAGGGGGAATGGCCGAGTCAAGCTATATTAGAGATCGAACAGAAGCTGCAGCAAGAGGTACAGCGTTTATCAACTTCAGAAGTAAATACATTTCGTATTGCAGCACACAGCGGGCACTATATTCATCATGATGAACCTGAAATTGTAATCGAGGAAATATTAATCTTGTTAAAGGGGATAAACAAGTGAACGATATGAGAGCGAAATTAAAACTGGAGCTAAAACGAATCGAGAAGGAGCAATATCAGCTTCGAGAAGGAGAAAGAATTCAAAATTTCATTCCACTGATGTTGAAGTACATTGGGGATCCTGATTCTGAGTTGCGGGATAATTTAATTTATCCGACATTTTATATGTGGATTCAGGAGGGAAATAAGCTTTCAGAAGAGGAATTACGCAGTTTGTTAGCATTACTGCTTAATAATGAGCATTTGTTCAATGGGATTGGAAGCCAGAACGATCAATCCGTGTTTACAAGGACATTTACGGCTCTAGCTATCGTACTGATCGTACGTCGCCATAGACAACAGCCATTTCTAGATCTCGCTGAATTTCAGCATCTCAAAAAAGAGCTGCTTCGGTATTACGCAGAAGAGAAGGATCTTCGTGGGTACTTAGATGAAGGAGGCTGGGCTCACAGTGCTGCTCATGGTGCAGATATGTTTGTTGAGCTCGTGCAGTGTTCGGAAAGCGATGCAACGGTACAACGAGAAGTGCTTTCCGCAATTCAAGAGGTGTTGTATAACGGTATTCATATCTTTAACGAAGAAGAGGATGAGCGCATTACTAACATCATAGATGTTATGATTGAAACAGAACGATTGCCCCTAGCGGAAATCGTTGAGTGGATAAGCAATTTGGCGCAATGTGCCGACAGACCTAGAAGTCGTGAACAAGTAATTGCGCGAGTTAATAGTAAAAATGTGTTGCGTTGTCTCTATTTTAGAAGAGTTCAAGAAGGGCGTAGTGAAGCTCTACTTACTGCCATTACAACAGCGGAGAATAAGGTAAATAGATTTGCCATAAGTTAAGATGTAATCAATCGATTGGATTCATGTGAAATGATAAGGTAACAACGTCCCTCAAAGCAGCGGGGCGTTTTTTTATAGGTTATATGTTAACGGAAAAAATATTATGTAAACTTAATGACATTAGTCCTTTGTCTACACATAATGTACACAAGCGCGTTGTACGATCAAGAACGTTAAAGAGATATTGAGCCTAACTCCATTCAAGAACAGCTTAGATGAGCAGAGTGTTAAAGATATGATCTGGCTTGTCGAGGGAGGCCTTCTGCACTTGGAAGTTGACCTAAGATAGCCTGACATAATAGATTGAGATAAACAGGAGGAGTGGAGTTATGCAGCGAATTCTATTACTTGACATCTTGAGAGGATTCGCCATCATTGGAACGTTAGGAACGAATATTTGGATATTTGCTTCGGTAGGTGAAATTGATTTCATTACGGGGCAAGCAGGAGTGCCATTCTGGGCTAGTGCAGAGGCGATGGTACAGTCGTTATTTACGCTGTTCGTGAATGGAAAATTTCTAGGGATGCTGACGATTTTGTTCGGTGTCGGGTTAGAAATTAAGCGACGCCAAGCAGAGCGGCAGCTTCGGCCATGGCCAGGCATTTATATTTGGAGCTCGTTTCTGCTGTTTTTAGATGGTCTCATTCATTTTATTCTCGTCATGGAATATGACGTATTGATGAGTTATGCGGTCACTGCTATCATTGTCGCTTATATTGTTAAGCGGAGTACAAAAGCAATCAAATGGGCGATGATCATTGCTGGGAGTATTCATGTTGCGTTTATGATCATGTTGACAATGGCTATGTCTAGTGGGGATGCCACGATGGGGGCGATGGATACAGCTGTATATACGACTGGAAGCTGGTGGGATCAAGTATTGTTCCGCCTTGAACATTTCCTCATTTTCCGTGCTGAAGCGATATTCATCATTCCTATGAACATCCTTCTTTTCTTAACAGGTGTCATGCTCATGCGTTCAGGTGCATTCGCTGCCGATGAAAAGGGTAAAGCCATTCGCCGTAAAATGCTCATCTGGGGTATTGGTGTAGGCGGACCGCTGCATCTGCTAGTTATAGCGAGTCCCGAATTGTTCGCCATGTCCCAGCGTTATTTGTTTGCACCGCTGCTCGCACTTGGCTATATGGCGCTTATTGCGAAGCTAATGGAGAAGCGAGAGGAGAATTGGCTGGCTGCTCGCGTTGAGAAGGTCGGTAAAATGGCGTTAAGCTGTTACATTATGCAAAATATTCTTGCTTCGATTATTTTCTACGGTTGGGGATTAAACTTACATGGGTTCGCCAAAGCACATTTTGCATGGTTCCCTGTTGCCATGTGGCTGCTTATTGTAGTGATCTTAATGATGTTCTCCCATGTATGGCTGCGCTACTTCAAGCTAGGTCCATTTGAATGGGTGTGGAAGCAGATGACGTCGCTTACAGTTAAACCAAAACCAATAGCACCAACGAACAATAAGCATATGTAAAATGTGTAGGACTGCATCGTATCAAGAATTATATCTTGAACGTTAGCAGTCTTTTTCTTGCACCTATCTCGATGAGCAAGCTCCTCCTTTTGCATTTGGCTGTAAAATTAGGTAGATTAAATAGGAGAAGTCTTATGATCATCCGTATCAAAGGACCGAACATCAGGAATGAGGAGCATGTCATCATGTTTAAAGATCGTAAGACATTGTATTATATCGGGCTGTTTATCATTTTTCTTTTGTTATATAAGGTGATTGATAACGCAGAGCATGTATGGGCATGGTTTCAAACGATACTTTCATTGCTCACGCCATTCTTTATTGCGTTTTTTATTGCCTACTTGCTAAGGCCACTCATTAATTGGCTGGAACGTACTGTATTGGCTAAGCTTCGTTTCCAACGCATGTACAGCATGTTAATTGTGTACGCTGTCGTGTTAGGGACAATCGTGCTGGGTTTGACCATCGTTATTCCTACTGTGATTGGCAGCATTACAAGTTTAGTACAAGCGTTGCCTACGTTTCTTATTGATATGGACAAGTGGATGAGGACTAATGTGTTTGAAATGGATTGGTTTATCCAATCTGGTATCGGTAAAGAGGTAGAGGCCTATTTAAAAACGAAAACGACTAAGATCGGACAACTTATACAGAGCAATCTGAATATGCTCGTGAGTGGAATTGTTTCGTTCTCTTCTGTCTTGTTGAATTTGGTCATTGGGCTGATTGTATCTGCCTATTTGCTCGTAGACAAGGAGAAGTTTGCAGCTGGTTCGCAGAAACTTCTGCATGGCTTTATGAGTGATAAGCGCGCGAAAAGTGTTATTGAATATACGAAAAGCGTGGATCGCGTGTTCTCACAGTATTTTGTCGGATTAATACTGGATGCATTAGTTATTGGAACGATTGTATTTATCGGTCTGTTTTTAATGGGAACGCCGTTTGCATTGCTGATCGCTCTGATCGTAATGATAACCAACGTCATTCCGTACGTTGGTCCATTCGTTGGCATGCTGGCTTCTGGCTTTATATTGTTGATGGTGGATCCGTCCAAGGCAATATGGGCGACGTTGTTTATATTTGCGGTTCAACAAATGGATGCTTATTATATAAATCCGAAGATTATGGGCGGAAAAGTAGGCGTCGGCCCATTATGGATCATTTTGGCGGTATTTGTTGGAGGGGGATTATTCGGCATCTTGGGCATGTTCGTAGCTGTACCAGCTATTGCCGTTATTATTACTTCAATTAACTCCTATGTCGATCGTCAAATTGCCTCGAAGTTAGAGCCATAGCTTCCATGATTAAAGCAAAGCGTTCATTCAGCAAGAAATAGGCTGGATGGACGCTTTTTATATTGTCTTCATCCGTTGCAGGAGATCGATAACCTGAATTATGGTGTGAAAGGAAGGGTGATGGTATAATAGTTTCGTCCTAGAAAATAGGATATAATATCATAAATATACATAAGGAGTGACGAAATGTATCTCACACAATGTCCAGCATGTGGTCATAGCGTATCGAGTCAGGCAGAATCTTGCCCGAGCTGCGGTCAACCTTTACAAGCAAAAACAACAAATGGAGGAGGAATTACTTTTTGGGGCGTAGTAGGAGCCGTCATTCTCGCTATTATAATCATGTCATTCGAATAAATGTTGCTATTGGGATAATAGCCATTTTATTATATATCGTTAATAATCAAGTTATGAAGCCAAGCTGGAATGTTTATTTCTTGCATAGCCATTTTAATGATGTGATGGGTGGTCTCCTTATCGTTGCATTTACGAATTTGGCTAGTGCTATAGGTGGGCAGGCTCGCCTGAGCTTGTACAGTGTTTGGCGAATTGTAAGCTTTACGCTTGTGGTAGGTTTGTTCTGGGAATATGTAACGCCATTATACCATCAGGGTGTTTCGGATCCATGGGATGTTATCGCCTATATGAGTGGAGGGGTCATATACTGGGCGCTCGCTCGTATTTGTTTTAAGAGAATAACGAAGCGATTCAGCACAACCAACACGCATGCCCATGTCCAACAATAAGGACTTACGCATGCGTGTTTTGTTGTTCTAGAAATGATGTACAGAATGATAAAGAGATGAGCTATCAGTAACTCTACTTAATATGATACGCTGAAAGATATCGCTCGAGACTGACTGCGAAAGGAGAACGAACGATGAAAATACTTACGACCATTCGTTTAAAAGAAGAGCTAATAGAGGTGTTGTTATCTCGTTACCCAGACATTAACATTCATACCTGCCGTTCGTTACTGGATGTTACGGAAGAGCAGTTGCAAATGACGGAAGTGCTTATTAGCTATTCTACTGGCCTATCAGAAGAGCTTTTGAGCAAAATGCCAAACTTAACATGGATTCAAGTATTTAGCTCAGGCGTAGATGCGCTGCCGTTATCGACAATAGCCAATCGAAATATTACGGTGACTAATGCGCGCGGCGCTCATAAAGTGCCGATGGCTGAGTTTGCATTTGGACTTATGCTGCAAGAAGCCAAACAGCTCATAACGCTGCATGAGCAGCAACAGCGCAATGAATGGAATAGCAAGATTCGTTTTGAAGAATTGGAGGGAAAGACAGTCTGCTTGTTCGGTACCGGAGCTATCGGACAAGAGATAGCGGCACGATGCAAGGTGTTTGGAATGAAGACAGTGGGTATTAATCACTCAGGAAAACAAAGGGAGCATTTTGATCGCATTTATCGATTTGATGCAGAAGAACTTCCATTAAATGAAGCGGATTATATGATTCTTATTGCTCCAGCAACACGAGAAACCGAAAATTGGTTGGATGCTGCTAAGCTGCGACAGCTCAAACAAGAAGCGGTGCTCTTGAATTTAGGCAGAGGAGAGCTTGTCGTAGAACAAGATCTTATACATGCTTTGCAACAAAAGCAGTTCAAGCGTGCGTATTTAGACGTATTCCATGTGGAGCCATTACCCAAGAATTCGCCTTTGTGGCAGTTGGACAATTGTGTCATTACTCCACATGTGTCTGCGATATCGAGTCGTTACAATGATCGCTGTACCGCTATTTTTACAGAGAATGTTAGCCGTCATATGTCAGGAGAGTCACTTATAAATGAAGTAAACTTAGAAGCAGGTTATTAAGTTCATTTAATACAATTTCAATAACATAAATACCGGATGTAATAAGAGTGTCACTACGTCATAAATATGACAAAAGACACTCTTATTTTTTATCTTTATGTAACCAATAAAAAGGAATTCCTTGGTAAAGTAGTTAATCGAGAAGACAAATCATACCAGGCACCGATCAAAATGCGATGAAGCAATATACGAATCAAGCAAGAATGAGGAGGAGTGAAAGAGATGAAACAAGGATGGGGACGTAACATGTTAATGTTAACATTAACATTGACCCTGATCGTACCGCTGCTAGCAGCATGTACGAAGAAAGAAGAAGTAGTGCCACCAGGACAAGAAAGGATTTTACGTATCGGTTTTCAATCAGACTTTGCAAATGATACTACGATTAGGCAGCAATATATTGATGCGTTTGAAATGACGAATCCGAACGTCCGTATTGAGCTCGTTCCTTCTATAAACTATGAGGAGCAAAGATTTGAGCCATATGATCCTAAGAAAAAAGCACCAGATGTTAAAGCAACTTGGAATAAACTATTAGAAGGTGCTAATGCGGTTGATGTTGTCATTGTTAAATCTAACGGCTTCCGACAGCTTGCTGCTGATGGAAAATTAGCGAAGCTGGATGAACGGATCGTGCAGGATAAATTCGACACATCTGATATCGTACCTGTAGTCTATGATGCTCTTAAAGAGCTAGGAGATGGAAACGTATATGGCTTGGCACCTACGTTCAGTTCCAGCGTATTGCTCTACAATAAGAAACTGTTCCAAGATGCGGGTGTAGAGTTTCCTAAGGACGGTATGACTTGGGACGAAGTGTTTACATTAGCAGCGCGCGTAAGTAAAGGTGAGGGAGCAGATCGTAAATACGGATTTTCCTTCTCCCCTTACAATAGTAGTCATTATGCTGATATTAAAAGGGCCTACATTACTCCGCTTCAACTACAAGTGTTTGATAGTAAAGCAGATAAAATGCTAGTAAACTCAGATAAGTGGTTACAAGTGTGGGAAAGTATTTCGAAGCTATACAAAGATAAAATTGTACCAGGGCAAGAAATATGGAATTCGGATAACCCACAGACCAATGAGGGCCCGTTCTCGCATGATTTGTTTATGTCTGGAAGATTGGCGATGACAGTTTCGGATATGAACTATATTAATAGTGAAACGATTCGGGCTATGCAAAATGCAAGTAAAATTAAAAACTTCAAGCCATTCGAATGGGATGTCGTGACGATTCCATTTCATGCTGAGGCACCTCAAGTAAGCGGGCTAGTCGATCTAACGGACATCTTTGCCATCAACGCTAAAGCACCGAATGCAGGAGATGCTTGGGATTTTGTCCGCTATGTGAATGGAGACAATTGGGCGAAAGTTCGCAGCCGCAGCAGTAGCTATGATATGGTAACACGAAAAGCTCATCTCAAGCCGGCTGCAGGAGAGAGCTTCAATATTGCCGCGTTCTTTAGTGGGAAATTTATTATACCTGCAGAGCAAAAATTAAGTGATTTGTATCGTAATAAACAGGACTTATACCTTGTTGACTACCTGGGCGATGAAAAGTTCCTTGAAGTGATTACTAACAAGAAATCAACACAAAGCGCGTTGGCAGAGTGGGAAACCAAGGGAAATGAAATGCTGTCAAAAATTAAAAATGGTGTGTCTATTATGGATGAAGGCAAGTATGGTGTGGAGGGGCCAGGGCATTAACCCAAACCACATTAGGTCTGGATCTAACAGTTGAAATAGTAGCGAGTGAGATAGGAGGCTGTTTCTGGAGTAGAAGATGCTACTTCTGAGGCAGTCTCTTTTTCGTTTATAGTGATGATAAAGCCCTTGTCATATCGACAAGGGCTCATTATTTTTATAAGATTAATACGAACGCGGACGGGACATTGCGTAAGGCAACGCCGATTCGTCGTAGCTAACAGTTGGAGCCGTTTCAGTCATATTGAAGCGCAATTCGCCTCCATTTTTCACTAGCTCATGGCTTAGGTATAGGTTGGAAACGACTTCACCATTCATCTCAACTCCTGAGACATATTTGGCAGCATCCGAATGGTTGTCTGCATGAATGACAAGCTGCTTGCCGTTCTCTAAGTTCACGGTCATCTTCTTAAACAAAGGTATACCGATGACATATTCAGGAACGCCAGGGCTGAGTGGATACAAGCCCATTGCTCCAAATACATACCAGCCTGTTAAGCTGCCGTTGTCTTCATCCCCAGGAAGACCGTCTGGACGAGAGCTGAACAATTCATCCATCGTTTTGCGAACCCAGTATTGCGTTAGGGCAGGGTAGCCCAGTGCAGTATAAATGTAAGGAATATGGAAGCTCGGCTGATTGCTAATGGCGAATTGACCGAAATCTACAGCCGCCATTTCCGACATTTCATGAATTTCGAAGCCGTATGAGCCGACTTTGAACTCAGGAGCTGCTGCAAATAGCTCGTCTAGACGCTGTTTGAAGCTCTCACGTCCACCGATAATATCGGATAGGCCGAGCAAATCATGCTGAACCGCCCAAGAACTTTGCCATGGACCGCCTTCACAATACGCACCGCCCCATTCTGTGGCATCGAAATGCGGCAGCCAACTGCCATCTTGCAAGCGTCCGCGCATAAAGCCAACCGATGGATCGTACAGCTTCTTATAGTTGTCTGCACGCTCCATAAGCTGCGCGTATTCTTCGTCGCGGCCAAGATATTTCGCGATTTGCGCAATACAGAAGTCACCGTACGCATAGTCCAATGTGCTGCACACACTTTCATGGGTATGAACGTCTGCCGGAAGATAGCCGTATTTCACATACTCCGCTGTGCCTTTGCGGCCGAAGCGATTATCTGCAGCAGCAGTCATGGCATGTTTCAGCAAGCCATCAAAGGCTTTTTCAACATCAAAGCCAGTGACTCCTTTCGCAACGGAATCTGCAAAGCTTACGTCGATTAATGTGCCAGGCATCATGCTGCGTTCGCCCGGGGAAGACCATTTTGGCATCCAACCGCCTTCTTTGTAAGCGTTTACCCAGCCCTGCATCATTTCGTTCATAAAGGAAGGGTAGAGCAAGTTGTACAACGGGAATGATGTGCGATAGGTATCCCAGAAGCCGATATCAGCAAACATGGGGCCTGTTTCGATCATGCCATTGTATGGGCTGTAATGTATTTGATTACCGTGTGCATCATATTCGTGCATTGTATGTGGATACAAGGATGTTCGATACAAGCAAGTATAGAATGTATCCAGCTTATCTTGATCATCGCTTTCCACTTCAATGACACCTAACTGCTTTTCCCAAGCTTCCGTTGCCAATGCGCGAACTTCGTCGAAGCTGCGGTCACCGATTTCACGCTCTAAGTTGATTACGGCTTGCTCCTCGCTAATGAAAGAGGTGCTGACACGAACTTCGACGATGCGATTGTCTGGCAATTGCAATCCAATATATGCACCAACGCGTTCGCCTGTCATTGTAAGAGCTGCTACTGGTTTGTTATCTTGGTCAGACAATCCGCTCTCATCTGCAACAATAGGGCAACTGAATGATGCCACGAAGTACATACGATAGTTCTCTGGCGTCCCGCCTGCTTTAGCCGTTGTATAGCCTGTCAACATGCGTTTCTCCACATCGATCGACATGTTGGATTCACCTGGGAATGGGGACACGATAAGGCGTGCCTGTTCCGCTTGGCCGAAAGTAACACGCATACTGGAACAGCGAGTTGTCGGCGTCAATTCCAACGTCGTTTGATAGCGAAGAAGATGAACGTTGAAGTAGTCTGGCTTGACGATCATATCTTGTTTACGAAACGAAGAAGAGCGTTCAGGTGCCCATACTTTTAGAGGCCCTGTTTGCGGCATAAATGCCATATGACCGTAATCACCAATCCATGGGCTAGGTTGATGGGTAAGGCGAATGCCTTCCAAACGATTGTGATTCGGGCTAAACCACCAGCCACCACCAGCTTCTGTCGTTTGCGGTGCCCATGCATTCATACCGAAAGGCATGGAGGTTAAAGGCAATGTATTGCCGTTAGAATAGGGATAAATGGAATCGGTACCTTGCAAAGGATTAACATGTTTAAGTAAACTCATTTTATAGTCGCTCCCTTTTGTTGGATGTTATAATTAAGCAATGATGTTTGTCATTGCATCGAAATTTTCCTAATGCAACGAAAGTACTACTATAATTGTAGAGAGAATTAGGTGGTTTCACCTATCAAATTTTTATTATTTCTATCATTTTTGATGATAAAATGAAATGGAAAGCAATCATTGACAACTTAGATCCGGAAAAGAGTGATATCGTTTGATCCCGCACAATTTACATGGCGACGAAGAAATTCACGGAGATTTCCCTTTTACTCTCAAAATTCATCATTTAACCAAGCCAGTGCCTGCTCATGTCCATCATTTTATAGAGTTTACTTATACGTTTAAGGGCAAAGGAAAAGAAATGATCAATGGCATTGAGAAGGAATTAATACCGGGTACCTTTACACTACTGTTTCCTCATCAAGTACATGAGATCGAAATCGAGCCAGGTGAGGAATTATTTCTTTATGTAGGAGCTATTGGATTAAAAGCATTTTTCGGAGAAGGGGATTCATTCTTGACCTTGCACAGTTTGCTTAAGCAGGCGGAAAATGATGAGAACACGACCTATAAATTAAATGAATCGACGGGCAATCAGGTACTGGCCTTACTTCAAGAAATGCATGAAGAGGTGCTGGATACGAAGCCGTGGAACCGAATGATGTTTTTGGCTAAGTTAATGCAGTTGTTTATTATATTTGATCGCTTCCGCCAGACGCAGGCGGGCTTAAGACAGAAGTTGGCGCACGAGCTGACGCATCGCAAAGGAATGTGGGAAGTTATACACTATGTGTATCAAAACTTTAAAGAAGACATAACGTTAGAGATGCTTGCCAAAAAGTTTAATTACAGTGTCTCTTATATTAGTATTTCCTTTAAGCAGATGGTCGGGGAAAATTATTATTCCTTCTTAGAGCGAATTCGTGTTGCTCACGCTTGTAATCTATTAATAGGAACCGATATGAAAATAACGGAAGTTGGTTACGAAGCAGGCTTTAAGTCTTATCCGACGTTTATTCGTGTGTTTCAAACGAGAATGGATATGACACCGACAGCTTATCGCAAGAGCAAAAATATTCACTTGAACTAAGCGTATGAAGTGTGTAATGAGCTGCACCTAAGCAGCGTGTGTTACTAGTCAACAATAGTACAAAGCCGATTATCTATCTGATAATCGGCTTTTATTATGAATAAATGATCATTAATGAGATAAGCTGCGTCCACCGTTCATTATGGTTAGATCGTTTAAAGTAGCCCTTTTTAGCTATTGGAATATACTAATTATTAGTCAATAATACATATGTAAGGAAAAGACAAGTAATCTGTGAATCTTACATGATCAGCAATAAAACTTGTCGATTGGTTGTTGAATTGGAGGTGAAACGAATCAAGTAGCGAGTATTGGTATAAAGAGAGAGGAGGTGTACATGATATAGGGTCCATCAGGTAAATTTCCATATCATATTGAACTAGAGGAGGATTATATGAACATCACTAAATATAGAACGATATCTTTTCTATTTATTTGTTGGTTATTGTTTACTGCGGGTTGTACTTCAATGAATGCTGATAAGAACATCAATAAAAATGCGAAAAAAGTAACTGTCATTCATCATCTGTCGGCTAATACACTAGATCCTCATAATAGCTGGGCGGCTTTGCGTGCTGGAGCAGTTGAAACACTCGTGAAGCTGGATAGTGAACTGAAGCCAAGCCCATGGCTAGCTGCGGAATGGAAAGCTCAAGACAAGCTTACCTGGATATTTACGATTCGGGAAAATATCAACTTCCATGACGGCTCGAATATGGATGCAGCAGCAGTGAAATCTTCGCTAGAGCGTGCTTTGAAAGCCAATCAATCACTGTCAAGAGCGCTTAACATATCTTCCATGGAGGCTCAAGGACAGCAGCTTACTATTGTAACCGCTGAGCCTAATCCAGCACTTCCTTCCGAATTAGTCAATCCATATACCTCAATTATTAGTACAGCAGCGGAAAATAAAGTAGGGACTAGTGCTTTCAACCATGCTCCTATTGGAACGGGACCTTTCCGAGTTACTTCATTTGCACCTGATCGGGAAATAAAATTAGTTCGTAACGAGAATTATTGGGATACGCCAGCCATTCTGGATGAAGTCTCCTACCAATTCAATGAAGATGCGAATGTGAGAATGATGGCACTCCAAACCAAGGAGGTAGACATTGCCTACCAATTGCCTGCTGAATCATTGGCCGTGTTGGAACAAGATAATCAATTCCATGTGAAGTCGATTCCAGGGCTTCGTGTTCATTATCTTATTTATAACGCCAATCGTCCTCATATGAAGGATATTCAGGTACGAAAAGCGCTTGATTTGCTTATCAATCGTCAAACCATTACGCAAGATTTAATGCTAGGCCATGCACAACCAGCGAATGGACCTTTCCCGACCATATTGCCATTCGGGAGTGATGATAAGATCACTGCATTGAACTCACTCCATGCATCAGAGCTTTTGGATAAAGCGGGGTATCAACGGAATGCAGATGGCAAACTGGAGAAGGACGGCAGCCCACTGAAACTCCAACTCATAACGTATAAAACTCGGCCAGAACTACCTCTTATCGCTCAATTAATCCAATCTGAAGCAGCCAAGCTAGGCATCGAAATCGAGATTAAGTTAGTAGAGAACGTCGATGCACATTTGCGTGAAAGTGACCAATGGGATCTGGTTACCTATAGCAATCTATCTGCCCCCCGTGGAGATGGTGGTTATTTCCTTAACGCTGCTTATCAAAAGGGAGGAGCCTTGAATCCGGGAAATGTTGAAGTCAGCAAGCTGACACCTACATTGGAACAGCTCAATTCAACAGAAAGTATACCTACTCGCATACAGCTGTCTAAGGAAGCAGTTTCTCTTATCCAGAAGGAAGTTCCACATTCCTACCTTGTATATCCGAATAATGTAATCGGTGTAAATAATCGTGTTCTTAACTGGACACCTGGTGCAGAGGAGTATTATATCATTACGAACAAAATAGATGTGAACTAACATGCTGACGATAATCAAAGAAAGACTCATGCAGCTAGGGATTGTATTGTTTTTACTCTCATTATTAACATTTACATTAATGAAGTTAGCCCCCGGAGACCCTGTATTCATCATATTAAAAGCAGATGAAGTGGCTGCCACAACAGCAGATGAAGAAGCGCTAAGACAGGAGCTTGGTCTTCATCAGCCTCTGTTCATTCAATACACAGATTGGCTGTATCGGCTTGTACAGCTCGATTTTGGCACTTCTCTTATTAATGGCAAGCCAGTTTGGGAAAATATGACAGAACGCTTACCGGTTACTTTGGAACTTGCAGCAGGTAGTTTGTTCGTTATGCTCGTTATTTCGATTCCACTTGGCATGTTGGCCGCGAAATACGAAGGGAAGTGGCTTGATCATGTAAGCGGCATCCTAGCTTTACTAGGTGCTTCGATACCTGCCTTTTGGCTCGGGCTTATGCTGATCTATGGCTTTTCTTATCGACTGGGGTGGCTGCCAACGATGGGCATGGGTTCTGCTGCACATCTTATTCTGCCTAGCATTACACTTGGTTCTGGCTTGGCTGCCATATATGCGCGCTTGTTAAGAGCTGGTTTGTTAGAGGTGCTGGCACAGGAATACATTCGAACTGCCCGTGCGCGTGGTGTGGGGGAATGGCGGATCATGTATAAGCATGCACTTCGTGCGGCGCTAATTCCTGTAATGACTGTGTTTGGCTCGAGTGCTGGCAGCATACTGGCAGGCTCGGTCATCATCGAGACATTATTTTCTTGGCCGGGCTTAGGTGAGATGGTCATCGATGCGATATTTAATCGAGACTACCCCGTCATACAAGCGTATGTTATGATTTCCGGTTGTTTGATTGTTATGGTCAATTTACTGATCGATCTATGCTACACGTGGATAGATCCACGTATCCGTTATAGGAAAGGGGAGATGATGTGAGTTCTACGCGCATCATGACGAATGTTGATGTTGCTGAACAACATAGAATTGCTTCCTACTGGAAGCCCATATTGCAAGTTCCTCAACTGATGATTGGAATCGCTATACTTGTTACGTTCATCCTGATCGTACTGGTTGGTCCTTCTTTCGTTGCTAATGACCCGCTGCACATCCAAATGTCAGAACGGCTGCAACCAGCTAGCTGGAACTATCCGTTGGGAACGGATCATCTAGGAAGATGCATATTCTCTCGTTTGGTGGTGGGGGCGAAGCTGACATTAGGTGTAGCAGGAATCGTCATTATAGCAACCATAATCATCGGGGTACCGCTAGGTTTGCTGTGTGGTTACACAGGAGGGCGGCTTGATTCGTTCATCATGAGAGTTGTCGATGGTATTGGGGCATTGCCTGAAATTATAGTAGCCATTGCTGTTTCAGGATTTTTGGGTCCGAGTTTAACCAATTTGCTTATTGCGATCATTGCAGTCAAATGGATTGAGTACGTAAGATTGGTGCGCAGTATTGTATTAATGGAGAGAGAGAAGGAGTATATGGAAGCTGCGCGTGCAGCAGGATTTGGTACATGGCATATAATCAGCAGGCAACTGCTGCCGCACATTATATCTCCAGTTGTTATTCTTGCTTCACTAGATATAGGGAAGATTATTCTTATCATCTCGTCGCTATCTTATTTAGGCTTAGGGGCTCAACCGCCAGCACCTGAATGGGGAGCTATGCTGAACGATGGAAGGCCATACTTTCAAACGATCCCAGAATTGATGATCTACCCTGGGCTATGCATCATACTCGTGGTGATGTCTTGCAATTTGATTGGGGATGGTCTGCGCCAGCTCCTAAACATAAGGTACAAAAGAGCATAACTCCTAATAGTGAAACACTCTATTCGTTTAGTAGGATTAGGGGGGATTGACCTGTTCCTAATACCTAATAGGGCAGAGGACGCAGCGGCTCTGTGTCCTTCTGCCATTTTTCCTTCTATATCCAGCGTAATCATTTACTCCTCATAATGTAGCAGCACTTCAAACATTTCAAACACTTCTGATTCCAACCTTTCAGTTTAAACCTGCATCTTGCGTGCAAATGATGTACGTTTTCGTGTTCTGATAAATCAGTGATTAGAACGGAGGTTCATAGGTATGAAAGACAAATATCATTATTTGCTTTCTTTAAAATTGCTTGAGTTTGAAATTAGGGAACTGACTGCTTTTTCTAAGCAGTATGGTGATTGTTTTGAATTGTTAAAGGATCGATTGGATTACTTGTGTCAATTCATGATCAATCATGATAACTTGGAACGGTGGAGCCAATGGGGAAATCATATAGAAATAGTGGAATATGCGGAAAAAGTGAGAGAAGCGTCCATACAGGCGCTGTGTGATATGGAAAAATATCAAGCGCAGCATACATGCGAACGCGCATCGGACATTAGTGATTATTTAGATATATTAGCGGGCGCTGTAAATGAGGAAATGAAAAATCATAACATAGACAGTAATTCCAAGGTACTATTTATCGGCTCAGGTGCTTTTCCGACTACTGCCTTAACGATTGCAAGAGAAACAAGTGCACAGGTTGTCTGCTTGGATATTGATCCTGAAGCGATTGAGTGGTCAGAGCAAGTAGCAGCAGCTTCAGGTTTATCAGGTCACATCAGCTTTACGAATAAGAAGGTTCAAGAGCTCCCGTTCACGATAGAAGCAACGCATATTATTATCGCATCACTTGTTAAGAACAAGCTGGAGGTGCTGGAAGAGCTTCGTCAACATATGAATCCCTTCGCTAAAGTTATTGTCCGCTATGGCAATGGGCTCAAGTCCATATTTAATTACCCGCTTGAAGAAGATGTGGCTCATGATTGGGTGCATCATAAAATGGATGATAAACAAAACTTGTACGATACTTTAGTATTGGAGAAGCGATAATATGACCAAACAAGCGACCATTTATAATCAGGGTGCAGCTGAGGAACAGGAGCTTCGTCCGAGTCCATTTGGCAATACGCTGCTTATCGGTGCTGGTCCAGCTGCTATCCATGTAGCCGTACAATTATCTCGCGGCTGGTCGGATAAGCTTGGTATACTGAATCGAGAAGGACCGCATGCTGTACGATTCAATGATGAGCTATTTCAATCCAATCATATGATTACTTCGCGGTTGCAGGGCGAACGGCTGCAGCATTTAACGGGAAGTGTTCAACTGCATCATTTTTATACAGGTTACAATGGCATCGAGGTTGAAGGAAACTGGGAAACCATCTTTCTTTGTACGCCATGCGATAGTTATCGTGAAGTCATCCGCAGCCTTAAGTTAGATCAAATGTCTACAGTACGTACGATTATTTTACTCTCGCCGAACTTTGGCTCGAATCTGCTTGTACATAGCGAGCTTCCTACCGATAGAAACATCGATGTCATAAGTTTGTCGACTTATTTTGCCGCAACGAAGTTCGATTCCACTTCCATCACAACCGTGTACACCAAAGCGATGAAGAAAAAAGTGTACGCAGGCTCTAGTCATTACAACAGCTCATCGATCAACCATTTACATCGTTTTATATCAAGCTTAGGTGTTGCTTGTGAAGTGGTGAACAATCCAATAGAAGCAGAAAGCCGCAGCATAACGATGTATGTTCATCCCCCGTTGTTTATCAATGAATTTTCATTAGAACAAATACTTAATCCTTTCCCATCAACGAAGTATATGTATAAGCTGTATCCAGAAGGACCAATTTCACCCCAGGTGATTCACATTATGGCACAATTGTGGCGCGAAATATCCAGATTTCTAAGCAGCTGCAGGTCAGAGCCCATTAACTTGCTGCAATTTATGAATGATGATAATTATCCAGTTCATGAGGAGAGCCTGTCTCGCTATGAAATTGAACATTTTGTAGAGCTGGATCCGACTTATCAAGAGTATTTGCTGTATATCCGCTATGCCTCACTTCTCATCGATCCATTTTCATCGGCGGACGAACAGGGAAAATATTTTGACTTCTCTGCGGTACCCTACAAAACAGTCTATCAAGATGAAGCGGGACGGTGGATGATTCCACGAATTCCTTTAGAGGACTATAAGCGATTAAAAGTGATTTATGGTTTGGCGGAGCTGATGAAGGTGGAAATGCCGCAGGCAGGGCAATTGATTCAACTGTTCGAGCGGCGCTTGGAGCAGTTTATTATCGAAAAGGGAATGAGTGCCATCCATTCTGAGATGTGTAACGATACGACAAGCGAAGAAATAGAAGCCATTTACACGGAATGGAGGCGCATAACATGAAGAATGGGGTCTATTTAGCCATATTAGCGTCGCTTGTATTTAGCATTATGAATGCACTTGTAAAGGCGGTTAGTTTTACGATTCCACCAACGGAAGTGGCATTTTTTCGCAGCATAATCGGAACGATACTTATTTTTGCGTTAATGAAACGCAGCAGTGTTTCATTTTCTACAACAGGCATTCCGATGCTGCTAACACGTGGTGTACTGGGGGCGTTGTACTTAATTACTTACTTTTATGCGATCTCGAAAATATCATTAACGGATGCTACAATACTCGCTCATATGTCACCCATTTTTGTGTTTATTTTAGCGTTCTTTTTCCTCAAAGAAAAGTTATCACGTCAAATGCTCTTTATTATGCCGATCGCGTTCCTTGGAGCCATACTGTTAGTAAATCCATTCGAATTTTCTACGTATTCGATTTATGCACTTGTAGGCGTATTGAGCGCTATTCTTGGCGCAGGTGCAGCTACCTCTATTCGCTACTTAAGTCAACGTCATCACGCTTATGAGATTGTGTTTTATTTCTTAGCAACAGCTACATTTGTATCCCTTCCTCTGATGTGGGATAGCTTTGTGATGCCAAATGCTGAAGAATGGGTCTATCTGATCGCAATAGGAGTCGTATCTTTAGTCGGGCAGGTGTTTTTGACGAAGGCTTTTACACACGAAAATGCCATTGTTGTAGAAGTCACCCGATATATTGGTATCGTGTTCAACGCATTATGGGGATTCCTGTTTTGGTTCGAAATACCTGATATGTACACGATTTTAGGAGGATGCTTAATCGTAGCGACCTGCATTATGATGTCTCGGAGCAAACAGAAGCTGACGATTCAAGGATCAACGGCAATAGGGTCACAGAGTAGTTCCATCGCTGCTCAAAAATAAATAAAAAGTAAGGATGAAATCCTACTTTTCGTCGTTGTAATAAACGGCCTTAGTCCTGAATTTTATCATTGGACGAAGGCCGTTTATTTTGCTTGCAATATCTCATTCGAGTTGTGCTGACTTTGGTAAAATGATGAATTATTAGTCTATTACATGTTCTTTATACGGTATTTAAACGAAACCTTTTCTTATACGCTTCAAAGTCCCATCTCTTAAGAAACTGCTGTGCAGCAATTTTGCCTTCCTCGTACAAATAAGCCCGATCTTCTTCACTTATATCGAAGTCCGTAGGTGTAATATGACCTGTACGAATAAACATCGTGCGGCTTTCCCCATGTATGTCCACATGCCTCTGATCATGAGCTTGCAGCATCGTTTTGAACATTGCGCTAAACAATGAAAATGGTCCTTCTATCGGATGGTGTGGAGCAAATATTTTTTTCTCTGAAAGCCGAAAGCCAAAGGTTGGACAAACAGGTGTGTCTTCTACATCAAAGATCCAGATAGGAAAATTACTGAGCAGCGCCCCATCAACAATGTAATAAGGCTTTATATTAGTAGGGGTTTGCCAGCGATACGGTCGAAAGAAAAAGGGTATGGTCGTGCTCATACGCACAGCGGTTGCAATGGGAAAATCGGAAGGTGAGATGCCATACTTAGCAAGATCATCAGGAAATACGATAATGTTGCCGCTGCTAACATCAGAAGCGATAATTTTCAGCTTGCCTTGGGGCAGATCGGTAAAGGTATGGATATTTTTCTGAAGCAACCAAGTTGTCATATACTGTTCCAACACCGTATTGCGGTAAATACCAGAATAGAGGAGCATCGGGATAGCTTGTCCTACAAGGGGAACGTGGTGCAGCCAATTGTGACCAAGTAAGCTCATATAATCTAATCCATACATAAGCTCCTTTAACTCGTTAGAAGTATAGCCACTTGCTAATAATGCAGCGAAGATCGACCCGGCTGATGTCCCGGCGATATGCCGCCACTTGTAGCCGGCTGCTTCTATTTGCTCAATAGCACCGATAAAGGCGATTCCTCGTACTCCGCCTCCCTCGAACACAGCATCTACTTGCATCACGACCCACCTCCAATAGGTTAGACAACATGATTATAACTATAGATTAATTGGATATAAGTAGATTATTTTCCTGCTAATGATCAAAAAAGAGTGCTAACCTAGTAAATTATCTTTTATACAAAAGGTTAGTGTCGTTAAGTAATTCGTCGTACTTTGATCCTATATTTGTAAGTCCAAGTGATCGGATTGAGCAAAAGTTTACAATACCTTATGCAGAAATAAGTAGAACGGGATAGAAATTTGGTGAGTTAGAACTACGTTAAATTAACATTGGATGTAATATAATGACAAGCGTGAACGGTAAACGATGTAGACGAGGAGGCCAACTAGCACAGGTTCATATGTGAAGTGATAGGGGATACATAGCCTAGCAGCCTATCAGAAAAAAACCATACTTGTAGGAGGTAAGATTACGTTATGAAGCAACAAAGTACGTTGAAAAGCTTGTTCTCAGGAGTATCGCCGTTATTGGTCGTACTCGGTACGTTTATTTTGTTAGGTGTAGGTTCTTTAGCTGCAGCTGACAAAGCATCGGCGCATGGTTACATGGAGTCACCTTCCAGCCGTGCTTTACTATGTAAACAAGGAACAAACACGAAGTGTGGTGCAATTCAATATGAACCACAAAGCGTGGAAGCGATCGGTAACTTTCCAGCTGCTGGTCCAAAAGACGGCGAAATCACGGGTGGAGGCATCTTCCCAGAATTGTATGAGCAAACAGCTGATCGTTGGCAGAAGCAAACGCTGAACAGCGGCAAGCAAACATTCACATGGCATTTGACAGCTCCGCATGCTACGAAAGAGTGGAAATATTACATCACGAAAAAAGATTGGAACCCAAACAAGCCGTTGACTCGTGCTGATTTGGAGCAATTCTGCTACTATTATGATGGTGGCAAAAAACCTTCTAAAACGACATCTCATGAATGTGAAGTACCAAGCGACCGCAGTGGTTATCATTTGATTCTCGGTGTTTGGGAAATCGCAGATACTCCGAATGCTTTCTACCAAGTTATCGACGTTAATCTTGTAAACGATGGCACTGCACCAGTTGAGCCGATTACAGCTCCCAAAAATGTTGTTGCAAAAGCTATTTCCGCAACTAGCGTTGAAATCAACTGGACTGCTTCTGCAAAAGCAGCAGCTTACGAAGTATACCGCAATGGAACATTAGTTAACACAGTTAACCAAACGACATTTACTGACAATGGTTTGACTGCTAGTACGGCTTACAGCTATACGGTACGCGCGGTTGATGCAGCAGGTAAAAAGTCTCCATTATCCAGCGCAGTATCCGTTACAACACTTCCAAGTGATAACGGCAACCCTGGAAACCCAAACCCAGGAACACCTGGTAACGGCACACTTCCTGCTTGGGATGCAGCGAAAGTATATGTAGGCGGAGATAAAGTTCAATACAATGGCTTGGAGTATCAAGCTGCTTATTGGACACAAGGCAACACACCTGATAACTCTGATGCATGGAAATTGATTAGCAATGTAACACTTGAGTGGAACGCTAAGAAAGCTTATGTTGGTGGTGCAAAAGTAACATTTAACGGTGTTACTTACCAAGCGGCTTGGTGGACACAAGGGGAAGAGCCTGGTAAAGCTGGCGTCTGGAAAGTCGTTACATCCGGAACTGGTCACAGTCACCACGCTCATTAAGGAAGAACGTTAAATTCGATCCAAGAACCTTCAATGCCATGATTGGCGCTGAAGGTTCTTTTTTCGTTTATAGTCGCGGGAAAAATCGTAGCATTTATAGTAATTTCGTTCAGCTGCTAGTTAACGCTAACAGCTTTTTTTTAGTTGACATTAAGAAATGAAATGGATATTATAGCCTTAATTAATCGTAATTATTACGAATAATAAATGGTTGCTACGAAAGGAAGCAGCCATTGTAGAGGGTAGGCAAGTATTTTATAAAATGAACAAGCATAAGGAGGATTCCATGAATAGTAGCAAACATAAAGCAACAATATTGATAGTCCTTTGTTGGATGCTTTTCGTTACGGGATGCAGCACGGGAGGGTCTACTGATAGTGCGAAAGAGAAAACGAAGAAGGTAACGATGATTTATCATCTTTCGGTCAATACGTTAGACCCACATAACAGTTGGGCGCCATTGCGAGCAGGAGCAGTAGAGACGCTCGTAAAGCTCGACAGCGAGATGAAGCCGAGCCCATGGCTAGCCAAGGAATGGAAATCAATCGACCCGCACACATGGGTGTTTGTACTTCGAGACAAGGTAACCTTTCATGACGGGGTGAAGATGGACGCGGCAGCAGTTAAGTCCTCACTTGAACGTTCGTTGAAGTCGAATCAGTCCCTTTCAAGGGCATTAAAAATAGCTTCTATGGAGGCGAAGGGGCAGGAGCTCACCATTGTAACATCCGAGCCTAATCCGGCATTGCCTTCTGAACTTATCAATCCGTACACCTCGATTGTTAGTACTGCTGCCGAAGCTAAAATCGGTACGATGTCATTCAATGATAAGCCTATAGGGACGGGGGCATTTAAGGTAGCTTCATTCGCACCTAACCGTGAGGCGAACCTAGTTCGTTACGAAGGCTATTGGGATACACCTGCGATGTTGGATGAAGTATCATTTCAATTTAATGAGGATGCAAATGTGAGAATGATGGCCCTTCAGTCGAATGAGGCGGACATCGCCTATCAGCTGCCTGCTGAATCGATAGCAGCATTGGAGCGCGATAACAAGTTAACAGTGGAGTCGGTTACAGGCCTTCGTGTTCACTATCTGATTTATAATGCTAGACGGCCGCACTTGCAGGATATACGCGTAAGAAAGGCATTTGATTTGCTCGTTGATCGAAAAACGGTGGTAGAAGGAATTATGTTCGGACATGGACAGCCAGCCAACGGACCATTTCCAAAGACATTGCCTTTTGGAAATGATGGCGAGATCCCTGCATTTAACTCTGTCAAAGCATTGGAACTTCTAGAAGAAGCAGGATATAAGTCGAACTCGAACGGCAAACTTGAGAAGAATGGCGTGCCATTGAGCATTCAACTCATTACGTATAAGACTCGTCCAGAGCTTACGCTGATCGCTCAATTGTTCCAGTCAGAGGCAGCGAAGATAGGGGTTCAAGTAGAGATTAAGATCGTAGAGAATATTGATGCGCATTTGCGAGAAAATGATCAGTGGGATATGGTCACCTATAGTAGTTTATCTGCTCCTCGAGGAGATGGTGGATACTTCCTTAATGCTGCTTATCAGCAAGGCGGTGCCCTGAATCCAGGCAATATTGAAGTGAATCATGTAGCACCTGTACTTAAGCAGCTTAATGCAAGTGAGGATCAAGAGGCTCGAATGAAGCTGTCAAAAGAAGTAGTCTCTGTTGTTCAAGATGAAGTGCCACATTCATACGTTGTATACCCAAACATCTTAGTTGGCGTGAATAAACGTGTTCTTAATTGGGCGCCTGGAGCGGAGGAGTACTATATCATTACGAACAAAATGGATGTGAAATAGCATGCTGAACATCGTTAAAGAACGGCTGTTGCAGCTGGGAATTGTTTTATTTTTTCTATCGTTATTTACATTCACCTTAATGAAATTAGCTCCTGGCGATCCTGTGTTTACTATTTTGCGTGCGGACGAAGTGGCTGCTACATCAGCAGATGAAGAGGCGCTTAGAAAAGAGCTAGGGCTTGATCAGCCAGTATACATTCAATATTTACGCTGGATGTACAGCATCATGCAATTCGACTTTGGGAACTCACTCATAAATGGCAAGCCTGTCGTGCAAGACATTTTAGAACGATTACCAGCTACTTTGGAGCTTGCCGCAGGCAGTTTAACTGTCATGCTGGTCATCTCGATACCTCTAGGAATCGTAGCAGCGAAATATGAAGGGAAATGGATCGATCATGTTAGCAATGTGCTCGCATTACTAGGTGCATCGATACCTGCTTTCTGGTTGGGACTTATGCTTATCTACGGTTTTTCTTATAAGCTTGGCTGGTTGCCAACTATGGGAATGGGTTCTGCTGTGCATCTCATTTTACCTAGTATTACACTAGGGTTTGGTTTGGCTGCCATATATGCACGTATGCTGCGAGCGGGATTGTTAGAGGTGCTTGCGCAGGATTACATACGTACTGCACGTGCGCGAGGTATAGGGGAATGGCGAATCATGTACAAACATGCGCTTCGTGCCGCGCTAATACCTATTATGACGGTATTTGGTTCGAGTGCTGGAAGCATTTTGGCAGGTTCCGTCATTATTGAAACGCTGTTTTCTTGGCCGGGCCTAGGGGATATGGCTATCGAAGCGATCTTTAAGCGCGATTACCCTGTCATTCAGGCATACGTCATGATTTCTGGAACGATGATTGTGATGGTTAATCTGCTTATCGATATAAGTTATACATGGATAGATCCTCGAGTTCGCTATGTGAAGGAGAGGATAATATGAAACCCAATTACAACGCGATGTCCAGCGCTGCGCTCATGCATCAACGAAGCAGTACTTCTAAGTGGAAAACGCTGCTTCGTTATCCACTTATGTTGGTTGGCTCTGTACTTTTTCTGGCGCTAATCTTGTTTGTTGCTGCAGGACCTTATCTGGTCCCTAATGATCCTTTGCTCATCCAAATGTCGGAACGTCTCCGGCCTGCCAGTTGGGAATATCCGCTTGGCACCGATCATCTGGGGCGATGCATTTTCTCACGTTTGGCATCAGGAGCGCAAATGACGCTGAGCTTAGCAGGTATCGTGATTACAGCAACTATTTTCATAGGCGTACCGATAGGACTGCTAACTGGCTACGTAGGAGGACGTCTTGATACTTTCATCATGAGAGTTGTCGATGGTGTAGGTGCATTGCCTGAAATCATTGTAGCGATTGCAGTTTCAGGATTTCTAGGTCCGAGCATTACGAATCTATTAATAGCTATCATTGCAGTCAAATGGATTGAGTATGTACGGCTTGTACGAAGCATTATCCTGTTGGAGCGTGAGAAGGAATATATGGAGGCAGCACGTGCAGCAGGCTTTGGTACATGGCATATGATTCGAAGGCAATTGCTTCCGCATATTGTATCTCCGGTCATCGTTCTTGCTTCGTTGGATATCGGCAAGATTATTTTGATTGTCTCCTCGCTCTCTTACTTAGGATTAGGCGCACAACCGCCAACACCTGAGTGGGGGGCCATGTTGAATGATGGAAGACCCTACTTTCAGACGATTCCACAACTGATGATTTACCCAGGCTTATGTATCATGATCGTGGTTATGTCATGCAATTTGATTGGAGACGGACTTCGTCAACTTCTTGACGTTAGGAATAAATAGAACTTTTATGAATGGAGGAGCTGTCTATGAAAGACAAATATCATTATCTGCTCTCCTTAAAATTACTGGAATTTGAAATTAGAGAATTGACTACGTATTCGAAGCAGCATTGTGATTGTTTTGAATTGCTGAAAGAGCGATTGGATTATTTGTGCCAATTTATGATCAATGATGATAATTTGCAACGGTGGAGCCAATGGGGCGAACATGCTGAAATAGCGGAGTATGCAGAAAAAGTGAGAGAAGCCTCCATTCAAGCGTTGTGCGATATGGAAAAATATCAAGCTAAATATACTTGTGAGCATCATTCGGATATCAGTGATTATTTAGATATACTGGCACGTGCCGTAAATAAAGAAATGGAGAAGCATCACATTGATAGCAGCTCCAAGGTATTGTTTATCGGATCTGGTGCTTTTCCGACTTCTGCCTTAACGATTGCGAGAGAAACGAGAGCACAGGTCGTTTGTTTGGATATTGATCCTGAAGCTATTGAATGGGCCCAGCAAGTTGCTGCTGCCTCAGGCTTGGGTAATTGCATCAGCTTTACGAATAAAACAGCTCAAGAGCTGTCTTACACGGGAGAAGCAACGCATATTATTATTGCCTCGTTAGTCAAAAACAAGCTGGAAGTGCTTGAGGAGCTCCGTCAGCATATGAATCCACAGGCTAAAATTGTTGTACGCTACGGAAATGGCCTTAAATCTATCTTTAATTATCCGTTAGAAGCGGATGTAGCTGATAAATGGGCGCAGCGTAAAATCGATGACGAGCAGCATTTGTACGATACACTAGTATTGGAGAGGCTATAATATGACGAGCTACACATCTGAGCAAAATAGAGAAGCCTTACAAGCCCATGCAGCGCCCTTTGGGAATACACTGCTCATTGGTGCTGGGCCTGCAGCGATCCACACGGCCGTCCAACTATCTCGTGGATGGTCCAGTAAGCTTGGTTTATTGAATCGAGAAGGGCCGCATGCAGCTCAGCTATTACAAGAATTAGAACAAGCCCAACAATGTGTTACATCGCGTATGTATGGGGAGCAGCATCAACATTTAGAGGGGACTGTTCGACTCGATCATTTTTATGTAGGGTATCAGACTATTGAAGCAGAGGAAAGTTGGGAGACGATTGTCATTTGTACGCCATGTGATAGCTACCGGGATGTCATCCGTCAGCTTCAACTAGAGCGTTTGCCATTTGTACACACAATTATATTGCTGTCTCCGAGCTTCGGTTCGAATTTGTTGGTCAAGAGCGAACTTCCTATCCATAGAAGCATTGATATTATTAGTTTGTCTACTTATTTTGCCGCGACCAAGTTCGATGCAGCTTGTATAACAACAGCATACACGAAAGCAATGAAGAAAAAAGTCTACGCAGCTTCTAATCAATCTAATAGTTGGTCTATCCAGCCGTTTCAACTTTTTATAACAAGCTTGGGCATTCAATGCGATATAGTAACTCATCCGCTTGAAGCCGAGAGCAGGAGCATCACGATGTATGTTCATCCTCCCTTGTTTATCAATGACTTCTCGCTGGATCAGATTCTACGGATAGAGCCTTCGAATAAGAGTATGTATAAACTTTATCCAGAGGGCCCGATTACTTCTCAAGTCATTCATGCTATGGCAGAACTATGGCGAGAAATATCAAGGTTCCTAATTAGCTGTGGCTGCGAGCCCATTAATTTGCTGCAATTTATGAATGATGATAATTATCCCGTTCGGCAAGAAAGTTTATCACGCTATGAAATTGAACATTTTGTAGAGTTAGAGCCGATCCATCAGGAATATATGCTTTATGTTCGGTATTCCTCTCTGCTAATTGATCCATTTTCGTCTAGCGATGAACAAGGGAAATACTTTGATTTCTCCGCTGTACCGTATAAACAAATATACCAAGATGCGTGTGGACGCTGGATGATTCCGCGAATTCCGCTTGAAGATTATAAACGGTTGAAGGCTCTATATGGTATGGCTGAGTTCATGAAGGTGCAAATGCCACAAACCTTGCAGCTTATTCAGCTGTTTGAGCAGCGATTGCAGCAGTTTATTGCTGAAAAGGGTGCATCCGCCATCCATCCTGAAATGCTAATTGATTCGACGATAGAAGATGTAAATGCGATCTTTAGCGTGTGGGAGTGTGCAACATGAAAAATGGCATCTATTTAGCTGTTTTGGCATCACTCGTGTTCAGTATTATGAATGCGCTGGTAAAGGCGGTCAGCTTTACGATTCCTTCAACGGAAGTGGCTTTTTTTCGCAGTTTGATTGGAACGATCCTTATTTTTGCACTCATGAGAAAAAGCAAGGTTACCTTCTCTACAACGGGTATTCCGATGTTAATAACGCGGGGTGTACTAGGGGCACTTTACTTAATTACTTACTTTTATGCGATTTCGAAAATATCGTTAACCGATGCTACAATACTGGCGCATATGTCTCCTATTTTCGTATTTATTCTTGCTTTCTTTTTCCTTAAGGAGAAGCTGTCGCGACAAATGATAGTTATTATGCCTATTGCGTTCGTTGGAGCGTTACTGCTAGTAAAGCCATTCCAATTCTCATCTTACTCGATGTATGCACTCGTAGGGCTATTAAGTGCCGTTCTTGGCGCAGGTGCTGCGACTTCTATTCGCTACTTGAGTCAACGTCATCACGCTTATGAAATTGTATTTTATTTCTTAGCTACAGCTACGGTTGTCTCTATCCCACTGATGTGGAACAGCTTTGTCATGCCAAATACAACAGAATGGATCTACCTTATCGCGATTGGGGTTGTATCTTTAATAGGTCAAGTGTTTTTGACGAAGGCATTTACACATGAAAATGCGATTGTAGTGGAGGTCACTCGTTACATTGGCATCGTGTTTAATGTGTTATGGGGCTTCTTGTTCTGGTTCGAAATCCCAGACATCTATACGACTGTAGGGGGATGTCTTATTGTAGCTACTTGCATTATGATGTCTCGAAGTAAACAAAAATGGAAGGATCAACAATTGATCGCTGAACGTACACAAAGCCCAGTTGCTAGTCGAAAGTAAACGAGGTGATGAGCAACACTACAGACTAATATCCTGTTTTTAGGAGTGTTATCCATATATCCCAAACATCGATAATCTCCGCTGAATATACTGCTGAGAAAGAGTGGTTAGTAGAGTGATGATTATTCCTAATTCAGTGAAGGAGCGATATTTAGATGGGGAAGTCTCGTGTTGGGCGCAAAGAAAATCAAGTGTATTCTAGTCGGGTAGTTCGTTCAGAGTTTGATAGCAATTGGAAGACTATTGTGCTGAGAAGCGGATATGTCAAATATATTGCATTGGCAAAGCGCTCGGAAGTCATAGTGCTGCTGTCAAATGGTTCAAGCAAGCGGCTCCTTTTTAATAAAGGTGGTTATGTATTAGTAGGAGGCGGTGGAACGAGTCATTATAGCAAGCCTCATGTGGCGATTGATATATAAGCGAAGTTAGGATTGTAATGGAGATGAAAGACCCTTTGAATAGGGTCTTTTTCTGTTTGTATAGCTATTAGTAATTGCAGTTAACGTTTGTATTTTTTATTTATTGTTTATCAATAATATAGTGTTGTTTAATAATAAAAAATATCTGTTTTTTAATTAATTTTTATTGACAAGTAAAAAATGATCGGATATTGTTAATGGCGTACCACAAATCATGAAAGTTGAGGAATATCATCATGAAGAACAATACAATTGCGAAAGTTTTACATCTAGTCGTTGTGTTAGGCATTGCGTTGACTCTGTTAGCACTAGCAGCGACACCTTTGGTCATGACAGCTTATTTTAAGAGTGGGCTTGGAATTACGCGAACTAATTTGGATACCATTATTTCAGCAGCTATCTATATTTGCGCAATTCCCTACGTGTTAGCGTTATTTGAATTAAAGAAAGTGTGTAAGTTAATTGCGTCTAGCAGTGCTTTTTCTAGAAATATACCAATGAGCTTGAAGCGCATCTCTATTTATGCAGCAAGTGAAGTTGTACTTTTCAATATGGCTACACTTATTCTTTGCTACACCTACGATATGTATTTATATGCACTAACTGTTTTACCGCTTATTATCATTTCAATGGTGGGGGCAAGTATTGCTTTGCTAAGCTTTGTTTTCTCCAGCTTGTACGAGCAGGTTATTGAAATGAAAGAAGATCATGATCAAACCATATAGGCGGTGAAACAGATGTCCATTGTTGTTAACTTGGATTTGGTTATGGTGAAGAAGAAGATGAGTTCAACAGAGCTTGCGAATCGATTAGGAATAACGATGTCTAATTTATCGATTTTGAAAAATAACAAGGCCAAGGCAATCCGATTTTCTACGTTAAATGAAATTTGCAAAGCATTGGATTGTCAGCCGGGAGATATTTTGGAATATGTCGAAGAGGAAGAAGATCCGAGAGATTAAGCGGAGTAAGCAGAGGGACGAGTGTAGAAATAGCTCAAGTGATCGGCAAGTGCTGATATAGAAGAATATAAGGTGTAATTGATAGAGAAAGAGCATGGAAGGATGTTGGTGTCCGTTGCATGCTCTTTTTTTGTGTACATACACATATAACGGTCTCTATTTAGATTCCTTGTACGATAACATCGGCTCGCATTTCTGGTTGATGTTCTCGCACATATTTATCTTCTGCAATCATAGTGGGATCGTTAATATGAAAAAGAGTGGGAACGATTCACGTTCACACTCTTTATAGGTGTATGTTCTGAAGTTGCAGGAGAACTAAGGCTGCTCTGTCATCGCATACATGTATATTTTCCAGCTGTTATCTGGCATTTTTTTAAGCATATAATGTCCGTCCATGGATTGTTTCGCGTCAACCTCTGCTCCATGCAGCTTTGTTGTGATTTGCATAATTCCACCTGTCGACTCGATAACAGCAAAGCGATCTGTTTTGTGCTGAACCGTAAGCTTCTGCTCACTCAAGATCTTGGCAGTGAATGCAGCTCCTTCATTTACAATGTCCATAAGCTCAGCATTTGCACTTGCGCTATATGCCAAATGATAGCCTGTTGCATATTGTTTATCGATACTCGCTAGGTGATCAAAAGTGTTGTCATTCATAGCTTTCGTATTGTTAGCTGTCCAATCGGTTATAACTTTCGTAAGGGTACTGTCTTCTGGAAGCTCACTTCTTTGCAAGTCGAGTGCACGCTGCAGCATAACAACTGCTTCCGCACGAGTTGCATTGGCAAAAGGCTTGAACGTTGTTGCAGTCGCACCGTGCACGATGCCAACTTGACTTGCTTTCATAATCGATGGCGTTGCGTAGTAATCAGGAACATCGGTGAACGATTTTATTTCACCTGTAAATGGAATCGAAGAAGTGAATGCTCTGACAATAATGCTAGCAATTTCACCACGTTTCACAGGTTGATCAGGCCCAAATGTAGTTTCGCTTGTACCACTCACGATACCAAGTGAACTAGCAATACGAATCGGTTCATAATGCCATTTTCCTTTTGGAACATCGGTAAAGGATGTACCGTCTTGATTACTAGTCAATCCTAATGCACGAACTAAAATAGAGACAAATTCCGCACGGCTAATGGATTGATTCGGTTTAGCATTTACATCCCCGTATTCGTCAACATAGCCACGGAGTAAATCTGCGTTAACAAAGTTGTCCAACTCATCGTACGCCCAGTGATTCATAATATCGAAGGGAAAATACATGTACTCAGGGATAGGGTCGGCTGCATGTGCTTGACTGGTATGGAGTGGGAATGCCAGCAGCATGGTAAACAGAATGATGATTGAGTTGCGGAACAAAGATTTTTTCATATGTATTCCTTTCTAAATGGCAAATTTCTATATGAGAATATCAGAGTATATTTACATGATCTAGTGGTAATTATATGATCACTTTCCTTTATAAATTAGGTGATGAGTGTGTATGAAGAGATTTTTTCGGTGCGAAATGAAGCAGTTACACCTTGACACCTAATATGTCCGTATGTATAATCATTCATAATTTAATAGTTGGCTATAATCAAAGACATGATTTCCTTCTTTTACTGTCCAGAGAGAGAAGTGTATGCTGAGAGCTTCTTCAGATAACAGATGTGAAATTACCCCTTTGTAGCCGCAAGGTTGAACCCGTTGACTCATTTCTTTATGGAATGGAGAACGGAAGTATTCGTTGCCGTCTTATCCACGATACTGGATAACTAACGAGGATATTGCATCTGCATACATGGCTTATATCAAGCATGTTTAAGATGCTTATTGAATTAGGGTGGAACCACGAGCTGAACGCACTCGTCCCTTCTGGGAGAGTGTGTTTTTTTGCGTTCAACGATTATGAACAATGGAGAAAAGGAGGCAATCATCATGGAATTGCAAATTCAAGTCACATTACCAGATGGAACAGTTAGGAGGTATGCACAAGGCACGACCTCGCTCGATGTCGCGGCATCGATTAGCTCAGGATTGAAGAAGCAAGCAGTCGCTGGTAAATGTAATGGCAAGCTCGTTGATCTCAACGAACCGCTCGATGAAGATTGTCGCCTCGAAATTGTGACGCTGGACAGCAAAGAAGGCGAGGATATCTACCGTCATAGTACAGCACATGTAATGGCTCAAGCCATGAAACGAATATTCGGCAAGCAAGCGGTGAAACTCGCCATCGGCCCTGTTATTGAAAATGGTTTCTACTACGATATTGATATTGCGCAGCCGTTGTCTGTAAATGATCTAACAGCTATCGAGGAAGAAATGCAGCGCATCATTCAAGCTAATTTACCGATTGTGCGCAAGGTCGTTAACCGTCATGAAGCGTTGCGGCTGTTTGAACAGCGGCAAGAGCCATTTAAGCTGGAGCTTATTCAAGGATTGCCAGAGGATGCAGTGCTCTCCATTTATGAGCAAGGGGAGTTTTCTGATCTATGCCGTGGCCCGCATCTTCCATCCACAGGGCGAATTAAAGCATTCAAGCTGTTGAGTGTGGCAGGGGCATACTGGCGTGGAGATGCGAACAACAAAATGCTGCAGCGGGTATATGGCACTGCATTTCCGAAGAAGGCACAGCTGGAAGAACATTTATATCGGCTGGAGGAAGCGAAGAAACGCGATCATCGCAAATTAGGCAAGCAGTTGGAGTTATTTATGTTTTCAGAAGAGGCTCCTGGTATGCCTTTTTATTTACCTAAAGGAATGACTATCCGCACGGAACTGGAGAACTTTGCGCGCGATGTTCAGAACAAGCTGGGATATGATGAAGTGCGTACTCCGCTTATGATGAATAACCGAATTTGGGAACAATCGGGGCACTGGGATCATTACCAAGACAATATGTATTTTACACAGGTTGATGAAACAAAGTTTGCTCTCAAACCGATGAATTGTCCCGGCCATATGCTGATTTATAAGAATAGACAGCATTCTTATCGAGAGCTACCTATTCGTCTATCTGAATTTGGTCAAGTGCACCGGCATGAATTTTCAGGGGCATTGAACGGGATGATGCGTGTTCGCACGTTTTGTCAGGACGACGCTCATTTATTCGTACTGCCTGAGCAGATTGAAGATGAAATTAACCGCGTCATTGAGCTTATCGACTATATTTATCAAGTATTCGGTTTCGAATATAAGATTGAATTGTCGACAAGACCTGAAGACTCAATGGGGTCAGAAGAGTTGTGGCATCAGGCAGAACAAGCACTGAAAAATGTGTTGGATCGTCGAGGCGTTGCTTATCGAGTCAATGAAGGTGATGGTGCCTTCTACGGACCGAAAATTGATTTTCATATTTTAGATGCGCTGGGCCGGAGTTGGCAGTGCGGTACGATTCAGCTTGATTTCCAAATGCCCGAGAAATTCGATCTAACTTATGTTGCTGAAGACAGTCAAAAGTATCGTCCAGTCGTCATCCATCGTGCCGTTTATGGATCAATCGATCGCTTTATTGGCATTATTACTGAACACTATTCAGGGGCATTTCCACTATGGCTTGCGCCCGTTCAAGTGAAGCTGCTTCCTGTTGCGGCGCGGTATACAGACTATGCGTTTCAAGTGAAACAAGCGTTGGTCAAGGCTGGTGTAAGAGTAGATATTGATACGCGTAATGAACGTCTTGGTTATCGTATTCGCGAGGCGCAGCTTGAAAAAATTCCATATGTACTCGTGCTTGGAGAGCAAGAGCAGCAATTGAACAACGTTACAATCCGTGGGCGGGGAAAGGGAGACATTGGTGGCATGGGTATTCAAGAGTTCGTAGAACACTTATGTGAAGAGGTACAAACGAAACGATAAATATATGTAAAAAAATGTACATTGACTTCGCGATCACATCATGTAAAATAAGTACAAACTTCTTAGTGCAAACTTCATTGACGAGAACAAGTAGGTTATGTGATCCGATCTTCAGAGAGTTGGTGCAATTGCTGTAAGCCAACGTTCGGTACATGAACGAAGTCATCTTTGAGAAGCATAGGCTGAACAAGAAACTCTGTAAGCTATGCCGGCTATCCACCGTTATCAGGAGCACGTGGCAAATACGTGGCAAAGTGCATTTGGTACCAATGAGATTCATTGTTGTAGCAGATGAAAATGGGTGGTAACGCGGAATTCAATCCGTCCCTTTCGTGGGGCGGATTTTTTGTTATTCATTAAGTTGGCAATGAATGGATAATATAGAAAGAGACAACTAGGGGGTACTATGATGAAATCATTATCCAAATCACACACGTTCTTTATCGGCCTAATGTTATTCTCTTTATTTTTCGGAGCTGGGAATTTAATCTTTCCTCCGGTATTAGGCCAACAAGCTGGTGATCAATTCGCCTTGGCCATGTTTGGCTTCATTTTGACGGGGGTTGGTCTGCCGTTACTTACAATCATTACGATCGGAATTACAGGCAAGGACATGCAGCAGTTAGCACAGCAAGTTCATCCCAAGTTTGGTGTCATTTTTGCGGTTGCTGTCTATGTTATGCTAGGGCCATTGATGGCCATTCCACGTGTAACGAACGTGGCATTTGAAATGGGGGCACAGCCTTTTGTTTCGGAATCGTTCAATTCGAACGGTTGGATCCTGTTCTTGTATTCACTCATCTTCTTTGCTGTCGTATATGTATTAAGCTTGAATCCATCTAAGCTAGTAGTGTGGGTCGGCAACATTTTGACTCCGCTGCTTCTGTTGTCTATCGCTGCTTTGTTCATAGCAGCAGTGGTGAATCCACTAGGCGATGTACAACCTGCGGTAGGAGATTACGTTACATCTCCTGGGTTTAAAGGGTTTATGGAAGGCTACTTGACGTTGGATACGATTGCAGCACTTGCTTTTGGATTAATCGTTATTAATGCTATTCGAGACAAGGGTGTGCAAGAAAAACGTGCGATTGCCAAGTCAGCGATTTACGCCGCATTAATAGCAGGTGTCGGCTTGACGTTAGTGTATGTAGCACTCGGTTACATCGGTAATACAAGCGTTGAAACGTTTGGACAACTTGCGAATGGCGGACAAATCCTTACCCTTGCGGTACAAGAGTTATTCGGTCCATTTGGGTTAGTTTTACTAGCTGTCATTGTTACACTTGCTTGTCTAACAACTTGTATTGGTCTCGTTTCTGCATGTAGTCAATACTTTTCATCATTGACACATCGAATCAGCTTCAAGGGAATTACGTTCCTCATTTGTCTAATTGGTTTGCTTGTTGCAAACTTGGGCTTGAACCGAATTATTTCCATCTCAATTCCGGTATTGCTCGTTATGTACCCAATTGCAATCGTGTTAATTTTGTTGTCTTTGTTCAACAAGCTATTCGGTGGACGGTCCTCCGTATACGTTGGAGCACTAATAGGGACAGTAGCCATTAGCCTGTTCGATGGTTTGAAAGCTGCAAAGATTCCTGTAGGTGCAGTGACAGATATGTTAAGCTATCTTCCGTTGTATAAAGAGGGGATTGGCTGGGTTGTACCAGCGCTCATCGGTGGATTAATAGGTTGGATAATCGGTAAATCGAAGCAAAATTAGAGTATGAATTAAAATGTAACAAGTAACGCCAATCCGTTAAGGGTTGGCGTTTTTCTGTTTCTATCTGACGCGCTTTAATAAGGGCGGTTACATCCCATGCAACTTTTAAACCGTGGTTTACGTTTAATAAAGAACATCTTTAATTGTACACGGACCTTGTTACTGGCACTTCGACTACGAGTTATCTAATTGTATAATTAGGAGAGATTTGAATGAGAAAATTAATGTGTCTATCCCTTATCATGATTATATTCGTTTAAGAAGGTGCTACTTTACGTGGCTTTCACTTTGTAGGAGAGTGGGGCAAACGAAAAGAAGAGTTTGTCTTTGTAGTAAAGACAGATGCAACAAAAAAGTCTTCCTAATCGTTTGAGCCACATAACTCGTGGTGACAAAGAATAATGATGAAAAATGTAATAAAATCAGGAGATTGGTCGATTTAAGTCGATTAATCTTTTTTGGTGTAAGATTTATTACGAAATCGAGCTGTTTTTATTTGACACTTGGTAAAATCAAGCTATAATCTAATATATGTAAATAATTCCCCCGCGCACGGACACACTTCATGTTCCCCGAATCGTCTATGAAAAGTCAACGTGCATCTTTAAAGTCATATTTCTAGTCATTATTGAAGTTGTAGGTGAGCAGCTCATATAATAGTAGAGGATGTGAGTGAAAGATGAATGGTTGTATCACCCTACTAACGTTTGGAGATTTGATTCAACAGTACCGGCTTATAGCGAGACTAACGTTGACCCAATTATCAAATCTCTCAGGTGTAAGTAAAGGGACCATCTCCAAGATTGAGAACGGAGAGGTAAAGAAGCCAGAATTTCAGACGATAAAAATGCTTGCATCAGCACTTGGTATTCCATACAATGAATACATTGGACTATACATTGAGGTCGAACGTAGACCTGACACTCTATTAATGATGTTAGAAGAGGCTATTTCTCGCTTCAGTCCAATATCCCTCGTCATTGATATTGCTAGCAAGTTTCTAGAGTCTGATCGTGAAGACAGCTATGATGTTGTTGAAAGACTTTATCACGCTACAGCTTCAATGCAAGACACTTCCATTAAACTTACGCTATATCAGCTTATCATCGATTACTGCCGTGAGCACGGAATTATGCCTTTCATTGCTAAAGGTTTATACCAGAAATACTGCATCGAGCGGAATGATTTTAGTAAGCTAAATGCAACATTTCAATCAGGGACATACATACTGAATTATATCAACTTACTGTCATTGGAAGAGCGCCTTGACACTTATTATAAGCTCGGTGTACATGCCTATAGCTTATGTATGTTTCAAGAAAGCATTAAGCTATGCAGTATGGTGGTCAATCATGATCACACTGACAGTAAACTTAAGATTAAAGCTATTGGGATCCTGCAAGATGCTCATTATTATATAGGTGATTATGATACCTCTCAGAAGTATTTATCCCAATATAAAAAATACCCTCAGTCCATTGTGCCTGATAATGTTAGATTATTAACAGCGATGTTAAATGTGAAAAAGGGAAATCAAGAACTTGCAGCTGCTCAGTTTCAAGAGTGTCTTGATAAGTGTAACGACGATTTTGTCATTCATGTTATCAATGAGTTCATCTCGTTTTATTTAGAAACAGAAAATGTTCTTGGGGTTAAACAATTATTGATTTATGAAGATAGAATTAATGCTGTTACCTATCATACTCCCTTGGAATCTGCAGAATTAGCTAGGTTGTACAAGCTCAAAGGCAGTTATTACTCGGAAGTTAATGAGTTTAATCTAGCTGCGAATAATTACATGGAAAGCGCTTACAGATATGCGCAAATAGACGACATGAAGAACGAGCGTAATTGCATGAGATTACTGTTTAAATTGTACCGAGAGAATAAACAAATGATGAATTCATCTACTATAGAGAAGATAGAGAATTTTTATGCGTTGTGTAATGAAAATAAATAGATAATTAAGGCCTAACTAAAGGCATTAATTTATAGGGAATTGAAAGTAAGAGCAAATGCTGTAATTAACTTTATCAGTTGGAGGAGATCTTAAATGAAAAAACGGTACTTTAAACTGATTTTTGCAGCTTTTTTAGTCCTCTCAATAACTTCCGGTTCCGGTATAGGTAGTGAGATTACAACTTTTGGTGGAAAACATGATTGGGATACACGATAACGTTCATATATTTCATGTAGTTTATTTTAAAATTCATGTTTCAATAGGGGTGACACTCCTTCCTTACAACTAGGAAGGAGTATTTTTTTATTGTATGAATCTTTGAACTCTTTCAACTCTCATATAACACCTGACCGGTAAGTGATAAGTCATATCCGCCGATCGCACGGAGTTCATTTTGGAATGCCTCTGATTGCAATATTGCAATCACTGATTCAATCCAATGCAGATTCTCTGCCTTTTTCATGAGGACAAGATCGTATCGTTCTTGAATTAAAGGAATAAAATCAACGTGACTTACGATGGAAGCTGCTTTCTCAATGCCAATGCCAACATTTGCTTCTCCTGATGCAACTTTACTCGCAACGCCAATGTGATTGGTCGCTTCCGTGTTATATCCTTCTAGCTGGCTAGCTTGTATGCCATGAAGTCGCAACTGCACATCCAGCAGCACACGTGCGCCAGAACCTTTCTCACGATTAACAATCCTCAATCCTGGTTGATTCAAATCCGCCCAGCTATTGAGATGAAGGGGATTTCCTGGTTGAACGAACATGCCAGCCGTCCGTGTAAGTAAGTTGACTACAACATAAGATGAACTTACAAGTACTCTGCGTATGTAGGGTAGGTTGTATTCTCCGGAGTCCCCATCTAATAAATGTGTACTGACGATATCAGATTCACCACGATACATCGCAATGAGGCTATCCATACTACCGCTGTAAGAACGAAGGGGGCGTAGGTCAGAAACGTTTTGCTCTATATGCCTTGCAAGTATATCAAGGCTGATGTCCTGACCTGTAATAATGATAGGTCGAGCTCCGTGAGTAAGTACAGGTGGTGCTGAAGGCAGCGATTGCTCAGATTTGATTGTTTGAGATGCTCTAGCTATTCCTTTAGCACGCTGCTTATAGGATTCTAGATCTTCAGCATCAACGCGCATCTGCTTTCCAACTCGATAAGAGGGCAGCTCGCCTTTTTTGATCAAATCATAGACCGTGAGCTTGGAAACCTTTAAAAGAGCAGCAATCTCTTCAGTGGTATAGGAGATAGGATTAGACACGTAAATCCTCCTTGTGAAATGTAATGCCGATTCGTGAATGTAGATTTATTGTAACATAATGTGGAATAAATGTTCTGGTTGAACCTTTACATATTCATAGAATGATGTGTATATTTATATCTAATTATAACCAAATATAACTAAACATAATGTAAGGAGTGTAGAAGTGTATAGAATAATGAAATCTAGCATGGTTCTCTTACTGGTCTTGTTAAGTTTGGTATGGGTGGCAGGATGTATAGAGAAAGCAGCATCCACTACAAGCAACAACACCCAATCGCAGCTAAGTCAAGACAGCTCAAACAAGATGGAAAAAGTAGAGTTAACGATATCAGCAGCTGCAAGTTTGACCGATGCACTAACCGAAATACAAAAATCCTATGAAGCAGCGAATACAAACATGAAGTTGAACTTTAACTTCGGAGGTTCGGGAGCGCTGCAGCAGCAGATTGAGCAGGGGGCACCTGTTGATTTATTCCTATCGGCGGCACCTAAAAATATGAACGCACTCGTTGACAAAGAGCTTATTGATAGAAATCAACAGCGGACTTTGTTAAGTAATGAATTGGTCGTCGTTGTTCCCAGCAGCGCGAGTACAACACTTGAAAGTCTAGAAGACCTTACGAAAGAAAATATTAAAACATTGGCGATCGGTATTCCCGAAAGTGTACCCGCTGGCAATTATGCTAAAGAAGCACTAACACATGCACAACTATGGGAGTCACTACAAGCTAAAACCGTTCAAGCAAAAGATGTAAGACAAGTGCTTCAATATGTAGAAACGGAAAATGTGGAGGCGGGATTTGTTTATAAAACGGATGCACTATCATCCTCCAAAGTCAAAATTGCTTTTTCAGTTGATCCTAACAGCTATACACCCGTCGAATATCCAATAGGTATCGTAAAGTCGTCTAAGCATAGCAAAGAATCTGAAGCTTTTTATACGTATTTGCAATCGAAAGAAGCACTCGATGTATTTGTAAAATACGGATTCTCGATTCCGAAATGACGCTGTCAGACATCAATTGGACTGCATTTTGGACACCCATTCAACTCTCTCTGCAAGTAGCGCTGTTATCCAGTGTTGTAGCAGTCATTTTAGGGGTGAGTGTGGCATGGTGGATGTCACGTAGAACATTTCGCGGTAAAATGCTGCTGGAAACGGTGTTTATGCTTCCACTTGTGCTTCCACCAACTGTAGTTGGGTTTCTTCTGTTAGTGGCACTCGGTCGAAAAAGTTGGTTGGGGCAATATATAGAGTCCATTTTCTCAGAACCGATTCTGTTTACATGGTGGGCAGCTGTTGTAGCGTCAATTGTGGTTGCATTTCCACTTGTCTACCAAACGATGAAAGTAGCCTTCTCTTCCATTGATAGAGATTTAGAGGATGCTGGACGATCTATTGGGGCGAACGAGTGGCAAGTTTTTCGCTATATTAGCTTTCCGTTAACTTACTCATCCTTTTTAACTGCGTATATACTTGGCTTTGCTCGAAGTCTTGGTGAATTTGGTGCGACATTGATGATCGCTGGCAACATACCAAGCAAAACTCAAACGATACCGACTGCCATTTATGTTGCGGTAGATGCCGGCAATATGAGCATGGCGTGGGCTTGGACCTGCTCGATGGTCGTAATATCCTTTATCATGCTGTTAGTAGCTAGGCGCAAGCCGCCGCATTAACTTCATAATGTATCGTAGAACGAGCATCCCAATCCTAGATTGCGGGTGTTTTTTTCTTACATGATGTAAAAATTACAGAAACTCGGGTTTACCTATACTCATGATGAGACTATTCTTCAACGAGTTTACAGCATCCCTCCTATGTTTATCATAATCATACTCTTTAGGGGCTAGTATTTTTCTATCGGTCGGCTTCTTTGTTTTTAATGATTAATCATGTAAACTATTATCATAATGAATGGAATGAAGCTGCTTATTGTCGGACTGTGCGACGATAAAATAGAAGAAAGTCCCTTACTTTGAACTCATTGCGGATGCGAAGGGAGGGGCTTTCTGTAAATAGAGGGGAACAAAACATGCAACCGATACAACAAGAGCGAGTACAGCAACTGCTGCAAACTTTTCAGAACAAAAGGGTATATCTACACTTGGAAATGACAACAGGAGCTTATGCTTCTCATCGAGATAAGTCTAAACTGACAGCGTCAGTATTTACGAAAAATACGGGCATTCGATACTCCCATGGAACGATATCAGGCAATGGGCCGTATCGTATAGGTCTGAAGACGGAAGATGGCTGGGTATATGCAGAAGGTTTGACGCATTGGGACGAGCAGGAGGCCAATCAACTAATAATAGCAGGGCATGATCAGCAGGGGAAACTTATCGTTTGCTTAATGCTCAGTGAAACACCATTTTAAATAGATAAGACATGATGACAGAAAGAGGAGACTTCAAATGGAAAGACATCGTCATATTGTCGTCGTGCTGCCGCATCCAGATGATGAAAGCATGATTGCAGGTACGTTAGCTACGCACATTCAACAAGGGTCGCTGATGACCTATGTATGTTTAACACTAGGTGAAATGGGACGGAATATGGGGAATCCCGCATTTGCGAATCGAGTAACATTGCCTCAGATCCGTAAGCGAGAGCTCGAAGAGGCTTGTCGGCGAATTGGCATTCAAGATGTTCGAATGTGGGGCTATCATGATAAAATGGTTGAGTTTGAAGAGCAAGGAGAGCTATCAGTGAAAATTGAGCAACTGCTAACTGAATTGCAACCATCCCTTGTATACACGTTCTATCCAGGTCATGGTGTGCATCCTGATCATGATGCGACAGGCGCAGCTGTCATCGAAGCTGTGAAGCGAATGCCAAATCAGAAGCGCCCCACTGTTCACTGCATTGCCATTACTCCGAATCGGAAAAAGATACTAGGGGAACCTGAGGTTGTTAATGACATTAGTGATTATGTGGAACAAAAAATACACGCGATTCAGGCGCATCAATCGCAAGCTCAAATGCTGCTCGACAGCTTGAAGAATGAGGATGCTGCGTCACGTGGAAAGCATAGTGCGGAAATGTTTTGGATTTATCCTTTTCATTAAGCGAAACATTTGATTAATAAGGGCACCATGAAAGTCAGTTCTGACTGAACTGTAACCCGTAAGATGGACACTTTTAAAAAAAGTGCCCTCTTACGGGTTTTTATGTTTTAATCATAGTATTGAGAAGTAGATGAGGATGCGGATTATGAATAAAAGAATCAGAAAGAGCTTCACTAAACATGAGATAGAGTTATTGAGTAAAAATGCAAATGTATTACATGTGTCGGAAAAAAACATCACTTATTCACCAACGTTTAAGGTAGCTAGTATCCAAGCCTATCAACAAGGAAAAACACCTTTAGATATATTCTTAGATGCAGGATTTTCTACAGAGATCATCGGACGAAACACACCGAAGAAATGTTTGCATCGTTGGAGAACTATTTTTTCGGAGTACGGTGAAGCTGGGTTGCTTTATGAACGT
>NZ_KE383839.1:0-2375 GCF_000422445.1 Paenibacillus assamensis DSM 18201
AAAGCGTGGCTGAATGCGAAATTCTACATCGTGGACGCGCATCTGAATCCGGTGCCGGTCGGGGTGCTGGGTGAACTGGTCATCGGCGGAGTCGGGGTCGCTCGTGGGTACTTGAACCGTCCAGAGCTGACGGAAGAGAAGTTCGTAGACAGCCCGTTCGCCGCGGGCGAGCGGCTGTACCGCACGGGAGACATGGCGCGTTGGATGGAAGACGGCAATGTGGACTTCATCGGCCGAATTGACAATCAGGCGAAAATCCGGGGTTACCGGATCGAAACGGGCGAGATCGAGTCGCAGCTGCTGCGAGTGGAAGGTTTGCGCGAAGCGGTGGTGCTGGTTCGAAATGACGCGAATGGACAGAAAGCGCTGTGCGCGTATTACACGCCGAATACCGGGGCGGAGCTGGCAGTGAATGATTTGCGCGGCGCGTTGGCACAGGAACTACCTGGCTATATGATCCCGTCGTACTTCGTGGAGCTGGAGCGCTTGCCTCTGACGCTGAACGGGAAAATCGACCGAAAGGCGCTGCCAGCGCCGGAAGGAGAAGCGGGAAGTGGAACAGAGTACGTCGCACCGCGCAATGAGCTGGAAACGAAGCTGGCGGTGATTTGGCAGGAGGTGCTCGGGCTTGCGAAGGAGATTGGCGTTCACGACAACTTCTTCGACATCGGCGGCCACTCCCTGCGGGCGACGACACTGGTCAGCAAGATTCATAAAGAGCTTAACGTGGATCTACCGCTGCGCGATGTGTTCCGCCATTCCACCATCGAGAGCATGGCGACCGCCATTTCGCGGCTGGATGAGCAGGTATTCGTTGCCATTCCGGTGGCGGATGATCGAGAGGTTTACCCGCAATCTTTTGCTCAAAAGCGTCTCTTTATCCTGAATCAACTGGAAGGCGCGGAGCTTAGCTACAATATGCCGGAAGCGATGCTGCTGGAGGGTGCTTTGGACCGAGCCAGGTTCGAAGCATCGTTCCGTAAACTTGTGGAGCGGCATGAAATGTTGCGCACCGGGTTCGAAATGGTGGCTGGTGAAGCATCGCAGCGGATTTACCAGGATGTGAAGTTTGCCGTGGAGTTCTATCGAGCGGATGAGCAAAAGGCTGAAGAGACGGTTCGCAGTTTCGTACGTCCGTTTGACTTGGCGAAGCCTCCGCTGCTGAGGGTAGGCCTTGTTGAGCTGGCTCCTGAACGCCATATTCTAATGTACGACATGCATCATATTATTTCCGACGGCGTCTCGATGGAAATCTTTATTGAAGAATTCGTCCGCTTGTACGGCGGTGAGCAATTGGAGCCTTTGCGCATTCAGTACAAAGACTACACCGTTTGGCAGCACTCGCAGGAGCAGAAGGAACGGCTTCAGCTTCAGGAGGCGTACTGGCTGGACATGTTCCAAGGTGAGCTTCCGGTGCTGGAAATGCCGACAGACTATCCGCGTCCGGCCGTGCAGAGTTACGAAGGCCAAACGCTGGAGTTTTTCTTCGACGCTTTGAAAACCGACGGTCTGAAGCAGTTGGCCTCGGAAACGGGAACAACACTGTTTATGGTGCTGCTTGCGGCGTATAACGTCCTTCTGCACAAATATTCAGGTCAGGAAGACGTGATCATCGGTACGCCGATTGCGGGAAGGAATCATGGAGATGTGCAGCCGTTGATCGGGATTTTCTTAAACACGCTGGCTATCCGCAGTTATCCGGCTTCGGAGAAGACATTCCTGTCATACCTGAACGAAGTCAAAGAAACGACCCTACATGCCTTCGAGCATCAAAACTATCCGTTCGAAGAATTGGTGGAAAAGGTGCAAGTCACCCGTGATTTAAGCCGCAATCCGCTCTTCGACACATTGTTTACGATGCAGAATACGGAGAACGAGGAATTTGAGTTGGAAGGGCTTCGCCTGGTTCCTTATCCGAGTACACTAGATACCGCAAAGTTTGATATCAGCTTGGATGTGGGCGAGGAGAACGGCGGCTTAGATTACAGCTTCGAATATGCAACGGCTCTTTACAAAAGGGAGACGATCGAACGGTTGGCGAAGCATTACGAGCAGTTGCTCATAACGATCGTAAGCCGTCCGGATGCGAAGATTGCCGAGCTGAACTTGCTGACGGCAGAGGAGAAAGAACAAATTCTCGGTGAGTTCAACCCGGCGCAGCCAGAAGCGGCTCCTGCGGCCGCATTCCACCGGCTGTTTGAGGAACAGGCGGAGCGCACGCCGGAAGAGGCAGCTGTCGTGTACGAGAACGACCGCATGACGTATGCGGAGCTGAACGAGCGGGCGAACTGTTTGGCGGCTACGCTGCGCGCAAGCGGCATTGGCCGGGAGACGATCGTCGGCATTCTCGCCGAGCGTTCGGTGGACTTGCTAGT
>NZ_KE383839.1:4320-375261 GCF_000422445.1 Paenibacillus assamensis DSM 18201
GGCGAAAATCCGGGGTTACCGGATCGAAACGGGCGAGATCGAGTCGCAGCTGCTGCGAGTGGAAGGTTTGCGCGAAGCGGTGGTGCTGGTTCGAAGTGACGCAGACGGGCAGAAGGCGTTATGCGCGTATTACACGCCGAATACCGGGGCGGATCTGGTGGTGAACGATTTGCGCAGCGCACTCGCGCAGGAGTTGCCGGGCTATATGATCCCATCGTACTTCGTGGGGTTGGAGCGCCTGCCTCTGACGCCGAATGGGAAGATTGACCGGAAGGCGCTGCCCGCGCCGGAAGGAGAAGCAGGAAGCGGAACGGAGTACGTCGCACCGCGCAATGAGCTGGAAACGAAGCTGGTGGTGATTTGGCAGGAGGTACTCGGGCTTGCGAAGGAGATTGGCGTTCACGACAACTTCTTTGACATCGGCGGCCACTCCTTGCGGGCGACGACGCTGGTCAGCAAGGTATTTAAAGAATTAAACGTCAACTTGCCGCTGCGCGACGTATTTCGTCATTCTACGATTGCGGCAATGGCCGAGGCGATCGCCCGCATGGAACGACGGGAGCATGAGGACATTCCTCAAGCGGAGGAGAGAGAGTACTATCCTCTGTCCTCCGCGCAGAAACGGCTGTTCATTCAGCACACGTTGGATGGGGCAGATCAGCTTTACAACATGCCGGAGCTGGTGCAGGTGGAAGGCAAGTTTGATTTAGACCGGTTAGAAGCCGCCTTGTTGAAATTGATAACACGGCATGAATCGCTGCGCACCGGTTTTGAAATTGTAAAGGGCGAAGTGGTTCAGCGGATTTACTCGCAGGTCGATTTTGCTATGGAGCATTATCGAGCGGATAAAGAGAATGCGGCTCAAATCGAGCAGATCGTCCGCAGTTTCATTCGTCCGTTTGATCTCGTCAAGCCGCCGCTGCTGCGGGCCGGGGTCATCGAGCTGGAGGCGAACCTGTATATCCTCCTTTTCGACATGCACCATATGGTGTCCGATGGTGTATCGATGGCGATTGTGATCGATGAGTTCACGAGTTTCTACGCGGGGGAAGAACTGCCGCCACTACGCATTCAATACAAGGATTATGCCGTTTGGCAGCAGTCGAAGGCCTACCAAGAGCGGATCGGGCTGCAGGAAGCGTACTGGCTGCAAACCTTCGAAGGTGAGCTGCCGAAAGCGGACCTGCCGATGGACTACGAACGGTCTGCGGATCGCAGCTACGAAGGTGCGCATCTGGAGTTCGACATCGAAGCTTCTCTCTCTGCACGGCTGCGCGAATTGGCGGCCGAGCGTGAAAGCACGCTGTTCATGGTGCTTGTTGCGGCTTATACCGTGCTGTTGTCCAAGTATAGCGGTCAGGAGGACTTGGTCATTGGCACCCCGGTGGCGGGAAGAACGAACGCCGATTTGGAATCGGTTATCGGGATGTTTGTCAATACGCTGGCGATCCGCAATCGTCCGTCGGGCGACAAAACGTTTTTGTCCTACCTGGAAGAAGTGAAGGAGACGGCTTTGGGGGCTTTCGAGAATCAGGATTATCCATTGGAGGAACTCGTGGAGCGTTTGAATGTGAAGCGAGAGCCGGGTCGCTTCCCGCTGTTTGATGCCGTTTTCGACTTGCAAAATATCGAAGAACGAGACGCCGAACTGGAAGGGGTCAGCCTGAACAATTATGAGCTTGACCATTTGGAAGAAGCGAAGTTCGATCTGACGCTGTTTATGTATGAAAACAATGGTTCTCTGAGCGGGGGCTTCTTCTACGCCACCAAGCTGTTCAAAGAAGCGATGATCCGCAACTTGACCGAGGATTACCTGCGGGTACTGTCTCAAATTGCGGAAAATCCACAACTCGAGCTAAGACAGATTAAATGTCATAAGCCGGCGGCAGGCGCAAAGAGTGCCGTCGATACGATCGAATTCGCGTTCTAATTTTACAAGCGCGACCCGCTGTCTAGCGAAAGCGGTGCGCATTTATTTCAAGGAAGACGGCGAACAACGTCTAAGCCCTTAGACGCGCAGGCCGAAAGCAAGTTTTTTCGGACCTGCGCCGGGGCATGCGGTCATTTCATTTTTAGGGGTGATACGAATGAAATCTTTGTTTGAAAAGGAAGAACGCTACTGGAGCGCCAAGTTTGACGACGATGACAGCTTGAGCTTCCTTCCGTACAGTCAATCCTCCAAATTATCCGCCGACGGGGAATCCGCGGCCGAGCCGGGCTTGCTACACCGTACGCTGCCGAGCGAACTCTCGGAGAGAATCATTGGGCTCGCCAACGGTTCGGATTTGGCTTTGTACATGATTGTTTTGGCAGGAGTAAAGAGTCTACTGTTCAAATATACCGGGCGGGACCAAGTACTGGTCGGCATGCCTTCTTATAGCGTAGACGCCGACGGGACTCCGCCACCGCATGACATCTTGGTGATCAAGACGTCTGTTAGCCGCCAAACTACGCTGAAAACGCTGCTCGGGGGCATCAAAGCCTCTATTGGTGAGGCGCTGGAGCATCAGCACCTGCCTTTTCGGAAAATGGTGGAGCCGCTCCATCTGGACTATACGGGGGACGGACTCCCGGTTGTCAACACCGTCGTATCCTTTGCCCCGATTCATCCGGGACCGTTGGGTAACCGGGTGGCGGCCGATACGGTTTTTCGCTTCGACCGCCAAAACCACTCCATCGAGCTGGAAATAAGCTTTGATGGGCAGCGGTATGAGCGTGCATTTGTGGAACAGGCGGCCGACCATCTTGTTCGGCTGCTGTGCGTGCTTTTATTTCAGTCGGATTTGGAGCTCGGACAAGTTGATGTGCTGTCCCCGGACGAGAGGGAGACGCTGCTGAAGCGATTTAATGACACTGAAACCGAGTTCGAGCGGGGGAAAACGATTTACGGCTTGTTCGAAGAACAGGCGGAGCTTTACCCGGACAACGTGGCAGTCGTCATGAACGAGCGGCAGTTGACCTACCGTGAGCTTAACGAGCGATCCAACCGCCTTGCGCGGACCCTGCGAAAGAGGGGGGGAGCAGCGGATCAACTGGTAGTGATTCTGGCCGAACGCTCGCTCGATATGGTCGTCGGCATTATGGCGGTTCTCAAAGCGGGCGGAGCCTACGTGCCTGTCGATCCCGACTACCCGGAAGAGCGCATCCGCTTCATGATCGAGGATTCGGGTGCGCAGCTGCTGCTGACTCAAAGGGAACGTCTACAGCAGGTACCGTTCGAAGGGACCGTGTTGGCGCTGGATGACGAGCAGGTCTACACCGATGATGGCTCGAACTTGGAGCCGGTCAGCGGTCCGAATGATCTGGCTTATGTCATCTATACGTCAGGTACGACGGGCAAACCTAAAGGGGTCATGCTGGAACATCGAGGTTTGGTCAGCTTGAAACTGATGTTCGCGGACAGACTGGGCATCACGGAGCATGACCGGATCGTTCAATTCGCCAGCCTGTCGTTCGACGCATCCTGCTGGGAAATGTTCAAAGCGCTCTATTTTGGCGCGGCTTTGTACATCCCGACGGCCGAAACAATTCTCGACAACCGCTTGTTCGAGAGTTATATGAACGAGCATGCGATTACAGCGGCGATTTTGCCTCCGACGTACAGTGCTTATTTGAACCCGGACCGCCTCCCCAGCTTAAAGAAGCTAGTAACGGGAGGCTCAGCGGTATCGGCCGAATTCGTGCAGCAGTGGAAATCGAAGGTGCACTATTTCAATGCTTACGGCCCTACCGAAGCTTCGATTGTTACGACGCTTTGGGATGCGGATGAAGAGCAGCCGGAGCACAGAGTTATTCCGATCGGGCGCCCGCTGGCCAATCACCGGATTTTTATTTTAGATGCCCACTTGCAGCTTGTGCCTCCGGGAGTGGACGGCGAGTTGTGCGTAGCAGGCGTGGGGCTTGCGAGAGGTTACTTGAACCATCCGGAGCTGACGGCCGAGAAATTCGTGGAACATCCGTTCGCGCCGGGAGAACGCCTTTACCGGACGGGAGATCTCGCCCGCTGGCTACCGGACGGAAATGTTGAGTACTTGGGCCGGATCGACCATCAGGTGAAAATCCGTGGAATCCGGATCGAGATAGGCGAGATTGAAGAGCAGCTTCTGAAGATCGACTCCGTGCAGGAGACGATTGTAATCGCGCGGGACGGCAAAAGCGGGCAAGAATTGTGCGCTTATCTGGTCGCGGTCCACCCGCTTACGCTCGGCGAGCTGAGAAGCGCGCTGGCGCAAAAATTGCCGAATTACATGATTCCGGCGCATTTTGTTCAGCTTTCACGGATGCCGCTAACCCCGAACGGGAAAATCGACCGCAAAGCGCTGCCCGCGCCGGAGGAAGCCGCGGTCGGAGGAGCGGAATATGTCGCGCCAAGAACGCTGCTCGAAATGAAAATCGCCCGCGTCTGGCGGGATACGCTTGGCGTTCCGCAGGTCGGCGTAAAGGATAACTTTTTTGAGTTGGGTGGCAATTCGTTAAGTCTGATGAAGCTCGTTCAAGCCGTTTACGATGAAACGGGCATTGAGATACCGCTGAACCGCCAATTTCATCATTTAACCGTTGAAGCTATGGCTTTCGGAGAGGGGAATCTGGGCCTGGATAAAGGGGGAGACTCGTTCATTAAGCTGAATCAAGCAGGAGATCTGAGTGTGTTCTGCTTCCCTCCGGGCAGCGGCTTCGGCGTCGGTTACCGAGAGCTGGCAAGCAGGCTGGATGGCCAGTTTGTGCTCTACGGCATTGATTTTATCGACGATGCCACCGATTACGAGGCTATGCTGAACCGTTATGTGGACGAAATTGTCCGCATTCAGCCGGAAGGACCTTATGTGCTGCTTGGCTACTGCTTCGGAGGCAACTTGACATTCGAGGTAGCCAAAACGATGGAGAAAAGAGGGTATCCCGTAACGGACGTGCTCATGGTGGACTCGTGGATTAAGGACGCGCTAACGCCTTCTGAAACGACGGAGAAAGAGCTTGAAGAAACGCTTGCCGATTTCGATGAAGAAGAGAAGGAATTAATGAGCAACCCACTCGTACGGGAGCGTGTTCATCGTAAGGTCAAAGCTACCTTGGCATACGAAGCGCAGCTTATTAATTCCGGCACGACCTCGGCCCGGATTTACGAACTAATTGCGCAGGACAGCGAAGCGTACCGCACGGAGCACCAATTGCCGTCCTGGCGGGGGGCAACGACGCAAGCTTACGCCTCTTACCGGCTGGAGGGCGCGCACGAGGAATTGCTGGAACTCGCGCGCGTGGACGAAACGGCCATTGTCATCCGGGACATTTTAGTGCAAGTCAAGCGGCAGATCGAAGCGGAGGCTGGGGTGCTGCATGGAAGCTGACCGGCAGCCGTCTGTTCAAGCGCACGGCACAGCGGTGCCTTCCAAGCGCCAAACCGCTTACGCGACCTGGAAAGCATTCCGCTGGCTGATGTCCTATGTAAGCCGTCACAAAGGCTGGATGATCGTGGGTACCTTGTCCGCAATTGCTGCAGCCGTTATTGAGATATGGACGGGGAGTTTAATCGAGCAGTTGACCACCCAGGCCGAGAAGGGGGCAGGTCCAATCGCTCTCCAGATCGTGTACACGGTCTTTGTGGTCATCTTGATCGGAGTGCCGGCGAAGTTTTTCATGAGCTTCGGCGTAGAGCGAAGCAGCGCTTCTGCGGTGCAGGATATCCGCAACCATGTCATGCGTCATATCGGCAAACTCCCGGTCTCCTATTTGGAAAAGCAGCACTCTGGTGACATGTTGTCGCGGATCAACAACGACCTGCAGCTTATTCAGCAGTTTATGATTCGGGACCTCGCCCAGTGGTTTTATCATCCGCTATTATTCATTGGCTGTTTCGCTTATTTAATCTACCTCCAATGGGAGTTGATGCTGTACAGCCTGCTGTTATTTCCTGTAGCGCTGCTGGTTTCCCAATGGATTGGCAAGCAGTTGGAACGGTTGACGGAGGAAGCCCAGGCGAACATGGGCCGAATGAACATCAACCTACAGGATACGCTTGGCGGTATGCCGATTGTAAAAAGCTATCTGCTATCCGGCATGCTATCTCGCTCCTATCAAGTGCTGCTGCAATTGACAGCTCAAAAAAAGCTAGCCGTGAAAAAGCGGGAAGCTTGGGTCAACCCGCTGCTGTCCACGCTGATGATCAGCCCGATCATTTTTGCCGTCAGTTACGGAAGTTATTTAATCTACAACGGTCAACTAGGCGCGGGGGAACTGGTCGCCTTCCTGTACTTGCTGAATCTGTGTCTGGAGCCGCTGGAGCATATTCCTGAGCTCATCACTCGCACGTTCGAAATGGCCGGTGCCCTGAGAAGGGTCTCCGAAATCGTAGAGCAGCCGACCGAAACGGAAAATGGCCGTTCGCTTCCGAAGGCGAGCGCCGCCCCCATCGAGTTTCAGAACGTAACCTTCGGGTATGAAGAGAGCGCCTCGATCCTGCGTAATGTTAGCTTCACGGTGCCGGAAGGGAAGACGATCGCGCTTGTCGGGGCGAGCGGCGGAGGGAAGAGTACGGTGTTTAAGCTTGTAATCGGCTTTTATCCGCTTCAGGAGGATCAGGGGGAGATCCGTGTATTCGGCAGCCTGATCCACGGCGCCGATCCGGAGCAGCTTCGGTCATATTTTTCAGTGGTAACTCAAGATTCCTATTTGTTTAGTGGCACGATCGCCGAAAATATTGGCTACGGGCGGGAAGATGCGTCGATGGACGACATTATGGAAGCCGCCAAAGTCGCTCAGGCGCACTCCTTTATTATGCAGCTTCCCGACGGCTACCAGACGTATGTCGGAGAGCGCGGAGGCTTCTTGTCCGGCGGGCAGCGCCAGCGTATTGCAATGGCCCGGGCTTTTCTGAAGGATGCTCCCGTACTGCTGCTGGACGAACCAACGTCGGCTCTTGATCCGGAGTCGGAAAGCGCGGTTCAGGAAGCGCTCAACGTCTTGATGAAGCAGAGAACGACGATGGTTATTGCCCACCGGCTCTCTACCGTACAAAACGCCGACGAAATTTGGGTCATGGAACAAGGAAATATCGTGGAAAAAGGCACTCATGAACATTTGTTGGAGATGAAGGGGTTGTATGCCCAGTCATACTACCAGGAATTTACCGAGTCTGCCGAACGCAGGGAGGTGTCGTACACATGAAAAAGGGCGGCTGGCTCTCGCAAGTAAAAGAACTCGGCTACTTGCTGACGTTTATGAACCGCAAGCTCAAAACCCAGTACGCCATTGGCCTTGCCGTGACGGCGCTCACACAGACATTGTTCCTGATCGCCTTCAGTTTGGTCGTACATAACTTGGTTGATTTCGCCGTGTCCCGAGATACGTCCCTGATGGTGGAAGCCTTTATTATTTTGGGCGTGGCCCTATTCCTGGAAAATGTGATTTCTCCATGGTTCATTTACTTATACCAACGCAGTGTCGAGATGACTGTGCTGGATATTCGCAAACGTCTTTATGACAAGCTGTGCCGGGTGCGGCCGAGATTCCTAGAGCAGACGCACCATGGAGACTTGCTGTCGCGGGTGAACAACGATGTAACGACCGTTGAGTTTACATTCTCGCAGGTTTACTTCGTTTTGCTGCTTCAAGTTGTCTTTTGCATCGGCTCCATTGTCTCTATGGTGTTGATCGATTGGCGGTTTGCCGGGGTATCCTTCGTCATTCTGCTGCTGTCCTCCGTTGTTAGCCTGAAATTTGCGAGGGATATTCGCGTTCTGTCCGAACAAGGCTTGCAAACGCTCGGTAAAATGACCGAAAAATTTAAAGATTTTATGGGCGGCATTCAAATGGTGAAGCTGTTCCGCATCCGCACGATTTACGGCCAGTACGAGGCGTTGAACGAACAAATGACGCAGACGCTTCGGCAAACCGCACAGAAAAACGGCATGCAGGCTGCGGTGAACCATTTTATCAGCTATGTCACGTTCTGCGGCATCATCGTCATCGGCAGTCTTCTTTATGCTTACGGACTGATGGGAATGGGAAGCGTTGCTGCCCTGGCGGTTCTGCAAGTAAATCTGACACATGCCTTGTTGAACTTGGGGATGGTTCTGTCCATGACTCAAAATTCGCTCGCGGGCGCTACTCGGATTCAAGAGGTACTAAGACAGGAAGAGGAACCGGAGCGTCTGGGATCTCCTTGTAGTGAGCTCGTGTCAGAGGCTGCGGTGGAGTTTCGCGATGTGGAATTTTCCTATCAGGCGGATAAAAAGGTGCTTATCGACATGTCCATGCAGGTGTTTCCCGGCCAGGTCGCCGCTATCGTGGGGGCCAGCGGCAGCGGCAAAAGTACGCTGATTAAGCTGCTGCTCGGCTTTTATCCTGTGGACAGCGGAGAAATTCTGCTCCAAGGCAAACCATTCGGCCATTACACGCTGGAAGAAATCCGCAGGCAGATTGCATACGTTCCACAGGAGTCGTTCTTATTTACCGGCACGATTGAGGAAAACATCCGCTACGGCAACCCGGATGCAACGGATGAAGAAGTAATCGAAGCGGCCAAAGCAGCGTACGCTCACCATTTCATTCAGGAACTTCCTGAACAGTATAAAACGCCGGTGGGAGAGAGAGGAGCGTCGTTGTCGGGTGGACAAAGGCAGCGAATTGCGATCGCCCGGGCGATTCTCAAAAACGCCCCGATTTTGCTGCTGGACGAAGCGACTTCCGCGCTGGATAACGAATCCCAGCATTGGGTACAGCAGGCTCTGAACGTATTGATGAAGGGGCGCACCACCATTTTGATTGCCCACCGTCTCAGTACCGTGGAACATGCAGATTTAATTACCGTCATGAACCAAGGGACGGTCGTTGAGCGGGGCCGCCATCAGGACCTGCTGGCACTCGGGGGTTATTACGCTCGGTTGTACGGCTAGATGTGCTTTGCGGCTGGTGGCTTCCAGCTTGCGAAAGCGACAGAGTCTTTTTAGTAATCCAAGGTATGACTTTATAACGGTAGTTACTAGAAAACGCAGACACGAACAAGGGGGAAGAGTCCGCAGGAGCCGTTCCGAGAATCGCCTGCGCGGTTCTTCTTAAGAGTGACTAAGTGACATCTAGGTACAAAGCCAATCTATAAAGAATCTCTAAAACGGGAGTGTGTCGATGTGAGAGAGAATACCAATGAGCAATATGGATTAACGCAAGCCCAGCGCCGAATATGGTTCACGGAAATTATGAATCCGGGAACGTCCATCACGATGATTTCTGGGACCTACCAAATGACGGGCCAGATCGACACACAGCTACTAGAGCAAGCGGTAGTAGAGATCGTCAAAACTTATGACGCTTTCCGAATCCGCATTAGCGGGGATTTGCAAAATCCAACGCAGTGGTTCGAAGAAGCGGAGAATGTCCAAGCTAGGTTAAACCACCTGGAAATAGAGACACCCGAACAATTCTATGCTTGGATGAAAGAAGTAAGCGAAAAACCGGCCAGCGTGTTCGACGAACACCTGTACCAATTTACGATTTTCCATGTTGCGAACGGCCAAGTATGGCTCAATTTGACGATAAATCATATTATCGCTGACGGTTTGTCAATCAACATTGTGCTGCATGCGGTGATGGAAAAATACTTGGAACTGCGCAAAGGCATCTCCAGCAGGTACCAAGCCCCTTCCTATCTGGATTATATTGCCGCGGAGCGTGAATATGAGCAATCGCAGCGTTATCAAAAAGGGAAGGAATACTGGCTGACGAAGTACAGCACTTTGCCTGAAACGACCGGCATTAAATCGTATTCGCCATTCTCGATCGGCAGCGAATCCAATAAACTGGCCATCACTTTGGACGGTTCCCGGTATGAACGCATTATGGCCTTCAGCGAACAATATCAGGTCAGCTTATATACGTTATTTCTGTCCGCCATGTACACCTTATTGTACAAGCTGACCGACAGCACCGATGTTCCGGTCGGCACGGTTTTCGCCAATCGCACCAGCAAGAAGGAAAAAGAAATGATCGGTATGTTCGTCAGCACCGTGGCTACAAGGATTTGTCTGAATCCAGACGGTCACGTGCTTTCCTTGATCCAAACGGTTTCCAAGGAAAATATGGCGGATCTGCGGTATCAGAAATACCCTTATAACCAATTGATCCAGGATTTACGTGAACAACACGGCCGCAACGATCTTTCGGGGCTGTTCCGCACGTCTCTGGAATATCTACCTTTGAAAGTCGTGGAGTATGAAGAAATTAAGGTACGCGGGGAGACTCACTTCGCTAGGCACGAGGTGGACGATTTGCTGCTGCGCTTCGACCATATGCTGCATGAAGACCATGTCATTTTCCATGCTTCCTATCGTACTGGCCTGTTCGAGAAGGCCGAGATTGATCGAATTATGGAACAGTATGTAAACGTTCTGGACCAGTTTCTTCAAACACCAGAACTGCCGATCCGCGAGATTTCTCTGCTGAGCGATGAGGAGAGACACCGCATTCTCAACGTTTTTAACCCGCCGGTGGCAGAGCTGAGCGAGGGAGAAGTGTTTCATCGGTATGTTGAAAGGTTTGCCCGGGAAATTCCGGATCACCCGGCAGTCGTCTACATGGACAAACAACTGACCTACGGCGAATTGAACGAACGCGCCGAGCGGCTGGCTTCTCTTCTTCGAGAACAGGGCGTGGGAAGGGAGACGATTACGGGGATCTGGGCGGAGCGTTCGGTGGAACTGCTGGTCGGGGTGCTCGCCGTTTGGAAAGCCGGCGGAGCCTATGTACCGCTGGACCCCGATTATCCGGCGGAGCGGATTGAGTACATGCTTAGCGATAGCGATGCATCGGTGCTGCTTACGCAGCGTCATCTGTTGGAGCGGGCCGAAGGTTGGTTGGCCGATAACCGGCTGAAGCTTCAAGCTGTCTATGCCATGGATGATGAACAGATTTATAACGGGGGTGCCTTAGCCACGGCATTTAAATCGGCCAGCAGCGCCCCGCAAGACTTGGCTTATGTGATTTACACCTCGGGTACGACGGGACGCCCGAAAGGCGTCATGATCGAGCACGGTAGTCTCGTGAATACGGCGGATGCGTACCGTCGCGAGTATCGATTGGATCAGTTCCCAGTGCGGCTGCTGCAGTTGGCCAGCTTCTCGTTTGACGTGTTCGTCGGAGACATCGCGCGGACGCTGTATAACGGAGGCACGATGGTGATTGTACCGAAGGATGACCGGATAGATCCGAACCGCTTATACGGCTGGATCCGAGACCAAAATATTACGGTATTCGAATCAACGCCTGCACTCATCCTGCCGTTCATGCAGCATATTTATGAAGAAGGGCTGGATGTTAGCTCCATGCAGTTGCTGATTACCAGTTCGGATGCTTGCAGTGTCACCGATTACCGATTGCTGCAGGAAAGATTCGGCGGACAATTCCGAATTATCAACAGCTATGGCATTACGGAAGCGGCGATTGACAGCAGCTTTTACGATGAGCCGCTGGATAAGCTGCCGCCGTCCGGTCATGTGCCGATCGGCAAATCTTGGCTGAACGCCCGGTTTTACATTGTCGATGCCGAGTTAAAGCCGGTTCCTGTAGGGGTTCCGGGCGAGCTTGTCATCGGAGGCGCAGGGGTGGGACGCGGGTACTGGAACCGTCCGGACCTAACCGCTGAGAAGTTTGTGGACAGCCCGTTTGTGCCGGGCGAACGTCTCTACCGGACAGGAGATATGGCTCGCTGGCTGGAAGACGGCAACGTCGGCTTCATCGGCCGGATCGACTATCAGGTGAAAATTCGCGGGTTCCGGATCGAGCTCGGCGAAATAGAAACGGCCCTGCTGCGTTTCCTTGGCGTCAAGCAGGCTGTGGTGATCGACCGTACGGATGAGCAGGGGCAAAAATATTTGTGCGGCTATGTGGCCGGGGATGCTTCCTTGCCGCTGAGCGATCTGCTGTCCCAATTGAAGCAAGAACTGCCGGCCCATATGGTCCCGGCCCGGCTGGTGTCACTTGATAAGCTTCCGCTCACGCCGAACGGCAAAATTGACCGTAAAGCGCTGCCTGAACCGACCGGAGAGGTAGACTCAGGCCGTGAGTACGTGGCTCCTCGCACAACGCTGGAAACAAGACTTGCTCTCATTTGGCAGCAGGTGCTCGGTATTGCGCGAGTTGGAGTCCAGGACGATTTCTTTGACCTAGGTGGTCATTCTTTGCGGGCCTCCATGCTTGTTTCCAAGATTCGTAAAGAGCTGCAGGTCGAGGTTCCGCTGCGGGACGTTTTCCGCTACACCACGATCGAACAATTGGCCCAAACAATCGGCGGTTTAAGGCAGCAGGAGACGTATGAGATTACAAAGGCGGCTGAAGCCGAGTGCTATCCGGTTTCATCCGAGCAAAAGCGTCTGTATGTCCTGCGCCAGCTTGACGGGGCCGAGCGCAGCTACAATATGTCAGCGGCGATTCTTCTCGAAGGCAAGCTGGACCGTATGCGCGTCGAGCACGCGTTCCGGGCGCTGATTCAGCGCCATGAGACGCTGCGTACCGGGATCGAGCAGGTTCAAGGCGAGCTTGTTCAGCTCATCGATGACGAGGTGGAGTTTGCTGTAGATTATTTTCAGGCGGATGAACGGGAAGTGGACCAGGTGGTGGAAGCTTACTTTTGCCCGTTTGATCTGACCAAACCGCCACTTCTCCGTATTGGTCTGATCGAGGTTGCGGAGGATCGCCACATTTTGCTGTTCGATATGCACCATATCGTCTCGGATGGCATTTCGACAGCGCTGCTCTTCGACGAGTTTAGCCGCTTGTATCGGGGCGAGGAACTGGACCCGCTGCACATTCAATACAAAGATTATGCCGTTTGGCAGCATTCCGAAGCTTACGAGCAGATGCTTCTGCCGCAGAAGGAGTACTGGCTGGAACAGCTGTCAGGCGAGCTTCCGGTCTTGGAGCTGCCGACGGACTACCCGCGGCCTGCGGTGCAAAGCTTTGACGGCCGGACCGTGAAGTTTTATATCGGGAAAGAGCGGACGGAAAAGCTGAAAGAGCTGGCGGCACAGACGGGCACGACCCTGTACATGGTGCTGCTGTCGGCTTACTCGATCCTTATGCATAAATATTCGGGTCAGGAAGATCTGATTGTCGGAACGCCGATTGCCGGAAGAACGCAGGAAGAAGTACAGCCAATCATAGGGATGTTTATCAACACCTTGGCCATTCGCAGTCGTCCGGAGCGTTCCAAACCGTTCCTTTCGTACCTGGAAGAAATCAAGGACATCACGCTCGGGGCTTTCGAACACCAAAATTATTTGTTCGAAGACTTGGTGGAAAGTCTTCACATTCCGCGCGCGACCGGCCGCAATCCGCTCTTTGATACGTTTTTCTCCCTGCAAAATACGGAGAACGAGCAAATTGTCATCGAGGGGCTGGAGCAATCGTTTTATCCATTGGAGAACCGAACATCCAAGTTCGAGCTGCTCCTAGATATTTCGGAACTGGACGGTCAGCTCGAATGCCGGTTTGAATACGCTACGGCTTTGTATAAACAAGAGACAGCCGAACGGTTTGCTAAACATTATGACAAGCTGTTAGAAACTATCGCAGCAGCGCCGGAAGGAGATATTGCCTCGCTGGAAATGCTCACGGAAGAGGAAATCCGCGAACTGGTATGTGGTTTCAACGATTCAGAGGCGGACTACCCGCGGCAGCAGACGATTCACGGCTTGTTCGAAGAGCAGGCAAAGCTTTACCCGGACAACGTGGCTGCCGTCATGAACGAGCGGCAGTTGACCTACCGCGAGCTGAACGAGCGATCCAACCGGCTTGCAAGGACGCTGCGTGAGACAGGAGTAGAAGCGGATCAGCTGGTAGCGATTCTGGCCGAACGCTCGCTCGATATGGTCGTCGGCATTTTGGCGATTCTCAAAGCAGGCGGAGCCTACGTGCCTGTCGATCCCGACTACCCGGAGGAGCGCATCCGCTTCATGATCGAGGATTCGGGCGCGCCGTTATTGCTGATTCAAAAGCATCTGCATGAGAGGACCGACTTCGCAGGAACACGCCTCGAATTGGATGATTTTGTTTGGGGTGACAGAGGGGTGGACTCCGTCGATGCGCTGGACGCTTCGAACCTAGAACCGATTTCCGGGCCGGGCAACCTGGCTTATGTCATCTACACGTCGGGAACGACCGGCAGACCGAAAGGAACGCTAATCGAACATAAGAACGTCGTGCGCCTCCTGTTTAACGACAAGAATCTGTTCGACTTCGGTCCGTCTGACACGTGGACGCTGTTCCACTCGTTCTGCTTCGATTTCTCCGTCTGGGAAATGTACGGTGCGCTGCTGTACGGAGGAAAGCTGGTCATTGTACCGCCTCTCACGGCGAAAAATCCGGCCGATTTCCTGGCGCTGCTGGGCCGTGAGCAGGTCACGATTTTGAACCAGACACCAACATACTTCTACCAACTGCTGCGCGAGGTTTTGGCGGAACATCCGTATGATCTGCGGATTCGCAACGTCATCTTCGGGGGTGAAGCGCTGAGTCCGCTGCTGCTCAAGGGCTTCAAGACGAAGTACCCGGAGACGAAGTTAATCAATATGTACGGCATTACAGAGACGACGGTTCACGTTACGTATAAGGAAATCACATGGGTCGAAATGGAGGCGGCGAAGAGCAATATCGGCAAGCCGATCCCAACGCTGAGCGTGTATGTCCTTGATGACAACCGCCGCCCTGTACCGATCGGCGTAGCGGGCGAAATGTACGTGGCCGGGGAAGGCCTTGCGAGAGGCTACTTGAATCGACCGGATCTGACAGCGGAGAAGTTCGTCGATTCCCCGTTTGCAGAGGGGGAGAAACTGTACCGCTCCGGGGACTTGGCGGTTTGGCTGCCGGACGGTAACATCGAATATCTGGGACGGATCGACCACCAGGTCAAAATCCGGGGTTACCGGATCGAGCTGGACGAAATCGAGACGCAGCTTCTGAACGTCGAGGGCGTGGAAGAAGCGGTGGTGCTCGCCCATCAGGACAGCGATGGCGAAAAGGCGCTTGTCGCCTACTTTGTAGCGGACCGGACGCTGACGGTCAGTGAATTGAGAACCTCACTGGCCCAGGTAATGCCTGGGTATATGATTCCGTCGTACTTCGTGCAGCTGGAGCGCATGCCGCTGACGTCCAACGGTAAAGTGGACCGCAAAGCGCTGCCGGAGCCGCAAGGCGGTTTGCAAACGGGCGTCGAATATGTAGCGCCGCGTAACCGGACGGAGTCTCAGCTTGTGAAGATCTGGGAGGAAGTGCTGGGTTACTCCGGCATTGGAGTCCTTGACAATTTCTTCGAACTCGGTGGACACTCCTTGCGGGCGACGAACCTTGTCAGCAAAATTCGCAAGGAAATGAACGTGGAACTTCCGCTGCGCGATGTGTTCCGCTATACGACGGTAGAGTCTATGGCCGGGGCTATTGCTAGCTTGGAAGAAACGCGGTACAGCTCGATTCCGAAAGCGGAAGAGAGAGCGTACTATCCGGTATCCTCCGCGCAAAAAAGGCTGTACGTCCTGCATCAGCTGGATAGCTCTGAGCTGAATTACAACCTCCCAAGCGCATTGCAATTGAAGGGGGCTTTGAACGAGGCCAAGGTAGAACAGGCGTTGACTACTTTGGTGGCCCGGCATGATATGCTGCGGACCAGCTTTGAAATCGTGAATGGGGAGCCGGTGCAGCGTATTCATCCACTCGCAGCTTTCAAGGTCGAGAAGCTTCAAGCTAGCGAAGATCAGGTTGCGGCCATTCTTGAAGGCTTCATTCAGCCTTTTGACTTGACCCATCCGCCTTTGCTGCGCGCCTTGCTGATCGAACTGGGGAAAGAGAAATTCTTGCTCGCGTTGGATATTCATCATATTGGTTCCGACGGCCTTTCCATGGACGTGCTGTTGCGCGAATTCGTGCGGCTTTACAATGGGGAACAATTGCCGGAACTGCGGATTCAATATAAGGATTACGCTGTTTGGCAGCAATCCGAAGAGCAGCGCCAGCGCATCAAACAGCAGGAGGAATATTGGCGCGGGGTATTCAGCTCCGAGCTTCCTGTTCTTGAGCTGCCTCTCGACTTCTCCCGTCCAGCCGTGCAGCAGTTTGATGGTCAAACGCTCACGTTTACGCTGGATGCGGAGAAAAGCGAAGCTCTCAAACGGCTTGCTGGCGATTCGGGTGCGACGCTGTACATGCTTCTGCTGGCTGCGTACTCTGTATTGCTCCATAAATACGCGGGACAGGAAGATATCGTGGTCGGCACTCCGATTGCCGCCCGTTCTCACGCCGACCTGCAGCCGATTATCGGCATGTTTGTCAATACGCTGGCTCTTCGCTTGGGTCCGGTGGCGGAGCGGACGTTCTTGGATTACTTGCAGGAAGTGAAGGAAACGACGCTTGGAGCCTATGAGAACCAGGACTATCCGTTTGAGGAACTGGTGGAAGCTCTTCAGGTGAGCCGGGATTTAAGCCGGAATCCTCTGTTTGATACCATGTTTTCATTGCAAAAGCACGAAAGCTTGGATGTAACCCCAGCAGGTTTGCAATGGTCCCAATTCGACATCGAGGAAAAGACGGCAAAGTTTGATCTTAGCTTAGATATCGTGGAAGCCGATAACGAGCTGGTTTGCAAGATCGAGTATGCTACCTCAATGTTTAGACAGGAAACGATGGTACGGCTGGCGGGTCATTACGAACAGCTTTTAACGTCGATTATGGCTCAGCCGGGTGCGCGGATTGCGGATTTGGATATTTTGACGGACAGCGAAAAGCATAAGTTGCTGGTCGGGTTTGACGTATCGTCTTCGGCTTTGGCAGAGCAATCTGCCGCAGAGGGTGCAGGCTTGGATGCGGATAAGTCGTGGAAAGAGAGAACGTTCCACGAGCTGTTCGAGCAACAGGCGGAGCGTACTCCGGGAGCGATGGCGGTTGTCTACGAAGACAGCAAGCTGACGTATGCGGAGCTGAACGCCAAAGCGAATCGTCTGGCGTATGCACTGCGGGCGCGCGGGGTGAAGCCGGAGCAGGTGGTCGGCATTCTGGCTGGTCGTTCGACGGAGCTGTTGATTGGGGTGCTCGCCGTATGGAAAGCTGGCGGCGCTTATGTGCCGCTCGACCCGGACTATCCGGCGGATCGGATCGAGTATATGCTCACGGACAGCGGAGCGTCGGTGCTGCTTACGCAGACCCGTCTGCTGGAGCAGGTGGAAGCGTGGCGCAGCGATGGAGTACTCGTGCTGCAAACGGTGTTTGCGCTTGATGACGACGCGACGTACAGCCTCGGAGCGGCGGAAGCGGCTGTGGCTGTACAAGCATTGGAAGAAGCAGGCGCAGAAATGGAGGCTTTAGCGCAAGCGCAAGCGGAAATGACTTCTGCTGAAACGTCCGCCACGGCAGAAGCCGAGAAGAACGTACTAGCTGTGGATCTCGCATCGAATCCGGCGAATGTGAACAAGCCGCGAGATTTGGCTTACGTTATCTACACCTCCGGTACGACAGGACGTCCGAAGGGCGTGGCGGTGGAACACCGCAGCCTGGTAAACACGGCGGAGGGCTACCGGAGGGACTACCGCCTGGATCAGTTCCCGATCCGGCTGCTTCAGCTCGCCAGCTTCTCGTTCGACGTGTTCGTCGGCGACATTGCGCGGACGCTGTACAACGGCGGTACGATGGTCATCGTGCCGAAGGACGACCGGATTGATCCAACCCGCCTCTACGATTGGATTCGCGACTACGCCGTGACGGTGTTCGAATCGACTCCGGCGCTGATCGTGCCGTTCATGGAGCATGTGCATGCCGAAGGTCTGGACCTCAGTTCGATGCAACTGCTGATCACAAGCTCGGATGCGTGCAGTGTAGCGGATTACCGCACCTTGCAGGAGCGCTTCGGCTCGCAGTTCCGTATTATTAACAGCTACGGCGTAACGGAAGCGGCGATTGACTCCAGCTTCTATGACGAGCCACTGGAGAAACTACCGAAGACGGGCAGCGTGCCGATCGGGAAAGCGTGGCTGAACGCCAAGTTCTACATCGTGGATGCAAATTTGAAGCCCGTGCCTATCGGGGTGTTAGGCGAGCTGGTTATCGGTGGAGCAGGTGTGGCCCGCGGTTACTTGAACCGCCCGGATTTGACGATGGAGAAATTCGTAGATAGCCCATTCGCCACCGGGGAGCGGCTGTACCGGACCGGCGACCTGGCGCGCTGGATGCCGGACGGCAACGTGGACTTCATCGGCCGGATCGACAACCAGGTGAAAATTCACGGCTATCGGATCGAGCTTGGTGAAATAGAAGCGGTCATGCAAAATGTTGCTGGCGTGCGTCAAGCGCTTGTCATCGACCGGACGGACGAGCGGGAGAAGAAATATTTGTGTGGGTACGTCGCAGCCGATTCCAGCTTCGATCTGGAAGGACTTGTGACTCATCTGGGCGCCGCATTGCCTTCCCATATGGTGCCTTCGCGCATCATGCGACTGGATCAAATGCCGCTTACGCCGAACGGGAAGATCGACCGTAAAGCGCTGCCTGTGCCGGAAGGAAGCATTCGTGCTGAGGTTGCATACACGGCGCCTCGTACGCCTGCCGAGCAAGCACTTGCGTCGGTCTGGCAGTCGGTGTTGGGCGTGGATCAGGTCGGCACGATGGACAATTTCTTTGCGCTCGGCGGCGATTCAATCAAGGCCTTGCAGGTATCGTCCCGTCTTTTGCAAACGGGGTATAAGCTGGTCATGAAAGATTTGTTCCATTACCCGACGATTTCTGCCCTTAGTTTGCAGCTGCAAACGGCGGAGAGAATGGCAAATCAGGCCGAAGTGACGGGAGAGGTCATCTTAACTCCGATTCAGCGCTGGTTCTTTGAACAAAATCCGGCCGACGTGCATCATAGCAATCAGGCGTTCATGCAGTTCTCCAAGCAAGGATTTGACGAAGAAGCTTTACGCCAAGCGGTGCGTCAGCTTGTCGTGCATCACGATGCTCTCCGTACGGTTTACCGTCTAACTGAGAACGGCTATACCGCCTGGAACCGAGGCGCCCGGGATAACGAAGCGTTGTTCGATTTGGAAGTTGTCGATTTCAAGGGAGTCGGCGACGTGAAAGAAGCGGTAGAGGCTAAGGCAAATGACATTCAAGCGAGCATCGATCTGGAAAACGGTCCGTTGGTGAAAATCGGCTTGTTCCGCTGCGACGACGGCGACCACCTGCTCATCGCGATCCATCACTTGGTCGTAGACGGTGTATCCTGGCGTATTCTGCTTGAGGATTTTGCTGCCGGCTATGAGCAGGCGCTGCAAGGGCAGCCGATCCGTTTACCGCTCAAAACGGATTCATTCCAAGCATGGGCGAAACAGCTCGCTGATTATGCGAACGGTCTGGCGATGGAAAGCGAAAGAGAGTATTGGCAGCATATCGAGCAATTGAGTTATGAGCCGCTTCCAAAAGATTTTGACCAAGGTAGATCCAAGCTGAAGGACAGCGGGCTCGTGACCGTTCGCTGGACAGCGGAAGAAACCGAACAGCTGCTGAAGCAGGCACACCGTGCTTACCATACGGAAATGAACGATTTGCTGCTTGCCGCGCTTGGCCTAGCGGTACAAGCTTGGAGCGGCCGGGAACGCGTGCTGGTGAATCTAGAAGGCCACGGTCGGGAAGACATTTTGCCGGATGTGGACATTACGCGCACGATAGGCTGGTTTACAAGCCAATTCCCTGTCGTTCTGGAACTGGGTGACGCTCAGGCGCTCAGTCATCAGGTAAAACAGGTTAAAGAAAGCTTGCGCCGCATTCCGAACAAAGGAATCGGCTACGGCATCCTACGTTATTTATCGGCGCCGCGTGACGGTGAGCGCTTCGTTTTGGAGCCGGAGATCAGCTTTAACTATTTGGGTCAGTTCGACCAGGATTACGAAAGCAGCGGCTCGCAGCAGTCTCCGTTCAGCCCGGGCTCCGATTCAAGCCCGAATGCAATGATGGATTTTGTCCTCGATATCAATGGTATGGTGTCGGAAGGAGTGCTGGAACTCACGATCCGTTATGGGGAAACCCAGTATAAACGGGAAACGGTAGAGCGCCTGGGCACCCTGCTTCAATCGAGCTTGTGTGAAGTTATCAGTCATTGCGTATCGAAAGAGCTTCCGGAGCTTACGCCTAGCGATGTACTACTTCAAGATGTGACGCTGGAGGAACTGGAGCGGCTGGCCGAACATACGGCGGCGCTTGGCGAACTGGAGAATGTATACATCCTGACTCCGCTGCAAAAAGGGATGTTGTTCCACAGCCTGCTGGATGCCGATTCGGAAGCTTACTTCGAACAGGTGACCTTCGATCTGTACGGCACCCTGAATGTCGAAGCCTTCACTCAAGGATTGGATACGCTGGTACAGCGGAATGAGACGCTGCGGACCAACTTTATTACCGGCTGGAGAGACGAGCCGATTCAAGTGGTGTTCCGCGAGCGAAAGTGTGAAGTGTACTTCGAAGATATTCGCTCGGTTAGCGATGAAGATTCGGAGAAGACGATAGCCGATTTCGTTAGTGCGGATAAAGCGAACAAGTTCGATTTGGCCCGAGGTTCTCTTATGCGCGTGACCGTTCTGCGCACGGGCGAAGAGTCTTACCATGTGATCTGGAGTCACCATCACATTTTGATGGATGGCTGGTGCATGTCCTTCATGCTCAAGGAAGTGTTTGACGCCTACTTCGCGTTCCAGGAGAATCGGACGCTAGAGCTTCCTCCGGTTACCTCGTACTCCCGGTATATCGAATGGCTGGAAGTTCAAGATGCCGAGAAAGCTTCGCGTTACTGGTCCGAGTACTTGGTGGGTTATGATCAGCAGACCAAGCTTCCTCAGGAGAAAACGCAGCTGAAGCAGGGCGCTTTTGAAGCGGCCGAAATCGATGTGGAACTTAGTAAGGAACTGACCGGGAAAATCGAGCGGATGGCACGCCAGCAGCAGGTGACGATCAATACGTTCATGCAGACCGTATGGGGACTGGTTCTGCAGGTATACAACAACAGCGAGGATGTCGTATTTGGCTCCGTTGTATCCGGGCGTCCAGCGGAAATTCCGGGCATCGAAAGCATGATCGGCCTGTTTATTAATACAATTCCGGTCCGTATTCAAGGAAAAGCCGAGGAGACGGTAGCTGATATTTTGAGGAAAACCCAGGATCAAGCGCTGGCATCGGGAGCTTACGAAACGTTCCCGCTGTTCGAAATTCAGTCACTGAGCGAGCAAAAACGCGACTTGATCAACCATATCATGGTCTTTGAAAATTATCCGATGGAAGAACAAATTGAGCAGGTCGTCGGCGGACATGAAGAAGCGCTGAAAATCGCTAATATCCAGTCGCCGGAGCAAACGAACTACGATCTGGATATTACCGTCATTCCGGAAGAGCATATTTTGCTGCGGTTTACGTACAATGCGCTGACGTTCAGAGAGGAAGACATCAGGCAGATCCACGGTCATTTTGCCCAGGCACTGGAGAAAGTTGCAGCTAACCCGAATATCCAAGTGAATCAGTTGGAGCTTTTGACACCAGCGGAAAAAGACCACATTCTCGGCGCGTTCAACCCGGCGCAGCCAGAAGCGGCTCCTGTGACCGCGTTCCACAGGTTGTTCGAAGAACAGGCGGAGCGCACCCCGGAAGCGGCAGCTGTCGTGTACGATAACGATCGGCTGACGTATGCAGAGCTGAACGAGCGGGCGAACCGCGTAGGGGCTACGCTGCGCGCAAGCGGCATTGGCAGGGAAACAATCGTCGGCATTCTTGCCGAGCGTTCGGTGGACTTGCTAGTGGCCGTGCTGGCCGTCTGGAAAGCGGGCGGGGCGTATGTGCCGCTAGACCCGGATTACCCGGCGGAGCGCGTGCGGTTTATGCTGGAAGACAGCGGAGCGAAAGTGCTGTTGACGCAAACGGCGCTGCGAGATCGTGCCGAAGCCTGGCTCGACGAAGAGGGGCTGGCACTGGCGGCCGTGCTGTACCTGGACGACGAAGCGTGGTATAGCCAGGAGCGGGCGAATGCGTCGGTTGTCTCCAGCATGGCCTCCGGCAAGCTGACGGATGCTGTGGACGACGGCGATGAGAGCTATCAGCATGTCGTCACTGACAGCTTCCATGAAGCCTGTCCGGAGGATCTGGCCTACGTAATCTACACGTCGGGAACGACGGGCAAGCCGAAGGGGGTGATGATCGAGCATCGCAGCCTAGTGAACACGGCGGCGGGCTACCGGAGGGAATACCGGTTGGATCAGTTCCCGGTACGGCTGTTGCAGCTTGCAAGTTTCTCGTTCGACGTGTTCGTCGGAGATATCGCGCGGACGCTGTATAACGGAGGCACGATGGTAATTGTGCCGAAGGACGACCGGATCGATCCGTCTCGTCTGCACCACTGGATAGAGCGGGAGCGGGTAACCATCTTTGAATCAACGCCGGCGCTGATCGTACCGTTCATGGAGTACGTGCACGAGCAGCGGCTGGACATGAGCGGGATGGAGTTGTTGATTACGAGCTCGGACAGCTGCAGTGTGGCGGATTACCGAACTTTACAGGAACGCTTCGGCTCGTTGTTCCGGATTATCAACGCATACGGCGTGACGGAAGCGGCGATCGACTCAAGCTTCTACGACGAGCCGTTGATGAAGCTGCCGCAGACAGGCAATGTGCCGATAGGCAAAGCGTGGCTGAATGCGAAATTCTACATCGTGGACACGCATCTGAATCCGGTGCCGGTCGGGGTGCTGGGTGAACTGGTCATCGGCGGAGTCGGTGTAGCGCGCGGGTACTTGAACCGTCCAGAGCTGACAGAAGAGAAGTTTGTAGACAGCCCGTTCGCCGCGGGCGAGCGGCTGTACCGAACGGGAGACATGGCGCGTTGGATGGAAGACGGCAATGTGGACTTCATCGGCCGAATTGACAATCAGGCGAAAATCCGGGGGTACCGGATCGAGACGGGCGAGATCGAGTCGCAACTGCTGCGGGTGGAAGGCTTGCGCGAAGCGGTGGTGCTGGTTCGAAGTGACGCAAATGGACAGAAAGCGCTGTGCGCGTACTACACGCCGGATACCGGGGTGGAACTAGCGGTGAACGATTTGCGCAGCGCGCTGGCGCAGGAACTGCCTGGGTACATGATCCCGTCGTACTTCGTCGCACTGGAGTGCATGCCACTGACGCCGAACGGAAAGATCGACCGGAAGGCGCTCCCGTCACCGGAAGGGGGGGCAGGCGGAGGCTACGAATACGTAGCGCCGCGCACCGAACTTGAGGCGAAGCTGGCAGCCATTTGGCAGAATGTGCTTGTTCAGGAGAAGGCGGTAGGTGTAACCGACAACTTCTTCGACCTTGGCGGACACTCTCTGAGAGCGACGACGCTTGTCAGCAAGATGCATAAGGAGCTAGGCGTCGAATTCCCGCTTCGCGACGTTTTCCGCTACTCGACGGTTGAGGAAATGGCTGCGGCTATGGAGCGGATGGAGATAGGCTCGTTCACGGCTATTCCGGCTGCGGAACTTAGTGAGTATTATCCGCTCTCTTCCGCTCAAAAACGTCTTTATATCTTGAACCAACTGGAAGGAGGCGAGCTGAGCTACAACATACCGGGAGCCATGCTGCTTGAAGGGGAGCTCGATCGACAGCGGTTTGAGGAAGCGTTTTGCGGGCTTGTAGCTCGTCATGAAACGCTGCGTACCGGCTTTGAAATGGTAAAAGGAGAAGTAGTTCAGCGGATTTATGAAGAAGCCGCCTTCCAGGTGGAATATGTGCAGATTAGCGGGGAGCAGGCGGAAGAAACGGTGCGCCAATTCGTTCGTCCGTTTGATCTAGCGAAGCCGCCACTTCTGCGGGTAGGCCTTGCCGAACTGGCACCGGACCGGCACATTCTGATGTTCGATACGCATCATATCGTTTCTGACGGCGTTTCGATGGACGTACTTATCGACGAGTTCGTCCGCTGGTACAGCGGAGAGCAGTTGGAGCCGCTTCGCATTCAGTACAAAGATTATGCGGTATGGCAGCAATCGGACGAGCAGAAAGCTCAGCTTGCCAAGCAGGAAGCCTACTGGCTCGACATGTTCCGCGGAGAGCTGCCGGTCTTGGAATTGCCGACGGACTATCCGCGCCCAGTTATGCAGAGCTATGAGGGCCGCACGCTGCAATTGTTTATGAATAGCGAGAAAAGCGAAGGTTTGAAACGGCTTGCAGCCGAGAACGGCGCAACGCTTTACATGGTTCTGCTTGCTGGCTATACAATGTTATTGCATAAATATACAGGACAAGAAGACGTGGTGGTCGGTACGCCGATTGCGGGAAGAAATCACAGCGATGTTCAGCCGTTGATTGGGATGTTCGTCAATACCCTTGCCATCCGCAGTTATCCGACTGCCGATAAGACGTTCCTTGACTACTTAATGGAAATCAAGGAGACGACGCTGGGCGCGTTTGAACATCAAAATTATCCGTTTGAGGAACTGGTAGATAAGGTAAACGTGGCTCGCGATTTAAGCCGCAATCCGCTGTTCGATACGATGTTTGCTTTGCAGAATACAGAGAATTTGGAAATCCAGCTCTCTGGACTCCATATGTCGACGTTTGCTAGCGAAGAAATTGTTTCTAAATTCGATCTCAGCTTGGACGTCACGGAGATCGAGGAAGGCTTGGAATATCTGTTTGAATACGCGACTGCGCTGTATAAAACCGAAACGGTGGAGAAATTGGCCGCTCACTACTTGCAACTGCTTGAATCCATTCTTCGCAATCCGTCGGCGACTATTGCCGAGCTTGGCATTTTGACACCAGTGGAAAAAGAGCAAATTCTCGGCGCGTTCAACCCGGCGCAGCCGGAAGCGGCTCCTGCGGTCGCATTCCACCGGCTGTTCGAGGAACAGGCGGAGCGCACACCGGAAGCGGAGGCCGTCGTGTACGAGAACGACCGGCTGACGTATGCGGAGCTAAACGAGCGGGCAAACCGCTTGGCTGCTACGCTGCGCGCAAGCGGCATTGGTCGGGAGACGATCGTCGGCATTCTCGCCGAGCGTTCGGTGGACTTGCTAGTGGCCGTGCTGGCCGTCTGGAAAGCGGGCGGGGCGTATGTGCCGCTCGACCCGGATTACCCGGCGGAGCGCGTGCGGTTCATGCTCGAAGACAGCGGAGCGAAGGTGCTGTTGACGCAAACGGGGCTGCGAGAGCGTGCTGAAGCCTGGTTCGGTGAAGAGGAGCTGGCGTTGGCGGCGGTATTGTACCTAGACGACGAAGCGTCCTACAGCAAGGAACTGGCCAATGTGCCGGTTGTCTCCAGCATGGTCTCCGGCAAGCTGACGGATGCTGTGGATGACGGTGATGAGAGTCATCAGGATGTTGGCACCGACAGCTTCCATAAAGCCCGCCCGGAGGATCTGGCGTACGTAATCTACACGTCAGGAACGACGGGCAAGCCGAAGGGTGTGATGATCGAGCATCGCAGCTTGGTGAACACGGCGGCAGGCTATTGCAGAGAATACCAGTTGAATCAGTTCCCGGTACGGCTGTTGCAGCTCGCAAGCTTCTCGTTCGACGTGTTCGTTGGAGATATTGCGCGGACGTTGTACAACGGAGGCATGATGGTAATTGTGCCGAAGGACGACCGGATCGATCCGTCTCGTCTGCACCACTGGATAGAGCGGGAGCGAGTAACCATCTTCGAATCAACACCGGCGCTGATCGTGCCGTTCATGGAGTACGTGCACGAGCAGCGGCTGGATATGAGCGGGATGGAGCTGTTGATTACGAGCTCGGATAGCTGCAGCGTGGCGGATTACCGAATCTTGCAGGAACGCTTTGGCTCGTTGTTCCGGATCATCAACGCATACGGCGTGACGGAAGCAGCGATTGACTCAAGCTTCTACGACGAGCCGTTGATAAAGCTGCCTCAGACAGGCAATGTGCCGATTGGCAAAGCGTGGCTGAATGCGAAATTCTACATCGTGGACACGCATCTGAATCCGGTGCCGGTCGGGGTGCTGGGCGAGCTGGTCATCGGTGGAGTCGGTGTAGCGCGCGGGTACTTGAACCGTCCGGAGCTGACAGAAGAGAAGTTTGTAGACAGCCCGTTCGTCGCGGGCGAGCGGCTATACCGCACGGGAGACTTGGCGCGGTGGACGGAGGACGGCAATGTAGACTTCATCGGCCGAATCGACAACCAGGCGAAAATCCGGGGCTACCGGATTGAGACGGGAGAAATTGAGTCGCAGCTGCTATGGGTGGAAGGTGTGCGCGAAGCGGTGGTGCTGGTTCGAAGTGACGCGGACGGGCAGAAAGCGCTGTGCGCGTACTACACAACGGATGGCGAACTAACGGCGGCAGACCTGAAACGGGCGATCTCCAGCGAGCTGCCGGGCTATATGATCCCGTCGTACTTCGTGGAGCTGGAGCGCCTGCCTCTGACGCCGAACGGAAAAATTGACCGGAAGGCGCTGCCGGCGCCGGAAGGGGGAGCAAGCGCAGGCCGCGAATACGTGGCGCCGCGCACCAAACTTGAGGCGAAACTGGTCGCCATCTGGCAGGACGTGCTCGGGTCGGTCACGATTGGCGTGACGGACAACTTCTTCGACCTCGGCGGGCACTCCCTACGGGCGACGACTCTGGTCAGCAAGGTGCACAAGGAGCTGAGTGTGGACCTGCCGCTGCGCGATGTGTTCCGACACTCGACCGTCGAAGCGATGGCCGAAGCGATTAGCCAATTGGAGCGACAGGAATACCTCTCCATTCCAGTACTGGATAAGAGGGATTACTATCCACTTTCCTCCGTGCAAAAACGGCTGTACATCCAGCAGCAGATGGAAGGCGCCGAGCTTAGCTACAACATGTCAGGCATGACGGTTCTCGTCGGGCGCTTAGAACGGAAACCATTCGAGTCGGCGCTCAAAGAAGTGATAGCTCGTCACGAAATTTTGCGAACTGGCTTCGAAATGGTTGACGGCGAACCGGTACAACGGATTTATCCGGACTTGGAGTTTGCCGTCGAGTATACGAAAGCAACGGAAAGCGAAACGAATAGCATCGTAGACTGCTTTGTGCGCGTCTTTGATTTGGAGCGGCCGCCGCTGCTGCGCGTAGGTTTAGTCGAATGGGAGGCAGAACGGCATCTGCTCATGCTGGACATTCATCATATCGTCACGGATGGCTTGTCGATGGGCATCTTCGTCGAAGAGTTGCTGCGCCTGTATAACGGCGAGACGCTGGAACCGCTTCGGGTTCAATATAAGGAATTCGCCGCTTGGCAGCAGTCCGAACCTGTAAAAGAGCGGCTGAAACGTCAGGAAGCCTACTGGCTGGACGTGCTGGAAGGTGAACTGCCGACGCTTGAACTGCCGACGGACTTTGTCAGACCTGCCACTCGCAGCTTTGATGGAGATGTGCTACCTTTCAGCATCGACAAGCAGATGACTGACAGCTTGCAGCGCATCGCCGATGAGAACGGTGCGACCCTATATATGGTGTTATTTACGGCCTATTCTATCCTGCTCAGCAAATACTCGGGACAAGAAGACTTCATTGTAGGCACACCGGTTTCGGGCCGCACACATGCCGACCTTGAGCCGCTCATCGGAATGTTTGTCAACACGTTGGCGATTCGACATTATCCGTCCGGGGAGAAGACGTTCCTCGCTTACTTGAACGAAGTCAAAGAAACGATGTTGGGGGCCTACGACCACCAGGATTATCCGTTCGAGGAGCTTGTGAAAAAGCTGCAGGCGCCGCGAGATCAAAGCCGCAATCCTGTATTCGATGTCATGTTTGTTCTAGAAACCAAGGAAGATAACGTTCAAAGCTTCGGGGATATCAAGATCGAATCTTATCCGGAAACTCATACGGTTTCCCAATTTGATCTTACCTTGGTCATTTCGTTGCTCGATGAGGGAATGAACGGACAGTTTGAATATGCGACCAAGTTGTTTACGCGCAATCTGATCGACAATTTCGCTCAGGACCTGCTCGTGATCATCAACCAAATTGGCGAACAGCCTTCGGTACTGTTAAAGGATATTTCCCTGAACGGGCAATCCGAACAGGACCAAGATATGCTAGAGGCCATTGATATTATTTTCTAATCTATTACCCGGCTTGGGTGTACACCGTATTTCTCTCGGTATGCATCCTGCCGGTTTTTTTTCAATTAAAAGATGAGTACTGGAACAGTAAGAGTTTTGATTGAAGAATTTAACAACATAAAAATAGATAATCACCTAACTTTAGTTCGAAAAGAGCAACATATGCGACAATTAGTATATTGAGGAATTGGTTATGAAAATTTTAATTATTGAAACAGTAAAAGTTTCCAACTTGCTTTTATGGTAATGTAATACTTTTTATTATTATTCGTGCTCTTCATATGCTCTGGCAAACGCAGTAAAATCGAGTATAGCTAAGAGATATGTAAGGCGGGGTGTTTCCATACATATAGAAGGTAACTTGGTAGGGATGAAGATATACGAAAAACTCATTGTGAAGGGAGTAATTAAAATGAAAAGCCATTTTAATTTAGAAGAGTTAGCGAAAGAACTTCAAGAAGGAACACCGTATATTGAATTTTTAAGAGTTCCTTCTATGTCTGCCGGCATTTATCACTTAAAAAAGACAGATACAGATAAGCAAACTCCTCATACCGAAGATGAGATTTATTACGTTATAGAAGGAAAGGCGCGGATGTTCGTAGGTGATGACGACTTTGAAGTGATGCAAGGTTCAACTATCTTTGTGGAGAAGAATGTAGAGCATAAATTTCATTCTATTGAAGAGGATCTTATGATATTGGTGTTATTCTCACCCGCTGAATATAGCAATAGGGAATAAAGTACTTTAATTTTAAACGAGGAGCATTTACATGATTGATATTCCAAGCGTGATACCACACCGTTATCCTTTTTTAATGATTGATCGGATTATAGAGGTAGAACAAGGTAAGTGGGCTAAAGGATATAAAAATGTTTCATGGAATGAATGGTTTATAACAGAATCAAGAAACGATATGCCAAGTATGATGATCGTAGAGGCTCTAGCACAATTAGGAGCATTTGCAGCGGTAGGTTCGGAGAGAAGTTTGGGTTTCCTATCCTCATTAAATGGTATCGAATGTTTAGGGAATGCCTATCCAGGAGATAGAATCGAATTACACTACGAGGTAGTAAAGCAGAAAAGAGGTTTTGTGCTGGGTAAAGGTGAGGCTGCAGTTGATGGACAGGTAATTATTCGAGCTAATGAGATTATGATTTACATACAAGATCAATCATGATACACATCGAATGGTTAGGATTTAATGTTTTTCTTTTATTCCTCATCTTTGTTGTTAGTACCATTGCTTTTAGTTACTTTATCACAGTAGAAGAGTATATCACGCACTCAGCAGGATTTGTAAATGTTCCATAGAAGTGACCGATCAAAGTACAAAATTTATTATTAATAATTTATATCCTCTATAGTTGCATGATTTATCTGAGATTTGGGATGGAAGCCCAATATACATAAAAGATTAGAGGTGTGCGGTGAATAGCTAAAAGGATGTCTAACTAGAGTGAATGGTATAAAAGCAGGGTATAGATAATTTTTTTAAGTGCGAAAAAAATATTTATCCAAATAACTGCCTCTATGGGAATTATTTGCATTGTGCGAACGTATATCTCTCTGCTATATTACGTATAGAAATCTAGCAAAATCGACAAACCGTTGTCGGAACTAGCACAGAAATAACAACTTAGACGGCGAGGTGTCAGAATGAAGCGATTTGGATTAGCTATTCAAATTGTAATTGGTCTTATTCTGGGTATTATCGTAGGTGCCATCTTCTACGGCAATGCTGAAGTAGTAAAGTACTTGCAGCCTATTGGCGATGTATTCATTCGTTTGATTAAAATGATCGTAGTACCTATCGTAGTCGCGACAATTATTGTCGGCGTGGCTGGGGTTGGTGATACGAAAAAACTTGGCAGATTAGGTGGGAAAACGATCATCTATTTTGAGATCATTACCACGATTGCCATCGTTGTCGGTTTGTTCGCAGCCAACATTTTCCAACCTGGTGTAGGTGTGGATATGAGTCAAATTCAGCAGTCTGACATTAGTTCTTACGTTGAAACGGCTGAACAGACAGAAGCAAAAGGTATGATTGAAACATTCGTCAACATCGTACCAAAAAATGTTTTTGATGCACTAGCTCGCGGTGATATGTTGGCCATTATTTTCTTCTCCGTCCTCTTCGGACTTGGTGTAGCTGCCTCAGGAGAAAAGGGTAAACCCGTGCTGCATTTCTTCCAAGGCGTAGCGGATGCTATGTTCTGGGTAGTAAACACAGTTATGAAATTTGCTCCGTTCGGTGTGTTCGCATTAATTGGAGTCACGGTTTCCAAATTCGGGTTAAGCTCATTATTGCCGCTTGGTAAATTGGTTTTACTTGTACACGGAGCCATGTTGTTCTTCGTATTTGTAGTACTAGGTATCGTTGCTAAGATTAGCGGTATTTCTATCATGAACATTATTAAGATTTTGAAAGACGAATTGCTGCTTGCATACTCTACAGCGAGCTCTGAAACTGTACTTCCTAAGATTATGGAGAAAATGGAGCGATTCGGCTGTCCAAAAGCGATTGCTTCGTTCGTCGTACCAACAGGGTACTCCTTTAATCTCGACGGTTCTACGCTGTACCAAGCGATTGCTGCAATCTTTATCGCTCAAATGTACGGTATCGATTTATCCATTGCTGATCAGGTAACATTGGTACTTGTATTAATGGTAACGTCTAAAGGTATTGCAGGCGTGCCGGGCGTGTCCTTCGTCGTTTTGTTAGCAACATTGGGAGCGGTAGGTATTCCAGTAGAAGGACTTGCATTTATCGCAGGTATCGACCGTTTCTTGGATATGGCACGTACAGTAGTTAACGTAATTGGTAACGCGCTAGCTGTAGTTGTTATTTCCAAATGGGAAGGTCAATTCGACCGCAAAAAGGCTGACTCTTATCTCGATGAGATTGCTTCTGCAAAAGCAGCTGCTTAATATGGATGGTATAACCTCTTGTCAGGATGATCTGGCAAGAGGTTTTTTTAGTATGGACAAGGTAGAGAGTAGAATAGTGTAGTATGTAATTATACATAGGTAAGATTAGCAGCTGGCGAGGTATTCAACTGTCTGCAAAAGAAAGGTGACGATTAGGCAATGAACACGAACAGTGTTACTCCTATATTCAGAATTTTCGATGAACATAAAGCGAAACAATTTTATCTAGAATATTTAGATTTTTCACTCGACTGGGAACACAGATATGGGAATGACTTTCCCCTGTATATGCAGATTTCCAATCACCTGCTAACGTTGCATTTGACCGAGCATTATGGAGATTGTTCTCCAGGTTCAGCTATTCGCATCTTAGTTTCGGATCTGGAGGATTTTCACCGAACTTTAGTAAGCAAAAATTATAAATATTCACGACCAGAAATCGAAACAACGGAATGGGGCACACAGGAAGTGTGTGTGATAGACCCTTTTGGCAATAAGCTTACTTTTGTTGAAGAGCAGCATTAGACGAGAGTGAAGACGAAAAGGGGCGCATTGCCCCTTAGTTCCACTATTTTTATGTTTTGCAAAAATATATTCCTGAAGCTCCGAGCCCAACAAGCTATAGCTCCACATGTTCCACATATCTCGGCACTCATTCGTTACACTATGGCATTCATACTGTCGCAAATAGCTTTCTTCTAACGTCTCAGGCCCATTCCAATTCAAATAATGATATACATTTTTATTAATAATATGAAGGTTACCGAAATCATACTTAATAGATGGGTGAATATGGAATCTATTTCAACTATATCAGCCCATATATTTTCTGTGAATTTCTAGAGTAAATAGTGCTTTATAATCAAAAGTAATTGATGATTTCAAATATTCTTATAGACAAATTTTGAGAAATAGATTGAACCGCGCTTCAACCTGAGTTAGTATAATTACAGATAAAACAAAGTAACGTAGTCGGAATTAAAGAGATTGATGTGAGGTGGAGGATGTTGTTGCAACTACAGGTGACGAATAGTCCGTTTACAGCCGAGCAGGCAGAGTTACTAAATAAGCTGCTCCCGACGTTGACGGAGGCGCAAGTGAATTGGCTTGGGGGGTACTTAGCTTTTTATCGTGCAGGGAATGTTGGCGCCGCGGTATCTGAATTGGCGGTCAGCCAAGTGTTAGAAGCTCCAGTGTTGGCGGCTGCGCCAGCTGCGGCAGTTGTACCACAAGGGCCACGTGAAGCGACGATTTTATTCGGGTCGCAAACAGGTAATTCGCAAAGACTTGCGGGACGGTTAGCGGATAAGCTGAAAGGTGAAGGCTTTGAGGTTACACTGTCAGCCATGAACAAGTATAAGACGAATAACCTGAAGAAAGCAGGTTATTTGTTTATCGTTGTTAGTACGCATGGTGAGGGCGACCCACCAGATAACGCATTGTCGCTGCATGAGCTGTTGAACAGTAAACGAGCACCGAAGCTGGATGGACTAAAGTTCTCTGTCTTAGCACTAGGTGATACCTCCTATGAGTTTTTCTGCAAAACAGGTCAAGACTTTGACACTAGACTAGCAGAGCTTGGAGCAGAGCGGATCGTGGATCGTGTAGATTGCGATGTAGACTTTGAGGAGGCTGCTGCTGGCTGGATCGCTTCTGTAAATGGTGCAGTCAGCGTAGCTGCGACATCGGTATCTCAGCAAGGTGTTGCGAATGTGGCGTCTGTTGCTGCATCTGCTGCCGTTGAGTCCGAGTATTCCCGCACAAATCCGTTTTTGGCGGAAGTATTGGAAAATTTGAATTTGAACGGCAAAGGTTCGGATCGTGAAACACGCCATTTGGAGCTGTCCCTTGAAGGTTCAGGTCTTACGTATGCGCCAGGCGATGCGGTTGGTGTGTACCCACAAAACGATCCAACTTTAGTTGATGAACTTATTTCATTCTTAAAATGGAATCCGCAAGAGTCTGTTGTAATTGGAAAAGCAGGCGAGACTTCTACACTGCGCGAAGCACTACTTCACCACTATGAAATTACCGTATTAACGAAGCCATTACTTGAAAAAGCAGCTGCCTTCTCTGAAAATGGGAAATTGGCTGATCTGCTGAAGCCTGAACATAAAGAAGAGCTAAAAGCATATGCAAACGGCCGCGATCTATTGGATCTGCTTCGCGACTATGGCCCATGGACATTTGCAGTGGGAGATATTGCCGGGTTGCTGCGTAAGCTGCCGCCACGACTATATTCGATTGCCAGCAGCGTGAACGCCCATCCGGAGGAAGTGCATCTGACGATTCGTAAAGTAGAATACGAGGCACATGGTCGTGCTCGCAAAGGCGTATGCTCCGTCTACACATCGGAACGTCTTGAGCCGGGGGATAAGCTGCCGATATTCATTCAGTCTAATCCGAACTTTAAGCCACCAATTGACCCGGATACACCAGTCATTATGGTGGGACCAGGTACAGGTGTTGCGCCATTTCGTGCATTCCTTGAGGATCGCGAAGAGTCTGGGGCAGCTGGTCAAACATGGCTGTTCTATGGCGATCGTCATTTCGTAACGGATTTCTTGTATCAAACGGATTGGCAGCGCATGTTGAATGACGGTGTGCTGACGAAGCTGGACGTAGCTTTCTCTAGGGATTCAGATGAGAAGGTATATGTACAGCATCGGATGTTGGAACATGGCGAAGAGCTCTACAAATGGCTGCAAAATGGTGCGCATGTGTATGTATGCGGAGATGAAAAGCATATGGCGCATGATGTGCAATCCGCATTGCTTACAATTATTGCGCAATATGGCGGCAAGTCCGCTGAAGCTGCGGCTGCATACTTAGCTGAGCTGCAAGAACAAGGACGTTACCAAAGAGACGTATATTAAGCGTTTAAGCTATAACGCACTTCTTGTATAGATATAAACGGGAACGAACCGATCATGGGGATAAAGGAGCTAACAGCAATGGCAAAAAAACGGAAGGTACAGCCAATTGGTGGGCCGCCGAGTGACGTCGAACAATTAAAAGAAGAAAGTAATTATTTGCGCGGTTCGTTGGTTGAATCGCTCTCCAATCGCATTACGGGCGGATTGCCTGAATTGGATAACCGTCTTCTGAAGTTCCATGGCAGCTATATGCAGGATGACCGAGACTACCGCAATGAGCGGGAGAAGCAAAAGCTGGAGCCATACTTTCAATTTATGCTTCGCATCGTTACGCCTGGCGGTGTATCGACTCCGGAGCAATGGCTTGTTATGGATGAGCTGGCTGAGAAATACGGAACAGGAAGCTTGCGTGTAACGACTCGTCAAGCATTCCAACTGCATGGCGTATTGAAGTGGAATTTGAAAAAAACGATTCAAGAAATCAACGAAGCTTTGCTTACTACTTTGGCTGCTTGCGGTGACGTTAGCCGTAACGTTATGTGTAATCCGAACCCTTATCAATCGGACATCCACAGCGAAGTCTTTTATTGGTCGCAGCAGCTGACGACACATTTGGCGCCTAAAACGCCTGCGTACCATGAGATTTGGCTTGATGGGGAGAAGGTTGTAGACAGCTCGGAGCAAAATGGTGCAGCTGTTGAAGTAGAACCGATTTACGGCCATGTATACTTGCCGCGTAAGTTCAAGATTGGTATTGCTGTACCACCATCGAATGATGTGGATGTATTTTCACAGGATCTTGGATATATTGCAATTGTGGAAAATGGCAAGCTTGTTGGCTTTAACGTTAGCGTCGGCGGCGGTATGGGTATGACACATGGTGATACAGCTACGTATCCGCAGTTGGCTCGTGTCGTCGGCTTTATTACGCCTGACCAAGTGCTTGATGTTGCCGAGAAAACGGTGACGATCCAACGTGATTACGGCAACCGTTCTGTACGGAAAAACGCTCGTTTCAAATATACGGTCGACCGCCATGGTTTGGACTGGTTCGTAGAAGAATTGCATGATCGTCTAGGCTGGGAACTTCAGCCTGCACGTGAGTTCCACTTTGAGAATACAGGAGACCGCTATGGTTGGATTAAAGGTAAAGATGGCAAATGGAATTTAACGCTGTATGTGCAAAGCGGGCGCATCGTGGACATTGAAGGCTACAAGCTGAAGACGGCTTTACGTGAGATCGCGAAGATTCACACGGGAGATTTCCGTCTAACCGCGAATCAGAACTTGATCATTGCCAACGTTAGCAGTCAGAAGAAATCGAAGATCGTTGCACTGCTCAAGGAATACGGCATTGAAGAGGGTACGCAGTATTCAGCTCTTCGCCGCAGTGCCTTGTCCTGCGTGGCATTGCCGACATGCGGTCTTGCTATGGCAGAGGCTGAACGTTATTTGCCATCGCTAATCGATAAGCTTGAGCCTGTCATGGAGCAAGCAGGACTGCGCGATGAAGAGATTACTATCCGTATGACAGGCTGCCCGAATGGCTGCGCACGTCCTGCGTTGGGCGAGATTGCGTTCATTGGCAAATCGCCTGGTAAATACAATATGTACATGGGCGCTGGTTTCTCTGGCGACCGCTTGAGCAAGCTGTATCGCGAGAACATTGGCGAAGAGGAAATTATCGGCACACTTACGCCAATTATTAACCGCTATGCGGCTGAACGTGTTAGTGGCGAGCACTTTGGCGATTTCGTCATTCGTGCTGGCTATGTAAAGGCGGTAACGGACGGCACGAATTTCCACGATTAATGAATGTTATAACGAAGGCGATGCAGTGATCATACTGCACCGCCTTTTTCATTTTTCCATCGTTACAGACGAATAGCGAAAAGGAAATACATTGGATTCAGCGAACATACTATTACGTATCACGTATCCAAAGGGCTGTAATCTGCAGCGCAGAATGGTGGTTAATATGGACACTTCAATGATATCCACGAAACTATATATACCTCAAACAAGGTTACATGTTGTGAAGCGCTCACGACTGAACGATAAGCTGAATAAAAGTGCGAAACATAACAGGCTAACACTAATCTCTGCCTCTGCCGGATATGGTAAAACGACATTGGTCAGTGACTGGCTTGCTTGTTGTAACCGGTCTACTGCTTGGTTATCGTTGGATGAAGGGGATAATGATCCCGCGCGATTTTTTCAATATCTATTTGCTGCGTGGCAGAGGATGGTGATTAATGAGGAACAAATAGTGGGGCAGTTAGATATCGTTCATTGCCCACCGTTGCCGTCAATAGAATTGCTGATACCTACGTTGATTCATAAAATGACAGCTGCGACTGAGGATTGTATTGTTGTACTGGATGATTATCACGTCATTCAATCAGAAACGATTCATCGTGCAGTTGCGACACTGCTAGAGCGCATGCCAAATCATGTGCATGTGATTATTATTTCACGGGAGGAGCCACTTCTGCCCTTGTCGAGATTACGAGCTAGAGGCCAAATTACGGAGATACGAGGATCAGACTTGCGGTTTATTTATTCCGAAGCAGCAGAGTTTTTGGAGCACACAATGGGGTTGCATCTTTCCCCAGAGGAGACTGCTCTGCTAGAAACTCGCACAGAAGGTTGGATTGTCGGTATGCAATTAGCAGCTCTTTCTATTAAAAATAACAAAGATGCCGCGGGTTTGGTCTTGTCTTTTACCGGTAGTGATAGGTTCGTAATCGATTATCTATTAGAAGAAGTATTGAGACGGCAACCAGCTAATGTTCAACTTTTTTTGATGCGTACTTCTATTCTCGATCGATTATGTGGATTTTTGTGCGAGGCAGTTATGCACTCGGGAGATGGGAAGCCAAGTGGTCAAGATGATTCGGGGCAAACCATGTTGGAATATCTCGAACGGTCAAATTTATTTATCGTACCATTGGACAATGAGCGGCGTTGGTATCGTTATCATCATCTGTTTGCTGATTTACTGCGTCAGCGCCTCCGTCGGCATTTGATTGCCACTTCACAAAATATGAACCAGTCTGTAGCGGAATTACATCTGCGAGCTAGTGAATGGTATGAAAATCATAGCTTTGAAATAGAGGCTTTTCACCATGCTGTAGCCGCTAATCATATTGAACACGCCGCTCGTTTATTAGTAGGAAACGGAATGCCATTATTGTTTCGCGGAGCAGCGGCACCTGCATTAACATGGTTGGACTCACTCTCCCATACGCAGCTCAATGGACAACCTGCACTGTGGGTACTTTATGCTTCAGCATTGTTAATGATCGGTCGCGTATCAGAAGTTGAATCCAAGTTGAAAGCCGCAGAACAGGTGATACAGCTTGCAGGGAAAAATGAGGCGAATCAAGATCTCTTAGGTCATATTGCATCTATTCGCGCTACAATAGCAGTGAGCAAACATGAGGCAGAAACCATTATTATCGAGTCTCACCGTGCTCTAGAACTTGCATCCCTCGATAATCTTGCCGTTCGCACTGCAGCCACATGGTCGCTGGGATATGCCTACCAACTCCAAGGAGATCGAGCAGCGGCAAGCAAGGCCTATATGGATGCTCTATCAAGTAGTCAGAAGATTGGACATGTCATCATTACAATAATGTCTTCACTTGGTCTTGGTATGTTGCAGGAATGTGAAAATCAACTAAACATGGCGGCTCAAACCTATCAATTCGTTCTGAAGATAGCAGGAGAAACACCGCTGCCTGCCGTTTGTGAAGTACACTTGGGTCTAGCGCGTATTTGCTATGAATGGAATGATCTGGATACTGCTTTGCAGCATGTTCAAATAAGTGTTCAATTGGCTAAGCAGCTTGAAAATACAGATAGAGCGGTTGCGGGTGAAGTGTTTTTGGCAAAGTTGAAGCTAGCACAAGGGGATGTAAGCGGAGCAGCAGCGACTATTTCACGAACTGAGTATGTGGCTGGCCAGTACCATTTTAAGCATCAGCTTCCTCATATTGCAGAGATGCAAGTTCATGTGTGGATTCAGCAAGAACATGTGACAGCAGCGCATACTTGGTCTCAGAAATATAACCTCCCTCTAAGTCAGGCCCGAGTACACTTGGCTCAAGGTGATACGGCTGCTGCACTTGCAATTGTAAAAGCGGTTATTCGGAAAGTGGAGGGAACCGAATTAAAGGATGAACGACTCAAAGTCTTCATCTTGCTTGCGATAGTGTTGTATGCTCATGGTGAACAAATAAAGGCTTTGGAAGCTATAAGAGAAGCCTTAACAATGGCCGAGCCTCATGGATTTATTCGTAGTTTTATAGATGAAGGAATGTGGATGAACAAGCTGCTAGGTGAAGCTTCAGCTCATGGAATTATGCCATATTATACGGCTAAATTGCTTGCACAATTTGAAGATACAGATCAAATACACTCATTTCCATGGAATGAACGGCAGCTTGATCCACTGAAGGTACTTATCGAGCCGTTGACTGCACGAGAGTTGGAAGTTCTGCACTTAATCGCACAAGGACTATCGAATCATGAAATTAGCAATCAATTATATATAGCCTTACCTACCGTGAAAGGGCATAATCGTGTCATTTTTGAGAAATTGCAAGTCAAACGCCGTACAGAAGCCGTTGCACGTGCTCGTCAGTTAGGTTTGTTATAAAAAGTAGATCCGCAAATCGACTATTTCCATCCTAGCCACTGTTCAAGATTCAAAACCATACTTTAGTATCTGCACATGATTCCTTTATTGACGCTATACTCTTTGAAAATAATGCTCAGGAGGAAGACAATGAGAGCCATCGTATGCACAAAGTATGGAACGCCAGAAGTGTTAGAGCTTAAAGATGTCATGAAGCCAGTTCCAAAGGACCATGAAATACAAATTAAAGTCTATGCCACAACCGTAACGACAGGGGACTGTAGAATTCGAAGTTTTACAAGTCCATTTTTACTCTGGTTACCGATGCGAATTGTGCTGGGGTTTACAAAACCGAGAAATCCAATTCTAGGCGTAGAGCTGGCAGGGGAAGTTGAAGCATTAGGCAAAAAGGTGAAGCGATTCCAAGTTGGTGATCAGGTGTATGCATTAAGCGGAATGCGCTGTGGTGCACATGCTGAATATATTTGTATGTCGGAACATGCAGTAGTTGCATTAAAACCAAACAATGCCACGTATGAGGAAGCTGCAGCGCTGCCGTTCGGTGGAACAACAGCATTGCATTTTTTTAGAAAAGGGAATATCCGGGCAGGGATGAAAGTGCTTATTTATGGAGCGTCAGGATCCGTCGGAACAGCCGCCGTACAGCTTGCTAGTTATTTGGGAGCAGAAATTACGGGAGTGTGCAGCGGCAGAAATGCAGACTTAGTAAAGTCACTCGGAGCGGAGCATGTCATTGACTACACGGAAGAGGATTTTACGGCAAGAGCAGAGAAGTTCGATATTATTTTCGATGCGATCGGGAAACGTTCGAAGTCCGATTGTACAAAAGTATTAGCGCCAAATGGAAAGTTTCTGACCGTAAATGGGCTAGGAATTGCCAAAGTCAGTGCGGATGACTTGGTATTCCTTAAAGAGCTGATGGAGAAAGGCGAGATGAAAGCTGTCATCGATAGGCGCTATACACTGGAACAAGTTCCTGAGGCTCACAGATATGTAGAAACAGGTCGCAAGCGTGGAAATGTGGTTGTTCACGTATACCCTAAATATAAAGAGTAAGCATAGAGAAATGATAAAGTGATAGTAAACGTTCGAATTTCTGCATTACTTACTGTAATGCAGGTGTTCGGACTTTTTTTATCGTATCGAGCTGATAGCAAACGATTAGGCCTATATGAAATAGAAGCTAGCCATGATAACATTTTGATGCTAGAATTTGTTAATGTATTTATTTCCCATGGTGATCGACCAACTAGATAAAATATAAAAATGATGGGGAAAAAGTATCATGCAGCAGGTTGAGGTTATGCGAACGCAGCAGTGTCCATTCGTTGATGTGGTAACTACGAATATGATGGAAGCGGCCAATAAGCTTGGTATCCCTATACATATTATTGATATTCAAAATAGAGAAGAGTTGTTAAGAATTTCTCCTACTCCTTACGGTATTTATGGTGTTATCTATAACTCAAAACTAGTTACTTATCATAGGCTTACCATTCACTCGGCTATGAAAAGGCTTAAAGAACTAATGGTATACAGCCAAAACTAGCAGCACGGGAGGGTGTGCTTCTCCTTAATTAGAAAATAGTGATACAATTCTGAATATGAAAGGTTGAACGATATGACGGCATATCACTTTTACCCAATGACCGAAGAGTATGCTTCTATTATTTGTACTTGGAAGTACTCAGCCCCATACTCCATATACAGCATGGATGATAGCAACGAATGTATTTGCGAGCTCATGAATGACGAGTATTTTTATGCTTTAGATAGCGATAATCAATTAGTAGGATTTATTTGTATGGGGAAATCGGCTCGTGTGCCAGGAGGTTATCCAACAGGCATCTATGAATATGATGATCGGCTTGATATTGGATTAGGGCTTAGACCTGATTTTACAGGAGGAGGCAGAGGCCAACTGTTTTTGCTGCAAGGTATAGACTATTTGAAGCAGCATCACCATGCGCAGAACCTTCAGCTGGTTGTAGCAACATTTAATGAAAGAGCGATTACAGTATATGAACGTGCTGGATTCGTGCGTGGAATGAGCTTTATGAGCAGGATAGGAAATAAGCAAGTTGAGTTTTTGTCTATGACGTTGGCTTTGTAAAGTACAGCTCTAGTAAATGAAGAGTTAAGGTGGGAGTGGGGGAGAGTTTATCTATACATGGGTTAGGGTTTTATTTGGTAGCAGAAGATGCCCTGAGAATGAGCAGATTATTATATTGATAGCTATGTAATCCAATCGGATAGAGAAATAAATATTAGTTAGGTTCGTGGCATTCAGCGAGAATCGACTTAATGCGTGCTGCTACTTTTCTCTAACGAACGCTATTGGCGTTATTTTTACGAAATCGGCTATAATTGAATTTTAACGGTTGTCAGTGCGCTTATTTTAGCAATTTTGGCGTGTCGCATCGCTTTTTCTGGCAAATAAGCTCTCTGACAACCTTTACACCTCAAATTAAGCAAATATAGCCTAAATAGGCTCTGTGGCAGCCGTTAGAGGAATTCTGTAGCAATGTTAGTGCGACAAGGTATAAGAATAATAATAGTTGATAGTATGGCATAGTCGAGTGGGCGGTTCCTCCTAAATAGGAGCAATGTCCATTCGAACTATTTTTACCACCAAGAAAATGATTAACTGGCATCTGGCATGATTGATTTAGATTTTAAATATATGGTTAATCCATTAGCAACTGTTGATGCACGAATAAAATATCGCGGAACTAGGAATAGTGGTTAGTAACATTTCCTATAACTTCTACTAATCCTATTTAAAAAATTGATCTTTATGACATGAATAATTACAATCTAATATTCTCTTTTCTAATGTATACGGAAAGTATTTCTCCATGTATAATGATACACGTATTTTTTAGCACTGGTCGATTAAAGGGGAATAACGACAGATGGAGTTTTATAAACAACGAATATTGCCAGCTTCTAGACAAATGAAAGACTTAGAAAAAGCGATTGCATCTCCATATGAGTATCTTATCCTGTTGGATATCCATGTGGCTCAATTAAAGTATGCTGTTGATATGGTGCGCAAAGCAGATAAGAAGCTCTTGCTCCACCTAGATTTGATCCAAGGCTTACAAAGTGATGCGTATGCTACAGAATATTTATGTCAAGAGTACCGTCCGTACGGCATATTGTCGACGAAAGGGAATGTCATTCAACGTGCGAAGCAAAAAGGGGTTGTCGCTGTTCAGCGGATGTTTCTCATTGATAATAGTGCGTTGGAGAAAAGTTATAAGCTGCTGGAAAAAACACAGCCGGATGTTATTGAAGTACTGCCAGGGGGAATGCCCGATGTTATTCGCAAAGTCAAAGAAAATACACAATTACCGATCGTAGCAGGCGGATTTATATCCACACGAGAAGATGTGGAGCGGGCACTGAGTGCTGGAGCGGAAGCGGTAACAACATCGAATAAGCAATTGTGGACGAATTATGAAAAATAGTGATTGACAACGCTTACAAATATGAATAAACTATGAATTAAGTTAATACTTTGTTACGGAGACTTGGAGATCTACTTTCAGAGCACATTTATCCTCACAAGGGATAAGATGTGTACTCGATTGTGGGTCTCTTTTTTTGTTCTTCCTAACAGAATAAAATGTAACAACAGTTAGGATTTTACAGGAGGGGCTTGCTATGTCAGCATTTTGGGCCGAAGTAATTGGAACAATGATTTTGATCGCACTCGGCGGCGGTGTTTGTGCAGGTGTATCACTTAAAAAGTCTTTTGCTGCAAATTCAGGTTGGATCGTCATTACGTTAGGTTGGGGCTTGGCGGTTGCAATAGCAGCCTATTCCGTTGGTTCGTTTAGCGGAGCGCACTTAAATCCAGCTCTTACCGTTGGACTAGCCTTCACGGGGAGCTTCCCGTGGGCTGATGTACCGTCTTATATTGTGGCTCAAATGATAGGTGCTATATTAGGTGCAGTAATTGTATACTTACATTACTTGCCGCATTGGAAAGTCACTGAAGACCCAGCTACAAAATTAGGTATATTCGCAACAGGTCCTGCAATTGATCATCCATTTTCAAATGTAATTAGTGAAATGATAGGTACCTTTATTCTCGTTCTTGGCATACTGGCAATCGGTGCAAATAAATTTGCAGATGGATTAAATCCTTTCATCGTCGGATTTTTAATTGTTAGTATTGGTTTATCACTAGGTGGTACAACAGGTTATGCGATCAACCCGGCACGTGACTTGGGTCCAAGGATTGCTCATTTCTTGCTCCCGATCCCAGGTAAGGGGGGCTCCAACTGGAAGTACGCATGGGTTCCTGTAGTAGGACCATTGCTAGGCGGTTCTCTTGGCGGGTTATCTTATAAAAATGTGTTTCTAGGTGAATCCGATTCGATGTTGTGGTTGGTGTTAGGTATATCGGTGGTTGTTTTAATTGGAGCACAGCTCCTGTCGAAGCGAACAGCAAACTAAAGTGCATATTAAATTCATTGAGTGTTCAAACAATACAGGGGGGAATCTTGTATGGAAAAATATATTTTGTCTTTAGACCAAGGAACAACGAGCTCTCGTGCTATTTTGTTTAATAAAGAAGGACATATTGTGCACACGGCACAGAAAGAATTTACACAGATTTTTCCTGAACCAGGCTGGGTTGAGCATAATGCACAAGAAATTTGGGGGACGATTCTTTCTGTCATTGCCACTTGTCTGATCGAGTCCGGGGTGAAGCCAAGCCAGATCGCAGGGATCGGAATTACGAATCAACGTGAAACGACTGTGGTATGGGATAAACAATCCGGACGTCCTGTATATAATGCGATTGTATGGCAATCTCGTCAAACGAAATCGATTTGTGATGAGCTAAAAGAAGCAGGTCATAGTGAGTTGTTCCGTTCGAAGACAGGATTACTAATAGATTCTTATTTCTCGGGTACGAAAGTAAAATGGATTCTTGACCATGTTGAAGGTGCACGTGAAAAAGCGGAGCGCGGTGAATTACTGTTCGGAACAATTGACACATGGTTAATATGGAAGCTGACAGACGGCAACGTTCATGTGACCGATTATAGTAACGCATCGCGTACTTTGATGTACAACATTCATGAGCTGCGTTGGGATGATGAACTGCTAGAATTGCTCACGATTCCGAAACAGATGCTTCCAGAAGTTCGTTCTTCTTCTGAAGTGTATGGGGAAACGGTTGACTTCCATTTCTTTGGTGAAAGTATTCCGATTGCGGGTGCAGCGGGGGACCAACAAGCTGCGCTGTTCGGTCAGGCTTGCTTCAACAAAGGCATGGCTAAAAATACGTACGGTACAGGTTGTTTCATGCTAATGAATACCGGTGAGCAAGCGGTTCAATCTTCGCACGGTCTATTGACGACAATTGCTTGGGGTATTGATGGTAAAGTCGAATATGCGTTAGAAGGCAGTGTGTTCGTTGCAGGTTCGGCAGTGCAGTGGCTGCGCGACGGTTTGCGTATGATTAAGGAATCGAAAGACAGCGAACTGTATGCGAGTAAAGTCGATACGACAGATGGTGTATATGTCGTTCCTGCCTTTGTAGGACTAGGTACACCTTACTGGGATAGTGAAGTGAAAGGCGCGGTATTCGGTTTGACGCGCGGTACGACTAAAGAACACTTTATTCGTGCGACGCTAGAGTCTCTTGCTTATCAGACAAAAGATGTACTGCAAGCAATGGAAGCGGATTCTTCCATTGAGCTTACGACGCTGCGTGTAGACGGTGGGGCGGTTCAAAATAATTTCTTAATGCAGTTCCAAAGTGATATGTTAAACGTTCCGGTTGAATGTCCGAAGGTATACGAGACGACAGCGCTTGGAGCAGCCTATCTTGCAGGTCTTGCTGTAGGATACTGGGATAGCCGTGATGAAATTGCTGCTCAATGGAGCATAGATCGCACGTTCAATCCTACGATGGAAGAGCAACAGCGTGTGGAATTGTATGGTGGCTGGCAGAAAGCAATTGCTGCAACAAAAGTGTTTAAATAAGCTAATTATTATGTTATAATCATTACAAGTTAATAATTGATTCGGTTGGAGAATAGAGAAGCCGCAATTGCACTATCGTCTTGTTAAGAGACTATAGTGTTATTGCGGCTTTTGTTATTTCGGTCACCGATTGCTCAGGAGGTCATACAGATGAAGATGGAATTTAACGCAGCAGGACGTCACGATATATTGCAGTCTATGAAAGAACAGCCTCTCGATGTAATCGTAATCGGTGGTGGTATTACAGGAGCGGGTATTGCGCTTGATGCGACAACTCGCGGTCTTAATACAGCGTTATTTGAAATGCAGGACTTTGCAGCAGGCACTTCGAGCCGCTCGACGAAGCTTGTGCACGGCGGGCTGCGCTATTTGAAGCAATTTGATGTAAAGACGGTAGCTGAAGTAGGGAAAGAGCGTGCCATTGTATATGAAAATGGCCCACATGTAACGACGCCAGAGTGGATGCTGCTTCCGTTTCATCGTGGTGGGACGTTTGGAAAGTTCAGCACATCGATCGGACTTCGTGTCTATGACTTTTTGGCAGGTGTGAAACGCAGTGAACGTCGCCGCATGTTTACGGACAAAGAAACAATGGAACGTGAACCGCTATTGAAGCAAGAAGGATTAAAAGGCGGCGGTTACTATGTTGAATATCGGACAGATGATGCACGGCTGACGATGGAAGTGATGAAAGAAGCGGTAAGTAAAGGCGCAAAAGCGTTGAATTATATGAAAGTAGAGTCGTTTTTGTACAAAGAAGGTAAAATTGCAGGCGTGCGTGTAACTGATCAAATAAATGGTCATCAACATGAGTTGTTTGCAAACAAGATTATTAATGCAGCAGGGCCGTGGGTGGATGTGCTGCGAGAGCAAGATGGTTCGCGCATGGGCAAGCGTCTTCAAATGTCTAAAGGGGTTCATCTTGTCATCGATCAGTCGAAGTTCCCGCTTAAGCAGGCAATATATTTTGATACCCCTGATGGGCGCATGGTATTTGCCATTCCGCGTGATGGCAAGACGTATGTGGGAACGACGGATACGTTCTATAAAGCTGATCCGATCCATCCGGTAATGACTGCAGAAGATCGTACGTACATTATGGATGCGATTCACTATATGTTTCCTACGGTGCAGCTTACGGTGGAAGATATTGAATCGAGCTGGGCAGGGGTTAGACCGCTTATTTATGAAGAAGGGAAAAGCGCGTCTGAAATATCGCGCCGTGATGAAATATGGCAGTCTCCTTCTGGCTTGATTACAATCGCGGGAGGAAAGCTGACAGGTTATCGGAAGATGGCGGAGACGATTGTTAATTTGGTGACAAAGCTCATTCATGAGCAAGATGGACGTTCATTTGCGGCAGCAGCAACGAAACATATGCCGATCTCTGGCGGTCATGTTGGCGGTTCTGCATCATTCCCGGATTTTGTGAGCAAGAAGATAAGTGAAGGTGTAAAACAAGGTTTGGACGTTAAGTTGGCCAAGCGATGGGCACTATTTTACGGTTCCAATGTAGATCGTATGTTTGAGCTGGCACATGATTATGCTATTGAGTCGGAGCAAGTTGGTCTTCCGCTTGAAGTACTCGCACCGCTCGTATATGCGATGCAGCATGAAATGACGGTGAAGCCGGATGATTTCTTTATTCGCCGTACGGGAGCGCTGTTCTTTCATATTGAATGGGTACGTCGCTGGAAACAGCCAGTAATTGATTATATGGCAGCAGCGCAAGGTTGGACGGAAGAGCAGAAGCTGCGATACACATTGGAGCTCGAACAAAGTTTGGAACGCGCAGTGACACCGCAAATCGAAGTTTAGATATTGTCATGTATTTGAAACGATAATCGCCAAGTCCTCATTTTGTGAGCTTGGCGATTACTGTTTTGTTCCGTTGTACTTAAAGTCTAAACGTGATGCTGGAGAAACAAATTTCGCGGACGAAGGCGAAAAAGACTTCTAGCTAACCAAATGGAAGTGCTAAGCGCTGAACGGTGAAAAAGGCTCCCTTTTTGTTAACTGCGAATGTTAGATCGTATGAGCTTTCTGTTACTTGATCGAATGGTTCAAGTATTGAGATCCTGGCATTCACATGGAGTAAATCTATGTTTCCAAGATGCTGCTTTACATAAGCTCCTAATGCGTGAATGTCTTCCAAGCTTGACACATCAGACAATACTACATGCACGCGTTCACTACCTAACTCACGTCTTGGCTCTTCGATGTTTTTCGGATTGCGACCTGCAACAACTGTAGACTTGGAATTCACAGGAGCGGCTATGGGTGTAGATAGTCGCTTTAATATGTAGGTATCTTCAGATTACACGGAAGGTACTTACTGGTATAATTCATATTAATTTTTACTATGTACGAAACTAGATGAAGCAGAGGGGTAGAAGCGTTAGTGAAGCAGCTAAAGAATGTACTTGAACTGATTAAACTTGGCGAAAAGTTAAAGATGGAGTTGCGTCATAGCTGGTTATCGAATGGTAGAAGAGAAAGTGTAGCGGAGCACACATGGCGTCTTGCCCTAATGGCAATGGCGATTGAACCCTATTTACCTAATCAAGTAAACAGTGAGAAGCTGCTCAAAATGATCATTATTCACGACTTGGTTGAAGCTTATGCGAAAGATATTCCTGCATTTGAAACGATGAATAATAATGAAGCGAAAGCTTTGAAACATAAAAATGATCGCAGCTATTGAGCAGATTCGAGATATACTTGGCGATGAACATGGTCAGAAGATTTATGATTACTGGTTCGAATTTGAAGGTAAGGACACGTATGAGGCCAAAGTCGCTAACGCATTAGATAAGCTAGAGGCGCAAATTCAGCATAATGAAGCAGATATGGAAACATGGCTGCCAATTGAACACGAAATGACATTCATGTTAGGCAAGCATACCGATTTTGATCCGGTGCTGACTGAATTAAAAAATTTGATTGAACAAGAAGGCGAACAGAAGCTTGCAGCCGCGGGCATTGATATAAAAAGGCTTAAGCAGCAAAAAGCCTAAAGAAAACGTCCAACATAATCGTTTAATAAGCACAATAGCACAAGAACATCATAAGAACGATATAACGATAACCCGCAAGATGGAACTTTGAACAAAAGTACCATTTTGCGGGTTGTTTTTTGTATGACTCATTTTCACTTTTTATTGTAAGTTTATTGTAAGATTGCTGAAAGAAGTGAGAAAGATCGGGAATTTACAATACAGATATTACTTGAAAATACAGTCCCAGCGTTACTTGTTTAACCATACTGAGGAGGTAGGTTCATGAAAAAAAGTAAAAAAGCACTATCACTGCTATGTGCACTTATGATGTTATCCGCTTCACTTCCATTGTCTGTTGCAAATGCAGCAGAAGCAGCTCAAGCCCACCAACCAATCCGATATGCAATTGCGCAAGCTAAGCCAGCAGCTAAAAAAGCAGTCATTCCATTAACAAAAGCGAATGTAGAGAAGTTTACGAAGGAGTTTTTTGCAAACCCAGAAATTAAAAAAATCGTAGCGGGAGCAGTAGTTACGGTTGTAAAAGGTAATGAAGTACTGCTCGAGGAAGGCTATGGTTATGCAGATAAAGAGAAGAAGAAACCAGTAGATTCGGAAGAAACTTTATTTTATATCGGTTCTGTAACAAAAGTATTTACGGCAACGGCCGTACTACAGCTAGTAGAACAAGGTAAAATTGATCTGAATGCAGACATAACGAAATATTTGGGCGATGTTACAATCAAAAACGAAACAGGAAGCCCCGTTACGGTAAAAGATTTGCTCACACATACGAGCGGGGTGGAGCATGCGGACACGGGATTTGTGTTTGATGCAAGTTTAGATGCGAGTCAATATTATTCCATTAAAGATGAATTGTTAAAAAATACATTCCGTATCGTAAATAAGCCTGGTACCGTATACAGCTATGATAATTTCGCATCGCAGTTGCAGGGATATATCGTTGAGCAAGTAACGGGACAAAAATTCGAAGATTATGCCAAAAAACATATTTTTGATGTGCTCGATATGGAAAATACGAGCTATGTGTTAGAAAAGGATGAAGCGGATCAATTGGCAAGTTCCTATGATTCGAAAGGGAATAAGCTCAAGCCAGCCGTATTCAAGCCGACAGTTCTGCCAGAGGGATCCATGTCATCTACTGGCGAGGATATGGCTAATTATATGTTAGCTGTACTAAATGGCGGTTCGCTTGACGGGAAGCGCTTTTTGAGTCAAGATTCCTTGTCGAAGATGCTCACACCTCAAGTAAGTATTCACCCTAATGTTCCGAATATGACTTACGGATTCGAATTCAACACCCATCATTTATTTAACGGGCATAATTTTGTTTTAAAGGGTGGCAATTTACCTGGATTTTCTTCTCAGGTTACGTTCCTGCCTGACAAGAAAGTTGGCGTATTTATAAGTGATAACCAAGGAAGCGGCATACGAGAAGTTTATATGTCTGCCTTTATGGATCACTTCTATCCAGATGAGAGACCTGCTCCAATATATTTGAAGCCAACGCAACAACAGCTTGCCAAGTTTGAAGGTCGCTATAAAAACTTGCGCAGGGGATTTGATGTCACAGAGATTAAAGCGAATAGTGATGGGTCTTTAACTGTAATTGATGGGCTTGGCAGCATGATATATCGTCAAGTTGATTCGCTCCTCTTTTTAAGTGAAGATGGCTTGCCATTAGCATTTAAAGAAGAGAATGGTAAGGTGAAGTATATCTATACGTTTCTTTCCTTTGTCACTTGGTCAGAGAAGCTTGAGGCGCCAGTTGTCTATACAGATGTGACTGGAGACCATGCGTATCGTAAATATATAGATGGTCTAAGTCCTTTAGTGGCAATAGGTGAGGAAGGTTCTCATACACTGCAACCGGCTAAAGAGATGACACGTGCAGAGTTTGTTCATGTGCTGATGGAATTGTTTGATATGGGATATCGTAACCACGATAAACCAGCCTTTAAAGATGTGGGGGGACATAAGTATGTGGATGCTATTAATGAGGCGGTTCAGCTCGAAATCATTGATACAAAGACGTTTAAGAATGGGAAGTTTGAGCCAGATCGAATCATCGAGCGTCAAGAAGCGGCGTTGTGGCTGTATAGTTTCCTAAAAGATTATCCTACGATACCGAAATCTCCAGTTAAGCTAGCAGGAACGACAGATGAATGGGCGAAAGAAGCGGTACAGTATTTGGCGACCTATGGATTCTATGGCCCAGAAGTGATTAAAAACCAAGATGGCTCTATCGATTTCTTATCTAAAAAGGGGCTAAAGCGTCAAGAAGTGGCAGTTATCCTTTACAGACTTGTGTACCCTCATCATTAAGAGTGAAAGTAAGTAAATTCAATTTTATTAAAATATAGACTATAAAATGTAGGCTGTATGATTACATGAACAAAACATGTTTTCATGCAGCTTTTTTATGCTCAATTGTAAGATTATTGTAAGGTTACTGAAAGAAGTGAGAAAGACATGTTTTTTAAAATACAAATATTGCCTACAAAAACAGTCATGGAAATGAAGGGTGTGCCATACTGAGGAGGTATAATCATGAAGAAACGTAAAAAATCAATCGCACTGCTATGTGCCCTAATGCTCTCATATGCCTCGCTTCCTATATTTTCTGCGACTGCGACAAAGGATATTCCGATTAGCCAACCGACTGCTACTGAACATGTAATCGCGGCCAAACCAGTGGCTAAAAGAACAACTGTTCCATTAACGAAAGAGAATGTGGAGAAGTTCACAAAAGAGTTTTTTTCTAACCCAATTCTTCAAAAAGTGGCAACGGGAGCTGTAGTTACCGTCGTAAATGGCGGCGAAGTGCTGCTTAATGAAGGGTACGGATATTCAGATAAAGAAACGAAGCAGAAGGTAGATCCGAAAGAGACTTTGTTCTATATTGGCTCTGTATCGAAAGTTTTTACCGCAACAGCTGTGCTGCAGCTTGTGGAGCAAGGTAAGATTGAATTACATGCAGATATAACGAAGTATTTAGGCGACATGAACATTAAAAACGAAACCGGAAGTCCGGTTACCGTAAAGGATTTACTCACTCATACGAGTGGTGTAGAGCATGCGGATACTGGATTTTCCATAGACGCAGAGTTGGATTCAAATAAATATTTTTCCATGAAGGACGAGCTGCGGAACAATACATTCCGAATCATAAAAAAGCCGGGTACCGTTTATACTTATGATAATTTTGCGTCTCAGTTGCAAGGGTATATTGTGGAGCAAGTTACGGGTCAGAAATTTGAAGATTATGCTCAAGAGCATTTGTTTGATGTGTTGGATATGGAGAATTCGAGCTTTGTGCTAGAGAAAGACAAGGCAGATCAGTTGGCTGGTTCATATGACTGGAAAGGGAAAAAGCTTAAGCCAGCCGTGTTTAAACCGACGGTAATGCCAGAAGGCTCGATGTCATCTACAGGTAAGGATATGGCTAATTATATGTTAGCCGTACTGAATGGTGGAGTTTTTGAAGGGAAACGATTTTTGAGCAAAGATTCTTTGATGAAAATGCTCACTCCTCAAGTAAGTATCCATACTGATGTACCAAATATGACTTATGGATTTGAGTTTTATACCCATCATGAATTCAATGGACATAAATTTGTGGTAAAAAGCGGATATATACCTGGGTTTGTGTCCAAAATTGCTTTCCTGCTGGATAAGAAAGTCGGTGTATTTATAAGTAGCAATCAAGTGAATAACTTACATGGCCTCTACATGTCTGCGTTTATGGATCACTTCTATCCAGATGAAAGACCTGCTCCGAATTACTTGCAACCTTCCCAACAACAGCTCTTGAAATTCGAAGGGCGCTATAAAAATTTGCGTATGGGACACTATGTAACCGAAATTAAAGCGAATAACGATGGTTCTTTAACAGTGAATGATGGTATGGGAAGAACCATATATCGTCAAGTTGATTCGCTTTTCTTTTTAAACGAGAAGGGTTTTCCGTTAGCATTTAAGGAAGAAAATGGTGAGGTGAAGTATGTCTACACGTTACTAAGCGGTCTTAGTTGGGCAGAGAAACTTGATGCACCAGTAGCCTATACAGATATTACGGAAGATCATCCGTATCGCAAATATGTGGATGGTTTGAGTCCCTTGCTTGCATTTGGTGAGGAAGGATCAAATGTAATGGAGCCGACGAAAGAAATGACGCGTGCGGAGTTTGCTCATTTGCTGATTGAATTGCTTGATATAGGATATCATCACCACGATAAAGCTACATTTAAGGATGTGGAGGGACACAAGTATGCGGCAGCTATTAATGAGGCTGTTCTTAATAAAATCATTGATACAGCGAAGGTTAAGAATGGAAGGTTCGAGCCAGACCGAATGATTGAGCGTCAAGAGGCAGCCGTATGGATCTACAGTGTGTTGAAATCTTTTCCAACTGCACCGAAACCGCCAGTAAAGCTTGCAGGAACGACGGATGAGTGGGCACTAGAAGCGGTTCAATATGTGGTAGCGCACGGTTACTATGGACCAGAAGTGAGTAAGCATCAGGATGGTTCGATCGACTTTTTGTCCAAAAAAGGATTGAAGCGACAAGAAGCAGCAGCTATATTCTATCAAATTGTGTATCCTGATTACGCTCAAGGAAAGTAATTTGAATTGATATTATTTCCATTACAGGGATGTATGGAAGCGTATAGGCTGTATGATTGCACGAGTAATCATACAGCCTATTTTTTATTTCTTCGAAAACTACAGTCTTGAAAAGGAACATCATCGTTTTACGAAATGTCTATCAATCCATGTTATATAAACAACAGCTACAATTTACATTGAATAATAAATGTTGGAATATAGTCGAAAGTAGGTGAACCTGTGATTAAAGCCGTCATCTTTGATCTAGATGGAACGCTGCTACATCGTGATCTGTCATTGAGACGGTTTGTGGAAGACCAATATGATAGATACGCTGGTCATTTAACTCAAGTTCCGAAAACCGTCTTTGTTGCAAGTTTCATTGCGCTGGATAAGCGCGGCTATGTTTGGAAGGACAAAGTTTATCGACAGCTAATAGAAGAATATCAGTTAGACAAACTTCAGTGGGAGACAATGCTGGAAGACTATATCGAGCATTTTCCTAGGTTTGCAAGGCCTTTTCCCCACACGGTGGAAATCTTGAGTTGGTTGGAAGAGCAGCAAATCAAAATAGGAATGATAACAAATGGATTTACTCGATTTCAAACGGCTAATTTGGACGCATTACAAATAAAAGAATACTTTGACGAGATATTGATTTCTGAACAAGAAGGGACTAGAAAGCCGGAGAAAGAGATATTTGTACGAGCATTGCAGCGATTAAAAGTTGAAGCCAATGAAGCTTTGTACGTTGGGGACCATCCCATTAACGATGTTCAAGCATCAATAGACGTGGGCATGAAAGGGATTTGGAAGAAGGAAAGTTATTATACGCGCGAGGTTCAGGCAGATGCCACGATTGAAGATTTGATTCAATTGAAAGAAATCGTAGCTAAATATCAAGGTTAGTTTTTGTGTTTTATGACTTTAGAGCATTCGTATGCTAAAGGCACCTGCAAGATGATGCCTTCTTATGATGTGCGTAAATTCCTTTACTAGCAGGAAGTGGGATTTAATAACGAGCTTGATTTGTACTTTTTATCTACTGATTTGTACTTTTAGCTTTATTTTGAGTAAGTTGATGAGGATTTTGGCATATAATGCTTGTCAACAATTGTATCGTCTCCTATAATTGCAAATGAGATTCAATATCAATTAAGTGAAATCGGGCAGAGTAGGGAGAGAAGCGAACGTGTTCAAACTAGGTAAAAAATCACTTCTTGTACTTGCATCAATGGTGTTATTATTGTCGATTATTACGGGTTGTGGTGCTGGTGGACAAGCAGGAACGACAACCGACTCAAGCAAGCCAGCTGCAGAGAATCAAGCTCAAGGAACAAATAATACGCAAACAAGTGAAGCAGATTCGGTTCGAGTTATCGAGCACCCAATGGGCAAAACCGAAGTAAAAGGAACGCCTAAAAGAGTAGTTACCTTGTACCAGGGCGCTACAGATGCTGTAGTTTCACTTGGTGTGAAGCCAATTGGTGTAGTTGATGCTTGGGGAGAGAAGAAAGTTTATGATTACTTAGCTGCCGATTTGGAAGGCGTTCAACTGTTGGGGTTGGAAACGCAGCCAAACTTAGAAGAGATTCATAAGCTTAAACCTGATTTGATTATTGCTTCGAAAACTCGTCATGAAGAGATTTATAATCAATTGTCAGCGATTGCACCAACGGTTACGACAGAATTGCTGTATGATTGGAAAACGACTTTAAAAGTGGCAAGTCAAGCTTTGAATATAGAAGATCAAGGAAACAAGCTGTTGGCTGACTGGGATGGCCGAGTAGCTGAATTTAAGCAAAAGATGGGCGGTAAATTGCCAATCGAGGCTACCATTATTAACTTTAGAGCGGATCATGTTCGTATTTATTATATGGGTTATGCAGGCATGATATTGAAGGAGCTTGGCTTCACAAGACCTGCTGGACATGATGCAGATACATGGGGCGTAGAAATAACGTCCAAAGAAAGTATTCCAGATATGAATGCGGATGTTATCTTTAATTTCAACTATGCAGGTGAAGAAGCAGAAGCAATCAAAAAGACGGCTAATGACTGGATGAGTCATCCGCTTTGGAAAAATATCGATGCGGTGAAGAGTAATCAAGTTCATGAAGTAAACGACATCATTTGGAATATGGCAGGCGGATACAAATCAGCACATTTGCTGCTCGATAATTTGTACGACATGTTTAAGTTAGAAAAATAATCAGATGTTTATTTTATCAAACGAAAGAGTGAGCGTATGTTTCACCTTTATGCAAGTGTGAAAATGAAAGTAGCAGGCTTTTGCCTGCTACTCCTTCTATTAATAGGTGGTTTCGTATCTAGTATTGTTTTTGGACAAACACCTATGTCTTTTGCTACTGCGATGCAGGCTTTTCTTCATTATGATGAAACGTTAGTCGAACATGTTATTGTTTTAACAGAGCGGCTTCCTCGCGCCGTTATAGCAAGCTTTGTAGGAGCCAGTTTAGCTGTTGCAGGCGCGCTGATGCAAGCGTTAACAAGAAATCCGTTGGCTTCACCTAGTACATTTGGTATTAATGCAGGGGCTGTCTTTTTTATTGTCATTGCGATTGTCGTTTTCTCGGTTTCATCTTTAATTCAATTAACTTGGATTGCTTTTGTGGGGGCGGCGATTTCGGCAGTAATCGTATATAGCCTAGGTTCTATGGGCAAAGACGGATTGACACCAATTAAGATTGTATTAGCTGGAACAGCCATTACGGCATTATTTGTTTCGTTTACGCAAGGTATTCTTGTACTCAATGAAACGGGATTACAAGATGTTATGTTTTGGTTAGCAGGCTCGATTAGTGGTCGTACACTAGACATGCTAATTCCTGTGCTGCCTTATATGGCAGTAGCAGGGGTGATGTCCCTATTTATGGGCAGAGCAATCAATTTACTTATTACTGGCGATGATATTGCAAAAGGGATGGGACAAAATACAGTTCTTGTAAAATGTATGATGGGAATTGTCATTGTACTTCTCGCAGGCAGCTCAGTTGCAGTTGTAGGTGCTGTTGGATTTATTGGTCTTGTCGTACCACATATTTCTCGCGCATTTGTAGGGAACGATTACCGTTTGCTAATCCCATTCTCAGCTGTAGCAGGCGCAGTGTTATTACTGTTTGCTGATGTTGTTGCTAGATTTCTCATTATGCCTTCAGAAGTTCCAATTGGCGTGATGACAGCATTAATCGGCGGTCCCTTTTTCGTGTATATTGCCCGTAAGGGGGTAACTAAAATTTGAGACAGCATATCACGATTCGTAACAAAAACGACTCGATATCTATACAATTTGAAACGAAATCTTTGCTCGTTATTATCGCACTTTTCTTCCTTTCGCTACTTGCCGTTATAGCAGGCACTAGCCTAGGAAATACGATCATCCCACCGCTTGAAGTGGTCCAATCTATGTTGAAAATCGGTTCCGGTGAACATGATTTTGTCATCCAAACATTAAGACTCCCTCGAGTTCTAGTTGCTCTATTAGTGGGGGCTGCATTAGCTGTATCCGGTGCAATTTTACAAGGAATTATTCGAAATCCGCTAGCTTCACCAGATATTATTGGTATAACGGGTGGAGCATCAGTTGCGGCGGTTGCTTTTGTTACACTTTTAGCTGGCACAGTAAGTATTTCATTTATGCCGCTTGCTGCAATCGTTGGGGCGATGATCGTGTCCATCATCATTTACTTGCTAGCATGGAAGAACGGTGTTTCGCCTATACGGCTTGTACTCGTTGGGATCGGTATATCAGCGATTATGAGCGCAGGTACAACATTTATGCTTGTGATGAGTCCCTATTTTGCAGCAGGAAAAGCGTATATTTGGTTGAGCGGCAGTGTGTATGGTTCTACGTGGGAAGATGTATATCTCATTTTGCCGGTAACGGCAGTAGTCATTCCTCTAGTTGTGATATTAGCACGTAATCTGAATTTGCAAGAGTTTGGTGATGAGGTGGCAACCGGATTAGGAGCTGCTGTGCAGCGTCAACGCTTACTATTACTCGCTCTAAGTGTGGTGCTAGCAGGTGTTGCGGTTTCCATTGGTGGTGCTATTGGTTTTGTAGGACTAATTGCACCTCATATCGCTAGAAAACTGGTAGGACGCCCTTTTGGCAGCTTAGTCGTTGTATCAGCCTTAATTGGTTCGTTACTGGTCTTCGTTGCTGATTGGATTGGCCGTACTGCTTTTTATCCATTAGATATTCCTGCTGGTATATTTACCGCAGGTGTAGGTGCACCATTCTTTCTTTATTTGCTGTTTAAGAATAGAAATCAATTATGAGAACAATACATGAATAGAGGAGAACGATTGATGGCGGTACAGTTTACACCAGAAGAGTTGGAGATGTTAACGACCAAATATCGGCTGACTATGGATGTGTCGACTGACGCAACCTATTCGATTCGGTCGTTAGATTTTTTAGATATACAAAAAAATACGGCGTATTTTGAGAAAGTCGCGAGTATATACGAATCCACATCTGAAGTGGTTACCGTTTCCTTGTTTGCAAAACGATACGCTTGCTTAGGCATTGCCTCTGGGTTGTATGCGATGTCAATGTATAACAAAAGTATGGATTACTCTCTAGAAAATTGCCATATGGAATCTATATTTCATGGAGAAGCATGGCTGCCATGTGTGCGCCTAACGAATAGCGAAGTTTCTCAGCCTGAAGTGGGTTCACGTAAGGAATGGCGTGATCGAGTCATTCAAAATATATTTGCAGATAATATTGCTAGAGTTTGGGATTCTTTTGCCAAGTCCGTAAAAATTTCAAAGTCAGTTCTCTGGGAAAATACGGCGATTTATGTATATTGGCTATATGAGAATCAATTCGGTGAAGGGGCGAGTGCTTGTCAGCAGGCTCAACTTCTTGAAGACTATCAATATTTAGTTGAGGAAGCGCCTGCTCATCTCTTCGGCGAAACGAAAAATCCATTGAAGAAGTTTAATAGCCCCAAGAAAGTAACAACTGCATCAGAAACACCACTTCGCATTCGCAAAACTTGCTGTTACTATTATCAAGTTTCGGATGACAATGAATATTGTCCGACATGCCCCAAAATTAAACATGAATTTGTTTCCGTATAAGCAATTTTGAAAATGATCAGTTTTATTTGAATAGATATATAAGTGCTTTGTTATCTAGCAAACAAAGTGCTTATTGTCTATTTTATGGATAAAACAGATTGTGAATATTGATAATTAGAGGTTGACAATAAACACTAAAATCTATTATATTTTCACTGACTGATAGTGATTATCATTATCAATCATAAAGTTGTTATATTTCTCCCAATGCATTTGGCACTAGAAGGGAAAAACCGTACAGCATCTAGATCCATGGGGAGGAGGACTTCGGGGGCGGAAGACGTGTGATTCTGCCTAACGACGATACTTTGTGTAGGGAGGATTTGTAGTGACACAGCAAACCAGTCAAAACTTGCAAAATAAATTAATCATGAGTAAAGCAAAAGAAATGCAAATAGATTGTAAATTATTGCTTGCAGGCTGTGAAGATTTTTTAGAACTAACGTATAGAGGCAAGACGATTATTATTAACAAAACGAGAACTCACAAGCTGCCATTGCTCTCCGGCTTTTTGGCTAAAAATAAAGAGGCGTCCAATCTGCTGCTGGAAAGAGCAGGACTGCCTGTACCCGCGTATATCGTAGTTCCACAGATGTGCGATGAAGCCGAACATTTTCTGCATACGTATCGGAATGTAACGGTTAAGCCGTTAGATGCTAGCTGCAGTATCGGGGTTACATTAGGAATCAAATCGGTAGAGCAGTTAGCACATGCGGTTCAGCTTGCGAAGCAGCATAGCGATAAAATTATGATCCAAAAATATGTCGACGGTAATGACTATCGTGTACTCGTTATAGCTGGAAAAGTAGTTGCTGTTATCGGATATGAGCTTGCAACGGTTGAAGGCGATGGCCAATCCACGATAGAACAGTTAATCTATCAGCTTAACGAAGCTCGATTCCTCCGGAACGAGGTCTGTGAAATTGAATCCTTCCCTGCAATTAACGTCCAGTCGAATGCATTGCATGCCCATTTACAAGCGCAAGGTAAAACGATTGAAGATGTTGTAGAACAGGGTGAGCGTGTAGAACTATTCTCGATTGATAATATACCGGCTGGCGAAATTAGTGAAATAAATAGGAATCAAACGAGTGATATTTGTACGGCCAATATCACAATCGCAGTTGAAGCCGCACAAGCATTGAATATTGATGTCGCTGGTATCGATATACGATGCAAAGATATAACTGCTCCGATTACCATTGAAAATGGGGGTATCCTCGAAGTAAATGCACTGCCTGATATGTCTACTCATTTCCTTCCTTTTCAAGGATCTTCAATTGATGTGTATAAAGCCTACTTAGAATATTTGTTTGAAGATTAATAACGGACTCACATACATGTACAAAGGAGCAAACTATCATGATTACAACAAATGTAGAGAACGAATACTATAAACTTCAATCTGAAAAGGAATCCAATGCAAGATCGTATCCACGCAAATTTCCTCTTATTATTAAGAAAGCCCAAGGCACGATTATTACAGATACAGATGGTAAACAGTACTATGATTGCCTTGCAGGTGCAGGGACATTAGCACTAGGGCATAATCACGAGGTAGTAACAGAGGCAATTAAGGATGTATTAGAGCAACAGCTGCCACTTCACACACTAGACTTAGCTACTCCGTTGAAAATAGAGTTCATGCAAGAGATTTTCTCTATCTTGCCAGAAGAATTGAAAGATTCCGCAAAAATTCAATTCTGTGGTCCAACAGGTGCAGATGGAGTAGAAGCAGCTATTAAGCTTGTGAAAACGGCAACGAAAGGGAAATCAATACTGGCTTTCCATGGTGGTTATCACGGTTCTACGCAAGCCACGATGGCGATGAGCGGCAACTTGAGCAAGAAGCAGCATTTGCAAAGTCTGCTGCCGGATGTTCATTTCTTACCATTCCCGTATGAATATCGCTGCCCGTTCGGGGTAGGTGGGGAGCAAACCTCTCAAATAAGCGCGCACTATATCGAACATTTACTAGATGACTGCGAAAGCGGTATTGCTGCTCCTTGCGGAGTCATCGTTGAAACGGTTCAAGGGGAAGGCGGATCGGTTCCTGCTGCTATTCATTGGTTGAAAGAGCTGCGTCGTATTACAGCGGAACGAGGAATTCCTTTAATTATTGATGAAGTGCAAACGGGAATTGGAAGAACGGGTAAAATGTTCTCCTTCGAACATGCTGACATCGTTCCAGATGTAATCGTTTGTTCAAAGGCAATTGGCGGAAGTTTGCCGATGTCTGTTGTGATCTATAAAGAGGAATTGGACAAATGGAACCCAGGTGCGCATACAGGAACATTCCGCGGCAACCAAATGGGCATGGCGACAGGACTAGCTACATTGAAGTATATGAAGGAACATGATGTGCTTGAAAATGTTAAAGAACGCAGCAATCAATTTTTTGAATATTTGAATGGCTTGAAAAATAAATACGAGGTCATTGGCGATGTTCGTGGCAGAGGGCTAATGATCGGCGTAGAAATTGTGAACCCAAGTGGCCGTAAAGATCAACAAGGTCACTATCCTCAATTCGGCGAATTAACGGCACGTATTCAAGAAAGATGCTTTGCCAATGGACTTATTATTGAAGTCGGGGGACGTCGATCTGCTGTACTTCGCTTTTTACCACCACTTACCATTACCGCACTTGAAACAACTAAAGTATTAGCTATTTTTGAGCAATCAGTCAAAGAAGCCGTTGAGCTAATAACGAATTCATGATCATTCCAAACTACGTGAAGAAGCACGCTGTACTATTTTCCATTTTTACAGGTGCGTTCGCATTAGTTCTTACCAATAGTGCATTTAACATCTTATTGCCTAAGTTCGTAAGTATGTATGGTATTTCAACCTCATTAGGTGGATGGATAATCGCGCTTTATATGTTGGCGATGACCATTACAATGCCCCTGACCTCACTGATCGTTGATCGTTTAGGCAGAAAGCGAACGTATTTGTTAGGAATCGGCTTATACGGTACTTTCTCGATCATAGGCGGTTTGTTTTATTCCTTTGTAGAGATTGTGATGGTAGTCCGATTTGTCCATGGGGTTGCAGCCGGATTGATGATCCCGTTGTCATTAGTCTTGTTATTTGATAGCTATGGAAAAGAAGCACGTGGCAGAGTGACCGGGACATGGGGCATGCTCCTTATGATCGCACCTGCAATTGGCCCAACCTTGGGCGGCATTATTCTGGAAGTTGGCGAGCTGCGCCATCTATTCTGGATTAACGTACCGTTTGCGCTTTTTTCGATTATCATGTGCGCTGCGCAAATCAAACCGTACGAACCAGCTCGTAGAAAGTCCATTCATCTGGAAGGTATTATACTGCTCGTAACGAGCATTGCTTTGCTCAGTTTAGGTATTCAACTTCTGTCAAACCCTACTGTACCTATGTGGATCGTGTATATATGGTTTGGATTAGGTGCGGTGGCTTTGATTCGCTTTATTCAAAAGGAAAACAAGAGAGAAGAGCCGATTATTCGCTATAAGCTTCTGCGGGGGAATCCAATTTTCAGGACAGTCGTTATCATTTCGGTCATACAGGACACCGTTATGTTCGGTGCAATCTTCGTTCTTCCGCTGTTGTTTCTTGAGGTATATGGCTTATCGCCTTCTGTCATTGGAGCCATGTTCATCCCAACTGCGATCTGTACGAGCTTATTTGTGTGGATTGGCGGCAAGTGGATGGATTCAGGAAAGTCGTTGAATTTTATCCTAGTTGGCGTTGGATTTATCGTCATTTCGATGATGGCTTTTGCTTTTTTACCGCCAAGCATTTCTATCATCGTTATCGTTCTCTTTATGGCATTGCGAGGGATTGGAATGGGTCTATCTGATATGACGGTTACGACGATCGGGCTTAACTCGCTGCCGGAAGAAGACATGCATGAAGGATCTGCGTTATCGAGTACGATTGAACGTTTGCTATCATCCTTTGCCGTAATGTTGTTAGCTGTGTATTACGATGTTCGATGGCAGATGTTAGTCCAAACGGGAGAATCAGTTGAATATGCGAAGTGGCTTGCCCTCAAAGAAGAGTGCATAGTATTGGGCAGTCTTCTGTTACTCACATTGCCACTAATTTTATTCATAAATAGGAAGAAGGTAGACATCGTTGTTGGAAGTGAAAACAAGTCAGCTGTCTAATCGTCAAGAACTAGCTAATTACTATACATGCAAGACGTTGTTAAATTGCTATATTCGAGAGTTCTGTCAAGAGAATCGACATTTATTATCTATCGATGCGAAAGGACAAACATTTACGCTTTATTTCCCAACTAGTAAAGTGACCGTGTCAGGAGCGTTCTCTTTTTATTCAGCTATTGGTGAACATGAATATAAGCATATTTACGTACAGCAAGGGCAGGCGCTGGATTACCCTGAACTCGTCCAGTGGATGGTGAGAGAGCTGCAGCAGCAGGATTCACTGGTAACAGACAAGAGCAGGCTGGATTTCTCCAAAAGAATTGATAACAGCTATCGGAATCTGGCTTTATTTCTGAAGCATACTTCTCATTCTCCTGTACATGATTATTTATCATCAGAGCAATCGTTGCTGTATGGGCATCCGTTTCATCCGTTTCCTAAAAACACATTAGGCTTTACGGAAGAGGAAGTAAGCGCATATTGCCCTGAGCTTCAATCTTCGTTTCCATTATGCTATTTGGCTGTTAACAAACATGTTTATCAAGAAGAGTGGGTACATCTAGGGCGACACACGAAGCTGCACGATACGGTTGAAGCACAAGCTCAAGCGATACTTGCAGAGAAACGTGACAAGTATGAAATATTACCGATTCATCCTTGGCAGTACAAGCATGTACAAACAGTGAAAGCAGTCAAAGACTATATTGCACAAGAGAACATTATTCTTTTAGGGAGTTTTGGGCCTATTGCATATCCGACTTCTTCGGTGCGTACGGTGTATGTACCTGATATGAAATGCAATATCAAACTATCGTTGAATATTCAAATTACTAATATGATGAGAAACAATAATCAGGAACAAATGCGCAGAACGTTGGATGCATCCAACTATTTGTTGCAGCACCATTGTTTTGGTGATGACCCACATACCGAAATTTCTTACGAGGAAGGCGTTTGTACGTGTCAATTTGCGGATGATGAGCTTACAAAATTGTTTACGATTGCTTATCGTCCGATCCAGTTTGACGTAACGTCAACGTTTGTCATGTCTAGCTTGATTGAAGCTCCTAGAGCAGGAGAGCCAGCACGATTGTTGTCACTGATCGATAGCAATCAACTTGAACCGTGGTTTAGACGCTATTTAGAAATATCGCTGCTGTCGATTGTTCGTGTAGCTGAGGAGAAAGGGATTCATTTTGAAGCGCATTCTCAAAATTGCTTGTTAACGATTAAGAACGGCATGCCGCATACCTTCATTATTCGAGATTTGGAAGGTGTGAGTGTGAATCAAGAGAAGGTTGCGAACAACATCAATAAATCTGGCTTGCTATTCTATGAAAAAGAGAAGGCGTGGGCGCGTACGTCCTATTATTTTATCGTGAACCATTTAGGTTCATTGATTCATGCGCTTGCGAGCAGCGTACAGGAAACAGAGGAGTATTTCTGGACAATTGTGCGTGATGTGCTTACGAAAGAAATAGAAGAGCATGACAATGAATACGTTGTGCATCTGTTAGAGGCTGAAGGTTTTTATGCGAAACGGAATATGATGAGCTGTCTTGCCGGAGTGAGTGAGACGCCTTCTTACATTCTAGTAAACAACATCATGAACAAGATAGGGAGTGGAACAAGTGAGTCAAGCAAGTCATTTCAATAAAACAGAAGCTGTTTGCTTGGATGAAGTAAAAGAAAGAATTATGCGCCAGACGATGGAAGCAATGCTGTTCGAAGGCATTATTAGTGTCAAGAAAGATAACCGAGTGTGGACTTTTACTGGTAAAGATGCGGAAGGCAACCTTGTGCATTATTCATGCAAAGCAGATGAGAAATGGTCTTTTGGCAGAGTGAAAATAGATAAAAATTCGATAAAAAGAGAAGGCGAACCTTGTACAAATATTTATGTATTTTTGGAAGAAGTGATTCAAAATAATTTGGACGGTGCGCTTAAAAATCAATTTGTCGATGAATTGTTAGAAACGTTAGCAAAAGACAAGCAATCTAAAGTATATCAGTCGGATGAGATTCCAGCAGCGGACATGCACTATGAAGCTTTAGAGAGTCATATGGCTGACGGACACCCTTATCATCCGAGCTACAAATCAAGAATTGGCTTCACTCTAGAGGATAATTACTTGTACGGACCAGAGTTTAATCAAGACATTGTCTTACAGTGGATTGCGGTAAGTGATCAGCTCGCAGATGTGGCAGTTTCAAAGGCAAGTTCCCTAGAGGAGATGTACAAGCTTCACCTCACAGATGAGGATAGGGAGCGATTTGCACAAATCTTGAAAGAGAAGGGATCAAGCGATAAGCAGTATATTTTCATACCCGTGCATCCATGGCAAATGGAACATCGCACACCATCCTTGTTTGTACAGCAATTAATCGATAAAGATATGGTGCTCTTAGGGACCTCGAATAGCATATACCGTGCGCAGCAATCGATACGTTCTATGTCTCATCGCAACCGTACAGATGCACCTTATATTAAGCTGGCTATGAGTCTGATAAACACATCCACGAGTCGTATTTTGGCACATCATACAACGCAAAATGCTCCACTGATTAGTGATTGGCTGCATCATATTATTCAACATGATAGTTTGCTGCAAAGAGAAGGGTTTCACTTTTTAAGAGAAGTAGTTGGCATATCTGTCCGCTACGATAAGCTACATGCAATCCAATATCGCTCGGCTTACGGAACGCTTGGCGCCGTATATCGTGAAAATGTTTCCACGTACTTGGAAGAAGGCGAAGAGGCATGGCCGTTAAATGCGATCACACTTATCCAGAAAAATGGCAAGCCTTTCATTCAAGACGCAATTGAGCAGCATGGGATTGAGAAATGGAGCGAGGCACTAATTAAAGTAGTGTCGCTTCCAATCATCCATCTACTATATGCACATGGAATTGCACTGGAGTCACATTCGCAAAACATTATATTAGTCGTGAAAAATAACTTGCCAGTCAAAATCATGATTAAAGATTTGCACGATAGTGTTCGGTATATGACGAAGCATCTGCTGCACCCTGAGTGGGCACCCCAGCTGCATCCTGAGCCGGAAACCCATCGTAAATTTAATCGTTACTCGTTCTTGCAAGCGGAAACGGTGTCTGAAGTAAGAGACTATACGTTTGATGCGTTCTATTTTATTTGTATGACGGAAATTTGTTTCACGTTGGAGAAGTTTGGCTTGCGTGAAGAGGACTTCTGGCGTGCATGCACAGAGACAATTCTAAGTTATCAAGCGCAGCATCCCGAATACAAGGAGAGATTCGAGCTGTTCAATTTATTCTCAGAAGACGGTCTAATCGAAGAAATGACGAAGCGTCGTATTTATGGCGATGGCGAGCTATTTTTCCGAAAGGTTAGAAATCCTTTATTAGAGGCCAAAGGGATTTTAGTATGAGAAAGAATAAACTGAAAGAAAAAATAAAGCGAAATGAGCCCGTATATGGACTGTTTGTCTCGATTCCGCATCCGATTGTCATCGAGCTCATTGGTTATGCGGAGTACGACTTTGTCATTATTGATTATGAGCATGCGTCAACGAATATGGAAACGATCGAGGATATGATTCGAGCTGCTGAATTATTGGATATTACGCCGCTTGTGCGGATATCCCAAGTGGATCGAAATGAGATATTAAAAGTGCTCGATAGCGGTGCTCAAGGGATTGTGATTCCCCATGTAGAGAGTAAGGAGCAACTCGAGAATGCTGTTTCTTACTCCTATTATCATCCGATTGGCATGCGAAGTTTGAACAGTGGGCGGCCCGGCGCTTTCGCCAAGTATTCGTTAACCGACTATATCAAGGAAGCGAATGAGGAGGTTATGATCGTTCCCATGATAGAAAGCGCTGCGGGCGTTGCTGAGTGTGAATCTATTTTATCGATGCCGCAAGTTAGCTTTGTACTAGAGGGAGCAGCGGATCTATCACAATCGCTAGGAGTGCCATGGGATACGGATCATTCTGAAGTACAGCGCTGTTTAGAGCAAGTATATGAAACGTCCAAGCGCTGCGACGTACCTTATGCGATTGTTTCTCGAAGTGTGGCACAACATGCGAAGTGGGTTGAGCGCGGGGTCCATATTTTTGTACTTGGAGATGACCGCAATACAGCGTTTCGAGCCTATAGAGCAAAACGTGAAGACTATCGACAGGTGATGGGTGGGAGCCAATGAATCAGGTTGTTGAAAAATGGATCACAGACTGGCATGTTCACAATGATGAGCCTGTCTGTGCGTATATTTACGATTTGCAGGGCATTCAAAGTCATGTGAAAGCGATGCTAGAAACGATGCCTAGCCAAACGAACTTATTTTATGCGATTAAAGCGAATCCTGATCCGAACATTATTGAAGCGTTGGTGCCTTACGTGAAAGGATTTGAAGTGGCATCCATTGGAGAGCTGTTGAAAGTAAGAGGGGTTTCAGCAGATGTTCCTATTTTATTCGGTGGACCTGGGAAGAAAGACTATGAGCTTGAGACGGCAATGAAACAAAATGTGACGTATTTGCATGTTGAAAGTTTGTTAGAGCTGCGCAAAATTATCCTGTTAGCTAAAAAGTGGGAGCGGACTACGCAGATCTTGCTGCGCATTAATGTGAGAACGAACACGCTGCCCAAAACGAAAATATCGATGGGCGGACGCCCAACTCAATTTGGACTGGATGAGCAGTTGCTTGAAGAAGCTATAGCCATACTGAAAGACGTTGACAATACGCATGTTCAACTTAGCGGGTTCCACTTCCATTCGCTCTCGAACAATTTGCATGCCGAGTTGCATGTGGACATGGTCCAGTTTTATGTGCAGACCGTGAAAGAATGGGAGCGGTTGTACGGGCTAGATGTTAGAGTTATCAATGCTGGCGGCGGATTCGGTGTTACTTATGACGGTACGCCTAGTTTTGATTGGCGTTTGTTCACCTCATTGTTGGCTCAGAACGAAGCGTTGCAAGCTTTGGGAGACACGCAGCTGTTCTTTGAGCCGGGAAGATTTATCGTTGCCGATTATGGCTACTATGCAGCTGAAGTGGTGGATATTAAGCAGTCGCAGGATCAATGGTTTGCGGTGTTACGAGGTGGAACACATCATAATCGATTGCCTGCATCATGGGGACATAATCATCCGTTCCGTATCGTTCCGCTTGATAGATGGACGTATCCATTTGCACGACCGGAAATTATTGATGGAGAAGCCACCATAGTAGGTGAGTTATGCACGCCGAAGGATCAATTGTATGCGAATGCTGAACTAGAGCGATTACGTGTGGGCGATGTGATTCTGTTTGAGAAGTCAGGCGCTTATTGCTGGACGATTTCCCATCATGATTTTTTAGGACATCCACATCCGAAATTTTACTATATAACGGAAGGAAATTAGGATGAATACAACATTAACGGTATCGCAAAGCCACACTGCTGTGCAGCGAATTATGAAAGATGTAATGGATGCGTTTCTAGCCGAGCAGTTTTTTCAATTAGATGATCGTACGACGATAGCTTTATCGGCCGCATCGAATGAATGGCAGCAGCTGTTTCCTTTGTATAAGGGAGTATCCGTCTACGTTGGAAACATTGTGTTTCTGGTAGAAAAGTGCTACAAGCAAGGTTATCAATGGGTAGCGGGTTCGCCTATTTATAAAAATGAGGATGAGAAATGGGTAGAGATCAGCTCTCCTACTAAAGTCGCTCAAATGGTGCTGCGTCACGTACTGTCTGAGGAAGCGTATGCTCATCCAGGCGTGTCGGAGTTTTTGGCTGGATTGGATATCGCGATTCAACAATTACATACAAGTTTGGAGCAGGCTGGGGTTGCTCTGTCCTTTACCCCAAGCTCAGCCTATGAATGGTATGTGAAAGGCGAGATGGTTGCTTCTTTGCGCGATCGTCCGTTTCATCCATTATCGAAGGCCAAAATCGGCTTTACGACAGAGGATTACCAGAATTACATGGCTGAGTTTGGGAAGAAGACGACCTTGCATTGGGTGGCAATCCACAATGAATCGGTTGCAAAGGGTTCGCCTGAAGTCGCAGATGTAGACCAAGTGGAGCCCTATGATATTCTTCACGATGAGCAGAAGGCGATGATCGATCAAGAGTTAGACAATAAAGGGATTTCCAAAGAACAGTATACGATTATCCCCGTTCATACATGGCAGCTGCAACATATCATTTTGCCCAAGTTTAAGCAGGAAATAGAGGACGAAACGATTATCGTACTCGATACACAAATAGGTGATTTCTTCGCGACTTCTTCCGTTCGCTCGCTAACTTCAACGACTGCATCGACGAAAATGCTCAAGCTGCCAATTAGCGTGTTATCGTTAGGGGCTGCTAGATATTTGCCTGTTGTGAAGCTGCTGAACGGAATTGTAGGAGAAAAAATGTTCCGTGAAGCGATAGCCTGTGACGAGACACTTGCACATAAAGTGTTCTTGTGTGAAGAGAACAACTGGTGGGGATACATGCCTGCATCGATGGGACTGTTCGACGATCATCCTCGTCATTTGGCGGCACAAGTTAGAATCTATCCTGAGCAGTTATTGGATGAACGCTATAAATTTTTCCCGATGTCATCGTTAGGCGTCGTATTGCCAGACCAGCATTTTTTGACGGAGATTGTAGGGGGGAGCATCTCGAAAGAAGAGGTCATCCAGTTCTATTCGGATTTGGCTGCCGTGTTCTACGATATTGTAATGAGATTGTTTAAAGTCGGCATCGTTCCTGAGATTCACGGTCAAAATTGCTGTGTCGTTCTTAAGGACAACAAAGTGAGCGGGCTGCTATTCCGTGATCATGATTCCGTACGATTGCACCAGCCTTATCTAGATAAGCATGGCATTGAAGATCCCCGCTATCATATTCGACCAGGCTATTCGAATAGCTTGTACAATGAAACGTTGGAGAAATTAATATTCTATGTGCAATCCTTGGGTACGCAAGTGAATCTTGCTTCGATTATAGAGGCATTATCGGAATCTTATCAGATTCCGGTGAGCACGTTCTGGGATATTACAGAAGCGAAGTTGCAAGAGGTTTTACAAGTTATCGATATTCCGGAAGCGGATAGATATGTATTAAGATATGAGTTGTTCGAAAATAAGGTGTGGCCTGCGAAATTAATTATTCGCCCGCTGCTTGAAGCGGATGGTGTCCCTGGTGCGATGCCGTCTGGCAAAGGGGTAGGGTTTAATCCTTTCTATAAGTAGTATTAAAAGGAAAGTTAGAGACGTTAGATAACCTAATAACAAGTAATAATGAGAAAGACAAAACGTCCTAATTTAATTGTTAGGACGTTTTTCTATTTGATTTATTCGGATAGCGAGTGCTTTGTTGGGATTGTTCAGCAGGATGAAACGATGTTAGCTATCAATTTTTCTGTAGCAGGGCTGAGGACTTTATTTTTTTGACGGATTAATCCCACAGGTAAAATGGTCGAAATATCATCGATATCACGAATCGCGTAAAGATTTGAATGGGCAACGAAATGTTTAGGCAGCATAGCCATACCAAACCGTTGACGTACTAGATTTAGAACCATCTCTATGTTTGCTACATCGTATGAAGAGTGTAAATGAAAGCCATGATGAAGAAAAACATGCTCTATTTTTCGTCTATATTCACACGATGTTCCAGTTAAAATGAAATTTTCATTTTCTAAATCACACATCTTAATTTTCTTTTGTGCAGATAATGGGTGGTCGATTGGTAGTATCAAACAAAGCTTTTCTTCATACAGCGGATAAAACTCAAGACTTAATTCTGGTGATGGAGGGGGACATAAGGCAATATCAAGTTCGTTAGCGATAATCCGTTGACTAAATTGTTGGGTTACGCCACTTTCGATGGAAAGACAAATTTGTGGATGTTCTTTCATAAACGTTGTTAGTACGGAAATCAAATTTGTTTTGCCAATCGAATCAATTGCGCCGATCCGAATAAGTCCTTTCTGACCGATTGCAAATTCTTTCGCGGTTTCAGTGATTACATTCACTTGATTCAATAAAATATCAGCCTGTTCTTTCACAAGTCTTCCAGCTTCGGTTAGCACCATTTGTTTTCCTTTACGCTCAAACAGTTCAATGCCGAGATTTTCTTCTAATTGATTAATGTGTAGGGTGATGGTCGATTGTGCATATTGCAGCAGATTTGCTGCTTTTACCTGACTGCCACATTGGACAACAGCTTGAAATGTCTGTAACAAACGAATTTCCATGATTCATTTCTCCTGAAGAATAGTTCATTTTTGTTCATATTGAATAATATATCATCGTAAGTTACGATTTGTATAGAAGGAGATGATGACATGAAAAATTTCTTTTCCGTTGATATTACAAACAGTGAGTGGAAATTGGTTATGGACGGTTTAGAGCAAATGCCATTACGAAATGAGAATGGTGAACTGCGTTATGTCGTACGATTCGCACCTGGGGCGAAATTCCCTCATCATACGCATAAGGAGACGGAGGAATTATTCGTATTAGATGGAACTCTTATCACCAATGATGTAGCGTATGGAGCAGGTTCTTATCTCTGTTATGGACCCAATACAGAACATGAACCATGGTCTGAAAAGGGTTGTTTGGTACTTGTAATGGAACGTAATGCGGGATAGTGTTTTGGTGCCATATAGCCGATATTTGTAACATACATAACAATAAAGGCTGTACTCCGTCCATGCAGATGGTTGGAGTACAGCCTTTGTTTGTTGTTCAACCAATTGAAGCACTAGGAGTGATTCGCTGCTTCATGGTCATTCCTTTTCTTCGCTAGTAGACTGCTTAGAAACATCTTTCAATCGATAGGAAAGCAGTACATGAACATATTCATCTTGCTCCGTTTGGTTCTCATATGCTCCCAATTTCGCTTCTGCTAGATTAAAAGGTACTTTTCTCTCGGCTGTAGAAAGCGCTTGCGCAACATTGTGCATTTTTTCGGCCCATTCACGTGGGTCTAGCGAGCTGTGTGCGATGTTGACTTGTGCTAAACTTCTCTGCTGCGAATTGCCGTAGCGTAAATTTACGTCCACAACATCAATGCCTTGCTGGATGAGGTTCAGTAGTTCTTGCAAGATAAAATCAGAATTAGCCGCAGCCATGGAACGATCTAGCGTATAGCTTCCTCGGTGTGTATTATCCGTGAGATAATACTTTTCAATTAGATTTCCTTGCTGTTTGGTTTCGACTAGTTGGAGTAGGCCGTGTTCTTCTAGTTTATTGACGTGGTAGTACAGGCGGGATGGTTTCTCTTGTAGTTGTTCTGCCATTTGCTTAACGGTAACCGGTTCGTTCTTGGCAATCCGTAAAATAGCCAGCTTTCGCGGATCTAGCAGCATCTTGGCTAGCTCCATATCTTGCAAATTACGAAGATGATTCAATAAAGAGCCTCCTTATCCGGAAGAAGACGCGGCTTGTGGCATGCTTCTTGCGGCGTGGTAGAGCCAGTCTGTCGAAGGGCTTGATTATATTTTAGCAGAGTGAAAACGGCATATACAACAAGCAGCAGTAATCCTCTTAGAGTAGTAGACTAAAGCACGCTTATTGGACGCTGTTCTGCCGTACAGATGGCAAAGGTGTTACTAGGGAGCAAGATTGCTGGCGGCTGCCCACTAATCCAGGGGGAGGCGGCAAAGAGTGAAAGCTACATATAAAATTTCGTAAACCCGCTTATTAGGCGGTTTTTTCTTTTTCTCTCGTTATTTCATCTCAACTGTTATTACCTGTAGACGAATATAGACGAAAGTAAAGCTGCTTTGTATAATGGGTGTATAACTTTTGTTTAACCTTTGTATCACTTGTGTATAAGATATATAAGGTACAATGGCGAATGCTGAGGAAGTGATATTGATGTACACCATTAAGCAAGCTTCACAATTAATAGGAATTCCTACCGTTACCCTTCGAGCTTGGGAGCAGCGTTATAACGCAGTAACGCCCATTCGTACCGAGTCAGGCTATCGATTGTATACGGAGGATCAAATAGAAGATTTGCGCTGGTTGAAGTCCAAAACGGACGAAGAAGGTTTGTATATTAGTCAGGCTGTTTTGTTGTTGCAGCAACGGAAGCAGGCAGTGCTTGAGGGAGTAGAGGAGCAAGAATCGAGAACAAGCACGGAGGCACAATCAAAGGCTGTTGCTGTTCCAACTTTACCGCATGCTTGGCGGGCATCATCGTTGCCTTTATCAAGTCAAACGGATGATGAAATAGAGCAAGACGGCAACTTGGTAGATATGTTGTACGCCACTTTGAGCCGCTATCAATCCGAACAGGCAAGAATGATGATGGATATGGGCTTTGCCATGTATGGCTATGATCGGATGATTGGCGATGTGTTCATCCCGTTGCTGATTAAAGTTGGAGATGAGTGGCATGCTGGGCGAGCTACTGTAGCGCAAGAACATTTTATGACTCAGTTTATCATCCAGCGCTGCTATAGTTTTTTTCAAATATTACCATTGGATCATCAACTGCCTAAAGTTTTAGCCTTCTGTCCTTCAGGAGAACACCATCATGTCGGACTGCTGTTATTCTCGTTATTTCTGCGGCAAAAAGGAGCGGAAGTGATCTATTTAGGCCCTGATACGCCAGAAGACGGCATCGAGCAGATTGTAAGAGAACAGCAAATTACACTTATTTGTATCTCATTAAACGATCCGAATCGGCTTCCTTCTGTATTGCCTATGATTGATCATTTAAGGAACAAATTTGAAGAGATAACATTTGCATTAGGCGGAAACGGTTTTGTGAATGTGGGAGAGCCATACCGTAACTATTGTGCTCCTGGAAAGGACAGCAATAGTTGGGAGCTATGGTTTGAAGAAATTTATTTACAATTGAAGCCTGTTCATAGGTCTTGATTGGCCCGGTTCATTTATTTTCTGGATTGATTGTTGTAGGTAGGGGGGGTTGTGATGAGCAGCAAGAAAATAGCAATTGTGGGGGCAGGGCCAGGGGGCTTGGCAGCAGGTATGCTGCTGTCCGCACAAGGATACCATGTGACCATTTATGAGAAACAACCCCATATCGGTGGCAGAACTTCACGATTTCAACTAGGGGAATACAAGTTTGATCGCGGCCCAACCTTTTTTATGATGCCTCATATTTTGGAAGAGCTATTTACGGCCGCAAGGCGCAATCTGCATGATTATGTGGAAATGGTCGATCTTAACCCGCTTTATCGTTTACAGTTTGGCGCATTTCATTTTTCCCCAAGTAGGAATGTGGAACAAATGGAAGCCGAAGTTGAACGACTGTTTCCGGGTAATGGTGCTGGTTATCGGCGTTACATGCGCGAGGAAGAAAAGAAATTTGAAGCGGTGAAGCCTTTATTGCAGCGTCCTTTTTCTTCTGTAAAAGATTACTTCGCGCTGGACATCATGAAGGCTTTGCCGCGACTTCATGTGCATGATTCGGTATATAACCGGCTATCTAACTATTTTACAGATGAGCGTTTGAAGTTTGCATTTACGTTTCAAGCGAAGTACTTAGGGATGTCACCTTGGGAGTGCCCGGGCACGTTTACGATCTTATCGTATATGGAGCATAAATTCGGACTGTTTCATCCGATTGGCGGCGTCAATCAACTCTGCGAAGCGATGGCGCAAGTGATCCAAGAGTATGGTGGGCGCATAGTGCTGAATGCAGGCGTGCGGCGCATTCAAGTAGAGAACGGGCGAGCCAAAGGGATACAGCTTGAAAATGGAGAGTCCATTACGGCAGACCATATTATCGTCAATGGAGACTTCGCGAGCGCGATGAATCAATTGTTTGAACCGGGATTGCTGAAGAAATATGCGCCTGAGAGGTTGGCTAAAAAGAAATATTCCTGCTCGACCTTTATGTTGTACTTAGGTATCAATCGAGAGATTCGAATGCCCCATCACAGCATCTTATTTTCAGGGAATTATCAACAAAATGTGCATGAAATGATGAGCGAAAAACGATTGTCGGAAGATCCTTCTATTTATGTGCATAATCCTTGTGTCATTGATCGCACGCTTGCTCCTAGTGGGAAAACGTCATTATATGTGCTTATGCCTGTTCCTAACTTGACTGGGAACGTAGATTGGGAGCAAGAGAAGAGCCGTGTTCGTGAGCAAATGTTGCAGCGCTTGGAACAGGAAGCGGAAATGCAGGATCTGTCCCAGTATATCGAACAAGAACAGATGGTGACGCCAGTCGATTGGCGCGATGATTTTGGCGTTTATGAAGGGGCTACCTTTAATTTAGCGCACTCCATGGATCAAATGATGCTGCTGCGTCCGCACAATCGTTTCGAGGAAGTGGAAGGGGTATGGCTTGTAGGAGGCGGAACGCATCCAGGCAGCGGCTTGCCTACTATATTCGAGTCCGCTCGGATTAGTACGAGGCTGTTAATGGAACAGGATCAAACTTTACGTTTTCATAGGGGGAAGCAGCAATGAGCATCGGGATTGTTGGTGCAGGTATTGGAGGTCTAACTACCGCACTTTTGTTATCCCAGCAAGGCAAAGAAGTAACGATTTATGAACGCAGTCACCGACTAGGCGGTCGATTGTCCTTCCAAGAAGGGAATGGCTACCGGATTGATCAAGGCCCGACGATCGTGTTATTGCCTGATATGCTGCTTACGATTTTGGAAGAAGGGGGTATCGGAAGAGAGCGCATTCCACTCATGCAATGTGACCCGATGTACCGGATTCATTATAAGGACGGCACCATTTTTCATAAATACAGAGATAAGCAGAAGCAAATCGAAGAAATCAATCATGTGTTTCCGGGTGAGAGCGACGGTTTCGTCCGCTATATGAATGATATGGAGCAAGGCTATGAGCAGGGAAATAGACAGATTTTACAACAATCGTTTTTGCGCAAACGTGATTTTTTCACGTATCGCAATATGGCGCTGCTCACCAAGCTAAAGGCGTATTTGAATGTAAGAGGGATGGCTAAGCGATATTTTCGCACGGATAAGTTGGTGGATGCTTTTTCTTTGCAAACGATCTATATCGGCGGAGCACCGCATTTGACACCAGCCTTATATACATTGCTGCCTTATGCAGAACACGCGCTAGGCGTATGGTACTTGCAAGGAGGATACGCCAGTTTGGTTCGTGTGTTGGAAGATGAGCTGCGCCAGCGCGGGGTAACGATCGTTACAAATGCGGAGGTAGAAGAGGTGTTGGTCACTGACTCACTGGTATGCACAGGAGTAAAAGTAGGCGGTCGTATACATGAGCATGAAGCGATCGTATACAATGGCGATTTCCCCCATATTAGAAAACTTATTTCTGCCGATGTTCAACCCATTGCTCACTCATTTTCTGTCAAGCAGCGAAGTGCGAAGCGTAAATGGGAGCAAGTGCATAGCAAATCGTTCGTTCCCTCTTGCGGTACGATTCTCGTTTATTTGGGGTTGAAGCGGAGATGGTCCGAAGCGCAGGCGCATCAGTTCTTTTTGCCTGACAGCTTGGATGCGGGAATGAAACGTATTTTTGATGAGCAGCGTTTGCCTGATGACCCGTCATATTATGTGTTTTATCCTACTGCGATGGACGAACATGCTGCACCCGCTGGTGAGAGTGTCATGTATATGCTGATTCCATGTCCATCTGATTCACACGGTCACATAGTTTGGGAAAGAGAAGTACCTGTAATTGTAGAACGAATACTGGATGACGTTGAGCGGAGAGCATTTCCAGGATTGCGAGCGGCGATTGCATGGCAATCGATTCGTACGCCGCAGGATGCAAGAGCAGATGGGTGGTACGAAGGAGGGAGTTTTGGCATAGCGCCTATTTTACAACAATCGGCACTGTTTCGCCCTCAAGCTGTGCCATTTCCAGTTCGCGGCTTGTATGCGGTTGGTGCCTCTGTCCATCCAGGCGGGGGAGTTCCTATTGTGATGCAAGGCGCTAGACTGCTTGTCAGACAGTTAATGAAGGAGATGAGATGATGGAACTAGCGGTATGTCTTGCAAAATGTGAAGCGATGATTAAAAAGGGATCTTCCAGTTTCTATCATGCGTTTCATTTATTGCCGCGTCCTAGGAGGGAAGCGGTCTTCGTCATCTACGCATTTTGCCGCATGATTGATGATGCTGTAGATGAGCCGCAGCCTGAGTTTACGTTGGAAGAGCTTGAGCGGCAGTTTACGGTGCTTGAATCCGCTTCAGGACACTTTATTTGGCCGTCTTTACGCTGGTTGTTTGCTCACTTTCCAATTACGAAGGAACCATTCTTTCGGCAAATGGAAGGACAGCGAAGAGATTTGCAATTTACAAATTATGAAACATTAGATCAATTAGAAGAATATTGCTACTTAGTGGCGGGTTCAGTGGGTGAAATGTTGCTGCCCGTTCTTCATGACAACCCCACCAAATCGGTGGTGGATGCTGGTATTTATTTGGGTAAGGCGATGCAAATTGTTAATGTCGTGCGTGATATTGGTGAAGATCAGGCGCGTGGAAGAAGGTATGTACCGCGTTCGTTGATGGAGAAGCATCAATATACGCAAGAACAATTTTGTTATCATGTAGTGGATGAACGTTTTCGTGCCATGATTGAGGAGCTTGAGCAAATAGCAGGACAATGGTTTGCGTTAGGCTTGCAGCATTTGCATACGTATAGTGTGGAAAGTGCGATGTCGGTAGAGCTGGCAGCGAAATATTACGGAGCTATTTTAGGTAAGGTACGACAAAATGACTATAACGTATTTACGAAACGAGCGATCGTAGGTCCCTTTGACAAGATAGAAATTTTTAAAGAAGTGAGTCGAGCCTATAGCAAGGATGCGTTGTTGCAGCAAGAAAGCAGTGTGGTCTCATGATTATACGTATTGTATTTATAAGTTGGTTAGTAATTGGCTTGCTACTGATGATGACGATAGGTGTGCCGGATGCATTGGCTTTTTCCAACGGATTATTTTTATTGTTTTTTGGTTGGTATGCGGTATCGATTGAACGCAGTATTGATGGGGAAATGCGGCTTGCTTCAGCAGCTAGGCTGATCGTAATCGCCGTCGTTACATTTTTTATTGAATGGATCGGAGTAGTGACGGGATTTCCCTTTGGTGATTATCATTATACGCCTTTATTTGGCTTTGCCATTGGCGGCGTTCCGTTAGCAATTGCCTGTGCGTGGGTAGGCGTCGTTTATACCGCGTTGTTGCTGTCTAGCGGCAGCAATCGTTGGTTGCGAGCGGTGCAAGTGGGCGGTTGGACTGTACTGTTGGACTTGGTGCTTGATCCGGTTGCGAATGCAAGAGAATTTTGGATTTGGCATGCGCAAGAAGGTTACTTTGGAGTGCCTTATGTGAACTTTGTAAGCTGGTTTTTCATATCAGGATTCATGTCGCTCTTGTTCCCGCTTCGCTCTATTCCAGTACCACAATTTCGTGAAGGCGGACGACTTATGCAGATGATGTTGTTTATGTTTGGGTTGCTTAGTGTAAAAGAAGGATTGCTGCTCCCTTCTTGTATCGCTTTCGCTGGGATACTGTTTACGGAAGGGGTGCTGCGCTATGCTGTACGCCGAACCGAGCAAGCTGTTTCATAGGTTATTTCGATGGTATACGGAGCATTATCTCATCAAGCGGCATTTTCATCATGTAGGTCTGCGTGACGAAGGAGCCTTTCAATCATTGGAAGGTCCCGTCTTATTCATCATGAATCATTGTTCTTGGTGGGATGGCTTGATGGTATATTATGCAGTGCAGCACGATACCTCACGATGGCACTATATGATGATGGATCACGAGCAAATGAGCAAATATCGCTTTTTTAGAAAAGTAGGGGCCTTTTCTATTCATAAATCTTCAATTCGAGGTATTTTACAATCGTTAACGCACAGTGTTTCTTTATTAGAAAGAGGACAGCGAGTATGGATATTTCCACAAGGCGATATTTATCATGCCGAGGCACGTCCTCTTCACTTTCAACGTGGAGCAGCACATATACTGCGTCGTGTTCCCCGTACGACTGTAGTTCCGGTAACGATTTATTATTCAATGTGCCATTATCAGAAGCCAGGTGCGACTTTGTTGTTTGGAACGCCGATGTCTGACGCATGGGATACGATGGTGCAAACAGCGATTACCGAACGATTGCAGCAGCGGCTCGAAAGGCAGTTGGATAAACATCGATTAGAAGTGATGCAAGCAGGTGGAGCCGATGTCCCTGGCTTTGGTGCGCTATATGCTCCTCCACTTTCAACGGATCAGCAGTTTGAACGCTATAAGAGGGGGATTGGACGGTGGAAATCATTTTTTGGGCGATCACGGTAGTAGTTACCGCACAAATGTTGTTTGTCATATGGAACTTGCGACATTTGCCACGATTAATGGTGTTTGAAGCTGGCAGGCAGTGGTTGGATGAAAATGATGCTGCGCTGGACAATCGTCCAAAGCTGTCCGTGCTCATACCTGCTCGGAATGAAGTGGATCGTATTGCTGATTGCATAGCGGGTGTGCTTGCTGATCCATCACCTCATATCGAAGTGCTCGTGCTTGATGACCGTTCGGAAGATGGTACAGCGGAGCTTGTGCGCCAAGCAGGGGATGGCGATCCTCGCTTGCAACTAATAACTGGTGAAGAGCCTCCACCCGACTGGATGGGCAAATCCTATGCATGCTGGCAGCTTGCGCAGCGAGCACAAGGTCAATGGTGGCTCTTTCTGGATGCGGATGTGCGAGTGGGGCCTAATGGGCTTGCTGTTCTCCTAAACGCTGCTCTGGAACAAGGGAATGGCCTCATAACGGGTTTCCCGAAACAAATAACAGAGACGTGGCTGGAAAAGCTTATCGTCCCGCTTATGAACTTCGTCATTGCTTGTCATTTGCCGATTAAGCTTGTGCGCGATTCCCATGATCCACGATTTGTGGCTGCGCATGGTGCTTGTATGCTCATTCATAAAGACAGTTATTGGTCTTTCGGTGGACATGCGGCTTTTCGCGCACATCTCGTTGATGATATGCAGATGGCGAAAGCGGTGAAGATGGCGAATCAACCAGTAGCTCTCGTAAATATTTGTGATCATCTGTCGATGCGGATGTACACAGATGCACACAGTGTATGGAACGGGTATAAGAAAAATATTTATGCGGGTGTCGGTCGAAATCCGATTGTGTTGTTCGGGATGCTCGTTTTTTATATGTTCATGTATGTTATTCCTGCGCTTACTGTGTTCGTAAGCATTGGGTGCTATGCAATAGTTGGCGTGAATGGCTTGGCGACTGATTTGTTTGTATTGAGTCTCGTATCGTGGCTGATTGGATTGCTTATAAAAACCATAATTGATTGGCGTTATCTATTGTCTTGGGGACATGCGCTATGGCTTCCTGTAAGTATACTCCTCTTAATTAGTATCGCGATAGCTTCATGGTGGGCTTCAAAAGATGGACGCGGCTATACGTGGAAAGGGAGAACCTATCAATGAAAAAAGCGATAGTAATAGGTGCAGGCTTAGGCGGGTTAAGCTGTGCCATTCGACTAGCTCATGCAGGTTTTGCTGTGACTGTGCTGGAACAACAGTCTAGTGCAGGTGGCAAATTGCAGCGCATTCAAAGCGGGCAGTATGTCTTTGATCGGGGACCTAGCACGATTACGATGCCAGCGGCATTTGAACAGCTGTTTCGCTCGGTAGGCCGCCAAATGGATGACTATATTAAAATGTACCCCTTATTGCAGGGCACATCGAATTATTTTGCTGATGGAAATAAGGTGATATTTAACAGCGATGCTGCGGAAATGGAAGAGCAGATAGCTGCGTACAGTTCAGAAGATGCCCGTCAATATCGCGCATTCATGTCAGAATCCGCTTCTCTCTATCAGCTCGCGGAGCGGCATTTTATGAATCGACTGTTAGTATCATGGCAAGATAAGCTGCATCCTAGTTTACTGGCTGCGTTATGGCGCGTCAAACCGTTTCAGACGCTGGATCAGTTGCTGCGCAAATATTTCCGTCATCCGCATACGCTGGCGATGTTCGGTAGATTTGCAACGTATGTCGGTTCTAATCCTGCTAAGGCTCCAGCTATATTTGCGATGCTGCCGCACTTAGAAATTGTGCGCGGTACGTATGGGATAAGCGGTGGAACGTACAGTCTTGTGCAAGGACTTGTGCAAATGGCCAAAGAGTTTGGAGTTGATATTCGTACTTCTGTGAGGGTGAATCAAATCGTTACACGTCAAGGACGTGTTGTCGGTGTAGAGACTGAAGATGCGACCTATGAAGCAGATACTGTCATCGCGAATGGGGATGCGTTGACGACTTATCGTGATTTGCTGGCAGAAGAGCATCGCCCAGAAATGAAGGATCAGAAGCTCAAGCAGTATGAGCCATCGCTGTCGGGTTACGTCATAATGGCAGGTATGAATCGACAATACACTCAGCTTCAGCATCATAATGTTTTTTTTCCACAGCAATACGGCTCAGAGTTTGACGATATTTTCATAAAAGGAATTGCTCCAATCGACCCAGCCATTTATGTGTGTCATTCGGGATATTCAGAGGCAGGCATGGCACCAATCGGAGGAAGTAATTTGTTTATACTTGTCAATGCCCCTTATACGTCAGCGCGCTGGTCATGGGAAGAACAGCATAAGCCATATGGTCGGTATATTGTTAGCAAACTTAGCGAATATGGGCTCGATCAACTGGAAACACAAGCGGATGTACTTATGACGTATCATCCTGAACAATTGGAGCGAGATACATCAGCTTTTTATGGCTCCATTTATGGGATCTCTTCCAACACGATCAAACAAACATTTATGCGTCCAAGCAATAGAGCCAAACTAAAGGGGCTTTGGTTCGTTGGCGGAACAACGCATCCAGGAGGTGGTACACCGTTAGTTGTTACTTCTGGCCAATTAGTTGCGGAATCAATCATTAAGCAAAGCAGGTTCGACATCTGACTATGTGAACACGCATATATCGAGGAAGGTGACCGTTGATGACGAATAAAGTTTGTATATTAGGCGCTGGCATTGGTGGCTTAACGGCGGGTGCTTATCTTGCTCAACAGGGATTTGAAGTGACGATTATAGAAAAAGCTTCAACTGTAGGAGGATCAGCAGGATGGTATAACCGCAGAGGCAGAAGGTTTCCGACTGGGGCGACGTTGTTATTTGGACTCGAAACAGATGGAGTGTTGATGAAGCTGCTAAGGGAGCTGCATATTCAGCTGCCCGTGGAGCGGTTAACCCATCCGATGGATGTCATCTTGCCTGATCGCACGATATCGATATGGGCTGATCCCCAGCGTTGGCGGCAAGAGTTAAAGGAGAAATTCCCACTTTCTGCTGAACGTGTGCTGGCATTCTGGGAGGAACTTGCTCGTATTGGGGAAGCGGTGTCCTATGTGACCGATTCTAGAGTAGCTTTGCCAATCCAGCGTATGGTGGACCTTGGACGCTTGCCTGTTTATGCGTTGCGGCGCCCGATGAGTATGGCGATGCTGGCGTATTATCGAACGAAAACGGTTGAGGACTTGATGCGCAAGCATCGAGTGGATGATAACGATGCTTTGCGTCAACTTCTTAATGCTCAATTGGTAGATGCTGTGCAAACCGATGTGAGTGAAGCTGCGCTGCTCCCTGCAAGTCTCGCCCTTACGATCTACCGTAAAGGAAGCTATGCAGTAAAAAATGGGGTGGGCACTATATCCCAATGTTTGGCGGACCATATCACGGAGCTAGGCGGCAACATTATGCTGCGTACCGCTGTGAACGGAGTCGTTTTTGACCAGCAGAAGCAGATATGGCAAGTTGCGAGTACTCGTCAAACTTCTGAATATTCAATCGTCATTAACAATACAGGGATTGAGTTTGCTGTGTACAGCGACAAGCAAGGAAACAGAGTCAATCAACCGCATGCCTCGCATATCGGCGGGTGGGGTGCATTTCGTTTAGATATGATTGTAGATGAAGCCATTGTACAGCAATCTCGATTTCAGGGGAAATCGTTGCCGTTTGCCTTTCAAATTGTTCCAGGCATACAATTGTCTCAAATGCTTGGAGATGAGTATGGCCCTGTGTACGCAACGATTCAAACGTCTGTCAACCATAAAGGCGAACATGTAGCGGGAGAGTATACGTTAACGGTGTCGACTCATACACGAGTCAATGTTTGGACATTGCACTCAGGTGCAGCGTATGAAGCAAAGAAAGAGCAGGTGGCAGAGCTCCTGTTGGATGAATTAGAGCGAGTTATTGCTGTGAGGCCATATATTCGTTCTAAAGATGCAGGGACACCGGAAACTTATGAACGCTACATCGGAAAGCGTTATGTTGGTGGCGCACCGCTTACGGTTGAGCATGCAATCCGACAACCGAGGAGTGTGCGAACTTTATTGCCGGGCTATTTTCATGTGGGTGAACAGGTGTTTCCTGGTCCGGGAACGTTATCTTCCGCATTGAGTGGTTATTATGCGGCTAGAGCAGTTTGGACGAGTCACAATCCCTAATCGACTATCCTTCACTAACCGCAACTTTTAAACCTTCCTTGTTATACAGTACATGATTCAGCAGCGTAGTTTTCCCGGGACGTAATTAACCGCTCAGTACTGTGAGCGGTATTTTTTATGAGTTCGGACGTTGTATTCATTGGAATAAAATCATAATCTGTAGCTATGACAATCAATGCTGAAAAGGTGGAATGAAATTGCTAACTGACCAGAACAGAGGGATTTACCTCATTACAGGCGCTATGGCATCTGGGAAGTCTACCGTTGCACAGCTGCTTGCAGAGAAGTTTGAGCGTGGTGTTCATGTACGTGGAGATACGTTTCGTAAAATGATCGTAAGTGGGAGAGTGGAGATGCTCCCCAACACCGAGGAAGAAGCGATTAAACAACTGCGTTTGCGCTACCAAATTGCGGTCAACGCGGCTAATGCTTACTACGAGGCAGGCTTCAATGTTGTACTACAGTATGTCATCATTGGTCCGGTGCTGCAAGAAATGGTCGAGTTTATTCGTAACTGTCCTCTATATGTGATCGTATTGAACCCGTCAGAGGATGCAATTGCGCATAGAGAGCTTGCTAGAGCAAAGCAAGGGTACGGACTTTGGACAATTGCTGAACTAAATCGTTCTTTACAAGAGGAAACACCGAAGATTGGTATGTGGCTCGACACAACGGATTTATCTGCCGAGGAGACTGTAGAGCAGATTTGGGAGAGGGCAAGTACTGAAGCTCGCGTCTAAACGTAGTTAATAGATAGATGAATAGATAGAGTCAATGTAATAAAAAGGTCAATCCATCTGTGCGTACCGATATGCTAAACTATTGAAAGCAGGTGAATACTTACTTAAGAAGGCAACTGGAGGAAACATGAAGAAGTTGAAACGATATGGAAAGCGGTTCTTTATTTTTTTCGTTATTTTAGTCGCATTTATGTTTGTGAATAATACGTCTCTATTTATAAAAGATAGTAGCAAGTCACCTGAACTGCTAGCTCATAGAGGGTTGGGTCAAACGTTCCCGATGGAAGGAATCCAGAATGATACTTGTACGGCGGAGCGAATCTATGAACCGGAACATCCTTACCTTGAAAATACGATCCCTTCGATGGAGGCAGCATTTGCAGCGGGAGCAGACACGGTAGAATTGGATATTCAACCTACGACAGATGGAGAATTTGCTGTGTTTCATGATTGGACACTGGACTGCCGAACAGATGGCAAAGGTGTTACTAGGGAACATTCAATGACTGAGCTTAAGAAATTGGATGTTGGCTATGGTTATACAGCCGATAATGGTGCGACTTATCCGTTCCGTGGTAAAGGGGTCGGGCTCATACCTACACTTGGTGAAGTATTAACGCAATTTCCAGAGCAATCTTTGCTTATTCATATAAAAAGTAATGATCCGAATGAAGGAGTGCTGCTTGCTGAGTATCTATCTAAGCTCACAACTAGCCAGTTGGAGCAATTGGCCGTTTACGGCGGTGACGAGCCCATTGCAGCTTTAAGAGAGAAGTTGCCCAACATCCGTGTTATGTCTATGGATACGATGAAAAGTTGTCTCCTTCCCTATGCAGCAATAGGGTGGACAGGATATATGCCTGAGGCATGTGAAAATACACAGCTTCACATTCCAGAGAAGTTTGCTCCTTATCTATGGGGATTCCCAAGCAAGTTCCTTGCTAGAATGGAGAAGGTAAATACAAAAGTCATCCTCGTTGCAGGCGATGGGGGTTGGTCAGAAGGGTTTGATAAGGAGCTTGATTTGGCACGGCTTCCGGAAAAATATGACGGCGGCATTTGGACGAATCGTATTGATGTTATAGCTCCTGCTCTGAAAGAGTGATCAGTGTAATGATTCGACGATCCCGATTTTGTTTGATTTCCTAGCAGCAATGAATAGATTATTTAATAGTGTTTACAGTGGATAAAGAACCCGGCCCATTAGTGGTCGGGTTTTTGTGTTAATGATGACCATGCATAGCATAAATAAACAGGATTAAACCTTACAGTTAAAGTCATATTAGGTCATTTATGAAAATAGTATGGGTAGGGTGATCTATCTTGTTGTACCAATCATTAAAGGAGGAATATATGTTATGAAACGGTTCGGTCGTGTTTTTTTATTTTCAATTGTAATGGTTATGGTGCTTGCTGCAGTTCCTGTTTATGCAGCATCAAGTACGTGGACGCTTGATATGCCATTATGCATGTATAACGGGAAAGTTTATAAGCAATTTCATCATTTAGCAGATGGGAAAAATGGTATAACCGTCTCAGGTACGATAACGACGAAACAAAAAAATAGTGGAGCAAGTGAGGTTCCCCGCGAAATTACTGTCTTTCTTAGGGAGGATGATGGTCATACGAATAATCTAATCGGTTCTTTTAAGGTAAAGCCATCAAGTGTAGTGGGTGGAACGGTTCATTTCAGCCAGCACTTCCCTGGAGCTAATTCGGTAGGCGACCCAGATGGCATTGGTGAATACTATCTTGTTTGGAGTAAAGGAGCGAACGATTACTGGAGAATAACAGGTACGGGAACCATTTCGAATTAATCTCATGAAATGAGCAGGACTGGTGAGATGTACTATACAATTTAATAAGAACCGGCCTTACTTCACTAAGGCCGGTTCTTTTTTACGAGTTATTTAGCATGGATAAGCCATCGCAAACTGTTGTTGGTAGTTTTTTTGCATTTATTCATGATGTTCTTCGACGTTAACAATGACAGTGTTGGAATCAACGGTAAACCTGCGAGGCAAACTGCCTAGCTGAAAGCTTACCGTAGCAAAGTTACGTACTTTATCAATTCGTGGTAAGCAAACCTGTTTCACTTCGAACGATACTTGAACGGATTGACCTGGAGCTATTGTGCCTAACAAAATGCCTTTTTCCAGATTGACATCTGGAATGCAACGTCGATCTACCTTGACAGTTTTTTGCACCAGTTTCGTGCCCTGTTGCAGCAAATCGGTCAACACGACGTTGTTGGCAGCAATACTGCCCGTGTTGGTCACCGTAATTCTAAATTTCACCTTATCACCAACAAAGATTTTGTTAGCATCTGATTTCTTTGTAACGGTAATCGGAAGCACCGCAACTCTAACGCCTACTGAGGTGCTTAATGGCCCTGTTTGTGCGGAATCAACGAACGCCGTATTCACAATCGTTTCTCCCGGAACTGCGGTAGACGGCACGGTAAAAGGAATGATGAGAGTGACAGCAGCGCCGATATCCTGAAATATAACGGTACCGTTAAGGCCAAGAAGTGGGTCGCTGTAGCGAATATTGGACAATGGAACGTTGCCTGTATTTACCCCCCGCGCCTGGAAGAATACCGTTTGACCTGGTAAGGCAATAGGCGGAAAGACCGTCTTACTAATGTCGAGTCTTGGGAGAGAAGCTACGGTTACTTCCGCGGTAGCCGAAATCGGCTCTGTTTGGTCGGAGCTTAGTACGGCCGTATTTGTTAATACAGTTCCTCCTACTGCATCAGCAGGTACCGTGAATGTGCGAGACAATATAATAAAGAAATCAGCTGGGAGGAAGTCTACTGTCTTATCAATGCCAAGAAAATCATCGACAAATCTTACATTAGTGATCGGAACACCCGTTGTGTTGCGTATTTCAAATGTAAAGGTCACCGTTTCCCCTGGTGAAGCGACAGATGGTTCTACCCGTTTAACCAGACTTAGTTGTAGGGCAGGCAGAACGGTGAGGGAAGCCGTAGAAGAAGATGGTCCAGTTTCATTGGATGTTGCTGTAGCTGTATTCGTCAATATCGTTCCCGCAGGCACATTTGGGATTTCAAATGGGATAGGAATCGAAATGGACGAACCTGCTGGCAGAGAAAGAAGAACCGAGCTGAAACTCAACGTTGGATCGGTGATAACGACATTCGTTAAGCTGACGTTGCCTGTATTTTGAACGACAATCGTTGCGGTAACGGTTTGCCTTGGAGCGGCTTGTAGTGGATCGATGGTTTTGGTTACTTGCAAGCTCGGACTTGGATCAACGGTAACCGTAGCAGTGCCTTCTTCAGGATTGGTCTGATCGGAAACGACCACTGCCGTATTCACAATTACCGATCCGTTCGCTGCATTTGCAGGAATCGTGAACTGGAACGGTAGTGTCTGACTCTGACCTGGATTTAACGTACCGAGTTCTTGGTTGATGCCAAGTATATCGTCCGTCAATAGAACATTGGTTAATACGACCGTTCCTAGATTGGATACGGTAATCGAGTACGTAACCGTCTCGCCTGGGGCGGCAGTTAGACGATCTGCTGTCTTTACAATCGTTATGATTGGCGGCAGCGGGTTGACAAGAACTTTGGCTGTCGCTGTTACTGAATCGGTCTGATCTGATACCGCTAGGACGGTATTTACAATAACGTTGCCGATTGCTGCATCAGCAGGTACCGTGAAAGTAGGTGTTAGGCTCATCGATTGTCCGACCGCGAGAGCAGGTAGTATCGTATTTAGACCGAGCAGGGGATCGCGGACGTTTACGTTCGTTAAGTCCACGTTGCCTGTGTTTGTAACCGTAATCGTATACGTGATTAGCTCTCCAGGAAGGGCATTATCCCGATCTGGTGTTTTCGTAATGGCAATAGCGGCAGCGTTGTTTACCGTTACCGTTGTCGTTGCTTCCTTCGGTGGAATTTCCGCAGGGGTTACGGTAACGACGTTTGTTATGATTGAGCCACCAGCAGCATTGCTAGGAATGACGAATGGTATCGTCTTAGTCACGGAAGCGCCTGGAGCAAGCGAAGCAATTGTATTATTAATGGAGAGCAGCGGATCGGAAACCACGACATTCGTTAACACGAGCGTGCCTGTATTTGTGATCGTAAGGGTGAAGTTGACGGTGTCGCCCGGATTGGCTTGCGCTTGATCGACTGCCTTGCTGACGATAAAGTCAGGCTGCAATACGACAAGTGATGCATCATCGCTATCCTGTACCGTTTGCGAATCAAATGATCCGGTAACGGTCGCAATATTATTGAATGGACTGGTCGCGCCACTTGGAACGACGAATGGGAACGTAATCGTTTGCGAATCCCCAACGGCGATTGTCCCTATCGTTTGGCTTAATCCGAGCAAGGGATCGGTGAGCAGCACGTTGGATAATGCGGTATTGCCCGTATTTGTCACTTCAAATGTATAGGTAACGGTGCTGCCAATAGCTGCTTCAGCAGGCGAGACCGTTTTGATGAGAACGATGCCAGGCTGCCCAAGAACGGCTACGACTGCGTCTGCTTGACTTGGACCCGTTTGATTGCTTGTTACGGTCGCGACGTTTACAATCGTATCACCTTGTACGGCAGTTATAGGAATATCGAATGGGACTGTGAGAATGACTGAATCTCCTGGTTCAACGGTATCAAATGTTTGATCGATGCCTAATGTAGGATCAACAATGCGTACATTCGTGAGTGTCTCATTGCCAGCATTCGATGCTGTAATGGTGTAGGTTACGGTATCACCAGGTGCGGCAATTTGTGGAGTTACACTTTTTATAATAAACACAGTTGGAATTGGTGTAACGACTATCGTTGCTGTGTCTGATGTCGGTGGTGTTTCATTCGAAGTTGCCGTTGTTAAGTTGGTAAATATGGTGCCAGCAGGAGTTCCAGGGGGCACCAAGAATGGAGCCGTGAACGTCTGAGATTCGCCAATGTTCAATATAGGGATAACTTGAGCAAAGCCTATTAAATCATCTTTAATCGTGACATTTGTGATTGGTGCGTTGGACGTATTTGTCACGGAAAGCGTATAAGTGACCATATCTCCAGGTGCGACACTAATTCGATCTACTGTCTTTGCTACAGCCAAGTTGAAGATTGGTAGTACATTGAATTGGGTCGTATCATTTGTTGGAGGCGTCTGATCGGAAGTTCCGGTAGCGACATTGTTAATAACTGTGCCAGCCGGTGTATTGGGCGGTACGATAAATTGAGCGTTAAGGGTTACGGTTGCAGCAGCAGGTAAGCTCGACAATATATCGATAAGGCCCAAGGTTGAGTCCTCAATACGTACGTTTGTTAAAGCAAAGCTGTTCGGATTAGTGACCTTAAATGTGTAAAGGACGATATCGCCAGGGAATGCCGTTTGTTGTGAAGCTATTTTGGAAAGGAGAAGAATGCCTGGTGAGGCAACTTCTAAAATATAATCTTCTACTTCTCCATCCGATGCAGGCCCTAAGCTCCTCGTATCTTCTGCTGTTGGTGATGCATTTTGATTGACCAAATTGTCTGTAGTCAGTCTTAATCTCACAAAGGTTTGACCAGGAATTAACGAAACACCTACAGGTACAGTAAAAGTAATTGGAATCGTTTGCGTACCAGCGAGAGAGGGGACGATCTGAACGAGTGATGCTTCGTTGCCTTCGAATACCCCGTTTGCATTGAAATCGACCCATCCATACAAATTAGCAGCTATTCCAGTGTTATTCGTTACCCTTACATTCAATGAATAACTAGTTGCATCTTGTGCAAGAACGGGCAATGGAACGGTTAAAGCGTCATCTTGAATGCCTTTTGGAATATCATCGCCTGTAGCTGTTGAATTTTGAAGTGCATCTAGCTCAGTCGTTATTTGTGTGCCTAGGAATAGGGCGTTGGTTGTTTGATGGCGAGGTCCATTGTTACCAAGCAAGGTAGAATAATCATTCGGTGCATTCCCTGCTGCTGTATCTGGAGCATCTCCAAAGTCAACGCCTACCGTTGCAAATGGGCAGAGGGTCGCATCATTGAACTGTGTGATAACGGTCGTGGAGAATCGTGTTGAAGTTGCTGTATTTCCAGAAATGATATATCGGTATACGCCCCCATTATTGTTCGCAATGGCATATATGGTACCCGTAGCATCAATAGCCAGTGCACCGAAGGAAGTAGTCGTTACAAGTGGAGTTGTCGTTAGACTGGTGACGGCTCCTGTAGTAGGTACAATCCGTTGTACAGGTCCTGTTGGTAAAATACCGTACAAATTTCCATCTGCTGGACGAAATACCCAGTCACTAATAGTTGCCGTTCTGCTCAGGGCAATGCCAAAATTGCTAGTCTGTTCTTGAAACCCATTGGCAGGGTTAACGAGCTTTAAGTAAGTTGCGGAATTCGGACGGAGGTCGATGACATAAAATCTTGTTCCATCATTGATATAAATATATAGAAATCCATTCAAGTCAAATGTACCGTTGTTATATCCGTCTGCAGGCAATCCGGGTGGCAGTGGGGACAGTATCGTTACATTGCCATTACGATCGACACGAACAATATGATTCGTAGTTTGTTCATATCCATAAACGTAATTGTCTAGTGGGTTGTATCCAATCGCGTTGACTTCTAGCGCTGGATTTAAGAGGCCTTGCGAAATAGCTGCCCCGGTCACAAGGTTAATATTAAACCATTCCGTAGGGCGCCCTGAAAATTGAACCATCGTCGTCGTACAGAATAAAGGATTATTGGTCGTGTCATGGCTGAAATTTTGGTTGGCTATAACCGCATTTCCAGTCACTTGAGCGGCAGTAACCACGATGGTTAGCTTCCTTGGTCCATTGGATACCGTAAATCCAGTAGGTTGCGTGAACGTGGTAGGAGGGCATGTCAATCCGGGGTCAGCGACCGTTTCATAAACGGTATAAGTACCGGCAGTCGTTATCGTAAAGCTGTAGTTACCGTTTGCATCTGTAATCGTGGAAGCACAAGTTCCACCTGTGTTGTTGAAAAGCACGACAAATACGTTAGGTATGCCCGGTTCTCCGGCATTAAAGACACCGTTATGGTTTAAGTCGTTAAACACGATTCCTGTAATCGTCGCTGGCATCTTGCAGTTTCGCTCCTTTCTCCTTGCAGCAATTCTAACTGCACAATCCGCTGATCAACTATTACATCACTCCGCATTCGCCTATTCGTACTGTGGATATTATATGCGGGCTTATGTTTTACTGTGTCTCTTTTCTATTTCTACACAGTCAAGGCGGCAATTCAGCAACTGGATCTATCAGCGAAAGTACTTGCAGTCTCATCGAACGGTCATTTCGGTAGACTTGCCTGAGTTGTTCTTACGATGTTCGATTCCGTCGTTTCAGCATATTCGAATAAAAATAAACAACGAACTACCAGTGGGGAGTGGCAGTTGGTTGTTTCATTGCGGGGGATATCAATTGTCTACTATAGTGGGGAGTATGAATAATGAGAGAGTGGGGACGGTTCTGCTATTTATTTAACAATCTTTTTAATCCATTCATTATTTACCACGGACTGGAAGTCTAGCTTTTTCTTAATAAAGCCATGCTCCAACAATTGATCAGCAGATTGCTGTTGGGCTCGCAGCACTTCGTCGGTGTATCCAGACACGGTGAATGATAAATTCGCCACGAGAGATTTCATAATATCTTTCGGTATTTTCACTCGATTGGCGAAGATTTCAGCCGTTTCTTCTTGATTTGCGTTCATCCAGTCGATGGCTTTTTTGTATGACTTTAAGAAAGCAGTAACGACTTCAGGATGTTCGTTAAGAAACTCGGTACGGCCGATCAAGGAGGAAGGGGCTAATACGTTGTCTTCGTCCCATGCGATCGTGCGAGCCTTACTCGTTTTGGTCAAATTCGTTATATGGGGGTCCCAAGTTCCCCATGCATCTAATTGTCCGCTGGCAAACGCAGCTGCGCCATCATCTGGCTGCAGGTTAATAAGTTCGACATCATCGATTGATAGGCCGTATTTAGCGAGAACTTTTAGAAGATAGACGTGTGCCGTTGTACCTTTGGCGAGTCCTACTTTCTTTCCTTTTAAGTCCTTTACACTTTGAATGGGACTATCTGGAGGAACGAGAATGGCGTTAAACTTGGCTCCTTTGGACAGTAAAGCGATTACTTGAAAAGGCAGCCCAGCCGATGCGCCGCTAATCGTCGCTCCATCACCGAGAAGGGACAGATCCACACGTTTCGCAGACAATGATTCAAGTATAGGAGGACCATTGGAAAATTCGCTCCATACGACCTCTGCATTCAGTGCTTTAAATTCCTCTTCCAGCCAACCTTTATTTTTTAAAATGACAAGTGCGTTAAGGCTTCCATTGATGGCTACATTGACCTTGATTTTTTCCTTGGCTGGTGTACCATCAGCAGCTGTAGAACTAGCCTTGTTGCCGCCGGTATCTGAGCAGCCAGCCGCGAGGATAAGAAGTAGCACTGCGAAACTGATGACATAGGCAGCTTTAACTTGCTTAGATGTTTTCATAGGCGGCATCTCCGTTTCTCATATCAAACGTTGCGTATTATGAACGTTGTACTTAATAAGGTACGTCTCCAACGATGGACACTCTTTCTACGACACGACGATTCGGGAAGTAGTCAGATACGGCATAATGCTGAGTCGCTCGGTTATCCCAAAATGCAATCGTATTTGCTTCCCATTTATAGCGAATTTGATATTCAGGTGTATGTGCCTGCTGGAATAAATATTGAAGCAGTTGTTCGCTTTCTTCAGGCTCTAAGCCAACGATACGAATGGTGAATGCTGCATTGACGTATAACGTTTTGCGGCCTGTTTCTGGGTGTGTCCGTACAATTGGATGTTCGGCAGCAGGGAACTCATCTTGTTTAATAGCCAGCAATTCTGAAGAAAGGCGACGCCCGAAAGACGGAGTGAAATCATGTATCGCTGTCAGTCCGTCAATCTTCTCTTTGATGTCATCAGGTAAATTATCATAGGCAGCAGCCGTATCTGCCCATAGCGTATCTCCGCCATATGTAGGGGCTTCGACGATGCGGAGCACAGCACCAAGCGCAGGGTTGAGGCGCCATGTGACATCGGTATGCCATATATTTTCCATCCCGGTTACTTTCTCGTCTTTTGCAAAGCGGGCAATTGCTTCTTGATCGCCTTGCGGCAAGAAGGGATGGGATTCTAATTCACCCCATTGTTTCGCGAATGCAACATGCTGCTCGCTTGTAATATCCTGATTGCGGAAGAAGAGTACCTTCCACTCGAGCAATGCACGGTTTATCTCTTCTTTTACTTCGGGAAGAAGGGGGTTTTTAAAATCAATTCCTTCAATCTCTGCACCAATGAGCGGACCGAGCGGCTTAAGCTGAAACAGGTTATAAGGTAGACTTTCCTGTCCTTCGGGCAGACGATGCAGCTTACGGGCACCAGATACTTTATGTCTTTCAGGAAAATAGTCCCGGGATAACGTTTCAATAATATCGATTTGCTGTGTCATCATCATCACTCCTAATCGTAAATAGTAGGTAACAGACGAGTTTGACTTGTTCAATAGTACGTAGTGTGGAAAACAAAAAAAGATCCAACATACATGTGGTCAACATGTACGCTGAATCTCTGGTGGTCCAGTGGATTCAATCCAGTATTGTTTTCGTTTCACTAGGTAACGAATAAGCCAGTCTATATTTGAATAGGGAAATGATACCAACTGAGTTTCGGTGTGTCAATAGTTAATTCAAATTAATCCGATTATAATACAAGGATATTGACAGTGAGATAGGGCGATGCTAAAATCTCCAGAAACGAAGGGGCCATATACGATCAGAAGGGAATAATGATCGAATCGACTAGACGACTAGAGATTCATCAACGAGCAAGCCTGCTATTAGGCGGTTCTGTTGGTGAGTCTCATTTTTATTTTACGAAATAGGAGGAAGGACATATGCCGAATACGATGCTGGAATTGACTGCGTTGAACAAGACGTTCTACTCGTCAGACTATACGACGCATGTGCTGGATCATATTCATTTAACAATTGAGACAGGTGAATTTATAACGTTGATTGGACCGAGCGGCTGCGGCAAAAGCACTTTGCTCAAAATCATCGCCGGTCTAGACGTTGATTATACGGGGGAGGTACAGCTTGGGGGTGAGAAGGTGAATGCTCCTTCTCAAGAAAAAGGTTTTATTTTTCAAGAACATCGCTTATTCCCATGGCTGACGGTGGAGCAAAATATCGCGGCTGAGCTTTCGCTAAAGGATGCCTCTATTAAACAAAAAGTAGATGAGCTTATCTCGCTAGTAAAGTTGAGTGGCTTTGAAAAGAGTTATCCGAAGCAGCTCTCAGGCGGTATGTCACAACGTGTTGCTATTGCGCGGGCGCTGCTGCGGAATCCGAAGGTGCTGCTGCTGGATGAGCCTTTTGGTGCCTTAGATGCCTTTACCCGCAATCATATGCAGGAAGCTTTGCTTGATATTTGGAGAAGCAATCGCACGACTATGGTGCTTGTCACTCATGATATCGATGAATCGTTATTTTTATCGAATCGGGTCATTGTGCTGGATACGAAGCCTGGCAGAATTAAGGCAAGCATCCCGATTGATTTGCCTTATCCGCGCAAGCGCTCAGGTAAAGCTTTTCAAGAGCTGCGAGCGAAGCTTATTGCTCTATTGGAGCATGAAACAGTCGATAAACAGGATTGGCAAATATAACGTCAGAAGAATGGAGCGTCGATACCGATGAGTAAAACATCCAATCATGCTATTCCCGCCGCAAACCCGATTTCTCACCGTCCGTCGTGGAGTAGTAAAAAAGAGAAGAAAGCTAAGCTCAATCTCTCTATTTTTCGTGGAGCTTTGTTACCTGTTTCTGTTCTCTTAACTTGGCAGATTCTTAGTACGAATGAAATCATTCCGTCGCAATTGTTTCCACCGCCGTCGCTTATTTTTCAGACCTTTATCGAGATGATTTCCTCAGGAGAGTTGTTTCATCATTTAAAAATAAGTATTGTCCGAGCACTGTTGGGCTTCACAATCGGTGGCGTTAGCGGTCTATTAATTGGTCTGTTCGTAGGGATGTTCCAGCGGGCTGAGCAGTATATTAATCCAACCGTGCAAATGCTGCGTGCCATTCCGCTGCTAGCGATCACGCCATTGTTTATTTTATGGTTTGGGTTTGGTGAGTTGTCGAAGGTGCTGCTTATCTCGTTGGGAGCATTTTTCCCAATGTATGTGAACACCTTTCTTGGGGCTCGAAACGTGGATAGCAAGCTGTTCGATGTCACGCGCGTGCTTGAGTTCAGTCGCGTCCAGCAAGTGACGAAGCTCGTTCTTCCATCTGCACTGCCCAATGTGCTGCTTGGCTTGCGGCTTTCGCTAAGTATCGCGTGGATGTGCTTGGTCGTGGCTGAACTGATGGGAGCAGATGCAGGAATCGGTTATCTCATTCAAGAAGCTCGCTCGTTTATGCGGACAGAGGTGATCTTTCTAGGTATTTTGCTGTTTGCAGCGGTAGGGAAGTTATCAGATTCGTTGGTGAGAGTGCTAGAGAGTTGGCTGCTGCATTGGCAGGATAATTACAAGGGGTAGATGCAAGTAGCAAAGGTAGCAAAGGTAAACAAGAAAGCCCAAAAATGCTCCCTTTTATTTGTAACTAGAAGGGAGCATTTTTGTGGGGTTATTTTATGAAAGAGGATGCACTTCTATCCGTTTAATGCTAACGGTTGTCACAGAGGCTATAAGATGGCGATCTACTTATTTTGAAAAGTAACGGTTGCCAGCGAGCTTATTTGTTGTTGGTAGCGATATCATTCACTATCACTGCTAAAATAAGCGCGCTCACGACCGCTAAAACTAGAAATTGAACGAATTCGCGTTAATAACGTCAATGGCGATCGTTAGATGTTGGATGACAAGAACATAAACCCCTACCTAGGTCAATTCCCTTTAGTAGGAGCAAATGAGTTCGCCAAAGCGTCAAAATTGCAGCAACATCTTTACTCAGATTAATTCTTTGTTATGGAGTCAGACAAAAAATGATCAACCTTCGCGGCATATGCATCCTTATTCGTATACCCGTGATACAACCGGTTAGCCACTTTAATGGAATCGCCGAAAAAGAACCGTTCGTATAAGCTTTGGCGTCCGGCGAACGAGCTTGTGCTTAGTTCCCAGACGAGCCGGAATAGGCCTACATTCTGCTTTGCATCCAGTTTGATGCCCATCAAATAACGATTGATATCTTCGGCCACTTCAGATTCAAAATCTTGCTCGCTCGGAATCATAATGATGCTGCTCGCGCCTAGCAGTTGTATGATTTCCATAATTCGGGGGAATAACTTTGGAAACAAGTAGTTAGCGGCATACAGTGGTCTGGAATCCGGTAGCATTGAACCCCACTGATCGAGCCGTGCATTTGCTTCACAAGCGACTAGCAGCCCCTTTAGCGACTCTAGCGTGGCGATTACTTCCGCTGCTTTTTCAATAATATGGGTGTACGTACGTAAGCCTAACGTATCTATGATTAATTCAATTGTCCCGAGCAAAAATTCGGTCTTCGCAATAACGCGGCACAATACCTGGTGTCCTACATGCGTATGAAAATGGCTTTTTTCAAAAAAACTCCCCATTATCTGTGCATCTCCATACATAAATACTCGATCATGAGGTACAAGCACATGATCAAGCACAACCAGCGTATCCATTTCCTCAAAGCGAGAGCTTAACGGATAATCGTACTGCGATGTTCCGGAGACGAAGCTTTCTCGGCAAATAAATTTGAGGCCAGGCAGATTGTTCGGAATAGCGAAACCGAAGGCATGGGGATTAACTCTATAAGTCGAAGGTAGTGGTGTCGGGTAGACTAATATTTCCTCAGCCGTAACCCCTTGCGTTGCGAGCAAAAACGCGCCATTCACGATCAAGCCTTCCTTCGTCTTTTCGACAACCGTCGGAGCATCTGGCAGCTCATGCGTTTTCAGTATAGCTCTCAACCTTGCCTTATGAGGCATGATGAAAGCGTGAGACAATGTAATGTCGTTCTCCCGGCAATATTCATAGTAAGCTTTCAAGTTTGCGGTATACATTGGATCATGTTCGGACAACAGATCCGCTGCTGCGCCGAACGCCATTATCGTCGTATTCATATAATCCGGGGAACGGCCGAGGAATCCATGATGAACGTCGGCCCAACGTCCGAACATGATTCTTCGTTTCTTTAGGTCTGCCTTCGACTTAGGAATGAGAAACGACATTCCAACCGGATCTCCTGTTGTCGGTGATTCATAAGTCATACCCTTTTTTAATGTTGATTGACCTTGCATATCGTACAATTCAGCCTGAGTAGAGATAAGGCCGGCAAACGCAGGATGGCTCGACACGGGGACGGTAACTTTATTTCCTTGGATCCAGACGCTGGCTTTCGATGCGTCGAGACGCTCGACATACTGCTTGCCGTCTTTTATTGGCATACAACCATCTCCTGAAACTTTTATAAATAGTGTACGCGGCTCACGATAATTGGATATGGGCACCTAATGATTTTTTGACTGCAGGTAGCTGGGTTAATAGGTACAACTATCCACAAGCTTCGGAGACTCCAATAATAAAGAATATGTTGGCGGAATTCCGTAATCAACAATAATGCTGGAATATACGGATTCGGGTATACAGATGTCGGCTCTCAAGAGCCATTTCTATATAACGGAACAACCTATGTTCCAGAAGGTTACTTCTATGGTTACAATTCGAATAGTCTAATAAAAGATAATGTTGGTAACGAGTATTCGAACTATTTAACTTTAAGACTTCGTGGTGTTCATAAAGACAGCGATTGGCAGTTTGTGGAGTTCCCATTGAATGGGAAAGTGAAGACGCTCAAAAGTAAGATTGGTCTTACGGATCAATTCAAAAATACAAAGGCGGAATTAACTGTGACTATATCCGGTGATGATAAAGTTATCTACACAGAAAAATTAAAAGCAGGCGAGTTCCCAAAAGATTTAGAAATCAATCTGAAAAATGTTCTGAAATTGCAAGTTAAAGTACAGTCAACAGGTACATATGATTCTGAAATTGGATTGTTCAATCCTGTATTTACAAAGTAATATAACTTTAAACAGGTCGCCATTTCTGTAGAATCGTCTGTGCTACCAAACATTCAATAGAAAAGGGCGACCTTATGAAAAGATCTACCATGTTCCAAGTTATGCTTCAGTTTTTATTATCTGAAGAACTAGTCGAGTGAATGACAGTTATTCAACATTTTTCTCTATTTCTTTATCCATTCGTTCTCGGCTTGTATTCCAAATAAGCTTCTTCAATATGCATTTGGCAAAGCGGAACATTTTCGATGATTGCTTTTCGTTTTGCCTTTAAAACAATTTGTTCTATATCAGCAAAGCTGCAACCGGCAAGTAAACTAATTGCGGTCTTGTGAAGTGAACTCTTCTCATGCTCAAAATTATTAATGAGCATATGTATAAATTCACTTCTTCCAGCATCATCTGGCATGCTGTAAGTCAATTTGGTATCAAACCGACGCCATATCGCTTGATCCAATTCTTCCTCTAGATTAGTGGCCGCGATAAAGACACTGTTTCCTTCAAATTCATCTAGGCATTGTAACAAAGTATTAACGACTCTTGCCATTTCCTTAACTTCATCGTTACTATCTCTCGTTCTGCCAATCGCATCGAATTCGTCTAAGAACAAGACGCAAGGTGTTAGTTGCGCGTAATCAAAAATTTTACGGATATTGCTGCCTGTTTCGCCTAAATGACTATGAATAATCGCATCAAGCCTCACTAAAATTAGTGGCAGATCCAATTGCTTGGCAATATAAAAGGCTGTTAGTGTTTTGCCTGTTCCCGGTGGTCCGAACATGACAACTTTGTTGGGGATCGGTACATCATGACTTTCGAACCTCTCCTTCATTCCAATAATCGTAATAAACTCATCTACAATTTGTCGATTGGTCGGTGTAAGAACGATACGCTTTACTTTTTTTTCGCATTCTTTAGTTGTATAACATCTTGCCATATCTGTGCCTTTGGATCGCGGAAGCCGCAATTTGGCATTGTTTTTATTCATGTAAACAAACTCCTTTATTCATCCATGCCGCCTCAATTGTGTGCCGGTACCTTCACTTCATCAGGATTCATTCGGGGACAGAAGGATCTAGTCACTAGATCCCCACTGTAAATCCATTCTAGACTTCTTGCAGCCAAGGTAGTGGATTATTGAACTTACTCCAGTCCTGCCTCATTTCTTCTTCGGTTAGCTGGCAACGTCCTAGTCTGTTTTCGATTTCACTCTGGTTCATATCGATGCCGATAAATACAACCTCTGTCATCCGATCTCCCCATTGATCATCCCAATGCTCCATCATTTCTGGCTCGTTTGCCAATACTTCACCCTGCTCCTCCTTCGACATAGCCGCAAGCCAATATCCCGCAGGGGAAAATTGGATGGATGGACCGGCCTGGCTTAACGTTGCCGCCATATCGTCGAGTGTAGCAATCCATACCAGTCCCTTTGCCCGCATTACTTCCTCTGGCCAATTGCTAAAGAAGTTGCTGAGCCGCTCCGGATGGAAGGGGATTCTGCTGCGATACACGAATGAACCGATCCCGTATTCCTCTGTTTCCGGAGTGTGGTCTTTCTTGTTGAGCTCCGAAATCCACCCTGAGGACATGTTTGTCTTTTCAAAATCAAACAAACCTGTATTCAAAATCTCTTTAATATCTACAACTCCGTTTACTGTGCGAATCAGTTTTGCCGTAGGCTGAAGCTTTCTCAACACCGCCTCTAGCTTAATCAATTCTTTCTCTTCTACCAGGTCACATTTGTTCAGCAACAACACATCACAGGTCTCGATCTGATCGATTAGAAGATCCGCAATATCCCTATAGTCATCTTCTTCGACTGCCTGATTACGATCTAGCAAGCTTTCTCCTGATGCAAAATCGTGCCAGAAACGGTTGGCATCGACAACAGTAACCATCGTATCCAGCCGAGTAACTGAAGTTAAATCTATACCTGTATCGGGGTAGGCATACGTAAACGTTTGTGCCACCGGAACAGGCTCGCTGATTCCAGAGGATTCAATCAAGATGTAATCGAATTTTCCTTCATCGATCAGCTTTTGCACCTCGCTCAGCAAATCGTCCCGCAACGTACAGCAAATACATCCGTTCGACATTTCTACCAGCTTTTCTTCTGTTCTTGATAAGGTATTTCCGGATCTTATCAAGTTGGCATCGACATTGACCTCACTCATGTCATTCACGATCACCGCAACTTTTAAACCTTCCTTGTTATGCAGTACATAATTCAGCAAAGTAGTTTTTCCGGAACCCAAATAACCGCTCAGAACTGTGATCGGTATTTTTTTTGACGTTTGCTCCATTAATTCATATACCTCCTAGCGTGTTTCACGGTGCAGTGTGTATTTTCTCAGTCTTGGACAATATTTACGCAATTCCATCCGTTCGGGATGTATCTTCTCACTTTCTTATTCGTAATAATTACGATTTACACATTGTACACATTCATTTTCACACTGTCAACCGATAGCGATATAGGAATGCACCGACGTAGCAGTGCTCTATAGTATTGTTGAGAACTCCGTGTTAATGATTTGTTTTGTTCATTTTCTGTGAAAATTATATAATGAGGTTCAATAGCTCATGTATGTCATAGCTGCGAACATGTAGATGAACACCATCAAAAGCGTATAATAAAGGGACGGCAGCAAACACTAACTCAACTTACAAGCGTTGATAACTACTAAAGAAACACATGTTATATACGAAGCCGAGCATTACATAGACCAAGGATTACACAAAAGAAACTCATCTACATAAGCCACAATCGATAAAGGAGATACGATGATAGAGAACAACGAAATGATAGAGCCAGGCTGGAAGTTCGATAACAGTTACGTACGCCTCCCGCAACTATTTTTTACAGAGCAACAACCTACGCCTGTGCATGCTCCGGAAATGATTATATTCAACACTCCGCTGGCACAGTCTTTAGGATTGAGCGCAAATACGTTGAACACCGAAGAGGGACTGGCCGTATTTGCTGGCAATCACGTTCCTGTCGGAGCTGTGCCATTGGCTCAAGCTTATGCGGGCCATCAATTTGGATATTTTAATAGATTAGGGGATGGGCGTGCGCTGCTTATAGGAGAACACATTACGCCTCATGGTGAGCGATTTGATATACAGCTGAAAGGCTCCGGTCGAACACCTTATTCTCGCGGAGGGGATGGGCGAGCAGCACTTGGACCGATGCTTCGCGAGTATATCATTAGTGAAGCGATGCATGCACTGGGGATTGCTACTACTCGCAGTCTAGCGGTAGTTACTACGGGAGAGTCTATCTACCGCGAAACGGAGTTGCCAGGCGCAGTGTTGACTCGCATAGGTGCCAGTCATATCCGTGTGGGTACGTTTCAATTTGCAGCCCAATTTGGAACGGTTGAGGATATTCGTGCGCTGGCCGATTATAGCATTCAAAGACACTATCCGGGCATTTACGACCATGAAAACCGCTATCTGGCGCTGTTGCATGAAGTAATAAAGCGTCAGGCTGCACTAATTGCAAAATGGCAGCTCGTTGGCTTTATACACGGGGTAATGAATACGGATAACATGGCGATTAGCGGTGAAACGATTGATTATGGTCCGTGTGCGTTTATGGATCGCTATGATCCAGCTACGGTGTTCAGTTCAATCGACAGGGACGGTCGCTACGCTTACGGCAATCAGCCTCGTATTGGTGCATGGAATTTAGCAAGATTGGCGGAAGCACTGCTGCCGCTTATTCACGAAGATGAAGAGCAGGCGGTAGCAATGGCAGAAGATGCAATTGCAGACTTTATCGAGCTGTATCATGTAAATTGGCTTGAGGGTATGCGAGCGAAGTTGGGAATTTTTAATGAGGAATTAGAGGATTCCTCCCTAGTTGAAGGTCTTCTCAGCATGATGAAAAAGTACGACGCCGATTATACGAATACGTTTCGGGCATTAACGTTGGATCAACGAGAAGCTACGGCGTTGTTTGACTCAGTGGAATATGCAGAGTGGCATGAACGTTGGCAAGCGAGATTGGGCAGACAGAAGCAATCGATTACGGATTCGCAGCAATTAATGAAGAACAGCAATCCTGCAATCATTCCACGAAATCATCGTGTGGAGGAGGCTTTGGAAGCCGCGGAAAAAGGGGATCTCACAGTTATGGAGCGACTGTTGCATGTTCTGGCGAATCCTTTTACGTATTCGGAAGAGCAAGTTGAGTATATTTCGCCACCTCCAGCAGATGCCTGTCCTTATCAAACGTTCTGTGGTACGTAAATCGTAGACACGGAGCATTATCATTAGTCAATGAGGAGAAACATAATGGAAATACGTAAGCTACATGCTCATGAACCTGCTCCTATGGACTTGCTGCTGCTAGCAGATCCTTCTGAATCGATCGTGACAGAATATGTACAGCGAGGGCAATGTCATGTTGTTGAAATAGAAGGCAGCATCGTGGCTGTTTATGTGCTGCTGCCTACAAGACCAGAAACGGTAGAGTTGGTAAATGTGGCAGTACACGAGGATCTGCACGGACAAGGAATAGGGAAGCAGGTCGTTAATCACGCGATTGTTCAAGCTAGACAGCAAGGCTATAAGACAATTGAGATCGGCACAGGCAATTCAAGTGTAGGACAATTAGCGTTATATCAAAAATGTGGATTCCGAATTGTTGGTGTGGATATTGACTTCTTTGTGAGAAACTATCCTGAGGAGATTATTGAAAATGGGATTCTATGCAGGGATATGATACGTATGAGCCAAGATTTATAGTTGTATAAGCTGATAAAATGAATAATGACAAGGTTGCGGCCGCTGCTCAGTATATTGCTGGGAGCGGTCGTTTTTCGTTATACACATATAAGCACCCGAGGTGGAATGCCACTTCGTATTTCGGAAATATTTTACACAAAATCAACATTCCGTTGACAATACATTAATATATTCAAGTTACTATATATCAGTACTTAAACATATGAGCTAATAAACCGATATAAGAGATATCGAATATGCTGTTTGAACCTCAAGGGAGCTAATCGCCACAATGAATCAACATCCACGTAAAAAAAACATGGTTATGGAACAATTGATACATAAGGAAGATAAGGGACTCGTGTTAGAAATCCCATTCAACATGTCGTCTGCTACAGAACGACTTCATATAGAGATAAAGGTAGAGGCGCTGGGAGAGGGAGCCAGCGTAATAGATTTGGGCTTCCAGGATGCGGACGGTATGCGCGGTTGGAGTGGAGGGACAGATATTGCTTTCCAATTAGGAAGGGGTGTGCCAACTAGAAGCTATGAATCCCCGGAACTAGAGACCGAGATAGAATGGTCGGTGCTGCTATACGCTAATGAAGTGCCGCAAGCAGGATGCCGTGTGACCCTACATCTAACTTGTCATCTGATGGCTCCTTGTAGGCACAAAGATAACAAGTACAGTGATTATTTCCCCAATATTGAGAAGAATTTGAATAGAAACTTTGACATCAGCACAAGTCCAAGCTGCACTTTGAGTGAATTAGCTCGTTTGAAGGATTAATTTTACAGGAAGTAACAGAAATGAATAGGAATTAAGGCGAGTGTAAAAAGATGAAACTTAGGGTGTTTGAAGTGTATGGAAAAGGCAATCAGAACAGTGATGTTATCGATAAACACTCTCCTTTTGTTCTGAATGGAAGGCGTTAGGTGCAGGCTCTATGTCTAGTTGGAATTTGAAAGGTATTCGTCTAATGTTTTGTACTTAACAGTTGTATGAGAGTATGATGGCATAATTAAACCAATTGTAGGTCAAATTATGTGGGTACGATCACGGATAGAATGCCGACTCAAAGGAGATTACACACATGACAAATACCAAAGCAGTCATACAGGTACAGGCTTTTATTAAATCAGTTGAGAACGATGTGACGACAAATGGCTATGCCCAACATTATCTTAGACTTCACGAAGTTGTCGTTATGCATGCGGAAGGCATTAAAGTAGCAGACATTAACAAAGAAATCACCGCTTTCATTCGCTATGGTGATGAGCATAGTTTTCCCGAGCCGATAACGGGCTTAGCGGCAGGGCAATCGCTTGAAATCAAAGGCGTTTATTTGGATAAAAATACGCTAGATCCAATTGTCGGAAGTCCAGATGATGCGGTGTTGTATTATGCACATCGTCCAGTAGGCTATGTTGTGTATGGCGGGAAACGCTACGAATAAGACAGCTAATGAGGAAGTACATAGTATCGTGCAAATAAAACAGCCTGCCTCCTCTTCGAGGATAGCAGGCTGTTTCATTTGCACATTTCGAATAAGATTGTTGTATATATTTACAGAAGCAGCTCTTTGGAATCAGGAGAACTAGGTGAGGACAAGAAAGATGATCTCGGGCCTTGCAAGCAAGCGTGCATACGCTCTACCTGTTCGTCCGTAAACATAACCATGGCTGAATCATTTACGTAGTCCATAAAGTTCATGAACATGTCTCCATCCGGGCCATTCGTACAGGAGATCTGAGGGAAGCTTGGAGTGCCAAAGTTAGGTCCGTCTTGATTGGGCGTATCATCGACATGATCGGTACCTGTACATTCGGTGCCCGGTTCCATACCGTCATCTCCCCATATATGACGAAGATCGAGCCAATGCCCCACTTCATGAGTGAGGGTTCTACCTAGATTAAAAGGTGCTTCTGCGGTCCCCGTTGTACCAAATGCTTGATACGTAACGACAACACCATCCGTATGAGCTGGTCCTCCTGGAAATTGAGCGTATCCAAGTATACCGAAGTCTAACACACATACCCAAATGTTCAAGTACTGATCGGTTGGCCAAGCATCAATCCCGCCTGCTGCGGTTATTTTACAATCATCATTCGGTGAAAAGGCGGTTATGGCCGTTTGCGTTCGAGTGATCCCTGTCGTAGGAAGTCCTTCTGGATCCACGGTCGCTAAATAAAACTCAATGTCAGCATCTTCTGCGGTATCCTCCCAGACAGGCGGAACTTGAGAAATATCTGGGTTTTGTTTACGGAAATCTTGATTGAGCACAATCATTTGGCTAGCAATCTGTTCGTCTGAAATGTTCTGTTCTGGCTTATTCCAGAGTACATGTACAACAACAGGGATGCTTATCACATCACGTTGCCCGACACGCGCAAGCATGACATTTTGCCGGTAACCAGCTTCAATCCGTTGACGTTCTTGTGCATAATGCTCAGACTGTGCTAATAGTTGCTGATGGACATGTAAGGTAGCGCATGTTCTCCTTAACGGCAGGTCTGTTGTTGGAAGTTTAGCTTGTGGTTCGTTCATACCTATCCCTTCTTTCCATTGAAATGTGGAGATAAAGAAGATAGTAATGACAATAGATGTTGGACTAGAGCTACTAGACGCCTCAGGAATCAGTCAATGGGTGGATGATGTTGGTTAACATCTTGTTCTAGAAGAACTTAATTATACCATATTTGCATCCGATTGTAATGTCACGATTTGTGTCAAAGTGATTGGATAACATACAGATAGCAGCTTAGTGGCTGGCTGTTGATTAAGTGAATATTTATGTATGCTTCAATTGGTTTTCCTGCAAAAATGCATCTTTTCAGGATGGATATTGCTCGGTTTGACTTAATAGATGTAAAAGTGCAGTTAATTTTCCACCCTGAATCGATAATGCAAGTAAACCAGTGCAAATAACTGCATATCTGCAACCATTTTGGTCTTATTTCGGTTTACAGCACTTAAAGGATGCACTTTTGCATCAACTTGACCGCGAGGAGCAGCTCGAAGCTTAAAAACTAATTTTCATTTGATAAGTATTATCACTTGTCTATCCAGTGTTCAGGGGCAAGAAGACCAGTAGGTAACTTCGTGTTCTTATCGCCATTGGCCGAATTTACTTGTGCTTGTGTAAGAAATATACTGCCTTCAAGATTAGCACCTCTTAGGTCAGTGTCTCGTAAATCAGCGCCAATCAAATCAGTCATTCTCATATCGGCATTTTGGAGGTCAGCAGCAATAAAGAGAACACCTCTCAAATTTCCACCTTTTAGATTAGCCCCACTTAAATTCGCGCCAATGCAATCTCTTCCTTTGATCAAATTACGTTGATTGTCCATGAATCTGCTACTATTCCTTACATTAGAACGTACCCATTCACTTGCTTGCACCAGCAAGGGGTTAATTGTAGCACGATGATCAGCAATTGGAAGTTGCAAGATAGCTGATGGTGTAAGTTGAGTTGAGTTAGACGCTCCGTTTCTACGATAGCTAGCTTCAAATGTTCATGAATCGGTTGGGCCTCTTTTAAATGAAGTGCTTCATGTAGGTAATAAAGTATTTCATGGAGCTGCTGCATAATCGGCAGTACATTGAACATTTCCTTAGCTGTAGCGGTATTGTCTCGCCAATCTTGCCCGTCGTATGTATATTGTGAAACTTTTTGTCCTGCACCAAAGCATTCATAGACGGTGCAGCCTCTGAAGCCGCTTTTTCTCAACTGGGTATGAATGCTGCAGCGATAATCTTCCTGTAAGTTGCGACAAGGTATACCGCCAGCTTTATCAAAAGCAAAATCTGCCGTTTTTGCATAGGGCAGAGCGACACAGCATAAGCCAAGACATGTTTCGCAATCTGCACGATATCGATTCTTTATCAGCTTGTTATCTATTGAAGCCGAATTCAAGTTAGTGCACATCCTTAATAAGATTATAGTGTCTTTACGTATTCGACACTTGGTTTTGTTAATCCTTGGTAAGGATTATAAATGAGCTATCATAGTGATATTGGAGCAGTATTTAATTTGACACAGCTGACAACTGAAATAGCTGCTTACTTATGCGTTCTCATACAACAAAGAGTGCTGACGAATCAAGCACTCTCTGTCATGTAAATATTAACGATTTATCTCCGTGTAACATTTACTGCATATTACTCGTAGTTGTAGACGTGCTAGCAGCCGAAGTGTCCACTGCGGTAGATTTCTTAATCGGTGTCCATTTCCAATACGTAATCATTCTCCATAACCACTCAATAGGGCCATATGCAAATCGAGATAGCCACCAAGTGCTAACTTTGGCCTGCAAGACAATGGTAACACAGGCAATGATAATGCCCCAGAATACACCGACACTGTGAATCAGGCCGAAGCCTTCAAACCATTTGCCTGCTGGTATGAACAATAAGCCGAATATAATCGAATGCGATACATAATGGGTCAGTGACATTTTACCTACCTCTTGAAACGGCTTGAAAAATCGTCCGCCAAGTCGAGTTGTAAATAAGTACATAATGGCGAACATATAGCCTAAAGCGGTCAATCCACTAGCGATAACCAGCAAATCCGCCCATGCTTCAGCGCTATCTGAAAATATAAGCATAGCCTTGATTGGCCAACCAATAATTAAAAATAAAATAGCAAGTATACCGTTCCGCTTCCGGTTGTCTTCCACTCGATGGAACCAATTGCTGTGCATCATATACATGCCGAACAGAAAATAGGGCAGCACTTCAGTAGCAGAAGCCCATAGCAAATGAAAAGTGCTCTGCATAGGGTCCCATATCGTAGGTGAAACAAGATGAATCAAATCCATTACATGCCACAGTGGTTTGTCTACGATATCAAGTGGCCGTATGAGCAAGGATATGACGGGTGCTGACATCCAAATGAGAAGTGAGCTTATTAGCCAAGTCTTCGGTTGACGTCTAAGGAACAAGAGAAGAAGCAAGCCAGCGATCCCATATGTCGATAAAATATCAAATTTCCAAAAATACATATAATGAACGATTCCTATACCGAATAAGAAAAGAAAGCGGCGCAAAAACGTAATTCTTACGCGCAAGCCTCTGCGCTCTAAGCTGCGAAGCAGAATAATAAAGCCTACGCCGAACATAAACGAAAATATGGGTCGATAACTACCGCTGGTGAACGTGTTTATAAATGTAGACAGTGTTTGCTCAAAGTTGCTTAGTTTACTTATATCTTCTGGGGACGGGTACTGAAACATAATCATGTGCAGTAGTAAAATACCGAATAATGCAAATCCTCGGATCGCATCTAACACGTGCAGGCGTTCCGTTCTCAATTTCATCACTCTCCACTCCAAATGTAAGTTCTCTATGTTCGAACCATTTCATCGTAAGTGCTGTTGATGTCAAAGATGTGTCAGGCATCAATGAAAAAAGACACACAAAAAACATAATGATCGTTTACAATATTTAGGTAAGAAAATAGAATAAGCCCTTTCATGGCTAGCACAAAAGGGGAGAACATAACATGGGGTATAGTGTACTTATCGTTGAAGATGAGAGTCGAATTCGTGAGATTGTAACCGATTATTTTGAACAAGAAGATTGGATCGTACATGAAGCAGAAAATGGGAAGGAAGCAATGAATATGCTTCTTACCTTAACAGTGGATTTAATTATCGTTGATATTCTCATGCCTGAGATGGACGGATGGAGTGTATGCCGCCAAGTTCGAAAGCGATCGGCTGTGCCGATTATTATTTTGACGGCGCGAAGTGATGATGACGACAAGTTAATGGGATTTGAACTGGGGGCAGATGATTATGTGACAAAGCCATTTAGTCCCAAAGTACTCGTCGCAAGAGCAGCGATGTTAATGAAGCGAGTGGAAGGTACGGTAGGTATGGAGCATCAATTGATCAAGTTCGGCAGTATTTCGATATACAAGCAGGGTCGACACATTGAAGCGGATGGCAAGCAAGTGGAGCTAACACCAAAGGAATTCGATATTCTCATGTATATGTACAAGCATAAGGGAATTGTAATTGCTAGAGAGACACTGCTCGATCATATATGGGGCTATGATTACGATGGGGAGCTGCGGGTTGTGGATACTCATATTAAGAAGCTGCGGGCCAAATTAGGATCAGGAGCTTCTCATATACGTACGGTTACAGGTTCTGGTTATAAGCTAGAGGTGAAGGCATGAAAAAGCGAGGCATTACGTTTAAGTTATTTGCGCTCACTTCAGCAATTTTTGTGCTGTTTTACGCCTTGCTCACTGCAGGTTTGTTTATTTTCTTCGAACAATTTTATGAAAAACATAATATTAAAACGGTTAAAGACAGTTTATATTCGTATATAAAAAAGTCATATGAAGAGGAGGCGGGTGAATCTCAATACGTACTGAAGAACGAAGCGCTTATGGCAATACTTGAACCCGACGGCAGCAATCTTTACTCGAACCCCTTTGTCATTGAAATTCTTGTGAAAAATAAAGGAAGCTATTACGTACCTCTTTTTATGTTCTATAACAATAAAAAGCTGCTTGAAGCAGGTGTAAAAAACGGAGATTATATTACGCTCACAGGGCTGCCGGGAAAAAACATGGCGATATCTAAAAAAATGAACAATCGCTTGTTCTATCCGTATACGATTACCTATAAAGATCAAGTCATAACTAGCGGCCCTGAGGAAAAGGTAGACACGAATGGGATGACGCAGATATCAGGAGTTATTACAGGGATCAATTATCCCGATCAACCTTTTGAAGATGCACCGTACGATGAGCGTAATCAGTTAATTGCAGAAGAGATTGATAGATTGTTCCCATTAACAGATGCCGAGCTAAGTCTACTCGGTTCAGGCAATTCTATGGAAGTTACGTGGGTGGACAGCAAGACTGGGGCAGATCATCTCATTGAAATTCAACCTATATTGCAATATGGTCATTTAAATGAGCTTATATTTTCCGTTTCGGCCCATCAAGAAATTGGCGAGAGCTTTGATGCGCTGAAGACGTATTATATCTACATAGGTATTGGAGGATTTGTTGTTATCATCTCGTTATCCTTTATTTTCTCCAAAATTGTGAGCCAACCCATTTTGAAAATGAATCATGTAGCTTCCCGGATGGCACGACTTGATTTTTCTGCGGTCTCTGAGGTTAAAAGCTACGATGAGATGGGGAGCTTATCTGAAAGTTTGAACAGCCTTTCTAACAACCTACAGCGTTCCATGAGTGAGCTGCAAGATGCGAATGAGCAATTGCAAAAAGATATGGAACATAAACAAAAGATGGAACAGCTTCAGAAGGAGTTTATAGCGAACGCCTCTCATGAATTGAAAACGCCGCTAAGTATTGTGAAAAGCTACGCAGAAGGTTTGTTGGATGACGTAGTTGTACATAAAAGGACTCGATATACAGAGGTAATATTGGATGAAGCGGGTAAAATGGAGACGCTAGTGAACGATATGCTGGAACTAGCCAAACTGGAATCACCCGTGACAAAATTGAAGTTGGACAGCTTTTCGCTGATTGCTTTGTTGCAAGAAATTATTGATAAGCTCATGAAACATTTACGGGAGAAAAATGTAAATGTCATTATTCATACTCATGATGAGGCAGACGAGGCGTTGGCAGATTCGAAGCGCATTGAACAAGTGCTTACGAATATTCTCGTAAATGCAATTCGTCATTCAGATGCCAAGAGCACGATTTCGGTGACACTCAAGCGTGAGCAGATAGAAGGTAGCCACTATGTGCATGTGCGAATCGATAATCATGGAGAACCTATTCCAGAAGACCAATTGTTATTGGTATGGGATCGATTTTATCGTGGAGAGCAGTCCCGCAATCGTAAAATGGGTGGGACGGGCCTAGGTCTCGCTATTACGAAACATATTTTGGACTTACATGGAAGTAGGTACCAAGTATTTAATACAGAAAAGGGAGTGGCGTTCACATTTACGCTTCTTTCGGAGCAGAGGGATGTTAATATCTCTACAATTAACGAGTAAGAATGTTATAGGAAAAAGGAATGAGGTTTAAAGTTAATAAATTGTCCTGTGAAGCATCTTAGTTGTGATAAGAAGAGATCTGCATTCTTATCTGTCAACTAAGATGCTTTTTATATGCCATCACGCATCATTTAGGCTGTTCCATTGAGGTGCTTTTTTACTCATTCATCAATATTTTCTAGTTGGTGAGCCCATAATAAGGGTACGAAGGAAAGCGGTGGTGAAAATGAGCATACTCAATCGTCTGCATGATGTATTTGCGGAAAACTGCCAATGGACGTGCAGATTTTTAAGTATTCATGGTAGAACGGTTCACGTTATGTTTTTAAACAATGTGGCAGATGACCAGTTATTAAGTGAAGGAATATTGAAACCGTTGCAAAAGCTTGATTCGCATGAAGTAGAGCAGTTGTCGCCAGACTTTATGCTTAGGCAGCTCCCACTCAAGAAAGGGGAATTATCGCGAGATCTGGATCAAATATGCCACAAGCTTATGCTGGGTTGGAGCTATGTATGGATTCAGGATGGTGCGGAAGGTCTGTTAATGTATACAGCAGCTTCTCATGAACGTTCGTTGAGCAAAGCTGAGATTGAATCAGATGAATATGGACCGCAAGTCGCCTTTGTTGAGGAACTATCCACCAATTTGTCTTTATTATATAAACTGCTTCCTGATTCTAAGCTCTGTGTTAGTTCTCTGGAAATAGGAAATGTATCAAAAACAGTGGTTAATATTGTTTATTTGAAAGAGTATGCGAATGAGGATCAAGTGGCTCTACTACGCTCCCGAATTTCATCCTTACAACATATTAATGGCATGCTCGATTCGTTGAAGCTAGCGCAGTTGCTTGATGATAATGTAGCGACGCTCTTTCCAACGATGCTGCATACAGAACGCCCTGATCGGGTATGTCAGGGCCTGCTGGCGAATAAAATCGCCATCTTTGTAGATGGTAGTCCGTTTGCCGTGCTGTGTCCCGTTACGATTTATGAGTTCTTTCATGCTGGAAGTGATATGTATCAGCGCTGGATAGTTGGCATGCTCCTTCGTTTGCTGCGAATGAGCGCAATGATTGCTTCGGTATTTGTTACGTCTTTATATGTTGCGGCCATTACCTTTCACTATCAAGTCATTCCGCCTGAGCTGTTAAAGACGTTAATTCAATCCCATAGCAGAGTCCCATTTCCACCTATATTGGAAGCATTATTGTTGGAAGTCATGATAGAACTGCTTCGTGAATCCAGTATACGGATGCCAAGTAAAGTGGGACAGACGATGGGGGTAGTCGGTGGTATCGTTATTGGACAAGCAGCTGTGGATGCAGGATTTATTAGTAATATTTTGCTCATGACCGTAGCATTAGGCACGTTGTCATCTTTTGTTGTATCGAACTTCGCAATGGGAAATTCGCTGCAAATTATTCGATTCCCACTTATTATCCTCGCAGGTACATGGGGTGGAATTGGGATTGTCGTAGGGGCTTGTTTCATCATCATCCATTTAGCCAGACAAACGAGCTTAGGTGTTCCTTACTTGCAGCCTATGAATATTTTAGCTGGAAAAACAGATGAACAATCGGTGCTGCGAATGATCTGGAAATGGGTGAAACGTGAGAATGGCAGCTATCGTATCCGTAAGCCGAAGGAAGACTTTGCAGATTAGGGGGTGTCTTATGAGCAAAAAAGAGGTGGAAAGTCAGACACTCCTTCACCCTATGTTTACAATGGTGTTTATGTTTGTAACCCAAATATCCATTGGCATGTTGGCTTTTCAAAAGTATGTGTATGATAAATCCGAGCATGACGCATGGATTTCTGTTATCGTCGCAGGTTTAATTGCTCATGGTGTTCTGTTTCTTATATTGAAAACGTTAAAGCGATATCAATATCAGGATTTATTTCATATCCATGAACGGTTGTTTGGAAAATGGTTTGGCGGTGCGTGCAGTCTAATTCTAGTCTGCTACTGGTTCAGTGTCTCCGTCTATATTTTGCGTAACTATATCGAAGTCTTGCATATATGGATCTTTGCAGAAGTGCCGACATGGGTTTTTACTACTTTGTTTTTTGCGTTGATTATGTATGCGTTATCTGGCGGATTAAGAGTGATTGGCGTCGTAGCGCTCGTGAATCTCCTGTTAGTAGGCTGGATGGCGGCACTGCTCTATATACCAATTAGTCAAGCAGAGTGGAAGCTTCAGCTGCTACCTATAATGGAGGCTGGTTTGGGGGACATTATGTTGGGATCTTTAGCCATGGGTGCGACAATAGGGGGATTTGAGGTTGTGTATTATGTAAGTCATCGGATGAAGCAGCCGCATCGAATTAGTACATATGCCCAACTTGCATTGCTTTTCGTTAACATGCTCTACGTCATTGTTATGCTCGTATCCATTGGCTACTATAGTGAGCGCCAAATTTTAAATAACTCTTGGGGAACGTTATCTTTATTTAAAATTGTGAAATTTGCGTTTCTGGAAAGACTGGAGTTCGTGTTGATTATGCTGTGGCTGCTTATTATTGTGGCAAATTTGCTTGTGAACTATTGGATTATGACGCAGGGACTCCATCGAGTATTCCATGTCAAGCGTAAATATGCGTGTGTGGGTATTATGCTTATCGCGTTAATTTGCAACATCCTATTGCAGACAGGAGATCAATTAGCTGTAGTTTCTGTATTTGTCGGCAGGCTCTCCATCTTATTCTCGTTTGCTTATCCAATCGTAATTTATATTGTTGCCCACATCGTGGAGTATATCAGATCTCGAGCCAAGGAAGCGTGATGACGTATTAAAAATAGAGAGATGAATGGGATATTTTCCGTCTTCTATGTGCTGTTACTCCTTGTGGTGGTGACGGGTTGTGCAGAGTCAAAAATTATTGATAAACTAGGTATTTTAGTTGCCGTTGGTTACGATAAAGCAGCGGAGGACAGCGGCGACCGCATACGCACCACCGTTCTATCTTACAAGCCAGGTGAAACCTCCACGAACACGGTTCCGACTAGCGCTGCCAATAATACAAGTAAAGGGGTCCGTGAAAAGCTTAGTCTACGAACCTCGACGAAAGAAGTAATCGGACAGCTGCGGGTAGCTGCTTATGGTGAGCCTCTTGCGAGGGAGGGCATTATTACCCTTACCGATACGTTCCAACGAGACTCTGAGATTGGAACGAGTGTTTACCTTGCCGTGGTGAAGGGTTCCGCAGAACGATTGCTGAACGCAAAAAATAAGCAGGGTGCAGGTACTGGGGATTACTTATATGATTTGATAAAAAAAAATATAGAATCGGGCATCGTGCCGTCACCATCGCTGCATTATTTTTTAAATGCATACTATCGAGATGGTAAAGATCCTGTACTGCCTTATATCGAGATGCAAGGAGATGAAATTCTCATTTCCAAGCTGGCTTTAATGAAAGATGATCGGATGATAGGTAGCTTGAATTTAACGGAAAGCTTCTTAGTCAAAACAATGATGGGCAGCAATCATTTCTTGACGCACGAGATTGAATTGGATATAGAGCGCCTTCGTAAATATTACAAGCCAACGTTCGATAAGCTCTATGTCACGCTCTCCCATGTCATGACGAAATCACGTGTTAAACTTATCAATAAAGATACGCCACAATTTCAAGTCCAGATTCGGTTGAAGGGTGAGATGGAAGAGATTAGTGATCTCGTCAATCTTGAAAAAGCAGAAGTTATTCATGCATTGGAGCGGGAAGCAGAGAAAACGCTGAAATCAGAATTTGAGGATGTTATGAGAAAGCTTCAGAAGAAAAAAGTAGATCCTGTGGGATTCGGAAGTCATTATCGTTCATCGGTGCGTGTGAAAGACTTTACAGCTGAGAAGTGGCGCGAAATGTTCAAAGAAGCACGATTCGACTTTGATGTAAACGTAACTTTTGTAAATGTTGGTATTACGAGCTAAGTATAGGTCTTTGTGCTTAGGGAATCTTACAATAGGCATGGGAAATCTTTTGACTTCTAGCGTAAAGAAATGATATATTAATCGATATTATTTTATTCGTTAGTTGAGAAGGGATGTACGCAAGTGACAGCAAGTGAAGACATTAAGCCGAATTTAACACCTACTAAAATCTTGAAATGTAGAAATGCGGAATGCAAAGTATGGGTACGCGATGAATTTGCATCTACGGAACAAACATGTCCGATTTGCAAAGGGCCAATGATTAAAAGTATTAAACATTTACCTGCTGTACAAAACAAAATTAAACGTCAGCCACGCAAGCCGAAGTCGGAGTTTGATATTTAAGATTTGTTTGCTGCTAATGAATAACGAGCATCTAGGTGATAGATGGCTCGTTTTTTTATGCGTACTTTTATTTAAATATGAAATATATGGGAAATTATATAGTTCATGTGGTAGAAATACCCAGATGCAAGCTATATAATCACCTTAAAAACAATAATGAGGTGCTGCTCTATGAGTAACCATATTTCCAATGAATTGCGCCAACAAATCATTGATAGCTTGATAGATTGTTTAGTTAACAACTATGTATTCCCCGATAAAGCGGAAGAAGCTGCTCGACATATTTGTGTCAAAGCAGCAAACCATGAATATGATCATGTAACTTCTGGAGAAACGTTAGCTTCCCTACTTAACATACATATGAGTGAGGTCATACAAGATAATCACCTTTTGTTGCAGTTTGACCCGTTTATACGGCAAGAACATGATCGCGTAGATATGGAGGAAATGAGGAAAGACATGTATGCACATCTCGCGCAGACGAACTATGGTTTTCAAAAAGTGGAACGTTTGCAAGGGAATATTGGATATATCGAGTTGACTAATTTTGAGGACCCTGCTGTTGGAGGGGAAACGGCCGCTGCAGCGATGAATTTGGTAGCTAACACAGAAGCTCTTATTTTTGATCTTCGCAAAAATGGCGGCGGTACGCCTTATATGGTTGCACTACTAAGTAGTTATTTGTTTGAAGGGAATGTGGTTCACCTCAACAATATTTATTGGCGAGAGGATGAGTCGACTGTCCAGACGTGGACACTGCCCTTCGTACCAGGGAAACGATATGTGGACAAGCCTGTCTATATCCTTACAAGCAGTCAAACATTTTCGGCTGCTGAAGAATTTACTTATAATTTGAAGCACTTGAAACGGGCAACGATTATCGGTGAGGTGACGAAAGGTGGCGCTAATCCATGTGATCGCATTCATCTTCACGATCATTTTGTTGCTTTTATGCCTGTTGGTTGCAGTATTAATCCTGTTACAGGAGCGAATTGGGAAGGTTCTGGCGTAATTCCTGATATTGAGGTTACTGCAAATGAGGCATTCCAAGTAGCCTATGCTGAGGCATTGCGTCATGTACAGAGATTATCTGAGGGAGATATTCATACTGTTCATCCAAGCGTTCAGAAAGAAGTAGAGGAAAGGTTGAAATCTTTATACTAGCACGATTCTTTATAATTATGGAAACTATTTCCTTGAATGTGCGTAATACTGTTATTTCGACCAAAACAAAAGTGAGGTGAACGTAATGTCGAGTGTTGTGAACATTGTCACTTACCATCCAGATTATGCGGACAGCATCGCGGAGATGTGGAATCGCAGCCATGAACACTGGGGAAGCAATACTTCTATATACACAGGTAATCAAATTAGGGCGGAAGAAGAAAACTCGGATGCGCTCGTCGTATTTTTAGCTATTTGTGAGGATCAAGTAGTAGGTTATTGCAGTGTGTGTGAATATCGAGAAGATACAGGTGCCTTGTATATAAACTTCCTTAATGTTCGTCCTGACTATCATGGTCATAAGATCGGCAAGCAACTCGTGCTCCGTGCTGTTGAAGAGACGATACAACGAGGCTGGCCGCGCATTGATCTATATACATGGGAATCGAATATGAAGGCTGTACCGTTATATAAAAAGTGCGGGTTCTTCTGGGAGGACAGAGAAGATACGACACATTTCATGAACTTTATTCCTCAAGTTATGAATTGTGAAGCACTTGCTCCTTATATGGAAGGAATCGATTGGTACAATGACTCGACTCGTACGATTGAGGTAAAGCGTGATGGCCAAGAAACGAATGGCTTCCACACGTATACATATTCATGGAGCAAAAATAATCGTAATGTACGTGTTGATATTGAGCGTAGGGGCAGAGGAATCTGTCTTATTGAAACCGATGACTACAAAATCTCAGCCGAAGTGGAGCAGGCCAAGCCTGTGTTCGGGAAAACATACAGTATTCAATATAAGCTAGAGAATAAATCTAGCGCACCTCTTTATATTGAGCTTGCAGGCGAGGATGACAGAAATATCCAATTTGATTGGCAAGATGCTGTGCACGTTGAAACGGCTCAAGATTTACAGGCATCTTTCTTTGTTGGTGCCATTGAAGAAGAGCAAAGCGATTGGCGTACATGTCCCACTGTCCGCACGCGTATTCGAATTAACGGAGCTGAAGCGTTGCTGCAAGTAGGCGTTGTACCGAAACATCCTGCCAAAATCGTACTGCAGTCACCAGATATCCTTCATGCTGTAGGTGGAAATTATACGTTTTATATGGATATAGAGAATCATATGCCAGAGCCAGCCGACTTTTTATTTGAACTGCCAGAAGTTCCATGGTTGAACGTAGAAGAACGGACATTTCGAATCCGTCTTGGGGCAAAAGGACGGACTTCCTTACCTGTCCCATACCGCCTCCTGGACTATGGCTTTTACGAGACGAAGCTAACGGTACGAGCACTTCCCGACAACGGACCAGAAGTACAATTTCATCGCCGGGTTGGGGGCAAGTTCAGTGGTCCTGGTGCAATGATTACTGGGATGGATCATGATGCACATTGGGCGGTTAATGGTAAATATGTGCTTAAGTATGATAAGGAGGACAGTCATACTTTTATTACGTGCATAGGACAACCAAACGATCATACGATTGTACTGTACCCCCGAATAGGCAAGCCTTATGCGAGTGAATTTTCTAAAAAAAGCCCTACATCTACGGAATGGTTAGAAGAGCGGGGAGCTGTAGGCATCAAGCACACCTATCACTCAGATGCGTATCCAAATATCATTTTGTACAATTATGCGCTTGTATATGGAGATGGAACGGTTAAGTTGTGGCAGGAACTTGAAAATGAGGGAGATACGGCGACAACTACATCATTGACGCTGTCTCAGCGCATTACTCAAAACATGCATCGAGTGATATTGCCTTATAAAGGTCGTTATATTGAGACTACGAATTCTCACAGCAGCGACTATGACTATTGGGATGGTAGTCATATTACGGAGCCCTGGATATATTCCAGAAGAGGCGCAACGAGCATAGGATTGTGCTGGCCTGAGGCTTATCAAATGAACTTTGGTGATTGGTTTACAGAACTAGAGTATGAAGTTGGTAGTCTCCAACCAAGCGAGAAACGCTCCAGTGAAGCGATCACGCTCTCTATTGGCGGATTCGATAATTGGAAAACGTTTCGCTCGTATGCGCTTAAATGTGAAGAGGACCAATTACTTCGACTAACGCCAGATATTGAATTTATAGCGAATGGTAGTAATTCATTCGTTCATTCTGGGCAGTCAGAAGTGCAGCTCAGACTACATGACTTGAAGCAGAATGTATGGGATGGAGAAGTGAGCACTGGGTATCTAGATAAGAAGGGAAATTTCCAAATCATCTCTAGTGCCGAATTATCAGACGAAGAGGAAGAATCTGAGGTTGAAATGAATCTGCCAGCCATTACAGATGCAACTCAACTGGTAGAGATGGATGTGAAAATTGGCCCGCTGCAAGCTAAGTATTCTTCGATTCTGTTCCCGGTGTCTGTTGAACCTATCCGTGATCGGATTTATGCTCGCGATGGTTACTCCTTGTATGAAAGCTTTAATGGTCGAATTCGTATGGAAGCGGCAAGCGGTTACTACCCGGGCTTATGCACTTTAGAAGTAGACGGTCAATCATGGCTTGCTTCAGCATTGCCAACGTATGAGCCTAAGTCATGGTGGAATCCATGGCTAGGTGGAATGGGAGATTCGTTTGAAGAGTTGCATGCGAATTCGGTGTTGAAAGAAGAATGCGCAACTTCATTTGTAACCATGAAAGACAGTGCGGGTAATCTCTGGTCAGGTATCCAAGTATCATTCAAAATAAAAGCGCATGAGACTTACAAGGGACTAACTTGGAAGGGCTACTATCTTACACTGCCTAATGTGCCTGTGCTGGCTTACCTGTCAGACATTCATCAAGAAACGGGTACCTACTGGAATAGCAAAGGGATCACTACGGATCTATGGCTGAATACAAGTGCAGAACAGTCGGCTTGGCTGCGCACATTCCAAGCCGATGGGGAAATCATCTATTACCGTCTTGGCGAAGGAGAGTTGGATGTGAATGAGCATGAACATTATGCGGTCGGTATAGGGGAAGGCAGCCATATTATGCATGTAGTAACAGATGAATCCGTTCTAAAACCTCATATGTATTCGAACCAAGATGTGACGGTGTTATCTATCTCTAAATCAATGAGCTTGGCGCATGGAAGTATTTCGCGTAGTACACCTGTATTCCTTGCCTTTCATGATCAGCTGCTTCCGCGTACATCGTTGGCGCAGCTGCGGAATCTTACATTTCCACAATCTTGTAAGCTAGACGATAAAGGAGTGTAGCAGATGAAAATTATTGATGCTCATATGCACTTATCACATATCGATTCATTCCGAACGACTGCGCTGGAGCGTTCTCATGTCGATTATTCGGTATCAGGACTGCTGCGAGAATACGAGGAGAATGGGGTTTTACTTGGCATTGGGATGGGAGTAACGGAGTCGTCTCCTGGCGGATTCCCCGACAGGGAAGCGAATACGCCTATGGGGTTGGATATGTTGGAGCAATATCCACGACAATTCGTATATTGTCCGGGTGTGAATCCTTTTAAGCTGGATCAGTCCAATCTAGATGCATTGGAGCGGGATTTGCAGCGACCTGAGGCGGTAGGAATTAAAATATATTTAGGTTATTATCCGTTCTTCGCCTACGACGACGTGTACCAACCTGTATATGAACTGGCCAAGCAATATCAAGTTCCAGTCGTTTATCATACAGGGGATACGTATTCAGAACGTGGCTTGTTGAAGTATTCGCATCCGTTGACGATTGATGAAGTAGCGGTGCAGCATCGTGAAGTTAACTTTATGATGGCTCATTTTGGAGATCCGTGGGTATTGGATGGAGCTGAGGTTGTTTATAAAAATCGAAATGTATTTGCGGATTTATCTGGTTTGATGGTGGGGGATGCAGCAGAATGTTCGCGTTTGAAGGATTCTCCGCTCTTCTTCTCGCATTTACGTCATGCGGTCACGTATTGCGATCATTATGAGAAGATGCTGTTTGGTACGGACTGGCCTTTGGCTCCTATCCAACCCTATTTGCAATTTGTGCAAGAGCTGATTCCAGCAGGGTATCATCAAGCTGTATTTTATGATACAGCACTACAGGTATTTCCTAAGATCAGGCCTATAGTGGAATCGTAATTGTTGAATAGATGGTTAAAAAATTAGCTAATAAATATTAATTTTCAGATAGATATTTACGATCAATAGATATATAATGAAGTTGTAATTAACCATGATTTTATATTTTTAGCATAGTAAGCGTTTTACAAAATGAGAGAGAAAGAAAGGGATTCCCATGATGATTACGAGTCAATCCAGAGTAGAACGAGATTCTCTAGGGGAAAAGGAAGTCCCAGTGAATGCTTATTACGGCATTCAAACGTTACGTGCAGTTGAGAACTTCCCGATTACAGGTTACCGCATGGATGCGGAATTAATTCGTGCCTTAGCGATTGTTAAGAAGGCGGCTGCCATTGCCAATAAGGAAGTGAAGCAGCTTCAGCCGAACATGTGCGATGTCATCGTGCAAGCAGCGGATGAAATCATTGCAGGTCATTGGCATGATCAATTTATCGTCGATCCAATTCAAGGCGGTGCGGGCACTTCTATTAATATGAATGCCAATGAGGTTATAGCTAATCGAGCGTTGGAATTGTTGAACAAGCCTAGGGGAGAGTACGCATCGTTAAGCCCGAACAACCATGTTAACCGTTCGCAGTCCACAAACGATGTATTCCCGACAGCGATTCATCTTTCCGTACTTACTCATTTAGATAAATTGCTTGTTACCATGCATGATCTGCATAAAGCATTGTGCGCGAAAGCAGCTGAATTCGACCATGTTATTAAGATGGGCAGAACACATCTCCAAGATGCGGTTCCGATTCGACTTGGCCAAACCTTTGAAGCGTACAGCCGTATGTTGGCACGCGATATTAAGCGTATTGAGCGTACGAAAGAACATCTATATGAAGTAAACATGGGAGCAACCGCAGTCGGAACAGGTTTGAACGCCGATCCTAGATATATCCAGCGAGTTGTTGCATTGTTAGCCGAGCTATCTGGCTTCCCAATTGTGGGTGCAGAGCATCTTATTGATGCAACTCAAAATACAGATGCGTATACAGAAGTATCTGCAGCGTTGAAAGTCTGTATGATGAACATGTCGAAAATGGCTAATGACTTGCGCTTGTTAGCGTCTGGACCACGCGCTGGCTTCGGTGAGATTCGCTTACCTGCTCGTCAGCCTGGTTCCTCTATCATGCCGGGTAAGGTGAACCCTGTAATGTGTGAAGTTGTGAATCAAGTTGCTTTCCAAGTCATCGGTAACGACCATACGATCTGTCTTGCATCTGAGGCTGGACAGCTGGAATTGAACGTGATGGAGCCAGTTCTTGTATTTAACCTACTGCAGTCGCTTAGCATGATGAGCAATGTATTTACGGCTTTCCGTACAAATTGCTTGGAAGGTATCGAAGCGAACGAAGAGCGCTGCCGTGAATATGTGGAGCAGAGCGTAGGTATTATTACAGCGATTAGCCCGCACCTTGGCTACGAGGTGGCTGCACGTATTGCAAAACAGGCTACGGAGACGGGCAAATCGGTTAAAGAGCTGTGCCTCATGTACAACGTACTGACAGAAGAGGAACTGGATATTATTCTGAATCCGTATGAAATGACCAAGCCAGGTATTGCAGGGGCGACACTGTTCGATCGCGAGTAAAGTGTTGTATGGCACAATAGAATTCTACTATAGAGGCTGTTCCACATATGTAGACGTGGGACAGCTTCTTTTTCTTGTATATCCAACATTATTGAAATGCGAAGAAAGTAAAGATCCAGTATACTAATTTCGGAGAACATACAAATACAAATTCCAATTCCAATTCCAATTATATAGTGTCTTAGGCGATTTATTCGTACTATTGGATATGCCATTTTCGATTTAATTAATTTATTTGCTAATTTTCAGGTTCTTTTCATCTTGAATCGTTATGTTAGTAGTAACACATACTATTACTCATCATGGGGGCACATTAATGTTGACTACAGAAAATATGGTTGCGGATCATATTACTACAGACCTAACAACGGAATTAGACCTAACTGCCGAAATAACAAAAGAAAAAAGTAAGAGCGAAATATTCGAATTGCTGCAAAAAAACTGGGGCGGCTATTTCCGCCAATACCAGATGGCGTTGAATGAATTAACTAGTGACTTCCAAATTATTGATCTCGACTGGAAATCAAGATACGGTTATTCACCGATTGAACATATGAAATCTCGCATCAAAAATCCACTGTCTTTATTGAAAAAGATTGAAAAGAAGAACATTCCCTTTAATCAAAAAGCGGTTCAAAAGCAAATTTTTGATATTGCAGGTATGCGTATTGTAACGACTTTTATCGACGACGTGTACATGATGAAGGAGCATATTGAGAAACGGGAAGATATTCGTGTTATGCGAGTGAAAGACTTTATTCAAAACCCGAAGCCGAGCGGATATAAGAGTTTGCATTTGGTCGTTCAGACGAAAGTTATATTGGCAGATGACATATTGTGGGTACCAGCAGAAATCCAGCTTCGTACTTCTTCCATGGATTTCTGGGCTGCGACTGAGCATAAATTGAACTATAAATATGAAGACGGTGAAGTACCAGCGGATGCGAAGCAGCAGCTTGTTGACTTGGCAGCGTCAGCGTTTCAGATGGACAAGCAAATGTCATTATTGCGCAATCAATTGCTGAAATAATAAATAGAAGAAAGTAACAACGTTTAGAAAAAATCATAGTTGGACCGCATTAATTTAGTCACTCGTTGACAAATGTGCGGTCTTTTTTATTCATTATGAAGCTGATAACGGTAACAGCTTTCTAATCTTTTCTAAAAAAACTATTTACAACTTTCTAAGAAAGCGTTATCATACATTTACGAAGTACAACTTGTATACAAGTATACTTGTTGTGAAAAGGCTAGCAAGGGGGAACATGTAGTGAAAGTAGGCATGATAGGTCTTGGCAAAATGGGGTTCAATCTAGTACGCAATATGATGCGTTACGATCATGAGGCAGTCGTATACGATGTGAATGCTGAACCAAGAGAGAAGCTGGCAGCAGAAGGTGCGGTTCCAGCGGCGACGATTGAGGAGCTTGTACATAAGCTTGATGCGCCACGTATCGTATGGATGATGGTCCCAGCGGGTGAGATCGTAGACAGTGTTATCGATACATTGCTTCCTATATTGTCTCCAGGAGACATCGTTATTGATGGTGGGAACTCGCACTATAAGCAATCCATAGCTCGTGGCGAAAAAATGCAATCGCAAGGTATTCATTACTTTGACGTTGGAACGTCTGGTGGAACTGATGGAGCTGAGCATGGAGGTTGCTTCATGATTGGCGGCAACGCAGAGGTATTCGGAAGCTTGGAGCCGTTGTTCAGCGACATGGCGGTTGATCATGGGTACATGTATGCAGGCAAACTTGGAAGCGGTCATTTTCTAAAAATGATCCACAACGGTATCGAATATGGTATGATGCAAGCGATTGCAGAAGGCTTCGAAGTGCTTGAGAAGAGTGACTTTGACTTTGATTATGAACAGGTTGCTCGTGTATGGGCGAACGGTTCCGTCATTCGCAGCTGGCTCATGGATTTGACACAGAATGCTTTTGCGAAAGATCCGAAGCTGGAAGGTATTCGTGGAGTTATGAACAGCTCTGGCGAAGGAAAATGGACAGTGGAGACAGCCCTTGATCTTCAAGCGAGCACACCAGTCATTGCAATGTCGTTAATGATGAGATATCGCTCACTCGATACCGATGCATTCCATGGCAAAGTTGTAGCAGCACTGCGTAACGAATTCGGTGGACATGCAGTCGTATCGAAGTAACGAATGATAAAGCCTATTTTTATAGCAAAATGGATTGGGTAAGCCAGCATATGATAAGATAGAGCAGACATGCCGTTAGTTCGGATTTCGGCATCATCTATTTCATTAGGAAGAGTTGAATCATATGCACTATCCGTCAACATGGCTGCAAGGAGCCTCATTAGGTGAATGTATCGCATGCGAATTGCGTTTGCAAATTGTTAAAGGAACGATTAAGCCCGACGAGGTGATTTCCGAGAATCGGATAGCTGCCGACTTTGGAACGAGTCGTTCTCCAGTTAGAGAAGCATTGAAAGCGTTATCCAATGAAGGGCTTATTCGCCTCGAACGAATGGGTGCTGTAGTAATCGGATTGACATTGGATGATGTGAAGGAATTGTATGATGTTCGATATTTGATTGAAAGCTTTGTGCAGCAGCGTTTAGCTGATGTCGATCAGGAGCGGTTGTTCACTCAACTGAATCAGATTATTGATAAAATGGAGCTTGCAGTTAAATACAATGATGTCGTCGAGTTTGCTTATCAGGATATTTCATTCCATGAAGCCATTATCGCGGCAGCAGAGCATCGTCGAATTCAACATCTTTGGAACAGTATTCGTCATATCGTGTTGACCGTCCTGCTAATTACGACAGAGGAAGTATTCTCCATGGGAGAAGAGAAACTTCTAAATGTGATTGAAAAGCATAGAGAGCTGTTGCAGGGATTGCAATCGAAGGACATTGAAGTTATTAAGCGCGGCGTCGAACAATATTTTGCTGACTCACGTAAAACCCTTGTTACAAGCCTTCCTCCAGAATAAGTGGAGGTAAGGCGATAATAAGGCGCGAGCAAAGTTGTCGACTAGTATACAAAAATATTTCAGATTGATCGTACATCAAGGGAGGACATTCTGATGAGCACGATTTTCGGTCTCAGTCATGAAGCAACATTGCTTGTTTGGACTTTTGTATCTATTGCATTCTTAATTGTCTTTATTGCGAAGTATAAGTGGAATCCTTTTGTTACTTTGTTATTGTCTGCATTAATGCTTGGTCTTCTTTCTGGTATGAATCCATTGGATGTCGTGAAGTCCGTCATCGGCGGCGTCGGCGGTACGTTAGGTAAGATTGCGCTTGTTATCGGTCTCGGAACGATGCTAGGTAAGATGATGGCAGAGTCTGGCGGCGCGGAACGAATTGCAACAACACTCGTTGATAAGTTTGGTGCGAAGCGCGTTCACTGGTCGATGATGTTTGTAGGTTTTATCGTTGGTATTCCGGTATTTTTCGAAGTTGGTCTTATTCTATTGATTCCGATTGTGTTCACCGTTGCACGTAAAACGAACATGTCTCTCTTGCAAATCGGGATTCCGATTCTTGCTGGTTTGTCTATTGTACACGGTCTTGTACCACCACATCCGGCGCCAATGATTGCGATTGATGCATTCAACGCTGACCTTGGCATGACGATTTTGTATTCCTTGATCGTAGGTTTGCCAGCTGCTATCATTGCTGGTCCTATCTTCGGTAAATATATTGGTAAGCGGATACAAGTTCAGCCGCCTGCAAATCTAGAAGAGCAATTTGCTGTCAAAGGCGACATTAAGCTGCCTGGATTCGGAATTACGTTGTTTACGATTCTTTTACCCGTTATTCTAATGTTAGCTGGTTCTGCGGCGTTAATTCTAGATCCAGATGCAACAAGTAGCTGGACGATATTCTTTGAGTTTATCGGTCATGAAGTCATAGCGTTGCTCATATCGGTCGTATTCTCCTTCTACTCGCTTGGCTTTGCTCGTGGATTCACGAAGGAAGATATTTCCCGCTTCAGCAGCGAATGTTTGGCGCCAACGGCAACGATTATTTTGATCATCGGTGGTGGCGGAGCATTCAAGCAAGTGCTTATTGATAGTGGAGTAGGTGGAGCGATTGCACAAATTGCAACACAAGCTAATGTAAATATTATTCTGTTTGCTTGGCTGGTAGCAGCACTTATTCGCGTCGCTACTGGTTCCGCAACGGTTGCGATGACAACGGCAGCAGGAATTGTAGCTCCTGTTCTAGCTATGAACCCAGGTGTAAATGTCGAGCTTGTTGTATTGGCAACGGGTGCTGGCTCGATCGTATTGTCCCACGTTAACGATGCAGGCTTCTGGATGGTTAAAGAGTTCTTTAACATGTCGGTCACACAAACGTTGAAGTCTTGGACCGTGATGGAGACGATACTATCTGTTGTAGCACTTGGTCTAATTCTTGCTCTCAGTATGTTCGTTTAAATAGAGGCAGTTCAAAAAGTCCGGATATCACGGACTTTTTGAATATGCAATAAAGGCAGTGGAAGGAAAGAAGGGTTATGTTATGAGCAAAGTTCTATATACGATCGGTATCGATATTGGTACAACGAGTACGAAGGCAGTTCTGTTTCAGGAAGATGGTACAGTCGTAGCAAAAGGCGGGGAAGAGTACCCATTATTTACACCTAATGCCACGATTGCAGAACAGAATCCGGAACAGATTTTTCAGGCGGTCATTCAATCGGTTAAACAGGTCATGTCGAATAGCAGCGTCTCTCCATCCGATATCCTATTCGTTTCTTTCAGCTCTGCGATGCATAGTGTTATTGCCGTTAATGCAGCAGGCGTTCCATTGACGCCTTGTATTACATGGGCAGACAATCGGAGTGCTGCTCATGCGGTGCGCTTGAAGCAGGAGATGAACGGACATGAGTTGTATCGCCGTACAGGGACGCCGATTCATCCAATGTCGCCGATTACGAAGCTAATGTGGCTGCGTGACGAAGAGCCGGAGCTGTTTGCGAAGACAACCAAGTTCATTTCGATTAAAGAATATGTATTTGCAAAGTTGTTCGGCAAATATGTAGTTGATTACTCCATCGCATCTGCTACAGGCATGTTTAACTTGCAGCAGCTTGATTGGGACGAGGAAGCACTTCGAATTGCTGGTGTGGGTAGAGAACAGCTGTCTGAGCTCGTGCCAACAACGCATCAGATGAAAGGATTGGATGGAGCATTCGCCTGTGAAATGGGCCTTGATCCTCAAACAACCTTTATTGTAGGCGCAAGCGATGGAGTATTGTCCAATCTAGGTGTCAATGCGATTCAGCCTGGAGTCGTAGCTGTTACAATCGGGACAAGCGGAGCGATTCGTACGGTAGTTGACCGGCCTGTGACTGATCCGAAAGGACGTACGTTCTGTTATGCGTTAACTGACAAGCACTGGGTAGTAGGCGGTCCGGTAAACAATGGCGGCATGCTATTCCGCTGGGTGCGTGACGAGCTTGCCGCATCGGAAGTGGAAGCTGCGAAGCGCCTTGGAATCGATCCGTATAATCTGCTCACGCAAATTGCTGAGCGTGTAAGACCTGGATCAGACGGCTTGTTGTTCCACCCATTTTTCACAGGTGAGCGTGCTCCGCTCTGGAATGCCGATGCGCGAGGGTCCTTCTTCGGCTTAACGATGCACCATCGCAAAGAGCATATGATTCGTTCGGTTTTGGAAGGGATCATCTTCAATTTATACACGGTGCTCTTGGCAATGGAAGAGCAGATTGGTCGACCTCATCGCATTCATGCGACTGGTGGCTTTGCCCGCTCGGAGCTGTGGCGTCAAATGATGGCAGACATTTTCGATCAGAAAGTGGTCATTCCAGAAAGCTATGAAAGCTCCTGCTTAGGTGCGGTTGTACTGGGGCTCTATGCTACGGGTAGAACCGATTCGTTGGATATTGTCTCGACGATGGTAGGTGCATCCCATGAGCATAAGCCTGTGAAGGAGAATGCGAAGTTGTATCACCAGCTGCTTCCGATCTTTATTTCCCTTCCGCGTAGGTTGGAAGAGGAGTATGCGGCGATGGCAAAATTCCAGCGCAATTTATTGGAAGAGTAGCCTTTTTAATTCATAGAAAGATACAGAGTTGACTTATCGTTAACTTAAAAATAAGGGCTGTCTCACGTGGGAGTTGCCTTCCAACTGTTAGCCTATTTTAATAGGTTCTAACTATGGGGGGACCACAGGGAGACAGCCTTTACTGTTCATTTAGAAGCACAATTGTAACGTTGTACTATAACTGTCAATTAATATTGCTCGACCAACGCTTTTTCCCATAGTTCCAAATGAAACAAACGATATGCCAAGCGACTATAGCAAGTATGCCTATAATAATTCCGAGAACCATACCTAATCCTACACGGATAAAGGAAATCATAAGCGGTGTATGCAGATGGGCGAATGTGTTCGCGAGAGAAATTTGACCAATGATGCTCATCGCGAAAATGATAATGCCTGCCTTTACCTTACTTAATGCTAAGTAAGCACCGAGGAAGAAGAGTGGATATGCAAATAAAAATTCCTTTAGGCGTGGACGAACACCGAGCGTTTGCTCTAACAAGGCGCGGAACAATAGCTCGATTGGGGAAACGGCACCTGAATTTCCCGTGCGAATAAAATAATAAAGAAGTACGGCGGAGCAGGCTGCAGCAATTACACACCAAAGAATGGTGATCGGCGTTAGTAAGATACGTTTAACAAATTGAGCTTTTCCTCGTAAAGACAGCTCGTTTTTATCAAAAAAGAGTAAATAGAGCGCGACAAAACCTATTGGAATAATACTAGCCAGCCCTACGCCCTGGAATTGATCGACTTTTAATAGAAACACAATGTCATTTAGTAAACTGACGATTACCATGCCGCCAATAAGAGATATCATCGAAGTGCGGATAAATAGAGTTACACCTGTTACGATGCGCTGTATAGGAGATAGAGACAAGCTTTGTTTGCTGCGCAATGTGCGGATCGCCAAGATGAGAGCAACTGTAGGTGCAGCGATGCAAGCGCCTAACGATATTAATTTGTAGAGCCATAAAGGCGATACTACGTAGAGTCCGACAGCAGCAACGATGCCCATCAGCAAACTTGGCAGTAGGAGAGCGGGAAAGAAGCATCCTACCAGTAATGCAATGATAGCAATACCCACCCCAATCATAAGCCACTTCCATAGCATCTGCATAGGAATTTCTTTCGTCTCAAATACAGGAGCCTGTCCAACCTGCATACTGAACTTTTCTAGTCTGGCAGTTACACTATCTTTACCATTTAAGATCGAATATAACGGTTCTAGTGGATTAACATAGGTGCCAGTACTTGGGCTAACAGCTGGTTTGGCGGAGATAAGGATAGTTCGGATATTGCGGTCCTTTACAGCTAGAACAAGTCGATCTGCAAATCTCGTCATGAGTGCTTCAAGCTGCTTGTCATTAAGCGTACCGATCAGTTTACCAGAATCAAAATCGCTGAAAATATGCGTGCGTACGATTTGATTATCTAGATTAGAAGCCAGCGTTTGCAGTCCGATAGGCTCGGTCTTTTTCAGTTCGGGCAGAGCTAGTTTTAGACCGTGCTTGCGCATTAAATCAGCTGTAAGCTTAATGTTGTCGTCTAGTTCATTGATGGACTTCGTCACGCCAGGTACCGATTCTCCATCGATCACCAACGTGGTTACTCCATAACTGCGCAGCATCGCTAGGGACTTGTCGAGCGCATTAGCGTCAAATGGACGGCGATTGGATATGTAAGCAACGATGTCGAACTGCTGTTCTTTCAGCATTTGCAAGGTGAGAGGATCATAATCGAGCGTTATGATGGAAGCGTCTTTTATTGGCATTTCTAAGACAAGTCCATCTTGTTCGTTCAAGGTCCAACGTTGGGTGGCAATGTTCAAACGTTGTGCTTGCTGTTCAATGAACTGGTTCATTTGACTTCGACTATTCGGATCCGTAAAAAGGATGTAGGTGAAGTTCTCTTGAGGTGAAATCGGTTGAGAGGTCAATACGCTGACTTCGCGTGAAGAGTACATATTTATTTTGCGGCTTAAGAGCAGCTCTTGAAGTGTGCTTTCATGTACAGCAATGGCGTTTATGCCAGTCTCCTTCATCGTATTAAGCTGTTCTTGGATAAACGAAGCAGGGTGAAGCTGTGAATCTGACATTTGCAGCAGATCTCGAAAATGCATAACGAACTGAACGCTGCTTGACGTGTTCTCCGTTGTCACACGTTGATAAACTAAGGGGATATTAGCCAGCATACCAATGATGACAAAACACCATATCCATCGTGTTAATCTATCATTTCGAGATAGATTCATATTATCAACTCCAATGCATGATGAGGTTGTTCTACATTTGGATTGTAATGAATATCAGCTAAGATGTCTACAATTACCATAATTATTGTTGTTTTTAAATATAACCGCTCGTAATTTCATATTTATGAGAAGGGTGTAATGTAATTGGGTGGCGCTAAAAAATGGTGAGCCGTACATTTACGGCAATGGTAATAGCCTGATAAGGGAAAGTATTTAAGAACGGATTGAGCAAGTCGATGTTGAAAGAGGCAATGAGAAAAAGTGGAACGAATCAAGTGGTGAATAAAGTAATAGCTCAGATTGAAGCTATGCTGCAGCAGTAGCAAAGTTGACAGAATCTTTATCTTGAATTATCTTTAATTCAAGATAATTTAAAGCGAGGAGATTTTGTTATGATATCGATAGATGCAACACAACTTACAGATAAAGATGCTTATAAGCTGCTTATTGGCAGTGTTGTGCCAAGACCAATTGCTTTTATTACGACGCTGTCTCAAAAAGGCGTATTGAATGCAGCTCCGTTTAGTTATTTCTCCATCGTATCCAGCAATCCGCCGATGCTCTCTGTATCGGTTCAACGCAAAGCAGGCGAATTGAAGGATACAGCGAGAAATGCGATTGAGTCTGGCGAGTTGGTGATTCATATCGTCGATGAAGCAATCGTAAAGGCAGTCAACGAGACTGCGGCGAATGTACCGCCAGATGAGAGTGAGGTTGAACTTGCTGGCTTAACTCCGATTGAGAGCGAATCGATTCGTGTACCTGGGATCGCAGAATCTAAAATTCGCATGGAGTGTGTGCTTGAGAAGTCCATCCCACTAGGTGGTACGGATGAAACACCTACTTGTGATCTGCTCATTGCTCGTGTCGTGCGTGCACATATTGCGGATGATATCTACGAGGATGGACGTATTGATGCGGAGAAGCTGCAGCTTGTGAGCCGCATGGCCGGAAGCTATTATTCTTCTTTAGGCAAGTTGTTCTCTATTGAGCGACCGCAGTGATCTAATGGTTGCAGAGCATGGGTAAATATAGTTTAGCTCATCATGAAAGACCAAGTGTGTTCTGCGCTTGGTCTTTTTAATACATTTAAAAATATAAACCTTTAGCAACTGGCTGAACCGTTTCTAATACAGTGTCAACCATTTCGTCATCAACTAATGTTCTAATCATCCAAGCCGCGAGATCCTGCGCAGCAAAATAGCCAGCAGTAGTGAACCTGAACACATTGAACCTTTTAATTGCCTTGCAGGATCTAGCCCATGGTAAAAAACATCTGTATCAGTGAAATTATCGTAACGGACAATTTTAATAATTAATAAATTGTGCAACCAGTATCATGGTAAACTAAGAATTGATATTCCATCTGGGAACGATAGTTTAATGGACATTTTGATAGCGAAGCTTGTGGAAATGACGATGACATTTATACAGAGGATGGATAGCCATGGGAGTAAATTTTTCAGCTGTATTTCATAATACACTTAGTTCAGCAGGTATGTATCAGTTATGTGACGATCTAAATAATGCTACTAAGTTCCCGACACTACAAAAGTTTAGCGAAGAAGTAGTGAAAAATAATCCGCATCTAAATAATATATGGAAATGGAGCTACTTTAGCTTTGAGCACTCCGTTACGAATACGATTGAAGAAAAGTTAGAGGCTGACGGATATATTGAGCTTGATGGCCCAGGGGGATTTGATTTGTTATTCAATCGTCATATAGTCGAGCTGTCTTCTTTTACTCGATGGAGCCCTTTTTTGAAAAATCTTGTGCATCGTCATGAAATGAGAATGATTTGCTATGAAATAGCATCCTATATGGGGAAAACGAAGGCGATATACATGGGTGATAACTACTGTGCAAGCGATTATGTTTACGATAATAATACAATGGAGGAATATAAACAATTTTTGATAAAGAGGTTTGGCTCATCAAAAGAATCAATTGATGACTTGTATATTGATTTAGGAGATTCTTGGGATTCTATTGGTTATTTTGAGGATCATTTTCATGATTTGAAAATGATGAATGGTAAATCTAATATTTCTAAGTGATGTGATAATGTGAGTATATATATGAATGAAGTTGATCTAATAAATGCTGATGCCTCAGAAATTCTATTGAAACTAGTCAGCTCAAATTGCATCATTATGTTTTTAAATCTATTTCATGCAGATAAAGTTGAAGATTTCGTAAGAGCAAATACATTTGTTTTACTAACCGATATCGTGAAGGTTATTGATGTGGAAGGGAAGATTAGCATATATCCGAATTTAAATACAGCTAATAGACTCAAAGAAGAACTCAATAAGCAAGATGGGGATTTCTCTTGTGTTATTTTGTCGGGCAAAATGGATTTGTTATTTTATGTGCGAGGAACCGAGTATGGTATTAGAGTGAAAGAATACCACAAAGGATTGATTGAGGAATATGTTGATTCACAGCGTACTTAAGGTATCTTATTATGGGAATATGTTCGGTTTCTGAAGAGGACATGGAGCAACATGAAAAGATGAATAGAGAATTTAGTTTATCGTTAACAACATGGTATCATAGTCTTATGATGTCTAATGTCTAACACAAAGCAAACTAATTTCTAAGAGGTGGCACATGTCAATAGAGAGAAACGGTCATGTTTTAAAATACGAGGATGGGCGTTATTACATAGAAGAGGCGCCATATGCGACGGAAAAGCTTGATGAAGCAAAAATATATACGAAGTATTTCGATCTAGTGGAGGCACAAGGTGCCGCACTTCGTCATACGGGTGAAACAGTCAACATTACTGCAGTTTCTTTCTATGTATGCAACATAGCTGAAAAGTAAGTTAGTACATAGCAATGGCCCTTTACGTAACTTGATATCGAATAAGTACAGCCTTCTAGGAAATAGTAAAGAAATAATATTTCAGGAAGAGGAGCTCATCATGTCTAAAAAAATAGGCCTAATTTGCGGAAGCTTGCGAAAAAATTCCTATAATCGCATGATTGCAAACACGATTGCGGACTTAAACCTTTCTGCCACTTTTCATTGCATTGAGCTCGGTAATCTCCCTCTGTATAACGAAGATTTGGAAGCGGGAGAGCTGCCAGCATCCGTAGTGGCGTTTAATAAGGGGATCCTAGATGCAGACGGTATCGTAATTGTCACGCCGGAATACAATTCCGGTATTCCCGGAGTGCTCAAAAATGCGTTGGATTGGGCATCACGCCCGCCAAGATCCGGAGCTTTGCAGGGTAAGCCTGTAGGTATTGTTGGAGCGACACCTGGTGGATTAGGTACGGCATTAGCTCAAGTACAACTTAGGCATACGATTGAAGCGATGCAAGTTCCTTGTCTGCCATTTCAAAAAGTGCGTGTATCACAAGTACATGAAAAAGTAAATGCTGAGTTGAACATCGTTTCGGATGAGCGCACGAAACAGAACATTCAAAGTTACATGGAGCATTTTATAAAATGGATTGAACATCGCTCCAATTAAGACTCAAAATCATAGGCAGGGTCGGCTAAAACAAAATAGACATAAAAGTAAGGCATCAGCTAGCATGTGATATGCAGTTGATGCCTTACTTTTTTGCTCGTTTTTTACAATGTTCATTACCAGCAGGATCAACGGAAGTAACGCCATGGGTATAACACTGTTCGTAGTAAGCTCATCTTTATCGATTTAAACAGTGGTGAATTTATGCTATGTAAAGAGAATTATCATTTCGTGTAGAAAGAGATTCTCTTTTTTTATTGTCGAATAGATTAGTAGAACGAAACTATGAGTATGCATCAGCTGACAAAAAAAATTAAATAGTGACAACAAGCCGTCTATCAAATTATAATACAAGTGTTATCTAATATATGGAAATGGGAGGGATATGACGTACGCTTTGTCTCGTTTTAACGGTATTTTTGTAAGCGCTCTATTTATTGGCGATCAGAATCTAGCATTCGACTTTTTCAGCAGGTATCGCAGCTTTGTTCTGTATGAAACCATCTAGAATGTGCGGAGAGAAACCAAAAATGTAGAGGAGGCTCATTATGAAATCGAAGAAACAATTATTACAACGTAAACATATGGTGCGTAATATTAGTGCAGTACTTGGTGCAGCTATGATCGTATCTACTCCAGTTGCAGGAGGAGCAGTGTATGCAGCATCGAGCAATTCCTTCGCTGTAGCTCAAGTTACGGTACCTGCATGGAATGCGAGCACTGCCTATACTGGAGGGGCCAAAGTAAGTTACAATGGTAAAATTTATGAAGCAAAATGGTGGACGCAGGGCGAAAATCCTGAAACTTCTAGTGTGTGGAAACTAGTAACCACTGAGCCAAACCCAGGTGGTGGAACGGATACAGTTGCTCCGAGCGTACCAGCAGGACTTGTATCTTCAAACCCAACTTCAACATCTCTCACCTTGTCTTGGACTGCATCTACCGATAATGTTGGCGTTTCCAAATACGATATTTTTAGAAATGCGGTCAAAGTAGGCTCCTCAACGACAACTTCCTATACAGACACTGGCTTGACAGCTAATACGGCTTATAGTTATACAGTTAAAGCATTGGATGCCGCTGGCAATGCTTCAGCTGCAAGCACAGCGCTATCAGCAACCACATCGAATACCGGAAATGGAGAAGGACCACTCCTGCCAGTTGGTGGCAGCCGTGTCATTACGGATCAGCAAATTCAACAAACGTGGGGTGGCATTGATCCACAGTATTCCCCAGATCAAGCGGCCCAAGCTGTAAATGCTGCTCTTCCTAGAACCGAATATGAAACGTTGTTCCCATTGCGTACAGGTACGCCAGGATGGCATCAAAAAGCAGCAGGCAAACCTTACTACAAACCGGGACAAACGGACTACTACTCCTATGATAATTTGATTGCAGCTGTTCGTGATGTTGCGAACATTAAGTACAAAGAAGTCTACCGTGGACCTAGCAACTGGACGAAGCAAATTTGGCGTTTGGACAAGACTACAAAGACAGAAACACTTTTGTTTGAAGAAAAAGAGTTCAACGCAGAGTGGAATATCGGTAAGCCAACACGTTCCAGAATCATTGATTTTGGTACGTTCTTAAAAGAAGGAACGGAAGTGAACCGTAAGCGTGAGCTTGCTGCTTTCCTAGCGAATATTTCACATGAAACAGGTGGCGGCTGGCCAGGTGCTCCAGGTGGAGAACTAAGTTGGGCACTATTCTTTAACGAAGAAGTTGCTTATGTGAACGGTCAAGGCGGAATCGGATATGTGCAAAGCAATAGTGACTATCCACCAGTGGCAGGCAAATCTTATCATGGTCGCGGTCCAATTCAGTTGAGCTGGAACTACAACTATGGCTTGATCGGTTCCATTATTTTCGGTAATAAAAATGTATTGCTGAATAACCCTGAGAAGATTACAGACGATGGACGACTTGGCTTTATGACAGCTATTTTGTTCTGGATGACACCGCAAGATCCTAAGCCTTCTTGCCACGATATTATCGTTGGCAACTATGTACCGACAGCAGCGCAGCTTGCTAAAGGACTTGTGCCTGGATTTGGCGCTACGATTATGGTTATTAATGGAGCACAAGAAGGTAACCGCGATGAGTCGGATGTTCGTGTAGGCCGCCGTGTAGCTCACTATATCGAAATTACGGGTCGTGCTGGTGTTAACATTCAAGGCGAGAAGTTAAATACACTTGGTATGCAGGCATTTTAAACGATTATTTACATGAACGAGAGCGACGGGGAAACCCGTCGTTTTCATTTGCTTCAATTGGGTTCGTCAGTAGTAGACGTAAATAGCAGCAAAAATAAGCGAGGAAGCTGTGATTAGCTCCTCGCTTAAACTCGTTCATTAAATTAGCAAGTATGATTACATCGTTGCTGAAGTAGATTTGTTTGTTTCGGTTTTGGATCGCGCTCTTCTCAAGCCAGTCATCATATGCCCCATAGGCAGTTTGGACAATACATAAGTTAACATGACGGATAAGAACGAAGCGATGATAAAGGCAATAATTGTTCGCAAGGTTACATTGATATAATTAGCAAAGTAGTCAGGCAGCCAATAAGATAGTCCTAACACAAAGGCATGGACGAGATATGCACCGTAAGAATAATGACTAACAAACGTAACGACACGACGGGTACGACTATTCGCAACACTGCTTATACGCATACAGAATAAATACGTAGCAAATACGGAGCTAACTAAAAATAGCGCCGTGACAGGCCTTAGCAGCAGCAATTGGCTATATTCTGTTTTCAGTGCTGGAACAATCTCGAAGCTTGAAATAGTACGATACGCCATAATAGTGCTAGTCAAAATAAATAAGGAATATATCCATCCAGCATAGCGGCTTATCCATGCTCTCCAGCTTGTGATCGTCAGACCAGCCAATGCGCCAAGTGCAAAGTAATAGAAGAAGTTAAGTGCATTTCGATCCGCATATTTAGTCAAAATAGGTGTAATCAATGGAATGTTCCAACGCGCAGCCGTTATATGAATCGGGTACGTCATCAATAGGATATAAGCGATTGCCAATACTGAGAAAGTGATATAAACAGCAAGTGGTGTACGAACCCATCTCTTTGCTTGCATAATGATGAAGCGAGAAATAGGAAACGTAATGTACAGCTGAATAATCATGATTACATACCAAAGGTGGTAGGATGCTTTACCTGTCAGAAATACTTCTCCAAACCTATTAATCGCAGATAGTACGTCCATATGATTTTGAATTAGCAAATATACAAAAGACCAAAATAAGTACGGCACGATAATGTCACTAAACCGCTTCTTCATAAATGTCCAGTAATTCAGTCGACCATCGTAATTATAAAATAGAACGAGCCCTGTTATAAAAATAAACATCGGTACGGCGAATTTAGTAACCAGCAGTAAAAAGGTGAAGGCAACACCATCTGCTAAATGAGCCTCAGGGACAAAAATGTAATGCCCGATAGAGTGCTGCAGGACGACAGCGAGAAAGGCAAAAGCTCTAATATAATGAATTTCTTCGATATGTTCTTTTTTCATTGTTTCATTATAGCTAGAAATGCGATTTGACACTAGGTGAATTTTTGGTATCGCTACGTTTATTTACGTTGTCCACCTAGTGATTAAGTTACTTGTTGACAGTATGAGCTTGAAAAATAATTGAAGAGATTTTCACTTCTTATATGGAGTGTGTGAGTGTATACAAGTTCTGTTATAGATTGACGAATAGGGGGCAGTGTGATAGGTTAAAATCGACAATGATAATCATTATCAATTAATTATTGTTCATGTGCTTTTTTATTCTTGCAATTGATCATATTGATGGGGTGGTTCTGCGTGAGTTCACAAATAGAGTTACAACTAGACAGAAGCTCATTTGCTTCAGGCGACAGCCGAAAAACGAGTTTAATAGAAGTAAAAGCATTTATCGATGAGCATTTTGACGAACCAATTTCGATTGGATTGTTGGCAGAGATGGCTAATGTGTGTCCGAAATACTTTGTTGATTTATTCAAAAAAACATTTGGCCAAAGCACAATGGATTATGTTACGAACGTCCGTATTAATCATGCGAAACGATATTTAGCCGAAACAGACTGCTTGCTGCGCGACATCGCAGTCAAAGTAGGATATAAAGATGAATTCTATTTTAGTCGTAAATTCAAGAAAGAAGTCGGCATTTCACCATCTGATTTTGCCAAAAATACTCGCAGAGTGATTGCGACTTGTTCTTCCTCCGTTATTGGACAACTGCTGCCTTTGAACGTAATGCCTGTAGTAGCACCACTTGATGCAAAGTGGACACCATTTTATTACAATGTTTACCACTCCGAGATCAAATCCCACTTAAAGCTCACTGCACCATATCACGATAGTAGTTTTGAAGAAAATGCAGATAGATTGTTTCAAGCCAAACCTGACGCCATTATTGGAACGGATCATCTATCAACAGACCAAATTAGCAAGCTTGAGCATATTGCTCCTTCGCTTATTGTTCCAGCCCACGCAGGATGGAGAGAGCAGTTGACGATGATAGCTGCGTTTTTAAATAAAGAAGAGCAAGCCCAGCGGTGGATCGAGCAATATGAACAACGAGTTCAATATGCTCGCTCGCAAATTGAACAAGTAGTAGGTCAGGAAAGCGTTTTGACGCTGCGTATATTTGGGTCCAGCATTCATGTGTACAGCAATCGTGGTTTAGAGGAGGTACTTTACGAAGACTTGCAGCTGGAACCTGCTTGTAGCATAAGCGTTAGGAACAATCAGCAGATTACAATTACGAAGCTGCTGCAGTGCAATCCGGATCGCATATTTGTTGCGGTATGTCCAGAAGCTTCTTCTCGTAGATACTGGCTTGGATTGCAGCATTCTACCGAATGGAGAAAGCTAAAATCGGTTGCGAATCGCCATGTATATATGATTTCTTCTGATCCGTGGTTTGAATACTCTGCCCTTGCTATTAGCAGGATGCTTGATGAAGCGTTGCTCCTCTTTACAGGAAATTGTCCAAATGCACTTCTGGATAAAAGCCATGGTGTATCGTTTGGTACCTAATATATACTCGACTTAATTGAGAATTATTATCAAAGAGGGAGATGAATGGTGTTGAACAGCTTTTCTAAAGGAAGAATCGCTTGGAGGACACGGGTATCCGTAATCGTGTGCTCTGCAATTATAGCTGGCTTGTTGGCAGGCTGTGGAGATAGCACAAGCAAAGAAGATGGATCTGCCAAGCATTCGAGTTCGAATGTATCCTCCACTGAAGTTGCTCCTGCTGGGCAGCAAAGCGCTGCGTCTAGTGAGCGAACGATAACTGATGAACTTGGCAATGAAGTTAAGCTGCCAGCAGAGGTGAAGAGTGTCTTTGCTCCGAACATGGAGGATTCGTTAGTTGCATTGGGCGTGAGCCCTGTTGCGCAATGGTCGAATGGAAAGCTGGGTCATTTTTATTTGCAAGATCAGTTGAAGGATGTGCTTAAGATTGACCACTCAGGAGGGCTTCCTGGCCCTGAAGTATTATTGGCTCATAATCCTGATCTTATCGTTTTGCATGCGGAGTCATATGCCAAGAACGGAGCATATGAGAATTATGCCAAAATTGCCCCGACGTATGTGTTCAAAAATGCTGCTGGAGATATTGAGAAATCCCTAGTTACATTAGGAGATTTGCTCGGCAAGTCTAAAGAGGCAGAACAGGCTGTGCAAGCCTATAAGCAAAAAGTGAGTGTAGCAAAAGAAAAGCTGAGCAGCGTAGTTGGCGATAAAAAGGTTGCAGTTATCCGTTTTGCACCTCGGGGCGTCAGTTTGATGGGTGGCGAATATTTTTGTGGATATGCGCTGCATCAGGATTTGGGACTTGGGATGTCCAAGCTCGTTGAGAACAAAACGGCAGCCAATATTTCATTAGAAATACTGCCTGAATTGGATGCAGATTTCATATTTGTCATCAATGCTTATGACCAAGGGACAGAGCGGATGACAGAAATGATGGCAAGCGATATTTGGAAGAGCATGCCTGCTGTCAAAAATGGTCATGTATATGAAGTTAATAATCAGCATTGGCTCGGAAGCGGTCTTATTGCCTATGAAAAGATTGTTGACGATACGGTTCGATTACTAACGAGCAAATAGGGAGGATATCATGAGCAACCGTACGGTTTCGATTGATATGATGCGTCGTAGATTGGAATTGCCTCGTGCAGAGCATTGGGTCATGCGTTCGCAGGCTGAACAGCGCACATATCGCATTATTGTGGCACAACCACTGGGAGAAGCCCCACCATCAGGATACCCGGTTATTTATATGTTAGATGGAAATTGTGTGTTAAACACAATGGTAGAAGCTTTACGCTTGCAATGCCGTCGTCCGGAAAAAACAGGTGTTGTTCCTGCGGTCATCGTTGGAATAGGGTATGAGACGGAGAGTCAGTTCTCACCGGATCGTTTCTATGATTATACGCCGTTTCCGAACACGAGCATTTTGAACAAATCAGATGGATCTCCTTTGCCGCAACAGGGTGGTGCTGAGGCTTTCCTGAAATTTGTAGAGGAAGAAGTGAAGCCTCAAATCGAAAGTGAATTCAACATTGATCGCAATCGGCAGGCGTTATTTGGCCATTCGCTTGGTGGATTGTTCACTTTGTATGCCATGTTTAGCAGGCCGCATGCCTTTCAATATTATATTGCAGGCAGCCCGTCTATTCATTGGAATAAAGAATATTTGCAGGAGCTGGAACAAAACTTTAGTGCTCGAGTAAAGGAAGAGCCGCATCGCATACGATTGATGCTTGGTGCGGGCGAGCTGGAAAAAATGCATGTGGCAGGCAATTGCGCGAAAGCATGTCAGCTCTCTGAGCGTCTGGCATTATTGTCGGATTATGGTGTTCATGCGGAATATAAGGAGTTTGAAGGAGAGGGCCATGTATCGGTGCTGCCGGTTCTGATCGCCCGAGCATTGCGATTTGCGTTGCATCCTGAACATTAAGGAGGTTTCAGCAGTGTATTATCCATGCATGGAAGGGAAAGTTGCACTTGTCACTGGTGCCGCGCAAGGTATCGGTGAAGCAGTAGTGCGGGCTCTTGCTGAACAAGGTGCAAGGATAGCGGTTGTAGATCGGAACGAGGCTGGATTGCGCAGCCTCGTCGTTGATCTAACAGAAGTTGGAGCTAAAGTGCTCGGCTATAAGGTCGATGTAGGAAGAAGTTCTGAAGTTGAGGCTATTGTCGGACAAGTTGAGCGAGATCTAGGTCCGATTGACATGTTGATAAATGTGGCGGGTGTGCTGCGAATGGGCGCCATCGAGTCACTGAGCGACGAGGACTGGCAATCTCACTTTACAGTTAATACAAATGGCGTATTTTACGCTTCCCGAGCTGTGGTACGTCGTATGGCAACCCGCCAATCAGGAGCTATCGTAACGGTTAGTTCGAATGCTTCTAAAGTTCCTCGTACGCAAATGTCTGCTTATGTAGCATCAAAGGCGGCATCGACGATGTTCACGAAGTGCTTGGCACTGGAGTACGCCAAGGACAACATACGATGCAATGTAGTATCGCCTGGCTCAACGGACACAGAGATGCAGCGTCTGTTGTGGAAAGATGAGAATGGAGCACAGCCGATTATTGATGGTTCCTCGGAATCGTATAGAGTGGGCATACCACTAGGCAAGATTGCAACTCCTGCTGATATTGCAGCTTCCGTTCTTTTCCTCCTTTCTTCTCGTGCAGGACATATTACGATGCATGATGTTTGTGTGGATGGTGGCGCTACTTTAGGCTGTTGAAGTAAAGCGACGTTTTCGAGGTAGGCTGGAATTTCGGTAAAGACCTCGACAAAACCCCATTTGATAAACTCATAAATTTCACATACAGGAAGGAGATTCTGATTATGTTGAATGTTGAAACGCTCACCGTTGCTGATGCCGAGCAACTGATTAAACAATATCGAACAGGCTCGTCTTTCTTCTTCTCCTCACCACGAAAAACGTTGTTAACCCAAGGCGAATATGCAAGACTATCCTATCCGACAGGTTCTGAGTCCAAATCACTGCCACAACGCGTAGCAGAACTGCTGGAGACAGCAAAACGAGCAGGGCGAACGCAATCGATCGTCGTAGGCGCGATACCTTTCCATGCGGACAAGCCAGCGCATCTGTTCATACCAGGTGCTGTCGAAATGTATGATGCTCTAAAATTTGCATCAGATCGGGCACCAGAAAGGCCGCAAATATCCAATTATCAAGTACAGCCTGTCCCAGAGCCAGAACAATTCAAGCATGGTGTCAATCGATTGTTAGAGCTCTTTCGTGAAGGTGTGCTTCAAAAAGCAGTGCTCTCCCGAACGCTGCATATATCTTTACCTCAAGCTTTGCAAATTCCCCAATTGTTAGCTCATTTAGCTTTTTATCATTCCCATGGTTATACATTTGCCGTTCCATTAGTGCCTGAGCAATCATCTTCATCGAATTCTGGTACTGTTTCCAATGAATCAGCTAGAACGCTAGTTGGGGCTAGCCCTGAGCTACTTGTAACGAAGAAGGGACTTCAAATTAAGGCTAATCCATTAGCAGGCTCTGCTGCACGCAGTAATGATCCAGTTGAAGATGAGCGGAGAGCTGCCGCATTATTGGCATCCACTAAAGATCGATATGAGCATGCCATCGTGATCGAAGCGGTTGCAAAAGCGCTTGGACCGTATTGCAGCAAACTGGAGGTTCCTTCAGAACCATCGCTTGTACAAACGAAGGCTATGTGGCATCTTTCTACAGAATTAAATGGGGTATTGAAGGACGAATCGATTACATCACTTGACCTTGCTTTGGCGATGCATCCAACACCAGCCATATGCGGCACACCTACTGACTTGGCTAGAGACGTCATTCAGGAGATCGAGCCATTTGATCGTGGATTTTATACAGGTGCAGTTGGCTGGACGGATGAAAATGGTGACGGTGAATGGGCTGTAACCATACGCTGTGCGGATACGGAAGGTCTATCAATGAAAGTGTACGCGGGAGCGGGAATTGTGGCAGCTTCTAGTGCTGAATCAGAGCTTGCCGAAACGTCGGCTAAGTTCCGTACCATGCTCGCTGCAATGGGCTTGAATGAATAAGAGCCGTAGGACCTAGGAGGGGGATACATGATGCTGGCAGGGTGCCTAACATGGCCAGAACCATTTGCAGAGCGTTATCGTCAAAACGGATGCTGGGAAGGGATCACATTTGGAGAAATGTTGAGACAGCGAGCATTAGCGCTTGGCGAGCATATCGCTGTTGTTTGCGGTGATCAAAAAGTGAGCTATGCGGAGCTTGATCATAGAGTGAATCGTCTTGTAGCTGGATTTCGGCACTTAGGAATAAAGAAGCAGGATCGGGTTATCGTTCAGCTGCCGAACATTGCCCCATTTTTTGATACGATATTTGCCTTGTTTCAGATTGGAGCGCTTCCTGTATTTGCCTTGCCCGTTCATCGTGAAAATGAAATTGTTTACTTATGCGAATTTAGTGAGGCAGCCGCTTATATCATTCCAGACAAGGATGCGGGCTATGACTATTGCGAACTGGCAGCAAAAGTGAAAAAAGCAGTTCCTAGTCTGCGCCATGTCATTGTTGCAGGAGACCCAAGTTCGGACGAGTTCCATGCCATGCATAATCTGTACATGGACAAGGGAGAGGAGTTACAAGATGGGGAGCCTGATGGACCCCAATCGAGTGACGTCGCATTCCTTCAGCTGTCAGGTGGAACGACTGGGCTGCCTAAGCTTATCCCGCGAACGCATGATGACTATATGTACAGTTTGCGCATGAGTGCGGAAATATGTGAGCTCAGCAAGGACAGCGTATATTTGGCTGTACTGCCTACGGCGCATAACTTCCCGCTCAGTTCACCAGGCGTATTGGGAACCTTGTATGCGGGCGGGAAGGTTGTGCTCGCTCGGAGAGCAAGTCCAGATGTGGCGTTTCCACTTATCGCTAATGAGGGAGTGACGATTACGGCGCTCGTTCCGCCGCTTGCGATTGTGTGGCTTGATGCAGCGGAATCTCGTCGCCATGAACTATCGAAGCTTGAAGTCCTTCAAGTGGGCGGCGCCAAGTTCAGTTCGGAATTAGCTAAGCGAGTCCATTCTGTAATGGGCTGCAAGCTGCAGCAAGTATATGGCATGGCTGAAGGTCTTGTTAACTATACGCGCTTGCATGATCCACACGAAATTATTATAAATACGCAAGGTCGCCCTATGTCCCCTTATGATGAAGTGCGGATTGTAGATGAGGATGATAACGAAGTTGCAGCGGGTGAAGTAGGCGAGTTGTTGACACGTGGTCCCTATACGATACGAGGCTACTATAAGGCAGAGAAACATAATGAGAAGGCCTTTACCGCAGATGGATTTTATCGTACAGGTGACTTGGCCAGTATGACTCCTGAAGGGTACTTAGTAATCGAAGGGCGGTCAAAAGACCAAATTAATCGCGGTGGCGATAAAGTAGCCGCTGAGGAAGTTGAGAATCATTTGCTTGCTCATCCAGCTGTGCATGATGCGGCTGTTGTTGCAATGCCGGATGAATTTCTTGGCGAGCGAACTTGTGCCTTCATTATTACTCACGATTCAGCAGTGACAGGTAACGAGCTTAAAGTATTTCTTAGGCACAGAGGACTTGCCGCTTATAAAATACCTGATCGGGTAGAATTCATGGACGAGTTTCCTCAAACGGGAGTAGGTAAAGTAAGCAAAAAGAGTTTGCGTGAGTTCATAGCCGCCAAACAGAAGGTCTTAACACATTGATACCTGGCTCGAAAACAATCTATTACATGATTTATCCCAAATACTGCAGAAATGAGGAGATTTGATGGCTCTTCCTACTATATTGCCTTATTCAATGCCTTTAGAAAGTGAGCTGCCTAAAAATAAAGTTGCTTGGACGGTAAATCCTAATCGCGCGGTACTGCTTATTCATGACATGCAGCAATATTTCATAGATGCTTTTACACCTGAGCAATCGCCTGTGGTGGAGCTGATCGCAAATATTCAGAAGCTGAGAGCCTACTGTGCGGAGCAGGGAATTCCGGTTGTCTATTCAGCACAACCGGGTGGCCAGACGATTGAGCAGCGCGGATTGCTGCAAGATTTCTGGGGTTCGGGGATTAATGATGGTCCTTATCAGAAGACATTTGTGGATGCAGTTGCTCCCAATGAACAAGATATTTTGCTCACGAAATGGAGATATAGTGCATTTCAAAAGACGAATATGACCGAACTGATGCGCGAGCAAGGTCGCGATCAGCTTATGATATGCGGAATATATGCACATATTGGCTGCTTGCTTACGGCTTGTGAAGCATTTATGCAGGATATTCAACCGTTCTTTATCGCCGATGCGCTTGCTGATTTTTCAGAAGAGAAGCATCGTATGGCACTTACTTATGCTGCTGAACGCTGTGCGGTTACGATTACGACTGATCGTCTTATCTCATCTACAAGTCGAGCACAGGTTGCTGGTTCTGCTGAGTGTTTAGCTGCGCCAAGTATGGATATGTGTGCAAATGCTAATGAACAGGATCAAGGTGCTTCCCAAGCTGAACAGTGCATTCTTTCCGAGCAATCGTTGCAGGAAGACGTAGCGGCTCTTTTGCAGGAGCAGCCTGCTGATATAGGTGCAGATGACAATTTAATCGAATATTGGGGACTTGATTCCATTCGAATAATGAGTTTGGCTGAGCGTTGGCGTCGTGCTGGTATCCCTATCAGTTTTGTGGAACTAGCGGAGCAGCCTACCTTGGCAAGCTGGTGGAAGCTATTGTCGCAGAAAATGAATATGCCGCTTCCTAATTATGATTACTATACCGTGTAAAGGAGATAACTCTATGCTGGAACGGAAGAGGGAACGTTGGCCCCTGTCTGGCGCACAGGCAGGCATTTGGTTCGCACAGCAGATTGATCCGAGCAATCCGATATTCAATACTGCAGAATGTGTGGGGATTCACGGAGCTATTGATCCGATTCGGTTCGAGGCAGCGGTACGTCAAACCGTTATGGAAGCAGAAGCATTGCATGTTCGCTTTGGGGAAGATGCGGAGGGACCTTGGCAGCTTATCGATTCTTCATCGGATTGGCAGTTTCATGTCATTGATGTAAGTGAGCAAGCTGATCCTCATCAAACTGCGCAAGCGTGGATGGAGAGTGATGTCGCGTCTGCTATTAACTTGAGTGTAGGACCGTTGTTTACGGAAGCACTCTTTAAAATTGCAGCTGATCGATATTATTGGTACCAGCGCATTCATCATATTGTAATCGATGGCTTTGCTGTTTCGCTCCTTATGCGAAGAGTAGCACAAATTTATTCGGGCTTCGTAAGCGGGGATTCTCTGGTCGAAGGTGGCTTTGGCTCCTATCGTTTGAGCTTGGAAGAAGATATCGCCTATCAGCATTCGGAGCAGTATGAGAAAGATCGGGCCTACTGGCAAGATCGCTTTGCTGATGAACCTGAAGTTGTAAGCTTAGGCGGACACGCACAATTAACCGCACGAAGCTTCTTGCGTCGATCAGCGGAGCTTCCAGAGGGGCTGCTGCGGCACTGGCAGGATGCGGCACAATTATCGGGGACAAGTTGGCCGGATGTCATGGTTGCGGCTGCGGCACTTTATGTACATCGCATGACGGGTACTAGTGATGTTGTACTAGGATTGCCGGTAATGTGCCGCTTAGGATCTTCTTCCTTGCGCGTACCAAGCATGGTAATGAACTTGCTCCCGCTGCGGATTAACGTATCACCAGTGATGAGCCTAGAGGGATTATTAAAGCAAGTAACCCGAGAAATACGTAGTACTAGAAGGCATCAACGATATAGACATCAGGATATGCGACGGGATTTGAAACTACTAGGCGATAATCGCAGGCTATTCGGACCACTTATTAATGTCATGCCGTTTGTAGAACAATTGAGTTTTGGAGGGCATACAGGCGTAGTACGCAATATTGCTGCTGGTCCGGTAGACGATCTGACATTTAATGTACACGGAAGCTTGGATGGCAAAGGAATTAGCATTAGTGTAGATGCGAATCCAGCGATATATAGTGAAGCAGAAGTGCAATCGCATTTGCAACGTTTCTTGTATTTGCTTAACACGATTGCAGAAGTGAATCCTGCTGAACCAGTTGGGCGTCTATCTATTATTTTGCCTGAAGAACGGGATAAAGTATTGTACGAATGGAACGATACGTCTCAACTTCTTCCTTCATCGAGTGTGTCTGAATGGTTCGAGGAACAAGTCGCTCGCACTTCGCAGGCCAAGGCGGTCATTTGCGAAGAAGCCGTGCTTACCTATGAAGAATTGAACAAACAAGCAAATCGGCTTGCTCATATGCTTATTGGCAGAGGTGTAGGGCCTGATCAAATTGTTGCTCTATCCTTGCCACGGTCGGTTGATATGATTATTTCCATTTTAGCTGTGCATAAGGCAGGGGCAGCTTATTTACCAGTTGATCCTGATTATCCAACGGAACGGATTATGTACATGGTGGAAGATGCGAGGCCGATGTGCCTAATCACTTCACAGGAGATGGCTTCGAGCTTTGTGGATCTCATTCCATCTGATGCTATTGTCATGCTGGATGATCCTGCGATGATTCTTACACTAGCGGCTCAATCTGTCGCCAATCCAATAGCTGCTGATCGTACGGCGCAATTGTCGCCGCTTCACCCATCTTATGTTATTTATACTTCTGGTTCGACAGGACGACCCAAAGGCGTCATGTTGACGTTTGAAGGTCTTGCTAACTTGCTGTTCGATATGCGTCAACGTATCGCCATCGGTGAGCAGGATCGCTGGTTGTCTGTTACGACGATTTCGTTTGATATATCGGTTATGGAAGTATTGCTGCCGCTTATATGCGGTTCGACACTTGACATCGTAGTAAAGGATACAATTCTAGATACATCTGCTTTAATATGCAGAATGAGAGAGACGGGCACGACGATTATGCAAGCCACCCCAACGCTGTGGCAGGCGATTGCTTCCAGCCAACCTGAGAAGTTCGAGCAGTTGAAGGTAATTACAGGTGGAGAAGCACTGCCAATTGGGCTTAAGCTTGCGCTGCAAGAGTTGAATTGTGAAGTAAACAATCAATATGGCCCGACAGAAACGACGATCTATTCAACGGCTGCTTTATTGGATCGTGAGCGTGAAAAGCCATCGATTGGTGAGCCGATCGGGAATACGAAGCTATATGTGCTCGATTCGTCGTTATCACCCGTACCGCCGGGTGTAACAGGTGAGCTGTATATAGCAGGGTCTGGTCTAGGCAGAGGCTACATAGGTCGACCTGACTTGACGGCTGAGCGATTCGTTGCCGATCCATTCGGAGCACCTGGCTCACGAATGTACCGAACTGGTGATCTTGCCAGATGGATGAATAACGGCTGGATCGATTATTTGGGGCGTGCGGATCATCAGATCAAGCTGCGGGGCTTCCGTATTGAGACGGGGGAAATCGAATCCGTCCTAATCGACCATCCTGATGTCGAACAGGCGACTGTCATCGTACGTGAGGATCGAATTGGTGATCGTAGATTAGTAGCTTACGTTGTGCTGCGTGCTGATTGTGCGAACGCTGTGGATGTGAACGAGCTTCGTCGTTTTGCAGCAGGTAAACTGGCGGAATATATGGTTCCATCCGTTATCGTCATGCTCGATGAGCTGCCGATGACACCGAATAAGAAAGTGGATCGCCAAGCACTGCCTGCTCCTGATCCGAGCTTAATGACGGTGGGACGTACCCCGCGCACTCCTCAGGAGGAAATGCTTTGTATGATTTTCCAAGAAGTACTGGAAATACCGCGCGTCACTATTGACGATGATTTCTTTGCGCTTGGTGGGCATTCGCTGCTTGCTGGAAGAGTCATGGTTCGAGTCCGCGAAGCATTTAACGTGGAGATGAGCATTGGCAGACTGTTTGAGGCAACAACGGCAGCCAATCTGGCCAAACTGCTTGATCATGCCCAAGCAGCGAGACCTGCTATACGTCCTGCTGTAAGACCTGATCAAATTCCATTGTCCTTTGCCCAGCAGCGGTTATGGTTCTTGTATCGTTTGGAGGGTCCAAGTCCGACGTATAATATCCCGCTCGTAGCGCGTTTATCGGGCGAGATTAAGCTGGATGCACTGCAAGCTGCGCTCGGTGATGTTGTTGCTAGACATGAGGTACTGCGAACGGTCTACCCGGATGAAATGGGCGCATCAAGACAGCTTATATTAGATGCTAATCGGGCTGTTCCTGAGGTCCGCGTAACCGTAACCAGCGAGGAAGCGCTGTCAGAGCAGTTGATGGAATCAGTCAGATACAGCTTCGAACTCGCAACAGAAACACCGCTGCGTGTCGAGCTATTCAAATTAAGCGATACGGAGCATGTACTTCTGCTGCTGCTGCATCATATTGCAGGTGATGGCTGGTCGCTCACGCCAATGACGCGAGAGCTTTCCGCGGCTTATACGGCACGTTGTGAAGGCAAGGACCCTATATTGCCGCAGTTGTCGGTGCAGTACGCAGATTATGCGATTTGGCAGGATGAGCTGCTTGGCAGCTCAGATGATGATAGCCTTATCGCTCGTCAGCTGGATTATTGGACGAATGAGCTTCGTTATTTGCCGGAGGAGCTAGAGCTTCCAATGGACTATCCGCGTCCTAATGTTGCTAGCTATCAGGGGGATACGGTAGCATTCCATATCGACCGCAACATGCATCGACAGTTGAAAGAACTTGCTCGCAGCAATCGTGCCACTTTATTTATGGTGTTCCAATCCGCATTAGCGACCTTGTTCACGAACCTTGGTGCAGGTACGGATATCCCTATTGGTAGTCCAATATCAGGTCGGAATGATGACAACGTGGACAATCTGATCGGTTTCTTCATTAACACGCTTGTGTTCCGTGTCGATACGTCAGGTGACCCGCATTTCGATGAGCTGCTTAAACGAGTGCGTGAGATGAGTTTGTCAGCCTTTGAGCATCAAGATGTACCATTTGAACGACTCGTAGAGGCATTGAATCCACCTCGTTCTCGTTCGAGGCACCCACTATTCCAAGTGATGCTCGTTTTGCAAAATACACCAGACGCTGAGCTTAGGCTGCCTGGCGTGCAGGCAAAGTTGCAATTGCAGAGCGTAGGCACGGCGAAGTTTGACTTAACGTTGGAACTGACAGAGCGCCGCGATGCACATGGGGCTCCAGATGGAGTGGATGGCTTGATCGAATTCAGCACGGACTTATTCAAGCGAGGTACGGCTGAAGCGATGGGTGAACGCTATATGCGTGTATTGCAAAGTGCAGTCAGTGAACCAAGTAAACCAATAAGTAAACTTGATATACTAACCGTTCAAGAGCGTGATGATCTGCTTCAACAATGGAGCACACCACTGCCCAGTACGGAGCAGATGACGATTCCAGAGATGTTTGAATCACAAGTTGCTCGTTCTCCACAAGCAACAGCTATCATTTTCGAAGGAGTATCCCTGTCCTATAAAGAATTGAATGACCGTGCTAATCAGCTTGCTCGTCTACTAATTGAGACAGGCGTAAGCACGGAGCAGATTGTTGCCTTGGCACTCCCTCGATCGATTGAGATGGTCGTGGGCATCCTAGCTGTACTCAAAGCTGGAGCTGCCTATTTGTCACTCGATCCGGATTATCCCGAAGATCGACTGATTTACATGATGAAGCATTCATGCCCTGCTTGTCTAATTACAAGCACGCATGTCAGTGATCAGATTCCAAATGCGTCGAGCCTGCCTCGCATTGTCATCGATGATATGGAAGTGTCTGTGCGTCTGCAACGCTATTCGAAAGAGAATCCAACGAATAGCGAGCGCAATGGAATGCTCATGCCGTTGAGCGCTGCTTATATCATTTACACCTCAGGATCAACAGGAAAGCCAAAAGGTGTGATCGTTCCTCATCAAAACGTTGTGCGATTATTTAAATCGACGGATCACTGGTTCCATTTCGATGACACGGATGTATGGACGCTATTCCATTCCTATGCATTTGATTTCTCGGTATGGGAAATATGGGGACCATTGCTATACGGTGGGCGTCTTGTCGTCGTCCCTCATCGCATAAGCAGAGCGCCAGATGAAATGTTGACCTTGATGGTGCAAGAAGGTGTGACGGTACTGAATCAAACACCGTCAGCTTTTTATCAACTGATGCAGGCAGACCGTGAACGACCGGATCTGGGTCAGAAGCTGAAGCTGCGTTATGTTGTATTCGGTGGAGAAGCATTGGAGCTCGGTAGATTAGAGGATTGGTACAGCCGTCATGCTGACGATGCACCGCGCTTAATTAATATGTATGGTATTACAGAGACGACCGTTCATGTGAGTTATATCGAACTGAACCAATACAGTGCGGTTCCAGGGGCGAGTAGTATTATCGGCGTGCCGATACCTGACCTTAGAGTGTACGTGCTGGATAATAAGCTGCAGCCGGTTCCTTGCGGCGTAATCGGAGAGATGTATGTGGCAGGCGCAGGTTTGGCGCGCGGATATTGGGGGCGTCCTGACTTGACGGCTGATCGATTCGTAGCAGATCCTTATGGACCACCGGGAACTAGAATGTATCGCACAGGTGATTTAGCGAAGCGGCTTGCAGACGGATCATTAGATTACTTAGGACGATCGGATCATCAAGTGAAAATACGTGGTTTCCGTATTGAGCTTGGCGAGATTGAATCGGTTCTCATTCGTCATCCAGAGGTTGCTCAGGTAGCGGTCATTGTGCGAGAAGATCAACCAGGTGACAAGCGACTTGCTGCTTATGTCGTCAGCGAATCAAATGAGGCTGTTGAGGCAACAGAGCTGCGGAGATTTGCCGCTGCTTCACTACCGGATTACATGGTTCCGTGGGCGTTCCTATTTATGGACAAGCTGCCTTTAACTACTAACGGTAAATTAGATCGGAAAGCACTTCCAGCCCCAGATGTGGCGTTGGACACAGATGGTCGAAATCCAAGAACACCGCAGGAAGAAGTCATGTGTGAGCTGTTCGCTGAGATTTTGAATGTCAAGCGAGTGAGCATCGACGATAGTTTCTTTGAGCTTGGTGGACACTCTTTGTTGGCGGTTCGGCTTATAAGTCGAGTACGTGAAGCATTAGGGAAAGAGTTGAGCATCGCGGTACTTTTCGAAGCGCCAACGGTAGCAGGACTTATTGATAAGTTGGAAATGAGCGGCGGCAACAGTGCGCTGCAAATCCTTCTCCCATTGCGTTCACATGGCGATCAACTTCCGTTGTTCTGCGTGCATCCTGCTGGTGGCCTAAGTTGGTGCTACGCAGGTTTAATGAAACATCTCGGTATGAATTATCCGATATATGGCTTGCAAGCACGCGGGATTGTTCAAGATGAAGCCCGGCCACAGTCATTGGAAGAAATGACAGCTGACTACATTGCTCATATTCGCAGTGTCCAGCCTAAAGGTCCTTATCGAGTGCTTGGCTGGTCACTAGGCGGCAATGTGGCGCAAGCTATCGCGGTGCAACTGCAAGAAGCGGGAGAAGAAATCGAATTGCTCGCTATTCTTGACGCATTTCCAAGTCATTACTTACCGATCAAAGATGTACCAGATGAAGATGAGGCATTGACAGCGCTGCTTGCGCTCGGCGGATTTGATAGAGAGCTGATTGAAGAAAAGCTGGGAGGCGAGCCGCTAACGATCACTGGTGCACTTGAGCTATTGCGTAATGAAAGCAGTGCGTTGGCGTCACTTGAGATTGAGACGATTTTGAATTTGAAGACGACCTATGAGAATTCTGTTCAACTGCTTAAGACGTTCGCCCCTAAAAAGTTCGAGGGCAATATGCTGTTCTTCCACTCGACGATCATTCCTGATTGGTTTGAGCCGATTGACCCAGAAATGTGGCTCCCGTATTTAGGAGGGAAGATAGAGCGTCATGATATCGAGTGTCGCCATAAAGATTTATGTCAGCCAGGACCGCTTGACTATATCGGAAAAGTTATTTTTAGCAAGCTTGAGGCTGCTTCACAAACAAGACAGACACCTTCGAAAGGGAGTGAATTGATCTATGAGTAATCCATTTGAGCAAATGGACGGAACTTATCTTGTATTAATCAATGACGAAGGGCAATACTCGCTCTGGCCAGCTTTCGCGGTCGTGCCAAATGGTTGGAGTCAAGTGCTTGGGCCAAAGACACGTGAGGAATGCGCAGCTTATATTAATGAGAATTGGGTAGACTTGCGGCCGCGCAGTTTGTATGCGGAGGAAGAGCAAGTTGCAGGGAGCTAGCAATGAGCGCGTGGTTAAACCCGCGTAAAGTAATGTGCATCGTCTACGTCGCCGCGATGTTTGTGGTGGCGATGGATGCGACCGTACTTAACGTAGCGCTCCAGACGATAAGCCAAGAGCTTGATGTTCCGCCAGCTGCATCTGGGATTTTGAATGTCGGCTATTTAGTTAGTCTCGCCATCGTCCTACCGATGGCGGGTTGGCTTGGCGACAAGTGGGGGACGAAGCGAACGTTCTTACTTGCGCTCGCCATTTTCACTGGAGCCTCAGCATTGTGCAGTTTTGCGCAAAATTTAACGACATTGACGATATTCCGCGTCATTCAAGGAATTGGGGGAGGTTTGCTCACGCCAGTAGGGATGGCGATGTTATTCCGCACCTTTCCACCGGAAGAGCGAGCGAAAGTATCCCGCTCACTCATACTGCCAATCGCGATTGCTCCTGCGGTTGGGCCTATTGTAAGCGGAATGCTAGTCGAGCATTTTACTTGGCGTTGGATTTTCTATGTGAACCTGCCTATCGGCATTCCAGCGTTATTGTTCGGGTTGTTCTGGTTGAAGGAGAATAAGCAGCCGAATGTCGGCAAGTTAGATGTGCCTGGGTTCCTTTTATGTGCACCAGGTCTTGCGCTTGTCATGTACGCGCTTACCCAAGGACCAATCCATGGTTGGAGCTCACCAGCAGTATGGGGGGCTGGAACCATCGGGATCGTACTGTTAACTCTGCTGGTTAAAGTAGAACTAAAGGTCAGTCAGCCGCTATTGGATTTGCGGCTGCTGGGCAATCATTTGTTTCGCACAACTGGGCTTGTTTCCATCTGTGCGTCAGCAGGCTTGCTTGGGATGCTGTACGTGTTTCCACTGATGTATCAAAATGCGCTGCATGCCTCTGCATTGGAAACGGGATTAACGACGTTTCCAGAGGCAATCGGGCTTATGATTGCATCTCAGTTAGTACCGTGGACGTATCCAAGGTTTGGTCCGAAGCGTGTCATGGTCATAGGCTTTGTAGTAACAGCGCTCATATTCATTACGCTTAGTACGGTAGATGCCAATACGAATCCATGGTTTATTCGTGGACTATTGTTTGGAGTAGGTATTTTTCTCGGCCAAACGGTGGGCTCCGTACAAATCGCTGCCTTTGCAACGATTCCTCCAGTGTCGATGGGACGCGCGACGACTTGGTTTGCGATGCAAGGTAGACTTGGACCTGCGTTGGGGCTTGCTATCCTCTCTGGTACGCTAGCCTTCATCGGCACAAGTACGGTGAACGCTGTAGGACAGGCAGAGCCAAATCTACTGGCCTATCGCGTTGCATTGCTAGTAGCTGCTGGGTTCCTGCTTCTAGGCGCATGCATAGCGATGTTCATTCGAGACAGTGATGCGGCTGCTACGATTTGCAAACCTGTGAAGCCAAGCTCGGCGAAGGAACAGCCTGTGCCCGCTGAAAGCTGAAGCAGGGGGAATGATCGTTCTTCTAATTTATTCGTTGTTGAATAAGAGCAGAGGCTGTCTTGATTGTTGTCAAGGCAGCTTCTTTCGTGCTTTTCAAGCAACGTAAAGTAAAGCATGGAGATCTGAGGAAATAAAGATTCGGTGAGCAATTAGCACGTTTTACAATAAAATGAATTCAATGATGCATTGTAATATTCAGGAATTAAGCTTAAAATAATAAACGTATAAATGAAAATGATTATCAATATCATAACGGATAGGTGTGAAGGTGACAGGTATGAGTCAAAGAGCTAATTCGTATTCAGACACCGTTGTTTCGACACCAGTACAGGCCACAACAACTAAAGAATTAACTACAACAACGACAACGAAGATTCGCACTCGTCCGTGGACCGCATCAATCATTCTTATTGGTGGACTTATCGCGCTGCCTTTAGGTATGGCGATTTCGATTTGTTTTGGAGCTGCTAATATTGAATTCGCTACCGTATGGAATGCTATTTTTCATTTTGATCCGAATGTCAGTCAGCATCATGTCATTCAGGATGTTCGATTACCACGCATACTTGGCGCTGCGATGATCGGCGCATGCTTTGCCGTCGCTGGAGCTATGATGCAAGGAATGACTCGCAATCCACTTGCAGACTCCGGTCTGCTTGGTTTAAATGCTGGGGCAGCCTTTATGCTGGCGGTCTGCTTTGCCTTTTTACCGAGTTTGCCTTATATGTATCTCATTTTGTTTTCCTTTATTGGAGCAGGAATAGCAGTTGGTATCGTATATGGGATAGGTTCAATGGCAAAAGGGGGACTGACACCAGTAAGGCTTGTGCTCGCTGGTTCTGCCTTAACGGCATTGCTGTCTGCTGCTAGTGAAGGAATCGCACTGCAATTCGGGATTGGACAAGACTTGGCGTTCTGGTATGCAGGTGGCGTATCAGGGACGGATTGGAATCATCTCAAAATGTTGTTTCCGTGGGTATGCGCGGCATTAATCGGAGCTATTATGCTGTCACGATCAATAACGATACTAAGCCTCGGCGAAGATGTGGCAAAAGGATTAGGGCATCATGTTCGCACGATTCGAGCGCTAGGGATGCTAATCGTTCTTATATTGGCGGGGACAGCTGTATCGGTTGTAGGCGCTGTTGGTTTCGTAGGGTTGATTGTTCCACACCTTACACGATATTTAGTAGGGGTTGATTATCGTTGGATCATTCCATGTTCCGCTGTAATTGGCAGCTTGCTTGTCGTTTTTGCTGATTTGGCAGCACGTATGATTCACCCGCCACATGAGACTCCGGTTGGTGCGCTTATTGCGTTAATTGGGGTACCGTTCTTTCTATACTTGGCTCGTAAAGAGAGGAGAGGGATGTAGGCGTGAATCAAGCTTATTTTGAAATAGCAGATCAGTTAAAACGTAGACGCTATCGTACGGTTATGGCTGTGTTAGCGATCAGCATCGTAGTCTTATTTATTATAAGTATGAATACAGGCCATATTCGTCTGTCTCCGCTTGAACTGCTGCGGACAGCAGTCGGATCAGGTACAGACAGACAGGAACTGATCTTATTTGAATTCAGACTGCCCCGTATGGTCATGTCAATTTTAATAGGTGCAGGGTTAGCTGTCGCGGGTACGATTATGCAAGCTGTTACTCGCAACGCACTAGCAGACCCAGGTATTATGGGCATTAATGCAGGTGCAGGGTTAGCGGTTATGCTGTTTATATCTTTCTATGAAACGAATAGTCAAGCATCCATATTTATTTTGCCATTAGTGGCATGGGGTGGAGCAGGAATAGCAGCAGCGCTTGTATTTCTATTATCGATGAAAAGACATCAGAATCTATCACCGACACGTCTGTTATTGACGGGGGTAGCGGTAGCAGCAGGTATTAGTTCCGCCATGATTGTACTTACGCTTAAACTGAATCCAGACAATTATCAATTCGTGGCCACATGGTTGGCAGGCAGTATGAAGCATACGACTTGGAACTACGTGTTGGCACTAGTTCCATTCATTGTCGTAATCATGCCCTATGTATGTTACAAATCACGAATGCTAAATGTACTGAATCTTGGGGAACAGACAGCTACTGGACTTGGGGCCCATGTATCAAAACAACAGATCGTTATGCTTGCTGCCTCGGTTGGACTAGCTGGCACCTGTGTAGCAGTAAGCGGCAGCATTGGCTTTGTGGGCCTCATTGGACCGCATCTAGCTAGGCGTCTTATTGGTCCGAAGCATCAATTTCTTCTGCCAACCGCAGCAGCAGCAGGAGCCTTGCTTGTTATTGCGGCAGATACGATCAGCCGCAGCTTCTCAACAGATGTGCCAACAGGTATCGTAGTAGCTATTATCGGAGCACCGTATTTCTTGTACTTATTGGCGAAATCCAAATCGTAGTGGATTGACATTAGTCATATGGAATTTACACTTTTCGCAGGATCAAAATGCTTCTAGGTTATAACATATGAGAATACGAACAAAGAGGCTGTTACCTAGCACTTGATGGCAGGTTGGCAGCCTCTTTATTTGTTCGAACCAGTTCCATTTATGAAATCAGAAAAACATAGAATCCTCGAACATACCGTTTCGTTCTTATCACTATTACAATGTTCATTTGGCTATGCAGATGCAGTGGAATGTGTGCTGCATGACCAGCTTTCGTTGCTCGATGGTGAGTCGGATATGACTCACAGTTTCACGGATTGCTATTTTGAGTCGAAAAGAGAATTCGGGTCCTTTTTAACTTTGAACACAAGATAGAAAGCAGTAGCGATAGCGCCAACAGTTCCACAAATAATGTCCAGCATCGTATCGTACAAACTTCCATTTTGTGATTTGAACCCTAACAAGCCATCAACGGTGAACTCATAGATCTCCCATACGCCAGCCATTGCGACCGAGAAGAAGAAGGCAAACCAGATTGCAATAGAGGGAGCAATTTGGCTGCGATGACGACGTACCTTTTTCCCTAGGATAAACAGTCCGACGAAACAAAGTATGACCCCAGAGAGCAGATGCTCAATTTTGTCCAAATGCGGAATTACACCATACATATTAAATAAGTTGGCAATCAACATGGCAAGCGCGATAAAAAATAGAATCGAGAAGCGCAGTGCAAAGGGAAGATCGCTTTTCGTCCATGTAAGTAACCCACGCAGCAGCAGCAGTACGACAATAATCAAAGCGGATTGAAATACTTTTCCGCCATTTCCGATTACCAAATAGTAAACAAACGTTACCGTACAAATCAGGTATAAACTTAGTTCAAAAAAGTCATTGAACGTTAGTTTTTTCTTTTGCTTCATATAGGAATCACCTCGTTATTAAATTGTTACCCAATAAATGGCTGGATATTAGTATACGGATGGAGAACAGTACGTGTGACCCAATTATTCCGATACGATCTGCTCGACTAAATTACTTATGTACACAACTAAACGAATGAACATAGATGATAAGGATTCTCAATATAGCAATCCTGATATATACTACAACATATAGAAGATGATGTCGAATTGTGATGTCAGGTTATACATGATGTGCATCATGTAAGAAAGGAATCCATAATGAAGAAAATATTGCTTATTGAAGACGAGAAAAACTTATCACGCTTTATCGAGCTAGAGCTGCAGCATGAATCGTTTTCGGTAGGCACTGCTTCTAATGGTCAAGATGGTCTTCAACTTGCCATGAAAGAGCACTGGGATTTGATCCTGCTGGATCGGATGCTGCCAGGTATAGATGGACTTGAAGTGTGCCGACAAATTCGTGCGCACAGTCGAACACCGATTATTATGATAACAGCGAAAGATCGTATAGCTGATCGCGTGGAAGGATTGGACAGTGGAGCGGATGATTATATTCCAAAACCATTTGCGATTGAGGAACTGCTGGCACGTATTCGCGTTGTATTCCGTCGACAAGAGGAACATGAGGAACCGCCATATAAACGATTGGTATTCAAAGACTTAACCATTAACCTCGATGCAAGAATCGTCAAGAAAGGCGCTGCCGAAATTGAGCTAACGAAGCGAGAGTATGCATTGCTTGTTGCCTTGATGGAAAATACAAATCGAGTGCTGAGCAGAGAAATATTGTTGAACAAAGTATGGGGCTACGAAGCCGTAGTTGATATGAATGTAGTAGATGGCTATATAAGATATTTGCGTAAAAAAATAGATACCGTTGGTCAGGATAGCTATATTCAGACATTGCGTGGTATCGGCTATGTGATGCGTAAATGAAGCTGCCATCAACGATTAACTTATTCTTGCGAATGCCAATTAAGTGGAAGCTTACGCTGTGGTCATCCTTTATCTTATTTGTCCTTTTTATGGCCTATAATGCTGTTCAATATGTGTATATGGAAAAATGGATGTTGGGTCAAGAGAAGGCAAAAATTCAAGTGAATATGAACCAGCTGCTGAACGAGCTTCTTGAAAATGAATATGCACTGCAGAATAAGGCGCATGCGAGCATTCGTCAATTATTTTATAGAGTAAATGCACCTAACCAATTGATTCGTTTAATGGATCAGCGTGGGGAAACGATCGTTACAGTTTCAAGTCATGTATCTGATGAATGGTTGAAGCCTCATCCTGTGACGAAATCGGAAATCGTACTAACGGAAGTGAATGGACGCTCATTTCTAGTGATGAGAAGCCCAATTACGGTGTTTCAATTTAACGGAACGATTGAAATCGTGAAGAGTATGGATGGCTTTACGCAGCTAAGTGCTGCATATGCTCAAATGATGTTTGTTTTTGGGTTGGGTGCGGTGGTTCTGTGTGGCCTTGGTGGAGGGATATTGGCATGGCAAATGTTAAAACCAATACAGTCCATGGCCCTCACGATACGCAAGGTGAAGCAAAAAGGGTTGCAAGAGCGCGTTCCGATTCAAAATAAGGGTGACGAGGTTGGCAGGCTCCTTGTTCTGTTCAACGAGATGATGGATCAAGTGGAGCAATCTTTCCATCAGCAAACTCAATTTGTAGAAGATGCATCGCATGAGCTGCGCACACCGATTGCAATCATTGAAGGACATCTAGGATTGCTTCAGCGTTGGGGCAAGAATGAGCCTGCTGTCCTTGAAGAATCACTGCAAGCGTCTATGCAGGAATTGCTTCGCCTGAAAGGACTAGTTCAAGAGTTGTTGGAACTCAACCGTGCAGAGCATCTTGACGGAGAGCCATATCGTACGGTATCCAAGCTAGGTGAAGGGATTCAATCGCTTATTCAGAAGCTTACTCTCATCCATCCTTCGTTTCAATTTGAAACCGAGGTACAATCAGTGATGGAAACGTCCCTCGCTATAGGTGAACAGCATTTTGAACAAGTGATGCTCATTATTTTAGATAATGCTGTTAAGTATTCTTCCAACGAAGCTCATATCCATATCCAGGCAGCGGGATATAAAGATATGGATATGGTACAGATCGTCATCACAGATAGAGGAATAGGTATTCCGAAGGAAGATCTGCTTCATGTAACTGATCGGTTCTACCGAGTAGAGAGCGCGAGAAGCCGTGAACGTGGTGGGAATGGACTCGGATTGTCCATTGCTAAGCGAATTATAGAAAAATATGATGGCAAGTTCATGATTCAAAGTGAGTATGCGAAAGGGACGGAAGTGACCGTTTCATTGCCTATTGCATCAAGAAGTAAATCATCAGAATGACTATCAGAAGATTGAAAGGTATGTGCTAATGAATAAGAAAGTTTCCGTCATAACCGTCTCACTGGTGGTGCTAGTTGTCCTTTTGATAGGTGCGATCAGTGCCATAGTGAACCGTACGGGGGAGAACACAAACGATAACCTCATCCCTAACAAGAGAGAGCAGGCTGCTGTGAATAAAGAGTCAGTTGTCAATGTATATACGTCGCGGCATTATACGGTTGACCGGAAGTTGTTTGAACAATTTACAAAAGCTACTGGCATTAAGGTCAATGAAGTGAAGGGAACAGCTGACGAATTGATCGATCAGTTGAAAAGAGAAGGAGAGCATACCGAGGCAGATTTGTTTATCACGGTAGACGGCGGCTCCCTGCAAGCTGCGAAGCAAAATAATGTCCTTCAGCCTATACGTTCGACTGCTCTTGTTGAGCAAGTAGATGAGCGTTGGCGGGATGTGGACGATCATTGGACAGCTATTTCAGCTCGTGCGCGTGTCATTGTGTACGCAATAGATCGGGTGAAGCCCGAGGAGTTGTCTACGTATGAAGATTTGACGAGTGAGAAGTGGAAAGGTCGTGTGTTGGTACGTTCCTCTGCGAACTTGTACAATCAGTCGCTGCTAGCTTCATTCATTATGCTTAACGGTGTAGTAGAAGCGGGGCAGTGGGCTAATGGAATAGCAGCCAATATGGCACGTCAGCCAGAAGGCGGCGACCGGGAACAAGCGTATGCTATTGTTGATAAAATTGGGGATGTTGCATTCATAAACAGTTATTACATTGGACAGATGCTTAACTCCAACAAGCCAGATGAGGTGAGAGCCGCTAGTCGCCTAGGTGTGTATTTTCCGAACCAACAAACGACAGGGGTTCACATGAATGTGAGCGGTGTGGGGCTGACCAAGCATGCAAAGAACAAGGAGAATGCGATAAAGCTTATTGAATACATGACGAGTCAAGCGGGACAAACCTTATTATCGGGTGAAAGTTATGAATTCCCTGTTAACGAGGCAGCAGAAATGCCGGCTTTGTTAAAGGAGTGGGGTTCATTTAAGGCGCAGGTTATTAACTATGCGGAGCTTGGTAATTATCAACTTGAGGTTGTGGAGTTGTTTCAGCAAGCAGGTTGGAAGTAAGTGAATTCGATAGATAAACGTAAACGAAAGGACCTCAATTCCGCTCTATAGGGAGAATGAGGTCCTTATTTTAATTTTTAAACGAGAGTGCACTTTCTTGCAAAGCGGCCCGTAGCTTGGGTAATGACGCTGGTCCCATACCGTGCAGTTGTAAAATTTCTTTCTCGCTATAGGCGGAGAGCTGCTGCAACGTTGTTATTCCATGATGCTCCAACGCTCGTCTTGCAGGTGCGGACAGAAGCGAAAGAAATCCGGTTTCGGGTTTGCTTTTTTGTGCACAAACGGGACAAGTTGGACAATCACTGCTTTTATAGTAGTTGTGCCCATGCTCACAAGTTCTTAGCGTTTTATTTGAAGTTGCCATTTTAAGAAATCTCCTTTTCCATTGTTGGACTCCATTGCTACTTCTAACATTCGACTAGCATCGAAAACATCCTATGTTGTAGACTGCGTAATTTCGCAAATGAAATCACCTTTCTATTATAGAACGTACATTCGCAGCTATCAAACCATCTGTACATTTCAACATGATACATTTAAAAAAATCGAGTAATTATTTTGTTTTTCACACCGTTTTCACATTTTCATTCGTTATAGTAACGATAGAAATTGCAGATGATTATCATTATCAATGAGAAATGAGTGAGAATGATAACAGAAGTGTTAGTAGCGATGTGTTGGAAATATCGAACTAGCACCCAGCTTCATTCGTTGAACGTAAATTACAGACTAGGGGGATCACCTAAGATGAAGAAGAGAAACTTCAAAAAATCAGTTATGCTGCTTACGATTGTCATGATTATGACGTTGTTGGCAGGTTGTGTTGGAGGTAACAAGTCCACTGCCCCAGATGCTGGACAAGCAGCTAAGGAGCCAGCAACGAAAGCAAGCAACGAAGTAAACATTTATACAGCACGTCATTACGATGTAGATGCTGAACTATATGCGAAGTTTACAGAACAAACGGGTATCAAAGTCAATGTAATTGAAGGCAAGGCACCAGAACTTATCGAACGTTTGAAGCGTGAAGGTGCAAGCACACCAGCAGATTTGTTCATTACCGTAGATGGCGGTATCCTCAATACTGCGAAGACAGCTGATTTGCTGCAACCGATCCAATCGGCTGCTATTGATGCTCAAGTTCCGGCAGACATGCGCGATAAAGATAGCCATTGGGTGGGATTGTCCACACGTGCACGTGTCATTGTATATGCAAAAGATCGTGTAAATCCAAGCCAATTGTCTACGTATGAAGATTTGGCAACAGATAAGTGGAAAGGCAAGCTGCTCGTTCGTTCTTCAACGAACTTGTACAATCAATCATTGCTAGCGTCTCTTATTTCTCTTAACGGTGAAGCAGAAGCTGAGAAATGGGCAGCAGGTATTGCCGCTAATCTAGCGCGTGATCCTGAAGGTGGCGACCGCGATCAAGCGAAAGCAGTAGTAGCTGGTACAGGTGACGTGGCGATTATGAATACGTACTATGTAGGCCGTATGACTGTGTCTGATGATCCAGAAGAAGTGAAAGTAGCGGAGAAAATCGGTGTGTTCTTCCCGAACCAACAGACGACAGGTACGCATTTGAACATCAGTGGTGCAGGTCTTGTTAAACATAGTAAAAACAAAGAAAATGCATTGAAATTGATCGAGTTTTTGACAGCTAAGGAAGCACAAACAGCGGTTTCTAAAGCAAACTTTGAATTCCCAGTAAACAAAGAGGCAGAAATGCCTGAATTGCTGAAGAGCTGGGGTACATTCAAGCATCAAGGTTTGGACTTCGCTGTATATGGTGAACTAAATCCGAAAGCAGCTGAAATTGCAAATAAGGTCGGTTGGAAATAAATATGAACAAACGACGTCTTTTCATCAATTTGAAAAAAAGAATGAATGTATGGACGATCGTTAGCCTAACAGGGGCAGCAGTTATTCTGCTGCCCATCCTGTATGTGTTGTCTGGGTTGATTCGGCCAGCTAACGATAATTGGGAAACCGTAAAACAGTTCCTACTGACTGATTATGTCATAGGCTCTTTGAAACTGGTGCTATTCACCGGTTTTTTTGCTACGTCTATCGGTGTTGTGCTCGCTTGGCTTGTCGTTGGCTATACGTTTCCTTTGCGAAAATGGTTTACATGGGCCTTGATGCTTCCATTAGCAGTGCCTCCTTATATCGCAGCATATACCTATGCGACGATGACGAGTTATACCGGTTTTATACAAGCGACGCTGCGCAATCAATTTGATATCCATATAAGTCCAGGTACGATTGAGATTATGTCAACACGAGGCGCGGTGTTCATTTTAACGTTGTTCTTATTCCCATATGTGTTTATGATTGCAAAAATGTTTCTAGAGCGTCAAAGTGCCGTTTATATTGAAAATGCAAGATTATTAGGGCATAAGCGACTATCCTTATTTTTCAATGTCGTGCTTCCCATTTCACGTCCGGCTATTATTGCAGGCTTAATGCTGGTCGTCTTTGAAGTTCTGAGCGACTATGGAGTGGCTAACTATTTCGGTGTACAGACATTGTCTACTGCCATTTTCCAGACGTGGTTTAGTATGTATGATGTTGACTCTGCGATGAAGTTAGCGGCATGGCTCATGGTTGTTATTATTGGCATATTCGTACTGGAGAGATATTTGCGGCGCAATCAGCAGTACAATACGTCGATGAAGCAGAATAAGCCGCTAGCGCCGAAGCCTTTAAAGGGAGCGGCAGCATTTGGCGCCACTGCTTTTTGTATGGTCGTATTTTTGTTGTCGTTTGTCATTCCGGTTGTGCAGTTAATTGTGTGGGCGACTTGGACGTATGAGAAAATGTGGACTGCCGATCTCATCGAGTTGACGCTGAACAGCTTGAGTGGTGCTGCTATTGCTACCTTTGTCATCCTTATATTTGCACTTTTGTCTACAAGAACAGTGAGAACGATGTCTTCATGGCCAGCCTATTTGCTTACGAAATTGATGACAGTTGGATATGCGGTACCTGGTGCGATTATTGCAATAGGTGTACTAGCAGTCTGTATCCAATTCGATAAATGGTTATCTCCCATTTACGCTTCTGTAGGTATAGGGGAGGGAATGCTTTGGTTAAGCACATCGCTATTTATGCTATTGGCAGGTTACGTAATACGGTTCATGGCAACAGGTTATAATGCGATAGAAACGGGCTATGACAAAATTCCGCGAACTTACTCAGAAGCGGCAAGAACACTTGGACATGGGTCAGCGAGTACCTTTTTCAAGATTGAGCTGCCACTATTAAGAGGCTCCATTGTGACGGGCTTCATCCTTACCTTTGTTGAAATTGTAAAAGAGCTGCCGATAACGATGCTGCTGCGTCCATTTAATTTCGATACGTTGGCGGCACGAACGTACCAGTTTGCTATTGATGAGCGAATTTATGAAGCAGCGCTGCCATCATTGCTGCTGATTGGGATTAGTTTTATTTCGGTGCTGTGCATCTTGAAGATTGAAAAGGAGAAGACGAGATGACGTATGTGTCTATTAAAAACTTAACATTCCGTTACAACAAAAGGCAGACGCCGATTATCGATGATCTCTCCTTTACAATTAAGAAGGGAGAAGTTGTTGGCATTGTGGGAGCAAGTGGTAGTGGAAAAAGCACACTGCTGCGTATTATTGCAGGCTTGGAGCAGCCGGAGCAGGGGAAAATTGAAATCGATCATAACGTTATGATGGATGATACACGTTGGGTAGAAACAGAGCAGCGTGGAGTAGGTATGGTGTTTCAAGATTACGCGCTGTTTCCACATCTGAATGTGGCAGATAATATCGCTTTTGGGCTGCATAAGCTAAAGCGCTCGGAACGCAAGCAGAAACTGCTTGAAATGTTGGAGCTGGTTCAGATGTCAGAATACGCGAAGCGATACCCACATGAGTTGAGCGGTGGTCAGCAGCAGCGTGTCGCGATGGCTCGTGCACTTGCACCTAAGCCGTCTCTTTTGTTGATGGACGAACCATTCAGCAACTTGGATGCCCATCTCAAAGCAAACATTCGTAAAGAATTGCTTCAAATATTGCGAAGATCAGGTATCACTTGTTTGTTCGTTTCTCACGATCAAGCGGATATTGAGGCGATTTGTGAACGGGAGTTTTGTATAACCGCCAATAGCGGTGGTAACTTTTGCTCGTGTTAAAGAGATTTGTAAGTGTGTAAATGACGACAGCCAATCGAGGATATAAGTCTCGATTGGCTTTTTACATGCTTGTGCTTTGATTATGTTGTGAAGATTCATTATATAAAAATACGATCAACCTACCTGAGTGGAACTTCTAAGTGGTATGATGGTATTGACTATCACATCTTGTGGGAGGCATTTTAATGATGAAAATTGGAGTTATCGGTATTGGTGATATAGCAAAGAAAGCGTACTTGCCCATTCTAGGCACGAGAGCAGATGTGGAGCTGTCGATTGCCAGCCGCAATCAAGAAGTTGTAAGCCAAGTTGGACAGCAATATCGGGTTGCACATAAGTGTGCTTCCGTACAAGAACTGGTGGCTACGAAGATTGATGCTGCTTTCGTCCATGCATCTACTGAAGCCCATCCGCTGATTGTCCGTGAACTTATTGAAGCAGGTGTTCATGTATTTGTTGATAAGCCGATTGCTTATACACTTCGTGAAACCGAAGAGCTTGTATCCCTAGCTAAACAACGCGGTGTTGGACTTATGGTAGGGTTCAATCGTCGATTTGCTCCCATGTATCGGAATTTGAATGCAGAAATACATCACCCAGAAACGATATTGATGCAGAAAAATAGAACGGGTCCACTATCCGACATTCGTACGACCATTTTAGATGACTATATTCATGTGGTAGATACTTTGCTTGCTTATGTGGGGAAAGCGAATGTGGATATGCACGTGCAGGCAAAAATAGAAGAAGGATTGTTGCATTATATTATCCTAAATGTAGCCGCAGGCCAAACAACGGGGATTGGCATCATGCATCGTCAAACTGGTATAACGGAAGAGCGTCTTGAATTGATGGGCAATCAAAAGAAGTTTGTGGTTAACAATATGGTGCACACGACCGCATTTGTGAATCAGACGGAACAGTACCAGTCTTTTGGAGATTGGACGACCACGTTGTATCGCAGAGGCTTTGTCGATATGATTGATCATTTCATTACTTGTGTTAGAAATGGACAACCATTTGAAACAAGCGGGGAACGTTCTTTGCGTACACATGAGCTGTGCGAGAAGATCGTAGCGGAGCTTTCATAGGCTTATAAGCAGATTCAATTAACTGGAGTAGGTTGTTATTATGGTGAAATCTTTTTTTCAAAAATTTATGTTTGCCCGGTTTCTAGTCGTGGGCGTAATTAATACGATAGTTGGCTTGACGTCTATCTATGTCTTATTTAACGTCGTATCATTGAATTACTGGGCTTCTACAGCAATGGGAAATGTAATAGGTGGTATTTGCAGCTATATTTTAAATAAAAAATATACGTTTCAAGTGCAGTCATCTATATCGAATACTTCAACCGTAATCAAGTTTATTGCTGTTAATATCGTGGCTTATTTCACGGCGTACTATATAGGATATTGGATCATCCAAATAGCGGAGAGCATGGCGCAATATATGTCACCTTTATTGTATGAAAACCTTTCTATATTAATTGCTTCAGGCTTGTTCACGATACTTAATTATGTTGGTCATAAATATATAACATTTTCAAGTCGAGCTGCAAAACCGTAACTACCATTTTGTAATACGTTGTCTCGGTAGGACCAATCAGACATGAAGTGCTTAATGTAATTTATTAGAAATGTTAAAATAACCTTAAGTCACATACTTTTAAAAATGTTATCTGATAACATGTTGAGAGGGTGAAGTCACCTTGAACAATCTAATATGGATAATAGTGGGGATTGCGCAATTATGTACGATAGGTACAGCGGCATTTAGAGCTTCGCAGGACGTTTCTGGACAACGCAAGTTTCCTAAAATGTTGTGCATGTTATTCAGCAGCTTGCTCGTAGTAACCTCTTGGCTTGTTGCGGTATCAGCTGATTTTGCAACTCCGTATGTATGGCTGGCTGCCGGGATGTCTCTTTCCTTTATCGGAGATTTATCAATGGCTGCGTTATTGCCGTGGCGTCATCCTATCATTGGTGGCATGATCACATTTGGTCTCGGACACTTATGCTACATGATTTCCTTTACGCAAATTGCTAATTCAAATGGATTTACGATATATAATGAGGCTTTCATCACAAGTGCAATCGTTCTTATTGTTACACAATTGTACGTATGGAGACGCATCCTGAATGTACCTACACAGCCACGAGCTATTGTGAACGGAGCAGCGGTCTATGGGCTGCTTGTTGGTTTCACGGCAGTGTATGCTGCGGGCTTATGGCAAGCCGTAGGAGGTCTGTGGCTGCTTCCACTTGTAGGAGGCTTACTATTTGTATGGTCTGATTTCTTAATTGGTTGGTTCGATATCGGTGGTAGAAAATTGAGAAATCCTCGTTTATGGATTTGGATAACATATGGGTTCGCTCAAATCTGTATCGTGTATGCACCACTTGTGCACCTGTTGCAATAACGGGTGCTGTTTAGAACATGTTGTTATCGATACCTCTTATAATAATAAATATAGACCCGATGAATCAACGTTGCGTAGGAAAATAGACCTGTGTGCGTACTGTGTATTGTTGCACAGAAAATTATTGTGGTACAAGAAGGATGGAAACATTTATTTTATACCTAGGCTTTCCATCTTCATTAGAAGTGGAGAGCTTTCATTTTTGCTTATGTATTAAGGAACGAAAAACGGCATAGAGACAGTTTTTAATTCACGTTGCAGGTATTAGCTTTTATTTTCTGATTCGAGTTGTACTACAATGGGTACATCATTTTGTTCAGAAATTGTTAAGTCTACAGAACTATAATGATAGGGATGTTCATTAATTATCCTTGATCATTTTCACATAATTGCCGATAATCATAGGTATAAAGAATTACTTTTTGTAATTGTGAAGACTGGCGAAAGGTATGCTGGAGAAACCAAATATCCGCTTCGAAAAATGATTAGATTTGCAATTGACGGTATTGTTCATTCTTCTCGAAGCTGTTGAAATATATTATGCGTATTGGTTTGATTACAGTTTTTCTAGCGTCGGTCTCTTATTTTATTCTGTATGTGCCAATGTGCCAATGTGCCAAGTTTCTTGGCTTCCCTATGAAGCGGGGACTTCAATTATCGTAGCTATGACATTGTTCAGTGGCGTACAGATATTTTCCCTAGGTATTATTAGTGAATATATTGCCAGAATATATGACGAAAGCTAGAACAGACCTTTTTAATCTTGCAAAATGAAGTCAACTTTGAGCAAATGCAACCATCTAACTGGGCTAAGGATACAAAGGTTTCCTCTATTATTGTAAGAGCATTCGCAGCGTAAAGATAAGAATTAAGAACTAATACCTGAAGCAAAAGTAAATGTAGGTAATAAGCACTCAATGATTCCTTTTTGAATCACGAAAGTGAGGTTTAATGAGGTGAACAAAAAAATGGTATTGGGTGCTAGTATTATTTTGTCTTTTCTATTGCTCACATCCTGTGACCGTTCTGAACAGGTTGTGAAACCAGTAAGGCCTGACAAGCCTGCAACGGTAGCTCCACTACTGCCAAGAGAGAACTATGGAGATGAACCTGAAACTCAAGCAAATGAAGAGCAGCTGTACCAGTTTATTTCTAAACAGTTGACAGGAACATATGGAGTGTTTACGAATTTCCATAACACGACTCAGTCGGCGGTAGTAGCAACTGGACACGAAGTGCTGAGTGAGTCAGCAGGATTGCTTATGCGTTATTATGCGCTAACAGGGCAGCAGGAGGCCTTCGATGCAGAGTGGCAGCGTGCTAAAGAGATCTTTAACTTGTCAGCAGGATTCAGCTATCGATATAGTCCACAGCAAAATAAACGTTATCCGTTAAATGCTGCGGTGGATGATCTTCGAATCATACGTGCCTTGCATGAGGCAGGAATTGCTTTTAGCGATAACCGTTATTCGAAGGAAGCTGCACAATATGGCGAGCGTTTCTACGAACATAACAGTAAAGACGGACAACTGTATGATTTTTACGATGAAACGTATAAGATGACAAACGACTTTATTACGTTATGTTATATCGACCTTACTTCGTTAGGATTACTGCCCATATCAACTTCGCAGGCAGAGGCTTTACAACAGAACATGCTCGACATTATGCGCAAAGGTTATTTATCTGAGCAATTCCCATTCTATGAAACGAGATACAGCTATAAAACGGGGGCGTATCAGTCGGAACAAATTAATACGGTTGAATCGCTGCTGACTATTTTATCACTTGTAGAAGTGAAACAGCACAATCCAGCGAGCATTACATTTATCAAAGATCAGGTGCAAGCAGGTACATTGTTTGGGCATTATACCAAAGAAGGTAAAGCAGCAACAGATATCCAGTCTACTGCAATATATGCGATTACTGCTATGATTGGATCTGAGCTCGGCGATAAGGATTTGTATAAGACAAGTATTCAACGAATGGAACAATATCAAGTCCGCAATAGCGGTACGAAGCTTGATGGAGGCTATGGGGACGTTGCCTCACAACAAGCATACTCATTTGATAATCTCATGGCTTTATTGGCCTATGCGCATTAATGGAAATACAGAAAGGGTGAAGAGTTGATGACGGAGAGCGTGAACATACGCGTAAAAAGCATACTCATTTCGCTGAGTCGGTATGTATCTCCGGCTATGCTCGCAGCCGCTGGAGTGTTGATTGTTACGATCATTGCCTTATTTGTGCCACCCTATATCGGGATGGCGGATAACGGAGACTATTCACGGATTATTTATAGTAACGGTTTGTATATTTTGAATCCAGACTATAAAACGCATTTCTTTGGCTATTTCGTTAAAGAATATGGTATATTTCAGCACTTTAATGAGCATGCAGCTGCTTTATTCTCGTCACATTCGTATTTTATTCGCTTAGCTATCTGGCTAAATGAATTATTTTACAGTGATCAACTATTTGATGTTCGTTTTCAAACCATCATTTTTCTTGCCTTGTACACGATTGCCATCTATCTGTTTATCGAGAGTCTAACTTGGAAAGTTCCTCGAAAATACGGCTACCCAATTGCGCTAATCGCCATTTTTGTATTTGCAGACACGGCGTATACGGCCTTTTTCAACTCCTTCTTCAGTGAAAGCATCATGTTAATAATGACTATGCTTGTATTTGCTGCGGGTTTGTTAATGTATCGCAATCGCTACAACGATTATGTACTAATGACAGTGTTTTTTATTAGCGCATTGATTCTAACAACGAGTAAGCAGCAAAATGCCCCGGTTGGTGTCATTCTTGCGGTTACAGGCGTTGTGCTCGTCTTTATACGTAAAGAGCGTTCTTTCCGTATTTGGATGTCATCGATTCTCGTGGCCTTATTTCTTTCGGGAATCGGAACCTATGTGTTAATTCCGAAGGAATTCGTAAATATTAACGCGTACCATGCTATGACCCGTGGTGTCTTGATGGAATCAGAAGACCCTGAAGCAACGTTGAAAGCCTTCGGCATTGATAAACAATATGCGGTTTTAAATAAAAGCATCTATTTTGAGCCATTCACAACGGTAGATGTGGACTCCAAAATACTAGAGGACCATTTCTATAGCAAATATGGATTCGGCTCGATACTGGCTTATTATCTTACTAATCCAGCTCAAGCGTTTAAGATGTTGGATATTGCTGCGAAACATGCCTTTACGATAAGGCCGCCTGCAATGGGGAACTACGAGCTATCTGCGGGTAGGGAATTTGGAGAACAGACCAGATTCTTCTCTCTTTACAGTAATATTAAGCATGCATTAGCACCAAAGACGTTCGGTTTCGTCATCCTTTGGGTTATTCTCATTGTTGGTTTGTATATGCCGTCTTTCATTACAGCTGTGAAGGCCAAGCACATGAGGCATATTCAAAGGTTGCCACTCATTTTAGGGATGATGTTACTGGGCTTATCTGGTATTTTCGTTTCCATTATCGGTGCTGGTGATGCGGATTTATCCAAGCATGAGTTTTTATTTACACTCGTGTTTGATTTAGTCACATTTGTTGCAGTAGCTGATGCCATTCGTCGATATTTATGGCGTAGTGACAAAGATGCTGCCATGCAGTAGCATGTATATGAATTGAAGGGAGGTAAGGCATGTTGTTTAAAGCAACAAACAAAATACTGCTGTTATTTATGATTGTGCTGCTTGCCATGATCGCCATCGTGCCTGCTCCCCTGGTTCATGCTGAGTCAACTAAGCCTGTTCGCGTATTGCTGCTGTATGATAGCTTGGCTAAGGGTACATCAAAATCAGGTAATGTTGAAGCACTTCAGCATATATTAGCTGCTTATAGTGTCACTGTTACGCTGCAATCTTTTGATAACTACAAGCAAGGTGAGCTGCAGCAGTATACGAAAGTAATTGGTATTCATAACGTAGCTGATATTTCGATAACGAATCAGGATTTCGTGAGAGACTTTACACAATACAAAGGAAGCTATTTACATATTGGAACGAATGTGCCAGCTATGGTCCAGAGTAAGTTGAATTTACACACGAGAGAAGTAAATGTGGACACGTTTCGACTGTCGATAGACGATTTCTCACAGCAAGCGATCCAAGCCGAAGCACTTACGTATATCACAGCATATGAAGGTAATAGTCATGGGCTTATCTCGTCAAGAAGCGGTCGTCAGTCTCCATTTGGAGTCAGTCAAAACGGGATAGCTTATATTCCTTACTTTGAAAAAGGAAACTTGAGTGAACTTGCGATTGGGTATGTGCTGCGTGATTGGTTAGGATGGACAAATGAGAGCAATACGTATGTGGTATTTAAAGAAATATATCCATTCTCTGACTTAGAACGATTGGAGAAGTTGGCGGACGAGCTGTATGAAGCGGGAATTCCTTTCGTCGTAAGTGCCAGACCTATCTTTATCAATTTTGATTATCCAGCAACAAAACGTTATTTTGAAACATTGAAATATGTGCAATCTCGTAACGGGAACATCGTAGTTAACGTACCAGAGATATACGCTATATTGAGTCCGCTTGAGCGCGATTTGAACAAGAGCTTTGAATTGTTCATTGATGCAATGGTTAAGCAGGGGGTTGCTCCGCTAGGTTTTGGTGCGGAAATGTACTGGACCTATGATCAGTATTTTACAAATTCAGGATTAGGATTATTTGATACGGCTATCTTATTTCAGAATAAGGAAATTAAACATAAGGCACAAGATTATACGTCGAAGTCGTTCCCGTCCACTTTATATAGCTTGCAATTAGATTTTTTGGAGCAATTTGAGTATAGGGAAAAAGCACTCACGGATTTTCCAATGAATACGGCAATAACATTCGACTTTAATGATAACGGGCAGGAATTAGATGAGGCCGTGAAATGGCTCCGCGATAGTTGGGTAACCTTCGCTGATTTGAAGTATGGGGATCATACTGTAACAACAAAAGCGAACACCATTCGATCAAGCGGAGGCTCTTTATACATTAATGACCAATTGATCGATCTAGCAACTGCACGTGAGGAAGTTAGTGAGGAATTTGAGTACAAACCTAAAGTAGAAAAGAGCTTCGAGCGTTGGTTTAATGTCCAAAATAAAGTCTTTATCGTTATCATTCTGGTGACGATTGTAGCGTTTGGCGGCTTCTTCATCATTGGCTACCGATTATACAAACGTAAGTATTTCAAATGAGGAGGCCGTTATGACGATTGCAGATATATTAATGATGATTGCCGTGGTTTGTATTTGGTCTCTTTTGCTTGTCAATGTGGTACTTATTATTGCAGGCTACTTGTATTACATCGATATTGAAGGTGAAGAAGTGCCTCCCATCAAAGGTGAAGCACCTTTCGTTACCATCATGGTTCCCGCACATAATGAAGGGAAGGTCATTATAAAGACCGTCGAATCGCTTTTAGCTCTAGACTATCCGCATCATAAATATGAGATTATCGTCATTAACGATAACTCATCAGATGATAGCAGCGTCCTCCTAGCTGACTTGCAGGATCGCTATCCAGGGCGGAATCTAATCGTTATTAATACAGACAAGGTTACGGGCGGCAAGGGAAAATCCAATGCTTTGAATATTGGATTTCAGCGCAGTAAAGGTGAGTTGATTGCGATTTATGATGCAGATAATACACCAGAGAAAACAGCGCTGCGTTATTTGGTAGGCGAAATTATGAATGATGATTCGCTCGGTGCGGTTATTGGCAAGTTCCGTACACGGAATCGCGATGCGAGTTTGCTAACACGATTTATTAACATCGAAACGTTATCATTTCAATGGATGGCGCAGGCAGGAAGATGGAAATTGTTCAAGCTGTGTACCATTCCAGGCACCAACTTTATTATGCGTCGTCATATTGTCGAAGAGATTGGCGGTTGGGATGTCAAAGCAATCGCAGAAGATACGGAGATCAGTTTCCGTATTTACATGATGGGATACCGAATTAAGTTTCAACCTAAGGCTGTAACTTGGGAACAAGAGCCGCAGACGCTTAAAGTATGGTTCAAGCAGCGTACTCGCTGGGCAAAGGGCAATATTTATGTGATTGTCAAAAACATACCGCTGCTCTTTAACCGCTCAGCCAAAAGAATTCGTTTTGATATTTTATATTTCTTATCGATCTACTTCTTGTTGTTAACGTCGCTAGTGATGTCTGATATTTTACTCATCCTACATGCTTTGGGTTATGTTCATACAACAATTGCTGGGCTTAGCTTGTTCCTTTGGTTGCTTGCGATAACGCTATTCGTTACCGGAACATTTATTACGATCATCACAGAAAAAGGAGAAATGCGTCTCTCCAACCTATGGATCATACTGCTTATGTATGTGTCATATTGCCAAATGTGGATGGTCGTAGCTGCGTATGGATTATATGCGTATATAAAAGACCAAATTTTCAAGCGCGAAGTGAAATGGTATAAAACGGAACGTTTTTAAGATAGGAGAGAAGCGTGTGATGAGAAGAAGTCTACTTATCGGCATCACTTGTATATGTATGCTGCTTTTACAGCTTGTTCAGCCGATGGCAGTGGCTGCTGCTGAAGTTAGCAATGTAAAGGTGTACGAGACACCGATGACGAATACGAACACGTCGTTATCGGGCGTGATGACGTCCAAGCATTTTCAATTTCAAACTGAACCTTATTGGAAAGCAAAAAATGCAACGGTTACGTTGGATTACAAAGCATCGCAGTTAACGATAAATGATCGATCCAGTGTTACATTGTCGATGAATGGAACTAAGTTCTATTCATTCCGACCTAAAGTTGCTGATCAAGTGAAGCAGCAGTTGGCAGTAGTTGTTCCAGCAGAATTGCTTGTTAAGGGCAACAATACATTATCTGTGACAGGTAATATTGAGACGACTAAAAATGATCAAATCTGTGTACCGCCAGATAGACATGATAATTGGGTAGAGTTTTATAAGTCTTCTACGATTGCTGTAAAGTACGATACGGAAGCATTTAGTGGCAGTATACGAGACTTCAATGAACGATTTACGGGAATGGACACGGTTCGTGACGATTCCAATGTAATTGTGATTCCTGAACAAAGCAGTTCGGCGGAATTGGAAGCATCTGTGCATGCATTGTCAGGCTTCGCAAAATCAAATCGACTGAAAAACGATACGATTCCGATGCAAAAATTTGATGCGGCAGCGATGGATCATAAAAAATGGATCGTAGCTATATCCCTATACGATCAATTGCCAGCTACGCTCAAAGCTTCTTTGGAGCAGCAGGATGTAAGCAAGCTAGCGCTTATTCAAGTTGTGAATTGGTCTGGGAAGCCAACGCTTGTTGTTACTTCTCAAGATGCGAATTTACTCGTTAAAGCTGGACGACTAATCGCAAATCAAGAGCTTATGATGCAATTGAATTCGAGCTCAAAAGTGATCACCGAAAGCACGGATGTCAATACCGCTGCTGTGAGTGTGAGCAAACAAATCACGATAACCGAAACTGGCGATGAATTAAAAGGGCCTATGCGCCAAGAAAAAAGTTACTTTATTGCCTTGCCAGCTAACCGAGCCATTGCAGACGCCAGCAAGATTAGTCTTGACATGCGTTATGCTAAAAATTTAGACTTCGATCGTTCCATGGTTACGGTCTATGTAAATGATAAGCCGATAGGCAGCAAAAAGCTGACTTCAGAGTTGGCGAATAGTGACACGCTTACTTTGCCAATACCTAAAAATCTTGATATCTCAGGCAACTTTATGATTACGGTGGCATTTGATTTGGAAATGAAGCATGGCACATGTATTCGACCACAGGATGAGATGCCGTGGGCGTACATTACGAAGGATTCTGTACTGCAATTAAATACGAAGGACAAGACGGAGTTGTTATTCAACAATTATCCAAGTCCATTCTTACGTGATGGCAGTTTCAATCAAGTTGCGGTTGTTATGCCGAAGGAGCGAGATACCTATACGTATTTGGCGCTGTCGAATCTGTTTAATCTCCTCGGGCAGTATGCAGAAGGGAATACAGGTAATATTCGCTTCTACGATGATACCGTAGCTTCTTCTGAACTGACAGCATACAATATTATTGCTATTGGCAGCCATGCAAATAATAAAGTAATCCGTGATCAGAATGCGAAGCTCTATTTCCAATATGGAGCGGATGGTGCGGGATTCATTTCCAATGAAAAGATGAGCATTGATCAGGAATATGGCAAGCGATTGGGGACATTGCAGCTCATTGAATCTCCGTATAAAGATGGTCATGGACTATTAGCGGTTACTGGAGCGAGCTCTGAATATTATTACTTGGCTTCCAAGCTGCTGGGCAGCGAAGAACAGAAGTGGAAAGTATTTGGAGACAGTGTGGCTACGGATAAGGATGGACAAGTATTTGCCCATCGCTTTAAGAAGCAGGCAGAGCAAAATGAACAGTCACTTGTGAGCAATATTATGGAACGGAGCGATGTGCTTGGCTTTATGGTTGCTGTGATGCTCATCATCGTGCTGATTCTCGTATCGCTAATGTTCATGATTCGCAAATATAGAAAGAAACGGAGGCAGAACGATGAAACGTAATCAAGGTAGTCTGCTGTCCGATGGAGCTTTCTTGCTGTGGATTGTCATGACGTTTGTTAGCATCATATTCATTGCGGGAGACCCGAACCGCTATATATTGAATATTATTTTATTGAATGTGGCTTTGCTTGTTGCGATTGTTACGTACTTTACATCGCTGACAATCGGGCTCATCCTAAACGTACTGTTTATTTTCGGTTACGGTACGTTCACGCTGTATGAAACGATTATGCAGGGTAGTGTGCTGGAAGGGCATCATTACTTCTGGCTTATCATGACACCTGTGTTTACCATTGTTGCGTGGATGATTACGTTTAGCAATCAGCAAATGCAGGCTGAGAATGCGCAGTTGCTTAAGAAAAATCAATCGTTGGCGACCATGGATGAAAATACAGACTTGAAAAACAGCCGCTCTTTCCAAAAAGATGCGACGATATTTATGGCGCTATCCAAGCGATATCAAATAGAGCTCACACTGCTTGTCGTAAAGGTAAGATACTGGGATGAGCTAAAGCAGATGGTCAGCAGGGAACAAATGTCGGAGCTGATTTACGATTTGTCCAAATTGAGTGAGACGAGCATACGTATGAATGATTCGCTCTATATGCTGAATTCCGACGATCCGACATGGGGGCTGCTGCTGTTTACGGATCGTGAAGGCGCTAATATCGTCATCAATCGAATTAAGGATAAAGTAGCATCATTTAATGCGCATGAATCTACAGGCAAGTACAAAATTGATTTGGATTTGATTATTGGCGCGATTGAGTACGATGCGGAGACGGTCACGACTCCATTGGATTTCATTGCCCAGGCAAGGAAACAGTTGGAGTATGATGTGTAGTTTTTCATAAAAAACATAATGAATCCCCTTTAGGCCGTGCAGTTGACGCATCAAAATGATGTCGTTGCAGCATGCATGCTTAAAGGGGGTTTTTGTAATAGGTGTGTACTGCTTCTTACTGCTGCACTTATCTTTGAGTGTGGCCTGATATTATGGTTATCCTCGTTGTATCTCTTCCATTATGTTCTTTACCCCTTGATCCATTTGTTCAATAGGTGCTCTGGATATGCTCATCCGTAGAAACTTTTCCCGATTCAGCCAACTAGACAAGTAGAAGGGATTCCCCGGTGCGACTGTAATCTGTTTCGTTGCAAGTCTTTTTATGAGTTGATCCATATTGATCGTAAGCGGCAATTTGAATTGCGTATACATGCTTGAGCTTGTTTCTGAAAGCTGTACGAGTCCTTTATCGTTATATCGCCTAACTGCTGCATGCAGCGCCTGCATACGGGCACTATATTCTTTGCTTAGAAGCTGCTTGTGACGTTGATACATGCCATTTCGGATGTACACTTCAAGTGCCGCTTGAGATAAAAGGGAAGTATCGCCATAACTTTTATAGGATTGAAAGGTTTGTACTAACTGCTCAGGAAGAACAGCAACTCCTATTCGTAAACCTGGGAAAATCATTTTCGAGAAGCTCTTCAAATAAATGACGTGCGAGCTCAGATTGTACGAATAAATAGGATCAAATTGTCGGTACACGCCCAGATCAGCCATATAGTCATCTTCGACAATATATACATCGTAGGTGCTGGCAAGCTTGGCTAATTTGCGCTTTTCTTCGGTGCTGTAAGAGGTGCCAAGCGGGTTCTGGCAGCGTGACATCGTATAGAAAAATTTGATCTCCCTGCTGCTGAATGCTTCCTCTAGTGCTTGCCAGTCGATACCTTGTGCCGTGCGTGCAACTCCGCGAACTGGAATTCCTTCTCTTTCTAAATAGCGCAAAAAGAGATCATAGCTAGGTTGTTCGACAAGTATGGTGGAGCGTTGGTTCGGGAACGACATTTTTGCTACTATTTCTAATGCTTGGTGAATGCCAGATGTCACAATAATTTGTTCTGTTCGTGCAAATACTTGATCATCCGCTAAGAGTGATACGAGCGCTTGTTTGAGGGAACAGAGTCCTTGTGGATGGCCGTAAGTAAATAAGTTGTATTTATGCGTATCGATTGCTTTGTTCATGCAATGCTGGAAATCTCGATACGGGAATAAATGAAGGTCAGGTGATGCAGATGAAAAGTCAATCCCGTTACTGAAACTGCCCCTGTTCGTTTGGTCTGAGCCGAATCGATCTACTACATAGTAACCGCTCTGTGGAATCGTATAAATGACATGCCGTTGTTCAAGTTCTGTATAGGCCTGTGTGATTGTGCTTTGGCTGCAGTGATACATTTGCATGGCTTTTCGAACAGATGGTAGTTTCTGACCTGATTTATACTGTCCTTCTCGGATTTTAGATTCAATATCCGTAGTGATGGCCTGATATTTTTTCATAATGACTCCTCTATGTATGCCTTTTAGCAGTTCATTGATCTAAGTCCGCCCCCGTTAGGCAACGAAAGGTGTGCATGCTCGTTCTAGTGTATATGTTACCATGCTGATTCCTTTCTGACAGTAATAACAGTGTTGAGTGTATCGATACAGTTGCGCAATTTGCTTCTCGGCTGCGGATCTAATCTATTGTATCGTGAAACGTAACGAACGAGGGAGCAGGATATCACTTGTTCCTGTTATGGCTGTACAGAGAGAAAGGGAGAATACACATGAATGGAACAGGGATTAGACTTGCATATTTTCTAGCAGTGTTAAATGCCATTATTATCGGATTTTCATTTTTATTTGCCAAAGTTACATTGGATTACGCAGCGCCGCTGGACACACTGACATATCGCTTTGCAGCTTCTTTTATCGTGATGTCGATACCAGTTGTATTCGGATGGATTAAGCTTCAATATCGTGGCAAGGCGCTGTATAAAGCGTTGCTGCTATCATTGATGTACCCGTTAGGATTTTTCACTTTGCAAGCATTTGGGCTTCAATATGCTAGCTCAGCAGAAGGTGGAATTTTATATGCATGCACCCCTGTAGTAACCCTAATTCTTGCATCGATATTTTTGAAAGAAAAAACGTCGTTGCTGCAAAAATTATCAATATTTTTGTCTGTTTTCGGAGTTGTATTTATTTTCGTAATGATGGGGAGCACGATCGACTTCTCGAATGTGACAGGATTGCTTCTATTGTTTATGACATGTGTTGCCTTCGCGGGATATAGCGTAATGGCAAGATCGCTCTCGAAGCAGTTTAGTCCTGCAGAACTTACGTATCTAATGCTTGGAGTAGGATTTGTTACATTTTTAGTCGTTTCGATGGTTCAGCATATTAGTGCTGGAACAACGGCTCTTTTCTTGGCTCCTCTAACAAACAGCACATTTGTCGTATCGATTCTATTTTTAGGTGTCATATCGTCTCTTGGTACAGCGTTGGCAGCTAATTATATTTTATCGAAAATGGAAGCGTCTAAAATGAGCGTGTTCTCGAATCTATCGACGATTGTCTCGATGATGGCAGGAGCGATGTTCTTAGGTGAGGAGATAACGGTGTACCACCTTATCGGTTCTGTACTTATTATTGCTGGTGTAGTAGGCGCGAATTACTTGGGTAGAAAGAAAAGTGTGCAGCAGCAACGTTTATCGAGCAGCAGTCTTTAAAACAGATGCAGTAGACCTAGAAAAGAATTTGCATGCTACAAGAAGCTTGGAGATGCTCATAACATCCAAGTTTACTTGGCAGATCTTAAATGGAAAGTAATTGATAAAAATTAAGAAGAAGACCGCCAGCATTAATTGAACCAGCGGTCTTCTTAATTTCTCAAAATCGGTTGAATACTCCATATACTTAACGAGTGTATAAAGAGGACTCTATTGGTATTAACCCTTCTTCTAGTTGCATCGTCTCAATACCATATCGAGCCAAAGCCTTTGTTGAAGCTTCCAGCATTCGTTTCTTTAAATAATCGCCCTTGATCACACGAACACGTTTGCCGAGAAAGCGAATCTTGGATAATAGAAACTCATATTCATCTCTGGGTAGATGGATTCTTACCTGGTACTTATCGTGTTCCTCGTCATAATCCACAGTCTTCTCAAAGCAAGAAAAGGCGTACATGATTCGGGATAGCTCTTGGTTGTAGTCACGTACAACTTCGATGCATACTTCAGATTTGCGAGCATGTTTAATGAGAGACAACTTCTCTAGTATTTGATCTGCCGTTTTAGGTGATATTGGCTGTTCAGAAAAGGAAGTAATTTGCTCTATTCTTGTACTCATAAAGGTACGATGTCGCATATGGAACCATAATAAGTACCATTCTCGTTTTACCATAGAGTACTCCAGTTTATAAGGGAATCCTCTGTGCTCTACATTTTCTCGGCCATCTTTGACGATAAAGCTTATCTTCATTCCATTTCTATCTGAAATGAGCCGACGCAATGGGCGAAGTAGCGGGTGATAGACATGTTTCTCCTGAGTCAATGCCTTCTCAATCAAGTATTCTGAGGTGTCCATGACTATATCCATACTGAGCATCTGTCTCAACTTGAGAAGTGTCTCTGCTGTAAATGCCTCGTTTGCTGCTGGATGTTCTAGCATTGTCTTCAACCATGTGCGTTCATATGCGGTAACGACAAAGGTACCTGTGTCTTCCAACCGAGAAAGGATCTGATAATTAAAAATTTTTTCAAATGGATTCATAATATTTATGAAGCTCCTTCCATTCCTCTATCATTTCATGTCGGAGTTGTCGAGGCTCAAGTACTTCACAACTGGAACCGAAGCTTCTGAGCCATGGTTTGATCTCATAAATTCCATTTACTGATATTACATAAATAAATGACTCTTCATCTTCTTCGACGATTTCACCCCATTGCCCTTGAAGAAGAACCCGATGCTTGATGAAGTTATGCTGTTCTCCGGCACTCGGGTTGTAGAAGCGGGCACGAACCTTTATGGGTTTACCGGTATCAATCAACCAACTTGTTTGGAGCTTTTCCATGAGTTCGACTGTCTTTCTCCCATATACTTCTTCTGAGACGGCTTCCGCCTCTTCGATATGGGTCATGCCTTCCATACGGAATTTACGAATGCCTTCTCTACCCATGCCGAGCAAGTACCAACGTCCGTATTGATGATCGTACACGATCTTCAGCGGGAGTGTTTTGTGCTGCTTTCCTGCACTTTGTCGCTCGAAGAGTGGATTCGTCTGCTGCGCTGTATAGCTTTTCTCTGCCTTAGGCGTGAAGTACAAGAACTGTACTCTACGACGATCGCGGATCGCACGCAGCAAGGTGAACAGATGAACTTCATCCAGAATTCGCGAGTGATAGTGATACTTGTATAGAAAAGGATCGATGAATGGATTATCTTCGGGAAGAATGTGCTTCAACTGCTTCTTAAGCCCATCTTGCAGCAAATAACCTTGAACAGAAGGTACTTGCGTATTCGCCATCACATTGACGAAGTCGAATAGATCAGTGAGCTCATCCTCAGATAGTTCACGTAGAAGATCATTATGTAATCGATAACGGTATGGCCGAGTTGTGCTCTCTTTACGAATAGCGCCTACCGCTTCGAGATATTTGAGATCAGATCGAATCGTTTTCTCATCAGGGATAGACAGCTCGGCAGGCATGCTGCTGCAGACGTCCATGAGTTCAATAGCTGTCATGGTCTGTGCATGCAGCGTTTCTAAAATAATTGATATACGTGCTGATTCGGATTCCTTCAAAGACTTTGCGCGAAATAAGAACAACAGTATCGGATCGGATGTTTCGTAATAGGTATGACGTACAGCGTCAATAAGATCTAAGGCCTCAGCATGGGACTGTGAAGACGTTGCTGCTGCGATATCTTTCAGTCGGCGCGTTGTTTTGTCAAAGGTATGTACCGAGATGCCAAGTCGTTCTGCGAACTGTTGTCTATTGTAAGCACCGCTCATGAGCATGAGCATCCGTAGAAATTGAATCTCCTTATCGAAACTCTCCTTTGCCACTTGTATTCCCCTTTGTTGTAATAATTGAATTCTTTCATTGTAGCAGTTGAACATTTGAGAAGATACGGGATTTTTTTGTAAGGTCGTAATACTTTTGCCATGTTCATGAACTGGCAAATAGGTGATGATAGATACAGAACATTCATCCGTGAGTACGAAAGGGGAAGTGAAAAGTTGTCACATGTTCAACAACAAATTTTAGCAGGATTGCGGGCGATTGAGAATGAAGAACACGTGCAGATCCTATACGCTTGTGAGTCTGGTAGCCGTGCATGGGGCTTCCCATCGAAGGATAGCGATTATGATGTCAGATTCATATATATTAGGCCAGAAAAAGACTACTTGTCTTTATTTGAGAAACGTGACGTGATCGAAAGACCGATCAGTAATATGTTAGATATAAACGGTTGGGACTTAAAAAAAGCATTAGCCTTGTTTCGCAAGTCCAATCCACCGTTGCTGGAATGGCTTCAATCTCCCATCGTGTATCGAGAGAATCATGAAGTAATTAAGCAAATTCGAGAACTTTCTGCGTTAACGTTCTCACCTAAGTCATGCATGTATCATTATTTGCACATGGCAAAAGGAAACTACAGGGAGTACTTACAAGGGGAACAAGTGAAGATCAAAAAATACTTCTACGTGCTGCGTCCATTATTGGCATGCCAATGGATAGAACGTTTCAGCACAATACCGCCGATCCAATTTTCCAGTTTGATTGAAAGCTTGGTTTCAGCGGACAGGGAGCTCTATTCATCCATTCAACAGTTGTTAATACGGAAAATAGCAGGTGATGAACTCAACATTGAGCCAAGAATATCCGTCATCAATGACTTTTTGGAAGAGTCAATTACTCACTATGAACAAGTCGCTGCTCAACAGTCTGTGTCTGACGCAGGCAAATATGATACGCAATTAGATGAACTATTTCGTTCGACAATCTCCAGTTAAGAATTGAAATTAAATTAATGAGATAGAGAGGGGACTCAGAAATGGCTATCGTACAACTTAGGTCTACCAACCCTCAATTTACTTTCCTAATTCGGAAAAATCCGCATAACGGAATGATTTTGAGAGAAGTCCGAAAAGGAATTGCTTACGGATGGTATAGCGACCCGACGACATATAATGTCTATTTTAAAGATGCAGACAATGAAATCTCTTACAAGCAGCACAAGCATGAAGTGTTTGAATACTTGAATGTGTCTCGTTACAATACGCCTTTGTTTCCGTTGAATGCGTTAAACGAATTCTTCTCAGCACCATTGAAAGAGCAGGCTGAGCATGATGTTGAGGGCTATGAGCATTCTTTCTATATCAATATGATTCATATTGATAGATTGAGGTACATAGAATTTTTCCAGAAGCATCTGAGTGACTATACTTTTGAGCTACAGCAGCGCGCAGATAAGAGCTATGCATTGAAAGTGACATCGAACAAAAGCTTGTATGAACTGCTGCATGTTGTAAGTGTGCTCTGTTTATTTCTTGCGATGTTCAGTAACGAAAATATCGATATTTCAGACAGCATCATTGAGAAATATATCAAGAGCATGAACATTATTGATGCACCTTACTATATTCGTAGTTTATTTGTTCGTATTTTTCTATCTTCACGGGATCGTTATCGAAAATACAAAGTGCTTTTGGAAGATACAAGCCGATACCATATTCAGTTCGAGCAAGGCAGTACAGCAATGCAACGCAGAAGCTTCATCGGAAATATTTTACCGTTTAACAAATCCATTCTGGATGTTGGCTGTGGCGAAGGATTTTATGCAATTCCTTATGCAGGCAAGATAGATGCTCACTATTATGCGATTGATATTAATGAAGATTTAATTCAAGCTGTGCAGCGAAAGGCAAGTGCCAAAGAGATAGATAATATCGCAACATATAGTTCGATTAACGACTTTGTCGAGACGTATAACGGGGAGCAAGTCGACGTTATTTTAACGGAAGTTATTGAGCATATGAGTGAGATAGAAGCTAAGCAGTTAATTCAGTATATCTTCTCGCAAATTGACTTTGACCATTTGATTGTGACTACGCCAAATGCTGATTTCAACTCGTTCTATGAGCTTTCTGAATTCCGTCATGATGATCATCAATGGGAAATGGGTAAGCATAGCTTTGAGGTTTGGTTTGCAGAAGTAGCGTCAGCTTATGGATATTCCTATGAATTTGTAGCGATCGGAGATCGTGTGAATGATATAGCGACAACACAAGGTGTCATTGTAAGGAAAAGGGGGGATTAACATGGAGATTCGTACTAACATACATACTATTTTTATGATGATCGGCCCGACTGAATGTGGGAAGACGACATTCGCTAAAGAAGTGTTGATCCCAAAGTTAAGAGGAGATGCAGCCGATCCTGTACGGACGAATATTCAATACTTATCTTCGGATGCCATTCGTCAAGAGATTTTAGGGTACGATTATGATAAATATGATCAGGTCATGCTGGAGGCTAGTGCCCAAGCGTTTCAGTTGCTTTTTGAAAAATTAAAACTCGTCACTTCATTCCCAGTTAATGCGGAGTTTGTTGTAATAGATACGACGGGTCTTGCTGAAGATTTTCGCGCGAAAGTAAAAGAGATCGCACATAGCAATAACTATCGTGTAGAAGTCATTTTGTTCGATTACCGTAAACGTGATGATTACTATGCTTCAGAACGATCAAAGAGGCTGATCGCGAATCATATGAATCGCTTGAAGAAAGACGTACTTGGATCGTTAGCCAGAGAAGGCTATGATAGCGTTCATCGTGTACGTGCGAAAGATTTTTGCTCGTTTGAATATGAGGCTGTGCGAGTAAACCCAGACTATCGCGTCATTGTTGAGGATCGCAGCGAATATTTGGATACGTTCCTTTCGAAAGATCAGAATTATATTATCGTTGGAGATGTACATGAATGTGTGGAGGATCTCCAAGGTCTGCTTCGCAGCTATGGTTACACTATTGAATCGTGTAAGCCTGATGTTGACAAGCTCATAGTTACAGATCGGGTTAAAGATACGAAGATTGTGCTACTTGGGGATTGGATTGACAAAGGGAAAGCAACGAAGAAAACGATTGAATTCCTATATGACAATCAGGAGCATTTTAGACTCATGCTAGGGAACCATGAGAATTTCGTCTATAAATATTCGAGTGGCGAAATTAAAGGTGCTGACCCTGAGTTAATTCGCACGTATTTTGACTCAATTCAAATATTGATGAACGATCAAGAGCTGATGGAAAAATTCCGGCATTTGGTGAGGTTGTCTAAACCATTTTACCAGTATCGCAGTTCGGATTCTCCGTCCTATTATGTTACGCATGCTCCTTGTAGGAATAAGTATATTGGGAAGATGGATACGAATTCCGTTCGACATCAACGTAACTTCCGCATTGATCGAGGTGCTTCATTTGAGGAACAGTTGAGTTTCTTGTCTGAAGAAGCGGTAAGCAATCAACCTTATCATATTTTTGGCCATATTGCAGCTAAAACAGCGTTCCGTATTAAGAACAAGATTCATTTGGATACCGGCAGTGTACATGGAAACAAACTAACAGCTGTAACTATTTCATTCAAGCCGTTTTTCAAATCACATCCAGCCAAGCAAGCTGTTATTCAGGAAGAGCTGCCAACCTTGTTTGAAGTGAAGCGTAAGGTGTCTGTTCAGGAATTAGAATATGAAGAGGTTCGCAAACTGCATCACTGTTCACGGAATAAAGTCAACTTTATTTCTGGAACAATGTCACCAGCGGATAAAGATTTAGAAGCGCATGAGCTGGAGTCGTTGAAGCGGGGGTTGGCGTATTTTGCAGAGCGTCAAGTTGATAAGGTCGTATTACAGCCTAAATATATGGGATCAAGATGTAATATATATCTTTATCGGGATATCAAACAGTGCTTCGCTGTTAGTCGAAATGGATACCGAGTGAATCAAGTAGATTTGACGGATATTTATAAGCAATTGTTGGAGAAGTTCAATGCATATATGGATGAGCAGCAAGTATCTATCCTTGTACTAGATGGGGAACTATTGCCTTGGAAGGCGATGGGGGAAGGGCTGATTCAGCGTCAGTTTAAGCCGATTGGGTCTGCTTTGGAGAGTGAGCTATCATTTTTAGAGGAGAGTGGCTTCGAAGAGGCTTTGAATACCCTCGTAGAATCGTATCAGGAAAGCGGATATGAGAAAGATCAGCATCATATGGCGAAAGCAGCACTTAGCGAGAAGTATGGAGGCCACGTTTATCAAACGTATAAGCATGTTCAACAGGTGCTGAAGTCGAAAGTACCTTTGAATGACCATAAGCAAGCTTATGAAACCTATAAGAAGCAATTGGATTTGTATGCAGAGGACAGTAAGCTGGAATATAAGCCATTTGCACTGCTCAAAGTGGTTTATGAATCGGGTGAGGAGAAGATTCCAACGGACAGCACGTCTGATATGTATCGCTTCTTATCGAATGATCAGTTCCTCGTGTTGGATTTGGCACAGCCAGATTGCTATGAACAGGCAGCGCAATTTTTCTCCATGCTCACTGTAGAGAATCATATGGAAGGTGTCGTCATTAAACCAGAGACTGTCGTGAACAATGCCGTACCATACATGAAGGTTAGGAATGCGGATTATTTATCCATTATATACGGTTACGATTACCGTTTCCCTCATAAGTACGACAAGTTGATCAAGCAGAAGAGCATTACACAGAAACTCCGCAAATCGTTGAATGAATATCGATTCGGCCAGCAAATGCTAGCTGTCAAGTTCGCTGAGATCTCACCTCAGCATGAGGAATATCAAGGAATAGCAGCTAACTTACTATTTGAAACAGCCAAGGAGAAAGAAATTGATCCGAGGTTGTGAAATGGTAGTATATTTATATCATGAACATACATAGCATCATGCTGTGGTACTGCAAGCCCATGCCTTAATTATAAAAAAGAACCGAGTAGGTAAAGACAATACTGTCTTTACCTACTCGGTTCTTGGTCGTTTATCATAGGTTGCGATTGTTATTCGCTATCCACTAAATTAAGCTGCCAAGTTACACCGAATTTATCGGCCACCCATGCAAACTTTTTACTAAATGGATATGCACCTAAAGGCATCATCACGAATCCATCCTTAGACAACTTCTCGAAGGAATGGTCTATTTCAGCTTCTGTATCACAATTGACGAATAAAGAGATCGCCGGTGTGAAACTAAAGTCATGCTTCACGAAGCTGTCAAAGAACCTAAACTGCTGCCCATGTATAGATAAGATTGCTTGCATCACAGTGCCCTCTGGGCCATCTTCGTTCGGTCCATAGTACTTCGCCTCTACGATTTCGGCATTGTCGAAGATGGACATATAATAGTTCATAGCCTCTCGAGCTTGACCAGTAAACATCAGAAACGTAGAAATTTTTTGCACGGAATTGCTGTTCATCGTTCATTCACTCCTTAGACACAATGGATATAGTATGCTTCAAACAAAAACAAAACATACGTTCTCGTATCAATTATTATCTAAGAGTTAGTTGATCGTGTCAAATCCTATTATTTGACTTGATATTTGATACTTTTCAGGACAGCATTTCCTCTTTCTGAACCAAATAACATCGCGAGTATAAAGAACACGACGACATATGGCAATATGGCAATCGTAGTTAGTGATGCCGCCCATCCGAGCAGAGGAGGCAGCAAGGTAGCACCTGTATAAGCGACTGCCATTTGATAACCCATAAGATGCTGCGATTGCTCTTTGCCGAAACGTACAGGAGTTTCATGCAGCATACATGGATAAATGGGCGCGCATCCTAATCCCACCATAATAAAGCCAATTAACGAAAACGTAGTTGGCAGCGGCAGCAATAGTATGACTGCACCCGTTAGAGCTATGAATTGTCCGGAACGAATCAACATTTTGTTGCTAACCTTTAAAGTGATAAATCCGGTGATGAATCTTCCTACTGTAATGCCTGCGTAATACATAGATACCCATTGTGCTGCAACGGAAGCGGGTAAGCCCTTCACATTTACGAGAAAACTACTGCCCCAAAGTCCCATCGTTGCTTCTGTTCCGCAATAGAATAAGAAGGCAAGCAGCGTTGCTTTAGCACCTTTCATTTTTAAAGGACTACCTTTTTTGTTCTGTGTATCGTGAGTAGATATTGTTGCATCAATTTCGTTATGATTAGCAGTCGTGTCAGTGGCAGACTCATCGTTCCCCTTATGTACAACTCGCTTCCAGAGGGGGAGAGTGAGCAATAAAATAACAACCAATGCAAACTGAATCATCGCGATTGTAAAATATCCATCTCGCCACCCACTGCTGCCAACCATATAGTAAGACATTATGAATGGGCCAATCGTTGCACCAACACCCCAGAAGCTGTGAAGCCAGCTCATATGATGGGCTTTATAGTGTAGTGCGACATAGTTGTTTAAGGCCGCATCAACAGCACCTGCACCTAAGCCCAAAGGTATAGCTAATACAATTAGCCAGATTAACGATGGTGCGTAGGCAAATCCTAGCAGTGCGGCAGCTGTCATAAGGCTGCTAATAAATGTTATTCTTCCAGTTCCTAACCACTTTAACATAAGACCACTCATTGAACTGGAGACAATGGTACCGCCTGCAATAATCATAGAAAGCAAACCAGCTGTCTCGAACGATGCGTTGTATTCTTTGTGCATAATTGGCCATGCCACCCCGAGTAAGGAGTCCGGCAGACCTAAGCTAATAAAGGCTAAATAAATAATCAGTAAAAAAAATGTTGCCATAATCTGTGAAGCCACCTTATGTTTATTTTCTTGACGATGTAGAAAACAGCTGTTAGGGCTGTTTAACTATAAAGTCGTAGATTCGGTATACGATGTAATCCAATGGTAGAGCTTTGATCCTAATTGTGCATTTTGAGCAACCAAAGTAATAGAGCGTCTTTCGTCCAAGTCTTCGATCGGAAGTGCGAACAATTGGAGATGTGCCAGATGTCGAGCTTTCAGTTCGGGAATGATGGTGATTCCCATCCCAGCCGCGACAGCACCAAAAATAAAGTCTCCAGAGGCGACTTCGTTCAGCGCAAGAGGTGTATAACCAGCAGCATCGAATTGTGCAAGAATAAATGTTCTGGTATCACATGGTGCTTGATGTACGAGTAAGGTGTCATCGCAGAGATCAGCGAGCATGACCGAGTTACGTGTACGGAACCGATGGTTCAAGGGAAACACCGCATAGTAGCCTTCATTAAACAGCTCTTTTCTCCAAAGGGATCCAGTGGCATAAGAACTATCTATAAAGACAGCGTTGAGTCTTCCTTCTCTTAACGATTGCATGAGTTCAGCTGACGTATTTTGAATCATGATACGAGCGGACTGATCAGGGAGCGATAAATGATTCATTCTTTGCGGTAAGTAATAGGTCGCTAAACTAGGCAAAGTTCCTATCGCGATAGGTGCCGTGTTATCGTATTCCCGCATTTCTTGGTGTATGTCGACCAGTTCTGCAAATACAGGTGTAATTCGGGAGTGAAAATGTTCACCCGCTTCCGTCAGTTCAATCCCGATTGACGTTCGATGAAACAATACTACGTTATAGTGATGTTCAAGATTGCGAATATGCTTGCTTATCGCAGGCTGGGAAAGATTTAGCGCATAAGCCGCTTTAGATAAGCTTTTTTGTCTTGCAGCTTCAGTAAAGCTGTGCAACCAATCTATATTCATTGATTACTCACTCCATTGGGATGTTAGTACTCGTTGGTCATCGTTAATACTGCATGAAGATACTTAGCATTTTGGATAACATGTATACGTAATTTTTTACTTATGCACACGACTTCCATCATACCATGATGATTTGTATTTGACGAATCAAAATACGACTACTCCAACCGTACACGTATTTTAATTGTATTACCGTTTTGGTCAGCTGCTGGAGATCTCGTGGTATCGTATATAGATGAGAAAAAACCGAAGGGGAGCCCTCGGTTTCTTTACGAGATATATAAAGCATTTGTCCGTGCATGTGGCTCGAAGTATGATATAGTAGTACACCATTTGAGCAAATTAATCTAGTGGGAAGAAGTGAACAATCTCTCGCTCTGACTTAAATGTAAGAGGTGTGACAGCGTTTAATTTCCCTGTTAGAAGGTCATAGCGATGAATTTCTCTATTACGGTCTAGCGGCTTTTCTTTGATAAAGTCATATAAAACAAGAACTTCATCTTTATGCTTCATAATATGACCAACTACACCTTCGTTATCAGCTAACTTTTGTTTGAATGCTTCGGATTGCTCTAGTTCATATTCGCGCTCTATTTCTTTATTTCTATTAATAACGATTACTTTACCACTGAGATCAAATACATACAATTTATCTAGATAAACTTCGGTAATAAGCGGGAAGAAGCCGCTTGGAAGCTCTATTTCGTATTTAACAGTGCCATTGGATATATCGAGAAAGCGAATTACGGGTGCAATCTGTGGGTTTCCATTTCCATCGTCCAGAGTAACCGCAATTTGATCATGGAACAAGACACAGCATTGTCCATGATATAGCGTACTTGTGTAAAAATATCGGTCACTTGCAACTTTGTTGCGATTCTGACTTGAAATGGGGAAATCTTGTACAAGTTTATTTGTAGCCAAATCAATAACGTAGATACCTAACTTTTCTTGATCGGAATCGTCATACATGACATAAGCCTTATTATTTTTGACAAATAACGAAAATAAATAGCCTCTTAATTGAATATGATTCTGTTTCTCGCTTTCTTTATTCCAATAAATCAATGCATTACTATATTGATCTGGAGAAAAGTCGGGATGGGAGCCAATATTTAAAGATAGAAACATGTAGTCTGCATCTGCACGGATAAAAGTGTACCCTAAACCACGGTCAGTTCCATATATTTCGGGAAGTCCAAAAAAGGAATAAATTTCACCAGAAGATTGAAAACTATAATTGCGGTTACTTCGTTCAGAAAGATAATAAATGACTTCATTCCATTTAACAGCATTATCTATTTTTTGCCCGGCTTTAAGATCTTGCTGTTGATGTATGTTGCCTTTGCTATCATAAGTTAGAAGTTGGGCACCTTTTTCTAATATGGAAGAGTAGGAAACAATATAATCCGATTTGTTAAGTGATAAAACGCCAGATTCTTTTGTAGTAAATGACTTCATATTTAAGAGAGTATCTTGTTTGCTTTGAGAAATGTTTATGCAGAAAATAATTATGATGGCCATGAATAGGAATGAAAGAAAGATGAAGAAAAATCTTCTATTTTTAGAACTCATTTTTGTAATCATACGCTTCCTCCTAATAGGGATAATGAGTAAAGGAGGGGGAGCTCCCTCACTCATTGATCAGGGGCTATCCTCTGTGGTGAAAGATTTTGGTATTGTTTGATTTGACTAATTCCATTGGAGAAATAATAGGATCAACTTTTAGATAATCTACATCTATGCCTTGTTCTTTCCAAGCTCTCCATACTAATTGAGAGCAGTAGAACTGATCGGTTCTCCATGGATTAACAAGTACCCAGTTATATGGCTTGCCTTCTTGTCTCTCCGAGTATGTAGCAGCGGCTCTATATTTGGCAAGGCTTGCTCCTTTCACACTCAAACCATAGACTTTCGATCTGCCACCCCAATCATTCGTTCGAAACTGCACACCATCTCCTGTCTTAGATTCAACTGTTTTGGATGAATTATTACTTACAATTGCGGCATGACCAACTAAGGCAACGTTCACGCCTCCCCAGCTATAATCGTACGACACAAGTATATCCCCATAGGTTCCTAAAGATTTGGAAAAAGAAGTGATTTGCTTGTTTCTTAATTCATTCTTCACATCAGCAACTTCTTTCTCCTGACGGTCTTCCGCCAAGATGGCTTCGGGATTTTTTGCATATTCCAAATCACGATTGTAGATCTCTTTTAGCCTTTGAATATCTGTTTCATTGAGTCCTTGTTTTTTTAAATTTGTAGTAAGCTCAGGGGAAAAGACTGTTTCCGCATTTTTTTGTTCGTTAGCTAATGGTTGAGCGTAAGATAAACCTTGTACAGATAATAGCATAGTGCAACAAACAAGACCCATCATTAATTTCCTTTTCATATACAGCATCCCTTCTAAGTTTAATAGTAGTCATAGCAGTAGTTATTTGTTTGACTGTTCTTGGAGCACAGACGAAATTGTAGTTCTTTACCGCTTCTCTCTTATAAAGAATCACCTCGCAAGGATAGATGAAATAACCATTTGAAGCTATTAAAGTTATTAAATGGTTGATGATATATTATAATTATGCGAGCTTGACATCAACTTTAAATTTTTAAACACAAGAACCATTTAATGTAAAAAAACTAGTTAATCGTATCTAAAATAAACATATATCCTGCACCACGCACATTAATAATATATTCTGGATTGCTAGAATCTTCGCCCAGCTTACTGCGTAATTTCTTTATATAAACATGCAACTTATTTGATTCAGCATGATCTGTATCGGTAACCCAAGCATACTGAATCAAAATCGTAGTTGAAACCACTTGATTAGGACTCATTAATAAACGCTGAAGCAATCGATGTTCAATAGGAGTTAACATTTCAATTTGTCCTTGTTCATTCGTGGTAATTAGTCCGCGTGCAATATCAATAGAGCGGTCATTTTTTAATGTAGCTATTAAACGAGTATCAAATGAGATGGCAAACACCTCCTTTCAAGAGAAAAGATAGCGTTATGAGCGCTGTACATTAAATGTTACGGGTATCATAAATAACTGCACGAATTGCTGGATATTAAAAAATTAGAAGGTTTACTAAACTAAATTAGAGAGTAAAGAAGAGGAGCATTAAAGTTCTTTTAGAATAGAAAATCATTCGATTGTTCCCATTTTATTCAATTTCGAGGATTTGTCAACTAAATTAGAAATGACAGAGTTGATATATATTGGCTTTTTCGCCAATGTCACAAATCGACCTATTCATATTGTTATATATAGTAAATAAACAAGGAGGTGGTCCTTTGGCACATCTCATCCCCGGGGAGAAAGATAGCAAGCAGCATATCGAATGGCTGGTTGAACAAGTGAAAGCTGGCGACCATCAAGCTTATGGCGATATTATTCGACACTTTGAAAAACAAATCTATCAATACTGCTGCTATCTCCTTAAAAATCGAGAAGAAGCAGAGGATGTATTGCAAGAAATTTTTATTATCGCTTACGACAAAATCGAGCAGTACGAGCAGCAGACTTCCTTTTCCGCATGGCTGAACAAGATTGCTTATCATCATAGTTTGAACGTGATGAAGAAGAGAAGTCGCTGGAATCGATTATTTTCTCGTTACAAACAGGAAGTTGTGCTGCGGCCGACCTATGCGAATCACCATGAGCAAATGATCGATGAGATGCTGGAATGCCTTTCTATAGAAGAGAGACATGTGCTCTTGTTAAAAGCAGTGGAACAGTACAATTTTAATGAAATTGCAGACATTATGGACAGCAATCCAGCAGCGATACGGAAGCGATATGAACGAATACGCAAGAAATTGATAAGTGCGAATAAGGAGGCTGCGATGAATGGAGCGCTGGTCGAATCAGGATAAGTTAGCGGAAACCCGGGTGAAGCATGTCGAGCGTCTCGTTCGAGAGACGCAAATGCCAGTCGATACGTATAGCTATGAAATTATGAAAAAGATAGGAGAGAAGCGTGGGCGTAAAAAAACGAACATATGGAAAAAAGCCCTTATTGGTACTACGGTAGCAGCTGTGGTAGGCGGAATATTATTGGGGAGTGGATTTGTCTCACCAGTTATGGCAGAAGCGTTGAAACATATCCCACTCATCGGAAGTGTATTTCAGAATCATAATGATGCTGGTTTGAAACGGGCAGTAGAAAAAAATCTGGTAGCACCGCTTCAACAAAGTGTAACGCATGATGGAGTAACGCTTGCAGCAAAAGAAATGATTTATGATGGAAGTAGACTCTCATTGGTTCTTGAACGATCAGGAGAAGGCTTTACAGAAACGTTCCTTGGTGAGTTTGATGCAGATGGCCGTACGTTTGGAGCGGGGAAAGGCGTGTTAGATCATATTCGTTTTAAAGTGAACGGTGAAGAACGATTTATGAGCCTAACCTCACTACACCCAGTTAATGACCATACGATTATTGTCAAATTTAACGATGCACGCCCTGTGTTGTCACCTGGTGCTGTGAAAGGAATGGATACTACAATTAAGCGTTTCCCAGACCAATTCGATCTGACAATTGAGGCGACATTGACAGAAATTATGACTCCATTTTCTATGACTGTGCCTGTCAAGAAGAATACAAAAAATATAGTGCTAAAGCCAAGTATGAAGTCCACTTATAGTAACTTTAGTCTAAGCTTAGAGCAAGTAGAGCTCACGCCTATTACAACTCGTATACAGCTCGTTGGTAAGGGAGAAATTGAAGCACTTCCAGAAATATATAGAGCTCCAAAAGGCGATTACTACGAAGGTAAACTAAATCTGGGCGCAGATATCGTGGATGAGCATGGAAACAGCTTAAAAGGTCTGAGCTATCATGGAATGGGTGGAGGAATTAACTTCTATGAGGGAATCTACTACCTTGATTTTATGTACAATCCTTTCTCTGATAAGCCGAAGCATCTTACGATCAAGCCATATTTGTATGAGGCGATTACGTTAACCAACCATACCGTAACGAAAAAGTATATTCCTGAGCTTGAGTTTACGGTTCCTGTACCAAAATAACTTATCACGTTCATAGGAAACGGAGAGATAACGCAATGATAAAACGAGATAAAAGTTACTCATTTATAAAGAAAACAGCTTTAGGTCTATCTGGTGCTGTATTAATTAGTGGTATGCTGTGGACCAGCGGACAGATGTACGCATCAGCACTTGAATCTTCGGAGGAAGCTAAGTGGTTTGAATCGTTTGCTGAACAACTTCATGGCAAGAATTCGACTTTACAAGCCGTTTCAGCGAAGCAGCAAAGTAATACCCAAGATGGCATTACGCTTACAGTGAAAAATGTGAAGCATGATGGTAGGCAAATTGAGATGGAGCTGAATCGTTCAGGGGGGAGTAATCTATCCAAATCACTCCTTGGAGAACCACTGCCGAATGGCCGAACGGACTACTCCAAAAAAGGCGTTCTGGATGATGTAGAAGTGTATATCAATGGCGAACTATTTCGTTTTTCAGGTGGCTCCCACAGGCCTGGAAAAGATTCTAATAGCGTTATTTTAAAATACCAAACTGCTACGAATCGGACTAACCCACACTTAGGGGCCTACAAGTCACTTCCCGATACATTTGAACTTACGATTAAAGCGACGCTCAGCAAGGTAAAGAAGCCATTTACCTTAAAAGCAGCTGTTAAAGGTAAAGAAAAAAGCACAATAATCTCACCGAATATAACAAAAACACATGGAGACTTTGCATTAACACTCGAGCAGTTGGAAGTAGGTTCGTTTGCCACCTATATCGATCTTACGGGAATGGGAGATATGAAAGATTTACCGCAAAAGTATCGAGGTCAAAAGGGAGAACGCAATGAAGGGCTTATCCAAATGGATTTTGATATCGTAGATGAAAAAGGTCACAACTTGAAAGGTATGTTCTTGTTTGGTCTAGGTGGTGCTAGGGCCCAGAAGGATGGCGAATACAAGTTTAACTATGTCTACTCACCTTTTAAATCGACACCTAAAACCATAACAATCAAGCCATATGTATTTGAGGTAACTGATCCTAGAAAGGGGAAAGTTGATAAAAAGTACATTCCTGAGCTTGAATATAAAGTGTCGTTAGCGAGTTCATAGAATGTGCAGAGCGAGTAAAACTGGAAATTGATATGGATACATACGTAGCGATCGTACTCACAAATGAGACGGTCGCTTTTTTCATGCTGCTATCAAGGATATAATGGAACTATTGTTTTAGTCAAAGGAGAGTCTAAGATGCAGCTTACATCTGAATTGTTAAATATACGTAGAACTGAGCTTGCCGATCTGGCATTCGTTATCGATATTGAAAGTGATTCGACCAATACTCCGTTTATTGGGAAGTGGACAGTTGAACAGCATACAACTGCGTTGATGGACGAAGATGTTCTGTATGTCATGCTGGAAGATAAGCAAGGAAATCCGGTTGGATATATGATAATAACGGGCCTATTAAATCCTAATAAATCAGTTTGTATCGAACGAATTGTTGTACTTGTAAAAGGCTGTGGATATGGCAAAGAGGCAATGAAGCGCATGGTTCAGTGGCTGTTCGAGCATACTGATACGCACCGGATTTGGTTGGATGTTAAAGAGGATAACCAACGTGCACGCCATGTATACGAATCTGTCCGATTTGTTTATGAAGGAACATTGCGCGACGGTTTCTTTAATGGAGAAAAATTTGAGTCTTTAGCTATTATGTCGATCCTTCGATCTGAATGGATGAACGGTTCATCATTCGAATAACCTAATGATAAACAAACATCCAAATGCTGGCTTCCTTTTGCGGAGGTTGGCATTTTTGTATCTAATGCAAAAATACCTCCTAATCATCACATCGTGTACACACGTCGGTCACATGAGCATTCTATACTTTGCTTGTAACTACGAAATGGAGGTATCATCATTATGAAAAAAACAGCATTATTCATCAGTGTGGCCATTGCCGCAACCACTTTGGTAAATCAAGTATGGGCCGAACCGACAACTACGAAAACGGAAGCACCAGCACCAACTAAGTCCATCGTTCAAACAAATATAGTGACAAAGGAATTTGAATCCTTCCTTGGAAGTTTGCAGAAAGCAGTAAAAGAAGAAAGCCATACAGATGTAGCCGACCTGATGTCTTATCCATTAATTGTAATTAAAAGTGGTAAGAAAATAACGATTTCTACAAAGGAACAGTTTATACAAAAATATGATCGTATTATTACTAGCGATGTAAAGAAACAGCTACTCAAGCAGAAAGCGAAACATACATTCCATAATCAATACGGCTACATGATTGGTGAAGGTGTCATGTGGGTGAGTGAAATTAACAATCAAATGCTCGTATACTCCATCAACACGTTTGATAATCCATATGAGGTAGCGGGTATTGATGACCCAGCAGCATTTGCTCAGTTTTTTAACAATTTGAAAAAAGAAGTAGCTGCCAACAACAAAAAAGCGGTAGCGGGGATGATTGATTATCCATTGAATGTAAATAAAAATGGTAAGACTACAAAAATCAAATCAAAACAGGAATTTATAAAAAAATACAACAAAATTATAAATAAAGAAGTGAAACAAAAACTTCTTGCACAAAAAATAGACCGTGTATTTGTTAATGCTGAAGGAGTTATGATCGGAGATGGTCAAATGTGGATTAGTCAGTTCGGAACTAAAATTGCTGTATATGCGATCAATTTGAAATAAAAGTGTAGTGGTTTCTGTTAACTTGCAGGCAGTTGTAATTTTGACATGCATCTCCCATATCCAATAAAATGGAATGGTCAATATTAGGGGATGCGGAGAGTGTAACGATGTTCCGAACGATATTGCTTGTTGAAGATGATATGTTAATGCGCGAATTTATAACGGATTATTTCAAGAAAGAGCAATGGAAGGTTTACGAAGCTGAGGATGGAAGACAGGCGTTAGAGATGTTTGAGCAGGCTGCTATGGATCTGGTTGTGTTGGACATAATGATGCCTGAAATTGACGGCTGGACTGTGTGTAGGCGCATTCGTCAGAAGTCGGATGTGCCTATTATCATTATTACGGCTAGAACGGAAGATGATGATCAAGTGATGGGATATGAACTAGGTGCAGATGAATATGTTACGAAACCATTTAGCCCAAGAGTGCTGGTTGCCCGTGTGAAGGCACTGCTGAAAAGATCAGAAGGATCGATCGGTCGTGAAGGAGATGTGATGAGCTATGGCGAACTTTCTATCAACAAGCGCTCACATACGGTATTTGTAGGAGAAGAAATCATCAACTTATCTCCAAAAGAATATGAACTACTTTTATTTCTGACCAAGCATGAGGCTACGGTGTTGTCGCGGGAGTATATTTTAAATGCGGTATGGGGATTTGATTACTTCGGAGATCTGCGTACTGTAGATACTCATATCAAAAAGTTGCGAGCTAAGCTGGGAAATGAAGGGCGATATATTCGTACCGTTATTCGCGCAGGCTATAAGTTCGAACTTGAGCCATGAGAAAATATGGTGTGGTTAGCAAGCTTTTCATTGCGACGTCTGCCTTAATAGCCATTATATTTATGCTAATCATGCTAGCTCAGGGACTTTTCTTTGAACGTTATTACCGCGAATTCAAAGTTAGTGAATTGAAACAAAGTATGATTCAATTAAGTAAGCAGTATGGACAGGGGCCCGCTAGTGAACGTGAGGTTTCCTATTTGCTTGGACAGTTCTCAAATGAAACGAGTGCAAGTATAGCCATTCTAGATGAACAGATGAATAGAATTAGAATAAACCCGTATTTTATTGAACTTCAAACTCCAACTAAATTGGTCACGCTTCGGCTTCAAATTGAAGCTATGTCGATGAAAGATATTCCTCAAGGATTGCACATCGGAGATAATCTTACAGTAGATGGTATTTTTATGGATCAACAATCAACCATCTTGTCACCCGTCAAATTTCAATCACAACAATCTGAATTAGTAGAAGGATTAGTCCGCGTAGAAGGGAAAATTGTTGAGATGATGCTGCCTGAGCAGCACTTATATAATCCTTATTACCAAGATACGCTCTTAAATGATGCACTTTGGGATTGGATGATACGAGCAGATCAGAATGAGTCTCGTATGCAAAATGGAGAACCTATTCAGTCGGAATGGATGGATCCTTGGAGCGGTGTGAAGTATGTTGTTGTGACATTGCCATTTTCTAACGTAGAGCAGAATAAAGGTTACTTATTTGCACTGACATCTCTACAACCCGTTGGTGAGGCAGTGGTGATACTCGATAAATATATGATTTATTTGGCGCTTCCGATATTGCTGCTTGTTATGTTTCTGTCTTTTGTATTCTCTAGAATTGTGTCGAAACCTTTACTGACGTTAAACCACACAGCTACACGTATGGCACAATTGGATTTCACTGTACCATCTGCTATTCATTCAAAAGATGAGTTCGGTGAACTATCCCAGAGTATGAATACGATGGCGCGGAATTTGGATACTGCCTTATATGAGCTTACAGTAGCGAATGCTAAATTGCAGGATGATATGATAGAGAAACAACGCCTAGAACAGCTTCGTAAAGAGCTAATCGCGAATATTTCGCATGAGCTTAAGACGCCTTTGGGTATTGTAAAAGGGTTTACAGAAGGTTTACAGGATGACGTGGCGGAGGAGAAGCGAGAGCGTTATTTATCTTTAATACTGAATGAAGTAGATCGCATGAACGTGCTAATTATGGAAATGTTGGAGCTTTCCAAATTCGAGGCCAAAGTCATTCGTTTATCACCTCGAACAATTGAGCTTCCAATGCTAGTGCATAAAGTGTGTGCTTGTTTTACTCGGGAATTGGAAAGTAAGCGGCTGCAGGTTCAGATGAATGGAGAAGCTTCCGTACTTATATATGCTGATCCTAAGTGGATCGAGCAAGTGATTGTGAATTTGTTGAGCAATGCTATTCGGCATGGACTAGCACAAAGTATGATTCGAATCAATATGTATGAAACAGTGTCTGGTCAAATAATGACCTGTATCGAGAATGAAGGCTCGTCCATTGGCGAAGAAGACATGCATCGGATTTGGGATCAATTTTACCGAGTGGAACGTTCACGTGATCGAAAATTAGGTGGTACGGGTCTTGGACTTGCTATGGTTAAGCATATTCTAGAGCTCCATAGCAGTGATTACGGGGTGAAAAATACGAGTAAGGGCGTTATGTTTTATTTTAGTTTGAAGAAGAGTGACAGCATCGTGCTCGATAATGGGAGTTGATGATACAGATGAAGAAATTAACATCGTTTTATGTTTGTAGTGCAGCCGCTATATTACTGTTGACGAGCGCATGTGGGAATGCAGCACAATCCGGAACTCCGGCTTCGCCGCCCGCTGAACAAAGGCCTGTAGATCAACAAGTAAAGAACGAACGAACGCAATCACCTATTAAGCAGGTACCTATTTTGATGATCATCGACCAGACTAAACAAGAGGGTTTTGAAGGGAACATGTTTTACTTTACCGTTGAACAAGTTCCTGAAGGATATGCACTTGCAGAAATGAAGTGGATATCCGATAATCATCAAATTGTAAGCACATACGAAAAGGCGTTTAAGAACGGAGCGACTGGAGAAGAAGATGGATTTTATATAAGTGGCAATGGTCAATATTCTGGGTTCACATATGATGATAAAATGAAGGGTGAACATGGCCAAGTTGTATTTGTATTCCGTAATGATGATAAGGAAGAATTAACTTGGAAACAAAATATTACACTTAAATAGCCTCAGTCTACAAAAGGCCGCTATCTGCGCTTTTCCTTGCGATAGCAGCCTTTTTTATTTCAATAGGACGAGTATTTTCGTTTATAATTGGCCAGTGTTAGAAGAGGCCAGATGTAGTTATAGCTATGATAATAAATATAGAAATTTCCCGGTAGTCCTGCACCAGTTGGATACGTATTTGCATGCTTAGTTGGATAATGAATCATATTGAGCAGAGCCTTAATTCCACGTTCTATTTCTTCAGTTGGCTGTGGAGAAACAGCAATAAGTGCATCCAAGGCCCACGCTGTCTGGGAAGGTGTAGATTGTTGGAGCGGGATATATGTTTTTTTGCGATCACTCTCACATGATTCACCCCATCCTCCATCTGGGTTTTGTATCCGTGATAACCACCGTGCTGCCCGCAGTAGAGATGGGTTAGAAGCATCAACACCTACAGCTGCCAATCCTGATACGGCAGCCCAAGTGCCATAAATATAGCTGATTCCCCATTTCCCATACCACGAACCGTCCTGCTTTTGATGATTTATTAACCAATCTACAGCATGTTGGATAAAGACATGTTCCTGCTTAAGCTGAGCTGTATTTCCTAAATATTCTAATGTTCTCCCCGTTAAGTCAGCAGTAGATAGATCGGTAAGTGCAGCATCTGCGCCATCATAAGGCAGCCATGTTAATATCGATTTATTCGTATTCTTCTCAAATGCTGGCCAACCGCCGTCGTCATTTTGCATCGACAAGAGCCACTGAAGCCCTTTGTCATAAGCGTCGGCATAAGCAGAGCTGCTCCAGGCTAGATTTTTAATAGCTCGAAGGGCAGCGGTCGTGTCATCGATATCAGGAATGATGGTGTTAATATCTGAAAATCCCCAACCCCCAGGTGGTGTATTCGGGTTATGGAACTGCCAATCTCCGAGTTTATGCTGCTGGCGCGAGAGTAGGTAGATGCCTGCTCGTCGAATGGCACTATGCTGGGCGGGTAAACCTGCTTGCTGCAAGGCGTGGCTGATGAGTGCTGTATCCCAAATGGTGGGTGGTGAATTTTGAATATGCCAATGTTTATCTGAAGGGCATGCGAATGATTTGAGCCCTTGAATAGCTTTGATGATATGGGGGTGTTTCCGATCATAGCCAAGTGCGAGTAAAGCCAATATCATCAAAAAGGTAGCACTTGCATAGCTGTACAGCGTGCCATTAGGCTCAATTCGATCCAGCATGAAGCTTTCCGCTTTATTTCGAGCCTCTTGTTTAACCGATTGTGGAGAAGGTAGCAGCTGAAATAATTCTCTTTTTATATTTTGAAATAAAGACCGTTTCGCTTCTTCTAAGCGTGTCTCGAAGTCATAAGTTGAATGGAAATTTGAGAGGTCAAATGGGTAGTAATCGTCTTGCAAGTGCTGTGGTTGTTGAATATCGTCCGAATGATTGTAGCTTTGCGTCTCATCTTCCCAACTTCTATTTGGCAATATTAAATCGGAAAGATCAGGAGCTCCTTCAGGTATTTTTGCATCCGGGAGACTGCTCATGATAAGAATAGGGGCGATATGTACTCTGGCATAACCTACAATATCGTAAAAACGAATTGGTGACCATTCGGGAAGCAGCAGAAATTCTATAGGCACCGTATAGGAGCGAGGCCATGGGCGCTGCCCTGTGGCTGCTAACATCGTTCTTGCTAACACACTGTTAGCCTGCTGCATCCCACCGTTGCTTAGTATATATGACTTTGCTTTTAATAGGACAGAATCATCTTTTTTCATCGTTCCAGAATAGAGAAGAGCATAATAAGCCTCTACTGTAGCTGATACATTGCCATTCGTTTCGTTCGGATATACGCTCCAATAGCCATCTGAATGCTGCTTCGATACAATGCGCTGGCTTAATTGCGTCACCAGCTCTTCCTCATCCAGCTGCAGTACGCGAATAATAATAATCATATAGCTGTCTGTCATTGTCCCACTCTCAAAACAAAAGCGCCATGAGCCATCAGGAGCTTGGGTTATCAGTAGTTGTTGAATGAGACGATTGATTCCAGCCTCAATGTCCGCTCTTCCATTCATTGCTTCATCCCCCCAATAGTCATGGTTAAAAATTCTTCTGCATCTTTATTGACGATATTCATGTTCATCCTGTCCTATTCGAATACTTACACAACAAAGTAACTTGGTAAAATTTATTGTTTATCTTAAATTTATAAATTAAAATTAAAATTGAAAAGGGGGACGAGCAACATGGAGCATGCTAACTACAATTTCAACTCATAATGGTGGTTGTTATCGATAGCGACCACCCAACTAAACGGAGAATAGGTGGTTCATAAATGCTAAACAAACAAAAACAATACGAGATCATCGAGCGTCGTCCAACCGTGTTAGAACATAAGACAATATGGGAAGCAGTTGGCTGGGGGAACGTTAATATAGACATGACAGAGCGATCAATTGCTAACTCTGTGTACACTGTAGTTGTGGTGTGTGATGATCAGGTGGTCGGCATGGGACGAATTGTCGGGGACGGAGCAATGTATTATTACATACAAGATGTTGCCATATTGCCAGAGTATCAAGGAATAGGCATAGGCAAACAAGTGATGGAAAAACTGATGAACTATATCCGTTATCATTGTGTTGGAGCTGGTTTTGTTGGCTTATTCGCATCACAAGGGAAAGAACCATTCTATGAACAATTCGGCTTTAAAGACTATTCGCCGGGCATGACAGGGATGTTCATGGTAATAGAGTAATAGGCTTTTCGTACGGCTGGTTTAGGCTCACAATATGGAGTAGACGGGGCGATCGCAGATATGAAATGGTTTAGTCTCAATGAATTACCTGACCGTTTAGCTTGTTTTACGGTTCCTGCTATTGACCAATTACAACGCCGCCACCGACTGTAATTGGTAGTGAGAAAGTAAGAGTATTACAGGGAGTATATACATGGTTGCGAGGTGCTGACCGATCATGTTTTCCGAGAGAGAACAGATAATTAAAAGCTATTTCAAGGCTTGGTTACATAAAGACGCGACTATATTGGATGAGATTTTTAGCTCCGACATCATTTACAGTGAGTGCTATGGTCCACAATATCTCGATATTGAGCAAGTAAAACAATGGTTTGCGGATTGGAATTCACAGGGGACGGTAGTAGAGTGGAGCATTAAGCAATTTATCCATCAAAATGATATGTCAGTTGTAGAATGGTACTTTCATTGTGTCCATGAGGATGTGGAGCATCAATTCAATGGGGTATCTATTATCTCCTTTACGGCTGAAAATAAAATTTCGCAACTTAAAGAGTTTCAGTCGCAAGCAGAGCATTATTGTCCTTATTAAGCAGAGGCGTAACATGCGTAATTTATATTTATTTTAACTTAATAGAAACGGAACGGATAAACATGCTAAAGAAACTTTTAAGCTTATTGGGAATTATCAAGCAACAAAATACAAAACAAGTGACAACTACTGTTAAAAAAACGGCTCGTAACAAACAAAAGATTGGATCTGAACAAATTGGCGAAATTGGTGAATATAAAATTAACCTTCAGCTGGATCAGTTGCCAAAGGATTGTCGATATGTAAGCGATGTTATGATTCGAAATCACAAGTCACGCACTGGTTATGCTCAAATTGATCACATTATCATCTCGCCATACGGCTTATTTGTTATTGAAACGAAAAACTATAAGGGAGAAATAAAAGGAAGCAAGTCGGAGAAATATTGGACGGTAAGTCGTAGGTTTAAAATGTACAACCCTCTCATGCAAAACTATGGGCATATTAAAGCCTTAGAAGGGTTATTGGATAACGATTCTAATGTACTTTACATCTCCATCATTTCTTTTACGATGCGCTGTCGTTTTGCTATTGACCCAGAGCTGCGCAAGATCGAATCAAATGAGTTGGTGGTGTATGATGTCGAGTTGTCTGAGTTTATTAACCGGAAGTTAAATCGACTCAAAGTAACAAAGGGTGAACCGCTTCTTTTGCATGAGAATATACAACACATTTATGAAGCTATACATGCTGGTAACATAACTGATCCAAAGACACGAGCCGCTCATGTTGCGGCTTTGAAGCCAGATTCTAAATAGACATCAAGTTAGCCCCAACACGCCTACAGTAGTTATTTGATGGCATTGTTGGGGCTTTATTGTGAGATAAGGGCTCATTCTGTTTTCGTAAATGCAAGGGTTCATGCTGCCCTTGCATTAATAAATCTCTTGTGCGGCTTCTGGTAGATCTCTCATTCGTGTGAGATAGGCAGTCATATTCGTATCATCTTCCAAGCGATATGTATACGAAAAGGCTGCAGCCACCTCTTGGGCTAATGTTCTAAACAACTCACACGTCACAAAAATAGAGTCCCACATTTGCTCGTAATTCGCATTTGAATAAGTTGCTGTGTACATTTCCCAATATTCAGTTGGAAGATACATGTTAAAGTATTTTCCCATTTTGCCTGTAGAAACTTTGAAATCATACTTCATACCGATCCACCACGACACCATTTCATCCAAAGGTGCTCTGGAAGTGAGCTCGTACATATGTTTTGCATACGAAAGTTCATCTCGCCAAATTCCTTTCGCCACGTTCTGTTGACACCACCAGAACTCATTGCAACAATTCATGAACTCTGCTTCTGTAGGCTGCTTAACATAATAGCTGCTGTCTATCGGGGGAGCAATAGGCGGAAGTATACTGTCTTTATCCAGTAACGGAACAGTAAGGCTGTCTTCCAGATAAGTGTCCAGCATAGCTCCTTTCGTTTGAAGACGAAGATCGATCCGATTGCCATCTGTGAATAGCATCAGGTAGATATATGTGCGCTCATAATGAGTCTCTATGCCAACGGCTTGATCATTTTTATCGGGTTCTTGCATCATGAGCCGTTCGCCGAACACGTCTATCCACTTTTCATCTCTTAAAAAGGATTCTGTCTCTGTAACGACATAAACGATATCATAGTCTTGAAAAATATCTTTTGGCGCATTAGGGTTCGTTCTGGAGCCATTCATATAGACAGCACGTATACGTTCGTCTTTGTTGGCGACACCGAGTATTAAGTCAAACATTTCTTGTTCACTTCTCAACGTGAATCACCTCTTAGCCACTTTGGTTATGTACTAGTTTCCATAATAGCATATTATTTAATTAAGACGTGGGTTGTCCTCTTTTTTAGCGGACTGCATTCATATGTCCTTTCACAACACGTGTCATTTGTAACAAGAAGCATGGAAAAGGAATGTCGTACAGCGTTGCAACACAAATAAGTTCTGTGTTATATTGGAAATATTGATCGTAAAGGAGGTGAGGTAGGTGAATCACGCATTGGTTAACAACCGTATTAGCCAGCTGCCGATGGCTATGGCTGGCATTGTTCATGCATGTTCTGCGAACGGGAGAAGTCTGTCCAAATTTGACTATACGTTTGAACCATTCGCGAGAAGACGCCTACCTTAACCACAACGGATAGCATGATCATCCTAAGGGTCGCGGGCTTGTTGCCGCGGCTCTTTTTGTGCATGCAAGTTAGGGTCTTCATCCAATAGGAGGAACCTAAAATGACAATTGTAAATATCAAAGAGATAAAGAAGTACCATGCAGCAAATCTTATTTTAGATGGGGTGACGTTCCAGATAAAGGCGGGTGAGAAACTCGGTCTCATTGGTCGAAATGGAAGTGGAAAATCCACGCTGCTCCAATTAATTGCTGGTCATGAGCCTATAGATGAGGGCATGCTGACGATAAAAAAAGACTTGCGAATTGGTTATTTACCGCAAATTCCTGCTGAGTTCGAAGCGCTGACGGTATATGAAGTTTTAGCTTATGGCTATAGGGATTTAATGCTGACGAAGCAGGAAATGACAAAGATTGAGCAGCAAATGTCTAGTCCAGAGGCAGAAACTAATTCTGAAAGGATGGAGCAGCTGCTGAATGCGTATGCAAATATGCAAGAGAAGTTCGAGCAGGGTGGCGGCTATGAAATGGACACGGCTATTGAACAAGTGGCGAACGGGATACAAATTAACCGCAGTAGTTACGAAAGAGACTTTTCCAGCTTGTCTGGTGGCGAGAAGACAAGGGTGGTTTTGGCATCTCAGCTAGTTGTAGCACCAGATTTACTCCTGTTAGATGAGCCGACCAATCATTTAGATCTGAAAGGAATGGAATGGTTGGAACAGTTCATTAAACGTTATGACGGTGCATGTGTAATCGTATCGCATGATCGATATTTCCTAGATGCAGTAGGGACGAAGATGATCGAATTAGAAGACGGTGAATCACAAGTGTATCACTGCAATTACAGCGGCTATATGAAAGAGAAAGAAGAACGTCTGTTGCAGCAGTTTGCACAATATAAAGAACAGCAAAAGATTATTAAGAAAATGAAGGAAACGATCCGTCAACTAGAGGAATGGGGCCGTGTCGCAGGGGACGAGAAGTTTTTCAAACGGGCAGCCTCTATTCGAAAAGCGTTGGAGAGAATGGAAATAGTAAAACGTCCAATAGTAGAGCGAAAAGCAGCAGAGTTTGATTTGGCATCTCTTGAACGTTCTGGTCGTCAGGTTATCTTATTTGAAGGATTAACGAAGAAGTTTGAGGGGCGTACGATTCTAGATCAAGCAAAGGGCAGCCTTCTTTACGGTGAAAAAGTTGTCTTACTAGGGGAAAATGGATCTGGCAAGACAACACTTTTCAAGCTGTTGCAAAGCATGATCTCACCAGATGAAGGTCAAGTTGAACTAGGTGCGAGAGTAGAGATAGGTTATTTAGCTCAGCAGGAGCCAGTGTCAGATAGCAAGAAGACAGTGCTGGAATTTTTCCGAACTGAAAGTGGATTGGAAGAAGGAGAGGCGCGGAACGTATTGGCCAAATACCTGTTTTATGGCGCGGATGTGTTTAAACCACTACAAATGCTATCTGGAGGTGAGTGGTCCCGTTTGCGGATAGCCTTGCTTGTGAGGAAGAAGCCGAATTTGTTAATGCTAGATGAGCCGACCAATCATCTTGATATCGCTTCAAGAGAAGCTTTGGAGGAAGCACTCGATGAATTTCCTGGAACGGTACTAGCGATTTCCCATGACAGATACTTTATTAATCGTTTGGCGAAGCGGGTATGGGAAATGAAAGCGGGGGCAGTTTCTACTTACGAGGGAAATTATGATGATTTTAAGGTAAAGCGTGCGGAACTGCTTGCTGTAGAGTATACCTTGACCAGTAATCATGAATCGCATGAACATGTAATGCCCGCTCAGCGGGACAACACGAAAAAAACGGCGGCTGATGAAAAAAGCAGACAGGTTCGTTCACATGAGCGAAAACTTGAGCAATTAGAAAGTGAGATTGCTGCCCTTGAAAAGAAGATCTCCTGTGTGGATGAGGAAATGCTTCATTTCAATCAAGGCGGCGATGCTGCCCAACTTGAAACTTTATGGCGGAAGAAAGAAGAGTTGCAGACCAATCTTGATGGATGTTTGGAAAGATGGATCGAGTTATCAAATGACTGATCAATATGCAATTAGGGGTGCGAGAAAATCGTGCCCCATTTTTATGTTATGGGACATTATAATGCAAGGGTGTTTACATTTTGTTCCTTATGTAATAACATATGATTTAACAATTATCTAATTAGATATTTATTAAATTAAATAGAGGAGACTGATGCTGCATGCAATTAGATAAGATAGTTAGCTATCATAAAGCTCTGGCCGACCCAACGAGAATCAAAATGCTTATATTGCTTGCTGATGGAGAATTGAATGGGCAAGTATTGGCAGAGAAGTTAAGCGTTACGCCTGCGACCATTACGCATCATGCGGCAAAGCTGCGAGAAACGAGCTTAATTAATGAGCGTAGAGACAAAAATACGATATATTTTTCTTTAAATGATTACTTCATTAAAAATAATGCAAACGCAACCGTTCAGCTCATTTACCGATCAGTGAAAGAAGGAGAGAATATGATGGATGAGAAGCACATTCTTGTTAAACAATCTGTAATTAGAAATTTCTTCACTACCGACGGCAAATTGAAGAGTCTTCCATCACAGCTCAAGAAGAAGCTTATTGTGCTAGAGAATATCGTCGCAAAGTTAGAGTATGGACGTAAGTATAGTGAGAAGGAGATCAATGATTTCATAAAGCAATTCCATGACGATTTTGCGACTATCCGAAGGGAATTCATTATGCATCAGTTCATGTTTCGAGAAAATGAAATATATGTGATGAACCCTCAAGAAATGTGGGCAAGATGGGAAACTCTGTCGTAAACGAAGATGATTAGGGTAAAGGTAATGTTTCGGTTTCACGGTTTTTAATTTTTTTTTGAAACTATTTACCTCTTTAATACGTCTTTATATTAAAGGGGGCCATGCGGTGAAAAAGATAACAGTCATCGTCTTCATACTAAGCTTTGTTCTAATGGCATGTACCGACAAAAAAATAAGACTTACAGCGGATCAGGTGAAAGCTTCCTTAGGGGAGCATGGAATTGTACTACCTGATAAGCTTTCCTATAAACATTCTGTTTTTACAGAAAGATATAATCAAATTTTGCCGGAACACTATGTGATCGATGAGCACCAATCTATTAGTATTTATGTGTATCCTTCCTGTGAGGCAGTTCAAGAAGGATATGAGGATTTTACAAAGAAGACAGCAAAGATGAAGCTAGTTCCGCATACTACGTTTCAGGTTGGTAATGTATTGATATTTTATGTGGCGAAAGACGAATATATAGACATACGAGTAAAGGATGCAGCTGAGAGCCTGCTTGTAACCAAATAATTGTAATCCTGCTTAAGTAAGCATAATATTACGAAATGATTAGAATTCTCTCGAAAAAAGCGCATAATCTCTATTTAACTCGTTTCTACATACATAAATGGCGTTTGAACGTAGATTTCAATCTTGTATACAATAAAGGCATAAGATGTATACGCTAACACAAGGGCCATGCCTTATTTAGTGTCGTGAGATGATACGATTAACGACACCAGATAACAACCCCGTTTTCTTCGGAGAACGGGGTTGTTTGCGTTTTTGTGGTGGCACAATATGGATAGAAAGTAGGCTGAATGAATATGCAATTAGAAGCAATTTATCACCGTTCAAAACAAGGTTGGTCCTATGCATATGACCGAGAAACGGTCCATATTCGGATTCGTACGAAGAAAAATGATGTTGATGCAGTTGATCTGATTGCTGTTGATAAATATGCGTTTGAACGTATGACGGAGTATGTTCCGATGCGCAAATTTACGTCTGATGCACTATTCGATTATTGGGAAGCCGCATATAAGCCTCCATTCCGCCGTCTTCGTTATGCGTTTCGTTTTGTGGATGCTAAGGAACAGTGGTATTTGACAGAACGTGGATTCCGCAAAGAGCTATCTAAAGAGTACTTTGAGTCTTTTGAATACCCATACTTGAACAAAGTAGATATTTTTGAGCCGCCTGCTTGGGTGAAAGAAGCTGTGTTCTATCAAATATTCCCCGAGCGTTTTGCGAATGGAGATACGTCGAATGACCCAGAGAATGTACTGCCGTGGGGGGGAGAGCCTACACCGACGAATTTCTTCGGCGGAGACTTGGAAGGAGTTATTCAGCATCTCGATCATTTGAATGAGCTGGGTATCACGGCGATTTATTTCACACCTGTCTTTGAGGCAACGACGAATCATAAATACGATACACGAGATTACATGAAGATTGATCCTCATTTTGGGTCTAACGAGAAGCTGAAAGAGTTGGTTGAGGCTTGTCATGCTCGCGGCATTCGCGTATTGCTTGATGCTGTGTTCAACCATGCAGGAAAAACATTCCCGCCGTTTGTAGATGTGTTGGAAAAAGGAGAGCAATCTGCGTATAAAGATTGGTTCTACGTACGCGAATATCCACTGCGAGTGGAGGAAGGCATTCCTACTTACGAAACGTTTGCATTTGAACCCATTATGCCGAAGCTCAATACGGAACATCCAGAAGTGAAGGCATATTTACTTGAAGCAGCTCGATATTGGATCGAGGAAATTGGTATTGATGGATGGCGCCTAGATGTAGCGAATGAGGTCGATCATCAGTTCTGGCGTGAGTTCCGTCAAGTGGTGAAGCAAGCAAATCCAGAAGCATATATTTTGGGCGAGATCTGGCATGATTCGATGGCTTGGCTGCAAGGTGACCAGTTTGATGCTGTAATGAACTATCCATTTACGGATGCAGTAAATGACTTTTTTGCAAAACAGATAGGTGATGCGGCAGAGTTTGCAAGTGCGATCGGAACACAGCTTGCTAATTACCCGCAGCAAGCTACGGAAGCAGCGTTTAACTTGCTGGACAGCCATGATACGCCGCGATTGTTGACGCTTTGTGATGATGATAAGCGCAGGATGAAGCTGACGTCTTTGTTCCAATTTACTCATCCAGGAGTCCCTTGTATTTATTACGGGGATGAAGTTGGATTGGCTGGAAAAGGAGATCCAGACTGCCGTCGCTGTATGGAATGGGATGTAGAGAAGCAGGACAGAGAATTATTTGAGTTTTATCGCAATCTAATCGCATTGCGTCGCAATCATGAAGCGATGCGATCTGTAAATATTCGTTTCTTGCAAGCAGAGTCCGATTCACGTGTATTGTTGTATGAGCGCTGGAGTGATTCTGGCGAGCAATTCCTGATCGCGATTAATGCTTCATCTGAGAGTACTTCTATTCGTGTAGGGGAGCCGTTTGATGGGCAATCATGGCAGACAAAATTGACGTCAGATGCTACAATTGCTCATGTTGGAGATGCATTGACCGTTCAGCTAGATGCATATGGTTTTGCTGTATTCATGCAGACGAATTAAGCAAATATAGCAACGGTTGTTGGTATGCAATGTCCATTGAAACGAAATGTACCGTATGCCTAGGGGGAGATACCTAATGAACATGTTATCTCGTTGGAGTGCGTGGCTCTTAACGATCTTTGCACTTCTATTAGTGTGGACGACACCACAACCGTTGCAGGCTGCTCCAGACACAGCCGTTACGAATACTGCTAACTTTAGCACAGATGTAATTTATCAAATTGTCACTGATCGATTTCATGATGGTGATCCTCGCAATAACCCGAAAGGTTCACTATTCGATGGGACCTGCAAAAACTTGAAAAAGTACTGTGGGGGAGATTGGCAAGGGATAATCAACAATATTAACGACGGATATTTTACTGGAATGGGTGTCACTGCGTTATGGATCTCTCAGCCTGTAGAAAATATTTATGATGTCATCAACAACGCTGGTGTTCAAAATACATCGTACCATGGTTACTGGGCGCGTGATTTTAAGAAAACGAACCCTGCTCATGGTACGATGGAGAAATTTAAGGAATTGGTTAAAGCAGCACATTCGAAAAATATTAAGATCATCATTGATTTCGCACCGAATCATACCTCGCCTGCAATGGAGACAGATCCTAACTTTGGCGACAATGGAAGGCTATACGATAATGGAACGTTAGTTGCAGGTTATACGAATGATACGTCCCGTATTTTTCATCATAATCTAGGAACCGATTTTTCGACAATTGAAGATGGAATTTATCGCAATCTTTACGACCTTGCAGACTTAAATCATAACAATACGGTCGTGGATAAGTATTTTAAAGATGCCATTCAGCTTTGGCTTGATATGGGTGTGGACGGCATACGCGTAGATGCAGTCAAACACATGCCGTTTGGATGGCAGAAAAACTGGATGTCTTCCATTTACAGTAAAGCGCCAGTGTTTACGTTCGGTGAATGGTTCCTTGGAGAAAATGAAGTAAGTGCTGATAATCATACATTTGCAAATGAGAGCGGAATGAGCTTGCTCGATTTCCGCTTCGCTCAAACGGTTCGTCAAGTATTTCGTGACCAAACCCAAACGATGCAAAGCTTGAATAATATGATCGTTAGTACGGCTAAAGATTACAAGTATGTAAACGATCAGGTTACGTTTTTAGACAATCATGATATGGAGAGATTCCATGTAAACAAAGCCAATAAGCGTATGCTTGAGCAAGCATTGGCATTTACATTAACATCACGTGGTGTCCCAGCGGTCTACTACGGGACCGAGCAATATATGACCGGGGGCAATGATCCGGACAATCGCGCACGAATGTCATCTTTCTTGACGAATACAACAGCTTATAAAGTGATGGGAAAGTTAGGGCCGCTTCGAAAAATAAATCCCGCATTTGCTTATGGCACGACTAAAGAACGATGGCTCAATAATGATGTATATATTTATGAGCGTAAATTTGGGAATAGTGTTGCATTGGTTGCGATCAATCGAAACTTAAGCAGTGCTGCGCATATTAGCGGATTGGTGACAGCATTGCCAAATGGTGAATATCAGGATATGCTTGGTGGTTTGCTTAATGGATCTGAATTAAAGTTAACGAGTGGATCAGTTGCTCCATTCAAATTGAATGCTGGGGCTGTTGCGGTATGGCAATACACAGTGGAAGAAACAAATCCTGTTATCGGGCATGTTGGCCCAACAATGGTAGCACCGGGACAAAAGATATTTATAGATGGACGTGGATTTGGCTCTGAAAAAGGAATTGTTTACATTGGCGGTGTAAGGCTAGATGGGGCAGACATACTATCATGGGAAAATACACACATCGAAGTTAAGGTTCCACCAATTCGTCAAATTCATCCTACGCATCGTGCAGGACGCTATGATGTGGTAGTAGAAACAGCAAGACGTTCGACGAGCACTGCTTATTCATCCATTCAAGTGCAGACAGCACCTCAAGTGAGTGTTCGGTTTGTCGTTCAAGGTGCGAATACAGATATGGGGCAGAATGTATATCTATCGGGAAATATATTTGAGTTAGGGTTATGGGAAGCTGAAAGTGCAATTGGTCCAATGTATAATCAAGTCATGTATAAGTACCCGAATTGGTATATAGATGTGAGTCTGCCCGCGGACACACAAATTCAATATAAGTTTTTGAAAAAGAAAGGCAGCCATCTTAGCTGGGAGGGCGGGAGGAATCGTACGTATACGACACCTATCAGTGGGACGGATACGGTTATGGTGAATTGGCAGCATCAGTGATTGGCAGAAAATGAAGTAATAAGTGCACAGTAAGCCGAGGGAAAACAATTCCTCGGCTTATTTTTTTGTAAATGCTCTGGAATTTTAATCGGGTATAACAATTCGTTATACCCCTCTTCCATAATGCTATTTCCGCTCTGTTCCTTCTTTTGTTAACCTTACGCTATAAGAATTTATCTATTTGTACTTACACTAGGAGGAAGACTGTATGAAGCATAGAGATTGCAATGTGAATACAGCTCGGCAAGAGAATGCAAGAGTAATTGTGCATGAACGAGTGAATGGTTCAGAAGGGCTTTGTTTGCATACAACGGTGAATAAGCTGCCCAAAGCAGGTGAAGTAAGTGTGCGAATTCAAGCAGCTGGATTAAATCATCGAGATTTATTCATTATGAAGGAGCGAAGTGACCTTCATCAGTCTGTTGTGCTTGGCTCAGATGGAGCAGGTATCGTGGCTTCTGTAGGAGAGGGGATTGAACATATTCAAGTTGGAGATGAGGTCATCATTCATCCGACTTTGAATTGGGTGCATACGAATGAGATTCCTGAAACACTTACTATTTTGGGATATCCATCGGAAGGTACATTTGCGGAGTATGTTGTCGTGCCTGTTACATGCATTGAAAAGAAGCCCGCCTATCTGACTTGGGAAGAGGCCGGTGTACTTCCATTAGCCGCGCTCACTGCTTACCGTGCTTTATTTACACGCGGACAGTTGAAGTCAGGGGAACATGTGCTCATAACGGGAATTGGTGGAGGGGTAGCCACTTATGCTTTTATGATGGCTAAAGCGGCAGGAGCGAAAGTAACGGTTACGTCCCGAAGCCAGGAGAAGCGATTGCGAGCTCTGGAAGTAGGAGCGGATCATGTGTTAGCCAGTGATTGCGATTGGGGCGAGAGCTTGCACGGTGAGCCGGTCAACTTGATTATTGATAGTATTGGTCCTGCGGTGTTTACGCAATTTTTACAGGTATTAGCTCCAGGTGGACGAGTGGTTCAATTCGGTAGGTCTTCAGGAGATAAAGTTGAGATTTCGCTGTCAACGCTGTTTCGCAATCAATACAGTATTTTAGCAACTTCGATGGGAAGTGCGGAAGAGTTTCGCGAGATGCTTCAGTTTGTAGAAAGGCATCGTATTCGTCCTGTGATTGATCAAATTTACCCATTGGAACAAGCCGTCCAAGCTTTTAAACGAATGGAGGCAGGGGTGCAGTTTGGGAACATTGGATTGAAAATGTAGAATGGGTTATTTAGCATAGGTGGTTCTCATCGTAGTAAGAGTATAGGAGCTATTAAGCTAATATACTGTTCAAACGAGTTCTGTGCAAAGGCATATAAGCAAATGTAAGGCTCCGTCCAGAGCATATAGACGGAGCCTTCGGATTTACTTGTACAAGTTTGCAACGATATTAATATACTTCTAATTCATTAATTCGAACATATCCCTGTTGATGGCTTGGTCCAAGTAGAGCAGAAACACGGATTTTGGTCGTATTAACAGCGTTAAAGCTGTGCGTACGATGGCTAGCTGTATTGCCTGTAACTGTTGCTAGCTGTACCCAAGCGGAGCCATTCCAATATTGAAGATCATATTTGGATATGGCATAGGTAGCTGTTGTATAGAGATCAATTCGGTTAATCGATCGGGATTGGCCGAAGTCGACATAAACATATTGTGGTAGAGGTGTATACTGGTTATTAGCCCAGCTATGACTCTGCCCGAGCGCAGTATTGCGATCGCCATCCTTTATTTTAAGAACAGAATATCCAGGGAAGGTGGAATCAGCAGAAACGGTTGCTGTTAAAGCATAGTTGGTATTGTTCGTTGGTGGTTTTTTCTCGAGCTTAACTAGATTCCAGCGGAATTCAAACAGTTTGAAATATTTGTTGAGCACAGTAGCTTCACCTTTTACGAGAGCGTCGATGGTGAGAGAGAAGTGGGAGGACACATTCGTGTTACTTGTCCATTTTCCTTGTCCTTCTATCCCGGCAAAGACGCTTACGGCTATAACCTTTAACTTCGCAATTTTCAAGCTGACTTCAGCTTTTACGCCAGCCCAAGCCTTAATCTGCCCTTCGATATTGTGGGTGATGTTGAGATATCTCGTGGTATTTGCATATGGTTTAAATGAAATGGGTATCCAGAAGAAGTTCTTGCCTCTAATCCCTGCTTCAACGAAGTAGCCTTGATCAACGACAAACTCAAATGTAACGCTGCCATCGACACCAATAACTAAAAATACGCCTACAGAAGCACTTGCTAAACTTCCTGCCTTAATGTTGAAGCCGAAGATAGGCACTTTTACTTCTTTGTGGAATTTGGCCTCACCCTTGAGGGTAACTTTTGCTTTTTCACCTGCAGTAAACTTCACATCGTATTTTTTGCGGTTATAGACAGCCGATACTTTAGGGAATTGTAGGGTGATGCTGCCGCTAGCTTCTACATACACTTTGCCGTTCGTGCCGGTCTGATTTACGAGCACTTTGTTGAAGTTACAAGTGAAATCATTGCCGACTTTACCGCAGCCCGTGGAAGTTGGGGATAAGACAGTTAGATCATGGTCTGCCAAAGACATTTTTTCTGCGGGATATACGATGTTGGATTCTGCTATTTCTACCGTTTGCTCTGGGATATCGTAATATTCGAGCAGCTCGTCAAGTGCTGGGGCTGCATAATCAACTCTAAAGCTCGTCCCATCTTGGAGCACTTGCGAAATTTTGATTGCTTTATTGCTTGCTCCATCGAAATAAATCTTGCCCGCAGCAAGGCTTGGCGTAATTTGTCTATATTCTTCCTGAGTCAAAACAAAGCTTCCAGATTCAGCTTCGTCTTCGAAAATGTTCTCTTTAATATCTAAGCGGTTTTTGACACTAGCAGGCATTACTGCTGTTGTGCTCTTTAATTGATGGGTTACGTTGCTAAACGAGCCAACACTTGTAATGGGGTTAGCAACACCCGAAGAACCATCTGGATTGATGATGAATTCGAAGCGGAAGTAAGCTTCCTTCACAGGAGTCGAGTAGTTGGTATCACCTGGCCAAATCCATTTTGCAGCTGTATCAGCTGGCATACCTACTACATACTTGTCCCATGGAGTTATCCCGTAAGATCCGAAATCTTTCGCGCGCTGCCATGCTGTGTCGTTAAAATCTCGCAAATGCCATCCTTCTGCAAAATTGCTTGTTGACTTCCAGTTAAAATCAGTTGTGAAAATATCGTCTGGGCCTGCATTGATCTCAGCGAGTAGACCAGCATAAATTCCGTGATCTTTTGCTTTTACTGCGATAACGTTTTTACCTTGTGTCACTTTTAGTGGGAATGTACCCGCTTGTTTCCAGTTAGTACCCGCACCAATTCTGACTCCGTTATGGTATACCTCGAATTCATCATCCGCAGTCAGCGTAATACTTGGTTCATTTGGAGCGACAGCCGTAGGAGCAACAATATCATCTGGAGCGGTAGGTAGGAGTGAGCCATCAGGAAGATAGGTAGAATCAGTTACAGTTGTGGGAGGAGCAACATAGGCCAGAACTTGCCCTCCAACCATCGTGATAATTAGCGTGACGAGCATAAAAGACATTAGCCATTTTTTAAATACGGACTTTGTTTGTTCCACTATCATTACCTCCTAAGAATATGGTGCGTCTGAGCTTCACATGCATCATGTTCGTAATGAAGGGGTATGTAGGCATCTTGAAGAAGCATCAGTCTACTTGAAAATAGAAGATGAACAGATTGCCATGACTGTAAATGATAGATGTAAACTAGGAATTTAAACATATCGAAGGAAGGGGGTGAACATAGTTGAGCATTGTAGGACTACGACATTTCAATTGAAACGCAGCTTTCTTATGGCATCTAGCAGTGTAGTTGTCTTGACTGTAGTGGAGTAAGATAAAGAGGAGTGAACATACTTGTGTAAAAAAGAATATTATGTAAATCATGCGGCAAAAAACGTTGCATATGGACAAAATGAAGTTCAAAGCAGCGAAGATCATGCTTCAACGGTTAGGTAACTTCTAGATGGACTAACGAAAGACTAAACGTACAGCTGAACTAGAGTGCGGTTCTCATGTTAAAAGGTTTCACCTCCCGGCTAGATAGACTAGCCAACTTTCAACAAAGTGGGAATTAAATGTGGCCATTCACTAGGTAAGACCACTTTATAGAATGCTGGAACGCAATGGTGTTTGTTGCACCATCACTTAAAAGATAAGTTGTTCCAAGCAGTGGCGTCAATTATGGAATCGCTTACATATTTCGTTAGGTGACAACATTGTTTTCTGTGATTCTAGCCAACAGCATAGCACATGGATAGATAGGTACGCTAGATCAAAACTAGTAAAAAAATCACTAAAATGAATGTTTTTTGATTATTTTTGTAAAGAATTCGTCGTGAATATGTCACAAATTTAATAATTGAAATGATTATATTCCATAAATGTCATACGGGTATGTGCAGAAATGAAGAAGATGGGGTGGTTATAGTAGTCAGCAGATAATTAAGTTTTTTGTCACTTTTTGTCGGATTAACATACAAATTTCTGACTGGTTTCCACAATTTACGTTAAGATTTCGTATTGATTTTACATATACTGTTTTGCGGAAAGTATAGTTCCAAAGTATTATAGTGTAAATGAATACAGCTCTCTTCCTGTTCTTTTAGCCATTTATGCTAGAGAACGGTGTCATACTTAGTAAGTATGATAGTTTATTTGTTTTTGTCGATATTTGTCGTAATATATACAAGTACAACATAGGTGAGAACAACATTGCACCACTATAACGGGGAGGCTAGTAAACAAAATTAGATTCAATAACATCATTAATATATGAATATATTCACATATGAATCTAATTATGTATAATCAGAGGGGTTGAACGCTTTGCCTGTTGTGGACGTAACAGTTGAAAGATTGCGCGGATATGAGGCGTATACGTATACCATTTCCGAAATGGCTGCTAAAGCCATACGTTCAATTTGCAATAAGCAGGACGTATCACCAGAAGCTGTTGTATGTACGGCGTGGGGGGCTTTGTTGACACGGCATTTCAATTTAAATGAGATAAGCTTGTATGTTGCGGCATGTGAGAAGCCAGAACCCGCTGAAGTCAATGTTAGTGAAGATAGAATAACCAATAACATGCTAGCGGAGATGGAAATTGGCATTCAATGTTGTGGTAAAGATCAGTATACAAATCATGTACCTGTGAAGAATTCAGTCTATAGCTATTGTTGGATTAGTGATTTAAACAATACCTCTTCCAATACGACTTTAGCTGAGCTAGAAGGAGATTTACACTGCCGATTCATTTACAAATACGGTGATGCAGCACCACAGCAGCTTTTAATCTATTGTAGATTGAATCAATTACAACACACAACTGTTGAGCAACTGAAAAATCATTGGGAACAGCTTCTTATACAGATGGATAAGTTTCCTAGTAAACGTCTTGGCGAGTTGAAAGTGTTGACGCAAGCAGAAGAAGATCAACTCGTGGTGCAATGGAACGATACATCGGCTGCTTTTCCAAGATTTGAAACCATTTCTGCGTTGTTCGAAGAACAGGTTCTGAAGACCCCGAATCAAGTAGCCATGACGGACAATGAGATGGAGATATCCTATTCTACTCTTAACGAAATGGCTAACCGGTTGGCGCATCGACTTCGTCGTTTAGGCTTGGAAAGAGAGCAAAAGGTGGCAATCGTAGCTGAGCGTACCGTACATATGGTTATTGGCATTTTAGCTATTTTAAAAGCAGGTGGGGTGTACGTTCCCATCGATCCAGATTATCCAACGAATCGTATCGAGTATATGTTGCAGGATAGCGGAGCACAGTTTGTGCTGACCAACGGACATTTTCCTGAACTGCTGGCAATGGGAAATAAGGTAGTAAAGATCACTTCTTCCGATTTAGAAGCTGAGCCACCCACTAATCCTGAACCGGTAAATGAAGCGACGGATCTCATTTATTTGATGTACACATCCGGCTCTACGGGGATGCCAAAAGGAGTAATGGTCACACATCGCAATGTAGCTCGACTAGTAAAGAACACGAACTATGCAGCATTTGGAGCGGATGACTGTATTTTGCAGACAGGTTCGCTTGTGTTTGATGCATCTACCTTCGAAATTTGGGGAGCTCTATTAAATGGATTGCGGCTGGTGCTAGTAGACAAAGCGGTTATTTTGGATCCGATTCAGTTGGAAGCTGCTATTCGGCGACATCAGGTTACGACAATGTTTTTAACTACTGCGTTATTTATTCAATTGGCAGATCGTAACCCTAGTCTGTTTTTACCTATTAAACAATTATTTATAGGTGGAGAGCTGATGAGTCCGAAGCATATGCTGCGGGTGGCTTCAGAGAGTGCACCAATTGCGTTAGCTAACATTTATGGTCCCACTGAAAATACGACTTTTTCGACTTGGTATGAATTTGAAAGCAGCACAGTGGGGGCGATTCCTATTGGGAAGCCAATTGCGAACTCAACTGCTTATGTTGTAAATAAGTACGGTCAACTTCAGCCAATTGGTGCAGTTGGTGAACTGTGGGTCGGAGGTGAAGGTGTTGCCCGTGGTTATGCTAATCGTGCTGATTTGACGGTCGAGAAGTTTATACCTAGTCCATTTGTATCCGGTGAGCGACTATATAGGACAGGTGATTTAGTAAGGTGGCTTCCAAGTGGGAATTTGGAATTCGTAGGTAGATCTGACCATCAGGTCAAGATTCGTGGCTATCGGATGGAACTAGGGGAAATTGAAACGTGGATTCAACAGCATGAGTCAGTAGTGGAAACACTTGTCGTTGATTTTGAAGAAACGCCAGGTCAAAATGCGCTATGCGCTTACATCGTTACGAAAAATGAGATGTCCGCCATTGAGATGCGTTCATATTTGGCTCATCATGTACCTGACTACATGCTTCCTAGTTACTATATGTTCTTAAAGCGAATGCCTCTAACGATTAACGGTAAAATTGACCGTCAGAGGCTGCCACAGCCTGAAAAACAGAGCCGAGAGCTGGACAACTATATCGCTCCACGCACAGTAACCGAGCAAATGTTAATAGGTATTTGGGAAGAGGTGTTAGGTTGCACTTCTATCGGGGTAGGGGATCATTTCTTTCACTTAGGCGGTCATTCGCTGCAAGTTTCACGCATACAGACGCTAATGGCCAAAGCCTGTGGACTGACTCTTACTTTTAAGCAAATCTTTGAAGCGCCTATACTTCGAGATATGGCACTACAAATAGATCAGCAGGGCAAGCAAGCTGGAGTTGAGATTCAAGCTGCTGCTGAAAAACCACTATATACACTTGGCCCAGCTCAGCGTCGTATGTTCGCTTTGCAGCAGCGTGATGGCATTGGTACAGCGTATCATATTCCACTTTTGTATCAATTTGAAGGTGAGCTTGACCGCATACGATTGTTCCATGCATTGAAGCAGCTTATTGCGAGACATGAGGCTCTGCGTACATCATTCCATTATGAGAATGGCGAAATTGGTCAGCGAATTGCAACTGTAGAAGATGTTGTATTTGAAATGGATTACGAGGATCGAACAAATGAGCAGTTGAATGAGCAGTCGATTACTGAGTTAGCATTATGGTTCAACCATCGGTTTGAACTTCAGAGAGCACCATTAATAAAAGCGGCGATGGTGTCATTTGCAGGAGAAGAGCATCTTTTTTTGCTGGATGTTCATCATATTGTATTTGATGGTACTTCACTGCGCATCTTTGCCGAAGAGTTGAGCGCACTGTACGCTGGCAACGTATTAGCTCCCTCTAGCTTGCAATTCAAAGATTATGCCGAGTGGCAAGCCAATGTTCATTTCGATGTGCGGGCAGAACAGTATTGGTTAGATGTTCTTAATGGAGAACTGCCCGAGTTAAACTTGCCACTTGATTTCCATCGGCCACGTATACAGTCGTTCGAGGGTGAGGTTGTTCGTACGCAATTATCCGTTGAGCAGACGGTTGCATTGCGACAGTTTGCTAAGGAACGGAACTGTACGATATACATGGTATTATTGTCTGTTTATCATGTTCTGTTGGCACGATATGCGGATACAGAAGATGTCATTGTAGGTTGTGCAGCAGCATCTCGCACACGTGCGGAATGTAATGACATGATAGGGATGTTCGTGAATACGCTGCCGATTCGATCTTATCCAGAGGCATCCAAATCATTTGCTCATTTCTTAGAAGAGATGAAGGATTCACTGCTGCATGCCTATGAATATCAGGATTACCCTATAGAGCAGTTATTTGAAAAAATACAGTTTAAACCTGATATGAGCCGCAATATGCTGTTCAACACTGTTTTTGTTATGCAGAACATGGGCGGTATAGACATTCAGTTACCAGGTGTGAAATGTACAGAAGTACCTGTTCACAATGGTACGTCTAAGTTCGACCTAACCCTGGAAGCGATAGAGCAAGCCGGAATCGTGTCACTTACGTTCGAATACGATACAAAACTGTTTTCGTATGAGAAAATAGCCCGTCTTGCGGGTCATTTCGTTCAATTGGTGCAAGAAGTAACGGCCAATGCTGAACTGGTAATTGGTCAATTGAATATATTGACAGGGTTAGAACGTAAGCAGATTATCGAGCAATTTAATGACACGGCTAGCACGTATCCGCGTGATGCTTCTGTTGTTGAATTATTTGAGCAGCAAGTGCTGAGAACACCGAACAAAGTGGCTGTAGAGTATAAGGATTGCAAGCTTACCTATGTGCAATTGAACCAGAAAGCGAATCAAGTGGCACATTACTTGCGTAGTAATGGCGTTGCAGTGGAGCAAGCAGTAGCCTTATTTGCGGAGCGTTCGGCTGACATGATCGTAGGTGTGCTCGCCATACTAAAGGCTGGTGCTGCCTATGTACCGATTGATCCTGATTATCCTGTGGAACGAATTCATTATATGATCGAAGACAGCGGAGCCGTATTGGCGTTGTGTACAAGGGAACTTGTTCATCGATTACCGACTACAGTAAATACGATTGTATTGAATGACCCTAAACTTAAAGAACATCCAACAGAGAATGTTGGCGAGATGCTAAGTCCCAACCACTTAATTTACATGATGTATACTTCTGGATCGACAGGTAAACCGAAAGGGGTTATGATCACCCATCGCAATGTAATTCGTCTCGTACAGAACACAGACTATGTTCATTTTCAACCAGACGATTGCCTATTACAAACGGGTTCGCTTGTGTTTGATGCGTCAACATTTGAGATATGGGGAGCATTATTGAATGGATTGCGTCTCGTGCTCGTAGATAAGACCGTTATTTTGGACGTTGACCAATTAGGCAAGGCCATCAGACAGCATCAAGTTACGATTATGTTTTTGACTACAGCGTTATTTAATCAGCTTGTAGATCGAAATCCAAGTGTGTTTTTACCGGTAAAGCAGTTGTTTGTTGGTGGCGAATCGATGAGTTGGAAACATTTTGTACGAGTTGCAGAACAGTGTGCACCGATTTCATTGTTCAATATTTACGGACCGACCGAAAATACGACTTTTTCAACATGTTATAAGCTTCAACTTCAACATGAAGGCGAAGGGTTAAACCCTATCGGTAAGCCAATTGCCAACTCGACTGCTTATGTCATGAATAGGGCTGGTGCCTTGCAACCTATAGGTGTTAATGGGGAGCTGTGGGTTGGTGGTGATGGGGTAGCTAAAGGATACTTGAATCGCGAAGATCTCACGAATGCTTCATTTGTTAATAGCACGATAGGAACGGATGAGAAGCTCTATAAGACTGGCGATATGGTGCGTTGGCTGCCAAATGGACATCTAGAGTTTCTGGGTCGGAAAGACCATCAAGTAAAAATTCGTGGATACCGAGTAGAGCTAAGTGAGATCGAGCAATATTTCCGCAATCATGAGCAAATTAGAGAAGTGTTGATCACTACTATCGAGGAGGAATCAGGTTCAAAGTCACTGTGTGCTTACATTGTGGCTGATCAAGACGTGACGAGTAAAGATTTGTATGACTATGCGTCAGCGTACATGCCTGAATATATGATACCAACACATTACCTTTTTCTCGAGCAGCTGCCTTTGACGATGAATGGGAAGATTGATCGTGCAAAGCTGCCTGTACCTAGGGAAAATGGACCCTCATTTTTAGATGATTTTGCTGCTCCTGCAAATGAGAAGGAACATAAACTTGCTAAGCTATGGCAGGAATTGCTTGGTATAACGGAAGTGAGTGTGGAAGATAACTTCTTCCAATTGGGTGGTCATTCTTTAAATGCAATTTCTTTAATTGCTCAATTGAAGCTCGACTATGAAGTGGAAGTCAGCGATGTTTTTCAGTATCCGACGATTCGTCAGTTGGCCAAACAGATAAAGTACCGCCCCAATCATATGAAGGAAAAGTTGTCGCAGCTTCGTGAACGTGCGCAGTATGAATGGACTAGGGGCACAGATTGGAACGAGCTGCTGGAATCACAAAATCATCAATACATGGAACGTATTGCGCTTTATAATGAGCAAACGTCCGCTGTCGCTCTACATGAGTCAAACACATACTGCAATGTATTAGTGACAGGCAGTACGGGTTACTTGGGAAGTTACTTATTGCGCGACATAATCGAGCGAACAGATGCTCAAGTTACTGTAATTGTGCGAGGAAAGTGTACGGAGCATGCCAGAGAGCGACTTTATGCAAAGTTAAACTACTACTTTGGCTCTGCATGGGTTCGCTGTTTTAAAGAACGAATTTATGTTATTAATGGCAACTTGTCTATGCCTCAATTTGGTATGGATGATGCAAATTATTATCAATTAGCAGCAGATGTAGATTGTATTGTCCATGCGGCTGCGAATGTAAAGCACTATGGACCTTATGAAGCGTTTGAACGTAATAACGTCACGGCAACGAAGCACCTGATCCAATTTGCCTTGGACGTACAATCGAAGGTGTTCCATCATATCTCGACAATGTCGGTTGGGATGGGGACGATTCCGGGTACAGAGGCTATCTTATTTACAGAAAATGATCTTGATGTTGGTCAACAGTTTGATAATTATTACGTAATGACGAAGTTCGAGGCCGAGAAAGTTGTGCATGATGCAAGAAAGAAAGGGCTTATTGCGAATATTTATCGTATTGGAAACATTGTATTTGATTCTGAAAGCGGTAAGTTTCAGCAGAACATACAAGACAATGCGTTCTATAATAGTTTGAAATCTTATATGCAGCTTGGTGTCGTACCGAAAACAGAAGCAAACATAGATTTATCTTTTGTTGATCAGGTCAGCCTTGCACTCGTTACTATATTTAATAAGCCGGCGATCTATCAACGCACATTCCATCTATTCAATCCGAACTTGGTCGCCATGACTGATTTGGCAGCCAATTGTGAGGGATATGATGTAGCTGCAACTTCATTTGAGGAATTTCTAGATGTACTTTATGAGCGGTATTGTCTAGGCGTTTATTCAGAGGCCATTGAAACTATATTGCTGCATAACGGCTGGATGGCCGAGAATCAGAACAACACTACATTTAAATTGACTGCGAAGTTAACTGTATTAACATTAGCGCAGCTTGGGTTCCGTTGGGATGCCCCGAATCATAAACATATTTCTGCAATGCTGAGGCACTGTCGTGAGGTTGGATTTTTACCATTGGAGTAGTTGGAAGGTTGACTATTCCTATGTGAAAACATAGATAGAGAAAACAATATTTTAAATATGGATAGTGGATATTGAGATAACTCACACTAGGGGGGGATTACTGATATGTTTGAAGTAAGTTGCGATGTGTCTAAAAATCGACTTTACATAAAGCTAGAAGGTATGATGAGTATGGAAGAGGCAAGAGAGTATGAAAAAGCCCTTTATGTGTGTGTAAGTCAAATGCAGGAAGGATACACGCTCTGCTTTGATATGGTGAATGCACAGCCAGGTAAATTAGAGGTGAATAATTCACTTGCTGACATTCGTGCTTATATGGCAGAAAAGAAAATTAAAGGCACTGCCATGATTGTCGGTAATGTGCTCTCGAAGCTGCAATTGACTCGTCTGCTTAAAGAGATTGGCGGTACTTTCAACGTTGTTCAAGGCTATGAAGATGCAGAAAAATATCTTGATTCTATATAAGACCAAGCCTATTTTATAATACATGTTAATGAATAGATTCGTAGACTTGCCCGTTTCATTCGAATGGGCAGTTTTTTATTTTTGCAGCGGCATATGGAAAAGAGGGAACAGAAGCTAATTTCTGCACCCTCTTTTTTGCGTCTTGCGCCATAGAAGTAATAACCTTCACTTCACTGGATTCCCCGTATGGGAAAGACAAATATACTTCATATCCAAATCTATTCTGTGCGGACGTTAGACAGTAACTCAAATGAACGAAGCCTTGCGTCATGATCATAAATTTGACTGTTGATCATAATTTCATTAGCATTTGTTGCCTCTAACAGCTCGCTCAGTTTGCGCTTGACGGTAGCTGGGCTGCCGATAATCGATGTGGAGAGCGTGCGCTGCACGAGCATTTTTTCGTACTCGCTCCAATGCTCATCCATACTGTCCACAGGAGGCTGTAACTTCTGAGGCCTATTGCGAATGAGGCTCAAAAATTGCTGCTGCGCTGAGGTCGCCAATCGTTCTGCTTCTGCATCGGTATCCGCTGCTATAGCATTGACCGTTACGATAACATACGGTGCATCCAACACTTCTGATGGTTGGAAGTGGTTCCGATACACTTCTAGGGCAGGACGTGTATTTTCAGGCGAAAAATGGCTGGCAAAGGCAAAGGGAAGTCCCAGATCTCCAGCTAGTCTTGCGCTGAAACCGCTTGAACCAAGCAGCCAAATCGGTATGTGGAGGCCTTCGCCAGGCACGGCGCGAACTCGATTCTCAAGTGGTGAGGCAGGCCGCAAATAATTGCGCAGCTCATCCAGCAGCTCAGGGAATTCTTGCCCATTGCGGCCTGTATCGCGACGAAGTGCTTGTGCTGTAAGTTGGTCGCTACCCGGTGCTCGGCCTAAGCCTAGATCAATGCGGTTCGGGTAGAGGGATTCTAACGTACCGAACTGTTCTGCAATAACGAGTGGAGCATGATTGGGCAGCATAATACCGCCTGATCCTACTCGGATGGTCGTTGTATTTGCGGCTACATGCCCGATAAGTACGGAAGTGGCTGAACTTGCTATGCCAGGCATATTATGATGTTCCGCCAACCAATACCTTTGGTAGCCCCATGCTTCTGCGTGTCGTGCTAAGTCTGCAGTTCGCCGAAAAGATTCGGCAGCCGTACTGCCTTCCACGATAGGAGATAGATCCAATACGGACAACGGAATATGTGATAGAGATTTGTTAGTGGGTTGTGATGGTTGTTCCATATTTTATAGGTCACCTGCTCTCTAGGTAATCGCTTTATGGCATGTTAATAATGAAATCAAAAATGTAAGCAATGAATGGCTATCTACTCACATTTTAGCTTAATACCAGTAATGTACTAACAATTATAAAGTAAACATGGAGTCGTGACAACATAGCTGGACCAATTCATGATAGACCGTAACGATAACGTGAATATTTTTATTGGTGCGGAATGTATTCGGAGCTCATAAAGAAGATGCCTTGTCTATATACATAACTAAACAGTAGATTCGTCGATGAGGAGAGTCAGGAATGCAATGATTGATATACATACACATATTGTTCCGTGCCTTGATGATGGAGCCCCTTCACTTGAAGTCGCTGTATTAATGGCACGAATTGCATATGCACAAGGTATACGGGCTATGATTGCAACTCCTCATCATCGGAACGGGAGATACCGTAACGAAGCCGATATCATCCATATGGCCACTGCACGTTTGAATGAAGAGCTTCAGCAGCAAGGTGTCGATGTAAAGGTGTATGCAGGGCAAGAAATTCAACTGTATGATCGTCTGTTGTTGGATTGGATGGAAGGCCAAACATTGCTCTCTTTGTGTGACTCCAAATACATATTAATCGAGCTCCCAGCTACCCATATTCCTTCCTCCTGTCGGGATTTGTTCTATGAGTTGAGGTTGCTTGGACATGTTCCAATTATTGCTCATCCAGAGCGTAACGCTGGGGTTATGCAGGATTTAGCTCAATTAGGCGAGCTTGTTCGTGAGGGTGCACTCTGTCAAGTAACAGCCGGTTCATTAACAGGCAGATTTGGTTCGAAAGTTAGGAAATTGGCATGGAAATTGTGCAAACAAAACTTTATTCAGCTTATCGCGTCTGATTGCCACAATTGTCGTTCAAGGCCGCCTGATCTTGCAACATCTTATCAGCAAATAGAGGAAGTGCTAGGCGAGTATTACGTTCAAAATTATAGGCTGAACGCGAGTAACGTCTTGCAAAACAAAGACATCGCGGTTCAGGAGCCTGTGCTATCTAGTTCAATATGGCGCATGTCTCGGTAGTGAGACTGTAAACCCTAAATGATTTGACAACTCACGGGATATCGTCATTTTGGAGGGCTCAATTGACGTGATAGGAGGAAGAGTATGGAGTTAGGTATTAAAGAGATATTACAAGTTATTCGTAAGCGAAGCTGGTGGTTAGGTAGTATTGTTCTACTTGCCTCTGTAGGTGCAGGGCTGATCAGTTTCTATCTATTGCAGCCTAAGTATGAAGCCAGCAGCCAAATCATTATCAGTTCAACCGATGCGACAGGGCAATCCTCGATAAGTATCAATGAAGTGAATATGGATTTAAGGCTCATTGACACCTATAAAGAGATATTAAAGACGGTTGCGATGATGAAAAAGGTGACGGCGACTTATCCTGATATCGAACAAACTCCTGAACAATTATCTCGTCATGTGGAAGTGAACTCCGCAAGTTCAACACAAGTAATAACAATCTCTTACCAGCATGAAAATTACAGCCAAGCAGCGAAGACGGTGAACGCTATTGTACTCGCATTTCAACGTGAGATACCTTCTCTGATGAATATCGATAATGTATCCATACTAGGACTTGCTAATGAAGAAGCGGTTCCTGTCCCGGTTAGTCCCAATATGGTATTTAATGCAGCAGTTACCTTTATGATTGCGCTGATAGGTGGCGTTGCTCTATTTGTATTACTTGAGGTATTGGATGACACCGTTAAAAGTGAGGAGGAGTTGGCACGGCTGCTTAACTTGCCTGTACTAGCAACGGTACACATCATTCGAGAAACGAAACTTATCAAATCAAACATTGCAACTATTCATGGGGAAGGAGCGGGGAGCGATGTCACGATTGACGCGAAAGTCTAAACTGATAACGGCATATAACCCGCTGTCTCCGATTTCAGAAATATATCGGACACTGCGAACGAATATTCAATTCTCCTCGATCGATTGTCCGATGAAGTCCATTATGATTACTTCCGCCCGAGAAGGGGAAGGGAAATCTACAACACTTGTTAATGCAGCAGTCGCCTACGCACAGTCCAATATGAAAGTCGTTATTGTTGATGCGGATTTGAGAAAGCCGACGATACATGAATTTTTCCAGTTATCCAATCGAGTCGGTGTGACGAATGTATTAGCTCAGCAAGCTCGTTTGGAAGACGTCATTTTGGAGAGTGGCATTCCAAATTTGAAAGTTATACCCGCAGGGACAATTCCGCCAAATCCATCAGAGCTGCTGTCCTCACCAAGCATGACGACTCTTGTGACAGAACTCAGTGAGCAGTACGACCTTGTATTTGTTGATACTCCGCCAGTGCTGCTTGTAGCAGACGCTCAAATTATGGCCGCCAAATGCGATGGAGTGCTGCTTGTTGTCCAGTACGGCAGAATTAAGCGTGAGGAGATAAGAAAAGCAAAATCGAATCTTGAATTGGTCAATGCGAACTTACTAGGAACGGTACTTAACCAGTACAAATCGAAGGTGAGCAGCCGGTATCACTACTATAGGGACTCATAAATAAGCACACTGTGAATCGTGCGAGGTGGAAGCGATGAAAGTGTTATTGATATCCAGTCTAGCATCCTCTCTTTTGATCTTTCGACTGGACATGATCAAGGCGTTTCAGAGAAATGGTCATGAAGTTATCGCAATAGCCCCTGAGCATGGACAGCAGTGGGAGGCAAAGTTCAAAGCGCTGGGAATTGCTTATTATGCTATACCTATTGCTCGTACGGGCATGAACCCACTGGAGGATCTGAGAACCTTTATCCGCATGATTCGGATTATAAATAAAATTAAGCCTGATATTGTGTTTGCCTATCAAGCGAAATCAATCGTGTACGGATGTACGGCGGCAAAATTAACGGGAGTCAATCGCATATATGCATTAGTTGCTGGTCTTGGATCTATCCTACATAGCCATCGTAAATCCTCGATAAAGACGATGATCGTTAAACTTATTTTAAAGACACAATACAAACTGGCACTAGCTTGCTGCAAACGAGTGTTTTTTCAAAACCCAGATGATAGGCAAGCAATGAGCACGATGAGACTGATTCGTGCGGAGCAGCCTTCACTTATTAATGGCTCTGGCGTTAATTTGACTGTTTTTACCGAACAGCCTTTACCTGAGCAGGATGTATTTTTGTTCGTTGGTAGGCTGCTTAGAGATAAAGGAATTCGAGAGTACATGGATGCAGCTAAGCTTGTAAGACAACAGTATCCGCACGCTCGTTGTCTTGTACTCGGTCCGTTTGATACGAATCCAACTGCAATTTCGCAGCATGAACTGCAGCGCTTCGTAGAAGAAGGTGCTATTGAATATATGGGTGCAACCGAAGATGTTCGTCCTTACTTGCAGCAATGTTCGGTGCTCGTCTTGCCGTCCTATCACGAAGGAACACCTCGATGTGTGCTGGAAGCGATGGCGACAGGTCGCCCCATTATTACGACAGATGCCCCGGGATGCCGTGAAACGGTAGTCGATCAAATGAACGGTTTTCTCGTTCCTCCTAAAGACACGACGGCAATTGCTGAGAAAATGATCTGGATGATTGAGAATAGGGAGCAGTTAAGGTGGATGTCGCAGCAGAGTTTACGAATGGTTCGTGATAAATACGATGTCGACAAAGTGAATCAAGTCATTATGGATACGATGCAAATCCAACCGATGGAGGCTGTCAAATATGTTGGAGGCGATCAAAGATTATAAACGATCAATAGCAGTTGTCGGACTTGGGTATGTGGGCTTGCCGTTAGCGGTGGCCTTTTCTCAACATGCGAATGTGATTGGTTATGATAGCAGCGAGACTAAGATTAGTCTTTATCAGCAGGGAATAGACCCGACGAATGAGGTAGGAGACGTCAACCTTCGCGTGACCAAGGTTAGGTTTACAAGCAACCCGGTTCATTTGAATGAGGCTTCTTTTATTATTATAGCGGTGCCGACACCTGTTGATAAGCACAATAAGCCTGATTTAAGCGCCTTAATAAGTGCTAGTTCTACTGTAGGCCGCCATTTGCAAGCAGGAACGATTGTCGTATACGAATCTACGGTTTATCCAGGGGTAACAGAGGACATATGTATCCCTATTTTGGAGCAGGGTTCTGGATTAAAGGCTGGCCTAGATTTTCAAGTTGGTTACTCGCCTGAACGTATTAACCCTGGTGATAACGTTCACCGACTTGAAACAGTTGTCAAAATTGTTGCTGGGCTGAACGAAGCATCGTTAGAGACGATAGCTAGCGTGTATGAGTTGATCGTCAAAGCTGAAGTCTACAGGGCTCCTTCTATTCAAGTAGCAGAGGCAGCTAAAGTGATTGAGAATGCGCAGCGTGATATTAATATTGCGTTTATGAATGAACTCTCGATTATTTTTAATCGGCTTGGCATTGATACATTAGAAGTATTGAAGGCAGCGGGGACGAAGTGGAACTTTGTGAACTTTCAGCCGGGTTTAGTCGGCGGGCATTGCATCGGTGTTGATCCTTACTATTTAACATATAAGGCAGAGGAAATAGGCTATCATCCTGAGGTCATTACGGCTGGCAGACGAATCAATGACAATATGAGCAAATACGTAGCGGATAGTCTAGTTAAGCAGCTCATCTACGATAATTGTTCGATTAAAGGTGCTAAAGTGCTCGTTATGGGCGTGACTTTCAAAGAAAATGTTCCCGATGTTCGCAATTCCAAGGTCGTTGCGATGATTCGCGAACTGGAGCAGTATCATATCGATGTCGTAGTTATGGACCCATATGCAGATCGTGAAGTGCTGTACAACGAATATGGGATTGAATTAGCTCATGAAATCCCGTTAGTTGATGCTGTCATTGTTGCGGTAAATCATAAGGAGTATGTGAACCTTGCTTTAGATGAGCTTCGTGCGTTGTATGAGCCTCATCGTTCGGTGCTTATCGATGTAAAAGGAATCTATAATCGACGTGAGGCAGAGTCCAAAGGCTTTACCTATTGGAGGCTGTAATCGAATGGGATATCGTGATGTTACATTTCAAGCGGGTACGCAGTTCCTTGTAACGGGAGCAGCTGGTTTTATTGGCTCCAACCTGGTGGAGGCTCTTCTCCAGAAGGGAATGAAAGTGAGGGGACTTGATAATTTTTCAACAGGAAAAAAGGAGCATGTGGAATGCTTCTTGAACGATCCCAACTTTACATTTATAGAAGGCGATATCCGTGATGCTGCTGCATGTCGTCAAGCTTGTACTCAGATTGATTATGTTCTTCATCAGGCAGCGCTTGGTTCTGTACCACGTTCTATTAGAGAGCCTGTCCTTTATGACGAAAATAATATTGTTGGAACACTTCATGTGTTCGAGGCAGCACGCTTATCAGGTACGGTGAAGAAGGTAGTCTATGCTTCTTCTTCATCGGTGTATGGGGATGCAGAACAGCTGCCTAAAGTGGAAGGTCAAGAAGGGCAGCTATTGTCTCCTTATGCGATAACGAAGGCAGTGAATGAATATTATGGCTCTTTGTATGCAAGATTGTATCAATTGCCTTGTGTCGGGCTGCGATACTTTAACGTATTTGGTAGAAGACAAGATCCATACTCCGCCTATGCGGCAGTTATTCCGTTGTTTGCAAAGCTCTTATTGGATGGTCAGCAGCCTACGATAAATGGAGATGGAAAACAAACAAGGGATTTTACTTATATTGATAACGTAATAGAGGCGAATCTGAAAGCTTGTGCAGCTGGTGACGAGGCAAATGGCGAGGTTTTCAACATTGCATGCGCTGAATCGTTCACGATAGCTGATATGCTTCGTATGATGTGCGAACAGTTATCTATCCCGTATTCACCGAATTATGGGCCTGATAGGCAAGGTGATATTAAGCATAGTCTTGCGGATATTTCCAAAGCCCGTTCGTTATTGAACTATACGGCGGAGTGGAATTTCCATCGGGGATTTGATGCGGCTGCTGCATGGTATCGAGCCTATTTCAATCGCTAATTGGAAAGGGAGGTTTAATGAATGGCTCATGCTCCTTATCGCGTTCTGCATGTATTTGCAAGAATGGACAAAGGCGGTGCTGAATCCCGCATTATGGATTTGTATCGCTATATGGACCGCAGTCATATTCAATTCGACTTCCTTAGTTTAGAGGGTGGGAAGCATTATTTTGATGATGAGATCGCTAAGTTGGGGGGGAGGAGGTTTATTGTTCGCCACCCGAGAGAGAGCTTAATCGGCCATATGCAGGATATGTATCAGGTAATGAAAACAAAGGGACCTTTTCAAGCGGTGCATGCTCATACGGCACATCATGAAGGCTTAGTGGCGCTGGCTGCTCGCATGGCTGGCATTCCCCATCGAGTATGTCATGCGCGAACGACTGGCACATCACAGTCAGCATCGCCCCATAAACGTGTTGGCCTGTTGCTTGGTAAGCTGCTTATCGCATCTTGTGCAACACGTTTGCTTGCGATTAGTCAGGCGGCAGGTAAGTATCTGTTTGGCGAACATGCCATGAAGCAAGGGAAAGTAGAGCTTGTGCCCGATGCTATAGACTTGTCCGCGTATGAACAAGTCAACCAACTGAATCCGCTCATTCTAAGGCAGCAGGCAGGCATTCCACCTTGCGGCATTTTGCTGGGGCATGTTGGAAGCTTTCGAACCGTGAAAAATCAAACGTTTTTAGTTCGATTGCTAGGGAATTTACGCAGAACTGGTATTGATGCAAGGCTTGTTCTCATTGGAAGCGGGGGACAAAGATTAGAGATTGAGCGACAAGTTATTGAAGCTGGGCTTGCTGCTTACGTACATTTTCTTGGTGTTAGGGATGACGTTCCGCGGCTCGTTCGCATGCTTGATGTATTTATTATGCCATCTCTTTACGAGGGATTAGGAGGAGCGGCCATAGAGGCGCAGGCGGCAGGTACCGCTTGTGTGCTATCATCTGCTCTGCCAGTTGAAGTGGATATGGGACTTGGTACGGTGAGATTTGTAGACTTGAATGAGCCGATGCCTTTTTGGATGCAGGCTATATTTAAGCAAGCCAATACCATGCGCCCAAGTTCTGATGAGATACGAGCAGCCTTTTTCAGAAGAGGATTTATGCTAGAGCATGCGGCTGACCGTATTCAACGCGCGTATGGGCTCTCAGGCGGTAGCTTTGCGATAAATGAAAGCGGAAGGATGTACGAAGGATGAGCAAAGAGTTGAAGCGTATTCTGCATATTATTCCGTCAACCGGATTTGGTGGCATTACATCTATGGTGATGAATTTGTACCGTGCACTTGATAAAGAACGAATTCAGTTTGACTTTGCATCGTTCAATCGCGGTCATTTGCATGATGAGATTGTGTCTATGGGTGGGCATGTTTTTTATTTTGAATATATGAAGAAGCAGGGCATCTTTCGTTACATGCGCGCGCTCAAGAAACTGATCCAAACGCAGGGGCCTTACCATGCCATTCATGTTCATAATGGCTACAAAGGTGGGTTTGCCTTATTAGCTGCTCGGATGGCGGGAATCGATACGCGCATCTGTCATATTCATACGAGTAATGTTGAACAGCGCTGGCAGAAGGCCATATTGCCGTTGCTAAAGACGTTGTCGATTGGGCAAGCGACTGAGTTGATTGCCTGCGGACAAGATGCAGGAGCATTTATGTATGGAGACCGTTCCTTTTCCATCCTGTTAAATGCGATCCGTCCCGAGGAGTATACGAATCGTTCTCCGTGGGAGCGGGAGCAACTGAGGCAAGAGTTGAATATTTCAAGCGATTGTCTTGTCATTGGTCATGTAGGCAGATTGTCGCCAGTGAAGAATCATCATTTTATGCTGGAAATCGCGGAGGAATTGAAGAGCCATCATGCAGGTATACCGTTTCGATTTGTATTCGTTGGGGATGGACCACTACGATCTGAGCTGGAGGAAACCATTCGTAAGAAAGGGCTTGAGAAGCATGCTATGTTGATTGGCTCACGTGAGGATATTCCTGCATTGATGAATTTATTTGATCTCTATTTGCTGCCATCACACTTTGAAGGCTTGCCTGTCACACTCTTAGAGGCGCAAGCCGCGGCGATCCCATGCCTTGTATCTACAGGAGTAACACGTGAATCCGATGTAGGTGCAGAAACGGTTACGTTTATGGAATTGTCCGCGGGAGCGCAGGCTTGGGCACACGAATTGCTAAGTTGTATCGAGCGGGGACAAGGTAATCAACAGGAGGCAGGAGTTAAGCTGGCTGAGCGGGGGTATGATGTGGACAGCAGTCTTAACAGACTGTTACAACTATATAACGTATAAGGAAAGTAAGCGTGGATTGGTGCAATGCGCTCGTGATAGAAGGGAAGATGTGCCGTGTCGCAACGTTTTGTAAATAGCAGTCATGAGCTGAAAGGAACAGAATTAAGCAATCGCAAGATGTTGTCATATGCAAGTCGATTTCCTCGAGTAGGCTGGTTCTATCCTAGCATGTCGATCATGCTCATGCTTTACGCAGGTACTCAACAAACATCGCTGCTTCTTGCTACCATGGTGTGCATGGGCATTTACATTGCGATATCCTCCGCTGATTTTAATTTCTATTTACTCGTATTTTTGCTACCCTCACTCAGCTTGTTTGTAACGGAACAGGCAGATTCCTCTTTCGCAACGATGCTGTTTTTAGCTGCTCTTGTAAAACATGTTGCTTCAAGAATGAGCAGCATGAAGCTGCACGTAGTCGGATTGCTGGGTGTATTAGGGATTATCCTGCTGGAATTGCTGCATGTGTTCACTTATTTATCGGAATGGATAAATCCGACTGTAAGATGGATTGCACTGATGCTGTATGCTAGCTTGCTTATCATCGATATGAACTTCAAACCCAATTTCAAGCGAGCTGTCTACATGTTTACTTGCGGCATTTTCGTCTCAAGTGGTTGTGGGTTGGTAATGAACATAATCAGTGCGTCGACTAGCGCACCTTTTCGGAGATTCGAGGGTGTAGGTGGGGACCCGAACGGTTTTGGCATGATGGTATTAATGGCTGCTTTTTTCCTATTGCATGTGTACAAGCAAGCACGACAACCTAATATACTACTAATCTATAGCTCTCTTGGATTGCTCCTGCTGGGATTAACAACATTATCTCGGACTTATTTTCTTACCATGGGACTTATGGTGCTTCTGTTGCTTGGCTATATGGCAATGACTTCAGATCGGAATAGTAGAAGGATGCGTTCGAAGATTATCGGAGCGGTTGCGATAGTAGGAGCGGCATTTGCGATCCCGGTTATTCAGTTAGTTCAATCGATTATGAAGCGGATGTCCATTGGAAGCAGCCTGGATACCATGACAGGCTCCCGTTCTTATCTTGCTGAGCAGTATTGGATGGTGTTCAGAGATTCATCATGGTGGGAGTTGTTAGTTGGGAGAGGGATTATTGGCTATTTGCCGCAGAGTCGAATTGCTGTACATGGTCAGCAAATGGGTCCGCATAATACGTATTTAGAGTCACTCGTTGCATGGGGATTGGTAGGAACAGTTTTTTTTGTCGCTTTTGTAATGCTATTGGCTTACGTACAGCGGGTGAAATCTAACAGAAGAGATTTATGTATATTATCAGGTTCAGCAAATACACGATCCAAGCTTAGCTTTCTCGCTTTGCTACCTATCCTCTCCACGATGATCTTTTTGCTGTCTTTGCATTCGCTAGCTATGTATACAACCTACTTCTATCTCGTGCTGCTGGTTATGAATTTGTACTACACAGAACAGGAAAGCACGGAGGTGAAGGATGGTATCATCATCAACAGCAGCGATAGTGCTGTGTCGACTGTACGAGGGAGCGGGCATATATGAGAAGCAAGCTTGCGCTGTACAATCTTTTGGCGAGTCTAGCTTTGCAATTCATTACGGCGCTTGTCGGCATTGTATTGCCGCGCTTTATCATTGAAGCCTATGGCTCATCTATGAATGGAATGATTGCTTCTATTACGCAGGTAATGCGATATTTATCTATCGTGGAAGCTGGGCTAGGAGCTGCGTGTATTGCGGCTTTATATCGCCCGCTAGCGAATAACGACACGAATCACGTAAGTACAATTTTATCAGCGGCACGAGTGCTTTATAACAGAACGGGCAAGTTATTTGTTATGTTCGCTGTAGCGGCAGTGCTGGTCTATCCATTTCTCGTCTACGCTCAAGTTCCTGTTTTTACGGCTGGAGCGATGGTGTTAATTATGACGGGTGGTGGACTGACAGAATATTATTTAATAGGCAAATATCGTGTGCTTCTAATCGCTGACCAAAAAAGCTATATCATTTCACTCATTCAGTCGGCTGGAGTTGTGATCAATGCAGCCGTATGTATATTGCTAATTACGCTTGGCTTTGATGCGCTCGCGATGCAGGCTGCTGCGACGTTTATTTTTGCAATAAGGGCAGTATTTATAAAATGGTACATCACTCGAAAGTATAAGAAGATCAATTATCGGGCAGCACCTGATATGGATTCGTTAAAGCAGCGTAAGGATGTATTCATTCACCAGCTTAATGGCTTAGTTGTATTTGGACTACCACCTATCATCATTACTGTATTTTGTAATCTGCAAGAAGTAAGTGTTTATTCGGTATACAGTATGGTGTTTGTCGCTGTGAACATGCTTGTTTCCTCTTTCACTTCTGGTTTAATGGCGTCCTTTGGGCAATTGTTGGCTAAGGGAGAGGTTACCGTATTGAGGCACAGTTTCAAAAGTTTTGAGTATGTGTTCGGTGTTGTGCTTACTTGGGCGTATACATGTACCGCGCTGCTCCTAATTCCTTTTATTCAAGTGTATACCTCTGGTATTCGGGATGCAGATTATATTCGCTCAGACCTTGCCATTTTGTTCATAGCTGTTGGGGTCGTAAGCAATCTCCGTACGCCGCATCACATGATTGTTCAAGCCGCAGGTCACTTTCGAGAAACGAGAATACCTTCTATTATTGAGGCCGCGATCAGCGCAGCAGCTTCAATACTGTTTGTACAATGGATCGGTGCGGCAGGGGTTTTACTAGGGATGCTGTGTGCTCATCTTTATCGAACGCCAGAGCTTATTTGGTATACGACTAGAACGATTTTAGGGCAATCCCCTGCGTCTGGACTTATTCGAAGTCTCCGGAATTTAGGGTTTGGGGTAGGAGTTGCTCTGTTGTGTTCGTATCTGTTTACCATGAACGTAGGCTCGTTATGGGAGTGGTTCAGTTATGCCGCTATGACAGCAATTGTCGTGCTCGTTGTAGTTGTTACAGGGAATCTGATCTGTGAACCGAATTCAGCTAGAACGGTGTTGGCGAAAGGAAAGACTGTATATCGAGGGATACGAAGTAAATGGCAATGAGCGGGCCCTCATTCAAAGAGGGCTGACTTATTTATTTATGGGACATGTGATATGAAAATAACATGCGTGAGAAAGTTTGCGAGGACTAGGAAAACATGTATCTATAATGCATGTGTTTCGGTGGTAGTGCTTTATTGTGGTAGCCAATACAAGCTGGGTAATGGTACAATAACTTAAACGTTTAAGTTATTGAGAAGAATAGAAATGCAGGCTGGGATAAGTGAACTAGGAGATGAGTAGGTGATTGCTTGAAAAAAGTGACGATTAAAGATATCGCGAAGGAAGCAAATGTGTCTACAGCAACCGTAAGCTACATATTGAACAATGTCCCGAAGCAGACGATTACGGATGAAACACGTTGTCGGGTACTGGCAGCAGCGGAGCGCTTGAACTATGTACCTAATCTCGCCGCGCGATCCCTTGTTAAGCGCAAGACGGGTCTAATTGGAATTTTGATTAATCGCGCTGCGGATGAACCGTGGTGGAGACAGCTGCGTTACGCCGATATGGTGAATCGATTGGAGCAGCTGCTAACCGAGCGAGGTTATCACGTCGTGCTATCTAGTATAGATGCAGAGCAACCGAAAGTAGGCATTATTGCGGAGCGCAAACTGGATGGCGTGTTTTTGTTTGATGTAAAAGACGAACATTTTTATTCGATTTCGCATCACTTTCCCGCGGGGGTGCCTTTGATTGTCATTGATAGCCTGGTAGAGGATACTTTGTTTTATAAAGTTATCCATGATGTGAAAGGCGTGCTAGAAAGCGCACAATCATGGAATGCTGACCATGATTGCTACTATATCATAGAATCTTATTACAATGAGCCTTATGTACGAGCAATTAAAGACTTGATTGGTGTGGCTGAAGATCGAATACATCTGATGGAAGATGAGGGGGGAATGGCTGAATTTATTCATAAGCAGCCTACCGGGAGCAAAGGCATTATTTTCAACGAATTTGTAGGGATGCTCGCTGGTAAATATGTTGACCCGTCTCAGTTGACGATTATTTGCACATCGGGTTGTCCAGAGGTTGTTCCTGCACGAGCCAAGTATGTGTCTGCGGCAGCCAGCAAGTCACAAGTTAGCTTTGAGCTGATGATGCAGCTGCTTAAGCAGGACGCGGAGCTTCCCACAGATAAATATATAAAAGTGAAATGAGGATGGACATAAAAGCAGAGTAAAATCTGTTTTTTATTTCTTAACTTAAACGTTTAAGCAGTGTGTAGGGGAGACTTGATGATGGAATTAGCAAGAGAAGAAGCAGGGATACAGCAGGCGAACACCTCGTTATGGCGCAATCGTACGTTTCTTGGTTTGTTTGCTAGTTATGCGGTTTCCTTGTTTGGAAACATGTTTCATAATATTGCATTAAACTTATGGGTGCTGCAGACGACAGGCAGTGCAAAGCAGATGTCTATCATTGTTATTTCTCACTTAATCGTAGGCGTATTATTTGGTTCCTTCGCCGGGACATTTGCGGATCGGATTGATCGCAGGGGATTAATGATGTTCTCGAACATCTGTCGATTCGTACTTGTTGTAGGAATTGCTTATGTGATGACACAGCCTGTCGTACCGTTCTATGTACTTGTAATATTAACTACTTTAGTAGCATTTGCTGGTGTATTTCATGGACCAGCGTTTCATTCCTCACTTGCGGATATCGTTGGCAAAGAACAGATCCCGCAGGCGATAGGAATCATTAATATCGCGGATAACATCATTCGTGTATCGGGCTTTGCTTTTGGTGGAATGGCGGTTGCGTTGTTTGGCGGCGTTGTCGCGATATTGATTGATGCGGGGGCATTTCTCATATCTACCTTATGCTTATTGGCAGCAGGTCAGTTTCCTCGTAAAAGGGAGCGCAGTGAAGGGCGAAAATCCAGCTTTATTGAAGATTTCCGTGAAGGATTCAAGGTAATATGGCATAATCCATATGCCAAAGCAGGTCTTATCTTAATGCCTGTATTGTCCTGCAGCTTCATGTCATCGTTTATGATTATTCAAGTTATGGCTGTGCAGGTATGGCATGCAGATGGATTTGTATTTGGACTTATTGAAGCATCTATACCTTTGGGCTATTTAATAGGTTCGATAGGAATAATGTCTTTTAGTGAACGTCTTGGTCGAAGAGGATACTGGGTTATAGCTGGAGCAGTTGGGATGGGTCCGATCTTCTATTTGATTGCGCAAGTTAGTTCTGCGGTGGCCGCTCTGCCTTTGATATTAATCATCGGTTGTTTGTTTGCCTTCAGTACGCTCATCATTAATATAATGCTTCGGGTTGAGATCGATACAGCTGTTCAGGGGCGTGTATTTGGAATTCTTGGCTCGATTATTGGTGTTACACCGCCAGTAGGGATCGCGATTTGTTCGGCGATATCCGATCGTTACGGGCCAGTGACAGCGCTTACGGCGAGTGCGATTGCGACGCTGGTGGTGAGTCTTGCAGCAGTAGCTTGGAATAAGCCGATGAGAGAGTATCGGTAGAGGTGAAATAGTGAATTTCAGTAGGTTACATCAAGTAGAGATTTCTGAAACAGCGATTTGACGGGGATCAAAATAGAATATTCCGGTAAAGGAGCTGCTTGCAGCGTATGTTCAGATGAATTATGCAAGTGGTCAACAATGAGCTGCCTGCTGCCGTAAAATATTTGCTGCTAGTTGTAACGATCTAGACAAACCTTTTGGTTTACGTATTGGATAATTAACAATGTTGGACTTATCTTTATTTGGTTATTTATCGGACCAATGTGGAGTAAGGTGAAACATAAAGGTAAAAGCTGTGCTTAATCTAGAAATGGTTAAAGGTATAAAATAAATTTCGTCGCAAAAATGAAATAATTGCACTTATTGTATGATTAAATGATCAAATAAACATTATTTAAAGGCTGTCTTGTCAATGATGATAATATGGAATGCTATACAAATAGTGTCTTTTTTGTAATAATGAAAAAGGCTATGTCAGGGGGATTACATATAAAAATATAAAATGAGTAGTAACGTAGACTCTTCTAAAAATAGGATACAAGGGTGAACGAATGGAAACAGAGACGATAGAGAAAAAGATTGAAGGCTTAAAGAAATTTGAGTATAAGATACAAGGTCTAGGTGGCTGGCTCGTTGTTGTTCAAATTATCATTTATCTCAATCTAGTGCTTATCCCGATTGGATTGCTGGCATTAATGACAGATACGATGCAAGAACAATTCGAATATATTAAGTTGGCATTTCCTGAATATATGTGGTTCATCTGGTTTGGGACCGGAGTCAGTATTATTATGCTCGTAGTATTAATTTGGGCGTTAATTTGTATGTATCGCAAAAAGAAAATTTTCCCTAAATTGATGATTGCTATTTTTATTGCAATTTTTGCAGTTGATTTATTAGAGCCGATCGCGATAATTGCTCTTATAGATGCTACAGGAGATTTGGAGATCTGGAAAGACACGATTCGAAGCGGTTTTTATTGTGCCATTTTCATTCCTTACTTCTTGAAATCAAAACGTGTTAAAAATACGTTTGTGATTTAATTTAGTACATCCTGATATAGCCTGTACAAATAGAGATATGAAAGGGGAAAGATCAATGAGTGTTACTTGTTCGAATTGTCAACATACGACAGACGAAGGCGTGTTCTGCATCCATTGCGGTGCCAAATTGCCAGAAAAGATAGAAGGGGAAGCACGTTCGTCTCAACCATTATCGTCATCTCAGCAAGTTCCTTATGGTGAAGGGCAATTAAACCAGGGGGCGGAACCAACCTCTCATTCTATATTGACGAAAGAGCGTATGCAGAAGGCTAGCGAATCCTCAAAAATGTATGCTAGTTACGTTATGGATAACATTCGTTCGCCTTATCAGCGATTGCAAGCGATATCCCAATCCCATCTTATTCAAGCGCTTATTACGATGGGCATCTATGCTTTACTTATTCCGTTAATTATGTATATTCAACTCCAGTCGAGCATCGGTATGTTTGGTGATGTGCCGTTTTTTAAAACGGTAGTGAAGCCGTTTCTTGGTTATATCGTATTTTTGCTTTTGATTGGAACGATTACGTATGGTGTTATTGTGCTGAATCGTTATCAAGTGAGTTATACAGCGGTTATTGCGCGCTTTGGTACGATACTGCTGCCGTTTGTGGGGTTACTTATTATTGCAATATTGATGTCACTTTTAAGCATTGGGATGTCTATGCTTCCTCTCTTAATCGCTTTTACAGGGGCAATTTTTGTAGCACCTTTGCTTGTATTCCTAAGTTACCATGTGCCCGGTCGTGAGCGAATTGACTTGATGTATAGTATTTTACTTATTATTGTCGGCGCTTATGTGACAATTCGTATCATGTCAGAAGTTTTACTGTCATTTGTAGGTCAACTTCTTAGATTTTAACTAGGGATTATCATTCATTTACTATCTTCTAAAAATGAATTTTTCATAACCAAACAAAAAACGAAGCTCGAGACGGGATCTACGCATCCAAGTCCAAGCTTCGTTTTTTTGTATAGTAATAAGAATACAAATTGACACAATGTAACTTCTACGTGGATAGATTAAGCCCTGTTCTCAAATAGTAACAATACTTACAACGAAACTTGACTGACTAGAAACGAAACAGATGAACAGGGGGATTTGAGTAAAGAATGGAACAGCACATTCCACAACCGAAATCGTTTGGGCCATTAGGCAACCTGCCACAATTGGATCTGGAAGCACCCGTACAGTCATTAATGCGACTGGCTGAGGAATTAGGCCCTATATTCCGCTTGGAATTACCAGGGGGAAGAAAAGAATTATACATAACTGGTCACGAGTTGGTTGAGGATGCTTGTGATGAGACACGATTTGATAAAAGAGTGTGGGCTCCGCTGCAAAAAGTAAGAGCATTTACAGGAGATGGTTTGTTTACAAGTGCGACGACAGAACCGAATTGGCAAATAGCACATAACATTTTGCTACCAAGCTTTAGTCAAATGGCGATGCGCGGTTATCACGAGATGATGTTGGACATTGCTGTACAATTGATTCAAAAATGGCTGCGGCTCAATCCCGATGAGAGTGTAGATGTTGCTGAAGATATGACGCGGCTTACACTGGATACGATCGGGTTGTGTGGGTTTGACTATCGCTTCAATAGCTTTTATCGGGAACAGTCACATCCGTTTATTACGAGCATGACTCGCGCATTGGATGAAGCAATGGGCCAACTACAGCGTCTTAATATCCAACAGAAGTTGATGGTCGTAACAAAGCGTCAATTTCAACATGATATACAAGCCATGTATACGCTAGTGGACAAAATTATTGCAGAGCGCAAAGCACAGGGACAGGCAAGTGGAAATGACCTGCTTGCTCACATGTTGAATGGTCGAGATCCTGAGACAGGTGAACGCCTGGATGATGAAAATATTCGGTTTCAAATTATTACGTTTCTCATTGCAGGGCACGAGACCACAAGTGGATTATTATCCTTTGCCCTATATTATTTGCTGAAAAATCCAGATAAGCTGCGAAAAGCATATGAAGAAGTCGACCGCGTATTGGTCGATGCGGTTCCATCCTATACTCAGGTACGAGAGCTATCCTACATACGCATGATTCTAAATGAATCGTTACGCTTATGGCCAACAGCTCCGGCATTTGCTCTATATGCGAAAGAAGATACGCTGCTGGCAGGTAAGTATCCGATGAAAAAAGGAGATAGCGTCAACGTTTTAGTTCCAATCGTGCATCGGGATACCGATGTATGGGGAGAAGATGTCGAGGTTTTCCGCCCTGAGAGGTTTGCGGATATTAGCAAAGTACCGCATCATGCATTTAAGCCATTTGGAAATGGGCAGCGAGCATGTATCGGACAGCAGTTTGCGATGCAAGAGGCCGTGCTTGTATTAGGTATGGTGTTGAAACATTTTGAAATTATTGACCATACCAATTATCAGTTGAAAGTAAAAGAATCGCTGACATTGAAGCCAGATGGCTTTACGATGCGGGTCCAATCTCGTTCTAATCAAGGATTTACGATTGCAGCAGCTGGGGATTCTCCTGAAGAAAATCGTGCGGGTGAAGCGATATCGAAGAGCAGCAACCTAGTAGAGGGCCACAACACGCCATTGCTTGTCTTATATGGTTCCAATCTAGGTACAGCAGAAGGAATTGCGCGTGAGTTGGCAGATATGGCACGCAATCAAGGTTTCCGCACGGAAGTGGCGCCTTTAAATAACTGGGCTGGCAAGCTGCCTAAGGAAGGTGCTGTATTTATCGTTTCAGCTTCCTATAACGGCAAGCCGCCGAGTAATGCGAGTGAGTTTGTGAAATGGCTTCAGGAAGCTGAACCATCAGAATGCGAAGGTATACGATATGCGGTATTTGGCTGTGGTGATCATAACTGGGCGAGCACTTATCAAGAAGTACCGCGATTTATTGATGAACAGCTGGCTGCAAAAGGAGCAATTCGCCTTACATTGCTTGGTGAAGGGGATGCAAGCGGTGACTTTGAAATACAAGTCGAAACTTGGCGCGAGCAAATGTGGCAGGATGTCATGTCTGCTCTAGGACTGCAATTAAATGAGGAAACGGCTAAGGAAACGAACAATCTAACCGTTCAGTTTGTAAGCGGTATTGTTGGAACACCGCTCGCAGAATCGTATGAAGCGTTCCATGCCAAGATCGTGAATAACCGCGAACTGCAAAGTCCAGACAGTGGTCGGAGTACTCGACATATTGAGATCTCACTTCCAGAGGGAGTTACCTATAGGGAAGGGGATCATATTGGGGTACTGCCTGTAAACCGTAAAGAATTAGTGCTGCGAGTATTGCGTCGTTTTAAGCTGGAAGCTACGGATCATCTTATTCTACGTGCGACAGGAAGGAGTGCTGCACATTTGCCGCTGGAGAGGCCGGTAAGTTTGCTTGATCTGCTAAGTCATAGTGTTGAATTACAGGAGGCCGCTACACGTGCCCAACTGCGTGAACTTGCTTCTTTTACTGTATGTCCGCCGCACCACCGAGAGTTGGAAGTTCTATTGGAGGAAGAGGCGTATAAGACACAAATTAAGCAGAAGCGAGTAACGATGTTAGATCTGCTGGAGCGTTATGAAGCTTGTGAAATGCCATTTGATCGATTTCTCGAGCTGCTGCCGCCACTTAAGGCGAGATATTACTCGATCTCTAGCTCACCGCGCGTGCATGCCGAGCAGGCGAGTATAACGGTCGGTGTTGTTCGTGCACCAGCATGGAGCGGGCAAGGTGAGTACAAAGGAGTTGCGTCGAATTATTTGGCGGAGCGTCAGGAAGGGGATTCGATTGTTATTTTCGTGCGGACACCTGAAAGTGAATTTCAATTGCCGCGCAATACGGAGACACCGATTATTATGGTTGGTCCTGGTACTGGTCTTGCTCCTTTCCGTGGTTTTCTGCAAGCACGGAGCGCAATCCAAAAAGAAGGACATCCGTTGGGGCCCGCTCACTTGTACTTCGGCTGCCGCAGTGAGAGCGACTTTATTTACCATGATGAACTGAAACAATTTGAGCAAGACGGAATTGTTACGCTTCATACTGCGATGTCTCGTAAAGAAGGCGAGCCGAAGATGTATGTTCAGCATCTTATGGCTCGTGATGCAAAGCAGTTGATCCGTATACTTGATGAGGGTGGTCATCTCTATATTTGTGGAGACGGCAGCAAGATGGCACCTGATGTAGAGGCGACTTTGCAGCGTGCATGGGAGGAAGTACATGGAGAGAATGATCGTGAGTCGGCAGCTTGGCTGGAAAAATTGCTGGAAGAAGGACGCTATGCCAAGGATGTATGGTCAGGGATTTAAGTGATACAAGTGTTGTAATCGTAAGATTGATTAGCAAGCACCTTTCCATGCACGTTGTGGAGGGTGCTTTTTAAGTGTTTATTATTAGTGAGATGCAATTATTTATGGATAAACCTGTTCCTATTGGTCAACAGTAAGAAATGGAGTTGACGAAATGAACGGAGGTTTTAGGCGATGCCCGGTGAATTAGAAATATTATTAAGGACGTTATCAGCTGTCGTGGTGCTATTTTTAATGACGAAGCTGTTAGGTAAACGGCAAATTTCTCAGCTATCTTTATTTGAATACATAACGGGGATTACGATTGGAAACTTGGCAGCATATATATCCTTAGACTTGGATGCACATTGGTATTACGGTATTATTTCCATTGCAGTGTGGGTAGGGATGTCCTTACTTGTTGACTTTCTTCAATTAAAAAGCAAAGCAGCGAGGGACTTTATTGATACGAAAACAACTGTACTCGTAAGAGGCGGGAAAATTTTAGAGCATAATTTGCGCAAAGAAAGAATTACTTCTGACGAGCTCATGCAGCAGCTGCGCAAAAATAATGCCTTCAGTGTTGCGGATGTGGAATTTGCGAGTATAGAGCCAAGTGGGGAGATTAACGTACTCCTTACAAAAGAGAATCAGCCACTAACAGCCAAAGATCTTGGGCTATCTGTTCAAAATGAACACGTGCCGCAAATTGTTATTATGGATGGCGAAATATTGGACAAGCCACTTAAGGAAATGGGGCTAGATCGTAACTGGCTTAAAAAGAAGATGGATGAATACGGCGTCAAACAAGATGAAATTTATCTGGCGCAAGTGGATTCCAAGCAAGAGATGTATGTGGATCTGTACGCCGATCATATTAACGTAAACAAGAAAAAAACATCACCGCCTGGTGAATTACTTGCCTTATTGAAGAGATGCGAGGCTGATTTGAAGTTGTATGCGGACAAAACCAAAGACAAGGAGATGAAGCAGCTTCATGAGCGCTTCTCCACGGACTTGGAAAATGTCCTGTCTGAAATGAACCCTATGGCTAAATAGGGGATAATATCGAAATATCGCTATACATCTGTACCCCTGATCATGGTTAAGCAATTGTTTCAGGGGTATTTCATTTTAAAGGGGTCGTTTATTGTCTTCGGTACAATATGATTGCTATATACGCGATATGCTTTAAATCATTTTCACTCCTATGACGCCTACTAGCTGTTTTTCTTCGGATAACAGACATGCTATGATGGTAGATATACATATTTAATTCAATATAAATTTACTTTATTTAGAATTTTTATAGGAGTGAAGCAAATGGTTCTAAAAGAGAAGACAGCATTGCTTGTAGGTTCAACAGGATTAGTCGGCGGACATTTGCTGCAACTATTGCTCGAACAGACAGCCTATCATAAAGTCAAAACTTTTACACGAAGAAGGATACAGTTGGACCATCCGAAGCTGGAACAGATCGTGGTTGACTTTGATCATTTGGAGCGGTACATCGAACATTTCCAAGTAGACGATGTATACTGCTGTCTTGGTACGACAATCAAGAAGGCAGGCTCAAAAGAAGCATTTCGTAAAGTGGATTTTGAGTATCCGCTAGCATTGGCAAAAATGGCGAAACAGTGTGGAGCGAGCAAGTATGTAATGGTTACTTCCATTGGTGCAGACTCGAATTCAGCCTTTTTCTACAATCAAGTAAAAGGTCAAGTAGAGGAAGAAGTGAGTAAATTAGATTTGCCATCCGTTCATGTATTCCAACCATCGCTATTGCTTGGATCGCGGAGTGAATCACGACCTGGAGAACGTGCAGCCATCATGGTAAGTCCGCTGATTAGGTTAATTGCACGTGGGAGCTGGAGCAAGTATAGACCGATTCAGGGGAAGGATGTTGCTGCGGCCATGTATCGGGTTGGTCAGAGTGAAGCACTAGGGAACCATGTGTATCGGTATGATCAAATGATGGGCAAGTAAGTGCATAATTACATATAGCGGAGGACTTGTTCTATAACGGGAACAAGTCTTTTTTTTGTTGAAAGAGAAGGGGAAGTTATCCAATGTTACCAATAGTAACAATTAATTAATAGTTATGAAACCATGTTGTCATTCATTTGGAGATCAAATTATATATATTCATATCCGGATTGAAAATCGGAGTGAAGAGGTTGTCACATTTGAGTATAGGGGAGAAATCATGGGACAAATTCAACAAGGAAAAACTACACGCAAAAAGTATATGTTCATGCTGCTTATGGCATCTTCATTGGCAATGACAAATGGGTTGAGCATAGCGGCACTCAACGACAATAAACAAAGAGAAACGAGTGCTGATGCAGCAGCGATACAAACGAAAAATCAAACTATCTCCACAGCAAAGTCTGCAACTGTAGCTCCAGCTAAAGTCATAGCTAGCTTCTCCACCAAAATTGCACCAGGCCATGCTGGACGAACTCATAACATTAAGTCGAGTACAAAAGCGCTGAATAACATCGTATTGCAACCAGGAGAATCATTAAACTACAGCGAAGTGGTTCAAAAGACGAAGAAATCCTACGGTTTGAAAAAGGCACCCGTTATTATGAATGGCAAATTCGTTGAAGGATATGGGGGAGGTATATGTCAGACTTCATCAACCCTATACAATGCAGCTCTTCTCAGTGGACTCGAAATTGTAGAGCGGCGTAGTCATTCGCTGCCTGTAGGTTACGTCGCGCTAGGGCGAGATGCGACTTATGCAGACAATAGCGTAGAATTTACAATTCGAAATCATACAGAAGCTGCTATTACGATCCAGACGAAAACGAACAACAGCAAAATTACCATCAGCATCCTTGGTCAAAAAGAAGAAGGAGTCACGTATGAAATAAAAACGAGGGTTCTGAAAAAAATACAGCCTAAGACGGTGTATAAGAGCAGCAGTATTTCACGTTCGAAACAAACAAAAACGATTCAAAAAGGAAAACCTGGCTATGTCGTGGAAACGAAGCGTATTAAGAAAAAAAATGGCGTCGTCGTTGCAGAAGAACTGATGACTAAGTCCAATTATCGCGTTCAAAACACGATAAAAGGCAGTCGGTAAGCCGGGATAATGTAAATACGTTGGTCGTATCTACTCTCCGTATCCACTAGAATAGGGTTGTTTGCATACAGCACAACCTATGCAAACAACCCTATTAGCTGCTATTTTATACGGTTATCTATAGTGATGTTGGTCTCATCTCCTGTTCGTACACGCTCGCATAGAATAACATATGGAGCTTGAGGAAGGGAGCTAGCCGGGTGCGGAACACGCTGGATATTTTTATACACATTCCTAAGACAGGCGGAACCTCATTTAACAGAATCATACAAGATCACTATAGTGCGAACCGGATTGCATTTCTACATGATGACCCAGAATGGTCTCTTGAACGATTAATTGAGAAATGCAAAGATAAAAATCAAAAAATTCAAATTATATCCGGTCATTTTCCATACGGTATTCATGAATGGATTGGCCGTCCTTATCGATATATTACAATTCTTCGTCATCCGGTTGAATTAGTTATTTCTTTATACGACTACATCAAAAGCATCCCTTTGCATCAATATTATCCACTGGTCGTAGATAAAAGTTTGCATGATTTTGTTTCAGAACAGCAATTCGATCTGTTTACTAGCAATCTGCAATCCAAAATATTGGGATTGGCAACGGTATTTCCTCACTTTCCAGCACTTCAAATTGAGATGGGTGTGGAAGATGCGGTATTTCCTGATCAAGCAAGTGTCCAGCAGCATTTGAGACGGCATTTTGCGTGTATTGGTGTGATGGAAAAGTATAAGGAATGTTTGCAACCGATGCGTGATGCGCTCGGCTGGAAGAAGAGTCCTAAGTTATATCGGGAAAACTGTAACCCGAACCGGACTTTCTTAGACACAGTGGACAGGGAAACGCTTGAAAAGATTGCGCGCAAAAATTCATTGGATATACAATTATATTTGACGGTAGTAGAGCGGTGGTATTCATCAAAAGGTCAATAATGCAAGGTTATATGTAAGCAGTAAGGTACGTGTGAGATGTTGGTGTCGTGGAATCCTCCCCATGTTGAATATGATGTATTTTTACTGCTCGGAGAGGATTCTTTAATTTTCACCTACTTAATTATCTACTTCATTGTTTCATTAAAGGGTTACTCCATCAGGTTCAGCTTTTTGCATAGACGATATAAATAATGAGTGCCTCGGAGCTGATCTTTGTTCATCTTATGTAAGTGCTGTAACGAATCATTGGCTATCTTTCTCGCCTGCTCGATATTGTTGTGGTCCAGCCCTTGAAGTGCTTCTTTAATCGTATCTAGGGAGTAAATCGCTGTTCGCAAGGAGCGAATTAACAGTACACGCTTAATATGAGAACGATTATACCTGCGGTATCCATTTTGCGGATCGCGCTCCACTGTTATAAGTCCTTCTTGTTCCCAATGTCGAAGTACAGAAGTAGGTATAGAAGTTTCTTCTGCAATTTCTCCGATTGTCATCCACTTCGTTCTACCTTTTGTATTCCATTCGTCCATTTCCAAATCATCCAATAGTTGAATCGTCTTTTCAGCCATCAATTTGTCTTGATATAAGGATGCTTGACGCTCATTCACGATCCATAGGGCAGCATCCATTTCTTCTGCTTGCAACTTCCTCATGACATCTGCTGTGAGCTGCATGCCGAATCCAGCGGACAAAGCCCGTATACATTCGAAATAAGCGACATGAACTTCCGTATACATCCGATACCCATTAGCTCCACGCTCGATTGGCGGAACAATGCCCCAATCTTCATAATGCCGCAAAGCGCTTGTACTAATATTTAGCTTTCTTGCAATATCGATAGGTCTTAATTTCATCCTACACCTCTTTGGACAAAGTTCTAAGTTGGTCGTCTGATCGTAAACCTAATGCTGAAGTTTTGTCAATCATTCAAATAATCGTTTGATCTTTGGTATGTATTGATATAAGATACATATTAGAATAATCATTTGAATGTATTTATGTGATTGTAATATGCGGATTATCTTCGCAGCATACTATACAGGTTCCTTATAAGGAGTTGATGAAAGTGGGTCAGTTACAAGCAGGCTCCATCGCGCAAACTCAATTAGAGCTTGAGGGTGTACACTGTGCAGGTTGTGTATCCAAGATTGAGAATGGACTTCGACAGATTGAAGGAGTGACGAACTGCAATCTTAACTTTGTTAATCAGACATTAACGATTGAATCTTTGCAATCCGTACCTAAAATTGTGGAAACAGCGAAGCGGGTGATTCGAGATATCGATCCATCCATTAAGGTCAAAGAAAAGATACCTTTACAGGAGATGAAGCTTACCGTCGAAGGGATGGACTGTGCAGGTTGTGTGGCGAAGATTGAAAAAGGAGTAGCGGCGATACCCGGCGTACAATCTGCTCGTGTTAACTTTGTAACGAAGCAACTAACGATTGAGGCTAGTGCTGAACAATTGGAGAGTGCAGCTTCTCAGACGGAGCAATTTATTAGGCAGCTTGATTCCAAATTCACCGTTCAGCGAGAGGGCAGCAACCGTGCAGTGCGGCAATCACCGTCCGCTTCTGAAGGAAAGAGCAAGCTTCCTTATGCAAGGCTCGCAGCATCTATTGGGTTGACCTTTGTGGCAGTATGGGGTGGACTATCCAGCACGATTTCACTGGCATTGTTCTTAGTCGCTTATGTATTGGCAGGTGGAGATGTTCTATATAAAGCACTGCGGAATATTACTCGCGGACGTGTGTTTGATGAGAATTTCTTGATGAGTATTGCTACAATCGGGGCCTTTATTATTGGAGAATACCCTGAGGGCGTAGCAGTTATGATCTTTTATCAAATAGGCGAGCTGTTCCAAAGCATTGCAGTCAATCGTTCTCGCAAATCGATTCGTGCATTGATGGATATTCGTCCTGATTACGCTAACTTGAAAGTAGATGGTGAGCTTCGTAAAGTATCACCGGAAGATGTTCAGATTGGTGATCTTATCGTTATTAAACCTGGCGAGAGAGTGCCGTTGGACGGTAAAGTAATTGACGGCGTATCCATGCTCGATACGTCTGCACTTACAGGCGAATCTATTCCGAGAGAAGTAGAAGCAGACAGTGAAATTCTTAGCGGTTTTATTAATAAAAACGGTGTACTAACCGTAGAAGTATCGAAAGCTTACAAAGATTCAACAGTAGCTAAAATATTGGATTTGGTGCAAAATGCGAGCAGTCGTAAAGCACCAACCGAAAATTATATTACGAAATTCGCGCGCTATTATACACCTGCTGTCGTGATTACAGCAGCACTAATTGCGCTGCTTCCGCCTCTGTTTTTCGCAGGTGAAGCATTTTCAGATTGGTTCTACCGTGCACTTGTATTTCTTGTTATTTCTTGTCCTTGTGCCTTGGTCGTGTCGATACCGTTAGGATTTTTCGGGGGAATTGGTGGAGCTTCCAAAAATGGTATTCTCGTTAAAGGAAGCAACTATCTTGAAGCGTTAAATGATGTGAAGTATGTCGTATTTGATAAAACAGGTACGCTGACGAAGGGGGTATTCGTCGTAACGGATGTGCAGCCTCATGGCGGCATAACCAAGGAACAGCTGATTCGCTATGCTGCTTACGCAGAGGTGTATTCCAATCATCCAATTGCTTCCTCGATTGTGAATGCGTATGGTCAGAGTATCAATAAAGACGAGCTGAAAGATTATGAGGAGATATCCGGACATGGCATATCTGTGAATGTGAGCGGGCAGCATGTGCTAGCTGGAAACGCGAAGTTAATGAAAAGAGAAAGGATCTCGTTTGCTGAACCTGAATCGTTAGGTACGCTTGTACATGTTGCTGTCGATCATCGCTATGCAGGTTATATCGTTATTGCTGATGAAGTGAAGGAGGATGCAGCAGCAGCCATCCAACAATTGAAGTCACTTGGTGTTAAGAAGACGATTATGCTGACAGGTGATGTGAAGCGAGTTGGAGACGCTGTGGGGCAGAAGCTAGGGCTGGATGCAATTTATTCTGAGCTATTGCCGCAGCATAAAGTGGAGCAGTTGGAGCGTATCGATGAACAGAAACTACCGAAGGAAAAAGTTATATTTGTAGGTGATGGAATCAATGATACACCCGTGCTTGCACGAGCAGATGTGGGTATTGCGATGGGTGGATTAGGATCAGATGCTGCGATTGAAGCGGCAGATATCGTCATTATGACGGATGAGCCATCTAAAATTCCAGCAGCTATTCGGATGGCGAAGCGCACGAGAAAGATCGTATACCAAAATATATTTTTTGCCTTAGGTGTAAAGGCGCTGTTCCTACTGTTAGGCGCATTTGGCATCGCAACGATGTGGGAAGCGGTATTTGCTGATGTTGGTGTTACGTTGTTAGCCGTATTAAACGCAATGCGTGCGATGAAGCCGATTTGATGCAGGCTGAAGGTACCTCAATTTTCACTACATGGGAACTGTCCTATTTACGGGTTACAGTTCACACAGTGGAAATTGAGGTATTATTTTTAAACAGCATGATCTCAAATAAGAATAAAAGTTAGGCGAAACTCACAAAGTAGCAATGTGAGGATAGGGACAAACTCTGCAAACGCACAGTCATGAGCGTTTACAAAGACTTCTCACTGTCTCGTTCGCTTACACGCTTCTCGATTAATGATAATCCTTCATAAATATGAAGTACATATTTCAGTGACTTCATCAACCCAACAAGGATGAACAGGAAAGCATAGGTCGCCACTTCATCCACATTCTCCGTCATGAACCCCTCAATAATCTCATACAAACCCGTACCAATAAACAAAACAGCTGCTACAAGCTCAAAATAGTGATTTTCCAACTTCGTAAACCATCTGGGAAGCTTATTCTGATTGCGGTTGGCTTCTGCCAAATGGTGTACCCCTGAATATATAAGCGGAAGCGTCTTCACTACAAGTAAAAAGCCGTACAGCATCAATCCGTGATGAATGTCTACATCATTCTGAGACCATTCATAAAACACACTGTGCTCTGCTTCTAAAAGGGCGGTTACGATATAGATAACACCGATGACACACTCAGTTAAGGCGTGAGAAGTAACACGATGTAGGGAATGAAGCCAGCGATTTAATTGCGATTCGCTAGTACTGGCTTTGTGCAGATGATGAATGCCGCTGATGAAGAGGGGGAGTATTTTCAGGACATTCCATATCCCGAACAGCAGTAAGCCATGATGAACGCCAAGCTGATTGATTTGTTCAAGTTCAAGGATAGCTGTCATAATAAAGCTAATGCCTACGATGACAGACATGAAGGGATGATGAAGAATGTGATGTAAGAGGAGAGTCCCTTGTTTGGTCATCTATGCACCTTCCTTATAAAAAAGCCCCCTCTTTTGCAAAAGGGGACATTCCGTATCGTTTACACAAATGTAGCTGAATCAGCGAAATGATTGTTTTCAAATTTGCTGCTAATTGCAGCATTGGCACCTGAAATGGTGATTTTACAGCTGCTGGATAGCTTCTGGAACTCAAAAATGATGGTACGAATACCGGTATCATCCGCATCTTTAAGACTGGAAACATCCAGTGTTACGGCTGCGGGCTGACTGTTTAGCAACTCATCTAAAGCTCTTTTGAGCGATGGAAGTGATGGCTGATCGATTTCACCTGCTAAATAAAGTGTCGAACGCTGACTATTAACATCTAGACGGGTTAATAATCGTTGAGCAGCGTCAACAGGGGTTAGTGTGACACATACTTTCACATTATGCTTCACATCCGGAAGCTCAATGGTTAGTGCTTCTGCATCGAACGTATCATATGCTTTTCCATCGATTGTTACGGCTGCAATTTGAACGCTGCCTGCTGGCAAAATGTCTGGCTGCACGCGGAGAATTCGATGTTCAATTCCTGCTGGGTTCGGCTTGAAGAAGAACTGCATCGGCTGCTTTGTTACAAGCAAGTTACTGTATACACTGGCCAAATACGTTAACTCAAAGGAATGATAACCGCTCATGGAATGGCTGCCTTTGTTTCTTTCCGTACCAAGCAAATAAGGGAGGCCGTTCGCAAGTACGTTAAAGTATACGCCACCAGACTCATGATCTAGGAACCAAGCGTTATAGAACGAAGAAGACTCTCGGGCTAGCTTCAAGTATTGGTCTTTATTTAAAATACCGGCTAGTATCAGGTAAGCCAAAATGCCCTGTTCTTGCTGCCACCAAGCTTTGCGGTCATGCCATGCAAATCGGTGGTAGGTCTCGCCTTCAGCCAATGTTCTTTCGACTACGTCATACCAACCGCCGCGCTGCTGATCGCCTCCCGCTTCTGGCATAAGCTCAGCAATCTTTTCCGCCAAGGCGACATATTCATCTTTGTCGAACATATTGTGCATCCGCATCAGGTTCCAAGCAATCTTGAGGTTATGGCCGACGACAGCGCGATTTTGCTGCCAGCCCCATGTCTGGTCATGGCTCCAGTCTTCATGGAATTTTTCTTGTACAAACAGACTGTTCGCGTAATCAGGAAAATACTTCGTAATCGTATCGGCTGTATACTCCAGCATTTGTTTATAACGCTCATCATCGGTTGCGAGTACAAGATTAATCAGATAGGCAGGTGCATGATCGCCTACGGAGTTCCAATTTTTCCGCGCGCGGTTGTGGCCTAACGTTTCATTTCTCGGATCGAAGTTGACTGGATCAATATGAGAGAAATAGCCTTCGCGCTCTTTATCCAAATAGTATTTATCAAATAAGTTAATCGTCTTCTCGATAATGTTCAGAATTTGCGGATTGCCTGTAATCCGATACGTTTGAGTCGGACCTGCCAACGCATAGATTTGCTCATAAGCAGGAATTGCATCGTAATCATCACCAAACTCGGAAGCGAATATTTTCTTCTCTTTGTCTGGGGTCTGATCCAGAGCGTGATACCAAAATGCTGTATTATCATCGGGTTTGATGTTACACAGATGGTTAATCAAGTAGTCGGTTCCTTTGTCTGCCGCTTCTAAATAACGTTCTTCACCCGTCATCATGTAGGCCGTTGCAAATCCGTAAACGAGCCTAGAGATGGTATCCGTCTCTTGCCGAACATTTGTTGTATGCTGGCCCTCCAAGTTAAGCGAGGTGCGGTAATTTTTATAATCAATTTCATCAGAGCCGAACTGTGCGTGCAAATAAAAATCCCCAAGCTCTTTAATTTGCTGAATCCACCAATCCTGCTGTTCAAAACGGTATTCATGGGCATCATTTCCGACAAATACGATATGTTTGGCTTCAAATGACAAACTGTCGTTAGGGCCGTCCGTATAAAAGATGCCGTAAGCGTACAAGTAGCGTCCTTTTTCAATTTTATTTCTTAGCTCGTTAGTATGGTCTAAGAAGGGTTCACCTAGATTGCGGATCAGCTCTGCATATACGTTTGCGGAGAGTTTCACATTGAACGAGCGTCCATCGGACGTTTCCAACGTAAATACGTCATCTTTCAACTCCGTACTTGTGACATAGCCTGCAATTAGATCAGAAAACGTGAATTTAGGATTTTTCATATAAAACCTCCTATATCTTTTCAAGCGTTAGTAGTAGGACGCTATGATACTGCACTTCAACTTGTTGTTCCTGTAAGATCTCGCCATCTGCATGCAGGAAAGAAGAATCGCTGTACACTTTCCACGCACTTCCTGCTGGGGCAGGAGGGACTTCAAATGTCAACCGCTGCTGTTCCATATTGAGCGCTACATATAGATCGGGCTCATCTGACACAAAGGAACCAAGTGTAAATGCCAACACGCGTGATGACGGATTGTTCCAACCCGGACTGTACAGCTTGCAGCCATGCCAATCTAAATCTTTGTATCCTCGTTCATTGACAGCTCCAGTAAAGAACGTCTTTCTCCGCAGACTCTTCACTGATTTACGAAGGTTTATCAGTTTTTTGCAGAAATGAATGAGATTCTCGTTCGACTCAGTGAGGCTCCAGTCGATCCAACTGATCTCATTATCCTGACAATAGGCATTGTTATTGCCATACTGGGTATTTCCCATTTCATCGCCAGCTAGCAGCATAGGAATACCTTGAGAAATCAGGAGGATCGATATGAAGTTTCTAATTTGCTGCAAACGAAAAGCTTGAATCCCTTCGTCCGAAGTGTCGCCTTCATAACCATAGTTGGAGCTGTAGTTCTCATTGATTCCGTCCTGATTGGATTCTCCATTTGCCCAATTATGCTTCTCGTTGTATGTTACAAGGTCCATCATCGTGAAGCCGTCATGGCAAGTAATAAAATTTAAGCTATTGGTAGGTCCGTGCAGGTGGTGGTTATACAAATCCGAGCTGCCAGAAATACGGGTTGCGACGTCATTCACCATGCCAGCGTCGCCGCGTACAAATCTGCGGATGTCGTCGCGGTAGCGCCCGTTCCATTCTGCCCAGCTGTAGCCTGGAAAGGAGCCGATCTGATATAGGCCTGCTGCATCCCATGCCTCTGTAAACAGCTTCGTATTGGCAAGGGAGTCACTAAGCTCAATGTTCCACAAAACAGGGGGGTGTTGAGTTGGAATACCATTTTCATCACGGGTCAATACGGAGCCTTCATCGAATCGGAATCCGTCGACATGCATTTCTTTGACCCAGAATTCTAGACTGTCGAGAATGAGCTTCTCAACTACGGGATGATTAACGTTGAAGGTGTTGCCACAGCCGGTGTAGTCCATATAGTAGTATTTATTTTGCGAGGAGAGGTAGTAGTAGGTAAGATTGTCGAAGCCTTTGAAGCTAATAGTAGGACCTTCATGGTTGCCTTCGTTCGTGTGATTGTAGACAACATCGAGAATAACTTCTATTCCTGCTCGATGCAGCGCCTTGACCATGTCACGAAACTCATTAATATGCGAGCCAAGCTGTGGGTCTACGCAATATCTAGAGTCCGGTGAAAAATATCCAATTGTACTGTAACCCCAATAATTGCAGAGCTCATGTCCGTCAACAACACGAACCATTTCTTTATCATCGAATTCAAATACAGGCAGCAGCTCTACCGCGGTTATACCTAGTTGCTGAAGATAGGGTATTTTCTCAATTACACTGCGGAATGTACCCGGATGTGTGACTTTGGAGGTAGGTGAGGCGGTGAAGCCCCTAACGTGCATTTCATAAATGATACAATCTTGAATCGGACGCTGTAGCGGTTTATCGCCTTCCCAATCGTAATTCCGGTAATCGATGACAACGCTGCGCATAGAAGTATGTAAATTATCTTCAGCATGGCAGGCGTCTACTCGTTCCCACAACGTATCAGAGTTTCCTTTTGCATAGGGGTCAATCAGCACTTTATTGGAATTATAGCGCAATCCCGCTTCGGGGAGGTTCGGACCATCCACTCGATAGGCGTACTGAGCTCCGGACTTAAGATTCTCAACAAAGACGTGCCAGAAGCAAGATGTTCGGTTCGTTGTTGGGTCTAAGTGGATTTCCTGAATGGGCTCCAAGTCACCGTCTTGCTGAAATAGGAGCAGCGTTACTGATGTGGCATGTTCGGAATAGATAGAGAAATTGACGCCGTCGTTGGTGACGGTTGAACCTAGCGGATGAGCATTTCCTGCACGAACACGATAGGGAAGGGTAACTATGGTGTTCAACTCGCTTTTCATGGCGAAATTACGCTTCCTTGGTGGTGTAAGATGCTGCTTGCGAACTTTTCAACAAATTCATTAACCACTTCCGGGTGCTTGCCGGTAATGAGGTGACCCTCTTGTATAAGCTCACTTGTCTGATTGCCGTCGAATACGACGTTTGCACCTGCATTCTGCACATCGTACAAAATGTTATGGGAACAGGTGACGCTTCTTCCTTGCAATAAGGCAGGGTCCGCACAAAACAACCATAGACTGTGACAAATCGTACCGACAAAAAGTTCCTTCTCATCCATGGCCTTAACGGCCTCACGGAGAAATTGTACAGCAGGTGCTTGATTACTCTGCCCTTGAACAGGGTTCGCTTCATAGCGGAGTCGGTCCATTGCATAGCCGCCAATAAGGATTATTCCGTCATAATCAGTTGGCTTGCGCGTGGACACATCGACTTGTACGGCAACTTGGCTCGTCATGTCATTGCCTGTAAAAATGAGCTGCTCGTTCCCCCACAGATTGCTGATGTACTCGACCTCAAAGCCTTGCGATGGAAAATAAGTATTGAATACTCGGAATTCGGTTTCGTCATAATGGGACTCGATAAGTACTCCGATCTTGCCTTTACCTTCACCTTCAGCGTGGTAAAAACCAGGTTGCGCATTATTGGTGTTAATGGTTCTCAGCTCCTCTCATGGATAGAACAGCCCGTGCCAATGGAATAGGCCAAAGGTTGCGTATGCTTGTGTGAAGATCTGAAAAAAGATGCAAGCCCACTAAGTCAGAAGACGGAGGGTGGGAGGGAAATGTAGCAAATATGTCTAACTAGGGACCTATAATTCCAACTAATGGATATACGGGTAATACCTCTTTCCAAAAGTCTGCGGGCAAAATTACTGTTCAAGTATATTCTAGACAGTGCTGATTAGAACGGTGTGTTTAAAGGGGAATCACTGCCAAGCATAAGCATTTCTTGCTTATTAGAAGTGAATTGAAATAGTCTTTCAAATTCGCATATCGACATACGAATGTTGAAGAAGGTGTGCAACAAACGGACACATAATTTAACAAATAAATACAAAAAACCTATCCGTTACACGCAAGGGTGCAGGATAGGGTTAATGTGTTCATTCCTGTTTATTTCATATTTTTCTTGAACAAAGGTGGGACTTGCATGTATGTGACTGCGCGCCACAACCATTCCATCGGACCGATTTTGAACAATCGCAGCCAAGCCATGCTGAACAGGATCAGAATAAGATGGATCGCGAAACAAACGTAAAACGTCTGCATATACGTGGTCGTGCCGGATTGTTGAAGCCACTGAGCAGCTAGCAAAATAAGAACAGTTTGGCTTAAATAGTTCGTTAACGCCATACGGCCATAATACTTTAAAGGTGCCAGTAACGTTTGAACCGCTTTCAGCTGCAGTAAGAGTATCAATATACCTATAAATGATGCCGATACGATGGGACCAATCATGATACCAATATTTAAAAATTGATTCACCTGTATGAGGAAAGGATCGAGAACGCCTCCTAACAGGTAGGGGAAGAAGGGCTTGCTTGGCAGGTATTGAACCTGGTACCATAGGCCCACAGCAGAGAGCATCAGCATGATGATCGTAAATCCCCAAATATGCTTGTGTAAGCTAGAAAGTCGCTCAAAAACCCGATATTGGCCAACAGCGAGTCCTAACAAAATCAACGGAAACGTTAGTAATAACTTATTGCCCAAGTAGCTGAATACGATAATGCCAGCAAGGGCAATTAGTAAATTGATGTGCTTAGGCAGCTTGTAAAAAGGAATGAGAAGCAGCCCGCAAATTGCATATAACGCTAAAGCTTCACCAGGCTGAAACATTTGATGAATAAAGCCAATTGCTAATAATGCGACGATACGACGAAGGAACAAGATGTAACCGTTGTTGCCTTTTGCTAATGCACGAGTCATAAAAATATAGAAGCCAATTCCGAATAAAAACGAGAATATCGAGTAGAAACGTCCTTCAACAAATAAATAAAGAAAGCGTTGATATGCTGCATCCTGCGAGTTCAAGGCAGGCAGTTCAGGGGACATCATACTGATGATATTCATAAAAATAATGCCGAGTAATGCAAATCCACGCAAATAATCAAGGATATCAATCCTTTGTTGTAATTGTGTTTTTTCCATAAGACAACTCCTTACCTAACATGTACGACTTGGCTTATTATAGTAGGTTAGTGTTATCCTTCCCATTGATTTTACTTTCAGTAGTGTGACAAGCTTGTAAGAAAGCAAAAAGAGAGCGCGTAACGTACAGTGAATCGTACAAGACGTTCTTTTTTTTTAGTTGGATTATATCGCAAAATATGCCGATAATTTTGATCTGTTAAGTAAATTTAATATGTCACTATGTATGGAATTATGTATTAAAAAGTTATCAAAGTCTATAGTTACAATGTTTTTATCGTAAAAAAAGCGTACGTTTATACATTTTTGTGTCATTAATATTAAGATTTGATTAAATATCGATTTTCGAGCAAAATGGATCAAGAGGAAGAAAATGCCTGAAAAAATAGGATGTATTCGTTTTCTTTAAAATTAATGCGGTTTTACTTTCTGGAATCAAAAAAGTAGTTTGATAGTAGTAGTGGAAATTACCTAATTGTTGGTAGAGAGAGGTGAACGAGCCTACAACAAGCAGATACAGCACGTATGGTTATCGTTTTATCGTAAAAAATAGAGAAGAGGAGTGAGAGATTTGTCATATTTTCTTTATGTAACGACGATTACCTTTTTAATCTTTCAAATTTTGTATACATTCATTCCCCTTTTTGCAAGCAAAGTGAAGAAATTGAAGCCTAAGCTTGCAGAAAAGTCGATATCAGTACTCGTGCCTGCCTATAACGAGGAGCTTACGATCAAGAACTGTATCGATGCGGCACAAGGAATACGTTATAAAAACTATGAGCTTATCATTATTAATGATGGTTCAACAGATGGAACGTTATCGAGGCTCGATGAGTTGTTGGATCTGCAAATATACCGTCGTAAAGCAGACGAGCGGCTAGCCTATCAGCCGATTAAACAATTGTATCGGTCGAAGAAACACCGCAATATATATGTCATTGACAAACATAATGGCGGTAAAGCGGATTCCCTAAATGCAGGGATTGATTGTGCCCATGCTGATATCGTTATTACGCTGGATGCTGACAGCATGTTAGAAGTAAACTCTCTTAAATATGTGAATCAGTACTTTCATGATCCGGAAGTTGTCGCTGTAGGGGGCACCGTGAAAATTGTACAAGGTGCAGAGAAAAAGAACGGTGTCATTTTCGAGAAGTTTACAGGAAAAGGCATCATTAAAAGTCAAATTATTAGCTACATTCATGGTTTCTATGTAAGAAAGTTAACACAATCCGCCTTTAACTCAATCGTCGTCATCTCCGGCGCATTCGGTGCCTTTTATAAGGATCTGTTAATGGAAGTCAATGGATTCCGCAGTACGGTAGGAGAAGACATTGATATAACTCTTAAAATTCACGAATATTTGAAAGCTAAAAACCTCAAGAAACGACTCGTCTATGCACCTGAAGCGGTGTGCTATACCGAATGCCCTGAAAATATTAAAAACTTCTATAAGCAAAGAATTAGATGGCAGAAAGCTTTTATCGATTGCATCTTAATTTATTGGTCCAAGCTGTCTCAGAAGTTCAGCTTTGGCGTAAGTATCTTTTTCGCTATCGATGGGTTTATTTTAGGAACCCTAACGGCATTTACAACGATCTTCTTTATTCTACAAACGCTGCTTATTGGCGGTAATTTATTGGTCGCTTTCTTATTGTTCTTCATGTCTATATTTGTTAATGCGATTCAAATCATAATCTCGCTATATTTATGCAAAAAATATGGCAGCAATTATACGTGGAAAGATTACATTCATATGTTTATATTCAGCCAGCTTGAAATCTTTACGTACCGCAATATATTAACATACTTAACAATCGTTGGGACGTTCAAATACTTCGACAATGACGAAGGATGGGGCTATGTAGAGCGCAAAGGTGTTGCTTCTATTAGCTAAAGTACCGGCATTAGAGTCTGCTACGAACAACTAGGAGGAAAGTACAATGGAGCCCGCTGCAAAACCGAATCGAATTATTCATATAGATATACTCCGTATTTTATCAATTGTTGCGGTTATCGCGCTGCACACGACAGCAGATGTATTAATACGCTCTACGGACTTTAATTCAGCATCATGGTGGATTAGCAATGTATTAAACTCGATAGCCCGTTTCGCTGTGCCTGTGTTTTTCATGATCAGTGGTGCGATGATGCTTAAGGTTCACGTCACGTCCTATCGTTCTTTTTACATAAAAAGAATCTTGCCACTATTTATCCCTTTGCTATGCTGGTCAATCATTTATGATTTGTATACTCAATTTTACATCTTACAAGTTCAGACAGGACTGTGGGAATATGTAACGGGGTTTGCGTATCGATTCATTACGGAGCGTAATTATGTTCACCTCTGGTTTCTTTATGCCATTATAGCCATCTATATGACGGTCCCATTAATAAGTAAACTGGTAAAAGTGTGCAGCGAGAAAGATTTGAGATATTTCATCATAGGGTGGTTCTCGATCAGTGTTGTTTATCCGTTTGTCGCAGAAATTGCGCTTCGGGTGACAGGCCAGCCCATATACATTCCAATTATGAATAAAATTCATCTGTTTTCGGGTTTCCTCGGATATTTTGTCCTCGGTTACTACTTATTCCATTATGATCTGCCTCAGCGGGTAAAACATGTGTTGTTTAATATCGGTGTTGCCTCCTTTTTTATTACTCCAATCGCAACTTATTTTGTATCTCAGTACAAAGGTTCGCTGGATGAATTGTTTTATGGCAACTTTTCAATAACGACCTTCTTTATGGCCGTGGCGGTCTATCTATACTATCAAAATAAGGAGACCTCAATGAATGAGAAGCTCAATCATAAAATTCAGGCGGTCATCGGTTCTTTATCCAAAGCAAGCTTTAGTATTTACTTAATCCACTTGCTCGTAGAATTGGCCATTTCTAGAAGAGTCGAAGTGGATGCTTCTTTCTTGCGAGTAGGTGCCAGCTTGTTATTTAATGTTGTCGCTATATTCCTAATCAGTTACGTAACTGTAAAAGTCCTGCATCTCAATAAATATGTAACCAAGCTGCTATTTGGTGGAAAAGGGTGATTAAGCATGAAGGTTAGTATTTTTACGAAAATATTTATTGCCCTATTAATAGTTGGGATGAGTACTTACATGTATATGACTAACACGAAAGATGAAAAGGTGACTGCGGCTTATATCCCGATTTATAAGACGATTGATGAATCACAGTTAGATTATCTCGACATCGCGTACATCTCCTTTGCGAATATTGATAAAAATGAAATTTATTTTAGCAAAGACAAAGCGGCTGACGAGGAGATAAAAAACACAATTAAAAGATGGAAGCAGGAACATCAAAAGACACGATTTGTGCTTGGAGTAGGCGGTTATGCGGTTGATGGCTTCTCTGACGCAGCGCTCGACGAGAACCGAGATGAGTTTACCGATAATATTATTAACATGGTTAGGGAGCTAGGACTTGATGGGGTCGAAATAGACTGGGAGTACCCAGCGTACGATGCATGGAATACGCAGAAGGCGCGTGACATTGATACGGTGAACTTTACAAGTCTGATGAAAGAACTCAGAGAGAAGTTGGACAAGCTTCCAAAGAAAAATAAAAACTACTTGCTCAGCTATGCAGCTGGTACACAAGAATGGTACTTTACCAATGTAGAAGTTAAAAAGGTAGAGCCCTATATCGACTATATCAATGTGATGAGCTATGACTTAACGGGAGAATGGTCGGATACTACTGCTCATAATGCGAATCTCTACGTCGATTCCAAAGGCATCGCAACGAACAGCATCGATGAAGTTATGAACCGTTATTTATCCCGTCAAATTGACAGCAAGAAAATACTGATGGGTATTCCAGCGTATTCCTACGGATGGAAAAATGTACACCGGGATAAGGAAAAACAGTTGCAGGGGCTATATACAGTTGGGGATTCAATTGATATCGACAAGTTTGATATTAGTTATAAAACACTTGTGTCCACGTTTATGGATAAGCAAGGGTTTAAGCGTTACTATGACGATAAAGCCAAAGCAGCTTACTTGTACAACGGCGATATTTTCATCACGTACGAGGATCAACAAGCATTGGAAGCAAAAGTGAAATACATTCAAGAGAAAAACTTAGGCGGCGCGATGGTATGGGAATATTCGCATGATGCCAAAGACGGAATTATGAAATACTTATTTGAACACTTAGATTAAAATGTGAAGAATGGTTGAACATTAGTGGCTGTTTCCTTGTAAGGGAATGGCCACTATCTTTACTAGACGTGGACTTTCGGGGTTTAGCGCTACGTGAAAAGGATAGGTGGAATGCTTGATCATATGCTCCAACTGATATATGCTCTAGGAGCATTCTAATCATGGGACATGGACATGGGGCTTGATCACGATTATAGGGTGCTCCACAGCTAGAATTACATAGTGAACTTGCCCCATAAATAAACGGAGGTGGAGTAAGTGGCACGCGTGTTATATGTAACGATCCCAGCAGAAGGTCACGTAAATCCAACATTAGGCTTGGTAAAGCAGCTAGTCGACAATGGAGAAGAAGTGGTTTACATGAACGTAGAACCATTTCGGAATAGGCTGGCTCAGACCGGAGCGGAATTCCGAGCCTATTCTATCAATGAACAATTATTTGTAGAACTTGGCTTGAGTCCCACCGAATATACACATCCACATCACCTCACCGAATTTATACTTCGAGGCATGATTGAACCCATTATTCCTGAAGTGTTACGCTTAATTGAAAATGATTCCTTTGATTATGTTATAGTTGATTCCTTATTCGGTTGGGGCGGCGCTATTTTAGGTGAGAAGCTTGGTATCCCACTTATATGCTCTGCAACGAATTTTGCATTTGATAAGCCTGTATCCCATGTTATTAAAATGAAAGAAGCAGACGATAACCTCGATGTGGAAGCTCTATGCGTGAGATTAACGACTTCAGCAGAGAGGGTTGCATCAGCATGCAAGGTGACTGTACCTGCGCTAGATGATATTACTCGCCAGTACGGTCAACTGAAAGTTGTATTTACAAGCCGCTATTTCCAACCTGAATCGGAAAAATACGATGATAGCTACATCTTTTCTGGTCCTTCCATTTCACCGCGTCCTGACGCTCCATCTTTTTCATTTGATCAACTTCGTTCGAAGTATAACAAAGTCATATATATTTCCATGGGCAGCATTTTGAATAAAGACATTGAATTTTATAAACTATGCTTCGAGGCTTTTAAAGATATACCGGCCCAATTCGTGCTGGCTAGTGGTAGAGAAACGGATATCACATCCCTTGAAGAAAGCATTCCCTCTAATTTCATCCTACAACCTTACGTTCCTCAACTGGAGATTCTGCAAAGAGCAGATGCCTTTGTGACACATGCAGGCATGAACAGTGCAAGTGAGGCTTTGTACTATCATGTGCCGCTTATCGCTATTCCATTAAGCTCTGACCAGCCGATTGTGGCGCAGCAGGCAGCACATTTAGGAGCAGGAATTACATTGGATAAAGAACAGCTTACGCCTGAAACGCTGAAGCTCGCTGTGCTGAAGGTGCTGAACAACCCGATCTACAAGCAGCGTGCAAAAATGATTGGGGATTCGTTCCGTAGTGCTGGTGGATACCAAGAGGCTGCTGAGCGCATCATGTCTTTATTTTCGAAAGTGTAACAAATAGAATCTTGTCAGCCATCGTGATAGCTTGATCATCGTTAGGACCTGATCTATCATAATATGGTGGATATTTACATTGAAGTGCTAGAAAGATGGGAGACTTGCTCACGAATAGAGTTAGTATTACAACATGATATGCAAAAGTGAACTTGCCCCATACATTGATGGAGGTGGAGTAAGTGGCACGCATACTGTATGTAAACATTCCTTCAGAAGGTCATGTTAATCCGACAATCGGATTAGTGAAGGAGCTAGTAGACAAGGGAGAAGAAGTTGTATATCTGTGTACGGAGGGTTATAGGAAAAGGATTCAGCAGACTGGGGCGGAGTTTCGAGCCTATCAAGTAAATGAAAATTTATTTGAAGAGCTTGGTTTTACACCTACGGAATCAAGGCATCCGCTGCAATTCATCGATTTTATTCTCCGTGGCATTATTGAGCCCCATGTCCCTGAAATAGTGAGGCTTGTGCAAAATGAAACATTTGATTACTTCATTTATGATTCGATGTTCGGCTGGGGTGGATCTATTTTAGAAGAGAAACTTGGAATTCCAGCCATATGCTCAGTTACACATTTTGCTTTTACGGGGCCTCTGGAACTTGAAGAACCCTCTGTTGATTATGGCGACTTGGATATTGAAGGGCTGCATAAACAGACAACAAGTACGTTAGAGAGAATTGCCGATACGTATCAAGTTGCTGTTCCAGCGATTGAAGAAGTATTTTTCCATCATGGCATAAGTAAACTAGTGTTTACGAGCCGCTATTTCCATCCAGATGCAGATAAGCTTGATGATAGCTATATATTAACGGGACCTTCCCTCACTCCTCGTTATGATGCTCCTGAATTTCCATTTGAATTGCTTCGATCCCGATATGAGCAAGTCGCATACATTTCCATGGGCACTATAGTGAATAATGATGTGGAATTTTACAAGCTCTGCTTCGAAGCTTTTCAGGATATTCCGGTTCAATTTGTATTAGCTTGCGGCAAGGATACTGATCTAGATCCAATCGGAGATTGTATCCCACCTAACTTCATTATCGAACCTTATGTTCCCCAATTAGAAATTTTGCAACGAGCGGATGCCTTTATCACTCATGCTGGTATGAATAGTGCTAGTGAAGCGCTCTATTATGATGTACCACTTGTCACCATACCACTAACTTCGGATCAACCGTTAGTGGCTAAGCGGGTTGAAGAATTAGGGGCGGGAATTTATTTGGATAAGAATAGCCTTACTCCTGAAGGATTAAGATCCGCTTTGCTTCGAGTGCTTCAAGAGGAGTCGTATAAAAAACAGGCTAAACAAATCGGGGCTTCTTTCCGCGAGGCTGGTGGCTATGAAGAAGCTGCCAATCGCTTGATGTCTTTATTTTTGAAAGTATAACTGCATCTCGTGAACATACTATGGCTGTCTCCTATCAATGGAAGACAGCCATTTTGCTTATATTCCTCTACAGAAATGAAGCCATGAAAGTGATGTGAGTGATGAGGTTGATCGTTCCTTCAAGCTGATCTATCATAGTATGGTGGTCATTGCCATAAGTTCTGTATCTAGAAGCTGGGGACTTGCTCACGCATAGATTGAGAAATATAACTTCATAGGTAGAAGTGAACTAGCCCCGAAAATAATCGGAGGTGGAGTAAATGGCACGCATACTGTATCTAAACCTTCCGGCAGAAGGTCATGTAAACCCGACATTAGGATTAGTAAAGCAGCTAGTTGAGAATGGAGAAGAAGTCGTTTACATGTGTACGGAGGATTATCGAGGGAAGTTGTCACAGACGGGGGCACAATTTTTACCGTACGTATTGAATGAGCAAATTTTTAAAGAGTTAGGATTTAATCCAGCAGAAGTAAAACACCCACTGCAATTCACCGAATTTATGCTGCGCGGCATTATCCAGCCTCATGTACCAGAGATTTTAAGGCTTACAAAGAATGAATCCTTTGACTTCATTTTATTTGATTCCATGTTTGGCTGGGGTGGACATATTATAGCAACACAACTAGGGATTCCATCTATTTGCTCCATAACCCACTTTGTTATCGCGAATGTTCCAGATTTCGAAATGCCGCCTGATGCTGTTGATTTTGATATGGATGGTCTACGTGATCGAATTATGAATGCGACACAACAAGTAGCTGCCGAATACAACCTTGATGTTCCATCCTTTGAAGAGGTTTCCCGACAAATTGGGCAGTATAAGCTCATATTCACGAGTCGCTATTTCCAGCCTGACGCGGATAAGCTTGATGATAGCTTCATATTTACGGGACCATCCATTATCCCTCGTCTTGATGCTCCTGATTTTCCGTTTGAGCAGCTTCACTCTCGACATGATCAGGTCGTGTACATATCCATGGGTACGATTTTGAATAAAGATTTAGAATTTTATAAGTTATGCTTTGACGCCTTTAAAGATATCCCCGCTCAATTCGTATTATCATGCGGTAAAGACACCGATTTGGATCAGCTAGGAGATTGTATACCGCATCATTTCATCATCGAGCCTTATGTTCCACAGTTGGAAATTCTACAGCGAGCAGATGCTTTTATTACACATGCGGGTATGAATAGCACAAGTGAGGCTTTGTATTATAATGTTCCACTTGTTATGATCCCACTAAGTTCCGATCAACCGGTTGTAGCGAAGCGGGTAGAGGAGCTAGGAGCAGGTATTGCCTTAGATAAAAATAACCTTACTCCTGAAGTGTTAAAGTCAGCTTTGCTGCAAGTACTGGGGGATGCTTCTTTTAAACAGAATGCTAAGAAAATCGGTGATTCGTTCCGCGAAGCGGGTGGTTACGAAGCAGCTGCAAAGCATGTCTCGTCTTTATTTTCTAAAGTATAAAATAGCGATTGAGCCTAAAGAGATTCAGTCTTATCATGTAAAAGGGCTTTCCCTATGTGGGAGAGCCCTTTATACGTAAAGTTACATGTTGGCAACATGCAATCTCTTGTCGTTAATGTAAGTTGATCCAGACCGTCTTCACTTCCGTGTAGTTATCCAAAGCGTAGGAGCCCATCTCACGTCCTAAGCCAGACTGCTTATATCCTCCAAATGGAGCTGCCGCATCAAACACATTGTAGCAGTTCACCCACACCGTGCCGACTCTTAGCTTGGCAGCCATTTCATGAGCGCGCTTAACATCTTGTGTCCATACGCCTGCTGCAAGACCGTAGTCCGAGCGATTGGCTTGTTCCACCAAGTCATCTAGCGTGTCATATGGCATTGCGGCAACTACCGGACCAAAGATTTCTTCACGAGCTATCGTCATAGCTGGGTCTACATTTGCGAATATAGTCGGTTCTACAAAGTATCCTTGCTCATAAGGAACCCTTCCTCCCGTAAGCAATTCGGCACCTTCAGAACGTCCTTTATCAATATAGTGTTGGACAGTTGCATGCTGCTCAGCGGATACGAGCGGTCCCATCTCTGTCTTCCAGTTCAACCCAGAGCCAAGTTTGATTTTTCTAGCGGCAGTAACCAGTTCAGAGACGACGTTATCGTACTGCTTCTTTTGTACAAATAGACGTGAACCCGCTGAGCATACTTGCCCTTGATTGAACATAATACCTTGCAGCGCGCCTGGAATAGCTTTGGACAGATCTGCATCTGGGAAGATAATATTTGGTGATTTGCCGCCTAATTCCAATGTTACTTTCTTTACGGTAGCCGCTGCGTCTCTCATAATGAGTTTGCCGACAGAAGTGGAGCCTGTAAATGCAATTTTATCGACTTGCGGATGCCGTACAAGCGGTGCTCCAGCCGTCTCGCCATAACCAGGAATGACATTGATGACGCCTTTTGGAAAGCCTGCTTCATGTGCCAATTGTGCCAAGTACAAGGCAGATAACGGCGTCTGCTCAGCTGGCTTCAATACAACTGTACAGCCTGTTGCAAGCGCAGCGCCCAACTTCCATGCAGCCATTAGAAGAGGGAAGTTCCAAGGGATAATCTGTCCAACAACACCTACTGCTTCATGTCGCGTATACGTAAGAAACTGATTGCTCGTCGGAATCGTTTGACCTGTCATTTTTGTTGCCCAGCCTGCGTAATAACGGAAATGCTCGATCGTAAGCGGAATATCCGCAGCTGTTGTCTCGCGGAGAGGTTTACCGTTGTCCAACGTTTCGAGCTGAGCTAACTCATCTTTATGTTCCTCAATTAGATCGGCCAGCTTATAAATCAAGCGACTGCGGTCCGCAGGCTTCAAGCGAGACCATTCACCATGATCAAATGCTTCACGCGCTGCTCGAACCGCTCTGTCTACATCTTCTTCCTGAGCTTCATAAATGCTAGCAAGCACATTGCCTGTAGCGGGATTGACGGACGTAAATACCTTGTGCTGCGCGGACTCCACCCATTCACCATTTATGTACAGCTTTTTCGTGCCTTGTAAAAAGGTTTGCACTTTGGGACTAACGGTCAGTTGTTCCATGTTATCCTTCGCTCCTTATTGAAAAGATGTCATTTGAACGAATAGGCTTATTGACTGTAAAGACCTACATAAATACTTATTAATGGTTCAAATGAATCTAGAACGAAAATAACGTGGAAATTAGCAATATCATTGAAAATCATAAACAAGCTTCACTCGCATACAAATGTATGCGAGGAGCGTGAACGAAGTGGACCAGAACGTACAACGATATTATGAATTAAAGCAGCAGCAAAAAGAAATTGAACAGGAATTAACAGCGCTGCGGAGCGAAATACTCAACCATTGTACAGAACAGGGTGCATCCGAATTGGAATTGGAGCATTACAAGGTGAAGATTGTTCACCAAGAAAGAAAAGAATTTGATGACAACAAGCTTTATACAGCAGTAGTAGATCCAACGGTGTGGCGCATGCTGTCAAAGGCGGACCCTTCAAAAATTGCAAGTCTACTCAAGCTGAACTTTATTACGGAAGAGAAGATTAAAGATACGTATTCCACTAAAAAGATTTCGCTGCTTCAAGTGGATAAAAAGTAAATTAGAGCTATCTTTCCTAATGTCCCTTCCCACTAACTGGGCTACAGGGATATTTTTTGTGTGGATATATATGGTTTTTCTCAAGTTGAGGACATATGTCCTACCACTAATCGGTCGTTCTCCTTTTTAATAAGATCAAAACCAAGTGAGGTGACAGTGAGCATGCGAGGGATTCTATTTGCAATTGCAGGAGGAGCGTTTATTACACTGCAAAGTGTAGCGAACGCTCGTATCAGCGAAGGCATAGGAAGTTGGCAAGCAGCAACCATTACACAGCTTACAGGCTTTGTAACTGCATTCATTATTTTCATGTTTGTCCGCGACGGGAAATGGCAGGACTTGAAGCAAGTTAAACCTTGGTATGCAGCAGGCGGGGCGCTTGCGGCGGTCATCATTTTTGGAAATATTGTGGCTATCCAACAAATAGGCGTTACGATGGCCGTATCTGGGGTGTTGATCGCACAGTTGATCATTACTTTCTTAATTGATAGTACGGGAGCGTTCGGTGTGGTGAAACAAAAAATGAGGCTGCCGCAATTTATCGGTATCGGCATGATGATAATTGGCGTTATTATACTTGGAATTTGATAAAATGAAGGGAGAAGATATAGATTGATGAAAGGGTAGGGGCGGATACACGTTATGGATGAAGTGAAAGATCAAGACCAGCTTGAACATTATTTGCAAGCCTATCAACTCAAGTCTATTTTTAATGAGCAGATACTGATGCATGTATCGTTGGCTCATTTTAAACAAGGCGAGTCTATTTGCACTCAAGGGGAGGCATCGCAATACTTATACATTCTCGTGAAAGGGAAAATTAAAGTCTACACGACGTCAGCAGAAGGAAAGGCACTTATTTTGTCTTTCAAGACACCGCTAGAAGTGATCGGGGATATTGAGTATTTACGAGGAATTGACTTTATCAATACCGTTGAGGCCGTTTCCCCTGTGTCGATGATCACAGTTCACCATCGTTGGCTGCGGAAATTTGGACAAGATTATGCGCCTCTGCTTAATTTTTTACTCGACATTATTACTAGAAAGTTTTGCGTAAAATCAAACTCGATGAGTTTTAACCTGATGTATCCGGTTGAAGTTCGATTGGCAAGTTATTTGTTGTCGATCTCTTCTGATGAATCTGGTTACTTGTTCAATGGCCAACTGGGCACCGTTAGTCTAAGCGATGCAGCGAATTTAATCGGAACAAGCTACCGTCACTTGAATCGGATCATTCAGCAATTTTGTGCGGATGGGTTAGTGGAACGCAGCAAGGGTGGCATTCTGATAAAAAATCGGGAAGGACTTCGTGCACTAGCAGGCCGGAGTATTTATGAGTAGAGTAGACTGCTCGTAAATGAGGTGGAACATTTTTAATGACATAGGAAGGATGGACACTTCAATGATAGGGATTATACTGGCACTTCTATCCGGCTCTTTGGTCGGCTTGCAAAATATATTTAATAGCAAAGTGAATGAACATATCGGTTCGTGGGCGACGACTTCGTTAGTGCTTGGAACGGGGTTCTTAGCTTCCTTCATGATCGGCCTACTGGTTGAAGGAACGGATCTGTTTACTTTGCACCATACACAGCCTTGGTACTGGTTTAGCGGTATGATTGGTGTAGGTGTTGTCATTAGCATTGTGAATGGCATCAAGCAGCTTGGGCCAACGTATGCGATCTCTATCTTACTTACATCCCAGTTAGTTTTTGCACTATTATGGGATTCACTTGGCTGGTTTGGGTTGGAGCAAGTTCCTTTTACATCTAAGCAAATGTTTGGTGTCCTTATGATTGTGGGAGGCATATTGGTATTTAAGCTAAGTGGCGGAAAAGTAAAGAAGCAGGAGCAAGCTGGTAGGGCTGAGGCGGTTTAACAAAGCACTGCTCATAGTAAGCGGTTACCGAACGGGTAGGTTATTTGAAATGGGAGCTGGGGAACTGATGTTGAAGACATATAAGACGTTATTATTTGATGTAGATGATACATTGTTGGACTTCGGTGCTGCTGAGCGGGCGGCGCTTCGTATGTTGTTTGATGGCCAGAACATAGCATTAACAGAGGAAATAGAAACACAGTATAAATGGATGAATCAAAGACTGTGGCAATCATTTGAGGAAGGTTTGATCGATCGGAATGAGGTCGTGAACACTCGGTTCTCTCTCTTATTTAAGGAATATGGGCAAGAAGTGGATGGATGTTTACTAGAGCAGAAATATCGTAGTTATTTAGAAGAAGGACATCAACTGATTGATGGAGCACTGGAGTTGATTCGATCCTTGCACGATAAGTATGATCTGTACATTGTGACGAACGGAGTATCGAAGACGCAGTATCGACGCTTGCAGGATTCAGGCTTATTGCCTTACTTCAAAGCTGTTTTTGTATCTGAAGATACAGGATATCAGAAGCCAATGAAAGAATACTTCCAGTATGTATTTGATCGAATCCCTGGAATTATTCAGGAACAGGCGTTACTTATCGGTGATTCACTGAATGCTGATATCAGAGGCGGAATGCTGGCAGGATTGGATACTTGTTGGTTGAATCCAAGCATGAAGGAGATAGAAACAGGTATTTTACCTACTTATCAAATACAGACGCTTGAAGAGCTGTATCCCATTTTGCAAATAGAGAGAGATTCGGCCGTTATTTGTTAATTTTGAGGAGGAAGTGCATGGACGATAAGCTAGTGCTGTATGAGGTTGCATTACGTGCAGTAAGTGAGGAGCGAGAGCTCAGACATGCAAGTGTTGCAGACTTCAAGGCTGCCTGGGATCATGCGATAAAATACGTTGACTAAGCCCCGTTTTTCTGTAATAGTAACGAAAACCACCCAGATTAGATAGCGTTGCAAATGGTAGTATCAGAGTGGATGGAGGGGCTTTACATGAAAACGATTGGTCTCATAGGCGGCATGAGCTGGGAGTCTTCCGCGCTTTATTACCGGCTCATCAATGAGGAAGTGAAGGCACGATTAGGCGGATTGCATTCAGCTAAATGCCTCATGTACAGTGTAGATTTTGATGAAGTTGCTAGCTTTCAGTCAAACGGTGATTGGGAAGGTGCGGGTGAGCTGTTAGGAAATGCCGCTCAAGCATTGGAGCGAGCAGGCGCAGACTTTATTTTGATCGGTGCTAATACGATGCATAAGGTTATAGCTTCCGTGGAAGCTAAAATATCCATTCCTGTCTTACATATTGCTGACGCAACAGCCAATCAAATTCAGCAGGCAAACCTGAAAAAGGTAGGTTTACTTGGTACGATGTATACGATGGAACAAGATTTTATCAGCTCACGATTAGAGTTGCATGGCATTACAGTTATTGTTCCTGAGAAGGAAGAGCGGGAAATGGTTCATCGTATTATTTATGAAGAGTTATGCCGTGGTGCATTCAAGGAATCGTCAAAAGACTACTATATTCATGTGATGAAGAAGCTAATCGAAGACGGGGCAGAAGGAATTGTGCTTGGATGTACGGAAATTGGACTGCTAGTACATGCTGACGCTATCGATATTCCACTATTTGACACTGCGATTATCCATGCTGTAGAATCTGTGAAAATGGCATTGGAGTAGTAGAAGAGGGAACATTGAAACAAGACATATATACAATTGCGATAATTGGTGGGACTGGAAAGGTAGGGCGTGTCATCGTTAAGGAAGCTCTATCAGAAGGTTATAAGGTTCGCCTGCTTGCTCGGAATCCAGAGTGAGTAGCGGTTACAGAAACTGCAATGAAGCAGTTAGGCATTCGTCGAATTAGCTGCAAATTGAATTCCCTTTCTGTAGGATACATGCAGCGTAGACTGTATATTCCTCGGTAAGGGTTTTTTTCTAATTTTCTTCATCATTCAATCTATTGCACAGAAACATAACGCTTCTTTCCATCGTATTCATTATAAGATAGGTATATGGTCTTACATCTTTGGAAGGAGAGCCAATTCCCATGAAAGTTGTTCTAGTAGATGATGAGAAGTTAGCGCTGCATAGCTTACATCGTCTGTTGAAAGATTTCGACGAGATCGAGATCGTGGCTATGATTCAAGATCCACGAGAGATGCTAGCTTTAGCTCAGCGCGAAGCGATAGATGTGGTTCTTCTAGATATCGAAATGCCAGAAATTAATGGCATGGTGTTGGCTGATAAGTTGATGGAGTTACGACCTGAGCTGCGTATTGTGTTTGTGACAGCGTACAATGAATATGCAGTTCAAGCTTTTGAGGTAAACGCTTTGGATTACTTGCTGAAGCCGGTGCAGCGCAATCGCTTGTCAGTAACGATGCAACGACTCAATAAGCAGCTTCCATCTGTAATCGAAAATAACAAGACACCACAGTATTTGTTGTGTTGTATGCAAAGTCTTTATTTACGAGATGCACAGAATCAAGTTCATTACTTTCAATGGCGTACGCTAAAGGTACAGGAACTATTTGCCTACTTGCTGCTTCATGGCGGTCAAACGGTGCACAAAGAATCGATCCTAGAAGTACTTTGGTTTGATAGTGAGCTAGATAAAGCTTCGAATTTGCTGCACACAACGATGTATCAAGTACGACGAACATTGAAACGGTTGGATGTGGATATTCAGATTAAATATATAGACAATGGCTATCGATTAGAAATGGGCAGCGTTTCATTAGATATGGATCAATGGGAACGAGAACTGCTAGAATCGTTACCTGTTCGTGCGTCGACTATTGATCACCATCATAAGCTGTTTGCTCAGTACAGCGGCGATTATTTGGAAGCTTATGATTACATTTGGGCGGAAAGCGAACGCGAACGGTTGCGAGCACTCTGGCTTGTACTTGCTAAGCAGCTCGCGCAATATCATACACAGGTAGGACAATATCTTGAAGCGTTCCATTTCTATGTAAACGCGTTGGAGCGTTTTCCATTTAATGAGGAAATTGCATGGGACGCGATGAGGCTTCAAGCTGAACTGGGAAATACATATGAAGTAAAAAAGTTGTTTGATAAGTTGAGTGAGAATCTTTCGAATGAGCTTGCAATTGAGCCTAATACGAATATCCAGCAATGGTATGAACAATTTTTAACGCGTACATAATTTGTATAAACCGCTCTTAATATCTATCCAATCGATGAATCAACAAGGCACTATACGGGAACAGGTGGATTCTATCGAAAAATCTATGTAGATAAATATTGAGAATGTGACTGCTTTTGATTATCATTTCAAATAAATGGATGAATGCTTTTTCTTTTAATTATGAACATATGTTGCTAATATAGATAAGCTGGACAAGTAGGAAAGCCGCCTTCCATGTGATCATCAATCGATGATGGAGGGGGCTTTTTTGATTTGCAAAAAAAAGCTAATGTACAGTAATTGTTCAGTTATGAATGTTACTATATGTGTCGCTCCCAGCAGTTGTATAGAAGGAGTAGAATCAATGAAAGAACTGCAACCGAGAAAGACAAGTTTGAAAAGAAAGGGGGCATTCGGAAAACGGCTTGGAGCACTTTTAATGACCTTTGTATTGCTCTGCGGACAGCTCATGGTTCCTTTAACACCAGTTAATGCGGCATCCACATCATCCATTGCTGGAGGAACATTTTTTGTTGACTCTGATAACTGGGGTGGCGGGGCAAGTAACGCTGCGGCTGACGGGGATTTGGATGTTGGTTTGAAAAATCAAAATAAACCTGGTGATATTTATAGCAAGTATCCAGTTGAGTTTAAAATACCAAACGTAAACAAACTTCCTACGAAAAGTGCACAGCTGCTCATTCGAGCATTGGATGTGGATGAATATAATGTGGCCGCTGGCACCAATGGGGAGTGGGATCGTGTTTATTTTTCATCAAATGCGAATGATATTTCTTTTGGTAAAGCCTACACAGTTTGGCCTAAAACCACAAAATGGACGAACAATATTGCAGGATCGGGTATTGCTCCTAATGGACAAGGGTACAAAAATGAGATTACGCAAGCAGCCTATCTAGGTGCTTTGTCAGGGCAAGACACCAAATGGAATACGACTGTGTTGAATTTCCAACCAAATGAATTCCATCGTATTGCTCAGGGAGACAACTATGTAGGGATTACGATTCACCATTATTATCAAGATATGCGCTCGGATGCACCTAACACGAACTGGCAAATGACGGTGGACTGGGCACAGCTAATCATTGATGGCGGTTCTCGTGAAGCTGCTGAGATTACGCAAGCAGACCTAAAAGTAGAACGAGGCAAAGTGACGATTGATACAGGCTTTATTCCGAAAGTGCCTGGAGATTATTCCATGGAAGTCAATGTCATCGAGAAATCAAAAGTAGGTAATCAAGAGGTAGAACGAAATCTAGGTATTTCTCAGAAACTGTTCCCGGGAGCAGATGCAGGCAAGACAGAGAACTGGAACAACATCGTTATTACCGATAGAACGATAGATCCTTCTAAGGAATATGTCGTCAATGTTATTTTGTTCGAAGATCGTGGCAATGGGCGAAAGGCAGAAGGGTATACAAATGCGGGCGAAGCTCAGCATGTTGTAACTTTCTCGACACATGATCCACTGGTAGCTGATATTGCAAAGTCGGGTTATCGTTCTGCTCCGACAGCGTTCTCGGCAGATGACTTCAAGTCAAAGTATTTCAAAATAAACGGTGGCGCTCCTAACGGGGACAACTTGCAAAGTGTGAAGATCGTAACGCTGCCAGATCCGGTAAAAGGACAGCTTCAATTAGACGGTATAGCGGTAACAGCTAATCAGCTTATTCCTGTGAATGAGTTGAACAAACTCACTTTTGTACCAGTGGCAGCTGGGTTTGACGGTACGGTTGAATTCCTGTGGAATGGATACAACGGGACGAAGTTTGCCGTAGATGTTGCCCTAGTTACAGTCAATAGTTCACCTGAAGTAAAGGATATTCGCAAAGTTATGAAAGCAGGAGATGCGGAGCTTCCATTTACGAAGGCAGGAGATTTTGCACCGAATTATATCGATCCAGGTAATGAACCGCTTGAAAAAATGCGCATCGAAACACTCCCTGATTCTACAAAAGGGAAGCTGGTGATCGTTCCTTCATCTGGTGCAGCCGTAGATGTAGTGGCAGGGCAAGAGATTGAAGCGGCTGACATCGATCGATTGAAGTTCATTCCAGCCCCGGATGCTGTAGGTATCGTCGATTTCAAATGGAGCGGATCGGATGGATTGCAATATCCACTTGAATCCAAAACGGTAACGATTGTTATTAATACACCTCCTGTTGTAGGTCAAGTGAACAAGTCCGGCACGATAGGTGCAACGATTGATTTTGCAACAACAGATTTTTCAGCAGCTCCTGCTTATACCGATAAAGATGGTGATCTGCTAGAAAAAGTTCAACTTCTGGTTCCGCCTGACTTAGCGAACAAGGGAAGATTGAAATATACGTCCAGCGTAACTGGTGCAGTATATCTAAACCCTGGTAGTGCGGTAATATTAACAGCGGCAGAGCTAGGCAGCTTACAATTCGAAACATCTCCTACATTGCCGGATGGCAGCACTGTGGTGATTCCATGGCTTGGATTTGATGGTATGCATCAATCCGAGCAATCAGGAAGCATCAACATTTCTTACAATGGTATTCCTGTTGCGGAGTCTGTAACCGTTGATGCTGATGAAGGTCAATCGTCCGTTTCTATCGTATTGCTTGGAACGGATCGTGAGAGCGTAACGGGAATTACGTATGGAATTGCTGCACCTCCCAAGAATGGGGTATTGACGATAGATCCATCTGATCCAACAGGTGCGACTTGGATGTATACACCGAACGCTGGTTTTACATATGGTCAAGATAGCTTTACTTATATTGTCACTGACCCAGATGGTAATACGAGCGTGTCACCTGGAACGGTAGCCATTACAATCCATAAAGCATTAAATGGATGGACAGGGGATAAGCAAGAAGGTGATTCGGATCCAGCTAGAGCGATTCCTAATCAGCCGTTGAAACTTTCTGCTGTGAGTACCATTGCCGCGGAGGGTGTAACTGCTGTAGTTGATGGTACTTCTGTTTCACTTAAGCTTACCAATGCAGCTACTTGGGCTGTAGATGGCTATAAGAAATGGGAGAGCCGTGATTATATTGTTCCTACATCCTTAATCGGAGGATTGCATTCGGTAACGTATACAGCAGTGAATGGAATTGGTACAGTTATTCAATCTGAGGCCGCTGACAAACTCGCTGACAATACGTTCAAGGTGCCGAGTTCTAGCCTAACCCTTACAGCTGATCCAGCTAGTATTTTGGGAGATGGTAAGTCTTCCACGGTACTGACGGCAAAACTTCAAGATGAGAGCGGGATGCCTTTAGCGGGTGTTGAGGTCGTATTCAGTGCTCCGTCGAACACTGGTCAATTTATTGGTGGCAATAAAGCAGTAACGAATGCAGAAGGAATTGCGCAAGTAACGTATCAATCTGCAAAGATTACTGGCGTAGCTCCACAAGAAATTCCGCTTAAAGCGACCGTAAATGACACCAAGCTTGGATTAGCTGCGGAAAAGGAAATTAAGATTACGTTCATGCCGGCTTCCATTAAAGGCGTTGTGACATCAGGTGACAGCAATAAGCCAGTGGCAGGCGCAAGTGTTAGAGTAACGCTTGATCTGAATGGCGATGGCATAATCACACCAGGTGCAGATTTTGATGAAACGGTTAAAACGGATCAACATGGTGCGTATAGCGTCGTAGTTCCGAAAGGCGATGTGATTTATGATTTAACGGTCACACAGCATGTCATGATCGGTGGCGAGTCAACGCCAGTTAGCTACAAGCAAAAGGCGCCAGTTGGCGAGGTGACTGGAGCAGGCAATCAAAGCTTCGATTCGGATAGAACGGCGACAGGTATCATCTTGTTCAAGCAGTCGAATGGAAATACGTCTGTACTAGCTCCAGAAGTACTTAACAAAGCTAGCGTTTACCTGAAGAAACAAGATGGTACATACGTGATGCACAATGGAGCGCCAAAAGCGTTCCAACTGCAAGGACAAGGCGTATTTCATGCTGATGGTATCGCAATCGGTGAATATGAGCTAGAGGTGCGCTATGAAGTAGTACCTGGTCAATCTATCATTATGAGCCGAGCTCCTGTTAAAGTAACAGCATCAGGGGAAATGAATATTTCCACTGAGTTGATTGATCCATACGGAACAATTACAGATGCAGTTACGAATAAAGTCATTGAAGGTGCGAAAGTTACCCTTCAATACGCGAACACGCGGAGAAATATTGCAAAAGGTCTTGTTCCTGTAGAAGGCGTCAAGCTGCCTGCAATTGCAGGGTTTGCACCGAACGATAACGCAAGTCCTGTACAATTGAGCGATGCTAACGGTTTCTATGCTTATATGGTTTATCCAGAGACGGATTATGTTCTGCTTGTTACAAAGAGTGGATATGAATCTTATACAAGTCCCGTATTGTCCGTTGAATGGGAAATTGTGCGGCATGATCTTCAAATGAAGCCGATTAACAGCGGTAATGGCAGTAATGATAATAACGGCGGCAATACGGTTACACCTGTTCCGACACCGGATCCAACGACGAAACTCGCGCTTCAAATGGAGATTGATAAGAACAAAGTAAAAGAAGGGGAGAAATCCCATCTAACGATTCATTATAAGAACGTATCTACAAGCACAGTTTCTACCGCGGAAGTTCGCATCACGCTTCCTGAAGGAGTTGTCGTTGTAGATGCTGCTGGCGGAACTGTAACGGGAAATACAATTGTATGGAAAGTGTCTAATCTTCCCGGTGGTAAGAGCGACAGCTTCAAACCGGTGATTCAATGGCCGCAAATGAAAGCAGCGGACACGATCTTCGACATTCACGGTGAATTTGCTGTTATTGGCACTAATGACAATAAGGCCAAAGCAGTCATTAAAGTGAACGTGTTCTCTGATCGCTTCGGTACGCTTGAGCACCCACGTTATATCGTTGGTTTCCCAGATAAAGAGTTCAAACCTTATGGATATTTGACTCGTGCGGAACTTGCAGCTATCGTAGCACGCCTCACAGAACCGGGAGTTGTTAGCAGCGACACGCTAACCTATACGGATATTCGTTCAGGGCATTGGGCGACTAATTCGATTAAAATTGCAACAAAACACGGTTATTTCAGTGGATATAAGGACAACACTTTCCGTCCAGATGCGCCAGTTACGCGTGGGGAGCTTGCTTCTGTTATGGCTCGTTTCTTGAAGCTTGAAATATACCCGCCTGTTTCGCATCATTTTGCCGATACGTCCAAGCATTGGGCGGGGAACACGATCGAAGCGCTATATAGCGGTAGATTCCTTGGTGGATATACAGATGGGACGTTTAAGCCAACTCAAAAAATTAATCGCGTAGAAGCGGTTACGATGATAAACCGCATGCTCTATCGCGGTCCATTGAAAGGCCTTGACCCTCTGTTCCCAGACATGCCGACAAGCCATTGGGGCTTTGGCGATGTTCAAGAAGCAACCGTATCGCATGAATCGACACGCAATGCAGACGGTAGTGAAACGTGGAAAAGGACGTTGAACAGCCCAATTAAGTAGGAAATTAAGGTAAGGTTACAACCCGAGAATGAAAACACATCCGGCAGCGATTGATTTGGAATCGCGGTGCTTCATTCTTGAATAAAATGGAAAGGCGTCCCTCCTTTGTGTGAGGGGCGCCATTTTTGTGCGAGCGAAAGGACACAAACAAAAACTATTTAGCGAGACAAAGCGTAGCATTTGCGAAATGAAATCTTTCTTTGTCTCAACTATTAACTGGGAGCTTTCCATTAGCGATTCATGATGCTTAGGTTACTTTCAATTTACCGTCGGAACACATAATGTCCATGTTGTACATCATAATTTGTATAAATCGCTGATCGTGAGAAGAGAGAGGTGGGAATGCCTCATGAATGATATCCCTGATATCCCTCATCAACATAGAAAGATACCTATTCCACAACCGATTCGCAGCGATGGAGCGGGCGCGACCGATCTAGGTCCTCGCAACATCATGCTCGATATGCAAAATCCAGATATGCTTGTCCCGCCAGCGACCGATGCGGGAACGATGCCTAATATGAGATTTTCTTTTTCCGATGCGCCTATGCAGTTGAATCATGGTGGCTGGTCGCGGCAAGTAACGATTCGAGAACTTCCAATTGCGACAACGATAGCAGGAGTAAATATGCGGCTAACTCCAGGCGGCGTGCGTGAGCTGCATTGGCATACACAAGCGGAATGGTCTTTTATGATTCTGGGAAGAGCTCGAATTACGGCGGTCGATCAAGATGGGCGTAATTTTATCGCGGACGTTGGTCCAGGTGATTTATGGTACTTCCCACCTGGAATTCCTCATTCTATTCAAGGCTTAGAGGAAGGTTGCGAATTTTTGCTTGTATTTGACGATGGGCATTTCTCAGATTTTGATACGTTATCGATTTCAGATTGGTTTGCTCATACACCGAAGGATGTGTTATCTGCTAATTTCGGTGTGCCGGAAAGTGCCTTTGCAAACATACCGAAAGAGCAAAGATACATTTTCCAAGCAGCAGTGCCCGGACCAATTGATTCACAAGCTGTACCAGACCCATTTGGTACGGTGCCAAAAACATTCGCTCATCGACTCCTAGCACAAACTCCATTAGTTACACCCGGGGGCAGCGTTCGTATCGTTGACTCCACCAATTTTCCTATTTCCGTAAAGATTGCAGCAGCTTTAGTAGAAGTCAAACCGGGGGCCATGCGTGAACTGCATTGGCACCCCAATAATGATGAATGGCAATATTACTTGTCAGGAACGGGGCGCATGACGGTATTTGCAGCAAATGGGGTTGCGCGAACCTTTAACGTACGGGCTGGTGATGTAGGGTATGTGCCATTTGCAAATGGCCACTATGTGCAGAACACTGGCGATCAAAGTCTTTGGTTTCTTGAAATATTTAAGAGCGATCGATTTGCAGATGTGTCCTTGAATCAATGGATGGCACTAACCCCGCGTCAACTTGTAGAAGACAATTTACAAGTAGGACCTGAGTTAATGAATGCTTTGCGTAAAGAGAAGTATCCGGTCGTGAAATATCCTGGATTTTCGTATTATCCAAGGAAAGGGAAATAAATAAGTATTATGCTTGAAGAGCCGCAGGGAATCTGCGGCTTATTTTGCATGAGCTCAGGGGTAAATTAAAGATGTTTGCTCGTCGACGGTTCTCCTTATGTAGTTGAAATAAGCAAGTATATCATATAAAATACAATCATATGATAGAATGATCTATCATTATATAAATCGTTCGTACGAAAGAAGGGATCAAAGTGAGTCATGGAAGGTCTGTCACCAAGGAGAATAAGCTCCATGCGATATTGGATGCGGCAACAGAGATTTTAGTCAACAAGCCTACAGCGTCTATGAATGATATTGCAGACTACGCAGGTATAGGAATTGCTACACTGCACCGTTATGTAGAATGTAGAGAGCAGTTGTTTGGGCAACTGGCCTTACGTTCGATCACAGTAGTTGGAGAAATATTAAACCAGATTCCGAAAAATGATGAGCATATCGAAGCTTACATCCCAACTGTGGTTGAAGAGCTTATTCCATATGGAGATAAGATACATTTTCTTATTCAAGACAACCATCTTTATTGCAATGAAGAAATACTTGCAGCTGAAGCTAAAATATTGGAGCCCATCCGAGAAGTAATAGAAACTTTACAGCAGCGTGGAAGTATCCGACAGGATATGAACAGCGAATGGATATTACATGTGTTTTACTCTGTACTCATTTTGACATGGCAGCAAGTACAAAGCGGGCATGTTGCTAAGCGTTCAGCAGCAAAACTGGTCCTAGATACATTGTTTCATGGTGTTAAAGCTAATGCCACAGCATCGTCGCGATAATGTTATGGGATACATCCTTTTTACTAGCATTCTTTGGATGAATTCTGAATTACTCATGAAATTTTCTACCTTCCTAGTAAGTCACCAGCGTATATCACCTGAATCTTGTACGTAAACCATTCGGATAGTTGAAAGGATGTTTATGATGATAAGAGAAGCCGGATATATTCCTCAACCCAAATCATATGGCCCCCTTGGTAACTTGCCTTTAATTAATAAAGATGCTCCTTTATGGTCTCTTGTTCAAATAGCCGAACAATATGGGCCTATTTATAAGTTTACAGTCCCTGGAATTTCAACTCTAATCGTGTCTGGGCATAAGTTGGTAGCTGAACTTTGCGATGTTACACGATTTGACAAATATCTCGGTAAAGAGCTGACTAATCTTCGTGACATCGGTGGCGATGCTCTATTTACAAGTTGGACGACTGAGCCGAACTGGAAAAAGGCTCACAATATTCTTCTTCCAACGTTCAGTCAGCAAGCGATGAAAGGCTATCATACGATGATGGTCGACATCGCTTCACAGCTTGTTCAGAAATGGGCGCGTTTGAATCCGAATGACACGATTGATGTAGCGGATGACATGACCCGTCTTACACTCGATACGATAGGCTTGTGCGGATTCAACTATCGCTTTAATAGTTTTTACAGGGAAGAGCACAGCCCGTTTATTTTGAGTATGGTGCGTGCGCTGGATGAAGCAATGCGCAGCAGCAATCGGATCAAGCTTCAAAATATGTTGATGGTGAAGACGAGAATGCAATACAAGGAAGATATCCAAACGATGTTTGCATTGGTCGATACACTTATTCATGAACGTAAAACAAGTGGAGGATCTGGGGAAATTGATCTGCTTGCACGCATGCTGGAAGGTAGAGACCCTGATACAGGAGAACAATTGGATGATGAAAATATTCGCTACCAAATTATTACCTTCCTTATTGCGGGGCATGAGACGACGAGTGGACTATTATCGTTCGCCCTTTATTTTTTGCTGAAGCATCCAGATGCACTGAGAAAAGCGTATGAAGAAGTCGACCAAGTGCTAACCAGCCCAACTCCGACGTATGAACAAGTTCTTCAGCTCAAATATGTTCGCATGATCTTAAATGAAGCATTGCGTTTATGGCCTACAGCACCAGCCTTTGAAGTATATGCTAGAGAAGATACGATATTAGGCGGCGAATATCCGATCAAAAAAGGAGAGAGCCTTATCGTGCTGCTGCCTCAGCTGCATCGGGACAAGGATGCATGGGGTGAAGACGCGGAACAGTTCCGTCCAGAGCGCTTTGCGGACCCGACGAAAGTGCCGAATCATGCTTACAAGCCTTTTGGCAATGGGGAGCGGGCATGCATAGGGATGCAGTTTGCCCTACATGAAGCGATCTTGGCGCTGGGCATGATTCTTAAACATTTTGAATTCATTGATTATCGTAATTATGAGTTGAAAGTAAAAGAGACGTTGACGCTTAAACCAGATAATTTTAGCATTCAAGTGAAGCAGCGGGAGCATAAAGAGAGTACAAGCATGCCTACTCAGCAGTGGATGATAGGGAAAACGATAGCTAGTACTGGAGCAAACATCGATGACAATGTGAAGGCAGAGTCTGTAGCTTCTACGGATTCCTCATCTTTACTTGTGCTTTACGGCTCCAATTTAGGAACGGCAGAGGGGATAGCAAGAGAGCTAGTAAATACAGCGCGCTCATTTGGAATAAGTAGCGAGGTTGCTTCCTTAAATGAATCCATTGGCAAGCTTCCGCAAGATGGTGCTGTTATCATCGTTACCGCTTCTTACAATGGGAAAGCGCCAAGAAATGCGACACAGTTTGTTAGATGGCTGGAAGAAGTAGAAGATGGTGAATTCGCAGGTGTGCATTATGCTGTATTTGGCTGTGGCGATCGCAATTGGTCAAATACGTATCAAGATGTACCTCGATTTATCGATGAGCAGCTTGCACGAAAAGGGGGGATACGGATCTCGTCTCGCGGTGAGGCGGATGCCGGCGGTGATTTTGATCAGCAATTGGAACAATGGCGTGAAACACTATGGGAGGATGTTAGAAATCGTTTTGGCATTGACGATTCGTCTGAATCTGAGCCTGTTCAACAAGCACTTCATGTTCAATTTGTTAACAGAACAGCTGCAGAACCACTTGTGCGGACCTATGATGCGTTTTACGCGACTGTGTTGGATAATCGTGAACTTCAATCTACAACTAGCGAGCGGAGTACAAAGCATATTGAGATTCAATTGCCACAAGGGATTACGTATCGTGAAGGTGGTCACTTAGGGGTTCTGCCGCGCAATAGTAAAGAAAATATAGATCGAGTGCTTCGGAGATTCCGACTCCAAGGGGACGATCAACTCGTACTAACGGCAAATGGGCTAGAGATGTCCCATCTTCCTATGGGTCAACCCGTAACTATTCGTGATCTACTGAGCCATAGTGTCGAAATGCAAGAGCCTGCTACTCGGGCTCAAATACGTGAGCTTGCAGCTCATACGGTATGTCCGCCCCACCAACGGGAGTTGGAAGCTTTGTTAGAGGAGGATGTTTATAAGGACCAAGTGTTGAGCACACGACTCTCCATGCTAACGCTATTAGAAAAATATGAAGCTTGTGAGCTTCCATTCGTGAAGTTTCTTGAGCTGCTTCCACCACTGAAGCCAAGATATTATTCCATATCAAGCTCACCAAGAAAATATCGGGATCAAACGAGTATAACGGTAGCGGTCGTGAACGGGCCAGCAAGGTGTGGTAATGGCGAATACAAAGGTGTTTCTTCGACAAGCTTGGCTTCAAGTCAGCCTGGAGAGGAAATACTCATATTTGTTCGAACGCCTGAATCAGGCTTCCAAGCGACCATTGAAATGGGGGCTACCCATAAATAGGGAAGAGAACAGATGCGCTTTTGCATCAATGACGCATTGAGCTGGTCTACACGAATACTTGCATATGCTTAGTCGTTAATAGTCATGAAATGAAGCCTCAAGTTACCACGGTTTGAAGTGGAGCTGGGGCTTTTTCTTATTCCATTTCTGGATGGAAAAGTAGAAGTCCTTACTACTATTGATTCTAACGTATATTATTGCTCTCCGTAATCACTCCCAACATTCTGTTTCTCTCTAAAGCTAAACAGGAACGTAGCATATCTAAGAAATGTGAGATATGAGTCGTAGAATTTGAAATTAAGCTAGCCTTTACGAAGAAAATACCGCCTGAGAGGGCGTTTTTTTTGATCATTCGAAGCAGAAACAAACCAATCAAAAAATATTTCTCACACCATGTCACAAAATGAAAGACTGCAATTGTTATATTGGTAAACAACAAGACAGGAGGTGATCTCTTGCAGACAGCTAGCCCCGGGGATATGGATAGCTTACAAAAAAGTGAGGCAATCGAAGCGATTGTTGAACAAGTCAAGGCAGGAGAGGTACAGGCTTACAAATCAATTATGATTCAATTTGATAGGCAAATGTATACGTATTGCTATTATATTTTGAAAAATCATGCTGAAACCGAAGATGCGGTACAAGAGATTTTTATTCGTGCTTATGAGCATCTTCATCAGTACACGAGACAAGTCTCTTTCTCAGCTTGGCTGTACAAGATGGCCTATCATCATTTAATGAATATAAAGAAAAAGCAAAGCCGCTGGTTCAAGCTAATTGAACGCTGTGAAGAAGAAGTGCAACCTATGCCTTCGCAAACCTTGTCTCAACATGAGCCCGTAATCCATGAGCTGCTCACACATCTAACTTCTGAAGAGCGTCACATTTTACTATTGAAAAGTGTCGAAAAGTATACCTTTGAGGAAATAAGTGAAATATTGGAACTTAAGCCCGCTACCGTACGAAAAAAATATGAGCGGCTCCGTCACAAGCTGATCGAGCGCAGAAAAAAGAAAGGAGAGGTGATACATGGTGCATTTACGGCGACAAACGGAATGCAGTGAGATGGATGCGATTGAAAAAATGATAGACGATTCGCAACTTCCAAACGAACAGCTTCGTGATCGAATTATGAGCAAAATTGAGGAGCGATCGATTCCACAACGCTCAAGAAGACGCTCCAAATCGAGACCTAGTCTGCTTAAACGAACCGTAATAGCGGTATCAGCTGCCAGTATATTCTGTATTGGCGTCATTTTCTCAGGCTATGTATCTCCGGTTATGGCTGATACCTTGAAAAACATTCCCGTTATCGGGGTACTTTTCCACGGTACTAGCGAAAAAGCGGTGCAGCATGCTATTGATCAAGGCATTGTATCTCAGCCAAACCTACCCGTAACCCATGATGGTGTTACACTTAAATTGACGAATTTGCTCTATGATGGAACGCGCTTATCCTTTTTGGTAGAACGTGAGGGAGAGAATTTGCCTTCTAGTACTGTCTCTCCCTATCATGATGAAGATACGAAATTTGTATATGCTGCTAGCAAGGAGTATGAACATGCAAACATTGTACCAGAAAACGAGAAACTTAAGGGCTATATTGAAAAGCCGATTTTACTTGTTAACGGTCAAGAATTGCAATTAAGTACAGGGAGGCATGGTGATTATCCTCTAAATGAGAAATCCGCGTTTTCCGTTGAATACAATCGTCTCACACATTTGCCTGACGAATTTGAACTCACCATTCAACTGAAAGTTACGCGTGTGAAGGAAATCTTTGAATTTAAAATCCCTGTGAAGGTAGAAAACAAGTCACTTGTTCTAAAGCCTAACATGACGCAATCGAACGGAACGTTCAGTTATACAGTTAAGGAGCTTACTCTGTCACCTGTGTCCACACGCCTTGTATTGGATAGCCAGGGTCCAGTTCCACAATCACCAGAACAAACAGGGAAGTATCATGCAAGTAAGGTGTATTACGAGCTTGTGGACGACAAAGGCAACGTTGTGGAACAAAGTATGTTTGGATACTTCCACCGCTTACCTGAATTACACTATCAAAATGATGATTTGTATAGTCCATTTGAAGGCACACCACAATCAATTACGATCAGACCGTTTACATTAACGGTGAAGACAGTAGACTGGAGTGTTATGGATTTGGATAAGGACGGCAAACAAGATAGAACCTATCTGAAAGATCTAGAGCTGACCATTCCTATTAAGAAGTAATTTTCTTAGGAGAACCCACTATATTTGGGTTCTTTTTATTTTTTCACGATATTTCCCAAAAAGTATTCAGAAAAAAATCAGATATAGCTCACACAACTATTATTTCTAATTGCTAATATAGAAAAGTTATTCAAGAGGTAATGTATACGATTAAGAATGAAAAGCTGATAACAGCTGTTAGAAAAGTAAACAATAACAGTAACATTTTATGAAAGATATTTTATGTATCGAGAAGAAGATAGGATGTGTAGTTAGCATGAATATGAATATTCTTATTATTGAAGATGATGCCGCTATTTTGGATTTGTTGAACAAAGCGCTGGAACAGTGGGGATTCCATGTTACCGGTACAGATGATTTTCATCATGTAATGGGTACTTTTCTGAAGGAGAAGCCTCATTTGGTTCTTATCGATGTTCAGCTGCCCGCCTATGATGGTTTCCATTGGTGCCGCGAGATCCGCGCAGTTTCGAAGGTCCCAATCCTTTTTCTTTCTTCACGGGATCATCCAATGGACATGGTGATGGCTATGAGCATGGGGGCAGATGACTATATTCAGAAACCATTTAATATCGATGTGCTGCTTGCAAAAATTCAAGCCATGCTTCGACGTACATACGCATATGGAGAAGAAGCATCGGACTTTATTGAATGGAATGGGACGATTCTTGATATGAAGCGCGGTGTTATCCGTATGGAAGGCAAAGAAATTGATCTGACAAAAAACGAGTTCTTCATCCTTGCTACGCTCATCCATTCCAAAGATGAGATCATTACACGCCAGGATCTCATTCGAAAGCTATGGGACGATGACCGTTTCGTAAATGACAATACGTTAACCGTAAATATTACGAGGCTGCGCAATAAGCTGGCCGATTTTAACTTGGAAGAAGCCATTGTCACCAAAAAGGGTCTCGGGTATATGGCGGTTACGTTCTAATGAAGGGGAGATCGTAATGTTCATTCGATATTTGAACGATATGAAAAGCTGGATCCTCTTTTTCCTTGGGGCATTAGGCTTCACGAATTTACTGATTTGGCTAGATGATGGACTAGCACTTCAAGTATACTCCATCATCTATTTGAATAGTTTGCTGATTATTTCATTTGTTGTGTTCCTTATTTGGCGTTATAAAAAAGAAAACAAGTTCACATCTGCGCTTGATGTGCTCATTCGTGACACCATGGACGAGGATTGGTTGGAGAAGCTGCCGGAACCTGTGTTGAGCCGTGATGAAGTTACGGAGGAAGCCTTGCATGCAGGAGTTAACGCTCTTCGGAACAAATGCTCTGAGTTAAATGAGGCTCACTTAGTGGAGCGGGATTATATGTCTTCTTGGGTACATGAAGTGAAGACACCACTTACTGCTATGCGTCTGATGATAGATGCAAATCGCTATGATCCGATTCTACGCAAAGTGGAAGCAGAATGGCTGCGAATTCATTTGCTTATTGATAGGCAGTTATATATTTCACGCTTGCCTTCATTGGAGTCTGACTTTGTGCTCGAAGTAACGGAATTGCAGAAGCTTGCTGCTAAAGAAGTGCGTGAATTGGCTTCATGGTGTATGGAGAAGAACCTTGCCGTTGACATAGAGGGTGCGGAGCAAGAAGTGATGACGGACAGTAAATGGTGCCGCTTCATCATTAGACAATTGTTGACGAATGCAGTGAAATACAGTCCAGACGGGGGGATAATTACGATCACGACATGTGCCAGATCATCTGGTCATGTCGTCTTATCAATTACAGATGAAGGGCCAGGTATTCCAGCGTATGATCTGCCACGCATATTCGATAAAGGCTTTACAGGCGGCACTGGACGGCTCCAGCATGCAGCAACAGGATTAGGTCTATATTTAGCCAAGATGGTGGCCTCCAAAATAGGAATTACGCTTACGGTACGATCACAATTAAATCAAGGCACGATTATACAGATGACGTTCACGACGAAAAATACCTTCGAATCCATTCGTACATGACAACGAGGTCACGATTCATCCTCTGCTTGTCATTATAATCAAATGCCTTTCCAGATGAGGCTATACCATTATGGGTTGAAAATAGTGTCAACTGAACTCACCAAAGTTACAGGAATGTCACGTTGTAATTCGAAATGTCATGTGAAACGAACGACCAAGCCTACGGTAAGTCTTACAATAAAGCTATAAGCAAACGGGAGGAGAACTTCGTCATCTATGAATCAATCAACTACACAATCAACAGTACTGCATGCTCAAAATGTACGCAAATCCTATGGTACACGGAGTAATGTGCAGCAAGTATTAAAAGGCATTAATCTGCGCGTTCTGGAAGGGGAATTCGTAGGTATTATGGGGCCATCTGGCTCAGGAAAGACAACCTTGTTGAACGTCCTAGCAACTATTGACCGTCCAACGGAAGGTTCTATACTAATCCAGAATGTCGATATCGCGAAAATGAAAGATGCGGAGCTATCGTTGTTCCGACGCGATAAATTAGGCTTTATCTTTCAAGATTACAACTTGCTCGACACACTAACGGTCAAGGAAAATATCCTTCTGCCGATCTCTCTCGGCAAGATAAAGAAGAAAGACGTGGAGCAGCAGTTCCATACGATCACATCCATTCTTGGCATCGAAGAACTGGCGCATAAATATCCGCATGAAATCTCAGGAGGGCAGAAGCAGCGTACATCAGCAGGGCGCGCACTTATTCATAAGCCCTCGATGGTGTTTGCCGATGAGCCGACAGGAGCACTCGATTCGAAGTCCGCTTCGGACTTGCTCGGAACAATGGAAGATATCAATAAGAAGCAGGGCGTCACGATTATGATGGTTACACATGATCCAGTCGCTTCGAGCTACTGCAATCGTGTCGTATTTTTGAAAGATGGTACTATCTATTCGGAATTGTATCGCGGAGATAAAACGAGACAGGCCTTCTTTAAAGATATTTTGAACGTGCAGGCCGTTCTCGGGGGTGACAACGTTGACGCTATTTGACCTCATTATTCGCAGCATGCGTAAAAATGTGAAGCATTATTATCTTTACTTTTTTGCTCTTATTTTCAGTACCGGATTATACTTCGTATTTTCAACCTTGCAGTATGATGAGGCTACGCTCAAAGTGATGGCTTCAGATGCTAGCTTCAATACGGCATTTAAAGTTGCGGGAATGCTGCTGCTTTTCATCGTGGTGGTGTTCGCGTTCTATGCCAATCAGATTTTTTTGAAGCGTCGTAGTAAGGAAATTGGCGTCTATCAGTTGATTGGATTAACGAGAAAAGCGGTGGCACGCTTACTTGTAATTGAAAATATATTGCTTGGTCTTGGTGCGCTTCTGTTAGGCATTTGTGGCGGAGCCTTAATAGCACGACTTTTCCTTATTATCTTACTAAAGCTAATTGGCTTTGCAGGAATGGTCAACATTTCATTTTCAATCGAAGCAGCCATACAAACGATTATCATTTTTAGCTTGCTAATTGTGCTTACTTCGATTCAAATTGTACGCACGGTTTATAACCATACCTTGCTTGAATTGTTTCGTGCGGATCAACAAGCAGAGCACCCTCGAGAGAAGAACAGTATCATCTCTGCAATTATTGCGGTCATGGGCATTTCATTAATCGTATATGGTTACTCTCTATCTGGGAGGATGACCGAGGACACGTTATTGCTCGATATGCTTCTCGTACTAGGATCGACGATTTTAGGCACTTATTTGCTGTTTCGCGTCACGATTAGTTGGCTGTTCTGTACGATACGTAAAAATAAAGACGGCCATCTGGGGTTGAAAAATAGTGTGTCACTTGCACCACTCATGCATCGCATGAAGGCGAATGCAAACTCACTTACATTAATCACTATATTGTCGGCGATGACATTGACGATGGTGGCAGTTTCATACTCGCTTTACTATTCTGCAAAGGCAGACACAAGAGCGCAGATGCCGTACGATTTTATTTTTGAGAACAATCCACAAGCAGCGAAGTCCTTTAGTAAGGAATTAGAAAAGGCCGACATTTCTTTCGTCTATCAACCGATTGAAACCGTGAAGCTGCTTGGCAAAGTTGGAAGTGAGGATGGCAAGGACAGCATGCTGCTGCTTCCAGCAGAACAGCTTCGTCAATCTGGTATCGATGTCATCCTGCCTGACCAAGGACAAGCTATTCATTACGATGCGCATGCGAATATGAATTTGGATTCCGATAAGCAGACGTATCCAGGTACGGTGGAAATAGAGCATATCGGGGGTACAACAACACTTGAACTGACACAGCTTGTCGTTAAAAATGCGATCAACTTCAATGTGCATGGCAACCAATATGTCGTGTCTGAGTCACTTATGAATGATCTTAAGGAAAAATTGCCAAGAGCTGATTTCAATGAGGTCATTGTTCTCGATACGTACCAGATTGCGAATGAGCAAGCGCGCGCCAAGGCAGCTGAGTTGTATGAGAAATATATATCTGAAGGTGAGTATATGCCGAACTTCCATACGGAGTATAAAGGCTATCTTCAATTATTCGGCATATTTATTTTCATTGCAGCATTTTTGGGGCTTGTGTTCTTGATTGCAACGGGTAGCATTCTTTATTTTAAGCAAATGACAGAAGCGGAACAGGAGAAGCAAAGTTATAAGACGTTAAGGCAGCTCGGATTTGATGTGAAGGATATCATGGGAGGAATTATTCGCAAACAACTATTTGTCTTCGCGATTCCACTCGCAATTGGGCTGCTGCACTCGATATTTGCAGTAAAGGCAGCAAAAGTGTTGCTAATTTCAGATATTACGGTACCGTCAGCGATTGCGATGGGGGCTTACATCTTTATTTACTTCTTATTCGCGGTACTAACCATTAATTATTACAAGCGAATCGTTAAAGGTGCATTAAAGTCGTAATACGTAATTGCCACAACTTGTGTACCTCTCATTCATTTTTTAAGGACAGGTGAAATTAGGTTATGAAAAAGTCAGGAACAATTTTTGTAATGGTGATGCTCATCATTATTGTGGGTACAGTGCTAATGTACAGAGAGGATCTGGATCGCTTTAATCCGTTCTTTACGAAAGAATATGTATATGTTCAAATCAATGAACAGCCAGAACCCGATGAACCAGACGGCAAACGTTTTAAGTATCAGCTCACAGGATTCAATGATGAAGGCAAAAAGAGAAATGTGAACTTCAGTACGAGTAGTGAGTTGGAGCAAGGAACCTACCTGAAAGTGATGGCAAAAGGTCAGTATACAGAAAAGTGGGAAAAAATAGAGGATGACAGCCTTCCAAAGAACATCAAGTTTTAACCTACAGAGTTAACACGATAGTGGTTCATACATGTTTCAATTAGAACGTGTCGATTGGATTGGCACGTTCTTTATATGGAATAGCTAGCTGGTGCATATAGATCATAGTCCGTATTTCGAGTTATTGCTAACATAGAATTTCCACGGTAAATCCACCGGGTACTTCTATATAAAAGGTATAGCCATTCTGTTTCCATTAAAAAAGCAAGTCCTTTAAGGACCTGCTTTTTTTCTTCTTTGAACAGCATAAACTGGAAATCTGCCTTCCACGTCAATAACCTGTTTGCCATCGAATAAATCTAGAAACAGATCACGCTTGCTGGCTTAAGGATATCCCATCAATATGCCTGCGATCCTGTACAACTTTATTTTCGATCCGATGTTCATAGGTAACGTTACCTACATGGCTAAATACATTATAGACTTGCTGTTCCAGCGACGTTAGTCCAAAATGCCTACAAACCCTGTGAGTGCCCGGTCCAGCAGACGAGTGAAAAAGGACTCCTTGGCAGAAGTCCTTTCAAATCCTTGCACATCACATGGATTCAACTCTGTTGATTAGCTATAGTACCTAAACTTATACTCCATGTCACCAGCTAGTGCAGCCGGTGTATCTCCCGTTTTTCTATAGTCATGCGTATAGATGGTCTCGAATAGACCGAAATCGATCTGTTGATAAAATTCAAAACATGGGAAACCATCATGTGCGCCTGCAATCGTTACCGTGCCATAATTAGTTACTTTTACGGCTAGTAAGTAGTCGACTGGAGGTGCCTTATCGTTCAAAGGATTGCTAGCACTTGCTCTCATTTTAAAGCTAACATCTTCCGAGCCCCATACAATATCGGTACATTGGATACCGTCTGTGCTAGCCTTACCTTGTCGTAACTGAATCGAACCATCTGGGCTCGTAATACGTTCTGTTGTAATCCCCGTATTTTTATAATTAAATACTTCTTTTTTTTGAAAATCTACAGTAACTTCTTGCTCGACTCTAGAGCGCATTGTGTTTACGGCGTAGGGAGTGAATTCGCGTGAATCCCCTTCGAACTGCTTGATATTTCCAGTCACCGTATCCTGTTCGGGATAAGTCCAAGATAGCGGAATAAACACACTTGCTCTAATTTTGATAATCATATAGAACCTCCAGAGTTGTTTTAATCTGGTTGACTAACATAAATAATAATTAAAATTTTAAAAGTCAACTTGATTGACTATATATCAGACTGTACAATGTTAATTAGAGAAAGTCAACTTGATTGACTACATTTGAGGAGAGATTGATATGAATGAGCAAAAAGATGTGGGAACCGACCTTCCTGTATTACTGGCGACAAGTATTAACTTAATGATTCGGGAACTTCATCAACAGCTGCATGAATTAGGATTTGAACATATAAGACCAGCACATGGCTTTCTGTTTAAACGTATCGTGCCTGATGGTGCAACAGGCATAGAGATAGCAGAGTATCTGGGGATTACGAAGCAGGCTGTGAGCAAAATGGTTGATCATCTAGAGGAAAATGGATACGTCGAACGTACTAATCATCCCACAGATATGAGAGGAAAATTGATTGTGCTCACTGAACGCGGGAAGTTAGCCATACAAGCAAAGGAAAAAATAGTTGCAGAGATTGAAAAGTGTTGGGCAGAGCGAATCGGTGTGGAAAGAATGAATTTACTCAAAGAGGATTTAACAACGTTAGTTAGTAAAGCTAATGGAGGACAAGTTCCATCGGGAGCTAGGCCAGTTTGGTAAACAAAGCCGAACAAGTAAGCCAGTGACACCAAACATTGGTGGAACCAATCGCTGTTAGGAATCCTCTAACTCATCAGCAATTGATGGGACTAGAGGTTTTTTTATGTTATTTATAGAGTAGCCTGTGCACAGGCTGTTTCAATCCTCATTGCTTGCTTTTTCTTCGATACTTCGCATAGCTTCGAATTCATAAATCGATATTAACTGCTTCGCCATATCTTCTGGAGAAAGTCGTGTGGGGGTCTTGATCAAGCCAGTATTTTAAAATACCCATAAACGAAAATAGTTCATAATGAATAATAAGGTCTTTGTTAATAGGAATAGTCGCATTAGAGCTCCGCTTCATGTCCTCAATGGACGAAACGATTTAGCAGTTAACTCTCCAGTTACTGGAGACTGTATGCTGTGTACAGCAAGACTATATGCATCTTGCTATACACATACAGAATGGGGAGCTTGGAATGAACATGTATACAGGAAAATTCGCTTATCTGATTGGAAGTTCATATGAGGTGGGGGAACAACAAGCTTTAGAGTACGCTGAACATGCACATGCTAAGGAGATATTTTTTACGGAACAATCCGTTTCTGACAGCGCCTATCTGGAAAAGAGATCGCAAATCGCAAAGTATTGTCCAGGATTAAATGAAGAGTTAGAGGGCTTTGCGCAAGGGTTTGGTCGTGATCCGCAGCAATTAAAGTTTTATAACGATGGGTGGTTAATACCTGGGGGATGTAGTATAGGTGCTATTTTGCCTCGTAAAATGGTCGACGGCAAAACATACGTATTACGAAACTATGACCTCTCTCCTGACATTTCGGATATGCGACTTTGTACCACAAAGGTAAATGGAAAATACACACATACAGGTTTCTCGGTGTCTACCTTCGGTCGAAGTGAAGGGTTGAATGAGAAAGGTCTTTGTGCAGCCTTTGCTTCGTGCGGTATGCCAATAGGTCATTATCCAGGGATGAGAGCGCCAGCAACTGCTGGATTGCAGTTTATGGTGATAGTAAGAGCCGTACTAGAAGCGTGCAAAAACGTTGAAGAAGCCGTCTATGCAGTTATGAATATGCCTGTGGGAACGAATATGAATTTACTTTTAGCGGATTCCAGTGGGGATGCAGCTCTAGTTGGAACCTATGACGGAGTGAAAGTAGTTAAAAAGGCAGAACAAGACTATTTACTTGCAACCAATCATGGACTATTTGCCGAAATTGAAGCTCTTGAACTAGGCAAGTTAGAACAATCTCAACTACGATATAATCTCTTAGAAAATAAATGTAGTGAAAATGGTAAGAGAACAGTAGACGAAATGAAAGAGCTTCTCTCGACGGAGTTTCCGAAGGGGTTGACCGTTCATAATTATAACGAGAAGTTTGGAACGGTTCATTCCGTATTGTTTAATGTTACGGATGGCCAACTTGAGTTTTCGTTTGGATCTTCCTTGCAAAATACATCCTATACATTACAAGTCGGTGAACATTTTGCAAAGACGGAAATTCCAGTTGAGTTGTCTAACAAGAACTATGGAGTGGGCTTCTGGAAAATCATGAGATAATAACTGTAAAATTATAGTGAGTGATTAAACTGAAATACTATATATTTTCATATCACAAATAGAATGTCCATATTCACAGAAAGAGAAAGGGTCAACAAATCAAAACTAGATTTGTTGACCCTAGCCATTTATCGTTCTTTTATGTAAATAGGATGAAGATTCTCCATATGCTCGCTGATCTTGTATTGCTGGAAGCGAACCCGCTGGAGGATATTCGGAACACTACTCGTATCTCCGCCGTTATTTACAACGGGAAGCTGATGGAGAAGAAAGAATTAGAGAAATCGATTAAGACGTACGATCTTGTCAAAATGGAAGATTTGAAGGTTGAACCAAGCCCACCTCATACACCGAAGTCATCTTCACATCATCATGGATTGCATTCGCATTAAAGAAAGAGTCGGAGATTGCTCACACATTCATTTATTTGTATAATGATGGATGAATGTCATGTTGAGGATATTTTACATGCGGTTACTTTTATTCTCGATTCAGCTACACAACGAATTGAGAAGCTAATCATTGCAAGTGAAGGGAACCTAGACCGCATAGATGAAGAACTGAATGTGGTGTTTCAAGAGCTAAGAAAGTGCTTAAACTTGTTCCGCTATGGCATTTACAAAGCAAGTTCCAACGGTGCTGCTGGATCATAAACTTATTATAGCCTCCAATGTCAAATGACGTTGGAGGTTGTTTTGTGCTGGTAATACAGCGATATTGTAACAGAGTTGAATGCGTATGCACCGAATCTAGTACTACTAGATATTAACTTGCCATACTTTGACGGCTATTATTGGTGCAGACAAATTCGAAAGAATTCAAATGTACCAATTATTTTTATATCAGCAAGAGAAGGTGAAATGCACCAGGTGATGGCCATCGAACATGGCGGAGACGACTATATTACCAAGCCGATTTCTCTTGATCTCTTAATGGCAAAAATAAAAGGAGTGCTGCGGAGAGTATACGGCGAGTATGCAGATACGTCGACACTAGCTCCTCCTGATTCCGAATTAAGTGCAGAAGGGTTGCGACTTAATCTTAGTAGAAATGAACTGATATGGAAGCAGGAAAAGATCGTGCTTACGAAGAATGAGCAATTGTTAGTGGAATGCTTTATGCAGCATCTTGGCAGGACGATTACACGTGATCGATTGTTGGAAGTGCTATGGGATAAAGCAGAGTTCGTAGACGATAATACGTTGACGGTGAACGTCACTAGGTTGAGGAAAAAGTTTGAGGAACTTGGACTGCCAGAGGTCATTGTGACCGTGCGAGGCCTTGGCTATAAAATGGTGCTCGAAACAGATATAAAGAATGAGAAGGAGTCGAAGGATCAGAGGATGCATCTATGAACAAACAGGGAACACATAGCACAGCAGTTCTATTTATACGGGATCGTTTATTGTTTTTTCTAACAGCGCTCGTCATTATTGTACTTGGCGTCGTACTAATGGAATTAGACAGAGTGCGTCTAAGTAAAGGTATTAATGATATCGGTACCACTACATACTTTATTATCGTATCACTCTTTTTTATTGGAGTGTGGTTGGTAATAGACTTCATCCGGCAGCGTGCTTACTATCGGCAGTTACATATTGCGATTGAACATCCACCTGTGATGCAAGCCGCTGCAATCATACAGTCTACGGTAACGCAAGAACAACGGCTAGTTGCTCGTTTATTGGAACAACAGCAATCAGCTTATCTGAATGAGCTTCGCAGCTATCACCGTCAGCAGGAGAGGCATAATCATTTTGTATTACAGTGGGTCCACAATATGAAAACACCTGTTTCGGTTATGGATTTACTTATGCAGGAAGCGATACAGCAGATTCCTTTTTCTGATCAAGAGCAGTATCAGTTTATTTCAGATATACAGGATGAGGCCGATCGGATGATGAGAGGTCTGGAAATGCTGCTGTATTCAGCGCGGATTGATAAATTTGAGATCGATTTACATTGTAAGCGATTCTCACTGCATGAGTTGATTCGTGATGTGATCATTGATCATAAACGTCTCTGTATCCGTCATTCCATCACTCCTCAGATCGTTGGAGAGGCTTGGGTAGAAACAGATATGAAATGGATGACGTTCGTACTCAATCAATTGGTAACCAATGCGATCAAATACAGCAAGGGCAGATCAGGTCCCAAACGTCTGCATTTTCATATGGAACAGAACGAACATGAAGTGAAGCTGAATGTAATAGATGAAGGCATTGGCATACCCTCATATGATTTGCCAAGAGTATTTGATCCGTTCTTTACCGGTGAAAATGGTGTTCTGTAGAAGAGTCCACCGGAATGGGCCTGTACTTGGCGAAACAGGTATGCGATAGACTTGGTCACAGGTTGAATGTACATTCTGAAGTGGGCAAGGGCACAACCTTTACGGTATCATTTGAGGCAAAGAGTATTCATCGAATGGATTTCAAAGTGACAAATTTGTAAGGTTGATTTCAAACCATTTGTCATCTTAATCGATGTGAGCCATGCTTGTGGAAGCCTATACTTACGTAGTAAGCGTACCTGATACACATACAGCTTGGGAGAGGGACTAGAGGACGACTATACTAAAAGCGCAGGGGCTTGGAAAAATATACAGTTCCAAAGGGAACATCATGACCACGGCACTAAACGACATCGATTTAGAAATAGAAGAAGGGGAATTTGTCGGCATTATGGGGCCATCTGGCAGCAGCAAAACAACGCTTCTTCATTTATTGGCTACCATGGATCGGCCAACGTCGGGAAGTATAGAAATTAACGGTGTTAATCCTCTTGGATTATTGGATAAGGAGCTGTCATTATTTCGACGCCGTCAGCTTGGTTTTGTATTTCAGGAATTCAATCTCGTACACACCTTATCGATGAAGGATGTGCTGCTAGCCCCGTTTATTATGGTAACAGTTGTGGTAGGAACGTATTTTTTATTTACACAACTTAGTATCTATATGCTGCAGCTTGCTCAAGGGAATGCTAGATTCTACTATAATCGCACCAATATGATTATGATTGCCCAGTTAGCTTATAAATTGAAAGACAATGCGCGAATGCTCTTTATTGTATCGATATTGAGCGCGGTAATGCTAACTGCATCAGGTGCTGTGTATACACTGTTACGAAGCGTGCAGCTAGATGGCGCACAAACACAATACGAAGATCCAGAAGGATTATTTGCACTCATTTTATTTAGTGGGATGTTTATTAGTTTGCTATTTTTTATTGCAGCAGGCAGCATGATTTACTTTAAATTGTTTACAGAGCTGCGTGAGGATCAGGAGCAGTATAACGTATTGACTCGCATCGGCATGACACCGGACGAAATTAGAAAAATTATCGTTGCGCAATTAGGTATTATCTTTTACGTGCCTTGCATCGTTGGGATTATTCATGCATCGTTTGCGATGAAAGCGATGGATAATGTTCTCCAGCTAGCGCATTGGAGCTATTCATTCGGAGTCATCTGTATTTATATTGCGATGCAGACGATATATTTCTTAGTAACCTGTCATGACTATATGAATCATGTTGTGCACAGTAATAAATCTATGAGGTCACGAGGAGGAGGGTATGATCATTAAGCCGACTAATCACACAGCTAAAAGCGATGCGAAGAGAAATTGCTATATCATGACCCAACATCGAATCGCATCGGCATGGAAAACGTATTTTTTTATATTCATAGTGATAGCGATCATGGGTGGTATACTGCCGCAGTACGTTGCGGCGCAAGATTTTTTATCTAAGAAAGAGAAAACGAAAATAATAGAGCAGTTTGTGCAAAATCAAATGCAAGGAAGCCGAATTCCAGGAGTTTCATTGATTATTGTAGAGAAGGGGAATATCGCTTATCAAAATGGATTTGGCTATGCGGATGTTGCTTCGAAGAAGCCAGTCACAGGAGATACGTTGTTCGAGCTCGCTTCTACAAGTAAAGCCTTTACGGGATTAGCCATTTTACAGCTAGAAAAGGAAGGGAAGCTGAAGAGGACGGATCTTATTACAACGTTCATCCCGTGGTTACAATTGTACTACAACGGCAAGCATGCTTCGATCACGGTTCGAGATTTGCTCTATCATACTAGCGGAATCCCATCAACTTCGATTCAGTATTATCCAGAGAGCGACGCTGATGATGCACTTGAACAAACAGCAAGAACGTTACTTAACCAACCTTTGAACCGTGAACCAGGAAGTTCCTATGAATATGCGACCATTAACTACGATATATTAGGCCTCATCATTGAAAAGGTGACAGGGCAGTCCTATGAAACGTATATGCAGCAGCATATTTTGCAACCACTTGGCATGAACGATTCCAAAGTTGGTGTAGAGAAAATACCGCCAGTTAATATGGCAATCGGTTATCGACTACAATTTACGGTACCTACTGCACATTCGCCAGCCATTTATCGCGGAAATACATCAGCTGGTTACATCATCAGCAGCGCGAACGATGTAGCGAAGTGGATGAATGTTCAGCTTGGAGATGTACAGTTGCAAGGCATGGATCCGCACCTTATAGGTGATTCTCATGTGCCTGATCAGTCCGTTGAGCCTTTAGATGAACATACGTACTATGGAGCGGGTTGGTTAGTACAACAAGGTATTAACAAAGTCATCCATCATGCAGGAGCTAATCCCACTTTCTCTTCTTACATCACATTGCTGCCGGAAGAACAGATGGGAGTAGCAGTGTTATCGAATATGAGGAGCAGTACGACCACTACGATTGCCCAAGGCGTCATGGATATATGGAATGGCAAGGAACTAGAAGGTAATAGTCAACCAGATGGTATGTTAAAGGTAGAACAATTCTCCACCTATGTATTTGTTATTGTAGGAGGATTAGGCCTTATCGGTCTTATGTTAATAGCTCTATGTATGAAGAGAGTAGTCAAACAACAGAGATACCGTACTGCATTAAAGGGGAAGAGGTTATTATTGCTCGTCATTCACACCGTGCTCTTTGCAGCAGGTATAATCCTTATTTTGAACCTCCCCAATATACTGCTTGGAGGTATGTCATGGACCTTTGTAGATAGATGGGCACCGGCAACTATTATGTTTACTTTGTACAGCCTGCTTGTGACAGGCAGTGTGTATTTTGTATATGGTCTGATGCTGCTATCGACGAAGAAACGATTAGAGACATAGAGAGTTGAAGTCGTAATAGATGTGTGAGTGTAATAGGAGAAAGCAACTGGGTTATTTAAGACGCAGTTGCTTTTTTTATAAAATGGGATAAAGATCTTATATAGACAAGTTCGACTAAATTTTATACTGCGAGGTGTAGTTATTATGGAAAACAAAATGTCTATTCGTACGATTGCGTTAGAAGAACACTTTGTGACTCCATCCTTTATGGAGGGGCCGGGACGAATGATCAAGGCGCAAGCACAAGCGGCACATGCTCATCCCCAAGTAGCCGCAGGTATTACAAAGCTTATCGAGATGCTGTCTGATATAGGTGAAGGCAGGATAGCGGAGATGGATGCAGCGGGTATCGATATGCAAGTATTGTCGCTAACATCTCCAGGTGTGGAGCAACTTGACAATTCAGAAGCCGTTGCACTTGCCCATGAAGTCAACGATACATTGGCCGATGCGGTTCAGCGATTTCCGAGACGCTTCGCTGGCTTTGCTGCGCTCCCAACTTCTTCTCCAGATAAGGCTGCGGATGAACTGGAACGTATGGTTCGAACTCATGGATTCAAAGGAGCGTTAATCAATGGACATACGCAGGGCCGTTACTTAGACGATGAATATTTCTGGCCTATTCTCGAACGTGCCGAAGCGCTGCAAGTCCCGTTGTATCTTCATCCAACACCACCTTCACAATCTGTCATAAAGGAAGTCTACACCAGAAACTATAGTTCGGATATAGCAGGCGTATTGGCAACAGCCGCTTGGGGGTGGCATATTGATACCGCCAATCATGTTCTTCGTTTGATCCTTAGCGGGGCATTCGATCGTTATCCGCAATTACAAGTTATCGTTGGTCACTTAGGTGAGGCCCTTCCATTTATGCTGCCAAGACTAGAGCGAAGCCTACCTCCGCAAATGACGAAGCTGAAAAACAACGTAGGTACGTATTTGCGTGAAAATGTTTATTATACCGTGTCAGGATTCAATTGGACGCCCGCATTTCTTGATCTTTTCCTCCAAGTTGGTGTCGAACGAATTATGTTCTCTACGGATTATCCATACTCATCGATGCATGAAGCTCGTGCATTTCTCGAACAGCTCCCAGTAAGCCCCGCAGATCAAGCGCGGATTGCCCATCATAATGCAGAACGACTGCTAAAGATTGAATGGATTTAATTGGATTGATTTACATGGGGAGCAGGTGCATTCGAAGAAGTCGGATGTTCTAACATATACAAATAGGTGCTTATGCTGTGATAATCTTTCAAAGAATGGCCGATGGTAGGATAATCAAGCGAATTTAATGGAATCCCAGGTCCAACTTGTACGAAGCCAAACCATTCTCCAGGCAGCTTTGGCACAATATCAGGTTCATTATATACCCGATAATTGTCTGGAATGCTCTGGCAATAAGCTGAAGAAAATGTAGGATCTCCTGTCATGGGCGCAGCATACGTATAGACCTCCGTTTGAGTTACGTTTGCACTGCATATCCCCGTTAAAATAGCCAACGCACCACCTAAGCTATGACCTGCAATGGTAATCTTAGCGCTACTAGATGTGAGTTGAGCAAGAACTTCCGTGAAAGGGGTCTCGTTAGAGCCATCTGTGTTTGTGCCATACAAAGTGCGATAACATTCCGTAAATCCCTTTTCTGTGTAACCTGCATGTGGTACTTCAGTAAATTCAACTAAGCCAAATTCCGCATCCAGCAACCATTCTAATTCCGTTTCTGTTCCTCGGAATATGACGGCAACGTGGGTCGGATCACTTGTAGAACGGGCGACATAGCCGATGAATTTGGTTTCGGTGAAAAATACGGCAACGGGATGGACGATCAATAAGATTTCAACCTCCCAATCATCTGGGAAATCAGCAGGTGGGAGAGGCGCAAGATTACAAGGGGAGGATTTATACATCTCATAAGCATAATTCACCATTTTGGCCCAAAATAAAGTCTCCGTCCAATTGATGTCTGTCGCTGTTCTAGCAATTGAAGAACTCATCATTATACCTCCTTAAAATTAGAAGTAGCAGATCTATTCTCACTCTATTTTCCGCGTAATGGTTTATGTCAGCTCTCAAGAAAAGCCGAATGAAAAAATATCGTTAAGGAAAACGTAACAGATAGGTCAATGGTTATTCGGAGGGTTAAGGATGAAACAAAGCGATGAGAAACGGCTGCTGATTGCGGCATTAGGTGGAGTCAATGAGATAGGAAAAAATATGTACCTTGTCCAGTATGGAAATGACATTGTCGTTATCGACTGTGGCTCCAAATTTCCAGATGAAAGTCTGTTAGGCATCGATCTGATTATTCCTGATATTAGCTACTTGTTATCGAATAAAGATAAAGTTCGTGCATTGGTGGTCACACATGGACATGAAGATCATATTGGAGGAATTCCTTACTTTTTAAAACAAATGCAGGTACCTATCTTCGCCTCAAGGTTAACGCTTGGACTTATTGAAATTAAGCTGCGGGAGCATGGGATTCTACATGAAACGAGCATGACATGCATTAACACAGATTCACAAATTGAACTTGGCACGATAACGTGTTCATTTTTCCCTACGAATCACAGTATTCCAGATTGCCTTGGTATCGTATTTGATACGCCTGAAGGAACGGTCGTACATACTGGTGATTTTAAATTTGATATGACACCTGTTAATAAACAATATCCTGATCTTCACCGTATGGCTGAAATCGGTAAGAAGGGTGTACGTGTACTTTTATCCGAGAGCACCAATGCGGAGCGGCCAGGGTTTACAGCGTCGGAAAGTATCGTTGGAGCACATTTAAAAGAAGCGTTCAATAAAGCAAGTGGTCGTGTATTTGTTTCAACATTTGCTTCGAATGTGTATCGGCTTCAACAGGTGATTGATGCTGCGGCTCAAACAAACCGTAAACTAAGCTTGTTAGGTCGTACGATGGTCAATGTTGTGTCGGTTGCGCAAGAGCTTGGATATTTGTCAGTCCCGTCAGGTATGATTATGGATGTACAAGAGGCTGCTAAACTCCCACCTGAGCAATGCACGGTTCTTTGTACAGGCAGTCAGGGCGAGCCTATGGCTGCACTTGCTCGGTTGGCCGGTTCTTCTCATCGTCAAATGAAAGTGGATGCGGGGGACACGGTCATCATTGCAGCCAACCCTATTCCTGGGAATGAACGCAATGTCGCTCGTATCGTAGATAATTTGTACGCATTAGGGGCAAAGATCATCTACGGTTCTCGTAGTGAATTGCATGTTTCTGGGCACGGTAACCAAGAGGAATTGAAGCTTATGCTTACGTTAATGAAGCCTGAGTATTTTATTCCGATTCATGGTGAATACCGTATGTTGTATTTGCATCGCGAGCTTGCTGAATCTGTTGGTGTTAATCGAGATAACGTGTTTATTTTAAAAAATGGCGAAGTTGTAGAGTCTTTAAATGGAGTTGTTCGTCAATTTGGACATATTCCAGCAGGTCAAACGTTAGTAGATGGCTTTGGCATTGGCGATATTGGCAATATCGTGCTGCGGGATCGCCGCCAATTGTCAGATGACGGTATATTAATCGTCGTTATTACATTAAGTAAAACAGAAGGCAAGCTGTTAACGGAACCTGATACGATTTCGAGAGGCTTTGTATATGTTCGTAATTCTGAGGAGCTTATTGAAGATATTAACCAGCTTGTCATTGGAACCGTTGAGAAAATGCAGCATGAAAAAATGAATCAATGGAGTGTAATGAAAAAGACATTAAAAGATACACTTGGGCAGTTTCTGTACGCTCGTACGCAAAGACGTCCTATCATTTTGCCGATTATTATTGAGGTGTAGCCTTAGATGTGTATTGTATTTGTAAGCTGGTCAGCTGTGAGCTGTCCAGCTTTTTTAGGTTGGCTGACAATAAACATATTACATTCTAATTCCATTTCGGTAAGAGAAATGATAAACTAATATTTTGCATTTTTATTATCATAAAATATGGGGTGGAGAAGTGTTGCAGAGAATACAGAAAGAATGGTTCTCTAATATAAGAGCAGATATTTTGGCAGGGATTGTTGTTGCCTTGGCTCTTATTCCCGAGTCTATAGCTTTCTCAATTATTGCAGGAGTCGACCCGATGGTTGGCTTGTACGCATCATTTTGTATAGCTGTTATTATTTCATTTGTAGGTGGTCGCCCAGGTATGATTTCAGCTGCGACAGGTGCGATGGCACTATTAATGGTGCCATTGGTGAAAGAGCATGGTCTGAATTACTTGTTGGCGGCAACCATATTAACCGGTATTATTCAAATTATTTTCGGCGTGTGTAAAGTGGCTCATGTAATGAAATTTATCCCACGAGCAGTTATGATTGGGTTTGTTAATGCGTTGGCAATATTAGTATTTATGGCACAGCTGCAGCATATCATAGGCATTTCAACTGTAACTTATGTATTTGTTGGAATCACGTTGCTTATTGTTTATATGACTCCGAAATATGTTAAAACGATACCAGCACCGCTTATTGCGATTGTTATATTAACAGCAGCTGCGATGATTTGGAACATGGACCTTAGAACAGTAGGGGACTTGGGCAGTATTCAGCAAACCTTGCCTTCATTCTTTATACCGAATGTTCCTTTCACGTTGGAGACACTTGCGATTATTTTCCCATATTCGCTTGCTTTGGCAATTGTAGGGTTGCTGGAATCGTTACTTACTTCCTCCATCGTTGATGATATGACGGACACAAGCAGCAATAAAAATAAGGAAGCACGGGGTCAAGGGATTGCGAACGTCGTAAATGGCTTTTTTGGCGGAATGGCAGGTTGTGCGATGATTGGCCAAACGGTTATAAATGTAAAATCGGGTGGGCGAGGTAGACTTTCCACCTTTGTATCAGGCATGTTTTTAATGTTCCTTATTATTGTACTTGGTGATTTGGTTGTTCAAATTCCGATGCCTGTGCTGGCTGGTATTATGGTTGTAGTATGTATAGGGACATTTGATTGGTCATCCTTTACCTACTTGAAAAAAGCACCGAAGTCAGATGCATTTGTCATGCTGGCAACGGTTACTATTGTTGTAGCGACTCATGATTTGTCCAAAGGTGTTATTGCTGGCGTGCTGTTAAGCGCGATTTTCTTTGTAGCAAAAATATCGAAGATTAAAGTTATCAAAAAAATAGATGGAGAAAAACAGATATTCCAAGTGGAAGGGCAGCTGTTCTTTGCTTCAACCAATACTTTCGTCAATGCATTTGATTGGAATAGCACCGGACAGGAAATCGTTATTGATTTCTCAAAAGCCCATTTATGGGATGACTCAGGTGTTGGTGCTGTTGATAAAGTGGTTCTCAAATATCGAGAGAATGGCAATCAAGTTAGCATGATAGGTCTTAACTCATCCAGCCAAAATTTAATAAATCATCTTACCGTTCATGAAGGGCATAGATAGCAATAAATAGCGATTCAAGAAAGGACTGCGTTTCAAAAAATTGCAGTTCTTTTTTGTTTCTTGCGGATTGACTTCATAAAAGGAAGTACATATAATTGTCATAACAACTATATTTGATGTTAAAAAATGGAGGGCATTCTTTGGAGTTAGAAAAGTATATCGGTGTCATCGTTCACCGGGCAGATTTAAAGCTTAATCAGTATTATCAGAAAGTATGCGACCCATTTGATATCACTGTTGATCAGTGGGAAATTCTCGTTACATTGTGGGAAAAGGAGGGCATTACTCAAAAGGAATTGGCGGAAAGATTGTATAAAGATCAAGCCAACATCGCTCGTATGCTTTTCAAGCTTGAGAAGAAGGGGTTTATCCACCGAGTTACTCATGAGACGGATAGGCGATCATTACGAGTGTTCTTAACGGATAAGGGACGTAATATAGAAGAGGATATTATGGAACCGTCGACTGAAGCTTTTAACAAAACCATCGCTGGTTTGACGGAAGAAGAAGTCGAAAATTTCAGAAGGACGTTGGCGATTATATACAACAATGTAAAGGATCTATAACTACGAGACGAGTTATTGGTCCTCCATTTTTGGACATATAGTTGTTATGACAATTACCGTTACGACAAGTATATAAGGGAGCGATCGGTTATGACATCGGCATCGGAAGCGATACAACCAAGTATATTTGGTGCTCCATATCGTGCCTTAACGATAGGCATTATATTAGCTATTTCTACCGTGGCTTTTGAAGGATTGGCGATTACGACAGTTGCACCGACGATAGCACAAGAGCTGGATGGTCTCCATTTATATGGATGGATTTTTAGTGCGTTCTTGTTGAATCAGATTATCGGGACCATTGTTATCGGCAAGCGGATAGATAAGCACGGGGTCTTCAAGAGCATGATTTTGTCATTTGTTATTTTTGTGGTAGGGATTGTAGTAGCGGCTATATCGTCACATATGCTCATTCTTATTATCGGAAGGGCATTTCAAGGTTTTGGAGCGGGCGCGCTTATTACGTGCGTGTATTATAGTGCTGCCGTTCATTATCCAGATTCACTTCGAACGAAAATATTAGCCTCATTTTCCATGGCATTTGTGCTGCCCGCGTTAATCGGACCTTATATAGCAGGGTATGCAGCTGCCCATGTATCGTGGAGGTTTGTATTTTTAATGGTCCTCCCCATCATTGTATTCGCTTTAGTATTAACGCTTCCTACTTTTCGCACGTTACCTTCACCTAGATCTTCATCATCCCGTAAACAAAACTACAAGGAATTACATGCGATCCTACTTGCCGTAGGAACAGGCATTTTATTGACCGGCTTGGGCTGGTTACCCAATTGGACAGGGATATTGCTTGCTATACTGGGCCTAATTATTATGATGAAGCCTTTGAGCAAGCTGCTTCCAGAAGGTACATTTTCAATAGCATCAGGATTGCCAGCAACAATTGCTACACGAGGAATGTATGTGGCCTGTTATTTCGCTACAGAAAGCTTTGTTGTGTTGGCACTTGTTGAAGTGAAAGGCTTATCAGAAGAGTTGGCAGGCTTAATTGTAGCTGCAGGTGCATTGAGTTGGTCAGGAGCGGCATGGCTGCTGTCTGTGCTTGATGCAAGGGATCAGGGCAAGGGTAGAAAAATAAGAATTCACATTGGCGTCAGCTTCATTATTGCTGGAGTAGCGCTCGTCATTGCAGCCATCGCTTCAACAGGTGGAGGTATCTTGATCGCAACCATATCACAAATTATTATCGGCTTCGGCGCAGGCTTGGCGAATCCGACAACGGCAGCCATCGCTTTGCAGCACGCAAATGCTGGGGAAGAAGGGGAGGTTTCCGCTATTCTTCAGTTCATTGATTCCTTTAGTATTGGATTAAGTATAGGCATTAGCGGAGCTTTAGTAGCGATAAGTGATACATTCGACTGGGGCATAACGACAGGAATTGTCCTGGTGCTATCACTTCAATTGTTGTTTGCGATCATTAGCTTCATTACTTCTTTCCGTGTTACGAAGAAGAAGCGAGTTGTTCAAGCTGGAACAACCAACCACATCTCTTAACATTCTACGCCGCGCAAATCGTTTAGCTCTGGCATCATGTTTCCTACACTACATTCTGCGCAGCTCAATCATTCAAAGTTAATCCTACTATATTGGAGGCGGTATACATATGGCACGCGTGTTAATCGTTAATATTCCTGCTGAAGGGCATGTGAACCCTACACTTGGCTTGGTGAAGCAGCTCATAGACCGTGGTGAAGAGGTTGTATATGTGTGTACAGAGGAATATCGAAATAAAGTGCTTCAAACGGGCGCAGAATTTCGAGCTTACCCATTTCAAGTAGACCCATTCTCCTATGATCCAGACTTGAAGCCTGCTCCATATAAACATCCATCCCAGTTTGCGAACATGGTCGTTCGTGGCATAATTCAGAAAATTGTTCCTGAAATACTAAAAGTTATCGAAGGCGATACGTATGATTACTTTATCTTTGACTCCTTGATGGGGTGGGGAGGTACGATAATTGCACAGAGACTGGATATTCCTGCGGTATGTTCGATTGCATCCTTTGCATTCGTAGAGCCACTTGGTTCAGAGCAAGGATTCATTGATGATGACGTTGAAAATGTATATGAATCAACGTTGGAGTTGGCACATCAGCTAGCCGTCCAGTTTAACGTACCGGCTCCAACGATACAGGAACTTACGAAGCATGCCGGTCAGCTTAAGCTTGTATACACAAGTCGCTACTTGCAGCCTAAAGCGGAACAGTTGGATGCCAGCTTCTATTTTGCTGGAACTTCTGTTGTACCACGTAAAGATGCACCCATTCTTCCCTTTGATCAGCTCCTAGACCCAAACAAACAGACCGTTTACATCGCGATGGGAACGATTTTGAACCGAGATCTGGCGTTTTATAAGCTGTGTTTTGAAGCTTTTCAACACTTGCCGATCCAATTTATACTAGCTTCAGGCAAAGATACGGATATGGGGCCATTGGCTGATTACATTCCTTCTAACTTCATTGTTCGCCCGTACATTCCACAGTTGGAGGTACTTGAACGTTCCGCTGCATTTGTCACACATGCTGGGATGAACAGTGTGAGTGAGGCGTTGTATTATAATGTTCCAATGGTTATGATTCCATTAACGTCAGACCAACCGTTAGTATCCAATCGAGTAGAAGAACTCGGAGCAGGGATTACGCTCGATCATCATACATTGACACCCGAATGTCTGAGAGAAGCATTGATGAAGGTGCTAACAGACTCAAGCTATAGGCAGCAAGCTTATCACATTGGTGAATCCTTACGTCTAGCAGGGGGATACATTCAAGCAGCAGATGTGATCATTTCACATTTCTCCAAAGTAAAGCAATAAATAAATGATTGTCATTGTATAAAATAAACTTGGATATATAAGTTCGACGTCAGAAAATAATTCTGGCGTCTTTCTTTGTTTTATAGTTGGTATTTTGGTTGCATACTAACTAAGACAAAGGTGTTTAACTGTTGTAAGAATTAAACTATATAAAATTCGTGAGAAAAATGGTACAATAAAAGTAGCCTTTTCTTAATAACCAGTCCAGCGAGAGAAGCTGCGGGTTTTAAAAATATGGTTGAACAGAAAGGGAGAGTGAATGATGCGAGTTGAATTGACCTTTACGAACAAAGGAAAATTAGCGATTGCTAATTTCAGCAACGAGGAGCTACTCGAAATCTTTTCAAGATATATGAATACGTTAAAGAAAAAGTATGATATTGAGGTAGCGGTTGATCATGAATCCAATCCTAATATCATTAGTGACAATGTTCTACTCGTTCATGCGGACAATGTGAATTGTGATGCAGAGACCTTCTTCAAAGAACTAAGCAGAGATGTAAAGGTTCCATTGAAGAAAAGACTTGAGGGAAACTTGGATAATGTTTTTAAAATAAAAATCAGTGAATAAAGAAACGATAGAGCATCTTCAATAAGCCTTGTGCTTACGAAGATGCTCTTTAACTTTATATTAGGAAGGGGGTGAAACGAGGATAGATCTCTGTTCTACTGAAACCATCCAGTTCCCGCTGCTAACCTAGGTTGATTTAGCCACAGTCCTCTTCACTGCGAAGATTGAACTGCCACTCAATGCCAAACTTATCCGTTAAGCTGCCGTAACATTTACTCCAAAATGTTTCTTGAAGTTCCATCGCTACTTTACCGCCTTCTTTGAGCTTATGGAATGCAGATTGAATTTCTTCGATATCATCGCCAACGAAAGTGAGGCTGACGTTGTTACCAACTACGAACGGCATGTCAGGGAACACATCGGAGAACATCACCGTACTGCCATTGATGTTAATGCGAGTGTGCATAACTAGATCCTTTGCTTCCTCTGGAAGCGTAAAGTCTGGGGATGGCGGAGCATCGCCAAAGGCCATAATTTCAGGTTGCTCTGTTCCAAACACCTCTGCATAAAACGTCACCGCTTCGCGACAATTGCCATTAAAATTAAGATATACTTCGATGGACATCATATTCACTCCTCAACATAGATATGTAGTGCTTCATTTCGAATTTCGATCATATTGTATCACGTAAAATGAAAAATGCAAATATATGTTCGCATTTAGATAAATCCCAATCCTTTTCTCTATGGCATAGTTTTATCCGATTCACTTACAAAAATACCGCTATATAAGGAACAAAAGGCAGATCTAGCAAAGTGGGATATTTGACCAAATCGGATTGGCCGTGCTAAGATGAATTTCGAACAACAGTAAAAAAAAATTTACCGGTAAAATATACGGAGGTGTAACGCGTTTGAGTATTACTGGTGTGTACAAAATCAAAACGCATGAGCAGCTTAAAGCTATTGCAGACCCACTTCGAACTAAAATACTAATGAATCTCGTCAAAGACGCTTATACGGGTCAGCAGTTAGCAGAACTATTGAGCATTACAAGAAATAATATTTACTTTCATCTCAAGGAGCTAGAGAAGCACGGCATTATCCATGTCGTTCGCAAAGAAGAGAAAAATGGAATCATGCAAAAATATTATCGCGCCGTTGCAGGACGATTTATTCCAGAAGATCATTTGCTTCCAAGTTTAGACTTAATAGAAACTTCAAGACAGGTGTTTATGGAGACTTTAGAGGTTACACGTTCGAAGATAGAACATGCACCTGCTGCTTCGTTTGCACTAGATAGCACAAATGTAAATCGGAGAAAAAATATCGCCTCTACTTATCGATTTCATGCTCGTGAAGAGAGCTTTCATGCTTTTCTGGAGGAGTTTAAGCAGTTGATGGACAAGCATTTTACCATGCATCCGGATGAATCCAGCATCGATATACAGTCAGAGGAAGAGAAGAGCTACTATATGTCTTTAGTCGCGTTTCAGGATAACAACGGAAACATCAACATTCAATAATTACATTGCCGTGGAGGGAATACCTATGCAACAGGCTCAATACCCTATCGTGATTGATGATGCGTGGTTTACCGTTTCGAAGCTGGATGAGACGACATTCGCAATTAGTGAATACGGACATTGGGAAAAAGTCCATTCGTTCTTACTTATTGGAAAGGAACGTGCGGCTCTTATTGATACCGGGCTTGGGATCGATAACATGAAGCGGATGACTGATCAGTTAACGGATCTACCTATTATCGTACTGACGACACATGTTCACGCCGACCATATCGGTAGTCATGGGCAATATGAAGAGATTTATGTACATGAGTCAGAAGAGGATTGGTTAGTGAGTGGCATTAAAAAATTGTCGATTGAGCAAATCCGCAAAGATATATCACGTGATATTACAAGACCAGTTCCAGCATCTTTTGATCCGGAAACGTACACACCTTTTCAAGGTAAGCCGACAGGGCTGCTCTGTGACGGGGACATTATCGAATTAGGGGAGCGATCGTTGAAAATATATCATACACCCGGCCATTCTCCAGGTCATATTTCTATTTTTGATAAAAGTCGCGGATATTTATTTACTGGAGATTTGTTGTATGATGAGACACCTGTCTATGCCTTTTTTCCAACAACAAATCCAGAGGATCTCGTAAGCTCGCTAGAGAGAATTGCAACGAAGATTGATGGCATTCATAAAATATTTGGTGCTCATAACCGGATTGGTTTGGAACCTGAATTGCTCGAATCGGTGCAAGCAGCGGTGGGAGAGCTACGAGAAAAAGAACTGGTTCGATTCGGTACCGGTGTTCATCAGTTCGATGGGTTCTCGGTGAGGTTTTAAGCTGCAAGTTTGCTGGTATAAATGAAATTCAAATATATATGTATTGTAAGCCCCGTGCACTCGTGCATGGGGCTTACTGTTGTCATCTCATCAATATTTCTATACTATCCACTCTTTTGCATGTCATATGACGTTTCGTCATACTGACACCTGATAGCTTATGCCTCTAGACATCTTCATAGTCACATTTACAAATGACACCTGCTCACTGTGAACAATGACACCGCTCTTTATACTAATTCATATGCTAGTACAGGAATACGAGCCGGTACAGATTAAACCTAACTAACAATGAGGAGAGATTCGAGATGAATGTAAATTATTCCTTTTATAATTTCCATGGTGGATTAATATAAGGAATGATTGTTATAAAATATGAAGCAGTGACAAATGACGAGAGCGCTATCCATTTAATTTTTGATATAAATTTCTTCATTGTCATGTTCACCAACTTTCTGATCATATCTTTGTAAGTGATCCATTAAAGACTGTATCATTATTCTAACACTGTTGTTGCTTACTTCTGGCTGGTTATTCAAAATGTCATTGTTTATTTTCTTCAAGATGTCAAATGCTTTGCTAATATGAGAGTGGTTATAGTAGTTAAAAAAGCTACTAACGTAATTACGTAGAACCTTTTCGTAATTTGGTGATGAAGCTGTAAGTAGAAACTCAGCCTTGAGGTTATGAAAGTGAGCGAGAGTAGCAAATAGTAAAGGTGTTTGAAATTCAATAGGGGCTGTTTTCACCAATTTATCAACAAGAGTTTCGAGTTCACATAACTCCTTAGATAAGTTGTAGTTATTAGTATGCATAGAATGCTGTAATAATTCATTAATAATAAATACTAAGCTATCGTTGTGGTTTTCTTCATTTTTTATGTGAGTGTAAAGACATTGAATTGCCTCAGAATTGTTTTCTCTAATGGTAAGTAAAAGTGATATTATTTTAGCATCTTTATGAGCAAAATCATATCCTGTTTCTAGACATAAATCTAAATATTTTTTACATTGCTGATAGTCATTGATTTGATAGAACGTACTAAAAAGGACATATAATGCACCAGCTTTGTATGGGCTATTAGAATCATCCACACGGGTAATATAACTTGCGTAGTCAATCGAAGATTTATAGTGCATTAGATTGTATGCGTGAACTGCCATCATGTAATAGAGACTAATCCTTTTTTCTATATCAAGATGTTCCGCTAGGTCCTCAATTAGATGCTCTCCTATTTTATAAGAATCTCTTAGCTTAGTGTGGTCTTGCCGTTTCTCGATATAGTCATCATACATTTTCTGTGCCAATTCTCGCATTATTGAGTTTTTCCTTCCGAACATTTATCCACCTCCGTTCAAAAATCATTTTAGGTTAACTATATCATGTAACAAACATGATGTAACGATCGTTTCCTTTTTTTCTTGATTTTTGAAAATAGCTCTGAAGAGGGAAACGGCAGCTATAACTTCATGAAACAACTTAATCGATGGTAAAGATAGATTGTTTTCTTCTAAATACTTTGTTATGTAATGGAAAAACAGTGATTGAAATCGTTTACATTAAAGAACAGAGTGCAGTTTTATAATGCGAGTAACAATGAAGAAGCACTTTTGAGTATTCAAAATGGCTTACACCTCTCTTCAAAGAATTCCCTATTACAGATTCGAGTGTTTCCCTTAAAGATAATAAATTCATCGTTGGAGTACGTGACCTCGCGGTATACGCTAGAATTCCAAATGATCCTTATGAAAATGACGGGAGCAAGATTTGGGGGCACGGGGGGACAATACATGGATATTTTACTTTCACAGGTGGGACAATGGGCGGCAAGCATGTTATTAATTTCAGCCTAAATTTACTTTCTAATGATATGAAAAAAATGAATACTGTCTATGAACTAAGCGATAAAATTTTCGAGTCCGAATTTGCAAAATCACCCAAAGAAAAATCGTCCAAATAGTTGAAGGTCTGTTCCTGTGCGCCTGCGTCCTATTATCGACCTTACATTTATAAACATCTATTATCAGGAGGAAAGCAAGATATGCCTATTCGTACAAGAATAATGCTTACTGTGACGCTCTTAATGACGAGCACATTGTTGATTTCAACTACGGACGGAATGATACAGGCGACAGCAGGAACAGGTAAAAATTCGCGTGAAAAGTCCAGTGAAGTAACTGCGAGTAACGCAGTAAGTAAGAAGTTGGAGCAGGGCACACATCAAGCAAGTATCAGGAATCACGTCATTGTTAAAGCGATGGAAGAGGGTGTTGCTAAAGGAATCCCTGGAATGTTGTTACAGACTCGAAAAGATGGGGTCGTGCAGCACTATACGGCTGGAAAAGCGAGCATTTATGCAGATCGGAGCATGCAATCTAATTTTCATTTCCGGATTGGCAGTGTAACGAAAACGTTTGTCTCTGTCACGATGCTGCAGCTCGTCAGTGAAGGAAAGGTGAGCTTGAATGATACCGTTGATAAATGGCTGCCGGGAATTGTCCAAGGAAATGGATATGATGGGCAGCAAATTACGATAAGACAATTGCTTAATCATACGAGCGGAATTGCTAGTTATACGGACGAACATTTTATGAAAAAGGTGTACGAAAACCGCTTTAAAAGTTACACGTCTGAGGAACTTGTACAAGAAGGATTACGGCAAACGCCTTTATTTACGCCAGGTACTCAGGCTTCCTATTCCAACACGAATTATGTACTTGCTGCGATGATTATCGAGAAAGTAACGGGGGATACATACGCAAAGCAAATCGAAGAACGTATTATTAAGCCGTTGAAGTTGAACAACACGTTTATACCAGGGAATTCTACGAATTTGCCTGAGCCGCATGCAAGAGGTTACTATCAGTTTAAGTCAGGCGGACCGCTTCAAGACTTTACGGAGCTGAATACAACTTCGGCCCATGCATCGGGTGGAATGATTTCCACTGCGGATGACTTGAATCGTTTCATATCGGCACTACTCACCGGCAAGCTGCTGAAGCCTGAACAAATGAAACAGCTGTTAGATACTGTAGAATTTCAAGATCAGTCTAAATACGGCTTAGGTCTTCTGCAAGTAACGTTGCCAAATGGCGTTCAACTATGGGGACATACGGGTGGAGTTCATGGATTTAAAACATTTACATTCGCGACACTTGATGGTAAGCATGCAGCTACGATGAGCATGAACTATCACGGAAAAGATTTGGAGAACGCCATTACAGAGTTAATTGTGAACGTTTATGACGCTGAGTTTAAACCTAGCGATTGAGTTTCGTATTCGTTTAAATCATTGCAAGGGGTTCATTTTGCTTGACACGTTGAAGAGTTATTGGAATGTAGCCGGAAAAGTAAAGTAATAAAAGGCACAACTACTACGTATAACAACGTATAGGTGTGCCTGAATAACGTTTCTGTATGCATAGACCGCGATTATCCCGGTTTTTTCAATAGGAAAGAAGTAGTAGTACTTATTTCAATAAAACACGCATAAGCCATGTAGCATCAGGGAGACCGTGACCATCGCGTTCCTGAATTTGCGCATCAGACCACTAATGATGGCGAAGTACCAGCATAAAATAATATTTATTATTTTCTTCGAGCATTCCCTCTGTAATCATAGCAAGTAACTCTGCAGGTCATTGTCAGTCATGCTTGCTATAACTTCAATTTACATGTTCAGCTTGTTGAAATGGAGTGGACCTACTATGAGTCAAGAAGGGTTAAAGAAAGCTGCACGAGGAGCGGTCGCACAGCATGAACGTTCGGTCGCACCTGATTTAGCGAGAGGGTTGATGCTGTTACTCATTTGTATTGCCCATGTACCGTTGTACATTTCTAACAGTGCGCAATTCAGGACCTTGAATCATCCATCAGGGGGAGACTTATTAGATAATATCATCCAATTTGCAACGATTATGATCGTCGATCTTCGATCATATCCGATGTTTGCGGTGCTATTTGGATATGGTCTGGCCATGATTGTGACTCGGCAGCTAGCTGCAGGTACTTCGCAGCAAACAACGCGCAAACTAATACGCCGTCGTTGCTTATACTTAATCCTATTTGGCGCTGTACATGCTTTGATCGTATTTTCATTTGATATTCTTACCGTATATGGGCTAGTTGGATTATTATTCGGATCATTACTTTTTTCCCCGAAAAGAAAGCTGCTTCGTGTTATCGGCTGGTTAAGCCTCATTATGGTCAGTCTTTTACTTATACAAGCTTGGTTGTTATCAGGAGGAAATGGAACACCAATGTTGGATTATTCTACAATAGCAACTTCCTATGGAGGAGCTATCGAGAAGCGTTTATTTGAATATCCGTTCTGGATTGTGTATTCGTTGATTGCTATGCCACTTATTATTCCCGTTTTGTTAGGATTTTGGGCAGGCAGCCAACGATTGCTGGAAAATCCTCATCAGCACCGCACTCTGCTAAAGAAAATAAGTGTACTAGGCATAACTGTTTCCTTTCTAGGAGCACTTCCGCTAGCGCTTACTGTGTTTGGCTTCTGGCAAAAATCTTCGTATCTCATTACCTTACACTCCATTAGTGGCATATTCGGGGGAATCGGATATATCGCGTTATTCGGGTTGATTAGCGCTAAGATTAGTGCAGCAGGCAGCCGTGGAAAGATCGTTCAAGCATTAGTCGCAACGGGTAAACGATCACTTACGAGTTATTTGCTCCACTCGCTCATTCTTGCTTTGCTATTGTCGAGCTGGGGACTTGGACTGGGTAAACAGTTTCACAGCTTCCAAATCTTTTTCATGGCTATTCTAACTTGGTTAATACTCGTGTTTATATCTGTCTTCCTAGAAAGGAAAGGGCAGCAAGGACCTGCTGAAGTGCTTCTTCGCAAACTTATATATCGCAAATCGTATTAAAGCAAGCAAGACTAACGTATTTGATACGTTATGATGAATCCATTGAGATCGAAGCGGGCAACCTATGCAGTGGAAATGCGCTGCTGAAAAAGAGCATCGTATTTTCTAAAATAATCTCAATGGAGGGCGAATGAAATGTCTAAGAAACACGAGCATAATCAAAACCATAATCACCACAATCATAATCATGTTTCTGAACGTGAATCAGCGGACACAACAGATATGAATGCGGGAGAAGTGGCAGGAACTGTCGGTGGTGGAGCGGTAGGTGCTGCAGTAGGTTCTGTGTTAGGTCCTATAGGTACGGTTGTAGGCGGTATTGCAGGTGCAGCTATCGGTAATATGGCTGGCGAAAGTATGGAAGAAGCAGTAGTGGATGATGAAGGGTAATCTCCGCTAGCATTCACATCTAGGAAGAATAAGACGTATTTGAGAGGTGACAAGAGTCGCGGTCGCTTTCAAATACGTCTTTTTTAAACGGAATTTAAATTAGTTCCCGCCTTTCTTTTAACCTTTGATGATTATGATAAATGAAGAGAGGTGAGAAAGAGGGATGGAACATATCGTTCAAACAAGAAAGAAGAAACGAAAAGTCTGGACTATCACAAGAAATACGTTGCTCGCAATCGCTACATTACTGTTAACCTGGGTCGGTTTTCATCATGCGATTACAGTCTATGAGAAGAGTAAATATCCAGCCCCTGGGCACCTCGTTGAGGTGGACAACAAGAACATGCACGTATATACACGAGGGGAAGGTGAACACACGATACTATTGCTGCCGGGTCTAGGCACATCAGCACCTGTATTGGACTTTGAGCCTTTAATCAATGAGCTGGCAAAGAGCCATCGAGTTGTTGTAGTGGAGCCTTTCGGTTACGGCTGGAGTGATCAAACGAATAAGGAACGAAGCGTGGAAAATATTGTTGAGGAAGTAAGAACAGCATTGAAGCAAGCTAATGTCACAGGGCCCTATATATTAATGCCTCATTCCGTATCTGGCATATACAGCATGTACTACGCGAATCAGTATCCTGATGAAGTGGAAGCTATTATCGGAAATGATATCACTTTGCCACAAGCACTAGCGTATTTTAATGAAGGTGCTCCTTCAATGCCTACTTTTATGAGCATGCTTGCACCAACTGGAGTTACAAGATTGCTTTCTTATTCTTCTCCTGATCAGTTCCTACCTGCAGCAGATAAAGGAACCTATACGGATGACAATCTTAAGATGATGACACTCCTTTCTGCGTGGAAAGGTCTTAATAAAAATGTTGTTCATGAAACAAATGAAATGGAGAATAACATTCAAAAAACAATAGACATGTCATTTTCCACAGATCTTCCTGTCTTGCTCTTCGCGAGAGAGAGAAAAGACAAGGTAAGCGTGGACGGGAAAACAAATCTGACCTTTTATGAATCACAACTAAGTCATGTGAAAACAAGCAAACTGATCCCGCTAGAAGGGCATCATTATTTGCACTGGACGCAATATAAAGAAATGTCTGAGCAGATTAATCGCTTCATAGACTTGATCGAGCGTCATTAAACCATGTAGGCCTCCTTTCCGATGACTGGAATAGGAGGTTTTTTCTCTAGGAAGACAGGAAATTATATTGAAATTATTACATATAGAGATTACTATTTTTTAGACATGCCTATATAACTAAATAGAGATCATGAGAATTTGGGGGATTTTTGGAGTGGAGCAGCATTTGAAGAAGCATAAGAAGATTTATGCTATGCAGTTGGCACCGATCTTTCTAGGCTTCATTATATTTGGCATTTCAGAAAATATTAAAGGACCAGCAATACCACGTATTCAATTCGACTTCATGCTTAATGAAGCACAGTTAGGTACGTTATTGTCACTTAATGCGCTAGGTTACTTGTTGGCTTGCTCATTTACAGCATTTTTAACGCGAATATGGGGTATTAAAATCGTAAGCATTGCAGCCTTTGGCGCGATGCTTCTATCGGGAGTCTGTATTTATTTTTCACATAGTTATCCGTTGTTCGCTTCATCATATTTCATAATGTATATTGGAAACGGAATGCTGGAGATTGCGCTGGCGATACTGGGTGCACGCATTTTCGTAAAAAATACAGGCATGATGATGAATTTATCGCACGGTTTCTATGGACTCAGTTCTACGGTGGCACCGTTGATTGCAACTGGACTTATGTCAGTAACTCCTTCTATATTCAATACTATATTTTCCACATTTTTCTTTGAAGTATATTTATTATAATGATATAGTAATAATGGATTGAATCATATGGATTTACTTACTATTACTAGGAGGTGCTTTTCATATCAAAAAGAAGCATATAAACAAACTTCTCGTTTTATTTGCGATTATTATCGTGATTGCAAGTGCAACCTGGTTTGCAAAACTATTGTTTGATCTTCGAAATACCAACCCGTTAACCCCACAAGAAGTGAAATCAAATCATCAATCTGTATCAATCGTGATAAATAGTCTAAACTTTACTTTTCCTGAAGGAATGGACGAAAATAACAATCCATACTTACACTATATCGAGGACAACACCAACATCGACATTCGGGTTAAAATGCCGTCTGTAACTCCGTATGAAGACACCCTCAAAGTGGAATTATCCAATGCAACTCCCCCTGATATGCTTACTACATATGTCTCTAAAACTTTTTATGACCTAGTAGAACGTGGAGAGCTTGCGCCACTAGATGAGCTTATTGCGTCGTATGGAGCTGATCTGCAAAAGTATATTCCAGAAGAGGCATGGAATAACGTTCGTGTTAATGGTCACATTTATGCGATCCCAACCTTGTATGATGTAAGTGGTGACGAAGTGATTTATGTAAGAAAAGATTGGCTTGACAACCTCAATTTAGACATCCCCACAACAATAGATGAGATTGAACATGTCATTCGTGCTTTTACGAGACAAGACCCTGATCGCAACGGGAAAGAGGATACATACGGTATAACGTGGATGCCGCATTTAAATTATACGAGTCCGTTACTAGGTGCGTTTGGTGTTCAATTTGATCACTGGATAAAAATTGATGGTCAACTGGCCTATGCGAATATTTTGCCGGGAATGAAAGAAGCTGTATCCTTTCTTGCAGGATTAAATAAAGAGAAATTGGTGAAGCCGTTTACCTCGTTTTTTACAACAAAAACAGCCTGGCTGCATCATACGATCGTTGATAATAACGTCGGTATGTTTTCTAGCTCATGGTATAATCGAAGTTTCATTCAAAACCTTCAACGTGAAAAGGGAATTGAAGCGGAATGGATAGCCATTGATGCTCCGATTGGAAGGAATGGTGAACGGAGCACGAGGGCGCTCCCTTTAGTCAGAGGATATCAACTTGTTCCTAAAAATAGTGCCAATAAAGCCGAAGTTATAAAATTGTTAAACTTTATCGCTGAAGAAGGCAGAGAAACCTTAGATATGGGTTTCGAGCATCAAGTGTGGCATCGGCAGGGCGAAGAAATTGTTTACGATGTAAATGAAGATAAAGCATCAGAATATCGCGGCATATATGCGGTTCTTGCTAACGTACAAAATCGAGAAGCATACGAAGCAAAATTTAAGCATGACAAGGTGAAAGTTGAAAATTTACGTAAGGCGGAACGTTTCGCTGTTGAAAGTGCATTTACATCCTATCAGACATCGACGATGAAGTCCCAACATAAACAGCTTGAGCAGCTAAAAGCTATATTCGATGAAATGATTAGTGGACAAGCTTCAATGGATGAGTTTGACCGTTACGTTAATGAGTGGAAAGCACTCGGTGGTGACCAAATTACGAAGGAAGTGAACGAATGGCATGCATCAAATCGTGCAAACAAAAAGTAGCGCGATTATGGTGCAAGGCGAGACAGCAATATTTGAAACGAACGCAATTGCGCCTAACCGTTTATTTTCTAGTCGTAATCGTACCGTTAATCGTTGTGAGTTTATATGCTAATTTTCGCACGCAGCAAATTATAAACGATGAAACAGATGCAACAACTAACATCCAGCTTGATATGCTAGGTATGTCTATTGACGATATGGTGAAATCGATAGAAAGTTTGACATACGATTTTGCAAGAGATGAAAACACGATTGCAAAGCTTGAAATGATGAAATTCCAAGCATCACTATCCCCCGTTGATGTGAGCGAACTGCTCGATTATTTAGAAACAAAATTGTCTCCGTATGCTATTTTTTCGCACATAACCATCATTGATGTTGAATTAGAAACGATTTTTTCAACTAAAATTGGGGCACGGCGAGAAAGTAGATCCACGATACAGCGAAAAGCCGATGTTATTTCCAATTTACTTGATCACGGTCCTGTAATTAAAAATAACTCAGAAAGTTTGCTATACGGCTCGCCAGCACGTGTATCTGATGTAGAGGGCGTTTCATTCATTCGAAAAATGGACGATGACGTTGGAAAAAACGCGGAGCGGTATTTGTTTGCGACTATAAAAAAGAGTGTGTTAAATGAGAAATTGAGGCCGCTTCAACGACATGAATCTGTGCGAATTGATTTGTATTCCAAGCAGGGTACCCCTATTACAAGTGTTGGACGCGAAGCGCCTTCAGGTGATTGTAATGAAGGATGCGTTAAGGTGAAATATACCGATGATTATCATTGGCGCATCGTATATCATGATCCAACGAAGCAATCGTTAGCTCAAACCGAATCTATTAACGATTTCACAGTTCTCATTAATATCGTTAGCGTTATATTGGCAATCTTGATTGCTTGGGGAGTATATACACGTATTGTTGCACCGTTAGACAAATTAACGCACGCTATGCGTAACATGATGCGTGGCAATTACGACGTACGTCTCGAGAATGATCGAGAAGACGAGTTTGGTTTTCTTATGGCAGCTTATAACCAAATGGCTGCGCATCAGAAGGAACTTATTGAAGGTCATTATGAGCAGCAATTGCAGCTTACGCAGGCCGAGCTCAAATTTTTACAATCTCAGATTAATCCTCATTTTATGTACAACACACTCGATTCGATCTATTGGATGGCTAAACATTACGATGCAGACGAAATTGGGGACATGGTACTTAACTTGGCGGCTTTTTATCGTGCTAGTTTACATAAAGGTGCGAGTACTTGCACGGTCGAAGAGACGATTACACAGTTGAATTATTACGTTCGTGTACAGCAAATCCGATTTTTGGACAAATTTGAAGTGAAGTACGATATTTCGGATGATAGTAAATTCATTCCTCTATTAAAACTGCTGCTGCAACCTCTAGTCGAAAATGCAATCCTACATGGCTTAAACTCCAACATTTCAGATGGCAAGTTAACAATTTCAAGTCGCACAACAGAAGACCGTCTTATATTGCGGGTAGAGGATAACGGCAATGGGATAGCCCCAAATAAACTAGCGATGGTTCAAGATGTGCTGTATAAAGTACAAACACCAACATGTACTACAAGCATGAAGCAAGTGGACGATGGGCAATTTTATGGATTAAGAAACGTGATGTCACGGGTTAAAATGGTTTACGGTAATGATGCGACGATGAACGTCCATAGTGAAGAGAATCAAGGTACATCCATTACGGTTGAACTTCCGCTTGAGCAATGTTGGGCTGCTGCTCATTACAAATAACCGGGTTCTATTTATATGATTTGCGTTAAATGTAGAAATTGGGGGCGCATATATGAACTTGCTTATCGTAGAAGATGAAGAGCGACTTCGTAACAGTTTAGTTTATTATATTCCGTGGGAAGAACATGGCATTCAAATTGTGGGTGCAGCAGAAACGGGCGAACAAGCGCTGCAATTCATCGAACGAAGACAACCAGATATCGTGCTGCTCGATATTGAGATGCCCGATTTAAGTGGATTGGTTGTTGCAAAACATGTGTGTAAGCATCATGAGCATATAAAAATGATCGTGCTGAGCGGGCATGATGATTTTCAATCTGTGCAAAAAGCGATGGAATTTGGGGTTAGTTTGTACTTGCTTAAGCCGGCAGGTACAGAGCAAATAATAGACTACGTGTCACATGTCGCTAATCAATTAAAAGAGACGTGGGCGCAGCAGCGTGAGCAGTTGTTGCTTCGTGAAAAATGGGAATATTACTTACCTAGTGTGAGAGATCGTGCGATTGGCGACATTTTAAAGGGAAAGTATGACCGTGAACAATTAGGAATGTTAAATAATGACCTGCAGCTTGGGTTGATGACGGATTGTTATTATGCGGTTGCTACGATTGAAGTGGACGATCAATTTGCGGAACATAGTAATGTTGGCTCTCGTTCACAGCAAATGTTCGTTCTTTCCTCGATGATACAAACTTGGCTGGCCGGGCATCCATGTTGGGTTTATGCGGAGCAGAATGGCACGGTTGACATTATATTTGAGCTACAAAATGATGCTGTAGAAGGGCTCATTCAAATTCATGCTTTATTGGAAAAAGTGTTAGGTCACATACGAATATGTTTGCAGTTGCCGGCAAGTGCGGGTATTTGCGGAAGTGTTGGTACGGTTGAAGCGATTTGTACACAATATTATGAAGCACGAATCGCTTTGAAGCAGCGCCATATTTATGGCAGCGGCATAGCCATACCGTACCAAAGGGCATATTGCGCGGGACAAGGGGTTCGAAATAAGACGGTGCAAAGCATCGTCCGAATTGTAAATGAAGAGATGGAGCAGGAAGTGACGCTGCACGGGGTGGCAGAGCGATTGTTTGTTAACGCTTCTTACTTGAGCAGATTGTTTAAGCAGGAAATGGGTACCTCGTTCTCGACCTATGTCATTGAGCGCAAAATGGAGAGGGCGAAGCACATCTTGCTAGAAGGCGCTAAAGTGTATGACGCTGCTTACCGTGTCGGTTACCGCGATGTTAGTTACTTCACCAAAGTGTTCCGCAAACATTGGGGTGTAACTCCAGGTAACGTGAAGCAAAAGTCAGGGCACAGCGATTACGCCGAGTTGGGTGCACGTTAGTAGCGGTGAGATGTTACTTACATTAACTCCACAGGTGAGAGTGGAAAAGATGGATACCTTTTTAAAGTGTCTATCTTTCTCCCTCTTTTGGTTAAATGGAATATTTGTAACATTTTTAGGATTGCTGCGGCTTTTTCATATTGTCTTGGAGTACTTTGCATTATGTTTAAGTATTTTACGGACATAGTTCGAATTAGCGGACACAGAAACTCTTATTTGCGTCCAATTTCTTTTTTTGACGCTAATGCGAGCGTGCAAGCTCACATAGTTTATACTCGCGCTACTACTGGCACATATTATGTCCGGGCGTAATAAGCCATTAGATGTCCAAATAAGTTTTATTTTAGATAACTTTTTCTAGTAATGAAGAGGGTATTACTTTTATGAAAACTAGTAAAGGAACTCCCATAAATGGAAGTTCCTTTACTAGTTTAAATGTTTATAACTAATTGCGATCAATGTCCAATGTGTATGGTGTTCTTACGCCGTTATGAGACTCTACTTTAATATAGTATTTTGTGCCCTGATCTAAGTTATATATAATCTCCTCATTTTTAATACCAGATTTTTCTGACTTGCCTAATTCCCATAAATCATTTCCGAACTTATCATAGAGGTACAAGTCAGCATCTTGTTCTAACCCTGTTAACTGAATACGATATGATCCGCTTCTGTCTGGAATGAAGTACCAATAATCAACGTCAGTTCCACTTACATAGCCAGTTTCGATGCTAAGAGTTATCTTGTTAGCTCTATCTGGAGTGTCTCCGCTAGCAAATGCCGCTCCAGCAGAACTACCCACGATTAGCATCGCACCGAACAAACTTAATAATACTTTTTTCATTAATCAAGTCCTCCTCAAATTTTGTTTAGTTAAGGATTTCTCCTTGGCTCTATCTTAATAGAAATATAGTATTGCAAAATAGTAGACTACTATGACATTAGATGGTAATTTCTTTACCTTTTTTGTACATATGGATACGTTAATGATTTACTATTTGTGTGTCACTATTGAAAAAGTGATCTATGTGTTTTTCAACTCTTATTGCCGAAATAATCATCCGTGACCTATACTTAGCTAGTTAAGGGAAATTAAGGTTAACGAGGAGGCAGTCTATGCGCTCGTATTGGATATGGCTCTTATTTCTTATGGCGACTTGGCTGTGTGCTTGGTTAAGTATGCCGATTGAAGAGGCGATGATGCCTTGGAGGCTGGCTGTAATTGCAGCCTTTTTTGCATGCTACTTCTTAGCTGCGCTGCTGCGCAAGCATCCATTTGGATTAACTGCGATGTTAATTGCGGCCACTCTTTTATCTACAGTGGGGTTATGGAAGGGGCAGTCTGGAGAGCAGGCACTCTACTTGCTATTAATTTATTCCTTGCTTGCAGGGAAGGCCATCTATCAATTGCCGCCTCTCTATGCGAGCAGCGTTGGAATGGTCTTAGCAGGTAATTTACTAGTTCTCGGATGGATAAGCTATTCTGCTTATCCTACAATGTTTGCTGTACTGTATGCGGGTATGCTTGCAGCTGGACTTGCCGTATATCATATGGTGAAAACAAAAATAGAAGAGCTGGAACAGCGCAATGATGCGCTGTTAAGTGAATATCGTAGAATGAAACGGCGCATTGCCACGGATGAGGAAGTGGCACGACAAGAAGAACGCACACAAATCGCGAGAGATATTCATGATTCTGTAGGACATAAGCTGACCGCATTGCTGATGCAGCTGGAAGTATTTCGATTGCAGAATACGGATAGTCAACTCATCCCACGCGTTAAAGAACTCAAGGAGCTTGCCAAAGAGAGTTTGGAGGAGACGCGAAGCGCGGTTAAATCGTTGAAGCAGCAGGAGACTGGGGGAGTTACAGCGATTCTCAATATGATTCGACGCTTGGAAGCTGAGCAATTTATGAGGGTCAATTTTACCGTAAAGCATGGTGCTTTATCTGCTCCCTTAAATGCTGCGCAATCGTTTGCTGTGTATAGAGCGGTGCAGGAGGCCTTGACGAATTTGATGAAGCACAGCGAGACAAGAGAAGCAACGATAACTTTTGAAGCTCCTGGCGGGGGCATTTTCCGGTTCGAAGTGATGAATCGCCTAAAAAATAAAGTTGTCGTTCGTGAAGGTTTTGGCCTAAGAGCGATGCGGGAGCGAATGGAAGAAGTGGGCGGTACATTGGAGGTAATTGCTTATCCAGATTCATTCATTATACGTGGCGTCATTCCTATCCTAAAAGAGAGAGGTGGAATTGAATGATCCGAATTTTGTTGGCAGAAGATCAAGCAATGGTGAGGCAAGGCTTGAAGATGATGATTGAAACCGATAAGGAACTACGTGTTACCGGTGAAGCAGCGAATGGCAGAGAAGCGATTGCATTATGTGAAACGCATTCATTCGAGATCATCGTGATGGATATTCGCATGCCGGAAATGAACGGGCTGGAAGCCACACAAATTATCCATTCGCGCTGGCCTAACAGCAAAGTACTCATTCTAACCACATTTAACGATGATGAATATGCGCTCGAAGCGCTCAAAAGCGGTGCGAGTGGTTATATGCTCAAAGATGCGGAACCTTCTGAATTGATTCGCTCGATTCGCAGCTGCTTGGCTGGAGGGTTGGCGCTGCAGGATGATGTCGCGGCCAAAGTAATTCCAAGATTGCTTCAATTTGATCGCGAGCAGTGTAAGGTTGATTCGTCGATTACACCACGTGAACTTACGATTCTTCGTCTTATTGGCGAGGGTCGCAGCAATAAAGAGATTGCAGAGCAGTTGGCATTGTCGATCGGCACGGTAAAAAATCATGTCAGTCAGATTATGGAGAAGTTGGAGCTGCGAGATCGAACGCAGGTAGCTATTTACGCCATTCGGCATAACGTTGTCTAAACGACCATGACGGAGGTCATGGTTAACTATAAAAGTAATGACGGGAGACAGTGGGAGCACTGTCTTTTTACTTATACACTTGAAGCATTAGCAGCACAGCATACCTTCATCTATTTATAGATGTGAGAAGGAGGAGATCATGTGTTAGAAACGGTGGAACTAAGTAAAAGTTTCAAAGGAAAAACGGTAGTAGACAATGTCAATCTTTATTTAGAGCGTGGCGAGTCAGTGGGATTGCTAGGTCCAAACGGGGCAGGAAAGTCAACGACCATATCTATGATTTCTTCTCTGCTAGTTCCGTCACAAGGGGATGTAAGGCTGTACGGTAAAAGTATTGTTAAAAATCCGCAAGAAATTCGTAAAGTGCTTGGCGTAGTGCCGCAAGATATTGCCCTCTATGAGGAATTGAGTGCGTATGAGAATTTGGTATTTTTCGGACGAATTTATAGACTGTCCAAGACAACGCTAGAACATAAAATTCAAGAGGTGCTTGAAATCGTAGGGCTCCGAGATCGTCAGAAGGAACTAATTAAGACGTATTCAGGTGGTATGAAACGGCGTATTAACATCGCTGCTGCGCTGCTGCACAATCCGCAAATTGTCATTATGGATGAACCGACCGTAGGCATTGATCCTCAATCCCGCAATCATATTTTAGAAACCGTTAAGTTGTTGAATCGAGAGAAAGGTACGACGGTCTTGTACACCAGTCATTACATGGAGGAAGTCGAACAATTATGCAATCGCATGTACATTATGGATCATGGCAAAGTCATCGCCTCTGGAACGAAAGAAGAGCTGGGTCGCATTTTGTCCAGTGAAGACACGATTCTACTTCAATTGGACGGATACAATGAAGCGGTGCTGGCTTCGATACGAGCAATTGAATCTGTGCGTCAGGTTGAAGAAACTGTGCAAGGACTGAAGTTGATTGTAACGAAACAAAGCCGAGTACTAAGTGCTATCGTGCAGTGTGCTGAATGTCATGGTGTGCAGGTAAACAATGTGCATGTACAAACACCGAGCTTGGAAGATGTATTTTTACATTTGACAGGGCGTACGTTACGCGATTAGAGAGGGGGATATAGATGAGAGCCTTTTTTAAGAAAGATATACTCGTCTTTTGCCGGGATCGTAAACAAGTGCTGATTCCTCTTATCCTGCCACTTATTTTGATAATTGCCATGGGTTTTCTATTGCCTAATTGGATGGGGAATGCATCCTCATCGATACAGGTCAAGGTCGGGTATGTTGTAAAGGATAATGTAGAGGCTGGACTGAAGAAATTTGAAGATTCGCTAGCAACGAAGGGAATGAGCAAAGATGAGGTTGCTAGATTGGGTATGATTGCGAAAGACATTCATCCAACTAAGCTGCTCAACCATGTGTTAGCCGATGAACAACTGACAGAAATGATAATATTTACAGAGATGGATGAAGAGGAAGCATTGCTGAAGTTAAAGGCAGAAGAGATTCATGCTATTGTTACGGTGCCTGAAGGCTTTACACGAAATGTAGTAGACAGAACGCTTCTTGGTGAAGGAAAGGGTGCAGCGATTAGTCTAGTTGCCGAAGATTCTACTAAGGAGGTAACAATTTTACAAGGAATGATTGGGAACTTTATACGTCAGTTAAATACCGGGGCCGCGATTCTAAATGTTGGAGCTGAGCATGTAAAGCAAGGCGGAATGCATGGAGAGTCTAGCATTACGGTTGTAGGAGGTATGGAACGAATTGAGGGAGTAGATACGATAACCACTTCACAGTATTTCACTCTGTCTATTACGCTTATATTTACTTTGTTTGCAGCTCTTTCGATTGCAAGCAAAGCAATTACGGAAAAGAGGGAACAAGTCTTTCAGCGAATATTGCTGTCAGGCAGCCGTCCACTGTCCTATTTGGCGGGAAAAATGAGTTCTACCTTTATTTTATCCACGGTGCAGCTATTGCTTGTTTTCACTGTATCTCAATTTGCTCTACATGTATTTTCAGATTTCTCTCTACAATTTTGGATTGGATTTATCCTACTCACGCTCATGCTATGCTTCTTTATTGCTGCTATGTCTGGTTTATTTACAGCACTCATGCTGCGGATAAATGCTGATATTGCAACTGCGATTTGCAATGCATGTATACTCGCCCTAGGCATACTAGGCGGAAATTTCGTTCCCGTATATATCCTGCCTGACAGCATGCAGCAATTGTGGGAGTGGACACCGAATGGATTGTGGCTATCTTCGGTGGTCCAGTGGATTCAAGTACAGTCGTGGACCGTTGCAGTAGAAGGGATACTTGGTTTAGCTGTATTTACATTTGTGACGGTTGCACTTAGCGTCTGGATATTTCCGAAAAGGGGGCGAATCTAGATGGTACCTGTATTTTTGGCACAATGGATGAAGGAAAAACGCTCTCCTTATTTAGTACTGATTTTTTGCATACTTTCCATTGTGGCGACATTACTGTTCGGCTCCAGTACAGGCATGAAAATCAAGGTAGATGCGTTTCCAGGGGAAGGATTGACCGCAGTCGAAGTAGAGCAGTGGCTGGATCGATTAAATGAAGGAGGTTCCTTTGACTTCACACTGCGAAGTGAGGAAAAAGCACTTTCTGATGTAAAACAAGGCCGCTCAGATATGGCTGTTAAGTTGCTGAAAGACGACTATCGTGTTATTTCTGTCATGGAGGGTGGAAATGCCAATTGGGTACAGCAGCATCTGCAGGTTATCTATACGGAGCAACTAAAAATAAATGCAGTTGCACAGCATACGAATGATGCGGCGCAATTCCGTGACTCGATGAAGGTGTACTTGGAACAACCGCCATTAACGTTGCAATCCAGCAAACCCACGGGTGAGGAGCTACAAAGCTATAATATGGGGCTGCAAATGCTCTTTGGATTCACGTTGTTCCTCGTCATGTTCACGGTAGGATTTAAGGTGAATGCGGTAACGGCAGAAAGAGTATCAGGTATTTGGAATCGAGTTATTTTATCTCCTGTAACGAAGACAGAAATGTATTTCGGTCATCTGACATACAGTACGCTTATTGGAATCTTTCAAATTACAATCATATTCGTTCTGTTCAAGTACCTGCTCGGATATGATCTGGGTGTGAACTTCGGGTTGTTATTTGTCATAAGTATGCTGTATATCGTAAGCATTGTTGCAATGAGTATGCTATTTACGGGCATGTTTAAGACACCAGAACAATTTAGAGCTTTCTTCTCGTCCGTCGTACCGATTATGCCTCCGTTGAGTGGGGTCTATATGCCGCCAGGCACGATTACAAGCGAGATTTTGTTATTTATCGGCCAGCTATTTCCGATTAAACATGCAATGGATGCTTTGATTGGTGTTTCTATGTATCAGCAAGGCTGGGATGATATCTATTTGCCGCTCGCTAAGCTGTTGTTGATGACGGTTATTTTTTTCGGAGTGGGAATCAACCTAGTAGAGCGGCGAAATGGTTAGAAAATAGTGCGACCCCTATGAAAAACATAGGGGTTTTATTATGTAGGTTCCTTAAGAAGGCGGCAAGTTCATGTTATTCGGGCACATTTTGAATAGTTAACAATATCAACCGTTTCTATGAATCAAGAAACACGGTCGAATTTTTCAGTTTTAACTAGGAAACTAGCCATACCCTTGATCCAGAAAGCCTCTATGCCAGCTTCAACCATCATTGCAACTCCAAAAAGCGAAGCTCATGCTGTTGACCAAATGATCATCTTTGATTACAATGCTATCGACGATTGGTCAGTAAAACAAGTTGGTATATGGCTTGGAACGCAGTCATGCGCTTGAACTTATTCGCATAGCTTTTACGCATTTAGATACGAAGTTTTTCGCCGACCTAACGAATGGAGTATCAATCGATGACGAATATATTTCTAACTTACATGAGAAAGTCCGTCATTTTATAAGGAGGAGATTTTATTGGACTGGTTACATAGAGAGATTGCTGAAAACTGGCGTCGTGAGGGAAAAAGATATGCGGCAGCTGTTAATGAATTTGTTCGAATCGGAATGGAAAGCGAGTGGAAGCAGGAGCAAGAAGAGCCGGAACAAGACAAGCGATACAGCCTTGCACAGTCTATTATTGAAATGATTCGTGCGGCTAATAAAGTTGGAGAAGTAGAGCGCTTGCGAGAAGAACTTCCTCCTGCATCATGGCCTATTACGCCTGCATATGAGAATAAGACTCAGGCTGTAAAGCCTGTCGCCTTTTTGCAGGATGGCAGTTTGGTTATACATACAGGCGGCCATAGCAATGATAGAAAGCTGTATCTCGTCTATGAGCAAACGATATCTGAAATTCAAGATTTGCAGCAGATCGGCTGCTCGCCAGACGGAAACTATTTTGCTCTCGTAAATAAGCAGGGTATCCGTATCGTGCATGGCCTTACTCGTAATAAAATAGAGGGAGAAGTAGAAATAACAGCTACTTCGTGGGAATATATCCAGAACAGTATTAAAAAGGCCGTCCCTGAATTAGAATCTCTTGCAAATCTAGAACATCCGGAAGCTGGTTTGGATGAAGTTATTCCCTTTCATGATGGAAAAAGCGTGCTGCTTGTAAGCCATTACGGTATCTATGTGATAGAAAATGATGAAGCACAATTACTTCACCCAGATCTATCACAGCTTATAAAGGATGAAATTGAAGATACAACCATTGATATGGCTCATGGATCCGTGTCACCGGATGGGCGTTGGATTGCCTACGGAAGTCAAGGCAGCGAACATTTACTCAAAGATACATCGCATGGAACGGTATATGAATTTGCTCCAGAGTCCAGTTATCCACACTATGCTTTATTCTCCCGGGATAGCTATGATGTTTGGTATAACGCATGCCATTTTTATAATGGAATGACCATGCGAGTGTCTATTAGCGAAGCGGAGAAGCAAGCGACAACTGCTGAAACTGTAGAATGGCCGCTAATGAATGATGAAATGCGTGTATACGCGGGAGTAGCATTGAAAGACAGTTACATCTTTGGTGATGCTTATGGATATTTGCGCTGTATTGATCGGGATGGACAAGAAGTATGGCGTTATTTTGTTGGCAGCACGATTTCTGGGATAACGGTATCTCGCGATGAGGAACGATTAGCAGTAGGGACGTATGCAGGCATGCTTCATCTCATTGATCTGAAAAGTGGATGCAAAAGTGAATACAGCATAGGTACGGCTGCTATTTTAGAAACGGAGCGTTGGATATTGTGGCAGAATGAGAAGCCGCTACGATGGTAATGAGTAAAAGGAAGATGGATATTTGTATAATGAGCAAATAAGTTATTCGTAATTTGGTGAAAATAGGATGGTATAGGTTATACGAACAGGTATTTCAGAGGAAGGTGACTATGAATATTACATCTTGGATGCTTGGGATCATCATTTTATTAAATATTTTATTTGCTTTTATCGTCATTTTTCAGGGAAGAAGAAAAGATATAGGATCAACGTGGGCGTGGCTCATGGTGCTGTTGTTGATTCCTATCGTCGGTTTTGTACTGTATATATTTTTTGCCCAGAACTTTAAACGATCAAGATTGTTTTATTGGGACGATATTAAAAAAAGAGGTTTAGATCAGGGGTTGAAATCCCAAGTATCACAGTTTCGTGCACAGCAGTTTCAATTCCGGAACTCCACATCCGCTGAGTACGGAGATTTAATTACGATGAATTTGCTTAACAATCAAGCGGTTCTTACGGAAGACAATCAAGTAGAAGTGTACACAGACGGCAAGGAGAAGTTTGCTGCTTTATTTAGAGATATTGAGCAGGCCACAGAGTCTATTCATGTTCAGTATTATATTATCCAAAAAGATAATTTGGGCAGAGAACTGTTGGACTTGTTGACGAAAAAGGCCAGAGAAGGGGTTATGGTTCGAGTACTGTATGATGATTTAGGCTCAAGAAGCCTCACGAAGAAGTTTCTGAGTAATCTACGTGCTGCTGGAGGACAAGTTGAAGCCTTTTTCCCATCCAAGTTCCGCCTGATTAATCTTCGCTTGAATTATCGGAATCATCGCAAACTGGTCATTATCGATGGCAGAATCGGTTATGTGGGAGGATTTAATGTAGGAGATGAATATCTCGGGTTGAGTTCCAAATTCGGTTATTGGCGGGATACGCATCTTCGAATTGAAGGAGCGGCTGTTTACTCTATCCAGACTAGATTTATATTGGATTGGAACCAAGCTTCCGAACATCATGATATTACGTACGTCCCAAGTCTGTTTCCTCCGATCCCCTCCAAGGGAGAAAAGGGCATTCAGATTGTTTCAAGTGGACCTGAATCGGAGTATGAGCATATTAAAAATACGTATTTGAAAATGATTACATCGGCTAGATCGTCTATTTATATTCAAACCCCGTATTTCATTCCAGATTCAAGCGTGCTTGATGCCCTAAGAATTGCTGCGTTGTCTGGAGTAGAAGTGAATATTATGATTCCAGACAAGCCGGATCATATGTTTGTGTATTGGGCAACTCTTTCGTATATAGGTGAGATGCTAAAGACAGGTACAAATGTATACTTGTACAGTAATGGGTTTGTACATGCCAAGACGTTAGTTGTTGATGAGCGGATTGCATCGGTTGGCACTGCTAATTTTGACTTCAGGAGCTTCAAGCTCAATTTTGAAGTTAATGCGTTTGTTTATGATGAAGGAACTGCACAGCAGCTAAGTCATGCATTCCAAGAAGATATCAATGTCTCGGAGCTTCTAACGTTGGAAAAGTATCAGCAGCGCTCTCGTTGGGTCCGGGTGAAAGAGTCCATATCGCGCCTTCTGTCACCAATCTTATAACTTGTTGTCGGCTCGTTATGGAGATGGTTGACATTTTATCTACTCAACTATATAATAAGGACATTTCAAACGGACATGCGAAGAAGCACCTCGCAGGACAGGCCAATAGGTCTTTCTTGTGAGGTGCTTTTTTTGTTTCGTTTGAAGAAAATAATCGAATGGGAGATGGTATTGTTGTTTGAACGAAGAGGTTACGCAAAGGGTCTAGTTGCAGTATGCTTGTTTCTCCTGATGTTGGTGTTCAGTCCTGGCCACGTATCAGCAACTAGTGTCGGTTGGGAGGCTGCATTAAGCACTGTTGAGCAGTTGCATGACAGTCTGAGTGCCTTGGAGTTAGCTAATCAACTAGACAAACAGAAGATCCAGCTGCTGCGCAAGCAAAATAATGAGAAGCGTAAAGAAGTGGATAGAAAAATTAAGCTTATCGACAAGGTCAAGCTCGATCATTTACAGTCAGAGGCAGAACGGAGCCAGAAACAACACGCTCCTCTTCTTGCGAAATACACGGAGTTCGGCAAGAAGGCATCTGAGGCTAAGAAGCGCAAAGATAAAAAGTCTGCATTGAGATATGACCTTGAGCGTAACCGCATAAAGGCTTCGGTAAGTGCAGCACGCCATGAGATTAAGCAGAAAAAAGATACGTTGACGGCTGCGAAGAAGCTGGCATACACAAAGGCGAAGCAAGTTAGGGAATCTTTAGAGCCGATACAAACGATAAAGAAACAAATTACGGCTGAGAACAAGAAAATCACAGATATACATAGTAAAAATAAGAGTGAAGCGAATAAACGCTATCGTTCCGCGATAAAGCAAGGAGACGCCGTATCTGCAGCTATAGAATTGAACCTTATTGTCGCAGAACTTACCCGAATTCATGCTGCGCTTAACAAGATTTATAAGTGGGAAGGGAACGTCCGTAATCTTATTCAGGCCGCAGAAGTTAAGCTGTAATACAATCTAACCGTTGAATACCAATTGGTTGGCTGCTGTTATACCCTAATCACGAGCGTTCAAGTAACCAATAACGAAAAATGGATCATTTATAAAATTTATATCTTGACCTGAAACGGATTTCATACTTTAGCCTACGCTTAGGCCTTCAATATTGAAGTTGTCACAACTGAATATCTTAAGGAGTCGATTAAAGGTGGCAACCTTATTTTTAGTAATGATTTATTTATCGTTTATTACGTTAGGACTTCCTGATTCATTGCTGGGAGCAGCATGGCCAGCTATGCACAAAGACTTTGATATATCACTTAGTTTTGCGGGTGTGCTGTCGATTGCGATTGCGTATGGTACGATCATGTCTAGCTTGGCAAGCGGCACGATATTAAAACGGCTGGAAACAGGGCAAATAACCTTGCTCAGCTGCCTATTGACTGCTTTTGCGTTGCTCGGATTTTACTATGCCCCATCTCTGATATGGTTGATCGTGTTGGCATTGCTCCTTGGACTAGGTGCAGGTTCTGTCGATTCAGCTCTTAATCATTATGTTGCAAAACATTACAAAGCTCATCATATGAATTGGCTGCACTGTTTATGGGGTGTCGGGGCAACCCTCGGTCCCATCATTATGGCTGCGTTTATGAGCGGACAACAGGGATGGCGTGAAGGGTATATAACGGTAGCTTTCATTCAATTTGCGCTGGTGGTTCTATTGTTTATAACTTTGCCACTGTGGAAGCGTATGGCCAGCCATCAAACTACTGGTATACATGAAGATAAAGAGCTTCAAAATAATCTAGACCCTATTTCCATAATTGAAAAACCGATGCAACTTAAGGGCGTTAAGATTACTTTAATGACATTTCTTTTCTACAGTGGAGCTGAATCGTCGGTCATATTATGGGGGAGTACTTATTTGGTATCCATTAAGGAGTTAGAAGCAGTAGTAGCTGCACAATGGATATCTATGTACTATGGTGGTATGACGATAGGCCGATTTATAGCGGGATTCGTTACTTATAAAGTGAGCAATCATATGCTTATTCGAAGCGGGTTGGTAATGGCTCTAGTTGGTGCCTTGCTATTTATGCTTCCTTTACCTATAATTTTCTCCTTTGTCGGGCTTATGTTGATAGGTTTAGGATTTGGCCCTATCTATCCTTGCATGCTGCATGATACGCCTAAGCGCTTCGGTAAAGACCAATCTCAGAAGCTAATGGGTTATCAGATGGCGGCTGCCTATACAGGGAATACATTGCTGCCTCCTGTGCTTGGTTGGATTGCTGCCCAGACAAGTATAATGATATTGCCGTTCGTTGTAGCTATTTATATTATCATCATGTTACTAGGTTCAGAGAACATGAATCGTATATTAAAGATGAGAACTACAGATGTTAGTACATGTAAGCATTATTCGCTTAGGTCCAAGAAATGCGCACAATAGTTTTACAGGTTTCGCACGGACCGTTCAGATTTAAGATTGTCACAATGTTGAATGAAGAAGACATGCTATTGTGCGGGTCAGGAACAACAAAAGCTGGTCTCACAATGAGCCAGCTTAATCGTTATATTCTCTATTCTTCAAACGGATGTTCTTTGAATAATCTGATAAGGCACTTTTACTTTCTGGTTCGACTTATGAATGATTAGTTCACATGCTTGTTCGCCAACTTTCGTCAGCTGATGATCAACAGTAGTAATGCCCAAACCAACACCAATTGGTTGATTTTCCTGCCCAATAATCGCTAGATCGCGAGGAGTTTCAAGATTAATAGACTTAGCATATAGCTGAATGCCACCAGCTACTTCATCTCCATTGGCAAAAATAGCAGTAGGTCTATTAGGTAGATGCAGGAGCTTCTTAGCTGCTGCAACACCATCATCCAGACAACTGCAGCCTGTCAAATAATATTCGGGTATAAATGTTCCAAATACCTCTTTATATGCCGTTATCAAATGTTGTGTACTCATACTTTCCGTTTCACGCGCTGTTGTAAATGCAACGTGTGTATGTCCTTTATCCTTTAATAATTGAAATGCATCAAGGTAGGATGAATACCTGTCGATATAAGAACATCCGATTGCAGGATGGGAAGTGTAATCGTACGACACGATTAAACCATAGTCTGAGTAGGGAATAATCGCATCCCAATCATTTGCTCTAGAGGTAATAATCATACCATCGAGCTGTTTGTTTTTTAATTTTGAAAGATATTCAATTTCTTTTTCTTTATTATATTGGGTAGGCAGCACGATAACTGTATAATCCATTTCAACCGCTTTGTTTAGCACACCATTCAGCAATTGATCAAAACAAGCATTATTGTTGTAAGGAATAATGAGACCAATCATTCTAGTTTCGCCACGCGTTAAGTCAATAGCACTTTGGTTTGGGGCATAATTGAGTTCATTAATAATGGTAAGTACTTTTGTCCTTTTGTCATCTGACACATATTTATGATTATTTAAAACTCTAGAAACGGTTGTAACCGAAACACCAGCCAGTTTAGCTATATCATGAATATTCGCCATGGAAGTGAGCTCCTGTAACTTTAGGATGCGGTAGATTCACATTTCATTCAGTTAAAGAGAGAACCGATTGATGAAGAAGGAATCACCTTGCACTAAGTGTAAAATATGAAATGGGTTTCAGGTCAAGAATTTGTGTATAGGACCGATTGCATAGTAGGCAAGCTGATTATAATATGTTACATCATAGTTAAATGAGGATCTTGTGACGAGAGCGACAGTGCGGCCACTCTCGTTGGATTTACTTCATTTGTTTTTCGTGATTAAGCAGCCATTGCTTTCGTGACAGCCCGCCTCCATAACCGCCAAGATCTCCATTGGCGTTAATAATGCGATGACAAGGGACGATAATGGCCAGTTGATTAGCGCCATTTGCTCGAGCCACTGCACGATAAGCAGTTGGTTGGCCCACCAATGTGGCTAATGCTGAGTAGGATTGAGTTTCACCAGAAGGAATATTCCTTAAGTGCCCCCACACTTTTTGCTGAAAAGGTGACCCAAGGTAACGAATGGGGGTATGAAATTCAATGCGTTTCCCGTCAAAATATTGAGTAAGCTCCATTTCGATAGAATGAATCGGCGGTGCAGTTCCTGGAATAATTGCAGATTTTGTTCGCTGCCTAAGTCGTTCAATCTCACGTTCTAACCCCCGACGATCCACAAATTCTAGCAGATACAGTGCTTCGTCATCGGCAATGGCAATCATGGGGCCTAATCGTGTGTCTACCCAAGATGCTTTCAGCGTGTGAATGCTTTCGAGCGAGCTAGGAGCTGCACCCATAATTCGTGAAAATGCATCTCTAAACCCGCTGCTCGATTCATAACCAACTGAAAGTTGTGCATCGATTACAGGCTCGCCTTCTCTTATTTGCTTCATGGCAATCCCCATGCGTCGTGCTCGTGCGTATTCCACAAATGTCATTCCGAACCGCCTCTTGAATTGTCGGCGGGCTGTAGAGGCATCGATAGATAGCTGCTGAAAGTCTACATCTTTCCATCTCTTTTCAGGATTCGTCTCAACCGCCTCTACAAGAATTCGAACGACTTCTGAGACATGGTTGGGGTGGGAAAGAGGGCGGCATCTTTTACAAGGACGAAAAGAAGCGAGCAGTGCTTGCTTCGCATTGTCAAAAAACTCACAATTCTCGAACTTGGGTTTTCTAGCTGGACAAGTTGGACGGCAAAATACACCTGTCGTTTTCACGCCAACATAGAATAGTCCTTCATATTCCGAATTTTTATCGATCAATGCTTGATAGTACTCCTGTTTACGCTCTATTTTAAACGTCATTCTGTTCACCCTTATTTCAAATTAACTAGCTTTTTATGATCATTATAGCCATCGAAGTGGAGACTGTCCGCCGAAAATCAGGCATTGATTTTTTGAATATGTAAGCCTTGAATATTAGTTGATTTCTCATCGACAGCCTAACTTCTTGTTAATAATCAAAGTAAATACAAAGGACTGATGGCATTAAGTTTACATAATAAAGATTCTGTAAATCAATTAAGTGCTTTGAAAATGAACGACACAGTCCAGTGAATAAAGAGATGTCTTTCATCTGTACAATAATATATGGGATTCAGGACTACTTCACCTTGATTACTATTTGGGCGGGGAAGCGTACAAGGAAACGTTAAGCGGAAACAGATGGTGATGCACGTTGGTTCCAATGGAAGCTTTGAAGTAACAACACAGCAAAAGATCAGACATAAGAGGAAGTGCTCATGCTATGGTTAGAGCAATGATAGATGCTACAGGCATCGCGATTCATGAAATTAATGCAAAGGCATGATATGAAATTCCTCATGATTGCGGAAGCTGCAAAAAAATAGGCCCACATGCAGTCATAAGAGCCATAGATTCGACAGCATGTTTCCAACAAGTATGGACATATCGAAGTCCTAAATAAAAGGGTATAACCACTTCATTTATGAGGAGGTTATACCTTTACTTTTTCATGTTCTCTAATGAGACGGTTGTTGTGTTTCTGGCAATGCATCAACCTTTTTCTTGTTGGTGGATAATAACCATCCTACCACCGCAGATAGCGCTATCATGCCGAGAACGAGTGAAGTCTCGAATGTATCAAAGTAAAAGTAGGAAGTTAGAGAATTTTGAATGGCTCGCATCACAATTACAGCAGCGTAACCTAATAGCCATCCGATAGCCGAGCCAATTCCTATGTATACGATTTTGAAGTCATTAAACTCACGCTTCACGACAATGTAGCCGACGATAATAGACAACAACATGACGTAGTTCAAATAGGGATGAATGGAAGGGACTATACCAGAGATATATGTGTCCAACAAAGTATAAAGTAAATATCCGATAACGCCACCAACAGCTATTCCACGCACATTCACCTTATCAAATGATCGGAAATAAAATAGAAGAAGGAGTATAGCTACCATGGGTAGAACAATGAATACAACAATCAGTATGTCCAGTATCAGGTAGAAGTTGTCTTGCGATCTGAATGTACTGAAGTAAAAGACATCTAAGAAATGATACAACCCTAAGCAGCTCGCAACAACGGTAACGATAGTTCCTAGTATAGAATATATAATTCTCATATGTGCCTCCTTATATATTAGAATATTCATATCATAAGAGATAAATGGTTTGGGAATATTTTCTTAATAATGTTGTAATCAATTAGTTAGCAAGGTTGGTAAAATCACCAATCCTGTTCCGCGCCACGAAAGAAGTCGTATGCCTAAAAATTGGACTATGACGATTGAAGATATATATCTAGGCGGCGAGAAAAACGCTATTGCGAATATGATGAAATGGAAAGAGCGGGTAAGAGATGAACTCCCAATATAACAACATTACTTATAAAAATACATGGTTACACATTGAGTTATAGACCCGTTAACGTTTATAATAAGTCGAGTAAAAAGTATATTAGAAAAGGTGTCATGGATGAGCATATTAAACGTAGAGAAATTGAGCCACGGTTTTGGCGATCGTGCGATCTTTAAGGATGTTTCCTTCCGCCTACTTAAAGGCGAGCACATTGGACTAATCGGCGCGAATGGCGAAGGTAAATCCACTTTTATGAATATTATTACAGGCAAGCTTCAACCCGATGATGGTAAGGTGGAATGGTCCAAACGCATGCGTGTTGGATATCTTGATCAGCATGCTGTGCTGACAAAGGGATCGTCCATTCGCGATATTTTAAGAAGTGCATTCCAATATCTATTTGATTTGGAACAAGAAATGAATGATATGTACGGCAAGATGGGCGATGTAACTCCAGAAGAGTTGGAGAAGCTGCTTGAAGATGTTGGTACGATTCAAGACACGTTGACGAATCAAGACTTCTATCTGATCGATGCGAAAGTTGAAGAGACGGCACGTGGACTTGGACTTAACGATATCGGGTTAGATAAAGATGTTCATGATCTTAGTGGTGGACAACGTACAAAGGTATTGTTGGCGAAGCTGCTGCTTGAGAAGCCAGATATTTTGCTGCTGGACGAGCCGACGAACTATTTGGATGAACAGCATATTGAATGGTTGAAACGCTACCTGCAAGCATACGAGAATGCATTTATTTTGATCTCACATGATATTCCGTTCCTAAACAGCGTTATTAACTTGATTTATCATATGGAAAATCAAGAATTGAATCGCTATGTCGGCGACTATGATAAATTCCAGCAAGTATACGAAATGAAAAAGCAGCAGCTTGAATCTGCTTATAAGCGCCAGCAGCAAGAAATCGCGGAGCTGAAAGACTTCGTGGCTCGTAACAAGGCAAGTGTAGCGACTCGTAACATGGCGATGTCCAGACAGAAGAAGTTGGATAAGATGGATGTTATCGAGCTTGCTCAAGAGAAACCGAAGCCTCAATTCAATTTCAAAGACGCTAGAGCTTCAAGCAAGCTGATTTTTGAAACGAAGGATCTTGTTATCGGCTATGATGAGCCGTTGTCCCGTCCGCTTAACCTGCGTATGGAACGCGGTCAAAAGATTGCATTTGTTGGTGCGAACGGTATCGGTAAAACGACGTTGCTGCGCAGCATTTTGGGCGAAATCAAAGCGATTTCCGGCTCTGTTGAGCTTGGAGAAAACTTGGCAATCGGCTATTTCCAACAGGAAATGAAAGAAGCAAACACGAATACTTGTATCGAAGAGATCTGGAGTGAGTTCCCTTCCTTCACACAGTTCGAAGTGCGTGCAGCACTAGCGAAGTGCGGACTTACGACGAAGCATATTGAGAGTAAGATCCAAGTACTTAGTGGTGGCGAGAAGGCAAAGGTACGTCTATGTAAGCTAATCAATAACGAGACAAACTTACTCGTACTCGATGAGCCGACGAACCACTTGGATGTAGATGCAAAGGATGAGCTGAAGCGTGCGCTGAAAGCATACAAAGGCAGCATTCTACTTATTTCCCACGAACCAGAATTCTACCGTGATATTGTTACAGAAACATGGAACTGTGAATCCTGGACGACAAAAGTATTTTAATATGTGCTAATAAAGCCGGTTCTGTCGCAGTCATTGTGATGGAGCCGGTTTGCACTATTTACATAACAGTGATCGAGTAGAGACCTACCAAATACCAAGCGTTTGAAAATTTCACATTTAATGAGCTTTCGTTAGAACAATTATGTTTAAAAGCAAAGCGACCTCTCAGAAACCACAAACACTACTATTTTGCTATGATGGAAAAAAAGATAGACTCCAAAAAAGAAGCTTTTGATATATACGCAAACCATTGTGAATATATTGGAAATGCAGCCTTCTGCATCGTGATAGAAACCAGTAAGAAGTTTTGCTAGCTCATATTATTGGGTATCAAATGAACAGAGTACTATTAGAAGCTAACATAATACATCGTATAAAGATGAAACGTCATGTGAAGAGTTTTTCATTTGGTATTATCATTTTCTTTACTCCTATGTAACGGACGAGCTGCTGAAAAAGGGAGTTATACAGCAACTAAAAGGTGGAGTATGTAGCTTTGTAGTATTGTGATATGGAACAAACCGGATTAATTACTGTGTATTGTATATGTATGAGTAGTAACAATGAGCAACATTCAAATGAGGTGACCCATGAATAGTGAGCAATGGAGAAGGGCCGAGCATGCCCTGTCTCGAATGGAAGTAATAAAGCAAGGTGCCAACGATCCGGTAACGATTGAAGGGGAATCGGATGAGCTGCACTGTATAGGGATCGGTACGGATGCTGCTGTATTTGTCCATAAACAAATGCCGCAATATGCATATAAGCTCTACGCAACTGAGGCTCTTCCTAAGAAGGAAGCGGAGATAAGCGTGTATGAAGCGTTAAAGGGTAGTCCATATTTTCCTGTCTATTTCGGTGCTGGCGATCGTTATGTTGTGATTAGCCACGAACGAGGGATAACCTTGTATGACTGCTTGCTCTTGGGTGTCCCAGTTCCTAGACAAGTTGTAGATGACGTAGAAGCTGCACGAGCATTTGTCCGGGAACGAGGCTTGAACCCACGAGATATCCATTTAAAAAATGTATTGCTGCAGGACGGCCGAGGAAAGGTACTGGATGTATCTGAATATATTCAGCCTGGGAACGATAAGAGATGGGAGCATCTCGTCTGGGCTTACGATAACGTCTATCCTTTGCTAGAAGGAGAGAAAGTATCGAGCTGGCTGCTCGAAGCGGTGAAAAATGGGTATTATCGTTTTGATCCAGCAAGCGGTAATTTACAAGATTTCGCGGAGCGCATTAGGCGTTTATTTTTTGGTAAATAAAATACTACGTATCAAATAAAAAGTGGTCGGTCTCCTGTACATTAAGGAAACCAGCCACTTTTCGCTTTATTGTTATTCCGATTTCAATTAGCACGACCATATATCTTCAAAATTTCTTCCGCATGTTTACACATACTATCTATCAATTCCTGTGGTTCTATGACTCGTGCATGAGCCCCAAGTCTTAAAAACAGGGGCATCGAAAAAGCAATTTCACCTTTATCTATAGGCGAATCAATCGTTCCCGTTCCATCTTCATGAATGATGACAGCACCTTCTAAACTGGGGACGCTTTTGCACTGACGCACGCCTTCTTGTGTCAATTGGACATAGAGCCTAACAGGATGCTTTATTTCATAGGAGCCAAACCATTGTTCTACATTCATATATTCATCGTTGTTCTCTTCGGTCGAAATAATGGACAAAATTCGATCTACACGATAAAGAAGTACTTTTTGCTTCGTATAATCAAATGCGGGCAAATACCATAGTCCATCGTGCGCGTACACGCCGATAGGTCGAATGTGCTTGGTCGTTGTTCCACCTTTTGATTCATAGTGCATATGTATATTTTTATTTTCAATGGCTGCCTCCAACGTATCTTTAAGCAGCGGGGTATCAATTGTTCTCGTAGGATTCCAAAAGGCGATGTAGGAGCGTACTTTATCTACTTTCCCTTTAGCTTCAACCTGTAAGGAACGGTATAGCTTCTGTGCAACGGAGCCGATTTCAGCATCAAATGGCAAGTCCCGATAATAACGTAACGATTGAAAAGCAAAAAAGATGGAAACGGCTTCTTCCTCGGTAAATAGAATAGGCGGCAGCATTTTGCTCGATAATACAGTGTAGCCTCCGTTCCTCCCTTGTTCCGCGTAAATAGGTAAACCCATATCACTTAAATCCAATATATATCGATGTACGGTACGAACTGAGATATGGAATTCATCTGCAATTTCTTGCGCAGTAAATTTCTTTTTCGCACTGGCAAACAAGAGAATATCTAGTAGTCGTTTTGCTTTAGACAATGTCGTCACCTTTTCTTTTTATCATGACATTAGTTGTCATGTTTTATAGGTAGTATAGAGGATACCTAATGAGTTTATCAATTAGGAAGATGTAAAGATGCCATGTAAAATGATACGCATGGTGAAAAGGAGACTGATTTATGTCACGAGAAGTTATTTTGTTTATTGCAGTTAGTTTAGATGGGTTTATTGCAAAAGAAGACGATGATTTGCAATGGTTAATGGAAACAGAAGGCGAGGGTGACAACGGATACAGCGAGATGTATCAATCGATTGATACAACGATTATGGGAAAACGCACGTATGACTGGGTGAGGGAGCATCTCGAAATTTTTCCGTATACCGATAAAAAGAACTATGTATTTTCGACAACGCAGACAGGTTCAAATGAATATGTCGAGTTTGTAAATGAAGATGTAGTTGAGTTTACGAAGAAACTAAAGGCACAACAAGGCTCGAAAATATGGATGGTAGGCGGAGGCGTCATCCTCGATGCATTTATAAAAGAAAACGTAATTGATGAGTATATTATAACAGTTACTCCACATATTCTTGGCTCAGGCATTCCATTATTCAAAGAACGGAATCCACAAATCAATTTACAGCTCATAAATACACGACGTTTCGGTCAGTTTGTAGAATTGCATTATAAGGTGAAATAGGGCGCTCTCGATGAGCGTCCTTTTAATTTTTCCTTTTTAGGGAAAAGTAACAACAAGTTCGAGGACGAGCCGTTATGGAGCATGGAGCATCAACAAGGGGGTGACAGATGATATGGTATTTTCAAGTATCCCATTCTTATTTTTATTTTTACCAGGTGTACTTGCCATTTACTATGGATTGTTGAGAAAGCGTCAAGCACGCAACTTATTTTTGCTCCTTGCGAGCCTAGTGTTTTATGCATGGGGAGAACCCGTTTATGTCCTGCTGATGATTGGGAGCTTCATGGGTAACTATCTATTTGGCTTATGGGTGCACAAGTACCGAGAGAAGTCGAACATGAGCCATCTCATCATTACCGTTATGTTACTATTTAACCTCGGAATCCTCGCAGTTTTTAAGTACTTAGCATTTGTAGTTGGCATTATGAACAGCCTCTTACATGTTCAATTGGATGTACCATATTTAACGCTGCCTATAGGCATTTCATTTTATACCTTTCAAGGCATATCCTATGTCATCGATATTTATCGACGGGATGCAGAGCCGTTAACCAATCCATTAGATGTTGGCTTGTATATTGCTTTATTTATGCAACTTGTTGCCGGACCTATTGTCCGTTTCAAGACCATTGCTAAGCAAATTTATGAAAGGCAGGAATGTGAGCGTAAATTTGTATATGGTATCGCTCGTTTTATAGAAGGGTTGGCTGTTAAGGTGCTGCTTGCCAATCATTTTGCACTTCTGGCGGATGCTGCTTTCAGTCATGAAGGTTACGAGCTGTCTGTTATGCTGGCGTGGATGGGCGCGGCAGCATATGGTCTGCAAATCTTCTTCGATTTCTCAGGTTATTCGGCAATGGCGATTGGTCTTGCTAACATGTTCGGGTTCCACTTTGAAGAAAACTTTAATGCCCCGTATATTTCGCGCACGGTGTCCGAATTTTGGCGTAGATGGCATATCTCATTAGGCACATGGTTCCGAGACAATGTATATATTCCGCTAGGAGGAAGTCGGGTGTCCAAGTGGAAAGTCGTGCGCAACTTGTTCGTTGTATGGTTGTTAACAGGACTATGGCATGGTGCCAATTGGACATTTATTGCATGGGGACTTCACTTTTTCCTGTTTATTATGCTGGAGAAGATGCTGGGCTTAGAAAGCTTCTTTACTAAATACAAGGTTTGGGGGCATATGTACGTCATACTCGTTGTGCTATTTGGGTGGGTGTTGTTCAGGGCCAACAATATTGCGCATGCACTTGAATATATGCGTTCTATGTTTGGATTGAACGGTAATGTTGTCATTGGAGAGGAGGCTATGTTTTATGCTCGCGAATATGTTCTTCTGTTCATTATCGGGATCTTGAGCTGCTTGCCATTGAAAAAGTGGGTGCTCAATCGCCACGTTAACCTTGCAAATACAGCTGCAATTTATACGTATCAACTCGTCATGGCTGCGCTCTTTATTTTCTCCATTGCGTATTTGGTGAAAGGCAGCTACAATCCGTTTATTTATTTTAACTTCTAAGTTATATAACAGAAGAGGAGGCGTACCTGTGGACGTGAGAAAAGAACAGCAAGCTAAGGAACACGACAATAGAAGTAGTATCAAAAATAAAGTGATTATTGCAGTGTTCTGTCTGTTTCTTTTTTTAAGTGGTATGCTGACCTTGCTGTTGAATTCAACGAAAATAAGTACAAACATAAAAAAGAGCCTGATGAATAACAACACGCAAAATGTAGGAATGGAGCGGGGGGTTCGCGGACTTACGAAGGGGCTGGAAGAAGCGATTTCAAGCGGATTTATTGCGAAAGAAAAGTATATTGACCTAGTTGGATTAGCGGATCGTATGTTAGGAAGGCAGTATATTAACGATGTTGATCCCAAAAAGGACGTTGTAAAGGACAATCATGGGTTATTGCACTTTTTAACACGTAGGATGAAGATAAGAGAAGTTACTGATCAGCTTATTCATCTTAATGAAATGTTGAAGGACAAGCGCATTCCACTCTTATATGTGCAAACGCCCATCAAAATTATGCCCGGATTTACGGAGCTGCCTCCTTCCATTGAGGATTACTCAAATTCCAATTCAAATACGTTACTTGCTGGGCTATCGATAGGAGGCGTACCTTATTTTGATTTACGAAGTGAAGCGAGCAAGATCGAAATGAATCCATCATCTATGTTTTATGATACGGATCATCATTGGACGAATCAAACGGCATTCTGGGCCGTAAGGGAAGTTGTTAAAAAGCTTGATGCGGATTACAACTTACGCTTAGATCCTGACCAATTTTATACAGACTCGGCCAATTATGATTATACGAACTATAACCGTGTATTTTTAGGATCACAAGGAAGACGCGTGGGCAGATATTATGCAGGAGTCGATGATTACACATTGATCGTGCCCAAATTTAAGACTGGATACAAGGTTGGCATCAATAAAAACGGACGATCTTTATCGATAAAAGAAGGAACTTTCGAAAATACGATATTGCATAAAGAATTACTGAATATGTCTAGTTCCGTTTATAAGAACCGTTATGCAGCATATTTTGGCGCAGATTACCGTGAAGTACAAATAACGAATAAAGAAGCTCAGAATTTTTATAAAATTGTCGTTGTAAAAGATTCTTTTGGTCTTCCATTCACAGCCTTTTTGTCAACGATGGCAAGCGAGATACGGATGATTGATTTACGATACTTTTCTCATGAGCATGTCATTGACTATATCGAGGAGTTTAAGCCTGATGCGGTTCTGTTTGTTTATAAAGGATTAGGAATCCGTTATAATTTGATCACCGAAATATTGAGGCTATCACACAATCAGGTTCAGAAATAGAATGCGATTCGAGGTGACGGGGATGAGAAGCAAACAGGAAATGATGGAATTAGGAATGAATTTTGCCCAAAGTTGTGAACAAATTAGAATATTCACGCTGGAAGGCTCATTAACGAATGTGAACATCCCGAATGACGAATTTCAAGATTATGATTTCAGTTATTTTGTTACAGATATGGAGCACTTTAAGCGAAATGATGATTGGCTGAACTACTTTGGCAAAAGGATTATGATGCAGAAGCCGGAGGCGATGGAATTATTTCCACCTGAATTAGGGAACTGGTTCTCTTATATCATGATCTTTGAAGATGGTACGAAAATGGATCTGACACTTATTCCGCTTCATGAGTATGCAGATTACTTTGCAAATAGCGATGGCCTCGTCGAAGTATTACTGGACAAAGATAATCTGATTCTTGAACCTATTATACCTACGGATCAGATGTATCATATTGACAAGCCGAGTTGCCAATCATTCGATGACTGCTGCAATGAATTTTGGATGTCATCTACGTATGTGGCGAAAGGGCTAGCCAGAAATGAATTGTTATTTGCAGCGGATATGATGAACCAAGTATTTCGTCCCAATTTACTTACGATGCTGCGATGGAAGGTGGGCATAGAAACGGAATTTTCGTTAAGCATAGGCAAGTCCGATAAATTTCTAGAAAAATACGTGTCGAGCGAAACATGGATAACCTTACTTGCTACTTATGAAATGGGCTCCAGGGAGAACATATGGGAAGCGCTATATACGAGTTATGCTTTATTCAGAAAGTCAGCTCAATTTGTAGCTGATCAACTAGGATATAGCTATCCAGATTATGATGAGAACGTAAGCCCTTATATCGATTCTATACGTCGAACATATGCTTGATGTAACTGATAACAATCATTCGATCATGTATCCGTAAAAGCGCCTCTGAGAGTTAGGGGTGCTTTTTCATTTAGGCGTACGGCAGTGGATATTTCTGAGTTTGATTGCCAAAGTTAAAGGGTAAGGTGTTGACATGAGCAAAAATGCACATTATATTAAATGCATGCACATGCATGTAAATAATTATTTCCTATACATTGATACCACATATAAGGAGAGTTATTATGGAACATTTATTTAGCCCTTTTGAAATGATGGATTTAAAGTTGAAAAATCGTGTCGTTATGCCGCCGATGTGCCAATATTCTGTCACGAACAAAGACGGGATTGCAACTGACTGGCATTATGCGCACTACGTTAGCCGTGCGATTGGTGGGGCCGGATTAATTATTATCGAAATGACCGATGTGGAGCCAGATGGTCGCATTTCGGATTATGATCTTGGGATATGGTCTGATGACCACATTGCGCCATTGGCTAGAATCGTTGAAGCTTGCCATGCATACGGTGCAAAGGTAGGTATTCAAATTGCCCATGCAGGGCGTAAAGCAGAGGATGCGGAAGTTCCAGTCGCTCCATCCGCGATTCCGTTCGGTCCAGAGTCTAAGACACCTAGAGAATTGAGTACTGAAGAGGTGAAGGAACTAGTCGAGAAATTCCGGCTAGGTGTAGAGCGAGCTGTCAAAGCTGGAGTGGATGTTATTGAGCTTCATGGTGCACATGGTTACTTGATTCATCAGTTCCACTCTCCGTTATCCAACAAGAGAACAGATGAATACGGGCAAGATTTGACGCTGTTCGGAAGAGAAGTAATTCGTGCGTCTATGAGCGTAATGCCAGCAGGCATGCCATTAATTATGCGTATTTCTGCTAGGGAATATGTAGAGGGTGGATATGGAATCGAAGAGAGCTTAGCATTCAGCCGAGCGTATAAGGAAGCAGGCGTAGATATTTTCCATATTAGTACGGGGGGCGAAGGTGCTATTGGAGTAGGGCCCATTGCTATGAATGACAGACCAGGATCTCATGCCGCTTATCAAGTGCCGTTGGCAAGAACAATTAAACACAGTCTAAATGTTCCTGTTATTGCAGTGGGCAGGTTGGATGAGCCAGCACTTGCTGATGCTGTTATTGGCAATGCAGATGCTGACCTCGTTGCAGTAGGTCGCGGAATGCTGAGAAATCCATACTGGACGTTAGAGGCAGCTGCTCAGCTTCATAAACATGCAGATGTTCCTCAACAATATCAATCTGGATTCCCTAGAAGGAACCAATAACACAGTATTAATAAAAACAAATTAGAGACGATCAATCATGTTGATGGTCTCTTTTTAGCACATCGAATACTATATTCCCAGTTGAAAATTGTTCTTCGCAGAGCAGCGATTTACTCGTATCTACTTGACGGTTAATGTTATAATTTTAGACAGTAAGGATAGCTTAAAGTATGATAATATTCAGTAACTTGACGCTCAGGAAGGAACTGTGAGATGGACAACGCGATTAATCATGAGCCCAGCCTAATATCGAATTGGTTGACCTTGACGCATATACAGATGACTGTTGCCAATGAATTAGAAGCCAATCTACAAGAGAAGTATCAGTTATCGTTAAAAGAGTTTTATTTGCTATTGTCTTTATCTGAGGCTCCGTATAAAAAGTTGAAGCTGCAACAGCTAGAATCAATGGTTGGATTAAGCCAGAGTGCGGTATCAAGGCTTGTTAGCCGTTTCGAAGCAAAAGGCTGTGGGGCTTTGCAACGCATTACTTGTGATGATGACCGCAGAAGCATTTACACATCACTTACGCCTTATGGTCAAGATAAAGTGAATAAGGCATTAGTAACATTTGAAGAAGTGTTATTAGCGACATTCCCCGAGCAGCAAGTGGAGCAGTTACTGCAACAAATGTTTCGCTTCAAACAGATCAAGTCGAAATAAGCCCAATGCGGGCTTTTTTTAATGTATGAAGCGTGTTTTGAGATGGTGTAACAACTATATTTTTCACAGAAGAAGTTCATCTTTAATATTTATGAATGATCGGTATTTACTCAGGTTCATAGATGGATGGCTAGGATAAACGGGAGGTAGATACACATGACGATTATCCATACAACGGGTGCTTCTTTTAAAAAGGACATAAAGAGTAATGGATATACGCTAGTTAATTTCTGGGCACCTTGGTGCGGGCCATGCCGATCATTGGCACCTATTCTTGAAACGTTTGCTCGAAAAAATAGCAGCGAAATAAAGGTGCTCAAGGTAAATGTAGATGAACATACGGAAATCACAAATCAATTTAAGATTAAAGGTCTCCCCACAACCATTTTGTTCAAAAATGGCAAGCAGATTGATACATTAGTCGGCTTAGTGAGCCTAGATAAGCTTGAGCAAATGCTCGCTGCACATAAGAAGTAGACGATTGGTACAAGATTCGGACGTTATTAATTGAAAAGGAGTCAAACGTTAGAAGGATGCTGTTGTGCAATCAAATCTCGTCGGTGTGGAGCCTACTCCATGCAGGCGGGATTTTTATTTTCGATCTTGACTACTGGAAAAAATTGATCTATATTCTTGCTGACCAATTGGTTAGTAAAAATGATGGGTAAGTGGGAGGTGAAGGGTTGCCTTTACAACTGTATGACAAAACGAAAGTATTAGAGGCTTGTATGTCTGTGTTTGCGCAGCATGGATATAAAAATACCTCGACGATCATGTTGGCGGAGGCAGCCGATATATCAAAAGCTTTGATCTTTCATCATTTCAAAAGCAAAAAGAATTTGTACCTCCAATTGCTGGATCATTGTATGACGAAAATACGGTTGGAGCTGGGTGTGGACGCTATTATCGAACAAGGTGATTTTTTTGAAGTTATCGAAAAGATTACACTTCTAAAGTTTGACTATTTTCGAAAATACCCAACGGAATATAAGTTTGTATTCGAGGCGTTCTATGCCGTACCTGAAGAGTTAAAAGAAGAGATTACAGAGAAATATGGTAAAGGAACTGCTGAAAGGCATCAATTATTAGAGCAGTTATTTGGAAAGCTTGTCCTTAAAGAAGAAGTGGATCGTAACTATGCTTTTGAACTGGTTATGATTACCATTAGGCATTTTGATAAGAAGTTTCTAACAGAAGTCACAGATATGGAAACCATTGATGAAGAGTATGGTCAGCGTTTTTTAAAGGAAATGAATCTTTTTCATCGCATGCTGCGCCTAGGAATTGCAAAGTAAAACTAGCTCGAGTGTACTTATCCTTCTACTATGAAAGGGGTATTCCCATGAGACAGTTTACAAGCACTGAGTTTATCTCTCCTGAAAATATGCGTGACTTCAGTTCCCTCTACAAAAAGCTTTCGGAAACCGATGAACCGCTCCATCGAATGGATGACTTTTTTGGCATGGGGCCAGCATGGGTTGCTTATAAATACGATGACGTAGCAGGAATTCTTAAAGATGCTCGCTTTGTGAAAAATATGAAACATCTTGCTTCAAACCCTTCAAATCAAGGAAGTAAAACGGTGCAATCGCTGCTGCAAAGATTTCAAAGTATGCCAAACATGCTTACGGTGGACCCTCCCGATCATACTCGGCTGCGCAGGTTAGCTTCCAAAGCATTTACTCCACGTATGATTGAGGAGTTACAACCGCGTATTCAACAAATCGCAGATGAGTTATTGGATACTGTACAGGCGCAAGGGACTATGAATATCGTTGAAGATTATGCTTATCCACTACCGATAAAGGTCATTTCTGAAATGTTGGGCGTGCCTGCCTCCGATCATATACGATTCCGTGAATGGACCAGAACAATTAGTAATGCTGCGTTAGACCCTACCAAATTAGAAGAAGTCGAAAATGCCTTGGAAGCCTTTATGGAATACGTAAAAACATTGATGGAAGAAAAACGAAAGAAACCTTGCAATGACGTCATAAGCAGCTTGGTTCAAGCATACGAAGATGGGGACCAATTCACCGAAAATGAAATTATCTCTACGATTTGGCTCCTCATTGTAGCCGGACACGAGACGACCGTTCATCTTATTACTAATGGTACTTTAGCACTCTTACAGCATCCTGAACAGTTGAATCTACTCCGTAACGATCCTAGTTTATTGCCAAGCGCTGTGGAGGAAATGCTGCGTTATGCAGGCCCTGTTATTTTTAGTATGCGGATTGCTGGCGAGGATATGATCTTCCACGGTCAGGAGATTCGTAAAGGCGAGGTGGTTGTACTCTCTGTAGCGGCTGCTCATTTAGAAGCAAGTAAGTTTGAACATGCTGAGGATTTCAATATTACACGTGAAGAGAACGATCACCTTGCATTCGGTAAAGGAATTCACTTCTGTCTAGGCGCGCCGCTTGCTCGTTTGGAAGGGAAAATAGCTTTTGGTACGTTGTTGCGGAGATTCCCTAATTTGCGTTTAGCAGTCGAACCAGAACAATTAGTATTTAAACCAAATTCAATGCGTGCACTTGAAAGTTTGCCCGTTGTGTTCTAGCTAACTTATCTAACATCCTACCTGTTTCACTGTGGAGTTAATTTTTGTATAATCATGTTGGTAAACTATTTCATGGTGATTAGGAGACATGCCCAGTATGCAAACAGAACAAGTCCAAACGGTTCAGCTCAAAGAGAAGAAGCTGGTTGGTTTATCTGTAACGGTGTCATTAAATCAAGATTTAGAGCATGGAATTGTTGTAAATTTGCGAGAGCAGCTCCTTTCTAAACGTGCTGACATGACAAATCGGGTGGATGATGGGATATACTTAATTCAAGTTTACCCGGATTGTGAATGGACAGAGGATGTTCCATTTGAAAGTATTGTTGCAGTCGAAGTTAGTGAAGATGCGCATATTCCCGAAGGATTCATTCAGTACACGATACCAGCCGGAGACTATGCTAAGTTCACACACAAGGGACCAGAATCCGAATTAGGAGAAACGTATGATGCGATTCGTGAAACAGGCGTCGCTGCACTTCGTCCTTTTGATTTCGAATATTGGGCAGATAGTCATGCGTTAGAGGAAGAAGAGAGCACTATCGAAATTTATTTGCCTTTAGAAGCATAGAGAACAAGTTCTTACCAACGCAGTGAGTGAATACCAGCTTTAAAAGCTGTAACAACATGAAAACCAGTCTAACACCCAATTATGGTGTGACGACTGGTTTTTCTTTGTCTAAACATCTATTTCGCTATTTTGGGGAAAGCGATCGTTTCTTATCCACCGCAATTAGGTTAGCAGGCGATTTCTCCTTTAAACGAAGTGCGACTAATTTAGCACCCGCCGTTTGCCAGTTATAATAAGTCCGCTCAGGTACATACGTACGAAACCATGCCAAGGCTTCCAATGATGTAGCATCTAGTTTATCAGATGAATATCTCATACTGTATGGCTTAATTCCGATAATGTATGGAAAATATAGTGCGTTATAGTACCGCCACTCATCAGAAGTGCCGAATGCCTCATCTTGTCTTGGCTTTAAATATCCGATGCTTTCAAGGAGGATCGATTTGAGCTCGATAGCTCTTTCCACAACGTCATCATCAGCACCACGATCTTGCAAGCGAGTATCAATCAGCTTCAGGTTCGTGAGCGGACTTGCAGCGAGACGTTGTAGATCACCAAATTGGCTTAATGCACGGCGTGTATGTCGATAAAGCTCCTCTTCATCCATCTCCTCGGGCTCCGCTTGATCATTTAGTCGGGTTTGCACATCTTCAACCATTCGTAAGTGGGCGCGTTCTTCACGAAGCTTTGGAAAAGTGAAAAATGCGATGCTGTCCAAAATTGCACGAAGTGGATACACAAACACTTGGAAGGTAATCGAAATGCATATGCTTATTAACAATAGTAATATTGTCATGCTGTTCCAGGATGAACTAAGTTGAATAACGAGGGCAATTTGCCCGGAGAATATAGTGGTAAATAGGAGCGAGTAATCCAAGGATCGAAATAAATCAGGCAAATATGCTTCGCCTTGTGTCGCTAATTCTTTAATTAGTAGATGAACTGCAAATAAAAGGAGTACAGTTCCGAATAGAATCCAGTTCCATTCAAAAGAAAAATCCCACGGTAGAAATCTTCCTTTGAACGATATAAGTACATAGATGGGAATAGGGAGTATTGTAATGACGCGATCGACAACAAGCAGCTTATTCCATAGAAAGACGCGTCTTTGAGTTTCATCCTCCATTTCGGTAGTAGCTCCTAATGCGGCAATCATCCAAGTTATAAAGGTGACGTGAAGAAATAGTGCGGAAAATAGGTGTGTTTGATCAAGTAGATCAGTTGCAGAAAGAACTAAGGAAGCACCAAGTCCGACTGCTCCTAGCAGCAAGCATAGACCTGTAGTTAAAAATAGCTTGTTGTATGTATCACGGTTGCATATATATAATCCTAGCCAAAAAAGAAGCCCGAACATAATATAGGTTAACACCATCTGGACGTATCACCTCATCTAATCTGTAAGCGTGGAGTACTAAGTAAGATTTTATACGTCTAAATTATATCATGAAAAAGTCGAATATCATTCACTATCGTGGATAAACAAGCGATATTTTCTGCTCTAACCATAGTGGATGTAACGCAAAACATTCCTTTGCGTATTAAAATATGAGAAAATAAATAATACGCTGCAAATCTGTTGAGGCACTTAGACAGACTATTTTACATGATTGCACAATCTTGAGTATCCAGAATGGATGCATGTTAAATTTAAATAGAAGCTGAGGTAATCCATCATATGAGTGAGGAATTTACAGATCATGCCGATACCTGGTATCGACTGCATGAGCAGAAGGCAGCACAATATTTTGCATCACTTCATGCTCAATTAAATGAAAAAACATATACAGCAACTTTGATTAACGATTTTCATTTATGGAAGAAGAATCATATTCATCCTCATTCCTTACTTTCTTTATTGTCACGAGGGAAGAAGAAGCCCAGTCCAAAGGATTATCATCGCTACATTCAATGGATGAATCATATGGGCAAGCTGGACGATTACTTAGATCGCAGCATTTCTTATATTTATATGAGGGATTTGGGTAAGGCACTGCATTCTCCCGAGACTCAAGTCAGCATTCAGCGGCTTGTGGCGAGTATAAAAGATCATTTAATTCGTTCTACCTCTTCCAATAAGCAACAACAATCTGAGTTCATGAGTATGACGGGAGTATACCGTTGGGGGCAAAAGGAACATGTTGAGCAGGCAGTAATCTGGGTGATCGATAAAATTAAGGCGGTTTCCACTCATATTCCGAAAGAGATGAATGCGGAGCATGCTATTCGCAAGCTCATTAAGATCATTTTGGGCGTAGTTCTACATGTGCTTGATGAACTGGAAGACACAACAGCGCCTGCGGAGCGTGCACAATCCCTTGATGCAGCACTTCGACTTGGATACTGTTATGGACTAACGTATCCATTTATTGATGATCTGTTGGATTCCGACGCCTTAAACGAGTCTGAAAAAGAGCAGTATTCCAATATGATTCGTACAGCCATCATTAGTGGGGAAGTACCAGAGCTAGGCGAATGGACGGGAAATAACGCTGACATGATACCTTTCATACACGCAGAGCTTCGCGATGCTTTTGAGTACATTAAAAATCATCAACAGTCATCAACGTTGAATACGTTCTTTGAGCAATCTTATGTGTTTTTTCATTCGCAGGATATTGACAGGGTAAAAGTACTTACAAATACGAACTACACAAATGAAGACCTGTACGTACCTATCATTTTAAAATCAGCTTCATCTCGGTTAATTGTCCGCTCTGTACTAAGTGCGGAGGTAGATGAAGGCATTGACAATCGAACGTTTTATTATGGAATTTACAACCAGCTCGCTGATGACTTCGCAGATATGTTTGATGATATGGAAGAGGGAGCGGTAACACCTTACACGTATTACTTAACATACCGGGATCAGCGGCCTGATCTGATTAATCCATTTGAAATGTATTGGGCAGTTATTTCGAATTTGATCCACAACGTCTATCAGTCTGATGCCAAGACCCGAGAAGTGATACTGGATCGTGCCATCAATGGCTTGAAGCGCTGCAAAGAACGCGTTGGGATTGAAAAATATAATGAACTGATGGGTATTTTCGCCGTTGGTATGCCAGAACTCAATCAGCTCATTCAGCAAATGGTTCGTAAAGCGGATGATGTTGATTTCTTTGACAAACTAGTTCGTGATCAGATGGTAACTACACTTCGAAATAATCGAACAGAGAAAGAGCAATTTTTCAATACGATCCAATCGGTTCGTAATCAAATTAACACGTTATTGCATATTCCGAAACATAACGGGATACCAGCGATGAAAGAGTCGATTATTGATGCTGCTAATTACAGCCTTGAAAGTGGAGGTAAGCGATTAAGACCTATTATGGCTTGGGTGATGGGGGTAAATGAATATGGACTCCCATCTACTGCTATTATGCCTTTGCTGCGATCGTTGGAGTATATGCATACAGCATCCTTAATTTTTGATGATTTGCCTTCGCAGGATAACGCTTCTACACGCAGAGGACGCCCGACACTGCATCATATGCACAATAGCGCGATTGCTGAATTAACCGGACTATTTTTGAACCAGAAAGCGATGGGAGAACAAGCGTCCCTTCATGATTTTGATGCAAAAGCTGTGCTATCATTGATTCAATATTCGTCCGAACGGGCAGCGGATATGTGTGCGGGACAGGCGATGGATTTGCAGTCTAAAGGAAAAGCGCTCACGCTAGAGCAATTGAATACGATATGCTTCTACAAAACGGGAATTGCATTTGAAGCATCTCTCGTTATGCCTGCCATTCTGGCCCAAGCGCAGGAGTTAGAAATTAGTACGTTGAAGAAATTCGCTTATCATGCGGGCATTGCCTTTCAAATTAAGGATGATTTGCTTGATCTCGAAGGCGAGCAGCATTTACTTGGCAAGCCAGTTGGCCAAGATGCGTACAATAACACTTCGACATTCGTGACGATCCTTGGTAAAGAGGGTGCTAGGAAGGAAATGTGGGAGCATTATTGCCTAGCTGAAGAGGCTTTGGTAGATATGCCGCGCAATACAACCTTTTTAAAGCATTTATTAAATTATATGATTCATAGGGAATCTTAAAGCTGCGAACGTATATGTTCACACTTTTTGCTGAAATTAATGAACAACTACACTAGCTGAAATCAACTTTCAACAGAAGTAGAATACGTGGAATTCATAGATAGGAGAGTCTAACCTGTACAATGGTCAGACTCTCTTTATTTGTTTATGATCAATCCGTGCTATATTTTACAAGTGTTTGATAATATGGAAATATGATGATAGTATTTAATTAGGAGAAAAAATAATAACTTTATAATAAATGGTAAAAAGCATCATTTTGATGATCAAACTGAACTTAGTAAGATGTGCTATTGAGGTATTTTAACAGGTCAGAGTAAGCGTCGGTCTATCGAAGTTGAATGACTAGCGATTGTAAAACTGTACGTAGCTTCCGTTTCGTGTGAAGTTCCCCAGAAAGGCCCAGTTAATCCAACCACCATCACCTTTGTTTCTAAATGTCCCATTCTCAAATACCCAAACGTAGTAATTAATAGAACCATAGCTTACGATAGCAGATTCTTTCACACCATGAAAACTACGCTCATAACCTAGTTGTGTGTTAAACACTAACACATTATAACGGTTTCCCCATTTGTTATTGTAGAAATAAAGCGTATCTTTCACAAATTGTTCACGAGCATTCATCGTTGTAATGTCACCATCAGCTACATTCGTTATTGTGGACTGTGCAGTAGGAGTTGGTGCGACATCAGATGTAGCAAAAGCGGCTGTCACTCCAGATGTTAACATGAGCGTTAAGCTCAGACTGGATACTAGCATCATGCGACTAAATTTTTTCATTTTAATACCTCCTAAATTGTTTTTGTGATATTCACATGTTCATACTAAATCTAGTATGTGTCTGCCGTGTGTTCAACTTCACAAAATGTGTACACACAGCAGACATAAAGGAGTGGTAGTAGTGAGTTATAGCGTACTTTTAATAGAGGATGATGCTGATATTCGTAATATAATGTGCCTATATTTTGAGAAGGAGCAATGGCAGGTACATGAAGCAGAAGACGGAGAAATGGCACTAGACATGATAAGAACTTGCTGTGTTGATTTGATTATTCTTGATATTATGCTGCCAAAGCGAGATGGCTGGAGTATTTGTCGATGGATTCGAGGATTTTCTTGTGTGCCTATTATTATTGTAACGGCATATTGTAATGATGATGATCAATTGATGGGCTATGAATTTGGGGCTGATGATTACATTACGAAGCCATTTAGTCCGAAAATATTAGTTGCACGTTCCACGATGCTAGTAAAGCGTGCGGAAGGAACAGTAGGATTGGAGCAGCAGCTCATTTCATTTGGCCATGTGACTATTCATAAACAAAGAAAGTACGTCGAAGTGAATCGTTCAGAGGTTGGATTAGCACCAAAGGAATATGAATTACTAGAATATATGGTTAGAAACAAAGGGATTATTTTGTCGCGAGAAGCGATACTTGATCATGTATGGGGATTTGATTTTTATGGGGATCATCGTGTTGTAGACACACATATTCGCAAGATTAGAGCAAAGCTAGGAGTAGAAGCTAGACATATTCATACGGTAAAGGGAGTAGGGTATATGCTGGAAGTTAAAGATAAGAAGTAGTTCCACAATTACATCGTTTACATATGTATGCAGAAGTCAATAGCGTATAGGTGCACCAATCTGTTACACAGGACCAACAATTCATTAAGCTTTTGGTTAGGAAGCAAACTAATACGTATGAGATGCATAATACTTATTTGACAATGTGAGAGTGGAATACAAAAGCCACCAAAATGGTGGCTTTCATCATACATGGTATGGATTAGATGGAGGTGAGCACTTTATCAATAATACCGTACTCAAGAGCTTCTGCCGCGGACATAAAGTAGTCTCGATCCATGTCTTTCTCTATTCTTTCTATTGACTGTCCTGTCCGTTCAGCGGTGATTTGAACCAATTTCTCACGGGTCTTGAGAATGCGTTTTGCACTAATAGCAATATCGCTTGCCTGCCCTTGTGCTCCACCATGAGGTTGGTGGATCATGATCTCACTGTTAGGCAGAGCAAATCGCTTGCCCTTAGCTCCAGCAAGGAGCAGCATAGCCCCGAAAGATGCCGCAAAGCCGGTACAAATCGTATGAATTTGCGGCCTAATGTACTGCATCGTATCATAAATACCGAATCCAGCACTTACCGAGCCTCCAGGACTGTTGATGTACATATAAATGTCTTTATCAGAATCTTCGGCTGCGAGTAGAAGCAGCTGTGCAATAATGCTATTAGCGAGCGGGTCGTTAATTTCTGAACCGACAAATACGATTCTGTCCTTGAGCAATCTTGAATAAATATCGTACGATCTTTCGCCGCGGTTGGTTTGCTCCACTACATACGGGATAAAACTAGACATGGCATTACCTCCGTGTTTATGTTTGAGTCATGTAACAACAGGTAAACGAATCCACGTTGTCAAAAGGTACGGAGCAAGCGTAAATAAAATGTATAAGTTCAGCGTAACGAAACGCACGTATGAATCGTTTACCTATAAGATATTCTAAACAACGCAACGAATAAGGAGTTGACTGTGAAAGATGAGCCATTCATTAACGACATCGTATGAGACGGTGAGCAGCGATCTGGAACAGTTACACGCTGTGCTAAGCCGCTACTGTCTTTCATTAACTCATTCTGTGTGGGATTCCGAAGATCTGGTGCAGGATACATGGGTGAAGATTTTGGATAGGAAGCGGGAGCAAGAACATAACAATTCTGAAGCGCTATTGCTGCGAACAGCTAAAAATACGTGGATCGATCAAGTGCGCCGCAGAAAAATACTGGATCGAATTTTGAATCAGGAAAGAGAACAATTGACAGAAGGTGAGAAGCATCTTACAGGTGGTAGTAGTACCTTAGACATCGAAATCGCTTTTTATTATGTGATGAAATATTTGTCTCCATTGCAAAGAACCGTTTTATTGCTGCGCGGGGCGCTTGGTTATTCCGTTGCAGACACGGCTAGTAAGCTTCAGACGACAGAGGGGGCAGTCAAGGCAGCCTATCATCGTGCACGTAAAGGGCTGCAATCATTGAAGGAGGATGACGATGCTTTAGATGAAATGGTTATCACTGACGAAGAGGTCGTACAATGGAATCTGAGTGCGCTTGTTAGGGCATATGTTAATGGTGAGGTAGAAGAGATATTAAGACTTGTCCAAGGAGAACAAGGGATACATGATGTATGTAATGTTTACTTCCTAGCTGCCACTCGTAAACAAATGAAAAATAAAACGCATAATAAATGTGTGTCCAACGTGTACGCATCATTAGCTGCGTAGTTGTGTGCGCCCATGTTGGTTCATGCTATATTATTGAAAATGATTGAGCTGCTGTGGGAAATGGTAATGATGAATGATTAAAGATCATCCGTGTAAACGGGTGATCTTTTTCTATGTAAATGTAATGGAATTACTTTACATCAAAAACGACACTAGGTATAATTATTATGTAATTACGTAATATCATAATACGTATTTTCATAAAATAGGAGATGATCCACATCAGCAAAGCATTACGCGGTGAGATTGATGCGTTAAAGACACAGATGTCTGAGCTTCAAATACTTGTTAGGAGCATCGTTACAAGTCAGTCATCTGTTGAGTTTCCGGTGCAACCAATAGCTCCTCAAGTCTTATACAAAGATGAACAAAACTTTTCAGCGTCATCGGGCAACGTGTATTATGCGGGCCAATATCAAGCAAATGGACAACTACTGCGTTGGGAGCCTAAGGATAAACAGCTGGAGCAATTGCTTCAAATAAGTACGGAAAAAAGCTCGAAAATACTATCTGCCCTAGGCAGCAAGCTGCGTCTCGATATTATAATAGCCATTTTAAATGAATCCCTTACAGGGGCTGAAATGGTTGAAAAGTTAAATATGGGTACGACGGGGCAGCTGTATCATCATTTAAAAGCTTTGAATGGGGCTAACTTGATAGAACAAGATAAGAGTGGACGTTATACAGTACCAGATCATCGTAAGCTGCCGCTTCTTTTGTTGTTGTCAGCTGCTGCTGATATGCTCGATACTAGCGATTATTTAGATATGGTTCAGGTCAGAGAATCCCCTGGAACTTATATGGGAAATGCCAATGCAGAAGGTTATGACGCCAATTTACTTTTATGGGCAGTCGTTGAAAATTCAATTCTCGAACACGCGGCAGGCTACACGACGGAAGTGCATTTGTTCTTGCATCAAGATGGCAGTGCAACTGTGAGTGATAACGGCAGAGGGATTCCGATCCAAGCTTTTCAAAATAGCAATCCATCGCATGTACAAACCGTATTGACGGATATTCATAGATTTCGAAATGAAGCGCCGTATCAAGTACCTGGTGCAGAGCAGGGAATAAGTATTGCAGTTGTAAATGCGTTAACCATGAGCCTCACCGTTGAAGTGCAGAGAGAAGGCTATGTGTATCGTCAGCAATATAAGCATGGAATTCCACAAACCGATCTTCTAACCGTAGGGATAACTTCATTAACGGGCACAAGCATAACGTTCAAACCGGATCCGGAATTATTCAGGCAAGGCTTTAACAGGAATGAAATCCAGCAACAAATTGAAAAATTAGCCGTTTCATATCCTAGCTTGATCATTTGCCTGCATCGACACACATTCTCTTAGGGGGGCGTTACGTTGGAGACGATTCATAGTCATGACGATATCCTTAACATGCTTGATACGCTATTAAGAGAGCAATCTAGTTTTACTTGGAATACTTTCTACTCAGATCGCAGTAAAGCGATTCCATTTTTCGTAAATGCACCAGATGAGAACTTAGTGCAGTATGTGCACCAGCGTCAGTTACCAGCAGCAGGCAGGGTACTTGAATTGGGATGCGGACCTGGAAGAAATGCCATTTATTTAGCCAAACAGGGATATGAAGTTGATGCTGTAGATCTTTCGAGTGAAGCCTTACAATGGGCAAAGGATAGAGCGCAACAACAGCAAGTTGATGTCAATTTCATATGTAGAAATATATTTGAATTGGATATTGAAGAAGCAGCCTATGATATTATTTATGACTCAGGATGCATGCATCATATAGCACCTCACCGTAGAATCGATTACGTACGTCTAGTGAATAGAGCTCTGAAGTCAGGAGGAATGTTTGCTGTTACTTGCTTTGTTGAAAATGGCGTGCTCGGAGGAGCTGAAATAAGTGATTGGGAGGTTTATCGTCAACGGTCGCTTAGAGGCGGACTGGGTTTCAACTCTGATAAATTAAAAACGATCTTTAAGGATCTTCATGCCGTCGAAGTTCGAAAAATGCTAGATATGGAGAAGTCTAGTGATCGCTTTGGCAATTCAGGTTTATGGGCAGCATTGTTTCAAAAGAAAGAACGATAAATGCAGCCAACCTGTTGTGGTAAGAATTCGGGGATAGATTCAAATAAATAGATGGAATGATCATGACCTCTGCGGAGGTCATTTTTTATATGACACATCATCTATCACGAATTCATACAAGGAAAGTTTGCATATGCATCGTGTTCACATAGGCTATTTGTATCTATGAAATAAATTGCATAGAAAACGTTGTGGCTGCTATAATATGGAATGTTAATATTTTCTATTGGAATAGAAAATATCTTTTATCATTCAGGAGGCGGAGAAATGAGAAAGCGAATCATCATTGGCATGCTGCTCGTTTTTATACTAGCTTTTCCATCGTTACTGGCAGCAGCTGAAAAAAACAAAGCAGTAGAAATTGAACTCAAGTACGGTGCCAATAACTCTTATGTATACGAAGGATTCCAAAAAAATGGAGTCGATTATGTTCCGATGAATCAGATTAGCTCAGATAATCAGCTAACAGAGACGTATCGAGTCGGTGCCAAAACCTATGAATCTTTACTAGATGTTCAAGTCCCACCGAAGTCGGACGTGTTTGGCAAATTTACAGCTCGGGAAAAAGATATTGTATTTAGAGTAGGAAAGGATCACGTGCGTGTGAATGGTTCCTACGTCAAGCTGAAAGGAACACCATTTGTTTATAAGGGCACTTTTTATGCCCCCCTAGCTCCAGTGTTGGATGCATTAGAAATAAAAACAACTTATGACAAGAAGACGAAAGTATATAAAGTGGATACGTCTTATACGCCAACATTCGATTATGCGAGCAAGACTTATAACAACATGACTTATCGTGTTGATTATAAGACAGGTAAAGTTCACGTGACAGATAAGAAGGGCAGACGTAAGCTTCTCACAACATTAGACGTGCCCATTCATAAGAGAGCGGAAATTACATTTAAGAAAACGCCCAAAGGACATGTGATTTTAAACATTTTCGATGACCATGGTGAGCCGAGTATCAATATGAATAAACATATGCTGCTATTAAAGAACGGCAAGCTTATTCATAAAACACTTGCTGATTATCATAAACGATACGAAGATAATATCGAGGTAGTAGGATCTACTATTTACATGACAAACGGTAAGAAGCTTACTATGATTAGTGATGATACTGGTAAAGTTGTGAAAACATTAGATTTAGTAGCTTTAGGTGGAGTAGATGATCAGTATTTTGTGTCCATGGTAAGTGAAGATTATATCCTTATCAGACCTATGGAAAAAGGCTTATTGACGCTGGTTTACTTGGATAACAAGGAAAAGGTGCTGCTGTACAAAGAGTTTCTGAATCAGGCAGAACAGGAATACGCAGAAATGAATGATGTTCCCTATCATGGTGATTACCTCAATTTTGTGAAGCAAGAGGGAAATAAGCTATATTTCAAAAATAAAAGCAATTTGATTAAAGAAGATAAAACCTTGTACACATATACGTTAAAATAAACAAGTAGAACTCGTTGCAGTGCAGGCTGTAGCGGGTTCTTTGCGGTTTTACAGGTTACAGAGAAAGACGGAGTTATAGGGTTTGGTGACTTCGTAATTACGTAGATATAAACTTGATTCCTTTAATATTGACTAAACATTCATTCAATAATAAACTGTGATCATCTTCTCATTACCAATTCATGGAGGGTTGCCAGATGGATTTGTATTATGAAGTACATGGTGAAGGAGAACCTGTTGTCCTTGTGCATAGCGGTGCTGCTGATATAAGAGATTGGGCCTTTGTCACACCAATTTTGGCAAAAAAATATCAGGTCATTACTTTTGACGGTCGTGGATGCGGCCAATCGCCTGCGCCAATAGAACCAGCTAACTACGTGGAAGATTTACATGCCATATTGGATTATCTTCAACTTGACCAGGCAACGATTGTAGGCCATTCAATAGGAGGCAGGATTGCAACCGATTTTGCACTGACTTATCCGCATCGTGTTACAAAGCTTGTACTTGTAGCCCCAGCCTTGTCCGGTTTCCAACATAGTGAGGTATTCACGAAGAACATGTTGGACATCCAAGCGGCATCACCTAATGTTGATAAAATGATTGAGATATCCTTGAACAACTGTATTTATCGTCTTGTACTAGCTAGTCCGCAGCGAGAATACTTCATAGATATGCACAGATCTAATATGTTAAAAATGTTCCATTGGAATACTTGGGAGTCGGTATGGCCGCAGCCTCCTGCGATAGAGCGTCTGGAGCAGCTTTCAGCTCCAACTTGCTTTATTATTGGTACAGAAGACTCCTCGGATTTACATCAAATTGCGGAGCATTTTCAGGCTGTTCCAGACATCCGATTTGTTGAAATGAATGGAGTCGATCATAAGCCCACGCTAACTCATCCGGAAGAACTTAGCCGTCATATACTTGAATTTTTGGAGGATTGATTGCAGCCGTGCCTCGTACCCCAGAAGAAAATGAACGCATTCGACAAGCTGCGAAAGAAAAAATTCATGCAGCGGCGATGACGCTTTTTGTTAAAAAAGGCTACCATGCTACCTCGGTCGAAGAAGTATCCAAACTAGCCAACATATCGAAGGGCTTGCTCTACAACTATTACAAAGGTAAAGAAGACCTTCTCGCAGCTATGATCCAAGTTCGCATTGAAGAAATTTCTGAAGTGATAGAAACAGCTGCCGTAATAAAGACACCGATTGAGCAGCTCCGCTATATCGTCGATGGTGCATTAGATAACGTATACCAACGTCCCGAAGTTTATCGATTTTATTTAAACTTGCAAACACAGCCGGAAGACGATCGTGTGCTAGCTGCTTATAGACAGCAGCTGAATGAGGAAGCCCGCAAGCAATTTGAAGTACAGTGTCAAATCTTTGAGAAGCTTGGGGTTAAGGAACCGAGAATGAGATCGCTGTTCTTCTCTTCAGCGCTGCATGGCACCATGTTGATGATAGCTACGTATACGGAGAGATTCCCCGTAGAGAAGATGAAACAACAATTGATGCGAGAATACGGTAACAGCAAGGGAGAGTAAAGGTTTGCTGCATAGGTAGTACGAATCGATAATCAAGTATAACGCGGCAGTTAAAGCATATTTACGTACTCTAAGCTGCCGCTATTGTTATGTAAAATACTCAATTTTTGCTTGTGGAAAATAAGTGTTGATTAAACTGCCTAACGTATCTTTTATTTCTTCTTGTTCCGTATCGGTATAGACGTATTTTCCTATCCCATATCGCCCCCATTTCCACTTTCGCTTTGACTCTTCCAGCTCCAATTTCGTCATCGGATAATTTTGTTGAATGACACGTTTCGCTGGCTTGGTGAAGCGATGCTGAATCATTTCAAACGTTACATTGTTTTTTGCAGAAGCAGGCAGGGAGGATTCAAGTGTTTGGATAAGCTCTGTATAGCCTTCCTTCCAGCCTTCATGCAAATAGATCGGAGCAATAATAAATCCTAATGGATATCCAGCGTTAGCAACCTTCGCTGAAGCTTCGATTCTCTCCTGAAGTCTGGACGTTCCAGGTTCAAAATTTTTAATGATGTAGTCAGCATTTATGCTAAAGCGAAAGCGCGTTCTTCCATTATGCTTGGCATCAAGCAAATGATCCACGTGCGCAAACTTCGTCACAAACCGAAGCTGACCATGCTCCGATTGACCAAAATGTTCAATCGTCCGTTTCAACGTATGTGTCAAATGATCGACACCGACAATGTCTGACGTACACGATGCTTCAAAGCGAGTAGGCTGTGGAGCACGCTCCAGCATATATTTGTCTGCTGCTGCTAATATATCCTCTACATTTACATAGGTTCGAATGTATGGCTTACTCCCCATTGTAGTTTGCAAGTAGCAATAGTGGCAGTGCCCCATGCAACCGGTTACTAAAGGAATCGCGTATTCTGCGGATGGTTTGGATGTATCAAACTTAAGCGTTTTACGAACACCAAGCACAAGTGTTGATTTTGCGATACGATAGCGTTGAAAGTCATTTTCACCAGGCAGGTTACGAATTTGGTTGTGGGAAGTCGTTTGTCTAATTTCTACACCCATCTGTTCAAATTTGTGGACTAATTCTTTACCTAATGAATAATCCAATGCACTAGGCTCCACATAGACAAGCTGCGGTACAAACGGCTTAACCATAATAGGTCTCCGTATCTCCTATGCCAACCATATCTCCCATTCCAAATGCCTCTTGATAGGCGAACTCTGCATCTTCCAATGAAGAATACACAGCAACTTCATTGGTTAACGGATAATAGGTTTCATATAGAAAAAGGGCCAGCCCGCTTGGAACTTCAGGATTGTGGACAACAGCGGCTTGCTGCACGTTAGCTACATCTTGCGAATGGGGGTTCCGTATAATGACATATACAATTTGACCAGGTGAAAAAGGGATGCTTTGCTCCATGGTTTTATCATACCTCTCTAAAATTGAATTCAGTTTCTATATTTTACTTACCAGTATTAGTGTCCTAAATGAGACCAATTATGCTTGCAGCGCAATTCGATTTCAATTCTGGAGGCATTTTATCAGGTGAATAACAACGTTAACGAGAACAATATATGGAAGTTATACGCGTTCGAGGAGATTAAGCAAATGCAAAAGGGCGGTGCTGTAAAATGACCAAGCAAGCATGGGTGCAAGCAGGACTTGAGCGATTACAAGCAGTGGTTGCTGCACAGGTAGAGCAAGGAGCGCTCCCGGGCGTTGTTTACGCGGTAAGCCGTCAAGGTGAAACTCACGTGGAAGCGATCGGCACGATGGAAGTAGCAGGTAAGCGTCCGATGACGCGGGATGCGATATTTCGCTTGGCTTCACTTACAAAGCCAGTGTCAGCCGTAGCGGCAATAATTCTTGTTGAACAGGGGATATTGAAGCTTGATGATGCTATCGATCGTTGGCTTCCCGAATTGTCAGAACGTCGTGTTCTGCTTCATCCCGATGGGCCAATTGATCAGACTGTGCCTGCCAAACGTTCGATTACGTTTTTAAGACATAACGAGAATCGAACATATAGAGTGGATGACGTTCATGGTACTTCCTATTTATGATGTAAATGAAGATAAACTACTTTTAATAGAAGGCTTTATGCTCATTTCTATTATTGGCTTTTACGCCTTTATGATGGGAAATGAATCCGCTCATGTTTGGATGCGTGAACATATGCCCAAGTTCTGTGCCAAGCAGTGCCTTCCGTACTTGTCAGGTGAACGGATATTTTATACCAGATAGCAGGAATTATTATCGTTAATCGTTTATGTAATTAAGCCACGCTGTCATCTCGGTATTAAATTAGAGTTAAATCATGTATTCAGACGGGCAGTGCTTCGGCACTGTCTTTTGATTTATAAAAGATAAGGATTGACCTTCTGACAGGATTAGGTTAGCATGTGTTCATAAACTTATTATACTTTTTAGTATAATTAATAAATTTAATCCGTGCGATTGAGGTGATGAATATGATCCAAATTAGTGATCATGCAGCTGTCCAAATTAACGAGATGCTTAGCAGCTTAGATTGGCAGCATGTATATTTGCGTGTTGGCGTCGTTGATGGAGGCTGCAGCGGCTTATCTTATGACTTACGCCCAGAAGACACAATGTCTGATGAAGATCTTTCTTTCAAAGAGAAAGGTGTTCATGTCATTATGGATGCTAAGAGCGTCGAATTCCTTGTGGGATTGAAGATCGACTATAAAGTACAAGGAATGACGGGGGGATTCACTATGGAAAACCCAAACGTGAAAGCAAGCTGTGGATGTGGAGCAAGCTTTAGAACAGCTACATATCGGGGTACTGTGAATAAATGCTAAATGCTAAAGGCGCGTCCAGAGATGGAGCGCCTTTTCTAATCTAGCTTACAGCCCTTCCCGAACGGGAAAGCCCACTTCTTTAGATGTGGGATGAAAGTGAGGTCGTATACGGAGTGCCACTCAACCGTAGGTTTGTGGTGCTTAAAGTATCCGAAAGTTGTTGACTTTTGTCATTTTTTTGTTTCAGCTTTATCTATCAACTGATACAATACTAGCATGAATGAATATAGAAGAACATTCACTACGGTATCCTTGCTTAACTATCATTTTGTGTTTTGTCCACGATACAGGCGAAAGATATTTCTAAAGTCAGAAGTTGAGCAACGATTCAAGGAGAT
>NZ_AULU01000009.1 GCF_000422445.1 Paenibacillus assamensis DSM 18201
CGAATCCAAAAGGTTATGCTGGTGAATGATAGATAGGTTTCATAAGCACAATCTGTATCATTAAAAAATCCCTCTACACGCCTGCTGATAGCAGCAACGTTTAGAGGGATTTCAGCATTGTACGTATCTATTGCTTTCTCAAATAAGTTCTCTAGCAACGCACAACGCATACGTCTACATGTACATCTACATCTACATCTACATCTACATCTACATCTACATCTACATCTACATCTACATCTACATCTACATCTACATCTACATCTACACGTCAATTGTAGATGTAGTTTAAGAAACGCTCTATTATTTCACCAACTGACCACGCGTAACACCAAGCTGATTCGTTGCTTTCAACTTACGCCATACTTGCGTACCGCTAACCTGTCCACGCAAAGCCTGCTGATAAAGGTCAATAACCTCAGTTACCTGCTCTGGCGTCTCTTCCAAGAACTCAACGCGATAAGACGGCACGCCCAACTCCATAAAGTTGGCCAAGTATTCTGCACCCGATTGCTCGATTGCATTATACACCGTATTACGGCAGCCTTCATCAACACGAACTGGGTGAGACATACCGATACGGTCACGCAAAGAGATGTTGTGCTCTTCACAAGGACGGCCACAGTTCGTATAATCAGTACCTTCACTTAGGAATGTACAATACGTACAGTGCTCCGTATGGAACATCGGCAAATGCTGATGAATAACGATTTCAAGCTTAGACGTTTCAGAGCGCCCCAACATATCGACCATTTGCTGAATATTCAGGTCATACGAAGGTGTAATTTTGTCCAAACCTTCTTCCATAAACAATTGAACCGTTTTATGATTCGCTACGTTCAAAGAGAAGTCACCTATAATTTGCGGGAACTTACCGTACTCCAGCTGAACATCAGCAGGCACGATGCCTTCCGCTATTTGTCTCTCCCAATCCGCTTTCGCTTGTTGATAGAAATACAATGCTCCTGTATTACGCACCAACACTGCATCTGGCTTCAGCTTCAAAATGTTGCGATGGTATCCGTTCTCGTTCGGCATATGAATACGCGGTGTAACGAGCGCAATTGGCTTGCCAGCAGCACGACATGTTTCGATTGCAGCTGGGAATTGCTTAATGAATTCGAAGTCAGCGTAAATCATCGCTACATCGGTCTTCACCGCAGTTTGCACCTGCTCCAGCGTACGGCATAGCGCTGTTAGCTGCGCTTCGCCATAAGCGATACTAGTATGCTCAACAACCGCATCTGCCAATACATCCACGTCACGCTTCACATAGACAGGAGGCTTTGGTCGCTCGCCAGCCAAGTGATCTACAGCACGACGGCGAATCGCATTCAACTCGCGCATTGGTACGATAACGTCACCTTCCAGCGTTACGTCGATCTGTTCCAATTGGTACACCGTACCGCCAAGGCGGCCAAATTGCTCTTCTAGCAAAGCTTTGTCCATAGGACGCTTCTGCGCCGCTTCTAACGCGATCTCAGAAACTACTTCAACAGTTGTACCCTTTTGCACATCTGTCCACCACGTGCGCATTGGCTCACCTACACGGCCTTCTACACGCACATGCATCGGGAATACCTTATAAGGCTTCTCCGTGTCAAACGTAGCACGCATACGCTTATCCAACGCCTGGTCACTTGTCTTCCAAATCTTATCGCCAACCTTAACTCGACGAAGATCCACATCGCTGCGCCCTGGTACAATGTCCACGAGCCAGCCTTCTTCCGCTTCGCCTTCGAGCTTAACGCCCTTGCGACGAAGGTCATAGATGCGGCCGCCTTCTTCCTTCTTCGTCGGGTCACCCGCATCAAAGCCAATACCATCTCCGCGCTTCAATGGCGCTTCGATCTTACACACGACGCCGTCACGCAGCACCTGCTCAACGCGTCCCACATACACACCGCGGCTCTTCGGGAACGTACCGTCTACGAGCTGCTTATTGTTCGTGCCGTTCAAGAAGCCATGCGTAAAGCCGCGAGAGAAGCTCTGCTGCAGCTCACGTACTTCTTCCTTCGTCGGGCCAGTCCAAGTATCTGCGAAGTAATCATCGATCGCTTTGCGATACTTGCTCACTACGTTAGCAACATATTCCGGCTGTTTCATACGGCCTTCAATTTTAAAGGAAACAACGCCCGCTTCGATCAAATCAGGCACAAGCTCAATCGCTGCCAAGTCCTTCGGTGACAACAAGTATGTGATATCACCCATTGGCTGATGCTCACCGTCTACCATCATGTCATATGGCAAGCGACATGCTTGTGCACATTCACCGCGGTTCGCAGAGCGACCGCCCCACATCTCGGACGTCAAACATTGTCCAGAGTAGGATACGCACAATGCACCGTGAACGAACACTTCAAGCGGTACATTAGCCGAATCAGCAATTTTCTTAATCTGCTTTAAGTTATTCTCACGACCAAGCACAACCCGCTCCATATCATACGGTTTCGTAAACTCAACCGCTTCAGGAGACGTTATCGTCATCTGAGTCGAACCATGAATCGGGAAGTCTGGCGACATCTCACGAATCATTTTCACAAGACCCAAGTCCTGTACAATAACCGCGTCAACCCCAGCGTCGATACATGCATCAATTAGCGCTTGCGCGTCTTTTAATTCATCTTCAAATACAAGTATATTGAAAGTCAAAAACCCTTTAACTCCATAGCTATGCAAATAAGCCATAATGTCTGGTAGATCATCCATGCGGAAGTTATTTGCACGCGCACGCGCATTGAACTTCTCTACACCAAAAAATATCGCATCTGCTCCGTTTGCAACGGCAGCTCGCATGCAATCCCAATCTCCAGCCGGCGCCAACAACTCTATATCTTCTCGTCTAATATCTCTCATTCTCATCCTCCGTAAGTTGCGTTAAGCACTAACTATATAGTTTACCCCATTCCCCTGCTCCGATCTACCTAAAGTGATCATTTGCCATGAGTTCCATCACAAAAAGACACCCCTAGGGGTGTCTTTTTAGTTTAAAACTCGCAACGTTTAGCTATTGATATCGTGTCGAATTAATCTTCCAATTCTACCTTAAGGACTTTACCTGTCTCAGCACTTACGTATACCGTAGCATCGTCACCTTTTTTCACATCAATTTCTACTTCATATACGTACTCATACACATGATTACGAAACTTTTTCTCAAGTTCAACCTCTTCAACTTTACCAGTTACTTGAGTTAAAGCTATTTTCTTAGCTTGCTCCTTGCTAATGTTCACTTTGCCTGTTGGTATGTTTTTCTTCTCATCACGATCATCGCGGTCATCATTATCATCGTCGTTATCATCACGGTCGTCATGATCGTTATCGTCATCGTCGTTTTTGAAGTTCTTTTTAAAATCTTTTTCCCAAGTCACATGAGCTGTCGTTGCATCAATGATCACTTCATCTTCTTTATCTTTACGGTTCTCGAACTCAACATGATAAACGAGACGGCCATTGATTTTTTCCAATTCGATTTCATCAATTTTAGCATCCTTGTACAAGCCTTTAGCGATTATCTTCGCTTGTGCGAGAGATAGTTTTACTTCATTTTGATTAGCCGTTTGCACAGCTCTTGCCTTCGATTGGTCATTGTTATCCGCCATGACTACCGAACCAAATCCTACGCCACCTACTAATACTGCTCCTGCAACTGTTGCTACTACCCAATTTTTCATTTTGTTTTCCTCCTAATAATGTATCGTTTGAATTTTTAATTTGCGCTTATACTCATTTGGCTCTAAGATGCTGCCGTAAGTTCTTGTTGTTCTTTCCTATGACCTTATATTAACGCTGCAAAATGAGAACACATGGATAGAAAGATGAGAAATTGATGAGAAATAAGCTATAAAAAATGAGATGCTTTATCATGATTGCAATAACTCTGTACAGGCTGTTCGCTCATGTCTAAGCCCAAACATGCAAAAAAGACACCTCCTGGGGAAAGGTGCCTCTTATCAACCCTGCCAATTATATAAAAACAATCGCAATGACCTACATCGCACTAGCTAGCTATAGCTGTTTTTGCAATTGTTTCATCTGACAGAACACATCGAATAACTAGACTTCTAAATCTTAATCTTCGTCACCGTCATCGTCGTTATCATCATCTTGATCGTCATCGCTGTCGCCATTGTCGTCGTTGTCATCATCATCCTGATCATCATTGTCATCGTCTTGATCGTCGTTATCATCATGATCATCGCGGTCATCGTTTAGATCGTCATTGTCATCATTATCATCGTTGTCATCGCGATCATCATCGTCATTGTCATCATTCAATTTGAAATCTTTTTCGAATGTCACACTTCCCGTATCTGCATCAATGTAAATCTCATCTTCTTTATCTTTACGATTCTCAAACTCGACATGATACACAAGACGACCATTTTTCTTTTCCAGCTCGATCTCTTCAATCTTGCCACCGTTATATACTTGATTCGCAATCTGTTTCGCCAATGCTAACGAAATTCGAACTTCATTCTTTTTCGAAGTTTGCACGACCTTAGCTTGCTTATTATCATGATCTGCATTTACTACACTGCCATATCCAAGACCAAGTCCACTTACTACTAACGCACCTGCCACTGAAGTCGCAATCCATTTTTTCATTTTACAATTCCTCCTTGAAAGTTGAATTTTCGTTATACTTCCTGCTGTACGTTTCTACTGTTCTTGCTTACATCCTCATCATAGATGTTGAAAATGAGAAGAAAACAATAGCAAAATGAGAAATTGCTGAGAATATAAGACAACAAAAAACCTGCCCCGTGTAAAAACAGAAAGCAGGCATATACCATCTTCTTATTTTTTTCCTAACGTTACTTTCCTCTCAACTACTTTACCATTAACTCGCTGTTTCACCTTCACCTTAATCGTTTTACCCGGCAATACACCTTTTAGCGCCTCATTCACATCAACAATCGTTTGAACAGGTTGACCGTTTACAGCGAGCATTTTGTCTCCTTTACTCAAACCTGCCTTTTTGGCATTAGCCGCTTTTACCTCTGTAATCGTTAATCCTTCTTTCGTCGGCAAACCATAAGAAGCAGCCCAACTCTCTTCCAACATAATCCCAATCGAAGCTCGTCTTACCTTACTATGTTGGAGCATTTCAGCTACTACCCATCTCACCGTATCTACAGGCACAGCAAATCCAAGCGTATCAACATCCTCACCGAATGCCTTCAACGTATTCACGCCAATTACTTCACCACGTAAATTAACAAGGGGTCCACCACTATTACCTGGATTAATCGCTGCATCCGTTTGCAAATATCGATAGGGCTCATCAATGTTACGATCCAATCCGCTTACAATACCTGCACTGACACTATTTCGCAGCTTCACTTGTAGAGGGACTCCGAAAGCAACAACCGTTTCACCAAGCTCCACTTTCGCGCGGTTGGAAGCCAGCTTCAACGTCCTCAAGTTCTTCGCGTTTATTTTAACTAGAGCAATATCTGTCTCTACATCTACAAGAGACTTCACTACATCGTACTTCTTCCCATCCTGAAAAATAACTTTTGCATCTTTGAGCCCTTTCACCACATGTGCATTTGTAACGATCCAACCATCACTAGCAATGACAAAGCCACTCCCAAATCCTAATGCATCCCGCGGATCTTCCACTTCTTCTAATAGCAATGGATCTTGCCCAATAATCATCACTACCGCAGGGTTTACCTGTTTTACTAGATTCGGAATTACATGTGATGATACCTTCGATAAAGCAGCAGTAGATTGTGCAGCTCCCACAGAATGAGGCGTTACTGTTGCAGTTACAGCTATTACTAACGTTATTATGATCGTGATTAATGGCCAATTTCTTATTCTTTTCAAAAACAACACTCCCACCATGCATATAATCATATTCTCATATCTATTATAAACGTTCTCCTCCGTTCGGAAATAAAAAAACCCTTTGACGATAATCATCAAAGAGCTCAACACCATCCGACGTCTATGAATCGGTCCCCACTTGACCGAATTCTTCTATACATATGCATGAGACTACTTTCTAACGGCTCCTACACTACTTTAAAAAGAAGAAGTAATCTGGAGGAGTAATTCCAAGATATCCGCATACCATAACGACGTCTGCAAGAACAAATGTAAGCAAGCTTACTGCAGCAAACCCTAGTGCAAATAAGTTACGGGGACGCTGCTTCACTTGTCTAATCACTGCCCAGAACAAAATTAAAGTAAATGCGATCATAAATACATCGAACCAATCAAAGGCGACTTTGCCTGCCTCACCTGCAGCTATTAACATGGTGGACCTCCCTTTATGCAAAGAGTTTACCTATCTTATCCCATGTTATATTTATCCATTCTATCTTGCAACATAAATGTTGGAAATCGAACTAGATTGTCACGATTTAGTCACATTTCAGAGTGACATGTAAGCTGTATCGAGACTATATTTATGACCCCCACTGATTAACAACGTTAATTATATACTTCGTAAAACACTGAAGTTTACATGACATACGAATGCTCGCTATTTCAAAAAAAGAGATTTCGAATGAGCCGTAACATCTACTTATCTATGGAAGCAGTTCAATCTCATCATAAGAGCGAATCATTACATCTGCTGATGCCGGCTTCTGCTGAAAAAGACCATCCTCATCAATGAAAATGTGCATCGCACAGCCTGCGCTAGCGCTCATTTCCATATCCCCAGTAGAGTCTCCAATGACTACAACGTCCTTCGGCTCCAACCCAAGCTCCTCACAAGCCAAATACACCATATCTGGATATGGTTTGCCATGGGACACACAATCATCCCCAACCACACTATCAAAATGCTGACGAATCCCCATCTTCGTCAAATGATCTTGGGAAGGTTCTTTATCGTCGGCAGTAACTACGCCTAACTTCAAGCCAAGTTCTTTACAGCGCTCTAAGAACGCCACAACACCACGTACAGGCTCAATTTGAGCGTTCAATACATTATTTGCATTTGCATGTTCAAATACATCTGTAGCTCGACGCACCGCATCATTCCAAGGGACACCAGCACGGTATAAGTAATAAGCTGCGATGCCTATCATCTGTGAAGGAGAACCCATCGCCAGCGGGCCAAAGCGGTCATGAGATAATACGTTACGACCCTCATCAAGTTCAACACCTAGCAAAAAGCCAGGACCTTCAGGAAGTTCTGCCCCTTCTAGTCGCAGCTCCCGCTCCAAGCCATCTAGTACAGTCTCTGCCCAACGTCCCCATAAACTTATAAACCGCAATAAAGTACCGTCCTTGTCTAAAAGTACACCTTTTACTTGCACACGATTGCCGCCAACACTTAATTCTGCCATCTCTCTCACCCTTTATTCTGTAGTCCATTCGCGGGTATTTCGTCTATACTACGTGTTCGACATAAGTAGTGCATTTCCTTCCAAAAATCGCCTTCCTTAGACAACAGTTTAAAAAGCTTGCGTACCCAACATGTAATAGGGACACTAGACTAAAGTCGCCAGCTAGTATGCAAACAGCTCATAAGATGGTACGGACGCAGCCGACATCTGTACGCATATTAAAAGTGCGATGTAATCAGGAAAGGTTGCATAACACTCCCTTCCCTGTTACATCGCACTTTATCCAGATCACGATTAACAGTCACCAATTCATATACACAGATAACAACCCCATGATGAATGGTGTCCTGATTATCGTTGATTATCAATCATCGAATTCCACTTACCTTCCTAACTCTGCTTAACTAGCCTTAATTAAACCTTACGTTGAACTGCCAACTTCTTCACCTTCATCAACTTGCTGACCTTCCAACTCAACTGTACGCTCACGATCCCGCTCCATAATTGGCAGCAAATACTGTCCCGTATAAGACTCCTTTACTTGAACGACTTGTTCCGGTGTACCTTGTGCGACAATCATACCACCGCCACTTCCACCCTCTGGACCAAGGTCAATCATATAGTCAGCTGTCTTGATTACATCCAAGTTATGCTCAATAACAAGCACACTTTCACCTGACTCAACTAGACGATGCAGCACTTCCAATAATCGATCGATATCCGCCACATGCAGACCGGTAGTCGGCTCGTCCAAAATATACAGCGTCTTACCTGTACTTCGACGATACAACTCAGAAGCGAGCTTCACACGCTGTGCCTCACCACCGGACAAAGTCGTTGCCGACTGTCCCAATGTCATATAGCCAAGTCCAACATCAAGTAGCGTCTGCAGCTTACGATGAATACGCGGCACGTTCTGGAAGAAGACAACCGAATCCTCGATAGTCATGCCTAAAATGTCAGCAATGTTTTTGCCTTTGTACTTCACGTCCAACGTTTCACGATTGTAGCGTTTACCCTTGCACACTTCACAAGGCACATACACATCCGGTAGGAAGTGCATCTCAATCTTTATAATTCCGTCCCCGCGGCATGCTTCACAACGCCCGCCCTTCACGTTAAAGCTGAAGCGGCCTTTTTTATAGCCGCGAATCTTCGCTTCATTAGTCGTCGCGAACAGATCACGAATATCATCAAAGACACCCGTATACGTTGCTGGATTAGAGCGCGGCGTACGTCCAATTGGTGACTGATCAATATCGATAACCTTCTCAATATGTTCAAGACCTCGAATTTCACGATGCGCACCAGGACGAACTTTTGCCTTATGCAGATCACGTGCTAACGTCTTATAAAGAATTTCATTAATAAGTGTGGACTTACCTGAGCCAGATACTCCTGTCACAGCTGTAAAGACACCAAGAGGGATCTTCACATTAACGTTACGCAAGTTATTTTCCTTCGCACCGCAAATCTCAAGCCAGCGATCATCAGTCTGACGCCGCTGCAACGGTACAGGAATAAATTTGCGCCCGCTCAAATATGCGCCTGTTAAGGATTGTTCATCCTGCATCACTTCCTGCGGTGTACCTTGGGATACAATCATACCACCGTGAATACCCGCTCCAGGACCAATATCAATAATATAGTCAGCGGCAAGCATCGTGTCTTCATCATGCTCAACAACAATAAGCGTATTGCCCAAATTGCGCATATGCTCTAGCGTGCGAATCAAACGATCGTTATCACGCTGATGAAGTCCGATGCTCGGCTCGTCTAGAATATACAGTACACCCATCAGACTGGAACCTATTTGTGTGGCAAGACGAATCCGCTGCGCCTCGCCACCTGACAATGTGCCAGCTGCACGATTTAGCGTCAAATATTGAAGCCCGACATTTACTAAGAAACCAAGTCGAGCATTAATTTCCTTCAAAATAAGGTTCGCAATCAGCAATTCCTTCTCTGTAAGTGTCAAGGACTCAAACCATTGCTGTGCTTCACCAATCGACAATGCTGTCACGAATGCCATGTTCTGATCGTTAATCGTAACCGCTAGACTTTCTTTGCGTAGACGGTGACCTTTACAGCCGCCGCATGGCTTCGCACTCATAAATCCTTCGATAAATTCGCGGATGCCTTCAGAAGCTGTCTCGCGATAGCGACGCTCTAAATTATGAATAACGCCTTCAAACGTAACTTGTGCTTCCTTGCGATGCCCGAAGTCATTTTCATAGACGAATCGAATCTTCTCAGCTCCTGTGCCATGAAGAATCTTCGTCATATGCTCAGGTTCCAGTTGTGAAACCGGAATGTCTGTCGGGATGGAATAATGTTCGCAAACAGCACGAAGAAACTGTGGATAATAATTCGACGTACTTCCCGCCCAAGCTTCGAATGCTCCATCATCAATTGATTTATCTCGATCCGGTACAAGCAGTTCAGCATCGACAATCATTTTCTGTCCCAGTCCATCACAATCTGAGCAAGCACCGAAAGGACTGTTAAATGAGAACATACGTGGTGCCAACTCATCAATGCTAAATCCACACTCTGGGCAAGCAAGGTTGGAACTAAATACAAGTTCTTCCTGATCGATAATATCAACGATAAGCTTGCCCCCGGACAAGTTCAACGCAGTTTCAATAGAATCTGCAAGTCGTGCTTCAATATCGTCCTTTACAACGATACGGTCAACAACCACTTCGATATTGTGCTTCTTGTTCTTCTCTAACTCAATCGTATCAGACACTTCGCGCATTTCTCCGTCAACACGGACACGAACGAAACCTTGTTTTTGAATGTCAGCAAACACAGACTTATGCTCACCTTTACGCCCTGAAACGATAGGAGCAAGCAATTGCAGCTTCGTTCGTTCTGGATAAGTCATAATTCGATCGACCATTTGCTCAACCGTCTGAGATGTAATCTCAATACCGTGATCTGGACAGTGTGGACGACCAATTCGTGCAAATAGTAGACGAAGGTAGTCATAAATTTCCGTTACCGTGCCTACTGTAGAACGAGGATTACGGCTAGTTGTCTTCTGATCGATTGAAATCGCAGGCGAAAGCCCATCAATTGAATCTACATCCGGCTTCTCCATTTGTCCAAGGAATTGACGTGCATAGGCAGACAAGGACTCTACATAACGACGCTGTCCTTCCGCATAAATCGTATCGAAAGCCAAAGATGACTTACCAGACCCACTCAAACCCGTCAATACGACAAACTTATCACGCGGGATCGTGACGTCAATATTTTTTAAGTTATGGGCTCTTGCCCCTTTTATGACGATATTCTCACTAGCCAACTTACACCCTCCGCTCTAGGTTCGCGCGAACCACAATTTCAAGCTTCTATATCATTCAAGTAGAACGAAATATCGTTCTTACCTATTCATAACTTCGTTAATTACTTATTACTTAATCCATTGCACGCAATTCCAACAATGCATCACGCAGCTCCGCAGCACGTTCGAACTGCAAGTTTTTCGCAGCTTCTTTCATATCCTGCTCTAAGCGCTCAATGACAGCATGGCGATCCTTCTTCGACATCTTCTCGATTGGCTTGTTTGTTGTATACTCTTCCTTCGATTCAGCAGCCTTCGTTGCTTCGATCACATCCCGCACTTTCTTGCGGATCGTTTGCGGCGTAATGCCATGCTTCTCATTGTATGCGATCTGAATCGCACGGCGGCGTGCTGTTTCTTTAAGTGCCTTATCCATCGAATCTGTAATCTTATCACCGTACATGATTACGAATCCGTCCGCATTACGCGCCGCACGTCCAATCGTCTGAATGAGTGATCGTTCCGCACGCAGGAATCCCTCTTTATCTGCATCGAGAATGGCCACCAATGATACCTCTGGCAAATCCAATCCTTCTCGCAGCAAGTTAATGCCGACTAATACATCAACAACACCGAGACGCAGATCACGCAGAATCATCATCCGCTCTAACGTCTTAATATCCGAGTGCAAATACTTAACCTTAATTCCTATCTCTTTCAAATACTCGGTCAAGTCCTCTGACATCTTCTTCGTCAACGTTGTAACGAGTACACGCTCATCCTTATCAATGCGCGCGCGTATTTCTCCAATAAGATCATCGATTTGCCCCTTCGTAGGACGAACCTCGATAACAGGATCAAGCAATCCTGTTGGACGAATAATTTGCTGTACCATCACTGGTGTATGCTCTAACTCAAACGGTCCTGGTGTTGCCGAAATAAACAAAGCTTGGCTCACTTTACCCTCGAATTCCTCGAACCTAAGTGGTCGATTGTCCAGCGCAGATGGCAAACGGAAGCCATGATCAACTAGAACGGTCTTCCTTGCTCGGTCACCATTGTACATACCTCGAATTTGCGGAAGCGTTACATGTGACTCATCGACAACAACAACAAAGTCATCAGGGAAGTAATCCAACAAGGTGTATGGCGTTGCACCAGGCTCACGGAACGTGAGCGGACCCGAATAGTTCTCAATACCAGAACAGAAGCCCATCTCCTGCATCATCTCAATATCATAGCGCGTACGCTGTTCAAGACGCTGAGCTTCTAATAACTTATTCTCACTGCGCAGCACTTGCAGGCGCTCTTCCAATTCACGCTCGATATTAACGAGCGCCACCTTCATCGTTTCCGAAGCTGTAACGAAGTGAGATGCTGGGAATATCGCCACATGATCACGTTCGCCAATAATTTCACCCGTAAGCACATCAATTTCCGTAATGCGCTCAATCTCATCGCCAAACAACTCGACTCTAATGGCCTGCTCTCCCTTAGACGCTGGGAAAATCTCGATTACATCGCCTCTAACACGGAATGTTCCACGCACGAAATTCAAGTCATTGCGCTGATATTGAATATCTACCAGCCTAGACAGGATTTCATTGCGCGACCGTTCCATACCCGTTCGTATAGAAAATACTAGATTCCCGTATTCAATCGGAGAACCCAAACCATAAATACAAGATACACTCGCCACGATAATAACATCCCGACGCTCAAATAGAGATGATGTTGCAGAGTGACGCAGCTTATCGATCTCTTCATTAATACTTGAATCTTTCTCAATATACGTATCCGATGATGGAATATAGGCTTCAGGCTGGAAGTAATCATAGTAACTTACGAAGTATTCCACTGCATTGTTAGGGAAAAATTCCTTGAACTCGCTGCACAACTGAGCAGCCAATGTCTTATTATGTGCGATGACAAGTGTAGGTCGATTGAGCTGGGCAATCGTGTGAGCAATCGTAAATGTCTTACCCGTACCTGTTGCACCAAGCAGCGTTTGATATCGCTTCCCCTCATGGACGCCCTTTACCAGTTCTTCAATCGCCTGCGGCTGGTCTCCTTGGGGGCTAAAATCCGACACTAACTCAAACGACTTCGAACTCATCTGAATATGTTCCATACTCGCTTATCACCGCACCCTTCATCATTAATCCTAATCTAGTATTGCCGTGCTTCTAGGTCTTGAGATTCATTTCCCTCAACCACCGTCATTATGCTAAAGTTTCGCTTCCGAACACCCGATATATGAAACAGTATAGCCTTATCACAACAGCAAATATCAATGCTCAACAGCTATATTTGAAATGAGCGGATTTATTAGTAATCCATCATCACTTACATATGTTAAAATAAGAATGTTTGTTCCCTTTTATTATACTCCTAACACGGTTTGGATGCAAATGGGAACTTCATTTAGGAGGATATGATTTATGGACAAAACGACGATAATCGGAATTGCCGCTGGGCTCATCGCACTTATCGGCGGATTTATTATGGAAGGCGGACATTTGAGCGGTTTGTGGGAAAGCACAGCAGCTATCATCGTATTTGGCGGTACGATTGCTGCAGTCGTTGTCAGCTTCCCAGCCAATCGTTTGCGCACGATACCTGATGCGTTGAAGATGGCTTTCACACAGCCTAAGTCAGAAATGCCTCAACTAATTGATGATATGGTTGCCATGGCTACGCAAGCGCGTCGAGATGGTGTACTCGTTCTGGAAGATGCAGCACACAAACACAACAATCCCTTCCTGAAAGAAGGGCTGCTGCTCGTCGTTGACGGCACAGAAGCGGAAACGGTGAAAGAACTGACTGATTTAGATATCGACGCTATTGAACAAAAGCACGAAGGCTATGCCAAAATTTTCGAAGCTGCAGGTGGATATGCTCCAACTATGGGGATTATCGGTACGGTTATGGGTCTTATTCACGTACTAAGCAGCTTGAATGATCCTGCCAACCTTGGACCTGCCATTGCAGTTGCATTTACAGCTACTTTGTATGGGGTAGCGACAGCCAATGTCATCTACTTGCCGGTATGCTCCAAGATCAAAGTTCGCAGCAGTCAAGTCATTCGAGAAATGGAAATGATCCAATACGGTGTTCTTTCTATTCAAGCAGGTGAAAATCCACAGATCATCCGCAAAAAACTAAGTTCCTTTATGCTGACTGAAACTTCTCATCAACCGTTAGCTCGTATGCCAGAAATGAAGCGAGGGATGAAGGTTGAGACGCAGAAGTAGAAGGCGCGGACAAGCCGCTGCAGCGGAAAATCAAGAAAGATGGCTCATCACCTACGCCGACCTGATTACGCTGCTTATGATTTTCTTTGTCGTTATGTATGCAATGAGTCAGGTTGACTTAACGAAATATGAATCTCTATCCTCCACCCTTTCATCTACTTTTAGTGACGGTGGAGGCACAGGCCCACTTCCTGACGGAAGCGGTATTTTAGAAGGTGCCCACTCTAAGCCAGGAGAAACAAGCGGATTAGAAACGAAGGTGGACGGGGGTTCTGGCGACCAGAACACGGACAATCGCGACGGCAAGCAGCCAGCATCGAGCCAAGGCGTTATGATCGGTCAAATTACACAGCAAGATTTGGCTTTCCGCAAGCAAGAGCAGCAGCTTCAAGACACGATGAAGAAGATCCAGCAATATATCGATGAAAATGATTTGCAAAATTCCATCAGCGTCAACGATGTGCCTAAAGGAATCGAAATTCGTCTAAGTGACCGACTATTATTCAGTCTCGGACAATCCGAGCTAACTGCTCAAGCAGAGCCAACACTTAAAAAGCTTGCTTCCCTGTTCAGTCAACTTGACTCTATGATTAGTATTGAAGGTCATACAGACAATTTACCATTTGCTTCAGGCAGCCGTTACAAAGATAACTGGGAGCTGTCAGCTGAACGCGCATTGTCTGTGCTTCGCTTCTTTATTACAGAGCATAACTTAAAGACCGAACAATTCCAGATCGCAGGTTATGGAGACACACGACCTGTAGCAACTAACGATACGCTAGAAGGACGACAAAAAAATAGACGTGTAGAAATTATCATTCTACGAAACGTCATGCGCCCAACTTCATAATGGTATAACCAACAACGCACCGGGGATAACCCTCGGTGCTTTTTTCTTCCATTTTTACATTACACACATTTTATCCACATTTTCACACAACTTATTCACATATACTTTTTGGTTATACACATTATCCACTTACTTATGCACAAACATTGAATAACTTCTGTGTATATTCCATGAAAGCACTTTCTTATCCACAAAAATGCCCTGATTCCTTATTGGAGTCAGGGCATAAATGACACTATTAACAGCTTATTAAGAATTAATAAGAAAATTAAGAAAGCATTTGTTCTTCCGAAGCTTGCTCGAGCCGTTTATTGGATTTTCTCCACGGAGATAAGAACAACTGGCGCACAGATAACGGCTTCATTGCAGCAACATAAGATACGTTGTCGTCTGGAGCTAATAGAACACCTAATTGATGATGCTCATCCGCATACATAGCACGTTGTACGAACTTCACGTCCCCGTTTCCATTTAACACTTCAAGCTTACAAAAGGCCGCATTTGCACGTAACGCCTGATGTAACGCTTCTTTCGTATGAACAGGGATACCGTTGACTTTCGAAATAATTTCTCCCGGCTGAAGCTTCAATTCCTCCGCTGGGCTTCCAGGCAGCACCGCTTGAATAAGCAACCCTCGCTTGTCATGCGTATAGATCGGGCTTCGCCCTAACTCCTCGCTGCGGCTTTGATAAACAAGCCATTCATGCATCGCTATAGCTACTAGCGCTCCAATCGGAGCTAACGGATACCACCAGTTGGATAGCAATGCCGCTGCCAGCAAAGCTGCGGCATACATATACAACCTGGATGCTGTTACTTTTGCTTTATCCTGCGGTAAATACGTATAGGTCATATCGCTAAATCCAATGACAATTGGCAGCGCAGCAAACGCCCATCCCGAAGTCCCAAGCCCTTCTGCAAACAAAGGAATCCAAGGTAGCGTCAATCCATCGGTTGCAGGAACGAGCAGCAACAAGGGCATCGGCCAGAACATGTTCATCTGATAACCACCTACGATGCGACCACGCTTACTATCCATATAGAAAGGACTTGCAAAGCGTGCTGCTTGCTTGCGCACAAGCCAAGCCTCCGCTCCATGAACGAGCGCGATAATGACGAGCAGGCCTGCTGCATTCATGTCTCTTAGATCCGTTACCCACGATGCCATCCACCCTGCTGGCTGCCAATCTGGCATAAGCCGCAATAAAAGCTGTAGAAGCACAAGTGCTCCGCCTGCATAAGCGAGACAGATCCAACGCACACGAAACAGTACAAGTACAAAAGTTATTATCCAAAGTAATATCATGACAGAGCTAGGAATGAGTGCACCAAGCCCTACAGCTGCAAAGCTGACAATGACTCCGGCCACTAGTCCCCCAAGCCAAGCCCTCCATGTCTGCTCAAGCCAGCTCCGCATCTTAACTGCATATAACCGTCGCTCCAACAGCATTTGACGACGATATTGTATCGCTATAAACACAATTGCTAACCAATAAAATGGATTCAACAACCCTAATAGGATTGCTTGAGCGATTCGAGTACCGAATGCAACGATGAGGTCCACATCTTTCGCCCCTTCCTTATCTGACAACCTTTTTTACCTTACCATATAAAATAAACGAACCGATACCAACCAAACAAAAAAGAGAAGGCACAAGCCGAAGCCCGCAACCTTCTCTTTATTCGACAACGACTAGCGAATTTCCTTCTGTACCGCTTTAATTGCAGCATCCAATTGTGCATCGTTCTTCGGATCACGGATCGCTTTAATAACCGCTTGTTCCAACTTCTCCGCAGTCAGCTTATTCACTTCCCCCGTTACCGGAACATGATGATCGCGCTGGAACTTCTCTACAGCCACTTTCGTATCGGGCGAGAAGTAACCATCTACTCGATCAACCGAATAGCCAATGCCCTTTAAAATGTGTTGAACGTTCGCCACATCTGCGGATGTCAAATTAAGCTTCAATGTTTTATCTTTGGGAATAGGCGCTGCTTGGAAGTAGCTTGGCTGAGCTACCTTCACATCAGGTTCAATTCCTTTTTCATGTATCCACTTACCCTCCGGCGTCAGCCATTTCGCAATAGTAAGTTTGATAAGATCCCCATCGTTTTTGGATACAAGATGACTTGATTGCACCGTACCTTTGCCAAAAGTGTTATCCCCTACAAGAATGGCACCAGCCGACTCTTGCAAAGCAGCTGCCATAATTTCCGACGCGCTAGCGCTACCTTTATTCGTTAGCACCGCAATCGGATATGGTTTCACATCTTTCGCACCTTTGGACTTGTATACATCCCGCTTCTTATCTCTATACTCTATTTGCAAAATAGGCTTACCAACTGGAACAAAGTGCTCTGTCATTTGCTTAACCGTATCCAGCACTCCACCCGGATTGTTTCGAACATCGATAATAAGCCCTTTCATCTGCTTCGCTTCAAGCTCTTTAAGTGCCTTCTCGAAGCGTTCCGCTGTATTCGCAGAGTATTGACGAAGCTCAATATAACCGATGTTACCTTCCAACATCGATGGATATACCGTCTCTAAGTCTACCTTATCCCGCTTAATTTGGAATACCATAACTTGCTCATGGCCAGGTCGCTTCACCTCAATCTTAACGGTAGAACCTTTAGGACCGCGGATTTTGCTAACCGCCTCCGTCAACGTTTTGCCATCAAGACTTTCGCCATCAACCGTTAGGAGTACATCCTTAGGCTGCAAGCCTGCTTTCTCAGCTGGAGAGTTCTTGATAGGAGAAACGACCGTCACCGCACCATCCTCTAAAGAAACTTCAGCCCCGATTCCTGTAAACTCTCCCTCCACACTTTCATTAAAGGAAGTAGCTTCACTTCTTCTCATATAAGTGGAATAAGGATCTTTCAATACAGCAAACATTCCGTCCAACGCACCAGACAATAACTTTTCCCGTTCAACTGGCTCTATATAATTGCTCTCAATAGTATGAAGCACAGAGTTAAGCTTCTGCATCTGCTGCGATGAGAACCCCGTACCTGTTGCATTCACATGGCCGGAAAGAGCCGGTACGTTCATTACAGCCACCGTCAGTAGGCTGCTCAACACGATTGCACTGCCTACCATGAGCGCTACTGTCCGTCCTTTGAATGACATCTGCTCACCGCCTTCATGAATTAGAGCTTGTAATATGCTCCACCATTGTAGTATATGTCTATGTCTATCTTATCCATTCAAATAATTTTCTGGATCTACCTTATTTCCATTTAAACGAACTTCAAAATGAAGGTGGTTACCTGTCGAGCGGCCTGTTGTTCCAACCTCAGCAATCTTCTGCCCTCGGCTCACAACATCACCCTTACTTACTTTGATACCACCGTTGCGAATATGGCCATAAAGCGTCCACAAACCGTTGCCGTGGTCAATAATGACTGTATTGCCGTATCCATTCCACAACTCTGCCATAATGACAGTACCACCCTCAGCAGCATAGATTGGTGTACCTGAAGGAGCAGCCATATCTATACCACTGTGATTAGAAGCTCGACCTGTAATTGGGTCCGAGCGCCCTCCGAAACGAGAAGTCAGCGTATAGCCATCTTTTAGCGGAACTGCTAGTTTACCGCCGCTATATGTTGGTACACTCGTCACATAAGAAGTTGTCGATTTTTTCGCTCGCTCTGCAGCTTCACGCTTTCTGCGCGCATCTTCTGCTGCTTTCTCTTTCAACAATTTAGAACGTTCCATCGCGAACTCTACAAGCATTTTATCTTGTTCTTCACTCAAACCGTGAGCCTCTTCAATTTGCTTATCGAGACTTGCGATCATGACTTCCTTTTCGCGCTCTTTCTGCATAAGATCCTGCTTCGTTTCATCTAACTGAGCGTACAGGCTTTTGACACGTTTAAGATCCTGCTCAATTTCTTTTTTCTTCTCAATGACAAGCAGCTTATCCTTTTCATGATCCTCTAGAATCTTCTGATCTTGGTTTGCGATCATTTCTAATGAATCAAGACGATCTAAGAAATCTTTAAAGCTAGTCGCGCTAAATATAACATCTAAATAAGAAACATTGCCACTCGTATACATCAGCTTCACACGTGTATCCAACATTTTGCTCCGCTCATCAATACGTCGATTTGCTTCTTCTAATTGGAATGCATTCTCGCTCAACTTAAGCTCAGTCTTATCAATATCAAGCGAAACTTTGGTCATTTCTGCTACCTTAGATTCGATCTGACCAGAAATTGCTTTCATATCCGCTTGGGTCTTTTTTTTACTTTTAGCTGCCTTAGCAGCCTTAGCATCAGCATTTTGCTGGACTTGCTCGGCTTTACGCATTTCCTGTTGTAAATCTTTTAACTTGCGGTCAATGGAACCAGCCTGAGAAGCTTCTGTGACTGCAGCAGGTGTCATCGTAAGCAGCATAGCTCCGCACAAAGCAACCGCGATACTTTTCTTCTTCAACCAAGTCTCCTCCTCTTTCCATTACATCGATATAACGATTGTCCAAGCTATATCCGCTGTAGGATTGAATCCAGCTTACACTTTCAAGAACTTGCGAATCGAAATGGTACTTCCCCATACTCCGATCAAAATTCCTAAAGCCAGCAAGCTACCAAATGCAAACACCCAAATGTCGCTCAAAGGCAGCATATCTATAAACTGAATGCCCATCGTATTCGCCGTAAGTGCAAACAACTGGTTGTAAGCTAAGAATAAAATAGCAATCGTTACAACAGAGCCTATAAGTCCAATCAATGCACCTTCAACAAAGAACGGCCAGCGGATAAATGAGTTTGTTGCACCTACCATTTTCATGATGCTAATCTCACGCTGACGCGCCATAATCGTAATCTTGATCGTGTTCGCAATTAAGAACATAGCCGTGAAGCCTAATCCGATAACAAGAATTAAGCCAAAGTTACGGATCATCTCTGTCAGTTTGAATAGTTTCTCTACATGACCTTGTCCATAGTTAACAATATCGATAGGCTTGTCCTTATTCGTTTCGTTCAGAGCTTGAATCTTCTTCGCTACCATCGGAACCGTCTCTGGCTTGTATACCTCAACGGTGAATGAATCAGGAAGTGGATTCGTCTCAGGCGTATATCCTTTAACAAGATCCTTTCCTTTATCGCCAAGCTTCTTCTCTAGAATCTTCAACCCCTCTGCTTTAGGGATAAGTGTCACTTGGCTCACTTCCGACATATTTCCGATGTCGGTTTCCAGCAGATCAACTTGTTCTTTAGATGTTCCGACTTTTAGATATACACTTATCGTAATCTTACTATCAACCTGACTCATCAAATGGTTCAAGTTAAATGACAATAGAATAAATACACCTAAAATAAACAATGAAATAACGATAGAACTTATAGAAGCAACTGACATCCAGCCGTTGCGCACAATGCTTTTGCTTCCTTCTCTAAGATGGCGGGATATTGTATTAAGTGTCATAACCGTAATCCCCCCGAACCTCATCGCGCACAATCGTACCTTCTTCAATCGCAATGACACGACGCCGTATTCGGTTGACGATGTCTTTGTTATGCGTTGCCATAATAATGGTAGTGCCTCGATAATTAATCTCTTCTAACAGTTTCATAATCTCCCACGATGTTTCAGGATCCAAGTTCCCTGTAGGCTCATCCGCCACAAGTACTGCAGGATTATTAACGATCGCACGTGCAATCGCTACACGCTGCTGCTCTCCACCTGAAAGCTGAGATGGCAAGCAGTTCATCTTCTGCTTCAAACCAACCAATTCCAGCACTTCTGGGACACGACGTTTAATCACTTTCTTAGGGGCTTCAATAACCTCCATCGCAAATGCGACATTTTCATATGCCGTCAGCTTCGGAAGCAATCTGAAATCTTGGAAAATGACGCCGATATTGCGGCGTACATATGGAATTTTGCGCTGCTTCAATTTCCCAATGTTAAATCCATTTACGAAGAGCTGGCCCTTCGTAGGCACTTCTTCTCTATAAATTAACTTCATAAATGTAGATTTACCCGCTCCTGATGGACCAACTAGGTATACGAACTCATCTTTGTCAATGAGGACATTGACGCCGCGCAATGCATGCGAGCCGTTCGTATAGGTCTTCCAAATATCTTGCATCTCAATCAAAAGTTATCACTTCCTATGTGTATAAGATCAGCCCTTATATATTCGACACTAGGCCGCTAAATCCTCTTCAATTATTACAATTTCTACACCATTTTGCAGTTGACAGGTAAGAAATTCATTATTTCCCGGGAAAATGTCTTAACATGTCCAACATTAGCCAAATAAATCGATATAAATGGAATAATCACCCTTATTTAAATAGACTTATAATAGTTCTAAATGGCTTTAATCGATATGGAAATATTCACAGCTTATCCGCATAAGATGGGGAAGACGACCTTGATGGACAGGGGGTAGCTTCCTATGCTAAAAAAATGGTATGCATGGATAGTTGGTATTTCACTTCTTTTCGTCCTTTCGTGCGCTGCCTTATGGTACTGGGCTGAACGTTATACACAATCTAATACCATCCCCGCACATGTGCAGTTATCCGGCTGGCTAATCAGTGGAATGGATATCCCAACATTCGAGCAACAACTAGCTGAACGAGTACGCAAACTCGAGCAAAGGCCGATTGTATTCACTTTCGATGCCGCTAAGCTCCCTCCCGTTCGGACCACGCTTGCAGATATTGGCGTACGTTATCAAGCTGCAGCACTCGTGGAGCAGCTTAAGCAATTACAGCAAGGTTCTTTATGGCAGAAAATACACAAACGAGTACACTTCCAAGAAAAGTGGTCGCTAACATTTGATTGGGAGCAGTCTATTTGGAGAAAAAGATTCACTCCACAATGGGAATCAAAAGCATTTGGTACACCTATCTCTGCTGAGCGAATCATCACAGCAAGCGATACGATTGAGTACAAAGCAGATATGCCTGTTTATCGCCTCGACCGAATACAGATGGAGCAAACCATTCGGGCTGCCTTACCAGCTCAATGGACCACAACCCATTCTGTCATGGTAGAGGTACCGCTTCAGCGATATGACGCACCTGTTACCCTTCGCTCCCTACAAGCAGAAGGGATCGAACGCAAAATTATGGAGTTCTCGACAACTTTTGTTCAAGAAGAAGACGGAAGAACCCATAACGTCAAAGCAGCGGCTCAAACGATTAACAATATGATACTCAAGCCCGGTGACATTTTTGACTATGATCGCATTATTGTTGACACCGAACGACAACATGGCTTTAAGGAAGCCCCCGTCATCTTCAATGGAAAATTAGTACCGGGGGTGGGCGGCGGAATCTGCCAAGTTTCGAGCACGCTGTACAATGCTGTACTACGTTCAGGGCTCCACATCGTAGAACGCAGAAACCATTCCTTACCTGTGAAATATATTCCACTAGGATTAGACGCCACTTTTTCACAAGGATATATTAATTTCAAGTTTAAAAATACGACTGGTAAACACCTACTTATTCGAACAGCAACAGAAGAGGAGCGGCTCACGATTAAGCTCTTTGGAACGATGGATTCAAACGTACAGTACAAAATGGAGACGAAAACGATTAAAATCATGAAACCAGATGTCAAATACGTACGGAATAATCAACTTACACCCGGAACACAAGAATTGCTACAGCCTGGAAAGAACGGCTTCCAAGTCGAGACCTACCGTTTAAAGCTCGTAGACGGTAAAGAAGTATCACGTGAACGAGTTTCGTTAGATACATACAAACCACAGCCTTCCTTAATTGCTGTCAATAATGGAGGCACGCCTGAACGTGAAAAGACAGAAGAGCGCAAGCCAATTGTAGAAGATGGCTTACATGGTCCAAACTTTGATCAAGGCAGATAAAGAGAAGCTTTTCTAAAATAAACGAAACAGCACGCGTTAGCGCCTCACGGGACGCTATTAACGCGTGCTGTTTCTAGTGAGCATCATGCTGCCCTTGAATTAGTTACCTAACCCTAAGCATAATGCTGATTAAATTCTGTACCTCATCCCTTTGCAGTCACGGGTTGAACTTGGGCTGCAACTGCTTCAGCTTGCTTCTGCTCACTCCAAGCAATCGTAACTTGCAAAGCCTCCATTGCACGAACAATCGCCGCTTCCACTTGCGGCTTAGCCGTTCCGCCGTAAACATTTCGTGCATTCACGACCTGCTCAGGCTGCAGTACATTATAAATCTTCTCATCGAACAACGGAGAGAACTGCTGGAATTCCTCAAGCGACAAGTCCAGCAAGTAAACGCCTTTTTGAATACAATACAGCACCGACTTGCCAATAACTTCATGCGCTTGGCGGAAAGGCAAACCCTTGTTCACAAGAAAATCTGCAATATCCGTCGCGTTTGAGAAGTCTTGGTTAACCGCTTGACGCATGCGGCCACGGTTTACTTTCATCGTAGCAATCATTGGAGCAAACAGACGCAATGCACCATCCAACGTTGCAACCGTATCAAACATGCCCTCTTTGTCTTCCTGCATATCTTTGTTATAAGCTAGCGGAAGTGCCTTTAGTACCGTCAACATACCGATAAGATTGCCATATACACGTCCTGTCTTGCCTCGTACAAGCTCGGGTACGTCTGGGTTCTTCTTCTGCGGCATAATGCTAGATCCCGTGCAGAAAGCATCATCCAATTCAATGAATTGAAACTCTGTACTGGACCACAGTACAAGCTCTTCACACAATCGCGATAAGTGCGTCATAATAAGCGAAGCATTGGCTAGAAACTCCACAATGAAGTCTCTATCGCTGACCGCATCTAGACTGTTCTCGTAAATACGCTCGAATCCAAGCTGCTCAGCAACAAAATGGCGGTCAATCGGGAATGTCGTCCCCGCCAAGGCCCCTGCGCCTAATGGCAGCGTGTTGATACGCTTGTAACTGTCTTTCAATCGCTCAATATCACGTTCAAACATGGATACATAAGCCAATAGATGATGTGCAAATAGAATTGGCTGCGCACGCTGGAGATGTGTATAACCCGGAATAATGGTGTCCACATTCTCCTTCGCCTGTGCGATTAGCGCTTCTTGTACATCGCCTAACAACTCAACGAATTGAACAACATGCTTGCGCAAATAAAGATGCATATCCGTAGCAACCTGGTCGTTGCGGCTGCGACCTGTATGCAGCTTGCCCCCAACAGGTCCGATCAGCTCAATCAGCTTCTTCTCGATATTCATATGAATATCTTCATCCGACACCGAGTACTCCATCTCACCTGCTTGAATTAGTGCCAGCACTTGCAGCAGCCCATCCTTGATGCGATCCGCATCCTGCTGCGGCACGATTCCGCAGCGACCGAGCATCGTAATATGAGCGAGACTGCCTTGTATATCTTCTTCAGCCATCTTCTTATCGAACGTAATCGATGCCGTATATTGTTCCACCAGTTCATCCGTCTGCTTCGTAAAACGTCCGCCCCAAAGCTTACTCACACTGTCCCCTCCTGCCCATGAGAATATCTGTCTACATCCGAATCCGAATGGTATGCTCTCCTACAATACATATCACATATCGTTACGAGTTACGGTCCGTATAATGCTCAATTCGTGTATACCGCTTCAGCCGATTGCTTTGGAACTGCTGCCGTCAAGTTCGCACCGTGCACTCCAGCAGATACTTTCAAGCGCAATGCATTCAACTGAATAAAGCCAGTTGCATCATTCTGATCGTAAGCCTGCGTCGGATCAGCTTCCATCGTTGCAATATCTGGATTATAAAGGCTGACTGGACTCTTAACCCCAGCACCAATCACATTTCCTTTATAAAGCTTCAAACGCACCGTACCTGTAACGTTTTTCTGACTTTCTTGCACCAATGCTTGAATAGCCAAGCGCTCTGGCGCAAACCAAAAACCGTTATAAACGATATTGCTATATTTCGCAATTAATGAATCACGCAAATGCATTACTTCGCGATCCATCGTCAACGACTCCATCTTACGATGAGCCGTAAATAAAATCGTTCCGCCCGGCGTCTCATACACTCCGCGACTCTTCATGCCTACGAAGCGATTTTCAACCATATCCACACGACCAACGCCATGCTTGCCGCCGAGTTCATTCAATTTCTCCATTACTTGCAGTGGCGTAAGAGCAGCACCATTGATCGCAACGCAATTCCCCTGTTCAAATGATAGTTCAACATATTCAGCCGTATCTGGCGCATCTTCCGGAGATACACTCAATACGAACATTTCCTTGTTCTCATCCGAACTTGGGTCGAACCAAGGGTCCTCTAAAATGCCGCTTTCGAAGCTAATATGAAGCAAGTTACGGTCCATGGAATAAGGCTTCGCAGCAGAAGCTTGCACAGGAATGCCATGTTTCTCCGCATAAGCGATCATTTCAGCACGGCCCGGGAACTGCTCCCGGAAAGCTTCAGAACGCCAAGGGGCAATTACTTTAATTTCTGGCGCAAGTGCAGCCGCAGTAAGCTCAAAACGCACTTGGTCATTCCCTTTGCCAGTCGCGCCATGCGCAATAGCAGTGGCTCCTTCTGCACGGGCAATCTCAACCATACGCTTTGCAATAAGTGGGCGAGCAATACTCGTTCCTAGCAAGTATTGTCCCTCATAAAGAGCACCTGCTTGGAACATCGGTTGAATGAAATCGCTCGCGAACTCATCGCGCAAATCATCGATATATACTTTAGAAGCACCTGTCGCTAGTGCCTTCTCCTCTAAGCCATCCAACTCTTCTTTTTGCCCAATATCTGCAGTAAAAGCGATAATTTCAGCATCATACGTTTCTTTCAACCACTTCAAAATAACGGATGTATCCAACCCACCAGAGTAGGCCAGCACTATTTTCTCCTTCGCCATCGTTCCCGCTCCTCTCAAACGTCCACTACAAAGTCTATAGAAATACTAGTCGCGCATAATAGCGGCCATAATCGCTTTTTGTGCATGCAGTCGATTTTCAGCTTCATCAAACACTACAGAATGCGGGCCATCGATGATACCCTCACTCACTTCTTCCCCACGATGAGCAGGCAAACAATGCATGAACAAATAATCTGACTTTGCATATTTCACAAGTGACTCATTCACTTGAAAGTTCTTGAATGCTTTTTCGCGCTTCTCTTGTTCAGACTCAAAGCCCATACTCGCCCATACATCAGTGTAAATAAAATCTGCATCCGCTGCCGCTTCCTGTGGATCGCTCGTCAACGTTATCGCTGCTCCGTAAAGTTCAGCTTGTTCTTTGGACTGTTTAATCACATCCGAATCCGGCCCATAACCTTCTGGTGTTGCTACTGCGATGTGCATACCCAACTTAGCAGCACCCATCATAAGTGAATGTGCCATATTGTTGCCATCACCGATATAAGCAATCTTCAGCCCTTCCAATTTGCCCTTCTTCTCATAAGCAGTCATATAGTCAGCTAACGCTTGACACGGGTGATTCAAATCAGACAATCCGTTAATAACCGGAACGGTTGCACTGCGTGCTAAATCAATAACGGTGCTGTGCGCAAATGTACGAATCATAATGCCGTCCACATAACGTGACAAGGTTTGCGCCGTATCGGAAATCGTTTCGCCACGACCAATTTGGATATCATTTTTACTCAAAAACAACGCCGTTCCACCTAACTGGAACATTCCCACTTCAAAGGATACCCGTGTCCGAGTGGAAGACTTTTCGAATATCATCGCAAGTGATTTGCCTTTAAGAGGCTGGGACGGTGTACCCGCCTTTTGCAGCTGCTTCAGTTCAATAGCATCATGTATCAAGGCATATATTTCTTCTTGTGTATAATCTGCAAGAGCGACAAAATCCCGCCCTTTCAAGTCCAATTGAGTCGTTGTCATAGGGCTTATGCCTCCGTTTCAAACCATTTCTGTGGCTTCATCTATATTTTTATAGCTGGCGTAGAGCCAACTTGCTAAGTCATTCTATCCTTTTTTCACAGCTAGGCTGCTCTGATTACATGCAACTAACCGACTTGAGCTGGTTGCTCTGTCAGTACACGTTCTATGATTGCTACAGCTGCATTGATTTCTTCTTTCGTGACACGCAAACTTGGCAGCAGTCGAATCACATTCGGACCCGCAGGTACCACTAACAATCCTTCTTGGTGCATTTGAGCAATCATTTCTCCTGCCGCACCATCGTATTCAATACCGACGATAAGCCCCATTCCCCGAATTACTTTCACCTTCGGATGTGCACCCAGTTTCTGATGAAGCTGCGCCAATAAATAACTACTGATCTCAGCTACTCGTTCTGGAATGCGCTCTTCAATATGCGTTTCTAATGTACCGAGAACGGCTGCCATAGCAATTGGTGTTCCACCAAACGTCGTACCATGGGTACCAGGACCAAATGCATCGCGTAAATATTGCTTCGCTAACATTGCTCCAACTGGGAATCCACTGCCCAATCCTTTAGCTACTGTAAAAATATCTGGTTTCAATCCAAAATGCTCATGGGCAAACCAGCGTCCTGTACGTCCGACTCCTGTCTGCACCTCGTCAATAATGAGCAGCAGCCCATGCACAGTACATAGATTGGCCACACCTTCAGCAAACTCAGCTGTAATCGGAATAACGCCACCTTCTGCTTGCACCATTTCCAGCATGATAGCGCATGTTTTATCCGTGATCGCTGCTTCAAGCGCTTGGATGTCGTTATAAGGTGCATAGCGGAATCCCTCAGGTAACGGTGTGAAACCATCCTTCACCTTGTCTTGACCTGTCGCTGTCAGCGTTGCCAATGTCCGTCCATGGAACGACTGTTCAAACGTAATCACTTCATAGCGTCCTGTATTCGCAATTTTTTGGTGATAGCGACGAGCAAGTTTGATTGCCGCCTCATTCGCTTCAGCACCACTGTTGCAGAAGAACACGGCATCCGCACAGCTGTGCTCGGTTAGCAGCTTTGCCGCCTGTTCTTGCTGCGGGATATGAAACAAGTTCGAGACATGCCACAACGCATCCAACTGTTCGGTCAGACGTGCTTTGACCTGTTCAGGTACATGACCAAGATTTGTTACAGCAAGCCCGCTCATAAAGTCCAAATATTCTCGCCCGTTCTCATCCCACAGTCTGCTGCCTTCCCCTTTTACAAGCGTAATCGGGTAACGGTTATATGTAGGAAATAAAGAACTATTGTTGGATACGCCTATCATATTATTGCTCATCGACTATCCCTCCCTAATTGAAAGTACGAATTACTACGAATTCTATACGATAGAAACGGATTCACGTACAATTCTAGTACCGATCGCTTCTCCCACTGCTAATTTTCGAATCACATTCGGCTCTGTCCCATGCGCGATAATTACTTCAGCTACGCCGCCTTCCATACACTTCATAGCCGCTCGCACCTTCGGGATCATACCTCCGTATATTTCACCACTAGTAATCATGGCTTCGATCTCCTCTGTCGTAACGACAGGAAGCACTTGCTTCTCTCCATCCACAACTCGCATAATACCCGGCACATCCGTAATGACTAGGAGCTGCTGCACACCTAGATGGTCTGCCACCGCACCCGCCGCTGTATCAGCATTGATGTTATAGCGCTGGCCTGCCGCATCAATTCCGATCGGTGCAACAACTGGCATATATCCCATTTCAATAATGCCGTTAATGATTTCTGCTTGCACACCAACCACATCGCCAACAAAACCAATTTCAGCTGCGTTCGAGACAGGCTGGGCCACAATTAGCCCTCCATCTGTGCCAGATAACCCAATAGAGCTTGCACCTAGTCGGTTCAGTCTGCGCACGATTTGCTTGTTCATACTGCCGGCTAGTACCATTTCTACCACATCGAGTACTTCTTCACTCGTCTTGCGCAAGCCATTGACGAATTCCGTCTCAATACCAAGCTTGCTCAGCGTCTCTGAAATGGCAGGGCCTCCACCATGCACAATAATCGGCATCGTTCCCGATTGCTGTACCTCTCTTAATTGTTCGTAGAAGCTGTCGGGCAAATCAGCAAGTGTGCTGCCCCCGCACTTCATCACGAATCGCCTCAACTTCCCTGCTGAATGTCCCATACGACTTCTCCTCTCTATGTTCGATATGCCGCGTTAATACGGACATAATCATATGTGAGATCACAACCCCATGCAGTTGCACTTCCTTGCCCCATATGGAGATCAATCATAAATACGATCGTATCTTCCTTCAAATAAACCAACGCCTGTTCCTCGTCAAACACAACGGGAGTAGACTGTTTCAATACAGGGATCGGTCCTAGGAAAATATCTACGGAATCCGTGTTCACCGCTTCACCTGAGTACCCGACAGCCGCAATAACGCGGCCCCAGTTCGCATCAGCTCCAAACACAGCTGACTTTACAAGACTGCTGCCGACCACACTTTTCGCAATGGCGCGAGCGGCTTGATCATGCACCGCCCCGTTAACCCGGACTTCGATCAGCTTCGTTGCTCCCTCTCCGTCACGAGCGATGGCTTTAGCCAATACTTCGTTCACATAGTGGAAAGCTGCCGCAAAGGAAGACCAATCTGGATGCTCGGCATGCAGCGGCTGATTGCCTGCCACCCCACTTGCCATAACGACCAGCATATCATTGGTGCTTGTATCGCCATCGACGGTAATCATGTTGTACGTTGCATCCGTCGTCTGCTTGAGTAGAACATGAAGTACGTCCGACGACACGACCGCATCTGTCGTAACAAAGCCAAGCATTGTCGCCATGTTCGGATGGATCATGCCCGAGCCTTTGGCTGCGCCTGCGATTGTCACCAACTGGCCGTCGACCTGAACCGTTACACATACTTCCTTCTTCACGAGGTCGGTGGTTAGTATCGCCTGGCAAAATTGCTCGGCACCGTCTCGCGCCGAGCTAAGCTCAGCTGGGAGCGCCGCAATGCCGCGCTCTACGCAATCCATCTTCAGCGGCTCGCCGATGACGCCTGTCGAGGCTACCGCTACTTGATGCGCGGGCACGCCGAGCTGCTCGGCGAAGGCATCGCGCATTCGGTACGCGTCCTCCTCACCTTGCACACCTGTGCAGGCATTCGCGTTGCCGCTGTTGACGATGACGGCGCTAAGCTTACCTTCCGCCGCTAAGCTTGCACGTGTCACGTGAAGCGGCGCCGCTTGGAACGCGTTCAGCGTGTACACAGCTGCCGCCGTTGCAGGAACATCGCACACGATCGCGCCGATGTCGTTGCGGCTCGTCTTTTTCAATCCACAATGAAGACCTGCTGCCCGGAACCCCGCCGGGCTTGTAATCGAGCCGTCTACAACTGCAAATGGCTGTTGCCCGCTCCCACTCTGATCTGCACCATCGGCAACCGTTGCCGACTCAGATATCGCCTTACTCGTCATAGCTATCCCTCCGCCTACTCTATATCCAACTGCTTTATATCTAATGGATACTGGTCCGTATCGATCTAACGATTACGGATAAACAGGTACATAGGACAGTCCTGTTGTTTCATCCCAGCCCATCATTACGTTCAAGTTCTGAATGGCCTGCCCAGCCGCACCTTTCACCACATTATCAATGACGCTAATAATGGTTACTCTCTGCGTGCGCTTATCTACGCTAAAGCCAATATCGCAATAGTTAGAGCCGTACACTTCCTTCGTTGCGGGCCAAGTGCCCTCTGGACGGACTCGAACGAACGGACGACCCGCATAATGCTCACTGTACAATTGCACAAAGTCTTGATCGGTATAGCTGCCGTTCAATTTGGCATACATGGTGCACATAATTCCACGCGTCATCGGCGTCAAATGCGTTGTGAACGTAACCGTCACTGGCTGCCCATGCACATCTTGCAACACTTGCTCAATCTCAGGAATGTGCTGATGTCGATTAACTTTATATGCTTTGAGATTCTCATTAATCTCCGCATAATGGCTGGTCAAGCTAACTCCCCGCCCTGCACCCGATACACCTGATTTCCCATCAATAATGATAGAATCTGCATCAATCCAGCCTGCCTGAAGAGCCGGCCCAAGCCCTAACAGCGTCGCGGTAGGATAACAGCCAGGATTGGAAATAAAAGAAGAGCCTACCACATCGTTACCGTACCATTCACATAGTCCATACACAGCAGCGTTCAACAATTCATTGGATGCTGGCTCATGTTTATACCACTGCTCATATTGCCCACCATTTTTTAATCGGAAGTCTCCTGATAGATCAATTACTTTCAGCCCGACAGCCAGCAGCTGTGGTACCAACTTTGTACTCACACCAGAAGGCGTAGCCGTAAATACAACATCTGCCTTTGTTTTTATTTCAACGGGATCAACACCGTCCAACGTATTCATCAAAATTTGATTCAAATGCGGATAGCCCGCCGCAATCGATTCTCCTGCGCTCGATGCTGAGATTACTGATGTAATTTCTACTCCTAGATGATGGACCAAAAATCGAATAAGCTCGACACCCCCGTACCCTGTCGAACCGACAATTGCAACTTTCACTTTTGATTGAACTTGCTCTGTTGTATGCAACTACCTCTCTCCCTCCATTTGACACTCTGGAATCCAACCGCCCGCTGGCTCCAAATAAGTATCTATTCAACTATGTATTACCGATTTAGAAGTTATGCATTATTATACTTACTATGTTATATAGATACAACAACTTTTTTGCTCAGCTTGTCGTATAAAATGAGTAAAAACAGACGAAAAGCAAAACAAAACCCTTATGTAACAGCGTTTTTACGAATTCATAATTTCTATAAAATTTTTATTTATGAATGCACATTATTCATTTATGTATGAATAATGTATAACATAAAAAGTGAATCTCTCTTATCCAACTAGCCTCATTTTAAAAATGAGCATTAAAAAAGGACCGTCTGCACGGTCCTACGTAGTCCAACAATACAACAATTGCATTAGTAGTATTCTTTTGGGGTCAAAATAGGTAAGCCCCTACCTCACGCATCATTTTATGCTGGAATTTTAAAGCCCTCACCTAACACTTCATTTGTATCGCTTATAATAACAAATGCATTTGCATCAACACTCTGCACAAGCTGCTTGAGCTTAATGACTTCCGTTTGGCCGACTACTACCATTAGCACAATACGTCCTTCACCGGTATAGCCACCTTCACCCTGCAACTTCGTCAAACCACGGTTTAAGTCCTTCAAGATCGCACTGCTCATCTCATCTGTCTTATCCGTAATGATAAATGCTACTTTCGTATAGCTGAATCCGACTTGCACGACATCAAGTGTCTTGCTCATGACAAACAAACCAATCAGGGCATACATTGCATCCTCAAACGACAATAATACGCCCGCCAAAATAATGACGATCCCATCACACATCGCGATTGCGAGCGGCCTGCTGACACCTAGATACGTATGAATAAGTTGAGCCGTAATTGCATTCCCGCCTGTTGAGCCACGACCATGGAACACAAGTCCAAGACCAAGACCAATTCCGATACCACCAAAAATCGAAGCCAGCAATGGATTATATGTAGCAGCCGGCAAATCTGAGGTTAAAAAAATGAATGATGGCATAGCGATTGAGCCGATCAATGTTCGAATACCAAATTGCTTGCCTAGCAACATGACACCTAAAATAAAGAGCGGGATGTTAAATGCATACTGAGTGATTGCTGGCACCCATCCAAATACTTCTTCCAAGACGATCGACAATCCAGAAATACCTCCGGAAGCAATCTTATTCGGCAATTGAAACATATTGAATGTAATACCCATAATGAAGGCTCCGAACAAGATTAATCCGTAATCTAACACAACACGAATCGGGTGATTGACCGGAAATAGCGGAGCTCCTCGTCGTTCACGCTTTAATGACCAAGATGACATAAGTATACATTCTCCTCTTTTATAATACTGCTTACATTTTCACACCTCAACATGTCATATCTCAAAATATACCGATACGGCCCACTTCACATGTAGTATGCGCATCTATTCAATGAGCATTCTTTGTTAAGGTACAGCGTTCAAGCATACAAAAAAAACCTGCCCCGACAATGTCGGCGCAGGTTCATTTTAAAGTTACTATTAGCTTTCCGAAGAAGATACAATCCTAGTGCGCAAATAGGCTTCAATGAACATGTCGAGGTCACCATCCATGACGGCGCCGACATTGCCAGTTTCCGCTGATGTGCGGTGGTCTTTGACCATGCTATACGGGTGGAATACGTAAGAACGGATTTGACTGCCCCAGCCAATCTCCATTTGCTCTCCACGTATTTCCGCCAGATGCTTCTGCTGCTCTTCGATCTTCCGCTCAACGAGTTTGGAGCGAAGATGCGTCATCGCACGTTCACGGTTCTTGATCTGAGAACGTTCTGTTTGACAGGTAACAACGACACCAGTAGGGATATGCGTAATCCTTACCGCAGAGTCTGTTGTATTGATGTGCTGTCCACCCGCACCACTTGCACGGTACGTATCGACCTTCAAATCTTCTGTACGAATTTCTACCGTTGTATCATCCGTAATCTCAGGTACAACATCACAGGAAACGAACGATGTATGTCGACGTCCAGAGGAGTCAAATGGCGATATACGAACGAGTCGATGAACACCCTTCTCTGCTTTCAAATACCCGTAAGCATTAAAGCCTTTGATGAGAAGTGTAACACTCTTAATTCCCGCTTCGTCGCCAGGCAAATAATCAACGACTTCAACCTTAAAGCCACGCTTCTCTGCCCATCTCGTGTACATACGCAGTAGCATTTGTCCCCAATCTTGAGACTCCGTACCACCAGCTCCGGGATGCAACTCTAGAATTGCATTAAATTTATCATATGGCTCGCTCAATAACAATTGCAGCTCAAAGCTTTCTACCTTATCAAGCAGTTGCTTTACTGAGGATTCCAACTCAGTCGCAAGCGATTGATCCTGTTCTTCCTCGGCCAACTCCAGCATCATAGCTACGTCTTCATGTTCCTGAGACAAAGCCTGATATTGGTCAGCAATGCCTTTCACACCGTTAAGTTCAGCAATCAGGCCTTGCGCACGTTCGTTATCGTCCCAAAAGTCAGGTGCAGCCATTTTTTCTTCATAGTTCGCAATCTGCTCCAACTTAAGGTCTAAGTCAAAGAGACCCCCTAAGATTTGTGAGCTTGGATGCGATATCTCGCAGTTGATGACGGACATTTGGATCGATCATCATAATTCACCTCACTAAATATTTATGCACATAACAACGGGCACCCAATGCGGCTGCCCGTTGCTACATACAGTTATACCTCTAGTAAGAATCGTAACGCACACCAGTCAATTAAACTTCTGCCTACATATGAAGGCTATCCGCTCTCAGACTAGTCATTGCACGTCACTTACTTACCGTGGCACTGTTTATATTTCTTGCCGCTGCCGCAAGGACAAGCGTCATTACGTCCAACTTCTTCGTCCTTTTGTACAGGACGCTTCACGCCAGGTTCAGCATTCGTAGAGATTTTACTCTCATCAATGACAGCTTGACGCTCTACTTTTTGCTCTACTTGAGACTTCATCACGAGTGTCGATACTTCTTCCTGAATCGCTGCAATCATTTGATGGAACATTTCGTAACCCTCAAATTGATATTCACGAAGCGGATCTGTACCGCCGTATGCACGAAGATGAATACCTTGACGAAGGTGATCCATCGCATCAATGTGATCCATCCACTTCGAATCTACCGCACGTAGCACGATAACTTTCTCGAATTCACGCACAAGCTCTTCGCCCATCGTTTCTTCGCGCTCAATATATTTAGCTTCAACTTTCTTGAAGAGGAACTCTTTAATCTCCTCTTTCTCTTTGCCCCAAAGATCGTCCTTCGTAACTGAACCATCCTCAAGCAAATGAAGGTGCATATATTTCACAATTTCTTCGTAGTCCCAGTTCTCTGGAACTTCTTCATCGTTACAATGTGCTTCTACAATACGATCGACACAAGGTGAAATCATATCCATAACGATTTGGCGGATATTCTCTGCTTCTAGCACCTCACGACGCTGCTTGTAGATGATCTCACGCTGTTGGTTCATCACATCGTCATATTGAAGAACGACTTTACGCATATCGAAGTTGTTACCTTCAACACGCTTCTGTGCGGACTCAACAGCCTTCGTAATCAACTTCGACTCGATCGGCTGATCTTCTTCAAAGCCCATACGCTCCATCATTGCCATAATGTTATCAGCACCGAAACGGCGCATTAGCTCGTCTTCAAGAGACAAGTAGAACTGAGAAGAACCTGGGTCACCTTGACGTCCAGCACGACCACGCAACTGATTATCGATACGACGGCTTTCATGACGCTCTGTACCGATAATGTGCAGACCACCCTTTTCAGCGACACCTTCGCCTAGCAAGATGTCCGTACCACGGCCTGCCATGTTCGTGGCAATTGTAACGGAGTTCGGCTGACCTGCACGAGAAATAATTTCTGCCTCTTCCGCATGGAACTTGGCATTCAACACTTTATGCTGAATACCTTTCTTACGGAGCATGTCAGATAAGCGCTCTGAATTTTCAATGGAAACCGTACCTACTAGTACTGGCTGTCCCTTCTTGTTACATTCAACGATTTGCTCAACCGCAGCCTTAAACTTGCCGTTAACTGACTTGTAAACGACATCCGGTATATCTTTACGTTGATTCGTTTTATTCGTTGGAATCTGAATAACTTCAAGACCGTAAATGCTCTTGAATTCTTCTTCTTCTGTTTTCGCTGTACCTGTCATACCCGCCAACTTGCGATACATACGGAAGTAGTTCTGGAATGTGATCGTAGCAAGAGTCATGCTCTCGTTCTGAACTTCCATTCCTTCCTTCGCCTCAATCGCTTGGTGCAAGCCATCGCTGTAACGACGTCCAGCCATCATACGTCCTGTAAACTCATCGACGATAACAATCTCGCCATCATTAACTACATAGTCTACATCAAGACGCATAATATAATGCGCACGAAGTGCTTGCTGAATATGATGATTTAGCGTTACATTCTTCACATCGTACATATTTTCGATACCAAAAGCTTTTTCAGCCTTCGCCACACCAGCCTCTGTAAGAGACACCTGACGCGTCTTCACATCGATGGAGTAGTCTTCCTCCACCAAGCGACGGATAAAGCGATCTGCTCCAAAGTATAATTCAGCAGACTTTGCAGCCTGTCCCGAAATAATAAGTGGTGTACGTGCTTCATCGACCAAAATAGAGTCTACCTCATCGATGATCGCAAAGTTCAAAGGACGCTGAGTCATTTGTTCTTTATACAACACCATGTTGTCACGCAAATAATCGAAGCCGAACTCATTGTTCGTTCCGTACGTAATATCACAAGCGTATGCTTCCTGCTTATCATCAGGATCCATATTCGCCAAGTTCAAACCTACTGTCATCCCGAGAAAGTTATAAACCTGAGACATAATCTCGCTATCACGAGTTGCCAAATAGTCATTGACTGTAACGACGTGCACGCCTTTACCTGCCAACGCATTCAAATAAACCGGCAAAGTTCCAACAAGCGTTTTACCTTCACCCGTTTTCATTTCCGCGATCTTGCCCTCATGAAGTACCATACCACCAAGTAGCTGTACATCATAATGACGCATACCCAGGGTACGCTTCGCAGCTTCTCGAACAGTAGCGAACGCTTCCGGTAAAAGCTGATCCAATGAATCACCTTTCTCGATACGCGCACGGAACTCATCCGTTTTCGCACGAACCTGTTCATCCGTTAATTTTTCGAACTCCGGTTCCAAGCCATTAATGAACTCAACGGTCTTCATTAACCGTTTTACTTCACGTTCATTGGCATCTCCGAATATTTTTTTCACAAGTCCTAGCATGGTTAGCCCCTTTCACGCAAAACAGAACGTATTCTCACGGCTTATCTTGCTAAATTAGGCCTGCAACAGAGAACTTGTTCGTTGACTCGTTTTGCAATAAATTGTAACATTTTCATGGGATTGTCGCAACCGTCCCAGCCCCGTCTCGGGGATCTATAAGTCTTATAATCTATTATACGTGAAAAGAGCCCATTCCGTTGTGGGAAATAGGCTCTAATCTTCATAAATTAGGGACGTCGTCCTTTATAATTAGAAAGTGCGCCTTATCAATTAGCCTTGCTCAATGAGGCCGTAGCGACCGTCATTGCGGCGATATACGACGTTGACTTCCTTCGTGTCAGCATTAGAGAAGACAAAGAAATTATGTCCAATCATATTCATCTGGAGAATCGCTTCCTCCACATCCATCGGCTTCAGTGTGAAACGTTTCGTTCGAACGAGCTCTAGCTCATCCTCTTGTTCCTGGACTTGTACGGCTGAATGTGCAGCATCCCCATCAGTAAACAATTGCTTCAATCCACCGTCATGACGCTGGCGGAACTTACGGTTTACTTTGGTCTTATGCTTGCGTATTTGACGCTCTAGCTTATCAACTACTGCATCAACGGATGCATACATGTCTTTGCTGCGGTCTTCCGCACGCAATAGTAAACCTGGCATTGGAATTGTGACTTCAACACCGTGTAAATCACGGGTAACGCTTAGCGTTACGTTCAAGTCAGAAGTAGGTGCTTCAAAATAGCGTTCAAGTCGGCTTAGCTTCTTCTCCACATACTCGCGGAGAGCGTCAGTAACTTCAATCTGTTGGCCTCGAATGCTGTAATTCATAGGGCACTCCTCCTTTGCTTACCTCTATTATATCATATGGGCACACATGATTTCAAAAGAACGTTTACGATTGTAAGAACTTTATTTCATTACATGTACCCGTTCTGAATGAGGATTGAAACAATAAGAGGACATCTTAATGAACATAGATGATCAAACGTGCTGTATTATGAAATTGCAGAAAGAAGCCGCATATTTCAAGTGAAATACACCCTAACCTTAATACAGATAAAATGGGTGCCAATGAGTGAAATGTTGAGGAGGAGTAGGAGTATAAAGAGCAACAGTAAGGCTAACAATACTATACAATTCCAACTAGGATAAGTTGTTCGACTACTATGTAATATAGACAGAAAAACCCTCTGAACAAGTCAGAGGGTTTAGCTACCGTATCATATATTATTCGGCAATTGCCGGTATAATTACAATTTGATTACGTTAGCTGCTTGTGGTCCGCGAGCGCCTTCCACGATATCAAACTCAACTGCTTGACCTTCTTCTAGTGTCTTGAAGCCATCAGTTTGGATAGCGGAGAAGTGAACGAACACGTCGTTACCTTCAGCTGTTTCGATGAAACCGTAACCTTTTTCTGCGTTGAACCATTTAACTTTACCTTGCATCTTTATACATCCCTTCATCTTCAAGTACCGTGAAGTTTATCTTCACAATATCGACTATATCACCAGGTGGAAGCGGTGTCAATGAAAAATTGTTATATGTTTCTAGTCCGATGTTTTCACCAACTTCGCCCAACTCGACACAATTTCAAACCCCACCTTTTCATGCATTTTATGTGCTTGGAAGGTGTAATAATAAGCAAACACTTCTTTTCCTTCACGCAGCAAATCTGAGCAAAGTTTACAATAAATCGAGTAAGCGTACCCCTTGCCTCTTTCCTCCGGTTTAGTAAATAACCCAGAAGTCACACCTAATTGATTGGTTTGCGCATAAGTTGCACAATGAGAAATAATAGTTCCGTTACTCTTTACCACATAATTCCTACCGAATCCTTCAGCATGTCGCTCTTTTAATTGATGCTCTAGCAAAGTAGCATCGTAATGCCCTCCCAGCCCCTCATCTTCAATCAATAACCTTGAAATTTCATACATATCGTCTATTGAAGCTATCTCGATATTGCTGGAATCAAGATTAACGACATTTTTTATTTGTCCAACACTTCCAAACTCAGCTTCATATTCTGGCAGATACTCTTGAATATGGTTAATAATTTGTCCCGTTCCTGTAATAATGGAGGGGTTATTGGCGCCAATAAACTCTACAATATCATCCAGCGCATAAGCAGCATGATGGCTATAAATATGGATGCCAGTATAGTATTTGGCCATCAATGCATTTATTTCACCATTGTCATCCAAACTAACCCAGACATTAAAGTTGCTATTATTAAATCCATATTTATTTAGATTTATATATAAGTATAAACACTTAGAATAATCGTCTCCAATATACTCTAGCACAGGGGTTCTCCATGACATATCACATTGCATTAGCATTCCGTCCCCCCCCTTTCTTGTTATATCAAAAAATCCGGGCTACTTCTTCTTTCTTTGTAAAACAAACATCCATTGCTTTGTTTCTTTCTGAGCTTTAATGTCCTCATAGAAAAACTCTTCGTTAGTCTTCAATTCAAAGCCTGCATTATACCAGACTTCAAACATGTCTTGATATTCTGCCTTTGTTCTATAAATTGCACTATACTCATTCTCCAAGTCTTCAGAATAAAACTTATTCAGAGTGAGCCTTCCATCCAATGCAATCGGCTCCGATAAATAGATCAAGCACTCATCATCAAATCGTTCAACAAGTTTACTCATCACTTCTTTGGCATCATCATCATTTATGTACATCAATACACCACCTGATATGACAAAGCGGTTGAATTTCTTTTTAATAGGAAACGAAACAGTTTCATCTACAAACTCTTGGATAGAAGAATGAACAAAATAGGTCGTATCTTTTTTTTCTATATCCTCTCGCAGTTGTATGATATTGATGAATTCCTTTATATAATCTAAACCGACAAAAGTATCTGCAATTGGAGTTATATACTTAGATATTCGACCTGTCCCACAGCCTGCTTCAAGAACAACACTATTCTCATCCAGCTCCAACAAAGGAAATCGGTGTTCTAATTCAAAATTTGTCCATGCCTCTATCTTGCTTTTATCTTTATCGCCACACAACACTACCGGCGCATCTATATCAATAGAAATTTTATCTACTGCTCTTTTTTTATAAAAGTCTTTCAAACTCTCTGGATCAATGTGAACATGCTCTTTATATATTCTTTCCAACAGCCGTCCCCCCTCCTAAACACATATGCTTGCTATAGCTATAGCTTTAGTTCAGTCCCATCCAGAAATTTAATATACGTCGCATAAGTATGTCCATGCCGTTTCTCTTCTGGAGGCAGCTTCATATACTCTCCATAAATATAAGTCAAAATTTCATCGTAGCCTTTAGGTGCATCAAAAGTATGTCCTTCAAATTCAACCTTTATCGTCTCAGAAAACCACTCACGTTTAAATATGTATCCCGACATATAGTTGTGAGAGGCAAGTAACGCTGTTTCATTTTTATTATCTAAATGAGCAAAAAACTCAAACACACGTATAACTAGCTTTCGTGGAATAAAGGAAAGAACGGTGTATAACGCTTTACTAAAAGGATTACTTAACGTTTTCTTGCCAACAGGAGCCCATAAAAGTTTTCTACATATTTTACTCATAAACATAGATAGCTTCTGCTTATGCTTATTACGAGACATGTTGTCTAGCGGAAAAATATCAATGAATATCCCATCTAGTTGTTTGAGATGTTCTTGTCCATATCGAATAAAAGACGTATCCTTCAATTTCAACTTTCCATAAACCCAATTGTAGTGCTTATCCGTTTGCTGATTTTGCAAAAAGAACTTGGTATCATCTAGTTCAACACTGCAAATTTCGCAAAATTTATCATAATCTCCCCTACTCATTTCGATATCTATATCATCATCCCAAGGAATAAATCCTTTATGTCTAATTGCACCGATTAACGTTCCATATGATAAATAATATCGAATATTATGTTTTTTACATATTCGATCTACTTCAATTAATAGAGACAACATTTCCATTTGAAGCTTTTTTAACTGTTCATCCGTTAGCTTAATATAATCTATTCCTTGTCTCATATCCCACCTATACTAAACAACCTTTACTTTATTTATGTGTGCAATGATTCTTTCATAATCATCAAAATAATCAATTTCCGACCAAAACATTCCGCTAATATCAATCGTTTCTATGTTCTTCTTTTCTTCTTCGACTAATGAATATAATATATTTTCCCACCACAATTGGTGCTGTTGAGTTCCTATTAAATATTCTAATTTCTCTGTGAACTCTGCTAAAAATGCCTTTCTTATTTTTCCAATCCCTACATATTCGCAAGTTCGTTCTTTTAAAGGTAGATCTTTACCATATTTCTTAATGTATCCATTCTCTAGCATTAAGAAGTAATCACCTTCTACTGTCCTACCCGTGTCCACCATTAATGCACAATCTTTCTTCGTCTCTATAATTAAATCTAAAATATCATCTTCAATATACACATCACCATTCATAATTATCGTATCATCTGTTAGCTCTTCTCTGGCAAACCAGAAAGAAGCGATACTATTCGTCACATTATAGAACGGATTAAAATAGTAGGTGACATCCAAACCTTCCAAAGCTTCATAAATTTTAGTTTCACGATAACCGACGCAAACAATTGGTTGAATATTTCGCTCCAATAACATCATTACACTTCTTCTAATTAACGGCATTCCACTAACAGGTAATACAGATTTGGGGATTTCCTCTATCATTCTTGATATTCTTGTTCCTCTTCCTGCTGCCAACAAAATAGCCTTCATGAGCTCGTATCCCCCTCTATACTGAATCTATGTACATATCACATCATTAACTTGATCCACTTCTTTAAACTGCTCCCAAAATATGCGCATAGTATCAATGCTGCCAGTAGTTACTCTAATCCAATCCGACAAAATAGGTGCATGATAAGTCTTTATTAAAATATTTCTCTGCTTCAATGCTTCAAAAATTTCTTTCGGTTTCTTATTGCTTTTAATTAGTACATAATTACCGTAATTAAAATGATATTTATAGTTATACTGTTCAAGCTGCGATAATAAATAATCTCGACCATGTTTCTCTATCTCAATTAAATCATCAATAATTTTTGTATCCTCCAGTAGCATTTCAGCGAATCGAATTGCAAAACAGTTAACAGGATACGTTGAACACGCTTTTTTTATTTCACTAATCAATTGATCATTTGAAATGATAAATCCAACTCGACATCCAGCAATAGATAGCATTTTTGAAAATGTTCGAAATACCATAACATTATCGTATTCATTCACAACATGTAAAAATGTTGTAGGATTGAAATAATAATAGGCCTCATCGATGACAACTACTGCATTGTTTTCTCTCGCTTTTTCTATTACAGCTCTTACTTCCATTTCCGTCCAAGAAGCTCCGACAGGACTATTAGGATTCAATAAAACAACGATTCCCGTATCAGAATCAACGGTGGCGAGTATATCATCTAGACTCACTTCGAATTTTTCATTATAAGGAACAGGTGAATGCAGCATTCCGTACATATTTATGTACACAGCGTACATTTCGAAGCTTGGGCTAACTGAAACCACCTTTTTCCCAGGCTCACCAAATACTTCGAACAACAATCGAATCGCATCATCTGAGCCGTTTGTTAAGCAAATATTAGTTGGTTCACAATGCAAATACCCTGCTAAACGTCCGATTAACGAAGCCATTTCAGGATATGTGGCAACATACTCAGGAGTTATACTATTCATTACTTTCTCAAAAAATGGAGTAGGTAGCCCTTCTGGGTTCTCATTCATATCCAATCTAAGATAATTTTTTCGACTTTCACTATATGATGTTCTATATAATTTTTTTATATTTGGATTAACATAATACATGTTAATTCTACCTTCCTTCATGTAGCGCAAATAATTTTTGAAGCACTTCTTTCTTAATACTTTGATGAATCTTTTGTCCCGATGTACCATCCGCATTACTTATGCTGTTTATAAATCTGGAAATACGCTCTTCTTTATTAACATCTTCATTATTCTCTACCATTTCGACAAATTGTGATACAGTTGTATTTTTACCAGTAAAGTAACAGCCTAAATAGTCAGCATAATAATACCTATTAGGTTCCAACATGTGTTCACTTAAGAGGCCTAATACCGGCTTCTCCGTCACAATGTATTGCAGCATAACAGAACTATAATCACTTATGATTGCGTCAGATGCAGCTACTGCTGGATAAATATCACTACTATAATCAATAGTTATATTAGCAGCTTGCTTCAACTGTTCTTCCATCTTCTCAAATGCATCAACTAGATGCGGCCGCATTGTCTGTAATGTGACTTTCGTAAGCGGGTGCGGGCGCCAAATTAATGCACTTTTCTTATGAGAAATAAAATAATTTAAAACATGCACAATTTGTTCAAACCAGCTGCTAGTAGATAAGAGATCAGCTATACCTGTATTAAATAAAAATACTTTCTTATCTTTCATCGTTTCTTTCCAAGAAACCGGAAGCTCTTTATGCTCTTTCATTACTGCCAACGTAGCATCAAGTTTAGGAGACCCTAAATTCAATACTTTATTAGCCCCAACTCCGTTTATAAGAAAAGCATCTTTTGTACGATTTGATTGCGCAATAATTTTAGTTACATTTCTGAAAGCTGGGAAAGCGGGTATATCTGGTTTCTCCGAACTACCAGCCATATAATAAGGAACATAAACTAACATATCTGTATACCGGGCGAGATTATCCGTAAAGAAGCGCGGGTTAACCATCGTAAGTGTATTGTATCTATCATATGGATTGTGTATATAGATAATATCCGGACATCTATTTTCGAAATCATACTTCTCATATGACACAACATTTAAATCCTTGGGAAATTGATCTCCTTCATAGCAAACCTCAGAAAATTGCCCTTCAGAGTTCTTTTCATAGTACGGAATTGGCACGACATAGCAAGAACAATTTAGATCCTGCTCAGCTTCTCTGTAAATGCTTTCTAACGAGTCCCACATAGACACCTTGTATGGCATAAACGCTATTTCTATATCGGTCCTCACATCATCTACAATCATAGATTTTATATTAATTAATATATGCTTTATTTTTTCTAAATGAGAGATATAGAATTGAGGTTCTACTGTATCTAACATTGCCAAAGAAATAGTGTTGATTGCTTGCTTAAGAAGTACACATACTGCATGCTCTTCACTCATTAAATTAGTCAAAAATACTAATCCATCATGACAATCCCGTAGTATGACAATTTCTTGCTTATTATCAATTTTTGCAGCATAATCTACGCCGTTCTCTATCGTAGCAACAAGATCTAATATTTGTTGTTTTTGACTTAATCTCATCTCATGTATCCTCTCTAAATTAAGAACTTATGATCATATAATATTAGTTTTCGTAATAAAGAAATAATTAAATGGAATTCGATACCTTACCTGTATTATCGACAAAATAGAACAAAAAGATGAATAGTTTTTCCCCTCTGCCTATCTATACACCTTATTCGCAGAGCTATATTTCAATAGTGTCTCCTATTCCATGAACAAATAAAAAAACGACACCTAAAAAGGCGTCCATATTGTGAAAAAGCCTGTCCTTTGTAAGATGAGACAGGCTTTCTTTGCTCCAAACTGTTTAATTTTTTAAAGATGAGACATTTATTACATCGTCAGAGGAAATCCAAGTGGATCTCCATTTTCATCATAATCTGCACGACAGTTGTTATCAAGACTTGTTCCCTGATATATAAGGGAACAAGTACATGTCTCTAAAATATTCGAGCATATTTTTATTATTCTGTATAGATGACATATGACTTAACGTGTGAGTATCTTTAATCGGTCATTTGCAACATCATATCCGTCAAGAGCTGCACACTGATAATGATGCTTCGCACGCGATATATCTCCAACAATTTCCCAGTACACGCCTAAATTGAAATGCGCCTTGAACGTACCTACTCCTTTTGAAGTTTCATAGTTCGAGGAGTTGGTCTCACCTAGAGCTAGACAATGCATAAACACATCTGGAATTAATTCTAGGGCCGACGAATGCCCCATACTGGTCAAAGTAAGTCCATATACAAAATACAAATCTGTATAGTCAGGATACAATTCGATCGCATTCATAACTATTTTCAATACGTCGTTATATTGTTTTAAGTAAAATAGAGAATAACATAATGAAAGCCATGCATTAGACATATAAGCAACCGTCTTTTGCTCATCCATAGGAAGCAGCTGGATGGCATTATATAGATGCTGTACAGCCTTCTCATACTGTTTACCAACAAAATATGTTTGGCCAAGTTGATATTGCGTATATGGATTGCTCTGATCCTGACACTCTGCTTCCAACAGTAAACGTAGGTTGCGTTCCAATTTACCGCGTTCCGCAATGGCACTGTCTGTATATCCTAGATGTAAGAGACTAACCGAGGTCATAATCGACGAAGGCTGTATTCCATTACAATTCAATTGTTCATGAATTTTACCCTCGTATCTATAACTAGGAGTATTTGGGAACAAACGTGTTACCTGGCTGTATACTACACTCCCATCCTCTTTAACATTTTCAACTTTTACTTTACCCGGACTGCTTGTGCCAGATTGAACATATCCCTGTAATGCATCTATCGAACTCTCTATCAACCGCTCATCAGCATCCATTATAAGTATATAGGGTTGGGTGGCAAGCTCAATAACAGCATTTCTAGCAGTTGCGAAGCAATCTTTCCAAAGTATCGGTATCGTTTGAATTCCATATTGCCGTGCAACACCCTCTGTATTGTCTGTAGATCCTGTGTCCCCAATAACTATTTCATTAACAACATCGGCTACAGACGATAAACATTGTGCAAGCATATCCTCTTCATTTTTTACGATCATACACACAGATATCGGTAGCTTCACTCAACGGCCCTCACTTCTACATATTTTTATCTTTGACAAGCGTAGCCAAATGAGCCAAAGTATCGAATCCATTCTCTTTAAACAGCTTCGATATTTGTACAAGGTAAGTTGTATTATGTTCAATAACTCGCGAGAAGTTCTGAATAATAAACACCGCATATTCAGGCGTAAGATTTTTATGAAATCCTGAAATGCCTATCATGTGCATCTTCAGGACAGAGAACAAAATACATATTTTTGTATAGTCTTCAAATATTTTATTAGAACTTGTATTTGGGAAAAGACTCTCATATAAATAATTAACCAAATAATTTTCAAGGATATATTCGTATTTTTCTAGAAATGGTTGGTAAAATTGCTTGTAATTCTCAATATAAACTTTCTCTAAATCACTCAATTCAATACCAACTTGTTCTTGTATGTTTAATCCTTGTATCATTTCATTAAGACACTTCGTATATCTTTCGTTACTAATACCCATGTTATTTCTAATTTGCACCATTTCTATAATCATTTTAACCTGGAAAGTAGTACTAATCGAAATTTTCTCTAAACTGTTTATATAATCAGGGTGGTTCATTTTCATTCTATATTCTTCAATTATATGCGGTACAACATCTAATTGATTATTGTCTAATTTTTGTTGGACATTATTTATAAATATCCCTAAGAAAATAAGTCTGTCACCAATTTTCATGCTTCGATTTTGTATAATTTCAATAGAAAACATCCGTAAGCCCCAGAAAAGCTGCTCAGCAAACCTAGGATGCTGCGTATTTAAACGGTAATTCAATCCCCAGTCAGAATTAATATCAAACTCTAGTTGTTCAAACTCTATTCCATCTGGATTTAGCAAAGCTAGTCTAGCAATTTCTGGACAAGATAATTTGGCTGATAATTCAATCGTACTGTCAACTTGATTGACAACCCTCGGATAGGTAGTACAAGTAGAACATAGCGCTTTTTCCCCTAAATTTAACTGAATCCTACATAGTTTATTTTCATCAAGCATCGGACATGCAGCAGTCTTAGCATCTAATATGAATGATGCATACTTTACATCTGATGCTGTATCGTTCTTTATGCGTTTCATCCCTTTATTGAGTAAGTTAGTAAGAGTAGGGTGCTTTACACTTTTATATTTTTTATACGTTTTCTTATCAATTGAAATTCCCCAACCCGCACAGCAAGTATCTTCGCACTCACTTCCTATACACGCAAAGGACTTCATATATAATGGGATTAACACTTGTTTCTTCATCATTTCACTTCCTACTCCTTATTACTTGAAAGAAAGGGACCTAAAGAAGGTCCCTTTCTTAAGTATTACTTGTACTCAAAATTAAGAGAGCTACTTGATTGTTTACCATCAGGATTTACTACTGTAAAGCTGACAATACCTGGAGCAGTTGCACTTGGGACTGTAAAGTATATTCTTCTTGAATTTACATACTCAGCCTTATACTCAATACCATTAAAGATAATTTTGATGCCTTTTACGAAATTGGAACCATCAATATATATCGTGGTTCCACCAGCAACAGGACCAGAAGATGGTGACACAGAACGCAGTTGCGGTGCCGGTACTTCAGGTGGTGCCTCGTAAGTAAATACCGTACTTGTTGAGTTACCTGATGGATTTGTCACTGTAATCGTAATTTCACCTGGTGTAGTTGACGCAGGAGTATTGAAAAAAATCCGAGTGCTGTTTACTAAAGTATAAGGTATCGTTTGGTTATTCATAGTTACAACAAGTCCAGACTCTAGGTATCTGCCGTCTACATAGACAGTTGTCCCCCCTGCCATTGGACCTTTATTTGGAGTGATACGTGTAATTTCTGGCTTAGCTTCTTCATACGTATATCCATTTGCTACTTTAACTTGATTACCATCTGGATTCGTTAACGTAACATCCACACTTCCAGCAGTAGGAGAAGCAGGTACATAAACTCTTACTGATGTTGTCCCCAAGAAAGCGGCTAAATCAACTGTTTGAGTACCAAAAGTAACTTTTGCTCCTTTTTGGAAATCGGTACCTACAATATCAATTAAGCCTCCCCCTCTTTTATTTCCACTATTAGGGGTAATGCTTTTAATTGTTGGTGGAAGAATCTCTGGCGGTTTATCGTAAGTGAACCCATTTGGCAATTCGCCAAACTTAGTGTCCGGATTTACAATTTTGATCGTAACCGGACCATGGGAAGTAACAGCCGGAGTAGTAGCATACATACGAGTTGCATTAACAAAAGTCGCGTTCAAATCAATTTCCTGACCATTATGGATCATGTACATTTTTGCCCCAGAACGAATACCGCTACCATCTACGTAAATCGTAGTACCTCCAATAATCGGGCCATTCTTTGGGCTAACAGCTCTAACTTTTGGTGCTTCAAATTCTAACGGCTTGTCATAAGTAAATGTTTCAGGAGCAAGGCCGGATTGAGTATCCGGATTAGTAACTTTTAGAGAAACACCTTCCGATACGCTCCACTTTGGAGAAAGTACTGAAAGGCGATTTGAATTAATAAAGTCCGCCTCAAGTTCAATTTGCTCTCCCCACAGCACTTTAGCACCTTTTACAAAGTTAGAACCATCAATATATACAGTGGTTCCACCCTCAAGCGGTCCATTTTTAGGACTTATCCCTGAAACCTTTGGTGCTGGTGGTGGAGGTGGCAAAATATATTTAAAGCCTTTTTCAAGAACTGACACAGTACCATCTGGGTTTTGAACCTTTACATCAACAATGTCCACAGTTGGCCATACAGGTGTCTCAACCGTTAACTTATTTGAAGAGAAATAAGTTAGTTTAGGTGCTTCTACCGTACCGAAAAATACTTTTGCATTTCTATCAAATAATTGACCATTAAGTGTAATTGTTTCATTACCAGTTGTCACACCTTCAGCTGGTGTAATCGACTTCAACTCCATCTTGGGAGGCTCTTCATAGCGGAATGCATCTGTTACTAGCACTTGTGTGCCATCAGGATTTTCAACTGTAACATTTACTAGTCCTGGTTGTTGTCCAGCCGGTGTTACTGCCTGCATGTATATGCTTGTGTGATAAGTAACGCTTGGAGAATAATTCTCCCCCACCTTTATCTTAACACCTGGCATAAAGTTTTTCCCTGCAATAGTTATCTGCGTTCCACCAGCTAATGGACCTGAAGACGGTGAAATACTTGAAACTTCTGGGTCAGCGAAATAAGCAAACGGTGCAGTAGCTTCCTGGTTGTCATCATTTACAACTTTTAAAGTAGTCTCGCCTTGTTTTCCTACTGGAACAACTGCCTCAATTTCCTTATCATTAATGAATGTTACGTTTGTAGCAAATCCGCCACCTACTGGAACATTCAGATTTGGGCGGAAATGTTCACCTACGATTTTTATCTTTTCCCCACCAGCTATGTGACTTTTTGCTGGAGTTACTGACATAATAATAGGGGCTGGATATTTAACTTCTAGAGTAGTAGCAGGAGGTGAGTAAATTCTATTCGCTCCTGTGTAATCCTTATACGTAATTTTGGAGTCTGCAGTCGTCACTTGAACTTTGCCCGCGCCTCTATCAGCCTTATGTCTGATTTTATAAGTAAAATCAAGCTTATCATTTTTTAATTCTAGGAATTTCCAAGTCAATGTGTTACCATTTACAACTGGCTTAGGAATGTTATGTTCATACGATCCCGGAACAATTTCGAAAGCGTCATTCACAACTTCCGTAACGGTTACATCATAAGCACTTGCAAGTCCAATCTCCTTAACAATCGCAGAATAAATCTCTGCTAATCCCGTTGACCCCAAAACAAAATGATGGTGATGGGAGGTCGTAGCCATGTCCATCATCAATTTGTTTGGAGCACTGTTATTAGGATCATCATTTTTCGACAACAATGCAATGGTATAAAAAACAATACCTGCATTTTTAGCGTCTTCTGCTTTCTTAAGCGCATACTTATAAGGATCCAGTCCATCTCCACCTACAGTAGCCGCACCGTCAGTCATGAGAACAATAACAGGCTGTGCATCAGGACGATGATTCGTCAGTTCCGCTATTGCCTTATCAATGGAAGCTCCTGTAGCCGTGCTTCCATTTGCTATGATCGTATCAATATAATTTTTAGCAGCCACTGCATCTGATGTTAGTGGAAAGCTTGTTGCAGCAGAACTAAAGTCTACTACCCCTACTCTATGCTTTGAAAGATCCATAAGATCAATAAAGCCTTTCGCAGCATCAAGGGCATTTTTCATTTTATCTTCACCATTATTGGCACCAGGACTCATACTGCCTGATTTGTCAATTACCAAAATAACATCATTAGGCTTTACAACATTGACAGGAGGTGTACCCTGGATACTTAGTTTCACTTCTGCTTCTTGTCCTACAATGATGCTGTTTGGATTGACACTTCTTGAAGCACTAACATAATTTGTCGAAGCCTGTACAGTTGACAAAGGTATCTGTACAAATAAGACAATAAATGTGAGCACAAGAGTAAAAATGTGCTTCATCTTCCTCACCGTAATTCCCCCATATCAAAAAAATATTTCCTGATCCCTCTACCATTTGCGGTCTACAAAATAAGCATCATTAGGTTGTGCGTATGAATCATACGACACTTCTTTCATCCTCTTACTTAAGGCTTGCTTTCGCTGCAAAAGCTGCTCTACTTGCTTATTAAGTTGATGCAATTCTATATAGAGTAATTGAATTGGCTCAGACAGCTGTATGTCTCCCCTAGCTATTGCGTCCCCTTGTAAGTATCCATACAGCTCATCTAATTCATCTTCATACTGGAAGTAAGAATCAACCTTAGATGCATTTAAAATTATTGTATAAATCTCTTTTATGCGACTCGCGGCTTCGAGTGTATTCATTATGCATTCCCCGTTTTGACAATATGCAGTGCTTGTTTCCAAGTTTCAGCATATTCTTTTGCAAATTGAATAACCTCTTCAAGCACCTCCTCATCTTTAGTAACGATAAAGTCGGTAATACGACGCAAGTAATAGTCATACAAAGCGTGAAGTTGCTGTGAAATCTCATAATCCATGTTCAAAGTCGTAATGAGCTCATACATAATCTCGCGTGCACCATGCAATTTTTGCAGCATTTCCCCTTGCAGCTTCTGTTGATTCAGTTTTTTGGCCATGTTCAACTTTCTAAACAATTCTTCGTATAAAAGGAGTGTCAATTCACCTGGACTTGCGGTCTCTACCTTTGTTTTTAAATACTGCTGCTGATAATTCATCGGTTTCATGAAACATCTCCCTTTACACAAATCATTCTGAATTGTTTACATATAAGTTTAACCTTGACCTAATTGCTGCGATAACCAAGATCCTTGACTATTTAGCTTTTGTAGAGCTTTCTCCATAGCGGTAAACTGTTTGTAATACCGTGTCTCCGCCATGCTGGCTCTTCGTTCAAGAGAATCCATCTTGTTGTTCATTTCGTATAATCTTTTACCCATTAGGCTGTTGTCTAATGCTTCTGAAGATTTCCCAGATCCTATTTTTTTCGTAATTTTATTAATGGAATTCGTAAGTGATTCATATACTCTCTCAGCAAAGCCCATTTCAAGCTTACGATCCGGATCTTTTTTATCCTTCGTGCTCGTTTTCGTAAACAATTCCATAACAGCATTTGGGTCTTTATTGATCGCATCTTGAAGCTTTTGCTCGTTCAACTCTAGTTTTCCGAGTTCTTTAGTTCCGCCCATCTCGAACTTTTTAAATGTAATCCCAATATCCTCTAATGAATCCATGGATTTAGGTAGTCCTTTAACGCCATTAAGCAAATCTTGACGCAAAGATCTCATTGCATCTTGTAAAATATCATCCCGGTACATTAATCCAGCCTTCGCTTTAGACTCCCATAGATCGATCTGCTTGTCAGTCATAGCCGCTTTTTCTTCTTCACTTAGAGGCTTATAGTTGCGATTTGGCTTTTCTGTCGTTTCGGACTGTAATTTATCTACAAGATCATTGTATTTATTTACAAAATCTTTAATTTGGTTGGTTAAATTTTGCGTATCTCTATTTACCGAAACTGTAACCTCAGAAGTAGAAACACCTTTCAAATCAAATCTAACTCCGTTGAATTCAAAAGCATTATTAGCCAACTCCATGCTAGCACCATTTACAGTTACCTTAGCATTTTGACCAGCCTTTGTTTTGGCAGCTGCTAGATTAAAGTTACCCGCTAACACGCCCGAACTGTCATCAATTGCAAATGAAGAGGATTGCCCTGTACTCGTAGAGGTCAACATGAATCTTCCATTAATACTGTCAAAACTCATGCGCACACCAATATTGGCTTTATTTACTTCGGCCATTACAGATTCACGCGTAGAATCAGCAGTAACTTTGAATTCGCGACCTGCAATTTTGAACGTTCCTGCAGTAAGACCCTTTGCTTTCAGATCTACAGCCGCAGGAAAAGCATCTCCAACATTCGTCGAAGACGTAGCCAAAGCATCAACTTTAATAACATAACTACCATTACCAGCTGAAATAGATGCATCAGCCGTTATTACAGTCGAATCGCTACTTGTAGCTGATAATTTATTAAAGGATGCTGAAAATCTCAAATCACCTGCAAGTTTTTGAAAGCTAGACAATGTCGAGTTCATGTTTCTATATTCTTCACGCTGCCACATGAGTGTTTGCTTTTGTTGATTCAGCTTATCTATCGGCATACGCTCAACTTTCATCAAATCACTGATGAGTTTGTCCGTATCTAATCCCGATGCCATACCACCGAATCGAATAGGGTTAATCATCTACTACTCCCTCCTTTATCTCTTTTCATCAACGAAAATTCCAAGTTGTTCACACAAATTGTAAACGAGATCAAGAATCTTCTCTGGAGGTACTTCCTTTACAACCTCATCTGTATCCTTGTTCATAATCTTCACAACAATTTGTTGTGTCTTTTCATGTACAGATACTTTGAGATACGTATTGGTATTTTGTAATGGCTTATTGCTCTGCTCTAATATATTGATAAGCGTTTGCTCTCCAACAGGCATGAAGCGTTTTTCTTGAAGGGTTTGTAGATTAGGTAAGCCTGAATCTACTATTTTATTTGCCTGAGTTGGCGAATGCGTTGACTGCAGAGCAGAATTTGTATCCACTCTCATCATCAAATGCCCCTTTTTCCACTTATTTTACTATTTAGATAGTAAAGAAGCCGACCGGTATAAACCGGCCGGCTTCAAGAAAATCTTAACGAAGCAATTGAAGTACGCCTTGAGGCTGTTGGTTAGCTTGTGCCAACATTGCAGTAGCAGCTTGGTTAAGGATGTTGTTTTTCGTGAATGTGGACATTTCTTTCGCCATGTCAACGTCACGAATACGAGATTCTGCAGATTGCAAGTTCTCAGCAGTTGTACCAAGGTTGTTAATTGTGTGCTCCAAACGGTTTTGCACAGCACCCAAGCCGGAACGGATCTCGGAAACTTGGTTAAGTGCCGCTTGAACTTTCTCAAGGTTACCTGTTGCTGTAGCATTTGCACCATCAAGTTTAGTCAAGTTATTAACTTTAAGTTCAGCAGCTGTAGCTTTAGAAAGAGTCAACTTGATAGTTTCGTCTTTGTTAGCTCCTACTTGGAATACGATTTCTGCTGGAGCAGAAGCACCAAGCAAGTTCTTCGTATTGAAGCTTGTTTGAGTAGCAACAGCATCGATTTGCTCAGTCAACTGTTTAACTTCAGCATCAATTTTAGCTGTATCAGAAGTTGTTAGAACTTCGTTCGCACCTTGCGTGTAAAGCTCAGCCATACGTTGAAGCATAGCATGAGTTTCGTTCAAAGCACCTTCAGCTGTTTGGATCAAGGAAATGCCGTCCAAAGCATTCTTGGAAGCTTGCTCCAAGCCGCGGATTTGGTTACGCATTTTCTCGGAGATTGCAAGACCTGCTGCATCGTCAGCTGCACGGTTGATACGGTAGCCAGAAGACAATTTCTCCAAAGATTTACCTTGTTGAGTGTTGTTGAAAGATAGTTGACGGTGTGCATTGTATGCACTCATATTGTGATTAATACGCATGATTAAGTTCCTCCCTGGAATCGTGTTATGGTGTTCGCTTCCTTGCTTACACCCTACTGGTCAACGTATGTTCTTCGGCCGATAGAATCATTACGTTTGACCTACTAATTTATATATCGGCGGCATATTTGCGAAGTTTATAGCAGAAGAAGAATTTTTTCATTTTTTATCGTTTTTTCTGTGAAATGCTGTCGCTTATAGCACCCCAATCATCCATAGACAAACTTTCCTTCGAAGCAGCTTCATTTTGCGCCTTAATACTTAGGAAAATTTCCTCTCGATATACCGAAATATCAACTGGTGCATCTACGCCGAGACGAACTTGATCACCATTCACTTCCACCACCGTTAATACGATATCATTGCCAATCATAATTTTTTGGCCTTTAGCCCTCGTTAATACAAGCATTACGATTCGCCTCCAATCGGATGCTGTACATCATAAGGCACACCTTCTAGTACAATCTGAGCTGCTTGTTGAGTTGTTATATTAATAACGAGTGGAGCTTTTAAATTGGTTGTCATTCGCTCTCCTCCTCTTATCGTCATTATGGTTCTAACCCCCACTTGTTGATCGGATTCAATCATGAGTTTATCTTTCCAAATCGTTGATAATTCAAACCCATACTCCGGTTCATACTTAAACGGGTTTATGACAATAAAGGTCAAATCAGCGTCATCCACGCTTTGCAGCAAATCAATCTCCATTTTAAATCCAACGGCCTGCAGCCAAACATACTCTTTATATTCAGAGAACCCCAAAATTCCTTCCTCAAATCGAATAATATCTGATGAATCAACTTCCAAGACACCTAATCTTGTAGACTGTACTTCCATCTCTGTCGTTCCTCCTCGAAATAAAAATAGCTATAAAGAACAAAGTTCTATATAGCTAGATCTTATTACATGACCGCATCTAACTGCTGTCCTGTAGCATTAAAAAATATAAAATTCTTCTGTATTAAGTACGGATTGATTTTACCCGGATAATAATCTATAGAGGGCTTCGTACGCTCGAATTCAAAACTGACGCCCCCTGGCTTTACATTAGTTTGTAATTGCCCAGGTGTGTAGGTAACATCGACATTGTCGTAATCTGGCTCACCTGCAATATTGATAGGGTACGCCCTAAACATCTTCTCACGAGCAATCTCGGCAAAAGCATTGCTTTTTTGATGAGATGCCATCATTCGATCGCCTTCTTGAGCCAGGTTAGCAATGTTTTGCATTGAAATCTGTAACGACTGTTGTGCAATGCGGTCCGTTACTTCTTCAAAGCGCCCTCTGCTAAGAGCTGACCAAGCTTTACGTGAATCAATTGTTAGATCATCTTTGCTGTGAGAAAGCTCCACCGTTACATGCTCTTGATGAATTTGAAGCTCAGGTGAAGGCGTCTCTATTTTCAGCTGTCCGGACTGCCGTTCAAGTCCCAATCGAGAAAACTGCTGATTAATTTCTATGCGCGGCAAATTCATTCCGCATCACCTACCGTAGGAAATCAAGCAAACTTGGACGTGAAACACGCGCAATTGTATCCAAGGAAGCTTGGAATATACTTTCTGCTGTTTTCAGTTCTGTAATTACTTTAGGCATATCAATATCTTCCGTCTTTGATTGGAGACCGATATAATTCAAATTGAGATCTTCTAGTCGACTTGTTGTAAACTCCAATCGGTTTTGTTTCGCACCTACCTCTGCCTGCGCCAACGTCAGTCGTTCTAAATTAGCCTGCAACTGAGGAATGGTAGCAGCAATACCAGCAGTATTGTCATCCACAAGTGCCTTTCGCATATCATCGACAACTTTGAACATGCTTTCTGCACCGAATTTGCCAAATACTTTATCTCCAAGCAAATTAACATCCACGTAAAGCCCTGCTCCAACTTGATATTGTACTACACCTTGATCCAATTCATAGTTTTCTCTAGCTGGGTCTGCTGGGTAAGGTGGTTGATCGATCCTTTGCCCGTTAAAAATATATTTCCCTTTAAATTGAGAGTTACCGAGTGATACTAAATGTTCATATAGCTGTTCGACTTCACGCGCAATATTTTCACGTGCATCTTTTGGCACTGTTTCAGATGAGCCTTGTACAGCAAGCTCAGCTAATTTTTGAATAACTTGAGTAGCTTCACCCAATACCTCATCAGTGTATTTCATAAAGCTGTCTGCATCTTGTACATTATCCGTAAACTGTGTTGTCGCACTAATTTCCGCACGATAATGCAGCGCGCTCGCTACACCAACTGGATCATCAGAAGGACGATTCAAGCGACGGTTTGTCATAAGTTGTTCTTGATACTTATCAAGTCGTTTGAAGTTGCCTTGTAGGTTCTTCATCATAGAATCACCCATCATGGACTGTGTAATGCGCATCTAGCTTACCTCCTTCTATCTACCAACGACACCCGTGCCGTTTATAAGCTTGTCAAGCATTTCATCCATTGTCGTCATTACACGTGCAGATGCACTGTAAGCATGTTGGAACTTAATCATGTTAGCCATTTCTTCATCTAACGAAACACTGCTTACAGACTTACGAAGATTATCCGCATGTCCTGTTAGCAACTCACTGTTCTCAACCATTTTCATAGCATGATCTGACTCATTACCAAGTTGGGCAACAACCGACTGTACATATCCATTAATAGTTGCTGAGTTTGTAACCGACCCTGGCTGTGTGAAGCTATATACTCGCTCACTTAAACCAGCAATAAGCAATGCCATGTCACCATTACCTTGCAGGGCAACTTCAACCTGCGCACCACCGGGTTGTGTACGCATTTCCGTTCTCATAGACACGCCGATATTTTTCACATCATCCTTAATAGAAGTGTGCAGAACGATATTATCAGCCGTAATCGTCGCACTTCCATCTTTCGTAGTGAAGAATGGAATACCTGATTGTGCTGGTGATTGCAAATTATAACCTAGTGCATGAAGTCCATTCAAGCCGTTCACCGTATGTTTCGCATCTGCCAGTAATCGACGTGGGTTTGCAGGGTCCATTTGCGCTCCAGGAATCGTTACTCCTTGTGGAAGAATCGATCCTGCTGGCAGTGTTACTTCAACCGGACCCGTTGCAATCGTGTTCGCAATAATGTCCAACTGCTTGCGATAGTTTGCAACATGGATATCACGAGAATCGACATATCCCTTGATTTCACCATTAGTTAAGGCACCAGTATCACCGACTGTTATTGGTGTGGACACCATATTGTCTACAACCATTGTACCGCCAAAAGTAATCTGGTAATCCGCAGCTGTTTCCGTTACAGTGACGTTACCTAATCCAGACAGTTGATCCACCAACAAATCTCGCTTGTCACGCAAATCATTTGCATGATCGCCAAGTCCTTCGATACGTTTAATCATCGTCGTCAAATCAGAAATTTGTTGAATGTAATTATTAGCTTCAGACACCTTCACGTTAATACGTTCAGTTAAGTTACTCTCTAGTACCTTCAACTGACTTGAAATGTGTCCAAAAGTTTCTGTCAAAGAAATCGCCTTCTGCTGAACAAGTGTACGAGCCGATAAGTCAGAGTTACCAGGATTCTTACTCAGCAACTGCCAAGAATTCCAGAACTCTGAAAGATTTTTGGCAATACTATTATCCGATGGCTCATTGAAAATACCTTCAATGTTGCGCAGTGTTTCTTGCTGTACTTTCCATGTGGACTGCACAGTGTTCTGATTGCGGTACTCAATATCTAGCAGAAAATCTCGAATGCGATAAACGCTTTCAGCTTCAACACCCATCCCCATCTGGTTAGGGAGCTTTGAATTATTATGAAGTCCCGGATAATCAATTGGACGAGCCGCAACTAGTCGAGTTGCCTGTCGCGAAAATCCTGGTGTATTAGCATTCGTTATGTTATGGCCTGTCGTTGCTAGTGATAGTTGATGGGCAGCGACGCCGCGCTTACCGATTTCTAACGTATGAAAAGTTGAACGCATGTGGCAATATCCTCCCTCTCTTAAATTAGTTCCTCTATGTATGATCGTCGCGTATAAAAGCGAACAGATCTCTAATTTTCTATCATTCTATTTAAAGTTTGCTTGCACGAACTAAGGCTTAAGCAATAAAAATTGTATTTCATGTGCTCATTACATCCGTATGTTCATAATTTATTACGCTCTTGTATCAAACATACTGCGCCCAATTTTGGACTGTGGCTGCTGTGGATGACGATACAATGATTCATCCTCTGGGCGGCTCGTCATAATATTGAGCGAATAGTCAACAAAATCCAATGACTGCTGTAGCAGCTCACGGATGAAATTATTTTCTTCCTTCAACCGATTCAATAGGCCATTCAAAGATCGCTGCGCTTCTTGCAACTGCAATCGCTCTTCCGGCTGGAAGACCAGACGAGAAAGCTCTGATACCGTCAAACGAAGATTCGAGCGAATCCCCTTCTCTTGGACAAAAGCTAACGATGCCGCCACTCGCTCATCATCAGCTTCCGTTACAAGCTTCAAAATTCTATTTTCCTTCGAGGTTAAGCTTGCTAGCGCTTGAACATCGTTGCGAGTAATAACACCTTTCTTCTGTTCAGCTATTTCTAATAACTGTTCATGCAGCACGCGCAACGTGTCCAATGCTGTGATAACTCGCTGTATACTCATATCATCACCTATTTCTTCATATCGCGACTAAATATCGGCAGCAACTTCTCTGCAATTTTGTTCGCATCAACATGGTATGTTCCAGTAGAAACAGCTTGCTTAAGCTCCTGAATGCGCTCCGCTTTGCTGCTATCCTGCGTACGAGTGTTGGCGTCTAACAACTGCTTCGCTTCTGTAGAGATTGTAACCTCATCTTTGCGTTTAGCAGGCTTAGCTGTATGGGAAATCGATTGCTGACGCTGATATTGTTGAGCCGCTCCAATTCGCTGTGTATCATTTATTTTCAACGTAGTCACCTCATTTCAAATCAAAAAGCCGACGACCTTTACTAAGATTATCGGCTTGATGTCAACAATTATTTAGCTATCCAAAAAAAGAAAATTCACATTGCAGGATAAATATAGCTTGTTAGAAGCAATCTACTACGCTTTATCAATGATTCGATACGTCGCTCCACTGTTCTTATTCACAGCATTCGCTTGTGACTCTGTCTCGTTTTTCGCCTGGGAAAGATCATTAAGTAAACGGCGACGACAGCTCTCGCACATATGCCCCTCTTGAATAAAGCCTCCGCATACTTCACATGGATAAGAAAGATTAGGCATATTCAATACAGATATACGTCCCTCACGAATAAATTGAGTAATCTGCCGCACGCTAACCCCTGTATCATCCGATAGTTCGGTCATCGTCGCTTGTCTATGTTTTCGCAAATAATCTGCGCAAAGCTTGTAATCCGCTTCGATGTCTTTTAGGCAGTTGGGGCATATATCTTTATATACTTTCGCGAACAGTCGCCCGCAACGATTGCAATTGCTTAATTCCATCTTCGACACCTCTTTACCTTTATCTGATTCCATCATAACGCATGTTGGAACAGATGACGAGAGGAGCTTTTTAAACAATATTGAAAAATGTCGATCTCTGTTGGGATAAGACGGATAGAATGATATTTGCCACACCTACATAAGTAAATGGGACTGGACAGGCAAGTGAAATTGTTCCCACCCAAACAACGATTTTCAGGCACGTGCCCATGTGTAACTGCAAATAATTGATGAAATTCCATAGTTACGGAGAGCTCCCGTCAATGCTCCTGCACAAGCCCGAACAGTACTTCCCGTTGTATATACGTCATCTACGAGTAGGATATAGAGTGGGGATTTGTTTGACGTATTTATATTTACGCAAAGTGTTTGCAGAGCCTGGGTATGGCAGCAGTAAGCGCCTGATAGCGCTAGTTCTCTACCACTGCGCCCCAGATGGCTCTGCCTTCCTTGATCGGTCATCCGTGTGAGCAAAGGCATGACCGGGCAGTTCCACGCTGTTGCTAGCAGCGTAGCAAGTCGTTCTGCTGGGTTAAAGCCGCGATCTATCAATCGCTCTACCGTGGATGGAACAAAGGTGACGACGTCCGGATATGGGACAGACGGAAGCTGATACAACCAGCGCCGTAGACGCTCATAAAGAGGCAATGGCGGAACAGTGATCTGATGATGAAAGTTGGAAATTGTTGCAGCTAGCAGCTCATAACGTTGCAGCATCATGCCCGCCATGATAGCAGCATAGCCTGTATCGCCTTGAAATTTATAACGATGAAGCCATGCTTTCATCGCCTCGCTATAGGCAACGGCACTTCGATTTGCCGTAAGACCATGAACAAAGAGTGGATGTCGCTCGCAATCCGTGCAGCGAACTGCTCTCCCACAATGCGGGCAGCCAATTTGTTCAATATAAGATATGGATGATCGACATAATGCACACAATTGCCTACTCCACGATCTAACAGAATATGTCGAGGATCTGTGCGATCGACTTCTACTTTCTAGCTCCTTCTCAGTATTTCGTGCCGACACATACGGAATCTTCACCTCACAACCTATACATATACCAAAACGGGGCATACTTACACCTTCATACCAGCCTTTTGGCGCATTCATGTTGCATCTCCACCCCTTCATTCATGGATCATATCATGCATATAAGGTCTTTTTTATTTTAATAATCTCAAATATGTAACATAGAGCATGATCATCATTCCAAGATGCTAGATGCTATTTGAGATAGTAGATGACCGGTTATTCCATATTTCACAGCGCGCCCTCCGTTCTTAAATAACCTCCGCGCTTGGCAAGTCTATTCATTCGTTTAATCTGAGCCACTGCCTCTCGCTGTGGCTTAGTCCATTGTGGAGCTGCAAAATAAACGAGACCGTGCGGATCATCCTTAGACCGTCCAGCGCGACCTGCCATCTGTACAAGTGAGGATGCATCAAATAATTTGTCATCTGCATCCAATACAATAACATCACTTTTAGGGACAGTAACACCACGTTCCAAAATGGTTGTCGTGACTAACAATGTAATGGCTCCATTACGAAACTGTTGCACTTTTTCTGTCCGCCCCTCATCAGCAGCAGACGTGCCTTCAACAGCATATCCAGGCAACGCAGCACGCAGCAGGTGTACGATGCCCTCTATATGGCGAATGCGCGCAGCAAATATAAATAGCTGCGCGCCCCGCTCCAGCGACTGGTGTATCACCTTCACCAGTCGCCCATGCAGCCGCCCACCTGCAATCTGGCGGGCCACTGCTGGCATCGTGAGCCGCTCCGGCACAGGCAGCGGCTCACGATGATACCGCACAGGTACAATCGCCTGTGCGAGTCGGTTCCGCCGCACGGCGCGCTGCATCGCCTTCGGCGGCGTTGCCGACAAATACACAAACGCTCCGCCAGGCGCGCACGCCTGCCTGGCGGCTTGCTCAAGCATCGGGTTGTTGTGGAACGGAAACGCATCCAGCTCGTACACCACAACCAAATCAAACGCCTCGCGAAACCGCATCAACTGATGCGTTGTCGCAAGCGTCACCTCGCCCAGGTCCCACCGCTCTTCGCTGCCGCCGTAGAGCGTTACGACCCGTACATTTGCAAATGCTTTCGCTATACGGGGCTTTAGCTCCAGCACAACATCACGCCGCGGCGTAGCAATGCAGACGCGTCCGCCTCGATGAAGCGCATGCGCAACAAGCGGATACATCATCTCCGTCTTCCCCGCCCCCGTTACTGCCCACAGAAGAAACTCTCCCTTAGCTTCTCGCTCAAGCTGCCAGTGCTTCTCCAAGTATCGAAGTGCCAATTGGCTCGCATCACGCTGAGCAGGAGCAAGCCCAAAGCGCTCAAGTAGTTCTTTGATATACAACTCCTCCGTATCATGACTAACGGCGGCCGCTGCGACCTGATCATGTAAACGCGCGTCCTTTCGTTTTCCAATAATCAGCAACCCACATGTTCGGCTTCGTCCTAATTGCAAACAACCAAGACAGGTATAGCATCTGTCGGAACCACATCTTTCGCAGTTTGTGCCCCTCAGCTGCTCACCTCTACTACCACAGCGCCGACAACGCTCTGATCGTTGAATCAACCCCGGTCTGCCCTGTGCAGGATTAGAACATATAGCAGAAACCATTTTTCTAAACTGCCTACTCAGTGCACTTTTAGCTCCACCCTCATCACTATCGCTTCCAGTTACTCCATTTGTCAGTTCAATGTGCCCGTCCAATGCACCTTGCTGCAACAAACCTAACAGTTGCTCATCACTTAACACAAATTGATGATGCTCGACCACGCTTCTTATTTCACTTTCAAGCAGTGCTTTCCCTGACAGCAAGGACATGAAGCGATCATATACAGACATCTGACTTTCCAATGTTTCGCCTACAGCGCGCACACGTATATGTGCACCTCCATTTTTTCCAAACTCTAAGTGCTTACTACGCAGCAACTGCGCAGCCATCGCTATCATTTCACCATTGGTAAATATCCTAGCCTTAAGACATACATAACCGTTCAATCTTTTTAATTGTTCACCAAATGAGTTTACTAATGCCTCACCATACATGTTCCAACTATCTTCATCCCAACGATCCATCCCCGATTGCTGCGTAAACTTTGCCACGGCATATAAAGCTACATCAATAGGTACTTTTGAATACCACATCACTATTTTGTAATCGTCCAAGCAAACTGTCTCCTCACACGAAGTAGTTCCCCAATGACATACATCCACTCGCCAATCCAATGAAAATCTCAGTTCCCAACGTCCTACTAGCTTAATTGCGTATAGCCATAACATATGTGTTACCTCCTTATTTAGCAAAGTCATCTGAGTAAAATAAAAAAGCACACTCGCTCTGATTGCCATCAGGGCGATGTGTGCTTCACATCACTTAAATATTCAAGATATCCATACCAAATGCTCAAGTATGAGATATAAATCTCAACTACCGATTTAACTGGAGTATTCCACCATTCCAACAATTCGTATGTTATTGCGATATGCTTCTAGCTTGAAAGCATCCATTCTGCTCACATTCAATCGACCGTATGAGCAGATGCATGCTTTCATTGCAACTTGAATCCGCTCTCATCGACGCCTGCGGCGTACCCAACGACGCCAGCGCCGCCTACACCGTGCTGCCAGCCAAAAAGGGAAGCTTCCGCCAATCATCTTGACGGTGCAAATAAAGAATGATTTGCGTCTCCTCTGCTTCTTTGGCTTGCTGTAACTCCACGACACGTTCATCACGTGCCTTCACTGTTGATTCGTTCATAACATGACAAACGACTCCATATCGCCCCATCATGCGATTGACAATCAATAGAGTCTCATCCGTCGATCCGCCATCCAATACCGATATCTCCAAACGCTTGCCTTTGAACCAAGCATACCAACAGTAAGCACGTATAATCCATTCCAAATGACGCTCATCATTTTGCGCAACAATAACAACATGTATCCAAGGTTGCGGACGATTTCCCCGCAGTTTCTTCGTAAGCCGGTGTGCTAGATGAACAGCCACTGCCGCCAATCCGTAGCACAATACGATCCAACCCAACATCGTGATCATGCGGCCCACCTCCTTACTACCAAGTGTATGCCGCGAAATGCGCTACGGTGACGGACAAGCGTCGTCATTTTTCACTTTTTTTCTAGAAGTTGTACACCGCAATCGGAACTACTATCATTTGTTTCCTTTGCCCGCCAATTCTAGAAGTGAAATAAATGCATGATACAATGAAACCTCATTCTTAATTTCAGTACATATAATGGCGTGTTCCTGCCTCTTATCATCGTTCATACGTAACAAATATGTATCGACGATTACATCACATAACCTGCTTCACTTACAATGTCACCCAACCATTTTTGATCGAGTTTATAACGGCCTGCGTCCGATCATCAACTTCCATCTTCTGCAGGATGCTACTCACATGGTTTTTGACCGTCTTTTCACTAATAAATAAATATTCACCAATCATCTTATTGCTCTTTCCTTCCGCCATAAGACGAAGGACTTCAGCTTCTCGACGTGTTAGCGGATTACCTTCAATATGATTAAGTCGAACCCCAGACTCTCTCACAACATCTTCATCCATAATGCCGCGCTCATCCAACAACGTCATACGACGCAACTGCTGAATCAACTTACCTGTCACTTTTGGGTGAATAAAAGCATGGCCTGCAACAACGGAGCGAATAGCATTAATGAGTGAATCGGCTTCCATATCTTTAAGCAGGTAACCGGTAGCACCTTTGCGGAGCGTTTCGAAGACATAACTTTCATCATCGTGGATCGATAAAATAATGACCTTAACATTAGGGAATATATCTTTCATTCGTTCCGTTGCAACTACTCCATTTTCAACAGGCATGTTAATATCCATCAATACTACGTCCGGCACCTCGTGGTTGCAAAACTCTAATACCTGTATCCCATCACCGCACTCCCCAATTACTTCCAAATCATCTTCCATATTGAGAATGCGTTTCAATCCTTCACGGAACAGCTGATGATCGTCAGCAAGGAGTACTTTGATTGTACTTCTACCCGTCTTACGACTCTCCATACACTTACTCCTCTCTCTTTTCTACATTTATTGGTATAAAAAATGATAGTTGAGTTCCCTGATCTCTACTCGATCGAATCTGCATGCGGCCTTCCAGCAACTTTACGCGCTCTTTCATACCAATGATGCCGAAATGGCCTTGTTCTTTAGAAATAGACTCCAACGATTCCACATTGAACCCTTGGCCGTTATCTTCAACAACAAGTTGAACCTCATTCTCCTCGTAGGTCAGTTTACACGACACATAAGAGGGATCGGCATGCTTAGCAGCATTCGTAAACATTTCTTGTACCAATCGGAAAATAGCGGCTTCCATAGCCGACTTTAGGCGACGTTCTTGCCCTTTCACTTCCAATATCGTCTTAACTTTCATCTTCTCTTCAAAATCATGCACAAATTTGCGCAACGTTGGGACTAACCCCAGATCGTCCAACGTCATAGGTCTTAAATTGAAAATAACTTTTCGAATCTCTTCAAGACCGCCACGCAACTGTGACTTCAAATCTACTATTTCGTCCTGAACCACTTCAAATTCCTGCTTCGACAGCATTCTTTCTACAATTTCCGTCCTAAGAACTACGTTGGCCAGAGACTGAGCAGGACCGTCGTGTATATCACGAGCGATACGTTTACGCTCTTCTTCCTGGGCCAATATAATCTGAAGTCCTAGAAGCTGACGATTTTTGGCTGATTCCAAAATTCTTGTCACCTGTGTCAGATCACCAGACAAGTAGTCAAGAACTACACTCATTTGAGAACCAATCGTTTCTGCTTTCTCTATGGAAGCATCGACATTGCGCATTCGTTTGGACAGATCATCACGGCGCGTCTTCAAATAGTTCTCTTTCTCACGAAAAATCATCAACTCAACCTGATATTGAGTAGCCTTTTCATAAGCGTTCTTGCTGTCTTCCTCGCTGAATTTGGAGAAGTCACGACTAACTTCAGTTAAACGCGAACGAGCCAGACGAAATTTTCGTTCCAGCTCGTCTACCTTATCACAAATGCGGGCCGTTTCTTCCATCAGCTCCGTCATTTGATATTGAAGATTAGCAGCCTCATCACGAGCCGCCTTTAGAATTTCATAGATTTGATATTGACTATCCTGCATGACTTTCGTGGCATTCTTTATGACACGATCGATTTGGTCGACTTGATGGTCCACGCGTTCTCCGTCTCCTTGCCTTGAAAAGGGTAGTTGGATCTATCGACCTTTATCATACCATATCAGCGGATAGTAATGGACTTCGACTTTGGTTCCCAATTTACGGATAGGCCTAATTGTTCGGAAACAAGTCTTAGCGGGACTAAAGTCCTGCCACTTCGAATGATTGGAGATACTTCCGCAAGCTTACGTTGTCCATTGCTGAAGTATGACTTTTCATTAACCGTTAACTCCAAATAATCGTCTCCACGAAGAACTGTCACTTTCTTGGCTCCGTTATCCCAAGTAGCCCGGCCCCCGAATTCGTCCAATATTACTTTGACCGGTACATAGGTTGTACCACTCAACACAAGTGGAGACACATCAATTGTCTTCTTCTTGCCATTCACTGTAATCTGTTTGCTGCCAACTGTCAGCTTCATATCTGCCTTCGGCATTGAGATTGTACCGGCTGGCAGCATAGCTTTCATATTATCAAAAGCAACTTCGCCAACGGAAGCACGCTGCTCTTGACCATCTTCAAGATTAACGACATACAGACGCTTTAACGTATAAGGGCCACCACTCTTAATCTCAGACAAATCAACCTTAAGGCTCTTCCATCCATTCCAGTTCAATGTCTTAGCTACATCGACCATATGTGCTTTACCGCTGCCATCAATGACTTCAGCACGCAGCCAATTGCTGCTATTATCACTGTACACGTCAAGCGTAAATGAAGTAGGTGCTCCTCCAAGTGAAATACCCTTGCTGCCATTTACAACGGAATAGGCAAATTTATTGCCAGCACCATTCGTCATATCATAACTAAGTTTTAACACCTTGTCCGATGCACTACGTCCGTCATAACCGCCTACAACAGACGTTTGGCCTGCTGTAGTTGCTTTTGGCAATCCAGCAAAGCTTGGAGACAAGGTGGAAGCGTTAAAGTTCTCAATCAGTGTTTCCGTGCTCTCGGACAATGGAATCATCGTTTTTATACCATCGTAGCTGGCAAACGCATAGCCGATTTTCGCATTCTTATCCACAGCTGTTACATTCAGCACTCCATTTTTCACATTGCCTTGGAAGCCTTTGAATTCCCACTTAATAGATTCTGCTGGTACATTCACCGTACTTCCGTCTTTAAGCTTCGCACGTACAGGTACTGCAACTGAAGTTCCTGCTTGCAGCGGTGCCGTTGAACCAGCAATATACAACGCCTCTAGATCAGTGGCTCCGATAACATCAACGGACAGTGTTTCTTTTGAATTGCCGGATTGTGCGATAACTTGTCCTTTGCCTGATTTCTTCGCTTCAAAGGATTCTCCGTTCCATGCGAGCACGCTATTTCCAGACTTCCACGCAGCATTAAGATTCGTTGCTTCAACCGGATTGTAATATTGGTCATACGCTTTTACCGAATAACTTGCTTGCTGACCAATAAATAATTTCTTGGAACCTGAAAGTACCATACCTTTTACTTCACCTTGAGGCGCTGTTGTATACACGCCAATACCGTTAACTACATTTCGCTGAGTTTGGCCGTATTCCGTATTATGCGTCAACGTAGTGCCCTGTTCAGCTAATGGACGATGTACCATCGTTGTTGATCCGCCACCATCCAAGTTAACTGCCTTCCAACTTCCTAAGCTTACTAGAACATCTTGCAGCTCTTTAAGTGTTAATCCTTTGCTAGAATCGCTTTTCTCCGCAGTTACCATATAAACAAATCTTCCATCCTTGGAGTAGCCAATAGCAGTTCTCGCACGAGACGAGCTACCACTTATATTAGCAATTTCACGAGTATAGCCAGATGCAGCTCCATTCTCCACTAATAGTGTGTGACCGCCTACCATCATGTCGAACTGATTTGGATTAACCTGCTGGCCCGTTGTCTTAGAAAGCAAATGATAGTCTGCTTTGACTGTAGCACCAACCTGCATATGCTCTCGCATATAGTCTGCTGCTTTTCCGTGTCCGCGGATAATAAATCCGTCCTCCGGCACAACGATAGGCAAACCACCTTTATCGCCGAATTCCACTACAACCCCATCGCGCACAAGCGCTTCTGTTGCGGTTGTAGAACTGTTTTTAGGTCGCTCCTTATTTTTCCAAGCACTCGTGTAAATGTACATTTTGTTTACGTGACTGTACGAGTTATCCGGTTCCATCATATATGTTGTTTTATTTATACCTGCAAGTGGGAACGTGGCACCACTGTCGCTTGTAACGTTACCCTCGAACGTATAATGATCAATACTCGGCTTACGATCTTTGGACAAGCCAAAAGCGTACATCCCAATAAGCTCAGATGGACTGGTAATCATCTGGCCCCCAGAGATTTGAGCGCCCATTGGTGCCCCTTCTCTCTTCATATCGTAATAGTCGCCATTAACAGCGGCAACCGCTCCATTTTCCTTCGCCATACCCGATACATTTTGATGGGTATTCAATTTATTCTCTTTTCCGGTCATGACATCAAGCTTCACATATGGATTGCTCAAATCAGCACGCAAGACATGAATGTTCGTCTTGGACTTGTATTTATATTGCTGGCGCAGCACACCTGAAGTTACAATCTCTTCAGACGTTTTAGTCATGGATGAATTTGCTCGTAATGGTTGAGTCTGATACTGCTCTTCTGTTGGACTATCTGCATACGCAGTCAACCCAGCTGCTCCATTCATCGTCACTAGCATGGCTGTACTGATAAGGAACACCATCCATTTTGAATGACGAGTTGTGCGTACTTGCGTTGTTGCTTCTGTCACTTTCGATTCACTCCCCAAAGTAGTCGCGGCTTCTCCCATTCTAAATTACGCTTGAGCCACTCATTTCGATTACCTTTTAATCCTCTTTCTCCTGCCAAGAGTATTCAGTTATATGTATACTCTACTATATTCATAGTTATAGACTCCTAAATTCCATAAAAAGTTTCGTCTACTTTTCTGTATTTACTAACCATATCAATATGAATCTAGCAAAAATGCACAAAAAAGCTAGCAGAATGAAAGGGCTTCAAACTGCTAGCTTTAGTTGGCTACATGTATTGTATTTTCTCAAGCATACGTCTGATCATCGATGTAGCTTGTGCACGAGTCGCTTTCGTACGAACTCCGAACGTATTTTGGCTCATTCCTTGAATGATACCTGCCTCCAACGCCTGAGCAACGGTATTTTTGGATTTGGAAGCGAACTGACCACGATCACTGAATCGAGCGAAATAGCTATCTACAGACTTCGAGAGCTGTTGTGTATAGCCTGCCGTCTTCATCGCACGGATCATCATCATGGACATGTGCTCACGAGTAATTGGATCATTTGGTTTAAATGTTCGATCTTCATATCCTAAAATGATGCCTGCTTTAACTGCTGCTCCTATGTAAGGTGCATCAGCATGGTTTCTGGATACATCCTTGAAGCTACTAACTTGGTTCGGATCACCTTTTAGACCTAAGCCCCGCGCAATCATTACCGCAAACTCAGCACGAGTCACGCTTCGATCTGGTTGGAACTGGTTGCCTGAAGCTGCATCCGCTATAAATCTCCCGGCTAGTGCATTAATATCCCCTGCAGCCCAATGTCCAGCTGTATCTGAGAATGATCTCGTACTGTTAACAACAGCAATACGCTCATTGCTTGGTGCTTGGCTTTGAAGAACATGAGCACCTTGCTCAGACTTAATCTGAGTTGGCACATAGCCTAAACGCACGGCTAGAGAATCAAGCATAACTGCAATCGTTTTATTTTTATCAAGTGCAGTACTAGAGCGATAGTTAATGTGTGTTTTCACTTGAACATCAATCGCCTTAACTGATGGAACAGTCGTAAACGCAGATACATTGAAATCATGTACCCCTGTCACATCCTGCCCAGACTCTTTCGTCAACCAGCTTGAATACAACGAAGATTGACCTGTTTGCTTCTCAACTTGAAGCAACAACGTTGCACTTGAAGCAGAAGTATTCAGCTGATTCGAAATAGTTTGCATCGGCAGATCACGAAGTGCAATGGTGTACATCCAGTCTCCGTATCGCACACCAATTTTAAGATCTTTACCCGCACTCATGACTTCCTCAATTGGCTTGAGCGGAATTGCTACCATTGCTGCTTTCTCACTTGTCGGCACATCAACTACAACCGTATTCAATCCTTTTTGGATCGCGTACTCCATAGAGGACTTCCAGTGGTCCTGCTTGACTGTATATTTGTTTGTGTGCTGCTTATTACGTGACATATCTATGTTCTTAGTTGTTGCTTCCGTCTTAACTAACAACACTTTGGATAAGAACAATGTATAAGCAGCTTCTTCTGTGTTTGCAGGCTGACCGGCAGACGGAGAACCACCATTCCCACCACTAGTGGACCCTAGACTTAGATCAAAATTAGAGAAACTACGAATTTTATTTCCGCTCATGTCTGTGAGTGGGTATGCATATGGAGCACTGTACGTTAATTTAATGGATTGTGCATTACTAATTGCACTAAACAACGTTAGGGTTACCGTCGTGTTGTTAACTCGAACCGAACGGATGGACTCCGTCTTGTTATCTACACGCAGCGAGAAACTCGTTTGTGCCGGTACAGAGAGATTATCCAACTGCTTAGAGAATTCCAATGTCACGGTATCTCCGCTCACATAAGCTTTGTTCAGCTGAGGCTGACTCGTATCTGTTTGATTCCCAACTTTAATAACGCTAAACTCTGGTGCCTGATTACCTGCCAAATCCACAAGCCTTACCAGACCAGGTACATACGATAAAGTGACTAGGTCATTACGATTGGAAACAGATGACTTTAACGTCAAAATAACCTGATTACTTCGAACTTCAATTTTATCAACATAGCGAGCTTTATCATTAACCAGTACCGAGTAATGGCTCTTCATCGGAAGCATATCCGGTCTTAGCCCTTCATTATAAGTAAGAATAACTTTTCCACCATCTACATGAGTAGATACTAGAATTGGAGCCTTAGTATCAACCGCATTACGTAAATATAGCGGACCAAATCCTGCAATATTCGCATCGTACTTATCTTTAAGCGGATAGGTTCCTGGCTGATATTCTACCGTTACAACTTGTCCATCCGCGACAGAAATCCCAAGCGTTAATATTAATGTTGAGCTAAGTCCACCTTGGATAGAAGTTGGGGTGTACGCAATTCCATCAACGATAACTTTAAACTGAGATGTTGCTCGAGAGTCAATTTCTTTTAGTGATTCATTAAAGTTAATCTGAATAATTGCCCCTGTAACAGTTGCGCCCGAAATTCGAGACATTGATTCTTCTATCTTGTTAGTAACATCTCGATTGGAAATACTAGCTACACGATTTCCATTCCGATCTCTTAGCGGAATAATTCCTTGCGTGTAGGATACTCTAATAACTTGTCCAATAGCCACTCCACTCTGAAGCTGAATGTTTACCTTGTTTCCGTATATTAAAATTCCCGATATTGGACGAGCTTCATCATTGACCATCACCTTGAAGCTATCTACGTAAGGTGTGCTGCTGCTGTCCAAATCTTTATTATAAGTCAATTCAATCGTATTCGACTTCGACATTACGATAGATTCCAACGTTGGTGCTACCGTATCTGGAACCAATGTAGTAAAGCGCCATGCATTTGAAATGCCTGGATATGAATTCCCGGCCAAGTCTTTTACCGCATCCTTACCAACATCTACAGTATAGTTGGTACCAGAAGCTAAGAGAGAACGTGGTTTAATCCGAACTACACGTTTGTTAGCAGAATCAACACGAACATCAATAGGTACACTATAGCTACCGCTTCGTTTTAATGTGATACTTCCGCTACCCAACTGAACATCCTTACTCATCGTCATCACAAGCTCTGTATTCAACGGAACATTCCGTGACTGGTCACTTGGAGACACATAAGAAATCGCAGGTGGACTTGTGTCAGCTGATACCTTAAACGTCCATGTGTTTCTAGTATGAATACTAGCGGATGGTACATCATTTACATCCCGGAATGCCCCCTGCGGCATCAATATATAATAGCTTTCATTATCAGCCAATGCATTCTTTAAATGTATCTGGATTGTAGCAGTTCCCCCTCCTGTTATAGAGGAAGAATGCACACTGATATCCTCAATGGTTTTATCATCACTTAATCTCATAACAGAAATCGAACTAGATCCTGGATAGACCGGTCTATTAAATGTCAAACTTAACTGTGTCCTGGTAGATATGCCGCTACTTCCATTGGCAGGCATATATTGAATAACTGATAATGCGGAGGAATCTTTACCTGCCTCAGTTATAAAATTCCATACATTCGATGTAAGTATACCTTCATAAGGTACTCCATCTACATCATAAAAAACGCCTTTACCCATTAATACATAATACTCTGTATTAGGTTGTAAATCATTCACACGTACACTTACATTACGACCAGCTACCGTAACATCATTGGATTGGACATTTATCGTCTTTGTATCGTTATCACGAAGTCGCTTCACATGTATATTCCCCGACCCCTTAGTAACTTCTTCATTAAAAGAAAAAGTTATCACCGGGTTAACCGAGACTCCACCTGCTTTGTGTTGAGGATTTGTAGCAGTTAAGGTAGGAGCAACATTGTTAGCCGATACAGTGCGGAAGCTCCATTGCCCATCGACTAAACCAGCATAGTCTTGTCCGTTACCATCTTTAAGAGCACCAGGTGTAATCGTCACATGGTACGTCGTGAAATTTTTAAAATTAAACGGTCCTGCGACTCTAATCTGGCTAGTGCCTAATTGAGTGACACGCGGACTTGTTATAGCAATCGTTTCAACGGTTGCACCATTTTGATCTTTAATCACAATATGACCTTGATTGGCAAATACGACCTTATTAAAAGTAAGCTCTAACGATGTGTTTACAGGTACACCAATGCCACCATTTGCAGGAGATTGTGCTGACACTGTAATTGGACCAGTATTAGCATCTCCGCTTGTCTTAAAACGCCATTGATAGGCACCTTGAATACCCGCAAAACTCCCACTACTACCTTCAAAGGTTGCTGAATCTGTTTGAATATAGTAGTAGGTATTCGCTTGTAAATTAGGGATCCTGAACGATGCCACAGATTGATGAATGGTGACATCCTTCTTCTCAATCTTCCCTACTGCTTTGTTATCTTGCGCTTGATAAACCATAATGAACCCGTTATCCTTCATTACCACAGGTTCTGAAAATGTGATTGAAAAAACGGCATCCTTTTGTACCGCTTCATTCCCTGAGATGGGTGAATAACTAATTACTTGAGGACCACTGTTGAGAATCGTAACTTGGCCCGATTGTGCTGCTGCATATGAAGTAGTTAGATATGCCAAACTTCCTTGCAGTATAAGCATTATGGCTAGTATTGCTGATAAGTATCGTTTCATGTATTTTATCCCTCCGAAAAAAGACACTCGTACATATATTTTCGGACAAATACATCTAAATGTTTAGAGTTATGACAAGTAAGGCTATAAAAAAGAGCTTTGGACAATGTCCAAAGCTCTTTAATCATTATGATTAATGAAAAATTGCGGGTGTAAATATTATAGACCTGCTTGCTCGCGCAATGCTTCAGCCTTATCAACTTGCTCCCAAGGAAGCTCAACATCTGTACGGCCAAAGTGACCGTAAGCAGCCGTTTGCTTGTAAATAGGACGACGCAAGTCGAGCATGCGAATGATGCCAGCTGGACGCAGGTCAAAGTTGTTCTGGATAAGCTCAACAAGCTTCTCTTCTTCAACCTTGCCTGTACCGTACGTATCAACGTTTACGGATACGGGTTGTGCTACACCAATTGCATAAGCCAATTGGATTTCACACTTATCAGCAAGACCTGCTGCTACGATATTTTTCGCTACATAGCGCGCTGCGTATGCTGCAGAACGGTCAACTTTTGTAGGATCCTTACCGGAGAATGCACCGCCACCATGACGAGCATAACCACCGTACGTATCAACGATAATTTTGCGGCCAGTAAGACCCGCATCCCCTTGAGGTCCACCAATAACGAAGCGACCAGTTGGGTTAATGAAATATTTAGTCTCGCTGTCCAACCATTCAGTTGGGACAACAGGTTTAATAACATGTTCTAAAATGTCGGATTGAATTTGTTGAAGAGTAGCATCCTCAGCATGTTGAGTCGATACAACAATTGTATCTACACGAACTGGCTTGCCATCTTGATATTCAATCGTTACTTGCGTCTTACCATCTGGACGAAGGTAGCCAAGCGTACCGTTCTTGCGCACTTCGGACAAACGACGTGCAAGACGGTGAGACAGAGCGATTGGAAGCGGCATTAACTCCGGCGTTTCGTTCGTTGCAAAACCGAACATCAAGCCTTGGTCGCCAGCGCCGATATTATCGCGCTCTTCCTTAGCATCTTCTGTACGTGTTTCGATTCCTTCGTTAACCCCTTGCGCAATGTCAGGAGACTGTTCATTAAGGGAAGTCAAAACTGCACACGTATTGTAATCGAAACCATATTTCGCACGTGTATAACCGATATCTTTAATCGTGTTGCGTACGATAGATGGGATATCAACATAATCGGCTTTAGTGCTAATTTCTCCGATAACAAGAACTAATCCTGTCGCGACGGATACTTCACACGCTACCCGAGCATTCGGGTCATTAGCGAGAAAGGCGTCCAATACCGCATCTGAGATTTGGTCACAGATTTTATCTGGATGACCTTCAGTAACGGATTCGGAAGTGAATAAGTGGCGTCCTTTAATAGACATTGGACTCAACCCCCCATACCAATAATGTAGGCTATTCTCTTAGGAATGCCTATAACAAAAAAAGTACCTTTTCCACTTGGAAAAGGTTGTTATACCAGCCTTCGAGAAATCATATTACTTCATTTAGGGGGACATGTCAATCAATGTTGACAAATTTCATCTTCCTTATATTACTTATTAATTATAATTGCCCATAAAGTGTTTTCTCAGCTTGTTGAATAAGTCGTTTTGTTATCGTCCCACCAACAGAACCAGCATCTCTTGAAGATAAGTGGCCCCAGTTGTCATGCGAAGAAATTCCATATCCCGAAACTGGGATTGCCCCTAATTCAGAGCTGAACTCAGTGTCCCCCAATCCACTCTGAATGCCGTTATAAGATACAGGAAGCCCTAACTCAGCTGCAATTTCATACTTCATTCGATATAGTGCATCCTTACTTGCAGGAACCAACTTCTTTTTGTTAGCCATCAAAATTCCCTCCTTATTAGTGTACGGTGTTCACCATAAACATCAGTTGATTAGATGGTCATAGTATGTGCTGTACTTACGCATACACTCGAAGGAATCATTTCTGGTTCTTCCTATAATAAGAAAGAGCGGCATCGCTGCCGCTCTTCATTACATGTAGTACTAAAACTTTGTCATTGTCAGCATCAGAATCAAGTACTATGCGCTGTATTTAAGTTATTTTCCTGTTGATTGCTCCGTCGACTCCTCGACAGGAGCTTGCTTAACTTCATAGCCACCACGCACAGCAACGACAACTTGATTTTTAGGTGTTTCAGATGCAGTAATACCACGGCCATCTCTTGGGAATAACAATAAATGATTATTGGCTACCGTCATTCCATTCGTTAAGTCTTTACCATCTGTTAAGTCAGATACGCCACTTGCATCTGAGCTATAAACCGTTGACTTTCCAGCACGGACTACGAATTCAGCACCAGCCTTACCGACTAACATCTGACCAGACTTAATCGTTACAATTTTTAGAGATTCATCCTCAGCTTCAGGTTTGTTAGTTTCTTCAGAAGGTTTAGTACCTCCTGTTGTGCCGGAGCCATTACTACCCTTGCCTAAATCCTCCTTTAACTCCTGAATCTGTTTATCGACATAACTTTTGGTAACCAGCGGATCTTGAGAATTGCCTGGTTGGGCACTTAGTGCATTAAAGCCACCAACAACCAACATACTCGCACCTAGACATACGGTAAATATTAAGCTTTTTTTCAATCTTGTCTTATTGGACATCGTTGTACCTCATAAAGTATAGTTTTTATTTAACATTATAAGCGCGATGTTCTAACAAGAGCTTCTTAGCACCATTTACTTCTTCGTAAAGACGCAAGTTGAATCCAGATTGCCCAATACCCTTCATCGCTGGATTATCAATCGTAAAGGATTGTGGTACCTTCTCTCCAACTGCCAGGTTGCCCTCACCTAATTCAAATGACTTTGTAAATTTATTACCGTTATACTCAAGTTCAAATAGAATCTTTCTCTTCTCCAATACCTCTTCAAATGGATTATGTTCCGTCAAATTATATTCAAAGTTAAATGTAGACTGACCATTAGTATCTTCAGTTGCATTAACTTTATTGAATTTAAACGTATACGGACGCAATTCGATAGGATCTAGGATATAATCTTCTACTTTCGTCTGATTGTCTCCTAAAATTAACAATGCTCCATTAACATAACTGTCAGCTGTTTGAGTACCGGATGCATATTTGCCTTCAGTAATTCCTTGACCAACAAGAATTTTCAAATCGCTAGCTTTATATTTTTTAGGTATATCAGCCGTTACACCAACCAAATTCACACCGTCAGGAGTAACCTCTTTGTCAGTGAGCGTTATTTTCGCTGGAATCTGTACACCATTGGCTGCATCATAGTAGTATGCCACTACTTGAGGCATTTTCGCAAAGCGCCCACCTGTATTACGGTAAGAGACCAAAGTACGGATCGTGTTCGTGTTGGTTCCTTCATACAAACTCGTTTCCAGCACGTTCATTTGTGCTTCTACACCCGGTTGTTTCAATGTGTAGTAAGCCGTTGAGGCAGGGTCATACGACGGAAGCTCAGCATCCACAGCTTTAATCATAAAGTTACCCATTGTGCTTACAGGCTTGTCATTAAGCATTTCGCTTAATGTAATTTTAGCATTATCAAATTTCGATGATGCCGATACTTTTGATGTCGCAATAAATTGTGCCGACTCTCCTGGTTTGAGTCCGATAGCGCCGTCTACTTGCAACATTTGAATTTCTTTACTATCTACTTTCACGCCACTCAACCATGCATTCATTGCAAACTTCGGCAATGGTTGCGTATCTTTACCCGTGTTCTTAATCTTAATTGATGTATTAATAATATCTTTCGAATCCCAAGGTAAGCGCTCAAAGTCTCCTACGGTCACTTCATACGTACCTTGCTTATTAACATAAGTTGCTTTGGAATCCGTTGTAATCGTCGTTGTATCTGGAACCATGTATTGAGCTAACAAATAGTCATTACTCTTATCTTCATCAGCCACACGTTTTACCGCCAACTTCATATTCGTCAAAGACACACTGGCTGGAATAGAAGCTGTAATGGTTGCTTCTTCACTTACTCCAGGAAGCAAGTTCCCCTCAGGCTCTCCAACTTGTACCGGATACGATGTATCTACATTCGTTAATAATTCGAATTGCAATTTAGGTTTCTTAATCGCTGATTTACCGATATTTTTCATTGCATATGAAATAGTAACGTTATGATACTCAGAGTTCGTATCAACCATCATATTTGTTATCTTTGTATCCACATACTGATTGTCAATTAATAGCTTGTACGACTGTCCTTTAAGCGTAACAGCACCTCTAGTATCATTTGCTTTTAAATGACTATATGCGACAGGGAGATTTGCTTTTGACGCCCCCGTCCCTGCTCCATCTCCTGTTCCCGTTGGCGCTGCTCCTGATTCCTCAGCAATAAATAGTTGGTACGTTGCTTTTTTCAAGTCAGTAGGTAACTTCGAATAGAATTTAACTTGAGCAGACTCCCCTGGTAGCAGAGATTTCTTAGCCTGAACAGAATCTAAAGTATAGTATCTATTGGTATTTGTACGCAAATAGAATTTTAGTGACTCAAGATTCACTGCACTATTCGACGTATTTTTGATATTCACTGTTAATGATGCTTGAACATGATTACCCACATTCGTTAAATCTAGGTTGGACGACGAAATGACAAGTGTGTTTGGACCTTGCTTAATTTCACGTGATTTTCCCACTGGAGTTATGTAGGAATAATTTTTCGGGATATTAACAGATCCAATAACTCTTTCAAAGCCACCATTGGACATTGAGAAATCCCATTTAATAACGGATAACTTCAAATCACTAAGATTGAGCTTGCTGTCCACTTTGGCATGTATTTTAAAAGTCTTCTTTGATTTCGCTGGAACGATATTATCTTTCTTCTCAGTAAGACCCATAAGTTGAATAGGATACTTATTACCCATAGTAGAACGAACAGAGAACCAATAATCCATTAAGCTCAAAGAGCGATTACCTTCATTGTGGACCGTTACGGTGAAGTACACGTTCTTTTCACCTTCCACATGGTAGAACTGTACATCATTGACTTTCAGATAACTGCTAGATGTCAGTTTAACTGGTTTAAGGTCGGATGCCTTAAACAAAGCATTATTACTAACCGTTTGGCTCTTTGCTGGGGCCGCGGCTGCTTCATTGCTATTTATAATAGATCCATATGTAGAGACTAGTAGTGTAAGTGATAACGTTGTAGCAATAATTCGTTTTTTATTAGTCAACTATTTTCAACTCCTTAATTCAATCATATCATTGCATATACTAATACTTTACCTTTAATTGTATCAGCTGGATAGTTAAAAATAATTAATACTTTATGATTTTATTGTGATAAACAAAAAAAGTGGCTAACAGGAGACCCTGTTAACCACCTTTAATTTAGATATTATTACTCAACTACGGAGATTACCAAGTCAATACGCTCACCATGAACTGCAACAGTTGCATAGATGTAGTCGCCTTTTGCAAGGGAACCTGTAGCAAGTGTTACGTTCGAAGTGCCTTCGCCATTGAACTTAACTGTCTTGTCAGCTGCTTCAACTTTGTTGATAACAATTGCAGTAGCTGGAACAGTGTTCAGATGACCTTTCAAGCCATATTGATCTTCAGCTTTAAGAACAGAAAGGATTTCGTTGAACGTGAAGCCTGCTTTAACTTCGATCAATTGACCGTCAACTTTTTTCACGTTACCTTTAACTGCATCTTTATCTGTTTCGATCTTCTTAACAGTTTGAGCTTTGTTAGATACTGTAATTGTTTGCTCAAGTGGCACGGAGTTTACTTCGTTACCTTTAACAAGAACTTGCAATTTCACATCTACAGACTCGTTATCTTTCAAGTTAACTTTGTTAGCTTTAAGTGTTTTACCGTTCTCTACAGTGATGTAGTTAGAATCAGCAACAACAACGTAGTCAGATGGGCTCAATACTACCTTAGTACCGTTTGCACGTTTACCAATTACTTCAAGATCCTTGGAGTAAGTAGCACCCGTTACACCGAAGATGTTAGTGTCGCCAGCAAACAAGCTGCCCACAGCTTTAACTTCGTAAGAGCTGATGTTTCCTTTGTCAACTACACTTACAGCAGCAGTTGTTTGAGAATCAGGGATGATTGTGAATACGCCTTTGTCATCCTTTTTGTAAAGAGCCAACTCGAAACGAGCGTCACCTTTGTTTACAGTAGTGAACTTGATTTCAGCGTTAGATTTACCGTTGAAGAACAATTTTCCATCTACTTCATAAGTAGTACCAGTTACAGTACCTTTATCAAGTTGATTTCCTTTGTCAAGAGCTGCGTAGTTCTCGATAGCGATGTAAACATCGTCTGCAAGTTTGTCAGCTTTGATTTCACGGGAATACTGATCGATTACATCGATGCTACCTGGCTTGATTGTGAATGTAGCATTTGTACCGTAAGCAGTGTTGAACTCTTTATCGAATCCTTTAACTGCATCAGCATGAGCTGCTTTCTTAACATCAATTGTGATGGAAGAAGTACCAGCAGTGTTGTTTACTTGAGTTGCGTAAAGTGCTACGCGTCCTTCTGCTGTAGGAACTGCGAACTCGAAGTAACCTTCACGAGTCTTCTTATCTTCTTTAAGTTCCAAGTTGGAGCTTAGTTGAAGAGTTTTATCAGTTTTAACATATTTGTTCAAGTCAGCAAATTTAGTAACTTTGTTACCTTTTGCATCGTATGCTTCAAATGGAATCTTCGCAGTTCCATCGCCAGCAGCTACTTCAGCTTCAGGTTGAAGTAGTTTAAAGGATTTCAATTCAGTACCTTGACCAACAGACACCTTGTGGGAGAACTGTTTGCCGCTACCGAATGCAGTCACTTTAATTTCTACATCGCCTGTAGTACGGAACATGCTGCTACCAGGGTTTTTGAATTTGATAGCGAAGCTATCGCCATTCTTACCTGTGTCGATTACTGCTTTGTTATGAACATCCAACAACATAGGGTTGGAAGATACAACCAACAAGTTGTCTGCTACATCTTTCTTCTCAATGCGGTTACCGTATTGATCTTTAACGTCGATCAAAAGGTAGAACTCATTTTTCTCGAAATCAGTAGTGGAAGTAATCTCAGTTGCACCATCGATGTTGTAGATTTCTTTGAATTCTACTTCAGATGCACGAGCTGGGAATCCAACGTTAACTGTTTTGTTTTCAACGATACCAGCGTTATTATCATAGACCATGATAACGATTGGCTCATTGTACATGAACTTGTTGTCAGTAGGAGCAGCAACAGTCAAAAGACCATCTTTAGCTTGCTTCAAAGAACCTTTGGAAATAGTCCAGTTCAAGTTAGCAATTTTGGAAGCATCTTCACCATATTGGTTCAATACTTTGTATCCAATTTTAAGCTCTGTGTAATCGTTGTTTGTAGCAGCTTTGTCGCCAACGATTTCGATGTCAACAACTTTTTCTGCTTCAACTTTAGCTTTAGCAGAGACAGTTTTGTCGCCTACTACCAAGTTGATTGTGTACTCACCTTCGGAAAGCTTGTTGGAAGCTTCAACACGGTAAGTCAATTTATCTTCGGAGTAAGTAGCAGTTTTCACGTCGATAGCCGTGGAACCACGCTTAACTTCGAATTTAGCTTTAGCTGTATCAACTGTACGGTTTAGCTTAACTTCGAAAGTTTTAGCACCTACAGTTTTAGCTTCGATTGCAAGAGCTTGCAATGTAACTTTAACTTGGTGTTTAGCACCTTTATGTGTAACTTCTACAGTAGTCTCTTTACCTTCTACAAGAGCAGTGTCAAGAGTATGTTTTACAGTTTCACCGTCAGTGAACTTAACTTCGATTGTTTTCTCGTCGATTACTTTAACGGAATCAACTTTAACAGAAGTTTTTTGCTTAACATCGTAAGCAGCTTCTACCAATACAGAACGTTGAACTGCAACGTTCCATTTACCGTTTACGGAGAAGTCAAAGCCAGCTGCTTTGATTGCTGCAACGTAGCCGTATGCCCATTTGGACACGCCTTCTACTGCTGGAGCATCTTCAACTTTTTTCAAGCCAAGAGCCAATGTGAAAGCTTTAGCCATTTGCTCGCCTGTTACTTTACCTTTAAGGTCGAACTTATCTTGACCTACGCCGGACATGAAGCCAGCTTTAGTAACAGCTTCGATGTAGCCTTTAGCCCAGCTAGTGCTGTAGCCTTTGTCTTTGAAGGAGTTGCCTTCTTCTTTGGACAAACCAGCAGTAAGAGCCAAGATCTTAGCGAACTGTGCACGGTCAGTGTGCTCGTTAAGTTTTGGATCGATGTTACCATCTTTGTCTTTAACGCCAGCAAAGATACCATCTTTAACCAACGCTTCGAATTTTTCTTTAGTTGTGAGTTGTGCTTCAGCACCGAATGCTACGTTTGCGAACATAGAGAACGCCATAGCAACGGAAAGCAGCATAGCCAATCTTTTCTTCATAACCTTTTTTTCTCCTCCTCTAAATTGCTTCGGTTGTTGAGAGTGTTGCTCTGAAAGATTTCTCATTTCCCTCATCGCCGATTCACCCCCTTCCTATAAGTAGAGCGAAATGGTTTATAAAAATGAAGTCTGTAACACACGAGATGTGTCACAGAAACTCGTAATCGAATTGGGATTAAATAGAGATAATTCTTCCACTCTAGACATTATACATGTACCAAAGCCTAGCGTAAAGCATATTTTTGTGAAAAACAGGGAAGACTAATAAATTATTTCCGCTTGTTTTTCGACTTCATGTAATTAAACGCGCTAGTTGCAAAAAAGTTGCGGCTAGAGCAAAAAAACTTTTAATTTTTCGAAAACCTCTGTAACTATCAGACTTTTGGCTCTACATGACAGCCTCTTCAAACTAATCCCAACACTATACAAGTCAATGTAATTACATAATAAACCATAGTAATTATTAAACTTATGAATATTTAATCATCCTAATACAATAATAAAAATCCTTTTATAATTACTAGAGAGCCGAAGCAACTAACACTTCGACTCTCCATTAAGTCACTCCTAATCAATCTATAAAAGCAAAAAGAAATCACTAAACTTTTAAGACATCTTAGGCAGTTTCTTCAAATCAATCATGACACGCGCGATTACAACTGCAGCATCACCACGCAACATGTTCGCTTCGGGATTGAACATAAAGCCCTTCTCTGGATCAGATGGATCTACTGGCATACCTTCAATAAGGCCCTTCTTCGCAATAGCTAGCACTGCTGGTTGAGCATAGTAATCGATCTTGTCAGCATCCTTAAAGAACTTCAGCAAGTCTTTGCGAATCTTAGAACGATCTGTTTCCATCTTCAAGTTCATCGCTTTTGCGAGCATTACACCAGCATCTTGACGAGTCAAATTGGAGTCTACGCCGAATACGTTTGGTGAAATACCACGCACGATCCCTTCACGAGCTGCCGTCTCAATATATCGAAAATCCCATAATCCCGCAGTATTTACTTGACTCAAGTCCTGGTCAGAAGGCCAATCTGCATCATCAAAGTGACGCGGCCCCTCATAATTAAGAGGCAAATCAAGAGCTCTTACGATCATACGAGTAAACTCTGCTCGAGTTACATACATATCTGTTCCGAATGAGGTCAACGGTTGTTCAGGGTTCATTACCCCTTTTCCAAGAACAGCTTCAATATAATTACGTGCATATGGATGTTGTACAACATCGTTATAAGATGAACCCAACTTAGCTACAACATAGTATCCAAACTTACGGAACGGGACTGTAATCGTACGTTTCTTATCATCAACAACACCGCCGATATTTTCCCACTGTTTCAATTCTGGGTCGAAACGGAATACAGTAACAAGCTTACCTCCGTCTTGCGCCATGTTCTTGTCATAAGACAACGTCAGCTTTCCTTCCTTAGAAGGCACTAACTCCCGGTCCATCGTACGGTTATAGAACATACTGACAGGAGAGTTCGGGAATTGATACGGATCACTACCGTGCTCAATAGGATCAAATTGTTTCTTCGTCATCAGATCATCCGCTAGTCCTGGATCGATCCAATAAACGGGGCTTGCTTTGATAAAGCTTTCTGGGAAACTGCCACGGAATACGTTACCCGCTTGATTCATCTCTAAGTCAAAGTTCGCTGGAAGTTGGTCCGCTTCAAAGTCATACTGATTTACACGGCCATTTTCCGGGTTAGCAATAGAAAATAGCATTTGGTTACCAGAGTATACTTGATGCTTAAACTCCTCAGACTTAGTTGCATCGCGACGTATGAGTGATGTTCCTTTTGCAAAAGTAAGTCGTAGACTGTTATCAAACGCTTTATGAGAAGACTTCATCGTTTCCATGTACTGTGCACCCGGAATACTTGTTGGTACGTACTTGACCATAATATGAGCCTTTTCAATATCGTCACCACGAGTAATGGTAAATTCAATCTTATTCTCACGATTTGGCTTCAAACCTGTAACAACCGTACGGAACGCATCTTCATAAACAATTCTTCCGTCATAGAAGCGATCGAACTTTTGTCGCTTTGCTTCTACTTTATTAATAACTACTTTATCAGCTCCTGGAGAGTGAATAACGACTTCCAAGAAGTTTTGGTTAATTGTACGAACTTGGTCTACAGGCTGTACAATCATGTACGGTACGTTAATTGGAACAACTTCAATCCGATATGTCGCTCTCGGACCACCTTCACCGTTGTTGTAAGCAGTAATATTCAATACGACAGGGCTTCCGTCGATCGGAATATTCATGCCCTTGATTTTGAAAGCAAAGCTCTCGGTCTCTACAATGTACTGCACTTCAACATTAGTTGCAGGAGCATTAGCCTTGCTAGGTACATCCATTATCTTAATTCCATTTTCAATAACCTGGAATTCATTACTTAATGTCCATGTCAATTTATCTTTCAAATTTGGAGAGCTAATAACAATCTTGTATTTATCAGAATTGTCATTCGAGTTTCTAAGCTTATCAATCTCCGATGAAATTTGTGCGCCTGTTTTACCTAAATCGTAAAAATCAAATGTACCGTATACATTCATCTTACTCTCACGTGTATAGAAGATATCGCCTTTTTTCTCGAACTTAGCTTTCTCAGGCTTAGGAATCAACACATCTTGATTCACGCTATACGGAAACACTCCATCCGTCTTAGGAACTGGAATAACCGGAATGTTAAGCGGAATGATTGTAACTGTTGTTACCTTTTCATAGATAGCTTCCTTCGTCCGATAAACGAACTTGATTTTGTTTTCACCGATGAACAGCGCTTTAGTCGCAGCATCAACGCTGGCTGCATCAAGTCTAAATTGCGTCTTATCTGTACCGTTTTGCTCCAATATAAGCTCTGTATTATTCAAGTAAAGGAACACATTACGCTTCTCTGTAGCTGAAACATCCTTATAGCGGATAGAATTCGGATCAGAGACATTCAACAATGAGCCTTCAAAGTTTTTAAAGAATGTATCCAGTGTAATGATATCTTGCAAATTTCCTGTTGTAGTATCAAATGGGATCGATCTTCCATCGTAAACCGTATCGAACTTCATAAACGGACCATATAGCAATGTTACCGTTGCAAAGTAAGATGTACCTCCAAGATCGAACTCAATTGTCTGCTTACCGCTGATCGGCAATGAGTTCAGCTTGTAAATAACGCGTGTAAGCGTAGTCGGTACACCGTTAATGTTTTCAACTACAGTACCGCCCACAATTTTCCCAGCTAGGTCTACTTTTTGCAAAGGATTATTTGCAGAATCTTTAATACCTTTAATAGCAATATCTTGAGAACCATAGTTTGCTACTAAGAATTCAATAGCCGTTGGCATAGAGGACAGTTCAGCTTTATCCAACTTGCTGCCTGAAAGATTCAATACATCGCTATCTGACATACCGTCACGATAATTCCCTAAGTAACGAATTTCATGAATAATAGGCATACTCGCATCCGTCAATGTAAAGCTCATAGCTGTTCGATCTTTGGTACCAGAGACCAGATTCGTCCCAGCCAACTCCAAACGAAGCAATTGATTCAGCTTGGTACCTAATTGACCTGTTAGATCAATATCAAATTCTACGTGAACATAGTCATCTATAATTTGTTGATTTCTAATTGTGATAGGTGCCGGAGCAGTCATTCCTGTTAACGTGTATTCTAAACTCACAACAGGATTCGTTGTTCCTTTTTGAATCGGAATAATTGCTTTACCATGAATGACTTCGCTTCCTAGGTTTAGCGTTGGATTGGATGAAAGATCGATCTTATCCGAACCATTCAAAAAATGAACGTCGTAGAAAGTAACTGTATTGTTATACAGCGCCACTTCACGTACGGTTTCTACAACTTGCGTACCGTTCAAAGCACGAATTTTAACTATATTTTTACCCTTTGTTAGCAAAATAGGAGAGGCAAAGAACTCCCAATTGTTATTTTTCGAGACGTTAAACGTCCAACTGTTGTTATTTACGACAACTTGAACTTTCTCTGCATTCTTGGCTTTACCTGTAATACTAACCGAAGCTGTGTTGCTATTGTTTGGAGACTTTGAATTGACGATCGTTGTCTCTAATTCTTTCAATTCTTGACGGGCGCCGTTCAAGGATACTTGCAGATCGGAAAGTGTTGGTCCATTACGATACTCAACATAAATGGAATCGTACACTTCCGTAGAACCTTGCAAACCTTTGAACGTAATACGGTTCAAACCTGAAAACAATTGAAGATTAAACACTTTCAAGTTTGTACCGTTCACAATAATATTCGCCGTTTGCTCATCACGGGAAGTGACCACATGCTCTTGCCCGCCTGGCGTTATCGTAATTTGTTGCACGCTATATGAGATTCCCTTTGCGCTCACACCGTTAATTGAGCCGTCCAAGGTGATACGTTCGTCACTAGTAACTCTAGCGCTTTTTGCGTCATACTGCTCATTTGGGAATACGAAAAATCCCCCGCCCGCAGCTTGAGCTACCGAACCAAATGGCAGTGGCACCATCGTGATGAGAAGGGCTAATGTCAGCATAATCGCTAAGCATTTCTTCAAAGCGGGTGTCTTTCTTAGTGCTATCATTATCTTCGCTCCTTACCTAATAATTTGTGTACTCATGTTATCGGTTAGAAACGTCGAATTGTTTAGATTCGGATGTAAGCCGATTACAAAAAGCGACAAAATACAGTAATAAATAGCACCTAAGAACTACATAGAAAACACAAAAAAAAACCTCCTCTCACTAGCTGTTCACTAGGAAAGGAGGCTGTACGTCTTAATGGTTATCAATCTTAATCTGAACGCGACTCAACTTTAACTCGAATACGATGAAGCATATCCAACATCGGTCTTCGTTTCTTACTTACAATACCGATGACTTCAGCTCCCAACTGCAACGCAACCAACAGAATGCAGATGACTACAAAAGTAACCCAGTTCGCATGATGCGAAGCAGCAACGGACTGAACAATAGCAAGTATACCGAAGAACGTTGCGATACCGTAAATAATGAGTACCGTCTTGCGATGACTAAAGCCTAATTCACGTAAACAATGATGCAAGTGGCCTTTGTCAGGTGCAAAAATTGGCTTCTTCTGCAACCAACGACGAACGATGGCAAAGAACGTATCAGATAATGGCACTCCAATAATAAGAAGCGGTGTAACGAAAGATACGATTGCAACTTGCTTAAATCCTAACATAGATAAGACCGCGAGACTAAAGCCTAAAAATAATGAACCCGAGTCCCCCATAAAGATGCGGGCCGGATGAAAGTTAAAGAACAAAAATCCAATAATACTGCCTAGCAGCAACGCACATAATAGAATGACTACTGGATTACCCATAAATACAGCCATCACAAGCAGCGTAGCAATTGAAATACCAGATACGCCAGCGGCAAGCCCGTCCAATCCGTCAATCAAGTTGATTGCATTTGTCACACCAACAATCCAGAAGATAGTGAGTGGAATTGCAATCCAATCATCGATAGACAAATATTGATTGCCAAAAGGTACATTTACGAAGTTGACCGTAAGGTCGAATCCAAATACAACTACACATGCTGCAATAATTTGTCCAAGGAGCTTAACTTTAGCAGACAACTCATAAAGGTCATCCAATGCTCCAATCAATACGATAATCGAGCCACCAGCTAGAAGACCCCATACGAGGTTGCTGTCTCGCTCGGTAGATAACAATAGGTCAGGTGCAACAACCATTAAGCCTAACAGTGTTATTACAAATGCACCGAAAATGCCGAGTCCACCCATGCGAGGCATAATCCGAGTGTGTACTTTTCGAGCATTAGGTACATCAACTGCTCCGATCTTAATAGCAAAAGCTTTAACTAACGGTGTTAAGCCAGTGGCTAAAAGCAATGCCAGCAGCCCACCAAGTACATATACGGTTACCATCGGTTATTATCAACCTCCATTTGACTCCGGATTGAATTATACTCCGTTCGAAATGGAAACACCAGCGCCCAAATCAGCAGGAAAATAGGCGAAATCTTGAGATTATAGGCGAATTCATTACTTTTTCTTCACCTTTCCTTTGTCACGCACCACTTTCCACACAAATCTAGGAAGCGCAAGCATTCGCTTATAGCGCCAAGGTTCTTTAATTAAGCGATAGAACCATTCTAGACGTAAAGAACGCATCCATTTCGGAGCTCGTTTCAACTTTCCAGAGATAACATCGAAGCTTCCGCCAACACCCATCATAATCGGAACATTTAACTGTTCACGATAGCGGGCAATCCACGGTTCCTGAGTTTCAGCTCCCCTAGCGACAAATAGCAAATCAGGTTGAGCCTGTATGATCTCGTTAATGACGGCTTCATCTTCCTTTTCAGTAAAGAATCCATCACGGCATCCAACGATCTGTATACCTGGATACAGCTGCTGCAATCGACTGGCAGCGGCCTCGACCACTTCTGGAGCTGCTCCAAGCATATATACTTTCCAACCCTTTTCATTACCCTGCTTCATCAGTTCATAAAGCAAGTCAAATCCTGTAACTCGCTCCCGCAAAGGATCTCCGATGTAATCAGCTGCCCATACGATACCTGTTCCGTCAGCTACAATAATGTCCGCTTGCTCCATAATCCGCATATGACGCTCATTTTCAATTGCATTCATCAGAATAATCGGATTCGCAGTAATGACATGAGTAGGTCTCCGCTCTGCAATAGCAGAAGCCATCCAGTCAACCGTTTCCTGCATCGTCATTTTAGAAAATGGCACTCCATATATGGAGACTGTTGCATAATCCCTTGTCGGGTTCATCATATCACCTAGTTCGTTTGACGCAGTAACTGCACCACTTGTTTCGCTGGCAGCTCTGCTTCTTGTATAAGTTGCTGAATAACCTCTTGATGCTGCTCACGCCATCTTTCTGTATTGCTTAATATAGAAGACGCTTGTTCTGCCGCATGCTGAGGATGAAGCTGCTTCGTCGTTCCGATCGCTTGCTCACCTAAGCGATTAAGAAATTGGTCGATCTTAGGGTCGTAGGATATTCCCAATACAGGTACGTGCTGAGATGCTGCATAAATGAGCGAGTGCAGCCTCATACCAACAAGTACACGGCAACGACTTACTTCCTTTAGCATGTCCAAAGGATGTGGATATATCGGACTGATGCTGACAGCCGAGCCATGCTTGTCTACATTGCTAAGACGATCCATGACATAACGGGATGCCGCCTCATCCGATTGACCATGGAACGGAAGAAAACGAATATGCAATTGCTGTTGCTCCATCCACTGCTGCAGCATTTCCGCAATGCGATCCATATCCGAACGATCCTCATTCCAAAAACGAACGGACACACCGACAATCGGTCTTCCTTCTTCATCCAATCCAGATGATTGTGGTGTGCCAGATGGAAGTCGCATTCCCATAACAGGATCAGGCACAACTTCAATAGAGCTCTTATTGAGACCCATTTTCTCCAGCAAAGCAGCAGACTCTACATCACGTACAGAAACATACGCAGAACGTGAAAATACATTTTTGATGAACGGATAGAACAGCTTGCGCTGAACGGGTCCGATTCCTTGTGCATATATAAATGTCGGCTTGCCTAGCCACTGTGCAAGTTTAATAACTCCAAGGTAATAAGGAATCGTCTTCGCACTAGTTGCATCTTGGAGCAAGCTTCCGCCCCCACTAATGAGGGCGTGACTGTTCTTTAACGCTCGTCTAACTTCACCAATCTTCATACGATGTACAGCACGAACGCCATACAATGCTGTCGTAGCAGCAGGATCTCCAGATAACACAACAGGTTCAATGCGAATTCCAGCCTCCCGACCTGCACGCTCCAACGCATTCAGGATCGAGTTAAGAACTGCTTCATCTCCACTGTTATTGAAGCCGTAGTAGCCAGATATGACTACTGTTCGAACTTCGGACGCCATGCCTCCCAACACCTTTCTACCACAGTCCAAATTACAATTGCAATGACGCCGATAATTAAGCCCAGCCCCATGCCAAGCAGCGTACGCGCCAACGAAATCATAACCGGAGTATGAATGTGGGCGAAAGTATCTACCATGGACAATTGCCCAATTACCGCGATAATAAATAAGAACGAACCCCAACGATAACGAAGTGCGATAAACGCACCAGCTAACAACATCGGGTGTGCCAATAAAAATTCTTTGTTACGTGGACGGACACCAAATGTACTTTCAAGGAAAGTACGGAATGCCATCTCGAGAGAGCTTACTGAACCTGCGTTACCTGTACGAGACAAGTAGTACATCCCGATAATACCAATTACGCCTAATGACAATACCCAAAGGACGGTAATTGGCATAGCAAGCCAACGCTTCGCCTCCTTGAATACGGACTCGCCACGATAGAGGAATACATACAAAGCTGTCAATGCTATTGGTGCAAGATGCAATAAACTTACGCCGCGGAACTGGTTGAGCACGAGACTGTAAGTAATATTGTTCAGCAATGCAATGACGAAAGGAACTGCAATTAACGATATAAGCGAAGTTCGTACGAACAAAGCAATCGCCAAGCCAAGTCGACGACCAATTGAAGTGACTCGTGGCGACATCTCGATACGTCGTATCGCCAATATCATTGCGATAGTCGGTGCACTAATTGCTGCACCAAGCGCCAAGGCCTGTTCCAGCAATCCTGACTTCTTCAATACAAACAAGCCAGCGGCTCCTACTAAGCCTAACACGAATGCAGGCAGCATAACAAATGGAACAAAATATGAAAGGAGGAGCGCAATTAGCGCTACAGCACCTACAACAACAAGTGCTTTTGCATACCGCTGCCAACTAGCATCCACAACTTCAAACGGAACTGCTTGTCCAAATGAGAATCCGTCTTCTGCAATCATAGCCAAACCTTTACCCGGTTCTTGCATCGAACGAATCAAATTGTCTGTAGAATCAATAACGATGTTCTTCTTTGCGTCACGCTTCACCATCGCGTTCAAATAGAACATACGAATGTTGCGATCCTTAACAGCAAGTGCCATACGATCCCCTAGCACTTCTGGCTCATTGAAAGATTCTGATTCTCCAATGGAGTGAATTCGAACTACATTATAGTCAATCAAGAAAGCCAGACGATTAAAACCTTTCTGTGGAGCTTTCAAACCTTCGATCGTAGCAATACCAATCTGATGCTTCTTCAAAAGTTCAGCAAAGTTCGCCAAACTTTTCTTCTCTACATCATCCGTGAATCCTTTTACCGATTCACCATCGAATAAAATTCGCTTCACACCTAGCTGCGCAAATTGTTCCAACTGCTTATCCACTTGCTCCGCATCGTATGGAATAGAGTCAGATAAGCGAGGCACAATTGTAAATCCTTTACTTGCCAGTAATTCCAACGCTATCGGATCATGCGGCAATGCTTGCAACGTTGCAAATTCCATTGGCGTTTCAAGAACAAGACCCACTTTGTCCTCCAGCTTCCAATCGCGGACCGCCACCTCAAGCTGAGTAAAGGTGCTGCGAATCATCGGAGCCAGTTGCTTCGCCTCTTCTTCGCTGTTAAATAACACATAAGTATAGTTTTCAGTCATAGATGGCAGCTTGCCTTGAAGCATAGCTACCTGACTTGAGTTATACAAATAAATACGTTTGGCACTCTCAAGCTCACGTAAGGAGCTCTCGAACACGGCCATCGATTGAACACCAGCTTCTTTTAGCAAATCCAGTCGTTCATTTAGATACGCTTTTGGATTTACTTGGTACAATGAGACATCAATCAGGTCGCGGTAATCCATAACAACTTCAACCTGCTTGGATGATTGCTCAGTCTGCACACGTTGTACCGTAACCGCTAATGAAGCAATCACACCGATAATGACAAGAAGCCATAACCACTTCTTCGCACCACGGTTCCACTCTTCTAATTTATTAAGCACGTATTTCCCTCCTTGAAACGTTCCACCCAGCTGCCGTGCTCGCTGCTCTCTAGCAGCTTTTCTATTCAGCTTCGTTTCTCATGTATGCTTTACACATAATACGAACTGTTCATTTTATACTGAACTGGAATTGGCGCAACGCTGAATTAAGATTCTGACTTAGCAAGAGCAAACGTAATATCAGCTTCTGCTACGACTTTGTCTCCAACTTTTGCAACCCCTCTTCCTTTACCAACAGTTCCCTTTATGCGTGTGATTTCAACTTCAAGTTGAAGCGTATCACCAGGAACTACTTGCCCACGGAAACGACAATTGTCGATACCGCCGAAAAATGCGATGCGTCCACGATTTTCTTCTTTAATTAGCATCGCTGCGGCACCTACCTGTGCAAGTGCCTCAATGATAAGTACCCCCGGCATTACAGGGTATCCAGGAAAATGTCCAGCAAAGAACGGCTCGTTTATCGTGACATTTTTAATTCCTACCGCACGTTGGCATTCCTCAATCTCGATAATTCGATCTACAAGCAAAAAAGGATAGCGGTGTGGAATGATTTCTTGAATTTGTTGAATGTTAAGTTGCATCATTATTGGCTCCTTCCTGAATAAAAAAGCTTGAATAGGCAAACACTAAGAACATCCTTCATCGACTGCAGGCGTGAAGGTTGAGATAAGGAGCTTCTTTAAGCGGTTCGGCCGTTCATAAGAAGCTCTTTTCACCTGCACATTGACACATGCAACTGCATTTCATTTCATTATGTAACAACGATTGCAGCAAACCATTTAATGAACGGCATCCTTCGTATGACTGTTTACCCTTATAATTTGTATTACATATAAGAGCGATGTTAAGTAAGAAAATCCGATTACGATCCACAATACTGTTACTGCATACTGCCATTGGAAATAAATCATGACAATTGCTGCATACAGCAGCACCGTTGTCAGCTTACCCATAGTATTCGCCGCTAATGTCTTCTTACCCCTCAAATAGAACCATAACGAGCCAAGAATCATACCTCCATCTCGAACAAGCATGGCAGCCACTGCCGCAATCGGCATGTCCTTAGACCACAGTAAAGAGAACATTACTGCCAAGATCATGAGCTTATCTGCAAGCGGATCCAACATTTTTCCTACAAAGGTGATTTCATTGCGCTTACGCGCTAGATAACCATCCAGCACATCTGTGAATCCTGCAAATAACCACACAACAAAAGCAATATACCGTTCTCCAACAAAGAAGAGCATTAAGTAGACGGGGATGAGCACAAATCGAATCGCTGTCAGAAAATTCGGTACATTCACCCCAAAACCTCCAGTAACCCCCATTTTCTTCTTTCCTTCAACCTATTATACATGCCCCTACTCAAAAATAAAACCGCACAAAAAACACCCTGTAACACACGGGATGAACGCCCGAAATCGTCACAAGGTGTGTATTTGTCATTCATAGAGCACTAACCAAACACAAGATTATATACATGTATGAGAGGCTTTAAAGATAACGCCTCGGATAATTGCCCATTACCGATCACAACATAGCCAAGAGCCAAACCGATATATGCCATAAGCAGACAAAGCATCGGTACAACAACAAGTCGAAACACCCATTTTAACGTCGAGGATTTCTTGCCGACATCGTTAGACTGAGAATGCTGCCCCTTCTTATTGGCTGATTCTGTATTGGCAGAGGAAGGAGACTTACTTCGTTCCAAACCGCCTTCTTCTTTATAACGATTAGAGCGGCTCAACGGTTGTGAATTCGTCATTATTCGCTCTTTCCCGTTCTCCATTAACTATTCACCTGCTTCGCTTTAGCCCCTCAGGCTGTTCGCTAATCCCCACATGGTATCACCAGAAGTGAGCGCCCGAGCTGCCATCTGATAGGCGCGTTGGGCTTGAATAAGATCCGCCATCTCATCCGTTAATGAGACGTTAGATTTCTCCAACATACCTTGTCGCACCGTCAATGGCAACATACCATCTGGTGGAATATTCGTCAAGTTCAACGTCGTTACTACCATTTCTCTTGGCGTCCCTGCTGGAATAACATACAAATTGTCATCTGCCTGCATAAGCAGTTCAGGCTTCGTAGGCTCGACAATTTTCAACACCCCTACTTGAATAGGGTCGCCTACAGCACTGTTGTATTCAAATACTCTTCCCAGAGAGTCAACACGCAGCTCAAACCCATTTCGAATTCGAATAGGCTGATCGTTAGCGCCCAAGACAACATGGCCTTGCTTTGTCGTCAAAATGCCGCCTGGGGCAGCACCAGCACGTTCATCTGGCATGAGCTGAAATTGTCCTTCTCGAACGAAAGCATTTCCTTCCGCGGTTTGAACTTCGAACAAGCCGTTCCCCTGCAGCGCTATGTCTGTATCCACACCTGTTGATACCAGTTCACCTAATGAGAAATCACGCTGAATACTGTTCAACTTTGAACCATATGCCATCGTATACCCAGAAGGAGTAGCGCGGCCAGGTCGTTCGAAATCATCACCCTGCTGAAGAACATTTGTCATTACATCAGCAAAAGTAGCGGTCTTCCGCTTGTATCCATTTGTATCTACGTTAGCAACATTATCCGCAATAACATCTAATTTATTTTGCAAACCATTCATCGCAGTCGATGCAGTGATCATAGAAATGTTCATATCAACACGCTCCTACCCTTACGTATTCGTGACTATACACGGCCGATCTCGTTGACGGTCTTCTCTAACGTCTTGTCATAGAATTGAATCATCTTATGATTCGCTTCATACGCTCGGAAGGCAGACATCATATCTACCATCGATTGTGACGTATCCACGTTCGAACGCTCGAGATAGCCCTGTTCTACACGAACAAGTTCAGGAGCCACTACAGCTGCTTGACCATTCTCCAGACGGAAACTTCCATGTCCTGCTCGAATCATATCATTTGGATTCTCCACCCGTGACAGCAATAAGCGCTGCCCCAAATCTGCACCCGTACGTGCATTGAACATTCGTCCTTGAGGGTCGACACGCAAATCCTGAATAGGCGTATCAACTAAAATAATTGGAGCATTGTTAGCACCCAACACAAGAGCTCCATCTGCCGTAACCAACTCTTGATCTTGGTTCACTGTAAAATGTCCATCTCTTGTGTAGAGAACTTCTTCCCCTTGTTGAACGGTAAAGAATACTTCCGGCTTATAAGTCACGTTCCCTTGCGCATCAATGGACTTGCCAGAAGCATCAAAGTTCATGCCAGGTACTTCGATATCAGATACGAGGGCAAAGTCTCCCATCTGTTTCGTCTGCATCAGATCGCCCTGAACGAACAACATTTGACTTTCTTCCCCGAACACACCTGTACCTAGCTGGCCAAGCTGAGCACCAGCTGCTTTGTCACTGCCCATAAGACGAATCATCATCTCAGGGAATGAGCGCACAGAAGTATGTACGGATTTGAAGCCAGGGGTCTGTGCATTTGCAATATTATTCGTAATCGTATCATGTCGACGCTGCTGCGTGATCATACCAGAAGCTGCCGTATATAATCCACGGATCATGCTACATCTTCCTCCCGTAACACCTTACCTTATGAGGGTACAAGGCATCGCATATAGATATATAATCTATATATCGGATTAGAAACGCTTTTTCTTAACGACACGATCAAGATTGTCCAACATAATACCTGTTCCTTTTACGACACAGTGCATCGGATCTTCTGCAATAAGTACAGGTACTTTCAATTCATCCGCCATTAGCTCGTCCAAGCCATCCAGCATTGCTCCGCCACCAGTCAATATAACACCACGATCAATAATATCTGCAGATAGCTCAGGTGGTGTCCGTTCTAATACCGACTTGGATGCCGAAACAATAGCCGAAACCGAATCCCACAGCGCTTCACGCACTTCAGCAGATGTTATCGTCACCGTATACGGAAGACCAGACACCATATCACGACCACGAATGTCCATTTCCTGCTTAGTACCTCCGGGACGAACAGAGCCGATTGTAATTTTGATATCTTCTGATGTACGTTCACCAATGAGCAGCTTATATTTATGTTTAATATAACGCATAATAGCAGCATCAAACTTATCTCCAGCTACTTTAATGGACGAAGCTGTTACAATGTCTCCCATAGATAATACCGCCACGTCTGTCGTACCGCCACCGATGTCAACAACCATATTGCCACTAGGCTCAAAAATGTCCATGCCCGCACCAATAGCGGCTGCCTTTGGCTCTTCCTCTAGGAAGACTTCCTTGGCGCCGCTACGCTCAGCCGCTTCTCGAATTGCTTTTTGCTCTACAGATGTGATGTTCGTCGGCGCGCAAATTAATATACGCGGATAGGAATACCATTTGCGACCGCCGACACGTTGAATAAAATGCTTGAGCATTGCTTCTGTCACTTCGAAATCTGCAATGACTCCATCCTTAAGAGGACGGATAGGTATAATATTTCCAGGTGTACGCCCCACCATTTTACGAGCTTCTTCACCGACAGCCAATACGCGTTTGCTATCGCTTTCAATCGCGACTACTGACGGCTCATCCAAGACGACTCCTTTCCCTTTCACATGAATGAGAACATTCGCCGTTCCTAAGTCAATTCCGATATCCTTGCTCAACATAGCATCGAGAGCCTCCACATTCCATATTTCTTCTAAATTACGATCATTTCCGACCATTTCCAGCAATTTATTTACTCGATAAAGATATCATATATTAAGCTCTCGGTTCAATGACTAATGAGAACGTGTACGATATTTACGGAACGGACAAAGGCGTACTGCTGTTCACATGAAGCGAGCAAGTCAAGACTTGCCGGCTGCAAGCACCTCACGCTTCTTGCCAGTGGTCTTCTTGTATTTAATCTTGGTTGCTTCTCCCCCTCGCAAGTGGCGAACGGACTTGTGGTATTCGAGAATGTGCTTGACTTGGTCCGCCAAATCCGGATTTATTTCCGGCAGCCGCTCGGTCAGGTCTTTATGCACCGTACTCTTGGATACACCGAACTCCTTGGCAATGGTGCGTACCGTATGTTTGGTCTCCACGATACAGCGGCCGATTTTAATAGTCCGTTCCTTGATGTAATCGTGCACGTTCCCGCCTCCCCTACTTGACTTAGTTTGGTACATTATATGAGGGGTCTTCCCACTTATGCTTTATAACCAAGCCTGACAAGCTTAGGGACATTGTAATTTTTTTTGGAAGCAAAAAAAGAGCCGCCCCACTGAGGCAGACGCGCTTATACGCCACACTCGGGACAGCTCCGTTTATTTTATTGATTTTTCGTTAGCAAAGTTGCCGGGTTAACAGGCTTATCATTTTCATACACACTAAAGTGTACATGTACCCCTAAGCCTTTTTCCTGCTCACTCGTACCAGCGATCGCAAGGGCGTCGCCCTTTTTGACAGCATCGCCTTTTTTCACTTTAACGTCCGTCACACTTTGATACAATGTCTTAAGTCCATTGCCGTGGTCTATCTCTACCACATTCCCCATTGTTGGGTGTGCTTCTGCTCGAACCACTGTTCCGCTCAATGCTGCCACTACATCAAAAGGCTTTTGATCTTTTCTAGCCAAATCGATGCCAACATTCGGTGTAAACGTTTGGTTATGCTGTACAACTGCTTTTTCTTGCTCTTCTTTCGTTGCATTTGCATCATAGAAGCCCATGACGACATCAACGGCTTGCGCATCTAGTACAGGCCAGCCAAGCACTTCATTGCCCGCCATTACTTCTACAGCTTCTCCTGCTGCTTGCTCTGTAGTACTCTCCGTCACTGTCTTACCCTCGGTTTGAACCGCTGCTGGGTTCTGCTTCAGCTGCTGATTGGATCCTTGGTAGACCCATACTAACGTTAAGATAAGGGCTGCTGCGGTGACATACAAGGCTGGAAATACCCACTTCTTAGACAACAGCTTTCTCCATCCAGTTGCTGGAACCGCTGGAGTTCCTGAAAGCTTCGAAGCTTCCACAGAAGACGGTTGCGTGCTAGACGAATTCATTTTCGAACCTTTGTTATTTTGGTTCTGTTCACTCATTGGTATCACCTCAGTAACCATTGTTACCGCGGCTTTTCCTTTTATACGTATTCATTTGATATTTTCTAAGTTTTCTAATTTTCACGCTAGCAAGATACGAAACTAGCGAGATAATTAGCCAACCCTTTGCCAGAATGATCAAGGCTTCTTCGGCCACACATCCTCTATCGTCTTCAACGTGGTGCCGACATAATAGTAGGTTACAATCTGCTCAGCCTTGCTGCCTTTCAACGCCATCCCCTGTGCCCCATACTGGCTCATCCCTACTCCATGACCGTAACCGTAAGAGGTGAACACCACTTTGCCACCTTCCCACTTCCACTCTACTGCACTAGACGTTAATCCAAGGCGTTCGCGCAGCTGCCGCCCGGTTAGCTTGGTATCGCCGATGCTTAGCTCGGCGATACGTTGGCCCTTTGTGCGTGAGAGCACCTTAATGCTCTCACGCACTGTGCGGCTTCCTTGCTCTGAAGCCGCATCCTCGTCCGCCGCGAGCACTTCGAAGGCGGGGACGGTGGACGAAGCGACGCCCAGTTTGCGCAGCATATCAGCTGCGTCAAGCTTGACGGTGTTCGTGAAGCGGGGAGATATCGCACGATCCCAGGGGCTCGGCACACTTCGCAAATAGGGGATTGGCGGGGAAGCCCAGTAGTCTTCTGCATTCTCTGTATGACCATTGCTCGTGGAGAAGTATGCCGCTTGGATAGGCTCATCCTTATAAGTAAGGATCAGGCCTGCCGTTTCATTAACCGCGCGGTTCAACTTCTGCCGAATCGAATTATCGCGATCTTCTAGTTTACCTAACGGTTTATAGGCTTGATGCGCGACTGAACCAAGCACATCGGCACCTTGAGGCACTCCGTCGTTCTTGGCGTGCATAAGCCGACGAACAATAAACGTTCGCGCTGCGATCGCTTGCGCCTTGAGCGCTTCTAGCTCGAAGCGCTCCGGCATCTCTGCTGCTACAACGCCACGAACGTATATTTCCAAAGGCACACGCTCTACCACTTGCTTGTCCGCTAAATATACGCCTACATAAGGCGCTTGATCGCGAGGCTCTTTGATCATTTCGGCAGCGCTGGAACGCTCTTGAACCAAATCATTCGGCCGCTCAGTGAATTTCTTCTGTTCAGGGTTTGATATAGCATTACGCTTAGAAACTGCCTCTGTTGGTGTGACCTGCTTATCAGTATGTACATTTGCTCCTGCCTTGTTGCCCGCTTCATACTTACTTGGTTCGACAATACTTAATGGCAGAAGCATTAGGATAAGTACGAGCAGACAAGCACCTGCCGTTATAGCGAGGAACTTGCGTTTCTTCTTTTTCCAGTACCGCGAATACAATTGCATAGCAACTTTTGATTTTAGAGTCTGCCTAAGCCTCCAACGTCTCGACATCCGCTGCCTCTCCTTTTCTACTTCTCTTCACTCTCTTATTACTAATTCTATGTTCAACAATATGCAAGATTAAGAGGAGGTAGAACCAATTAGCGCTTACCCTATGGACCTGACGTTCTATTTATCGTAAAAATATGGAACTATATAGGCGACTCTCGCGTCTATATAAGTAGAGAGCTGCTGACATCAATTGCAACACCTTATCCAATCATTGAACTATATAAAAAAGCCGTCCCCTAAGGAAACGGCTTCTCCATTCAAATATGATTTAATGATGAACAACCATCATTAATAGTATCTAACCTAACTCAGCTTAAGCCATCGTTGACTTAACTCGCGATGCTTCACTGCTTTTGATACTTCCTTCTTCATCAGCAGTAGTTGACTCTGCATGTACACGCCAAATATCTGCGCCTAAAGCAGACAACTTCTCAGCCAAATGAACATATCCACGATCGATATGGTGCGTTCCGCCGACCTCTGTCGTACCTTCCGCTACCAAACCTACACAGATTAGTGCTGCACCTGCACGAAGATCGGTTGCAGTAACTTTAGCTCCTGTCAACTTCAATCCGCCAGTAACGACAGCTGCGCGACCATCAACTTTGATATTTGCACTCATCAAGTTGAATTCATCAACATGCATGAAGCGGTTCTCAAATACAGTCTCTGTAACAACCGAAGTTCCTTCAGCTGCCAAAAGAAGTGCCATCATTTGAGATTGCATATCTGTAGGGAATCCTGGATACGGCAATGTCTTCACATCTACAGCCTTAAGCGGTTTGTCCGCAATAACACGGATACCATTCTCGTCCGGCTGAACCGTAACACCCATCTCTTCCATTTTCGAAATAACAGGACCTAGATGATCAGCAATTGCACCTTCCACATAAACATCTCCGCCTGTCATCGCAGCAGCAACCATGTACGTTCCAGCTTCAACACGGTCTGGAATAACCGTATGCTCTGCTCCGCGCAGACGCTCAACACCCTCGATACGGATAACTCCTGTACCAGCACCACGAACTTTAGCACCCATCTTGTTCAGATAGTTCGCGAGATCAACGATCTCTGGTTCACGTGCTGCATTTTCCAGTACAGTAGTACCTTCAGCAAGCGTAGCTGCCATAATGATATTCTCAGTTGCGCCAACACTAGCTACATCTAGATAAATTTTTGTGCCTTTTAAACGGCCGTTAATTTTTGCTTCAATATAACCTTGTCCAAGTCCAATTTCGGCTCCCATTGCTTCGAAGCCCTTCAAGTGCTGATCAATCGGTCTTGATCCGATTGCACAGCCGCCTGGCAGTGAAATACGTGCTTTGCCAGTACGAGCTAGAAGCGGTCCCATTACCAAGAAAGAGGCGCGCATCTTGCGCATCAATTCATAAGGAGCCTCATGAGAAACTAATGTTTCTGCATTGATTCTAACGGTTTCGCCTTCATAACTTAGGCTCGCACCCAACTTTTCAAGTACTTGATGTATCGTCTTTACATCCTCAAGTGGAGGAGCATCGTGAATAACACTGATGCCTTCTTCTCCGAGCAACGAAGCCGCAAGAATGGGAAGAACTGCATTTTTCGCGCCACTAACACGCACAGTTCCTTTCAGTCGCTTGCCTCCGCGGACGATAAATTTACTCATCCTATTTCCCTCCGCGCTATTTTTCCGCCCCATCTAATCTTTATATCTATACATAATGGTACGTGTTCTAAATGTCCACCTAACATAATAACATTCTCGTTGAAAGATGGACAAGCGTAAATTTCGACAACAGCATTCCACAAGTTTCTAGCAGTTACCACCATTGTTGACAACTACACCATTTGTTATTCGACATGTTTCCATTTTTGGCTAAAGTAAAAAGCGAAGCGCATTCGTCCAAGTCAAATAATCAATGAAAAAACTTGCTACAGCGCGCCCCATAATAATCGCCAACAAAAGTCGAATAACTCTACCCTGTGGACCTTGGGGCTGCCTAATAAACAGGTCCAGCTTCAGATGCTGCAACGCCCACCAAGAAAGGGCAATACAAACCAGCGCAATAACTATGTTCACAATACCGCTCATCCCAGCGGCCATAGATACATCTCGCAGCGTATCCTCCATCGCCTATCCCCCTTATGCAACCTGCCATAGCTGTATCATTTGTAAGGAGAACCATACAACTTTCAGCATGATGCTCTTCCTATTCTACATAATTACCAAAGCCAGTTCAAAAAGACGAACCATAATCGCAATCGATCCGCTCTGGTCATTATGGAGCTTGGAGCATCTCCTTGGCTCGATTGCAGCGTCATTTCTTCATCCGTATCAAGAGGAAATGGCTTCGCATTCAAAGAGCTCTGCTCATTCGACGACCCATCACCAATAGATGCAGTTGAGGTTGCGGTCAGTTTATCCAGTTCTAAACGCAGCTTATAAGGCTGATGAGAGAAAGCAGCATCGGCTCTAACTTGAATGTAATAAGTGCCCGGTTCTAATTTCGTCCCTGTGACTAGTTTCGTTTGTCCTCGTTCATTCCTAGCGCCTACCAATTTTTCTTGCCTCTTCGTCTGTAGGCTAACATCCATTTTCCGCCCTTGCGGAATTTGGCTTACACGTAAGGACGCATTTACAGGCTCGGTAACTTTAAATTGGTACCAGTCCTCATCCTCAGGCGCATGGACAACGGCTGAATAGTCATACTGCGGCACAATCGATATCGCCTCATACATTTTGTTGTTAGGCTCATTCGGATCCGAATACTGAGGAAGTATCTCTACCTCCATTTTATAGAGTCCGCTTGCAGGCTCAGAACGAGACGTAACTGCATTTTGAATTTTGATATCATATTTCCCTGGATTTAGTCCTTCCAAGACAACCGTTTCTGTCTCACCTTCACGAGTCTCATCAAAAAATTGAGATTCCTTCCACTCCGTACTCTTCATTGTGATGAGCGGGTCAATTCGTGCTGTTGTAGTCGTTACTTTCAGTTTTAATGTCGTCTTCGTATCAAGTTGAATGCGATACCAATCCGCATCTCTTGTATGACTGAACGTACCGACAATTTGCTGATTACGTGCTGGTAACATATGTGCTTTGTACTGTTCATCATTTGGTTCGAACGGATCTTCATAAATAATAAACCGAGACGATATTTTGTACGCAAAAGGCTGCCCAACAGTTGCTTGCTCTTGACGAATTCGAATGTAATGTTTGCCTTTTTTCACAGGAAGACTTATTGAGCGGCTAATTCCACTATAGTGCCTCACCTTCTGGGCTTGCTCATGTTCATGGCGAATTTCTATCGTTCCATTCCCCACAATTCGCTCCAACTTCAATTGCAACGTTCCATCATAGGGAACATCCACTCGATACCAATCGGAACGACCATTATCATCTATATACCCACTCCGGCTTGTATCAATCGGAAAAATAGTGGCTTTATTTTTAGTCCTATTATCTACGCCAGCCTCGCGCTTAATTGGCTCTTGTACAACACGCTCTGCACGCAGCAAGCCATATCCACTTGAAGGATCCCATCCCGCATCTTCAATATCCTCAGCTGTCATCCGTAAATGATCCCTAATCTGATACGGCTTCAGATCAGGATGCTTATTCCACAACAAAGCTGCCACCCCAGCCACTTGCGGGGCAGCCATCGAGGTACCTTCCTGTTCACGGGTACCTCCACCAAGCGCTGTCGTGTACACATGCCACGGTGCTACGATATCTACTTCAGGTCCGCGATTGGATCGTGCCTCTACACGGTTGAGCGGCGTTACTCCACCAACCGCCAGCACAGTAGGATACGCAGCCGGATACTTAACAGCAGCACGTTCTTCAAGCTTCATCGCATCGTTTCCTGTCGCAGCAATTAGCAGCACACCCTTTTGCTCCGCATAGTCAACGATGTCCTGCATGTACTTGGAGTACCGGTAAAGTCCTACAGACATGACAACAATTTTTGCACCGTTATCCACCGCATACAAAATACCTGCACCTAGCTTATCCTCGTCGCCATATCCACGTGAATCTAGTGCCTTTATAGGCATTACCTTTGTGTTCCAACTTACGCCGGCAATCCCTTTAAAGTTATTTCCCACCGCAGCGATAACTCCCGCTACGCTCGTACCATGTCCATTGTCATCCTTCGGCAATCCATCATGAAGTAGATTAATTCCTTTTGTCAGATTCGGCTTCAGATCAGGATGTTCTAGGTCCACACCTGTATCAATTAACGCAACGGTAAGATTAGAACTGTTCATTGCTTTATTTTCACTGTGTAAATAATTCCACGCTTGATCGACACCTGTCTGTTTTAAATAATATTGACGGTTATAATATTGATCGTTCGGCTCCGCATGCACTGCCAATGTCTGCACTTGTTGATTCGGTTCTACATATTGCACATCTGGCGAAGCATGAAGCAATTTCATCCACTGCTTCAGTTCCACTCCCTCAGCGGGCTTCATAACCGAAATATTCATCGTTTCCTGTACACTCAACACACTGCTGCTACTCATAACGGCAGGGTCGGGACTGCTCCCTGACTTCCATTTCACAATCCAACCCGCTTCCTCGTTCGCATGCTTACTGCGCGAAGACGCTAACTCCACAGCTGAGAAGTTCGATGGATACCCATCATTCCCCCATCCCAGCTTCGAATTGGTTGGACCTACACTGCTTAAAATCGTCGTTAACAGCAGTACAACAACCCATACGAGGAGCATACTTCTACTAGATCGTGCCCACATTGATTTCACTTCCCATGATGTTCTACCCGATATTCCCTATTTCAATAATGCCTACCTAATTCACATACGTAACCATTCTTCACAACATCTCTCAATCCTGTCTGCCACTGCGATTTTAGTCCGATAGTCCTGTTATGCAGCTTTCATCTGGCATGAATCGTTAAGAATAGGCATCATTATATCATATTGCCAAGCACCATACCCCTTCTTTCAAAATATGGTAGTAATTTATTGTTTATTCCAAAATATCAATTCACAGCAAAAAGCCTGAATCACATCGTAGTACGGGCTGCATCAGTTGAACGAAACCATTCATGTACCCTACTTGGGTCAGCAGATCATTCAACGAATCTTGAAAGGATGATCAATTATCCTTTTACCGGACGTACTATCCGTGTGTTCAGGCTGCTGCTTCAGCTACTTATCATTACCACCACATAGAGCAAATTCAAACGATAATGTACAAATTAAGAAGCTGCATAAATATCGTTCGCAAGAGATAATAGCGTATTTACCCAAGTCATTAACTCATTTGGAAAAATGGCCAATATAATGACAGCCGCCGCACTACACGCAACCACAGCGCCCGAGGCGACAGACACGTGAATACGTTTAAAACTAACAGGTCCAACATGTCCTTTGGGTGATTCTAATCCTACTTCAGATTCTAGTTCAAAACTTTGAGGCTGGGCAGTCTGTAAGTGTGACACGCTTTCACAGTCACGCATAAACATGTGCCGAATAAAACCAAAATACACATAAAACGAAATGACACTCGTCACCATCATAATAATGGCCAGCCACAATGCATGTGTCGCAACTGCTCCTAGCAAGATGTATAGCTTGCCAAAAAATCCAGCTGTTATCGGAATACCTGCCAGAGACAGTACAAATATGGTCATAGCTACGGCCAGCCATGGCGCCCTATAGTACAATCCAGCAAAACTTTTAAGCTCCTCATGCTCAGTTCCTCTGCACACCATTGCTAAAACCGCAAAAGCACCAATAGTCGTAAATGCATAGGCAATCAAGTAATACCAGAATGTTGAAAAGTTTGAACTATACCACGCAGTAGGTTGAAAAATATTCAAACCTAACGGCACAAGCAAATAACCCGCATTAGCAACACCAGATAGAGCGAGAAGACGCTTCACCTTTACCTGTCGAAGTGCCATCGTTGTGCCTACGATCATAGATAGTGCTGCAATGGATAAAAGGATGAGGGATACGTCTTCGTTAATGAAAGCACCCGCAGACGAAAGGTAGCCCAACCCATCGGCATACTGAAAGCCAAATAAAATATGAAATACAAGCCGAAATAATAATGCAAGAACAGCACCTTTGGATACGACAGATAAAAAGGCTGCAATTGGAGTTGGGGCTCCTTCATATACATCTGGCGACCAGGCGTGGAAAGGAGCAGCAGCTATTTTAAATCCGAAACCGACAAGCAGAAGCAACATACTGAGATAGAGGAGAGGAAGGAATTGATCCGCATTCTGAGCGAGCGCCTCCGCAATTTGTCCAAGATGAGTCGCGCCTGTCATCCCATATAAAAAGGACATTCCATACAAAATAAATGCGGATGCTGTACTGCCTAGCACAATATACTTATAAGCCCCCTCTGTGGAGCGACGATCCCGCTTACGTATCGCCACTAATAAATAAGAGCTAATACTTAACAATTCTAAACCGACAAATAACGTAATCAGATCAGCGGAGGATACCAGTACAAGCCCACCAAGCACCGCTGGCAGCAGTAAATAGTAGTATTCGCCACGGTGCTGAATATCAGATTCACGAATATGGCCGATACTTATCAGGATCACAAGTGCAGTTCCAATTAACAGAACAACCTTTATCAGCAGCCCGAAATCATCGATCCGATAACTGCCTCCTAATAACTCGATCACACCAACTTTATGGCCAGCAATCGCGTCTTGGTAACGATCTACTAGTGTCCAAATAACCGTTCCTAGCGATACCAGCACCGCAATAAGAGACATTCCACCGATCCAGCTGCGATTGATGCTCCGAGGAAGCAGCAAGTCAACGATAGACATGACGATCACTGCAATTACGAGCGTCAGCTCTGGTGCCATTAACAGGAGGTCACTCCCTTGCAGCGGTTGATACAATTGTGTATTCATGCTCTTACCTCCCCGCCTGGATTATGTGGATAATATGCTCTATTCCTTGCTGAACTGGCATGGTAACAACGGCTGGCAGCACACCTATTACTATAATAGCAAGCGTCAATATAACAGCGGGAACTGCTTCAACAGCTCGTGTATCTTTAAGCTGTGCAAATCGCATATCCAGTGGCCCATACGTAATGGCCAATACGCCGCGCAAGACGTATACCGCACTCAAAATGATGCCAAGCCCTCCTACAATGGCAGCCCACGGCAGTTGGCCATACAAGCCTAACAGAGATAATAGCTCCGCCATAAATCCTGATAGTCCTGGGAGACCTAGCGAAGCTAGGCCCGCTAGCAGCAGCATAGCACTTAAGAATGGGAGTCGCTTTGCCAACCCTCCTAGCTCATCAATACGACTTGTACCTGTTCGCTCTAACAAGCAGCCTACCAACAAGAAGAATAAGGCTGAGATAAAGCCATGTGATACGATTTGCAAGACAGCTCCTTGCATGCCAATATCGTTCATTGCCGCAATCCCAAGCAAGACAAATCCCATATGACTGATGCTGGAGTATGCCAGTAAAAGACGAAGTTCCTTTTGAACATAAGCAAGAAGAGCTCCATAGACGATGTTAATGAGGCCAATAATAGCAAGTACCGTAGACCAAGACACAAATGACTGCGGTAGCAAGGCAACGCCGAATTGAATCAGTCCATACGCCCCCATCTTCAGCAATACTCCTGAGTGAAGCATGACCACTGGTGTCGGGGCTTCCACATGGACACGCAGCATCCACGTATGGAAAGGAAAAATCGGAAGCTTAATACCAAAAGCTAGAAGGAGTAAAACAAAAGCTGTCGTTCTCCAAGCTTCAGACAAGTAAAAAGGATTGAAGCTGCTGGCTGGTCCAGGCAGCGTATTGACGAATGATTGTGCATCACTTAGCTGACGAATCATTTGCTCAAGGTCACCGCTGTATACGAGATGCAACGGCGCTCCTGCTTCCCCGCGAACAGAAAGACCTGCTGTTGCAGTTAGGATAAGAAAGGCTACCAGCAGCAAGGCAGAGCCTAGGCCGTTGTATACAAGAAAACGATTGGCTGCCTTCTCGCGTTTGGCAAACCCCCATATCCCAATCAAGAAAAACATCGGTACGAGTGTCCATTCGAAAAATAAGAAAAATAAAAACAAGTCTCGTGCCATAAACACACCTAACATGCCTACCTCAAGCAGCAAAAACCATATGTAATAGCTCTTCACACGCTGCTTGATTGTTAAGGAAGCCCATGCCGCCATAGCTGTCACAATCGCTGTCATCACCACAAGCGGAAGTGACAGCCCGCCGATGCTCAAATGGTAATCGATCTCGAATGACCATGACTGTACATAAGGCTGTATCGCCTCAATATTTAATGGTATGGCAATCCAGTTGTATCGCTCAGTTAAGCTGCTACCTTGCCCTCCAACATTCACATAGGTATAGATGAAAAGGGCTAGCAACAAAGGCAGCAGAGCTGCTGCAATACCGATGCATCGCAGCAGCTTCACACGTTCATGAGGTACTAAGCTAAGCAGCAGCACACCAACTAGCGGTGAGAAGGCAAGTAAAGTTAACCATGGCACCATCTACCACAACCCCTTTCCGAGCAGCAGCAGTAAAAGCAATAAGGCGGAAAAGCCGCACACTGATAGCAAGCCATATGACTGCAATTGACCGTTTTGCATCCGTGTAAACAGCTTACCGAATTGAACCGTGCAGCTTGCTGTATACCGAACAAGCCCATCGATTATATAACGATCGAAAACATCAAGTACTTTTCCCAGCACTTTGAGGGGGTAGACAGCAAACAGTTTATACAGCTCATCCACATAATACTTGCGCTCCACGAGGTAATATAACGGCTTAATCACGCTGCTCCACTGATCTTCTCGAACCCCATTCGGCCCATAGATGAAATACCCGAGCCCAATCCCGCTTAATGCAACAAGGGTAGAAACAATGATCACGATTACATTCGTATGGTCACTAGCCGCCACTCCAGTAAGCCATGTTTCGAAGCCGCTATAAAACGGCGTATAAACGAAGCCTGCCACCACGGCCAGTATAGCTAGCACAACCAAGGGTATCGTCATCACAGCTGGTGACTCGTGAATAGGAGAATCGACACTTTCTGTATGTACACGCTTTGTTCTTGTAAACACGATAAAAAATAGCCTCGACATATAAAATGCCGTCAAAAATGCGGTTACTACGCCAATTACAAATAACAGTTTGTTGCTTTCCCAAGCCACACTCAGTATCGCATCCTTCGACCAAAAGCCAGACAATGGCGGCACTCCGGATAAAGCCAATGCGCCGATGGCGAAGGTCCATGCTGTTATTTTCATATGGCGAGCACGCCCATTAATTTTAAAAATATGTTGGGTATGTACCGCATGAATGACACTACCTGCCCCCAGAAACAATAACGCCTTAAAAAATGCATGGGTAAATAGATGAAATATCCCCGCTGTAACAGCGCCTAATCCTAGCGCGAGCATCATATAGCCCAATTGGCTTACTGTAGAATAAGCCAATATTCGCTTCATATCCCGTTGAGCAACAGCAATCGTCGCGGCAAATATCGCTGTAAATCCCCCTACAGAAGCTACGATGAACATGGCAGTTTGAGACACCTGAAAAATATCAAAAGTTCGAGCTACCAAATAGACGCCAGCCGCCACCATCGTTGCTGCATGGATGAGCGCTGAGATGGGTGTCGGTCCTTCCATTGCATCAGGGAGCCATGTATGAAGCGGGAACTGGCCTGACTTGCCTATTGCCCCTAAAAAGATAAGAGAAGCGATCCAAGTCGCTAAACCTGCTGATATACCGAATTGGGACATCGTATCCACACTAGCAAACACCTGCGCAATCGACTGAAAATCCAACGCATGGTTCGGCATTTGCCAGAACAAGATCAGGATAGCGATAAGCAGGCCGACATCCCCAATTCTCGTCATAATAAAAGCCTTCTTGGCCGCAGCACGCGCCGCTGGACGTTCATACCAGAATCCGATTAGGAGAAATGAGCATACGCCTACTAGCTCCCAAAATACATACAGCTGCAGCAAGTTAGGTGAAATGACCAACCCTAGCATGGAGAAGGTAAACAAGCCTATATACGCAAAAAATACAGTTTGGCGCTCATCATCTGCCATATATCCTTTAGCATAAAGATTGACGAGTGTACTAACTACTGTAACGATGACCAGCATAAGCGCATTCAAGTTAGTCAGCTCATAACCGAGTTCAAAGTGAACCGTTCCGAAGCTCAACCATTCTACGTTCACTGTGTATACATCTGTATTCGCCATTAACCTTTCTAGCAGTATAAGAATAGACAAGACACAGGCTATCAATGAGCTGCCAACACCAATAAAGGCTGCACTTCCTTTAACTACGCACCTCGCCAACGTCAGCACGAGGAACGCAAGTAAAGGAACCATGGGAACAGCCCACACATACTGCGCATAGACGCTCTCCATATCATCACCCTCCTTTCCAGTTAATTTCGCAGTTCATTAAACTCATCCACATTCGTCGTGCCTCGATTGCGGTACAACGCGATCAAAATAGCAATACCAACAGCTACTTCTGCTGCGGCAATCGCGATATTAAACAACGAAAACACTTGTCCCTTTAAGCTCGGTACAACCCCATATTTCGAGAATGCAATTAAATTCAAGTTGACAGCATTCAACATTAACTCAATCGACAGCAATACAATGACAGCACTTCGCTTCGTTAGCACCCCATATAGTCCAATACAAAATAAAATAGCAGCCAAAGTTAAATAGGAGGCCAGCATCGAACTCATTTACTCCGCCTCCTTTTGAGATGGAGAGCTTACTGCTTCGCTTTCCTCTGCATCTTCATGCTTAGCCACAACGATGGCTCCGATAAAGGCAACCGTTAGCAGCACAGACAACAACTCAAATGGGATAACGTGTGCTGTGAAAATCTGCTTTCCTAATTCCAACGTATTGTCCTCAGCAAGCGGCCCTGTTGCAGGTGCCGTTGGAAATGAAGTGCTGCGAATAGCGAAAAATATAGCCACAAAAAGAGCTACACACCCCAACGCAGCGAATACTCCTTTCCATTGGATGCGAGGTGACTCTTCTAACTCGTCATGCTTGGTCATCATGATGCCGAATATCATTAAAATAGAAATGGCCCCTGCATACACAAGAATTTGGACAGCCGCTACAAATTCTGCCTCCAGCAGCACATACACACCTGCTAGACCAACAAACGTGAAGGCCAGCGATACGACCATGTGTATAATTTTGCTGAAGTTCAACATGAATACTGCACCAGAGATCACACATACAGCCAAGATGAGAAATAATATCGAATGACCATTCCATACGAAACTAAGATCAAACATCTTTTTTCCCGCCTCCCTTCGGAAGCATTGAAATATTGTCGTAGCGAATGCGCTGATCATTAGCATGTAGCCACTCTCGATCCTTGAACAACGTATCACGACTGCATGTAGCCAGCTCAAAGTTGTTCGTCATCATAATCGCCTCTGTGGGGCATACTTCCGTACACAAATCGCACAAAATGCATATTTCAAAATTAATATCGTACGTATCGATAACCTTTCCCTTTTTAGTAGGGTCTGGATGCGGCTTACCAGTCAGCGTGATGCAGTCCGTAGGACAAATACGCGCGCAGGCGTTACAAACGATACATTTGTCAGGATCAAAATGCTGGACTCCACGGAATCGCTCAGGCATCTGCATCGGTACATCAGGATAGGCATACGTAACTTTTTTGGATGTCATGGCTTTCAGCGTGACCGCCAATCCTTTGAATAACCCTTTCACAGACTTCCCCCCATTTCGGTGGTTCTCCTCGTGTACCCGCTTCAGCTGCGGGTTTGCAGATCTCTCTCACTTACTTCAAGAACAACTCGATGTACGCAGCTGTGACGAAAATATTGATTAAAGCAAGCGGCAGCAGCACCTTCCACCCAAAACTCATCAATTGATCGACACGAATCCGCGGCATCGTTGCACGCAGCCAAAATAAGAAAAATACAACAAACACAAACTTCAACATGAACCAGAGCAGACCAGGTATAAAATCCAATATCGCGAGAGGTGGATGCCAACCGCCAAGAAACAACACCGTTGTTAAGCTTGCAATGGCGAACACGTATACATACTCTGCCAGCATAAAGAATGCAAAGCGGAATCCACTATATTCCACGTGATAGCCCGCCACCAGCTCTGACTCTGCTTCAGGCAAGTCAAACGGAGTTCGATTCAATTCAGACACAGCAGCGATCATAAACACAACGAAGCCAATCATTTGAGGCAGCAGATTCCATTCCCAAAAGTTATTCCCCTGTCCTTCTACAATTGTGCGCAAGCTTAAGCCTCCGCTAAGCATAACGACGCCAACTACAGATATAACGAGAGGAATCTCATAACTTATCATTTGTGCGGCAGAGCGCATGCCCCCGATTAAAGAATATTTATTGTTGGAGGCCCATCCGCCCAAAATAATACCGATGGTGGACAAGCTTGAAAGAGCTGCATAATAGAGCAACCCTACATGTAAGTCTGCAAAATACAAGGAAGGTGTGTACGGGATGACAGCCAATACGGCGAACGCTGGTACAAATGTAATAATGGGAGCTAGTATGAATAAGGCACGGTCTGCCTTTTGTGGGATGGTATCTTCTTTGATGAGGAGCTTTAACACATCTGCTACCGATTGGAGCAATCCTAAGGGGCCGACACGAGTTGGGCCATGTCTGAATTGCATCCAGCCGATAACTTTGCGTTCAAAATAAATAGCATAGGTCACGAATCCGAGTACGATAAACAGAAACAAGACTGCCCAACCAAGGAAAATAAGGCCGTTCTGCCAAGTTAGTGCCTGTTGAAGCAATTCCGTCACTAGCAATCCACCTCCCCAACTACGATATCGACTCCACCAAGAATCGTAATTAGATTGGTCATCGACTGACCAACGAGCAATTCAGGCAAAATTTGAAGGTTCACAAATGAGGGCCTACGAAATTTCAAGCGGTACGGTTCTGCCTTGCCTTTTGAAACGATGTAACAGCCGATTTCACCGCGAGGCGATTCAATCCGAGCATAGACTTCACCAGCAGGTGGACGAATGACGCGTGGTACTTTACCCATGGTCTCACCCTCGGATGGGAACTGCTCTACCGCCTGTTCCAAAATGCGCAAGCTCTGTACGATTTCCTCAATTCGAATTCTATAGCGATCATAGCAGTCTCCGTTGAAGGACAGCGGCACATCAAAGTCAAAACGCTCATAAAGGCTGTATGGCTCCTGCTTCCGCAAATCCCAGTTCACGCCTGTACAACGCAAATTAGCACCACTCAACCCATAAGCAATTGCCGTCTGTGCATCATATATACCTACTCCTTTAATCCGTGCAAGGAATATTTCATTTCCGCTGACCAACTTGTCGTATTCTTTCAATCGCTTGCGCATGTAAGGAATGAAGTCACGCACCTTATCGATCCAACCGCTCGGGGCATCCCATTTCACACCACCTACACGCATGTAATTGTAAGTAAGTCGCGCACCGCACAGTTCATTGAATAGATCAATGATTACTTCACGATCACGAAACGCGTATAAAAATGGACTCATCGCCCCGATATCCAGTAAATACGTGCCCCACCATACTAGATGGCTAGCAACCCGCTGCAGTTCCATGACTATAAGGCGCATGAATTCTGCCCGTTCTGGAATTTCGATGTTCATCATCTTCTCCACAGCATGCACGAGCACATAATTGTTCGTCATCGCAGAGACATAATCCATCCGGTCGGTGTAAGGAATGATTTGTGTATAGTTCAATTGTTCCGCTAATTTCTCTGTGCCGCGGTGTAAATAGCCCATAACAGGAGTTGCTTCTTTAATGATTTCACCATCCAGCTTCAGTACAATTCGAAATACGCCGTGTGTACTCGGATGCTGAGGGCCGACGTTTAACAACAATTCCTCCGTGCGAATCAATGGGGTTACACCTCCGTATCTGACGGATCATAATCTTTACGCAGTGGATGACCCACCCAATCATCCGGCATCATGATGCGTCTCAAGTCTGGATGTCCAGGGAAATCAATTCCGAGCAAGTCATACACTTCACGCTCATTCCAATTCGCCGTTGGCCACAGTGGAGTTACAGAAGGTATCCATGATTGCTCCCTCTCTGTCTTCACATGAACCGCAATCTCCCGCCTAGTTTGCAAGCTAATTAGATGATAAACAACTTCAAGCTCATCTCCCTGATCGACGCCAGCTACATTTCTTAAGTAGTCGCATGACCACTCCTCTTCCACTTGAAACCATCGAGCAACAGCAAGCCAATGCTCCTTTTTGACAGTAATTGTTGGCAGTTGTCCGTTTACTTCGTTAATAATAGCTTCATCCACCACATCTTCCGCTATATCATGCTTCAATTGTTCAACTAACTGCTCCAGTCTAGATTGAGGAGTATCTACTGCACGTTCAAATGATTCTGCTTCCTGATTAATTGGAGTTCGTTCCGTTTGCTCGGTCTGAGGTGATTGCACATTGAGCTCCTCCGGCTTATCACTCATCGGATTGTCACCCGTCTTCCTGTCTTTGCCTCGTAGCGTATTTTCTCTTGCAGCTTATTGATTCCATAAATTAAAGCGGCAGGGTTCGGAGGACAGCCCGGAATATACACATCAACTGGCACAACCTGATCAACACCATTTACAACCGAGTAAGACTTCACATAAGGCCCTCCGGCCGTTGCACATGAACCCATCGCAATAACCCACTTTGGTTCAGGCATCTGATCGTATAAACGACGCAGCAGTGGCGCCATCTTTTTTGTTACAGTACCAGCTACAATCATGACATCCGATTGGCGAGGCGAGGTGCGAAACATAACTCCAAAACGATCCAAATCATAATGAGAAGCGCCTGTCCCCATCATCTCAATCGCGCAGCAAGCAAGTCCGAATGTCAATGGCCACAGCGAATTGCTGCGGGCCCATGCCTTCAACTGCTCCAGCGTTCCCATAAACACGTTACGTTCAAGCTCACGACGTTCATCAGCGGATATCGAATCTAACGCGAATTCCATTTCAACACCTTCTTTTTCCAGGCATACATCAACCCAACAAGCAGCATGGATACGAATATTAACATTTCAATTAATGCAAATAAGCCCAAGTGATTGTAGGCGACAGCCCAAGGATATAAGAAAACGGTTTCCACATCGAAAATAACGAACATCAACGCAAATAAATAATAGCGAATGTTGAATCGGACTTGTCCCGCCCCCACAGGCTCATTCCCACTCTCATAAGTCGTCATCTTCATCGCTGTTGGCCTATTCGGCCGTAAGTACCTTCCAAGCGTAAGTGCAGCAATCGGCAGCAAAATGCCTAATGCTATAAAAATAACTACCAAGACATAATTGTTAAAATAGGCCATAATCATCTCCTCCGCCTGACAAATAATCGTATTTCTTATTTGCCCGTCGTTCACCTGCATAGAGATAGCCAAACAAGCCACCTATTAAAGATGTATATGAAGCTCGCCCAAAATGAGAATAAAATCTTCACTTAATAAACATGAACAAATCGAATTGGAGTAATTGGATGGGTTTGAAAAGAATAAGAGGGATATATGTAAACTTCCGAGAATAAAAAAAGGACCGCGGCTACCACCCGCGGTCAATGGAGGATGAGGAAACTACCTTACAACCAACCTACTGCAACGTCTGACCAAGAAGTAAGTCTTAACTGATAAGGGGGGATAATCCGTTCTCAATTTTGTCCTTGAGAATGATTATCAATCTTAACTAAACTCAGTATATGATAATCTTTCTCAATTGTCAACACATCTGAATGTCATTTTTTAATGAATATTTAGAGGCACTATATAACCTTTTTGTTCTTGTTTCAGCTTTTTATATTTCGATTTTGTTTGTATATGGTATAATTATGTAAATACTTACATTGAGGTGAGTGCTTTGTCTTTACGCTACAAGGAATACGGACATAAGCACGCTCCCCTTATGGTGTTTATCCATGGCGGTGGAGCTAGTGGTTGGATGTGGAATAAACAAGTCGAGCACTTTAAGAACTTTCATTGTCTAGTTCCTGATATGCCGGAACAAGGACAAAGCAGTGATGACCGTCCATTCACCATTACTAATAGTGCAGACCAAATCATTGCGCTAATTGAGGAAAAAGGGCAAGGGAAAACCATCATAGCTATCGGGTTTTCTTTAGGAGCTCAAGTGTTAATAGCTATTCTCAGCAAAAGACCTGACTTAATCCAATACGCCATGATAAATAGTGCTTTAGTAAAACCCATCTCCTACGCAAAAATATTTACAAAATCGCTAGCGATTGTTCATCCACTTACGCGTAATAAAACATTTTCCAAAATCCAAGCCAAGTCGATGTACATAGATGAAGCACTCTATGGAACTTACTATGATGAAAATTCCCGGATGACCAAGGACACGCTAGCCAGAATACTAAGCGAAAACATGTCGTTTACGATCCCAAAAAATTTTGGACAAGCAAATGGAAACATACTAGTCACGGTTGGTGAAAAAGAAAAGAAAATGATGAAAGACTCCATGATTAAAATTATATATAGCAACCCTAGATGCCAAGGTTTTGTATTTCCTAAAATGGGTCACGGTGCTTCTTTAGCAGATCCTGAACTATTCAATCAAGTGACTGAAAAATGGATTCAACATGATTCCTTGCCCCTATCGACTGAATACATACGAACGAATTGAGCTGCTTGATCTGCCTTTTACAATTATACATCTGAGTGATTGATTTACTGCCATCCTATTCTTAGGATGGTTATTTGTATTCCTTAACTACACCATTCCAATTGTTATTACTTTACCCGATCAAACCTTTGTTCTTTTTTTCACATAATGTTCACAACTGTTACTGAAAACCCTATTGAGAATCTTTTCACGTGGTATATACTATGGATATGCAAGAGGTTGTGATTAATATCACATAGTAAGCCGAACGACGTTAGTTCACATTTTTTATTTAGCTTTATTAGTGAATGTTTTCACTTTCACTAATACTAATTCATTTATTAAAAATTTAACTATCCTATTCCCTTAAGGAGGAATTCTCATATGAAAGTAGCCGTTATTGGTTGTACACACGCAGGAACAGCAGCAATTGTCGAAACAGCAAAGCGTTATCCAGATGCTGAAATTACCGTATATGAACGTAATGATAATATCTCGTTTCTATCTTGCGGGATCGCATTATACGTAGGTGGTGTGGTAAAAGATGCGCAAGGCCTCTTCTACTCTTCGCCAGAGAAAATGAAAGAACTTGGTGTGAAGATGCATATGCTCCACGATGTAACTGAGATCGATATTGAAAACCATACGCTGCACGTCCGTGACTTGCAGACAGATGAGCAAAGAGAAGATACATTCGACAAGCTAATCATTACAACAGGCTCGTGGCCAATCGTTCCTAAGTTTGAAGGCATTGAGCTGAACAATATTTTGCTCTGCAAAAACTATAACCATTCGAATACAATTATGGAGAAAGCGCAAGAAGCTAAAAACATTGTCGTTATCGGAGCTGGCTATATCGGTATCGAACTAGTAGAAGCTTTCGAAGAAGCTGGTAAACAGGTAACACTGATAGATATGGAAGAACGTATCATGCCGAAATATCTTGATCCTGAATTTACAGCTCCTGTAGAAGCATCGTTCCAAGAACGTGGTGTGAACCTTGCACTTGGCGAAAAAGTAGAGCGTTTCGAAGGTACAGATGGCAACGTTCAGGCAGTTGTGACAGACAAAGGCCATTACGATGCCGACCTCGTTATTTTGTGCATCGGGTTCAAACCTAATACAGAGCTGTTCCAAGGACAATTGGAGATGCTTGATAACGGGGCAATTAAGGTAGACGAGTATATGCGCACAAGCCATCCTGATGTCATGGCTGCAGGGGATTGCTGTTCCATTTTATACAACCCAACAGGTGAACAAGTGTATATCCCACTAGCTACAAATGCAGTACGCATGGGTACGATCGCAGCTTGTAACTTGAAAGAAAATCGCATGCGCTCGCTTGGAACGCAAGGTACATCGGGTATCAAAATTTATGAGCATCATATCGCATCGACAGGTTTAACAGAAACAGCTGCTGCACAACTTGGCATGAACGCAGCAACAAGTACATTAGTTGATACGTATCGTCCAACATTTATGCCTACAGCTGAACCGCTGACTTTGAAAGTTGTTTACGAAGCTGATACACGCCGTATACTAGGCGCTCAACTCGCTTCGACAATTGACTTAACACCAGCGATTAATACGATGTCGGTATGTATCCAAAACAATATGACCATAGATGAACTCGCGGTTGTCGATTTCTTCTTCCAGCCGCATTTCAATAAACCGTGGAACTACTTGAATGCCGTAGCTCTGCAAACTTGGAATGAAGCTCATTAATCCGTTTCTGCTTACTCGTACAGGATTGTGTAGTATCGATATCATCTTAATATTGCCCCACCATTATATATAACAAAAGAGGCTGCTTATCCTAATGGATAAGACAGCCTCTCTATCATTATCGGTTCTCCGATACTTTAAGACGCGCAATTGCACGTTGAAGCGACAGTTCCGCACGACGGAAGTCAACATGATCCTGCTTACTGCGATCTGCCATCGATATACGCTGCTCCGCACGAGACTTAGAAGCCTTCGCACGATCCACGTCAATATTTTCAGGCAATTCTGCACTTTCTGCCAGCAAGACCACTTTATCCTTTCGTACTTCCAAGAAGCCGCCATGAACAGCTACGAAATGCTCTTTGCCGTCCACTTTGATCTTCATTGGAGCGATCTGAAGTGGTGTGACCATCGGAATATGCCCAGCCAAAATGCCGAGCTCCCCTTCAACGCCTTTCACGCTGATGCTGTTCACTTCCTGTGCAAATACTTTGCGCTCGGGAGTAACAATCTCCAACATAAAGGTGTTCAAACGCGGTTCCTCCTTCCGTTCCGAACTTCGTTAGATGAAAGAATCGGACCGTATCACATCAAGCTGTTATTATAGCGATTTCGCTTTCTCAACAGCCTCTTCGATCGTACCAACATACAAGAATGCTGCTTCTGGAAGATTGTCATGCTTACCTTCCAAAATCTCTTTGAAGGAACGTACTGTTTCTTTAACAGGTACGTATTTTCCTTTGTGACCTGTGAATGGCTCTGCCACGTGGAATGGCTGGGACATGAAACGCTCGATCTTACGTGCGCGCGCAACAGTCAGCTTATCTTCCTCGGACAACTCGTCCATACCCAAGATTGCGATAATATCTTGAAGCTCTTTGTAGCGTTGAAGAATACGCTTAACGCCTTGAGCAACGTTGTAATGCTCTTCACCTAGAACTTCAGGTGTCAAGATACGAGAAGAAGATGCCAATGGGTCAACCGCAGGGAAGATACCCATCTCGGAAATACGGCGCTCCAAGTTCGTCGTTGCATCCAAGTGAGCAAACGTCGTTGCTGGAGCTGGATCCGTATAGTCATCCGCTGGAACGTAGATCGCTTGGATCGACGTAACGGAACCTTTTTTCGTAGAAGTAATACGCTCTTGCAATTGACCCATCTCTGTTGCCAATGTAGGCTGGTAACCTACTGCGGATGGCATACGTCCTAGCAATGCAGATACCTCAGAACCTGCTTGCGTGAAGCGGAAGATGTTATCGATGAAGAGCAATACGTCTTTACCTTCTTGATCACGGAAATATTCCGCCATCGTCAAGCCTGTCAATGCAACACGCAGACGAGCTCCAGGAGGTTCGTTCATCTGACCGAATACCATCGCTGTCTTCGCGATAACGCCGGATTCACTCATCTCATGGTACAAGTCATTACCTTCACGTGTACGCTCACCAACACCTGCGAATACGGAGATACCGCCGTGCTCTTGTGCGATGTTGTTGATAAGCTCTTGGATCGTTACCGTTTTACCTACACCCGCACCACCGAAGAGGCCGATTTTACCGCCCTTCGCGTATGGAGCAAGCAAGTCGATAACTTTGATACCAGTTTCAAGAATTTCCGCTTGAGTGGACAACTCATCGAATGTTGGTGCTTGTCTGTGAATTGGGTTAACCAAGTCACGGTTTACTTCACCAGCGTTATCGATTGGCTCACCCAATACGTTAAATACACGACCCAATGTTACACTACCAACCGGTACTGTAATCGGTGCTCCGAGGTCTACTGCTTCAATACCACGAACCAAGCCGTCTGTAGAAGACATCGCAACGCAGCGAACTACGTTATCGCCCAAGTGGACGGATGCTTCCAACGTCAGATTGATATCAGGTACGCCAGGAGCTGTCGATTTTTGTTCGATCTTGATCGCGTTCAAAATTTCCGGAAGTTGACCACGTTCGAATTCAATGTCAATAACCGGACCTGTAACGCTTAACACGCGTCCTTTGTTCATCTCGTTCCCTCCTACTGAAAAACTGCCTTATCCATTAAGCCTGAGCGCTCGCTCCTGCTACGATTTCGGAAATTTCTTGCGTAATAGCCGCTTGGCGCGCACGGTTGTATGTCAGTGTCAAAGAAGAAATCATCTTCGTTGCATTCTTCGTCGCACTGCCCATTGCCGTCATTTGCGCACCGAACTCACTCGCTTTCGCGTCGAGTACTGCGCTATAGATAAGCGTTTCTGCGTACTTCGGCAGCAAGTGAGCCAACACCGTATCCGCATCTGGCTCATACTCGTAGGTTGCCGTAGCTTGCACCGCTTTAGCACCGCTTACAGCGTTATCTTCTAGCGGAAGCAAACGCTTTTCAACCGGAGTTTGCGTAATCGCATTGATGAACTCGTTGTAGAATAGATTCAATTCATCGTATTGACCTTCTTCAAAATATTGAACCGCTTTGTAGGCGATTGTTTTGATGTCGGCAAACGTTGGTGAATCTGGTACTTCCGTAACATCCTCTACGATTGGCAATCCTCTGCGGCGGAAATAGTCACGGCCTTTGCGTCCAATAACGAACAACGCGTACTCATCTGTCGAACGATGTCGCTCTGCAATCGTATCCATCAGCTTACGAATGACGTTGGCGTTGTAACCGCCTTTCAATCCGCGATCTGATGTAATGATGAGATAACCCGTCTTCTTGATAGGACGCTTCACTAACATCGGATGCTGAGCACTTTGCGTACCTGCCGCGATGCTGTTTACAACTTCTTTAAGCTTATCTGCGTAAGGACGAGCTGCTGTCGCAGCCTCCTGTGCACGACGAAGCTTCGCTGCTGCAACCATTTCCATCGCTTTCGTGATTTGCTTCGTGCTCTGAACGCTCTTAATTTGGCGCTTTATTTCGAGCATACCTTTAGCCACTTACGTTTCACCTGCCTTATCAGCCCTGCATGAGGCAGAGCTTGCTTCTTCGCTTGAACGTGGTGAACCGGGACGCGACATCGCGCACCCGGCTACCCTTTATATTTCATTAAGCCGAAACGGCAAAGCTTTTCTTGAACTTTGTCACTGCTTCAACGATCTGATCTTCAGTCTCTTTGGAGAGATCTTTTGTGTCACGGATCGAATCAAGAATCGCTTGAGCATTAGACTCAACGTGAGCCAAGAACTCTTGCTCGAAGCGACGGATATCGGACAATGGAATCTCGTCAAGATGACCACGAGTAGCAATGTAAAGACTCACTACTTGCTTCTCAACCGCAAGCGGTTGGTTAACACCTTGTTTCAAGATTTCCATCAGACGGTCACCACGGTTAAGACGAGACAACGTGGATTTATCCAAGTCGGAGCCGAACTGGGAGAATGCTTTTAACTCACGGTATTGTGCGAGGTCAAGCTTCAACGTACCAGCTACCTTCTTCATCGCCTTAATCTGTGCAGCACCACCTACACGGGATACAGAGATACCAACGTTAGTCGCTGGACGCTGACCCGAGTAGAACAAGTCTGACTCTAGGAAGATCTGTCCGTCTGTAATAGAGATAACGTTAGTAGGAATGTACGCAGATACGTCATTCGCTTGCGTCTCAATGAACGGCAATGCCGTCAAGGAACCGCCGCCATTCTCATCGCTCAGCTTCGCTGCGCGCTCTAGCAAACGGGAGTGCAAGTAGAATACGTCACCCGGATATGCCTCACGGCCCGGAGGACGACGTAGAAGCAACGAAAGCTCACGGTATGCAGCCGCTTGCTTGGACAAGTCATCATAAACAACGAGAACGTGCTCGCCTTTGTACATGAAGTACTCACCCATCGCACAACCAGAGTAAGGCGCCAAGAAGAGAAGCGGAGCCGGCTCGGATGCGGATGCCGTTACAACGATTGTGTAGTCCAAAGCACCGTGACGGCGAAGCGTCTCAACTACTTGTGCTACAGTAGATTGTTTTTGGCCGATAGCAACGTAAATACATTTTACGCCGTTACCTTTTTGGTTAATGATTGTATCGATTGCAACTGTCGTTTTACCTGTTTGACGGTCACCGATGATCAACTCACGCTGACCACGACCGATAGGAACGAGCGCATCGATAGATTTAAGTCCAGTTTGCATAGGCTCATGAACCGATTTACGGTCGATAACCCCTGGTGCTGGGGACTCAACTGCGCGGAACTCTGTCGTAGCGATTGGCCCTTTGCCATCTACTGGCTGACCAAGCGGATTCACGACGCGGCCAAGCAATGCTTCGCCGACTGGAACTTCCATGATGCGTCCTGTACGTTTAACTTGGTCACCTTCACGAATGTCTTTGTAAGGACCAAGAATAACGATACCGACGTTGTTCTCTTCCAAGTTCAGGGCCATACCCATGACGCCGTTTGAGAATTCGAGCAACTCACCGGACATACATTGTTCTAGGCCGTGAACACGGGCAATACCGTCACCGACTTGAATAACGGTACCGACCTCTGCCACTTCGATTTGAGACTGGTACTTCTCAATTTGACTTTTAATCAGCGTGCTGATCTCTTCAGGTCTGATGCTCACTCGCTTCACCCCATTCTTCCGTGCTTTATCTATTACCGTGCAATTGCATTCAATTGTTGTTGTACGCGTGCCAATTGACCGGACAAGCTGCCATCATAGAGACGGTCGCCGATACGGACTTGGATACCGCCGATCAATGTAGGATCGACGACATTTTGTACACGAATCGTCTTGTTATCTTTCTTGCCGAACACAGCAGCGATCTGCTGTTGTTCTTCTTCACTAAGAGCAACTGCTGAACGAACCTCAGCATTTGCCACTCCAAGTGCTTGGCCTGCAATGCGGACATAATAGTCCAACAAATCGCCAAGCAGCAAGATGCGACCGCGTTCCACGAGCATTTGCAGCGTGTTCAACACGATCTCGGAAGCATTTCCTGCGAAAGCCGCTTTCAATACATCCACTTTTTCCGAACTATTAATGTTTGGCGTTGTCAGAAGCAGTTCCAACTGATGGTTGTTACGTACTGCCTCTACGACCGAGCGCAATTGCTGCTCCGTCTCAACAACGGATTGACGTTCGTTCGCCAATTCGAACAGCGCCTTGGCATAACGTTTAGCAACTACGGATTCTCGGCTCATTGTTTGCCTCCTACCTCATTCAGGTATTCGTCAACCAATTGAGCTTGGTCCTTCTCATCCACTTGTTTCTTCAACAATTTGGAAGCGATTGCGACAGACAAGCTGCCCACTTCTTGACGAAGCTCATCAACTGCTTTGTTCTTCTCATTCTCGATATCGCGTGCTGCTTCATCTTTGAGACGAACCGTTTCTTGCTTCGCTTTGTCAATGATCTCGTCTGCTTGACGAACAGACGTCTGCTTCGCTTGCTCAATAATATCGTACGCTTCTTTGCGAGCTGTTGAGAGAGCTTCTTTCTGCTCTTCCACATACGCTTGAGCTTGTGTACGGCTATTTGCTGCATCGTCCAACTGTTGCTTAACCAATTGGCGACGCTTTTCCATTACTTCTAGCAATGGCTTAAACGCATATTTCTGGAGTAGCACATATAGAATAAGGAAACCCAGAATTGCAAACACGAAATTCTCCCAAATAAACGCCACTACAGTCACTCCTTTCCGGTAACCTCACTTACAGGTCCTAACAAAACGAAGGCGCGGATGGCATCGGCCTTCCCCGCCAAACCGTTTGACTATGAATTAAGCTCCGAAGAAAATCAAGAAAGCGATAAGAGTAGCTGCAAGAGGGATAACCTCTACTACACCGACACCGATGAACATAGTCGTTTGCAATTGACCACGTGCTTCTGGTTGACGAGCGATAGACTCAACTGTGCGGGATACGATCATACCGTTACCAATACCTGCGCCCAATGCGCCCAAACCTACTGCTAATGCTGCTGCTAAAAATTCCATTTGTTACATCCTCCTTAGAACTGGTTAATTGTTTTGAAATGATAAATACTGGAACATTTCTTACCTTCGTTATTCTCGAGGTGAGTCATAACAGCTAGTTCATTAATGTTCCTCATGAATCGAAGCTTGAGCGATGTATACCATCGTCAGCATCGTGAAGATAAACGCTTGCAATGCACCGACGAACAAGCTGAATCCTTGCCAAGCCGCAATGAACGGCAAACCGAAGAAACTAGCCTTGATAAGCGTCGATAGAATTACTTCCCCTGCAAAGATATTCGCAAACAAACGAATACCAAGCGCTACCGGCTTCGCCAAGTTCTCCACGATATTGAGTGGAAGAAAGACTGGGAATGGCTCAATGTAGTGCTTCAGATAATGCTTGCGGTTGTGTTTCAAACCTAGGTAGTTTACCAGAATGAAAATCACAGTCGCTAGTCCCATGGTTACCGCGATATCTGCTGTTGGAGATTTCCACCAGAGCAATTGAATATGCTCGCCTTCGCCAAGTGCGTCAAACGCTGCTTGGTTCGTAGCCAAAATCTCGAAACCAAATATCGATGTTGGTCCATGTGGTTCTGTAATGATTGCAAATGGTAATCCTAGTATGTTGGAAACGAAGATAAATAGCATTAGGGTCATACATAACGATATGTATCCCAAACCTTTCTTCAAATCCATTGTACTGCCGATAATGCCTTGCACGAATTCGACAAGCCATTCCATGAAATTCTGCATACGGGTAGGGTTGTCAACAGACAAGTTTCGGACAGCCAAGCGTGCTAGGATAAACACGATGAGACCGGAAATGAGGAGCATTCCTATCGTCGATAGGTCAAAGTTTATCCCCCAAATCTGAATTATTGGAGCAAAATGCATGTAATGTGTTCACCCCTTTCCATAGCTTTATTTATTTTTAGATGCTACTGAAATAGCGACAACCAAGATTATGAGCTGCGATAAAAACAACCCGATAATTGTCGACATAAGGGATATCTGTTCAAACTTCACTGCGATCATAACGACCAACAGCGAGATGCACATTCTTGTGAGCAGGCCGAAATTAACTCGTCCTTTCTCTTGATTGGCCGCCATTTCCGACAGGCGCATAACCTTCATGGCTAAATTGCGCACCGTAAGCAAACCTGCGACCAAGCCTAGTGCTAAACCGGCCATTAACGGCCGATGTTCGGGTAAGAACGCCCATGCGAACAGCGCTGCTGACATCAGTAGAAACACTGTTCTAGTAGCTGCGTTCACTATGGAAGATAGTTCACTCATTTTGTTCCCCCATGAACTTTGTCACATAGAAGATGATATGAATCACCCCGGCCACGAATCCGACAATGACACCAAGGCCAATCCAGATTCTAGGACCCTCCCATTCTTGCTTCAGCCAGCTCCCTATCAAGTATCCAACAAGTATATACAAAATAAGGGTAACGCCTGCTCCGCCGATAGCAAGGGCTGTACGCCATGTGCTCTCGTTATGATTACTAGGTTTCATAGGCTATAATTCCCATTCATTTTACTTAAAACTATAAGAACTTGTCAACGAATGTTAGCCAGATTTTGCCACGTCTTGTAGACAAATGTCCAAACTGTACGGCTTGTACGACTATTGCACAAAACCGTACAGTACTACTGTATGCTGAACCGTTTTCAAAGAGAAGAGCCTAACGCATTAAATTGTGAACTTTGTGTGAAAAGGTTCAGGTCTTTCTTCGTTTATACCGAAACTGTGAAGAATTGCACTGACAATTCTCGCAGAAGCCTTGCCATCTCCATATGGATTGGCAGCTTGGCTCATGCGCTCATAAGTAGCGGAATCTTCAAGCAACGCCTTCGTACGCGCATAAACCTGTTCTTCTTCCGTACCAACTAACTCTAATGTACCAGCTTCGATTCCTTCTGGACGCTCTGTCGTATCACGCAGCACGAGTACAGGAACACCAAATGATGGTGCTTCTTCCTGCATCCCTCCGGAATCTGTCAGAATGAGATGCGTATGCGGATAAATATTGTGGAAATCTACCACATCCAACGGCTCAATGAGCTTAATGCGTGGATGATCACCCAACATTTCATGTGCTGGCTCACGTACAGCCGGACTTGGATGTACCGGATACACGATAGCAATATCTTCAAACTCATCAGCAATACGGCGTACAGCACGGAAAATATTACGATGCGGCTCACCTTGTGATTCGCGGCGATGTGCAGTCATGAGAACAAGACGCTTACCCTTCGCCCACTCTAGCACTTCATGCTCATAATCATCCCGTACTGTATATTGAAACACATCTGTTGCTGTGTTGCCTGTGACATAAATCGATGATTCTGATTTGTTTTCTTTACGCAGGTTGCCAGCAGACCAATCTGTCGGGGCAAAATGCAAGTCAGCCATAACGCCAGTCAGCTGACGATTCATTTCTTCCGGATAAGGAGACATTTTATTCCAAGTGCGCAATCCAGCCTCAACATGACCAATCTTGATCTGCTGCATGAATGATGCGTAGCTTGCCAAGAATGTCGTCAACGTATCTCCATGAACAAGCACGATATCCGGCTTTGCTTCACGAAGTACAGGTTCAAGCCCTTGAAGAACTCGAATGGAAATATCATTCAAAGACTGCTGCTTCTGCATAATGTCTAGATCGTAATCTGGTGTAATCTTGAACACTTCAAGCACCTGATCAAGCATTTGACGATGCTGAGCGGTTACACACACAATAGACTCAATATGCTCTGGGTGCTTTTGCAGTTCCAAAATCAATGGAGCCATCTTAATTGCTTCCGGTCGAACACCGAAGACCGTCATGACTTTGATTTTACTCATAGGTCAATCCTCCGATATATCATCATGAATGTAAGCGGCATACCGAATAGGCTGCCGCTTTGTTAATCGTTTTACTTTGTTCCAAACAAGCGATCGCCTGCGTCACCAAGACCAGGTACAATGTAGCCGTGATCATCAAGTCTTTCATCCAGAGCAGCCAAATAGATGTCTACATCAGGATGCGCTTCTTGAACAGCTTGTACACCTTCAGGAGCCGCAATCAAGCACATAAGCTTAATTTGTGTGCAATCGCGCTTCTTCAAAGAGTCGATAGCTGCAATAGCAGATCCACCCGTTGCCAACATCGGATCAATAACGATCAATTGACGCTCTTGTACATCTGTAGGCAGCTTTGTGTAATACTCAACGGGCTGCATCGTTTCCGGATCGCGGAATAGACCTACGTGGCCGATTTTCGCACCTGGAATTAGCTTGACAACACCTTCAACCATGCCAAGTCCAGCACGCAGAATTGGAATCAAGCCAAGCATTCTTCCTGCTACAATTTTTGCTTCCGTTTTCGCCACTGGCGTCTCAACAGTTGTAGTTTGCAGCGGCAGATTACGCGTAATCTCATATGCCATCAATGTTGCCACTTCATCAACTAGTTCACGGAAATCTTTTGTCGACGTTTTTTTGTCACGAATCAATGTTACTTTGTGCTGAATTAATGGATGATCACAAATGACCAGTTTGCTCATATAAATAATTCCCTCCGCAATTTACTCTCATCGTTGAATGCAAACAGCAACACTCGTCCGTCTTCAAACAGCCTCTATTATAACATTTTTACCTATTGACTGCACGTCAAAGAGCTTCCCATTTCTTGTCCGTACACATTTTCGTAGGATGCACAATTGAAGCTTACCCTATTTGCCGATTGACCTTCCGTGACAGATTACATATCGCTTTACCTTTTAATAATTAAGATGATTAAGAACTGCCGCATCCCGAGCCACATGAACTACCACAACTTGAGCTGGAACCAGAATCACTGCCGCCTCCGTTATCATTCCCACTATAATCACCGCTAGACGAGCCACAAGCGCTCGCTCCTGAGCAGCTGCTCTTATCATGTTCCGACATCTCTTCTTCGTAATCTACATGATCCGTCGTGGATGCGATAAACATAACCGAGGCCGCCAGTCCCCATTGAAGATAGCTTTGATCTTGCTGCGATTGTTGACGTGAGACTAGATGACCTTGGCGATCCTCCAATCGATCACGCAGATCACGAACACTTTTCATATCGCGCCATTCATCGGCTTGCTGCATTTGCAAACGAGCTTGTTGAATCAAATAAGTCGCTGCCTCTCTAGCCTCAGGAACCTTTCTCCAGCAACTGCTGCGAAACAATCGACGCTCCAGCTCTTCCCACTCCGAATGCACAAAATCCTGCTGAAAAACAGGATCTAATGGATAACGGAAAAACTTCCCCCACAGTTGCTCTGTATATTCAGTCGGGGCGAACAATTGACTATAAACCCAATCAAACCATGCTCGCAAATGAGGAGTCGCACTCACCGTAACGGCAGGCTCATGATGAATTTTTTCTCCCATATAACGTGTTGACCATTGGTCATAATTATTAGTAAACATAAGCATTTCATGCCATATTGCATCCACTTTGCTGCTGAACATAGGCACTTCTTTTAAAATGGCGCATATCACAAAATACCGATCTAACTCCAACTTGCGCCAACTGTATTCTGAATCGGTCATACCCGAAAATTCTTCAAGCATTCGCAGCTTCAGGCGCTCCTCGTATTCCGTATTCCAGCTATGTAAATAATGCTTAACAAGCGGGTACACAGGATGGCTATGTTCTACACCTAGATAAGCCGGGGCATTCCCTGTATAGGGCTTCTCCTTGTTCAATCGTCTATTTCTTGCTTTGGGAGACGAAAGTGTAATAACAAGCAATAAAACGAAAATGATAGCAAAGACGATTAATATTATCTCCATCTGTTACCCCTCCTCTTCAACCATTACTATATTATACGCTCACATTTCGAAAACGGATCAATATTTCATTTTATAAAATCTTCATAAAAAAACCGTTCGCTACCACTAGGGCAACGAACGGCTGGTAAACCTATACTGCATGATGCTATACCTTGCTAATACACATGCGGTCACGCTTATGCGTCGTAGGACAACTGTGTATACAGCGGATACTGATCCGTCAAAGCACGAACTTTACCACGAGCCTGCTCCAACGTTGCTTCATCTGTAGGATTTTTCAACGTCATTGCAATTACTTCTGCAATTACACGCATCGCTTCGCCATTCATACCACGCGCTGTTGCTGCAGGCGTACCAACGCGAATACCGCTCGTAATGAACGGGCTCGTTGGATCGAATGGAATCGCATTTTTGTTACAAGTGATGCCGACAGAATCAAGCACTTTTTCAGCATCTTTACCCGTAATATTGACACTGCGAGTATCAATAAGCATCAAATGGTTATCTGTACCGCCAGACACCAAGTTCAAACCGCGAGCTTGCAGCTCTTCAGCCAACACCTGTGCATTGCTGACAACGTTTTGTGCGTATGCTTTGAATTCTGGCTGCAGTGCTTCACCCAATGCAACTGCTTTTGCAGCGATAACATGCATAAGAGGTCCACCTTGCGTACCCGGGAACACAGCTTTGTCGATCGCTGCTGCCCACGCCTTACGGCAAAGAATCAAACCGCCGCGAGGACCACGAAGCGTCTTGTGCGTTGTTGTCGTTACGAAGTGTGCATGTGGCACTGGATTAGGATGCAATCCAGCTGCAACAAGCCCCGCGATATGAGCCATATCCACCATGAACAATGCTCCTACATCATTCGCGATAGAAGCAAGTGCTTCAAAGTCAATAATACGTGGGTATGCACTTGCACCAGCCACGATCATTTTCGGACGGTGCTTGAATGCTGCCTTACGCACTTCTTCATAATCGATGCGGAATGTTTCTTTATCCACACCATATTCTACGAAGTTATAGAGAACACCTGAAGCATTAACTGGACTTCCGTGCGTCAAGTGACCGCCATGCGCCAAGTTCATACCTAGAACCGTATCTCCAGGTTTCAATGCTGCCAAATACACAGCCATATTTGCTTGAGCACCAGAGTGCGGCTGCACATTTGCATGTTCAGCACCGAACAACTCTTTCGCACGGTCGCGTGCGAGATCTTCAACGATGTCGACATGCTCGCAACCACCATAGTAACGACGACTTGGATAGCCTTCCGCATATTTGTTCGTCAATACTGTTCCCATTGCTTCCATAACTGCTTCGCTTACAATGTTCTCAGATGCGATAAGCTCGATGTTGTGACGCTGACGCTGCAGTTCCAAATCCATTGCCTTCAATACTTCTGGGTCTTGCTTTCTCAAAAAATCTACCATCGACGTATCCCTCCCACAATTCATCCATACTTCACTATGCTCAACACTTTTATATAAATTGACCGAAACGACTATGCCATTCATGATCGTTCCGTGAGCAAATCAATTCCTCTACTATGTTGTTCCAAGTTCGAACAACCATGTGATTAAACAATCGTTACGAACAACTGCCGACTTCATCATTTCCACGATGTAGCTCATGGCTATATACCGCTCTCTCGCCGCCGATTAGTTTAGGTCGACTGGTCGCCATCGTAACGCGTGCAGCACCAATTGTTCGGACAGCGGTTCGTAACGGGACAGCCACATGGCGCACATGCATACCAATTAGTGTTTCCCCAATATCTATCCCTGCATGTGCAGACAAATGCTCCACCACACACGGATCGCTCATGTTGCGATAAGCGATGGATGGCATGGAACCTCCTGCTCGTGGAACCGGAATGGCACTGACTTCTTCTAAGCGCATAGCTTCGCACAGTGAGCGCTCTATCACCAATGCCCGATTCAGATGCTCGCAGCATTGAAAAGCCAATTGTAACTGATAGCGCGATTGAAGAACTTGCAATCCATTATAGAGCGCACTTGCTACATCCAATGTACCAGATGTGCCAATGCGTTCTCCAATCACTTCACTTGTGCTGCAACCGATCACCACAATTTGACCAGGCCGTAGTTGAGCAGCCTCTACTAGAGCATTGGCCGCTAGCTCTGCTTCAGCACGAATGGACTCAAGCTGATCTGGATGCTGCATGATGAGTCTCCTTTCCGCTTAAGGAGCTGCGTGATATTTGCGCTCGATCTCCGCTACTTTGTTCAAGCGGCCTGTATGACGCTCCCCTTGACTAAACTCCGTAGACAGCCATACTTTTACAATTTCTTGCGCAACACCTGGACCTGTTACACGTTCTCCTAGAGCTAATACATTCGTATCGTTATGCTCACGCGTCGCTTGAGCGGAGAAAAGATCGGTTACAAGCGCACAGCGAATGCCTGTCACTTTATTCGCCGCAATGGACATGCCGATACCTGTACCACAAATGAGGATACCGCGATCAGCTTCTTTATTAACAACTGCCTCTGCTACTGGCAATGCATAATCCGGGTAGTCAACAGATTGGTTGCAATCACAGCCATAGTCCTGTACTTCATGTCCCATTTGTTGAATCACTTCAATAATATCTTGTTTCAAACGCACACCTGCGTGGTCTGCTCCGATTGCAATTTTCATAGCAAGTTACCTCCTACGGTTTATGCCACTATTATAACGAATTTTGTAGAAAAAGACGCATTTCTCGCAAATTCGTCACAAGGGATTAACATCCAGATGCACAAGTGACATGCAGGAGAGGTATGCAGATAACAAAAAAAGAGCGAAGCATACGCTATATGCGTACACTTGCTCTTCTGCCCAGGCGACCGGCCGTATTATTCGATGCTCCATCGTGGTATTTCTCCACTCTTGTCGCCAGTCACATCGAACCTCGCGTTTGATAATTGAATCATATCGCAAACCGATAACAAATTCAATTTATTTTTGGTCAAGCTTGTCCAACAAACGTTCTAAAGCGGATCGAATCTCTTCGGCTGTTGATTGATATTGTTCCAAGTTTCCACCATATGGATCCTGAATATCCAAACTAGGCATGCGTGCCTGGAGTTGATAGACTCTTGCTATTTCCAGTTCAGAGGGCTGTTCTCCCATTGATAACTTCAATTGCAATTCTGCCATCAGCGAATGCAGCTCTTGATGGATCTGCTCTTGCTGACTGGACGTATCGTTCTCCTCCACATATTCCTTAAGTGTAAACACTTTATCAGCGACACCCTCGAATTTGTGAATCACATGCTGTTTGTGACTCGCGGTAAGCGTTAGTATAATATCCGCCCAATCTATACTTGCCTTTTCCAAAGAACGGGAGACAAAAGATTCATTCGACATATTCCGTTCATACAGCACCGACTGTGCATGCCTCGACATCGACATTCCGTCCGTTGCTGCCACTCCTGCCGAGCGTACTTCAACCGCGATCCCACGTTGAGACGCCATATGACGCAGCAGGGATTCTGCCATTGGACTGCGGCATGTGTTACCAGTGCATACAAATAAGATGCGTGTCATCGTTGTCCCTCCACGGTGCATTTTCGTGCGCTCAAGCGCTCTTTATATCTATTGTACCCGATTCTACGATGGAATCAAAAAAAGAATACCGAAGATAAGCAGCACCGCTCCTCCTATCGCCTCGCCATACTCGCCTATACGCTGACCAACAAGGTGGCCCAGCTTTAATCCCAATATAGACATGATTCCACCAAATATACCGAATAAAATGACCGTAACAAACAAGTTCCAATGGAACATGCCTAGCGAAACACCAACCGAAAAAGAATCCACGCTGACGCTTAACGCAAACAACAATGTTCCCCACCATGTACCTGTCTGAAATAAGCCCGCAGAATCACCTTTCAGCGTACTATATATCATATGTATGCCTAGCAAGAGCAAGAGCCCCCCAGCCGCATAACTTGTAACTTGTCCGAACACCACGCTCATATAGGCTCCCGTTAAGAGCCCTAGCAATGGCATAGCTATATGAAAAAGAGCGATGCTAATACTGATACGCACCATATCAATCGCCCGCATCCCCTGCATTCCAATACCTAAACAGAGAGAAAACGCATCGCAACCAAGCGCTAGCGCCATAATCATAATGGTCATCAGTTGGCCAAACGGAACAGCCACTATATCTCCCAAGCACTTCCCCTCCTTGTCCGATATCTAATTCAGCCTATGCGGACAAGGAGGGAATCATGACAGAGCAGGCCTGCAATCTACAGAGCGCGAACGACCTCATCGCTGCAGCATCACCTTGCGCTAACATACGACGATGCTATGAGCGCCATCTTTTGCGGCGCTGGCCTACTCTGTTTGGGTCGCGGTCGCCATCGTTCCACTGGAACGAAAGGCGTAACTGACGCGTGCGTTATGGCACGCGGACGAGACGGTGTCCGGCGGCCTTTACGAGGCGGTTCATGACCGCCAAGCCAATTCCTTCGGCTGGACATGTCTCGGCGGCGATGTACGTTGCGCCCGCTTCATCGAAGCGGCGGAGCGCATCGTACAGCAGTTGGGCAGCTTGCTCTAGCTGCTGCAAGCTGCCCAGCTCTACGACGACGTCGGCGCGGTAGCGTGCGGCATGCTCACGGAAGGTGAGCACGCCTGTCTTCTCACCGCGCTGCTTGGCGTCGTCGAGGTCGGCTTGAATGTATGCCGACACAGCTGTATCATCATCGCCTTGCACGAGATACATCGTGCCCTGCGGCGCATAATGCGCGTATTTCATGCCCGGCGAGCGCGGAGCGACCGCCTCTGCCACCGATGAAGTAACCTGGCTATCCTTCGCAGGTTCTACAACCAATTGCTGTGGTGGCTGTTGCAGTTGCTCGATATCTGTACCATTTACGTTCACTATTTTCTTCTCAAAGCCTATGCTAATTACTGTTTCATTTTCAGCCGCTGCAGACTCCCTCGGGATGATTTCTTTACCCGCATGGATATAGTTCGGAGCAACCTCAGCACCTACTAATGTCGGGTCCACTGCACGATCAACCGTAACAGGTGCACCGAGCTCTGCTAACATATCAAGCGTCACACCGCCTGGTCGCAGCACGTGGATACGATCTCCATCAAGTTCCACAACCGTAGACTCTACGCCAACTCCTGTTGAACCACCATCGACAACACCTGCGATTCGCCCAGCCAAATCCGTCACAACATGCTCGGCTCGCGTTGGGCTTGGCCGACCTGATCGGTTGGCACTCGGTGCCGCAATCGGCTTGCCCGACGCAGCAATAAGACGAAGTGCAACTTCATGATCCGGCATACGCACCGCTACCGTTGATAGGCCTGCGGTTACCCGCGGGGAAACTGCACCAGAGCGTGCAGGCAGAACTAATGTCAATGGCCCCGGCCAAAAACGCTCCATGAGTCGCCGGGCAAGCTCATTATACGGCTGTACGAGATCATCAAGCTGTTCTCGATGCGCTATATGCACGATAAGCGGATTGTCAGATGGCCTTCCTTTTGCCATAAAAATAGATTCAACAGCCTCGGTAGATGTAGCATCCGCACCTAAGCCATACACGGTCTCTGTTGGAAAAGCGACCGTCTTCCCTTCCGCCAAACACAATGCCGCTTCATGAATCCACTGCTCTGCTAACGCTGGTTCTGTACCTTGCAGCTGCCATACTTTTGTTCTCTCTTCCGGCAGCAATCCAGATCCGCTGTATTGAGGATCCTTATTATTTATTTTCATGATGCCTATTGCCTCCTGTCACTTTGCACAACATGTACACATCCTATTTAGCAACAGACACTGCGCTGCCAAACTAATCTATTTTCACTGCTGAACGCTATATTCATTGTCAAGAAAAGCCTAACCGTAATAAAGAAGATGCCGGGATCAGCGGCATCTTCCTGTCATTTCTCTCGGATCTTGTTATTCATAATAAACCCTCAAGTCTTGCTGCAATGGTTCTTGCTAAGAACAAGTCATTTTTACTATACCAAACAGTCTCTGCGACACTCTGCATTCCGTACTTTCGCTTAGCGACTCTCGACTGTATATCTCACATTGTTGAACTACATTTATTATAAATGAAATGATGGCCATGAAACAATGATTATCCAATTCCTTAGAACGCTTAGAACTCGTAACAACTGGTTTAACCAAACTCATTCTCTTACTACATCATGTCGGTATATCCACCATGCATATCACATCAACATTTAAAATATGGACTTAGCTGTGTTAGCTATCCACTCAAAAATGGATACGAGTACATCCCATAAGAAAAAACGAACTTCCCGATCCGGTGTACCAGCTTCTTTCTTATTTGCAGTTTCAACCGTTTCAGCTGCTTCTGCCTTTTCCGCCTCAGCTGCGACAGCTGTGCCTTGTGTACCATCTACAAAACATAATGGAGGAAACAATACACACCACCAGTTCTGACCTTCACCACTGCCTAACGTAATCCGTAAAGCCTCATAGTTGCCAGCTGGATAAGCTTGACCTCCGTATAACTTCGCAGGGAACGGAACAACCTTCAACTCCACCTTTACTCCATAAGCATATCCCGCTTTCGCAACCACTTCATCTGCAATTTTTTGAATTTGTTCGAGATGTGATTCAATCCAATTTCTTGCCTCTTCACGGGAGCGAGGCGTGCTGCCTTCTTCTAACCAACCATTCATCCCTTCGACGACAGCATCACGCACCTGTCTTTTCACAGCCTGATCCGCTTCTTTATCAGAATGAGCTAATATACGAAGTCGAATAGCATCTTCTGGAATAGCCTCTGTAACAGCTGTCACTTCTGTAGCTTCTATCGTTTCATTTCCATCCCAACTCATCACGATACCAACAGCTAAAGTTGCTAGCATCAGCATGTTCAGCCAAGTGCGACGTTTCATAACGGTTATGCTCCTTGTGAGGTTGGGCGCGCCTCTTAGCCATCATTATGTCCCCAACCTCTCAACGCTAAACCTATGAAACTATCAAAAAATGAAACTTCTACTGTGCACACTCAAAATCTACTATTCAAACTTCTTATTTACTATAACAAAGTTTTAAATATTCATACCTCTTACCCGATCATGCATCGTAATGTACTGAACCTAGCCTGCTTCCTGTAATTGCTGCCTCTCACTTCGTATCTTCACAGCATACAAATCGATAGATTTGTCCTAGCAAAAGTGGACATGCATTTTCCAAAAGACGTATACGCTTTCGCCAAGGTAATTAATCATTTATATACCATATATTGAGAATAACCCGTACAGCCCCCTACATATTGATTAGATGAAGGCGTTAGCCCCATTCTCTCCAATGTCCACTTTTGCGAAGACATTTCCACTCTTATTCTCCAGCACACAAACACTTTCGAAATATAAGACCTTTGCTTGAGAAGTTATATACCCAAAGCATCATTTACCACATAAAAGGAACTAGATCCTCCATCCACAAAAATAAAAATAGACGAGCATCGCCCGTCTATTCAGCAGTTTTACATGTTAAGCATCTATGCACCTAAAATTAAGAATCTAACATACCTAACACATGCCGCTCAATCCCTGCAAGGTCGTTAACGATACGGATGTTAGGATAACCGGCTTCACGTACGAGCGCGGCAACATCCTGCGCCTGACCACGACCAAGCTCAAAGGCAACAATGCGCGGTAATACGGCAAGTCGAGGAAGCATCGCCATCATGCGTCGGTACGGTTCCAGACCATCCTGACCACCGAATAAAGCGGTATGCGGTTCATAGTCACGTACTTCACGCATTAAGCCTTCTCGATCTTCATCAGGGATATAGGGAGGATTCGATACGAGAACATCCAGCTCCAGACCTTCAAGGGGCAACAATAGATCCCCTTCCAGCCACTCCAAACGCTCTGCCACGCCCAACTGCTGCGCATTCGAGCGTGCCACACTCAATGCCGCGGTAGATATGTCGACCGCCCTAATATGCCAAGAAGGACGCTCTGATGCTAATGCACAAGCAATAGCACCACTGCCTGTACCAACATCCGCTGCACGAATGGATGCTGTCGCTCCCCATAGGCGATCTGCCTCTTCCAGCACCGCTTCCACAAGCAATTCCGTTTCTGGACGAGGAATCAGGACGTCTGGCGTAACTCGGAAGCCTAGGCCATAGAAATATGCCTCTCCAATAATGTATTGAGTAGGCTCTCCACAGCCACGGCGCTCGATTATTTCACGATATGGTTCGCAGCTTACTGCAGGCAGTTCCTCTTGCATCCGCATCAGATACGTCACGCGCTCCCAATCGAGCGCATGTCGCAACAGCAGCTCTGCGTGGTGTCCAGCGTCCTCCACACCAGCAGCAGATAAATAAGAAGAAGCCTGAACCCAGGCTTCTCTTATCGTAAGTGGAGGAATAAGAGAGAACGGCTGTAACGGTCCGTCAATCAAGTTCCGTTCACTCATCCTTGATTCTCTCTCTCCATAATTTCCGCTTGCTCTGTTACCGTCAATGCTTGGATAATCTCTTCCATATCGCCATTCATGACTGTCTCCAGCTTATGCAGCGTGAGGCCGATACGGTGGTCCGTTACACGGCTCTGCGGGAAGTTGTACGTACGGATACGCTCACTGCGATCACCTGTACCTACCTTACTCTTACGTTCTCCCGCATATTTCGCTTCTTCCTCTTGACGCTTAATGTCGTAAATACGCGCGCGTAGAACTTGAAGCGCCTTGTCTTTATTTTCGTGCTGCGACTTACCGTCCTGACACTGTGCTACAATGCCCGTTGGAACGTGTGTTACACGTACCGCGGACTTCGTTGTATTAACCGACTGGCCGCCTGCACCAGAGGAGCAGAACGTATCGACACGAATATCTTTATCGTGAATTTCGATTTCGAAATCATCAATTTCAGGCATAACCGCCACAGTTGATGTGGATGTATGAATACGTCCGCCGGATTCCGTTACTGGAATACGTTGTACACGATGTGCGCCGCTCTCATACTTCATTTTGCTGTAGGCACCTTTACCTGTAATCATAAAGATAACCTCTTTGAAGCCGCCCAAGCCGTTCACGTTTGCTTCCATAAGCTCTGTACGCCAGCCTTGTGAATCTGCAAAACGAGTATACATACGATAGAGGTCTGCCGCGAACAAAGCCGCTTCGTCACCGCCAGCTGCACCGCGAATCTCAACGATTACGTTCTTATCATCATTAGGGTCCTTCGGCAAGAGCAGAATGAAAATACGTTCTTCCAGTTCTTTTTGACGAGCGGAAAGATCCTCAATCTCCATTTTTACCATTTCGCGCATTTCATCGTCGAGCTTTTCTTGCATCATCGTCTTAGCCGCTTCTAACTCAGACATGACGGACTTATATTCCGTATATGCTTCATAAGTTGGCTGAAGATCAGATTGCTCCTTCGAATATTCGCGAAGTTTCTTAGAATCATTAGCGACATCCGGGTCACATAGTAGCTCGCTCAGCTTATCATAACGATCAGCCAACGATTGCAAACGATCTAACATGAAACGTTCACCTCTCCTCACAATTATTGTGTATATATCGAAATCATCTATTGGGACTAAGCCGTCTATGATGGCTATTTATTAAACGTTAAAGCGGAAGTGCATCACATCGCCATCTTGAACAACATACTCTTTACCTTCAAGACGCAGTTTACCTTGCTCTTTCACCACATTCATAGAGCCACCAGCAACCAAATCATCATAGGATACAACTTCAGCACGAATGAAGCCGCGCTCGAAGTCGGAGTGGATAACACCAGCAGCTTGTGGAGCCTTCATGCCTTTACGGATCGTCCAAGCACGAACTTCTTGTACACCAGCAGTGAAGTACGTGTACAAGTTCAGCAAGCGATACGCTGCTTTGATAAGACGGTTCAATCCGGACTCTTCCAGGCCAAGCTCTTCAAGGAACATGTCACGATCTTCGCCTTCCAGCTCAGCAATCTCCGCTTCTACCTTCGCACTGATTGGCACAACTTCTGCGTTTTCTGCCGCTGCAAACTCACGAACTTTTGCAACATATTTATTGTCTTCCGCAGATGCCACTTCATCTTCACTTACGTTCGCCGCGTACAATACAGGCTTAATCGTCAACAAATGAAGCTCACGGATAGCAACCTTTTCATCGTCAGTCAGCTCGATACCACGAACAGGCGTATCGTTGTAGAGAGCTTCCTTCACTTTTTCCAACACTTCTACTTCAAACGCAATTTTTTTATCTCCGCTCTTCAAGTTCTTCTTGGAGCGATCAAGGCGTTTCTCGACAGACTCCAAGTCAGCAAGGATAAGCTCAAGGTTAATCGTTTGAATATCGCTGATCGGATCAACTTTTCCATCAACGTGTGTAATGTTCTCATCTTCGAAGCAGCGAACAACGTGAACAATGGCATCCACTTCGCGAATATGAGCCAAGAACTTGTTACCCAAACCTTCACCTTTGCTTGCACCGCGCACGATACCAGCGATATCAACGAATTCAAAAGCAGTTGGAACTGTGCGGTTAGGTGTAACCAGCTCTGTCAATTTTACCAAACGCTCATCTGGAACTTCTACAACCCCTACATTTGGATCAATCGTACAGAACGGGTAGTTTGCAGATTCTGCCCCTGCTTGTGTAATTGCATTAAATAGTGTAGATTTACCTACGTTCGGAAGTCCGACAATACCTGCCTTAAGTGCCATATCAAATATCTCTCCTTCTCATCATCATGTCATGTATCCAATCAATCCGTGCACACTTATGCCCGTAATAAAAACATAAGCTCACTAGAACAACATGTTCCCTTAACAACGTATCCAGACGTGTCTTACTACGTCCTGCAAAAATTCCTTAACCATTATAACCAACAACGCAAAAAAAACCTAGTCATCGACTAGATTTTTTCCGACTTCTCTACATATTCTGCTAAATAAGGAAGGCCGTGTGACATTTTTAAAAACGACCATGCTTATCTGCGAATTAACTCTCGTTTATTTACAGCTTATTTATAGTCCATTTATAACGTTACCAAAGTCATTCAATTGATGTTTTTTATCATTTTCTGTATTAATCATTATCTGTAATAAATAAAACCATGGAACGTCTGAAACCTAACACCTCATTGTCCCCTTGCAGCAGTGCTATAAAGTTTTCCCGCTCTTCTGCCTGATTATCCTCAACAAGCGGCAGTTCGTACACCTTGCTAGTCTCACCATCTTTAAAGGTAACCGTGAAGATCGTATCTACAAAATCTTTTCCTGCTTTCGCAGAACCACTGCAGAAGCACATCGTCGCTTCAATTGTACCTTTTTTCCCACCAACTCGCTCTACAGCAATTTTAATAGTGTCTCCCTCAACAGCAGATGTATTTGGTTTGCTGAACTGGATCTTGCCGCGTTGTTCCGTCTCACCGCAAGCTTTTCGATCTGTAACCGCAGTTGTCAATGTCTTGCTGTAGTTCTCATCCTTAATGGTGAGTGTTACTTGATCGTCTCGCTTTTCACTTTTCACCGAAAACACATCATTCGATTTGCCCGGCTGCAAAATTTCAAAGCCACTATCCTCAAAACCAGACATACCTTTTGTAAACCAATTTACCTTAATAACCGAACTACCATGATTGGATACACGCCATTTGTCGAAGCCTTTGTTGTCCGAACATACATAAACAGCCTTCACATTTGCTTGCTCAGGAGCTTTATTTGCATAAGCCTGAGACGGTGCAACGACTCCCATAACTACAAGCATAAGTACAAATAAGGAAACTAATAATCGCCTGTTACCATTATAGAAAACAGAACTAGACATCGCACTACTCCTCCTCGCTTTATTGGTATTGATACAATATGTAACGAGACTATAGTACGATACTAATCGTATCATTGTCAATGAAAACGTATAGTTTTTTTATCCTAGTTGCATCTTACTACTGCGACAATATGCGACCTTAGAAACATAACTAATGAACTATACAAAATGTATCGAAAGGATGATAGGAATGGAAAACAAGACACATCGCGGCAATTATAAAGGTACGACCCACATGCATGCCAAAAATCAAGATATGGCATTCGTCAATGATACGTTGGAGCAAGCTAAAACAGCAGTTCCCTTTCAACAAAAGCCAAAGAAGACAGATTAGCGAAGGCTCTCCCTTAACCATTGCCGCCTTAACCTACCGCGATAAGTATAAGTCCGTTTATTAGACGCATAACAAAAAAACCTCGAACGCCTACCTAACGCGTTCGAGGTTCCTAATTATTCGTACCTACCTACAATCAATGAATTGTAGCTGCCGCCGTAGGCAAAAGAGCTAATCATCGCGTGGCGAACCGTCGCTTCTTGGCGCCCACTTGTAACAAAATCCACATCCACACCTTGCAATGGCTCATTCAAATGAAGCGTAGCAGGGATACGACCCGTTTGCATAGCATTTAGCGCTGTCCACAATCCGATAGCTCCTGCCGTACTATGTGTTTCACCAAAGTAAGACTTAGGTGCACTCACAGGAACCGAACCAGCGAACACACGATTAAGGGCATGTGCCTCTGCATAATCGAATATACGATGCCCGCAAGCCGCGGCTGCCACGTAGTCAATGTCCGAAGCAGACAACTCCGCATGATGAAGGGCAGCTCGGAAGCTATCCGCCCATTCTGTTCCCCTTGGATTGATGCCGCCAAGCAAACGAACATCAGATGTCATGCCAAATCCCTTCAACTCCCCCCGCACATTTGCATTGCGCTCAAGAGCCGCTTCTTCACTCTCAACGATGTAACAAAAGCTACCGCTGCCTAACACCGCTCCATCTCGATGTTTATCAAACGGACGAATAACACTTTTACTCAAATAGCCTGAAACACGCTGGTACCCTGCCAATAACGGCTCATTGAACTCATCCGATGAAACAACGAGCACTGTCTTGCATTGTTCAAGCTGAATCATAGCATTTGCATAATAAAGCGCATTGATAAATGAAGTTCCACCCGCCGCTATAGTAGATGTAGGCCCTTTAATATTAAAGTTTAATCCGATATGGCCTGCTGGCGCATTCGTAACTGTATTCGGGAACAGCTTCGCATTGGCCGCCTTGATACCATCCTTAATAATTGCGCGATTAAAGGCATCCACCGTCTCAATTGGGCCTGTCCCTGTCGCAAATATAACGCCTATCTGCTCCTGATTGGCACGATTAACCACAATCCCTGCATCCAGCAAGGCCATTTTCACAGCTGCTACAGCTTGCTTGCTAATCGTATCCATTTTACGCAATAGGTTAGGATTGATCATCTTCGCATACGCAAGTTCAGGGACTTGTCCAGCCTCATGAAGCTGATATGCATTCGAATCGAATAGTCGAATCGGACTAATTCCACTCTCGCCACGGTCCATCAGCTCTTGCAGTTGCTGAATAGTAGCAGCATTACCAGCTAGTCCACCAACCCCTGTTATAACAACCTTTTTACGAGCAGAAGATAAGCTTTTTCCAGATGGTTCTTTAGACTTTCCGAGCAAAATGGTTGCATTATTGCCACCAAATGCAAATGAGTTGGAGAGCGCCACCTGTACATCTGTGTCCCGACCCTCATTCGGAATAAAGTCCAAATCGAACTTCTGATCAGCAGCGTTAAAATTGATCGTAGGCGGTATATAACCATCTTGTATGGCCAATGCAGACACAATGGATTCCGCTGCTCCAGCAGCGCCCAGCATATGCCCTACCATCGATTTGGTAGAAGAAATCGGAACGTGTTGATCCTGAATGAGAGCACGCATCGCCTTCGGTTCAGAAGAGTCATTTGCAGGCGTCCCTGTGCCATGTCCGTTAATATAGCTAACATCCTCTACCGTAACACCAGAACGCCTAAGTGCACCTTTCATCGAACGCAGCGCACCGGCCCCACCCGGTTCAGGCGCTGTTTGATGATACGCATCAGCGGATAGATCATAGCTGAGTACCTCAGCAATAATCGTAGCACCGCGCTGCAAGGCTACATCCATTCGCTCTAGTACGAGGATGGCTCCACCCTCACCTAGATTCAAACCCGCACTCGTGCTGTATGGTGCACAAGCTCCAGCACTCAATGCCTGCAAGCCATTGAAGCCGCTATAGGACAGACGTGCCAGTGGATCAACGCCGCCAGTAAGCATGATATCCGCTGTACCCATCCGAATCATGTCAGCTGCATAACCGATCGAGTTTGTACCGGCCGCGCATGCGTTGGCAATAACACTTCGCGGTCCTTTCAAACCAAGATCATGTGCAATATTGTCGCAAGGGGCATGCATCGGATATTTCATCAGCAAATGCTCTTCTGTATGCTCCAGCCCTTGAGTAATCCATTGTTCATGAAAAGCTTCCCCGCTTCTCAATCCGCCTAAGCATGTACCCAATACGATGCCAAGTCGATAAGGATCAAAGCTAGCTATATCCAGCCCTGCTCTTTGCACGGCCTCACGTGCTGCAATGACTGCGAATTGGCCAGCGCGATCTAGGTGCTGGAGTTCTTCAGGGGTGAAGTAGTCTTCAGGACGAAAACCATCAACCTCACCACCTAGCTTAGCATCAAGATCTGCTGTATCAATTGTTGTCACGAGTCGTATCCCACTCTGACCAGCTGTCACATTGCGCCAGAACTGATCAATATTTTGTCCATTTGCACAGATGATGCCGACACCAGTTATCGCAATCTGAACCTGATCGTTTGCCATAGGATCACCTCATATCATCTTAATGGACCATGATTTTGGGAGCACATAAGGAGAAGATACCGTATGCAGCACAACAGATTCCCCAGCTTCATTGATACCTTCCAACTCAATTCCAGATACAGCACAAGCATCATCCAACAAAGCTAGGCCGAGCTTTTTCTCAAGTGTAGGACTGTAGACGATCTGAACGATGTGTCCCACCTTATTACTGGACAACATAACAGCGTTCCCGATTTCAAGAGTTAAAGTATTAACCGCTGTAAAACCAACGAGATGCTGCTTGTTCTCCTGTTGAAGCTGCTGCTGCAAAGCATTGTAGCCTACATACTCTTCCTTGTGATAGCTTACAAACCATTGCACAGCCGCTTCATAAACCGTCAATCCATTACCTTCAACTTGAGCACGAGGCTGGCGTACCTCTAACATGGCGATCTCAAGCGCTTCGAGACCAACAGGTTCTACCTTAATCTCTAGCTCTCCCTCTTCCTCTTCCCATTCTTTCAATTGGCTCCAAGTAGACATCGCTTGATGATGCGGAACGATGATCTTATATCCATATTCACCCGTAAATCCACTGCGGATAAATACAATCTGCTCGTCCTCTAGCTCGATCTCAACGAATGCTTGATAAGGGACTGAGGAAATATCAAATGGCACGATTGTTTGCGCAAGCTTCCAAGCATAAGGCCCTTCAAATCCGATCATCGTTCTTGAAGCATTCCAGTTCTCAATTTCAACGCCATCGCTTTTACGCTCAGCAAGCCAAGCTCCAACTTGGTCCCGTCTTGCTGCAGAGGTCTCAATAAGAATGGCCTGTTCCAAACGATATACACTCACCATATCGATGATCTGACCATCTTCATCCAACATAAGACTCGTCACTGTTTTTTCTATATCAAGGAATTCAATATCCTTTGTTAGTAATGAACTAACGAACTCAACAAAGTCTCCCCCACTAATCAAATAAAGACCTGATGCGGACAAATCAATTAGGCCAACATGATTGCGCAATGTATGATATTCATGTTCTGCGCCTTGGAAGGTGGCAATTACACCGTATCCTGATTCATCACGTAGTACCCCGTGCTCAGCTAAACTTTTTGTTAATTCGGACATGTTCAATACATTTATCATGTGATCACCCGATTTCATCATAGTATGAGCGTTAATCTGTTACCGTTGGAAGACTGCATAATTCTCTATTAAGAAGCAGCTTTCGTATTGGATACAATATAGTCAGCCACTTTATTTACAGATCCAAAAACCGCCATATTATCATCAAATATCGTTACGCCAAATTCATCTTCAATCGCTACCAATAGCTCTAGAGCATCGATAGAATCCAGACCAAGACCACGTCCAAAAATAGGCTGGTCGTCCGTAATAAATGCTGGGTCAATATCCATATCAAGTCGCTGTACGATAATTTCTTTAATTTTACTTGTGAGTGCCATTCTCTCCGCTGCCTGTGCAAAGCCAGCCTCATACGTATTCATCTATGCATTCCTCCCTAGGCTATATACACATTTTCAATCCATTCACTGCTTCTGCCATAACGTGCCGTTATGATACTGCTCAATCCGTTCTCTCATCGTTCCTGGAAGCTGATAAATCGTCTGTCCTTCTGTATTCATCAACGTGTGAACGGAACGGCCTTCTGCGAGAAGTTCGCGACCATATTTACGTAGAATACGATATTCAAATTCAAGCAGTGCCTTGTCCGGCGTCTTCAGTATCGTTTCGATAATGACGGTTTGACCGAAGCGAGCAGATGCTTTGTAAGAACACTGAATATCAATGACAGGGAAAACAAAGTTATTTTTGTTAACAAACGCTTTTCCCCCGATAACACGTATAATTTCAACGCGCCCCAACTCAAACCAAACTAAATACGTACAATGATGCGCTACTCCCATGAGATCGCATTCAATGTAACGGACAGGAACTTCCATCGTTACCGGCTTAAAAATAGGAATTCCTCCTTCGTGGAATGAACGATATGAATGCAAACCTGCACGAAAATAGATACAGTAAAATAGAACGGTAAAGTCAAGTACAGGAGTAACCGCTTACAATTCGATCAATTCATTCATGTGATGTAATTTCAGAAATGTAAAAAATGTAGGACTGATAAGAAGAAATGATAAGGACAATCTCAGAAAATAAATATTGAAAGTGTGGACTTACAAATAAATCGATGTATTAGCGATGATGTATGTAGACATGAAGTAGATTGAACTAGCATGAGTAACGATTATAGACATACGGACTTGCCGAAATGATTAGGAACATTTCCCCTCCATTCAAATTACAATTGATGACAACATCAGTCATTCAACCCTTTTTTCTGATTAAATAGTCGCATTTTCGACATTTCTTTTATATTCGCTTCTTTCTTTATTTTTCCTTCTCCTTTCAAAAAAATTTTAACGTTTCAACTTCATAGAATGTGGTGATTAATTGTTAGCATGTTTCCCCTTAAATATATAGCGAGCAACCTTGGTCACTTCAAGCGGCTAAGGTTGTTTGCGTGTATCCGTCTAAGCCCATTAAGCTTGCTCAACACGGTGAGAAACATTCAAGCTACCTTCAGCTACAATGTGCTTATCCACCATAGCGGACACCTTTACTTGATATAATGCGCCTAACGACCTTCCCACTTGAACTTTTAACAGCAATTGATCGCCTGGTACAACTGGCTTCATAAATTTGAAATCCCTTATTGATGCTAAATAGCCCACTTTAGAGGAAATGTCTTCGCCTTCTCCAGCCATCAGCTTCAGTATATTTTCTCGGCTAACTGCTGTTTCACTATCAGCCTGTTGGATTTCATATAAAGCTCCTGTAATATGTACGAGTGCTGTCATTTGAGCCAATGCCTCTACGATAAGAACTCCCGGCATAATTGATTCTTTAGGAAAATGTCCTTCGAAAAATGGCTCGCTTACCGTAACGTTTTTAATTCCAATCCCACTCACACCAGGTTTTAATTCGACTATACGGTCAAGTAGAAGAAAAGGCCAACGATGCGGCAATAGCGAACGAATATCATCAGCATTTAGTATTGTCTTCATTTGTAAATCCCCCTTTACATGTATAACAGACATAGTCGGTCATTCATTCTGCCTACCCATTCACCATTCCGCCATCCACCGTATACACTTTACCTGTAATGTAAGAAGCTCGGTTTGAGGCTAAAAAGGAGACCAAATGTGCGACTTCCTCTGGACGACCCATACGTTTAAGCGGAATATGCTCGATATATTTTGACAGTACCTGCTTGTCCATTTTCTTTGTCATATCTGTCTCAATAAACCCCGGAGCTACAACATTCGCCCGTATCTGATAGGCCGCTGCTTCAGCTGCCAAGCTTTTTGTGAACGATATCATTCCACCTTTTGAAGCTGCGTAATTGGTTTGTCCCGGTGTGCCTGTAATACCACTAGTCGAAGCCACATTTATAATAGAGCCCGACTTATGCTTCATCATCACTTTGAGCGCTTCACGCGCACATAGGAACGTTCCCTTCAAGTTCACTTGCAGCACGTCATCCCACTTCGCCTCGCTCATGACCGCCAAAAAGCCATCTTGCGTAATGCCTGCATTATTTACCAAAATATCAAGTCTGCCATACTCTGTCTTCACGATTTGAAACAGTCGTTTAATATCCTGTTCATAAGCCACATTTACTTGTACAGCTTTTGCGTTGCCGCCAGCCGCCTTTATGTCAGCTTCAATGGTTAATGCTGCCTTTTCATTACTAGAATAAGTGAAAACAACCGTTACGCCTTGGCTCGCTAGATCCTGTACAATTGCTTTGCCGATCCCCTTCGATCCTCCAGTGACAACCGCAATCTGTCCTTGCTCAAACCACGCCATCCTTATGCCCCCTCTTTAAACTTCCGCATCAGTTGCAATACTTTCTCAAGCTCCATAGGAGAATTCGTAGATTGTCCTTTCCAATGGCTGCCGAATGAGCGCATCATCCCTGTAAGCGTATTTCCAGCGCCTACTTCAATGACATGTTGGACTTCATACTGACCAATCGCTTCAATAGTTTGTCTCCAAGCTACTGGCTTTGTGCACTGTGCGCGAATATCCTTCATAATATCCACCACTGCTGTCGTTACTTTTGCTGATTCATTCAACACGACCGGTACTTGAGCATCATAGAAGGATAAACCTGCTGCATAAGCCATCAAAGGCTCTTCCATTTCCACCATTAGGCGAGAATGGAATGCATGCGATACGGCCAATGGCTTCGTCCTTATTCCTTGTATTGCTTGCAACTGCTCCAATAGCATAGGAACGATGTGATTAGCGCCGGATACGACGATTTGACTCGGTGTATTCATACCAGCAATATCAAGTTCCATGTTCTTAACCTCTGCTATCACCTGTGACATTTGCTCGGGTTGGGATACAACAACAGCAGCCATCGCTCCCGGTGTTCGCACAGCTGCCATGAATTCACCACGCTTGTGCACTAGCTTCACCGCATCTGCAAACGATAGAACACCCGCAGCTACTAAAGCCGAATATTGACCTACACTATGCCCAGCTACAATGTCAGGACGTAGACCTTCCCTTTTAAGCACTCGCAAAATACCACTGCTAACTGTGACAATGGCTGGCTGTGCAATTTCCGTCTTCATCAGATCACGCTCGGGGCCTGCATAACATAGCTGCCTTAAATCAAAACCAAGCGCATCATTAGCCTCTTCAAAAATAGATTCAAAGTCATTACCAAATCTTCTAGCATAGTTTTTACCCATGCCTACGATTTGAGATCCCTGACCAGGGAACAAGAAAGCCACTTTGCCCATAGCGCCCCTCCAGCTTATGCATTTAGATATAGGCGTCTGCTTCTTACCGTTTTGCAGCGCTTGTATACTGCTTTAAAGATATAACGAATGAAAGAAAAGAAGTGAACTTGGATACTAATAAAAACCGAGGCAATTGCGGCTCCCTCCGAAAAAGAGAGAGGTTACATCTTCTTGCGGGTATTATCTCGTTCATACATACTTCTAAATTTGGCTTTCTGCCTCCTTTGTTACGTTATAAATGACATAGTCGAGGATTCGACAATATTTGTATTCGTCATCTTCCTTTTTTATCCTTCTGTCGAATCAAAAAAATATTTGAAAATGAATAGTTTAACCTATTGACAATAAATTCTACATTTCGTCAAACAAAGACATGTTTCAACACCACGATAAGCGGTTAATCCTAAAATAGAACGACATTCTCCCTTTTTTATATAAGAACAAAACACCCCCAGCTGCTAAGAGTAGCTGGGGGTGTTTGTATTACTTAACTGGTTCAGGGAGTACGACGATTACATAAGCACTGCTTTGCGCAGGAAGTGAGAAAGTAGTCGCTAGGGAGTGATAAGCAGCTACCTTTGTACCTTTCTTAATCTCTTCTGGCTTCACCGGTGTACCTACAATGTTAATAATAGAAGTATCCTCATTGAGATGAAGGATGATATCGTTCTCGCGCTTTTTGTCACCTGCTGTATCGATATAGATGCTCTTCGCATCTTTACTCATATCTTTTCCTACAACGCCTTCTACGTGGCTTGTTTCACCCAAGACAACAATCTTTTGCGCCGGGCTAATTGGTGGCAAGCTTGCTGTCATCATCGGGCCATAGTGAGCTTCAATACGCTGGCCAGCTTTCAGATCAGACTGCTTAAGCGTTTTACCATCTTTATCTGTGATAACCGTCTCTTCAGACAAGTTCAATACGATTTTGCTATCGCCAACCATAACGACACGGTCTTTTCCTGTGGAATCAATGATACCTGCAGATACCATCGCTTTCACCTCCGGACGCTCAACTACGAACTTCTCTGCATTTCCTTTAGCTGGCAAGCTCTTCGTAATTGCTGGATTATAATAAGCTGTTACCGTCCATTCTTGCTGCAAAGCTTCCAACAAATCAGCCGGGTTACCATGCTGATCAACAACTGGTACGCTGCTAGATACATTCAAGATAATCGTATCCTGATCTACTGGGCGTACCCCTTCGCCTTTAACAAAAACTTGGGTGCCTTTCTTAGTATGTACAATTTGCTCCAACAATCCTTTAGTTCCTGCTTGCTCAACTGCCTCTTGCTTAGTTTCGATAACTTTTGCAGTAGGAACTGGCTCTGCGGAATTAACGCTGCTAAGAGCGGATGCTGATAATGGTAATGCTAAAAGTGTAACGGCTGTTGTAGTTAGGAGAAATTTGCTCCATGCTTTCATAACTAGTGCCTCCTCAAAGTTGTGTTGTTCTGTCGTTCATGCTCTAGACGGACTGTATATGTCGAAGGTTGCACATACGCACATTTATTATGAGTGGCAATTTTTCCTAATTAATTTCTGTACAAAAAAGAAGCAAACCGCCCCAAACAACGAAGGTGGCTCACTTCTTATTTATTTAACGCTACTTTTCAATTCTTAATTTGAAACGCTCGTTTAAATAATACCCGCATACTTAAGGAAGATAAGCACGATTAGAATTGGGGCAATATAACGCATCGAGAACAACCACGCCTTAAGCCACCATCCTTTTAGACCCGTCTCTTCCCCTGCACCTTTCCAGACAAATCCGACTAAGATCGTCACGAACAAACCGCCGAGCGGAAGCATAATATTCGACGTTACAAAATCCAGCCAATCGAACAAGTTGCGACCTGCAAACGTCACATCTGTCAGCACACCGCCTGCAGCTAACGTAACAGGCAATGCCAGCACATACATCGCGATCATAACGAATACAGTCGCCTTCGTGCGGCCATGGCCGTATTTACGCATTAAGTACGCTACCGGCACCTCAATCAACGCCAAACAAGACGTAATTGCGGCGATTGCTAGTAAAATAAAGAACAAACCACCAAACAGATTGCCAAATGGCATCGCTGCAAATGCAGCTGGCAATGCTACGAATACGAGGCCTGGACCTGCATTCGGTGCGATTCCGAATGTAAATGTCGTAGGGAAGATGATGAGACCTGCAATTAGAGCATAAGCCAAATCCCCTGCACCAACGGCAAGCGTAGCTGCCGATAAAGACTGATGCTTCTCTACATATGCTCCGTACGTTAGCATCGCGCCCATCCCTAGAGAAAGGGAGAAGAATGCTAAGCCCAATGCCTCAAGAGCAGATTGGAAAGTAAGCTGCGAGAAGTCAGGATATAAGAAGTAACGAATACCTTCCGCAGCTCCATCCAACGTCAGCGTACGTACCAACATGATAACGAGAATAATGAGCAAGCCCGGAATAACAATTTTATTAAACTTCTCGATACCACTTGATATTCCTTTTGCGATAACAATACCCGTTATGACGAAGATAGCAATTTGCCACCAAATAGGGGCTGAACTTGCTGTAAAAGCATCATACACGGCTTGATAATCTGTACTTTCAAATAAAGTTCCGCTTATCGACTGTACTGCATAGTGCAGAGTCCAACCAGCGATTGTACTGTAAAACGTCATTACGAGGAAAGCAGCCATGACAGCAACAAAACCGAGTGCTCCCCACCACTTCTTGCCTGACAACTTAGAAAAAGATATAACGGCGTCGCCACGTCCTGCACGACCAACTGCCAACTCTCCCATTAATACGGGCAAGCCAACAATAAACAAGCAGGCAATGAACAATAGGAAGAAGGCTCCCCCGCCATTCTGTCCTGTCACATACGTAAACTTCCACATATTACCCAAACCTACAGAGCTTCCGATTGCCGCCAAAATAAAGCCCGCGGAACTGAAACGTTCTGTTGTGCCAGCCTTCTTGTCTACAGTAGAAGGACTTTCTTGCTTGTTTGACATGCTGCTGATGGACACCTCTCTACTCTAACTCCGATTGTGATTTGGTCGTAAGACCGATAAGTATAAAGACCATTGTAATCACAACAAACCGCTAATTGCTAAAGGTAAATGTTACCGGTATCCAAAGTCTATATGGCAGTACCTGTTTGTGATTATTTTCTATCCTTTACTGTTCCCATAATGCTCTTTACTACTCTTACCTGTACGTACTGCATCTTACTTCTCTTACTATTTCTTACTACCTATCTTTGTTGTTCAAGACGGAATTTATTGACTTGTTCGTCAAGCCCGTATGCCATTTCATATAGTTCATCCAAAATAGTAGATATGCGACTCATCTGATCCAGCTGAGTTGTCGTCATCGTTGTCACAAGCTGAACTTCTTCCGCTGCATGTTCAGACAAGGCTGCCATCTCCGAGCTGGCAGCTGTAATTTCTTCTGTACAAGCACTCATCTCTTGAACAGACGCTGACACAGACTCCGTTTGCTCCACCACTTCGTTAATTTGCTGATGAAGATCTCTAAACATAACACCCGCTGCTGTTACCTTTTCTTGCCCCGCTTGTGTTTGGTTCGATACTTCAGACATCGCATTTGCCATGTAGCCCGTATTGCGTTGGATCGCATCTACCATACTGCCTATTCGTTTCAAAGACTCCCCGCATTGCTCGGCAAGCTGACGGACCTCATCCGCAACGACACTAAATCCTCTGCCATGCTCACCAGCACGAGCAGCTTCTATAGACGCATTAATCGCCAATAAGGATGTCTGAGAACTAATTTGCTGAATAATTGTAATCACCTGAACGATTGCTTTGGAATGCTGCTGCAGCTCTTGCAGCGTATGTTCAGCACCCTGAACAGATTGATGAACACGATCCATCTCAGTAACGGCCTGTTCCATCGTTACGACGCCCTGTGCTGCGTGCTGACCTGCATATTGTGTTATATCGGCAACTTCGGTCGTAGCGTGAACAATATGCTGGATGCTATTTGCCATATCTTCCATGGCACGCAATGTTTCGCCAGAAGAAGATTGTTGGCGCTTAGCGCTCTCGTCCGTCCGCACCATTGCTGCTGCCGTCTGCTGAGCACTTTGCTGAGACTGTACAGCAAATTCTGCAACTACAGATACATTGTCCATTAACACATTTGTACTCGTTTGAATGAGTTCAACAAGCCGCTTCAAACCTAGAATCATTTCGTTGTAGCTGACAGATAAACGTCCCAGTTCGTCGGTTCCCACATTCGTGCTCGTCGCACTCAAGTCCCCTTCTGCTGCTCGGGCCATTAAATGCTGTATAGAATCAATCGGCCTTCGGATCGCCTTCATCGTGGCTACAGCCATCCATATGCAAGCAATAGCTACAGCTATCGTCATAACAACATTCAAAATCCGACTTTGTGTCGCATCTGACTTGTTAGTCAAGTAAATTTGCTCTGCTGCTTGTATACTGCTTTCTTCAATAAGCAGCATATCAGCAAACACTTTTTTCTCAATCGGTCTTATTTCTGCTTCGATCTCTGGCTTAAACTGTTCCAGCTTGCCATCAGCAATATATCCTTTCATCTCGGCAGCCAAATACTCCAACTTAAATAAATGTGTTTCAATGGCTTCCAAATACTTTGCTGCCTGCTCTCCATGTTCACTATTCACAATCTCTTGTAGTGGCTGGCGAACCTCCATAATAAAGCGCATATAGTCATTCACATGGCCTGTCGCCTCTTCCATCGATTCACTCTCAATCGTACGTTCCAAGAACAATTCGGACTGCTTGAAAGCAAGCATCATTTTTTCTGCACGAATAACATTTTGCATATGTTCGTTATACATCTGGTCCATGCTATCGACGAGTGTTCTCGAACTAAGATTGGACACCGTCCCTGCAATCATAAAGCCGAGCGTAATTATAGTTACAAGAATGATGAAACGCTGTTTAATAGACATTCTCTTCTTCTGAAAAACGCCTTGCATTGAACGAGCAATTGTTGCTACCTTCTGTTTCATGCTGTCAGCCCCCTGATGTATAGATTCGACTACTTTGCACACATTGCCGATAATACGGCTCCGCAATTACAAGCAGTTGAACGACTATATGTACCTATAATTAAATGTATATGTAGATGCATACTCATATAAAATACAACATATAATAACTATAATTTCAAAAAGCCGATACAGCGGCTACCCACTGTCATCGGCTTAATAGAACATAGCAAATATGAATACGAACTTACTTATGCTCCTGCTATTCCTTTTTCAAAAGTCGCTTTGTACAGCGCAGCTCCTCGATCGTACGCGCTCCAATACCGAACATCGTTACTCTTAGCTCAAATTCAATTTGAGCCAGTACATCATCAATCGCTTCTTCAGAATCGACAGCTGCCTGCAACAGCGAACGCCCAAAGCCCGCTGCATCCGCACCTAATGCGATCGCTTTAGCTGCCTCAACCCCGTTGTGCAGACCGCCGCTTGCGACAATTTTCATATCCGGAAGCGCTTCGCGAACTTGAACGACACTATCAGCAGTCGCAATTCCCCAGTCTGTGAAAGCATCAGCTGCACGTCGCTTCATCGCGTCGTTAGAGCGGTATTTCTCTACCTGAATCCAGGAAGTCCCGCCTGCACCCGCAACATCGATAAATTCGACACCGGCATTAGCAAGCTGCACCGCTGTATCGGCAGCGATACCCCAACCCACTTCTTTCACACCAACTGGTACAGAAAGCGTACGACATATTTGTTCGATCTTAGCCAGCAATCCGCTAAAATCAATATCTCCTTCAGGCTGAAAAACTTCTTGCAGCGCATTCAGGTGAAGAATTAACGCATCAGCCTCTACAATCTCTACCGCCCTTTGGCATTCCTCTATACCCATACCAGCATTGAGCTGAACGGCACCAATATTGGCGAAGATAGGTATGGTAGGCGCAACATCCCGCAAACGGAAGGTCGAAGCTACTTCTGGATTCTCCACCGCCGCGCGAACAGATCCTACCCCCATTGCCCATCCACGTGACTCAGCCACCTCTGCCAATCGGCGATTAATACTGCCTGTACCGTAACTGCCACCTGTCATTGAACTAATGAGTAAAGGAGTCGAAACTCGCTTGTTGAACCATGCCGTAGTCAGATCAATGTCATCGAAATTGATTTCGGGCAGTGCCTGATGAAGGAACCGATACTGCTCCAATCCCGTTAATACACCAACACTGTTTACTGCTTCATCCAAGCAAATACGGACATGCTCCGCTTTGCGCTGCTCGGTTGCACCGTGCTTGGGCGCATCCTGACTATTCCATTCTGACATCGGTTACGACCTCCTTGCAGTACGCTGCTTCAGCTTGGATTTATGCGTATAGAATAAATGATGGAGCAGTAGCTTATTATTACAGTTAACTTGAAAAGCTATCTTTATAAGCAAATAGGCAATAACGCCGCTTAAATAAGTATAGGTTTGGCTTGTCCACTATTCATTTACGCCAGTGCATTTCCAAAGAAAGATTGGAATGCACCTATTCATTGTTACATTTAGAATATCAAATATTTATTATACCGTATATGTCCAACTGTTTAACATAGCAACATTCCATCGTATGACAAGCTTCCTCATCATGAGCACCTGCTCTCCTACTGCATAATTTGCTTCTTCAATCGTTCACCTGTAGGTGTTGCAGCAAGACCGCCCTGCGCGGTTTCTTTCAAAGCAACCGGCATCGTTTGACCGATTCGATACATCGCATCGATAACCTCATCACATGGAATGACGCTCTCAATGCCTGCGAGCGCCATATCTGCCGCCATCATTGCCACAGCCGCCCCCATCGCATTGCGCTTTACACATGGCACCTCAACCAATCCTGCTACCGGATCGCAGACAAGCCCTAGCAAGTTCTTAAGAGCGATTGCCATTCCTTGAGCAGATTGCTTCGGTGTTCCTCCTGCCAAAGCGACAATCGATGCTGCCGCCATGCCTGAAGCCGTACCCACCTCGGCCTGACAACCACCCGCTGCACCGCTAATAGATGCATTATTCGCAGCCACAAGCCCAAATGCTCCAGATGTGAACAAGTAATCGATCATCTCATCCCGACTTGGATTCAATTTTTCACGTAAGGCAAACAAAGTACCTGGTACAACACCTGCGGAACCAGCCGTTGGTGTTGCGCAGATCATGCCCATTGCAGCATTGACCTCATTGGTCGCAATGGCCTTACATACCGCATCAAGCAGCGTGTCTCCGCTTAAGCCTCGCCCGCTGTTCATGTATGCTTTCAGCTTCACTGCATCTCCGCCTGTTAAGCCAGAGTGAGACTTAACACCTGCCAACCCGCGTTCTACCGCTTGCTCCATCACATCAAGATTGCGGCCCATCTGAGCGCGTATCTCTTCCCTTGTTCGATCCGTAGCCTTTATCTCCAGCTCAATCATAATCTCCGCGATCGAACAGGAATGCTCCTCCGTTAATGCAATCAGCTCCGCTACATTGCGAAACATAATGTACCCCCTCATTTATATATCCAATATTAATCTTCCATTCGAAGCACACGAATGACGCCCGCCAGAGCGTTAATCTCATCCAACAACGGCTGCTTCATTCGTTCATCGGTTTCTATAATCATCAATGCGCGCTCGCCTTTTTCCTTACGGGATACTTTCATATTCCCAATGTTCACTTGTTCTCTGCTAAGTAATTGTGTAACGGCAGCTACGACTCCAAATCGATCCTCGTTCACAATTAAAATAGCAGGACTTGTGCCAGACAGCTGAAGCGGAAAACCGTTCAGCTCACAAATTTCAACTTTACCGCCGCCAATCGAGATCCCGACAATCTCCATCTTGTCCCGCTCATCCTGCATGCGTATACGAGCTGTATTGGGATGCTCGGGCACCGCTTCCTCTGTCGTAATGGTTACTGCCATCCCTGCTTCCTCTGCATAACGCGGAGCTTCCGGCAGCCTCATATCATCCGGCTCATAATCCAACAATCCGCCGATTAAAGCCACATCTGTTGCGTGACCTTTATAGGTCTCTGCAAATGATCCATACAACGAGATATGCACCGACTGCGGCTGACGCCCAAAAATACTGCGAGCAAGTCTGCCAATCTTAGCAGCTCCCGCAGTATGCGAACTTGATGGCCCTACCATAATGGGCCCGATTATATCAAAGACGCTGCGATATTTCATAAAGCGCACCTCCGTCTTCTATTCAATATGATTTCTCTATCCACTGTGTGCGTAAAATGCACGAACAACCCTAATTGTACGCGACAACGATACATTCTCCAACTTCAATTTTTCATTTCTGATTTGAAAATATTTACAGTGATAAATCTGATATCTCCTCCGCAGAAAAATAAAGCAAAAAGCCCGCCCCTTCTCATCCATATAGGAGAGAGGGCGGGCTATATATTAGTACTTCAATATTGGTGCAATAGCAATTATTTCGCGGCCACTGCCAAAGCAGAATAATCCGTAGCTACCGTACGCAACAAATCCGCATTTTGCTTGAAAGAGAGTGCATCTTTGATGCAATTGCGTCCTTTTCCATGAGGTACACACATCGGTGTACCGAAGATTGGGTCGCAACAGATCATGCAGTCCATCTGGAATACATCCTTCACAAGCTGTGGGGATAGTATTTCTTCTGGTGCACCTTCTGCGTAAATGCCTTTATTTTGCACAGCAACGATATAATCTGCGTAACGACAAGCCAAGTTCAAGTCATGCAGTACCATGACAACCGTACGGCCTTCTTCACGGTTCAAATCGTACAGCAAGTCTAGAATTTCAATCTGGTGGCTGAGATCCAAATAAGTTGTAGGCTCATCCAACAGAATGATATCCGTATTTTGAGCCAATGTTAGCGCAATCCACGCACGCTGACGTTGACCACCTGATAGCGCATCTACCGGACGGTGCTTCAGTTCTTCCATACCTGTAACTTTCAAAGCATGATTAACACAGCGCTCATCTTCTTCTGACCACTGCTTAAGCCAGCTCTGATAAGGATATCTTCCCTGCTTCACCAGCTGTTGTACTGTCAAGCCTTCTGGAGCGACAGGCCCCTGTGGCAAAATAGCAAGCTTGCGTGCAACTTCCTTCGTGGAAGAAGTATGGATATCATGTCCATTCAAAAGGACAGAACCTTCGTTAGGCTTGAGCAATCGAGCAAGCGAGCGCAATAGTGTTGACTTGCCGCATCCATTACTGCCGATTAGTACTGTAATCTTCCCCTGTGGAATATTTAAAGACAACTGATCCACAATGACCGTGTCATCATAAGCTAACGTTATCGATTCAGTCTGTAATCCAGCCATTGACGGCCCTCCTCAACGTATGGGCCCAGCTCGAATTCCAACCCCATACCTAAATTGATAAACTGCAAGCGTTAAAAATAATGATAATCGTTCTCATCTTTTCTCTATGATGACATATGCCCATTAGATAGTCAATCGTTTCCATGGCACAATATAGGTTGAATTTTTTCGTCCTATAATAACGGAGAGAATAAGCGAGCCAAAGACTCCAAGAACCTCGTTCTTTTCTTGCGCTTCTTGAATTGCTCTTCATTAATACGGGCTGCTGATTGAAGATCGCGTTCAAAGTCTGTCACAAGCCGTTCGATACTATCTGTACGCACAAGCAGTGCATTTACCTCAAAGTTCAAGTAGAAACTGCGCATATCCATATTCGTCGTGCCAATGGTCGCAATTTCTCCATCGACAATGACGAGCTTGGAGTGCAAGAAGCCCTTTTCGTATTCATAGATTTTGACACCAGACTCGATTAGCGCCGGAAAATAAGAATGTGACGCAAGAAAAGGCAACCAGCGATCTGGCTTTGCAGGAAACAACAAACGAATATCCAGCCCTGATAAAGCCGCTACTTTAAGTGCTGTAAGCAAGTCCTCATCTGGAACAAAATACGGTGTCGCGATCCATATCGACTTCTGTGCAGATGTGACCATGGAGAAGAACAGATTCTTCATCGTCTGAAATTCCTGATCAGGTCCGCTCGCAATAATTTGGACAGCCCCATGCTCTGCTTCTGGATTTAAGGTGTTGCAAGATACAAAATATTTCGGTTCTACAACCTTCTCCTTCGTCATATGACGCCAATCTTTGAGGAAAATAGCTTGCAGCGTTTGCACCGCTTCCCCCCTAACAATCATATGCGTGTCCCGCCAGAAACCGTATGTCTTGTTACGACTCAAATATTCGTCCCCAACATTTAATCCCCCCATAAATCCGACGCTACTATCGATAACTACAATTTTACGATGGTTACGATAATTAACCTTATTGGACACAAGATGGAATCGCACAGGACCGAATACAGCCACCTGAACACCAGCTTCACGCAGTTCTTTTATGAAGCTTTTTTTCAAATACACACTGCCTACACCATCATACATAAATCGAACATGTACCCCGGCTTTTGCTTTTTCAATAAGAATTTGCTGAATTTCTCTACCAATATCATCATCTCGGTATATGTAATACTCCATATGGATGTGATGCTGAGCCATTCGCAATTCATGCAGCAGGGCGGAAAAGGTCTCTTCTCCATTCGTCAGTACCTTCGTCTCTGTAGAGAAGCTAACCGTGCTGTTGCTAATGCGATTCATGAGCAGCAGCAGCTTGCGTTGTTCTGCCGTAAATTCTCTGGCTGAGTATTGACTTTCGATCCACTGCGCCTTAAGGAACGCATATTCTTCTTTATCACGTTTCGCCTTCTTCGAGTACTTGCGCCGTTTGCGATAATTTTGCCCGAATAACAGGTAAAAGACGAAGCCTACCACAGGTATAAGTGCTAGAATTAACAGCCAAGCCATCGTACTGGATGGATGCCGATTCTCCATAAAAATAATGATAGCCAGCGTTACAACTGCTAATGGGGTTAAAATACTTAGCGCCGTGGCAATGGTTCGCCCAAATGTATCATTTACGTAGTACCCGAGCGTTAAGAGCATGATAAGAAATAATGTAATTTGTATGCTCCTTCTCATTACGCTTACCCTCCACTTCGGATGTCTATCTGTTTATTATGCCCTTAACTCTCTTCTCTTGCCAGCCTACATTTCCTAACGATCCTTACACCTCGTATTTGAGGTTTAATCCTCAATACTAACAAATGCAGCAAAAAGATCTTTTCTTATATATATTGACAGACATATCGACGTGTGAAATAATAGCAACATATTAACTAACGACCGTTAGGTAGTTGATAAAGCATACAGAATTCTCTAGCTTGTATGTCCAGTAGAAACAACATGCTTGGAACAAAATAATACAAATGAGGAGGTCTCCTATTATGACAGCGAACCGAATCCAACAAGTCGCACTTGCCCACTTCGCGGAGCATGGCTACGCGGAAACTTCACTCGCCATGATTGCTGAAGAAGTCGGCATTAAGAAGCCTTCGATATATGCACATTTTAAAAGTAAGGAAGATCTCTTTTTGCGGGTCGTTCAAAATGTATTTCAATCTGAGCTTGACTACATCACGAAACTGACTGAAGCGAATCGTGAACTGCCCTTGCAGCAGCTGCTGCCGTTGGTGCTTACAACGTACCATGAACGGTACGATACGAACCCAGACATGAAATTTATGCTGCGTATATCCTTCTTCCCACCTGCTGGGATGGAACAGGAAGTAATGGAGCGGCTGTATACGTATTTGGACACATTGGAGAGCTATGTAGCTTCACGCATTGCGGCTGCCGCACAAGCTGGAGAAATTGACCATATAGACGCAGAGCAAGCGGCTGCTGCGTTTCTGTGCTTACTTGATGGGTTTCTTGTTGAGTTGCTTTACGGCGGCCCGGAACGTGCAAATAGAAGATTGAACGCGGCTTGGCTAATGTTCTGGAGAGGATTAAACAGTTAACAACCACTAAGGCAATCCATTCAATTAGGGCAGTTTGAACTATTTAAAATATATAAAACGTAAAGGAGAGAATCACCATCATGAACAAACATTGGGGATTGGTGTTCTTAGCTGGATTTCTGGAGATTTTCTGGGTATCTGGTTTGAAATATTCAACGGAATGGTGGCATTGGGCCCTAACAATCGGTGCAATTGCCCTTAGCTTCAAGGTTCTAATTGAAGCTGCTTCCAAGCTTCCGCTCGGCACGGTATATGCTGTGTTTACCGGTATCGGTACTGCTGGTACTGTTTTAATGGAAATTCTTGTATTCGGAGAGCCTGCGAATCCAACTAAACTGTTCTTCATTGCAACGCTGGCTGGTGCCGTTATCGGGCTTAAGCTGGTAACGAAAGATGAGAATGAAGAAACGAAAGAAGGTGCAGCATAATGGCATGGTTGATATTGATTACTGCAGGTTTGTTTGAAGTGGCGGGTGTACTTGCGATTAAACGTGTTACGACACATCGCAACTGGCAGTCTTACTTGATGCTTGCCGTATCCTTCGGACTAAGCTTCTCTATGCTTTCTTATGCAATGAAGTCCATCTCGATGGGTACTGCTTATGCCATCTGGACGGGTATTGGTACAGCGGGTAGTGCTGTATTAGGAATGACCCTGTTTAAAGAACAGAAGGACTGGAAGCGAATCTTATGTATCGCAGTTATCATCGCTTCTGTTATCGGTCTAAAGCTGTTAGCATAACCGATTTGTTGAAATATCGATCAAACAATAAAAGCAAAAAGACCTGCCTCAAATGGCAGGTCTCAAGGGCTATCTCCATACATTTAGATGATGGAGATAGCCCTATTATTATTTTTAAAGCTCTATTACCTATGCTGCGTCCCCTTCTAGTGCCCAACGTGCTTCACGCGCCACAAATTCTTGCAGCATCATAGCAATAGCACCGTACAAAGGATGTGTCGTATACTGCTTCAAATCAGCAGCGAAACGCGCCGCCCAACATTGCAAATGTTCTTTCACAAAACGACGCTGCCCATTCATATAACGGCTGAATCTTTCTTCGGTCATAACCGTATTCAGCATTTTTTCAATTAACGTAATCATAAATTCGAGTTCAATTGCAATATGATCGTCCGTCTCGCCTCTCAACTTCTTAAAGTGAAGGCTAAACTGTTCATATTCCTTGCAAACCTCTTGTGCATAAGACTTCGGCAGCATCTGCTCATTCGCACGATACATCGTCTCACATGGAGTTACAGGCAACTCGCCTCCACGGTTGAACAAACGTGCATACTCATCACGCAAGCGAGCGAACAAACGATACATATCCTCCGCTGTCATCTTGTACAACGTCTCATGAACGATACGTGCTCCTTCTGAGATCTGTGACAATCTAATCAGTTCTGGATGATTGCGCCATGACATTATTACTTCCAATGTCGGTGCTTCTCCAAGAAAATCAACCAATAGTTGATAACCGGCCTTCCGTATCTCTAACTGTTCTACTGTATGTTCATTCCAATGGACTGGCTGTTCTGCCGTTGTCGCCATCGTCGGTCCCCTCCATCAAAATCATCCTTTTCCTATCCTTACATTTCCATTTTCCCACAATTGAAGATGAAATAGTGTGGCAAAAATCAAAAAATCGAGCTAGAATTCGAATATTATGTGAACCTCATCTCAAGGTAAGAACAAACTGTTCTCAGTTCGGCACTAGTCGGAAAATGATACCACATCTTTCCTACTTCTCTGTTCATACCTATATTTATCGCCACGATCATTCGTTATCCCGTATATTTCAACACACCCGTAGTCGAATATAGTCGAAAAATGTTCCACGAGGAACGTGAAGCATTTGGAAATATGTTTGATGTGTAATCCTGCGTGCGTATGGTGTTAAGGTGAAACTCTTTCGTCAGCATTGCAATTGCACTCCAGCATGGAAGCGGTATGCCACTTGCTTTTAGAACATACCTAACCACTTAAAGCGTAGGACGAGACATTTATAGAACGTTCCTGTGCGTACATAGTGTCACAATCGCAACCGCTCTAGCATGGAGCTCATGAAGCTTCCTCCTCTAACGGTTGCCATTGACGTTATTGTGGCAAAATCGATGGGTTACAATTGTAACGGTCGCAGGTGCACTTATTTTAACTACTACGCTTAATGATATCGCTCACATTGAAAAATAAGCTCATTGGCGTCCCTTACAATCCAAAAGAATCAAATTTGAGCTAAATAGCCTCTGTGGCGACCGTTTCGTTTATGCAATCCATGTAATCCAAGCAACCCATGAAATTTTTGCAATTTATACAATGCACATAAGCTCTCCCTTCACCTTTTTTAACATGCCAATCTCCTTCAACTATTCAACTAACTATTCGACTGTTAACTATTTCAACTAATCAGCTATTTCACACCTACTCTAAGCACTCCAACTTCGACATTTAAAAAATTACTTCTACAACTACCGCGGCTTTCCTAACCAGATTCGCATTTATGGGGTAAACATGATATCGTCGATATATATCAAATTAGAACGGAAAGGATGACCACACCATGAATAACCTCGTACAACAACTCTATACTGCTATGGAGCGCAATAAGTGGGATGCTATGCTTATTACCGATCCGAAGCATGTGTATTACTTTACAGGCTTTGCTTGTGACCCGCATGAGCGGTTCCTCGGCATCGTACTTGCGCTAGGACAAGATCCTGTCCTGATCGTCCCTGCTCTAGATGGAGACAAAGCTGCTGCTGATTCCTCCATTAAGCGCATCGCAACACACAAAGACACGGACAATCCTTATCTAATTCTACGTGAACAGCTACCTTCATCCCTTCACACATTCGGGATTGAAAAGGCACATATGACAGTCCAACGCTATGAAGCACTGCAAACTGTCGTACAAGCTGCAAACGTAGAAGATATTGGGCAAGAGCTACAGTCACTACGCGTTGTAAAAACTGACGAAGAAATCGAGCGCATGCAAGCTGCTGCTGACTGTGTAGAAACGGTGCTTGGAAACGTCGTAGAGCGCGTTCGCGTCGGTATGACGGAAGCAGAAGTTGTAGCAGAGCTAGAGTATGAAATGAAGAAGCAAGGCGCTGAAGGCCCTTCCTTCTCGACTATGGTGCTGACAGGTGACAATTCTGCATTGCCGCATGGTATTCCAGGCAATCGCCGCATTCAAGAGGGCGACCTGTTGTTGTTCGACCTTGGCGTTTATTTAAACGGCTATGCTTCCGATATTACGCGTACGTTCGCAGTTGGCGAAGTAAGCGACGAATTAAAAGCAATCTACAACACCGTCTTAGTAGCAAACGAAGCTGCCATCGCAGCCGTGAAACCGGGTGTTACATTCGGTTCCCTTGACCGTACAGCACGCGACCTCATTACAGAGAAGGGCTACGGCGAATACTTCACACATCGCCTAGGTCACGGTCTCGGTATCGATGTACATGAGTATCCTTCGATTCATGAGCATAATGAAGATACGCTTCAACCAGGCATGGCATTCACGATTGAACCTGGTGTATATGTGCCAGGCGTTGGCGGGGTACGTATTGAAGATGATGTCGTCGTTACGAAGGATGGAGTACGTGTATTGACCTCCTTCCCTAAAGAACTGACGGTTATTGGTGTGTAACAGCTATACAAGTGTGCGGAAATTCTAACTTTCCGCACACTTTCTTTATGCCTTCTGCCTCTGTTTCTCGGCCACTACACCCGTTGATCTCCTGCCCCTTTATATTCCAAAACATTTTAAATCACATCTATTTCTATATCGATGTAGAAATGATATTGCCCCTACTTCAACCCGTTCGGCAATCGGCTTGAATTTTTGGAGTGGCATGCGAACTGTCATACGTAAAGGAAATCTACGTAAATATTTATTAATAACTTAGTTGACAAGTTGGTTTACTATGAAATAATATAGTGGAAATATTAGTATTAGATGCAACAATGTGAATCAGATATATAGCTGACCGTACGGACGGAAGCCCTATTTCTACACGATGGATGCACCCCACGCAGCCATCGATGAAATCTGGGCTTTTTTATATCCTTTTTACAAGGAATGTCCTATCCAGGTTCCTACCCTGCAGCATACTCCTGTCCCCGCACCCTCCCTCGTCGTCGCAGGAGTGCGCGGGAGTAGGAACCGATCCCACTATCCTATACTGTGCTCATTGGAGTTACCGAAGTCGTTAAGGCAGGACAGCAAAACATCAATTGGTCAGGGCTCTACATCTGAAAAATCAAGTACAGCAGGGTCTAGTGCAAGTGGATGTGTGAAGCAAATCAAAGACTGTGGCAAGATCGATCTTATCCTAGCTAATATGACCATTACAGACGGACGTGGAGATGCCTATGCACAGGACAACATTATCCTTTAGGTATGGGCACGAAAAAATGCTGGCTACACCGTACTTGCAGACAAGTTAGAAAAAGAGGCCCCTATCACTCCGGCGAGGAAAAAAGGCGTTTATCGTATATAGATGTGATAATTTCTTTTGATACTCGAAACACCCCTTATCCTACTCATAGGACAAGGGGCTTTGTGCTGTCGATTTTCACCATTTCGTAGGTTTACGGAATAAATCCTTGAGGTTATAATAATCATAGAAAAAAGAGCCATGCGTCAACATGGCTCCGGCACAACACCGCAATAAGAGCGGTCGGCTGCAATAAGCACCGGTACAGAAATAGACCGAACCTTTGCGGGGGGCGGTCTATTTCCGTTTATTGACGGATATCAGCGCGATGAGAAGCGTCCCAAAGCTTATCATAAGCGTAAGCGCTTCGTACACTGACATGGGGCATCACCTCCCTCTGGGGAAGCTAGCCGACCGCGCCCTTATGGCCCTTTTTGTGCTTGTCTCATTATATCATGATTTACGCGCTAGAATTAACAAATGTTTCTCATATGGACTACTTTTGGTAAAAATTTATCCAACTTTAAGATTCATGTTCGAGCTTGCACAAAGTTGCTTCGTTGGATCACCGACTTCTCCTTCGTACGGACAAAAGTGCAGCTATTTTAAGTAGAAATCATCATTTTGAGATACATAAGGACAATTGTGCAGTTATTTTCTCGATTGTGCACTTGAAACGGAAAAGTGGACGATAATAAATGCATATTTGACCATAATTCCCCGGATACGTATGTTTTCAGATGAAACAACTGCATACTTGTCAGTAATCTAAACGAGAAGCCCTCCACTAGCCGCTAGTGGAGGGCTGTCCATTCTAGTTGGATGCACTTGCTAAATCAATCACCGTTTGTCCATCTGCCTTTTTCATTACGACCTCCAGCTCTAATGCTTGAGCAATCTCACGAATAGGCACATACAGCGTTCCTTTCACCAGGATAGGGCCGTGATACTGCTTCTTATCCACTTTGCAAACATCAGATTCCTGTACACAAATTTGTTCAGGCTTATAGATCTTCTTATCATGAGGACCGCTATCTTTACCTACAGGACGAGTTTGAATCCAGAAGCCGCGGTGCTCGTTGCCCCAGACCATTACTCGCTCTTCATTGAAACTAAACTCATACTGATGATAATCGTAAAGCTCAGAATGCTTGGTATAACTGATTTTGGCTTGTAACTTATCCGTTAACGCTCGCAACGACACATAGCTCTTTCCGTCATTTACATATACGTGAGAAGTGCTCACGTTTTGCCCAAATACCGATACTACATACTTAGATTGTTGAGCAATTGCTTCCCCTTTTGTAAGGAACCCAGCCGTTAAAATAACAAAAGCAGTTAGCAATCCCATAGCTACCCTCATCGTTGTTCGCTTTATCTTCATAAACGAACCTCCTTATTTTTAAAATGATTTATACCATATGAATCACCAAATGATTTGCCATTGAATTGCTAACTTGATTTAATCAATCGATTCACCAATAAACCTACATGAAAATAAAAGAGCGCAGAAAAGCCAAAAGCAAGCATATAAAATAGAACATTATTAATGGTCAAGGTATGTCCAGCAATTAGCCGACTAGCAGCAATATAAGCCCAATAAATAATCACGCCTGATAAAAAGAAACATACAAGACCGACCACGTATTTTATAAAAGAAGAGCATTTCAACTTTTGAACCATCGAAGTCAAAGCAATTGAGGTAGGTACACCGATTAGAAGGGAGAATGGGGCAGCAAATGTAAGGTAGATGAGTACAAGATTGATATAGGAATAGTTCAAATAGAGTGAATGATAACCTGCTCCTTGATTAATATTGTGCATCCAAGCTACCAACGGACAAGCGAGCAAACTAGATATGAGTGCCGTAATCAGTTCTTTCTTAAAAAGCCTCTTAAACCACATCACACCAACTCCTACTCATCCTATTTTCAGAGTAATTATATCCAATTGGAAATGCAGATGAAATAACATTAAGCTTATTTTTTCATCACTTCTTTGCATTTAAAAAAGGTTGGCTGTCTCTCCACATATTTGTAGAGAGCAGCCAACCTTTGCTATTATTTCATGCCGAGCGTGAAAATTTCCGCTGCGCCAAGATCCACGTTAGCGCACTGCGCGTCTGCGCTGGCGATCGCTTCGCCTGCGCGCTCCAGCACGTCCGAGCGGTAGAACCTGCTCGCTGCTGCTGGCAGCGTTACGCTAAGCGCGCGCGGCTCGTGCGCAAGGTTGTACCAGCGCGCGACCATGTCGCCGGTCTCTTCCGCCATCTTCAAGGAAGAGAACGCGACACCTTCGCCTTCCCATGCCAAGAAGGCGTGGTCTGCCGCGAAGCGGCCTTCGTGCACGTCCGTTTGACGCACGAGGAATGGCACTGGGAAGCTGTAAGCTTCCGCATAGGCACCAGACGTCACAACGTCGCCCGCATGCGGGATGATGCTGTAGGAAGCGGTATTTGTGCCAAGGCACTGCGCTTCTGGCGTCGGGAAGTAACCCCAGTCACCAAGCTCGCCCGAAGAGCGAAGCAATGTCACTGCAATCGTGTTCTTGTTGTCTTGCGATACTTCGTATTCGCATAAACCGATGTTCGCAACCGTCAACCCATGCACGTCATCGCTCACGCTGACGAATGCTTGCTGGTGCTGGTCGTTGCTCGGGTTATGCCATTCTCCCGCAGGCACGTTGTTGCGGCGCGCCACTTCGAAGATGGAATCCGCGACATGCGTCTCCGCCGTAAAGCCAGTTGGGAACAACGCACGTACACGATGGTCCTTAGATTGATTCTCCATCGTCACGTTCACATCCACACGCTTCGCACCACGATCCAACGTGTAGCGTGTCACGATCACGAAAGGCACCATCTCTGTGGAACGCTGTGCCTGACGTTTCGGGAAGTCTACGATGTCCAGCATTTCTTGCTTCAACATCTCATCCGCAGATACTGGGATGCTCCAGTTATGTGTTACTTCAATTACCGCACGGAACGGTGTATTTTCGATCAGCTTACGCTCCGCCTGAACACCTTTCGTCGTCAACGGCGTAGAGCCTTGCGGCATACGGAACATGTACTCGTTGCCGATGTCACCCGCGTCTTCGTAGACGTTAAGGCCATCGTACACGTGTCCTGTACGCTTATCCGTCAGCTTCAATGTACCGTCTACTTGAACTTCTGCTTGCAGGAATTCGTTCTCCAACGTGAACTCGCCTGTAACGAGGCTAGCAGAAGCCTCTGCCGTTGCTGCTGCACCCGCTTCTGTAACAGGCACCCATGCCAGTGTCTTGAAGCCGAACGCCTTAATATGCTTCGCCTGCACGCGAACCTTAATGATCCGTGCCATATATGGCTGGCGGAACTTATCTTTCGGCAGATCATAACCGAACATCACACCTGCATCTTCCCACTCGCAATCGATTGCGTTGCCGTTCGCATCGATAACAACACCTGGCTCAATCGGCTCTGGCTTCATTTCTGCCGCCAACACCGTTGGATGAGCTTCACTGAAGTAACGGCGCTTCAATTCAAGCGTTACTTCTACGACACCATTGCGTTCATAGCCAGCCGTGTTGAACACCGTAAACGGCACAGCACGCTTACCGTCAAATGCCATCGTATCGATCTGTGGCAATAAGGAATCCAAAGACTCGTTCACGATCATTTCAGTCATATGCTTCGACTTCTCAAAGCGCGTCACCATTTCGCGGTGAACCTCATCTACGGAGCAGCCGCAAATGCTGTCATGCGGATGGTTCTGCATCAATGTCTTCCATGCGTAGACGAACAAGTGATGTGGATATGGCTTGCCTGCTTGATGAGCGAATGCCGCCAATGGCTCTGCTACTTTTTCCAACAACGTCTGATTGTCTGCATTCATCTGCTTCAAATACAAACGAGAAGATGCCGTATTTACAAGGGTGTACCAGCCATCTGTGCGCTGACTGCGCAATTCGCCTTCTACCGTCTTCAAGTTCTCAGGCATTTCCTCGCGCACACGGTCCACATACTCGTTAAAGTTGGAGTGTACGAAGTCTACGTCAGGGAACAATTTTTTAGCCACTTCGATAGCTTGTGAAAGATCAGTTTGAATCGGTTGATGGTCACAACCGTTCATAAACAACAAATGATTCGTCGAGGCGAATTTCTCCGCGTCTGGAATGCGCTTCTCCCAATAAGCTACTGCTTGCGCTTCATCTACTGGCACTTCCATTCCGTTGCAGTACCAGTTCGCAAATAGAATACCGATGACGCGCGAGCCATCTGGAGACTGCCAGATCATTTCAGAGAATGGTGACTCATAGGAAGCATCTTCAGATACTTGGTTGTTGAAGCCTGTTGGCTTAACGCCGCGGCCAAACATCGCCACATCAATATCTGCTTGCTTCAAAATTTGCGGTGCCTGCCCCATGTTCCCGAAGGAATCTGGGAAGTAGCCTACTTTAGAAATTTTTCCACCATACTGCTTTGCATCACGATGACCGATCTGCAAGTTACGAATATTCGCTTCGCTGCTCGTCAGGAATTCATCTTGAAGGATGTACCATGGACCGATATGAATACGCTCTTCCGCAATATATCGCTCCAACTTGCCTTTCATCTCTGGACGTACTTGCAAGTAGTCCTCCAGCATAATCGTCTGTCCATCGAGATGAAAGCTCTTATAGTTAGGATCACGCTCAAGTGTTTCTAGCAACGTATCCATCAATTCTACTAAGAGTGCATGATGATATTCATAAGGCATATACCATTCACGATCCCAGTGTGTGTGGGAAATAATATGAGCTGTCTTTTTCGTCATCGTTGTCTCTCCTCTCCAATAGAAGGGCGTTTAGAAATGATTTTCATGACTATCAGGTATCATTGTCTCTGTTTGGTTAATAGATCATGTTTCCGTTCGGTTGTATTCCAGTTCCTATGTTCTTGCCTTCTATTTCTTCAACCAGAATTCACGGTAAATTAGCTCAGAGAACAAGCTGTTTGACCAAGCGAACCATTCACGCGTAAATTGCTTCGCATCGTCTTTGTGGAAGCCTTCGTGCATATAGCCTAGTTCTGCATCTGTATCTACTAACATCGCGATAACTTCTTGAATTTCTTCATCCGTGCTAGCCGTCAAGCCTTGCATAGATAAAGCGATATGCCAAATGTAATCTTTCGGCGTGTGCGGACTGCCAATACCGCGTGCTTGCTCGCCTGCGTAGTAGTAAGGATTGTCTTCGCTCAAAATAAGCTTTCTTGTATTCTGATAAATCGGATCGTCAGCAGACGTATAACCAAGGTACGGAATCGCGAGTAAGCTCGGCACGTTCGCGTCATCCATCAAGTTGTAGTTGCCGTATCCGTCTGTTTCATACGCATATACTTTTCCGTATTTTGGGTGATGGAAGATACCATAGGCTTGAATGCCTTCATCAATCTCTGTGCTCAATCGACGCGCCTTCTCTGCAAACAGCTCATCCTGGTACACATCGCGTGCAATCTCCTCCAAATAACGAAGAACAACAACCGCGAACATATTGGACGGGATCAAGTAGCCAAACGTACATGCATCATCACTTGGACGGAATGCAGACCAAGTCATGCCTGTATAGTTAACGGGCATACCCATGCCATTATTTTTAAGCGTATCTGTTGGACGGCAATCTTGACGCTGGAAGCGATAAGAAGACTGCTCAAAATGGCGCTGCTCTGTCGTCCACAAGTTCATAATGATATGCGCAACATGGTGGAATTCGCTATTGAATAGCGATGCATCGCCAGTCGTCTTCCAGTACAAGTATCCAAGCTGAATCGGATAGCAGAGTGAATCAATCTCGTATTTGCGCTCCCACACCCAGCCGTTCAGTTCCGTTATATCACGGTGATGAATCTCTTCTAGCGGAACAGGAGTCTCGTTGAATGCATTTGCATACGGATCGATCTGAATATATTTCAATTGCTTACGTACAAGGCCAGCAATAATACGGCGTACGTCTGCATCTTCTGCTGCCAAAGGCAAGTACTGGCGAACTTGGGCGCTGGAATCACGCAGCCACATCGCAGGGATGTCACCTGTAAATACATAAGATGTGCCATCCTCATGGAGCTTTGTCGTTGTTTTCAACGTATTCGGAAAACAGTTGAGGAACAGCTGCTTCAGTTTCTCATTATCATGTAATCGAATTGATGCTTCTTCCATCACGCGAAGTACGGCTTGGGGTAGACGTTCCATATCGATTCTCTCCTTCTCTCCATTAGACATTGAAAAGTGCATAGACTTGCCTATCGTTTTAAGAGCAAATCGTTTTTACGATCGCTGTTGTAGTCGAATGCTTGGATGACGAAGATGGTTAGCATTCGACCACAAAGGCGACCACTTCGTTTCTCCAAAACGATTTTGCTCTCTTTCTTTTAGCAAGTCGAAAGCCATTCAATTTCTATCCAATTGAACTTTCCATTCGGAAGTTTCTATTTAACAAAAACAAAGACAGTAATCCCTGTAATGCACAATCAGGTGAAGCCGATGCTCCACCTGATTGCATAGATCGGGCTATTCACTTCGCTTCTGCGGATGTTCCATTCTTGTTGTCAATGCTGCAGCAGACGAAGGCTCGCCCCAATCACATCGAAACTTATTTTTTGGATGCTTTCCACTCATCCAATTGCAATTGCATTTCAGCTTGAACTTTATCCAAGCCAGCTGCTTTGAACTTCTCGATTGCTTTAGGAACGTAAACTTTAGGGTCTACTGTACCTGTGAACAAGGAAGCGTAGAACTCTTCTTTCACGTTTTGCAATGCTGCCACTTCAGATTTCACTTTATCAGCGTTGAAGTGGAATCCAAGCAATGGTGCATTTTCAGCAGAGTTGTTGAACTTCTCGAATTGCTCCCATTTGTCTTTAGGGTCTGTAGGCAGCTTATCCAAGAGGAAGAAGTTGCCCAATGTGAATCCTGGCATATCGTATCCTTCTGTCTTAGCAGGCAAGAATTCGATTGTTTCTGCGTCAATACGCTTGAAGTGCTCGCCTTCGATACCATGGTTGATCATGTTACGCAGCGTCTTGTCAGAGTTCAGCAAGTTCAAGAACTCCACTGCTTTCTCTGGGTATGCAGAGTTAGCAGATACCGCGTGCATCGCACCCATTACAGACCAGTTGTATACATATGGTTTCGTGTAAGGTGTAGAAACGACTTCATAACCCATAGATTGAGACCACAATGCGTCAGCAAATGGTTGTGTATCCGGCATGTCTACGAGCCAGTTACCTGTTTTCATTTCATCGCCGCTGGAAGCAGTAGAAGCATCTTTCTTCAGGTAACCTTTTTTGTAGTACTCATGCATCGTTTCCAAGTCTTTCATTGTATCTGGCTGTTCCAAGACGTTTACGAGTTTCATTTCATTCGTATCTGTCAAAGCAACACCGATCGGCAAGTTCTCCGATATCAAGTCATAGTTCAAACCGAATTTGAACTGCTTATCCGCAGATAGCGGATACATGCCTGGCTCGCCTGCTTTTACTTTCGCAAGGATCGGCTCTAGGTCTTGAAGCGTTTTCACGTTTTTGTAGTCGATACCGTATTTATCTACATACTTCTTGTTGAAGCGGAATACTTTCTGTGCAGGCAACTCTTTGTTAACGGGAATTGCATACGTCTTGCCATCGATCTTCGCACCTTCTAGGAAGGATGGGTGAACGTTTTTCGTAATATCTTGGCCTTTTGTTGCCATAAGCTCATCGAGTGCTAGGAAAGCACCTTTCTTCGCGTTTGTTACATAGTCGAATGCCCAAGAAGCTGTGAACGCGATGTCATAAGGCTCACCGGAGTTCGCGATTACTTGCATCTTCTCGTTGTACTCGCCCCAATCATACATTTTCATCTTGACGGTTACACCGATTTTTTCTTTTGTATACTCGCTGACTTTTGCCATTACTTTGTCAACGTCTTTTTGTGGAGTACCGATTGTGTACCAGATTAGCTCAACTGGCTTTTCAGCTGTGCCTTCTGTGCTACCGCCAGTTGCTTCTTTTTTACTGCCGCAGCCTGTGAGAACAAGAGAAGCGACCATTACGAGACAGAACGTCATCATGAGCAATTTTTTTGCTTTAGCCATTCTTGTCAACCCCTTTGTATAAGCGTGATGAATTGCATATATGGTGTCTGCCCTGACCACTTTTGACCCTGAATCCCCTATCACTCAGTGGCCAGAGCAGGAATACCCGGCATTACTCTTTTACTGCACCAATCGTCAAACCTTGAACGAAGTAGCGCTGGAAGAACGGATACGCACAAGCGATAGGTACCGTTGCCAGTACAACAAGTGCCATTCGCGTTGCTTCTGCAGGCAAGGAACGCATGAGATCCAAGGATTGACCCGATGCGCTTAGCTGCGCGTTGTTCATTAAGAACTGCATACTGTTCTCGATTCGCATCAACATCGCTTGCAATGGAACGATGTTCGGATTGTCGATGTAGAGCAAAGCGTTGAACCAGTCGTTCCAATAACCAAGCGTCGAGAACAATCCAATCGTCGCGATACCTGGCAAGGAAATCGGCAATACGATCGTTATGAACGCCCTTAGCTCGCCCGCACCGTCAATTTTCGCAGATTCGATAATCGCATCCGGAACGGAAGTGCTATAGAACGTACGCATAATCAAAATGTAAAATGCATTTACTGCCAACGGTAGAATTAGCGCCCAAATGCTGTCTTTCAAGTTCAGCACTTGTGTAGCGACCATATACGTTGGTACGAGACCACCGTTGAATAGCATCGTGAAAAAGGCCATGAAGGAGAAAAATCCACGATACTTGAAGTTCTTACGAGAGATCGCATAAGCGAACAAACAAATCGTAACCAAGCTGATAAGTGTACCTACAATGGTAATAAAGATCGTTACCCCATAAGAGCGAAGCAATTGATCGCCTGCTTTGAAAATGTACTCATAAGCAGCGAAGCTCCATTTTTCAGGCCAGATCGAATATCCATTTTTGTTCAATGCCGCCTCATCCGTAAATGAGATAATGACGACGAATAAGAACGGGAATACACAGAGTAAAGCGAATCCGCCTGCGATAATATTGAACACCAGATTCATCATCGGTGAGAGATGGTGGACGTCGCGGTGTTTTTTCTTGCGCATAGTCAGTCCTCCCTACGTTAGAACAACGCGTTGTCTTTGTTGAATTTACGTACGATCCAGTTCGATGAAATAACGAGAATGAATCCGATGAACGACTGGTATAGACCTGCTGCCGTACTCATCGTAATTTCCCCTGTCGCCTTCAAACCACGATAGACGTACGTATCGATAACGTTCGTAACTGGGTACAGCGGACCAGAGTTCCGCGGTATTTGATAGAACAAACCGAAGTCTGCGTAGAAAATACGACCAATCGCAAGCAGCGTCAAAATCGTTATTAGTGGTGTAATAGATGGTAGCGTGATATGGCGAATTTGCTGCCATTTGCTCGCTCCGTCAATCATCGCTGCTTCATAATACGTTTTATCGATACCAACAATTGCTGCTAAGTAAACAACGCTGGAGTAACCGACGCCTTTCCATATGTTCATGAAAGTTAAAATATAAGGCCAATACTTTGTCTCGGAGTACCATGAAATAGGTTCCGCACCGAACCAAGCAAGAATTTGGTTCATAACCCCTTTATCTACACTCAAGAAGCTGAATGTAAAGTAGCTGACGATAACCCAAGACAAGAAGTGTGGCAAGAACATCCCTGTTTGATACACTTTTGCTAGACGCTTGTTTACAATCTCGCTTAGGATGATAGCCATTGCGACCGAACATACTAAGCCCAAAATGATAAACACAAAGTTGTACAAGATTGTGTTTCGTGTTATTAAGAACGCATCATTCGTACTGAACAAATATTCAAAGTTCTCGAAGCCTACCCATTCACTCTGCATCAACCCAGCAAAGAATCCATCTCGATGAATTCGATAGTCTTTGAAAGCGATAACAGTTCCGAGCATCGGTAGGTAGGAGAAGAACAAGAACCATAGTGCTCCCGGGAGTACCATGAGAAGAAAAATCCGGTTGCGATAGAGGTTCTTTAAGCTGTTCATAATCGTTTGCATCCGATTCATCCCCCGTTGCTTTAATGTAAATTAAGCGTAACGGATCTGGGATATTTTCTATAGTCAACAAACTTTAGATTTGGTGTACAAAATAAAGAAAGGGCTTACATTGGCTATAATTAGGACACCAAATGATACGAACATCCTCATTAGCTATAGCTGTGTAAGCCTTTTATCATGTGAAAAAGGAGGCTGCGCACGCATGTGAGCATGCACATCCTAGCAAGATGGCGCTAACGATCGCCACAGAGGCTATTTGGCCTCTTTGTACCTATTTTGCAATGTAACGGTTGTCAGCGAGCCTATTTTAAAGAGTTATCGAAATCATTTAGGAAAATTTCTAAAATAGGCTCTCTCACGACCGTTAAAATTCTAATATGGACGATTTCTCTAAAATAACGTCAATAGCGATCGTTAGAGGGAGCTGTATTGTACGCCAACGACACATGCTCACAACGCATGTTCCACGGCCCTTCTATTAAGAAAGCAGGCTTTGTTCACTACCTTGCCGTTAGGAACGCAGTTCTTGTTCCACACCGCTTCGCATTTCCCGATACTCCTTAGGTGAAGTGCCCACATACTTTTTGAACTGTTTGTAAAAATAACTTTTATCCCAATAGCCCACTTTCTCAGCAATTTCGGTCATGCGATAGTGTGTCTCTACTAATAGACGCTTCGCATTTTTAATACGTGTCTTGTTCAAATAATCAGAGAACGTACCGTTCATTTCTTTCTGGAACAGCTGCCCCAAATAAACAGGATTAATATTGTATACCTGGCTTAATGTCTTCAACGACAGCTCTTCCGCGTAGCGTTCCTCCATGTGCTGCAGCACCTGCTTTACAACTGGAGACATATCTTGCGGCTGCGTGAGTAAGTCGATAAGATGGTCCGCTATTTTCTCCACATGCTCTCTTATCGCATCTAGCGAATGCAAACGATAGACTTCACTAAACCAATCAATATCCTTAACAGGGAGTTGAACAGCTGTCTCCTTAATAGACTGCTTCCACACCATTAACAACTCAACAGCAAAATTGCGCACATCGCGCGGCTCCGCTCCATCTGTTTCTGTAAGATGGAGGAAGTCCTGCTCCAATTGCTCATGCAGCTGCTCCCTACTTTTTGCGTACAACAGCCGCACATAAGGCTCAATATCAGGTTGCAAGGAAGATGGTCTTGATGAACGGTAGCGCATCACTTCCTCGTAATCTAAAATATTTTCATCCATCCGCACAAGGTGGTACGGCTGAAGTTGTTTTGCATGAGTATAGCTTTGCGCTGCTTTCGTGTAGCCCGCTTGAATACTGCCAGTCGTCATCTGTAGGGTGATGCCACCCAGCTTTTGTTCCATCTCTTGCTTCCAACGCTTTAGCAATCCAAGCAGCTGCTCCTTATCTGACTGTGTATCTCCTATTCCGAATACAAACACAACTTCGCCGTCCCATTCACGCACAATAAAGCTGTATTCATAGGAGCGGATAAATTCATTTGCAACACGCCACAGCTGTTCCTGCTGGGTCTGTTGAATGTCAGGCGTAAATTCCCCCTCCATACGAACGAGCACCGTCCAATAATACGCATGCTTAAATTGTAAATTTAGCATGTCCGCTCGCTGCTGCAACTCCTCCATATGAATCTGATCCCGTATCCAGCGATACAACACGTTTTCACGCAAAATATCACGATTATGCTGCTCAACCAACTGACTAGAGCGCGATTGCTCCATCTTCTGTACGGTTGCCTCCAAGGTAGAACGGAATTCCTCTAGATTAATCGGCTTCAGCAAGTAGTTTTCTACCCCAAGCTTAATGCCTTCCTTCACATAGCCGAATTCATTGTAGCCACTCAAAATAATGAAACGTGTATGAGGATGTGTATGCTTCATACGCTCGATGAGCTGCAATCCTGTCATTTTCGGCATCATAATATCCGTTACAACCAAGTCTACTGGCCTCTCCTGTAAAGCTTGCCAAGCCGCTTCCCCATTTTCAGCCTGACCTACAATCGTTAAGCCATAATCGTTCCATTCTAAAATGCTTTGCAGCCCTTCTATGATGAATGGTTCATCGTCTACTAGAAATACTTCAAACATGTCGTATCCCTCCACATCAGATGCGTGCGTCACTAGCCTATTGGAATGCGTATTGTTACCGTTGTACCCTCTTGATAAATACTGTCGATCTCTATCCCCGCCCCATCGCCGTACAAAATTCGAAGACGGTTATGGACATTTTTAATGCCTAAAGAGCCATGGTCCTGCAAATCATCGCTGCTTAATTCTTCTTGCAGCTGCTGCAAGCGCTCAGGTGCAATACCCGAACCATTGTCACGAATGCGAATGATGAGGTCATCTGCCTCGCGAAGCACATGTATCCATATATGATTGTCTGTTCGCTCCAAGCCCAAGCCATGGACCAGATAGTTTTCAATCATGGGCTGTACAGATAGCTTCATCACCTGGTAGCCCCCGAGTCCAACATCCATCTCAATCGTGTACTGCAGCTTGTCTCGGTAGCGAATGCGAGTCAGCTCTAAGTAGCGCTTACAGTTCTCTATTTCTTCTTGCAGCGTAATATGCGTCTTGTCCTTAACCATATGTCGGAAAATGGAAGCCAAGTTATAAATCATATCGCCTACATCATGCGCGCCTTTTGCTACAGCACGCATGCGGATCACTTCAAGCGTGTTATATAAGAAATGAGGCTTAATCTGTGATTGCAATGCCACAAGCTCAGCATGCTTCTGCTTCAACTCCGACTTATAGACACGATTAATGTAGTCCGACAAGTCGTTCACCATATGATTGAAACTATGTGCAATATCAGATAATTCATCTTCTTGCTGAAAATTAATACGTGTGTCCAGCTTACCAGCCGGCACTTGCTTCATCGCTTTCACAATGACTTGCGTACGTCTAGAAATACGAATCACGGTTACATAAGCGATGCCAACGACCAAAATGACACACAACACCGTCACAACACCAATAGTTGTTCGTACACCTGCCAACCGATCCGTCACCTCATGCGATGGAAGCATAGAAATGACTGTCATCCCCAACTTATTCGTTTGCGATAAAGTCACGTACGTTTCACCTATTCCATCCAATATCAGCTTCAACGGTTGATTGCGCTTCATTGCCAACAGCTCAGCTCGATTATGCTCATAGGCGGTCGCCATTTTCTTATTATTGAAATAAATGATTTGATCCTGCTCATTCAATACAATAACGGAATCAAGCTGCTGAGCATCCACCAATCTGTGGCGAATCCCATCTATGCCGAAGTCGATCATAATCTCACCAGATGTCGTTAACGTATCTGGGTTGTTGATGCGATTGGTTACCGTAAAATAAGGGAGCGCAGATGGCTCTTTGTCTGCCTCTAATGAAGCCTGTTCCTCTGCCTCCTCGCTGTGTTGAGATGCAATAGAGTTATCGGTATCTTTAACTGCATCCTGTACTTCATTTTGCATTTCATCTACATCTGAGGCCTTTGATTCATTGCTTTGCAATGGATAACGATCTCGGAGAAATTGAGGATCAGGAGTAACTTCCCACGGATACACTTTGCGGAAAACACCGTTATCGCTATACATAAAAGCAAAGCCTTGTCTCGGGCTTACTAGGACAATATTTTTCAAATCAGAATCTTTCCAGAATTGATTCGCATAGAACGTGTGGAAGTCCCGCACAAAGAAGCTATTGCTCTCGCTATACGTATCTAGTCGATATCGTAAGTAGGACTCATAGCCATTTTCCAAAAAGTATACGGTATCTCTTATTAGAACGTTGTCTTGATAAAGCTGCTGTATAAGCAGTTGCGAAGTTTCGTACTTCTGATCAAAATAGCGATTCATCGCGTCGACCGAACGCTGCTGTTCTAGCAGCATAGAGCTCATATCTTTTCGAACAAAGAATTGATAGGTAAAGAGAGATAGAGTTACTAACGATATAAGAGCGATACAAGAGTATACGACAATTAATTTATTAAATAGCCTGCGTTTAAAATGAGTCTGATAGATTCTTTTCAGCATCAAACAAAGCCTCTTTTCCCCGTACAATCGATACGATAAGTGGCATTACTCCAAAATGTAAGCGCATACGATTATGATTATCGCCTGTCTTTCTAGTATTAATATAAATGATATATATGTATATAACAAATGAGAAATGCCATATGATTGGCAAAAAAACGACTTAAAATCGCTGCCCAAATCCTCTTTATTACCTTTTTGTAATCTTTACCTCTCCCCCTTAATCTCCCAATATAGCGGGCCTTACAAGCATTATCCATAATGTGGGTGATCATTTTATACAGCTAACCGTTTGACATGGTTACAATTTTGTAAGACAATAATCCATGTATTAAGAAACTGTCATAACTGATACTGTTTACATACATTCACGTATTCGTGATATCAGATTTACAGGTTACGACAGCTTCATATGAAATTCCAAATACTTATGTAGTTACTTACAGGAGGCGATGATTTGAAAACGGCAATAAAGACAGTTCTCCTAGCGGGAGCGGTCTTCGGATGCATGCTCTTTACGGATGGCGCGCTCGGAACGAAAGCTTACGCCTATGACGGAGACAAAAAAGCTTCAATTACAATTAACGGTCAACAACTTACCTTTACAAATACAGTACCTGTATTGGAAGATGGGGAGACGATGTACGTCCCGCTTCGCGATTTCGTGAACAAGATGGGATGGACGATGTCCACATCTAACATTAACAGCAACCATATGAAAATTATCGTCAAAAGCGCTGATGCGACAGTTGAATTCCGCACAGATTCCGCTACAGTGAAAGTAAACGGAAAATCGGTTAAGATGTCGGATAAGCCTTGGTTATATAAAGATACAACTTACATTCCATTGCGCTTCTTTGTAGATGAAATGGGCGTAAAGTTCACTTGGGATTCGAAATATTTAAAGACAATTCCATCTGTAGATCGCTACAAGAAGGAAGTTTCTATTCAATCCAGCAAGCAAGACTTGAGCAAAGCAGATGCTGTTATTAATACAGCTTACAGCTACCTAGGTGTACCGTACGTTTGGGGCGGAACAACTCCAGCTGGATTTGACTGCTCTGGCTTCTTGAATTACGTATTTGGCAAGCACAATGTAGAGCTTCCACGTACAGCACATGATATTTACAAAAATGCGGGTACAGCAGTTAAAAACCCTCAAAAAGGAGATCTGGTATTCTTCTCTTCGAGTGGTTCACGTATTACGCATATTGGTATATACCTTGGAGATAACCAATACATTCACGCTTCCTCTGGGAAAGTTAAGGGTGTTACGGTGTCTAGCCTTGGTTCCAGCTGGTCTAGCAAGACTTATGTTGGAGCGAAGCGCGTTCTATAAAAATTTAATAAGAAGCTATTTATCTAAATGTCCAAAAACATGATAAGGGTTGCCCACACGTCACATTCGTTGACAGGGCAACCCTTTTTTTCTATACCTATACTCTTCATTTTTTACACGGTGTCAAAATAAATCAATAACGTTCTTTATCCGCAATGTTTTCTTCTTGGTGCAGCTTATATGTAGATTGCGGCAGCCTCTCTTTGTTAACGACAACGCCGTTCCGTTTCTTTATGCGATACGAATCAACGATAATTCTCGACTGTTCCGGGGCTAATTTATCCGTAATCTGATTGCTAATCTTCAAGACAGGGCTAGTGCGCTGCTCAGTTATAACATCATACGTAATTCCAGGGAGCTGTTGACCATACACTTGCACCCGTAAACGATCGCCATCCACTTGCGTTGTCCAGACCATATCTCCACTCGTTTCATTAGACAATACAAGGTCAGGACCACCCGTTGAATACGTAGCATCCCTTCCGAGCGGCACATAGGGGACAGGAAGCGAGTGTGAATTACGCTCAACGACCCCCATACCCGCTAGTAGACCTGCATTATACATCGTCGTAGACGTTTGGCATATCCCTCCACCAATTCCATCTACCATGCGACCATTTTCTATGACAGGGGCTATCATCAGCCCGTATTGATCCTCTGTCTGCTTGACGATGTCACTGTAGCGTATTTGCTGATTCGGGCTCACAACGACGCCGTTCAATGCCTTCGCACTTGCACGTACGTTATGAGCATGGCCTTCTCCACGGTTTGCAATCACCGTTGTGTATTCGCCAAGCAGCGCATCAGGCTTACGTGTCTTCAATGCGTTGACAGTCACATCCGCTGGTATCGTAACAAGCGGCATCCGCACGGTCATCGGCTGTTTGACATCAGGATGGGATTTCAATTTGCTCACAAGCTGAATAAGCGACTGCTCTAACTTATCTTCATCCAGCTCCCATCCATCTACTTCTTGCTTATAATTAACTTTAAAAGGTGTTATGTATTGGGCTTGTGCATTTTTGGGCTTACGATCAATTGTGGTTCCGAACGACTTGCGTACAGCCGCCGTCATCTGATCGACATGAAAGCTAGTTTCTACATCCAAGCTTTCTTCAGCTAATTCACGACCAAGCTTCCATTTATGTGCGACGTTTCCTTCTTCCCATTGCTGCAACTGATAAACAGCTTCTTCGTTGCCAAATGTGAAGCCAAGCTCTTTTAGTGTAAAGGTCTGTTCCGTTAAAGGTTCCAACCTTTGATCCGTACGATCTGGGACAAATTGAACAGTCATTCCCTCAAGCGCAGCAACGTGTTCGTTCATTTTCACCATTACTTCATCAGGCTGTAATCCACCTGCATCTATGCCCATCACGCGATATCCATGTGGAAGCGGAGCTTCGTCCAGATGCATCGCGAAGTAAGTTCCTAAACCTATAATTACAAGCGAAATCATGCCAAAAGCAGCAGCAACCTTTCGTTTATGGGGTTTGACCCAACCAAAGAAGCGGCTGTACCAAGAGGATGAAGGTTGGTTTGCATTTACAGGATCATGCTGTTTCTGAGAATCCCTGTCCAACGGTTCTTTATGTTCATTCATGCAGTCTCAATCCTCCTTTGCGCTTACCACTATATCGGAATATCCATACAGAAGGGTTACAACGAGTTTACGTTTTGATAATTTCCTTCTCTTATCGTGCCTTCCTTCCCCCTAAAAGTATACAGAAGTCGTCGTATTTATGAATCTTTTGCTGAAATGCACCACAACACCAAGAAATACAGTACAAGCTCAAACGCGTAAAAAAGCCTTTTCCTCTACCATAAAAGTAGAAAGAAAAGGCTCCTCAGCAAATGTTATATTTAGTTCTTCGGCAGTTGGAAGGAACTCTTCAACGATACGATCAAGTTAAATACGATCTTGCCGTCCTTCGTATGCTTCGGATCAGCGTTGAAGTAGCCGTGACGGAAAAATTGCAGCTTGTCATGCGGCTGAATATCCTTCAGATTCGGTTCTACGAAGCCTTGATCAACAACCATTGAATTGGGATTGATTCGATCAAGGAATGTTGTCTCTTCCGTTGCTTCTTCTTCTGTTTCATCAAGAATGAGCGGCTCGTACAAACGGAACTCCGCAGGAACAGCATGTGTTGCCTCCACCCAGTGGATCGTGCCTTTTACTTTACGACCTGTAAACCCACTGCCTGACTTCGTTTCTACATCATACGTACAATGGATTTCTGTAACGTTGCCATTCTCGTCTTTAATGAAGTCGTTGCATTTAATGAAGTACGCATGCTTCAAACGCACCTCATTGCCAGGGAACAAGCGGAAATATTTCGCTGGCGGGTTCTCCATAAAGTCATCCTGCTCGATGTAAATTTCACGAGAGAATGGAATTTGGCGCATCCCCATTTCTGGAACTTCAGGGTTTACTTCCGCATCCAGCCATTCCACTTGACCTTCTGGGTAGTTCGTAATAACCACTTTCAGTGGTTTCAAGATCCCCATCGTACGAGGTGCTTTCAGCTTCAAGTCTTCACGAATGAAGTGATCCAAGTACTTAGAATCAACCGTACTATCAGACTTCGTCACACCAATCTCACGACAGAAGTTGCGGATCGATTCTGGTGTGAAGCCGCGACGACGCAGGCCTGAAATGGTAGGCATACGCGGATCATCCCAACCATCAACGACGCCTTCATCAACAAGCTGCTTCAACTTACGCTTACTCATTACCGTATTCGTAATGTTCAAACGAGCGAACTCATACTGATGCGGCGTGCTCACCATATCTGTTTCAGCAACAACCCAGTCATAGAACGGACGTTGATCTTCGAACTCCAGCGTACAGATCGAGTGCGTTACACTCTCAATTGCGTCTTCTAATGGATGAGCGAATGCATACATCGGATAGATGCACCAAGCATCACCAGTATTGTGGTGTGTTGCATGTGCAATTCGATAAATAACAGGATCACGGAAATTGATATTCGGTGAAGCCATATCAATCTTCGCACGCAATACTTTTTCACCATTACCGAACTCACCGTTACGCATACGTTCGAACAGATCAAGATTTTCTTCTACCGAACGGTCGCGATAAGGGCTGTTCTTACCTGGCTGCGTCAATGTACCGCGCATTTCACGCATTTCATCTGCATTCAATTCACAGACGAACGCTTTGCCCTTTTTAATGAGGAGAACAGCACGTGCATACATTTCCTCGAAGTAATCGGAAGCAAAGTATAGTCCGTCCCAGTCAAATCCGAGCCATTTTACATCTTCCTTAATGGACTCTACATATTCTGTATCTTCTTTTAATGGATTCGTATCGTCAAAGCGTAAATGTACACGGCCTTTGAACTCTTTAGCCAGTTCAAAGTTCAAGCAGATCGACTTCGCATGACCGATGTGCAAATAACCGTTAGGTTCAGGAGGGAAGCGAGTAACAACACCATCTACTTTGCCTTCCTTCAAATCATTTACGATAATATTGCGTATAAAATTCGATGCGCTCGGAGTTTCCACCATAAATCAACCTCTCTGTCTAATAAAACTTTGTTACATAAATATAACGTCAAACCCCCATCAGTTCAACTCTGGGGGTTATAACTTCCAACCTTTTATACGAGCAAATCAAACAGAAGCGGATTTTTGTTCAGCTCAACGTAGTCGAGCCCCTTCTTATTCATTCGTTCAATAAGCTGCGTATAATCATCCGCATGCTTCAATTCAATACCTACAACAGCTGCGCCATTGTCTTTATTATGCTTCTTATGATACTCAAAGCGTGTAATATCATCATCTGGCCCTAGTACATTTTGCAGAAACTCACGCAGTGCACCTGCACGCTGCGGGAAGTTAATCGTAAAGTAATGTTTCAATCCTTCATAAATGAGCGAGCGCTCCTTGATCTCCTGCATACGGTCGATATCATTGTTGCCACCACTAATGACACAGACGACATTTTTACCTTTAATTTGATCCTTATACAGATCAAGTGCAGCAATAGACAATGCACCTGCTGGCTCAACGACGATAGCACTCTCGTTATACAGCTTCAATATCGTTGTACACACTTTTCCTTCAGGCACATGAATAACATCGTCCAGTACTTTTTCACAAATTTCATAGTTCAGTTGTCCAACGCGTTTTACAGCTGCACCATCGACGAACTTGTCGATCTGATTCAGTGTAACGACATGCTTCTCAGAAAGCGATGCCGTCATGGAGGCAGCACCTTTCGGCTCGACACCTACAACTTTAGTAGTTGGGCTTATCATTTTCACATAAGTACCGACACCAGCAGCCAAACCACCGCCGCCAATCGTGACAAATACGAGATCAGCAGGCACGTCCAACGACTCCATAATTTCCATACCGACTGTACCATTACCTGCAACAATATGAGTGTCATCGAAAGGATGAATAAAAGTCATTCCCTGTTCATTGCAAATGCTCATTGCCTTTTCGTAGGCATCGTCGTACGTATCGCCTGTCAAGACAACAGTAACATAAGAGCCACCGAATCGCTTGACTTGGCTTACTTTTTGACTTGGTGTCGTACTTGGCATCACGATAGTGCCTTGAATCTGCAAAGCTTGGCACGAATAAGCTACCCCTTGCGCATGATTACCCGCACTCGCGCAGACGATCCCTCGCTCCAGTTCACTCTGGGAAAGATGGCGAATTTTATTATAGGCTCCGCGAATTTTAAATGAGCGTACAATTTGCAAATCTTCACGCTTCAAATACACATTGCAATCATATCGAGCGGACAGTATCGGATCGCGCTGCAGCGGAGTCCGTACAATTACTTCTTTTAATACGTGATGGGCACGTACGATATGTTCCATCATGCCAGTCGTAGTCGTCATGGTCTGTCTCTCCTTCTCCATCCTATGTCTGTGTAAGTCTGCCATCACATCTGAAATGCTTAGTTGTTTGCCGCATGGTATACGTACATAATCTATAAAAATGAGTACAAAAAAACTCGCCCCTAAAAAGGGACGAGTTGATCTCGTGGTACCACCCTTGTTCCGCACATCGCCAACTCCAACATAAGGAATCTAGAATTCCAGCATAGCCAGATATTCTATGTTCCATGAGATGAAGCTGCCGTTCCGATCTGCGACACTCCGCTGCGCATTAGCGCTATCCCGATAACGTGGGATTTGCCGTCTGCACTTACTGTCTTCCTTATACAAGTAAGACCCGTTCAGCGCAGCATGTCAGAGAGGATATGTATCTGCTTCCGTCACCGACTTACACCAACCGTCGGCTCTCTGTGGACTTCCCGCTGACACACCTAGTCTCTTCAACCATATTGAATCTCTAGCACAGTTCATCACTGTACTACTGTAGGATTATCACGTACAACCGATATAAATTGCACGCAACTAGAAAGGTAATTCATTCCTGTTTCCTGCAAGTTATTAATCCCTATTATGTGCTCGCTGATGTTAAAAAGTCAATCGTTCCTTGCGGAATTTGTCTTCCTTGGGTAGACAATTTCCATAAGGAAATAGCTTATTAACATGACGAGCGGCAGTTACTTTGAACTCGCAATGGCAGCCTGCTCTGTTAGGTCCCCTAATTGCTCGGATTGTCGCATACGAAGAATAGAGATAATCGACAATATGCCAATAATGAAGAGCACAGATGATATGCTGTACATATAAGATAGTGGCAGCATGCTCTTCAAAACGCCAGCCAATGACATCGTAATCACCATCGCACCCATAAACATCGGGCTTAAAATACCATTAACTCGACCGATAAAGCTGGACTCCGTATTTTTAAGAATCAACGTATTGATACCGATCTGGATGGCTGGAAGGAAAAGCCCACTGAAAAATTGTGCCGTTAAGGTTAGCCACCACAAATGGGACACACCGATTACGACGAACACAATCGAACTAACCGCCATCCCAATTGCAAGCATATGCTGTGGCTGGAGCCGCTTAGACATTATCATTGCCAACGCTCCGCCAATCAGCATCGCACCGCCATTGACCATGAGTAAATACTGCAAGTGCCCTTTGGGAAGCCCCAACTGCTCTGTAACGACTAATATGCCAAGCGGTTGAATAAGGCCGATGGCCAATCCCGCCATCGCAAAGCAAGCCATCAAAGGCTTAAGAATGGAACTGCTCCACACATAACGTGCCCCTTGCGCCAATTCATAACGCAAAGATGTGTTCACTTCTTTCTTTTCTTCCTTACGATCAGCCGGCAAGAACAACAACGCAACCGCTGAAAGTAGAAACATGAAACCGGTAATAATTAATGAAGTTTGAATGCCGTATTGTTCATATATAATGGTACCAATAGCAGGACCTGCGACCATAAATAATGCAACCATCGTCTGAAAGATAGACATGCCTGCTTGTAATAGCTCCTCAGGTACGTGCAGCTTGAACAGTTTCATAGATGAAGGTTGTGAGAACTGTGACAGAATGGCTGAAACAAAGGTTGTGAAAAATACGGCTTCCCACGAACCCTTTATAATCGTTAACAGTACAACAAAAACAGATATTGCGCTTAAAACATCACACCAAATCATCGTGCGTTTTGGACGCCACCGATCTGCAAAAGCACCACCAATAAAAGAAAATATAAAGATAGGTGCAAATTCCACAACCGAGACCAGCGATAACGCTATCGGGTCATTGTTGGTCATCTCCACGACATACAATAGAACAGCAAAGTTCCGTATCCATATGCCTAACTGCATAAATAGGCCAGCCAGCATAATCGCCTGTACGAAGCGATTGCTGAACAAGCTAACTGCAGAAGGTGTTGCTGCTTGATTCATTTGAGTCCCCCCATTTATTTCTAGTAACATTAGATCATAAGTTTAACCATAACATAGTTGAACTTCAATACATCGATAGCATCGTTTCTATCTCCATCTCTAGACGTACATCGGGAGTATAAATTGGGCAATATATGTGCTAAAAAAGGGAGATTGGAGGGATAGTAATGAAATAGAATCATAATCCACTCTTTACTTCATCTTGGTAAAGTGGTAATGTATTAGCAAACAAACGCAATTTGCAATTTTATTTTCATATCCTTGAATCTTATATCCGTTTACGACACGTGCTCATTTCTATTTAAATGGAAACGGTACCTATCATCCTGTATTCAAACATGGATGTTACATGACTTTCATACTTTTACAAGACGGGTGACTTTCTATGAATGCTGTATTACTATCATTGGCTGTTCTTTTCATCATAAGCCTATTCCGAATCCAGGTCGTATTCGCTCTCTTGGTTGCAGCCGCTGTTGGCGGTATTGCAGGAGGCTTATCGTGGGCCACTACCATTGAGACCTTTACGACAGGCCTTGCTGATAGTGCTACCATCGCTGTGAGCTACGCTTTGCTTGGCGCTTTCGCCGCTGGCTTGACCGAGACAGGTCTGCCCTCCCAATTGGTTAACGGAGCGCGCAAGCTGCTAGGACGCTCTACCCAAGATGGCAGCTCGCGCCGTACAACAATTATCGTTCTTATGCTACTCGCAGTTGCCTTTATAGCCAGCCTATCGCAAAATGTTGTACCGATTCATATCGCCTTCATTCCGATACTCATCCCACCGATGTTGGTCATCTGGAATGAGATGCGCGTGGATCGACGCGCGGTTGCATCTGCATTGACGTTCGGCTTGATTATGCCTTATATGCTAATCCCAGCCGGGTTCGGGGCGATCTTTCATGACATCGTTGCGAAAAATATGACGCAGAACGGTCTCGCTGTTGACGCCAGCATGCTGCCGCAGGCGATGTGGATTCCGGCGTTAGGCATGTTCGCCGGACTACTTGTCGCAATCGGCGTGTCCTACCGCCGTCCGCGCAGCTACACGTCAACAGCAGCGGCGGCTCAGACTAACGCCGCTGCTGTTGACGAGCGCGACTCGAGCGCAGCGCAGCTGCCAGGCGCTCGATGGCGCACGGTGGCAGGCATCGCGTCCATTGCCGCGATGCTTGCCACGCAGTTGGCGACCGGCTCCATGATTGCCGGGGCCGGAGCAGGGCTTGGCGTGCTCCTGTTAGCACGCCTGATGACGCGCCAGCGCGCAGAGCGCGTCTTTACAGAAGGCATGCGCTCGATGTCATACATCGGCTTCGTCATGATGTCTGCCGCTGGCTTAGCTGCCGTCCTACGCGCAACTGGAGACATTGATGCGCTAGTTCAGACATCAGTTGCTTATGTAGGCGATAGCCGCGCCATTGCAGTCATACTCATGCTGCTCATCGGTCTGCTCGTCACGATGGGGATAGGCTCGTCATTTTCAACGATTCCGCTGATCGCAACGGTGTTCGTCCCGTTGTGTATGGAATTGGGCTTCAGCCCACTGGCTACGATTTCGCTGATCGGTACCGCAGCAGCACTTGGCGACGCAGGCTCCCCTGCATCTGACAGTACGCTCGGCCCCACAGCAGGCCTAAATGCCGACGGACAGCACGATCACATTTGGGATACATGTGTACCAACTTTCTTGCACTACAATATCCCACTGCTCATCTTTGGCTTTATCGCTGCCATGGTGCTGTAGAACAGGAAGAACAACACAATACAACTATCTACAAATGAAAATGAAAAAGTGCTGGGCTCCAAGAAGAACAATCGTCTTCTCGGGACTCAGCACTTTAATGTTTACTATACTCATTAGCCGACATGAGATGCCTTAGCTCTCTTGTCACGCTCTGGTTTCTCAGCCTGGATGCGTTCTCCGCCCATAAGCGCAATCGAAATAAGCGCGAGGACAACCGGAACGAGAATCCAGCCGAACGTACCGCTAATCGACTCTGCCAAACTGTTAATCAACTGATCATATACATCAGGCGGAATTTGCTTACGCGTCTCCTCAGCCAACAACACTTGAGCATCGATTCCTTGCATCGCCTCTGCACTAGGCATCGCTTGTGAAATGCTGCGATTGAACAACGCAGACTGTACCGCTCCAAATACCGTGATGCCAAGGGTCATCCCAAGCGAACGGAAGAACGACTGCGTAGCATTCGCTGTTCCACGCTGATTAAAGTCCATTCCATGAACAGAAGCCAAACTGATAAGTGAGAACGAGAACCCTACTCCCATTCCCGTAAGCACCATGTACAACGTCATCATCGTACGAGGAGTATCAGGCGACAGTGTACTTAGCAGACCAATTCCTGCTGCCAACAATATACCCGATACGATCATAAGTGAACGGAATCTAAGTCTGGACAAGAGAATACCCGCTGCTGTACTAGTCACAACCGAACCAAGCATCATCGGTGTTAAAATGAGACCGCTATTCGTAGCTGTTCCCCCATACACCCCTTGAACAAACATCGGAATATAAACAACCGCAAATACGAAAATCATCCCATACAAGAAGCCAATACATTGGCTCGTTGCAAACAGCCTTCGTTTAAACAGCGAGAACGTAATGATCGGCTCCTTAGCCTTTGTCTCAATCCATAGAAATAGAGCCAAAAACAGTGCAAATACGACGAACAAACTAATAATTGGTACAGAGTTCCACGCATACGTCTTTCCGCCAAGCTCAAGCGCGAACATGAGACTGACAATTGCTATAATAAGCGTAAATGCGCCAGCCCAATCGATCTGCTGCTTCTTCGTTGGTGACGTTTCCTTATAGAACTGCATAATAAACCAGAACGAAACGATACCGAGCGGCAAGTTAATATAGAAGATCCATTCCCAGCCCCAGAAATCTGTAATGTACGCACCGAGCAGCGGCCCCATTACACTAGAAGTACCAAATACGGCACCAAAAAGCCCTGTCATTTTACCGCGTTTCTCTGGTGGGAATATGTCAAAAATAATCGTGAAGGCAATCGGTACGAGCGCACCACCGCCTATCCCTTGAATGACACGATATACGGCCAACATTTCGATGCTGTTTGCTGTTCCGCACAGTATACTGCCTAACAAAAACATCAATAGACCAAATATGTAAAATCGTTTACGGCCAAACATATCAGAGAGCTTACCGAAAATCGGCATACCCGCCATCGTAGCAACAATATAGGCCGAGGTTACCCAGACAAATTTCTCCCAGCCCCCTGCTCCGCCGATATCGGCAAGAATGGTTGGCATCGCGGATGCGACGATTGTGTTATCCATCGCAGACATTAATATACCGAGCAGTAAACCCGCCACGACAAATGGGAGCTTATTTTGATGTTGACTCATTACCATATTTCTCGTCTGTCCCCCTTTATTTATCGACCCTTTATGCCGATAGATCTACTACACACCTTTTCACCATGCTGAATTGACCCCTAATCACTAAACTTCCCCTGTATACAATGATGCAGCAATAGCGACATGATTATTTTTCTATTTTCTGTTATCATTTCTTACAACACTACAACTATACCATAGTTAATGAACCACCAGTCAGCCTAACAAACGCTCTTATGATACCATAAAGTATACTCACCTTCAGGCAACCTTCTATTATTCAATTACAACAACCTTCCGTTAGCATTCCCGTCACAGATTAATATCACAATTCCATGTTTATTTATTATGTAGAATGCAGATATACACACTAGATTGTAAGTCAGCCCTTTAAAATAGGATACCACTTACGTAACTGCAGCATCCTGTTACACCATTCCATGATTACATCATCACACTCATTTCCATAGCAAAGGAGAAACGTACCCATGCTTAACTTAGCACATTCACACGGCCGTGACCGTTTCCTATATGCAGGCTTATTTTTACTTCTCATTGTCGCAAGCATCGCTCTAATTGGCTGCGGCAACGGCAGCCAGCAGGAGCTTCTCCCTCCTACGTTTGTAACACTTCCACAATGGGGGCATATTCCCATTCCTGAAAAAGTGAAAGAAGATGAGTCCAAAGGTGATCGCCTGAACTATTTGATTGCATACGAATACAGAGCTTTTGTTGATTACTATTTAAAAGAACTACAAGCACTGGGCTGGCGGTTGGAGGAGTTTGAGCCGAACAAATTATTTCATGCCAGCAAAGGGGAAGACGACTTCGTCATTATAATGACAAAAACAGATAAGAAGGATGTCGTACGACTAACCATTAAGCGAAAAGAAGTAACGGGAAGATAAGTGACGAACCAGATACAGCAATTATTAAAAAAGCGTACTAGGTGGTCTACCAAGCCGAGGTTAACCCTCCGTGTAGTCCTAATACGCTTTTTCCGCTATAAATATCTAGATTTCTATCAACGAATATCGTGCATGCGCACTTACATACATACTTATACACGCAGTCACGCTCTCTGCACTTTACCGAAGCAGCGCCTGAACATCTTGCTTCAAGCGTAAAAATTGTGGGTTGCTCAGCAGCTCTTCACGACGAGGACGTGCAAAAGGCACATCCATTCGCTGCACCACACTAGCAGGTCGCGCGCTTAATACATAGATAGCGTCGGACAATAGCAAAGCCTCTTCGATGCTGTGTGTAATAAACAGCACCGAGCGGCGATGACGCTCCCACAGCTCCACAAGCCAACGCTGCATATCGCTGCGCGTTAGCGCGTCTAAAGCGCTGAAAGGCTCATCGAGCAGCATCAGCTCATGCGGGCTCAGCAGCGCACGCAGAAATGCCGCACGCTGCTGCATACCGCCGGACAGCATATGCGGATAAGCCCGCTCATAGCCTGCGAGCCCGACATTGCGCAACCATTCGCGAGCCTCAGCTCGCAGCTCGCGTTTCCCGCGTCCCGCAATCTCTTGACCGAGGATGACATTGTCCTCAATCGTACGCCACGGGAACAGCGCCGCCTGCTGGGGCATGTAACTGACATGGCCTGTCTCGCCCACTACCGACTTGCCATGAATGGATATATTGCCAGCTTCGGGCTTTAACAGCCCACCTATCAAGTGGAACAACGTACTTTTACCAGAACCAGAAGGCCCTAGCAAGGATACGAATTCACCCTTTCGGACGGATAAGGAGATGCCATCTAGCACTTGCACCCTCCCTTTTGCTCCTTTAAACGACATATCGACCTGATCAATATGCAAAGCCAATGGAGAGCTGCTGTCAGCAGCACATTGCTGCATCTGTTGTTGTAATCGTTCTTGCGCTTGTTGTTGCCCGTCTCCCTCATTGTTCGGATTGAACTTCGTCTTATCTTCATTCAGCATGTTCATCGCCCCCTTCTACTCTTCATCCGTGGAACGCTGTCCTTGCCAATGAATAAGCTTACGCTCAATAAACTGAATGGCATGGAACAATATGACGCCCAGCAGCACAACGATGACGATAGCAACGAACATGCGATCGGTACGATAGGCGGCTTGCTGCAGCAGCATATAATGGCCGATCCCTTTATCGGTTCCGATCCATTCCGCTACAAGGGCACTCATAACGCTATACGCAGCAGCAATTTTCAATCCGGAAAACATCGAAGGCAGCGCATGCGGCAGCTCCAGCTTCCAGAACAGCTGCATACGGCTCGCCCCAGCCATTCTCATATAATTGAGCATCATGCGATCCGTACGAGATAACCCATCCATCGTGGCAATGGTAATCGGGAAGAAGCAAACAAGTGCGATCACTATTATTTTAGGCAGCAAGCCAAATCCGAACCAGATCATAAGCAGTGGAAGCAAGGCGATCGTCGGTACATTTTGACTAATAATAATTAAGGGATACACAGCTCTTCTTATTATCGGAACAGGATGCAGCACCATCGCAACGAGTAGCCCTATAGCTGAACCAATGCCGAAACCAACTAGTGTCAGCTTAAGCGTCGCCCAAGTATGACCTAGCAGCGATTCCCAATTATTTATCGCTTCTCGTACAATATCGGATGGACTTGGCAGCATCCATTTTTCAATATCGAACACCGATACGGTAACTTGCCATACAATTAGGAGCAGAAGAACCGCCACTAAGGGCGGTCCGACTTGTACCATTTTCCTGCGCAGCATTAACGGTATTTCTCCGTCAGTTTATCCATACTGATGCCGCTTGGATTGTACACGATTTTCACTTGTGACATCACACTTGCACAGCCCATCTCGACCATCGCTTCACTCATTTGTTCAATGACACGCAGCAATGTGGAGAGCTCCCCTTCCATTGTCGTTTCCAATGGATTCACTTGATAGTTCACACCTGATGCTTCAATAATAGCAATTGCACGGTCTACATAAGGGATAACGTCCTCACCATTTGGTGTTTTCGGGATAATTTGAACACTTACTAAACTGTTTGCCATGTTCATCTTCCTTTCCTCAATAAAGGTACGCTGCCCTATTGAATCAACAATATCAACAATAAGGCTTATTATATATTCAACTGCATCATCACTAAGTTAAACTTACTTCTATTTTCACAATTACTTGGCACTAGGCAAGAAATCATTCGTAAACGCCTTGTCCACATCAATCGACTTCTCCATCAGCTTGTTGTCCACAAGCCACTTCGTATAGTTTTCCCATACTTCGCGCTTCTGCTCGCCCCAACGCGGGGCATCGTCTTGATACTTCGTGGCAAGCCACTTTTGACTAGCATGTACAAGCTCTTTGTTCAAGTCCGGCACAGCCTTAAGCAGCAAGTCTGCCGCTTCCTCCGGCTTCTCCATCGCATCTTGATAGCCTTTCGCGGTTGCTTTCATAAAGGCTTTTACTAGCTCAGGATCTTCCGCAATCAACTTTTCATTCGTTGCAATGACAGGTGTATAGAAATCCAGCTCTTTCGCAAACTCATTCATATAGAGCATATCAACCGGCTCGCCGCGCAGTTCAGCCTCAATCCCTGTCCAACCGTAGAACACCCAAGCAAAGTCAATATCACGCTTCACGGCTGTAAAGTAATCGGCCTCGCCGATATTTATATTTTTCACTTTGCGATAGTCAGCACCTGCTTGCTCCATTACCGTACGCAAGATGGCTTCTTCTACCGGAGAACCCCAACCGCCGTAATTTTTGCCTTCAAAGTCTTTTGGTGACTTGATCCCTTTGGACTTCGGAGCAGCAAATCCAGATGTGTTGTGTTGAATAATCGCTGCTAGCGATACGATTGGTACTCCTTGCGAACGCGCTTGCGTCAATGACTCTTGTACAGAAATGCCGAACGGAACTTCACCAGACCCAACTAGCGTATTCGGGTCCCCAGCTGTGGATTGAATAATATCCACATTCAATCCTTCCTGCTCATAATAGCCTTTCTCCTTCGCGACATACAGACCTGTGTGATTCGTATTTGGCGTCCAATCAAGCACAATCTTCACATCACGCAATTTGGCTGCCTCACCAGCTTGTCCATTCGGCTCTGTTGCTTGCTTCTCTTTTGCTCCACAGGCCGCCAATGCTAGCCCCATCATGAACACTAAAAAAACGGCGATTGCTCGCTGCTTACTTGAAAATTGCATCTCATATACCTCCTTAAGTAGGTGAATCTTTCTGGATATGGATAACAAAAAAGACGCCCCTTCCGGGACGCCATCGCTGCGTAATTGGATTTCAATGTATGGTGATCAAACCATCGTGCATATGATTTCCTATGTGCCTCTGGTGTTCATCTTGCAAACAGACACGCGTATTTCTGGAAGTCATTCTCTTAGATGTTATCTCAGGACGTACAACTTGACGCCCTATCCCATATTCACTGAATCAATGTTTCCTACGCTGGCATTACCCAGATCAGGTTAAAAGGGTCGGTATCTTCATGGGATACATTCTCAGCCGGCCATATTCCAGCTCCCCGAGTGCTATAGTCACTCGTAAACAAACGTTTACAACTCGTAATTATAGACTTCCCTATAGGGATTGTCCAGATATTTCAACAAAGTTCGACTCATGCTATTATGATAGTACTAGGACTTTGATCGTCATATGTTATAAAGCTTCACTTTAACCTATCATCGTTATAACGTGGTGCATAACCTTTACGAAAGGAACATGTAATGAGTAATGTGTAATGCTAATAATAACGAGCCTATAAGCTCCGATCAGTCGGTACTGAAACGAATAAAGAAGCGAGCCGAGCAGTTCTGGGCGGCTAGCAAGTATGATGTGATGGCACGTGGGTATGCTTCCTATAAACAAATATCTGCTCGCTATCGCGATGCATCTACTACAACCGATTATGAAGCAGCCATATATAGCATATCTCATACACTTAACGTTCTTCCCTATACGAAGAAAGGCCTTCGAACCTCGATTGAGCATATGTGGGGATATGTGAGCAAGCATGTGCATGAAGAAGAACGAAGCCTATTTCAGCGAACATTCGAGGCAGTGGATTGGCAGTCAGAGACTTCTGAGCAAGAGGCATTCGAGGCAGTGGATTGGCAGTCAGAGACTTCTGAGCAAGAGGCATTCGAGGCAGCAGTGCCGCTGTTGTCCCTTATTCAAGAGTTAGCTGCAAAATACGATGTCGCCTATATTAAGCAAACGATGGCTAACAGCTTTACACGATTGACAAGATTAGCCGAGCAACATCAACAAGATCACAGTGAAGAACAGTAATAAGCTGCATGAGCATGCTCGAACTGCGGTCCAAATCGCTAACTACTATGTTACATCCATTATACCTATAACCATATACATGCGGCATGACTTCATGTACAGACAGGAGGGTTATTTCAACGATGCAAGATGTACTTATCGGAAGTGCCGTCTCCGCAATGTCCACGGGGCTCGGAGCAATTCCTATTTTATTTATGAAAAATGTTACCCATCGCTGGCGTGATATTTTGTTGGCTTACACGGCAGGGATTATGACCTCCGCTTCGATGTTCAGCCTTATTCCAGAGGCACTAAGCTTATCCAACACATGGATCGTTGCATTCGGCTTAATGCTGGGCTGCTTAACTTTATTATGGTTAGAAGGCATCGTACCTCATGTAGATCTTGAAAAAATGGAACATGCTTTAGGCAGTGGAAGCGGTCATGCTCACGCTCCTATTGACCACAAATCGATGCTTATTATTGCAGCGATTACGCTGCACAATCTCCCTGAGGGACTATCCGTTGGGGTCAGCTATGCAAGCGGAAGTGAGGCGCTCGGTCCGTTAATTGCCTTTTCCATCGGCTTGCAAAATGCACCGGAAGGTTTTCTAGTTGCTCTCTTCCTCGTTACTCAAAATGTGAACCGTTGGAAGGCGCTAGGCGTAGCTGCTTTAACGGGCGGCGTAGAAATTATTACTGCACTGCTGGGGTTTTATTTAAGCTCAGTCGTGAGCAATCTCGTTCCTTATGGTCTATCTTTTGCCGCTGGTGCGATGCTGTTTATTATTTATAAAGAGCTTATCCCGGAAAGTCATGGCGATGGGCATCAACGTTCAGCTACCATTTCCTTCGTTGCAGGTATTATTACGATGCTCGCTCTGACGCAGTGGGTTTAATGGTGAATATATTGGATACGACAAGCAAAAAGACGAGGCTGTGATTACTCACAATCTCGTCTTTTTTACCATCAGAAACAAGCGCCAGAACGGTTAAATAGCCTTAAACTTCACTGGAGACGAAAAATTGACTAGCGTTGTAGATACCGAATATTCTGAAACCTCATCAATAAATGCCTCTACGTCATGAATGGACTCCGCCACAATTTTAACGATATAGCAATATTGTCCCGTAACGCGGTGGCACTCCATAACAATAGGTGACTGTTGGCAAACTTGTTGGAACGCGAGCATTTTTTTCGTTTCAAACAAAATAAATCCGGTAAAGCTTTTGTTTAATTTCTCAGGATTGACGATAGCACGATACCCCTCAATTACGCCAGCACCTTCCAGCTTCCGCACTCGTTCCGTAACCGCTGGAGTCGAAAGATTCACCATCTGACCTAGCTTGGTCATGGAAATACGTCCGTCCTCTTGGAGGATACGCAGCACTTTTTCATCAATATGATCCATCTTGACGTTCTCCTTTATTTTTTTAGGTTTGATCGCAATATAGCTAAAAATATTTAGTTTCGAGGCTGAAACACCTTCGAAATGTTATGTAAGTTCTTTCCTGTAATTCATATACTTTTAGTATAACGAATACATGTTCGAGGGGGAACTTAAAATGACACTAAAGATGATGACGAATTGCAAAAGATGCAGCCAGCGTATTCAAGAGAACGGCGCAGCCTATATATGTGTTGAAGAATGTACGTATTGTGAATCTTGTGCGGATGTACTGGAGCATACTTGTTCGACTTGCAGCGGAGAGCTCGTTCGGAGACCTCAGCCTGCCATGTCGGCACATAAAACAGCAAATCGCAGTGGATGGAGTGCATATGGGATGCTTCCTTACTGAATGCTTCGTGTAAAGGCTCAAATGTGAAAATAAATTGATACTTATTGAATAACCATATGCATTCCTAAAGTGAATGGGGCAATTAAATTGGGCTAATGGTTGCCACGGAGCCTATTTAGGCTAAACGACTGTATTTTGAATGCTAACGGTTGTCACGGTGCTTATTTGTGGGATAGAGCGTGTTCATTCGCCCATTTGACTTAAATAAGCTCGCCTACAACCGTTACATTACCATAGCGTGCAATATCACGGAAATAGCGTCCATGGCAACCGTTAGGGAAGACGTATAAGATGATGGGAAAATAGCGGAAGACAACCAAAAACAAACAGACCCAACTAACAAATAAAAAGGCAGCCAAATAGCTGCCCTCTACTACATCGAGCAATCTTATCCGCTATAGGGTAAGATTGCTCTTTCATTTTCTATTTTCATTTATATTCACAAACACCATCTACCACTCACGCGTGCGAATGTTGCGCGCCCAGTACAGGAACGGTGTCGATGCAATCGATACAATTAGTTTGATTACATACGTTGTAATGAAAATCTCAAACCATACATCCCATGGGAAAACGAACGCAAAAGCGATAAAGCAAAATACGAACGAATCTGCCAATTGACTTAGTCCCGTACTTACATTACTGCGAATCCACAGCTGATTCGGCTTATCGAACTTCTGCTTGATGATGCTAAACAGCTTCACATCTAAGAACTGACTAATAAAGTAAGCCGTCAAGCTTCCGATTGCGATACGCGGCATCAATCCAAAGATCGATTCCATCGCATGCTGCATCGTCAAATCTCCTTGTGGTTCAAACACAAGTACAAGCTGCATCAGGACTGTCGTCATAATAAGCGTAAAGAACCCAAACCATACAGCGCGGCGCGCTTCCTTCGGTCCATACTTCTCATTTAACAAGTCTGTTGTGAGGAACAAGGTGGCATTCGCCGTATTGCCTAGCGTCATCACAATTGTAAACATTTCAATCGTCTTTGTTACTTGGATGTTAGCAAGAACAGTCATAACCCCGATCCATGCATACATCCCAGCTTTACCGAATTGACGGTAACAGAGTAGGAAAAATACGAAGTTCACGAGAACGAACAGTATCCCCCAATAAAAATTAAACATATGGATTTCCTCCTAGTTTTGATATCGCGGGATGGTTACGAACCGCGGTGCATATCGCACATTGTATGAGCACAATGAGTAACTATATCACAATTAAAATAGAGCGCCAATATTTTTTTGTTTTCCGCTGGAATTGTGATATTTATCATAGTAATTTAGCGCTAATTTTGCGTATATTTCTGGAATTGTGATGAAAATTTGAACATTGTTATCGATCTCTCAATATGATGCAAAATACGTCCTCTCAAGGCTTGAATCGTATTGCGAAAGTGCTACAATGGACTTGAAATTAGTAAGATATTTTTTTCACAAAGTAATAATAACTTAAATTTACAAATTAAAAAGGTGGGGGAAATCATGAAAAAACTTTCATTGATCCTTGCAGTAACTATGGCATTTGGTTTACTCGTTGGTTGTGGCGCGAAAGAAGAAGCGAAAGACGCGGCTCCTAAAACAGAAACAACAGCTCCAGCTACAACCGAACAACAAGCAGCGTACAAAGACGGCTCTTATCGTGCTGAAGGCAAAGAATTCGATGCCAAATCCGGCTGGAAAGGCACTGTAGAAGTTACCGTTAAAGACGGTAAAATTGCAACTGTAAACTGGGATGCAGTCCATAAAGATGGTGGAGACACGAAAAAAGTCCAATCTCAAGATGGCCGCTATGACATGGTAAAAGGCGGAGGCAGTTCGCATTGGCATGAGCAAGCTGCATCGATGGAGAAAGCACTTATTGAGAAGCAAGATCCAGCAGCTATCGTGTTAAAAGAAGACGGTAAAACAGATGCAGTAACAGGCGTGTCGATTCACGTATCTGAGTTCGTTCAATTGGCTCAAGAGGCTCTTGCAAGCGCGAAATAATGAAATGCTAGTCATGAGACAGCTCCGCTGTAGAGAAAGCACGTATGGATCTCACATTTTGTGGAGTCCTCCCCTTTTCTGCAGCGGAGCTCCCTTTTACGTATAGATTGATTTAAATTTGAACCTTTCCACTATATCACTAGCATGATAAGTCCAATTGGACACTAAACATTTTAGGGGTGACCAAATACCATGAAGAAAATCGTTGTACTCGGTGGCGGTTATGGTGGTGTCTTAACAGCGAAAAAGCTGGCGAAGCGTTTAGCGAAGCATAAAGACGTTAGCATTACACTTATCGACCGCCATCCATACCATACGATGATGACGGAGCTGCATGAAGTAGCAGCGTGTCGTGTTGATGAAGAAGCGATCAAGATGGATCTGAAGCAGATCTTTGCAGGACGTAAAGTTGATGTCGTATTAGATGAAATTAAAAAGATCGACTTTGATGGCCAATCGCTAAAAGGAAGCAAGAAAACGTATGACTACGACTATCTTGTTATCGGTACCGGCTGTAAGCCTACATTCTTCGGCATTCCAGGTGCTGAAGAGCATGCAATGACACTATGGTCGTTCGATGATGCCGTGAAATTGAAGCGCCAAATTCGCGATATGTTCAACCTTGCTTCGAAAGAGCTAGATGAAGAGAAACGCAGACAGATGCTGACGTTTGTCGTCGTTGGAGCAGGCTTTACAGGTATTGAGCTAATTGGTGAAATTGCAGAATATCGTGATGAGCTATGCCACGAATATCATATCGATCCGAAAGATGTGCGACTCGTCGTAGCCGATATGGCACCGAAGATTCTGCCTATTTTGCCGGACAAGCTTATTAAGAAGTCTGAGAAGTATTTGCAAAAAATGAACGTGGAAATGATTACGAGTGCGAAGATTACAGGCGTGACGGAGAACTCTGTCGTGCTTGGTGATAAAGGCGAACTGCAAGCACAGACAATCGTCTGGACTGCTGGCGTGGAAGGTTCGGAACTAGTTGGTAACCTTGATGTACAGCAAAATGGCCGCAAGCGTATCGTCACGAATGACAAGCTGCAATCGGCTGATCATAAAAATGTATACGTTGTTGGTGACAACATCTTCTATGTGCCAGAAGGCGAAGAACGTCCTGTACCGCAAATGGTTGAAAATGCAGAGCACTCTGCTACACTAATCGCTCACAACATTACGGCCGATATTAAAGAAACAGGTAAGTACAAATCTTACAAACCTACGTTCCATGGTACGATGGTATGTATCGGTGGACGATATGGGGTTGCCGCTATTGGCACACCGAAGAAAATGTTCCATTTCACAGGCTTTATGGCGATGTTCTTCAAGCATATGATTAATATCGTCTACTTCCTGCAAGTGCTTGGCTTCCATAAAGTTTGGTCTTATAAAATACATGAGTTCTTTAAAGTGAAAAATAAGCGCAGCTTCGTAGGCGGACATCTCGCGATGCGTTCACCGAACTTCTGGCTCGTTCCACTTCGTATTTTCCTAGGCTTCAAATGGTTAAGTGAAGGTTTGGCGAAGCTTCCTAAAGTGTTGGAAAATCCATCGAACATCTTCTTAATTCCGCCAAAAGCAGCCGATGGAACGACAGGTGCTTCACAAGCAATTGAAGCTGTTCAGCAAACCGTTGACGGGCATACCGCTGCTTCTTCCGTCCAAACAGCAAAGACAGCTGTTGAAGCGATTCCGGTTCCGGATTTCCTCAAGAGCATGGTCGACGGAAGTATGGATATGTTCTTCTACACAGCGGATGGAGGATACACGGCGTTAGCGTCTATTTTCCAAACGGGAATGGTGTTCGCAGAAATTATTTTCGGGGCAATGCTAATCCTAGGCTTGTTCACATCGCTAGCGTCGCTTGGCACAATTGCAATGGGCGTTATGATCTATACATCAGGTATGGCACCATTTGAAATGCTGTGGTATTTCTTCGGTGGTATCGCTCTCATTGGCGGCTCAGGCAGCACACTTGGCCTCGACTACTACTTGTATCCGCATCTCAAACGAATTTGGAAGAACATACCTTTCGTAAAAAAATGGTACCTTTACACGGACTAATCCGTAGTAATTAGTATATTCATTTATATAGGAGCAAAGTAATGTGTACATCGTGCACATTACTTTACTTATTTTATCGGGAGGCGGGGGATCATGATAACGCAATTCATTCAAGACATGTATGAACAACTAGAGCGAGAGCTTCCACAACAAGCCGGCATACAGCTCAACGCAGATCTATACAACATAAGACTTCAAGACATGGCCGTTCGCTTGCATCATGTTGAAATGGCTCATAAAGAACGACTAGCATTGCTTGGCTGCTATGCACTTGTCCTTCTTTCCTTGCGGATTCATGATCAACTTCCTACCGACCCAGCAGCTGCTGGACGTTCTGTGCTGGATGGAGACTTTATTATGAGTTTCTATTTGCAGTTCGCCCTGCGCCATGGATTCATCGACTTGATTGCCGAGCTCGCCCCTGTCATTAAGCAAGTACAGATTAAGCGTGCTGAGCGCAAGCAAACGGATGAAGCCCACATTCACAAACAAACCGTAAAATATATAACTAAACGATATAAGAAACTGTATCCATTGACTCAAACGTTTAAGCAGGTGACGTATGACGTTGTCTAACTCTTCCCTATCCGACCAATTGCAAATTTCAATGAAGCAGATTAACCGTGATTTGGAGCGTATCGTCACGGCCGATCCTGATGTGGCATCCCGCTCTATTGTCAGAAAGAGCGTGCTGGAGCTCATTCGTTCTGGAGGCAAAAGGCTCCGCCCCATCATGGTTATCATCGGCAGCCGATTCGGAATTAAACCTGAGCGTACTAATGTATATCAACTAGCTGCTGTGTGCGAGTTCATTCATGCAGCCTCCCTTGTACACGATGATATTCTAGATCAAGCTGACACCCGCCGTGGTCAGCCTTCCTTACACAAAACAACAAACGTACAAACAGCCGTACAGGTTGGTAATTATATGATGAGCCGCGTATTGGAACTGCTGTCTGCTCGAACGAAGGATCGTGACCGTAACATTGATGAGCTTGCTTCTTTAACAACGACGCAATTGTGTCTAGGCGAGTATCAGCAGATGGATAATCGTTATAATTTTGACCTCACCTTGGAACAATATTGGGAGAAGACACGAAATAAAACAGCAATACTTATGGCTACCTCGCTGCATCTAGGAGCTAGAGCAAGTGAAGCCGATGAAGAAGTAGCTAAGCAGCTGTACGAATTCGGTGATCAACTCGGCATGGCGTTCCAGGTGCGAGACGATGTGCTCGATCTGCAGCAGTCGGCAGAAGCACTCGGCAAGCCAGCAGGAGCTGATTTGCGCAATGGACAAGTTACCCTACCAGTACTACTGGCCATGGAGGAACCTGCTATTGAAAGCCATTTACGCAAGCTGCACGAAGGAGCGCCCGATCAGCTCTTCGATGAAGCGATCAAGCTCATTCGAAACAGCGGCGCAATAGAACGAGCATTAGAAGTAAGCCACACCTTTATGCAGCGCGCATGGGATATTACCGAACAGCTAGCTGACTATCCCGCTCATCGAGACTTGCAAACGTTGTGGCATTATTTTGAGAAGCGTACGTATTAATATCATCAGCCATCAACTGGCGAGTACGGCTGACAACATAATAGGAACCAATATTGTGGAAATATAAATAAGCTCTTCGCTTGTGTACGATGTACATGCGCGGAGAGCTTTCTGTTATACGGCATGAATGACTCTTTTTCGTGTATAATCACAATGGTAAAATAAAAAGTGGGACAACGGCACTCACATTGTCCCTTACAAACCACCTGCACGATACTATTGCTTATAGGTGGGCGTTCATAAAGGAGGACCGAAATGTGAAGCCACGGCGATTCGTAATTGAAGCAATCATGTTAGCCGTATACGGTCACCTATTCGTCCCGAAACGGCCTGTAGAATATATGATTCCATATTCAACGATTAGTGAATTGTATGAGATCCGCATTACAGGGGAGCGCATCATGCCTGATCCGGAAGATGACCAGCATGCTAAGGCACATGTGGACTTGCTGATCGAGCTGTTCGAAAGACCGTTTAATAAGAAAAAGATTGACCGTGCACTTGGTATTCCTTGGCGGCAGAGCGCTCCTTTGCTCATTAACGAGCATGTATCTATTATCATCATTAATGGGATGGACAGCATGCAGTACGGCGAAACTTTTGATCCGATCGAAACAGAGCTTATTCTTACTTGCATGCGCGAGCAAGCCCCATTGCTGACCGACCAATTGGAATACATGGAGCGACTTATTCAGCATGAGGTGCCAATTCCGATCTACGATATTGAAGATTATGAGTATGCGTTAGAGCATACGGAGGAATAATCCGGATTGAAGATTGAATTCACAAATGGCGCAGGACGGTTAAATGACGACTAAATTCATAACATGCAGTTGGCGAAAAACGAAGCTTCTCGTTATACACATGTATAGACGGATGAACGGTCCTGTTCGGTTCGGTGACCTAGAACATTCGTGCCTTTTATTTTTCGCCTCTGCAACTATGAAGATGCGGCATAATTGCCACAGCCACACCAACCGTTTCTGCTTCCTTGCACAAGTACAATAGAAACACCTTTCACAACGTAACGAATCAGCAGTATGACCGCGCTAACGGTTGCCACAGAGGCTATTCCGCCTTTTTTACTTGTTTTTGATATGTAACGGCTGCCAGCGAGCTTATTTACGATGCATAGCGCTCATATTCACCCATTTGACTGAAATAAGCGCTCGTGGGACCGTTACAATCTAAATACGAACGATTTCGCGAAAATAACGTCAATAGCGTTCGTTAGAAGATTGTTGGATGAACACCACTCCATGCCCAACACTAACATTAGGTTTTCGTTTTCGTTTTGGTTTTGGTTTTGGCTCATTAGGCTTTAGTTAAACCTCAGGTTTTAACTCACTAGGTCTCACCGATCACACGATTCAACGAAACTTGGAACAGCTTCCACTCCTCTGTTTTTTCTTGAAGCTGCTTTTTCCCTTTATCGGTAATGTAATACGTCTTGCGAGCCCGGCCCTCTGCTTCACTCCATATCGCTTCCACATGACCTTCATTCTCCAATGCATGAAGTATGGGATACAGCGTTCCTTCTTTCAATGCAAATACTCCATTCGATTGAGCATCCAACCGCTTAATGAGCTGATAACCATACATCGGCTGCTGCTCCAACATGGAAAGCACGAGCATAACTGTGCTCCCCTTGAGCATTTCTTTGCTCACTTTCATCTATCATCTTCCTTTCCCAATTACAACTGTCCTATCCCATCTAGCTTCATGTTGAGGGAGAGTGTCTTTACGCATATAAATATTCGTACATATGCCAAGCGCAAACATCCATATGAGCATTGAATTGGCACCATAGCTTAATAGCGGCAAAGTCGCCCCATTCATAGGAACTGCACCAATTAGCCCACCTATATTGAATATAACAGGGATTGTAACATAGCAGCTAATGAATAACATTAAGCCTCTCCCAAAACGCTGCTTTACTTGATACGAAGAACGGAACAGCCAAGTCAATCCTCCAAGTAAGGCCACCAGTACTCCTAACCCAACAATCCAGCCGAATGCATAAACAATAACGACTAATATATGATCAGAATGGGGATATGGAATATCCGCTCGTTCAACCCATCCTTTTCCCCACCAACCTGCTTGTACAAATAAATCCTGCAAATGATAGAGTAACGCTGATGCATCCCTCGTATGATGACCTAGCAAATGGTTTCCCCACGCTTCTAACCTCTCAATCTGTATTTGGTAAGATGGTAAACTTAGAAATGCCAGCACGCCTATCGTTATTGCAGTAATTGCCCCAATCATTAGAGCTTTCAAAGAAAACGAATGTATGAACAATATCAGAATGAAGCCCAGTAAATAGACAACGACTGCATAATATTGTGAACTGATAACAAAGGTGAGAACCGGAATAATCCCAATGAACGGAAGAACCAGCTCCCTTCTAATACTAAGCTCAGGATACTCGGCACGATATTGTGAAATGATTAAAAAGATTGCAAATAAAAATAAAAAGGTCGTCAGAAATCCAACATCCAATGCAATAGCACCGATAGCAATCCAATATCCCGTTCCATTTACCTCATCCCCTATTAATTGTCCAGAGCCGAATAAACCTGTTGCAGTCACATATAGCAACCATCCTTTATTGCGCCACCAACGATAATCGATTAATGAGGCAATAATGAATATAACAAGTCCAAAGCCTAGAAAAACAAGGTGTCTATCCAACAAGCTCCTTACCGCATAATTACCATTCACGGTATGTTGAACCGCCCAAATACCCAATGTACTTACAAGCAATAAAATAGCGATCATGCCCCAAAACAACCATGGGAACCGTGTTCGATGCACGATATTAAACTTCTCTGCTATCGTATTTACGGATCCCATATGTCTAATCGCAGTCGCTTCGGCTTTAGAACGAGACATCCCTTTGTCCATTTGCTCCTCGACCTGATTGTACAGATGATCCTCCAGCTCTGCTCGTATGCTGGCTCTCATTTCTTGCGCATGAATCCCTGCCTCTACTTGATCCACAAAAGAATCTAATAAAGAGCGTTTATTCTCTTCTCGATCCATGGACAGACATACCTCCTCTTATTCGCACTATTTTCCATAACGCACCAATTTTATACCTAGAATTACTATACATAGATTTACTATGTGTGTAAAGGTACCTATTTATTTTCTAATAAGCAGATACGATTCACATCAACCGAGGAGCGCGCTTGAAAGTACGCGTAAGTAGCGTGTGCATCGGTAATTCAACGATCGTTCCATAGAAAAAGGAGCAGCTAGTAGTTTCGCTGCCCCTTTCATGACCTTAGTTTCCTCCCCCGATTATAAGACTCCTCATGTTAAACAAATCCCGCTTATGGCTTTATTCTACTTTCTACTCCCTCCCCCTTGTCATTCCTATCCTCTAACTCCTATCGCAACGTGGGCTAGCCTACTCCGTCGTTCATTCCCCTTCTACAACCTATATGCTTACTCTACCCAAGTCCCTGAACACATTTCCGCCGTAAAACCTGGTCCGAATGCGGCTAATAACCCTTTATCCCCAGGCGAGCACGTTCCCGCTTCGAATAGACGAGCTAATACATCAAAAACAACAACGCTGGATAGGTTCCCACACTCTGCTAAGCTCTCTCTACTCAAACCGACACGCTGCTCTGCAATACCAAGATGCTTCACCAGCTCATCTAATATGCGCCGCCCCCCTGTATGGAATACGAAGAAATCAAGATCGGATGGTGTCCGCTGAACCGTCTCTTCCACAAATTCGCGCATAACAGGAGCCACCGTCTCAATCGTATACATGACCTGCTTGTCCAGCACAAAATGAAATCCGGTGTCTTTCATGTCATAGGCGATATAGTTCTCCGTATGCTTAATCAAATAAGAGGCATTCGACTCTACCTGAAATCCTATTCCTGCCGTACTTTTCATAACACAAGCAGACACGCTGTCTCCGAATAAAGCAGCCGATACAAAGTCAGAGATCGCACGCTCAGCAGGCTGGAAGCAAAGTGAGCACAATTCTGCGCTTACGATAAGGACGTTGGCACCAGGGAAGGCTTCGCAATATTCAGCAGCACGATTAATCGCAGATGCCCCAGCAGCACAACCAAGCTGTGCAATAGGAAGCTGTTTTGTTTGTTCACGGAATGGCAAATCACTTATGAGGTAGGCGGTTAAGGAAGGCATCATAAATCCGGTACAAGATGTCACAATGATGAGGTCAATTTGAAAAGCTTCTAGTTCAGCATTCTCCAGCGCTTGCTCAACAGCTTGGACACTAAGCCGTCTCATTTCTTCTTTGTAAATAAGGCTGCGCTCTTCAAAACGAGAATGTGCAATAATCTCTTCGATGGGACGGACGATATACCGCTCATTCACTTGTGTGTTGCGAAGCATACGGTTAATTTTGCTCCAGTCGGGATGATTGGGATGGAGCTGGTGGAGCATATCCACCATTTCATCTTGCGTAATGCGATAAGGTGGTCGTACGATAGCTGGCTTCGTTAATATACCCATGCAGGTCACCTCTTCCTATACAATTGGGATGGAAAACGATATACACAACAAATGAGCTTCAAGCAAGGATGGCATTATCATTTCATAAATTAGAAAATGAAAAACTTCTTGATAAAATGAAAGGTGTCCGGCAGGAACAGATGGTAGGAAGAGAGTAAGCTTTCCCGTGAGTGAGTATAAATCTTGATTATGCATGGCTTTGTTGCCATTCATGAGGCAGCGGATGGTTAGAACATGTAGGATTTCTGTCTGTAGATTAGAATACAATAATTTTTCCGATGGGGAAATATGTATTTTTTCATGTGTTTCTTGGCTCTCCGTACCTATTTCTGTCGAAAGATAGGAGAATAAAAATAGCCACTGGTCGAAAATACGAATCGTTCGTACTTCTACAGCGGCACGTTTTGCCTCTATTTATAGGCGACTCATTTTATAAATACGACTTGTTAAAGCTCTGCTCCCCAGACTATCGATAAACTTACGATAAGAACTGATCCAATAGTGTACAAGCTAATATAACCATACTAATGACTTGATTCAAATTGTACGAAGCAACATTCATCCGCTCACGGCTAGATGGCTTAATAATTCGGTGTTCAATCGCAAGCAGGACAATGGCCAGGCCTATCCCTATCAAATATACCAATCCAAGCGAATCTCGGAAAAAGTATAGCACAATAAGCAGCAGCACCATCACCGTATGCAGCGTACGTGCAATAAACAAGGCATCCTCATAACCGAATACACGCGGAACGCTCCACAACCCCGCGTTTCGATCAAATTCGATGTCCTGCGTAGCATAGATGATATCAAAGCCTGCAATCCACAGCATAACGACCGTACCAAGTATGAATGGCGTCAACGCAAATTCACCTGTCACCGCAAACCATGCACCAATAGGCGCAGAAGCAATTGTAAAGCCGAGGTACAGATGGCTCAACCATGTAAACCGCTTCGTGTACGAATAGCTAGAAATAAGGATAATCGCCACTGGGGACAAGGCCAAGCATAGCGGATTCAACATCCCCGCTGCAAGGATGAATAGCGCATAGTTGCATACGATAAATACGGTTACTTCTCGCTCCATAAGTAAACGTTTAGGCAAGTGACGATGAGCTGTGCGTGGATTTTGTGCATCAAATTCCCTATCCACGAGACGGTTGAACGCATTCGCTCCATTGCGTGCTGCCACAAGTGCAAGGAGTGACCACAGCATCACCTCGCCAGCAGGCAAACCATTGGCTGCCCATACCATCGAAATAATAGCGAAAGGCAAGGAGAATAACGTATGCGAGAACATAACCAGTTCTCCGAACATACGAGTCTTATAGAAGGCCTTATGAATCGCGTCCATCTTCCGTCCCCCTCTCTTCATCGGCATAAACCGCTTCAGAGAGAACTTCATCTAGCACCGAGAGCATCGCATCGATCTCCGCTTCTGGCATGATAAGCGGAGGCTGGAAAGCGAGGACGTTGCGCCCGACACCATTTTTACCAATCAAATAGCCGCGATTTTTCATCTTCTCCAGCACACGATCCGTCAAAGCTGCATGTAATGACGCATTACCGGTATTTAGCTCGGCTCCTACCATAAGCCCTTTGCCGCGCACATCTGCAATGCAACCGTGCTTGACTTGGAGTGCACGTAGTCCATCTTTCAGTTGATTACCCAACTCGGCGGAGCGCGCTACAAGCTGCTCCTGCTGAATATAATCCAACACCGCCATGGCCGTAGCAGCAGAGACAGGATTACCACCAAATGTCGAAGCAGATGGACGATTAAAACTGACTGCAATTGCGTCTGTCGTAGCAAAAGCTCCGATTGGCACACCGTTGCCAAGTGCTTTCGCCATCGTAATGATGTCTGGCGCAACCCCATAATAGTCCATCGCGAACATACGCCCCGTGCGACCGAAGCCAGTCTGGATTTCATCTGCGATGAGCAAGATCCCGTACTCTGCAAGCAATGCTTTCATTTCGCGGAAATACCAGTCAGGTGGGACGATCATCCCTCCATTGCCTTGAATCGGCTCCACGATCATGGCAGCAAATGTATCGCCCTTTTCCCCAAGCACCTTTCGCAGCGCCTCAATGGAACGATGAGCTGCATCTTCCACGTCTAGCTCTTCATCGTAAGGACGAGGAATAAAGGTAACATGCGGGTCGAGGTAATCATCCGTTCGCCACATTGGCATCCCTGTGACTCCCATCGTGAGGAACGTTCTACCGTGCAGGCCGTACTCCAGCGCAAGGAAGTCTTTGCGCTTCGTATGCAGCCTTGCCAACAGCAAAGCCCCTTCATTTGCTTCAGAGCCGCTATTGCAGAAGAACGTTCGCTTCAACTCACCTGGCAAGCATTCATTCGCCAACCGCTCTGCTAGTTGAACCATGGGCTCTGTTAAATAAATGGTCGTCGTGTGCTGCAGCTTGGTTAATTGCTCTGTCGTCTTAGATGTAATCTGCTCGTTGCAATGTCCGCAAGCAACGACGGATACACCTGCAAAGAAATCTGTATATATCTTACCTTCATGATCAATAAGCTGATGCATGCTTCCCTGCACGATTTGTGGCGGGTCTTCGTAAAAATGATGGGTACAAGGAAAGAAATATTGTTTACGCTTCTCTAGCACTTTTTCTGGACCTATATAGGTTGTTGGATGCATTGTTGTCACGCTTGTCATGCGTATTCACCTCGTCACATATTGACTCCGTACTTTCTGCTCGTTTACATGTTCATCGTTATGGACCCTAGAATTTATATCATTACAATCACATAAAATAGCTTGAGCTCGGCCTACGCATTCGTGCTTATCAGCTCCATATGGCGAGCCGCTCCGAACTGCAAGCTTCCTAGCGTATAGCCTGCATAAACAGGATTCATCTGAGCGAATAAAATACTGCATTGATCCAAGTGATCCGCTGCTTGACGGTATGTGCGTACAATGGTCCGCAGCTGCTCGTCCGTATATGTCTTGCCTTCAATTCGGAAATGACGGACCCCTGCTTCATACAACTCTTTCATCATCGGCAAATAGCACAATTCTTTGGACAAAGCGAGATGATTGCGTCCGCTCCAATCCCGATAGACCGGACTTTCTCCTTTGTCCGTCATAAGGACAAGGTATTGATTGTCCACATAAGCGTTATCCTCTTGGCCAATCGACTCCATCACTTCTGTATTTTCATAGAGATCAAGCTCCAAATACATCACAATCGGCGAGCCATGAACCGTCATCTCCACGGGTACTTTTGTATGCTCAATGAAGTTCGCCAAATCATGGAGCGGCAGCTCCATCGAAGCGTGAACCCGCTCCACGCCGAAATACTTTTCATACACAGCAGCAGACATGTAGTTGTACACATTCAAATTAGCATCGCCAATCATAGGTAGCCCTAACTCTAATGAACCAAACTTATGCAGCGCACCGAAGTTAGATACAAGCAAGCCATCCAGCCCATACATCCCTCTTTGCTTTCCTTGCTGCAAGAAGTGCGTATACTGCTCCATATGAAGCTCCGTCATCATCCGAGGTGTGCCTAGAATAATTTGCGACGCGCCTTTAGATGCAGTTAGCCGTTCTATATCTTCAAGACTGTATGGACGATCTGGCATGTATACATCACCAGTCAAATAGATGATATCTGCTCCTTCTTCAAGCGCTGCATGTGCCTGCTGTACATTGTTGACATGTACAGCAATCTGGGGCAGAGCCTGCTTAGAAGTGTGATCGATATCTCTTTTTGCATCAGCAAGACGCTCCCGAATTTGCGTAACACGCTCTTCTTTCAGCTCACGTTCAGCGGCAGGTGTACTGAACACCTTCCCTGTACTGTAGAACTTCCCTGTCCCTTCATATCGTCTATTAATATAGCTAAGACCAGGCTTGCCAAATGCATAGGCGGTTGAAAAATCTCGCTTCCGATTGTCATACAGCTTGTCCGCATTCTCCGTGCGGTTAAAGCCAATCGGGTCAGCTATATAACGATCAATCGCATCCCCATATTGATTGACCAACAAGTTCAAAAACTCGATATCACGCATTCTGCCTTCAATTTTGAATGACATAATGCCTGACTTGATCAGTTCTGGAATATGCTCATACATGTACATGTCTTTCGCTGCAAGAGGATATTCTGTCGGGTAAATATGCCCGTCCTTCTTTACGCGATAATCCCAACGACAAGGCTTCATACAGCGTCCACGCTGAGCACTGTTACCAAAAATCATCGAGCTAATCGTACAATTCGCACCGTGAACCGTGCACATGTCGCCATGAACAAAGTATTCGAACTCCATCCCGCTTTTCGCTTGCAACAGCTCTGCTGTATTCAGATCCATCTCACGAGATGCAACAACCCGAGTTACGCCAAACTTCTTTATCGCTTCGATCATTTCCAAATTGTGAATGTTCATCATGACAGAAGAATGCACAGGTATATTTGTATAGTTCTGCTCGTGAATCAATGGAAATACCGCCATATCCTGCGCAATAATCGCATCGGGGCCAACCTCATTTAGAAATTCGAAATAGCGCTTCGCCTCATCCAAATCTTCTTCGTTTAATAAATTGTTCACGGTAACATACGCACGCTTGCCTCGATCATGTGCCATTTGAATAGCTTCGCGAACTTCGTCATAGGACAAATTGTATCCTTTGCGCATCATCCGCATATTGAGCGATGGTCCACCGAAGTACACCGCATCACAGTTCATATCAATAACCTCTTGGAAAATAGGAAACGTTCCCGCAGGAGCCAACAACTCTATCTCTTTACCGTTGAAATATCTAGCCATAATCGTTCCTCCCCATCCTCATTAACGTGAACATTTTCACAAATTAATTGCTATTTATGCATACGATTAAAGTTTGAACCCACATAAGAATTAACATATTTAGCGAAATCTCTAGCGCCTACCTCTATTATTTATGGAAACAATTGAAGCTTGCTCTACATCACAAAAGTGAAGACAAGCATCGCTGCAAAGCCGATAAGAAACAGCGAATCGATTCGCCTCCACTTCAACATACGAAGTGAAGTCCGTGCTCGATCCAGCACATATCCCCTCGACTCCATCGCATGCACCAAGTCTTCCGCTCTGCGAAAAGCCCCTACAATAATCGGAATGAGCAGGGTCAGCAGCATCTTCCCTTTTGCCGCAAACTTCAAATCGTTAATATCTGCTCCACGGGATGCTTGGGCCTTTAATATACGATCCGCTTCCTCAAATATCGTCGGGATAAACCGCAACGCGATCGTAATCATCATCGTCCACTGCTGTGGAGAAACACCGACAAGCTTAAGCGGCTTCAATACTGCCTCAAGGCCAAGATTCAATTCGATCGTTGTCGTCGTAAAGGTTAGAATCGACGTAAAGCACACCAGCAGCAGCATGCGCCATACGGCTGATAGCCCTAGTAATATACCCTCGCGGCTAACTTGGAAGCTGCCTATTTCAAACCATACGCTGCCACCCTGCTCAAACAGCGTATAGAACAAAAACATAAAAAACATAAGCGGCCATAGCGGCTTGGAAGCCCGACCAAAGCGGGATAACGGAATGCCTGAGCTTGCTAAAATAAGCAAGGCGATTGCGGTTATCGCAATCAGCTCTACGATTGAATGAGCGCTAATAACAGCGGCTAGAAACAGCAGCATCGCTACTAGCTTCGCACGCGGATCTAATCGATGTACCCATGACGAAGCGTCTATATAGCGGCCCATCACCAGCTTAGATGACCTAATCATCGTTCTTCCACCCCTCTAGGAAGATGCAGAGCACGATACGCACTTTCACTTCCCCCCGTTACCGCATAGTAAACATTAGCCTCTGGCTCTGTTGATTGCTTGGATTGATACCGTTGAAGCAGCTTTTCCCTGCTAACGCTAGCAGACAGGGCTTGCTCTCCGTGTTGTTCCTGCTCACGCATCTGACTCATCTCAATCAGTCGTTCTGCCCATTCACTGGCCGTAACGGGCATTTCTTGCCCCTGTACTTCCAATCCACAGCGCTGTCCTCTGCATCGCTCTCCCACCAACTGCCCAAGCCGCAATGCGGCAGGCAAAACGACTCCAGCGTCTTGCAGTTGCAATGGCTGTGCCAGCAGCTCAGCTCGACTACCTTGAAAGACGATTCGTCCAGCCTTCATTAACAGATAGTGGCTCGCAACAGGCAGCACTTCATCGAGCCGATGCGTAACGACCACAACCGTCTTACCTTGCTCGACTGTAAGCCGGTGCAAGAGGTCGAGCAGTTCGGTTCTACTAAGCGGATCGAGCGTAGCAGTCGGCTCGTCCAACACGAGCAAATCTGGATTGGATGCCAGCACAGCTGCAATGGCCGCCTTGCGCATCTGTCCGCCGCTGAGCTGGAAGGGGTTCATCGTGAGCACAGCTTCAGGCAGTCCCACCTTGCGCAGGGCCCCCCAAGCCGCTTGACGTGCCTCCTGCTCAGACATGCCAAACTGCAAAGGGCCAAACATAAGGTCCTGCTCCACCGTATCTGCGAACAGTTGCTGCTCAGGGAATTGGAAGACGAGCCCGACTCGTTTGCGCAGCGGCTTTAGCCCTTTTTGCTTTATCCCAGCCTCGAACGTCATATCCAGCACACGAAGTCGCCCCGTGGTCGGCTGGAAAATACCGTTTATGTGCTGCAGCAAGGTCGACTTGCCGGAGCCAGCAGCACCAAGAATCGCATAGAATTGTCCTTGTTCCCATTCGAAGCTAATATCCTTAAGCGCAAACGATGGTTCACTGCCACCGTTAGCAACATATTGATAACTTAATTTTTCACTGGACACGATGGCCATAGTGCATTCACCAACTCTTCCTCATCCCGGCATATATCTACATCAACACCACGACGCCTTAGCTCTAGCGATAACTCTACAGCAAATGGCGGACGTAAGCGGCATTCCTCCATCAGCTCTTCCCGCGCGAACAGCTCCATCGGTGACAAATCAGCTACCAACTGGCCATCCTTTACAACAAGAACTCGATCCGATGCCATAATTTCTTCCGCATCATGCGTCACTGATACAATGGTAAACCCTCTTTCAGCACGCAATTGCCGCATATGAATCATACACTCTCGCCTTGCCTGCTCATCTAACATCGACGTCGCCTCATCCCAAATCATGACTTCCGGATTTAGCACAAGCAGCCCAGCAATCGCAACGCGCTGTTTCTGTCCCCCAGACAAGGAAGATGGATGGCGACCCAACCAATCTCGAATACCTAGCTCAACCGACACCTGATCGATCCTCCGCTGCATTTCTGCTTGCGGCAAACAGCGGTTCTCCATTCCAAATGCCATATCATCTTGCACCGTATTCGCTATAAACTGATTATCTGGGTTTTGAAATAAGTAGCCGACTCGTCCACGTATATCACTAACCGTATGGCCATCCAGCTTTACACCGCCGATCTGAATCGTGCCTGACTGCGGCACAAGCAAGCCATTCATCAGCTTCGTCAATGTCGATTTGCCAGAACCATTCGGACCTACAATGGTTACCCATTGTCCCTGTTCGATATGAAAGGACAAGTCTGTAAACATTGGCTCACCCTTCGAATACTGAAAAGCCACTTGATTGAATCGTAGGATAGCTGCCACCGCCTTTACTGCATTTCTGGTGCAAATGGTTCAAACAACGACAGCTTGGAAAGTGAGGCAACCACGTATTTCACAGCGATTCCGATAAAGATACCGGTCACAATTCCGAGCAGCATTAAGGCTGGAAGATAGTAATAGATCTTGGTTGTTTGAAAAACAATATACGCCGCCGTTAATTGCCCCACATTATGCGCTACGCCGCCCATTACACTAATTCCGATGAGACTAAGACGACCTCGCCCGATTCGGATAAGACCGTACATAACAATGAAGCTAAACAGCGCACCTAGAAAGCTAAATAAAAACGCGGAAAACGCACCGTATATCAAAGTCATAATTAAGGCTTTCAATATAACTAGCGCCATCGAATCTCGCCAAGACAGGAAGCATAAGCAAGTCAGAACCATAATATTGGCTAGACCTAGCTTGGCACCTGGAATCATCATAAACATTTGTGTCGGGAGCATCGCTTCTACTAATCCCAGAACAGCAGCTACTGCCGCAAATATGGCAATGATGACCGTCTTCCTTAACTTAAGCGATGAAGAGACCGAGGAATCGTTAGCTGACAACCGCATCTAGTTCACTCTCCTCTGCTTGATCCGTTTTCAGTTCCACAAGCACGCGATGCGGCAGACAAACAATGGTATCTCCTTTGCGATTCACAAAGCCAAAGGACAAGCACACTTGATCAGGACAATCCGCCTCAATCATTTCGATTCCATAGTTATGAACTTTCAAAATATTTGTACCGTGATCAGTCGGCACTGTAATTATTTGCTCTTCTTCGGTTAGCGTTACTGTCTTAAACAGCTTGCCATCGACCGTAATCTCTGCTGTCATTGTATTATTGTGATTATTTTCACTTGAGTTCTGAATCAACCACTTAGGAATAAAAAATGCAAGAGCAGCCACAATGACGAGGCAGATTACTACTACATCCCCGCGTTTCATACCTAGCATCTCCTTAAGCTCTTAAATAACAATCTATAAAATTTTAATGATTATAAATTTCAATATTATTATACTGCCACCTCATTTTTCGTTCAATGTTGACGGCTTGGACAAATGCCAGAAAAACCCTTATGCAGCGGGATTTTGGCTGTTTTTTTGTGATAAACTTCCTAGGCAATGCATCTTCATTCTGATATAATGTTGTGCTAAAAGACAGGCAGATCGTACAAGCCTTAACCTATGGACAGATTACGGAGGGACAACTATGAGAGGAATACGCTCGATGAAACTTCCACGCTGGGCTTACATTGTTGCAGTGGCGCTATCCATCACGATGTTGGCAGTAGGATGTGGTTCACCATCATCTGATTCTAAACAGGTGCAGCAGCCAACGATTCAATCCAAGTCCTACTTTATATTTGATACCATGGTTACGGTGAAATTATACGATGATCCTGCTTACGCGCAACATTTTGAACATATTTTGAACATTATGAAAGACATCGAAAGCAAGATGAGCCGTACGCTGGAAACAAGCGAACTGTACAAGCTGAACACCCATGCTGGCAAAGGCCCTTATCAAGTTTCTGATGAAACTTTCATGGTTATCGAGAAGGCATTGGACTATGCGGAGAAAACGAATGGACGCTTTGATCCAACGATAGGACCGCTCGTTAGTTTATGGGGGATCGGTACCGAACAAGCCCGTGTACCAGCTCAGGCGGAAATTGATGAAGCACTCAAGCTAGTTGGCTATGACACAGTAACGCTTGATGCTGCCAACAAAACGGTGTCCATGGCGAAGCCCGGCATGGAGTTGGACTTGGGCGGCATCGGCAAAGGATATGCAGCTGACGCTATTGTCGATTACATTCGTGAACAAGGCGTAAAGAGCGCCATTATTGACTTAGGCGGTAACATTTATGCAGTTGGTACCAAGCCAGCCGGATTCGATTGGACGATTGGCGTGCAAGATCCGAATGAGACGCGCGGCAATCAGATCGGTACGATGAAAATAAAGGATCGCACCATTGTGACCTCCGGCGTGTATGAACGTTATTTGGAGCATAATGGGCAATACTATCATCATATTCTCGATCCGAAGACAGGCTACCCTGCTAAGAGCAATCTAAACAGTGTTACTATCGTAACGGATCGCTCTACGGATGCCGATGCGCTGTCGACATCTGCCTTCGCGCTTGGCGTTGAAGAAGGGATTGCCTTCATTGAAGCGAAGCCGAATGCCGAAGCTATTTTTATAACAGAAGACAAGCAAGTATATACCACGTCAGGCATCCCCAGCTTTTTCACCCTGACGGATGATGCATATAAATATAAGTTCAACAAGTAAGGTGTTCAGCATCAAAGAATGCATCCCTTTCCGTACGCGGACTGAATGCCATGAATGAACATTTTCAACACGAAGTTCGACACAGACTAGACCCGCCCATAGAAAAGGCTGACCGGTCAAAAGGACCTGTTACGTCTTTTCGCTGGCGGGTCTTTATCTATATACAGCTGTAGGTATGAGAAAGGCCACTGTAAGAAATGAATGCATGTAGCACGCTCTATCCAGCACTAGTATCAGCTTTGTTCAACAGAAAGGAAGGAGCTACGTTATATGTTTCTATTGCAATTAATTATCGTCTTGCTGGCCATTTATTTTGGATCAAGACTTGGAGGAATAGGTCTTGGCGTTATGGGCGGGCTTGGACTTGCTATCCTTACGTTCGGCTTCGGACTCGTCCCTTCCGATCCGCCAATTGATGTCATCCTGATGATCGCGGCTGTCGTAACAGCGACCGCTACGATGCAAGCGGCAGGCGGTATGGATGTGCTCGTCAAAATAGCAGAACGAGCGCTGCGCCGCAATCCGCATCACATTACATTTATGGCGCCTGTCGTTACATACTTGTTCACGCTATGTGCGGGAACTGGACATGTCGCTTACTCGGTTATGCCTGTTATCGCGGAGGTAGCGCGCCAATCCGGTGTGCGCCCTGAGCGTCCGATGTCGGTAGCGGTCATCGCATCGCAGCAGGCAATTACGGCAAGCCCTATTTCTGCGGCTACCGTTGCGCTCTTGGCTCTGCTTGCACCGCAGGGTTATACGCTGCCGAACATATTGATGATCAGCATTCCAGCTACGATTATTGGCTGTGTCGCGGCTGCGCTTGTGATGAACCGCTACGGCAAGGCACTAGCAGAGGATGAAGAGTTCCAGCACCGTGTAGAAGCAGGAACGGTGCCGCCAATTGGCGAAGCGGATCGCTCGGGCTCTGCTGCCAGTGATGACGGCACACTGCCGCGTGGAGCAGTTGCATCGGTATTTATTTTCCTAGTCGGCGTGATTGCCGTTGTGTTGTTCGGCTCTTTCCCAGAGCTTCGCCCATCCTATTTGGATGCAGAAGGCGTTATGAAGACACTCGGTATGCCGCAAGTCGTTGAAATCGTCATGCTGTCGGTCGGCGGTTTGATTTTGCTCGTATCGCGCGCTCCAGCAGAACGCGTGGTGAAAAGTAATATTTTTAGCGCAGGAATGCAGGCTGTCATCAGCATCTTTGGTATCGCATGGCTCGGGGATACATTCTTCCGTGGCAATATGGAGATTATTGATGCAGCCATTAAAGACACGGTTACAGCTGCGCCATGGATGTTCGCAGTAGCCTTGTTCTTTATGTCCATCCTGCTTAGCTCGCAGGCAGCGACAGTGCGTGGATTGATGCCGCTTGGTATTGCGTTAGGCATGCCAGCACCAGCCTTGATCGCCATGTTCCCATCGGTAAACGGCTACTTCTTCTTGCCGAACTATCCGACGGTTATTGCGGCGATCAACTTCGACCGCACAGGTACGACGCGAATTGGCCGCTATTTGCTGAACCACAGCTTTATGGTTCCGGGCTTAGTGGCAACGATTGTTTCTGTGGCCGTGGGCTTTGGCTTAACAAAAATTTTGTTATAGCAGCATACAATAAGTAAGCATAAGGACGCAGGCATCTCCATCATCACGGGAGACGGCTTGCGTCTTTTTATAATAGAAAGCTAACTTATGGACTCACCACTACCTCAATTTGTTTATTATCAACATGCATCGGTGAAGAAGGAATCGGCTCGGCAGATACATGTATCGTAAATGGAATAAGGATGGCGATTACGACTAAGGCTAGTGTTAAAATAGCTTGTGAGAAATCAATAGTAGCTCCGTTGTTCATGTTTAGGTTCGCTCCCTGCTTGTTTATATGGCAAGTATAGCGAATGTTCAATCGAGGTGCCTTCGATTTAGCTGTTGGAACCTTTCAATCTTGTCATCCAACTGCAAGCTCGATGAAGTTTGAGTTAGTACTGCGTCACGTCCTAATCTTATCGCCTCGTCGAGCTTACATGCTTTACCCTATCAGCTTGACATCTTTATCAATTTATATTATCTTTAATTCAAGATAATTAATATCGAGATATAACTCACCACCCTTGAGGAGGTTCCCATAATGAATTTGAAAGGGATTCACCACGTTTCATTACTAACTGCAAATGCCGAGAAGAACCTGGCATTCTATACCGATATACTAGGCATGCGTCTTGTGAAGAAGACAGTTAACCAAGATGATACATCGATGTATCATTTGTTTTACGCTGATGCAGAGGGCAACCCTGGAACAGAGATTACCTTTTTCGAAATTCCGATGGCAGCTGGCCAACAATACGGCATTAACAGTGTTTCCGCTACTTCTTTGCGAGTCGCTTCAGACGAAGCGCTATTGTTCTGGAAACAGCGCTTCGAAACACTCAAAGTACCGCATGGTGAAATTACAGACCGTACGGGGCGCAACTCGCTATCTTTTACTGACTTTGAAGGCACCAAATTGATTCTTGTCTCCGATGAGCATAACAGCGGTGTTGCTGGCGGAACCGCTTGGACGCACAGTGACATTCCATCACAGTACGGTATCATTGGACTAGGACCAATTAAACTAACGGTTCGCAAAGCTTCATCAACGATCAACGTACTAACATCTGTGATGGGCTTCCGTCGCAAAGCCTCCTACCCATCTTGGTTCGATGGCCAGCCAGATATTATTGTCCTTGAAACAGGCGAGGGTGGAACGGGTGCTGAAGTTCATATCGAAGAACGCAATGACCTGCCGATGGCAAGACCGGGGCGTGGTGCTGTGCATCACGTCGCCTTCCGTGTCGATAATGAAGAGGAAATGCATCAATGGGTTAATCATATTGAACAGCACAACCTGCCAAGCTCAGGCTTTGTAGACCGTTTCTACTTCCGTTCGCTTTATTTCCGCGAACCAAACGGTATATTGTATGAACTAGCAACAGATGGGCCTGGCTTCGACACCGACGAAGATATGGAGCATCTAGGTGAGAGCCTAGCCTTACCACCCTTTTTAGAGCCACAACGTGAAGAAATTGAAGCGAAGCTGAAACCTCTTCGCACAAAATGAGTGTTCCTTCTTCAATCTAATATACAAGCGTTACTGTAGAGCTATTTATATGCAACGTGAAAAGAGACGACAGTTTTATTCCTACATCGGATAAAAGTCGTCTCTTTTCATGTTTGTAATTGTTCTATAGTAGACTCTCTATTTCTTCGCCTGCTCCAATGCTTGCTTCACAGCAGCGATGACACCTTCGGACGACTTCGTTGCACCAGTCAGCGCTTCAACCTCATCCGCTCCCTGCTTCTCAATAATTTCAGGAACTGTATTGTCCGTTACCGCTTGAATCATTTGCGCAGTCTCTTCATGCTGCTTCACTTCAACGGATTCTATCTTGCCAGACTTCACAGTTACAGCTACAACGATATCACTAGTTGCTCCTCGTGACTTGCCTTCATACACTCCATCTTTATAAAGACCGCCGTTTCCACAGCCCGACAATGCGAGCATAGCTGCAATCCCTAATATGATCCATGCTTTTCTCTTCATCACAATCTCCCCTTGATGTCTATATACGTAAAGTAAAATTACGACAGTTCCTCAAAATGTCCCGAAGCCATTCCGTCCCGCTACTTTATGCCAATAGTCGTAATAGCTCATTACTGCTCTGCCTTCACATAATTGAACGCATTCAATCCTGCAATTTTTCCGAACGTAATAATGTCTGCCAACGCATTGCCACCAAGTCGGTTGCCGCCATGAACCCCACCTGTTACTTCACCTGCTGCGTATAGACCCTTTATCGCTTGTCCATCCTTATTTAGCACTTGTGCATCTGTATTAATCTTTACCCCACCCATTGTATGGTGTACAGCAGGTGTTACCTCAATCGCATAGAACGGACCGTTGCTCAACTCACGCGGCAGATCTGGACGCTGGAATTGCTCGTCTTTGCCTGCCTTCACACCTTTGTTGTAAGCATTCAATGTGTTATCTAGTACAGCAGACTCTACCCCCAGCTTTTCAGCTAGCGCCGCTATACTTTCTGCTTCAGTTACGAGCTGCATGTTGAAATACTCTTCTGTCGCCTTCAAGCTGTCCCGAAGCCCTTTATCGAACAATAAATAGGCACGACCATCCTGCTGACTTAAAATAGCCTTGGACACAACATCACGAGTAAGCAGCTCATTAACAAAACGCTCACCCTTTTTATTAACTAAAATAGCGCCATTGCCTCGGACTGCCTCCGTCACCATCACACCTTTATCTGGAACAACAGTTGGATGTGTTTGAATTTCAGCCATATCAACAAGAGCCGCACCATGCTTCTCCACAATCGTGATGGCATCCCCTGTCGCTCCTGGATGGTTCGTTGTGGCGAAGCCTTTCAAAGCTGGCTTATATGCTACGACCATCTCTTGATTCGCAGAAAACCCTCCCGATGCCAATACAACCGCGTTTGTATTTATCATATACTCCTTGCCTTCTTTGTCCTTTGCCTTTATACCAGTAACTGCGCCTTCTTTATTGATAACGATATCTGTCATTTCATGCCGCGTACGTACATCAATGTTCTTTTCCTTGGCTGTCTTCTCTAGCACCATAGCGATATGAGAGCCTACTGCCGCTCCACCTGCTGGACGATGAGTACGATTAACGCTGGCACCAGCCATTCGACCAACATCAGACATGTCCGCACCATACTTCTCCAACCACTCTACGGAATCTTTCGCTTGCTCCGTGAGCAATTTGACCAGTTCTGGGTTGTTTTTGTCATAGCCGCCTTTCATCGTATCCTCATAGAACAATTCCACACTATCTGTAAAGCCCTTATCTATTTGCTGCTTCGTCCCAGCAGCATTCAAACCACCTGTCGCACGCGCCGTATTCCCGCCCACAATCGGCATTTTTTCCAACACAATCACATTCGCACCTTCTTCTTGCGCACGAACCGCGGCCGCCAGACCTGCACCGCCCGCTCCAACGACAACAACGTCTGCCGACTCCTTCTTTGCTCCACACCCCGACAATAATGACAACGCCATTGCAGCCGCAAGTACGGTAGGTATCCACTTTTTCATGATGCAGCACTCCCTTATGATGATGTTCTCTCTGTCTATGAAGTGATAGGCTATATGCTCGCTAATAACTAGTAAAGCTCGCCCACACTTCCTCAAGTGATTGTTTTCACTTGAAATCAACATCATCGTAGCACATCACCAACTTCATATATGTGAACTATTTCACATATAATTCTGAACGACGTATTCAGCCTCGCTTCCTAACTAGCTAGCACCTATTAAAATCGAACCATAACATAGCACAACATATGTCTTCCAGATGCAAAAAGCTAGCAAGTTCCAACCAACTCATTGCTGGCTCTACCTTGCTAGCTCTATCATTCATTGCTCATTCTACCATATAAATATACGATGAATATTGACCCTGCTCTGATAGCTTAATCGGTAATCGGATATGCACGTCAAATCCACCACCTATACTTGTAACGATCTTGATTTCCCCTTCTAGGCTGCGTACGCGTTCATAGATGCTCGATAATCCCATATGCATTCGATTATGCTTCCAAGCTACTTCATCCATCCCGATCCCATTGTCTGTATATCGGAACAAAATATATTCATCGCTTTGACGCAGCTCAATTATGGCGCAATCTGCTTGAGCATGTTTGTCTGTGTTCCGAAGAAGCTCTTGCACGATACGATATACACCTGTCATCAACTCGTTGCTCAGTGTAGCGTTCATAGGAAAGGCTAGCAGCTCTATTGAAAAGTTTACTCGAAGCAGCTCATGCTCAATAAGATGCCTAAGCGATTCAGCTAAGCCCATTTCTTTTAACAATTGTGGTCTCAGTTCTTGACAGGTCTCACGTATTTGGTGAATGACATCAAGCAAACCTTCCTTAATCTCCAGCAGCTCACACTTCAGCTCAGGGCTCATCGGGTAATCCATCATAGACGTCTCCAGCTTACGGTACCAAATAATTTGATCTTGTAAGGCTGCATCGTGTAAATCGGAAGCAAGCTTTTGTCGCTCATTTTCAGATAAGCAAAATAATAACCGCGACATCCAAGGGGAAGTTAGCTTGCGATTGTTCAACTGATCTTGCAAGTCCTCCACCATACGTTCCACAGAGTATAGATTTTCATAAACAAGACTGGCATAGCGCGTAATCGTTTGCAGCCACTTCCATTCATCGGGATTGAACTGTGTATGATTGGACTTATTGCTCAGCCATCCTACTCGATACGTATGCTTGAAACAGCCTAGCACAAGAAGAACACCATCTGGCAATTGAACAAGCTCGGCTATACGAAGCTCACTCACCTCATTAAGAATAGACTTGGAAGCATGTCGTGCCATGACGGTGTTGGGTAGCGGGGTCACCTGCTTGGCAGCCAAATTTACATCGAAGAACTGATAACTGCACAGCGGTAGCATTTCGGTCAATTCCTGTCCAAGAATACGCTCCAGTTCTGCATGCTTCATAACCCCTGACAGCTGGCGAGAGAACCGTTCCAAGCTATCCTGTCCATTAAACGACTTACTAAAGAGACGAGAACGAAACTGATTCTGTAGGATCTCGTTCCCATACAAAAGCAGCGTAATCGATAGAAGCATGACAAGGAAGAGTTTTACTAGTTTACCCGTAACGAGGACAAATCCGAAGTCAACAACGGTAGCTATTACCGAAACGATAATAACGGCTGGGAGAAAGGCAACAACGAGAAATTTTCTAAATCGGTTCACGATAAAATCGATATCAAATAACTGCTTGGATGAAATTAAATACATGTAGCTAATAGGCAAGCTGAACAAAAATAACGTACTAAAAGGGACATTCGTGTCCTCTCCATTGAAAAAGTACGGCATAATCACATTGAGCACAATGAATGGTGTAAATGCTACGATATGCACAATGAGGAAGATTTTAAATAGGGGAGGAGAGCTATCGCGTCTATGACGTAAAAAAAGTTGAATTAAACGAAATAAACAAATCCCATAACCAACCGCAAGCGTTCCTTTTATTAGTAACGGGTTCGCTCCTTTTATATCAATGAATGTAAATACATAGCGATTGGACCAAGCAAAGACACTTATGATTACATCAATGACAAATAAGAAGGCAAGCACTTTCTTTGAAATAAAAGATAAGTAAAACTTCTCCAAGAAAACGTTCATAAAATGCATAAAAATATAGGGGAGAGCAGGAAGAGCAATCATGATAATGGCTCCACCTACTACATCCATATTGTAAGATGCAACGTTTCCATAAAAGGATATACCAATGATAAGAAAGCAGACGATAAGAATTCGAGCATCTGGCTGATCTCGTTTATTTTTCCATAAGTAATAGGACATATAAGAAAACAAAATTAAAAAAATAGGAGACAAAATAAAGAGGACAATAAACAAATCCTGAGGCAATCCCTCACGCCAATTCTCTTTTAACAAAGCTGTCTGAACTTGTTCATCTTGTTTCTGTATCGTTAGTTCCTGTACAGTTCTTGGAATGTTATAATAACCATCCATACGGTCTTGCTCCGAATAATACTCATGGACAGGAATACCATCTAGCTTAAGAAGCTTATCCCCCTTCTCGATTGGAGCATCATATACGGCTGTATCTGATAATACATAATGAACAACATAATGCTGCCCATCGATTCGATCGAGAGTTATCGTTCTAGGCGGAGCAAAATAGGAAGCACACGTCAAATACACAACAATAGACAGTAAACCTATGATTACTGCGTATAGCTTTACATTAGTTTCTATTCTTTTAAACATGGACAGACAACACCTTTATACATAAATAGTTTTTCTGCATGCCTATGCAAAAGCATATATTTATTTATGTTCTACTGTCCATCATATGTAAACGAATTGTTGTCTCGTAATTTCCACAATTATTATTGCGGTGCGGCTTCTGTCTGCTCAACGCCCAGAAAGATAGCTTTGAATTCTTCTAGGTAAGGAGCAGTTATCGAATTCTGCTTGAACAAATCTTGAAATTGATAGTAATGAACTCTCATTCTCACAGCAGAAGCAATAAATGTCCCTGTCTTTTGGCACGCTTCATGAAGCTGCCCTATCTTCTCTTCGGGAATATGATCGGAATGCCCATTCACATAATCCTTAATCCATTTATATTCGTGCCCATCAATGGCTTCAGCCAAATACAAGAGCGGTGCTGTACGCTTTCGATTATGAAAGTCGTTTTTTGTGGTAAGCTGATACAAGTCCTTCATATCATTTTTCAATTGTGAAGCAAGGCCCATTTCCTTCGCATAAGCGGCTACCGTTGCATCCCACTGTCCTGTTGCCAAAATGACCCCTGTCATACATGCCATTACGAACATAGATGCTGATTTGTGCTCCACCATTTCCATATATGCAGGAATGTCAGCGATATCATTTTCAAGATCGGCCATTTGCCCATTTAACGCAACTACCATCTGGTGATTCATCATCTCCAATGCCGCACACACGTATTGCTCATTCATGGTTGAACGGCATTGCTTCATGGCTACAGGCACTAACTGCAACAGCCCTAACGCTACGTTAAGTGACAATGGCATCGGTAACTGCATCCAACGCTTACCCTCATTATCTTGATCCTGCAAATCATCAATCACATCGGATGCAAGCAAAAATAATTCAATTGCCGCACATGCCGAGTAAATGCCTTCCTCTGTTCCTCCGAACATGTTGTAATGATACTCGGCCAGAAGCCCGAATCTTGAATGTTCTTCTACTCGTTTATCTTGTAAAAATTCATGGGCATACTGCCGCATTTTCGACTGTGTAAATGATTCGTCGATCAAATCCTTAATGATGGTATCGATTCGGACCACTTTATGTTCCATAGTATCTCCTCTTTATTAGGACTAAGAAAAATAGGACAGCAGTAATCAATCAATTGATCTGCGAGCACTATAACTTTATTGAAATAGGTATATACATTCATTTATTCAATAGAAAAAGGCTCATTCCTCCTATATTTCGAGATGGAATAAGCCTTATTTTCATACGATGTACGATATTTAATTTGCTTGTGCCTTAACCTTATCTAGTGCAATCGTATTATTGTTTACAGCAACAGGTGCTGTTTCGGAGCAAGGTTTCAAGTATGCTATATAATAGGCTCCCGCGACGAACAACATCCCGCCAACAAGGTTGCCAAGCCAAACGGGGATAAAGTTCATGAAATAATCTCCCCATGTATAGTAGCCTTCAAAGATGGCAGCAGGGATAACGAACATATTCGCTACAACGTGTTGAAATCCTATCGCCACGAATGCCATCGTCGGGAACCAGATACCTAGAATTTTACCGCTGAAGCTCTTAGAACCATAACTGACCCATACCGCAATAGCGACCAGCCAGTTACAACCAATCCCTGATATAAAGGCTTGCAAAAATGATTCATCCAGCTTATGACCAGCAACGGCTATCGTCTTCTCCAAATATACGCCGCTAGCTGTTAGCCCGACAATATGCCCGAATGCGTATGCAACGAATATGGCTCCTGCAAAGTTAGCAAGCGTAATGATAATTAAATTTCTGGTTACCTCCCAAGTCCTAATACGCTGTTTCATACGAGCTAAGGGCACTGCCATCATATTTCCAGTGAGTAATTCTCCGCCACCCAATAGTACAAGAATGAGTCCTACTGGGAATAAAGATGCCCCGATGAGCCCGCCAATACTTCCCCATTCACTAGGTACTGCCGCCGTAATACGGATATATAATAAATAGCCAAGTGCAATAAAGGCCCCTGCCATAAATCCAAGTACCAGCATTACGGGTAACGGGTTTCGTGCTTTGGCAGCTCCAGTCTCCACAGTTGCTTCCGCAATTTCATGCGGTTTTAAGTATCCTGCCATATTGCCATTCCTCCCTTACCACTCGCGAATGATCGATATACTTTCATTGTATTCATCGCATGCGAGCTATTATGTGATTATAATCACATAATAAACAATAACCTTACTATTCCAGCACCATGCATGAGGTAGGACATTTGATGCCTTTCCTATCATATGTCTATGTTTCTTTCCGCACACTCCAAGATTCAACTTCATGCATATTCTACTAGTAAGATAAGATAGAAATGGAGAGGTGCGCATATGCCGAATCAAACCGTATTCAACACCTCATCGATGCCATTGTTTACATCTATGACAAATACGTATACGAACCCTGGTGTAGGATCAAGTGCTGCGCAAGCGGCTGCATCAGCAGGAGTCGGCTTTCGGCTAACGACAGCTAGTGCAAGTGTAGGAGGAAGCCAAAACCTACTGCTTCAGATTACAAACCCCGCAGCCAGCGGTAAAAATATTTATTTAGTGGATATTTCAGGAGGCACTACCGCAGCTGCCACGATCAACGTATCGTCAGGCGGCACTATCGCTGGAGGCACGACTCCTGTACCTGTTAACACTCGACTCGGTACAGCCACGACCAGTGTCGTCACTACAAGACAGCTTAGCGGAACCTTGGGCGGAACACCAACGACATTTCTAACCACCTACGTCACTGCCGGGGCTTATCTTCTCGTTTTCGATGGCGGGCTAATCGTCCCTGCTAACCAAGTACTCACCGTCTCATTAGGCGTAGGCGCCTTAACAGGCTCGATTAACTTGCAATGGTGGGAACTATAATGCCCAACTTCGTACCATTCAACCGTTCCGACCGCCCTGTCTTCGATCAAATTACCAATGCACTTGATTCACCAGTCATTGTACTGGGAGCTCCGTACAGCGCAAGTGTTGATGGCAATGTATTCAGCGCATTTACTACAACATCCGCCTCATTAGGTTTACTCGGAGGTACCGTGCAATCCTCCATCCGCCTAAACAATGCAAGCAGCACGAGAACTTGCTACATTATACGTATTGCAGGAGGTGTTGGAGTCGGTTTAAGCTTGTTATCCAGCTTAAACGCCTCCTACTCCCTATATCAGAATGGGACTCACACATCTCCCGTTACCCTTACACCGCAAAATGCTAACTTAGGCAGTACAAACACGAGCAGCATGACTGTAACTGGTTCAACTGGAGCCATCACCGGCGGAACTTTGCTGCTCACGGTACCTGTCACTGCCGGAGCGATTACGGCTGATTACAACGGCAGTATTGTCGTACCACCATCCACGACGCTTTCCCTTGCCGTCAGCGCCTCCCTTACCGTTGCAGGTACCTTGTCTACACAAGCAAGCCTTCTCTGGTGGGAGGTGTGATGAACCGCTGTTACAGGCAAAAAGCCCGTCAATCCATTCCCACACGAATGAGTTGACGGGCTATAATTATATTTATATTTGGTTAGCTGCGCTTTGCAATAATGCCGCGCGCGATATGCACGCCTGCCGCTCCTGCTTGTGCGAGACCTCGCGTGATCCCCGCGCCATCCCCGCCACAGTACAAGCCTGCAATCTCGGACTCAAAGGTAGCGTCCAACTTCGGGCGAGCCGAGTAGAACTTCGCTTCTACACCATAAAATAGCGTATGCTCAGATGCTATACCCGGGGTTACTTTCTCCAATGCATCCATCATTTCGATCAAACTTTTCATCGTATTATAAGGAAGAACAAGTCCTAAGTCCCCTGGAACAGCCTCTCTCAACGTAGGCTCTAAGAAACCTTCACGAATCCGATTCTCCGTCGAACGTCTGCCACGGATAATATCACCGTATTTCTGCACAATAACACCGCCGCCTGACAAATCATTCGCGCGCTTACATATTTCACGAGCATACTCATTCGGCTTATCAAAAGGCTCCGTAAATTTATGCGAAACGAGCAAGGCAAAGTTCGTATTTGGCGACCCCAGCTTCGGATCTTTGTAAGAGTGACCGTTCGCGCACATAATGCCGCTATGGTTCTCAACGACAACATGCCCTGATGGATTGCTGCAAAATGTACGGACACGTGTACCTACAGAAGTGTTAAAGACAAATTTCCCTTCATATAAATGGGTGTTAATTTCACGCATAACGACATCGGATGTCTCTACTCGAACACCAACATCGACTTGGTTGTTGTACATTTTCAAACGGCGCTTCTTCAATATATCCGTTAACCACGCCGATCCATCACGACCAGGAACAATGACGACAGCGTCCGCTTCATAGCGCTCACCGTTCTTCAGCTCAACGCCCTTTATCGTATGACGACCCTCTTCTTTCACCGTGATAATATCCAACACTTCCGCTTTATAAATCATATCCACATGAGTAGCAAGCTTCTCATAAATTGATTTCAATATTTCCAAGTTCTGCTCTGTCCCTAGATGACGCACTTGTGCACGCAGCAGCTTCAATCCAGCTGCATATCCCTGCTGCTCAATTCGACGCACCGTATCTGTTGTTGGATCCGTAATATCTGTCGTTGCACCATGCTCCAAATTAATTGCATCTACATAACGAATCAAGTCTAATACTTGCGTCGGAGGAAGATAGTCCGTCATCCAACCGCCGAATTCCGTCGTAATATTAAACTTACCATCACTATAAGCTCCGGCTCCACCGAAGCCATTCGTAATCGAACATGCCGGCACACAACCAGCAAAATCCTTCTTGCCCGCCGCAGGAGGGCATTTCTGAATTTTCTCCTCCAAGATTGGACAATTACGTCGATAAATATCATGACCTTTATCAATAAGTGCCACCTTCAACTGTGGCGCCTTCAACATTAATTCATAACATGTAAAAATACCTGCTGGTCCTGCCCCGACTACAATTACATCGTATTTGCTCATGAGCTCCTCCTTAAGGTCCATTCGAATCGTTGCCTGCTGTACACTTTCCTCATCCATTGGTTTTGACGATTGAACATGCCAAACCTGCCTACACGAAGGTGCGTCAAAGCGCGCCTCGTCGTAGACAGGAATTTACGGCTCCTTGTAGAGACCCCTGAACCTTATTATCAGGGTTATACGAACGAAAAGGATTTCTATTTATAGTAACCTTCGTGCAACAACACTTATTGTAGAAGGATAACACGAACGAGTCAACAATAAATTTATTTATTGTTCGTGTTTTAATATTTCTTAATAGTTTTCATCTATAAATAGATCTTTATATATTGTATTTTACGAACATTATTTTGATACCCGCAAATAACCATATTTTATCTAACTTATTGAAATATTTCGTATTATCATTGTTAACAACTTATTTTCGCCCACAATTTAACTACAAATCACTTTCTTTATGCAACTGTATGGCAAAACAGATAAAGCACGTATTCAGTCCTTACTGCAGCTCGTTGGTCTTAAAGATAAGCAGCATATTGCACTTGGAAAGCTTACCCCTTCCGAGCAGCGGCGATTTCATTTGGCACTAGCAGCCGCACAGCGTCCTAAGCTGTGCGGCTTATTTTAATTGAAGATCCTGAGTTCAAGCTTGATAAGGAAGGAAGCTATTTGCTAAGACTATGGATTCAATCTGTGACTGAGGAAGGAATAACGGTATTACTGACCATTCCCGCCCTTGAGGATGCACTGATGCATTAACATTAATACTAACTCCAAATGTAATCCTCTGGACAAGAACAGGCTTCAAATCCGTCATTATAGAAGGGGAAGAAGAACGATGTTACCGATAGTAAAGCTAACATTCAAGCTGAGTATGCTTTTCCAAACAATTTTGAACCTGAAACAGCTGCAGCAGTAGGAGTTCTGTGAAACGGCGGAACCGTTGCAGAAATTTGGAAGCCAATCGCAATTATAAGTGCATGGATGACAGCTTCTATCTTTGCTTGCTTAGCACGTTATCGCAGCAAACGATACGACGGATAACGTCAATTGATGACAATATTTCCCGAGAAATAACACAATAATCCCTGTTAAGGAAAGCTAGATCATTCTTTAACGGGATTTTGATGTAATTGGAGCACAACATCTAGTTTTCGATATCTAACATCCAGTATGTAAGTTCTAATTGTCGGCCTCTTCCATTTCTTTTGTATAGCGAAATTCCACTACATACATACGAACCATCTTTTTGTTGGAATACTACTATTATTGTAAATAATATTGTAAATGAACATGAACATACATAACCGTTGAACGCAATTGAACAAATACACTTGATGAACACATATTCCACTAACGAGCGCCATGGGCGCTATTTTCATGAAATGGTTCATTTCAGATTTTTAGCGGTTGCCGTTGAGCTTATTTTAGCAATGAGGACAAATGATATCGATCACTCAGAGAAATAAGCTCCGTCGTGACCATTACATGTTAAAATCCATCCATATTCACGGAATAGCCTCCGTGGCAACCTTTAGGACATCAGGGAGTCGGAGGCATCCGTTCCCTTGACATAAGAGGTAATATTTCCGTTGCTCAAGGCGAAAAATTGTCCTAGACAGGAATGTTTAGTATGTGTTAATAACTTCCATGCCCTAGAGGGTTGGAATTTGACCTAGAATATTATAAAGTTGTCCTTGTTGCATATTTATACTTATTTCGGTATAGGAGATACAGATCATGAATTCACATAAAGAAACGGCACCGTCGCCGGATAAATGGCCAGCACTCGCTTCTATTTTAGCCTTTGCTATCCCATCCATCATCGGCCTTATGCTGTTCGTTGTTCCAGTTACATGGAACGGTGAAGTGACGGTACCAATCGCTTTTTTAGCAAAATATATTCAGCACCTGCTCGGCGACTTTATCGCTCCAGCTACGGTAGCCATCATAACAATCGCATGGATCGGCTCTACGATTTCTCTACTACTTAAGCCTAAACAGCTGTTAGCAAAATCGTTATGGCGCACCTTATTTCATATACCGCCATTTTGGTATGCGGTTCGCACGGTAGGACTTCTATTTGCATGGTCCGTCTTGTTTAAGATCGGTCCTGAGTGGATTTGGTCAGCGGATACAGGCGGAATGCTGCTCGAAGGGTTGCTCCCTGGCTTATTCGTTGTATTTTTACTGGCAGGCTTGCTGCTGCCATTGCTCGTCGACTTCGGCTTACTGGAGTTCGCAGGCACATTGATGACCAAAATTATGCGTCCACTCTTCAAGCTGCCTGGCCGTTCCTCCATTAACTGCATGGCTTCTTGGCTTGGAGACGGTACGATCGGTGTCATGATGACAAGCAAGCAGTATGAAGAAGGCTATTATACCAAGCGTGAAGCCGCTGTTATTGGTACAACCTTTACAGCCGTATCGATTACATTCAGTTTTATCGTCTTGTCAAATGTTAAGCTGGGACATTTGTTCCTCCCGTTCTATGCGACAGTTACAGTTGCAGGTATGGTGGCAGCTATTATTATGCCTCGTATACCGCCTCTGTCTCGCAAATCCGATACGTATTATGAAGGTGTAGAGCCGCAGCAGGATGAACTAATTCCTGCACAATGGACACCTTGGCGATGGAGCCTGCATCAAGCAGTTGTGAAGGCACAAAGCCACAAAGGGCCCGGGGCATTTGTGAAGAACGGCTTCCATAACATTTTAGACTTATGGATCGGCGTACTTCCTGTCGTAATGGCAATCGGTACAGCTACCGTTGCGTTGGCAACGTATACGCCATTGTTTGAATGGCTCGGCAAACCGTTTATCCCTATTTTAAATGTACTAGGTGTGCCTGAAGCTGCAGCAGCATCGCAAACAATCATGGTCGGTTTCGCAGACATGTTCCTGCCTACGGTATTGGCATCTGGTATAGAGAGCGAACTCACTCGCTTTGTCATTGCTGCCTTATCAGTAACTCAACTTATCTATATGTCTGAAGTAGGCGGACTATTGCTGGGATCAAAGCTTCCTGTGAAGCTGCACGATCTAATCATTATCTTCTTGCTGCGCACCATCATAACATTGCCAATTATCGTTGGCATGGCACATCTCATTTTCTAAAATGAAGAATCCTCACTTACAATAAGTAAGGATTCTTATCGTTAAGCACCTCGAATCGTAATCAATGGGAACCTTTGGCAGCAAAGAATCGTTCCTGTGCATACGATAGGGGTGCTTTTTTACTTACACATTGCTGGAGTGTGTTAGCGTTACTTAGCCTATATTTAATGCAAAATAATCAGCATTTGCCCGCCCTGATAAAAGAAAGACATGATATTCCTTATTTTCAGGCTAAATTGTGTATTGCAGACCCCGACAGACAGGAGTATCGTTAACTATTACATCCAATAGTAAAGAATGGATATTTGTATACATTCCCTTACATATAAAGCGAGGTGTCACTCTGATGTCACAACCATCAGCAATCACTACGAATCATACTGCCGTATCTCAATCGAACAATGCCCATAAGCTCCCTGCACAGCAAACGACACCAGCTCCCAGAACTCTGTACAACATTTTGCTGGCAATTAGCTTCGTTCATTTGTTCAATGATTCGATACAAGCGGTTATCGTAGCCATTTTTCCGATTTTAAAAGACTCTATGCAGCTTAGCTATACCCAAATTGGCTGGATTTCGTTCGCACTGAACGTCACTTCGTCCATTTTGCAGCCTGTCATTGGCTTTGCCTCAGATCGCAGGCCTACACCCATGCTGCTCCCAATCGGGATGTGCTTCACCTTTACAGGTATGCTTGTGCTCGCCTTCGCTCCGACCTATGCAGTCGTAATGGCAGCAGTTATCTTCGTCGGACTAGGCTCGGCCATCTTCCATCCAGAAGGAATGCGAGTCGCTCATATGGCTGCCGGTGGACGAAAAGGCTTAGCCCAATCTATTTTCCAAGTTGGCGGCAACATGGGACAGTCACTCGCTCCACTATTAACGAAATGGGTATTCATCCCCTTCGGTCAAATGGGGGCACTAGGCTTTACTGCTATCGCCGCAGCAGGTATCGCTGTTCAGACCTATATCGCACGCTGGTATCAAGCTTCCTTGAATAACGGCTACGTATTTGCCAAACGTAAACCACAAGGTCAAGTAGATGCTGCACAGCGTAGAAAAGTATGGGCGATAACGGCTATTATTATCGTACTTGTCTTTGTGCGGTCATGGTATTCGTCGGCGATCGGCACCTATTATTCTTTCTATTTAATTGAGAAATACCGATTGTCTATTGATGAAGCTCAAGTCTATATTTTTGTCTTCCTGCTTTCAGGTGCAATTGGAACGTTCTTTGGTGGTCCATTGGCAGATCGTTTTGGCAAACGGAATCTCATCATTGCTTCATTGCTCTCCGTTATTCCATTCGCACTTCTACTGCCCCATTTACCACTATCTTGGGCAATGGTTGTACTGGGCTTAAGCGGCTTCGTCTACTTCACAAGCTTCTCGACTACGGTCATCTATACACAAGCGCTACATCCCGGTAGCATCGGTACCGTATCTGGTCTTATCACAGGCTTCGCCTTCGGTATGGGTGGATTAGGAAGCTTAGCGATTGGGCAGTGGATTGATAGTAGTGGCATTGAAACGGTTATGTTTATTTGTGGATTTCTGCCGCTGTTCGGGTTGCTAAGTCTATTACTTCCAAACGACAAAGAGATTGATTCTTGGACTTCGACAGCCAAACAATAATTGCATAAAAAATAGCCACCGCAATGGTGGCTATTTGCATCATCTATAGGTATCACTCAAACGAGATTTTGTCTTATCTAGATGTAATGGAAATGCGAATATGAACGGATTGTGGTTGATCACTCAACAACGCAGCATATTTTTGCAGCATTTTTGAAGTCGCTACGCCAGAAGCGAAGCCTTGCACATCTAATTGGATATCACCGTTTGCCAAATGAATCTCTTCCTGAATCGGTAGGGAAGGAACATGTACAGAACGACGATCATTATCAAGTGGAATCGACAAATCATACTTCTTCGTCACTTGATCGTAGATTTTGTGTTTCTTCAACCACATATAGTAAGCATTGTTGTGCGGGAATCCTAACCCTTTGCGTATATCTGATACTTTGTAAGTTGCTCTTAAAGATTTAAGCGCCTCAACTTTTTGGTCATTATCTAACTGTTCCAGCTCGGAAAGTGTAATAGATAGGTCCATAGCTAGCCTCCCTCTTATATTATCAATTTGAAATATTAGAAACATAATAACACTAAAATTGTAAGAAGGAAACGGGATGAACAGCTCTATATACACTATTTTTCACTTTTTTTTTAAAAAACCGACCCGAAATATGTTAGGAATTACATGATATCACCAATAATATCGCAAATAGTATGGATTTTTTTTCTATTCCACCATTATGAATAGTTATGCACGCTCGCTAACTTTGACTTGAACTTTTCCAATGACGAAGATCAAAATCAACAATCCCGCTAAGACGGCGCCTGCAATTCGTAATCCCGTATCATAACTGTTTGTTAAGTAACCAATACCTGAAGAACCACCTACAACACCAAGCGAGAAAAATGCATAGAACATACCGAATGCTTTACCTTTATCTTTCTCTGAAACATGGCGGATCAGCAGCGTATTCATCGAAGGGAACAGCAGCGCGTAACCTATGCCGTATACAGCCATCGTTACATACATCATGGTCTCATTCGTAGTAAAAGAGAGTGCAAGTAAGGACCCTATAACAATCCCGCCGCCAAGCATAATGAGCTTTATTGGTACGACCCGATCAAATAATCGATTCGTCGGCAGCATAAAGACCATAATCGCAACCAAGCCAAACGTACTCATCATCATGCCTGAAGCTTGGCCTCCAAATTCTAGTGCATCTGTCTTTATCGGTAACGCGTAAGTAAGAGAACCCATCCCGAACATAAGTGCAAACGCAGCAATATAAGATTGGACGACTGGACGCACAGCAAACAAGGTTCTGAAACTACTCTCCGGCTGGTCCTCTTGAAGTTGCGAACCTGCATTTCCGTTATTATTTTTTCCCTTGCTCGATTGTTCGCCTTCCGTACGAGGAATAAATATCGTCAGCAGCACGCCAAGTGCCAGCAGAGCCGCCACGGTGAGAAATGGAGCTTCGAATCCTAGCTTTGCTTTCATAATGCCACCTGTAGCTGGTCCAATAATGGCAGCTAAGCCAACTGCTGCCCCAGACAACGCCATCGACTTCCCTTGACGTTCGTCAGGTACATGACGGGATATTAAGGTGAACACACTTGGCACAAGTAGTCCCCCTGCTAAACCATGTAGAAATCTTACCGCAATGAGCTGGGTATCATTATTCACTTGTGAGTACAACAGCAATATCGCGGAAGTAAGTATAAAACCAATCAACAGCACGCGTTTGCCGCCGTAGCGATCAATCCAACGTCCTGCTGCAATATTGCCCAGCATATTGGTCAACGAATACATACCAATAGCCAGCCCAGCGCCGAAAGAACTCGCCCCTAAGTGAAGTGCATAAGGTCCGACGACTGGCAGTTGTACAAATGTATCCATAAAGCAGATGATGACCAACATATACATCAATGCTTTCATCTAACTCGTGCAGGAGATCACTACCTCTTATTAAGTAAGGAAGTAATCGTATCGAATTCGTCAGAGTCTAGCCCATTCTATTATCCGATACTTTCCCCTGCCCCTCCTTTCCGAGATAAAGTTTGGGAGTTATAAATATTGCTTCTACTCTCATGAAAAAAGGAATGCGTACATGCATTCCCTTATATTTTACGTGATTTGACCGTAACACGCGATAGCAGGAATACAGAAACGTATCGGAAACGTTTGATTCTGTTCACGGTTTGGACATATACGGTCTTCCTTTCTTACACACCGACCATGCCTGCTTCCTAGCTGCTATAGCATCGTAATTACTCACTAATTACAGGGGCGAATAAGGACGGCCTGAATAAACATTACAGCATTTACAACTGCACCTTCATACTATCATAAGCTACCCTAATGCCTTGTGGCTCGAACAAATGACATAACTCCTGATGGGTCAGATGTGCATTATGGCAAAAATGCGTCACGATAAATACCGTGTGAGGATCAGCCGCCTCACACGCAATTAAGCGCTCTTTCGTCTTAAACACCTCAGCTGCGTTCATATGCGTACCGGAATCAGGGTCATTCCCCATCGTACATTCCAAGATGGCAGCACTCAGCCTATTTCCTTCCCGACCTTGCTGTTCCAACCAACTCCACGTCTCATCAGGAAACCAACCGCTGTCATGAGCATGTAGAACACTATGACCATTCTTTTCGATCCAATAAAGGAGACAGGTCTCTTCATCCATATGATAGGCAGGCAGCGCAACGACTGTGGCCGTTTGAGTCACCGTTGGTACAAACAACTGCACTCGATGTAGAACATATTTACTCGTTTGGCCTACTCGTTCACGAATTCGAGCTAAGGGCATGTCATGAGCGTAAATATGGATGGGTTCTTCACCTGATTGCGCGTACCCTGGCAATCTTGCTTCTAAGTCTTCTGCATACAGATGATCAGAGTGGGAGTGAGTAATGAGCAGATCTTGAATTTCCTCCAAGTCGAGATCATCACGCAGCATATGCAGCAGCGTATCTGGCGGAAAGTCTATTTTCAGCTCATGATCAATAACAACTGAAGTGCGTGTACGAATATCTTTCCCCTTGAGCTTTCTAGCTTGTTGGCATAGTGTACAGCGGCAAAACAAGGATGGAATGCCTTCATAGGCAGCTGTGCCAAGCAAATGGAGCAGCATACTGACTTCCCCCTTCTTATTTCACTTATCCTATGCATATGCAGCAGCATGACTAAATTGGCTGTAAGTTGTACCGGAGATGTTGTATGACAGGAAAATATACATAAATCGAAGTATGATATGAAAATTAAATAAAACGAAGCAAGCCCCTGACTGAATTAAAAAAGAGACCATCAAAAGATAGTCTCTGTTACATGCTGCACTCTGGTAGTTCATGAAGATGAAGCTCTTACATCCACTCTTGTCCATGCTTGCGAATGAATCGAAGCTCCTCTTGATAATGATCATAATGTCCTTCGTCGATCATCTTTTGAAACGCCATATCGCCTTCTTTGGCTTTTCTTTGAATGGTTTTACATAATCCCTCTACTCGCAGTATTACCATTTCTAAAAAACCGCGTTCCATTCCCTCCATACCATAGGAATCGAAAAACAAGGCAACTCTCTGTTTGATGCGCTCCGCATCCTTTAACGAATCATAATAAATAGCTTCGCCTGCTTCTGTATGATAAAGCCTGCTTAATGGGACGCAAGTATACATCGCATAGGCGATATCCCAAAGCCTCGGCCCAGGAGCAGCCATATCAAAATCAATCACACCTACTGGCTTCTTATCACTAAAAATAATGTTATAGATAGCGAAATCATTATGGCACACTACCTCAAATGGCTGCGGGGTATTATCAAGGGGCCGCCAACGTTCATCTATTGGAAAATCACTCACAGCATCATGATAACTACGAAGCATGTTCGCAATCTCTTTTAACGCCTCATCCGACCACATGTATGGTTGTAATGGATAATTGCCAGCTTCTCCTTCGATGAAGGATACAATTTCTCTCCCTTGTTCATCTATACCTAGAAACTTTGGCACACCGTGTAAGCCTTTGCTTTCAAGGTGCTTTAGCAATGTATGAGTATTAACACTATCAGGTTTTAATTCTCGTCTAACCGTATTTCCCAGACGAGATACAGAGGAGACATTTCCTCCCGTTAATGCTTCTTCTTTTTCTTTTTCGTAGTGATTGCTCATGTAAATTCCCCCAAGTTAGGGACTCTATAATGGTGTCAATCGAGATGTATATTTACCCCTAAATAAAAAAACAGATATACAAAGGTATCTGCTCGGCAATAGGAATGTAATTGTCCACACCATGTATCCCTTGAATGATTTAAGATAGACAAATAAACGCATCCTTACATACAAAGGACCGCCGCTGTCTCTATCCGATTAATTCGTCATTTCAAGGTTATTCCACATGTGTACAGATTCCCCTCTCTTTACATCTCTACACTCTACTTTACCATTGATTACTAAATATGAAAACCATTTTGGACAGATAGTCAACCGTCCTTGATATAAAGCAAGGAGGAAAGTAAGGGGGAAATACGCCAATGGTTGCCACAGAGGCTATTCCGTTCATATCGATCGATTTTAAAATGTAACGGTTGTGACGGTGCTTATTTGTCAGAGTGAGCGGTATCATTTGTACTAATTGCTAAAATAAGCTCAATGGCAACCGTTACGATTCTGAAATGAACGATTTTACGAAAATAACGTTCATGGCGCTCGTTAGAGGAAGCCTTGTAAGTTATCGAGCGATGCATCGCGGTCTGAGACCATAATTACAAACAGAAAAGAAATGTATCTTATTTAATTGTTCAATTGATTATATTATTAGATTTTTAGTAGATTATTAGATTATTAGATTATTCAGTTAATTGGTTCATTTGCTCAGGTGCATGAACTACCACTTTTAGCATTTACATTACTGCATACTATTATGTTCAAATGAATATTGTTGTATGTAAATCAAATAGCCGAACCCCTATGGGGAATCGGCTATTTGATTATGTGCTAGAAGGTTTGGTCCGTCTCGTTGCCACTGCTTGCAACGGATCGTCTGGCCAATAGTGCTTCGGGTAGCGGCCTTTGAGGTCTTTTTTGACCTCAAAGTACGTATTCCGCCAGAAGCTCGCCAAGTCTTGCGTAACCTGCACCGGCCTCTGTGCCGGGGACAGCAGGTGGAGCGTCAGCGGGACGGCGCCGCCTGCGATGCGCGGCGTCTCCCGCATCCCGAACAGCTCTTGCAGGCGTACGGCCAGCACGGGCTGTTCGGGGTTGGTGTAGTCGACAGCGATGCGCGACCCACTCGGCACAGCGATGTGGGTCGGGGCTTCGTCGTCGAGCTGCTGCCGCTGATTCCACGGCAGCAGCCCTTCCAGCAGCGCAGTGACCTGCAGCTTCTGCAGGTCATGGCGGCTGCTGAGGCCGTACAGATGCGGTGCGAGCCAATCTGCCATACTGGCGGTGAGCGCGGCATCTGATACATCCGCCCAATCATGTGGGCGGTGATGATGCAGGAACGCGAGCCGCGCTTGCAATTGGCGGGCGTTCTTCGTCCATGGAAGCATGCCAATGCCTATTGGGTGTCGGGAGATCCCTTCCATTAAGGCAGCCAACACTTTATCCGCGTCTGGATTTGGATATTGCCGCTCACGAAGAATGATAGCGCCAAGACGGATGACTTCTCGCGCTCGAACAGCTTCTGATGACTTGTCCCACTCTACAGTAACGACACGCTCGATTTGCTCATCCATACATTGTTCCAGAGCATCTTTCGTCACTTCTACTGCCAAACGAATACGACTATCAGTACCTTGATCGTCCAAATCAACAGCCACAATATAAGATGCATAATGAATAGTATGCTGTGCTCTGCTTATAGCTCTCCCTATATTTGCAAACGAACCTACACCCGATGAGCTGCCGCCATGCTGCCCCGTAAAACTAGCTCCACGACCGTTGCTTAGCAAATAACGTCCATCTTCACGCCGCTTGCCAATTCGATCTGGATACGCCAAAGCCAACAAGACACTAGTTACTTCACTTAGATCGTTGGTGCCGCTTGTTGCAACAGCTTTATTGAACATTTTATCAAGATATAGCTTGCTGGCAACATTCGCATTATCCGTCTCGACAGCAGAACCTGAAAGGCCTGCTTTATATACATTACTTGATTCATTAGTTGATACTTTACTTGATTCTTTGCTTAATAACTTTCCAGTTACACGTAACGCTCTATCGTCTACAGCAGCAAAATCAGAATCTTGTGATGCAGTTGGCCATTTTTCACCAATCAGTCTAGATAAACGCCTTGCCTCTTCATGAATTCGGTGGACAATAGCTTCATCTAACGAGAGTGGACTTCCTGAGCCGATGGTAGATACGAAGCTCGCCTTCCCAGCATTCGCCTCCCTGTCTACTTGCCCATGAGCAAGCAGCAGCTCTAGTCGGAACAGTAGATCCGGGTTAGAAATATCGTATGATGGCACGCCTGAATGCCCTCTTGCCCCTTCCCTACCGCTTGTTCCTCGCAGCAAATCCCGCTCCTGCAGCATCGCTGCCAATAAGCAAGCTTGTTCTACCGCTCCAAGCAGAACCGCCTTCAACAGCATATGGGCAAGCCTTGGATGCAAACCACTCACTGCCATACGGCGTCCGTGTTCCGTTATGCTGCCATCCATATGCAAAGCACCTAGCTGCCCTAGAAGCTGCTGCGCCTGCTGCATAGCCGCAGTTGGCGGAGGAGTCAACCATGCTAGCGAATCGACATCTGTACCCCATGCTGCCAGCTCCAGTGCCAATGGAGCTAAATCTGCATCCAATATTTCCGGCAAGCGCTGTTTGGCTAAGTGCCCGTGCTCCGCCTCTGACCACAGCCTATAGCACACGCCAGGCCCTAGCCTTCCCGCACGTCCTCGGCGTTGATCCGCTGCATCCTGTGTTACACGCTCCGTGACGAGTCTTGTCATTCCCGTACGTGGCGAATATCGGGAGACACGCATCATTCCGCTATCAATGACGATGCGAACCCCTTCTACGGTCAAGCTTGTCTCGGCAATGGAAGTCGTGAGAACTACTTTGCGCTCACCCCGTTTTGTGGGGGCAATCGCCTCGTCCTGAGCCTCCTGCGGCAGTTGACCATGCAGCGGAAGCACACGTATAGGTTCGCGCCCCAATACTCCGTGACGCTGATTTTCTCGAGATAAGATACGAGCCAGCTCTTGCTGAACTCGACGTATCTCGCCAACCCCTGGGAGAAATACGAGCATATCACCGCTCTCCTCTTGAAGAGCCGCTTCGACCTGCCTTGCCGCTGCCTCTTCCATTCGTTCTTGTGCACGACGCGGCACATAACGAGTCTCTACCTGATACATACGCCCCGCGCTGCGGACGATTGGCGCATCACCAAGCAGTTCCGCTACTGGCTCAGCCGCAATCGTTGCGGACATCACAAGCAAGCGCAAATCCTCACGCAGCACCGCTTGCGCTTCTAGCGCCAAGCTTAGTCCCAAGTCCGCATGCAAGCTCCGCTCGTGGAACTCATCAAAAATAATCAGTCCGACCCCTTCCAACGAGGGGTCTTCCTGCATCATGCGCGTCAGGACACCTTCGGTCACGACCTCGACGCGCGTAGCCCGGCTCACCCGGGTGTCCATACGCACCCGGTAGCCGACCGTCTCGCCGACGCGCTCACCGAGCGTCGCCGCCATATACTGCGCAGCCGCGCGTGCCGCCAAGCGGCGCGGCTCCAACATGACGATGCGCTGGCCAGCCAGCCATGGCGCATCTAATAACGCAAGCGGGACACGGGTCGTCTTGCCCGCCCCCGGCTCCGCCACTAACACCGCTCCGGTCCGCGCGCTCAGCACTTCGCGCAGCTCGGGCAATACCTCATCTATAGGCAATGTGCCAGACATTTCATTCACTCCACAATCGTTATCGTCTCCTCATCATAGACGACAATAGAATCGAATGCCAACTGTCGATAATCGTTGTCCAATTAGACCAATTTCCTACATTGCATAATGGGTCATCAAATAACGAAGGCCCACCCTACAAGCGAGTATCGTTTGTAGGGTGGGCTTTCGGGGTTTGCTATATTATATAAATAGGTGACTATCCTTGATTCCGCTTCAAAAATGCAGCGACTTGACGACAAGCTGTAATATTGTTCTCCGTACGTGCAATACCATGACCTTCATCCTCAAATACAAGGTACTCCACATCTACTCCCTTCGTGCGAAGCGCCTCTACGATTTGATCGGATTCGGCTTTTACCACACGCGGGTCATTAGCCCCTTGGATAATAAATATTGGATTCACCATCTGATCGAGATACGTAATCGGAGAATCCTTCACAAAGCGATCATGATCTCGCTCTGGATCACCAATCCAACGATCCATCATCGGTTTCCAGAAGTCCGGCACGGAATTTACAAACGTAAATAGATTGCTTACCCCTACAATATCAACTGCTGCACGGAAGTAGTCCGCATTGCGACCTGCCAGCAGCAACGTCATATAACCACCATAGCTTCCACCCATCACAAACAATCGATCTCGACTGGATATTCCTTGCTCGAACAACCAATCCATGCCTGCAAGACAATCTTTACGCGGTCCTTCGCCCCATTCACGTTCTACTAACTTCGTGAAGGAACGGCCATAGCAAGTACTGCCGCGGAAGTTTGGACAGAAGAGATTATAGCCCTCAGCCAGCAAGTATTGGAACATTGCGCGGAAGTGCTTGCGTTCTGCATACTGTGGTCCGCCATGCGGCCAGAAGATTGTATGACCGTTGGCCAATTCATCTTTAGCGCGGAACAACAGTGCCTCAATTTCCATGCCGTCAAATGACGTATAGCGTATCGTTTCAGGTGAGACGAGATCTTCCCTCGCAAGTCCAAGCACAACGTTGCGGGTCAGCATCGTCCATTTTCCAGCATCATAGCGATAAATATTATCTGGATCTACTGATCCACGAGCCAAAATATAAACAGCCCCTGATTGAGCTATATGCAATTGTGCTACTACAGTAGTTGGAAGTTCCAACTCCTCCAAGTTACCTGTATCTAATGCGTATACATACAACGCATCCTCTACTCCCTTTTCGGCCAACGCATAGAGAGAGCGAGATGGTTTATGCCAGTAGAGCTCGGACACACTCGCTTGCGGAATATCGAACAAAACCTCAAATGTCCCTGAAGAAATGGTGTATTTCGCTACATACGCAAATTCAGCCTTATAGTCAGTCGTAAAAATAATCGTATCCTCATCGATAAATCGTGCGTTGCTTGTCAGCTGCTCTTCATCAGCACTTGGCGTTAAGCACGCCTCCGCTCCATCTACTCCTCGAACGAAGGACAACCCATATGTATTGGAATAACCTTTCCCGTACACGATGTTCTGCTCATCTGGACTTACAGCAAGCAAAGACGTCATTGCATCTTTGCCTTCTACGATCAACTTCCGCTCTTTTGTTGCCAAATCTAGTACATATGTATTCAAAAACTGCGGATTATTTTGTGAAGTCCCATAATAGAGACGCTGCCCGTCTTCGGAGAGAGCACTAAAGAAAAACTTGTCCGTCGGCTCTGCCTCTATTAGCTTGAACGGGACACCACCTTCGGGACGCAGCGCATAGAGATGATAGTTCTCATTTCCGTCATGGTCGAAACCAGATAAAATATGACGACATTTGGGATCTATTTTAATAAAATTGCTGGATTGCCCTTGATACGTTAGCGGGTAAGGATAAGAGATTTCGTCATGAAGTTCGATCGCATAAACATCTAGCTTTCCATTCATATTCGAAGTGAATACGAGTCTTGACTCATCAGCACTTACATCAAAATTACGAATGACATATGATTTGTAATATTGCTCTGCATCAGGCTTAGGAAATTGGATCATGAAATACTCCTCCTTAAGATACAATCTTAGTTGTCAAAAAGTGGATGTCACCTTTTCATCATTATATAGACTCCATTCCGTTCTCACAACCAACTTTTAACGTATATCTGCTCCGTCTATAGACTGAGTTTACGAATAGACAATACCCGCACTAGACCATTGACACGAATATTTTCCAATGTTATGATAACTGCCAACTAAAATACCAAGTAATCACATGGGTATTATAAATCTACCGGACAACCGGAGATGACCATCACTTCTTTATGGGAATGAAGAAGGAGGCATCTCCTTTTTTGCGTTCCTTAACGTGACCTATATGTGAGAACGGAGCAATGAAGTGACTGTTGCCGTTGCTGTAATAACGAAGAAAAGGGGCGTGATGAACATGCTGCTAAGAACGATTCGTGCATCCAAACGAATTGCTGTTGGAGCTTTATTGTTGATGGTGCTAAATGCTTGTGGCGGTGTACAGCAGCAGAACGCCGCGACCGAAGGAGACGATGGCAGTAAGGCTAACCTCATTCGGATCGGCTATCAAAAATACGGAGTACCCAATTTCCTAAAAGCACGTGGAGAGCTCGAGAAAAGGCTGGAAAAAGACGGAGTAGCAGTAGAATGGACTGAGTTCCCCGGTGGACCGCAGCTGCTAGAAGCACTTAATGTCGGCAGTATTGATCTCGGGCATACTGGCGAAGCTCCACCAATTTTTGCGCAAGCAGCTGGAGCTCCGCTTGTTTATCTGGCTCATGAGGCATCACGGCCTCATAGTGAAGCCGTCTTAGTACTTAAAGATTCTCCTATCCAATCGGTCGCTGACCTTAAAGGGAAAAAGGTTGCGTTGAACAAAGGCTCTAATGTTCATTATTTGCTCGTAAAGCTACTGGAGCAATCTGGACTGCACTACAGCGATGTAAAGCCCATATTTCTGCCGCCTGCTGATGCTAGAGCTGCATTCGAACGCGGAAGTGTAGATGCATGGGCAATCTGGGACCCATACCTCGCATCTGCTCAAAAGAACCTCGATGTAAGAATCGTTGCTGACGGTGAAGGCGTCGTTAACAACTACGAATTTTATCTGGCTGCACGCAGCTTTGCCGAAAACAATCCTGCCATTATCGACGCTCTATTCGAAGAACTGAACAAAGCTGGAGACTGGGCCAATGCCAACCATAAAGAGCTGGCAAAAATACTATCCCCACAGCTTGGCATCGATGTCCCTTCTCTTGAACTAGCTTCCAGTAGACGAGAATATAATAGCGTTCCTATCAGCGACAAGGTCATAGCTGAGCAGCAAAAAGTAGCTGACACCTTTGCGAAGCTTGGCTTGATTCCACAACCGATACAGGTTAAAGAGGCACTGCCCAACCGCAAATAAATAAGGTATGGAGGGATTTCATATGGAAATGTTCTGGTTTATTCCGACGCATGGTGACGGCAAATATTTAGGTACAACAAAAGGCGCACGCGCAGTCGACTTTCCTTATATGAAGCAAATTGCGCAAGCAGCAGATCGATTAGGCTACAGCGGTGTGCTGCTGCCTACTGGTAAGTCCTGTGAGGATGCTTGGGTAACAGCATCTGCCTTGATATCCTCTACCAATAAGCTGAAGTTTCTCGTTGCCCTCCGCCCGGGGCTAATGTCTCCGACTTTAGCTGCTCGTATGGCTTCCACTTTCGACCGTATTTCTGGTGGCAGGCTGCTCATTAACATCGTGACAGGCGGTGATCCTGTAGAACTGGCTGGTGAAGGCGTATTCCTGGATCATGATGCTCGTTACGAACTGACGGATGAGTTTCTTCATATTTGGCGAAAAACATTGCTCCATGAAGAAGTCACTTTTCAAGGCAAGTATTTGCAAGTTCGCGGAGCGAGCAACCTATATCCTACGATTCAAACTCCTTATCCGCCTCTATACTTTGGTGGTTCATCATATGCGGGGCAGCAGGTGGCGGCCGAGCATGTAGACGTATACTTAACTTGGGGTGAGCCTCCTCAGCAAGTGAAAGAGAAAATCGATCATGTACGCCAACTTGCTGACCAGCAAGGAAGAAGGCTGCGCTTTGGCATTCGCCTGCACGTCATCGTACGTGAGACGAACGAAGAAGCATGGGACGCTGCGCACCAGCTCATCCAATATGTTGATGATTCTACCATTGCTGCTGCACGCAAAGTATTCGAGCGTTATGACTCCGAAGGACAGAGAAGGATGGCACAGCTTCATCACAGCAGCCGAGAGTCGTTAGAAATCAGCCCGAACTTGTGGGCTGGAATTGGGCTTGTAAGAGGTGGTGCAGGAACGGCACTCGTAGGTGATCCTGCAACGGTTGCCACTCGCATCAAGGAGTACGCCGAACTTGGTATCGAGACCTTTATTTTATCCGGTTACCCGCATTTAGAAGAAGCTTATCGCACTGCCGAATTGCTCTTCCCGCTGCTCCCGATTCGACACTCTCACCAACATGATGAAGCCCACCTTTCAAATAGTCCTCTCGGTGAAATCATCGCCAATGACCGACCACCAAGTCATGCAGCTATGCGTTCCACGAAAGAGGTGACTTCCGATGCAACGAATACGGCTCGACAGCATGCTTAGAAGATGGCAGACCCGCTCGTGGATCGCATGGATCATGCCTATTACTTTGCTCATATTGTGGCAAATTCTTGGTCAGCTCGGGTGGATATCTACTCGTATCCTACCTACACCCATCGCTGTCATAGAGGCATTAATTACCCTAGTCAGCAACGGCATGCTGTTTGACTATATTGGAACAAGTACAGGACGCGCGCTCATTGGTTTTGCGATTGGCGGGAGCATCGGCTTTAGCCTTGGTCTGCTAAATGGAATGATTCCATTGGCTGAGAAGCTGACAGATACGTCGATTCAGATGGTACGCAATATTCCCCACCTCGCGCTCATTCCGCTCGTCATTCTGTGGTTCGGCATTGATGAAGCAGCAAAGCTGTTTCTCGTTGCACTGGGAGTGGCATTTCCTATTTATCTGAATACATTCCATGGTATTCGCAGCGTCGATCCGAGCTTGATTGAGATGGGCAAAGTGTATGGATTGCGCGGCTGGGCATTATTCCGCAATATTATTCTTCCTGGTGCACTGCCCTCCATTCTCGTCGGGGTTCGCTTCGCTCTGGGTACGATGTGGATTACCCTTATCGTTGCAGAAACGATATCGGCGGATTCAGGCATTGGCTATATGGCTATGAATGCTCGTGAATTTATGCAGATGGATGTCGTTGTCTTGAGTATTCTTTTATATGCATTGCTTGGCAAGCTGTCTGATTCCATCGCCAAATGGTGTGAAAGGCTGTTCTTGCAGTGGCATCCGAATTACGGAAAAGGACAGCAGACCGGCAAGAAAGGAGTGACATCCTCATGAGTACTGGTGTATTCGGTTCATCTCTCTCCGCTTCCGGGTTGTGGAAGCAGTTCGATCATGTAACCGTGCTAGAGGAACTAAACCTTCAGGTCAAGCCAGGAGAATTTATCGCCATCGTAGGAAAAAGCGGCTGTGGCAAAAGTACGCTGCTGCGCTTAGTAGCTGGCTTGGATGAACCAACGGATGGGACGCTGCTGCTAGATGGAAAAATGATACAAGGCCTCGACCCCGATACGAGAGTGCTGTTTCAAGACGCTCGGCTGCTTCCGTGGAAAAAAGTCATCGACAATGTACGAATCGGCGTGCGTGGCGGCAATCCAGACGATGCAGCAGCAGCATTACGCATGGTGGGCCTAGAAGACAAAGCCCATGTATGGCCAAGTACACTATCTGGTGGACAGCGCCAAAGAGTCGCGCTCGCAAGGGCATTAGCTGGTAACCCACGACTACTACTGCTCGATGAACCATTAGGCGCGTTAGATGCATTGACCCGCATTGACATGCAGGACCTCATTGAGAGGCTGTGGCAGAAGCAGCGATTCTCTGTCATCCTCGTCACTCACGACGTCAGTGAAGCAGTAGCTCTTGCGGACCGCGTCGTACTTATGAAAGAGGGCGCCATTGCACTGGATGTAGCCATTACACTTCCACGCCCGCGGGAAAAGGATAGCGGCTTCGCCTATTTTGAACAGCTCATCTTGGACCGTGTTATGGAACGCAGTTCTCAATCAGATCGAGCTGCTAGACGACAGACTTCCTATTCCATTTGAACAACATACCTTGTAAGGCATAAAGCCTGAGGCTTCAGGGGGTCGCCCCCTAGCTTTTGGCTTTTTGTTATCGTATCGAACCTCATATCAAATACGTGTTCTGAACATAAAAACTCTTTCCCTTACTATGAAACAATTCCAGATTCACAACTGTGTACTCTCCAGACGGGTACGGCATTCCTCAACAAATGCCCGTGGCTCATCCAGTGTCAAATATATATCTGTCACCGTTCGATTAGCGCCTAGCATAATTCCAACCCTCGTCGCCTCTTTTAGTCGAATGTGAACATTTGTCGATAGTCCAATCGGGATGAAGGAATTGTTCTCTTCTTCTCCAGACAGCTCCACATTGTTCACGACCTCCACCGACTCGATCTGTTCAAACAAAAGAGATGTCCGCAGCTGATTGCCCAATCGAATCCACACCCCTTGCGCAGATACGCCAATTGGGTTGAGCTTCATTGCTCGATAATCGGAGATAAGCCATATCATCATATATACATTGCAAATGGACATAATCCATGCAAATACAGAAGACCATTTTGCAACAAAGAAATGAACAAGGATACCCTCCAAGATAAGAAGCTTAATGATAAACAAAACCATCGTCAGCCAGCCTGATTCCTTATGTGCTGTATACGACTTCGCATGATCCCGCTCAAAAGAACGTTTACCCCAAGAAAGCAGCGCATAATAATATACCCCCAACTCATACGCAAGATAAGAAGTTACGCCTCTCCTACCAAACAATGATGCAAGGCGCTCATAAAGTGCTTCCATCGGATGAATACGTGACGTTCTCATGTCAACCTTCCCCATGCCTGCACACCCCTTCATTGGATCATTCAGCAATGCTCCGTTCCTTATAACATAACTAATCATACCTCCCTCTCCTTTCCGTCAGCTTTCATAATTCTTACATTAATCTTACATAAGAGGAAAAGGGTTCCGAATGAAGAAAATTTACAGTACGCTAAGAGAGAAAGGAGGAGAATGACATGTCTCACACCATTTTAATCGTCGATGACGAGCCAGAAATTATCGAGATGCTGCAATTATTTTTAGAACGGGAGTCCTATACAATTGTCGCGGCAAATGACGGTCAAGAAGCACTGCAACGGCTGCAAGAACATACCATCGATCTGGCCATTGTCGATATTATGATGCCGCGAATGGATGGTCTCCAACTGCTAACAGAGCTGCGCTTGACGAACAAGCTCCCTGTCATTCTTCTATCTGCTAAATGTGAAGACAGCGATAAAATTGTTGGATTAGGTCTAGGCGCTGACGATTTCGTAGCCAAGCCATTCAACCCGCTTGTCGTGCTTGCCCGCGTGCAAGCTCAACTGCGTAGAACGTATACATTTAATGAAGAAGAAGTGCTGCCTTCTATGCTGCCTACACGTGTCGGCGAACTAACCCTTGATCATGATTCCTGTTCGTTATTGAAAAGAGGCAAGCTTATTAATTTAAGCGCAATTGAATATAAACTGCTTCATATGCTGATGAGCGCACCAGGACGAGTGTTTACGAAGAAGCAAATTTTCGAACAAGTATGGGGCGAGCATTATATGGCTGATGACAATACGATTATGGTCCAAATGAGTCGGTTGCGAGATAAAGTCGAGGATACACCGAGAAATCCGTTGTATATAAAGACGGTACGCGGGCTTGGTTATCGCTTTGCAAAGCGAGATGAGCTGCATGCGTAAACCGAAAAAGCTGAAAGCCACAAAGCTGTTTAGACGACTACTTAGCTATTACATATGGTTCTCGGTTACGATTACTTGTATCGCTGTTCTTGTCTTCGGCATCATCATTATCCGAGCAGTCGGGCCCGTCGAAGAAGTTTTGTTCCCTAACATACGCGCTGAGGCAATCGTAAAAAGTGATTACACTCATATCAAAGCTTCCTTTATTCAATCTCTCGGTGGCTGGGTAGAAATTATAGATTCAAAGCGGCAAGTTATCCATATCATTGGTGAAAAAAAAGCAGGCCCTCTGCAATACGATTCTATACAGTGGCAAAAGCTATTTTATGATAGTAAGACGAAGCCCTATTATGTATCATCTTCCCCTGTTCCAGGTACGAACGATCAGCTGTTGGCAGTCGTGTTTGTTTCTTCCGAATATGCCATACAGGAGCCCCTCCTTCACAAAGTGGCAGAGGAAATGAACGAAGATTTTCACATTTCCCTAGTTATTGGACTAGTGCTTCTACTCATTCTATTTATGATCAATCTGTTTATTTATGGACGCTTGGCCTCGAAGCGAGTTACTCGGCCCCTCAAGTCCATCTTAGAAGGCCTCCACAGCATTGTAGATGGGCAGTACGACAAGCGACTCCAGTACTCAGGTGATTATGAGCTGCAGCAGATTCAAGATCATTTTAATACAATGGCAGAGAAATTGGAGCAAGCTGAGCAGATGAAGCACGAAATGGAAGCGAGCAAACAGCGGATGCTCACTGGTATTTCACATGATTTGCGAACACCAATTACGACGATTCAAGGATATACACAAGCATTGCAAATGGGCCTTATTGAAACAGAAGAAAAACGGCAGCAAGTGCTGAGGACGATGCTGCAGAAATCACAACGCGTCTCGGAATTGATCGACGATTTCTTCGAGCTTTCGAAATTGGAAAGTTCCGATTATCCTTGCGAGCTTGAGCAAACGGACTTATCTGAGTTTATTAGAGAGATCGCAGCTGAATACTATCCCCTATTTGAAGAGCAGGAATTTGTGTTTAACTATCACATCCCAAGCAAAGTAGTTTCCATCCCTGCAAATAGCAGACTGCTCTATCGAGCGGTATCGAACCTGCTTTCGAATGCGATTCATTACAATCCTTCGGGTACAACCGTGTCTATAGTGCTGGATGTCATGCCCCAAGAGGTACTTATTCGCGTCGAGGATAATGGCGTAGGCATTCCAGAAGAGCTGCGGCCTACTATATTTGATGCCTTTTCGCGAGGTGACCGCGCTCGTAAGAGTGATGGTGGTACAGGATTAGGTCTTACGATCGCAAAGCATATTGTAGAGAAGCATAATGGAGAAATCAAACTGCAAAGTGTCGTCGGAAAAACGGTATTCGATATATGGCTGCCCATGCAGCAAACGAATCAAACTACACAGACAGTAGTAGGTAGAAGCATTCGAAGAAAGCAAGTGGAAGATAAGAGTTACCTGAAGCAATGACGTCCCAAAATGTTTACGTTTGAAGCTTCTGTACCATACAAATAAGCAAGCCCTTGATCAACTCTTCTTAGAAGAGAGATCAAGGGCTTTATTCGTATAGGCACACCCCTAATCACTTTTCTAGCAAGTAAAATCAGGGTATTGTGCAGCATTTTATTTTAGAAGGATACTACGCTAAATATTTGCTAATACTAGCGATTGCGTCTTGCTAGCATTGGCAAAATAAGACCAAGACCAAGCAAAGCAAACGGCGTTATGACGTTCAGGCCGAATTGGAAGTACCACTCGCTCGTAAACATAGGTACTTTCGGGAACATCCCCATTAAGCACGCGAATGCCGTAAACACGAAGCACCACAATCCAATGGCGAAGCCAACTTTATTATTTTTCACAAACTTATAATCGGAAATAAACCTATCAGACAGCTTCATCAATGCCATGAACGCCAAGAAGACGAACAAGTAACGAAGCGGCATCACGATAGAATTCAAATCTAGCAGCCAGTTGAACAGTGTATTCATGTTACCGATACCGAATGCTGGCACCATAATAAGTATACCAACTAGCACCGCTGTCATAATGTAGCCATTCACCGGTGTACCACGCTTATTCGTCTTAAGTAACGAACGGGGTACATAACGGTCATCCGAGTCAGAAAGCAACACTTTAAGTGGTGCATCGATGGAAAATGCCAAAGCAGAGATTTGTGCCAATGTATTTGCCAATGCATACATAATCATTAGTACATTGCCGATTCCATAGTATTCCCCGAGAATTTGGAATGCATAGTATTGACCATTCATTTTCAGATCATCTGGGATATTATTCGAGTCGAACATCATACCCATAGCAAATGAGCCGAGAAGCGCACATACCGCGACCATAATCGCCAATACGAGCATACCGCGCGGAAATTCCTTCGTTGGGTTATGCGTATTATTTACATAAGGAGATATTTTCTCCGCTCCACCTACTGCAAACACGAGCATAGACAATGTCGTGAAGTAAGCAAAGTTGAACTCTGGAATAAAGGATGATACTGACATATCTGCGGTCGCGACTTGAACCCCTGTCAGCATAGGTGCTGTAACAGCAAGTGCAATGTACAAGAGAGACATGACAAAGACCGAAATACCTGCAATCGTACCGATACGCTTCAAGGAAGAGATACCCCGAGAAGCAATCCATAAGAAGAACAAGAAGATAAGCAAGGTAATCGTCTGCAAAGCTACTGGAGAGAACTCTTTTACTAGTGTTCCTTCTCCTGTTGCAGCCCAACCTAACGCAATGACAATTGCTTGTGGCTTCTGAGCCAAATAAGGAATGTGTACAACCCAATAGGTCCATGCTGCGAAATAAGCAAGGTTAGCCCCCATCGTTTCTTTAATCCAGCTGCTAACGCCGCCTTTACCATCCTTGAATGTAGAACCAAGCTGTCCAACCATTAGCGCATAAGGTATAAAATATAACGCGATAATGAGAATCCACGAGGTGATGACACTTAAGCCTTGGTTCGCATAGTTATTCACGACATTACCGAATCCCCATACGGACACGAAGGCCATGAGCGCGATGTTATGCCATCGCAACTTTCTTGCTTCATTGTCAATCATTGATGTCCAAGCTCCCTTTCCATCTGTTAATCTACGTTGTTATTTGGTTTGGCATGTCCTGTACGCATGTCGAATGACACTGTACCTATTTGTACAGCGTTGTTGTCCATTCATCATTTCATACATTTTCAAAAATTGATGTATAGAATTACATATACAAGTTGTGCCTTTCTCAGTATACTCCTACCTTTTCAACAACCCTAGCGGAAATAGTATCCTCTTATTGGCATTTTAAGGTGGTAGATGGTATAACTCATACTGATTGAGATACGGCTATCTATCACTCTTGTAATTGATAATTATTATCAATATAATAGGTATATGTTGTCATTATAACCGGGGAGTGTGTACTTATGTTCATCGAGACGAAGACGATCGTTGTAAAAGAAGGCTTTTCCCAGCAAATTGTAGACCATTTTACAGGACCGGGCATTATCGAGCATTCTCCTGGATTTATCGATCTTAGCGTTCTCGTTAAGCGGGTTCGTCGTGGTGACGAAGAAGTTATCGTTCTAATCCGTTGGGAGTCTGAAGCTGCATGGAAAGGCTGGGAGACGAGCGAAGCTCATATCGAAGGACATCGTCAAAGCCGTGGCAAACCGAAGCCCGACTATGTAATCAGCTCTGCACACGCAACCTATGATGTGAAGTCCTCCAAAGGCCCTGCGGTAGAAACAGCTGCGGTTGAGCATTAATGTTTGACTAGTTGTTTGTTCGAATGCAGATGAACATAGAAACGTTTCATAGGTTAGAGAGGCTGCTCCTATGAGGCACGGTACTTTTAGAAGGTTAGCGTATACTACCTTTCAAATTACTGTGCCCTATAAGAGACAGCCTCTTTCCGTGTATATTGCTCATATGATATTGGGTGGAAACAGATACAGATAAAAATGGAGTCAATTTTCGCTAACAGCGCTGACAAATCTGACAAAGCTAGCTGAGCTGACACAATTACACGCATGAGTATCCACCTTTTATATTAGGACAATTATGCAGTTATTTAATCTAAAAATAGGCTTATTTGAGCGTTTATCGTCAAAAATGCATTTATTTCTGTCTCTTTACCCCTCTAGAGTGCCTAATCGAGAAAATAAATGCAGTTTTGTCCTTATCTAACGTGAAATGATGGTTTCGACTGAAAATAACTGCCATTTTGTCCAAGTCATCATGTTATATGCACCTTAGTGATTGAACTGGTGAACGTCATAACTATTGTGGTGGTGCCAAGTAAGCCACCCCATTCATATAAGGGCGCAAAGCATGTGGAATGTGTATGCCTCCATCCTCATCCTGATGATTCTCTACCAGCGGAATCAAGATACGTGGCGTAGCGACCGCCGTATTGTTCAACGTATAGGCATATCGCAGCCGTCCCTCCGTATCTCGGTAGCGAATACCCGACCGCCTCGCTTGGAAGTCCAGCAAATTCGACGACGAATGTGTCTCTCCATATGCCTGTCGACTTGGCATCCACGTCTCAATATCAAACTGTTTGTACGTCTTCTGCGACATGTCCCCCGTGCAAACTGCCATCATCCGATAAGGAAGCTCTAACCGCTGCAAGATTGCCTCCGCATGCGCAGTAATCTCCTGATGCAACTGCTCTGCCAACGCCTGATCGGCCTCACAAATAACAACCTGTTCCACTTTGGCGAATTGGTGCACTCGATATAGACCGTGCACATCCTTACCTGCCGAGCCTACTTCACTGCGGAAACAAGTCGACACAGCTGCCAATCGAATTGGCGTACTCACATCTACCATTTCATTGCTGTAGTAAGCAACAAGTGGCACCTCCGACGTACCCACTAACCACTGATCCTCGTCTACAATCGCATACGACTGGTCTTGCCCTGTGGGGAAGAAGCCTGTGTTCATCATTGCAGCTGTTCGTGCCATAAGCGGAACTTCCAGCGGTGTAAAGCCGCGCTCCATAAGCAGATCAAGTGCTAGCTGCTGGACCGCACGATGCAGCAGAACACCTGCCCCTTTTAAATAATAATGACGAGTGCCCGCTGTCTTAACCCCTCGTGGAATGTCAATCATATCGTGCAGTTCACCAAGTTCGATATGGTCTCGCAGCTTGAACGTTGGAGCTGCTGGCTGTCCTACCCGCTTCATCTCCACATTGTCCGCCTCCGAGCTCCCTCGGGGTGTATCAGGGGATACGATATTGGGGACAAGCATCATCCCCTGATCTAACACAAGCCTCACCTGGGCAAGCTGCTCCTCCAATGCCGATAAACGATCATTCATCGCTCTCACATGCTGCTTCAACAGCTCGACTTGTGTATAATCCCCACCTTGAACAAGTACACCGATCTGTTTCGACTGTTCGTTGCGCTGCTGGCGCAGCACCTCCACCTGCTGCAGTAATTCCCGCCTTTGTACATTCAAGCCCAGCAACTGGGCAATATCAATATTTATTCCTTTCAGCTCAGCTACTTGCTGCACCTCATTCGCATTCATCCGTAACCATTGCAGATCCAACATACCACCGCACACTCCTTCTCTTGTTGTGTAAAAAGACAAAAAGAGCCCTCATCCGTATGGGACGAGGAGCTCTCTGCTCGCGGTGCCACCCAACTTGATCGAACTTGTTACCGTTCGATCCTCTTTGGTTCCGCGATAACGGGCGGGCCCGGTTAACTTAGGGGAATGCTGTACGCTACAGGTCAGCTCCCTTAACGAAAACGCCTCCGAGTTGGATGCTCTTCACTGGCGAATGGTCGTGTTTATTTTGAGTGATTATAGCAGATTTGCTTCAGACAAATCAAGTGTGTCTAGAGCTTGAATTTTTGCATTTCGGCATTCATATCTTTCATCTTACTGCCCAGCCAAGCAGCTGTACTTGCCATTTCCTCCACACTTGCCAGCTGCTCTTCCGAAGAAGCTGCGATACTTTGAGCGTTATCGGCTGCGTCTTTCGCAATCGCGGCCAAGCCATTCATCGAAGCAGATATTTGCTCGGTACCAGCCGACATTTCTTCTGAAGCCGCTGATACTTCTTCAATATGCTCTGCAACACGTTGTACCGCTTCGTGAAGGCTCTGGAACTGCTTACCTGCATCTCGTGCAATTTTGGTGCCCATTTGTGTTTCTTCCGCGCTGCGCTCCATGGTCACCGATAACTTTTTAGTTCGAATGATAATCGATTGGAGTTGTTCGCCAATTTGTTCAGCAGCGTGACCTGTTTGTTCCGCAAGCTTCCGTACCTCTTGTGCAACAACAGCAAAGCCCTTGCCGTGATCACCTGCTCGCGCAGCTTCAATAGAAGCATTCAAGGCAAGCAAGTTCGTCTGCCCTGCAATTTGCTGAATCGACGACACAATAGCTTCAATTTGCTGCGATTGCCCAGCTAATTGATTCGCTTGCTCCGACGACTGCTGCGCGGCATCTTGAATACGATTCATCTGTTCAATCGTCTGCTTAATCATGCCGCTGCCTTGCTCCACTGTCGCTGAAGCATCACTGCTCATTTCCGACACGATTAGCGCTGATTCTGCAATTCGTTGAATCCCGATTGATACTTCTTCCATCGCGACCTTACTATCTTCAACCGTCGCCAAATGTGTATTCGAACCTGACGCCACTTCCTCCACCGCTGCCGCAACATGTTGAGCAGATTGAGCATTTTGATCAGAGATAATTGCCAACTGCTCAGCAGATGCCGTAACTTGTTCGGTTGTCTCTCTTACGTCAGCCGTAATTTTCCGTAAAGCCTGAACCATTTGATTAAAGGATTGTGCGAGTTGACCAATTTCATCTTTGGATGTATTCGATATGGATACTGTGAGATCACCCTGTGCTGCTTCTTGTGAAATTTCAGTCAGCTTCTTAAGCGGTGCTACTGTACGGCGAATCAACAAAATCATGACCGCCATAATACCCAAGCCCGTAGCTACACCTACGCCTGCTGTCTTCCATAAAATAGTGTCTAGCTCGGCATCTATCGTGTCATAATTGAAATCGACCGCAAACAAGGCCACCACTTCTTGCTGCTCATTACGAAGCGCCGTCATCGTCGTAATCCATTGACCGCCTAGATCCTGATACACATCGCTAATCGCCAATCCTTCGCGCAGCAGATCATCCTCCGTTTGCATCCATTCCTCTGGAAGGATGTATAGTTGCCCTGGTTGAACACCACTGTCTTTAATAAATTCAGTATTGGCATGAAGCAGACGCTTGTACGTCTTGCCATCTTGGTGCTCATCCTCTGGAAGCAGCAAGTAGCTATTGCTAATGAAACCGTCTCGGACCATACTATTGAGGCTTTCGCTAATCCACACAATACCCTCGTCTTTCAAATATTGTTCGGGTGTAAGCTTGTTCATCTTAGCTTCTGCGCTAATGATTCCCTCTAATTCAACTTCTACTTGCTTCGTTAATGTCTTATGTAATTCCGTAAGCTCGTTATAGTAAATCCCTTTTTCCGCTACATAACTATAGCCAGTAAGAATACCAGTAAGCGTAACAATAAGGATAAAAATACTTAACGCAGACTTCACCACGATACTTTTGGAAATAAAGCCTCGCATCATAACCCCTCCAAATTTTTAAACATAAAATCCCTATATTACTTATAACATCCTATTTGTATGTCGGTTTATAGTAATATATCGACATTATTCGACAAATGTTAATACCTTCTCGAACTTTCTTTATTTCTTGGTTAGACTCCTTCTTACAGTCGACCTGCAAAAAAAGCTGCCCTGTAATAGGTGCAGCAATACTTTTGCACACTTATAGCATTAAAGCGGCCTAATCTTCTTAAACGAATTGAAGCAGCTTGAAACAAAAACATAAAAAAAGTGCCTTCCCTATTGGGAAAGCACGTTTCAACCTCGATCGATTGGATTAGTGCGCTGGGAAGTAGACCATTTGCAGCGCAAAAATAACACCGAAAATATATAGCAACGGATGCACTTCGCGTCCTTTGCCGTTAAACAACTTCATTACCGGATACGTAATAAATCCGATAGCAATACCTGTAGCAATGCTGGACGTCAATGGCATGCTCACAATAATTGCGAATGCCGGGAATGCTTCATCGAACTGATTCCACTTAATACGCGCCAAGCCATCCATCATAAAGCAGCCAACAATAATTAATGCCGGTGCTGTAATAGCTGGCAACCCCGAAATCGCTTGAATAACTGGAGCGAAGAACAAGGACACTCCGAACATAATCGCGACCACAACCGTAGTCAAACCTGTACGTCCACCCGCTGCTACTCCTGCGGAGGATTCAATGTATGCTGTACATGGAGTTGTACCCATAACTGAACCCGCGGTCGTTGCGAACGCATCTGCCATAAGCGCCTGCTTCGTGCGTGGCAGCTTGCCATCCTTCATAATACCTGCTTGTTCAGCAACACCGATCATCGTACCTGTTGTATCGAAAATCGTTACAAGCAAGAAAGCAAATACAACCGTGTACAGACCATGTGTGAACACACCCTGTACATCAAGATCAAACAACACAGGTGCTGCCGGCAAAGATACAACGCCCGCATCAAAGTTCAACAGCCCCATAAAACTGCCGACAATCGCCGTCAAAGCCATACCGACGAACAATGCGCCCTTCACGTTGCGTACCATTAAGATCAAGGTCACAAGCAGACCTAACAACGTCAAAATCGTAACCGGTTGATGCAGATCTCCGAAGCCGACCATCGTCGCTTCATTCGGAACAACGATACCCGAAGATTTCAAGCCTAGAAACGCGATAAACAATCCTATTCCCGCCGTAATACCGAACTTCAATGCTGGCGGAATCGCTGCGATCAACATCTCACGCAGCTTCGTGAACGTCAAAATGACGAATAATATAGCAGCCAAAAATACTGCGCCAAATACAACTTGGTACGTTACACCTTGTGAAGCAACGACAGAAGCAAAGTAAGCATTCATGCCCATGCCTGGCGCGATCGCAATTGGGTGGTTAGCAAGCAAGCCCATTAGCAACGTTCCGATAATCGCGGAAATAACCGTCGCTGTGAACACCTGCTGAAAAGGTACCCCTGCGGATGATAGAATAGCTGGATTGACGACAACGATATAAACCATCGTTAGAAACGTTGTCATACCTGCGGTAACTTCTGTGCGGACATTCGTTCCGTTTTCCTGAAGTTTGAACCATTTCTGCAACATACGGATTTTGCTGCCCCTTTCAATAAGAACACTTGTAATACTTTATGCATGCTACCCTATATACGATCTAATGTCAATTAAAAAACTGAATTTGTTCGGTTTTTAATATTTCCAAATGACTTAAATGCCCTATTTATAGACATATGCGACCAAAACACGAACATTAAATAAATGACTGTCACATTTATCCTCTATCCCATCTCGCTCTGTTACGGATTGCAACCCTGTATGCGAATGAGCTGTGCCAATTTCCTCATCGCAAATTTCATTTCCTCAATAGAAGCATAGGCATACGACAGGCGTAATTGTCTGCTCGCTCCACGGTCATAAAGTGTACCGATATTCAGTAATATGCCTGCCGAAAGCGCCTGCTCGAACAGCTTGTGTAGTGGAAATACCCCTTTCATGGTTACCCATATGTAGAACCCACCGGTTGGCTGTTGCCAAGTTGCAATGTCTTGCCACTCCTGCGACAGCAGCTCCAACATAACATCTCTTCGAACACTTAGATGTTCACGCAGTTGTTCCATATGACGCTGATGAGAGCCAGATTGCAGCCAATGGTACGCCATAAGCTGCGACACGGAGCTGGACCCATAATCCGTCTGCATTTTAATATCTGCTAACCGTTCGATCACTCGCTCTGAACCTACGATCCAACCGATTCTCAAGCCAGGACTGACTGTTTTGGACAGCGTGCCAACATAAAGCACTTGCCCACTTGTATCTCTCGCTTTTAACGAAGCGGGCGGTTGATGATCAAGCCATAACTCTTCGTAAGCACCATCTTCTAAGATAGGCAATCCCATCTGTCCGCACACCTGTAGCAATCGCGTTCGCCTCGCTTCACTCATCACGATTCCAGTTGGATTGTGATAGGTCGGATTCGTGTAGAGCAGCACAGCTTGATGCAACTGCTTCAAGCGAGCCAACGCAGAAATTTGCAATCCTTCGGCATCCATAGGGACACCCGCCAGACGAATTCCTGCTGATTGAAACGCATGGATGGAATATAAATAAGAAGGCTTCTCCAATAGTATCGTCGATTGTCGCTCTAATAATCCTGCTGATATAAGCTGAAAGGCTTGCAAGGCCCCCGATACAACGAGCACATTGGAAGGTGAAGCGTTAATGCCACGCTGCTCCATCTTCAAACATAGCTGACGACGCAGCTGCAAAGAGCCCAACGGCTCTTCATAGCTGAGCGGTACTGTATCCACGGAAGATGCTATTTCAGAAAATAAATGCCTCATAGACTGCTCTGGCAGCAGGCTCGGTGAAAGCTCACCCGTTCCTAGTCGAATCATGCGAGGGGCGAATTCCATCTTATTTATCGTCTGTACAAGCGGTAAGTTCGGATAATGGGTACCATCTTCCACATAATCATTCCAATGCCTGCGGGGCAACGATGATGCTTGCTCAACTTGGCTGTCATGCAGAGACAGTTCTTCCTTTCCAACACCAGCTACTCGTGTTCCTCCTCCGCTGTTACCTTCTAACACTCCTATAGATACAAGTCTGTCCATCGCTGCGACAATTGTACTTCGGTTAACATCGAACTGCTTGGCTAACACCCGCTGCGAAGGAACCTTCATACCCTGCGTCCATTCGCCTCTCTTTATTTTCCCGATAATGTACGCTTCGATCTGCTGGTAAAGCGGTACCGAATCATTTATATTCGGCCGCCATTGTGATAAGTTGTTCATTTGACACGCTCACCTTTTTACAAAGGTCATTCCACATAGAGTGTACGAGCTACTAGTACCTATCGAGCTTGCATAGAGAATACAGCTTACTAGTGGGGCCCCATCTTATTTGGAATGATATTCCTTCTTCTATTTGTGCTTATTATAAATTTGGTTGGCTGCGTGTTCAACCAAATGGTTGGGTACATCTGCCCAACCATTCGATATGATTAGATATATCAACGAACGCGAAGCTATACATAAATCCTCAGGAGGAAACAAGATGGTAGAAGCATTCATTCATGGTGTTTTGCTTGCTTTCGGACTTATTTTGCCGCTAGGTGTGCAAAATGTATTTATTTTCAACCAAGGAGCAATACAACCACAATTTAAGCGGGCATTGCCTGCTGTGCTAACCGCTGCATTTTGCGATACGCTGCTTATCCTGCTTGCTGTACAAGGGGTATCGCTTATTATTTTTCAATGGGACTGGTTAAAGCAGATATTGTACGGGGTGGGATTTGTATTCATGCTCTGTATTGGGTACAGTCTATGGAAATCTGCTGGAACTCAAACCACAGTTGAGAATCGGGGGAAAACAGCACTAACAGGCCGCAAACAAATGTTGTTCGCAGCTTCTGTTTCTATATTTAATCCGCATGCCATTTTGGATACGATCGGGGTCATCGGAACAAGCTCGTTACAGTACGAGGATGAACGAAAGTGGGCATTTACGTTAGCCGCAATCGGCATCTCATGGTTATGGTTCCTCGGCTTGGCGGCCGCTGGACGAATCCTGCGCACCGCCGACACCTCAGGTAAGCTGATTGCTGTATTTAATCGCATTTCTGCTATTACGATATGGGGTATTGCCAGCTATATGCTCATTACGTTACTCAGAGGCTGAACTAGCTATTTCCCAGTCTCCCATAAGCTCGTAAAGTAAGCAGCCTATCTATTGTCATACTACCGCGCCATTCCAACTCGCAGGCTGGACTAACCGCTTCCCAGCGAATCGGCCACCCTCCGTCCGCCTGCTGCTCGGTCAGTAAATAATCCAAGTGACGGCTTATCTCTTCCGCTGTTACCAGCTTGGCTGCTGGATGATCGGGTGCAGGAGCCCAGTCGAGCACTTTGTGCACGTAACCTTCCGCATGCGGATCAAGCTCGATAATGCCCGGCCGTCTAATGAGTTCGTCCAACCACACACGATACTCTTGTACTTGCTCAGAATCAGGAGCATGCTCCAAAAAAGTTGCAGCCTGTACAATATCATGATAATCATACGGATTCAGATCATCCAACTGACGCCACATGTATGCAACAGAAGTTTGGAACCATTCCTCTTCCTGAAAAGAATGATGCCCCGCCAATTTGTACAACAAGCCGATGATGTTGCCCGTCGGGTTCAAGGACGGGGAATGATCTTCCTCCCTATGCCACCATGGAGCGTGAGGATAATCATTCACCGCTAGTGTCGCTAACGGAAATCCTCCCTCAGGACGCACGATGCCGCGCAAATAACGACCAATCCCATCCATAATCCAAGTATCCACATACCCGATCTCATCCATCAGTCTAAGCGCTATTTCTACAGGAACAGGCTGACTATGCGGACAACGAATATCCGGCTCCAGCGCCTGCCCGAAGCCACCATCCTCGTTTTGATACGCCCGTAAGGCTGCAATGACCTGTTCTGGACTGCCCTGTTCAAAATGAAATTCGTATCTCCTCCTGTCGAGAAGCCTCGCCTGTCGGTATATAAATGGCTTTGCTTGTCCTAACACATTTACACTCTTCTGTCCTGTCATCTCCTTATTCCCTCCCATATTTCATTTAAACCAACTATAATCCCAAAGCTTTACGGAATGCCTTAACCGCTTCAGGCGTGCATACCGAAAACAACCGTTCTTCCAGCTTAGCCTGTGCTTCGTCCCGAGTCAGTTGTTCCTCTGCCAAGCCGATACCGCGCATCCAATCCCCCAGCGTCTCAAAGGACGTATTGCGCCAACCGCCTTTTCGCTCACCTGTCTCATCCCGACCTTCTGTTACTCCTGAAATGACAATATCCATCGTGCTCTGAAGCTCCAATAGACCCCGATCAAAATCTTTCTTCTTATCTTGCGCCTTCATTCCCGCTTCAGCCCGAAGCGAGCGTGTCTCGATACCAGGATTGGCTGCAATGATGGCATACAGCTCTTTCGCCTCGCGAGATAATTGACCACCTTCGTAACGTTCCTCCACAGATTGCTCACTTCCAATAAGTGCCCTAAGTGCAGATACAAGATCAGCGGACACAAGTACTGACTTTTTCTTCAGAAACTTGCCATACGCAGCACTCCCATCACTAGGAAAGCGAACTCTCCAACGCCACGGATCATTGTCATCATCCGTATGCCACTGTTCACTAGGTGTAATCACATCCAGAGAAGGATGATTCGGTATTAGCTTCGCGAGTGGCAAAATACCAACCTCGCGTATCACTTCAACCGCTTCATCATACGTACAAATAGGTTCGTGCTTCATACTTACGGCCTCCTATAGAAATGAATCGATACACATGTACATGTAAATGTGAATTTGCAACTCATTTAACAAGGGCATTCCAATCATTCGCCCAATATTGCTGGGAACAATACGCGCCCCTATTATCCTGTATCGTCAATTAGACTTCCCTTCATAACGGGCATACACTTGAGCGGCCAACTTCGCAATCTCTTCTCGCAGTTCAAGAGGTTCCAACACTTCAGCATCCATGCCAATTCGATAAAACCATTCCACGGCCCATTGCCACTCTGACCTTGGAAGCTCGGCATCCAGTTCCCACTCATCATCACCACATAGATGAACCTTCTCACCCAAATGCTCGTCTTGTTCGACCAGCCGAACACCACGGTATGTAAGTCGAGCCACGATTCGTACGCGTTCCGTGAGTGGTTGGAATACGTCTCGTTCCACATATGCCGATAATTCTTGGCCTCGTGATACTTGATAGGAACCTCTTTGGTGAGCATCCATACCATCAGCCTCATCAGCCACTGCTTGATCGCCCAACAATCGCAGTTCCGTAACGCGATCGACTCGAAACGAACGTGATTCACCATGTGTGAAAGAGTACGCTTCACAGTACCAAAAGCCATTAGCAGTATATACCCGCTGCGGTAATAGCTTCAGCCACCGTTCGTGACGCATCGAACGATAAAATGTCTCTATGGCATGCCCTTTTACAGCGGATTCCAACAGTTGGGTCAAATGAGGTGTCCGGTAACTCCGCTTAGGCATAAACAGTTCCATCTTATTCAGCTTCGTATGCAGCTGCGAACGATAGGAGGGTGCCAGTGCATGCTTGATCTTATCTATAACCGTCCAGCGTTCCGCATTGAAAGGCGAGTCTGCTAGTCGAGTCATCCCTTGCAGTGCAACTAGCGTCAACAGGGCCTCTTCTTCACTCAACGCAAGCGGGGGCAAGTTGTATCCTTCCATGAGTCGATAACCGCCGTGCGGACCACTCTCGCCATATAACGGTATTCCCATTTCACTAAGCGTCTGCATGTCACGCAAAATCGTCCGTTTGGACACCTCGAATTTGCCAGCAAGCGATTGGGCTGTTTCTGCTTGCTGCTGCAAAGCCATCACGATAGCGGTCAAGCGATCACTTCGCTTCATGACTGTACCTCCGATCCCAATTACCCTTAGTATAACAACCTATTAGTGACAGCTTGTGTGTCACCAATTTTTGTGCGTCATGTAAACCCTAAACTTTCTGTTACCAAATTGAAATCCAATTGTATCCATTTAAATCGATTTCGCTAAGAATTTCGTAACATTCTCAATCCTATTCTGATCTATTCTATACACGCAACTTCATAATCTATAGGAAAGGCAAGTGAATCGCATGAAAAATAAGCTCATGAAAGTAACGCTCGTTTTAAGCTCAGCCGCTTTGCTATCAACAGGAAGCTTACTAAACAGTACACCCGCTTTTGCTTCCAACACCACTCTGCAATCACAATCATCAGAAGCGAAGACTGACTCTGTCGTATTAACCACTCAAGCGACCAACAACAAACCGACACCCACCAAATCATCCAAACATCAAAATGTCATCGCAAACATGAAAAAACTAGCCAGCAAAGCTAAATCCGCATATGAACTAATTGCGTACATGGATAAACATATTCACAAAGTAAAGCCGGAGCAAGCCACAGAAATGCTTCTCATTTTAGAAAAATACTATAAAAATCACGTCGAACAAGTCATTGGCCAGCTAAATGAAATCATTGCAAATCCTAAACTACACGCCCAACTTAAGAAGCTAGGCCGCAATCTAAATGAGTTCGATAAAATTAAAGATAAGTCGTTCAAGAAATGGCTGCTCCTTCAACAAAAAGGCAAGCTAAAGCTAAATTACGACGGTGCCCTCTACTTCTACCACGTTGACTATGGAGCGATCCAAAACGCCTATCGCTCTGCATTCAATAAGGATACAGCCTTCTACCTTCAATATACGGCACTCAGTAACAAAGAGCTTTATTATATTTATGACGATAACAAAAAACCTCTCTACGAAACACTAATGAAACGTGCTCATGTCATTGACCAATATATACAGAAGACACCTAAAAGCCGTCACCTGAAGGAGTTAAAGGATTTACACCATGGCTACCTGTGGCAATTTTTCAATCGAAATTGGGATGATGTCACCGAGAAAAAGACAGGGAAGCTGCATCCTAAAATGAAAAAGACATATGCGAAACTAATTGAAAAGTACGGAGAAACGAGAAGTGGCAGCATCTTAGTCAAATATGTAGATTTAATCGAACAGCATAAAGATGCCATTTTAGATAGTGATGGTAAGATTCTGCCGTATATGAATAAGTTTTGGGATGAAGACTATAGCAAGCTTTATAAAGAGACATTTAAATAGAACTCCGAACTCCAGCATGACACAGACTCTATCCCAAAGAGCCCCCTTCCAACATTAAATCATCGCAGCTCCATATTTCCCTTAGCAATTCAATACAAAAAGGTACCCATACACTAAACACTTTTTTAAAAGTGTCCAGAGTATGGGTACCCGTTTAAACAACCCTTTTTCTTATTGCCACATCAATATGCTATCCCTATGAGTTGCTAGCACTGCTAGCACAACAAAACTCGCTTCTCATCTTATATAGACAGCTAGAGCCTTACAACTTAAGCAGCCTTAGCCTTCTTCTTCGTACCTTTACGGCTAATTTTGCTAACTACCTCATACACGATTGGCACGACTAGCAACGTAAGCAGGGTAGAGCTCGTCAATCCGCCGATAACCGTTACGCCAAGACCGCGGGAAATAACGCCGCTGCCTTCCATACCGATCGCTAGCGGAATTAGTGCACCAATCGTCGCGATAGCCGTCATCAAGATCGGACGAAGGCGTGTCACTGCTGCTTCAAGCAACGCTTCGCGAACAGAGTACCCTTCTTCTTCCTTCTGGATAACGCGGTCGATTAATACGATTGCATTTGTGACAACGATACCGATAAGCATCAACATACCGATAAGTGCCGATACGCTGATCGTCTCTCCTGCAATAAACAGCGCTACAATGGCACCAATAATTGTGAATGGCAAGGAGAACAAGATTGCAAACGGTGCTAGACCGCCGCCAAATGTAATGACAAGTACCAAGTATACGATTGCGATTGCTGCAAGCATCGCGATACCAAGCTGTTTGAACGACTCTTCGATATCAGCCGTTACCCCACCAGTAGAAATTTCAACGCCTACAGGAAGTTTCATTGCATCGACTTCTTTTTGTACAGCAGCAGAGACTTCTGCTACATTTGTACCTGTAATCTTACCGCTCACATCTAGGACGAGGCGACCATTTTTACGCGTAATCGTATCAGATGTGGAACCTTCGTTCAACTCAACAACATCCTTCACTTTCACTTTCGTGCCTAGTGGAGTTGTAAGCTCTCGATTCAACAAATCATCGATAGAGTTGGCTTTCTTTTCTTTCACTTGCAAGTAAACATTCAGTTCTTCGCCATCTTTCTCAACCGTCGTCAACACTGGACGCTCTCGCTGCTGGCTAAGCTCCATACCGACTTGAGCAGATGTTAAGCCATATTGACTTAGCTTCTTATGATCGATCGTCAATGTATACTCATCGTATGCATCAGACAAGCTGGATTCAACATCTTTCAAGCCTTCAACTTTAGACATACGCTCTTCAAGCTCAGTAACAACTGGCTTCATTTTCTCCATGCTGTCGCCGAATACGTACATCTTCATATCATTGCCGCTGAATCCACCTGTAGCAAAGTCCATTTGCCCCCACTCGCCTTTTGGCGTCTTCGCTTGCAAATCAGTGATAACCTGCTCTTTCAATGCTGTGAAATTAGGCGTATCTGGATTATAGCTGATGAAGAACAACGCCTGATTGCTAGCCCCTGGGCTCATTGGATTCTCGCTACCTACTGAATACTGCACAACATCTACGTATTCACTAGCTTGGAAATACTCTTCTGCCATTGTTGATGTCTTTTTCACATCTTCCAGCGTTTGACCTGCTTCTGGATTGAACGTTGCAATAATCATCTTCTGTTCTTCAGCAGGCAGGAAGCTGACGCCAACGAATGGTGTAAGCATTAAGCTGCCGACCAACAATGCCACCGCAATTAGCGATGTAACTACTTTGTGATTCAAAGACCATTGCAGTGTACGCTTATAAGCCAAAGCAAGGCGGCCTGGATTATCTTCATGATGCTGATGCTTGTCATTAATTCCGTTCTTAAACATTTGATGCGCCATCATTGGCACGATCGTAATAGCAACGACTAAGGATGCAAGCAATGCAAATACGATCGTCAAGCCGAATGGCAAGAACATCTCGCCGACCATTCCCGAAACGAGACCAAGCGGCAGGAATACCGCAATCGTTACGATCGTGGAGGACATAATCGGCATAAACATTTCTTTCGTCGCTTCACGAATAAGATCGAATCCTTTAAGCTTCTCTTGCTTCAAGGACATGCGACGGTAAATATTTTCAACGACAACGATAGAGTCATCGACAACACGTCCAATTGCGACCGTCATCGCGCCAAGCGTCATAATATTGAGCGTGATATCCATCTGATGCAGTAGAAGAACCGCAATAAGCAAAGACAACGGAATCGATACAACCGAGATAAGCGTTGTACGAAGGTTTCGCAAGAACAGCAAAATAATAAGCATAGCGAAACCTGCACCGAACAAGGCTTTGCTCAGCATCGTGTGCACGGAATCTTCAATCGGCTTTCCTTGATCAGATGTAGAAATAAACGTTAAGTCTGGATACTTGGCTTCAAAGTCTGCAACGACAGCCTTAACTGCATTTACAACTTCAACTGTATTCGCGTCAGCAGCTTTTACAATCTGCATACCGATAGCATCTTGTCCGTTCGTACGGGATACAGACTCTGCTTGACCTGTAAGTTTAATGTCAGCTACTTCACTAAGCTTAACTGTCGGCAGCTTCATGTTTGCAGCTGCTTGACCTTGTGCACTAGGTGGAAGTGCTTGAGCACCTGCACCAGCAGCAGATTGACCCGCTGCACCTGGCAATGCTCCCATTCCTGCTCCAGATGTTGCTGGTTGTTGCCCAGCAGTTCCTGCACCACCCATAGCAGCCGGATTGTACGGAATTTCAAGATTGCGCAGCTCTTCTAGCGTCGTCAACTTGCCATCAACTACAACAGACTGCTCAGTCTCCCCAAATTGGTACAAGCCTAACGGGAAACGCAAGTTAGATGCTTGCAGCAGTCCACGAACCGTATCCTCTTGCAAGCCATATTTCTTCATCTGATCGTCTTTGAACGTCAGCTGTACTTCATCGACTTGTTGACCGGAAACTTGGATGCTGGCAACGCCATCTACACCCTCAAGCTTGGGTACGATTTCTTCTTCTACTTGCTTCGTCAGCTCTGCGAGTGACTGCTTGTCATTCGCTGCACTCAACGTAATAACAGGGAACGCACTGAAGCTCATACGAGATACTTTCGGAGACTGCACGCCTTCTGGCAAGCTAAGCTCAGCCATAATGCTCTTCACTTCTGCTTCAGCCTTCTCCATATCGGTATCGAAATCATACATAATCGTTATCGCAGATGCATTCTGGAACGAGGACGAATCGACACTGTCGACTCCCGGCAAGTTCTGTATCCGCTGCTCGATTGGCTTGGTGACTTCATCGGCCACTTCCTGCGGAGCAGCACCTGGATAAACGGTCGTTACCGTTACGACAGGTGTTGTAATATCCGGCAGCGTCTCCATCTTCATTTGCGTTCCTGAGTACAGACCAGACACGACTACAATAATCGTGATCAACCATAACGCAAATTTGTTTTTCAAAGAAAAATTAATAATACTATTCAACGTCTTTCCTCCACTTCTATTTAGCTCTCTCTTCCCTGCTCTGCCAAGGCATGATATCAGTAACAGAAACACGGGTAACTTATTGAGTTACACAAACATCCTACACATAAGTTTTGACTGACTAGTCATAATACTATAAAATATAACTGACCGGACAGTCGGAGTCAACTGGTGGATGTCGTTAAGAATGAACATTGACGAACAGAACATTCACGTCATAATAAAGGTACCCGACATAAATAGGAGCGTATCAAATGAAGGAAAAAGAAAAATGGTTAATTGAAGCTGGTATGAAGCTGTTCGCTCGCAAAGGTGTATTAGCCACTTCCATACAAGAAATCGCCACCGAAAGCGGCATTTCCAAGGGTGCTTTCTACTTATACTTTGATTCCAAAGAAGATCTGCTGCTGGCGATATTCCGATATTACTACGACCTCATCAACACCAAAGTTCATGAAGTGGGACAACATATAACCGACCCTAAGGAACGGTTCATCCGGCAACTCCAAGTTCAACTTGAGGAGATTGAAAAGCATAAAGAATTCATCGTTATGCACGCACGCGAGCATGCTATTCCATTCAATCAGGAAATTGCAGAATTCGTGTTCACCATGCGGGATGAGATGTTTACTTTTTTCCGCAACCATCTCATTCATATGTTTGGAGAAGAACGCGTTCAGTCATATGCAACAGATCTCACCCTGCTCATGCAAGGTATGATGCAAGTATTTTGTGAAATGATGCTGCTTCATAATAAACCGAGCGATCTTGGAGAAGCGGCTGCTTATATGGTACAGCGTATCGAACATTTACTAGAAGGCTTTGAGCGTTCTGGCGATAAACCGATATTCGAATCTTACAGTAACAATAGCATGTGCTTATCGTATGCAGCGGCACCTGCCGATCCTAAGCAACAACTACTACAGGAACTTCATACGATTGCAAAGGAAGCTTCACATACGGCTAATGATGACCATCTTCGTATTACATTGGACGTGTTGATTGAGGAGCTGACAGCTAATGAACCGCGTCTACCTCTTGTAGAAGGCATGCTGTACAACTTACGAAATTATGAAACTCTGGCACCAATCATTGAAAAAGTTCGAAATCATTTCTGTACCTCTTCTGATTCATCGAAATGAAGATAAGGCAGAGGATGGATGAGATTGTTGGGTTCATGTATAGATCCTTGTTATTTAAAATAAAAGAGGCGAGAGAAACCATGCGGATTCCTCGCCTCATCTATGTGCTCCATAATCTGTTCCCAGATGCTAAAGTAGACTTAGTGATTCCAGCAAATCAAGCTAGCACGCACCTACTACCCATGTATCCGAACTTGATTGCGTCCTGCTTGCTTGGCTTCGTACATCGCTTGATCCGCTAATTGTATGAGCGAGCTTTCTTGTCCTTCTTGATCGGACTGTACTTGCATCGTAAAGCTGCCCAAGCTGCAAGTCACGACTGAGAATGCTGGCGGCACACCATGCACGATGCCTAGATGTTCTACCGTTAAGCGCACAGCTTCAGCAATAACGGCTGCCTGCATCTTATCGGTATGCGGTAAAATAATCGCGAATTCTTCACCACCATAGCGAGCTACAATCGCATTGGAATCCGATAATGCATCTCGGACTGCATGAGCAACACTCGTTAGACACTCATCCCCTTGCTGGTGACCATACGTATCATTGTACAATTTAAAATAGTCCAGATCGAACAGCATAAGCGTTAACGGCGTTCCTGCTTCTCCTGAAGACTGCCATTCCTGCTGCAATACTTGGTCGAAATATCTTCGATTGTACACACCTGTTAAGCCATCTCGGAACGAGAAATCTTTTAATAGACGGTTGGCCATTTGCAGCTTCTCATTCGCTTCTTTCATCCGCTGCTCTGACACAATTCGTAACGTAACGTCGCGGTAAAAGATCGAGACCCCCTCTTCTGTCGGGTACATTCTCGTCTCCAGCCAACGCTGCTTAGGCTCATCGAACCAAAGAAATTCGGTTCTAACCTTCTCTGTCATGGTTCGCATACTATGCTCATACCATTGTGTATCTAGCAAATGCGTATTAAATACCCAGAAATGCTTTCCCTTTACTTCTTGAAAGGAAATTCCCTCAAATTGTTCCGCACTCTTATTGACAAACATATATTTCCATTCGTTACTCAGCGCCACGAAACAATCTGATAAACTGTTTAACGTGTTATTGAGATGCGTCTGTGACTGTTTAAGTTGAGCCTGTGATCGAGTCAAACGAATGTAAAGTTGATTCACCTCAAAAAACAGCACAGCCAGAGCCGCCGTAGCAGACAGCAGCGCATTAAAGCGAGCCACATACCAGCCAACACTATATCGCTCACCAGCATACAAGGTTAGAATCACGTCCAAACAGAACGTAAAGACGGATAATGTCAGCCATATATGCAGCACACTATTAAATTTCGTTCTTAACAACAGCATCGTAAACGCGATTACATTTAAGACAGCAACAGCAGGCCCTATCCCTGAGTAGACAAGCTTTTCATAATTATGTCCATTCAAAAATGCAGGAAGTGCCGCGCGATAGGAGTACAGCAAATAAGTCACAATAACAACGATAGCCCCTGTTCCTAGCAGCATGCCCCCTCGCAGCCATTTCTCCCTGCCCATTTTTAGCGGCTGACTACTATTTTCACTTTTCAAATGCAACGAATATTTAATAATGCCAATAGGATAACCAATATGCCATACCAGCCATAACCAAAGGGATAGCTGCTCCAAATTGCCTACCCACTGATACGGGAGTATACCAGGAAATGCAGCTGCATGCGGAATAACGATAAGTGCAGTAAATAAGAAGGTCGCGGAAAGAATAAGCAGCGGCTTTTCACCAGATGCCCGATATTGTATGTAAAAGAGATGGGAGGTTACAAAGTCTCCAATTAATACCCACGCAATAAATAGAGGATAGAAAGCATTCACTTCTAGAAAATGGTTCTGTGCATAGGGGAGAACAGACATCGACAGACCAATGATCAACAAACCAACAACCGTTGCAATGACCGTCTGTTTTCGTGTTGGCGGTAACTTTAAAATGGTTGCCAATGGATCTTTCATATCTGGCATTACTCGTTCAACCTTTCTTCATCATTAGTTGCTGCATTGCATGATTCACAACTAAATTTGCTCTCTGCATGACTTGTTTACACGTACTTCTTATTTTCCCCGAAATGTAACTTTTATCTTACTACAAGGAAGATGCAGTGTACACCTACAGCCACGTCAGGGTTTATGCTGCTTGGATTTTCTATTTGCAATCTTAAGACGTACAGCAGATGCACATACGAAACTAACTTTATGCTAAAGCTATTGACTGCTGAGGCACAGCCCTATAGAATAAGAGAAATTTTATATACCACTATCTCGTATAGGGTCGGAAATAAGGTCCGGCTGTTTCTACCGAACTACCTTAAATAGTTTGACTACGAGGAAGGATTAGGCTGTTCCGAGCTGGACAAGCTTTGGAATCAATCGGGAATTTAGATAAGACAGCAGATTAGGAAGGCAGTATTTTGTATGAACAATATGAACACTGCGGCTCTTTCCTGCTTGTCTTGTTATAATCTACCCATTTGAGAACAGATCGAATAAATAACCGATGCAGATGCAGCCTCTAGTTCCTTCTACTCCAGTCAAACTCTAAGTGTTCGATTCGATACGCTAGAGTTTTTTTCATTTGGAGGGGAATTGTAAGTGACAACGGGACAAACAGACAAAGAAATAGCTATGCAACAATGGATTGCCGCTGCTTCCAAGCGTGAACAGGCAGATATCGTCATTCGCAATGGACGCATCGTAGACGTATTTCAACACGAAATTAGACAAGGTGATATCGCAATCACGAATGGTCGCATTGTCGGTATTGGCGAGTATGAAGGCAAACAAATTATTGATGCGGAAGGACGCTATATTTGTCCTGGCTTTATCGATGCACATGTCCACATTGAATCATCGATGGTAACTCCATCTGAATTCGCACGTGTTGTGCTGCCTCATGGCGTAACTTCTGTGATTACAGACCCACATGAGATTGCCAATGTTAGTGGCACAGCTGGCATTCAATTTATGTTAGATGCATCCGAAGGCTTGCCGCTAGATGTATATGTGATGCTTCCATCTTGCGTACCTTCTACTCCCTATGAGCATGCTGGAGCCGTGCTGCATGCAGAAGCATTAGAGCCCTTCTACCAACACCCGCGAGTGCTTGGACTAGCGGAAGTTATGGATTACCCTTCTGTACACAACGGTACGCCAGATATGATACGCAAGCTGACAGACGCTTATGCGAGTGGCAAATATATGGATGGCCATGGCGCTGGACTAACTGGAGATCAGATTGATGTTTATCGCGCAGCAGGCATTCGCACAGATCATGAATGTGTATCTGCTGAGCAAGCAAGAGAACGACTTAGCCGTGGCATGTATATATTGCTGCGAGAAGGCTCTGTTGCTAAAGACGTACGTAATCTTGCATCCGTCGTTACTCCTCACAACGCACGCCGCTGTTTATTTTGTACAGACGACAAGCATTTGGATGAACTTGTACAGGAAGGCAGCATCAACTGGAATATAAAGCTCGCGATTGAATCCGGCATCCCAGCTTTGACTGCCATTCAAATGGCGACCTTAAATGCAGCGGAATGCTACGGGCTTGAAACAAAAGGAGCTGTCGCTCCTGGGTATGATGCCGATTTGCTATTTCTCAATCAGCTAGACACGGTAGAAATCAGTCACGTATTCAAAGCAGGTCAGCTTGTCGCTTCTAACGGAGCCTATGTAGGGTCAAAATTGACAATTACCGCCCCACCATCGACTGTATTGAACAGTGTTCGATTAAGCGATGTACAAGTTGAGCAGCTCGCCATTCCGTTACCTGAACACACTCATTGTTCGATCATTGGTATTCAGCCAAATCGTTTGATAACCGATCATCTTGTCGAAGAGGTAACCATATTGAACGGTAAATTCCAGCCTTCGGTACAAGCTGATCAGTTAAAACTAGCCGTACTGGAACGTCATCACCATACCGGACATATTGGGCATGGTATTGTAAAAGGCTTTGGCTTCCGTGCAGGGGCAATTGCATCCACTGTTGCTCATGACTCGCATAATCTTGTCGTCGCAGGCACGAATGATGCTGATATGCTCATCGCAATCGATGAACTTCGTCGATCAGAAGGCGGACTAACTGTTGTCAAAAATGAAGTCGTACTTGCCACGCTGCCGTTACCGATATCAGGTTTAATGGCGACTCTGCCCTATGAAGAAGTATTGAAACAATTGGAGCAGCTTCATCATGCGTTAGAACAAATCGGCGCTTCGACTGAGTTTCATCCATTCGTGACTTTATCTTTCCTGTGCCTGCCTGTTATTCCAGAACTCAAGCTGACGGATATGGGGTTGTTTTCATTCCAATCCTTCAGTCATATTTCAATATGGGAAGCACGCTCATAACCATTATCGCTGCCATTATGTAACCAAACTGTTCGCTACTAGAATGTGATCAATCAACAAGCTGATTTTGATGAAAAGGCGCCTACGGGAGGCGCCTTTGTTTATTTTTATGAAGCATGCCCGTTTATTTTGTAAGCAGGCTTGTTCAGCAATTCAGGTACAGTTACTAGCTCTATTCCTTGTTCTCCCAATTGCTTAATGATTTGCGGCAGAGCTTGAACGGTTCCGCTCAAGTCCTCCCCTTCCCCTCCTGCAGAATGCTGAAGCACAATAGCCCCTGCTTTTACATCACCCATTACATTAGCCAGCACCTGTTCCGCATTTAAACCTTTCCAATCCAATGAATCTACATTCCAATTCACGATGGATATGTTTTTGCTTACGAGCCATTTGATCTGTTCTTCGGTAATATTTCCGTAAGGTGGTCTCAGATACCGCATCGTTTTACCTGTTAATTTTTTGATCGTTTGCTGGGTATCCAATACTTCTCGTTGAAATATGGTATTCGATACCTTTGCCAAATTAGGATGGTTATACGTATGGTTTCCTAATATATGCCCTTCTTTTACGATACGATTGATAATATCAGGATGTTTCTGCGCCCTGTTGCCAACAACGAAAAACGTCGCCTTCACTTTGTATTCCTTCAGTACATCCAGCACTCGCGGAGTAAACAATTGATCAGGAGCATCATCGAACGTTAACGCGACACGAGGCGGCGTTGATGAACCTGAGAAATGAAAGTTCGAACGGTATTTTTTGCGGAGCTCTTCTAGCGTCAATGGATGCGTATTGCGGTTCTTATTTTCAGATCCACCTGCTAGCTCAGGCGCTCCATTAGGCACAAGCTTGTACTCTTTAATCGTATTATTTTTAACAGACTTCGCCTGATTAGCATTCGATGTCCCATTTGTATTGGAGTTGGAGTAACAGCCTGTAGTCATCACAGCAAAGAGAAGCATCATAAACAAGCAATACCGCAAATATCTTTTTCGCACCATCATTTTCATTGCCCCCTAAATGTATATAAGGTTACAATTCCCCAATCAAGCGAGGTTCATGATGGCATCTTATCCCTTCATCTATTGTCATACCAATCACAAAAAAAATCCCTAGTTCGCTGATAAGCAACTAGGGATTTCATTTAACCTATCACGTTATACAGCTTGCCCTTCATCTGCAAACTGACTGTTGTACAGGCTCGCATAGAAGCCATCTCGCTCCAACAGTTGTTCATGCGTACCTTGTTCAATCACACTGCCCTTATTCATGACAAGGATGAGATCTGCATCACGAATCGTGGACAACCGGTGAGCAATGACGAAGCTTGTTCTACCTTCCATCAGCGTGCTCATCGCCTTCTGAATATGAACTTCTGTCCTTGTATCAACGCTGCTCGTCGCTTCGTCCAGAATCAATATTGTCGGATCAGCAAGAATCGCACGCGCGATAGTAAGGAGCTGCTTCTGACCTTGGGAAATGTTTGAAGCTTCTTCATTCAATACCGTGTCATAGCCATCAGGCAGCGTACGAATGAAGTGGTCGGCATGCGCCGCCTTCGCTGCACGAATAATATCTGCCTCCGAAGCCCCTTCACGTCCATAGGCTATATTGTCACGAATCGTGCCATTGAACAACCACGTATCCTGTAATACCATACCGAACAAACTGCGCAGTTCCGCACGCTTCATTTCATGGATAGGTACGCCATCAATCGTAATCTGTCCACCATTAAGCTCATAGAAGCGCATAAGCAAATTGATCAGCGTCGTCTTGCCCGCACCAGTAGGACCGACTATCGCAACCGTCTGACCTGGTTGCACCTGCACATTCATATCCGTCATCAATAGTGCATCAGGCTTATAGCCAAATTGCACATGGTCGAAGACGATAGTACCTCGTGGCGCTTGCAACTGCTTCACTTTATCGGAATCAGGACGTTCCTCCTCTTCATCCAACACTTCGAATACACGCTCTGCCGAAGCAATGGTGGATTGAATCAAGTTCGCAATATTTGCTGCTTGAGCCAAAGGCTGTGAGAACTGGCGAGTATATTGAATAAAGGCTTGAATATCACCGATCTGAATCGAACGGTTCGTTACGAGCACACCACCAACGACACAGACAAGAACGTAGCCGATATTACTGACGAAGCTCATTAAAGGCATAATCATACCCGACATAAATTGTGCACGCCAGCCTGCATCATATAGACGGTCGTTCACTTCATCAAATTTCTGAAGCGACTTCTCTTCACGGCCAAATGCTTTTACAATTTGATGACCTGTGTACATTTCCTCAACATGTGCATTCAATTCACCTAGAGAATCCTGCTGGTTTTTAAAATGCTTCTGGGATCGACCTGCAATGTTCTTCGTTGCGATAACGCTAAGCGGCAATGTCACCAATGTAATGAGTGTCAATAACGGACTAATCGTCAGCATCATAATAATAATACCGACAATTGTAATCACCGATGTAATCAATTGCGACAAGCTTTGCTGCAACGTCGTACTGATATTATCTACATCATTCGTAACACGACTAAGCATCTCACCATGCTGCTGCCTGTCATAATAGGATAACGGTAATTTAGCCAGCTTGCGGTTCACTTGTTCGCGTAGATCGTAAACGACTCGCTGAGCAATACCAGCCATCACATACTGCTGAACATACATAAACAAAGCACTAAACACATACAACACAACTAGAATCAATAAAATATTCCAAATGTAATCAAAGTCAATGCCTGCACCAGGGACCCCATTCATCATATTCATAAGCCCCTCGAACAATTTCGTAGTGGCTTTACCCATAATCTTCGGGCTAACGATGGAGAACAAGGTTCCCAGTACAGCCATGAAGAAAACAATAATGAGCGAAGTTCTGCTCGGCTTTAGGTAGCCAAGCAAACGGCGCAATGTACCCTTAAAGTCTTTTGCCTTCTCACCAGGAATAGCCATACCAGGTCCCATAGGCCCTTTTGAATCTTGATGTCCTTGAGGGGATCGTTCTTTTTGTTGACTCATGCGATCTCCTCCTCTGTTAGCTGGGATGCCACAATCTCCTGATACACGTCGCTCGACTTAAGAAGCTCTTGATGCGTACCGACACTTGCTATTTCCCCATCGTTCAACACGATAATTTGATCAGCATCCATAACCGTACTAACCCGCTGAGCAATAATAATGAGTGTGGCTTCTTTTGTTTCTTGCTTCAAAGTAGCACGCAGCATGGCGTCTGTCTTGAAATCCAAGGCAGAGAAGCTATCATCGAACAAATACACGTCAGGTCGACGCACTAATGCTCTCGCAATCGATAAGCGCTGTTTTTGCCCACCAGATAAGTTCGTTCCGCCCTGAGACACCATCGTGTCATAACCATCATTCATTGCTTCAATGAAGTCAGCAGCCTGAGCAACTGCCGCAGCATGTCGCATCTCTTCATTTGAAGCATCATCTTTACCATAACGAATGTTTTCAGCAACTGTGCCTGAAAATAGAACTGCTTTTTGCGGGACGATACCTATCTTTCTCCGCAACTCTCCTTGTTCCCATTCACGAACATCAACGCCACCCAATCGGATAGAGCCTTCACTCACGTCATAAAATCGCGGAATTAAGTTCAACATGGTGGACTTACCCGATCCTGTACCACCAATGATCGCCGTTATCTCACCCGGACGGGCTGTAAAGCTAATATTGCTAAGTGCAGCCTCTTCTGCACCAGGGTATCGGAATGTTACCTGATCAAACTCCAAATATCCCTTCTGCGGATCACTTGCCTTCTTTGGCTGATCTGCATCTTTCAATTCTGGCTTCATATCAAGTACCTCATTAATACGAGCTGCAGAAGCAGACGCACGAGGGATCAATACGAATACAAGCGAAAGCATAACAAGTGAGAACATAATTTGCATCGCATACTGAATAAAGGCCATCAAATCACCGACCTGCATACTGCCACTCTCAATACGAATGCTACCGAATGCTATAATGGCAATGGTCGTTACATTCATAACCAGCATCATAACAGGCATAAGCAACGCCATAATACGATTGACTTTGATTCCTGTATCTGTTAAGTCACGGCTTGCCTCTTCAAAGCGCTTCTGCTCATGCTCAACACGATTGAAGGCACGAACAACACGAATACCTGTCAGTCCTTCACGGACAACAAGATTAAGCTTATCAAGCTTCACCTGCATCGCTTTGAAGAGCGGAATACCTTTACGAGCAATGAAAAAGATAACAAGTGCCAACACGGGCAATCCAACAGCCAACACCATCGTGAGCGGGCCATCTTTGGATACCGCCATAATAAGACCACCGATACACATAATAGGCGCCATCACCATGACGCGTAGTATCATCACCAACACTTGCTGTACTTGGTTAATATCGTTGGTTGTACGCGTAATCAAAGAGGATGTCCCCACCTTGTCGAACTCCTGCAAGGAGAAGTTCTCTACATGGCGAAATACTTGAGCACGTAAGTCTTTACCAAACCCAACTGCCACTTTGGATGACCAGTAACTTGCTCCGATTGCACACAGCATGCCGCCCCCTGCAATCAGAAGCATCCAACCGCCCATTTTCCAAATATAATTAACATCACCCGTTACAATCCCTGTATCCACAATATCCGCCATCAACGTCGGCAAATACAACTCTGATAACGTTTGAATAAAGACGAGGGCGAGTACGATTGCTGTCGGAAGACGATAAGCCTTCAAAAAGCGAATCAGCTTCATCATAATGATCCATCTCCTACTCCAAAATCCAGTTCACTACACTTACTGTTTGTCTTGTTTATCCATACAATTCTTGCGTTCAGCACTTTCTTGCTGGTAGTAGTCAAACACCTTCATTAACAGCTCCGCAAGGCGCTCACTATCTTCAAGACCAAGATGATCAAGAAGCCCGTTAAACGACTCCATAAATCTCTTCTTTGCTTGTGCTGCAATCTGTTCCCCTTCCAAAGTCAGCTTCACTCGAACTACCCTGCGATCCTCTGGGTCCATATATCGTTCAACCCAACCACGCTCTTCTAATCGATTAATAATTTGAGTAATCGTTGGAGATGTAACTTGAAGCAGTTGGCTTATATCGGATACCCGCATCGCCTGCTCTCCTTCAAGCTGCGTTTTTTGGATACAAAATAGCACCGTCATGTCACTCCGCTTCTGCCCATCTTGCTGCTGCCATTCCGCACGTTGAAATTGCCGAAAGGACCTCATTAGCTTCTGTGATACTTCATCTCTTCTCGACTCAGTTCCTCTGTCAGACATCATTGCCACCCCAGTTCTCTATTCACTGCTTTCTTGAAGTCAATTCGTAATTATTAAATAGCCAACTAATTAATTAGGTTCCCTATCTATTAGGTTACCTAATTATATGGCTATAGCAATTCCAATGTCAAATCCAAAGAAAAGCAAAAAAATAACCTCCAAATCTCAAGATGGTCATCCTAGATTGGAGGTTATTTGCGTTTATTTAGTTCGTCAGCCACACCTGCATAAGCGAGAATAACTGCTCCATATTCAGTGGCTTGCTAATATAATCAGAAGCGCCAGCATCCAGACACTTCTCTCGATCCTGCTTCATGGCCTTGGCTGTTAAAGCAATGATAGGCACATCATCATAGCCAGTCATCTCTCGAATACGGGACATCGCCTCGTACCCATCCATCACAGGCATCATAATGTCCATAAGGATTAAGTCCACCTGCTCATTCCGATGGAGTTCATCCAGCGCTTCCTGACCGTCGTGAGCCGTAATTACCTCAACGCCTTCTTTTTCCAGTCGGTTCATCAGTGCAAATACATTCCGCACATCATCATCGACCACTAACACACGTTTACCTTGGAACAAGTAGGCTCTTCCCGTATGCTCACTGTTCCCGCTCTGGTTGTAATGAGAAGCTATCTCTGCATCTGCATCCTTTGAATAATGGTCCAGACGAAGTGGCGTCTCTATCGCAGCAGCAGCTTGATGATAGTTTAGCTCTTGTTGTATGGCCATTCCTGATTCAACATCCGTCAAAGATGGAATGTATACGGTGAACTTGCTTCCTTCCCCATGAACGCTGCTTACCTCGATTAAACCATTTAATAAACGGCATAGCTCGCGGCATATAGATAGACCTAGGCCTGTTCCACCATATTTACGATTCGTGTTGCCATCAGCCTGACGGAACGCATCGAATATCATAGCTTGCTTATCTGCTTCAATGCCTATGCCTGTATCCGTAACTTCAATGGCGATCCATGATGATAAGTCAGCCCGCAATCCTGAGCGCATTACTTTTTTACACTCTTCATCATTCAATCCTCGCAAATGAAGCTCGACAGAACCCTGCGATGTAAATTTGAACGCATTAGAGAGCAAATTGCGTACGATCTGCGTCAGGCGCTGTTCGTCCGAATGTACCACTTTAGGTAAAGAAGCTTGGTCTAGATTCACATGGAAGGCAAGGTTTTTCTGCTCTGCCATGGCTGCAAATTGAGCTCGCATATTATCGCCAAGCTCTAATGGACACATGGCTTCGATGAAGATATCAAGCTTACCCGCCTCAACCTTCGATAAATCGAGAATATCATTAATCAGATTCAACAAGTCGGTACCCGCCGTATGAATAACACGGGCATACTCCTGCTCTTCTGTAGATAAGTGTCCTTCCTCATTCTCATGAAGCATCTGCGACAAAATAAGCATACTGTTTAACGGAGTGCGCAGTTCGTGAGACATATTCGCTAAAAACTCCGATTTATACTGCGAACTTTTCTCCAACTGCATCGCATACTGCTCTAGCTCGATTCGAATCTGATCCAATTCATTTGACTTCTGCACAGCATTACGATTCTGTTCCTCAAGCTGCTCATTCGTCATGCGCAGCTCTTCCTGCTGCATTTGCAGCTCTTCAGACTGAGATTGCAGCTCCTCCGCCATAGCTTGTGCTTCTTGCAGTAAGCGTTCGATTTCCATCCGGCTCTCGACGCTATTAATCGTTCCGCCGAAGGAAGAGATAATGCTTTCCACCAGCTTCAACTGCTTCGCTTGGAATACATCCACCGTAGCCAGCTCAAGCACAGCAATGACTTCACGCTCATATTCGATCGGTGCGATTAAAATACTTCGCGGCTTGCCCTGTCCAAGCGCAGATGACACTTTGATGTAATCATCAGGAATATCATGGATAACCATTGTTCGATGGTCCGCAACCGCTTGCCCCGCTAGCCCTTCTCCTATAGAGAAGGACGCTATACCAACATCCGATTGAGCTCCTGCATAGCACGATGCCTTAACATAACGTGATTGCGCACGTCTTCCGGTTCGCGTATACATCACGCCATAAGAAGCACCGGTTAGTTCGGACATTTTTGTAATGAACGTTTTGGCCAGCGTTTGCATATCCTCTACTTCTTGATGCATCTCCATCACTTCGTTCAAACTAGACTGAATCCAGTTCTGCTCCGCATGTGTATCAATCAGTTGGTTCGTGGCTGTTGCCAATTCTCCAATCTCATCATTGGTTTCTGCTTTAAGTCGATCTGTGTAGTCTCCCTTTTTGGAAGAAATATAGTTGATTGTCGAGGTTACTTCTTTGAGCATCGTTACAATAGAGCGCGAAATGATAACTCCTATACCTAGAGACAACACCGTAAGAACAATGAATAGAGCATACATGCCCCATTCCAATAGGTTGCTTTGCCTCTCTAATTCATTAACCCGCTCTTGCGTAATTCGCTGCTCCTCCGTCTGAAAATCGACAAAGTGTTGACGCAGTTGGTCTACATAGCGCTTGCCTGTCATATTTTCCTGCAGCAAATTATTGAACGCACTCTGTCGTTCATTTGCAGGCAAGGTGAGTAACGGTTCACCGAAGTCCCCAATCCAACTCTTAAACATCGAATGAATCGAATAGAGGCGTTCTACCTGCTGTGGATCAGAAGCTACAAGATTATAGAGCTGCTCCCAATCTTTCTCCCATTGACTCAACGCGAACGTATAAGGCTCCAAATAAGCACCATCATTAGACAGTAAATATCCTCTTAAGCCCGTCTCAAGGTCAAGCATATGCTTCTCTACTTTATGGCTCAACAAATGAACTTTCATATCGTTGTTAACGATGTTATCCGTTTCATTTTTGATCGAACTAACTTGTACATTCACGCCTACTATAGAAATGATTAAAAATATTAAAACTAACACATAGCCCAGCAAAATTTTCTGACGTATCGTCATTTTTAACTTTTGCAAAAAAATAGCCCCTCCTAACTGCCTGTAATAGGGTCAATCTGTTGCGTACATGTATGTCCTTAAATAAAGCTCACGTATGATTATACCTATAATCGCCTTAAAATGAGATAAATTTTGCGAGATTTACAATAAAGTTAGGTTTTAAACCATCCTTCGTATAACAAACGAACCCCTTCTTCAATCTCTTGTTCGGTCAGTCCCCCGAATCCAATCAGCAATCTAGTTGCTGTACAGTGTTCTGAGTTCATCCAGAAGCGAGAGGTTCCGTATACACGCACGCCTTGATTGGCCGCAAGCTTAATAAGCTCTTCTTCCGTATAATCGCTGTGTACTTCTAACACCACATGAAGACCCGATCGGTGACCGATAACAGATGCTTTCTTTCCGAAGTAACGATAAATGCATTCAACGAGCAGCGCATGTTTCTTCTGATACACTTTTTTCATTTTGCGTAAATGTTTCTCCCAGTGACCTTCCGCCATAAATCGTTCCAGCGTATGCGTATGAATCGTAGAAACGGTAGGCTCTAGCTCGCAGACTCGCTCCCGAAATATAGGCACAAATCGCTCGGGAAGCACCATATAGCTCATACTAATGCCATACAGCAATGCTTTGGAGAAGGTACCCATATACACAACGCTATCTGTTTTATCCAATCCCTGAAGCGCGGGAATTAAGCAGCCCTGATAGCGAAATTCACTGTCATAGTCATCTTCTATAATAAGAGCCTGCTGCTCAGTCGCCCATTGCAGCAGCTTCAAGCGCTTATTAACAGACATAATCATTCCTAATGGAAACTGATGTGAGGGGGTAACGAACACCAACTTAGCTTCAGATCGCTTCACTGCTTCAACATCGATTCCATCTTCTTGGAGTACAATAGGGGTAATCCGATAATTCTGATGAACAAATGCCGACTTCACTCCATTATAGCCAGGCTCCTCCATCGCTACTTCACGATGATCACCACCGATGAGCTGACATAGCAAAGTCGTTAATTGTTGAATACCAACACCCAGAACGATCTGTTCTGGCCTACATTTAACACCACGTGAATACCGCAAATAACTAGCTAGCTGATAGCGTAAGCCATACTCACCCTGAGGATTACCCTCTCTAGTCAGTGCTTTTGTATCAGCCTGCATCGTCTCTAGAGATATTCGATTCCATACGGAATAAGGAAAATAACGCATATCTGTCGAGCCATTACGGAAATCAATCCGTATCTCACTTGCTGTATCTGGTCTATTCCAAGAGTCCGGGGCGCTTACTTGTGCTTTCATTTGCTCTGCTCCGGCCTGCTGCTCAGAAAGCAAGTAATCTTGCTCCAACTCTACTACGTACAATCCGCTGCGCGCTCGGCTCTCGGTATAGCCTTCTGCGGTCAATTGCATATAGGCAGCTTCTACTGTATTTCTGCTAATGTGCAAATGTTCAGAAAGTTGACGAATGGCTGGCAGGCGAGTTCCCGCTGGCAAATGTCCATATTTAATCTCATCTCGAATATGCTGGTACAGCTGAACATAATAGGGAACATCGCGATCACGACGCAAATCTATCATCAGCTCTAACATAAAAGGTACCTCCTGAACCTATTCGCCTATCCGCTCGTATAACGAATTCATTTTCCCCTCCATGCATGATTGACCCTACTATAAAAAGCGGAATTGACCCTAACAATTAGGGTCAGATCTACGTATACTGAAAACCAACCAAACCATTCTCTATTTATCAGGTAAAAGATTGTCTACATATATCTATCATATCATATACTTCTACCCTGCTGCTCTGAGGAGGTTTTCCTATATAAAAATATAAACTTTGTACCTATAAGCTATTTTTGAAATCCGGTACATCGACGCAGTGCTAGACTCTAGTTTATTAACATGAATGAAAAATCAAGCTAGCTTTCACAAGTGAAAAGGATGTAGCCTCCGTCGTATTGATATTTCGTAAGCAATATCAGCCAATTTGGAGTTTTTCACACTGTAGAGCTTATTTACTACCTTTCCCTGCCAAAAAAACTACTGTTACAATATACATAGTTACGATTGACGTAACGATAACTGTCGGAGGATCATACAACTATGGGCTGGTGGCATCAGGCAAGAAATGATGTGAAACGATGGAATCGCAATGTTAAGCTTTTCTTCTTATCTAATATGCTGTATCAGTTCGGCAGCGGTATGTTCATGGTACTGTACAACTTATACATACAAGCGCTCGGCTACGGAGCTGATATGAATGGCAGTATCGTCAGCATTCAATCACTAGCCACAGCCTGCATGTTTATTCCCATTGGCTTGGCGGGCGATCGGCTAAGTCGAAAATATATTCTTATTATCGGTGCTCTGCTGACCGGACTTAGCTTTATGGGCCGATCTTATGCCGAAGATCCTTTCAGCTTGCAGACCTATGCGGTCATTACCGGTTTATTTATTTCTTTCTATCAAGTTATCGCCATCCCATTTCTAGCTGAAAATGTGAGTAAATCGGAACGTTTGTCGCTGTTCAGCATTCACTTCTCAGGAGTACTTGCCGCACAGGTGGTCGGTAGTATTGCCGGTGGATATGGTGCCGATTTCCTTCAAGCGATTGGTTGGAGCAAAATTAATAGCTTGCAGACTGTTCTTATGCTTGGCGGCGCTGCTACCGTTGCTTCGTTCCTTCCGCTTCTCTTTATTAAGGAGAAAAAGAAAGCCGCAGTGGAAATTCTGCCGAATCCAGCTCCTGTTGAAAAGAGTGGCTATGCGGACTCTAACGAAAATGACCATTCATTATTTGTACCGACGGACGCTGCTGTTGCGGATCCTAAGCAAACGAAGCGAAATGATTGGATCAACATCACCCAGTTTACAACGGCCCAACTGCTCGTTGGCTTCGGTTCAGGACTAGTTATTCCGTACTTAAATATGTACTTTACCGATCGATTCGCCATATCATTGACAGCGGTTGGACTACTCGTGTCACTCGGGCAAGTAATGACAATCGTCTCGATGTTAATCGGGCCTACGCTTGTTGCCAAAGTAGGGCAAGTACGAGCCGTCGTTATTTTTCAACTGCTATCCTTACCATTTCTACTATTAACAGGCTTCACAACGCTATTCACCATCGCTGCCTTCAGCTTCTTGTTCCGTCAAGCACTTATGAATGCAGCAAATCCGATTCAATCCGCCTTAATGGTAGAACGAATCTCGGATGCACGTCGTGGAATTGCCAACTCATTTACACAGACTGCGTTCATGCTTGGATGGGCAACGATGGGACCCGTTCAATCCGCTATATTAAAAGCCTACGGAACGTATTGGGGCTACGCTGTGACATTTTGTATAACAGGCATTTTATATATTACTGCGGCCGGATTGTTCTACTATGTATTTCGAGATTCGAAGCAAATGAAGAATAAATCTCAGCTGCTCAGCTAACCAGCATTCCACTGTATGCAACAGCTTAAGAAAGAGAGTGATATCGCTCTCTTTCTTGCATTTTTCAGCATAATTATATCGCTTTAACATATGTATAGGTGAGAGACAGTGTGAGGTTAACAAACACAAATCTATACATACATCATAATGAACATATAAATATTTATATCTACGTCAGCAACCTCGTCGTCAATGTCGAATGGTGTCGATTCATAAAATATTTTACTAATTATCAACAAAGTTGTTGTAAGCGCAATCAAAACTTTATACAATGAAAACAATTAAAAATTGGAAATCTACTAGACACCTAGAATCTCTCCCATAATACCTACCTTTTCAATCCATTTCTACCATGCTTACCATGACTTACTCACCATGATCTTCACACCTACCTACATAACAGCTTGTCCTTAACTCTATTTACTTAAGGAGGTGATGCCCCTCTTTGAGCGGGTATATGCCTTGAAACTTTGCCGCGTCTTACCGGTAACGTATTAGCATGAAACAAGCAATAAAGCATCTGTAACAACAGAACGAATCTATTCGATTGATGAATACCTCCTAGCTCTAGCACCCAAGAAGGAAACATCCTATGTAGCTTACGCGAACAGATATTAAATTCTTAAAAGGGAGTGTTATCGGATGAAAAAAAGTTTGAACTTGTTACTCGTTACAATGATGGTTTTTGCCCTTGCTCTTGCAGGGTGCGGCGGTGGTGGCGAGAAGAAGCCAGCCGACTCAGGTAATGGTGCTGCAGGCGATCCACAGGTGGAAGAATTCTCTCTTGTCGTTAGACATATTAACGTCCGGGCTACAGCCCAAAAGACGCTCAAAATCCTTGAAGATGTCGTGAAGAAAACCGAATCCGAAGTACCGGGCTTGACCTTCAAGCTGGACGGTGTTGAAGATACAGTCAACCGTGACGTCAAGTTGAAGGCGGAAATGCAAAACAACAACCAACCGCCTATTTTCAACTTGTTTGGTGGCGCTGACACTCAGAACTATGCAAAAACAGGACGACTGCTTAACTTAACTCCAATTTTGGAAGAGTTGGGCTTGGCTGACCAGTTCTATAACTTGCGTGAGTTCACAGTAGACGGTAAAGTTTACGGCTTGCCAGAATCCGGATTCGTAGAAGGATTCTTCTATAACCGCAAACTGTTTGAAGAAGCAGGCGTTCAAGTGCCTAAGACGTGGGAAGAGTTCCTAAAAGTATGTGAAGCCTTAAAAGCGAAAGGCATTACGCCAATTGCACTTGGAGCAGGCGGCGGTGATGGCTGGGCTGCCAACATGCTTCTTAACAACTTGTTCGTTGGTTTAGGTGGACCAGAGATTCAAGAGGGCTTCGTAGCTGGCAAATCCAAATGGACAGATGCCCCTGTCGTTGAAGCATTTAAGCGCATCATAGATTTGAAAAATAAAGGTTACATCGATCCGAATGTCCTCGGACTTAAATATTCTCAAGGTCAAGCTAACTTCTACACAGGCAAAGCAGCTATGCTGTTTGACGGTAGCTGGGCAGTTAGTGCGATTACTGGTCAAGATTCCAAAGTAGCCAATGATGCTGGATTCTTCCGTATGCCTAATGTTGGCGGAGGCGGAGATGGTTACATTAACGGCGGCTGGTCTAACGGCTATGGATTCTCTGGGAAGTTGAAAGAGCATGAGCTTAAAGCAGTTAAAGTATTCATCAAAAACTTCTACACCATTGAAAACCAAACACGTGGACTTGTTGAAACAAGCCGTATTCCTTCCATGAAGGGTGTTACAGACTTGTCTGGTGCTAATGAGCTGACAAAGTCAATTGGTGAGCAGCAAGCTTCTGCTAAAGGTGCATTCCCTGCCTTCGATGCCGTTGTTCAACAAGAAGTTAAAGTTACGTTGGAAGGCACGATTCAGGAAGTACTAGGCGGGCAAATTTCCCCTGAGGATGCTGCGAAACGCCTCCAAGAAGTACAAGAATCGGCTAACAAAAAATAAGATAACCGGTTATACACAAGAACCAATTAGAACCTCTAACGGCAGATCGGGGCTGCAATTCACATTGCAGTGCCCGGTCTTTGCCCATTAGTGGGTCATAAGGACTTAGGAGATGAGCCATGAATAAAATACAGCGCAACCTTGTGGCATTTGCCATATTTGTCGTCCCTGCCCTAGCCTTGTACATAACGTTCTATTTGGTACCGCTCTTTAATTCCTTGCAATATTCCGTTACTGAGTGGAATGGCATTAACGACCCCGTATATACAGGACTAGATAATTTCCAAAAAGCGATGCAAGATGAAAAGTTCTGGGTAGCCTTTTGGAATAACATTTATTTCGTATTGTTCTCTGTCTTTATACAAGTACCCGTTATCGTAGTCGTATCAATTATGATCAGCAGTGTAAGAAGAATGTTAGATTTCTACAAGTTGACCGTATTTTTGCCAAGTATCTTATCGACCGCCTCCGTTGGGGTCATCTGGCAGTTTATTTATGCGCCAGATGCAGGACTATTGAATCAACTACTACGTTCCGTTGGACTCGAATCTTGGGCCAAAATTTGGCTTGGAGACAAAACAACAGCAATGTTCTCCATCCTCGTTACGAATGGCTGGCAATGGACGGGCTTCTACATCGTCCTCGTGCTGGCAGCCATATTCTCCATTCCAAAAGAAATGCTGGAGGCTGGCGAAATTGATGGAGCCGTCGGTTGGAAGAAAGCATGGCTGCTCACAATACCGCTCATTCGTCCTGTTATCGTCGTAACGATGCTGCTATCAATTACAGGCGCGATGAAGGCGATGGATATCGTTATGATTATGACAAACGGCGGGCCATTCCATTCTACAGAAGTTATGGCTACGTATATGTATAAACAAGCGTATTCCTTAAGTGATTTTGGCTACGCAAATGCAATCGCCATTATTATTACGATATTTACAGCGATCTTGGCGTTAGTGTATCACGTGATCAACAAGCGGACGGAGGTAGACTACTGATGAAGCAATCTCGTTCAATCAACTTTGTATCCCACATCATTCTCGTCATCTATGCATTGCTCGTCATCTACCCGCTGTTCTTTGTCATCTCGTCTTCATTCAAAAATAACAGTGAAATATTCGATGATCCATGGGGCATGCCTATGAGCTTCTCATTGGATAATTATATTGAAGCTATGTCCAATTCTCATATCGACAGTTACTTTATCAATAGTTTGTATATTAGTTCAATCTCTACTTTTGCAACCATTTTATTATCGACAACGATTGCCTATGCGGTGACACGCATGAAGTTCCATACGCTTAGCAAAGGGGTTTACAGTTTACTCTTGTTATCCTTATTAATACCACCAGCGTCACTACTCATCCCGTTGTACAAAATGATTAATGATTTCGGTATCTACGATACGCCATTGGCACTTATTATTCCATACTCTGCATTTGGGATTCCTTTGACCGTGTTCGTTATCGCTGCCTTTTTGAAGTCCATTCCACTGGAACTTGAAGAAGCAGGAGTTATGGATGGCTTAAATACATACGGTCTACTCTTCCGTATCGTCATTCCGCTCACATTACCGACACTCGTTACCGTATTTATTTTGAACTTTATCGGCAACTGGAACGAATTCGTTATGGCTAATTTGTTCATTTCCAATGAGGCATCACGTACGCTGCCTGTCGCGGTCAAATCCTTTGTCGATCAATACAATATGAACTATGGTGCACTAACCGCTGCAATCACGATAAGCATTATCCCTGTCATACTCATTTACAGCTTCTTGCAGAAGAAGATCATTGAAGGTGTTACGGCAGGAAGCGTGAAAGGCTAGTAGCAACTGAATGAAATCGTACATAGTACGTAAAGTCATCTCAACGATAAGGTTGGGATGGCTTTTTTTGTGGCAAGATGAGTAAAAGCATGATTGTTATGGTTTACAAAGACATGGTGAAGAGATATAGTATCGTTTTGAGGGTTGGAGGTGGAGGCACATATGATTAAGAACTTAAAAAAACAAATGACTACCTGGACGCCGTCTCGAGTACTCTTGTTCGGATTCATCGCGCTCATCGCACTCGGAACTATACTCTTAAAGCTGCCCATTGCGGTGCATGACGGGCTCCGTATTACTTGGATAGATGCTTTCTTTACGGCTACTTCAGCTATTTGTGTCACAGGACTTACTGTCGTAGATACAGGTGCGACGTTCACCGTCTTTGGTGAAACGATTATTATGTTACTCGTCCAACTAGGCGGTATTGGATTTATGACCGTAGCGATGCTCGTCTATTTGATGCTCGGTAAACGTATTTCGCTTCGCGAGCGCCTCATTCTGCAAGAAACGATGAATGCAGGCAGCATGGAAGGAATCGTCCGCATCATTAGACGTACGATTATATTCGTATTCGTCATTCAAACCGTAGCCGCTCTCATTCTCGCTCTGCACTGGATGCCAGAAATGTCTGCTGGACAAGCACTATATTATGGCGTATTCCACAGCGTATCGTTATTTAATAACGGTGGCTTTGATTTGTTCGGCAACAGTTTTCAAAACTATGCTGATGACCTGATCTTTAACATAATAGCCTTTATTCTCGTTATTTCCGGTAGCTTGGGCTTTATCGTCCTTGCCGAGCTATATGATTATCCTCGCCTGCGCAAACTTTCACTGCACTCAAAAGTAGTGTTGTCGGTTACAGGCATTTTGATCGCAGTCGGAGCTATCTTTATTCTGCTGTTCGAGTGGTGGAACCCTCATACACTTAAAAACATGTCCATGGAGGGTAAGCTCTACTCTACCATGTTCCAATCGATATCAACTCGCTCTTCGGGGACGACAACGATCGATATTACAAATATGAATCAAGTTACACAATTCTTTATGATTATTTTGATGTTCATTGGTGGATCGCCAGGCTCTGCCGGGGGCGGAATTAAAACAACGACATTTGCTATTCTCATCGCAGCTGTATGGGCGATGATGAGAGGACGCGAAGATGTCGTATTGTTCCGCAATCGCCTTTCCAAAGACCTTATTCTTAAGGCACTCACGATCATCTTCTTAGCGATCTTTATGGTACTATCCGTTGCCATGCTGCTAGCCATTACCGAAGATCAGCCATTCTTGGCCATTCTGTTCGATACGACCTCCGCTGTTGCTACGGTAGGCTTGTCCATGGGCGTCACAGAACAGATGTCTGAATTCGGTAAAATTGTACTTTGCTTCGCTATGTTTATCGGACGTCTTGGACCAATGACACTTGCTTACGCACTTGGCAGCCGTCGAGAACAATCATTGTATCGTTATCCAGAAGGAAAAATTATGATTGGTTAACGACAAGAGACAGCTCCAACCATACAAAACGCTCCGCCGTAGCTTGTACTATGGGGAGCGTTTTTCGCTTATCAATAAGGAAATAGACATGGGCAGTAAGTAACTATTTTTACATAAACTATTTTTCTACTTGTAAATTTCAGCTATTCAGTTTATCTTCTGATCATATCCACATCAGGGTGGTGGTACATACAAGAGTACGGCAACTAAGAAAGCGCATTCATAATATTTATACGATTACAAAGGAGAGAATTTATGTTTAAACGAAAATGGACAAGCTCTATGATGCTGCTCAGCTTAGGATTAGCGTTAACCGTCTTCACACCTGCTTCGGTTTCTCAACCTGCAATTGCAGCTGGCTCAGACGCACATTGGTCCTATGAAGGTTCTACTGGGCCCGAACATTGGGGAGACTTGAGCGAAGCTTACCAAATCTGTAAAGTAGGCAAACAGCAATCACCGATCAACATCGACACCGATGAAACAACCGAACATGATAACGGCAAAGGATTTTCGGTAAAATATAAACCATCCTTGTTCACTATCGCCAACAACGGCCATACCATCCAAGCTAATGCTACCTCCACAGACAACACACTTCTTATCGATGGCAAAGCCTATTATCTGCTCCAATTTCATTTCCACACACCTAGCGAACACACCATTAATGGCAAGGCGTCTCCATTGGAAGTTCACTTCGTTCATAAAAGTGCAGACGGGCGGCTTGCTGTGCTCGGCATTCTTATTAAAGAGGGAAAAGCCTCATCTGCACTAAACGAGATGTGGTCGAAGCTGCCTAAAAAGGAAACGAAGACAGACATCAAGTTAGCGAAAACGATTGATATTAATCAAATACTGCCTAGCGATAAAGATTCTTTCCGTTATGCGGGATCTTTGACGACACCGTCTTGCAGTGAGGGAATTAAGTGGACTGTGCTCGACGACCCTATTACCATGTCGACCAATCAATTAAAAGCATTCCAAGCTATCTTCCCGAACAACAGCCGCCCTGTCCAACCTGTACATGGTCGCGTTATTCATCAGCATGATTAACGCTGATGAAAGCAAAAGATACGATTACTAAAAGTCTTCGCAACCATTGATCTCAACAAAAAAAAGGGTAACCCAATAGTCCGTTTCCATAACTTTTGGGTTACCCTGTTCTATTTATCCATGTCGCTTTGCAATTTGAGCTTCTATTTGCTGGTGGTGACGTTGACGCAGCCAGTCTTCCAAGCCCCCCGAACCGAGAAGCACACCCATAATAATAAACAGGAAGCCACCAATCTGTGCCAAAGTAATCGTTTCTCCTAGCAATAGCACAGAGCCAACTAAAGCAAAAAACGGTGTAAAATTCATAAAGATAGCCGATTCAGCCGCTCCTACTTTGCCAACCGCATAATTATAAATAAGATGGCCGATTGCCGTCGACACGGTAGCCGACAAGGCAAAAACAACCCAAACATCAGCTGTTGCGCCTACCATACTGCTCAATCCATCAGGCTCTGCGATTAAGCTGATAACGAACAGAACAGCCGAACCAAGAAGCAGCATATAGCCTGTCATTAGACGCGGATCTAACGTATCAGCTGCTTTTTTAATCAAAATATAACTAAAAGCCTGGGCAACGATAGCTAAGAACACCTGAACGTCTCCTAAGGAAAGCCCACTAACATCTCCCGAGCTCTTTAGCATAATAAAGGCAACGCCAGTAAAACCCAGAATGATACCAATCGTCTTAAACCAAGTTGCTCTAGCTCCTAAGAAAATCATAGCCATAATGGCAGTCAACAGCGGACCTGTCCCCAGAACGAGTCCTGCACTGGAAGCAGACGTCCCCGTAAATCCAAGCGATAAAAAATAATGATGTGCAACAACGTTAAACAAAGAAGCAGCCGCCACATACTTCCATTCTTTTTTGGTAAGTCTGCGTACTTTGCCAAGCGCGAATAAAATGATAAACACCGTAACGGCAGCTAATAATATGCGAAAAGCCGTCATGGTCAGCGGCATAAAGTTCGCTACTAATACCTTCATCATGATCGTGTTCATTCCCCACGCCAGCATGACAAAGATGAGCAAGCCATAGATCCCCCATTTTTTCATTCATAACACTTCTTTCTGTCTACAAGTTGTGTATCTCTCCGACCTTTATCATAACGGAAATGTCCACTAATTCCAATCATTTTGATCTATTTGTATGCCAACGAAGGACAAAAAGCCCGTATTATGGATAAATCCATACATACGGGCTGTGATTAAAACGAATATGATGTTACTAACGTAAGTCTATTTCAACACATAATCCGCGAGAACAGACTGTACTTCATAAATGTTCAGGTTCTTATTGAATTGCTTCTGCATCGGCACAGGGTCTCCAGACACCCAAACCTTTAGCTCAGCATCCATATCAAAGCTGCCCGCAGTTTCAATACTGAACTGAACAATGCTTTTATACGGAATGGAACGGTACTCAACTTTTTTTCCCGTAATTCCTTGCCTATCTACTAAAATGAGGCGCTTGTTCGTAAACAGGAACATATCACGAATCAGCTTATACGCCTTTTCGATTGACTCTGAACGGGACAGAATACTTGCATACTCTCGATTCGCTTCCTCTAGATTTACCTCAGAAGCATTGCCCATAATTCCATCTAAAAACCCCATATCTCTTCCTCCTCAAATAACTAAGCAGTCTCACACTTAGTATATCATGGAAATAGAGGCGAAGGTCTCCCTATCAATGATGCCACATTACAAATTGTTCAGGATGCTTACGAATATCCCTCGCAATAGCAGAGCGAAGTTCCGGGAACAGGGTAATTACGACCTGGTCAAGCTCTTCCATCTCCCGCTGCAAATCAGGGTAATCCGCCATATGCTCGCCAAAATAATCGCAAATTTTTCTACCATTCCGCTGTGCTAACTCCGTCATCTTGTCTCGTAAAGCCCGCAGCTGTATAAAAAATGCGCTCGCTTCTTTACCAGCCACGCGCCGAATATATACATCAACTACATTCCAGAACGGCCCATGAGCGAATAAATATTCCAAATGACAAAACCATCCGTACACCCCATGTTGACCCAGATGCCTATCAAAGGTCTGAAACAAGAACAAAGACCGCTGACCTTCCGTTAATGTATAAAAAATATCGGTTGATATTCGCACCATTTTTTTATCTACCTGATGAGCAATTGGCTCGTTGCATACAATTAATAACCGTTCATCATCCAGTGTTTCAAATACATGCTTTTGTATAGTAACCAGCACCTCAACGCCCTCCTGACGATCAACAACAGAACAAACCATATATTGCCATACTATGGATCCAACTCGATTATAGCCGTCTATGTATAGAACGGGCAATAGATTTCATCGTCTGCAGCAAAATACTCTAGTAAATGGCAAAGTATCTGCCGTCTCCTATAAAAATACATATATCGATAACACTATCATAAATAGTTGCTTCCTCACTCTTGATCATTACGTTCTATTTCTATTAAGATAAGTTCAACATTATAATTGTAAGCGCTTTATATACGGTATTACAGGGGACAAACTACTATTTTTAAGGAGTTGATTACTTTGTTGTTGGTTAAAAAACAGAATAGAGGTAAGAAGTTTTTTCTTCTAAGCGCAAGCTTACTACTTGCTATCAGTTTATTCTCGACAGCCCTGCCCCCAGCTTCAGCAGAAGCAACAGAGCCAAGCACAACTACGAATCAGCCCTCTTCTATCCCTGCAGCTATGGATATTTCTCGAACCGCAGTGCCAGCAAACAATCCTATCACAAACCCTAACCAAGCTTGTCGGCCAGCAGGTTTGTATGACTCTGGTGTACAAGGCATCCCGTATTGTACGGTCTATGATAGTAATGGACGCGAGAAGCTTCCTAATGAATCGAAACGCCGCATTATCGGTTACTTTACAGACTGGAGAACAGGGACAGATGGTAAACCGAAGTACCTAGTGAACGATATTCCTTGGAGCAACATTACTCATATCAACTACGCATTTGCTTATATCGACAATAGTAATCAAGTATCCGTCGGGGCGATGAGTCCTACGAATAAAGCGATCGGCATGCAATGGCCTGGTGTACCAGCAGCAGCAATGGACCCAGCATATAGCTATAAAGGCCATTTCAATCTTCTCAATAAATTCAAAAAGCAGCACCCTGGTGTCAAAACGTTAGTATCGATTGGCGGCTGGGCGGAAACAGGTGGATATCCTGATGCATCAGGCAACCGTGTCAACTCCGGTGGTTTCTACACTATGACTACAAATGCTAACGGCACAATTAACTATGCAGGCATTAACACGTTTGCTGATTCTGTCGTCGCCTTTCTCCGTCAATATGGATTCGATGGAGCAGATATCGACTATGAGTATCCAACCACTATGGAGCAAGCAGGCAATCCACTTGATTGGTCCGTCTCTCAACCTCGCCGCGCTGGCCTAAATGCAAGCTATGTGGAATTGCTAAAAGTATTGCGCACAAAGCTGGATCAAGCGTCTGCTCAAGACGGGAAGTACTATATGCTCACAATTGCTTCTCCGGCTTCTAGTTATCTACTTCGCGGCATGGAAACTTCTCAAGGATTGAAATACCTCGACTACGTAAATATTATGTCCTACGATCTGCATGGTTCATGGAATGAATTCGTTGGTCCAAATGCAGCCCTATTTGATGATGGTAAGGATGCAGAACTTGCTGCGGCAGGTATGTACACATCACCCGATTACTTAGGTATGGGGCACTTAAATACAGACTGGTCCTATCACTACATGCGCGGCATGATGCAAGCCGGACGAATTAATATCGGCGTTCCCTACTATACTCGCGGCTTCAAAAATGTCCAAGGCGGCACAAACGGGCTCTGGGGCAAAGCGGCGACCACGAACTGTATGCCAGGCGAACAAAAGTGTGGAGATGGCGCTATCGGCATCGATAATATTTGGCATGATAAAGTAAACGGCCTTGAAACACCTGGAGGATACAGCCCAATGTGGCATGCAATGAACCTTGAAAATGAAATTCGCGGATCTTATTTAAACATGTTCGGGCTTCCTCAAGCGCAAATCGTCGGCACTTATAATAAGCACTTTGATAATACACTAGTTGCCTCTTGGTTGTGGAACCCACAAAAAAATGTGTTCCTCTCTACAGAAGATGCACAATCCATTACGGCTAAGGCGGATTACGTCGTACAAAAAGGTATTGGCGGAATTATGATTTGGGAGCTCTCAGGGGATTATGACTTTTATCCTCAACGCAATAACGGTCAAGGCGAGTATTTTATGGGCTCTACTCTAACAAAAATTATTCATAACAAGTTCAAAATGGCTGCACCATACAGCAACGTTAACCCGGGAACTTTGCCTCCACCAGCAAGTCAGCTAAATGTGAAAGTAGAATTAGTTCAATTTCCGATGGGCGGAAATAATTTCCCAGTAGCTCCTAAGCTTGCTATTACAAACAACACCAATGCGGTAATTCCAGGCGGGTCGGTACTGCAATTTGATATTCCAACATCAGCACCTAGTAGAGTAGAGAATTGGAATGGCTATCCGATAATAGTCACGCCGGGTCATACGGGACCTAATGTCGGCGGTCTGCAAGGGGACTTCCATCGGGTTACGATGACAATACCAGAGTATGAATCTATTCAAGCTGGCCAGACAAAGTTGATTCAAATGGCATTGTTCCTACCTCTTTCTGGTCCAACCAATTACAGCCTAACCGTAAATGGAGTAAGATACGGCATTCATTATTAGTGATTTATCGCTAATCATTTATTTCATTGGAAAGTTAAAAGCCAGGCAGATCCTACAACTGCCTGGCTTTTAATCGTGAATATGAAAATCGTGCTGAAATTGGGTAGTTATGAGTCGTAAGGTCACAACTTATAATTAAGCAGTATAGTGCTTCGCAAACCAAGCTGTGGAAGCCTTCACTTCATTTGATGTAAGCTGGTGTCCATGATGATCCCAGAATAATTGTACCTCAGCACCCGCCCCTTGCAGCAATGCAAACAAATCCTCTGTTTCGGCAGGCGTGCACATCCGGTCGTTCGAGCCAGCTCCGATAAACACTGGCATACCCTTTAAGTCAGGCAAAGATACCCCTCGTCTAGGCACCATCGGATGATAGAGAACAGCTCCATTCAACGCATTGGAATGATGGAAGAGCAAGCTCCCGGCAATGTTCGCTCCATTGGAATAACCTACTGCCACGACACGGTCACGGTTAAAACCATACTGAACCGCTGCTGAATCGATAAAATCATACAGCTCTTGTGTGCGGAATAGAAGATCCTCTTCGTCAAATACGCCTTCAGCTAGACGGCGGAAGAAACGAGGCATGCCGTTCTCCAATACATTACCGCGAACGCTAAGTACCGCAGACTTTGGCGATAATGCTTCAGCTAGCGGCAGCAAATCCTGCTCTGTACCACCTGTACCGTGCAGCAGAAGCAATACAGGTGCGTTAGGATCTGTTCCTTCTTTAAATATATGCTTCATGATATATCCTCCTTAACGAATAGTTACATTGTCTCCTAACATGCGGGGAGACTAGCCTCTCCGTTGTTACCTTTATATCCATTGCAATCCTTTATATCTTGAAATCGAGATATTTGATATAAACATATCATAGCTTTTTAAGCTCTATCTGTCAAACTGGACTTGTCGCAGTGAGATTGCGACATCAGCCTATCCTCTCCTCTCCTCTCCTCTCCTCTCCTCTCCCTATTGGACCCTATCTGCACAAAAAAAATCACAGCTACTGTCCTTAGGACAGCCACTGTGATGTCTAGGTTATACCATCTTACTTGGAGGAAGCACTCTCTTTATTCGATCATGATTACGATAATCCGACCGCCTTCATAACAAGTGGTCGGTCCAATTGGTACAGGCGGCGGTAACGCGCCTCCTGCTTCATTAATTGTTCATGTGTGCCGCGCATAATGATGCGGCCTTCTTCCATGAAGATGACTTCGTCCATCTGCTCCACTCCTACGAGGTGATGAGTAATCCAGATGAGCGACTTATCCGCCATTGCGTCGAACATCGTCGCCAGCAGTTCCCGCTCCGTGCGCGGGTCGAGACCTACCGTTGGCTCGTCGAGAAGCACTACCGGCGTCTGCTGCAGCAGGATGCGCGCTAGCGCAACTCGCTGGCGCTCTCCGCCGGAGAATCGCTGCCCCGCCTCATGCATGGGCGTGAGGTACCCTTCGGGCAGCGATTCAATTAAGCCATCCAGCCGCGCTTGGCGGGCGGCTTGGCGAAGCTCTCCCTCGGACGCATCGTAACGTCCGAGGCGAATGTTGTTCGCCACGCTCGTATCGAACAAGTGCGGGCTCTGATTGAGCACCGATACGAGCGTGGCGATGCGATCTGCGCCGGCGTAAGTATCCGCCGGCGTTCCATTAATGGTGACCGCGCCAGACGTAGGCGCAATTGCACCTTGAATCAGCTTGAGCAGCGTGGACTTACCTGCACCGCTGCGACCGATAACCGCTATCTTCTTGCCCTGCGGAATATCAAGCGACAACTCTTCCACGGCCATCTCGCTTCCCTGCTCATAACAGTAGCTCGCCTGTTTAATACGGATGTGCGCCGATTGTCGAGCAGCTTGCACAAGCTCTTCCTTCACAAATTTCTCCGAAATGAGGGAGGCGTTAGCAGCTTGCCCTACTTTATCGCTAACCTGTTGTTCCCCTAAAGTAAGGCTTTTCTTCTTAGCACCCTCACTTCCGCCTTCATTTTTGCTTTTATATTTGCTTTTACCGTCGTCTTCACCTTGATCTACCTTAGCCATCCGATCCAATGAGTCGGTATACTGCGGTAGTTTATCAATCGCATCCGATACAGGCAGGAACGCCTCCATCATCGGAAATACGACAAGAACAAATGCCGCAATCAGCGTGGCATCCATCGCTTGCTCAGCAAACATCTGAGCTGTCCAATAAATCATCGAGATCACAACAGCGCCAACCACTCCCTGTGCGGCAAATGTCCGCCACTTCGACCAATTACTCAAGGAGCGCTCCATACGCGCTACTTCTGCTTCTTCTCGTTCATAGTCGTTAACAAATGTCGCCTGACGTCCACTAATGACCCAATCTCCCATACCGAGCACCGCATCGGTTAGCTTTTGATACAGCTGGTTGCGTTTCTGTTTCAACTGGCGGTTACGTGCTTTATTCACGTACAGTGACAACGCTGGCAATACGAATATAAGCAGTGCAATATAGAAAGCCATCAACAACGCGAAGGCTGGGTCGAACCAGCCAAGTGCTGCAATAACGACCACATAGGCAGCCAGCGCTACAATGCTCGGGAAAATAGTCCGCATAAAAATATTTTGCAAATACTCGATATCATCTGCCAACATCCCAAGGATATCTCCTGTGCGGAAGCGAGAGCGAATAAACAGTGCTTGCGGCTCCAACAGACGATACAAGCGTACACGCATATGAGACAAGATGCGAAGGATCGTATCATGACCGACCAAACGCTCTACATAATGCACAACCGAACGACTAATACCGAATGTACGGACTAGAACGACGGGAACGTACACCATCAAAATATTTTCCGGACGAAGCGATGATTTAGAAATTAAGTAGCCCGACGTAAACATCAAGGCAGAAGCACACAGCGCCGTTAATAGACCGAGGAAGACGATGAGCGCAAAGCGCCACGAATGTGTTGAGAAATACGGTCGTATCCAATCTTCACGTTTCACCCTTCGTCCACCCCTTCCATCTGCATGCGCATCATCTCGTAGTATAATCCCTTACGTTCCAACAGCTCTTCATGTGTACCACTTTCCGCTATACGGCCATGCTCAAGCACAATTACCGAATCCATCTCCATCATCCAGTGCAGGCGGTGAGTAGCCATTAGAACCAACTTGTTCTCCAATAACGGAAGCATCGTTTCCTTCAATTCATACTCTGTCTCAATATCCAAATGTGCCGTCGGCTCATCCAACAGCATAATTGGACGCTTGCTTAAAAATGCACGAGCCAGTGCAATACGCTGCTCCTGTCCACCACTCAGGGAACGTCCGCCATTACCAATTACTTCGTCCATGCCTTGAGGCAGGCGTGCCACAACCCGCTCAAGTCCAGCAGCAGCGATGGCTTGCTTCACTTCTTTCTCTGAAGCATCAGGAGTATAAAAGCGAACATTATCCGCTAAGGAGCTATTGTACAGATACGGCTGCTGTGGAATATAAGTCAGCTGCTGTCGCCAGCCTTCTCCCGTTAAGCCCTTAATAGATTCTCCATTAAGCAGTACATCACCAGACGATGGAGCAAGGAAACCGCCGAGTATATCGATTAGGGTCGATTTACCCGCTCCACTCGCACCGATTACACCGATCTTCTTCATTCCTTGTAACGTCAGATCAATAGCACTAAGCGAAGCTGGACCTTGCAATTCATGCTTCAAACCAACATCTTTCAACGTTAGTGTACTATCCTTCGTCCACGTCCACTTCGCTTGCTCAGCCGCATGTGCAGAAGGGGAAGACGCAAGTCTCATCGCTTCGGCTTCACCCTTTTCAATAACAGCACGAATGGCCTTTCCCGCTTCCTTGCCCTTTAGCGTCGCATGATAATCTGCACCTACCATGCGAATAGGCAAGAAGTATTCTGGTGCTAGAATCAATATTAATAGCGATGGATACAACGTCATGTCGCCTTCAATAAGACGCAAACCGAGATTTACCGCTACCATCGCGACAGACAGCGTCGTAAAGAAATCAAGTGCAAACGAAGACAGAAATGCCATGCGCAGCGTCTTAATCGTTGCGGAGCGGTAAGAATCACTCACACGCTCAATCGTGTCGCTGTGCGCTTTACTTTGACCAAGTACTTTCAGTGTCTCTAGTCCACGCAGCGAATCCACAAAATGATTGGACAGTAGACGATAGGTCTTCCACTGTCGTCCCATATGCGACTTTGTTGCCAATCCTAGCAGAATCATAAATACAATCAAGATTGGCATCGTTACCGCTAAAATAATTGCAGCTACAGGGTCCAGCCAACATACATAACCCAGAACGATAATTGGTGTAATCCCAGTGCCTATCATACGTGGAATAATAAGCTCCACATACGTTCGGAACTGAGCAATTCCGTCCAGTACGAGCGTTACGACGTTGCCCGTCCCTTCGGATTGGACAAGACGTGGCCCGAACTCAAACAGCTTGCTAACCAACTGCTTGCGCAGCTCACGCCCTGCCGTCTCCGCATATCGATAGGCAATCTTCTGCATGAGAAGCGCCGTCAATTGCCGGATAAAGAAAGCGAGCAGGAACTTCGCGATCGAGTCGACTTGTTCCTGCAGCGCTTGGCCTGCAAATAGGGAGGAGATTGTCTCCGCCAGCCCTATTGCAATATATAGGATGGACACACTGTGAATGAAGGCCAGCAGCACAATAGCCGCTATGACAAGTTTGCTTCCTTTAAATCCAAGTGTGTGTTTATCCATTAGTATTCTAGATGCTCCTTCTCCGTAACACGTTTGTGGAAGACGAAATAACTCCATGCTTGATACGCTAGTATGAACGGCAGCAGCGTAACCGCCACAATCGTCATAATGCGAAGTGAATAGTCACCCGATGCAGCAGCATAAACCGTCATGTTATAGGCACTGTCAATCGAACTAATCAAGACATTTGGGAACATCGATATAAACACAGAAGCAACCGCTAACGCAATAACCGCACCTGTCATACCAAATGCCCAACCATCGCGCTTCTTGCTCATAAAATAACCAGCCATAATATAAGCAACAACGCCTAGTACAGCGATAACAACCATAACCGCACTGCGCGATTCAAATGCTGTCGTCATCGTATATGTCATACCACCGAAAACAACTAACAACACAGCAAGTGGGATTAGTAACATTTTCCCTTGTGCACGCGCTCGTTCTTGCAAGCTACCTACCGTGCGAAGCGTTGTAAACATCAAGCCGTGTACATAACATAGCAGCGTAACAACAAGACCACCTACTACCGTATACACATTCACCACTTGGAAAATAGTTGCGTTCATCTCCATGTTCTGATCGATTGGCAAGCCTTGTAGGAAACTTGCAAATACGACACCGAACAAGAATGGTGGCAAAAGGCTTCCTAGTAGGATAACGATATCCCAGTTCTTCTTCCAGCGCTCTGTATCGCCCTTACCTCTGAACTCAAAGGCTACACCACGACCAATCAAGGCCAATAACAAGAATACAAACGGGATATAAAAGCCACTAAACATCGTTGCATACCAGTGTGGGAATGCCGCGAACATGGCTCCACCCGCCGTCAACAACCACACTTCATTAGCGTCCCAGAACGGTCCAATTGAATTAATAAGTACGCGACGCTCCATATCGGATCGAGCTAGAAACTTCGTCGCCATTCCTACCCCGAAATCAAATCCCTCCAAGAAGAAGAACCCGACAAACAACACCCCGACCAGAACAAACCACAGTTCACTATACGCCATGGTGCACCTCCCTATCGAACGGGTCATTTGTTTTCACTTCGACCTTATCAATAATCGTCGGTCCTTTTTTAATTACTTTCAAGAACAGACGAACAAGGATATAAGCGAGAACACCATAGATAGCGGTAAACGCGATGAGTGAGAACAGCACTTCATTCGCTGTAACATTAGGAGAGACACTGTCCTCCGTTGTCATATAGCCAAATACGGTCCACGGCTGTCGACCGATCTCTGTCATAATCCAGCCCGCTGTATTACCAATGAACGGCATCGAGATAGCAGCGACCATGAAGCGATTAAACCATTTGTTCTTATGAGATAGCTTGTTGCGAGCAGACAAGTACACACCGTACATCGCAAGTACGATCATAATACAGCCTGCCAATACCATGATGCGGAAACTCCAGAAGGTCGTGCGTACAGGTGGAATGTAATCCCCTGGACCGTACTTCTGCTCGTATTCCGCTTGCAGCTCATTCATTCCTTTTACATCACCAGAGAACTTGCTGTACGTTAAGTAGCTGAGCAAATACGGGATTTTAATTTCCGTTCCGTTCTCTTTCTTCTCTGGATCAATGGTAGCAAACAACGTCCACGGTGCAGGATCTTCACTTCGATCCCACAATGCTTCACTCGCAGCCATTTTCATTGGCTGTGTATGCATCAAATACTGTGCCTGCTGATGCCCATATACCGCGATTAGAATCGAGGAGATAAGAGCCGCAACAATCGCAATGTTAAACGAAGTTTTGAAGAACTCTGCGTCTTGCTTCTTCAATATTTTATAAGCACTAATACCCGCAATTAAAAATGCGCCTGTTGCAATTGCAGCAAAGATCGTATGCGGATACTCCACCCATAACTGACCGTTCGAGAGCAGTGCTCCAAAATCATTCATTTCTGCTCGTCCATTCACAACCTCAAACCCTACTGGCTGCTGCATAAACGAGTTCGCTACGAGTATCCAGAAGGCCGATAACATCGTACCTATCGATACAATCCATATACATGCCAAGTGAACCTTCTTCGATAGACGATCCCAACCAAATATCCAAAGACCGATAAATGTAGATTCCAAGAAAAATGCCAGCAGCGCTTCTACCGCTAACGCAGGACCGAACACATCACCGACAAATCGTGAATAATCCGACCAGTTCATCCCGAATTGGAATTCTTGAATAATACCGGTAACAACGCCGACCGCAAAGTTAATGAGGAACAGCTTGCCCCAGAACTTCGTCATTCGCTTGTACTTCTCGTCTCCCTTGACGACATACATCGTCTCCATAATCGCGACGAGCAGTGCTAGACCAATTGACATCGGAACGAAGAAGAAGTGAAAAATCGTCGTCGATGCAAACTGGATTCGCGATAACATAACCACATCCATGGCTATTGACTCCACCTTTCTATTGGAAATATCCATTTCAACTTAAACTTTCTTACTTGCTGCTTACCCCACTAACATGCATCGTTGAATGTTTATCTTGCTATTTACCTCTTACAAGAGACGAACGTGACTTATTTCACATTTTGTCAGAAAAACAAAGCTGCCAATGTGATATTTATCACGAAAACAGCCCAATAGTTTGATCAAAATGTAAACATTGCTCACCTGTCACAATTTCGCTACAATGCAATGTATTGATTTATGTGAAAACATTCACTTTAATAAATGGTCTCGTGCGAATATGGACACATTTCAACCTTTCATCCTACATCCCGTGCATATCATCAGGAGGTAATTATTTTGAAAAAGTTCCACTCCCTCATCGCCCTTCTGGCTATCGTGTTACTTTTCATTGGATGCACATCACCACAGTAAACAATGGGCAGCAAGAAACAAATAACACTAGCGGAAATGAAACCGCTTCGTTGTCCTTCAATTTTCCTTCGTCGATGAGCTAGCCTCACTTGGCGTTAAGCCAGTAGGTATTGCCGACGATGGCAAGATAGACCGTATTATTAAGCCACTTGCTGATCAGGTCACTGGCTACACATCGGTCGGTACACGCAAGCAGCGATTGGCGAAGCACGAACAGATTATCGCGGACTTAATACGATAAATAGTACTATCGACAGCAGGATCGCCGTTTCCTATTTCTGAAACGTGCTACTGCTGTCGATACCTGCTACTTACTAGCATTCGTTACTTCTTCCCATGGGAAGCCGCCTCCTGATGTATTGGCAGCCTCTACATGAACTGAATAGGAAACGAACATCACACACGCTAAAACTACTAAAATGGCACTTCGTTTGTTCACAGTATGATCCTCCACTCGTTATACAGAGCACACTCGCTCATAAAATTGTTCTATTTCTATTAGGGTTGAAACATCTTTGAATTGAGTATCTTGCCTCAATAGCTTAAATAATAAGCGCATGCATTGCCGCTCATTGTGAACATCATTAATTTGTGCATAGGTCAATGCACTTTGCATATAGCTGTTAGCTGCATCCTCTAGTTGATTAATCTTTACAAAATAATCTCCTTTGAGTCTATAAAAGCTAGCTAACTCGTTATACTCCATCGGTGTCGTATATGAAATAGCCAAAATGGTTTCTTCCATAGATAGAAGCCGACCAGCCTCCTCTACATCATCCATACTCAAATATAGCGCTATATATTCCGTTAAAACATGTACAATAAAATCCTTACTGCACGTTTGTAAACATTGATCAAATTGCGTTATAGCTCGCTCAACATCGCCTCTCTTAGCATGAAGCATCGCCTCTAGCAATTTATCGTTATCAGCTGCCCTTGTATGTTCATAGGCCTGATATTTTTCCATATACTGCTCAGATCGTTCATAATCATTCAAATAGAAATAGGAAAAGCGTAGAATACCAATTGCGTGTATATACAATTTGCTCTCTTTATCATCCTCTTGAATGATTACCTTACAAAAATCCACACAATCCTGATATAAGCGCAGCGTAAAGGCATGGACCGCCAACTTATAGTACACTTCTATTTGCTCTCGCTCCGGTAGAAGATCAATATAGTTCAAAATATACTTACCAAATTGATAGGTTTCCTGTAGATTACTGAAATCATTTCTTTCAATACAATATTGCTGATATAGTCCTTTAGCAATGTAAACCATGATGCCATGACTTCGTGAGTATTTTACGATAAGCGTGTACAAAAGAAGCTTTAACGAGGTGTCGTGCAAAGAAGCGGTAGTTGTAAATAGTTGCTCAACCAAATCATAACTGTCTTCTTTTTCCGTTTCTAGAAACTTGGTTGCGATTTTGCGAATGATGGAGTTAGACTGGGAGCTTGCTATAGCTTCTTCCAACAGGCTCCACAATACGGAAGCCCGTCGCTCTACTTCCATATAGCATTCCACATACTCATCAAATGGGATATCCAGTAGAGATGCAATCAAGGCTACCGTCTTGAAATCTGGCCTCCTCACTTCTCTATTCTCAATCTTTGAAATGGTCCCCTTATTGATATTTGCTCTTCTGGCAAGCTCCGAAAGGGTTAGGTTAGACTTTAGCCTATATTGTTGAATCAAGTCAGCTAATGACAGTACGGTCATACTGGATCACTCTACCTCCCTAGCAAATTGCGCACATTGAGTAATCAATTATGCCTATGCCACGATTCTATAAGAAAGTAGGCAAACGATAAACGTTATACCATACCTAATACATCCTTTTTTTGCTAATTTTTAGAGTACCATGTTTTTGCAAATCTCGCAACCAACTAACCTATATAGCAGGCATTGTCGAAACCTCACCTGCTGTGCCTTCCAAAAATAAAAATACCCCAGCAATGATAAAATGATATCCTACTGCAGCACGATCGCCACTATAAGCACAAGAATACGAGCCGCATTCAGTTGAATAAAATTTTTCACCACGATTCCAAATGTTCGTTCTTTCGAGCAATCCTGCATAAATACAGAAATACGCTTACGAAGTGGAAGTAACGTCAACAAAACTGGCAGCACGACGAGCGGATGAATGCCAAGTGCAAGCAGTACGATAAGATCAAGATAAGATACGTAATAGGCATTACGGAACAAGGCAAGCGCGGACTTCTTGCCAATATAAACAGGCAATGTGTACCGTTTATTCTCAATATCCTCGTCTTTGTCGCAAATGTTGTTAGCCAGCATAATGTTGCCGATCGTCAAAATTGTTGGAATTGAGATGAGAAACACGAGCAGAATCTCTTTCACATTAATGTCCAGATAAACATGCCCATGCTCCCAAGCGATACCCGCCAGTTGAGCAGGTTCTACATGTACATAAGCAGAGATAAAGATGATGACGAAACCCATAAACAGTCCTGAGAATAGCTCACCCAGGGGCATTCGAGAAATGGGAATCGGACCTAGTGAATACCAAAAACCAACGAGGAAGGAAAGCCCTCCTAACAGTAGAACTAACAGATTTGTCTTCAGAAACAACGTAAAGCCTGCCATTATAGCTATCGATAACAATATGTAAATAAGTAAAAGCACACTCCGCTCACTCAACTGGTGTCGGACAATTGCATTATGCACTTCATAGCCGTAGCCGTTTCGCTTCACAGCCTTTTTATAGTCACCATAATTGTTAATAGCCGTCGTAGCCATGTCAAATGCCAGTAGTGAAGCGAGCATCAGCAAAAAATGATCCCATTGAAATTGATCAAATCGATACAAAGCATATAAGCTTCCTATTGCAAATGGAATCATGCTCGCGGCCTTCGTTCTTAGTTCTACTACTTGTAAAAAACTTTGAAACGTCATAGTACTACCCCTCTTTTATAATCTTCATACGAAGAAATACACCGATTGTATAAGAAAACAGGAGGTACCGACTAGGATATTTATCACAAATTTTATCTATTTCTATGATGCAAAAAGCAAAGACACTCGCCCTCCGACTTAGGAGCGAGTGTCTTGCTTATATTCGTTCTATACGATTACGCCTTATTTGAATACTTTAAGACGGCTATCTAGCGGCTGGAATGCTTTCTCACCTGCTGAAACGGTCGGCTTGCCAAATGGCATTTGCCCTGTCAGCTTCCATGTGGATGGAATGTTCCATTCCTCAGCAATTCCAGCGTCGATAAGTGGGTTATAATGCTGCAGCGTTGCGCCGAAGCCTTCTGCATCCAATAGCGTCCATACTACCAATTGAAGCATCCCGCTAGATTGCTGTGACCAGATTGGGAAGTTGTCACTGTACAGAGCAAACTGTTCTTGCAGCCCTTTAACAACCGTCTCATCCTCGAAGAAGAGTACCGTACCATAGCCGCTGCGGAAAGCGTCCATTTTTTCTTTTGTCGGTGTAAAGTTTTCAGCGGGAACGACTTTGCGCAGCGCATCCTCTGTCAAATTCCACAGCTTATCATGCTGCTCTCCAAGCAATACAACAACACGCGCGCTTTGAGAATTAAATGCGGATGGTGTATGTTGTACCGCTTCAGCAACCAACTCTTCAATGCGTGCATCCGATACGACATGTTCCTTGCTAATTCCATAAATACTGCGTCTTTCCTTCAATGCTTGCAATAAATCTTTACTCATTTTACATTCTCCTCTGCTTGTAAATTTCACTTTCTCTTTAAACGAAAATATTTTATATATACTTACTTTTATATAGCTTTATTTCACTTTCTTTATTATATCTCTATAATAAATAATGTAAATTACGCACTTTGAAGATATAAAGTATCTTTAAAGATACTTATAGGGGGATAGGCATGGAGAAGAAAAATCCTGATCTATGCAAAGTTGAAAATACGCTTCATATTTTGATTGGAAAATGGAAGCCCCTCATCATTATGCACTTGATGTTTGGTGGTACGAAGCGCTTCAGTGATCTCCAACGTGCACTTGCAGGTATTACTACGAAAACATTGACGACACAGCTTCGGGAGCTGGAAGAACAGGAAGTTATCCAGCGAGTCGTATACCCAGTAGTACCTCCACGTGTGGAATACTCGATTACGGAATATGGGATGACACTCCAACCTGTTCTTCATTTAATGCATGAATGGGGAAACGCGCATCTCGAACGACAGCTGAGTAAAGAGCAAGCTTCATTCCACAACCAATAAACGCAAAAACAGCCTTGGCTCGGTTGAATCCCGAACTAAGGCTGTTTCTTCTAACGCTATAGCCATGCTTACGCCTATAGCGTGGACGGATACGTATTACTGAGGGTTTGTCGTCCATATTCCCGCTGTTTTCACGAATACACGCGCAGGCAGCTTCAAAGTAGCAAGTGCAAGTTCTGCCACATCTTCAGGCTGCATCATGCGATCCTCGTCGCCGATTTTTAGACCAGCATTTGTAGCTAGCTCTGTATTTACCGTACTTGGTGTAAGAGCTGTCACGCGGATATTGAACTTACGCACTTCTTGCATAAGCGCTTCTGTCATACCCATAACCGCGAACTTGGACGCATTGTAAGCAGAACCTGTTGCAAAGCCGCGCTCACCTGCTGTAGATGCAACGTTAATGATGTTACCGCTGTTTTGGCTGATCATATGAGGGAGCACCGCACGTGTTACATAGTACGTACCCATCAAGTTAACTTGGATAATACGCTCCCATTCTTTTGGATCCATATCAACAAGCGTCCCGAACGTAGCAGTACCTGCGTTATTGATGAGGATATCTACTTGACCCAGCTCGCCTACGAGCGCAGCAACCGCTTGATCAACCGATTCTTGGTTCGCAATGTCTGCTGACACGATGCTGACACGGATACCGTACTGTTCTTGAAGCTCAGCCTGAAGCTTCTCCAAATCCGCACTTGTACGAGCGATAAGTCCAAGATTCGTTCCTTCCTTAGCAAGTGCATGAGCAATTGCTTTGCCGATCCCTTTACCTGCGCCTGTAATAAGAGCTACTTTATTTTTAAATTCCATTATTATTCTCTCCTTCTGACTCGGATGCCTATACTCGATGTTGTCCTGCTTCTATGAAATACGATTCCGAATGCTTCTATGTTGAAGTGTAACCACAGTGCTATGCTTGACTGGAAACGACCATTTCATACTTATTTAAAGAAGCTCCGAGCATGTACTGCTTCGATTCTCCACCACCACGATGTGATTCACGGAAAGATTCGCTCGATGTCCAGTTGCGGAAGGACTCTTCATTTTCCCACACGGTACATACCTTAAGCTCTTCTTCCCCCTCCTTACCTTCGCCAAGCCATACTTCCAATCGTATAAAGCCAGGCATCTGCTGTACACCTCGCCCTGCAGCAAAGCGTTCTGCCACCTGCTTTCCATGTCCCGCCATGATTCGAATAGTGTTCGTTACGACAAACATCGCTTCTCCTCCTATACAATCTAATACTTGCATGAACAAGTGCACGTTAGCTTACCTCACCTATTATAGTAGAAACAAGCTCTTAGTACCAATCCTCGACTGAAGATGGAAACCCTTGTTAGATAGCCCTGTATCTTCGAAAAGTAAAAAGGTCTGCACGTATACAAATGAGTTTCCTTTACAGGCTTCTCACTTCATACGTGCAGACCTCATCGTTATTTGTTCCTTACCTTCATCTATGAATGATGCGCTGTCGCTTCATTGTTAGGTACAACTTTCTCCTTTGACATGAACCAACCAGCTACAGCGATAGTAATCATGACACCCCAGAAGATAAGCTTCCATACTGGGTCTTTCGGGAACGTCTTCGCCAATACACCGATATCAGGGTGCGAAAGCGTAGATACTGTCAACTTCACGCCTACCCATCCTACGATAAGGAATGCAGCTGTTTCCAAGCCAGGGCGTTTAAGCAGCAATGTCGTGAAATAAGATGCTGCGAAACGCATGATGACGAGGCCAATAATACCACCTGCCAAAATAACGAGGAAGTGTCCACCGTCCATACCGCCGATTGGAGGCAAGCTCGTCGTCGGCAATGTAATCGCAAGCGCAACTGCTGCCAAGATTGCATCAACCGCGAACGCAAGGTCCGCCAACTCTACTTTTAATACCGTAACCCAGAAGTTCTCTTGCTTTTCCTTTACGTCCTTCTGATGACTGTCTTTCTTGAGCACGTACCTCTTCACCATGAAGCTTATCGATATAAAGAGAAGATACGCAGCACCTATCGCTTGTACCTGCCACACATTTGCCAAGTAGGAAATGACGAACAAGGAACCGAAGCGGAATACAAACGCTCCAGCCAAGCCGTAGAAGAGCGCCTTCTTTCTCTCTTTCTCAGGCAAGTGTTTAACCATAATCGAAATCACGAGCGCATTATCCGCTGCTAAAATACCTTCGAGCGCGATGAGTACGAGCAATACCCAGCCGTACTGTAACAACAAACCAACATCCATTGTAACTCCTCCTTTGTCAATCATACATGTATTAGATGTAACCAATGTGAAGGCATATAAAAACCTCCACCCCGTTCATACGGCGGTGAAGGCAGCACACGTACGTATTCCAAGAGGATACGCCTTCACCGATTGGCAAAGGTCTCGCAACAACGTCCAACGTTGTGAATAAAGCCGGAGACCCTAAGGTCACGTAATGACGACTTTATTACGGAGCTACTCCCCTTTACTATTACGAGTATTATATCATGGGTTTAAAAAATGGAAAACATGAAAATCGACTGTTTATAACGAAAATCAGATAAAATGCGCTAATTAGCCCCTATAATATTTTATATACTCTTTTTTTCTTTCATTTACAACGCTATACTTTTCATTCCTTCTGTTTATTATCTCAACCATGGGGATTGTGACCTGTATCAACCCATGCTACGATGGGTATAATCTTTTCCTAATGTCAACCAATGTGAGGACTGTCTATGATGACTTCTATGAATAGTAACCATACTACGCCTACAAATAAATATAATGAACTCGGCAAGGAATTTTCCAATATGCTGCTGTTAGACCGTACACATGAAATTGAGGAGCTTGATTCACTCTACTCCTTTGCGCTGGACGAGCTGCTATGCCGCCATACGGGGGAGGGTGGACCGCCAATTTGCCATCTATGGCGGCATCCAGCGGCATTTATTATGGGGTTGCGCGATAGCCGTCTGCCGCAGGCAGCTGAGGCGGAGCGCTGGTTACAAGGACAAGGCATGTCTACTGCCGTACGCCATTCTGGCGGAGCAGCGGTTCCGCTCGATCTTGGTGTCGTGAACGTTTCGCTCATTCTGCCGAAGGCGGATTTGAGCGATCGTCATTTTCACGACGACTTTGAGCGGATGTACAAGCTGATTCAGCTTGCGCTGCAAGCGCAGGGCGAACGAGTCGCTAAGGGCGAGATTGCAGGAGCTTTTTGCCCAGGCGATTACGACCTGAGTATCGACGGGCTGAAGTTTTGCGGCATTGCGCAGCGGCGACAGACAAAGGCCTTTATCGTCCAAGCCTTCGTGATCGCCGCTGGCTCGGGGCAGGCGCGCGCACAACTGGTGCGCGACTTCTACGACCGAGCCGCTGTTAGCGGTGCTGCGCCGTCCGACCACCCACTGGTGGTAGCGGACAGCACCGCTAGCTTGGCCGAGCTCACTGGGCTCGGCCCGGATGCCGCGCAAGCGTTCACGGACGCGGTGAAGCGCGTCATCCGTGAACAGCAATCGCCACAGGCTATTGCAGATGCGGCATCCAACTTCCATCTCCCCGAACCTGCGCATGTTCGGGAGATGGCTCTAAAGCTGCGCAGCCGCTACGCGATTCAATCGTAGCGGCTGAAGCAGCAACGCAGTCCCTTTTTTCGAGCAACAGCATGGAGCTCGAAAAAAGAACTTTCAAAAAGGTAAAAGGTTAACTTCAAAAGGTCATTTCCCATAGAACGAAGGGATCTAACATATACGGAATAGAGTTATCAAAATCAGCAAAAAAACAGATAAACAAAATGTAAAATGATCCGCTTTTATGTTGAAGATCACCCAAGATCCGAGTAAACTAATGTCACGGTTCCAATTCATGATTTGAGCATGATGTTGAGGAAGACCGACCCTATTATTTGATATATCCGGTACGAACTTTTACAACATTATTGATTCATCAAATCTTGAGGAGGAATGAACGTGGATAACAATCAAGTCATGGATATTTTGCTGCAAATTAAGACTCAAGTGGAAGGTCTGCATTCTACTGTATGTACGGTTGAAGCTCAAGTCAGCAAACTCGAAACTAAAGTAGATTCCATCGAAACTAAAATTGATGGCCTGGAATCCAGAATGAGCGGCATGGAGTCGCGAATGGACCGCATGGAGTTCAAAATGACCAATATAGAGTCAAGAATGGACAACATCGAATCCAAAGTGACTAATAT
>NZ_AULU01000010.1 GCF_000422445.1 Paenibacillus assamensis DSM 18201
TATTCCCTGATAGCTCAGTTGGTAGAGCACTCGACTGTTAATCGAGTTGTCACAGGTTCGAGTCCTGTTCGGGGAGCCATTATGGAGAGATGTCCGAGTTGGTCGAAGGAGCACGATTGGAAATCGTGTAGGCGCCAAAAGCGTCTCGGGGGTTCGAATCCCCCTCTCTCCGCCAGAATGCGGCCCGTTGGTCAAGGGGTTAAGACACCTCCCTTTCACGGAGGTAACAGGGGTTCGAATCCCCTACGGGTCACCACTTTCAATAAAATGAAATGGTAAAAATTGATGGTTGAAAAACGAAGCGAAACTTGATAAGATATAAGAGTCGCTGGGAAATAAACCAGAAAATAATATGGACGCTTAGCTCAGCTGGGAGAGCATCTGCCTTACAAGCAGAGGGTCGGCGGTTCGATCCCGTCAGCGTCCACCATAAACATCGCGGGGTGGAGCAGTCCGGTAGCTCGTCGGGCTCATAACCCGAAGGTCGTAGGTTCAAATCCTGCCCCCGCAACCAAATATCTTTTATTCCTATCGTGGAGCTGTGGTGTAGAGGCCTAACATGCCTGCCTGTCACGCAGGAGACCGCGGGTTCGAATCCCGTCAGCTCCGCCATTTTAACTAACGACGAGTAGTTGGAATGAATGATTTTATAGTTAGGTTCGGTAGCTCAGTCGGTAGAGCAGAGGACTGAAAATCCTCGTGTCGGCGGTTCGATTCCGTCCCGAACCACCATTAAAGTTTAATACGCCGGTGTAGCTCAGTTGGTAGAGCGGCTGACTTGTAATCAGTAGGTCGTGGGTTCGACTCCTATCGCCGGCACCATTATGGAGGCTTAGTGAAGTGGCTAAACACGGCAGACTGTAAATCTGCTCTCTACGAGTTCGGTGGTTCGAATCCATCAGCCTCCACCATTATAGGGGCATAGTTTAAAGGTAGAACAGCGGTCTCCAAAACCGTTAGTGTGGGTTCAATTCCTGCTGCCCCTGCCAGAATGTTTCAAAAGAAGTTAATATTTAGAAATTTGGCGATCGTGGCGAAGTGGTTAACGCACCGGTTTGTGGATCCGGCATTCGGGGGTTCAATTCCCCTCGGTCGCCCCAAATTATCTAATGGGGATTAGCCAAGCGGTAAGGCAACGGACTTTGACTCCGTCATGCATAGGTTCAAATCCTATATCCCCAGCCATTTAATGCGGAAATAGCTCAGTGGTAGAGTATCGCCTTGCCAAGGCGAGGGTCGCGGGTTCGAATCCCGTTTTCCGCTCCATAAGGCGCCATAGCCAAGTGGTAAGGCAGAGCTCTGCAAAAGCTTTACCCCCAGTTCGAGTCTGGGTGGCGCCTCCATTTTACTTGTTATGTGCTTGAGCGCCCTTAGCTCAGCTGGATAGAGCGTTTGACTACGAATCAAAAGGTCAGGAGTTCGAATCTCTTAGGGCGCGCCATTTATAACTAAATATGCCGGTGTGGCGGAATTGGCAGACGCGCGCGACTCAAAATCGTGAGGGAAACCGTGAAGGTTCGAGTCCTTTCACCGGCACCATATTTAACAAGTTCAACTCTTGAGGTATACTCAAGGGTTTTTTTGTGTCTATGTAGCTTATTTCTTATTTACTTCCATATTTTGAAACTTATTTTGTGCTGCTCCGTATTGTGTTGTATATCCTTCATATTTATATTACTAGCTCATCTGTACCGCTGCTTTAGTTTAAAAAAACAAAGGAGTGAGGCTATGGAAGTTCTATATTGGAGTTTATTGATTCTAGGCATTCTCTATGCTGCTATTACATTATTATTTGGAGATGTGGATGCCGCAATCGGTGAGGTTATACATATTCCTTTTCTACAACCTGCTGTTCTAATCGGTGGGCTTACTTCGTTAGGTGCATCTGGCATTTTACTTACACGTTACTCAGGTTTATTACCATGGCTTATATTTGTGCTTTCTTTATGTGCTGCAGTTGTGGTCTCCACTATCATGTACTTCTTTTACTTAAAGTCGATAGCAAAGAGTGAACACTCTATTGCTTTCTCTCTGAATGACCTTATTGGGAGCATAGCAGAAGTTCATACTCCGGTTCCTTCACAAGGTTTTGGTGAAATCATTATTCACTCCAAGACAGGTGCTACTAATCAAATAGCGGCATCGTTCGATGGTATTGATATTCCTTCTTACACGAAAGTAGTCATTATCGACGTTCGAGATCATACGGCCTATGTTTCTCCTATGGAAGAACTGCAGCGCTTATAGGGTCAGATATATACAGTTTTTAGACTGAGCGCTCAAGGTTGTTTATCAATAATTGAAAAGAGGAGAGATTGTATGAATGATGTGTTTCTCATCCCACTTATCGTAGTAGGGGTACTTGTCGTTATTGCTTTAGCTTTCTGGGCTAGATACAAAACAGTGGGTCCAGATGAAGCAATGATCGTAACGGGATCTTATCTCGGCACTAAAAATGTAAGTAAGGATGAATCCGGACGCAGCATGAAAATCGTTCGTGGCGGTGGAGCATTCATCATCCCTATTTTTCAACAGGCACAATTTCTATCATTATTATCTCATAAACTAGATGTTACTACACCTGAAGTATACACAGAACAAGGAGTTCCTGTGTTGACAGATGCTGTGGCTATTATTAAGGTGGGGGGCTCTGTAGAAGATATAGCGACTGCAGCAGAACAATTCCTAGGTAAGCCAACCGAATCATTAAAAAGTGAGGCACAAGAAGTGCTGGAAGGACATCTTAGAGCGATACTTGGTTCCATGACGGTTGAGGAAGTGTACCGCAATCGCGATCGATTTGCTCAAGAAGTGCAAGCTGTTGCTGCTCGAGATTTGAAGAAGATGGGTCTACAAATTGTTTCCTTTACGATAAAGGATGTAAGGGATAAGCATGGCTATTTAGAGGCGTTAGGAAAGCCGCGTATTGCAGCAGTTAAACGTGATGCTGAAGTCGCTGAGGCTGAGGCGGTGAGGGACGCTCGTATTCAAAAAGCGAATGCAGATGAGCAGGGGATGAAGGCCGAACTGCTGCGCGATACGAATGTTGCTGAGGCATCCAAAGAGAAAGAGTTGAAAATTGCAGCCTTCAAACGAGAGCAGGATACCGCTAAAGCGGAAGCGGACCAAGCCTATCATATTCAAGAAGCTCGTTCGAAGCAGACGGTTGTGGAAGAACAGATGCAGGTTGAAATTGTTCGTAGAGAACGGGAAATTGATCTCGAAGCAAAAGAAATATTACGTAGGGAAAAACAGTACGATGCGGAAATGAAAAAGAAGGCGGACGCAGAACGTTATGCTGTTGTTCAGGCGGCAGAGGCAGAGAAGGCGCGCCAAGTGCTCGAAGCTGATGCATTGCAGTATCGAATCGAAGCAGAAGCTAAGGCGAATGCTGAACAGAAGCGTTTGGATGGCTTGGCGCATGCAGATGCAGAACGTGCACGTGGTACAGCAGAAGCAGAAGTGATTCGCTTGCGTGGTCTTGCTGAAGCAGAGGCGAAGCAGAAACTAGCGGAAGCATTTGAGAAGTTTGGAGAAGCTGCGGTATTGGATATCGTGATGAAGATGCTACCGGAATTGGCGGGTCGAATTGCTGATCCTATTCGCTCGATTGATAAGTTGACGGTCGTTGATACTGGCAAAGGAGAAGGCGCAGCACGTGTTAGTAACTATGTTACTGAGCTGATGGCGACAGCCCCACAAATGCTTAAAGATGTATCTGGTCTCGATATTGAGAAAATTGTAAAGCGTCTAACAGATGGGCCAAATGCTGACAGTGGATTGTTCGAACAGCATAAACAGCAACCTAAACTTCCTGATACAACTATCGCTGTTACTTCTGAGGACAATTCTAAGGTTGAAGGCCCATGAGACCTAAGGTCTAAGAAATAGATCTTAGAACTACATCTTAGAACTACATCTTAGAACTATATCTTAGAAATAAAGAAGTAAGCAGTACATGTATGATGAAATAGACATGTTTAGGGAGTAGAATGTAAGATTTGCAGCAGTTGTGAGCGGCCCTTACGGCATACTGCCATAAGGGCCGTTGCTAGGTTTGGGAGATGAGCCTATCGCAGGTTGGTGAGGTTCCCCGACTTGAGTCTAGGTGCAAATACCGTCCCCAGCCTGTTTTGAATCGTTGGTAAACAACCTAAAATAAAGACATAAGCAAACGACGCAGAAAGGTGGTGACGAATTACATGGAGAGAAAAGGAAACACGATAGCCCTGCTTCTGATAGGTATCGGAGGAATTATCTTGCTAAGTAAGCTAGGATGGTTGCTTGGCGGTTTGATGGAGTACTTAATTCCTATCGCATTGATCGCTCTTGGTTATTATGGTGTGAAAGCCGGCAATCGATTCTTCGGTGGGTTGTTTATTATTATCGGTGCCTTCTCCTTAATTGGCGAATTAGCTTGGTTCATTGGTTTAATTATCGCAATCGCGATGATTGGATTTGGTGTAAAGATGCTAAAAAATCGACGCGACTACCGATATTAACTCACACCATGATGAAAACTGTATAACTAGCACAAAGGAGGTACCAAGTGCATGAGTAATATATTTCAGCGAGTACGGGATATTACATTGGCAACGTTGAATGACCATCTAGAACGTTCCGAAGACCCAATTCGCGTTATTGATAGCTTCCTCATGAAAACTCGACATGAGATAGAGGAAGCAGAAAGGTTATACCACCAATACTTAGTTCATGCGAATCAAATGAAGCGTCAACTCAATCAAGCAGAGGAGTTACGTGAACGTCGTGAACAACAGGCTTTGATTGCATTGAAGGCCGGCGAAGAACTTGCTGCTAAGCTTGCTTTGCAAGAGAAGATGATGCATGAGGAGAAGGTCATTCACTACACGGAGCTGTATGAAAAGAGCAAGCAGGCCATTTTGGAACTTGAAGCTCAACTGCAAGCACTTAAGAATGAATTCCAATCTGCATATGATAAGCGCCAAATTTACATCGCTCGTATGCAAACTATCCATTTACAACAGCGTATGAATGAGCGTATTGGACAATATGGTCATCAACAAGTGAACGGCATGTTCCGCCGCTTGGAAGATCGCGTCAATGATATGGAATGGGAAACGAACAGTATCCGTGATGTTCGCGGGATGAATGGTGGATACAACGGGGGCTTTGAACGCGAGTCGAAGCTGGATCAGGAGCTTCAGCGTTTGAAGCAGAAGTTGAACACCTCGAAGGAGTGAGTAAGCTATGCAAAAGAAATTTTATCGCTCCGCACGCGATTCGAAATTGTGCGGACTATGCGGAGGTTTGTCCGAGTATTTCGGATTTGATGCATCCTTTATACGAATCTTGTTCGTACTAGGTGTAGTTTTCTCTGGAGGAACGTTGTTGCTAGCTTATTTCCTAATAGCGCTTGTTGTTCCAAAGGAGCCTAAAAATCCGTATGGACCATATGGAAATCAAGGTCCACATGGCTATTATGAGCCTAATAATTATAACAGCCGTACGTATACGCCAGGCGGAGACTTCTCTAATGGCTATGGTGCACAACAGCCAAATGGTTACCGTAATGGCAATGAATTTGCAGGACAGTCTTACAACCACTCCAACCAAGGTGGTATGAATCGTTCTTCTGTAGATTCTATGATGGAAGACATCGAAAAGAAAGCAATGAAACGCGAAATCGAACAATTGAAAGAGCGCTTAGCTCGTTACGAGAAAGGGGACAAGTAAAATGGGAGTATTTAAACGTATTAAGGACATGACTAAAGCATCGGTACATGAAGTGTTGGATAAGGTAGAAGACCCAGTAATGATGTTGAATCAATACTTGCGCGATATGGAATTGGAAATTCATCAAGCAGAGGTAACAGTTGCTAAGCAAATGGCAAATGAACGCCGTATTAAGCACCGCTATGATGAAGCACTTCGTATTTCCGCTGATCGTGAGACACAAGCGGGTCGTGCTTTGCAGGCTGGTCAAGAAGAAGTAGCTCGTAAGCTTCTTGAAGAAAAATTGTACTACGATCAAAAAGTGAATGAGTTTGGTGACTTGCATGCACAGGCTCAGTCTCAAGCACAAGAACTGATGCACCAACTGCACACAATGAAAGATGAGTTCTACAAGCTTCGCAACAAGCGCAATGAGCTTGCTGCACGTGCACAAATGGCAAAAGCTCGCAAGCAAATGAACTCTATCAGCTCTTTGCATACGATTGAAGCAGGTGGCGCAGCTCGCGGATTCCACCGTATGGAAGAGAAGATTATGCAATTGGAAGCAGAAGCAGAAGTAATGCGTGTTCCTTACGGCTCATATCAAGGTGCTGGTTCCTATCAGCCACCAGCTGATCCAGCTAAAGAGTTGGCAGTAGAAGAGCAATTGGCTGCTCTTAAGCAAAAGCTTGGTAAAAAGGAATAAACGTATTCGCTTCACTTAAAATATATGATATTGTAGTAGTTAGACTGAATGGCGATGCAGCATGCATCGCCATTCGTGCCGTTGCGTAAAAGAGCCGACTATTGATGACAGGAGGTGCGGCATGAAAACAGACAATCGAATACTAGCTTATGTGCTCATCTTCGCGGGGGTTATCATTCTTATTGGAAAGTTTCTTACCTTCGGTACATTTTTAGCTCTCGTTATGATTATTTTTGGAGTGCGCAAGGTAAGAACGATGGATGTGAAGATTGGCTATACATTAATCGCTATCGGTGGGGCTATTTTGCTTCTTGAGCATCTGGCGCTGTTTATAGGTATTGCTCTTCTGTCATTTGGCGTATTTTATTTTCGAATGCGTGCTGTGCAGCGACATGAACAAATGATGAAGCGGCATAGTTTTGCTAGCAGCTTAAAATGGGATCGTGTTCCGTTTCATTTACAAAGCCAAAGCTTGTGGCATGTAATTGGGGAAAGTGATATCGACTTATCGTTAGCGTTGTTGGATGAACCTGAAACGACTCTTTTTTTCCAAGGTGCTATGGGTGATGTAGATATTACAATTCCAGATCATATTGGTGTTGAGATCGAGGCAACCGTTTTATTTGGTCATATTGATGTAGAACATAATAAAGAAACGGGCTTCTTCAATAAATGGACATGGCGTTCCCCGCACTATGAGTTAACGGAACAGAAGGTTAAGTTGAACTTGTCATACATCGTAGGAGATATTGATATTCGAATCCATTAAAATAATAGGGTAGGATAGAAGGGAGAGAAGGTCGCTATGCACCCTAAAAAATCAGGAAACATGGTCTTCCGCACGATCGGGGAGACACTTCTCTTTTCCGTTGCTTTATTTTTTATCATTGTATATATGCTGCAGTCAGCAGGATATGTAAGACCATTTGAAACGTGGATGGAAGGTGTAATTGCGACATTATGGACGCTGTTCGCTGTATGTACAGTGACGATTCTGTTCGCTTTTTATCAAGGTTACAAGACAAAGAGAAGAATTGAGCTGCTGCGCGAATCCATGGTGCTCTTAGAAAAGGGAAACTTATCCCGCCCTATACCTCAATTAGGGACAGACGAGCTTGGACAGTTGGCTGAACAGTTGGGAAGAGTAAGTGAGCGTTGGGAAGAGCAAGTTACTTCGTTACAGCGGTTATCTACGAACAATGCTCAGCTTGCTGAACAAGCACGTATAACAGCTATTATTGAAGAGCGCCAACGATTGGCGCGGGAGCTGCATGATGCAGTTAGTCAGCAGCTGTTCGCGATATCTATGACAGCGACAGCAGTAAAGCGTACACTTAGCCGCGACTTTGATCGCGCTGAGCGTCAAGTTGAATTGATTGAAGAGATGGCTTCCGTAGCTCAATCAGAGATGAGAGCCTTATTACTGCATTTACGACCCGTACATTTGGAAGGTAAAGGACTTGTCCAGGGTGTTCAGGAACTGGTCCGTGAGCTGCAAATGAAGGTTCCAATCGAGATTCAATGTGAAGTGGATGATGATATTCGTCTTCTTAAAGGTGTAGAGAACCATTTGTTCCGCATTATTCAAGAAGCGATGTCTAATACACTTCGTCATTCTAAGGCAGAACGAATGGAAATTCGAATACAGAATCGGGAAGACCATGTGCGTTTGATGATTCGAGATAACGGTGTAGGTTTTGAGTGGCAGGATTCGAAGCAAACCAGTTACGGCTTGCGGACGATGCAAGAACGTGTTCACGAGGTGGGTGGTTCTATACAGTTCATTACAGCACCGAGCAAAGGAACTAGAATTGAGATTCGTGTACCAGTTGTGACGGAGAATTCGATCTGGAAGGAGGACATTGAAGCAGATGGCAATGGAGACGACGGATATGGAGAGAACAGAGAACATTCGAGTTCTATTGGTTGATGATCATGAAATGGTTCGGATTGGATTGGCCGCTGTATTAAGTACAGAAGACGGGATTGAGGTAGTTGGCGAAGCGGGAAACGGGATGGATGGTATACGCTTAGCACAAGAATATAAGCCAGATGTCGTACTCATGGATTTAGTTATGGATGGTATGGATGGTATTGAGACGACACGCAAACTGCTGCAGTTATATCCTGACTGTAAAGTAATTGTGCTTACTAGTTATCTGGATGATGAGAAGATGTATCCTGTAATTGAAGCAGGGGCATTCAGCTACTTGCTAAAGACCTCTCGTGCAAATGAGGTTGCGGATGCCATCCGAGCGGCAGCACGTGGTCAGTCTGTACTTGAATCGCAAGTGGCCTCCAAGATGATGAATCGTTTCCGTCAGCCTAAGCAAGCGCAAGCTGCTCATGAGCAACTGACCGATCGTGAAATGGAAGTGATGCGATTGCTTGCACAAGGCAAGTCGAATCAAGATATTGCTGACGAGCTCTTTATAGGCGTAAAGACGGTTAAGTTCCATGTTACGAACATATTAGCTAAGTTGGAAGTTGAGGATCGTACGCAAGCTGCGATTTATGCCTATAAGAATGGATTAGCTGAATAATGACAGAATGAACAGCCCGACGACATTATGCCGTCGGGCTGTTGTATTGTTGTAACTACCATTGACGGCTGAATGTACGTATTGCAGGGTCATTATAAGAGCAGAAGAAACAGGAACGCAATGGCAGCCAAATCAAATCCAAATGCTCCACTATATGGAGGATAGGGATAAGGTGGAGGGAAGCCGCCAGGCACTGGTCCTGGGTAACTATTAGGATATGGTTCTCCATATGGATTTCCGTTATAGGGATGACTAATTTCGTAGTCGAAATTAGGATTAAAGTCAGAGTCTGATGCTGATTTCCCTTTTGTTCCTTTCTTTTTTCGTGCTGAGTTTGTATTCTTTTTCTTTTTATATTCGGATTTAGTAGGATGCTGGTTGTCCGTTAGGATCGGGATATTGCTGTGAGATTGAGCATGATACGGATTTTCGTTTAAGATCAGTTTACCGTCATTGCAAGAGCTAAGTCGTCCTATATAATGTCTACCATCATTTGTAACGACGCAAATGGGCCGTCCATAATACTTTTTGATTTCATTTTCATCTACCTGAATAGGTAACATGCAAAGTTCCTCCTTTCAAAATACAGTGCTGAGGTAGTTTATTCGTTCATAGTCAGATGTGTATAGACGATTACCTAGATAAACATTTCTAAGTAACAAGGAGGAGAGAGGCAAAGTGAGCAAGCGAAAAAGTTGGAATTTAGGCGTAAGTGGTGGCGTTATTGTGCTATTAGTCGCGATTATGATCATACTTGGAATTAAAGATGGAGTACTGTTTGGAAATGAAACAAGACAAATCGTGTCAAACGAAGCAGGGCATGCGTTGCAACTGTCTGTTACAGAGCGAGTCAACAAATTGTGGGATCTTGCGCAGCATAGTGACGGGTCTAATTATGAAACGAAGCTCATTATGCAGGGCAGTTATTTGATTCCTGCTGAGGATTGGAAACAGGAAGCGTTGAAATGGAAAGAGAGTATACATGTTGCAACACCATTCGTTGCTAGAGAAGAACGAGGACAAGAGGTGTTGCGTGCTAATGACCAAGGTTCAAATTGGAAGCGGGAAATACTTGTATTTGCAGAACAAGATGGAAGGCTTTACTTTACTATTCACTTAACTGGGGTGGAACTGAAAGGTAAGGAGTATATTGTCGATGAAGGGGAGAACTTGCTTAAGGCGCTTCAAGCCAATAATCTCTCTGTGTTGTGGAATAGTGAAATTCGTACGAAAGCTGTAGGAACACTAGATTCTATATGGGGGCAAATGCATCGAAAGATGCAGCTGTTAGGGCATGCTAAAGCTATAGATCATTATGAAGATAATCGTACTCGCAGTGTATCGTATGAGACGGATTATATGGGGGAAGGTATTAAGATGAAGTCCGGTGTCGCTAATTTGCAAATGGCTGTACATGAGCTGGCAGGGGAAGGGATAGCGAGACTTACATTAGGAGCTCCATTAATTGCTGGTGAATATTAAAGTGAATTATTAAAGTAGATATACTAGGAAATATGGAATAGATGAATGTTATATGCTAAAATGGCATCACATTCGAATTTAACAGAAGGTTTACATACACGAGTGTTAAGGAATGGAGAGAGATGACAGAGATGAACAATCAAGAGACCATGCTGGCTGAAGGTGCGATATTTTATATTTTCGGCGCTACAGGTGATTTGGCCCGCCGGAAGCTGTTCCCTGCCATTTACAGCTTGTACCGTGAGGACAAGCTTGGGAAGAACTTTGCTGTTGTTGGTTTAGCTCGCCGTCCTCGTACGCAAGAGCAATTCCGTGAGGATGTACGTGCAGCAATTGATGAGTTTTGTCGCTATGATGTGCAGCAGGATGAAGATTGGAATGAGTTTGCGAAGCATTTCGAATATAAGCCACTCGACATTAACAACGTTGATGGTTTCCGTGAATTGCAGCAGCAATCCCAACAGCTGGAGCATGAATTCCATATCCCTGGCAATCGTCTGTTCTACTTAGCATTGGCACCAGAGCTGTTTGGTGCAGTGTCATACAATTTACGTGACGGTGGCTTGTTGGATACGAAAGGCTGGTCACGACTAGTGATTGAAAAGCCGTTTGGATATGATCTGGAATCTGCTAAGCAATTAAATGAAGAGCTTCGTTCTGTGTTCAATGAAGATCAGATTTATCGTATTGATCACTATCTAGGCAAAGAGATGGTTCAAAATATTGAAGTAATTCGTTTTGCAAATGCGTTCTTTGAGCCATTATGGAACAACAAGCATATTGCGAATGTTCAAATTTCGTTATCCGAAACGGTTGGTGTCGAAGAGCGTGGAGGATATTACGATCAAGCGGGAGCATTGCGCGATATGGCTCAGAACCATATGCTTCAGATGCTCACGATGATTGCGATGGAGCCGCCAAGCCGCTTGCATCCTGAAGATATTCGGGATGAAAAGGTGAAAGTTCTACGATCCTTGCGAACTTATGAATCCGATGAAGAAGTTATTGGAAATGTTGTCCGTGGACAATATTCCGCTGGCTCACTCAATGGTAAAGCATTGCCCGGTTATCGTGAAGAAGACAAGGTAAATCCTGAGTCTACAACGGAAACGTATTTGGGTGCGCGCGTCTATGTAGATAATTTTCGCTGGGCAGGAGTGCCGTTCTATATCCGTACAGGCAAGCGATTGCCAGTAAAGACAACGGAAGTTGTTGTAGAATTCAAGAGCATTCCGTCCAGAGTGTACTTGAGCTCTAAGCATAATTTAGAGCCTAACTTGCTCGTTATTCGCGTTAATCCGATGGAAGGCATTTACGTTCGCATCAACGGGAAGAAGCCAGGATCAGAAGGTGGCGTTCAGCCGCTTGCGATGGACTTCTGTCAGAGCAGCATCGTTGGTATCAATACGCCAGAGGCTTATGAGCGTCTTATCTTTGATGCAGCACGTGGTGATTCCACGTACTTCACTCGTTGGGATGAAGTATCTGAAGCATGGGCATTTGTAGATCGAATTGCTCAAGCTTGGAAGCAGACGAGTGAGGATCTTCACTTCTATCCTGCTGGTTCTTGGGGACCGGAACGTGCTAATGAGTTGTTAGCAGAAGATGGCTTCCATTGGTGGCCAGTAAATGGACAAGACGAAGACACGGTTGTGTGGAAGTAAGCCTATCAGCCAAGGGAGGTAACAAACGTTGTTTAAAATTTACGATATTTCTATGACAATAGATGAAAACGTACAAGTATACAAAAACAAAGAAGAGAAGAAGCCGATTATTCGTAATGTGCAAAACTTCTCGAATGCAAAAGCTTACGAGTCCCGTATTGATATTGACGTGCACTGTGGTACACATGTCGATGCACCTCTTCATATGATTGAGAACGGTGAGACGATTGAAACGATCGGCTTGGACAAGCTGGTTGGAAATGCGCGTGTTGTTGATTTGACACACGTAGAAGGCGGTATTGGCCGTGCAGATTTGGAGCCATTTGGGCTTCAGCGTGGTGACTGGGTGCTGCTGAAAACTCGTAACTCTTTGTCGGAAGAGTTTGATTTTGAGTTCGTCTATCTTGCAGAAGATGGTGCTCAATATTTGATTGAGTTGGGTGTAACAGGCGTAGGCACAGATGGTCTTGGTATCGAACGTGCACAGCCAGAATATACGACTCATCGTCCATTGTTCAACAACAACGTAATTATCGTTGAAGGTTTGCGCCTCAAAGAAGTAGAGCAAGGCACTTACTTCATGGTCATTGCACCGTTGAAGCTAACAGGCATTGAAGCTGCTCCAGCACGAGCGCTCTTGATCGGTAAATAAGTATGATAAAAGGTTTCGCCCCCTGTGATTTTTCGCAGGGGTTTTTTTGCGTATCCTTGCAAGGGAGTTACAGATCGTTCATAAAGTTTGATGTGAATTCGTTCGATTACTTGTTCGCCAAAATATCAACGGCAAGTTTCGCAGCGTCTCTACCTGCTCCACAGATGAGAGCGGAGCTTCTTGCTTGCTGCCATGGCATGCCGATTACAAATAGTCCGGGAATCTGGGTATGATGGCCACGGTACTGTATTTGACTTTGTGAATTGCATAAATTAGGTAGCTGGAGCCAATCATTATCTTGCTTGAATCCAGTTGCCCATATAATTGAAGTAGGGGACATGGTAGAGCTGTCTGCGAATACGACGGAGCTGGAAGCATTGTCCCAAGCTTCTGCTGCTCTCATCAATTGAATGTTTCCAGCACCCAGTGCTTCTTTTAATTCATAGCCGAATAGGGGATCCCCTTGTTTGCGCAGGAAACGAGCCCGCCAACTATCTGTAGGGGCATGTAAAAAACCAAGTGTATCCATCCATTCGAATGTACTTCGCCCGAGTGTTCGAAGCGGTAGATGGCGTATGGGGGAACGTACGGAAAAGCTTACTTGATGCGTACGTGACAGCTCAACAGCGATCTGTGCCCCTGAATTGCCTCCGCCGACAACAAGCACACTGCCGGTGGGCAGTTGATCAGGCCGCAAATAGGAGTTGGAGTGGATTTGCACAATGGACGGATTAATATGGTGAGCCCATTCGGGAATGAAAGGCGCAGAAAATGCCCCATGTGCCAGTACGAGTTGTTTGCAGCACAGCGGCTTATCGAATCCATGAATCATGAGATGGAATTTACCAACAATGCATGGAAGAGCGGTTTGTAGCTGTGCGGACAGTTCATGTAACGGTTCTTGTTGTGGCTGAAGGTTATGTGTGCTCGTTGTATGATTTTGATTCATAAGTTGTACAGACGTTACACCGCAGTTTCCTACAATCGGTAGCTCATAATGATCCGCATAGCGCTTCATGTAATCGGCCATTTCATCTTTGTTGGGGAATCCTTCTGGATCACCTGACAGTGGAAGGCCAGGAAGCTGGCTGTATTTGCGAGGTGTATATAACTGCAAGGAATCATAGCGGCTGCGCCAGCTATCTCCTACTTGTGCGTGTCGATCCAAGATGAGCATGGACATTGCTGATTTCATTTCTTTCATTCGTGCACCGAGAGCTAATCCTGCCTGCCCTGCACCAATAATGACAAGGTCAAGAGTATCATGAGCAGCTGTATAGTTATGGATAACTTCGTGATTAAATGAGAACATAGTTAGGTTAGGGGACAGGCTTGTTCCTGAACATGCATTACTTTTGGATAAGGCAGGCACATTAGTAATACTTGAACGTGATGACTGTGAAGACTTCGTTGATTGCGCCGATAATTGGACTACAGTTGTATTCGTTACTTGTGTCATATCGAACAGCCTCCATTATAAAATTTCATTGCCGTCATTATAACATTATTAATATTATTTGAATATTAGAAAAGTAAGAAAAAGAATTGGTTGCCCCATTTATGACGCTTTCTATTTTGTGTTACAATAGGAGATACGTGATTTTGTGATGAGAGGGCTAAAATAATGAGCAAATCCTTAACGGAACAATTAAAGCAAGAAGTTGAGAAGCGCCGTACGTTCGCTATCATTTCTCACCCGGATGCGGGTAAAACAACATTAACAGAGAAGCTTCTTCTTTTCGGAGGAGCAATTCGCCTTGCAGGTACAGTTAAGGCGAGAAAAGCAAGCAAGCATGCAACAAGTGACTGGATGGAGATCGAGAAACAGCGTGGTATCTCAGTAACTTCTTCCGTCATGCAGTTTGACTATAATGGACACCGCATTAATATTTTGGATACGCCTGGTCACCAAGACTTCAGTGAAGATACGTACCGTACATTGACTGCTGCCGACAGCGCGGTCATGTTGATTGACGTTGCTAAAGGTGTCGAGGCACAGACAATTAAGCTGTTCCAAGTATGTGCGAAGCGTGGCATTCCGATCTTTACGTTTATTAACAAGCTAGACCGTGAAGGCCGCAGTCCGTTCGATCTCTTGGAAGAGTTGGAGCAAGTGCTGGGCATTCGTTCAGTGCCGATGAACTGGCCAATTGGTATGGGCCGTGGCCTGTGTGGGGTCTATGACCGCATGAATAATCAGGTTGAGCTATTCCAAGGCGACGATCATTCCAACATTAAAGTACAGAAGGTTGAAGACTACCGTGATCCGCATATTCGCGAGATGGCTGGCGAGTTCTTGCATGACCAACTGTGCGAAGAGTTGGAACTGCTTGATGTAGCAGGCGATGAGTTTGACTATGAAAAAGTAAAGCGCGGCGAATTGACGCCTGTATTTTTCGGAAGTGCGATCAACAACTTCGGTTTGCAAACGTTCTTGGAAAACTTCCTTAAACTTGCACCATCACCAGCGCCGCGTCAATCCACTAGTGGTGAGGTTGACCCGACGAACGAGAAATTCTCTGGCTATGTGTTCAAGATTCAAGCGAATATGAACCCAGCGCACCGCGATCGTATTGCATTCTTGCGTATTTGCTCAGGCAAATTCCAACGTGGTATGAGTGTAAGGCATGTCCGTGCTGGTAAAGATATTAAGCTGGCACAGCCACAGCAGTTCTTGGCGCAAGATCGTGATATCGTGGATGAGGCATTCCCAGGCGATATTATCGGTTTGTTCGATCCGGGTATTTTCCGTATCGGCGATAGCTTGAGCCAAGGTTCTGAGATTGTATTTGATGAGCTGCCAACGTTCTCGCCTGAAATCTTTGCTCGTGTAACGGTGAAAAATGCATTGAAGCACAAGCAATACCAAAAAGGCGTAGATCAACTGACAGAAGAGGGAACGATTCAAGTGTTCCACAATGCAGGTGTGTTCGATGAGACGATCCTCGGCGTTGTTGGTCAACTTCAGTTTGAAGTATTTGAGCATCGTATGAAAGCGGAGTATGGGGTAGATGTGCAATTGCAGCGTCTATCATTCCAATTTGCCCGTTGGGTAGTTGGCCCGCAAATCGATCCATCGAAGTTCCGTATCAATTCACAGCTCGTTAAAGACAAGAAGGATAACTTCGTTGCCTTGTTCGAGAATGAGTATGCAATGCGTACAGCAATGGAAAAAATGCCAGATGTGAAGTTCCTTGAGACTGCACCGTAAGGCGTTTAACGGATATAGTAGGTTATTAAAATGAGAAGAGCTCTTCATCGTCATGGTGAGGAGCTCTTTTTGTATTTTCGTATATATTCAAATTTACAAGAAATAATTACCTGATTTACATTAACGCTGCGTCAATGTTTACAATATAGCTAACACGTGTTATCGGAACATTTTGATGGGGTGACGTCACTATGAAAATACAAGATGTGTCGCGGCAGCTAGCAATGACTACACGTTCGATTCGCTATTATGAAGAACGTGGATTGCTAGGGGCCATTTCGAAGGAGGATAATGGCTATCGCATATTCCGGGAGGAGGATGTGGAGCGGTTAAGGTTGATTGGTTGGCTGCGTGATCTGGGGATGTCTATCGAGGACATACGCGGCTGTTTAGATGAAGTGATGGCTGGAGACATGGCAGCGATGAAAGTTCATATGATGCGGCGACGTAAAGCATTTGTTGAGGAGATTGTGCAGTTGAAGCTGTTAATTCAACAGATGGATCAGTTGATTCATACATCAGAAAATACAGAAGGGACATGGTTAGCGATGAAATTAGAGCAAGCGGCAGAACAAGCAAAGCGGGTTGAGAAAGCTCGGAACTCGTGGGAGGATAAATGGGATTTTGATAGCTTAGCCAAACAGTATGACACACAAGTGAAAGATGTTGAGCATAAGCATGCACCGACATGTGAGCACCAAGACCATGTACAAGCAAATGCTCATGATCATGCAGGAGCAAATACGCATAATCATAGTCAATCACATGGTTGTGGTCATTCTCATCACCATAGTCATGATCACTCAGAAGGACATGCACATGGTCATAGCCACGCTCATTCCCAAGAACATGCACATGGGCAGGGCCATTCCCATAATCATAATCACTCGCATGGGCATTCACATGGTCCTGTAAATTATAACGAAGCTTTGCAGCGAGCAAGCGAACTTGCGAATATTAAAGCTGGAGATCGTGGGCTGGACTTAGGTATCGGTACGGGCAATTTAGCTGCCTGTTGTTTATCCAAGGGAGCTATCATGACAGGAGTTGACCAATCAGAGCAGATGCTGGAGCGCTGTCGGGGAAAATGGCCATCTATTCGATTGTTGTTAGGCAATATGATGGCTTTGCCTGTTGTAAATGAGACGTTTGACTTTGTAGTTTCGTCGTTTGCGCTTCATCATTTGACTGATGAGCAGCAGCATATTGCATTGCTAGAACTGGATCAAGTTGTTGTGCCTGGAAGCAGAGTCGTGCTCGTCGATATGATGTTTGCAGATGAGGCGCATCGTCAATCCTATTATGCAGAGGTAAGGCTATCAGGACATGCGGATCAAATTGAGAAGTTGAGCAAGGTTGATTATCCGGATCGTTCCAAGCTGCTGGCTTGGCTGCGTTCTAATGGATACGAAGCGGATATGGAGCAGTTGGATGCATGGACCTCGATCGTTTATGCGGTCAAACAGAAATAACATAGGAATGACAAGACACGATTTGCAAATGGCAGGTCGTGTTTTTTATTTTGCTCGTGTATAAATTAGGCACAGCTATTGTGTAAATTTCTTAGGGGATTATGCGTTTTATTTTACCTATGAAAAAAATAGAAATTAATGCTTTACGTTGACGTCGCGTCAACGTTTACAATACATATATCACGTGATAACGACAGGATGGATGGGGTGACGTCACTATGAAAATACAAGATGTGTCGCGAATGTTAGGAATAAGTACACGCTCGATTCGATATTACGAAGAACGTGGATTGTTGGCGCCTATTCAGAAGGAAGATAACGGATACCGAACATTTAGAGTGGAAGATATAGAGCGGTTAAGGTTAATTAGCTGGCTGCGGGAGTTAGGGCTTTCCATAGAAGAGATCCGCAATTGTTTGGATAAAGCCTTGGCAGGCGATATGGCAGCGATAAGAATACATATGATGCGGCGACGCAAATCATTTGTAGAGGAAATTGTTCAGCTAAAGCTGCTGGTTCAGCAGATGGACCAATTGATTCACATTTCAGAAGATACGGAAGGGGAAATCTTTTTTATGACGCTGGAACAAGCGGCAGAACAAGCAAAGCGCATCGATGCCATGCGCAATGCATGGGAAGATCGATGGAATTTTGATAGTCAGGCAGATCATTATGATGAAAAAGTAAGTAATGTTGGGGATGATGCTTATCACGTTCATGCAGATTATAAAAAAGCTTTGGAGCGGGCTTGTGAGGAAGCCAGAATCGAGCCTGGAAATAAAGGACTTGATTTGGGCATCGGAACTGGAAATTTATCAGCACGCTGTGCGGAGAATGGAGCGATAATGACTGGTATTGATCAGTCTGAGCAGATGCTCAATCGTTGTCGGGAGAAATGGCCGGCGTTCAGACTGCTGCTCGGCAATATGATGGCCTTGCCTGTTGTAAATGAAACGTTTGATTTTGTTGTATCAACTTATGCGCTTCATCATTTGACGGATGAGCAGAAGCTGATTGCGCTGCAAGAGATTGACCAAGTACTTGTTCCTGGGGGCAGGGTAGCTATTTCTGACGTTATGTTCGAAAATGAAGCTCATCGTGAATCTTATTATACGATGCTCAAGCAAGTGGGACGAGAGGATGAGATCAGGTGGATCGAAGATGAATATTATGCGGATCGTTCTAAGCTGCTCGACTGGTGGAGGGCAAACGGTTATGAAACAGGAGCAGAGCAGTTAGGCGAATTGGTTCATCTCGTTTACGCGACGAAATCAATATAAGTTAGACAGGACACGGCATGCGTAAGGCAATGCCGTGTCTTTTGCTTGGTGTAAAGTATGTTATTCGTGCCTATCGTTAATCGACGAATACGGAAGTTTTTACGAAGGGGAGTTACTGAGCTTTTGCTGCAAAATTTGAATAAATTGCTGTTTCTGTTCAGCACTGCTTTGTTTCCAGATGACCTCGAACAGAACACCTAGCCCAGGCAGAGCTCTCTCATCGCCATCCACTGATCCGACAATCATATCTTCGATGTCTGCATCTGATTTATCCGTTACTTTTTGAATAATAGCTTGGCGCAAGTTAATAAGTACGTTCACGGGACAACCTCCTTTTGCAATGATCCTTTATAGCTTAACCTTATTGACGGTGATCCATGTATGCGAGGGCTGTATAAAGGAAAACTATACGTCAGAGCGCTTGGGACAGGCCTTGTTACGCTGTGTTATAATAAAGGCAGCATGTAACTGAAATGAACGGGAAGGTGAACCGATGGCAGTCAAGAAGCAATATGCGATAATTGGCATGGGCCGCTTTGGATCTAGTGTTGCTAACAGCTTGAGCAAAATGGGCTTTGAAGTATTGGCGATCGATTCAAGTGAGCAGAAAATACAAGAAGTAGCGAGCATGGTAACACATGCGGTGTCGGCGGATTCCACGGAAGAAGAAGCGCTTAAGGCGCTTGGCATACGCAATTTTGACGTAGTAGTAGTTGCGATTGGGCAGGATATACAGGCGAGTATTTTGACTACACTCATATTGAAAGACCTCGGTGTACCGATGCTTGTAGCAAAGGCGCAAAACGAGCTTCACGGCAAAGTGTTGAGTAAAATTGGCGCGGACAAGGTCATATTCCCAGAGCGGGATATGGGAACGCGTGTCGCACATAACTTAATTTCACCGAACATTATGGATTATATCGAATTGTCTGACGATCACAGTATTGTAGACATGCGTGCTTCGACAAACATGGTTGGACAGAACTTAATTGAGCTGGATATTCGTGCACGCTTCGGCTGCAATATCATGGCGATCAAAAATAATGGGCATATTAATATTTCACCATTAGCTGATTATCGTCTTCGTGAAGGGGATGTGATGGTCATCGTCGGTCAAAATGATCATCTTAATAAATTGGAGTTGGCATTGTCGGAATTATGAGTACATCATTTATAACGATTACATCAGTAAGTAACCCACGCGTGAAGCAGTGGGCACAATTGCAAGATCGGAAGTTCCGCAACCGCGAAGGGCGCTATATCGCCGAAGGCATTCATTTAGTACAAGAAGCGCTGCGTTCTGGCGCACCTGTAGAGAGCGTTGTGTTTGATCAGGAGCGAGGGCTGCCTGCGGAATTGACTTCCTACTTGAAGGAAACGGGAACAGAAGCAAGTGTAAGTGCAAGTGCTGAACCCATTGAATGGATTGCGGTTACAGATGCGGTCATACGCAAGTGCACAGACGCCGAAACACCTCAATCTGTGTTTGCGGTTATGCGCAAGCCTGAATTGAACTGGAGACAACTGTTCGAGGCAAAACAGGCATTGGTTGTCGTTGTGGATGGTGTGCAAGATCCGGGTAATCTTGGTACCATTATTCGATCCGCAGATGCAGTAGGCGCGACAGGCGTGCTTATTGGCCGCGGAACGGTCGATGTATATAACAGCAAAACGGTTCGTTCTACGATGGGCTCGATGTTCCATCTTCCTGTCGTAGAGGGTGATTTGTTGGAGCTATTGCCAGAAGCGAAGCAGCAAGGCGTATGCGTTGTAAGCACAAGCTTACAAGCTGAGCACTCTTGCTATTCCTTCGACTTCCGTCAGCCGACTTGGTTCGTTGTCGGCAATGAGGGTAAGGGCGTTTCGCCGCACGTGCAGTCGTTGGTAGACGAGTCTGTTATTATCCCGATGCAGGGGAAAGCGGAGTCGTTGAATGTTGCTATGGCGACAACGGTGCTGCTGTATGAGGCGATGAGGCAGCGGCATTATAGATAATAGGTAGTAAAAGTGGATAAAGGGAGTTCTAAGCAGTATTTGTACTATGGGGCTATGAAATAGTTGTGTCCGTGGATATCGTGGCATAACTATCATATTATTCTCGTGATTTTTCGCATGCCGTTTGGCTATGCATAGGATAAAACTTTTATAAGCCTATACGTGTATAAGTTGAAAAAAAAGACTGGGGCAAGGGTATAGTGGTTCTACTATCTTTGTCCCAGTCTTTTTTACATTCATGATTCCAGTGTCAGGGAAAATCATATAGATTCAGGGAGAAATGCCGCTGTTGAGTAGCATAATTTTAGCGTGAATCCATTTACGGCAGAAAGCATGTTGACAACGAACAACTACATTTGTAGTATCAATATATAACTATAGCTGTAGTGTTATTGGTTTTTTAATTTGATGTTGGAGGTTTCATGGATGACACAACAAACACCACTCATTACGGATGCGGAGCTGGAAGTGATGCGTGTACTGTGGGCTAAGCCCAATTGCCCTTCCAGTGAGGTCGTGAATCAAATGGCGGATCTTATGGGTTGGAGTCCAAATACGACTAGAACGCTGTTAAGCCGACTGGTACAAAAGGAAGCAGCGGGCACGAAGCCAGAAGAAGGCTCGAAACGCAGCTATTTATTTTACCCACTGATTAGCGAGCAAGAGTATTTGCGCTCTGAAACGAAATCATTTATGAAAAAGCTGTATGGTGGATCATTGAAACCGATGCTAGCTAATTTCCTACAAGATAAAAAGTTAAATGCAAAGGAAATTGAGGATTTGAAGGCTTTATTTGATGAAACTGGAAGCGATGATCAACAAGGGAAGAGAGAGAACTAATGAGTCCAACCTTGCATGCAAGCTTAATGGAGATTTTTGATTGGGTTATTCGTGGATCAATAATGGCTGGCATTCTAGTCGTACTTGTACTTACCCTGCAATTTCTGTTGAAAAATAAGCTTGGAGCGAGATGGACTTATTTGCTCTGGCTGCCTGTGGTGATTCGTTTGCTGCTCCCATGGGCACCAGAGTCTTCGCTTAGCTTGTACAATATGCTGCCTGCCAATGCCATAGAACCTGAGTTGCAGCAAAGTATTGCTCCAACTGCTGTAGATAAAAGATGGCAGGCAGAGGGGATAAAAGAGACGGCGTATGATAACGGTAACTCTCACCGTTCGGAGAATAACCATTTTATTGTGAGTGGATCGTCTATGTTGAGTTCTCACGATCCATTTGAATCGGAAAGTAGTCGCGATAACAGCTCTTGGTTGAGTTGGAATATGAGCGTTGTAGATACGTTTATGCTGGTTTGGCTTGCAGGTGTATGTGTTCTTACGCTAAAGACGATTTATGATCAGCTTCGTTTGAAGCGAGCGCTGCGAGCGGGTCGTGAGGTTACTTCGCCACGTTTATTAGCAATGTTTGAGGAGACGAAGCGAATATTCGGTGTGACAAGGGATGTGCGTTTTATAGCATCTGGCCATCTGCCTGAGCCAGCTGCGGTCGGTTTTTTTAAACCTGTAGTAGCTATATCGCCTACGCTGCTTATCTCCTTGAAACAGGAGCAGCTGCAATATATTTTGGGGCATGAGCTTGCTCATATTAAGCGCTGGGATGTGGCGGTGAATTGGATACTGCACATTGTCCTTATTTTACATTGGTTCAATCCATTGCTATGGCTGGCTTTGCGTAGAGCACGACAGGATCAAGAGATGGCTTGTGATGCTTGTGTGCTGGATCGGCTTGGTTCCATGCCAAACCATGTCTATGGGCAGACGATTATTCAAGTACTGGAGTATTTTTCAGGAACTAAACATCGGCCAGGAGTAGCTGCCCTATCAGCTACGCATAAGCAAGTGAAAAAGAGATTACTAATGATCAAACATTTTCGAAAAAAATCATATCAGTTGTCGGTATTCGGCATTGCTACGATTGTTGCGCTTAGCAGTGTGACGCTCGTAGATGCGAAGAGCAAGGTGACGTTGGTAGATGAGACGAGCAGCAATGCTTTGTCGATACCCCAAGCCCCCCAAGCCGAAGGGATGGACATACATATAGAGCAGCCTCAGCGACCAGCAGTTGTAGATAATGAAGTAGGTATGGCTAATATCCAATTGCATGATAAAAAGTTTATCGATAACGAGATCAAGCGGGTAAAAGCATTGGTGAAAGAGTCTGGTGGCGGCTATGCCATCTACTTTAAAGATAAGCAAGTGAACAACGGGCATCGTTTTAACTTTTATGGGGATATGGATGGGAAAACATTTTCGACCTATGAGGATTACATAAATAAAGCTGCTAGTTTGGAGAGTTCTACTATACAGCAGCCTGCAAATTTGCCAGAAGGATTTGAGTTTTCTAGAGGGGAGATTAGGATACCGCTAAAGTTCTATGATGACTTAAGAGCTGAAGGTAAGAAGAGTGGGAAACCTGTGTACAGCAAGAAGTTTGAATGGAAAGAGACGGCAATTCAGCTTGCATATACGAATGGAAAGGATGAGCTGATCCTCAATCAATATACAGCTGGTCCTGAATACCAGAAGCTAAAAGGGTTCGAGTACGAACAACCTTATGACAAGCGAACAAGAAAAGAACCTGATTCGAACATTCCAAAGTACGTATTTTGGTATGGGACAGGTACATACTATTACAGCATTTCAACGAATTCTGATATGACGAGGGAACAGATGATTGAAATACTGAAAGCTTCTGTGAAAAAGTAAAATAAGCTCGATATAGTGCGTTCGTGTAAAAGCTCATGCAGTCCAAAATAGGACTAAATGGGCTTTTTTTGTTCCTTGAACAGACACGCTGGGCTTAGAGGGAGAACGAGTGATGTTATTAGGAAGCAAAAAAATTAAATTTATTTCCCAAAAATAGGTTGACAACAATTAACTACAGTTGTAGTATATCAATATCAACTACAGATGTAGTTAATAAGCGTGTGAAATGAACACATGAGAGGGGCGAGTAAAAGTGAATATGGGAACAAAAGTAGCAATTGCGACATTGAGCAGTATTTTACTGTTTGGTTCTGTGACGAGTACGAAGACAGAAGCGATATTTTCCACATCGAATCAACAATCAATGGCTAAAAAAGCAGCAGAAAAGGCACCGACGGCAGAGGAGAAGAAGCATATAAAGAGTGAGATGAAGAGAGTTCAAGCTCTTGTTAAAGATCCAAGTGATGTTTATATTATGGTGTTTAATAAGTTTAGACAGTTAAATAGTGGAGTTCCCTTTCGTCCTTTCAGCGATTATAAAGGGAATCGATTTACTACATATGAAGATTACGCTAAAAGAATTACCCAGTTCAATAATCCCGTCTTGCAGCAGCCCTCCAATCTGCCAGAAGGATATAAATTTGTCAGCGCGCGAATTGAAATACCATTCGAGGGAAAGTTTTTCGATGATTTGCTGGAAGAGGCTAAAAAGAGTGGGGAAATCGTGTACACCAAAAAGATGGATTGGACAGAAGTCGGGAGAGCCCATTTAACCTATACGAACGGGAAAGACGAGTTGACTATTAATCAGTATACGGCGAGTGGGAACTATCTCAAGTTGAAAGGTTTCGTTTATGAACATCCCTATGATAAGAAAAGAAAAAAAGCTCCAGACCCGAATACACCAAAATACGTGTTCTGGTATGGTACCGGTAAATACTATTATAGTATTTCAACGAAAGCTGATATGAAGAAGGAACAGATGATCGAGATCCTTAAAGCCGCAGTAAAGAAATAATTGCATAGGTGTGGAGACATAGTCACTGGTATTATTTTAACGCGAATTGAGTTTTATAGTCTCTCAGGCCCTATAAGGGTAGTTACATTGCTGGTACAAATAGGTTCTTTGAGATAAATGCATACTTTTGTATGGTATAACCAATCGATGGGTGTTATCATCGGGCATTCCTTTACTGACATGCTCATGGTAATGCCTTTTTTCCTTAGTGCTTTATATATATCAGTTCTATAATTGCGCTACTACATATGAGTTCTATCTTTTAATTTGACTACAGTATGACAACTTTGACAAGGTACTAAGCTATTAACTCTTGATTATGTAGTTCGAGATAGTGAGAAAAGGTGCGTAAAAGATTTTGTCCAATTATGTTGACAATCGACCATTAATTGGTTTAATCTGGGATTATATAGAGCAAACTCCTGATAAACTTCATGTTACTCTATTCTGTAGTAACTTGTGAGTCACTTCTTATTTACCCCACATGTAAAAAACTATCATCTCAGACCAACGGTTATTTGAAACTTCTAGATATTCCTTATTAAATATATAGCGCATTTTTTGAGTTATTTCGAATATCTCTACCATTCGTTTTTTCACTGATTTTTTGTAATGTCAATTAAAAAGAGGAGGTGAGAAATGAAAAGTAAGCATGTAATTGAAGTTGCAAGATAAAAAAAATTGGAGGTGTAGTATGAAGAGACTAGTTAAACTAAGTTTATTGTCCCTAACAATTGCCTTAACCACTACATTTGTAAGTTTTTCTTCAGTTAGTGCCAGCAATGAGAAGACGGTACTGCCTGATAAAGAATCTATTGTTAAGTTCTATGAAGCAAATAATGAGATTTTTTATGATCATATTCCTCTTGATATTAAGACTCAGTATCAAAATACAATCTCAAAAATTGATAAGATATTAGAACATCAGCCTGGAACAATAACTTCAATATCTCCAAATTTCAGTTTAAATTACTACTATAATTCGATAAAGCTAGGTGTTAGGTTAGATTTGAATAACAATGATGAATTTGCTCAAGAGGTAGATGCATTAACATCAGCCATCGGGAAATATATTATAAAAAATGACGTGCCGAGTCTTCTCGAAGAACCAACTCCTACAACCTTCGGTCCAAATCCACAAAATGATGAACTCGTAAAAATTTTACTTAATGGTAGTGGATATAATACAACTAACGCTGTTAATTATGCTTTAAAATGGACAGAAAATGGCAAGGAACTTCGTAATTCTAGCTATGATTACTATGCGGGATTAAATGATTGCACAAATTTTGTATCACAAGTGCTTTACGCTGGCGGTATATCTATGATCAGAAATGATAATTTTGGTTATGACTACAATGACCCTGATAATTGGTACTACAAAAATGCATTTAATGACCCTCCTAGCCATACATGGGGCGGGGCTCATAATCAGTATGTACATTTCCAAAATCATAGTACAAATGTAACACGTGCAAATTATTTTCAAGATTTAAAAGTGGGGGATGTAATTCATTGGGATACAGCTCCTAATGATGGAAAATTCCATATTGGTCACACGACTGTAGTAACGAAAATAGACAATAAAGGTAATATTTTTTTAACATACCATACTTCTGATAAAGAAAATGAGCCAATTACTACTCTCACAAATTTAGGATGGCCAGCTTACGCTTGGAAAGTTAATCATTGATAATTCGCCGTGCAGGAGATAATACTCCTGCCTCTTTCTTTAGGGGAATTTTTATGACAGCCTTTATTATTTTCTTATATTTAAATTTTCTCAATGAATGTAAAGCAATAGGGGGAAGTATAGAAGAAAGTAATGTTAATGCAGCGTTATCGCTACCGTGTACGATTATAAACAATTTATAGAGGGAGTTAACTTAATAAATCCTAAACATCCTCCAAAAGATAAGAAGGAATATGTTACAGGAACTTTGTCTCCAATGCTATAGTAACTGCGCTAGGTAAGATTCTGATTTCATATGAATACTTGATAAAAACAGAGTTGGATCAAGAAATACTTAAATTAACTACTGACCTTGGAGTAGCTGGTTGAGATAAAAAATAGGCCATGGTTTCATATATGTATGTAAAATTATAAATGAGTTTAAAGGGAAAGTAATAAAGTGTAAAATATCAATTTCATCCGTATAGGAGGAGATATAAAATGATTGAATCTAAAAAACAGAAGATTGTAAAGTCAAAAAAAGTTAGAAATCTAGTAATTGTTACAATTATCTTTTTATTAACTATTGGAGTACTTGTAGGGATAAACAGTGACGCAATTTTTCAAGAAGGAAATCCTGTTCCTTTGTTTTTATCAATAGTAAAGCTTAATTTTATTAACGAAGAGATTGTACAGTTTTCAGAGCAACCTGAGAAATATGTAATGAAAATCGATAATAACGAAGAAATATTCAAAAAATATATGAGAGAAAAAGGTTGGGTCTATCAAGATAAATTGGGGGCAGGTTTGATTTTTGAAAAAAACAAAGAGAAAATAACCATTACTTCACGTATGTATTCAAAAGAATATATTATCTACAGCATTCCCTCTGTGCAAACGCAATAAAAATAATAATCTAATTGCTCATAGGAAAGTCTGGGCTCTCCTAAATAATTTTTTTGGGACAGCCCAGATGGTATCAAGTATCATATTTTCGGCAATTTAATCTCAAATGATGTCCCTTTCGAAAGCTCGCTCGTTACAGAAATGGTTCCTTGATGAGCTTGAACGAGCTTATTAACGATCGCCATACCTAGACCAGTTCCCTCTGTAGAAGCATCCGTTGTGGTGCCGCGGTAATATTGTTGAAAAAGGTTGTTTACCATCTCAGTGGACATGCCTACGCCGTTATCGGTAATGCGAATAACTGCAGCATCGATTTCATGAAGTAGCTCGATATAAATATCTGTATGTTCAGGGTTGTGTAGAATCGAGTTCATTAAAATATTTTGCAAGATGCGATGCATGAACTTGGGATCGAACTCAACTTGAATTTCAGGTGTGTCTGTCTTGAAATGCAGCCTATAGCTGCTTGCTTGCGGATTGTTACTAATGTCGGCAACAACTCTTTTCGTGAATTCTACTATATCTAGAGCTGTCTTATTTAACAATAACATTCCGTCAACATGGTTCAGTTGCAAAACAAGACTGAAATCTTGGATTAACTCCTCCATGTGTATCCCTTTATGATGAATCTCTTGAAGAAAAGAATGGCGCTCTTCCTTCGACCACTCATACTGTTCATTCAAAAGAAGTGTTGAGTAGCCGGTAATATAGGTTAGGGGTGTTTTCAAATCATGCGAAATCCCCGCAATCCATTCTTGCTTGGCTTGTTCAATTTTCCGTCTTTCCTGTTCATTAGCCTGTAAAGTAGAAGCCAGAGCTTGGAGCTGCTGCAGCACTTCTTTATATAGAAGATAGCGCATGCGGAGCTTTCCCTTACGAGTATAAATGTTCTTCAAACCTACAGGCTTCTCGTAATGGTGCTTCGATAGTTGATAGATCCAACTCATAATAAATCCGATCGGACCGCCAAAATACCATCCAAACAATCCAATACAAATGACCGTGCTGCTCCCAAAAATCCATCCTACAAGCATGCCCTCTGTATTTTCATTCACAATAAGGCCAAACAGAGGAAAGATGCCTTCTATAATGATGATCATGCTAAGGGCAGATGCCAGTATCCAATGTACAAGTCCTAATGCGAGATGAACAATAAATCGAGTGGTTATTCTCATTTGCGTTCCTCATTAGTTGGGATGAATTTGTAGCCAATTCCTCGTAAATTGACAATTATCTTTGGATTTCGTGTATCATCTCCGAGCTTTTTCCGCAGCTTGGCGATGTGGATTGTAACGGTCTTCTCCTCGCCAAACGCATCGTTTCCCCATACAAATTCATACAGTTGAGCAGTTGTGAAAATACGATTGGGATGTTTACAGAAGAAATGCAGCAGTTCGAGCTCTTTGGCGGTGCATTCCACAATTATGTTGTTAACAGTTAACGTTGCAGAATCGGGATCGTAGGTAAAGCAGCCATAATCAAATAAAGCACCAAGCTGCTGCTGGTGCGGTTGTTGTGTAATCTCATACATTCGCTGCCGCCGCAAAATAACTTTAATTCTTGCTATGACTTCTAAAGGATTAAAAGGTTTCGTAATATAATCGTCCCCGCCAATTCCCAGCCCAGTTAATTTATCGAAGTCTGTAGAGCGAGCACTAATAAAAATAATAGGTGTGTTCGTTAACTTTCGTATTTCCGTACAAAGTTCAAAGCCGCTTAGATCAGGAAGCATAATGTCGAGCAGTATAATATCGTAATTATTTTCTTTAATACGCTGTAAGGCATCTTTGCCTGTAGCTGCGGTTTCGATCTGCGTGAAATGTTCTTTCTTGAGCGTAATTTCCAACAGCTTTAAAATACCTACTTCATCATCAACAGCTAATATTTTTGCAGACTCCATAGAGTGTATCCCTCATTTCTCCTTCACATTATACCAATTAGATTTTTGAAATGGATTCTCTTACTCAAAATATTACTAGTAATTTCCCTGCTGTTTACTTGGTTTTTACTTTCAAGGATTAAGCTTAAGGTAACAAATCGATAGGGGATTAGGGGGAATTACAAAAATGGAATCGGTCATTCGCATTAGACAATTAGGTAAGACGTACAAGGGAATTGAATCGGTATCGAACGTGCATATGAACATTAAGAAGGGTGAAATTTACGGCTTTTTAGGTCCAAATGGAGCAGGGAAAACGACCGTAATGAGGATGATTTTAAACTTAGTCAAGCCAACTTCTGGTGAGATTATCGTGTTAAATGAGATTGTACAGCCTACCTCGTATCTGTATTTAAAGAACATAGGGAGTATTATTGAATACCCTGTGTTTTACGAAGCGTTAACGGCCTATGAGAATTTAGAGCTGCATTGTGAATATGTGGGCTATTCTCATAAAGTAGCAGTTGAAGAAGCGTTGGAGATTGTCGGCCTGCATCGTGTAGGAGACAAAAAGATTTCTGAGTTTTCGTTAGGAATGAAACAGCGATTAGGAATAGCTAGAGCAATTGTGACAAAGCCAGACATTCTTATTCTTGATGAGCCGATAAATGGGCTTGACCCCATCGGTATTAAAGATATACGAGAACTGCTTGTTCGTTTAAAAGAGCAGCTTGGGGTAACGATCCTCATTTCAAGTCATATCGTTTCCGAGATTGAATCTATCGCCGATACGATTGGTGTTATTAACCGTGGTCGACTATTAAAAGAAGTGAAGATGGATGAAATCAGGGCACAGCATAGCAATCTAGAACAGTATTTTTTACAGCTTATTATGGGAGATGACCAACATGCTTAAATTAATGAAATTAGAGTGGAAGAAACAACGCGTAAACAGTTACTTTAAAGCGCTAATGATTTGTATCGTGTCAATTTTTGGGGCAGTTTCGCTTATGGCATGGACTTCTGGAGAAGAGATTGAACCGCTGTTTCCAGATTATGCAGAGCTTATGAAGTTGACGAATGTATTTATTCGCATCGTGTTTATTATTTTCTCAAGTGTGCTCTTGTCCCGCTTAGTTATTGATGAATACAGAAATAAGACGATTCAATTGTTATATACGTATCCGCTGCAGCGGAAAAAAATCATTCAAGCAAAGCTAGCGATTGTTTTTGGCTTCTGTTTTTTTAGTATTATTCTCACATCTATCATTATCAATCTACTCGTATTGTCCCTTAATCCAATGTTTCCATTTTTTGAGGCACCTGTTCATGTCGGCCAGATGGTGGCTTCTATTCCGACTACGATATTGAACGCATTTATGATCGCGGGAATAAGTTTAATTCCTATATATTTTGGCATGCGAAAAAAATCTGCTCCGGCAACGATAACTTCGGCTGTATTGATTGGCTTCCTGATTAATTCAACCGTTTCGAACGGGGGCACTTCGGCGAGCTTATTCCAGTTCATTGCCGTGCCTATTGTGATGTGCCTTGTAGGTCTTATAATTGGTTATCTTTCTTATTATAAATTGGACAAGATCGATGTGGCCTGACTAGAAGTGGAGTGTATATATAGTGGTGCGTGTTGTAGCAATTCCAGCGAGCCGAACAATGAACGAGTAGAAATGGAGAACAGGAAGATGATGAAACGAGCATTTTTAACAATGTCTATCGTAGTGATAGCTATAATGGGGTCGGCATGCAGTATGTCAGGATCAGCAGGACATTCGTTTGAAACGGAACAAACCTTTCAAGTGGGCGATATTGAAGCGATAGAAATTGAAAATGAGTCCTGGGATATTGATTTCAATAGAACAGACTCCAAACAAATAACGATTTCAGCTGTAGGGGAAAAAAGGGATGAGCAAAGTCAACCCGTAGTAATAAAAAAGGATGGGAATAAATTAATAGTTACCCAGCGAGAAGAAAAGGTCGGGTTTATGGATTATTTTACTTTTAACAAAGAAGAGACAATCTCGATATCTATTCCTAATCACGGAGTGGACAAGATCACAGTGAATAATCGAAATGGCAATGTTGGATGGAATGATGTTGCCATTGATAATATTGTCCTTTCCAATGAGACCGGCACAACAATCGTGGAGGGGCTCACAGCAGATACAGGACAATTTACTTCCGAACACGGGGAATTAAGTATGAAGCGCAGTTCAGTGAATGAGTTAACCATAGCTTCCACTACAGGAGACAACGATATAAACAACGTGACGAGCTCCAGTATGAAAATTACGAACAGAGATGGAACGGTTTTGGTTAAAGATGCAAATGAAAGTGAGTCCTTAGTTGTACAAACCAAGTCGGGGGATATCATGGTTTCGTATAAAAAAGCTCCAACTTCATTAGCAGTTAGTGCTAGTAGTCACATATCAGATATAGCTGTTCAATTGAACGGCTATAAGGAAACAAAAAATACAAATCAATCTAAATCAGGCGTGATTGGTAAAGGTGTGAATAATCTGGAGCTTACAAGTGAATATGGAACGATCGATGTGCGTTAAGGTATATCTCCCTTATATTCGGTTCTTGAGAAATAAACAAATTTAGAAGCTGTTTACTTAGATTTGGGTTGATATTATTTTTTGACCTGTTATAATTGAGTAGAAAATGAAATTGATAATCATTATCATCTATGTTATCAATTCAATCTTTTGTTTGTCTATTCATTTTATATATCAGGGGAGAGATACAAGAAATGAAGAAGTTTACATTCACTGTCTTTATGGCCATTATGGTTGTAATGTTGGCAGCTTGCTCGAACTCAAGTAATGAAGCTAGTAAAATGGAAACTGCTGGGAAAGCAAACGAGGCTGCTAAACCTGCAACCGTTCAAATCACTGATGCGCATGGAACGGTTGATGTTCCTGTAAACCCTAAAAATGTAGTTGCTTTGGATAATAGAACATTTGAAACGTTAGCGGATTGGAACATTGAGTTAGCAGCTGTTCCAAAGCCTATCATGACTTCCGATTCACCATATGTGACTAATGAAAAAGTTAAAGATGTTGGAAATCACCGTGAACCCAATCTTGAAGTTATTGCGGCTGTAAACCCTGATCTTGTCATTGTTGGTCAAAGATTTGCTGGCTACTATGAAGATATTAAAAAACTAGTACCAGAGGCAGCTGTAATTGATCTGAATGTTGATATTTCTAAGGACGCTCAGAAACCTGGAGAAAACTTGGTAAATGGACTTAAAAATTCTACAATTACGTTAGGGAAAATTTTTGATAAAAATGAAGAGGCTAACAAATTAGTAGCTGATTTTGATAAAGCTATCGCAGATGCTAAGTCTGCCTATAATGGAAAAGATAAAGTGATGAGTGTTATCGTTTCTGGTGGAGATATTGGTTATTCAGCTCCTAAAAATGGACGTGTTTGGGGACCCATGTATGAGATTTTTGGATGGACTCCGGCATTAGAAGTTAAAGCGAATACTACCGATCATCAAGGTGATGAAATTTCTGTTGAAGCGATTGCACAAAGCAATCCTGATTGGATATTCGTATTAGATCGTGATGCTCCAATCACTGGTGAAACGAGTAAAGTTCCTGCTCAGGATGTAATTGATAAATCACCGGCACTTCAAAAAACAACGGCTGTTTCTAAAGGAAATATCGTTTATGCACCAGCTGATACGTACCTAAATGAATCTATCCAAACGTACTTGGAATTGTTTACAAACCTTGCAAACACATTAGCTAAGTAGTGTAAAGGAGTATAACATAGTGCCAAACAATACTAGAACTGGGGTTGAGATTAATTCTCAACCCCAGTTTTATAACCACCATAAAATATGGACAAAACCTTTTATACTAGCAATTTTTGTTGTTATTATTTTAGGGGTTATCTCACTTTTTACTGGAGTTTATGATATACGTGGACAAGCAGACGGCTGGGATATGTTTTTCATAACTCGTGTTCCAAGAACAGTTGCATTAATGCTTACTGGTGCTGCCATGGCAATGGCAGGACTCGTCATGCAACTGATTACACAGAATCGTTTAGTTGAACCTACCACAACGGGAACTACTGAATGGGCAGGTTTAGGACTCCTTTCTGTTTATTTATTATTTCCGGCGCCAAGTTTAGTTCTAAGAATGACGGGTGCAATCCTTTTTTCTTTCATAGGAACGATGATTTTCTTTTTATTTTTAAGAAGAGTGAAGCTTCGTTCGTCTTTAATTGTACCGATCATTGGACTGATGCTTGGAGCAGTCATTTCTGCAGTTTCCACTTTTTTGGGACTCTTGTTTCAGAAGACGCAAAGTATTGAAAGTTGGTTTGTAGGTTCTTTTGCCTCTGTTCAAATTGGAAGATATGAATATTTGTGGCTAATCATTATCGTGACTATTCTCATTTTTATTTTTGCTAATCGATTGACTTTGGCTGGACTAGGAGAAGATGTCGCAACAAGTCTTGGCGTAAACTACGGTAGGCTTATTCTTTTTGCTACGGGTCTTATTTCTTTTGCAGTTGGCATTGTTACAACTGTTATTGGTAACTTACCTTTCTTAGGTCTCATTGTTCCTAATATCGTTTCCATGTTTAGAGGAGATGATCTTAGAAGTAATTTGCCTTGGGTATGCGTGATAGGCATGGGGACGATAACGTTCTGTGACATCATTTCTCGAACGATTATCATGCCTTTTGAAGTGCCTGTTTCATTAATACTTGGAACATTAGGCTCAGTCGTATTTATTGCTATTTTATTGAGACAAAGAAAACATAGGAGGCTAAGATGAACGCATTGGCATATAGAAATAAAGAAAATGTCGAAATCAATTCTGGCCTTCATAATGAAAATAGATCAGCTAGCGCTTTTCGTTCTAAGAAAGAGGAAAAACGTTATTGGATGTTGCTAATTACATTGATTGTTTTGGGCATTCTTTCTTCATACGGCCTCTTAGTTTACAACAATCCGGTTCCAATAGATTCACCTTCTTTTATTCCAGTGGTTATGAGAAGGATAGAAGCGCTTATTGCCATGATTATTGCTGCCATTTGTCAGAGCTTGGCGACGGTGGCTTTCCAATCGATTACGAATAACCGGATTATCACTCCTTCGTTGTTAGGGTTTGAATCCCTTTACTCAACGATTCATACGAGTACCGTATTTTTCTTTGGTGCTGGTGCACTGATCAATTTTAGTGGTATTGGCTCGTTTCTATTTCAAGTTGTTCTTATGGTCTTAATGAGCTTGATCCTTTATGGATGGTTACTTTCTGGGAAGTATGGAAACTTACAACTGATGCTTTTGGTTGGCATTATTATTGGTACGGGCCTGAACTCCGTATCAACGTTTATGAGAAGACTTCTGGCACCGTCAGAGTTTGATATTTTACAGGCAAGATTGTTTGGTTCTGTCAATAATGCCGATGCTGATTATTATCCAATTGTCATTCCAATCGTAATCATTGCAGCCTTGTTGCTGCTTGCCTATTCTAAGAAATTAAATGTGTTGTCACTTGGAAAAGATGCCGCTACTTCTTTTGGAGTTAAACATCAATCTAGTATCATTTATACGCTTATCTTAGTTTCTGTGTTGATGTCCATTTCAACGGCTTTAATTGGACCACTTACTTTCTATGGATTTTTAGTAGCGACATTAAGTTATCAAGCAGCGCCAACTTATGACCATAGATACATGTTTCCAATGGCACTTGCGATAGGATTTTTGATACTAACGAGTGCGTATTTTCTAATGTATCATGTATTTAATGCTCAAGGTGTAGTTTCCGTTATTATCGAGCTGTTCGGTGGAATTGTATTTTTATCTGTAATTTTAAGGAAGAGGGCTCTATGATAAAAATTAATAAGGTTAGAAAGTCTTATACGGATAAGGTTAAAATAGGGCCTTTGGATATCGAAATACCAAAAGCTGGTTTCACTTCTTTAATTGGACCCAATGGTGCTGGAAAGTCTACGACACTTTTGATGATTGGAAGACTTTTGGAAATGGATGAAGGTCAAATTACGGTCGCCAATATGGATGTTACTGCATCTAAATCGAAAGACTTAGCCCGAATTGTCACTATTTTGCGTCAAGAAAATCATTTTGTCACGAGGCTTACGGTCAGACAACTCGTTGGATTTGGACGTTTTCCTTATTCAAAGGGAAGGTTAACGAAAGAGGACGAGGCTATTATTTCGAAATATATCGATTTTTTAGAATTGACTGACCTAGAAAATAGATATTTAGATGAGCTTTCGGGTGGTCAAAGGCAAAGGGCATATGTGGCAATGGTTTTGTGCCAAGAGACGGAATATGTACTTTTGGATGAACCGCTGAACAATCTTGATATTGCTCGTTCGGTTCAAATGATGGAGCATTTGAGACATGCTGCTAATGAATTTGGAAGAACCATTCTAACGGTTATGCATGATATCAATTTTGCAGCCAAATATTCGGATCGAATTTGTGCGATGAAGGATGGACAAATTGCTGCTTTTGGAACAGTGGAAGAGATTATGAAACCAGAAATTTTGACCGATATTTTTGAAACAAAAATAGAAATTCTCGATGGTCCTTATGGTCCAATAGCGATTTATTAGCTTCCTTAATGATGATTACGATTACATGCTAAAGAGCCCTGAAGGCGTTTGAAGGTTTCATTGTTCAAACACCTTCAGGGCTCTTTACATATCACATAGATGTAAAGGGAGCTGCTATCACAACTTACACAAAGTTACTTTTTGAATAAACTCCTCACACAGCTCAGCGGCGTTACGCTGAATCGGCTGATCTGCCAGTTGCTCATGTCCTGCACAAACAGCCAACTTATACTGCGAGTCTAATTGATATTGTTTCACATACCAAGGAGTAGGATCAGTATCGGAATGAAAAGTGAATTGCCCGTCGGCACGCTTAAATGAAAACGAATTTAGAGGAATGGATAGTCCCTTTCCCACCGCTTTAATATAGCTCTCCTTCAATGTCCACAGGTCAAAGAAATAGTCCTGCCGTTCTATTTCAGGCAATGCGAATAAATCCATTACTTCTTCTTCTGAAAAAAAGCGCTCTGCTATAGCAAGATCGATTGGCTGAATATGTTCTACATCGACACCTACCTCGGACCCATCTATTGCACACACAACCCAATCCCCTGAGTGAGAAACATTATAAGAGAAAGTTGGAGTGTCTCGTAAAAATGGCTTGCCGTATGTATTGCTGTCAAAATGCAATTGTTCATGGGTTAGTCCTGTTCTAGACATCGCATACAAACGAACCGTTACTTCGCCAATAAGAGCCCTAAGCTGGTCGGGCTTGCGCATGTAGCGAGTTATTTTGTGCTGCTTGTCCGTCGGCAGAAGCTGTAGAGACTGTTCGAACCATTTTTCATCCATATTAGTAAATGAGGTTACTGCGATAATTTCCTGCATAGATTAATCCCCCAGTAACATGTGATTGTGTAAAGTATGTATTCATTATATATCATGCCATGACGCAGGGAGCTAAAAAAGAATACAGGTTGTGCATAAAAAAAGACATGTGAGGCACGATATAAAGGATGCTATTTCCAATCTATGATTGAAAAGGAGAACGACCAATGACACATACAAATACGTATCAAATTGAACAGCTTGCTCAGCAATTGATTCAGCAAACGAATGCTGCTTCACAGAAGTATCAACAGCTCTTACAGCAAGAGCAGCAAAACGCTGCACGCTTGCAGGAGCTTGCAAAAATTGAACAGCATGCTGCAAATGTGATTCAAACTGCGCTGCAAGGTCATCAAACAGCGGTACAGCAGCTGCAGCAAATTATTCATCTTGCCCACCAAGCACATTCCGTACAGGGCGGATATGCTTCAACGGGATTGGTTGCTCATGTGCAACCGCATGTAAATTATATTGAGCAATCCAACCAGCATGCTGGCTCTAATGTTTATAACCCTGGATATAGAGGATACTAATAGGTCATCCCAAGCTAGTTGATCATAGGAAGAAGACAGCTTACTTTGATTAGATTCTGTTTCGATAGCGATTCAGATCCAGTCAGTAGAGGGCTGTCTTCTTTTTTTGCTGCTTGGTGCATACATTGGAACATTACAGCTGCCCAAGCTTGCGGGAAAAGGGGGAACGATCATGGGCTGGGGAAGACGATCGTGGTTACAGCGTATGCTTGAAAGTTTGTCGATGAAACGGCATCGTCGTTGGGGACGAACTGCGCTGTTTACTAAGTCGAGAGTGCATAGTCAATGGAATGAGAAACGATGGAAAGGGACGAGACGCTGGTCATCCAGATCTCCGTCGGCAAGTAATGAGTCTAGTCGTGAAGTAGCCGTTTCGGATTATTCATCTTCTTCTACAAGGTCAATGCGTTATGCAGGAGCAGGTTGGAAGAGCGCGCCTCCTAAACCCAAACGCAGAAGACGGGCATGGTTTATCGCGCTTATTATTTTTTTACTGCTAAGTGTTCAGTTATTTCTTTATGTAGATAAGCATGTTCGTGGGCCAGTTATGCATTTGGCAAAAATCCGCATTAAGCAGATGGCGACACAAGCGATTAATAAAGCGATAAGTGATCAGGTAGCGCAAGGCAGGAAGCTGGATAAACTCATTGAGTGGAAGACGGATAATCGAGGAAAAGTAACGAGTTTTATTTTAAATTATAATGAGCATATGCGGATTACTTCGGAGACGGCGAATATTGTTCAAAATGCGCTGCGTTCCACCGAAGAGTTCCATGACCATATACCGCTCGGTCAAGCATTAGGGAGTGCATTGATCGCTTCATTTGGTCCGCGCATCCCTGTAAAGATGGAGCCGCAAGGCGCTGTAAAAGTTGAATTGGATACAAGGCCGATGGAAGTGGGCATTAATATGGTGCTTGTTGAAGTGTATATTAAAGTTGTGGAAGAGGTAGCGATTGTTATCCCATTCGATATGGAGCCTGAGGTTGTAGAAACGGAAATCCCTATTTCCTATATGCTCGTTGTGGGCGATGTGCCGATGTATTACTATGATGGCAAAGGAAAGGCAGTCGGTACCAATTCAGATCAAGCTCCAGCACTATCATTGCCTGCTCAACCGCCAACTGCCCCAGAACAAAGCAGAGGGATTACGGTATCACCAGGTGTGACGCTGCCATCTAGCGGTTCTACTCAGGGGAGTGGGAACGATTCGTCCACGGGTACGAGTGAGGGTGTCTCCACGGGTGAAGGCCATTAATTACATGAATAAGTACATGAATACGTATATTAAGGTTATTGGAATGACAGACACCAGTCGGGATTGTGTAAGGATTATACATTTTGAACAGGTACGGGCATGATCGTTTCATAATTTGAAAATGGTTAGCGGTATTTAGATGACCTAGTATAATCGATAAATAGGTTTGTTGACGTTTGTATTACTGCATGCTGCTCGTCAATAGAAATTCATGCGAAAATACATCTTTTCATACTCACTTTATCGAAATGAGCTGAAAGCCTGCGATTATGCAGTTATATTCCCTCCCTTTACTCGAAGCAGTACATAATTCAGAAAAAAAGATGCACATTTGCAGGAATTGGCCTCAAATCAATCTTTCTGGCAATATAAAGATGCACTTTTACAGTTATTTGATTAGGATAGCCCTAATCTTGAGCAAGAGCTGATTTTTAAGAGCTGTCATCATAGCAATCCCTGTCTTACTCCCTTACCCTAACGCGTGTGAAAGTGCAGAACAAGGCAAAGGTCGAGCTTGAAGTTCTAAACGAACTTTCAGTTCGACCTTTTTTAGGGATAGGAGAGATTACTATAGATGAATCGCTTACGGCGGCAACAGTTTCGAAAGTACGATTCGAAAATGGGATTTGGAACCACGTTGTTGGCTTAGACTTTTTCTAAGTCAACTTTATGCTCCTTCATTGTCTTAGTTCCTTGAACTATGATGATTTTTTATTTTTACGAAGCTTGCGATGGTCCATAGACTCCCATTGTTTCAATGAAGGGTACGGATCAAAGGCGTACTCAATCAAACCACGATCGCGATAAATACCAAAATGAAGATGAGGAGGAAACTTGCCCTGTGTTCCTGGCTTACCATAACCTGAGCTGCCTACCCAGCCAATGACTTGGCCTGGAGAGACGATGTCTCCCTCTTTCAAATCCTTTTGAAACCCGGACAAGTGTGCATAGTAGTGATATAGGTTGTCCGTATCTCTAATGCCAATGCGCCACCCGCCGTAGCGGTTCCAGCCTTTAATTTCTACAACCCCATAACAAGTGCTGCGAACAGGAACACCATGTCTTGCAAAAATATCGGTTCCTTCATGAATGCGGTAACCACCGTAATGGCGCCCCATGCCAAATGTGCTGCGATAGGAGTATATCGATTGTATGGGCAGTGGAAAAGCACGATCTTTCAAATCCAGTTGATCAAAGCGCTCGTAAATTTTAGCGAACTGTCTAATTCGCTGGACGGCTCTTGAATTTTGATAATAATTCCACAAGCCATTAGCAAAGTCTTCTTCCTGTACACCATACGAGCCTATAAAAGTGGCTACGCTGTAAAGTAAATCAAAATCATTATTTCGCTCGGCACGATTGTCCCCCGAACCGTCACGCCCAATACCGTTGAATAAACGTATCGACTTCGGATTGTTGTCGCTCATATCGGGATTGAGCATGCCTGCCCACTGGGGAGGCTCAACGACAATGCTAACGACGGGAGCGGAACGTTCACGCTTCTTAGGATTCGCAATTGTTATCGTCCGTTCGTACTGATCGATAGCTGCTAAACGATACCAAGGGATACCTGTAACGGCGCTCATTTTATCGTATAGCATGCGACGATCGGCATCATTATTTTCAGGTTTCTTGCTCTTGCCATCTGCTGTAGAAGCGGGTTTATGATAGGCCGCTGTAGCACTAATGAATGACCCGCAACCTATGGCGGCAATCAGTACGAATACCAATAGGACAAAGGGACGTGGCAATGGGAATACCTCCTAACCATAGCTGCATGTAACCAGAATGTTCACTATATGTAGCATGTGCCACAATCCATTTCTTATGCTGTCAATTTGACTTAAATCTTAAATGATTTCCGTGCAGTCAAAGGTATGGATTTTTAACCATTCATGTTATAATACTGAATTAGGTCAAGGACAAGCGAACCGAGAAAGAAGGTAGTAGAACTTCATGAAGAAAAAAGCGCAAGCTAAACCCGATTGGATACGCATCAAGCTGACCACAGGTGAAAATTATTCCGAAATTAAGGATATGATGCGCAGTAAGACGCTGCATACGGTCTGTGAAGAAGCGCGCTGTCCCAACATATATGAGTGCTGGGCTAATCGTACTGCAACTTTCATGATTCTCGGCGATATTTGTACACGCGCATGTCGTTTCTGTGCGGTTAATACAGGGATGCCGACTGAACTGGATCTTCAAGAGCCAGAGCGTGTTGCAGAAGCAGCTGAGCAAATGCAATTGCGTCATTGTGTAATTACATCTGTGGCTCGTGATGATCTCCAAGATGGGGGTGCATCCATATTTGCAGGCTCCATCAAGTCAGTACGTGGTCGGTTACCGTTATGTACTGTAGAAACATTAATTCCTGACTTTATGGGCAATTGGGATGCATTGAAGATTGTAATGGATGCCAAACCAGATATTTTGAATCATAATGTGGAGACGGTAGAACGTCTATCGGATCGTGTACGTGCGAAGGCAAAATATACTCGTTCCTTAGAACTTCTTCGTCGTGCTAAAGAAATGCAGCCTGATATTCCGACTAAATCCAGTATTATGCTTGGAGTCGGTGAAGAGTGGCATGAAATTCTTCAAACGATGGATGATTTGCGTGCGGTTAACTGCGACATCTTGACGATTGGTCAATATTTGCAGCCAACACCTAAACATTTGTTTGTAGAGAAATACTACACACCAGAACAATTTGCAGAGCTTAAAGAAGAAGGATTAAAGCGCGGCTTCAGTCATGTTGAGTCGGGACCGCTTGTACGCAGCTCCTATCATGCGCATGAGCAAGTTAAGTCAGCGCAGGAGAACGTAGCGGCCAAGGCATAACATCGTTCATTACATCTATACATGGTAGGACGCGCTTCGCCGTTATGCTGCGGGCGGGATAGTACTGCAGCACGGAGAAGGAGGAATAGAACGTGATTCATATCGGCGGGAGAACGTATGAGCTTGTTCATGAATACAGAAATGCGTGGAACCCAGATTTTTTCCGCGAACGATACAGCGAAGTTCTAGAGCGATATGACTATATACTTGGTGATTGGGGCTACAATCAGCTTCGGTTGAAGGGATTTTTTAAAGAAGGTCATCCGAAGGCATCGAAAGAGACTACAATTGCAAGTATGATGGATTATGTAAATGAGTATTGCAATTTTGGTTGTGCTTATTTTGTCCTCGAACGAGTGGCTAATAAGGATGGACGTACAAATGTAGAGTGGACAGAACTTCCTACAGAAGCGGAGCAGGAAGGTGCTGCTGCTTTGGAGGAAGTGAGGCTTGATGGTGAGGGAGAAGCCAAACCGGAAGGTATCAGTTTTCCAGTTCGTTCTTCTGTGAAGGAAGAGGGCGCAAATGAAACGGTGGCAGCAGGAATGATGCCTAACCGCTCTAAGCGACATACTCGTCCTGAACGCAATGAGCGTGGACGTAATCGCTATAACCGCTCAACTCGTGAAGATAAGCCTCAACAAGGTCAAGGTAGACAGGATCAAAAGGAACGTGCGGAGAAAGCCGATCATCTTGAACGGCATGAGCGTACAGAGCGGAATGAGCGATCTGAGCGTCCTGAACGAAGCAAGCCGAACCGCAATCGTGCCAAAGCTCGTTCGAAATCTCAGGCTAATCCAGGTGCAGTAGATTCGAACAAGCCTAATAAACCGCATGCGAATAAAGATGGCGGCCCGCGTCGCAATGGAAATGCTCATCGAGCTGCTCCAGATCCACTTCCATCAAATACAAGTCCATCAACGACAACATAATTCAGTTATCACATAGAAAGGGCTGTCCCTTGAGTAGTTAGCACTACTTGAGGGACAGCCCTTTCATGATTAATGTAATGTTTATACGTATGGGGCCGATTACTCGTAGCCAAGAAAGGCTTCACGTACGCGATTCCAAAATGGGAATGGCCGATAGCGAACAAAGGTCACGGTTTGATCCGATACTTGACAGCGAATAGACGATAAATTTTCCACAGTCGAATTGAGATGATCAATCGTTAAGAGCAATCGCTGTTCCTTGCGTGAGAAAATATCAAAGTGATGATGCTTAGGTAAGACGAGCGAAGAGCCTAACGTTCGGAACACTCTGTTGTTTATAGAAGCAATTTCTGCAAGCTGAATAGAAGCGATAGACGGGTGGACCATGGCGCCGCCCAAACTTTTATTGTACGCCGTACTCCCTGATGGAGTGGAAACGCAAATGCCATCTCCTCTAAACATTTCGAACAATTGGTCGTTGATGTCAATCTGGGCCACAAGAGTGCCGTCGATTCCTTTTAACGTGAATTCATTAAGTGCCGTATGTCTAGTTGTTTCTTGATGATGTGTAGTCACAATTAAATCGATTAATGGATATTTGACGATTCGAGGCTGTAAAGTTTCAGCTTGATTGTGATTGCCCATCAGTTGGACGAGCAGCTCTATCTCATCAGCCTTCCAATCCGCATAGAAGCCAAGATGCCCTGTATGAATACCGACGAAGGCAGTACTGTTAAGTTGATCAATATAACGGTGGAACGCTTGCAGCATTGTGCCGTCTCCGCCAATGGAAACTACGATGTCAGGTGACTCGTCATGATGAATGAGTTGCTGTTCGGCTGCCAAATAATGAAATCGTTCTGTTAACTCGAGTGATAACTCATCTCCGCGATTCAAGATTGCGTATTTCAAAGCGTTGGCTCCTTTTTATGGTGTACAAGTTTTTGAATAATTGTTTCCTCTACATGAAAGAGGTTTCCAGTCATTTAGTCATCTTCATCTTAATATGTCTTTCATAGGAAAACAATCGCCAACTTTTATCGCAATAAGCGAATAATGCGAACGATGTAGGATCCCAGTAGTAGTACTAAGCAAATACCTAGTGTTAGGTATGCTCCCCATTGCAGGGTATAGACAACCCATGACCAGTTCGTATGCGCTTCTGAAATGGTGGGTGGCATTAAAAATGAAGACCATGCTGCTGAATAAGGGGCAAGCCATGGAAATAATAAATAAGCAAACAATCCAGCGAGTATGCCATGTAGAAATCGTGCTATAAGAAATGGAGTATAACGCAAATCCGATTCATTTAGCAGACTTGCCACCTGTGCATGTACAGATAGTCCTGCCCACGATACGATCCAAGCTGCTGCTGTAACTTGCATGCGCAAATCAGAGCCTTCAGCGCTTCCGGCTGCTTTGGAGCCAAGTGTAACTTCAAATAGCCCCCCAGATAGTGCAGGTGCGAGAGATTCAGGCAAGTGTATCCATGATAAGAGCATACGAAGTGTATGATCCCATAATTTCATCATGCCAGCAGAGGTGAGCAGTTCCATGAGGACAGAGAAAAAAACAACAAGCCCTCCCACAACCATCATTAATTTTAAAGAAGATTGGATAGCTTGTGATAGTAACGTCCCTAATGGTCGTCCATCCTGCAAACGAGCAGTATGCATTGCTCGAAATGCAGTTATCCATATGGATGGCGAACGTGATGTTAAACGGCTAGTTGAAGTCGTTACCTGATCTGTGGCTGGGGTAGTGGGCGTACGATAAGCATGGAAACGCATCATGATGCCAAGAAGCAGGCCCGCACCGTAATGTGCAATGGCAAGTGGCAAGGCAAGAGCAGGACTTCCAAAAAAACCTACAGCAACAGCTCCTATTAAAAAGATAGGATCTGATGTGGTCGTGAATGAGACGAGCCGTTCTCCCTCCTCCCGCGTAAGAAGTCCCTCAGATCGGAGTCTGGTCGTCAGCTTGGCACCTACAGGATACCCTGAAGCATATCCCATCGCTACCACGAAACCACCTACCCCTGGAACCCGAAACAAAGGCCGCATGATTGGGTCTAATAGTGCTCCAATTCCATGAACAATGCCGAACCCAAGCAGTGCTTCCGATATAATGAAAAATGGCAGTAGAGAAGGGAACAGCACGTCCCACCAAATACCTACTCCTCGTAAGGCCGCTTGCAGAATAGATGCCGGATATTGCAGCATAAGGGCGAATATTGCGCTCAATAGTATAAAGCGGACAATACTCCCTATTTTAATGTACCAAGGCATAATATGCTCTCCCTCCGCGCACCGTAACGATGTCTGGGACAAGAGGTCCCAATGGATCATATGAAGGATATTGGACAATCATGACATGGGAATAGGGCTTTGTAATCAAATTGTAAAGAAACCGCTTGCATTTTTTAATATAAAAACGGCTATCCTTATGATACAATTTCATTAAATAATTGATGAAGCGCTAAAGTAACCAATCTAATTGGGTTGAAATAGGGGGGAGACGAATGAGTATTATAGCTGGTATTCTTGTTTGTGCTTTCGTCTACGTCATTCGAGAGTCGCTGATTAGTCCTGCTGAAGAAGAGTGGAAATACTATTGATAACCATGACGCTGAACACACCGTTCAGCGTTTTTTTGTGATATAATGAGCCCGAAACTTTATGGTCACTTTATAGAAAGATAGGTGAGAACGTGCAGCGGTATCAAGGTAGTATATATGAAGCATTAGGAGGAGAACCGGTACTTCGCCAAGTAGTCGAGGCGTTCTATCCTAAAGTACAAGCACATCCATTAATTGGGCCATTGTTCCCTGAAAATATTGATCCTGTAGTAGAGAAACAGCTCTTGTTTTTAACTCAATTTTTTGGTGGTCCAGCAATCTATTCAGAACTATACGGACATCCAATGATGCGAGCTCGGCACCTTCCTTTTCCGATTACGCCGAAGCATGCGGATGCGTGGTTGAGCTGTATGGAAGCCGCTCTACAAGAAGTGAATGTTGATGCAGAACTTTCGCAGTTTATTATTGAGCGTCTGCGTGGTCCAGCGTATCACTTTGTTAATCAACCTTAGTCAGTCAACATATAAGAGGGGGCATATTGTAAATGAATTCCTCGGTTGAAGTTGAGCCTTTATATCAAATTGATGTTCGGTGTCCTCAATGTGACATACCTTATCGAACATCAAGAGTTCGCTCCCGATTTAAGCATGCCAAACAAGTGGACAGTGACTTCTGTCAACACTATTCAAATGAACGCTACAATCCTGACTATTATGTGGTGTGTGTATGTCCGCATTGTGGGTGTGCAACGACAGAGAACAGTAAAAAGCAATGGACGGACAAGCAGAAAGCGCAGTTTCAAGAACGGATCGGCAAGCAGTGGACAGCACGAGATTATGGGGCAGAGCGGAACTGGGAAATGGCTTTGCAAACGTACCAATTGGCAGTACTGACCGCGCAAACGATTCAAGAGAGCGACAGAGTGCTGGCGGGGCTGCTTCATCATACAGCATGGCTGCATCGGTATCGGAATAATACCGAACAAGAACTGCGGTATTTGAAGTTTGCTCTACAAGCATACGTGGCTGTTTTTGAAAAAGAAGCTGCCGAGCTAAATGATGCAAAACTCATTTATATGATAGGTGAGTTATATCGTCGGCTTGGTCAATTTCAAGATGCTGCTAAATGCTTTGCAAGACTCATTCATGATAAAAAAATTATGGATGCGGCGATGATTCGTGCGGCGCGTGAGCAATGGGCGGTTATGCGTGAAGAGATGCAAGCTCAGAAGCTAGAAACACCAGATGAAATGTTCCAAGAGAAACGGATTGTACTGTAAAGTTTGCTTGGTAACCGTGGTAATAACATAAGATGTTCACATAAAAATTTTTAGAAAATAAAACAAGCCATCCCGTTATGCGCCGCAGCGTGTACAGGATGGCTTGTGTGTTTATCAACAAGCATTTTTAAACTTCTTTTTTGGCTTGAATAAGTGCAGATTGCCCACGGAAGCTGATGATTTGCTGTTTGCTCGTTTGAATTCGGAAGTAATGTTGTGTGTCATATGATGCTTCCAGCATCAGTTGAGTAAGCTCTTGCCGAACTTGATCGGATTGCCCCATGCGCTTAAACCATTCATCAAAGGCAAATGTTTTAGGGAACGTATACATGCTTTCGATAGTAAAGCCGCTGGATTCCAAAAAATACATCCATTCCCCTTTCTTAAACGCTCGGTTGTGGCTAGGGTCCCTCTTTTTCTCAACGGTATTGTAAAATTGGTCAAGGAGGTCTGATTCAGGAGCTACGTTATCAATAATCAATAATCGACCGTTTCGTTTAAGCACACGGTATGATTCTTGAATAAACGAATGGACGTCAGGGAAATGGTGAGCGGCAATCCGACAGGTAATAATATCAAAGCTGTGGTCAGCAAACGGGAGCTTCTCAGCGTCCCCTTCTACAAACTGAATATGCTGATGTCCATTCCCTGTTATAAATGATTCCGCACTCGCAAGAATCTCAGGTGTCATATCATAAGCAACAATGTGCTTGGCGTAAGGTGCCAATGCATTAGCAACATGTCCGCCACCAGTGGCAATGTCAAGTACAGAAGAGTGATTCTCGCTTAAAGCTAGCATGACGAGCAGATCTAAGTCTTTTCCTTTAGCATGAGTTTGGCTTGAAACATACTTCGATGCGTGTTGGCCGAACTGCTGCAATACTTGCTTTTTGATATCCATGGATTTGCCCCCTCATCCGTATCGTTCCATTGTATGAAACTATGTTTCATTATTATCACAAGTGGATTATAACTAAATTGTTCCAATCGTGTAAAGGGGAATTTTATTTCCACAGCCATGCACAAACAGACAAAACCCCGGCGCTCTTACATAGAGTCAATCCGGGGTAAAATGATTTATGAATTCGCATGTGAAAAGTGACTGCAGATTCATTCGTAATAGAAATACGAATAAGTAGCCATTAGCGTTGGTGACTAAGGTAGTCTAGGCAATTTCTTGTTAGCAAGCAAATAATCACTGTCTGCGTCTACTATTGTCACGCTGCTGTTGCAGCAAGGGAATACGAGCAAGCGCTTCTTGCCATCATGGATATCTGGCAGTTCCTCAGGGCGGATTGGTAATAGTACATGCTTCTGATGACAATAAGGACATTGCTGCGCGTAAAGATCTCCCATCTGTTCATCATAGGGAAGTGTATTTTCAAATGGAATCATAGTTAAGCCTCCTTGCCGTCCACTTTCTCTTCTGATGAATTTGATGACGATTGGGCCGCGATCTCGGCAAGTTTTTGCATCAATATGTGCTGCGGCATATGCATCAATTGTTCTAATGGGACACCAAGAGCTTCAGACAGCTTGACAGCAGTGTCAGCTGATATTTGTAATGGTCTCATCGATAGACCTCCTTCAAATAATATCTTTGTTGAACCTAGCAGGACCACGGGTGTAATATGGATTATAGTCTAGTTATACACGTTCAGCACCGAATTGACAAATCGGGAATTGAAGCTCAATTCCGAACAAATGAGTACAGCTTAGAATAGACAACATGAATCAAACGTTTCGTGCTGCTACAGTTATACCAATTCAGAAAGGTGTGTACATCGTGAAATTACCTCTACAGCAAACGTGGGACTTGGAAGTTATTTTCTCTGGAGGCTCTGAATCAGAAGAGCTCCAACAGGCTATGGTTCAATTGGAGAAAGACATGCAAGTATTGCATGAGACATTGAAGCAGTTTCCTGTCATCGAAACAACGGAAGACGTACATAAACTTGCAGCAAACACGTTGGATATGCAGGATATCTCGGCGCGAGCGCACGAAGTGGGAAGCTTTATTGGCTGCTTGACGTCGCAAAATGTGAAAGACAAGAAGGCAATTCAATTGACAGGACGTGTACAAAGCTTACGTGCACAGCTAGTTACGTTGAATACGTTGTTTGATGAGAAATGGAGCGCGATGAACGATGAGCTCTGGCAGCAATACATTTCTTTGCCGGATATGAAGGGCATCCAATTTCCATTGAATGAACGTAGAGATTGGGCACGTGAGAAGCTTTCTCCAGAACAAGAGGCGCTAATTGGGGATCTATCTATCGATGGTTACCATGCGTGGGGAGAATTGTATAACCGTATTGTTTCACAAATACGTATTGAAGTAGAGGATAATGGAGCACAATTGCAATTGTCTGCAGGACAAGCGCATAACCGTCTGTCTCATCCTGAACGTGAAGTTCGTGAAGAAACATTCAAGCTGTGGGAACAAGCTTGGTCTGAACAAGCTGACTTCTGTGCTGAATCGTTGAACCGTATTGGCGGCTTCCGCTTGAAGCTGTATGAGCATCGTGGTTGGGATAATGTGTTGAAAGAACCTTTGGCTATTAACCGTATGTCTACGGACACCTTGAATGCGATGTGGGATACGATTGTGAAGAACAAGCCAGCATTCGTGAAATATTTGGAGCGCAAGGCGAAGCTGTTAGGTGTAGAGCGCTTATCTTGGTGCGATGTAGATGCTCCAATCGGCAGCACGCAATCTAAGATTGGATATGATGAAGGCGCGCAAATGATCGTTGAGCAGTTCAATAAGTTCAGTGAGAAAATGGCGCAATTTTCTGTACACGCCTTTGAGAATGGATGGATTGAGGTAGAGGATCGCGCTGGCAAGCGTCCAGGTGGATTCTGTACAGGACTTCCGGTAAGTAAGCAAACACGCATCTTTATGACTTATGCCGGTACACCATCTAATGTATCCACGTTGGCACATGAACTTGGTCATGGATACCATCAATTTGTTATGGATGATCTGCCAGAAATGGCGCAGAATTATGCCATGAATGTGGCAGAGACGGCTTCAACGTTTGCTGAGATGATCGTTGCGGATTCTGCTGTAAAACAAGCGAAGGATGAGGATGAGAAGCTTTCCTTAATCGAAGACAAAATTCAACGTTCTGTTGCATTCTTTATGAACATTCATGCACGCTTCTTGTTCGAAACTCGCTTCTATGAAGAGCGCCGCAAAGGCTTGCTCTCTGTTGAGCAATTGAACGAACTTATGGAAGAAGCGCAGAAGGAAGCATACTGTGACTCGCTGTCATCGTACCATCCGCATTTCTGGGCATCTAAATTACACTTCTATTTGACCGGTGTTCCATTCTACAACTTCCCGTATACGTTCGGCTACTTGTTCAGCACGGGCTTGTATGCACGTGCACAGGAAGAAGGAACAACGTTTGCAGCGAAGTATGATGATTTGCTGCGCGATACAGGCAGTATGACGGTAGAAGATTTGGCTCAGAAGCATCTTGGTGTTGATTTGACACAAGCAGACTTCTGGCAAAGTGCAATTGATGTGACGGTTCAAGATATTGAGCAATTTTTAGCGATGACGGATAATAAGGATGCAGTAAAATAGTGAATTCTATACAGCTTAAACTGGTACACACGTTGTTCCATTCAACAAACTCTGTATTTATTCCTTACTTGCCGCTGCTGCTGATGCAAAGAGGGTTCAGTACGATTGAGACGAGTACACTGCTTATGCTCGGACCTTTTATTGCTATGTTTGCCCAGCCGGTGGCAGGAGTGATAAGCGATAGAATGGGAGCGGTTCGTCCGCTCCTATTGTCGCTGTGGCTAGTAATGGGGATTTGTGCAACAACAATGTTTCTAACGACCGACCCTTACATAACGACAGCAAGTTTATTAATCATGTATATCTTTTTCATGCCTACCGTATCGTTGTTGGATGCCTTAACTGTGAAAATGGCACCTGTATTAGGTACCACCTACAGTTCTATTCGATTGTGGGGATCTGTTGGCTTCTGTCTTATGCTTGTAGGAATGGGCATGTTTTTCGATCAGATTGGTGGGGTTAGCGCTCTCCTATGGATATTCCTCAGCATTTGGTCTGGAGTTATGATGATGTTTTTAATTATGCGTGAACCAGAGGCGCTCACTTCAGGAGTAGGTGAAGTGGAGGAGGCAGGCAAACCTCGTACTTTGAATTGGCAGTCCGTTCGACAAGTATTTTCGAACCCAACCTTGTTGGTGTTCTTCGGCATGCTTATGCTGATTGCAATTCCTCATCGTATGAACGATGGTCTGCTTAGCATTCATCTTCAAGCTGAAGGTGGGACAGGCAATCATATTTCATGGGCTTGGGCAGTAGCTGGAGCGAGTGAAATTGTTGGCTTTTTCTTTATGGGCAATATCGTGAAAAGATTTTCGATGCAGCGCATGCTCTTGATCGTATCCATTTTGTATACAATTCGGTGGGGGCTGTGTGTAGTGTTTACGGATCCGTGGGCGATTGTCGCGATTCAAGCGATGCATGCCATTACTTTTGTAGCGGTTTGGGTAACATCTATCGAATTCGTTGCCCGAATTTTGCCGAGGGAAATGAATGCAACGGGTCAAGCACTGTTGAACATGCTGTTTATTGGCGTCGCTGGTATTGCAGGAGGATCAATTGGTGGAGCGCTGCATGAATCGTATGGCGGTGCAGGGATGTACAGCTTCGGTATCGTGTGCGCCGCATTAGCTGCGATTGGATTCATGATATGGTCCAGTCAATCGAAGAAGCGTAAGCAAGTATATAAAAAGGTTAGCAGCAAGCAGGTCTCATCTATGTAACATAGCAGCTCGATTTGAAGTCGTATGACCACGGCGAAATGATGCTGTATCACTTCACAACAAAAAGAAGAAGCTCTAGTTGAGCTTCTTCGGCACTAGGAGTTAAGTATATAGGTGGAGAAGCGTCACATTGATACAATTAGTTAGCGCGTACTGCGTCCGCCAGCTAGTTGCTGTTCACCAATTTGGACAAGGCGTTTTGTGATGTAACCACCAATAGTACCTGTGTCACGAGTGGTGTAATTGCCGTAGTAGCCGTCTTGTGGAATTGGAATTCCTAGCTCATGTGCAATTTCATATTTTAATTGTTGTAAAGCTGCAGTTGCTTGTGGAACAACGAGGTTGTTCGTGCGGCTTTGGTTGTTAGCTTGATTTCCTGCCATGTTGTTCACCTCCTATGAAGTTAGTATGGAAAAGTAATTTGTAAATATGCATACGGTTAATAGGATGGTGAATGTAAATAATGCCAAGCATCTGTCGTGGATGCTTGGCATTATTTTTGTCTTTCACGAATGGTCTGTAGTTTTCGAAGTAACTCGTTACAGACTGGGCGCTATGGATGGATAATATCTAGCTCAAGCACGAGTTCAACAGGCGTGTTGGGCAGCAGTTCGATAAGGCCTGTTGTGTCCTGATCGAAAGGAAGATTAGGTGCATCAGGCAGCCACGTATATGGCTCCACACAAATAATTTCATTGGCTTCGCCACGTGTGTACAACACCCAATGTTTGAAATAAGGCTCGTTGCCTGCGTAGCGGATTCGATAGCCATCTTCACGCGTTAGCCAAGCTTCTGGTCGTTGTCCACCAGTACTGAAAACAGTATCATAGTTGGTTCCTTGTAGATTTTGTCCCTTATTCAAGCCTTCGTGTTCGCCTAGCGGCAATGTTCTCCCTGTCATAATAAGCTCATGATCAAGCTCATAGATGCCAGAGACAGGGACTTGAAGCGTCCATTTCTCAGGTTCGCTGTCAAGCTGGAACCATGTATGTGTACCATAGCCAAATGGCGCAGGCTGCTCGCCTATGTTTGTCATTTCCAGCTTTTGTGTTAAGCGGTGTCCTTTTAAAATATGTGTTAATTTCAACTCAAGTGGTGTTGGATATTGCCTCATCCAATTCGCATCTTCTTCCGTACGGAATACGGTAGTAACGATACATTGATCATGTTCTACCACAGCAGATTGAACCGTCCAAGCTTGCGTGCGATGGAGGCCGTGAATGTGATTGTCATTCGCTGTATTTTGGTCGAATTGATAATCGACCCCTGCATAGGCGAAGCGACCGCGACGAATGCGTCCAGGCGGCATCAGCATGGGTATGCCGAAGTGATATGGCTTGGTCATGTAATAATCGAAGTCACTCTCCGCTGGTGTTCTCAGCACATCACGTTCAGCTTGCTTATCCCACAAACGAATGATATTGTTACCGAGGCTGGGCAGCAACGTTGCTTCAAGTGTCTCGCTGTGCATAATGATCGTTTCGTGCCCATTCCAAGTTCCCTTTGTAATTTGATGCATGGAATCCTCTCCTTTATGTAAGCAATCAATACGTTAATGATAGCAAATGGGAGGCGCAATGTCATACTGCTTGTTTGCATAAAAGATTGCTGAGATAGCGGTAGAACGGGATGCGGAGCATAGTAGGCTGCGAGCTTAGCATGCAATTGTTGACAAATGATGATACGGCTGATAATCTAACAAATAACTATTTGCTTGCTTATACGGAACAGAAATCGTTGATGAGGATAAGTAGATTGTGATGAATTCGCTGCAGAGAGCCGATGGTAGGTGGGAATCGGTGCGGACGTCGTGATTGAATGGACCTCGGAGTGTCTTGAGGAACGTATACTTTGTTTATTGAAGTATATTAGTATGCTATGACCGCAGCTCTGCGTTATGGAGGAGAGGCTTCGAGTTAGGTTTGTTACGTGTATCAGATGCAATATGCTGATATGACAACGTGACATCGAAGTGAATTAGGGTGGCAACACGGTCTTTCGTCCCTTGACGAAAGGCCTTTTTTTGCGTTCACAAGTTTGTTCACGTATAGCTCGATTACTGCTATTTTGCATAACATTGAGCTTCTGAACTGCCTTATCCCATTCACGATATTTCTGTTAAGGTGCAAGGAATAACCCGAACAATCATAATCTTAAAAGGAGTGATGATCCATATGAAACGCGTATTATCAGGTATTCAACCGAGCGGTCAGTTGACGATGGGTAACTATATTGGGGCAATGCAGAATTTTGTGAAGCTGCAGCATGAGCATGAGTGCTTCTTTATGATCGTGGATTTGCACGCTATTACGGTGCCTCAAGATCCAGCCGCACTTCGCGAGCAATCCGAGCAAGTAGCAGCATTATACTTGGCTGCAGGAATCGATCCAAGCAAAGCTTCTATTTTCCTACAGTCTCATGTGCCACAGCATGCTGAGCTTGGCTGGTTGATGACGACAATTACGAACATGGGCGAGCTTGAGCGTATGACTCAGTTCAAGGATAAGTCTGAAGGGAAAGAATCTGTTCCTGCTGGATTGTTCGTATATCCAGCATTGATGGCGGCCGATATTCTTGTTTATAACGCAGAGCTTATTCCTGTGGGTGACGATCAGAAGCAGCATTTAGAGTTGACTCGTGACTTAGCGAACCGCTTTAACCATCGCTACGGGGATACATTCCGGATGCCTGAGCCTTATATACCTGAAGTAGGGGCTCGTATTATGTCCCTTGATGATGCATCTAAAAAAATGAGCAAGAGTAATCCGAATGCGGGAAGCTATATTGCCCTCTTGGATGACCCAGCGGTTGTTCGCAAGAAGATTAGCCGTGCGAAGACAGATTCCGAAGCGTTGGTTAAGTTTGATCCGGTTAATAAGCCTGAGATCAGCAATCTGTTAGGTATCTATTCTCATATTGCTGGCTTGAGTGTAGCTGAGATTGAAGCGAAATATGAAGGTCAAATGTATGGCCCGTTCAAGAAGGATTTGGCGGAGCTTGTTGCTAATTTCTTGGAGCCGTTGCAAGCTCGTTATCGTGAAGTGAGACAATCAGGCGAGTTGTATGATGTGTTGAAGCAAGGAGCAGAACGTGCGCAAGAAGTTGCTCAATTAAAGCTTGATGATGTGAAAAAACGGATGGGCTTTGTGATGCCACGCTAAGTATGGCTACGGCTATCACAAGCTAAAATGGAATGGTTGTAATAGGTATAGACCGGATGTAGGCCTCAGTGGCATACGTCCGGTCTTTTATTGTTGGCTGATTAGTTGTATTAGTTGTTTACTTAATCAAGAACAATTGAATCGAGCTTTACTTTGCTGACTGTGAAGGATCAGCAGAGTTTGCAGCAGCAGCAGCTTGCTGTTCTGCTTGCTTACGATATTTTGCCTTGAACATAAATCCAAATCCTACATTGAAGAATGCCAACACAGCACATAGTAAGGAAATCCAACCATTTGAGCTTAAGGTGATGCTTGTTATCGTTAAGAGGATGATGGAGGAGAAAGCGAACCATAAAGCTAATCGTTTGGGCATGATAATCTCTCCTTTGTTCACAAGTTGATTCAGCAATCCCTTAGCGCTGCAACCTTTTGCGATAAATGATAAAAATGTAAGAATAACAATAAGAGAAGCGGACAAAATAAGCTTGCAAGCTTGCATAACCGAACAGCCATCGTGAAAGGGGATTTTCTTATCATGGCAAACAACCAATCTCGTACTAACAACTTGGTCGTTCCACAAGCGACTGCAGCTTTGCAACAAATGAAATACGAAATTGCACAGGAATTGGGTATTCCAATTCCACAGGACGGCTACTACGGTAACTACACGACTCGTGACACTGGAACAATCGGTGGTTACATTACGAAGCGTCTTGTGCAAATCGGGGAACAACAATTGTCAGGCGGCGCAGGTGGCGCAGGTCGTTAATTGCCCCAAGTCATTTTTTTCGAGTTATACAGCACGCTCTTTGTTAAGAGTGGCAGACAGCTGTCCCAGCGCGCGGGGCAGCTTTTTGTTGTGTGAGAAAGGTTGGTTCTGGTACTTTCCGATATAATGGAAGCGAGTAGATAGCTGTGATAAGTTATTTCTCACAAAAAAACATACGGACTTGGAAAACGGTCCGCATGCTATAGGCTGCATGTTATTAACAATGTAACATGTTTCAGTTCTCGAATAAAGAAGGAACTTCCAAGCTATACAGGTTCTAATCCGCATCGCTTATAAAGCTTCTCTTCACTTAACCATCCAATATACGTATCAAGGGTTTCATATTGTGCATTCATCATGACGACAGCTACAAACGGATATTGCTTGCGGTGGCGATATCTTACATCTACCCAGCGTACAACAAATCCATATCCTGTTGGTTGTACAGTTGCACAGCCATAACGGGTGAAATATTGAAACGTCTGTACGACAGTCTCCTTTTTCGAAGCTTCTAAGGCAGGGTGTCTATCACACGCTGCTGTTTCCGTCCAACTGACTACACGATTTTTATGAAGCTGGCCTACACGAAACACATCGTCTTTACATTTCTTTACAAGATTCCATTGTGACCAGACAACTGTCGGAATTAAGGTATAACGCTCTCCTGGCTTGTATTCATCATCGAGCTTTGGCAATCTCCGTATAAGTAAGCGATGAGTCAAGGTCCGCCATACGTAGTAAACAGCGAGTATCATGTACAGGACGGGGAAAATCACGGTAGGCTCAATCCATCCGAACATCCATATGCCTACTGCAACAAGATGAGAAGTAAAAATAAATGGATCAAAAATCGGGATGATGTTCCACGAGATCCATCGTTCTGAAAATGGGCGAATAGCTTGTGTTCCATACGTATTGAACAGGTCTGTAAAAACATGAAGCACAACAGCGATAGCAGTCCATAACAACACATGTGGCCAATGGTTTGTCGGTATGAGCAGATGTAATCCACCAGTAATAAGCAAGCTCCAGACGATTAACATCGGAAGCGAGTGTGAGAAGCCTCGATGGTTTCGTACATAAATTTCATTGCCTTTTAATTTAAAAATGGTATCAAAATCAGGAGCCTGGGAACCAATGATCGTTCCTGCTAATACAGCAGTTGCTGTCGTAGTGTCTGCTGCGACAATGGGATCAATTTGTGAAAGACCCGCTAAGCCTAATCCAATAGCCAGATGCGATATAGAATCCATTGACTTGCACCTCCGCTGTTGTATTGTGGTCAGACTTGAAGCAAAATATAAATAAAAGAAAAAGACCGCCTAAGAGACGGTTCCAACTTAAATGGAGGATGGTCATGGAACGCATTATATTTGTCGAATATCGAATCGATCCTGCTAAGCGGGATATTTACGTAAAGAAGGCTGCCAAACAATTGGCGAACAGACAGGACGTGCTGTGGTACGAAGGAACAGACCAGCCAAATGTATTTGTAGAACAATGGCTAAATACAACGGTGGAGCAATACGAGTCAATGAAGCGAATACGGTTGGAAGAACACAGTGAATGGGATGAGATTACAGATTGTATTCCAGGGGGAAAAGCAAAGCTTCATATTTGGGAGTTTGCTCGTGCTGTTCATGTATCTGAATAAATATGAAACTCCATCCATTGAATTGTCAAATTGATGAACGATTGCAATGAACATTGTCATTAATTGATCTTATTTGCTATGATGAAGATTACAGCAGGAGTTATCAAATTCTGCTCGTTCGGAGAACAACAAGGAGGAACGTGATACGTGGATAAGCAAATCACATATAGAACTTCGCCGGAATCCGCAATTATAACTGAGGAGCCAACTCGGGAACGGTTATGGAAAGAGTTCATTCAGCTTACGAAACCAGGAATAATTCGCTCAAATTTATTAGCAGCGATAGCTGGATTCTGGGTTGCGGCTAAGTGGGATATACCTTGGGTAACTTTATTGTGGATGATTGTAGGAGCCACTTTAACAATGGCTTCTTCTTGCGTGTTTAATAATTATTTTGACCGAGATTTCGACACCAAGATGGAAAGGACGCAGAAGCGTGCTCTACCATCTGGGCGCTTACAGCCTCATGTCGTGTTAGGATATGCCATTGCACTTGGCATCGCAGGACTACTTGTATTATTCTTACTCGTTAATCCCGTAGCAGGACTTTTTGGACTCATTGGAGTGTTCGGATACGTGGTTGTTTATACGTTATGGCTCAAACGAACTTCTACTTGGAGCACATCTGTAGGAGCGATACCAGGTGCAATGCCACCCGTTATTGGTTATACAGCGGTAACTGGATCTGTTGATCTTGGTACTGTTCTTATGTTTGCCTTGCTGTTCTTATGGCAGCCGCCACACTTCTGGGCTCTTGGCGTACTGCGAGTAGAAGAGTATCGCGCAGCAGGCTATCCTTTGCTTCCGGTTGTGAAAGGTATTAAGCGTACGAAGTTGCAAATGATTCCTTATTTAGTCTTACTTCTTCCGCTTCCTTGGCTGTTTTACTGGTATGATTATGCAGGGATCATATATGCAATTTTAGGTACCTTGATTAATGCATATTGGTTATATGTGTGTATTTCAGGGCTGCGTACCTCTAACGACGAAGTATGGGCACGCAAAGCATTTATGATTTCCATTTATGCAATTATGCTGCATTTCTTTGTTATCATTTTAGACACAATGGGCAAGTAATCACTAATTGAGAGACGATGACAAAGCAAGTGAATTGACATTCAAGAGAAGATGATGCGAAGGGGAGCGGGAGCTGTGGCAGCTTTTGTGAAAAAGTATTCGTTACAAATCTTTTTATTCTCATTGGTGTTTTTGTTTGGTATTGCGGCAGCATGGATATACGGATCCGGCATTTTAAATGAGGGCGCAGGACAGTCTGATCCAAATGCTGATTTTTCAGTTATTAAGCAGGCTCCAGACTTTTCACTAGAAAATGTCGATGGCAAGACGGTTTCTTTAGCGGATACGGAAGGCAAAGTTCGCTTATTCTATTTCTTCTTCGCCAGTTGCCCAGATGTATGTCCTCCAACCACTTATATGCTGACAGAAGCTCAGGATATGTTGAAGGAGAAAGGTGTATTTGGCAAAGATGTCGTATTTCATTCCGTCACCTTTGATCCAGAGCGAGACTCGAAAGAAGTGCTGAAGAAATGGGCATTGGAGAAAAATAAAGCGGATTTAAGCGGCTGGTACTTTTTGCGAGGAGAAGAGAAGAAGACCGCTGAATGGATGGAACAGTTTGGTTCACTCGTCATTAAGGACAAGGACGGCAACTTCTCACACTCGAACTATGTTACGTTAGTAGATAGCGAGGGCAATATTCGCAAAGTTTATAACGTTAAAATGGACTCGGATGACGTTACCGCAGAAACAATCACCGCTGGTGTTATGAAGCTTCTTGAATCGTAATCTTTTATATGTTGAATACTTGTTACTCAAACGGGGTTGGAGTCGGATACATGATGTATTCCTCTAGCCCCGCTTTTTCTAGCTGCTGAATGACGTATTCATCAGGCGTTCCTTCCACCCCTGCGTAGCCTCTACGTGTATAAATATGCTCAGCATCTGGGAAAGCATCTCTTAGCACGCCTCTTATTTTTTTCCCTGAAGCATCATTATCCATAAATAAATAAACTTCTCGATCACCCACCTGCTTGATAAGGGTTTCCAACTTGGCTGTGTTCAAGGTTCCGAATGTACATAGTATAACAACATAATCATTCAATAAGCGACGCAGTCTGCTGCGGTCATTTTTGCCTTCTACAATAATCACAATTTCTGTATCATTCATATTCATGTGCGCACCTTCTTACCATACAAAGATTAAACATGTCCGTTTGTTCTATATAGTGTATCACAACGGCAGTAAAACGTTGCGCACGGAACGTACAGAATAAAAATAAACGGCTTGCTTAGCCAGCAAGCCGCATGAGGGAGAGAGTGTGACACTGTTAGAAACAGACAGCTCTTAAAATGATAACTAATAAGATGAAAAGGACAAGGACGCAACCGACTCCTGTTAATCCACCATAATTATTACCACCGAAGCAAGGATTAACATTGCAAGGATCCACACAATGAGACATTCTGTTCACCTCTTTCAGCTCTTATCATCGAACACAATGTATTGTATGAAGCAGGGCAGCAGTCGTGCTGTGTGTTTACCCAGATCTAACGAAGATAGGTATTCGCCTGTTTGTAATATGGATGAATGGATTTAGGTACGCTGCAGATTGGAGCTTGCAGGAATCGCCTGCCAAGGGCGATACCACGGTATAAATGTGACCGCAGTCATTAGAATGATGAAGGCGATGAAAAAGGGAGACACATAAGATCGAAGCTGCCCTGCCAACATGGGACCAAGAAATGATCCGATGGAGAAGGCGATAGACAACGTTGAGAAAATACGTCCATATCGAGCGCCTCCACTTAGTTGTAGCAGGTGGGCAGAAAGCGCAGGCAGCGTAACTCCTTTTGTCATGCCGATTAGAAATAAAGTAACGTATAGCGGTATTGGTGCATCAATCGCCATACAGAAGAAAAGGATAGATAAGCAAAAAGAACCAAGCCAAGTTCTAAGGAAGGCGGAGTACCGGTTTAAAAACAACAAACTTAGTGTGAATAAGGCACCTAAACTGACTGCGGTGAACAACATGCCAGTCTTTACAACGGACTGTAGCGCATTCGCTGCAAAGGGAAGCTCAAAAAATAAAATGCCTTGTGAACAGGCAATCGCTAAAGGAAGTAGAAAAAATCTAAGCGGTATAGGTTGTACTTGGGCTTCTTGAGCACTTGTTTGGACTGCGGTGATGTTGTGACCAGCTTGAGAGGAGTGAGACTCATTTGTTGTTTTCTTGGCTTCGGTCAATCCTCTTGCTGGGTTTGCAAGCTGTGGCGGACGTATAAGGACGGATGCAAGTGCACCGATAACTAGCAAACCAATACCTAGAGCCTGAAAAGCCATCGTGAATCCAAGCTTGGATACGAGGTATGCCCCCGCGGCCGGAGATACAACAGATGCAAGGGTATGAATGAGTCCATTGCCTGCCATCAACTTACCTTGCTGCACTTGATCTTCTGCATAGCGAGCGAGCAGTGCCAAGCATGCAGGGGATAGGAAGGCCAATACAAAACCGCTGATCGAACGTACGATAAGCAGTTGCCATGGATCAGTAACATGGGCTTGTAAAATTAAAAGAACTCCAGCCCCCATCAGACTCCACATAATAAATATACGACTTCCGTAACGATCGACACCGTACCCTGCCAGTATATTCCCGGGTAAATGGGTGAAGGAATACAAGCCCATCATAAGTCCAATAAAGGAAGGGGCCGCACCAAGGGAAACAGCAAAAGGCGTTAATATCGGATATTGGGCATGCAAATCGAAGAAGGCTACGAACAAAAATAAATATAGCCATACGACAGAACGCAATGTTTTCACCTCCTATGGATTTCGTTTATTCTATACTTGTACGCGTAATGGGACGAACTTATTACTTTCAGAGAGTGCAGCGATTGAAATAAGAGGAATCCTTGGCCTTGAAGGATGAATGTATGCTCTTACGTCGATATTGGAAATGATGTATAATACGCTAAGAAAAACGAGAAAGGACAGATGCACAAGATGGATATACAGATGGATACGTTATTTGAGTTCATTAAGCAGAACTGGCTGCTGTTTCTAATTGCACTTATTGTGCTGCTTGTTATTATCAGCTTTGTGAAGACGATGATTAAATGGGCGCTCGTTGTTGTCATTGTGGCTGGCGTGGCCGTATATAGTGGGGTTACATGGAAAGACATTGATCAAGTAGTTACAACAGTGAAAGATGAAACGGTAGCTAAACTAAAAGATCAGGCTATCCAAGCGATGAAGGATGAAGCGAGTAAAGCGACTTATGAGCGCAATAAAGACGGTTCCTACACGGTTAAGACGCCAAGCTTAGAGCTAAAAGGACAAGCAGGAAGCACGAAGGTACACGTTTCTCTTGGCGGAGTTTCACTAGGTGAGTGGGAATCTACAGAGATGATTCGTCAATTCATCGAAGGGGCTAAGAAATAATGATGGATGGATTGATGCAAGGGGGAACTGGCATGATGGTTACACTCCTGCTTGCCCTTGTTCTATTCGTCAGTGTGTGGCAAGGGGTGAGCAGAGGCGCTTCGGGGTCGATGCAGCACCTCTTCTTTTTTGCTATTCATGCTGTGTTAACGTTGGTATCTATGTTCATCGCTTACCAATTAGCGAATCAGCTATCACCTATAGTGGTGGCTTGGATTCAAGATATGCAGTTTACAGTTCCAGCGGAGCCATCTTGGTGGGAACGTTCTTATTTCACTGTCATGACCAGCATTCGTGACTTTGATTTTATGCGTATGTTGTTATTATTTATCGTGCTGTATTTTGTAATCCGACTTCTACTGAATGTTGTTGAGCGATTATTAATTGTTATATGGGCGCCTTCTGTAGATGAAAGAGATGAGCTTGCAAGAACAGCGCGGAAGCGCACAGGGCTGCAGCGATTGTTTAGCCGTTCAATTGGAGCGCTTGTTGGTATCGTGACGGGTGTCATACGCTTAGTCATTATTGTGGCCGTGCTGTTTGGTGTCGTAACGCTGCAGCCAAGCGGCGGCTTCAGTCAGGCCATTCAAGCTTCCGACCTGTATCAGGAAGTCAGTAATCGCATTGTGAAGCCAGTGGCTGGAAGTTGGATTACAGAGAAGCTGCCGGTGCTGTCATCTCAAGTAGAACAGCAGTTCAAGGAGATGATGCATCGTCGCTATGAAGTAATTGATCAATACATCCCGCAAAATATTGAACAAGCGGCGGTGACGATAACAGAAGGCGCTGCTTCTGATAAGGAGAAGGCTAGAAAGTTGTACGATTGGATCGGGACACGTGTTCAATATGATTGGGATAAAGCGAATAACTATTTAGAAAAAGGTGTGTGGAAAGAGCAATCCCCCACGGATACATTCAAGTCTAAATCAGGGGTGTGCATTGATTACGCACGCCTATATGCGATGATGGCGCGTACGGTGGATCTCCAAGTTAAGGTGATTACAGGTGTCGGATACGACGGCAGAGGCGGTTATGGTCCTCATGCTTGGAACAGTGTGTATTTGACTGAGGAAGAGAAATGGATCTTGCTCGATACAACCTGGGCCAGCACTGGAGATTGGTTTGACCGCCCTGATTTTTCCAAAACTCATATTCCTGACTAGTGAAGCACGTAACCCTTTGAAGCTTGTCCTACAAATGTGCTACACTTTATTTTACAGTAATGATGATAGATGACAGCAGGAAGGATGAGAGGCTTGAGTCATCCACACAGAGATGATCCGCAGAAGCGGGAAATAATCAATAGGCGCCACTTTTCGTTTCGCTTGAACGCGTTCTTTTTCATAACCTTTACGGTGTTCAGCGTGCTTATCATACGATTGGCTTTCCTTCAATTTGTTGAAGGGCCTTCCATGAAAGAGAAAGAAACTCGCCTAGGTTACAAAACAACGGCCATTCCACCGCTGCGTGGAACGATATACGATGCATCTAATGAACCGATTGCCTATTCCACGTCTACACAATCTTTGTACTTCACGATTGAGAAGAACTATAAGTTGGAAGAGAATTTGGCAGAAGCGAAGCAGTTGGCCAAGCAATTGGAAACCATTTTCAAAAATTACGGAGATCCAAATGTAAAGCAGCCTACAGCAGATGAAATCGTGAAGAGTATGGATTTGACGGGGCGCGTCAACTATACGTTTGTACCACGATTAATTAAGACGGGGCTCAGTCAGAAAGAAGTTGCCTTCTTCCTTGAGAATAAGCCTGATCTTAAAGGGCTGGAGGTTATTGAGGACAGCGTTCGTAATTATGATAAAGAAGGCGTAGCGGTTCAGCTCGTTGGTTACTTGAAGAAATTCAAAGGTGTTCGTGAGAGTTACGATTACTATAAGAACATCCATGAAAATCGAGACACGATGCCGGATGAATTGCGCTATTTGGAACATGAGGATGTCGGTGTAGACGGACTAGAGTATATGTTCCAAGAAGAACTGCGCGGGAAGAACGGTTTGAAGCGATTCCCGGTTAACGTTGCAGGACGAGTTATTGGAGAAATGGAGATGACGAAGCCAGAGCGCGGTCATAATCTTCATTTGACCATCGACCGAGATGTGCAGTTAAAGACGGAAGAAGCGATTACGAAGCATTTAGAGAAACTTCGCAATTCGCCAAATTCGATTGAACGAGCACCTTACGCTAAGACGGCTTATGCCGTAGCGATGGAAGTGGATACGGGGAATATTGTTTCCATGGCAAGTATGCCGGACTACGATCCGAACGTATGGCGCAATGGTTCCATCTCACCTGAGGATCATAAGGCGAATCAGTTTTATATGGGGAATGGTACGATACGAGAAGTGTATCCACCCTATGAAGATGATCGAGAACGTATGAAGCATCCTTCTTCCTTAGTATATCTTGGGTCGGTTATGAAGCCTCTAACGGTCCTGGTTGGTTTGCAAGAGCAAATGTTTGGTCTGCACGATTCGTACTATGACCGTGGATATGCCGAAATCGGTCGTAAAGGATACGAGCGTAAAATTTGGAACTCCAATCGCCGAGTATACGGATCGATGGATGCTGCTCGTGCTCTTCAAGTGTCTTCGAACCCATTCATGATCGACATGATCGGTAAACGATTGTTTAGTCGTACAGACAAAAACGGGTTGGAAGTATGGGATAGCTACATGGAGATGTTTGGACTCGGTGTATTGACGGGTAGCGGTCTTCCTGGTGAAAGTACAGGGGTTAAGGAATATATTGAAGATGCGAAGCGTTATAGTGCTCAATCCGCACTTGCAAGTGCATCCTTCGGTCAAATGGGTAAATATACGACGCTGCAGCTTGCTCAGTATACAGCGATGTTGGCCAATCACGGCAAACGTCTGAAGCCTCAATTTGTAAGCAAAATTACGGATGGCGAGGGCAATACCGTTAAGGAGTTCCAGCCGGAAATACTGAACGAGGCTCAATTTAACGATGCATATTGGAAAGAAATCGAAGATGGCATGAGCAATGTAACTGCGCATGGATTCGATGGCTTCCCATATTCTTTCTATCGTAAAACAGGTACGTCCCAGCAGCAGGTTGGCGGCAAGCTTGTTGAGAACGGGGTAATTATTGCCTACGCTCCAGCGGATAAGCCTAAGCTGGCGGTAGTAGTGGTTGTCCCAGAAGGTGGATATGGTTCTTATTCCGCAGCTCCAATTGCACGTGCTATCTTTGATGCTTATGATGAAGAAGTTGGTTTGACAGGCACGCCGCGCAAAAAGGCGGAAAGCCCATCAAATGCTGCAAATAGCGAGCAATTAACAGGACAACAGTAAAAGACAGAAGATTTGAGAGGCCTCTCCCTTGTGGAGGGGTCTCTATTGCCTATTTTTAGAGCTAATCCGCACAGTTGGGACGGTTGTAACATAAGAATGAGAATCATAAATCTATTTTTTTTGGAGTAAATGTTGCATTAGAGAAACAGTATTGTGTAAATGGAAAAAAGAAGCGTGAAGGTAACATTATTGCGTGAATACTAATATGCGAACAAAAGGAAGATCAACGATTTTGAATGTGGGAGGATGACAAGGTGAAGACAGATCAGAAGAAGATGAGAAAGAAATCAGTCAAATGGAGTTCTGCCATCAAGCGCTTTGTCATGACGGTATTATTTTTAATGTTTATGTCTTCGATGTAAGAAACTACAGGTGGTGCTGGATGATTATTCGATATTATGCATGTATGCATGCTGAAGAGACTGCTTGAAGCTAATGATTTGCTTCTATGGCAGTCTCTTTTTTGTAGGGACAGCGACCTACGAATTGCTTGGTTGTGCAGGTTCCGTTATGTTACAATATCGTTATGTGTAATTGGATAACAAATCATTGACATAGCTTGTCGCCAATGGTTACACGAAGGGTTGATAAGCTAAGCAATTGTCATATAGACGGGAGTGAATACAGCAATGAGTAAATATACATTATTAGCTCTCGACATGGACGGGACGCTTTTGGATGATGATCATGTTGTAAGTCAAGAGACAGCCAAAGCCATCGCCGAAGCACAACAGGCAGGAGTAACGGTAATGCTATCAACAGGTCGGGCGATTCAAAATGCGCTTCCTTACGCAGAGGAGTTGGGCTTGAATGGACCTTTAGTTGTTGTTAACGGAAGTGAGATTTGGCGCAATCCACAGGAGTTGTACATGCGATATTTGCTGGATCGTGAAGCGGTTCAACAAATGCTGAATTTGTCGGAAAAGTATGATACTTGGTTCTGGGCTTATTCCACGAAGGCGCTGTACAACCGTGAGAAGTGGACTGGGGAAGTTGAGCAAGAAGATTGGCTAAAGTTCGGCTACTACAATGAAGATGTTGACGTGCTATCGTCCATTTTGACAGAGCTACAAGCACTAGGTTGCTTAGAGCTGACGAATTCCGCGCTAACCAATATTGAGATCAATCCAGCAGGCATATCGAAGGCGTCAGGCATACGCACCGTTTGCGAATTGCTTGGCATAGACATGTCCCAAGTTGTCGCAGTAGGCGATAGCTTGAATGATCTCGCTGTTATTCAACAAGCGGGATTAGGGGTTGCGATGGGGAATGCGCAGGATGCCGTGAAGCAAGCTGCGGATGTTGTCGTAGCTTCAAATAACGAGCATGGTGTAGCTGAAGTCATACGGCGCTTTATTTTGTAACACGCGCTGTAGTGCTAGTTTGGAACAATAGAATATAGAGACAGTGAGGGGAAACACATATGGACATTCTCGGTTGGGTACTCGTAATCGCGTTGTTTGCCATTGGTATGGCAGGAGCTATATTTCCAATATTGCCAGCAGCAGTAGCGGTTTATGGGGCATTTTTCGTATATGGATGGTTCTTCGGTTTCGAATCGTTTAACTGGTTGTTCTGGACCATTCAAACGCTAATCGTCGTAGCGTTGTTTGTGTCGGATTATGCAGTTAGTGCATGGGGGGTCAAGCGATTTGGCGGATCACGCCCATCGGTTATCGGCAGTACGATTGGGATCATCATCGGTCCGTTCGTCATTCCTGGATTCGGTCTTATTATTGGTCCGTTTCTTGGTGCATTTATAGGAGAGATGATTACAGGCTCTGATGTGCAGCGTTCCGCCAAGGCATCATTGGGCGCGGTTGTAGGCTTGTTTACGAGTTCGGTTATTACAGTTATTTTGCAGCTTGTTATGATTGTTTTGTTCTTTATTTGGATCTTTGTATTCTAATTTAAAACATTATATTTGATTTGAGTCATATAGGAATAACGAGTTACAAATAATGAATTGCCTTTGGGAATGGTGCATTAATAGAGAAAGAAGGGAAACTTGTTGGCGAAAAAAGAAACATTCATCAAGGGGACGCTTATTATTGCTGCGGCTACGCTCGTAGCCCGGCTGTTAGGCGTATTCCAGCGCGTACCGCTTGAGCATATGCTGGGACCTGTAGGCAATGCCGCCTTCGCCACCTCGCAAAATGTATATTTGCTTATTCTAGCTGTTGCTACTGCTGGTATACCAAGTACATTAAGCAAGATGGTGTCGGAAAAATACGCATTGAACAAAGTGCGAGAAGCTGAGCGCATCTATTATGCAGCGCTGTTGTTCGGTTTAGTATCTGGTATTGTCGTTACCGTTCTGCTTATCGTGTTTGCGCCTTGGTATGCTAACTTTGCTGGACAGCCCGAAGCGGCACCAGCGATACGAGCATTGGCTCCTGCCTTGCTGTTGTTCCCACTGTTGGCGATGATGCGGGGATACACACAAGGTCGCAATATGATGCAAGCAAGCGGTATATCACAAATTGTAGAGCAGATATTGCGGGTGGTTACAGCTATCGGGCTTGCGCTGATCTTGGTGAATAGCGGTGCTTCGCAAGGATATGCTGCGGCAGGCGCTTCGTTCGGCGGCGTATTCGGCAGCATCGGTGCTTTTGTCGTCATGGTTTACTATTTGCGCAAATTGCGCAAAGCGGATCGCGAAGCAGGGCTTCGTGCTCGCAGTATGGGTGGACAAGTTGTTCCCCTGCGTGATATTTTCGCATCTATCTTTACTCTTTCTGTTCCAATTGTTATCTCGATGCTGGCTGTTCCTGCTGTAAATATGATTGACTCTACGTTCACGATACCGTTATTGACGCCTAGCATTGGGGAAGCTCAAGCAACGTACTTGTACGGCATACTTGGACAACGGGGGCAGTCTATTGCAGGAATACCGCCAATCTTAGCAATCGCACTTAGTACATCCTTGATTCCGGTTATTTCATCGGCTTACGCGAAGCGGGATATGCCGCATTTACAGCGTCAGGTTACGCTAGCGATGCGCATTTCTGTGTTGAGCGGCATGCCGCTAGTGCTTGCACTCAGCGTTGGGGCGTTCTCTGTGAATGGATTTATTTTTAGTACAATGGATGGGGCAAGCATCATTTCGATGCAGACGCTTGCAACTATATTCCAAATTTCTATGATGACGTCCAGCTCGATTTTGATTGGGCTAGGCAAGCCATATATCGCGATGATCAGTGTAACAGGAGGCATCATTTTAAAGCTTGTGATGAGCTTCGTATTAGCACCGTTCCTAGGCATATACGGCATTATTGCAGCGACGATGATCGCATTTTTCGTCATTACCTATTTAAACTTGCGCGTATTGAAGAAAGTAGTCAAATTCTCGGTTATCGGCAAACGTTGGCCAGGATTTATATTGGCGACGTTGGTAGCAGGCGGTACGGGTTATGCAGTTGAGTATATCGGCCAACAAATTTCATTGCATACAGCAGTACCTGATAAGCTTGGCCTATTCTTCACTGCAGCATTTGTATCCATTACCGTTCTTGTACTGTTTGTGGCTGGCTTGGTTATTTTCCGTGTTATACGGAGTGAGGAACTATCAGGCTATCCGAAAGCGGTACAGAAGCTGCTGCGACCACTTATGCGTCTGCAGCCAAGCCGTGCGAGCAAGTAGTCAGTAATACTCGATGATTGATTGATACGTTGATAAGATCAAAAAAGACCATCTTGATAAAAGAGCAGCTAGCAGCTGATTCTTTTGCGAGATGGTCTTTTTCGTTCGAGTATTTACTGTACTTTAGTTTAGAATGCTTTACGATATCACAGCATACGGTTGCTATTGGCTGCGATTCGAGCCATAGACTGCATTTCATTTAGCAGTTGGTTATGAGCATCGTTCATGTCGATTCCATGAGGGATCGTTGGCAGAAATAGATTATGCACGGCTCCTTCATCATGGAGCCAATCACCGACCTCGATTGGTGCATGCTGCTCGTCCTGCCATACCTCTACCAAGCGTGGGCTGTAGGCAGTAGTCATGGTACGATCACGACGTAGAGCGAGCTTATCAAGCGTGAATCTGTGCGGCCAATAGTCTGCTCGCGATCCAGTGTGCGGCACGGCACGGGCAAACTTCTGAACTCCTTCAAGTACGTCCGGTATGTCAAACAACATGGTATACAATTGTTTTCCGAAAGCAATGCGCTCTTCAAGATTATCGAAGCGTTCTAACGTTAATCCCACCAATCGCGCTGGAGAAGTAGCGTGAGGCGTCTGGGTCGGAAAAATAACTTGATTCATTTGCATCAGACCGTGAGCTAAAAAGTCTTTGCGTTGTATAATATGCTGCTGAAAGGTAGGATTCTGAATCACTCTACCTTCAATCACATTTTGTTCGTTAATAATGAGCGAGATGGTCAGTAAAGGACTGTTCGGCTGAATCCAAAACGTATCCCATACTGGTGTCATAAAGGCAGATACGTCAAAGAACGGGAGCAAATGAAACAGGCTTTTACCACTTTTACGGCTCGATGCATACAACAATAACTGGCAATAAGCATCATGAAAAATTAAAGCGTTGCATCTTTCCAACATGCGATAAATCCAGTGTCGATATTCGCTGTTCATGAAAGCTGGCAGCCATTCTCCTTTTAGATCTGTCATATTATAGCCTCCATTGCGGGATACCATATGGGCGAGCAATGCCCAGTGCAATTCTGGATGCGACGTGTATATACGTAAATAAGCAGCCGTACGAGTAATATTGCTCCGATTCGCATTGCGTACGCTGCGTTTAATATACTGAATAAGCTCTCGTTCATCGCGGCTGAGATGGTGGCGGTGTATGGTGTGAAACAAGGAGTCGGCACTCTTTTGTTTTCCTTGTTCCAGGAAATAGCGCTTAAGGTTATCCTCAATGCGTATCACATGGGCGTCGTTCCATTCTAATGTACGTGGACGCTGAGGCAGCCAGCGAGCCATTGTATTTTGGATAAAACGACGTATGGCGCTGCATGCGGTACGAATAAACTGTTGTGCGAGTTTGATGGTTTCTTTCCAAGGTATTCCCTTTAATTTGCTCAAAGCAGCACAAGGCTCCTTCCAAATAAAGAATAGTTGATTTTCGTCCGAAGTGAGATGATGAAGTTAGTATACCCATTGGAAGTAAGTTTGTAACAAGAGGTTTGACAGAAGCGGCTAAATAATGAAACAATAAATGAATAATAGCTTATGGTACAACAAAGAGGAGTGAATCGTTATGGAAAAAGTATCAAAAACGGAACGTTTTAATGAAGTAATTGCGCAAGAAGGTACAACGATTGCTGTATTTAAGACAAGCTGGTGCCCGGATTGTCATTTTATCGATCCATTTATGCCGGAAGTGGTACAAACGTATGATAAAGCAACCTTTATTGAGGTTGATGCTGAAGCGCTGCAAGATGTTGCTTCTGAATATAACATTATGGGCATTCCGAGCTTTGTTGCTTATAAAAACGGTAAAGAAACGATTCGCTTCGTGAATAAGCTGCGCAAATCCCGCACCGAAATTGAAGAGTTTGTTCAACGCGCAATTGCTGTCGCTGAAGCGCTAAATTAACGAAATGTAGTAACGCAGCCAGGCCTCCTATTGCTATATAAAGATAGGGGGCTATTGTTTTGCAATTTTTGTCACAAAAAAGTCGTTCTTTTATATAGGTTTTCCGTTATAATGAAATTCATTGGCACAGTTTGTCATATTTCCCCATGGAGCGTTCTGGGGGCAGAATGCTCGGTGATGGACGAATTGCATTTATGATGAGCTAGAAATGAAAATGAATTGAAATTGAGATGAACGACAGGTCAGGTGAATAATGTGGATAGCAAACAGCTCACCAAGATGAAGAGATTTGCCTACCTCGTCTGTTTTGGGATGTTCTTCGTCGTTCTTAACGGAGCAGTCGTAACGAAGACCGGATCAGGCGAAGGCTGTGGGACTGACTGGCCTCTCTGTAACGGAGAGTTTATTCCAGCGTACACGATTGAATCCATGATCGAATATTCGCACCGATTAGTCAGTGGGATTGAAGGGCTGCTGGTCATTGCGATTTTTGTATGGGTTATCCGTCGGCTTAAGAAAAAAGATGCAGTGTTCTATGCATCGTTAACCTTGATTTTTACCGTGATTCAAGCGTTAATGGGAGCGCTTGCAGTTATGTATGTGCAAGTTCCAGCGGTTATGGCGTTACACTTTGGCTTTTCCATTATAGCATTCGCGGCATCGTTTTTACTTAGTTTAGCGATACGAAGGTATGCGAACGATCCAGAAGCTACTGAGGTTGTTGGGGGAGCGCCTGTTAACGACACATTCCGGTATGGAGTATGGTTTACCTTGTTGTATACATATATTGTGATTTACGTAGGCGCATTTGTTCGACATACCGATTCAGGTGGGGGCTGTCTTGGATGGCCGCTGTGCAATGGAGAAATTATTCCTGAATTAACGGGTGGTACGCTTATTGCCTTCTTGCACCGTGTTGCTGCAGCTTTGTTACTCCTCGTTGTAGCAGCGATGTCTCATTTTGCTTACCATTCTCATAAAGATAATCGTGAAATTCAGCTTTGCGGTATTTGGGCACTTATTCTAACCGTTATGCAAGTATTAAGTGGCGCGCTCGTTGTGTTCACTGTGACCAACAAGAACTGGTTCCTGTTCACAGGATTGCTTCATACTGTACTTATTTGCTTATTATTTAGCGTACTTTGTCATCTTGGCATTCGCGTTTGGCAGCTGCGAACGAAGAGATAATAATACAAAAGCAGACCGTTGCACGTTTATCATTGGGATACGTGTCATCTGGTCTGCTTCTTTGTCATCTGGATTTGATGTTCTAACACGGCGAGCACTATGTTCATCTTTTGAGACGTAATGAAATAGTAGGCTCGCAATGAATCATCGTTCCCTATCATTGCCTACATTCACTCCTTTCGATGCAGCATATAGAAGATTCGTGTTTCTTGTAACTTAATCTGCCATGCGGCCTAAAAATACGACAGCTGCCACAGCCTTAGCTGCAACGATCCAGCGGTTATTCCATATTAAGTTTGCGTGGGCTTGTTGACCCTGCGTCTGAATGTTTGCCTTATGAGTAGTTGTTACGATCTGAGTTGTTTTCATAAATAGTACCTCCATGTTTGTTGTTTTGTGTACTGTTTTATTGGTTGCTGTTTCTTGATGACTTTATTGTATCGTTTCGTATGGTGACGAACCATCGAAAGGACTTACTGAAAGCTTACAATATCGTAACTTGGCGACTCGCTTCAAAAGACTGGAGTATGAAGCGAGGCTGTTAGAGTCATGTTAACAATAGTGAGGGAGAGGGTTCCCGTCATTTCATTAACGGATGGAGGACGTATTATGCTCCGAATGTTGTTCGGTGAAGCACCACGCATAGATGAGGGTGAATTAAAAGATGCGTGGGCAAGCATGGATCAGTATTTGTCATTGGTTCGACAACATATGGCTAAGAGCGGTGATCCTGATCATGACTGGCGTAAAGTGGAGATATGGGCGGTTGGATTACAAACATCGCTGGACGAGCTGGAGCAAAGTGTATATGCTTCAGGACGGTTTGCTGATCGCGTGACGAAGCACTATCAAGCGGAGATGAGTGATATCGAGCTTGACGATTATTATCGGCATGTCTATTTCTATAAAAATGGCTTCATTCGCGTGTTTTCTATTTTGGACAAATTAGGGACATTGTTGAATGAGGTATTGTCATTGCATACGCAGAAGGTAAAGCAGCATTTCTCCTTCTTTACCGTGTTACGTCAAATGAGCTATTTACATACAGCTCCAGTTCTTCTAGAGCAGCTCTCGGGGATTAAGGAGACGTATAAAGAAGAGATGCAGCGTCTTCGCAAACGCAGAAACATGGAAATCCATCATATGAATACAGAAATGCAGGATGATTTATGGCAGCGGCATCGAAGTCTTAATGACAAGGTGGAACTAGAAGATATTCAAGCCAATATGCGAGATTTGCAGAAAGGATTAACGATGGTTTGTGAGACGATCGTATATATTTTTGAACATTTATGTCAGGTGAAGATTCGATCCAAACCGTAGTAAATGAAAGGATTAGCAACAGGTTCAAGTATCCGAGAAAGATGGCGGTGCTTGAACCGTTTTTCATTTGCAATCGCATATTCCACCGTTTCACTAGGACAAATTCATGTTCTATGCATATCGTAAAGAGATAAGATAATAGAAACCAAATGGGTGGGATTCGTTATGAACATTCTAATGGTTGCACCTGAGCAAATACCAGTTCCGGGTAACGGTTCAGTGGAAATTTGTATGCTTGCGATTGCGAAGCGGCTCGCCAAAACCGAGAAAGTAACAATCGTTAGCCGTCAAAGCGCAGGTTTGCAGCCGTTAAGCAAGTTGGGTAATCTAACTATTGTTCGTGTCCTAGGAGGAAGTTCACAGACGTATCTCTCATCGGTTCTTCACTATATTGAAGATAAGCAGTATGATCTGATTCAAGTAGATAATCGTCCGCATTATATGGCGGCTATTAAACAAGCAAAGCCTAATACCCCTGTTACTTTATTTCTCCATTCGCTAACTTTCGTACCAGCTTCAAAAGCTGTATCCAAAAGTATAGCTTTCTCCGATTGCATCATTGTAAACAGTGACTCGCTCAAGAGCAGAGTAGCACAGCGATTCCCTAAAGTGGCGCATAAACTTAACCGAATTCATCTTGGTGTTGATATAGAAGTCTTTACTCCATCCCCTGAGCGGGGACGTAGAAAGTTCTTTCATGTTCTTTTTGCAGGAAGGGTTATTCCGCGAAAAGGAGTGCCTGTTATTGTACGAGCGATGAGCATTGTCCGCAAGCAGGTCCCGCATGCCAAACTCATCATTGTCGGTACAGGCAAAGCAAGTTATCTGAAAGAACTAAAAGAGCTAGCGAAGATGCATAACGTAGATGTTGAGTTTAAGGGACGTGTGTCACATAAAAATATGGGCAGTATGTACCGAACCGCAGATTGCTTTGTCTGCCCGTCCCAGCAGCATGAAGCCTTCGGGTTAGTCAATGTAGAGGCGCTGTCATCTGGACTGCCTATCGTAGCGTCCAATATCGGTGGAATAAAAGAAATCGTAAAGCATGAATCCAACGGATACTTAGTTAATCCTTATACAAAGTTTGAAGCCCATGCTAAATGGCTTATATCGCTTGCCATGAACAAGAAGGTCGCTGATAAGCTTGCAAAGCAAGCCAGGAAGGATGCGGTCGAACGTTTTAGTTGGAAGCGTACAGCTGCAAATTTAATAAAGGTATATAAGCGCATCATTGCAGGATGAAGGCTGAGGGATGGTAAGGAGGAAGGAGAGCTTGAATGAAAGAATCTAACGGAATTCGATTGAACAAAAAGCGCTTAACGATCGTTCAAGTCATTTCTAATCTTCCTAATGCTCACCCGGTGCCGTCAAATAAAGGAGGAACGGAGAAGATCGTGTATGAGCTGACAGAAGAGCTGGTTCGGCGAGGACATGATGTATATTTATTTGCGGCGCAAGGCAGCAAGAGCAGTGCTAAGCTTATCCAATATCCCAGATCATTGAAAAAAAGTGCTATTGCAGCTTATGTGCTAAGCAAATTGCCAAAACATACAGATATTATTCACGATCATACCTTTCACTCTGCGCTAGGTAGTTACCGTAAGGTCCCTACTGTTTGTACGATTCACATGCCTGTAAAGAACAAAGTAGACTATCCTATCTATGTAAGTAAAAGAGCACGAAAAGTGAATGGTAAAAATCGAGGATATTATGTTTATAATGGAATTAATGCAGACGAGTACGAGTTTAGCTCTGACAAACATGGCTATTTACTGTTCATGGGACGGGTTATTAAGAGCAAAGGTGTATTAAAGGCCATAGAAGTAGCAGAAAAGACGGGGAAGAGGCTTATCATTGCAGGGCCAGTCAATTCGCAGTTATTTTTTAAGCAGGAAATTAAGCCTCGTATTGCCAGAAACCCTAATATTCACTATGTAGGCGCAGTACAAGGCAGACAGAAACAAAATTTATTGAAGCATGCCGAATGTGTATTATTTCCTACGTTAATGGAAGAGGCGTTTGGGTTAGTGATGATTGAGGCATTAGCGTGTGGTACGCCTGTATTAGCATTAAATAATGGCTCGGTTTCAGAGGTGTTAGCAGGCTTTCCTTCATTTGTGTGCAAAACGGTGGGAGAGATGATTCGGAAAGTGCAATTGAAAAAGTATCCGAGTTCACGTGTGCTAAGACGATACGTTGTAAAATGGTTTACAAATGCGAAAATGACAGAAAATTATTTGGACATTTATAGTAAAGTGATACGACTACATTCGAATAAAAAGCTCCGGAAACCGCTTGGAAATGAGCCTGTTTCTCCCTCATTTACGTACCAATCCTAATGGAATAAGAGCGTCATATCGACAAGAATTCATGTCTTTATTAATTATGGGCAACCACTGAAAATGGGTTGTCTTTTTTGTGGTTACCTGTATTGAATAGGCTATGATTGTTCCGCGATTATTTCCTTTGTTTCATGTAAATTCCAGAAATAATATGATTTTTGCAGTTGACATATGCAAAAACGTGCCGTATACTTCGTATTAACTTTATAGCAAATAATCAGTTTTCTTATCGAGAGTGGCGGAGGGACAGGCCCGATGAAGCCCGGCAACCGATTATGCGACCCGGTCATTGCAGCGCACGAGCGCAGCAAGTTCGCATGATGTCTATGGTGCTAAATCCTTCAGGACATTTATATGTTCTGGCAGATGAGAAAAGGCGAGCTTCGATTTATTTCGACATTTAATGTGAACGACGAAGCCCCCTTTTGGCACCTGCCAAAAGGGGGCTTTTTTTGTAGCAATCTTCACACACTATAGAGGTAATTGACCGTTGCCGAATTTAATTGATCAAGGAAGCTCAGCAACAGGAAAGGCAGGGAATCGATCTTTGATACGAATACAACATCTATCCAAGCGCTATCCTTCTCAGGGTAAAGGCGCAGAAGGAATGCTAGCACTGGATCACATTGATCTTCATATAGCAAAAGGAGAAATTTATGGTATTATCGGGCATTCAGGTGCTGGTAAAAGTACATTGCTGCGCAGTATGAACCTACTTGAGCGTCCGACGTCAGGAACGGTCATCGTCGATGAAGTGGAATTAACCACATTATCTACAGCGGCATTGCAGAAGCAGCGCAGCAAAATCGGGATGATATTCCAGCATTTTAATTTGCTGTCCTCAGCAACGGTGTATGATAATATCGCATTTCCGTTGGAGCTTGTAGGTACACCTAAGCAGACAATCAAGGCAAAGGTGGACCAGCTCTTAGATTTAGTGGGACTGGAAGATCACCGCAATAAATATCCAGCGCAATTGTCAGGTGGTCAAAAGCAGCGAGTCGGTATTGCTCGTGCGCTGGCGAACGATCCTAAAGTGCTATTGTGTGATGAGGCGACATCGGCTCTTGATCCGCAAACGACAAACTCCATTTTGGATTTGCTGCTGAAAATTAATAAAGAGTTCGGAATTACGATTGCACTGATAACTCATGAAATGCATGTCATTCAGCGCATCTGTGATCGGGTTGCTGTCATCCACGGTGGCCGTATCGTAGAAGAAGGCAATGTAGTGGATGTTTTCTTGAAGCCGCAGCACGCGGTTACAAGGGAATTTATTATGGAAGAATCACAGTCTGATGAAGTTCAGCCTTGGTCAGCATTTAAGACTCAGGCAGGTGAAGGTTCACAAGTGGTTAAGATAAATTACTTGGGAGATGTTACGTACGAGCCTGTGCTCCATCATGTATTGAACACAGCAGGCCTATCATATGCGATTCTTCAGGGAACGATATCGAAGATGAAAGATACGCCGTATGGTCAACTCGTTATTCGCTTAGATGGCGATGCTGAAAAGCTTAAAGGAGCATTGAGCGCGCTGCAAGAGCGTGGGCTTGAAGTGGAGGTGATCGCGTGAATAACTTCGAGTTAGATTTTTCAGGCGTTGACTGGACAATGATTATGGAAGCAAGCGCAGATACACTGCTCATGCTTGGTTTTTCCGTCTTTTTCACTTTTATTTTTGGTTTGCCACTAGGTATTCTGTTGTTCTTAAGCGGCAAATCCGAGAACGTTGTGTTACGTGCTATTAACACGGTTGTATCCTTTATCGTCAACATTTTGCGTTCCGTACCTTTCATCATTTTGATGGTGGCGCTTATCCCGATTGTGCGTGAAGTATTCGGTACTGCGATTGGGGTAAGAGGAACGATTCCACCGCTCGTCATTGCGGCAGCACCATTTTTTGCTCGTCTTGTAGAAACTTCACTTCGTGAAGTGGATCGTGGTGTTATTGAGGCAGCGCAGGCGATGGGTGCGAATACGTGGCAAATTATTTACAAAGTGCTGTTGCCGGAAGCGCGTGCAGGTCTTATCGCAGGTACGACAATTACGGCTGTAACACTCGTTTCCTATACTGCAATGTCCGGTATGATCGGCGGCGGAGGACTTGGCGACTTAGCCATTCGCTATGGCTATCACCGTTATGAGCTAACGATTATGATCGTAGCTATCGTTGTCTTAGTTATTTTGGTTCAACTCTTGCAATGGATTGGCGATGCACTTGTTCGTCGCTATACACGCAAGTAATCAAACTATAAATCATTGTGAATTTGGAAGGAGCAGATGAAAATGAAGAAGTGGGCAATCGTATTGACGTTAATTAGCTTAGTAGCGGTATTGGCTGCATGTGGCAGCAAACCAGGTGAAAGTAAAGATACAACTTCGGGTGCTCAAAGTGGTGCTGCTCAAACGACGAAGGTTGTTGTTGGTGCATCTCCAGTGCCGCATGCTGAAATTTTAGAGCATATTAAGCCTAAGCTTAAAGAGCAAGGAATCGAGCTTGAAATTAAGACGTTCACAGATTATATTCAGCCAAACGTTCAACTGCATGAGAAACATTTGGATGCAAACTTCTTCCAACACATTCCGTACATGGACGATCAAAACTTGAAAAATGGTTTCAAGCTAGTGTCTGCTGGAAGTGTACATCTGGAGCCAATCGGGGCTTATTCACAAAAAATTAAAGCTGTTGCGGAATTGACAAATGGTTCTGTTGTAGCTATTCCGAATGATGTAACGAACGGTGGACGTTCCTTGCTTCTACTTGAAAAGGAAGGTTTGATTAAGCTCAAAGAAGGCGCTGGTTTGTCTGCTACGGTTAGAGATATCGTAGACAATCCTAAAGGCTTGGAATTCAAAGAGCTGGAAGCACCAATGCTTCCTCGCGTGCTACCTGAAGTGGACTTGGCATTGATCAATACGAACTTCGCTATCGACGCTGGACTGAATCCGTTGAAGGATGCGCTAGTAATTGAAGCGAAAGATTCTCCGTATGCGAACATTTTGACAGCTCGTGAAGATAACAAAGACAATGAAGCGATCAAGAAGGTAGTAGCTGCGCTTCAGTCTGACGAAGTAAAGAAATTTATTGAAGATAAGTACAAAGGCGCTATCTTGCCTGCGTTCTAATCATATCGTTCAAAGAATTTTTTTGAACAAGCAGTACTGAAGTACTGGAATGAAACGTATTACTAGCATGACAGGTTTTCTTGCTTTCCTCCTAAACTCTACCCCGGGCCTTACGGCGCCGGGGACTTTTTATATTAACCGTTCCTCGCAAAAATCTAACCGATAACATGTTTCGCATAGCCCAACTTAAAGAAGTAAGAAGATATGTGTCGTTTGTCATATTGTAAATATATCCATCTGATGGTATCTTGAGTAGCATGAAGGAAAGAAGCAAAGCGTTATAAGTTCATCGAGGTAAAGCAGACGATTGAAAGGGGTGATACAGCCGACTGTACACGTATAGTGGCGGAACTACATAATTAGAAACTGTCATAGCGAACATGCTGCTATAAGTGAGTTGAGTTAGTTCTGCCGAACGATTAACGAGAACTATACATGCTTTCGTTACAACCACGTAAGGCATTCCTATTGTTGTTACCACATTCGTTTTAACCTCTTCAATTCTCATCACGAAGCAATTTCATTTTTCATCACGATTATTGATTACATTAAAAATGTAAGCGGTTGAACGATGTGATTTCTATTGCCTAAAAAAATATCCATAAAATGAGGTGATTTACTTTTTCTAATTAGGTTATTCAGCTTTTGTAATTTCAAATGAGGAGAGGGGAATTAATAATGATTGATTTTTTACGTACAAATCCGTTTGTAAAATGGGTACTGCTGTTTGTTCGAGTATATTTGGGCTGGAAATGGCTCAGCGCAGGGATTAAGAAATATCAAAGCGGAAGCTTCGATTCCAGCGGTTTATTGAAAGGCGCGATCGCTAATGCAAATAGCGAAAGACCAACCATCCCGGATTGGTGGGGCGGATTTTTAGAATCGTTTGCACTGCCAAATGTTGATTTATTTAACTTTATCGTACCTCTTGGTGAAGTATTGGTTGGTATTGGTTTGATTGTTGGGCTGTTTACGAGAACGGCGATTTTCTTCGGTCTCTTTATGAACTTTGCGTTCGTCTTGAGCGGAGCAGTAAGTGCGAATCCGGTCATGATTATTTTATCGCTATTCGTTCTCGTTTCCTTGCATGAGTCAGGTAAAGTAGGCGTAGACGGCATCTTAAGAAAGAAGCAAATTACACTCTTCAAGCGTGGTCAAACGAGTGCCGTGTAGCTTGTGCTTCGATAGTGTGACTATTTCGTAGAGTAATAATTACGAATCAGTGATGAACGTAAAAGAGGCAGCATAAGCTGCCTCTTTACGTTGCTACCATATATAGTGATATAGATGAAAGTGTCGATGTTTAATCCAGTTACGGTGTTGTATTGATGCAGGTAAGCACACCTTGAAGTAAAGCTAATAGTTCACATTCTTGAGCGGCTATTTGCTGTACTTCTGCTGCCGCATTGTTGTTTACTTCAAGCAATTGGGTAATTGGAGCAGAACTTTGGATAGCAGCTTGTATCAATTCACCTTGTGTATTAATCAATTCTGCCATATTAAGCTCTTCTAATGCAATGAGCAGTAACGCTTGATTAGCTCCAACGGCATACGTTGTTACCGTGTTGCTCGGTACGTTAATAATTCCATCAAAGGTAAAGGCCTGATTGATTAACGGTATAGTTGTCGTAAGGCAATCTACACGTACTTGAAAATTCACGGTAGAAAATCCACCTGCTACAATGGTACCGATATTTACACCAGCATTCGGATCGGCAAGTGGCAGGTTTACACCGTTTAAGCAGAAACTTTCTGCGACGAAGGTAGCTCCTGTAGGGACGGTGTCTGTAAAAATAACATTGTTCGCATCTTCATCGCCACAATTAAAAATGACAAACGTATACTTCAAAACTTGATTAGGAACCGCAATGGTGCGGTCAACCAACTTGACGGGATGCAGATCTGGTGGCACGTCACTCCCCCCTTGTTTATTGGGAAAGCAGCTCGTCCCTAATGGCTGGGTAGCGAGCGACTTTCGCTGCTTGTAGCCGTTTTTGTTCATCTATAAATCTCGCAATCGCGATGGATGTAACAGCTTGTACGATAGTAAATGCAAGATTAGCCAGTAAGGGAACGGCAGCTATATATGCTCCAAGTCTATATTTATCTTTTCTTTTTGCATTGGGTTTATAATGATACGGAGTATTTACATGTAACGACGGAATAGTTGTGTCAATCCGTGAATATGAATAGATAACAGAGGGAGGCGGATATAGCATCTGTCTCTTTTTTCATGATTGGCAGAAAATAAAGATGGCGCAAGCAGATGTTATGTTGTTCTAAGTTGGCAAATATTTTATACTGATCGTTGACATCGTTCGTAGTGCTCAAAGGAGGAATCGACGTGAAACAACAGCGGAAAGTAGCGCTAATCACTGGAAGCGCAAAGGGGTTAGGTAAGATGACTGCACTTACGCTAGCTGAATCGGGCTGCGATATTATCCTCAATTATGTGCATAGTGCCGATCAAGCGCTGGAGCTTCAGCGGGACATTGAGGCGTTCGGTGTAAGGTGTATGTGTGTACAGGCTAATATTGCAAATCCTGATGAAATTGAACATCTTATTGATACTGTGCAAAGTACATTTGGCATGCCGGATATTGTCGTTAACAATGCAGGTCCCTTTATAAGGGAGCGTAAACGTTTTGCTGATTATTCGAGAGAAGAAATTTTATATTTAGTTAACGGAAATTTAACGGGTGTTATGCTGCTTGATCATATGGTATTGCCTTCGATGCGTGAGAAGGGTTGGGGGCGGATTATTCATTATGGATTTGGACATGCTGCGGAGGCTAGATCTTGGCCGCACCGCGCCGTATACGCTGCTGCCAAAGTAGGTTTGGTATCGTTTACAAAGACTTTAGCTGTGGAAGAGGCGCAGTTTGGCATTACCGTTAATATGATCTGTCCTGGTGATATCCGTGGGGACTATAAAGAAAAAAATATTGATGAGGTTCTGCATATTGAAGATGAATCTTCACCACGAGGCCGTCCGGGATCTGGTGAGGATATTGCAAGAGTGATTCGTTTCTTATGTGAAGATAAATCAGATTTTGTGACAGGCAACACGATTGATGTATCTGGCGGCTTAGATCCAATTCGTGTCATGATCGACAAGCAAGCTTAGCTGCTTCGTAATATAGGCTTAATTCTGTACTGATGCTGAAATGGAGGTGTCTCACATGGGACGGTTGACGAAGGAACTCGCACAAAATATCGTAGATCGTACGATGCATGTTATCGGTTATAATGTGAACGTAATGGACCACAATGGCCGAATTATTGGTTCAGGTGATCGGAGTCGGCTCCATCAGTCTCATGAAGGGGCACTTATTGCCATTCAACGTCGCGGAAGGTTCGAGATTGATGAGGAGAGTGCATTTAAGCTGCAAGGGGTTATGCCTGGAACGAACTTGGCCATTTATTTTCAAGGAGAGATCGTCGGTGTAATTGGCATTACAGGTGATCCTAGAGAAGTAACCAAGTATGGCGAGCTTGTAAAAATGACAGCAGAGATGCATTTGGAGCAGGCATACCTCATTGAGCAGGCGCAGTGGGATAAGCGTATCAAAGAGGACTTCGTATTATCTATCGTACATGCAAAAGAAGAACAGCATGAGGCGCTGAGTACACAGGCAGAACGGATTGGTTTTCAAGTTAACCAAGTGCATACGGCTTGTCTAATAGAGCTGCAAGAAGAAAGTCATGATTTAGCAATCGGAACGCTGCAGCAAGTTGTCCGTGTGCTTGAGAAACGTTCGATGATTCGTTTAATTGCGATCCGCAATGTACGTCAAATTGTACTGTTCAAAGAGAAGCAGCATACACGTAAGCCTGGGGAAGATATTTGTGAAGGCATTCATCAAATACGAACTTGGCTTGCGGAACAACAAATTACTTCTATGCGAATCGCGGTAGGGAGATCGGGCAGCGGTATAGCAGGTATGATCGCATCTTATCAGTCGGCTGAGGATGCGATGCGTGCAGGCAGAGCCATTAATCCTAACCAAACGGTTTATTATAGTGAGGATTTGCCTAATGAAGCATTGATGGTCAACGTAAACCCGAGCTGGGTAACAGATGAGTTAGTTCAATTATGGTCTTCCTTTATAGAAGCTGATCGCAGTGGGGAATTACGCCAAACACTTATTGTATACTTTGCAGAGCACGGAGAATTGAATCGGGTGTCGGACAGGCTGGTCATTCATCGCAATACGCTGCGTTATCGTTTGCAGCGTATTCAAGAGCTAACAGGTAAAGATCCGAAGCGTTATGATGAGTTATTCTCGCTCATTAGCGCACACTGGCTGTATGAGCTACAAGGGAATATTCGTACGACTAGCGTATAATTTTTATCGGAAATCAGGATGCCAATATAGAGCAGATTCACGAGCTGCTCCTCTTTGTTCAAATGCACAAAAAATAGTGCTGTGAGCAGAGGGGAGTTTATTTTTTTGCCCAATGAAGCGCTTACATCTTTGAGTTACATTATATGTGTAACATAAATCAATCTCTAATTTGTAGCATAAAGTTCTTTGTTCTTACATTACGACAAGATTTTGCATAGGGAGATGAGACTTATGACGGTTTCTGTAAGCGTTCTCGGGGCATTGGCTGCTTTGGTAGTAGCTATTTTGTTGATTTTGCGTAAAGTGCCGCCTGCATATGGCATGATGATTGGTGCTCTAGTGGGTGGCGTTGTTGGTGGAGTTAGTCTAGTGGATACCGTAACGCTCATGATGGATGGTTCCAAGACGATGATGCCAGCGGTGCTTCGTATATTAGCAGCCGGTATTTTAGCGGGTGTCTTGATTGAATCGGGCGCAGCGAAGACGATAGCTGAAACGCTCGTCAAAAAAGTCGGTGAGACACGTGCTTTGTTCGCACTTGCCTTTGCAACTATGATATTGACCGCAGTTGGCGTCTTCATTGACGTAGCTGTTATTACGGTAGCTCCTATTGCTTTAGCAATCGCACAGCGTGCGAATTTGTCTAAGCTAGCTATTTTGCTCGCAATGATTGGAGGAGGTAAAGCAGGAAACATTATGTCTCCGAATCCAAATGCGATTGCAGCAGCTGATGCATTTAATGTACCGTTGACTTCGGTCATGGCAGCAGGAATTATTCCAGCGATATTTGGACTTGCGATTACGTATGTATTGGCGAAGCGACTCACTAACAAAGGCTCTATGGTCGCATTGTCTGAAATAGCAGACAAGACAGACAGCAAGCTTCCTAGCTTTGCTGCATCGATTGTAGCTCCAGTTGTAGCCATTGTACTGCTTGCACTTCGACCGCTTGCCGGTATCGTGATTGACCCGATGATTGCTCTTCCGCTTGGAGGTTTAGTAGGAGCGGTTGTGATGGGAAAAGGGAAACAAATTAATAACTATGCGATTGCTGGGCTTAACAAAATGACTGGTGTTGCCGTGATGCTTATCGGAACAGGTACACTAGCGGGGATTATCTCCAACTCGCAATTGAAGGATGTTATTACGAATGGCCTATCGGCTTCTGGGCTGCCAGCATACTTGATGGCACCAATCAGTGGTGCATTTATGTCACTGGCAACGGCTTCGACGACTGCAGGTACAGCGGTAGCTAGTTCGGTGTTCGGCTCGACGATTATGGAGCTAGGGATTGCATCACTAGGTGCAGCAGCAATGATACATGCAGGGGCAACGGTATTTGACCATATGCCGCACGGGAGCTTCTTCCATGCGACAGGTGGCAGCGTGAATATGCAAATGAAGGAGCGCCTTCGACTCATTCCATATGAGACAGCTATCGGATTGGTGCTGGCACTTGTGTCGACATTGATTTATGGCGTATTCGGTTGGTTTTTATAAATGAAGTGTGAATGACTTAGACGTAGACACATGTAGATAGATAGCATGAAGACAGCATAGCGGAGGAGTGGTGAGAGATGAAAATAGTAATAGCTCCCGATTCATATAAAGAAAGTCTGACTGCATTAGAAGCTTGTGAAGCGATTGAACGAGGATTTAGACGAGTCTATCCTCAGGCAGAAATCGTTAAAGTACCAATGGCAGATGGCGGAGAAGGGACGGTTCAATCACTTGTAGATGCGACAGGCGGGCGTATTGTTACATGTAGTGTATTGGATCCGCTGGGCCAGCCGATTGAGGCATTTTACGGACTGCTAGGCGATGGGAAGACTGCCATTATCGAAATGGCAGCGGCCTCGGGACTTGCTCTTGTGCCAAAGGATTTGCGTAATCCTCTCCTTACTTCAACATATGGCACAGGACAGCTCATTCGTCATGCTCTGCAAGCAGGTGTGCGGCATATTATGCTTGGCCTCGGTGGAAGTGCTACGAATGATGGCGGAGTAGGCATGGCTCAAGCACTTGGCTATCGATTCATTGATGCAAATGGAAATGAAGTGTTGGCAGGTGGCGGAAATCTTGGTCAAATCGAGCGTATCATCACTGATGATGTAGACCCGAGATTGGCGGAGACGACATTTATTGCTGCTTGTGATGTGGACAATCCGATGATTGGTCCAAAAGGAGCATCAGCGGTGTTTGGTCCGCAGAAGGGAGCAACTCCTGTCATGGTTGAAGTGCTGGATCGACAGTTGCAGCACTTGGCCGCATGTATAAGCACGGACTTAGGGTTGGAGGTATCAACAGTGCCTGGAGGGGGCGCAGCAGGTGGGCTTGGCGCAGGTGTAATTGCATTCCTGCATGCAGAGCTGAAGCGTGGTGTGGATATCGTAATTGAAGCAACTGGTCTTGCAAATCACGTGCAGGATGCGGATGTGGTTATAACCGGAGAAGGGCGCATCGATGGCCAGACGGTATTTGGAAAAACACCGATCGGTGTTGCCAAGACAGCGAAAGCACATCAGGTAAAAGTGGTTGCGATTGCAGGTTCCCTAGGAGCAGATTATGAAGTCGTACACGAACACGGTATCGATATCGTATTTTCCCTTGTTCCGGGAATATGTACCTTGGATGAAGCGCTCCAGCGGGCAGCTGTTCATTTGGAACGTACAGCACGTAATGTCGCGGCGGTGATACAGGTAGGCCAGCAGCTCCGTTAAAGGTGATAGGGGGGTGCCGAAAGAAATAGGCTCGGAATATGGTGAGTAGCAATGTGAATATTAAGGTTGTAAAGGGCAGACATTAAGAGAGCCGCAGCCAAAAAACGAATCCCCTGCTCGTAGGAGCTAGGGGATTCGTTTTATGACGCAGAAAATACTTCATTACGTGTTGCTTTTTACTGTACGCTGCATGTAGCCGCGTTTCCACTCCATTAATCCATCGATGCAAATGAACAAATTAATAACTACTAAAATAATCATTACATAAAGTCCTGAAATCGAGTAAATGACCATGGAAACTATATTATAGGCAATCCACAAATGCCAGTTTTCGAAAATCTTCTTACTGAGCATGAATTGTGCAATAAGACCGAGAATGGCAGTTAGTGCATCCAAGTATGGGAGGGAAGAATCGGTATACTGAACTTGATAGTATCCCCAGGCAAGCCAGCCTACAAGGATGACAGAACTATAAATAATCCAGCCTTTAGCATCTAGGCGAACCGTTGGGCGAACGTCACCTTCTCCTTTATTCGTAAGCCAGTAGTACCATCCGAAAATATTAAAGATGAGTTGGCACGCACTTAGAACAACTAGCGCGTACAGCCCTTGTCCCCAAAATATGTATAAAAACAAACTTACTGCAACGATGCCAAACGGGAAGTTAAGTACTTTTTCTCTTGCGAGAAGCCAAACATTAATAATTCCTATAACGGAAGCAACAATTTCGATCGTACTTGATCCCATGTACCAACCTATAAATAAGGTAATAAGGCTGGCCAACAACAGAAATAACGGATTTTTTAACATATAGTTCTCTCCTGTCGAAGCTAGGCACGATGTGGGTGCACACAAAAATATCTCGAACCGTCATTAGAGACGATTCGAGATATTCGGATGACTCCTTCGTCGAAGCCTCTTATTCATATGCTGAATCATGGAAGTACATTCAACTTAGAATACTTGAACGACTTCTTTCACGCCTTCCACTTCTTCAACCAACGCGCGCTCGATACCTGCTTTCAAGGTAATTGTAGAGCTCGGGCAGCTACCGCATGCGCCCATAAGGCGAAGCTTAACGATACCGTCTTCTACGTCTACCAACTCAACATCGCCGCCGTCACGTTGCAGAAACGGACGAAGTTTATCTAACACTTCCAATACGTCGTCATAATTGACTTGTACTTGTTCACTCATTTTGTTCCAACTCCTTTCATACATACTGCTTTTATTATATTATAAAGCTAAATGAAATCAAAGAGATACACGCAAAAAGGGGGATATACAGTGAGGCCGATCATCGAATTTTGCGTTAATAATATGCATCATGGCACGGATGAAGTAATGAAGCATTTTGAACAAAATCCAGATTACGATGTGGTGGAGTATGGTTGCCTTGGTAATTGTGGTGAATGTTATTTAGCTCCATTTGCTTACGTGGAAGGCGAAATTATCGTTGCAGAGAGCGCAGAGTTACTAACGGGAAAAATTAATGAAAAAATTGCAGAACTAAAAGCATGGGAGCAAATCGATGTAGATTAACATCGACTTGCTCCCATTGTTGTAAGAAAAACATATGATGACTTATCCGAAATGATTTTTGGAAATCCAAAGCACGCCGCTTTTGATGACCCGTGGTACATATCCAACCATAGGACGTTTGCCGAACATGCCGAATCCTGACTTCTTGCCGAGTGATCCGAGCACGCCCTTAAGCTTAATACGTCCAAGCTTAGGGGTTTCACCCTTCCACAAGGCAAGTGCGACATCAGCAATTTGCTCGCCTTGTGCACCTGCTGCCTGCGCACTTGGCGAGAACGGCAGGCTGGCACAGTCGCCAACGACAAACACCTCAGGATATTGTTCAATTTGGTGATAGGAATTAAGGATTACGCGACCTTGCGGGTCTTTTGGAACGTTCAAATCTTGAACGACTTTCACCGGTTGTATACCTGCTGTCCATACCGTTACGTCGGACTGAATCGCCTCAGTATCCTGCTCGCGTCTATTATAAATAACGCCCTGCTCCAACTGACACACGTTAATATGAGAGCGAAGCTCTACTTCATGTTCGATGAACCAGTCAGAGACGTAATTGGACAGCTTCACTGGGAATGAGGACAGCACACGCGGTCCGCGGTCCAATATACGAATGTTGAGATCGGGCCTGCTCTCACGCAGTTCGGCAGCCATCTCAACACCGCTTAGTCCTCCTCCGACAACCGTCATTTGTCCATAAGGCTTAATATCGTTCAACAATTGGTACGTACGTCGAGTGCTAGATAAGGATTGAATACTATTACCAAATTCCTCGGCGCCTGTTATCCCGTGGTAGCGGTCTGTGCAGCCGAGTGCAATAGCCATTTGATCATAAGAAATAGGATCATCTTCATGCAAATGAATAAGCTTATGGTCTAGATCAATGCTTGTAATTTGTCCATAGTGTATTCGAACACGATCGTTCTTCGGGAAAGCAACGCGAATGTCTAGATCAGTTACTGTACCAGCAGCTAATGCATAATATTCCGTCTTCAAACCCTGAAATGGCATACGATCAATGAGAACTATTTCCACATCTTCAGGCATTCCGCCTGCCAGCAAACGATCAATGATCGCAAGTCCACCATAGCCGCCGCCGCATACTACAAATCGTTTCATATCCGGATATCCCCCTATGTTGCCGTTAATATGTGCTGTCCGCTGTTCACCCAATGATGAGAACAGGGAAACTTGATGTACAGCATGATACGGCTCCACCCACGAATCCTTTACTCGGTCTGTCGCTTCATAAGATTTCTTGTGTGAAGTGTCTGACTTTTTCTATCTGTAAGTTGGTTAATAGTAGCTATTTTTTGTTAGACTTTGGCTCATACACTTTGATTTCATTGTAGAACGTATCTCGTTCAACTGGGATGCGCCCTGCTCCTTGAATAAGCCAGATTAGCTCATCGCGCGTCAAACCTTCAGGTGTTAATGCACCTGCGGCATGGCTGATACGCTCTTTCACAATCGTACCGTGTGCATCAGAAGCGCCGAATGTAAGGGCCATCTGAGTGAGCTGAGTACCGATATTTATGAAGTACGCCTTAATGTGCTGGATGTTGTCCAACATGAGGCGGCTAATCGCGATCGTTTTGAGATCCTCATAAGCCGAGTTGCGGCGTTTGATGCCTGCTTTCGGGCTTTTTGGCTGCATGGACAATGGAATAAAAACAAGGAATCCATTGGTCTCATCTTGAAGTTCACGAACTTTGATTAAGTGACGAATACGATCTTCATGTGTCTCAATCGAACCATAAAGCATTGTCGTATGCGTCTTGATGCCAAGCTGATGCGCAGTGCGGTGAACTTCTAGGTAACGATCAACGCCTGCTTTATCTACACGCATTTTTTTACGATATTCATCAGAAAGAATTTCAGCACCGCCGCCTGTTAACGATTCTAGTCCAGCATCGACAAGGGTAGTAAGAACTTCCTTAATACTTAATCCGCTTATGCGTGTAAAGAAGTCGATTTCAGCTGCTGTGTACGCTTTGAGTGTTACTTGAGGATAGCGTTCCTTAAGAGTTTTCAAGGAATCAACGTAGTATTGGAACGGTACGTTAGGATTGTGTCCACCTACGATATGGAACTCACGCACTTCTGGGTGAATATGCTGGTCCACATAGGCAATCATTTCCTCTCCGCTTAAGGTGTAGGCTCCTTCTGCATCAGCATCGCGTCTGAAGCTGCAAAAAGCACAGTGCGCCTCACACACATTGGTGAAGTAAAGAGACATGTTCTCGATAAAGTAAACTTTGTTGCCGTTCTTACGCATATTGGCGAGATTCGCCAGCTGACCAAGGGTCAAAATATCGTCCGATTGGTACAGGTACACGCCGTCTTCTAGGGTTAGACGTTCGCCTCGCTCTACTTTATCAGCGATTTCAGCCATACGTGGATCTGCATGTCTTGTTGGTGTAAGAATCATTGGTGTACCCCCCTCTTGAAAAGTAAGTCGTATATAATTGCACATCGTTACGTTATACGGAACTGCTCACTATGCATTCATTCGATGGGCTTGCATATACAATATATAAAAAATTGAAGCCTCTTGAGCATGCAGTGAATCATATCACATACCTCTCCATTATACCCCTGCCTTCACACGGGGGCAATACATCCAGCAAAGACAATCGACATCATTTTCCATGGACGGAGGTTATCTTGTATAGATGCAATAGGATGGTTATACTTAGAAATATGAGGAGGGATATGCATGATTACAATCAGCGAATTCGCGGTTGAGAAGATAAAAGAAATGCTCGCTAACGAGGAAAACCCTAACATGTTCTTGCGTGTTGGTGTTCATCCAGGCGGTTGCAGTGGCTTCTCCTATGGTATGGGGCTAGATGATGAAGAAACAGACCAAGATGTATTTGTAGAAACAGGTGGATTGAAGGTCGTTGTGGATAAAGAAAGCATTCCGCATTTGGCAGGTTTGGAAATTGACTATAAAGAATCCGGCATGTCCGGCGGATTTACGATAAGCAACCCTAACGCGACAGCGACTTGCGGCTGTGGAGCTTCTTTCCGTACCGCACTAGCAGAAGGTAAAGCGGAGAAATGTGACGATTAATTGCTTTGTTGAAAAATGAGTAAAAGCCGTGCTGAGGGCACGACTCTGGCAGTAGCCGCTGTAACGTCGGTGGGCTGCAATAGTACGTCAAAATAGACCGATACCTGTGACCACAGGGCCGGTCTATTTTTTGTGGTGTTAACGGATATCATTCATGCAACAATGTAATGAGTATGCAACAAGCGCAACAGCGAGAGTTATTAGAGCTAACGAAAGTTCTGAATTTTAACTAAAGCTCTAAATGCTAACGGAAATATTAAAGTTTGGCGTGCTGTATTCTGTGTGTTGTACTCCGCATGTTGTACTGCGTAATGCTGTCATAGGCATGCGTTAATGGTTGCTGTAGAGCCTATTTTGTGGAAAAAGGCCAATTTTAATTTTTAAAGGGTGTCAGAGAGCTTATTTATGAGATATGGGGAGTTTAGCGACCATTTTAGCTTAGATAAGCTCACCTGCAACCGTTACATTTCTAATACCGGCAATTTTAGAGAAATAACGTCTATGACGCTCGTTAGAGGACTTAACGTAGCATTCGTCCGCTTGCAATATAGCTGTAATCACATCCGATAGTCGTTTGCATGTAACTAATTGATGACCTAGGTATAAAAGATACAAATTTGAACGGCTTATTCTTATTTCATCCTGACAATTATGCCTCCGGTAACATCCTCTGACGATAAACCTGCATGTTCTCTCCATTTTTTTGCTTCTTCTTGTGAAATTTCTATGACTTCTTTTTGGTAAGGAACAGGTTGACCATTAATCAAATATTGTTCTTTTACAGGCATTTAGGCATTAGTTATTGGGTCATTTACGATTGTAGGAAGTTGAAAAACGGAAGCGTGGTTGCTCGCTATAAGAAAATATATTGCTATTCCAAGTCCGGCAATAACACACATGGCACCTATTTTCTTTCGCATTAGCTCACTTCTCAACGTTCTTACAATTCCTATAATACTACGAGCAGAATTAAATTAAACCCATTACTACCTCCGTGGAATTCAGAAGATTGCCGATTTCCCAGGGAAGACCGAAGAAGTAGGAAGAGATTACCGGTTTCATTCGTAATAGGCTAACGTTAATGTAAGCCGGTTAACAAGGAACGACGACTGCTGAACAAGTGGCGTATCTTTTTACGGATGAACAGCACGAAATCAACACGTTGTTTGGCGAAGGCTTAACGGATGTAATACTACATTAAACCTCGAGTAATGCGGTGTATCTCCTCGATAGTAAGACGTCCAATTCACCGCAAAAAATAAGCGATGGCACACAAAAAAAAGTTTTAACGTAACACATTTATAGGATGCTTTTCAATTTGTATCCGCAAGTAGACGTATAATATCCTTCGTGGTAATATATAACTATAAAAGGAGTCGTGCTGTCAACACGACTCCCGCAGTAGCCGCTTTAAGAGCGGTCGGCTGCAAACATTCGGCTTTAGAGAATAGACCGATCCTTTGCGAGGGGGCGGTCTATTTGCGTTTAAACGACAGGATCGCAATGATTAACATTCCGAACGCAAGCATCAAAGTTAATGCTTCGAATACTGTCACGCGCATCACCTCCCTTCCGAGAGGCTAGCCGACCGCCCTTATAAGCCTTCTACTGTGTGGTAATTATATCCTATTGATTAACTGGACGTAAACTACTATATTGGCCAATTCGCGGAATTCATCCGTTGGCGGGTTTCTTCGCGTTACTCGCTTCTCATGCGATAAATAAATGTTTTAACCTGTATAGGTGAAAACCGTCTCCCTGTTTCGACCTCCCATTCAACTTCTTGCTTGTACTCCACTGTAGTACGACAGCTGGTAGCACGGAGAGAATTACTAGTAGCGTTCTTTCGCATTAGCTCACTCCTTATCGGAAAATATAATATTTTTGCGTGAAATTACCGATATATTTAGTGTAATGCACACTATTATTTTACAAAATATTTAGAGAAAAAGGGGGAGGTCTTGTATGAAAACTTCAAAACTTGCAAACGGAGCAAAATGGCTCGCTAGCTTATTAGTTATGCTGCATTTGTTTACGTATTCCAACATTTCTGTAGCAGCTGCGAATGAGTTACATGATATCGATACCGGTATCACAAATCTGAATTATGATCGAAATGCAGTATTGGCTGTAAATGGCGATCAGATCAGTAGCTTTGTTCCAAAAGAAGGTCTCCAATCAAATGGTACATTTATTGTGGTCGAACGTGAGAAAAAATCACTCGCTACTTCACCAGTAGATATATCTATTATTGATTCGATGACCAATCGGACGTATCCAGGCGCCATCCAGCTTGCTAATCAATCGTTCGTGGATAACCAACCGGATTTGGTTATGGCTAAACGGAAACCATTAGATATTAGCATCGACTTACCTGGGTTGAAAAATGAAAATACGATTACCGTTCAACATCCAACTTACAGCAGTGTGTCTAGTGCAGTTGATCAGTTAGTGTCAACTTGGGTTGATAAATATTCATCCACGCATACATTACCTGCAAGACTGCAATATGCAGAATCTATGGTTCACAGCAAAAATCAAATCGCCAGTGCGCTAAATGTGAATGCTCAAGTGCTTAACAATACGCTAGGCATTGACTTTAATGCAGTTGAAAGCGGCGAGAAAAAAGTGATGGTAGCTGCTTATAAACAAATTTTCTATACTGTAAATGCAGCTCTTCCTAATAATCCATCAGATCTATTTGATCAAAATGTGACGTTCAACGAATTAGTTCGTAAAGGCGTAAGCAATGATGCGCCACCTCTTATGGTATCCAATGTTGCTTATGGCAGAACCATTTATGTAAAGTTGGAGACTACTTCGAAGAGCAGTGATGTGCAAGCCGCATTTAAGGCACTGCTTCGTGATTCTTCCGTGCAGTCAAGTGGACAGTACAAAGATATTTATGAGAACAGTTCCTTTACTGCTGTTGTATTGGGTGGGGATGCGCACACACATAATCAGATTGTGACAAAAGACTTTAATGTTATCCAAAATATTATTAAAGACAATGCACAATTTAGCCCCAAAAATCCAGCCTACCCAATTTCCTATACAAGTGTGTTTCTAAAGGACAATGCGGTTGCTGCTGTTCGCAACAACACAGAGTATATTGAGACGAAAACGACTGAATATACGAAGGGTAAAATTACGCTCAATCATAAGGGTGCTTATGTAGCTCAATTTGAAGTGTCTTGGGACGAAGTAACTTATGATGCAAATGGACAAGAAGTTATCACTTCTAAAGTGTGGGAAGAAAGTGGCTGGAACAAAACAGCATCTTTCTCGACAGAGATTCCACTTCCACCTAACGCCAGAAATATAAAGATCCTAGCAAGAGAATGCACAGGTCTTGCATGGGATTGGTGGAGAACCGTTATACATGAAACGGATGTTCCGTTAACAAGTCATATAAAAGTTTCGATTGGTGGAACAACGCTGCACCCAACAGGATCAATTACTTATTAAGTTACTTCAAAAAATCTCCCCTTACTGGGGAGATTTTTTTGTGAATAGTTATTTCCCATCATGAGCAGTTGCCTGTCTTCAGATGGGGGCTATTTAGCGGTTAAATTTTCAATAATACTATGTTTTTCTGACATTAACCTTTCAGTTTACGTTGATAGAAGCGTAAGAAACAGACTGTTTTTTCTCCATGTGATCGGTAAAATTTTACTATATTACTTAGGAGGAGTGCTTATATGTTACAGATAAAAAAATGGAGAATACTCAAAATATTTTGTTTGATTCTATTTGTTTCGTCTTTATCAATAAAAGAAACGTCGGCTTCTTCCCAATGGCAGAGAGTTTCAGATATGAGCCTCGCGAGAGGTGGTAGTGGTGTAGCTACAGTAAATGGAGTTATTTATACCCTAGGTGGAGTAGGGTCGCAATTTGATGGCACTGTTGAATCTTATGATCCGAAGAGTGATAAGTGGTCTGTTAATAAGAAGAGTATGCCGACTCCCCGTGCTTACTTCGGTACCGCTACTGTGGGAGGTAAGATATATACGTTTGGGGGTCAGTCTGCAGTAGAAGCAGCATCAGCAAAAGTTGAGGTGTATGACACTGCTACTGATACATGGACAGCCAAAAAAGATATGCCTTATGCAAGAGTGTGGACAAGCTCTATTGAGTTAAACGGAAAGATCTATGTAGTAGGTGGATCGAATAACTCTAATCTTGTGCAGGAGTATGATCCAGTTAACGATATATGGACGACGAAAGCTTCTCTGCCAAGAGGTCGTCATGCTGTTAGCTTAGCTGTTGTAGGTGAAAAAATGTATGCAATCGGCGGAGGAGAGGCCAAACCTAACTACAACGATCTACAGGAATACGACCCGAAGAGTGACACTTGGACCGTAAAAAATGGAATGCCTACTCCAAGAGATACAACCGCCTCGGTAGTCTATGATGGAAAGATATACGTTTTAGGTGGATTGATGAATTCTGGTCTCAATGGGATTAAAACCGTTGAAATTTATGATCCTGCTACGGATAGTTGGTCGACGGGTCCAGAAATGATTAATGCCAGATGGGCATTTGGCGCTGGGGTAGTGGATGGGACCATTTATGCGATAGGTGGTCATGAATTAAGCCATACTCACACCCCTACAACCGAGAAATTAGTTTTATCTAAAAGTGTACCGCCTGAAGTGCCGGGCAATCATTCCAAAGGTTTGTTGACACTCTACTTAATGAATGGACAAGTAAAAGAATATGATTTAACCATACAGCAGTTAAATGCATTCCTTACTTGGTATGATGCACGCGCAACGGGGATAGGATCAGAACGTTATGGTTTCGTGAAAACTTGGCATTTAGGTCCATTCAAAGCACGAACGGAATATGTGGCGTTCGATAAAATTGTTAATTTTGATATCGATGAGTATTAATAGATAACGATGGGGTTATAAATATTGTTGTTATAAAGAGATAGAACCTTACGTTCCGAAGGAATGGAACGTAAGGTTCTATTTTTCATGCACTTATTTTATATAACGATTGTGCTAAAAATTAAATGTGAGCGATACTGTTTGTAGCGATTCGGGCTGTATGGCTAAAACAATCCGGGGAATGTTTTGCCCAGCATGATGACAATGAGATAGAAGCAAAATACAGAGAACAAACCAGCCCCGATACCGAGACCAATTTTGCGCTGCTGCAAAAAACGAATGCTAATAATGAATATTCCCGCGTTAACAACGACCAATATAATGGACATGGACACGATTGCAATCCAATATAAAACTCGAAAAAGTTCGGCTGTCTCCATCTCGTTCTCTCCTTGCTAATGAAAAGTTATTTTGAAATAGGGATTCAAGATTCTTCACTAAGCCTAATTGTAACTATCTACTCTACGATACCACCCTAATATTGGGAATGACAATCCCTGATTACATGATTGAAGCGAAGTTCATCTGAAATAAATAGGCTCTCAACTTGGACTAGGGTACAAGAAGCGGGCATGTACACTGAGTACTGTATAGAATGACGGTACGGGAAAGGGGGATCGGAATGGAAGGGACACAAGTTGCCAGCAAGTGGTTGAAGACAGAGGCGCTTCTATCCGATGCTCGTGTAGCCTCGCACATACCACTAACTCGTATGTATTCGCCAGCACATTTGCTGCAGATGTTGAATGAGTTTGGGTTTGTGGTAATTAAGCCAGTCGTAGGTGGTGGTGGTTACGGTGTTATAAAAGTCACGAAAACACATAGTTTCTACTCCTTTACCTCGTTATCAAGTACGCGAACTTTTTCTTCTTTTCAGACTCTTGCTCGAGCTTTAGGTAAAGCTAAAAAGAAGCGTAAGTATTTGATTCAGCAAGGTATTCATTTGGCTACTATTTTAGGAAGGCCAATTGATTATAGGGTCAAAGTTGTGAAGAAAGATAGTACTTGGGTGTTTCGGGCGATTGTAGGTCGATTAGCGAAAGATGGACTATTCGTTACGAATTTAAGTAAAGGCGGTACACAGCTTACTTCTAGTGAGGCACTCGGCCTCTCGCTATCTGAGGATGTGGTAAATACGAAAAGGGAGGAAATGAAGCAGCTGACTCGGATTTGCAGTGAAATAATGGAATCGAAATTCCCTGGTGTAGGTAGATTGGGATTTGATTATGGCATTGATCGAGAAGGGTTCATATGGATTTTGGAAGTAAATACGAGGCCACGGTAATGAGGTTGGGAAGACAGAATTTGAAATAGAAAGGGAATCTATCAGCTTTCAAAATAAGTTGATAGATTCTATTTTTATAGAATGGAAGAGTGATTAAACATTTTTATGTAAGAAAGCAGCAAAAATGATGTGAATATAAATATCCACATTATACCACCTGCTGGATGGGCGATTCCGACAGTTATCAACATCGTATGCACAATTTTTCCACAATTTGCTGTGGATAACAGAACGCTTGTTCTGAGAAATAAGACCGTGCTATAGTGAATTTGCAAGGAAATATGAGGAAAGGTTGTGGTTGTGATGGCATTACTTTCCGATGAGATGCTTTTTGAATCGTATTCTCAAGCGGTACGTTTGCAGTTGGATGAAGAATTCATTGCATTGTTGCTCGCGGAAATGCAAAGACGCCGTCTTCGTCCGACCATCCCGCAGTATCATTAATCCTCATGATTCACATTTACCAATAGAGAGAATCCTGTTGTTCTATATGTTATGCTGCCCGTCCTCGAATGTATGACCATTTACGTAAGAGAGGTTTTGGCAGGATGCACAATAGAACAAATGCAGGCAGACTCCGTTGTTGTCTTCTCCTGTGATGGTGGCATTTGATAATGCAGGAGATGGTACTGACGGCAACTCTTGATAAGGTTCATACGGTCCAGTATAGTCATCTCGTTTGCCGCAATCGACGGCCGGGTTCAAGCAGTTAGGGCATAACCATTCCGGACTGATGAAGCCGTTGCATAGTGGACAAACATTAAACAAGGGTATCTACCTCCACACATAGATATATGGAGTAGGATACCCTTCCTTTATGCTTATTATGAGAGTGAAGGCGTAAAGCTTTCTTATGCATGTCTCTTATGGACTGGCTGGTATAGGCTTAGCGTTTCATATTACTGCTGTGTCCTGGCGAGAGCTTAGCTGTAGGGTCAATGTAAACTTTTGCATTGTTAATAGCAGTAGGTGCTTCACCAAAGCCGACCGCGATCAACTTTAATTTACCCGGATAAGTGGTAACATCCCCTGCTGCGAAAATTCCTGCCACATTCGTTTCCATACGTGAATCGACCACGATTGAACCGCCTTCGATATGTATTCCCCAATCTGAGATAGGCCCTAATGAAGATACAAATCCAAAATTGACGATAACCGCATCCACTTCAATATCAGTCGTTTCTTTTGTTTTTACATCACTAATCGTTACTCGCTCAATGCGTTCTTCTCCATGCAGCTGTACGATTTCTTTAGGTGTAACCACATTAACTTTGGAGTTCATCAATTGCTCAACACTATGCTCATGGGCACGGAACTTGTCTCGACGGTGAATAAGAGTAACTTGTTCAGCGATAGGCTCCAACATAAGTGACCAGTCTACAGCGGAATCACCGCCACCACTAATGAGAACCTTCTGTCCTTTAAACTTTTGCAAGTCATTTACGAAATAGTAAAGGTTCGTCTTCTCAAATGCAGCTGCTTTAGGCAAGTCGAGTCTACGTGGTTCAAAAGCGCCGATACCAGCTGTAATGATTACAGCACGTGCGTAGTGCGTTTCCTTATCTGTCTTGACCTCGAATAACCGCTCATCGAGTTTATTTACGAGAAGTACTTTCTCCTCAAGACGTACGTCAGGATTAAAGTGATCCATTTGTTCCTTGAGGCGATCTACTAATTGTTGAGCAGTAACCTGAGGGAAGCCGGCAACGTCATAAATATATTTTTCCGGATATAAAGCAGCAAGCTGTCCGCCAAGTTGGGGCATACTTTCAATAATTCGTACTGATGCTTGCCTCATTCCACCGTAGAAAGCTGCAAACATACCTGCAGGCCCGCCGCCGATGATAATGATGTCTGTTATATCTTGATGCGTAGATGTTGTCGTCAAATTGCACACCTCCAAATAGTGGGTGACCATAAATATGGATACACATTGGTTAAGATATAAATATGTATTTATTATAATCCTATCGTTTTAATTATCAAACGGCACATTTACATAATATGCAGGTACACCCCGAAATAAAAACCTTCAATCGTGCAAAAGCTATATCATGACAACGTATTCAAATAAAAAATGGGTTACAATTTATTAATAAGCTCCTATTTAAAGCGCTTACAAAAATGTGTTGGATCATTTTTTCCTTGTATTTTCAGTAGAAAATCGTTATGATTGCAGTTAGATTTGCAATTTTCACGAATGATGAAAATTGTATGTACTACCCCAATATATCGTATCGGGATCGTTCGGTGTTGTATGTGATCGATGTAATACTGTAAGCCTGACATATTACAGGACCATGAATTTTTGTAGTCGTTTATGTGGTGTTTTTCACACATTAATATATCGGGCAAATGATGCAGCAACAGAGATGCTCAGCCGAATCGAACATGGAAGGAGACGAGACAATAATGAGCCATATTCCTAAGGTTGTTATTTTAGGTGCAGGCTACGGTGGTCTTATGGCCGCTAAGCGTCTGCAAAAAGAATTGAATTATAACGAGGCTGATGTAACACTCGTCAGCAAACATGAGTATCACTACTTCACAACTCATCTCCACATGCCAGCTGCTGGTACGGACAAGTTGGAGAACTCCTATGTAGAAATTACAAAATTGATTGATGAATTCAAAATTGATTTCGTGAAGTCTACTGTTCAAGAAATTCGTCCTGAAGAGAAGAAGGTTATTCTTGAAGATGGCGCTTTGTCCTATGACTACTTGGTTATCGGTCTTGGCGGCGAGCCGGAAACGTTCGGCATTCCAGGATTGGCTGAGCATGCAATGATTATCCGCAGCATCAACTCTGTTAAAGCAATTCGTGAGCATATCGAAGAGCAATTCAGATTGTTCAAACAAGATCAAACTCGTGTTGATCGTTTGACATTTGTTGTCGGTGGTGCAGGCTTCACGGGTATCGAGTTCGTTGGTGAGCTAGCAGATCGTATTCCTGAGCTTTGCCGTGAGCATAACATCGACCGTTCCTTGGTTAAATTATACAACATTGAAGCAGCTCCAACAGCTCTTCCTGGCTTCGACCCTAAATTGGTTGACTATGCGATGAAAGTGCTTCAAGACAAAGGTGTAACGTTCAAACTCGCTACTGCGATTAAAGAGTGCACACCAGAAGGCGTACTTTTGGCTACTGAAGAAGAGATCAAATCTGCTACTGTTGTATGGACAGGTGGCGTACGTGGTAACCGTTTGATCGAGCAAGCTGGCTTCGAAGCAATGCGCGGCCGTGTTAAAGTGGATGAGCATTTGCGTGCTCCAGGATATGAAGATGTATACATTATCGGAGACAACTCTTTGATGATCAATACAGCTATCGACCGTCCTTATCCGCCAACAGCTCAAATGGCGATGCAGCAAGGACCTGTTGCAGCAAGCAATATCGTTGCTTCCATTCGTAAGCAACCACTCAAGACGTTCACGTTCCATAACAAAGGTACAGTGGCATCTTTGGGTAAAGGCCAAGCGATTGGTGTTGTCGGCAATACGAAGCTTACAGGCTTCTTGGCAGCACAATTGAAAAAAGTAATCGATATTCGCTGGTTGTTCATCATTGGCGGTATTTCTTTGGCGCTTCGCAAAGGGAAGTTCTTCTAAGCGATGAGACACTGCAGCGTGCAAGTTAGAGGATTGTTGACGCGTGATGAGCTGGATCGCTATAACGCGCTTATGGAAGTTGGCTCTTTTCTAGAGTCGCAGAACCGTCATGATCTGGCTTATACGGTGCAGAAAGAAGTTGATCTGCTCATTCAGCCAGGCATTGAACGACTGAAAGAAAAAAGTCGTGAACGGGATAGAATGACCGAGCAATATTTGGCATCCATGGATGAACAAGATGACGACGATGATCACTAAGTGATAGGTACCGCTCCAGGATAAGTGATCCTGGGGCGGTTTTTGCTAACCCAATGAAAAAGCCCCTTTATCTGATTAGATTAAGGGGCTTTCGTGTGATGCGTATTGAAATTATTTCAACATATCTTTAAGGTGGTCAGGTGTTAGTCGATTACCAACATAGAAGGAACCGAACTCGCCAAAGCGAGCACTAACTTCATCGAAGCGCATTTCATATACAAGCTTCTTGAAGTGAAGCGGGTCGTCACTGAATAACGTTACGCCCCATTCCCAATCGTCCAAGCCGACAGAACCAGTAATAATCTGTTTCACTTTGCCAGCATATCCGCGACCAATCATGCTGTGGCTGCGCATCATGCCGCGTCTCTCTTCGACGGACAGCATGTACCAGTTGTCCTCTAGATCACGCTTCTTATTCATCGGATAGAAGCAAATATGCTTCGCCTGTGGAAGGATCGGCTTCAGACGTGCAAGCACTTCTGGGTTTTCCATCGGATCTTCTGTTGATCCGGGCTTCGTCATGTAGTTGCTGAGCTCTACAATACTTACATAGGAATAAGTAGGAATTGTAAAGCGAGCAAATGCAGATTTGTTTAGTTCAGTCTCTAGTGCGTTAAGTTCTTCCAGCGTTTCACGCAGGTGGAAAATAACAAAATCCGCTTTTTGACCAACAATGCTGTACACGACTGTACTGCCTTGATTGTCGTTCTCTGTTTGCTTCCACTGCTCCCATAACGTTTGCAACTCATCTAATGCATGAGCACGCTCTTCCTCGTCAGCTTTATTCCACAGCGCCCAGTTCATCGTGCGGAAATCATGCAGGGCGTACCAACCTTCAAGTGTTTTTGTTGCCTCACTCATTATGTAAGCCACCATCCTTTATCATGAGAATTGTCTATATATAGTGTTGATTACGTTTCCAAACATTATCCACATTGTAGCTTATCTAAGTAGGCGCGGCAATGTACCTGTGAGAAATGTCACCGAATGTTCGTTGATTTTTCAAGGAAGGAAAAGTAAAATGAATCGCGAAATAGGTAAATGTTGAGAAATGTCGATCAAGATACGGAAGCGTAGTTATTCTCAGCAATTGAAGTCAAGACTCAATGATTGCAGCAGAGGGGGCATAAATAAGTGGAATGGTTGATGTACATCGTATTAATGGTACTGCTATTTGTTATGATGTTTGGCATCGGATTTATTTTAAATATGCTTATGAAAACAACTTGGTTTCCGATGGCGCTGTATGTTGTCTTAGTTATACCGTTAGCGATGTGGGCGATGTGGGATAGTTCCTTGACATTTGTAGGAAATGTCACGAACTATGGCTTTGTTGACATCTTAATCGCGATAGCAGGATTGGTTGGGGCGTACATTAGTGGTAAGACGATTGGCTATTTGCGAGCTGGCGGATATAAAATGTTCTAATTGTTCTAAATGGCGAAAATAATTTGGCCTATATAGGAAGAATATCGTATGGGGCATCTGCGGGTTGACGGCTTATTGCATCTTTTATATACTGATGACAACAGTGCTTAGTATTAATTACTGTATGACTGTATAAGACGAAGGAAAGGGTAAGGTACGCCGGACGATGGATAATAACTAATTTCCGAATCAGTTAATAACTGCATTTTTGAATCACATATCGATTCTTTAATGATAGTTCTGAGGGGATTAGTCTGTCTATTTACATCGACTCGTACGACTCTTGATGATGATGCTTGGGCGCTGTACACGTATGTACAGTAAGCCATGCGATTGCGTAATTGTGTACAATCCATTTTTCATGTGTGTATTTTATGCATGTGTGGAAGAATGAAGGGTATAATTACGTGTTGCAGAAGTGTCGTACATCCTGCCTATTCGTCTTGCAGGTGATGTAAATATCGCATAGCTATCCTCTCTAGGACATCCTAGGGAGGTTTTTTTATGACAACAACTATGTTACTTGAAATACATGCACTTCAGGTCTATTACGGAGACCGACTTATTGCGCATATCCCAGATGCAGTACGTATGTATCGAGGAGAATGTATTGGTTTAATTGGCGAAAATGGGGCAGGTAAAACATCGTTAATGCGTGTTTTGGCAGGGCAGCTAGAAGCTGACGCGGGCCATGTACGATGTCGCGGTACGATTGAGGTCGTTAGCCAATGGGATGAACGCAGTCAAATGGAGCAGCCGTCAGCTGACATTCAAACGTTAAGCGGCGGGGAGTGGACGAAAAGACGTATTGCAGCGGCCTTGGCGACAGAAGCGGATATATTGATGCTGGATGAGCCAACGAGCCATCTAGATGTTCAATCGATTCGTGAGTTGGAGCAGCAAATACGTGCGTATGATGGTCTCATAATCGTTATTTCACATGACAGAACGTTTTTGAATGAAGTATGTACGAGAATTTGGGAGCTTGAAGATCAGAAGCTTCATATATACAGTGGTGAGCGACCGGGAGCTTATAAGCAATATCGAGAAGAGAAAGAGCGAATAAACAAGGAAATGTGGCGGGCTTATCATAACCGAGAAGCAGAGCGAGACCGACTTCAAGAGATGATTGGCGAGAAGCAGAGCAGTGCCAGTAAAGCAAGTAGACCTAAAAAGGGTTTGACGAGTAAAGAAATGCGCCTTGCTCGACCTCACTTTAATCGCAAGCAAGCGAAGCAGGAAAAGACGGTCAAAGCGATGGAGCAGCGTCTTAGCAAATTGGAGTCTTTACCAAGGCCATATGAAGAAGAAAAGCTTGTATTCGATGTGAACTACCATAACCCTATACGAAGCAAGACACTGCTGGAAGGGGAGAGTTTACAGCTAAGGCTGTCTTCTGTTCTCGCTTCAGGTTCGAAATTATCAAATTTAGATTCTCATCCTACAGTTTCTCAAAAGCAAGGTATGGATACTGCGACCTGTGATGGCAGAGTATTGTTGTCTCCGTTGTCGTTTCGCATTCGACCGGGCATGAAAGTAGCGATTACAGGAAACAACGGATCAGGCAAATCAACGTTACTGCATACGCTGCTGCGCGCATATGATCAAGCTTGTCATGATGGAGAATGGAAGCGATCAGCTGAGCCGAATGATCATGGAGTTTATGCAGCGGGGCAATGGCGACTATCTCCCCGTATGCAAGTAGGGTATTTTGATCAGCGTGTAGACCAATTGGATAGAAATAAGCACGCTGTGGAGCAAGTGCGAGCAACGACTTCTTATTCAGAATCGATAGTCCGAATTGCACTCGCAAGGCTGCATCTGTCTGGGCGTTTGGCCTTGCAGCCTGTTGGAACATTAAGCGGTGGGGAAAGAGTAAAAGTGCAGCTTATTAAACTTCTCCTAAGTGGCTGCAACGTACTCATTCTTGACGAGCCGACAAATTATTTGGACATTCAAGCTCGTGAACAACTGGAACGGGTATTGAAAGATTACCCGGGCACCGTATTGTTCGTTTCTCATGACCGTGCATTCGTATCGGCGGTAGCTACGCATGAGCTTCGAATTGATCACACAGCACCTTATTTTAAAGCAATGGACGAAATAAATAAGGGAGAGAGCGATGTTACTCGGTCTGCCGTTGAAGCAAACGGGCAGGCCAGTGGAACTGCGGATAGTAAAGAGCGAAATGTAACGACTGATGAAGAGCGTATGAGGTTTGAGTTGGAATGGAATCGGGTGTTGTCAGCTTTATCACTTCCTCAATCTGATTCGGCCAAAGCCGAACTGGAACAGCAGTACAGTCAGCTTCTCGTGCATCGGAGAAAGTTGAACTTCTAAGAGCGTGATCTTGTTAACAAGCAGTTGTGGGGGACGGTAGAAGAAATGATAGCTCGGCTAATCGGATCGCTGCTTGTTGCTGTCCCCTGATCTTGCTATGATGACGATAAATGAATTCTTATAACAGGAGATTTGGAGGGAAATACGATGTTTATTATTCAAGGCAGTGCTCGTGAACAAGGGAATACGGAGCAGTTGACGGAGCTTCTTACAGAAGGAGTGGATGCGACTACTATCCGATTGCGCGAATATGAAATTGAGCAAATTGTAGATAAGCGCCACGCGTCTGAAGGGTTTGCACCTGTAGAGGGCGAACTGCGTACCCTTGTAGAGCAGATGCTGGAACATGACACGCTTGTATTTGCTACACCGCTGTATTGGTACGGCATGTCTGGATTGATGAAAGTGTTCATTGATCGTTGGTCGCAATGTTTGCGCGATGAGCAGCTTCAATTCAAGGAGCGGATGAAGGGCAAAAAAGTGTACCTTGTTGTCGTAGGTGGACCGAATGCTAAAATGACAGGATTACCGTTCGTACAGCAGTTCCGTCATATTTGCGAGTTCATGGGAATGTCGTTTGAAGGATGGGTTATCGGGCGCGGATCTAAGCCTGGTGATGTATGGGAAGATAAGCAAACGATTGCGGAAGTTCAGCAGCTTAATATACAATTTCGTCAGCTGCAAAGCTAATTAGACAGCAGTAGACAACAATAGTGTTCATTCGTCTGTTACCACCATTTTGTCAGACGAATGGACTTTTTTTATGTTACAATAGTTGCACTAGAGAAATGATTACGGAAAGGGGAGGGTACTACCAATGCGAATGAACAACCTATTTCATTTTACTGAGCATCATCGATACGTTGCCTACCGAGAATTTAGCCTTAGTCAACTGGATCAACGTATGCTCTCACAAGTATATCAGCCGATAATAGGTGCATTTGCTATTGGTTTGTATCACTTCTTGTATCAGCATATCTCCGCAGATAAGGTAGGATATTCTGCGATGGATTCGCAGCGCAAGCTGTTCTTGCTGCTAGGGATTGAGCCTAGCGAAAAGGGAAGAGCTTATTTTATTGAGCAGACAACGAAGCTGGAGGCTGTTGGCTTGCTGCAAACTTCCCGTCTTATGTTTCAGGATTCTGAAGATTACATGTTCGAATATGCATTGCAGTCTCCACTGTCACCAGATGAATTTTTCAATACGCAGCATTTAACGCTGCTGCTTCGTGACAAGGTTGGGAAGTATACGGTGTTGTCCTTGCGAGAACAATTTATTACAGATGAGCCATTTGCGCAGCTTCAAGCAGATGCACATCGTGAAAATATATCTGTACCTTTCTATGAAATGTTCCGTTTAAATACACATGTGATTGATTATGAATTGGAGCAGGCGCTGCATGAAGTAACTCCAAGCCGGAGAGGCGGATCTGCGCAAGATTCTGCACAAGAAGAACCCGTACTGAATTATGCAGATATTATAACGCGCTTTCCAAAATACTCGTATAATCGACCTTATGTGGAGAAGCTGCGCTTGGATCGTGAAGGGATGGGTATTCTAGATTATATCGCCCGCAAGTTCGAGCTTACTCCTGTAGAGATTTGTCGCTTGCTTGATGAAGATGGTGTGTTTAATACGGAAGGACGTCTAGTCCTTGATGAGCTTCAGCACCGCGCTCATTTGCAATTCCGTCAGACGAAGCGCCGCGGAGAATGGCGTGAGCGCGAGCAGCAGAAGATAGAACAAGTGCAGAAGGATCAGAAGGCTCAACGTTCAGCTTCTCATGAGATGCATTCACCAGATCGAGCTGCTGCTCAAATCCAAGAGGAAGTCGCTGTTGAGATGGAGTTCTATGTAGAAGTAGCACCTCAATGTAAGGACAAGTGCGATGTGCATCAATACAATATGATGCTGCGCAATGCTCCATATACGAAGCTGTTGGAGAAGTATTTCCCTGGGGCAGTGCCAGATTCATTCCTAGACATGTTTACGAAAATTGACTTGAACTACAAGCTGCCAGACGAAGTGATTAATGTCCTTATTCATTATATTATGATGTTGACTGCACAAGAAGGAACACAGCGCATTAGTGGCGCTTTCGTTGAGCGTATTGCATCCAATATGCTTGTCAAACAAGTTCAAACGTATGAACAAGCGGTTCAATATATTCGAACTCAAGCATCCGTAACGACAGAATCGGCTAATCGTACAGGACAAGCTGGATCGAAGCCGCGTGCGGCAGGTGGAAGAGGCAACAACTCACGCTATGCGAAGCAGCAGCGTCCAGCAATCCCTGTCGTACAGCCTTCCACGGAATCCGTTGCTTGGTCCCAATCGGATCGGGAGCGGGCGTTGGAGTTGGCTCGTCGATTGGATGAAAATAGTTGATGCTACATTAGCATAAGGTGCTATGCTGCTAGGCATTGCGAGCAGCATGCAACCTTGTTGTTGAGAACGTAGAGGTGAACAATATGGAATCACTAGGTAGTGTGTTGAAGAAACTACCGCTTTCGCATCGGCGTCAGCAAGCAGAAGCGAAGATTGAAGAACTGCTGCAGCACCCGGTTGTTCAGGAATGGTGGAAGCAGCATCCTGATATTGACCAGCGTACGATGAGAATGAACATTAATAAGCTGTATCAATATGTAAAAGAACATGACGGCTGCAGCAATTGTCCGAGTTTAGAGGAATGCCGCAATGATATGCCGGGGCATTTCACGAAGCTGTCTGCTTCTACGTTGAATGGGCGGGTTATTATTGATGACCGCAAAGTACCATGCCAAAGACAAGCAGCCCACGATCGCCAACAGGCTGTACGCAAGCGTGTCCGTTCCTTCTTTGTCGATGAAACAGCATTGAAGCAGGGGTATTCAGCAGCAGAGATGATAACGATCGACTATGAGCGTGGACCTGCTGTTCAACAGGTGATGGACTATGTCATACAAGCGAAAGAGCATGGACTAACATCACGAGGCTTGTATTTGTCAGGTTCTTTCGGTACGGGAAAAACGTTCTTGATGGGATATATGCTGCATAAGTTGGCCCAGGAGAATCATTCAGGCGTTATCGTCTATATGCCAGATTTCGTGGAAGATCTAAAGTCCATGTTCCAAGAACCACAAAGGCTTCGTGAAACGATCGAAATGATGAAAGAGACGGATTTACTCGTTTTTGACGATATTGGTGCGGAAAATATGACGCCATGGGTACGTGACCATGTACTTGGCTCGATATTGAACTATCGAATGAACAATAAGCCGACGTTCTTTACTTCAAATTATGACTTTGATGCGTTGCTGAGACATTTCAGCTATACGCGTGAAGGTGAAGATGTTCATAAGGCAGAGCGGTTAATGGATCGCATTAGACCGTATGTTGATGTTGTACAAGTTAGTGGTCGGAACAAGCGTGGTGGCAGCGGAGGTAGCTCAGATAGCTCAAATCCAAACCACTATATGTAAAGAGGAACGATGCGGTTGCGGGACTGCTTCGGGGGTGGGGCAAATCAAGACAGTGATTTGCATCTGCCGTACGCGGGTACATGTGTATAATGGAAGCCAAGTGAAGTTTGTACCAGTACACATGAGCTGGACATGATGGAGCATAATAGGATATAGACAACAAAGAAGTCCGTGCTGATCGAGTAGATAGCCGGACTTCTTGCGTACTTAGGTAAGTTCTGATGTAACTGAATGTTCAAGGTATATCCGGATAACGTCGAATGAAGGTTAAGATATGATGAGCTTAATAATGACCATTCCAAAAAAAACAACTGTCATAAAGCCAAACATAACACCGAAGCCCATAAACGTATCTGAGAAGTCATTGCGTGGTTCTTCATTCACATGCGCACGAGGATCTACTGTACTCGCTTTCATCGACGTTCCTCCTATCTGTATAGTTCAGCTGCTGTGACATAGGTCATGAACTGAACAGGTATTTTAATCCAATTATTTTTTAGTATAGCGAACACACTAGGCACTGTAAAGTTTAACCTTGTCAACTTTGTGACAATTTCTGTACAAATCAACATCTATATTGCGCATAACTTTTCGAGTTGTGGTATACTTTACATGTATAAGGTGATAATCTGTTATTTACTATAAAGGAGGAAGTTACTTATGGCTATCGTAAACGTATCTGATCAGTCTTTTTCAGCAGACGTAGAAAATAAGCAAGGTGTAGTACTACTTGATTTCTGGGCTCCTTGGTGTGGACCTTGCAAAATGCTCGCTCCTATTCTTGAAGAGCTTGATGCAGAAGTAAGTGACAGCGCAGTTGTTGCTAAAATCAACGTGGATGAGAATCCTGAATCTGCATCCCGTTTTGGTGTAATGAGCATCCCGACTATTATCGTCTTCAAAGACGGTCAACCTGTTGATAAAGTAGTTGGTCTTAACTCCAAAGATGCACTTAAAGGTCTTATCGACAAGCACAAATAAGAGCTAATTTGCAGGAATAGCCCCTTAGTTTCGCAATCGTTGCGGAATGAGGGGTTATTTTTTTATGATTAAGTAACCTGTAAAGGCTTATCAACTTTTTAAGTGGATTCCTTACTAACTGACCCAAATATTTCGAGTGGTAAGGAGTTTGTTTGTATAGGTCTATCGTTTAAAATAGAGAAGAGAACTGTGTGCTGGTATGCTGTTTTACGAAATGGAGAGGAGGCAACGGATTGAGTCAGCAACATTCGAATGATCAAGCTGCTAAAGAAGACAAGTCCGCAGCTAACTGGCGATCAGAGCGCTGGAAGGAACGTTGGAACGATCGCTATGCTCCTTCAGAAGAACAGGCTTTAACAGCTGAGGATATAGCGGAGCGGGAGCAAGCATTGGGGCGGATTCATAACAAATTAGCTTTGCTGCCGGATTTGCCGGGTTGTTATTTGATGAAAAACAATGATGGAACGATCATATATGTCGGAAAAGCCAAAGTGCTGAAAAATCGAGTTCGTTCCTACTTTTCGGGAAGTCATGATGGCAAGACCCAGCGTCTCGTATCGGAAATACGGGATTTTGAATATATCGTCACGGGGAGCAATATGGAAGCACTCATTTTGGAGTGCAACTTAATTAAGAAGCATCATCCGCGCTACAATGTATTGCTTAAGGATGATAAGAGCTTTCCATACATTAAGATAACGAATGAACGTCATCCAAGGTTGGAAGTGACAAGACGTGTGCTGAAGGACAAGGCGAAGTATTTTGGCCCTTATCCGAATGCCTATGCGGCGCACCAAACGAAGAAGCTGCTTGATCGTTTGTATCCCTTGCGAAAGTGCAGCGGCACAGAGGGTAGAGCTTGCTTGTACTACCACATTGGTCAATGCATAGGGCCTTGCGCCCGTGAGGTATCGCCGGAAGAGTATGAAGCGGTGACATTGAAGATTACTCAATTTTTAAGCGGTGGGCAAGAAGAAGTGCGGAAAGAATTGCAGCGCAAGATGAGTGAGGCTGCAGAAGAGCTGAACTTCGAACGTGCCAAGGAATATCGTGATCAATTGCAAGCGATTGAAGCAATCAATGAGAAGCAGACGATCAATTCAGCGGATTTAAAAGATCGAGACGTATTTGGGTTTGCTATCGACAAAGGCTGGATGTGTGTGCAAATTCTTTATATTCGCCAAGGTAAGATGGTAGAGCGGCATACTACTACGTTTCCGTTTTATGGAGATGCTTATGGAGACTTTATGTCGTTCATTACGCAATATTACAGCGATAATCCTGCGCTGCCGAAGGAAATTTTGCTGCCGCAAGCAAACAGCAGTGAGTGGTCTATAGGAGAGGAGGGAGTAGAGCAATCATCTACCCCTCGGATTGTAGATCCTCATGCGAAAGCTCTCGCACGGCCTTTATTCTGGTCTGAGGAGCAGCTATTGGCTGCGGATGAAGAAGATGAAGGACTTGATGCGGATGCTGCTGTCAATGATACAGGGAGTGTTGATGTTTCAACTTCTGGTGATGGTGATGAGCAGTTGTCGAGTGCAGAAGCGCTTCAACAATGGTTAAGCGTAAAAGTACGTCTACCGCAGCGCGGTTTGAAAAAGCAGATGGTACGGATGGCTGTCGATAATGCTCGTGTCACACTGGAAGAGAAATTTAAACTGCTGGAACGTGATGAAGAGCGCACGTCCCGAGCAGCGGAGCGTCTAGGTGAAGCATTGGGTATCGGTAATGCGCGGCGTATTGAGGCATTCGATAACTCCAATATTCAAGGTGCGAATCCTGTATCTGCGATGGTGTGTTTTATCGATGGCAAGCCAGATAAGAAAGAGTATCGCAAATTCAAGGTGCGTACCGTAGAAGGGCCTGATGACTACGAAACGATGCGCGAGGTTATCCGTCGCCGCTATGAGCGTGTATTAAAGGAAGGCTTGGAACTGCCCGATCTTATTATCGTGGATGGCGGTAAAGGACAAATGTCCGTTGCCTTAGACGTATTGGAAAATGAGCTTGGACTGGACCTGCCTGTATGCGGTTTGGTCAAAGACGAGAAGCATAAGACAGCGCAGCTGCTGACAGGCTTCCCTCCAGTTCCTGTATCGCTTGCGCGAGATAGTCAGGAGTTTTACTTGCTGCATCGTATCCAAGAAGAAGTTCACCGCTTTGCAATTACATTCCACCGTGAAAGCCGGGCGAAGTCGATGGTAACATCTACTTTGGATTCTATTCCTGGTATTGGGGAGAAGCGCCGCAAAATGCTGCTGAAGCATTTCGGATCATTGAAGAAAATTCGCGAAGCTTCCGTAGAAGAGTTCCGTCAAGTTGGAATAGGCGATAAATTAGCTCGCACGATTTTGTCATCGTTACGCGATGAGCAAGCAGAGGTTGAACAGGCATCAGAAACGGGATTAGATTTTGAGCAATCGGCAGAGTAAAACTTACGAAATTGTTGATGTAGTTCATAACAAACAGGCTCTCTACAGTCCGACATGATGTCTGCTGTAGGGAGCCTGTTTGTTGTTTCGTTACAAAAATGCGTAAGTGTGCGTCAGTAATAAAGTTGTACAATAGTGTGCTGGTCGTAAGCGGCGATCTTACTTCGTTATTGTCATTTACGATGAGGGTGGGGGCTGAGAATAAGCCATCTGTGCTGCTTGCTTCCGATTGCTGTGCAAGTAGCGAAGTCCATATACAACAACTAGTGGGAATAGGATATAGGCAACGCCAATCAGGACATCTGTCCAATCGGTGCCGAATAAGAATCCGATGGCCATTAATACCGTGTCAAACATTAAATGTGCCACTACGGCAGTCCAGAAGCCATGCTTCAGCATCATCCATACAAACAACATCCCGATAATCATCAGCTCTACTGGTCTGGAATAGAACGGATAGATAGGGTACATGACATGTCCAGCTGCCCACACAAACGTTGGTATAAGACTTGCGATCCAGACGTTTCGAATAAAACGATGGAATAGACCGATTGCGAATAAACGGAAAAATCCTTCCTCCGATATGGCAGCAACCCATGCTAGCAGCGGAAACAATACAGGTGCATGAAGATTAATCGGTGAGTTAAGCGCTTCTGTCGACACCCATGTATCCAAGCCTTTTTCCATGATGCTAAAAATAAGAGTTTGTGCTCCCAACAGTATACCAGTCCAACCAATTCCCCTCCAAAAGGCTTGGACGAGATGTTCGCCAAAGTTCTCATCGCTCCAACCAGGCATAATGTTGTTGAACTTTGTTTGCCGCCACATCCACCGCCCGGCTACAAGCGAGAAATACAGGGCCAATCCGGCTTGTATAAGTGTAATAACAGCTTGGATAATGATAGCTGTTTGCAAGTTCTTTTCTGGCAAAAGTTGATGTTCAGATACCATAAAATAGCCTTCGGTCATATTCCAGACGTGAACAAGCGAAATGGAACAAGAAATTACGGTTAGTAAAATTAATGTTCGCGAGCGGAACGCAATTGGCTTACGGTAAAGGACCGTAATAATGATGGAAGCTATAGAAAGCAGTAATGACATTCCCACGTATACAATGTTGTGTATGCGCTCTGCGCTAGCACGCTGTTGTGCGATTAAGGTGCTGTAGGATGATGGAATTTCCCAGCTAGGCAGCATCTGCAGCAATGAGCGATTTTTCCATTCCAACTGAAGCTCCAGTCTGGCTTCACCTACAGCAGCACGAGGTACTTCATAATAAACAGAGTTCCCATCTTCCGATGCTAGTGGCACTCGCTTCACTTGCTCTGTTGACCAGCCGAATAGACGCAATATTTGATCGGACTGTTTCCATGGATCATTTGGTTCGGTTCGATTGTCTTGATCTGGTGGGCTTCCATTGGACTCCGTTTGAAATCCTACGACTTGTCCTGTTTTCATATGTATATCTATTTTTGTTAATCGTTCATAAGGGAAAGAGGATAGTAACGGATCGCTATGTTCTTGCTCAAGAACAAGAACACGATACATGTCATAAGGGGCTTTCTTCTCCCAAGAACGATAGGTGTTTTCTGTACCTGAGTGGCTAATATAACCTGACAGCTCATCATTGGTATGGTAATAAGCTTCGATTCGTTTTGTCGTCGACATTTTTGTAGGGGGCTGAATAAACGCCGCTATTTCCGGCTGCAGCAAAAATTTCTCTGCTCGCTGTATGGCCTGCTGCTCTGAAATTCTTTTTTCAGCTGCTTCATTACTTTTTACACTAGGCAAAATAATTTGGAATAATACAAAGCTTATGAAACCGAGTACGGATATAGCTATCCATACGCCCAATCGTTTACGCGCCTTGGAGTGGTGAGAATAGTCAGATGATGAAATGGACAATTTCAATCCTCCTTATTAACGAAATGATTATGGTTGCTATTACATAGTACCCAACACGACTTGCCTGTATCGTCTTCTCTGTTTCCAACCAGATTAGCCGATTAGAAATAGCTACGTCAAGCAAACACGCGCGCGGATGAACCACGGAGAGAAAACAAGGTTTTGTAAGCGCTTAATGATGGCGTTTTCCGCTGATTTACTAAGTTTTTGCACAATTGGTGACTTTGTGTGTGTGACATGAAAGATATATAATCTCGTTATGAGCGATATAGAGCCGAGTTTCATCATTGATGAAAGCGGGGGACCCGATTAGTAGGGGTGAATTTTGCGAAACGATTACAATGGTCGTATCGTGAATAGGGCAGCCTGGACGTGCCCGAATCCGTCAGCTAACCTCGTAGGCGAATGGCGTCAGGATTCCGCAAGCATTGGGGTATCCCGTGCTTTTTTTGTGATGTTTTTACATTAACGAGGTGATTCTCATGAGAGATCCCAACAAAAAACGACGTTGGCGGTTAACGCCTCCGAGAGTGCTTGTATGCGGGTTTGCTTTTATTATTTTATTGGGCGCGTTCTTGCTTATGCTTCCAATATCGAATGCAGATGGCAAAACATTGAGCTTTATTGACGCGCTGTTCACAGCGACTTCAGCCGCGTGTGTAACAGGGCTTGTTGTGGTGGATACAGGTACTCATTTTACAATGTTTGGTCAGATCGTACTGTTGATGCTCATTCAAATAGGCGGTCTTGGTTTTATGACGATGGCTACAATGTTTGCGATTGCGTTTCGGAAAAAAATATCGCTGCGTGAGCGCCTTATTCTTCAAGAAGCGATGAATCAGGGCTCTATGGAAGGGATTGTCCGATTAATTCGCAAAGTTATTGGATATGCACTCGTCATAGAAGGTATAGCTGCGTTGTTGTTCTTTGTTCGGTTTTCTTATGACATGCCAAATGGACAAGCTATTTATTATGGTATTTTCCATGCGATTTCCCTGTTTAACAATGCAGGCTTTGATTTGTTCGGACCAATTACTGGACCTTTCTCAAGCTTGACCAGCTATGTGGGTGATCCGATCATTAACGTGGTGGCGATGTTTTTAATCATATCCGGGGGGATCGGATTTATCGTACTATCTGAATTGTATGATTATCGACGTACACGTAGACTGTCTTTGCACAGTAAAGTCGTGTTGTCGACGACAGGTTTTCTCATTGTGATTGGTGCTATCGTCATTTTCATTTTTGAATTCACTAATACGAAGACAATTGCCAATATGCCTTTAATGGATAAGATTTGGGCTTCCTTCTTTCAGTCGGTTACACCTCGTACAGCGGGGGCTAACAGCTTAAATATCCCTGATATGAGGCAGGCGTCTCAGTTCTTTATCGTCATCTTGATGTTTATCGGTGCGTCTCCAGGCTCTACTGGGGGTGGTATTAAGACGACGACCTTTTCGATTCTAATCGGTGCTGTACTGGCTATGATTCGAGGTAAGGAAGATATCGTGATGTTTAAATACCGTCTTGCTAAAGATCGGATTTTCAAAGCGGTAACGTTGACACTACTTGCCCTTAGCCTTGTATTATTGGTATCGATGATTCTGTCAACAACAGAAGATCAGCCGTTTCTTGCGATACTATTCGAAGCGACGTCGGCCTTCGGTACAGTAGGCTTGTCTATGGGGGTTACACCGGAGTTATCTGCGTTCGGTAAGGTGCTCATTAGTTTGACGATGTTTGCAGGGCGATTGGGGCCGCTTACGCTGGCGTATGCATTAGGACCGAAGTCGGAACGTGAATTATACCGACATCCAGAAGGCAAAATAACGATAGGCTAATAATTAAGTGGGTAATTGTATGTATTACGACCAATATAGATGTTTATTTATAACTTAGAATTTATAACTTAGAAAAGAATTAAAAGAAGCTTTAATGGATGAGGGGAATTTATACACTATGGAAGTTCAACAATTTGCTGTTATCGGAATGGGACGCTTCGGCTCCAGCTTAGCTCGTGAGTTAATGGAACTGGGTCATCAAGTGCTCGGCATTGATAAAAGTGAAGAGGCAATTGAAGAAGTTGCTGATGATATTACCCATGCGGTTGTTGCTGATGCAACTGACGAAGAAGTGCTGCGTTCACTAGGGATTCGCAACTTCGACTGCGTCATTATTGGTATTGGGGATAACATTCAGACAAGCATCTTAGTAAGTATCCAAGTGAAGGAACTGGGTGTGAAGAAGGTTGTCTGCAAGGCACTGTCTGAGCTTCATGGCAGGGTGCTAGAGCGGCTAGGTGTGGATCGTATTGTTTATCCAGAGCGAGATATGGGGATTCGTATGGCACATCATCTGGTTTCACCAAACTTGGTTGATTATATAGAGTTGTCTAAAGATTACACGATAGCAGAATTGAGTGTGCCACAATGCTTGGATGGTATAAGTCTCAAGACGCTCGACTCGCGAGGACGTTTCGGTTGCAGCATAGTTGCTTTGAACAAGCCTAATGGTGATGTGATTATCGCTCCAACAGCAGATGATGTGTTGGCTGCGAACGATGTAATGGTTATGATAGGGAAAAATCAGCAGATCGAGGAATTTGAAGAAGATATGATGCATTAATTATTTTTAAAGTATAAATGTGTGAGTATATGAAATGAGAACTGCTTCTTAAATGAAGCAGTTCTTTTTTAGTGAGTATAATTGTGGATTGCATCAATTGTAATTTATAGGCAGATAGACTTGATGCTGTCTAACAGCAATAGATCCATTTATATTTTAGGAAGAAGCCAAATCGTCCATATTCCATGATTCTGAGCGGTGGGCAGCTTCTGATATAAATAGGCGGAGAGCTTCACCTAATGGTGCTTGCTCAGCGTAGACGAGTGAAGTTATGCGCTCTGTATGTTCGAGTTCCTCCATATCTATTGCAATTAAGTTGTTGTCCTCTAGTGATGCTCTCCGCAAATAAGACTTAGGCAGTAAAGCTACAGCTTGTGTCGTGGACAACAATCGAATGATCGCTTCAAAAGAGTCAATCTCCATACGTATGTCCGGCATAACTCGATGTTTACGGAATAGGTCATCGATTAACTTGCGGTACCAAGTTCCATGGGAGAACAGAACCATCGGGAGTGCATGCAGGTGGGCCATTTTCCATTGTTCTAATAGAGCCATTTCGTGCGTGCGTGGGATGACTAGCATCAGATGATCAGACAGCAGTGGTATCGATACGAGCCCTTGCTCCTTAATAGCATCTGCAACTAAACCAAAGTCCACTTGTTTCTCTCTTACATACGAAATGATTTCGTGGGTTTTGCCAGTAACGGCCTTTAATTGGGCATCAGGACATTGCTGCATAAACACTTCAACAAATAGAGGCAGTGTTGTTTGGAGTGTCGTGAGACTCGCCCCGATCGTTACCGTAGATAGTCCTTCTGATTTATAGGCGGCGATTGATTTCATAAAGTTTAGCTGCCTGCTGCGAATATCGAGTGCGAATTCATAGGTCATTTGACCGACTTTTGTCAGCTCTAGTCGCTTACCTTGTCGATTGAAGAGCTGTACATCTAATTCTTGCTCCAATCTTCCGATTTGGCGGGAAAGCGCGGGCTGCGAAATATTGAGCCGTTTAGCTGCTTGGTTCAAGCTGGTGTGGTCTACGACTGTGGCAAATGTCTCTAGTAAATCTAACATGAACCGTATCCTCCTGTGATCAATGATCTTGTCTCTATATTTGAAAAAACAGCAGGTTTCCTTCTTCAGTCATATCCTTATGCATATAGGTTATTAAAATTATAAAAACATTGCAATTCCATTATAAGTGTTTAAGGAGTATGATGGAAGTGTCACAAGTTGTTCACAAGTATAAAAAAGCGGTAAGCGCTTGCAGAAAAGTAGTCTATTTGTCGAAAAGCGGGTAATAGGGAGTACAGAGGGTTGTGACAAATTATTGACGCTTTCGACAGCGACTAGTAAAATGAGGATGCCAATCTACCAAAAACTACATGCACGCAACGGAAAGGGGAAACGACAGAGAATGAAACGAGGTTATTTCTACTCTCGAAAGTTACACTCGTTACTAGGAGTTATACCATTGGGCTTCTTTATGATTACGCACATGGTTTCTAACTTCTCTGCATTCGAAGGCGGACTTGATTCTTTTCAGGACAAAGTAGCACTCATTAACGGGTTACCGTTAGTGCTTGTCTTAGAAATATTCGGAATCTGGCTCCCGCTCTTATACCATGGGGTGTACGGATTGTACATTGCTTATACAGCTCGTAACAACGTAGGCAATTTCAATTACGGCCGCAACTTTGCATTTTTAATGCAGCGTATAACCGGAGTTATTACATTTATCTTCGTAACTTGGCATGTTTTTGAAACACGTGTCCAAATTGCACTTGGCAATTTGCGTTCTGAAGACCTAGGAACTCACATGAATAGTATTTTTGCGAATCCGTTCATGTTGGCATTCTATGTTGTCGGTGCGGTTGCAGCGTCGTATCACTTCGCGAACGGGTTGTGGGCATTTTTCGTAAGCTGGGGCATCACTGTAGGTCCTCGCTCGCAAAAAGTATTCGCAAAAATTTGCATGGGCCTATTTGTAGTTATGTCCGTGATGTTCGTGTTGGCGATCGTTGGGATGCGTCAAGAAGAGTTCGAAGCGGCAAGCGCGATTCTCGCGTCTGCTAAATCGGTTATTGGTTAAGGGAGGAGCAACTCGCGATGGCTAAACAGAATATTATCGTCGTAGGTGGCGGTCTAGCTGGCTTGATGGCGACCGTTAAAGCAGCAGAGGCAGGCGTGCATGTTGATCTGTTCTCTTTAGTACCTGTTAAACGTTCTCACTCTGTATGCGCACAAGGCGGCATTAATGGAGCTGTAAATACAAAAGGTGAAGGGGACTCCCCGTGGGAGCACTTCGATGATTCTATATATGGTGGAGACTTCTTAGCGAATCAGCCACCAGTTAAAGCAATGTGTGACGCGGCACCTGGCATTATTCACTTAATGGACCGTATGGGCGTTATGTTTAACCGTACGCCAGAAGGATTGCTAGATTTCCGTCGCTTCGGCGGAACGAAGCACCACCGTACGGCATTTGCAGGCGCAACAACAGGACAACAGTTGTTGTATGCATTGGATGAACAAGCTCGTCGTTGGGAAGCTGCAGGGCTAGTATCTAAGTACGAGCATCATGAGTTTTTATCCGCTGTTATTGATGATGATGGCGTATGTCGTGGTATTTCTGTACAAGATCTGCACACGATGGAGACGCTTACTTTTAGAGCGGACGCCGTTATTCTTGCTACAGGTGGCCCTGGTATTATCTTCGGTAAGACGACGAACTCTGTTATTAATACAGGGACAGCGGCAGCTGCTGTATACCAACAAGGTGTTAAGTACGCAAATGGTGAGTTCATTCAAATTCACCCAACGGCAATTCCAGGAGACGATAAGCTTCGTCTTATGTCAGAGTCTGCTCGTGGTGAAGGCGGTCGTATTTGGACGTATAAAGACGGTAAGCCTTGGTACTTCCTTGAAGAGAAGTATCCAGCATACGGAAATCTTGTTCCGCGTGATATTGCGACTCGTGAAATTTTCCATGTGTGCGTTGACATGAAGCTAGGCATCAACGGCGAGAACATGGTCTATTTGGACTTGTCCCATAAAGATCCGAAGGAACTGGATGTTAAGCTCGGCGGTATTATCGAGATTTACGAGAAGTTCATGGGTGACGATCCGCGTAAAATTCCGATGAAGATCTTCCCTGGCGTTCACTACTCGATGGGCGGCATGTGGGTAGATTATAATCAAATGACGAACATTCCAGGTTTGTTCGCTGCTGGTGAGTGTGAGTACCAATATCATGGTGCTAACCGTCTTGGTGCCAACTCCTTGCTGTCCGCGATCTACGGAGGTATGGTAGCAGGACCTAAGGCAGTAGAATATGTACGCGGCTTGTCCAAGTCTGCTGAAGATATTTCTTCTACGGTATTTGATCGCGAGAAGAACAAGCAATCCGACAAATACGAAAGCCTCCTCAAAATGGACGGCAACGAAAATGCATATGTACTTCATAAAGAGCTTGGTGAGTGGATGACGAACAATATGACGGTTGTTCGTTACAACGATAAATTGCAAGATACGATTAACAAGATTAAAGAGCTGAAAAGCCGCTATGCGAACATCAACATCCATGATACGGCTCGTTGGAATAACCCAGGCGTGGCGTTTACTCGTCAGTTGTGGAACATGCTTGAGCTTGGAGAAGCGATGACGCTGAGTGCATTGCTTCGTGATGAGAGCCGTGGTGCTCACTACAAGCCGGACTTCCCAGAACGTGATGATGACCGTTTCCTCAAAACTTCGATTGCTTCATGGACAGCGGATGGTCCTGTCATTAGCTATGAAGAAGTAGATACATCCTTGTTGAAGCCACGTAAACGTGACTATTCGACGGACAAGAAGAAAGGGGAATAACGATGGCCGAATCGATGACAGCTGCAAAAAAAGTTAAGTTTGTTGTGACGCGCCAAGATGCTCCGGATGCAAAGTCATATACGGAAGAGTTCGAAATTCCTTACCGTCCGAATATGAACGTCATTAGTGCGCTTATGGAGATTCAACGTAATCCTGTTAATAACTCAGGCAAAGGCACTGCACCCGTTTGTTGGGAATCCAACTGCTTGGAAGAAGTATGCGGTGCTTGCTCGATGGTTATTAACGGCAAGCCTCGACAGGCATGTACAGCGCTTGTCGATAAACTAGAGCAGCCAATTAGACTTGAGCCAATGCGTACGTTCCCAGTTGTGCGTGACTTGGTGATTGATCGTAAGCGCATGTTCAACTCCTTGAAGAAAGTCAAAGCGTGGATTCCGATCGATGGAACATACGATTTGGGACCTGGTCCACGTATGGCTGAACCAAAGCGTCAATGGGCGTATGAATTGTCTAAGTGTATGACATGCGGTGTCTGCTTGGAAGCTTGTCCGAACGTGAATGACAAGACGAGCTTTATCGGTCCAGCTCCAATTTCGCAAGTTCGTCTGTTCAATGCTCATCCAACAGGTGAAATGAACAAAGACGAGCGTTTGGAGACGTTGTTGGATGATGGTGGTATTGAGGGCTGTGGTAACTCACAGAACTGTGTGCGTGCATGTCCGAAGGGCATCCCACTTACAACATCCATTGCAGAGATGAATCGTGATACAACTAAGCTGATGTTTAAGAACTGGTTCAAAGTATAATCATACATGCAGCACTCCCTTGCGACTAACTATTTCAATGCGCAAGGGAGTGTATTTTTTATAGCAATGTGACGATTGGTAGCAGGAAAATTAGATATTTTGTCAAATATATTGGAGAAGCGAAAAAAGCATTAAAGCGGTTACAAAATTTTCTCGAAATCGTAACTTTTTACCTCATAGTGAGTAAAACATTGTATACTACATATTAAAGACATCCTCGTCTAAAAAGTAAAAGCGTGCTAACTTTATCCAAAAAAAGAAAAAAATGTGACTTTGGAGTTAACGATTAGAACGTTCCTACCGATATACAAATTATTCCGTGCAAAGATGACAGTGCTTACTAGTGTAAGGAAAGACATACAAATGAATCGGTACGCGCTCTTAATTGGGATTTGAGTTTGAATAACGGGGGGGCATCATTCATGATGGTTCAATGGTGCGAAAATGAGAAAGTCACATGGGGTTCGAATGGCTTGTATCGATGTATTAAGCCATTGGTAGATGAATGGGATCCTCTAGGATTACTTGCTTTGGGTGCACCTGATGATGAGTATGACTGTTTAACATTATACCTGATGGAAAGATGTTTAGAAGATTGGAACCGCTCACAGCTGACACATGATTTATGTTCCTTTATTGAAGGTCATTTTGGAATAGGGCCATGTATGATGAAACGTGAGCGTGCACAACTATGGCATGAGCACATTGATCAGTTCTGTTATGTCCTATGTACCCACCGTGAAACACTTGAACTTGAAGTGCACAAGTTCATGGAGGTATGCAGAACGAAGGCCAACTAGATATATATGAATACATGCAACCATACAACTATCACATGTATCCGCATGTAAAGAAAAGAGTGTGTCCACCTCCGACGTAACGGAAGGGTTCACACTCTTTTGCTTGCAGTTGAGCTCGTCCATAGACAATTTAGACTTTAGACATTTACTTCATAAACCGCCTCAGCCATTTTAGTGCATGTCGAGTCCCTGGGTATCGGAAGGGTATGTCGAGCCAAGTAGATTGAACGAGCAAGCTCTTCTCATGAGAGAAGGTAGAGAAGCTGAATTGGCCATGGTAACTGCCCATACCGCTTTCACCGACTCCTCCAAACGGAAGATAGGGAGTAGCCAAGTGCATTAGCGTATCGTTTATACAGCCTCCACCAAATGATATTCGCTCTGTGATTTGCTGCTGAATAGCTTTGTCTTGTGAAAACAAATATAGGGCGAGTGGTTTAGGTCGTTCTGTTACCGCTTTAATTACTTCCTCTATATCCTCGTAAGGAAGAATAGGCAAAATGGGTCCAAATATCTCATCTTGCATGACGCGGCTTTCCCACGTGATATCTGTTAGGGTAGTTGGCTCGATACGACGTTTCTCCCGATCATGACGACCACCGAAAGCAATCATCTCACCTTCTAAATAGGAGGTAAGTCGAGTAAAGTGCCTATCGTTAATAATCGAAGGATAGTTGTCACTCATTAAAGGTGCATCACCGTAAAATTGCTGGACAATTGCTTGTAAACGCATAATCAAAGCATCGTGCTGAGAGCGATGAATGTAGACGTAATCAGGAGCTACGCATGTCTGACCTGCGTTCGTCCACTTCCCGAATGCGATCCGTCTGGCAGCTAATTCGATGTCAGCATCCCGATGCACGATACAAGGACTTTTTCCACCTAGCTCTAAAGTTACTGGGATCAGTCGTTTGGCAGCAGCCTGCATGACTATATGCCCTACGGCTGTACTTCCGGTAAAGAAGATATAGTTAAATGGAAGCTCAAGCAGCGCTTCATTTGTGTCGATCCCGCCTTCAACAACGGTAACAAAGGAAGGAGGGAACAGCTCTTGCATGAGGCGCTTCAGCAAGGCGCTCGTATGAGGAGCCAGTTCAGAAGGCTTGATTACAGCGGTATTGCCTGCTGCGATAGCTCCTATAAGTGGACAGAGGGCCAATTGAAAAGGATAATTCCAAGGAACAATGATGAGGACGGACCCATACGGTTCCGGAATCACGTATCCTTTACTGCCTATATGAGTAAGCGGCGTGCGAACACGTCTTGCCTTTGTCCATTTTCCAACGTGCTTCAGTGCCAGTCGCGCTTCATGCAGGACGAGTCCAATTTCCGTGGCATAGGCTTCCGTATGGCTTTTGCCTAAATCAAGACGCAATGCTTCTGCAATTTCCAGCTCGTAGCGATGAATCCCATCTATGAGCGTTTGCAAAGCTTGACGGCGATGGTGGATATCCCGTGTTCGCCCTGTGTGAAAATACTGCTGGTGGCTCTGTAATAGCTGCTCCATTGCTGTCGGGCCTCCTTAGCTGTTAGGTATATAACTATTTAATCACACTTGCTAGATCGTATTCAAAAGAGTCTTTGTAGGTTTGCATTGATAACAGTCGTCCTTCATAATAAATATATATCAGATGAAAGTAGGGATAATCTTTGGCACCACGCCCGAGCAACTCGTCCACAAGGCTGGAACAAGCACAACAACCGACGGATCAGACTCAGCCGGCGACATGGACTTCCAAGAAGATGACCCGAAGAACGTTTATGAAGTATAGCATTGGTGCAGCAGTAGGAATACCTCTCTTAAGTGGTGCTTATGCTAAATGGGTGGAACCTTACCAATTGAGAAGAAGGACGCTTACAATAGCGTCTGAACGTATTCCATCTTCCTTCGATGGAGTGACCATTGCCCACCTGTCAGACCTTCACTACGGTGAATTTGTGACGAAGGAGCATGTAGTCAACATCTTCGAACAAATCATGGCGAATAAGCCTGATATGGTCTGCTTTACGGGCGATTTGGTTGAAGACCATGTCATGCCTGCTGAGACAATCATTGAAGTGATGCGCAAGCTGCAGGCTCCGTTAGGCAAATATGCCGTACTAGGCAACCACGATTATGTGAGAGATAGCCGCGCTTATTTTAGTAGTGATCGTACAGATCTCGTTACGGCCTCATTGGAAGCCTCTGGCTTCCGTGTACTAACGAACAAGCATCATCAAATTCACTATAAAGATTCATCTATAGCAGTAGCTGGTATTGATGATGCACTAGAAGGCAACCCTGATATGGAAACAGCACTTCAGGGATGTCCTCCAAACTTATGGTGTCTGCTGCTGGCTCATGAGCCAGATTGGGCTGACATCGCTAGTCGGTATCCTATTGATCTGCAACTGTCAGGGCATAGCCATGGCGGGCAGGTACGTGTTCCGATAGTTGGGCCGCTTATGCTTCCTTTAATGGCAAAGAAATACCCGGACGGAATGTATCAAATATCGCGCAAGCAGGCGAGAACATCGGAAATACCAGAGTTGCAATTACATACAAGCCGAGGCGTAGGCATGACGCTTATGCCGATTCGTTTCTTTTGCCCGCCTGAGTGGACGCTTATCACCTTAAGAAGTGTAACGAAATCATCTACATCATAGAAACAGGCGTGTAGGATTCAAAAAAATACCGCGAATAGAAATGTTAGCGTTAAGATGAGATAATTATCTATTGCCGAGCTTCCTGCAAATCTATTAAGATCATAGTAATATCCTAGTTAGAAGTACAGAATTGCGTATTTGAGAGGAGGCAGCACCAACTATGCAGACCATAGCTGTTTTAGCAGACATACATGGTAACTTACAAGCATTAGAAGCCGTTCTGCTGGACATTGAACGGCAGGGTGCTGATAAAATCATTTGTCTGGGCGATCTCGTTGGTAAAGGACCGAATCCTACAGAAGTGACTGATTTGATTTTTGCACAATGTGATGTCGTTGTACGAGGGAATTGGGATGAGCTCGTTGTTAACATACAAGATGATGAAAATTTCCGCTGGCATGCTGAGAAGTTAGGGGTTGAGCGATTAGCTAAGCTGAAGCAGCTGCCATTTTCCTATGACTGCATCATTAGTGGACGTCATGTACGTATGCTGCATGCCTCTCCTCAAAGTGTTTACCATCGTGTACAACCTTGGGATGATAAGGAGAAGCGTCTAAGCATGTTTGAATTTACAGCTCAGTTGAATGATCCACTACATCCTTGTCAGTCGCCTGATATCATCATATATGGAGATATTCATCAAGCCTATTTACAACATATTCAAGGTCGTACGTTATTGAATTGCGGAAGTGTCGGCAACCCTCTTGATATGACGCAAGCTTCCTATGTGCTGATTACAGGGCAGTTTGGCAGTATTGAGCAAGATTCGTTCTCTGTTCAATTTTGCCGTGTGCCGTATGATATCGAACAGGCCGTGCGAGCAGCTGAGAAGAGCGATATGCCAGCAGTTAAGCCTTATGTACGTGAATTACGAACAGGTGTATACAGAGGCTTGCAGAAGCCAGAGTGATCCTATCTCATCTGCAGCGATCACGGTTAAGCACTGCCGCTTTATCATATTTGTGCATGAAATAAAAACGGTCTTACTTGAAAGCAATCGCCTTCTTGTAAGACCGTTTTTATATACTGATGTACACGCCTACATACACGAAGTGGAAATACCCAGGTTAAAGGGATTACGTGCGGCTGCGCTTCGCAAATGTTTTGCCGTATTCACCGTGAGGATGAATGTTTGCGTGTTCGGTTTGGATCGTGGAATGAGTAATATTGTAATTTTCTTTAAGTGTTTCATTTATAGCCAATATGACGCAATAAGGTTGAATGTTTTCTCTCACAAAGACATGGGCAGTTAATGAATAATGATCGCTTGAAATGGCCCATAAATGCATTTCGTGAACATCCTCTACGCCTTCAACCTCATAAATATCTGCGCGAATCTGTTCAAGATCGAACTTGTCGGGGACAGCTTCCATCAGGATGCAGTATGATTCCCGTATAATACGTGCTCCACCTAGGAAAATAATGCAGCCGATTACGATACTGATGAAGGGGTCGAACCAGAGCATGCCAGTAAAATAAATAAGCACAGCCGAGACGATAACGCCGATCGAGCTTAGTAAATCGCCAATAAAGTGCCAGAGGGCACTTTGCACATTTAAGTTTTCTTCTTCTTTCATGCTTCGGCTCAATACAATCGTTAAGACGATATTGACGACAAGTCCGATGCTGCTAATAATGAGCATCAGCCGGAAGTCGATATCGACAGGATTGAAGAAGCGACGTACACCTTCGATAAAGATTCCAATCGAAATAATTGCTAATGCTAGGCCGTTTAGAAAGGATGCGATAATTTCAAAGCGCAAGTAACCAAAGGTGTAGCGGGAGTTAGATGCGCGTCTTGCCATATAAATGGCGGTCATACTCAAGCCGAGTGCGATGACATCGGAAATCATGTGAGCGGAATCAGATAAAAGTGCGAGTGAGCGTGACATAATGCCGCCGATAATCTCAACAATTGTAAAAAACAAGGTAAGCAAAAGTGTAACCCATAACGTTTTCAATGAAGAGGATTGTACTTTAGCATGCTCTAAATGGTGATAATCGGAGGATGGCAATGGAGCAGATTTCATTCAAACACCTCATTTTACATTTACTTTACCTTTTGTTACATAACCGTAATATTGCTGTTAACGTCACATAATGTTCGGAGGGTAATATAATAGCAAGACCCCCTTTTGATGAATATATATCCCTTGAATAGAACCTGCGATGGCAGGTTCTTTTTTTATTTATCGGACTTGGAGGCTATATTCGTAATAGAGGGACCAGTTTGTAAATCACTCCAAAAAATAAAGCTGTTCCTCGTACTCGGATGAATGAGCGATAAGAACAGCCTACGTGATCAAATATGTAGCGGCACCCTTTGTTTTTGTTTCGCTTTGTAATACACCCAAGAGGAGAAGCCAATTTCGTGTAAGCGAGCTTGTACCTCTTCCCATTCATCTCCAACGCGCTCTGGCTTATGTGCATCAGAACCAAATGTAATATCGACTCCAAAATAAAGTGCGCGCTCTAAAATAGCATCCGCAGGATACCAGCCGCCGCTTTTCTTTGTTTTGCCCGAAGTATTTACTTCGATGGCAATTCCTTGTTCTGCGATAGTTCGCAAAGTCTCATCTATCACATCCGGCGCTTCGATATCTGAAAATGCGGGATAGTTACCTTTCATCGCATCGATATGACCGAGAATTTGGAACATTTTCGAACGTGCTGATTCTTGAATAAGTCGGTAGTATTCTGATTTGACCTCCATGTGTTGAGCGGAGTTCAATTCTTTCCAACGTGATTTGTTGAAAATACTGATACCAAAAGTGTGGTGCACAGAACCGATAATATAATCAAATGGGTAACGGGACAACGTTTCGTGATACAGCTTCGCATATTCAGGGAAATAGTCTGATTCAATCCCAAGCAGTACATCGATACGACCCTCATACTCTTGTTTCAACGCAAGAACCTCTTCCACATAGGAAGACAATTCACTTTTGCGCATCGTTATCTTTGGGAATGGTTGATCTTCTTCATAGCCAAAGTAAGGAGTATGATCGGAAATACCGATCACCTGTAGGCCCCGAGCTATACCTGCTTCAATATAGTCTCTAATTGTGCCATTAGCGTGACCGCATCGAACGTGGTGAGTATGTAAATCGAACTTCATGATGCACTGCACCTCCTCTACTTGTTGTGAAACGACTTTTCCTTAGTTTTACTCGGAACTAACGAATTGATTCTCAGGCATACCTTTCAAGTCATTCAAAAATTGCTGCATGGCCGAATTTAAATAACGTCCTGAACGGTACATAACACCAACGGGGTGAGCGGTTTCCAACTCGCGAATTTGAACAAATTTAATTGTGCCGCGTTTTAGCTCGTTACTGATCGTTAGCTTGGAGACGATGGCAGCACCTAGATTGAGCTCAACCATACGTTTTACTTCTTCACTGCTGGATAAATCCATAACAACATGCGGATGAATGTTATGTTTGCGGAATACTTCATCTGCAAATCTTCTGCCAACTGTGTCCGGTGACAGCATAATAAGTGGAACGTCCTTGAGCATGTCCATCGTTGCATGAGAGTGCTGTGCTAGTGGATGCTCAGGGCTAACGACGAGTTCAAACGTATCATAATATAGAACGGAAGATACTAAGCTGGGGCTTTTCTCCAGCAAATAGCCAATGCCAATGTCGACGGTTCCGTTCTCGATCTGAGCTACGATTTGAGAAGATGACATAGACAATATGGTTGTTTTAATGAGCGGGAATTGATCTTGAAAATAAGATAAAATACGCGGCAATATCTGAATGGCAATGGATGTTGTCGTGCCAAGTACGATATGGCCTTGTGGTACTTGATTCAGATCTGCAAGCTTCTGCTTTAAGTTATCTACTGTATTCAGAATTTGCTCAGCGTGTTCCAGAAATAGCTTGCCGCTGTCCGTCAGTGTGACAGGCTGATTACGATCAATCAAAACGGTCTTAAACTCATCTTCTAAGCTCTTAATTTGAGCAGACACAGCGGGCTGAGTAAGATTAAGCAACTCTCCTGCCTTACGGAAGCTCATCGTCTTTGAGATTGTCAGTAGTGTTTCCAGTTGGCTCAAGTTCATGACAGTCAGTCCTCCTCTTGATTACCGGATTTTTTATATGTAGAAACAAGAACCTTACCGTTACGTACTAGGCGTGAACGAGTGAAGTTAAACCGTAACGTGCACTGTAAATAAAATTTGTCATAATGATTATTATAGATGAAGGGTTGGAAATGGGCAATGAATTAGCCATTTCTTCCATTTAAAAGTAAATATCTTCATCTTATTCCCAGATTGAAAAGCATGAATGAGGAGCCAAGTAAATGCATTCAGTATCCGTGTAAGTCTTTATTGACGCAAGGTTTATCTTACTTCAAAATATGAATAATCGCTCGCTTGCTCAAATATAGTGATGGACATCCGATAGCAGCATATAATAGCGATAAACTAACAGCTGGATGAGCCTCATGAGGAGGAAAAGAATGATTACGAAGCAGCAACGCAGTTGGATGATGTATGACTGGGCTAATTCGGCATTTGCTACAACGATGATAGCGGCTGTACTTCCGATTTTTTATCAGACTGTGGCAGCTTCTACACTCGACAAACATGTGGCGACTAGTTACTGGTCTTTTACACAGACGACGGCCATGATTCTCGTTGCGCTCATCTCTCCCGTACTAGGGGCAGTGGCGGATTTGTCACAACGCAGAATGGCCATTTTGAGAGCGTTTGCATGGACGGGCGCACTAAGTTGTGTGCTTATGAGCCTAGCCGGTAATGGTGACTGGTTACTTGTATCCGCCTTGTTCATTTTTGGTACGCTCGGCTTTTCAGGTGGTAACACCTTCTATGATTCATTACTTCCTTCTATTGCCTCATCTGAGCAGAGGGATGAACTATCAGCAAGAGGATATATGTACGGCTATATAGGTGGAGGCATACTGCTCGCACTGAACATTTTAATGTTAGAAAAATATTCTTGGTTCGGTATTCCCGATAAGCTGGCTGCTACACAGATCGTATTTGTATCCGTTGGAATCTGGTGGTTTCTCTTCTCGATTCCGTTGTTCCGCACGATAAAAGATCCTGTGGAGTGGAACAGGAAGCCAGTCCGTTTTTATGCGAATCAAGGATTCAGCCGCGTTATCCGTACCATACGTGAAATTCGTCGTTATCCAGAGCTATTGAAATATTTGCTGGCATTTTGGTTCTTTAATGATGGCATCACCACCATTATTAGTATGGCAGCGATTTACGGAGCTCAGCTTGGTATCGGAACAACGCATTTAATTGCAGCACTTCTTATTACACAATTTGTGGGCATTCCATTTACTTATTTATTTGCTAGATTTGCCAAGCGTCTTGGTTCTAAGCGTTCCTTATACATCTCTTTATCGATATATATGATTATCGTTCTGCTCGGTTATTATATGCAAACTGCGGTTCATTTTTACATGCTCGCCTTCATGGTTGGCATGGTACAAGGTGGAAGTCAAGCAGTAGCACGTTCGATCTTTAGCCAGTTGGTTCCAAAAGGACGAGAGTCTGAGTTCTTCGGCTTCTTCAGTCTTTCCAGTAAAGTATCAGCTTCCATTGGCCCGGCTGTGTTTGGGATCGTTGGTTTGGTAACAGGTTCTACAAGGTTGGCGATTTTATCTATTTTACTGTTCTTTATAGTAGGCATATTGTTGTTCATGAGAGTAGATATCGCAAAAGGAAAAGTTGAAGCGGGTGAAGGTCAGTCATAACCATTATGGAGCTGTTGGGGAGGACTTGAACGTGGAAATAATCAAGGATATCGATCGTAATCGTCGTATTGAACAGTATGCATTGAACGCTTGGCCAGCTCTCCAGACGAATGTACTAGATGGGTGGTTGCTGCGCTTTGCTGAGGGGTATACAAAGCGATCTAATTCGGTAAGCGCTATCTATCATCAGTCAGAGGTCCAATCTTACGAACAGCTTTTAGAAAAGATGGATATTTGTGAACAATTATATGAGGGTATGGGTCTTGATGTTATTTTTAAAATGACTCCGTTCGTTCCGAGTCCCCTTGATGCTTTGTTAGCAGATAGAGGTTATCAGTATGTTGAACCTTCCAGTGTGCAAGTGCTTGAATCCTTGCATGATTTGCATGGGCTTACAGCGTATCGTGAACAAGCTGAGCAATCTGAGATAGAAGTGGAAGTGTGTGAATATATAAGCCAGAAGTGGCTTGATGTTGTTGCCGACTTCAATCATCTGTCCACACATAATCGTCACATTACAAGACAGCTCTTATCGAATTCGCTGCTGCGCAAAGGGTTTTTCATTTTATATGTGCAGTCTGTACCAGTTGCCTGTGGATTAGGTGTCATTGAAGGAGATTATATTGGTCTCTATGACATCGTTACAGCTGAGCCTTATCGAAACAAAGGGTATGGAGAGCAGCTTATCCGAGGGATATTGAATTGGGCGTTGTCAGTTGGTGCCACGAAAAGCTATATTCTTGTTGTACAGAGTAATCATAGTGCGAAAAGATTGTATGAGAAGTTGGGATATAAAGAGATCTACACGTACTGGTATCGTGTGAAAGCAAATGACAATAAAGCATGATGATGTTGTGAAAATGAGTAAGGCAGTTCCATTCCTACGGATGTTGCGCAGGATGGAACTGCCTTTTTTATTTGTGCGAGTGAGCGCACGTATAGGAAATGTGAATGTGATAAAGGTGATTAGCCTTTATTTCTATTTCTAATTCTCATACGGATAAACAGCTTCACAATTTCTACAATTGGCAAAATGCTAAATGCAGCAGCGACGACAATCAACCACTGTTCGCCATTTAGAGGCACAACGCTGAACAGTTCGTTCATATACGGTACCCAAATAACGACTAGTACAAGAACACCTGCTGCAAGTGCAGCCCAGTTCAAGTATCGGTTGGAGAAGACGCCAATCGTAAATATGGATTTCGTATTGGAGCGAACGTTGTATACATGTGTAAGCTGGATGAGACCTAGTGTAGCAAAGGCCATCGTAACAGCGACAGATTCATCGTAATGGGTATGTCCCCACCAATAGGTGAATAAGGTTAAGGCTGCTTCAAGCAATCCTTGATAAATAATGCTCGTGCCAACGCCATCTGCGAATACGCTTGTTTCTGAACTGCGCGGTGGTTGTTTCATGATGTCTTTCTCTGCTTTTTCCAAGCCAAGCGCGAGCGCTGGCAGCGTATCCGTTACAAGGTTAATCCACAGGATGTGGATCGGGAATAAGATTTTCCAATTAAGCAATGTTGCAATAAATAACGTGACAACCTCACCTAAGTTCGCGGATAGAAGGAACTGAATCGTTTTTCGAATGTTGCTGTAAACTTTTCGTCCTTCTTCTACTGCAACGACAATGGTTGAGAAGTTGTCGTCCGCCAGTACCATATCCGACACGCCTTTAGAGACATCGGTTCCTGTAATCCCCATACCAATCCCGATATCCGATGCTTTCAGTGCTGGTGCATCATTGACACCATCGCCTGTCATGGCAACGACTTTACCATGCTTTTTCCAAGCTTGGACAATGCGTACTTTGTGTTCAGGAGAAACGCGAGCATAGACGGAATACTGGGTTACTTTGCTCATGAACGTTTTTTCATCCAGCTCACTTAGTTCACGACCCGTAAGTACACCACTCTCATCTTGTATAATGTCAAGCTCCTTCGCAATAGCAGCAGCTGTATCACGATGATCGCCGGTTATCATAATCGGGCGAATACCAGCTTCTTTGCATATGCGAACAGCTTCCTTTACTTCTTCACGCGGCGGATCAATCATGCCTACTAGTCCGATAAAGGTCAGATTCGCTTCAACCTCGCTTGGTTCCATGGAATGCGGCAGCTCAGGCTTATCGCTGTAAGCAAGCGCAAGAACACGCAGTGCCTTCTGTGCCATTGATTTATTGGCTTCCTCTATATTACGGCGATGCTCAGCAGACATGTCGACGGTTTGATTGTTAACATGGATGCGACTGCATCGTTCCAAGAGCACATCAGGTGCTCCTTTGGTCATCACACGAAATACCTTTTTACCTTCCGTCTGAGGCATTTCATGCACCGTCGTCATTAACTTGCGGTCTGAATCAAATGGCAGCTCAGCTCGCCGCGGGTATTGATTTTCCCCTTCACGCTTATCAAAATTCCGATGCAGGGCGAATTCGACAAGTGCTGTTTCGGTTGGGTCGCCGATAAATTGCATGCCCTTTTTGCCAGAATCATCAGCGCGGTCAGCATCCGCATCCACGTCCGAATTCGCTTCCGTCATTTTCGTATCATTACATAGGGTCATAACTTGAAGGAGAATATCGCTCCCTGCTACGGTGCTTAGATCTGCTTGTTCATCTTGCAGTCCGCTGTCGACATAGACTTGCTTCACCGTCATTTTGTTCTGTGTAAGGGTTCCTGTCTTATCTGAGCAAATAATTTCGGTACTGCCCAGTGTTTCAACAGCTGGCAATTTGCGAATGATTGATTTGCGCTTCGCCATTCGTTGTACGCCAAGAGCCAATATAATTGTGACGATCGCAGGAAGTCCTTCTGGAATGGCTGCTACGGCTAAGGAGATGGATACGAGCAGCATCTCCAGCCACGTCCGCCCCTGAAATAAGCCTATACCGAATATGAGAATCGCCACAGCGATGATAATGATGGTAAAATATTTCCCCAACTCATTGAGCTTCTTTTGCAGTGGAGTGATATCTTCATCTTCTTGTGAAATAAAGCTGGCTATTTTACCGACTTCCGTATTTTCGCCTGTTCCCGTTACGATACCTACACCACGCCCGTAAGTTACGCTGCTTGACATGTAGGCCATATTTTTTCGGTCACCAATAACGACATCAGGTTTGTCCAGAGGAGCCGTATCTTTTTCAACGGGTACCGATTCTCCAGTTAACGCAGCTTCTTCAATTTTGAGCGATGCTGATTCAATCAACCTTATATCCGCAGGCACAACATTGCCAGCTTCTAATACGACAACATCACCTGGTACGAGGTCTTCTGCTTTGATCTCAATCGTCTTGCCATCGCGTATAACACGGGCGTTCGGTGACGACATTTGCTTCAGTGCATCTAGCGCTTGTTCCGCCTTGTTCTCTTGCAGCACGCCAAGTACAGCGTTAAGTACGACAACGACAAGAATGATGATCGCATCTGTCAGCTCGCCAAGAATTCCGGATATTAAGGCAGCAACAAGCAGAATAATAATCATTACATCTTTGAATTGAGCGATCAGCTTTGCGATAATAGACTTACGCTTTGCTTCTTGCAGTACATTTTTACCGTAGCGTTCAAGTCTTGCAGCAGCTTCAGCTTCTGTTAGGCCGTTCTGCGAAGAATCAAGCTTGGCAATGGTTTCATCGTAAGTTAGGGTGTAATAAGCCTCTTGCGAGGATGTACGTTCTGGCTGTTTTTGTACTTGTTCCACTCATGTCATCTCCTAGCGATTAGTCTTGTACCTGAAGTGAGGCCGTGTACGATTCGTACAAGCCGTGCATAAGAATAGGGATTTGGCGATCCGTTTATCTAGCGTCGATGAAAGTCGATAAAAAAGGTTCGATAACATATAGTAACGTCATTAACGAGATGTGAAGCGCTACAACCAATCAAAAGATTGGACCGTAATTGTATAACGGCACACAATAGCATGTGGAAAAACGTACAAATCCATTCGCAAATCATATATGTTTAGTCAAATGTGAATGTTCATGGTTAAATAGAGTTATACGTGAGCAAGGTCAATTGAAGATAAGTTCGTTACTGGTAAGGAGGAACGGGAGATGCACGATTCTGTCTACAGCGATGAACAGGCTGCGATTCGCCACATCGGCATTATGGATATTGGATCGAACTCCGCCCGTTATATGATAGCTAAGTTGTTTGCGAATCGTACCTTTCATATGTTGGATCAAGGAAAGGAAACGATACGGCTCGGAGCTGGATATGACGAAGAAGGGAGTATTCCAAATCAGAAGGTGGACGAGCTGCTGTCGGTCATTCATCGATTCAAACAGCTTGGATCGAATTATCAGCGATGTGAATGGATAGCGGTTACGACCGCAGCCATGCGCAAAGCTGCGAATAGTGAGCATATTGTCCGCAGAATTTATGAGGAAACTGGCATTACGGTGCAGATGATTAGTGGGGATAGCGAAGCTTATCTCGATTATGTGGCTGTGTTGTCAACGGTAGACGTTCAAGATGCGGTCATTATGGACATGGGTGGAGGTTCTACGGAATTTATATGGATGGAGAACCGCCAATTCAAGGAGAGCATTAGTCTGCCTGTCGGAGCGCTGACGATCGCGGAAGATTATGAGGTAGAAGATGCACTGGCAGCAGATACAGAAACGTATCTGAGGTCCATGACTCGCTATTGGTTGAGGCATGTTCATTGGCTTAAGGAAGCTCAGGAGCTACCTCTAGTAGCTATTGGAGGAACGCTTCGTACGTTAGCCAAGATGGATATTGATGAACGGGAGTATGGAGTCGACTCTCTGCATCATTATGAATTTATGCCAGAAGAGGTCGAAGGCTGGCATCAGCGTATTAAAGGAATGGACTTAGAAGAGAAGCAGGCGCTGCCTGGTCTGTCTAAGGATCGAGCAGCTATACTGACGGGGTCTCTAACGTTTATCGATGAATGCTTGCTTAGATTTGCTTCTTCAAAAGTAATGGTCAGCGCGAAAGGTGTGCGTGAAGGCGTGCTGTTCGATATGCTGCGTGGAGAAGGCATACATATTGATCACCCACTGAAGTTCAGCATTTATCATCTTCAGCACCGTTTAGGCTTGAATAGGAAGCAAGCTGACCGGGTGTGGCAGCTTACAGACGCTCTCATCCATGAACTTAAGCCTGTTCTTGGTTGGGAAGAGGAATGGAAAAGGATCGTATACGCAGCTGCACAGTTGCATGATATTGGCGTATCCGTAAGCCATATGGAGCGGGAGCGCCATACCTTTTACATGATTCGTCATGCAGAGCTGTATGGCCTGACACCTCGTCAAATTGCACTTAGCGCTCTCGTAGCTACGATGGATTTTAAGCATAAAGTTCCTAGGGAATGGGCAGCAGTAGAAGCGATTCTTCAACCTGGAGATCAAGTTATGGCTGCTAAAATGGGGCTGCTTATGCGTTTGGCGCTTGATTTAACGCGCACGTATGGCTGCCAAGTGGCAGAGGATATGTCTTGTATCGTTAAGGATGGAGAAGTCGTTATTACGCTGCAAGGTGCTGCTGCTCATATGCCATGGCGCGCAACGGAGATGTATGGACTTCGTGCTGGTTTCCGTCGTTGGCTGAAGCGAGAACTGAAGCTGTCCTGACCTGATGGGGTAAACTAAGCGATAATAAATGAGCAATAAGCATAAGGAAAAAAGCAAAAAGCCGCTCACAAGCCTGCCTGCGATGTCGGAATGGACATGCATAATTGGCTTGAGGGCGGCTTTTTACCGTATAGCTCCAAGTAGTTGTAAGTTGTTTCATAAGCTTACTTGCCTAGACTGATCAAGAGGACCATATAGGGTCTTCGACTACGATTGGGCGGTTCAGTTCCAGCGGCAGTCCAGTCTCGTAGGAGTGATTGCCAACGGCTTGCTGAAGCGCTTGTTTGGCAGCTTCTACATGAGGAATTAGTGTATTGTCAATCGAAGACACTTCGTTCCAATGCACCGTTTGTGCTTCGACTGTACTTTTACTATCCACAGAGGCAAGCTCTCTTGCTCGCCAGTAGGTTAGAACAGCCTGTATGGCGCGCGCTGCATCCTCAGCAGCTGCTTCCCACATATCCCACACACTTGTACTGGTTTGCTTATCTAGACCTGTTGGATCAGGCCATGGGCGGCGTGCCTCGTTCATAACGTCATATGGGGCGACTTGTTTCTTGTACATCATCGGCTCGATCTGATTGAAGGTGACGATTCGTTTCCAGCCATATGGGTCATGGAAGAGCTTCTGTGCTTGCACCATATCACGAATGGACTCATTCCAAGCTTCACGACGAATTTGTCCTTCGAATTCTGGATAATGAGCAGCTATGACTGCTTCAAACGAATTCAGCATGTTCGTTGAGAAGCTTGGACCCACGTCAATCCACTTCCATACAGGAGTTCGCCACGTATCCACACCTAGCTTGCGCTTAGCAACATGAGTATCCATCAGCACTTCGAACCGTTGATGGTCCCACTTCTTAAACCCGGAACGAACAAATACATAAGGGTGCATGTGACGATCAAGAATATGATGCAGCAGAAATCCGAGTACATAGACCGCATCGGCACGCTCAGCAGGATTCGTACGCGTGATTAGATCCATTAAGACAGGGCCGCATTGTTGATTGTGCATCGCGCTGCCGACTTTGTTCATCGTCTTATCTTGTTTCCAAGGCAGGAAGTGATGATAGAACAAGAAGTCTGGACCTTGGCAGCCCATATTGAACCATTTGCTATGTGATTGGTTGTCGATCCACGAAGAAAGGCCTGCCTGCTTTACTACTTCTTGGCCAAAAATCATATGCGTCCAAATGTTAGGCATAAGTCTTCCCCCTAAACATGTCATATTGTTATCTGAAATCCGATTTCCTTCTATACTTTACAAAGATGAACGGCTCTTCGTCTATTGTCAACCCTTTCTCTATGTAAATCGGTTTGTTGCAAAGGAATTATGAGCAATAACTGCAATTGCATACTAGCGATATAAAGCGTTTACATGTAAACTAGGTAGTATTCCTATGTGTTATCGTTAACATATAACAATTTTCATAAGGTTGCTTAGACAATATGTGGAGAGATAGGTGGAGAGAAGTATGGAACAGTTCCGATTACCGAAAATTGATGTGCCTAAGCTGGAACTGCCTCAAGCAGTAAAGCAGGTATTGGCTGAAGCTGAAGCGCAATTAGCGCATCGACCGAAGCTGCTGAAAATGTTCAAAAATTGTTTCCCTAACACACTCGAAACGACAACAAAGCTATTGGATGATGGCACTACCTTTGTTCTAACAGGCGATATTCCAGCGATGTGGCTGCGAGACTCTGTGGAGCAAGTGATTCATTATGTGCCGTTTGCTAAGGAAGATGCAGATCTTCAACGCATTATCGGTGGACTTATTAAGCGTCATATGTTCTATATTAATTTGGATCCGTATGCAAATGCATTTAACGAAACGGCAAACGATTGGCATTGGGATGCGAACGATCAAACCGACATGTCAGCTTGGGTATGGGAGCGCAAGTATGAGCTTGATTCAATGTGCTTCTCGATTCGTCTCGCTTATATGTACTGGAAGGAGACGGGCCGCACTGATATTTTCGATACAAACTTCAAGTCAGCGATGCGCAAAATCGTAGACGTGTGGAAAACAGAGCAGCGTCATTTTGAGAAATCGCCATATCGTTTCCATCGCGAGAATTGCCCGGATATTGATACGCTGCGCAATGACGGGATGGGCATGCCTGTAAACTATACGGGAATGACTTGGTCAGGCTTCCGTCCTAGTGACGATGCTTGTGACTTCCATTATCATATTCCGTCCAATATGTTCGCTGTCGTATCCCTTCGTCACATGCAGGAAATCGCGAAGTATGGCTTCCGCGATGAAGCACTCGTGGCGGAAATGCACAAGTTAGAGAAAGAAATTGACCATGGCATCCAGTTGTACGGTGTCGTCACACATCCGACATATGGCCGCATTTATGCGTATGAAACAGATGGATACGGCAACAACTGCTTGCTTGATGATGCGGGCACACCAAGCTTGCTATCGATTCCTTATCTCGGGTATGCGTCAGCAGATGATCCTATTTATCAAAATACGCGTCGCTTTATTTTAAGTAAGGAAAATCCGTTCTATTTTGAAGGGAAAGCAGCCAAAGGAATTGGCAGCCCTCATACACCAGACGGCTACATATGGCATATGGCGCTCTCCATGCAGGGACTGACAGCTTCTTCCGACGAAGAAGTATTAGACATGATTGCGATGCTGGAATCGACAGATGCGGATACAGGCTTTATGCATGAAGGCTTCCATTCGGATGATCCTGCTATTTTTACACGTCCATGGTTTGCTTGGTCCAATAGTTTGTTCGCCCAGCTTGTTCTTAAAGCGATGAAGTCTGGATTACTTTAATAGTATAAAATTTAGTATAAAATGGGAGATACAGTAAGAACGAGCGTGGCTCGTTCTTTTTTATTCTAGAAACTTGAAATAAATATGTCATGGATGTAGTGATTTATAGGCTGATTTCAGTATAATAGTCTTAGTGTTTTCGGGTGTATAGGACGTATGTTACATCTTGAACATACTTCTTGGTGTCAGAAAGGGGCGAAAGATGTAAGATGAAAGCCGAATGGGTACATCCTTTTTTACAGTCAGCATGCAGCGTTATTGAACAGATCTTACAAGTTCGCCCAGAGCGTGGGGAACTTGAAATGCTAGCTTGGCATGGGACGCATGATCTACATATCCAAATTGGCCTGACAGGTCAAATGTCAGGTGTTATCGCATTTGGATTGAATGAAGGGGCAGCAGTGAAGATGGCTTCCGCAATGATGGGTGGCTATCCGTTAGAATCACTGGACGCAATGGGGGAAAGTGCGATCTCTGAGTTGGGCAATATGATTAGCGGCAACGCTTCAACGATGTTGTACAATCAAGGGATACATGTTGATATTTTGCCACCGCAGCTCGTTCCACTCCAAGCAATACCGAACTGTGGAACCAATGCAATGGCAGTTCCATTGCATGTACATAATGTTGGTCGTCTGGATATTATGATGAAGATAGAAGGATAAACGCAGGTTGCATTCATGATGGATCATTGGTCCTATAAGGAAAGTTGCTGTACAGAAGAGGTGGAATTATGAGTCAATCAAACAATCATTCATTGCGCGATAAAGTCATTCTGATCACGGGAGCATCAAGTGGTATAGGTGCATTAATAGCTCGATATGCAGCTGAAGCAGGTGCCGTTCCTATTTTAGCAGCTCGCTCTGCGGGTCGATTAGCAGAGGTGTCGAGTCAAATTCAACAACGACATGAATGTATCACCTTGGATGTAACGGATACAGCAGATGTAGAGCGAGTCATTCATGATGTAATTGACCGTTACGGTCGACTTGATATTTTAGTGAATAATGCTGGGTTTGGCTTGTTCGAGCTTACAGATGAAATGGGGCTTGAACACTTTGAAGCGATGATGGACGTGAATTATATGGGGATTGTCCGTTGTACGAAGGCCGTGCTGCCACATATGCTAGAGCGTCAATCCGGACATATCGTCAACATAGCTTCAATGGCTGGAAAAGTAGGGACGCCTAAGTCCGCAGGGTATGCGGCATCCAAGCACGCGGTACTTGGCTTTACGAACTCGCTGCGCATGGAACTGGCGCAAACCGGTGTAAAGGTGTCAGCAGTAAATCCAGGACCGATTGATACTCCATTTTTCCAGTTAGCTGATCCAAGCGGGCAATATGTGAACAACGTGCGCTGGTTTATGATGAAGCCGGAGAAGGTGGCTCGTCGCATTATTCGTGTCATGGAACGTCAGACTGCTGAAGTAGATATGCCATTGCTAGGAGCAATTGGTACGAAGCTGATGCAATTGTTCCCGAGACTATCAAGTCGCATTGCAGGACGTATGTTGAACAAAAAATAAGGGCAGCCATTAGGCTGCCTTTTTTATATGAATATACGAATAATTACTCAAAATATAATGCCATTATGATTTAATACGTTCCTTTGAATTCAAAACGGCCACTCCCTTTTAATTTATAATTAAAGAATTTTAGAATCAGCTCATTTTGAGTTTCAATACAGTAGTAGGTATCAATGGGTGCTTTGCCACCTTGTAGAATAGTTGCAACTACAGGAGAGAATAACGGCAAATCTGTCAGACTTAAATGTTTCGCACCTTCAAAATGAACGGTGTATGACTCAGTAGAATTCATATCGATAGTCTTGTTTGCTGCATAAGTGGAGATTGTATCAAGTTGTACCCAAACATCGTCAGAATAGATATTAAGAAGCGGGGTCGTATACACATCGCCACTTGCTTCAAAATTATTAATCTCTTTATTGTAATGAAGTTCACTAAACAATGGAGCGTCAATATTGACAACCGCACTTACATCGTGACGCTCTTTACCGACCCAAACACTTGCTGCACCACCCATCGAATGCCCAAAAACACCTATTTTGCTAGTATCAATAAGTTGATAAATGGGGGCCTTATCATTTTCGGATCGATAAAGAATCGTATCCATCACAAAATTCATGTCGTCTGTACGCAGCCTCATCCATTTTTGAATGAGTTCATAGGCTTCCTCCGGTGTGTAATTACCTGCTGTGTTGGACTTACTAATTTCCTGCATATATTCTGTATTGACTAGCGTAGTTGTCCCGTCATCTGAAACCGTATAAAAGGAATGATACGGATGATCAATGGAAACGACGACATAACCGTGGCTTGCAAGCTCAGTATAGGTTGAGGTGTTGCTTTCCATAATACCGTATGCACCGTGTGAAAATACTAGGAGTGGATAGGTTCCATCGGCATTATTAGGATACCAGAATTGTACATTAACAAATCTGTTTTCGCCGGTGTCAGTAAATTCCTCAATACGGTTTTCGTCTGTATAGGTGTAGGTGGCTGTTGCCACTTCATATTGACCTGTAATCGTAGGCAATGTATATTGCGGAAAAATAAGAGCAGGTACAAGTGCAATTACCAATGCCAATGTCATCAACATTGCTTTCCCGATAATCCGAGATCTTCTGTACGTTTTGGTATTTGCTTTGTTGCGTATGAGCGATACCGTCCCGATTACAGCGAGTATGAAAAGAAGTATAGCAAGCAATACCCAGCTGAAATTCCAAACGATAACTGATGAAAGTGTGAGAAGGACAAATGTTGAAAATATCGCAATTCGAATCCAGCTTCTGAGTTTCGAGTGGATCTGCTTAGTTGCAACGCAATATATTGCTAACCCAAATTCGATAATTAGAGTGACAAACAATACGAACATTCCCATAGTAGTTACTCCTTTTCGTTTCTATTGATTTTTGATTCCATCTTAGAAAACGGTTGAAAAGATGTATATAAAAAAGCAATAAGCTGTAGCTGCAGGGCAATAAGTTGCAAAAAAAGAGCGATAAGCTCCTTAGCTTACCGCTGCTCTCAAATGTCTTTCTTAAAAGACTTTAGTCTCTCATTCATGCTATTGGCTACTTTTTTATCATTTTGCCATGCCAGCAGACGAACGATGATATAGACGACTGCAATTTGCAAGGCCAGAATTATTGCACTTAATGGACTGTTTATAATACCAATGATAATTCCAAGAGAAATTAAGATGATTTCCAAAGCAAGAAAGTGAACAGCCATTCTGATACGCATTTGCTTCTCGCTTAAATCATTACGAGAGTACATAATAAATCCCATCAATGCACTAATCATCGAAAATGTCATAATCGTATAAATCGACTTCAAATCAAAGGCTAGATCGGGTTGGAAAAATTGTCGCAACATCGTAATGATCATGATGATAGATCCGAAGATGATAAAGAAATCTCGGATGATCTCTTTTATAAATTCAGAAAGTTTCATAATTGCCCCTCCATTTTATAATCCAAGCATCCTTTTAAGGACAGGCACATATTGCCTGGATATAACAACACGCTCTCCGTTATCAAGTACTGCTTCAAATCTACCGCTTATGGATGGATGAATATATGAGATGATAGCTATATTCAAAATGGTGGATTTTGACGCACGAAAAAAATTCTTCTCCCTGCATCGTTCCTCAAGTTCATAAAGCTTCTGTTTTATCTCAAACACTTTGTCCTTACAGTAAATAAAAACCTTTCCGTCCACTGCCTCAAAGTAAAAGACATCGCTAAGCTTAATACGATGAACACGATCATTATGGTATCCGAGCAGGATGAGGGTTTCTGTTGTCAATATGTTAACGAGCTCGTAAATCTCCTTATTGACTTCATGGCATCTGATGAGAATCTCTTCTTCCAGATCTTTATTTATTTCTTCGATTGAAATTTTCATGATAACACCTACTATAGACAGTTATATAAACTGGAAATACAATTTTAAAAGAAATATGTTTACCGCAGTCGCAACAATTTGAACTCTAACATAAGAGTCGATGGTTGAGAAGCATAATGGCAGCTTGCATGTAGAAAGTGAGCTTGATAAAGGCGTGTTGTTCTGCATTATTTTTCTTGCTTTGAGCGGAGCAGCAGGTTCTATGTAAATAAAATGATTGCTCGAATTGTGAAGAAAGTTGGAGGATGCTCCTTCATTCGTTATAATGATAGGAAGAGCAATCATCGTTGGGATGCAGAAGAGAGGAAAGTGAATCGTGACTTTAACATTTAAACAATTACCTATAGATACAACCTATGCGGATAATCTGGAGCAGCGCGGCATTGTAACGCCGTCTCCTGTACAGGCGGAAGCGATCCCTGCTGCTGTTGCTGGGCGTGATGTATTGGCGCAGTCCCAGACAGGTACAGGTAAGACACTAGCTTACTTGCTGCCAGTGCTTACGCGCATTCTGCTGGATCAAAGCGCTTTACAGGCAGTCGTCGTCGCGCCTACACAAGAGTTGGCGATGCAGATCGTGCGCGAGGCAGAAGCGTTAGCGGGCGCAGAAGGGCTTGTCGTGGCGCCGCTTATCGGAGGCGCAGCCTTGAACCGTCAGCTGGACAAGCTGAAACAGCGTCCACAACTTGCGGTGGGTACGCCAGGACGTATTCGTGAGCTGCTCGATATGAAGAAGCTGAAGATGCACGAAGTTCGCACGATCATCATTGATGAGGTGGATCATGTGCTGCGTCAAAGCGGAGCAGGCGATACGGAATATATTATGAATCGTGCACTGCGTGATCGTCAGTTGTTATTCTTCTCTGCGACGCTGCCTGCTGAAGTGAAAAAGCTTGCTTCGAAATGGATGAAGGATCCTGTTAACGTTGGTATCGAACCAGACAAGCGTGTTGCGGACACGATTACGCATTCCTTTATCATATCAGAGGAGCGCGACAGAATTGATATGCTTAGACGCCTTGTGCGCCATTACAATCCGAAGAGCTCCATTGTGTTTGTCAATGATTCGGACATGATCGGCGAGTGGGAATCGAAGTTGAAGTATGCTCATTTATCAGTAGGCACTTTATATGGAAATGCTCCGAAGCAGGAACGCGTACAGGTACTGCGCCGCTTCCGTGAAGGGGAGTTCCAGCTGCTGCTCGCGACGGATGTCGCTGCTCGCGGCTTGGATATTGCTGATCTGGAGATCGTATTCAGTTTGCAGCCTGCCATCAATGCGGAGCACTATGTCCACCGTGCAGGGCGTACAGGTCGTATGGGGCGTAAAGGGATATCTGTCAACCTGATTACGGAACGTGAGCATTTCATTATGCGCAAGTTTGAGCGGGAACTTAATATCCAAATTCAAGAATGGTCGTACTATGATGGGAAAGTACGTCTTGTTGAAGAGGGAGCGGTTAAGCGTAAGCCTCAAGCGCGCAAGCCAGTTGAAACTCGACAAGCTGGTTCCCAACGTAAGGGGAATGATCGCCATCGCGATAAGAAGAGCAAAGGTGCGCCAAAGTGGTTGAAAGCGAAGCAGCAAGAAAACGGTGATAAAGGCCGTCCACAACAATAAAAGTAAAATATGTTAAGGATAAGGATGCTAGCGTGTAGTCGCTAGCATCTTTTTTTATGGTATAAGAAGTGAATGAAAATTAAGAATTTACAAATTTATGAACAAAGGGCAACTCTTTCATGCCTTTTAAAGGAAAAGTAAGGAATTTAGAAAACCAAAAAGTGGTCTGCCTTATCTAGTAATTTAGAAGGAGAGTGGAGAAGTTGAAAAGAGAGAACTATGTAGGTAAGTGGAGGCTGCTGCTTGTACTAAGTTTGGTCGTTACGATGTTGGCCGCTTGTTCAGGAGATAGCCGGAGTGAACTGCCTCCTCTGGCAGAGGATGGTACCGGTAAAATCAGAGTCATGTACTGGGGAGAAGAAGAATTTTTGCTCGATTATGGGACGCCATTTCATGTGATGTATCCCGATATGGAGTTTGAAGTTGTACCACTGGCAGAGCTGAATAGCTCTATTGGACCTGATGATAACTATATCGAAAAATGGAGCGAATTTATAAAAGAAAAAAAGCTGGATGTCGTGCTGCTAAATCAAGAAGAATTTAAAAAGATTGCGAATGATGGATTGCTATATCCACTAGACGCCCTTATCCGAGATGAACAATATCCCATTGATGATTTCCACCCAGGCGCGATTGATACTCTGCGTCAGATGGGAGGGAATTCTTTGTATGGATTAGCCTCACACTTTGAGTCTGCTGCCTTATTCTACAATGAAGATTTATTCAAAGAGCATGGAGTGGAGCTGCCTCGACCTAATATGTCGGTAAATGAAGTGTTGGAGCTTGCCGAGCGATTTGAAAGTAAATCCAATCATGCCAAAGATCGCGTTAACGGGATACATAGCGAGTATATGAGTCCTGGTAGGATGCTAAGATCTTTTGCATCGATGGCCGGCTTACAGTTTGTTGATCCGAAAGCAGAAAATATCGTAATGGACAGTGAGGCATGGAAAACACTGTTTATTCAATATGCTGAGCTAGTGAAAGAGAAGAAGACGAATTTTATTGCGCCAAACAAACAAGATGGTCATGCCAACGGATTCCTTGAGGGCAAGTCGGCTATGCTTATAGCGGATCTATGGATGATGGACAATCTTAGAAATGCTCAATTAAACGATCAAAGTAACAAGAAAAAAACATTTAAATGGAATATCGTCTCTATTCCTATTGATCCAGCTAAGCCCGATGAATCTCAAATGGTCAGATTTGGCGGTATTTTTGCCATGATGAAAGATGCTGCCAACAAGCGCGAGGCATGGGAGTTTATCAAGTTTAGCGCAGGTCCAGAAATGGCTAAAGTTCATGGCAGCTTTTCTAGTAAATTAACAACTCGTACGAAATATCAAAAGAATCTATGGGGAGCAGATATGGGAGCATTTACGAAGCTTAAGCCTTCTCTTTCTCCTTCTCTCGAAGAGACAATTGGTAAACATAACATATCGGAGTCATTTATTGAACAGATCGATCAGTCTATTTATGAGGCTATTCAGTCGGTTGTAGATGGGAAGAAATCCTCAGAACAGGCTTATATGGATCTGCTTCCAGAGCTACAGAAGCGTTTGGATGAAGCTAGAATAAAAGAAGGGAAAGAAAAGGATAAGCCAAAAAAGTAAGTGGTAACTACGGTGTGAGGAAAATTCGATAATTCTATCTTCTAGTAGATATAAAAAGGAGAGAACAGACGTTGAAAAAGATAGATGCTGGGCGTCATGGGAAGCTGCTGCTTATTTTTATTCTCGTTATGACGATGTTATCTGCTTGTACAGGAGGAGCTAAAAGTGAGCTTCCGGATCTTCCAGAAGATGGTTCAGGTAAAATTCGAGTGATGTACTATAGCGAACAGCGATTTATGAGCTTCTATGCGGTTCCATTTAAAGTGAAGTATCCGAATATCGAATTTGAAATTGTGCCAGCGAGTGAATTTTATGGTTCTGTAGAACCTAATGATGACTATACGGAGAAGTTAATTGAATTTATAAAAAAGAAAAAGCTAGATGTGGTGCTGCTAGGTCAAAGAGAATATGAGCAGGTAGCTGGTCAGGGCATATTATATCCGTTGGATTCGCTTGTAAAAGAAGAGAACTACCCGATTGATGACTTTCATCCAGGAGTTATTGAACAACTGCGGCAGTTAGGTGGAAATACGCTGTATGGACTAGCAACTGCGTTTCAATCTTCTGCTCTATTCTACAATGTAGATTTGTTTGAAGAATATGGTGTAGAACTGCCACGGCATAAAATGTCCGTGTCTGAGGTGTTGGAGCTTGCAGCGCGATTTGAAAGCAAATCTCAAAAAGATAGTGAACGTATATATGGAATGAATAGTACGTTTATGCCTAGCGGACATATGCTGCAAACTTTTGCGTCCATGGCGGGGCTGCAGATGATGGATCAGAAAGCTGAGAAAATTGTCATGGACAGTGAAGCCTGGGAATCACTATTTATTCAATTTGTGGAGCTTATCAAGGACAAGAAGTGGAGCATAGCTGCGTCAAATGGTTATAACAACTATGATCCATCCTTCGGAGAAGGAAGATCAGCAATGACGATAGGACATACATGGATGATGAGGCAAATGAATGCTGCTCAGGATTATAACAAAGATAAAAAGATGTTCAAGTGGGGGGTGGTGACAGTGCCTATTAACCCAGCTATGCCAGATGAATCATCCGAGATTCAAATGAGCAACATTTTTGCGATGACGAAAGATTCGACGAATAAGCGTGCGGCCTGGGAATTTATCAAATTTAGTGCTGGTATCGAAATGGCCAAAATTAGAGGGAAATCTTCAGGAGAGTTGACGACGCGTTCGAAATATCAGAAGGACCTATATGGAATGAGCGTAGAGGCGTTTACGATGTTGAAGCCGTCCAATGCTCCAACGGTTCGTGAGACCATGCAAAAGAATAACGTATCCGTGTCTTCCTTTTTTGTAAATGCAGAGAAGGCCTTTGATAAGGCGTTTAAGTCTGTTGTCGATGGGAAAAAGACGGCAGAGCAAGCTTATGACGAGCTAGTTCCAGAGCTTCAGAAGCATCTGGATGAAGCTAGACGAAAAGGACAAGAAGAACAAGCAAAAAAGAAGAAGTAAGTGGGAATAAGGCACGTATCGATCGACACCAAGAGCTCCATAGAACATAAATAACAACGGATGCTGTCACAAAATGCAGCATTCGTTTTGTTTATACAGATAAGATGGTTTGGAAACATCATGAAAACTGCGGCTGATGATTAACTAATGATGTACGAATGTATACTCTATGAAACTCATATTATCGACTGAATCGTCGTAGCACCAGCACCATGAGATGAAATAGTAAGAAGTCTTTCCTCTAACGGACGCTATTGACGTTATTTGTACAAAATCGTCCATAATTAAAGTTTAACGGTCGTAATAGAGCTTATTTTAGCAGTAAGGGCTAAAAAGACTACTTCATATGGCAAATAAGCTCTCTTGCGTCCTTTAAAACTCAGAACAAGTAAAAATGGGCTGAATAGCCTCTATGACAACCGTTAACGGAATAAAGGGAACGGTGTGCCGTGCTGTTGTTTTATATACTTGTGCACGCTTCACTTCACTTCTTATTTTTCTGCTAGGGACGATTGGTTATCGAATATTGAGTTGTGAAACTTCTGTAAGGATGAGAAGGTGGATGATGATTTGGCATGTATGATTTTCTAATAGATGTTTAATCAACAGGCGTGCATAAAAATCAAATAATGCAGAGATAGGGAGAGGAATATGAACATGTTCAGTCGATTTCACCAGTGGAAAAAAGTTATGATCATAAGTCTTGTAGTTGGCCTGTTAGCGGCTTGTACAGGGGGGAATAAGAGTGAGCTTCCTCCTATGCCTGAGAGTGGAGAAGGAACCATTAGAGTGTTGTACTGGAACGAAGAGCAATTTATGAAAGACTATGGTTCATCTTTCAACGTGAAGTATCCCGATATTGAGTTTGAAGTGGTCTCAACGGGAGAGATGCATCAAACGATGGGGCCAGACGATGATTACCATGAAAAGATGCTCGCATTTGTGAAAGACAAGCGGTTAGACGTTGTCATTTTGAATCAGCCTGATTATGAGAGATTTTCTTCAGAAGGATTACTGTATAAAATAGATTCGCTTATTGAGGATGAAGAGTATCCGATTGATGATTTTCATCCTGGAGTTATTGACCTGCTGCGGGAGAAGGGTGGCAATGCCTTGCATGGATTAGCAGCTCATTTTAGTACTAGTGCCCTGTTCTATAATGTAGATCTGTTTAAAGAGTATGGGGTTGAGCTTCCACGCCATAAAATGTCTGTAAATGAAGTACTGGAGCTTGCAGCGAGGTTCGAGAGTAAATCGAACAACGACAAAGATCGTATCTATGGATTTGATGTCGAACATAATCAACTTGGATACGGTCTGATCAGCTTCGCGGATATGGCTAATCTGATGTTAGTTGATCCAAAAGCCGAAAAAATAGTAATGGACAGCGAGGCTTGGAAGACGTTGTTTTTCAACTATGCTGAACTGGTAAAGGATAAAAAAATCAATTATTTTGACCGCTCCAGCAATGAAATGCAGCCAGGCTTTTATAATGGAAAAGCAGCGATGATGATCGGACAATCATGGTCGATTGGACAAATGAAAACCATGCAATATTTAAGTGATAAAAACGGGAAAAAGCATAAAGCATTCGAATGGGGGATGGTGACGATCCCTGTTGATCCATCTCGACCAGACGAATCAAAAATAATTTCACTGGCTAGTATTTTATCGATGATGAAGGATGCGCCTAACAAACGTGCGTCATGGGAATTTATCAAGTTCAGCGCAGGTATTGAAATGGCTAAGATTACGGGAAAATCGGAAGGGAAGCTGACGACACGAACCAAATATCAGAAGGATATAGATGGAAAAAGTGTTGAGGCATTTACGATGCTGAAACCTTCGAGCCATTCACCATTTTTATTTGAAACGCTGAATAAAAATAAGGTGCCTCAGGAATTTTTCCGAAATCTGTTTACGGAATTCGATAACGCATTTAAAGATATTGCTTCAGGGAAGGAAACAACGGAACAAGCATACGAAGAATTGCAGATTAAGCTTCAGCAGCAGTTGGATGTAGCTAAGAAAAAAAGTGTGACGGCTCAAGAAGAAAATGTAGAATAGTTTGAAAAGTAGAAGCCAAAATCCTAAAGGTATTTTTGGCTTCTACTAAGGAAAGCTATGAGCCAATCAGCTAATCGATGACTGAATTGAATACTATAGATAATTGTGCTAGACAGGATTTAAAATACAGCAAACTTTAATAATATCACTTACATATATATGAACCCACGCAAAAAAAATGTGGAAAATACAAACTTGAATTTCGTGGATTTTTTTAAAATAAATTGTTATTTTTACTAAAGAGTGGTTTTATCTCCGTTAATGCTCCTCCAATCCATTATATTCGCTCACAATAAAGTAGTATATTTTCCTTCCTAATCTATACATTCATTTAATGTATTAACAAAATGATTGTTTGAATCGCTGGCCAGCTTTCAAATATAGAATAATAGACTTTTATAGTCTAAAAAGGAGCTGTAAGGAGAATGATAAAATTAAAGAAGTTAATCACTGGTTTTAGCTGTTTGGTTTTTTTAATATCTGCAGTGCCTGTATCTGCTTCTCCTAGTGAAATTATCAATAACAGTAATAAGTACGTCGAACAGTATTTTAAAGAAAAAACGGAGAAATCATTAATAGAGACAAATTCTGAAAAGGTTTATCTCGTAGATCCAGTTATAGAAGAAAAAAACATGATCGAGGCATTAAATTATTATTATGAGGAAGATACGAAGGTAGCTAATGTTATATCCCAAGCATATAAAGATCCAGAGCTATTGGTAAAAGCTACATCTTTGAAAAAGGAAGATCGAATAGAAGTTGTAGAAAAAATTGTGAGTGTATTTAAGTCTGTTGAAGATAGAGCTCATCAACAATTACTTGAAGAGTATTTAGGTCGCTATTCTTATAATTTGGGTAATCAGCTGTCAATTGATTTTTTGGACTCACTGAATCAAGTGACAAAACAGGAGTCTGTTATTGATATCAACCAAGAGAAAAGTAAAAACAATTTATTGATTACAACTGATTTAGCAGAGACCTTATCTACTTATAATGGAACTGCTGCAGGGGATTGGGCTTATAATAACTATAATAAGTACAGCACAAATTTCCCGGCATTTACTGCTTGGGGAAGTGATTGCACAAATTTCGTTTCTCAAGCTATGCATGTTGGTGGAGGAAAGCAAATGGCAGGGGACTGGTATGTAACTAAGAAAAACTCCACATATTTAGTCCCAAAAAGTGCCGCTGAACTTAATCACAGCTGGACACTGTCGGATCCAAGCCCTTGGATAAGTGTAGTTCAATTCACAAAATATTGGGGACCTAAATCAGTTGATCATAGTATGTCTAAGATTCATTATAGAGACAATCATACGTCGGTATATGGTCGTACTATTTACAAAGGTGATGTAGTAGTATTATCAAAGGGAATTGCGGGATTTATAACAACTCCTACGCACTTAATGATAATCTCGGGATACGATACTAATACTAAAGATTTCTTGCTAGCAGGACACTCCAATGAAAGACAAGCTCATCCGTTATTAACAGCGATGAGTGACTATGTTCATATTAATTTTTATGAGATACCATAATCTGTGCTGTAAAATGTGACAGAGTAAGAAGAAGAAGCTTATGGTTTCTTCTTCTTACTTTTTTGTATCTTTAGTACGGTTGATAAGTTGATTTAAGTTATATATCAAAGGGACACCACAAATTAGTTAGAGTGGGAGACACGAGCTGATGGAAAAACGTAGATTGTACATCCTATTAATAAACGTAATTTTCTTTTTAGTTTTTTTGACAATAACAATTATTAATTACAGCATGAATAAAAACAGTAGCAGTCTTAACTTTTGGATATTTATGTTGGTTACTTCTCTTTTATTTTTATGTGGAAATGGAATAGTTACCATTACACTGCTAAGGAAAAGAAAAAAATAGTATCAGTGTAGAATTTATGAACGAGATTAATGAAATCAGGGACGACCAGTGAATCCATAAGGACTTGCTGGTCGTTTTATATTCATTGATTTCTATAATAAATCGTTACACAGCCTCAGTTGTATGATGGCAAATGTGGTTTTATACTTTAAGCAAGAACATATATGGATGTTTATCCATAGGTAGTAAATTAAAACTTAATTTACCTCTCAAGAGCGAAATTCACTTCACTTTCATTTCTTCCATCACATTTCTTCAAACACAAATTGAAACGGCACAATACGTAAGCGCTTTAATCGGTAGTAAAGGCTGCGTCTCAACTTCTCATCATGATCGTTTACATCTACCCAAGCTAAAGAAATGTATAGGCGCAGTATTACTATATGAAATAGTTAAAGAGAGGGGAATGATCATGTCTAGTTGGACTCGTCCATGGAAGTTGGTTGTTGTGTTAAGTCTAGTTGTTTCATTGTTAGCTGCGTGTACAGGGGGAAGTAAGAGCGAATTGCCGGAGCTGCCTGAGAATGGAGCCGGGAAAATTACGATTATGCATTATGGTGAAGAGCAGTTTATGAGCGAATTTGGCAACACATTCAGTGTAAAGTTTCCTGAGATCGAACTTGAAGTCGTTGAGATGCAAGAGTATTTCCAATCACTAAAGCCTGAAGATGATGGTAATAAGAAACTTATAGAGTTTATTAAAAATAAAAAAGTAGATGTTGCGATGTTGAATCAAGGCAGCTATGAGGAACTTGCTTCAGCAGGGGCATTATATAAGCTGGATACGATCATTCAAGATGAAAAGTATTCAATCGATGATTTCGCTCCTGGTGTGATCGAATTGATTCGTGAGAAAGGTGGCAATGCACTGTACGGATTGCCTACTGCGTTTAACAGTCAGGTCTTATTTTATAATGCTGATTTATTTAAAAAACATGCAGTTGAGTTACCAACGAATAAAATGTCTGTGAAGCAAGTGATGGATTTAGCGAAGAGATTTGATAGCAAATCCAAAGACGAAAAGGATCGTATTTATGGCATTCATACAGGATACCGAAGTATCACTGACTATTTTCTCTTTCTTGGGGAAGCTTCAAATATGCAAATTATTGATCAAAAAGCAGAAAAAGTAGTGATGGATAGTGAGGCTTGGAAAGCACTATTTCTCGATTACGCAGAGCTTGTAAAGAGCGGGAAAATCAATGTGAATGACCAGAATGCTAACGGAGCCTATGATCCCGGTTTTGCTGGAGGTAAGTCTGCTCTAGGTATTGGTCAACAGTGGACGATTGAAGAAATGAAGTATGCAACGCAGCGCTACGGTCCAGATGGGAAGCCAGGAAAAGCATTTGAATGGGGAATGGTCACGGTACCCGTTGATCCAGCTAGTCCGGACGAGTCTTCTTTAGTAGAGCTTTCAGAAATTTTTGCGGTTACGAATGATTCACCCAATAAGCGTGCTGCTTGGGAATTTATTAAGTTCAGTACAGGACCAGAGATGGCTCGTATCAATGGCCGTTCGACTAGAAAATTAACAGCTCGCACGAAATATCAAAAAGAAATCAACGGCAAAAGTATGGAAGCCTTCACGATGCTGCGCCCTGCGAAAAATAGCTATTATTTACACAAAACCTTAAATAAAAACGACGTATCGATGGAATTCCACTCAACGTTGACGATGAAATTAAATGAAGCATTAATGGCAGTGAAAGATGGCAAGAAATCAGCGGAGCAAGCTTATTCAGACTTGTTGCCAGAGCTTCAAAAGGCGCTTGAAGAAGCGAAGCAAAAAGGCGCCAAGGAAAAAGCAGAGAAAAAATAGAAGAATATTGGAGCATGTCAGTGAAACACGCCCAGCAGCTTATCGGATAAGCTTGATGGGTGTGTTTTTTCATTGCTGCCAAGGTTAGTTGAAATGTGAAAATTATGGATATATAATTTAAGTAGAGCATGTTGCTAGGAACATATATGTTTTCGAAGCAACTCAGATACTTTGCTTAACGATCTTCCTCTTACATCTAGCATTTTACCTACGCTAATCTCAGTCATCCATCCAGATACACATCCCAGATACACACCATTCTATATGAAATGATAGTTTCCGTTTCATGTGATAGTAAGGCTGTGTCATTTGTACTCACCAAGATGCTCACCTTCATAGACTCCGTAGACGCAGTATAGCTATAATAATTGCCTTAATAGAGAGGGGAATGAACATGTCGAGTTGGACTCGTCCATGGAAATTAGTAGTTGTGTTAAGTCTCGTAGTCTCATTATTGGCTGCATGTACAGGGGGGAGTAAAAGTGAACTTCCTGCCCTGCCTGAAAATGGAGCTGGGAAAATTACGGTCATGCACTGGAGTGCAGACCAGTTCATGACTGAGTTGGGAAATACATTTAATGTGAAATATCCCGAGATTGAGTTTCAAATAGTCGAACCTAAAGAATTATATGAATCTTTCAAACCAGAAAATGGAGAAGGAGAATACGAGAAAAAGCTTACTGAATTTATTAAAAAGAAAAAAATAGACGTCGTTATGACTCATCAAATGGAATACGAGAAGCTGGCAAAGGCAGGAATTCTGTATAAGCTGGATACGCTCATTCAAGAGGAAAAGTATCCGATGGATGATTTCCATCCTGGCATTGTTGACTTACTCCGTGAAAAAGGCGGCAACGCGATATACGGGCTGCCTAGCGGGATAAGTTCAATGGCTTTATTTTATAACGTGGACTTATTTAAGAAACATGGTATAGAGGTTCCTACACATAAAATGTCGGCGCAGCAAGTGCTTGACTTAGCACAGCGATTCCCGGGTGGGTCAGATGAAAAAGACCGTATCTATGGAATCCATACGGAGTATCATTCTGTCGGTAGCCATATGTTATCGCTTGGAGAAATGTCAAATCTTCAAGTCATTGATCAAAAAGCAGAAAAAGTGCTTATGAACAGTGAAGGTTGGAGAAGTCTATTTACAAGTTATGCTGAGTTAGTGAAGGATAATAAAATAAATATAAATGATAGGAACAATCAAGGCGGATCTTATGGAAGTGGCTTCCCGGCTGGAAAGGCGGCTATGGTTCTCAATTATACATGGATGTTTGATGAAATGAAGTATGCATCTCATCGTCAAGGTCCAGACGGCAAGGAGAGTAAGCCATTTGAGTGGAATATGGTTACAGTGCCTGTTGATCCAGCTAATCCGGACGAGTCTTCTAGTGTTAGCTTGGGTGAAATATATTCGGTTACGAGCAGTGCGGTGGACAAGCGTGCGGCTTGGGAGTTTGTCAAGTTCACAACTGGTCCTGAGATGGCCAAAATTAACGGTCGCTCTACGAGAAAATTGACGGCACGTAAAAACGTTCAAAAAGAAGTAGAAGGAAAAAGCATGGAAGCCTTCACGATGCTGCGCCCTGCAAAAAATAATTATTCCATACAGAGTGTGCTAGCAAAAAATAATATATCTTATGAATTCCACCAGACATTAACTACGAAATTGGAAGAGGCACTTACAAGTGTGAAAAGTGGCAAGAAATCTGCTGATCAAGCTTATAACGAGCTGATTCCCGAGCTTCAGAAGGCCCTTGAAGAGGCGAAGCGTAAGGGAGCAGAAGAGAAAAAGAAGAAAAAATAATAGTCATATATAATCTTGTTAGCAGAGCACGTCCAGCAGCTTACGTAGGTAAGTAGGCAGGATGTGCTTTGTTTATTATTTGCCCTCATTCAAGGAATATGGAAAAGGTAGATTATATTCATTGATAAACATGATGTTAGGTACATATATATGATCCAACGTTTGGCTTTACCTCTTATTCCTCAGTCATTTATTTACCTACCCCACCTATGAGTTGATCTCAAAGCTTGTTAGTTACATTTACGCTCATCATTTCTTTTACGCTTATATCAATAGATAATAATCGAGAGGAGAATCATGATGTACAAATGGGCACGTCCATGGAAGTTGGTTATGGGACTGAGTCTTGTTATCTCGCTGTTAGCTTCATGTACAGGGGGAGCTCAAAGTGAACTGCCGGAACTCCCTAAAGAGGGCGCAGCGACATTGAAGGTTATGTTTCATAATGCAGAGATATTTATGAGTGAGTATGGTAATACGTTTAATGTTAAATTTCCAGAAGTAGAGTTTGAAGTTATCGAGAGTACAGAATTCGAATCCTTCGTAAAACCAGGGGATGACAGAGATAAGAAACTGGTCGAATTTATTAAAAGCAAAAACATAGATGTTGCGATCCTGCATCAGTCACAATATGAGCATTTATCAGCTTCGGGCACGTTATATAAACTCGATACGATTATACAAGAGGAGAAGTACCCGGTGGATGACTTCGCGCCAGGTGTAATGGATTTTCTGCGTGAAAAAGGTGGGAACGCTATATATGGATTATCTGGAACGATTAGTTCGGATGCCTTATTTTATAATGTTGATTTATTTAAACAGCAAGGTGTAGAGGTTCCAACACACAAGATGTCTGTCCAGCAAGTGATGGATTTAGCCCACCGATTCAAAAGTAAGTCCAATGATGATAAAGATCGTGTTTATGGCCTTCACACCGAATATATGCTTCCAGCGGAATACGTACTTCATCTTGGAAGTATGTCTAATCTTCAAATTGTCGACCAGAAAGCAGAGAAAGTTGTTATGGATAGTGAAGCTTGGAAGACGTTGTTTGAGAAATACGCATTATTAATGAAAAATAAAAAGATCAATGTTCAAGATGCGAACAATCATATGAGCTACGGTCAGGGATTTGCAGCCGGTAAGGCGGCAATGTCTATCAATTACTATTGGATGATTGAAGAAATCAAGTATGCCATGCAGGGCGGATATGATGGAAATAAAACAAAGCCATTTGAGTGGAATATGGTCTCTGTACCTGTGGATCCCGCTAACCCTGATGAATCTTCCAGGGTAAGGATTGCTGAAATTTTTGTCATCTCAAATGATTCAGCAAATAAGCGCGCAGCATGGGAATTAGTCAAGTTTAGCACAGGTCAGGAGATGGCTCGCATTCATGGACGTACCAGCTGGAGGATGACGTCGCGCGTAAAATATCAGCAGCCTATAGATGGGAAAAGTATGGAGGCTTTTACGATTCTGCGTCCAGCGAAGAACAGCTACTCGTTAGATGAAGTGCTGTATAAAAATAATGTCTCTAAGGAGTTTATATCTTCTCTGAATACGAAATTGGGGGCTGCTTTAAATGCTGTGAAAGACGGTAAAAAATCTGCCGAGCAAGCTTTTAATGAACTGATTCCGGAGCTTCAGAAGGCCCTTGAAGAGGCGAAGCGTAAAGGTGCAGAAGAGAAAAAGAAGAAAAAATAGAAGGGTAATAAAAGCAAAATAATAGCACGATATTGAGCGCGTCCAGCGGCTTATATAATAAGCTGATTGGGCGTGCTCTGTTTATTCGCTTCTAACTGGCAGATTCGATATAATGGAATAGAGAGGTGAATGGAAGATGAATCCTTTATTAGAAGTGAGTCAATTAACTGGTGGATACAGCATTGGTAGACCTGTATTGCATCAAGTATCGTTCGCTGTGAAACCTGGTGAAATGGTTGGCTTGATCGGCTTGAACGGAGCAGGGAAAAGTACGACGATGAAACATATATTAGGCTTGCTTGATCCGCAGCAGGGACAGGTGCTAGTCAATGGAAAGCAGCTTAGCAATGGAGCAGAGGCATATCGTTCATCGATGGCATATGTGCCGGAATCACCGCTCATGTACGATGCGTTAACCGTGTATGAGCATTTGGTATGGTCTGCAACTGCATATGGCGTAAGTGAACAACAATTTGAAGAGCGAGTGGATGAGCTTGCGAAGCTGTTCCATATGGAAGCTCATTTACATAAGGCTGCGCAGCATTTATCTAAGGGAATGAAGCAGAAGACGATGCTGATGTGTGCATTTATCGCACGTCCTCCCCTTTACATTATTGATGAGCCTTTTCTTGGGTTGGATCCGCTCGGTATTCGCTCGCTGCTTCAATATATGAAACGATTAAAGGAAGAAGGGGCTTCTTTGCTTGTTAGCTCGCATATCCTTTCTACCATTGAGCAATATTGCGATCGCTTCGTCCTGCTTCATCATGGCAAGGTACTTATTGACGGTACATCGCGGCAATTGAAATTGGGTCTTGAGACTCGAGGGGGAGCGATGTCAGAGCAAGCTCGTCTAGAGGATGCGTTCTATGCTTGGGTCGAGGATGTTAGCGTATCGTCGGAGGTTCCTGATGAGAGATAGTGTGGAGCGTTCAGCGGATGGCTCTCGAAGCTCATACGAGCAAGCTGAGGTGCGAAAGTGGATATATCCAGAAAAGTTATGGGCGGATCGAGTCTCATCTTATTGGCTGTCCATTATTCCTTACATAGGGTATGTAATACGAAGCGGTTTTGGATTTATGGTCGCTTTTTTATTTGTTGTAGGAACAGCCTTATATGCATCTTATTTGGAGCGTGTGCCAGCAGATTTTCCTGTTCGCCTATTGGCGTTAGTTATTTTAGTGTCTACGCTTGTTCAAATGACGTATCGAACCTTTATCGTAGAAGCAGATCGTGTATTTTTCCTGCGTATTGCACATAACATGCAGCCGTACTTAAGACGAAGCGTCCGATACAGCCTTATTCCACGTTTGCTGCTGACGGCAGCTGTATGGACAGTCATTTGGCCGTTATATCAGCGGGTGGATGTGTCACCTAAGCCTTATTTGTTGATGCTTATCGTGCTGTTCATATTGAAGCTGGTCGTAGCCTATGGCGTATGGGTAGAGCGTCATGTGACAGATAAAGATTCTCTGTTTTGGCTTGACTGGTCACGCAAAATTGTATGTGTCCTATTTATCTGGGCTTGGTTATGGTTTCCGATCCCCGCCGCAGGGCTGTTCTCGGGTGTGATTGGCATTGTTTATTTGCTAGCACTCCGTCATGTTCCTGTTTTAACTTTTGCTTGGGATGCCCATATGGAGGCCGAACGTGTTCATCAACAGCGAATTCAGCAATTTTTAAGCAGCTTTGTAGATTTGCCTGCCATGGACGAGCGAAGATATGCACGACCTTGGCTGAGCTGGCTTGGGAATCGTTATTCGTTCCGTCAACCCTATGCGTACCACTATATGTTGGCCAAGACGATTATACGCAGTGAATGGTTGGGGATATGGATGCGTTTAACGATAATTGGGACGCTGCTTATCACATTTGCGAAAGATACACCTTGGAACGGATTGCTGTTGCTGCTATTCCTTGTAGCCATCGGCGCGCAAAACCGGACCCTGTTCCAACTTCACAAGCATGATGTTTGGTATCAACTATATCCATTGTCACCTAAGGCGAAGAAAGATGCAGCTTTAACCTATAGTACTGCTTTTCATTTCCTATCTGCGCTTATTCTGCTTGTGCCTGTTATCGTAGGCGCTACTTCCATCATGTATAGACTGGCAGCGGTAGGGCTTGCGGCTGTGATTGTAGCATCCACCCGTTGGTCTCGTGGACGCTCCAAGCTGCAGGATGAAGATGATGACGACTAATAGAAAAAAGCCGGATGTACAAGCTTCTTTACCGACTATCGGTAGTAGCTTGTGCCCCGGCTTTTTGTATGGAATATTTATTTTTCGATTACATCCATGTATCGAGAATGACAGGAAAGACCTAATCAGGATTTTTTAGGCATCCCGCTTAGATGTTCATGAATCAATTTCCAGTGACGCTGCCCAATGTCTGCTCATAGGTGTTCATATCGATATTATTTGCTCACTTTCGATGAGGTCAGATCTAGCACGCCTTGATAGATCGTATCAAACAGCTCAGGCAGATGCTCTTCTTCAATACAAGAGAACGCAACGCGCAAATCCGTCTCACCTAAAGCGATCGTACCGATGCCATACTGCTCCAGCAAATGGACACGTAAATCTTCAGCAGACACCTTGCTTAGACGCAAGCACATAAAGTAGCCGGAGTTGAAAGGATAATAGGTCCAAGCTCCTTCATATTTCCCGCTATCAAGCAATGATTTGACGACATTCGCACGAGCTTTCATGATGTTGAACTTTTCTATCTTCTGTTCTGCATAGGCAGGTGACTGTAGCGCCTTAAGCACGAAGGTTTGAGAAGGATGAGGGCCGCTCGAAATGGTCGAACGAATAATGCCCATCGTCTTCTGCTCCAAGGCGGCAAGCAGTTTCTCAGAAGTGGATGCATAGGTGATGAACCCGACACGGAAGCCCCATACATATTCTTCTTTCGTTGCGCCATCTACCTTCACGGCAAGCACATTTGGATGCAGAGATGCGAATGCCCCGAATAGAGATTCTTGCACGGAATCTTCAAAGAACAAGCCATAGTAAGCATCGTCTGAAACGACGACAAGCTTCATTCCGTTCTCTGCTGCTTCTTTAATAACAGAAACAATTGCTTGCGCTTCTTCTGCTCCAGGTGTATATCCTGTCGGATTGTTCGGGAAGTTAAGCAAAATAATTGCTTTTCCTTTGCTGCTATGAGCTTGAAGCACCTGACGAAGACCTTCACTATTGAATTTCATTTCGTCATTATATAAAGGGTAGTAAGCGATTTGTGCACCACGACGAATATTGAAAGTCAGCTCATAGTTCTCCCAGTTCTTATCAGGCATAACGACGATATCATCTTCATCTGCAAATAAGTCTGCAACGATGCTTAAGCCATGCGTCAACGCATTTGTTACGATAGGATTACTAATAAGCTTCCCTTCCAAAGAAGGTGTTTCTTTAAAAATCTTTTCCTTCCAAATGCTGCGCAGCTCAGGCTTTCCAGCAGGAGGGGCATACGGATAAAGATCTTTTGGTTCAAAGGCGGATAATTGATCTTGGATGACTTTTAGATGCATAGGTCCTTTGCCTTCTGTTGCAATACCGATTGTAGCATTGAATTTTTTCGCTTTAGCAGAGGCTTCAGCCGACTGGTTCAAAATTCCCTCTTTAGGGAAATAAATGAGCTGTCCAAGGCGGGATAACATGCTGTACACGTGTTCATTTTCTTGACGAATAGATTCATTCAATTGTTGAGCTAGTGGGTTCATCATCTTCATCCTTCCAGCGTCCATAATAATCGGTTACACAATGCCTTTATTATAGCACTCGTAGGAGAGATCGTCATCGTTGCGTTGGAAAAGGGTGGATATTTATTTGGCGTTATTTCGAAAAAGAAGAACTTGTACAAAAGCAATGAGGAAAACATGTAATTAATTATCGAAATGAGCAGGAAAAAAGCTTATGCTTATATAAATGAAATAGAATTCGTATAAGCACGGAAAGGGGAGTATACAGATTGCTGCACGCATCAGCGACTTCTTATGTACTTAAGCCAGGAATTGCTAAAATTACTTGTGAGCCGAATTGGAAATGGCTAAAGCGGGAGAAGCCGCTGGAAAACTTCGACTTATTCTATGTTTGGAGTGGAGAAGGACAAGTCGTGCTCAATGATCAACCTTATGAAGTGAGTAAGGGAAGCTGCTTCTTATTCAGACCTGGCGATCATACGAGTGCAACACATCATCCGCAGAAGCCATTAACGCTTACCTACATTCATTTTAATATTGATGCTGGTGTCACGGAGATACCGAAGCCATATCGACAGCTAACGGAGACGGTAGACTTTGAACATTTGCTGGCACGATTCGTTCGATTGCATGTGACGCAGCCCTTTGGAGCTGAGGTGGAAACACAGCTTGTATTGAAGCAGCTTATGATATATCTGCTGCGGGAAGAGTGTGAAGAACCACAAGAGCGTAAATTGAGCCAGCAGTTAACGACGTCTGTTCACGAGGTTGCTAACTATATTCGGCAAAATCCAGGACTTTCTCATCGGATCGAAGATTTAGCCAAGCGGGCACAGCTGTCACCGCGTTACTTCTCTGTGAAATTTAAAGAGCTCATTGGTGTGTCTGTGCAAAATTATATTATTCGTTCACGTATTGAGCGGGCTGAGCATTTGCTTCATCATGCAGGCATGAATGTGACGGAGGTAGCTGACGCCTTGGGCTATCGAGATATCTTCTTCTTTAGTAGGCAGTTCAAGCAATATACGGGAAGAAGTCCTTCTGAAATAAGATAGCGAAGCCGGTGATACTTTTTACACGATTGTGCGTACATATTAAGGCACTGTGGAAGCAGCTGCTGGTATGAGGAATGAAATACAGCCTCTTTCTATGATAAAATAAGCGTACATAACTTTATAGTTAAAGAGGGGATTAATTTGTCCAATCAAACCAATTTAAAAGAGTATGGCATTCTGTTAACCGCAATCGAAGTTCATGGCAAAGAATTTTCTTCTCGCATGCGCGGTTACGACTCAGATGAGGTCAATCTATTTTTGGACCAAATTATTAAAGATTATCAAGCATTTGAACATGTAATTGCGGATCTTGAGAAAGAAAATAAAGAATTGAAGCGTAAATTGAATCAGTCGGCGCATCCTGCGAATATTAGTGCTCCTGTGCCAAGCTCAGCAAACTCTGCAAGCCCCGCACAAGCTCAGCAGCTCGAAGATTTGTTGAACCGCGTTCGCGACTTGGAGTTTCATTGTTGGGGAAGAACAAAAGGGTAACGAATATACAGATTCTGAACCTGAATAGGCAAGCAAAAAAGCATCCCATGTACGATTTGTATCGTATTGCGGGATGCTTTTTTGCTTGTTTCGTTCTGACAGATGGCTAATTAGTTTAGCGGTCGTTTCGCTGACTTGGTATGAAGGGTACCTAGTGATTCCCCCATCCTTACGCGTGAACCAAGCTCTAAATCAGCACTAGGCGAGAAGGTGCCGTTCTCTGTAAGCAGAACGATCGTAGAACCGAATTCAAAATATGCCATATCTTGTCCACGCTCATAAGCAGGAAGCACGGCATCGTTCGTATAACGAATGCTGCTTACATTTAATGCTCCGACCTTAACGACAGATACCTCGCCCTGTTCATGGCGAATATACGTAATCAGACGCTCATTGCGACTAAGTACTCTCGGCATATGGCGCAGACCAAAGTCGTTTACAGGATAAACTTTACCTGGTACATGCTCACTTTCGACAGTTGTGCCTGTTACAGGGGCATGGATCCGATGGTAATCGGTAGGGCTCAAGTAAAGAACGAAGAAATATCCGTTCTTGTACTTCTGTGCATGAGGAGACTGATGCAGTAGTTCCTCCAAGGTGTAGTCTTGTCCCTTGACATTAAGAATAACACCTTCTTTGATCGTGCCCATTCCGGTAATAAGCGCGTCAACAGGACTCAGCAATCTGTCGGTCTCCTGTACGAGCGGGCGCATGCCTGGCTTTAGCTTTCTTGTGAAAAAATCATTCAACGTCGCATACTCGTGCATAGCTTTCTCTGCTTCTTCCACGTTAATTCCGTACGACTTGGCGAATCTCGGAATAAGACGGCGGCTAGCTTGAGAGTTGGCAAACGACCCTGCTGCTTGTGACACCCATTTGCGGGATGACAGCTCCGTTAGCAGACGCAACAATCGCTTCATCATCATTTGTTATCACCTATATTGTTGGGCGCCTCAATAGGCGTCCGTAGTCATCATGGAAACTGTCGCTTCCTTTCGACTATCTTGACATAGAACGCTTTATTTTTCAATAACGGATCTGGCATTCCTAAGTTGAGGAGCTGAATCAGTCGATCATTTAGGAAGAAGAAGAGGACGATTGGAGCAGGCTGGCTCCATATGCAATAGGGTTCTCATACGTATTTTTCCATAATTGAATCAGCTTGGCTTCTTTAAAGCTATAGCGCTGATCACGGCCATTGCACTCAATAAACAGCGGACAACCATCAGGGGATATACCAATATCGAGTCCCAAATCAGCGACGTTCGGAAGCGTATCGGCAAGCACATGAGCGATATGAAGCGAAAAGTTGGATACACGATTGAATAGAACGTCTGCCGTGAAGGCAGGAAGTGACGATCCGACTAGCTGCTCGAAAGGGACGACGGCTCCTCCTTGGGCTACGTTCGTTACAAAAGTAGTGGTAGGAGCGACTTTGCCGACGACACCAGTTATTTTCCAGTTGCGGTCTGAACACTTCTGTACAGAGACACGTAGATCGAATGGTCTTCCGCCGTATTTGGATAAAGGCAAAGTTTGTTGAACGAGATACGTGGATTTCGTTTTGCGAATCCGATTGAGAATAACCTGTGGGATAACATCTCCTGTCGTGCGCTGCTGCTGCCAGCGTTGTTTACCCAATCGTGGGGTAGTCGGATAAGTAGCCTGCCAGCCGCGTGAGGTGCGTTCCATTTTCATAATGCCTTTCCCAACACTACTATTGTTCGGTTTCAAAATGAGCGAATGATGTCGTTTCATAAGCGTATGGATCGTTTCTTCCGAAGCAATCTCAGTCTCAGGGAGGAATGGATAGAGATAGGGGTCTTTACGAAGTATTTCATGAATCGTCATTTTTCCGTAGCGATTCACTTGATTGTATAAGATGTAGCCGCGATCAATGATAGATTGAATCTTTCGATCATAGCGGGGATTTGTATAAATGGCACGATTATGAATAACACGAGGCAGCGCAATTTTGCGAGAAACATAATGCTTGCCTTGGCGCATATAGGCTTTTACCTGCATAGAATGCATATCTACGTCTTCAAGGCGAAAGTAGACAGGGATAACCTCATGCCGGGAGGCCGCTTCCTCATACCATGCTAACTTCTCTTGCCCTGTCTTGCCAACAGCAACGCCGCGAAGCATACGATCATTGAACAATATACCGATACGTTTATACATGGAGCTGTTGGACATAGACAATGCACCTCACTCGGATAATCGTTATGTAAGCTTTCCGAATCCATTGTATGCATGCAGGAATAAGTTTGTTTGGGCTTGTGCAGATGAGCGATATGAACATTGTTAAGGAAAGGAGGTGTGCTGTGCGGATTCCACGAGTAGCGATCATTACACCGGGTACTTTCCCTATACCATCAGGTTCCAGTAGTTCAGTTGAGCGAGTCGTTGAGCATGTAGTCAGTTTATCTCAATCTTCGATGAAGGCGATTATCTATAGCAGGCGTTGGCCGGGGCAAAGTTCATATGGCTATGTGGGAGAGGTGCCTTGCGTGCGAGTTTCATCATCAGGCGGCCGAGCGTATGTAAAGCAAGTGATACGCCAACTTCGTTCTTATAAGCCGGATATTATTCAAATTGAAAATAGGCCTCGTTTTGTACGCATGCTTCAGCGTGCATTTCCTCATGCACGAATATGGCTGAATCTGCATTCGCTGACGTTTATTTCGTCGAAATATGTACCGAGACATGTGCTGGCAGGGATGTTACAGAAAGTGGAGCGGATTTGGGTCAACAGTCACTATTTATACCGTCAAGTAGCCGCATTGGTTCCATCATGCGCTGCTCGAATGATTATCAACCCGCTTGGCGTTGATATAAAACGGTTCAAGTCGCGTTGGAGCTTAGAGGGGGCTGCAGCACATGTCGAAGGCAAGCGATTAAACGGCTGGGAGCATAAGCAAGTGGTCATGTACGTTGGCCGTCTTATTCCATTAAAAGGGGTTCATTATTTTTTACAAGCTATTCCACAATTAGTAGAGAAGCATCCAAATACGATGTTTGTTGTAGTAGGCAGCGCTTTCTATGGCTCAACCCGCAAGACGAAATATGTGCGCAAGCTAGAGCAGTGGGGGAGTCGTTATCCTAATCATGTTCGGTTTATCCCTTATGTACAGCATGAAGATGTTCCGAAGTGGTATGCGATGGCTGATGTTGTCGTTGTACCCTCTGTCGATAAGGAAGCATTTGGTCTCGTAAATGTGGAAGCGATGGCAACAGGCGTACCCATTGTTGCTTCACGGGCGGGCGGAATTCAAGAGGTAATTCTAAATGAAGAGACAGGAATTTTAGTATCGCCTACCCAGTTAAAGTTGCAATTAGGCAGTGCTATTACTCGATTATTGGAGAACGCTGAGCTTCGAGAACGACTAGGGCGTGCAGGTGTGCGGCGTGTTGAACAATTTTTTACATGGGAGCATACAGCAGATCGGTGGATGAATGAGGTTCGAGCAAGTGACAGCGGTACACCAGCCCGCATATGATACCCTAGGCTTAGACTGCAGCCCGCAAGAAAGGAGAGAACTCATGAAGAAGAAGAAAATAACACGACCTCTTCAACCTACTGCCCAGAAGCCAAAGAAACCACTCTATTACGTTGATAATCCACATACATCGGAGCTTGGTATGTTGGATAAGATGATGAAGAAAAAAGGGCATGACACGAGACATAAGCAGGCAAAGCTCAACGCTTTGGCCGAATTGCCACATATGTCTTCAGAGTTGGATGAGATCGATTTGATGGAAGATCAGGAAGACGGTTTCGTTGTAAAGTCAGGTCGCCATTCATCGGATATATTTGAATTGGAGGATTATGCTGAAGGAAGTGAGCATGTTTTTGAGGAAGGTGAATTAGAAGGGACGGAGACGGATTCTGCTGCATCCCTTCAAGACACAGCTGAGCAGCCTGAGCATGGGAGGAGAGCTCAATTAGCTGATGAGCATGAGTTTGAAGCAGGAGAACATGAATCGGAAGTTCCATCTCGGGAAGCAGGGAGAGTTGGGGATCGGAGAGAGCGTCATGAACGTCCTGATCGTAATGAACGGAGAGGAAGACGAGAGGCATCGGAAGAGGAAGAAGCATCTCCCCCAGCTTCCAGCCGCTCAGAACAAACTCGATCCCAGAAGCGCTCGCAGGATCGATATCAAGAACGTTCAAGACGCAGAGAATCAGAGCAGGCTGCTCAGGAAGATGATTCGGCAGACGTAATTTCTGGAGCAGAGAAGCACCAATCTGCATCGGCTTCGTCGCCTGCTCAGGAAGTAGAGTCGGATGACAAAGGAACACGTAAAAAGGCGACATCCGCACAAGAGGATAAGCAGCAATCGACCACTTCTATGCAAGAGGAACGGCAAACTGCGAATAAAGAGCAGTGGATTGCGGAGAAGCGGGGATCTCAACGGTCTAAAGCATTTATATACACAGATGACATCGCAGCTGAAGCGGTAACCACGGAGAAAATAGCGCCTCACGCCATCGATGGCAGCAAGCTGAAACGCGAGAGCGTTGACACGGATACAATTCGCGATTATGCGATAAATGCGATCAAAATAGCAGATGGTGCAGTGACGGGATCAAAGCTTGCACTAGAATCGATCGCAGGTGAACATCTGATTCGCAATGCTATATCTGGCGGAAAAATTCGGGATCGTTCGATTACAGGTGAGAAGATCCGTGACGGCAGCATAACATCTGAGAAATTAGCAGATAAAACGATTGATTCCTCTAAGATTGCAGAAGGTTCAATCGATACGAAACATTTGCGGGCGCTCATTATTTCAAATGAATTGATTCAAGATCATTCCATCACCGCAGATAAAATTCGAAGCGGCTCGATTCATACCGAGAATCTTGCTAACGAGAGCGTGGATACTTCCAAGCTTGGGGAAGAAGCCGTTACGACATCTAAGTTAAGAAATGGTGCAGTAACCGCGGAGAAGCTTGCGCTAGGGAGTATTAGCAAGGAACATTTATCGAATAACAGTGTGTCCGGCAGTGCGATTGCCGATCATACGGTAGAAAGCCGTCATATTGCGGAAGAGCAAGTGCTAACGGAGCATTTGGCTGCAGGGGCAGTCAGTGCGCAAAATATCCAAAAAAACGCCGTGCAAGGACAGCATATCTCAGTTGGTGCGATCCAATCTCAACACCTGCAAGAGTATGCGATTCGCCAAGAACATATCGGCCAAGGTGAAATTCAAAGTTGGAACTTGTCAGACCATGCGATTACTTCCGGCAAATTAGCCGATCAAGCGGTTACGACGATCAAGCTTGTAGAACAAGCAATTACATCATCCAAAATAGCCGATCAAAGTATCGTCCCGTCCAAAATCGCGGAAGAGGCCATTCAATCTCGTCATATTGCGAGACAATCGATAGAAGGTTCACATATTGCACCTGCTGCAGTAGAAAGCCAACATATAAGCCATGATAGTATACGGCGTGAGCATATTAAAAATGAGTCCATCGATGAACGTCATTTGAGTGATGGCGCAGTTACATCCTACATTCTTGCTCCTGAAGCGGTACAATCGCATCATATGGATAAGCGTGCCGTAGCTACCGAACATATTCAAGACAGTGCTATTCATACTCCCCAAATTGCGACCAGCGCTATCGTATCCGAACATTTAACCGATGCCGTTGTCACTCGCAACAAGCTTGCAGATTGGAGCGTAACATCCGCCAAGTTAGCCGACGACAGTGTACAATCACGCCACTTGCAGCAGAGCTCTGTCACCTCACAAGCAATCGCATCCGGTTCCATCCTCGATACACACATTGCACCTGACGCTATCCATTCTAGTCATATTCGTGCCCAAACCATTGATACTGGCATGTTAAGAAATGAAAGTATTTCGAGCGAGAAGTTGATGACTCAAGTCATCCGCGATCGTCATATTGGTCCTGGTGTTGTATTCTCTCATCATTTAGCAGACTACGTCGTCACTTCGCTCAAGTTATCGCCGGAAAGTGTCTCTACAGATAAAATTAGCGACATGGCGGTAACGGCAAGCAAGATCGCCCAGCAAAGTGTGACGGGAGATAAAATTGCCGCAGACAGTATTGAAACGGCTCATCTTATTGATGGTGCAGTTACGGGTGACATTATAAGCAATCATGCTATTCAATCCTGTCACTTGGCTGAAGGCATTATCTCTACAGAGCATTTGCAAGCAGAAGCTGTAGCGGAGCATAATATTGCTTCAGAAGCGATAACGACGGAGAAGATTGCTCCACAAAGTATTCTCTCGAAACAATTGGCGATTGGCAGTGTTCGTTCTCCACATATTGCGGATGAATCCATTAGCAGCGGGCATTTGCAGCTTAACAGTGTGAGTAGCGCTCATATTCAATTGCAGGCAGTTACTGAGCAGCAATTAGCGGAAGGCAGTGTAGGTGCTGCGCAATTGCAGCTCGACAGCGTTAGCGAGTCCCATATTCGTGAAGGCAGCATTTCTTCAACGCATTTAAAAGATCAGGCGGTGCAGGATCATCATATTGGACCTGGCTCTATTCAGCAGAGCCATTTGACAGAACAACTGATTGGCGAACAGCATTTGCAGTCGCAATCCGTATCCGCAGATATTATACAAGATAACAGCATTACTTCGGATAAGATTAGTGCCAATGCGGTGCTCAGCAAGCACATCGCATTAGAAACGATTTCCGGCAAGCATGTCAGAGTGGATGCCATTCAAGGCTATCACATTAAAAAGGGCAGTATTAATACATCGCATCTTGCATCTGATATTTTAAGTGGAGAGCAATGGCCTGACCAAAGCATTGCTGGAAGCAAGCTGAAACCGCAAGGGATTACGAGTGGGCATATCGTTGAAGAGGCAATTCAGTCCATTCACATTCAGCAAGAAGCCGTAAAGACGGAACATGTTGCAGATCAGGCAATTGCGAGCAGACATGTAGCAGAGCATGCTATTGGAAGTGAACATGTTCAAGCAGAGTCCATAGCTACCGAACATATCCAATCCGATGCTATTGCTACCGCACAGATTCAGCGTGACGCCATTCAGAACCATCATATCGCAGCCGGACAAATTGAAGCCAGACATCATGCTCCGAAGTCTATCAAAGCAGAAGCTATTGAAGAGCAGTCTATTCATCGTATTCATTTAACCCCTCAGGCAGTAGGAACCGATCAGTTGGAGCCAGGTAGTGTTGCACGTCAGCATATTGCTTTGGGAGCTGTACATGCGGAGCATATTCAAGGTTCAGCGATTGGCTCGATTCATCTGCAATCGGAACTCATTGATGCACGCCATTTGAAGGCAGGCATTGTGACATCGGAACATTTAACCGAGGGCGTTGTACTTCCGCACCATCTGCATGAGCAAATTATCGAAGAGTCTCATATTCAATCCAATTCGATTCGTTCAGATATGATCAAGGATGGTGCGATAGATGGTACAAAGCTTGCTGATGGAGCTGTAAGTAGGAGCAAGCTTGCTGAGAAGGTGGTTAGTGGAGCCCATATCGAAGAGAGCACAATCGAGACCCATCATATTAGTAAAGGTGCTGTCGAAGGCGAGCACATTGGTGCACTAGAGATTACAAGCGAGCATTTGCAGCCAATGTCTATTGTTTCTAGACATCTTGGTGAAGGCATTATTCAAAGCGAGCATCTGCAAGATGAAGTAGTTACAACAGAGAAATTGAGTGAGCATGCGATTACAAGTGACAAAATTGCACCGAAGTCGATTCGCAGCGAACACATAGAGCCTTATGCGATAAGCTCCTATATGCTGCAAGATAACAGTATTATTGCAGAAAAGCTAGCTGATGGTAGTGTAAATGGAGAAAAAATCGGCAAACGCACGATCAGCAGCTCGCACTTGATGAATCAGGCCATTCAGTCTGAGGTTATCGGCAATAGTGTAGTTGAATCTCGCCACATTGCAGACTTTGCGATCCGTACTCAGCATATAGGCGAAGGTGAAATCAATCATCATCATTTAGCAGAAGCCTCTGTTCAAAGTGAGCATTTGCAGCGTGGTCTCATCCAGACGGAGCACTTGGCTGATTACGTGATTACGAGTGATAAGCTGCGGCCTGGTTCTGTAGGAAGCGACAGCTTATCTGTAGGAGCTGTAGCAAGCGCCCATATTCAGCCCCAAGCGATTCATTCCGCTTTGATTGAGGATGGAGCTGTAACGAGTGATAAGCTGAGCCAGCACAGCGTTGGTTCGGAGCAGCTTGGCAGAGGCGCTGTTAATGCCATGCATATCGTGCCAGAAGCAGTATGCGCTGAGCATGTTGCTGAAGGAGCTATCGGGTCTAGGCAGCTTTTATCTCAATCTGTTCATGCAGATCATATTCAAGAGGGTGCTGTCGCAGCTCAACATTTGCAAGAGAAATCAGTTGCTTCTTCTCATATCCAGCAGTCTTCGATCCGTACGGAACATATCGTGGATGAGTCGATAGGGTCAGAGAAACTGCAAAATCGTGCTGTTCATAGCAAAAAGCTTGCACTGAAATCAGTTGGTGCCGAGCATATACAAGATGAAGCGATCCAAACGGCAATGCTACAGCCGAATAGCGTAGATAACGAAAAAATTGCGAACGGCGCTATAACCGGATTGAAAATTGCTTCAGAATCGATTCATTCTTCTCATTTGCGAAACGAATCTGTTCTCTCTGAGCATCTAGGCAGCGGCGTTGTCAATTCTCGCACGCTGCGAGCACAAGCGGTAGATTCTTCCCATATTGCAAATGGGGCAGTCCGCGGCGATCATATTGAAGTTCAGGCGATAGGGCCGCATCATTTACAATCCTTCGCGGTTATGTCTGAGCATCTTCATGATGAGGCCATTACACAAACAAAGCTGTCAGCAGGAGCAGTGACAGCTGAAAAGATTGCTCGCGGTGCAATTCGTGGTGATCTGCTTGCAGAGTCAGCAGTGTCATCATCTGCCATTGCCCCTGGTGCTGTAACCGGGGAAAAGATATCGCTTGGAGGGATCGTATCTGAGCATATTGCCCCTCAATCGATACAGGAAGAGCATCTTGCTTCTCAGGTTGTGAAGTCAGCTCATCTTGCGTCACAATCTGTCCTAGCTCAACATATTCAGGCTGGTGAAATTGGAGCCGAGCATATGCGCCCGATGTCGATAGGGCCGGAGCATTTGAAGCCAGGTGTATTCCAGCTAGAGCATTTATTTACGGAGAAATGGGATGGCAGCCACATTCAAGATCGTTCCATTTCATATCAGCAGTTGGCAGATCATACGATTACATCCGAGCAGATCGAACCTTACGGCATTGAATCAGAGTCCCTTGCGATTGGAGCGGTGACGCGAGAAAATATTTCACAGGAAGCTGTTCATTCCGAGCATCTTGCGCCTTCTTCAGTTCGGGGGGATCACCTTGCAGATGCTAGTGTGCAAAATGAACATCTTGCAAAAGGGTCGGTAGACACCGATGCCCTTGCAGATTTGAGTGTCAGTTCCGCGAAGTTAGCTGCTGGTGCAGTTCGTTCGAGTCATTTGGCTGATATGGCTGTATGGTCTCAGCACATTGTGGATGAAGCGATTCATTCGAATCATCTACTAGAGTCTTCCGTTGTCCGTGAAAAAATTGCTCATCGAGCTGTAGACAGTGACCGAATCGCCATAGACAGCATTACTGGCCTGCATATTCAAAATGAAGCGATTAACGCTCGTCATCTTACACCTGATGCGGTATCTGGCAAGCATATTCAAGCAGATACGATAGCAGGAGAGCATATAACAGCCGAAGCCATTCAGTCATCGCATTTAGCTGCCCTAGCTGTTCACGGGCATCACTTAGCAGAAGAAGTGATACACAGTCACCATATTGGGCCTGATTCTGTGCATGCAGGACATGTAAAAGAAGGGGCAATCGAGAAGCACCATCTCACGCCGAATTCAGTTATAGGTGAGCATATTCAGCTTCACAGCATTGCATCTGCCCATCTCACAGAAGGTGTGATTGGGGAAGGGCATTTACAGGAAGGGGCTGTCACCTCCAGAGCTATTCATCCGTCCTCAATTGATAGCACTCATCTTACTCCTGCGGCTGTGGGCCATGATCATATTCAACCTAATAGTATTGACGCTGAGCATGTACGGCCTGATGCTATCGCTTCTCTGCATCTTCAAGATCAAGCAGTGACTTCAAGCAAAATTGGGCTGGAGGCTGTACAAGGCAAGCATTTGGCAGAAGGTTCAGTGTCTTCCTATGTGCTTGGTGCTTACTCGGTTACAAGCGATAAGGTTGCGCCGGATACGATATTGCCTGAGCACCTGTCCATTGGGGCTGTGGAAAGCAATCATGTTTCACCTCAGGCGATACGGTCAGAACATCTCGCGGTGCATACGATACACGCTCATCATATTGGAGCTGGGGAAATTCGCGCTGAGCATTTACAGCCTCAGGCGATAGGTCCAGAACATTTAAAGCCGGGCGTCTTCCAGTTGGAGCATCTATGTGGAGATGATCAAGGTTTAGATGGCTCTTTCATTCTCGACGGTACGCTTACTGGCGAACATTTGACTGCTCATACGATTACATCGAAGCAGATTGAAGCGCTTGGTATACAAGGTGAATCACTAGCTGACGGAGCAATAACACGTGCGAAGCTTGCGGTTGAATCTGTTCATGCGGAACATCTAGCACCGACTTCGATTCGCAGTGGCCATATTATGAATGAAAATATACAGGGCAGGCATATTGCAGAAGGCGCCATTAGCGGGGAGAAGTTAGCAGACGCCAGCATTACTGCTAACAAGTTGGTTCATGGCTCCATTCAAGCGGACCATCTTGCTGGTGCGTCCATTCATTCCATTCATCTTACAGAGGGAGCCATTCGTTCAACGCATTTGCAGGAGCTGTCTGTGCTTCGAGAACATATCGCCCATCGCGCGGTAGACAGTGAGCAGATTGCGACGGATAGTATTGGTGGAGAACATCTGCAATTGGATGCCGTAACATCAAGACATCTGGCTGCTACAGCAGTAAAGGGCATTCATATTGCTCCTGAGAGCGTTCAAGCTGCTCATTTGCAAGATAGGGTGATCGAAGAGCGCCATATTGGAGATCATGTCATAGGTGGTGAGCATGTAAGACCGCTCAGTATTATGGCAGATCATCTTTCTCCATTATCAATTAGCGGAGAGCATCTTCAAGAGGGATCGGTAACAAGCCATTCCATTCGTCCACATTCCGTAGAGAGCATTCATCTTGCCAATGAAGTAATTGGCGCTAAACAGCTGCAGGCTGCTTCGATACATGCGAAGCATATTCAACCGAATGCGGTTGCTGCTGAGCATGTGCAGCAGCAGGCGATTACTTCGGAAAAAATTGCATTTGGTGCTGTAGGCGAGGATCATCTGGCATCTGATTCGATTCGTGAGGATCATCTGGGCGAGAATTCGGTATCTACAAGTGCACTAATGCCGAAGTCGGTCACGAGTGATAAGCTGTCTATTTGCGCCGTGCAGTCGGATCATTTGGCAGATGAAGTCATTCGCTCTAATCATGTTGGTACGGGTGTCATTCGAGCATCGCATATTCAGCCGATGTCGATTAATCAAGAACATTTGACCGCTGGTGTCATTCGCGAGTATCACATGACGGTGGAGGCTGTACAGGGTGCTCATATTGCTCCTTATGTAATCGAAGCAGGACATTTGCAGGATGCAATTGTGGAAGAGCGCCATCTCGCTTATCAATCGGTGAAGAGTGAGCACTTGCAGCCTCAAAGTATAACGAAAGATCAGGTAGCGCCATCTGCTATTAGTGCGGATCATTTGCAAGAAGGTGCGGTTACTGCACGTGCTATCCGACCGTTGTCGATTGAAGCGGCTCATCTTACTCCTAGCTTGATTCATTCCGACCATGTGCGGGTTCATGCCATAAGCAAACAGCATATTCAGCCTGATGCTATAGCAAAAGAACATTTACAAGAAGGCAGTGTTAGTTCAAGCAAGTTGGCACCAAGTGCAGTGACAGGCGTTCATCTTGCGCATGGTAGCGTGGAAGCGGGTCACATTGCGCATGGCAGTGTGCAAGCAGGGCAAATCGCCCATGGTAACGTGCTGGCCGTGCATCTTGCGCATGGGAGTGTGCAAGCGGCACATATCGCTAAGGGAACGGTGCAATCCGCCCATCTAGCACTTGATAGTATTCAGGCGGAACATATTGCCGATCATTCCGTGCTTGCTGAGCATTTAACAGCTGGAGCTGTAGAAACAGATGCTATTGCTGATTTCAGCATCATTTCATCCAAGCTGGCGCTTGAATCGGTGCAAGGTGATCATCTTGCAGAATTGTCAGTGGCTTCGCAGCACATTACAGATGGAGCGATCCGCTCTTATCACTTGCAAGAACTATCCGTTATTCGTGATCATATTACGATGGGTGCCGTGGATGGAGATCGGATAGCGGTGGACAGCATTAGTGATGGGCATATTCAAAATCTCGCCGTTTTGGAGCGTCATCTAGCTGATGAAACTGTAACAGGAAGACACATTCAGCAAGGCGTAATTACCAACTCACATCTCGCAGCTGAAGCAGTAGCAGGAGAGCATATCGCTTCTCAGGCGGTACAGTCTTCTCATTTATCTCCTTGTGCTGTCAAAGCCCGGCATGTTGGGGTCGGAGAAATTATAGGCGTACACATTCAGCCGCAGTCTATCGGTGCCGAGCATATTCAACAAGGTGCGATTCAATTTAAGCATCTTAACTTGGAAGATTTGAGTGGAACAAAACTGCTTAATCAGTCAGTGGGTGGCGAAAAGTTAACGGAAGGTGCTATCCAAACGACTCATTTGGCCGAAGGCAGTGTAACGAAGACGCAAATCGCACCGCTTGCGGTAGGTTGGAATCAATTGGATGATTCGTTGAAGCAAAAAATCGCGGGTCTGGAATCTTCCGGGGAATTGGCGGGCATTTCATCCGAAGCTGCTCACGCTGTAGGTATTTGTAAGGCTCCGCTTCAACAGTTTGGTAGATCTGCGTTTACGTTCGATAACTTCGCCGAAACTTTGGAAGTAAACTTGACCTTTGATGAAGCTTATGAAGATGATCAATACGTTGTCGTTGTAACTGCTAATCATCCTTCTTGCTACGCAGTTCTTAAGGAACAATACCCTACGCATGCCGTAGTGGAGCTCATTCGTACGAGAATAAGCCCGACGCCTCAAGGACAGCTCTCTTGGATTGCGATCGGTTAAATGAACGAACGAAGGCTGGGTGTATGTATACATCCAGCCTATTTGTGTGCGTACATTGGGGAAATCAGGCCGTCTGTACGCTTGCCGTTACCGCGTGCGCATATAACCATACAATATGGATAGCGATACACGAGAAGGCAAGGAGGGAGGATGAGGATGTCTAGATTGAAGCGTGGAAAACGGAGCAGCAGGAATGGCCAAACGAAGCTGCGACGCAAACAAAAACAACGTGCGTCACAGCAGCGTCGAATGAAACGTGCAGGTCGTTCACGCAGTAGTACGAGTTCGGTACGTTATGCTGCAAAAAAAAGCAGCAAGCGATCACTGCTATCAACAGCGGGCACTTATAATTCCTCACATAAACGCAAAGATCATCAGCGCACCCCCGTTGTGTCGGTTATTATTCCTGTTTTAAATGAAAGGAAGACGATTCATCGTGTCGTTCAAGAAGCCCGACGGATCCATCCGTACACGGAGGTCATCGTTGTTTCTAATGGCACGACAGATGGCTCGGATCGTCTGGCAGAGCGTGCGGGTGCCAACGTGCTGCGATACAAGCAAGCGCTTGGACACGATGTAGGCCGTAAGGTAGGAGCAGAAGTGGCAAGAGGTTCGGTGTTGCTATTTATTGATGGGGATATGGTACTTGCTGCGAAGCAATTACGACCATTTGTGCAGGCCATACAGAATGGTACAGATGTAGCGCTGAACCAATATTCTGGTCCACAGCAGAAAAGGGATGTACATCCTGTTGTATTGGCTAAATATGCACTGAATGCACTGCTTCAGCATTCCGAATTGCGTGGTATGTCGATGACAGCAGTACCACATGCCCTGAGCCGTAGTGCTCTGCACACAATCGGAGTGGAGCATCTTGCTACACCACCTGTAGCCCATGCGATCGCTCTGCAAAAGGGATTAAAAGTGAAAGCTTGTACGTATATTCCTGTAGGTAAACTGAATACGCGCCGTGCTCGTTCGACTGCTGCTGATCCATTGAAGCTCGTTGTGAACAATGATCATATGCAAGCAGTTCGTTGGTTGCTTGAGAATACTGACCATCGGGGTGGATTAACGGACTTGAATCGGCAGCGGCAGCAAGTGAGGTGATTAGCATGCAGGTAGCAGCAAATGAGCGGCGCTATAGGCGGCGAGTCGGATTTAGTCGGAAACGAGGAAGAAGAGGAGCTGTGCAGCGGCGTAAGTCACAGTCAACTCTGTCGAAGTCTCATAAGCGAGCCTTTGAACCACGTCATACCCGGCACACTTCTCGTCCGAACCGTAAAGAGCATCTTGCGTCAAGGCGTGTGCAGCGAACGGTTGTAAGTAGACAATCTAGATCAAAGCTGAAGACGATGAAACCAGTACGCAAAGTGGATGAATTGCAAGTATATCGTGGGGGCTCTTCGCAATCACGGTCTGCAGCAAGCCAACTGCTTTATAGCAAACGTTTCCTCCGAGAAGCGGGACATAGAGATGCGACACAATGGGGGCAAGAAGATAGAGAGCTGTCATCCTTGCAACTAACACGCCAAATGAATCAACGTTTTAGTCAGGCTTTGCAATTAGAAGGAGTTTCGTTTCCCCCAGATGCTCATACAAGTTATGCAGATATAATCGCCCTAGGCCGCAGTTATGCTGAGGGCTATGCGGATATTCGTAATGGTGTTGGTGGAGACGTTGTTCTGCTGCCGACAACCATGCGACTTGGTGCGGTTCTATGCGCCTATAACGAACAGGATAGCATTGAGACAACATTGAAGCAGCTTGCTAGGTTGCCGTTGGATGAGATCGTCATCGTCGTGAACGGTTCTGTGGATCGCACTTTTGAGCTGGCGAGAAAGTCATTGCCAGAAGCAATCGTAGTTCATTTTGATAAACCGCTTGGCCATGATGTAGGTCGTGCAATTGGGGCTAAGCTGCTGCAAGTGGACGCAGTATTATTTACAGATTGTGACTTTACAATAGAAGCGGAACAGCTAGGGGCTTACTTGTGGAGTGTCGCTTCTGGGGTAGACGTGGCACTAAATGATATACGACCTTTCATGGATAAGTTTGAACAGCAGGATGGCATCAGTTACTGCAAGCAGTGGCTTAATCAGGAGCTTGGACGCTCTGACTTGGCGATGAATTCATTGACAGCCATTCCTCACGCCTTAAGCAGAAAAGCAATTGACAAGATCGGCTATGAAGCATTATATGTGCCACCTAGAGCACATGCTCTGGCTGTGCTGCATGGCTTACACGTACAAACGGCTTGCGCGGTCGACGTAATTACCCAGAATCGTTTGCGTACAACGAACATCGGTGTAGGAAATCCAGTAGCCCAGCTTATTATCGGTGATCATATGGAAGCGTTGGAAGCGGTGTGGAACTGGAAGCGGGAAGAATTGAATGCCGTACAATCGGTCCGCGCAGATATTGCTTGGAGGAGGAATACATGATGGCTCTCCTGCAAGAAAAAGCTCTTTTAACAAGTATCGTTATACCAACCTACAACCGCTGTGAGCTGCTTCGTTCCTGTATTGAAGCGATCCAGACATACACCCATATACCCTATGAAATTATTGTCGTAGATAACGGTTCCACAGACCGTACGTTAGCGTATTGTCTAGAGGAAGGGATTACTTGCATATCTCTGCCGTCCAATACAGGCTTTCCATATGCGTGTAATGCTGGGATGCGCTTAAGCTCTGGGGACGTTGTTGCTTTGTTGAACAATGACGTGATTGTCGCTCACCGTTGGTTGGATCAGCTGTTGGCAGCTCTGATGTCAGAACCGCAGATTGGTATTGTCGGCCCGGTAACGAATTATGCGAGCGGCAAGCAGCAAGTGCAGCACCCTTACGATACAATGGAACAATTCCAACATATCGCCTATAGCGTGAATCAAAAGCCCGATCCGTCCAAATGGCTTCATGTACAGCGTGTTGTGGGGTTATGTTTCGTTATGAAGCGCGCTGTTATGGAGCGAGTCGGTTATTTGGATGAACGCTTCAGCCCTGGTCACTATGAAGACGATGATTATTGTCTACGAGCCAAAATGAACGGCTTTCAACTGGTTGTGTGTGAAGATGCGCTTGTTCATCATTACGGCAGTCATAGCTTCAAAGAGCATGGCCAAGAACAGTTGAATCAATTGATTGCACGGAATTATGATCGCTTCAAAGAAAAGTGGAACATAGACCCGCACCAGTTCATTTAAGGAGGGAGAAAGGTGAAAGGGATCATTCTAGCCGGTGGTACAGGTTCGCGCTTGCTGCCTTTAACAAAGATGATGAATAAGCACCTAATTCCGATAGGCAAGTTTCCGATGATTTACTATGGGATTGAACGAATGAAGGAAGCGGGGATCACGGATCTGTTTATTGTAATTGGCAGCAAATCCGTACCTTTATACGCGGACTTCATCGGAAGCGGTCAGTCTCTAGGTGTACATGTATCATTTTTAATCCAAGAGGAAGCGGGAGGAATTGCTCAAGCATTATCTTTAGTTGAACCTTTTCTAGCTCCGAATGAACGTTTTGTTGTGCTGTTAGGTGACAATTTATTTCACGATAGCTTAAAGCCCTATCTACAGCAATTCGAAAGCCAAGGTGACGGTGAGGCACGGGTGCTGCTTAAAAAAGTAAAGGATGCGCATCGTTATGGGGTTCCTGTGCTGGATGAACTAGAACCTGAGCGTATTATTAAAATAGAAGAAAAGCCGCGCAAGCCCAAATCTAGCTATTGTGTCACAGGCATTTATATGTACGATACAGCTGTTTTTGAGCACATTCGCCATATATCACCTTCTGCTCGTGGTGAGTTAGAAATAACAGATGTGAATAATGCCTATGCGTCTAAAGGCTTGCTGCAATTTAATATTTTGAATGGGTGGTGGACGGACGCTGGAACGTATGAATCGTTGTATGCTGCACGTATTAAACTTGGAAGGAGAGGTAAGCGATGAGCGCTGCTGCAGCTTCTTCACAGCGTCAGCGGCGTGCTGCTGTCAAAGAGAAAGGATTCCGCAAAAGACGTCGTGTGATGAAGCGTGTAAGTAAACGGAGCAAAGGTGACAAGAATGCGCGAAATAGATGGCGCTCCCGTAAACACAGCCCACATGCTCGCCGTTCCTCTAATTTGAAGCGACAGTATACGTCTCCCTTGCCTGAAGGTGCTGCTATCGAATTGCTCCCCGATTATACTCCATCCACTGTTCACGAGCCCTCGCCTTCTTCTTTAACCGACAAGGAGAATCTCTCAACTGAACCTGCTAACGTACAGGTCGAACCAAAAATAGAGACAGAAAAAACATATAGAAAAGCCTATATGAAAGGAAAGTACGATGGAGGAGAAGCTTTGCTGCAACAGCTTATTCCAGAGCATCTTATTTTACCGGATATTTCATTAGACCATATTATTTCTTTGGGATTCGAACAAGTTAAACATCTTCTTCTGCCTCTTACTGATCCTTTTGCCATCTTTGTTGATATGAAGCAAGCGCTGTTGGAGGGGAGACCGCTATCGGTCGTTAGACTTGGAGATGGAGAATTATTGGCATTAGCCCATGATCGTCTTATATCCTCTCAAGAAATTCGTGATCACTCCCCGTTCGTTGCCACATCTGGTATGACCGTGCCTGATTACAAAGGGCGTGAAGCGCTGGCGGAGTCGGTAAGAAGAGCTACTTATGTAGGCATTCCTATTTCGAGACTTCCTTACTTTCAAGGTCTTTTGTATCCAGTTTGTCGCGAGTACAGTCTATCTTTGCAGCATATGCGAATTACCTATTCGACGGTGAATTATTTAATCGCTCAGCTTGGATATTTGCAACAGCTATTGCAAGGCAGAAATGTACTACTTATCGGCAATGCAGCTCAACCATTAGGGAAGTTACTTTCGAAGCGGGGAGTTATCATTAGCGGCATGATTGCTTCAGTATCAGGAATGAAGGATATTCCTCGTGTTATGAGGGAAGCAGCCTCCATCACCTTTGATATTGCATTAGTGTCGGCAGGCATTCCCGCTGTTATTATCGCGGAACGTATCGCTTCTGAGCTAGGTAAGGTTGCTTTGGACTTCGGTCATTTAGCAAATAGGCTAGCAGAAGGACAGATGAGTTTTTAGCGAATGTTCATGAAACGGAGGTGGACGTATTGTCACGACTATCTCAGCAGCATAGGCGTAGCGGCCAGGGCCAGCGTAACCGCAAGCTGCGTAGTACGCCATTAAAACGCTCTAATTCGAGACGTAGACTGGCTAAAGAACATTACAAAAAAGGATATGCGGCAGGCTATCAAATGGGCATTGCTTCAGGCAAGGAGCAATTCGACCATCATATAGAGGGAACTAGCATTATTATTCCGACTTACAACAAGTTGAACTTGCTCAAACAATGTATCGCTAGTATTCAGCAGTATACATCAGAGGCACATGAAATTATTGTAGTGGACGATGCGTCAACGGACGGAACAGCTGCCTATTTGCGCAAGTTGTCAGGGCAGATTCGCTATCATATACACGACAAAAATTACGGGTTTGCAGGCTCTATGAATACCGGTTTGAAAATGGCAAAAGGAAACACGATATGTTTGTTAAACAATGATATTATCGTAACAACGAATTGGCTAGGTAATTTGCTGCACTGCTTAGAAAGTGATCCTGCGATTGGTATGGTTGGTCCCGTAACCAACTATATTAGCGGGGAACAACAGATTGAGGTTTCCTATAGTACGAATCAAGAAATGCAGCAATTCGCAAGGCAGCACAATGAGCAGGACGCGAGCAAATGGAAATTCGTTGAGCGGATAGTCGGTTTTTGTATGCTTTTTCATAAATCATTTTTTGAACAGACCGGCTACTTAGATGAAGGGTATAAGATCGGAAACTTTGAGGATGAAGACTTCGTCATTCGTACACGATTGGCAGGTCGAAAGTTGGCGATTGCTGGTGATTGTTTCATTCATCATTTAGGCAGTCAAAGTATGAGGGAGCTTGGCGAGCAGCTGCAAGAAATTTATAAAAAAAATGAAGCCTTCTATGAGCAGAAATGGAGCAATCCTTACGAGTGGGTTCAGCGAGTAACGGAATGGTCCGAGTCTCAAGCCGTGTTTAAGGAAGGCGAGTTGGATACAGTTGCCTCCCGGAGAGCTATTTCCTTTTACCCGACCCATGTGGCGGTTACAGGATTGAATGGGACTGTTTATTGGGTGGAGCAGGGGATTAAGTATCCGATTCGAGGGGCATACCCATTTCCTACGGTTAAGCTGTCTCAAATTGAGCTATTGTCCTGGCCGACAGGTTCGGATATAGAAGCTGATATAGCGGCTGAGAAGTGGCGGGGAACGATGACTCTTGACGACACGATACCTGATGGAGGGGTGTTTGTTACAGAGAGCGGTCATTGGTTTCAACGAGATGGAAATACATGTCGCATGTTGATAAGCGAATATGTGCTTAAGCGTTGGAAGCTGAATGATAGGGTGATGTCACGATCAGGGGTTGAGAAATCGCAGTTGGTAGAGGGGCTGCCGATCATGGCTGCACCAGTCCTCGTAAACGGAAATTTGTGATGGGAATAAAGTCGACTTGAGCATGCAGGCTGCAGCGGAGTTTTCAGGTCTGCATGCTGGTCGATAGATAATGATTTTATATCCAAGGGCAATTGATAGGCAGATGACGGTGAGCTTTAGCACGGAAGTGGCATATCGTATATCAATCTAGAACGAAATAGAGGCAGCAGTTCTATTATGGGCAAAGTGGACCATTGAATTGAACGGAGGAATGACCTATGAAGCCTGAAGATAAAGTGAATGAAATTATTGTCCATATGGCTCACACGCATAATCAGATGGCAAAAATATTGCAGGCAAAGCGTCAGGTGGCCGTTAGAATGTCACAACTCGTTCATGCTGTTCCGGATGAGCTTCCTCAAGTCGAGCATATATCTGAGGTAAAGGTACAATCAGGACAAGTTACTCGTTGCCTCATCGATTATATGATGAGTATTGCTGAATTAGAAGATGCCATGGCTGATCAATTGAAGTTGGTGTTGAAAGACCTGCATGAGCCCGAAGAAGAATAAAAAAGCAGTTACGTTATTCATTAGCAGTCAGGAGGGACCCATTTGGATCGTGAACATGCCAACATTCGAATTTTGGAATCTATGGCGGACATGCAATGGAATATTGCGATTATGCTGGAAGCCAAAACATTGGAAGCAGAGAAAGTACGTAATTGGCTGCTTAATCACATGATAGCGAGCGACAACGCGAACGACGCTCATGAACAGACGAAGGATGCGCTAGATGTCCATGCTCAAGTGATAGAGGTTATTGCTGGATTAACAAGATTACAACAAAGTTTGAACCGTAATATGCAGACGATTCTTGATCCTGAAGGACAGGATGAACAAGGTGCAGGTCATGCGAATAATGATGGCTTTAAAGGTCAGCTTGATTTGGATGAAATGGCATGAAGCAGCTTCAAGCGCAAGCGCCCAGGCAAGACACTGAGCATGGAGCGAAGTTGAAAGAACAACGCTTTGTCATCGATGATCTTCGGCGCAACTATCGATCAGAACGAGCAGTTTCGGCCCAACTGCATTTGTTGGAGGCGATTGAACGCAGTCAAGCTGCAATAAGTTCGCTGTTAGATCGGTTCTCCCCACATATTGAGCAATTAGACATGTGCAAAAAGGAGAACGTATCGTCCTGTACAAAGGGAGGGATGGAATAGATGAAGAAAAAAAGAGTGAAGAAGAAGCGGAAGGAGTCTACGCAGCGGAAAGCGCGTATTCGGCGTCAGTCGACAAAAGAAAGCGCTAAAAAGACCAAACCTGCCACCGAGAAAGTAACAAAAGGAAGACGTCTGTCCAAGAAGAGAGTACGGACAACGAACTCCACGAGTTCCAAGTTATCAGCCAAATCTAAAAAGCGAGTAAATCATGCGTACGATAAAAGTTATAACGAAGCATTTAATCAAGGTTTTAACGAAGGATTTGCAAAGGGCTTCGAGGATGGGCACCATATCATATACAGCCAGCAAGCTTAATGCAACTTTTATGCAGCAAGACATGAAAATGATTATATGTCTGAATTTCAGGTGATGCCATGCAGCAAGTTAGACAGATAGAACGTGCAAAAGGACGACGGGACGGCTTCTCCATAGGATATAAGCATGGTTATCGCCTTGGTACGGCCGAAGCTGTCGTGTCACAAATTCCTATGATGCCGCCGAAGTTGTCACCGTTGCGAATTCTTTATATTCCACAAGGATTTGAAGCAATTGACCACGGATGCAGCATTGCTTTGAGTAAAATGAGCAGTGCATATGCGGAAGCACATCCCTCCCGACTTGTAGATGAAGCGCAGCGTTTCAAGCCAGATCTCATTGTCGTTCTAAATGCCCTTCATGTATTTCCTCAGGAACATCCTGAACATATCATATGGGCGAAGCAACAAGGTATAAAGACCGCGATATGGTTTGTCGATGATCCTTACTTCACTCAAGACACAGCAGTATTAGCCCCGTATTATGACTTCGTATTCACCCATGAACAGCAATGTGTTCCTTTCTACAAGCAGTTGGGCTGTAGACATGTTTATCACCTTCCTCTCGCGGCAGCAACAGAACGCTTCCGTCCTATTCGGTCAGACTATCGTTATTGCCATGATATTTGCTTTATTGGCAACGGTTTTTGGAATCGGGTAGCGTTTTTTGATAGTTATGCGGATCAGCTTATGAAGTACGATATTTGTATTGCAGGTGGCTATTGGGATCGAATGGTCTCGCATGCTCGTTGGGGGAAGCGGCTTCGTTCAGGGTGGGTTCCTCTAGAGGAAAGTGTTTATTATTACAATTCTTCCAAAATTATATTAAATATTCATCGTCCCCATGAACAAGGGGCTGACAATCGAAATACATTTGACCTTCCTGCACAGTCGATTAATCCTCGCACCTATGAAATTGCTGCCTGTGGTGCATTTCAACTTACCGATGTTCGGAGTGACTTGGCCCAAATGTATACGCCAGGCTGGGATATTGAAACGTTCCAGACAGGCGAAGAACTTATGCAAAAGATTGAATACTACTTACATCATGAAGAAGAGAGGATGCGTATCGCGATGCGCTCTCTTCAAACCACATTTATGCGTCATACGTTTGAGCATCGGGTGCATCATATGCTTGACATCATTGAGAAGGGCTACTCGGTGTCGGTGCCATCGGTAGCATTGTTAAACTGACAAAGCATACAGGGAAGGAGGAATAGGATGGCTGGTGCAACAGCGAAAAAAGGCATAGTCAAGCAATCCCGACCATCATTGCTGCATCAGGTACGGTCAGCTAGCCATAAAGGAGCGCGAGAAGGACACGAACGAGGATACGGAGAAGGGTACTTTCGTGGTAGAGCACAAGCGCTTGTGCATACACTTACTGAACACGCTCCCCAACGCCAATTACGTATTATTTACGTATCATCAGGCAAAGGATTCCCTTATTCACCGCTTGATGAAGCTGTGGTATCAACGATGCAGGCAATGGCTATAGATGTTCGAGTATCGGGACCTAAAGATTCAATAGCTGTAAGTGCTGTGGAATATCGTGCAGACCTAGTCCTCGTTCTAGATGGCATGGATTTTCCAGCCGAGCAGCTTATTGAGCTGAAGGCTCTCGCTATCCGTACCGCTTTATGGATTACGGATGATCCCTATTATACGGATCGGATGTCAGCGGTTGCTCCTCATTATGATTATATTTTTACATTAGAATCTACGGCCATCGAGTACTATCAGTCTTTAGGATGCAGGCAAGTGCATCATTTGCCTTTTGCTGCTTTTCCTGAACATTTTACTCCACGGGCGTCTCCGGCCCCATTTCAATATGACTTTAGCTTTATTGGCTCTGCCTATTGGAATCGAGTTCGCTTCTTTGAGCCAATTATGGATCGATTAATGAAATACAATACTCATTTTTCAGGGTTATGGTGGGATCGGCTTCCTCAATACAAGAAGTATAAGTCATCGATTAAGCTTGATCTTTGGATGGGGCCGAAAGAAACAGCAGAATTTTATAATAGTAGTAAAATTGTAATAAATATGCATAGAGATTTTGATGATCCAACGGTAAACCAAAACTCTCAGCAAATTAGAGCAACCTCACCTAATCCCCGCACATTTGAAATTAACGGATGCGGGGCTTTGCAACTGACAGATGCTCGAAGTGATCTAGCTAGTTTTTATGTGCCTGGAGTTGAACTTGTAACGTACGAAACCCCTACCGACTTGCTGGAAAAAGCGGTCTATTATTTGACCCACGATGAGGAACGTAGAGAGATTGCATTGCGCGGTTTAGCGCGTACGTTGAAAGATCATAGTTATGTGAAACGTCTCCAGCAGTTGTTGGGTATTATATTTGATCGTCAAACAGAGTGAGGAGATTTTACTTTATGGAGCGTGTTTTTTGCCCTCGTCCTAGAACGATTAGGTGGGGGTATTTTTGCTGTCTATGTATGAAGTTGCATTGTAGGTGAAGAATGAGCAAGCCTGTCTATTTTCGATAAGCGGTCTAATTTGATGAATAGCTGATTATCGGCAAATATTTTCGGTTTTAAGAGGATTAACGTTCAAGAAAGCGTTATTATGGGGGTTATTTACGGATTATCTCCTTTTATCTTTCGATTTCATTAAGAATGGAGAAAGAATGAGCTTGAGCGAGGAAATGATATGAAAATAAAAGATTGAAATGGTTTATATGACTGCCATAATTAGGGATTGTCTAAAATGAGCGCTGTGATTTGTTTACAGTCTTTGAGCAGAGGAGTAAGATTCAGTTCAGCAACAGCAACTACATTCCGTAGCGTCTGAAATCGCTGAGTTCCGCATAAGGTGCGGAAGCGGGGGAACCAAATGCAAACGGCTGCCTAACTAAGCTTGAAAGGCCGCAGGTAATCGTTTGTTGGGGTGAATCTAGAGATCGGTACGCAATTCCAGCTTATCGCAGGAATTGGTGCAATTGGTGCCGAGAACTGGTAGGGCAACTCTTCGAGCCCGAATCCGACAGCTAACCTCGTAAGCGTCCGAGGAGAGGCGTGCCTGAATACCGTTATGTATAATGGCGCATTTCGAATGGCCTCACACCCGAAAATGACCGCTGTACGGATTTCAGGAGGAATGAACAAGATGCATAGTGAGGGGCGCATGGTAACCGTATTTGCTCCCAATGCGATGGGGGTTGATTTTTTGAAACAGCTGCGAGGTGCGAATGTACCTGTAGCCGCGATATCGAACAATACCCGGCTAACAGCAAGTATGGAAAAGTTAGGTGTAAAGCATGTTTGCAACGTGCAAACGACATCGCACCGGAAGACAATGGCGCTGCCAGCTGTACCTGTAGGGCGTATGTATGTATTTGAGCAAAGCTTCGCACTGACATGCCGCTTGCTGCAGCAGTGCCGTCCTTGGACGGACGAGATGATTACGGTAATTACGAGACAGAATTATCCGAAGTCGATTTATCGGATGTTGGGCGCAGACATGGTCATTTATACGCAGTCAGACCAAGTGTCGTTTCTGTTGAGTGATTTATTGAGTCAAGACAGCCATCAGCCTGCTTGAATGAGTTTATGATGATCATAGCTTCATATTGTTCGGGTATAGGTGATGATAGAAATACAATCAGATAGCTTTGGGCTTTGCTCATCGCTGAGTCCCTTTATAAGGGAACGGGGGAACCAATCGACATGCATCTGCATGTCTGGGGTGAGTCCGGATGACTGCTCGGCATCCATTGTATAGATGGAGTGTCGAATTCGCATCTGGTAGGGCGACTCTTGCGTCCGAATCCGTCAGCTAACCTCGTAAGCGTCCGTAGAGGCAGCCTTATTTCGTCGTGGATCGATACACGGTTTCTATAGCTGTGTTTATTTGGCCACGCGGAAAGGGACCTCCTTCCGCGTGGCCTTTTTGCGTCCCGACAAGTCAGTATGCTTGCCGGCAAGAGCGAAAATCAAGAGAGCGCAACAGCATCTGACTAGACAAAGGGAGGAATGGTACATGTTCGATGCGGTGATGTGTATTTTACTGTTGATGTTAGGAATTGCAGCCTATGTCGTCATACATTGGTGCTCGCAAGAAATCGATAGATGAGGTGATGGAAATGATGATCGGGCTAGGTATTGTGATTGCAGCACTATTTCTATATTTAGCATACGCACTAGTTAAACCTGAGAAGTTCTAGTTTGAAATGTACATGAACCTGATGCGAAGTGGAATGATCGAAGCGGGGTTAAATCTAGAGAGGTGGAACGAGAGATGACGTTATTAGGCTGGGTATCGATTGGCCTTACTCTACTGCTAGTGCTAGTGTTGGCACGACCAACAGGTATTTATCTAGCACGAGTATTTCATAGTGAAGGGGCACGGATGCCGCTTAACGGTATATTTGGACCGATAGAGAAACTGTTGTTTAAGCTATTTGGCATTAAAGAAACGAATCAGACGTGGAAAAGTTATGCGACAGCACTAATTTTGACGAATGTGTTTATGATGCTGCTTGTTTACACGGTATTACGATTGCAGGGCAGTCTGCCGTTAAATCCGAGCGGCATAGCGGGTATGGAGCCGACATTGGCGTTCAATACGACAATCAGCTTTATGACGAATACGAACTTACAGCATTACAGCGGTGAAAGCGGCTTGAGCTATTTGTCTCAAACGCTGGGCATTACGTTCATGATGTTTACGGCACCAGCGACTTCGCTTGCGATCGCATTTGCCTTTATGAGAGGAATTGCGGGTAAGCCGCTCGGCAACTTCTTTGTTGATTTGGTTCGCAGCATCGTACGTGTGCTAATGCCTATTGCTATCATTGCTGCGATTCTATTTATTGCTTTGGGGACACCACAAACTTTTGCACCGACAGAAACGGTAACCACGCTGCAAGGCGCTGAGCAGCAAATTGCCCGCGGTCCAATCGCTTCCTTCTTATCCATTAAGGAATTAGGCAATAACGGCGGTGGGTTTATGGGGGTGAACTCAGCGCACCCGTTTGAAAATACAAATGGCATTAACAATATGCTTCAAATTGTGCTCATGCTGCTGTTGACGACTTCTCTTCCGTTTGCATACGGTCGAATCGTTGGAAGTGCAAAAGAAGGAAGAGTACTCTTCGTTGCGATGTCGATCATGTTTATGATGATGCTTGGTATTGCAGTGACAGCAGAACAATCAGGCAATCCAGCATTGCATCAGCTTGGTATGTCTGGCCCTAGTATGGAAGGTAAGGAAGTACGCTTTGGTGTAGCACAGTCCGCTTTGTACGCAGTCGTTACGACAGCTTCTGAGACAGGAGCTGTTAACACAATGCATGATACCTTAACGCCGCTTGGTGGATTAGTTCCGTTAGGAAATATGATGCTTAATACGGTATTCGGCGGTGTTGGCGTAGGCTTTGTTAACGTATTGATGTATGCGATGATTGCGGTATTTTTGTCAGGCTTAATGGTTGGACGCACGCCTGAATTTTTGGGACGTAAGCTGGAAATTCGGGAAATGAAGCTTATTGCAGTAACGCTTATTATTCAACCGATATTAATTTTGGTGCCAACTGCGATTGCGCTTGTATTTTACCCTGAGACGATATCGAATGCTGGCTTCCATGGCATTTCACAGGTGCTGTATGAATATACGTCTTCGGCTGCAAACAACGGATCAGGGTTCGAGGGACTTGGCGATGCGACACCATACTGGAATATATCAACGGGATTGGTTATGTTTTTCGGACGCTATATTAGCATGATTACGTTGCTGGCTGTTGCTGGATCGCTTATGGCGAAACGTCCAGTGCCGGTCACATCAGGTACATTTAAGACGAGCAACGCAACGTTCGGTACGATTTTCGTCGGTACGATTCTCATTGTTGGTGCCCTGACGTTCTTCCCGATTCTTGTGCTTGGACCAATTGCAGAACATTTGACGTTGTGGAAATAATCGTTTGCGAACGAGAGGAGAAATAAACAATGAGTACGGTACAATCGATGAAAACTCCGTCATCGTATGATAGCGGGTCTCGAAGTGAAATCAAAAAATCGAAGTCGATGTTCGGTGGAGACATCGTTCGTCAAGCTTCAATTGATGCTTTGCGCAAGTTCCATCCGAAGTTTATGGTCAAAAATCCAATGATGTTCCTTGTGGAACTTGGATTTGTCATCACCTTGTTGCTGACGATTGTCCCTGATGCATTTGGGAGCGCAGCTCCTCGCTGGTACAACGGAGTTGTTAGTTTGATTTTGTTTGTGACTGTATGGTTCGCGAATTTTGCGGAAGCGTTGGCGGAAGGTAGAGGGAAAGCCCAAGCAGATTCCTTGAAGCAGACGAAGAAAGACTTGTGGGCGCAAAAAGTGACTTCGACAGGTACGATTCGTGTTTCTTCTGTAAGTTTACGAAAAGGCGATATTATTATCGTTCGTGAAGGTGAAACCATTGCTGGTGACGGGGAAGTTATTGAAGGCTTGGCATCGATTGATGAGTCTGCGATTACGGGGGAATCCGCTCCTGTACTAAAGGAATCAGGCGGTGACTTTTGCTCCGTTACAGCTGGAACACGTGTGGTAAGTGACTGGGTGAAAGTACGTATTACAAGTGATCCGGGTGAGTCCTTCTTGGATCGCATGATTGCCTTGGTTGAAGGAGCAGAGCGTCAAAAGACGCCAAATGAATTAGCCTTGCATACGGTACTTGTGAGTCTAACGCTTATTTTTCTTATCGTAGTCGTTACGCTGCCGTTCTTCGGCAAATATTTGAACATTACGCTCCATACGGCAGAATTAATCGCGCTTCTCGTTTGTCTCATTCCGACGACGATTGGTGGTTTGCTATCTGCGATCGGGATCGCTGGTATGGACCGCGTTACGCGCTTCAACGTCATAGCAACTTCTGGTAAAGCAGTAGAGGCATGTGGAGATATTCATACGATCATTTTGGATAAAACAGGTACGATTACTTACGGAAACCGTCTTGCGAATGATCTAATTCCGGTCAATGGCAATAGTGTACAGACATTAGCGCGTTGGGCAGCTGTAAGCTCTCATTCTGATGAAACACCTGAAGGACGTTCTGTATTGGAATGGCTTACGAAGCACAGTCTTAGCTATGATCGTGAGCTATCTGAGCAAGGTGAATTTATACCATTTAAAGCGGAAACACGTATGAGCGGCATCGATTTACCTGATGGACGACTCGTTCGTAAAGGTGCGGTAGATGCGATTAAGCAATGGGTTGCAAGTAAAGGTGGTTCCATTCCATCTGATCTTGATGGCGTTACTGAAAAAATTGCGAAGGCAGGCGGTACTCCGCTTGCTGTGGCAGTAGATAATCATATTTATGGCGTTATTTATTTGAAAGATACGGTAAAGCCAGGTATGCGCGAACGGTTCGAACAGCTGCGTCAAATGGGTATTCGCACGGTTATGTGTACGGGTGACAATCCGCTTACTGCTGCCACAATTGCTCGCGAAGCTGGGGTGGATGACTTTATTGCAGAGAGTAAGCCGGAAGATAAACTGGCTTTGATTCGTAAAGAGCAAGGAGAAGGCAAGCTTGTTGCGATGACAGGAGACGGTACGAATGATGCGCCAGCATTGGCGCAAGCGGATGTTGGTATTGCGATGAACAGTGGTACTACAGCAGCAAAAGAAGCTGCCAACATGGTCGATTTGGATTCAGACCCGACAAAAGTAATTGAAGTCGTAGCAATCGGCAAGCAGCTGCTTATGACACGAGGTGCGCTCACTACGTTCAGTATTGCGAACGATGTGGCTAAATATTTTGCCATCATTCCTGCCTTGTTTATGATAGCGATTCCTGAATTGTCTGCTCTGAATATAATGGGTCTTCATTCACCAATGTCAGCCGTTTTGTCAGCACTTGTGTTCAATGCGGTTATTATTCCGCTGCTCATTCCGTTAGCGATGAAAGGGGTAGCTTACAAGCCGCTTAGCTCGGAACAACTGCTGCGCCGTAATATGTTGATTTACGGACTAGGTGGTCTCGTGGCACCATTTATCGGCATTAAGCTAATAGATTTAGTTGTCGGTGTCTTCTTGTAGAAGACTTAGGAGACGTAGGATGGGAATGGTTTCATTATTATTGCCTAAGAAAAGAGAGCAGAATCCTGTTGAATAAACGAAGTGTCCGCCTCTGTAGTCTAGTTCTAACTGTGATATCTAAATTCCAAATAACTAGACTACAACAGCGATCGCAACAGGATCTGCTCTTTAGAGATAAATAAGATATGAAAAAGGTTTTAAAGGATATCATGCGTAAATACGCGAAAGGATGACCATGCATGAACACTTACACTTCATCATCAAACAGTCGTGAATCATCAACCTCTCACTCACAAGGAAATAATCAAGGTGGTGGTCTGGGCACCATTATCCGAATGAGCATCGGCCTTATGGTCTTATGCGGGCTTGTGTATCCAATCGTTATGACGGCAGCAGCACAGACCTTATTTCCGCATCAAGCGAATGGAAGTCTAGTAAAGGATGATAGTGGTCAAATTGTTGGTTCAGCATTAATTGGCCAGTCTTTTACGGATTCGAAATATTTCCACGGACGAGTATCTAGTATTGAATATAACGGAGCGGGTTCCGGATCAGGCAACTTAGCGCCGTCGAACGAAGCGCTCACAGAGCGTGCAGCACAATCGTTTAGCGATTGGAAAGAAAATAATCCACAAGTGGCGGTATCTGAAGTTCCAGCAGACTTATTGACAAATTCGGCTTCGGGTCTTGATCCACATATCACGCCTCAAGCAGCAGCTGTGCAAATCCCTCGTATTGTTAAAGCAACAGGACTGTCTGAGTCGCAATTGACGCAGTTAGTGGAAAAGCATACGGAAGGGCCTGATCTCGGATTGTTTGGTGAAAGTAGAGTCAATGTGTTGTTGTTGAATATCGAATTGGGCCAATTGTTGAAATAGAAGGATACACGTTATTAACGAGGCGGGAGGTTGGTCATGAAAGAAGGGGATGCTTATCGCAGGCGTTCGCCTGAAGTGCTGCTTAAGCTCATTGAGGAGATGCGGCGCGGCCGACTATGCATTCTTGTGGCAGTGGCCAGTGGCGCTGGGAAGACGACTCAATTGATTCATGAAGGTATATTAAGAGCGAAAGAAGGCTTGGATGTTGTCTGGGGAACTTCTGTACCAGAGCAAGACGCTGCCGTCTCATCAATAGAAGCGGTTGCACCAATAAGCTGGATTCGTGGTCAGTTACAGTTGGAAGATTTGGACGTGGAGCGTTTGTGTGAACGAGCGCCAGATATCGTGCTAGTAGATGGTCTAGCCCAGCCGAATCGCCCTGAAGCAGTACGAACACGCCGGTTGGACGATGTGCGATTTTTGTTGCAGCAAGGGATTAGTGTCATTGCGACGATGAATGCCTATGAAGACGAGCGTGTTAGTGAACAAGCTCGTCGTATCGCTGGTGTCGAGCCGAAATGGACTTTGCCAGCAGAGGTGCTGCAGGCAGCAGATGAGGTTCGCTTGCTGGATGTATCCGCAGAAACGTTAATGGAGCGCAGGCATGCTTATTCGCAGCAAGAACGTATATCGTTCGCAACGGTAAATAAGAAAAGACAAAATAAACGAGTTTCTGAACGAAGCCGGCTCAGCATTTTGCGTGAGCTGGCTTTGCGCACGATAGCGAATGATGTGAATGGCTCATTGGAGCAGCATCGGCATGAGCTTGGTTTGGAGGGACCCTCTGGTGTGACGGAGCGCATTCTCGTCCTTGCCCAGTATGGATGGAACGGTTCTATTCATGTTCGCCGTGGTGAGCAGGTGGCGAAACGATTGAACGGAGAATTGTTTATTTTATCGTTTGTTGATCCAGTTGTACCTTTAACACAGCTCCAATTAACGTTTCAACGATCATTGAAGAAACTGGTGCAAAAAATAGGCGCTTCGTGGGAGGAAGTGCCCTTGTCCTCACGCAGGCGTATGGCAGGATTGCTGTCTCAATATGCATGGACACACAGCATGACGCGCATCGTACTAGGCCATTCTCGCCAGTCGAGGTGGCAGGAATGGCTGCATGGTTCACTTGTAAATGGTTTGCTGCGGGCGGTGGAACATACGGACTTGTTCTTTGTGGCAGATCGTTCAGAACGCGAAGGTGAGCGTGTATTTCCCGTGAAGACAGAGCAAAGGATGCCGACACAAGCGTTTAAACGTTGGACAGCAGGTGAGCTTGAGGAACGTACGGATGGTCTAAGGCGTGGACATTTTAAAATTATTATCGGTGCAGCCCCTGGTGTTGGTAAGACGTACAAAATGCTGCAAGAGGGAAATCGACTGCTGGAGCAGGGGATAGACGTCGTAATTGGCCTTCTAGAAACGCATGGTAGACGGGAAACGGCTGCTCAAATTGGAGCTCTGCCTATGGTCGAGCGTCAGAAAATTAACTATCAAGCTCATGTATTAGAAGAAATGAATGTATCAGAAATTATAGTGAGAAAGCCTGAGCTAGTGCTTGTTGATGAATTGGCACATACGAATGTGCCTGGCAGTGTGCATGCTAAGCGCTATGAGGATGTCATTCAACTACTGGAAGCGGGTATTTCAGTCATGTCGACGGTAAATGTTCAGCATATTGAGAGCTTGAATGACGCGGTAGAGCACTTAACAGGGGTGCGTGTCAGGGAAACGGTTCCTGACGGGGTGCTGCGTCTTGCAGATGAGATGGAATTGATCGATGTTACCCCATCTACGATTCAAAAACGAATGCAGGACGGGCTGATTTATGCAAAAGACAAGGTTGATCAGGCGCTGAACAACTTTTTTCGCATACCTAACTTGATTGGGCTACGCGAGCTTGCCTTGCGTGAAGTAGCTGACGATGTCGATGAGCGATTGGAATCGTGGGAACGGCGTGCCTTGCTGCGGGGGCCGTGGAGGCGTAAAGAAGTTATCTTTGTGTGTGTTGAACCTGACGAGCGTGCGGAACGACTTGTCCGTCATGGGTTTCGAATTGCGCATCGATTAAAGGCGGAGCTGCATGTTATTTGTCTTCCTGTATCGAATATGCTCTCATCATTAAATGGTAAACATGCTGCGAGCCAACCATTTCTGAAATGGTGTGAGCAAACCGAAGCGTTAACTGTTCGACTTGGGGGGATATTTCTTGCTCAACTGAGTGTGCCGCGTCGACATTGGGCGAAGGAAGCGGTTCGACTAGCTGATGAACATAAAGCCTCTCAAATGATAGTAGGTGTCCCTGCACGGCGTATGCGCAAATCATATATGGGGCGTATGCGAATGTTAATGCGAATTGCTCGTCATATGGATGTATTAGTGGTAACTGATAATGAAAGGATGTAAGGAACGGCTGATTTTATGGGCCGTTTTTTTGTTTTCATAGGCTGACGCAAGTAAATTGTACACTTGGATAAGGTTCAAATGTCGTGCCGATATGTGACCTGTACTAATATATTGAAGTACATTGGTGAAGAGAGGGGGGACTGACCCTGTGACCTATCGGTTGACAGGTAACTGCTATGGGATCACGTATCGTGTGCTTCTCTCATTTATGTAATCAAACGTATATTACAGGTGCAGAGAAATTAATTCTCTTTCTTATGCGTGAACTTCGTACCAACTTCAACTTCGAATGCATTCTGATCGTGCCTCAGGAAGGGATATTGTCACAAGAGGCGATGAAGGCAGGGATCCCCTACTACGTTCAGCCTTGCCGATTATTCTACTCCATGATGGAGCCTCATGCTGATCTGCACATTGAATTGGAGCAGTTACGTGCACACTCGGAATGGGATGCGGTTGTCGGCTTGCTTCAGCGTCTAGCTCCTGATTATGTGCTGACAAATACGTGTGTGCATGCCATCCCAGCAGTAGCAGCTCAATCGCTGAACATTCCTGTCATTTGGCAAATTACCGAGAAGATCCCAGACAATGCTTATACCATTCATGCAGCAGCAATTGTACATCAGTATGCAGAGGCAGTTATCGGTATATCTCAATCGGCAGTAGCCTTTATGACATGTTATCCTCAAGCTTTCCCCGCCTCTTCGCTCCCCGTTCTGTTTACACTTCCTCCTTCATGGGACGACAAAGCATTGGAGCCTGACTTATGGCCTCAGTCAAGAGCGAAGAAGCGCTCCGAATTAGGCATCGCTCCAGAAATGTGCTTAGTTGGGTATGTTGCAGCAACGATAACTGCCCAAAAAGGACTGGAACATTTCGTGTGGATGGCGATGCAAGTCGCAGAAAGAAATACATTAACTCGGTTCATCGTTATCGGATGCCCTGCTCATCAAGATTATTTTGAGCGATGTCAGCAGCTTGTGCAGCGCTCTTCGTTAAAGGACAAATTCTATTTTGTAAGTTTCGAGAACAAGATTCAGCATGTATACCCAGCTATTGATGTTGTCGTGACCCCGAGTCTCTTTCCCGAAGGGTTTGGCATGACAGCACTTGAGGGGCTCATCTTCGGCAAGCCTGTTGTCGTCTATCGCTCAGGAGGGTTAGAAGAAATACAGCAATCTATAGGTAATGAGCGCTTTATTGCGGATGTAGGTAACTGGCGAGAATTGTCCGGCATTGTCAATGGATTGATTAGCAGCTCAGAACAACGGACAGCAGTTGGTATTCATAACTACACAACAGTTAGACAAGTGTATGGTATCGAGCATTATCGAAGTCTGTTGACTGCATTTTGGAATCTCTTTCGTGCACATAAGCGACGAATCATTCCTGTGCAGACAAGTACAGCTGACAGTCAACATGAGCTTCCGAAAGATGCTAATGAAGTGGTAAGGTCTTCACGTCTCAGGAAGCATACTCACAAGCGCAAACAATCCCGTAAACCACGAAGAGTTCGGTCTTCTCCAAAAGAATCACGCAAATCCCAATCTATTCGAAATCGTCGTAAAGCGTCTAGTGTATCTAGAGCAGCCAGACAGCACAAAACACCACTATCATCGGTGCGGCAAAGGAGAAGAAAAAGAAAGAAGAACGTTAGAAGAGTGCGCAAGGTGCTGCGAACTGCGAGTAGGAGGTGAATGAGGAAGCGATGCGTGTCATGACTATTTTGGGTACAAGACCAGAAATCATTAGACTTAGTCTTATTATGAAGCAGCTCGATCAATTGGCGGAAAAACATATCATTGTTCACACTGGTCAAAATTTCACTCACACATTAAGTGATATCTTTTTTGAGGAAATGGGACTGCGCTCACCAGACTATAAATTGTTCGATCAGCAGCAGAGTGTAGGAGAGCAGCTTTCAATTATGTTTCGTGAAATTGAAAAAATATGCCTGAAGGAGCAGCCGGATCGCGTGCTTTTGCTCGGTGATACGAACAGTGCATTGAGTGCGATCGTTGTAGAACGATTAGGGATTCCTGTTGTGCATATGGAGGCAGGCAATCGCTGCTTCGATTTGCGAGTTCCTGAAGAGAAAAATAGGCGCATCATTGATACGGTATCGAGCATTAATATGCCGTACACCGAGCAGAGCAAGAAGCATCTCATTAAGGAAGGCATCCCAAGCCAGCGAATCATACTGACTGGCAACCCGATCTATGAGGTGTTGGTACATTATAAGTCGAAAATTGAAGCAAGTACGATATTGACGAGGCTGAATTTGCGGCGTGGAGATTATTTTATTGTGACCACCCATCGGGCCGAAAATGTGGATTGCACAGAGCATTTGCAGCAAATTATGCAAAGTTTAAATGAGACGGCTGAACGCTACGGCAAGCGAATCATTTGCAGTGTTCATCCTCGTACGAGAGCTAGGATGGAGAGCACTCCACATTTGTCGCTGAACCCTTTGGTAGAGTGCTATGAGCCCTTTGGATTTTTTGATTTCGTGAAGCTGGAGCAGCATGCAGCTTGTGCGATTACAGATAGTGGTACGGTCCAAGAGGAGTGCTGTATTTTTCACGTTCCTACTGTGACGATACGCAACACGACAGAACGTCCTGAGACAGTCGATTGTGGGAGTAACGTCGTTAGCGGACTAAAGCCGCAGCACATTGTAGAAGCCATCGGCGTTATGACTTCACTTCCGACGAGTTGGGAATGTCCAAAGGGGTACTTAGAGCCCCATGTTTCACATACTGTGGTGAAATTTTTGCTTGGAGGGAAAATGGATGTTTAAGAATAAGCGCATCCTTGTGACCGGTGGTACGGGATCGTGGGGATATGAACTGATACGTCAATTGCTGCCTCAGCAACCGAAGGAAATTATCGTATTCTCACGTAACGAATCAAGTCAGGTTGCGATGAGCCGAGAATTCGAAAATAGCAGCCTTAGCTTCTGTATCGGAGATATCCGAGACCTACAAGCGCTTCGAACAGCGTGTAAAGATGTGGACTATGTGTATCATCTTGCAGCGCTTAAGCATGTTCCCGTATGTGAAGAACAGCCTTATGAGGCATTGAAAACGAATGTGGTTGGAACCCAAAATGTAATCGAGGCAGCTATCGAGAATCGAGTCAAAAAAGTAATCTACATTTCAACGGATAAGGCGGCCAATCCTTCGAATTTTTACGGAATGACGAAAGCGATTGGAGAGAAGCTGATCGTTTATGCCAACTTGCTTCCTTCAAGCACACAATTCGTGTGTGTGCGTGGAGGGAACGTGCTTGGTACGAATGGCTCCGTTGTGCATCTATTCAAGGATCAGATTCATAGCAAGCGTCAAGTTGGCATTACCGATATGAAAATGACTCGATTTTTCTTAACGCTTCAAGATGCGATAACGCTGTTATTTAAAGCTTCGGAAGAAAGCCATGGCGGTGAAATATTTGTCATGACTATGCCAACCTGCCGCATTGTTGATCTTGCAGAGGTGCTTATTGAAGCATCGAATGTAGAAGGGGTCTCCGTTATTGAAAAAGGGATACGACCGGGCGAGAAAATTCATGAAATATTGATGAGTGACTATGAAAGCTTAACAACGGTCGTCTACGATGAACAATATCTTGTTATTTTACCGACACTCGATATTCCAGGGTTAAAAGAAAAATATGCCTTATATCCATCCGTTGAATTCAATAGCTTCAGCTCCGAGCAAAATGTCATAAGCAAGGAAGAAATTCATCTGATGCTGCAACGAGGGGGCTTCCTTTAATGAAGCTGCTAATTATAGGCGGTAATGGGATGGCGGGCCATATATTGGTCCGTTATTTCCGTCAAAAGCCTGGGTATCATGTATTCTACACGTCACGAGACATCGAGGATGAAGCGTCTTTAGTGCTCGATGTCACAGACGGAACGAATCTTGATACGCTACTGGAGACGGTGCGTCCCCAGGTCATTATTAATGCAGCAGGCATCCTAAATGAAGAGGCAGAGCGTGCCCCGCTTGAAGCCTATCAAGTAAACGGATGGCTGCCGCACCAACTGCGACGGAAAGCCGATTATATTGGCGCTAAAGTGATACACATAAGTACAGATTGCGTGTTCTCAGGCAAGAGCGGCAAGTATGTTGAAAATGATAAGCCAGATGGGACATCCACGTATTCCGTAACGAAAGCACTGGGCGAATTAAAACAATATAACCCTCATTTAACGATTCGCACATCCATCGTAGGACCTGAAATCCGCCCCCATGGTATTGGTCTGCTGCAATGGTTTTTGAAGCAAGAAGGGGAAGTGAAAGGCTATAAAAGAGTGTATTGGAACGGAGTAACGACGCTAGAGCTAGCGAAAGCGATTGACTATTATTTGCCGCGTCCTATTTATGGACTTATTCATCTCTCTTATCCGATCCCAATTAGCAAGTACGAGCTGCTTACTTTATTTCAACAGGCATTTGGCAAGTTGGATGTGAATATTGTGCCAGATGAGAAATATGAAGGTGATAAATCCCTCGTTAATACACGTGAAGATGCTGATTATAGAGTCAAACCGTATCCAGCGATGTTGGAAGAGTTAGCAGACTGGATGAAGCGCCAATGAAGGACGCTTCGATTGTTGTGACTGGAGCGTCTGGGTTTACTGGTTTGCATGCGTGTCAGACACTTGCTGCTTTGGGGATGAAAGTAACTGCTTTCGTGAGACGCAGGGTGTCATTCGATCCTAAGTTAGCGATAAATCAAATGGAAGTGGATATGTTGAAACCGAAGGCACTGCGTCACTTTATGCAGCAAGCAGCACCGCAATATGTGCTTCATTTGGCAGGTATGAATGCGGTGCAGCAATCTTGGAGTGCACCTGCTGAAGCGATGCACATTAATATGCTTGGGACCGTGCATATTTTGGAGTCAGTGCGAGAGCTTCCACATACACGGGTGCTCGTCATTACTTCCAAGCTGAAATCTGCGCCCGCTGCTTCCAGTCCTAACTTGCATCCATACGCGATTAGCAAATGGTTCCAAGAGCAGGCTGCATTAGCATGGTCGCAACTGTATCCGATGCACATTATGATGGCTGAACCGTCCAATTTGATTGGACCTGGACCTTCGACAGGTATATGTGCGCTGCTAGGTAATTATGTTGCACGCTGTGAGCGAGGGGAACATGAACAGCCTTTCACCTTTAGTTCGAGAGCGGATTGGAGAGATTATTTAGACGTAAGAGATGCGGTGGCAGCATACGCACATATTTTGCAAAATGGTGCGAGCAGCCGCATCTATCGGGTAGAGAGTGGACGAGTGAGATCGTTAGAGGAAGTATCGGAAGTATTTCAAAATATGGCTGTAGCGCGTATTCCGTATCAATGGAAAGATACGACACCGCTAGCTGAATTCTCATCTAAGTCAAAGTCTACAAATAGCAGCGGAAAAATAAATAACGATCAGCAGGAAGGATTGCCCTTGCCCGAAAGTTGGGGCTGGAAACCTGAATACTCGTTTACAGAATCAGTAGCGGACATTTTGAAGTATTTTCGCCAACTGAGGAGGTGACTGTACAGCGATGCAGCCTTTAGTAACGATTATTATGCCTTTTTATAATGATCCTTATGTGGATAGAGCCGTCGTAAGTGCGTTGAATCAAACCTATCCAAATATCGAAATTATCGTCGTTGATGATGGCTCGACTCAATATGCAGATCGAGTACGTCAATTTGTACCGCGCGTTCATTATTTGGGCAAAGCAAACGGTGGTACGGCATCAGCCTTAAACCATGCCATTAAGTATGCTTCAGGGCAGTATATTGCTTGGTTAAGTTCAGATGATCGCTTCTATCCAGATAAAATCCGCCAGCAAGTACACTTTATGCAGGAACGACAGTCTATTATCAGCTATACGAATTTTGACTATATCGATCCTTTTGATAACGTGACGTCTACGAATGCCGCGCTTTTATTCCAACATGAGCTCGATTTCTATCAAAGCTTCCTGCATTCCAATCCGATTAACGGTTGTACCGTTATGATGCATCGCAGTTTGTTTGAACGCGTTGGTGTGTTTAATGAACATTTACCCTATACGCATGATCTGGATTTATGGTATCGGACGATGCTGGCAGGGTATAAATTTCATTTTCTAAATGTTTCGTTAACAGCCTATCGTCGTCATGAAGCAATGGGAACCATTCGCCATCAAGGTGCGATACAACAAGAAGTGAAAAGGACGAATCAATGTTATCATCCTCATTTAAGACATTTGATTAACCAACTGTCTAGAGGTTGAATGGTGAGCATTGTGAACGATATAAGAAGGAAGCAGGCCCTTTGTCATACAAGGAAAATCCATTCCTTCGTCTGTCAAAGGGCTATGCTTGTTTTGTACATAAAGCAGCAGCTCGAATAAGAAAATTAGCATGAAGGAAAAAATAGAGGAAATAACAGGGTTGACAATATAGGGGTGGGGGGTATATTATTTGATTATCGAAGCAAGCGTAAGTTGTTGTTCGAGCAGAATGGAAGGCTGCTGTGGATAGCAATTTTAATGAACATAATCCTATTATTTAAACTGGAGGGATAACAATGTCGGAGCAATCGGCTGGTTTGAAGCAAACCTCGCTGCAAATATCAGGTATGACCTGTGCAGCATGTGCGAACCGCATTGAAAAAGGGTTGAAGAAGGTGGAAGGCGTCACCAATGCGAATGTTAACTTTGCGTTGGAACGTGCCTCTGTAACCTATCAAGCTGATCAAGTGCAAATGGAACAGCTGGAGAAGGCAGTTGAGAAACTTGGCTACAAGACGGTAAAAGAAAATGTTGATCTTACGATTACAGGTATGACATGCGCGGCTTGTGCCACGAGAATTGAAAAAGGATTAAATAAGCTTCCCGGTGTAACGAATGCGTCTGTTAATTTTGCGCTGGAGACAGCTCATGTAGAGTTTAACGGTGCGGAAGTAACGATTGATAACATTCAGGGCAAGGTCGCGCAGCTCGGATACAAAGCACATCGCAAGTCCGATGAGGATACCCAAGAGGGGTATCGTGAGAAGGAAATTAAGACGCAAAAGATTAAATTTATTGTGTCGGCTATCGTTTCTTTTCCGCTCCTATGGGCGATGGTGAGCCATTTCTCCTTTACTTCATTTATTTGGCTCCCAGAAATATTTATGAACCCTTGGTTCCAATTTGCGTTGGCAACGCCGGTTCAATTTATTATCGGTTGGCAGTTCTACGTTGGCGCTTATAAGGCTTTGCGCAATAAGAGTGCCAATATGGATGTGCTCGTCGCATTAGGTACGTCGGCTGCTTATTTCTACAGTTTGTACTTATCGTTCGAATGGTCTACGTCCGCTCATCAGGGACACGCACCTGCCCTTTATTATGAAACAAGTGCGGTATTGATTACGTTGATTATTTTAGGGAAATTGTTTGAAATGGTTGCTAAAGGTCGTTCTTCTCAAGCGATTAAAAAATTAATGGGATTGCAGTCGAAGACAGCTCTTGTTATAAGAGATGGTCAAGAAATAACGATTTCAACGGATGAAGTTGTTATTGATGATATTGTCGTCGTTAAGCCAGGCGAAAAAGTAGCGGTTGATGGTGTTGTGGTAGCTGGTACTTCATCCATAGATGAGTCTATGCTGACAGGAGAAAGTATTCCGGTTGAGAAAAAAGTCGGCGACGAAGTTATCGGAGCTACCATTAATAAAAATGGTGTCCTTCGGATTCGTGCAACAAAGGTGGGTAAAGAAACGGCGCTTGCCCAAATTATAAAAGTAGTAGAAGAAGCGCAAGGTTCAAAAGCTCCGATTCAACGTGTAGCGGATCAAATTTCAGGTATTTTTGTTCCGATTGTTGTCGCAATAAGTGTGATTGCATTTCTAGTATGGTTCTTCTGGGTTGCGCCGGGTGAATTCAGCACAGCTCTAGAAATTTCAATTGCTATACTCGTTATTGCTTGTCCATGTGCATTAGGTTTGGCAACACCAACCTCTATTATGGCTGGTTCGGGACGCGCTGCTGAATTAGGTATTTTGTTCAAAGGTGGCGAGCACTTAGAGTCTACGCACCGTATTGAGACCGTTGTGCTGGATAAGACAGGTACCGTTACAAAAGGCCAACCTGAGTTGACTGACGTTGTTACAGCCAATGTAGATGAAGCATCGTTCTTACGTTGGGTAGGTTCTGCTGAAAAGAACTCGGAGCATCCTTTGGCAGAAGCAATCGTAGCAGGTATTGCAGCGAAAGGAATTGAAATGCCAGCTTCCGAGCAGTTTGAAGCGATCCCGGGTTATGGTATTCGTGCGGTAGTAGAAGGTCGTGAAGTATTGGTGGGTACACGCAAGCTGATGGCGAAGTACAATATCGCTTGCGAGCAAGCATTTGAACAGATGCAGCAGCTTGAAGATACTGGGAAGACAGCGATGCTGGCTGCTATCGATGGACAATTTGCCGGTCTAGTAGCAGTAGCAGATACGATTAAAGAAACATCGCAAGAAGCGATTGCGCGTCTGAAGCAGCTTGGTCTAGAAGTGATTATGATGACGGGTGACAATGAGCGTACAGCGAGAGCAATTGCGAAGCAAGCAGGCATCGATCATGTGCTAGCCGAGGTGCTTCCTGAAGGAAAAGCGGCGGAGATTAAAAAGCTGCAAGCACAGGGCAAAAAAGTGGCTATGGTCGGTGACGGTATCAATGATGCGCCAGCATTAGCTACAGCCGACATCGGTATGGCAATCGGTACAGGTACAGATGTGGCGATGGAAGCGGCGGACGTAACGCTTATGCGCGGTGACTTAAGAAGCATTCCAGATGCGATTACGATGAGCCGCAAGACGATGCGCAACATTCGTCAGAACTTGTTCTGGGCGTTGGCTTACAATTCCTTGGGCATTCCAATTGCAGCAATTGGCTTGCTGGCGCCGTGGTTGGCGGGTGCAGCAATGGCTCTAAGCTCTGTGTCTGTTGTATTAAATGCACTCCGCTTGCAGCGGGTGAAGTTGTAATAACGATACTGCCTCCATGATGGGTTTCACACTCGCCAACTGATAAAAGCAGCTTCAACTATGTATACTAAGGCGAATTCGAATTATATCTTAGGAGGCAGTAACCGATGATTCTTTCAACGACTTCGTCGATTCAAGGCAAGGAGATTGCCCAGTACGTTGGCATTGTAAATGGGGAAGCGATTATGGGTGCTAATGTGGTGAGGGATATTTTTGCTTCAGTAAGAGATATTGTAGGTGGTCGTTCAGGTGCCTATGAGAGCAAACTTAAAGAAGCACGAGATATCGCGCTTACTGAAATGAAGCATCAAGCTGGCACGCGCGGTGCAAATGCAATTGTCGGCATTGATATTGATTATGAAGTGATACGTGATGGCATGCTTATGGTGGCGGCTAGTGGAACGGCTGTCGTTATCAGATAATAGATAGACAATCTTATCCATATATAAAAGAAGTACCGTCCCCCTTAATTTGCTCTGGACGGTACTTCTTTTTTGTGTTATTAAAAGAGGAAGGCAGCGTTGCTTATCCTTCTCCTGTTTGTTTTTTGTATTGTTCCAATACGGGAGCAATGACATCCAGATCCGGGATGGAATAATGCTTTGGCACCCAGTGATACACTTCGTTCCATATAGAATCTTCGACAAGCAGCTCTGGCACAGATGACGCGGTCAAAAATAAATTGCTGTACAATTGACCAGGCACACGCATAATGGGACCCCCTTCAGAAGAAATCACAGCTTTATAAGTAAACGGTCAATATCAGTATCAGTGCCGAGTTGAAAGATGCAGTATCGCTATACTGGCTTCCCAGTAATTCGCTGATATAAGTGAAACATATCGTGATTGTAGCGGGCCAAAGACCACTGATGCACACCGACATGCTGAGCATGCTGCCCGAGCTGAATTCTTTGCGTATCATACTGCAGTAAATGGTGCAAATGACGAAATAAAGAATCACTGTCGTTTGCAGGAACGACGACCCCTGTTGCCCCATGCTGAACCATTTCTGGCAATCCGCTCGCCGAAGAGACGATAACGGCACACCCAGCAACCTGCGCCTCAATAACAGAGAGTGGTTGATTATCTTGCAAACTAGGCTGTACATAAATATCAGTCAGTGCCATGAAGCGGGGGACGTCGGAACGAGCTCCCCAAAACACGACATCAGAGCCTAATCCGAGTGATTCGGCTTGCTGTATATACTCACTTTTGTTATCGCCCTCACCAATAAGCCAACAGACCCAGTCCTGCCTAATTTGTTTTAAGGCAGACAAGGCGTTAAGCAATACTTGAATCCCTTTGAGGTGGACGAAGCGGCCTGCGTAGGAAATGACTTTTTTATAAGGAGGTACAACAGCTTCATTAGGCACATGCATCTGGGCGTAGAATCGCTCTGTATCAATTCCATATGGAAATACAGTTACATGGGTTTCTGGAACTCGGTAATCTTGACCCAATATTCGCTTCAGCCAGCTGGAGGCGGCCAACGCATGATTGGCGGATAGGATTCCTCTTTTTTCTAACGAGGAATAGTAAGTATAGAGTAGATCGAAGTTGCTGCTCGGCAAAGCATGTGAATCAATAAGCAGCTTAATTTCACCAAGCAATGATCCGTGTGGATTAACTAATAGCGGGACATGAGGGGGCTTCACCCGAGCAATGGAGCGAGCAGAAATAGCGTCGTGCGTATGAATGAGGTCGTACTGACCTAGGTTTAGTGTTGATGCAGTGAGCTCCATAATTAAGCGGTCTACTTCCGTGTGATAGACGACAGCGTTGGCACTGAGGGGCGTATGATTCAGATGCGTTTCGATCAACGGTGAATAATGGGATTTGATGAAGCGGCGCTGCTGATTAACGAGATGATAGTAATGAACATTGTTGCCGAAAATGTCTACCTCGTGGCCTCTAGCCCGAAGATCATGTGCTAGTCGCTCCATTAGGGGCCATACACCGCCGAGATGGGGAATTTCCCAATATGTTGCAAGTAGTATTTTCATTCGCAACCCCCCTGCTGTCATCGTTAGATGCTCTAATATATGGGGAGCGCGGCAAAGTTGTATAGGCAGTCCACCTAGATAAGCTGTGAAATGGACGGAGAATGAAATAGGAGTACGTTGCCAATCAGGTAGTGCTAGCATATCGTAATCACGATATCGCTAATGAAAGCTGGAAATGGCGAGGAGAAGATACTATGAGCGTATATTACTCGCAACAAATTGATAATGTTGAACGGAACGGAAAAGCTCCTTATGACAAAATTACGTTATTTGTCCGCAATCAATGTCCCCAGCAGTCAAACTTACTAGTCAGGCTTACAGCTAACGATACCGTGTTTGCACAGCATCTTCACCGATTAATGCCTGCGGGCCTCCCTAACGCTGAAGTGCAGTTATCTGATATTCGGCTTCTAGGTGGAAAAATTGTCGTTCAACTGTACACGACGATTTCGGGTCGTCATCCATTAGATATTATTCTTCGCGTGTACAACCGTAGGGGACACATCATTCATGAATGGGGGATGTTGTCATTTACAGAGATAACAAGTTAATATCAGCAAAGGAAACAGAAAATCCATTCATGTATCCCTCATAGGAAGGAAAGTGGCATGATGCGTGTTATTGTTACCGGAGGGGCTGGTTTTATCGGGTCTCACGTTGTGGAGGATTTGATATCCAATGGCCACGAAGTACATGTGCTAGACAACTTTAGTACGGGCAGTCGCGACTGGCTTCACCCTTCAGCTCTTATACATGATGGTGACATTCGCCGGCGTGCTGTTGTGTCGCTTATACGTTCTATAGAGCCAGACGTAATTGTCCATTTAGCGGCTCAAGCCGATGTGAAGCAGTCTCAGGAAAATCCTTATGACGATTTAGCTGTTAATGCAAGCGGTACGATTCGATTGTTGCAGGCTTGCACTTCTTTGAAAAACACTCACTTCATCTTTGCATCCACTTCTGCCATATATGGCGATCAATCCCATACTACGATTACCGAAAACGATTCTCTACAACCAAGCTCTTGCTATGGGTTATCCAAATGGACAGCTGAACAATACATTCGCTTATTTTCGCAGCAATACGAACTTCATACTTCCATCCTTCGATTTGCCAATGTATATGGCCCTCGACAAACGCCGAAAGGTGAAGGTGGAGTCATTGCTCTATTCACTGATCGTATTTTGCACAATAAGCCGCTCCTTATTCATGGAGACGGGGAGCAAACAAGGGATTTTATCTATGTAAAAGATGTGTCAGGTGCTATCCAATCTGTTGCTGAGCATCACTTGTATGATACGTTCAATGTTAGTACAGGCAAATCGGTTTCGATTAACGAGCTGAGCCTTATTTATGAACAATTGTCAGGTAAAAACATTGAGCGGCAATGGGGAGAAAAGCGAATCGGTGACATACGACATAGCTGTTTAAGTGCGAATAAGCTCCAACAGCTTTCTACTTGGCGGCCCAGCTATTCCTTACATCAAGGGCTGGAATTAACATGGCAGTATGCTGCAGCATTTCAATCTGTCTAGCTGTATCGTATCAACAAAAAAACATCCAATCCTATGGATGAAATAACGTAGGATTGGATGTTTGCTTATTTACGTTTGTTGTGCGTGAGGACAAGCACCTGATTCAACATAGTTAGAAAATCTGCTTGATATTTGCTTGGTGAAAATTGATTTTTAATATGGTAAACTCCTTGTTCTCGTATAAAGGCTCGTAAAGCTTGATCCGAAATGAGCGAGCGCCCTTCTTGGACAGCCTGTTCAATGTACCCGAAAGGATAAAACTTCCCGGTAATATTATGCGTAATAAATGCGCGTACACCATCTGAATCTGTACTGAGAACAGGGCAGCGGCAGCTCATTGCCTCAGCAACTGCATAGCCGAATCCCTCGGCTTGGGATGTAGAAAGTAGGAATCCTCCTGAATCACCGATCATCGAATAGTAATCTGACATATGAGCGTGAGGCACACGGTCACGAATCGTCAAAATATTTTGCAAGTTCAGCTTTTGGATAAAGGGCTCGAATTCTTGCCGATCCTCTTCCGTATATATGGTCGAATCGTAAAACATCCATAAACGAACGTTGGGCATATAATAATGCATCCAATAGCCAATTTCTAAAAAGTGCTTCCAGTTCTTATTCGCTTCTAATCTTCCTACCCAAGCAATAATAGGATTAGGTACAGGTGGGTTGTATTTATAATGAATCGTATCCGTGTTCACTACGTTAGGGAAGGAGTATTGTGGGAGCCATGGACAGTACTTGCGAAACAATTGGATAAGGTGAGCTGTTTTAGGGAGATGAACACCAGCAGCATATTGTCTTAAGTAGGGGACTGCTTCCTGTACGGTTCGTTCCGCGAGGCTAATATGGCCGAGTCCCTGTGCTTCGTAAAGAATAGGACCTCTGTATCCAAGCCTACGAAGTCGCTCCAGCAGTAAATAATCGGAAGAAACGATAATAAGGTGATAACGATGAGTGCGAATAAGTTGTGAGATATCCTCGTCAAACGATGTCGTGTACATAGGAATCGAAGTCGGGTTATGGATAACGCTCCCTGGGGTTGTATATAGAAGATGACCTTCGATACCTACTTGTTTAAGTACTTGGCAGCGCTGGCGATTGAGCGTATCGATTCCCCCGCTTGGCACATAGAACGTGAACAGAATTTTCAATCTTATTCGCCTCCAGCGATGTAGCGTAAATACCTTCAAATGCTTGTTAGCATTGTATGAATGTGAGTCATTCCCCGTGTGGGCAAGTTGTCCTTGTTCCACAGTCATTTAGTCATTTAGAAGCCGGTGCATGATAGTATTTTTGGACATGCTTTAGCGACATGTAGTCGTAAGCGATGTTGTTGTTCAATGCCAACTTTTTATAAGCATTTGCAGCGTGCCTGATGAGCATGATAATAGATGGCGGCATCTTATCAATACTCATCATAAGGAGGATCACGTTCATGCGTATGAAAGCAGCGCTTCTGACAATGACAGCAGCAATGGTCATGATGACAGGTTTGACGGGATGTTACAATAACGGTACTACTACAAAAGGTGCACACCCGAATACAACATCTAATTACCAGAATGGAATGGCACCATACGGCACAAATGGTACAAATGGCACGAATGGATACGGCTACCCTAATGGCTATGGCACTCCATTTAATACGGATGGCAATTATTATCGTAATTACAATAATCGAACGGATGGTATGAGCGGCTATAGCTACAATGGCTATAACCAAGGATACCGCGGATATAATACGAATCGTAACATGCCATATACGGGTCAAAGCATGACTTTGAGCCAAAAAGCGGCTGATAAGGTAGCTGCGATTCCGGGTGTTCACCGTGCTTACGTTGTACAAAGCAACGACAGTGCTTATGTCGCGGTGACAACCGCTTCAGCGCATAGAAATGGTGGCGTAAATAAAGCGAATACAGGCAATAAAGCGTTGTCTAAAGATTTGAAATCGAAGATTGTGCATGAAGTGAAGAAAGCGTCTCCCAACGTCAAAAATGTATATGTGTCAGAAGATCCGAACTTTGTAGATCGTATGTCTCAATATTCGCAGCATGTAAAAGCAGGTCATCCGTTCCAAGGTTTTGCGGTGGAGTTTAATGAGATGACGAGACGGATTTTCCCAACGAATGCAGGGCATGCCGTAAAATAGTAGCGTTATCGTGAGACTGGGCTGTTGTCGATGCGTCGTTATCAAGGGTACAAGCTACTTTGATAACGGCGCTCAAGACACAGCCCATTTTTACTGTGCTCAGCACCAAGTGTAAGTGCCCTTCATACTATAACTTTGACTGTATCCCTTAACCTTGTTAAATCTACACAAAACTCGGGCAAGGAGGGGTGACACTTGAAGGGCAGCGATCACAAGAGCAAATTCCTTTTAACCAACCGTGAACGTGAAGTCTTTGAATTGCTCGTACAAGACAAAACGACCCGCGATATCGCGCAACAGTTATTCATCAGCGAGAAGACGGTTCGAAACCACATCTCGAATGTGATGCAGAAACTAAATGTAAAAGGTCGTTCACAAGCGGTTGTCCAGCTTATTAAGCTTGGGGAGTTAAAAATCTGATAGCAGTTCACGCCCTTATCGTTTAACCTTTGTAATCTTGCCTTTACTGTCTCCTACGGTAAGCAGGAATAAAAGGTTATGGGATGAGCAAGTTCAAGCAGCTTGCATCAGATATAATTGAGCGTCCGCCACAGTGCTTTTGCGGGTACTGGCGGGGACGCTTTATTTTTTGCGCAGAACTAAGGATACAATAAGAAAAGTGACTACCTATGTCATCCAGGTAATCACTCTATACTTAAAACGTATTTAAAATTTAGGAATCACATTCCATGAGTTGTTCACGGCAGCTCATCATTTTCACCAACTGTGATTTCGGGTAGCCGTGCTGCTTCGTCTTCTCACTGCACATCGAGCAAGAGCAATGTACTTTGCCTTTGGCGAAGCGCCCTTCGTATTTGACCTGCCATTCCCGCCGAGCTGCTATTAGCTTCTTGCGTCGGATAATGCGTTTTCTTTGATGTCTAGCATATGCTTTGCTGCGATTTTTGTTATGAGGCTTCATGCCATCACGCTCCCTTGGATAAAGGCTCCGCCCATAGAGGACACCAAGGGAATTAGCTATTCCTCTACAGGCAGAGCGTGAGAGCGAGTGGATATAAAGATTGAATGATAGTAGGTCACCTGTTTCAAATAAAAATGGGCAAAATAATACAGATTAAGCTTCTTGCTGCATTTGCAAGTTGTGAATCTAACCATATGCAAATGATCATCACGAATATACGCTTATGTTATACGGGGTAGAACACTTTTTGTTGCGAATCATTGAGCACCATGTTTCATTTGCAAATAGAAAAAACCTTCAATGCCACTAAGAGAGACAGGGCAGGCCCTAAGTCTGTTTCCAGCGGTATTGAAGGTTTTAATGTAATTTAGCCTTTAGCTGTTCCTTTCACCCATACGTCTTTGACGTTCAGGTCACGGTCTGTCAGCACAAGGTCAGCTTGCTTGCCGACTTCGATGCTGCCTGTTACTTCATCAATGCCGATCAGTTGGGCAGGATTGATGCTCGCTAGGCGGGAAGCTTCTTCAAGCGACAAGCCTACTTGGTTGATGACGAAGCGAACGGCTTCGATCATCGTCAGCGTGCTGCCAGCAAGTGCTCCGCCCTCTGTAAGGCGGCATTCGCCGTCCTTCATCGTTACAGCAAGGCCGCCAAGCTCATATTGACCGTCAGGCATGCCTGCAGCAGCCATCGCATCAGTAATGAGCACAAGCTTGCCAGGTGCTTTGGCGCGAGCAAGCAGCTTGATGCAAGCAGGGTGAACGTGAATGCCGTCGGCAATAATTTCAGCCGTGATGCGGTCATCTGTTAACACTGCACCTGCAACGCCAGGATCACGATGGTGAACGCCCGTCATCGCATTGAACGTATGCACAGCTTGATTCAAGCCTGCATTTGCTGCGACAGTCATCTCATCGTACGTTGCACCTGTATGACCAGCCGCCACGTTAATGCCGTGAGTACGGCACCAGCGAATCGCTTCGAGCGATTCATTGCGCTCAGGCGCAAGTGTTAGCTGCTTCATAATACCAGGATGCTTCTCATGCCACTCTTGCAGCCACTCCAACTGAGGGTCCATCATATAGGCGTCGTTTTGAGCACCTTTATATTTTGGATTGACGAATGGTCCTTCCAAATGTAGACCTGCCAGCTGCGCATAGGACGAGCCGTTATGAATGTAAGACTCAACGGCAGCTACTACACTGCTAAGCGCTTCACGAGACTGTGTCATCGATGTTGCGAGCATCGCAGTCGTGCCATGTTCCATATGGAACTTTGTAATCGTATCGTAAGCTTCTGCTGTTGCATCCATGAAGTCGGCGCCAAAACCACCGTGGACATGAACATCAATAAAGCCGGGCAGCAGGTAGCCGTTGTCAGCGTCAATCGCATCGGTTAGCCAACCTTGTTCTGCTTCTGTCAGTTGCGCTTGCGTGCCGATATAGGCAATACGTCCATTCACGACTCGTACAATTCCGTTCGAAATCGTACCATTCAACGTCACAACTTGTGCATTTTTAATCGTAAAGGTTGTCTTATGCATGGAAATGTTTCGCCGCCTCTTTGTCGAGAAGTACCACAACGTTAGGATGTGTTTGCAGCAAGGATGCTGGCACTTCCGTCGTAATTGGACCCGTCAAAGCGCGGTGAACGATGTCTGCTTTTTCTGCGCCGCGAACGACAAGCATGACCATTTTCGCTTTAAGAATGGAACCTACACCCATAGTAATTGCTTGTGTAGGAACTTCGTCGATGGAGCTGAAGAAACGAGCATTCGCTTGGCGAGTTTCTTCTTTCAAGTTAACGACATGCGTACCTGCATGAAGCTCAGCGTCTGGCTCATTGAAGCCGATATGACCATTGTGGCCAAGACCGAGCAATTGAAGATCGATGGAAGCTTTAGCAAGCTGCTCATCGTAGGATTTGCTTTCTGCATCCAAGTCAGCTGCATTGCCGTTAGGTACATGTGTTTTTGCTTTATCGATATTAACATGGTTGAACAATTGCGCGTTCATGAAGGAACGGTATGTTTCTGGGTGATCAGCCGGAAGTCCGCAATATTCATCCAAGTTGTAAGATGTTACATCTTTAAAGTCAACATAGCCTTTCTCATTCAAGCGAATTAGCTCTTGGTAAATACCGATTGGTGTGCTGCCTGTTGCCAAGCCAAGAACAGCGGTAGGCTTCGTTTGGATAAGGCTTGCGAAAATACCTGCTGCGATTTGGTTCAATTCTTCGTTTGTGTTAAAAGTCATAATGTTCATTATGTCAATTACCTCCCTTTATCTTTACGGTACTTGCGTACCATGCGATACGATTGTTCTAGCATCGGAATATGATCGTCGAATGCTTCGCTGACCATGGCTGCGAACAACGTGTCAATCACGTGCAGCTGAGCGATTCGCGAAGCCATATCTCCTCTGCGCATTCCTTCTTCTAATGAAGATGCGAATAAGTTAATGTCAGCCAGCTCTGCTAATCGGCTGGAACCAACCTTGGAAAGTGATATCGTCGTTGCTCCGCGCTCCTTTGCGCATTGCAGCGCTTCAATCGTCTCAGGTGTTTCCCCTGAATAGGAAATCGCGACGACAACATCTTCCTCTGTCAAATTGGCTGCTGATGTAATTTGCATATGTGGATCTTGGAATGCGGTCGCCCGCTTGCCGATCCGAATCAGCTTCTGATAGAAATCAAGGGCTACGATACCGGAAGTAGCAACCCCATACAAATCAATTTGGCGTGCTCCATTCAAAGCAGCTACTGCCCGTGTCAAAGAAGGTATATCCAGTAGGCGAGTAGTATCTGCGATAGAACGGATATGGTTTGCCTCGATTGCCTTGACGATGTCCGCTAGCGGATTGCCTGCAATAATATCTTGATAAGTTAGCGGCGATGTCTGTTGCGCAAGATCGGCAGCAAGCTTCGTCTTAAAGTCGGGAAATCCACGAAAATGGAACGACTTGCAAAAGCGCGTCACGGTAGCTGCTGAGGTGCCAGACTGTTCTGCCAATTCTGTTATTCCCATAGTGACTACATTACTCGGGAACTGCAAAATATACGCAGCCAGCTTGCTTTCTTGTTGATGGAACTGATCATGTCGCTGCTCTATAGCATGTAGAATACTAGACAAAGCTATCAACCTTTACAATATTGATGTAAAAATCATTTTCGTAAACAAGATCATAGTTATGAAAATTATTTTAATGAGATATCCCTAGCATATAAGACATTCCCCTTGGTTGCAATAGCTTCAAACAAAGTTCATGGAAATACCATTTTTCTGTTAACTAAGCGGAGACAGGGGTGTATTTTCTAGTGGACATCCTTGTTAGATTGTCCCTTTTATGGGGAAACCAAAATAAAATTCGAATCGAAAGCTGCACTTGTAATTGCACCCATAACGAACCTACGGATTTCACTATATATTTCAAATTGGGAGCCCAAGTCGTTTCGCCATATGTGCTGCCAATTTATAGTAAGCTAAACTAAATTCATCAACGTATACTGATTAACTGTAAAGGGTAACCGGGAAATGGGAAACAATCGCTGTTTGTTACATTTGAGGCAGTCCTTATCGATGTGGTGGAATAGGTTAGGCTAGCTTTGGACAAAAGTGCAGTTATTTTTTCCATAGATGAGCTTGTAAGGGGGATTATCCGCAATAATGCAGTTATTTTTTCAGCTTTAGCTCCTTTAAGCGATTTACGCTGAAAATAACTGCATATTTGTCCTGTTTTGTTTCTAACAGCACAATTTTAAATAAAATAACTGCACTTTTGTCCATATCAATCAAGTAACCTTGTCGTCGCTCTTCTTAAACTTATTATCTTTAAACGCTTGAGCTTCATGTTCAGCTGTAACGTTCATACTTCTTGCTCATCTTTAACGATCATCTACCCAGTGTACGTTGTTCACGATACTGGCTAGGGGACAAGCCCAGTCGTTTTTTAAATGTGCGATGAAAATATGTATAGCTCTGAAACCCGCACATCTCCGCGATTTGTTCCAATGACATATAGCCATGCAGTATTCGTTCACATGCCATATTCAAACGGCAATCTATAGCGTAATCCATAATCGACTTTCCTGTTGCGCCCTTAAATAAATGAGAGGCACGAGATTCGCTAAGTTGAACATGCTCAGCAACATCTCTAATCGTGAACGGATCGGCTGAAGATTGCTCAATAAACTGCTTCATTTTGAGTACCGTCCGAGGCAAACCATGCGCTTCGCTAAGTTCAGGTCCTGCTAACGTCCGTTCCATGTAGCGAAACAATACATACGTTAGATGCTCAACGATATCGTTCATGTTCGTAGGGTCTAGTCGATGCTCCATCATAATCTCCCGCCAAATGGCTAATATACGATCTTCCAAATCAATCTCAACGAGTGGTTCGTTGACGTGCTCATCCCACCATTGCTCCACCATAGGTCCATTTATAATTAAATAGTAATCAAGACTGTGCACCTTAGTTAGCGGGATAAGTCGCTCGGGGTCGGTATAACCAATTTTTAAGTTGTAATAATCTCCTGGTTTAAGCAGCAAAAGGCTTCCGGGCTTAATCGGTCGGTCTGTTCCATCTATGGTTGTGTGGCCGCTTCCCTCTAGCTGCAATCGAATTAAGTAGTGTTTCATTTCTGGAATAATCAAATTATGTGCTTTGGAATGACGGGCATGTCCAGAAAATAAAACATCGATGGGTCGTGTTGTCATTGTCGGTGATTGTTCCATTTCACTGCCTCATTTCATTCGTAGTCGTGTACAGCATTCACCTTTACTACTAGTATATGCAGCAGAATTGTTCATGTATAGACTATATCCTTCATTCTCAGTCAGAGGAGGATATGGCACAATGAAACCATCAATAAGAAAGCGCTTTACTTTTTGACTTGTTCATGGCTTTTTACCGAAATCATTTCTGATTTACGATATTTCTTGTTTTAAATTGTAGTTTTTAATTTGAATCGTTGCATGATGGTTTTAAAAAATATGTTCCAATGACGATGAGGTGGATTGGCATGCAAATTGGCTTGCAGCTGTATACCGTTCGGGATGAAGCAGCACGCGACTTCACAGGTACGCTCGCTCGAGTAGCAGAGATGGGGTATGAGGGCGTTGAATTAGCTGGTTACGGCAACCTGAAACCGGAGGAGCTGGCATCAACACTTAACAGCAATGGCTTGCAGGTAGCAGGCAGTCATGTAGGTATAGAGCAGTTGGACAAACATTTAGATGAGCATATTGAAATGAGCTTGGCTATTGGCAATCGGTATTTGATCTGCCCATGGTTGGATAAGGCGCAGTACGAAACGATGGATGCACTGAAACATACAGCATCTATATTGGAGCAAGCAGCGGACCAAGCTGGCAAGTACGGCATCCAGATTGTATATCACAATCATGAATTTGAATTTACAACAGCAGTGGCAGGCAGGACGGTGCATGATTGGATTTTTGAGCTTGTACCATCTACAAAATTGCTTGCGGAATTAGACGTATGCTGGATTCAATATGCAGACTTTGAACCACTCGATGTAATTGTACAGCATGCGAAACGACTACCGCTTATTCATTATAAAGATTTGAAACGTACGCCAGAAGGCCCGCTTACCGTAGAACTCGGACAAGGCGAAATTGATCTTGTCGCGGTTGCTCGTACTGCTGAAGAAATTGGTGTGGAATGGCTTATCGTTGAGCAGGACAACACACAGCGATGCGCCATGGAAAGTTCAGCAGCTAACTTGGCTTGGATAAAGAATCATCTGTAAATTGACATCATTTCAAACATGCAAACAGCGTTGGCTGTCCAAATAGGAGGAGGAATCGTTATGTCTAACGTGTATCGAATTGCGATTATTGGTTGTGGTGGTATTGCGAACGGCAAACATATGCCGTCCTTGGCTAAGCTTAAAAACGTAGAAATGGTAGCATTCTGCGACATTGAGGAAGAGCGCGCACAGGAGGCGAAAGAAAAGTACGGTACAGCGGAAGCAGTTGTAACAACGGACTATAACGAACTGCTTGCAGACAAAACGATCGATATCGTTCATGTATGTACACCGAATGATTCTCATGCGGAAATTACGATCGATTTCTTGGAAAATGGCAAGCACGTTATGTGTGAGAAGCCAATGGCGAAGACAGCAGCAGATGCGCGTCGTATGGTTGAGGCAGCTGAGCGTACAGGTATGAAGTTAACAGTTGGCTATAACAATCGGTTCCGTTCAGACAGTCAGTATTTGAAGAAAGTATGTGAAGCTGGGGATCTTGGCGACATCTACTTCTCCAAAGCACATGCCATTCGTCGTCGTGCAGTGCCGACATGGGGCGTATTCCTTGACGAGGAGAAGCAAGGTGGGGGACCGTTGATCGATATCGGCACACATGCGTTGGACTTAACGTTGTGGATGATGGATAACTATGAGCCAAAGGTTGTACTCGGATCGTCATTCCATAAGCTTGGCAGCCGTAAAGATGCAGCAAATGCCTGGGGACCATGGGACCCAGAGAAGTTCAAAGTAGAAGATTCTGCTTTCGGTATGATTGTTATGAAAAATGGTGCGACGATCATGTTGGAATCGAGCTGGGCGCTTAATGTTACGCAAGTTGGTGAAGCGATGTGTACATTGAGCGGGACAGAAGGCGGCGCAGATATGTGGAACGGTCTGACGATCAATGGTGAGAAGCACAGCCGCTTGTACGAGCAAAAGATCGAAATGAATAGTGGCGGCGTTGCGTTCTATGATGGCGAGACAGAGAGCGCTCCTGATCTTGAAATGCGTCTATGGATCGATGCAATCGAGAATGACAAAGAACCAATCGTTACGCCGAAACAAGCTTGTGTTGTTTCTGAAATACTTGAGGCAGTATACGAATCAGCAAGCACAGGGAAAGCCGTATACTTCGAATAGATTAGATGTGAATCAAAATGAGAGTAGCATTGTAGCCATTGGGTGATACGTATCAAAACGACAAAGTAGCATATCACGCAGCACACAGCCTTACAGTAAACGGAAAAAGGTCAACAAGTATCAAATGGGGATTTCAAAGGAGGAATGGCAATGAAACTGGGTGTATTTACAGTGCTGTATGGACAGCTTGCATTGGAAGAGGCATTAGATACGATTGCTGCTAAAGGTGTGGAGGCAGTCGAAATCGGAACAGGAGGTTACCCAGGGAACAAACATGCGAATCCGCATGAACTGCTTGCGGACCGCGCGAAGCTAGAAGCATTTCGCGAGGCGGTTGCATCCAGAGGCATGACGATTAGCGCGTTTAGTTGTCATGGCAATCCGCTTCATCCGCAAGCGCCGATTGCGAAAGCGTTCCATGATGATTTCATGGCCACGATCGACTTGGCTGCAGAGCTTGGTGTTCCTGTTGTAAATGGCTTCTCTGGCTGCCCTGGTGACCACGAAGGTGCGAAGTATCCGAACTGGCCGGTGGCGCCATGGCCGAATGATTTCCAAGAAATTTTGGACTGGCAGTGGTCACAGAAGGTCATTCCCTACTGGAAAGAAATTGGCCAATATGCGGCTCAGCGCAATGTGAAAATTGGTCTGGAGCTTCACGGTGGCTTCTCTGTGCATACGCCAGCTACATTGCTCAAATTGCGTGAAGCAGTAGGTGAAGTAATCGGAGCTAACTTGGACCCTAGCCACATGTGGTGGCAAGGTATCGATCCCGTACAAGCAATACGCATTCTTGGTCGTGAAAATGCGATTCATCATTTCCATGCGAAAGATACGACTATCGATCCTGTAAATGTACATCGTCATGGTATTACGGATATGCAGTCTTACTCCAACATGCTTGACCGTGCATGGCAGTTCCGTACAGTCGGCTACGGGCATGATGCGAAGACGTGGGCGGATATGATTAGTGCGCTGCGTTTAGTAGGCTATGATTATGTGATTAGCATTGAACATGAAGATGGCCTGATGTCGATCGATGAGGGCTTCACAAAAGCTGTTCAAGCGTTGCAGCCTATTTTGATGAAAGAGCCGTTAGGTGAAATGTGGTGGGTGTAAGCCTCTAGCCAATTTCATTTTATACATTCGCGCATTTCGAAATTAAATAACTGCCCAATTAGCGTGAGCTAAATGTGGATCTATTATATTTCATAACATAGATAATAGGAGCGGAGCCATCATGACACAACCAATTAAAGTTACGATATGGAATGAATATCAGCATGAGAAACGCAATCCAAAAGTAGCAGACATTTATCCGAACGGCATTCATGGTGCAATCGGCGATGGACTTGGTTCCTCGTTCGTGGTTCGTCACGCAACTTTGGATATGCCTGAGCATGGATTGACAGAAGAAGTGCTTAATGACACTGATGTCTTGCTTTGGTGGGGCCATTTGGCACACGGAGACGTGGACGATGCGATCGTAGAGCGTGTGTACAACCGTGTTTTGCACGGGATGGGACTAATTGTTCTTCACTCTGGACACTTTTCGAAAATATTTAAGAAGCTTATGGGCACATCTTGCGATCTAAAGTGGCGTGAGGCTAACGACAAGGAGCGCCTATGGGTAGTAGCTCCAGGCCATCCGATTGCAGAAGGCATTGGCGAATATATAGAGCTTGAAGCCGAGGAAATGTACGGTGAGCATTTTGATATTCCGCAGCCAGATGAACTCGTATTCGTTAGCTGGTTCAGCGGTGGTGAAGTGTTCCGCAGCGGCTGTACGTACACGCGCGGCCAAGGGAAGATCTTCTACTTCCGTCCAGGTCATGAGACGTATCCTACGTATCATAACGAACACATTCAACGCGTTATCCGCAATGCAGTTGAGTGGGCGAAGCCATCTACACGCAGTTATCCAGCGTATGGTCACGCACAGCCGCTAGAGTCATTGGACGGATAATAGAGTAGTAAGCCAATAACCTGCCTTCTATGTAGAGGGCAGGTTATACCCCTATCAAATCATTTACCTCTACTAAGCCATCTGGCAGGAGAGAGGATACAATTTATTCATAGAGACTGGACGTGTGGAAGATGACAGCAAATATGGAACGCAGGCTGCGTGTAGGTGTAATTTCAACGGGAGGCATTTTCCGCGGTGCTCATATGCCTGCTTTTCTGGCCAATCCGCATACGGAGATCGTCGCGGTGTGCGATACGCACAAACCTTCCGCTTGTGCCGTAGCGGATGAGATCGGACAAGTTCGCGTATATACAGAGTGGGAAGAGATGTTGGATCAAGAAGAGCTTGATATTATCGATATTTGCTCGCCTAACTATTTACATGCACCGTTGGCAATTGCGGCATTGGAGAGAGGGTTGCATGTATTTTGTGAAAAGCCGGATGCGATCCGTCCTGATGAAGCAATCCGGATGAAAGAGGCAGCAGAGAAAAGCGGAAAAGTACTAATGGTCATGCGCAATAACCGTTATCGCTCACGTCCAAAGTTCCTGAAGCAGTGGATTGCGGAAGGCGGTGCAGGTCATTTGTACACAGGCCGCTGCGGCTGGATACGCCGGAAGGGTATCCCAGGCAAAGGTGGCTGGTTTACGACGAAAGAGCTGTCTGGTGGCGGGCCGCTTATTGATCTTGGCGTTCATATGATTGATTTGTCGATGTGGCTAATGGGCAATCCGAAGCCGATTGCAGTAACAGGAGCGACGTACAGTCATTTCGCTCAAACAACGATTGAAGGTGAATCCCGACATGTTGAAGGGAATACGTATGATGTTGAGGATCTAGCAACAGGCTTTATTCGCTTTGACAATGGAGCGACGCTTCAAGTTGAGGTTAGTTGGGCATCTCATATTGAAGAAGACGACGTATTTGTAGAAATGCGAGGTACTAAGGGCGGCTTCTCTATGCGCAATGAGACATTTAAGCTGTTTACCGACATCGGTGGACAATCGGTCAACTCAGAACCGCAGGTTCCAATTGGAGGCTGGGGGCATCAGGAAAATGTGAATCATTTTGTTGATGTTGTACTTGGTCGAGCAGAGCCGGAGTTTACACCAGAACAAGGTGTAGACATGATTCGTATTTTAGAGGCGATGTATCAGTCAGCTCGTGAGGGTCGCGAGATTCGCTTGGACTAGGCGATTGTGAAGATGTTAAGAAGTTGATTCATTCAAATTCAGGATGGACCTTGTATAAGCCGAAAGATTATAGTTTGAGATGCGATTAGAAAAAATAGGAGACTGTTACATAACGAGTTGCAAGGTTGACCGCGACTAGTTCTGGGCAGTCTTTTCTTTTTATGATAGGTGATATGACAGGTGATGAAGAAATGATAAGAGATTTCTGCTGGTAAAGAATCGAGGAAAGCACGGTTAACAAATGCTTCCCTAACAGGTACAATAGTGGAATAGCATGAAGCGTCATACGAAACCGAAACGATGTGTGCTGCGTGTGCTGCACCTATGACTCCTATGTCGCTTGTATGTCTATGGCTGTATTTTATAGAGGTGGATGAAAATGAAAGCATGGTATGAACAAAGCTTTGGTGAAGATTATTTGCTTGTATACAAGCATCGCGATATGCAGGGTGCTGTAGAGGAAGTTCAACGAATGGTTAGTTGGTTGGAGCTCCCTGAAGGCGCGCATATATTGGATTTATGCTGCGGGATGGGGCGTCACTCGCTTGCACTTGCAGAAGCGGGTTATCAAGTGACAGGAATGGATCTGTCAGAGGTGCTGCTTCGTGAGGCGCGTCTTCATGACCAAGCAGAGCAAGTCGAGTTCGTTTACGGTGATATGAGAAAGCTGCCATTTGAAAATACGTTTGATGCGGTCGTCAATGTATTTACATCGTTTGGCTACTTCGAGAAAGACGAAGAGAATAGCCATGTTATTGCAGAAGTAAGCCGCGTACTTAAGCCTGGTGCACCGTTCCTTATTGACTTTTTGAACCCTACATATATAGAAAGTCATTTGGTTGCAGAGTCGGAGCGGGAAGACGAAGGTAATCGAATCACAGAAACGCGTAAGATCGAAGATGGATGCGTCAAGAAACACATCATTCTTACACACTTGGAAACGGGTGAGGTTCGTCACTACGATGAGCGGGTTAAACTGTACAGTCGAGAGTCGTTTGAGCAAATGTTCTCCGCAGCTGGATTACAGCTGGATGCCGTATTTGGAGGCTATGACGGGGTATCCTACGATTCGGAGACATCGAAAAGATTGATTATGATCGGGCACAAACGTTAATTTTTCAACTCACATGTTCAATCATTTATTTAGGCATACATGTCATACATCTGAAAGTGAAATCCCTAGACTTTAACGGAAATAGAGAGGAAGTTGAAAGGATGGCAGAGGCGAAGCGTTGGCAAGGTCAGGCATGGGCTGAGGGTGAACATTGGAGTATTACCGTTTGGCAGGATGAGCATAAGCAGTTGGAGCCCATTTATCAGATTCGTATCCCGCTGCCTTTCTCGCTTCGTTGGGTGAATGCCTATGCGATGCGAGAGTCGGATCATAACGAATGGACGATTGTAGATCCTGGTTTGCGGACACCACAAGCAGAAGCGGCATGGCAGGAAGTGTTGGACAAGTTATCTATATATGCTGGTTCTCTGCGCCAAATTATATTAACTCACTATCATCCCGATCATTTAGGTATGGCGGGTTTGCTACAGCAGAAGTATGACGTTCCGGTCGTATTGTCACGCATCGGCTGGCAGCATGCGATTATGCTATGGGGTGAAGGCAATCAAATGGCACAGCAGATACAGCAATTAATGCGCATGCATGGTGCACCTGAAGAGGTCATGGGGATGCTTGGGGAGCATATGGATAGCTTTGAGACATGTGTAAGCCCCCTTCCAGAGGTGACATTTATAAATGATGGAGATGAGCTTGTGTTCGGTGGGCGAACATGGACAGCTATAGAAACGCACGGTCATGCGCCTGGCCATATAAGCTTTTACCATAAAGAGCATGGATTGCTCCTTGCAGGCGATCATGTGCTGCCACAGATTACACCTAATGTGAGTTATTTGCCTGGCAGTGATCCGCAGCCGTTGCAGCTGTATTTAGAAGGGTTGAAAAAGCTGTCTGCATTAGAGGTGGAACTTGTATTGCCCGGTCACCGCAATCCATTTTATAAATATCATTCTCGTATTGATTACTTACTTCAGCATCATGAAGAGCGTCTGGCTGAATGGCATACTATACTTATGCGTGAACCGATGACGGCTTATCAGTTATGTACGCGCATCTTTGGAAATATTGGACGGCTTACGGTGCACCAATTCCGATTTGCAATGGGAGAGACGCTGTCGCATTTAATAGAGCTTGAACGCCGTGGGCAAGTTCATTGTGAGCATTCTCAGGGGCAAGTGGGAGACGCCTATATGTGGAGTGCCTCTAAGAAGCGAGCAGTGTGTACAATCAGCTAATAGATGAATCATTTGAACGAACAACAAGGTTGTCCGAATTTGGCGCTCTTTCAAGTGCCACGGACAACCTTGTTTATTTTGTACATATTTCAAATTGTTCATGGTATTTAAATAAGCTAAAACTAGCCCTCTAATTCCGCCTTCGCTGCAGCGGCTTGCAATTCAGCAAGTTGACGCATATGCTCCATATCTTCCTCGCGCTCCGCTTGCTTGCGGTGAGCGATACGACTGCTTGCGGCAGCAGCAATTGCCCCGACAATATCATCCAAGAAGGTATGAATATGTCCATCATTTTTGTCGTTTAGGCGCTCAAGGACACCGGCTTTCATTTTATCTACATAACCAAAGTTCGTAAATCCAATACTTCCATACACATTAACGATAGAAAAAGCTAAAATTTCATCCACGCCGTACAGGCCCTCATCATTTTCAACCATTTCCTGCAGAGCAGGGATGAGCTTGCCTTCCTCAGCCATCATATCTAGCTGGATACCTGTCAAAATGGCATTTTGCACTTCGCGTTTGCGAAGCACTTGATCCACACTGTATGTGCAATACTCCAATGTAAGTTCCGGGTAATACTTTTGCTGTAAGAACAAGACGAGCTCAGCAATATGTTCAAGCTCGATGCCGCGCTTCTTAAGTAAGTCTCTTGTCACCGATTCTACCAATTCGCTATTCAAACTGTATGGCTTTTTTTCATGGTTTTCTGTGCTCATGTTAGTCACCTCATTATATGTTCTTTCATGTATTAGCGATTTATCCTACAAGTTAAGCATGCATCTTTCCAACAAAAATTGCAAATCTGGTCATGTTCCTGCCTGCTTGTTCGTATATATAGGACAAACAGGTGCGTTGACAGGCTAGGTTGTGTGTCGTTCGCATCACTACCGTTCAAGGAGGAATATATAACAATGAATCATGTATCTACCTCTGTATCTTCACGCTCCCGTCTGTCACGTCTTGGAATGTTGGCTGGTTTACTAACGGTGACCGTTGGCTTGACCGCATGCGGTGGCGAAAGTGCTATTGACGCTCCTCCATTGGATGTGGAAATGCAAATGCTTCAGCAAATCGAAAATAATGCGAGCGGTGTACAAGGGACAAGCTTGCGCATCGGAGATGAACAAGCGAAGCCGAATATGACCGTGTATGCACGTGATCGATATGGATATTTAGCCCCTATCGGGTATCAATGGAACGCGAAAACCAGTGATGAGCTTGCCAAGGCGGCGTTGGAGCTTCTTATTGAAGGGGGAAGTCATGCGGCGAAGCTGCCGTCCGATTTTAAGGCGACGATTCCGAAAGGAACAAAAGTCACACAACTGTCGATTAAGCCTGAGCAGCAGCTTGCCATTGTAGAGTTCTCCGATGAGTTCCATCAATACAAAACGGAAGACGAGCGCAAAGTACTCGAATCCATCGTTTGGACGCTAACTTCACTGCCTGATGTGAAGCATGTTCAACTATGGATGAATGGGGAACGCTTATCGGCAATGCCAGTAGGGGATACGCCAATTGATGGCCGTTTATCACGGAGCTTCGGCATTAATTTAGAAAGGGCGGACGGAGTAAGTGATATGTACTCCACGCCAGTTACGTTATATTTCACTGCTCTTACGGAGAAGGGCAAAGCATATTATGTGCCTATTACAAGATTGATTACACCATCTAATGACCCGTTGACCTCCACTCTTGAGCAGATGGTGGCAGGTCCGCTTAATGCGAATCAGTTGTCACGAGTTTTGACGGAAAATACGAAGATTGGAAAGATCGAGCATAAGGGCGATCTTGTGACAGTTAACTTGGAAGATACGATGTTTGAACAGGGGGATAAAGTTCCGTCTGAATTGATTAAAGCGGTTGTATTATCGTTGACGGAACGACCGGACATTGGGAAAGTTCAAGTGCTTGTTAACGGAGTTAAGGATATTACAGGCACAGATAACAAAAACTATTCAGAGCCTGTATCACGTGTAGAAGCTGCTCCTGTATGGAAAGGCTAATGTGCGACTGTCCTGTAGCGGGCTGAGACTTATATTTTGCATGGCCAAAGATGCTTTTCATCCGTGACTTTGTTAAAATAGGAATGATCTAACTAAATGGTGGTCATGTTGAAGTAATGTAGGAGGCACAACAATGAGAAGCAACGGACGAAAGGCGGATGAGCTCCGCCCGATTACAATTCGTACGAATACGAATAAATATGCGGAAGGATCAGTATTCATTGAGGTTGGCGACACAAAAGTATTGTGTACGGCAACGGTTGATGAGCGAGTTCCTCCCTTTCTTAAAGGACAAGGAAAAGGCTGGGTTACAGCTGAATATGCAATGCTGCCACGTGCTACGCAAACGAGAAATCAGCGTGAAGCCAACCGTGGTAAATTAACGGGGCGTACGATGGAAATTCAACGCTTAATCGGTCGCGCATTGCGTTCGGTAGTAGATTTGCATGCATTGGGTGAGCGTACTGTTACGTTGGACTGTGATGTCATTCAAGCGGATGGCGGAACACGTACGACTTCAATAACAGGTGCTTTTGTAGCGATGGCTATCGCGCTTAATAAAGTAGCTGAGCAGCATTCGTTGAAGAAGTTCCCTATTACCGACTTCCTTGCATCGGTTAGCGTTGGTGTTGTCGAGGAAAAGGCTGTATTGGATTTGAACTATGAAGAGGACTCTACAGCAAAAGTCGATATGAACGTTGTGATGACGGGAAGCGGCAAATTCGTAGAGGTTCAAGGAACAGGTGAAGAGAGCCCGTTCTCACGTGCAGAGCTAAATGATCTGCTTGCGTTGGGTGAGAAAGGGGTGCTCGATATGATCGGGCATCAGAAAGACGCACTTGGAGCGATTGCAGACAAGATTACGGCTGCAGCAGCATCCAACAAGGAGGCATAAAACGAATGCCTGTCGTGGGAGATACAATCCTTGTTGCAACTCGAAATGCCGGTAAAGTGCGTGAGTTTACGCTTGCTTTTAGCGCGCTTGGCCTCCAAGTGAAGAGCTTGGCAGACTACCCTCTCATTCCTGATGTAGAAGAAGACGGTGAAACTTTTCTTGAAAATGCGTTCAAGAAGGCGATGACCGTTGCGGAGGCGCTTCGCATTCCTGTGCTGGCAGACGATTCAGGCCTTGCTGTTGAGCGTTTACAAGGCGAGCCAGGTGTATATTCCGCCCGCTACGCAGGAGAACACGGCAATGATGAGGCAAACAATGCCCGCTTAATCAACAATCTGCAAGTATTAAAGGCTGACAGCGAGCAATATGTGCTGGCGGATGGAGAAGAGGCGGTAGGACTAAGTGCTGCACAATTTGTGTGCGCGCTAGTGCTGTATGATCCAAACACGAAACAGTCCTATGAAGCAGTTGGAACCTGTGATGGTGTCATCGTTGAACAGCCGCGAGGGAACTATGGGTTTGGCTATGATCCGCACTTCTACGTTCCATCCTATGAGCGAACGATGGCAGAGTTGGCTCCAGAGGAAAAACAACGTATAAGCCATCGAGGCGAGGCGTTGCGCTTATTGATGCAGCGCTTGTCTTTGGGTGTCGGGCATTAATCTTTTCTTTAATGCCGATAATTCCGAGTGAAAAAGTATAAAATATTCCTTAATCCTATAGACATCTGATCCGTCTTCCGATAAGGTAGTATACATAAAGGCACCTTTGCAGCGTATATGTGTAAAGGTGCCTTTCTTCACATCAATATAATTCCAAATTGTGGACGGGGAAGGATGGTTTAAGATGAGTGAGGAGTATCAGTACGAATTGGAGACGCTAGCTATTCATGCGGGGCAAGAAGTGGACCCTGCAACACAATCAAGAGCAGTGCCGCTATACCAGACGACCTCTTACACTTTTAAAGACACCGACCATGCGGCCAATTTGTTCGGCCTGAAGGAATTTGGCAACATCTATACACGCATTATGAATCCGACAACGGATGTGTTTGAGAAGCGTGTGGCCGCATTGGAAGGCGGTGTAGGTGGCTTAGCAACTGCTTCTGGTCAGGCGGCGATTACATTTGCCATCTTGAATATCGCAGGGGCAGGAGACGAAATTGTTTCTTCCTCGACCTTGTATGGCGGCACGTATAATCTATTCGCCAATACATTAGCGAAGCTGGGCATTAAAGTTCATTTCGTAGATGCAAGTAATCCCGAAAATTTCCGCAATGCCATTACTCCCAAGACAAAAGCGCTTTTTGCCGAATCTATAGGCAACCCTAAAGGCGATGTGCTTGATATTGAAGCAGTAGCCGAAGTCGCTCACAGCAATCATATTCCTCTCATCGTAGATAATACATTCCCTAGTCCTTATTTATTGCGCCCAATCGAACATGGCGCTGACATTGTCGTTCATTCAGCTACCAAATTCATTGGCGGACATGGCACTTCGATTGGTGGCATCATTGTAGATAGCGGTCGCTTTGATTGGGCTGCAACTGACAAATTCCCTGGTTTGACAGAGCCTGATCCAAGCTATAATGGCCTCGTGTATACAGAAGCTGTAGGATCGCTTGCTTACATTATTAAGGCCCGTGTTCAATTGCAGCGTGATCTTGGCGCAAGTTTATCGCCATTCAATGCTTTCCTGCTGCTGCAAGGTTTGGAAACTCTTCATTTGCGTGTGGAGCGTCATAGTGAAAATGCCTTAAAGGTAGCTCAATACCTGGAGCAGCATGAAGCCGTGCAATCGGTAAGCTACAGCGGGCTGCCGAGTCATCCTTCCTATGCGCTAGCACAAAAATATTTGCCGAATGGCCAAGGGGCCATTGTAACATTCGAAATTAAAGGTGGCGTGGAAGCAGGCCGCAAAGTGATTGAGAACGTCAAGCTGCTCTCTCACTTAGCCAATGTCGGAGATTCGAAATCACTCATTATTCATCCTGCGAGCACAACGCATTTGCAGCTGTCAGCAGATGAGCAATTGTCAGCAGGTGTAACGCCTGGACTTATTCGTTTATCGGTTGGTACAGAATCGATAAAAGATATTATTCATGATCTTGGTCAAGCGATTGCAGCTAGCCAGTTAGCCCGTGTTTGATACATTGCTGTATATATAAAAGTAAAAGAGCCGCTTTTCCCGCAGAGCTCCTGCGAAAAGAAAAGCGGCTCTTGCTGTTGTCTAGAATCGAACTTGCACCTGATATGTTCTCATCCAATAATCAACTTGCAGCAGGTAAGCGAACAACTGAGGCCCAGACATGAGCTGACCGAACCAAGGTAGATGGGAGCTAGCTTCTTCGGAGGCAGCGATTGTGCGAATGCGATCAGCTTGAATAAATGTATGAAGTGGAGAATTGGGATCGTCCAATCGTTCCAATACTTGCGAGCGTACAGCATTGAGATAACTTGGATTGTGGGTTTTTGGATAAGGACTTTTTTTGCGATATAACACATCGTGCGGAAGCAGCCCTTCTAGTGCTTTGCGAAGCAGTCCCTTTTCCCGGTGGCCATGCGTTTTAATGGACCATGGCACATTGAATGCATATTGCACTAAGCGATGATCCGTATAAGGCACGCGTACTTCAAGCCCAACGCCCATGCTCATTCGGTCTTTGCGATCAAGTAAGGTGGGCATAAATCGCGTGATATTCAAATAAGACATTTTTCTCATTCGACTAGCGGCTTCATCTTCTCCTTTGAGTAGGGGGACTTCAGCAACAGCTTGCGCATAACGGTCAGACGCGTACTGTTCTCCTTTTATCGCATCAGCAATTTCCGGCTTCAATAGGCTGGCTCTAAGGGGAACGGATAATGCCCATGGGAAGGTGGAGGCGGATAATGCTTCTTCTCTATGGAACCAAGGATACCCGCCGAACACTTCATCAGCGGCTTCTCCAGATAAAGCGACCGTAGCGTGTTTTTTAATTTCACGGCAAAATAAATACAACGATCCGTCAATGTCCGTCATGCCAGGTAAATCTCGAACATGAACAGCTGTTGTCAAAGACTCAACTAATTCAGGAGTATCAAATTTAATAAAATGATGTTTCGTTTGCAGCTCTTCCACCATTCGTTTGATCCAAGGTTCATCCGCATTTGGTTGGAAGCTATGTGCTTTGAAATGTTTATCGTTGTCCACGTAATCGACGGAAAAGGTGTTTACCTGACCTAAACCATTCCGCTTGTAATGCAAGGCAGTCAGTGCGGTTAAAGCACTGGAATCAAGCCCGCCAGACAGCAACGTACAGACGGGAACATCAGATACAAGTTGGCGTTCAACTGTATCCAGTAATAGTTCTCTGACATGTTGGGCGGTTTCTTCTTCATTATGCTCGTGTTCATAGCTTTCAAGCTGCCAATAGGTGGATAAACGGCTTCCGTTGCGATCATAGGTTAGTGTTTTGCCAGGTCGTACTTCTCGCAGCTGTTTGTATATGCCATGTCCGGGGGTTCGGGCAGGACCAACGATAAAAATTTCAGCAACCCCTTCTGAACCAATTGTTGGTGATATGTTCGGGTGTTTCAGTAAAGATTTAGGTTCGGAACCAAAAGCAAACCAGCCTTCCCCTTCCGCATAGAAGAGTGGTTTAACTCCAAGCCGATCACGAGCCATGAACAGTCTCTGTTCGGCTTCTTCCCACACAGCAAAAGCGAAAATGCCGTTCAATCGATCTACACAGCTTTGCTTCCATTCGATGTATGCAATCAAAAGTACTTCTGTATCACATTGGGTGCGAAACTTGTGGCCCTTCTGAAGCAGATCCTCCTTTAATTCACCTGCATTGTAAAGTTCACCGTTATACGCAATTGCATAAGTGCCGCTTTCGTGATGGATGACCATTGGTTGAGCGCCATTTGTTGGATCGATGACAGCTAGTCTGCGATGGCCGAGTGCACATGAACCTGCAATCCAAGTTCCTTTGGCATCAGGTCCCCTTGCTGTCAACGTTTCCGTCATTTGCTCAACGATGGCTGTATTATGGCTCAAGGCGAGGTCGCGGTTCCAATCGATCCATCCTGTTATTCCACACATAAGTTGTTCATCCTCTCTGCTCCGATACTACCGAGAAGACCGATGACCGAGCTGTCTATAAATCAAGATAATATCATGGGTATGCAGGAAGCCGGATAAGATGTATGTCCACCGGGGGAAGCTAACAAAAAAGGAGGGGTGATGTGAGTCGTCATACGTATTATGTTTCGGTTCATGCTCGAACCGTGCTCCCTTATTCCACGCAAGGCGATGAGTGGATTATTCATGCAACAGAGGATGAAGCAGCAGCGATTCTAGGTCAATTCTCCAAGTTGGAGGAGGCTGAGACAGAGGCATTATACCGTGGGTTTAATCCGATCATTGATGTGCCTGAGGTGGAGCTGAATGCTCGCAGTCAACAGGTTGTTGATGATATTTACAACATCATCGCTAAGCTAGGAACGTCAACTACGAAGCAAGCATTGTCCCAAATAAGGCATGAGGAAGGGGGATAATTGTGATTGATATTCAACAAGCTCATTTTAAAAAAACGACAACAGTTGACGGGAAATTATGTGCAGAGGTCGAAATCATTCCTTTTGGCCGAACAGGGAATTTACTTGCTTATGTAACTGCTATTCCAAATGGTGGCTACGAAATTGTTCGGGTGCTTCAGGCTCATGTAGATGGAGGTGCCGCTCAAGTGGCGCCTGACGTTCATCAAGCGCTGGAGTCTGTGGCAGAAGAAGAGTTTAGCGATGATACGTTCGGCTGTGATTGGAAAGCAAAAGCACATTTTCTTGATAATTTATTAGCTTGTCCTGAAGTGCGTTCCCAATTGGATTCTCTTAACGAGCAGTCATGATTGTACCCATAACACGTAACAGGAGGCGTCTTAAACTATGACAGAATCATTTAAGGACAATAAAGGAAATAAATATGCGCATCAACAAAATCATGCCCATGATGTCATTATGAAAAATGTAAAGCATCCTGCACAAAAAAATCCATGGGATGGCAGCAAACGGGATAGTAGTAAAAAAGGGTAGACTAACAAGTGAATCGAATGGTTTGGGCAACAGGCGATTAGCTCTATGTTACGAATAGGGAGCTGCGCCTGTTGCTCTTTTACTCCTATTACAACACTAATTCGCTTCCCGAAGAACTTTAACCCCCATAATGATGTTCCAGACGAAGATAAAGAAAGTCAGAATAGCCGCTAAAAGAGTCAATCCAAAGCTAACTACAAATTCTCCACCGAACAAGGAAATGAATACGAATACAATAAAGGCAAAAGGAAGTAGTTGAGAAATTAGGGCATAACCTGCATGCTTACGAGTATAGCTATTATCGGCAATGAACAGTACGACAAGCGGCAGCAGCACCCCTGCGAAAAAGATGCTGAAGTAACTTAAAGCGGCAAGTAAATGTTTCGAAGACAAAAGGAATCACCTCTTTACTTTTTCTAAGAGTAGCATATGCGGAATAGGAATGTTTATTTTCTAGAGTTTACCCATTTTGGAGAGGTTGTAACAAAAGTAGAAGCGGAGAAGTTGAGACTAATATAGTTTTTTACAAAATGCTGCTTACCTAATGTAGTATATTTCGTGTATTGTCTGGATTTCGGAATAGGTTGTGTAAAAAATGTGTAAAATGATTTCAGTTTCAATCGTGTTCTGCGGGGTAATATACAAATATAAAAATCCCCAGAACCCTTAATTCATAAGGATTTCTGGGGATTTGATGTATAAATCAATCTGCGTTAAAATGAAATAACTGGCGTCCCAGGAGGGATTCGAACCCCCGACCGACGGCTTAGAAGGCCGTTGCTCTATCCTGCTGAGCTACTGGGACAAATAATAACAACATCACTGATAATATCAAAAAATGAGAATGGATGCAATAGTTTGAGTTATCTTTTTTTTCTTTCAATTTGTTACAGAAGCTAAACAGTGTAATGTCAGCAGTATCCCAGTGTATGGTATAATGAATAAACCCGACATAGTGAAGGGACCATGTGGCCTGAACAGCTGACTAGCTGACAAGAAGGTAGGTGCTACTTATTACGGAACATAATCAATCGAAACCAAATGTCGTATTGTTTCCAAAAACATACGAATATTATCAAATGGAACTGACACGCATGCTGGAGTCTGAGCGTTATGCAGAGGCTGTGGCGCTGTTAAAGTTCCTATTGCAATGCAGTGGAGACAATGAAGAGAGCCGAATTGAATGGCAAGCACTGCTCGAATGGCTGCTGCAAGCTTTTCCATACCTGCAAGATGAAGCGGAACAACCTTTTATACATAATATTCAACAAGCGGAAGAAGATGTGTCCGAGCAAGATGTGATGCGTTCACAAGTGTTGGAGAAACAGCAGATGGATGAGCAATATATAGCGAAGATGCTTGAACGGTTGCAGGAAACTCCTTTTGATGAGAAAAAGTGGTTTATATTGGAGCAGCTGACCGTAGCAGAAGATGCTAATTTGAATGATGAACTTATCTATTTGCTGGAAACGAAGAAACTGCATCCTATTGTTCAATTCGGGATTTTACAGACACTGTGCAAACGAGGAATGACAGGTGCTGTTACCTTTTACCGTGGAAATGAGCAGTGTGTAGTAGATATTGAACATACGCCTCTTGATTATGCCTCATATCCTTCAGCCTTATTAGCGCCAGCAGAGCGGGTGCATGAGGTTGTTGCACTTCGTGAACCGTCCATTGCCTACTTTGCTCAAGAAATATGGCATCAGTTTATCAAGGCTATCTATGGAACATCGCAATATGAACAGTTGCGCAGCGGTTCAGAAGCTGAGGTGAATGCCTGGTCTGCAGCGCTTCATCGCATAGTGGCAGGGCTTCTTCAGCTTCAAGAGGAAGAGTCTGTAGTGAAACAAATTTATCATATAAACAGTGATTCACGTATCGTTTATGAACAGGCATTGCGATCATTAGCTAAGTCGTTCCGACCAGAATCTTGACGAATTATGGCGAGGCTTGACAACGCGGCTTAGGGCACACATAATGGCAAAGGTGTTGCCTTGAAAAACGCTATAGCTTCGGCTATAATGTAATGGTTATTTCAAGAACGTGTAAGCTATGATCTAGCTATGTGATCTTTTTGGAGGGGAAGGCATAAAATGAAAGCAACTTGGGAAAAAATAGAGAGTAACGTTGGTGTCCTTGAAGTTGAAGTTAACGCAGAGCGCGTAACTGAAGCTTTGGATCAAGCATTTAAGAAAGTTCAGAAGCGCGCAAGCGTTCCTGGCTTCCGTAAAGGTAAAGTGCCTCGCACAATTTTCGAAGCAAAATACGGTGTAGAGAGCCTCTACCAAGACGCAATCGACATCTTGCTGCCTAAAGCATACGCTGAAGCAGTTAAAGAAACATCGATTCAACCTGTTGATCAACCAGAAGTTGACGTTGAGCAATTCGCTAAAGGCGAAACGTTCAAGTTCAAAGCTAAAGTAACAGTTAAGCCTGAAGTTAAATTGGGCGACTACAAAGGCCTTAGCGTTGAGCAACAATCTGTTGAAGTAACAGAAGAAGACATGAGTGCTGAGTTGGAGCGTTTGCAACAACGTCATGCTGAACTAGTAATCGTTGACGAAGATACTGCAAAGAGCGGTGACACAGTAGTTATCGACTTCGAAGGTTTCGTTGATGGTGAAGCATTTGAAGGTGGACAAGCAGAGCGTTACAGCTTGGAGCTTGGTTCCAATTCCTTCATTCCTGGCTTCGAAGACCAATTGGTTGGCCTTGGAACTGGCGACTTCAAAGATGTTGAAGTTACATTCCCTGAGCACTACCACGCTGAGAACCTTGCAGGCAAGCCTGCTCTGTTCAAAGTGAAATTGCATGAAATCAAGCGTAAACAGCTTCCAGTATTGGATGATGAGTTCGCTAAAGATGTGAGCGAGTTCGAAACGCTTGACGAGTACAAAGCTGATTTGAGCAAGCAGCTTCAAGAACGTAAAGAGCGCGAAGCAGCAGCAGCACGTGAAGCAGCAGTAGTAGAAGCAGTATCTGCTAAAGCTGAAGTTGAGATTCCACGTTCCATGATCGAATCCGAGATTCAACACATGGTTAAAGATCTTGACAACCGTCTGCGCATGCAAGGTATGAACATGGATATGTTCTTGACTCTTTCTGGCCAAACCATTGCTGACCTTCGTGAGCAAATGCAGAAAGAAGCAGACGTTCGTGTGAAAAACAACCTCGTTCTTGAGCAAGTTGCGAAGGCTGAAAGCCTTGCTATCTCTGATGAAGAGCTAGCAGAAGAGCTTGAGAAGATGGGACAAGCTTACCAACGTCCTGCGGATGAAATCCGTACGATCTTGGAGAAGAACGGTACTATCAACAACCTTCGTGAGGAAGCGCTGCTCCGCAAGACAATCAAATTTCTTGCAGACAACAACTAATCGCATACAAGCTGAGGGTTAAACCCTCAGTTCAACATGACAAGGCACGTCAATCACGTATTGCGTGCCTTGTTTTTCCTCCTTTTTATAGGCGCTTCTCCTGATGAGTATGTATAGCGTCTTTTATCATATCGTTTGACTCCATTGAAAACAGTGTACATATTTAATAGGTTCATGCTCCATGAACAAACCATGAAACATGCTGGATGTTCCGCCAGTTAAGCAATTCCTTTGTAGTTTTGAGGAATGAGACTAAATACATAACATAGCGTCATACACTGTAATAACGGTGTGATATGACATTGATTACGGAACGTGATAAAATAAGCTAGTATAGCCTGATAAAGAAAAGAGGTCGGTACCATGAATTTGATTCCTATGGTCATCGAGCAGACCAATCGGGGCGAACGCTCATACGACATTTACTCCCGATTACTGAAAGACCGCATCATCTTCCTAGGAAGTGCAATTGATGATGATGTTGCAAATAGCATAATTGCTCAATTGTTGTTCTTGGAAGCAGATGATCCAGAAAAGGATATTCACTTATATATCAATTCTCCAGGTGGTTCAGTTACGGCTGGACTTGGTATATTGGATACAATGCAGCATATTAAGCCTGATGTATCTACCATTTGCGTGGGGTTGGCTGCGAGCATGGGCTCGTTGTTGCTCACAGCAGGAGCACCTGGCAAGCGCTTTGCGTTGCCAAATGCGGAAGTTATGATACACCAACCGCTTGGTGGTGTTCGTGGCCAGGCAACAGATATTAAGATTCATGCGGATTGGATCATTAAGACGAAGCAGAAGCTGAATCAGATCTATGTTGACCGTACAGGCCAACCGTATGATAAGATTGACCGCGATACAGATCGCGATTACTTTATGAGTGCGGATGAAGCGAAAGAATACGGCCTTGTAGATGCTGTAATTCATTCCGGCACGGCTTTGAAGTAAGGAGGGAAGCGCATTGTTCAAATTTAATGAAGAAAAAGGCCAGTTGAAATGCTCCTTTTGCGGAAAGTCTCAAGAACAAGTACGCAAGTTGGTAGCGGGTCCTGGTGTATATATTTGCGATGAGTGTATCGAGCTTTGCAATGAGATCGTTGAAGAAGAGCTAGGTCACGAAGAAGAGATTGATCTCAAAGATATCCCTAAGCCAAAGGAGATTCGTGGAATTCTGGATCAATATGTTATTGGTCAAGATCAAGCGAAGAAATCTTTGTCTGTAGCAGTCTATAACCACTACAAGCGTATTAATACGCAAAGCAAGATTGAGGATGTTGAACTGCAAAAGAGTAACATTTTGCTCGTAGGTCCTACTGGATCTGGTAAGACGTTGCTTGCGCAAACGATGGCTAAGATTCTTAACGTACCATTTGCTATTGCAGATGCAACTTCTTTGACAGAAGCGGGTTACGTAGGTGAGGATGTTGAGAATATCCTGCTGAAGCTTATCCAAGCTGCTGACTACGATGTGGAGAAGGCAGAACGCGGCATCATTTACATCGATGAGATCGATAAGGTTGCTCGTAAATCCGAGAACCCATCCATTACGCGCGATGTTTCTGGTGAAGGTGTTCAGCAAGCATTGTTGAAAATTCTTGAAGGTACGGTTGCTTCTGTGCCTCCGCAAGGCGGACGTAAGCACCCACATCAAGAATTCATTCAAATTGACACAACGAACATTTTGTTCATTTGCGGTGGTGCATTTGATGGCCTAGAGCAGCTCATCAAACGCCGTGTAGGTAAGAAGATTATCGGCTTCAACGCAGCTGAAGGCGGACAAAAAGACCTTAAGCCAGGTGAATATTTGTCCATGACGCTGCCAGAAGACTTGCTTAAATTCGGTTTGATTCCTGAATTTGTAGGTCGTCTACCGGTAATCTCTACACTAGAGCCGTTGGATGAAGAAACGCTTGTGCGTATTTTGAGCGAACCTAAGAACGCATTGACGAAGCAGTACCAGAAGCTGTTGGAAATGGACAATGTGAAGCTTGAGTTCGAAGCTGGCGCATTGGAAGCTATTTCTCGCGAAGCGATCAAGCGTAATACAGGTGCACGTGGACTACGCGCAATTATTGAAGGAATAATGCTGGATGTCATGTATGAAGTGCCATCCCGTGACGATATTACAACTTGTGTCATTACCGAACAAGTTGTGCGTGAACGAATCATTCCGGAACTAACAACGGATCAGAAGAAAAAGGAAGAGAGCGCATAATAACGCTTGAATCTAGCAGGGACAGTCGCCTGTACAGTGACTTTGAATGTAATAGGTGGTTGTCCCTGTTAAAGCGCCGCTAGGCGCTTTTCCGTTGTTATCCGAATTGGGAGAGAATAAACATGTATCTACGACATCAGACGAGACCTGTACAAGTTGGGAACGTAACGATTGGTGGTAATAACGAGGTCATCATTCAAAGTATGTGTACGACGAAGACGGCAGACGTTGAAGCGACCGTTGCTGAGATTCTCCGCTTGGAGGAGGCAGGGTGTCAAGTCGTGCGCGTTACCGTGAACAATGAAGAAGCGGCAAATGCGATTAAAGAAATTAAGAAGCGTATTAATATCCCGCTTGTTGCGGATATTCACTTCGATTATCGCTTGGCGCTCAAAGCGATTGAGAACGGCATCGACAAGGTACGTATCAATCCTGGTAACATTGGCCGTCGTGAGAAGGTCGAGGCGGTCGTAAAAGCGTGTAAAGAACGTGGGATTCCAATTCGTATCGGCGTAAATGCCGGATCATTGGAAAATCATTTGCTAGAGAAGTATGGATACCCTACACCTGAAGCTATGGTCGAAAGTGCGTTGTTCCACATTGGTATTCTTGAGGAGTTGGATTTCCACGATATTATCGTATCCTTGAAGGCTTCTGATGTACCGATGGCAATTGCTGCTTATTCCAAAGCTGCGGAAGTAATTAAGTATCCACTTCACTTGGGGATTACCGAAGCAGGAACACTGTTCTCAGGAACATGTAAAAGTGCGGCGGGGATCGGAGCGTTGCTATCATTGGGGTTGGGCTCAACGGTTCGTATCAGTTTGAGTGCAGATCCAGTAGAAGAAGTAAAGGTAGCGCGTGAAATTCTCAAGTCATTCGGTTTGATTTCGAATGCAGCTACACTTGTATCCTGTCCGACATGCGGACGCTTAGATATCGATTTGTTCTCCATTGCTAATGAAGTGGAAGAGTACATTGCGAACGTCAAAGTGCCGATCAAAGTTTCCGTACTGGGCTGTGCCGTAAATGGTCCTGGTGAAGCGCGTGAAGCAGATATCGGGATTGCTGGTGCAAGAGGGGAAGGGTTGTTGTTCCGCTATGGCCAAATGATACGTAAAGTACCTGAAGCTGACATGGTAGAAGAGTTGAAGAAGGAAATTGACATTATTGTAGCTGAATATGAGCGTACTGGTAAAATTCCTGGACGCGAAAGACACTAACAGTCAAGGTGCTTTGTGCACATCGACTATTGGATAACAGGCCGTACACTGTGACTTACAGTTGTGCGGCTTGTTTATTTGGAATATTTTTGACGGAAAGCTGTTTCTGGTATCATTTGTTAGGTTAATTAACATATGTGGTCCCACAAGACGAGTAAAAAAGTGCACGAAAAAGCACATACTAAGGAGTGTCATCTTCTTATAAAATGCGCTAATCATCAAGAAATGCATAATTTCAACCCTGTTTTTCAAGAAAATGTTGCTATATGATTAATAAATTCTATCACAAGTATTATTTTTATTTATTTTACTTTATTGGATGATCAGGTAAAATTAATCTAGAAGTTATGTTAAGAAAGTTGACATACACCTGATTCATCATGAATGCCGTCAAGAGAAAGGGTGCGATATATGCTAGACACTTTGGAATCATGGATTGTTCTATTTAATGATAAGTGGTACCTCATGCTGATTTTTATTCTTATCGGCGCAGGACTATGGTTTTCTTTCAACACTGGATTCATCCAAGTGCGATCCGTCAAAGAAATTTTCCGTCTATTTAAGGTTCGTGAGCGAAACCCTGATGATGGAGAAGATACGACAACGCCTAATAAGAAAAAAGGTGTGTCATCTTTCCAAGCCTTTGCCATGAGCACAGCTTCTCGAGTGGGAATTGGTAATTTGGCTGGGGTTGCGATTGCAATTAAGACAGGTGGTCCTGGTGCAGTATTTTGGATGTGGGTTATTGCCATCATCGGAGCTTCCTCTGCATTTATAGAGTCTACACTTGCTCAAGTATACAAAGTAAAAGATGGAAAGGCATTCCGCGGCGGTCCAGCTTATTATATGGAAAAAGCGCTTAATGCGCGTTGGCTTGGTATCGTGTTTGCTCTTCTCATTATGGTCACGTATGGCTTTGTATTTAATTCCGTGCAGGCGAATACAGTAACGGCCGCTTTCGGTAATTTATTTGAAATTCAACCTATTACTATGGGCATTATTTTGGCCGTTATTACGATGATTACGATTTTTGGCGGGGTACAACGTATTGCAAAAGTATCTGCTACAGTCGTACCGATTATGGCATTAGCATACATCGGAATTGCGCTTTATGTTGTTGCAATGAACTATACACAAATTCCAGCTGTATTTAGTTCCATCATTATGAATGCGTTTGGCTGGGAAGAAGCGGTTGGCGGCGGTATAGGGGCTGCTATCATGAACGGAATTAAACGAGGCTTGTTCTCGAATGAAGCTGGTATGGGTAGTGCTCCGAATGCTGCTGCAACAGCAACGGTTAGTCACCCAGCTAAACAAGGTATTATTCAATCCTTTGGTGTATTTGTGGATACATTGCTTGTATGCAGCTCGACAGCGTTTATTATCTTGTTCTCTGGTGCACATTTGTCCACAGAAACAGATGGTATTCAGTTGACGCAGGTTGCATTAGCATCACAAATTGGTCCATGGGCAGAATACTTTATTGCATTTGCGATTTTCTTGTTCGCGTTCACGTCCTTAATCGGTAACTACTACTATGGACAGAGCAACATCGAGTTCATTACGAAGAAAAAAGGTTGGTTGTTCTCCTATCGTGTCGTTGTTGTAGCGATGGTACTTGTGGGTTCAGTTGCGAAAATTTCTTTGGTATGGAACTTGGCGGATACGTTTATGGGCTTCATGGCGTTTATTAACCTTATCGCTATTTTGTTACTTGGTAAAATCGCATTTAAAGTGCTGGACGACTATAATCGTCAGCGCAAAGCTGGAAAAGAGCCTGTATTTTATGCAGACTCGATCCCTGGTCTTCAAAATGCTGATTGCTGGGATCGCAAGAAAGTATAAGTATAACGAATTGAAACAAGTACAATTTCATCGTGTGAATAATGAGATATTCGCATGACTTATAAGGAATCCGGTGAAGGGCAATACTACCAAGTATTGAACTACACCGGATTTTTTTGTGTGCTGTGAAATGGGTAATGAGGTTGTTCATTGCTGCAAAAGAGCTTGCGGACATGCATTTAAAGGAGGAGTAACACGATGAATCTTAGCATGATATTAATGCTGATCAATGCTTTTTTCGCCATTATTATTGGAGTATACTTCTGGAATTTGTTGAAGAGCCAGAAGTCTAACCGTACTGCTGTTGACCGAGAGTCTCGCAAGGAGATGGACAAACTCCGCAAAATGCGATCGGTTTCCCTTTCTAAGCCACTAGCAGAGAAAACAAGACCTGCTTCCATGAAGGACATTGTCGGTCAGCGTGACGGCTTGCGTGCGCTGAAAGCTGCGCTATGCAGTTCTAATCCGCAGCATGTCATTATTTATGGTCCTCCCGGGGTTGGCAAGACAGCGGCTGCTAGAGTTATTTTGGAGGAAGCAAAGAAAAATCCGACCTCTCCATTTACGTTTGAGTCGAAATTTACAGAAATCGATGCGACTACAGCTCGCTTTGATGAACGGGGTATTGCAGATCCGCTTATTGGATCTGTTCATGATCCTATTTACCAAGGAGCAGGTGCGATGGGTGTGGCAGGTATACCACAGCCCAAGCCTGGTGCAGTGACGAAGGCACATGGAGGCGTCTTGTTTATTGATGAAATTGGGGAGCTTCATCCGATTCAAATGAACAAGCTGCTGAAGGTGTTGGAAGATCGAAAAGTATTTTTAGAGAGTGCTTACTATCATAGTGAAGATCCAAATATCCCAACTCATATTCATGATATTTTTGAAAATGGTTTGCCGGCTGATTTTCGTCTCGTCGGAGCAACGACGCGTTCGCCGCAAGACATATCGCCAGCTTTGCGTTCGCGCTGCATGGAAATCTTTTTTAGGCCACTTCTTCCTGAGGAAATTGAGAGTATTGCTGAGCATGCTGTGAAAAAAATTGGCTTTCCTCCTGCACCTGAAGCTGTTGATGTGTTGAAAAAGTATGCAACGAATGGTCGTGAAGCCGTTAATATTATTCAGTTGGCTGTTGGGTTAGCACTGTCTGAGCATCGTTCTTCCTTAGTGGCAGCTGATGTAGAGTGGGTTATTAACAGTAGTCAGCTGACACCACGCCCTGATCGCAAAGTAGGCACAGCGCCACAGGTGGGGCTTGTAAACGGATTGGCGGTGTACGGCCCTAACATGGGGGCTTTGCTTGAGCTTGAAGTATCTGCGATTCGGGTTAAAAATGGACATGGCAAATATACGATTACCGGCGTTGTTGAGGAAGAGGAATTAAATGGCGGTGGTGCTCGTACACTACGTCGTAAAAGTATGGCTAAAGGTTCCATTGAGAATGTGCTGACGGTACTAAGATCATGTGGATATGAGACGAAAAACTACGATTTGCACATTAATTTCCCAGGGGGATCGCCAGTCGATGGTCCATCTGCTGGTATAGCGATGGGTGTAGCGATTGCTTCGGCCATAAATGGCTGGTCTATTGACCATCGTTTGGCACTAACCGGTGAGATAAGTGTTCATGGAAGAGTGAAGCCAGTAGGTGGCGTCCTTGCCAAAGTAGAAGCGGCATTTCAAGCTGGAGCTTCTCGTGTCATTATCCCTAAGGAGAATTGGCAGGAGATATTTAATGATTTAAATGGATTGCAAGTTATCCCTGTAGAATATTTTGAAGAGGTACTTAAGCACACATTTGCAGCCCAAATGCAGGATGATCCACTTCAATTGCCGAAGTCATTTGAGCGGTCTGGCGGCTCAACAGTGCCATTATTTCATGCGGAATCAACAGATGGTTTGCATGGCGATAATCCCCCTTCTACAACGTGCTAATTGGTGTTTTGGGGCTCGATAAGTTACAATGGATATACATCTAACACGACAATCATGGGGGTGCCAATGCGATGGAGCCGAAACTTGCACAAGTTCGAAAGCTTCCACTTCTGCCTCTACGAGGACTACTCGTCTATCCAAGCATGGTGCTTCATCTGGATGTCGGGCGTGATAAGTCCGTTAAAGCGCTCGAGCAAGCGATGCTTGAAGACCAGATGCTGCTTTTGTCCTCCCAATCCGAAGTGAGCGTAGAGGATCCTGCGCAGGAAGATATTTATCCGATAGGAACTGTAGCTACTGTTCGTCAAATGCTTCGTTTGCCTAACAACACGATCCGGGTACTTGTTGAAGGGTTGACGAGGGCGGAAATACTTGAATATGTACCTAATGATGACTTCTATGAAGTGAAAGTCAATCTTATTGAGGAGCAGTCGGGAGCGGAGCATGAGACAGAGGCATTCCGACGTTCGGTGCTGGCTAAGTTTGAAAGCTATGTATCTTTATCCAAAAAAGTAACTGCTGAGACGTTAGCAACAGTTGCGGATATTACGGAGCCTGGCAGATTTGCCGATATGGTGGCGAGTCATTTGCCGCTTAAGCTCAAAGATAAGCAGTATTTACTTGAGCTTTCCAATGTTAGAGATCGGCTGGAAGCATTGCTTGAACTGTTGGAAAATGAAAGTGAAGTACTGGAGCTGGAGCGCAAAATTCATTCGCAGGTGAAGAAGCGGATCGAGAAGACGCAGAAAGAATATTACTTGCGTGAGCAGATGAAAGCCATTCAGAAGGAGTTGGGTGACAAAGAAGGCCGTGTAGGCGAAGTGGAAGAGCTTCGTGGGCAGCTTAAGTCACTAGGGGCTCCGGAAAAAGTGCTTGAGAAGCTCGCCAAAGAAGTTGACCGACTAGAGAAGATACCTCCTAGTTCAGCTGAAGGTGCTGTTGTTCGTAATTACATTGACTGGGTTATGCAAATTCCATGGGGGACTCGTACCGAGGACGATCTGGACTTGCACAAGGCCGAGTCTGTATTAGAAGCGGATCACTATGGCCTCGAAAAACCAAAAGAGCGGGTATTAGAGTATCTTGCAGTACAACAGCTCGTTAAACAGCTGAAAGGTCCGATACTTTGTATGGTTGGTCCGCCTGGTGTAGGGAAAACGTCATTGGCGCGATCAATTGCTAAGTCACTTGGACGTAAATTCGTACGGATATCGTTAGGCGGTGTGCGGGACGAAGCTGAGATTCGTGGTCATCGCCGTACGTATGTAGGAGCGATGCCAGGGCGTATTATTCAAGCGTTGAAGACAGCGGGATCGATGAATCCAGTCGTGCTCTTGGATGAAATCGATAAGATGGGCTCTGACATGAGAGGGGATCCTTCCGCTGCCATGTTGGAAGTGCTTGATCCTGAGCAGAACAATACGTTTAGCGACCATTTCATTGAGCTGCCTGTGGACTTATCTCAAGTTATGTTCGTGACGACAGCGAATGCCGTTCATAACATACCACGTCCGCTGCTTGATCGTATGGAATACATACCGCTGTCCGGTTATACGGAATTAGAGAAGCTGGAGATCGCGAAGCGTCATCTATTTGAGAAGCAATTGCGCGATCATGGACTTCAAGAAGAGCAATTGCAGCTGGATGACGATGTTATTCGTCGTCTCATTCGCGAATACACGCGAGAAGCGGGTGTGCGTCAGCTAGAACAGCGTTTAGCTGCGCTTTGTCGTAAAGCGGCTAAGATTATCGTGTCCAAATCCGAAGAGACGGTCCGAATTGCTTCATCTGATATAGAGGAGTTTTTAGGTGTGCCTCGGTACAGGTATGGTCAATCCGAGCAGGAGCATCAGGTTGGAATCGTTACGGGATTGGCTTGGACGGAAGTTGGCGGTGATACGCTAACGATTGAGGTAACAGTCGTTCCTGGGACAGGGAAGCTGCTTCTGACCGGTAAGCTGGGTGATGTGATGAAGGAATCTGCTCAAGCGGCATTTAGCTACATCCGTTCCAAAGCTGATGTGTGGGAATTAGAGCCTTCTTTCCATGAGAAATTGGATATACACATTCATGTTCCTGAAGGTGCTATTCCGAAGGACGGACCGTCCGCAGGGATTGCTATGGCTACGGCGCTCGTTTCAGCTTTGACGAAGAAGTATGTATCGAAGGATGTTGCTATGACGGGTGAGATTACTTTGCGTGGTCGTGTGCTTCCTATCGGTGGCTTAAAAGAGAAGTCCTTGGCTGCACATCGAGCGGGTATCCAAAAAGTACTTTTCCCTCATGACAATGTGCGTGACTTGGATGATATATCAGAAAGCGTTCGCGAAGAGCTGGTATTTGTCCCTGTCCGTCACATGGATGAAGTGCTGGAGCATGCATTGCTCGATCAATAAAGGTGCTGGAGTCGTATGAGTGACGTGACTAGGTCTTTATTTTCGATAATCAGCTTATGTAGGACAGTAGAGTAGGTAACAAATAGTGGTGACGAATGAAGCGGGCGCCGATATAGGGCGTCCGTTATTGCGTATGCAGTATGAATAAAGGATGGTGTCGCAACATGAAAATTAAAAATGCAGAATTTATTATAAGTGCGGTAGGGCCTGATCAATATCCAGAGGATGGGCTGCCGGAAATCGCGTTGGCTGGGCGCTCGAATGTAGGGAAATCCTCGTTGATCAACCGTCTTATTATGCGCAAAAACTTGGCTCGCACAAGTTCGCAGCCAGGTAAGACGCAACAGTTGAACTATTATCGCATTAATATCGATAAGGAGCTTTATTTCGTCGATGTACCAGGCTATGGCTTTGCCAAAGTATCGAAAACACAACGTGCTGCTTGGGGGCGCATGATTGAAGCTTACATTCAAAACCGTGAGCCGCTGAAGCTTATTATGCAAGTCATTGATCTCCGTCATGCACCTTCCAAAGACGATGTTATGATGTATGACTGGCTGACTCACTTTGATCTGCCTGTTTGTATTGTAGCGACGAAAGCGGACAAGCTGCCACGCAGTCAGTGGCCAAAGCATTTGAAGCAGGTGAAAACAACGTTGGGCATAAAGCCAAATACACCGATTGTGATGTTCTCTTCTGAGACAGGAATGGGTAGAGAAGAATTGTGGGACATTATTGCTCAAAATGCATTTCCAGAAATGGATGCAGATATAGAAGAAGATAATAATTCATCGGAAACGTAGGTTGAAACGGCTAGAAAACAAGAAATCATGCGGTTATTTCATCGGAATGCCGTTTTCCAGCTGATTTTTCTCAAATCCTCAATAAAATAATGACTCGTCAAGAGGAAATTCGCTTTGCTCTGTTGTATAATGGTAATGTAAGCAAAGGTTCAGGAATTGAGGAGATAAAGTATGGCTAGGCGATTAGCCACAGAATATGTGAAAGCCCGTATGCAGATGACAGAGCCGCAGTTAACCTTATTTTTAAGTTCATTACCAAGTCAAACGTTAGTTTGGCGTGTTAAAGTAATGGATAACGGGAATCAAGAAGTTGTTCTTGAGGATGGTCAAGGTGATGCGATTACATTCCTGTTCGAGAAGCAAGGCAATCGGTATGTCTGTGTAACGTCTTGTCGCTTACTTCGCCCGAAGTTAACTCAGATCATGCATAAGCTTGTGATGGAGTTTCGTGGTGAGGCGGTTGTTAACCGCATTTTTGCAGGCTTTACGATGCAGTATGTATATACTGAAGGTAAGGTGTGCCAAATTGTAGAGCAACAGGGTGAGCAAGCTCGGATCGTATACGAGCAGAAAGACTTTGCTCGCGACTTGCAGATAATGTATGGTCAAGATATTGTGGAACAGCAAATTGCTGCTATCCGTGAACAGATCAACGAGCTGTTGGACGCACGTAACCGAGATTCAGGTGATCAGGTTGCATCCATTGATCAGCAGTTGCATACATTATCACATCAATTGTTTGTATTAGAAGCATAAGCAATGTGGAATTATACACCTACATGATAGTCATAATAGCCGCCTCTACATAGAGGCGGTCTTTCTTGTTTATAATACGAATACGGCTTTATGGCATCCGAATAATAACGCAATCTCAAAGAAAAATAGTTCGGAAATAAAGAAGTTTGGGATTTCTTGAAAAAAGGGCTTGCAATAATGTTCGCAAGATGTTATTTTTAATCTCGTTGAAAACATATATAGGAACCAGGATTCACTCAGGACATTGTATGTTGCGAGAGATGCATTCCCTCGGGAAGTGAATGACGTAGGTCCTAGCGGATGAAAATTGTTTCAAAAAACATTTTATTCCTAGGAAGGGGGAAACGAAAGATGGAATATTCAACTTTCGGAAGACACGTTGCTGTTGACACATGGGGGGTAGACTTTGATTTACTCAACAATGCTGATTACCTCCAAACTCAGTTGGTAGAAGCTGCTGAAGCTTGTGGGGCTACAGTATTATCTGTACAATCCAAGCAATTTGAACCACAAGGAGCAACAGTGCTCGTCTTGTTGTCGGAAAGTCATCTTTCCATCCACACTTATCCAGAGCGTGGATTTGCTGCTATTGATTGTTACACATGTGGGGAGACGGTTGATCCGCAACTCGCAATTGATTACCTGGTATCCGTGCTTAAGCCGGAGAAGACGTTTGCGAAGAAGATTATTCGTGGACTTGGTGAACTTGAAGTAGTGACACCGGATATGCAAGTAAAGGAACTTGTATAATACGGTACAAGTGAATGTTTAATATGTGATTAAACTTATAATTAGCTTAGCATATCAATCCATCGGGGGTTTCCCTGGTGGATTTTTTATTTTTAACAGATCAGCATTACGTATTAGTAAGGAGTATTTTTTGATATCCTGCGTTGTTACATGAGATTTGTGTTAATAAATTAAGGACACGCCCATACACATAGTAATAGTGCTCTGTGTCTATATCTTGAGTGAAGGCAGGTGAATCTTATTGATCGGCTTTGAGCAGGTGAATAAACACTATGGTTCCTTTCATGTTCTAAAAGATATTAATCTCCACATTGAGATGGGGGAGGTAGTCGTTGTTATCGGGCCATCCGGTTCAGGCAAGAGTACACTTCTCCGCTGTATCAATCGCCTAGAAGAAATTTCATCAGGTCAACTAATCGTTAACGGTTACCAAGTCCACGACAGTAAACTCCCGCTTAATCATTTTCGTAAACATATCGGCATCGTATTCCAGCATTTTAATTTGTACCCGCATATGAAGGTTGTTGACAATATTACATTAGCTCCGATTCGTGTGCTTGGTTTGCCGGAGCATGAAGCAAAGAAAAGAGCCCTTGCTTATTTGGAGAGAGTAGGTATCGCGGATAAAGCAGATGCGTATCCTGCTCAACTGTCTGGCGGGCAGCAGCAGCGAGTAGCGATTGCTCGAGGGTTGGCTATGAATCCAGCTATCATGTTGTTTGATGAGCCCACCTCTGCGCTGGATCCTGAAATGATTGGTGAGGTGCTGGATGTTATGAGATCGCTTGCAAAAGAAGGTATGACGATGGTTGTCGTCTCTCATGAGATGGGGTTTGCCCGTGAGGTTGCGGATCGAATTGTATTTATGGACCAAGGACAAATTGTAGAGGAAGCAGCGGCAGCCGATTTTTTTGTACAGCCTAAAGAAGAACGTGCACGCGTATTTCTCAGCCGTTTGCTGCATCATTAATCGAACATATCCAGGGGGGATTGTATGTACAAGAAGGGTACATTCAAATGGAAAAGCTTAATGGTTGTTGCTTGTGTCGGATTATTGTTTTTCCTTACTGCATGTGGTGGGGGGAGTACGAACAAGTCAGCCGTAGAGACGGCCAAGGAGAAAGATAAGTTGGTCATTGGTGTAAAATTCGATACGAATTTGTTCGGGTTGAAAGATCCAGGCAGTGGAGAAGTGCGTGGATTTGATGTGGATATCGCAAAGGCAATCGCGAAAAAGCTGCTTGGTGATGAAACTAAGCTGGAGTTGAAGGAAGTCACGTCGAAGACGAGAATTCCAATGCTGAAAAATGGAGATATCGATGCGATTATTGCGACGATGACCATTACAGAGGAGCGCAAGCAGCAGGTGGATTTTACGGACGTGTATTTTGAAGCAGGACAATCATTGCTTGTGAAAAAAGGCAGCTCGGTACGTTCCATTGAAGATTTGAAATCAGGGGTGAAGGTGCTCGCGGTTAAAGGCTCGACCTCTGCCAAAAACGTTAAAGAAAAGGCGCCTGACGCAGAAGTGCTGGAATTCGAAAATTATCAGGAGGCTTTTACGGCGCTGAAGTCAGGTAAAGGGGAAGCGTTAACGACAGACAATGCGATTTTGTTCGGTATGATGCAGCAGGATGCTAACTTTGAAATGGTAGGCGGAAACTTTACAGACGAACCGTATGGGATAGCCGTACGCAAAGGGGATGAGCAGCTTGTGAAGCTCATTAATGATTTGATCAAAGAAATGAAGGCGAATGGTGAGTATGACAAGCTGTATGAACAATGGATGGGACAGAAGCCGCCTACTAAGTAGAGTGTTTGCTCTATAAATGAAGCCAAGGAAGGAGACGGTCAGATGATTTCCTTGCTCATTGATCATGGAGATCGATATATAGAGGGATTTCTAAATACACTAACCATTAGCATTTTTGCGCTAATCGGCAGCTTTGTTCTAGGTACGGTAATCGCGGTAATGCGGATTGCCTCGATCCGACCGCTGCGCTGGATAGGAACGGCCTACGTAGAGTTTATCCGCAATATTCCTTTGCTGCTTGTTGTGGCTATCTTTTATCATGGTCTGGCTTTCCTCGGACTAAGTGGATTTGTTGCTGGGGGCATAGGACTTACCATTTATACGGCAGCTTATATAGCAGATGCGATACGTGCAGGTATTCAGTCTATTCCGAAAGGGCAAATCGAAGCTGCAAGGAGTTCGGGCTTATCCTACTTACAAGCGATGCGATTTATTGTCCTGCCTCAGGCCATTAAAATAGTGATTCCACCGCTTGGTAATCAGTTTCTTAATTTGATTAAAAACTCCGCTATTTTAGGCGTATATGCAGGTGCAGATTTGATGTACTTTGGTGATCAGATTAATTCGGACACGTTTGATACGTTTAATGTGTACCTACTAGTCGGTGTGTTTTATTTGCTGTTAACCATTCCAACCAGCTTTGCTGTTCGGGCGTTGGAGCGGCGAATGGCGCGAGCTGGCTAGGGAAGGAGGTTAGAGATGGATTTTATAGGGGCTTATTCATATGACAATGTGATGTACTTGCTGCAGGGATTAGGTGTCTCGATAGCAGTTGCTGCAGCAGCGATTGTACTGAGCTTTATTCTAGCTTGTCTGCTCGCTATTATACGATATGCTCGTATTCCTGTCCTTTCTCAAATCATTGCTGTGTGTGTGGAAACAATCCGCAACTTGCCCTTGCTGCTTATTATTTTCTTTGTGTATTTCGCCTTGCCAGAGGTAGGAATTAAAATGAGTGTGTTTACCTCGGCTATCGTGGCTTTGACGATATTTGAAGCGGCGATGATATCAGAAATTGTGCGAGCAGGATTGTTGTCGATAGATAAAGGGCAGATTGAAGCGGCACGATCCAGTGGCTTATCTTATATTCAGACGCTTCGCTTTATCTCTCTTCCACAAGCGCTGCGGCGTATGGTGCCGCCTATTGTAGGGCAGTTTATTTCTCTTATTAAAGATACTTCATTGACTGTTATTATTTCACTACCGGAGCTGATGCACAGTGCAAAAGTGGTGAGTGGGCAAAACTTCAACTATGTCATCCCGATCTATTTGCTGGCTGCTTTATTCTACTTTGTTATTAATTTTACGATATCAAGTGTAGCTAAGCGTATTGAGGTGCGGGTTTAAGTGAAACTGTTAATTTTTGTCTTGTAAATAATGGAGTGGAGCGTATAATGTAAATAAATTGATACAAGTGGACGGCAGGCAGTCGGACGTTAACCTTCTATAGGGGCGTCCGGCTGTTTTTGTTCTATAGGACTTAAGTCTCGGTTCATGTGAGCCGATATAATATTAATCGCCTATATATTCCCTTTTCCGCTTCTTCAATCAGTCTTCTAAGAATTACTTCTTTTGTTCTACTCCTTACATGCAAGTGTACGTTCTCGATATGAGTACACGCTTTCCAGTAGCAATGTTTCTGTTTCCATGCACATCTTACTCGCATTGTATCCCTGTTTCATATCCTAAGTTTCATATGTCAAGTATCAAGAAATTGCATTGAATTGATAATTAATCGAACGTCGATGAGGAGGATTTATTTATGATGAACAAGCGATCGCTCGCTGCAATTACGGCGCTGACCGTAGTTATAGGTGGTAGTGTACCAGTAAGTTTGATGTCTGCTGATTCGGTTTCTGCTGCCGAACACCAACTAACTGCAAATCAAGGGAAAGCGACAATGTCGGATAATAACAAAAAATTTACAGATACAGCTGGGCATTGGGCAGAAGGGGCCATATATGAGGCGGTAAAGAGAGGTTATGTAACTGGGTATCCTAGCGGAAAGTTTCTACCTAATCATAAGGTGACTCGTGCAGAGTTTGTGAAAATGGCGGTTTCTGCTTTGAATCTTCCAGTTGGATCTTCCTTGAGTGATTCGTGGTATGTGAAGTATGTAGATGCTGCCAAGTCATCGGGGATTTTTGCAACGGGCGACTTTGCAGATGCGGATTGGAATAAGCCATTAACGCGTGAAGAAATGGCAAAGGTGGCTGTAAGGGCTCTTGGAAGTGTAACTAAGGTGGAAGAGAATCAATGGATGTACCTTGCTGCGAAGAACGGGATTATTTCCGGGACAAGTCCAGGGGAGATTTCTCCTAATGGAGCTACAACTCGTGCTCAAGCGATCTCTGTCATTGAAAGAATGCTAAAGGTGAAGAACGGTGAGAAGCTTCCCGCTGACAAATATGCAGTTGCAGCGGCTGAAGTATTTTGGCACAAGACTAATATTTTTACGGTGGCTTCTGAGATTTTTAATGGGCCGGATAATAAAAATATTTATTCCGGTATACGCTCTTGGAAAATTTCTAAGCTTAGGGTTGCTTCGCCTAACGGTAATATTGTTGGTCAAGTTGATTCATTAATTGCAATCGATTGGAATGACCCTAAGGATCCAAATAGAAAATTGCTCCCGAGCAAAGATAAATTACTTTGGAGGATAGGTGCTAAGACAAAAGTGTTAGGTGATGATATGGACGCATACATCGTCCTACTACAATCTAGCATACTAGTAAACAAAGATCCTAAAAGATATCCTTTTAATGAACTTGCACTTGGAATAAGAGGATATAATGGAAAACCTGATATAAATAACTTTAATCAGCCTGCATTACTAGAATCAAAAGATCAATCTAGACAAATCAATGGGCTTGTGATTCCCAAGAATAAATTTAGTACAAAGGGCGAAATTCAAATTGAAGTAGAAACTATTTCTATTGGTGCTCCTATATATAGCAATGTCTTATCAACATCAGTACTCATTAAGTGAGGAGTGATAGAATGAGGGTAAGAATCTGCATTTCTTTGGTGATTATAATGAACTTCGCACTACAGGTCTTTTTATCGATCGTTTTAAATAACACAGTTTATGCCACTAATATCACAGAAGATATACCGTATGACCTTGTTACAGATTCTGACGACTATGTGTATGGGGGGATATTATTTTCTGATGCATCTTCTCTAGAGGTGAAGACACTTAAGGTTAAAGCACCAGAGAAAAAAGTAATTAATAAATTAGAATGGATTGATAAGAAAACAGGAAAATCAATACGTAATGTTAAGGATTTTAAACCTGGGAGATTAGAATGGGAAGTAAATGATAAATTAGAAGGAAATAAATTAAACATATTATCCGAGCGTAATTTTAACTATGGAGGTGTCTACTATTGGGATAGATGGTCAATAGCCTCTTCTGCTAATTGGTACGGGAAACATTGGAAAGCTGGAGGAGGACGTGTATCAAAAACGGATAGTATTGGATGCGATAGTAACGTTCCACGAGAAGATGAAAATCCTGATAGTGGTCAGAGTTATCAAGGGAATAGTCTTCCTAAATACCCTGGATGCACAGATCCTTATTTAGAAGCAGATATTCCACGTACGAAAGGTTTCTTTGTAAATGATAAGTCAAGTCCGATAGATAATTTATGGATAAAAGATGGGGCAATATCTAAGAAGGAAATCACAGCAGCTAATATTATTACAGATCCTACCACAAAAATTCCTGATGTTCATGGTGGTTATGGACTTGCAGATGTTGATACTGTAGGTGGAGAAGTTGCAAAAGTTAATAATCTTTCAAACATAACAATATATTTTACCCAGACTTTTAACAATGATGATTATCGGAAATATTGGGAAGCAGCGGGGGCTAAGCAAGTTTGGTATTTTTCTAAATTCTTTGTGGACTTTAATGCATACACATTTACTTACAAAGACAAAATCCTACGAGCAACCTTTGCTGATGGCACTTCCAGATTAGAAATATCTGGTTCTTCTTGTGTTGCTCCTTCAAGCACGACACAACTTACTGCGAAACTAACAAAAGTAGATGGAAGTACATATGATTTACAGCGTCATGACAAATTAACTTGGAGAAGCTCGGATGACAGTATCGTTCGTGTAAATTCTTCAGGCGTAGTTACAGCTGTTGCCTCCACAGGACAGGCGACCATCACTGCTCATTTCAATGACACGAGTCAAGCTTTGGATGAAGCCGACGATGCTACTATACAAGTAGGGACAGGCACTTCTTGCACCAATCCAGACCCAGGTACACCAGGCGGTGGCAATCCAGGTGGAGGAAACGGAAGTACGGGTGTTTGTACGGTAAGTATCGGTACCCCTAGAAAAGACGCTGTAACAGCTCATACGGTTATGGACCCGATTGCAACAGGGATGATTAAGGCAGACGATAGAGATTCAGAAAAGTTCAATGTGCTAGATGGAATTCCAACTTCCGAATCATTATTTGTAAATGTATTTGGACTGAACTACTTGTTCCAGAACAAGTGGGCCAATATGACGGGGGAAGTAACGTATACGGTTCCAGTGAAGAAAAAATATATTTTAACATGGACGATTCCGGGCAAGCCAGGCACGAAAACAACACCTCCTATCCCTCCGGTCCCTAGACAACGGGAAGTTCCTATAACGGAAAATATCACAGTTAAACGAAGCTATTCCTATTGGCAAATTGATAATCTAGAAGTTTACAAATTAGCTAGAACAACTATCAACAACTACGCTCTGCCAAATGAGTCCGTTACATTGAATCCAACTGGCTATACAGCACCTAATGTTAACTCGGATCATAGTGAGCGTGTTAATGATCATGTACAGCCATTTGCTTGTAAAGGTCAAGACTTAGGGGTAGAAACGGTTCCTGGTGGAGATTCTGAGCCATCTGTGCCTAATGAAACCTCCTTATTTACATCTACAGCAGAATCGCATGTAGGAGAGAATAAAGTAAAAAATGACCATGTTGTTTTTAATGGAAGTACAATTATGAGCAATAATTGGGTTGATCGGGCGGCTCCGGTGCCTGGTATTATTCCATCTCCAACTACGATTCATCGTAATGTGTTGTATGGTAGGAACTATATGATACGAAGTACGCTTTTGAATAAGGCAAATACACCTAGTACAGGCTCTATCTTTTACGAACTGATTCCGAACAATATTAAAGGTGGTGCCGACAAGACGTATTCCGTCCATGGTCTCAATCCAGTAACGGTTCATACTCCTACAATAAATTACGCCAACGCAACCGATGACGCAGCACATAACCAGAAAACTAGGCCAAACTACAATAGTAGAGCGTTTATTCTCGACAGGCCATTCACCATACATATACCGACATCTGGGCAGCATCGCAACATTTTAGGTTATGGCAACCGTGACTTTGCTAAATACATAAAAGAAAAACAAGTGAGATTCGAGTTTGATCTATATAGTGCGGATAGGTCCGCTTTTTATCCAAGGAATACTTGGATTAGCATCCCGGTAGGGGATATTGAGACAACATTCTACTTACCGGTATGGGTGGATGAGGGGGACTATACGATCCATTTCAGGTCATTTGCTGAAAATGCTCCTTCCGACTCGCTTGCCCAGCAGGATGCCAACTTTGATCTCAGTAACTATGTTGCGAGTGATACGGTTCCAGTGGAAGTCATTGGACGCGTGTATGATTTCCGCATTACTGATATTGTGGATATGAATTGGGGTGCGACAAGTTCTACTATAAACGCATTACTCGCGTGAAATGTAGGGGTTTGAAATTACAAACCTAACTTTGT
>NZ_AULU01000011.1 GCF_000422445.1 Paenibacillus assamensis DSM 18201
GGCCAAGTGCAAAGCATCACTGCACAAACGCATGGAGTGCAACAAGATGTAGTGCCGCAATCGTACCAGCCAACGGGCCAAGTGCAAAGCATCACTGCACAAACACATGGAGCACAACAAGATGTAGTGCCGCATCATTATCAATCTACGGGTCAAGTGCATAGCTATGTAGCGCATTCGCAAGGTGCATATCAAGATGCTTCCTTAACGAATTTTATCCCAACAGGCCAAGTGCAGAGCGTGACAGGTCAAACGCATACTTCGTAAATAAAATTGGAAGACAGAGAAGCGGCTGTAACATAGGCCGCTTCTCTTACTGTGAACAGTTATAAATGAGTGTTGACAATAGTTAGATATCAAGATATTATTACTTACATAAAGTTAGTTTATTATTAATATTAATTGATTAATAAAGATATTTTAATTCGAGGGAAATGAAGAGGAGAGAATATATCGTGACAAAGATATTAGTAGTTAATAGTAATCCCAAACCGCTTGAGCTTTCTTTTAGCCGTCAACTTGGTAAACATTTTGTAGATCAGCTTCAAGCAGTTGGTCAAGTGGAAGTAGCACAAGTAAACTTGTATGAAGAAACAATTCCAATGATCGACGGTCTTGTACTTGATGCATGGGGCAAACTTGGTGCAGGTGAAGCACTTTCTGCTGAACAGCAAGCAACAGTAGGCCGTATGAATGAGATTCTTGAGCAATTCCTAGCTGCAGACGTTGTTGTATTTGAAGTGCCAATGTGGAACTTGAGCTACCCTCCAATGTTCAAAGCATATATCGACAACATTACAATTGCTGGCCGTACATTCAAGTACACACCAGAAGGCCCACAAGGTCTAGTAGGCGGCAAGAAAATCGTTCTCGTTGAAGCACGTGGTGGCGCATACGCTGAAATGCCAGCTCTACAATTCACACACAACTATATGCAGGCAGCGATGGGCTTCATCGGTATTACAGACTACCACAACCTAGTAGTTGAAGGTATGGCAGCAGCTCCAGATCAAGCACCAGCATTGTTGGAAGAAGCGAAGAAACGTGCCGAAGAACTTGCGAAACAAGTACTGTAAGGCATTAAATATATAAATTTTTATAGTACACAATCAAATTAGAATTTGACTGAACGAATAAGGAGAGAATTTAATTATGACAAAAGTATTAGTAGTTAACAGTAACCCTAAACCACTTGAGCTGTCTTACAGCCGTCAGCTTGGCAAACACTTCGTGGAGCAGCTTGACCAAGTAGAAGTAGCACAAGTCAATTTGTATGAAGAAACAATCCCATTGATCGATGGATCTGTACTTGATGCATGGGGCAAGCTGGCTGCAGGTGCGGCTCTGTCTGACGCGCAGCAAGCAACAGTAGCTCGTATGAATGAAATTTTGGATCAATTTATGGCTGCGGATGTAGTTGTATTTGAAGTGCCAATGTGGAATTTGAGCTATCCGCCATTGTTGAAAGCATACATTGACAACATTACAATCGCTGGCCGTACATTCAAGTACACAGCTGAAGGCCCGCAAGGTCTAGCAGGTGGCAAGAAAGTTGTTCTTGTTGAGTCTCGTGGTGGCGATTATACAGTGATGCCAGCTCTACAATTTACACACAACTACATGCAAGCAGCGATGGGCTTTATCGGTATTACAGACTATAGCAACTTGGTCGTTCAAGGTGTTAATGCTGCTCCAGATCAAGCGCCAGCATTGTTGGAAGAAGCGAAAAAACGTGCTGAAGAGCTTGCTAAGCAAGTATTGTAATAAGAGTTGTAATTCTAAGTTCTAAGTTCTAAGTTCTAAGTTCTAAATGTGCTATATAAGCAGAATCTTCTCCTAGTGAGAGGGTTCTGCTTTTTTTGTGTAACCAATTGGGCTCCTGCACATATGATGATATCGAATGAAGGGAGGGAGCAGACGGGAATGGCCGTTATTAAGGCGAACTCAGAAGATGTAAAGCTGCTTGCGCGTCTTATGCGTGCCGAAGCAGAGGGTGAAGGCGAACAAGGAATGATGATGGTTGGTAATGTCGGTGTCAATCGAATATTAGGTAATTGTTTGGATTTTTTGAACATACGATCAGTAGGCGATATGGTGTATCAAAGTCCGGGTGGTTTTGAGGCGATACAAAAAGGCTATTTTTATCAAAAAGCCCGTGATCGTGATATTCGATTGGCGCAGCGAGCGATTAATGGGGAACGAGTATGGCCAGCTTCATACGCATTATGGTTTTTCCGCCCTGCTGGGGCTTGTCCGGCTACTTGGTACAATCAGCAGAATTCAGGACGCTATAAGGCTCATTGCTTCTTCACCCCAACTGGTGAAGATTGTCCAAATGTGTATAACACTTACTAGTAACTATGCAAAAGACAAATACATGTTCGTTAGAAATGCAGCAGTTATATAGATAAACAGCAAAGATTTGAAAGGAGAGAGTACAATGACAAATATGAATTACGGCTATCCTATACATCAAGGTGGTATTGCCGGTCAGATCGGTAATGCGAGACCATCTGGACAATGGGGAGGTGGAGGTGGAATGGCAGTGCCATATTTAGCACCACAGCAGCAAACCATGGTGATCCCACCGCAGCAACAGCAGCAAACAACCGTTGTTCCTCCGCAAGTAAGCAGTGGGGCTGTCATGACACCAAGTGGTGCTGTGATACAAATGCAAAATTTTGAACAATCCTATGTTGAAAATATTTTGCGATTGAACTTAGGTAAAGTAGGAACGTTCTATATGACCTATGAAAATAACTCTGAATGGAACGCAAAAGTATTCCGCGGTGTGCTCGAGGCAGCTGGACGCGATCATATCATCATTAGTGATCCAACAACAGGACAGCGCACATTGCTGCTCATGGTCAATTTAGACTACGCAACATTCAATGAGCCGCTTGTTTATTCTTATCCGGGTGTTCCTGGTACTGCACCAACTAGGTAGGAAACATACAATTGTATTTCGCACATAACGACCCTCTGGGATGTTGGCAGATGCTTACGTTCCAAAGGGTTTTGTTTAGCTTGAAAAGTGAAATGTTATATTATAAATATGGGCATATTATGCTTTTTTTGTGAGTTTTCTGTGATTGTAATGCAGAAGAGCTACAATTCGGCTATGATGATCTTAGTTGAAATAGGGATAATAATATGATGGTGATGAGCTAGAATTCTAATTGAAAATTGGTTGGGGGATTGTATGAAACGTCCGAAAATATTTATATTAACGGCCTCCTATGGCGATGGCCATGTTCAAGTAGCCAATGCAATAAAGGAACAGTTCAAGCGATATGAAGTAGATGTCCGGATTATTAATTTAATGGAGGAAGCCCATCCGCACTGGGACTCTTTCGTCAAATATATATATTTGCAAAGTTCGAAGTGGGCAGCACTCGGTATTGATTATTATGGCTGGAGCTATTACAGCACTCGTAAAATTACCCGTAAAAATCCTTTAGTAACGGCGGGTTTCTCGATAGGCTCTGGCAAGTTGAAGCAGTTGCTGAAAGACGAGCGTCCTGATGCTGTTATCAGCACATTTCCGTACTTTGATGTTTCTCAGGTGTGCAGCAATTTAGGGATGGATGTAAAGACGTTTACGATTATTACCGATTTTGATTTACATCAGCGCTGGATCCTTTCACCCAATGATCGCTATTATGTGGCAACGGAACTATTGAAGCAAGGTATTCGTTCGCGCGGTATAGCGAAGGAGCAAATTATCGTTAGCGGTATTCCTGTTCGGGGCATTTTTTCAAATAGGATGCAGGGGGCTGGAGATAAGGAGAGATATGGTCTTGATCCTGCTTTAAAGACGACACTCGTTTTATCAGGTGGATATGGTATTCGGCAATCTCATGATGGTTGGCTGCAGCAATTGGCAGTTATAGAGGGTCAGCAAGTTGTTATTGTGTGTGGTCGTAATGAACGACGCAAGCAGGAGTTGGAAAAAGTATTTGCACATATACCTACGGTGCATGTCCTTGGTTATGTGGACAATGTTGCTGCGTTGATGGCTAATGCGGATGTGCTAGTTACGAAAGCAGGCGGAATTACGCTGTCTGAGGCGCTTGTCATGAATGTTCCTGTTTTTATAGCCCGGCCACAGCCAGGTCAAGAGCTGGAAAATGCACACTTTTTAATGAATGAAGGTGGAGCAGTAGTCGTGAAGCGGGAAAGTGAGCTAGTTAAGGAAATAGAGGAGGTTTATCTTCATCCATTGAGGCTGCAAGAAATGAAACGGGCGATGCGAAAATTGGCAAAGCCAGACGCAGCTGCCTCTGTGGTGGATGATGTAGTGAATCAACTGTTTGGCACGCATACGCATTTTGCAAAAGCTCACCAGACTTACCAATATACATAGATCAAATTTATATCCAATGAGAATAGAATCTATCCCTATACTGTGGGACCGATTGAAATACCTTCAAAGTGAATTAACCAGCCGCCATTAGCATTTTGACGACTGGTTACATAACTTGTAGGGAGTTTTGTTCATTTTCTCACAATCTGAGGCGGTCGGTTCAAGGAGTCAGCAATTTTTTTATTTCTATGAATGCTGTTGTTCACGCCGCTTGCGGTCGAACCAATGCTGCAATACTAAGGTAAGGCAGGCTACAAATACAAGGATGGAAGCAACTGCGAATGCTGCTGAGAACTGATACTCGTTATAGAGAATTTCAATATGAAGCGGTATCGTATTCGTTTCCCCACGAATATGGCCTGAGACGACGGAAACGGCACCAAATTCACCAAGTGCTCTCGCATTACAAATGATAATGCCGTACAGCAGTCCCCATTTCATATTAGGCAGTGCAATACGCCAGAACAGCTTCCATCCGTTAGCGCCTAAGGTGATGGCGGCTTCTTCCTCTTGAATGCCTTGTGTTTGCATGAGCGGAATCAGTTCTCGTGCTACAAATGGGAACGTAATAAACAAAGTTCCAAGCATAATACCAGGCCATGAAAAGATGATGGCTATACCATTTTCCTGCAGCCAAGGTCCGAACCATCCCTGTGCACCGAATAGCAGAATAAACATAAATCCAGCAATAACAGGGGAGACCGAGAAGGGAACATCTATCAAGGATACAAGCAATTGTTTCCCGCGAAAGCTAAACTTGGTTATGCACCAAGCGGCGGCGATGCCGAATATAGCGTTAAGCGGTACGACAATGGCTACCGTTAACAAAGACAGTTTGATGGCTGCCCAAGCATCTGGATCTTCCAGTGCAGCGACATATACCTCAAAGCCGCGTTTGAACGCTTGTGAAAAGATCGTGATAAGCGGCAATATTAACATAACGATTACAAATAACAGCACAATTCCAATTAAAACCCGTCTTACCCATGCAGGCTCACTTGTCACAGAGCGATATGGTGTTGAACGCCGTGACGCAGTGGCTGGTGCTACTGCTGCTGCGTGAGCAGATGGAAGTGGTTGATGAGAGATGGTCATAAGCATGTACCTCTTTATTGTTGTACTTTTGAATGACAGATTATTAGGTTTATTAGGCTATAACGAACCCCAGCGTTTTGTGAAGCTCCATTGAATGGCATTCATCAATAGTAGAAGCACGAACGCGATCACAAGCATGACTAGTGCAATGGAAGTGGCGCCAGCATAATCGTACTGCTCCAGCTTCGTCATCATTAGCAATGGTGCAATTTCGGTTTTGAACGGCATATTGCCTGCGATAAAAATGACAGATCCGTATTCACCTAGTCCTCTAGCAAAGGCTAGCGCGAACCCAGTCAATATGGCAGGGAACAGCTGCGGCAAAATAATACGAATAAACGTCCGCCAGCGATAAGCGCCTAATATCGCAGCTGCCTCCTCGACATCATGATCCCATTGCTCCAATACTGGCTGAACGGTTCGAACTACGAATGGCAATCCAATAAAAGTTAAGGCGATCGTGATGCCTATTACGGAATATGCACTTGGTATATTTATGGCATATAGCCATTGGCCAATCCAGCCATCTTTCGCGTAGATAGCAGTTAATGCGATACCGGCAACAGCTGTTGGCAGCGCAAAAGGCAGGTCGATAATGCCGTTGACAAGCTTCTTACCTGGGAAGTTGTAGCGCACGAGCACCCAGGCGATGATGAAGCCGAAGACGACATTGATCATTGCTGCTGTCAGCGATGTCAGAAAACTAATTTTATAGGCGGCTATCACTCGTTTATCCAATATAAGATCCCAAAAGGTACTCCAGCTCATTTGCAAGGAATGAAGCACGATTGCAGCAAGCGGGATCAGAACAAGGAAGGATAAATAAATAAGGGTGAAGCCCATGGAAAGTTTAAAGCCAGGCAGGACGCTTTTGGCGTTCCTGCTCGGCTTAAGTTGAGATTGTAAATTAGACATAGACGTAACCTGCTTTCTATCAAGCGTAGTGATTCCGTAATGCCTTATTTGGCATAAATTTGGTCAAAAATTCCGCCATCAGCAAAGTGCTTCGCCTGTGCAGCTTCCCATCCACCAAAGTCTTTATCAATGGTCAGCAATTCAATACTTGGGAACTTGCTTTCATGCTTCTTCGCAACCTCTTCAAGGCGAGGACGGTAGTGATGCTTCGCTACAATCTCTTGTGCTTCCTTCGTATACAAATATTTCAGATACGCTTCTGCTACTTTTCTCGTACCACGTTTATCAACGGTATTGTCTACTACAGCGACGGGGGGCTCAGCTAATATACTTAATGAAGGTACGACGATATCGAATTGATCTTTACCAAGCTCATTGACCGCTAGGAAAGCCTCATTCTCCCACGAGATCAGGACGTCGCCAATGTTGCGTTCTACGAATGTAGTCGTGGAGCCGCGTGCACCAGAATCTAATACTTCGACTCGCTTAAATAAGGATTGTACGAATTGCTGTGCAGCAGCTTCCTCATTATTGTTGTGCTTTAAGGCGTAACCCCATGCGGCAAGGTAATTCCAACGTGCGCCTCCGGATGTTTTTGGGTTAGGAGTGATAACGGAAACGTCATCGCGTATAAGATCGTTCCAGTCTTTAATTTGTTTAGGATTGCCTTTGCGAACTAGGAAGACGATCGTGGAGTAATAAGGAGCGCTGTTGTCTTCGAAGGATTTCTGCCAGTCTTGCTTTAGAAGTCCTTTCTTTTGAATAGCGTTAATATCATAAGCAAGTGCGAGTGTCACGACATCTGCCTGCTGTCCGTCGATTACGGAGCGAGCTTGTTTGCCACTGCCGCCATGGGATTGTTTCACGGTGACCTGTTGACCGGCTTCTTTCTGCCAATGAGCAGCAAATGCTTTATTGTATTCTTCATAAAATTCACGGGTTGGGTCATAAGAAACATTTTGAATTTCAATTTCCGTCTTCGTTTGCTCGGAGCTATTACCCGCTTGATTGCTCGCGCTCTTACTGCCGCAGCCGGCGAGTAAGGTGGCGGTTAAGCTGATTAGCAAAAGGGAGATTACAGCTGCTTTACATTTTCTTTTTTGGTTTGCGATCATGGGAGAGAACCCCTTTCTCTTTAACAGATGATAGTGAATCGCTTAAGTCGTATCTATGGCGTTCTAGGCGGTCGATTTGAACGATGCGTCCATCATGTACGACGATATTTAGCGAACCATAACGAAGGTCACCCAAATGTTCTGCGATGCGAGTAAGCCAAACATCTGCCTGTGGAATTGATTCCGTAGACCATCCAGTAGTGTTATCATTTTCTCGTTGTGGTGACATGCTCATCGTAAACCCTCCTCTTTCATCCATGAAAATTAGCCAAGACACCCTTTTTTTCATTCATTTTCTGAGCTTGAGTAATGTTGGTATCTCCGGTGATCCGGTCGATGTGGAATTAAATAAAACAATTCCGATTGAGTTACTATGTTATTGGAATGTATCTTATCAAGTGTGATATGGAGTGTCAACGCTTCTGAAGGGAATCCTATACTTGTTCCCATAATGCCAGAAAGGTACATAGAGAAATAGGGTAATAGGGCTATTTTTGAATTCGAATATTCGCTATATAGCCCGTTCTTTTGTTCAACTTGCTTAAATGTTCTGCGGTAAGTAGTGTTCAATTAAATGTGATCCCATTGCATTCGTAACAGTTAGAGTAAGGGGTCTTCTTGTACGCGGTTACAAATTGAAGTAATATACTCAGTAAGGATGGTTTGCTATCCGGTTTGTTGACATGTCTGAAAGTGAATTGTAACGATGTTCAACCTACAATTGAGAGGAGATACAACATGATTATTACATTGAACAACGGAGTACATATGCCGCAGTTAGGGCTTGGAGTGTGGCGAGTTGAAGAAGGTGCACAAGTCGAAGAAGCGGTGAAGACTGCGCTTCAAATTGGGTATCGCCATATTGATACAGCTGCTGTTTATAAAAATGAAGCGGGTGTAGGTAAAGCAATAAAAGAATCAGGCGTACCTCGTGAGGAAATTTTCTTAACGACAAAAGTATGGAATGCCGATCAGGGCTATGAAGCTACGCTGAAAGCATTCGATGAGAGCTTGAGCAAGCTCGGCACAGACTATGTTGATCTATATCTAGTTCATTGGCCAACTCCTGAACGTGACTTGTATTTGGAAACATACAAAGCATTGGAGAAGTTGCTGGAAGAAGGACGAGTACGTGCTATTGGGGTTTCTAACTTCCATATTCACCACTTGGAGCGCTTGATGGATAACACTTCGATTGTCCCAGTTGTTAACCAAGTCGAATGTCACCCACGTTTGGCTCAGAATGAGCTGAGACAATTCTGCAATAAGCATAATATTGTACTTGAAGCATGGAGTCCTCTCATGCAAGGTGGAGAGATCTTAGAAGATCGCGATGTGATGGCTATCGCGGCTAACCATGGCAAAACAGGTGCTCAAGTTGTTATTCGCTGGCATTTGCAAAAAGGCAATATCGTTATTCCTAAATCTGTAACAGCATCCCGTATTCGTGAGAACTTCGATGTGTTCGACTTTGAATTGACGGCAGATGAGATGGCGACTATTGATCAGCTCAATCAAGATAAACGTGTTGGTCCAGACCCAGAGGACTTCAACGTCGTATAGTACAGCACATACTAAATACCCGCCTAAGTAGCAAGGCGGGTATTTAGTGTACTGCTCTATTCATATTTACTCCGTATCGTTCTTCCATCGTTGTAGTGCCGCAAACGGGCTGTTTGCAAGTGAATCGTTATCATCATTAGATGTATCTTTGTAGTAGATTTCACTCTCGTACGCCGCATGGTCTGTCGTTTTATTTTGATGGAGTGAGATCTTTTCTGCAAAATGGATATACAGTAACGCTGTATTGTATGCATCATCAAGCGCACGATGATGTGAGCCGACGAAAGGAAGATTCAACTCTTCAAGTGCAGTTTTCAAGCCTATTTGCTGTTTGTTTGGTCGTCCCATCAAGGCTGAAATTTGCTGCTGCACATCTGTATAATTTTTTAGCCAACGCAAAGGTATTTTCTTAAGTCTACATTCCTTAGTAAATTGCACTTTGTCATCACGGCCCCATGAGCATAGGGCATATTCTTCCGCATCGATCCAGGCAACGAAACGCTCAAGTGCTGCCGGTAATTCATCAGCGAGAGTAATATCTTGCTGGCTGATCCCTGTAAATGAGGTTGTGTCCTCGGTAATCCGGGAAGTCAGCGTAGGTTTGACAAAGGTTTGGAATGTATCGAGGATAACCGCTTTACCTTCGGAATGCGTTAATTTAACGGCGCCAATTTCGATAATTTCGGATATTTGACCTTTGCGGCGTGTAACTGTCATTTCCAAGTCATAAATGATGGCAATCATGCTGCTCCCCTTCTTCCATATAAGCTTGCATCCCTGATTGTAACATATGATTGTGAGTGAAGGGATAGGTTTCATAAGGCTGAGATGTAATATATTGCAATCCATCTAACATAATCATACTATGATATAAAGTCTATTTTCATTCAGTGTTGAACGGGTTACATAATCATATACGTGCTTGAAGCAGGAGGTCTTCATGATTACTATCGATTACAATCGTATGACCGTTATGAGGAAAATGATGATTTCTCTTTTATGTATTATTGGGAGCATGGGGCTGGCTTACGCAGCCGTTGTGAAAATTCCTGATCTCATGTGGAAGTTAGGCTCTGCAGCATTGTCTATTATGGGAATTGTTTATTTCGGTCGATTGTTTTCGATCACACTGCGAGCGATGATACGGAAACAAGCTCAACTATTTGTTTATGATGAATCGGGTATATATAAGGAGAATGGTGATCTCGTGCCATGGTCGAGTATTGAACAGTTTTCGGTTGTATACACTCGAATCGGCATTTTGTTTCAACCTATTTTCACTCATTATGTATTTAAGCTTGCTAATGGGGAGCAAGTGGTATGGCACACTTATGACTTGCTCACAAATGAAGAGGCGAAGCAATGGGCTCGTGTCTTACAACAACTAGTTCAAGCGCGCGGGATTATTAACCAGCGTATAGGTAGTAAAATTTCAGTTTAACTTGGAAAGTACATATGGAGATTGCTATTACTTGCTGGATATGTATAACGAGCATCTCGTCCCTTAAGTGCAGCGGGGGGAGGGATGCTCGTTGCATGTTGTTCTATTTACATGTGCTCAGCCAATGAATTTACGCGTAACTTTTTTACCATCATAAGTGAAGAGTACACCTTTTTCTTCCACCTTCGTTTCCAAGTGAACGGATTTCCCCCATAACGTAAATAGGTATGGGAGTGTTCGCTCGACATATTTGAGATCAAGTTCGACTCCTTCATATTGATGGGTTACGTATAACTCACCGCTTCGTTGATAATCACCGTCTGTTACAACAATGTAAGGGAAGCCTCCATTAACACGGCTGTATACAAGCTGATCCCGCACATTTTCCCAAGCTTTATCTGTAATCTTCCACTCGACCCCTTTTTTTTCAAATACGTATAGATCAAGATCATCTGTCAGTTTTTTTGTTAAATAATTGCGAATAAAGGAAGTGTCTGAATCAAGTTCCCGTACTTCGAATATTTTAGCGCGTCCTTGTCCATCCTTTCTTCCAAACCGATCTTGTTCTTCTTTCGTCGGTTTGTCCCAACGTTTCTCAATATCTTCAAATATTTTCAGACCAAGATAGTAGGGGTTTAAGCTGTTGCGCGAAGGTTGGACGACAGATGCATTCAGCTTTGCATATTCGAAAGACTCTTCTGTTGTAAGATCAAGCTCCCGTACTATGCGCTGATGCCAGTAAGAAGCCCATCCCTCATTCATGATTTTTGTCTCCATTTGGGGCCAGAAATACAGCATTTCATCTCGCAGCATGGACATAATGTCGCGCTGCCAGTCTTCCAGCTCTGTGGAGAACTCTTGAATGAACCATACGACATCTTTCTCTGGTTCGGGTGGGAACCTTCGATTCTGTTGTTCTTTACGGGATGATTCTTTGCCGTCTTTCACTGATGAATCAAGATCCCACAGATCGTCATAGGAGCTTATGGATTTTGATGGTTTAGATTCTTTTGATTCCTGTATTTTGAGCTCCATATATTGCTGCTTATCGAGTTTCTGCGGGCGGACGATTTGAGGGTCAACATGTTCTTGTATTGCCAATACCGCATCGATGAAGCTTTCAACAGCTTGTGCGCCATATTCGAGTTCATATTGGGACACTCGTTCTGCCGTTGCAGACATACTTTCCACCATATTGCGATTGGACGTTGAGAAGCGTACGTTGTTTTTGAAAAAGTCACAGTGAGCCAAGACGTGTGCAACGATTAATTTGTTCTGAATTAGTGAATTGCCTTCAAGCAAGAAGGCGTAACAAGGATTGGAGTTGATAACTAACTCATAAATTTTGCTTAGTCCAAAGTCATACTGCATCTTCATTTTGTGAAATGTTTTCCCGAAACTCCAATGGTGAAAGCGTGTAGGCATGCCGTAAGCTCCGAAAGTGTAAATAATATCAGCGGGGCATATCTCATAGCGCATGGGATAGAAATCAAGACCGAATCCGTCGGCAATTTCCGTAATTTCGGCAATTGCATAGTCTAATTGCTTCAAATCGTTTGAAGTCATGAGAACACCCCATTTACCGGCTGTTTTTTGAAGAAATGCTTTAAAGCTTTGTATACTTCTGTTTTTTCCTTTATGACATAATACATGAAGTTAGGCAGGTCAATGTTGCGATAGGCAGACATTAGCGTACTGCTGCGATTGTACTGGTTAACCTCACCGTAACCGAACATGTTGGAAACGCTCAGCAGTTGGCGAATCAGTTTCACGCATTTTTCATTATCGCTTGTTAAGTTGTCTCCATCTGAGAAATGGAAAGGATAAATGTTGTAAAGGGAAGGGGGGAAGCGACTTTCAATGATTTCTAAAGCCTTGATGTAAACAGAAGAACAGATCGTACCGCCACTTTCACCACGAGTAAAGAAGTCTTCCTCCGTTACTTCTTTCGCTTCGGTATGGTGGGCGATAAATACGATATCCACCTTTTCATACTGCTTGCGCAGAAATCTCGTCATCCAGAAGAAGAAGCTGCGGGCACAATATTTTTCGAAGCTGCCCATCGATCCGGAAGTATCCATCATTGCAATAATGACCGCATTGGATTGAGGCTTCACAATCTCTTCCCACGTTTTGAATCGCAGATCATCGGGATTTATGCCATGAATGCCTGGGTTACCATTTAATGCATTACGGCGAATATTTTCTAAAATGGTGCGTTTTTTATCGATGTTGGACATGATGCCTTTTTTACGTATGTCATTAAAGCGGATATCTGTAATTTCTAGCTGGTCCTTATCTTTTTGTTTCAAATTAGGAAGCTCAAGCTCTTCAAACAGCAGCTGCTCCAGTTCTGCAATGCTAATCTCGGCTTCTACTACATCAGAGCCTGGTTGATCGCCTGCTTTGCGGCCTTTGCCTGGTCCTTGCTGCTGACTGTCAGTACCGAGTACATCCCCGACACGACTCTTGCCATTTCCTTGACCAACATGCTTCTTCTTGTTGAAATTGTATACGAATCGGAACTCATCAAGACTGCGGATCGGCACTTTAATAATTTGTTTGCCATCCGACATGATGATGTTCTCTTCGGTAACGAGATCGGGAATGTTTTGCTTGATTGCTTCACGCACTTTCTTCTGATGACGGTCTTGATCCTGGTACCCTTTCCGGTGCAGTGACCAATCTTCTCGTGACACAATATATGATAAATCTTTCATGAACACACCTCCTGAACAATCACCATCGCTATTGTATTCAATATATTCAAGTTCGGAGGGGATATGTGATAGAACAGATGGGAATAAAAAAGAACCTTCTGTTCCACATCGTTGTGGTCATGAAGGTTCCTCGGTATTTTGCAGTCTAGGATCCGCCTGTACGACGGCGTTGGTTATTCGGCTTCTTGTTGTTTTGGCTTCTCAATGCCTTCGTCGATTGGTCGCCATGGAAGCCTTGCTTCCCTTGGCCTTGCTGTTCTTTCTTCTTCGCTAACAAAGCTTTGGCAGCATTCGCCATGCTTGTCTTCTTCGGTTGTTCGGATTCAGTCATCGCTACGATCTTCCTTTCAACTGTACGATTTAAGACGCACAGATGGTGCTGTGATGAACATAGACTAACATGGAAAGAGGGACAATTGCAATATGTTCTATTGTGAATAAAGGTAAGTAGCATCTGTGCTTTGTTACTCTTGTATGTTGTCTCAAAACGATAATCACCCCCCTGGTTCCTGGGGGAGGCAGGGGGGTGATCTAGGCTTGGCCAAATCATGATCAAAAATGAATTCATGCAGCAGCTTGCTTGACGAGTGAGAAATAGTTTTAAACAATCGCAACAGCGATTATCAGTTTCGTTTGTTTGTAACCGCAGAGTTCATACACAAACGATCGATGATAACAGCTATTGCTAAATTGCTCTTCCCATTGAACGTAACGTCAAGCTAATTGCTACCTTCTTCATTCAACCATCACTATTCGCGATATTCACGAGGAACACGGCGAGCTACTTTCGTCTCCAATGCGGCTTCGATAACACGCTTGCGCACGTTCTCAACAACAGTTGGATTGAATACGCTTGGGATGATATAGGACGAGTTGCGCTCCTTATCCGTAATCGTAGCAGCAATTGCCTCAGCAGCTGCGAGCTTCATCTCTTCATTAATAGTTGATGCGCGACAATCCAGTGCACCGCGGAAAATACCCGGGAAGCAAAGGAGATTGTTAATTTGGTTTGGATAGTCCGAACGTCCAGTTGCCAGGACAGCTACAATATCAACGGCTTCTTCTGGAGCAATCTCAGGTGTTGGATTCGCCATCGCAAATACGATAGGGCGTTCAGCCATCGTAAGCACGTGCTCACGCTTGAGAAGTCCTCCGCGGGAAAGGCCGATAAATACATCGGCTCCCTTGATGACATCAGCTAGGCTGCCTGACTCCAAGTTCGGGTTAGTACGTTGGGCGAATTGGTTCCATGAATCTTGTTGATACGTATTTGTACGGACAATAGCACCGTCAATATCGACACCGATCAAATTTTTACAGCCGGCCTTCAGCAAAATATTGCTGCAAGCGACACCGGCAGCACCGATACCGTTTACGACGATCTTAACATCTTCGATCCGTTTCTTTACCAATTTTAATGCATTTATTAAACCCGCATAGAGGACGACAGCTGTACCATGCTGGTCATCATGGAACACGGGAATATCTAATTCTTCTTTCAATCGAGCTTCGATTTCAAAGCAGCGTGGGGAGGAGATGTCCTCCAAGTTAATACCGCCAAAGCCAGGTGCAATGGACTTGACGATTTGGATAATTTGTTCTGTATCTTGTGTATCAAGACAGATTGGAACTGCATCCACATCTCCGAACTGTTTGAAGAGCATCGCTTTACCTTCCATAACAGGCATTGCGCCGTATGGCCCGATGTCACCAAGTCCAAGTACAGCAGTGCCGTCAGAAACGACAGCTACGGTGTTACGCTTCATTGTGAGCGTAAAAGCTTTGCGTGGGTCATCATGAATGGCCATACATACTCTAGCTACGTCTGGCGTGTATACTCGGGACAAATCATCACGGTTCTGAACGGGATGCTTCGCTTTCATTTCAATCTTACCGCCTAGGTGCATAAGGAACGTCCGATCTGAAATATGAAGCAATTGAACGCCAGCCAAGGCTCTAATCGAAGTAGCGATGCGATCAATTTGGACGGTGTCTTGAACCGTAACCGTAATATCACGGATCGTTTTTTCTACATTCGTCTGAATCATATCAATAGCGACAACGTCTCCGCCGTGCTCACAAATGGCTGAAGCAATAACGACGAAATTAGTTTCTTCGTTGAGCATTTCTACACGCAATGTAAAGCTTTTACCCGAACCAGCGTTGAATGGTTTATTTGCCATTAGTATCACCACTTTTTATCAAGTTGTTATCCTTCATCGTTAACCAGAACTTTTTTGCCTCTCATTTTTAAAATAAGCGGAATTGCGATCCACAACACAGCGACTACTAAGAATACAGCTGACAACGGCTTTGTAACGAAGATAGAGAAATCACCGTTGGAAGCAGTCAAAGCACGACGCATGTTGTTCTCGATCATTGGACCTAAAACGAGTGACAGTACGAGCGGTGCAATTGGATAGTCGTGTTTGGTAAATATATAACCCAAAACACCACAACCTAATAATACCATAAGATCAAATATACTAACTTGTACAGCGTAAACTCCAAATATCGAAATTGCAACAATAATTGGCAATAAATAACGAGTCGGTGTATCAATAATTTTTGCGAACACTTTAACAAGTGGCATATTCAAAATTAAGAGCATCACATTACCGATAAACATACTAGCAATTAAGCCCCAAGCAACTTCAGGGTGTTTATCGAATAACAAAGGGCCTGGCTGAATGTTGTACATCATGAACGCGCCCATTAGAATAGCGGTTGTACCCGATCCCGGAATACCGAGTGTAAGAAGTGGGATCATTGCTCCGCCAGATGCTGCGTTATTAGCAGATTCGGGAGCTGCAACACCTTCAATTGCACCTTTACCGAACTTTTCAGGGTTTTTGCTGAGCTTCTTCTCTGTTATGTAGCTGAAGAAGGAGGCAAGTGTTGCACCTGCGCCAGGCAGGACACCAATAAAGAAGCCTAGGAAAGAACCGCGTGTAATCGGACCAGCACTATCTTTCATATCTTGCTTTGTTGGTAATACACGGTCAATTTTTGCAATTTTACCGGCAGATTTATCATTGTCGATAATCGTTTTAAATACTTCGCCCAAGGCGAACATACCTACTGCAATCGTCAGGAACTCCAGCCCTGCATATAAAATAGGGTTATCAAACGTAAATCGAGCAACACCTGAAACGTTATCCATACCGATTGTTGCAAGTAATAGTCCGAACACAGTCATTATGAGCGCTTTTGTCATAGACTTACCAGCCAAACCACTTACTGCGCACAATCCAAGCAGCATAAGTGAGAAGTATTCAGCAGGGCCAAATGATAAGGCTACATTGGACAAAGGTTCTGCAAGGAACACGAGTCCGATTAATGAAACGAGACCAGCCACAAAGGAACCGATAGCTGCGATGGAAAGAGCCGCACCTGCGCGTCCTTTCTTCGCCATCTGATAACCGTCCAATGCGGTAACAACAGATGAAGATTCTCCAGGTGTATTTAATAGAATCGATGTTGTTGAGCCGCCATACATGGCTCCATAATAAACACCAGCTAGTAGGATAATAGAGCTAGTAGCTGCTTCAGCTGGTCCTAAGCCGATACCGCTTGTAACTGTGCTTGTAACAGGAATAAGAAGAGCCACGCCACTCATCGGACCGATACCAGGAAGGACGCCGACAGCAGTTCCGATGATAACACCTACAAATGCGAATAAGATGTTGTACCATAAGAAACTGGTTGCAAAGCCATTCATTAAATGTTCAAATACGCTCATCGTTGACGGCACCTCCTACAACGGAATAAATGACGGGAAGCCCGGCAAAGTTCCCTGCAAAATTTTCACGAATACAAAATAGATACCTAAGGAGAAGGCAGCGGCGATAATCGTAGATACGAGCCACTTGCCACGTTCCATAACTTGAAAGGCGAATAATAGGAATAAAAAAGTTCCAATTGGATAACCGATATCTTCTAGGAAAAATGCATATAAAAAGGCTGCGCCGAAAATAAGGAAAAACCCTTTGTAATTCGGTTTGGAAGGCGCAATAGCTTCATCTTCTTCTTCAGCGGTGGCAGCAGATTCAACGTGCGCCTGTTGCTTTGGAGCAACAGGCGCTTTGAATGTCTCGAACATTAATCTTGCGCTAAGTAGGATGAGTAGGCTGCCAAGACCCATCGGAAAAATATCAGGACCGACGCTGCTGCCAAAGGCAGAGGTGCTAAGCTGTGTACTTCCTACTACAAACGCGATACCGATTAGAAGAAAGACGAGGCTTGCCCATGTGTCAAAACGCTTCATCATGATGTCAAACCCCTATTCATAGTAAGATAGATTAAGCATTTGCCATGCCAAGCGCTGTTAGCAGCTGCTTAATAGTAACTTCTTGCTCTTCAAGGAACTTCGTGAAGTCAGTAGAGTTTTTGTACTCTGGAACCCAACCGTTAGCTTCAAGTTCTTTTTTCCATTCTTCTTTATCATTTAGAGCTTTGAATGCGTCATCCCAATATTTCAATTGATCTTGACTTAGTTTCTTAGGACCGAACACACCGCGCCAAATGGTGAAGTCTGCGTCAATTCCTTTTTCTTTGAGTGTCGGGACGTCTTTTAAAATACCGCCAAGACGCTCGTTAGAAGTAACAGCTAGTACTTTAATCTTGCCTGCTTCAAGGAATTCACCTACAGAGGAAGCATCCGTAGCGATTACATCAGCATTTTCACCAAGCAATGCTGTCATCGCTTCGCCGCCGCCATCATAAGAGACATATTTGACTGTCTTTGGATCAACTCCTGCTTTGTAAGCAGGAAGTACAGCGATCAAGTGATCCATCGAACCAGGAGCGGAGCCGCCAGCTACGGTTACTTTCGTAGGATCAGCTTTGATATCTGCAATTACTTCATTGATATCGTTATATTTAGAGTTTGCAGAAACGACAAGTGCGCCATAATCTGTTGTCAGCTGTGCAAGTGGTTGAACATCACGGAAGCCATATGGGCTCTTGCCTTCACTCTTCCAGTTGTTGATAAGAATAGGAGGTGAGTTGACGAATAGTTTGTGCATGTCATTCGCATCTTTGGAGACGTATTCGCCAAGGAATACAACGCCGCCGCCACCTGGCTTATTCTCTACGGTTAACGGGTTAGCTACGAGCTTCGTTTCTGTTAAAATCTTAGTAATGGAGCGTGCTGTTTTATCCCAGCCACCGCCAGCCCCTGAAGGTGCTACGACCGTAACAGCTTTGTCAGGATACTTCGCACTTTGTCCACCAGTGCTACAAGCGCTCAATGTCAACGCAGTGATTAAAGCTAGTAGAGCGAATTGCCACGTAAATCGTTTTTTCATAAGTTCATCCCCCACAACATAATGATAACGCTTACAATGATAATATTACCAAACGATCTAATTTTGAGATAGTATCCGTTCATATTTAGCATTTCTGCATTTTAAATTCATTTTGTTCATAAAGTTCACAAAGTTGTTGGTATTCACAAAACTTTCACAGATGATATAGTAGAAAAAACTAGAAAATTGTCAGGTTGCATAACTAGGATTGCGAGCATAGTACATACATTTACTGTTTTCAGAAAGCGCTTACTATATATGCTGTGGTCAATTGATGTTACTGTTCTACCGCGATAGATCATAGATAGAGAAAATCAACGCCTAGGTTTGATTAGGAGGAGAGTCCATGAGGCTGCAGACAAAGTTAATGCTTCTTATTTGTACCTTATTATCTATTGTTATTATCGGACTATCTTGGACGTTCCAAGCTATGTGGATGTCAACGATGAAGACGCAAGCAGGTGAAGAGGCGCTCCGATTGGCCAAAGTGATTGCGAATATGGATCAGGTAAAACAGGCATTTCAGAAGGACAACCCAACCGCTGTTATATTGCCTCTAGTAGAGCAAATTCGGCTGCAGACGGAAGCAGAGTTTATTGTCGTTGGTGATGAAAATGGAATACGCATAGCTCATCCAGTACCTGATCGTATTGGTAAGCCAATGGTTGGTGGTGACAATGACGCTGTTTTTCGTGGGGAAGCTATCGTATCTGAGGCTGTAGGCAGCCTTGGAGCTTCATTGAGAGGGAAGGCGCCGATATTCGATGATAATAACCGCATTATTGGCGTTGTTTCTGTCGGGTTTTTGAAAAAGGATATTAGAGAAGCAGTTCTTCCTTATCAACTAGCGATTTCTGGGTTGGCGGCACTTGCTATATTGCTTGGTGTGGGCGGCGCAGTGATTATAACGAAAAATGTGAAAAAATCGATTCATGGCTTGGAGCCCGTAGAGATCGGACGGCTGTATCAAGAGAAAAAAACACTGCTTGAATCGATTCGTGAAGGTATTATAGCTATTAATGAAAAAGGGTATATTACGACGATGAATCCAGCGGCTTTTGAACTAATGGGATTGCAGCCGCAGGATATGACAGGTATATCGATCACGAGCCTATTTCCACAGACGACATTAATAGATGTGATTGAATCGAGAAGCTCTCAGTATGATGTGGAGTTCACAATAGGAGACCGGAGATTGGTAGCGAGCCGTGTGCCTATTTTTAATAGCCGCAATCAAGTCATTGGAGCAGTTTCGAGCTTCCGAAACAAATCAGATATGTTTATGCTAACAGAGCAGCTGTCGCAGCTTCGCAATTACGCAGACGGATTGCGTTCACAGACACATGAATTTTCAAATAAGCTTCATTTAATTGCTGGTCTCATTCAATTAGAATCTTATTCAGAAGCACTGGATTTGATTGCAAAAGAATCGAATATGCACCAGAACTTCATGCATTTTATGATGAAAGAAATTCCGGATCCGATCGTGGCGGGCCTTCTTATTGGTAAGTTCAATCGCGCGCATGAGGTGAATGTCGAGCTGCAAGTGGATGCTGCTAGCAGTTTTCAAAACGTTCCAGAGCATGTCGATCGCAATAAGCTGGTTACCATAATCGGAAACTTAATAGATAATGCATTGGAAGCTGTTCATCAAATGGAACATGAGCGGCTAATCCGAATATTTCTGTCAGACACGGGGAATGAATTGATGATTGAAGTTGAGGATTCTGGTGTTGGAATCCCTGCTGAATATGGAAATAATATTTTCAATCTTGGGTTTACGACTAAAGTTGGTGAGCATCGTGGTTTTGGCCTAAGTCTAGTCAAACAGGCTGTAGAACAATTGGGTGGTATGATTCACTATCATGCTCGTGAAGAAGGCTCGGGAGCAGTATTTGTTGTTATCATTCCGAAGAAAAGCTCAGTGGGGGAAAGCGAGGGGGAGCACGATGATTCGAGTACTTATCGTTGAAGATGATGTGCGCATTGCAGAAATCAATCGCCGACTAGTAGAGAAGGTACCTGACTACAGCGTAGTTGGAATCGCCACAGACGAAGTACAGGCAAAGGAACAGCTTCATATTTTAGATCCAGACCTTGTGCTGCTTGATATTTTCTTTCCCGATATGAACGGTTTAGAACTGCTTCGATTTATGAAACAGAACTATCCGTACGTCGATGTCATCATGATAACAGCGGCCAAAGATTTGAAGTCGATAAGAGAAGCCATTCAAAGTGGGGTGTTCGACTTTATTATCAAACCCGTTATTTACGATCGGATGTTAGAAACGTTAGAGAAATATAAACATTTTCATCATGAGATGGAGCAGCTTAGTTCCCAAATGACAGCGGTGAGCCAACAGCAAGTGGATGCATTATTACGAGGACGCTCTGAGAAAATGAAGGAGCCGTACTACCCGAAAGGCATTGATAAATTAACACTGGATAAAATTATGGAACATTTGCAATACGCAGGGCAAGGCATATCGGCGGATAAGCTGGGAAGAATGGTAGGTATAAGCCGCTCGACTGCTCGTCGTTATTTGGAATATCTGGTTACCCAAGGCTCACTTCGAGCAGATGTGGTATATGGGACAGTAGGGCGACCCGAACGGGTGTATCATGTGATGTAAACATAATTCCAGCATAGTCAAAGAGAGGTAATGCAGCAGTGCCTCTCTAATTGTGTTTCCAATATGTGAAACAATGCTCATACTTAGAATAAGTTATGGAAAAAGCTATGCAGTTCATATAAAATAAATAAGGAATTGTTCTAGTAAATATTGCCGACAGAACTAAAGGAGCTGGCAACATGTTAAACCGTTACATAAAGATAGGCAGTATTGCTGCTGCCCTCGCAGTTGGTCTGGGTGCGTTTGGTGCTCATGTGATGAAAGACATGCTTACACCTGAACGATTAGCGACCTATGAAACAGCTGTGCAATATCATATTTTTCATGCGCTTGCTCTTCTCATTATTGCTTTGCTTAGTGAGCGGCTGCCTGAAAGCAACAGAACCAAGGTGCTCTGGTCAGCACGGTTGATAACACTGGGCATCGTAATCTTCTCAGGGAGCCTATATGTATTGTGCTTCACTGGTATAAAAGTGCTGGGAGCTATTACTCCGATTGGCGGGATCGCATTAATTGCTGGGTGGCTCATGCTTGCTCTAGCTGCGAGACGTTCTTCATAGATACGTACATGGGGCCGGAGAGGACGAGATGAGAGTGATATCCAGGGATGGACAACATCGAGAGCAAACGCAACGGAGTGCGACTCTTGCTAACATGATTCGATGGGTAGTTGGTATAAACGCTGCCATTTTTATTTTATGTACAGCGATTTGGTTCATTTCTAATGATGCAATGCGTTATGTACTAAGTGTACTGATGCTGGCTCAGTTGGTTAATGTTTATATAGTTAGTCGCTACTTCCGTGCCCAGCTTGTAGAGCCGTATTCGCTCGCGTCAATGGATGTTGGCAACAAGATCACGTTCGGCGACCCAACTACTTCTGAAGCGAATAATCGCTGGAATTCTATATACGAAAATATGCCGTTACCTGCGTTATACATGTCCGAGAAAGGACAGATTGTGGCTACTAATCGAGCCTTCCGAGATATGATAGGCGTTAACGAGCATCAACCTTTGACTGATGAAGGTATTATTGATCCGGCTCATTTGCCTTGTTTTCAGGTGAAGATGCGGCAAGTGCTAATGGATAAGCAGAATGTCACGATTGAGGTTAAAGGATTGCATTACGAAGGTTATCCTCAAGATTGGCTTGTTCACATCCACCAGCCGCTTCATTTTTCACAGGAGCAAGAGGCAGGTTGTATCATTTATATTCAAGATCATCATGCGAAAAGGCATATGACAGAAGAGATTCACTATATGTCATACTATGATGATATGACAGGTCTTCCGAATCGTAGGAAGCTTATGCAGCATATTAATGATTTGTTGCGAATGGCGAAGGAGAAGGAAGAGCCGATTTACATCTCAGTGCTCTATATGGATATCGATCGATTCAAACGAATTAACGATACTTTTGGCCCAGACTTTGGGGATATGCTGCTGATGCAAATTGCTGAGCGATTGCTGCGCAAAATGAATCCACATGATGTATTGGCAAGAATGGAAGGTGACGAGTTTGCTTGTGTACTGACTTCGATCCATTCGGATCAACATGTGGCTGAGCAAGCGCGACAATTACTTCATATGATGGATGAACCATTTTTGTTAAGAGATATTCCTGTTCACGTTGCAATGAGTATTGGTGTGACGATCTGCAATGAGGAAGGCGGTCGAATCCATCAAGACGATGCGGCTTCTCTAGTAAAGAAAGCTGTCTCTGCCATGTCTAAGGTTAAGGAACAGGGGAAAAATAGCTATTTGTTCTACACGCCTGAAATGAATGTGGTTACGCTTGAGGGGCTGACATTGGAGCATGAAATGCGCAACGCGCTGCTGAACAATGAGTATGAGCTTTATTATCAGCCGCAAGTTGAGATGAACACAGAACGAATTGTCGGTATGGAAGCACTTATTCGTTGGAATCATCCGCACAAAGGCAGGATACCTCCTAGTGAGTTTATCCCACTAGCAGAAGAGAGTGGCTTCATCGTTACATTGGGTGAGTGGGTATTGGAACAGGCATGCTTCCAAAATAAGAGATGGCAAGACGCAGGTCTGCCACCAATACCGGTATCGGTGAATTTATCCGTTCGCCAATTTGAGCAGAAGAACTTAATGGAAGTGGTTCAGGAGGTATTGCGACGAACAGGACTTCCCCCACAATATTTAGAGCTGGAGATTACGGAAACGATGACATTGGACGTGGATCGTGCCTCCAAAGTATTGTCTCAGTTGAAGCAAATGGGTGTTTCCATAAGCATAGATGATTTCGGAACTGGATACAGCTCGCTTCATTATCTCAAAAATTTTCCAATCCATCGCCTTAAGATTGATCGTTCCTTTGTGCGTGATTTGGAACATGATCCCAATGATGCTGCGATTGTATCTGCCATTATCGCGCTGGGTCACACTATGAATATCCATGTCATTGCAGAGGGTGTGGAGAATACAGGACAGCTTCAATTTTTGCAAGCGCATGCTTGTGATGAAATCCAAGGCTATTACTTTAGTCCCCCGATACCCGGACCAGAAATTGAAGTCATGCTGCAAGATCAACTGGCTTCATAAGGCCGAGTAAACAAAAAGCCGTCTTCCTTATACAGGAGGCGGCTTTTTAGCTATCATTCAGCTATATTATCATTTCTTCGATTTCATTTATGTAGTAAGCATACACTTGCTTCTCGTCTACGTGGTAAACGTTCATTAATTGCGAATCAGGATCAAAATTCAAAATTCTACAGGGGATGCTGAGCTTTACGCCATGGCCTTTGTTAATATGCAAGCGAATAAGTCGCTGCTTCTTAATATGATCATTAATTTGTTCCATTAAGCTAGGTGGTGATTGAAGTGCTTGCTGTTGCGGTGCTGCCTGTTCCGTTGGTGACGATGATAAATTGTTATTACCTTCAATACGTTGCTTCTCTAAAACGTTAGAATGTGGGGTTGGATTGAACAACTTCTGCCCAGTGCTGCTGCTTCCAAACGGGGTAGCTGCAAGGTTATGCTGTTGCATCAACTCCATCATGTCTAGTAGTGAGCCGAGTTCTGCACCCGATTGGATCTTCATATCCAATACGTCAGCATCACGGTTCAGCAAGTGGAGAAGTTTCTCCATAGCGGCAGCGTTAGAAGGTCCCTGTATTAAGATGTCGATTGAAAATTTGTAAACCGAATGTTGTGCCTTCTTCAACTGAGTCATTGTTCCTAGTTCTCCTTACAGTGGTGAGTAGCTTGATCGATCTTATTATATTATGGTTTTTGTTTAAAAAATAGTGTTTTTCATAAAATCAATTGAGGCGAACACCTTCCTCTTCAACATATATAGGGTTTCTGCATATGTTGTGATGACCGTATAAATGCTGCTGGATAGCGGTGTAAAAGGAGGTTGCTGACCCGTGGTTCATATTGTGCCGATAACAGAGCAGGGCAAGACATTTATCGGAATAGAAGTGCTGCTGCCTAAAACGACATTGTTAGTTATAACGTCAGAACGCGGATATATTATGTGCGGAGCACTCGATGTAGGTTTGCTTAATGAGAAGTTAAAGGACCGCCGTATATTAGCTGGGCGTGCAGTAGGTGTAAAGACACTAGAACAGCTCTGGGAGGCCCCGTTGGAGTCGATAACAGATGAAGCTGCCAGTATAGGAGTAAAGGTAGGAATGACAGGTAAAGATGCCATGCTCATTATATCTTAGGTTTTACGATATCGGTTGAAGAAGTATAGATAAAAAAAGAGCGGGCCACATGGATTAGTCCGCTCATCTCTTCTCTAAGTTACTACTATTGTAACCGCTTCTATTCGAAAATCTCTTTTAAGGTAATGTGATAGGGTGCTTTAACAATTCCTCGCTCTGTAATAATTGCTGTAACGAGCTCGTTTGGCGTAACGTCAAAGGCAGGATTGAACACTTGAATGTGTTCAGGAGCGGTTCGTTTCCCGAACGCTTCTGTAATTTCTTTTTCATGTCGTTCTTCAATAGGAATAAGGTCCCCTGAAGGTGTGTCCAAATCAATCGTTGATATAGGACAAGCGACATAGAAAGGAATGTTATGAGCTTTGGCTAATACAGCTAGGCCATATGTCCCTATTTTGTTGGCCACATCTCCATTGGCAGCAACTCGATCCGTCCCGACGATAACGGCCTGAACCCAGCCTTTTCGCATAACCATAGCAGCCATATTGTCACAAATTAATGTGACATCAACACCTGCTTGCTGCAATTCAAATGCTGTTAATCTTGCGCCTTGAAGGACAGGCCTTGTCTCATCAGCAAACACTTTCAGTGAAATGCCGCGTTCTTTTGCTAAGTAAATAGGTGCAAGTGCAGTCCCGTATTTGGCAGTAGCCAATCCACCTGCATTGCAGTGCGTAAGAATACCCATGCCATCGCTAAACAAAGTAAGAGCATGCTCGCCAATCTGTTTGCATATCTCTTCATCTTCTTTGTGAATGGTGATAGCTTCTTGCAGCAATTGTTCAGTAAGCTGTTCAAGTGCAATTTCTGTATTTGTTAATTCATGAGCACGAGCAGTCATGCGATCAAGGGCCCAGAACAAGTTAACAGCAGTGGGACGGGAAGTTGCTAAATATGCAGCGTGCTGCTCCACTTGGCGCAGCCATTCCTCAACGTGATCAATTTGATCGTTGCGAATCCCAAGTATGACGCCATATGCGGCAGTAATCCCGATAGCAGGTGCTCCACGGACGACCATATCATAGATCGCTTGCCATACTTCTTGCACATCAGTGAGACGAAGGAAGTTAATCTCGTTCGGCAATGCTCTTTGGTCGAGAAGCTCAAGCACATTGTCTTCGGACCAGCGGACGGATTGCAACTGCTCCCCAGTAATATGTCCTGGTCTCTCACTTGATGATACATTTAATTGCTCCTGTGACACAGATATGCTGGTTGGGTTCGTCATGATGTATAAACTCCTTTATAAGCATGTTCACATATGGTAAACATCTCTTCAATTGAACGAATGCGGCGATTAGACTTCACGAGTGCTGTACCTAATTGTAAAGCGATACGCTGAGCACGCAGTTTGGCCGCTGGATCAGGAATAGATCCAACATCAGCAACATGAGCTAGCCCGACGATGCGTCGGATCATCTTACTTCCGGTATATCCAACGGTATCTTGCAAAATTTGTTCCATATATACATCTTGATAGCCCTTAGTACGGGATATTCGATCAACGCCATGTTCATCCCATAAATTGCGGAATTTCTCGTCGAATCGATTCCATATTTCACAGATCGTAGATAGTAAATAAGTGCGATGTTCTTCGCGAGTTTGATTATTAAGGCTCCAATGCTCATGACCTGCTGCATTAAGCAGCAAATTAGCAAATATGGCGCCGATATCGAAGCCGATAGGTCCATAGTAAGCGAATTCTGGATCGATAACCTTCGTAGAATGCGGTGTGATGAAAATGCTTCCTGTATGAAGGTCACCGTGCAGCAAAGCCTGCGCACTCGTAAGGAATTTTTCACGTAGTAATGCGACTTCAAGATGAAGTTTATGATCCGAACAAAGTTTGGCATGCTCAGTAAGCAGTTGTTCATCGATATTATTGTTTGGTGAATTTGTATAAGGATCATCAAAAATAAGGTCTTCTGTAATTTTACATAGCTCAGGATTAATAAAGCGCTGTACTTGCCATTTCTTCTGCTGTTGATTCATGCCTAGATCAGAAGAGAAGAAAAGGGTGTGGGCCAAAAACTCTGAAATATGATCAGCAAACAAAGGATAACGGTTTCCTTCAATTAACCCTTTACGCATAATGACATGGTCACTTAAATCTTCCATAACCGTCATAGCTAGCGCTGCATCATAGTAATGTACATGCGGTACGAGCTGTGGTACAAGCTTGCCTTGGAACAGAAGGGCATCACTTTCAATACGTGCGCGTTCTAATGTTAGTGGCCAAGATTCGCCCACAACTTTGGCATACGGCAGTGCTTGTTTCACAATAAGACTTGGTGTATGGGAAGCAGGCTCCGAATGAGCGAGTCGTACACGAAACACAAGATTTAAGTTTCCGTCACCAATTTCATCACATATCAATTCATCAGTTGGATAAAATACATTTGTAACAGTCCTAGCCACGTTAATCGCTTCTTCGACGGTAAGCGGATGATAAGCAGATGTGTTCTCCGTCATAGGCTGTGCGGCACCCCCTGAGCTATAATCATACACAGTGATTAAAGGTATTTCTTGTAAACACGCTTTCGGAATAGTATATAGGATTTTATTTCCGATGGGAATACTATATTTTAAAAAATGTTTCAGTGTAGTTGTAGTCGGGTAAGGGAGAATAGGAGTTGGAGACACGAGCTATTAGTATGACAGTACTTTGGGGAAGTCAAAGCCTAGAAATGTAACAATATACATGGTATCAATAGACAGGAACATTTTACAAGTTAAAAGATGAAAAAAAGCATTGAATTAGTTTTATTTTTATATTAGAATAATTATTAATAAGAAACGAGTTTAATTACTGGAGGTAATCATTATGACAAACACAGCCGTAAAACAAGACATCAAATCCCTTTTGAATCAACAAGTTGCAAACCTAAATGTATTGTATGTGAAGCTCCACAGCTACCACTGGTTTGTTAAAGGACCGATGTTCTTCCAGCTCCATGAGAAGTTCGAAGAGCTTTACAATGAAGTCACATTGAAAATGGATGATGTTGCAGAACGCTTGCTGACAATTGGCGGTAAACCGCACTCTACATTAAAGCAATATGTGGAGCACACTACACTTCAAGAAGCTACTGGTAATGAGAATGCAGAGCAAATGGTGAAGCAGCTTGTAGCTGACTTGAAACAACTTGTTTCCGAGTTTGAACAAGCTATGGAAGCAGCAGAAGAAGCAAATGATGAGGCTACTGGGGACGTATTCCTAGGTATGAAGGCTGATTTCGAGAAGCATATTTGGATGTTTGAAGCTTACTTGGGTTAACTCTAGTCCAGAATCGAATCATTACTTACCATTGCATGGTGTTCAATAGATATGAATAATATCGAGCGCATCCTTATTAAGGGTGCGCTTTTTGATGTTTCTGGAAAGTGTATAACATATCAACTAGAAACTGTTCATACCTATATGATGCTGTATTGTTTACTTATGGAAGGGATGATATCATGAGCGGTAAACGGGCGAAGTTTCATTTGTTAGTTATTTTATTATCGATGACCGTAATGCTACCTGCGTTTGGGGTGTCCGCAGAAGGAACAACAATGTCTGTAACCCCATGCTCTACACCACCTACTAATCAATCTCAATCTCCGATCGTTATCGAGCCTGCATTTACTTTGCTGCCAACTTCCAAACAAATTTCGTTTTATTACCCGGCCTTTTCTCCAGTTATTGAAAATACGGGTAGGGAGATTGAAATTTTTGAAAATGTGAGCCAGCCTTCATCTTCAGGGAAAGTCACAGTAAATCATGTTGATTATTTTTTGGAGCGATTCCACTTTCACTCCAATGCAGAGCATCATCTGAAGCTTTCCCATCAGCCAGCTGTAGAGTATCCGCTAGAAATTCATTTTGTTCATAAAGAAGCTCTAGACCCATTGAATCCAAATAAAGTGCGAGGCACTGTCGTTGTTGCTGTATTTATTGAAGCGGGGAACTCTAGCGGCGAACTTGCAGCTATTTTCGATAATTTGCCTACCGTGCCTCATACTAGTTATACGCTCAATGATGTTATTAATTTAAATTATTTAATCCCGGAAGGAACGTTTTATCATTACAATGGATCGCTAACAACGCCGGATTATTGTGAAGGGGTGCAATGGTACGTATTCAAAGAGCCCATCACATTGACTGCGGCACATATTCAAAATCTAAAAGCACTGTATCCAAATAATGATCGGTTGCCTCAAGATCGAAATCATCGAATGATTTATAAAGGTTTGTATTAAATCAATAAAGTGGAACTCCCCGAGTCGTTTTGACGATGAAGGGAGTTTTTTTATGTCTACATAAAGACTGTATATTCTATTGAAGGAAGCTGAACTTCTAATTTATGGATGTGAATTGCATCATTCGTGATATATCGCACTATATTTTTGTCAAAAGGTTGAGTAATCGCGAGTTTTGATAGAATAGACCGTAAACAAGCATCTGTTGGCGGTATATGTTATAGTTACATGACGGTTTGGCTTGTATCGTAGCTGTTTAGGATGAAAGTGTGGCGGAATTGTCGAACGAGTGCTACTTATATGTTCAATTCGCGAAAGCTTACTGGAAAAGTTGAAATACATGACCTAAACCTATAAAATCATATTGAGAATCACTGAGAATCACTTTATAATAAGTACTATGTGATAAATGTTATAGAAATTTTGCTTTCTATAATTTGTGAACAACTCATTTTTAATAAAATCAACACTTACTCTCAATTAGTGGAGGTACTACACACATGGCGACTCAATTTGTCATTGATGGTCTGAAGGCGACCATTGAAGGTAAAGAAATTTTGAAAGGTATCAACCTTGAAATGAAGGGCGGCGAAGTGCACGCTATCATGGGACCAAACGGTACTGGTAAAAGTACATTGGCTTCCGCATTGATGGGCCACCCGAAATATGAAGTAACAGATGGTAAAGTAACACTTGATGGCGAAGATGTACTTGAAATGGAAGTAGACGAGCGTGCTCGTGCAGGTCTATTCCTTGCTATGCAGTATCCAAGTGAAATTGCTGGTGTAACGAACTCTGACTTCTTACGCAGTGCTATCAATGCTCGTCGCGGTGAAGGAAATGAAATTTCCCTTATCAAGTTCATCCGTCAAATGGAAGGCAAAATGAAAGAACTTGAGATGAACCAAGAGTTCGCTCATCGTTACTTGAACGAAGGCTTCTCCGGTGGTGAGAAGAAACGTAACGAAATTCTTCAAATGATGCTGTTGGATCCGAAAATTGTTGTACTTGATGAGATCGACTCCGGTCTTGATATCGATGCTTTGCGTATTGTTGCTAACGGTGTTAACGCTATGCGCAGCGAAGAACGCGGCTTCCTAATCATTACGCACTATCAACGTCTATTGAACTACATCACACCTGACTACGTTCACGTTATGATGCAAGGTCGCATCGTGAAGTCTGGTGGACCAGAACTTGCTCAACGTCTAGAAGCTGAAGGTTACGACTGGATTAAAGAAGAGTTGGGTATCGAAGACGAGACAGTAGGACAAGACGAATAGTCGTAATCAATGACGGACAGGAGGAGCGATAGACCGATGAGTACAGAAATGATCGTACCAGTTGACCGCGAGACGGTCGCAGCTCTCTCCCGCAGCAAGAACGAACCAGCCTGGTTGGCTGAGCTTCGTGTGCAGGCGTTGGAGAAAGCGGCAGAACTAAACCTGCCTATCGTGGAAAAAACAAAAATTGACCGTTGGAATCTTCAAGCATACGGTACGCCAGCAAGCGTAAATGCGGTGACGGCGTGGAACGAAGTTCCAGCTTTCATTCGTGAAGTATTTGAAGACGAAGCAACGGAATTGAATAATGTTGTCGTGCAGCATAACTCAGGAGCTGTTTACAGCCAGTTGCAAGAAGATTTGAAGCAGCAAGGCGTTATCTTTACAGACCTTGAGACAGCTGTACGTGAACACGAAGCACTCGTTAAAGAGTATTTGTTCCAAGCAGTAGCTCATGATGAACACCGTATTGCAGCTATCCATGCTGCATTGTGGAACGGCGGCGTATTCTTGTACGTGCCAAAAAATGTAGAAGTAAACGTACCATTGCAAGCATTGTTCGGACATGACGATGCATCTGCAACGTTTGCGCCGCATGTGTTGATCGTAGCTGATGCGAACAGTCGTGTGAACTATGTAGATAACTTTATCTCTGTAGAGATGAGCGAACCATCCGTTATTAACGGCGTAGTTGAAGTGTTCGTTAAGAGTGGCGCTCAAGTGAACTATGCGTCCATTCACCATATGGGAGCGCAAGCGGCTGATATTTCTTACCGCCGTGCTCATGTAGAGAATGATGGCCGTATTGAGTGGGTCGTAGGTGAAATGCATAACGGTAATGCAGTATCCGAGACGACTTCTATCTTGAAAGGCAACGGCTCTACGTCTGATGCAAAAGTAATCTGCGTTGGTAACGGCGAACAGAAGCTAAACATCACGACGAAAGCTGTACATTTTGGTAAGAGTTCTGATTCTCAAATGATTACGCGTGCAGTTATGCGTGAGCAAGCAAGCTCAATCATTAACGGAATTACGAAGATCGAAAAAGGCGCTACGAAAGCAAACGGTGAGCAAACAGAGCGTGTGCTTATGCTTAGCCCTAAAGCTCGTGGAGACGCGAATCCGATCCTTCTTATCGATGAAGATGATGTAACAGCTGGTCACGCTGCTTCTGCGGGACAAGTGAATCAAGAGCAAGTGTTCTACATGATGTCTCGTGGTATTAAGCGCGAAGATGCAGAGAAGCTGATTATTCGCGGCTTCTTGGATCCAGTTGTTACAGAACTCCCTAACGAAGAACTGCAAAAGCTACTTCGTCGTTATATCGAAAGGAAGTTAGGACAATGATAGAACGCGAACTTCGTGAGCAGTTTCCCATTTTGCATCAGAACGTTAATGGGCATCCGTTAGTGTATTTAGACAGTGCGGCATCTTCCCAGAAGCCGCGCAGTGTTATCGATGCAGTACGTAAATACTATGAGTGGGACAACGCCAACGTACACCGTGGAGTGCATACTCTTGGTTCACGTGCGACGGACGCTTACGAAGGTGCGCGTGAAAAAGTAGCGCGATTTATTAATGCGAAGAGTACTGAAGAAATCGTGTTTACACGCGGTGCTACAGCGGCTTTGAATCTAGTTGCTTCTTCCTATGCACGTTCTGTGTGTGGGGAAGGGGATGAGATTGTCATTACTCCTATGGAACATCATGCCAATCTTATTCCTTGGCAGCAGGCTGCAAAAGCTACGGGAGCTAGGTTGAAGTATATTCCGCTTCAGCCGGATGGGACGATTACGCTTGCAGATGTGGAAGCAACGGTTACGGAGCGTACAAAAGTCGTTGCGATGACGCATGCTTCCAACGTGCTTGGCGTTATTAATCCGATTAAAGAAGTTGCGGCGATTGCGCATCGACATGGTGCAGTTATGGTCGTGGATGGCGCACAAAGTACGCCGCATATGAAGATTGACGTTCAAGATTTGGACTGCGACTTCTTTGCGATTGCTGGACATAAAATGTGCGGCCCAACCGGAATTGGTGTATTGTACGGCAAGAAGGCGATACTTAACAAGATGGAACCGATTGAGTTCGGGGGCGAAATGATCGACATGGTTGATCTTTACGATTCCACTTGGAAAGATGCGCCCACGCGTTTTGAAGGCGGAACGCCAATCATCGCTGGTGCAGTTGGTTTGGCGGCAGCGATTGATTTCTTGCAGGAAGTAGGTATGGATGCGATTCATGAGCATGAGCAGAGGCTTGCATCTCTTGCATATGATAAACTTTCCGAGGTTGAGGGGATTACGATCTACGGTCCATCTACAAACCGTGTAGGTCTTATAACGTTCAATCTAGATGATGTTCATCCGCATGATTTGGCAACGGTTCTTGACTCGAAAGGAATTGCAATTCGTGCAGGTCATCACTGCTGCCAGCCACTTATGCGTTGGCTTGAAGTGAGTTCGACGGCACGTGCCAGCTTCTACTTATACAACACAGAGGAAGACATTGACCAGCTCGTTAAAGGATTGCTGGAGACGAAGGAGTATTTTAGCGATGCAATTGGATGATCTATACCGTCGCGTCATCATGGATCATTACAAGAAACCGCGCAATCGTGGTTTGTTTGAAGACGATGCGGTGACGATCGATTTGAACAACCCCACTTGTGGGGACCGTATTTCCTTGCAGCTCAAGGTAGAAGACGGTATCGTACAAGAAGCTCGTTTTACGGGTGAAGGTTGTTCAATCAGTATGTCAAGTGCATCGATGATGACTCAGGCTGTTAAAGGTAAGACATTTGAAGAGGCACTGGAAATGGCTGATAAATTCTCTGCCATGGTAAAAGGTGAAGAGGTTACCTTTGAGGACGAAGCCGAGGATATCGAAGCTCTATCGGGAGTGTCGAAATTCCCTGCTCGTATCAAATGTGCAACACTTGCGTGGAACGCATTGCGCAAAGGTATTGAATCATAGATCGAAGTCAGTTGAACCAGTAAGGTTCAGGTGACATTACTGAAGGAGGTATGCGGTGATGGCTAAATCAATGCCGGAAATGGAAGAGTATAAATATGGCTTCCGCGATAATCACCAAGCGATATTTCAATCGGGTAAAGGCTTAACGCCTGAAATCGTACAAGAAATTTCGCGCATTAAGAACGAGCCACAATGGATGCTGGACTTCCGTATGAAGTCTTTGAAGCAGTTCGAGAAAATGGAAACACCTCGTTGGGGCGGCGACTTGGATGAGTTGGACTTCAACGATATCCAATATTATGTTCGTCCATCTGAGAAACAAGGTAAGACGTGGGAAGAAGTTCCTACGGAAATCAAAGAGACGTTCGACAAGCTTGGTATTCCTGAAGCGGAACAAAAGTTCCTTGCAGGTGTATCTGCTCAGTACGAATCTGAGGTTGTTTACCACAGCATGCAAAAGGAGCTTGAAGATCAGGGCGTAATCTTTACCGATACGGATACTGCGCTTCGTGAGCATCCTGAAATTTTCAAAGAGTACTTCGGTACTGTTGTTCCAATCGCAGATAACAAATTCTCTGCATTGAACAGTGCTGTATGGTCCGGTGGTAGCTTCATCTACGTGCCTAAAGGCGTGAAGTGTGAAATTCCATTGCAGGCATACTTCCGTATTAACTCGGAAAATATGGGTCAGTTCGAGCGTACGCTCATCATCGCTGACGAAGATAGCTTTGTGCACTATGTAGAAGGTTGTACAGCTCCTATTTACAGCACAAACTCCCTTCACTCTGCAGTAGTTGAGATCATCGTCAAGAAGAACGCTCGCGTTCGTTATACGACGATTCAGAACTGGGCACCAAACATTTATAACTTGGTTACAAAGCGTGCTGTATGTGAAGAGAACGCAAACATGGAGTGGGTTGATGGTAACATCGGCTCCAAGCTGACGATGAAATACCCTGCAGTTATTTTGAAAGGCCGCGGTGCAAAAGGCTCCGTTCTTTCCATTGCTGTAGCAGGTAAAGGTCAGCACCAAGATGCGGGTGCTAAGATGATTCACTTGGCTCCAGATACAACATCCACAATCGTATCCAAGTCGATCTCGAAGCATGGCGGTAAAGTAACGTACCGTGGTCTTGCTCAATTCGGACGCAACTCCGATGGCGCTAAGGCGAACGTAAAGTGTGACACACTTATCCTTGATAACGAGTCTACTTCCGATACGATTCCGTACAATGAGATTTTGAATGACAACATCACGCTCGAGCATGAAGCGACGGTATCTAAAGTATCTGAAGATCAACTCTTCTACTTGATGAGCCGCGGCTTGACGGAAGATGAAGCAACTCAAATGATCGTTATGGGCTTCATCGAGCCATTCACAAAAGAATTGCCGATGGAGTATGCAGTTGAGATGAACCGTCTCATCAAATTTGAGATGGAAGGTTCTATCGGGTAACTTACGAAAAATGTTGGTGCAACAACGTTTTTTGACTAGTTAAACAATCTAATCTTCGGGGTCGGTGCTACCTTTATGCCAACTCTGAATTCACATTAACGAAGAAGGCGAACTTTTGAAGTTCGCCTTCTTTTATGTTTCACTTTTAAACTACTGAAAGTAGTCATTTCTATGTAGTTGAAATATGACAGTTGACTTTATACCCCTAGGGGTATAATATGATACTTGTAGATGACAGGAGTAATACCTATTTTATTTTAACTACTCATATACCCGTAGGGGTAATAGTATTATAGGTGAAAAAACGTCATAGGAAAGTTTTTGGTGAAATAACGACATTTTCTTAACTTTAAAATACCCATATGGGTATAAGTTTTTAATTCACGGAGGTATATCAACATGACAGAAAAGAAGAAAACAACTATTGTGCTATTTAGCGGAGATTATGATAAAGCAATGGCTGCTTATATTATTGCTAATGGTGCAGCTGCTTATGATCATGAAGTAACTATCTTTCACACGTTTTGGGGATTGAATGCTTTACGTAAAGATGAAGTTATTCCAGTCAAAAAAGGCTTCATGGAAAAAATGTTTGGCAAATTAATGCCTAGAGGTGCCGATAAGATGGGGCTTTCAAAAATGAACTTCGCTGGATTTGGTCCTAAAATGATTAAAGATATTATGAAAAAGCATAATGCTATACCTTTACCACAATTAATCGAAATGGCTCATGAGCAAGATGTAAAACTAGTAGCATGTACGATGACAATGGATTTGTTAGGTTTAAAAGAAGAAGAATTACTAGACAACATTGAATATGCCGGAGTGGCTGCCTATTTAGCGGATGCAGAAGAAGGTAATGTTAATTTATTTATATAGAATTCGTTAGGGTTTTTTCCTATTAAAAAGGGGGGTACAAATGGATTATATCAACTATTTAATAATCGTATTATTTCTATTTTTTATGTTCAAAAGGTTTGTACCGGCAAAAGGTGTGAAGCATATTACAACAACAGAATTAAAAGCGGAATTGAATAATAACAAGAATAAGCAGTTTGTTGATGTCCGTACAGTAGAAGAGTATAAAGGGAACCATATTAAAGGTTTTAAAAATATTCCTCTTCATGAGCTTACGCAACAAGCAGGGAGAGAACTTTCAAAGGACAAAGAAATCGTCTTGATATGCCAAAGTGGCATGAGAAGTCAAGGGGCCAGCAAAATCTTGAAGAAGTTAGGATTTCCAAACGTAACAAATGTAAAAGGCGGTATGAGGGCTTGGCGCAATTAAAATAGGAAGGGCTACAAAATGATGCAAATCACTGCAAATGAAAGTACAGACATGCTTAAGCGAAGGAAAATCATTAAATATTATTGATGTACGCGAAGTGGATGAAGTAACTGAATGTGATTAACATGACTGGTGGGATGCTAACTTAGGAAGGTGAAATGGAATAAATTTTTTTATCAGCAAGAATACCCTGAGGGGTATAAAAATAGGAGGTATGGAAATGGAGAACTTGAAAGCAAACCTAACTTTGGATGCAACAGGACTAGCGTGTCCGATGCCAATTGTAAAAACAAAAAAAGCAATGAATAGCCTCGAACCAGGGCAAGTATTAGAAATTCAAGCGACTGATAAAGGTTCTAAAGCCGACATGAAGGCGTGGGCTGAAAGTTCAGGACATCAATATTTAGGGACAATTGAAGAAGGCAAAGTTCTAAAGCATTATCTTCATAAGTCCTCTAACGATGAATCGATGGAAAAAAAACATCAAAAAGTTATTCATAATGAAGAGTTAGAGAAATCGTTAGAGATTAATAAAAACATCGTACTCATTGATGTAAGAGAATATGCAGAATATGCTTTTAATCATATTCCTAATGCTATCTCCATTCCGTTAGGTGAATTGGAAGGGAAATTAAATGAATTAAATAAAGAGGATGAAATTTACGTAGTTTGTCGAACAGGAAATCGCAGTGACCTAGCTGCACAGAAATTAACTGAAAATGGTTTTACTTACGTAGTGAATGTAGTGCCAGGTATGAGTCAATGGAATGGAGAAACAACTGGAATTATCGACTAACACAAGTCGTATGCTGGTGCAGCAACATCATTAAAATTTGAAATAGATGCACACGCGCATTAACGTGTGAAGCTATATTTTTTTGACACAAATAATACTACGGGGGGTATAGAAATGACCATTCAAGCAATGACTGCACAAGAAGTGACAATGAAAGTTTTTAATAAGGAAGAGTTATTTATTGTTGATGTACGTAACGAAAGTGATTTCAAAGATTGGAAGATAGAAGGAGAGAACTTCGAGCACATCAATACTCCTTATTTTGAGCTGCTTGATGGTGTAGAAGAAATGATTAAAGAAATCCCCACTCATAAAGAGGTTCTAGTTGTTTGTGCAAAGGAAGGTTCATCCGTGATGGTGGCGGAAATGCTTTCTGATTACGGGGTAGACGTGTTCTACCTTAAGGGTGGAATGAAAGCATGGAGCGAACATATAGAACCAGTGAAAGTGGGCGACTTAGACGATGGTGGAGAAATGTATCAATTCGTTCGAGTCGGTAAAGGCTGCTTATCTTACATGGTAGTTTCAGATGGTGAGGCAGCCGTAATTGATGCAACACGTATGACAGATATCTACCTAGACTTTGCTATAAGCAAAGGAGCGAAAATTACGAACGTATTTGATACCCATCTTCATGCAGATCATATTTCTGGTGGTCGTACCATAGCCGAAAAAACAGGTGCTGCTTACTGGCTGCCACCAAAGGATGCAACAGAAGTAACTTTTGATTACAGCCCTTTAGAAGACGGTCATGATGTAGTTATCGGTAACACAACTATTTCGATTGCAGCCTTGTATTCACCAGGTCATACCATTGGCTCCACTTCATTTGTGGTTGGTAACAAGTTTTTGCTTTCAGGAGATATTTTGTTCATTGATTCCATCGGAAGGCCTGACCTGGCAGGCATGGCAGAAGATTGGGTAGGTGATTTAAGAGAAACGCTATATGAACGTTACAGACAATTGTCAGAAGAACTGATTGTGCTACCGGCACATTTTATGATCATAGACGAGCTAAATGAGGATGGAAGTGTATCAGAAAGGCTAGGCACCTTATTTACAAACAATCACGGGCTCCGTATTGAAAATGAAACTGAATTTAGACACTTAGTAACGGAAAACTTACCACCACAGCCCCATGCATTTCAAGAGATTCGTGAAGTAAATATGGGGAAAATTAGTCCTGATTTGGAACAGCAACGTGAGATGGAAATTGGTCCAAACCGCTGTGCAGTTCGTTAATCGTAAAAATGAGGAGGAAATTAGAATATGGAATCTTTTAACGTGTTAGATGCTAAAGGGTTGGCGTGCCCAATGCCGATTGTAAAGACAAAAAAAGCAATAGGAGAAATGGAAACAGGTCAGGTATTAGAAATCCATACGACGGATAAAGGGGCGAAAAGTGATTTGTCAGCCTGGGCTAAATCCGGAGGGCATGAATTGGTGAAACATGAAGAAGATAATGGAGTGTTTACATTTTGGATTAAAAAAGGTTGAAAGGAAAAGGGAACCGAATAAGGTTCCCTTTTTTCTAAAGAGGGGAAAACATGGATATAAATCTTGTATTTACAATTTTTTTAATTGGATTTGTAGGTTCATTTATTTCAGGGATGCTAGGCATAGGTGGAGCCATCATCAATTATCCGATGCTGTTATATATTCCTGTCATGTTAGGAATAGGTTATTTTACGGCACATGAAGTATCCGGCATTACTGCTATTCAAGTGTTTTTTGCAACGATTGGTGGTGTTTGGGCTTACCGAAAAGGTGGGTTTTTAAATAAAACGCTAATTGCTTACATGGGCATTAGTATATTAATGGGCAGTTTTATTGGGGGATTTGGCTCTACCCACATGTCGGAAAGTGGAGTCAATATTGTATACGGAGTATTGGCTTTACTTGCCGTCGTTTTGATGTTTATTCCAAAAAAAGAGATTGATCAAATTCCTATGGAACAAGTGAAATTTAATAAGTGGCTCGCATCGTTATTTGCTTTCATCGTGGGAGTAGGGGCCGGTATTGTAGGTGCGGGTGGAGCCTTTCTCTTAGTGCCGATAATGCTTGTGGTGTTAAAGATACCTACAAGGATGACGATTGCTTCTTCTTTAGCTATTACACTTATTTCATCAATTGGAGCGGTTTCTGGAAAAATTGCAACTGGTCAAGTTTTGTTGCTGCCTTCGCTTATTATGGTTGCAGCGAGTTTACTTGCCTCTCCATTAGGAGCTACTATTGGAAAAAAAGTTAATACGAAAATTTTGCAAAGCATACTGGGGATCTTAATTTTAGCAACAGCCGTGAAGATTTGGATGGAAATTCTATGACGTTCTTACTAATAACTACCCATGTTGTTTTCAAAATATAAATGAAAAAGAATCCGCGATTTACTGCGGATTCTTTTTTTGCATTCTTCTTATTCCTTGTCCTTACGCATATACATAATCGATATCCAGATCACGATTGACCGTAAGATCGATAAATTCTTGGCCAACTCTAATAAGTGGCCTGAAAAAATCTGTTGCGTGATTCATAACGATGATGCCATCACGACCATCTGTTAGTTTGACACGTTTATGTAGGAAGTTAGGTAGCATGTAGCGGATAAACGTATGCGTAATGACTGGATCGAGCTTTGAGAAGCTCAACTGGTACATTTGCTTCAACACGATCAGTAGGTCTTTCTTATCTTGATAAGTGCGGCAGGATATCATTGCGCTGTATACATCAGCAACGGAGACAATTTTGGCTACCATATGTATGTTTTCACTTGTAAGCCCTTCTGGATATCCAGATCCGTCTGTACGCTCATGATGCTGAAGTGCAGCAATTGCGATCCATTTGTCGTCATAAGTAGAACGAATAATTTGATAACCTGCAAGAGGATGAAGCTTCATTTGCTCATATTCTTCCTGCGTTAATGGGGCTGGCTTATTTAAGATCTCACGATCTACTTGGCACTTTCCTATATCATGCAAATATCCGGCTTTCCCAATACGCAGTGCATCTTCTTTTGTATGGCCAAGCCATGTTGCTAAATAGTAAGACAACATTCCGACTTGGACAGAATGCTGGCAGGTGTAATCATCTTGTGAGTTAAGGCGTAGCAGCAAGGAAACGACATCCCGTTCTTGTTGAAATTGTTCCAACAACGGGGTAATTGTAAGGTCTACAGCTTCTTGTACTAGGCGCCCATTGGTAAGTGCATAATGAAACAACAGATTCGTTGATTTGACTGCATCTTGATAGTAAGGGAATAGTTTCTCGTAGCTGTTTATATCATTCGAAGAGCTTGAAATGGAATGGGTAGAATTGAGTTGTGCATCTCTTGTTGTAGGAGTATGAGTTTGTTGCTCTTGTGGTGAGTTATATGGTGTAGAAGCTATGATGTCTATATCGTCAATCAAATGACCGATAAGGATGCCGATGTCTCTTTCTCTCAGTACTGTACCCGCAGAGAGTACATGAACACCATGTTGATTGAAGACATCGTGCTGCAAAATGTCCCCAGCTTGCAGATCATTCACAAGTACACGCATCGTGCGATTCACCGTTCCTATCGTAATGTTATACATTTATCATATCAATAATATAGGTGGCTATCAACAACATTTACCAAATTAAAGATAGAAGCTTGTCGTATTTATCAAAAAATTGTCAAATGATGAAAGTTTGAATAATAGACAAGAAAGTGCCTATATGGCTGTGGCTAACTTGCATATTCATAGAGTTTTAGTAGGTTTTCTGCTATGCTTGTACATGTGCACGCTAGATGTACATGACAGGCGATATATCCACACCAAGATTGCAAAAAATCCCAGTAAACCATGGATGTTATTACATTGTTGGAGAAAGAGGGAGTACGCATGTTGACTGTGTTTATCGCTGTTATTCTAGGGGTTGTAGAAGGTCTGACGGAATTTATTCCTGTATCATCGACAGGGCATATGATTTTGACAGCATCATTTATCGGATTAGATGAACATAATCCGCTGTTAAAGACGTTTATGATTATGATTCAGTTGGGTGCTATTTTGGCAATTACGATTGTATATCGCGACCGATTGTTAACTATGTTTAGACTTCGGCCTGTCACGGTAGCGAGAGGTGGGGCAAGAAGTGCTACTTTGAATCTTTTTCATGTAGCGCTAGGTATTGTACCTGCGTTAGTAGTTGCATTTCTAGCAAAAGACTTTATTAAGTCGTTGTTCAGTGCAAGTACAGTGATGTGGGCATTGGTTGTGGGCGGTATTTTTATGTGGTTTGCTGAGTCATTCAGTTCCAAGCGAGAACCAACAGCACATACTATCGATCAAATTACATATAAGCAAGCGTTATTCATTGGTGTATATCAGATAATATCTGTATTATGGCCGGGATTTTCCCGTTCTGGATCAACAATTTCCGGTGGATTGCTGAGTGGAGTAAGCTATCGCGCATCTGCGGATTTTTCATTTTTGATTGCGATACCTATAATGATTGCTGCGACCGGCTATGAATTGCTTAACAATTATCAATATATAAGCGGCGACGGTCTGGCTGTCTTTCTATTAGGTTTCATCGTTTCATTTATAGTAGCTTATATTGTCGTTATTTCATTCCTCAAATATATACAAGCTATCAAATTGAAATACTTCGCTATGTATCGATTCGTACTCGCCGGCCTATTCTGGCTCATTATTATGTATTGAAATAAGGCCAACACCAACATCATATCACCATTTAGTCGGCAACAATGTGGTATGATAATAAGATAACTCCTTGCCAGTGGAACGAATATCATCTTGAAAGAATCAGGGGTTGACTGACAGTGCGGTGGATACCGATTATGAATTGCCGTCCCGGCATGAGACTTGCTAAAAAGATCTATAATGAAGAAGGTATGGTTCTGCTTCAAGAACAAGTTGAGATGACGGATACGTTTATTCGTCGTTTGATTGAAAGGGACGTATCTTATATTTATGTAGAAGATGAGCGAACGGAAGGGATTGTAGCTCCCGATCTATTAAGTGATGAAACTAGAATTATGGCTAACAAAACAATTCGTCAGCAGTTCATGCAGCATATGTCTGACGGACGCGCACGTAAGCGTAGGCCTGATCAAGACATGGATGCATCCGTATCGGGAATGCTCGACAATCTTGTTTATGATATTTCGAAGCACAATAAAGCCATGGTAATGTTGAATGATATACAGACGACGGATCATTACGTATATCGCCATTCCTTAAATGTATGTGTATATTCGACGCTATTCGGTGTATATCATGGCTATGAAAGAGACGACCTTAAAATGTTGTCGATGGGCGCCCTGCTGCACGATGTTGGTAAGATGCATTTGGATCCTCATATTCTTAATAAGACGAGTCCGCTTACAAAGCTTGAATTCGATATGATTAAGAAGCATGCGGAATATGGATATCGCATACTAAGGAAAGATCCTAATATTCCGACTATTGTTGCTCATTGTGCTTATCAGCATCATGAACGTTTGAACGGATCTGGATATCCAAGGGGCTTAACTTCTGATAATATTCATGAGTTTGCGAAATGGATTGCCATTGCAGATTCTTATGACGCGATGACGACTAACCGGGTTTATCGTCCGGCTATGCTGCCTCATGAGGCGTTAGAAATTTTGTATACAGGGTCTGGTACTCTATATGAGCAGTGGATGCTGTCTCTATTTAGGGATCGAATTGCTGTGTATCCACTTGGTATGACAGTTAAGCTGAGCACAGGTGAGATCGGTATCGTCGCGGAAATCAATGCAGATTATCCGCAGCGCCCGATGATAAGAGTGTTGTATGATGCGGAAGGTGCGTCAGTTCCTTTAGGCACGGAGCTGGATTTGTCACAGCTTCTTCATATTATGATTGTAGAAATGGTCGATGTAGAATAGAAGTAACGATTGCCGGAACGAAGTGCAGATCAGCATAAAGTGACTGGGAGGAGTCGAGTTGCGCGAAACGAATGAACAAGGGGTTTTCTGGAAATGGGGACATTTCATTTATCGTTATCGTCGGGTCGTATTCGGAGTATGGTGTGCCGTATTTATAGGTATGGGGATCTTTGCGGTACAGGCTCCTTCCATGCTCAAAGATAATGGATTTACTCCCGTTGGCAGTGAGTCAGATCGTGGTTTGAAGCTGATGCAGGAGCAGTTGCAGATTGCACCAGTGATGCTTGATATTGTATATGAGAGCAGTAATGGTGAATCATTATTATCAGAATCTAACCGGACCGAAATTATGGTGTCGTTGCAAACGTTGCGGGAAACGTCTTATGTATCAAATGTTTCGTTCCGAGATGTTGGTCGCAGTGAAGCGCGGAATGATGTTACCGTGGTTACCGTTACAATGAATCTTGAGGCAGATGAAGCCATTGAGAAGTTTGCTTCGATTCGTAATCTCATTCCAGATCCGCCTAATATGAAGGCTTATGTTACAGGCAATTCTGCGGTCTTCTATGATGTTCAAGAAGCGAGCAAGCGCGATATTATAAAGTCTGAAATTATTGGACTTCCTATTGCATTAATTGTGCTGCTGCTTGTATTTGGCACATGGCTTGCAGGTGTCCTTCCGCTTGTCGTTGGGATGTTGAGTGTAACGACGACATTAGGTATTATTTATTTTATTGCTTTAGGGACCAATTCTTTGAGTAATTTTTTACCTAACATGGTCAGTATGCTGGGACTGGCAGTTGGCATTGATTATGCTTTGTTTATGGTTAGTCGATTCAGAGAAGAGCTTGCCACGCAGAGCGATGTTGGACAAGCTGTTGCTATGACCGCGCAGAAGGCAGGTAAATCCATATTCTTTTCGGGAGTAGCTGTTCTGATCGGACTTATTGCGATGGCATTTATTGACCTGGCTTTATTCCGCTCCTTAGCGTTGGGCGGAGTTCTCGTTGTATCGATGTCTGTCATTGTAGGGAACACGCTGCTGCTAGCTTTACTCGGCATGCTCGGGGAGCGGATTAATCGTTATTCTGTAATTCCTAAGCGATGGCGCAATCGGAGGAAGAAACCTAATCGTAATGGAGATGGCAGCTCTTTTTGGGGACGTGTCGCTTATGGTGTTATGAAGCGGCCGATACCGATCGTGTTGCTGCTTTGTACGGCGCTTATTGCTTGTGTTTGGCCTATTTTGAATATGAATATAGGTATACCTGATGCAAAAATGCTGCCGCCAAAATATGAATCTCGATATGGCTCGGATCTGATGACAGAGGTCTATGATGAGCGTGAGCTTAATCCGATTCAACTGATAGTAAAGTCTGTACAGCCCTTCCATGAGGAACGTACGATTGAGACAGTATCTAAACTGACTGAATCTCTTAAAGGAGTTCAAGGTGTTCAACGTGTGGATAGTTATTTAACAGCACTGTCTGATTTGCCGAACGCCCAAGCGAAGTCGCAGGCTTTACAAAATGAGCAATTACAGCAGCAGTTGAAAGCTAGCCATCTTGTAAACGATTCGTATATGTTGTTAAGTGTGGTGTCTAATGTAAGTGCAGATGGAGAAGAGGCTTACGAGCTAGTTCGTAATCTTCGTTCGCTTGAGTCTGCTGAATTAGATATATTAGTTACGGGGACAGCTGCATACCGCTTAGACATTGTAGAACGAATTACATCTGCTTTGCCTTATGTGGTACTATTTATATTGGCAGTTACCTATGTCGTGTTGTTTATTGCATTTCGTTCGGTCATATTGCCATTAAAGGCTGTATTTATGAACGTGCTTAGCTTAGGCGCAAGCTTGGGTGTAGTCGTGCTAGTCTTCCAGCATGGATACATGGCGGATTTATTGCAGGTAACTTCTACAGGAGTTGTAGTTGCGATGCTGCCTGTTATCATTTTTTGTGTGGTATTCGGCATATCTATGGATTACGAGGTATTCTTATTGTCTCGTATTGCAGAAGAATATGAACGTACAGGAGACAATGAACGAAGTACGGCTGAAGGGTTGAAGAAGACAGGAAGTATTATTACGAGTGCAGCATTTATTTTAATTGTTGTCGTAGGGGCATTTATTTTTACAGACAATGAATTGATGAAGGCGATTGGCCTTGGATTGTCGGTATCCGTGCTGCTGGATGCGACGCTTATTCGATTGTTCCTAGTACCTGCACTGATGAAGTTGATGGGTCGAGCCAATTGGTGGGCGCCGCGTTGGGCGAAGTTCGCTTCTTCGAAGGATACCGTCGAATAGAGGAAGAATAGGTGAGTGAAATGAGTAAAGAACAGCATGCGAACGTGTCGGTGATTACACCGCCGGTCTTACAACCGATAACACCTCAATATGACCCTTGGGATCCGATCCGATCACTGAGACAGTATGGAGAGCATCGACTAACCAGTGTGGAAATGACTGTGGCGCAAGTGTGCAATATGCGCTGCGAACACTGCGCGGTTGGCCATACACTTGTGATGCGAGAGCCAGACCTGCTTCCGCTTGATGTAATGTTGAAGCGTCTTGATGAAGTAGAGCATTTGGAGACGATTAGTATTACTGGTGGAGAGCCTACATTCCATCTTTCTACGGTAAAAGATTACGTAATCCCATTGCTTAAATATGCAAGAGAGCGAGGGGTTCGCTCTCAGTTGAATTCTAACGTAACCTTGGATTATAGACGGTATGAAATGATAGCGCCGTACTTGGATGTCATGCATATTTCATTCAACTACACGAATGTGGAAGATTTCCGCCAAGTTGGATTTGTGCATCGTGATCGGGATTTGTCCAACAATTTAACGGTCAAATTTTACGAGCAGATGATTGATAATACGCGTCGTTTAGTAGAGGGTGGACTTTTCGTATCAGCGGAATCCATGATCAACTATCGAACACATGACAAGATGAATGACATTCACCAGCTCATTTATGAAATGGGCTGTCAGCGACATGAAGTACATCCAATGTATCCAAGCTCATTTGCTGAGCATTTGCCAGTGTTGTCGATCAATGAACTGCGTCAATCCATTCACAGCTTGTTAGACTTCCGTCATCAAGATATGTGGATGTTGTTTGGTACGCTGCCGTTCTACGGATGTAGTGTCAATGAAGAAGATACGAGGCTGCTCCAACGATTGTATAGCGAGAAAAATGTAACGGTGCGTAATGACCCAGATGGGCGCAACCGTTTGAATGTAAATATGTTTAATGGGGAAGTATTCGTCACAGACTTTGCTGATATTCCTTCCTTCGGGAGTATTTATGAGGATAGGCTCGATGGTATATTCGATAAGTGGCTTCACCAACATCCATTATCAAAAACGGTGGACTGCTATTGTCCGCAAGCTAGTTGTTGTGGGCCGAATCTGCTTGTGGCGGAGATGTATTATCCGAATGTAAACTTTAAAGAACGCAAGGCAGTCATTTCTGTGTAGGCGCGATAAAGCGAAATATGCTGAAGTGATCAGCGATGTAGAACATAGGCAACGATAAATGAACGATACGATAGTGTGGTTGTAAGATGAATCGATAAAGGAAGTGAACTATGTCGTTCAAACATTTGTTTCTAGCTGCAGTAGGGCTTCTATTATTGTACGGGCTGTTTACCGTCGGAGCTCCTTTCTTGCTAGCTTGTGTCATTGCAATGGGGCTTGAGCCGTTGACAAAAGCTTGGATGCGTTGGTTTAAGTGGGGCCGTATTCCGGCTGCTGTACTAAGCTGTACATTATTTACCCTGTTTTTACTGTCAGGGATGTATTACATTGTCATTCAGATTGTTAAACAGCTAGTGGAGTTAGTCAAAAATTCTCCTACATATATTGAAGGAGTGCGCGTATGGCTTGAACAGACGATGTCTGAAGCGCAAGTCAATATGCCTGAGCATTGGGAAGGCATGTTTGAACAACTGTTTGTTACGGTGTCGGGTCATTTGCAAGATGCTGCCGCGACTGTTTCTGCCAAGGCGGTGTCGTTAGCAGGAGTACTTCCGAACATGTTTATTTTCTTTATCGTATTTATGGTTGCTTTGTTCCTCATCAGCTTTAGCTTGGATCGCACACGTCCAGCTATTTTGCATTTCTTTGATAGCAAGTCACATAATCAAGTGAATCAAGTCATTACGACTCTAAAAAGCTCGGTATTTGGTTTTGTCAGAGCACAAATTATTTTGTGTTTGTTCACCTACGTGATTACACTATGTGGGCTGTTGATTCTAGGTACCAGTTATCCGCTTGCTATTGCATTGCTCGTTATGATCGTAGACCTACTTCCTATACTAGGTGTTGGTTCAGCGCTAATGCCATGGGCGGTTTACTGTATCGCTACTGGTGATTTATTTACGGGAATTGGCCTTGTGGTTATGTTCATCGTCATTACTGCATTACGTCGTATCATTGAGCCTAAGGTAGTTGGGGATTCCGTGGGCATTGGAGCTTTGCCTGCCCTTGTCAGTTTGTACGTTGGTTTCAAATTGGTTGGAGTCATTGGCTTCTTCATTGGACCCTTGGTCGTTATTGTTTATAATGCGATCCGAAAAGCTGGCTTAATGGAAATTAAAATAAAATTCTAACTAACCAATAGAGCTGTTCCTAAAGTGTATGAAGCACGAGAGGAACAGCTCTATATTTGTTATTGTTTAGGTCCATCATTGTTATTCAGAGGATTATCCATTTTATATATTTGGTTGCAGCAGTAAATGCTGGGCGATCCATTTGCCATGGTCCCGACCTGTCTCAATAAATATTTCATTCGCATTTTTACCAGATGCAATGACACCTGCTACATACAGGCCTGGAATGTTTGTCTCCATCGTATGAGGATCGAACACGGGTTTATCACCATCTTCTTGCAGCTGCACACCAAGTTGGCTTACCATTTTACGATCAGGTCTAAATCCGGTTAATGCTAGCACGAAGCTACATGGAAGCTCATACAAAGTCTCGCCGTCATGTGTTTGTCCGCGAATGATTACTTTATCAGGCAATATTTCTTGTACCTGTGAGCTTGTGCGAAGAGAGATAATGCCTTTCGCCACCATGCTTTCAAAAATGGGCTTCACCCAAGGCTTCACACTTCCTGATAATTCTGCTCCTCGCGAAACTACGGTGACCTCTGCTCCTACCCGCATTAATTCCAACGCAGCATCGACTGCAGAATTGTTGGCACCAATAATGACAACTTGTTTGCCTGCGTATGGATGCGCTTCTTGGAAGTAATGAGAAACATGAGGAAGCTGTTCACCAGGGATGTTCAGCATATTGGGATAGTCAAAATAGCCAGTGGCGATGACGACATTTTGAGCCTCGTAATGTAGTTCATGCCCGTTAATCGCTTTAGTTATTAGTTGAAATTTGCCGTCTGCTTTATGGACAGAAGTTACTTCCTCATACGTACGAATATTTAGTTGATAGCGTTCAGCAGCTTTACGATAGTATACGAGTGCTTCATGACGATAAGGTTTATCATGTGGAGTTGTAAATGGTAAATCTCCAATTTCCAACAATTCAGGCGTACTGAAAAACTGAAGATGTGTCGGATAACGATAAATAGAGTGTACTAGGCAGTTTTTCTCAATAACAAGTGCCTCAATGCCAGCACGCTTCAGCTCGATTGCTGCGGATAGACCACAGGGGCCAGCACCGATAATGATAACGCGATGTACCATAGTTGTTATGCCTCCAAACTATGCAATTATAATTTACTAACGAATATATAGGTCATTTTATTATAAGTCGAGTTTAATTTCTATTGCCAAGGAAAAGCGAGCAGAATTAACACGACAATCCAATTTGAATACAGACTATTCTTATGTAAGATTTATGATATAGTAAGGGGGTCTAGATGAACTTGATAGAAGAGGACGGGATGCGAATATGAAGAAACCAGAAGCAATTATATTTGACATGGACGGCACATTATTCAAGACAGAGACATTACTGATTCCGGCCTATAACCGTTTGTTCGACCGATTGCGTGCAGAAGGTCTATATACAGAAGAGACGCCTCCGGTAGAGCGCATTCTTGGAAGCTTAGGTATGTTGTTAGAGGAAATATGGAAGCGTGTTATGCCAGATGCTTCTGAGGAAGCGCGAAATAGGGCAGATGTGCTTCTCTTAGAAGAAGAAGTGCGCGGACTTGAGAGTGGCGGCTCAGAATTATATCCAGCTGTAGTAGAGACACTACAAGCATTACGTGCGCACGGGGTGAAATTGTTCGTTGCGAGCAATGGTCCTGCACCTTATGTGGAGAGTGTGGCACGTGCACACGGTATAGAGGAATATTTTGTAGAGTTATATAGTGCAGGTGGAAGAAAGACTGCATCTAAGGTTGATCTGGTTCGCATCTTGTTAGATGAACACCAAATTAAGAGCGCATGGATGGTTGGTGATCGCTCTTCTGATATAGAAGCAGGCGCAGAGAATGAATTAGGGATCGTCGGATGTGCATATGCAGGATTCGGTGGGGACGAGGAGTTAGAAGGTGCTCATATTCTCATTCAGCATTTTAAGGAGCTTGTACACCTTTACGAGACAAGTGAAGAAATGCAAGTCTTGTAATTCATGATAAATAGCGCAAGGCGCAGACACTCAGATTGTGTCTGCGCCTTATTATATATTCACATCAATGAACGTACATACAAGGTGCAATATTTGCTCCTCACCGTAGTGGTGAGTCGTATTTAATCTTGAACTGTCTCTACGGGGAGAGGATTTTCAGGAGTAACGCCACGCATTAAAGGTTGCTGCTGTTGGTATAGCCAGAGTGCATATTGTAAAGGTTTTAGCAAAGATTTATGGTACGTATCTTGATCACCGATGAGTTGAAATACTTCCCGAGAAGGTTTTGGATTTACTTCCAGCATCCATATCTTCCCGTTTTTATCAATCGCAAGATCAAGCGCAAGCTCACACAATGCTCCATATTTACGTTCTAGATAAGAAGCGACTTCAACACCCATCTTCTCCGCTTCTTGTTTCACTTCTGCAATGAGCTGTTCATCTCCAATCCAATTGTGCAGCATTTCATCCATAGGAATAGCTTCGCCACCACCATGCAGATTGGAAGTAATGCTTTTGGCTGCACCTATTCTGCCTGCACAGCCTGTTAATGTCCAGTTTCCTGTTTCATCTTTCTGTACGAGCATCCGATAATCATGAACACGCCCGTTCGGCAAGTTCAGGGATATCCCTTGCTGTACAATATATCTCCCAGTCGCATGCCAAGAGTTGAGCTTAGTGGCAAGCTGGGACCATGTCATACGCTGCGGGCTAATAATTTTGCGTTTCTGATCTCTTCCTTGCACATACAGCATAAAGGTAGGAGCCAATCGCTCCACTCGCAAGATGCCTCTGCCGCCGGTACCGTTAATGGGCTTCATGTAAATGAGCGAATGCTGCTTGAGTACCTGTTGAGCGTCAGCAAGGGAGTTATACAACTTCGTTTGGGGAAGGAACTGACGCAGATAGGAATCTTCAGAAAGTACTTGGTGGATGGTCCATTTATTACGGAGCGGTTTGTTCAAATACAGCAGATCCGGGTACCTTTTTCGAAAGCGGCGAAGCTGTTCAAAACGAGAGCTATTCTGCAGTCGACAACGGTCAAATATGATGTCCGGAAAGGTGGTCCATTGCCGAAACCAGCGGTTTTTATCGTGATGGTATACCATGGAATAGATTCGATGTTTCCTATGATCGACATCTTGCGGCGTAAACACAAATACATGAAGACCGATGGATTGGCCTGCCGCTATCATTTTTTGATAAATATGACGCTCTTCAAGATGTTTGTGCTCGTTTAAGTATAAAGTCAAAATGCCCAGAACCGGTTGTGCCAATTGCCTTCACCTTCTTCACGTTGTTATCCGCCTGATTTCATTAAAAACGTACTGTACTGATATACTCGCTCCAAGGAGCGTTTGCGAATATCAGGTTCATCAAATTTCATTGGCTTCGCATTCGCTTCGAAGAACCAGATGCCGCCTGCTGCGTCAACACCTAAATCCATCGACATTTCGCCAAGAGGCTTGCCGGCTTCCTGTTCAATCTGCCTGGCTAGGACTAGTGCGGTATTACGTATGCGCGCCAAAATACGTGCGGAGCCCTGCTCACCGAACAAACTCGTTAACAGCTTTGAGGGGTCTTCTATGCTTCCGCCGCGAGGGACATGTGTCGTAATGCTTGCGCTGCCCGCGAGGCGGGCTCCGACACCTGTAATATCCCAATTGCCTTGTTCTGTTTTTTGAATGAGTGCACGTAAATCGAATGGTCGCTTGTTTATCGAAGCTAATGTTATGCCTTGCTGAACGATATATTTTGCACTACCCACCTGTTTCATAATTCTTGACCATAGTTTAGAAATGGAGGTGCAGTTGTAGGAGATATTTTTGGATTTATCTTGAATGCGCAAACGGTACTTGAATCCGTTGTCTAGATTGAGACGAAGGGTCATAATACCCATACCTGCTTTGCCGGAGACGGGTTTGAGAAATAAATAGGAGTGGTGATTCAGCATTTTACCTAACTGTTCGGCATTCGTAAGTTTTAAGGTGTGAGGAATATAGGGGCGAGTTGCATTAGACTTGTTCAGCCATTTGTATAGCTTCCACTTATTGAAGAAGGTTGGATTGAACATGCGAATGGTAGGATGCTTCATAATATCTTGCAGTTTCTTTTTGACAGCAGGCTGCATTTCATCTTCTCTTTGCGGGATCCGGTTATATAAGATATGGGGCAGCGGGAACCATTCCTGCCGCCACTCATTTTTATCCGATACATAACGATAGCCGATTACTCTTTTCGCTTGTAGCTTTAAATCTTTAATCGTGATGATGTAAGACGTATACCCCATTTTTTTGGCCGTTGAGAGCAAGTCGGCAAAATTTCCTCGGTTGCCCCGGAAATAATCTTTCTCATCTTCGATCGTTAATATAGCGACAATGGGGAGGTTGGGTTGGGATGCACCGCTCACATGTTATCCCCCCTGCGAAAATGGCTCAAGTATAGGCAGTGATCTAGAATGTGCTCAACAGATGATTGCCCTTCATCGCGAAGTTGCGGGTGGTTGAATATCGAGCGCCCAGGCTTTGCATTCGCCTCAAACATCCACACTTGTTCGTTTCGATCAATGCCAAGATCGAATCCAAGCTCACCTAACAAATGAGGGTGATTGCGCTCGATGGCTTCGGCGAGATCGATAGCAGTCACTTTTGCCTGTTCCAATACTTCTTTCGCTCGAGTGCCGAACGCGCGCTCCAGCGCTTGTTGGGGTGTCATCAGTTGACCGCCATTTTTTACGTGGGTCGTCACGCTGCCTTTTCCAGCTTTTTTGGCTCCGATACCTACTACGACCCAGTTGTTATCTCCATCTTTATGCATATGGAAACGAAAGTCTATTGGGCAGCCGTCGATTTCAACCAATCTGACACCTTGCTGAACGACATAGTCACGAAGATTACGGCCATGACGGGCTTCTAAAGTACGAATAAGACTAGAGAACTGTTTGAACCGCAGTAAAATATTTTTGCCATTGGTGGTGTAGCGTGCAAAGTACCCTTTTTTCGGCAAATAAGTCAGGCGATAAATACCTATGCCCAGGCTGCCTGCCGTCGGTTTGTAATAAACAAATTGATGACGATCCAGCATTTCCTTAATCATATCTGGGGATGGATTGGTTATCGATTCGGGAACGTGCTGATTGGCTTCCATTTCGTCTTCGAGCAGCTCATACACATCTGACTTGTTGAAGAAGCTCCAATTGAAGTAGGGGATCTGCTTGCGGTTGAACCTTTCGCGAAGCTGGCTCATATTCGAAGATATTTCTGCTTTACGGCTGGGTAGGCGATTGTATACGACATCAGGTAAAGGGACGGTGCGGCGAACCCAATTGCCTGCATCGTTAAGGAAATAGGCATAGACGTTCTCTTTTTGCCAGTCGATATCACGCGGAGTGAAGGCAAATACAAATGCTTTTTTATTTCCGGTGCGCAATATTTGTTTAATAAAGCTCGTTCTTCCTCCGAAAGGACTTGTGCTCGTGCGATTGGAAGAATCGCTCATAATGCCGATTAAAGGGCCGATATGGATACCTCCTTCGACCTCATTAAGGACATAAACACTGCCACCTTTCGGAATACGGAATTGGCTGCGTAGTCCAGCTGTTATATAAAGATGCTTACCAGATTTTTTAATCGGTTTAATGGCAGTAGGTACACTTGTTTTACCGAGACGCAGTCGAATTTGTTTCTTGCCGGATAAGTTCAGCTGCTTAAGCAATGGAGTGGATACGTATAATGTTTTTTCTGGATTTGGCGTTAAATGCACGTTGCACAGCGTCAAACTCATGGACAAACCCTCCTAAGATGTCGGACCATTACATTGCGTGCGTAAAGGATGGGATTTTCTACCGCCAGCCGGATGGCTTTCTCATTTCCGGTTAAGGAGAAGACGGAACGGCCTGGTCTCGAATTTACTTCGAGAAGCCATATACGACCTTTCTGATCGATGCCAAAATCAAGCCCTAACTCAACTAACCTGCCATAGCAAGATTCAATGGCTGATGGAATTTGCTTGCTGATATGTGCAATGGAGGACAACATATTTTCTGCTTGCTTACGGCTAAATTGCTGCTCCAAGTAGGATTCAACAGGTTCGGCGCGTCCGCCGCCGCGAAGGTTGGAAGTTAGGTGTCCTGAGGAGCCCACGCGAGCAGCTGATCCTGTTAATTTCCAATGCCCGCTGCCGTCCTTTTGCATAAGCACGCGAACATCATAGGGCTCCTTCTGCTGACTGAGAAGTGTCAGATAAGGCTGGATCACATACTGGCGTCCGTCAATAAATTGATGAACCCAATTAAGAGCATCCATCATCGTAGTGAAATGCGTATGAATGTGATCATTTTGTTTCGTTCTCCCCGTTATCGTAACTGAAGTTGGGGACCAAGGAGAGGAAGCCGCGTAAGCTGAAGCTTCGATATGAAGGACAGATCGTCCATGCTGTCCTCCGCTTGGCTTGAGGAAGACCGATCCATTGTGCTGTTTTATGATGCGTAACAAGCTTCTTGGCCCATGATACGGATAAGTCTTGGGAAGGTGCGTCTTTAAAAAATCGAAGCGAGATAACGTTTGATACAAATTCCATTTGCCAGGCAGCGGTCTACTGAGCCACTGCACATCTTCACGATACAATTGCTGCAGGCTATTTCGAGTATGCTGCTGCTCACATCGCTCATGATGACTTCGGGAAAGACGGTTGTAGATGAGTGTCGGCAAGGGAAAATGTTGTTGCTTCCAGGCGTTCTTCTTGTACGTATAAGCTCTTACGGTACGAGTGTCCCAATCGATCAAACCAGCGTGAAACACGATAACAGGAATGCCATACTTTTCTCCAGCCATACAGAGTTGACGGCAGAAATGGGATTCGGTAAACGGCAGTGCCGCTGTTGATTGTTTTTGCAGTACGCCAAGTGTGTTGTGATTCAGTCTGTTCATCGTATTCATCCTATCGTTCGCTCGTCAAAATCCTGACAAGTAGCGTGCGTACTCTACTACTTTTCGGACAGACGGCCGTATCTTGTTCTCTTGCAGCGGGGTGTTGTCATTTTTGGAAGGCTTGGAATTGACCTCAATAAGCCACACCTTGCCAGAAGTGTCTACAGCAAGGTCAATGCCTAATTCACCAAAGTGAGCGGGAATGTGCATATCGATACCTTGTGCGATTTCCAAAGAGGCATTTTTGAGCCGGAGATATACATCTGTTCGGGAATTGGGAGCAAGGTTGGACTTCGTAACGGCATCTTTTACGGTAGATAGAGTGCCGCCGCGTGCAAGATTGGATACAAAATGCTGAGTACCGGCTGTGCGGGCAACGATGGAGGTGATGGACCACTCATTGGTCGCATTTTTTTGAACAAGTGCTCGAAAATCAACAGGTCGGCCTTCATTTTCCATAAGCTGCAACCCTTGTTGAATTTGATAGCGATTTGTTTTCATCTTGCCTGTTAAACTTGAGAACAATTTGAGAAGGCTGGGGAAATGCTGCTTCCTCGTCCCGTTAACCGTAGAGTACATGGCATAAAAGGTATTGTCCTCTGAACGAGAAATTCTGACAATTCCTTTGCCCAAACTGCCGCGGGCGGGCTTGAGAAATACTTGGGAATGACGATTGCACATTGTTTTCAAGGTATTGAAGGATTTAAGGAGGTACGATTCAGGCAAGTATTTGGCGACATTTAGATCATGTTTTAAGGCATCGAACACTTCGGTCTTATCAAGGAACTTTTCGTTGAAAATGCTGGATTGGTAACGTAGTTTTACTTCTTTCATGAAATGCTGTACGCTAGGTTTGTTCTCTGTCTTGCGCGAAGTGAGTCGATTGTTGACGATGTTCGGAATGGGCATTTCGGTTTTTATCCAATTCCCGCTGCGGTGAACCCATGCTGTTATACTGTTTACATGATCCTGAATATGGTCCGGTGTAAAAAAACACACGAAGGCTCCTTGATCTTGACTAGCTTCTACAAGTTCTGTACAGAACGTTGTAATTTGTCCGAATGGTTTGTCTGGTGCATCTGGTCGATCGCGGCTTATCAAGATGCCAATCAGTGGGCCTAGGTTAAGTGTTCGCTCCTGTGGCTTATACATCGTGCGCAGCTTAATGCCCGAATGCATCCCCATTTTTATAGCTAGCTGCTGGCTAATTCGTATTCCATCGAAGTGGGGAATGGGAGTGACCGAAATGGGTAGTTTAAGCGAGCCAAAGCGAAGGTTGATTGGCTGTTTAACGGGGATTTTCCATTTCTTCACGTAAGCGTCACCGAGCATTATCGTCTGTTCTCGCATAAGTCCTGGACTCATAACTTGGAGCGTTAGTTTCAACTTAGACATAAAGGATCTCCTTCCAACAACAGATGCCGTATGAGTGTGGTAAGCGCTCCATGCGCATACAGGTGAACCGCAAATGTTAATGTATCATATGAGGACATATTATCCTTGGTGATTGACCTATTTTGTAAAAAGGAGTGACTTTTCTTGTCAGCGTGGGTATTAATTATTTTTAGCATTGCGGTAGCGGCTATTGTTGGCGGTGTTACTAATCACTTTGCCATCAAAATGTTATTTCATCCGCGGCGCCCAATCTACATAGGTTCTTGGAAATTGCCCTTCACACCAGGTTTAATTCCGAAGCGCAAACAAGATATCGCAGAATCGTTAGGGGAAGTAGTGGCACAGTACTTAGTAACATCAGACGGGCTTCGTTCTGTTTTAGAGAAGCCTGGTTTGCAGCAGCAGCTGACACAGACCTTGACTGCAAGCATAGACCGATTGGCGTCTAATCCGAAGACGTTGATGGAATGGATCCATCCAGATGCAGGAGAAGAAGAGCGCACCGTACTCCTACAGGAATGGGAGCAGAAGCTGCGAATGATCACGCAACAAGGTGTTGCGCATTTGTGGCAATCAGAGCGGTGGAGTGAACGCTCGCTCCATGAACTTTTGCCAGGTTTGCAGTCTGAAGTGCGCACGCGCGCAGCTGATAAGGCTGCCCAAGCATTGCTAAATGCGGTAGGAAGCCAAATTCAGTCATTCGAAGGGCAGCGTATGCTGGCAAACATGTTAAGCAAAGTGATGGATCGTTCGCAAGGATTTTTTGGGACGATGGCTGCCATATTTGTGGATGAAGACAAGCTGGTAAGCCGGATGATTCCTATATTGGCTGAACAGCTCAAGTCGTCTGATGTTCGGCGTACTGTAGCGCGAATCGTGGAACGAAAGCTTGAGGAGTGGATGGTCAAAACTCCAGCTGAACTCGTGCATGAGCTTAGTGGTCAAACGGACATGGATAAGCCTGAGTTGTGGGTGGTGGAGCGTTTGAACGATGTAATTCCTTTTGCTCATCTAACTCAGCGACTAGCGGACATGCGTCCAGCAGATTGGGTACAGGGATATCGGCAAGTTTGGGAACCGTTCATACCACGAATCGTTCAGTTTGGCGTGAATAAGCTAGATCAGCACTTAGATCAGCTTGTGAAAAGCATCGGTTTGGAAGAAGTGGTGCGCGCCCAAGTCGAAAAATTCCCGATTGAACGTTTGGAGCAAATTATACTTAGTGTATCAGGTAAAGAATTTCGAGCGATTACATGGTTGGGCGTATTGTTGGGTGGTATTATCGGCGGTGTGCAAGCTTTCATTCTGCTCACGATCGGTTAATCTAGATTGCTCAAGTTCGACAGACGCCTTGTAATCCAGTAATATTAAAAGATGCAAGCTAAAGGAATGCAGCTCATGTATACTGCTCTTAGGTTTATAGATGCAGAATGCGATACAACGATGTCGTACATGAGCGTACAGAGAGGAATGTTTCAAAGACTATGACAAATGTATATGACAAAGCCCATGATTTGGCGCGGGCTCTTCAGCAATCTGAGGAGGCTGCTGCTGTTGATACAGCGATGAAGGCAATTGCTGCTGAACCAGAAACGAAGCAGATGTTTGATAATTTCCGCAAGCGTCAAGCTGAAATGCAACAGCAAATGATGACTGGTGAAATGCCTAATCCAGAAGAGATGGAAGAAATGGAGAAGTTGTTCCAAGTTATCAGCATGAACCCAAACATTACTGCATTGTTCGAAGCAGAGCGTCAACTTGCACTCGTTATTCAAGACGTGAATAAAATTGTAACCGATTCTTTGAGCTTTTTGTATCAATCTGAACAAGGCTAAGGAAACGGATCGTGATAACAGTTCCCTACTCTATAAGTCGAGAGAAGCTGAGGCTTGCTTGTTCGCTTATTACGGAGTGAGGGAGCTGTTTTCTTTTGTACCGATCACATCTGGCATATCGGTCATAGCATGAAACTTGTCCGCATAAGATGATAGAGAAGCGGCAGCTTCACTATGAACGATGAGGGATGTGAGTCTATGAACGAGACGCCGATAACCCGTAGAAGCAGACGCAGTAGAGGATCTTGGATGTCGGTAATATCGATTGCGGCGGTCATGATCATGTTGTTTATTGCATTGCCTACGATTCCTTTTCGGGAAGGCTGGTCGATGGCTGTCGTCTTCGGCAGTGTTTGGTCATTGTTCGCTTTGTTGATTGTCGGAGCGCATTTATATCGTTTGCTTCGTGTTGATGAAGAAAAAGAGAATCGGATGCGGCAAGTGCGGGCGGAGCGTTATCGTCAAGTAGAACGGCGTATCGTTCGTATGTCAGAACGAATGAAATAAATGATTGTGTAATTTAATAGGTTGTAGCATGTAGAGCCGAAGCGGGTGTATGCCAGTGTTCGGTTCTTTGTGTTAGCTGCATTGAAAATGGCGTACATGGATTTCTATGAGCATCTGAATAGATTGACATTATATTTGTCTAGGTTATCTTTACTGTGTTACACTAACATAACAGATTAATACAGTTCGGGAAGGTTGGGTGTAACAGAATGGACGTTCATGATGCGACCGTAACGAAGCACGAACAACTGCTTCACCATATTGAAGGGCTCAAACCGGGTACTAAAATTTCTGTTCGTAAATTGGCCAAAGAGCTGGGCGTGAGTGAAGGGACGGCGTATCGCGCAGTAAAAGAGGCTGAAAATGTCGGCCTTGTTGTGACAAAAGAGCGTATCGGAACGGTGCGTGTAGAGAAGAAGCCGCGTAACCTTTCGGAACAGCTTACCTTTGCAGAGGTTGTAGAGATTGTGGAAGGTCATGTGCTGGGCGGAGCACAGGGATTGAACAAAACACTTAATAAATATGCGATCGGAGCGATGAAGCTCGATGCGATGCTTCGATACATAGATGCTGGCAGCTTACTTATCGTTGGTAATCGAGAAAATGCACATAAAAGCGCGTTGCAGCATGGTGCGGGCGTTCTCATCACAGGCGGTTTTACAACAAGTCGTGAAGTAAAGCTGCTCGCCGATTCATTGGACTTGCCTATTATTAGTTCTAAGTATGATACATTTACAGTAGCATCCATGATCAACAGAGCATTGTTCGACCGCTTAATCAAAAAGAAGATACTGCTTGTCGAGGATATCGTGGGCTCTAAGCTAGCTGTTTCTGTGCTAAGGCCATCCAGCACGGTCCGTCAGTTCGAAGAGTTAAGAGAGGTTACGGGCTATAATCGATTTCCGATCATAGATGAGTGGAACCGAGTGGCTGGTATGATTACGATTAAGGATATAGAATATGCGGATAAAGATCAGCCTATCGACAAACTGTACACAAGAAACCCAATAACCGTTACGATGAATACTACGCTTGCTTCGGCAGCGCACACCATGGTGTGGGAAGGAATAGAGCTGCTGCCTGTTATTGACCGCAGTCGCAAGCTGTTGGCTGTCATTACGAGACAGGATGTCCTTCATGCGATGCGGGATGTTCCGAATGAGCCTCAGTTAGGAGAAACGTTCGACGATTTGATTTGGAACGGTTTTAACGAGATGAGGGATGAGGAAGGACGTATTTACTTTCAGGGGGTTATCACACCTCAGATGGTGAATAGCTTCGGTGTTGTATCGGAAGGAATTATTACCTCTTTGCTTACAAATGGGGCTCTCCGTGCAGCTAAGGACGCGAGACAGCATGATCACATTATGGAAAATATGACGACTTATTTCGTTCGTCCCGTTCAAATTGAAGACATCGTAAGGCTTGTGCCTAGGTTTATTGAGATGGGTCGCAAAGTTTGCAAATTGGAAATCGAAATGAAAAAAGGCGATCAGCTTGTAGCTAAAGTGATGATGACGGTTCAGTCGATTGACCATAATTAATAGAAGCCCTCTATTCCGTTGTTGAATAGGGGGCTTCGCATGTTATGCGGCGATAGGCTTAGAGCGAATTGTACGTAACATATTCACCAGTTGGCTTACGGTAGCCGCGCGGACGACGGCTTTTTTTGTCCTCTTTGCCGATTGCGATCAGCATAACAGGTACTAGATTTTCAGGGATATTGAAGTCACGAATGATAGCTTCTGGGTCAAATCCACTCATCGGGCATGTATCCCAACCTTTGTCTTTTGCAATTAACATAAACTGCATTGCAGACAAACTGGCATTACGAATCGCTTCATCGCGCTTGAACGCATCGCCACGCTGTTCATAGAAATTAATCGTATCTGAGACGGTCATATCAAATTCCTGCTGATTTAGCATGCCTAGGTGAAGCATCCCTTCGTAGATTCGTGCTGCATCATGATGTGCTTCCTTATTCCCTAAGACAATGATAGCAGCAGAAGCTGATTTGATTTTGTATTGTCTAAATGCGGCCTCATAGACAAGTTCCTTTTTATCGCTATCATGCACGACTAAATATTGAGTATGCTGCAAATTGAAGCAAGAAGGTGCGTATTTAACTAGCGAGAACAATTCATCAAGTTCAGACTCGTTAATTTTGACATCGGGGAGAAACTTATTCGCTGATCGACGTGAGGTTACAACTTCCTCGAAAGTATTCATGAGGCATGCTCCTTTTTATGTATGTTCAATAATTAATATAATTATATCACAAACTCACAAAAAGTAAGTGAAAAATTTTATAACGATTTTATGAAATATTAAAATATGAAAAAACCGTTAAGGGCAGCTTAACGGTCTGTAAATAAACGATACATGATTACATTGGCAGATTGGATTCTAGTGTTGCAGTCGGGCAAAGTAACTGTGATTGCGCAGTCCTGCTACCAGATTGAATACTCCTATTGCGAGGAGAATAGCACCGAACACGATTCGAAGTGTTCCTGTTGTTGGGAACATCGTCATCTGGATGATAGCAATAAATATAAGCATGAAACCCATGCAAATATTAGTACGAGCCGCGAAAAGTCCGCGTTTAACTTGGTCTTGAGATCGGCGGGAGCGAATGCTGTAAACAAGAGAAAGCAAAGATGTTGCACAAATAAGCACGAGTAAGGTAATTTGAATCGCGTACATCCTAGTAATACGCTCCTTCCAGCTAATAGGTAATGCACTTATTTTACCATATGTTAGGTGTGAGCGATACAGTTCGACATGATTAGCCTGGAGAGGGAAGCTCGGCCTTTACATCTACCCATACATGCAGTACTCCTTCTGTGACCAGCATCGTTCGCAACGTAACGACATAGTTTTGATGATGCACATCTGTATACAGCTTCCGTGTCAGCAATCCCTCAATGAGCTTAACGTATTCGTCAATTTGATAGACGTTGCGTCCCTTCAATCCGTCCAAGTCTTTTAGTAGACGCTTGCGCAGTTCGGTTTCGTCAGAGGATGACATTTTTTGATCAGCAGATTCATAGATGTGCATCGTAATGCTCTTGATTACGGTGGAGCGATTTTTATATTTCAATAAAGCCTCGGCTTCTGCTTTATAGTGAGCGAGGCGGTCTTGAAGGTCGAGATTGCGCATGATGAGTTCATCGATTTGATGTAAAAATATACTGTGGTATACCGCAGCACCTGTGATAGCACCTACAATAAATACAGCTGCTCCTTGAAATAAACGCTGTAGTCGCATGAGTCTCACCCCCTGGCCCTGCATATCCATTGGATGAGTTCGGTCCCCATATGTGCACCTAGGAAGGACACTAATATAAACATAAGTTGTTTGAATACAGGGTATAAATTCCCTACCCAAAAATTCGTTTCTATGACGCGGAGCGGATCGATAGTACCGCCAACAGCTGCGACGATCGCCCATATTTTCAAGTGCTCGCTAACTTGTCTCATCGTTTCGATGGGAGATTGTAGGGCAAGTACACTTGCGATGCCTGCTAATAGGGACCCGCCTATGACAACACCTAGTGCAATACCAAAATCGATAATAGCTTTGGACATAAATGGACTCATTTTGTAATCGTCCTCTCGAACGGATTGAAGGTTGAAATGATGTGCGTTATCCCAGTAGATAGGCGGACAACCTCTTACTACATATATAGAACTTTGGCGGGAAAATATGATACAATGAAGAACGAAAGTATGTTCGGTTGCACGTTGATGAAGTGAATGAAATCAACATATATAGATTGCATTTTTGAAATGAAATGGAGTGAAAAGGCATGGAACAGTTCGTGCATTTACATGTACACAGCGAATATAGTCTGCTGGATGGGGCAGCCCGTATTGACGCATTGGCGAAGAGAGCAGCTGATTATGGTATGAAGGCACTGGCGCTCACGGATCATGGTGTCATGTACGGCACGATCGCCTTTTATAAGGCATGCCGCAAGCATGGAATTAAGCCCATTATTGGTATGGAGGCATACGTTACCGCTGGCACGTTATCGGATCGTGGGACACGCAAGGAACAGCCGATTTATCATTTGATTTTGCTGGCGAAAAATAACGAAGGTTATCGCAATTTGATGCGTATGTGCAGCATTGGTCACTTGGAAGGCTTCCATTATAAGCCTCGGATTGATAAAGAGACGATGCACCGCTATTCGGAAGGTGTTATCGCTTTAAGCGCGTGCTTAGGCGGTGAAGTGGCACAGCATGTGCTGCATGATCGAATAGATGAGGCTCGCCAGGTTGCGATGACGTACCGAGATATATTTAAGGATGGTTTCTACTTGGAGCTGCAAGATCATGGGCTTCCTGATCAGAAGAAGGTCAATATTGGTCTCATTGCACTTAGTGAAGAGCTAGGCATTCCATTAGTTGCAACGAATGATGTTCATTATATGGAACAATCAGATGCCGCTGTTCAGGATGTGCTTATATGTATCGGTACAGGCAAGACGGTGGAGGAAAAGGCACGATTGCGTTTCTCCTCTGATCAAATGTACATGAAATCTGGCTCGGATATGTTGAAGCTGTTTCCGCATGTCCCGCAAGCGATCTCGAATACGGCTGATATTGCTGAACAGTGTAATGTTGAGATTGAGCTGGGCACACATGTGCTTCCTGAATTTAGTCCAATCCCAAGCGAGATGACGGCTTCTTCTTATTTGGCTGAGTTGTGCCAAGCGGGATTACATGCTAGATATGAGCACTTGTCAGAATGGAAGGATGAACAGTTCCGACTTCAAGCCCAAGAGCGTCTTGCTTATGAGTTGAAAACAATTGATGCGATGGGCTTCTCGGATTATTTTCTAATTGTTTGGGATTTCATTCGCTTTGCGCATGAGCAAGGCATTATGACAGGTCCTGGACGTGGATCTTCTGCTGGAAGTTTGGTTGCATACACGCTTCGAATTACGAATGTAGATCCGTTAAAATACAAGTTATTGTTTGAGCGATTTTTGAATCCAGAGCGCATTACGATGCCTGATATCGACATTGACTTCAATGATGAGCGTCGTGATGAAGTTATTGCCTATGTCGCAGAGAAATATGGGAGAGATCATGTTGCTCAAATAATAACGTTCGGTACGATGGCAGCTCGAGCTGCTGTGCGTGATGTTGGTCGTGTATTGGATGTCCCCTACCATGAGACAGATAAGGCGGCCAAGCTGATTCCATCTGCCGTTGGCATGACCTTAGATAAGGCGTTGTCGCTCAGCAATGAACTGCGGGAGTGGCGGGAGAAGGAAACTCGTATTAATGATCTTATCAGTATGGCACTTAAGGTAGAGGGCATGCCGCGACATGCTTCCACCCATGCTGCCGGTGTCATTATTGGCCCTGAACCGTTAACGAATTATGTGCCGCTTCAGGAAGGCACAGAGCGTGTACCTTTGACGCAGTTTTCCATGGAGCATCTAGAAGCAGTCGGATTGTTGAAGATGGATTTCCTAGGCTTACGGACTTTGTCGATCATTGAACGCACGTTGAATTGGATTAAGGCGAAGACAGGAGAAAGCCTTGATCTTGATCGAGTCAATGACGAAGACGCGAAGACGTATGAATTGCTAGGCAGAGGCGAGACGACAGGGTTGTTTCAATTAGAATCAGCTGGGGTGCGCCGTGTGCTTCGAGATTTGAAGCCATCTGTATTTGAAGATATTGTATCGGTATTAGCATTGTATCGACCTGGTCCGATGGAGTTTATTCCTAACTTTATTTTGAGCAAGCATGGCAAACAGCCTGTACAGTATCCGCATCCTGATCTGGAGCCTATTTTGCAGGATACGTACGGGATCATTGTATATCAAGAACAAATTATGCATATCGCCTCCAAGATGGCAGGCTTCTCTTTGGGAGAGGCGGACTTGCTCCGCAGAGCGGTATCCAAGAAGAAGCGAGAGGTGCTTGATCAGGAGCGTGAGCACTTTGTTAAAGGCAGCTTAACTTTAGGGTACACGATGGAAGAAGCCAATCGTGTTTATGACATGATTGTTCGATTTGCAGATTACGGTTTCCCACGCGCCCATGCAGCGGCATATGGCGTCCTAGCATTCCAAACGTCTTATTTGAAGGCCCACTATCCAACGGAGTTTATGGCATCGATGCTAACGGCTCAAATGGGCAATCACCGCAAAGTCGCTGAATATATTGAAGATTGTCGTCGCACACAGCTAGAGGTGCTTCCTCCTGATATTAATGAAAGTGAAGTAACGTTTACGCCTGTGGATAGTGCCATTCGTTTTGGCTTAGCAGCTATTAAAAATGTAGGTACGCAGGCAATTGAAAGTATCATTCGTGAGCGCCGCAACCAGCCTTATGAAGATTTGCAGGATTTCTGTCGCCGTGTCGACTTGCGTGTGTGCAATCGTCGTGTTGTTGAATCGTTGATTCAAGCAGGAGCCATGGATTCATTGCCTGGGCATCGAGCTCAATTGTTGGCTGTTCTTGATGAAGTGCTTGAAGCGGCAGTGAAATGGCGCAAGCAGCGTGAGGACTTGCAAATTCAAATGTTCGATTTTGTAGAAGTCAATAACAGACAGATCGATTATCCAGATATTCAGCCGTTCACAATGAGTCAGCAGTTGGAGCTGGAGCGGGATTTGCTCGGGCTATATTTGTCGGGTCATCCGCTTGATGAATTTGTAGAACTGCTGCGAGAAGCAGATGCGGATCGCATCGTGGATTTGCATGATGCACCAGATGAGAGTGAATGTGTTGTCGTTGGCATGATTGTATCGGAACGAAGCATTATGACGAAGAAGGGTAAGCCGATGGCGTTTATCGAGCTTGAGGATCGCATCGAGCGCGTAGAGGTTGTGCTATTCCCTGAAGTATGGAGGCGTGCTCAGCCACTTGTTTCGAAGGGAGCTTTAATCGCGGTGCGTGCCAAAGTCCAGCAGCAGGATGAGGGCTTCAAGCTATTGGCGCATGATGTGTCGCCGCTAGATTTGAACGCCGTGGCGCAGTTGGCACGGCGTGCGCGTCAGCAGCGCGCAGCGGCTGCCACCGGCGGTCGCGATGCAGTCGGCCGCGGTGGCGCGGATCGCGCCCATACGCGTGCGCCAAGCACTTCCGCTCAAGCGGCAGGCGAGCGCGCAGCGCACGGCGAAGCAACTGCCCGCGCCAACGGCAGCGCCTCAGCCGCCGAGGGCCATGGCCTTGCCAGCGCGGGCTATACGCCACGCGCTAGTGCGCCAGCGGCAAGCGCCGCTCCGCCCGCCGCTGCAAGCGCCGCAGGCGCATCACGCGCCAAGCAGGGCCAGCGCGTGTACATTAAGATCACGGCCGAATGCGAACGGCCAGAGCTCTTGAATGAGCTGAAGTCGCTCATTCAAGAGCATCATGGCACGCTGCCGACCGTGCTCTTTTACGAGCGCGAGCAGCAGCTTCGCGCTCTTAGCGGAAGCTATACGCTGAAACCTTCTCCGCAGCTGTTTAAGCGCATTGAAAGCTTATTTGGAGAAGGCAGTGTGCGCGTCAAGTAATACAAGTTGAGCTGTTACGATTATTATTGCGTTACAATGTCATTGTCTGACTAGCACTAGACTTTGAATTTCGAATTCACTTTCTGTGACACTTCGTGATCAAAAGATGACTTTTTGAACAACCTCTATAAGGCACTCACCATTTTCTACCTTCCGGCATATATTGTCTTTACACCTTGTGTAGAGACAAGGCTGCGGATCGTGTGACAGGGGGAGTGCCTTTTGAATTATACAATGACCGTATCATGGTTGGAACAGCGTGGAGTGAAACTTGAAGCGATAGCAGAAATCGTATATAAGCTGCAGAAGCCTTACAATGCACGACTAGAATTGGAGCAGTGCCTCGATAGCGTGAAGTCAGTATTGCACAAGCGGGAAGTGCAATATACGCTAATGACAGGCATCGCCATGGACATGATGGCAGAACGCAAACAATGGCCAGAGCCACTGCAATCGATGTTGGAAGCGGATGAGTCCTTATATGGAGTAGATGAGACGTTGGCATTGGGCATTACGAGCATGTTCGGTATGATAGGTCTGACAAGCTTTGGATATTTGGATAAAAACAAGCTAGGTATATTGGGACAGTTGAATAATGACCATAGTGGTATACATGTGTTTCTTGACGATCTCGTAGCTGGTCTTGCGGCGGCGGCATCTGCTCGGATTGCACACCAAGATCCGAACGCTGTCAAGTACGATAAAGTAGATTCATAATCTATGAGATTGTGTGATAGTCATCATTGACTTTTGCTTATTGCAGCAGCTCTTTTTAAAAATACTCCGCCCTAATAACTGGAATATTGTGTAGAATCTATAGTAACGAAGGCTCGATTTTGTTGCTATGAAAATGGCACTATGTTATCATAGGTGCATTAATGACCATGCAACAAACGTGAGGAGGTACTCACGCGAATGTGGACAGTAATCTACATCGCTCCGACAGCTAAAATTGCTGAAAGAATTAACAACAGATTGACGGAGGAAGGATTTCTTGTACAAGTCCGCCCTGTCCATATGTCTAAACAACAATTCGAAGTGCTCGTACCTTCCGGAGAAGTGGAAGAAGTGCAGGAAGTGCTCAACTCTATTTTGCACGCATAATACGGCTGCTTGACGAACGTCATTTTTGTTGAGACAGCCGCTTTTTGTTGCCTACAATCGGGCGCATTCGTTCCGTGGACAAGCCCTAGTGGATGTTGTTTACATGCAGCGTAAATCAGCCTAAAGAGGTGTCATGAGTGTTCAAAGACTTATTCCACAAAAAGAAGAAATACGCGACGATTCCATCCATACGAGATGACAGCGATCGTCCTAAGCGTGAAATACCTGAGGGATTGATGACAAAGTGTGCCAAGTGCGGCACGATTCAATATCATAAGGAATTGGAAAAGAACTTGAAAGTCTGCTCGGAATGCGGACACCATGCTCGTCTCAGTGCATGGGAACGTATTCAGATGACTTTAGATGATGGTCGTTTGTTTGAATATGAAGCAAATATGGTGTCTGAAGATCCACTCGAATTCCCGGGATATGCGAAGAAGCTGGAGCAGCAGCATGCTAAATCCGGCTTGAATGAAGCTGTTATTTCCGGTGAAGGTACGATTGGCGGATATCCTGTTGTCGTTGCTGTTATGAGCTTCGACTTCTTCAGTGGTAGTATGGGATCTGTTGTTGGTGAGAAAATAACTCGAGCGATCGAGATGGCGATGCAGAAGAAGTATCCGCTTATCATTTTCTCTACGTCAGGTGGAGCTCGTATGCAGGAAAGTATATTGAGCTTGATGCAGATGGCGAAGACAAGTGCAGCATTAGCGAAGTTTCATGAAAGTGGAGGACTCTACATATCCGTATTTACGGATCCTACAATGGGAGGGGTTTCTGCGAGCTTTGCTATGTTGGGGGATATTAATTTGGCCGAGCCAGGGGCTCTTGTTGGTTTTGCAGGCCGAATTGTTATTGAGCAAACCATTCGTCAAAAGCTGCCGGACAACTTCCAAACTGCTGAATTTAACTTGAAGCACGGTCAGGTTGATATGGTCGTTCCACGGAAAGACATGCGTCAAACGTTGACGAAGTTGATTGATCTTCATACCGTGAAAGGAGAGATGGCGAATGGCGAGTGAGCTTCCATTTGAACAACCGCTAGCAGAATTGAAGCAGAAGATTGCAGAATTGAAGCGCTTTGGCGAAGAGAAGAACATAGACTTCAGCGAAGAGATTGCGCGACTGGAAGAGCGTCATGCTAAGTTGGCAGAGGAGATCTACTCGAGCATTTCACCGTCTCAGAAGATGCATCTGGCTAGACATCACCAGCGTCCAACGACGCTGGATTTTGTTAATCATATTTTTACTGACTTTATCGAGCTGCATGGTGATCGACTATTCGGGGATGATCTGGCTATCGTCGGCGGTATTGCGAAGCTGAATGGCATGCCCGTAACCGTTATAGGCCACCAACGAGGTAAAGATACAAAAGAAAACATAGCACGATTTTTTGGAAGCCCTCATCCTGAAGGATTCCGGAAGGCGCTGCGCTTTATGCAGCAAGCTGATAAATTTAAGCGTCCTATCATTACGTTTATCGATACAAAAGGTGCATATCCTGGTAATACCGCAGAAGAGCGTGGACAATCGGAAGCGATTGCCCGTAACTTGCGCGATATGATGCTGATGGGTGTGCCGATTATTTGTGTTGTTATTGGTGAAGGCGGTAGCGGCGGAGCGCTTGCTCTTGGTGTAGGCAATCGAGTGTTGATGCTTGAGAATGCCATCTATTCGGTTATTTCACCGAATGGAGCGGCATCTATTTTGTGGAAAGACGCTTCGAAGGCGGATCAGGCTGCAGAAGCGATGAAGATTACAGCTGCTGATCTGCTTGAGATGGGAATTATTGAAGAAGTAATCCCAGAACCGCAAGGTGGTGCACACAAGGATATTCCTACGGCTGCGGAGTCTGTTAAGCATGCATTAGTAAGACAGCTAACCGAACTGCTGGCGATGACACCTGATGAGCTTCGTGAAAATCGATACGAAAAGTTCCGTTCTATTGGTCGATTCACCTATTTAGATCAAGCCTAACTAACAATTTACAGTCATAACGGCGTATTCATTTGGTAAAACTTAAAAATATGACGATCTTCATATACAAAATGGACAAGGTATAGTAAATTAAATAGTTGTGAACTTGTTATAATAAATATATCAAGTGGATAGTAGAGAGCCGAACAATTGGAGGAAACTCATAATGCGCAAAACTAAAATTGTATGTACGATTGGTCCTTCCAGCGAACCTTTGGACAAATTGAAACAACTTATTATGGCTGGTATGAATGTAGCACGATTGAACTTCTCCCATGGTGACTATGAGGAGCATGGCAATCGTATCATCAATATTCGTAAAGCAGCTCAAGAGTTGAACAAAACTGTTGCTATTTTGCTTGACACAAAAGGTCCTGAAATTCGTACTGGTAAATTGGCTGTAGAACCAATTGAGCTTGTAGAAGAACAGTACATTACGTTGACAACAGAAGAGATCGAGGGAGATGCGAACCGTCTATCGGTTACATACGCTGATCTTCCGCGTGATGTTGAAGTAGGTTCTACAATTTTGATCGACGACGGTTTGATCGGATTGACTGTTGTTGAAGTTCAAGGTACAGAAATTAAATGTAAGATCGTTAACGGTGGTCAAATCAAGAGCAAAAAAGGCGTTAACGTTCCAGGCGTAAGCATTTCTCTTCCAGGTATTACAGAGAAAGATGCTAACGATATCCGTTTCGGTATCGAGCAAAACGTTGACTTTATCGCTGCTTCTTTCGTGCGTAAAGCTAGCGACGTTATGGAAATTCGCAACTTGCTTAAAGAGCACAATGCGAACCACATCCAAATCATTTCCAAGATCGAGAACCAAGAAGGTGTCGACAACTTGGATGAAATTCTTGAATTGTCCGACGGTTTGATGGTTGCTCGTGGTGACCTCGGCGTTGAGATCCCTGCTGAAGAAGTTCCTCTAGTGCAAAAGCGCATGATCGAGAAATGTAACTTGGCAGGTAAACCAGTAATTACAGCAACACAAATGTTGGATTCCATGCAGCGCAACCCACGTCCTACACGTGCGGAAGCTTCTGACGTAGCTAACGCTATTTTCGATGGAACAGATGCAATCATGTTGTCTGGTGAAACAGCTGCTGGTAAATACCCAGTAGAATCTGTTCTTACGATGTCCCGCATCGCTGAGAAAGCAGAATCTGCGCTTGAGTACCGTGAGATCTTCGTTCGTCAAAGTTCGAAGCAGCAATCTACAATTACAGATGCAATCGGTCAAGCAGTTGCTAACTCTGCTTTGGATCTTGATGCAAAAGCAATCATCACATCTACACAAACAGGTTACACAGCTCGTATGGTATCCAAGTACCGTCCGAAAGCCCCAATCGTTGCTGTAGCGGCTTCTGAGCAAGTAATGCGCGGCATGTCCTTGGTATGGGGCGTTGTACCTGTTAAAGGTGAGCCAGCTAAAACGACAGACGAAATGTTCGATACAGCTGTTAAAGGCGGTCTTGAGACTGGTCTAGTAGCACACGGTGACCTCGTTGTTATTACAGCTGGTGTACCAGTTGGCTGTGCAGGTTCTACGAACTTGATGAAAGTTACGCAAATTGGTCAAGCTTGCAACTAATTTATAAATAGAAGTATCTACAAAAGCAATGGTGTCGCAGCCATTGCTTTTGTTGTATCGTTAACTTAACTTTCCATTAGGGGGAGTAGGAAATGAGAAACGAAGAGCAGCAATTGATGCATCTCGAAATCGATCATCTCGCTAAAAATCCTTGGTTTGGTGTGGCTATGCGGGTTCGCTATCAGGAGACGGACGCAATGGCAGTCGTTTTCCATGGAAATGTTGCAACTTGGTTTGAAGTTGGACGTACTGAATGGATAAGAGCACTTGGTGTTGACTACAAGCAGCTTGAAGCAGAAGGGCTTTTGTTTCCTGTCACTGATCTTCGCATCAGCTATAAGCGTCCTGCTCATTATGATGATTGGGTAGCTGTGTTTACAAGACTTGATCAGTTGGGGACGATTCGTATGTCCTTCCAATCGGTTGTGTGTAGACTGAATGAAGAGCAAGTTGCTCAGGTACAAACAGCAGGATGGTCGCCAGAGCCGATTGGAGAACTTCTTTACGAAGGCGGTACGGATCATGCTTGGATCGGACGTGATTGGCGTCCAAAGCGAGTGAGTCGTGAGCAGCCTGAATTGTGGTCTATGCTGCAGCAACTTGTGCAAAAGAAGATGGAAGCATGAAATGGTAAATAGGGAGTGAATGCATATGTGGTTCTTGTTATTACTCGCTCTAATTCCAGCGATGGAAATATGGGGATTTATTTTTGTAAGCGGCCAAATAGGAGGATGGAATACGTTCCTGCTTGTCATTGTTACGGCGATTATAGGTGTCCTTATTACCCGTCATGAAGCGGCGCAAGTATGGGGGGATGCACAGCAGCAGATGCAGTCTGGACAAATTCCTGGCCGCAAGCTAGTGGAAGGACTTTGCGTCATGCTGGGTGGTATTTTACTGCTGACTCCTGGCTTTGTAACGGATTTGATCGGGTTTACAATGGTTTTTCCTTTAACTCGTCCCATTTATAGACACTACATGTTGAAATGGATTGAGAAAAAGATGCAGAATGGAAACTTTCATATTTTGCGTTAACAAATAGTGAATGGTACTAGCGGTTAATCTAAAAATGAACTAGTGGCGACAGTAGTAACGACATCGACACAGTGATGATACTAGTGATGATACTAGTGATGATATTAGTGATGATACTAGTGATGACTACTGTAGTGATGTGATGAACTGGTTGTGACCTTAATGTTGGCTCACGCTAACGGTTGCCTTGGAGGCTATTTGGCTCCTAATTGCTCATTTTATAATCTAACGGTTGCTAATGAGCTTATTTAACCTATTTAGCTGAAATGTAGGCTTAATTTGCTTAAATAAGCTCCATGACAACCGTTAGATTTCGGAAATGGATGATTGCAAGAAAATAACGTAGATAGCGTTCGTTAGAGCTTATTAGACCAAACTCAAACGCACAATCTAGGCTCAAACTCTATAAACTCTTCAAACTTCTCAAGCTTTAAGGTGTGCTTGCGCAGTATCAAGCATTATTTTCTCAAAAAATAACATAAAAAAGAGCAAGAGAACGACGAAGTGTTGGATGCTTCGATGTTTCCTTGCTCTTTTTTATTAGGTGACGTTGTGCGAACATATTCAATGATTGGTGGCTAGCTACTTTTAACTGTTGTGGGATTCGTGTTCTATTGCGTTTCTTGATGTTCAGCAGTTGGTATAAAAACACTCAGAATTAGATTTGATTTGTTTTTACAATCAACTTGGTAGAAGTGACAGCTTCCGCATTAACTACTCGCTTTGTTTTTATTCCTATCTCTATTTTCTCCCTATCATTATGTAATTGCGAACATCTCGAAATACATGCGCTCGATGCACGGCAGTTAGCAGGATAAGCGTGACAGGCCCAATAATAAGACCAAGCACCCCGAATAAATTAAGCCCGACAAACATAGCGACCAAGGTCATAAGCGGATCGAGTCCGATGCTGGAAGCAAGCACTTTCGGTTCTATAATTTGTCTAGCTATAAGTACGATTGCATAGAGAATGGTTAATCCAATAGCTAAAGAAGAAGGATCTGTTATAAAACTGTACATAATCCATGGCACCATGACTGCCCCGACTCCGAGATAGGGGAGTAGATCAACTAACCCAATTAATAGCCCAATTGTAACAGCATAGGGTACTCCTAAGAGCAGCAACCCAATTGTAATTACGACGGCTGTTATGGAGATGAGGATGAATTGGGCACGTAAGTAGCCCAATAGTGCTTTTTTAAGGTCCGTCCATATGGTATAGGCGGGTTTGCGCAGTTGATCGGGAAACCAATCCGTTACGATATTAAGCCAGTGCCTCCAATCTTTGCTTATAAAAAAAGCGGCTAATAATACGACGACCGAAATCGTTGCAATGTTAGGTAGGCGTGATAATAGAGTAACAATGCCATTTAGTATGTTTGTAACGAGATCAGTTACGGTAGTAGTGACGGTTTCGGCAGTGCGGGAGATATTCGTATTGATCGTGTTCTGAATGTTAGGGTTGTCTTTGTACAGCATGCTAAGTGTATCGATTATCGAAACGATATATTCATTATTCATAAGAGAGAGAAGTAATTCACGCCATGCTTGTAAATACAATTGAATCGTCTCTGTAAGTGTCATAATTTCTTTGACGATGCGTGTGATCACGGCAGCAAGCACGGTGAACAATGAGGTTACAAAGACTGATAAAGAAAGTGTGACAGCCAACCACCTAGGGAAGCGAAGACGATTTTCCAATAGGTTTACGATCGGATTCATCAGTGCTGCGATGATCCATGCTAACAAAAACGGATAGAGCAAGGGCAGCAGCAGCGTACATAAAGCTATACTAGCTATGATCAAGATCATAACCATCACAGCTCGTACGACTCTTTTTGTTATGTTAGTATCCACGATACGCCCCCTCTGGAATGCTAGTCCAATTCATTCTTTTCTATAAAACGGCAACAGACGCTGTATTTCATTCATATGGTTGATATTCGTTGTTTAGCACGCTCAGAATGCGATTAACTTAATATATGTTGGGTTTTATAAACTATTTCTTCTGTTTTTAGATTCGTTCCTTAAAAATACGTTTATGTAGGTGATAAAGCATTTCTATCCCTAAAATTGCCTTTTTGCGTTCACAGAACCGACAATATCCTATATCATTTAACTAGAAGGTTTAATTACTTCATAGAAATACTTATGCACAATCGAATATGCAGTCGAACGTTGTACACAAAAGAGAAGTATGATGCAAAGGAGAGAGGGCTATGACAGCAACCAAAGGGCTAGAAGGTATTGTTGCAGCAGCTTCGTCTATCAGCTCCATTATTGACGGGGTATTAACCTACCGTGGTTACAATATTGATGATTTGGCTGAACATGCTACGTTTGAAGAAGTTGCTTATCTGTTATGGTATGGAAAGCTTCCAAATGAGGCAGAGCTTCAAGATCTCCAAGCGAAGCTAAGTGATCATGCATCCGTTCCAGCAGGTGTTATCGAGCAATTGAAATTGTTCCCATCTGAAGCGAATACAATGGCTGTCCTTCGTTCGGCTGTTTCGGCATTAGCGCTGTATGATGACGGTGCTAATGACATGAGTGCAGAAGCGAACTTGAATAAAGCAATCAAGATTCAAGCTCAGCTACCTACCATCGTAGCTGCTTATGCTCGTATTCGTGAAGGGAAAGAACCAGTTGCACCGTTAGCAGGTAAGTCTATTGCTTACAACTTTCTGTACACATTGCTAGGCGAAGCGCCTGAGCCACGTGCAGTTGAAGCAATGGATAAAGCGCTAGTACTGCATGCTGATCATGAATTGAACGCTTCTACTTTTGCAAGTCGTGTAACCGTTGCCACTTTGTCCGATATTTATTCGGGTATCACTTCGGCAATCGGTGCATTGAAAGGACCGTTGCATGGTGGAGCGAACGAAGCAGTTATGGTTATGTTGGAAGAGATTGGCGAATCAAGAAATGTAGACGATTACATTCAAGACAAGTTAGACAACAAAGCTAAGATTATGGGCTTCGGACACCGTGTATATAAGAACGGAGACCCGCGTGCTAAGCATCTTCAGAAAATGTCTGAGGAACTTGGTAAGGAAAAAGGCAATCTTGATTTGTATGAGATGAGCGTACGTATTGAAGAATTGGTAACGGGCCAAAAGGGACTTAAACCAAATGTGGACTTCTACTCCGCTTCGGTTTACACAATGCTTGGTATCCCTCGTGATTTGTTTACACCAATCTTTGCAATCAGCCGCACATCTGGCTGGACAGCGCACATTTTAGAACAATACGAGAACAATCGTATTATTCGTCCGCGCGCCGAGTATGTTGGCCCGTCAACACAAGCTTATATTCCGATTTCTGAACGTTAATTTATCTAAAGTATCAAAAAATTTCATAATTTAGCTTGTCATAGAAAATGGCGGGTTGCTACAATAAGGATGTAGTGCCCGTCATCGCAGCGTATGTCATATACGCGGATTTATACCATTCAGCATTATTCTGAGGAGGAACTATATATGTTGCAATTGGAGAAGTTTGCTGCACCAACAGAGGGCGAGAAAATTACGATTAAAGACGGTAAGTTGCAAGTACCAACACAACCGATCATTCCATTTATCGAGGGAGACGGTACAGGCCGTGACATTTGGCGCGCATCCAAGCGTGTATTGGACGCTGCAGTTGAGAAAGCTTACGGCGGCGAGCGCAAGCTTGCTTGGTACGAAGTATTTGCAGGTGAAAAGGCTTTCAATGAATATGGCGAATGGTTGCCTAACGATACGTTAGAAGCAATTCGTGAATATATTGTTGCGATTAAAGGACCTTTGACAACGCCAATCGGTGGTGGTATTCGTTCTTTGAACGTTGCACTTCGTCAAGAGTTGGATTTGTACACTTGCTTGCGTCCAGTACGTTATTTCGATGGTGTACCTTCTCCAGTTAAGCGTCCTGAGCTGGTTGATATGGTTATTTTCCGTGAGAACACAGAAGATATATATGCTGGTATCGAGTACGCTTCTGGTTCCGAAGATGTGAACAAATTGATCAAGTTCTTGCAAGACGAGCTTGGTGTGAACAAGATCCGTTTCCCTGAAACATCTGGTATTGGTGTGAAACCAGTATCTTCTGAAGGTTCCAAGCGTCTTGCTCGTGCTGCGATAGAGTTTGCAATCAAGCATGATCGTAAGAGCGTTACATTCGTTCATAAAGGCAACATTATGAAGTTCACAGAAGGTGCCTTCAAGAACTGGGGCTATGAAGTAGCAGAGGAAGAGTTCGCTGACAAGACGTTCACTTGGGGTCAGTACGACCGCATTAAGGACGAGCATGGCACAGAAGCTGCTAACAAAGCTCAAGAAGAAGCACTTGCTGCAGGAAAAATCTTGGTTAAAGATGCGATTGCTGATATCGCACTTCAACAAGTATTGACTCGCCCGAAAGACTTTGATGTTATCGCAACATTGAACTTGAACGGTGACTACTTGTCCGATGCTTTGGCTGCACAAGTTGGTGGTATTGGTATTGCTCCAGGAGCAAATATCAACTACGTAACAGGTCATGCGATCTTCGAAGCTACACATGGTACAGCTCCGAAGTATGCGGATCTTGATGTAGTTAACCCTGGTTCCGTTATTTTGTCCGGCGTTATGCTCTTGGAGCACTTGGGCTGGCAAGAAGCTGCTGACCTTATCTATGCAGGTATGGCTACAGCAATCAATAACAAGACGGTTACCTATGACTTCGCTCGCTTGATGGAAGGCGCTACAGAAATCAAATGCTCAGCATTCGCTGACCAAATCATCAGCAACTTGAAGTAAAGGGGATAATTAAATGGCAATTCGTCGCGCGAAAATTACAGTAGTAGGTGCAGGATTCACAGGAGCAACTACAGCATTGATGCTTGCACAGAAGGAACTTGGAGATGTTGTGCTAGTAGATATTCCTCAGTTGGAGAACCCAACAAAAGGAAAAGCATTGGATATGCTGGAAACAGGCCCGGTGCAAGGATTCGATAGCAACATTATCGGTACTTCTAACTATGAAGATACGAGAGATTCTGATGTAGTTATTATTACAGCAGGTATCGCTCGTAAACCAGGTATGAGTCGCGATGACTTGGTTAACACCAATGCTGGAATTGTCCGTTCCGTTTGTGAGAATGTAAAGAAATACAGCCCTAACTCTTATGTTATTCTTTTGAGTAACCCAGTAGATGCAATGACATATGCAGCAAACGAAACGCTTGGTTTCCCTAAAAACCGTGTCATTGGTCAATCCGGTGTATTGGATACAGCTCGCTATTGTACGTTTATCGCACAAGAGCTTAATGTATCTGTTGAAGATGTGCGTGGTGTTGTTCTTGGCGGTCATGGCGACGATATGGTTCCACTCGTTCGTTACACGAGCGTTGGCGGGGTACCAATCGAGAAGCTTCTTCCGAAAGAACGCATTGATGCAATCGTAGCACGTACACGTGTTGGCGGCGGTGAGATCGTAAACTTGCTTGGTAACGGCAGTGCTTACTATGCTCCTGCAGCATCTATTGTACAAATGACTGAAGCTATCCTTAAAGATAAGAAGCGCGTTCTTCCTGTCATCGCATTGCTTGAAGGTGAATACGGCTATGACAACTTGTTCATGGGCGTTATGGCAGTGCTGGGCGGAGACGGAATCGAGAAAATTATTGAGATCGAGCTGACTCCTGAAGAGAAGGCTGCACTTGATAAATCAGCGGAATCCGTTCGTAATGTTATTAAAGTTGTGAATGGATAGTGAAATTTTGGGATAACCTATTAGAGTTGCTCGCGTGCGGGCAACTCTTTTCTATGTTTTGATATCAAATGTATAGTATAATAAATCATAGACAAAGGATGATTCTTTACTCCAGCGCCTGTCGTTGCGGGAAGATTCATTCATAGATATACATAAAATAGAGGTAATGGAGGATTTGGAACAATGGCTTCAGTATTTTGGACAATTCACTTTATGGCAGTGGCTTTGATCGGTTTCTACGGGCTAGCTCCATTTTTTGCAAACAAGCTTAAGAAGGCTGCTCCTGGTGCACAAGAGGGCGTGCTGTCCACGATGATCGTGGGTAACCGTATTGCTCAGTATATTCTTGTCGTTCAATTTATTACGGGCGGCTACATGATGACTAAAGCAGGCGTTACTCATGTGTGGATGGGAGTTGTAACGGTACTATTGCTTGCGATGTTTGCATTCAGTGGCATTATGGGCAAGAAGATGAAGGTTGCCTTGCAGGCAGCTAAAAACAATCAGACAGATACAGCATCTATTTCGAAGATCGTAACATTTAGCTCCATCGTGTTCGTTCTCTTCATCGGTATGCTCGTTCTGATGCAAAATTCATCCATTATTTAATGGTTAATGACTAACCATTTATGAATGAAGGCTATCTCGCTGGCAGGTTGTACAACCGAGCCGAGTCGAGGCTAGCCTTTTTGTTTTGTTTATATGCTAATCCGACTTAGACATTTCATCGAGTGTCATTTCGAAGCTTGGCAAAAACACATTAAGGAAATAGTTCACTTCTTCCATTTGGAGATCTTTCATTTTCTGTTCGGTTTGACGCTTCGCTTCAGCAAATTCACGATTACCCGTAGCGAGTTCAAGCGTGCATTTTAAATAGGCGTCAATTAAATCAGCAGCCTTTACGTACTTCTTAAGTTCTGGGTCCTGCTGTCCTACTCCTAATAAAGGTTCATAAACGGCTTGCAGCTGTGCAGGGATCATGTCAAGAAGTCTATCGGCAGCAAGCTGCTCAATTTCTCTAAAGTTATTTAAGATTCGTGGATTATGGTGCTTTACTGGAGTAGGGATATCTCCCGTGAATACTTCGGTTGCGTCATGGAATAAGGCCATCGTTACGACTTTGTCCGTGTTGATTCCCCGATGAAATTGCTCATTAGCGATCGTACATAGCAAATGAGCGGTGAGTGCTACATGGAAGGAATGCTCGGCAACGGATTCCCGATTCGTATTGCGCATTAAGCTCCAGCGCTCGATATATTTGAGACGATACATATAAGCTAGAAAGTGTGAAGCGGGCGTATTCAATAGATTCCATCCTCTCAAAAAGGGTTTGTTATGCTATTATATGATTATTGGCACTTTGTTGAATAGATAATAGATAGGTTGCCAATTAATCCTGCTGATACAAATAAATAAACAGCCTAGACCAGTCTTCAGACGGGAATGAGGGAACATAGAGAGGAGCAGTTGGAGGATGTTACAGCAGTTTGGACAGAGTGTTTATCAACTAATCGTGGAAGCGTCTTCAAACCTACCGGGAGACGTCCGCAGAGCGATCCGACAAGCGAGAGAGCGGGAAGATGCAGCTACACGTTCCGGCTTGTCCTTGAGCACCATTGCACAAAATATTGAGATGGCGGAAACCAATGTTTCTCCTATTTGCCAAGACACAGGGATGCCTACCTTTATCGTACATACCCCTGTTGGCGTTAATCAAATCGTCCTGAAGCAGGAAATTCGTGAGGCTGTTCGTCTAGCGACCAAAGATGGCAAACTTCGCACGAACTCCGTCGACTCTTTGACAGGTGCGAACAGCGGCGATAACTTAGGTCCTGGAACGCCTGTTATTCATTTTGAGCAATGGGAACAAGATGATATAGAAGTGAAGCTCATCCTTAAAGGGGGCGGCTGTGAGAATAAAAATATTCAATACAGCTTGCCGACAGAGCTAGAAGGATTGGGTAAAGCAGGGCGCGATCTTGACGGCATTCGTAAATGTATACTCCATGCTGTCTATCAGGCGCAAGGACAAGGATGCAGTGCAGGATTTATCGGAGTTGGGATCGGTGGAGACCGCACAACAGGCTACGAGCTTGCTAAGCACCAATTATTCCGTGAAGTTGAGGATCGGAACCCGATTGCTGAACTCGACCAGCTAGAGCAGTATATTATGGAAAAAGCGAATCAGCTTGGTATCGGAACGATGGGCTTTGGCGGTGAAGTGTCCTTGCTTGGATGCAAGGTCGGTGTGATGAATCGCCTGCCGGCAAGTTTCTTCGTATCTGTAGCGTACAATTGTTGGGCATATCGTCGTCAAGGTGTATTATTGGATAGTGAGACGGGTGCCTTGAAACAGTGGGTATATGAGCGCGGCACAGATGTTCCGATGAAGGATGCTGCTGAAGAAGTAGCTGCGTCTGCTACATCTGACAATAACACGTCGGTAAATACGGACACTGATGAAGAAAGTGGGCGTACCGTTGTGCTTACGACACCAATTAGTGAGGAAGATATTCGCTCGCTGCGGGTTGGTGATGTCGTTGTCATTAATGGTGAGATTCATACTGGACGCGATGCGCTGCATAAGTATTTGATGGATCATGATTGTCCTATCGATATGAACGGTGGCGTCATTTATCATTGCGGCCCTGTTATGATGAAGGACAGAGACGGTGACTGGCATGTAAAAGCAGCAGGTCCAACGACGAGTATTCGTGAGGAGCCTTATCAAGGCGATATTATTAAAAAGCTGGGCATTCGTGCAGTTATCGGAAAAGGTGGCATGGGTGCCAAAACACTTGCTGCATTAAAAGAGCATGGTGGCGTTTATATGAACGCTATCGGCGGTGCTGCCCAGTTTTATGCGCGCTGCATCAAGCAAGTAAACGGTGTTGATTTCATGGAGTTTGGTATTCCAGAAGCGATGTGGCATTTACAAGCGGAAGGCTTTACGGCAATTGTAACGATGGATTCCCATGGGAACAGCTTGCACGCTGATGTAGATAAAAATTCTTTCGAGAAATTAACTCAATTCAAGGAGAACGTATTTTAAATGGCTCGACTATCGTTAGGGATACAGATGAACGCTTGGTTTGAAACATATATGTTTATTTTGATTCCCCTCAGTCTCGTGCTGGGGGTTCTTTGTAGTCCACTGCTTATTGAACATGTTTCATTGGTGCCATGGTTGTTCGGCTTGGTTACGTTTGTAATGGGATTAGGATGCGGTTGGAAAGATATTGTAGCTGCTTTTCGTCGACCACTTTTGTTTCTTATCGTGTTTGTAATGACGCATCTCGTTGCGCCGCTAATGGCTTACGGGTTTGGAGCTGTACTATTTGGTTCAGACTCATCTTATACGATTGGGTTAGTGCTGTTTGCCGTTATTCCATTAGGGATTTCCTCTGTTCTATGGGTAGAGATGGCACGTGGAGCTGTGCCAATTATGCTTGCTTTAGTTGTTGTAGATAGTTTACTAAGTCCAATTGTCGTTCCGTTATCGTTGTCACTGTTGTATGACCAATCGATTCCGTTTGATGGATGGACGATGCTTCTCGATCTGCTTCTTATTATTGTCATGCCTACGTTGGCTGGCATTGTCGTGCATGAGTGGACACGGGGACAAGCTAAGCCTCGAATGGCGCCTGTATTGCTGCCTTTGTCCAAGCTTGCCTTCGTTGGTGTCGTATTATTAAATGCAGCAGCAATCGGACCTTTCGTCAGAACATGGGATACAGAGGCCTTTATTGTGTTCGCTGCTGTGTGCGGCTTAGTGGCAGCTTTTTATGCGCTTGGTCATGTGACAGAACGGTTATGGTCTCCCGCTTCAAGCCCGCCTCAGTATACACTTGGCTTTGCGTCCGGCATGCGAAATATATCGTTAGGATTAGTGCTAGCTTTACAGCATTTTGGAGCAGAAACGGCAGTTGCTGTCGTATTGGCCATTCTGATTCAGCAGCCGGGTGCAACGATCTATCATTGGCTTATTCGGAGGAGACAACGTGTTATTGCTGGTAATTTGAACTGAGACACGCTAGGATATATAGGTGGAACATGGTCAATATCGTATAGATAGTTGAACAACAATGAATGGAAGATGGAGCGTATACGTATGTCAAGATTTCGCAATCGATTAACGTTAACTTATGTACTTATGGTCGGATTATCAGTGCTAGTTGCGGGCATATATATGGCTTATTTTTTTAAAGAGAGCCATATTAAACAACTGGAACAGACGATGGTACAGGAAATTAAGATGCTGGATACAACCCTTGACTGGCGCTCATTTGATACGGCTGAGGAAAGAAGTGAGTATTATACGTCATGGGCAAAAGCGTTGCAGCAAGCGACTGAAACGCGAGTCACTTTCGTATTGGCCGATGGAACGGTCATAGGAGACTCCAATTATGATGTGAACTCGATGGACAATCATTTGCAGCGGGAAGAGATTCAACAGGCTGCGAATGGATATTTTGGCTCTATTATTCGATTTAGCAACACACTAAACGAAAATATGCTTTACGTGACAGGGCCGATTCAACACCCTGGCAAATTCGAAGGTTATGTACGCTTAGCTAAAGGCCTTGCAGAAGTGGAAGCGGGTGTACGGCAGTTTTTGGAGTACGTAGTCATTGGTTTAGCGGTACTCTTTTTAGCTGCTGCAATTGTCAGCTATCGAATTGCGCAAAAACTTACTCGTCCGATGGAGAATATGACACGGGTTGCTCTGCGCATTGCTAAACGAGACTATTCCGCACGGGTAGAAGCAACTGGGAAGGATGAGCTTGGACAACTGGGCTCCGCTATTAATGCAATGGCGGATAGTTTGGAAGAGCAAGTAAATGAGATTCGTGAAAATGAAAGCCGCTTGCGGAGTGTGCTTGATCATATGATGAATGGCATTGTGATGGTTGATGCAAATGGTAGAGTTGGCTTGATGAATGGTCAGGCAGAACAACTATTCGGATTGTCGTGCAAAGAATGTCTAGGGAAAAATTACACAGACATTCGGATCCCGAGTGAGCTGCAGGTCATTATTTCGGAAGTCATGATGTATCGCAACTATGTTCAGCACGAAACGACGGTGTATTATCCTGAAGAGAGGCTGCTGGATATTCACGCTGTTCCTGTCTATTATACGGATGAGGAATGGGCAGGTTTGTTATTGATGATGCAAGATTTATCGGAGCTGCGTAGACTTGAACGAATGAGAAGTGAATTTGTAGCTAATGTTTCTCATGAATTGAAGACGCCGATTGCTGCTGTTAAGGGCTTTGCAGAGACACTGTTGAACGGGGCCATTCAGGACGCGGAGACAGCGCATTCCTTTGTACAAATTATTCATGATGAGAGTGAACGCTTGAATCGATTAATTGGAGATTTATTGGAGCTGTCCAAGATTCAGTCGCGACAAGTACCGATGCAGTACTCACCGGTACATCTACCGAGTTTATTGGAACAGACCGTTCACATATTGAAGAAAAATGCAGAACGTAAAGAAATTGAGATTACGCTAGAAGTGACCGATGACTTGTTTATCGAGGCGGATGAGGATAGGCTTCGTCAAATCGTGTTGAACCTTTTATCGAATGCAATTAACTATACGCCTGAAGAAGGTAAAGTGAAGCTCTGTGCTAGGCCGATACTTGTTGATGCCTCTATCGATAGTGAGCTAGATGAGCAAATTGAGATTTCGATTACGGATACGGGCATTGGTATACCTAAAAAAGACCTCCCTCGTATTTTCGAACGTTTCTATCGGGTAGACAAGGCACGATCACGCGGCTCTGGTGGTACAGGATTAGGTCTATCTATTGTGAAGCATCTGGTGGAGTCACATCAAGGTACACTGAAAGTAGAGAGTGAAGTTGGTATTGGAAGTACCTTTACGATTGTGCTGCCAATCATTCAAGACGCCCCTGTCGATTTCGAATAATTTGGATGGGATAAGAGGTTATGCATCCACAATAGAATGTGATAGGATAGCAATATAGATGGAATGGTGATTCCTATTGGTAACATGGAGGAGAACATGTCGGAACCAAAAGTATTAGTTGTGGAAGATGAGCCAACTTTGGCTCGGCTCTTATCGTATAACTTAACCCTGGAAGGGTACAAGACAACACTTGTTGATAATGGCCGTGATGGACTTCAGATGGGCTTGAATGAACCATTCGAGCTTATTGTACTTGATATTATGCTTCCTGGTATGAATGGATTCGAAGTACTGCAGAAGCTTCGCCAAGCGAAAGTGACTACACCGATCATTATTTTGACAGCTCGCAATGCGGAAGAAGAAGTCGTACAAGGACTCAAATATGGGGCGGATGATTATATTACGAAGCCATTCGGTGTAGCTGAATTGTTGGCTCGTGTAGGTGCAGTGCTGCGCCGTACTTCCGCAGACGGAATGACACTCGAGGCAATCGATGAACCTGTTCATACAGGTATTAAGCTCGGTGAACTCCATATTTTCCCGGATAAGTATGAGGTTACGTTGATGGGAGAAGGGATATCATTGCGTCCTAAGGAGTTTGAAGTTCTACTGCATATGGCGAAACGACCTGGGACGGTTATAACCCGTGACGAGCTAATGAACCAAGTGTGGGGATTTGATTATATCGGTGGACAGCGCACAGTGGATGTTCATGTTAGCTCACTGCGGAAGAAGCTAGAGCTAAATCAGCAGTCCGTGCACATCGATGCCATTAGAGGTGTGGGGTACAAGCTAGTTGTAAGCAAGACTTCTTCGTAATCATTTGTAAATTTTTACAAAAGGCGCCGCGTGTCTGCATAAATCTATTTCATCGTTGCGGTTCAAACCTAGCGTTAACATAGGACAAGCGTGTTATAACACGTGTTATAAAAGAGGAGCATCCCTTTATCTTATATGATAGAAGGATGCTCCTTTGTTTTTATATCCATGTAGCATCTGAAGGTCATCGTGCTAGATGCTATTTTGATTATCGATTACGTATCTTCTTTCGTGCTTGCCATCGCTCCCCAAGTAAAAACAGCTACAATGGAAAGTACGACAATGATCAAGGGCAGGAAAAAAATAAGAAACACTGTCATGAAGCAGCATGCTCCCTTCTAATATTTTGGCTTGCTATGCTTGCCTTTCACATAGTTGGTGTCGAATAGGAACAATCGCAGCAGCAAGTAAAGAGACGGAATTAGGAAGAGCAGGCCCAACATAAACACGGTCACTAATGTGGCGCCCATTGTAGCGTTTGTAAAATGCTCTTCTATAGTTAAGTATGGGTATAGCAGGTAGGGTAAATGAGCCTTGCCATAACCGAACCATGCGAATCCAAATTGCAAAATGACAGCAATGAACGATAGACCGTAATGACGCCGCCGCCATACACAGTAAACGGCAACGATGAAGAAGAGAAACGACAACGCAAACATCCATCCATTTGCCACCATATTGTTATAGTGCTCGATATTATGACCCCGTATGGCATAGAAGACGAACAAGCTTGCAAGTATGGTAGGCAGCGACCAAGACAGGGCATACTTACGCACAATTTCCAGTGCCGGCTTGTCTTGTGCTCGATTGGCGTAATAGGTCAAGAACATCGCTGATATGTACAATACACTGACGAGCGCGAGAACGATAACCGCATACGGATAGACATCTGTAAATAGATTTGTGAAATGGAAGTTAACGATACCATTCTCGACAAAAATATAACCACCCTCGGAAATCGTCAGTACCGTTGATAAAGCGGCAGGGATCAGCAGTCCGCTTAATCCATACAGCAGCATAAATACTCGATTGTTACGAGAGCCATACATACTGAACGCATAGTAGGAGCCTCGAATGGCAATCAATATAATTCCGAGGCTGCCTGGGATCAGCAGTGCCGTACCGTAATAATAGGCGGAGTCAGGAAAGAAGCCTACCAGTCCGACGACAAAAAAGATAAGAAACACATTCGTTAATTCCCACATTGGGGCGAGGTAACGTTCGATAATGTTATTAATAATGTGGCGCTGCCCAGTCAATAGGCTGTAGTAGCTGAAAAAGCCAGCACCAAAATCAATAGACCCTAGAAGAAGGTAGAAGAAGAGGAAGAGCCACAGTACTGTAATACCTATTAATTCGTAACTCATCGTTTCACATCTCCTTCTTTCATTCCCCGGGCAATAAACTCTGCTTCGATCGGATTGTTTTTGAACATCTTAATTAGTACATAGATACAGGTTACGGACAATAATACATACAGCCCAGCAAACATCCACAACATTCTATCTACATAGAGTGCGGTGGTAGCTCCTTGAGAAACTTTCATATACCCCCATAGTATCCACGGTTGTCGAGCGATTTCTGAAAATATCCATCCTAATTCAATAGCTAACATCGCAGCAGGAGCTCCGAGTAAGATGGCAATCAGCAGCGCTCGATTCAACGGTTTCTTCGTTGACCCTTTTCTACGTCTTCGCCAGTGAGCAAGCACATGCCATAAGGCTACAACTGTAATGTACACGCCGAAAAATACCATGCCATCAAATAAATAGTGAGACGCACGCAAAGGTGGCCATTCATCTCTAGGGACTTCGTTCAGTCCTTTAACGACTGTGTAGGGGGAACTGCCAGCTAATATACTGAGTGCATATGGAATCTTGAAAGCATACTTGATTTCGTTGTTTTCGGTTAGGACACCGCCAACAATAAGCTCGGCTTTGTCTGAAGTTTCAAAGTGCCATTCCGCAGCTGCCAACTTTGCTGGTTGATACTCATGCAGAAACTTTCCAGATAGATCGCCTATCGCTGTTGATGCGAGCGAGAAGATAAGCGCAGCCATCATCGTTAAGCGCAGCGCTTTTTTGTGATACACATGGTTACGTCCTCTAAGCAGGGCGAATGCTGCGATTCCTGCAAGAATGAACGCAGCCGTTACATAGGCTGTGGTCAGAACATGTGCCACCTTAGTTGGCATAGCAGGGTTGAACATCGCAACAAGCGGATCGATATTTATCATTTTTCCATTGACCATATCAAAGCCTTGCGGCGTGTTCATAAATGCATTCATCGAAGTGATGAAAAAGGCGGACATCGATGCGCCAAGTACGATGGGCAGCAGCAGCAGAAAGTGCAGCATACGATTTTTGAAACGATCCCATGTGTATAGATAAATACCTAGAAATATCGCTTCGATAAAGAAGGCGAATGTTTCGAGAAACAAGGGAAGTGCTATCGCTTGTCCAGCAACCCGCATAAAGTTAGGCCATAGCAAGCTTAGTTGGAGTCCTATTGCGGTACCGGTAACCACACCTACAGCAACGGTTATTGTATAGCCGCGAGCCCAGCGACGAGCCATAAGCAAGTAATAGGTGTCATTTCGCTTGATGCCGATCCATTCAGCTAACGCAATCATAAGCGGGACTCCTACGCCGATGGTGGCGTAGACAATATGGACACCTAATGTAAGTCCCGTCAATAATCGGCTGTATAGGACAGGGTCATAACTGTGCATATATGCTCTCTCCTTTTTGATGTGTAGATATGTAAGTTGTTCAAAGCAATGCTTACTGCTTTACTGCTTTCTATTTGTAGCTCTAACTGAATCGTAGCTCTAACTTAAAAAGCGGCGGATAAATGACAGCAGCATAATTACGCCTACACTAAAGCTCAAAATGATCAACCACCGCTCCTGCTTGTTAATGCGATTCGTATGTTCGTTAGTGTTCACCATAGTCACTACTTTCGTATTTATTCCAATTCATTAGGTGGTTCATTCAAAAAAGCGGTAACTGGGTATGCTAAGACCATCCAGATGGATTTGCAATACAACCAATATCTGCATATCTGATGGAAATTATGCACTATTTTATGTGAATAGCATGTTCAAATGGTATGGAACGATAGTTGTAATGTGGATTTCACGTAAATGTTTGCAGATTTTACATTGCGTTTACAAATTAAATAATTGAAATTAACAATTGGGCGGTACACTACAAATGAGCAAGAGAGAAAATGACTAATAAACTTCATGTCCGTTGAAGGAGAGGGATTGTTTTGAACACACGCAGCAAACGCTTTGTAATGTTAACCCTGATTATGGTGCTAGCACTTGTTGTGACAGCATGCGGAGGTGCCAGCAGCTCCACAGGTGGAGAAGGCGGAAAAGAAGCATCGAGCATGACAGGTAAACTTGATATTGATGGCTCAAGCACAGTATATCCGTTGACAGAAGCAATAGCGGAAGAGTTCAACCGAGAAAACCCTGATGTACGTATCGCAGTCGGTGTATCTGGTACAGGCGGAGGATTCAAACGCTTTGCCAATGGGGAAATCCCAATTGCCAACGCTTCTCGTCACATGAAAGATAAAGAAAAAGAACTAGCAACTACAAATGGTGTAGAACCAATTGAGCTGAGTGTTGCGTACGACGGATTGTCCGTTATCGTGAGCAAGGACAACACTTGGGTAGATAAATTGACAGTGGATGAATTGAAAGCCATCTTTGAACCAGGCAGCAAAGTAAAAACGTGGGCAGATGTTCGCGCTGGCTGGCCAAATGAAAAAATTAAAATATATTCTCCAGGTGCAGACTCTGGTACATTCGATTACTTTACAGAAACGATTAACGGTGAAGCGCAAGCAAGCCGTAACGATGAGCAAGTTACATTCTCAGAAGATGACAACAACCTTGTACAGGGTGTTGCTGGTGACAAGAACGCTATCGGCTACTTCGGATTCGCTTATTTTGAAGAGAACAAAGACAAGCTGAAAGCTGTTCCGATTGATAATGGTAAAGGCGCAATTGCTCCAACGTATGAAACGGTTCAAGACGGTTCCTACGCACCTCTGTCTCGCCCATTGTTCGTTTATGTGGACAAAGGCATGCTGCAAGAAAAGCCTGAGGTAAAAGCATTTATGGAATTCTACTTGAATACGATTGGTGAATTGGCACAAGAGGTTGGCTATATTGCATTGCCACAAGCAGAAATGGATAAAGAGATAGCGAAGCTGAAATAAGCAGAAGCAGCCCTCTATATTCCACTCTTCATGTGATGGATGTTCTAGCTATAAGCTGGGGCATCCTTACATGCATATCAAGGAATCTTTCGAGAAAGGCTGGGTCTAATGAACCAACAACCACCTAAATCGTCTGCTCGTCTAGATCTTACAAAAGGCAAGACGAGTATCGCAGACAAAATCATGCCTGTATTATTATTCCTTTGTGCGTCGGTATCTGTACTAACGACGATTGGAATCGTGTATACACTGCTTAGTGAAACGATCAGCTTCTTTAGAATTGTTCCGATTCAAGAGTTCTTCGGATCTCTTAAATGGTCACCGTTGATCAATCCGAAGTCATTCGGAATTTGGCCATTGCTTAGTGGTACGATGCTCATTACCATCATCGCTATCATAGTTGCAGTACCGATTGGTTTGGCAAGTGCTATTTATCTCAGTGAATATGCCAGCAGACGTGTTCGTAAGATCGTAAAGCCGATACTTGAAGTTTTGGCTGGTGTTCCGACTATCGTTTACGGATATTTCGCGCTAACGTTCATTACGCCGATTGTTCGTTCGATCTTCCCTGACACAGGAGTGTTTAATGCATTAAGTGCAGGTATCGTCGTCGGTATTATGATTATCCCGATGATCTCCTCTTTGAGTGAAGATGCGATGTCAGCTGTTCCAGACAGCTTGCGTAACGGAGCTTACGCACTAGGAGCTACTCGCTTCGAAGTAGCAACGAAAATTGTTGTTCCTGCAGCGTTGTCCGGTATCGTTGCTTCCTTCGTGCTTGCATTCTCGCGTGCGATTGGTGAGACGATGATCGTTACCGTTGCAGCAGGCTCGACTCCGAATCTGACTGCGAATCCGTTGGAAAGCATTCAGACGATGACTGCGTACATCGTTCAAGTAAGTATGGGAGATATCCCGCACGGCTCAGTGGAATACGGCACTATCTTTGCAGTTGGTATGACGTTGTTCGTTATTACACTGGTGCTCAATATGCTTGCGCAGTACGTGTCGAAGCGGTTTAGAGAGGAGTACTAAGCATGAACAATCTATTTCAAGACGCGAATCGTCAACAAATAAGTGGACGCCGTCGCAACGATCTCATATGGCGGATCTTGTTTTTAGGTGCTACCTTGTTCGGTATTGTAGCGTTGTCCGCTCTTATTATCACGATTGTTACAGACGGGATTGCTCGATTGAACCCGGATTTGTTTACCAATTATCCATCTCGTAGGGCGTCTGCTTCTGGGATGAAATCAGCGATTGTTGGATCGCTATATATGCTTTGCTTAATGGCTCCTTTATCGTTCGTACTGGGTGTAGGAGCAGCAATATATCTTGAAGAATATGCACCGAAAAATCGCTTCACGCGATTGATTCAATTGAACATTAGTACGCTGGCAGGTGTTCCTTCCATCGTTTACGGTATTCTAGGTCTAGCTATTTTCGTGCGTACATTCGGATTGGAACGAAGCTTACTATCCGGTGCTTTGACCATGACATTGCTTGTACTGCCGATTATTATCGTAGCTTCTCAGGAAGCGATACGTGCAGTGCCGAGAGCTCGTCGTGATGCTTCGTTTGCGCTTGGTGCAACGAAGTGGCAAACGGTATCTCGCTCTGTACTTCCTTCATCAATCTCCGCAATCATGACAGGTGTCATTCTAGCCTTGTCTCGTGCGATTGGTGAAACGGCGCCGCTGATTATTATCGGAGCAGCAACGTATGTTGCCTTTTTGCCAGAGAGCTTGTTCGATACGTTTACCGTAATGCCGATTCAAATTTACAACTGGATTGCTCGCCCGCAAGAAGCGTTCCAAGACTTGGCGGCATCAGGAATTATCGTGTTAATGATTATGCTCGTTATTATGAATGTGGCAGCAATCATGCTTCGTAATAAATATCAGAAAAATATTTAACACCAACACCTGAACGGACTTTTTGAGGGAGGTATGCACGTATGTCTACAACGACAGCGGCTCCACAAGTTACAGAAACAACAAAATCAGTTGATTTCAAGACGATTATAGATATTAAAGATATGGATCTGTATTATGGTACGTATCATGCTTTGAAAAAGGTAAACCTAACAATTCCAGAGAAGGCAGTAACTGCTTTTATCGGTCCTTCTGGCTGTGGTAAGTCGACTTTGCTTCGTACGTTGAACCGTATGAATGATATGATTCCGAACACAAAAATAGAGGGGCTAGTTGATATTGCAGGAACGGACATTTACAGCAATGAAGTAGACGTAGAAACGCTTCGTAAAAAAGTAGGTATGGTGTTCCAGCAGGCTAACCCGTTTCCCAAATCGATTTACGACAATGTTGCTTATGGTCCGCGTCTGCATGGTATAAAAAACAAAGCACAGCTCGATGAAATTGTAGAGCAAAGCTTGAAGCAGGCTGCGCTATGGAATGAAGTGAAAGACTTCTTGAAGCGTTCTGCGTTCAGCTTGTCTGGTGGACAGCAGCAGCGTCTTTGTATCGCACGTGCATTGGCCGTAAATCCAGAAATTCTATTGATGGATGAAGCCACTTCAGCGCTTGACCCAATTTCAACATTGAAGATTGAAGAACTGACACAAGAGTTGAAGAATAAATATACGATCGTTATGGTTACTCACAACATGCATCAAGCTGCACGTATTTCAGATCAAACGGTATTCTTCTTGAATGGTGAAGTAGTTGAGTTCGATCAAACAGACAAGTTGTTCTCTAACCCAAGCGACAAGCGTACGGAAGACTACATCACAGGACGATTTGGTTAATAAGTATAGACATATTAGCGGCAAGCGAGAAGGGAGACTGAACAATGATACAACGTCGAGATTTTGATCTTGCATTAGGAGAGCTTAGTACTCTCTTGGAAGAAATGGGGCGTCGTGTAGAACGTGCTTTGGTAGAGTCGGTCGAGTCATTAAAAACTCAAGATGTGGCTCGAGCAAAAGAAATTATAGAAAAAGACGCTGAGTTGAACCAACTTGAGAATGATATTATGGATATCGGTTCTAAGCTTATCCTGACTCAGCAGCCAGTGGCAAAAGACTTGCGTCGTATTCTTGTTGCTTTCCGTATCGCGAGCGATCTGGAGCGTATGGGCGACTTGTCCATCGATATTGCCAAGGTAGTTGTTCGTTTGGAAGGCCAACCCTTGATTAAGGAATTGGTTGATATTCCGCGCATGGCTGAAATCGTACAAAAAATGATCGAAGATTCCATTAAAGCCTATGAACGTGAAGATGTAGATCTTGCGTATAAGATGGCTAAGGAAGATGATTTGGTTGATCAGTTGTACGGACAAATTTTACGTGACCTATATCAATATATTGTCGAGAATCCGCATAATGCGAGCCAAGTGATGCTGCTAAACTTTGTAGGCCGATATATTGAGCGTATTGCTGATCATGCGACGAACATTGGTGAGAGTGTCGTATATTTAGTTACGAACAGCCGACCTGATCTCAACAGCTAGTTGAACATGTGTATAGTGAAGAAGCCGTTCCTGAGTCATTGGGGGACGGCTTTTCTGTCTAATTCCAAATGGAATCAGGTGGTTAATATGGAAGTCATCCTTTCATACAAATTTGATGCTTCACACGTGCATGACTTATTTCCATTATAGGCGTGGGCTATGCTATCATAATAACAAGAGATGATTGTAATGAGGGGCGTTCAGGTTATGGAAAAATGGATTATTATAGATGGCAATAGCATCGCGAACCGAGCATTTTATGCGATGCCGCCTTTGACAAACTCACAGGGCATACATACGAATGCAGTTTATGGCTTTACCACGATGCTTCTTAAGCTCGTTGAAGAAGAAAAGCCAACTCATATGCTCGTAGCCTTTGATGCAGGAAAAGTAACATTCCGCCATGGTGATTATAAGGATTACAAAGGTGGTCGTGCCAAAACGCCGCCAGAGCTGTCTGAACAGTTTCCATTAATGAAAGAGCTGTTGGAAGCGATGGGAATCGCTCAGTTTGAGCTTAGCGGGTATGAAGCCGATGATATTATCGGTACGATGACGTTGGATTCGGAACAAGATAAGCAGGTGCTTGTGGTAACCGGGGACAAGGATATGCTGCAATTGGCATCAGACCAAGTTACGATCGTATTGACACGTAAAGGTGTTACAGAGATTGAGAAATATACACCTGCAGCCATCGAAGAGAAGTATCAGTTGAAGCCGCTGCAAATTATTGATATGAAGGGGCTTATGGGCGATTCTTCTGATAATATTCCTGGTGTGCCGGGCATCGGGGAGAAGACCGCATTGAAGCTGCTGCATCAATATGGCTCAGTTGAAAATGTGCTTGATCATGTAGATGAGCTAAAAGGCAAGATGAAAGAAAATATTACGAACCATGCTGAAGATGCTCGAATGAGTAAACAGCTGGCAACGATATACCGTGAAGTGCCAATTGAGCTTGAACAAGATAAGCTGAAGTTCGAAGGTATCCCTGCGGAAACAGCGCTTCCGATGCTTCGTAAGCTTGAGTTCAAGTCTGTATTGGAGCGGGTTGAGAAGCTTGCAGCTCATCAAAATGGTGATGTTGTGGCTGAAGTGGAGAAGGAGCCTGAAGTTGAACTGGATGTAGTGGTTGTTACGCCAGAACATTTAGCACGTTTGCGCGACGATATTGCTAAGGTTGATACGATTGTGCTTGAAGCAAAAGGGGACAACCCGCATCAGGCAGAAGCAATCGGGCTGATGCTTTCTTCTATAAATGCGTCTTGGTATGTGCCGATGGACATCCTTTTGCATGAAGACGCTGCATTTGTACGGGAATGGCTTGGTCATGCATCAGCAGTGAAGTACGGGTATGATTTGCACTATATGGAGCTTGTTCTTCATTGGGCGGGCATTACATTGCGTGGTAATGAGTTTGATATTCAGCTCGCTGCTTACATTCTTGATCCGAGTGACACAAATGCAACGGTTCAATCGTTAGCTAACAAATATGAGCTAATGTCGGTCGTAGAGGATGAAGCGATCTTTGGAAAAGGCGCGAAGTTTAAAGTGCCAGAAGCTTCTGTAGTAGCTAATCATACGGCGCGCAAAGCTTACGTTATTCGCCAAGTGGTGCCTTTGATGAAGGCAGATCTTGAGCGTTATGAGATGAGCAAGCTCTATGATGAGCTTGAATTGCCGTTATCTTCGATATTGGCTCAGATGGAGAAGACAGGGATTCGTGTTGATAAGGAAAGTCTAGAACAGCTTGGTAAGCAGTTTACGGAACAAATAGAGACAACGATGGTTCGTATTTATGAACTTGCAGGCACGGAGTTCAACATAGGCTCTCCGAAGCAGCTTGGCGAAATCTTATTTGATAAACTGGAACTTCCTGTCGTTAAGAAGACGAAAACAGGTTACTCCACGGATGCTGAAGTGCTGGACAAACTGGCTCCGTATCATGATATTATTCCGCTCATTCTGCATTATCGTCAAATGACGAAGCTGCAGTCTACGTATATTGAAGGCTTGTTAAAAGAGGTTAGACCAGAGACAGGACGGGTACATACGTACTATCGTCAAACGATAGCGGCGACGGGCCGATTAAGCTCGCAGTATCCGAACTTGCAAAATATTCCGATTCGACTGGAAGAGGGTCGCCGAATCCGTCAAGCATTTGTACCGACTGAGGAAGGCTGGACGATTGTTGCAGCGGACTACTCTCAGATCGAGCTGCGCGTATTGGCTCATATTTCTCGTGATGAAAAGCTCAAAGAAGCGTTCATCAATGATATGGATATTCATACGAAGACGGCTATGGATGTGTTCGGTGTTGCTGAAGCGGATGTAGATTCGAATATGCGCCGCCAAGCGAAGGCGGTTAACTTCGGTATTGTGTACGGCATTAGCGATTATGGCTTGTCACAAAACTTGAATATTACGCGCAAGGAAGCAGCTCAGTTTATCGAGCAGTATTTCGCTGTATTCCAAGGGGTACGCACATTTATGGACGATATTGTGAAGCAAGCTCGTCAAGATGGCTATGTGAAGACGCTGTTGGAGCGCCGTCGCTATTTACCTGAAATTAATGCTTCCAACTTCAACTTGCGTTCCTTTGCAGAGCGTACTGCGATGAACACACCGATCCAAGGTACAGCGGCAGATATTATTAAGCTTGCGATGGTTCACATGGATAAACGCATGCGTGAGATGCAATTGAAGAGCCGTATGCTGCTGCAGGTGCACGATGAGCTTGTGTTTGAAGTGCCGCAGGATGAAGTGGAAACGATGAAGAAGCTTGTGCCGGAGGTTATGGAGCAAGCGATTGAGCTGAGTGTCCCTCTGCGTGCGGATGTGAGCACAGGTTCTAACTGGTACGAGGCGAAGTAAAGGATTTACATTTGATTAGGATGTTCGAGGTTTGGGGGCAGGGCTGTAGTAGCGCTGCTCTCAAACTACTGGACAAGTTCAATGAGCATATAGATGAATTTTCGAAGAATTCAGACATCGAGGTGATAGGCATGCCGGAATTGCCGGAGGTTGAAACGGTAAAACGCACGTTAAATGAATTAGTAACAGGAAAGCGGATCGAACGAGTTACCGTCTCGCTGCCTCGAATCATTCAACGTCCACAGGAGTATGAACAGTTCGGTGACGCTTTAGTCGGTCATACGATTCAGCATATTGATAGACGAGGGAAGTTCCTCATTTTTCGTCTAGATGGACTCGTGCTCGTGTCCCATTTGCGCATGGAAGGACGATATGGAGTATATCGCTCTGAAGAGACTGTAGAGAAGCATACGCATGTTATTTTCCATTTCGAAGATGGCACGGAACTGCGCTATAAGGATGTGCGTCAATTCGGAACGATGCATTTATTCCAAGCAGGTGATGAAGAGGTAATGGCTCCGCTGCATAAGTTAGGAATTGAGCCAATGGACTCTTCCTTCACAGCAGATGTCTTGTACGAATCGCTGCGCAAGCGTCGCAGCGCGATTAAGCCCGTGCTGCTGAATCAGCACATAGTTGTGGGACTAGGCAATATTTATGTAGATGAGGCGTTATTTACAGCACGAATACATCCGCTCCAATCCGCGGACAGTCTTACACGTGAACAAGTGGAGCGCCTTCATGATGCTATCGTTACGACTTTGAAAGAAGCGATTGATGCAGGTGGTTCTTCCATTAAGTCTTATGTAAATGGACAAGGGGAAATGGGCATGTTCCAACAGATGCTGAAAGTATACGGTCAGCAGGGACAAGCTTGTACAAACTGTGGTACGATGATTGAGAAAAGTGTTGTTGGTGGCAGAGGAACGCATACTTGTCGAGTGTGCCAACCTCAGTATTGAATCACCGACATTTGATGATAATTGATTTTCACGGTTGAATTGATGACTATGACTTAATGACTTGGTAGAAACAACGATACGTTCGAGTACTGGAATGAACGAGAAGAGATGAGCAACGATAACTATGCACCCCTCGTGATGTGCGCCCATATGATGGGATACGTAACAAGGATCGGTGAAGGACATTTCCTTCATTGTGCGAGGAGGGGGCACGGTGGTTATTTTTATGTCGTCTGTTTTTATTTTGGCGTTTGCTTTGAGTCTGGACAGTTTCGGGGTAGGCATAACCTATGGGCTTCGAAAAGTACGAATAGGATGGCTGCCAGTCGCCATCATTGCGGGCTGTTCGGGATTGATGTTATATGTATCGATGCAAATAGGTACGCTAATTATGCAGATATTCTCGGCAGATGTATCTCGTTGGACCGGTGCGCTGTTGTTGATTGGGATTGGCTGTGGGGTGTTGGTTCAATTTTTCCGAACCTCTTCAGATGATGATGAGGCTGTGGCACTGGCTCCGACGAACGACATGGCACATATTGCGGATCCTTCAGATAGAGCTGTCACTTCTGCTGTTGCACATGTAGATATTATACCTGATAACACTATTCATGCACCAGCGCCGACGCCAGCTACACTGTTTCGGCTACAGTTGAAGCGATTCGGGATTATTATTCATATTTTGCGAAGTCCAGCGGCAGCGGATATGGATCGTTCAGGAACGATTAGCCCTTCAGAGGCAGCTTGGCTCGGAGCGGCACTGTCGCTAGATGCATTCGGAGCGGGAATCGGTGCGGCAATGCTTGGCTACCCATCATTATGGACATCTTTGTTCATTGCTTTGTTTGGTGGCATTTTTCTTAAACTTGGCATTCATGTCGGTGCAGCATTTGCTCGTACAGAATGGATTCGCAAGCTTACCTTTTTACCTGGTTTATTGTTAATTATGATGGGAATTATGAAATTAATGTAACGTGATAGGTTTGAAAGAGGAAGTAATCGTGTAATCGTCGAGTGAATGGAGGTGATTCGATTGAACATAGGTCTTACGGGTGGAATCGCATCTGGCAAAAGCACCGTGTCTCAATTATTTGTACAGTATGGCGCACGGTTGGTAGATGCCGATCGAATTGCCAGGGAGGTTGTTCTTCCTGGCAGTGCTGTATTGGAGCAAATCGCTGAACGGTTCGGTTCTGAAATGCTGCTGCCAGATGGTACGTTAGATCGTAAGCGATTGGGAGAAGTTGTTTTTCAAGATCCAGTCGAACGCCGCGCGCTCGAACAGATTACACATCCAGCAATCCGCAAACAGATGATGGATCAGATGAAGCAGTACGAATTAGAAGATCCAAAGAGGCTCGTCGTTGTAGATGTGCCGCTCTTGTATGAGTCGGGATTGGACGAGCTGTTCGAAGAAGTTGTGGTTGTGTATGTACCAGCTTCTGTACAATTGGAGCGTCTTAAAAAGCGAGATCAGCTCACTGAAGAAGAGGCGTATACACGCATTCGTGCACAAATGAGTTTAGAAGAGAAGCGGGAACGGGCGGACTGGATTATTCACAATGATAAAGACCGTACGGAGACTGAGCGTCAAGTTCGTTTGTTTTTGCAGGAGAAAGGGCTATTATGAAAAAAATAATGGGACTCTTTCGGAAAAAGAGAGTCATACTTCTTGTGTTTATCGGATTTTTATTTATTCTCTTTTTCCAATCAAATTGGTTGGGGGAGTGGATGTATCCCATTCCTTATAAGGATGAGATTACAAAGCATGCGAAGGAGCAGCAGATTGATCCGCTGTTAGTTGCGGCTATCATTCGGGCAGAAACGAATTACCAAGTCGGGAAGAAGTCACATAAAGGTGCTTTAGGGATTATGCAGCTCATGCCCGATACAGCGAATTGGCTTATGGAGAAGAAGTCTGGACGAGATCAGAAATGGTCATTGGATCAGCTTCATTTGGAAGCAGAGCCAAGTATTGAGCTTGGTACTTATTATTTAAATTCTTTAATTAAGCAGTATCATAATAATATACCTGCTGCTGTTGCAGCTTATAATGCTGGACCAGGTAATGTGAACAAATGGTTGAAGCAGGGAACATGGGATGGGCGATTGGAAACCGCTAAGGAACAAATTCCATTTCCAGAGACACGCAACTATGTAACGAAAGTATTTCATTACTATACGAAATACAAAAAGGTGTATGGAGCTTAATGCCTTGAAAAGGGACTTGCTGTTGTTGAATTGCTTGAAAGTAAGAAGAAGCATCGAAAGTGCGCGTGCGCACCTTCGACGCTTCATTACCATTAGTGGTATTGACCTGCAAGAGACTGCTCGGCAATCGTTACAAGACGTTTTGTGATGTAACCACCGATGGAGCCTGTGTCACGAGTTGCTACGTGTCCGTAGTATCCATCTTGCGGAATCGCGATACCAAGTTCTTGTGCAATTTCAAATTTCAATTGCTCAAGTGCGCCTGCTGCTTGAGGAACAACTAAGCTGTTGCTGGAACGGTTGTTGCTTTGGCTCATATCTATTCACCTCCTTGCGGTTGGTAATTGTATTGTGTGCAAAGTTACGAATATCATTACAGGTAACCATTGGGAGTTTATTACTTTTTACAGTAGGACAGGAGGGAACAGAAAAATGAGATGTCCATATTGTGATCATAACGGCACGAAAGTGCTTGATTCACGCCCTGCGAATGATAATAGGTCGATTCGTCGTAGACGGGAATGTGAGCTGTGCAGCCGCCGATTTACGACGTTTGAGATGGTTGAAGAGACGCCGCTCATCGTTATTAAGAAAGAAGGCAGTCGTGAAGAGTTTAGTCGTGAGAAGCTTTTGCGCGGATTGATTCGTGCCTGTGAGAAGCGCCCCGTTCCATTGGAGCGCCTTGAAGCTATCGTATCTGAAGTTGAGAAGCAGCTTCGCACGACCGCACATGCTGAAGTCGAGAGCCGTGACATCGGTGAGCTAGTCATGGAACAACTGTATCCTGTTGATGAAGTCGCATATGTGCGCTTCGCTTCGGTATATCGTCAGTTCAAAGACATTGATATGTTTATGAAGGAGCTGACAACGTTGTTGTCTAAGCATCCACTTGGGGATATGAATGGAAATTCCTAATCATACATGGATAAGGGATGTAGAAACAGTCTTGTAGCAAAGGCGTTATTGCCGCTATGGGGCTGTTTTTTTATTGGAAGAGAGCAGCGCCGATGTGTGGTAAGTACATGTAAAAAGTAGTGTGGAAGCTCATTTTGCAGTTAGTGCTGTGTGTATTCCTTTGAAATCAAGCATAAAGAAAAGACCGTTTCAGATTCAGCCAACTTGCTGAGGAAACGGTCTTTCATGTTTATTTAGCTAATCACGCTAATTCTACGCATGAGCTGTGCAAGATTACGCGTTCATTGTTCTATTCTTAGTTCGAATGAAAAGTGATAACGATCCGCACACTAAGCTTGAAAATTTTTAGTCGTTACAACTTTACTTTGTGTACAGCTCTTAATAATATCGGAGCTAACATACCCATAAAGGCAGCGTTGCCTACTGCGTGGAACGTATCGAACAATAGTCCAGCTTGGTAATACAGCCAGAAAGCTTGTGGACCAGCAACCCAAACAGGGCTAGAAACGATAAAGCCGTACAAATAGCCAGTTAGTGCTGCACAGCCTACGAGTACATAAATGGGCAATTTTTTATATACAGGCTTCAAGAAGCTAGCTGCTATTGCAACCGAACCCCAAGCACATATTTGCCACATCGTCCATGGGCCATGTCCAAGTGCAATATTTGAGCCTAAGGCAGTCGCAACCGCTACAGCTATACCGTAGCGCATGCCAAGCGTGATAGAGGCGATCATAATGATTGCTGTTGAAGGTTGAATGTTCGGCATATGAAATTGATTCGTTAAAATTCTGCCGAAAATACTGAGTGCAGATAAGCTAATCGCAATGCAAATATCTCGCATAAGCGGGGAAGCGACTATTCGTTGGAGCCCAGTGCTTACTGCTTGCATCGTCCTGCCTCCTTATTTCTTTGATGAGTATTCATCATATAGTTTAACGGCAATTACAGCGGCCATCTCTCTCGTTACCGCTTGCTTCGGTTGGAACTGGCCGTTTGTGCCTTTCATCAATTTCTGTTCTTCTACAGCAGCAATGTAGCTTGCAGAAGGATGGTTGCTGGGTACATCTTTGAAGGTGGATGCTTGTTCTGCCTTTAGCTTAAATGCTTTGGTTACAATAATAGCGACTTGCTCTCTTGTAAGCGGCTCATTTGGCTTAAAGCTGCCGTCTGGGAAGCCGCCGATGATGCCAGCTTCTTTTGCTTTAACTATATATTTATAGTGCCAGTCGCCTGGTTTTACGTCTTTATATTCCGTTTTGCTTGTTACGCTAACTTCTTTATATAAGAGCTTAGTCACGATCGTAAGGAACTCTGCTCTTGTAATGGACTTTTTAGGGTTGAATGTTACGGTTCCTGCTTTGTCTTTTGCTCCTTCAAGGATGCTGAGTTGTTTTGCACGAGCGACAGCTTCCTTTGCCCATGCAGATATTTGATCCCGATCGCTATATTTAGAAAGATGCTCAGCAATAGCATCGGCAGTAAGGTTAGCACCTGCGTTTGCTCCGTTTCCTTTATTGCCAGTTGTGGAACTGCTCCCGCTACTGCCATTTCCGTTGGTGTTCCCTTTGCTGTTGTCCTTGCCGGCTGATTCATTACCTGCTGTTCCAGAACCAGGAGCTGTGGGATTGCCGGTATTTGGTTGACCGACAGAACCACCCCCATTCGAACTGCCGCTGCCATTGTTCGCAGGAGGTGTTCCGTTGTATTTCCAAACTACTACGTCGTTTTGCTTTAGTACATAAACACCTGCAGAGTAGTCAGGCGTAACACCATTTACTGTATATGTCCAACCGCTCATTGGGCCATTTTTTCTTTCGCATAATCCAACGACACAAGACACGTATAAAGTATCATCTGAACCTTTAGCTGTAATATTACCTGCTCCAGCGACTCCGACAAGTGCATCATAGGCTGTCATATTTGTTCGATAGTTCTGTTGGTTGTTCATTGGCAAGGAAGGATGTGGAACTTCCGTTATGACGCTTACTTGAATTTTCTGAGTGTCAGGAACAGTGACGCCGCTACCATTGCCAGGAGGAGGCGTTACGGGCTTTTGTCCCACGACATAGTTCCATTTAACAACATCACCGGCTTTGAGCGTAGCTTGATCAACAGCAACCGGTGGGAACTCACCATTAACCGTATATGTCCAACCGCTGCTTGATCCGTTAGCACCAGCTTGCAAGCCTTTAATACCAGCTACATATTTCATTCCATCAAAAGATTTATATGTAATATTTTCCGTTCCAACCAGCTTGATCAAAGCTGTGTCTACCGTATCTCCCTCTTTAAGCGTTAACGTTCCGTTAAGCGGGAATCCATCCCATGTTTTATCGGATGTGATGCTAACAGGCACATTAAAAGTAGCTTGTTGTGGAGGCTTTGGCTGTTCAGGTGTTGGATTGTATCTGGCCTTTAAGTCGTAGAAAAAGCTGTTGTTCTTTCCATCAATGTATCTTTGATACGAAAGATAGGCAAACATAACGTCCTTTGTTGACATTGAATTGCCATTAGCCTGTGTTTTCTTCCATTTGTATAATCCATTCGGACCAAGGTAGCTATACAGATTATCGACTGCATTTTTACCATCTTGATTGTAAAATGCAGTCGTTGCATCTCTCCCTGTCGAAGCAAGACCGATAACAGCCATTGCAGCACTATTACTGTTGTCTAGGGCCTTGTTTCGAAAAAATTTATCTCCGCCATAAACGGCATCAGATACAGCTGGTTGGTCCATGTATGGCGCTAGACCGGCCATAATGATTCCTGTCATATCTGGATTTGGTTCTGAACCAATTAAAGACCAGCCGCCTTTATCGAGTTTGATTTGAAGTAGTTTGTCTACTAGAAATTGCCGAGTGATCGTTGCATTGTCTGGCAGTTTATATTTGCCAGAATCGAATGCGATAAGCATATAGATGTAGTCGTTCGTCAGTTCTAAATATTGTTTATCTAAGTATGCTGCTTTTTCGATAAGGTTAATTCCATCTACATTGGTAATATCAACGCCAGCAGCAGTAAGACCGATAATCGCCTTAGCAATATCTGTACCTTTATCATAATTACCTTGCACCGAAATAACGCCTGCTTTTGCTTTCTGAATGTAGCTGTCAGGAATTTGGCGGCCGATAATGTTATCTGCAACTGCAGACCAATCATCATATTTTGTTGCAGTGGCATAAGCAGGCACCACCCGTTGTATTTCTGTCTTTAAATCAAAGCCCGCAGCAGCAGTTGCAACCTGCTGTACGGGAATTGCTCCTAGTGCTGTGCTGATAAATAAGGCTACAGCAAGGAGCAGGGAAAACATGTTCTTCTTCATTCTGACTCTCTTCCTCTCCATGAAAATAAAATAGCCCCTGCAATAAGGCAGGGGCGGTCCATCATCATACAAAAAGAAGCATGATGATGTAACCCGACTTTTGCCTCGAAAGTCCAGGTTAAATGATAGAGGTAAGCGACCGACCTGACTTAAGGCATATGCCTATCACAGTGGCGGGACCGCGCTGGATTCACACCAGCTTCCGTCTCTTACGTCAATTATTTAACTAATCGTTCATGCACCATCAGCTCTATAAGTTTCCTTATTAAACCAGCGCTTTTAGCATTATATAACATGGAATGAAATGGTGTAAATAAATTTGATAGATCGAGATATTAAGAGAGAGTGGAAGATATATTTAGGAAATGGAGGATTCTAGGATTTGGAACTGTTTATTGGGATTAAAAGTAGGGTAATACTTGCGGCTGAACATATGCGTATGCTATATTATTAAAGCGGATTCAAAATATAGGGAATCCATGATTGAGTTGAATAAGGGGCCATAGCTCAGCTGGGAGAGCGCTTCGCTGGCAGCGAAGAGGTCAGGGGTTCGATCCCCCTTGGTTCCACCAATAACTAATACAAACGGCCAAGATGCCGTTTTTTTTCATTGGCACACATGTTTCTGAATTTAAATTGAATAATTGTGATTACCATGATATTACACTGTTTCATTTCTTTCATTATTTCGTAGCCACTAATGATAAGAAGCTCATAGTCTTGCTAGTTAAATGAACTATCAACTGTTCTAGCCTTAAATTCTTGATCAAGCTCTTAATTCTTTGCAGCGCTGTCCAAACTCTGATCGACATCTACAGCAATGAACCTCATGAAGATATCCAACACGCTTATCTCTTTTTCTTGTACTTAGCATCGAGGAAGAGCCGCTCAATAAAAAGTCCTTTTACAAACATTTTTACTGCGTTATAATACAACCACCAGATAAATTTACCAACACGAAAATGGAAAATTGTAATGAAAATAAAATGTATTGACGTTCACCGCTTACCACAAATAGATATCGGAGGTATGGTCATGGTCAATCGCAATAGAAAGAAGATTTTAACAGCGCTCAGCGCAGCTTTAGTTGTCATTACACTGGTAACAGGCGGGATAGTTGCTGACCAAGGTAATACAACGGTAGAGGCATCGAAGACAAAAGGGGATAAAAAGGTTGAAGTTATTAAATAAAATATAGGCGAGACCTTCCTCTTCGGAATCAGTAAACTCAAATAGTGGTTTTGACTAAAGATGAAGTAATCTTATGAAGTAGACAGGACAGTGTGAAAATACATGGTAAATAATCCCTAGCGCGGTTTAACCCAGCTGGGGATTTTTCATTATGCAGCTCGTCAGTCATTATACTCATGAGATGCGTACTGGAAGTAGCTATCATATCTATAGACCACTTTGTAAAAGGGGGTACCTTATGAGGGAAGCTGAGAGATTGGAACAAATGGAGAGTCGAATGCTTGTAGGGCGGGATCGTGAGCTTAAGTCCTTTGCCACTATATTAGGTGACGAAACCTTCTCTCATAAAATCATTAATGTATACGGTACGGCAGGGATCGGAAAAAGCTTTCTGCTTGATGAGCTGCAACGACAGGCACGAATGGCCGATGCGTGCTGTATAACCATTGATTGCGAGCATTTGGTTAAGACACCTGAAGCTTTTTGTAGAGCTATTTTGCAAGTACTTGATCGCTCCGCTGCGAGTGCAAGCTCTACCTCTACCTTTGCAGATATCGCAGAACTATGCATTCGATCGCTTAATGGGGTATCGTCTGCGCGTACCGTCCTTTTTATCGATGTGTATGAACAGCTGGCAGTTATGGATCAATGGCTTCGCGATTATTTTCTAAAGCAGCTTAACAATAATGTTCTTATTGTTATCGCGGGCAGGCATGTGCTGTCTGAGCCATGGTTTATATCTCCCGTTTGGAGACAGTTTATTTACCGGATGCCTTTAAGCGAGATTGACTATCCGTCGGTGGAACGGTATGCAGGGTACAACTCTATTATCGATTACGAACAAATACAAAAAATATGGCAGCACTCTAAAGGCCATCCTTTAACGATGTCGTTGATTACCTACATTAGTCAACAAGTGGATATAAACGAAACAAATACACCCCTTGAAGACTATGGGACTTTACCGTACATCGTCAATCAATGGTTGCGAGAAGTTCCTGAAGAAAGCCAACGTAATTTAGTTGAAACCGCAGCTCTTCTCCGGATTTTTAATCAGGAAAGTCTCTCTGTCGTCATAAGTCGCGAGATTACCTTATCTGAATTTCACCAGCTAATCCGTTTTTCGTTTGTACGTAAAGTGAACAATGGATGGACGGTGCATGCTCTTATGAGGGAGTTGATTAACCGAGAGCTTTTATCGAGAGCTCCTCGTCTGTTTGAGGATAGGCGAACTCGCGTTTTACTCTATTATTACAACAAACTTCTTCATGCTCCTAATCCACTTTCGGCAGAACAAGAAACGACCGAATTGTTGTATTCTTTCGGAGATGCTGCTCTCCGTGCCTTCATCCATTGGTTTGACTTATCTCCTTGTCGATTCGAGCCAATTGGGAGTGTCGATAAGCATGAAATTGAGACTTACATGCAACAACGACATCGTGAGGCCAAAGATATTAAAATTGAGTTAAACGATCCACATACGAACCAACGCTTCGACATCAGCTTAACGTCGGAGGAAAGCTGCTATACGCTACGTCATTTGAATATAGACGCGTTATTGGAGCTTGGAAGCGATGTATTCTGGACAATGAAGGATACGTCAGGGGCTATTATCGGTCTGGCCGTTATTATTCCTATCAATCAAAGAACGCTGACTTATTTGCAGCAAAGTTCGCGCTCCGCGGCTTATTTCAATTCTCTTTCACCCGAACAAATGCAAGAAATGGAAGTGCTAGATCCAGCTCGTTCGGGTTGGTTTATTGAAACGATCGATACGCTTGATTTTGAAGATCCTATGCAGCAAGCGGCTATTGGTCATTTGCTGCTTGCAATGATGCTGACGGGTGAACTTATTGTAGAATCGCCGGCTCCGTTTCCATACTTTATTATGGCCCACGATAGTTTGGGCTTCGAACGGGTGCAGGGCGCCACTCATTACGGTTATGATGGCATTACTCCAACACCGACGTTCGTATTTAACCGGAAGGGCGAGCAATTTATTCAACATATTCATCAGCTACTGAACCAGACGGATCTCGGGCGTAAGCTTCTGTCGCTGAAAGCAGTGGAAGAGTCTACTTTGAATCCTGCTTTGTCATTGGTCGATCCCATTCTTGTGCATCCCGATCTAACTCCACGCGAGAAAGACGTAGCTAAACTTCTGGAAAAAGGACTTACTAATGCTGAGATTGCTTCTACATTATTTGTGAGTGAAATTACAGTGAAGAAGCATATGACATCGATGTTCGGTAAATTGAATGTAAATAATCGGACCCAACTGCTCAAAAAACTTTTGGAGCCTTCCGTCAAACACAACAGCTAAAAGATCCGACATCCTTCGGAAATATTATTTATTTACCCTCGCTTGGAAATTGCTAAATAAAAAGGTATGCCTCCAAATCCACATCAACAGTAGGCTTGGAGGCATTGCTGGTTACATATGGACTAGAAAGAAAGGTTATGCAGGGCAGCCAAACGGAGGTTTAGGCAAACCTAAACGATCCAAGTTGCTGCATACAACTCTTTGCCAATAGGCCAATTGGTCACTGAGATCTTTTGCAGCATGTTGTTGTATGATTTGCAAAGATACCGTAGCCGCAGCAATCTGAGAATGGAATGAATCGTTCCAGTAGTCTGTTCGATCATAACGGCCGATCCATTTGCCGTCGACGCCATACTTTTGCATAGCCGTTACTCCGATTACAGCGCCATCTGCATTACGCAGCAGAATAAATACACCGCCGGTAAAGCCTGTCATAAGAACATTATTTTTCGTTCGTGTTGTAACATCCAATTGTCCAGCAAGTGGTCCTGAACGCTGGAGTACAGCATCTGTATACATGTTTCGCCCTCCGTCGGAGCTTTGCCATGAAGATTGTTGGTTCAGTGGCCCTTCACCTGTGTACGCATTGGTAGTGAACGCTGGGAATAAGGCGAGTATAGTCATGCAGAAAAATGTTATCATTGCCAATAAAGGTTTGCATTTACTTGTCATCATTAGTATCCTCCTAATTGTTCTTTCCTAAAGAACTTGCAGCTTCATAATAAATAAAACCATGTGCGTATGACATCCTATTCCTTCATACAAGATGACCTCCTGCTTTCCAGAGTTGCTGAATACAGTAGTAAATATAAATCAGGACGTTGGAATCGGATATTATACAAAGGTATATAAAGAGGATAGTGTCGGCTATAGCTTACAAAATTTACGGAGCATATGATCGCGAGTTTTACGATAGAAGAGTTGGTTGCTGCAAAACCTAAACGTAGGTTTGACGTCAGTTTAGCTGTAGCTTTACTCTCCAAACTATCAAATGATATGATAATCTAGGGTGATAAGAGAATGAGCAATGAAACAGGAAATAACGAAATCAATGATGACAGCAAACAAGGAGCATTCTCAGAAGAGAAATGGACCGAATTGATTCATGCAGTTTGTCATAATGGTGTTGCTGCATTGAAAACACAGTACGATCAAGTGACAGGACGCGCATTAATCCACGAGATTTTCGGCCCTGTGTTTATTTTTGCCGTAAAAGATGAGGCTAATGAAGAATATGAATGCGGCTTTTTCCTGCAAGAGCTAATTAAGAAGTTCCAATCCGATACGGATCCCTCCACTTGGATGGCTTCATTTTTTGTCGAGTTGATAAGAACGAAAGGCGGAAAAGCACTACCGCCACCGCCAACAAGTGAAGAAGAAGCAAAAGCAATTATCGATAGTCAAATTGTCGGGCCATGTATCGCTGCAGTTAAAGAAGAGTTTGCCCCAGAAGAGGTTTATGCGGGCTTGCAGTGGCATGAGGAGCACGGTCCAGTGTTTGAGACAGGATTCCCGTCTATAGCAGATGGAAATAATGTGTGTGCTTTCAAAATTGACTTGCTGCTTATGCATCTTCTGCTAAACCGAGATCCTGCTGAAGTACTTCTTCAAGGCTTGTACCAGATTAGAGAAGAGCATGGGCTGGAATAGTCGATTAGAATATTAATGATATCTGGAAACGGTATATCAGATTAGATAGGATGAAATTCCAAAAAAAATGACGCTCAGGCTGAGAAGCTTGAACGTCATTTTTTATAGGGATGCCTGTTGGAAGTAGCTAATAATTAATTTGGTGACCACCAGTTGCCAGACACGACGATTACGCTAAGCAAGCGAATAGTGTTGCCGAAGTAAGATGCTTGGTTCGTAGGCTGTGCAGTAATATTGGTCCACAGTTTATCAAGCCATTCTTTATTGGCCGTATTATTATCGGTCATAGCGCTGACCGCAAATGGTGCGGTGAAGGTCAGATCATAATAGGTCCCACTGTTCATATATTTCGTGCCGTCTAGATAAAAACCGCCACCATGAATGTTAGCCGGGTTATTTTTAGCTTCTGTGCGAATCCAATTGTTAAGTGTGGTCAAATGGAACTTGGAACGTGTATCCCCTGTTAGAATGACGTCGGTAGCAATTCTCCATGGAATGCGTGCAGCGTTATAGTAATAGATTCCATCTCCTACTATATTTTCTAGGTAAGGTTTACCTGCTATCGGTTTAACAGGCTCATAGTATTGTCCATTACGAGTGCCGAAATCAGGCAGGAGTCCGGTTTTGGCAGCATATCCATAGTATAAATTTTCTCTAGCTGCATGGGTTGTCGTAATGACTTGATTCCAGCGCGAGTCGCCTGTAACCGTTTGGAATACTTTTAAATGGTGAAGCATAAAGTCTGAGGTGCGTGTTCCAGGGCCGTATTTAGGATCTGAATCTTGCACCCAGTTACCGAGTTTTAGGTGATAATAGGTGTGGTTCACATCTTTGAGCATAATGGCATTAATGATTTTCTTCGCTTGTGCTCCATAATTAATACCTGTGTTATTGCCCCACTGCTTCTCGGCGAGCAGCAGTGCGTAAGCAATGTCCATATCTCCGTCTGTAGCGGAACTGCCGCCATTTTTCGGATTCGTAATAATAGCTCCATTGCGATCAACCTGCTGCCAAGCCATCAAGTCGGGGTGAATCGTACTTGGGTGGTCACGATAAAAACGGTACATGCCATCAAATATTTTTTTGGCGTCAGCATCATGACCTGCCAGATAGGCGGTTGCTATCATGCCATAACCGTGAGCTTCAGATACGGTAACAGCGTCAAGCGGATCTTTCGTTGATTCGCCGTTTTGATTGTAGTGGACAAAATAACGGCCGCTTTTATACGGGTGGGCTTTTACGTACTTTGCTTTCCATTCATTATATAGTCTGCGAACCTCTTGATCTAATTTGGATTGAGAAACGCTTGGTTTAATAATGCCGTTGGAATAAGTAACATGCTGTGGAAATGCTCGTTGGGCAGCAGCAAATGTGTCGATGTTCTGTTCATGTGCATGCTGTCCATCTACAGCATCTGTTACCGATGGAGGAGTCGTTGGTTGAGCAGAGGAAATGGCAGAGAACACTAGCGTTTGCAACAATAAAGCAGAACAGAGCATAAGCATGAATGGTTTTTTCGGCTTCATTTTGATGTACTCCTTTCAAAATACATGATTTTTGATAATACGGAGACAAATACCGCCACCAATGTTCGAGCTCGCATCACCTCCTTCATGAAAATAAATGAAGTCTATCTATTCCATAATAATTGGTAGTTTCCTTTTTCATTTAGCTAAAGAATAGTTAAATTTGGTTTATTTAAATGAAAAAGACATAGAATTATCAGATTTTTAGAGCTATAGGCATGAAACTATGCAAAAATACTTGGAAATTGATTTCAACTACTGGTTTTAATATAAAAAGACGTTCAGGCTTGGCTTGAACGTCTTTTTGCTTTGATATGAAGTTGTTTTGATCAATAGTCATCAACGAGCAGATGCACTTCATGAGGTTGTTATTCATTCCTTCATCTAGCAGAACATGCTACAACATGCTACTCATGTAACGCAGCAGGCACATTGCGAGTATGGCAATGGACCCCGCCACCAAATAAATTAAGTGCCATCGTATCTAGCAGCACAACCTGCTTATCTGGAAATAACTCATTAAGGACACGTTCTGCTTCTTCATCTTTCTTTTTTATGCGTTCTGGCAGCCCTTCCTCCCAATATTTTTGCCCGATTACAATGCCATTCAAGATAAGAAAGTTACAATAGCTTAAGGCAGGTAGCATCGTCATATCGCCACTCGGAATAGGGGTGCCATCGTATAAATTTGTTAAACCAAGATAGTCTTTTAATCCGTGCCAAGATTGGTGTAAAGGTTCTCCTTGCTTAACCTTAACATAGATAGGATCAGGCATCGGAATACGAATGATGCGAAATGGCTCGCCGTTAGTATCAAGGCAATTTCGTAGAACATCGTAGGCTTGATCCAGTCTTGATTTGTTTATAGCTGCAAGTTTATGTTGGGCAGCTTCTTCTTCGGTAATTTCAGCTAGTACGATCGTCCTCTCATCGACAAAGCGACACATCTCATCGATATGACCGTTGGCTGAAGCTGAGCGATAGGCGAGTGTAGAATCATCAGGACCTGGTACAGGACCAGTCATAATATGCTCGTCATCGAAAGTGGGGAGGGGCAGCCAAATGACTTGTTTTACATTGAAAATACGTTTAAATTCCGCCTCGACTTCATCACGAGTCATGCCTCGATTGCGTTTACAAACCTCGGTATTCTCGATGCTCATCATGACGCCTTGTCCATTGAATTCACGGTTTCCACCTTCACCGATCAAACGGGTGAACACCGTCTCCTCAATGCCAAGCAGCCTGGCATGCTCGCGGTCGAAGGCTTCTAACAGTCTGGCAGGTCGAGCATATTTGTCCATAAGGCCGTACATATCAAAATCAAAATCGACGAGTTTGCGACAACCAGTATCATCAATCATAATTTCAGGGCCAAAATCTCGTGGGAATATAACAGTGGTCTCGATGTTCGAGAATTGGATGCAGCTCGAACTCTCCAGGCACTCTAAAGCGAAGCATATTCGTTGTCGATTGGTTCTTCATGCTGATCATCGTCATTGCACATCCATCCTCTCACATTTCATCATTATACAAACGAAGCTTGGCTTGCGATCTGATCATACAAGTCTGAATAACAATGTTGTCAAGTGGAGCGTCTACGAAAAGTTAATTTCAAAGACAGCGGACTTTTACGGAAGTAATAGCAGATGACAAAACCCTTTGGAGCACCAAAGGGTTTGTATTATTTATATACAATGAAACTCCGCTTAATAGTTCGTTTCGCAAGCATAGAATAACCGACTAACAGCCTACACAATACAACTGTCCTTTAGTTATGGTTGATCCACATCCGCCTAGAAAAGGAACACATACCCCTGTAGCCGGGCAAAAACCCGGATTGAGTTGGCAGATGGCTTTCGTGTAAGCAGGGTTCTTTTTGCTAAGGGTATTAAAATAACAGACAATGCTATGGTTAAGTCCTGCTACACTGTTCAATTGAAAGGATACAGGATACTTTCTGTTTACATGCTTATAGTAGAGCCCTTCTTTGGTAAAGGGAGGAGGGTACACTTTATCTGGTATATAGGGAATAATGTCATGGACATTGAACACACGTATACTGTTCTTTACGACTCGATCATATTTGGCGGCAAAGGTGGGGTTTCCAACACGAGGGGAGCCGTACGTATATACGATAGGCTTACGGAACTTCGTATTTACGGCAATATCTAAACCTGCTAACACAGCTAATGCCCCTCCTAGGCTGTGGCCAGCAACATACAGTCGTTTGGTCGGAGACAATTTCTTTAGCTCACGAATGATATTGTTTCTTGCGGAGCTATAAATGCACGTAAATCCTCGATGAGTCTTTCCACTATTTTGAACATATGGATAGGGAACTTGAAAAATATCTTGGTCCGATTCATTATCTTCAAACGAACCCGTTCCTCTAAAAGCCATAACGATACTATGTTTCGATTCCGCAATATACCCGAACACTTCTTTTATTGGTTTTTCAACTCCACCAAGAGCTTGAATGACATAGCGCAGTTTATAGCCTTTCGGTAGAAATATCTTTTTCGCTTGAATAAGTACATACGTCTGGTAGGTCATAGCTGCGAGAAAAATAGCTGTTTTGTTCGTAGAATCATGATTCACTCCATAGGTCCCCATCGTTGACTCCTTTCTCTTACACTAGGCTGTAGAATTAACAAGTTTTTAGTAGCGGCACACACATGCTTGTATTGGGGCAAAAGCCCGGATTCGTCTGGCAGAGTGCTTTGGCATAAGCAGGGTCCCTTTTACTTACATATTTAAAATAACAGCCAATTCCATCATTTCGAGATGTACTGTTGAGTTGGAAGGAGAGCGGGTATTTATTTTTCACATGCTGGTATTTCAACCCGTTCTTCGTAAACGGCGGCGGGTAAAACGTGGCTGGAAAAGTAGCATTGGCGTCATGGACGTTGACGACGCGCACGCTGTTATTTACCACTTTATTAAATCGTGCTGCAAAAATAGGGTCTCCGGTTCGCAGGCTGCCGTACGTGTAGACGATGGGACGCTTAAACTTCGTATTCACTGCGATATCCAGCGCGGCAAGTGTGGCAACGACTCCTCCGTAGTTATGACCAGCAATATATAGTTTTTTGGTTGCAGGGAGCTTGTTTAACTCGCGGATGATTTTGTCTCTCGTAGATTGATACATGCAAGTTAATCCTCGATGTGTGTGACCTGCTTTTTGGACATAAGGATAAGGAATTTGAAGCGCATCATATCCAGCAAGAAGTTCTGAGGGGTAGTCTGCATAGCCTCGAAAGGCAACAATAATTTTTTGTTTGGATTCTGCTATAAAGCCGAATATCTCCTCTTTCGGATTTTCTACATTGGCCAGTACGCGAATGATGGAGCGAAGCTTATAGCCTTTTGGCAAGCTTACTTTATTAGTGAAAAACAACTGATAGGCCTGATAGCTCATGGCCGCAAGAAAGATCGCATTTCTAGTACTCGTGGATTTTGTTACGGAATTACCCATCTTCTCGTTCCCCCTATACATTAGGGCTAATATGCATACGCGATATGATATGTTTGAACATTTTGAAGTGCGCTAGGCGATTCACCTTTACTAGCTGCTTATGCCTCACGAAGTCAGTTGTATTTCATTGATTTGGTTTCATCGTTGACTCCTGTATGATTAGGAATTCTGGGCTGGAGAGCACATTAAACTAGATTGGTCATCGCAATATTCTATGAAAAATAAACAGCCCATTCACACAAGTGGAAACTTGATTCATGTCCACTATAGTGTGACTATGGGCTGTTTTGTTTGCTTTCTTAGACGTTCTGTTCAAGCAGCTTGTAGTATAGAACCGTCGCATCGAGATTTCCGCTAGCTGATCTCGCAAAGGACGGAATAATTCCGGCTTGTTGATAGCCGATAGAACGATACAACAGATTGGATGGATCTCCTTCCCGTGTATCGAGCACGAGCAGCGTGCGGCCATCGCTCCATGCTGCTTCTTCCGCCGTACGCATAAGGGCACGCCCAACTCCTAATCTTCTATGTTGTGGGCTTGTCATCAATTTAGCAATTTCGGCGCGATGGTTCCCGTTTGGCTTGCCGCACAGATGGAGCTGCACCGTACCTACTACACGTCCACTCCACACAGCAATCCATAACCTTACGTCTGGAGCTAAAATGTTAGCCCAATAATTCCGAGCCTCAGCAAACGAGAGCGGTGGCAAGAAGCCGATTGAAGCGCCGTTTTCTACCACTTGTACGAGAAGGTCAGCAAGCTCTTCCTCCATATAATCGTCAATCTTGTTTGTAAGTTCAATAAGCAGCATCTCATCCTTCATGATTGATCTCCTCCGATAACCAAGTTGTCTTTGCTTAACGATCTTGTACTAGAAGTATAGTTGACCTAGAATAATTTGTATAACGAATCTTAAGTATTGCAGTAATAAATAAATCGAATCGAGGGGATACGAATGGATCAGTCTCATTTGGAAGCCTTTATAGCGGTATGCCAAACTCTCAATTTTACTACTGCCGCTAAACATCTGCATATTTCCCAATCGGCTGTCACCGCTAGAATTAGGGCGTTGGAGCAAAATGTTGGCAAGCGGTTGTTTGATCGGGATAATCGAACCGTTAGTCTGACACGATCAGGGGTCGCTTTCTTACCTTACGCTGAACGGATGCTTCAGCTTATTGAGGAGAGCAAAATATCCCTATCCGAACAATATCGGGAACATATCGTGATGAGCGGCCCAGGTGCCGTATGGCATTATCGATATTTGAATCGCATCCTTGAGTTTAGAAATAAACATCCACATGTTGCTGTAAAATTTTTGAGCTATATCGATCCAGGCTATATGATTCGTGATTTGCTGTTGGATGGGACCGTCAGTCTCGCAATCAAGGTGGACCCACCCAATCATCCAAGCATTTCGAAACGGCTGCTGTTCGAAGACGAAATCATTCTTGTATCTGCTAATGAAGCGTTCGAATGCTCGGAAGTTGATTTTTCCGCGCAGACCTATTGTCATATTGATTGGGGCAATCCTTTCACGGAATGGTTTGTTTCTCTTGTTGAGCCGGGGTTTATTCCAGCGCTTCAAACTGATCATTCATCCACAATGCTTACGATGCTGTTAAACCAGTCGGTGTTTGGCTTTTTACCAAGATCGATAGCTGATCCGTTTCTCCAGTCGAACAAGCTGTATCAAATCCCACTGTCTGTCGAGTTACCCATTTTAAAGGGCTACGCCTGTTATTTGACGGAGAATCGCGAACAATCTCACGTTAGATTAGCTTTGGAACTGCTTGGGGTCGACGCCAATTCATCTTAATGTTGTGCTGCTAAATGGCAGTATACCAATCATACAATATATGGTATATATCTATATAATAGATGTAAGTTAGTTAAATGACTCTAGCGGTAACTAGGTTACAGGGGGATGTATCGATGGCTAACATTTTAATTGTAGATGATGATCCAGATATTTTAGAGCTTATTCGCTTTTATTTACATAGGGACGGCTTTAAGGTTATTCATGCATATAATGGCGTTGAGGCGATTGAAAGATTAAATGATCAAAAAATAGACTTAGTGATCGTAGATATTATGATGCCGCAAATGGATGGGTGGGATTTGTGCGGCTTCTTAAGGGACGAATTTCATGAGATGCCCATTCTGATGGTGACGGCTAAGGGAGAAACCGAGCATAAAATTAAAAGCTTTAATCTTGGTGCGGACGATTATCTCGTCAAGCCATTTGACCCGCTTGAGCTGGTAGCGAGAGTGAAGCTTCATTTGAAGAGATATCATATTCAATCCTCTATGAGGGTGCAAGTAGGCAAAATGCTGCTGGACAAAAATAGATATGAAGCAGTTATAGGCAGTATACAGTTGTCGCTCCCGTTACGAGAATTCGATCTCCTATATAAGCTGGCCAGCTATCCGGGTAAAATATTTACTCGAAATGATCTTATCGAGCAAGTATGGGGAACCTATTTTGAAGGAGACGACCGTACAGTAGATGTTCATATTAAACGGTTAAGAGATCGATTCGCTGGATTGGACTGCGCTTTCACAATCGAGACTAAGCGTGGTCTAGGCTATAAGCTAGAGGAACAGAAAATATGATCAAATCTCTATATATTCGGGTGGTACTCACCTATGTAGCAGCTGTATCGGTTGGTTTGATAAGTTCTTTCTTGTTGTCACAGTTTGTTGTTAAGTCTTACGGGGATCAATTTATCGCTAATCTTCAGGAAGAATTGGCCCGTGATGTTGCTATTCTTGAGCAGGGCATTCGTAGTAATGGAATTGAGCAAGCCGACGTTCTGCTAGAGCAGAAAGGATATGCTAAAAAATACGATGTTATGTTATACGATAGCAGCAGAGTAATGAAAGTGATAAATGGTGAAGGTGCGTCTGATCTATTTATTATTTCCGATCAAGTTGTTCGGTTTGTATTAAATGGTGAAACGTACAGGGGACGTGATGTTTCTCCATCAGAGCTTGTTATTGGACTACCTTACGAAGAAGCGGGCAGCCGTTATGCGCTGTTTATACAAGCGTCCGAAGGTTCAATGTCCGCAATTACGACCAAGCTGCTTATTTTTGCACTGGTTGTGAATTTATTGGTAGGTTGTGTGATCATTCTTATCGGCGCGAAGTATTTAGTGAGACCAATACGCGGCATGAAGGCGGCTACCGAGCAGTTGGCTAGAGGTGAGTTCGACATTAATCTGGAGTGGAGCAGCAGAAAGGATGAGCTCGGACAGTTGGCAAGAAGCTTTAATTATATGGCGAGCCAGATGCAGCAGCTTGAAGGGATGAGACAAACTTTTGTTTCTAACGTGTCTCACGAGATTCAATCCCCGCTTACTTCCATTTCTGGGTTTTCAAGAGCTCTTCGACATAATTCTTTATCCGAAGAGGATAGAATTCGCTATCTCTCGATTATCCAGCAGGAGAGCGAGCGCGTCTCGCGTCTCACCGAAAACTTGCTAAAGCTAGCTTCATTGGAATCGCATCATCATCCTTTTTCTCCGCGCATGTATGATTTGGATGAGCAGCTGCGCCAAGTGGTTGTGGCGAGTGAGCCTCTATGGTCGGACAAATCAATAGAATGGGACATGAATCTATCTCGCACCAAGATTAAGGCAGATGAAGACCAGTTGAATCAAGTGTGGATGAATTTGATTAGCAATAGCATCAAGTTTACCCCTGCAGGCGGTCAGATTCGAATAACGATTGTCAAAAATATAGGCTCCATTGAGGTGCGGATTACAGATACAGGGATTGGTATTCCCGAGGGAGAGCAAGTTAAAGTATTTGAGCGATTTTACAAAGTGGATAAGTCCCATACGAAGAGTAAGTCTGGCAGTGGCTTAGGGTTAGCTATAGTTAAAAAGATTGTTTCTTTGCATGGGGGAACCGTTGTCCTACAGAGCAACCCAGACGCAGGAATAACGGTAATCGTTACAATGCCACATGTCATTTCATGAGGGGACAACAGAGTCGATGGATGAAGGAGTGCAATCCTTAGCCGTTGGCTCTTTTTGTTTTTATCGTAAAAATACCGTTCAATCTGTGATGACGTCATATTATGTTCATAATCGTGTAGTAGACTGACTTCAAGCTAGCAGGAAGAAAAGTCCAATACATAGGTAGAGCTTATAAAGATGATAGGGTAGGAGGGTTAATGTTTGAAATCACTTATTCAATTTTCGATGAACAAAATTGCAGCTATGATTATAATAACCGCCATTGTAGTAGGAGCAGGGGCTTTTTCGGGAACGTCGTTGAAGGTAGAGAATATGCCCAATATCTCAATACCCATCATTATGATTACAACTCCTTATCAAGCTTCACCACAAGATGTAATGAGTCTGGTTACGAAGCCGGTTGAGGACAAAGTAGCGAATGTTGAAGGACTGACGATGGTAAGTTCTACGTCTAATGATGGCAGTTCCCTGATTACGCTTCAATTTGATGAGAAAGTTCAGATCGACAAGATGAAGCAAGATCTAGAAAGTCTAGTCCAAGATGTGCAATTGCCAAATGGAGCAGGCAGACCAAAAGTATCTACGTTAGGTTTTGCATCCATACCTGCTTATTACTTAGCGATTCACACCAAGGGGGCTATGTCACAAGGCCAATTGGACCAACTAGTTGAGAAGCAGCTCAAGTCCGGCTTCGAGTCGATTAACGGGATCGATCACATCGATATGATTGGCGCTCGCCGGACGTCTCTTGATATTCAGTTGGATGCGGCTGCATTGTCAGCCTACGGCATGACACCGGATTTGGTGACCGATGCCGTACAATCGGCGCTGACGAACGGTACAGCTGGAATCGTTGAGTTTAATGGAAATACGCAAATGGCTCGTGTTCAGGGCGAGATGAATAGTCTGTTTTCCTTAGAGAACTTGGAAATTACGTCTCCAACGGGTGCTACCCTATTGTTAAAAGAAATTTCGACGATTCAAGCTGTCAATGAGGCTAATTTTATCGCCCGTATGGATGGAAAGCCCGCTGTAGGCGTTCATCTGTATAAGTCGGCTGCCACGAATGCCGTTGATTTCTCCAATGATGCCAATGAGCTAATCCGCAGCTGGGAAGGACTTTACCCAGAAGTGTCCTTCAGCAAAATTTATGACAGCGCTGACGAAGTAAGAGCATCTATTAACGGTCTGATGAAAGAAGGTATGCTGGGCATCATCCTTGCCTCCCTTATGATCTTGTTTTTCTTACGGAATATGAGGATGACCTTAATCGTGATCGTATCGATACCGCTCTCCATTCTATTAACCTTTATTATGATGCACAGCATGAACGTCACCCTTAACATTATGTCGCTCGGAGGCATGTTCATTGCCGTTGGAAGGATCGTGGATGACAGTATCGTCGTGATCGAGAGCATCTATGCCAATTTGGAAAAGGCACAGCAGCGGAATGAATCAGTTATATTGTTAGCCGTTAAGCAGGTAGCGATGGCAATCAGCTCTTCGACTTTTGTTACGGTAGGCGTATTTCTTCCCATTGCCTTTGTTAGTGGTATGATTGGTGGGTTATTCCGTCCGTTTGCGATTACAGTATCTTGTGCGCTGCTTGCTTCCTTACTCGTCTCCTTAACGATTATTCCGATGATGGCGAAGATGATGGTACTTCGCAGCACGAAGGCGACGAGCGTGAAGGAGCATGAAGGAGGGAAAATAGTTGATTGGTATGAACGAGTGCTCGTTTGGAGCTTGACTCATCGAATAAAAACATTGCTGTTTTCAGGGGTGTTACTCATTTTAACTGTAATGTTTACCATTCCTAATCTCCCTAAAGATTTCCTGCCTGAAAGTGCAGTCGAGCGGCAAATGAACTTTACGATCAAATTACCAACAGAAACCCCGTTTGACAGCACAAATTTGCAGGCACAGCAAATTGAAACGCTGCTGCATGAAGCGAAAGACGATAAAGGGCAACCGCTATTTACATTTGTGGAAGCGCTAGTTGGATATAGGGAAAGTGAAGATCGTGTTCCGTTTGCGCTAGAGGTCATTACAGAGGTAAATGAGGACGCCGATCCTAAAGCTGTGATGGAGCAATATACGCAGCTTATTGCCAGCCAGCTACCTAAAGGATCTGAAGTATTGCCAGGCTCTTTAAAAGAAGGCAGTGGGGAGTCCTCCACGGATTTTACCTATGTAATCTATGCAGAGGATCAGCAGTTGCTGGAACAGGCCTCCGCGATTATTAAGACGAAGATGAAGGAATTCCCTACGTTGAAGAAAATTAAAGATAGCTTGGGAGATGCGAAGACAGAAGTTCAGATTACCGTGAATCCGGCCAAAGCGAAACGATTTGGCTTGGAAGTATCAACTGTTCATAGGTATGTCGGGCAATGGCTTGCTACCTATGAACTTGGCAATGTTCGTCTGGATAACACGGTTTATCGATCAGCAGTTGAACTTGCTCCTAAAGACAAAAATTCATTGGAGCAGCTCGGAAAAATGCCGATGAAGGCAGCTGATGGAACCACTGTATATTTGAACGAAGTGGCGGACCTACAGCAAGTCACAGCACCAGTCGCGCTTCAGCGGGAAAGCCAGAAGCTGATGGTGCAGTTGACAGCTAAGATTGACTCTGTAGACAAAGGTTCCATAAGTGCGCAAATAACAGACGCGCTCAATCAAATCGAGCTTCCAGCAGGAGTAACGACAACGGTTCGCGGTGTGAGCCTGGACATGACGAAGGGCTTCAATCAAATGTATGCTGCAATGGGAGCCGCAGTAGCAATCGTTTATCTTATTATGGTGCTGTGCTTCGGAAATGCAGGTACTCCTTTTGCTATTTTATTCTCTCTGCCTTTAGCGGTTATCGGCGGGTTGCTAGGGCTGTGGGTCACAAATGAATCTATTAATATTACTTCATTAATTGGCTTCCTGATGCTAATTGGAATCGTGGTGACGAATGCAATCGTTCTGCTTGATCGTACGCAGCAATTGCGGGAGGAAGGGTATCTCGTTCGGCATGCTCTTATCGAATCCGGTAAAGTTCGACTGCGTCCCATTATTATGACAGCAGGGGCGACGATAGCTGCAATGGTTCCGTTAGCTCTTGGCATATCGAACGGCACATTAATATCGAAGGGGCTGGCCGTTGTCGTCATCGGCGGATTAATTACTTCTACGATACTTACGCTTGTCGTTGTGCCAATCGTGTATGAAATGATCGAATCGTTCAAAGTGTGGATGAGCCGATTGTTCAAACGGAATGTACCTTCTGGATCTGGACACGAAGTTAGCTAATTATTTGTAGATGGGGGATATGACAATATGAAGATGAAGGTTATACGCAGCGCTGCACCAAAACGTTTAATATTGAAAGTTTGCGTTCTTTTACTTTGTACCGCTTATGTGACAGGCTGCTCAACATCACCAACGCCTGCTGCAACGTCAGCAACTACGTCCGTTAAACAGAATGAACCGCAGCAGGTTAAGGTTGTAGCTGTCGGTAAACATAGTATGGGTGATCCAAGGGAGCAAATAGCAGAAGTTCACGCCGTTACTCAAGTTGAAGTGAGGGTCGAGGCAGGTGGAGCTCTTGTAAAGCTATTAAAGAAGACTGGAGAAGTGGTTCAGGCAGGTGAAGTCATTGCCAAGCTAGAAAGCCGTGATGCTAAGATTGCGAAGGAAAAGGCGAAGCTAGCTCTTAAGAGTGCCGAGCTGTCACTATCTACGACGAAAGATAGTATAGACGACAGCCGACTCCAATTAACGACTTCTGTCAATAAGCTTAAAGAAGCATTGAAACAGCAAATTCGAGAGGGTGCTTCTGAGACAGAAATAGAAGGTAATAAGCTGGAGTTGCAGGCATCTATCACGAAGCTGGAAGCGCTGGATAGGCAAAAAACAGTGGCTCTTAAGGAGGCCGAAGTGGCAACGTCCAAGCTTGAGCTTGAACAAACGGAGCAGACTTGGAATGATGGGCATATCGTATCTCCAGCTAACGGTATATTGACGGACATCAAGCTTACAGAAGGGACAAATATTCAAGCAGGAAGTATACTGGGAGCCGTGCAGATGACGGAAACCGTGAAAATAAAAGCACATGTAACGGAATCCGCTGCAAAGCTGGTAGGGAGCAAAAAAAGTTTAACATTTCGTGATTCCAGTGGCACTGGCACGGCGCGTACTGCTAAGGTCGTTCATCTGTCGGATGTACCCGACGCTGCGACGAGATTGTATACGTTGGAGTTGGAAGCGTCCAACACGGATTATGCGTTAAAACCTTTATCAAGAGTACATGTTCAATTAACAACACCAGAGGAGGAAACGGTTGCGGCAGTTCCGTCCTTAAGTATAGTAAGGGAAGGACGTGCATCATTTGTATTCGTACTAAATGGTAATAAGGCGGAGAAGCGGGAAGTACAATTAGGTCGTGTGAAGGGACCTTATCAAGAAGTACTTAGCGGGATAAACACGGGAGAACAGCTAGTTGTGTCCGGTCAACACAATATAGACGCAGGAGAAGTGGTCAAAGTAGTAAAATAGTAAGAAGCAATGGATGCAGTCCATATGTCAAACCGAACTCAACTAGAGGTGAAATGGATGCTACAAATTAAGCGTGATGACAAACGCCCAATATGGCAGCAGCTGCTTGACCAAGCTATTCATAATATTACAACTGGTAAATGGCCGCCAGGAGAATTGCTTCTACCTTCTCGTGAGCTAGCACCATTGATAGGCGTCTCCCGCTCAACGATACAAATTGTTTATGAGGAATTATTTAGTCGTGGCTACACGGTTACTTCCGGACGCGGTGGGACAAGGGTAAGTGATTGGACCTGTAGCACAGCTTATACAGAGGATGCAGCACTACAAGGGCCTATCACCCCCGAATTACCTTTATTAAACGATGCGGTTAGCCAATTGCATTGCTGGTTTAGAGGTAAGGAATATCGAAATGTTGAGATTGATTTCTGCCCACACGAGCCTTACTTGGATCAACCATTTCAAAAAAATTGGAGAAACTCCTTTTTGCAAGCCTCTAAAGAAACGGAGTTAGCTACTTGGGCTTACGGTAACGCCTATGGTTTTGTTCCGCTGCGCGAGCAGATTCAACGTTATCTGTCACTGGAACGAGGCGTACACGTGCATATCGATCAAATTATGTTAACTTCGGGGGCACAACATAGCCTTGATTTGATCGCTCAAGCACTATTGAACGAAGGAGATACGGTAACCGTAGAGGATCCCGGCTTCCCGGCCGCGTGGATGGCAATGAAATATCGGCGGATGAATGTAATTCCTGTCCCTGTAGACGAATGCGGATTACAGGTAGAGGGCATTCATCCGCAATCCAAACTTGTCTATGTTACGCCTGCACATCAGTGTGCAGTTGGGGTGATTATGTCGGAACCACGCAGGCAGCAATTGCTGCATATGGCAGCTCAACAGCAATTTTGGATTGTGGAAGACGATTACGATAGCGAATTTCGATATCGCGGTGACCCATTACCTACGTTGTTCAGCCAGCAACCACAGAACACGCTGTATATGATGAGCTTTTCAAAAATGATTGCTCCCGGTATACGAATATCGGCAATCATTGGACCGAGAAATGCGATACGGCAGATTGCTCACATTCATGAACTAACCTATCGGCATCTTCCTATTATGGAACAATTGACGCTTACTCACTTTATGGAGCATGGGTATTTCATGCGACATATGAGAAGAGTCAGAAATGTATATCGCCGCAGACACGAAGCGATGACGAAAGCTATTAGCTCAAGTGGACTCGGAGAACGTTTTAAACTAAGTGGTGTAGAAACGGGATTACATATGTTTCTTGAAGCGGAAAGCTCGTATGATGAAGAAGCTACCACGGATCAAGCACTAGAACAGGGAATACGTATATATCCGCTGCGTCATTATTGTTTGGAGAGCAGTCGTAAAGGGTGGGTGTTGGGCTTTGCCAAAGTAAATGAGTCCGAGATTGAAACAGGTGTATACCGTCTGGCGGAGATGCTTCGATAATTCAAGCATCTCCGTTTTTTCTTTTGCAGTTATCTAAGGTGATTTCAGATCTTGGTCATGCAGCAGTGAATAGGAGGCTGTATTCATATGCTTTCGCTTACTTGTTCTGTTGAGCGAACATTTTTCCCTCTTCGATCGGATTTTCTTTCGCCGTTATATGGTAGGGGTTAATTCGGTATACCTGAACAGGACCATGGAATATGGCGGACCTATACTTATCAACATGCTGCTTCGACAACGGTCGGTTGTAATAACCAGGCACATATTTGTGGAGCATTTCCTGCAGCATAAAGGTAGCTTCATCCAGTTCATCAACAGGTTCAGCTTTCCCGAAAATCATAACACTCATATAGGCAGTGTCTGTCTTAGCAGGCACTGGATCAGTAATGGTGCCATATTCTTCACAAACCGTAAAACAGACCTCTTCATTCCTACTCATGACTTGATTGCGTCTCCCACCTGTCGCTCCATGAAAATAAAGCTTCTCATTTGCCCAAACAAAATTAAGCGGAACAACATAGGGCAGCTGACCATCGACCATACCGAGATGTCCGATTCGCGCTTTACTCAGGAAGGCTTTAATTTTGTCGCTATCCGACACTTCTCTTATTTTGTAACGAACCATATCCATTGTTAACCACTCCTTCAATGCGGAATGTTTGTAAGTATATCAATCATTGGATTGAGTTCGTACATCCATAAATACAATAATAGAGCAGTCCATAATTTTTGTTCACGAGTCTATTCCTAATCTGGGATGAAAGGTATGAAAGAGATGAAACTACAAATAACCCTGAACGAAAGGCCAGAGTGGGTGTGAAATCGTAACGTTGTTACTTCCTTTTTGATTAGGTGTCGAATTCAACTAACATCGTAATGTGAATAGCCACAGGTGCAGAGTGGACTATCTGCCTCTTATCATCCTGTGGCTCTTTTATTAAATGACTACTTATTCACAAGCTACTCCATCTTTATCTCGATCAAGTTTGATGCGATAGCCTGGATCACCTTCGTATAGTGGGGCGGCACCGGCATTTCGTGCGGCTGTACAGTTCTTGTAGTATACCGTTTCTTGTTCTTGTTTTGGCTTCACTTTTTTTGATTTTGATTTCGGTTTTTTTGATTTGCTTGAGGAACCAGACTTAGGCTTGGACTTCTTTGATTTCTTCCCAGACTTAGACTTAACTTCTACCGTTTGTGCTTCAACTTGTTCGGAAGCAGAAGCGGGCTTTGCTAAGCTAGTTTCTGCTGTAGTGCCAAACATTCCAAGAGAGAGAATAAGTGCTAGCGATAAGGACAATCTTTTGAACATCGGTTTATTCATCGTTTACGCCCCTTTTATTTATAATTGCGAACAAACAACATACTATCAAATGTTTACAGATTGTACCATGTGGAGGTTTGTATGAAACTATTTTCTTTGTACGCTGAAAGCCCATATTGATCTTTTCGATTGATTTTTGCAGCAGAACTTTTTATAATGAGTAAAAACTCACTCAAAAAAAGAGGTTGTACGATGCCACGCACAAAAGAACAATATGAACAAATGCGAAGCGCTACAAAAGAGAAAATACAAACAGCTGCCATGCAGTTGTTCGTACAAAAAGGATTTGGCTCTACCAATGTGCAGGATATTGCGGATGCAGCTGAGATTAGCATCGGACTATTGTATCGGCATTACAAGTCGAAGGAGCAATTGTTTAACGAATTGGTGGATTTTGCGCTTGCAGGCATGATTCAACAAATGGAGTATTTCGAGTCAAATGAGGTTTCACCTAAGCAAGCATTGGATCAGTTTGTGCATGAAATATACAACGATATGAGGACAGGCGAACAGTTTGCCAATTTACTCATCCTTATGCAGCAGTCGTTTTTGACGGGAGGGGGAGCAGCTGTTAACCATGTCGAGGTAACGCGGGTTAGTGAGCAGTTGTTCCGTGCAACAGCGAAACTTATTACAAGGGGTCAGGAACAGGGGCAGTTTCGTTCTGGAAATCCGCATGAAATGGTTGTATTGTTCTACTCGACGATTCATGGGCTAGCTGCTATGAAAATGATGCTGCAGCACAATTTTCAGATGCCGTCTCCTGCTGCGCTCAATTCATTTCTGTATAAGGAAGGGGAATAAGTGGATATGTTTACCGTGATTAGAGCGGATCAATTGAAGTTTAATCCAAGGGCGCAAATGTCTCGCATTTTTGCAGAGGGATTCTCACAATGGCTTGGCTATTTTTCCAAGGACAATGAAGCAATTGCAAGAGCTTTTGCCCATATGTTCGTGTTGAATCAATTTTATGTTGCGATAACCGATGAAGGCACCATCGCGGCTATGGCCGCATGTACGGACGGTACGGTATCTTCGGTAAAGCTTAATTCTACAGAGCTGCGGAAGCACTTGGGGTTATTAAAGGGAACAGTCGCCGGATTCGTTTTGAAAAAGGAATTTGAAGCAACCAAAGCTGCGAAGGATGATGCTGATGCGGTGTATGGTTCCATCGAGTTTGTTGGAACGGCTCCAGAATGCAGAGGGCAGGGAGCAGCGAGCGCGATCGTCCGTCATATGCTTGACTATGCCCCCTTTGAACAATTTTTCATTGAAGAGGTAGCAGATACGAATACACCCGCTATGAACCTATATCACAAGCTAGGTTTTCAAGAATATAAGCGCAAGTCTTTACCTGCAAAGAGAGCTGCAAAAATCGGGATTAATCATATCGTATCTTTAAAATACGTAAAGTAATTATTCAAACGCTGGCTATTTAAACTCAGGAGACGTTTGTCGAATTTATTTGTATGTCCACATAAGAAGTAGAGCACAGCCTGTGTAGGCTGTGTTTTGTTTTGTATGAATAAAATGAAAGAAAACCGACCCTGGCCTAAAGGCATGAGTCGGTTTGAAGCATCGCTTACATTGGATGGCTAGCGCTATGTTTCAGCACATGGCATCATATTTATTTCCAAGTCGCTACGGTTTCAACAGGCAAGCGATAAGAAGGGTATCCCTCTTTGGCTGATTTTCCGATGCTGATGAGCATAATTGGTTGGAAACGCTCTTTGTCCATGTCAAAAGCTTCAGCGATTTGAGCTTTTTCATAACCGCCAATTGCGTTCGTATCATAGCCGTGTGCACGTGCCACTAGCATCAATTGCATCGATACAAGTCCACCATCAATAAAGTTGACATCGCGCAAATCCGCCGCAGAAATCGTATCATAGTATGGCTTATACATATTCATAACTAAGTCTTTCATTTCTACTGGCAAATAACCAAGTTCTATGGATGTACTAAATATTTCATCCATGTACGTTGCATTTTCCATATCAGCAAATACAGCGATAACGGCAGAGGAGGTCAGTATTTGGGTCTGATTGAATTTCGCCAATGGTGCAAGCTTCTCCTTACCTTCCTTACTTTCGATAACGACAAAGCGCCAAGGCTGCATGTTCACTGAGGAAGGAGCTCGCGTAGCACCTTCTAGAATAGCAGTCATTTCTTCTTTGCTAATTTTAACCTCTGGGTCATATTCTTTTACTGAACGACGGCCATATGTGATTTCGTTAAAGTCATTTGTTGTTTGAAATTTGTTCATGATAGCTAACAGCTCCTTGATGTTAAATGTTATTTTTTATTCGTGCGAGAAAATCAGCCAGTACTGGAATCTCTTCATCATCGAAGTCTTTCAATATTTGGCGTATGAAATTTTCTCTTTCGATTTTGTACCCTTCAATCTTTTCAAGTCCTTCATCAGACAAGCGAACAAAGGTTTCGCGGTTATCGTCAGGATTTTTGCGTCTCGTCACCATGCCCTCAGCTTCAAGCTGCTTTAGATGGCGAGTAATGGCGGCATTGTCGATGTTAATACGCTTTTGTAAATGGGACTGTTTAATCTCGGCTCCTCCACATAGTTCATGCAAAATCTCGAGACGAGAAGAACTTATGCCGGTACAACATTCGAATTTGTGATGAATCTGGTTGCATAATCCATTAAGCAGAGTTAGGATCTGCTTCTCCGTGGAATCATTACGCGTCATGCCTTCGAGCCTCCTAAGAGAGTGAACATACGAACGACTTCACAGTGAAACGATATCTCAACGTCACTCATAGTTGTTCATATTCATTGACCGCTCAATATTTGATAGATCAATCATTGATGCCTCAAATAATATAACATTGATCGGTACAGTTTGCAAATGTGTAATTGATGGGGAGCGCATAAAAGCCCATGAAGCTCATAAAAGCAGATAGAATTCCATAAAAGCCCATGAAATTCTATGAAAGCGCGTGCTGACAGTGGCCATGTTGGATTTCGCATTGCAATTCGCAAAAATGGCTCGTCTAACGGTTGCTATTGACGTTATTAACGCGAATTCGTACGTATTTCATTTTTAACGGTCGTGTGCGCGCTTATTTTGGCATTAATAATGAATGATATCGATATCACTAACAAATAAGCTCGCTGGTGACCTTTACATTTTAAAATGAGTAAATTTCCACTGGATAGCCTCTGTGGCAACCGTTACGTTTATGGATCTGATTCGAATTAGTTGAAAGAGCCTAGGTGTTGGGGGAATTCGGGCTTGTGGGGCGCTAATGATTAAGATTTACCACTGCTGTAATCGAAAAAGTTGTTGTTCCGAAGCCGAAATAAGGAAGGGGAATGTCACTCTATCTCATGCTGCTTTCTATCGTTGGAGACAATCCCCTTCGTATATATGGTGAATGGAGCGTTGTTATTTGGTTATGCGGATGCTGCTGCGAGCGCGAACATGTATCAGTGCACTTTCATGTTAATCTAATACGTGTGCCAAGTGACACTTGGTCCCATCCAGTTAGAAGGAATTGAAATGACGTATTTGTAAGAACCAGCCGTCTGATTGCCCAAATAAACAGTGCCGCTGCGAATGCCGCTGTCGGTAGGTCGTCCACCTTCAACGCTAGCTGAACCGATCAGTACATCACCAGAACTTGTAACCTTATAAACACTTACATACATATACCCGTGAATACGAGAATCGTAAGCGGAATAGTCCAGTGCGAGATTGCCGCCTGTATGTGTGGTAACCCCCGTGTCCGTTCTTGACGAATTAGCAGAAGCAGTTGCTGCAAATGCGCTTGTCGCCAACACGAACAGCATAATAATCGCGATCAGACCAAAACTTACTTTTTTCATTTGACTTTTCCTCCTTAGAATGGGTTTGATGATGCAGCTTGAAACACACCGATATACGTCATGGATTCAAGATTTGAAGATCACCCCCTTATCAGAGTATAAAGTTCTCCATCCTTATTTTTTTGTTCAAAGCGCGCGCATAAGTCAGATAAATGGAAGGTAGTAGCGGGAATTATGAATCTATCTTAGAAGTATGGTAGGGAAGAAGTGAATGTCTGCTGTTTGATGGTATTCTATACTATTCTTTCTCATTTTGACAGGTAATTAATTCTAATATGTATGAAGTTGCTGTATATAACATTAGCTAGAAAAAGCCAAACGACCATCAGGTAACCTCCTGTACATCGTTTGGCTTTTTGCATGTATTTATTTTAATAGGAAAGGTTGAAACCCCTGTACCATAATACGGCTGACCGCTGCGGCCAAGTCTTCGAGGGAGCCGTTAAGCTTACCTTTGAACCAGTCTTCATACATCGCAACGAGGCCGCTTGCGAAAAAGTTGACGTGCAGGTTAAACGCTTCACGTTCTTGAACCGTATTCATTTTTCTTTCGTAACTGAGCAAACTCTCGATCAGAATAGCCTTCATCTTTGACATAAATGTACTTGCTGCATCGACCGCAATGAGCATGCGATAAAATTCAATATCTTGATCTAAAAAGTGCGACACTTTCGCTAAGAAAGGCATCATATTTTGAATGAGATCGGTATGTTTGAATTCATCGAGAAATTCAATCATCTTTTCCATAATTTCATTTTCAATTTGTTCAATAACAGCATGTACATCCGAGTAATGAGCATAAAAGGTTCCACGACTAATATCAGCTCGCTCCACAATATCTTTAATCGTAATCTTTTGGTACTCTTTTTCCAGCATTAACTCGACTAAAGCACGACGAATCATGTTCCTCGAACGAATGGCGCTTCTATACTCTGCTTTTTCCCTCATTTTGGTATGCTCCTTGTTTTATTTAAAATTAAACATTATTAATTAAATATATTCAAAATTGAATAAATGATTAAAAATTGACCATTGTATGCTTTTATCACAATGAGTATACTTTTTTCATGTATAAAAGTAAACACGTGTTTGATTTTGTGAATGTTGTAAAGATAGGAGCTAGAAAATGAGGAACATAAAGAATTTGAGAATAGCCTCGATTATCGCTTGGATTATCATTACCGCGGTTATCGTAATGACGATGCCAAATCTCGGGGAATTAGTAAGAGAAAAGGGGCAAGTATCGATCCCGGACAGTGCGCAAAGCAATATCGCGCACGAGATGATACGCCAGATGGATGAGAACAATGGCGATAGCTATTCGATTATTGCTGTATTTCATAGTGGAAGTGATAAGCCCTTAACGAGTGATCAGCATAAGCAAATCGAATCCGTCATTTCACAACTCCAATCGAAGCAAACGCAGCTTGGAATTGAAAATATGCTCACCCATTTAGATGATGAGCATACGAAAAGTCAGCTCGTATCGAAAGATAAGACGACCATTTTGACACAGTTGTCTGTTAGTCATAGTCAAGGCACGATCTCTGAAGCAACAGTGCAGTTGGATGCTTTGCTGAAAAAGGTGGATGCGGTAGATACGTATTTGACAGGCAACAGCCTAGTTATCGAAGATTTTGTAAAGTCGACAGAAGAAGGAATTAAGAAAACTGAACTTATTGCGGTCATCTTTATTATCGTCGTACTTATTATCGTATTCCGTTCTCCTATCGTACCGGTTGTTTCGTTAGTAACGGTAGGAATCTCCTATGTCGTATCACTTGGCGTCGTGGCACATTTTGTAGAGTGGTTTAACTACCCGTTCTCTAACTTTACACAAGTATTTCTAGTCGTCATCTTATTTGGTATCGGAACCGATTATAATATTTTATTATTCTCTCGATTCAAAGAAGAGCTTACCCGACAGGAAAATACGCTTGCCGCTGTAAAAGCAACGTATCGTACTGCTGGAAAAACGGTACTTTACAGTGCGTTAGCTGTCTTTATCGGATTTATGGCATTAATTTTGGCGGAGTTCGGTATTTATCGAGCAAGTTCTGCGGTTGCCATAGGTGTAGCAGTACTCGTGCTTGTGCTCATGACGTTGAACCCGGTCATTATGGGTACGCTAGGGAAAAAGTTATTCTGGCCTGTTAAGAAGTTCGATGGTCACGGGGAAAGCAGAATTTGGGGTGTGTTGGCGAAGACATCCGTGGCAAGACCGTTTCTAGCGCTTTTGTTTATTGCCATACTATGCATCCCGTTTGTCATGAAATATAGTGATTCTTTGAGCTATAACGACTTGCTAGAGGTGGATGACAGCTATGCTTCTAAGCAGGGTATTCAGGTCATTGAGAAGCATTTCTCACCAGGATTCTCTTCACCGACGACATTGCTTATTCAATCGGATAAGCCATTGGATAATGCCAAGGCATTACAAGAGCTGGATGAGCTTGCGGAGCAAATATCCAAGATGTCTGGTGTAGCGGAAGTGTATACGACGACTCGTCCAGTTGGTAAGAAAATGGATGAGTTATATATGAAAGATCAATCAAAGGAACTGAATAAAGGCTTAGGAGATGCCTCAAAAGGCGTTGGTGAGATCAACGACGGGCTGTCCTCTGCAAATAAAGAAATCGGTCAAGCAGACACGAAGGGCGTACAAAATGTGCAGCTGCTTATCGATGGCACAAATGAAGTGAAAACAGGTGTTTCCAGTTTAGGCAAAGCAATTGACGAGTTGTCGAAAGGCATACATTCAGGTGCTGATGGCGCTAAACAGTTGGACAGTGGTCTAGCATCGCTTAAGGAACAGATGGATCTGCTATCCCGTTCGATGCCGAAGCTGCATCAAGGCTACACGGAGCTGGAGAAAGGACTATCTTCCTTCAGCACGCAGTTTGCAAGCTTAGAGCAAGCGATTGGTGGAGCGGCGCAGGCATTTGAACAGATCGAAGGTACTTTGGGCATGTATGTTCAATCGAATCCAGATGCAGCGACTGATGAGCACTTGCAAACGGCAATCGGTATAGCCGCAGCAGGCAAGCAGCAGATGAAGGAACTATCCAAGCAGTTGAGCGGCTTGAAGACGGAGTATGGCAAAGCCATGACATCCTTTAAAGAAGCAAATGCTTCGCTGTCCGCTGTGAATGGCGGTTTCGTTAAATTGCAAAAAGGTGTAACACAGCTGCATAATGGTTCATCCGAACTACAAGATGGATTGCAAAAAGCAGCGGAAGGTTCGAACAAAATGACCGCCGTCCCTCCTGCTTTGCAAACCGGATTGGCAGATATCAATGCTGGTCAAAAGCAGTTGCAGTCGGGATTGACCAAGTTAACAAGCAATATGGAGAAGCTGCAATCGGGCTTGTCAGCAAGCACGAAAGGCTTGGAAGAAGTGAGTACGGGCTTGGCCGATGCTCAGATCTATTTGCAAGGACTAAGTGATTCCAAAGCTTCGGAAAAGTTCTATATTCCTCAAGATGTATTGAAGGGCGAGGAATTTAAACAAGCGATGGATATGTACATGTCTTCGGATCGCAAAACGGTGCAAATGAATATTATGCTGGATGTGAACCCATACTCAAAAGAAGCAATGGCGATTGTAAAGCAGATCAACACAGAAGTGCAGGCTGCGATCCAAGCAAGCGATTTGAAACATGCCAAGGCAGCATTGGGTGGAAAAACAGCTGAAAATGTGGATCTTGAAGCGATCGCAAGCGGTGACTTTGCACGGACAGCAACGATTATGTTGATCGGCATTGGCATTGTGCTTATTTTCATCACGCGTTCCTTGTGGATACCGATCTTTATTATTCTTTCATTGGTATTGGCTTACTTTACTTCATTGGGAATAAGTGAATTCCTTGCGACACATTTGCTATCTGTAAATGAATTAGGTTGGAATGTTCCGTTCTTCAGCTTCATTATGATTGTGGCGCTGGGTGTAGACTACAGTATTTTCTTAATGATGCGCTATCGTGAAACGGATGGTCATTCTGCGGAAGACATGATCGAGGCGGCTCGTCATATAGGTGGAGTTGTTATCTCAGCCGCGATTATTCTTGGCGGTACATTTGCGGCGCTCATCCCTTCAGGAGTGCTAACGCTAATTGAAGTAGCGATGACGGTTATTATCGGCTTATGCTTGCTAGGATTTGTAATGCTACCGGTGATGCTGCCTGCTTTGTTAGCGGTAGTGGAGCGGGTGCAAAAAATAGGCGTTAAAGAAAAATAAAACGGTAGTTGCGCTAACGGTTGCTACAGAGGCTATTTCGCCCATTTTGACATATTTTAAATGCTAAAGGGTGTAGTAGAGCTAGCCACAGGTTTAGATGGAGATTCCTTCATCTCCTGTGGCTTTTTTAAGCGAATGGCATTAGCGTCATTAATGTTCAGCGAGTAACCAAGCAATAAGTGATATCCAAGCCGCTGCCATAACTTTTGCCTACATATGAAAATAATTCTCAATTAGGGGATATACTTGTACTAAGGAGACAGAAATGCTGCTCAGATGTCCGGTCGAGAACAATGAAAAGGAGCAACCCCCGCTAGGGATGCTCCACATGCAGTGTAGCTAATTAAAACATGAAGCAATATCCTGCATAAATGTGCTAGACAAAAACTAAAAGCTAAATTTTCGGTTCGAACGTTTTGCAGTCTGTCTCTCCGCTATTGCTCGCTTGATTGCCACGATTGCTTACGACATAGATGGAAGATGCGGCACATTTATTGCCGGCTGCCCAGAACTTGCAGTTATTTACTTCACACAATACGTCTTTAGCCATAGTGTTCACCTCCTCACTTATTTAGGATGGTCGAATACTATGGCTCTTTATACTTGAACAGGAAATAGGAGTGTACGGATAGAATGATGGTTCGTTTTATTTCCAAAAGACATATGTCTCGATTATGTAAAGATGGACCGCTAAAATGCCGTTACTTTTATATAAATGCCGGACTAGTGTCCTATCTTGGAACTGTACCAGAACGATATACTTGAGGTGAACCAACACATGGGGATGCAGCAAATGATTAAATATATGGAGCAACACGAAAAGATTTACGCAATGATGAAGCAATGCCCCTACGAAATCTTGCGAGAATGGAAGCTGACTCAATTTAAGTCGGGTACCATCTTGTTCTCTCAAGGCGATATTCAGGACAGTTTCTACATTTTGGTGGAGGGTGTCGCTGATATTAGCGTTATTGGTGAGAATGGCAAGAAATACGTGCAGTCTACTTATCACAAAGGGGACATGATTGGAGAGCTTGAGATCGTGGATCGCCTTCCTTTTATCAGCAACGTGGAAGCGGTTACGGATGTCGTGCTCATGGGTCTGAAGCGCGAGCATTTTTTGAACTGGCTCCAGTTGGACCGCAATTTTAATGAGTATTTTATTCGCAGCATCTTGAAACTGCAGTACGATATTCTGAAAAAGGAGGGAGACAACAATCTGTACACCTTGCATGATCGAGTGTGCAGTTATTTGCTCCGTTGTCTGCCGCACGGTCAAAAGAGGGCAGAAGGAATCGTGATTCAGGTTGATAAGCAGCAGCTTAGTCACCAATTTGCTGTCACCACTCGAAGCATCAATCGTACTTTGTCAGAGTTAAAGAAGCAGGGCATTATTGATTTGAACAAACAGGAAATTATCATTTTGGATACGACGCGATTGCAGGTAGAGCTGGAAGAACGAAATAGTCGAGCTTAACAATCAATTAGAATGGCGCAGGTTTGTAAATGCAAAAGTGTAAGTTGATTTCTATACTCAGAAAAATGTAAGCCTTATCATTAAGCGTGAAAATGGTTTTCAAAGTTGAAATGAAAGCGTACGCATCAAGTCAGTCTATCATTAGGAGGTTATAGAACATGATTAAACATCCTTTGTTTGTTATCATTGCTTGTGCCATCAGTATTGGGGCGGGTTTGTATCTGGATTCCTCGTATATTGAAATCTTTGCTTCTGTCGTTGGTGTCATCAACGTGTGGCTATTGGCGAGACAAAAGGTGCTCAACTTCTTGTTTGGAGCCATCGCGGTAGCAAGCTTTATGTATATTTACTTCCAAACAGGCCTTTACGCAATGGTCATTTTGTCAGCGTTGCAGTTGCTCTTTAACATTTATGGCTGGTACTACTGGGTTAAAAATAAAGGCGAAGAGGATACTGCGCCAACCATTCGTTTGTCTACAAAGGGTTACGTAATATGGATAGTTATTATTTTAGTAACTTGGGGTATTTGGTCTTACATTCAAGTCACTTACACAGGAGCAACGAATCCTTATTTAGATGCTTTCATCGCGGTTATTGGTTTGGTTGCACAGTACTTGTTGAGTAAGAAAATTGTGGAAAACTGGCATTTGTGGATTCTAATGAACCTAATTCTAATTGTCATGTATCTTTCTACAGGTTTGTATGTCATGATTCTGTTGGCAATTATTAACTTGTTTATTTGTATAGATGGCTTAATCGAATGGCAGCAAGCACATAAAACTAATCGAGATCGTGAAGGTGCGACGGGGACCGGATTTTAAGGGATAGGAGGAATACATCATGAGTTTTCATATTGAAGCAAAAGTAGGCGATATCGCCGAAACAATATTGCTGCCCGGTGATCCGATGCGAGCTAAATTCATCGCGGAGAACTATTTAGAGGATGCTGTATGCTACAATCGGATTCGTGGTATTCTAGGATATACGGGAACGTACAAAGGCAAGCGCATTTCAGTTCAAGGCACGGGGATGGGCATGCCATCAATGTCCATTTATGCGACGGAATTGGTAAATGATTATGGAGTAAAGAACCTAATTCGTATCGGCTCAAGCGGCTCTTACCATCCTGACGTAAAGCACATGGATCTAGTACTTGGTACAGCGGTATGTACAAGCTCGGCGATGTTCAGACATGAGTTTCAGAACTTCTCTTACGCACCGACAGCTGACTTTCAAATGGTAAGGAAGGCATTTGATATCGGAGAAAACATGAACTTGCCTGTACGTGCAGGATTGATAATGACCGAAGATCATTTCTATGATGGCAATGAGCCTATGTATAAGAAAATGGCTCAATACCAAGTGCTAGCATGTGACAACGAGTCAGCTGCGATGTATATGGTTGCTGCCAAATACAATGCTCGTGCAATGTCCATCTTAACGGTTACCGATCATATGTTGACGAATGAAACAATTACGTCTGAAACGCGTGAAACAGCGCTGCATGACATGATTCGCATGGGCTTGGAGACGGCGATTGTACTATAAATAGTTATACGAGAAAGCAGCACATAGTGGCTGCTTTTTTTACTATCCCCCTAATGGATATTATAGTAAATTTACGTATAAGCGTCTTAGTAAAATAGGAGTTCAGTATAGAACGAACCTTTTTTTCGCTAACATCTGTACAGTATAATAAATGCAAGCAAGGTGAAAGAGAGGGGTTACTATGAACATAACAAAGCATGAAGTTGATGGAGCATATGTTGCTGTTGTGAGCGGTGATGAGAACGAGGTACTTATTAATGATGTGCAGTCTGCCTTGGATTTGATGGCAACCGTGCGATATGAATCAGATTGTGATCGTATCGTTTTGCACAAGTCTATATTGAGCGAAAGCTTCTTTGATTTGAAAACTCGTCTCGCAGGCGACATTCTTCAAAAGTTTATTAATTATTATGTGAAGGTAGCTATTGTAGGAGATTTTACCGTCTATACAAGCAAAAGCTTGAAGGATTTCATCTATGAGTGCAACAACGGAAATGATATTTTCTTCTTGCCTACTGAACAGCAAGCGATTGAACAGCTGGCGAAGCTGAAGTAGCAGCTAAGGAAGCAATTATCTATAAGAAGCAGAAACCATAGATATCACAAAAAGGGGGCAGTAAGCCCCCTCTGGACGTTGACGCAGTTTATTGAAGGCCTTCCAAGTGCTCTTCCAAACGGTCCCATGTCTCGGTAATGCCTTGCTCCATGCCCATATCGATGACGGTTTGTAACGCTTCCTCCGTTGCATAGCGACCGATGCTTGTAAGCTTCGTTTTTCCATCAACAGTCTCAAATGTCAACGTAACTTCAACAGCAGGCATATTGTCTGAAACATTTCCTTCCGCGTCCGAGAAGTAATCGACGTACACAAGTTTTTCGTTTGTGACGATTTCTTTATAGACGGATTTGCCCCAAGATTCCATGCCATAGAAGTCACCCTGATTGCGATCCTCACACTTCATACAATAATGCCAAGAGCCGCCTGGACGGAAGTCCAGTTTACTTACCGGGATGCTCCATCCGCGAGGTCCGAACCATTGTTTAAGATGCTCTGAATCCGAAAATACTTTGAATACAAGCTCAGCAGGTGCGTTGAACGTTCTTTCCATTGTCAGTACGTTGCTTTCTGTTTTGAATAACATTTTGCTCATCATCATTATTCCTCCTAAGGGTTAGTTAACATTTATTGTTCTGGCTTGCTCTGAAGCTCTTGTAGATATTGGTCTAAGTTGTCAAATCGTTCATTCCACATGCGACGGTAGTTATTCAGCCATGCATCCATTTCTTGCAATGGTTCCATTTGCAGTGCATAGTTGCGGCGGTTTGCATCGGCATGCACCGTTACCAATCGTGCGTCAAGCAGGACGCGCAGGTGCTTGGAAGCTTGAGGCTGGCGAAGGTTGAGTCGCTCGGCGATTTCTCCAACTGTCAATGGACCATGGGCAAGCAGCTCGACGATTCGCAAACGATTCGGTTCAGCCAGAGCGCTAAAAGTTCCAATGTCCATACGTTGGTATGTTCACCTCTCTTTCCTTCATCATTTCTTGTATGCTCCTCTTGTATTTAGAATATACCTCAAGAGGAATATTCTTGTCAAGGAATATTTAAAAGTTTATGTTGTCGTGGGCATACATGCACAAAAGAAGAAGGGCCCATCTGTGTAGACGTAAAGTCCAAACAGACAAACCCTTGCTTGAATCACTCATTCAGATGATAAGTTTCATCAGTTCGACTAACATTCTTTATTAATGACGTCTTCCAGACAATAGTGGCGAATGGAATCGGTTAACTGATACGTAAGCTTGCCTATCTCTTCAGGAGATTGTTTATAGTGCTGCAAGCTCCATTCGATTAATATACCGTGCAACATAGAAGATAACGATCGTAAAGCATAATGTTGAAGTGGCTCAACAGCAGACATCTGTGTTGGTATAAAATAATTCAAATATTTAGTTTGAACAAAGTATTCCAAGCTTCTATATATAATTTGTCTAATTTTACGATCAGCGGCATGAATATTTTGAAATAAAGAATGAGGAACAAATTCCTTCCACATGTTGAAAAATGCAATAAATATCGCTTCACCAGACAGCTGTTCTTCGGTAATTTTGCTGTCCATCATATTGAGCTGATGACATAAATATTCATATAAAATATCATCTTTGTCTTGATAATTGCGATAGATCGTTTGCCTAACGAGGCCCGCTTTCTTGGCAATCTCAGTCATTTTAATATCAGAGTAAACTTTGTTCTCCATAAGATAGAGTAGAGAAAGCGTGATCCATTCTTTCGATTGCTGTTGGCCATCGATGATATTCATGATGTGTTACACTTCCTTCATTATGTCCATTTCAAAGCCCAATCTATTGAAACAGGCCATCATGTATATTAGTGTTGTAATTGTAACATTTACAGAACCGTTTGCGCATCGGTAACGAAAGGCATTTATTTTTTTGTTTATTATTGATAATGATTTTCATTATTACAAAATAGGGGCGGAAAACGTGAAAACATTGAAGACATCAGCATTAATTATTATGATACTTACGCTGCTAACAGCTTGTACGAGCAATGAGGCTAAACCAGCAAGTTCAGACAACACTCAACCGAAGAAAGAAGCTGCTGCCGCAGACGTTAGAACGATTACACATGCGATGGGAGAGGCAAAGGTTGAGGGAACACCACAAAAAATTGTGGTATTAACGACGCAAGGCACAGAGACCTTGTTGGAATTGGGAATCAAACCAGTTGGGGCGGTTAAATCTTGGATCGGAGACCCATGGTACGATCACATTAAAGATCAAATGGAAGGTGTAACGGTAGTTGGCGATGAGACGCAGCCGAATATGGAGTTAATCGCAAGCCTAGACCCAGACTTGATTCTAGGTACGAAGGTTAGACAAGAAAAAATTTACGATCAATTAACTGCGATTGCGCCTACCGTAATGACTGAAAACCTTGGCGACAGCATGATTGAGAATTTCACATTATATGCTCAGGCGTTGAATCTTGAGGAAAAGGGTCAACAAGTAATCGCTGATTTCGATAAATTAACGAAAGAGGCAGGAGCTCGACTAGGAGATAAAGCGAACTTACAAGTATCACTTGCTCGATTCCAAGCAGGTAAAGCTAGAGCTTATTACAAGGATAACTTCGCTGGCGTTGTAATAGAGAAGATGGGAATTGCTAGAACTGCAGAGCAAAATCAAGATAAATTTGCTGAAGAAATTACAAAAGAGCAAATCAGTAAGCTGGATGGCGATGTATTGTTCTACTTCGCATCCGACCGCAGTGGTGAAACGGCCGCTTCTGATACGGCAAAGGAATGGATCGGCGACCCAATCGCCCAAAATATGAAGGTCAATAAAAATGGTCAAATTTATCAAGTGGATGAGGCGATTTGGAACTCCGCTGGCGGCATGATTGCAGCTAAACTATTGGTAGCTGATATCGAAAAGTACTATCAAAATATTAAAGAATAATACAAAGATAATGATTATATCTTAACTGTGTAAGAGGGGAAGAAGGACATGAACTCTCTTTTGTCCAGTGAAAAAAGAAAAGCTCTGGGATTTATTGCAGCAGTGTTTCTACTTGTAGGAGCAACTGCTGCAAGTATTTTATTCGGACTACAGAACTTTGATTTTGTTACGGTAATTCAAGCTTATACATCGTATATAGGCAGCGATGAGCAGCTAATTATACGAACATCTAGAGTGCCCCGGGCTTTGACAGCTGCTGTTATTGGCAGCAGTCTTGCGATAGCTGGGGTGCTGCTGCAAGCGATGACAAGAAATCCACTTGCATCGCCTTCTATATTAGGTGTTAACGCTGGTGCTGCTTTGGCAATCGTGTCGATGCTTTATTGGTATGGCGCGGTATTTTCTTTTTCACAGTTGATGTGGTTTGGCTTTATTGGAGCAGGGATAACAGCAGGTCTTATTTTTATAATAGCGATGATAGGAAAGGGAGGAATGACGCCACTGAAGCTGATTTTAACGGGATCAGCTTTGGCGTCTTTTGCTTCTTCCTTGAATTCGTTATTTATGCTGATAAGCAATGCCACATTAGAGGGAGCGTTGTACTGGTTAACAGGCTCTGTGTCCAACAGCTCGATGGTTCATACACTTCAAATGCTGCCTTATTTTATCGCTGCATGGATCATTGCTTGGTCGATGTCACGCTCGCTTAATGTGATGTCAATGGGCGACGATGTGGCCACAGGACTTGGACAGCGTACGATGTGGACTAAAGTGCTGACGATTGTTGTGGTTGTCGTACTGGCTGGAGGAAGTGTCGCGCTTGCCGGTCCTATTAGCTTCGTGGGCATTATGATCCCACATATATCGCGCTGGTTAATTGGCAATGATCATCGTTGGCTGCTGCCATACAGTGCGGTGTTAGGTGGAGCCTTCTTATTGCTGGCTGATTTGTTGTCTCGATTTTTACTTGTTGCCAAAGAAGTGCCCGTTGGTGTTACGACAGCGATACTAGGTGTCCCTTTTGTAGTTCTGCTTGTAAGGAGGAAGGCACTTGGTCAGTATTAAATGGAAGCGGGAAAATAGCTCCGACCATCATGGAAGAACACTAGTTAGCCTAACAATTGTGAGTTTAATCGCCCTATTAGTTGTTACAACGTTGCTAAGTGTAGGATTGGGAAGTTTATATATCCCTATCTTAGATGTCCTGAAAGCCATTATCGGAGTAGGGGAAGACAAATATGAGCTTATTGTGATGCAGCTTCGTTTGCCCCGCGTAGTCGCTGCTCTATTAGTAGGCGCAGCAATGGCGATTTCGGGAACGATATTGCAAGCTCTCATTCGCAATCCGTTAGCTTCTCCTGACTTAATGGGAACGACCTCAGGAGCAACAGCAGCTGTAGTTGCCGCGATCACGATTATGAATGGAGAAATCAGTGTAGGCTGGCTGCCATTGGCTGCATTGCTCGGTGGCTGCTTGGCTTCAACTTTAACGTACGTGCTTGCTTGGAAAAATGGAAGTTCACCATTGCGGATGGCTATGATCGGTGTCGTTGTCTCGTCTGCGATGGGGGCATTAACGATATATTTTACCCTTGCAGGTCCTTTGCACATGGTATCGCAAGCATTAGGCTGGATGGCTGGCACCGTGTACGGAACATCGTGGAATCATGTGCTCTATTTAACCCCTTGGGTTGTAGGATGCGCGGCTATCGCCTTTTTCCAATCAAGGAATCTGAACGTGTTAGAACTAGGTGATTCCATTGCTACTGGTGTTGGCATGAAAGTGGAGCGAAAGCGCTTCTTGTTCATTGCTCTAAGTGTCATACTAGCCAGCTCTGCTGTAGGAATTGCGGGCGGAATTAGTTTTGTAGGCTTGATGGCTCCGCATATGGCTCGTAAGCTTGTCGGCAATAACAATCGTGTCATTTTACTTGTTTCGGCGATATTAGGTGCATTCTTTGTATTGTTGGCTGATTTGGTGGGCAGGACCGTTTTTGTGCCTATGGATGTACCAGCTGGCATATTTACAGCCCTGTTAGGCGCTCCATTTTTTATTTACTTGCTGTTCAAGCAGGTGAATCGTGTATAAACGTTGGTATACGCAGTTTTCTACTTATTTCTATAAGCATAGTAAAGAAGCCGAGCATAGAATGGTTCGGCTTCTTTTTGCTAGTGTTATTTATAGCTGCAAACCATGCATCTGCATGCTGAGAGCAGTTTTGTTATATCTGCATAGAACAACCGTGGTGCATAGGTATATTCAGGCCAGCGTTTGGCTACATTTGCATATAGAATTCCTATTCTAAGATCGCCATTACTTTATTAATAAATCCCACACTTGCTTGCCTATCAGTAGAATTGTTATCCCAATGAACAGTGGTTTTACATAAGCAGCTCCCCGCTTAATAGCTACACGAGAACCAACAAGTGCACCACCAATCATGGCAATCCCCATCGGTATACCGTATCCGTATGAAATAGAGCCAAGCATTGCAAAGGCAATAAACGACGCTAAGTTGGAGCCAAAGTTAAGCACTTTCGCATTGCCAGATGCGCTTACAAAGTCAAAGCCGAGCAGCAAAAAGACGAAGATAAGAAAAGATCCTGTTCCCGGTCCGAAAAATCCATCGTAAAATCCGATTCCCGTTGCAGCCACGATAAGTAAAATGATCTTCTTCATCGTTAAGCCGCTGTATGTAGATGCTGCGCCCCAATTTTTTTTCATTAGCGTATAGATGGTTACCGCAATTAGCATGATGACGACGAGCGGCTTTAGAAACTCAGAGGGGATAGCATTGACACAGAGCGTGCCGAGTATCGCTCCGATAAATGATAACGGAAATAATTTCGCAACAAGTTTGAATTCAATTTTTCCAGAACGTAAAAAGGAAAGTGTACTCGTGAGTGAGGACATTGTACTTGCAAGTTTGTTCGTACCTAATACGAGCTGAGGGGGGAGACCCATCGCAAGTAGAGCAGGCACCGTAATCAGCCCTCCTCCTCCAACAACGGAGTCCACAAAGGCAGCAATGAAGCCTGTTGCAAGTAATAACAGCAGTATTTCTAATGAGGGTAGTTCCACGTGATGTCAGCCTCCAGTTCGTGTTGGTAATCTATAGAACTTTATAATCTTTTGGATAATGATAGGCTAACCGCTGAAAGTGGGCAAGTGTTTTGTTGGAATACGTATGAGGCGTTTCATTCTAGTATGAACATTCCAGGCACTGTATTACCTGGCAATAGGAAGAAGGTGTGAATTTATGAAGAAAAGGCGAAGAAGGAGGTTTTCCTAACTTCGCCTTTTATCTATTCTTATCCTTTGTCTCTCGTTAACACATTAAGAATAAGCGAAAATTAGATGCAGAGGATTTATGAATTAGACATTATGTTATTAGCTTTTATTATTATGGATCACAGAACTTACAGAGAATACAAGTAGTGAACAAGTTAAAAACAGTATGGATGAATCATTCATAATGAAATAAATGGAACCAATTAATACGAACCCTATTGCATTAAAGACGACAAGCCTAGTTACAATCGACTTTTGTGTCATTTTTGAAGTAGCAAAATTCAGAAAGCTAAGTAGGACATGAAAAACGTATAATAGTAAAAAGAAAAACATAAATACTACAAATCCACCTGGATCACTAACATATGAAGTGTTGGACACAAGCGAATTGGTAGTGGTTGTGACCAAAACACTATATAACACACTTAAAATGGTAGAATGAATCCGCGATGATCGTATTGAAGTTGTATCGCTGAAGGGCTAACGGTTATCACAGAGGCTATTTGACCGATATTTGCTTATTTTGAAATGTAACGGTCATCAGAGAGCTTATTTGCTGGAATGAGCGATATTTTGGAGTGATATTGTGCAAATAAGCTCTCCTGCAACCGTTAAAACTCTAAAACGTATGATTTAGCATAAATAAGCTCAATGGCGTTCGTTCGAGGAAGCTGTTTAGTAAGAGCTGCAATACAGCGCAGAACTGTACTCATATGTAAGAGGCGTTTCGTTTGTATAGGATTCGATAATCCAAAGGTTTTAATTGAAGTTGTTGGTGAAAATTAGCTCTATCAGGCGAATAAGAGTAACGGGAGCTTCTAGCGGTTTTAAAATGGCATGACTTTTCGTGCGTATTGGTAATTTGATTTTGCTCCAATTGTGTACATGGATGACGCGGATGAGCATGCGAAGCGATTCGACAATTTTATGTATGGATTGATGTTGGCGCATAGGGAAGGCACGACACATTTTAAGCGTGGGAAGAAGCAGTTGCTACATGTCACGAAAATGTTGCTGGAGCGGACCACAATACCACAAATTAAAAATAAGCTCGTCTTTATCAATATAATCGGGGAAGAATCTTTCTGGAATGATGCTAACTTATTAAGCTTTGAACAGGTGCGCGTCGAACTGCGCGGGCTCATGAATCTTCTTGTAGATAAGAACAGCACGGCTCCGATTTATACGAATTTGAAGGATACCATTCTTAGTTGGCATGAAGGAAAAGAAATGTACGAAGCTTACGCATTCGAGGATTATAAGTTGAAGGTCAATCGTTACATTGAGCAAAATCGGGATACGCTTGCTATTCATAAGCTGCGCAACAATATTCCACTTTCGGCACTCGATTACGAGAGTTTGGAACGTATTTTTACCGGCGAACTTGGTTCGGCAGACGATTACAAGCGAGAATATCAGGATACGCCATTTGGATTGCTCGTCCGCAAAATAGCCAAGCTAGAGGTGGAGGCAGCCAATGATGCATTCTCGGAATTTATTAATGATCATTCATTGAACCAGATGCAAATTGTATTTGTGAAAAAGATAGTGGACTATATCGTACAGAACGGCTATATCGACGATGTAGCTGAGCTGGTGAAGCCGCCATTTGATAAGCCGCAAAGTTTTGTGAAGTTGTTTGACGGCACGAAGCAAAAACGACTCGTCGAAGTAGTCAATCAGGTGAAAGAGAATGCTACGAAAATATTAAGTTGATGATGAAGCAAGCGGTACGAGTGCTCTTTTACACTGTACCGCTATTTTAATGCTATTAAACAACGGGGCTGAGCAAAGTCGCTCGAAAGTATTGATGTTGTAAGCAACCGACTAACGACGTTGAACATTTCTAACGAGCGTCACAGCCGTTATTTTGCTCATTTTTATTGAAAATGAATTTTAACGGATGCTGATGAGCTAATTTATCGATTAATGTGGGCTGATTCATTGATTTTGTTGGATTAAGCTCTGCTACAACCGTTAGAGTTCAATTTGGGGTCCTTTTGCGAAAATAACGTCTGTGACGACCGGTAGCTCTTGCAGAGCGATTCCGGTACTTTCGCAATGCGCGGCTGGAAGCTTGCAGAACGGCTGCATAGCAATTCGCAATGCACGGCTGGAAGCTCAGAGATCGGTTGTATAGCAATTCGCATATAAATCCGCAATGCTATTACTGTGCGCTTGCAGTGCCGTTGCAATCGCTCGACAGTAATCGTTGGAAGCAGCGTCATTCCTTGGCTATCAAATGAAAGGTGCGGTAGCGTTGATTCCCGCTTGCGACAGCAAGCATGTTCTTATGCAGCAGCGAACGAAGCACTACTCTTGTACGATGTTCAGACAGTTGCAGATGAATAGCAAGCTCTTTCGGAGTAAACGGAGTCATCGTTCTACGCGCAAATCGCAATGTTTCTGCCTCTGACCATGTCAAATCAGATGGAACGGTAGTGGCTAAAAATTTTCCTACAAAAGAGAGAATCAATTGTTTGCATACTCCGGGGTCATCTTTGACAGATAAATACGCAATGGGAAGGAATATCCAGTCATCAAGGGTAAGCAAAGCTTGCTTCATACACAAATCTTTAAATCGTCTCACTTCAATATCTCTAGCATGTGAACGATAGCCGTGAATTTCAATACACCCCTTTGCACCATGTGGGAGGTATGCTAGATCCAAATAACGATATCCATTGTTATAATCACGAACTTCATATTCAGGATATAGATGATCTAGGTTTCCAATCGCAGGGAACCAGATTAAGCGTAAAAACTCCACCGTTCCATGACCTAAGCCTTGTTGCAGCACTTCTCTTCTTCTTGGGTTGTTTTCTTGTTCTATTTGCTCAGTGAGCCATCGCTCATATACATCTTCAAACAAATGCAATCTCCCTTTCATCGTGAAATTCCTATTGTTGATGGGCTACCAATCTGTATCGTTAACAGATTACTGGTAGTTCGTATCGCTAACGAGATACACTAATTCGTATCGCTAACAGGGTATAAAAAAACCGCTTTGACGCATGGGCTAGCTCCATAGAGCAGCAGCAATACGATCAAAGCGGCATGTGCTTCATACCGATTAAGACGACTGAAATGAAATTATATTTAGAATGTATCATATTAAGTTCAAGTACTACAAGCATGTTTCCACATAGTACTTCAGCCTAGCGCCCAGGATGCTGAATGAACAAATCGGTTGCTTTTAATCAATAACAAACGTATCGAACGTATTTTCTGGTTAAATGGGCTGGCAACGGTTCTCACAGAGGCTATTCAGCTTACATTTACTCATTTTGAAATGTAATGGGTGCCAGAGAGCTTATTTTCCAGTTTGAGCGTTGTAACTCACTATCATTGCTTATATAAGCGCTCTTACGACCGTTAAAATTTAAATCTTTACGATTTCATTGAAATAACGTCAATGGCAACCGTTAGAGGAAGCGCCACACAGGCTTGGCGATTAACAGAACTATTGTGAATACATCGGCTTCACATAGGCATCTTCAAGGTTTATCGGGGATCGAGAGCTTACCGAGGGTTTTGAAATATTACTGTGGGTTGGATCGACTTAGCGATTCGTTCAAAACGGGGAAATTTGCAATTAGACTCCAAGGAATGCTCATAGTCAACGATTTTAGGAATGGGTAAGCACTTCCGTTTTGCTTGTCTATTTATTTATAACAAACGTTTGATATAAATAAATGACTGTATTTTGTCGAATGGATAGGCTTTTGCGAATAGGACGAGCTCTGCGCAAGTTGTTGCACATGCTCATAGAATGTCGCCAACCAACTTTATTTAGAGCGTTGAAGCATAAAGGTTCATCTTATAACACAAATCATCTTTTTTTGCGAAAATATGTTGACCGTTAATGTCAGCGGCCTAGTCCGACGGCTTCATTTACACCTTTCCTTAACTGCGATTATATTCGAATTGTCCAAAAGGAAGGGGGTGAAGAAATGATTGGATGTATTTCAGAGAATGTCCCGGGTTCACACGTAGTCAACGCATGCTGCACAACACAAGTGTGCGGTTCGAAAACGTTAGCGGATGGCAGCACGCAAACTTTATATTGGTTGCAAGGTGACATATGGTTTTACACTGGCGGCTATATTCCTAGACCAGGAGAGAATCATCGTCCTGTTTGGGATTGCGTATGTACGAATTAGTATCTAATGAATAGTACTTAGTTCGCAGTTTGTAGTTTGTAGTTTGTAGAGCATCCTAGTCAATATTATTGTAAGCACTTTCATTGTGAGATAGGGGAGATTCAGATGGTAGGATGTTTTGTGATTCGGGAACATAACTACAGCGCAGCTGGTTGTTGTTCCTATGACGTTTGCGAGCAAAAAACATTGCCGGACGGTTCCATTCAGACGTTGTACATGTTGTATGGTAGCGGTGGGAATCCGGGTGGAAACTTTGAGATTCGGCAATGCAGTTGTACAGCGCCTGGCCCGAATTAATTATTCGTATTGTCAACGTCAATCCTATACCTCGTCACTTGTTGACGGGGTATAGACTTCATCTTAATGTGGGCACTTGTGATAGATACTCGTGATCGTAACAGGCGTTAATTCGGGCGTATATACAATGCGAATCAGATGAAAAGGAGGCTCCATAGATGACAGCTGATACTGCGATTACAATACTATTATCCACGATGTTCTTATACTCTTCGCTTGCGAAATTAGTAGGCTATGGCGGCTTTAAAGAGACGGTAGTCAAGCTTCAATATCCACAGTGGCTCGCGGGCGTTGTAATCGTGATGGAGATGCTAGCATCTGTATTACTGCTCTTCAAGCAAACTCATTTAATAGGCGAGCTAATCGTGTTAGGCATGATCCTTGCTTTTTATTTCGTTGCAGGTCAAGCAATCTGGAAAAAAATCAACGTTTCCTGCAACTGTTTCGGTGAGGCAACTGCTGAACCGTTAGGTTGGGAAACCATGATCAGGCTTACTCCATTGTTACTTGCTGCTTCAGTCATGCTTGTTACCGATTCCTTCATTCCCATCGTTGAATGGAAGTTGGTAGATACGGTTAGTCTTGTTTTCCTAATGATAGGAACTATTACACTATCGTCACTCTGGAATAATAGGGAGTTACTGCGGTCAGGGGGAATGAGCGGATGAATTCGTTTTTCATCATTTCATATGTGATGCTGTGGGCGATCGTGCTTGTACAAAGCTATTTTATGGTTCAGGCAGCTAGAGCGGCCAAGAAAGCAAGAGAGACGCCGGTGCTTTCTCCAGAGGAGACCATTTCTCGTATTATGCGGGGCGATCACGGTGTATCCAAAGGACGACTTTTCCCACAGCTTCAGTTTGAAACGGTTCAGCATGGCCGTATTGATTTGGCAAACAACAGCAAAAAAGGAGCTATCATTGCCTTTGCATCTACCAGTTGTGAACAGTGTAAGTTAATTTATCCTATTATTAAACAGTTCGATCAAGAACGTCAGGATATCTCGATTATGATGCTGATTGACGGCCCTTTCAATCAAGTAGCGGCTGCTATTGAAAAATACGATATTCCGGTACCCGTCACGCAAATTACAAAGGAAGATATGGCTCGTCTTGAAACAGGCTTTTTTCCGTTTGTTTATTATTTAAATGAACGCGGTGAAGTACAAACGAAAGGCGTTGTAAACGTGCATGAACAGTTGGAGCTTTTAGTAGAGAAGGGACAGATGCTTTAGTGCACCGTACTTTTGTTCCTAACAAGGAAATGAAACCTCTCCCATTGAACAAAAAAATAAAAGCCGTCGCTTTATTATTCAGCCGATTTTTTCCGATCATCGTACGCATCATTCCCCTTCATTTATTCATTATCACAGCATTGAAAATCGCTTCAGCGTTTATCCCAATTGTGCAAATTTATCTCGTGAAAGAAACAATTGATTCGATAACGGCATTATTTTTACATAAATCAGTTTCGATTACGTATTGCTTTCAACTGCTTGCTTTGCAGGCATTTCTTTTTTTCATTGATAAGTTGCTGCAGTATGGCGATCAAATGTGTACAATGCGTGCGCAGCAGCAGTTAAGATATTATTTTCAGTTGTTGTTGATTGAAAAAACGTCACAGCTACCTTTGCATCATTTCGATAATGCCGAGTATTACAACAAAATAGAGCGGACATCATTTGGCATGGATATGAGAGGCTTTACGGTTTTTTCATCTTTAATGACGATCATTCGAAGTGCTATTACGATTACAGGGATGTTCTACATTTTATTTAGCTTTCACTGGGTGTTGGCTGTGGCAATTATGTGTATGCTGATTCCGAATTTGTGGGTCAACTCCAAGGCAGGTCAACTCCGCTATACGCAAATGCTCTTGCAAACAGAGGAACAGCGCCAATTGCAATATATACAGCAGCTTCTGCAAGGTAGAGATACAGCGAAAGAAGTTCGCATGTTTGAAAGTGCGCCTTATCTCACTCAAAAGTGGAAGGGCCTATTTTGGAAGGTGACAAAAGAGAAAATTCAGCTGGATTCGAAAAATTTACGGCGCAGCATGCTCCTCGAACTTGCACATACATTGCTTACTATTGGCGTTTATGCGGTGTTAGTCTGGTTTGGATATATCGGTTCGCTAACGATTGGTCATTACGTGTCGCTGTCACAAGCGCTCACACAGATGCAAGCACTGATTAGTGGAATAGGTCGCAGTATGGCTAGTATTTATGAGGAATCGCTATTTGTAACTGAGGTGTTTGGATTTTTGGACATGAAGTTGGAGACGAATGAATCACAAAGTGAATCGTTCCCTTTTCCGCTGCAGCATGCGATTGAATTGGAGCATGTAAGCTTTACGTACAACGGACAGACGGAACATGCGCTGCATAACATTTGCCTGAAGATTAAGCCAGGGGAAAAGGTATCCATTGTAGGGGATAATGGGGCAGGCAAAAGCACGCTCGTTAAATGCATGTTAGGTCTTTATATGCCGACGCAGGGCACGATTCGATTCGACGGAATTGATATCCGAACGATATATCCCAGTTCGATTCGACAAAACATGGCCGTTGTATTTCAGGACTTTGTTGGCTACAACTTGACGGCTCGTGAAAATATTGCCCTTGGCCAGTTCGAATATATGCACGATGATGTGCGTATTCAAGTGGCGGCTGCCCATGCAGGAGCTGATGATTTATTGTCTCGGCTGCCACGAGGGCTGGATACGAACTTAGGGTCTATTTTCAATCAAGGCTATGAATTGTCTGGAGGTCAGTGGCAGAAGGTCGCGATCAGCCGCGCTTATATGCGTGACGCTCAATTGGTTATTTTGGACGAACCCACCGCGTCGCTTGATCCAATCGCGGAAGCTGAAATTTATGATAACTTCGCTAAGCTGTGTGAGGGTAAAACGACGATTATGATTTCGCACCGCTTAAGTAGCTGCCGACATTCGGATCGGATCATCGTCATGCGTAACGGTACCCTTGTGGAGGAAGGGAATCATGAGCAATTAATGCGTCTGGGAGGTAGATACAAGGAGATGTTTGAACTGCAAGCCAAACGTTATATGGCATGATGCAGTGGGAGAAATGGAGTAGTTTTGAAAACAGATTGAACGATTTGTAGTTGTCCGGTTGACATCCCTATTTTAATTAACTATACTGTCTGTAATCTTATATGCGATATACGTTGAAAGAGCGCAGTAGCTGCTTAATCCCTGTCTCAGAAAGCCGGGGGTGATGGAACCCGGTACACATTAAGTAGGCGAAGTACACTCTGGAGTATCTCGGGTAATGCTGAGCGGAATGGCGAACGATAACTCGCCGAGAGTGGTATCCATAGTATGCGGCAGCGCATCGTTGATGGGTGCAATCTGGGTGGTAACACGGTTGGTCAATCGTCCCTATGTCTTTTACAGACAAGGGGCGATTTTTTTATGCCGCATGAAGCAAACGAATAGGGAAAGTTTATACATTAAAAGGAGTGGATAGCTGTGAATATTATCGAAGAACTAGAATGGCGCGACGCCATTAACCAACAAACAGACGCTGAAGGTCTTAAAGAACTTACGAATGAGAAATCGATCTCCCTCTACTGCGGGGTAGACCCGACAGGCGACAGTATGCATATTGGTCACTTGATTCCTTTCATGGTGTTGAAACGTTTCCAGCTAGCAGGCCATCGTCCGGTAATTTTGATCGGTGGGGCTACAGGTACAATTGGTGATCCAAGCGGTCGTCAATCGGAGCGTTCTTTGCAAACGTTGGAAGAGATTCAAGCGAACGTAGATGCACTTACGGCACAATTGAAAAAGTTGTTCTTAACAGAGGGCGACAATCAAATGCGCATGGTAAATAACTATGACTGGACGCACAAAATCAATGTCATCGAGTTCTTACGTGACTACGGTAAAAACTTCAGCATCAATACGATGTTGGCGAAAGATGTTGTATCCAGCCGTCTTGACAGCGGTATTTCCTTTACAGAATTCTCATACCAAATCTTGCAGTCCTTGGACTACTTGCATCTGTACCAGCATGAAGATGTTCAGTTGCAAATCGGTGGTTCTGACCAATGGGGTAACATAACGAGCGGACTTGATCTGATTCGTAAAAAAGAAGGCTCTGAAGCAAAAGCATTCGGTCTTACAATTCCATTGATGCTTAAAGCGGACGGTACGAAGTTTGGTAAAACAGCAGGCGGCGCAATCTGGCTTGATCCGGACAAAACGACTCCATTCGAGTTCTATCAGTTCTGGGCAAATACAGATGACCGTGACGTTGTGAAATACTTGAAATACTTTACGTTCCTTACTAAAGAGCGTATTGATGAGTTGGCTCAAAAGGTAGAGACGGAACCGCATAAGCGCGAAGCACAAATTACGCTTGCTGAAGAAATGACTCGCTTTGTACACAGCGAAGAACTGCTAGCTCAGGCGAAGCGTATTACGGCTGCATTGTTCAGCGGTGACATTAAGTCGTTGACAGCTGACGAGATCGAGCAAGGCTTCAAAGAGATGCCTACGTTCGAAGCGACGAAGGAAGCGAAAAATATCGTGGACTGGCTCGTTGATCTTGGCATCGTGAAGTCTAAGCGTCAAGCACGTGAAGACATTACAAATGGTGCAATTTCTATGAACGGTGAGCGTATTAGCGATGTGGGCTTGGAAGTATCTGAAGAGCACGCTATCGGGGGACGCTTCATTATTATCCGTAAAGGTAAGAAAAACTACAGCTTGGTGAAAATGTCCTAATATGCTCCTAAGCTGAGTCTAGGTAAAGGCCTCACTTATAATGAATAAGTGGGGCTTTTTTTGTGTTGTATTTAGCATGAACAATATGAACAATATGCAATTAAAAAAACAAAAAGACATCATAAAAAAACTTTATGAGCAAAAAACCATTATATGTTGCGCATCATTAAATAATAGTGTACATTATTCCCACAACAATCTGCATATAAAATATATTATACGTTATAGGGAGGATGAATGAAGCATGAACGATTCCATGAACAACTTGAATGTAAATATGGGTGTCATCATTTGCAAGCATTGTAACTCTCAAGTAGAAACGTTGAATACGAACAGAATGGTTGTTTATTATGGGGTGTGCGATCAACCTGAGTGCCGCCAATTGCACAGGAGTCTAGATGTACCGATAAATATGTACGCTGAATAATAAAAGATGAGGCAAATATAGGAGGAATTAACCGTGACCGCGAATAGCAGGGCTAACATGTATGTTGCTGATTTGGATGTAGATACCATGCAAAGAAATTTGCCGGTTGTGAAGCTAGTAGAATCTGCGCTTCTTCATGGCGAAGGGCATCTTACGTCAGCAGGTGCACTGCAAGTCGAGACAGGCAAATTTACAGGCCGCTCTCCAAAGGACAAATTCATCGTGAAAGAAGAGCAGACGATTAATCATATTGCCTGGGGTGGCGTGAATCAATCACTGACTCCTGAACAATTTGATCTGCTTCATGAAAAAGCGATCGATTATATGGCATATCGGAAGCTTTACATTTTCGACGGTTATGCAGGCGCAGATAAAGACTACCGTTTGCCGATCCGAGTAATCAACGAATATGCATGGCAAAATCTATTCGTTCATCAGTTATTTATTCGTCCTACTACTGAAGAATTACTGTCACACAAGGCAGAATTCACGGTTATTACATTACCTGGTTTGAAAGCGGATCCAATTACGGATGGAACGAATTCGGAAACGTTTATCGCGATATCATTTTCAAAGAAAATTGTACTCATCGGTGGTACTCATTATGCAGGTGAAATGAAAAAGTCGATCTTTAGCGTGCTGAATTACCTGCTGCCGTTTCAAGGGGTTATGCCGATGCATTGTTCGGCAAATGTTGGTGAAGCTGGTGATACGGCCTTGTTCTTTGGACTATCGGGAACAGGAAAGACGACGTTGTCAGCTGATCCAGCACGCAGATTGATCGGTGATGATGAGCATGGCTGGTCAGATGCAGGGGTATTTAATTTCGAGGGAGGCTGCTATGCGAAGTGCATAGGGCTGACGGAGAAAAAAGAGCCGCAAATATGGAATGCAATTCGCTTTGGCTCGGTGCTTGAGAATGTATCCATCGATGCTTCGTCTGGTGAGGCGGATTACAGCAGCAACGAGCTGACTGAGAATACACGTGCTGCATACCCGATTGATTACATCGAGGATTCCGTCATTCCTGGAGTGGCGGGTCATCCGAACGTCATTATTTTCTTGACGGCTGATGCCTATGGGGTACTGCCTCCTGTATCCAAATTGACAAAGGAACAAGCAATGTATCACTTCCTATCCGGCTACACGTCGAAGTTGGCTGGCACGGAGCGGGGGGTGACCGAGCCAGAAGCGACGTTCTCGGCATGCTTCGGCGGACCATTTCTTCCATTAAGACCAAGCGTCTATGCAGAAATGCTCGGTGACAAAATTACGAAGCACAATGCTCGTGTCTATCTTGTTAATACAGGCTGGAGCGGTGGTGCCTACGGCACTGGTAAACGGATGGATTTGGCTTATACACGGGCTATGATCACTTCCATTATTGATGGAAGTATCGAGGATGCTCAGTATACGCCGCACTCGATATTCGGTACACATATCCCTGACGCGATTCCGAATGTACCTAGTGAGCTGCTTGATCCAAGACAGGTATGGGCAGACAAAGAGGAATATGATCGTCAGGCTAAGCAGCTTGCAGAGCGTTTCCAGCACAATTTCGAAAAGTTTAGTGATGCATCTGAGGCGATTCGCGCAGCGGGGCCACAACTATAGAAGAAAGCATGTCCTAAAGAGTATTAGGACATGTGAGGAGAGGGCAGCTCTTGCGAGCTGCCTTTTTGTCGTGTACATCTTCTTGAAGGGGTACTTCGACTTCTTAAACCGTAAGTTCATTTTCAGATTTGAGATGAATGGCATTTTGCAACAATCGCTCCAGTAGAGCACCGAATACGGCAACGACAAACGAGGCGAAGGCTATAACCAGCCCAAGCACAACCAACCCTGGCGCATCCTCTTGTTTAGCCATCATGTACAACACGGGTTCCATTGCTACAAAAATAGTGCCGATACTGATGCCGCAATATTTGATTTTCTTTAATGCCCGGACGGACAGCTCAGAAAAAGCAATATTGCTATCAATATAGCTTAGTAATGTAAATGCCTGATACAATGCGATGAAATAAGGAATTATCGCTGCAAAATAAACGATATCGACCGCATAAAGTTTGCCTGGAAATTGATCGTTAGTTTCTCGAAACAAAGACAGAAGCGACAATACACAGACAGCAAGCGCTGGCAAACCCATTAGAAATACACAAATCTTTAAAAATAAAGTGGATGCACGTTTCATCATTAAACACCTCATTTGCTTAAAATCAATGTTATTATAATATGTTATTTATTGATTAACAATATATATAAGTTGTTTTGAGATAAAAATATTTTGATTTATATAAAGAAAACTACTTCTGAATGGTTATGGTAAAATAAATACAGGATAGCTGCTCTCCTGCTTGGAGCACAAACAGTGCATGGGCAGTTATTGATCCAAACAAAAGTAGATAGAGATGATGGTGAATATGCAAGTTGAAATAGATAATCAAATCATACATGTTCATGTTCAATACGGGCGCAGAAAGAAAAGCACGATTCATATGGATTCGTTCGGTCGTGTTTCGATTAAAGTGCCTAAAGAGATGACGGAAGAAACGATACGAAGTGCGGTTGAACAATATAGAAAGTGGATCAGTGAAAATTTGCGAAAAATAGAAGCAGCTAAAGAAGGGGCGATCAAGTCGAGAGAGTACGACGATGCGGGAACCTTTCTTCATTTAGGCAAAGAATATTTGTTGCATGAATTAATTGATACAGATGGACTATCAGAAGAGGAGCTTAAGCTAAAGCTTAAAAAGTTCTATTTTGCCAGCTGCAAAAAGATAATTGGGGAACGGATTAAAGTTTATCAAAATGATTTGAAAGTGAAGCCGAAATCTTTCGAAATTATAGAGTCTCGAACGAAGTGGGGGACCTGCAGCTCGGATAAGAAGCTAACCTTTAATTATCGGTTGGCAATGGCACCTATTGAAGTAATTGATTATGTTGTCATTCATGAATTGTGCCATTTGCATCATATGAATCATGATCGCTCCTTCTGGCGGCGTGTGGGCAGTATCATGCCTGACTATAAGGAGAAGGAGCAGTACCTAGCAAGACATGGTCAAGCGATGACGTTTTAAGCAATCAACACCCTAACGGTAGAATGAGTAGTTATTAGCTGTGCTAATGAGGAAGACTCTATCGATAGGGTGTTTTTTTTGTACGTTTAGAAAAAGTACCGAACCTTTTTTCGAGACAGCGACAATATAGGGTGTAAGCTTATTCAGGAGGGCCCTCTGAATGGAAAGTAAATATATGTACCAGCTGCTTCAACAGATGATAGACGGAGATCAACATGCGTTTCAGAAGATGTATGAGGCAACCTATCAGGATGTCTATCGAACCGTATGCTTTCTGGTGGATCATCAGCAGGATCGAGAAGATGTTATGAACGAGATTTATATGCAAATGTGGACCTCACTTGCGAACTATGATATAAGTCGTCCTTTCCAGTTCTGGCTGCACGGTCTTGTCATTCGCCAAGTGCAACGATTTCGGGTCAAGCGTTGGAGGAGATGCCGGATTTTTGAACGTATCCGTATTTTCTCCCGGGAAGAGCATCATTGGGATAAGCCCACTGTGATGACAGAGGGGATTGATCAGGAGATATCGCAGGCAATCCAGTCACTCACTGACAAACAGCGAGCAGTCATTATCCTCCGCTTTTTTCATGATTATACGCTTGAAGAAATTGCGTCATTGCTTAATATTCCGTTAGGTACTGTTAAGTCCAGATATCATGCTGCCCTTCAGGCGCTTCGAAAACATGTAGGGAATCTCCCGCTGGAAAGGATGGAAACGATCAATGCCTATGGAACACAAAATCCGTGAATATCTGCACAAAGAGGCAGGATCAATGGAGTGCCCCCCGGCTCTCTCCAAACGAATTGAACAATCGTATTCTAAACATTTACAACGAAAAAGGAGCGGTTTATTTATGAAAAAACGTTTACTTGGTGGAATGATAGCTGCTGCGATTTTGATTCCGAGTGCAGTCTTTGCTGCACCGCCGTTAATTGAGCTGTTGACAAGAACGCCAATGACAGATGAACAAGTTAAGCTAGATAAAGTCAGCAAAGCAGCGCTAGAGAGGCTATACGACGCATTTCCCGAAACAAAATCATTTCATATTATCGAAGCAAGCCGTGTTGAAGGAGACGCTGCAAATTCAAAGGATAAGAAAGCGATCCAAACTAGTCTTGTTCTACAGGAAAAGGGGACTTCCGGTAAAAAAATTAGCCTTGCTATTGGTGCAGCGGGTGCAATTGATCACATTGATCAAGTAAATTGGGAGCCTCAGGAAAAGCCAGTTGTTTCTTTAACGGAAAAAGAAATGAAGGCGAAAGTAGATACGCTTATTGATAAGATGTATGGTGACAGTGAGAACTACGAGTTTAGAATCGAGCAAATGGAAAATCCGGATAATAAAACGTTTATGTTGAACTACACTAAGAAGGAAGAAGATATACCGTTCTTCCAGGTCTTCGTTCATAGCAACACGATCAGTCTTTCGCTTGCCGGAGGTGGAACTGCACCCGATGTAGAAGGTTTCTTCTCCAGAGATGGAAAGCCAGATAAGACAGCGGATTATTTTTTAAATGACGAAAACCTGTTTGCTTTACTTGACATGAGTGCAGCGGAATTAAAGCAGGAAATAGCAAAAGGTAAAACGGTAGTCGAGATTGCGGCCGCTAAAAAGGTGTCTAAGCAGCAAGTCGTTGATGTAATTGCAACAACACAGGCTAAAAAAGAAATTCAAGGTGACAAAAAAGAAGGGGATTCTATAGATAATGATACATTACAGCTACTTAAAAAAGCTGTTGAACCAAAGGTAGTACACATTATTGAACATAGAACGGAAACACCGTGGCAAAAATAACGGATTGCTCCGTATGAATCAATGAACGGGAAAAACAGCGTAGTCCAGGACCTTATTGGTCCGAGATTACGCTGTTTTTATTTTTGTTCGGACTCAAACTCTTGAGCCGTGGCATAGCGGACAATTGCGACCGACTTTGTCTAAACATGGAAAGTAGATTATGATAGTTTGCGACACGTATCTCATTTATGATTTACTTATATCCATTTCCTATCATATGAAGATTAACTAGCGAAATATTACCCGATTATATGCAATTGGAGGCACAAAATGAAAGTACTAGTAGTTGAGGATGATAAAACGATTGCCGATGGACTGCATTATTCGCTTACTAGCGAAGGTTATGAAGTACTTATTTGTGAAAATAAGCAAATGGCATTGGAAACAATCAGACTACAGCGTATTGATATTTATTTACTTGATTTAACTTTGCCGGATGGCAGTGGCTATGAGGTTTGCGAATATATTAAAGATAATCAGGAAGCTCCTGTTATCTTTCTCACGGCATGCGATGATGAGATCAACGTCGTTCGCGGATTAGATATGGGGGCGGACGATTATATTACCAAACCATTTCGTATTCGAGAATTGATTAGCCGAATGAAATCAGCACTTAAGCATTATACAAAGGTATACGCTTCTCATGATGTGGTGAAGGTTGGAAATATTATTGTAAATACAAAGCAGGCTAAAGTGTATAAAGGGACAGAGGAAGTAGTGTTAACCGCTTTAGAATATCGCTTGCTGTTGACTTTTATGAATAATAAAGGACAAGTTCTAACCAGAAATCAGCTTTTAGAAGGTATTTGGGATGTGGATGGCAGCTTTATTAATGACAATACACTTTCTGTTTACATTAAACGATTGCGAGATAAGCTAGAGGGTAGTAACCAAAACACCAAAGTCATCGAAACCGTGCGCGGACTAGGCTATCGTATGGGTGGAAGTCATGATTAAAAACAAGAGCTTATGGGCATTATTCACTTTTTGCGCAGTTATATCTATTATTGGGACTTCGGTTATCTGGATGATGGACTGGAAAGCAGGAGTTGTAGCCATGGCTACGCTATCCCTGCTCTTTCTATGTTTCTATCTGTTTACTCTTAAACGTTATCGAGACATTAAGAAGTTATCTGACTATTTGGCTTCTGTTTATTCTGGTCAACCGACTATGGATATACGGGACAACAGAGAAGGCGAATTAAGCATATTGAAAAATGATATTTACAAGGTCACGTTAACTTTGTCTGAACTGTCTGTTCATTTGAAAAAGGATAAATTATATTTGGCTGAAACGCTGTCTAATATTTCGCATCAATTAAAAACACCTCTCACCTCCATGTTTGTTATGGCAGATTTGTTGAACGATCCTAGTCTGCCCCGAGAGAAGAGGGAACAGTTTGTAGGGAACATACTCAATCAATTGAAGCGCATTGAATGGCTGGTGTCTTCATTGCTTAAGTTGTCCAAAATTGATGTGCAAAGTGTTTCGTTCAAAGAGGAGCACGTATCTGTCAAGAAATTAGTAGATAGAGCATTAGAGCCGCTTCTTATTCCTATGGAATTAAAAGAACAACAACTTGCGATTTCCTGTGCTAACAATCTGATGGTGACTGTAGATGAAAACTGGACCGTCGAGGCGATCTTGAACGTCATTAAAAATGGGATCGAGCATACGCCAGCCGGAGGCAGAATTGCGATTGCTTGTAAAGAGACGCCTTTGTATACGCAACTGATTATTACCGACAGCGGTCAGGGGATTAGTCCAGAAGATGCCCCGTACATTTTTGAACGATTTTATAAAGGGAACAACGCTGGCCCTGACAGTATTGGAATAGGCTTAGCGATGTCTAAATCGATTTTGCAAAGTCAAAGTGCCGATATATGTATGGAAAGCAAGCTTGGTGGAGGTACAACGTTTACGATCAAATTTTTCAAACCAATGGTTTAGTGACTAAATTGTAAGATAGAATGTCACCGACAAGACATCTTAGCCAAGTAAATTAAAGGTAACAAGAAGCAATCTAGGAGGTTCAAGATGGAGATTTTACGAGTAGAAAACTTGTCGAAAACATACGGTGACGGCGAAACGGCCGTTACTGCACTAAACCATATTTCTTTTACTGTACAAAAAGGGGAATTTGTAGCGATTATTGGTCCATCTGGTTCAGGAAAGTCTACACTTTTGCATATACTTGGCGGCGTAGATACGCCTACATCTGGAAAGGTGATTGTTGATAACACGGATATATACGCCATGGATGAAACGGCTTTAGCCATTTTTAGGCGTAGACAGATCGGTCTTATCTATCAATTTTTCAACCTGATTCCTGTTCTTAATGTGGAGGAAAATATCACGTTGCCTCTGCTATTGGACGGTAGAGAAGTAAATCAAGATAACCTGTCTAACATTGTAGAGATTTTAGGCCTTCAACAGCGATTAAACCATTTGCCCAACCAGTTGTCTGGTGGCCAGCAGCAGCGTGTTTCTATTGGTCGTGCCTTGATCAACAGTCCAGCTATCGTATTGGCAGATGAGCCAACCGGTAATCTGGATAGTAAAAACAGCGCTGATGTTATAAAACTGTTGAAACAGTTACACAAGGAGCGAAATCAAACACTCATTGTCATCACCCATGATGAAAATATAGCATTGCAAGCAGACCGGATTATTTCCATTCAGGATGGCATGATTTCGAAAGACGAGGTGATCCGACGATGAATATCATCAATCAGCTCACCTTGCGTTATATGAAACATAATAAAAGCCGCACCATTGTTACCATTATTGGGGCAGTTATTTCGGTCGCCATGCTTACAGCCGTGTTTACGATCAAGGCTTCTTTTATGGATATGATGCAAAGAGAAGCTATTCATTTCAGTGGCAAATGGCATGCTGCATTTCTTGATGTTGCAGGGGAAGATGTAGGTCGTATTACAAATAAGGCAGAGATTAAAGGGTATGATATCGAAAACGAGCTAGGTTTTGCTCGGTTTGCAAACGCTACAAACAACAAAAAGCCCTACTTGTATGTTACGGAACATAGTAATCACGATTTGCTAGCGGTAAGCACCATTGAAGGCCGCTTGCCTAAAACAGAAGATGAACTGGTCATTTCCGAGCAATTTATGCAAACTTCCGGTGTTCGATGGAAGGTCGGTGATGTCATTACTTTGGAATTTGGTGACCGCAACGAGATTGTAGAAGGCGTCAAAATACCATTAGTCCGCCAAGCTCCTTACTACTCAAAGGAAGTTTTTACGCCTAAAAACAGCAAAACGTATACGATTACCGGCATTGTTCAAGCACCTGCGCGAGAGTATGAAGCAGCAGCTGCTTACCGTGCATTCAGCGGTCTTTCTGAGAACCATTTGACGACAGGTTCCCCTTACACCGTAAGCGTTGAATATAAGGATTATAAAAAATGGGGGACTGACGTCTATAAGGTTAGTGATAATATCGCCAGCAGCGTACATCGAGTAGAAGATCAAGCGAAATCAAACGGAGTAAAAATCGAGTATCATCGAAACCTGCTGCTTTATTCCGGGATTTCGAATGATGATAGATTTGTTACGACTATGTATCTGGCTGTTATCACGATTGGTACGATTATTATGGTCGGATCGATATCACTTATTTATAACGCATTCGCAATCTCGCTGTCAGAGCGCAGTCGTGCTCTAGGGATGTTGTCAAGTATAGGGGCAACCAAACAGCAAAAGAGAGCTTCAGTATTTTTTGAAGCGACAGTAATTGGTTTATTCGCTATCCCGGTAGGATTGCTATTTGGATCAATAGGTATTGGTGTTACTTTCGAACTGCTCAGTCCGTTTATTCAAAGAATGTTTTCAGTTAGTGAACCCATTCGTATCGTAATAGAACCGTTTAGCGTCATTGCTGTGATCTTGGTTTCTATTGTAACGCTTTTCATTTCGGCATGGTTGCCAGCCGTTAGAGCATCTAGAATTACTACGATAAGTGCGATTAGACAGAACAAAGATATTGAAATGAAAAGTAATGATGTTCGTACGTCAAAAGTAACTCGTAAGTGGTTTGGATTTGAAGCGGAGCTTGGATTAAAAAATATAAAGAGAAACAAACATCACTATCGTACAACTGTCTTTTCTCTTGCTGTTAGTGTCATTTTATTTTTAGCAGCCTCTTCCTTTTCGTTATATCTAGAAAAATCGTATAACATGGCACAAGCACCGGTCCCATACGATGTATCCGTCTACGTAAGCGGTGATGATTTGGCAGGAGTGAAGTCATTAACCAACGAACTGATGACTGTCAAACATGTTTCAAGTAAAGTAAGGACTCAAACATTTACTGCAGCACTAAACCTTAAAGAAGACCAAGTTGCGATGGACATTGCTAAGCGATTAGCTCCATACGAGGGTGCTTACACGTTGAATGCAAACATTGTTTCGCTCGATGACACCTCTTTTACACACTATCTACGAACGATTGGTATAGATACTAATACATTCGAGGGTGCTAACATTCCGGCAGTACTGGTTAATCAGTTCACCTTGAAAGAAAAACGAATTTTTACAGAGATCACCCAATTGACCGTTAACGAAGGGACGGAACTTCCTTTTAGTATTAATGAAGATGGATCTGAGGCGAAATGGAACATCCAGATCGCATCCATTACGGATAAACGTCCACCATTTATGCTTCACTACCAAGAGGATCCTTCTATTGTAACGCTTGTTGTGTCGGAGCATGGATTTGACAACATGCTTCAACAAATGGGTACTGTACATCTACCTAACTATATGAACAGCGAGGTTCAATTTACAACCGAACAGTCTGCTGCTTTGGAAAATGAAATAGTGCCTATTACAAATGGTTATCCGAGTGTAAATGCCTTTACGACCAATCTGATCGAGCAACGGCAATCTGATTTGGATCGGGCTACAGTTATATCCGTGTTCTTATATGGCTTTGTCATTCTCATAGGGCTTATTTGTATGGCAACTATTATTAACACCATATCAACAGGCATGGCTTTAAGAAAAAGAGAGTTCGCCATGTTAACTTCGGTTGGGATGACTCCAAAGAGCATGAAACAAATGATACGCTTTGAAGGATTATTTTATGCCATGAAGTCGCTGCTTTATGGGTTGCCTATTAGTTTAGGTGTAATCTATATCATCTATAAGATTCTAAGCCGTAATTTCTCCTTTGATTTTACGCTGCCTTGGGCGGATATGATCCTAGCAATAGTGGGTGTGTTCTTTATTGTAGGATTGACCATACTCTATGCGACTAGAAAACATAAAGGACAAAATATTGTTGAAGCATTGAAGAACGAAAATATTTAATTTTAATGATGATTGTAAATACTCCAACTTCAAAATCTCGATTTCTTATATTGCAAATGCCACCCTGGAGCGGGTGGCATTTTTCTTTAAGGTGAATGACTATACATCAACATCAACATCAACATCAACATCAACATCGAATTCAGCCTTATATTTTGGGAAGTGGATTTAATACTGGAAAGGAACCCCTTGCTGTAATTGGGCTTGAGTAGCATCCGGCGGACCAATAATGACAGTCTGATTAATCGGCTTAAGTACTTCAGCAAGCTGTGCAGCATTTACACCGTAAATAATCTGGAATACTTCAGGTGGCGTCTTGCGCAGCACATCGGAGCCGAATACCGTTTGCGCAGCATGATTATCGAAAATAGCTAACAAGTGGGTGCGATCCTTGAGCGCAATTTCCCAATGCCACCAGCCCATAGGGATATATACCGTTTGTGGCGGTTTGACGCGATAGGTAAGTACTTGCAGAGTAAAGGGATTAAGTATCGAAACGATTGCTTCGCCTTCTATAACGTATACAAGTTCAGCTGCGTTCGGGTGCCAATGGGCTTCGACGCTGTTTCCTCTACTCAAATAAATGTCGAGTAAGCCCAAGTTTTGCATTGCGGGCAGCTGATTGGCGAATTGCTGAAGAATAAAGTTTTGAGCGTTCTTTTGATAAAAGGGTGCTGATCGTAAGTCGAAGGATAAATTTAAAGAGGGGGAACTAAGAGTGGCCGTCATGTTGTCGGTGGACATGGCAATATCCCGCCTTTCCATAGTGGGTGATTGCCTACTATATTCATTCGTCCACATCGTTGTGATTTGTCCGATATTTGAAATCGATGATATAGTAATTTATATTGATATATAAATCCCAAATATGTGAAAGTTGGTGGATTTATGAAAAAAATATTTTTAGTTGTCTTCGCCCTAACTTTACTGTTCGTGTTTACATCTTGTAATAAATCGGTTACTCCTGATACTAATGAATTGTGGCTACCATCGTTAAATGAAGCGATTGAGCACGGGTTACAAACTGAAGAGGCGAGTTTACTACTAACGCAAGAATATAAAGGTATACACTATGCATTAATCGCCAAAGTAGGAGGTGAAGTCGCCTTAGCCAGAATTAATAAAAAAGACAAAGGATACTTGTGGGAGAGGGTAACGTTATACTTAGGTATACCTTCTTATGTCGGGGCTGAATTTACAACGGAATCTGGAGAGAAGATTCCTATAATTATAGGAATAACAGAAAAAACTTCAAAAAAGATAAAACTTGAAAGAGGTTCGAGGTCAGTAGTTTTAGACGTGCATAATGGTTACTACATTGGGTTCGACCTTTCAATTAATGGCCGCTCATTCACAGTAACTGTTATTGAGTGAGGCGTATTAACCCCCGGGCTGCTATCATTGTCTTATTCGACTAACATCGTTTTACTTCTTCCCGAATAACGGGCTTATTCCAACGATCTTATCGCGGTCTATTCTGAAGTGCTCCCTGTCAAGTAGACAGTGTAAAAAATAAAAATAGTTGGTTTATTTTCCTCAGCTCAGTTTAACAGAGCTGAGGTTTTTCATTATGCAGCTCGTTAGTATTAGTTAGGTGATAAGCCACCCAAACATTCCACTTTTTCTATGATGGAATGAGGATTACATCAGCCTTTTTAGACTGTAGGAACGGTCATTTGGTATTCCGATTGAGCTTATTCAAGACTCTTCAAATATCTCTCATACTCAACCGTAAACTCAAGCGCTTGGGCAAATTCGGGAGATCGAGCTGATAATGCTTCTACGACAGCTTCTTTGCCCACTTCTGTTAATGCTAAAATATCTGGCTGCTGTGGCACCCGATATTGGGTATGGTCATGAAAAATGATCGTGACAATCGTGCCTAACGCTTCTTGCTGCGGTCCATATACCGTACTCCACATCCAGCGCTGCTGATGTGTTTCTTGCTCATTGCCCCATTCTCGTGAAATCTCAAATTCTCCAGGAAATCTAGGTTCTGGTGTGATGCCAGCCTCTTTCAATTGGCGATGAACAGGAAGAAACAGCAGATTCAAGTAAGTGCCATAGGCTGCATCGCCAGCTTCTTCATAGGCTTTTTGCAGCTTCTCCTGATTGTTAACAAGCACGTCCTCCCAATGATGCGCAACATGCTCTTCTATAAAAAGGGCGATTCCTTTGATGCGAGCCTCTCCGCTCTCCTTCAATATGTCTACTAGACTGCTCGATGATTTTGTCATAATCCTCATCCTTTCACTACCGACTTTTCCTTACCCTCTGATCTTATAACATTCAAGCAAATTCCAAGGTTATAAGGAATAACAAGCTTTAATTCTTCTAAATAAGCACCTGACATTAGATGGAACTTTAACCTTTTAGCCCAAGTTTAAAATCATTCCATTACTATCAATTGCTCGCTTTGACAACTTACTCAAACAACATGACCTTCGGGTCTTTGTTATAACAGTGAACGAGCATCGCGTGCAATTGCCCTCTATGATGATAGAGATGTGCGATGATTTCTAGCAGCCATTCATATCTGGTGCATGTATTTCCCCAATAGGAAGTCGTTTCGGTAAGCAGCTGTTCATCAGTTAAATTCATATAGTTATGTTTAAGTGCTGCAAAGTTATCAAGTATGCCAGCTTTTATAGAATCTAAAGTAGGGTAAGAAACGCTAGAATAGAAGTCTTCCATTTCAGCTAGCGTCGCCCCTTGAGAGATGCGCCAATCCGCAGCGCAAATGACAGCGATATGCTCCAGCAGCTCGCCGATAGAGTGTTTGTCAGGTGTGGGTCTTTTCTGCAAGTCTTCATCTGTTAACGTATCGCATATTTGGATAATGGTTGATACAACTATTTCGATCTGATGCAGTACACTTGTGCAATTCATAGGAACCTCCTGATGTCAATTCAGTTCTCTCGTACATGGTAATGATATATATAGACATTGTAATTGCTGATTGCGGATCTTGGAAGTAATGAGAACTCGATACCCTCATATAATTATAGAACGTTCGTTCTCTTTTGTTCAAGAGCAGATAAATGAAACGGATTCTCAAACAATATGTAGCGCAGAGCTGCTAGTAAACATAACGGTCATTAAAAAAGGAAACACCGTATTCAGCATGTGCCCATTTGAGTGGGTTAGTGAGCGAAACGGTGTTTGATCTGAAATTTTTAGCCGTGGAAGAAGAACAAATACTTCTTACTCGTCATTTTTAAGGGATAGGAAGATAAGCACCCCGAAAATATAACTTACGATGCGATCAGCAGGCTCTAACCCGTTCCATTCCGAAGACATCCACATGGCAAACCACTCTCCACCGATGGTCGTAAACCCGAAAAACCAGATGGTGATAGCGAGACCGAGTGAAATATACGCCCAGCTTTTCGAATTTTGATAGATTGCTCCGCCAGTCTTCGCATGTTTAAGCAGCTTAACGCCGCCAATCCAAGCGGTCACGGCAACAGCGATTTCAGCGATAATAATGAGAGTATATCCGATATGATGGAAGAGCGGGTTCGTAATCGCGCGGTACATAAGTGTATTTCCTTCGAACGTCGTATCCATGCTTAATACGTGTTTGACGAACTGAAAGTTGGTGTTGTAGTCGGTTATATTTCCGAATGCAATGAGGGAAACAAAGACAGCGAAGAATAGTACAAATGTGGCTTTTAAATAACGAATGATCACGGTATTCATGACAGAAACCCCTTTCGTTCATGTGGTTAAAAATGTAAATGGGGAAAACCACATTCAGCTTATATAGATTGCTGGAGATTGTCAATATGCGTACAAGAACAAAAAATAAGGGCGTAAAAATATTTTGTCTCAAGCACACCAGTGGTCCTTTATTTTAGTTCGTGGCTATCGCTGTTTCATGTATGTAATCTAACTTAATATGCATTGACTGCTGGTAAAATTATGCTATAATGAATTTTCAGTTAAGGTTTCCTTGATGCTTGAAAAAATAAATCCCCCGAAACGATTTTCTATAGAGCTGTAATTTAATATCCCTTCTTAGACACTCATAATTCCTACTATAGGATTTGGTTTATAATGATAAAGGATGTGAAAGTGAGATGGTTGTTACTTTTGCAGACATGATCAGACACCGTAGGTCAAATTTAGAATTGACAATGGACAAGTTAGCTGAGAAGGCCAGTATACGCAAAAGCACGATCTCCAAAATTGAAAACGGAGAAGTCAGAAAGCCTGAGTATAAGACAATAAAATCGCTTGCAGAGGCATTAAATATCCCTTATGATGACTACATAGGGATTTACATCTCTTTGGAACGCAATGCAGATGTCTTGCTGGACATACTCCAAGAAGCTATTTCAACTTCTAGTTCTATTTTCCTCATCACGGATATTGCTACAAAATATTTAGAACTTCCTCACTTAGATAGCTATGACGCTATTAAGCAAATGTTTACCACAGCAAACCATGTAAATAATACTTCCATTAAACTTTCATTATTTAAGACAGTAGTAAATTACTCGCGTAGTCATGGAGTCATGACTTATATTGCAAAAGGCATGTACCATGTTTATTTAATCGAAAGAAATGATTTTAGTAAGTTAGAGGCCACCTACCAATCGGGTAAAAGCGTGTTAGCATACGTTGATTTTCTAAGCTTAGAAGAACAAATAAAGCTTTATTATTCTTTGGAAAATCATGCATATGCCCTTTTGAGGTACAATGAGTCTATTGATTTTAGTAAGACTGTCCTTGATATAGATATTTTTAAGGGTGAGTACAGTGCGCATGCTACATTTAACATTTGTAACTGTTATTATTATTTGAATGACTTTGCAAAAAGTGGATTGTATCTTGAAGAATATAAAAAATACACGTTTTCGTTTGTTCAAGACAACGTTCGATTTATGACCGGATGTATAAATGGGAGATCTGGAAACATTGATTTAGGTATAGAGCAGTTAGAAAAATATTTTAAAATCACCTCTCCATTTAATTTTGTATACGTAGTTACAATGCTTATGGAGTTATATTTAATAAAATTAGATCTTGTTTCCGCAAGAAGTTTACTTACATACGAAGCAGAAATGAAAAGCTCCTTAAACCTCGAATATACTACTCCAGATAAAAAGGCTAGAATGGCTTATTTCTATCAAATGGCTGGAAATGCATTAATAAGCCAAGATGTAGTAAAGGCATTTGATTATTATTTAAAAAGTGCTCTGGAGTACATGAAAATAGGATTATACGACCGCGCTTTGGGGAGTGTAGTACTAATTAATGAAGCCATTCTTGAGGAGCATTCATATTTAAGTATTGAAATTATAAGAAAAATCAATGATGTGTACAAGCATATCATTAATAAAAAAACGTAGAGAGGATTGGTTGGCATGAAAAAGATAATGTCTAAAGTACCGATTCTTTTAGTATTGACCTTGCTGTCGGCTGGAGTAATTAATACTGACGATGCTATCACATTATTTGGAGGTGGCACTCCTTGGATTAAGACCTAGTTCTTAAGTTATTTTGTTAGGTAAAATTGGACTTTTTTATGATGGATGAAATTTAAATTATTTAGTTTGTAAAAAAAGTGGATGCTGAATTCAGTGTCTACTTTTTTCTTGTTGTTTCCATACTTTCCATTAGAAGAGTGACGTTGGAAACAAAAGATATATTCAGTTCTAGGGGAGACCTTGACACATGTGGTGGATGAATTAGGGGGTTCATCCACTACGCAGTTACTATGCAAGGACTGATGAGAATGCTTGAAGAGATCGAATTCTTACGGTTCCGAATAAATGAAGCATATCAAAAAGGTTTAGAATTGACCGATGGCAGAATGGTTGAAATGAGTCAAGATTTAGACAAGTTGTTGTTAAAGTATCAAAGGGAGTGCCTTCACAATGAAGTTAAGATTGAAGTATTTACGTAAAGATGCATTCGCAGAAGAAAATACGCGTCTAGTACATAAGTTGGAAGGACAAGAGATTAATGACGTAGACTTTTCTAAAAAAGCCCACTATTACACTAAATGTGGTTGTCTTTACAAGAAAACTTATTACAAGCGTTTTGACTTTAAAGAAACATTTATTGATATTTTCGCTTGTTCGTGTGGTGTGTGGACAGTTAATCAAATGAAATGTTGGTAGAACTTGCTCCAATACTCGGTATAGGTTGCGCTTGCACAATTGAACTGTCCTTCTCGTTGGTGGTCATTCATTTTTCTAGACTAGTGGAAGAATTACAAACAGACCCTCAAGTAAATTTCACTCAAATATACAAATGCTATGACATTAATAACCACGACATCCTTAATCGGATATACGCGGTGTATGACTTGACTGTTACATATTCGTTCTATATATTTTAATGAATAAAATATATGCCCATTAAAATATAGGAGGATGTCCAGTGGCGGAAGATAACCATAAAGAGTTTGTAGATATACAAGCCATCATGATGGACATGCGTCTCGTACAGCAGAAATCAAAAGCTTTCCTCGATATACTGACGAGTAATGATGTATTGTCGCAAAATCATATCACCCTGTTGATGGATTTGAAATTAAGCGGAAGCATGCGCATCACGGAAATAGCTGAACGCTTCTTTATTACAGCTGGTGCGGCAACTTCCATGTGCGACAAGCTAGAAGAACAGCAATTGGTAAGCAGAATTCGTTCGAAGGAAGACCGTAGAGTAGTGATGGTGGCTCTAACGAAAGCAGGAGAAGAGAAGGTATATGAGATTTTTACAAGAATTCCAGCTCAGAAACTGCGTACGATTTCCCATGTGTTTAGACAAGTGAATGAACTTATGACCCAAATTATCGATTAAAGATAGGCTGCTGCATAGTGACGTGGCGGCTTCTGTATGAATAGGTCAGCCAGAGGTTTCTGGTTGGCTTATTTTTTTGTATATGTTTATGGGTGTTATTGACAATCTGATCATTTGAGATTATATTAATCACTATATATTTTAACGATCGAAACATTTATCTACTAAAATAATAACAGAGATACTTATGGGGGTGAGTACAGTGGAAACAACAGAACATATACGGATTAATGGAGCTGGAACGTATCGCCAAGATATTCAATCCAAAAGCGTACATGTAGCAGGTCATGGTCGATTTGAGGGCAGTATTAGCACAGAAAGTTTCAAAAGCTCAGGTTCTTGTCATGTAAAAGGCCATTGCAGTACCAATCAGTTGTCTAGTAAAGGTCATGGACATTTTCATTCCATAACTGCGGATCGAATCGAGTGTTCGGGCTCATTTCAAGCTGATCAATCAGTGAATTCACAATCATTTTCTGCAAAGGGGTTAGTTATAATTGGGGATACGCTGACATCAGGGGATGTACATATCCGTTTCCAAGGGGGAACCTCCTCTATTAAACACCTCATAGGAGGGGGAACGATCGATATCGGCAGAGAGAAGCTCTTCTTTTTGAATTTACTTTCTTTGGGGAGAAAGAAGTTAGTGTGCTCTAGTCTTACGGGGTGTAGAATTAAAATTAACCATGTGGAAGCAGAACTGCTCATTGGCGAGGATATTCGAATTGGCCCAAACTGCAAAATTGGTGAAGTTCGATACTCGAATCAGCTGGATATCGATCCGAGCTCGGTAGTAGAGCGAACGGTACAGATTTAAAATGTAGAAATAACTCAAATTTTTATAATTTATAATACTGGATGTTGTATGATGATTACTACTGAAAGGGGAGCAGATATGAACGCAATTGTCCTACTTATTATTGCTTGTGAAGTTGCATTCTGGATCGTGATCGGTGCTGGATTAGTTACCCGTTATTTGTTGAAGAAGGAGCGTTTAGGGTTATTTTTGTTAGCCTTAACACCTGTTGTAGACGTCATCTTGCTTGTAGCTACAAGCATTGATCTTTACCAAGGGGCAACAGCGACAACCGCGCATGCGATCGCAGCCATCTATATTGGTGTATCGATTGCTTTTGGTAAGAGCATGATTGATTGGGCGGATGAGAACTTTCGCTACTATATTACGAAGCAAGGTGAGAAGCCGATCAAAAGATATGGGATGGAACATGCGAAGCATTACGTGAAGAGTTTCGTTCGTCATGTTGTTGCCTTTATCATTGGTGCGGGACTATTAGTCGGTATGATTTACTACGTGAACGATGCAAGCAGAACAGAAGCTTTAATGGGGACGCTTCGAATATGGGGCATTGTAATCGGCGTAGATCTATTGATTACGCTTAGTTATTTTATATGGCCAAGAGAAAATAAGAAGACTGTGAAGTAGAAAGATCATCTTTTAAAAATGAATGAGCCTTTCATTAAAGTATGAGATGGAAGGTTTTTAGTTCGATGGATATGATAAAACCTGAAAACAGGATTTTTTAAAGTTATGCAGCAATATTTCCAAGTCATTTTTCAAGGTAGGGAGCTTATTTTTCTTGGCTTCTTTCACCCAAGTATCTATATGCTGATAAATGGCGATGAAGTAGACACACGAGATGGAGTGGTGTGAGTTACGCCCATGAGAAGTCTCACGACGTAATCCACTTTTCTATATAGCCCTAGAAATTAAACTATGTTTTTTGATTTGTGATTTTTCTTGTGAACCGTAAATTAAACGATTCCAGTTGGATACGTGATCAGCTCTGGACACCAACAGAACTCCCGCTACATGTAGTGGGAGTTTTGTTGGTGATGGTAGAACAATATGATCGTTTTAAGTTTTATTTGTTATTTGGTGCTCCAGTAATAGCAAATTCGCCTATAATCGTCTTTCCATCTAAATCATATAGTGGAAGAGTACGAACAACTACCGCTTTTCCATCAGAACTTTTGGCCAATAAAGCTTTTTTATGATCTTTCATGATTGCAACGGCCTCTTCAGGCGTTTTAGGCATTTCTTCTTGAAGATCCTTAGAATAAACATAACCTTTAGTACCATCTATGCCCACAGCAGATATTAAATGAGGTTCTGTTTCAACAGAAACTGCATTGGCTGCAGAACCGTAAGTTAATCCACTCTCATTCACAGAATATACAGGAGGTTGCTCAAGACCTCGGTTCCACAAACTAGATCCAAATACAGGTACTGCCGCTGCACTTATTGTCAAACCTATAATAAATGTTATGGCAGAAATTTTTCTGGTTTTCATAGTTTACCTCCTATCCGTTTTGTTTTGGGCTTTTGAATGTATAATATTGCGAATATCCATTACCATTATATGCAGCCGTGATCCCATACCCATAATACGCTGTTCTCGAAACTGCGGGCTTACGAGTAGCAATGCGGCTATCTAGAACATACGTTGTCTTGTCATTGTATACCCAGGAAGTTTCTGCAATTAATTCATCGTTTCCATTGAATAATCTTGCCTTAGAACCCATATAACCAGCGGGTACATTGTTAGATGAAGATGCAGGGTATGTTTGAACTGTAGACCATGAGTTTGCAAAGGAAGTACCATTAATAGTATCTGTAGCAATAACTGAGTTGTTAGAATAGTTCTTTGAGTTAACAGTAAAATACCCAGTTGAACTAGTAGCGTATCCAGCAAAAACTGTTAAGGAAAATATCGGGAGAACTAATCCCATTGTAAGTGAAGCAACCGGGATTCCGATTCTTGTTAATAGTCTTCCTTTTTTTCTCAAAAAAAAAACATCCCTTCTTTTTTGTAAACTTTTGTGTGATATTCCACTTAAGTATACATTCAATCTATCTATATGTAAACATTTGGATTTTGTATAGCTAATTAGCAAACGTAAGCTTTTTTGCTAATGATATTTTCGAGATCACAAAGAGAGGAGAACTTCAATCTCATTGTAAATTGTGAAGTGAAACAATTCATACTTGACTACTCGGAATAATGTGGGTAATATAATTCCAATACATTTTACATAGGAACAGCCGATTGGATCACCAAAGGCTCATGTATCTTTTACAGCTTACCAGCTGCTAGAGAGGCATGAGTCTTTTTTATTTCCGACGAATGAGAGGAGTATGAGATATGGGACACCCTACGATTTATCCAACGGGAACGACGGTATACAAGCCAGAGCAGGCATGGAGCGGGTATACCCTGTATCAAGCAGCAGATACGGGAGCGCTCCTGATTGATATGAATGGTCGAGAGGTTCATCTTTGGAAAGGGCTGCGTGGATTTCCGAACAAGCTGCTGCCCGGTGGTTATGTGCTTGGAAGCACGGCGCAGCGTGATACTAGATATGGGTTTCAAGATGAGAAAAATCTGGTTCAAGTCGATTGGGATGGCAATATCGTGTGGAAGTTTGACCGTTATGAATGGATTGAAGATCCAGACAATCCGCCGCAATGGATGGCACGCCAGCATCATGATTACCAGCGTGAAGGCAATCCTGTCGGTTATTATGTACCGGGTCAGGAACCGAAGGTAGATTCAGGGCGTACGCTGCTGCTTGTCCATAAAAATGTAACTCGTCCGAACATTTCGGATAAGCTGCTGTTGGACGATGTGCTTATTGAGGTGGACTGGGAAGGGAATATCCTCTGGGAGTGGGCGTGCAGTGATCATTTCGATGAACTAGGCTTTGATGAGCAGGCGAAAGAAGTACTGTATCGCGACCCGAACACACGATTCTTTGGTGCAAATGCAGGGGATTGGATGCATATTAATTCCGCTTCTGTCTTAGGTCCGAACAAGTTCTACGATGCGGGCGATGAGCGTTTTCATCCAGGCAATATTATATGGGATGCTCGCGAATCTAATATTATTGCTATTATAGACAAGCAAACTGGCAAGATTGTGTGGAAGCTGGGACCGAATTACGACACTGAGGAAACGAAGCATCTCGGCTGGATTATCGGTCAGCATCACGCCCACCTTATTCCGAGAGGATTGCCGGGTGAAGGGAATCTGCTCGTATTTGATAACGGGGGCTGGGCCGGTTATGGTGCGCCGAATCCGGAGTCCGCGGACGGGCTAAGGGTGGCTCGGCGGGATCATTCTCGCATTTTAGAAATCAATCCTGTAACGCTAGAGATTGAATGGCAGTACACACCGACCGAAGCGGGATTTCAGGCACCGCTCGATTCTTATCGTTTCTATAGTCCGTATATTAGCTCGGCGCAGCGGCTTCCTAATGGCAATACGTTAATAACAGAAGGGGCAGACGGTAGGATTTTCGAAGTGACGCGTGAGCATGAACTCGTGTGGGAGTATATTTCTCCATATAAAAATCAACGAAATGCGAATATGGTCTACCGTGCTTATCGTGTGCCTTATGAGTGGGTGCCGCAGTTAGAACAGCCAGATGAGGTTGCTATTTTTCCGATTGATGTGGCTGATTTCCGCTTGCCAGGAGCGGCACCGCGAGGAGCGATAAGCTCAGTTGAAGTGGAAGGAGCAGCAGCAGAATATACGGAAGGTGCGCTATGCGTGGCAAGAATCGATGAAACGGAGCGTAAGGAAAAATAGTCATTAAAAGCGAAAATCACGGCTACGTTCTCCTGATTGCAGGTGCGGCGTAGTCGTTTACTTTTGGACCGAAACGAGCGGTGTAGCTGCCGGAGTTGGTTTTGATTTTCTGTGAGCAAAATGTCTTATAGTAATGAAACGTAGTCATACAATATACTCATATTATTGAAAAGATTTTTCTCAGAGATAAAGACGGCATCAGATGATAGAGGGGTTTACTATTGAACTCATTGTAGGCAAGTACATTCACTTCTGATTATTTATCGTATCAGTATAAAAAATGTGAATTTCAGAGAGGAGAGGTGGTCTTGTCGGTGAATCTTAGCTATATTCTCTATTCAGTTTTGTTGATTTTAGTATGGGTGCTATTGCTAATAGGCTTCCTAATAAAAAGAAATACTAAAGTCATCCGAGGATACCTGTGGGTATCCGTGCCCTGTATCTCATTGTTATTATTATATTTTTGGAATACGAACCTAAACAACTATGTACGAAGTTATTTATTCGCAACGCACACTTATACTTGTGAGTATTACGACAGCTTACAACCATACTCTCTCCCTCTTCCTAAAAGAACCGTTTTAAAAGGCAAATCAGATGCTTGTTCCCCATTTTATATGACGTTTTCGCAAGGTAAAGATGTTATTTCATTTTATGAGACGCTATTAATCGAATGGAAAAACAAAAAATTAATTTCTGGATTTTATTATGCTGAAAGGTATCATCCATATGGTGGTAAAGAGAAGGGGTATGTTGTCTCAATTCCTGATGGAGCTATTCTTAATATATTTATTCATGTATTGCCTGATAGTTATGAGGGCCAGATGTTGTCGATCCGTTATAAACGTAGTGGATAGGCCTGCTATATCAGGTTAATTACTGTAACTAGAAATAAAAAGTATAGTGTAAGTCTTCATGAATTAGATCTTGAAAGACAAATGGGCGATCATAGACCGCCTGTGGGTATCTATGGAATTTGTATTTTATTGAAGTTTAATATAGACATTATTGTTAGGTGAACCTTAATAGAAACTCAAACGCAGAATGTGCAAGCAGTAAAATCATAGCTACATTCTCTTGGTTGCAGGTACGGCGTAGTCGTTTGTTTTTGGACCGAAACGAGCGGTGTAACTGCCGGAGTTGGTTTTGATTTTCTGTGAGCAAAAAGTTGTGCCTAGAAACTGGAAATCAACATGGGTATAGTTTCCCCTTCGGCTATCATCTTTGCAATACACGATCTTCGTTTTTTCAGGATGAGGAGTAAGCCTGTAACGGGTGAATCTTTGCTGCAGTTGGGCGAGCAGCTTTTTTGCGCTCGTTTCCGTTTTACAATGGCAAATGATATCATCCGTGTAGCGCTCGAATGGAATGTCAGCATGCTTCTTCTGCATCCACTCGTCAAATATATGATGCAAATACACATTGCCTAGCAAAATATTGAGTTTGCTGCCTTGGGCGAGTCCTTTTTTGGATGTGACTATAGTTCCATCTTTCATTTGAATAGGGGCTATCATCATGCGATGGGTGTATAGCAATGCCCATTTGCTCCGAATATGTGTGTTCAACATGTCCATAAGCAGCCGATGGTTAATGTTTTCACCAAATTTTTTAATATCCATGACAAGTGCCCAATCATATCGCAAACAACGTTCACCTGCTAGGCGTACGGCATCGTCTCGTGCGGGCCTTTTTTGTTTATAGCCATATGAATTGGGATGAAATATACGCTCGAATCCAGGGGCAAGTTCATTTTTTAACAGTGTCTGTACAATAAAATCTGTTACCGTTGGAATGCCCATCGGTCTCCATCCACCGCTTTTCTTGGGGATTACGATTCTTCGAACGGGAGAAGGAGCATAGCTGCCAGCATTGAGTTCTACCCACAATTCATGCAGCAGTTTGATTCGATTTTGCTTAAAGTCCTCAATGGTCTGACCGTCTATGCCTACAACTTTCGTCTTTTCAGATTGTCGGAATGCTTCCCACAACAAGTTCTTCGGTATGTGAAAGCGATGCGTCTTTTTCATCGTATCCCCCTTTATCATGTACTGAACGAAAGGAATGTTCCAGCATATGAAAGGGCGCTTCTTTCTGCTTGTACGGTCGTCCATTTGGACAAGACGATTTGTTTTGCAAATGATATAGTTCATAAATAATCAAGTTTAAGATGTTTATTCAATTCAAACATGTACAATTTTTGGGGAATGCTATCTTAATCTGCACTGCAACAAGGTGTACTTGGAGTACCTAAGCTAATTAAACTCCGTTAACGAGCGCTGTAGACGTTATTTTCGTAAAATGATTCATTTCAGAGTGCTAACGGTTGTAGTTGAGCTTATTTTAGCAATCTTGCTGAATGATATCGGTCACGCAGACAAATAAGCTCCATGACGCTCGTTACATTTCAAAATCGACCCATAAACACGGAATAGCCTCCGTGGCAACCGTTAGCGCAATTTTTCTTCGCGTTGCTTCATTTTGCTTTGCTACGCCGTGCCTTTTCCATGCTACGCTGGATTTTGCTAATGTAAAATAAATAGAAATAAATCTCCTAAATCATGGGTAAGTATAACAAATAATTGATGTATTATATTGTAAATCTATTCTCTTCGTGATAGTCTACTTCGCAGATCGCAACAACATATAGCATTACATACAGCTGCAGTATGTATGGCGACCTAAATGAGCGAGAAGGAGAAGATTACGATGAACAAGAAAGTCGCTAGTATCATGATGTGCCTCTTAGTATTCACAGCAGTTATTTCGAACGCCTGGAATGTGAGCAGTGCTAGTCCGAGTGTTAGCCCTATCCCTCTAGCAGGTAATCAGTCGGAAACGGTGAAAAATGTGACGGTTGAGGCTATTGTGGGCAGCAATATGCTGATTGAAGAGAAGGCTAAGAAGATTGTCTCCCTCATGAATGATAAGGAAAAGATTGGCCAGCTCGTCATGTATACCCCTACGAATCAAGCAGATCCCTTTTCTGAGAAGATGATCAAGGAATATAATGTGGGCAGCGCTTTAATAACTGCCATTATGAGAAACACAGTAGAGACAGCAAAGTTCACGAACGACTTACAGCTATTGGCATTTCAATCTCGCCTAGGCATTCCGTTATTTATTTCTGGTGATATGGAAAATGGAACGGCGCAGCGAGTTCCTGCTACCGGTATTATTTTACCTAGACAGATGGCGATTGGAGCTACGCGCAGTATAGAGTATGCGGAACAAGCAGCTCGCATAACGGCTAAGGAAGCAAAAGCGATGGGCTTTCAATGGAGCTACTCGCCAGTTGTAGACGTAAACTCGAACATGGAGAACCCGGTTATTGGCGTTCGTTCATTTGGAGAGCAGACACAAATGGTCAGCGACATGGCTGTTGCGCAATTGAAAGGGTATCAAAGTGAAGGTGTATTATCTAGCGCGAAGCATTTCCCAGGCCACGGGGATACCGATTTTGATACACACTACGTTATCCAAAGTATCTTACAGTGAAGATGTATTGAGACAAGTGCATCTCCCTCCATTCAAAGCTGTTATCGATCAAGGGATCGAATCGATTATGACCTCCCACATTATTATTGAAGCGATTGACCCTACCTTACCAGCAACGTTATCGAAAAAAGTTCTAACCGGATTACTGCGTGAAGATTTAGGATTTAAAGGGATGATTATTACCGATGCGATGGTTATGGACGCGATATCTAAAAACTGGGGAGCTGGCGAAGCCGCCGTTATGGCTGTTAATGCAGGTGCAGATATTGTCATGGCCAATGGCTCTGCAGCAGATCAAATCGAGACGCTGGATGCTCTATATAACGCACTTCAAGCTGGGAAAATTGAGAAGAGTCGTGTGGATGATGCAGTAACACGGATTATTACTTATAAATTAAAGATGAAGACGTTCGACAACCGATATGTTGACGTGAATCAAGCTGTAAAAATAGTAGGGAATGAAGATCATTGGAATCGTTCCTACCAGATGGCTTTGGACTCGATTACATTGCTCAAAAATGACAGTGTGCTGCCGTTTAATCCTCGATCCGATGAGAAAACACTTGTTGTAAGTATGGCCTATGCGGAGCGGATCGCAAAGATGGTTAGGGCTGTAAGCAAAGGCGAAGTACTGGCCTATCAGGCGGCACCAGCTATGGGAGAACCATTGGATGCAACGGAAGAAGCCATTCAAGGAGCACTTGCCAAAGCAAAGCTAGTAGATCGGATTATTGTATTTACGCAGTCAGACCGCAAAATTCCAAAAGGACAAATTGATCTTGTAAACCAGCTAATCGCGACTGGTAAGCCTGTAGTGACCGTTGCTCTCGGCAACCCTAGCGATATCGTAAGTTTGCCAAATGCGAAGGCTTACATAGCGGCTTATGCGGCAGATACTTGGTATTGGACTACCCCTGTTCCGATTTCTTGGAATGCATCTATCGAAGTCATTTTCGGTACGAATCCAAAAGGGAAACTACCTGTAACCTTAAGCAAAGAGTATCCGAGAGATTTTGGATTGAGCTATCGCTAGCTAGATACAACGAGTCAAGTATTCGCAGCTTATCGTGTTCATTTAAAGCAGCCTAATTGCAGGCTGCTTTTCTTATTTTGTTCGGTGTGGCGTGTTTACGATGAAAGATAATTTCCATATGTGAGGTGTTTATTTTCTAGCAAACAAAACTACGAAGTTAAAATATTTATACACACAATCTACTTCTGAAAATCCGATTTCTTGCAGCCAATTGATCTGTGTTTGCAGCGGAGACATTTTATCTAGTTTCGTTCTTTCATATGCAGCATCTATCTCTTGTCTGGATAATTGGCTCGCTTCCACTTTATCCTTCCAGTCGGTTGTATAAAGAGATTGAATAAACGGAGTATGCCCTAGAACTTGATCAGCATTAATAAATATACCGCCCGGCTTCAAATGCGAATATGTATTTTTATATAAAGTTTGTTTGTCGGCATCGGTTAAATGGTGTATCGATAGGCCAGAAATGATTATGTCATATTTCTCAGGTGAGATGAAGTTCGTATAATCATCCACGATGTAAGTGACGCTTGTTGATCCTTTGAATCTTAGCTTCGCGATTTCTAGCATTTTCTCAGACAAGTCGATAAGGGTGAGATTAGCGTCGGGATACTTCTGCATCATTAGTGACGAGAACAAGCCGGTTCCGGCGCCTAGGTCTAATAGGTTAGGGGAGCTTGTTGCTGACTGTGCTAGTGAAACGGATATACGGTAAAAGTCGTCAAAGCAGGGGATAAGCATTTTTCGTTGTTGGTCATACTGTTGCGCAGCTTCATCGAACTGAGACTTCAATTTATTCTGACTGTGGTCATTCATACGCCCACCTCCAAGTTTCTGACCCTATCATAGTTTAAGTTTGTTTATTCGTTAAATATATAGAATCTATTTGTGTAATAGAGTAGTCCTATAATGATAGTGGGGAACACGAATATCTTCTAACGATCATAGAAAAATACAAGAAGTACAATCGAATTGTCTATTGCTTTGGAGTTAGATCCTCATTATCGTGGTACGTGATGGCTGCATGGATGGAATTGATGAAAGAAGCAAGGGGTTGTGACGCTGAATCCAGATGTTATTTTTGTTGTGGATTATTTGGCTGATATCGATACGCAGCTGACAACGTATTTCCGCTGGAGGTCTCCATTGATACAGGTGGGCCGCTTGCGATTCAGCATGCGACTGAGCAAGTGCTTCATTTTATGAGCAAGTAAATGGATAGGGGAGTCGGTGGTGATACAATGACGAAGATTATACATAAGAAATTTGGTGAGCGTGAATTAACGATTTATTTGCCAGAAGGGTATGAGGAAAGTTCGGATAGGTATCCAGTTATTTATGTGCAGGACAATGGGAACTTAGTTGACCCTGAGAATAGTGACTCTCTTTCGATCATTCGTAACCTTACTGCTAAAGGAGAATTGCCAGCATTTCTATTTGTCGGCATTAAGCCATTTGACCGAAATAATGAGTATACACCATTTGTATCTACCAATGTATTTGAGTCTGGGGAAAAAAAGTTTGGCGGTCAGGCGGCGCAATACGCTGCATATTTGGCTCATGAATTGAAGCCGTATATCGACAGCCGCTATCGAACATTGCAAGAGGGCGAGCATACGGGAATAATGGGCTTTTCTTTTGGCGGACTCATTTCGTTATACACGGCATTGCTTTACCCAGATGTATTTGGCAAAATAGGCAGCTTCTCGGGTTCGTTCTGGTTCCCCGGCATTGTAGATTGGGTGGATCAGCAGCCTGCGCACAGTCATGGGCAGCGGCTCTTTATGAATGTCGGACATGGCGAAGGTGCAGGACGAACGAATGGTCAGCAGTGGATGGTGCCCAACAACTTAGCAGTCTATGAACTATTGCTGTGCAAAGGCTTCACGACACTTTCGGCGAAGCAAATCATCTTTGAAAGTGACTCGCATAATTTCGAGAAAGGTGTTTACTATTTACCTGAAGCGTTGAAATGGTTGTATGTGACGGCTTAGCTGTCTTTCTGAGCTTAGGTGTGTGTATGTTAGAATACGATTAATGAGCAGTTCCTCTTTTGAGATGAGGGAACTGCTCTTTTTTCATATTTAGCTGAGCATGCTCATGGCAGCAGTATGCAGCACGAATTGATCTCAAATTTCGGAAGTGTGAAGGATTCGGAGGTTTTAAATATACGTTGACGCGTATATACGTTATGGTGTATATATTAACTATGAAAACATTACCAATGCAGGTGTTGTTATTTACAATCGCAGAGCCCAATCGCTTTAACATCGTAGAGTTGTTAAAGAAAAGACCGCATTCGGTTGGGGAAATTGTAGAAGAGCTTCATATCGGTCAGCCGCAAGTGTCACGGCATTTGCGCATTTTGGGCGAGGCTGGACTGGTAGTTGTCCAGCATAAAGGTCAGCAGCGGATATATAGTCTGGAAGCGAGACCATTTCAGGAGCTGGATGCTTGGTTCGATTCCTTTAGCTTGTTATGGGAAGAGCGTCTTGATCAATTTGAGGACTATATGCTCGACATTTATAGAAAGGAGGAGCAGTAACAGTAACGTTTAGCTGCAGGAGTAATAAGAAAATTATTAATAAATGAGATACCTTTAAGCGTTCGCTTGTTTTCATTTTAGCGTGAATATTGGATTACTACTCGAAGAACATACATGTTACGAATGCTCTATTCGATTGCCATTTTGGAGGTATGCGATGAACACGAAGACGACCATTATTAAAAATCATGAGCGGCGGGAACTTATCGTGGAGCGGATAGTTGCCATCCCTCGTAAGCTTGCTTGGCAAGGCTGGACGAAGCCTGAACATATTGTGCGTTGGTGGGGACCTCGAAATTGGACTGCTACGGTATATGAAATGGATGTCCGCCCTGGAGGCGCATGGCGCTATCAATTAGCCGCTAATGATGGAACAAGTAAAGTATTATGCCAAGCCGTTTATCGTGAGGTTGATGAGCTTTCCAAGCTTGTCTATGTAGACTCAATGACAGATGAGAATTGGAATGTTATTAACGGTAGTGATATGTTAACGGCTGTTACGTTTAGCGATACGGTACAGGGCACGAAAGTTTCAATTACGACCCATTTTACAAGTGTGGAGCAGCTTGAAGGAGCTGAGGCGATGGGGATGATTGAAGGCTATACAGATACGTTAGAACGATTGGAAGAGCACTTGCAGCTGCATGAATCAAACTCGCAATGACATGATGGTTCAGACATAGATGCGGAGCGGGAACAAATACATCGAACTGTTACTCATTCACGTAAATATAAGGAGGAATCGTCTTATGACAGATAATCTTATGGAAACAGGTGCATATACCGCGCCAACGCCCAATCCTGATATGCAATCGTTGAATCGCTTAGTTGGAAGCTGGAAGGTGAGCGGTGGTGTAGAAGGCATCGTTACTTATAGATGGATGGAAGGCGAATTTTTTCTTGTCCAAGAGGTTCAGTTGAAGCAGTACGGTCAAGATGTGAAAGGGATCGAGATTATCGGTCACGTAAAGCCGTTTGGCGAGGAGCCAAGCAAGGACATTAAGTCGCGTTACTATGACAGCATGGGCAATACGTTGGATTATGTGTACGAAATAGATGGTGACACGCTGATGATTTGGGGCGGTGAAAAGGGATCTCCTGCTTATTTCAAAGGCGAGTTCAGTGCGGATGGCAATGTCAATTCGGGCAGATGGGTGTACCCGGATGGCGGCGGATATGCGTCTACGATGACGAGAATTGAAACGGGCGCTGGTGCAGAGTAGCTATGGTAGCATTCGTTGTTAAGTTGCAGTGTTTATTGATGTTTAAAGCAGATAATATATAAAGTTTCGTGGGCGTTAATGCTGAAATAACCTAATAAATGATGCCACCTACTATGGAAAATATCCACGGCAGGTGGTTTTTCATTTGTTCGATTATTCATTTAATCATTTAATCTATAAACGTAATCATCATGCAATTATGTAATCATTCTACAGCAATTGTTCAACATAGTATTGGTATTCCAATTTCACTGGATCATGACGTGTCACAAAAACCAACCCTTTCTCGTTCTATTGTCAAACAGGAAAAGGGAGAGGATTGGAATGAAAGAATTGACTTGTGTTGTTGTTGGCGGAGGTTTTGCTGGGATTCATGCAATAAAGGCGATACGTAAAGCATTTCAGGAGAAAGAAGTGGGGCGGAAGCTTCGACTGATTCTATTGGACCCACATCCTTATCATGTACGAAAAGTGCTGCTGTTTCGCCCGGCTGTATCCAATGAGCCAATTACAATTCCTTGGAAACAGATTCTTCAAGATGATGCGCAGTTCGTTCAAGGGGCTCTGCAGTATGTGGAGAGCGATAAGAAATGGTTGATGTACAAAGACGCGAAAGGGCAGGAGCAACGGATACATTATGATCTGCTCGTAGTAGCCATTGGCAGTGTCGCGCGTCAGCCGGAACCGGATCAAGGAGGTATTTCGTTAAACGATATTCATACCGCCGAGCGTATGCGGGAGCAGTGGTATACCAATATGAAGCTTGCCGCTGCAAAAGGAGAACAAGAACAGGAGCGATTACTAACTGTAGCGGTTGCAGGAGCGGGCATAACCGGAATCGAGACAGCAGCCGAGCTGGCACACGCAATGCGAACGGAAGCTGTCATCATGGGCATCGATCACGCGAAGGTGAAGGTACATTTATTGAATGCGCAGGATCGACTATTTAAGGATGGGCCTGCCAAGGCTTCGCGTAAATTGGACAGCACATTAGCGGAAATAGGCGTTGTCGTTCATCACCGTGAGAAAGCGATAAGCGAAGTAGATGGCAATCTTAATTTGTCCAGTGGTGCGAAGCTGCCTGTTGGTTTAACGATTTGGGCACTTGGTCTTATTGCGAACCCAGCTTTGCGCCATATGTCGCTGCCTCTTACGGATGATGGTAAAATTATCGTAGATGAATGCTATCGCGTACCGTCAGCACCAGGTATTTATTCCATTGGTGATTGTGCGCATGTTGTGGATATGGAGAGCGGCAAAGCGGATCAAATGACGTGTAAAGAGGCTATTCCACAAGCGAAGCGTTTAGGGAAAATTATGTTTGCCGATTTGACGGGGCGCCAAGCTCCACAGCACAAAAGAGTCTTAGATTCATACTCGATCGGTCTTGGACCAGACCGTGGTTTATTATGGACCCATAAATGGGGACTTGATATCATTCTCACAGGTAGGTTGGCTTATAAGACGAAGAAAACATTATGGGATTATGTCAGTATGGTGTGAGCACGTTTGATGCTTCATCGAGGTGTAAGCTCTAGCTCTAATTGCAATTGCAAAGTGCTATGTTTTTTGTTCAATGTTCTCATCAAAGGAGGCAGCCTATGATTGAGCTTTATGAACAATATCGCGGCCTGATGTTCCGTCTTGCCTACCAATTAACCGGTTCTGCCGCTGATGCGGAAGATGCCGTTCAAGATGTCTTCGTCAAAGTACAAAGCGTCGACCCTAGTCGATTTAAGGAACCGAAAGCTTATTTGTGTAAAATGATTACGAACCGTTGTCTAGATCTGCTTCGTTCAGCGAGAAAGCGCCGCGAGCAGTATGTTGGCCCATGGCTGCCAGAGCCGATCCCGACGATGGATGATGATAGCTTTGAGGCGGTCGTTCGCAATGACCTGCTTTCCTATGCGATACTAGCGCTTCTTGAGCGGTTGTCCGCAGCCGAACGGGCTGTATTTGTGCTTAGGGAAGCGATGGGGTTCGATTATCCTACTATTGCTGGACTAATCGACAAGAGTGAATTGAATTGCCGCAAGCTGATGAGCCGCGCCAGAGGGAAGATGGGTGTATCCGAAGAGGAGCTGATCGGAAAAGGCTGTATCGGAGAAGAATGGGTGCAGCAGTTCCTTGCTGCGCTCTCGCTTGGCAAAGTCGATAAAGTATTGTCCATGCTTGCGGAGGATGCGGTGCTCTTATCTGATGGAGGCGGTAAAGTAACTGCTGCGGTTAACCCAATCATGACAAGTGATCGCGTTGCTCGCTTCTTGTTAGGGATTCGCCGGAATTGGCCTCAGGAAGCAGAAGGGGAAGGTGGCTTTGCCGTGGATCTGGCACCTATTAGTGGACAGACTGGAGTTGTTATTCGGAGCAATGGTGTTGTACAATCGGTGTTCTTCTTGGATATAAGACAAGGGAAAGTGCAACATATTTATATTGTTCGAAATCCCGATAAGCTGACACGTATCTCGTAGCGGGAAGTGGAGAACCTATAGGACCATGTGTGCCATTTGAGATGCTAGATGGGCATCAAATGTATAGCCGCTGTTTAACGGGAGATCGATACTCTTGATATATTCGATGTTTTCGATGTATTTGATGTATGTAATGTTCTCGATAATCTTAATAATCGGAAAAGGCTTGAAGTGCTCTCTCTAACGATCGTCATTGACGTTATTTTGACGAAATTGGCTCTTATACAATTCTAATGGTCGCCATTGAGCTTATTTTAGGAAAAGTAGCCCAGTTTAAGGTTTAGTCTAGTAAATAAGCGCTGTGGCGACCGTTATATTTTCAAACAATCAAAAATACGCTGAATAACCACAATGGTAACCGTTAGCACAATGGGGAGCGGAGAGATCCTTTTTTCCCTCTTGATGTATAACAGAAAAGATGCAATACAAAAGAGAAGATGCGTCTCAGATAAGAAATCAAAAAACGCTTGGAAATGTCCAAGCGTTTTTACGAACCATAATTAACTATGCGTATTCACCCATATGAACGGCGATCATATGATGACAATTGCCCATCTCTTTTTGTATGCGTGTAACAGATATAAGCCGGTGTCCGTGTTGGCTGCGTGAGGGTCTGAAGCGGATAGCATCGACAGAATACCACTAGAACTTGAATCTAGCGCGTGTCCACCCCAATGCCGATACGGACACTATCCACTATTTTAAATCAAAGTGCTCTTGTAGTAATTTCGAAAATTCCGCATCATCAATCTTCTCCTTCGTTACAACTCCATTTTCCCATTTCGTAAATGAGCTGCTCGTTAAGGTGATGTTGCCTGTACTCGTTAACTTCGTAATGAGCGGGCCTTTGTTAAAATGTGAATCGGGATGTTCGACTACAATTTGCTGCACTTCTGTACATTCTGCTAAGTCAGATAACAGCATATTGGAATTAAAAATATAATTGATGTGCCAATCGGTATCTTTATGTTTTAGCTTAATTTCATATATATAGTTGCCGAGTTCATGTTCAACTTTAGTCACCCGAAAGTCACCATTATTAGACGTAACTTCCTCGCCAGTCAGTGGGACTGGCTTTAATGGCATATTTCCGCCAACACCTGCGTCTACTAGATATGTTTGTCCTTCATGTTTAAGTAGAATCGTTACATGTGTTCGGCCCCATGCAATGTATTCTTTCGCCTCGTTATCGTAAATAATGGCTCTTGTGAATGTGGCATCGAATCCGTTATCGATCAAAAATAAATAAAACAGTGCATTCAGTTCATAACAGATGCCGCCTTCGTTACGGATGAGAATATCTTCAATTAGATGCTCTCTCGTAATATCTCTAGTGCGATGAGTCAGTACGCGTAAATTTTCGAAAGGGATTGAAGTTGATGCTAATTCGAGGATCCGGGGCAGCTTTTCAAAGGTAATCATTTCATGATGGCCTTGCTCAATGGTGCTGGTGTAGCCGATTCGGTTAAGAAATAACGCAGTAAGACTACTCATTCATCATTCCTCCTTGATTAGAGCATGCTGACGAACTCGTGATGTTTGCGCTTCTATTTACTATCATAGTTCCAAGACATGAACTTCACAACAAATGAACGTTGAGGAATGGTGATACATGTATAGAGATCGGATGGTTGAATTCCGTAATTAAGGCTGTGATGTATGTGTGAATTACGTTATGTAATTTAAACGAATCTCATTTAATTTAGTTTAATCTAAGCTAATCGATGAGGGGGACTGTGTTCATAAGTAGGTATGAACCCTTTTTCGAATTTTTGTTGTCCATTTTTAAAAGTCGTGATTGAATCCTGACATACAAGATGTCAGGATTCGTATATTATGATGCCATTATCAGGTGTGAGGATGGCGGTGATGAGGAGAGCGCTTCATGAAACTAGATCGATTGCTTGGCATTACGATGGAGCTAATGTCAAAGAAAAGAGTAACCGCAACTGAGCTATCTGCTCGGTTTGAGGTATCGATTCGCACGATTTATCGGGACATAGAGCTTATTAATCAAGCAGGCATACCGGTTGTTTCCTTTGCTGGTACAGATGGTGGCTTCGAGTTGATGGAAGGTTTCTTTTTAACGAAGCAGCATTTTTCGATGCAGGACTTTGCGGTTATTTACAACCTGTTAAAAGGCATGGAGGGGGCATTCGGAGATCAAATCACCTCCTTAGTGAACAAGCTGGGCAGCTTACAGCCAGCTCTGCTCAGTCAAGGCGAGCATGAAAAGCTGATCTTCGCGCTGAACGCCTCAGAAGGTGAGAAAGAAATCATTCAAGCTTTACACCAAGCGGTCAATGATCGTAGAATCATTCATTTTTCGTATACGAATGCGACAGGTGAATGTACGAACAGGCAATTGGAACCGGTCCATCTGTATTGGGAGCGCGGGTACTGGTATCTGGAAGGTTATTGCCTGAGTCGCCAGGCGAAGCGATTGTTCCGCGTGTCGCGAATGGAACAAGTAGCGATCACAGACATGACGTTTCAACCGAGGGAATTGGTTGATGCCCCTGATGTGGCAGAAGTTCAAGGGACAGTCGCACATTTACGGTTCGATTTGTCTGCTCAGCCGCGTGTAACGGAACAATTTCGAGACGAGTGCATTCATCTTGGAACGCACATCGATGTCCATAAAGAATTTTACCTAAGAGATTATGCGATCTCCGTTATTTTAAGCTATGGCTCCAAAGTTGCGATCCTATCACCTGAAGATTTAAAAATCGAGCTGATGGAAGAGATCAAAAAGATTCAACAACGTTATGAATATTAGGTGGGGGGAATTTGTAATGACAATTTTAGTGACAGGTGCTACAGGTACAGTGGGCAGACATATTGTGAGTCAGTTGGTGGAAAAAGGTGAGCGTGTGCGCGCCTTATCGCGTAACCCAGAGAAAGCGAATATGCCAGCAGGTGTAGAGGTAGTAGCAGGCGATCTGAATGCACCTGAGACGCTGCAAGCTGCATTAGAAGGAGTTACGGGGTTACACGTAATTACGTCGAGTTTGAGCGCAGATGGATATTTGCAAACGAATGCTGAACTTATTGATATGGCTGAAAAAGCTGGTGTGCGTCGCGTAACGGTGTTGGTTGGTTATGAAGGTGCGGTTGAAGAAGCAGTTCAACGCAGCAGCATGGAATGGACGTTCCTTAAGCCAGTAGAAGTGATGGCGAATGCGCTAATTGATTGGACAGACTCTATTCGTACGGAAGGCGTTGTACGTGAGCCGTTCGGTAATGTGCCGAGCTCCAGAGTGCATGAAGCGGATATTGCGAGTGTAGCTGTCGCGGCATTACTAGATGGTGGGCACCATAAGCAAAGCTATTTTATTACAGGCCCAGAAGTGCTTACTCGTATCGAAGCGGTGCAAGTGATTAGTGAAGCGATTGGCAAGGAAATTCATTTTATAGAGCTAACGGAAGAGCAGGCTCGTGATCGTTGGAGAGAGCAAGGCTATGAAGAAGGCGATATCGATTTCTTTGTAGAGATGGGCAAAAATCCACCCGAAGTTGGATATACGGTATTGCCAACTGTGGAGGATGTTGTTGGGCGACGTGGCAGGACATTTGCAGAATGGGCAGTGGAACATAAAGACTATTTTGTATAAAGGATAAAAGATTCAATTACAAAGGGGAGATGGACGGATATGCCACTTGCTATCGAAGTGAACGGGCTGAGGAAAGCATACAACGGCGCTGAAGTCGTTAAAGGTATAGATTTGCAAGTTAAAAAAGGCGAGTTGTTGGCTCTGCTAGGTCCAAATGGAGCGGGGAAAACGACAATTGTGAGTATGCTCAGTACACTTATCAAGCCTGACGGAGGTACGGCCCTCGTTGCAGGATACGATGCTGCGGCACAAGCGCATGAAGTACGTAGGAACATAAGCTTGACGGGGCAGTTTGCTGCGCTGGACGAGGGACTGACAGGTCATCAGAACATCGTTATGATTGCGCGGTTGTACGGATATTCGTCTAAAAATGCATCTGTATTAGCAGATGAGTTGATAGCATCGTTCGGGCTATCAGATGCGAAAGATAGAATCGTACAAACCTACTCAGGCGGCATGCGGCGACGTCTGGATATTATAGCGAGTGTGATCAACCAACCGGAAATCATTTTTCTAGACGAGCCTACAACAGGGCTTGATCTGCAAAGCCGTATGCAAGTATGGGATGTTGTGCGGACGCTGTTGAAGCGGGGGACGACCGTGCTGTTAACGACACAGTATTTAGAAGAAGCGGATCAACTGGCAGATCGGATTGTGATTATCGATAAAGGAAGTATTGTCGCCGAAGGTACACCTACTCAGTTGAAGGCCTCTACTGGTGGTAAAACGTTATCTATTCAGCTGCAGCATCAGGTGAATGCTATCGATATCGAACGATTGCTTGCTAGCCAGCATCTCACCTTGCTTCAAAATACAGATCCTTTGTTATTAAAAATACCCGTTACAGAGGCGAGATGTGCGAATCAAATCATTCAACTTCTATTAGAGAATGATACACCAATTTCTCATTTTTCGCTTAGTGATCCGAGTATGGATGAGGTATTTCTAACTTTGCTTCAATCCTCAAGTAAGGAGGTTGTTTTATGAACAAAACAAACGCGTTGCCACAAACCGCTCCGGATCATTCTCTGTTTGTAAGGCAATTTAAGAAGCCAGTAAGTGCTAATGCACTTGCGGCCGTTCGCATTTTTGTATGGAGAACGTGGAAGCACACGAGCAATAATTTATTTGCCTATGGGATGGATGTTGTTCTCTCTCCTGTCCTCACGCTGCTCATTTTTACTTATTTATTCGGTGGGGCGATTGCAGGCTCTACGACTGCGTATCTCCAATATTTTTTGCCAGGATTTCTTCTGCTAACCATACTTCCTATGACGGTTTATAGTGGAACGACTTTATGCCAGGATATTGTAAAAGGGGTTTACAATCGATTCCGTACCATGCCTTTCTGGCAGCCAGCTACGATGATAGGTTCTGTCCTGATGGACAGTTTAAGATTTGCGAGTGCTGCACTTGTTTCCTTTGGAGTAGGGATGCTGTTGGGGTTTCGACCAGAGGGGGGCGCATTAGGCGCGATGATGGCGCTGCTATATACTGTTTGCTTTGCCTTTAGTGTAAGTTGGATTTTCTCGATGATGGGCGTGTTGGTCAAGAAGCCTGAAACGGTATCCGGCACGAGTATGATGCTGATGTATCCGCTGCTGTTTGCGAGCAATATTTTAGTAGATTCTGATACGATGCCGGATTGGATGGGCGTTATTGTCGAGCTGAATCCAGTTAGTATTGCCGCAACAACAGCAAGGGGATTGATGCATGGAACGGCATCGTCAGGCGAAATTGCAGTTGGTGTTGGTGTATGTTTATTTTTGCTTCTTCTATTTGTGCCGCTAACAATCTATATCTATATGAAAAAAGTAAGATGATAGATACACCGAGGCACACAAAGATACGCTCAATATAGCGTGTCTTTTTTACTGTGAATCCATTTCAGCATATATCGTCTTTGAAAAGTGTATGATGCTGCAATTTGAGTTTTTGATTTTGAGTTATGGACAATTATGCAGTTATATTATCTATATATATGAATTTGGGGGTCATTATCGGCAAAAATGCATTTATATTGGACACTTTCCCCTTTTGAATGCCTAATTGAGAAAAATAACTGCACATTTGTCCTAAATAAGTAGAAAATAGCGATTTCTACTTAAAATAGCTGCACTTTTGTCCATATCAACAAGATTTGTACAAGTAAGTGGGATTTCGAGAAGACTAAGCTTGTTTCACAGATAATGTTCCACAAATGCTGTTCCACAGATTGCATCAAATAATAAATAAGTTCATTATATTTTTGACACATGTACGACGGATAGATACGCTATAATATTTATGAAACATTTACCACAACTTAGATTCGAGAGGAGATAGAATGATGCCAGAACAAAAACGCTTGTCCAAGCTAACCCGTTGGGCAACTGTAGGTATGTTAAGCTTTTCCATCTTGTTAGGAAATGTGTTTCCGGTTCATGCAGAGACAGATGCTCCTGCTGTTCCACAAATTAGCCAATGGTCGGTAAAGACGTTACATGAAGGTGAAAAATACGGGATTTACCCAATTAATTGGTACCATGATGGATCGTTCCAAAAGGCGATTACACCAGATAAGTTTACAACACTAATGGAAGGAACGGCGACGAAACTAGATAAGCTCGGATTCAAGAAAAAAGTAGCGTCCTTGTCTTTCCCAACGGATAAAGTTATTACGAGAGAAACGGTTATTACTTCTCTACATAAGCTGTTAGCAAATTATGAGCTGCCTAAATCATTCGACATGAACGCAAATATGGCACCAGTTGATTATATGCAGAATAAAGGTCTCGTAAAAGGCACGAAGGCAGGCTTAGAGTTGGACAAGCCTAGTACCGTTGAGCATGCTGCTGTAATAGCGAGCCGATTGGTGGAGTTCGCTTATGATGCGGCAGATGCCGGCGCTGAAGGCTTGATGTGGAAAGTGACGAATAAAAACAACACCTTGTACTTGCTAGGTTCCGTTCACCTTGGCATTACCGATATGTATCCGATGCAAAAGAGTATTCGTGAAGCATTTGATGCATCAGACGATCTGTGGGTCGAAATAGATTTGCTGAACGGTGACATGAGCTATTTCAACGATAAAATGCAATATAGCGATGGAACTACAGTAAAAGATCATGTGTCTAAAGAAACGTATGAGAAGCTGCAAAAAGCACTGACGAAGCTAGACCTGCCGGGGAATGCTTTTGACGGATTCAAGCCTTTTGCAATTTCCACGAGTCTGTCGACTTTAGGGTATGCCCAAGATCCAGAAGCGTACCAAATGGCAATGCTTACTGGTATTGACAATTACTTTATTACAAAGGCTATGTTAACAGATAAACCGATTCATGAGCTTGAAGGAGTTAAAGTGCAGGCTCATGTATTTGCGGATGTTCCACCTGAACAGCAGGAAAAAGAATTGAATGCGATGCTAGACTCCGTCCTGACTGGAAACGGCATCAAGGAAAGCGAAGAGAACTTGAAAAAGATGCAGCTTGATTGGGTAGAGGGCGATGCAGAAGGCTTGACACAATTGCTAAAAGTCGGATTTGAGGATGAAGCTAGTAAACGATTAATCGGTGAGCGGGACAAAAATATGGCTCGTAAACTAGCTCAATTGCTTGAGAAAGAAGGAGAGAACACCTCCTTCGTCGTTGTAGGAGCGGCACACTATGTCATGAAAGGCATGGTTGTCGATCTGTTGAAAGAAAAGGGTTATACTGTTCAGTATTTGCAATAATTTTATATAACAAGCGAAAGCAGTCCGTGCATCGGGTCATAACGACTCCGAAATACGGGCTTCTTTTTTTGCAGTGTAGACTTTAGCTGGATAAGCCTATTTTTTAATACATAACTCGGGTTAGCGTAAAAGAGGGTAATCTGCGAAAGGAATCAAACCGTAACTTGTCTGAATCCCTAATAAATTTCGGTCGATTGATCAAACGTTATAGGATAAGATTGAATAAAAATGTAGAGGGGAGAAGGTAAAATGACCTATAAGCAAATGAAATGGCTAATTTTAATTATTCCCACCTTGACGATTGGTCTATGGGAGTATGTAAGGCACGAATTTCTTCTTCCTTATATCTCTATGAAGTTGGGTAACTGGCTTTCACCTGTATTTGTACTAGTAGTAACGCTGGTGTTTATTATGAAATTGTTCAAAATGATTGAGCATCATCAAGAAGAATTGAGTCGAGCTAAGGCGGTGCAGGACGTACTAGAGGAGCGGGAAAAGCTTGCTCGGGAATTGCATGATGGCATCGCGCAATCCCTATTTTTTTTAAATGCTCAGGTCACGCGTATGGAACAGATGAATCAAGCGAAGGGACTCCCCTTAGATCAATTGAAGGAAAGTGTGTATCGTACGAACGATTATGTAAGACAAGCCATTGCGAATTTAAGGCACGCTGCGGATGGAGATGAAAATCCATGGCTTCAGGGGATGGGAAGCTTAATAGATGAGTTGAGCCGTGAAACGGATCTACAAATTGAAACGAAGTGGGATATAGAAGATTCTCAACTTTCTGTGAAAGATAAAATAGAATTACTAGCAATCGTTCGAGAATCATTGATTAATAGTTATAAACATGCGGATGCTACCAGTGTAAGAGTGAAAGCGTTGTCAACGAAACGAGGCTGGATGTGTCAAATTACGGATAACGGGATGGGATTTGACCCAGACAAAGTAGTTGGCGTCAACCGCTATGGACTTAAAATGATGAAGGATCGAGCCAATAATATGTCTTGGAAGTTGCAAATCGATAGGAAAAATAGAGGGACTTGTGTTGCGATTGTAAAGGAGGGGTAGTTGATGTCCAAGTTCCGGGTACTCATTGTGGATGACAGTGAATTGGCTAGGGCAGGAATTCGTATGATTTTAGAGAGCGATCCTGCTTTTGAAATCGTTGCGGAGGGAAGCAACTGTGAAGAGGCGTTAGCACTCAGTGAACGGTGGATGCCTGATTTGATTCTTATGGATATTCAAATGCCTGGCATAGATGGTCTGGAAACAACTCGACGATTGAAGGAGAAATACCCTTATGTCAAAGTGGTGATGGTGACGGTATCGGATGATATTTCTCATTTATTCGATGCGCTTAAGAAGGGTGCTCAAGGCTATTTATTAAAAAATTTAAAGCCTGAGGCATGGCATGAATATTTGAAAGCGATTGCTGTTGATGAGGCCCCGATGACGCGTGAGCTTGCTTTTCGTATTTTGAAAGAATTTTCCCCCATGGGAGCAGATGAGGGGCAATCCGATCGTTTAACTGGCCGAGAACGAGAAATATTAGGATTGGTTGCAAAGGGAATGAGCAATAAGGAGATTTCAAGCAAGTTGGATATTTCAGAGCACACGGTAAAGAACCATTTGAAAAATATTCTCCAGAAGCTTCAATTGGAAAATAGAGTCCAGCTTGCGCGTTATGCCTATGAGAAGAGCTGGTTAGTTAAGGGATAGAGAATAAAGGACCGCTCCACGCTAGGCGTATGAACTGTAACCCGTAAGATGGACACTTTTAAAAAAAGTGCCCTCTTACGGGTTTTTATGTTTTAATCATAGTATTGAGAAGTAGATGAGGATGCGGATTATGAATAAAAGAATCAGAAAGAGCTTCACTAAACATGAGATAGAGTTATTGAGTAAAAATTCAAATGTATTACATGTGTCGGAAAAAAACATCACTTATTCACCAACGTTTAAGGTAGCTAGTATCCAAGCCTATCAACAAGGAAAAACACCTTTAGATATATTCTTAGATGCAGGATTTTCTACAGAGATCATCGGACGAAACACACCGAAGAAATGTTTGCATCGTTGGAGAACTATTTTTTCGGAGTACGGTGAAGCTGGGTTGCTTTATGAACGTAGAGGTAAGGCAAGTACAGGAAGGCCCAGTGAAGATGCTTTAACCGTAGATGAGAAGTTACGACGTGCTGAAGCACGCATTAAGATGCTCGAGGCGGAGAATGAGTTGTTAAAAAAGCTAGAAGCGCTCGAAAGGCTAACCAATAAGGTATTAACACCTTCCGAGCGCTTCGAACTCATTCATCAAGTGCTATGCAAATACAATTTACATCGCGTAACCCGTTACCTCTGCCAAATTGCTGAGGTGAGCAGAAGTGGTTATTATCGTTGGTGTAATGCCGAGGAACAGCGTCAACTTCGAGAAATTGCGGATGAAAGAGATTTTCAACTTATAAATGAGCATTTTGAAGCTAGAAAGCGTAAAGCTGGTGCACTTGATATTAAAATGAGATTAGAACGAATAGATAATGTCGTGATGAACCATAAAAAGATTCGTCGCATCATGCGCAAATTCAAACTAATCACATCGATACGTCGAGCAAATCCATATCGTAAGATGGCTAAGGCAACACAAGAGCACAGAACATGCCCTAACCTTCTTAACCGTGTTTTTGATCAAGGAGAACCTGAGAAAGTACTGTTAACGGATATTACTTATCTCTCTTATGGAAACGGAAAATGGGCTTATTTGTCCTGCGTTAAAGATGGCTCAACCAGACAAATCCTTGTTCACTACTTATCTTCCAGCTTAGGGATATCATTAGTGCAAGAAACGATTGATCGACTAATGGAACGATTTGATGGTTATGTTCACCCCGAGGCGATATTCCATTCGGATCAAGGTATGCACTACACGAATCCTAACATACAAAAGCAGATCGCTGAGTTAGGGTTTCAGCAGTCTATGTCGCGTAAGGCTAATTGTTGGGACAATGCTTCCATGGAAAGCTTCTTTGGTCATTTGAAAGATGAGTTGGACTATAAGCAATGTACAAATTTAGAAGAATTGCGAATTTGTGTAGATGAGTACATCACATTTTATAACTCACATCGATATCAGTGGACATTAAATAAGATGACTCCTGATGAATTCAGGAGCCATCTTGTTGCTGCTTAAATCGAAAGGACCTTTTTTATATACTGTCCACTAATAGGGTTACAGTTCAATAATCAAGTCCTCTTTATGCTTTGTTACTGTGAAACCAGGATACATAGGGAGCACTAAGCTGAGCGTGGAATTTTTGTGTCTAGATTAAGAAGTGTCCATGTTATGAAGGCACAAATTCTTGATGTCACATATGGGAAAGACAAGTAAAAAGCTTACGAACTGTATGAACAGGCCCAACAATCCTGTAATCTGAAGCTAAGTTTGTGGTTGTAAGCGCTGTAACATATGCTAGAGTTCCAAATGGAATACACTTTTTTAGTTGGAGAAAAAATACACATAATGTATAAGCGGTTCATATGTAGCATATTTGTACCAATCAGATTTATATAAAAGGGGTAAACAATGACTAAACACGTAAAAAAATATCTATTTGCAATGGCACTATTCATAGCAGTGCTATCGGTAACGATGTTAACAGAACGTATAACCTGGTCGGCAGCTAGTACAGAGAAAAACGTATACCGTGCAAGTTCAGATTACAGCACCATTCAAGGCGATAACCATTGATACTATCAAGAATGGGATGGCTCTACGTATACGAATCTAAAATGGGATAACTCAAAAAATATGGAAAGGTAGAAACACGCATTCTACTATCGCTGCTAATATCCATCATCCCGATCAAGTCGATATTGTTCGAAAATAGGTTGCACCCAAGCCGGGCATTGTTCATATTAGTGGACAGGTAGCGAAGAGTAATCTGACATGCGGTGATGCTGTGAAAGCAATCATTCGTAAAAATAATCAGCTTATTTGGTCACCGGCTATGATGATAAGGTAGGGGTATCTGCGAACTATACGACAAATGTATCAACGGGAGATGCCCTGTATTTTATCGTGAATCAGCAGCAAGAAAACAGTTGCGACGGAATTTTCTGGGATCAGACCATTACATATGATGATAAGAAACCATTGAAGTATACAGCTTCGGAAGGATATAGCTCTATCCAAGGTCAGAATAACTGGTATTACGAGGAACAGAACAAAGATAAATTCTACCCAATAACATGGATAAAGAAAGTGAATCTATGGAGGGGAAGTACGGATTGAAGAAAATCAAGCTGAGAAGAAGGCGTAAGAAGGTTTTTGGATAAATGTGAACAATTATAGAGAGGAAGATAGAGAAGAGTTTGATGAGATTTTTCCTAACTACTCTCCTGATTTGTTTGAAGTTAGCATTAGAACGGTTTCTATTACATTTGGAAATTATCCAGATTTGAATTACAACCACATTGTTGTTGATATTCCTATAAAATACTCCGGAAAACAGCGTGGAGTGTATAAGATTTTATTTAAATTTAATGGGGAAGTAGAGGATGATTTTTTTATCATCCAATAAACTTTGTGTAGGTTATGTTAATGTTAAGCTTATCCTTGGCATCTAGGAAAAAACTTTTAAAATTAATCGTAGCAATTGATTAAAGAAGATATTGATTGATCCTGTGTGATACTAATTAGAAATTGTGATAAGAATAGCCTAAAGACCTCAGAAGCTCTCTTCTGGGGTCTTTACTTTTTGAAGGCCAGAACTATATAAACTTATTCAACTCGAGCAGTCTGCATATTAAAAATACCAATAATATCAAGGACAAATAGTGGAAGAAAAAGTACCATAATATATGAACAAATATTCAATATAATTGAATATTTCTATTTATTAAGAGTGCTCAGTCCAAAAATATTATTCAATCTTGGAAATGTACAAAAAGGGGGTCTGTAGATAAACACAACGCTCCACACTGTAAGAACTACATACATATTTACTATTTTCGAAATGAGGAACGCACGTGAAATGGACATCTAGAATTTTCAGTACATTATTTATTTTGTTTGTATTACTGAATTCATTTAGCAATACTGCTCAAGCTACTATCTCTTCTAACATACTAACGAATGGCTTTGAACCGCATGATAACGACAGCATGATACAGATTGAATCGAGTCATTGGGTCGAAGGATATTACTCTGGTATACAGCCGGAAGGTTCCGTAGTTCCGACGCCTGATTGGTATGTCTCTGCAAAGAATGGAAGCTATTTTTACCGCATTGCAGGTACGGATACAAGCAGCACGGAGAATAGCAACATCTATTTTAAGCCATATGACAATTTGAATTTGAAAGTAGTAAAAGGTATGCATCTTGGGTATTGGGTCTATCACTATTCGTTTGAAAACAGTAAAAACATAGCGGTAGATTTGATATTTGACGATGGTACATCTTTGAGAGATTCGGGAGCAAAAGACCAGCATGGTAACAGTGTGCATCCAGCATATCGTAATATGCCACTAAACCAATGGCATTGGGTTGAAGTTAATTTAGATGCGTTTCAAGGCAAGACTATCAAAAAAGTACTTATCGCGTATGACGATAGAGACCATTCATTGACAGGACAATTTAGGGGTTACATTGATGACTTGTACATTGGACCTAAACAGAAGCTGGATGCGGAGATTGTTTCCTATGATTTCCCTAAGTCTATGTATCTAGGGGAAGAATATGAAGCTAAAGTCACAGTAAGAAATGTGGGATCGACAAGTTGGTCGGAACAAAAGCAAGTAAGGTTAGGAGCTATAGATGATCAAGATCCATTTGCCATCGGACGCCATCCTATTTCAGGAGGTCAAGAAGTAGGCTATGCCTCTGAACGTACCTTTGTATTTCGATTGAAAGCACCGGATGTGCCAGGGACGTATACAACAGACTGGAGAATGGTGCAGGACGGGGTAACTTGGTTCGGGGATTCTTTGAAACAAGTTATTTTAGTGAAAAAGAAAGAGATTATCAAACGTCAATCGCAATACTCTTATTTCTATAATGCAAATAACCTTCTAACACATCTCGTAACACCGAAAGTAAAGAGAGAGTACAGGTACGATCAATCTGGAAATATGGTTTCGGTATCTACGAGTAGAAACTTAGTTGCCAATCATGGATTTGAGCACGATGATTTATGGCATTACTCACCACATATGAAACTCGTTACTTCTACACCATTTGAAGGGAAGAGAAGTATCAAATTCGAATCGAATACGGATGTCCATGGAACAGCGACAGAGAGTTACCTCATCCCTGTGATTCCTTCCCAGAAATATGTGCTAAAGGGACATCTCTTTAATCAATTGCAGCAAGGAAATCTGTATTTAGACGTGCTGGAGAAAGATATACACAACGAAGTCGTTGTTGACGGTGGAGGAATCGAGGCACTGGAAAAAGGGAAATGGGTTACAGGTTCCCATACGTTCGTCACAAATAAGAACACGGTGTATATCAATGTGCGTGTCGTGGTTGATGGCAATGCGAAGGGGATCGGTTATGCAGATAACCTCCAATTAGAGAGAGTCGATTAGTAAGATGGAAGTGTCAAAATAAACAATAGGGGATCTAAGCAGATGAAAAAAATAAGGAAGTTATCCGCTTTACTTGCGTTGGTCATGTTTTTGGAATTAGCGGCACCATTGTTTATGCAAGTTGCAGAAGCAGTGGCAGCACCTAAGCCAATTTCCACTCAGACTGCAGATAATAAGGCATTGCTGACGATCGATTATATCGCGAAGAAATACAATGTATCTCCTTCCGATATTCTTTTGCGTCTAAATGAAGGATATTCTTTGAAGCATATTGATGATGCTTTGGAGAAAAATCCAGATATAGCGGCGTTGGAAGCTACGCTTGAGCAGTTGTTTCCAGGTGTGGGAAAGAAATATGAACCTCCAGCGGTGACGGAAGCGACATATGGCTTGCAGATTCCGGGTTTCAATCTACCATTTCTTAATCTAGGAGATGTAACAGGTGCTACTTATGGAAACCCGACAGTAACAGAATCGGTGTACTCTCTTTCAAGACGAAAAAGATCCGCAAGCTCTGATTATGACGAGCTGGCACTTATTAATCAACACGTAAAGCTGGATCAAGCGCCTTATAGTGTAAGTACAGGTGTGGAAAATATCTCAACGCAAGACGGATCATTAAATTTGCGTGCGACCGATATTGGCCTTCCGGGACGTAACGGTTTATCCTTTAACTTGACAAGGATGTATAACAGTAATGAAGCGGAATTCTATAATAAAGACGTAGAACATACGAAGATCGTACAGTGGACGTTTGTTCCGAAGTTAAAAGTAAATGTTTCCCTTCAGAAATATGGGAATAATCCTGAGAAAATTGATATGGGGTCATTTAAAACAGTTGGTAGAGACGTTGTATTTGACGGACGAACGATACTTACTATTCCAGTAGATTACTCCGTCGATCTATTTAACAAATATGAAAATTTACATAAGAAAGTGAAGGAAAACTACTCGGATACGAGTAAGATGGTTTATTTTAGAACCTCACCAGGTCCAGGAAATTCTGATTATGTGTTTGAGATGTATTACACGGGAGAGCATGATTCACTTGACGCTGTAGTTATTGACCATATGGCGTGGGAGTCTGCTGCTACAAAGAAGAAGATGGATGATCAAATTCGTTTGGGAAAGGGATGGAAATGGGATATCCCTTATATCCAAATCGAGGGAAACAACAAGTACATTTCCATGCCTGGGGGAGCCGTATATAAAATTGTAGACGACAAGAAATTAGAAGGCTATCCATGGGACGATATAACTTTCGAAGGTTATGGATTTTGGGATTATGATAATGGTATTGTTCCTTATAAACTGACTTATAAAAATGGAATGACCTATACGTTCGAAAAAGATGGCACCTTAGATCGACAAACCGATGCGTATGGGAACTATCTTGATTTTACCTATCAAAGAAATTATAAAGAAGCGCCTTATCTTACAGAAGTAAGAGACCCTCTTGGCAATAAACTGACATTTACTTATGAACATAACAAAATTGTAGTTTCTAATGGTAAAGAACAAGTTACTTACCAAAAGGGTTACGCTTCGGATACGAAATATAGTGTGCAGTATTTAGAGTCGGTGACGGATACGGCAGGGAGAACAACTTATTATTCTCATCAATTTGCTCCGTCTACTTTTGATATGACGTCTGGTATGTATGATAAGGTACGTAATGATTACGCACTAATCAATGGTATTTTCCATCCGACAGGTGCAAAGACATTAATTAGTTATGATTCGGTCGTACGTGCTCATGAACAGACTCAGTATCGAGTGAATGAACGGAAAGAAATCGTTGAGTATGCGGACGGCAGAACTCAGGAAAGCAATAAGAATACGATTAAATACGAGTATGATTATTTCAAACCAGACGGCAATTCTCGTTATAGAGCGATTATCTCAAATGGTATAGCATCAACGACAGACACATATCTAAAAACTTACTCATGGGGTCAGGATCGGTTTTATAATATAGAGACGATTCAGGATTCAGGTTCATCCCAGCAGATTACCTGGAAATCTTATCGTACAGATACAAGGATTCCGTATCCATTTCAAATTGTGACCAAGAAGCGAAGCAATGGTGTTGATAGCTCGACACTTACCATTGATCGTCAATATGATTACCATACAGGTAGCATTTCAAGTGAAACGAATAGTTTAGGAGCAAGTACGACGACTACCTTCGATAAGAAGCGTGGTCTACCTGAGACGATTACGACGAAGTTGGACGCGAATCAGCAGACGTTTACACGTTTAGTTCGAAATGACAAGGGTTCTGTTATTGATTCTAAAACGTATGCCAACGCAGAGGGTGGACAGCTTCTTAGTCACATTAATTATGAGTACGATGGGTTCGGAAACGTTACGAAAGTAACGGCTCATAACGATAAAGGAAAACCGACTGTATTTAGATACCAATATGGTGCTGAGTATCAACATGGATTCCTTACACAGCAAGAAGTAGATGTAACGAATGCAGATGGACAAGTATCTACAATTGTAGAGAAATCCACCTATGATCCTATTACAGGACGTGTCTTGTCTTACACAGATGGTAAGCAGCAAACGACATCGTATGCCTATGATTCATTAGGTCGCACGACTTTAGTGACAATGCCAAACAATAGCCAGATTAGCTATGTGTATAATGATGCTCAAAATCATATCCAAGTGAAGAACACACTTGGTGAACTATCCGAAGTATGGTTCGATTCACTTGGACGTAAGGTGAAAGAAACAAAAGGCTTAGGCCAAGTGAAATACGGCTACGATGAGCGTACAAGCCAGCTGCAATGGTCAGAAGATGCGTACGGCAATCGTACAACGTACACGTATGACGGTTTTGGACGACCGCTTCAGACTACCTATGCAAATGGTACATCGGATCGCGTTGAATACGATGATGCAAAGCTGACAGTAACAGCAATCGATGCAGAGCAGAATCGCACAAAAACGACTAGTGATGTATTAGGTAGAACAATTTTGGTAGAGTCGTTCCAGAACAAGCAGAACTACGTACCTGTTCAGCGTACGGAGTATAATCTAGCAGGTGGAGTTACCTCTGCGACAGATGCGAATGGCAATCGTACGGAGTACCAGTATAACGCTGGAGGCCAAATGACTGCGGTTACGGATGCTCAGAAACAGACAACAAGTTATCACTATGATCGCTTGGGCAATCTGCTTGAGACCACGTATGCAAACCAGCAGAAAATGAAAAAAGAATATGACGAGCTTGGTCGCGCCATTAAGAAAATTAACGGTACAGAACAAGTTCAGAAGTATTACTACGATGCAAATAGCAATTTAGAGAAATACGTTGATCGTAGTGGAACGGTAACGGACAATCACTATAATGTTATGAACCAACTGATTCAAAATACGGTTGGTAATGAAACGGTTAAATACAGCTATGATACCGAAGGCAGACCGGTCACGATGACGGATCATCGAGGAACGACGAGCTATGAGTATCAGGCGCGTTCTGGTTTCTTAACAAGCATACAATATCCAGATGGTGTGAAGCTGACAAACAACTATGACCTGAATAAAAAGACGGGGTATGAGTTCGCAGCTCCAGGCGTTAATGTAAAGGTAGATGGTACGTACAATAATGTTAACCAATTGAAGCAGTTGAACATTTTGAGTGGTAGCAATCAGCCAGCGAAGACAATCTCGTATGATCATTTGGCAAATGGACAACTCGCGAAGCAGACGTATGGCAATGCGTTTGTAACCGATTATCAATATGAAGATATGAAGTTGAAGAAGCTGAAGCATGCGAAAGATGGAGCAGCACAGAACACTTTCCAATACGGCTATGACTTGGTTGGAAATATCACGCAGCGCAATGAAAACAGTTATGTCACGAATTTCTCATACACGCCTTTGAATCAAATTCAAACCTCAAGTGAGTTCAACGAGACATATTCATACGATGAAAGGCACAATCGCCAAACGCTAGACAGTACTAGAGAATTACCGCTAAAGTCAAAACAGTTCGAGTATGATAAAAAGAATCGATTGACGAAAGTCACAGGAGATCATACTCCAGTAACTTACTCCTACACGGGAGAAGGATTGCTGTATGAGCGTGTAGAGAACAACGTTAAGAATCGTTACTATTACGATGCGAACAAGCTATTACTAGCAGAAGCAGTTGTCGGTGCAGATGGAAGAGCCAAGATTAAGTATGTCTATTTGTATGATCTAAACGGCAAGCTTATCGGTCGCCAAGATGCTGCTACAAGTCAGTTGCAATACTATCAGCTGAACGGTCATGGTGATGTCGTAGCTATCGTCGATGAAGCGGGTAAGAAGCTGAATGAATATCGTTATGATATCTGGGGTCTTCCATTAGAAGAGAAAGAAACAGTACCGAATATTCTGAAATACTCCGGCGAGTATTGGGATAAGACGACTGGGCTTCAGTATCTTCGAGCAAGATGGTACGACCCTAGTATGGGACGGTTTATTAGTGAGGATACGTATGAAGGGGAACTGACAAGTCCAACTAGTTTGAACCTCTATACGTACGTTGAAAATAATCCTTTAATTTATGTTGATCCTAGCGGGCATAAGGGAATATTGAAGTGGTTTGATGAAACCTTAGATTATTTCTCATACGGCCCTTCAGGGATATATTACAATCAGTGGAAGGACGACGATTTATCTGACGAAGAGTTTTTGAATAAAGTCGGGATAAATTTTGTTCCGTGGGAGACAGCAATGGGTCTTTCTAAAAAAGATGGAAAGATAATAAATGAGAAGTATGCCAAACCTGAAGAGAAATATATTGGACGAATATTATCTTGGCTAGGAAATGATGTTGAGCATTTACTAACAGAAAATGATAAAGGAAATCACGGTGTAAACACTGTTGATTTCTTGGTAAATGGAATTAAGACAGAGTTAAAAACTAGAAGTGAAAGTAGCTACGGGGCTAGTGGTATAAACTCAATGTCTAAAAAAGCTGCTAAAGCTTTTGGGAAACAAAAGGCAACAAATGTAATAATAGATATAAGGAAGGTGAAAGTTGACTACAGTGCAGGGGATATTTACAATACTGTAGTCGATACAATTAGAGCAGCGGATAAAAAATACAAAACAGATATTGGTGGAGTAATATATATATTTACGTATCATGGTATATACAGCTGGAGAGATCCTTCAGTAATTTAACTAGATTTCTTTATTGATACCAAGGGAGGATACTATGCGATTTCAATGTAGATGCGGTGAAATTCTTTCAGATACTTTGGTTCCTAATGATATTGAACTATTTGTTTACACTGATCGGGAATTTGAAAAAATAATGGATTTGGAGTCTATTGAGGATATTCCGGATCCTGTATATTCAGTATGGAAATGTACCAATTGTGAAAGAATATTGGTATTTGATGAGGCTATAAAGTTAATAAAGACCTATGTTTTAGAAGAAATTTAAAATATTACAATGAGCTACCACATGGGGAAATCTCTCATGTGGTTTCTATTTTTGTGCAATATTTTAGCCCAACTTCCACTATTCACTAATATTTAGAAATATTTAGAGGATAAAAAATAGAGCGAAGCTGACTCTCTATAAGTACCAATGCGATACATTCTGCATCCCATTCATTCTTTGTTAAGCTGAGGATAATTCAATATAAAGAGAATTTTAAAGCCCCACTTATGTTTTTTGATCGGGCTTAGAAAGTTGATAGAATATACTTATTAACAAAAAGTCAAAAAGAGGGGCATAAACAATGTATATTGTGTTTCAACGCGTAATCATGATTATTTTACTGACTTGTATGCTTATATTAAATGGAACGGAAGTATATGCAAGTAGTCCTCATCAGTATCGGTATGACGAGAATGGTCACTTGATCGAGATGATCTCGGATGATGTTAAGATTAAATATACGAATGATGTTAATGGGAATCTGATTAGCCAATCTGTTTTGAAAAACTTTGTTATCCCTCCTGCTAATCTTTTAACTAATGCAAACTTTTCAAACGGGAATACAGAAATAGCGGACAAATGGAAAAAGTCACTTTGGGAGGCGACACATTCTACATACAAGACAGAAATAGCTCATAACCAGAATATACAAAAAATATCAACTTCTAACGTTTTGAAGGATGGATTTGCAGGAGTTTCGCAAGCGATCCCAGTAACTCCTGGGAAATCGTATATTGTTAATTCTTCACTCGCAATCGATCATTTGCAGAATGCAAAAGTACAACTTTATGTGGACTTTTTCGGATCAAATGGTGAATGGATTGGAACAGATAGAATTGATCATCAAGACCTAACACAAGGCTGGTTCGTAACATTATCCAGTTCAGGAATAGTACCAGTTAACTCGAAAACAGCTAGAGTATATGTTTTGATTCGTGCAGTAGATGATAACGCAGCTGGTGCGATAACCATAAGAGGTGCTAGTTTTTCATAAGATCATTCACGTAACGAGATGATGAATTATGATTTTCAAATTCAATCCACTGAAGGGAAACCGAATAATTGGGAATTAGGCTCTTGGGAGGCTCAAGTGGCCAATATTGTAACCGTTACGAATGGAAGTAACAAGATACAGAAGCTTTCAGGCTCTGGAATGAAAGCGGGTGGCTTTGTAACGGTTAATCAGCGTATTAGGACAAAACCATCTCAATTTTATCAAGTCAGTTGACAATTTTCGGTTGAACATTTAAAAGACTCATTTGTGCAGTTATTTATCGATTTTAGAGATCAAAATGATAAGCATATCGTAGTGAAGAACATTGATTATAATCAGGTAACAAATGGAAAATTTGTAACTTTATCAGGAGATGGACAGGTACCTGCAAATGCTAACAGCGCTATTGTATATGCAATCATACGTTCTGCTAAGGATGGCGGTTCAGGCACAATGTATGTTGATGATATACATTTAAGCTATTCTGTCGGTCAAGAACGCTTATATAATGGAGAATTTAACACATACAGTAATGATGAGGAAATCGCAAATAGTTGGAGAAAGGAACTATGGAATGCAGTTCAAGGCCAGTTTCAAGTGCAAAGCTTTAATGAGTGGATTGTACAGCGTGTAGAAGGAAAAGGAATTCAAAAGAGTGGGATGGTAGCGATAAGCCAAGATATTAAAGTAAATCCTAATAGAACGTATGAATTATCAGGAACATTAAACATTCTGATGTTAAAAAAAGCAAAGGTCCAGTTATATGTTGATTTCTTTGATAAGGACAATAGGCATCTTGAGGCCAATGTTATTGAACATGTAAAGCCAACTGAAGGTCAATACATTACCTTGCAGCGTCAGGGAATTATACCGAAACAAGCAAATAGAGCAATTGTATATGTGATAGTAAGAGCTACAGAGGATGGTGGAGAAGGTAGTATACGAGTTGATAAAATGAGTCTAGAATATCAATAAATTAGTGTGTGATTTTTCATATAAAGGATAAAAAATTATTTTAATTTACTACGAGGTAACTATCTGAGGAACTTCTTGTGAGCCCTGCTCCAAGTGGTTTCCTTTATTTAAAACAGACTTTTATAAATACATTATTATCAAGGACAGGAGGTGACCTTTAAAGTACTCTTAGAATGAGCACAATTGCACATAAGTTTATCATATAGACGAAAGGGAACATGCATGCTTATGAAATCCAAGCTTCGATCAATTATTCTATTTATCTCTTGTATAGTTATTGGCTTCTCATACGAAATCCCACAGGTTCTAGCCACCGCATCAGAGTATATATGATAACAATGGTAAATTGCAATCTACAAAGAACCCAGAATTCCAATACGATTATCACTATGATCAGAATGGAATTGTATTCGAATCACCAAGTCAACAGAAGTTAACCTTTTAAGTAATCATAGTTTTGAAAAATACAATGCTTCAAATGGTGTAGCTGATAATTGGGGTAGTCATATTGATAACACAGCAACAGGAACATTTGCGCTTGATGGAGAGATCTCTTCACATGGAACTAAGTCTCAAAAGATGCATGCGACTAACCTACCTAAAGGTACTCAAATGCTTATCTATCAAGATGTGAAATCGCAAGCAGACAAAGTATATAATGTGAGCGGACGTTATCGCATAGATGCATTATCCCATGCAAAAGTTGACTTGTTTGTGGATTTTCTAGATAGTTCGAATAAATTTATTAACGCTAAAAAGGTTGAATCATATAGTAACAATACCAAAGGATATATTACTTTAACCAACAGTGGTACTACGCCGCCAAATACGGCATTTATAAGATTGTATGCGGTTATTCGTTCTACAGCTAGTACGCCTGGATCAGGGGTAATACATGTGGATTCCATGAGTTTTCACTATAATAATGAACTTAATATGATCAGTAACCCAAGCTTTGAGGGGAGGGTCCAATTCAATGGACTAGCCGCAGACTGGGGGAGCCATATTGATCGAGAAGCATCTGGAAGCTTATCTGTTGTCAAACAGACGACATCACACGGAACTTATGCTCAAAAGATTACTGCTTCTAAACTACCGAAAGGTACTCAGATGTTAATTTATCAAGATATTTATGCTGAGGGTGGACAAGCGTATCAAATAAATGGACAATTTCATATTGAGTCACTTCAACATGCAAGAGTAGACTTGCATGTTGATTACTTCGATAGCTCTAATGCTTTTATTAACACGAATACGTTCAAATCTTATTCCGAAGCTACAAAACAATTTATTACACTGTCAGCCCAGACAACAACACCTCAAAACACGGCATATGTTCGTGTATATGCAGTAATCAGAGCCACGGGCAACAAGCCTGGTTCTGGGGTAGTCTATGTCGATTCTATGGAACTGAAGAAAAGATAGAAAAGACAATAGAGGAGCAAATACCTAGAGGCGCAGCCATTCGATAACCACTTGTGAGTTTACTCCAAGTGGCTTTTTTCATTTCAAAAAGGAAGTCAAATTAGAAATATACATAATTATCAAGGACAGAAGGCAGACTGCAAAGTAATCTTAAAATATATTCATATATTTATATACTCAGAGAGAAGAATGAGAGTAACTCAGGGGGATAGTACAAAATGGTTCAGCGTATAAGAAAAATAGCAGTGATAGCATTCATTATGTCGTTTGTATGGACATCGCTTTCTTTTCATGGAGCTGCGGATGCAACTGCTTCTAAAGCTAGGATGAATTCAATTGCTGTAAGTAATGCCCAATATGAGGTGGAAGCATTTGAAGGTGGAAGTTTTTCCACAACAATCTATAAGGCTGGAGAGGGTCTTGTAACAAATGATCCTTCAAAAGTAATAGCAGGAGACCATTCTGCACATGTGGAGTCAGCTCCGACGCAGCAATGGAAAGATCTCATGTACAGTGATGCATCGAAAATGAAATTCGAGAAGCACACGACCTATTCGGTAACCTTCTCTTATAAGTCGGTCAAAGCTCCAGTGAAGGAACAGAACGGCTACTTTTATTTCACGGCCCGAGGAGTCGGTTCTGATTATACGAGCGACAAAGGATGGATGGAGTGGAATGATCAGACGGGTAAGACAGGCAAGAAAACCATCGTGTTCAAGACAGGGGATAAGGACAACTATTTTCTGATCTGGGGAATCCACAATGGTGGAGCACTGTCTATAGATGACGTAAAAATAGAAAAGATAAGTGAGTCCTTTGAGCGAGGGGATATCACAACAACGAAATTTCAAGCTGCATCAGGAGCAATCACGAGTGAGCCCGGAAAAGTAGTGACGGGAAAATACGCCGCCTATGTGGAATCAACTCCAACGCAGCAATGGAAAGATCTAATGTATAGTGACGCAGCGAAAATGAAATTCGAGAAACATACAACCTATTCAGTGACTTTTTCTTATAAATCGGTCAAGTCCCCGGTGAAGGAGCAGGACGGATATTTTTATTTCACCGCCCGAGGAGTCGGTTCTGATTATACGAGTGATAAAGGATGGACGGAGTGGAATGATCAGGTGGGTAAGATAGGCAAGAAAACGATTGTGTTCACAACAGGAGATAAGGACAATTATTTTCTGATCTGGGGAATCCACAACGGTGGAGCGCTGTCTATAGATGATGTGAAAATAGAAAAAGTAAGCGAATCCTTCGAACAAGGAAGCTTCACGAATACGAAATTCCAACCAGCTTCAGGCACTGTGACAAGCGACCCTACAAAAGTAGTGAAAGGCAAGTATTCTGCATACGTAGAGTCTGATCCAACACAACAGTGGAGAGATCTTATGTATAGTGATGCGTCGAAAGTAAAATTTGAGAAGCACACAACCTATTCGGTCACATTCTCCTATAAATCGGTCAAGGCACCAGTGAAGGAACAGAACGGTTACTTTTATTTTACCGCACGTGGGGTAGGTGCTGATGGTACCAGTGACAGAGGATGGACGGAGTGGAATGAGCCAACAGGCAGCACAGGCAAGAAAACGATCGTGTTTAAGACGGGCGATCAAGATAATTATTTTCTCATCTGGGGTATCCATAATGGGGGAGCGATAACTCTAGATAACATTACGATAAAAGAAATGGATTATCAATATGATGATGCCGGAAAACTGATCAAGCACACCCAACCTAGTGGCTCCAAGATTACATATCACTATGATTCAAATGGAAATCTAGTTCGCACGTCAGTTCATAATTAAACAGAATGTAGTGCAGGGTTCAATTCGTCTACAGAGAATTACAACTTCATTAGTATAAACGGAGGATAGTTATGAAAGGAAAACGTTATTTTCTTAACACTCTCGTGTTTGCATGTATGTTGTTAGTAGGACAGCTCAGTTTTCAGCATACTGCACAGGCCGATTATTTAGGTAGTAGTGTGTCACCTTCTGAAGGGTTTGAGTCAGGTGGCTTTACAGATACGAACTTCCAAGCGGTTTCTGGAAGTATAACGGAAGACCCTCTAAAGGTCGTGAATGGGAAATATTCAGCGTACTTACAATCCAAGCCGATGGATACATGGAAGGAAATGGCCTATACTGACCCTAAAAATATCCGCCTTGAAAGAAACACCGCCTATGCAGTTACATTTTCATATAAGGCTGTTGAACCGCCAGATGTGAGCAAGGCTGGACGGTATTACTTTTTAGTTCGAAGTACGGATAACGACGTGAGTGCTGATAGAGGCTGGACGACTTGGCATGCTGAGACAGGCACAGTAGATACGAAGACAGTATATTTTACGACGGGAAATAAAGAGAACTATTATTTACTCTGGGGTATCCATAGTGGTGGAGCGCTATCCTTGGATGATATTACGATTAAGAAGGTTAGTGAGTCTTTTGAAAAAGGTAGCTTTACAGATACGGCATTTCGACCCGTGTCGGGTAGTATAACAAGTGATCCGGCCAAAGTCATTAGTGGAAAATATTCAGCCAATCTTGTCTCTGCTCCCTCCCAGCAGTGGAGTGAATTTGCCTATTCCGATCCGAAACGTTTGAAGTTTGAGCCCTATACCACGTATTCTGTTACGTTCTCTTATAAAGCAAGCAAAGATGGATCAGTAGATGATCAGTATTATTATTTCTTGGCACGCAGTTCAGATGATGATGTGAAAGCGGATATTGGCTGGACAACATGGAAGGCCAAGAAGAATGGGGACAAAGGAACTAAGACCGTTACATTTACGACAGGCCAGAAAGAAAATTACTATTTGATCTGGGGTATTCATAACGGTGGAGAGATTTCACTCGATGATATACATATGAAGAAACGAAGTGAATCGTTTGAAAGAGGTACATATAGTGACACCGACTATGAAGCTTGGGCGGGCACGATAACAAATGAGGCTGACAAAGTGATCAGTGGAACCTATTCGGCGTATTTAGCATCCCCAACTTCATTAAAATGGAATGAGTTCTCCTATAGTAATTCAAAGCGGGTCAAGTTTGAGAAAAACACCAGGTACCAAGTGTCATTCTCCTATAAAGCTATCGTAGCACCTCCTGCTGAAAGTGATTCATTTTATTACTTTTTAGTTCGTAGTGCTGATAACGATAGGAGTGCAGATTTAGGCTTTACTAGTTGGACAGGCGAGACAGGCAAAGGTGGTAAGAAGACGATTACTTTCACGACAGGTGATAAGGATAATTATTATTTAATCTGGGGCATTCATAACGGAGGCGCGATGTCTCTGGATGATGTCAAAATAGATAGAGCTCATTATACCTATGATAAGGCAGGGCGTCTCTTACAGCATTATATTTCCGAGTTTCAATCAATTTACTATAATTACGACCAAAATGGAAATCTAGTAGACCAGAAAAGAGTATACAACTAATTCATTCATACATTCCTATTAAAAAGGGAAATTCACAATGTAGAAGGGGAATAAAAAAATATGCGTAAGTTGGTCATTAAGTTGCTATTAGTAAGTACATTGATCCTATCTATAATGCCTAATTTACAGGTACACGCAGTAGGAAGTGCCACTCCATCTCCACATATGGATGCGATTAACGGTGGATTTGAAAAGGACATTAATCTGAATAACCTGCCAGATTTCTGGGAGATGAATTGGAGGAATGGCACTAGTACCAATCCATTTGCTTCAATGGCTCCCTATGAACCGGTAAGTGGGAAATATCATTTACGTCTATATAATGGGATGGAGACGCGACTGCAGCTCAATATGCGTTGTCTGATGTTATAGCAGTTAAGGGTGGAAATGCTTACGAGCTCAAAGCCAAATTACGTTATACATTGCCAAGCGGAATGGCTCAGATCTCTATTATCCAAATGGACAGTAAAGGGAACAACGTTGGCGAACTTCAATATACGTACAGCAAAGGAGCTTGGCAATGGGTTGATACGAATAATCGATTTGTTGTACAGCCAGAAACCGTTGCCATTCGAATTCGGTTTGGAGTTGGTTGGGCGGAAGAAGGAGCTTACCTCGATGTGGATCAAGTGGAATTGATGTCTTTGAATGAATATGGAACTTTCGAAGAAGATAGCAATCAGAACCATCTAGCGGATTTCTGGGAATTGAATTGGCGAAATGGTGTAAGTGAAAATCCATTTTCAAAATTAGCTCCCTATGAACCAGTAGCGGGAAAATACCATTTGCGACTATATAGTGGTGAAAAAGATGCTCCTTCCTATCAATATTCGGTGTCAGAATCCATACCTGTCATCAGCGGGGCAGCTTATAAGTTGAACGCGCATTTACGCTATGCAGCAACAAACGGTAAAGTACAGATGAGTGTTATTCAACGCAACGGAAAAAAAGAGATTGTAGATGAAGTGCATTACGTGTATCAAAATGACCAGTGGAGATGGAGAGAAAAGTTGGAGCATTTCGTCATTCATCCTAAGGCTACTACGGTAGATATTCGCTTCGGAGTAGGTGGTCAAGAGCGTGCCTATCTGGATGTGGATAATGTAACTCTCTCGTTCTTAAACGCAACAGGCAAGGTGAAAGTTAAAACATATACCTACAATGAAAATGGGCAATTAAAAACAATTAGGTATCCGAATGGTAAAGTCGTGACGTACAAATATGATGCCAATGGCAATCTACTTGGAAAAGAGTAGTTCCACCTTGCTTAGGCCCTTTTTATGCGATAAAAATATATAGTTACATAATAATAGAACACCTAGGGGGATTAAACATGAAAAAGAAACTGGTGTTCAAAGCAATCATGATTACTCTGCTGTCAAGTATGTTATTTACTAGCAGCGCATTTGCCAACACTTCTGTTCATTATGAATATGATGCTAAGGGTAACTTAATTAGAACAACACAAATCAAATTAACGGATCTCAGCAATGCACCTGCTGAAAAGATGACTTTTGCTGGAGACAAGAAAGTAAGTATAGTCGCTAATAGTCTTAATCAAGCAGAAAATGGTCGTACGACCGTGCAGTTTTGGATGAATTGGTCAGGGCAGAGCCAGCAAATGCCGTTCTCTTGGGGTTCAGGCTACGACTTATACATAACAAGCGATGTTCTAGGCTTTAACACTTTTAATGGTGAGGTCTATGGATTTAATGCAGTAAATCTTAAAAATAAATGGGTCCATGTAACGGCTGTATTTAATAATGGGGATATTACGAAGAGTGAATTGTACATTAATGGAGAGCGTCAAACGCTGAAGAAGTATGGTGCTAATTCATTTGTAAAGCATGTATCTACCAATGCTACCATTGGTGGATGGTGGGAAAACAATGCATACAATTTCAAAGGACAACTTGCAGACTTTAAAATATGGAACCGAGCATTAACTCCAGCAGAGATTGCAAGTAGTGTAACGAAGCAAGAGCCTGTCGCTTCCAATGATTTAATAGGAAGATGGAAGTTAAACGAAGCGCCAGATAACGCACTGAAGCTAAAAGGTAAACAAAGAATAGAACTTAGTGATATTTCGACCAACACACAGCCAGGAGCCAAAACAACGGTACAGTTTTGGATGAAGTGGGATGGAATCAATGCTCAAATGCCATTCAGTTGGGGTGGAGGAGCTTGGGAAGAGTCCTATACATTGTATTTGGCTGAGAATCGTTTCGGTTTTAACACAGGTGTCGCAGATATGTATGGTATATCATCATTAAATATGACGAATCGTTGGTCTCATGTAACAGCTGTATTTAGTAACGGAAATGTGCTTGATAACGAGCTGTACATTGATGGAGTTAAACAGACACTAGTTAAATCAGGTAACGAGGCACAGAGTCGAAATGTAGGTGGAAAAGCAATTGTTTCCGGTTGGGGATATGATCATAATTATAAATTTAATGGTCAAATAGCCGAGCTTAAAATATGGAACCGCGCTCTTTCTGCGGAGGAGGCAAAGAGTGAAATGTACAAGGCCGTAACAAACGATAACAATGGCTTGGTGTACAGTATGTTCGAGTAATTTATCCAAATAACCGCCTAACCTAAGAGAAATTTTCATTTCAAAGAAACAAAATGGACTTTTGGATCGTCTATTGTAATGAGCATCTTTTGCTTACTTGGTATTTATTGTATGATGTTAAGTAACGATTCATAAGCGGGGTGGTAAAGTGAAGAAGGGTATTATAGCTGTAGCTCTTTTTTGCATGCTCACTACTTTATTCATCGGTTGCAGTGGAGAATCTCGAACGTATGCGTCCATTCTGATCTACAACAATCAGGAATACATAGGAGACAACTTGGTAGCCAAATCACAATATCCTAATGTGAACCAGGTAGGATCGGTATCGAAGATGGTACGAACGAATCAACTGCCAACAAAAGAGTTCTCTTCCAATCAACTTTCCAAAGGAACAAAAATATATCAGGTGGATGAAAATACGTTGTTAGCGAACTGGGATAATGAGCGATATAAATTATTTGAACGCAAAAAGTCATCTTAATTTCGGCAACATAAGGACCTTAAAGGAGCAATCCTTTAAGGTCCTTATGCATTCGATAACCGAGCGAGGCAGAGAAGAGATATGTTTACACAGTGTTTATATATCAGCCTGACGAGTTATTGCTATAACCCTCACAGACATTTATCGATTCATTTTGTACATTGGTGTATAATAAGGGCATGAATGAATGTGAGGTGAAATAACAGATGGCTCTGAATATCGTACTCGTCGAACCTGAAATTCCTGCAAATACAGGCAATATTGCTCGTACATGCGCAGCGACAGGGACCCATCTGCATTTGGTTAGACCACTAGGGTTTAATACGGATGATCGCACGTTGAAGCGTGCTGGCTTGGATTACTGGAGTGCCGTGCAAGTTCAATATTATGATTCGTTTGCGGAACTACAGGACAAACACGCGGGAGCGCGTTTTTTTTATGCCACAACGAAAACAAAGAACAATTTCAGTGATTTTCAATTCCAAGACGGAGATTTCTTCGTATTCGGTAAAGAAACGAAGGGGTTGCCTGAAACGTTAATTGCTGCAAATACGGAAACATGTATGAGAATGCCGATGACAGACAAAGTTCGTTCCTTGAATTTGTCTAATACAGCAGCAATCGTAGTATATGAAGCACTGAGACAACTGGATTACCCAGGTTTGGATTAACGGAACTAGGTTAGGTGAGAAATATCGCCTACAATTATGAGTATGGAGACCTACTAACGTGATTTTGTGTGACAATTAGTCACTTTGTTACAAAAAATAATGCAAACCTAAAAAAATTGACAAATTTCAGCAGGATTTTCAGATCAGGCATCGAATAAGTAGGGGCAGAGTTCAAAAAGGGTAAGTCATGAGAGATAGTAAAGAGAGGTGGATCTGATGAAACCTGCCGGTGTAGTCCGTAAAGTCGATCAATTGGGGCGCATTGTACTTCCGAAGTCACTACGTAAACGTTATCAGATGAATGAAGGAGATCCTGTCGAAATTTTAGTTCAAGGGGATCATATCATTTTGGAGCGCTACCGTCCAAAATGTGTATTCTGCGGTAATATGGATGGCGTAGCAGAATTTAAAGAACGGTATATCTGTTCAACATGTATGACCGAAATGACGCACTTGGTAAGGTAACATAGGGGGCAAGGAAGAGACATTGCGAGATCAATGTCTCTTTTTTGTTATCGAAAAACTACATATGATTGACGGAAATAGGGGAATACGCTACGCAAAGACGCCGGCGCTTGGCCGACGTCTCGCATTGCTCTTATTGGTCAATGATGTTACAGACCAGCGGTCTTGTCTTCGTTGTATCCAGAGGTGAACATAGCCAACAAGAACAAAACGAATACGAGCATAATAATCCAGAATGTCATATGAAGCACCTCCTACAAACTACCATCATTATAACCAATACATTCCAAAAAGAAAATGAAAACATGAATGTAGATCGAAAATCTCTACTACCAATTTGCAATCTATTCATAGATCGTTCTTAGATAGAGATTATTTAAAAAACAAGAAATGTGTCGGTAATTGACGAAGGTGTCCATCTGAAGGGTTATTGACAACTCTTCCTTTGAAAATTAAAGAAGATGAACCGCCGCCATCGAGTGTATAAGCATCTTGCACACCGAGATTTTGCATCTTCTTCTGCATCTCTGACAGCAATGCACCCGACTTCCCTTTCTCGTCATAGCCATCTACAACCATAATAAGAAGCTGATCGTCTTTATAGTTTCCGATAACGGTTCGGGGAGCGCGTGAGCTTGCCCATTTCTCAGGAATCTTTAGTGAGACACCGTTATGCAGAAGCTGAGGAACGAAGCTGGCACCGAAATGTGGGTCCATCTTGTCCAACTGATATTGGCTGTAGAACTTGCCGCCTATAAGCTTAGCTTCTTTATTAAAGCCTACAAAGGTAAGATCCTTGAAGCTTGGATGGAAACCACCTACATACTTACCATTCATAACGGTAGTGCCTAACGGATATCGTCCACCACCGCCATCTGCGTAACCGCCCGCATTCACACCAGCAATAGCGCTATAACGCTGTGCAGCTTGCATAGTCGTTTCGGTACCACCGAACTTGTCATTGCCAAGCGTCATTTTCATGGCATCTGGTGATTTAAGCTTTACTTTCATCGCGTAGCCATTATAGGATGTCGAACCTATGCGATATAATTCTGCTGTCAGTTTATCGCTGTTAACCTGATCCATAGGTGTGCCAAGCTTGGCTGTAATGCGGCGATTGTAAATTTGCTCAGGACGTTTAGCTTGTGCAGAAGCGGTGTTAACAATCGAATTCATCGTGTTCGTTGTCTTCTGATACAGCTTAGAAACACGACCTACGGTCTCCATCGTATATTCTGCGGTGTGCTGGGCTTTCGTTAACCCTTGCGTAATTTGCTTCTGACTTTCATTCCAATCTTGCGTGAAGGAAGTGTTATCTGGCATTGTCAGTTGAATGGATACTTGTAAGGAAGAGATGAGGATAAATATCATCATCCCGATGAACGGTGCGACAGCCATCATAAATATGCGGTTTATACGCTTAACTTGTGTCATCGGCTGGCCTCAATCATTTTAAAAGCTCCATTTTCTGCTGTAGCGCTGCTAATTGCTTCTTCACTTCATTCAACTGAGAGTAAAGCTTATTGCTGTTATCTGTCTTGTTGGACGCATTGTCCTTCGTGAACTCCAGCAATTCATTAAATGACTGAACTTTGCTTTGCAATTGGTCGAGCTTCTCATTCATTTGCTTCAACTGTTTCTCGTAATTGCGCTGCATACTAGTAATTTGCGCATTTGTTTGTGCCTGCACCTGTTCAATCATGGATTGCTTCATGTGCTGACTGTAATAATAAGTTGCGGTTATCCCGACCGCAATCATGACGAACCAGAACAATAAGAACCATGCGGGGCTTACTCTGTTCGCCTTCGTTCGGGATCTGCGGGAAGCTTCCCGCTCATTCTCGAAAGAAGGTTGCATATCTAATCACCTCAAAGCTACATTTATCCAAGTTGACCCAAATCTTTCAATACATCCTATTATTCTATCACGACCGTCAAGCGCAAGCAAAAAGGACAACGTTCTTCTTATCGCTCCATGAAGTTGATAGTTTTCTACTCCTTTAATCCCATTACATTTTGGAATGGTGATAGAAGTAACCTTTGATTCATACTATAAATACTCATTTTCGAATGATCGTAATAGTACTTTTTTTCATTGCGTATATGAGCATGCTTCTATACAATCAAAGTATGTTAGTTTTTAGAGAATAGCGTCGAATTGTGCGCTTATCATAATTCGTAATTGTAATAGGATTGAGGGAAAAGATGAATCTTACTTTTATACGCAAGTGTGGGCTGATTGCTCTCGGTCTCGTATATATTTGGCTTATAATTGTCACATTTTCACACCCTTTTATTGGTGTGTATGCCAAATTGGACGACGATGATTGGCATGTATCCTACGCGCTTGATGGAGGAGTCGGTGCAGAATTTCATATACAGAAGGGCGACCGGCTAGTTGAGGTAAATGGACATGACGCTGCGACCCATTTTTATTTGCAAAAGTGGGGGAAGCTTGAACAAGCGGACAATGTTTTACTAGAGAGAGACGGATATTATCATTTTCTATATCTGACTCCCGGGGAACCTCATCATTTATACGATGTATTGCCTGTTGTATCTACGATATTTTTGCTCTTCATCTCGCAGTTCCTATATCGTAGACGAGGAGCATCTACCGCGATTGTGCAGTTGAGTTTGCTCTTTTTAGCGATTAGTTTGGTGTATGTCGCTTATGGCGCTTCGATACGAGGAGATATTGTAGGGAGATGGTTAATGTATAGCGGCATAATGATTTTGCCGATTCTGTTCCTGCAATTTATTTGTTCTTTTATACAAGAGAAGTCTAGCATTAAGCTGCCGATGAATCATATTAAATGGCTATACGGTTCGCTTATTATTTGTCTTGTTGTCAAATGGATGTATTTACTGACACAGTGGTCCTATGCCTCGACTCAATTTGATGACATGATTACTTATTTATTTTTTGCTTTTGTCGTAGGCGTCACATTAATCTACATAACGAGATTATATTTAAGATTTAGGCATGAGCGCTCGTATTTCAGTTCGGTCGTATTCATCGTATTTGTAATCGTGAGCATTGCGGCAGTACCAGTCATTGGTCTGTCTTTCATTCCGCATTTGCTGGGCTTACCGCCGTTTGTGCCTCCGCTTGTTGCTGGTTGGATTGCCATCATGATGCTGCTTGTATTTGCATTGTTGACGATGCGTTATCAACTAAATGATATAGGTGTCATTCTGAGGAGATTGTTTGTTCATGTATTAATTGCAATGGTACCAAGTGCGCTCATTCTAGGATGGTACGGTGTCGTATTTAGACAGGAGGGTCCTTTTAGTTATCAATTTTTCACGTATTTGTTTATGGTATTTGTGATTACTGCGATAACGCATACGCTGGACCATCATGTTAATAGACTAGAAACCGTTTTAATTCCTCGTAAGCATAAGCTGCATCACGCATTGCTTGTAATTGCGGAGCGGCTTGGCCAGCACCAGTATCAAGACGAGTGGTATACGAGAATTCTTCCGCTCATTATGAATGCGCTTGATGCTGATGGAGTTGCGCTTGTGCGAAAAGACCATTTGGGTACGATTGAAATGTCAGTTGAAGGCGATGTCGATCAGGAAAAAGTAGAGCGTCAGTTGAAATCTTCTCATTTCCGTCATCATCATTACTTCTGGTATGAAATCAATTTGCAGTCGGACTCGATTTACTATGTCGTCATCGTACGTAAATCTACGAAGGCGAAGCTCAACCATGAAGAAGATAAGTGGATGCAGCAAGTGATAACTTACTTATCACTTAGCTTGAATCATATTTATCATGTTCAAACGCTCCGTACGCAATTGTCAGGCTATACAGATAGAAACTCCAAGATAAGACAATCGATAGAGCGCAACGTGATGGGTGATCTCTTCGATATGGACGAGCAGGAGCGGAGTAGATTTTCTTCGGAGATTCAGAAGCGCGTCATGCGTCTGCTTCATGATGTCACGGTCGCGTTAGAAGAAAGTCTTCACAGTGCAGATTCTGAGTTAAGCAAAGATATGCACAAAATCGTTTTGGTTGAAGTGAAAGAAAGTATTTTTGAAGTAAATAGCCAGTTGCAGCATGTATGTCAGACGTTAAAGCCTACCTTGTTAAAAACAGCTGGATTCGCTAACGCCCTTCGTCAATGGGTTGAGAGGGAGTTCGCAGATCGAACGAAAGTGATTCTTCACGTAGATGAGCCTTCTCTTGTATTGGATATTCAGTCAGAAGAATGGGTCACAGGTGTATTTCGTATTTCTCAGCTGCTATTATACAATGGAAGAGTAAACGGCTATGCAACGGAGCTTCAGCTTCAGATTAATGTCCACGATGGTTATGCTCATATTGTATATCAAGACAATGGGATTGGCTTCCATTACGATATGAATGAGGCAGTCATTGAGGAATATACGTTTAAACAATTACGCAACCGAGTAACGATGCTGGATGGCAAATTCATTTCCGCGCAATATCCTGATCAGATCGGCTCCTACCTCCAAGTAAATGTGCCGCTAAGCTCAGAGAAGCAGTCTGAGTTTGCACGAAGTGGGAATGTGTCAACGAAATAGGCGCGTATTTACACGTATATACGTATAGAAGGCAGAACGAAGGGAGGCTTTCCTCGTTCTGTTTTTTTTCGTTATTCATCATTAAACAATTGCCAATCGAGAAGGCGGAGTGTATTCTTTTTAGAAAGATGAAAGGAGCGTTGGCAGATGCAATTTATGTTTTCCAATCGTATTCAATCCGTAGAAAGTTCGGTTGTTCGTGACATTTTACAACTTACCCAAGGTAAATCCATCATCTCTTTTGCAGGGGGGCTCCCTGCTGAGGAATGGTTTCCTATGGAAGCAATTCGCAAGGTCAGCAATATCGTTCTTAAGCAAAGTCCTAAAGCTTTGCAATACGGAGTAACCGAAGGCATTATGGAACTGCGTGAGCAGTTGGCGAAACGCATGGAGCTTCACAAAAAGATCGCGGTTGAACCTGCTATGGTTATGCTTACGTCTGGCTCACAGCAAACGATTGATTTAATGGCCAAAGCATTCATTGATCCAGGTGATGTTGTATTAGTAGAGAACCCTACATACTTGGCATGCTTGCAGGTAATGAAGATGTACGGCGCGCAAGTTGTTGGGGTGCAAAGTGATGCAGAGGGCATGATTCCAGAAGATCTTGCTTATAAGTTGGACAAATATCGTCCGAAGATGGTGTATGTAGTTCCGACATTTAGCAATCCGACGGGACGTGTATGGAGCTTGGCTCGTCGTCAAGCATTGTTGGAGCAGTGTCATCGCACAGGAACCGTTATTTTTGAGGATGATCCATATGGGGAGTTAAGCTTCACGAATCATCAACTGCCAACGATCGCTGCCTTGGAAGGGGATGCGCCAGATCGACTCGTTGTATATACGAGTACGTTTAGCAAGCTGGTTGCCCCTGGTCTGCGTACAGGCTGGGTTGCTGCGGATCGGCGTATTATCCAAATGCTGGCGCGGGGCAAGCAGTCGGCAGATCTGCATTCTAGTGTGTTGGATCAGCTCCTATTAAGTGAGCTGCTCCGTTCTGATTCCTTCTCACTGGATGATCATGTTCATAAAGTGTCTCTCATTTATAAGGAACGCATGGAGACGATGATAACAAGCTTGCAGCAAAATGAAGTGTGGAGAGGTTCACAGTGGAACAAGCCGCAGGGCGGAATGTTTTTATGGCTGGAACTGCCTGAAGGATTGGATGCTGAACATTTGCTTCGCGTTGCTGTACAGAAAGGTGTTGCTTTCGTACCGGGCTTCCCATTTTATGTTGAAGACTGTAAACGCAATACGATGCGGCTCAATTACTCCTTTGCTTCCCCTGATGTTATTCGTTCAGGTATGGAACGGCTTGGGGAAGCAATCGGTGAATTTACGGGTCGCTATGCGGATGTGTAGCAAGTAATTTCCTACTTATTCATCTACAATTTCGGCATATTGCAGCAATGCTGCCTCACCATCTCTAGTCAAGGCATATTGACCACGTTCAATGCGGGCGAACCACCCATAATAATTGTGGCCTAGAATAGCAGCGGCATCTCCAATGCCGCTTGCTTCTTTGACTCGCACAGGCTTGCTTTGCCCTTGCTGTAAAGCGAGAGCAACTCGAAGTGCCTTCTCTCTGTAAGCAGTGACGAGTGGGCGTTTCGTGGAGCCACCAACATTGTAGTCGCCGCTGCGACCGTTGAACTCTCGTATTAGCTTAGCTTGGCGAGCTGCTATTGGCTTTTTTGGAGGAATGACAGGGCTGGATTGAGCATCATAAGTTTCGTTGTCTTCCTGAATGCGGCCACCTGTTCCTAAGTTTGAGTACAAGAAGCGAGAGCTTCGATCTTCCCACCCGTAGGGTGCAGTATGCAGTTCTACGAACGCTGGTTTGCGAGCATAAAGCGTTACCGTTAAGAAGCCAATACCGATGCGACGGCACAGCTCAGCAACAGCGTGGAGCCGCTTCTGGTTGGCTTGTTTGCCGCGTTTGGCTTCTATTGCGATGAAAACGTGCGCTGCCGATTTTTGCCTGTCCAGCGCTTGCAGCAGCAAGGTAAGATTCGCGCTTGCTTTCATCTCGACAATGACTGGCTGCTCTGGACATTGTGGATGAATGGCAACGAGATCACAGTGCCGTACTTCAGCACGGACTTCATACCCCAACTGCTCCCAGTATTGTTTTAAAGGTGCATACAGCTCCGTTTCTTGTCGTTTCGTCATCCTACATCCCATCCTTGTCTATTTCATTCACAGCCTCCATGCTGTATGCAAAAAACTCCTAATAGCTACAACCTCCATTATATCACGATTCGTGCTGGCTAGCGTTTGAACCGTCTCTTCATGCCTCCTGCAAGTGATTGTAACAATGTTGTCTCAGGCAAAATTGTTAGAAACTAATCCCACCTATGCGCATAGGTATGTAATACACTTTTCTTTTTAAGTTTGCTGGGTCATTAGCGCGAGTCAATTCTCAAGTTGGCACGTGCCTATTAATAACAACGACAGAAGAAAGATGGCGATGGAGGGCAGTGTTGTGAATCGGGAGCAATGGAGGTAAGAGGGATGGACATTTTCAAGCGAATAGCTGAACACCGTGCCGAAAGTGAACGGCTTGGCTGGACCGGTACGTTCAAAGAATACGTAGAACTGTTGCGAAACGACCCCGCTCCGGCGATGACCGCCCATGCAAGGGTGTATGAAATGATTTCTTCACATGGTGTGGAAGAAGTGAATGGGCATAAGCGTTACAAGTTTTTTGAACAGGAAATTTTCGGATTGGATCGAGCGATTGAAAAATTAGTTGAAGAATACTTTCACTCAGCAGCGAAGCGACTGGATGTGCGCAAACGGATTTTATTACTCATGGGGCCAGTAAGTGGAGGTAAATCGACACTCGTCACGATGCTCAAGCGCGGATTGGAGCAATATTCGCGGCAAGAGCGAGGTGCTGTATTTGCGATCAAAGGCTGCCCGATGCACGAAGAACCTTTGCATCTCGTACCGAATGAGCTTCGACCAGAAGTTGAAAAAGCTCTTGGTGTTCGGATTGAGGGTAATTTATGCCCTTCGTGCCAAATGCGCCTACGTACCGAATACAATGGAGAGATTGAAAAGGTATTAGTTGAGCGCGTGCTTATCTCGGAGGAGAATCGAGTTGGAATCGGAACGTTTAGTCCGTCTGATCCGAAGTCTCAAGATATTGCAGATTTAACGGGGAGCATTGATTTCTCAACGATTACCGAGTACGGCTCTGAATCTGATCCAAGGGCCTATCGTTTCGACGGTGAACTGAATAAAGCGAATCGGGGTGTCATGGAGTTCCAAGAGATGCTGAAGTGCGATGAGAAATTTCTCTGGAACTTGCTTTCCTTAACGCAAGAAGGCAACTTTAAGGCAGGAAGATTCGCTCTGATCTCAGCGGATGAGTTAATCATCGCGCATACGAATGAATCTGAATACCGAGCCTTTATTTCGAATAAGAAAAATGAAGCTCTTCAATCTCGCATGATCGTCATGCCGATTCCTTACAATTTGAAGGTTTCTGAAGAAGAGAAAATATATGAAAAATTGGTCGGTCAAAGTGACATGCACCATATCCATATTGCACCACATGCGCTGCGAGCGGCCGCGATATTTTCCATTTTGACACGATTAAAAGAAACGAAGAAGCAAGGGATGGATTTACTGAAGAAGATGAGAATGTACGATGGTGAAGAAGTAGAAGGTTACAAGGAAAATGACCTGAAGGAAATGCAGAGCGAGTATATTGAAGAAGGAATGTCAGGGGTAGATCCTCGCTATGTCATTAACCGAATTTCGAGTGCTTTGATTAAGCAAAATCTTTCGTGCATTAACGCGCTGGATGTACTTCGGGCGCTAAAAGATGGCTTAGATCAGCATGCATCCATTACAAAAGAGGAACGGGAGCGGAATTTGAACTTTATTTCCGTTGCTCGCAAAGAATATGATTCACTAGCGAAGAAAGAAGTACAGAAGGCATTCGTATATTCGTTTGAAGAGTCAGCGAAGACGTTGTTTGAGAACTATCTAGACAATATAGAAGCATTTTGCAATTGGAAAAAAATCCGAGACCCGCTTACAGATGAGGAAATGGACCCGGATGAGAGGCTCATGCGCTCGATTGAGGAGCAAATCGGGGTATCGGAAAATGCGAAGAAAGCATTCCGCGAAGAGATTCTCATTCGTTTATCTTCCTATTCTCGAAAAGGAAAGAAATTCGATTATAACAGCCATGATCGTTTGCGTGAGGCGATTGAGAAGAAGCTATTTTCAGACTTGAAAGATATCGTCAAAATTACGACTTCGACCAAGACGCCAGATGAGAACCAATTGAAGCGGATTAATGAAGTAACAGCTCGACTTATAGATGAGCATGGTTATTGCTCGGTGTGCGCGAATGAGCTTCTTCGTTATGTAGGCAGTTTATTGAACCGGTAATGGTGTGAGCTGGAACAGTCTGTATGCAATTGCATGCAGACTGTTTGTGTTGTGTTGATGAATGTGTATGTTGGGCACATATCGAAGCTAAGAACATGTATACGGGTTCATTTGGGAAATGGATGAATAAGGTTTCCATCTTTAGATGCATAATAACCACATGTGCTGATTCGGAACGTTCAGTGTATCAGCGTCATAAGAGCATATTTCTAAAGGAGGCCATTTCATGCCTAACAACTATTTGCGCCAACATGTTCATCATTTGTTGCAGCATGCTCGTGAAATAGAGCATCACGTATCTAACCCTTCTTATGGTGGATACGGCCAATCCCTTTCTCAAAATACGTATCCTGCGTACACAGGCTATAGCGGTTATGCTGGTTCCTATGGAGGAAGCTATCCGCAAGGAAGTTCCCTACATAACCAAACTGGTTATTCAGCAGGAAGCTATACCTATTATGGCTCAGATCAACATTACCAGCCAACGGGCCAAGTGCAAAGCATTACAGCACAAACACATGGAGTACACCAAAATGTAGTGCCGCAATCGTACCAGCCAACGGGCCAAGTACAAAGCATTACAGCACAAACGCATGGAGTACACCAAGATGTAGTGCCGCAATCGTACCAGCCAACAGGCCAAGTGCAAAGCAT
>NZ_AULU01000012.1 GCF_000422445.1 Paenibacillus assamensis DSM 18201
CGTGAGACAGTTCGGTCCCTATCTGTCGCGGGCGTAGGAAATTTGAGAGGAGCTGTCCTTAGTACGAGAGGACCGGGATGGACGTACCGCTGGTGTACCAGTTGTCTCGCCAGAGGCATAGCTGGGTAGCCAAGTACGGAAGGGATAAGCGCTGAAAGCATCTAAGCGCGAAGCCCCCCTCAAGATGAGATTTCCCAATTAGTAAGACCCCTTGAAGACGACGAGGTTGATAGGTTCGGGGTGGAAGCACAGCAATGTGTGGAGCTGACGAATACTAATCGGTCGAGGGCTTATCCTAATGAATATGAAGAAGCGTTTTAAACACTTTGCGATCAGTTTTCAAGGTATAACCTTGATTATCAATTAAGATTCACGTATAATACGGTGGACAAGCCTTAATTAAGCCTTACCGATTTGTGGGGAGATACCCAAGAGGCCGAAGGGGACGCTTTGCTAAAGCGTTAGGGTGTTACAGCCGCGAGGGTTCGAATCCCTCTCTCTCCGCCAGTGATTTCTAATTTGATATGATATTGATATGGCGGTGTAGCTCAGCTGGCTAGAGCGTACGGTTCATACCCGTGAGGTCGGGGGTTCGATCCCCTCCGCCGCTACCATATTACCTTTCTTTCACAAAACATGGACGCTTAGCTCAGCTGGGAGAGCATCTGCCTTACAAGCAGAGGGTCGGCGGTTCGATCCCGTCAGCGTCCACCATAATATGCCGGTGTAGCTCAGTTGGTAGAGCGGCTGACTTGTAATCAGTAGGTCGTGGGTTCGACTCCTATCGCCGGCACCATCGTAATGCGGAGCTGTGGTGTAGAGGCCTAACATGCCTGCCTGTCACGCAGGAGACCGCGGGTTCGAATCCCGTCAGCTCCGCCATTACATCCCAAATGAATGAATCATAAGGGAATTGGTGTTTAAGACAATTGCATATTATGGTTCGGTAGCTCAGTCGGTAGAGCAGAGGACTGAAAATCCTCGTGTCGGCGGTTCGATTCCGTCCCGAACCACCATTGTAAATATGGAGGATTAGCGAAGTGGCCAAACGCATCAGACTGTAAATCTGCTCCCATCCGGGTTCGGTGGTTCGAATCCATCATCCTCCACCATTTACGAGCCATTAGCTCAGTTGGTAGAGCACCTGACTTTTAATCAGGGTGTCGTAGGTTCGAGTCCTACATGGCTCACCAGTTTTATCATTAACAACTTCAGTGAATAACTGAAGTTTTTTTGTGTATATTAAATTTTATTATATTTACTATACTATTATAAAAATAGCTGATGAATTATTTTACATGGGATACGTGATATATGAATGCTAGTTACTTGATATGCTACAATGAATGTAGATATAGATAGAACAGGATGAATGGGCGGAGTGATCAAATGATGATAGAGAAGCCATCTTTGCATTTGCATATCGAACGTATTCTCGGTAGAACCTTGGAAAAGATATCAGTTCCAACCTCACTATGGAAGGAATGGACTCAACCTTTCACTAGGGACGTTCATTTAATAGGTCCTTCTGTAGTTGTCATGCATCACAATGATGGTGATTGGTACTTGCTCTGGGAGATGGGAAGCGAACAGTCTACTTTGATGAAGCTGGAGTCTAGTCCATTAAGTATTCAGGAGCAACAGTGGATTGAGCTTGTTTTGATGCTAGAACACGGTGAAAAGCTTGAACAAGATATGCTGACTGTAAGTGAAGAACAAGAAGCGGAACAAGTCGGATCATGGATATTATCCGCTATACATGAGCGAGACTGGAAGGTAGAAATCCCTGAGCATATTCCTTGGAGTAAGCAGCTCTCAGGTATGGTGACACCGTTCCTTCTTGTTACAGAGCATATTCATCGGGAAGGCCCACGATATCAGCTGTTGAAGAAACTAGTAGACTCTTATTTTGACGGCCATACTTTTCTCATACCATTAACGGAACAGGAATGGCTTATTCTTGTCCCGTCGTCCTTAACTGTTACGGAGTTAGATGATGATGCAGGCAGTGATGAAACTCAGGAAGAGTTATTAACCTCATATTGTCTAGGGCTGTATGAACTTTTAACTGCTGAGTGGATTGGGGAAAGTCATATGACGGTAAATTACTCCTTTATTGGTCAGAAGGGTATTCCTGCAACAGTAGCTCATATGAGAGAATCGGTATTTTTAGGACGTACCTTCCATGTAACGGAACATATTCATTTGCCATGGGAACTTCATATAGAGCATCTTGCATACAGTATACCTGATCATGTACGAGCGGAATACTTAAAACGAATTGTGAAAAAGACAGAAGTGTTCCATGATGCAGAAACGATGGCGACCTTGGAAATGTTTTTTCAGCAAAATTGTAGCGTTAGTGAAACTGCGAAGCGTTTATATATTCATCGTAATACGCTGTTGTATCGACTTGATAAAATTAAGCAGGAAACAGGACTTGATATTCGTTCATTTTCTGATGCCGTACTCATAAAGCTTGTACTATTGCTGTATAAGGTGGCTCATCAGCAATAGTTGGTGAAGCATTGGGATATGTGTGTTGTACAAAAATAGTTTGTAATCGCCTTCATTTTTGTGAAGGTATCCAATGCAGGATAGACAGTTAGGGGTATTTTTTTGTGCACGATGACTATAGTCAATGGCCCGGCTGTCAATTATGATAGAAATATAGTAAGAAACCGATTACATTGACAATCGTAAGGAGGAAATAATCATGGCAGGCGTACGTTTAGAACATGTTTATAAGAAATACCCAGGATCTGATAAACCAACTGTAGTGGATGTTAACCTTGATATTAAGGATAAAGAGTTCCTCGTATTGGTAGGTCCATCCGGTTGTGGTAAGTCCACAACGCTTCGTATGATCGCAGGTCTTGAAGAGATCTCTGAAGGGCAACTCTATATCGGTGATAAGCTGGTGAACGATGTTGCACCTAAAGATCGCGATATTGCCATGGTATTCCAATCTTACGCTTTGTATCCACATATGAACGTGTATCAAAACATGGCTTTCGGTCTTAAGCTTCGTAAAGTTCCGAAAGATGAGATCGACAAGCAAGTTAAAGAAGCTGCTCGCATTCTTGATATCGAGCATTTGCTTGAGCGTAAGCCAAAAGCTCTTTCCGGTGGTCAGCGTCAGCGTGTTGCACTTGGTCGTGCAATCGTTCGTAACCCACAAGTATTCTTGATGGACGAACCGCTTTCCAACTTGGATGCGAAGCTTCGTGGTCAAATGCGCTCCGAAATTACAAAGTTGGCTAAGCGTCTTGAGACGACAGTTATCTATGTAACGCATGACCAAATTGAAGCGATGACGATGGGTGACCGTATCGTTGTTATGAAAGACGGCTTTATTCAACAAGCTGCTTCTCCAGATCAATTGTACAATCATCCGGTGAACTTGTTCGTTGCGGGCTTCATGGGCTCTCCAACAATGAACTTCATCCATGGTAAACTAAGTGAAGAGTCTGGTGAGATTCGTTTCAAGACTGAGGGCTTGAACGTTGTAATCCCGGCAGGTAAAGCACAAGCGTTGAAAGATAAAAACTACATCGGCAAAGAGGTTATCCTCGGCGTTCGTCCAGAAGATATTCATGAAGAGCCTGTATTCTTGGAAGCTTCTCCAAACAGCATCTTCTCTGCTAATATCGACGTAACAGAGAACTTGGGTCATGAAATGCTCTTGTACTTGAAAGGCGTTGGCTCTGAGAATGTTATCGGTCGTGTAGACGGTCGTTCTAACGCTCAAGAAGGCCAAAACGTGAAATTGGCTATCGATATGAACAAAGTTCATGTATTCGACAAAGAGTCCGAATTGAACGTTTTCGAAAACTAATTTTTAAGGTAAAGCCCAGGGTGTGAATCACTCTGGGCTTTATTTTGTTTGTATTCATTTTATAGCAGCAAGTTAAATGATAAGACAGAAAACAGCATAACCACATTTGCCATTGCCAGGGGCTGAATGAAATAGCGGCTTAGGCTAAATCGAATTCAATAGAAATTAATTGTAAATTAACGGTTTGGAAACGAAATCTGACTAGTTAGTTTAAAGAATTCAAGGAAGCACGTACTGGGTTGGAGAAGCCGAAGTTAGCTACTTTGTCCCAGTTAATTGACCAAGTCATAACACCACGGAAGTTAGGATAGCCAGTTGGCTTTCTTAATACATAACTGCCGCCATAGCTAATACCTTTCGTAATGTATTTCAAGGCCTTGTCGATATCTGCTGGATTGGTGTAGCCTCCGCCAGCGGCGCTTTGATTGGCAGGAAGCCCTATAGCAACTTGATCTTCACGTAAAGCAGGGAACATATTGTTCGGATTGTTGCCAATAGGGAAGCCAACTAGCAGCATTTCAGCCATTGCAACTTGGAAGTCTGTTGTACCTTGAGAATAAGAACGGCCATCTAAGGCTGTCATGGAACCTGTATTATAGTGCTGCACATGAATAAAGTTCATACGGTCTCTAAATGCATGAATGACAGGGAGATAAGCACCCCACGGGCCGCCATAAGCAACTAGCCCTCCTTGGACATAGGCTGTTTCAGGTGCCATCGTTAGTTGGAAGGTAGCGCTTTTGGTAGATAGAATCTCTCTTACTGCGGCTATAAGATTGACGATCTTAGGTGTAGTCGGACTTCGGAAGTTGGTATCTCCTCCAGCAAGCGCAAGGGAGCTCCCTTCTAGGTCGATATCAAGTCCGTCAAAGTTATATTCCGCAATAATCGCATTCATGGTGCGAATGAAGTTTTGCTTGTCTGCTTCGGTATTCAATTCGACCGTACCTTCAGCACCGCCGATCGATATTTGAACTTTCTTTCCTTTGGCGCGGAGTTCAGCGATATCGGTTTTGAATTGTTCTTTAGTGGCGTTATAAGGAGTAAATGCCATCGTGGCGCGGTCCCCGACTGGTTCAGCGAACGCTACGTTAATCACATCATAGTTTGGAGATATGTCCCGTAAACGAATGTTTGTAGAGCCATTGTTGAAGTTATGCCAATACCCAACAAGAACTTTTCCTGCTACAGCAACCGTATCTTTTGTTGTAATAGAAAGGATCGTACTGTTAGCAGAGCGATTATTTGCCTCGTCTACGGCGCGGACAGCAACGGCATAGGTGGTGCTAGCAGCAAGTCCAGTGATCATAAAGGTCGTTTGCGCCGTTGTGCCTGCAACCTGCCCGTTAACGATTACCTCATATTGACTGACGCCGATGTTGTCTTGGCTTGCATCCCAGGCAAGACTGATCGTGGTATTCGTGGTGTTGGAGCTGCGTAGATTAGTTGGTACGGTAGGTGGTTGGTTGTCCACGACAGGCACGGCTGTACGCACTTGAATGGTATTGCTGTCAGTGGATACATTGCCAGCAGCGTCCGAGGCTCTGACGGTGTATGAGTAAAGGGTATTAGGGGATAAGCCAGTTATTTGATAAGGTGAGTTAGTAGCAGTCCCCACTTGCGTCGTGCCGCTGTATATACGGTATTGTGTAACACCTATATTATCAGTTGCGGCTTGCCAAGCAAGTGTAATCGTTGTGGATGTTTGTGTAGGTGATACGAGCGATGCAGGTGCAGATGGTGGCGTGGTATCGACAGGAGCAGTGGACAGTTTCCATAGTGCAGGTGTGTTAGGTGGCTCCCATCCATTTAATGAAGTGTGCGCTTGCGTACATTCGTAATTGATATTTTGATACGTGACGATGGCTCCCTTTTGATAAGAAGTATTTGGCGCCCATGCTGATGCACCGAATACCTGAAAGGGGATTAACAAAGCTACAAGTACAGCGACAAGCATAACAGAGAGTGGCCGAATGGCTCGGCGATGGATAGATGAATACATAACAAACCTCCTTCGTAAATTGAAATCAGGGAAAGATTTGATAACGATCCCTTCTGTTCGTACAAACAAGGAGTCAGGTCATTATCCTGTTCTCGTGCTCTCACCACCTTTCATTCAGCCCAAGGCATAGTTGGATTCGAGATTTGTGAGGTTTGATCCTGCAAATGTCTGAAAAATAGGGCTTACGTAGGAAGTGGATGTGGGGGTATGCGTTGATTTCGATGCTATTTTCCATTACGATGGTTACATTGGCAGCTGTTAGTTGCTTCTATTTGAGAAAGTTTGCAGTATGAATAAGATGAGATCGTACATACCAGATAGAGCTCACAACTTTAGCTTTTGGGCGAAATGATATTCGAAATAAAGAACGATATGGTCTTTGTAAGCAGAAATAAATATTTCGTTCAAGTTATATAGATGTTGAGCAAGAGATAAGGAGTGAAAGTCTATGGCTAAAAAGGTGAAAGTGTCTGAGCTAGTAGAACAATTCCAAATGGAAGTGCTTGCTGGTGAACAAGGCATGAAGCGCCTTATCACGGTGGATGATTTGCACCGCCCTGGATTGGAAATGGCAGGGTACTTCGATTATCATCCAACTGAGCGTATACAGTTGATGGGCAAGACAGAGCTCACTTTCTTAGAAACGCTACCAGAAGAAACAAGATTAGAACGCTTAAGAAGATTTATATCTCCAGAACTCCCAAGCATCATTATTACACGTGGTCTAGATGTACCAACGGAGTTAGTGCAAATCTGCGAAGAGAACGAGGTTCCATTGCTGCGTTCCCCGCTTGCATCAACTACCCTAGTAAGCCGAATTACGGGTTTCCTTGAAAGAAAGTTGGCACCAACTGCAACGATTCATGGTGTTTTGGTAGACGTCTATGGTGTTGGTATGCTTATTACAGGAGGAAGTGGAATTGGTAAAAGTGAAACAGCACTTGAGCTGGTAAAGCGCAGTCACCGTCTTGTAGCTGACGATGCTGTAGAAATTCGTCAAACCTCTGATAACCAGTTGCATGGTACGGCTCCAGATTTAATTCGTCATCTTTTAGAAATTCGCGGTATCGGAATTATTAATGTGATGACGCTGTTCGGGGCGGGTGCAGTTCGCAATAACAAGCGAATTAGCGTTGTCATTAAGTTGGAAACATGGCAGCAGGATAAACAATATGATCGTCTCGGGCTAGATGAGGAGACGACTCGTATTTTGGATACCGATGTGCCGCTAGTTACGATTCCAGTTCGCCCAGGTCGAAACTTAGCTGTTATTATTGAAGTGGCGGCAATGAATTATCGCTTGAAACGTATGGGTTACAATGCAGCATTGCAGTTTACTAACAAACTGACAGAGCAAATTAATGAAGATAGTGAAGACTTCGATTGATTAATCTTGAATGGTTAGGAGAAATACAGTGAGGTTAGTACGTATTCCTAGTTGGAGAAGTCAATCGAAATGATTTGCAAGGGACTGAATCGAGGGAGAGTGAACAATGGATACGATCGCATCAACACTGCTAGATCCAATTGCCTTTAAGCTCGGACCAATTTCGGTATACTGGTATGGCTTAATTTTGGGCTCAGCAGCGCTAGCAGGTTTGTTAATTGCTATGCAAGAAGGCAAGAGATTTAAAATTCCTCAAGATTTCTTTATGGATTTACTGTTGCTTGGTGTTCCATCGGCATTGGTCGGTGCGAGAGCCTACTATGTGGCGTTTAAATGGGATGAGTATAAGCACGATCCGATCAAAATGTTTGCGATATGGGAAGGTGGTATTGCAATATACGGTGCGTTGATTGGTGCTGTTATTTGTGCGGTTATTTATGTGCGTCGAAAAGGATATAATTTCTGGCGTATTGCCGATATTTGTGCCCCAGGGCTTTTACTCGGACAGGCAATCGGACGTTGGGGGAACTTTATGAACCAGGAAGCTTATGGCGGCCCGGTTTCAGAATCGTTCTTACGCGACACCCTGAACTTGCCAAACTTTATAGTTAATCAGATGAATGTCGATGGGTCGTTCCATCATCCGACGTTTCTGTATGAATCTATATGGAACATCGTAGGAATACTGCTTATATTGGTCATTCGTCGCCTTCGTTTCGTAAGAGCTGGCGAGATTTTTATCGGCTACTTAATGTGGTATTCGATCGGTCGTTTCTTCATTGAAGGCTTGCGTACAGACAGTCTTGCTTACCAAGGCTCAGAATGGATGGCTTCGATAATGAATGCGTTGTGGCAGCCAATGACAGCTGTGTTTGAAGCAGGTTATCTTGATCCGAGCTATGGAAATATACGCATTTCACAATTAATAGCTGTACTCCTTGTTCTCGTCGGTATTGTATTCATTATTTTCCGTCGTGTGACAGGGCGTGCACAGACACGTTATCTTGATCCGATCGTTTCAACGAAGGCAGATGCGGGAACTAGTACTGCTGAAGACAAGTCATCAGCTGGAAGTGCGGTTCAAAGTTCGGGTTCAGCAGTTGCTGAGGACAAGGTAAATAAAAAAAAGCAAAAAGATGAGCAAAAACAATAGTGTATGAGCAAGTTGCGTAAGGTGGAATAGAGAGTAAAAAAGGAGAATGAAGCAGCATGATACGAACAGTTCTGTTTGATTTGGATGGTACGATTATTGATACGAATGATCTTATTATTGAGACATTTATCGAGATCTTGAAGGATGTCGTACCGGCTCCGTTCAACAGAGAGCATATCATCCCTAGTATGGGATTGACGCTTGAGCAGCAGCTTCAAATCTTCACGAAGCAGGATGATGTAAGTGACTATGTAACGGCATATCGAACGTATAACCGTACTCGTCATGATGAGATGGTTAAGCCCTTTCCTCATGTGAATGAAGTTGTTCACACACTAGCAGAAGCGGGTATTCAGCTTGGTGTAGTAACGACCAAAGTACGTGAATCCACTGGCCGTGTACTGCGTATGTTTGAGTTATGGGACAAGATGGGTACTGTCGTAACCGTACAAGACGTTACGCATGCGAAACCTCATCCTGAGCCGGTCCTAATGGCGATTGAAGCTTTGGGGGCGGACCCTGCGACTACGATAATGGTGGGCGACAGCCCTGCTGATATCCAGTCTGCAAATGCCGCGGGAGCCATTTCATGTGGTGTTGCTTGGTCTTTAAAGGGAGAAGCGGTACTGAGAGAGTACGAGCCGCGTCATATCATTCATGACATGCGCGACTTATATGCGCTTGTTGGATTGGAGCGTAGCGCAGGTGAGAAACGTTGAGCGTTATCCAGTAGAAGGTCCTAATAGTTTGTGGCATATTTATCGTACGGTTAGTCCATGGAAGGGCGTTAAAAATTTCATTTTCATTCAGTTGGCGAGATATTGTCCTATTTTACCTTTAAAAAATAGTATTTATCGTCGTATGTTAAAAATGAAGGTTGGTCAGCATTCCGCATTTGGGTTAATGGTGATGGTAGATGTATTTTTCCCAGAACGTATATATGTAGGACGTAATTCGATCATCGGATACAATACGACGATATTAGCGCATGAATATTTGATAAAAGAGTATCGTCTTGGGGATGTTCGGATTGGTAATAACGTGATGATTGGAGCCAATTGCACCATTTTACCGGGTGTTACGATTGGAGATAATGCTGTTGTAGCAGCGGGAACTGTTGTTCATAAAGATGTTCTTCCAGGTCAAATGGTCGGAGGTAATCCGATGAGAGTGATACGTGAAGTGGCTGCGCAGGAACAAGAGGCATCCATTGAGCATAATGATTCTACGGGATTTATTAATATCACATCTGACCCAAAACAACCAAACTGATGAGTATAAAGGAAAAGACGTTTGCGAAAGCAAGCGTCTTTTTTGTACCTTTCATACCCTAAACAAGGATGATGAGGTATAGCCGGTTTCTATTTTCAATATGATAAGTAGCAGATGTAAAATAATCTCGAAATCCAATGGGGTATTGTGGTAAATTTTATATAATGCTGACTATGAGAGAAGATGGGGAAGTTTGAGAAGATGAAGATAAAGCATATCGTTGCTGTATTCCTTGTATTTTTACTTTTTACATTCGGATGTGCGTATCCACTGAAAGCCTACACCGAGTATAACATTGAGTTGACTGGCCTTAATTATGCAGCGGACAAGGCTATACAAAGGGATGGTGAATGGTATATCCCTAGTCGCTTGTTGCTGCAAGCATTTGGGACACAAACAATAAAGACGGATGATGGCGAATTGTTGCGCACATATACGGCTGATGCGAATGGAATGCAGCGGGTTGAAAAACCTATTTATTATCGGGATGAAGTCGTTGTGTTAATGTACCATCACATTACTTCGAAACCTAGACGATCTTGGGTCATTACACCCGAACAATTTGAAGTGCAAATTCAAGAAGTGCTGCGTGCAGGATTTGAATTCATAACGATCGATCAATACATAGATTATATGTTGGATAATAAACCAGTCCCACCTAATGCAGTGCTTTTAACTTTTGATGATGGATATGCTTCGTTTTATACCGATGTGTTTCCCATTTTAAAAACGTACGGTATCAAGGCGACTAACTTTGTTATCATCAATACAATTGGGAATGACAAAAACGACAATGTTAAAAAACTGACGTGGGACCAAATGCGCGAGATGAAAAAAGCAGGGATGAGCTTTTATAGCCATACTTACGATTCTCACAAATATGTTCCATTAAACAGAGAAGGAACGAAGGAGCGTCCAATGCTCATTCGACCTATGTATCGCGAGGAGTGGAAGCGTGTAGAAACACGCAGTGAATATTTAGCTCGCGTCAAACAGGACTTGCTTAAGGCAGAACAGACATTGAAGAAAGAACTAGGCAATACCAACAGCTTGATTGCATTTCCATACGGTGCTTACAATCAGGATGTACTAAACATATGTAAACAGATTGGTATCGAAATATCTTTCACGGTTAAGCCCGGCATTAACAATCGTAAGCAGCGCAACGGATTCCGAATTAATGGTGGCGATCAAAAGATTGAGGTAAATGAGTTGATTGAACGGATGGCGCATCGCGGAGAAGAGCGTGCAGAAGACAAGAAAGATGTAGTATGGCGAAATAGTATAAGCCGTGAAAGGATTGCTTTTAAAAAGTCCACTATTTCACAGAACAATCAAGTGTTTGTTCCGATGAATGAAGTTGTGGAGCTGCTAAATATAGAACCATCGATTGATCATAGCGATCGAACGATTAAGCTGTCGATGTCATCTGATGATAAGCGTCTTTCACCGTAAATAAAATGAGTTCTGACTACGAAAAGAATCAATCGTCAAGGTTGGTTCTTTTTTAGTAGTAACACCTTACATGTAAGGTTCGGATGGTTTACTTTAAGAGATACATAAATAGTAATCTGAATAGGTAAAATTTGTGTCTGGAAAGGATTGACGGTACATAGGGAAAGTGATAAGATTATCGATAATTTCCTTTTGTTTGCTAATAAATTAACTTGGTAGTACATTAACCCACTAAAGGATTCTGCTCGTTTAAAGATGGTTAGAGATACAATCTGGAATCCTGATCATAGTAGGGATTGAACGAACGGCGGTGAAGCGTATGACGAAGCCTAAAATGTTTGAGAAACCTTCTGGTGTACGAGATTATTTACCTGAAATGGTGCAGAAGCTGCGCTACATGGAGCAACAAACCCTTCATTGTATGTCACGCTGGGGGTATGCTCAGCTCATTACACCTACAATGGAGTTCTATGATACGGTCGGTACGGCTAGTTCAACATCCGATCATAAATTGTTTAAATTGTTAAATCAGCGAGGCACGACGATGGTGCTTCGTTCAGACTTGACGGCACCTATTGCACGTGTAGTCTCTTCTTTACTAGTAGATGAGCCGCTACCGATCAGACTGTCCTATCATGCGAATGTATTCCGCTCGATGGAGGAAGAGGCAGGCCGTGAAGCTGAATTCTATCAAACAGGTGCTGAGCTAATTGGCGATAGTTCTGCTGAAGCAGATGCAGAAGTGATTGCGTTGTCGATCGCTTGCTTGCAATCGATAGGAATCGAGGCATTTCAAGTAGCTATCGGACATCATGGCTTCTTACATGCTTTGTTTGAGCATTTATTGCCTGGTGAGATAGAAGTTCAACAAGATTTGAAGCAATGCCTTCTTCAGCGGGACGTTGTTGGCTACCGAGAACATGTCCAGACGTTATCTATTGAACTAGAGCGCATTGAGAAATTGGAAGCTGTGCTGCGACTGCGTGGCAAGCGAGATGTTATCGAGCAAGCGCGACAACTTGTTCCCGCAGAGCCTGCGGCGCACGCGGCACTTCACCATCTTGAACAACTCTGGAATGTGCTGGAGTCTTACGGTGCTGATTCTCATTTAATGCTCGATCTGACGATGGTTGGAGATTTTACTTATTACACTGGAACGATATTTGAGGGATATGCAGCCGATCTCGGTTCGCCTGTTATGAGTGGTGGCCGATATGACAATCTTTTGCAGCAATTTGGTCGACCTGCACCTGCTACTGGATTTGCGATTAAGACGACGAGAATGCTGGATATGATCACACTGCAAGCAGAGAATGAGGAACTCCCTATTCTTGTGCAGTATGACGAAAGCCATCGCTCTGAAGCCATCGCAGAGGCAACTCGATTGCGGAATGAAGGGGCATGTGTCATCACTCGCCGGATAGAACGGGAGGAACAGCTTGCAGAAGTGAAGCAGCAGAACACAGATGGATTCCATTGGAATGGTCGGCGTTTGAAGCGAGTATTGACGTTTGCTGATTGTGCAGTGAGCTAACTTTTTGATAAGAAAGGGAGAGCGTTATGAATGATTGGTTGAAGGTAGCGATGCCGAAGGGGCGCATCTATAAGCAGGCTTCGACCTTATTCCGAGAAGCGGGACTGCTCGTACCTGAAGATGAAGATCAGTCTCGCAAGCTGATTATTGATATTCCTGAAGTGAAGATGCAATTTATTATGGCAAAGCCTGTAGACGTGCCTACTTATGTAGAGTATGGCGCTGCTGATATCGGAATTGTAGGTAAAGATGTGCTGCTTGAAGAGAAACGAGATGTGTACGAATTGTTGGATCTAGGCATTGCTCGTTGCCGGATGTCGGTAATTGGCCTTCCTGATTGGAAGCCGCTAACGAATCCTCGTGTAGCTACAAAGTATCCCAATGTGGCTTCTCAATATTTTCGTGAGCGTGGACAACAGGTTGAAGTGATTAAGCTGAATGGCTCTATTGAGTTAGCGCCGCTCATCGGTCTAGCGGATCGAATTGTTGATATGGTGGAAACAGGAAAGACATTACAGGAAAATGGACTGATCGAACTGGAAGAAATGTTCGGTATTACAAGTCGTTTGATTGCCAATCGAGTCAGCTATCGTATGAAAAACGAAGTGATTCAGCAGTTGTGTGATCGGCTGCAGGTACATCGTAATGTACAGGCCAAAGGATAATTTCCATGGCGCAGTGACTGCCCATGTTCAAGGGCTTACATGTGGGGAGGGCAAGAAGGATGCGGATTGTTAAGGCGAGTGAATTTCAGTTGGAGCGAGAAGTGGACTATGGTACAGCAGAGCAAGTGGCTGTTGTAAAACGAGTCGTTCAAGACGTACGCCAGACTGGCGATGATGGACTGCTTCGCTATACGGAGCAGTTTGATAAGATGGTACTCTCTACAGAGCAATTACGAGTCAGTGAGGCGGAAATTCAAGCTGCTTACGATACAGTTGAGCCTTCGTTCGTCCAAGCCATTCGTGAAGCATCGGCTAACATTCGTGCCTTTCACGAAAGGCAGAAACGAACGTCTTGGATGGATGTACAACCGGACGGAACACTGCTGGGACAAATTATTAAGCCTTTGAAGCGTGTCGGTGTGTATGTTCCAGGTGGGAAGGCAGCGTATCCTTCCTCCGTACTTATGAATGTAATCCCCGCACAAGTGGCTGGGGTAAAGGAGATTGTAATGGTCACCCCACCGGCTACTGGCGGTGTTGCAGGAATCGATCCTTATATTCGGGTCGCGGCTGCTGAGGCTGGGGTAAAGGAGATGTATCGCGTAGGCGGTGCGCAGGCGATTGCTGCGCTTGCCTATGGTACAGAATCGATCGCTAGGGTCGATAAAATATGCGGCCCCGGTAATATTTATGTCGCACTGGCGAAGCGAGAAGTATATGGCACGGTCGATATCGATAGTATGGCGGGGCCTTCCGAAATTGTAGTGCTGGCTGATGGAAGTGCCAATGCTGCGTATATTGCAGCGGACTTGTTATCGCAGGCGGAGCATGATGAGATGGCGTCTGCTGTATTGGTGACAAGCTGCGCAGAGTTAGCAGTGCGTGTACAAGCGGAGGTCATTGCACAGCTAGCCTCGCTGCCGCGGCAAGTGATTGCTGCCAAGTCGATTGAGCAGCATGGCGCAATTATTGTGGTCGATAACTTGGAGCAGGGAGTCGACTTCGTAAATGATTTGGCGCCTGAGCATCTAGAGATTATGACGGAAGATCCGATGGAATGGCTGGGACGTATTGAGAATGCAGGGGCTATATTCATTGGTCCCTATAGCTCTGAGCCTGTTGGCGATTATTTTGCAGGACCTAATCATATTATCCCTACAAATGGAACGGCGCGCTTCTCTTCGCCTGTAGATGTAGATATGTTCTTGAAGAAATCTAGCTTGATTCGCTATAGCAAAGAAGCGCTATTGCAGCATGGGGAAAAAATCATGACGATTGCTCGTCATGAAGGATTAGAGGCACATGCACGTGCGATCGAAATTCGGTTGAAACAAGAGCGGCTACAGGATTAGGTAGAGGTTGGGCATAGTACGATGATTTGCAAATAGGTCACAGGGGTGAGGAACGATGAGTCAATCAGTATCAGGAGCCGAGACGGTAGAGCGTCAACGTACAGCATCTATTGAACGAGTCACAAATGAGACGGATATTAAATTGCAATTGGCTGTCGACGGAGAAGGTAAAAGTGACTTTCATACAGGCGTACCTTTTTTAAATCATATGCTTGATTTGTTTACGAAGCATGGTCAGTTCGATCTTAGTGTGCAAGCAAAAGGCGACATAGAAATTGATGATCACCACACTGTAGAGGACATCGGTATTTGTCTGGGGCAGGCCTTGTTGAAGGCACTTGGTGATAAGCAAGGCATTAAGCGTTATGCATCCGTATATGTGCCTATGGATGAAGCGTTGGCTCAAGTAGTAATTGACCTGAGCAATCGTCCTCACTTGGAGTACCGTGCACAGTACCCATCTAGTCAAGTTGGTACGTTCCAGACAGAGTTGGTGCATGAGTTTCTGTGGAAGCTCGCGCTGGAAGCGAGAATGACGTTGCACGTAATTGTTCATTATGGCCACAATACGCACCATATGATCGAAGCAGTATTCAAAGCGCTTGGACGAGCGCTTGATGAGGCAACTTCCATTGATCCGCGTGTGAAGGGTGTTCCTTCCACGAAAGGGGTGCTGTAGCACATGATAGCAATTGTCGACTATGGCATGGGCAACTTGCATAGCGTCAGCAAAGCGATAGAACGTCTAGGCAGAGAGGCGACCATTGTTTCAGATGCCAAGCAATTGCATCATGCGTCAGGCATTATTTTGCCTGGTGTCGGGGCGTTTGGGGACGCGATGGATGCGCTGCATGCAACTGGTTTAGGCGAGGAGCTGCGAGAACTTGTACAGCAGGGGAAGCCTTTGCTTGGCATATGCCTTGGTATGCAATTGCTGTTTGATAGCAGTGAGGAATACGGTCGGCACAAGGGCCTAAGTCTACTGCCTGGCAAGGTAGTGAGATTTCCGCAAACCGGTTATAAAGTACCGCATATGGGATGGAACTCATTGACTTGGAAAAATCCGCAGCACAGTCTTGTAAAAGAGCTGAATGAGGATTATGCATACTTCGTGCATTCCTATCATGTAGAAGTGGAAGAGCCTTCTGATCTGTTAGCTACAACGGAATATGCTGATCGTGAAGTGACAGCTATAGTTGCCCGTGACAATGTGTATGGCATGCAGTTCCATCCGGAAAAGAGTGGATCACTTGGTTTGAAGTTACTGGAGCAATTTCTAACAAAAGTCGTAGCGATGCCAATATCAAATAAGCAATGAATAAGCGAGTCATCTTATAGATGAATGGGCTGAGAGGCGAGGAGGAGCAAATATGTCTGCTGCATTTACGATATATCCTGCAATTGATATTCGCGGTGGGAAGTGCGTACGTCTTATCCAAGGGGATTATGGACAAGAGACGGTATACAACGAGCATCCAGCTGAAGTGGCGCTCAAATGGAAAGCAGAGGGCGCTTCATGGATTCATTTAGTTGACTTGGACGGAGCTAAGGAAGGCAAGCCGATTAATGATAACGTAATCGGGGAGATTGCTCAATCTGTAGATATTCCTGTACAGGTTGGGGGAGGATTGCGTACGGAAGCAGACGTAGAACGTTTGCTTGAACTTGGTGTTCGTCGAGTTATTCTTGGAACGGCTGCAATCGAGGACCGTGTATTTGTACAGAACGTATTGAAACGTTATGGCAGTCAGATTGCAATTGGACTGGACGCGCGTGATGGCTATGTAGCGACACGTGGGTGGTTGGAGACTTCTACTGTCCGTGCGGTTGAATTGGCGCAGGAACTTGCAGGTGAAGGTGCGGAAACCTTTATTTTCACGGATATCTCACGGGACGGTATGATGCAGGGTCCTAATGTCGAGGCAATTGTAGAGCTTGCTCGTGCATCCGGACAGCAAGTCATTGCATCTGGTGGGGTAAGCAGCTTGGCTGATGTTGAAGCACTTGCTGCATTTGCGGATCAAGGTGTTAGTGGTGCGATTATTGGTAAGGCGTTGTACACAGGCGCGGTTGATCTATCGCAAGCGTTGAATGTGACAGTTGTCCAAGGTAGTTAAGAGATAACAAGAATATGAGATCTGGTCGTTAATGAACACTGCTTGTTAAATAGATGAATGTTTATACAGTTATTGAATTGCTGTGCCTAGAGGGGAGGAGAAGCGGGAGATGTTAGCGAAGCGAATTATACCTTGTCTAGACGTGAAGGATGGCCGTGTAGTGAAGGGAGTTAACTTTGTTCAGCTTCGAGATGCGGGTGATCCAGTACAATTGGCTGCGCTATATGATGCTGAGGGTGCAGACGAGCTTGTTTTTTTAGATATATCAGCCTCTGTTGAGGGTAGAGCCACGATGATTGATGTAGTACGCGAAACAGCGGGGAGTATTTCGATTCCTTTCACTGTGGGAGGAGGCATTTCGACGACAGACGATATGATGCGTTTGCTGCGGGCAGGAGCAGATAAGATTGGTATTAATACTGCTGCGGTGCGCAGACCGGAACTTATCGCTGAAGGGGCAAAGCGGTTCGGCAGTCAGTGTATTGTTGTAGCAATTGATGCAAGATTTAATGAGGAGTGGCAGGACTGGGAAGTGTACACACATGGAGGACGCACACCGACTGGAATTCGAGCTCTTTCATGGGCGCAGGAAGCTGCTCAGCTTGGAGCTGGAGAACTGCTGCTAACGAGTATGGATGCGGATGGAACGAAGGATGGCTTTGATGTGAAGCTTACTCAGGCAGTATCGCAAGCCGTTACGATTCCTGTCATTGCCTCTGGAGGTGCAGGGGCAGTGGAGCATTTCGATGAGGTATTAACTTCGGGTGGAGCCGATGCAGCCTTGGCCGCATCTATTTTCCATTACAAAGAGATCTCGATTGCACAAGTGAAAGGACGTTTGCGCGAAAAGGGAGTGACTGTGCGATGAAGCTTCAGCAGATAGCATTAATCGAAGATAATGAGGCTTGGGTGCAATCCCTCCGTTGGAATGAGCAAGGCCTTCTGCCTGCCATTGTACAAGATGCAGAAACGAAAGCCGTACTGATGATGGCTTACATGAATCGCGAATCATTGCAGTTGTCATTGGAGCGGGGAGAAACGGTCTTTTGGAGCCGCTCTAGGAAAGAGCTGTGGCACAAAGGAGCTACCTCAGGCAATACGCAGCGTATTGTGGAACTTGCAATAGACTGTGATCGTGACACATTGCTCATTCAAGTAAATCCCAAAGGGCCGGCTTGTCATACGGGTACGTATACTTGCTTTGATGAGGAAAACGGGACTGATTCTGGTCAATTGAGGCAAGCTGTAGTCGAACAGGAAGAACTCGTTAAGCAGCTAAAGGTACAAGTTCAACCAGTTGTAGCTGACGCTGTTGAAGAGAGAAATGTATCTGTTCATGTTCTGGACCAGTTGGCTCAAACGATTGCGGAGCGGGATCGTGAACGTCCAGAAGGAGCATATACGACGTATTTGTTCAATCAAGGGCTCGATAAAATATTGAAAAAAATCGGTGAGGAAGCATCCGAAGTCATTATTGCAGCTAAAAATAATAATGCCGAAGAGCTAACTAGTGAAGTTAGCGATTTGATGTTCCATTTGCTTGTGCTGTTGCAAGACCGTACAGTAAGCTTGGATACAGTGTTATCTGAATTATCCCGTCGGCATGCGAAGCCTCGTCGTGACGACTATAACCAATTGGGTAAGGTGAAGAATAAAGAATAAGTTGAGTAGAAGGAAGCAGCTATGATTGTCACTGTATATAAGCAACGCTTAACAAACACAGACCTTTCGCCGTTACAAAACGGCTAAAGTGAATCTGTGTTTTTTTATCTATAAAAACTTCAAATGACCGATCGCTAATAAATAGGGTGAGGGGGTATAATGATGATAATAATTATAAATTAAAAGTAAGTATCAGTTAGCCGTGTCATTTTGCGAATATTCGATGTCTGGATGAAGTGAAGTAAAGGGGTGAAGTACCGTCCTCACTGCTCCCTTATAGTAATTGAGGGAAATAACTGTCGTTGTGTTATACTGGAGATTGTACTATCCAAATTAACACTAGTTATAGTTAGGAGGTGCCTTGGCGATGGCAGATAATAAGCCACAATCAACCGGAACTGACCTTGTTTCAACTGCGAAGATTGTTGCGTTTCCGGTGGATGGCGCAGCGTATGCGGAACGTGGAATGAAGGCGTTAGAGCGGCTGCGTTACGACAAGGCGTTAACATATTTTCGTAAGGCCGTACAATGTGAACCAGACAACCCTATACATCAATGTAATTTAGCAGGCGTTCTTGCTGAAAGTGGACAGTTCGAAGAGTCGAATCAAATTCTTGAACATGTTGTCCACCATGTTGAGCCTGAAATGACAGATTGTTTTTATTATATGGCAAATAACTGCGCTTATTTGGAGCAGTTTGAGCAAGCAGAAGCGCTGCTGCGGCATTATCTGAAGGAAGATCCGTATGGAGCTTATGCGGAAGAAGCAGAAGAAATGCTTCAAATGCTGATGAATGATATGCACCATTCTAACCAGCCTGTGCGCTCGAAGGCAGAACGTCTTAAAGAAAAGAAGGAGCAATTATCTGAATCATTCTCGTCTAAAGAAGTAGAAGATGATGTGGTTGAGGAACAAGAGCACTTCAATTCTGATGATGAGTCTGAGATCAGTCATGAGCGAGCTCGTGCTTTATTAGAAGAAGGCAAGTTCATCGAAGCGGAACGAATGCTGCTTGAAGTTCTTGAACAGGATCCAGATTATCTGGCGGCTCGCAACAATTTGGCCCTTGCTTATTACTATATGGGGCGTTTTGATGAGGCTGTCAGCACATTGGAAAATGTACTAGAGCGAGATAGCGGCAATCTGCATGCACTGTGCAATCTTGTTATTTTCGAAAAGCATGCGGGTAATGATGTTCGTGTAGCTGATCTTGTGCAAGTCCTATCTAAGACAGAGCCATTCCATCAAGAGCACGCATTTAAGTTGGCCACTACGATGGGAAGTTTAGGTGAGCATAGCGAAGCTTATCGTCATTTGAAACGACTTATTGTAAAAGGTGCGGTTAGCGATGCGAGTGTATATCATTACGCAGCAGTAGCAGCATGCCACGTGAATCGTTATGATGAGGCTGGGCGTTGGTGGGCAACTTGCCGAAGGTTGGATAACGAATCAGGCGTAGCTGCTTATTATATTGAACAGTTGCAGCAAGTTGTGGATGGTAAGTTGGATCCTATGCCAAGCTATCATTATCGTATCCCTTATGAGGAAGAAAGACGTCGGCAAGAGCAGAAGCTGAAGCGCCATATGAATACGGTAAATTTCAAGTCGTCAGAAGGACTGCAAGCTGTTAGAGAGGATGATCCGGCTGCACTTGAAACAGCGGCTTGGGAGCAGCAGTTGAAAACCGATCCGCTCGTGCGTTCTTCCTTGTTCTGGGCGTTACGTTTTGGTGAAACAGGAACGAAGCTGCAAGCCTTGCAGGCGATTCATTTGCTTCATGATGAAGAAGCCAAGGAAGCATTGCACAATTTGCTGCTTGATCCGGCACAGGAGTTATATTTGAAGCAGGTTGCTTTTTATATGCTGCGTAAGATGGGCGTTGAAGGACCGATTACATTTGAGATGCAGGGTGAAGAGCTTAGTCAGTCGAGCAATCATTTAGCTAATCATCTACCAGAGTGGAAAGAGGTATGGCAGAAGGTTCTCACGACTACAGAGTCGCACATGCAGGGACGGTACAATGTATTTATGCTGCATGATATTGAGACGATGTGGATTGAGTTCCTGACGCAGCTGTATCCTGACGTTCCTCGACTTCAAAAAGCGGAAGCATGGTCGGCAGCGCTAGAGTATCGAGTAGCGAAGCTTTATCAATGCGACGTTACTTTGGAACAATTGGCAGAGCGTTATGGCACATCTTCAGCTACAATTAGCAAGCATGTGAAGCGTATGGATGAAGTAAGCGAAATTGACACAATGGATATTACACAATAGTAAATTTACAAGACAGTCTGTTGTATTGAATACGCTAATTGGGTGGATTGCGTTGAACCATTAATCATCAAGCTAGCTTTACGAAAATGCCTTTTATTTGATAAAGATGATATATATGCTGAACATTATGTTATATAGGAGGAAGTTACAATGGAGAAAAAAATACACAAAGTTGTCGTAATCGGAACAGGTCCTGCTGGCTATACAGCGGCTATCTACTTGGCACGTGCCAACATGGAGCCACTCGTTATCGAAGGTCCTCAACCAGGTGGACAGCTGACTACAACGACAGATGTTGAGAACTTCCCTGGCTTCCCTGAGGGCATTATGGGTCCAGAATTGATGGACAATATGCGCAAGCAAGCGGAGCGTTTCGGAACGACTTTCAAAACAGGTTGGGTTACAAGCGTAGATGTGTCTGAGCGTCCATTTAAGCTGCAAGTTGAAGGAATTGGCGAAATCGTAGCGGAGGCTGTCATTGTAGCGACAGGTGCTTCTGCTAAATATATGAACATTCCTGGTGAGCAAGAGAACTTGGGTAAAGGGGTTAGTGCATGTGCAACATGTGACGGTTTCTTCTTCCGTAATAAGAAGATCGTCGTTGTTGGTGGTGGAGATTCCGCTATGGAAGAAGCTAATTTCTTAACTCGTTTTGGTTCTGGCGTAACATTGGTGCACCGTCGCAATGAACTGCGCGCATCGAAAATTATGCAGGATCGTGCTCGTGAGAACAGCAAAATTAGCTGGGATCTTAACGTAACGCCAATCGAAGTAGAGGCAACAGGCATGGGTGTTACGGGTCTTCGTGTTAAGGACAACGAGACAGGTGAAGAGCGCGTTATTGAGACGGATGGTCTATTCGTAGCAATCGGTCACAAGCCGAATACAGACTTCTTGCGTGGTCATGTGAATCTTGATGAGAACGGCTATATCGTAGTTACTCCAGGTACAACAGAAACTAGCGTTCCAGGTATTTTTGCTGCAGGCGATGTATTCGATACGAAATATCGTCAAGCCATTACAGCTGCGGGTTCAGGATGTCAGGCTGCATTGGATTGTGAGAAATATCTTGAAGGCAATATGGTGCATGACTGGAGCAAAAGCCTTTAATGGCATAACTCGCGTTAGTAGGTAATATCCATATTATAAATATGTTTTTCATTGATAGATGACAACCAAGTTTAGACGGAGTCGCAATGGCTCCGTCTCTATGTGTTCAGCCAGTGGGTTCTCTTGACCTCACTAGTGGGTTCGCGTATATTGGGTACAGAAGTACCATACGATTATGAATAAAAGGTGGATGACGCATGTCTGAGCAAATCTACGTGGGTGTCGATTTGGGAGGAACGGCAATTAAGGTCGGACTCGTAAGTACAGAAGGAAATCTATTGCAAGTTTTTGAGGGTCCAACCGAGGTGCCGAAAGGTCCTGAAGCGGTAATCGATAACATCGAGAAATATGTACGTCATATCGTAGAGGAATCATCCTACGATTGGAGTCAGGTTGCTGGAGTCGGCGCAGGTGTTGCTGGGTTCACGAATGTGAAGGAAGGCGTTATCTTGCTAGCGCCCAATGTAGGATTTAAGGATGTGCCGATTCGTTCCATATTAGAAGAACGTTTGGGCAAGCCGATTAAGATTGACAATGACGCGAATGTAGCAGCATTGGGTGAAGTATGGAGCGGAGCAGGCAAAGGCATCGATTTCTGCGTGTGCTATACGCTTGGAACAGGTGTAGGCGGCGGAATCATTATCGATGGCAAGATTGTACAAGGATTTAACGGACTTGCTGGAGAGCTTGGACATATGTCGGTTATTCCAGATTTGGAAGCGATTCAATGCGGCTGTGGCAAGATGGGATGCTTGGAAACGGTGTCTTCCGCAACAGGCATTATTCGCATGGCTAATGATGCAGTTGAACGCGGAGATCGCACATCCTTGTCCTTGCTTGAAGAAGCGATTACAGCAAAAGATGTATTTGATGCTGCTAAAGCAGGAGACGAAGTGGCAATCCGCATCGTAAGTCGTGCTGCTTACTATATCGGCAAGTCGATGGCTGCTGTAGCAGTGACATTGAATCCGCAGCGCTTCATTATCGGTGGCGGCGTATCGAAGGCAGGCGAATTCTTATTCGAGCAGATCAGAGAATCGTTTATGAAATTGTCGCCTGAACCTGTCACGCTTGGTGTTACTATTGAAGCAGCTCAACTAGGCAACGATGCAGGAATGATCGGTGCAGCAGGGTTGTTTATTCGTTCGTAGTATGATGTGTTCCAGTTGTATGTTGAATACAATTTAGTAGGCTATAGGTACGAGTTGAAACAGATTCGGTTCGTAATCGATTCGGACAAGGAGGGGACGAACGATGAATGAATCAACGGAAACATCCGCATTGGCGAAGCTCGTCATTATTACCGGCATGTCTGGTGCAGGGAAGACGATCGCGGTGCAGAGTCTAGAAGATTTGGGTTTCTTTTGTGTAGATAATTTACCCCCTGTCTTAATTCCGAAGTTTGCAGAACTTATCGAGCAATCAAAAGGAAAAATCGGCAAGGTGGCGCTCGTAATTGACTTGCGCGGACGGGAATTTTTTACGGCCTTATCGGAATCATTAAATCATATCCGAGATCATTATACGATTAGTTGTGAAATCTTATTTTTGGATGCAACAGATGGTGTGCTTGTACGTCGCTACAAGGAAAGCCGTCGTCGTCATCCCCTTGCTCCAGATGGCATGCCGCTTGATGGTATCCATCAGGAACGTAAGTTGCTTGAAGAATTGAAAGGTTGGGCGACACAAGTTATCGACACGAGCAACTTGAAGCCTGCACAGCTTAAAGAGCGTATTATCTCACGCTTCAACCACACCAATCAGCAAATTATGCCGATTAACGTAACTTCGTTCGGATTTAAGTATGGAGTGCCGATAGATGCAGACCTCATATTTGATGTGCGATTTTTACCTAATCCTCATTATGTAGATGCTCTTCGCCCTCGGACGGGGCAGGATGCTGAAGTGTATGATTATGTGATGAAATGGCCTGAAACCCAAGCTTTTCTGCAGAAGCTGTTGGATATGCTTAATTTCTTAATTCCACAGTATCAGAAAGAAGGCAAGGGACAAGTAGTCATCGGTATCGGTTGTACAGGCGGCAAACATCGTTCAGTGGCTATTGCTGAATACTTGGGACGCATGATTGGTTCAAGTGATACGGAAGTCGTACGTGTGAGCCATCGTGATTCTGAGAGGGATCGTCACTAACAGGAGGTCGCAGCGATGACGCATAAGGATGCAGACTTTGAAGGAACGCACAATCGACCGCGTATTGTCGTTATGGGTGGAGGAACGGGCCTATCTGTTATGCTGCGTGGGCTGAAAGAGAAACCACTCGATATTACCGCTATCGTAACAGTAGCTGACGATGGAGGCAGTTCGGGGATTTTACGCAGTGAACTGCATATGCCCCCGCCAGGCGATATACGCAGCGTATTGACGGCACTGGCTGATGTGGAACCTTCTTTGTCTGAAATGTTAAAATACCGTTTTCATCAGGGTAGTGGCCTTGCAGGACATAGCTTGGGCAATTTAATTTTGGCTGCGATGACGGATATTACGGGTGACTTTGTTGCTGGTGTTAGAGAGCTAAGCCGCGTCTTAGCTGTTCGGGGCCGTGTGCTGCCTGCTGCCAATCAAGCCGTGTTATTAAAGGCGGAGATGGTAGATGGAACCATTGTAGAAGGCGAGTCCAATATTCCTAAGGTAGGCAAACGTATCAAGCGTGTATGTATAGAGCCGCATGATGTTCGGGCACTGCCGGAGGCAGTTCAGGCCTTGAAGGAAGCGGATGCCATTCTGATTGGACCTGGCAGTTTGTATACAAGTATTATGCCCAATTTATTAGTACCGGAATTGGCGGAAGCCGTATTAAATTCTAAGGCGGTAAAGCTGTTTGTGTGTAATGTGATGACTCAGCCTGGCGAGACCGACAATTACACAGTAGGTGATCATCTGGATGCAATTCAAGAACATATTGGTCACCAGTTATTTGACTATATCATCGTGAATGATGGTGAAATTCCACCTCAAGTACAGGATAGGTATGCAGAGAAAGGCGCTCGCGCCGTTCATTTGGATCTTGAAGAAGTGAAAAGCCGAGGGTATAAAGTGATTGCCGATTCCTTAGTGCTGTTCCGTACGTATTTGAGACATGATGCGGATAAATTAAGCCACCATATCTATCAGTTGGTGGAAAATTGGATGTTACGAAAGAGGTGAATGGACGATGTCTTTCGCGGCACAGACCAAGAAGGAATTAACGTTAATTGAAGGGGACGGGTGCTGCGAGAAGGCGGAACTATCTGCGCTTATGCGTATGAACGGTTCGGTCCAGTTATCTTCTAACCGTAAAGTAATACTTGATGTGTCGACAGAGAATGCTGCAATTGCGCGGCGTATTTATAAACTAGTAAAGGCGCATTATCAAGTGCATACGGAGTTGCTGGTACGCAAGAAGATGCGCCTAAAGAAAAACAATGTTTATATTGTGCGCATACCTGCCTATGTGCAGGAGATGCTAAAAGATCTGCATATCGTCTCGGAAGGTTTTATGTTCACGGATGGTATAGATAAGCGAGCATTGGCAAACAATTGCTGTAAGCGAGCTTACTTGCGAGGAGCGTTTCTTGCAGGAGGATCGGTGAATAATCCTGAAGGATCATCCTACCACCTAGAGATCTACTCGATGTATGAGGAGCATTGCAAAGCGCTTGTCGATCTGGCAAATGAATTTGACTTGAATGCTCGGTTTATTGAACGGAAGAAAGGCTTTGTACTGTACCTCAAAGAAGGCGAGAAGATTATCGAATTCTTGAACATTATTGGTGCTCATCAAGCCTTGTTTAAGTTTGAGGATGTGCGCATTATGCGTGATATGCGCAATTCGGTTAACCGGATCGTGAACTGTGAGACGGCCAACTTAAATAAGACGATTGGCGCAGCCGTTCGTCAAATTGATAATATCAAGTTGATCCAGAGTAAGGTAGGGCTCGACAGCTTGCCAGATAAATTGAAGGAAGTAGCAGAGGTTCGTTTGGCACATCCGGATATTAATCTAAAAGAAGTCGGGGAACTACTGAAAGGGAAGGTAAGCAAATCGGGCGTTAACCACCGATTGCGCAAGCTTGATGAATTAGCAGAGCGTATTCGCAATAGTTAGCGACTTAACGCTAGTGAAAACGCTATAATAATGCTATAATGTGATAAATTGAACAGAATTGTTGCAAGAAAAGTAACATTTAGGTATGTTAGAATAAAGATTACAAATACACGGAATCTAAGTAGGGGGTATAGTACGCATGGCTCAACAACCAGTTGTTGTACGACTGAAGACAGGCTTACACGCTCGACCTGCAGCTTTGTTCGTTCAAGAGGCTAACAAATATTCCTCTGATATTTTTGTTGAAAAAGAAGATAAGAAAGTGAACGCGAAGAGCATCATGGGTATCATGAGTCTCGCGATCAGCTCTGGAACTTCTGTTACGATCACTGCTGATGGTGCTGATGCAGACCAAGCGGTAGCTGCTTTGGTTGCTTTGGTAAGCAAGGAAGAATTAGATAACTAATAGAACGATGAAATAGGCCCGTCTGTCTTGTGCAGGCGGGTTTCTTTATATTCATTATTCATATCGTAATCGCTGTGATGAAACTGGAATATCGGACTTCGTTAGCTTAATCAGATGGCAATGCCAATCGAGGAGTAGGATATAGTCAGTGGAAATCGTAGTTGCAGGGTAGAACTTGATGTAATTTATACATTATGAAGGTGAAACCTGACGTAAGTGGAACGTTTTCCTATGTATATCATGACCGATTTTATGACCATAATCAACCTTCTTTAGAAAAACTTTAGAATACGGCTATTGAATCTTATTGCTGCCATGAAGCCAAACTTCAAGTGTGCATGATGTATTTGAAACTGTATGAAAATTGATATATACAAAGGAATTAATGTGGAAACTGAGAAATGTTTGGTTTAAGCATGTATGGTATTGTGAGTCTGAGTTTGCAATGATATGATGAGGTTAGTTTAGAATAGTTTAGTTTAGATGAGATGAGACAGGATGAGTTGAGCTGAGTGAAGAGGTACTACGTTTATCATTTTTTTCTCCACTGAGACTACCCTGTTCTCCTCTGTTCAGAAACGGAGGCCAACGTTATGAGTAGTATTTTATCCCACATCACTTACAACCCTAAGCAGCAGTCCTACAAGACGAAAGGCAGTATTCAGGTGTACCGTACCATTGAGATGGTAGAAGAAGAACAAGCGGTTGATAGTATTTTAAGCCGGATTGATGGTGCAAGAGGTGCGCTATATTCTAGTTCTTATGAATATCCTGGAAGGTATTCCCGCTGGGATATGGGGTTTGTTCATCCTTCTTTGCAACTGCGTTCATCAGGTCCACGATTCTACATCGAACCATTGAATGAGCGCGGTGAGGTGCTTGTACCAGCAATTTATCGAGCGCTATTGCAGCTTGATACAATTGAAGTAATAAGAACGGATGAGCGCATCGAAGGCAGCATACTAAGAACAGATGCTTCTTTTACCGAGGAAGAGCGAACGAGCCAGCCATCGATTTTTCAGGTGTTGCGACAAATTAAGAACTTATTTTACTCTGAAGAGGATTCTTTCTTAGGCTTGTACGGTGCTTTTGGTTATGATCTCGTATTTCAACTCGAGCCAGTGGCTAGTAAGCACGAACGCCAAGAAGGCGAATCAGAAATTATTCTATTTCTACCGGATGAGCTAATTGTCGTGGATCACCAGATGTCTTGTGCCTATCGCATGTCGTATGAATTCGAAGTCGATGGACGTATGACTGCTGGGCTACCTAGAATCACACCTGCAGTCGCAACCCAACCCACTAACCCAAATATGAATGTTGAATATAAATCAGGAGAGTATGCGGACTTAGTTCGTGTAGCTATTGAAGAATTTAGAGTTGGCAACATGTTCGAAGTTGTTCCTTCTCAAACACTATATGAGCCTTGTTATGACAGTCCTTCGCAAATCTTTTTGCGGTTAAAGCAATTGAACCCTAGTCCATATGGGTTTATCGTAAACTTGGGGAACGAGATGCTTGTTGGTTCTTCCCCAGAGATGTATGTCCGCGTTGAAAATGGTCGTGTCGAGACTTGTCCGATATCAGGTACAATTAAGCGCGGCGGCAATGCCATTGAAGATGCGAACAACATACGTGAACTTCTCAATTCCGCTAAAGATGAAGCTGAGCTAACTATGTGTACGGACGTTGATCGCAATGACAAATCCCGTATTTGCAAGCCTGGTTCTGTACGAGTGATAGGGCGCAGACAGCTAGAGATGTATTCTCATCTGATCCATACTGTAGACCATGTCGAAGGCTATTTGGAGCCGCAGTATGATGCGTTGGATGCCTTTATGACCCATATGTGGGCGGTAACCGTGACAGGTGCCCCTAAGCGTGCAGCTATTCAATGGATTGAACAGCATGAACAGACGCCTCGTGGCTGGTATGGGGGTGCTGTAGGTGTATACAGCTTCAATGGTAATTTAAATACAGGCCTTACACTACGCACCATTCGCATCAGAAATGGAATGGCTGAGATTAGAGTTGGTGCTACGTTGTTATACGATTCTATTCCAGAGTTGGAAGAGGAAGAAACGTTAACAAAGGCTGCGGCACTTGTGAAAGCAATCCGTGGATGGAATCAGAAGCAGGATGCTCCTCCTGCTGAGATTCAAGTAGGTAAAGGCAAGCGCATTCTACTTGTGGATCATGAAGATTCCTTCGTGCATACGCTAGGGAATTATTTTAAACAGACGGGAGCGGACGTCATTACGTATCGCTCTTCGGTAGCAAGAGAGCAGCTAACGAAACAGTCCTTTGATCTTGTTGTCTTGTCTCCGGGTCCTGGTAGACCGGAACAATTTCAGTTAAATGAAACAATTGAGCTTTGTTTGCAGCACAACATACCGATATTCGGTGTGTGTCTAGGACTGCAAGGTATTGTAGAGTACTTTGGCGGCTCGTTGGGGACACTAGACTATCCACAGCATGGCAAGGGTACGGTGCTGGATTTCGTTAAACCATGCCACCTATGGAATGGCCTTGAGAGCGGTGTTGAAGTTAGCCGCTATCATTCGTTATACGCTAGTACTGTTCCAACTTGTTTAGATGTGACGGCAATGTCTGAGGATGGGGTCGTCATGGCGGTGCAGCATCATACACTTCCGATTACAGCGGTGCAGTTCCATCCAGAATCTATTTTATCGCTGCGTCATAATGCAGGCATTCAGATGATTCAGAATGTGGTGGCTTCGTTGTCGACATGTAAGGAATAAGAGTTCTCCTCTCAAACTGCGTTCTCAATATAAGGCGAATTGAGTTGTAGAAGCAGTTTGTAAGTATATGCATGTACATTTGTAAGTTGAAGATCGTCAGAGTGCTGAGGCAAGGGGAACGGAATGAACCTCTTGTTTCAGCACTTTTTTGTTAGTTATTATAGTATATAAGTGTTTAATAAAGTAAAGCTCTCGGCAATATTGAAATTGTTGAAGGTTAGGAGTGTTTTTAGGTGGGGCTGGAGCATGTTCCTTACATTGTAATGGATTTTAACCAAGAAACGTTAGTATTTGAGCATCCTTTGCAAGTATTGCAAGCTAATCAAATCGAAGAAGTGGAAGCTATTTTTGAGCAAGTGCAATTAGCTATGAAGCAAGAGAAATATGTGGTTGGTTATGTCTCTTATGAAAGTTCGCCAGCTTTCCATACACATTATAAAGTAAATGCGACCCATAGCGATTTTCCTTTAGTATGGTTCGGTATATATGACAAACCATCGGTGGTAAAGCCGCATCAGCAGCAGCCTTATCAGGTGTCAGAATGGAGGTCATCTACAGATTATGGTCGGTATGAGGACGGTATTAAACAAATACATAATGCCATAGCAAGTGGGGATACCTATCAAGTTAACTATACAATCCGGTTCCACTCTGAATTTGAGGGTGACGACCGCTCGTATTATGAGCATCTGAAGGCGGCGCAAAACGGGAATTATTCCGCGTATTTCAATTTAGGACGTTATCGGATTTTATCGGTTTCGCCTGAACTGTTTTTCCGTTGGGACGGAGAAACCATTGTGACGAAACCGATGAAGGGAACGGCGCCGCGCGGAATCGGAATAGCTGATGAACAGCAAAAAGAGGAATTGGCTGCTTCTGAGAAGAACCGAGCAGAAAACTTGATGATTGTCGATTTACTTCGCAATGATATTAGCAAAATCGCTGCTGTTGGTTCTGTGAAAGTTCCAAAATTATTCGAAATTGAGCCGTATCCAACGGTGTATCAGATGACATCTACAGTGGAAGCAAAGACAAAACCGAATACAACGTTATTCGAACTGTTTTGCGCGATGTTCCCATGCGGATCGATTACAGGTGCGCCAAAGATCAGTACCATGCAAATTATTGATTCGCTAGAGGACGAGCCTCGTCATATTTATTGCGGCGCGATTGGGCTGATTACACCTGATCAACAAGTGTTGTTCAACGTAGCAATTCGTACGGTTTTAATCGATAAGGAGACGCAGCAGGCTGTGTATGGTGTTGGTGGAGGCATCACGTGGGATTCCACGGTGGCAGATGAATTCGAGGAAGTTATGACCAAGTCTAAGGTGTTATCTTATCGGAATGAGTGAAGCGGTAAAAAAATGAGAAATTAGAGCAATGATTTTCATAGCTGGGTGCAACATTTTCCTTCTTCTCGCGTTTAGGAGACAAGAATTATAAACAATTTACACTTGGAGGGGTTTGTTATGCATCAACTTTGGAAGCGAACTATGGTAGCCGTGGCACTAAGTGCCGCATTATTTGTAACTTCTGTGCAGCTTCAGCCGGGTACGGCTTCTGCCGCTGTCACTACAGATGCGAACAGAAACGTTATTTCCGTTACAGGTCAAGCTACGCTTGAGGTAGATCCCGATATTGCGTACGTGATATTGGGCGTAGTTACAAAAGCTAACAAAGCGGACGAGGCTCAGAAGCTTAATGCTGAGAAGTTCGACAAAGTGAAAAAAGCACTAACGAGTCATGGTGTAGATAACAAAGATGTTAAGACGGTGCAGTTTAGTGTTCAGCCACAATACTCCTATAAAGACAATCAGGAACCTAAAATAGTAGGTTATGAGGCGAGACATCAAGTAAAAGTAAACTACCGCAAATTGAATCAATTAGGCGAGCTTGTCGATGCTGCATCTAAAGCAGGGGCAAATGATATTTCTAATATTTCATTTGGTATCGAGAACACTGAGAGCTTAGAGCTGCAAGCTTTAGAAAAAGCTGTGGCGAATGGTACGAAAAAGGCTCAGGCATTAGCAAAAGCGAGTGGTCGTCAGCTTGGCCAAGTAACTACAATTTCAGAATCAGGCAGTGATTTCTCCATACCACGAATAGCTGTAGCTGAAATGGCTCATGACAATATGGCTAAGGTGGCGCCAAGTGCTCCTCAAGCAGGTCAGGTCAAAATACAAATAAATGTGCAGTTGCAATTCGAGCTCAAATAACAAATCCATTACGAATCAAAAAACGAACCGCTTATGAGTGTCAACTCAATGGGCGGTTCATTTTTGGGCATTTTTCCGTTAAAATACAGGATAGTTAGCCGTTTTATGGGATAAAAACGTTATTTACGTGAAATTTCACGTATGGATATGTCGAAATTACGTAAAACTAGTTGTAACAGTTGTCAAAACGATGTATATTGAATATGCAAAAAATTAATGTACACTTTGGGAGCCATACCAATGGATATGGCTTTTTTTTATGATATAACTATTTACGTTGTCTACGGATGACGGGAAAGGGTTGATTAATTATGATTCATCTGGAAAATGTAGAAAAGCATTTTGCCGGGCAACCCGTTGTGCATCCCCTGTCTCTGACAATTGATGAGGGGGAGTTTCTGACACTGCTCGGTCCGAGCGGATGCGGGAAAACGACGATACTTCGTATGATTGCCGGTTTTGAACAACCATCTTCAGGCGTGATCCGTCTTGATGGAGAAGATGTAACACAATTGCCGCCGAATAAGCGAAACTTAAACTTAGTATTTCAACATTATGCGCTCTTCCCCCATATGACGGTGGAGGAGAATATTGCGTTTGGTCTGAAAATGAAAAAGATCGACGCTGCTGAGCAGCGCGTTCGTATAGAAGAGGCAATTCGTCTGACGCAGCTTACAGCTCTTGCAAAGCGTTATCCGCATCAGCTTTCTGGTGGACAACAACAGCGTGTAGCGATCGCCCGTGCGATTGCGAACAAGCCAAAAGTTCTTTTGCTGGATGAGCCGTTGGGTGCGCTTGATCTACAGCTTCGCAAAAACTTGCAGGCTGAGCTGAAGCAATTGCAGCGCAGTTTGGGCATTACGTTTGTCTATGTTACACATGATCAAGAAGAAGCAATGATGATGTCTGATCGTATTGTCATCATGAATGCAGGGCGCATTGAAATGATAGGCTCGCCTCGCGAAGTGTATGAACGCCCGGAGACGTTGTTTGCAGCTACTTTCATTGGAGAGAATAACATATTCCATGAAGAAGAGCGTTTATATACGGTTCGTCCAGAAAAGGTTCGTGTTAGCGAGCAACTGGAAGGGGCACGTAAACAAGGCATTATTCAAGATATTTTGTATTTAGGTAATATTCATAAGCTGATTGTTCACTTGGATGATGAGCAAACATCGGTGACTAGTGCATTAGACTTCACAGATATTCGTGAGTGGAAGCTTGGACAGCAAGTAGGGCTGCACTGGAACGAACAGGATGAGGTGACAGTCGGTCGATGAATAAACGTACCTTCGGCCTTGTTGCACCTGTCGTATTGTGGCTGTCCTTGTTTCTCATTATTCCGATGGCTGCTGTCGTTGTTGTTTCATTTATGCAGCGGGATAATTTGGGGAATATTATTTGGAACTTTAACTTTGATAATTATGCTCGGTTCTTTGATCCGCTGTATTTGGGTATTTATTGGGATACGATCTGGGTATCGCTTATATCGACCGTACTCTGTTTATTGTTGAGCTATCCGTTGGCTTACTATATTACGACGGTCAGCGCCCGTGCACAGAAGCTATGGCTTATCGCGATTACGATACCATTCTGGATTAACTTTCTTATTCGTACGTATGCATGGGTCATCCTGCTTCGCACGCAAGGTGTAGTGAACTCGTTATTACTTGATATTGGGCTTATACAGGAGCCGTTGCAATTGCTGTACACGGATGGAGCTGTAATTCTCGGAATGGTTTACACCTTCATTCCCTATATGGTACTGCCCATCTATGTTGCGTTGGAGCAAATGGATAAGCGTTTGTTGGAAGCTGCAAGCGACCTGGGCGCAAGTCGTTGGAAGTCATTCTGGCATATTACGTTGCCACAAACAAAGACTGGTATTATGACCGGCAGTGTGCTTGTATTTGTTACGACAACGGGGATGTTTGTTATATCCGATATTCTCGGTGGCGCGAAGTCACAAATGCTTAGTAACATTATTCAAAATCAATTTCTTGGGGCGCGCGACTGGCCGTTCGGCTCAGCGCTATCGGTTATTTTTATTATTAGCTCGATGATTATTATCGGTCTCTTTAATCGTGCGATGCGTTCCAAGTATGATGCGGCGAGGGAGGCGAAAGCATGATGACGGCACAGTCGAAAAGGAAACATCCGTTATTGTCGATCCACTCCTTTTTAATGCTCGCTTTTATTTATATTCCTGTGCTGCTTATTGTCGTGTTCTCGTTTAACGATTCACGGATGAGCACCAATTGGAGCGGCTTCACATTTGACTGGTACATTAAGTTGTTCCAGAACGATAATGTGATGACGGCTGTAAAGAACAGCCTGTTTATCGCGTTCGTCTCAACAATCGTTTCAACCGTCTTAGGTACGATGGTCGCGTTGGCGATTCGCAAGATGCAGCATAAGAAGACATTGAACAGCTTGCTGTATTTGCCGATTATCGTTCCTGATATCATTATGGGTTTATCGCTGTTGATTTTGTTCAGTCAGCTAAAATTTGACCTCGGCAAAACAACAGTTATTATTGCGCATATTACCTTTAGTATCTCTTATGTATATGTTATTGTCAGTTCACGCTTAGCGAACTTGGGTAAGCAATGGGAAGAGGCTGCGGCAGATCTAGGGGCAACACCTTGGCAGACGTTCCGTCATGTAACATTGCCAACGATCTGGCCTGGTATTATTGCCGGAGCGCTCATTGCGTTCACGCTGTCAATCGACGACTTTATGATTAGCTATTTTGTGGCGGGGCCAGAATCATCAACCCTTCCAATATATATTTACAGCTCGGTGAAACGTGGTATCTCTCCGGAGATTAATGCGTTATGTACGATTCTAATCGTACTTAGTGTGACGCTAATTGTTGCGGCGCAATGGCTTGTTAACCGTGGTAATGGTGATAAGCGCGGTAATATGCTGCCATTCTAATACTATGATTAGGTGATTCGAGCTGCTAGTGTATGCAGATGGGAAATCATCAGGCACTAAATTAAGTAACAAAAGTTACGGATCAGAAAGGGGTATTTTGAATTGAACAAAAAATGGATTGCACTTTTATTGACAGGAATATTGGCACTTACGGTTCTATCCGGTTGTACAGGCGGTTCCTCCCAGCCCACATTGAATTTGTATGGGTGGGCAGATAATTTTGATCCAAAAATGATAGAGAAGTTTGAAAAAGAAAACAATGTGAAGGTCAACTATACGTACTTCGCAAACAATGAAGAGTTGTTGGCAAAGATCAAAGCGGGTGGTGCTAACTACGACTTGATCCAGCCATCCGATTACATGGTTGCAACGATGGTGCAGCAAGGTTTGTTGGAAGAGTTGAATAAGGATAACATTCCTAACTTCAAGCATTTGGCTGATAAGTTCAAGAACCCTGAGTATGATCCAGACAATAAGCATTCGGTAACGTATATGTCCGGTGTTACAGGTATTGCGTACAATAAGAAGTACATCAAAGAGGCGCCAGATAGCTGGGAAGATCTTTGGAATCCAGCTTACAAAGGAAAAGTGCTATTGCTAGATGACAACCGTGAAGTGATCGGTATGGCTTTGAAAAAAGCTGGCAAGTCCAACAGCTCTCGCGATGATGCAGAGATCAATGCAGCTGTGGACGATCTGCGTAAGCTCGTTCCTAACGTATTGGCATTCGATACAGACAGCATTAAGCAGAAAATGATTCAAGAAGAGGCTTGGATTGGAACACTATGGTCTGGTGACGCTGCATTCGCAGCTGCTGAAAATCCAGATATCGCTTATGTTGTACCAAAGGAAGGCAGCACGATCTTCTCTGATAACTTCGCTATCCCTAAAGGAGCGAAAAATAAAGAGTTGGCAGAAAAATTCATCAACTTTATGATGGATCCTCAAAACAGTGCAACGAACTATGAAGCTATCGGCTACAGCAATCCAATTGCAGCAGCGAAGCCATATCATAGCAAGGAATACAACGAGAACCCGATGATCAACCTAACGGACGAGGAAATGAATCGTACGGAGTGGTTGGCTGACGTAGGCGACAAGATTCAATTGTATGACCGCCTTTGGACGGAATTGAAGAGCGGCCAATAAGCTTTGAAGCAAATATAAATAGTGAAAGACACATCCGATCAATGGAGAACATTGAAAGGGTGTGTCTTTTTATTTACATGGATATAGAAAAATCCCAGCAGTGACAATTGTGTGGTTTCATATATAATAGAATGAAAAGGATAAAGTATCCATATTTTTGAAGGTGCTTATGGAAGGAGCGTTACCATGACTCAACTATTATTAATATCAGGAAGTCCCCGTAAAGGTTCTAATTCTAGCAAGGTCATACGCCATGTGCAGCAACAATTAGAGGCAGCCGGCGCTACTTGCAAAGTGTTCGATCTCAACACGGATAAGCTTCCACTTTATGAGTATGATCAGTCTCAGTATGAACTTGAGATCGTGCGTAAGCTGGTACAACAAGTTCATGAGGCAGATGGCTATGTTATCTGTACGCCAGAATATCATGGAGCAATGAGTGGAGCTTTGAAGAACGCTCTCGACTTTCTGGGTGGAAAGGACTTTTCCGGGAAGCCGTGCGCGATTGCTGCGACAGCTGGTGGGGGCAAGGGTGGCATTAACGCATTGAATAACTTGAGAACGGTTCTGCGTTCCTTGTATGTGAACACGCTGCCTAATCAAATTATCGCTGATCCGAACGTGTTTAACGAAGAGGGTCAAGTTACGGAAGAGCGCACAGCTAACGGGTTAGGTTTGCTTGCAGAGCAATTGATTGCTGAAGTAAAACTGCGTAAATCATAGAGAAAATAGGGATATAAGTCGTCCAGTCTGATTTTATCTGATTTTAAGGTTTCGCTCAGATTCGTTTAATCTAGTAACGTTATTCTGATAGTGGACCGAATGACAGATGAGTAGAGCAAAGGAGGGCTGCCGCACGACTTCATAACCTTGACACAACGGCTTGTCCGTTGAACAAGGAGTATCCGTTTCATCTTTTCTCATGGTTTACAGTTTACCCCTAGAACATATATATGGCCGTATTGCCTTATGAGGCGATACGGCATTTTTTTGCTCATAGTTGTTTGAAGTGGAATAACCTTACAATAATGAAAGGCTAATCATGTATTTGATCAGTTACAATAGTCGTATAAGTTTTAATTGTGAAGATGAAAGGGGCACAATATGAGCGAGCGGCGGGATAGCATTTTGGTAGAAACGTCTAGATTGCGAAAAACTTTTGGGGACTACGTAGCTGTTAATCAAGTCGATATGCAAATACAACGAGGTCAAATTTATGGTTTCTTAGGCCCGAACGGTGCTGGTAAGACAACGACGATACGAATGCTTCTTGGTTTGATGAGGCCAAGTTCAGGCAGTATCAAAATGTTCGGAAAGGACATTCGGACGAATCGAATCGAGATATTAAGTCGAATCGGCTCACTTGTCGAATCCCCTTCGTATTACCGTAATCTTACTGGATATGAGAACTTGCAAGCGACTTGTAAATTGCTGCGAGCCAATACATCTGAGATTGAACGTGTATTGAAGATTGTTCGCTTGGAAGAGGCAGCTCACCGTCTCGTTAGACAATACTCCCTTGGTATGAGACAACGGCTAGGCATTGCGCTTGCACTGCTAAATAATCCTGATCTTCTTATTTTAGACGAGCCGACGAATGGACTTGATCCTGCAGGGATCTTTGAAATTAGGGAACTTATTAAACAATTACCCCAACAATACGGCATAACCGTACTTATCTCCAGTCATAATCTTGCCGAAATGGAGTTAACTGCAACCCATGTTGGCATTATCGAACAAGGCAGCCTAATTTTCCAAGGGACGATTCAACAACTCCAACAAAAAAACCAACCCACATTACACATCCGAGTAGATGAAAATATAAACGAAGCAATTTCGTTCTTGCAAGATACACACTTCCCTGCAATACGGGCTGATGATTTTATTCACATTTCTGGTCATGAACAATCTGCTGCAAAAATTAATGATCTACTAGTACGCTCAGGGTTTCGAGTATCTCGTCTGCATGTGCAAACGAAATCATTGGAGGATATTTTCCTAGAACTTACGGGAAGGGAAGGGTCCTTATAATGAATCTGTTACTTGCGACAAGAGTAGAATGGCTCAAGTGCAAGCGGAGTAGAATTATGCTCGTTGTATTAGGTGCACCTTTGCTTATTTTAATGCTTCAATTTATTAACTTCCGATTGAGGGGTTCCATCCTTCTGAAAAATAGTACATCACCTTGGTGGGAACTCATTCAGGAGATAGGCTCGTTTTGGGGCGCACTTGTTCTTCCTATATTAGTTGCAATCGTAGCTGGGATGTTGTCGGCTGTGGAGCATTCCAGCCATGCATGGAAGTATATATTGACCATGCCTATGCAGCGCAGCACGATGTATCTAGCTAAGCTGCTCTTATGCTGCTGCTTGCTTCTTCTGAGTTCGTTAATTGTAACCATTGGAGTCGTAGCAATTGGTTCAACGCTTGGATTTGAAGGAGCAATTCCTTGGGATAGGGTTGGATGGGTATTTATCTATCCGCTGCTTGGCTGTGCAGCAATTATCTCGATTCAAGTATGGCTAAGTACGAAGTTTCAAAATTTCTCTGTTCCATTGGCGATAGGTATCGTTAGTATTATTGCTTCTTTGTTTCTATCTCAGTCCGAAGCAACCCATTGGTTCCCTTGGGTATACCCGTTCTTGACTGCTCCCATTGGCGAGCCGTATGAGCCAGGCTATACAAGTATGATGTCAATCACTGTCGCTGTAATGGTTACCGTTGTTGCGCTGTGGGAATTTTCTAGACGAGATGTTTAGAAAGAGAAAGGATGAGTAAAATGGGGACGTATGTAAGAGTATTGCGTGTAGAGTTTTTTAAGCTAAGGCGTTCTCTCGTTTGGCTGGTCGTTATCTTAGCGCCTGTTATTATGGTGTTGAATGGAGATATGAACTTTATGAGGTTCGAATCCGTGCTGGTCAAAGAAGAGGGAACAGCTTGGCTGAAGCTATATGTTCAAATCGTATTGTGGTACAGTATTTTGCTGCTACCAATGTCGATTGGAATATTAGGGATATTGATGAGTAGAACAGAGCATGCTGATGGTTCGTGGAAATACTTGCTGAGCCTTCCGATTCCTAAAAGTGTAATCTATATGGCCAAGATGACAGTACTTATTCTATTGACGGGTGTATCTATTCTGTTGCTATTACTAGGTGTGTTTGTGAGTGGAAAATGGTTGGGTATTGAAGAGGGATTTCCGTATTCCGTAATCTTAGTCAAAGGATTACTTGGTTGGTTGATGTGCTGGCCAATCATCGCTATTCAGCAATGGTTGAGCATTCGCTACCCCGGTATTGGAATTCCAATGGGAATTAGTGCCGCAACAGCTATTGCAGGTGTATTGATAACTAACTCCCAATATGCTGGTTATTACTTATGGTCATACCCGGCGCTCAATATGCTGCCCTCTGGAGAGGGATTTGATGTGCTGTCTATAGGTTCAAGTGTAGGGATTGCGATTCCCTTGTTCATCGTATTGGCTGGGTTAGGATTATGGAGTTTTATTAGAAGAGATGTTCTTTAATCTTTTGAACGATAGGGTAGGTCATGTTGTTACGAGGAAGCAGCAGCTTTCAATTTATAACCTTTACCTCTTATGGTTACTAATATGGATGGGTTGCGAGGATCATCTTCAATTTTATCTCTGATATTTTTAATGTGAATATATAAATTGGATGGACTTATAAGATCGGCCAAGTCGATGATCTCCTCTGTTGTTAATGTACGGTTAATATGTTTGATCAATAGATAGACGATTTTAAACTCTGTACTAGATAGTAGGATGTGACAGTCGTTTCGTATAATGCGATGACCGGCTAAATCAAAGATGATTCCTGGAGCTAGCTCATATACATGCGAGGTGGAATGGAAATCGTTATCTAAATACCGAGTGGATTGTAACTGCTTGGTTAATACGGCTAATGGAGCAAGTAGCTGTATATGGGCTTGCTGCTGCAAAATAACACGTTTTACTTCGGTATCATTGGTGCTCATGATAAAAATAGGAGGCAGTAATTGGTTCATTGCATCTTTCCATAGCTCAAAATGCTCCATATCGGGCTCGGGGAAATCCAAAATAACAGCTATACAATTAGGAGCAATGGACAACTCATGCAAGCGTTTCCAACAGTTCGTATGTTGAATCTCTATATGATGTTGGCGCAGGATACAGGTAAACAGGGTGACTAGATTGTGATTCTCTGTTAATAAAACGATCAAAACAGCACGCCTCCCTATAGAAAAAATGACTACAATGGAATAGCAAAGTTTCTACTAAACTACCAAAATAGCTAGTCATTAACAATAGTGTATATTTACATATATATAAATTCTTATATAGGAAACTTAAGAAAAATTTAGGCTCGTCCTTAACGTTTACTCAAGGTAAGAAGACGCACGGCCTTTTATAATAGGTTATAGGAGATGGCGCCGTTTCCACCAAAACTATGATATGAGGTGAACCTACGATGGAAAATCTCAACAATGTAATCAATAACTTATCTGATGAAGAGTTGGCTGATGTAGCAGGTGGTAAAAAAGATGGTTGTGGCTGGGTGTGCACATATACGCTAGATTGCCCTGGTACACGTTGGTTTAACTGTTGCTAATTTAAGAAAGTTTCTAAATCGACAGGATTTCGGTCCTGTCGATTTATTCTGTATAGAGTCAATTATTATGCCAAACATGGAAGGGAGTCTATAAAATGGTCAAGACTTCTCTATTAAATAAAAAAAGTTGGTTGCAAGCAGCTTATTTGAATGAACGAAGAGGAGCTGCAAATGCAAATTTAGAAAATGATATCGGTCGTCTAAAAGCAGAGAAATGGAGTCAGCGTACAGGTTTGGATCAGCTTGGTTTGTTAACTCGCCGGTTACAGTATGATCATCTTACTGAAGCGGAGTTTATATCTATTCTTGGACAAGATGTACCTGAGTCTTGCGTGGAAGATGCTGACTGGTTCAAGATTGTGACAGCAATCTTCGATGAACCAATCGATGTTGAACTGTTGGATAATGATATCCCCTTCGAACTACGCAATAAAGCCCCATTCTTTTCGTTCGTTATTCCTTTTCTCAAGTGGAGCAAGCATGAGGTTAATAAACAATTAAAAGAGTTACGTTTGAAAGCGGCTCCCAACCTATATTTATCCGAACAACTTGTATGCAGCCTATTGAAGCCAATTTACGAGTCGCTGTTAACGTTAGCTTGTCCTACGTTAATTTTAGAGCTGAATGCAGCAAGATTAGCAAATGAACTGCAAGGAGAAACGCGTGAGGCTAGATTTGAACATTTTATTGCAACGAGATTGACTCGTCCAGAAGATATTGTGGTTCTCTTGGAGAAGTATCCGGTACTAGGTCGTATGATGTGTACATCCATGAAGTATGTGATTGCTGCAAGGATGGAAGCAATTGAGCATTTACTACTTGATCACGAGCAAATTCAAACCGTATTCGGATCAGGATGGTCGGAGTGTGTGGAGGTTGATAGTGGGGGGGATTTGCATAATGGTGGGCGTAGTGTATTGATTTTTACGTTTCAGTCAGGTAAGAAGCTCGTCTATAAACCACGCTCACTCTCTGTCGATGTTCATTTCCAAAACCTACTATCATGGATCAATGAGAAAGGAATTGAGCCCTCGTATCCTATCCTAAAAATACTGCCTCGCGAACGTTATGGCTGGGAAGCTTTCATTTCAAATGCCCCTTGTACAGGTATTGAACAGGTGCAGCGTTTTTATTTGCGCCAAGGCGGCTACCTAGCCTTATTATACTTTTTAGACGCAACGGATTTCCATTCTGAAAATATTATTGCTGCTGGAGAATATCCTTATCTTATCGACTTAGAATCATTATTTCAAAATCGAATGGTATCAGAAGATGCTACCTTTGCTATGCAAATAGCATCGAACAAGCTGATGGAATCTGTGCTTCGTACCGGATTGCTGCCTGTGTCATTGTTTAAGTCGGGAGCTTTTCAAGGTGTTGAGATTAGCGGTCTTGGTGGTTATGCCGGACAAGCCGTGCCGAAAATTACATATGGGTTTGCCGACGTAGGAACGGATGAAATGAGAATGGTGCGCAAGCAGCTATTTTTACAAGGAAGCCATAATCGACCTGTCTTTCAGGATCAGTTGATACAGGCGCAAGATTACACGGAAGATATTATGGAAGGGTTTGTTACCGTATACAAATTGCTATTAGAGCATCGTGAAGAACTACTGGCGGAGGATGGACCGATATGGGCCTTTTCTAACGATCCCATTCGTGCGATCATTCGCGATACGCAATCGTATGCCTCTATGCTTGAAGCAGGTCTGCATCCAAATTATTTAAGAGATGGGCTAGATCGCAATCAGTTATTTGATTTCATGTGGCGCATGGTAGAGCAAATGCCCGAAATCGTGGACATCGTCCATTCTGAATGCCTCAGCATGCTGGATGGGGATGTACCGATGTTTCATACAAAGGTTGGGTCGGCTAGCTTATGGGATCAGTGGGGTAAAGAAACGCCATCGTATTATAAGCGGGATAGTATGTCCAAAGTTATAGAACGGTTACTGAAGCTTAGTCACGAAGATTGTCAGCAGCAGCTCACGTATATTCGGACTTCTATGAGTACGATGATTAAGAAATGGGATGCAAAGCTTTCTCCTCGCGATTCTTCTTTCCGAGATAGGAATGTTACCGCAGCTCGCGAGCAATATGTAGCCGCGGCCATTCAGATCGGAGATCAACTTGAAAGAAGTGCAATCTGGAATGATGCGCGGACAGAAGTGACTTGGATCGGACTTGGTGCCAATGAGCATGACCAGTGGCTGTTTACGCCGCTTGATGCCAGCTTGTATGACGGTGTAATGGGAGTAGCCCTTTTTTATGCCTACTTAGCCGATGTGACGGGTATCGACAAATATAAGTCGATTGCATCAGCCTGTTTAAATACGGGATATCGATTTATACATGCGGAAGGTGCTGTCAAAACGGTTTCTGCATTTTATGGCTATGCATCCTTTATTTACGTACTGTTGCATCTTGGTCATTTGTGGGACAAGCCTGAGCTAATTCAGCAAGCTGAGCAACTGGTTGAGCGTATGGAACCTTTGATCGAAAAAGATGTCATGTATGATTTGCTTAGTGGTAATGCAGGAGCTATTGTTGTATGCCTGCGCTTATATAGTATGACAGGTTCTGAAAAGGCGCTTCGTGCAGCGGTTCGTTGCGGTGAACACTTGCTTTCTGAAGTGAAGGAGCTTGAAGTCGGATGTGGCTGGTCATTTGATATCAAAGCAGGACATGAGCCTATCGCGGGCTTATCGCATGGTTCAGCAGGAATAGCTTGGGCGTTGGCGGAGCTCTCTGAAGCCACTGGAGATAAGCGCTATGTAGAAACGGCTGCGCGCACCATTGAATTTGAAAGAACACTATTTGATGCGAGTATTGGAAATTGGTCGGACACCCGATTTGTTGAGAAGCGCCAAGAATTAGGACTAGGTACCCCTGTCCAATGGTGCCACGGAGCAGCTGGGATTGCATTAGGACGTCTTATGTACTATCGCAAATATCCGGATGGAAAAATACGTGAAGAAATTGATATTGCCGTTCAGACCACTGTTCGCGAAGGTTTTGGTGGTAGTCACTGTCTGTGTCACGGGGATCTTGGGAATTTGGAAGTGCTCTTGTTGGCAGCAGAACAATTTGAAGATGATGAGATGAAAGAGATTGCTATGAAATATGCTGCGAATACGTTGTCAGAGGCAGAAAGCAACGGCTGGTTCTGCGGCATTCCTCAAGAAGAAGAAACGCCTAGCTTTATGCTTGGCTTAACAGGAATTGGCTATGGCTTGCTCCGGATGGCAAGTATAAATGACAACCCAATTCCATCAGTAGTTGTTCTTGAAGGGCCGAGTTACAGTGATAAAGAGGAGAAGGGGCTTCAACTATGAGTAAGCTGACCTCTTGGCTGCTAATGAGAAGAGGTAGCTCTGCTCGTTGGAGAGTTCCTTTTATAGAACAAATGGAGCAGAGTGAGTGCGGGATATGCTGCTTGGCTATGATCTTGTCTTACTATCAATGTAATGTGCCAATGTCAGATTTAAGGCAAATGTGCAGCAACGGTAGAGACGGGACCAATCTTCTCGTTCTGCGCAATGTAGCTAGATCGCTTGGTATGGATAGTCAAGGTTCTCGTATATCATTGCAAGAGATAAGGCAGAACAAGATACCGCTGCCTATTATACTGCATTGGGGACATAACCATTTTGTAGTATTAGAAAAAATAACAGACCATAAGGCAATTATATTGGATCCAGCGGTGGGAAGAAGGAGTGTTGAGCTAACAGAAGCTGTGGAAAAGTATGCAGGGGTTGCTCTTAGCATGACCCCTACCTCAGCTGTCGTGAAGGTCAAAAAACAAACGATATGGCTGAAGTTCGTCAAAATTATGTCGAAGCAGCGCTGGCTTGTGTCAACGATCCTAGTGTGGTCATTATGGATTCAGTTTCTTGCGCTTGCCACTCCGATGCTAACACAATATATCGTTGACCAAGTGCTGCTGCCCCGGTCGTTTGATACGCTTCATGTCATAGCTGTGGCTATGCTTATACTGGTAGTTTGCCATTCTTTATTTATGTTTCTTCGAAGCAGGTATTTGGTAAAGCTGCAGGTTGCATTTGACTGGCAGTTAATGAGCACGTTTTTCGGGCATTTGCTGCGCCTGCCGTACTCCTTTTTCCAAGTGAGAACAAGCGGTGATTTATTATTAAGGGCAAATAGCAATTTGGTCATTCGAGAAGTTCTTTCGAATCGAATGGTAACAGCTGTGCTGGATGGTGGATTCGTACTTGTATTTCTTGTGTACATGTATAAGCAGTCCCCCATGATGACAGGCTGGGTTCTCTTAATTGGACTAGCGCAGGTTACGGTCCTTCTGGTCGCTAATTCGATGATGAAGCGTTATTCTCAGGAGGAACTGCTGAAGCAGACGGCAGCGAGCAGCTATTTAACAGAAGTCATTCATGGTATTTCGGTCGTGAAGGCAGAAGGTGCAGAGAAAATAAGTTATCAGCGCTGGACAAATATGTTTCAAGAGCAGTTGGCGGCGAACAGAAAAAGAGGCTATTTGTCAGGGAATGTAGACACATTGGTCAGTTTTTTATCTTATGCTGCGCCGCTGCTAATTTTGTTGTTAGGCATTCAGCAGGTATCTTCCAATGTGATGACATTAGGATCGATGTTTGCTTTTTTTACATTAGCGATTGCTTTCCTGACTCCCCTTAGTTCTCTCGTTATGACGCTGAATCAAATGGTCATCATGGGTGTGTATCTCAATCGTATTATGGATATTATCGAGTCAATCCCTGAACAGGATGAAGATAAGGTTAAAGCACCAGATAAGCTGAAGGGCAATATAGAGCTGCAAAATGTAAGTTTTCGTTATAGTCCTTATCAGAACAATGTCGTTGAACATATTTCTTTACAAGTCAGTACCGGTCAAAAAATCGCCATCGTGGGTGCCTCAGGATCAGGGAAAACAACCCTTGCTTCGTTATTGCTCGGGTTATATATGCCTACAGAAGGAGCGGTGTTATATGACGGAGCAGATCTGGATGCCATCGACAAACGTTTAGTCAGAAACCAGATGGGGATCGTAACACAAAATACGTTCCTATTTAATCGCTCTATTCGTGACAATATTTCTATTCATAATCCAGAAACCTCGATGGAACAAATTGTGGAGGCAGCTAAAAAGGCTGAAATTCACGATGCGATTATGGAAATGCCTATGAAATATGAGACGGTCATATCTGAGAATGGCTCCAATCTTTCTGGTGGCCAAAGGCAGCGAATCGTATTGGCCAGAGCGCTTGTCCATGAACCTGTCGTTCTGTTATTGGATGAGGCGACAAGTGCATTAGATACGATAACGGAGACACGGGTAGATAGGAATCTGTCAGAGCTGTCTTGTACTAGAATCGTCATTGCTCATCGCTTAAGCACGATACTGAATGCAGATGTTATCGTAGTGCTGCATGAGGGGAGAGTAGTCGAGCAGGGTACTCATGAGGAGCTGATGATGAACGACAATTACTATGCTCGTTTTTATGAAGCAAAGTCATTGGAAGAACGTATGTGGGAATCAACTCGAATGATTGAGGTGTAGCTTATGAAAATGATCAGGAAAGTTGTTGTTTTATGTTTGTTAGCGATTATCCCCATTGTCGGGATTTACGTTATTAATAATCCGATGATGATTATGGAAGCGTTTGCTGATTTGGGTGGATTCCAAAAAGGAGATGCATTCCCTGTAGTGAAGGGGGAGGATGTTCATAACAAAGAGTTCAGCCTTGAAGATTATAAAGGAAAGCCCTTCATTATTATGATGGCAAAAATAGATTGTGAAATTTGCAAGCAATCTTACCCTTATTTAGCCGATTGGGAAAAAAACAATTCTGATATCCCTTTTGTTATGGTAGGACAAGGTGGGAGAGAGCAGTATAAGGCCGTTTGGCAGGAACAACAATTTCAATTTCCTATCCTAGATGCAGATAACCAGATACAAGAATCATTAAAAATGAAAATCTTCCCTGTCTTCTATGCTGTTGATGCTAATGGGGAAATCAAGAAGCGGATGAACGGATATGATGAAGGCGATCTAAAAGCTATGGTAAATGAGGTGCGGCAACTTGCGTACAATTAAACGTCTTTGGCTGCTGCAGGTTCTGTCTTTAGCGGGAGTGGCTATCTCTTTGTATATATACGTATTTTCACTCTCGAATAATTTCTTCTGTCCCGTAGGGGATTGTGCCACAGTGACAAGTAGTCCATTTTCCTATATTGGATCTGTTCCAGTATCCCTGTTTGGTTTTATGTACTACATGCTGCTGCTCTTTATCTTTCAAATCCTTCGGTGGAGGAGCAATCCATTGCTATTAAAAGCGGTGGGAGCGTTCTGTGTAATTGGCTTGCTGTATTCTATATTCCTTATGTTTGTTCAAGTTGTTTATATTCAGGCTGTATGCTTCTGGTGTGTATGCTCATTCATATTCATCACGCTGATCAATATGATATATGGTAGAGGAGTGTTTGACTTCAAAAGATTTACAAAAAGTTTTAATTGAATAGTTATCGGGTAATGAGTAGCGGGTGATATTTCACAGTAACAGTGGAGTGTCGCCTGTTTTTTTATATATAAATAATTTGTAATCTTTTTCAAACTATTACAATAACTTTTAAATGATCTCTGGTTACAATTATGTTACTATTTTTGTTGTAAGTAAAAACAAGCCGAAGCCCATAGGCGCGGGGGAACCACCAATGGGGTGAACCGCATAAGCGATAGGGGAGTCTCTTTCCCCGAACCCGACAGCTAACCTCGTAGGCTACAAAGGGAGAGAATATTTTGAAGAAACCATTTAAGCATGTCCATAAACTAGTGGTAGTAGGAGCTTTGGCGCTTACTCCAGTATTGTCTGTAGGTACAGCAGCAGCTGCACCAGAGTGCCCAGCACCAACTGTTAATACGAATGTAAAGGGTCAGACTATCGTTGTTAACGGTAACTCTACAACTGACTTGAACGAGCTGCTTTCTAAGTGGTTCCCGAACTGGAATATTGTTGTGAACAAGCCTGAAGCTAAGCCTGAAGCTAATAAGCCAAAACCACAACCGCAACCAGAGAAACCGAAACCACAGCCAGAAAAACCAAGCAAGCCAGAAACAAAACCGCAACAACCAACTAAGCCAACGACACCAACGAAGCCGGAAAACAACAATGGCAACCAAGGTACACAAGCAAGCACTAACGTACAGCAAGTTATTGAATTGGTAAACAAAGAACGTGCAAAAGCGGGCTTGCCTGTATTAAAATATGACGAGAAGTTGTCTCAAGTTGCTCACTTGAAAGCAAAAGACATGATCGATAACAACTACTTCGATCACAATTCTCCAACTTACGGTTCTCCGTTCGATATGATGCGTTCCCAAGGTGTTTCTTACAACACAGCTGGTGAGAACATTGCTAAAGGTCAACGCTCTGCAGAAGAAGTTATGAAAGACTGGATGAACAGCCCAGGTCACCGTCAAAACATTTTGAAAGACGGTTACACAAAGATCGGTGTAGGCTACTACAACGGTGCATGGGTACAAATGTTTATCGGCTAATTCAGTATTAGCGATGAAATAGGGTTAATTCTAAATGTACAAAGCGACTTGTTGCCAGTTAGGTAGCAGGTCGCTTTTCTTATTTATAAGTGTGCTAAGGCTTGCCGATAAGGTGCAGAAAACTACAACAAACAGTAGGGAAAGATCTGCTCGGCTATCTTGTGGTAACATTTTACTATTATACACGTCTATATTTATGCATTAGGTGAACAAGATTAACTTGGTTTTGGTGTAGTGCATATACAGAGGAGGTGAGTTGTTTTATGGGGATGAACAAATACATACTTTCTTGTATTTTTATAACTCTATGTATGCTCGTAGGATGTGTTGAAAATGGAGGTGACGGAGCTGGTATTCCTGTAGATGACCAAAATACAGAGACGGTTGCTAATAAAAAAGAGTTTCCCACTTATAGGAATACAAAAAGCGAGACTCCTTTAAGCAAACTTATCCAGACCCAAAATAACAATGTTGCACAACAAGATATTTTTAAGGATAAGATCGTATGGTCCGGTGGCAATAATAATGTAATGAAAAAAGATGATATGCACTTAATTGACGGGATTTACTTATATGATCTCCATACAAAGAAACACAAAAAAATTGCGTCTACGAAAGTAAATGGGCAAACAGATGAGACACAAATGAATGGAGAGTGGATCTGTTGGACAGATTGGCTTAATCCAAAAGGGACGGATTGGACGATCTATGGATATTCGATGAGGGATGGAAAGGTGCATGAACTTGATAAGGCTGAAAAGCATAGCACACTCGAAATTACTCAATTACCGAGATTGGCACTATCGAATTCCAATATTCTCGTATGGATACGTGAAGAATTGAATGAGCAAGGTGATATGACAAGAAACCTTATTTCTTATGATTTAACAAAGAAACAGAGTAAAGTGATTAGTCGAATTGAAAGCCCTTTGGCTCTACCGTCCATCTCTGATAAATATATTGTATGGAGCGGTAGTGAAAATATATTTGTTTATTCGATTGTGGAAGATAAAATAATAAGCAAAATCAACTTAATTGAACATGCATTTCCAAGAGTAAATAATGAATATGTAGTATGGAATGAAGATGACAATCTAATGATTCAACATATACAGTCAGAGGAAAAGTATGAAATTGTAGATGAAGAGCCATTCTTTTATGGAATTGGTCAGGATATTGTTGTTTATCAAATAGATGAATCGATTTTTGCTTATCATATACAAAATAGACATACAAGAAAGCTTAGTGAGAAGAAAGCCACTCTTCCACATATAAGGAATAACGATGTGGTATGGCAGGAGATTAACGGTAAGGTTACTAATCTGAGAGTAGTGAGTATACACGAATAATAAAAAATACCCCCTATACTCCGAAAAGTATAAGGGGGTTAGTGCTTAGATGGGTCTTATTTCGTTGGAGCAACTGGCGGCTTGTCGAGAACTTTATCAACGAGGCCATATTCCAACGCTTCCGCTGCGCTCATGAAGTAGTCGCGATCTGTGTCACGCTCAACACGCTCTAGCGGCTGGCCAGTGCGTTCAGCCAAAATATGATTCAGCTTATCGCGCATCTTCAAGATACGACGTGCACGAATCTCGATGTCGCTTGCTTGACCTTCTGCACCACCCAATGGCTGGTGAATCATCACTTCACTGTTAGGAAGTGCGAAGCGTTTGCCCTTCTCGCCAGCAGCGAGTAGGAACGCTCCCATCGAAGCAGCCATACCAACACAAATCGTCGAAACATTCGGCTTGATGTGCTGGATCGTATCAAATATCGCCATACCGGCTGTAATCGAGCCACCAGGGCTGTTAATGTATAAGTGAATGTCTTTCTCTGGGTCATCTGCTTCCAAGAACAGCAACTGAGCGATAATCGCGTTCGCTACGACGTCGTTAACACCTGATCCCAAGAAAATAATACGGTCTTTCAACAAGCGGGAATAAATATCGTAGGCACGTTCTCCTCGATTTGTTTGCTCCACAACCATAGGAATATAACTCACGTCTAACCCCTCCTCACAATGCATGTGCCGATGGCGGCAATATGCTCATTGAATCATTATTAACGAATTGAAGCGTTCATATAAGCGGATGAGCAACAACAATTATGTACCCGTAAACGCCTCTTCACTAACTATACTCAAATTCAAATTAAAAGTCAAAGATGGTCAAACTTTTTATATGAAAAAAACATCCTGATTCCACAGCTGTCGTACAGCGTAAACCAAGATGTTTATTTCTCTTCTCATATAAGATAGCTCTAATTATGCGTATGCGTACTTCATATCAGGGCTTCAAGTGTTCAAGAAATGGCGCGCCCGCAAGGAATCGAACCTTGATCTCAGGCTCCGGAGGCCTACGTCATATCCATTGGACCACGGGCGCTCGCCCTAAAAAATGATGCAAGGAATATTATAAAACAAGATAGTTGATTGCGCAACTGCTTTCATTTGAAGTTAATAGGGGAAAGGCGTCAAGTAGGAGCTGAGCTTTGAGAGGTTCCATGTAAGCAAGCTTTGCTGCTTTTCTACAAAATGGGCTGACACCCGCAGTATAAGCATGCGCACGATGGAGCTCAGTGAGTTCATGAGAGTCTTTCTCAGCATAGATACCTGTAATTGGATTGGTACAAAAACATTTGTTTCGTTTACTAATGTAGATACATGAATGGAACAATCCAATTTGAAATGTATTACTTAAGGAAGAAACAACGCTTCGATGTTCTCGAACAAGCCCAAAGCACGCTATATGTATAAGATCTTGTCCAATTGCCCATTATAGATGCGGGATACTTGCAAGTTGCCGTAATCTTCGGTAAAATGATGGTGGGACGAAAAACGCGCACGCGGGACGAATGAAGTCCCGGAAGTGGTGGGACTAGTCTTTTCAACCATCCAACATAGTTCCGAAGAGTACGGAGTGAAAGAAATGCGTGAATGGCTAGAAATAAACAGACAACTTCTGCCTGATCTGATGGAACTATTGAAAAAGCGCTACGCGATCCTGCATGAGATTATGATGTCTGATGTCATTGGTCGTCGAACGTTAGCTTCATCTTTGCAAATGACTGAGCGCGTGCTGAGAGCGGAAACCGATCTTCTAAAGGCACAAGGCCTGATCGAGACGGAAACAGCTGGTATGCGAATCAGCGAGCAAGGACGCAAGCTCCTTAGACAGATGGAACCATTAATGCGAGAAATTCTCGGTATGAGGCATTTAGAAGAAGCAATTCAGCAGAAGTTCGGTCTTAGACAAGTTATCGTCATTCCCGGAGACTCCGAACAATCACCTGTAGTGAAGCAGGAATTAGGGCGGGCTGCCTGTGATGTGTTGAATCGAGAGATGAGACATGACGATGTCATTGCAGTAACTGGTGGATCAACGCTCGCAGCAGTGGCTGAGCAAATGCCAGGTTCGACATCTCATAAAGGTAATTGGTTCGTACCAGCCCGAGGTGGCTTAGGCGAGAGTCTGGAATACCAAGCAAATACGATTGCTTCCAAGATGGCGAAGCAGTTCGGAGCACAATATCGATTGCTGCATGTCCCGGACTTGCTAAGCGAAGAAGCATATCAATCGCTTAGATATGAACCTAACATTCGAGATATTTTAGGACTTATTCGACAAGCGCGAATCATTCTTCATGGCATAGGCGATGCCTTAGTCATGGCAAGAAGAAGACGTATGGATGCTGCAGTTATTGAGCAGATTCAGCAAGGCGGCGCATTAGCGGAAGCGTTCGGTTATTATTTCGATCGTGAAGGTAAAGTGGTGCACAAGATGCTGACATTGGGCTTGCGACTTGAGGATATTTCAAGAACAGAGGTCGTCATCGCAGTAGCGGGCGGCAAGAGCAAGGCTGATGCCATTATGGCTGTGCTGGAGTTTGGTCACGAAGATATTTTGATTATCGATGAAGCAGCAGCGGCTGCCATCGTGCAAGCATGTGGTCTCGACGAGCCTAAGAGCCGTCTTGAACAATAGATAATACTTACATCCTTAACAGGGAAATGGGAGGAATCATCAATGGTTAAAGTTGGTATTAACGGTTTTGGTCGTATCGGACGTAACGTATTCCGTGCAGCTCTTAACAACGCAGAGGTTGAAATCGTAGCAATTAACGATTTGACAGACGTTAAAACACTTGCACACCTTTTGAAATATGACACTACACACGGAGTTCTTGACGCTACAGTTGAAGCTAAAGAAGGCGCGCTTGTAGTAAACGGCAAAGAAGTTAAAGTATTTGCAGAGCGTAACCCAGAGAACCTTCCTTGGGGAGCTAATGGCGTTGAAATCGTTGTTGAGTCCACTGGTATCTTCACAGCGAAAGACAAAGCTGAGCTTCACTTGAAAGGCGGCGCTAAAAAAGTTATTATCTCCGCTCCAGCTACTAACGAAGACATCACTATCGTTATGGGTGTTAACGAAGATAAATACGATGCAGCTAGCCACACAATCATCTCTAACGCTTCTTGCACAACAAACTGCTTGGCGCCATTCGCTAAAGTATTGAACGACAAGTTTGGTATCGAAAAAGGTATGATGAACACAATTCATTCCTACACGAATGACCAATCCGTTCTTGACTTGCCGCACAAAGACCTTCGTCGTGCTCGTGCAGCTGCTGAGAACATCATTCCTTCCACAACTGGTGCTGCTAAAGCTGTAAGTTTGGTATTGCCTGAGTTGGCTGGTAAATTGAACGGTATGTCCATGCGTGTTCCTACACCTAACGTTTCTGTAACTGACTTGGTAGTAGAACTTAAGCAAGACGTAACAGTTGAAGAAGTAAACGCAGCTCTTAAAGAAGCAGCAGAAGGTCCTTTGAAAGGTATCTTGAACTACTCCGAAGAGCCATTGGTATCCAGCGACTACAATGGTGACCCAGCTTCCTCCACTATCGATGCATTGACAACGATGGTAATCGGCGGAAACATGGTTAAAGTTGTTTCCTGGTACGACAACGAGTGGGGCTACTCCAACCGCGTTGTAGACTTGGCTGCTTACATCGCTAAAAAAGGTCTTTAATTCCATAAGCCATACAATCAAAGAGGAGTAACCGTTTAGGTCTCCTCTTTGGTTAATTGGAGCGATTAATTTAAGAAACCTATTTGATACAACCAACCATAAACCGAACCGTAATACCAAATGACCAAGGATGGGCTGATGAGGCTATCCACTCATAACCTTATATATAGAATGATTATGAATATCGGTCGTGAAGAGAAATAATCAGATATAGATATACAGATAGATAAAGATATAAAAGTGTAGAGAAACCATAGAACAGAACGACAAGCAAGAAACCATACTGTGTACCACAACAGATAGAACAGAAATAGAGATACAACACTATAGATATAAGCCATGTACATGGCAATAGAGAGCCATATAGAAACCATACAGATAGAGAAAAAATCATAGAACCGTACATGAACCGTACAAATAGAAACAATAGAAGCTAGATATAGATACGTCCATTAAAGGACGAACACATAGAACCGTACAAAGTGCAGCAGCTAAATGTTCCTGTGAATTAGGAGGATAAATAGATGAATAAAAAGAGCGTAAAAGATATCGAAGTGAACGGCAAACGCGTATTCGTACGTGTAGACTTCAACGTACCTTTGGATAACGGCGTAATTACAGACGATACTCGTGTCCAAGAAACGCTTCCAACAATTAAGTTCTTGATCGAAAAAGGCGCGAAAGTTATTCTTGCTAGCCATATGGGTCGTCCTAAAGGTGAAGTCGTTGACTCCATGCGTTTGACTCCAGCAGCAACTCGTTTGAGCGAATTGCTTGGCAAGCCAGTTAAGAAGCTTGATGAGTCTATCGGCGCTAACGTTCAAGCTGAAATTGCTAAAATGGAAAACGGCGACGTTGTTGTATTGGAAAACGTTCGTTTCCACGCTGGCGAAGAGAAAAATGACCCTGCATTGGCACAAGAATTCGCAGCATTGGCTGACGTATTCGTAAACGATGCTTTCGGTGCAGCACACCGTGCACACGCTTCTACAGAAGGTATCGCGAAGCTTCTTCCTGCAGTAGCTGGTCTTCTTATGGAGAAAGAATTGAGCGTTCTTGGTAAAGCTCTTTCTAACCCTGAGCGTCCATTTACAGCTATCGTTGGTGGTTCTAAAGTTAAGGACAAAATCGATGTTATCAACAAGATGCTTGAGATTGCTGACAACGTAATTATCGGTGGCGGCTTGACTTACACATTCTTCAAAGCACAGGGTCACGAGATCGGTAAATCTTTGTTGGATGAGAGCAAATTGCAAGAGTCTCTTGGCTTTATCGAAAAAGCTAAACAACTCGGCAAGAACTTGTATCTGCCAGTAGACGTTGTCGTTACAGATGACTTCAGCGCAGACGCGAACACACAAATCGTTGATGTAACGGGTATGCCTGCTGATTGGGAAGGTATCGACATCGGACCTAAAACGCGTGAAATCTATGCTGACGTTATTAAGAACTCCAAGCTTGTAGTATGGAACGGACCAATGGGCGTATTTGAAATCGAGCCATTCTCCCACGGTACTCGTGCAGTAGCGGATGCTTGTGCAGAGACAAGTGCATACACAATCATCGGCGGCGGCGATTCCGCAGCTGCAGTTGAAAAGTTCAACTTGAAAGACAAAATGGACCACATTTCCACAGGCGGCGGCGCTTCCCTTGAGTTCATGGAAGGCAGAGTATTGCCAGGCGTAGTGGCATTGAACGATAAATAAGACCGTTTAGGGGCAATTAAGCCTTTAAGCCTTGCTAGCTAGACGTTACTTTCTGTAGGCGGTATAGCTTATCCATGTAATTAGTTATGCCGTCCACGGCTAAAGGAGTGTAATTCAATGAGACAACCAATCATCGCAGGAAACTGGAAAATGTTCAAAACAGTATCCGAAGCAACTGACTTCATCGCAGAAGCGAAAGGCAAAGCAGAAGTAGAAGGTGTTGAGAGCGTAATTTGCGCACCTTTCACGAACTTGCCAGCACTTGTTGAAGCAGTTAAAGGTACTTCCATTAAAATTGGTGCACAAAACCTTCACTTCGAAGATTCCGGTGCATTCACAGGCGAGATCAGCGGCGCAATGCTAAAAGATCTTGGTGTACACTACGTAATCATCGGACATTCCGAGCGTCGTGCATACTTCGCTGAAACAGACGAAATCGTGAACAAGAAGACGCATGCAGCATTCCGTCATGGCTTGGCTCCGATCGTATGTGTGGGCGAGTCCCTTGAAGAGCGTGAATCCGGCAAGACTAACGACGTATGCCGCGTGCAAACGGAAGAAGCTTTCAAAGGCTTGTCCGCTGAGCAAGCGAAGCAAGTTGTTATCGCTTATGAGCCAATTTGGGCGATCGGTACTGGCAAATCCTCTACAGCAGCAGATGCAAATGAGACAATCAGCTACATCCGCAGCGTAGTAACTGGCCTTTACAATGAAGAAGTAGCACAAGCAGTACGCATTCAATACGGCGGCAGCGTTAAGCCTGAGAACGTACGTGAATATATGTCTGAGAGCGACATCGATGGCGCATTGGTAGGAGGCGCAAGCTTACAGCCTGCTTCGTACATCGCATTGGTGGAGGGAGCGAAGTAAGATGTCCGCACCTAGACCAGTAGCTCTTATTATTATGGACGGCTTCGGCCTTCGTGGTGCTGCAGAAGGTAACGCTGTAGCACAAGCGAAGAAGCCCAACTACGACCGTTATATGAGCCAATATCCAAACACTACGCTAGTCGCTTGCGGTGAAGCAGTAGGTTTGCCGGAAGGGCAAATGGGTAACTCAGAAGTGGGTCACTTGAATATCGGTGCAGGCCGTATCGTATATCAAGACTTGACTCGTATTACGAAGTCCATTCGTGAAGGTGAATTCTACGATAACGGTACGCTTATCGGAGCAGTGAAGCACGCGAAAACAAACAACAAGGCACTTCATATTTATGGCTTGTTGTCTGATGGCGGTGTTCACAGTCATATTGACCACACGTTCGCAATGCTTGATCTGTGCAAAAAGGAAGGTCTTGAAGAGGTTTACATTCATGCATTCCTTGATGGCCGTGACGTAGCGCCAGACAGCGCTATTGGTTATCTTGAGCAGTTAAAAGCAAAAATCGAAGAAATTGGCGTAGGTAAGATTGCTACGGTACAAGGTCGCTACTATGCGATGGACCGCGATAAGCGCTGGGAGCGTTTGGAGAAGTCCTACCGTGCAATGGTATACGCTGATGGACCTAAATACCATGATCCAATCGAAGCGGTGAAGAAGTCTTACGAACAATCGATTTTCGATGAGTTCGTAATGCCGACTGTCATCGTAGATGAGCAGGAACAACCGGTTGGTTTAGTGAAGAGCGAGGATGCCGTTGTATTCTTGAACTTCCGTCCTGACCGTGCGATTCAGTTGTCACAAGTGTTCACGAACAGTGATTTCCAAGGCTTTGACCGTGGAGAGAATCATCCTACAGGATTGTACTTCGTCTGTTTGACGCTCTTCTCAGAGACTGTCGGTGGATTCGTAGCTTACAAGCCGAAAGAATTGGATAACACGTTTGGTGAAGTGCTTGTACAGCATGGCAAGAAGCAGCTCCGCATCGCGGAAACGGAGAAATACCCACACGTAACCTTCTTCTTCAGTGGTGGTCGAGACGTCGAGTTGCCAGGTGAGAAGCGCGTGTTGATTAACTCTCCAAAAGTTGCGACTTATGACTTGCAACCAGAGATGAGTGCTTATGAAGTGGCGGAAGCTGCTGTAAACGAGATCAACTCTGATGAGTTCGATGCTATCATTTTGAACTTCGCTAACCCTGATATGGTTGGGCATTCCGGAATGCTTGAGCCAACGATCAAGGCAGTTGAAGTAACAGATGAGTGCATGGGCAAAGTTGTTGAAGCAGTACTAGCTAAAGGCGGCGTAGCAATCATTACAGCTGACCACGGCAATGCAGATATGGTATTCGACGAGAATGGCCGTCCTCATACGGCGCATACGACGAACCCAGTTCCGTTCATTCTTACATCTAACGATGTAGAATTGCGTGCAGATGGCATCTTGGCTGATATCGCACCAACGATGCTTGAACTATTGAACTTGCCAAAGCCAGTTGAAATGACAGGCAACACGTTGTTGAAGAAGTAAGCTAAGCAAAAGGGCCCTGATCCTATAGGTATATGCTTTGCTTATATAGATTATGTTACAATATAGATAAATACTATTTCATTGTTAAAAGGAGATGTAATTCATCATGACTATGATTATTGATGCATATGCACGCGAAGTCCTTGACTCCCGTGGTAACCCAACTGTAGAAGTAGAAATCAAATTGGAGAACGGCGGCTTCGGTCGTGCAATCGTACCTTCTGGTGCTTCCACAGGAGCTCATGAAGCAGTTGAGCTTCGTGACGGCGCTAAAGACCGTTACGTTGGTAAAGGCGTTGAGAACGCAGTTAAGAACGTTAACGACATCATCGCTCCAGAAATCATCGGTATGGACGCGCTTGAGCAAGTTGCTATCGACAAGCTTATGATCGAGTTGGACGGAACGCCTAACAAAGGCAAACTCGGCGCTAACGCTATCTTGGCAGTATCCATGGCAGTAGCTCGTGCAGCTGCTGACGCTTTGCAAGTTCCTTTGTACACATACCTTGGCGGATTCAACGCTAAGCAATTGCCAGTACCAATGATGAACATCATCAACGGTGGTGAGCACGCTGACAACAACATCGACGTTCAAGAGTTCATGGTATTGCCAGTTGGCGCTCCTAACTTCAAAGAAGCTCTTCGCATGGGTGCGGAAATCTTCCACAGCTTGAAGTCTGTACTTAAAGGCAAAGGCTTGAACACAGCTGTAGGTGACGAAGGTGGATTCGCTCCTAACCTTGGTTCCAACGAAGAAGCTCTTCAAGTTATCATCGAAGCAATCGAAAAAGCTGGCTACAAGCCAGGTCAAGATATCTTCTTGGGTATGGACGTTGCTTCCACTGAGTTCTACAAAGACGGTAAATACACACTTGCAGGCGAAGGCAAATCCTACACATCTGCTGAGTATGTTGACCTTCTTGCTTCTTGGGTTGAGAAGTACCCAATCATCACAATTGAAGACGGTATGTCCGAAGATGACTGGGATGGTTGGAAGTTGCTTACTGAGAAATTGGGCGACAAAGTTCAACTCGTTGGTGACGACTTGTTCGTTACAAACACAGAGCGTCTAGGCAGAGGTATCGAGCAAGGCATCGGTAACTCCATCTTGATCAAAGTTAACCAAATCGGTACGTTGACTGAAACATTTGACGCAATCGAAATGGCTAAGCGCGCTGGTTACACAGCAGTTATCTCTCACCGTTCTGGTGAGTCCGAAGATAGCACAATTGCTGATATCGCAGTTGCTACTAACGCTGGTCAAATCAAGACAGGTGCTCCGTCCCGTACGGACCGTGTTGCGAAATACAACCAATTGCTTCGCATCGAAGACCAATTGGGTGGCGCAGCTCGCTACGACGGCTTGAAATCTTTCTACAACGTGAAAAAATAAGGTGCTGCCGCGTTAGCGGCTCATCTATAAATAATAAGGGGCTGTCCCATAAGCAGAGTAATCTGCTTATAGGGATAGCCCCTTATTTGTATACAGGCCGCAACTGTTTGCTGTTTATAGCCGAAATCAATCGCATTGAGACAATAAGCACACAGCACACAACAGACTTTACTTTTTGCACCTATTTACGTTCTGTGGATGGATGCTTATTCAAATACTCAATAAGGCGACGCTGCCGACTAGTAGCTCCTGCAACGAGAATGCCTAAGCCATACTGCTTCGCAACATGATAATAAGACAAAGGAAGCTCAGTTTGGTGAAGGAAATCTTCTACGGCTGTCAGCACACCGTTACGAGGTCCGCCTTCACCAATAGCATTGCAGAAGGATGCGTTCATTCCATCTTGCGTAAGTTGGGATTGTTCACGCCTCACACCAAGATTGGCATATTTATGCCGGAATGATTCAGGAATCGTTTCAGGAAAGTAATACATATCTCTACGCGCATAAGGCCACTCCACATCATGAAAAAGTACAACCGGGAACGGATCTATTTTTGTTAGCAATTGAAGCTCATGATAAACGGTGTACCAGTTATGATCACCATCAATAAGCACGACATCACAGTGCTCGATCTTTGGAAGTGCATGCAAACTTATATCTAAAATGGGCTGAAATCGTTCTCCATATTGGTCTTGCACAGCTTGGACATCGAACATGGGGGATGGATCGATAATCGTGAGGCGACGTCGGCTAAATGACATATAGCGCAGCAAATTGTGCGTATTCCATCCTTGAGCACTTCCGATCTCCACGATATGGCGTGGACGGAGAAGACGAAGAATTGGATGTATATATCCTTCCCAGAAATATTTCATGTCACTGCCTCCCCTCTAATAATGACTGGCTTGAGAGTTTTGAGGAACGTGTGAGCAAGTACGGCTAATGTTTGTTCAAGGTTAGACCGTACGTAATATCGTATGTGGAAATGCTAGTTTTGGTGTCAGGCGGTGAAAAGAAGGTGTTGTAGAAGGATTGCTTGGGCAGAGCGACTGCCTGCGTTGGGAATTGTAGAAATAGGGTTGTCATTGTGGAAATGATGTTGTAAAATAATGACAACCGCTATTATTCTATAATTACTACTGAATGATAATGGTATCTGGAATAAGGTTGGAGAAGCGAATGAAAGAAATTGTTCAATTTAAAAAAGGCGTACTTGGTTTGTGTGCAATGATGCTGATACATAAACGGGATCGATATGGATTTGAGCTGGCTCAAACGATATCTGAGCACGTAGATGTGGCAGAAGGGGCTATCTATCCGGTATTACGAAGACTTGTTGCAGATGGCCATTGTTCTACTTACTTACAAGAGTCCACGGAAGGGCCGCCGCGCAAATATTATCGTTTAACACCAGAAGGAAAGATCTATATGGAGCAGTTAGTTCATGAATGGGGACGATTTGTGTCCAATATTAATGGGTTGATCGAATCATACGAGACGGAGGTTGAATGATGAACAAGCAAGAGTATTTGGCGTTGTTACGATTCTATTCTCAACAGTTGGCACCAGAGGTGCAGTCTGATCTTCTATCTGAAGTGGAGGCTCATTTTATATACGGTGAGCAGCAGGGCAAGACGGAGGAGCAAATAGCCGAGGAACTCGGCGATCCGATCGAAATAGCAAAGGAAACAGTAGGTCCTTCCTACAAGGCGCCAGACTTATCTGCCTACCAAGAGAAGTGCCCAACGGATGAATCGTTGAATTATTCTTATTCGCATCCCAATTACGCTGACTATTCTGGTTATTCTGAATCAGAGTATCCAACTCAAAGCTCAGGTCTATTCAAAGCCAAGAAATCGTTATTTACGCTCTTATCAGCGTTTACTCTTATAGTGGTGGGTGGAGGTCTGCTCGTTTCCACTGGTGTTGCATACTTTATAGATGGGCCTGATGAAAAAGTAGCTGCGTCAGCAAGCGTTGAATCGATACTAGAAAATGTTGATAAGCAATTAGAGCATTTAGAAGACTTGGGAGAGTTAGTGAGTAAAGAAGATATAAAAGATATCGTTGAAGCTTCTACTACTTTCGCATGGGATGAGGAATATAGTGAGTTCGAAGGGACTCATTATGAGGGCGTAATCAAAATGGGCAATTCGTCAAAATGGAAGGATCTTATTATTGAAACGGATATCGGTGAAGTTGACATTGAATTCAAGCAAGGTGATCGCAATGAGATTGCTTGGAAAGCTGTTACAGCCCCTAGTGTTGGAGAGCGAATGGAAGCAACGCAACTTAAAAATGATCAAATTATTTTTGAGTTGGATGAATCGGATATGTATGCCAATTATCAGTACTCCTTTGTAGTTACGCTGCGAGACAATTATGAGCTCCGCAAACTACAGTTGGAACAGGAGTTAGGTGAGATCAATGTTAAAGGCGGTAAGTTCGAGAGAGTGGAGATCCAAATGGATAATGGTATATTGCGTGCTAGCGATATTTCCAGTCGCTCTATGAACGTAGAGTTAGAAAATGGCTCTACTGAATTTGAAAGAATTGATTCAATAGTGAACGTAGAGTCTGATAATGGTGAAATAAAAATTTTGGAAACGACAAAGCCTGTAAATATTAAATTGGATCTAGGCAGTGTAAACCTTGAGATGAAGCAGCCCCATAATGTGGATGTGAAAACGAATATGGGTGCGATTGAAATTGAAATTCCACAAGGAGCTAAAGGGAAGTACCTGGCCAAATCAGGCTTGGGTGAAGTGGAAGTGCCTGCCTCATACGATAATGGAACATTCCGTGTAAATGCTAAAACAGATGCAGGGACAATTATTATAAAAGAGTAAGATGGAACACGGGGAATACAGATTATAAACCGAGCATGTGGAATGTATGGACAAACGGCTTTCATTTTGTAATGATACGTGTATGACAAATACACACCTAGCCATGGTGTGCCTAATACAGCTCGCATTATGACTACATGATTGAAAGGACGAACGAAACATGGCAGCAATGAAACCAATTCGTAAAGTACTAACATTAGCAGGTTCTGATACTAGCGGTGGCGCAGGTATTCAAGCTGATTTGAAAACATTCCAAGAGCGCGGTGTATTTGGGATGACCGCTTTAACAACGGTTGTAACGATGGACCCAGACAAAGAGTGGGCGCATGGTGTGTTTCCAATCGCGCTATCGACTGTAGAAGAACAGTTGAAAACGATTCTTTCTATCGGGGTAGATGGTATGAAGACGGGTATGCTTGGTTCTATCGACATTATTGAGCTTGCTGCACGTACTATTGAAAAGCACAATATTCCTAACGTAGTTGTTGACCCCGTTATGATCTGCAAAGGCCAAGATGAGGCTCTGCACCCAGAAACAAATGAGGCTTTGCGTGATATTCTTGTCCCTAAGGCGACCGTTGTTACGCCAAACTTGTTCGAAGCAGCTCAATTAGCAGGTACAGCACCGATCAAATCACTAGATGATATGAAGCATGCGGCTGCGCGTATTCAAGAATTAGGTGCAAAATACGTTGTGGTGAAGGGCGGTTCTAAAATTGGCCTGCCAACTTCAGTAGACGTGGTCTATGATGGCAGCACATTTGAAATCCTTGAAGCAGATCGTATTGAGACGACGTATACGCACGGCGCAGGCTGCACATATTCTGCGGCCATTGCGGCGGAATTAGCTAAAGGCTTCACGGTGCAAGAGAGCATGGCAACAGCGAAGCGTTTCATTACGGAAGCTATTCGTCATTCTTTCGCACTTAATCAGTACGTTGGGCCATTGCGTCACAATGCGCTGCGCTTAACTGAGCATGGAGAAGAGCAGTAAGAAGCAGAGTGCTTGTAACCTTTTGAGGGATATGGTACAATAAAAGTACTGTTTTTATAGGCTTATCTCTTTCGAAGTACGATGTGATAGGCAACCTTAGGAGGTGGAAGCATGGAAGGATTTTTGACTGTATTGCTTGTTATTTTTTCAATCGGATTGATTTGCACGGTACTCTTGCAACAAGGGAAGAGTGCGGGTCTATCGGGCGCCATCTCCGGCGGTGCGGAACATCTATTCGGAAAGACGAAAGCACGCGGAGCTGAGCTGTTCTTACAGCGTTTGACGATGGGATTGGCAGCAGGATTCTTTATTTTGTCGCTTGTCGTTGCTTATTTCATGAAGAACTAATACATGACATATAAGAAGCCTTAATCCGATTCGTTCGGGTTAAGGTTTTTTTGTGTAATCATGTATGGAGTGGGTTGTGAAGGCTTGAACGAATGGATTTGCTCCATGTAAATAATGAGTGATTGAATTATTAAGCATTTAAGATAGAATTGATATAATTCTCCTTGAGGTATGATGCGGTGAGTGAATGGGAACAATCATCACAGTTGCGTGTGCCACTAGGGGTACATTTTGAATGCTGCATGAATGAATCAAGATAAAATATGGCTAGTTAAACGATCCCGTGCATTCGTCTTTTTATAAGGTTTATACCATTCGCCGGGATGGCTGCTTTTGATTTCGTGTATACTAGGTTATATATGAATATACTTGTGGAAGTTGATGGAGCAAGTGTGAGGTGAACAACAGATGATAACGGCACAGCAAATATTAGAGTTTATGCAGGAAACAGCATACAGACCAATGACGTATCAGGAGCTGGAGAAGCATTTTGAGATTGAAGATGCACAGGAATTTAAGGCTTTTCTGAAGACGTTGAACGAGTTAGAACATTCCGGACATATCATTCGTACGCGAACAGATCGCTATGGGGTGCCAGAACGAATGAATTTGCTGCGCGGCCGCTTGCAGGCCCATGCAAAAGGCTTTGGGTTTTTAATTCCAGAAGAGACAGGCCATCCAGACGTATATATTCATGCGAATGATCTTCAATCTGCGATGAATGGAGATACGATCCTTGTTCGTGTGACGAATAAAGGCCATGATGGTGCGCGTTTGGAAGGGGAAATTGTCCGTATTGTAAAACGGGCAGTTGAGCAAGTTGTAGGTGTATTTCAGAATCATGAGTCATTTGGTTTCGTTGTACCCGATGATCGTAGGATCAATCGCGACATCTTTATTGCGCGCGAAGCGATGGCAGGGGCGGTAAGTGGACAGAAAGTCGTTGTCCGTATTGTAAGCTATCCAGAGGGGCGTACAGCAGCTCAAGGCGAGGTTATAGAAGTTCTTGGTCATAAAAATGATCCAGGCGTAGACATTCTATCTGTTATCCGTAAGCATCAGCTGCCTGAGGCATTCCCAGATGAAGTAATGGCGGAAGCAGAAGCAGTGCCAGACTCCATTTCGGAAGAGGAAATTATAAGCCAAGGCCGTCGAGATTTGCGCGGATTCAATATTGTGACGATTGACGGCGAAGATGCTAAGGACTTGGATGACGCTGTTTATGTAGAACAGCTAGAGAACGGAAATTATAAGTTGGGCGTGCATATTGCTGATGTGGGCTACTATGTGCAAGAAGGCTCTGCCTTAGATCGAGAAGCGTATGCTCGTGGCTGTAGCGTGTATCTTGTCGACCGTGTTATTCCGATGCTTCCGCATCGATTGTCGAACGGGATTTGCTCTTTGCATCCACATGTGGATCGCTTAACGCTATCCTGTGAAATGGAATTTGATGCACAAGCGAAAGTGGTCCGTCATGACATATTCCCGAGTGTGATTCGCTCGGTGGAACGGATGACTTATAATAACGTCCGTAAAATTGTTGAAGATCAGGATCCAGAACTGTGTGAACGTTATTCCTACCTTGTCGATAACTTTATGTTGATGAAGGAATTGGCGATGAAGCTGCGTGGTAAGCGTATGCGTCGCGGGGCAATCGACTTCGATTTCCAAGAGTCGAAGGTTATTGTAGATGAGGAAGGAAAAGCAGTTGATATTGTGAAGCGTGAGCGTTCGATCGCGGAGCAAATTATTGAGGAGTTTATGCTCGCAGCGAATGAGACGGTAGCCGAGCATTTCCATTGGCTGCGTGTACCGTTCTTGTACCGGATTCACGAAGATCCGGACAGTGAGAAGCTGCTGACGTTTATGTCGTTCGCAGCGAACTTTGGTTATGCGGTGCGCGGTAAAGGCAATTCGGTTCATCCGCGTGCACTGCAATCGTTGCTGGAGGAAATCCAAGGTACGCGTGAGCAGACCGTTATTAGCACAATGATGCTTCGTTCGATGCGTCAAGCGAAGTATGATGCGGAAAGTACAGGCCACTTTGGTCTGGCAGCGGAGTTCTACTCCCACTTTACGTCACCAATTCGCCGTTATCCGGACTTAGTTATCCATCGAATTATTCGAGAAGTTGCCGATAATGGAGGCTCTTTGACACAGAAGCGACATGAGCTGTTGCATACGCGCATGCCTGACGTTGCGCAGCAATCGTCTGAACGTGAGCGGGTTGCGGTAGACGCTGAGCGAGATACGGAGCAATTGAAAAAAGCGGAGTTCATGTTGGATAAAGTCGGGGAAGAGTTCGACGGAATTATTAGCAGCGTAACGAACTTCGGTATGTTTATTGAATTGGAGAATACGGTAGAAGGTCTAATCCGCTTGAGCGATTTGTCGGATGACTACTACCATTTCCATGAGCAGCATATGATGCTGTTGGGTGAACGGACAGCCCGGATGTTCCGTATCGGTGACGAAATACGTATTGTGGTTGCAAACGTCAATATGGAGGACCATACGATTGACTTTGCACTGGTTGGTCAAGCTCAACGCTTTGGCAGCGGCCGTCAAGGCCGTGAATTTGGCTTTGAGCGCAAGAAACGCGGACGCGGCGATAGCCGTGATGCTGGACGTGGTGGACGTGATGCAGGCCGCGGTGGTCAAGGTGGCCGTGGAGATAGAGCTGGCAGCGGCGGACAAGGTGGACGCGGCGGCGATGCACGTGGCGGAGCTGCGAGAGACGGACGACGAGGTCGAGACGGTGAAGCGTTTGGAGGCCGAGGTGGCCGTGGTGGACAAGGCGGCCGTGGAGATAGAGCTGCTAGTGGCGGGCAAAGTGGACGCAATGGCGAAGTACGCGGTGGAGCTTCAAGAGATGGACGTAGCGGACGCGATGGCGGAGTTTACGGCGGAGGCCGTGGCGAACGTCAACATGCTGGCCGAGGCGGTCAAGGACAGGGACAAGGCGGGCGCAATGAACGCTTTGGCCGTGGCGATGATCCGCGTGGTGGAAAAGGACGTCGCGACCGCAATGATGGTCGAGATGGTCGTTTGCACGATTATAATGCACGCAATGGCCGAGGAGACGGGCCAGGAGCATCTGAATTGGATAATCAGGGAGGACGTTTCCTGTATGCTGGTGCTTCCCCTCAACAAGGTGGCTCTGGTCACGATACTGGTCGTCGCGGATATCAAGATGGATTTGATGATTGGGGCTCCAGCAACCAGGATGGCAGACAGCATGACCACGAAGATGGCGGGGCAAGACGTGATGAAGAAGTATGGTATAACCAAGGGGAATGGCGTGAACGCAATAAGCGCGGTCGTAACCGTCGCGATAGAGGCGATTCAAATGTTAACCCTTATGCTAGACCGTCCCAGCGTCAACGTGGTCAAGGCGGTATTACTTTCGGCAGCAATGAAGCGGGTGCCCGCGACAGTGGCAGTCTCCGTAAGGAAAGAACAGATGCCAATGATGATGCGAACTGGGTAGATCGCCTTGTGAAGGATGCAGAACGTGAGTCTGGCAGCAATCGTTTTGATTTCGGCTCGGGCAAAGGCGGATATGGTCGTCCTCGGGGATCTTCTTCAACTGGCCAAGGGGGCAGCAGAGACGCTGGCTTCGACCGAGGCGGTGACTTCCGATCAGGTCATGGTCAATTAGGCGGCGGCAAGCGAGGCAGACGCAGTATTTCTGAAAGTGGTGTGTTCGTCGGTGAGGATTCGCCTCAAGCTGCACGCAATCGTTCTGGTGACGCCGAGCGGGCAGCGCATAAGCGCGGCAAGTCGAAGAACAACACAGCAAAATTCGTGCGTAAGAAACGATAGCGGCAACTGCTGTATATATTTCATTGCATGAATGGTGTGTAGTAAGGTGCTGTGCCACTGGAGAAACGTTAATGAAATGTCCACTCGAATGTCGGTAAAATAGCGGCTCACTAATGTATATCTGCGGGGCATTGATTGGAAGTTTCTTGATTGGATTCGATTGGTGCAGGTTGATATGGGGTATATAGTTAGTGACCTTAAGTAATAAAGGATTGATGTAAAGAACCTTCAGTTCCACTTCTGTACTTCTGTTGTGGTGTCGAAGGTTCTTTGCATATTGTTATAGGGCTTTCGTAAATGCAGGAAATACATTGAAGACGTTGAAAGTCTTTATGAGCAAATCTTGTAATCGGTATATATTACGAAATTAATACAGGTACTAAATCATTAAATGGATTAATCATTACGATCATATATATGGAAGCAATCATACATATAATAAGAGTGAGAAAAGGAGCGATGCAGCAATGAACCCATGGGTTATCGATTGGTGGCCGTTGACACAGCGACTCGTACTGGCTGCACTGCTAGGTGGTATTATCGGATTGGAGCGGGAACGCAGCCGCCACGCAGCAGGCGTACGTACGCACATGCTCGTAAGTATGGGCTCCGCACTTATTATGCTGTTATCTTTATACGGGTTCTCTATGTTCGTGGACGAAGATAATGTACGTATGGACCCGGCCCGTTTATCTGCGCAAGTAATAAGCGGTATTGGATTTCTTGGTGCAGGGACGATTATTCGCGACGGATTATCTGTAAAAGGACTTACGACAGCGGCATCGATCTGGGTTGCGGCTGCGATTGGATTATCAGTTGGAGCGGGCTTTTATTACGGTGCTTTACTGACATGTGTACTTACGATTATTGCACTCTGGCTGATGAATAAAATGGAGTTTCAAGGTCGTGCAGCGAGTCTGCATTATACGTTTCGCATACGTGGTATGGATGATGGAACATTGCTCCCCTCGATTCGTGAGACACTTGCTTCGATGAAGGTAGAGATCGACCGAGTTGACGTTACGAAGGAGATTGGCGCGCAGTCGCGTAAGGTGTGGCAACAGAGTGAGGTTGGAACTGGTGTCGTCGAAGTGCCGTCTGGAGTAGTTGGAGCAGATGGAAAAGGGACAACAGGCACACAAGGTGCACAGTCTGGAAATGTGGATGGGGTTGAGCTTAAGGAAACGGTGACGATGAAACGTCAAACCTCACTTAAGCTGGAGGTTGTCATTCCACCGAAGGTTGATGCGGTCGATGTGGTGGAGCGCCTCGCGGCCATGGACGAAGTTATTGAAGTCCGCGGCAAGTAAGGGTTGAGGTCATCGAGCTTGCAGGAGGTGTCATTGGGGCGTCTTTGGTTGGCGGTTGGTCTGTTCAGAAGAGGAATAGGACAAGGTTTCGCTTTGAGATGTACTTAGATGTTGTAGGCAACCCCATCCATTTGGTATAATATTATTCTACACTTTGCTGGAGTATCTTTTCTGGCGGGTGATGATTATGCTCAGCAATGGAGGGTAGGTTATGTCGAAGAAGGTTGAGAGCAAGCCGCTGGCTCAGAACAAGAAGGCGTCCCACGATTATTTTATTGAGGATACGTATGAGGCGGGTATCGTGCTGACAGGTACGGAGATTAAGTCTTTGCGCAATGGCAGAGCGAATATGAGTGATGCGTTCGCGACGATCCGAAATGGCGAAGCATTCGTTAACAATTTGCATATCAGTCCGTTCGAGCAGGGCAATCGCCACAATCCGACGGACCCTACACGTGCGCGCAAGCTGCTGCTGCATAAGTCGCAAATTATGAAGCTGCTTGGCCAGACGAAGCAGGAAGGCTATACGCTTGTGCCGCTTAAGATTTATACGCGCAATGGTTATGCGAAGCTGCTGATTGGCCTTGGCCGTGGTAAGAAGAACTACGACAAGCGTGAAACGTCCGCGAAGCGCGATGCACAGCGTCAAATCCAGCGTGCGCTGCGTGAGAAGCAGAAGTATTAAAGGTGGTTGCAACTACCATTCAGTGTTGGTTGGGTTAGATGGGTTAGCATCATGGATATAGAAATGATTACCCCAATCACATTTAGGAAGCTTCTCCAAGGAAGCCTGTAGCAACGATGGCAAGAAGATCATTAACACTTATGATGAGTTTGTGTTATAATAAATTTATCGGCGGCGGTCAACAGAACATGCTGAAGCCGCTGGTACCTTGATAATAGAATAAGGTTTGAGTTTGAACATACGATACATTCTATCGATGCTTCGACTTCCTTAATCTAAAGACGGTAACCCCAGATGGGTGAGCCAGTCGCTTACACTATGGGGGCGTTTTTGGATTCGACGGGGATAGTTCGAGCATGGGTAGCGGGTAGTGGGGACGCGTCCGCTTCATCAACGCTAAAGCCTATTAAACGGCAAAACACAAAACAACTACGCTTTAGCAGCTTAATAACCTGTTAGCGTGCCTCTACTCTCCATCGCCCATGTGGCGGGATAGGGGCTCAACTTTAGTGGGATACGCTGTCACATCTCCGCCTGGGGTGTGCTGAAGAAGATAATCAGGCTGACCTGAAGGGAATCCGGTAACAGGGAGTTCCTAGGGTGACATCAAAACTGTTACTACACCCGTAGAAGCTCATGTGCCGTTATCTTCGGACAGGGGTTCGACTCCCCTCGCCTCCACCAATATGAAAAAGGACACCTCAGAGGTGTCCTTTTTGCGTTGGAGGGGAGTTGAAGGGAGACGAACCCCTGTGAGGGTTCGTCCGTGCACAGGAAGCGGTTGAGAAGCTTCAGAATAACCTTAACATGTTCCTTATAGATGATTACTTTTTCTACAATGTTTAGGCAACATAGATTCCACTGGCATGGTGAGGTTGCTGATCACAAACTTCCACTTCCGTACTTACCCCATTGAAACAGTTGGTTTTGCCGAAATTGGTTGGGACCTTCGTGATTTTACACTGGTAACAACGAATGCGAGTCAAAGATTAAAGAGTGGCGATGTCAGGGTAAGAACTAACTCTCCCTGCGTCAACCCGCGTCAACCCAATCTACTTAATGAATCCTCTAATCATATTTGGACTAATAAGAGGGAGAAGATGTGCGATAGGCGATGCAACAGTTGTGGCAGAGCGATCTGTTACAGATAGAGCTTGATAACATTCAAGGGACCAGCGATACGAACGGAGCCATTGCTGCCAAAAGCCGCTGGTTGGCGGAGTTAATACTTTGTTAATAGTTCATTTATAATTATTCAATAGGCTTCCTGTAATATAAAAGACGAGGAGACGTATCCCTCAATACATATACAGAAGAAGGAGAATTGAAATGAGCCTTAGCAAAAAATCAATGATTGCACTCTCGTTTACGATAGGGGCTTTCATATTCGTTACTACCGCTGTTGCCGATACGATGATTGGTTCCGACTACGACCGGTTCAAAGGGTCCTTACAACATACGACAACGCAAATGGAGAAGGGATTGGACAACTATACAGTTGAAGCGCTATTTACGCTGAAAGAGAATAACAAAACACTGTATCAGTCCACCACGACCAGCAGAAACGATATGGTAAAGCAGGCATTGGAAGAGATTACTTTGACTCAAGGATTAGATGGCAAGACTACACCGAGCTACTCGTACAGGGACAATAAGGTTGCGATAGTTAAATACGGTGATAATGACAAGTATGAAGCACAGGAGACGGACAAAAATGTTACTCGGGGAGAATTGTTTAACTTCACAAACACGGTTGAACAAGATAGCGCGACGCAAATAGTGAATATTATTGATTCTGTGGTCGGCAATCTGAATGATGACGTACAAGTGGAGGAAAAACCGGACGGTGGAAAGGTTTACTCTGGAACTTGGTCGAGAGATCAGGTGCCTGTTTTAGTTGATGCTTTCTCCTTAATAAGGTTTAAGGCCGCGATCGAAATGATGGGATTGGAGTCGGGAGCATCGGTAATTGAGAGTGACTTATTTATTAAAAAGGTTACGGGCACGGCAGTAGAAAATAAAGCTGGATTATTGGAAAATGTCACGGGTAATGTCATTGTGTCAGGGAAAGACAAAGACGGAAAGCAACAAGATCTGACGTTGGATGTGGTCGTCAAGCTTACTGACATCGGAAATACGAAATTTACGATGCCAGTTCTGACAGATACTAACGTCGAGTGGCGAAAACCAGAGTACGCTTTTATTAACAAGAGCCATTATGTAGGGAAATATAAAAATGACATCGTCGTGGATAAAAAAGGTAAGATTGGCGAAAGAACGCTTGAAATCACGAGTATGGAAATGGATAAAGTAGCAGGTAAGTATTACGAAACGGTTAAACCTGGTTACGAGGCACATTATCCGGAAGAAAAGTATAATTTTATATTTGAATTCAATCCTAAAGAGACGGGCAGTTTCTTCACTTATACGAATGCCAAGGGTATGCAGGAAAGTGGGCAGATGGGTGCGGATGATGAAACTATGTACCTTAATCTGAATATAGAGATTTTCGACAAATCCTCATTTAAGCAAAATCCACCTGCTAATTACAACGGTGAATTTAAACGTGTACTTGAACAGTAAAAGCAAAGATGGAAGCCGCACGAGCGGCTTCCATACCATTTGTTGAGGAGTTGCTATCGTTGACAAGTAAGGCAATAGAAATAACTAATTTATCAAAGATATATAAAAACGGTCGCGGTATAAGCAACTTGAATTTGACCGTAAATCAAGGTGATATATTTGGCTTTTTAGGTCCAAATGGCGCAGGAAAGACGACAACTATGCAGATGATAACAGGGCTCGTAAAGCCGGACCGCGGCGATGTGAACATATTCGGCAACAGCATAACAGAAAATTACGTGGATGCGATGAAACATATCGGTTGTATGATCGAGACGGCGGAGTCGTATCCTTATTTGACAGCGTATGAACACTTGCAGCTTGTCGCCAGATTTTATCCTCAGGTGGATCAGCGTAGAATTGATAAATGTATGGAAATTACCGGTATACTGAAATATAAAAATGAAAAAGCTAAAAAGTATTCAGTTGGAATGAAGCAAAGGCTAGGCATAGCGGCTGCAATCCTATCCAGGCCAAAGCTTTTGATTTTGGACGAGCCTCTGAACGGGCTTGATTTCGAAGGAATATTCGATATACGCAGGCTAATTAAGGAGCTTTCTATGGAGGAAGGTACGACTTTTTTTATTTCAAGCCAATTCACTCACGATATGGAACTGACGTGCACAAGGATCGGTGTCGTATATAGCGGCACGCTTGTGAATGAAGATTATACGCAGAACATTCTTTCTAACTACCCTTCATTTGAAAATTATTATGTTAGTGAGGTAGGCAGGAATGAAAGGGTTTAATGCTGCATTTGTTAATGAAGCCGTCAAACTTTTGAAAAAGAAAAAAATGATCTCGGCCGCCATTTTATCCATTCTTGCCGTTTTGGCCGGCCAAATTGCGGTAACGCTGATCAAGAATGATCTCGGCATCAGGGTTGTGGGAGGAAATGAATTTCCGTTATTGGTTCTCTCGATCATTACTTATACGATTTTGCCACTGTTTGTAACTCTTGTGGTGATCGATATGTTTAACGGCGAATTTTCATCCAATACGATGAAATTAACGTTGTTGAATCCTGTTTCCAGATTAGGCGTATTTAGCGCGAAGGTGCTGAATTTAGCTTTGTTTATTTTTGCTAACCTAATGTTCGTCATGATCTTTTCAATGTTTGCTGGGTTCCTGTTTAATTCTGCATCGGTCAGCTTAGTTGGAGTGATCAAGATCATTTTGTCATATTTGTCCACATGTTTACCTGTCTTCGTGTTTGGCCTTCTCATTGTACTGTTGTCTAACGTGTTCGAAAGAGGGTCGGCGGTATTTTTTATGTCCATTATTATTTTTATCGGATTTAATATTTTTGGCTTCTTATTTTCATCCTATTCGAGTTTTTTTATTACATCGATGTTTGATTGGTATACGCTTTGGTTATCCGATTCAATTAATGTGTTCAAAATTATACGACAGATCTTAATCATGTTGGGCTGCGGTCTCATGCTGTTCACCGCCGGCTTTTACCTGTTTGACCGAAGAGATATCCACAACAAAGGTTCGGAAAGGTAATCTCATGCATTTAACCAAACGTTTTTTTACAATGAACGCACTCGCTGTACTGCTTTCTGTTGGCTTGACGGCTTTGGCTGTTATTATTTTTGTTGCCGTCTATGCGAAAATTTTCGGTCACGGTGCAGATATCGACGAACTGAAGCATGCCTTCGAGGTCAGAACCGGGATCAATGAGATTAAAATGAATGCGCAGACGATGAAGTTCGAGCAGCTGTTGGACAAAAAATATAAGGAGGAACTGTCTGCTCATGTCAGGGCATTGGATGCGAATGCGGTAATTTTCAAAAATAGAGAGGTCGTTTATTCCACTAGGAAATTCAATGATATCGATATAGAAAAAAGTCTCGTGCTATCCAGCAACATGCCCGACCAAGATACAATGGAGCTTGATGGCAAAAGCTATGTATTTGCCCGGGCTGATTACAAACTAGAATCTGGCGATACAGGAGTATTATTATTACTTGCACAGGTGAAGCTGAAAACGGACTTGTATATGCTCATTGGCTATTTTACGATCGGCGTGTTTATTGTACTGTTTTTACTTATGAACTTCTGGGTATCGTATACTTTTTCACAAGCGATCATTCTCCCGGTTGCCCGATTGAAAAACGCTGCTGTTAAAATCAGCGAAGGTGATTTAAACGGCGAAATTGCCGAGGAGGGCGAAGGAGAGGTGCGGGAGTTGTGCAGAACGTTGGAGATCATGCGGATTAAGTTGAAGGAATCCATTTATTTGCAGCAAAAATATGACGATAACCGTACCTTTCTCGTGTCGAGCATTTCGCATGATTTGAAGACACCGGTCACTTCCATTATTGGTTATATCGGAGGAATTATCGACGGGGTTGCCAAAACACCTGAGAAAATGGATGAGTATCTAGAAACGGCCCGCACAAAGGCGATTCTGGTCAATGCGATGATCGATGATCTACTGCTGTATTCCAAGCTCGACTTGAACCACCTTCCTTATCATTTTGAAAAAGTGGATTTGGAATCCTATTTCGAAGACTGCGTTGCGGATCATAAATACGAATATGACAAAGCTAGTTTATCGCTTGAGCTTGTTAATGAATTAAATGAGTCTGTTCTTGTATTAATCGATCGTGAAAGGTTCAGGAGGGTTGTTCAGAACATTCTAGATAATGCCGCTGCGTACGTCGATAAGCCGAATGGAATGGTTGTCATTATACTAAGGGAAACTAAGAAATGGGCCATTATCGAGATAAAAGACAACGGAATAGGCATTCCCGAGTCGAAGCTTCCTCATATTTTTGACCGATTCTATCGGGCGGATTCTTCGCGAAGTAATACGGAGGGCAGCGGACTTGGACTCGCCATTGCTAAGCAAATTGTGGAAGGTCATGAAGGGGATATTTGGGCTAGAAGCATTGTAGATGAAGGGACCCGTATCATGATATCGCTAAAAAAAATGTAGGGATGCTGTTCGACGATTAGATTTAAGGATGTGGCTTCCGTTGGACAGAATTATTAAAGATAGGGGAGTAAAATGAAAAAAATACTAATTGTCGAGGACGACCAAAGCATTGCCTACTTACAGAGGGATTATCTTGAGATGAGCCATTATGCGGTGAAAATGGTGAACAGCGGTTCGGAAGCTTTGAAAGTGCTTCGGCAGGAGCAGATAGACCTTGTTATATTGGACATTATGCTTCCGGATATAGACGGCTTCGAAGTGTTGAAAACGATACGGGAGCAGGAGGACATTCCTGTTCTTCTTGTATCTGCTAGAGCGGAGGAAATTTATAAAATTAACGGTCTCGGCCTCGGTGCGGACGATTATATTACAAAACCGTTCAGCTCTGGAGAGTTGGTCGCCCGGGTCAGCGCGCATCTGAATAAATTCGGACGGATGAAGCAGCGATTCGGACAGAACGAAGGAGATAAGATCCAGATCAGAGGCCTTGAAGTTCAAAAGGATTCCAGACGGGTGTTTGTCAACGGGAATGAAGTTACGCTAGCTCAAAAGGAATTCGACCTCCTTCTGTTTTTGCTGCAGCATGTCAATCGGGTATTCGGCAAAGAGGAGCTGTTTGAGCGCATATGGGGAATGGACGCGATAAGCGACGCTTCTACTGTAACTGTACACATTTCTAGAATTAGGGAAAAGATCGAGGAGAACCCATCCAAACCACAATATATAGGGACGGTTTGGGGATCGGGGTACCGGTTTATGGTTTAATCGTTGTTTGATCATAAATGATGACTTAGTGTGGAATGTTTAATGCGCGGTTCTTATTATTGAATTTATCCTATGGAGAACCACCAAACAACCCAACATCACGATTAGGCGAATGGTAGTTTTGCAAAACCGTAGTTCGCCTCCACCATGAAAAACCCGACCGCATGAGGTCGGGTTTTTGTTATGCTTGCAAGCACTTGGGTATGAAGAGCTATAAATTTTGATAATTAGAGAAGATTTTATGAACGCCATTGTTCAGATGTTGAATTTTTCCATTGGTTAGAGTATTCTCTTTCTAGACGCTATCGTACAGAAGAGGAGGTGAGTAGGATTCCAAAAGTTATTGTCACGGAAATTCAATGGATTGAAATCGGGATGAGGCAATTTGCACAAAGCGGAGTAAATGGCTTAGTCATTGAAAAAATGTCATCAGAATTAGGTTGCAGCAAGAGCAGCTTCTATTGGTACTTCAAAAATCGGGATGAGTATATCGCGCGGTTGATAGATCGGTGGGTCGAATTATCGACAGAACAGGTTATCCTAAGTTCCTCTGGGCCTGAGAAGGTAGAGGATCAAATTACGAAGATGCTGATCGAAATGTTCTCTGTGACACGAAAAGGCGATTTCTTGTTTTATTTAAGGAAGCTGAGTGAGGAGGTTCCAGCCTTTTTTACAGTGCTTGAGACGATCGAGCAAACGAGAATGAGCTATGCTGCGGAACTCTTTAGAAAAGTTGGAATGGATCCCGAAGTTGCTGAGCAAAAATCTCATATTTTATATCACTATTATTTGGGCTGGTATGAACGATTCAAGAAGGATCCAGTTACAGATGAAGAACTAGATCGTCATCTTAGAATGCTGAGGGTACATTTATTGGGACTGTAAGGGGTGAGTACGATGGCGAGTGTTTTTGCGGGGATTGTAGGCGTAATTCTGTTTTTACTGAGTGGAATTCATCTGTATTGGGTGGCAGGCGGTAAAGGAGGATTTCTAGCAGCGATACCAAGCGATGGTTCAGAATTAAAGTTTCGACCGACGAAAATGGCTACAAGTGTTGTGGCGGGGGGATTAGCTTTAGCAGGTTTGTTTGTGTTAGAGCTTGGAGAAGTCATGGAGGGGCTGATATTCCCTGATTGGTTATTTCTTTATGGGGGATGGATTTTATCAGGTGTATTCATTTTACGAGCTGTCGGGGATTTCCGCTGGGTTGGCTTTTTTAAGAAACAGAAAGGAACCTTATTTGCCAAATGGGACACATTATTGTATTCGCCATTATGTCTCTTCATCGGGATATGCTTGATTATCGTAACCATTAGTTGATGGGGTGGTTTCTCAGGTGAAATTAAAACCATAGCCACCCCGTAGGAGCCTGTGTGGCGTTATTCGGACAGGGTTCGTCCGCGAGAACAAGCATCCTCTTGTAAAATGTTTCTAATTGTGTTGATTATAATCATGTATTCATACGAGAGTATTAAATACTGCTAGCGCCGGTATCAGGATTACATAATGAACTGTGGATTGGCTGGTGAATCTGAATGAGTGAAAAAATCTGGTTAGTGGTACAATATCCACTGAAAAGTGCCAAAGGCAGTCAACGTGATCACTGGTTAAGAGCTAAAGTAATGGAATACTTGGAAATAGCTCTAGCAGATGCTGGCTTAGGCTATGTTGATGGCTCAGATATGGGGAAATGCATTTCTGACCCGAAAAAGTATGCTCTGAATATATTTTGTGTGGTTACGGAAGAAGAACGGAGTATTGCCTTGGTAAAAAGAGTTTTGAAAGAGAGCAGGCTTGATTATACTCGTATCAAAATTGCTACAATGCCTTATGGAAAAGAAGAAACCTATACGTTGAAATATGCATATAAGAAGGGTGTTACCGACTTTTCTCTATAGGATGACATCAAAACGGTGGCTGCTTCCTTAGAAAGTGGCATTGTCTTATCTATATCGTTTACAATAGGGGTAACGTATAAAGGTAGTGGGGGTACTAGATGAATATGAATACTAGATATCGAATTACGAGAAATGCCGATGGTAATCAACCTGACCAAATGATGTCTGTTGATGAATGTAAAAGCTATTTCGAAACGCAACCAGATTTTGAATATACAAAGGAGTATTCCTTTAAATCGGCTGAAACGACCATGACGATCCAAGGAGATTTTTTTCTTTGGCATGTAGGAGAGGCGACAATTCCATTCCGCTATTATGAGGGAGATCTGTATGTAGCGGTATCGCATGAGATTATTTTTCAAAAGATGTTAGAAATAGCAGATCAATTCAATGCGCAATATGTAGAAGGCTAATGGTAGCTGCGCTTTAGACGGAATCTGAAGTAACGAATTCATTTGGTACGACAACTAGTAATGAATTGACGGTGACGGTTAAATAGCAACATCTTACTAAAAAGAAGACGTATAAGCTTCGAGATGATGGTGGTCTTGAAGTTGTACGTCTTCTTTCCAATCAAGAGTCATTCAAAGGGTCCAGAATCCAGATCTGGGAAGCGGCAGCTCGGTTCAAATTTAAAACAGTTTTTTAATCGATGATAACGTATCTCCTGCTTTATCTAACGTTATTTTTCCTTTCACACCTTCGATTAGTGCGTTAATTTGGTCATTTGGAAGGTCGATACCTATAACAGATTCAATGGCTGAAGCAGGATCATTCATAAATGTAGAAGAGAAGTCTTTATCATTTTTTATTTTAGTAACGATTTCCTCGATTTTAGCTTTAATATCCATGTAAAAATTCCTCCTAGATGTGTACTACAGTTATCCTATCCAAAATAATAAAAACTAATTAATTGATGGAGGATACAACTTTGAATACATGTAACCATAGTAAAGAAACAGAGAGGTTGATTGTAAGATCGCTCCAAAAAGAGGACTATTCCTCTTGGCTTGCTGGATATGAGGGGAGGTTGCCATCACAGCACAAGTATGATGAAGGTCAAATCGACACGAGTATTTGCACGGAAGAATGGTTTAGCGAATTTGTGGATAAGCATCAAAAATTAGCTATAGAAGACAAAGCTTATGTTTTTAACATATTTCGAAAAGAAGATCATGCTCATGTGGGAGAGGTCGACTTCTCCACGTTGATAAGAGATGATTTTCAATGGGCTAGAGCTGGCTATAACATTCACAATCAATTTTGGAGAAATGGATACGGGCAAGAGGCGGTAAGAGCAGCATTAAATATTGCCTTTGAACAATTGTATTATCATCGCATAGAGGCGCACATTAATCTTGATAACACCCCATCTATAAAATTAGCAGAAGGAGTGGGAATGAAGTTTGAGTGTGTAAGACAGGGGTTTATTTATGAGTTTGGCGAATGGACTGATAATTTAATTTATTTTATAAACTCAAAGCAATTGGTGTTGAGCCAATGGGATTGCTAGCATTTCGGTAGTTATATGCTATATCTACCTTCTTGTGTCGTTGGTTTAAGATAAATCTTTAGCAAAGGTAATGAGATATGAAAATTGGTTTGTTTAAACGCCGACCGCATGAGATCGGCGTTTTAGTGCTAAAAAAGAATCACTGTAGCGTAAAGCTTGTTTCGTTACACTACTAACGTTTCATCTCAGACTCTATAATGCCATCGAAAGTTACATATCCTGAATCAAAAGAAACATTCGCGTTGATTGCTATAACGTGATCACCATTACGAGTTGCTCTTACAGCAGTAGTAAATCCATGAGTACTTCCACCATGTCCCCATACGGATGAACCTTCATAGAGCTTGAACTCTTCGATTCCTAACCCGTAGTTCGTATCCCAAGGTGTGTTAACAGTTGTTAGCATTTCTTGTAGTTGCTCAGGCTTTAGTAGCTTTCCTCCTAATAGAGCTTCATAAAAGATAACCAAATCCTCTGCTGTCGAGATCATTTCCCCAGCTGCATTCAACCAAGTAGGGCTATGTTCTGTATAGTCATAGAATTGTTCCTCGAAATGTATGTATCCTCTGGGATGTGCGCAATCAATAATAAGTTCATAGTTCGGTAGATACGTGCATGTAAGCTCCAGTGGGTTAATGATTCGCTTTTCTATATGATAACGATAGGAAAGACCTGTTGATTTCTCAATAATGAGCGCTGCTAGTAATGTATTCGCATTAGAATATGACCATGACGTCCCTGGTTCAAACAGTGGCTTAGAAGATAACGCTTCTTTGATAAGCTCTTTCATCGTAAAGATATGGAAGCGATCCTCAGCAATTTTTTTATAAATTTTCTCGTTGAGATAGTCGGGAATTCCGCTCGTATGATTTAATAATTGCCGAATAGTAATTTTATTACCGTCATAACCGTTACCCTGAACAACTCCTGGGAGCCATTGTTCTACCGTATCTCCTAAGTTTAGTTTCTGTTCCTCTACTAATTGCAATACAACTGTAGCTACAAAAGTTTTGGTCACACTAGCTATTCGAAAGGCGTGGGTTGTCTTAATTGGTTTTTTATCCTCGATGTTTGCTTCCCCTGCTGCATAGGACGCCAACTCGCCATTTTTCTTTGCTATGGCAATAACTCCAGGAACCTCTATTCGATTAGCTACTTGCTCAATGCGTCTTTGAACGAGTTCGGTGCCTGATAACTGAGGAAATATTTTATATTTCTTTCCTATTTGTTTAGAGATAGCTGACTGGTGTTCATTGATGGGAATAGGAGAATTACCGCTGAATAAAAACAGTGAGGCAATTAGCAGTATAATAGATGTAACAGCTCTTCTTCTTTTCCTGAGTTTTTTGATGTTTTTATGTGGTAACGGTAGATCTCCCATTTGGCGCTTCTCTCCCTTTTGCTAGTAGCTGTTATAGGGTAACTTGCTTCGTATCGTCCAGGACTGTAAAATAACTAAACACTAGTTCATATAATCTCCTATTTTGTGGGAGTTAAATAATCTGTAAATGATTCTAACGTAATAGTTCCTCTATTACCATATATACAAAATGTATTATGTTCTTTTTTATGTAGGGTAGAAAAGGGATAGAATCCTTACTTGATTTTCGTCTAGTGAAGGGTAATAAGGCTGAGATGCCTTGCATAAAGAACCCGACCTTGTATAGTCAGGTCGGGAACAATTTTAACTGAGTTACTATTTAGCGTTTTTATCTGGCTGATGAAGACCAAATACATTTCCTTCTGTGTCAGTATAGTAGCCTTGCCATGCCATTCCTGGAAGTGCGTACTTTGGTAGTGCAACTGTTCCCCCAAGATTAACAATCTTTGCTTCAGTAGAATCATAGTCCTCTATTCCAATTGTACATGCATAACCATTCATAGCCTGACAAGGTTCTGGAGGCGGACCTTTCCGCTGCATCAAAGCACCATTGATGCCCATCTCATTTGCTTCGCCTGTCACAGCGCCAAAATACGGTGTCCCCGCATACTCGCTCCAATCCTCAAATGTCCATCCGAATACTTCACCGTAAAACTTTTTAGCACGCTCCATGTCGTCTACATGAATTTCAAAATGAACGATTCTTCCCATAATGTCCTCCTATAGTTTGGCTTCCTTACTAGTTTCCTTAATAAGTTTCTCCTTTCCTTCTATGTTTTATAAAGAATTTTGCAAGTGTTTGAGTATAGCAGCTACGTTCACGTATAGATATCAGTACTAGGTATTTCAACACGTTTAATCCTATAATTTTTATTACGTTAATCACGCAACTTAACCATTTTATGGTATGTTATCATTGATATGGATTCCATGATATGGGAGATGCATAAGCATGATAGGGAACACGACAGAGAAAGAGCAGACGATATTTGATCATGTTGGTAATACAATTAAAACAGATGATCGCGAAATTCGAATTGTTGCGAAGTATGAGGAACCACTGGTTGTTGTATTAGGGAATGTGCTTAGCGATGAAGAGTGCGATGAGCTTATTGAACAATCAAGGGAGAGATTGCAGCGTTCCAAAATAGGTGAAGATCGCTCAGTCAATCAAATTAGAACGAGCAGTGGAGTGTTCTGTGAAGAGAGTGAGACGGTTGCGAGGATTGAAAAGCGCATCTCTCAGATTATGAACATTCCTATTGAGCACGGCGATGGTTTGCAGGTTTTGCAGTATGCACCTGGTCAAGAGTATAAACCTCATTATGATTATTTTGCAGAGACGAGTCGAGCGAGTGGTAACAATCGAATCAGTACGCTTGTCATGTATTTGAATGATGTAGAGGAAGGCGGCGAAACGACGTTCCCTATGCTTAATCTGTCTGTTTTCCCTAACAAAGGTACGGCTGTATATTTTGAATACTTTTATAGCAATCAACAACTGAACGAGTCTACGTTGCATGCAGGCACACCCGTAGTTAAAGGTGAGAAGTGGGTTACAACAATGTGGATGAGAAGACAGACTTTTCGGTAATTAAAAATAGGTGAATATGATTGTGAATAGGGTGGTTTTGAGTAGTGGATAGTCAGCAGTTATTGCTAGTATTAACTTGCTGGGCTATCATCTACTTGCTTGAAAAAAGTGTATAAATGGGAAGAAGTTGATTTTGTTGAAAAAGAAATTGAAATCAGCATTCGTCGCAACTGTCATTTGTGCTACCTTTTTGTCTTCATCAGAAGCATTTGCAGCTACCATTTTATTCACCAATCCAGACACAACAAACAGCAGCTTTAATCGGTCTGCCGTTTAACGGAACAAAAGGGAAAGCTGATTGCACAATTCGAAGAACCGAAAATGCTTAGCTCAGTAAGTGGTGAAGAACTGCTTAGGACGTTTTATGAAGAAACCTATAAATTGAATCAGAAGCTATACCCTGAAAACTTCAAATAATCCCATTCCACTTATCCGTAAAAATAATTAAAACCCCTTCTAGAGACCTCTATAAAATTTCTCTTTTAAAATGATAAAGGTGTAGTTCCTCATATTTTGGGAGAATTGCGCCTTTTTATTTCATAAGCTGTAGTCTTTCATATAAATAAGACCGCTCCGCATGGAACGACATCCGGATAATTAGGCAAGCTAACCATGGGGATGTCGTTCACATAACGCGGAGCGGTTCAAGAAACGTATAACCTAATCCATTCCATAACACTAGCAGTCTACATTAGAAAAGGAGAGAAGACCGAATGCAGATGCTGTCACGATGTTAGTGGACTAATAATATGAATTGCCTAACAGCAATTATTGATTCAAGTTCGGTGCATGAACAGGAACTGTTCTTGCATGTGTTGCTTGCTCGAAGGAGTAAGCAAGGTTAAGCAATTTTTGCTCGCTGAACGCTGTACCGAAGAAGGAAATCCCTACTGGCATGCCTGCTTCTACAGTTCCTGCTGGAACAGTTACTTCAGGGAATCCTGTAGCAGAAGCCATATAGCCTGCTGCATATGTATCATATGCGTTACAAACGTATGTAGGGTCTACTTTATCGAATGTGTTGGAAGCTGGGCAAGACATTGTAGGGAATACAATTGCGTCCAAATCGTAGTCATCCATAATTTCTTCGATTTCTTCACGCGTCTTAGGTACTTCACGTTTCACGATCTTTTTGTACTCTTTGGAGTTCAACGTATCAGCTTTCTCCAAAGCTACTTTCAATCCTGCTACTCGAGCTGGGTTAGCAGGTGTAGCAGAGTTCAACACTTCTGGGGATTCAAGAATAGCAATAACTTCTGCAAGCGTTTTAGGGCCGCCAGCTGGAAGTGTGCTCAAGTATGTTTCGAACTGGCTCTTGAATTCAGCAGTGTCGATTGGTCCAAGAATTGGAGTCCAAAGGTAATTGGTTTGCTCAGAGAATGTTACAGGTACAACTTCTGTTCCCATGCTTTGCATTTTTGCAATTGCTTGGTTTGTAACTGCATCTACTTCAGCGTTGTCACCGAAGAATTCAGTTGCTACACCGATGCGAGCGTGCTTTAACGCATTACCGTTCAATTTGCTAGCATAGTCGCGAGCGTAACGGTTTGCGTGCTTTGTAGCTTTGTCTGCTTTATCTTTTCCAGCCATTTCTGCAAGTATAATGCTTGCATCTTCAACGCTACGAGCCATTGGACCAACAACGTCTAAAGAAAGGGAAGAAGGAACTACGCCAGTACGGCTAGCCAATCCCATAGTAGGGCGGATACCAACTAGACCTGTCGTATGAGCAGGGCCACGCACAGAACCGGAAGTATCTGTTCCAAGACCGAATACAGCGAAGTTAGCCGCTACAGCTGCAGCACTGCCGCTGCTGGAACCGGAAGCATCACGGTTAAGGTTGTAAGGGTTAAGCGTCTGACCGCCAAAAGAGCTGTAGCCCAATCTTCCGTAGGAAGCAGCAAGCTCAGACATGTTTGTTTTACCAATTACGATCGCACCAGCGTCGATTAGCTTCTGTACAACGAATGAATTTTTGCTCGGATATTCATTCTTAAGTGCTACAGAACCTGCTGTTGTCGGCATGCCGACAACGTCGATGTTATCTTTTACTACGAAAGGAATACCGTGAAGTTCGCTTCTTGGTCCTTTCGCCTTGCGCTCAGCATCTAGTGCTTTTGCTTGTTCAATTGCGTTATCGTTAATCATTGTAACGGCGTTAATAGTAGGACCTTGATCATCGAAAGCTTCGATACGCTTCAAATAGTACTCTACTAGTTCTTCCGAAGTAGTTTGATTATTGTTCAATGCATAAGAGACTTCATTGATGCTTTTCTCAAATGGATCAAACGCAGCTTGCTTGCCTTGGGCACTTGCAACGTTCCAAGGTAGAATGGTAGCAACTAGCATGATAGCTAGAAATGCTTTGAAAGTTGTGCTTTTTTTCTTCAAGTGTCTAGCCTCCTGATGTCATTTTTTTGAATAGGTCATAGTACTCATTTTTCTCCCCTATATCCATTATCGTTATTTTCATGGAAAAAATGAATAGAATCCGACAAAATACCTTTTTTTTCGTATTTTTTCGCTTTTTATTTCGACAATATCTAACAAATACGGTTCTTTTGCCGATAGTAAGTAAGAGACCATACTCTATAGAAAATAAAAATGGGGGAGAACCAAGTTGAGAAAGAAAATACAGTGGAATTTAAAGCTTCAGCTACTGATTACGATGGTGATTCTTGTGTTGCTATCAACATCATCGCTAGGCCTCGTAATAAACCAGAGAGTTAGCAGCGATATGAAGGAAGACTTCTATGAAGCTACTCAAAAGGAAATTAAACAAGTCAGCAGTGCAATTGATCTGTACTTTACGACGATAAATGAATCTGTTCAATATTTTGCAAAGAGCCCGCTCGTTAAGCAAATCGACAGTTCTATTACTTCTTATGTAAATATGGTAGGAGCAGATGGTACGATTCAAATGACTCCAGCTAAAAACGGAGGCATAGAAGCTCAAATCTATAAATTCTTCTTGGAGTATTCCAAGACGCATCCAAACGTACATTATATTTATATGGGTACAAAGGATGGAGGATACATACAATGGCCGGATGGTACTTCTGTAGACAAGTTTGATCCGAGAACGAGATCATGGTACACCCAGGCTGTTGCGAATCCCGACAAAGTTCAACGTTCGGGCGCTTATGCAGCCCTTACAACAGGGGTTCCTATCGTCAGCTCTTCTGTGACGATTAAGGATGGCAAAGGAAATGTTGTGGGTGTTCAAGGTGTCGATGTAAGCTTGGACTTCTTGACGAAGACTATTAATAACATGAAGATCGGTAAAACGGGCTATGTGATTCTAGCTGACCAGACGGGTACGATTCTTGCTAACCCTAAAAATCCCAAAATGAACTTTAAAAACCTTAAAGATATGGGTGTTACGGAATTAGCAGATATCGACAAGCAAGCAGGTAAAAACTTTGACCTTACTATGGATAAGGAAGAGTACACGGCTAGTGTATTCGTTTCACCGGAAAATGGCTGGAAGTACATCGCGGTTATGGATGAAAGTGAAATACAAGAATCCGTTGATGCCATTCAGAATATTATTTTAATGGTTATGAGTATCATTGCTGTTATCGCTATCATTGCGGCGCTATTTGTCGCAAATGCGATTACGAAGCCAATTAATGCGGCTGTTGAGTACTTGAAACAAATCGGAAATGGTAATTTGACGATTGATATCCCGGCATCGATGTTGAAAAAACGTGGTGAAGTTGGCGAGATGGTACGTGCTATTAAAACGATGAAGCAGGATGTCCAGCAAATGATTGGTGGTATTTCTACTTCAGGACAGATTGTTTCTCAATCAGCGACGAATCTGCAAGACAGCATGGATCAGACGCAAAAGGCTTCTTCCCTAATTACGGAATCGATCATTCAGTTAGCTACTGCTTCGAGCGAAGAAGCCAACAACGTTATGGAAGGTTCTGAGAAAGTTGAGGAACTTGGTGGAGCAATCGATCAAGTAACCGCATCTGCGTCAGAAATTCTAGAAATTGCACGCCGTACAGCGGAGTTGAACCAACGCGGTATTTATATCGTTCAAGAGTTGGTTGGTAAATTCAACACTACCCAAAAGTCATCTGAAGATACAGCACAAGCCATTAATCAAGTGAGTGCAAGTGCGGGTGAAATCAGCAGTATTCTAACGACGATTGTCGAGATCTCACGTCAGACCAACTTGTTAGCACTAAATGCATCGATTGAGGCTTCAAGAGCAGGTGAGCACGGACGAGGTTTCTCAGTGGTAGCCGCTGAAATTCGCAAACTTGCTGAGCAGTCTGCTAACGCTGCGAATAATATCGGCAACATTATTTCGAATGTAAACAGTCAGGTAGGGTCAGCTGTTAAAGCAATTGACACATCGATTGAGCTATTTATGGATCAGGAAACAGCCGTTCGTGAAACGGAATCGATCTTCAATGACATTAAAATATCTGTAGATGCTCAAATGAATATGTCAACAGATGTAGACAATCATATTAAATTAATGATTGAGAAACGTTATGAGCTTTCTGATGTATTTACGAATATTTCTGCGATTACGGAAGAAAACGCTGCAATTACGCAAGACGTGTCTGCGGCAGCTGAAGAGCAGTTGGCTACGATTGACGATGTAGCAGGTTATCTGACTCAGCTTAAGGAACTTTCTGAAGACTTGCAGGAAAACATTAAGAAGTTTACGATTAGTAATCAATAAGGAATTTCTGTTCAGTGCAGGAAATCTTATAGGGGAGCAAGATAGCCCTACAGAATCGTATACGATAAGTATCCAGTCCGGAGGAGCTCAGACTTCTCCGGGCTTTTTATATATGAAGACGGATTTTCAACATTTCGGCTTGTTGAACTTTTTTTCTATAGTAAGAGGGCACGGAGAATGCCTAGGCGCTAAGAGCTAAGAGCCGATAAAGAACGTGGTTAACGACGAAAATGACTGCGAATGTGCATCTTTTTATGCCTCATTTGAGTTAAATATGAAAATTGGTGCAAATGTGCAGGTATTTTGGCTCATTTGCTTTTCCTGATGCTCGAATTCGAAAAAAACTGCATATTTGCAGGCATTTTCTTTTATCATCTAATATTAGCTTTGAAAGCATGCATTTTAGCAGCTTTTCAGAATATTACACTTCGTAGCGACTGTTTTCATCCCCTTCAATCATCTTCTCCAATATGTTTTCTGACAATTGTCATATGCACGTTCTGACAACCTACACTAATTGCCCTTGCCATACTTTTACTACAATAAAGACATGAAGAACAACGACGAACACAAAAGCAAAGGCACGCATCGAGACGGATGCAAGATGTGCCCTTAACCATAACCATTACATAGCGAAGGATGATAAATGATGATACAAGTAAATGCGATTGAGTGCAGAAATTTAGTAAAGCAGTTCGGTGACTTCCGCGCCGTTGACCATATGAATCTAAACTTTGAAAAAGGTAAAATCTCTGCTCTTCTCGGGCCAAATGGTGCAGGCAAGACAACGGCTATCTCGATGATGCTCGGATTGATGAGACCAACCTCTGGCGAGATTCAAGTACTGGGTATGTCAGCTGGCACGAAGGAACTAAGGCAGCGGGTTGGAGCGCTGACTCAAGACGTAAGGGCAGCAGATGGACTTACGGTAAAAGAAGTATTGGAACTGTTCCGCAGTTACTACCGGAATCCGATGTCGCTAGAGCGTTTGCTAGATATCTCGGGCCTACACGGTGACGTGAAGCGAAGAGCAGCGTCTTTATCAGGTGGGCAACGTCGTAGGCTGGCATTCGCACAGAGCTTGGCAGGCAATCCAGAGCTTATCTTGCTTGATGAGCCTACAGTAGCGATGGATGTCGAAGCAAGAGGTCGCTTCTGGGAGACGATTCGAGCGCTAGCGAGCGATGGACGTACCGTTTTACTAACGACCCATTACTTGGAGGAAGCGGATGCTGTAGCGGATCATATCGCGGTCATTGCCAAGGGACGAGTAGTAGCAGAAGGAGCACCAGAGCAATTAAAAGCCCAAACGGCGCTGCGTACGATTTCGTTCCGAGCGACGAATGCACCGGAAGAGCAAGTATGGCTCACGCTGCCTGGCGTAGAAAAGGCGGAGTGCAACGGAGAGCGGGTTCGCCTTCATGCACAGCAAACGGATGAATTGCTGTTTACATTGATGCAGTCGAAATGGGGAGTTACCGATATCGAGGTGCAATCGGCAAGTTTGGAAGATACATTCCGCAGCCTTACAACTTCTTAGGCTGGACATAGGTTAGGCAACATAACTGGCGAGCTAGTAAATAAATAGAAAATATTCTAGGAGGAATATAGATATGTTGAAGATGTTCATCGCCCAAACGAAAGCAGAAAGTATTCGAATCGTACGCAGCCCATTTTTCTTACTCTTTTCCATTGCAATGCCATTGGCCTTCTACTTCTTGTTCACAAGCATGTACGGCACAGATAAATCGATTGAAGCGACAACATGGGGTGTGTTCTCTCTTATGTCCATGACCGCATTTAGCTTGATTGGCACAGCAGTTAGCCAATTCGGAATTCGTCTTTCTTTTGAACATCAAGATGGTTGGGTGCGCTTGCTTCGCCTGACTCCGCTAACGCCAGCAGTGTGGCTTGGTAGTAAGCTTGTTGCGCAAATGGTCATCCACTTAGTTGTCATCGTCATTATCTTCTCTTCTGCTGGTGTTGTTCATAATATTCAACTTACAGCGATGCAGTGGATTACTTGTGGATTGTGGTTATGGATCGGCAGTATTGCTTTCTTGGCACTTGGCGCTTTACTAGGGACACTAAAAAATGCGAATACATCTGTAGCAATCGGAAATGTGCTGCAAATGGGTCTTGCGATCCTCGGTGGATTGTGGATGCCGCTTAACGGTTTGCCTACATGGATGCAAGCAATTGGAGAATGGCTTCCGTCCCACCGTTACGCGAATGGAGCATGGAATATGGTTGCTGGACAAGCACTAGAAGTGATAGATTTCATAATTTTGGCAGGATTTGGGGCCGTGTTTATGGTAGTATCGGTTTATATCTTCAATAGACGGGAAGCGGTATAAATGAACAAAGAGAGATGGCGCCTGTTTCCGAAGTCAGAGGGAACAACTCCCTATTTTTCACTAGCCAATATAATTATCCCAACTTACTTTCTGTTACAAGAGCCACCGAACTTACGGTGGCTTGGTTTTGTTCTATTTATTTTATACGTCGTTCTGTTTCGACAAATGCACTTCTATACCAAATGGGCTGCACATCTCCTGTTTGCTCAGGTAGGCGTACTGCTTGTTCTAGCAGCTATGCTCCATCCTGTATATGTGTTTCTCGGATTTATGATAGCCCCGTCGCTTAGTAAACTTAAGCTGCCGCTATTAATTGCTACCACCGCTGCGTTTGTTATCGGGTTAGGAGTGAGTATAGCTCCTTATTGGGAGCAAGGTGGCGTCCAACTATGGATTGGATTATTTACACCGCTATTTGGCGTCTGTGTGCTGCCTTATATGATTCGAGCGTCCAACCTGTATCAGCAGAAGTCTTCAAGACTGAGAGCGGATGCGGCGGGTCGAACGGCACAGCAGGAAGAGCGTCAGCGCATTGCTAGTGAATTGCATGATACATTGGGACACACGTTGTCTTTAATTGCTTTAAAAGGGGAAGTTGTTGAGAAGCTAATCACTCGCAATCCTGAGAGGGCACTGCAAGAAGCGCGTGAAATACGTGAAACGGCACGTGGGGCACTAAAGCAAATGCGTGAACTAGTTACCGAGATGAAAGTGGCATACTTCGTTGATGAATATTATCATGCCTTATCACTTTGCTCGGCAGCAGGAATTTCATTAACCTGTTATTATCAATCCGTATCAAACGGAGGCAATACCTCTACGTATATGGGAAAAGAAGCGGTCGCGGAAATAACGTTACCGTTAACTCCTCTTCAGGAGACGATATTGGCAATGTGCTTCCGAGAGACAGTAACCAATGTAGTTCGTCATAGTCGAGCTTCAAGTTGTCAGATTCATCTGGAAATTGACGACGGGGAAGTTCGAGCAATTGTAAAAGATGACGGGGTCGGGGCTGATCCGGAGAAACTTTATACGAGCAGCAATGGGATGGCAGGACTGCGACAGCGGCTCCTTTTAATAGATGGCCAGATGTCAATGACTTCATCTCCAGGGAAAGGAACAGCAATCACGTTACATATTCCACGAGTCATTCGCAACGAGAAGGTAGGTGCAGGGTAAGTGATTCGCATTATTTTGAGTGAAGATCAGAAGTTATTGCGGGGAGCACTGGCGACGCTGCTCTCTTTGGAAGATGATATCGAAGTTGTCGGACAGGCTGAAAATGGGGAAGAGGCACTTTCTCTCATCACACAGCATCAGCCAGATGTGGCGGTTATGGATATTGAAATGCCGCTAAAGACGGGATTGGATGTCGCAGAGGCCATTCAGAAATTGGGCTCTGATTGCCGCGTTATTATTTTAACGACGTTTGCTCGTCCCGGATATTTTCAACGAGCCATGCAGGCAGGGGTGTATGGATACTTGCTCAAAGATACGGGCAGCGATGAGCTGTCTGATGCAATACGCAAGGTGCATCAAGGGAAGCGGGTTATTAATTCCGAGTTATCACTCGCTGTATGGGAAAATCCCTGTCCATTGTCGCCTCGTGAAAAAGATGTGTTGAAATTAGCCGCTCAAGGTCTAACTCTTCAGGAGATCGGAGCGCAGTTGTTCCTTTCGTATGGAACGGTCCGCAACTATATGTCTGAAGCGACTGGGAAACTAGGAGCAAACACGAGAATTGAAGCGATTGAAATGGCGCGCAGCAAAGGATGGTTGGACTAAGAAAAGGATGGAGCATCCACAACCGTCGTGAACTGCTTTCCAATGTTAGATGGTGATTAACAATGGGGCAGCTCATATGGTTGTGGATTTTGTTTACTTTATAATGTTTTCTCAGCGATAAACTTTTTTATATCTTCAAGTGTTTTTGCGTGAGCGAGAGAGGTATAAGTATCTTTAGAGAAAATAAGCCCCGCATCTGTTTGTAGGAAAGCAAATCTCTCGCCATCTAATAATCCGTGACTGCTAATATCCTTGAATACGAGTGTTTCCCCGTTTTCTTCTCTTTTCTCTGTCCCATCATATTTAACAGGCAGAAAAATGCCAGTCATGCCTACTCGCATGGCAGAAACCACGTTAGTATCTTCAACCCATATACCGGTACCGATAGAAGTAGGCAAGAGAACTTGGATCAGCTCCCCAGCTTTTTCATTACCTTGATACCTCTCTTCTACTTTGATCGTGGCAATTGCATGGTAATATGCATTCCCTTTTCCGAGTTCGACTTTTATGTTTTGTATGGTTTCAATTGTACCTTTGAACATAGACAAGTTGGATTTGTTGAAAATTTCGTCCTCAGTAAGCGGCACTAAGATGGTACTGACTTGCCCCATAGGGGCATCATTTACATAGTGGGCAGTGACTCCACCGGATGAATGATGCAAGGGGATACCTGAACCCTCATTTAAAAGGGAAGTCAACAAAATGAAGGCAACAACCGCGACTGACGCTAGAGCGGCGCCCCAAATGTTCGTTCTTTTTCGTATAGGATGAACCTCCTTACGTTGAACACGATCGTTAGATTTGGATTGAAGCAACGCTAGTGTTCTTTGCTCAAAGTCTTTACTGGTTCGTAAGCTTTCAAGTCCAGCTTTATAGTAAGATTCATTCATGTACAATACCTCCTATTTCCGTCTTTAATAAATGCCGCCCTCGGGCAAGCCGTGTTCCGATCGTTGAGGCATTGGTCTGTAAAATCTCCGCGATTTCTTGTATCGAATATCCTTCGTAGTAAAAAAGGTGCAGGGGGATACGGTATTTTCGATCTAATAGCAGGACAGCTTGCAATAATTCGCCTTCTTCTTTAGGGAGATAGCTGAGATCGTCCGGTATCGTTTTCTTGGTTCGAAACCATCCAGATTTCAAGAAATTTTTGCTTTTATTGATAGCAATTCGAATGAGCCAAGCTTTTTCGTGTTCTTTATTTTCGAATACAGGCTGCTTTTGCATGTACGTTAAAAATACATCTTGTGCGATATCTTCTGCATCTTGCACATTTTTGACATAAGCAAATGCAATGCGAATCATATTTTTGGAATAAGTCGCGACAGCTTGTTGAATGGAATCATTGAGCTCAAATGAATCATTCAAAGGTTCACCCACTCCTTTCATTTACAATACAATTCGGAACGTCATTATTTCTCATAAACGTTTGAAAAGTTTTATTAGGCGATAAAGCGGCAAGTGGGGGATAAGCGGAAGAATAGAAGGATAATTTAAGTTGTCATGAACAATCGAGGCTCCATGTGACAAAGGTAGATAGATTACGACACAATCTTATTTACTAGTTAAGAATGAAATAGTTCTAAAGACATTTGATTAGGATGAAATCGATAGATTACTATTTGTGTATTACCAAATGAAAACCAATTTGAATGGTAGTTTTCAAATTTGGTAATCATCCTTTGTTTATTATACAACCTCATTACTCCATCTTTTAACGATTACGCCTATCATATAGTTGCCCTTTTTAACCTCTATAGGCAGGATCCCACTATACTTTCACGATGAAGCGCAGTGTCTTCCATTATGCAGTCATACAAAGCCGATATGAGTTGGATTCAATTATGGATTCATGATTATCAGAGATATGGTAGTCAAGTTTGAGCTGCAAGAAAAAGCTATGCGCCTTAGTAAGTCAGCGAAGCTGATTTTATGAAAGGGGGCGGTTTCCATGTGAGGTTCAGGGTATGTACCAACAACAGGAGTGAAGTAAGCAGTCCTATTCGTTCACAACTAACTATTTGAAAAAGGAGAATCGAACTTATGGAAACGATCCGACGTGAGGGAAAGATTCGGAACAAACTGGCTAAAATGATGTTGATTCCTACTGCGATGATGGTTATATCATTGTCCGTTACCCCTCCAGCTTCAGCAGCCTCCGTGAGCTTATTAGGATGGGATCTAGTTGACTCAGGAAAACGCATGGACTGGGATGGAAGTTCAGCTTATATATCTCAATTCAATTCAGGCGTTAGCATATGGAATAGCTACAAGAGCGGAGTAATTCGTAAAGATACGATTACAACGATTCAAGATGTAGCTATTTCCGATTATTATGAGGTCAGTTCGACTGCAGGTGTAACGAGCTCAGCAGGCACGATCCGATTTAATAACTATCAGATGACGGGCTACACTTCTACCAAGAAATTAAACGTAGCGATTCATGAGATTGGACATGCACTTGGGCTTGGACATAACACAAGTGCAGATGTCATGTACGCTTATGTGTCCAATAATACATCGTTAAGTGCAAATGACAGAGCATCTTATGATGCGGCTTACTTAACTTATTAATAGTGAGGGGGATAAGTATGATGGTCATGAAACCTAAAAAATGGCTGGCTCATCTATTGTTGGTTGCAGCGATGTCAATGTTGTTCGCTGGTTGTACAAGTAATGGACAGGAAAAAAGCGTGAGCAACCTCCCAATCAATTATTTGCATGGTACCTTCTCTATTGATGTACATGATCCGAAGGCGGTTGTGGGCGATGCTGACTATGTATTTGTTGGGCGTGTCGATAAGCTGGTAAATACGGAATATAAACATGCGGTAACCCTAGAAACGGAAGCAGGCACGAAAGAAGTGGCAAGTCCGTATACGAACTATTCCATTACCGTTCTTGAAAATTTGAAAGGTGAATTGCAAACAGGGGTATCGAATCCGGTGCAAAAGTCCGGCGGAGTAAATGAAGACGGTGCTTCAATCGTACTATATGAGGAGGACATTTTGCCACAAGTTGATAACGTTTACATCTTTGTAGCCTACGCACAAAAAGATGGTTCTTTGCTCGTTTCAGGTCCTAACTCTACGATTGCTGTGCCTGCAAATGGTACATTCAGTGAGACTAACTTGGCACAAGTTGCCGAGACGAATGAGTATCAGACGTATTCGAACGCAGTTAACAATGAAAAGGATTCGGTTCGTGAAAGATTCGTTTCAAAGTTTGATACGCAGAACAAGTAGTTCACAAGGATGAAACCTTCGCATTTGCGAGGGTTTTTTTGTTCGTGTAACCTGTTGTTAAGTGGCGAGGAGGATGCGCGTGTGAGGTAACTTCTGCTGTGATGGCCTATGGAAAAAATGGTTTTGGGTTTAAGTGCATTTTAGGCATCACTTCTATGGATAATGAGCGATCCATACGATTACTTGAAAAGCTAGGGATAAAAGATGAAGAAACGGTTCAATCCCTAGTGATGATGAGGAACTGAGCTGTATATCTCTAATGTGGATTAAGTGGAAATATAACCTACATAAAACCATTTTATAGAAAAGAGCCAAATAAAGTAATAAAAAGCGAACTTGCTCTATATAATTTCTGTGTAAGGCATTTACAGAAAAGGAGTGGTTGTTTTTATGAAATTGGTGAAAAAGATTGCAATGGGTGCAACGGTTTCTGCTTTTGCTCTATCTTTGATGGTTTCGTCGGCGCTAGCTCAATCTGGTCAGTCTTCTCAAGCTAGTAATGATGTCGGTGCTTTGAGCCCGATTATTTTTGAAGGTGTTACTTATGCTCCTGGGAATGTAAAGTTCAAGGAAGTTCTGAATAAAGTGAATCATACCGTTGTTGAGAGTGACGGCACGGCTTATGGCTATGTGAACGCAGCTGATGCAGATAAGCACGTTAACGAAATCGTTGCCAAGTTAAGTGAGGAAGTTGGCACATTGGAAAGCAATTATATCTCATCTTTCTGGTGGGATGCGAATTATTCTGGTGCCACATTTGAGCTTGCAAGTGGTCGGAGCTTACCAAGTTTAGGAGCTTGGAATGATGAAATTTCCTCTGTAAAATCAGCAAACCTGAGAGGAACAAGATTATACCAACATAGTAACTACGGTGGTGACTCCATTTACTTAGCTCCTAATCAAAATGAAAACAGACTAAGCGAACGTAATTTTAACGATAAGGCATCCAGCATTAAAGTATATTAATACGTAGAAGATCCCTAGCTTAATAATGTGCACCTTTTAGAATCGGCATTGGAAGCCCTTTGGTTTAACCGATGAGTTCTAGGAGGTGCACTTTGCTGCTCTACCCGCAATATATGACGGCTATGTCAGCTATTTACAGAAAAGGAGTAGATATATGTATGAAAATATTGAAAAAGCTCGCAATGGGTGTGACGTTATCTGCGCTTGCTCTATTTTTGCTGGTATCATCAGCGCTAGCTCAATCTGGTCAGCCATTGAAGGGAAACAATGATGATAATGTTCTGATTTCAATTAATTTTGAAGGTGTTACTTATGCTCCTAGCGACGCCAAGTTCAAGGAAGTTCTGAATAAAGTTAGACATACGGTTATAGAACGCGATGGTAAAGCGTATGGCTATGTAGACGCAACTGATGCCGACAATCATATTAGTACAATCGTTGCTGAGCTAAGCGAAGAAGTAGGTACATTAGCGAGCGACTATGTTTCAACTTTCTATTGGAATACGAATTATTCTGGTGCTCGATTAGATGTAGAAAGTGGTCGTGGTTTAGCTACTTTAGGGATTTGGAATGATGAAATTTCCTCCGTTAGAACAGCAAACTTGAGAGCAACAAGGCTATATGAGCATATTAATTACGGGGGAGTATCCATATTCCTGCCCCCAAATACAAATATAAGTAACTTAACAAGCCTTAACTTTAACGATAAGGCATCTAGCCTTAGAGTGTATTAATCATTAGTAGAACTCCCGGGCCCAGAAAGCTCGGGAGTTTTTTTAGGCGAATAAATATATGTGCTGCAGTTACGTGTGTAGACATTGATATATTTGGTCCCTCTTATATTGGATAAATTCAGGTATACAATATATTTTACATGCTGGGTCTCCCTTGTTGATGCTATGCGTTACATATTGATAGGATCGTATAGGCAAGGACGAGGGAGTTTAGGAGCTGCATATTTGATATGACCTATCGAGGAGGATGCCCGTCAGAGTGTCAACGGATACTTTTTTCATTACTTTCTGAATTTCTTAAATAGTTTTCATCAATTTATCATTACATTGTCATCTTGTTTTAATCGCTCTGTTACTACTCAACGTGAAATCGTTGATATATTTAGGACACAACAACGTAGATGTTAACAACTAGGAGGATACATAAACATGAACAAGAATAAACAAAAGGTTATCGCTATCTTGACTGCACTAACATTCGTACTTCTCGCGGGCTGCACAGACAACAAGGCCGCAGAAACACCAAAGACAACAGAGAAGCAAGTAGAGACACAAACACAGGGGAATCAAGGGACATCTGAAAATAAGAAAGAAGAGCAATTGCAAGATGGGCATGAGAACGAAGCTGATCTTAAAACATTTATCAGCAAAGAAGGTGGATTCTCGTTGGTTCAACCGGAAATGTGGAATGACAACGTGGCTGCGGTTGAAGGCAAAAATGCTGAGATGAAAGCAGAATGGGAAACTTCATTCCACATTCTAGTGGATGGCAAAGCAGATAAGGAATCCAGTGCTCTGATGACGATCACAAAGATGACGAAAGCAAACTATGATGCAATATCTAAAGAAGAAGGCCCTACGATTGGTGACAAATTAGGCGAGAACGATAAGTTCGTTTGGGTGATGTCTACACCACAAGCAAATCCTTACGAAGAGAAGTCTGATGAGTTCAAGAAATTCAACGACATGATGCTGGACTTCGAGTTTGTTAAGAAGAATTTCAAAATGAACAACTAATTGCTATTATTGATCGAGTCTGATACAATCAATTTTGCAAACATCGACATAAAGCAAGTGGTTTCTAACTGCTTGCGTCATATAAATTGGGGGCAACCCCTTATAGCAGAAACTCCTTTTTATGAACTTCATAAGAAGGAGTTTTTGTGTTCTCTGGATAGTGTATATTGCATTGCTATGGTTGTTCACCATTTACACACCAACTTTTAATAGAACTGTTACAACTGATATCCATTGTGTTGATATAGTATTGTATATGAAATGTAAGGAGAGCAAACTATAATGAACAACATGAAGCCCCATCTTAAATCAATTATCGCTATCTTGGCTGTATTGGCGCTCGTACTCGTTACAGGCTGTACGGATGATAAATCGGCTAAAGCTTCACAGATAGAGAATAAGTTATTGAAAGACAATAGCCACGCAAGCAATGAGGAACAGCCTGAAAATAAAGTACAAATTAAGACGTTTGTAAGTAAAGAAGGGGGCTTCTCCTTGAAGCAGCCTGAAAAATGGAACGGTTATGTTGGTGCAATCGATGAGAAAGGTGATCCTATTACAGGTGCAGCATGGGAAACTTCCTTCTATCTCTTAAAAGACGGAAAGCCGGATATAGATGCTGGATCTATCATGACCATAACCAAACTGCCGCGATCACAGCATGAAGCTATCGTAGCGGAAGATGGACCATCCACATCACATATACTGGGTGAGAGTAAAGAGTATGTCTGGGTAATGACTACGCCTCAATCCAATCCTTATGATGAAAAATCAGAAGCATATAAGAGTTTTAATACGATGCTTGTGGATGGGGACTTTATTAACATGCATTTTAAAGTCAATGACTAATATATTTTATTGATGTAATCGAGCTGTTGCTGCCCAACTCCTTCTTATGACTACATAAGAAGGAGTTTTTATTTTTAGTGCATGTGAGAGGAGAGCTATGAGTGATTCAATTTCAGAGTGAACAGGTAACGGTGTTTCAGAGTGTGTTAGATCAGGCAACTTCAACGGTTATCCAAACGATTATAAGAAGAGCGTACGTGTAAAAAAAGACACCTATCCTCCACATAGATAACTTGTATCTGACCGATATTTTTCTCTATGAATGAAATCAACATCGCTTTTATGGGGGGGTAAATCAGCCCATAGATAGTGATCCATGTAAGTATATGCCTAGCAAGTTTTCTTTAAGTTCTTCCTTGAAGCAAGCTACAATTTTGTCCAAATAAATTTGAGTATCCAAGTATATTCCACCTTTAAACATGTTGAAGGACACCATCGTAGGTGTCCTTTTTACATAAATGTGACTAATCTCTCTTCACTAGCAAACCGTTCAATACAATGGCAAGGCTCTGGATAGCCTTAGTCAATTCGTCGTTAGGATTGTCAGAATTAGCGATCCAAAAGGCGCTGTCCATAAGCCCTCCATTTAACATTCGTGCTAATGCTTCATGATCCGTCGTTATAATGACTTGGTCGTTCATCAATTTCTGTAGTGTATTTGCCATCGTTGCTAGACAGTGAGACTGAGAAGATTGCGCATAGGCATTGCCGAGTATAGATGGCGCATCTCTAAGCACAATGCGTTGTATTTCTGGCTCAAGTGCCATAGCGAGATAAGCCTGACAGCGCTCAACGAAACCTTCCCACGTTCCTTCAGCTGCATCTGAAATTTGACCTAATCGAATATCCATTTCTTCGTCGATTTGTTTGACTACGGCTTCTAACAGCCCTTTTTTGTCCCCGAAGTGATGATATAGTGCTCCTCGTGTCAGACCGACTGAAGCGGTAAGATCATCCATCGATGTATGAGCATAGCCAGTTGTCCCAAACGCCCCTCTTGCGGCACTAACTAACTTGGTGCGTGTTTCTGCGATCATTTCCGAACGTGCTTTGCGAGCCATTTGTACACCTGCTTACCTAAGTTGATATTTGAAATTATTAAATTGCACATTGACATACGTGGCGTATGTAATTATATTAATTCACATACGTAACGTATGTCAAATGATTGGAATATCAGCATAGAGGGGAGTTAGAGGAATGAGTATTGTTTTTCTATTTGGTTTCTATTTGGAGGTGCGTCATGGCTAATCCATACCGTGAAATATTCGATGCCCCTGGTACAAAGGGTTTCTCTGCGGCGGGCTTTATCGCCCGGATGCCCATATCGATGATGGGGATTGGTATTGTTACGATGCTGTCTCAACTGCGAGGTGAGTATTGGTTGGCTGGTGCTGTAGCAGCGACTTTTGCGTTATCCACTGCTTTGATAGCTCCCCAAATTTCTCGTCTTGTAGACCAGTTGGGACAATCTCGAGTACTGCTGCCAGCGGCAGGCTTCAGTGTAGCATCGGTTATTTTACTGTTGCTGTGCACGAGATATGAAGCGCCGGATTGGACACTTTTCCTATTTGCGCTGCTAGCGGGATGTATGCCGAATATGTCAGCAATGGTTCGAGCGCGTTGGGCTGAGTTGTATAGGGGTTCGCCAAAATTAAACACTGCGTTTTCTTTCGAATCTGTCATTGATGAACTATGTTTTATTGTTGGTCCTATTCTATCGGTAGGGCTTAGTGTAATGATGTTTCCCGAAGCGGGCCCACTGGTATCATGCGTATTTCTGGCGATAGGTGTATTGTTGTTTACGGTACAGAAGAGCACAGAGCCTGCTGTGCATCCGCTTAGTAGCAACAACACAGCAACTGTTATTAAAATTAGCTCCCTTCAAGTGCTGGTATTGACGCTTATTGCTATTGGAACCATTTTTGGTACGGTCGATGTAGTAAGTGTTGCTTTTGCAGAACATCAGGGGAATACGGTAGCTGCAAGCTTTGTACTTTCTGTATACGCGATAGGTTCTTGCTTGGCAGGACTCATTTATGGCACGCTTCGGTTGAATACACCGCTACAACGCCAATTTTTGTGGGCAGTGATCTTATCGATGATCACGATGTTTCCATTATTGCTCGTAGATAGTATAGGGAAATTGGCGGTAGCCGTCTTTTTTGCTGGGATATCCGTGGCCCCTACCATGATTATTACGATGGGGCTGGTGGAGAAAATAGTACCCGAATCTCAGGTGACAGAAGGGATGACTTGGGCCATTACTGGCTTGGGCATTGGCGTGTCTCTGGGCTCAGCTGCTGCGGGATGGATTGTGGATGGCCTTGGTGCTCGAACGGGGTTTGTCGTAGCTATTGCAGCGGGAATGGTTGCAGTGGCAATCGCGCTACTTGGTTATAAGCTACTGCGTTCAGCATACGATCAAGTTACTCTGAACTCGGATGTTAGTTCGGTAAAGTGCTAGTGTTCCCCACTTATAATGGTTCGTGTTTAGATAATTATTAATTAATTTACAAAAATCCCCTTACTTCGACAAAGTTATTGAGGTACTCTTAATTTGTGGAAAAAAATCATAATAATTAGGAGGTCAGTATGAAGTTGAAGAAAATATTGATGGCATTAGGGCTTTTTGCAACTGTATTTAGTGCATCGGCGATACCTACAATTTCTGCTAAATCAGGATGGGCGGACAATCATTACTCTGCTCAGCCATTGTTTCCTAATCAGGTGCAACTTGGATATCTGGATCCGGGTGGCGACGTGGATTTTTATTCTTACTATAATAACTCAAATGAAATGCAGAATGTTCAATTCGGTGCGAATCCATATGGAAATAACAGCCCTTCTCTAGACTTCGACGTAGTAGCTCACATTATCAACCAGGCAGGAAATACAGTTCACGTATATGAAGTGTACGATAATGGAACAGGTTATGGTGACTGGGCGAGCACTAATCTTTATCCTGGTTGGAAAGTAGCGTGGGCAATAAAACCTAAAAATTCCGCTAGTACAGGCTCACACAATCAATATCGCACACTTGTAAGACTTTATTAACTCCAGAATTTAATAGGCAATGATAGCTTTAGAGTAGGATAAAAGAAGATTTTGTGAGTATAGAGAGTACCTTATGAGGTGCTCTCTTTTTTGTATGAGCGGAATGGAACTTAAAGGACCGATCCTTGTTAAGCAACCAGTCCTTGCACGGGATATTGATGAAGCTGTAATTGCCTCGTAAAAGCATTATTTCAGCGGCACTGTAAACCAAAAGGAATGCTCATTTCCTTCTGAGTGTAATCCTGTTCTACCACCCTGCTGTTCTATGATTTCCTTTACCAGTGACAACCCTAATCCTGAGCCACCTGTATCTCTGCTGCGAGACGAATCCAGCCGGTAGAAGCGCTCAAAGATAAGAGATGTTAGTTCATCTGGGATAGGTTGACCTATATTGGTGACGTTAATTTGATAATCGGTATGGGAGTCGTTCAACTTCCCGACAATGGTCACCCAGCCCCCCTGGTCGTATTGAAGCACATTTGTCAAAAGGTTATGCAGCACTTGTATGAGCCCATCCTCATCTCCGATCACTTGCGCAGATTCCATCTTGTATTGAAGAGAGATGCCTCTATCTTTAAAAGTTAGTGCAAAGTGATCGATGCAGGATTCAATCACTTTATGTATAGGAAGTACCTTTTTCTCGTGCTCATTGGAAATCTTCTTAGCTTGCCATACATTTAACTGGTGCAGTTGCTCAACTAAACGGGTTATACGTATCGATTCTTCATGAAGAGACTCATACATCTCTTTACTGCCTTGAATAATTCCTGTGCTTAAAGCTTCCAAATAGCCATTCATATTCGTCAGAGGTGTACGCAATTCATGGGCAATATCGGACAGCATTTTCTTTCTTAGCTCATCCACCTGTCGCAATCGCAGACTTAAATGATTAAAGTCTTCTGTTAATTGTCCAATTTCGTCACGTATTTGCACGGATAATGGTTCAGGCATCTCGCCTTGGGCCATTTGTCGCGTAGCTTCGCTCAACTTTTTTAGAGGAAGAAGAAGTTTTTTTACAAAATAAAAATGGAACACGCCTGCAATGACAACGGCCAACAGACTGGCCTTGATTAAGAAAGCTTGCATCGTTTGGGTAAAGGCAATGCTGTCTGCTGGACTTACAGAAGGGTAGTTGGAAAATAATAGGCAGGCATAGTCTTTTACCGAAACCCCTGCTAGCCAGATAGCGATACCAATGACGGCTACATTGATAATAATCAATTTCCACATGACATTGATTTGTATCGGATTATTTTTAAAAGGCAACAAAGCGATACCCCATTCCCCGGATGGTTTCAATGAGTTCGCTGTCCCCATCCCACTTCAATTTTTCCCTCAGCTTGCCAATATGCACATCGATCGTTCTTTCGATAACGACCTTCTCATTATTGGGATACAGTTCATTAATAATTTGTTCTCGTGTCAAAATATGATTCGGATGTGTCATTAAAAAATACAGTAGGCGAAACTCATGTTGTGTCAGCACAATGGGCTCTCCGTTGTAGTGGACTTCTCCCCTTAATGTTTTGATCGTGAGGCCACGATATGTAATTTTGCTGCAGCGCTGACCCGTTCTCCTTAGGACAGATTCTACGCGGGCAACCAATTCAGCAGGACTGAATGGCTTCGTAACATAATCATCGGCCCCAGACTTCAATCCATCGATCCGATTATGCTCGGCTACTTTAGCGGTTAACATAATGATTGGAATCTGTTCTTTTAAATCTGCCCGAATACTTCTACAGACTTCCTCTCCACTAACTTTGGGAAGCATTAAATCCAGAATGACAAGACAAGGATCGTGCTTTTTAAAAAGTTCGAGGGCTTCCTCCCCATCTCCAGCTTCATATACGTCATACCCTTCCTTTTGAAGATAAAGGACGATGAGCTTACGGATCTTGATATCGTCCTCTACCACCAGTATCCCTGTCCCCATTGCAGTCATTCTGAATACCTCCAACTTTACTAATTTATTTCAGTAATCATCTTTTCCATCATTTCATAATGCATCGGTCCTGTAATCTTTTGCTGAATGATTCCATTTGAATCAATGACATAACTTGTCGGAAGCATATAGGATTGATATATTAAGGCTATTTCACCTTTAGGGTCTAATGCAACGGGGAACGTAATCCCCATTTCATCTAAAAATGTAGGAATGTTATCTACATTCTTCTCCGTTTGCGTCATATTTACAGCTAGAATGGTCACATTTTCATCTTTGTAATTATCGTATATTTTTTGCATATCTGGCATTTCAACTCTACAAGGTGGACACCACGTTGCCCACATATTTAAGATTACCTTTTTTCCTCTATAATCGGAAAGCTTGATGCTTTCGCCTTCTAGTGTCTTGAGCTCAAAGTCGGGGGCAAGGTTGCCTTGGTTAATGCCAACTTCAAGCGAAGACTCATCCACTTTATTTTTAGCCTGCTCCGTGTTAGCGAGGCTTTCCTGCTTCATATTGTTTTTCTTGATTGTATCGTAGATACCCCATGAAACTAATCCGAACAGGATGGCGACAATGAATATAGTCTTTTTCATAGATGTTTGCATCGTATAGTTATCCTTTCTAGCTTAAAGAATTGGCGGCGCAATAGCGGCGAGCCAAGCACTTAGTTTTTGTAGTTGTCCGGTAAATAGCAGCAAGCCCAGCACGATTAGAATCCATCCGTTTATCGCAGACAGCCGCGGAAGCAACTTGTTTACCTTTGTCATGACTTTAAGAGATTTGGTCAGCAGGAATGAAATCAGTAGGAAGGGAATGCCTAAGCCTAATGAATAAAAAAGCAAAAGGAGGATTCCGCTGGACATCGTTTCTGTAGATCCTGCTAGAAGTAGAATCGAAGATAAGGCCAGTCCGACACAAGGTGTCCATCCGGTTCCGAATGCCAGTCCTACGACAAATGAATGCCAACTTCCTTTTGAGCCTTTCGTTTCCCACTTCTTTTGAAACATAAGAAAGCGAAGGTTTAAGAGCCCTGCCGTTTGCAGGCCGAACATAATAATGAGTAGTCCGCTGACCTTTTCAATGATTCCTCGATTTGCAGCGAAAGCTTGTCCAATTACACTAGCCGAAGCACCCATCATCATAAATACCACAGTAAAACCGAGAATAAAGAGGATGGAGCGCATAATAAGTGTTCTTTTGGAAATAATTAATTTATCCCCGCTCACATAGGAGCCTGTCAAATTAGCCACATAGGCAGGCAAAAGCGGAAAAATACAAGGCGAAAGGAAAGAAAGCATGCCCGCTGCTACAGCAAATAAAATTGAGATATCATTCATTTATATATCCTCCAGCTAAATAATCCTGTGACGAAAGAGCGGTGCTACTTAGAAACATGAAAGTCGCTCTTCCTTTTGAAGTTTTGCAAAAATAAGCAGCTCAGTACAAGAACGAAAAAAATAAGCTGTTCTATGGATAATCCCATAAACACGGCTGCCCGATAATCTTGTAGAAAGGCACTGAGTATTTGGCCGATACTGAACCAAACTATAAGCTGATACATTTCAAAGGGTTGTCTAAAGTTCTCTTTTCTGATGTACAGCCAAATGAGTAGTGTGAACGATATAACGAAAGGAACGAGATCCGACATTATCGATTGTGTCGTGCTGCTGAACAAGAGCTGGAACAGAGCATCCATCAGTTTGTAGGTTAATAAGCCAGTCGTTACTGTTGCGATATAGACCCAACCTGAAATTTCTCGTTTTTTCGATTTAAAGCTGAGGAAGATAAGGGCCACGATAGCTGCCAGCCATATTCCGCGTTCGCCTCCGTTAAAATAAAGCAGGTAGTAAGGGTTCTTGAAAACTTGAATGGGGTTAAAAATAACCACACTGAATTTCCATAGGAATAAACTCCAAAATGAAACGTTAGTAATATCATCTAGAATGGGAGTACTTACTTCATTCATGTCTTTCAACCAATATTTCATGGCGGTGTAAGCAGCTAGTGCAGAAAGGGCAAAAACGATATACGAATACTTAATAATAAATGGGCCCAATAAGAAAGCATCTTGCATATTCGTCCTCCTTGTAATATTATGTACTTGCAACATTACAGTCTGATTGTTAAGTTTCGTTAAACTTGAACAGGCTAAGAACATAAAATTTTACGATTTTGTGGTCTTTTATTTAATTCCAATATCTATTTTCGTGGAGATGTGTTATGATAAGAATAATGATATAGAGACCCAAACGAATTCACATAACGTAGAGGGCTATTGATACTTTAATAACCTTGTACAGTATGTGGATTTTTATTTTTTGCATAAAGAATAAGAATGTCATATAACATTTAATTAAAGGTGGTACTTATCAATGGAACAAGGTATCGTAAAATGGTTTAACGCAGAAAAAGGTTTCGGTTTCATCGAAGTTGAAGGCGGAAACGATGTATTCGTACACTTCAGCGCAATCACAGGCGACGGCTTCAAGTCTTTGGACGAAGGTCAACGCGTAGAGTTCAACATCGTACAAGGCAACCGTGGTCCACAAGCTGAGAACGTTGTTAAACTTTAATTTTTAAAGATGAAAAAGCTCTGAACTTCGGTTCAGGGCTTTTTTATTTGCTCATTTCTCATCTCCCATCAACAAAGTATTCCATTCACGGTCTCCGATACGGTGTAATGCTTGAATCGTTGCACCAACTTCACAACAGACACATACAATAGCCTAAATCAAAAATCATGGGGGATAACGATGATTCTGATTCATGGTGTTAGTGCTGAACAAATCAATATGCTACCTTTATCTTTCTTAGAAAGAAGTATATTGAACAAGAAACAAAACAGCCCTGTCGTTTATCGTTACGATTCCCTTGGCGCTCTCCATTTTGAACTAAAGACAAGAGCTAGTATTGTGGAAGCGGCCAAAGCCCTTGATGCTAGTGGCGCAGACTTTGCTGACTTCGATAAATCGCGATGCAATGAGCAATTTTGGACTCGTATGGAAAATGGGGGGTTCCAACTGCGGAGCGATGTACTGCCTTCTGATGGAATTAACGATATTTTCCGAAATGGCAAACGATATGCATTCGAATGTTCGATGGCTATCGTGATGGTGTTATATAAAGGCATATTAGATATACTTCCGAAGCAAACCTTTAATAGGCATTTTCAGGATATCATTTTATATGGCTGGCATTATGACAGGGATTTGCCGTTGCGGAAAATAGAAAGTGGTCTAGAGGTTTACCCTGGCGACGTCCAATATTTTAAAAATCCGGACTATGATCCTGAAACACCGGAATGGCAAGGAGAAAATGTGGTTGTGCTTGCTGACAATTTGTATTTTGGGCATGGTATCGGAATTCGAACATCGAGAGGGATGATCGATGCTTTGAATAAAGCAAGACGACCATTTAGCTACACTTCAGCTTACCTCATGGATGAAGTCGTTATTTTGGAATATGAGTTGCTTCGAACGCTTCCATTGAGGGAGGAGCGTACCGAAACGGATAACGAAGATGTAGTTATTGCGCATATTGGATCAAGGAAGTGTAGTTATCCCAACCGTTAGTTCTAGGTATGGGTATCGTTAAGTTGCTTATAGTCTATGTACCTTCAAGTACGTCATGGCGGCGTATTTGAAGGCTTTTTATTTTCTGAAATACAGGCAATTATCCATAACTTTACCTTAATCCGTTCATCTACTGTAGAAGTGGGAAAGGAGAGGTAGGCATGGTGAAATATTCAACTGGCATTTTACGTAAGGCACCAAGGACGAACTATGCTTTGGTAGATGTGGTGAACGTAAATAATCGTCATAGTCGAAGCGTTACAGTTCAAGTGTTTGATTGGTCGGACGGAAATCCTGTTCCGTTAAAGTTAGTTCCGTATAGTTTGAGAACTTGCAGGATTAGAGTTGGACCTAATAAATCGATATATGTGTACGCGGATGTATCAAAGGTAAAATTTAAGTACGAGGTTCGTATCACACAGTCAGATGCGCGTGATTTGATTTCCAACGTAACAGGCGTTACGAAAGTTACCTTTGCCCCACAGGCAGGAGACACCGTGCTTCAGCATAATTTGGTGCGGATTTCATCGTGAAGGTTGGTTGGAGCTAGTATCTAGACCGGTTAAGTTCGGCATTCAGAACAAACCAAACACAGCAGAAACTGGCGTGTTGATTTAAATGCTGTGTTTGGACTGTTCTTAGGTTACTGCAAATGTTTATTGATGTGTGTTGGTTATCATAGTTGTGAATGGTATCGTCCATCTATCTTAATTTGCTAAAAAACGTTCGTATTTTCTCCGCAAGCATTCTTGGCTGCTCAGCGGCTACGAAATGTCCTCCTGTATGCAGCTCCTCCCAACTCAAAATGTTAGGAAACATTCGCTCCACGTATTCTTTTGGAGGACGTTCATGTGCTTGTGTTGCGGTTAGAGCAACACCAAGTGGTACTTGAGAAATGTCATGCTCGTCTGGCCATTTCGTATGCTTGCCTTCAAAATAAAAGCGGTTGGATGCATTCATCGTTTGGGTGAACCAATACAAAGACACATTTGCCAGTAAGCTTTCTTTATTAATATGTTGCTCTAGATTTGCGTTTTGTGGCCCTGTCCACAAGTACCATTTCTCTAAAATAAATGCAGCGAGCCCCACAGGGGAGTCATGGAGCGAGTAGGCTAATGTCTGTGGCTTTGTGCCAAGTATATGCGCATAACCGCCTTCTTCGTTATACCACTGCTTACAGCAATCAAGGTATTTTTGCTCCGCCTCAGATAGAGCGGTATCCTTTGCTATGTAAGGGCTTGGATTGCCTGGGGAAGTAGTGTGATAGCCGATTACGTATTCAGGATAGTCCAAGCAAAGTAAACCTAGAATGCTCGCTCCAAGATCATAGCCATGGGCAGCAAACTTATGGTAGCCCAATCCGTGCATTAACTTTACAAGGATATCTGCTGCCTGCCGATCCTCAAACCCAGATGATACAGGAATGTCTGAGAATCCATGCCCTGGAATGGAAGGGATTACCACATCAAAGGAATTCTCGGGATTGCCGCCATACCGTTCAGGATTAGTCAGGTAAGGGATAAGATCTAGCATTTCGTAAAAGGTGCTTGGCCAACCATGAGGAAGCAAGATCGGCATCGGATTACGACCGTTTCCGCGAACATGGACATAGTGTATTTCAAGCCCATCAATTGTCATTTTGAAATTAGGATGCGAGTTGATTTTGGATTCCACTTTACGCCAGTCGAACTCATGTCTCCAACAGCTGACCATTTCTTTTACCCAATTTAATGGAGTGCCGTATTCCCACTGAGAGTTAGAGATTTCATCTGGCCACCGAGTTAGATCTAGGCGTTGATAAAGGTCGTCAATTTCTTTGCGATCGATGTTTACCGTAAAAGGTGTACCGTTCATAGATGACACTCCTTGTCCATATGAGGTTGTAAATGATGATAAGAAAATCTGATATTTCTGAAATTAAAATACATAGACATATGAAACTGAAAATTAGGTTGAACGCTGTGATAATCGGGAGTACTCTGATAAACTTTTGTTACATAGATTCGTAAGATCTGCTTGTGTAATTGCTGCCATTAAGATGAGGAGATGCTTCTAGTTGTGGGCGGCATGTTGGAAATCGTTCATTCATTTACATGTTATTATATGACCGTTTAAATTAATTTACTGGTTAATTAACCGTTAAAACTATTTTATTGGTTAATGTTGGGCTAGTCAATAGAGGTGTTGACGATGAATACAGCGTATAAGGAACTTGAGCTTCTCGCGGATTTTTTTAATACATACGATAGAAGGACGCGCTTTGAAGGGGATGTTGGAGTAGAACATTTGCAGCATTCACAGCACTTATATGCTTGGTTGCTTGAGCATCAACTGATTGGTGAACAGGATGAAGTGACGGAGCAAGTGCTGGAGCGGGCATTGGAATTGAGAATGAAAGCTAGAAAAATGATCGTAAACAATGAGTTCGACCAGGCAGGGGATGGATGGGAAGCTGTGAATGAGCTGATGCACCAATTTGCGTTTACGATTCGTTTCTGTAAGGATTCTGCACAGCTGCATCCTGCTCACCATGATGGAATGAATGGGGTAGCGAGATTAGTCGGGCTTATTTTTGAGCTAAAAAGAAAGCAGATGTGGCATCGAATTCGAGTATGTTCGGCTCCGGACTGCCAGTGGGTATTTGTAGACCATTCACGTCCGGGAACGGGGAGATGGTGCACGATGAAGGCCTGCGGCAATCGTGCGAAAAATAAGGCATACCGTGATCGCAGTAAGCAATTGTAGGATGAGTATGAATTGAGCACTGCCTGTGAGCTGACTTCATACTTTTTTACTTCGAGAAATCACGCACTACATATGGAAACTTGAAATCTTATGCTATTTTAGTTACAAAATAAAGAACAACCGCCTGCTGTGTAGTAGCAGGCGGTTGTGTTATGGAATGAATATTATGATTTCAGCCATTTCTTGCGTGTTACTAGCAATGCAGCACCGAGCAGCATCAATACGAAGCCTGCTAGCTGCATAGGCAGGGAGCTTTCTTCTCCTGTCTTAGGTAGTACATGGTTAGAAGATTTATCTTTCGTCTTGTCAGGTGTTTCGTTTTTACTCGAACCACCGTCAGAAGGGTTGTCAGTACTGTTGTCTGAACCACCGTCAGAAGGGTTGTCAGTACTGTTGTCTGAACCACCGTCAGAAGGATTGTCAGTGCCGTTATCTGAACCACCGTCAGAAGGGTTGTCAGTGCCGTTATCTGAACCACCGTCAGAAGGATTGTCAGTGCCGTTATCTGAACCACCGTCAGAAGGATTGTCAGTACCGTTATCCGAACCACCATCAGAAGGATTGTCCTTATCGTTGTCTGTGCCACCATCTGGTTGTTCTGGTGTCTCTTCACCACCATCTACTGGTGGGATAATGATTGGCGGCTGTGGTGGAACAGGTTTGCGTTTGTTCTCCACCGTCACAATTGTTTCTTGTTCAGAAACAATTGTGAATTCCGTAAGTTTCTGCTCAATGAGATAGCCTTCTGGTGCTTTAACCTCTTCAATAAAATATTTCCCAGGCTTAAGCGTCGGAATGAGCAATTGCCCGTTCTTGTCTGTAGACATGAATGCGAGCGGCTGACCAGCTTGGTCTGTTACTGGCTGTTGATTCGCATCCAGTAATCTGAATTGTGCATCTGCCAGTGTAACCATCGGTTTGCCTGACTCTATCTTGATGAGCTTCAACGAACCTGCAAGCGGTTCGAACTTATTCTCTACCGTTACAACAGTTTCTTTTTCACTTACGATCGTGAACTCGGTTAATTTGTTCTCGATGAGATAGCCTTTAGGCGCAATTACTTCTTCAGCAAAATACTTGCCAGGCTTCAGAGCAGGAACCTTGATTACTCCATCAGCATCGGTTGTCATCAACGCAAGCGGCTGCCCAGCCTTATCAATAACTGGCTGCTGATTCTCATCCAAAATTCTGAACTGAGCGTCCGCGAGTGTAACCGTTGGCTTGCCCGTTTCAATCTTAATGAGTTTCAAGGAACCTGGAAGCGGCTCAGGCTTGTTCTCAATGTTGAGAACTGTTTCTTTCTCGCTAATGATAACGAATTTTGTTAACTTCTGCTCAATAAGATAGCCATCTGGTGCTTTTACTTCTTCCACAAAATACTTACCTTGCTTCAGGGCAGGAACCGTTAGTTCTCCGTTAGTACCCGTTGTCATAAGTGGAAGCGGCTTGCCAGCCTTGTCGGTAACTGGCTGTTGATGCTCATCCAGCAATCTGAACTGAGCGCCTGCAAGTGTAACGGATGGTTTGCCCGTTTCGAACTTGATGAGCTTCAGGGAACCTGGGAGTGGTTCACGCATATTTTCTATGGTGACCACCGTCTCCTTGTCACTCACAACATGGAACTCAGTCAAGTTTTGTTCGATGAGATAGCCTGTTGGAGCTACCACTTCTTCAGCAAAGTACTTACCTGGTTGTAGAGCAGGAATTGTCAGCTGCCCATTCGTGCCCGTCGTTAGTAACGGAAGCGGCTTACCAGCCTTATCGGTAACTGGTTGTTGGTGCTCATCTAGCAATCTGAACTGAGCGCCTGCAAGTGTGACCGTTGGTTTACCAGTCTCGATCTTGATTAATTTCAAGGAACCTGGAGACTTGTTATTTTCGATAGTGAACGTTAGCATCTGTTCATCCACAATATTGAATTTCAATGGTGTTGGATCCAGAACATATCCAGTTGGCGCTTTCGTTTCTACTAACTGATAGCTTCCTACAGGAAGATTGCCTATAGGGAGTCTCCCAGATTGAGCAGTCGTCAATCCACTGCGCAGCGCCTTACCAGTACGATCTTGCAGCTGGAATACAGCACCAGCAAGTGTCTTGCTAGTATCGCTCGCATCGACTTTCGTCAATTCAACAGAGCCTCTGATCTGCTTATTTCTAGCTGTTAATGTCTTAGATTTTTGTTGATTGGAGTCAATGGTAAACTTGATTGGTGTGTTATCAAGCTTATAGCCTGTTGGTGCCGCAACTTCAATGAGTTGATAGTTGCCTGGCTTTAAGCCTTTTACGTCAATCTTACCTTTAACTGTTTTCAAATTCGTATGGCCAGCTACATCTTGATAGCTGCCGCTGCCATCGTCTGCTTGAAGTTTGAACACGGCGCCATCTAGAAGCTTCGCAGGTGCATCGGCATCAACTTTCGTCAACTCAACTCCCCACTCATCTTTCGTGTTCGGCACTGTAACTGGTACCAATGCTTGGTTTACTTGAACGCTCTTTCCTGTGCCCGTATATTGTGGATTTAATATATAGCCAGCCGGAGCTTCTAACTCTTTAATGATATACTCGTTGTATTTAAAGTTGGTAAAAGTAGCTTCGCCATTTGCGTCGGTTACGACTTCTTGCAGCAGCATGCTGCCGCTCTTATCATAGAGACCGAACTTAGCACCGGCTAGTGGTTGCTTCGTAATTTTGTCTTCTTTAAGGATTTTGATATTTCCTTTTTGAACAATGGTACCGCCGCCGCCAGCTCCGGAAAATTCAACCGTTATATTTTCATTTTTGTCCTCATTAACGGTTCCTGTAGATTGTCCCTTAAAGGAAACGTTATTTTTAATTTCCTCTTTATCACCTGCATTAATAAAGGAGGTATATTCGAGCAAATAAGCAGTTTCCATATCTTTGTTGAACGTAAGTGACAGCGTATTGTCTTTTACATCTAGTGTGTAATCAGCAAGATTAACGGCACTTCCTTTAGTTACGTTTCCGTTGCTATCTACTTTATAATGATAAAGTTTCACGCTGTCGGGTAGTAAAATCTGATTTGTTGACAACGTATCTGTCAACGTGGAGCCTGCCGTAATATACGATTGGCTGCGGTTAATATGCACTTGCCAGTAAGCGAACTCAGACTTAGCATCTTTGCCCTGCTGGCCGTTTTTGAACACATATTCTTTTTGGTGCTTCGGTGTAACTATAGCTGTTTTTTCAAATAAATTTTTTGTTGGGTTGGACCCATCATGCAAGGTAGCCTGGTTACTGTATGAACCTTCAACAGCAAGCCCTTTAAGGCTTGTCTTATACGTAATACGGTAAGCAGAATGAATCGGCTGATTGAATCGCAGTTCAAAGCCTTTATCACCAGCTGCATTTGTCACCGTGCCATCAAACGAATATTCGGAAGGAGGCACGAGTGCTCCCGGTGTAACCGTATTTTGATTACCGGACAGTGTTAGGTGCTGCACTTTGAAAGAATCCTGCAAGAACGTTTGCTTGCCTTTATAGAAGTCGCGAAGAACAGGATCGTTAACCGTGTGGAGATTGTAGTTAATATCAATCGTCCACGTAATTTCTTTGGTTGTTGCATCATAAACGCCTGTCTTGTTTCCGTTATCCTGTGTATAGCTGTCAGGTGTAACGGTAGCCGTTTTCGTAATGGAAGGCTGTGAAGCGCCGTTTTCTTCCCAACTCAAGGTAGCTTTGTTCGAGTATCGCAACTTGTTGGCAGTCGGATCAAACTTTGTCTTATATTTGATTGTAAGTTTCTTATCAATCTGTTTAAGGAAAGTAAGGGTAAATCCTTCTGAATACTGCGCGTTAGGTGCGATAGTATAATCTTTATTTTTCGTAAAGCCTGATGCAGTCAAGCTATCGACTAGGCTACTCTCAATGAACGTCAACTCTTGATTAGGGAAGCGGTCTGTAATGACCACTTTATCCATCGTTTTTTCATCAAAGTTCACCTGAAGCTGCCACTCAATCGTTTTGTCCGCATAGTTAGTGCCTACCGCAGATTTATGGAAGATGGCTTGAGTGAGCGTTTCTCCCGCCGTAATGTTGTCATTATTGTCGGGAATTACAACCTTGTTCGTAATGTTTACATCTTGGTGTACACGATGGATTGCCTCTGTCTTGTACTTGATTTCATAGGCATGCTCAATGTCTTTAAGGAATTTCACAGTGAAGCCGTGACTAACTGTGTCATCGACGACGTAGTCCGTCCCTGCGACGAGCGGAGCGCCAACTTGTGTCGCTTTGCCATTGTCATCAATGATCATCTGCGTAACGACTACATCGCCTGTTCGCTTCATCTTCGTCTTGTCAAAATGATCTTCGATATAGGCTTTCGCTTGGCCGATACGCTGCTCATTGTAGTTATATTGGATGGACCAATTAACCGATTGCGTATCGCGATCGTATTTTACCTTTGTTTTGCCGAGTGGCTTGCTGTACTTTACCTCTACAGTTGATGTTCCCACTAGCGACTTACTCAGATTTGTGCCCGTAACCGTTGCCTGATTTTTATAAGAGGCATCTACCGTTCCGTCAATTTTCGTTGTATACGTTACGCGGTAAGCATTATGTATATCGCCTAATTGTAGTTCGAAACCATCTGCCGTTTGCTGTGGCGTAATGCCTGGAATCGGATTTGTCTCAGGAGTGAGCGTACCGTCCAGCTTAACATCCACTTTGTACAAGCGAATGGAACTGAGGTCGATCGTAAGGCCGGCAGGCAGCTTATCTGCAAATACAGCTTGATCGATCTTTTGCTCGCCAGTGTTAATATCGACGATCCAGTTTATCTCGCTGGCGTTCATACCTTTGTTGCCTTTTCCTTGCTTGTTCATATCCCCATTGTCTTTACCTTTGAAATGAACGGGGATAATGATGGAATCCGCTTCGAATACAAATTCAATATTCTGATGCGTCCCACCTGTAAACTTGTCTTTGTTGAAATATCTCCATACAAAGAAGTCACCTTCTATCTCCTGACCGCCTTTAATGAGGTCGTTAAAGGTGAAGGTTACTTTTCCTTCAGGTGTTACGACATACGTTCCGACGTTACCGTCCAATTGACCTTCTAATTTACGATCTACTTTGAACTTGTCTGGAAGTTGGAACGTAAAGGTGGAACCATTCCCGTATGGATGACCAGCAGGGAGCTTCCAAGTTAGATCGACCTGTACTTTTTCATCTAGGTTAGGTCTGACTTGGGTAATATTATTCCCGTTCTCATCGGTGATGGTTACTGAGGTGATGATGTTCGTAGAAATAACACCATAGGTACTGCCTGTGACACTAGTATGGTTGCCGTAGGTTGCATTCGAAACCGATTGATTAGAATGACTGTTTGTTGGGAATAGGGAAGTACCCTGTCCTGAGTTTGCAACAACTAGTGAAGGAGGCAGCACAAGATTCACCAGAATTGAGATGACCAGTAGGCCACAGAAAAACGTTCTAGTGTTGTGCCTATGCATAGATTCTCTCCTTTTCTTGTGTAGTATTTTATATGAAATTGATCAGTGGTTTTTCCAGTTGATCAATAACTATAACGGATTTCTATTGTGATCGGATGGATATGGGTTTGTCAAATTTAATCGATTTTTGTCGAATTAGTTTCTTCTTCCATAAATGCTTTTACGATCAGTCTGTGGGTGGCTGTATCAATCGGATCACACGTAATGAGTGTTAATTCGCGTTCGTGTGTATTTTGGTCTAGCACAGACAAATCCTCTGGAGTGACAATGCTTTTGGAACGAACCGTATAGGTGAACGTTCGATCGGCGGTCTCGACTTGAATGGAATCTCCAATTGCAAGTTCATCCAATCGATTATAATGCCGTCCGAACTTCAAGCTGCGATGGCTTGCCAAGACGTAATTTCCTAACTCGCCAGGCGCCCTGCCAGGCACAACGCTTCCGCTGCCTACTTTTAATGATTGTGGGGTAGCGCCTTCTACGATCGGTTCGCGTAGGTCGATCTTATCGATGGCAATCGTGCCGTGCACAGGAATTCCATCTAGTAGCTTTGGCTCCATAGCTACTTTGGTTGTAGTCGTGGATGTGGTCTGCGAAGCATTAACAGATTGTCCTGCTTGGGGCTGTTCTTTCAAATACGCATCCCATTCCGTCAGCAGCTGTAGTTCTCGTCGTTCTTCCATATAGGTATTCCATTTTGGATAAATGATTAGGAGGAGTCCGCTAAGTAAGAGCATCAGAGCTGTTAACGTCAAGACAGACTTCTTGATTTGATAATACTTTGAAATAGTTTCACTTCCTTTCTTTCATTTTCATGTTTGTAGTTAACGTACTTTATCGGCTGTTGTTGCTGGAAAATGTATAGTTAACGAAGAGATCGAAAATCTCTTTTGATTATAATTGCTTCTACTGAACGATTTCTAAACAATTAGCAACTGAGTCTACTGTTCATAAGAAAATGTACCGGAGTTCTCGCTCATGGACTTTCTACTGAAGTGAACACAATAAAAGGCTATCCAGTGAAAGCTAGATAGCCCGCTTATACCCTTACCCCGTTGTTCTACAAGATAAACAAGAAAATGCACTGCAAATTCCTATTTTACACTAGTTTTTCATGTAAAAGGTTAAATAATGTTATGAAATTTCAATTGATTGAGCATATAACGGGCACGCTCTTTGTAGCTATGCTGCTGTACAGCATGCATACCTTGCTGGCGGATTTGCTCGCGTTCGTTAGGACGATTTGAATAATAATGGATTAGCTGTCGTGTCTCGAAAGGGGAGCTGGATACAACGAGATCTCTACCGGGCATAAATAAGCGACGAATTTCTGGCGTATCGCTCGTTATTAAAAATCCTCCGGAACCAAGAATTTCGTATGTTCGCTGCGTAACTTGAGCTAGGTGATTTTGTGGGCCGATAATCATGTCAGCAGAGCTGTATACTTTTCGTGCTTCTGTATAGTGCAAATAGCCGTGAATCCAGGCAGTGGGCACTTGAATGCCGAGAATGGGCTTCATTTGACTCCAATGTCTTCCCCAAAAATCAATTTTTGTTCCATCTTGCAGAAGAGGTACGATTAAATGCTGCAAGGAATGGATTCGATAATGATCAGGGTACTGCTTCAATATTTTTGAATAACCGTTTGCGACAACTGCGATGCTGCTTTTATATTTTGTCTCGATTTTTCCACGCTGGTGAACGCTGTGATGAAAGCCGAAGTCCATGTGCGCCGCAGGAATTCCCATATGGATATAGTCGCGCACTTTTTCAGCACTAATCGTAAATACAAAGTTCGGCCGAACTGCGCTTACATAGGGAGCTGAAAAGGTATGGTGATGGGTCGGATCTTCCGTCGCCCAGAAAACATGCGGGACTCCTGATTTTTTAACATATTGATGTACCCATTTTCGCTTTATTGCACTGTGCTCGGCTGTCCATCCTAGGCTAACAATAAGGTCAGGGCGAAAGGTGCGAAGCAAATAAGGGATTTTGTTTTTTGTCAGCACGCCCGAAATTTTTACGTTGTGTCCTAAGTCACGGAAGCCGTTCGGCAGACCATGAATCCACATCGGATGATTTTCTAGAAATAATACCTTCATCTTATCATCCTCCTTGTCTTGTCTACGTTGAGAAGAAGTTAAATGACTCCGTGTTTTTTTAAAATGGAAAGCATGTAGCGTGCTCGATTCGTATAGTTATGCTTGGATATTGTCTGCCGTCCATTTCGCTTTACTTGTTCACGGGCATGTGCATTTGCCAAATAGTAGCGGGCAAGCTTCAAAGTTTCCGCCGGGGAAGAGGATAAGGCGGCATCACGGCCTGACTTCAACAGTTGTCTCGTAGCTGTGGTGCTGTTTGTTAATAGAAATCCACCCGAGCCGATTGCTTCATAGGTGCGCTGTGTGACCATGTCCGTATAATTTTGCAATCCTAATATAATTTTTGCTGAGCTGTACACTTTATTTGTATCTTTGTAGGGAATTGGGCCTTTGAGGAATTTTTTCGGAATCGCTTTGCCAAGATACGGTTTCATCCGTGCCCAGTTGCGCCCATAGAAGTCAATTTTGGCACCACTTTTAAGGAGCGGTTTTATAAGGATGTTTAGGGATGTGCGACGATATAATTTGGGGTATTTGAGCAGTACATCTGGATAAGCGTTGGCGACTACAGCAAAGTCTGCTTTATATTTGCGAAGGAGCTGTAGTCTTCGATGTACGTTAGGATGGAAGCCGAAATCCATATGGGCTGCTGCATAGCCCTTTTTACGGAACACGTCGACGGTTTGAGGTGAAATGGTAAATACGAAGTCGGGCTTCAATCTGCTTAATAAAGGCAGCGTGAACACTTTTGTGAAATTGGGGTCCTCGGTAGACCAGTAAATCAAAGGTATTTTGAATGATGTCGCTAACTCTCGCATCATGCGTTCGTTTTTTGGTGTATGGTCAAGACCCCAGCCAACATTAATGAGGAGTTCTGGTTTGTAGGTGGTCAACAGAGCAGATAGAGATTGCCTTGTAATGGGGCCTGATGTGCGTACTTCATGTCCAAGATCTCTAAGACCGTCGGGTAAGCCATACGACCATAGCTTTCCGCGTTCTAGAAATAAAATTTTCATGACAACCACCTTTTGTCAGCCATAGTTGCGCGATAATCATTTTGAACAGCGGGCGTAATGACATGCTTTTGCTATCACTATATTCAGGTATCCAATAAGGGAGCAGGGCTTGAACCTAGCAAGGGAAAAACGCATATGAAAAATGACCACATATAGGTACCTTTATGTATACAGTAATTTTCCAAGGGCTAAAGAGATTGTTGCTGGTAAAATAAGATAGGCTCCAATTTGCCGAGATCTACGTTAAGCGATATAATTGGGGTGACTGTGCACATTTAAATGTGGAAAGAGAGCGAGATTAGTATGGGTCGTAAATGGAACAATATTAAAGAGAAGAAGGCATCTAAAGATACGAATACGAGTCGTATCTATGCTAGGTTCGGTCGAGAAATTTACGTGGTCGCGAAGCAAGGGGAACCAAATCCTGAATCCAATCAGGCGTTGAAGTTCGTTATCGAGCGTGCCAAAACATACAACGTACCAAAAGCGATCATTGACCGTGCTGTTGAGAAAGCGAAAGGCGGCTCTGATGAGAACTATGAGGAGCTTCGCTATGAAGGATTTGGGCCGAATGGTTCGATGATTATCGTAGACGCATTGACGAATAACGTGAATCGTACCGCATCTGAGGTGCGTGCTGCATTTAACAAAAATGGCGGCAACCTTGGTGTTAGCGGATCTGTAAGCTATATGTTTGACCAAACAGCGGTTATCGGCTTTGAAGGCAAAACAGCGGACGAAGTATTGGAACTGCTTATGAATGCTGACCTTGATGTTCGTGACATTCTTGAAGAAGATGATGCTGTCATTATTTATGCGGAGCCCGATCAATTCCATGCGGTGCAAGAGGCGTGCAAAGCTGCTGGCGTTACAGAATTTAGCGTAGCGGAATTGACGATGCTGCCGCAAAACTTTGTTGAAATTGATGCTGATGCTCAGCCGCAATTCGAGAAGTTGATCGATGCATTGGAGAATTTGGATGATGTGCAGCAGGTATATCACAACGTAGAGGGCGACGAATAAGTCGGCTCGCTCATGTGTGATGAGATAAGATCAAGGATTTACTGAGAAGATTGTCCATTACAAATTCGAGAATCAACACACCTTATATAGGTTGATTCCGTCGTACAGAGTGCACTTTACACGCGAGATGACCGCCATACTCGCGTGTGCCTCTGCTTCGATTTCACTCCATATTCACTTCCTTTTCCTCTAATGATACCAAGGCTAATATCCCCTAAAAATTTTTAATTAAATCAACGACCTAAGAAATCAACAAAAAAGCAACCGCGTGTTATCGCGATTGCTTAAAAGATATGCTTGTCTTTATATAGAAAAGCTAAAGTCTCAATTATCTTGATGACCAGTCGCTCGTCAAATATTTCTCAGTCAAAATAGACAGCAATTGAATGCCGACTTCATTTTCCCCGCCTTCTGGGATAATGATATCAGCATATTTTTTAGATGGTTCGATAAATGCCTCGTGCATCGGTTTAACCGAGCGCAAGTATTGCTGATGAATGGACTGGATCGTACGACCGCGCTCCTCAATATCACGCAATACGCGGCGAAGAATGCGAACATCCGGGTCTGTATCAACGAATACTTTAATATCGAGCAGTTGACGCAAGTTCTCGTCGGACAATACGTGGAGGCCCTCAATGATGACGATATTGTTCGGCTTAAGTGCGACAGTCTCGTCCGTTTTGCGGGAGTGTGTCGTAAAGTCATAAACAGGTGCATAAGCAACTTGGCCTGACTTCAACACATTCAAGTTCTCAATTAATACCTCGTTGTCAAAAACGAATGGGTGATCGAAGTTGATCTGCTTGCGTTCTGACATGCTGAGGTTAGAGTGGTCCTTGTAATAGTTATCCTGCGATATAAATGTCACTTTGTCTGAACCAAGACGATCAATGACGGATCTTGCTACAGTTGTCTTGCCTGAGCCGGTGCCGCCGGCGATACCAATAATAAGCATGGTGTTTGAGTAAACCTCCCTAGTGATGACTGCCGATACGAATTGTGAGCATTCAGATCCTTTACTCTAAAAAGAGCTCGTACTGAATGCACAATTATAGTATTTTAGCACAGCTCACGTTTATTTTCATCTGTGAGGCCTTATAGCTGCTGAGTTTTTCGATATTCATTAGGCGAGACACCAACTTGTTTCTTGAATACTTTGCTAAAATATTTCTCATCTGGAATACCTACCATAGCCGCAACTTGTGAAATGCGTAGATGCGGGTTCATAAGCAGCAGCTTCGCTTTCTTCGTGCGTATCGCTGCGAGATAGTCAGACAAGTTAATACCGAATTGCTGCTTGAACTTACGCGAAATATATTCGCGGCTTACAAAGAAACGCTGCGCCATCTCTTGCAGCGAAATGTCCTGCTGGTAATGCTGCTCGACATATTTAGCGATGTCGAAGATGATGTGCTGCTCTTGGCCCTGCTGCATATAGCAGGCATCGGCCAACAGCGTTAGCTCTTGCAGCCATAAGCGCTGCCATGCATCCAGCGAAAATGGCTCTGCGATATGCGGTGAAGCATGCGCTTGCGCCGTCTGCGACGGATATTGTCGCAGCAGCTGTTCTGCGGCTTCACCAACTGCTTCATGAGCAATATTGGCGCGAATTGTTTCCCATTCGCGATAACTGGCATGAAGCAGCTTCGGGGTTAAATATCCCGAAGCCCGCACTGCTTCCATAAAAGGCTGCACGGCCTCCGTCATTTGAGCGGCACTGCCGCTAAGCACGGCTAGCTTCCAGCTCTCTTCGTAGGCGGATAAGCGAATTGACTTCACGCTCTCTGCAACATGCCCGGATATAGACGCAACTGCTGAGTCTGCTGCTCCTAGTGCGCTGGTCGCAATACCAACGTGTGAGCTGCTTGCAGGTATCGTTCCACTTCCAGCAGTTGCAATGGTGGAAGCTGTTGCTGGGACGCTATGAAGATAACGGTCCCCAAGCAGCAAATTGCGCTCAAGCAATGCTTGCTTCGCTTCGTCATAACATTGCGCCATCCCTGCTGGGAAATGCCGAACGCCGCTGCATCCAAAATGCAGTCTGCGATGCAAAGTCCTGTATAACGCTTCGTTTATATCTTGCAGCAATATGTCCAGTACTTCTGTTTGCTTCCATAGCACGATTGCGATCTCACCAGGGGAGTTCCAGCGGCGAAACACAACGCCGCGCTGGCAGCTGTCATTTACATACTCAGACATAATGTTGACGAGTGAGAAATACAGCAGGTCGCGATGATGCCGGAAGCGATGTTTGAAAGCTTCGTCATCTGCGTCTACATACACAAGAGCTAAGCGGATATGCTCAATGTCGAAGGGCAGTTCAAAGCTCTGCTGAATACGGCGTACCGTAGACAGTTGTGCATGAGCGCTAGGGTCATCAATTAAGCTTGACCATAGTTTCTCGCTGACGACCGGTTTGAATTCATTCATTTGAATTTGCTGCTGATTGCGCTTGCTGCGCTCTGCTTCTTCCTTATTCCATGCCTCTACAGCTCTTCCGATTGCTTCATTAACGCCATCTGGTTCGATCGGTTTCAATAAATAATCGATTCCCCCGTGCTGGAGCGTGTGGCGCACCAAGTTGAAGTCGCCATGTCCACTAATCGCTATTAGTTTGGTAGTAGGACTATGCTCGTTAATCCACTCCATCAGCTTCATGCCGTTCACATTTGGCATCATCATATCGGTCATAACAATTTGCGGTTTGTGCTGCTCTATATAGGCAATGGCCTGTTCCCCATCAGCGGCTTCATCAACTTGTTCAATACCGTGCTTCTGCCAATCGACGAGCAGGCGAATCGCAGCTCTTACATGTGTTTCGTCATCAACGATCAGTACCTTCATGCCGTTTCTCGTCCCACTTTCAATAAGATCTTTACGCTTGTTCCGTGCGGAATGACAGCCTCCAACTGCATGGATGCAGGGTAGCGATTAAAGAGCTGGAGCCTTGTCATTACGTTAACAAGACCGATACCGCTTACGCTTTCTTCGGATGAAGCATCGCCATCCATATATAAAGACTTCTCTTCTTCTTGGCTAGAGAGTAGATGATTCGGCTCGTACATAATGGTGCTTCGTTTCGTTGGTACAGGTGCGCCTGCTGCTTGCAGCTTCTCATTAAGAAGCATGAGCTTTTCTGGTGCAATGCCGAAGCCATTATCTTGCACGCTAATTTCTAATGTATCAGAAGTATGCCATCTGCTTGTTATTCGCAGCAGTCCACCTTGGACCGTACGATCGAGACCATGTTTGAAATAGTTTTCGACGATTGGCTGCAACGTCATCTTCGGTACGATGACTGAGAGCGTGGACGGATCAATAGCCATGTCTACTTCAAATGCATGCTCAAATCGTTGTCCTTGCAGCTGTAAGTAGGCTTTTACATGCTCGACTTCTTCACGTAAAGAGGCCGTACTTTCGTCATTATACATGCTGTAACGCATCATCTTCGCTACCGCTGACAGAAGAGAGTAGATGTGCGGCGCATCATGCTTCAGTGCTAATGTACCGATTGATTGCAAGGCGTTGTTCATAAAATGCGGATTGATTTGCGCTTGCAAAGCTTTGAGCTGATTCGTTTTATTCGCAAGCTCCAGCTTATATTCTTGAACGATCAAGTCGTTAATCGTCTTCATCATATCGCGGAACCGTTTGGACATCATGCCGATTTCATCATGGCTGTCCACTTGGATATTGACGTTCATTTTGCCTGCTTGAATTTGATTCATATAGCGCATAAGCTGCGCAATCGGCTTCGTCATTCGAATCGATATCCATAGGGTAGCTCCGATAATAATAAGCGTGGATATCGATAGCAGGGCCATATTAAACATCAGGGTCCGATTCGTATTTTGAAGCAAGTATTTTTTCGGCATTTCTTTTACTAATGTCCATTGGGCGATGGGTGAGTCTATACTTTCATGGACAAATAAAGCGTTATCATGTTCAAAGTTGCCTTTCGATTCAGCTGTTAGCAAGTTATCGCTTAGCCATGGCTTTTGCAGTGGCTTACCGAGCAACGTCTCGTCATCTGTGTACAGCACCATGCCATTTTGATCAACAATATAAAGTTGTTCCTTGTCTTTCTCATATAGCTGGTCAGTTATTTCTGATATAGCCTCCAGCTTCACATCAATAGAAAGCATGCCTAATTGCTTCGTAGACGGCACCTTGTAAATGGGACGGTGCAGCGTAAAGACGGGAACGCTTGGCTTCCACTGGGTAGAAGGTGCAAAGCCATAGGTCTCACTCCTATAAGTTGGCTGAATTTGAATCCCTTGCTTCGCATAGTTGGCCGCAGGCTCATACGGTTCTGACTCGTATTTGCGGTGAGGCAGGCTTTGGGCGACTAGAATGGCTCGCTTCACCTCATTGCGGTACATATACACCTGATGGACGTGGCGCATCGAAGATTCTATATTTTGCATGACGGCATAAGCTTGCGCTTCCATATACGTATCATCATAGCCTCGTTCTAGCATTTTAAAAAATTCAAAGTTCGTATAGACGAACAGGGAAGATTGATTCAAATCATGCAGCATATTTTGCAAATTGTGCTTTCCTTGATAGATGAGCTTCTTGTTCTCTTCCAATGTACGCTCTTGCAAAGATTGATAGTTATTTATGTAGGTAATGACCATCGTTGACATCGTCGGTACGATCGTGGCGATGAGCAGCAGCGTGATCAGCTTTGTGCGAATACGGTTCCACCTCATGTTCGAACCCCCGGTCAATATTTTACACCAATCCGTTCATATCCATCGGTGTTGTCTCATTCTCCATCCATTCATAATGAGAATATCACAGGATATTTGAAAGGATAAGCAGGAAAACGATCAACGGTAAATTTGGATCGTATCGTCCTAGTTCACAATAAAGGGGTGTAGCGGATGTCACGCAAAGCTTGGTCACAGCTAGGTCAACAATTGTTCTTCGTCGGACCAGCAACCTTCTTCTTTATGATTATCGTTGGAATTCCATTCTTAATGGGAATGTACTACTCGTTCACCGATTGGAATGGTGTAGCTGGAACGGTAACTTGGATCGGGCTGGATAACTTCAAAGCGATCTTCAGCAGCGATTCCGATTATTTTGCAGCGTTTTGGTTCACGGTTACATTTACGGCAGTCGGTGTTGTACTTACGAATGTGATGGGTTTTATTATTGCCTATGTGCTTACGAAGCCGCTTAAAATGCGAAACGCACTGCGAACGATATTTTTTATGCCCAATGTCATTGGAGGCCTGCTGCTCGGATTCATTTGGCAGTTCATCTTTGTAAAAGGATTCGCTACTCTCGGTGAATTAACCGGTTGGTCCTTCTTTAATCTGCCGTGGTTAGGAGATGAAAAGACAGGTTTCTGGGGTATCGTTATCGTTTTTGTGTGGCAAACAGCTGGATATTTAATGGTTATTTACATTGCAGCATTAACCAACGTACCGCGAGATGTCATGGAGGCGGCAGAGATTGATGGTGCATCTCGTATGCAGGTATTGAGAACGGTCATTATGCCGCTCGTTATGCCAGCGGTTACGGTATGTTTGTTCCTTGCCATTTCTTGGTCGTTTAAAATGTTTGATTTGAACTTGTCGCTTACGAAAGGTGGACCTTTCAAGTCTACAGAGTCGGTAGCGCTCAACATTTATTTGGAAGCGTTCCAAAATAACCGCTACGGCTTAGGTGCAGCGAAGGCCTTTATCTTCTTCGTTATTGTAGCGCTTATCACGCTTATTCAAGTACGCATCACGAAGAGCAAGGAGGTTGAAGCGTAATGAAAAAACTGCGCAGAAACTATTCGGGCAAAACGTTTATCGTCGAAATCATCATGATTTTAATGGGGCTGCTGTTTCTCGTTCCGTTCTATTTCCTACTCGTCAATTCGGTAAAGTCGTTCGGTGACTTGCTGACGAATGCGGCTAGCTGGCCGACAACGTTCGAATGGGGCAACTATAAGCGCGCATGGGAAATTACAGATTTCCCTGAAGCTTTTATGAACTCCTTGTTCATAACGGTAGTAAGTATATTGCTCATTGCTCTGATAAGCTCGATGGCTGCGTACCGCATGGTGCGACATAACAGCCGTTTCAATAAAGTACTGTTCATGATTTTTGTGGCTGCAATGGTCATTCCATTTCAATCTGTGATGATTCCGCTCGTGAAAGTAACGGGCTGGCTTGATTTGGCGAACACTCGCACAGGGCTTATCATTTGTTATCTTGGATTTGGTGCTCCGCTTTCTATTTTCTTGTTCCATGGATTTATTAAGTCCGTGCCGCTAGAGGTAGAGGAGGCGGCAGTTGTAGATGGCTGTACGCCATATTCGGTCTACTGGAAAATCGTATTTCCATTATTAAAGCCGATGCTCGTCACCGTCATTATTTTGAACAGCCTCTGGATCTGGAATGATTATTTGCTTCCATCCTTAATGCTGCAAAGTGATGCGCTGCATACAATTCCGATAGCGACATTTGCACTATTTGGGCAATACACGAAGCAATGGGATTTGGCGTTGCCAGCATTGACACTGGGTATCCTGCCGATTGTTATCTTCTTCCTAGCGATGCAGAAGTACATCATTGAAGGGATTACGGCTGGTTCGGTAAAAGGATGATACGAGTGCAAAGTCGGTAAACGGTTGGATCGTACACGCTGTTAATTTTTTAGCATATTAATCTTTTGATTAAACAATCCGATCAATGATTTACACCTTAATGGTCAATTCTGTTGGTGTAATCGCTTTCAATAGAGCAGTTATACTAAGTTTGTAAATAAGATTTGTATTTATCGGAGTTGCCATTTTATTGGTTTACTAAATGGTAGTGCAAAGAAGTCGGCTGCCATAAGCAGTTGAACGGGAGGGCTTACGGATGAAGAAGTTCGCAAAATTATCGTTGTTAATGCTTGTAGCAGTTTCGGTCATGTTAGCAGGATGTGGATCGAAAGATTCTAAAGAGAGCACAGCAAATAACGGAAATAGCACGAAGACGGTTAACATATTCCAATTTAAAGTGGAAATCGCGGATGCGATGCAGCGTATGAAGGCAGAATTTGAGAAAGAGCATCCAAACATTAAGCTGAACATTCAAGCCGTGGGCGGCGGTGCCGATTACTCTGCTGCTTTAAAAGCGAAGTTCGCTGCTAATGATGCGCCTGATATTTTCAACAACGGCGGATTCCAAGAGATGGAGACGTGGATGGAGCATTTGGAGGACTTGTCCGCAGAGCCTTGGGCGAAAGACGTCATTCCACTTGCGAAAGAGCCCATGACGAAGGATGGCAAGCTTTACGGGCAACCGATGAACTTGGAAGGGTACGGCTTTATTTATAACAAAGACTTGTTTGCCAAAGCAGGTATTACTGAGCTGCCTAAGACATTGTCCCAGCTAGAAGATGCAGCGAAGAAGCTGCAAGCAGCAGGCATTACTCCATTCGCCAACGGTTATCAGGAGTGGTGGATTCTAGGTATTCACAACTTAAACGTTGCTTTCGCGCATCAACAAGATCCGAATGCATTTATTCAAGGATTGAAGGATGGTTCTGCGAAAATGACGGGCAATAAAGTGTTCCAAGATTGGACGAAAATGCTTGATTTGACGATTCAATACGGCAATAAAAACCCATTGACGACAGACTACAATACGCAAGTTACGTTGTTTGCGAAGGGCGAAACAGCGATGATGCAGCAGGGGAACTGGACGCAAGTACAAATCGACGGCATTAACAAAGACTTGAACTTGGGCGTTTTGCCAATGCCAATCGATGAAGATGCAGCGAAAAATGACAAGTTGCTTGTAGGTGTACCGAACAACTGGGTTATTAATAAGAATTCCAAAGTGAAAGAAGAAGCAAAAATCTTCTTGAACTGGCTTGTATCTTCCGAAACAGGCAAGAAGTATATTACGAAAGAATTTAAGTTCATTCCAGCATTCTCTACGATTACAGCGACAGCTGAGGACCTTGGCGATATCGCAGCTGATGTGATGAAGTACAGCCAAGAGGACAAAGCATTGAGCTGGAACTGGTTTAAATACCCGGACGGTGCAACGCAAGAGTTCGGCAGCATGATTCAGGCGTATGTAGCGGGTAAGGATGATCAAGCGAAGTTGTTAGAGAACTTCCAGAAGGCATGGGATAACTTGAGCAAGAAATAAGTGCAGCACAGCTATCCACGATTAGTGGGTAGCTTTCTTGCATTTATTAAGGGGGATAATGCATGTTGTTATCAATCAGACCTGTAGTAAAATGGATATAAATATAACAGTAAATGGGAGGAATGTTTGATGCGAAAGATGCGGCATGACGTGCTTCGTACACGAACAGAACGCTTATTAAGTCGTTTTAAAACGGTAACCATACTCGTTGTTCTACTTGCAGCTCTCTCAAACCATTCTGGTGTACATCGTGCATATGCCTCAGAGAAACATCTTGTTCACACTATAAGTAATACGAAACAAGATAATAAAGGCAGCATAGACATAGCAAGTAAAGAGATCGATCCAGAGCGTAAGCGGCAGCTTTTGGAGGAGTATGGTTTAGAATCAGAGCGGCCTTCGAATAGCTTTCAAAGTGGGGACTTTGGATTCTCCGTAAGCGATAATCCGAATCAGGATACGCTCGTTATGTATCTGCTGAAGCTGCTTTTCAGCTTCATAAAGTCGCTGTAACCTTTACGTATTAACATACAAGATTGGATGAATTTACATCATTTCTGATCAATAACTTGCCTACTGAACCATAGGTCACTATACTAAAGATAGTGTATACTTTTACACAAATACTAGATTTCATTGAGGAGGTGGCGTCAGTTATGGACGATGAGCCAGGGGAAGCGGGTAATAGGATTCAGGCATTATGTGTAATCAATAAGATCAAGATGCGTTTAAAAACAAGCTATTATCGCCGGAATTAAATCATGTATTCCAAACTCATGGATATCGATGGTTATAGGAATACTTGAAAATGATGATGGAGGATGAATAGTGTGTTTACGGAAATTTTGATACTTTTGATACTCATAGTGCTAAATGCTTTTTTTGCAGCCTCAGAAATTGCTCTTATTTCATTGAATGACAACAAAGTTAAGTCTATGGCGGAGGCAGGGCATAAAAAAGCAAAACTATTGCACAGTCTTCTGAGCGAACCGAGCCGTTTCTTGGCCACAATCCAGATCGGTATAACGTTAGCGGGGTTCATGGCGAGTGCATTCGCCGCTGAGAGCTTTGCTGGCAGGTTGGCACAATATCTTTATGAAGCAGGGGTACCTATTCCGAGAACGATTTTGGAGACGGTATCAGTCATTTTGATTACGATTATTTTGTCTTATTTCACGTTGGTATTTGGTGAACTAGTACCGAAGCGATTGGCGATGAAAAAGTATGAGCCGATTGCGATGTTCGCAGCTGTGCCATTGACGGTTCTATCTAAGGTTACTGCGCCATTTGTTCGATTACTTACAGGATCAATGAACTTGATTGTACGTATCCTCGGTGTTAACCCGGATGAGAACAAAGAGCAGGTAACAGAAGAAGAAATTCGAATGATGGTCGACGTTGGTAACGAAAATGGTACGATTCAAGAAGATGAGAAAATGATGATTAACAACATTTTCGAGTTGGACAATAAGACAGTGACGGACATTATGACACATCGAAGCAGCGTGATCGGCATTTCGATGGATTCCTCACTTAAAGAAGTTGCGAAGCTAATTAATATTGAAAAATATACGAGATATCCTATATATGAAGGTGACATCGACAATATTGTCGGTATCCTGCACGTGAAAGATATTATTAAATATCTTGAAACAGACGCAGATGATTCCTTTAACCTGAAAGATCTCATTCGCGTTCCTTATTTCATCCCGGCTTCTAAGCGTATCGATGATTTGTTCAAAGAACTGCAGAACAATAAAGTTCATATCGCTGTGGCAATTGATGAGTACGGCGGTACAGCAGGAATTGTAACAGTCGAAGACTTGCTGGAAGAGATCGTGGGTAACATTTTTGACGAACACGATGATGAGGAAGAAGAAAAAGAGATTGAGCAGGTTGAAGAGGGCGTCTGGGTTGTAGACGGGACGATTCAACTGCGAGTGCTTAATCCAATCATTGATGCAGATTTCCCTACGGATGATTACGACACATTAAGTGGCTTCGTTATTGGTCAGCTAGGAAGAATTCCTGAGCAGTCGGAGAAACCTATTGTTACGTTTGACGGCTTCGTATTTGAAGTGCTTGAAGTGGACGAGAAGCGAATTCATAAATTGAAAGTGCTTCGTTCAACTGCGGAAGTATCTTCTGTTGCTGAGCCGATATTGGAAACGTAATGAAATAGCTATACGAAATAAAAATACCGCCATTGCGCAATCCAAGTGCAATGGCGGTATTTTTGTGAACGTTTTACACAAACACACTTCCTGGTCTGCCCATCCATACATAAATAATCATTAGTGTGAAGAGTAGGGCACTGAAGTTGATGGCTATAAATGTACTGCGTACCTTTGGCGAACGAAGAAACTTGAACTTGAGCATCGTCTTTGTCTCGTCTGCGCCTTCAATGATAAACATGACGAGAAGCGTATGTACAACCATATGTCCTACGATTTCTTTTAGGCCAAATACTGTTGTAGTCATAAGGAATACGCTTGTCAGTACGAGTGCGGCAAATCGATTCATCATTCCTACAATAAAGGCCCAAGCGATTCCAATCTCAATGAAAGCGCTAATAAGAACGAAGTCCTCAATCGTAAACCCTAGGGAAGGAAGTCCGTAATCATGAAAAAGAGAGCACGCGAGTTTAGCTATAGTAATTTTCTCAATCGCAAGCCATGCCAAGGATAGTCCTGTGCTTATAAAAAGGGCAGATGTTGCTGTGTGGCTCCATTTTGTCTGAATAACGAATAAATAATAGATGATTCCAATATAAAACATATAATCGAGTGCATGAAACAGGCCGTATATCATAACGGCATGGATGTAAAGGAGTGTGAGGGCGGATGCACTGATGAAGAGTGTTTTGCGATGCAACAATCCTAATAGGGCGACGGTAAGGACGACGTAAACCCACCATTGATTCGAAACAAGGTCGGGTGCCAAATACGATCCAGTACTAAGTTGTAGCAGCAGCCCAATTCCGAGTCCAGCACGCAGAATAATCGAATTAAAGCGTTTTAACCCATGTAGATGACGATGAATGCGGCTTACAACGCCGACATTTCGAATTGATTCATTGAAGAAAGCTAATATAAGTAAGACTATGGTGGTAAAGATAAGCCAGAACAAAAATGTAGGGGTAATTACATTGGCAATAGGTGAAGGGATCCAATCTTGATCCTCAGTAAACCATTTTACATGCATATACTTGCTGCTCCACGAAGGAAGCCATGAATTCATAAATTCGCCTCCATTTGCTATTTAGTAGGGTAAAGATAAGTAACGGAATGTTCACCACCTTTTTATCGTATACCTGTTGTAGATGTAAAAGCAGCACGCCCTCAACATCTACGTATCGCATGGATACTTGTACATAATGATACTATATATTCCAATTCATAGTACCACATACCAACAGATTGATCGACAATTTTTGTCTTTTATCGGCTATCTTCAACATTTTCTTTATAGTTCCTTATGAAAAAAATTAAGGAAAAAAAGGTTAAGCGTATTTATTTTACCATTGTTCAGGAATATATGGATGAGATGAATGTATTTTGTAAAGCGCTTACAATACATTCATATTACTAACAGTAACCGTAGTTTCATGACTATTGATATTTTATTGACTTCTTAAACAGGTGAAGTATTATGTTAAAGCGCTGATCTAATTAGAGCGTTATAACATTGTCATGAAAGCGATTAAGATACCGTATCCTTGGTATGATATAATACATTTAATTATTGTAGGTTTTGGAGGATTTCACATGCTTAGTTATGAAGAAAAATCCGCAATTGCGGACTCATTCACCGAATTGGAACGCAGACAAGTATCACTAGGTCGCGCCAATTACCATTATGAACAGAGTGTATACGACAAAAAAACAGTCGTATATCATTTGCACCCGAACGGTAATGGATTTGTATACGCGGGTTTGTTGCAAGGTTATGAGAAGGATGATAAGGGACTTGTTAATATTCGTGATTTCACAGCTGATGAGCTGCGCACAATTATTGAGCAATCCATTCACTCCTTGTCTGCAATACCTCAATCCCTTGAGTCCGTTGACTCTCATGACTCCGATGAGTCTACAGAGGAAGAACATTGGACAAATGCAAGTAATCAAACGCTTACTCTGCAATTCGAAGATGAAGATCAAATGTGGTACATTTATGCAGGTTTAAACTTAGATACTGTTTTTGAAACGTATGAGGAAGCGAAGGAATATCTCGAAGAAGAAGGCTTCAGGCCTGCAATGAAAAAGTAATGACATCATACGAATAGAAATGGGTGCGCAATGACGAAGAAAATTGCTTGGATAACGGATAGTACCGCTTATTTGCCGGATAACTTGAAACATAACGAAGATGTGTTTGTCATTCCAATGGGCATTGTATTTGGCAACGACGTTTTTGACGATGGCATCGATCTCACGACAGAGGAGCTCTACCGTCGTATTCGCGAGGAAAAGGAAATGCCGAAGACGTCTCAGCCGCCAATCGGTAGATATGCGGCGTTATTTGAACAGTTGAAAGATGCTGGTTATGATTGCGCAATTGCTATTCATGTATCAGAAAAAATAAGCGGAACGTTGGCATGTTGTCACTCTGCTGCAGACCTTGCGTCGTTTGATGTCGAAGTTGTCGATTCGAAGGCGATGTCCTATGTTCTTACCACGCTTCTCTACAAAGGGCTGGAGCTTGCTGAACAAGGCTTCAGCTATCAAGAGATCGCAGCTCAATTGCGGCAGGAAGCAAATAAAGCAGAGAATTATATTGTATTGGGCAATCTGGACCAATTCTACAAAGGTGGAAGAATGTCAGGTACGCAATACTTAGTCGGTTCTCTTCTTCGTATTAAGCCAGTGCTCCGTATCCATGACGGCGCGTTCGAACTATTTGATAAAGTACGTTCTGAGAAAAAGGCATATGCACGCTTAGTTGAGTTATTTCAACAGGCTTATGAACGGAATCATGTCCAAAGCATTCAAATTATGCACGGAAATGTGATCGATAAAGCAGAATCATTGAAGCAGCAGCTCCAAACGCTTTTCCCTCAGCTTGAGGTTGTAATCGGTGAAATCAGCTCTGCCATTGCTGTACATGCTGGCGAAGGAACTGTGGCTGTTATTTGGCATAATGAGCCGAAGAACTCATAATAATTTATAAATTATTACTCCAATATGCAAGTACGCAAAAAAGACTGTTCTCAGGCCGCAAAACGGACATGGGTTCAGTCTTTTGTTTCATTCAGGGAACCATACCTCTTTTAAGCGCTGTATTCCTTCATCTATTAACTCCACTGGGATTCCGCCGAAACCGATTATGAAATGAAGCTCATTACGTCGATAGGGTATCCACCATGTAAAAGACATAGGTGTTACTCGTATATCGGCTGCTTTAGCTAGCTCAACAAGCTCTTCTTCTGAGCGCTGATCATGAACGTTCAAAAGAATATGAAAGCCAGCGTCTGTTCCTGTTACGACAGCACGACCTTGAAAGTGCTCTTGAATTGATCGGATTAAGATATCGTGCTTTCTCTTATATAGCTGACGCATTCGTCGCAGGTGCTTCTCGAAATGTCCTTTTTCCATAAACTGATGTAGAGCAAGCTGATTGATTCTAGAAGCGGAGTGCTCTAGGTACAGCTCCCATTTTAGTTGATGGTAAGCAGGTAGTAAGCGATTAGGCAGAATCATGTAATGAATGCAAAAAGTAGGTGCAATCGCCTGAGAAAAGCTCCCTAAGTAAATGACGGGACTATTTTCGATCAGCCCTTGGATGGATGGAATGGATCGACCATGATAGCGGAATTCACCGCCATAGTCATCTTCAATGATGAAACCTTGTGAATCGTTGGCCCATTCCAATAGTTGAATGCGCTTAGTGATTGATGTCATCAGCCCTGTTGGAAACTGGTGCGAGGGGGCTGTGTAGACGATATTTATATTCGAATTGTACAATGGCTCGATCTGAATTCCGTTTTCTTGCAGCGGGATGGGGACGATTTCATATCCATGATTTTTAAAAGTGGCTGGCACCAGATGATAACAAGGATCTTCGATGCCTAGTCGATTGCCACTGCCGCTATGTTTGAGCAGTAAGCTCAACAATGAAGTAAGTATGTATTGGTCCGCACCGACTATGACTTGGTCAGGCGTGCAGCGAAGTCCTCGGTAGCGGCGCAAGTATGTCACAATGCTTTGTCGCAGTGCAGGTTCTCCTTGTGGATTACCATACTGTAAGCCATCGGTGTGATCGATTGCATCGTGTAATAAACCCCTCCAAACACGATGCGGAAACGTGGAAAAGTCATTTTTTGATATATGAAAATCATAGCGATAACAGTGAGGATCTCGTGCTGTTATCCGATGCGTTGATGGTTGTTGAGCAGATGCTGCGTACTTATGGTAGATAGGGTGCAGCGCTTGAACATAGTAACCACTCTTTGGCCTGCTCTTTATAAATCCTTCTGCCACTAACTGCTGAAAGGCAAGCTCTACAGGAGTCGTACTCACATTAAGCTGCTCTGCAAGTTTACGCAAAGAAGGCATACGAGTATTGGGGGATAGATTTCCTAGTCGTATTTCTTGTTTGAAGAACTCGTATAGCTGAAGATAAAAGGGCGTTTTGCTTTGCTCATCAAGCTTAGGAGCTATGAACATGAAGTTGTCCTCCATCTGTCCTTTTTTTTTTAACGATTCTGTCTATTTAGAAGTATACAGTTGTTCACTACGATAGGTATATAACGAAAAGGGGGATTATGATGACTATCGCTACAACTCAACCCAAATTGCTGACAGGAAGCCGTGTATATTTGCGTCCCATTAATGCGGAAGATGCAGGAATGTATTATGAACAACTGTATGTGGAAGAAACGAGAAGACTGACGGGTACGCATAGGTTTGCAACCAAGGAGCAGATTTCTCGTTATATCGAGGCCAAATCACAAGATAATTCAAGTGTATTGCTGCTAATTGCATTAAAGGAATCAGATGAAGTCATAGGTGATATTGCGCTTCAAGATATTGATACCATTAACCGCAGTGCGGGCATTCGCATCGCGATTAGTTATGAGAAACATCAGGGTCAGGGATTTGGACAAGAGGCAATGCCATTGCTGCTCGAGTATGGATTTGGTGTGCTCAATTTGCAGCGAATTGAACTCGAAGTGTTCACTTTCAATCCACGCGCTGCGCATGTGTATGAGAAATTGGGCTTTGTACGTGAAGGGATTAAGCGTAAGGCACTCTATTATCATCATCAATACCATGATGTTATTACGATGAGTATGTTAGCAGATGAATATCGTACGAAGTATGGCCTATCAGAGTTATGAAATGGTTGTATAAGGAGATAGTATCTCAGCGTTAAAGGGCGGCGAATATCAGCAAAAGTATCAATATTAGTTAGGAATTGATATTTGTAAGTAAATGTTCATAAAATAGACACAACTTAAGCAGGAAAACATGAAACATTTTCCTTACTTTTCGACTCTTTACATATAGGTAAAATTCGCCTTATTAAGTCGATCAGGAGGATGCAAGTATGAGGAAAATGCGAGTTCTGTTATCTGCGTTATTAATTGGTAGCTCATTATCCTTATTTTCAGCGCAAACACATGCCGCACCAGCTATAAAAGTTTATATTGATGGGGAATATTTATCCACACCTCAGCCGCCTATTGTGGTAAACAGCAGAACGCTGCTTCCACTCAAATCCGTATTCGAGGGGCTAAATGCAACGGTTCATTATGATGCTAAGACAAGAACAGTAACATCAAGCAAAAGCGGAACGACTGTTGTATTAAAGCTAGGGTCCAAGATTGCAAAAGTAAATGGTAAAAATGTTACGATGGATGTACCTGCGCAGACGATAAGGAACAGAACGATGGTTCCTGTCCGGTTTGTCAGCCAATCCTTTGGTGCGTTTGCTGATTACGAGCCATATAGCAGAACGGTACACATCACGACTTCGGATGGTTCTGGCAGCAACCCAGATCCAGGCACGCCGCAAAATCCAGACCATACTTCCTTCTCGGCTGTTCGAAATGTTAGAGCTGAGATTACAGGTAAGTCAGGTGACGCAAGCGATATTACGGTTCACTTTGATAAATCTTCCACCGAGGCAAATGTGAAGAACTATCGTATTTTAGTTGTTAAAGCTGACAATTCTAGCAGCTTTAACGAATCGAGAGCGAAGTCAGCATCGCATGGCAATTATACAGAAGTGAATACACATGGCATTAACCAGTCCGTTAATTTGCCAGCAAGTTTGCGTGATGTTGATGGAGATGTTATTCGATCGAATCAGTCCTATAAGGTGTATATACTGACGCAAGGTTTGAATCAGAGATCTGGGCTATCGTATGCGTCTTCTACGGTGAAGATCCCAGAGAGTGCAACAGGAATCACGGTTACAAATGTGAAGGCAACGGATGTAAGTGATTACGGAGATGGACGCGATCTATCGGTTAGTTTCTCAAGACCGTACAATGATGACCTAGTGTCCAATTATCGCGTAATGGTTGTTAAGACGAAGGATGCACATCGTTTTGATCTCAATGCGGCAAATGCCGTTCCTAGTCAGCATTACAGTACGGTATATAAGAATGGATCTACCCTTACGGAGAAGTTGAATTCGACAGCGAAGGATACAGCAGGCGATTACATTCGTAATGGTGAATCCTACACGGTATTTGTATTGTCAGTGAGCAACAATTCCTACGCTTCGCCTAACAAATTGTCTACTGGATCTGTGATTACATTGGAAAGTGCTTCTGGTCTGCCAGTCATCACTAAGGTTGAAGATGTAAGCAACTATGGAGACGGGCGTGACTTAGAAGTAAGCTTTAATCGTGCCGATGATGAGTCTACCGTCAGTCAATATCGTGTCTTTGTGGTCAAGTCAAGAAATGTGAGCAGTTTTGATCTTGCCCAGGCAGGTAAAGTATCGTCTGGTAGATATATAGAAGTAAGTAAAAACGGCTACTATAACTATAAAGTGAACCTTACTTCTAGTGCGAGAGATGTGGACGGATCATATCTTCGTAATGGGGAAAGCTATCACGTGTTCGTCATGGCGGTGTCTTGGAACAAGGATAGATTGTCTGCTCCATCTCAAATGATGACGTTATCTAATAATAATCATTCGAATGCTCCGACTAATGTAACAGTAAGAGATGTAAATGATTATCAGGATGGTCGAGATTTAACGGTTTCCTTTAATAAAGTGTATGATGAGTCCAGTTTTAATCACTATCGAATTTATGTAGTGAAGTCGACACAAGCACATCATTTCACTTTACATCAAGCGAATAGTGTGGGAACAGGTAACTTTACGTACGTAAACAAGACGGGTGGAAATATTAGTCAAACACTGACTTCCTTTACACGTGATATCGACGGTGTACCGATTAAAAGTGGAGAGAGCTATAAAGTGTTTGTAATGGCAGTCAACAATAATCAGCATTACAACGTTTTATCCACTGCTTCCGATTCGATTACGTTGTCGGGCAACTCAAGTGTGCAAGCAGCTTCAAATGTTCATGTACGTGACATTAGCGATTTCAACGATGGACGTGATGTGCAGGTTTCCTTTAACCGCGCGGGGGATGAGTCGAATATCAATCACTATCGCGTTCTAATCGTGAAAGCTCACCAAGCTGCAAATTTCACATTGGCTCATGCGAACAATGTAAATAGCTCTTATCAAGCTTATGTGAGTAAGACAGGAAAACATATTACACAAGCGATGCTTCCTGATATGAAAGATGTTGATGGAAACCCAATCCGAAGCGGTGAAAAATATCGAGTTTACATCATGTCCATTGGTTTATACGGCAACACGTTGTCTGCACCATCGGGTGAATTTACGTTATCTGGTACGCTGAACACTAGCCCTGTAACAAATGTAACGGCTCAAGTTGTGAACCAGCATACGACAAATCGTAAAATTGATATTAGTTTCATTACGAACGGCAACGAATCTAATGTGAAAGAATACCGGATTGTGCTCGTTCGTGCTGAACAAGCACATGTAATTAATGCGACGACTGCCCTGAGTGTCGGGGAGTCCAATTTTACGAGAGTTGCTAAGCAAGGTGTATATGCAAAGCAGCAAATTTCAGATACGGCTAAGGATATGTTTGGAAACCCACTAGTGAAAGGTATTTCGTACCGTGCGTATGTGCTTACCGTTGCTAGCAATAATCCACATCAAACAAGTTCGCTGTCTAATGGTTATGCTGAGTTTACGTTATCTGAGCAAGCAGTGCCTGCTGTAAATTATGTAGCTGCATATTCAGATGGCAATGGATATAGCTTTAAATCTGTATTTGAAAAACCAACGAACTCCAATCAAGTCGCTTATTATGCGGTGATGGTCGTTCCGACATATGCAGCAGGAAGCTTTACGTTGGAGCAAGCTAACCAAGTTCATTCTAATCGCTATAAGTTCTCAAATGGCAATGGAGACAACACGATTACTTGGTCAACGAGTGACGTTGACATATATGGAAGCTCTATTCAAAGGGGCGTAACATATAAAGTGTTTGTGTTATCTATTTCCAACGGGGCTAACGGAACAGGCAATGCATTGTCTTCCGCTTCTAATGAGATTGTGTTGTAAATAATAAAAGGGCTCTCTTGCCGTCGCAATTGACGGACTAGAGAGCCCTTTATATGTTCCCACTTGATAATTAAGCTTTCATGGTGTGTAGTAAGCAGTACATAGTGGCATGTCAGCATCGATCTTTGCATAGTTAAACTACAGTAGGTACGATCGATATAAGGACGGCTAGAAACACCGTAACAACTGCTAAACAACCTATCGTAATGAACACAAATGGAGATTGTTTCTTCTGATAAGCCATAACCATCAGAGCGGCGAATAGCATAGCTATGATGGTTAGTATTAACGTGTAACTATTAAAGGCTAAGTCCACCCGCCAGTAGATGCTCCAACCCCCTTGGTGCAGCAGTTCAAACCATTGCGATACACCATCCGTTTGGAGTACTTGTGCTACATCACGGGGTGAAGCGGAATGCGTCATAAATGCGGTCACTAGCAAAATAATAACAACGACGATTGTCTCTGCGCGCAGCCATTTTATATGCATTTTCTTTCTAAGTAAAAATCCATTGATGAATGCTAGGCTTATTAATACAGCATATAAGAGATGCTTCAACAACAGTGCTTGTCCGTAAGGCAACAGCCAAGAATCCCAATAAGCCGGCGTAATATATTCCATTAGGATAAGGCCTGCTGCTGTAATGGCAGTCATACATCCAATGGCTAATGGTGAGTACCAGTTCATGAATGTGTTCCAGCGTGATTCGCTGGTAGAGAACCAACTAACTATGAGCAAAATGCCAAACCACAGGCATACGGCGGCAAAATGAACCCAGTGCGCAATAAATCCTCCTATCGCATCCACGGATGAAGCATGACTCGTCCAAGCGATTAGGACACTCAGTAGTAAGCTCCAGACGAATGCAGTAGTAGCTGCACCTCTAGAAGCTTTTATATCGATAAGCTGAATAAATACTGCTAACAGGATCGCAGCTAAGCCAAGTGTCAACCATTGAATCCCCATATCGGAACTCAGAAGATAACGGAATAGTGAGAACGTTTGCCCCGATTGTTCCGCTAGAAAATCCAAAATAGGAATAAGTGGTGTAAATGATAACAGAGCTATTAATAAGCTGCTGCCCGTTAATAAACAAGTAGGCAGTGTATAGGATGGACGAGTGCGTTCGGGTAGACAATATAGAAATAGTCCCCCAATTAATATAGCGAAGCACACGTATAAAGCTGCTTCGGTAACGGTCAACAGCCCAATCATGAATTAGCGTCTTTCTTTTTCATAATAAAGAACAATACGATAACTGCGATTCCGAGCACGACGACGATAATAGGGAGCAATAGACTGTCACCGTCAAGTTTGGATGTATTTTGTTGCTCGTCTACAGAGGTAGCTGCGTCTGTAGTGGTAGTTGTCTGTTTCTTATCATCGTTAGCTGCGGTTTGCTTATTTTGTACCGTAAATTGGTAGTTCCCGTGGATAAGATGACCGTCTGCTCCGATGATAGACCAGTTTACTGTTATTTTTCCATTAGGCAATGGAGCTGATGTCGTACCTTTCAAATGAGGTCCATCAATTTGAATCGTGTCTACAGCAATGGTTTGCCCAGCTTCATTTGCAAGGGTGAACGTACTTCCTTTGAGTATGTCTGTATTAAACGTTAACTGAAGTGCTTTGACATCTTCCTTCACGACTGCATCTATAGCAGGAATCGACTCCGTAAGATTACTGTGAGCCCATACTTGAGTAGGAACTAGAATAAGGTAGAGGCTTAGTATACATGCAAAAAATTTTCTCATCTGTCAATGCATCCTTTCCTTGTGTGTGGTCATGATGTATGATTCAAACTTGTTGGGAACGTATTCATTTTAACGAAAAATAGGTGGGATGAACACCTTTTTCACATTAATCCTATCCGAATAAAGGAAATGTTGTGACAGTATATTCACATTCATAATAGAGGCTGTGTGTAGTTCAATTCCTTAGTGTTAAACAACTAAGTATGCATGGAGGTTTACGTGTGGTAAGGTAAGGCGATAAGAAGTAAGGAGTAATGTTTACGTAAAGGAGAATGAGTGTGGCTAAGCAGAAGTATTATGTCGTGTGGGTTGGGAACACACCTGGTATTTATACGAACTGGAATGAATGTCGAGTACAAGTTGAGGCATTTAAAGATGCCAAATATAAATCGTTTACGTCTAAAGAAGAAGCAGAACAAGCCTATAAAGATGGATGGGCTCGTCACTATGGGAAGAGTAGCAATCAGGCATCAGAGAAGAGGCGGTCTGCTTCATCTGTAATTCATACGACAGCCGAAATTGATTATAATAGTATCTCGGTAGACGTTGGCACGAAGGGCAATCCGGGCCCTATTGAATATAGGGGTGTAGATACGAAGACAGGGGCAGTTCTATTCGCTCACGGCCCCGTTCAGAACGGGACGAACAATTTGGGGGAATTTTTAGCAATTGTTCATTCATTGGCATACTTAAAGAAACAAGGCAGCAACAAGACGGTATACAGTGATTCTCAAACTGCTTTGAAGTGGGTGCGTGAGAAGAAGGTAGCTACGACACTGGAGCGGAATGAATCAACAAAGGAAGTGTGGACGTTGGTGGATCGAGCACTGCAATGGCTGCAAGCAAATAGCTATGAGAATAAGTTGCTGAAGTGGCAGACCCAACAGTGGGGTGAGATTAAAGCGGACTACGGTAGAAAATAAAATAGACACAAAAAAACACGGATAATTAGAAATCCGTGTTTTTTGTTGAAATAGCCATTTAGCGACGGAGTTGTCCGCGAATTTCTCCATTCGGATGCTTAACTGTGTGAACGTTAACGTAAGCATTGCCGCTTTTGATCTCAGCGATTAAATCCGCGATCGTTCTGCCAGCCAGAGGCCCGACTAGATCGTTGCTTGTTAATACACCTGTAACGAAGCCCTTTTTAACCGATATTGGATACTTGGTAGTGCCGAATAAAAATGCGACAACCGGTCCGTTAGCTCCTTTTCGTCCAAGATGAATGTGTGCATCACGCAATTTGGAAATGTTTCGAACGGCAAGACGGAACCTGATTTGTGTTCCACTGTTAATCACCTTAAGTACTGCAATTCCTGATGCTTTCGTTTTGACTGGTGGAACTTCGTTACGCCCTTTTAGGACGGCCTTGAACGCTTTCGAATGTTTTAAAGTACCGATGAGTACCCACTCCCTTTATGTGAAGTTGATTTAACTTATTCTGTAGGAAGCGGGAACGGCTGTGTTTCTGACTAGAGAAATGAAATAATTACCGAAAAGCTGTCATGTTTAACGAAGCATGTGCATATGATATCAGTAGTGGCCTCAATCTCATCGCTCCTGATCATGCAAAAGATTGGTTGCCATAAAGGGCGTTGGAAAAATTTTTTTCTACTGTGAAAGATTTGCGCTCAAATGTGTTATAATACAACTATCGAAGTTATTGCACGCTGAAGTAAGTGCCCCGAACATAGCGTTTGGGGCACTTATTGTATCGCATGTGAATCTTGAAAAGAAAGAGGGATGGTTCATGTATAATTCACGTAAGAAACCTCAAGATGACATTCCTGAAGAAATCACATCCATATGGGCTTGTACAAGTGAGGACTGTAAAGGTTGGATGAGAGATAATTTCGTCTTCTCATCTGAGCCAACGTGCGTTCAGTGCAACTCTCCAATGGTTAAGAGCGAAAGAAAGCTGGCCGTGCTGGTGAATACAAGTCCGAGTCAGTCAAAGAAATAAGATAGAAGGTTAGTTGGTACTGTCCTGTAGCGAGGTGATTGTTTGTGCAGTCAATTCCATGTGGGTTTGGTACCTAAAGTTTTTTTTAAAAATCACCCAGTAGGGTGGTTTTTTTCTTTATAGATAATAATCATAAGAGAATGAAAGTCTAGACATACTGTCTCTATATGCATGATGAAAAATGTTAAGAAGTGCTTGAACTTGATATCTAAAAGGAGTATATTGGAAATCAAAGGGTGTAACAGGATATAGAAAAGTATCCAGTAGTTTTATGAATGTTCTCATTTTGGATGTAATTCGCATCTAATTACCAATTGAAATGGTGAATGGAATTTGGATCATTTCTCAGCTAAGTAAAATGATAACCCTATCTCAATCCCTAATGTAACATCTTGCTGAAGGAGTTTTTTTGTAACTATTTATTGATGTATACATATGTATTTAATTAATAATATCATTCTTCGCATTTGATACTCCGATAACGCTTACTACCTTTTCGTTTTTTTAATGTTGGTACGACAACTACGTTCAATTGTAATTGCATCATAATATCTTCTCTTACTCCACTGCCTATGTCATTTGTATTAGAAACTAACCAGTTTTAATTTCGTGCTTCTATGGCTGCTATAATCTATAGTAATTCGGTACGCTTTCATCCAAATATTGATCATAAATACTAATTACAATTTTTATACCACTATGTACATAAATGCTTTTCAAACTAACAGTGGCGTCTCCTCTTCTGGTGGCGGTGGAGGAAGCTACTACCTAGATACGATTCGCAAAGGAACATTCTCCTATCAACTAGCGCATACGTATGCATTTCTTCATGGTCATATGGAGAACTACCACTCTTGTAGCACCATCGTAGAATCTGCAATGCAGACTTAGGCGTTTTTTATGGCAATATTGATTCAAAATGTAATAAAGATGATATCTAGCCATATCATAAATTCATTATGAAGGAGATTAGTAGATGAAAAAAATACTGTTCTTAACATTGTGTGCATTGATGTTAATAGCTGCTCCACTACAGGCAGCAGCTGGTTCTACGAATCAGCAATTGGATCAAATCGTGTCCTTGCATGGAAATGGTCTAACCAAAGAAGATTTGAAACAAAGTATTGTGGAGTTAACAAAGCACTCAGGTCTATCAGAACAGCAAATTACTACTCAAATTTTGAATGAACTCTTAAGTCAGCCGGAAGATGTTATTGCGTATGGTTCACCGGTTGATGGTGGAACTATTCAGTTGGATCCAAGTGCTAAAGGTAACTTGTTCTATCAGCCAGCTTCCTTTGCTGGCGTTGAGCATGGACATGTAGGTTTGTACTACACTCCTAGCACGATTGTTGAATCATCTAGCCCGAAATATGGTGTTATTCTTGCAGCGGTAGCCGATCGTAAAGTAAAGAGTGGCGCTCGCATTATGCAAGTAAACGTCACATCTACTGCACAAAACCATAGTGCAACAGAATGGGCAAAAGGAAAAGTGGGACTGGATTATGACATCCAATTTTTCCACAACCGTTTCTGTAACGTTAATTCCTTCAACTGTTCCCAGCTTGTATGGTGCGCTTTTAAAAGCGTAGCGAATATTGATCTCGATAAAAACGGCGGTTTGGGTGTATATCCAAAAGATATCCGTGACTCCAGCTTAGTTAAAACGCTTAAATTTTATAATTAATCCTTCCTATAGCTATATGTGTGAGTACAAGCAATGAAAGAGGTTCAGTAATTATGAACCTCTAAATCTACATTCTGGGAGACTGCTAATACAAATGATATTTCAAGCGAAACGAAGGTCTTTTCGGGTACGGCTTACTTTGTTGATTGCTATCATGCTGCTCATTGTGACGGCTTGTACAGACTCTGCTACGAATAAGGAGGTGGCTCCAGAAACAGTAAAGCTTAAAGATGATCCGCATGCTATTGTTTATTATTCTACCGACCTTCCGCATGAGCGAATAGGAGATGGCTTGAGTTATTTGTTTCTGATTGATAAGCAAGGAAAGTATACGAAGATTAAGAAGCGAGGCTTGGAGTTAAATTCAGTCATTCCGCTCGGGCAATCGTTACTGCTTAATCAGAAGGAGCAAATGCTGACTATTCAAGCTGATAACAATATTCAAACAACCCCATACAAAGAAGATTGCAAAGTGCCGGCAGGTTACGGGCAGTCATCAGGGAAATTAAATGGCGGAAAAACGTACTATTCCATTTTCAATGGAAGATTTAGTGACGACATGAAGTATTACATTTCTAAAGTACGTTGGGGAGACGAAACGAAGCATTACTGTAAAGACATTCGTGAATTTGTTGAAGCAACAGGAAATGATGGCAAGCATATTTATTATATTTCCTCTGATGTGGAGGATCCTTCTAAGAAGTTTTTCCATAAAGCTTCAATCCAAGGCGATCAGCTGAAGTTCGACAGTAAAACACTTCTAGAAAAAAGCACCGAGGAAGGCAGGTTTATGTTCACCAAGCTGATTGCTGTGGGTGATGACATGGTAGGTGTCTACGCTGATCTTATAGGCAATAAGGTTGAGCTGAATCTGATGCAAGTAGCGAAGGACAACAAGACTCCTTTTAAGAAGCATCCTTTACTTCAATACGATGGTTCTAACACTAAGTATTATTTCTTCAATAAGGAAAGTATTTACCTCAAAGATGGACAGGTCTATTTCGTTGATGGATATGGGGACGTGTACACCTACAACTTAGAAACGAAAAAGCTAAATAAAAAATTCCACCTCAATGATTATCAACGTGATGAAAAACTCCAGGATGAAATCGTCTATTTCCATAATGATCATTTGTATTTCTATCACTTCCATGAGAAGAGCAAATCCCATCAGATTGAAACGTACAATTTGGAAGGCAAAGTAGTAAATACTTTGAAATTACCCGATTTGAAAAAAGAAATAGGAAGGGATTCTGTTTATTTATATGATTTCAAAATTTTACACCACTAAGTCTAAGTGTATCTAATGGCAAGAACCATTACATTATTTAACTTGTATCGACTATAAAACGGAGTGAGGGATTAATATGAACTTTCAAGAACAATTTGATGCAGAAGTTATACAGCACCTTAATAGCTTGCCGGATACGCTAAACGAACAGCTTCGTCACGATTTTTCAATGAATGATATGGTCGTATTCGAGGCGATGTTGCCGGAATCATTACGGATCAAAATGGAAGATGAGGCGTTATCGATCCTTCACCACTATGGTGTGCGGAGGGATCTCGTTATTAAAGAAACAGGAAATACGCCGCGCAATTTTAATAGTGTAGGCCGAGATGCGATTGCTCAGCATGGTCAGTATATTCCGGCTTTCTTTGCTTCGGAGCCGATTAAGCAATATCTCGCATCTATTAATAATAATCAAGCTATACTTCCAGTACCGTATCAACCTGAAGAATATATTATTAATAGTCAACAAGCGACAGGTGATACACATGGCTGGCATTGGGACGACTACACGTTCGCGCTTATCTGGATTGTCGAAGCACCGAGGCCAGAAGAGGGGGCTTTAATCGAATATATTCCTCACACGGAGTGGGATCAAACGGATAAAAAAAATTGTGTGCAAAAGATATTGGATACACATACGGTAAATTCCAAGTATATCCCGCAAGGGAAATGCTACTTTATGAAGGCGAATACAACTTTGCATAGGATAAGTCCATTGGTAGGATCATCTAGACGCACCGTTATCGTATTCACATATGCGACGGAAGAAGATATGACCAAAGATATTTCTCATGAAACCATGGAACAAATTTGGGCGCAAGAAATTAAACAGAATGATCCTCAGCCTATTGGTAACTAGAGAGAACGGTTAGGTTGGCAAAATAGAAGTAGACGACTTTTAGGCTCAATGATGAGTGTGAAAGTCGTCTTTTTTTACATTCATGTTTGCTTTCTGCTCAAAAAAGTAAGTTCTTCAGTCTCTCCTCTTAGGCCCTTCCTTTTTTACCGTCTCGGCTCACATGCCCAGTCAGCTTCATAATTTCAGCAAGTTCTTTATCAGTCAAATCACGCCATTGTCCTTTTTTCAGGCTGCCCAGATGAACGTTCATAATACGGATGCGTTTCAGCTTCACGACCTTAAAGCCGAACACTTCGCACATGCGGCGAATTTGGCGATTCAATCCTTGCGTCAGCACAATATTGAACATACGCTCACCAATTTGGGTCACTTGGCAAGGCTTTGTTTTTGTACCTAGAATTCGAACGCCACGGGACATGCCGTCCACGAATGTTTGATTAATAGGCTTATCCACGGTTACGATGTATTCCTTATCGTGATCGTTCTCTGCTCGTAAAATTTTGTTGACGATATCCCCGTCATTCGTAAGCAAGATCAACCCTTCAGAATCTTTATCAAGACGTCCAATCGGGAAAATGCGCTCTTTGTGATTTACGAAGTCAACGATATTGCCTTGGACATGATGCTCGGTTGTGCTCGTAATTCCTACAGGTTTATTCAAAGCGATGTATACGGTTTTTCTTTTATTTCCGATTGGCTTGCCATCTACACGAACATCATCGCCGTCTTCTACTGTGCTCCCTAATTCGGCTACCTTGCCGTTAATCGTAACACGCTTGGCATCTACCCACTTGTCAGCTTCGCGTCTGGAGCAGATGCCTGTCTCACTAATAAATTTATTAATTCTCATCGGTAATCCCTTTCTATGTCGCGGCGAATTCGTATTTGCTCCTAACGTCATATCGAATTCCCTTTATATACAGGTTTGAGTAACGATCATAACTTCAACATGCTCTATTATACTATATTTCTTGCTCGCGGGACGGTTATACATTTGAGCCTTTATTAGGCAAGTTGTGCGAGTGGACATACACATTTTCACGATCTGAGATGGCATGCTGCACATAAAAAACCTTCACTCCATATTGATGGGGAAGGTTCAGTATGTTTATTTAACAATTTAAATCGAGCGCTGGTGTAAGCAACCCTTTACTCCTCTTTCTCACCTGTAAAATACTTTAGGCTATCGAGAAACGACAGTAGCTCTTTGTTGAACTTCTCGCGTTCATCGTAGAAACTGCCATGCCCGGATTGTACAAATGGGACAAGATGTGATCCCTCTATACCTTCATTCATGACAGTAGCCAGTGAAAACGGGGTGATTTTGTCCTGCTTGCCGTGGAAAATAGCAGTCGGGACATAAATCTTGCTGAGATCGTCTCGCAGATCCTCATCTCGTAGCGACTTTAACGTTTCATAGGTTGCATGAGAGTCAGCTTCTAGCCCGAGCATTTGGAACCAATTGCGGAAGCTGTCGCTGATCGGCTGGGCAAAAAAGATATTTCCGAAGTCGCTCAGTAGTTGCGGGCGGTCTTTATCCACTTGCTCCAGCAGATCATCAATTTCAGCTTTAGGGAGCCCATGAGGGAAGTCAGGCCTTTGGGTAAAGGCGGGAGCAGCAGCACCTGCTAGTACAAGCTGTGATACTCTTTTCCCTGCATGGCGCGCCATATAACGAATTGCTATGGCGCCTCCCATAGAGAATCCAATGAGCCTTACATTGTTCAATTGGAGGCTTTCCAACACTTCATGAATATCATCCGCCATCCGATCATAGGAATAGCCATGCCATGGTCGATCAGACTTGCCGAATCCTCGCAAATCAATACCTATTGTCCGATAGCCGTGCTTAGGCAACTGCGAAGTTTGGTACTCGAACATATGGTGATTGACAGGCCATCCATGGATAAAGACGACTGGAGTGCCGGCGCCAACATCCTCTACATATACATTTACATCTTTTTCAACGGTTACGTAATATCCCATCGTGAATCACTCCTTTGTTTTGTTACATGCATGATGTTTTCAACTTATAAGAAAAAAGGATTGTAATAGGTTTTATCTCAAGTTGAGCCATTCTTCCGATTCGACTGCGGCACAAGGCAAGGAAAACGTGAAGGTCGAGCCAGCACCAACCTCGCTGGATACGGTAATCATACCGCCCATTAACTCTACAAGTTTTTTGCAAATGGCAAGCCCAAGTCCTGTTCCGCCATATTTGCGATTAATGGCAGGGTGTAGCTGGGTGAAGGATTGGAACAGCAAATGCTGCTTGTCCATATCGATGCCAATCCCTGTATCCTGAACGGAGCAAATAAGCAGCATGTCACGATCATCCGCGCCTCTCGCTATTTCGATGGTAATGCCAATGCTTCCTGATTCAGTGAACTTGATTGCATTGCTCGTCAGGTTGAGAAGCACTTGCTTAATCCGTGAAGCGTCTCCTAAGAACAACGGGAGATCGCTATCGATGGAATACGTTAAGCCAAGTTGCTTCTCTGCCGCTCTTGCACGGAATAAGTTCATAATCGTATCAATGATCGATTGCATGTGTACCGGCTCATGATGAAGATCCATCTTGCCGGCTTCAATTTTGCTGAAATCAAGGATCTCGTTAAGCAGGTGGAGCAGGGTGTCGCTGCTCTGTTTTACGATTTCGGTATACATGTGCTGTTCTTCTGTTAACTGGGTATCACTTAGTAAATGAATCATACCGATAATGCCGTTCATCGGGGTGCGCAGTTCATGACTGACAACCGCTAAAAATTCAGATTTGGCACGATCCGCTTGTTCAGCAGCCTCCTTCGCCTTAAGGAGCTCTTTCGCATTCGTAACATCGTGAAATGTCACGACAGCCCCTTTGCGTTCACCTTTGTCATAGATCGGTGTAACTTGATAACTGGCTAGGAAGCTGGTGCCATCTTTGCGCCAGAAGACCGCTTCATTTGCATCTAGTGATATTCCTTGGTGGAGCGCTAATTCGATCGGCGTCCCATGAACAGGATAATAGCAGTTATCCTGACCTATTTGCTCGATCCAGCCAAGATGATTGCTTCCGCACCACTCCTCTTGGGTGAAGCCAAGCATGGCTGCGCCAGAAGGGTTAATAAACATGGAGCGACCATCCAGATCGAGTCCAAATATGCCTTCCGTTACGGAGTTGAGAATTAGAGCATGCTCATTGCTCAACTTCTCTATTTGCTCGATATAACGCATTCTTTCAGTAATATCTGTCGTAATACCGTACACGCCGACAATTCGATCATCCAAAATAATCGGAACATTAATAACATCGACATCAATTCGATGACCGTCACGATGCTTAAGCCCAATCTGATACATTTGCGGCAGTCCTTGTTTGGCGAGATTAAAGTGATACGATGTTTTTGCTAAATCTTCCGGGTCAACGAGCGGTCCAAAATGACACTCGATTAGTTCCTGCTGCGTATACCCTGTCAGCATTTCTTGACCATAATTCGCGCTTAACAAATTGCCTTCCAAGTCAAGTGAAGCAACACCTGACGGATTGTATTCAAATAAGGACTTATACTCTTGGAGTTGCAGGTCTAATCGCTTGCGTTCCGTAATATCACGTGAAATGGCGATTAGTTCTTGTACTTGTCCATGCTCATCATACATACATTGACTGGTCGTCTCGAACCACATATACGAACCATCATGACGACGGAAGCGGAAAGAAACGGGTTCAGATTCTTTTCCTTGCCCAATGTCCGATAAATAGTTGCGGAACGAATCTGCATCTTGGGGATGAACATAGCTTGTCCCTGTGGTGCCTATCATCTCTTCTGGCTCATAGCCTAGCATGCGCCGACAGATTGGCGAAGCATACAGAAAAGTCGCATCGTTATCAGGTGCATGACGGGAAATAAAGTCGAGCGCATATTCAGATATGCGTCGATAGTTCTTCTCGCTTTCCTGCAGCCGTTTCTCTGTTCGTACCCGTGCTGTAATATCTTGAACCATCCCGATGAGTTGAATCGGTTTGCCGTTCCCATCCTTGAGTATTTCCCATTGCGCATGAACGGTCTTCGTGACTTGTCCGGGAAGGTTGATGCGATGGACAACATCACCTGATTTGCCGTGAACAATTGCTTCATGAATACAATGTTCGATATTGGCATAATCGTCAGGATGGACGAACTGCGAGAAAGGAATTTCATTGAAATAAGTTGATTGAAGCATATGATCAAAAATAAGCCGAGCTTCCTGAGAAAAGTGCAGGCGATCATTGGTCAAATCCCAGTACCAGGAGCCCATATTGGCAATGCGAAAGGCTTGGGACATAGACTGGTACAAGCATTCGTCATCTGTATATATTGGTTTCGCAGATTCCAGGTTCATTTTTCGGGCACTGATATCAACGGCTTCTTGAACCAGATACATAGGAACTTCCGATTCGGGATTAGTAAAGATCGAAACCGTAATAGCTGCCCATACTTCATGCCCATCCTTATGCAGGTAGCGCTTTTGAAACGTATATTTTTCTTTTGGAGAGGTTCGAATCTGAGCTAATATAGATTCCACCTCGCATCGGTCTTGATCATCAGGATGCGTTAGCGTTTTGTCTGTTACACTCATCAGTTCAGTTGGCGTATAGCCAAGCATATTACTGTATGCAGGATTGATGCTGATCCATGTCCCATCGGTAGGAGACAAGAGCGCGAGACCGTTCGAAGCTTGATTAACCATATAAGCAAATACTGTACTGTCCATTTGACCTGTCATGATTGGGCTGCCTCACTTTGAAAGTTGAATAGGTATAGACTTCTCATTTACGTGAATAGGGGTCCGTCCGATTGGTTCATTTCATGAAAATGAAGTCGATACGTATTACTTAACCCATTTACTTGATTTGTATCAGCAGAAGCAAAATAGATAAATAAGAACAAGTAGAAGAAAGGATCGCCTATGAAGCATCTATACTCCATAAACGATCCTGCTACAACGTCTTTATGTTGTCTCCGGGTCAAGATTCCATTGAATGAGGAGTCCAGCATACGTTAACCCGCCACCGAACCCGAACAGAATGAGATGGTCCCCATTTTGCAGTTTACCCTGTTCAAGCCCAACTTGAATAGCAAGTGGAATCGAAGCCGTAGAGGTATTTCCGTAATATTCAATGCTTGATAGAAAGCGCTCGATCGGAACATCGATGCGCTCGCTGATCGACTCTAAAATGCGTTGGTTGGCGCTATGTGGGACAATCCAGTTAATCTTTTCTAAAGAAAAATCGGCTTGTTGAACAAGCGCTTGAATGCCCTCTGATACGGTTGTCGTTGCCCAGCGGTACACTTCTCGTCCATTTTGCCACATTTTATTCGGGCTATTCATGGGCTGTCCGTCGATCGTCTGAGACAAGCCTGATAAATATACATGCTTACCACCTTCACCTTTTGTTCCTTGAACCGCGCTAATGAAGCTAGGATGTTGGGCATCGCGCTCTACAAGGGCAGCACCAGCTCCGTCTCCAAATAAAATGCAAGTCGTACGGTCTGTATAATCTGTAATCTTGGTTAGTGTTTCTGCTCCAATGACGAGCACTTTGTTGTGAAGTCCTGATGTAATTAAAGAGTTAGCTAAGTGAAGACCATAAGCGAATCCCGCACAAACTGCATTAATATCTAATGTGCCGCAGCGCGAAATGCCAAAGTGAGCTTGCACACGAGCGGCTACACTTGGAAAGCCATAGTCAGGTGTTATCGTACATACGAGAATAAAGTCAACGTCATCCACTTGCTTTTGAAATCGATCGATCAGATTTTGAACCGCGCGAATGCTCAGGTCGCTCGTATATTGATGCTCATTAGACTTTCGTCTCTCCACAATTCCCGTTCGTTGTACAATCCATTCATGTGAAGTGTCGACCAGTTGCTCCATGTCAGTATTCGTTAGTCTTTGCTCAGGAACATAATAGCCTAGAGAAGTGATTCTAGCCTGAGATAAGAGTTTCGTCATATTTCTACTTCCTTTCCCTGCCCATTCAGAATGGAATGGTTTATCTATTGTAGAAAAAAAGCTTGCGTGTAGGTTAAATTCATGATTTTTTTCTTGTTCGCTATTCGAGAAATATCATAACCTTTATATGGAATATTGGGCAAGCAGATAGACGTGAGTGTATACTACGATTATTTTCGTTTACTTAATATAACTTAATATAAAAGAAGCAAATATTCATTGTTTAAAATGGGTTGACCTTTACGCAGCGTCAATGTGTAGGATGAAAACATCACTAGTGAGCAGCGAATTACAATTAGGCGTTAGCAGCAGCGGGTGGCTCACAAGCGCATCTATTTGCATCTATTCGTACTTTCGGTAAGATAAAGGGATAGAACATGCAGTCATATGCAGACATTTAAGGAGGTACTATGCTGCACCGATTCGGTTATTCCCAATATGAAAGTAAAGTGTACGAGACGTTAGCTACGAGCGAGCAAGCGATGGATGCAACGTCCATTGTGAAGTATTCCGGTGTACCAAAGGCAAAAATATATGAAGTACTAAGCCGTTTAGCAGAAAAAGGGATCATACTTGATGCAATCTCAGGTAAGAAGCGTACGTATGCTGCACTTCCGATTCAAGTCGTTATAGATAAGCTGACTCGTGAATTTGAGCAGGATATTACGCAGCTTAAAGCAAGTGTCGTACGTCGCAATTATGGTGATGATCAAGTATGGACCCTGAAGTCTCAAAGCTCGATCGCTGCTTATTGTAAAGAAATGATTGCTGGGGCACAGCAGTCGATCGTCGTGTCGATGTGGGCGGATGAGTTTGCAGGTTATGCGAGTAACTTTGAGCAAAAAGAGCAAGAAGGGGTTCAAGTCGAGGCGTTGGTCATTGGTACTGATTCTGTAGATATCGAGTTATCTAAGCTGCATTTTCTTACACCTGCAGAGGGAACGGCCCATATGGAACGGTTTACTCTAGTCGTAATTGACGGCAAGCAGGTATTGTTTGCAGGCATGGAGGATGGCAGCTGGCAGGCAATACGGACTCAGGCACAGCCGTTTGTGAAGTTCTTTACGGAGTTCTTCTATCATGATGTAGCTCTTGCGAAAATATCACTCAAATATGTAGACGAGCTATTGCAGGATGATGAAATGCGCTCGCTGCTCATGCGCCTGCGCTATTAATTAGAATCGTAGTGATCGGTACTTACGGTGCAGAGTGAATGGAAATATGGTTTTGGTAAATGAAAAACAGGTCCTGCTATTCGTATAAATTGATGTGAATAGGGGACCTGTTTTTATTATCAATCTACACTTTAGCTGCAAGCTCCGTCGTCGCCAACGGCTGCTTACCTGCACGTGAACGGCGGCTAAGTGAGAATAATGCGCTTGCTAGTCCAAGCATGGCGATGCCTCCGCCGATCCAAGGGTTCATTGCGACAGATGCGTTATTAATCGCGATCCCTCCAATAAAGGAACCACAAGCAATACCAAGGTGCATGATGGACGTATTCAAGCTGAGCTGAATGTCCGCTGTTTCAGGCGCCGATTGCATCAAGTACGTTTGCTGTGCTGGTGAGATGGCCCAACTCAGTGCACTCCATACCATAACGACCGCCAAGAAGACGTAGAAGGAAACCTGTGCAGCCAATGGCAATACAAACATAGACACAGCGAAGCTTGGTACGATAATCAGAAGTGCTTTGTGTGTACCTATACGATCTGCAATCCATCCGCCGATGCCGCCGCCAGATACGGCTGCGATGCCGAACAAGAAGTAGATAATACTCATCGTGCTTGCACTAACGTTAAAGTTCGATTGTACATAAGGTGCGAAGTAAGCATACAGCGTTAGATGACCCGTTAACAGCAGGAATGAAATCAATTGACCGCTGACAATTTTGCTGTCCTTTAACGAAGCAAGCTGCTTGCGCAGCGGAATAATCGGATTCGGCGCTGTCTTTTCCATCAGCAACTGTATACAAATCATCGCGATTGCGCTTAGTGCAGCAATGAAGAAGAATGGAGCTCGCCATCCGTAAGCATTGCCTAATACCATGCCAAGCGGGACACCTAGTACAAGTGATCCACTAATCCCCATAAAGATGGTGCCGATTGCACGTGCCTTATGGGAAGGTGGGACAAGTTGAGAGGCCATCATAATCGACAGTACGATGATGATCGATCCACTCATGGCGGAAAGGGCACGAGCTGCAAGAATAATATTGTAGCTGGAGCTCATGGCAACGATTAGATTGGCGATCATGAACACGAATAGGGAGATCACATATAGCTTCTTCCTGTCCATTTTCGCCGTGACATTCATTAATATAGGGGCAGATACAGCAAAGGCTACTGAGAATACCGTTATAAAATGACCAGCTGCACTAACGGATACGTTCAAGTCAGCTGCGATCAGTTCAAGAATACCACCGACGATGAGCTCCACTGTGCCGACAACAAAAGCTGCAATAGCTAAAATATATACGCGAAACGGCAAAACGACACATCCTTATCTTTAAAAGTTACTACTATTATAGTAACCTTTTTGGAATGGATCAATGTTTTATTTTAAATTGTGAGGAATACGAGCGGCATGATAATTATAGGTACAGTATGATGAGGAGGATAAACGACTATGATCACTAGGTTACATACTTCACCGGAGGTGAAGTTAGCATTTTATCGATCCGAGCATTTAGCTTCATTGCAGCAGTTTAAGCTGCCTAAGGAGCAGGAGAAATTCACGGCATTGCCAGTAGATATGTTGGAAGTAGTGACGGAAGGACAATATCTTGTCGTCATTGAGCATGCCTCAGATGCAGTTGGTTTTTTTATGCTGCATGCGACGAAGCGAGTGATGCAATATACTGACAATCCACACGCGATGCTGCTAACCGCACTATCGATCGATCATGCTCAGCAAGGAAGAGGGTTTGCGAAGCGGGGAATGAAGCAATTAAGTGCGTTTGTACAAGAACATTTTCCAACCTGCAATGAGATTGTTTTAGCTGTCAATTATCGAAATACGGCCGCACAACAGCTTTATTTAAATGTGGGGTTTGAGGATAGCGGGAGGAGAAAGGAAGGTCCACTAGGAGAGCAGTGGATTATGAGTTATTTGATTATTAGGGAATGAATAGACATATGACACACAAAAAAGGCTGCCATTGTATGAACGTTTCGGTTCGTTAGATACTTCTAACGATTTGGATGTGTTCATAAACATGGCAGCCTTTTCGTTTGCGACTATATAGATTGCAACTAGCTTGGCCTAGCAATGCCGCTTTGCTTCATTAATTTACTCATCAGTGGGCTGCTTTGGTTCAGCAAGCGTGTATGTCTGCTCACCGATACGAATACGTGTACCAGCTTGCAAATCCCTCTTCTCTGCAAGTGGAAGCTTCACTTGATAGGGTGCTGCATCACAAGAAGCTGTCGGTGTCCTGATGGACAACGATTGCTCTTGAGCTTGCTCGTTGACAGGCAATATACTTGCGCTGGCAGGCTTAGATTGCTCTAGCACTTTGCAAGGTTCGGTGGTATCAAATTCGAATACAAGCTGTGTTGTATCGTTACTCGTAGCTGTACTCGATTCGCTTGAATTGCTACTCGTATCGTCCTTTACCTGTTCCGCATACACGGCAGAAAGACCTGGTATATCAGACGGTTCAGTTGTATGAGCTGAATCCGTTGGAGTCGCCGGATCGCCTGTATTGGGGTCCGCGGGTTCTGCCACAGCTCCGAGAGCAGAATCTGTTGTTGCAGTTGGAGCTTCAGTAGTTCCAAGCACACCACCAGCATACAGCGCTACAGCCGTACCGACTACAACCACAGCTGTACCGACCGAGAACAAGACAACATTTTTTCGGTTGCTAAACAGTCTAGCCAAAGGCGATGACAATTCATAGCGTGCTTTTTCATATACAGGTTCTAATGCTGGTCCAGCTTGTTCAAAATATTGCTTCCGATATTGGCGAGACTTAAACGCATCGCGATCATGACGTTTAAAGTAAGTAATAATTGCTGCCGCATAGTTCGGATGGAGCTTGCGAGCTCTTATAAAGCTTGGGTGCGTTTCAGACCAATTAAAGAACTGGTATAACGTCTCCCGATCTTTTGCATGTGTATGAATAAACTGCAGCATCGTTCCATACTCCACAACGCCCTCATCGGTATCCTGACAAAATGCCAATACGAGTTTATCGAATTGTCCGTTTTGTAGATCTTGCTGAAGCCAGCGCTGTCCAAGCTTTTGAACATGGTCAAGTTCAGAAGGGGACAAGTTATCAAATATCGTTGCGTCTGGCTTGGTAAACGAGAACCACTGATACGCTGCCAACATCACAGCAGCCTTAGCGCGTATACGTTGGTCGTAGCGAGTGACCCAGGCGCGGAACTCAGCGGCTTCCTCTAGGAAGCCTACTTGCAACAACTGCTGCTTGGTTACCTGATCCAAGTCCAGCTCTGTGAGCAGGAATTGGTTTGCAGCATACAGCAGCTGTAGCAACAATGGACTGCTGCCTTCCTGTTCGTGCTGCTCTGTTTGCGACGGTTTAGTCGACGCAGCATGAACTTGCAGCATTTGCTCTAGTTGGTGGATTTGTTCTAACACACTGTTCACAGCTGTAACGAGATCTGGAGCGTGACGAAGTTTATCCTCCAAATGATAGTGAGCCATCTCGCTATAAGCAGGCAAGCTTAGCAGTTGATAATGTCGTAACGTCCAATCGTGCAAGATCTGCACGGCTTCCTCCGCTGAACTCGTCTGCTGAAGTTTATGATGAAGAAATGGCATAAATAAGCTTCCTGCCAATCCTCCGTTCAGCACTTTATCAAATAAAGGCTTGCTTATCTCATTACTGCGCTCAATCAACGCATAGATAGCATTCGCTTCTTGCGTACGTTGAGCTGCCAAGGCATGATTAAGGGCGCTAATTAAGAAGCCGATAAATGCTTCACGTATAGAAGTTCCATTTCGCTGGTCGTATTCTTTAAACCGCTCCACAACAGCAAGTTCTGGAACATGACGCTGCTTAACGGCCTCGTATTCGCGCTGAAATAGCTGCACAAATAGGTTGTTGAGCTGCTGTTTCTTCTGTAGAGCTCCTTCAGGTGCCAAATAGTCCAGTAGCGTCTGCAGCACAGGGATTCGATTCTGCTCATAAAGTGAATGTTTGCCTTCTTCGATTTGGAACAAGACCGCCAATTCATGATAGCTTGCTAATGACATTCTGCGTGCTGGCCCCATGTCGGCGAGCATATGCTCCGCATAGGTGTAGAAGCTTGCAGCGCGCTCTACGCGATCAAGATTTCGCCAAGCGAAGTCAACATACGGCTGCTGCGCGAGATCGGCTTCTACGTTCGTAACGCGCTGAGCTGCTAGATCAAACGTATAGTCCTTTTCAATTGCACGATCTCCTGGACGCAGGCTGCCCTTTTCTACGAACATCACATGAATGCCTTTTTTGCTCTGCGGTTCTTTCGCATAGGATAGGAAGCCAAGCTGTGCACGGAAAGCATACGGCATACTTGCATATAAAATGCCCAGCAGCTTCCTAGCAATAGCCGAAGTCTGGCTAATGGGCACGTCCAATGCGATATAGACCTTTTTCTTGTTCGCAATAGCTGACATTACCGCAAACAGCATCTGCTTGAACATGGTTTCGTCTATCCCCAGTTTAGCCAATACAGAGCGCATGGCGGCAGGGCTTGCGATGTTCCATTCCTCTTGCACTTCTGCGGCGCTCGCAGTTGGCAACTCAGCAAGTTCAGGCAGCTCGGAACCATTTTCAAATTGATAACCGCGAACGAATGTTGCATTCAACCAAGATACATAGTCGGTTACAAGTTGTTGCGAGCGCTCCGCAGGAATGACATAGTTATGTGTAAAAAAAGCACTGCGCAGACCTGTAAAGTCCGCGGCTTGATAGACGCTGCAACCAAGCACAATCTGACCGCCCTCCGTATGGACCAGATGGACAGCTTCAGGATATTGCGATTCATCCTTTTCCCCGACATTGCTTAATTGAGCGGGTGCATCGTACATACAGAACGGATGCAGAATCTTTTTAATAAAAGCAGGGTCTAGACCATTGGAACGGGCAATCGTATCATAGCCTTCCGTCGATCGGAAAATGCCGCTCCGCTCACGAGTGTACATTTGCTGCTGAATCAACGGGGGAGTGGACCGATTCAATGTTCTTCTCTCCCCTCAATATAGTTGAGCTTGTGCAGCAGCCAGACGAACGGCTCATCGACCCGAATTGGGTTGACGACGCCTTGCAGCTTCTGATTGACCGGGTTGCTGCCTAGTGCAGATACGGCGAAATAGGACGTGTTCGTAAAGTAAACGTCCATCGTGCCTTTGAATGGGCGATCTACTTTTTCAATAAAGCGACGTACTTCGCCATCGATATTCGCTTGCTCTGTCAAATTAAGATATTTACGATGAACCATGTTGTTGAAAATATTGCTGTTTGGCTTCAAATAGTCATCGCCTTCATCCGCCAGGGTATGGAGCATATCGCTCTTTGTTAGTACAACAGCCGTTGGGATATCGGTCTTCGTATTTTGCTCATACGCAATAAAGTCGCCGAACATCGTTAGTACAACATCTCGCGGCTCATCATATTGAGATACCCATTCACCAGGGTTGTCGCCAATGTTGATACGAATCTTCTCGCGAATCGAACGAATTTGCAGCGGATCGACCATAAATAAAATGCCCGCTGAGTTTTTGATGTGCTGACCGTGCAGACCAAGATAATCTTGATCAACCATACCTTCTCCTGCAACATCGAAGAACACCAGCGTTAGCGGCGGTTTCGTTTCATCTTTGAATACGAATTGGAAAATGAACGGCTCCTGCATCTTCTCTTTTTGAGTCGACGCAAGCAGATCTCCACGCTCGAATAACGGCTCTTCGTACATCGTACGGAACTTACGGCTAATTTCCGCATTGAGCGGCATACAAGCGGCATCAAAATGATCGGCCGTTCGGTGCTGCAATGTATGGATGAGCGATGTCATATACACGGACTTACCAACTTGGGAAGCACCGATAATAGAAATAATATTGCTAGGCACTTTGCCCGCCGTAATCGGCAATTCATTGTGACACGTCGGACAAAGCCTGCGGCGAGTCGTAACTCCATAACGATCGTTGAGCCCCAATAGGACGTGATCGGAATAAATATGATGCTCCTCTGGAATATCACGTGGATACAGGATTGCCTCCATGTCGTAGACGGAATCAAGGCCGAATCGCTCCCTGTATTTATTCAACGGTTCATCTTCCCGAAGGGCATAATCTTCATCGTCTTCGCGATGGTGAGTCGCACGGAATACAACCTCATCAGGTGTGAATTTGCTGAAGCAGTAGGGACATACAATATCGTAAAAAAGCGGCTTAGGCGCAGCTTGCGGTTTCTTTTTGAAAAGATCAAAAATACCCATGTTGTCTTCCTCCTTATTCCGGAATTAGTTCATATACCTGACCATAGTGGCGTCCGTCGGTAAAGAAGAGCCGGATGTAGTCGTCCTTGCCAACTTCGATAATTGGCAGTATGGTCTTGCCTGCAACGAATGACTCTACGAACGGATAGACGGTGCCATCTTCTTTGTTGACAGGGGAGCCGCCTTGCTTTTTGACATAACAGAGGACGTCTTTGGCCAAGGGTACTTCGGTTGTGACTTGAATTTGCACGGTTTTGTAGCGCTTGAACCATCCGCTGCTCTGGCGTATGGAGTAATAGATACGAGCTTTGCCCGTACTCATTAAAATACGGTTTCGTCCGTCAGGCTGATGAACGAGTGTTATTCCTTCGTCAGTATTTAGGCTGGCGTATACCGTGTAGGATAGCCTTCCGATTTTGTCGATTCGTTCATGATAGCCGTTGTTGGCTTTGTATTCATTTTTCGTGTACAACTTAAGGCTGCTTAGCGACGGAGCTTCCTGTTCTTGTCCGTCAGCAGGCGCTCGCTGAATATATACCGCTTGAACACCGTCAGGCCAGAGCCAGCGCAGCGTACAGCGGTCTTCATCTATTTTGTAGGTAAGTTCACGGATGACGGGTGTCGTTGAATCCGCATCAATAACGTGCATATGTGTTAGCCCCCTGCATATGACAGTGTGACGTGTTTTTTTATAGAGCAGCTTTAGAGCATCCAGCATCTAGCTTCTTTTATAACATTGATACAGCAAAGGAATCCATTTCATAAATCGTACAACCATAACTCGCATAAATTACGTAATTCGCATAACCTGCGTAACCCGTATAACCCGTATAACCCGTATAACCCGTATAACTCGTATAACCCGTATAACTCGTATAGCACGTATAGCTCAAATAATCGGCATAACTCACATAACTCGTCATTCGCATAACCGACAGTGGAATGGACAAAAATGCAGTTATTTTAAGTGCGAAACACGTTTTTTGGGTATGTTTGGACAAAAGTGCAGTTATTTTTCTCGATTAGGCACGTAAAAGGGGCTAGGGAACCCAAATAACTGCATTTTTGCCGATAATACCCCAAATAAGCATGATTTTCGAATCAATAACTGCATATTTGTCACAATCAATACGAACAGCCGCCCACTTCATACAGCCCGTCTGGCTGCACGAAGCCGTTGATACGAATGTATTGACGAGTATGCGTGTGCAGATACGAATGACATTGATGACATTGATATAAAGTCTTATTTCATTCGCTTAAAATCCGTGACTGCGGCTGTCTCTTGGCTTCTCAGTAAACTCTTCACTGGCGCCTCTGCCTGCCGAACGGCTTGGACGGTGCGTATTATCGCGCAGTGTGTAATTTTCCTTAATCGGAACCACTAGCGTGAATACGGAAATGATGCCAGCCAGCAGCAAGTCAGCAATCAATCGGACCACACTATCTAGCACGATAATACCTGTTAGGCCAGCCTCCAGAACGAGTCCCGCGAATAGGCCGGCGACTGCACCGCCAATAGCGAAGCTGCGCGCCAAATAGCGATTGTCGAACATAAGCCCGAGCGCTAGGCCAATCGCTGCCCCAATCAGCACGATCGCAATGACGCGTAAAATGCTGTAGTAGGTGTTATCTGCAGTCGGACCTGTACGCTCGGTAATAAGCGTGCGATTGTCTATTTTCTCGTAAATGTCTTGGAAAACGAATGATAGTTGATTCGCTTCGGAAACATCATAGTATTGGCCGCCTGTACGATCCGCAATTTGCTGCAGCAGGTTAGAGCCTGCCTTTTCAACGAGACTAAGTCCGATTGTGTTTACAGCAATATGCTGCGCCGCATACTCGGAAGTAGCAGCATCCAAGTTCATTTCACTCACACCATCTGACAATAGAACGACCATCGTACCACGCATACTGTCAGCTTGCTCTTTAATATGCTGCATCGCTTCATCGAGCGCACGCGCAATGTCTGTTCCACCATCTGTCGTCTTTTGCGCATCCAGTGTGGCATAGATGCTATCTTTGGCTGCTTGATCTTTCACTTGAATAAATGGCTGTAGAACATCCGCTTGATCGTTAAATTCTACGATCGCAACTCGTTTATCTGCATCCATTTGTGCGATCATGCGCTTGGCCGCTTCATTGCGATCGTTGTTTGGGTCTGTTCGGTTCATGCTGCCCGAGTTGTCGATGACGAGCACGATGTCGTTGACCTTCTTAGCGCCTCCGAGTTGAAGCCCATAGATAAATTGTAGGGTAAGTCCAACAACGAACAACAGAACCAATGTAGCTGGAGCGATATATTTCCATGACGCGCCTGCATAGCGTTGGCGCCATGAGGCACCGTTAAGGCGAGGGGACATCAGCTCAGCAATAAGGGCACCCAGTCCGATACATAACGCGAGTACGCCAAAGTACAAGCCGACTAGCACCGCGTTCGGTACTTCACCAGACAACTGGTACAACAGCACCTCACCTAAAATGAAGCCAACGCCGCCGCCGATAAGGCTGAACAGCACTAGCATCAAGTTCAATTTACGCTGCATCGTAACATTTCCTCTCTATTGAATAATGGCGAGAGCAGGGAAGACACTGTGAAGCGCCGATCCTGCTCTCGCTGGTAAAGGTTGCATGTATTCGCTTTATGCCTATTTAATAGAAGGCACACAAGTGTTATGACATAATGATCAATCGGTTAGCTGCTGCTATCCATCGGCGGATCGACGCACTGTGCGAGCAAGCTAGTATCTTCACGTGTATTTCCTCTAATTGTGCTCGACACTCCATATCATGCTTAACGAAGTGCAGGAAGATTGGCAGGATCGATGCCGTGGAAAGTATAGCCGTTCTGCACGTAGCTGTCGTAGTACACTTTACCGTTTCGGTAATACATAAGATCCTCCACATGGAAGCCGCCCATCAGATTCAACTTCTCCACGCCGCTGCTGCGCTTCTCGTGTACAGTTCCGAGCTTATACAGCCTTGACCCTTCGTCTGCTTGCTGCGCGTAACGGATAAATTCGCTCGTGCAATCGCCGAAGAAGTATTTCTCTTCATAACGATGCTCATGCGTGTAATCTAGGAGGCGAATATGAATGTTCGCTTGTTCCTCAAGTGTACGATACAGGCGCTTAAACAGCTCTTCTTTCGAAAGAACGTCCTTATCATCGTACGAAATCGTGACATTGGAGCGGCGCAGCAGCTCTTCTTCGAACGTTTGATGGAAGGGAGTTGCCGTTAAAATATGTGTACGGCATACTTCCATCAGCTTGAATAGGAGATGGTCGCTCCCAACATGGAGCAAGTCAGGCAAATGTCCTACGTATCGCTCATCAAAAAATATCATCGCGCCGCGCTTGGCTTCAATTTCTTGCATTACATCTGAAGTAACTCGCTCATAGTACTCCATAATGTTCTGCCCGATATAGTCATCTGCGGTTCGAATGCTCTCCAGCGCTGCTTCATGGAGCGTGCGCTCCAATTTCCGCATTTGCTGTACTTGGTGAGCCGATTCAGTATGAAGTTGCTCTAACTCTGCTTCATAGCGGCGCATGAACTGCAACTCGGTTTCGGTATAAAGCAGTTCCAGCTTCTTGCTATAAATCGTCTGGCAGAAGCTGCGCACAAAGCCGCGTACATTGTGCTTGTCCATGAACGGAAGGCGCTGGAAGGATAGGCTGTCTGCCTTCTCCGTATAAAGCTGATCAAGCTCGGCTTGAGCCAGCTCTAGCTCACGAGATAAATCGCGAATGCGCGCACGCACGTCTTTCCATACACTTGCCGTTTCTTCTTGCTCATTCGTCCATTCATACCAATGAAAGACGTTAAGATTCGGGTGCTCGGCAGCTTGCTTTTGCATCGTAGTCCGCAATTTGGTACGTACATCCAACTGCTCCATATAGCTGCTCGCCGGACGGACAAAGTTGTCGCGGAAATAAAGCTTGCATCCATCACCGAACAACGCTTCCTCTGCTTCTCGCAGTGATAGCTGCTTCAAACGGGAGAAGCTTACCTCATGTGTCATGATGCCATTCATATCGTTGATGCGGCTAGCATCTGGAATGGCTTCATTGACTTGGCTAGCGACCTTGTCGGGTGACAGTCCGAGTAAGGCGAGCTTTTCACGGCTGCTCCAGTCAGGTGCTGTCTGCAACCGCTCCAGCAGCTGCTTGTAAAAATGATAGAGCACCGTCAGAGCGATAGATTCATTAGGCCGCTTTACTTTGGCGAAGCCAGCTGACACGCAGCCTTGACGTCCATCTTCCGTCATCATGTTATTTTTAAATGCTGCGTTGTTATAGCTCGTTGCAAAGCTTGCATATTGATCATAGGCGGCATCTTTCGACTTGCGGTTTTTCAACAAGCTCATATGACAAATCATTTCATAATTATCCTGCATGTCAGATGCTGCTGAAATACCTCGCTCATTCTTGTCAGACAAGACGTAAACAAGATCGAATAATGGTGCAGGCCCGTGCGAAATAGGAATGCGAATGCCGTCTTCCGTAACATGAAGCGGAGCGGACAACGCATAATCAGCTGCCTGCATATGCTCCAGTTCACGCAGGAATGCCACGCCATAACAACTGCTTGTACCGAAAGCATCAATCTGATCACGCTCGCTGAGAAGCGCGTACATGTCCACTTGAACGGACTTGAACGATTGGCTGAAAATCGACTGTGCCAATAGCGTCATTTCCGGGACGAGCACATTCATAGGATCATCTACTCTTGTAACGACTGCCAAATGGATGCGGTCGAAAGAAGAGTAGAGTCGTCCATAGTCTGAAATGTGACGGCTCACTTGTCGCAGCGTACGATTCATCTCAAATAGCTGCTGTTCATCTTGCTGCCAATCCCCATAAATGGCTGGGCGCAATGACTTGGCTTGATTGTGCTGCAACTTATCAAGAGGCAGCGTAATACGACGTATACTTGAGCCGATTGAATCTTGATTAAGCTGATCCTGGCGAGGAGCCAGGAGTTGAGCCTGATTTAGGCCCAACTCTGTTTGCTCCTGTCCTTGATCCATCTGTCTGTCTACGCCTCGTGTATGCGAGGGCTCATATCGTCCATGTTCCCGCTGTCCGCGACGCTCCTCTTCCTGCTCCGAAGCAATATGAACATACATAACGCCCGCGCTATTGTCCCACTTCTTTGCATTAATGCGTGCGATCTGTTCAACCGCTTCTGCCGACTTGTCACCGATGAACAAGAACAGCGTAGGGTAGTGAATGCTGCTCTGATCATCGGCCAGTCCGCTTAATTTTTCTTCTGCACTTGCATATTCATCAGCAAAACGCTGTAATAGCTGTTTCATAGGCTTACTTCAACTTTCTACGAATCGTATTCAGCTTGCTCGTAAGCTGCTTGTAGAACTGGTACGCTTCTTCACCATTCGCCAACTCGATCTTTTCATACTCAAGACGATCACGAGCGTCAAGGAAAGCAGAATACAAATCCTCTAACTTCTCTAGCAGCGGCGTTACGTCTTCCGATCCAGTTAGCTCTGCATCGCGACGGGAAGCTTTGCGCAGCATGGTACTGCGGCTCTTATCATCGAGCTTGCGGAACTGCTCGAAAATTTCGAACTCCACATAGTCGCGAATCTTCATTAAATTAGCGAATGGCTCCCATGCTTCCTCTTCCTCATCACGGTCGTAGACAAAAAGAGCGCCTTTCTTCGTAATCGTGCCTGTGTACATCACTTCGATGAACTGATCTTGCAGCTTCTCTTCATCTTGATGAAGGCTTAGCAGCTTATCGAATTCAGCCACTTTGCTTGCAATCGCTTCGTACTTCGCAATTTCCTCACGAACACGGCGAGTCAGCTCAGGGGTGCGAATCAAGTTTTCCTTCGCCAATTCTTCATTAATACTGCCGAAAATATCTTTCGAAGCCTGCTGCGGCAATCCTTCTGCTAACAGACGCTTCAACTCAAGCTGTGCGCGCTTCACTTCGCCAAGATTCGGCTTCGCTGCCTTCAATTGCAGATCATAGCCGCTCAACAATTGCTCTAGATCGAACGAAGGTGTAAGCACGACCGCATAGCGGTTGCTCGTATTGTGGTCGATGTCTTTTTCCACCACGATCTTATAGCCTTGTGCCTTCTCAAATTCACGACGTACGCGTTCGTTGTAGCTGCGTACACGAGCATTGGCATACGTATCGCCCCAAGACTGCTCAGGAATCGGTGAAGGCAAGTACGTCCAGTTAACCTTATCCGTCTGCACGAGATGGCGTCCGATACCTTCTTTATCAAGAATCGTGCGCTCATAGCTTTCCTCGTACACTTTAAGCGGTGTATAAACGAACAACGGCACACCGTTGCGCGTGTTGAGCCAGAAAATACGGTTCTTCACTTCGCTCTCTTTTACCGTAAAATGAGACTTACCAACCGCATTATTTTGATAGTTTTTAATACCCTTCAAAATGCTAGGTGCCTTAACAGGTACGGATACGAAGCCCCAAGAAGGGAAGTACATGCTGCCAGAGCTGTTGCTCAAATGGAATACAGGCACCGCTTCGTCATCCAGCTTGCTAGCAATATTGCGCTCTACAAATTTCTCAATCGACTCTTCTTGACCGAATTTCATAATCAAAAATTCTTCCATCGACTGTGTAATCAAGTCACCGAACTTGTCGGACAAGAAATCGGAAATAGAGCTGACAATATCAATCTCATTCTCCTTAATCCATTGATCGGAACGGTTCAGCAACTCCATCGTAAAGTCGCGAATCAGATCGTCAACTTCCTTTTGCTCCATTACTTTGCTTATCACTTTAGAAACGTCCGGTACACTAACGATATTCCAGTAGTAAGAGCGATTACCTTTATAGTCGGTTTGCTCATCACCGTTAATCAGAATATCCCCGTTTTTCTCGAAAATAGAGTTCAGTGCATTCAAAATTTCCGTAAATACGCTGTAAATGCGATTGTTCTCTTTGTTCAACAGCTCGTACAGATCTTCATAGAACTCGATCATTTGCTCGGTACGTTCTAGATCAGCATGAAGCCAATACTCGTTAATTTTTGCTTCGATAAATACGTTCTTCTTCTTATCCTTCGAGATGAAGGCGCTCTTGGCATCGCCTAGACGATCATGTGCTTGATCCTGCGCTGACTCGATGTCGCGCGGAATACGATGCAAGCTCTCACGCAGCGTCTCGATGTAAGAAAGGATCATTTTCAACAAGCAGAAGCCTTTCTCGGTATAAATAAGACGAGATACGTAGAACGGGCCTTGTTCTGGATGCAGGAAGAAGCGGCGCAGCTGTTCGCTAAGCTGCTCGACGATTTGGCCTGGCATCTGCTTCTTGGCCTTAATATATTCTTCGCGTGCACGCGCTAGGAAGTTCTGCTCCAACTCCGTGTCCATATTAACGACTTGCATCTTAACGACGTTGCTGTAACTGAGTCGCTCGCTGTTCTCGTAGCCTGGCAATGGCTCAGGGACGCGCGATTCGAACGTCTTTATCATAGAATCAAGATCAATGCCTAGCTTACGTGCGAACTTCTCGATATCCTCTTGGCTTGGTGCTTTCTCGAACATTTTGTCCATCTTCTGGAACAGTCGATAGCCAAGATACGTTGTCATCTCTTCAATTGGCAGTACCGCAGAGGAGGCGCCGATAATGTTGTACTCATAATTGGCTGGGTACGCTTTGTTCATTTGGGCAATATTCGTACGGATATTGCTAATATAGTCATGGATCGCGAACTCTTCGCCAGACTGCTTCTCTTCACTTGCCATAAAGTTCGTAATATTTTCTGCTGTTACGTTCATGCAGTAGTCATACGCATTCTCCAGCAGCTTGCCTTCTGTATTCGTAGCCGAGATCAGATGACAGAGATTAAACGGCGGCAATGGTGAATTAACACTCAAAATATTGCCGTATTTCTGCTGGAATCGTTCGCCGCGGCTATCTACGTTCATCCAGTAATCAAGCTCTTTTAGAGCGGCATAGCCGTTCTTCTTGATGTACTCGCGCGTATGCTCGCTCAAGCTCTTGTTTGCCAAGTTTACGTCTGGCGTGAACAAGTAACCGAGTGTATTCACACGGTCGATACCTGCGGAGCCGTGGTCGCGCTCAATAATACCGCGCACGATATAGGAAATATCGAGGAAGCATCCGCTTCCTGTACCACCGGATAAGCCGGACAGCAGGAATACCATCAGTTTCTTATTGGTACCGACAGATAAAGTCTTAATCTTCTTGTCGATCGCCTGTACAACTTGGTTAATCTTCGTGAATAACAATAGTCGTCCAGCTTGGCGGACACCAGCCGCACCGTTCATGCCGTCTGTAATCGATAGCTCAGGGGACAGCCATTCCGTAATGTACGGCTCCAAAATACTGCGATTTTGCAGCAAGCCGCCAACTTCTGCGTTTGACAGTAGAACGAATTCATTTAAAGGATCAAGGCCGATGCCTTTGTATTTTTTCGCACGATCTTGTTCATTCGTTTCAAAGGCCAAGAACTCAACGTTCGATGGCTTCTCCATTTTGCGCTTTGATACCGGATCTTCCGGCAGCTTGAAGCGGCGGTTAATTTGATATTTCAAACGGAGCAGGGCATCAATCCCTGTTCCGCCTAGGCCGATAATTAAAATGGGATTGTCGATGGTATCGACGCGAATCTTGTCACTGACTATACCTCCACCGAGGGAGACGTCCAACTGCTGTATATGTTCACGAACTACTGGTTTCATGTTACTTTGACCTCCTTAGCGTTAAACGCTGTTTCTCTATATACGAAGCAACGCATGTACGGTTTATGCACTTGATATGCTGAAACTGTTTACTATTTGTTGCTCACTATTTACTGTCCAAGGACACATCTAATCGTCTATACGAGATACTCGATCATAATCGTCTTATCTACACTAGCAAGTGGAACGGTAATACGGTCACCATTTTTCAACTCAACTCCGTTGCTTGCTTGAACCGCGCGGCCTGATTTCTCGATGGTGCTGTCTCCATTGCTGCGGATCATGATTCGGTCTTGGTTGCTCGGCGTAAATACAATCTTGTCCGTTTCCTTCAACTCTGGCGCCAACTGCAATACTTGATGCAAGGTGAACTTACCGCGGAAGCCATTCAGCTTCTTATACTGCGGGTAGCTCTTCTCGCCCGTATTCTCGTCTTTAATTTCAATGACAAGTTGTCCGACAAATGCTCGATTGGCTTGTTTCATTGCCTTCATGATGAAGAATGCGGCAGCAGCCAATGCAGCAGCTCCAAGCACTCCACCTACGACGAGCAGGGTAGGGAAGGGCTTGTCTTCCGGCGAGTCACCTGACTCTGTTGGCGGAGGCGTTGTTACTTTGCCTGACTTCGCATCGATCTGGACTGGTTTCGTTTCACGATAGAAGCTCTTGTCTTCGGCTTTGACGATTAATTCATAAAGATGCTTGTCTTTAATCGAAACTTCTCCTGTGAAGCGATCGCCTTTGTTGTTCAAAGGCACCTCGACGGACTTGCCTGTGTCGATATCTTTCAGGAGCGCAACTGCCTTCATGTTGTTATACAGCTCTTTGTTGTCGAGCGGCTGACCGTTGCTGATCAGATACGACTCAATATCTATCGTGTCACCTGGTTTATAGCTCTTGGACGGAATCGGTTTCATCGTTAAGGCCAAGTCATAGTTAAAAATCAGGTTAATATCGATCTTGTCCTTCGCGACACCTTTCACTTGCAGCGTCCAATCGCCTTGTTCAGGCTGCATCAATTTAAGCAAGGAATAGCTCTTGGATTTGGATTGAAGCACATCAGCTGATGGAATCGGAACGCTGTTGCCAGTTGGATCAATCAATCGAACTTCGACTGGCTTCTCCGACATAATCGAAATGTTGGCTTCCAATACATTTGCGTTCGGTACATTAATTTTGACATCTTGATACTTGCCGTTCGATGTAATCGAATCAATTGGCACGACTTTCAATTTCAGGTGACTTGCAAAAATCTCACTCAATATTTGCGGTAGATCGTCTGCAGAATCGGTGACGAAGGATTTGCCTCCGGTCTTACTTGCGATTTGATCCAATACAGACTTGTTCAACTGGCCATCCGCATTAAGTCCAATCGTATAAATGGGGATGCCCATTTTCTTCGCATCGGCTACTGCCTGATTGAGCTCTTGATCGGATTGAGCCTGTGTACGGCTGCCGTTCTTGTTCAAGTAGTTATTGCCGTCTGCTAGCAGTACGATCATTGGCTCATGTGCGGGATCTGCACCGTTCTCTAGCACTTTGACAGCTTCCTTAACCCCAACCGCGATATCTGTGTATGCACCATGATTGATCTGGTCAATAAACTGCTTCAAATCCTGCTTGTCTGCTTCTGACTTAATATCGAGCAGTGCTTTCTCTCGCTCAATTCGGTCAGTGTAGGCGACGATGCCTACTTTATCCCCTGTTGGCGAGAGCATGTCGATGAACATTTTCATTGCCTCATTAGCGAGCTTATTGCGATCACTCTCTTTCATCGAGTTACTCACATCAAGCGCGAGTACCGCATCAATCTGTGAAGATGGCGCTGCTGCATACGCTGTAGGCTGCGTGCCGAGAAGCGGTATAACTATGATCGAAAGTGCTAGTAGTATGCGAATTGAGATAGAGATGTTTTGTTGCATAAAATGTCTCCTTCTGATGTATTGAGGCTGTTCAACGGTTATAACGATTAAATTAGGTTAAACGTCCTACAAGTCTATCATTTCTATTGTATGTTAAAATTCTTAAGATTGTATGAAGTTTATCTCATAAATGTCCAGCAATTTTCAAACATTGACAGTGGACAGTTGATTTCTGACTGAATCCGGCATTACACTTGCAATGTGCCGCTAGTAAGTGTTGGCATTCGACATGGGTCGAATTTTGCTATTTTATTGTTTAAATATAATTGAACTCGATCTTCATTGATCTTGTTCAAATAACGACATACAACCAGAGGAAAGGAATATTCCTATGATCGCATATGGATGTCTTGCCATTCTTATCGTATACGCTGCTGTAATCAGCATAAAAGCTTACATGCAGCGCAAGCGAGTACCAACCTCAGAAGAAGTGGATGAAGTACTGCTAACGATACTAAACCGTGGACGTGATACAAAATGAACCATAAACAACCAGTTCAGCTTAAGTCTTATAGTATAACGAGATACGGCTATCAAAAGTTAAGAGTTTGCAAACATTGTAAAAATTTCACGATGCTATCGGAAGACGGCTGCCGTTACTGTGACAAAAACAAGCTTGTTTCACTAGATGAGCATGCCTCTTCCCTTGTTCGTCATTCGCATATAAAAGTGCTATTGATCGCTCTATTGATCGCGGTCGCTGCCGTACTATTCGGCGACTCGACAGAACAACGACTCATTTGCGGTACGATAGGGCTCATAGTCATCGTCGTTCTATGGAGAGTCCAAGCTATGCTGCGGCCGCAAGCGGTGTCTAGGCAACTGCTAGAACTGATCAAGCAGGAACAGCAAGTAATCGTGAATGGTGTGTTCCGCGATTGGGAAGCAGCCATTGAGAACTGGAACAAGGACAAGCCGTTAACGTACGCAATGCTTCGCGAGATTGCAACATTGATGCACAATGATACGATTCGGATGCAGCAGTTGCATATGCTTGATTCATTTATTTTGCGAAAAGACATGGATCTCGAATTGGACCCTCTCTTGTTAAGGCACTTCGAACCGCTGCTTGCCAATTACATCGGTGAAGTGGCTAAGCTGAAGCGAGAATTGATCCGTGATCGAACGCTTCGCTATGTGCTGCGTCATGAACATTCCATCCTTCGTCTTGAGTCAGGGCTTGCGATTATGACGGCGGTCGTCGGTGCATCCCTTCGGACGAAGCATTACGTTGCATCGTATGCACCGCTCGTGCGGCGCTACGCTTTCAGTCTGCCAAAGGATCGTTTCCTGCGGCTGTATCGCATGCTAGCAGAGTACCCAGATCACGATTGGGGTGGGTTGCAGGATGAAGTCTACCGCATCTATCAAGAAAAATACCGCTGGGATGCGGACTTTCACTGACGATTACTAGTTGCGATGAGTGGCAATAACGCCAAGAAGCGACCTGCAACAAACCTGCTGGGTTATATGACGCAAGTCGGTTGTGTAACACCTTCAAATCGTCGTTGGAATATCTCGACTGTTGTCGAATTGATGCATGTAAAAAGAGTATAAGACGATAAATGAGTTCACGAAAAAGACCTTCCTTAACACCTTCATTTTGATGATGGTAGGGGAGGTCTTTTTACATCGTTATGCAAATTTTCTCCATTTTACGTTCTATGTTCAATACTGCCGCAAAATTTTAACCCGCTTGCCATTCTCGTATTTGCTGAACGTATGAACTTTTCCGTCTTGGTAGTGATACACTTCGCCATGCAGCTTGCCGTTTCGGTAGGTTCCATTAATAGCGATATTTCCTAGCGTGTCGTAGGTTATCCCTTTACCATGCAGCTGATTGTAACGGAAGTGGCCTGAATATCTCGTAGTACCATCAGGACGATACCATACCCCGGCGCCATGAAGTTGATTATCTCGGAAGGTGCCGGCGAGGATAAGATTATCCTGATCGTCATAAGCCTCTCCTTGGCCATTAGCAGCAAAGCTGACAATGTTTCCTTGGTAACGATATATTTGGTCGTTAAATGTAATGGTAAGATCAGTAGGGTTATCTTTATGGTTACCTTGCTCTGGGTGATACCAAGCCTTCGTAATGGTTGCATCGAGTGCAGCGCGCTGCGCATCTGCAATGTGATAGAGCTTAAATGCGAACAGTATCGTAAATAAGCCTGCCATGAAAATAGAGGTTAAGCCGGGGAAGTATGAGCGTCCTTTCTTGTAAGCCACGGTAGCTGTTGTGATGCCTAGTAAAATAAAAAAAATGATCATGCCTAATAAAAACCAATCCATAAGATCGAATCGCATTATGCGCCCCCTGTTGTAGGTATAAATATGTGTATGTCATAAGGGATTGATAAAGTAGATAGGTAACAGAATTGGGATATTACTATGGGATATAACTATATGTATATTGTTTGTACGTATTATCCTTATTGTACCAAATTTAGAAGGGTGGTGGAAGAACAAAATAACGCCCCGCCCTTGGATGGGTTATTACTTATATCGTATATTTTCCTAGTACCTATAATAGCAGCGATATAAAAAAACAGGGGCTTGCGTCGGAGGTAGAATATCTCACTCCCGAAACAGCCCCTGTTGTGCTGAATCTCGCAGATGATACGAAATTACAGCATCCTATGTTCAGTCATCCTTTGTGAACAGCTTAGCCTTCCAACAACAAGGACTCTGGATCTTCTAGCAATTCTTTCACTTTCACAAGGAAGCTAACTGCTTCTGCGCCGTCTACGATACGGTGATCGTAGGAAAGGGCGATGTACATCATTGGGCGGTTCTCCATGCGCTCTTGATCGATAGCGATTGGACGCCATTGAATCTTATGCATGCCGAGAATGCCGACTTGTGGAGCATTCAAGATTGGCGTGGACAGCAAGGAACCAAATACGCCGCCGTTTGTAATGGTGAACGTACCGCCTTGCAAGTCAGACAACGCAAGAGAATTCGTGCGTGCTTTGCCTGCAAGATCAATGATCGTTTTCTCGATGCCAGCGAAGCCAAGACGATCTGCATCGCGTACAACGGGTACGACAAGACCTTCCTTCGCGGATACCGCGATACCGATGTCGTAGTATTTCTTCACGAGCAGCTCGTCACCGTCGATTTCAGCATTCAACAATGGGAATGCTTTCAATGCGCCGATAACTGCTTTTGTGAAGAAGGACATGAAGCCAAGATTGACTTCGTTCTTCTCTTTGAAAGAATCTTTGCGGCGCTTACGAACGTCCATAATCGCAGTCATATCAACTTCGTTGAACGTTGTCAGCATCGCAGCTGTTTGTTGCGCTTCAACAAGACGCTTCGCGATCGTTTGACGACGGCGGGACATCTTCGTGCGTTCAACAGGCTTGCCGTTCTCAGCATCAGCTGCACCCAATTGCGGAGCTGGAGCTGCGGCAGGACGTGCAGCAGGAGCCGGTGTCGCAGCAGCAGGTGCTGCGCTTCCGTTGCGGCCTTGTGCTTGCACATCGTCTGTTGTAATGCGGCCGATTGGATCGCGTGTTTGCACTTGAGCCAAGTCGATGCCATGCTCGCGAGCAAGCTTGCGAGCAGATGGCGTTGCATGTACGCCGTCCGCGCTAGGCGCTGGAACTGCCACTGCCGGAGCAGGAGCTGTTGCTACTGCGGATGCCGCAGCAACTGGAGCTGGCGTTACAGCTTCAGGTTGGCTTGCAGCTTGTGCTGGAGCAGGTGCAGCAGCACCACCAGCGTTGATGATTGCGATGACGGAGCCAACGAGTACGTTGTCGCCCTCTTGAGCAAGAAGCTCACCAACAACACCATCTTCGTCCGAACTAATTTCCAAGTTAACTTTATCCGTTTCCAATTCAGCTACGATATCACCTTGTTTGATTGCTTGACCTTGTTGAACGTGCCATTTGTGCAGCGTTCCTTCTGTGATTGATTCTCCCAAATCAGGCACTCTTACTTCTGTCACGGTAGCTTCCTCCTTTAGCACGGTACATTCGGATTATTTATTTCAAGTTCAACGCTTGTTCGATAATGTTGCGCTGCTCGTAGCTGTGCACATCTGCATAGCCGCTTGCAGGGCTGGAGCGCTCAGCGCGTCCGTTGTAAGTTACTTCTGCACCTTTAGGCATAATTGCGCGAAGGCGTGATTCCATAAACGTCCATGAACCCATGTTGCGAGGCTCTTCTTGTACCCACATGATCTCTTTGAGACCTTTCATACGGCCAATCACTTCAGCGATAGCTTCTGCTGGGAATGGATAAAGCTGCTCGACACGGATAATGTGCAGCCAGCTCCAGTCTTTGTCTGGATGGTTATCGAGTTCTGCTTGCAGCTCCAAAGTGATCTTACCGCTGCAGAGAACAAGGCGATTAACCTTAGCAGGCTTTTGACCTAGCAATGGTTCTTCAACGATAGCTTGGAACGAACCGTCAACAAGCTCAGCAGCTGGAGAAGCACTGCGCGGGTTGCGCAGCAAGCTCTTCGGTGCCATAACAACCAATGGACGTGCTAGGCGCGTACCGCCGATTGCTGCCTGATGGCGAAGCAAATGGTAGTACTGAGCTGCACTGGACAAGTTCGCTACCGTCCAGTTGTTGTCCGCTGATAGCTGCAAGAAGCGCTCCAAGCGTGCACTGGAATGCTCTGGTCCTTGGCCTTCATAGCCATGCGGCAGAAGCATAACCAAGTTGGAATACTGATGCCACTTCGCTTGGCCAGCCGAGATGAACTGATCGATGATGACCTGAGCCGTGTTGGCGAAGTCACCGTACTGTCCTTCCCAGATAACAAGCGTTTCTGGCGCGAATACATTGTAGCCGTATTCGAAGCCAAGTACAGAAGCTTCAGACAATGGGCTGTTATGGATTGCGAAAGATGCTTTTGCTTCTGGCAAGTGGTGCAATGGGCAGTACGTATTGTTGTTCGTATGATCGTGCAGTACAAGATGGCGATGAGCGAACGTTCCGCGCTCGGAATCTTGACCGCTAATTCGAATCGGTTGTCCTTCTGCAAGAATCGTAGCAAAAGCAAGTGCCTCCGCGTTAGCCCACTCTACCTTTTCACCTTCATCAAGTGAAGTTGCGCGGCGCTTCAAGATACGCTCAAGCTTCGGATACGGTTTAAAGTCTTCTGGAGTTTCCAGCAATCCGTTGTTAATCGACTTCAACTGCTCCAATGTAACTGGCGCGCTCTTCGGATTAGGAATATGCGCTTTAGGAAGCTTGTCGATATGGGATTGATACTGGCCCTCAGCTGTATCGCGCATTTGATCATAAGCCTGCTGCAAGACAGCATCTACATCATCTTGCAATTGCTTAATGATTTCGTCCGTCATGATACCTTGAGCCTTCAATTGCTCTGCATATAAATGATAAACGGTCGGGTGAGCGTGCACCTTCTCGTATGTTTTCGGCTGTGTTACGGTCGGATCATCCATCTCATTGTGACCATGGCGGCGGTAGCCGATTAGGTCGATAAGGAAGTCCTTCTTAAATGTATCGCGATATTCGAACGCCATGCGTGCTGCAGCGATACAAGCTTCTGGATCATCAGCATTAACATGGATGATAGGAATCTCGTAGCCTTTCGCCAAGTCACTCGCATACAGCGTAGAACGGGAGTCTTCGCTCTCCGTTGTGAAACCGATGCGGTTGTTGACGATAAAGTGCAGTGTTCCTCCGTTTTGGTAACCGCGCAGATTATTGAAATTCAATGTCTCTGCTACGATACCTTCACCAGGGAATGCCGCATCTCCGTGCATGAGGATCGCAACGGCTTTCTCCGTATCTTGTACAGGGAAACCAGCGCTGCTTCTGTCTTCTTGAGCTGCACGTGCAAAGCCCTCAACAACAGGGTCTACGAATTCAAGGTGACTCGGATTGTTCGCTAAGTTGATCGTCGTCTTATGTTCATTCTCTTCGAAGTCGCGATCAGCACCCAAGTGATATTTTACGTCCCCAGTCCAGCCGTAGTTGATACCTGTAGAGCCTTCGGAAGGGAACAGATCTTTATTCGGTGAATGATGGAACTCTGAGAAAATAGCGCCGTAAGGCTTGCCCAATACATGAGTAAGCACGTTCAGACGTCCTCGGTGAGCCATACCCATTAAAATATGTTTAGCACCATCGCGCGCGAAGTCGCGTACAAGCTCATCAAGCATAGGTACGAGTGCATCATTGCCTTCGATGGAGAATCGTTTTTGACCAACAAAAGTCTTATGCAAGAACTTCTCGAAATGTTCAACTTCCATCAAGCGACGAAGGAGTTGAATGCGATCTTCGTTCGTCATGACAGGAGGAACTTGTTTGTGTTCTGCTTTGTCGCGAAGCCATTGCTTCTCGTTCACATCGTGCACATGTCCAAAGTCGTAAGCAATCGAACGAGTGTAAGACTTCAACAAGTGCTGAATAGCATCCCATGCAGTGTTCACATCAGCAGGATGGTTATTCCATACGATGGAAGCAGGTAGAGCTTGCAGGCCTTCAACCGTTAAACCGTACGCTTCTGGTGAGAAGCGACGAGGGTCTGGTGTAGCATTGATGCCAAGTGGATCGATATTAGCTGCCAAATGACCGTACGTACGAATATGTTCTGCAAGTTTAGCTGCATTGACTGCTTGCATGAGCGCTTCTCCGCTGCTCAATGCATAATGGATTGTAGAAGCAGTGCTGTTAACGGATTGTGATGGATATTCCTCATTAGCAAAAGCAGGTGGTGGACCATACTGCTCAAACCATTCTTGGAATCGTGCATCAACCGCATCCGGGTTGTCTAGGTACTGCTCGTATTGCTCATGAATGTATCCAAGATTGGGACCGAAATATCGCTCCCACGCCCCGTTCTTGTGTGACACCCCAGCCGACATGGATAGGACCTCCTTAATGTTCTCGTACAGGTTGTTGGTGTAGTAGTTTCGTAATAATAAGAATAAGCCAATAAATGCGCTTTCAATAGAGAATACTGGAAACGTCTTCATTATACTAAACAATTGACGGATTGAATAATAAAGAGCATTAAATTTTAGATACAGATTAAAGATGATAATTATATCAATAAGAGATAGATGGCTCTATAGCAAGGGAAAATGCTAATTTTATGCGCTAATTTGGATGGTAGCAAGATCATAGGAGGCGCTCTAGAGAGAGTTGAATGCGCGATTGGGAAGGGGAATATATTTTCGAAAAATAACATCCTATAAACGTGCTTCAGAAAACAACATGCCGCTGCACCTTGTAAGGAGGCAGCGGCATGAATAATTCGCTATGTGTGAAATGAACAGTTTCTTTGCAAAGCTGCAAGGGCAGTGTTCAAAGTCAGTGACAATAATAGTTTACATTTTTGGATGTCATGCGAGTCGTCATAAAAGTTTTAATACGACGAGTATTATGTTTATGCTGATGTAGAAGTAGCAGCTTCCTGCTCAAATGACTTTTGCTTGCGCGACGGCAGTCCCCACGATAGTGCTACCATACTGAAAGCAACGACAATTAAGATGATAAATATTACGTGGATGCTGCTTGCAAGACTATCTCGCAAGACGGAAATGACAGACTCACTCAGAGACATACTATCTTGTGTAGGCTGAATCATCGTATTCAGCATCGCAGGTGTGACATCACCCGCATTATCTGGATGGCTGCTAATCGTCTGTGCTGTTTGAACATTAAAATAACTGCCGATGAGCGATACGCCAATCGTTTGCCCAATATTACGGAACAGCACGTTCGTTCCGACTGAGGTTCCGATCATATCTGGGCTAACCGCAGATTGAACGACAACGGTATGCAGCGTGACGGAAATGCCGAAGCCGATTCCGATAAAGGCTGTAATGACATACAGCCACCAATGGTTGCTGTCTATTTGCATAAACAGCAGGGTAAGGGCACTCAAAAATAAGAAGAGGCCTCCAATAATGGAAGAGGTGCGCATGCCTCGATTGATCATTAGTTTTCCACATAGGAAGGCGCCAAATGTCCACGTGATAGACATAGGTGCAAGCGCCAAACCAGATAGTGTTGCATTAGAGCCGGCTACTCCTTGCATCCATAGTGGAACGTAAACGACGATGCCGATTAGCAACACATGAATAATGAAAGAAAGTACATTTGTTACGGCTACAGCGCGATTGCGGAATAGCTGCAAGGGCATAATCGGATCTTTCACCGTTGCTTCAATACGGATGAAGGCGATAATAAACACGATAAATACAGCGAATAGAGCCAATACGCTAACAGATAGCCAATCTCCCGTTTCGCTGCCAACATGAACGCCGTACAACAAAGCAGTAACGGCAATCGTGAAGGTGATCGCGCCAGCGAAATCGAGCGGCTGCTTGCTCGTATGCTTTTCTTCTTTTAGATAAATGGCAACGAGTATCATGGCTACTACACCAAATGGGATGTTCATAAAGAAGATCCAGTGCCATGAGATCTGATCCACCATAAAGCCGCCTACGAGCGGTCCAGCAATACCTGCTGTTCCCCATACAGCACCGATATAGCCGAGAATTTTGGCACGCTGCTCATAGGGATATAAGTCAGCAATAATCGTATTGGTGACGGGCAGGATGGCCCCGGCTCCAAGTCCCTGAATGACGCGGAACCAGATCAGCTGCTCCATCGTTTGAGCGAAGCCGCATAAGGTCGATCCAATAAGGAAGAGCGCAATACCTGTAAGGAAAATAGCTTTGCGGCCCCATATATCAGACAGCTTTCCGTATATAGGTACGGACACAGAAGACACTAGCAGGTAGGCTGTAAATACCCAGCTCATCATATGGAAGCCTTGCAAGTCGCCAGCAATTTTGGGCATGGCTGTACTGACGATGGTGCCCTCAATTGCCGCTAAGAAAGTGGCTACCATGAGGGAGGCCATTATCATTGTGCGATTCATGTTCAAGATTCAATCCTTTCTATCATTAATCCGTGGACGATAGGGAGTAGCTGTGGAGCATTGTGAGCAGCCTAAACATTTGAACAGTTGAATGGCTGGATAACTAAATAACTGAATAACTGAATAGCATACACAGCATATCAGAATGTACAGCATACACAGCATATCAGAATGTACAGTATACAGAGCGTAATCAGCATGCAAAGTATATACAGCATCAACAGTATGAACGATGAAAAGGTATATACTCTACTACTCATGCAGCTATTTGGTATCGATAACACGGGACAATCCTTGAAAAAGAAAGCAGTAGAGTTAGTTCAATTAAGCAGCTATAGCCTATAGCGCTTCATTTGAACTAGGCTGATACAGACAATCAGACAACTCATACTAACGGACAAATCAGCTAGACGTGGAAAGCGCCTCATGAAGATGAACGGCAAAAATGCAGTTATTTTACCTGTAATAAGCTTATTTGGATGATTATTGGACAAAAATGCATTTATTTTTGCCTGTTTGCCTATTTAGTTGACTAATCGAGAAAAATAGATGCACATTTGTCCATATTTACGGTGAAATGACGTTTTCCGCTTTAAATAACTGCACTTTTGTCCAAAGTGTGATTGTTAGTGCGTACAAGTCAGTTATGCTCCTAGTCTACGCCGCTTTCATATCTACCTTTTTATTGTAAATACCTCGTAAAAGTTGTTGAATAGGCAAACATAATGTTGAGAAATGAAATAGTTACTTCTTTCTGGTATGCGTAAATACTCAAGGTCCATAAGAGACTGTTATTAGCGAAATAGACTCGGTTACATTGGGCTAGACAAGGCTAGTTCTCGATTACATGCAGATACAGTTCTAGTATCAGTTTATACCCGTCTATTTTGTATGATTTCATTAAGCAGCACTTTCTAATTATTGAGGGGTAATATGTAACTGTCAACATGGTTCTAGGTGTAGTTGTAAGGATTTGGTGCTGTTTATTTTGTGTTGTGCAATATGCAAGGTGTGTGAAGGCGAGTGTACGGTAGGGATCGGAAGGGAAAAGGTAATGATAGATTTTGATGAACAGCAAAGCAAGCTCAATGGTACATTGATCGGTATGTTGAAATAGCATGTTGAACAGCATGTTGAACAGCGTGCTGAATAGGATGCAGTGATAGGATAGTGGAAGAACAGCCTCTATTATCGCTCTAATAGAATGATACCCTAGTAGAATAATAATAGAGGCCGTATAGAAGAGGATATCCATAACGAGGCGCTATTTTAACAATTGGTGCGCAATGGAGCATGTAGCCTCATCAGCCATTCGAGCGACTGGAATACATGTTGAAGGTGATCGCTATCTTGATATACCTCTGAAAGGAATAGGCTGCCCTCAAAAATCGACAGAACAAGCGCTGCTGTTTGCGGGATAGGAAGCGATACATGCAGTTGACCAGTCGTAATGCCTTCTTCGAGCAGCTGCTCCAGGAATTGCTGATGTCGACGAAAGAATTGATCGATCCGTTCGCGCACTGCCGGCACTTCGCGCGAGGTTTGTGCAAATAATGTAAGAAACGTACCGCCTACGCGGCAATCTTGTTGATAGGGATCATACGCGATGAGCCGCAGCAGAAACTCGATTCTTGTAATTACTTCTACATGCTGTTGAGATCTGATTAGTGCGGAGCGTGCATCGTAATAAGCTACCGCATCATCGACGATCTCAAGCAGTATCGCCTCTTTACTTGCGAAATGATAATAAATGTTCGTTTTGGATACTTTACTGATTGCGACGATGTCATCCATACTAGTGGAATGATAGCCTGCTTTGAGAAATAGTTCAGCCGCAACTCGCAGTACAATATCCCGATTCGATGATTTTCTTTTCTTCATCAAATACCTGCAGGAGATCCCTGCTTCTCCTTTCTGGTCTTACGTAAGTCTTTCCGTACTCGTATGTAGGTTAATCTAGACACTGGTAATGTAAGGGAGTTAAGGGTGTTTTGTCAATATTTAGTGAGAAAAGTAAATGATGATGAACATGATGTAGGCTCCCTCGTTTATATTACGAATAACTTCATATAATCGTTACATATTGGAGGATGAAAATTATGGCTATTGCTGAAGTGACGATAATTCCTATTGGCACAGCAACAACAAGCTTGAGTCACTATGTGGCGCATATGCAGCGTGTACTGGCTCAGCAGGAGGGAATAAGTTATGAATTAACTTCGATGAGCACGATTATTGAAGGAACCCTTGAGCGTGTATTGGAGGTTATTCGTGTGCTGCACGAATCGACGTTCGAAGCGGGAGCAGCTAGAGTGTCTACGAGCATCAAGATCGATGATCGACGTGATCGAGAAGCTTCATCTCAACAGAAGCTCCAATCTGTGCAAGCGAAGTTGTCGCAACCTATCGATGGCTGATTGAACCAATTCCAGCGTTATAACTGGAGAACTTACTCAGCAGAATAAACGAGAACAAAGAGAACAAAGAGAACAACGAGAACAACGTAAAAAACGTAAAAAACGTAATAAATGTAACGAGCATTTCAAGCACCTTTCCATACCTGTCTCCGCTTATGGAGCAGCGTGAATAGAAAGGTGTTTTTTGCACATATTTTAAAATGCAGCCAAATGTAAATTGTTACAAGCATATTTGATATATTCACCAGTTGTGCAGTGTGATAGAATATCTTTTGGTGTTTTTTTCGGAGTATATAAATAGATAAACAAATGGATAGGGGTATTATCGAAAATGCAGACAGAGCAAAAAGTAAAAATTACGACGGCAGATCCAAGTGCTATCGGCTTGTTCGGCTTGGCAATCGTTACACTCGTGGCTTCTTCACAGAAGCTCGGATGGACAGAAGGGACTTCGCTTATTATTCCATGGGCAATCTTCTTGGGTGCCTTTGCACAGTTGTTCGCATGTATTCACGATGCTAAAAAGAACAATACGTTCGGTACGACTGCTTTTGGTGCGTATGCGTTCTTCTGGCTTGGGGTATCGATGACATGGATGATCCAACATGGTATGTTCGGTGAGTCTATGGCACAAGCAGCTGATACGCATCAGCTTGGTATGGCATTCGTTGGTTACTTGATCTTCACGATCTTCATGACAATTGGCGCTATGGAAACACATAAAGTGTTGTTCTTTATTTTCGTGCTAATTGACTTCTTGTTCATAGGTCTTTCCCTTGATGCATTTGGCATCATGACGCCATTCTCGCATACGCTTGCAGCTGTATCCGAGTTGTTGATCGCATTGCTCAGCTTCTACGGTTCTGCGGCAGCAGTATTGAATACACACTTTGGTCGCACGTTCTTGCCAGTTGGTAAGCCGTTCGGTATTTTCAAAAAATAATCAAGATAAGAATAAAGGCGTTCCGTACTGCTTGGTGCAGAGGGACGCCTTTTTCGTATATGTTGGTAGTTGTGGTTGGTTGTTAGATGGTTGCAATGATGTGTGGTAGAAAGGCTTATAGCCACTTTTTTGCCCATTGTTCTACTGGAATAAGCGCCTTTCCTAATTCCGTCCCTTTGATCGTCAATGAATATTCGGTACGGATCGGTCGGGTAGGAATGACGTTCCGATTAATAATGCCGCAGTCTTCTAGCTCCTTGATGCGTTCATTCAGCACGCGCTTGCTGAGGTCAGGAATATAGGCATGAACTTCGCTGAATCGTTTAGGTCCATCTAGAAGCGTATGAATAATTAATCCAATCCACTTCTTGCCGATTAGCTGATACGAGTATTCGATCTTGTCACATAAAGGGCAATCTTCTTTTCTCTTCTTTTCCTCATCCATTTCTAAACTCCTCCTTCATCTAGTTATTAATAGTAATCAGGTTATCTGTATTTATAATTTGTAAATTTAGCATACTTTATCATAGAAAACGCTAACAAGAAAGAGAAAGTTCTAACGTTCACATTTTGGACAAATAAGGGTTGACGGATGACTTGGAGAGGAGTATTATGTTCTCGTAAAGTAAATGGGTTATAAAAAGTAACTAACATCATAAATATAAACCAGTTAATGTAAGGTTATTCACATATAAGGAGGAGAAAGAGATGGAACCAGCAACTTTTGTCCTGTTCGGGTCGACAGGCGACTTGGCGAAGCGAAAAATATTTCCTGCTCTATTTAACCTTTATATAGATGGGAAGATGCCATCCGCATTCTCCATTATCGGTATGGGGAGAAAGCATATCGAGCATACGGAATTTCAACAAACGGTACGTCAGTCTCTAGAGACATTTTCACGTCGTGTGCCAAGTGCTACGAAGAAGCTTGAATCTTTTTTGCAGGCGATACGCTATCAGGCATTGGATGTAACACGACCTGAAGATTATAAGAAGCTGCATGAGGTCGTGACAGCAAGAGAAGCTGAATTGAATCTTCCGCAGAACCGCATGTTCTATCTTTCGGTTGCCCCTGAATATTTTGACACGATTGCTCAGAATATTAAGCTTAGCGGTCTTGGGGATACAGCCGGTTGGAAGCGGCTCGTTATTGAGAAGCCTTTCGGTCATGACCTTGCATCTGCTCGTGACTTGAATGCACGGCTTAGTAAGGCATTTGCGGAAGATGAAGTGTTCCGTATTGACCATTACCTAGGTAAAACGATGGTTCAGAACCTTGAAGTGCTGGAAATTTCCAACCCCGTTCTGCATGCACTGTGGAACAATCGCTACATTAATAATGTGCAAATTACAGCGAGTGAAACGGTAGGGCTAGAGGGCAGAGCAGATTACTATGATCAAGCAGGGGCTATTCGTGATATGTTCCAGAATCATATGCTGCAGTTGCTTATGATGATCGCGATGCATTTACCTAAGGGAAGCAAGGCAGAAGATATTCGGAATCGCAAAAAAAGAGTGTTGGAAGCTCTTCGTCCTCTTCATAAGGAAGAAGTAGCCGCATCTGTTGTGCGTGGTCAATATGAAGTAGGTACCGTGAATGACAAGCCTGTTGTTAGCTATATCGATGAGCCAGGTATTGATTCTTCTTCGCAAAATGATACGTTCATCGCAGCACGTCTATGGATCGATGACACGTTCTGGAGTGAAGTTCCGTTCTATATTCGCACAGGCAAGCGGATGAAAGAGAAATCAACACGAATTGTGATCGAGTTCAAGGACCCGATGAACAAATATTATACGCAAGATCCAGATGAACCAGAACGTCCGAATCTTCTCGTTATTGAAATTAGCCCGGATGAGCGAATTACGCTCCAGTTAAATAGCAAAGATATAGAAAAAGGCGACGGCATAGAGCCGATTCAAATCGACTACAAAGTTGCCAAAGAGATGCCGGAAGCGTATGAGAATTTGATCTATGATGCCTTCCGTGGCGATGCTTCCTTCTTCGCGCATTGGGATGAAGTCGAGTTGTCTTGGAAGTTTGTACAGCCTATTCTTGAAGCTTTCGAAGAGAATCTCGTTCCCTTGTACACCTATAAGTCTGGATCTTACGGTCCGGCTGCTTCTGAGGGACTCGTTGGCCAGGACGGCAACACATGGTGGTTGGATTCCAAAGTTGAAGCTGAAGTGAAGTCTGCTGTTAAGACAGGGGAGAACCTGAAGAAGCAACCTGTAATGGCTTGATAATTGGTCGTAACGGTTGCCGCAGAGGCTATTTTGTGGATATGGATCGTTTTTGAAATGTAACGGGCGTCAGCGAGCCTAATTGTAAGAGTGAGCGATATCATTCATCATTATTGCTTAAATAAGCTCGACTACAACCGTTACAAATCTGAAATGGGTCATTTTACGAAAATAACGTCCATGGCGCTCATTAGCAGTATTGCTGAGGTGTGTCACAAATCTAGAACAGTAGCGTTGATGCTATTTTGATGCTATTTACAATATGCGCAATCTATATAACATCTGGTGGAGGGAAACAGCATGAAAGTAGGATTAGTTGGATTAGGAAAAATGGGGCTCAATCTTGGTCAGAACTTGCTCGATCATAAGCATGAGGTTGTAGCATTCGACCTTAATAAGCAAGCGGTAGATGAAATGAAGTCCTTTGGTGCCACAGGTGCTTATACACTTGAGGAACTGGTACAGGCGATGGAAGCACCGAGAGTATTGTGGATTATGGTACCTCATGGTGTGGTTGACTCGGTCATCGAGCAATTGACACCTTTGCTGTCCACAGGCGATATCATCATCGAAGCTGGTAACTCTCACTTTAAAGAATCGATTCGTCGCCACGAGCAGTTGAAAGAGAAAGGCATTCGCTTTATGGATGTCGGGACTTCCGGCGGTATGGAGGGGGCTCGCAACGGAGCTAGCTACATGATTGGTGGAGACGAGGATGCTTGGCAGCACGTTGAGCCTATCTTCCGTGATACAGCGGTAGAGAACGGTTATCTCTATGGCGGACGAGCTGGCAGCGGCCACTTCTTGAAAATGGTCCACAACGGGATCGAGTACGGCATGATGGCTGCTATCGGTGAAGGCTTTGAAGTATTGGAGAAGAGCGATTTCGACTTCGATTATGAAAAAGTAGCGCGAGTGTGGAACAACGGTTCCGTTATCCGTTCATGGCTGATGGAGCTTACGGAGCGTGCATTTTCCAAAGATGCGAAGCTGGATGAAATTAAAGGCGTGATGCATTCTTCTGGTGAAGGCAAATGGACGGTTGAAACAGCGCTTGATCTTCAGGCAGCTACACCTGTTATCGCGATGTCATTGCTGATGCGTTATCGTTCACTAGATCAAGATACGTTTAACGGTAAAGTGGTTGCAGCGCTTCGCAATGAGTTCGGCGGACATGCTGTAGAGAAGAAGTAATTAGAGCTCGCAACATACGTGGTCAAATGATTGTGGGAGTTGTTGGCACAACAAGACGAAGGAATGAGCAGAGGAGAGTCTGAACTTGCGACTAGGTCATCCAATATCGTCTGGGAGTGACTTTTAACGGTCTCTATAGACGTTATTTTCGCACAATCGGCCATTATTAAAAGCTAACGGTCGTGGTAGAGCTTATTGTGGCGTTGTAGATGAAAAATGGGGCGAAAATGGATAAATAAGCTCGATGACACCCGTTAGATTTTTAAAATGAGCAAATATGGCGAAATAGCCTCTGTGGTAACCGTTAGGCTTAGTAGCAGCTAAGGAGCGAGTGCGTTTCATTTGCGATTTCATCTTCAAAATTATAAAAATCCCCCTGCATCGAGGGCACGAATACAGGGGGTGGGGTTACAAAGAAAGCGCGAACATGGTTCGTGAATTCTTTGTGTTACATAATATAAAGATAACATGTGCGTTATCGATAAACAAACCCATTACCTAACATATTAGTAAAAAAGAAAGAAAACAGCGGCGGTAAGCAATTTCTATGTCAGTTTGCATAGCATGGTGCTCATCGTCGCTGTCTTTTTCTCTGCTGCAATCGTCGTTCACTATCGTAACTTGTTGGCTTAGTAACTATCGCAGCGCAGCAACTTCGTTACAAGTGCAGCTATTGAGCTGCTCGTTCATTTACTTAGTTCCAAGTGTAGTTACTGAACTACTAAAGCAACTATTCCTTTACTCATGTAACTATTTTCTTACTAGTGTAACTATTCTACGCGAGAGTTATTCTTCACGAATTCAATAATTTCATCGACATAACCGAATGCGACTGCGGTTACCGTATCAGCAGCACCGTAGTAGATTGCAATACGGCCTGTTTCCGCATCTACGAGCGATGCGCAAGGGAACGCAACATTTGGTACGTCTCCTACACATTCATAGAGTGTAGATGGCTGAAGCAAGTATGGCTCACTGCGGTACAGCACTTTCCATGGTTGCTCTAAGTCGAGCAATGCTGCGCCGAATGCATAGACGAAGCCATTGCAGGAGTTAAGCACGCCGTGGTAGATCATCAACCAGCCTTCGCTAGTCTCGATCGGGATTGGACCTGCGCCGACTTTCTTGCTCTGCCAGCCACCCATTGGTGCCATAACGTGACGGTGACGGCCCCAGAATTCCATATCAGGGCTTTCGCTGTAGAAAATATCCCCGAATGGCGTATGTCCTGTATCGGATGGACGGCTCAACATCGCATAATTGCCGTTGATTTTGCGTGGGAACATAACCCCGTTGCGGTTGTATGGCAAAAATGCATTTTCCATCTGGTGGAACGTCTTGAAGTCATGTGTATAAGCGACACCAATCGTTGGACCGTGGTAAAGGTTACACCATGTGACAACAAAACGATCTTCAATCCAGCATACGCGTGGATCATAGCCTTCGATGAAGTTACCGATCTCAGGATCGTCGCACTCGAACGTAATTGGCTCAGGATTGATCTCCCAGCTAAGTCCGTCTTTACTGAACCCTGCATGCAAACGCATGTAACGGTTGCGGTCATCGCAGCGGAATACGCCAGCGAAGCCATCTTCGTATGGGACAACTGCGCTGTTGAAAATACTATTCGAGTTCGGGAGCAAGTCACGAGGAATGACTGGATTTTGGCTGTAGCGCCACAATACGTCTTTATGTCCTTCTGGACGTTCTTCCCATGGAATGTTAGGCATGCTAGGACCGATAATGTTCACTTTGCTCATGAAGAATACCTCGCTTTAGGTGAAGGTTATACGCTTGGTGTATTCAAAGCGTGTTAAGTTACATACATTGCGAAATCGTTAAGTTTACATTTGTCAACTTGCTGGATGATGTTCTTGGTCAAATAGAGTAGAGAGCGTGTTGTTGTCGTGTTTGTGCTCGCCAAGATGCTTCATTCGTCCATTGCTGACAGCGTTTTCTTTCACAACTAAAATGTAAAATAAAATGCACACTATGTCAACGAATAGTGTGCACAAATAAGGTGTAATTTGTTTAGTTTTTATGTATGAATTAAAGTTTGTTGATATTGCATACTTGAGCGGCTAGTCGAATGAGCTCATATGGGCGTTCAGGATAACGCATGCGCCACATTAATTGCTCAGCCGCACGCATACCCATTTCGTACATCGGAACGATGACGGTAGGAAGAGTTGGGTGGATTAATGATATTTCTGCAATATGATCGAATCCAGTCAACATGATTTCCTCCGGTATTTCACGGTTCTCTTGGCGGAGCAAATGCAGCATCGTTAACGCAATCTCGTCATTGACGCATATAAAGGCGGTTGGGCGTTCCTTCATTGCTGCTAATGCTTGACGAAGAGAATGCTCATTATACTGATGCATAGGATCGTGGCTCGTAACCCCATACTTCTCTTCTATAAGTAGATGATGGTCCTGCATGGCGCGCTTAAATCCAAGCCAGCGTTCTTGGAAGCTGAGGCATGAACCGATATCGCCTACAAATCCAAGCTTACGATGTCCTTGGGCGATTAATGCGGACGTGATGCGATAGACACTATCTTCATTGTTCACGAGCATTACATCTGTGCACAGCTCATTCATGGAGAAGCTGGCATAAGTATCTACGAATAAGGCAGGTATATCGCTTTGCGCAATGAGCTGGTAGTATTCTTTTAAAAATGGCCCGATCATGACGAGGCCAGCCGACTGCTGTTCAGCAATGATGTCAGGCAGTTGGAGCGCTTGCTCATCCTCCCGATCGACGAGTGTCATGGTGACCATATAGCGGTGTTCTTTTAGTGCCGCGTTCATGCCTTTCAGAAACTGTGACCAATAAGAGTTATTTACATAATCCGAATGGGATAGTAATGAAATAATACGGTTGCCTGTAGCCGAAGCTCGTTCGGGTTGCATCGCAGCGGTATGTGCTTGCAATTGTTCTAATATATCGGGAGGCAGCTTCGTATAGCCCATATCTACTGCTTGTTGAATGATGCGTAGACGGGTATCCTCGCGCAAGCCTGGCTCGTTGTTCAGTGCTTTCGATACGGTATTGCGCGATAACTTCATCGCATCAGCAATATGTTGTTGGGTAATCTTTCGGGTCATATCGAATCTCTCCTGTATGTTCTATCCCTAGTTAGCGTTACAATTCACAAGTATATGATAACTTGACAATATTGACAAATGTAAAGTTTACGAAAAGATGATGATTTTCTGAAGTTAGAATCATCTTCCCAACAAGGGATTTATCCTATGCTACACTGTATTAGGTGATGAAATAGGAAGGACCTGCTTTCTCCGTAAGGGCGAAGGTAGCAACGGTTGATCCGCCAGATATGAGTCTTACATTACGTAAAGCGTACGTACTGAGTAAGTCAGAGTAGATAAAGATAAAATGATAGATTAGCGGGTTGAACCATAGAGAAGAGAAGGGATGAATTTCGGGCATGACAACCATTCTAGTCGTAGATGATGACCGTGAGATAGCCAACTTGATACGGATTTATGTAACGAATGAAGGATATAGCTGCCTTATGGCACATGATGGGGAAGAGGCCATTCAGCAGTTGGAGAAACATGATGTGAATTTAGTCGTTCTTGATGTGATGATGCCGAAGCTGGATGGCTTAACAGCCTGCCGAATTATACGTGAGCGGCATGCTTTGCCGATTCTGATGCTGAGTGCAAAGACGGAAGATATGGACAAGATTATGGGGCTAATGACAGGGGCGGATGATTACATGACGAAGCCGTTCAACCCTTTAGAGCTTATGGCTCGCATCAAGTCGCTGCTGCGACGCTCGTACCAGCTAAATCAACGATTGCAGGTCAGCGGTTCCGGGACCGCGATGACCGCACAGCATGTAATTAGGCTCGGCGCGTTGGAGATCGATAAGGAGCAGCACCGTGTCAATGTGGATGGTCAACCGATTCATCTGACATCGATTGAATTTGATATTTTATATACGATGGCCAAGCATCAGGGGCGTGTCTTTCGGGCAGAAGATATTTATGAATTGGTCTGGAATGAGCCTTTTCAAGGGGCGCACAACACCGTGGCGGCCCATATTAGCAAGCTGCGGGATAAGCTGAAGCGCAGCGGGCATTCCTGTATTCAGACGGTGTGGGGAGTGGGGTACAAGATTGAATTGGACTAAACAATTGACATGGAAGCTGCTTATTAATGTGCTTCTTAGTATTTTGCTATCCGTAGCGACTGTATTTGCTCTGTTGCTGCTGTGCGTATTTCTGGTTGAAATGTTTGGGTTTGCACGGGATATTTTCGGGGCAATAGAGGAAATTTTCCCACCAGAGTTGGTTATTACTGTTGTAGGTTTATTCTCGTTCTTCTTGTATTATTATTTGCTAATGCGCTTAACCGTTAAGCGTATTAACCAAGTTGTTACGACGGTTCAGGCGATTGCGGACGGCAATTTGGAACAGCGAATTAAAGTCCATTCTGAAGTGGATGAGCTGGGCAAGTTGGAGCAAAATTTAAACGAGATGGCGCATAAATTACAGTACTCCATTGAAGAAGAGCGACGAGCGGAGCGAACGAAGTCCGAGTTAATTACGAACGTTTCTCATGATTTGCGGACACCGCTTACTTCGATTATTGGTTATTTGCGTCTAGTGGAGGAAGACAGGTACCGCGATGAAATTGAACTGCGCCATTATATTCGTATCGCTTATGAAAAGTCTGAAAGTCTGCATCTGATGATCGAGGACTTATTCGAATATTCTCGTATGAGCGGTGGAATGACGCTGCATACGCAGCGTGTAAATGTAGCCGAGCTAGTCAGCCAACTGTTCGTACATTATCAGGTTCCGGTTGAGGAATGTGGGATGACCCTGCGGATGCGCAATGCACAGCGCCCGGCTTATGTGAATGCCGATACGTTGAAGCTGGTCCGTGTATTCGAGAACTTGCTGTCCAATGGTATGAAGTATGGAAGAGCAGGACAGTTCATTGATATGGTCGTTCATTCTGATCCTGTGGAAGCTAGAGTAGAAATTATTAATTATGGAGAGCAGATTCCGCAGGCAGATCTGCCGCATGTATTCGAACGCTTCTATCGGGTGGATAAGTCGCGGACGGGGGATAGACGTGGGTCAGGTCTCGGTCTCGCGATCTCCAGCACAATTATCGAACTGCATGGCGGCCGTATTTGGGCAGAGAGTGATGCGACGGCAACTCGCTTTATTGTTACCCTGCCGCGAGTGCCGTAACGTGATTACCAAACATAAAGAATGTAAAAAGGCAGAAGCTAATCGCTCCACTGGTTACATTGGTATGGTGTAAATGGCTTAGCAGTTTAGTAGCGTGAGAAGTTAAAATAGCCCTCAAGCCCGTTTTACTGCGGATGCTTGGGGGCTTTGCTGTATAGAGTTGCCGGAGCTATTGGAGCTATCGGCTCATCTTTGTGCTATCGTTGTGTTTTAATCAGGTGTGTGACAAATCTGCATCTTAATTTCCCCCTTATCGATAGAACAGGGGAGATTAAGACAAAAGTGCAGTTATTTTTGCTCATATCTCCGATTTGTGCCCATTTCGCGTAAAAAGCCTGCACTTTTGTCGCAAATGTCCCCAATTATGCGTTTTCCAGCCTAAATAACTGCTTTTTTGCGGATATTCAGCGGGTACGGTTATAGAAAAGTGTTCGATCTTCCCACCCCTCTACCGTTCACGCTTCAATTGCTCCTTACCATAATAGAGAGTTGGGCAATTTCTTCATCTTTTCTTCATACATTACTGAATGTTCATTCATGTCTGTTCGTTATCATTACTTGCATAAACGTATCAGTCAGAGGAGAGGACATGATGAACGATCCTAGGAAAGGTTCTCGAAATGATTCATTGAACGTTACAATGAACGGTTCAATGAATGGTACTAAGGAGCTTGCTGCATCAGAAGTTTCATATATAGTGATAACGCCATCGGCAACTTTGGTGGCAGCACCATATACAACGTCATCGGCACCATCATATACAGTATCATCCACAATATCATCTACAGTGTTACCTTCAGCAACACCAGTAGCGCCATTTCCGGCACCAGCAGCAGAATTCAGGAAGTTCAGCAAGTGCAAAATTTTTATCGGCACGACCCTTATTATTATCGGACTGTTGTGGTTATTCGCATTGGTCAGCGAACCGATATATAAGGCGTACGCCGCTGCGAATGAGTGGAGTGGGGAGAAGCCCATGCAGAATCACCATCATGTAAAATAGCCCCCTGCGTACTTGCACAACAAGTGCAGGTTACCGCAAGGGGCTTATGCAATAGGAAGGGGACGAACGGTTCTGATCTCAGTAAATGAGACTCTTATGTCTATTGTAGCTGTTCCATGTTACAGCAATATGACATCTTGCTATATATTGGATTACAGCTTCGTAATACGTCCATCCAACTTCGGTGCAACTTCTTTCTTCGCGATGAGGTAGTCCTCAACCACTTCGTACAACGTTACGCCTGTATTAAGTGCTTTTTTACCTTTAAACATTTCATAGCCGTCACCGCCAGCTACGATAAAGTCATTTGTTGCTACGCGATATTGCTTCGCTTCGTCAACTGCTTTACCCGCTACTTTTACGTCTTTCACGCGGCTGCCTTTAGGAGCTTTCGCATCGAAGGAGAAGGACATTCCGCTAATTTGCGGGAAGCGTCCGCCGCCAGCTTCTAGATCAGCTACACCGTTCTCCATCGCTTGAACAAGCTCTTTACCGGAGATTTCAACAACTGCCATTGTGTTAGGGAATGGCAGTACATCGTACAGGTTGCGCTTCGTAATGTCGCCGCTCTTAATCGTTGTACGGATACCGCCACCGTTCGTAATCGCTACGTCAGCTTCGAAGCCTGGGATGGAACGGCTGCGCTCCAACATAGCGTCAGCGATCATGTTGCCCAAGTTCGTCTCTTCCGCGCGTACTTTCGTACGGTCGCCTTCCAATACATTTGGCGTGGAAGCGATCTTCACGTTCAACAACGTGTCAGCTTCCTTCTTCAAAGCGTCAACGCGCTTCGCTGTCTCTTCGTCTGCTTTTGTATTTTTATCATATTCAATCAATCCGCCAGAGAAATGCACAACTTCATCATTGTGGTAATAAAGGTCTACACGGCCTAGGGATTTGCTGTACTCCCAGTCTTGTACGATGTAAACACCGTTTACAAGCTCAGGCTTGGACAACTTCGTGTGAGAGTGACCGCCGATAATAAGGTCTACGCCTTCAATGCTCTTCGCCATCTCACGGTCTGCTTCCAATCCAGAGTGGGACACGATGATTACGTTGTCTGCCATCTTTTGCAGCTTCGGTACCCATTCTTTAGCCGTTTCAACTGTATTTTTAAAAGTAAGGCCCTTAACGTTATCAGGGTGTGTAACGATTGGTGTTTCTTCTGTTACAAGACCAAGGAACGCAATCTTCTTACCTTCGATTTCTTTGATCACGTAAGGCTTCAACAATGGCTTGCCTGCTGCATCAAATACGTTCGCGCCCAATACAGGGAATTCGAACATTTTAGATACTTTCGTCAATTGCTCATGACCGAAGTCGAACTCGTGGTTACCCGCTGTCATCAAATCATAACCTAGTGGGTTCACAAGTGCAGGAACGGATTCACCTTTGGACAAGTTGACATAGATTGTACCTTGGATCATGTCCCCTGCATCGATAAGCATTGTGTTCGGGTTCTCCGCACGCATTTCTTTGATCAAGGTAGCCATTTTCGCGTAGCCCATTTCCTTACCGCGCTCGTCTTCAACGACATGACCGTGAACGTCATTCGTATGACCAATTGTCAAATGAACCGTAATTGCTTCACCTACTGCGTTAATGAAAGCTTCACGAGTAACGGTCTCGCCTTCTGCTTTCAATTCAATACCTGCTTTTTTTGCAACCGCATTCAAAACTTCTGCAGATACAGGCTTGTGAAGGGATTTCCATTGCTCTGCGTCAACAACGTTAGCTTGCTTCGCCCAAGTAAGGGAACGTGCAGCCCAGCTGCCTTTTACCGCAGGATCGACTGTTTTTACAGCAGCTTCTTGACCTTGTACACGAGAGAAGATTACAACTGCTTCGATAAGCGTGATCGGACGTTCAAGTGCAAGACCATCTTGTCCACCGCCAACGAATGATTTCTCTTGCATCCAATCGATGTGCTTAATTGGCTCGAATGGAGCTGCAGAGATAGGTCCCGCCATTGCTGCTGTGAGCATAGCAGTTAGAGAAAGTGCAAGTGCAAGTTTTTTGGCAGTCATGGTATGGAATACCCCCTGAATGATGTATGTAATTATGTTCGTTTTGATTGTATCATAGGACCTAGGTAGGAATATAGTCAGGCATTGTAAAATAAGCGTTAAATGTCGATGAAATTTATGAATAAAATTGAAAGCGCTACCAAGTTTATGAGAAGTGACGGGTTTAGTATGGCACGAAACGGTAAATGGAGTATTATTGTAAAATAATGTTCGAAGCAGCATGCAGATTGCTGAAGAAGAAATGGAGGGGCTATGAGATTATTTAAGGTGATATTTGCTGTGTCTATTTGTTTGAATGTACTCTTGCTTGCCTTTTCTTATATAAGGTATGACTCGAATGAAGAGGCTCTTAATCATGCCGCAACTATGGTGATGCATGACTTTGTTGAATTGGAAAGTGCAATTGACTATCAGCTCCAAATGAATTGGGCGGATGAAAGTGTAATCTTAGAAAAGATCGAAGACATCTTAGAAAATCTACATATGATTGAAGTTTATGGGTCTGGGTTAGATTTGATAGATAAACAATCGAATGATGAGCTAATAGCTATAGCGCATGTTCTATCTCAGTATCCTGAATATACGGGCTTCCCGAATGCTCAATTAACTGAAAAGGAAAGAGAAGCCTTCATTCAATTGAGAGATAAATTAAGAAGAGCCGGCTTGGGAATGAACATGTCATTTACAGGGGGATGGGACAATTTTGTTGCATCTATGAAAAAAATAATAGAAGAGTGATGGGGGCGCTCATTACCTATAAAAGGATATACTCTTCACCAATCTGAGGCGAATCCTTGCGGGCTTTCCATGAAACTGTACAACATTAACGTTACTGGAATATTGACAACATTTACAAGTATTTGGTAGGATTCAAATATCCACATCTTCTTCTCTAATCCTCAACTTCATTTGGAATCCCCATCTTAGACATTTTTAAATTAACTTCCGTTTAATAATCGCATGTTCAATATGAAGATTTATCCGTAATACATGAAGGAGAAGGTGAGTATGTTGAGCAGTATCACTTTATCGTTAGGAGAGCTGATTCATAAATACAGAACCAAGTCTAATGTGAGCCTATCTGAACTAGCGAGAATAACAGAAGTGAGTAAAGGTACACTGTCAAAGCTTGAGAATGGGGAAGTCCAGAAGCCCGAATATTATAAGCTGCAAGCTGTTACAGACGCACTTGGTATTGCATTTGAAGAATATATTGGCCTCTATATTCAAGCAGAAAAGAGCGCTAGTGCTGTATTACGAATCTTCTCGGAGGCCATTGATCGGAATTGTCCCTCAAAGATCGTTGTACATATTGCTGAACGTTATTTGACGATTGCGAAAGGTGAGAGTCATGAGGTTGTAGCTAAATTCTTTGATATCGCCATTCAAAAAAGTGAAACGGAACTTAAGCTTGAGCTACTGAAGATGCTAATTGATTACTCCAGAAGCCATGGGATTATGCAGTACATTGCAAAAGGACTATTCCAGAAGTATCTTATTGATCGAAATGATTTCACTAAACTTAATGCAACGTATCAATCAGGCAGATATTTATTAGATTATGCTGGTTTTTTAAATGAGAGGGAGCGCTTATTGTTATATTACTGTTTAGCAGTACATGCTTTTAGCTTGCAGAACCATAAGGAGTCTATAGAACTGAGTGAGTATGTTATTGAAAACGACTTAACTGACAGTGAATTTCGTGCGAATGCTATATATAATGCCTGTAATTCTTATTTTTATCTAAACGATATGAATAAGGGGATATATTACTTTCAAGAGTATAAAAAATTTTCATTTCCGTTTGTTCTAGACAATATAAGATATATGAATGGTCGTATTAGTGCTCTGTGTGGAGATGTTAACTTAGGGATAACCCAATTAGAGGAATATCTTGGAGGGGCGTCTGAATATAATCTCGTATATACAATAGTTTTACTTATGGAATTATATTTAAATGAGGAAAAATTGGATGAAGTAAAAAAACTATTTGATTTTGAGGATATGATGATAGAATCCCTTAGTGATGCTCAATCAACCCCGGAGAAGAGAGGCAAATTAGCATGTTTTTATAAGCTCAAAGGGGACTGGTTAACAGAAAAAGATGAAATTAATGAGGCATTTGAATATTATCGAAAAAGTGCATTGGAATATGCTCAAATTTCGTATTACGAAGAGGCATTCAACAGCTTATCGTTAATAACGAATTCAACACTTACTTCATTTAACGGGTTAAATCGAAAAGCTATTGAGGAGTTGAATCTCGTTTTTAATACACTTGGCTCATAGTATGGAAGGGGACTGTCATATGAAAAAGCTAGTTGCTAAGATATCACTTCTTATCATGGTAGTATGTTTGTCTATAGGAGTATTGCCAGTAGAAGATGGTATTGTTTCATATTTCGGAGGAGCACCATGGATAATTAACTAGTACTTCCATCTAGCTTTGTTGAACTAGAAAAGAAGGTTGATCTTAGGAAGAATGATTATTCTCCTTAAGATCAACCTTCTTTTGTTTCGGAGAAAAGAGCTAGGTGTTTCGTACGAAAAAATATGGAAACCGTTATCCAAAACCCATAGTAACCTATTCTCAGAGAAGAAGAGGATACGGTGTGGCGCCAACACCAACATTGAATGGGGTTCTATTTCACTATGAACTAAGGTGCTAAATATGACCATAACTGAAATAATTGAGAAGAAAAGAATTGAGATGATACAGCTTATAAGTGTATGTGCAAGTCTAACGGATAATAGGGTGGTATTGATAAGTCAACAGCTTGATGAACTATTGAATGAATACGCTATGAACAAGCCCAAGTAAATTAGTTGTTCCATCTTACCTACGGAGGTGTAGTAGTTGAATGAGATTAAACGCATTTTAAATAATTTCAGGCAAGAGCAAACCAACATCAAAAATCAAAACTTACATGCAAAGCGTCCAATCACTTTGTATTCAAACCCGCCAGTTAATGAAGAATATCTCCTCAAGTTTCAAGAAGGCATACGAACGAAGCTTCCATCCGATTATATAGACTTCCTCAAGATAAATGATGGGGCGGTGTTATACCCAGATAATAAAAATACTCAACTAGATATATTCTCCGTGTACTTACTCGTGTATGAAAAGGACATGCTTCCAATCTCATCATCGCTTTCGCTACTTCCGTTTGCCCGCTATCAGACGACTACATTTTATATGGATTTATCCAAGCTGCAATCAAGAAAATACATTGTGTTTAGCTCTTCTACAGGTCGTCATTACGACGCGCATATGTGTTTTAAAGATTGGCTGCAAACCATCCTGTCGAACCCAAAGTACTTCAATTCTTATGCAAGTAAGGTTTTTCATACTCATACTGTGCCGTATTACGCTAGTATTCAAGAGCTTGTAGAGGTATCCCGGGCGCTAAAAATAAATATCTAGTATTGTGTTTCAAACGTTAGGCAGTGAGAGCGTAAAATATTATGTGTAAATAGATAAATAGCAAAAGGAAGACCTATTCTTGTGGAATTGAGTTACCACACAACAATTCACTGAGAAAAGGTCTTCCTTATAAGTGTTCTGATGACACACTGGAGTCCTTTGTCATTCATAACAGATTTAAATCTTATAAAACTTGGAAGGTGAGAGGGTTGAATAGTGCCGCTTTTTCATTGGGAGATTTAGTTCGTACATACAGAATGAAGTCTGAAATGACCTTATCGGAACTAGCTAACACGACAGGTGTAAGCAAAGGGACGCTATCTAAACTTGAAAATGGAGAAGTAAAGAAACCGGACTTTCAAAAGTTACAAGCTGTCATGCAAGTATTGAGTATTCCCTATGAAGATTACATCGAATTGTATGTTCAAGGGGAGAGGAGCGCTTTATCTCTGTGGGAAATACTTGAGGAAGCTATAGAACGTAAATGTATTTCAACAACTATATCTAGAATTGCGGAGCGTTATTTAACTATAGTTAAAGGCGAGAGTTATGATGCAGTTGCAGAATTGTATCAATTTACAATGAAGCAAGATGAACAGGATGTAAAATTAGTTTTGTTAAAATTAATCATTGATTACTCTCGTAGTCACGGTATTATGCAATTCTTTGCTAAGGGCCTGTTTCAAAAGTATAGAATTGAAAGAAATGATTTTACAAAATTGCACGAAACGTATCTATCTGGTAAATGCATATTAGAGTATGCAGATTTTTTACATGAAGAGGAAAAAGTAAAGTTATTTTATATGCTGGCAGTTCATGCTTATAGTTTATCTGAATACCGTGAATCGATAGAGCTTAATGAATATGTTATTGTTCATGCTAAACCGAATAATATATACCGTTCATACGCTATATTTGCTGTATGTAATGCTTATTATTATTTAAATGAATTTGATAAGAGTAGAGAATACTTTCATGAATATAGTAAGTTTCAGGATGCATATTCTCAAGATAATGTTAAATTTATGATTGGTTGTATAAATGCACGGAGTGGAAACGTTGATCTTGGAATGAAGCAATTAGAGTCGTATTTAGAGAATCCATCTGAGTGGAATATCGTTCACGCGGTTGTAGCTCTTATGGATATTTATATGTCTAGATTAGATGTTGAGTCTGCGGAAAAACTATTTACATATGAAACTCTTATGGAGAAATCTATAATTGCCCACCGTACAGCCCCTCTTAAGCGTGCGCACCTTGCGCATTATTACAAGCTTAAAGGAGATATCCTATTGCACAATAATGATCCGGAGGCTGCTTTAGAATACTTCGCCAAGTCCACGATAGAGTACAAAAATATTTCAGCCCATGATAAAGCATATAATTGGCTATGTGTTTAATAATGAGGGGATCGGATACTTGTTAATCGGGTTTTGTTTCGAATAAAAAAAATAAAAATCAATTATTCAAAACTCTGGGTAAGGTTAGGTTGTCTCCAGAGAGAGTAAGGATAATAACGACGAAAGATGTCTGAATTAGTTCGTCTATAGGAGTGTTGTGGTTGAATGAGATTGAACATATTTTAAATCATTTCAGGCAAGAGCAAACCAACATTACAACTCAAAACTTACATGCAAAGTGTCCAATCACATTGTATTCAAATCCGCCAGTTAATGAAGAATATCTTCTCAAATTTCAAGAAGGCATACGAACAAAGCTTCCATCCGATTATATAGACTTCCTCAAGATAAATGATGGAGCGGTATTATACCCAGATAACAAAAATACTCAGCTAGATATATTCTCCGTGTACTTACTCGTGTATGAAAAGGATATGCTTCCATCTTCGTCATCACTTTCGTTACTTCCGTTTGCCCGCTATGAGACCACTACATTTTATATGGATTTATCCAAGCTGCAATCAAGAGAATACATTGTGTTTAGCTTTTCTACAGATCGTCACTATGACGCGCATATGTGTTTTAAAGAATGGCTGCAAACCATCCTGTGGAACCCAAAGTATTTTAATTCTTATGCTAGTAAGGTTTTTCATGCTCATACTGTTCCATATTATGCAAGCATTCAAGAGCTTGTAGAGATATTCCAAATTTTTGAAATATATACAAGAAAAAATTCCTGGAAATTGTACTAATTCTTATTATATTCTCGAAATATCTACTTTAACGGATTAAATAATATATGGAAAGGGGGAATGCACAAAGGAAAAGAATGCGGGTTATGACATTCAGCTGAGAAATAGAAACCATAGAAAACTAGACGTTGGTTACATTAAATTTTAGTGGATTGGTCATGGCATATTCTTTACCTCTTATTATTATCAAATCTTTAAGGTGTAGCATGTTGGCAACTTTAATGTTAGTGAGCGAAGTAGGTAAAGTATGAAATTTGTTATGTTAAATGGTATATCGATCCAGAAAGCGGTATAAGATCATTCGTTGTAAGTCCGTAAGACATTAGTTACTCTAGAGCGAGTTAAGGCTCATTCCATGACAGGTGTAGAATCAAGAATTAAGACCTTACAGGCTAATGTGTTCAGTGCAACTTTTAATCAATCTGTATGATTTTATGTATAGTAATTAAACAATAAAAAGTTATAAAATGGAGGGTTAGCATGTTTAAAAAATCATTTACAGTTGTAGTGGCGTTATTATTGTTTTTCAATGTATCAACTTTGGTATCTGCGAATAATGATTTAAATATAGGCCAGAGAGAGGCGAGAATAAATGAACTTTATGAAGAACGTGCAAAATTACGTTTACAAGAGAAAACTGACTTTGAAAAAATCCAAAGTGTAAATAGTGAACTGGAATCATTAGGAGTAAAATTTATGTCTGATGAGGAGGTTAAAAATAAGTTTGTTCTTCAAAAGGGAATGTCGATTAGTCCATATGTATCGGTCCCAACAATGGATAATGTAGTTTGGTCAACATGGAGAGGGGTTAGTAGTAAAAATGGAAAGAGCTATGAAGTGCAACATTTAATAGCAGAACCTAACAGTAAAAACTCAAATTTAAAAACGACTGGAGTGGTGATACATCATTCAAGTGTAGATTGGAAAGCGGGTGCTCTTACAGTTGTAAAAACACTAGCACTTGAAGGAGCATCAAGGGTTTCAGGGGCAGATTTGTTAATTTCATTTTTCGATACGGCGGCAAGTTTTATTAAGGATGTGAATTTTGGAAGAGAGACAAAGGTAGAAGATATATCAGCTTCGTATACGTATGCTCAGATGACAGTAATTGAGTTTATGTATGTTAAAAAGGTTGGAGAAAGTGATGATAAGCAAGCATTAACCTTTATTGCATCAAAAGTAAATGGAGATATATTAACAGGGGTACCGGGCTTTGTGTATAGATCTTCTAATGGAGCCGCTGTTAGAGCAAAAGTAGAAGGGAAAAACTATTATTTTTCAAATAGACCGAGTGGGTATGGTCTCAGTAATAAGGGCGTGGAAGCATATGTGAATCCGTACGCTCAACGTAGAGCTGTTATTACTCAAGTGGAGTTAACAGGACTAGAAAATAAAACAATCAAAGTCATATATCCTCTTTCTCCAACTCATCCTGGACAGATTTACTAAAATTCATTAAACTTAGCTCCTAAAACTTCAGAAGTATTGTAAGAAGAGGAGAATAAGATGGGAAAGCGTATAACTTTTATCAGTTTTGTGGTAGTAATCATTTTCGGTTTTTTTATATGGTTGTACGAATTTCCGTCACGTGTTCAGTTTGAATTACCGGCTGTACAATTTAATGCAGGAAATTCGAAAACTGTTAAAAAAACAATAATACGTGTAAACGGAACATATCATCGGCCTTTATTTCGAAAAGAAAGATTTGAGGGCAGTATACAAATTGATAGTTTTCCATTTACAAAGTCATATGAACTAGTTCCATTAACCATGCACACAGATAAAACAGGGGTAAACTATACGGTGCTTACTTATATTAATCCTGATCCCTCAGCTCATCATATTGATATCGTTGGAACTATGTGGGTTTCTGAAGAATGGAAAGAAATCAAAATCGAAATCTTGCGTGAAGGAGAATCTAATAACCCGAAAGGGGCATACATTATAGCACCATCTACTTCTTATGAGGAAGCACAAGTTATCATGAAAATGAGCGATAGTTCAAATTTATAAAATAGTAACTCATTTCGTCATGCTATTGGAAAATTTGAATATGGTTTTTCTTACTTTCAGACTAGCCTATTTCGCTTAATTATATTTTAACTTATAGCTTCTGGTTATGGTGGGAAGGTGCAATGGGAAAAAGCGTCTGAGAATGGGATGTATGTAAACATGATCTACCGTAAGATAATTCACAGACTGATAGCAATAAGTAATCATAGGAGGTAGGACAGATGGTTAGACTGTCCTGCCTCCTTTGTAATTACATATAACAAAAGGAGCGCTTTACTTGTGGATACTTCCTACACCCTTATGTAAGTACTATGACAGGTCTACAATTAAATAGAAGAATAGATAAATTATCATCCCATAAAATAGTATGGTCGATTTTATTTCCTTGGGTATTTTGTTGATTAACAAAGGAGGAAGGTCCACTTTAGATGACTTCTTCCTAAAGAAAAGAGGTCATTATGAAGAAAATAATAGTTTTACTGATTTTTTTATTAACAATAGGGTGCAGTAATCTTAATGACAACGACCTTAAAATATTTTTGGAGAAGGAAAACTTCTCTCCTACACTTATCATGAAATATGATGATGGTTACCAACTCATTAGGGAAGACGATAAAGATATAACGATGTACTTTCTTATGGATAAATCTTTTTGGGGACAATACACATACACATATAATTCATACCCTATTAATAAACGAGGAGTTTATTTGGGATTTTATAAAGATGCAAGTTTCACTATGCATGTTAGCAATAAAGAATTTGAGAGAGAAGCTGTTATCTATAAGTTAATATTTGATGATGGATCTGAGGCAGAATATAAATTTGAAAAAGGAAAAAAGACGTATAGGATTTTTGATGATCGAATTAAGGAAATGGAATACAATATATATTTTTTCGACAAAAATGGAAAGCAAATATTCAGATTTTTTTGATTTTAAATGGCTCAACGTACCTAGCTAAGTTCATGCAGTGTTTAATACTACTTTATGGATCATTTATGCAACTAAAAATTATTATTCTGCGTTTAGAAATAAGGCAATCTACTTCAAGAATATAAAATTCTACACACCATTACACCTCCCTTACTTATACTCCACAATAGTAGAACCATGGTTTTGAAATGAGATGATAAGACAATGACATACTTTATTTTATTTATAATGAATTTTGCCTTTGCTTATTTTATCTACAATGAATCAAGTGTTGTTAAGCCTTTATTACAATCTTTGATTTTGTTGATATTGATTGTTGTTATGGACTTTATTAAGCGTAATAAGAAGGAAAATTAATCGATTTTGTTACGTAGAGTAAAACATGTTTCACCGCTCAGAAAGGGATGCATGTTTATGAGGGGGATTCGGGAACGTTATGGTAATAACTGGTTTAGTAATAATTACGGGGAAACATTTGCTTACAAATCAAAATCTGAGTAATAACTATTCAGGTATTGACTTTGACTTTAAAACTGGTGTTTATCCTCTTGCAAAAGTTCATTTTATTTACTTCAATCTCTCGATTTCATATAAATTTATTACCCCATTGCTATTTTTTGCATAGTGGACAGTATATTTGCGATTAATGTCTATAAGGTTCCACACATTTTCATCCTTAACAAATATTTTTATTTTTTCTTTTGATTTAGATTTATCAGGATAAATAGCAATAATCCAATACGTCTCTGGTTCTTCTTTTCCTTTTTCAATTACTTCTAGGTTTGAGACTACAGCTAAAATATCCCCTTCTTCTTTATCAGAGCAAGAAGTAATTAAACCTAAAACGATTATGATTAAAAATAGAATGTAAATTTTTCTTCTCACGTATCCCAGCTCCTATTCTAACTCTTCAACTAAATGAACTGTACAAGAATGTTATTTCATTAATTGGAATAGCACTACATTCCTTTATTTTCGTTCTTTTTTACGCAGGAACATGGAGCACCTCATTTCTGTTAAAGAAGTCCAAGTGAAGCAATTACATATATAAATTCCCACCTCAAGTAATGTGCAGGGAGTGTTAGCGTGAAAAGAGTACTGATATTGCTCATGCTGCTCCTAGCGATAGGATGTAGTGGGCATCAAACCATTGATAAGGACGATCTTACACTATTCTTGAAAAACGAAAACTTCTCTCCTACACTCACCGTGAAATATGATGATGGCTATCATCTTATTCGTGAAAATGAAAATGGAGTAATTATATATTTTCTTGAAGGAAAAGCAGGAGGTAAATTTATATACTCACGTAACGCTTCTTCGATTCATAAGTCTGGAATATATATAGGTGGGTTTAAGGCAGGCAGTTTCACTTTGTACGTAAGTAATAAGAAGCTGGAAAGTCAAACAGATTATTTCAAAGTTATATTTGAAGATGGCTCTGAGAAAGTAGTTACGTTTGAGAAAGGTAATAAAGTTTATAGAATTTTTGATGCTAGAATTAAGAATCTTGAAAATGTGATTGCGTTCTATAATGAAAACGGAGAACAAATTTTTAAATATTGAGAATGTGAAGTCAGAAATAACTGCATTTCTAATTGTAATCGGAGAAACGTTTCTTACCTACTTCTGAAAATCAATAATTTTGATAAGGTACATGTATTTTGATCCGACTGCGCATACATACCACTCTTTAGGGTAATCCATTGATCATTATTGCTGTCTCCTTTCTCCGGTGTACCAATGGACTGTCAACACAAAATCAAACAACTTTTTTAAGGGCTTTTCTTTTATAATTAACTGGGCTCATATAGCCTAATGTCCCATGTATGCGGTGCTTGTTATACCAATTGACATAGTCATATAACTCCAACGTAAGATGTTGCAGGCTCTGAAAATTCATTTGGTTAATAAACTCTGTTTTCATTATTTTAAAGGTAGCTTCAGCAACGGCGTTGTCGTAAGGACAACCTTTCATGCTTAATGAACGGCTAATCTGGAATGTAGCCAATGTCTCATCGATTAACTTATTCTTAAACTCACTACCACGGTCAGTGTGGAACAATTGAATCTGTCGCAAATCTCCTTC
>NZ_AULU01000013.1 GCF_000422445.1 Paenibacillus assamensis DSM 18201
GCTGAATTTCTTATATCAAACGTTTCACTCGTTGTTCAGTTTTCAAAGAACAATTTCGCTCCAGATCACTCGTCTTATCGACTCGTTTCTTTCGCTCTCGTTCGCCGTTTTTCTCAGTGGCGACCTTTATAATATAACATTTTGTTTCTTTCGAGTCAAGCTTTTTTTAAAACTTTATTTGAAGCATTTATTTTGAATGACTTCAAATAATTGATTTATTATGCTTGTCTCAGTTGCCCCTCTCGGTGGCGGAAATATAATATACCATGCTGATCTTAAAAACTCAACAGCACAGTTTACTCCAAATTATGGTCATTATATTTTTGAAATGTAAACTAGCTGTATATTTAATAAATCCGCTACTTGATTAGTCTACCAGTACATTTTTCAAATAGCGGTTTATTCAATATCTACTTCCATAGCCTTGCTGACATTAGTTATGTTTTAAAATGAGCTCATGATTGAGTTGGTATATCTAATCGGTCACTATCTTTTCAATATGGAGTTGTCTTTCCTCTGCTAGACGAATAATTGTACCTTCTACTGAAACCCAAGGTCTCGTTGGATATATACTATCTATAAATACAATTTCACCAGTTCGACCATCACTCAATTCAACAATGGTCCCTTGTGTAATTAGGGTGAGCTTTTGTATAAACAATTGAACCATCTGCGGATCAAGCTTACCAAACGCTTGGCGATGTAATTGTTCCAATACAACGTAAGGAGAAGCAGCTTTACGATAACTACGATTTTGCGTCATAGCATGGAACATATCTGCAATAGCTACCATTTTGGCATAAGGATGTATTTGATCACTCAAAATTCTTAATGGATAACCACTACCATCCAGCCTCTCATGATGCTGTAGAGCTGCTAGCTTCACTCCTTCGGTAATCATGTTAGCAGTGCGTAAAATTTCATAGCCGTATAGCGTATGACGACGTACCTCTGTTTGCTCCACTTCTGTGAGAGATTCTTTTTTGCGAAGAACATCTTCATCTACTTTTACTTTCCCTATATCATGGAGTAAACCTGCAAGGGCAATTTGCATGCCTTCTTTTTCAGAATAACCACTCCAATGGCCAATTAAGTATGTCGTAAGTGCGACTGCAATCGATTTATGTATTAAAAAATTTGTAGATAGATCTTGATCGACTTCCCTTATATACAGTTGAACAGCTAGAGGCTTATATTCCTTTATTTGATCGATTAGCGGTCTTAATAGCGTACGCAGTTCCATCGTTGGTACTTGATTAGCACGGGCCATATTTAATACTTGCGTCATTAATTTGGCTAAATCAGCCCATGCTACGTGAAAGGGTTGATCGCTATTTGTAGCTTTCGCATCCAATTCTGGAACTTCGCTCTCTGATAATTGTTCTCTTGGTTTAGACTGTTGTTCTTTAGAGATAGGGGATTTCGTAGAATTTGGTTTGGCTAACTCCACTTTCTTGTTAGGATTAATATGAACATGCTTGACCATAAAAGCATCCAACACTTCGATATCACGTTCCGTCAATACACGTCCTTTAGGCATGATGATACCACCAAGCTCGGAGCATACATCCTTACTCAAACAATCCCCCAGTTTCACCTGTGCGATTAGTAACTTAGACATAGCTTCCACACCCCCACGATCTAATTTAAGTACGTGCTGATTATTTGCATATTTATAATATAGGTAATAAAAAACGTGAAGACGATGTACCTTGCAGGTACGCCGCCTTCACGCGTAGGACGAAGCTAATACCGTGTCCTTATCTTTCGATTGAGCTATTTATTGTTAGTGGCATAGATTACTCTGTGCTACCGTCTTCTACTTCTGGTGCAGCTCCATCTACAGATATTTCTCCGTCTATATCTTCAGAAAGACTTTCCTCTTCATTCTTGCTGCAACGTGTTACGGTAGATACTGAATCCTCATCGCGAATGTTAATAACTTTAACACCTTGCGCATAACGACCCATTTGCGAAATACCAGCGATGCTTGTTCGAATAATTGTACCAGAAGCGGTAATGACCATGAGATCATCTTCATCTTGTACAATTTTCAGACCTACAACAGCGCCATTTTTCTCTGTCACGTTAATCGTCTTGATTCCTTTACCACCACGAGACTGAGAACGGTATTCCGTAGTTGGTGTCCGTTTGCCGTAACCTTTAGCTGTAACGATCAATACGTCGTTATTCTCATCTACGATATCCATATCGATGACATAATCGCCTTCATCAAGGGTAATCCCCTTAACACCAGTAGCACTACGTCCCATCGAACGAACATCTTTCTCAGAGAATCGGATCGACATACCTGTGTTCGTACCCATAATAACCTCTTGCTCACCATCTGTTAGACGTACACCGATAAGATCGTCGTCTTCACGCAAATTGATCGCAATTAGGCCACCTTTACGAATGTTCACATAGTCATCAAGCGGCGTCTTCTTCACGATACCCTGACGAGTAGCGAAGAATAGATACTGATTGCTATCGAACGTTTCGACTGGGATAACCGCGTTAATTGTTTCGCCTTGTTCAATCTGGATTAGATTGATAATCGGCGTTCCACGCGCAGTACGGCTTAGGTCAGGAATTTCATAGGCTTTGATCCGATACACTTTTCCTTTGTTCGTGAATATCATCAAATAATGATGAGAATCCGTTAGGAACAAGTGTTCAACAAAGTCATCTTCCTTCGTATCCATACCCATTACACCGCGTCCGCCCCGCTTCTGACTACGATAAGTCGTAGCAGGCAAGCGTTTAATATAACCGCTATGTGTAATCGTGATGATAACATCTTCGCGAGGAATCAAGTCCTCATCCAAGATGCTGTCTTCACCAATCGTAATCTCTGTACGGCGCTCATCACCGAACTTCTGCTTAATCTCTTCAAGCTCTTCATGAATTATTTGCAGAACAAGTTGTTCACTCGCTAGAATCTCCTTGTACTCTGCAATCTTCTTCATTAGTTCGTTAAACTCTTCTTCGAGCTTCTCTCGCTCCAAGCCAGTCAAACGACGCAAGCGCATATCGAGAATCGCTTGAGCTTGTTCATAGCTCAGTTCGAAACGCTCCATTAATCCATTACGCGCTACTTCATCAGAATGAGAAGCACGGATTAGAGCAATAACCTCGTCGATGTGATCCAATGCAATGATTAGACCCTGTAAAATATGAGCACGAGCTTCCGCTTTGCGAAGGTCATATTCCGTACGACGACGGATAACTTCAACTTGGTGCTGCAAATAATAGTACAGCATGTCACGCAAATTCAAAATGCGCGGCTCGTTATTAACGAGTGCAATCATGTTCACACCGAAGTTGGATTGCATCGGCGTCTGCTTGTACAAGTTATTCAAGACGACGCTTGGATTGACATCACGACGCAACTCGATAACAATGCGCATACCATTACGGTCAGATTCATCGCGCAAATCTGTTATTCCTTCGATCTTCTTCTCACGCACAAGCTCTGCAATTTTTTCAACTAGGCGAGCTTTGATAACTTGATATGGAAGCTCATGCACGATAATGCGTGCCTTGCCGCCATTCTCTTCAATCTCCGCACGCGCACGCATTGTCACCGAACCACGGCCGGTAGCATATGCTTGACGTATACCCGATCTGCCCAGTATTAGTCCTGATGTTGGGAAATCCGGCCCTTGTATATAATCCATTAGCTCAAGCGGTGTTAATTCTGGATTATGAATTAAGGCTTGAACCCCGTTAATAACTTCCGTTAGGTTATGCGGTGGGATGTTCGTTGCCATACCTACGGCAATACCAGACAATCCATTCACCAGTAGATTCGGGAATCTTGCTGGCAGCACAACCGGTTCTTTCTCTTCGCCGTCATAGTTCGGTGCAAAATCAACCGTTTCTTTATTCAAGTCTCGCAGCAATTCTGTTGCGATCTTGGATAAACGCGCCTCCGTATAACGCATCGCTGCAGCCATATCTCCATCGATGGAACCGAAGTTACCATGTCCATCAACTAGCATATAGCGCAGTGAGAAGTCCTGTGCCATACGAACCATCGTTTCGTATACAGCTGAATCACCATGAGGATGGTACTTACCGATGACCTCACCAACGATTCTCGCCGACTTCTTATAAGGCTTGTCCGGCGTCATGCCTAACTCTGACATCGCATACAGAATCCGGCGATGTACCGGTTTCAGTCCGTCACGCACATCAGGCAGTGCACGGCTGACGATGATGCTCATCGCATAATCGAGGAATGATTCGCGCATCTCTGTACCTATATCACGTTCCTTGATTTGCGATTGTTGTTCTTCCGCCATGCTGGACCTCCTTTAACAATATCGTCTGTAACGTCCGCTTCCTAGGGGCTACACTTGTTCACCTATCATCTATCCCCATGAACACATGAAACTTTAACGAGCTATTTCGTCTAATTACAACTCACAAAAAAACGGCCGCCGTTCCAAAATGGAAGCAGCACCGCATCTCCCAATGACATGAATTCAAAAAGCCTAATATATCGCTACTTGTATTATATTACTTTCACAAAAGGGAAACAATTAAACGTTTCCTTCCGCAGCGTCTATATCCGAACAATAATCTAGTGGAGTAAGGTGTTTGTTCTTGCCCTTAGCGGATGTCTTTTTAAACTACACACTATTATACCATGAATCCTTCCCTAATACGGAATAAAATCATCTCTTCGATGCCATCAACAAGAAAGGATGAACACGATGCGCATAAGACGTGTTCGCAGCAAACTTAAAAAAGCAGTAGCGATTGACAAACATGCTGGGCTTAAAATTTTTCAACCAGAAACTACATCCTTTTCGTCGGAACATTTATATCAAATGCTCTATAAGCATAGCATGCTATACATTAAGCCAGAGGGGGGAACTGGTGGTGCCGGTATTATTCGTGTTGGATTAACGAATCACTCCACATCTTATCTGCTGCAAAAAGATACGTTTAGCGAGAGATGGGATCAATTCGATCAGCTATATGCCCGTTTGTCACATTTTATTGGCAGCAAAAAATACCTAATTCAACAAGGGATTCATTTACTCACACATAATAAACGGCCTTTAGATCTCCGTATCATGGTACAGCGAAATAAAGGTGATGCTTGGGAAATGACAGGTATGCTAGCACGTGTTGCAGCTCCACGTAAAGTAGTTACCAACTACCATCGCGGCGGCACGCTGCATCAAGTAGATTCCGTTTTGAAACAATACGCTGATTCGAACCGTCTTCAGGAGCTCAAGAAGCAGCTTGAGAAAAATGCACTACTAACAGCCAAGCACCTTAATAAACATTTTCCCACCTTAATTGAGCTCGGTATTGATATTGGACTTGATAAACAGTTAAAGCCATGGATTTTAGAAGTGAATACACAGCCAGATAAAAATATTTTTCGATACCATACAAATAAAAAGCTATATTCCAAAATGATGAATTATGTTCGCTATCAAATTTTAAAACGCACACTCAAAAAAACACAGGCTAACCCCGTACCTCAACTGCTGTCTAAAACAAAACCTAAGCCTCTTGCTGCTAAAGAAGCAGCCCATGTCCGACCTACTTTAAGTCCCGCTCCCCCTGTGCCTACTCCTCTATTAATCCGTAAACAACCGTAAAGACTAAAAACGATCTACAACCACCAAGTATACAAATAAAAGCCCCAACCAATTACTGGCTGGGGCACTTAAACGTGTATTAAATATCTAAATTTTTAACAAACTTAGCATGTTGCTGAATGAAGTCACGTCTTGGTTCAACGTTGTCACCCATTAACGTATTGAATATTTCATCTGCTTGACGCGCATCGTCAATCGTTACTTGAAGCATTTTACGGCTCTCTGGGTCCATTGTCGTTTCCCACAACTGAGTAGCGTTCATTTCCCCAAGTCCTTTATATCGCTGTACGTTAATCTTCACACCTTGACCGAACTCTGCCATAATCTCATCACGCTGCTTCTCGCTATCTGCATAGCGAATCACTTTGTTGCGCTCGATTTTGAAGAGCGGAGGCTGAGCGATATAAATATAGCCAGAATCAACAAGCTTGCGCATGTAACGGTAGAAGAACGTTAATAACAACGTGCGAATATGAGCGCCGTCAACATCGGCATCTGTCATAATTACGATTTTGTGATAACGTGCCTTGGCTATATCAAAGTCTTCACCAATACCTGTTCCAAGTGCCGTAATGATGGCACGAATCTCGGCATTAGACAATATTTTATCAAGACGGGACTTCTCAACGTTCAAAATCTTACCCTTCAAAGGCAAGATCGCTTGGAAATGACGATCACGACCTTGCTTCGCTGAACCACCTGCAGAGTCACCCTCGACGATAAATATCTCAGAGTTAGACGGATCTTTAGAAGAGCAGTCTGCTAGCTTACCAGGCAAAGAGCTCACTTCTAACGCGCTCTTGCGGCGTGTAAGTTCACGTGCACGGCGCGCTGCTTCACGAGCGCGTGCTGCCTGCGTACCTTTTTCAACGATTTTACGAGATACGGCTGGGTTCTCTTCTAAAAACTCCATGAACTTCTCAGCAAACATGGATTCAACAATACCGCGAACTTCACTGTTACCAAGCTTCGTCTTCGTCTGCCCTTCAAACTGAGGTTCAGGAATTTTCACCGAAATGATCGTCGTCAATCCTTCACGAACATCATCACCGCTTAAGTTGGAGTCGTTATCCTTCACCAAATTCATTTTACGAGCATACTCGTTAATGACACGCGTCAAAGCACTCTTGAAGCCAAATTCATGCGTTCCGCCTTCATGGGTGTGAATATTATTCGCAAACGAATAAATATGCTCACTGTAGCTATCGTTATATTGCAAAGCAATCTCACAGGAGATATGGTCCTTCATGCCCTCTACGTAAATAGGAGGCTCATGAAGACTCTCACGATTGCGGTTCAAGTATTCTACAAACTCAATAATACCGCCATCGTACTTAAACGTATTGGACGTATCTGTACGCTCATCCTTAAGTACAATTTCGATGCCGCGATTCAGGAATGCCAATTCTCGAATACGAGACGCCAAAATGTCATACTCATAAACGAGCGTTTCAGTGAAAATCTCAGCGTCAGGCTTGAATTTGACTGTTGTTCCCGTTTCGCCAGTCTCGCCAATTACTTTTAGGTCATGTTGAGGAGTACCACGACGATATTCTTGCTGGTGAACATGGCCGTCCCGTCTTACGGTCACGATAAGCTGCTCAGATAAGGCATTTACGACCGAGACACCGACACCATGCAAACCGCCGGACACTTTGTATCCTTCACCGCCGAATTTACCGCCAGCATGAAGAACGGTCATAACGACTTCTACCGCAGGACGCTTCATCTTTGCATGTTCACCGACAGGGATACCACGTCCGTTATCCGCTACCGAGATGCTATTGTCTTCGTGCACCGTAACATCAATGCGCGTACAGTATCCAGCCAATGCTTCATCGATACTGTTGTCGACAACTTCCCATACTAGATGATGAAGCCCCTTGGAGCTGGTAGAGCCAATGTACATGCCGGGACGCTTGCGAACCGCCTCCAGCCCTTCCAACACCTGTATCTGATTCTCATCATACGTATGCTGATTCAAAGACATGCCCTTCACCCACTTCTCTATATTCAGATCCAAATCAATCCGTTTATGCTTCTTCTATGCGCATCCCGCTGCGGGAGCGCTTCTTCAATGTTGTAGACGATATTGGAGAATAATACACTTTTCCCTTTGTGACGACGATGGATTTGGCCTCTTCCTCACCAATCCATTCTACATTTTTAATTTTTTGAGAATGCGCGGCGAACTGCTTGGACAGCTTCGATGCTTTCTCAATTGTCACATCAAATATCGCGACCAGCTCAGAGGAGCGAATAACCCTTTCTCCACCTAAGTGAATATACATAGAACCCACTCCTTACCGTCTGACTTGCCCATTTTCCACGTGAAACACATTAGCATCCTGCAATCGGTGCGCATGAATACTCTCTATTCCTGTCGTTGTAATAAACGTCTGTACTTTCTCTTGGAAAGTTTCGATGAGCTGTGTCTGTCGATAAGAATCCAGTTCGGATAGTACGTCATCCAGTAATAATACAGGATATTCGCCAATCTCTTCATGCATGAATTCTATCTCGGCAAGCTTAAGTGACAATGCGGTTGTACGCTGCTGACCCTGTGAGCCATACGTTTGAACTTCTTTGCCGTTAATGGAAAAAGCGAGGTCATCACGGTGCGGCCCGACAAGAGTTATGCCGCGCCGTATTTCCTGATCGTTCATTTGTGATAACTTTATCATAAATTGCTCGAATAAAACAGCTTCGTTATCCTCATCCAGCGCAAGGGAAGGAACATAGGAAATGGCGAGTTGTTCTTGTCCATTTGTAATGCCTGCATGGATACGCTCAGCCCATACTTGCAGTTTCTTTAAATAGTGTTTCCGTTTCTTTACAATTTTAACACCATGTTCTACTAACTGCTCGTTCCACACTTCGAGCATTTGCATGTGGGCACTGCTGCGGTCATTCCACATTTGCTTGAGTAAGTTATTCCGCTGAACAAGCACCTTCTGATATTGCTGCAAATGATATAAATATCCTGGATGTACTTGTCCAATTTCCATGTCTAGAAAGCGTCGGCGCACACTAGGCCCACCCTTTACGATCTCCAAATCCTCTGGTGCGAACATAACTACGTTAAGCGAGCCGATAAAATTACTTAGTTTCTTCTGTTCCAATCCATTCAGCTTAGCCTTCTTGCCCTGTTTAGAAATGTTTAATTCTAGATTATAGGTGCCGTACTTGCGTTCAACGGCAGCCTGCAATAGCGTATGATCTTTGTCCCAAGCAATTAGTTCCCGATCCTTAGCTGTTCGATGTGACTTTGTCAGCGCAAGTACGAAGATCGATTCGAGCAAGTTCGTCTTCCCCTGGGCGTTGCGGCCGACGAAAATATTCACGTTGTTGTTCGTATCAAGCTCCATCGTCTCATAGTTGCGATAGTGTTGAAGAGATACTGACTTTACGAACACCGATTAAGCCTCTATTGTCTGCACAACACGAAATGTGCCGCAGTCCTTTACTTCTACTGTGTCCCCGTTGCGCAATTTACGCCCACGGCGGTCTTCTGGTTCTGCATTCACTCGAACCGCCTGCTCTGCGAGCATTACTTTGACATGCCCACCTGTAGAAACGCAGTCAGCCAGTTTTAAAAACTGGCCGAGCGTAATGTAGTCCGTCTGTATATGAATCGATTTCATGTGTATTCCTCCTGGCACAGCTGCCTTTAACTAATTCGTCGTACGGTAAGGCAAGATGAGATGTAAGCTGTTTACATGCTCTGTCGGCTTAATAATAATTGGGCTCATTGCGCCTGTGAAGCCGATGAAAATTTGCTCGCATTCGACAACTTTCAGTACATCAAGCATATATTTGGAGTTAAAAGCAATACGTAAAGGTTCACCATCAAATCGCTTCACTTCAAGCTGCTCCGTAACTCGCCCTAGTTCGCTAGAGCTGGACGAAATCTCGATCGTTCCATCCTCTTTTGTTTGCAAACGTACGATGTTTGTTTTCTCTTCACGAGACAACAAGTACGCACGATCGATAGCTTCCGTCAAATTTTTTGTATCCAAAACAAGTTCTGTTTTGTATTGGTTCGGAATAATCTTAGAAGTGTCAGGATAAGTCCCATCCAAAATTCTCGTAAAGAACAGGACATTGCCTACCTTGAACAGCACTTGATTGTCCGCAACGACAATATCAACCTTTGTTTGCTCCGGAATAACTTTGCTCAACTCATTTAACGTTTTGCCGGCAATAACAACGTTGTGGAAATAAAGGTCTGAATCAACCTCAATCGTTGCAGAACGGCTTGCTAAACGATGACGATCAGTAGCAACGAATTTCATTTCCCCATGATGCAACTGCCAAAGTACACCTGTTAAAATAGGCGTCGTTTCGTTTGAGGAAATAGAGAACACGGTTTGCTTAATCATCGTCTTAAGGAGATCACCATTAACCGTAAGGACTTGATTCTCTTCGATGCTAGGCAAGACTGGATACTCTTCTGGATCAAGGCCGACCATTTGAATATCTGTTGAACCTGCGCGAAGGAACGTTTGGAACTGTTCTTTCACTTCAATTTCGATATGCGAAGATGGAAGTTTCTTAATAATCTCGACAAAAAATTTAGCTGGCAAAACAACACTGCCTGGACGTTCGACTTGAACGATCGTTTGGCGGTCATCTTCAACAGGAATAAAACTTTGAATGGAAATATCCGTATCACTCGCTGTTAGAGTTACTCCTTGCATCGTAACGTCAACTTTAATACCACTCAAAATAGGAATCGTTGTCCGACTTGAAATAGCTTTCGAAACGTTTTGTATCGCTTCGTTGAGTTGTTGTTTCAAAATAGATAGCTTCATCATTTCACTCCTTAAACGGGATGTTTAGGTCTTAGTTGTTATTGTTTATTTATAAGATGATCTTATATTTAAAAAGATAGTAGTAATAGTAGGGGCAGTGAATATGTGGATAAGTGTTAAAAACCGCATAAAGTAAAGCCTATCCACATGTGTATAGATTGTGCATAGGCTCTTTGTATTTTGTTCACAATGTAGGGTTTTTAATTTTATCCATCAAGTTCTGAATGACCTTATATAACTCCTGATCACTGTCTAATGCTTGTGAAATTTTTTCATGGGCATGAATGACCGTTGTATGATCACGTCCACCGAATGCCTCACCAATCTTAGGCAAAGAATAGTCTGTCAATTCACGAGATAGATACATTGCAATTTGCCTCGGGAAAGCGACAGCTTTCGTCCGCTTACGAGCTTTGAAGTCTTCCAGACGTAGGCCATAGTATTCTCCAACTCGCTGCTGAATGTCTTGAATCGTAATCATCTTCGGACGGCTCGAAGGAATAATGTCTTTAAGTGCTTCAGCTGTTAGATGCGTCGTAATATCTTGATTCATCATCGTAGAGTAAGCTACAACGCGAGTTAAGGCACCTTCCAGCTCACGAATGTTCGTATTAATCTGATTCGCGATATAAACCATTGCTTCGTTCGGAATATCCAAATTCTCTGCTTTGGCTTTCTTACGAAGAATGGCGATACGTGTTTCGAGATCAGGCGGCTGAATATCCGTAATCAATCCCCATTCAAAACGAGAACGCAAACGTTCTTCTAAGGTTTCGATCTCTTTTGGCGGACGGTCACTAGAGATAATAATCTGCTTATTTTCCGTATGCAGCGCATTAAAAGTATGGAAAAACTCCTCCTGCGTCGACTCTTTACCCGCCAAAAATTGAATATCATCAATAAGCAAAATATCAATGTTGCGATATTTGTTGCGGAAACTTTCCCCGCGGTTATCACGGATTGCATTAATGAATTCATTCATAAACTTTTCCGACGTCGTGTAGACAACTTTGGCATTCGCATTATGTTCCATAATGTAATGACCAATGGCATGCATCAAGTGCGTTTTGCCAAGTCCTACGCCCCCATATAAAAAGAGGGGATTGTAAGCTTTGGCAGGTGCTTCTGCTACCGCGAGCGAAGCTGCATGAGCAAAGCGGTTGTTTGAACCGATAACGAACGTATCGAACGTATATTTGGGGTTCAATTGACTGGCAACCGGCTCTTCATTCGATGTACGAACGACTGGAGCTGGTAGAGGGACAACCTCCGGTTCCGGTTCGGCTGCTTCTTCAATAATAAACTTCACGTCTACTTGCTTGCCGTTCATCTCATAAATGGTTGAGCTAACAAGATTCGTATAGCGACTTTCCAGCCACTCGACAGCAAATGTATTCGGTGCCGTTATAATGATAATTTTGTCGGTGTACTTTACCGCATTCGTAGCTTTGAACCAAGTGTCAAAGCTCGGCTTGCTTAATTTGGATTGAATAACGGCTAGTACTTCCTGCCAATGCTCATTTACTTGGCGATCCACAGATGGTTTCACTCCTTCAAACCTGTTACGTCGTCAGGGACGCTTGTGCCGGCTACGAAGCCATAAGGACAAGTTCCCCGACAATTGGCGCAAACGGAGGGAAGGTTAAAACATGAAAAGCCCTCTAGTCGGATATCAAGCGCATTGTCGGGGTCTATGCTGATACGACATACATCGAGCATGTCGAAATTAATGAAATTGAGTTGTATCATTTATCCACAATACAAACAGATAAAAGAATAATAAAGTAAGGCTGAGGATAACTTGTTCACAACATTATCCACAGATTGTGCATAAGTCTGTAGCAAACGAAATTATTCACATCAGAAAAGCAATATAATCATAGCAGATGAGCCCTTATTTTTCAACGATAGGGCGTTTTTTATCCACAAATTCAATAACTTGTGTATAAAAATTATGTACACCACAAGATATTGTTTACAACCTGTGATTTTTCGACATAATCCTTACGATTGCCGTCGAAATTTATGCACAGGTTATTAGGGGAAAACCGATTAAAACGAAAAGGTTTTGCACATGTGAATAACTGTGTAGAACGTAAACAGGAGTTATTTTCGTACGATAAGCTGTGGATAGTTTATGTAGATCGCAAAGGATATATATTTATTAAGGAATGAAATGAGGAAGGACAGGATGAAGTGGTACATGGTGCTAGTAAGGAGGAGATGAAATACTAAAACCTCATTATTAAAGAAGAAAAAATCTTCAAATTGGCCAATGTGTACCGTTGAGAGGTGAATGAATTGACTTTTCGGCTAAATTCTGATTAAATATATAAAGGTATTTTTGCGAGACAAACAACAACATTCGTAACGAATAGATTGACTCTCAAGAGGAGGTGCAAGCAGAAATGAGACCTACTTTCAAACCGAACGTAAGCAAACGTAAAAAGAATCACGGTTTCCGTGCACGCATGAGCACGAAAAACGGCCGTAAGGTTCTAGCTGCTCGTCGTCAAAAAGGCAGAGCTAAGTTGAGCGCATAATTAAGTGTTTATGCAAGACCACGGGTAGTGGTCTTTTTTTCTACCTAAATTCATGGACATTCGTCATATGTTCAGAAGGTAACTTTTGAATAACTTCTTTTAAAAGGTTTATTCTGCGGTGCTCAGGTACATACTTGGAGCAAGATAGTTTCTGAAATGGAAGCCTGATCCCGTATGATCTTGAACCTGAATTCGATGAGTGAGAGGAATGCGAACGTGCAAAAACAATATCGTTTGAAAGACCGCAGAGATTTTGCTCGTGTATATCGCCATGGCCGATCAGCAGCGAATCGTCAGCTAGTTCTTTATGTCTTTCATCGTCCTGAGGTGGAGCGGTTCCGCGTCGGGATATCTGCAAGCAAAAAAATCGGAAATGCAGTGGTCCGTAATCGAATGAGACGTTTAATTAAGGAAATTATGCGTTTGCAGGCAGATAAAATTATCGATCATGTCGATCTCGTATTTATCGTTCGTAACGGTGCGACAGAGATGGATTATGAGCAATTGCGGAAGAGCGTTCAACATGTGTGTAAACGAGCTTCTGTATATAGATAAAAGTGCAGTACGATCAGATGATCAAGCGTTTCCATTGACTCGTAAAATATGATATATTTACAGTTGGAATCGGATGGTTTAGAGAGGAGTTAATGCTATTGTCACTTAAGAAGTTGCTTAACAATCGCAAATGGCTTCTGGTGGCGGGGTCTATCATGCTGCTTGCAGTACTGACAGGATGTACGTCCATGGAAACAATGACAGAAGACCAACTTCGCAGCGGGAACTTCTGGGAGCGCAATGTAGTCTTGTACTTTACATTGGCACTCAACACGTTTGCAGACTGGTTCAATGGCGAGTACGTATTAGCTATATTGCTATTGACGATTATCGTTCGAACAGCTATTTTGCCGCTGACGATCAAACAGATGCGCAGCTCTAAGGAAATGCAAAAGCTTCAACCGAAGCTGCTAGAATTGAAGAAGAAATACAAAGACAATCCGCAGAAACAACAGGAAGAAACGGTTAAGCTGTTCCAACAGCATAACGTTAATCCAATGGCGGGTTGCTTACCGATATTGATACAGATGCCGGTGTTCATTGCGTTGTACAACGCAATTTACTTGAACGAAGATATTCGACATCATACGTTCTTGTGGCTCCAGCTTGGTGAGCCAGATAAATGGGTACTGCCGATCCTCGCTGCTTTGACAACATTCATTCAATCCAAAATGATGATGTCTCAAGCACCGGCACAGCCAGCTATGCAGTTTATGACGTTAGTATTCCCAGTATTGATTTTCATCATGTCGATGCAGTTCCCGGCAGCGTTGCCACTTTACTGGGTATTCAGTAATATTTACACGATTGTTCAGAACTTTTTCCTTTATCGGAACAATGATAAGGAGGTTCAACCGGCGAAATGAAGACGTTAATTGTATCAGGAAAGACAATCGAACATGCAATTCAGAAAGGTTTGGCGGAACTGGGTGTGACGCAGGACCGTGTACAGGTTCGTATTTTGGAACAGCCTTCAAAGGGGTTCTTTGGCCTTATTGGTACAAAACCAGCTAAGGTAGAACTTACTGTCGAGGAAGCTGCTCAAACAGAAGACAAACCATTGGCAGCGAAGGGTCAATCAGAAGAGGGTAAGGCTTCTACCTCATCAGCTGTACAAGCAGTACCGGAAGAACAAGCGTTGTCAGATTCCGCACAGTCAGAAGAGAAAACAGTTCGTGCTAGCGTGCAAGATCAAACAGCAGGTGTCGAAGAGGCAAAACAGTTCATATTGGACGTTACTCAATCGATGGGGCTCGAAGTAGAGATTGCGATAGTGAAGCGTAAAGACACGGTTGTATTCGATATTTCCGGTTCCGACCTTGGCCTAATTATTGGTCGTCGCGGCCAGACATTAGATTCCCTTCAATACTTGGCGAATTTGGTGGCCAACCGCTATTCTGAGCAGCATGTGCGTCTTGTCCTTGATGCAGAACAATTCCGTGATCGCCGGAAACAAACCTTGGAATCGCTGGCTGAAAGGCTTGCGACCAAAACGGTTCGTACGCACAAGGAAATGATACTTGAGCCAATGACGCCGCAAGAACGCAAGATTATACATGCCAAGCTCCAGGATCATCCGAAGGTAAAGACGTACAGCAAGGGTGAAGAGCCTAATCGCCGTATCGTTATTGCCTTGAAATCACAATAACCTTATAAGAATGAACGTATAGTGATTGTTTATTAACAAGCTCTTATAGATGTTATCGTTGCAGGATGAGGAACGAATGTGCGCAATGATTGTCCCTCTGCCCCTAGTAGGCAGGTAAGGGACAGTCATTGCTTTTTTTCTAGAGGTGGAGGTAAACATATATGATGACGGAAACAATTGCTGCTATATCTACGCCGCTTGGTGAGGGCGGTATTGCGGTCATCCGTGTAAGCGGAGAGACAGCTGTGCAGGAAGTGGAACGCATCTTCCAATCAAAGACGAAGTTGACTGAGGCAGCAAGCCATACGGTTAACTATGGATACATTGTCGATCCGGATACAAATGAGCAAATTGAAGAAGTATTAGTTACAGTAATGCTCGCACCGCGTTCTTATACAATGGAAAACGTTGTTGAGATTAACGTTCATGGTGGCGTTGTGTCCATGCGTCGCGTCATGGAACTGCTGCTGAAGCTAGACATTCGTGTAGCGGAGCCAGGTGAATTTACGAAGCGTGCATTTTTAAATGGACGTATCGATTTATCTCAAGCTGAGGCAGTTATGGACTTAATCCGCTCCAAATCAGACCGTGCCTTTGATGTCGCGATGAAGCAGGCTCAAGGCCAGCTGTCGAAGCGAATCAAAGATTTGCGTTATACGTTAGTGGAGACGCTTGCCCATATTGAAGTAAATATTGATTACCCAGAGCATGATGTAGATGAGCTTACAAGTAATTTTATTCAAGATAAATGCGGACAGGTTATGGCCGAGATCGATAAGCTGCTTAAGACTGCATCTGAGGGCAAAATACTAAGGGAAGGCATTATGACTGCAATCGTTGGTCGTCCTAACGTAGGTAAGTCCTCGTTGCTTAATGCGCTTGCTCAAGACAATAAAGCGATTGTCACAGATATTCCAGGTACGACGCGTGATGTTATTGAGGAAATGATTACGATTAATGGGATTCCACTACGCTTGTTAGATACTGCCGGTATACGTGAAACCAATGATGTTGTAGAGCGTATCGGGGTAGAGCGTTCCCGTACAGCGCTGCAGGATGCAGACCTTGTCTTGTTCGTTGTGAACTATAATGAACCATTGCAAGCTGATGAACGTGAATGGCTGCAGCAAATTGAAGGTAGACAAGTTATCATCATTGTGAATAAAATGGACTTGCCTAATGAATTAGATGAACAGGAACTAGCTGCCCTAGCAGGCCGATTCCCAATCGTAAAAATGTCTGCGATGCTGCAAGATGGTATTGATGCGTTAGAATCCGCTATTTCTGAGCTATTTTTCAGTGGAAAAGTGGAATCCAATGATGCCACATATGTGAGTAATGTGCGTCATATTGGCTTGCTCCATAAGGCGCGTCGTTCCTTGCAAGATGCGGTTGAAGCGTCTCAAGCAGGCATCCCAATCGATATTATGCAAATTGATGTCCGTACAGGTTGGGAGCTGTTAGGTGAGATTGTTGGTGATTCGGTAGGCGAGTCCTTGATTGATCAAATCTTCTCACAATTCTGTTTAGGCAAATAAGGTAAGTTGGTTAAGTCGTTTTGGTAAGCGGATAAAGCCGCTTGTGTATAGGAAGAAGTTTATTTTAGTAAAATTGCTTTAAGGGAACTAGTTGTGGATAAAGGTGAAGTGTTCAGCTTCCCATTTAGACCGTAGTTCATGAGCTTAGAGCGATGAAGGAGGGACATTAGATGCCATTCGTTGCAGGTGAGTACGATGTTATCGTAGTAGGAGCAGGGCATGCAGGTTGTGAAGCTGCTTTGGCTTCCGCTCGTATGGGATGTAACACGCTTCTCTTGACGATTAACTTGGATATGGTCGCATTTATGCCGTGTAATCCATCAATTGGCGGACCTGCTAAAGGTCATGTCGTGCGTGAAATTGATGCGCTTGGCGGAGAAATGGGCCGTAATATTGATAAAACATACATTCAAATGCGTATGTTAAATACGGGTAAAGGACCTGCTGTTCACGCTTTGCGTGCGCAAGCAGATAAATTCCTTTATCAGCATCAAATGAAGGAAACGATTGAGAATACGCCGAACTTGACGCTTCGTCAAGGTATGGTTGAGGAACTAATCGTTGAAGATGGTCGCTGTGTTGGGGTTGAAGCAAAAGGTGGCGCACAATACTTTGCGAAGGCAGTCGTTGTTACGACAGGTACGTATTTACGCGGTAAAGTTATTGTTGGCGAACTTATTTATGAGAGTGGCCCGAACAACCAGCAGCCTTCTTTGAAGCTGTCTGAAAGTTTGAAAAACCTTGGACTTGAACTCGTACGATTCAAGACAGGAACACCACCTCGTGTTCATGGAGATACGATTGATTTTAGCAAGACCGAGATACAACCTGGTGATGATAAGCCCAAATTCTTCTCCTATGAGACGAAGCATGCGGACAATGAGCAACTTCCGTGCTGGTTGACGTATACATCAGCAGATACGCATCAGATTATTAACAGCAACTTGGATAGAGCACCTATGTTCTCTGGGGTTATTGAAGGCACAGGTCCACGCTATTGTCCATCTATTGAGGACAAAATCGTTCGTTTTGCTGATAAGCCAAAGCATCAAATTTTCTTAGAGCCAGAAGGAAAAAATACGCGTGAGTATTACGTACAAGGTCTTTCTACAAGCATGCCGGAAGATGTACAGCTTCGTATTCTTCGTTCCATCCCAGGTCTAGAGAACGTAGAAATGATGCGTACAGGCTACGCGATTGAATATGATGCTGTTGTACCGACACAGTTGTGGCCATCTCTTGAAACGAAAAAGGTAGATAGCCTATTTACAGCGGGACAAATTAACGGTACTTCTGGCTATGAAGAAGCAGCGGGTCAAGGTCTTATGGCTGGTATTAACGCAGCACGCAAAGTGCAGGGAAAAGAACCGGTTATTTTGACTCGTTCTCAAGGTTATATCGGGGTTCTTATTGATGACCTCGTAACTAAGGGAACGAATGAACCTTATCGCTTGCTTACTTCGCGTGCAGAATACCGTTTGCTGCTCCGTCATGATAATGCGGATCTCCGTCTAACACCGACGGGTCGTGAGATTGGATTGATTACGGATGAGCGCTTTGCTGCATTCGAAGAGAAAGTTTCTCTAATCGAGCAGGAGACGGCACGCTTGAAAGAAACTCGTGTTCGTCCAGATGAGACGGTTCAGGCGATGCTGCAGGAAGCTAATTCTGCGCCATTAGTGAACGGTATTGATGCATTAACATTGCTTCGTCGTCCTGAGCTTTCCTACGCTCATATCGAGAGTTTATATCCATCTCCACTACCATTGGATGAGGACATGAAGGAACAGGTTGAGATTCAAGTGAAGTATGCGGGCTATATTGATAAGCAGCTCATCCAAGTAGAACGTCTACAGAAAATGGAGAAGAAGCGTATTCCGGAAGATATCGATTACAGCCTTATTCATGGGCTTGCGATGGAAGCGAAGCAAAAGATGGATCGCATTCGTCCGCTATCTATCGGTCAAGCATCGCGTATTGCTGGGGTAACACCTGCTGATATTTCGATCTTGCTTGTTTATTTGGAGCATTATAACCGTGTAACGGCGAAAAAGCATGCGGAAACGGATGCTGGATAAATGATGATGACGGCTCAATGTTCACGTTACGTGTTCGTTGAGCCGTTATGCAGTCTTGACGAGGGAGAACGGAACTATGGATCAAATTCAACAACAGTTACTGGATTGGCTTGCTCCACACGGAATATCTGTTACAGAGCGCCAATTCGAACAACTTGATCAGTATGTGGACATATTGGCTGATTGGAATGAAAGAATGAACTTGACGGGAATTACGGAGCGTGCGGCCGTATATGAGAAGCATTTTTATGACTCATTAACGTTGGCATTCTATGTACCGATGGACAAGATCAATACTATGATCGACGTAGGATCCGGAGCGGGATTCCCAGGTATTCCACTGAAAATTTTATTTCCTCATGTAAAGCTTACGATTATCGATTCTCTGAATAAACGCATCGGTTTCTTGAAGCACCTTGCTGCAGAGTTAGGGCTTGAGGATGTGAACGGTGTGCATGCTCGTGCAGAGGAGGCAGCGCGTAAGCCTGAGCACCGTGATCAATATGATCTTGCTACAGCTCGTGCAGTTGCGCGTATGAACGTATTAAATGAGTTCTGTTTGCCATTTGTGCGCCCAGGTGGAACATTTGCTGCGATGAAAGGTAATAATCCAGCAGAAGAAATTGCAGAGGCTTCACGCAGCCTTCAGCTGCTTCTGGCGAAGCGTACAGCTGATCATAAGCTGCTGCTTCCATTGGAACAATCTGAGCGTCATATTGTTCTTGTGGAAAAGACGGGTAAAACGCCGAAAGCTTATCCACGTAAGCCGGGTACGCCAATGAAAGAACCACTCGTTTAGATTGAAAAAATTGAAAAATATAAGCTATACTGCATGGGTTATTGGATATGCATGAGTAAATACTGCATCGTTTCATGCACTCGATAGGAGGCTATCTTTCTACTTAGGAAAGATAGCTTTTTTGTTTCCCGATCAAGGTTACTCGTCATTAGAAGAAGTTCATTGCATTGGGGATGTACAATGAAGGTATTTAATAATGTGTGCTGCAATAAAAATGGAAAATAATTGGTTTTACAGCATGCTATATGCTAAAATAGCTGATTGATTATTTAAGTTCTAAAAATGATAGGGAAACTTCACGTGGAGTTGCATTTATTCTATCTATTTTGCTTGAAAATATGATACGATACAGATATAGGAATCTGGTAATGAGGCGGTAATGTTTCACGTGAAACATTAAGCGCTTGGTAGTGTCTCCAATTACTTGGAACTTAAGTAGTTGATAGAAATAAGCAGGAATATAATTCAAGTAAGTAGAATAGGTAACAAAGGCATTGCAGTAGTGTATGAAGATAAGCTGTGATGCAATGTAGGACAATGGTTGAACATGCTGAATTTACTAGTCCTAGTAGGAAATATATAAATCTCCACCGTTTGTTGGGAGATAGGATAGCTGAAGCTCGTCGTCGTTGCATTGATGCTAGTGAGAGCTTGGCGTTTGTCTGGCATTACTATGAAGTTAGGTGGTAGAACATACAGATGAAAGAACAACTTTCTCGGTTACTGGGGTTTGCGGATCGTCAGGCTCAAGATGAGGTAAAGATGCTTCCTGTAGGAGACATCGCAATGAGCCCATACCAACCGCGAACGGTGTTTGATGACGATCGTATTGATGAATTGGCACAAACGATTAAAACACATGGTGTTATTCAGCCAATCGTCGTTCGTCCTCGCAACGGTAAATATGAAATTATTGCAGGTGAGCGCCGCTATCGTGCTGTAACAAAGCTTGGTCACGCAACGATTCCTGCTATTATTCGTGAATTTAATGATTCTCAGGCTGCTTCGATTGCTTTAATCGAGAACTTGCAGCGGGAGGGATTAACTTCGATCGAGGAAGCTGTCGCCTATCAAAAACTGATTGATCTGCATGATTTGACGCAGGAAAGTCTGGCTCAACGGCTAGGCAAGAGTCAGTCGACGATAGCGAATAAAATACGTCTGCTTCAGTTACCTGAAGGAGTAAAGCAAGCATTGATGGAGCGTAAAGTATCTGAGCGTCATGCTAGAGCTTTACTCGGTCTTGAGTCTGAAGATCTTCAGCTTAAACTATTGGAAGAAATCATTTCAAAAGAGCTGAATGTAAAGCAGACAGAAGCTAGAGTTGCATTTTATAAGCAAATTCATACACCGAAGAAATCTAAGCGTGTTTCCTACACGAAGGACGTGCGGTTAGCCCTTAATACGATTCGTCAATCGGTAGATATGATTTCTGGCTCTGGTATGGCTATTAAGACAGACGAACGTGATCATGATGATCACTATGAAATCGTTATTCGCATACCAAAGCGATAATTTAACTTGCGATTGGATTGGATAGCCCGCCATTCATCATGAACCTATGGAGCAAGCGGCACATGCCGCTTTTTTTATTTAACGGGATGCAGTAGTGAATGCAGCAAGTTCGTTAAGGGTTCGTGCAGCAGATGGTAATGGAATATGTAATAAGCTCCACTAGCGGTAGTGTATACGTTATATAGGGCTATTCCACAATAGCGCCGCTGTATGACAACATAACTAGAAATGCTCAATTATTTTGTAATGAAGTATGTTATGTAAGCAAGGTTGATCGTTAATTACATGTACAATTAACTCATGGAATTAGTCTACCAAGGCAAAGGACAATACAGAATCTTCGTGAACAAATAGTTCTGTTTAGCAGCTAGATGGTACGACAAGAAAGGGCATTGGGGTGAGAGGAATGGCGGCTAAAATCATTGCCATTACCAACCAAAAAGGCGGAGTAGGGAAAACAACTACCACCGTCAACTTGGGTGCAGGGCTAGCGATATTAGGCAAAAGAGTGCTGCTCGTTGATATTGATCCACAAGGTAACACGACAAGCGGCGTAGGTGTAAACAAAGCGGATGTAGCAAATTGTATTTATGATGTCATTATTAATGATATTCATCCACAGGAAGCCGTTCTAAAAACCAATGTTGAAGGTATGGATATATTACCGGCGACGATCCAACTAGCTGGAGCTGAGATAGAACTTGTGCCAACGATATCACGTGAAGTTAGATTAAAGAAATCACTTCAGTTGGTGTCTCATCAGTACGACTATATCTTGATTGATTGTCCTCCTTCCTTAGGTATTTTGACGATTAATTCCCTTACGGCTGCTCAATCGGTTATCATTCCGATTCAGTGTGAGTATTATGCGCTTGAAGGGTTGAGCCAGCTTCTCAATACGGTACGTCTTGTACAGAAGCATTTAAACACGGCTCTTCAGATTGAAGGAGTTTTGCTAACGATGTTGGATGCCCGCACCAATCTTGGCCTTCAAGTCATCGAAGAAGTAAAAAAATACTTCCAGGCAAAAGTGTATCAAACCATTATTCCGCGTAACGTACGCTTAAGCGAGGCGCCATCGCATGGTCAATCGATTATGACCTATGATTCAAGATCAAAAGGTGCAGAAGTATATTTGGAACTGGCGAAGGAAGTGATAACGTATGAGTAAACGTTTAGGACGAGGGCTGGATGCGCTCATTCCATCGTTGGCGGTGCAGGAAGATGATCGAGTAATCGAGATAGCACTTCAGCAGCTCAGACCGAATCCCTATCAGCCTCGTAAGCACTTTGATGATCAGGCTATTCAAGAGCTGGCGGAATCCATTCGTCAGCATGGTGTTATACAACCTATTATTGTACGTAGTGTATTAAAAGGATATGAAATTATTGCAGGTGAGAGGCGTTATCGGGCTTCACAACTGCTTGGTCTAGAAAAGGTTCCAGCTGTTGTCCGTACATTTACGGATGAGCAGACGATGGAAATAGCGCTTATCGAGAACTTGCAGCGTGAAAATTTGAATGCGCTAGAATTAGCACAAGCGTACCATAACTTAATGGAACAGCTATCATTAACACAAGAAGAGCTTTCGGTTAAGGTAGGTAAGTCTCGTTCTCATATTGCTAACTTTTTACGACTTCTTCAGTTACCAGATGAAGTAAAAGAACATGTTTCACGTGGAACATTAACGATGGGACATGCCCGTGCATTGGCGGGTATTAAGGATCCAGTCAAGGCGATTCAACTGACGAAATCAGCTATTAGCAATGAGTGGAGTGTACGTCAGCTTGAAGAAGCCATTCAACTGATGAACCGTAAGGGAAAAACACAGGACAAGAAAAAAATGTCAGCAAAAGACCCGTATTTAGATGAGCTGGAAGAGACACTTCGTGAACGCTTCCGTACTACAGTAAAAATTAAGGCAAGCAAAAGTAAGGGCAGAATCGAGATTTCATATTACAATCAACAGGATCTGGAGCGCTTGTTAGAGATGTTAAATGCGTTATAGCTATTAGAGCTGAAGAGGCGTATGTAGTGACAACGATGATACATGAGTAACATAAGCGGATAGCACCTTTAGTTGTTGCGTTAAGCTAGCAGCATCTAAGGATGCTATCTTTTTTTACCAAATAAAATTGAAAAAAGTTAAGAGCCTGTCATCCAATTGGTTCAAACCTGTAATAAAGTAAAAGAACATGTTAAAGGGGTAACAGTAGATATAACCATTCTAGTGATCTGTAGAGGGGAGACTTAGTGATGTCACCACAGAACAGTGTCGTATATCTTGATCATGCGGCTACTTCTTGGCCGAAGCCTAAATGTGTGCAGGAAGCGATGTGGAAGGCAATGGAGGAAGAAGGAGCCAATCCAGGACGTGGCGGTCATGCAATGGCCCTGCAAGCTGGTAAGCGATTAATGAAAGCCAGAATGGCGATTGCTGAACTGTTCCATATCCAAAACCCACTTGATATTGCTTTTACATTAAATACAACAATGGCATTAAATATGGCGATTATGGGTGTGTTACATGCTGGCGATCATATTATTACTACCTCATTGGAACATAACTCAGTACGAAGGCCATTAGGATGGTTAAAGAAGGAACTAGGCATTTCGATTACCTATATAGATACGGATGTCCATGGTAATTTGGACATTAAGCAGGTTGAGGCTGCAATCAACAACAATACAAAGCTGCTTATTTGCAATCATAGTTCGAATCTGCTCGGTACTATATTGCCGGTGAAAGAGTTAGGGCTGCTAGCTAAGCATCATGGGCTGCTATTTCTAGTAGATGCGGCTCAATCTGCTGGTGTTGTACCCATCGATGTTCAAGCTATGGGAATTGATATGCTTGCATTTCCTGGACATAAGGGATTACTTGGGCCAACCGGTACGGGGGGATTATATATTCATCCGGAAGTGGATGTAAAGCCACTTTTATATGGAGGCACAGGCAGTCACTCAGAGGAAGTGGAGCAGCCAGAGACTAGACCAGATCGTTATGAAGCCGGGACGCCGAATACGATTGGGATAGCAGGGTTAGAGGCAGGTATCCGCTTCATTATGAAGCAGACCGTGAGCAAGCTGTATGAACATGAGTGGGGCTTAACTCAGCAGCTCATGAAGGGTCTTATGTCGATATCTGGAGTGCGTGTGCTTGGACCGAAACTGGGGGAAGCTAGGACAGGGATTGTCGCTTTTCAGGTACATACACTAAATAGCTCAGAGCTTGCTTTTCGCCTAGATCGGGAATTTGGCATTGCAGTACGGGCGGGCTATCACTGTACACCACTTGCACATGCGACAGCGGGTACGATTGGCGAAGGTGCAGTACGAGCAAGTGTAGGCTGGAATACGACGGTGGAAGATATCGAAAAATTAGTAGCAGCAGTAAAGCACTGTAGTGAATATTCATAGAAGCAAATGAATTGATTGAAGCAGGAGAGAGCGACGAACATGAGTATGGACATGACTAATGTAGGGCCGTGGTTAGTAATCGGTACGGCTGCAATAACGTTCCTTTTATTAATTACAATTATGATTCAAGGAAGCCAAATACGTAAATTGAAACGTCGCTTCCAAGCCGTAATGAGAGAATCAGGAGTAGATGATCTAGAGTCTTTGTTAGGACAGATGCAGATGGAAATAGAGCGTCTACATGTACTGAATGAAGAGCAGGCAAGCAAGCTCCAACAGTTGAGTCAAAAAGTTAAGGCGCATGCTGGTCATGTAGGTATTGTGCGTTACAATGCGTTTGATCAAGGTGGAGGGGAGCTTAGCTTCTCCGCGGCTGTCCTTGATGAACAAAGCAGCGGGTTTATTTTAACGGGAATTCACAGCAGAGATCATTCTTATGTGTATGCCAAGCCAGTAGAAATCGGTCAATCCATGTACACCTTGTCTCCTGAGGAACAAAAAGCAATGGAACAGGCATTGAGTAAACGTTTGTCCTAATTTTTTAATAACCTATTAAATAAATAGATTATGCTTCATAAGCACGTACTGAACGGATAATGGCTTGGTGCAAAGCATCGGCAATGATATCAGCCATGTTCATCACGAGATGCAGTCGTGTATTTTGCAGCACAAAATACTCCATAAAGCCTCCGATGTTGACGATGCCAGTAAGATGCATGTCACCTACCGGGGGCAATTGTTTATTTACCCCAGCTCCAGGCTTTACTGGCCCCGACTGAACTTGAATAAGACCAACACTAGTGCTTTGTCCTAAGCAGGCATCTACGGCGATGACAAACGCGTTAGGAAGCTGCTCATTCAACTGCTGAAGCTTTTGTTGTAGGTTTACCGCATGGACAGGTTCTGCTAGTGTTCCGTATAAATGATAGGGATACGAGTCCAGACGTTCTAATCGGCTTCCAACGAGAGGGCCTAAGCAATCGCCAGTGGAACGATCTGTCCCAATACATACGACAGCTATAGGTTGATGAAGGGCACGCATCTTGATATGCTCCATACAAGCATTAATAATAAGTGAAAACGATTCAGGCTGATCATAAGGTAGCTTAACCATTGTTGGTTCAGATGAGGAAGGACGTTGAAAGAAAGGGTAGGACATACGTTACAGCCTCCGTTTCTATAAATAGATAGTAATCAGTATATGGAAGAAAAGGGCGATTCATACGTATGTACAAGTAGATTTTCTTTCGCTAGACGATAAACGTGGATATGAGAGGGGATTGCTGTGACACAATCAGTTGAATCCGAGTGGCTTGTAATGGCGTTTGATTCTACTCAGCAAGCATTACGGGCAGAAATGCTAATGGAATATATGGATATGGACATAGATACATTTCCCACCCCGAAAGAGATTACAGCAGGTTGTGCCTTGTCGATTCGCTTTCCTTTTGCGATACTAGAAGAAGTGCGAGTATTGTTAATAGAGCAGCAGGTTGTTATTCGTGGTATTTTTAAGCCGGTGGATGATGATTATGAATGTGTATGGAATGGATAGGAGGGATACGATGCTGAATAGCTATTTGGTAGCAGAGCCGACGAATGTAGAGCCGGATATCCAGCAGACGTTTACCGTATTTGAACGGTGGAAAGATGACTTTGTGAATTGGGTTATGAACAGCCAGACTTGGGAAGTTATGCTGGTAGCATTGATTAAAATCGCCTTTATTACAATTGCTACGAGACTAGCAATCTTTGTGGTTCATCGAATGATTGATCATGCGATGAAGTCAAAGGATCATACTCGAATTAATGTGAATCCACGTCGTCTATTTACAGTGGGCAAGCTGCTTAAAAATATGATATCTCTAGTTATGAACTTTATTATGATTATGTTCATCTTGTCTGTGTTCAATGTTAATTTGGCGCCGCTACTAGCGGGTGCAGGGGTTATCGGCTTGGCCGTAGGTTTTGGAGCACAGAGTCTTGTTAAAGATGTCATGACAGGGTTCTTTATTATTTTCGAAGATCAGTTTGCAGTAGGGGATGTAGTTGCGATTAACCAATTCCAAGGTACTGTTGAAATGATAGGTCTTCGTTCGACGAGAATTCATAGCTGGACAGGTGAAGTTCATATTATACCGAACGGAAATATTACCGATGTAACGAACTTCTCTTTGAATAACTCAATTGCAGTTGTTGATGTATCGATTGCTTATGAAGAAAATATTGATAAAGCAACGGAAATTATGAAAGAAACGCTAGAGAAGCTGCCTGAACAAAATACGAATATGGTTAAAGTACCGCAAGTTCTAGGCGTGCAATCTCTTGCAGCTTCCGGAATAACCATCCGCATTATTGCAGAATGTAAGCCATTTACACAAGCCGTTGTATCACGCTTAATTAATCTTGAGGTGAAGAAGTCATTGGATGAGCATGGTATTGAAATACCGTACCCTAAAATGGTTACTTATCATCGACAAGAACAAGGAGGACCTACGCATGGAGCGTAAGGTATTTAACCTAGGCGATATCGTGCAAATGAAAAAACAGCATCCTTGTGGTACAAATGAAATGGAAATTATTCGTATGGGGATGGATATTCGGATCAAGTGTGTGGGATGCAAGCATAGCGTGCTTATTCCGCGAGCGAAGTTCGAGAAAAGTATGAAAAAAGTACTTCGCTCTAATCCTGATGCAACAGCTTCTGAATAAGTTCCTGATGGTAACATGGAAAATGCCCCTTAACCGGGGCATTTTTTTTATATGAGGTCAGTTATCCTTTATTAAATAATGGCAATCATTGTTGCAACCGTATTTTTGCTATGATATAATCATTAATACTGTGGAAAGGTACCCAAGAGGCCCAAGGGGGTTGACTCGAAATCAACTAGGCGTCGCGAGGCGTGCGTGGGTTCGAATCCCACCCTTTCCGCCACTATGAATTTTTTCATTTTATGATTGCATCAACGTTGTTCGGACGTTATGTGATTGCGAAAGCTTTCCGAGATATAGCTAAGCAAACAATATATAGATAAGTAATTAGGGTACTCTCGACGTTAATAATACGTTGGGGGTATTTTTGCATTATGGAAAAGCGAGTAAGAAAGAGGATGGTTGACACATGCCAATCGATTGCTAACGTTGGCTTACCGTCCTATTCGTTACAAGAGGAGATTGACTTTGTAATCAAAGTTAAGCATGCAGAACTTAAAAGAGGATAAGATGAAGGATTGCATGAAGAACAGCAGTGTAAATAAATTGATAATGCAGCACACATTGTTCTAGTTAGGTAATACTTACTTTTAAAAGCGTTGCTTCGATTAGTACGTGCGAGTAGACGTATAATATTACTCGTGGTAATATATAACTATAAAAGGAGCCGTGTTGGTAGCACGACTCCCGCAGTAGCCACTTTAAGAGCGGTCGGCTGCGAAATTACGGTGTAATAGACCGCTATCCTTTCGCGAGGGGGCGGTCTATTTGCGTTTAAACGACAGGATCGCAATGATTAACATTCCGAACGCAAGCATCAAAGTTAATGCTTCGAATACTGTCACGCGCATCATTGACAACAAAACGAAAGAACCCTGCCGAGGCAGGGTCCCTTTCTGGTTGACGGTACTTTTTTTGACTAGCTGCTTTACTTCAAATTCTGATCGCTTGGACTTTCTCAACAGAGGAAACTCTGTATTGATGGTGTGTTTCAGACTAAATGGCCTTTAGCACAACGCCTCGCTTCTCTTCATTTTTGTAAGAACATCATGTCGATTTCACTTGGTTCAAATGCTCCATTGTCCAATGGAACTCACCTCGCTACGTACCGTCAGTAACTATTATGACCACGGAGAAGTTTTATATACATCAGCCCTCAAAAAAATCTAAAATTATATTTAGTGCGTCAGTGCATGGGATTTCTTTTTCCACTTGCGATCTTTATTTGTCGTTTCAGGGAAATGATCTCCCTTTTTTAAACGGATTTGCTTCGGATTCATAATCTCCGTATGGAAGCTGTTTTCACCAACCTCCATATAAATAGCATCATTTGGAGCGCGGTCTCCTGGATTGTACTCTGTACGTTCACCCATATTGGATTCCTCCTTTGAAGTTAAAAAACAGATCGTTGCCTCATTTAGTGTGGGCGATATGAAGCTGATTCATCAGTTCCGTTTCTTAGAAGGAAAGGTGGAAACTACAATTGGACTGTAGTTGCGTTTAGTGTAGGTTTTTGTTATATTAATTTAGTGCGAGTTTTACTCGCTCCTTGCTCCTGGCATTGACTGGGGGCCTTAAGTCCATGAGGAGGTGAATCACAAATGCGCAAGTACGAATTGATGTACATTATTCGTCCTGACATCGAACAAGATGCTGTTCAAGCGGCAGTAGAAAAGTTCCAGGGCGTCATCTCTAACGGTGGTGAAATTACGAAGCATGATGTAATGGGTAAGCGCCGTCTTGCGTACGAGATTAAGAAATTCCGCGATGGTCACTATGTGTTGGTTAACTTCACAGCAGAACCTGCGGTTGTAGCAGAGTTGGATCGTCAATTGAAGATCTCCGACGATGTTATCCGTCATCTCGTAACGAACGACGTGGCTTAATTGCCATACCATGTAAGTAAACAAGCTGTCGAAGGAGGGATACCATGTTAAATCGCGTAATCTTAATTGGCCGACTCACTAAAGATCCAGAATTGCGTTATACACCTGCTGGCGTAGCTGTAACTCAATTTACCATTGCGGTAGATCGACCGTTCTCTGGTCAGGGTGGTGAGCGTGAAGCTGACTTTATACCTGTTGTGACATGGCGTCAGTTAGCGGAGACTTGTGCAAATTATTTGCGCAAAGGACGTTTAACGGCTGTAGAGGGACGCATACAAGTGCGTAACTACGATAACAACGAAGGTCGACGTGTCTACGTTACAGAAGTAATCGCAGACAATGTTCGCTTCTTGGAATCGAATCGTGACAGTGGAGGATCGAGAGATGATGCTGGCAGCTATGGCGGTTCTGCGCCAAGTTCCAACAATCAACCATCTCGCGGCGGCAACAACAATTCGGGTTATTCCCGCGGACCTGCAGCGGATCCTTTCTCTGACGACGGCAAGCCGATCGATATCTCAGATGACGATCTGCCATTTTAAAATGGAAAGGACTGAATGGAATGAGCTTCAATCGTAATGAAGGCGGAGAGCGCCCAGAGCGTAAGTTTGGTGGCCGTCGTGGTCGTAACAAACGCCGTAAAGTGTGCTTCTTTACTGCTAACAAAATTACTCACATTGATTATAAAGACACTGATCTTCTCAAAAAGTTCATCAGTGAGCGTGGTAAAATCTTGCCACGTCGTGTAACTGGTACAAGCGCGAAGTACCAACGCGCATTGACGATCGCTATTAAGCGTTCCCGTCAAGTAGCATTGTTGCCATACACTACTGAGTAGTACTCAGTGAAAGACAGCCGAATTCGTTCGGCTGTCTTTTTATTTGTATGAGCCTAGATCGTAAGCGTTGAAACCATTATGTCCCGTCCTGCTAATTCCTAAATCCACTGTTCAAGCTTTGTATGTATATTTTCCAAGGTAATAAATCCTCGCTGCATAATTGGTGGGCAGGTCTTATTGTACTGAGCGATATCGGCGTTGAGCTTATCAAGATGAATCTGCATATTAGAAGAGGACTCACCTGCAACTTCCAAGAGCTTAATGACCTCCATTATGCTTTTACGAATAAGCTGCTGCTGTTCAATCCAGCCAGGTAAATAATTAGCCTCCTTTAGTACTCCTTGCAGTGGATCACCGCATGAAGGTTCAATGGGTTTGCCCTTACCGTTTAGATCACTCATTTTGCCGCTTTTCTCATAATTGCCTACAATGTCATCCATAAAGTCTCCTCTATATAAGCTCATATGAAAGCTCCTTCCAATTGTTTTTAAATTACAAAATAATACATATAAATATGACTGAATTATATCTTTTTATTTTGCCTATGTACAGATAGTAATGTTTTTTCTAAAGGTTTTTAGGGCGGGTGTAGACAGTTGTAGCGCCGATTATTGGGGTAGTAATCCTGTGGAGGGGCTGTTCAAATCATTGCTGGATAAGGCTTTTTCTTGTCATGTATCTTTTACTATTTTATTTTTTAATTGTAAGGTAGTACAATAAGGCGTAGTCTGCTGTCATTAATAAGGTCCAATAAAAAGAAGCCCAATCGTTCATGCTATAGGTAATGAGCGAAAGGGGCGTGGCCGTATGCCGGAGTGGGTATTAGTTGTCGCTCGCACATGGATGTCAATGGTCGTATTGTTCATAATGACAAAATTACTCGGTAAGCGCCAAGTATCGCAGTTGTCTTTGTTTGAGTATATGACGGGCTTAACAATTGGCAGTTTGGTCGTCTACATTTCATTAAATACCGATGGATTATGGTATCTAGGGGTAGTATCGATGTCGGTATGGGTGTTGACGTCATTAGGCTTGGAATGGCTGCAATTGAAGAGCAAGAGGTTCCGTGACTTGATTGATTCTGGTGGGACGATTTTGATTCAGCAAGGGAGAATCATGGAACATCATATGCGCAAGGAACGTCTTACAATAGATGAAATGATGATTCAATTGCGAAACAAGAATGCCTTTCGCCTAGCTGATGTAGAATTCGCTATTATGGAGCCAAGCGGTGAAATTAACGTCATGCTTAAGAAACAAAAACAACCGCTAACACTTGAGCAGCTTGGTATCAAAGTGGAGCACTCCGAAAGAGCGCCTGTTATCGTATTGATGGACGGAACGATATTAGAGGATGAGCTGAAGATAATCGGCAAAGACAAAGGTTGGTTAAGTAAGGAACTAGAGAAAAGAGGGCTAAAGGAACAGGATGTATTCCTTGTTCAAGTAGATGCTGCGTTTCAATTGTATATTGATTTGTTTAATCAACGAAAGAATACAGCAGCCTATACATCTTATGAGAATCAATTCTGGAGAGGGTTGAAGCCATAAGTGGATTTCTGCAGGTTATGAATGAGGCAGTAAGTAGTGTTTGTGAATTTGCGTCATATGCAATCAGACGTATAGATGAAAATGATTAGGGATAAAGATTTAGAACAAATGGGGAAGAAGTGAATAGCAATGAAAAAGAAAAAGTCAGCCAAGAAGTGGTGGATTTTATTAGCTGTTATCGTTCTTGTGCTTGTTGGTGGATTTATGTTCCGCAAGCAATTAGCCTTACTTGGATTTGATTTGTTCCTGCAAGACAAGGTTGAGGAGTCACTAAATGGTTCGTATCAGCCTATTGATGGTAAACCGGAAGTATCGCGTGAAGTAACAGAGCCGTTCTCTGCATTGCTTTTGGGAGTGGATCAGCGCGATAAGGAAGTTGGACGTTCAGACACAATGATTTATAGTGTAGTCCGTCCGAAAGACAACAAGGTACTTTTAATTTCCATCCCACGTGACACGTACACAGAGATCGTTGGTTACAATGGTGGTGTGAAAACAAAAATAAATCATGCTTATGCTCATGGTGGCGTTAAAATGAGTATCGATACGGTAGAAAAATTGCTCGGTGAGAAAGTTGATCATTATGCTACTGTGAACTTCGAAGGGTTGAAGGATGTCGTTGATGCAATGGGCGGCGTGAAGCTCCCGATTACGGAAGATATCGTAAACAAAGATCCAAACCATGAGAAGTTCCGAATTGAGGGCAACAAGCCAATCTATAGTGGACAGGAAGCCTTGTACTATGTACGATACCGTGAAGATTCAGATATGAATCGAACGATGCGTCATCGTATTTTCCTTGAAGCAATGATGAATCGTGCGGTCGAATTGGACCAAATTCATAAAATCCCAGATCTTATTGGGATTATGGGCAAAAACTTTACAACAGACATGCGCCCAAGCTATATGATCGATTTAGCTAAAACGATGTTCCAAAATGCAGGCGCTCCGATTATTAGCAGTTATATGCTGCATGGTGAAGGTCAGCGTATGAATGGCGGATGGTACTACCTCCCACTTGAAGAAGATATCGAGTATGTTCAGCAGTTAATTCAGAACTGGATGGATCCAAATGCACAGCCAAGTGATTTGAAACCAAGACAGTTTACGATTGAGTAGGTTAACATTTGCTCTTATAAGCTTTATACAATAATAAGAAAGTCAGTTGCGATTGTGCGACTGACTTTTTTGTTTTTCTATACTAGAATGTGTTAATTTAAAGATATGGAAAGTTTGAGGAGGAGACTGAACGGATGAACATCGCATTTTTCTTACTGCCCAAGCATGAGGTTGTATGCGTAAGCAACCAATCAACATTAAGGCAGACGCTGGAGCGAATGGAATATCATCGCTACACGTCAGTTCCGATTATTAATGATGAAGGGGAATATGTAGGTACAGTCACAGAGGGTGATTTATTGTGGCATATGAAAAATTCAAACGGGGACATTACATTTGAAACGGCTTCTCATTTTTTACTGACTGAAGTTCCACTTAATAAGCAAATTAAAGCAGTACGTATAGATTCGAACATGGAAGATTTGGTTAAGTTGGCAAAGGTACAGAACTTTGTTCCAGTCGTTGATGACAGGCAAAGATTCATTGGTATTGTTCGTCGTAGTCAAATTATTGAATATTGCGAGCAGTTCATGACGAAAGCTATGGATGCCTAATAATTAATGATATAATGGAATGTAATGCTCGTATTGAAGGGGTGTGAATGTGTAACGATGCCCAAGGATATGGATGTGGCCAAACGGCTCAAAGTCATTGAGTGGCTTAAGACAGAAGTGATGGATTATACGGCACGCCTATTCAAGTCGTTGTGGGAAGGAAGCACAACGAAAGTGTTGGACAGTCTGGCAAGTCTTATCGTGAGCAGTTACATCCTAGGTCGTCGAGTTGGTATTTCTTATAAGGACCTCGACAACAGCATCTTAGACAAATTGCATCAATTCAAAAAGGAAGGTCATCAGTTGGAAGACTGGTATCAGGATATTTCAAAGTTGGAAGAACATTTACGCAAGAGGTGAACATCTTGAACAACCGCTGGACGGCGATCGGATGGGTAGTTGCTGCACTGGTGCTGCTGCTATCGTTCGGGACGCTGATGCAACCAATTACGATGAGTTTTGTTGCTATACCGTTTGTTGTATTATTTACGACGTTATCAACGGCAGCATTTATGGCATGTATAGCGGCAGTGCTGCTCATCGTATTTTTACTGTTACAGCCCATTGGCTCCATTGTCGTACTTATATCGCTGTATTTTATTATCCCTGCTATCGTTATGGGCTTTTTATTCAAGCGCCAGCGGCCGGGGTGGTCGGTATTTGTAGGCGGGACATTGGCTTTTTTGATTCAAACTTTGTTGGCATTAGGGCTAACAAGCTATTTGTTCCAAGTCGATATGACAACGTACTTACACGAGTATCTCACACAGTATCAGAAGCTGGCTGCTGATATGGGGGTTGTTATGCCGAATATGCCGTCTGTTGATGAACAAGTTGCATACATTAGTATGAGACTTCCGTCCTTGCTGATAGCAGGTGCGGTGTATATGGGCTCCATTACGTATGCACTTAGTCGCAGGCTACTGACAGCACAAGGTGTTTCGGTACAGCGTATGAAGCCAGTTAAGTATTGGATGCTGCCGAAGTCACTGCTATGGTATTACTTGGTTGCTATGATTCTTGAGCTGGTTATCTTGAAAGAGGCTGGTTCATTCCTTACTTTAGTCATTGTCAACTTGTATGAAATTTTGCAAGTAGCCTTTATTGTACAAGGTGTGTCTTTCTTGTTCTTCTACGCTGACTTCAAAGGGTGGAAACGAGCACTGCCTGTAACATTAACGATATTTGTTGTCCTTTTCCCGCCGTTTCAATATATTTGCCGACTTGTTGGCATTATAGATATGGCGTTTCCACTGCGCCAAGCAGTCTCTAGACCAAAGCAATAGGGTGAGCATCGATGCCGAAAATATGGTTTCAACGCTGGTTCGCAAGGCATAACAGCTGGTCAATGCTTTATGTGCTTGTACTAACTCTCGTTGTCGCTTATTACAATTGGATAATTGGATTTCTAGGATTTATCGGCTTTGCCGCACTGCTTCTTATTACGTTGGCTGCTGAACGCAATTTCCGGGCGGAGATGGAGGCATATTTGTCTACACTTGGATTGCGTGTGAAGCGTGCCGTAGATGATGCGGTAACAGAGCTGCCTTATGGCATTGTGCTATATAGTGATCAGCGGGTAATTGAATGGAGCAACCGATATGTAGAAGTGTTGAAGGGTGACGGCAGCCTCGTGGGAGAACGTCTCGAAGAGGTATTTCCGAAGCTCAATCTACAGAAAGATAAACATTTGCCGATTGAGTTTGAAATGGGCGGACGATTGCTTCAAGTTCAGGTTGTCACAGAAGAGCGTCTTATTTACTTTACAGACATATCTGAAATGGCGGCGCTTCGTGCTCGTTATGAAGGCGAGCGGATGGCTGTTGGCATCGTTGTGCTGGATAACTTGGAAGAGTCTATGCAAGGTTTAGATGATCAACAGCGTGCAGGTTTGTTAGCCAAGGTGGTTGCGCATCTTACAGAATGGGCCGCGGAGAACGGTATTCTGATGAAGCGCTTGTCTTCTGAGCGTCAGTTCATGGTGATGGACGTACAGACGCTGAAGGCACTTGAGCAGACGCGTTTCGTTGTATTGGACGAAGTGCGGGAACTGACGATGGAGAGCAAACTGCCAGTGACGCTTAGCATGGGCTTTGCTGCGGGGCTAGAGTCCATCGTAGAGCTTGGGCAATTGGCGCAATCGAGCTTGGACATTGCGCTGGGCCGCGGAGGCGACCAAGTAGCTGTGCGGGTCGGTCAGCGGCTGTCCTTCTACGGCGGGAAGTCCAACGCCGTAGAGAAGCGGACGCGCGTGCGTGCGCGCGTCATTGCACATGCTTTGCGCGATTTCATTCGCCAAAGCGATGCGGTGTTTATTATGGGACACCGCAATCCCGACACCGATTCGGTCGGGTCAGCGATTGGTGTGTTGAACGCGTGTCGCATGATGGAAACGGAAGCTTACATCGTGCTGGAGGAGAGCAATCCTTCCATTGACCGCTTAGTGGCGGAATTGAAGAAGGATGAGCTGTTGTGGTCTCGCTTCATTTCTAAGCAAGAGGCGTTGGAAATGGCGACCGATGACAGCTTGGTTATCGTGGTTGATACTCACAAAGCTTCCATGGTGGAAGAGCCAAGGCTGCTGCAAGCAACGGATCGAATTGTTATTATTGATCACCATCGCCGAGGCGAGGAGTTTATCTCTGATGCTGTGCTGGTTTATTTGGAGCCATATGCATCTTCAACAGCAGAGCTAGTCACGGAGTTGTTGCAGTATATTCATAATCGACTCCATCTTAGTGTGTTGGAATCAACAGCGTTGTTGGCTGGTATTACGGTAGATACGAAGCATTTCTCGCTTCGTACCGGTTCACGAACGTTCGATGCGGCTAGCTTTTTGCGCCGCCATGGTGCAGATACAGCGCTCATTCAGCGTATGCTGAAGGAAGACCTGAAAGAGTATATCGAAAAGGCAGAAGTTATTCGCCATGCAGAAATGTACTATGATCATATTGCGATCGCAGTAACGGAACCTGGCCGCAAATTTTCTCAGTTGCTGATCGCACAAGTAGCTGATACGCTGTTAAATATGACAGGTGTATTGGCATCGTTCGTTATTAGTGAGCGTCCAGATGGCTATATTGCTATAAGCGCTCGCTCGCTTGGCCAAATGAATGTGCAAGTAGTAATGGAACGACTTGGCGGGGGCGGACATCTGACGAATGCGGCCGTACAATTGCAATGTACCTTGGACGAAGCGGAGAAACAGTTGAAACAGGTACTAGCAGAAATCGAAGCAGAAGAGGGGTTGTTCGAATGAAGGTCATATTGCTGCAAGACGTCAAAGGACAAGGAAAAAAGGGACAAGTAAAGGAAGTATCTGAAGGGTACGCGCTGAACTTTCTTATTCCGCGAGGTTTAGGACGTCCAGCGACAGATGGCAATCTGAAGACGCTCGAACAGCAGAAGAAATCGGAAGATAAGCGCAAAGAGCAGGAGAAGTTGGATGCTGAGGCGCTTGCAGCGAAGCTGGGAGAGATGACAGTAGTCATTAAGACGAAAGCCGGTGAAGGTGGTCGTCTATTTGGAGCTATTACTTCTAAACAAATTGCGGAAGCGATGCAAAAGATGGACGTGAAAATCGACAAACGCAAAATCGAATTAGCAGAACCGATTCGCTCACTGGGATACAGCAATGTTACGGTGAAGCTGCATCCTGAAGTGCGTGGAACGTTGAAGGTTCATGTAACGGAGGAGTAAGATGAACGACTTTCAAGTCGATCGAGTTCCACCGCAGCATGCTGAAGCTGAGCAGGCCGTGCTCGGTGCAATCTTGTTGCAATCTGAGGCATTAATTACATCTATGGAGCGGGTGCAGGCTGAGGATTTCTATCAGCCTGCTCACCAAATTATATATGAGGCGATGATCGAGCTGGGCGAAGAAGGTCAGCCGATTGATATCGTCACGTTGGCTGCGAAGCTTCAATCGAAGAATCAGCTAGATGACATCGGGAATGTATCCTATTTGTCACAGCTGGCTAATGCAGTTCCAACAGCTGCGAATGTGGATTACTACGCGCAAATTATTGAAGAGAAGTCGATGCTACGTCGTCTTATTCGCACAGCAACACAGATTGCTAGTGAAGGGTATACAGGCGAAGACAATATTGGCGCGCTCTTAAGTGATGCGGAACGTCGCATTTTAGAAATATCGAATCGTCGCTCTTCCAGCGGCTTCATTGCGATTAAAGATGTACTTATGGACGTTTTTGAACGAGTGGAGTTGCTATCGGAGCAGACGGAAGGTACCACAGGGATTCCGTCTGGATTTACGGACTTGGACAAGATGACGTCCGGATTCCAGCGCAGTGACTTGATTATTGTAGCGGCTCGTCCATCCGTTGGTAAGACCGCGTTCGCACTGAATGTAGCGCAGAACGTCGGAGTCCGTGCCAAAGAGACAGTTGCTATTTTCAGTCTAGAGATGTCTGCCGCACAGCTTGTACAGCGTATGATTTGTGCGGAATCGAATGTAGACGCGACTCGTTTGCGTTCTGGTAAGCTCGAAGACGATGATTGGGAAAAGTTGACGATGTCGATTGCATCTTTATCCGAAGCGCAAATCTTCATTGATGATACGCCAGGGATTACAGTTGCAGACATTCGTGCGAAGTGCCGTCGTTTGAAGAAAGAGCATGGCCTTGGCATGATTCTGATCGATTACTTGCAGCTTATTCAAGGTCGCGGCAAGGCCGGGGAGAATCGACAGCAAGAAGTATCCGAGATTTCCCGTACCCTTAAAATGATTGCCCGTGAGTTGGAAGTTCCCGTTATTGCACTATCCCAGCTTAGTCGTGGGGTAGAGCAGCGGCAGGATAAGCGTCCAATGATGTCTGACCTTCGTGAATCGGGTTCCATTGAGCAGGATGCCGATATCGTTGCGTTCCTGTATCGTGACGATTACTATGACAAGGAATCCGAGAAGAAGAACATTATCGAAATCATTATTGCTAAACAGCGTAATGGACCTGTTGGTACGGTTGAACTGGTATTTCTCAAAAATTTCAATAAATTCGTAAGCTACGAGCGGAATCATGCTGATCCTTATGCGGGATAATAAAGCTGATAAATGCCGCTAAAGCTTCAGTTGGTTGGAAGACCGCTGTGCGTTCCTATACAAAGGCATTTGCTTTTTGTATAGAATGGCAGTGGTCTTCTTGTCTCATTTGACAATATTGGACAATATTCCGAACAATGATCATCGGTATATGTTTATTGTTCGCTTTTACGTTGACTTTGTTCGCTCAGACTGCTACACTTGGATTGCTGACTTTGATCTCTAACAAGCTATCATCATGGATTAAAGCAGCGAATATTGGTGTGTGAAACACCCGATGGGGGTATGGTTTTATGTCCACAGTTGTTGTTGTAGGAACCCAATGGGGCGATGAAGGTAAAGGGAAAATTACAGACTTTCTCGCGGAAAGCGCAGATGTTGTTGCGCGCTACCAAGGAGGTAACAACGCGGGCCACACAATACTTATCGATAACAAGAAATACAAGCTGCACTTGATTCCGTCCGGTATTTTCTACGGCGATAAGTTGTGCGTCATCGGTAATGGTATGGTTATCAATCCGAAGGCTTTAATTGAAGAGATTACTTACATTCATGATAATGGATTTACAACGGATAATCTTCGCATTAGTGATCGTGCGCATATCATCTTGCCATACCATATGGTTCAGGATGAGTTGGAAGAAGAGCGTAAAGGTCCTAATAAGATTGGTACGACACGTAAAGGTATCGGTCCTGCTTACATGGACAAGGCTGCGCGTATCGGTATTCGTATCTCTGATTTGCTTGATGAGGAAGAGTTCACGAAGAAATTCCGCCATATGGCAAATGAGAAAAACGAGTTAATCAAGATGTACGGCGGTGAGCCGCTAGATATCGAAGCTACGTTGAAAGAGTATTTGGAATATGCTGAATTCATTCGTCCTTATGTAACCGATACTTCTGTTGCATTGAACGATGCGATTGACACAGGCAAGAAAGTGCTCTTCGAAGGCGCACAAGGCGTTATGTTGGATATTGACCAAGGTACGTATCCATATGTTACATCCTCCAACCCAACTGCGGGCGGCGTTTGTATCGGTTCGGGCGTAGGTCCTTCCAAGATTCAAGAAGTTATTGGTGTTGCGAAGGCATACACAACTCGTGTTGGTGACGGTCCATTCCCAACGGAATTGGACGATGAAGTTGGTCACTTTATCCGTGAAGCGGGTCATGAGTATGGTACGACAACAGGTCGTCCGCGTCGTGTAGGCTGGTTCGATACGGTTGTTGTTCGTCATGCACGTCGTGTGAGCGGTATTACAGGGTTGTCCTTGAACTCCTTGGACGTTCTGTCTGGTCTTAAGACCGTTAAGATTTGTACAGCTTACAAGTACCGTGGTGAGATCATCGAGCATTATCCTGCGAACTTGAAAACACTTGGCGAATGCGAAGCGATTTATGAAGAAATGCCAGGTTGGTCTGAAGATATTACACAGTGCAAGTCTCTTGATGAATTGCCAGAGACGACTCGCAACTATGTGAAACGTGTATCTGAGCTTACAGGTATTCCGATTTCGATCTTCTCTGTAGGCCGTAACCGTGAGCAAACGAACCAAGTTCGTAACATTTATCGTTAATTGAATCATTATCATTAATTGTTCGTCTAGGGCGTTCTATTCTTACTGTATCTGCAGTAAGGATAGGCGCCTTTTTGCTTGGGCATGGCGCATAAATGCTAGGCTGATGGGCGATACTAAGAAGTATTGCTTCGTCTAGTCAGCACATCAGTACTAGTTGTTGTCACATCCAGATCTTCTTCCGAATGCAGCTGACAGTGACATTGTGAGCGTGAAGGATAAGGAAGGAGATTGAAACATATGCGATTTTTCATGCGCTGGCTAAGGATGTTGTCGGCATTTATCGTTATTAGTGTCATTACAAGTTTATTGACTATTGGGACAACCGCATTGGTTGTTGATCAGTATTTGCAAACGACGATTCAACAGTTTCAGCTGCCCATTGATAAAAAACCATTAACGGCCATGTCACTGTGGAGCAGTTTATGGAATGGGGCCAAGCTTGAACAGCCCATTGGTCGTACAGAAACACGTGTGAACGCTCAATCCAACGAGCAGTCCCCTAATCGGACAGAGTCGCAGCAAGGGATTACGCGTGAACAGCAGCTTCCAAGCGGCAGTAGCGGGAATGAAACAGAGGCACCTAATACATCAGGTGCAGGGACGCAGAATGGATCAACCTCTGATGCTGCTATGCCTGTCTGGGGTGGGAGCATTAATGAATCCGCTGAATCAGGAAATCGTGTATTAGTTACACCTGAAGCTATCGTTGAGGGTAAGGATAAACTGACGGAGCAGACGAAGGAGAAGCTGTTTAGTACGTTAATGAAGAAACTTCCTGCTGATGATTGGCAGCGTATATCCACGCTGATGGAAGAGGGATTAACAGCTGCTGAGCTTATCGAAATGGAACAAATATTAGCAAAACATTTAAATGATGAAGAGTATAAACAAATGCGGGAGATTTTGACCGGCAGCAGCAAGCAAACGCAGCAGACGCAGGCTAATGAGGGCAGTACGAATACTAGTACGAATAGCAGTACTAATAGCGGTAACTAATAGGAGCGAAAATGATGAGCTGTAGTAACTCCGCTGCACTAGCTTAGAATATCGATGGATTTACAATTACGAATTACGATCAAATAAACGAGAGAGTAGTAAGTGTGCTTTGGTATCGTATCGAAAGTGTTGATCCTATGCATAATTTGATCGAAAAATGGGCCTCCTTCTATATAGAAGGAGGTTATTTTTGATTCTAGTGCAGTATGGAAGAAGATCGTGGATATTTGGTGAACATATCATGTGATGAACTGCTGTCGGTTGCATCTCAACTTTGACCTATGTTACATTGTAAAAGGTGACAATTCGTTAACTATTTGCTAGTAGACAACATGTTATATTCGATCGCATTGTACGATAAAGATTCGGTCCATATTTTGAAGGAATAGTAAGGAGCTAAGCATGAAACCATCAAACAATCATTCTCAGCATGAGGGGACAACAGAAAAGGTCGATGTTCAACAACCCCATACTGGCTGGAAGCGATGGGCGACTGCACTGAGCAACAAGATGAAAGAGCAAGCATTGCTAGCGCGTCTGCAACAATCTCGCAAGCAGGTAGTAATGACGATTAGTGGTGCAGCCATCGTTGGAGCAGCTATTTGGGGAGGTACATCTTATGTACAAGCGAACCGATTGCCTTACCTTCATGTATATAGCGACAATCAATATATAGGTACGGTTGCTAGTCAATCAGACTTGAATAGCTACTATGATACGTATTTGAATAAGATTCAAGCCAAACATCCTGATGCAATTATGAAGCTCGATACGAGCAGCATCCGTACAGAAGAGCACATTGCATATAAGCCAGAAGTTGCAACAAGTGAAACACTTGGCAAATTGGACAAGCATCTTACCACTTACGCAGCAGGTGTTCAATTGAAAGTGAACAGCAAGCCTGTTGGTATTGTGAAAGATTACGATACAGCTGAGCAAATTTTGGCAAAGGTAAAAGGGAAGTATGAGGTTGGGCTTAATGAAGTTAAGCCTGTTACTGCCTTAACTTCTTCTTCGGAGAAGACAACGAAGGCGATGTCTCGCCTAGAGTCGGTTAGTCTCCGTGAGCGTGTCAGCATGCACGAAATTAAAACCGAGCCGGGTAAAATGCTGAATGAGCAAGAAGCATTGTCTCTATTAACGACAGGAACTGCTCAGCCGAGAAGCTATACGGTTAAGAAGGGCGATACGGTATCTTCTATTGCTAAAGCAAACGATGTCTCGATGGAATCGATTTATCGTAACAATCCCAATGTAGGGGAAGGCTTCCTTGAGGTTGGAGAGCAAGTAAACTTGATGGAGCCAGATCCGTTGCTTACGGTGAAGACGGTAGAGGCGTACAGCGAATATATCGTTACAGAACCGCAAGTCATTACGAGAGAAAATCCAGAAATGGCTGCTGGTGAAACGAAGGTCATTCGTGAAGGTACGGAAGGCTTAAAACGTATGTCGTATCGTCTTATTAAAGACAACGGTATGATGACCAAGGAAGAATGGCAAGGTCAAGAGATTATTAAGCCATCTGTCCCTAAAATTGTAGTTAAAGGTACAAAAGTCGTATCAGGAGAAGGGACGGGTAACTTTATTAATCCGGTCAATTCACCTGTATTGACGAGTGGTTTCGGCCAACGTTGGGGCCGATTGCACAAAGGCATTGATGTCGTGTCAGGCGACCATACGATTATGGCTTCTGATGAAGGTCGAGTATCTTTTGCTGGTGTAAAAAACGGCTACGGCAACGTGATCATGGTTGATCACGGGAATGGTTACGTTACGATGTATGCCCATTTGGACTCCATTAGCGTTGAATCAGGCGATATCGTTGAGCAAGGTCAAGCTATCGGTGTTATGGGGAACACGGGTAATTCTACAGGAACACATTTGCACTTTGAGATCCTGAAAGATGGCGAGCCGCAAAATCCACTTAAATATTTATAATCACGTATGCAGTGAATTGAATCATAAATTTTGACTGCTGTCGTATAACGAATGCAGGGGTTGTTCTATGTCATGGAGGTGACAAGAACAGCCCCTATTTAATTTGAGTACGTCGAGAAGAAAAATAGGCTGCTGGCTGCTTATACCCCCAACGTTTGCTATCGGGGGAATAAAGGAAGTATGCTACAATAGACGAATAAGATTCGATGGAATTTAAAGTGAGGTGGAGTTCATGTACGGCAAAATATTAGTCGTGGATGATGAACAGCCGATTGCGGATATTTTGAAATTCAACTTAGAGAAAGAGGGCTACGAAGTCGTCTGTGCTTTCGATGGCAACCAGGCAGTAGAGCTGGCATTGTCGGAGAAGCCAGATCTGATTTTGCTTGATCTGATGCTGCCCGGTAAAGACGGTATGGATGTTTGCCGTGAAGTACGCCAGCATCGTCATATGCCGATCATTATGCTGACCGCGAAGGATACGGAACTGGACAAAGTATTAGGTCTAGAATTGGGTGCTGATGACTATGTGACGAAACCATTCAGTACTCGTGAACTACTCGCACGGGTAAAGGCACACTTACGTCGCCAGAAGGCAGATCCGGCTGCTGAAGCAGCAGGTGCAGATGAACAGGACAAGCAGGGAATTCGTTTGCATGAGCTGTTGATCGACACAGATATGTATCTTGTATATAAAAATAAAAAAGCACTTGATCTCACACATCGTGAGTATGAATTGCTGTACTATTTAGTGAAAAATAATGGAAAGGTCATGACGCGTGAGCATTTATTGCAAGCGGTATGGGGCTATGAATACTTCGGAGATGTGCGCACGGTAGATGTAACGATACGTCGACTGCGCGAGAAGATCGAAGATGACCCGAGCAAGCCCGAATATATTATTACGCGCCGTGGTCTTGGTTATATGATGCGTAATCCGAATAACGGAGGACTGTAATGGTTGCATGGGTGAGTCGTTTCTTTCGTACGATTCAGGCAAAGCTGATTATTATTTATGTGCTGCTTATTCTTATTGCGATGCAGTTGATCGGCGTCTATTTCATCAGTACGATGAAGGATTTGTTTACGACGAATTTTACAGACGATCTCAATAAGACAGCAAGTATCGTACAGCTTCTCGCAGCTCCTAAGCTGGAAGAGAACGAGGGAACGCCCGATCAGAAATTGCGGGATGAACTCAATAATATTTTGCAGACGTTATTTACGATGAATGGTGTAGAGATACAGGTGCTCGATGATACAGGTCGAGTGTTGGCGACCTCTGTACAAGCTCATCGCAGCTATATCGGTCGTAAAAATACGGAAACCGTGGTCAGCCGCTCCTTGCAAGGGATACCGGAAAATGAAGAGGCTATTATTGACGAGCATAATGTTCGAAAAAAGGTTATGGCGAAGCCGATAATAGCTAACTCTGCTGATGGCGGAGTGGTCGGCGCCGTATATATCGTTGCTTCCATGGAAGATTTATATGAAACGATCGACTCGATCAATCAAATCTTTTTATCTGGCATGATCATTGCGCTCGGTCTAACGGCTGCTTTGGGCATTATACTTGCCCATACGATTACACAGCCGATTACCGAAGTGACTCGTCAGGCAGCCAAAGTAGCTGAAGGGAACTTTGAAGGAACTGTTCCGGTGCTTGGAAATGATGAAATTGGTCATTTGAGCGAGGCTTTTAACCATATGACAAGGCGCCTTCAAGAAGCGCTTAGTGTAAATGAAGAGGAAAATGAGAAGCTAGCCTCCATCTTGACGAATATGAGCGATGGCGTAATTGCTACGGATGAGCAAGGTAGGGTCATTCTTATGAACCGAGGAGCTAGCGAGCTTCTTGGGATGAAGGAATGCGATGCGGAAGGCAAAGATATCGCGAAAATGCTGAACATTTCGTTAGATGTGTTACAGAAGCAGATTGATGGGCAATTGAACTGGATGCTGCTGCCGTACAGCTCCTATATGGATGAAGGTAATGCAGTTGGGGAACATGAATCAATACTGCGAGTGACGTTTAGTCCTATTCATCGTCGTGGTGAAGGGACAACAGGTACCATCTTCGTTCTGCGTGATGTAACGGAGCAGGAGAAGTTGGATCAGTCACGTCGTGAGTTCGTAGCCAATGTATCTCATGAGCTTAGAACACCGCTTACGACGATTAAGAGCTACACCGAGGCACTGGATGATGGTGCATTGGATGAGCCAGAGCTAGCAGGACGCTTCGTTGGCGTAATTCGCAATGAGACAGAGCGAATGATTCGTCTAGTAACCGATTTGCTGCACTTATCACGCTTGGATTCCAAACAAGCTAGCTTGCGTATGCGGCTAACGGATGTGTCTGAACTGTTGGATGAAGCAATGGATCGATTCTCGTTCCAATTCCGTAAGAAGCGGATTGATGCTCGTCTAGAAATAGAGTCTGGTATTCAATCTCTTGTCATGGATCGTGATCAAATTGATCAGGTATTGGACAATGTATTGTCCAATGCGGTTAAATACACGCCTGAGCATGGAACGATCCGTTTGCGTGCATCTTGGCTAGAGGGTCGCAGCATGGTGGCTGTAACCGTAGAAGATAACGGTATGGGTATCCCCAAGAAGGATCTGGCTCGCATTTTTGAGCGATTTTACCGTGTGGATAAGGCTCGCTCTCGCGGTATGGGCGGTACAGGACTAGGCTTATCGATTGCCCGGGAAATTATAAGGGTGCATGGAGGAACGATTACGATCGACTCGGAGTGGGAGCAGGGTACGCAAGTTACGTTTACACTTCCTGTTATTGTTCAGACCCAAGAGGATGCTGCTGGCACTGGCCACGTAGAGTACAAGGACAATCAGTCTCAGCCTAAAATGATTGAAGAAGGAAGTGATTAGGGTGAAGGAGCAAGCAAAATCGATTCTGCTGGCAGTGCTTATTATAACAAGCCTGGCACAGAGCTTCTTCCTGACCTATAACATGCCGAACTTCAATGCAGTTATGAAGCGGGAGAATGAATACATGCCAGTAAGGCCTCTTGGCCAGGAGCAAAAGGTAGAAAATTTGATTTATCCCAATCAAATTATTCTTCATTTAGGGAATGACAAGCATGCGATGTTGTATCCAGACGTACCGTTTTACAATATTGTGCTCAATCGATTAAAAGGTAGATCGTTCGAGGCTTTCCAGGTGAAATCTGCGGAAACGATTGATTGGAAGCTGATTCGTCGTCAGTATGAGGGGATTGAATTGCAATTTGAATCTGCTATACCTGCCAAGCTGCTAGAAAAGGTTATTCCTATTAATGACGATGATTCTGCGTTCATGAATGAAAACATTCGTGAAATATGGATATATGCATTAGAAGATATGAATCAGGTGCGGGTTCTTTTCGTGACAGACAATAATGGACGTGTCTATGAGTCCACGAGAGCGGACTTAACTGTACAGGATGTAAAGGTACAAGTTGAGTTTGGACGAGGCGTGCCAGCCTTTAAGCGTGTAGATGACGCATTTTATATCCCTGTTGAGCCGTATGAAATGACGCAGCTTGTTATGCCTTATCAAATATTTACGCCTGAAGAGATGCAGAACAGTCTATTTTTCGATCCAACGCTAACGAAAATAATTACCGAAGCGAACGGATCTGTCATTTACACGGACAGTAAACGAGGACTGCAAGTAAATCAAGAGCATCATTGGGTAACTTATTCTGATCCAAGTGCACCGGCAGAAGGACAAAGTGATGCGACAAGCGATGTATTAAAAGCCATTTCCTTTGTGAATCAGCATGGAGGATGGAACGGTACGTATCGATTGTCCTTAATTAAGGATGGGACAGAGAACGATCAATCGAATCCCATGCTTCAATCGCTTCATGGTAAGCACAGTCGTGTTCGATTCCAACAATATTGGGGTTCTTATCCGATTATTATGAATTCAGCACTTAAGTTCGGCTATGTGCAGGTTACTTTGCAAAATGGTATGGTGACGACGTATGATCGTTCGCTTATTAAGTTAGGTGGCCATGCGACGCATAGAGAGCTGCGCAAGCTTCCTGCGGGCGACGCATTGTTAAAGAAGCTCAAGCAAATGGAGCGCTACTCAGAAATTAAAGACGTACAACCGGTGTATAAACCTGTTCTGATAGAAGAGGGAATGAAGCTAACCCCTGCTTGGCAAGTAACGTATGAGGATGGAACAACGGATTGGGTTATATAAATGAGCTCGAAATGAAAGGAGGAGCAGTTATGGATTGGGGTCGCGCTAAGAGCATATTAATTTATGCCTTTCTAGCCTTAAATATCGTACTCGGTTATCAGCTCTGGCAGGATATACGCGATCGGATGCACTCCGATAAGGACTGGAGGTCTTTGTCAGCGGAGACGATTCGTACGATGGAGGAGAAGCAGATTCAGATTAAGGGACCCATTCCTTCTGAGACTCCTTCATTACGAGAGATTACCTACCGTTACACGGTGAAGCAGGATCAACCTGTACCTTTAATAAGAGAAGAGCTTGGTAAAGTGGTGTTCTCCCACTCCGAGACTATAGCTGCTCTAGAAGATGAGATTCAGCATATTGAAGAGTATTGGTACGATGATTCCTATCGTGATAATATGTTCGTACTGCATCAGATGATGCCGACGGGATATCCTATATTCGATGTACGCTTGGATCTATTTTATGATAATCAGAAGATTACAGGCTATCGTCAGCAATATATGGAGTTAGTAGAATCGGATGAAGCCCCAGCTCAGACGGTTCTGCCTGCCTCTAAGGCATTGGGTAAGTTAATTGAAGATCATTTGCCTTCAGGCTCTGTTATTAAGAGTGTTAAGCTAGGCTATCACGGCCAACAGTTTGATACCGATATTCAAGTAGCCGCACCTGTATGGCGTGTTGTGTTAGAGAATGGAAATGATATTTTTTATGTGAGTGCCAATAATGCAGCTGTTGAGCATTATCAGGTGGACAAGAAGGAGAAGGAAGCATGAGCTTACGATTTACGGTGTTGTCGAGCGGCTCTACAGGCAATTGTACAGTCGTGAAGACAGACGATGCGACGCTCATGATCGATGTCGGTTTGAGCTGCAAGCGAACAGACGAGCTGCTCCATGAGCAGGGCTTGTCTGGTTCAAGTATTGACGGTATTCTCGTTACACATGAGCATTCCGATCATGTTAAGGGATTGGGCGCATTCGCTCGTAAATATGATGTGCCTGTATACGCGAATGAGAAGACATGGGAGGCACTGCAGAAGCATGTCGGCAAGCTGGCAGAGGATAAGCGAATTGTGATGGATACGGGTGAAGCGAAAAACTTTGGCGATCTTCGTGTCGAATCGATTGGTATTTCCCATGATGCGGCCGAGCCGGTAGCTTACAATTTCTACGAAAATGAGACGAAGCTGAGCGTGGCGACCGATCTCGGTTATATGTCGGACAAAGTTCGCGATGCGATCTCAGATGCAGATGTACTCGTGCTGGAGTCGAATCATGATATTCAGATGCTGCGCATGGGACGTTATCCATGGAATATTAAGCAGCGAATTCTTGGCGATAAGGGACATTTGTCCAATGAAGCGGCTGGTGAGGCGATGAGTGAAGTGGTGACAGGTAATACACGCCGAGTGTACCTAGCCCATTTAAGCCGTGAGCATAATCAGAAAGATATTGCCCGCATGACGGTACAGGATGTTATGGAGAGCAATGGGCATTTTTATAAAGAATCAGAGCTTCAAGTACTTGATACACACTATGATCGGCCAACCGCTTGGGATCATGTACGTGAGAAGTCGATTATTCGTCTGTAAGTTCGAGAAATTGATCGAGCTCTAATGCTTTACGGGAGATATCGTCCTGTTCTACGATGCCCTTTTCAACGAGTAATTCCATCAGGGTAGAGAGGGCAAGGGTGAGGCGATAATTGTCTTGCTTCAGGTCTGCGATCTGAGCGATTAGATCAATATTGGACCACATCGCTGATTGAGCATCGGTATTGGAATGAAATTGATGGTGATCACGATAATCGGAATAAGTTCGGAATGACATGTTTACAACCTCCTATTAATATAAATTTGATATAAGTATTACATGGATGGGTGGCTGCGGAATAAACCGCATTCATAGAACTTGGCTATGTTGAGATCAAGCTCTCCGTGCTGTCTAGCAATTCTATTTATATAAATGTTATGTAAGAGAATTAAAATCTATGATTATTCATAGCATGATAATAGAAGCAATTGCATTAAATATAGTATTGACCATATAAGCAGTTCGTAATCATGGTTACAGGGGAGTTGGAGCGGATGGGTTTGTTCGATGATGATTTCTATTCGTCAAAGGTATCGCGCAGGAGCAAGTTCAGCAGTAATCGTAAGCAGCATGTGGAAACATGGAACTGGAAGCGGGCAAGTCGGTCCCATCGGCGCATCAGTTTATCCACGCTGCAGGTTGCGATTGTTAGCTCAGTAACGAGTGCAGCCTTTGTTATTTTGGTGTATTCATGGCTCATTCATGCTCAAGCTCCAACAACTGTAGTCGCTGCAGCTGAACCATCTATAGATACGATTGCGAATGCATACGATGATTTACTTGTGCAGGCGGCAGATAAAGCTAGCCCGACCATAGTTAGCATCCTAAACAAGCAGAAGGCGATCGAGAAAGAGGAAAGCAAGCAAGGACTTGATGATGTTAGCTTGGGATCGGGCATTATTTTTGATAAAAAAGATAACGACGCATATATCCTTACAAATGAGCATGTAGTAAGCGGGGCTGATCAATTGGAAATTGTATTATCCAATGGACAGCGCAAGCATGCGGAGGTTGTGGGTAAAGATAAAATATCGGACTTGGCTGTGCTCAAGATCGATGGTGCTGGCGTAAATCAAATTGCGGAATTTGGCGATTCACGCAGTTTGCGTCGGGGTGAAACGGTTATTGCGATAGGCAATCCGTTCGGGCTCGGCGGTTCGCTTACGTCGGGTATTATCAGCTATACGAATCGAATGATTCCTATTTCTTTAAATGGGGATGGTGTATACGATTGGGAACAAACCGTCATCCAAACGGATGCAGCAATCAATGAGGGAAATAGCGGCGGTGCGCTAATTGATCTGCATGGACGTGTCATTGGTATTAATACGATGAAAATCGCCTCTACGGGAGCGGAAGGACTCGGATTTGCGATTCCCATGCACGAGGTAGGAAAAGTTGTCGATCAGCTGATGGAAAAGGGTAAGGTGATTCGCCCTTATCTAGGTGTGTACACGGTTGATTTGGAAAATGAGTATGCACCGATTACAGATGAACAGCGTAGTGATTTGAAGCTGCCGAAGTCAGTTACATCAGGTGTTATTGTCTTAGAGGCCTCAGGACCTGCCCAAGAGGCAGGGTTCAAGTTGAATGATGTCATTGTGAGATTCGACAAGCAGGATATTTCTACGACGCTGGAATTAAGAAGGTATTTGTATGAGCAGAAGCAGGTTGGCGACACCATGGAGATTACGTATTACCGAGACGGCAAGCAAATGAAGGTCACGGTTACGTTAGGAGATCGTCCTAATTCGTAATTAGGCGGGAATGTAGGATTGTCAGCTGATAAGTGTTAAGTTAGGTAAGTTTGCGTGTGTTTCTTATTGTATTTGGATTGTGGCTTGAAACGAAACAGAGCATGGAGTACATTAGAGATAAGACAAACAGCTGGTTAGGCAAGAAAGAGGGAACTTCATGTATGTAGTATGCAAAGAGCATGTAGAGCTAGCAATTGATAAGTTCGTTGATGAATTTGAAGATGCACCGGATATTGTAGACTTGGATGAGCAGCAATTCAGTGATTGGGAGCGCCCAATTCGTTGCTGTATGAATTGTGAGGAAGAGGCACAGTTCCTGGTCGTATAGCGAAGGACGTTAGTTGCATAGTTGCGGCATCGAGATTGCCTTTTAAAGTGATCGTGTCAGAAGTAAGATGAAGATGCCTACTGTATGAGATGTGTATAACTGCAACGTATGAAGAACAAGCAAGGGGAAAGCAGGCAGGAGTCTGTGAATACCCTTGTTTTTTGCTTGTTATGGGGACAGTATCATGAAAAATGGGGATAACTACGATGTTAGGTGAGATGATAAAGGTTATCCACATGTGGACAGGCGATTTTGAAGAGAAATGTAGGGCAGCTAACCTTGCTTATGATGGGGATAATTCGGATGCGGGATGTGAATAGGTGATAGTTGTCCTAGGGCCACTTGGTTCATATTTATTGAAAATGCTGTTGATACTTTTTTAACGCCGCTCTTATATAGCATGTTATACTTTGGTAAAATAAGAACAATTCATTTACATAGATTTAGGACGAGGTGGAGACTCCATGTACGAATTTGACCGAGTAATTGACCGCACTCATACAGATGCATCCAAAGTAATTCCACAGTCAGCGGCACATAAAGACTGTATTCCTCTCTGGGTTGCAGATATGGACTTTGCGGCTGCACCTGCGATTCAAGAAGCGATTGTGAAGCGTCTTCAAACGCCGATATACGGATATACGGAGCGTTCGGACCGCTATTATGATGCGGTAATCGGATGGATGGGCAAGCGTCATAACTGGCAGATTAAGAAGGACTGGATCGTGACGATGCCAGGGGTTGTCCCTGCGATGGCAGTTACTATGCGAACTTGGGTGAAGCCTGGCGAGAAAGCAATTATTATGCCGCCGCTATATCCTCCATTTGCGAGTATGATTGCTTCCAATGGCGGTACAGTCGTGACAAATCCGCTTGTGCTGCAAAATGGACACTATGAAATTGACTTCTATGACTTCGAGCAGAAGGCGAAGGACCCTGCGGTGAAAATGTTCTTCCTTTGCAATCCACATAACCCAGGTGGTCGTGTGTGGTCGCGTGAGGAATTACAGCGGATCGCGGATATTTGTCTCGCGAATGATGTGCTTATATTTTCGGACGATATCCATCATGACATTGTGTTCTCTGGGCATACGTATACGCCGATTGCGTCCTTGTCACCGGATGTTGCAGACATTACGATTACAGCTACGTCTGCGGGCAAGTCGTTTAATATCGCTGGTTTTAAGGCAGCGAATATTATGATTACGAACGCGAAGCTGCGCAACGCGTTCAGCAGAACGGTACAAGCGTTGGGTATGAATGATCTGGATGTGATGCCGATTGAGGCAACAATAGCTGCCTATACAGAAGGCGAAGCGTGGTTCGATGCGATGATGGCGTATATGCAGGGTAACAATAAACTTATCGAGGAGTTTATTACAGCACGCATTCCTGAGGTGAAGGTGTTCAAGCAGGAAGGCACATATTTGAAATGGCTCGATTTCCGCGAGCTTGGGCTGTCTCCTGTGGAGTTGAAGGACTTCTTGCAGTTGAAGGCGAAGGTATGGCTGAACCAAGGGATTTCGTTTGGTGATAATGGAGCGGGCTTTATGCGCTTGAATATGGCGTCACCGCGTTCTGTTATTCAAGAGGCGTTGGAGCGTATGGAGAAAGCCATTCAAGAGCGTCGTTAAGATACTTTCTATACATTTTACAAGGGAAGGGAGGGCTTAGGTCCTCTCTTTTATTGTGAGCATGCATCGGGTACACTAGTGGTGGCAAGCAGGACGGGATAACCGATTAGAGCAAAAGAATGGAGTTATTATAGATGTTGATTCAATTGATTAGTGTAGGAAAATTAAAAGAAAAGTACTTGGTACAAGGGATTGCGGAATATAGCAAACGATTGGCGCCTTATGTGAAGTTTCAAGTGACAGAGCTATCGGATGAACAGGCACCAGAGAAGATGAGCGATGCAGAAGTGGAACAGGTGAAAGATCGTGAAGGCGAGCGTATTTTAGCACAGGTGAAGCCAGATGCTCATGTTGTAGCGTTAGCGATAAATGGACAGCTGTGGTCCAGTGAGGATCTAGCAGCTCATATTGATAAGCTTGGCACGTATGGAACGAGCCATGTTGTGTTTATAATAGGCGGTTCGAATGGTTTGTCGGATGCTGTTCTACGCCGTGCACAGACGAAGCTGTCGTTTGGTCGGATGACGTTGCCGCATCAGTTGATGCGCTTGGTGTTAGTGGAGCAGATTTATCGCGCAGTGAAGATCAATCGTGGGGAACCGTATCATAAATAAGGAAAATATCTGAAAACAATAGTCAATGTAACTACATTTAAATTTTTAGTTGACTTTACATTTTGTGCGTTTTTTGTTCAAACTGTAATTGTAAAAATAAAAAGTAAACTAATGAACTGATTACTAAGTGTTAAAGGAGCAAAGTGGTTACAAATTTTGTTTCCCATAAGTAAAATGGTACTATTTAGGTGAAGTTATTATTGAGAAGCTATCTCTTTTATACTATAATAATTCTGTTAAGGAGGTGTAGATATGAATCGTGAACAATTTGGGAAAAATCTAACCGCTATATTAAAAGATAGGGGACTAACAACTATTCGTTTAGCTGATGAGTGCGGAATTAGTTACTCGTCGTTGGCCTCAATTGCATTTGGACAATCAGATATTTCGCAATCACAATTGGAATCGATATCCCATTATTTACAGATTTCCCCCTTAGAGTTGTTGAATCTTGATGAGGCTCAGCCTGCAATTCCTTTTGAAGCAAGATTACGTGTTCAAGGATATCAAACAGATCCTGAAATAAAAAAAGCACTTCAGTTTGCTTCTTCTTTCCTTACGCATATCGAGGAATTAAAACAATTAAGGGGATAGTGCATGATTCCTATAATATACTCTAATATATACAAAAATAATGAAAAATATCGATTAGCAAAGATGAGGGCTATATCGGCAAGAGAAAAGTATAGAATAAACAGCGGGCCTATTACTAGTCCCGTTTTTTCATATCTTGAAAAAGAAGATTGTTATGTTGTTACATATGGCTTTGATAAAAAAACTCAGCTACTAGGAATGTACATTAAGCAAGGAGATTTAAAAATAGTATTAATTCATAGACATAGAATTTTAGGTAATCAAAATTTCACAGCCGCTCATGAATTATCGCACGTTTTATTTGATGATGAGGATATGTTTGATATTTGTTTTCCGGAGGGTTTCAGTAAGGACGATAACGAAATCTTAGCAGACTTTTTTGCGTCGCATTTTTTAATGCCAGAAGAGGATATTTTAAAAGAGTATAATTGGGGGGAAATTGAAGTAAGAAAAGAGAACATACTCAAATTGAGCTCCAAATACAAAGTATCTTTTATCGCTATGGCACTAAGATTATATAACCTAGGTCTGATAACTTTCGATGTGTACCAAGAATATCTTCGTAAGAGTCGAAAAGGTAAGTTGAAGTTAAAGGAAACTTGTTTAATTGAGGGTATCGATTCCTTGGTTTTTGAAGCCCCCAAGGATGCTTACATTTCTGACAATTACATTAGTTTATTAATCAGTGCATACCATAATGCCAATATAAGTAAGTCCGTGATGGTAAATCATTTTATTGCTTTTTTAGAAGAGAATTTAGAGACTGACCTTAGCAAAGTAGTAGAACAAGCTGATGCAACATATCCAGATGAAGTTGGATGGGACGAGCTATGATTAATATTATAACTTCAGGTGACGTTGTTATTGACAATACTACGTTATCCAATTTCTCGTTAGCAGGGGTTTTTGATTTACTTAATGATATTTTCCATGGCGCTAAAATTATTACTATTTCTGTGAAAACGGAATCTTTTGTTATTACTTCAGTTAAACAGGACGTAGAGTTAGCTTTGAAATCGGGGTGGCTCGAGATTAAAGAACTGTACGGTATTGATATGCTATCCGAATATTATACCATTTCTAAGAATTATCCCACAAAAATATCTAATGTTCCCAAGCTTGGCGATGGGGAGGCTGCATCTTTAATCTATGCGAAATATCAAAAATGTATTTTAATTACAGATGATAATGGACCCAAAAAGCTAGCCAGGAAGTATGGGATTGTGACGATTGGCTCAATTGGGCTACTATACATGGCTAAAGAAATGGGCTTAATAAGCTTAGAGCGCTGTGATGAGCTGTTTAACTTAATGAGAAATAATGGCGCGTTTTTCCCAAAGAAATACAGGTCATTTAGTGATTGTATTTCTGACTTAGAGTTTAAGTTTATGACTGTAGAGAAAAGGTAGTAGCTCTTATTCACTGTGATTATTGCTTTAAAAATATATAGTATGGAGTTGCCTTACTAACAAATAAAGGCACCCAATTTGGGTGCCTTTCGAATTCTCTTTATAAATGATAGGGCTGAACCGTATCATAAGACGACGAAGTGAATCACTCCTTTTACAGTTGTTTTAATACAATTGTATCCTACCAAATCAGCATGATGTGTTTTTTATGCGCTATATCAGGCTGTGACTTATTTGAATCGTGTGATAACTGTTCAGATATGCTATCTTGAATATAAGGTAATTTTTAATCTTAAATGTAATATCGAGTAAGATGTAATTATAATAAAAATTCAACTTAATTGTATAAGCGAGAACAGGTGTCTGATCGGCGAGCGTGCTTGTCGATCTGACTTAAAAGGGAAGTTCGGTGCAATGCCGACGCGGTCCCGCCACTGTAACGGAGGAGCAGGCAGCTCAATCAGCCACTGATCTACATCGATCGGGAAGGTCGCTGCCGAGTGATGATTCCCGAGCCAGGAGACCTGCCTGTTCTGATAGCACTGCGTACCTACGGGAGATAGGGAGGCGTTAGATGATCCATCATAATGTAAGATTATGAAGGCGTCTTTCCCTATGTATTTTTCAGAGGGAGGACGCCTTTTCTAGTTGTTAGAAGAAGGCTATCTAGAGAAACGACACTGGGGTTGTAGAAAAGGGGTATTCTAATGACCTTACAGCAATTGAAATATATTCTGACCATCGTTAGTTGCGGCTCCATAAGCGAAGCGGCAAAGAAGCTGTATATTTCTCAGCCGAGCTTGTCCAACGCGGTGAAAGAGATTGAGATGGAAGCTGGTATAGAGATTTTCCTTCGATCGTCCAAGGGAATTGTGCTGTCAAGCGATGGAGCGGAGTTTTTATCTTACGCTAGGCAAGTCGTGGAGCAAGCTGAGCTGCTCGAGCAGCGGTACATGAATCGTAAGCCTTCGAAGAAGCTGTTCTCGATCTCAACGCAGCATTACGCCTTTTCTGTGCAGGCTTTCGTCGGACTGCTGAAGGAGCTTAATGTGGATGAGTATGAGTGTACGCTGCGTGAAACACGCACCTATGAGATTATTGAAGACGTAAGGAATATGAAAAGTGAGCTCGGAATCATCTATATGAGCGAATTCAACCGAAAGGTGATTCAGAAGATATTAAAGGACAATGAGTTGCGATTTTATCCGTTATTCCAAGCGGAAGCGCACGTATTCATCAGTAAGGAGCATCCACTTGCATCCAAGTCGCTACTGGACATCGAAGATTTGGATGACTTCCCGTGTTTGGCCTTTGAGCAAGGCGAATATAATTCCTTTTACTTTGCGGAGGAAATACTAAGTACACGAACATACAAGAAAAAAATATTGGTCAGTGACCGCGCGACGCTATTTAACCTGTTGATCGGGCTTAATGGCTATACGATTAGCTCGGGCGTATTGAATAAGGATCTGAACGGGGAACAAATCAAATCTGTACGACTTCGTACCGATGAGAGCATTCAGGTGGGTTACATCGTGAATCAGAAGGCCAGTTTGAGTCAGTTGGCTACCGCCTATGTGATGAAGCTCAAAAATATCATTATGGATTTTGGCTACCCGATTATAAAGCAAGAGGATGAACTCGACTGAGTCCATCCTCTTTTACGTTATTACAACGTTGCTCTAACTTCTTTAGCTGCTTGTACAAGGTTTTTCAAGCTGGCCCACGTTTCCGTGACACCGCGTGTTTTAAGTCCGCAATCCGGGTTAACCCATAGCTTGGAGACTTCGATCTTGTCGAGCATGCGGTCCAGCCCTTGTTTAAGCTCGTCCACGCTCGGAATTCGAGGCGAATGGATGTCATAGACGCCAGGACCGACTTCCGTACGGAAGCCGCATTCATTGAGAACGTCGATGAGGGCCAGATCCGAACGTGATGCTTCGAACGTAATGACATCGGCGTCCATCGCATCGATATCGCGAATGATGTCGCTGAATTGGCTGTAGCACATATGGGTATGAATTTGCGTTTCGGCTTTAACACCACTGTGTACAAGTCTGAAGGCAGGAATTGCCCAGCTCAAGTATTCGCTTTGCCAGTCGGAATGACGCAGTGGCAGCTTTTCTCTTAATGCAGCCTCGTCGATCTGAATAATTTCGATACCGTTCGCTTCCAGATCGAGTACTTCGTCACGAATGGCAAGACCGATCTGAAGAGCGCTCTCCTTCAGGCTGATATCCTCGCGAGGGAAGGACCAGTTCAGAATCGTTACCGGACCTGTCAGCATACCTTTGACCAGTTTGTTGGTACGGCTCTTCGCGAACGCCGAGTATTCTACTGTCATCGGCTTGCTGCGGCTAATGTCGCCCCATACGACCGGCGGTTTTACGCAGCGTGTTCCGTAAGACTGAACCCAGGCGTTCTCTGTGAAAATAAAGCCATCCAAGCATTCGCCAAAGTATTCTACCATGTCATTGCGCTCGTATTCGCCGTGAACAATGACGTCAATGCCGATCTCTTCCTGCTGTGCAATGCACTCTGCGATCCGGTCAAAGTTGAACTGCTTGTACTGTTCTTCGGTGATGTTGCCTTTCTTGAAAGCTGCGCGGTTTGCGCGGACTTCAGCCGTTTGCGGGAATGAGCCGATCGTCGTCGTAGGCAGCAGCGGCAGATTAAATTTTGCTTTTTGAATCGCTTCTCGCTCTTCAAACGCAGGCAATCTCGTGAAGTCGGCATCCGTCAACGCGGCCACTCTCTTCTGTACCGAGTTGTCGTTCGTAAGGCGCGACCCGTTGAACAGCTTCTCGTTCTCCGTATAAATAGCGGAGGCTTCCGGGTTTGCTTGCTCCAGAATCGATTTCAGATCAGCAAGCTCACGCAGCTTCTCTTCCGCGAAGGCGAAGTATTGCTTATTTGTCTCCGTCAGCTTCGTTTCATGCTTCAGTGAATAAGGAACGTGGAGCAGTGAGCAGGAAGTGCCGAGCACGACTTGGCTTGCATGCTTGCCGATCTCGCGAACGAGGGCAATCGTCTGTTTATATTGGTTCTTCCAGATGTTCTTACCGTTAAGTACGCCGGCGAACAGCACTTTGTCGCTTGCGAAGCCATGCTCACGCACGAGCTCCAAAGACTGCTTGCCTTCGACGAAGTCAATGCCGATTCCGTCAAACGGCAGTGCTTGAAGCGCCTGATAGCAGTCACGAACGTCTCCGAAATACGTTTGCACGACAACTTTTACGTTGCCTTTGGCGGAAAGAATTCCGTTGTAAAGCTCCGTAAACAGCGAGATATCTTCCGCAGTCAAATCCGTTACCAATGCAGGCTCATCCAGTTGAAGCCATGCTGCGCCAAGCGTGTTCAATTGGTTCAGGACAGCTTTATACGCTTCGACAACCGCAGGCACGAAGTCCTCTGCTTTTTTGGATCCAGTGAATCTTGCGAGTTTGAGCAGGGTGAATGCGCCAATCAGTACCGGTTTAGTTGTAATTCCCTGTTGTTTTGCTTCCGTAAATTCGTCGAACAACTTCGATCCAGCCACACGGATGCTTGTTGTATCGTCAATTTCGGGCACCATATAATGATAGTTCGTGTTGAACCATTTTTTCATCGCCAGTGCTTTCACGTCGCCTTTGTCGCCTTGATAGCCTCTCGCCATTGCGAAATACGTTTCTAGCGGGCTTAGACCGAGCGCTTGGTATCTTTGCGGAACGATCCCAAGCAAGCAAGCGGTGTCGAGCAGTCCATCGTAGAAGGAAAAATCATTGGATGGAATGAAGTCGACGCCATTTTCCTGCTGAAGCTTCCAGTTTGCCGCTCTAAGCTGCGCCGCAGTTTGTTGTAGTTCTTCGACGGGAAGTACACCTTTGAAGTATTTTTCGGATGCAAATTTAAGCTCTCTAAGTCCGCCTACTCGCGGATAACCAATGATGGATGTTTTCAATTGTAGCAGCTCCTTACGTGATATGTTGGATAGATTATAAGACGTGGAAGCTGCTATCGGGAAACACAAAAAAACTATGCAAAGGTATAGTTTTTTTATATGGGCTAATTTCATGAAGGAATGCCCTGAGGGTAGTTAAAGAGGTAGCAAGAAACGTTGGCCCCCAATGTATGGGATACAAAACGGATTGAAGTTGGTTGTAAACAGTGTTAATCTAAACAACGTTAAACGCTAATACTATACTCCACCATACAACTAAAAACAGTCACTATTTTAGTTATAAAGAAAGGTAATACGATGATAAAAGTAGACAACTTATCCTTCTCGTTTCCACAAAAAGAACTATATACAAACATTTCATTTACGCTTGAAGAGGGACAACATTGCGCCTTTATAGGAGCAAGTGGCAATGGAAAAAGTACATTAATCGATATACTGATGGATCCTGAAAAGTACATGTTCGAGGGCAAATTAGAAATAGAGCCGACTTGTACAATCGGGTACGTAAGTCAATTCCCTCAATTAGACGAAACGAAGGAAACAAGCGTTTTTGAGTATATAGGGGAACCATTTATTAAGATACAAAATGAAATAACATCTATTTGTACCGAAATGGAAACATCAGCGGATATTGAGCCTTTACTCGAAAAGTATCAATTGGCTTTAGACGCATTTGATGCAATCGGTGGGGAAGATTTTGAAAGCAACATTAATAAGAAACTAAATCAAGCAAACCTCATGAAGCTAAAAGATCTTAGCGTATCCGCCCTAAGTGGTGGGGAATTTAAACTTGTTCAAGTAATGAAGGAAATGCTTAATGGTCCAGACGTAATCATTATGGATGAACCAGATGTATTTTTAGACTTTGAAAACTTAAATGCGCTTAAAAATCTTATCAATGCTCACAAAGGAATACTGCTAGTTGTTACGCACAACCGATATTTATTGAATCATTGTTTCAACAAAATTATACACCTTGAAAACAAGGAGCTCCAAGAGTTTGATGGGCGATATATTGAGTATAATTTCTCCTTACTTCAGACAAAAATCGAATTACAAGAAATCGCAGTCGCTGAACAAGAAGAAATTGAGAGATACGATGGCATTATTGATAATCTTAGAGCGATCGCAACGCATAATTCAGAAGCATCTAGAGGACGAGCGTTAAAAGCTAGAGTTAAGTTTCAAGAAAGATTGGAAGCGCGTAGAATTAAAGCGCCATTTGTTGATATTAAGCAACCGAATATTAGTTTTGATATTGAGAATGAAATGGAAGACACTACGGTTATAAATGTCAGTAATTATCGCGTTGCCTTTGATGAGCTGCTTCTGGACAATGTTAGCTTTGAGATAAAATCTACGGATAAAGTGGCCATTATTGGCCCTAACGGTACAGGGAAAACGACTTTACTCCGAGATATTTTTAAAAACAATCATGATTCCATTGAAATAAATACGGATGCGAAAGTGGCTTATTTATCTCAGATGCAGGGCGAAGTGCTAAATGATTCAAATACCATACTAGAAGAATTTATCGATGCTGGGTTCGACACGTATGATGAGATTAGATCGTATATTTCGAACTATGGCTTTGAAGGAGAAATCGTTAATCAGAAAATAGGGTCTTTATCTGGTGGAGAAAAAAATATGCTTCAGTTGGCAAAAGTGTCTGCTAGTAAAGCCAATGTATTGCTTCTAGATGAACCGACAAGCCATTTAGACACTTATGCACAACTAGCACTAGAGAAAGCCATTGAGAGCTATAAAGGTGCGATTCTCATGATTTCTCATGATTTCTATTCGGTTGTAAATGGTATGGATTATGTGTTAATCATTGACGATAAGACGATTAGAAAAATGAAAATGAAAAAATTCAAACAGATGATCTATGCGAGTCACTTTAATAAAGATTATTTAGAAATGGAACAAAATAAAAAGTCAGTTGAAATGAAAATAGAAATGGCTTTAAAAAATACTGATTTTGAACTTGCTAAAGTATTGGTTGATGAGCTAGAAGAGCTGATTAAGTTGCTTTAAAAATTTGATGATTAGAAAGAAGAAGCTTGAAGCCCGCAGTCTGCACTCCTTGGGAACAGATGATGCTGGGTTTCGAGCTTCTTTTCTCTGCGTAATAGTAAAAATTACCGTTACGAACGGCCTTGTGAACCGTATCATAAGTAAGTGCAGTTCTTTGATTGAGTAATAAGGAAACGCCATTGACCAATTGGGTAGATCTATCAACTAGAGATAAGGAGATGCTTGAAGTGGAAATTAATATACCCGGAAGAGGAATTATAAACATTCGCAATCTTGTACTGGATTATAACGGAACGATAGCCTGTGACGGTAAAATTATTCCTTCAATAAAAGAAAAAATAGAGGCTATTCATAAAAAAGGTATACGAGTACATGTAGTAACGGCTGATACCCATGGTACTGCGAGAAATCAATGTGCTGACATGCCTATAGAAGTACAAATATTTGCTAACTCAAATGCAGCAGTACATAAAAGAGAAATTGTAGAAAAGCTTGGAGCAGAACAATGCGTATGTATTGGAAATGGGTACAATGATGGACAAATGTTTGAAGCTTGCGGCCTATCCATTATTGTGATCGGGGAAGAAGGTTGCTCCGCAAAATCTTTAATGAAAGCGGATATGGTATGTAAAAGCATTGAGGGAGCATTTGATCTGATATTGAAACCAAGTAGAATCATTGCGACTTTAAGAGGATAATATTTTTACCAATAGCTAACTTCTGAATACACTTTCTGAATTGGGTCAGCTGATCTCACTGAAGTTCCTTAACCAGTTCTCTAACTTGAACTGATTGAATTTTGAAGGAAAATTTCTCTTAGCCAGTCTGACCACCAGATTGGCCAGCGCATACTCGATGAGCTGGCTCAACGTTGGTTCGATGCTGCGCGCGAATATTAAATCAGATGAGAGCTATTTTATGATGAAGCCAGGTCTATAGCCCTTCGATAACAAGCTATTGATTTGCTCTATTAATGCAGGTAGCTCACTCATCGTATGAATCGTAAAGTCTGCGCCGTGTTGAAGGAAAACTTCTTTTGTATCTGCAATTATTTTTTCTTGTTCGGACGGCGCAAGGCTTTCGAATTGTTCTTGGTGAAGCCCCATTTCGGAGCTTCCAATTACAACACCGACAGACCATACACCTGCATTTACGCCTTCTTTAATATCGGATGTCGTATCGCCAACCTTTACGATACCCCAAGCTGCGGACAGCTTCAACTGCTCCATGTTGCGATAGATCATGTAAGGGTACGGTCTTCCGTAGGAGTCAGTATCATCTGGCGTAACATAACTATCGGGACTATATCCTTTTTGACGAGCATTCGAAACGACGACATCCATCATTGTGTTGGTATAGCCTGTTGTAGAACCAATTTTTAATCCTTGAGACCTCAGCTTGTCTACCGTTTCGATTACACCGGGAATGGGATCTGTATATTGAGACAAACAGTCCATGAGAGCCGGTTCGAACTCGGCATAAAGCTTTTCCACATCTTGTTCTTCAAACGGGCGTCCGTACTTATCTTCCCACAGTCCCGATAGCCTCGGCATGGAGAGCATTGCACGTATATGGTCAATCTTCAACATTCCCATGGGCGCTCTTGCTTCATCCATCGTAACGTCAATTCCGGCATTTTTAAAAATTGTGACAAATACATTGACGGGGGCGAAGCATCCGTAATCGACAGCCGTTCCCGCCCAATCTAAAATAACTCCTTCAATTTTGTTCATTATGCGATCACTCCCACTCCCATATATTCTTCAATTATTTCGCAAAGCTGCTCAATGTCCTTGTGATCAATGTCTCCAATGTTGCCGATTCGGAACGTATCCATCTCGGTTAATTTGCCAGGATAGATAACAAATCCTCTTGCTTTTGTATAAGCATAGAAATGCGGAAAGCTGAACGATTCACTTGGGAACAAAAAAGTAGTAATAATTGGAGATTGCTTGTCCGGTGCAATATAAGCATGGATGCCAAGCTGGGCAAGCCGCTCCCTCAACAAGGCATTATTGTCACGATAACGTATAAATCTTGCGGCAACGCCGCCTTCCTGTTCTAGCTCGTCCAAAGCTTTAGAGAAGGCCGCGACTACATGCGTCGGGGAAGTGAACCGCCATTTGCCGTCCTTGTCCATTCCCTGCCACTGATCATATAGGTCTAATGATAAGCTGCGTGCAATACCTTCGCAGGCTGTAAGCTTCTCTTTGTTAGCAATGATAAACCCGAAGCCCGGAACACCTTGAATACATTTGTTCGCGCTGCTGATCAAATAATCAATTCCAAGGCTGGGAACATCAATTTCGATACCGCCAAAGCTGCTCATGGCATCAATAATTAACGTTTTTCTATACGCAATGGAAAGCTTAGAAATCATATCGAGCGGGTTCAGTATCCCGGTTGTGGTCTCACAGTGAACCATAGCGATATGAGAAATACTTGGGTCTTTCTCCAAAATTGATCGTATGTCGCTTTCATTAGGCTGCTCATCAAAGCTCACACGGTACTCGGTGTGCTTCAATCCGATGCAATCGGCTATTTGCACGATGCGTTCACCATAAGCACCGTTTGTTATGATAAGCAATTTATCTTCGTTTCTAATCGTAGAGGTAAGAACGGATTCCACAGCAAACGTACCGCTTCCCTGCATGAGCACTGTCGTATACTCAACAGGGTTTGCTCTTGCTATATTCAGTAGTTGAGATCTAATCTGTTGAGTCATCGATTTGTATTCATCATCCCATGTGCATCGATCAAGCAGCATTTCCTCTTTTACAGTACGTGTCGTGGTCAAAGGTCCAGGTGTTAATAGTTTGTAGCTGTTCATCACGTAAACCCCCTAGTTGCCTGATTTGGATGTATTGAAAAATTGCTGATGCTCTTGGAGCAGCTCCACTGTGAGCGGCTTGGCAAAACCTTTTGGGTACGCAGGCTTGTCGACCTGATCGATGGTTTCTCCTTTATATAAGGCAACTGGATAGTTAACGATCAAATCTTTTCTTGCACCTTTGAGGATGGCTTCTGCCATTTTCATCGCAAGATCGGTAGTTTCATTGTCCTTGTTCACCACAGCAATGGACTCCGTCAATGAAAAATTGCCTTCAATAGGATCCACAAAGTCGATGGGAATACCCGTTGCTCTAGCAGCAACCGCTTGATGGCGAAGGCCAAAACCAGCGGCAACTTCTCCAGCCTGTATTTTTTTGATTGGACCGGATCCGGAGCTCTCCAGATGAGGGCCGGCATTGGTAATGAGATCATGCAAGATAGCCTTGCCCGATTCTTCCCCATATTCGGAAATGATGGCTTGAATCAGCAGCCATCCTGTAGAGGAATGCATAATGTCCGGAATGGAGACCAGACCTTTGAATTCTGGTTTTGTTAAATCCGCGATGGATGTGGGACGTGGAAGCCCTTTTTGTTCTAATAGTTCCGTATTTACAAAGGTTGTACCGGTAATTGATAATATGGGCGCATAAAAAGAGGGATGTGTTTCAAGCGCGTCCGTTTCAAACGACAGTTCTTTAAACATGGCGTGTTTATTTTGCGAGCTTTCGATAAAATAGGAGCTCATCGTAATTAGATCTGCTTCGATATTTTTACCTTCGGCAAGTAGTTTGCCACCCAGCTCTGAAGTTCCAAGTGAATGCAATACATATTGACCTTCAAAGCCGCTATTCGTAAGTGATGTTTTCATGGCCTGAACGGCTTCTTCATCGCCGTTTGTATAGATAACTACTTTTTTGGCGTCTGCCTCACTTTTGCCACAGCCTGTTGCAGCAATCGCTAGGCTTATCGTTAATAAGGTGAGTAGTACACATTTCAACGTTTTTTTCATCGTAATTTGCTCCTTTGGATTCGGCATAAGTTAGTTCACAGTGCGCCGTTTTTGCAAATAATCGCATAAAAGCTTGATGATCAAATTTGTAAAAAAGATAAGCAAGGATATTACAAAAATCTCGTTAAATTTCCCAAAATGTTGGAGCTCCTTAATCTTGCTGGCTACAACGGACGTTTGAGCGGAGACCAGAAAAATAATGCCGCTGACCGTCACCATCGCGTTGATGAAAAAATAACTTGCCATTTCGATTACGGTAGAAGCCGAGTTGGGGAGAATAACCCGCCAAACGGTATTGAACCAGCTGTCACCGAGCAGTTCTCCGGTTGTTTCCCAAGATGGATTCATTCTAGACAGGGCGTTCTTGGCCATCAGGTACGGCGTTGTAAAGAAATGCATCATATTGCAAATGACGAGAATGGCAAACGTTCCCTTTAGGCTACTGCCGTTGAAAAGCAATAGGTACGAGATTCCGAGCACCATACCAGGCACCGTATTAGAAATCATTGAAACGATGTCTAGAGCAGACCTGCCCATTAGGGAAGTTCGTACATTTAGGATGGCTGCGCTATACGCGATCAGCGTTCCGAATAGGGCTGTCAGTAGCGCTACAAACAAGGAGTTTACATATACTCTCGTCAAGTCGCTCGATTGAAACGTGCTGATTACATGTTTTAACGTAAAAGTGAGATCATAGGGAAAAGCAGTTAGCCACGGTGCTATAAACATCACGGCAAAGACGGACAACATCCCAAGAACGGTGGCAATAGAGATGAAGCCAAATGCTGCATCCCGGATGCGATGACGGGGCAGCTCGGTGTCCGCCAGCTTGTCATAGTGAAAATTTAGCCGCTCGAGACGTTTAAGCAGCCAGATGCCAAACATTGCAGGTACTAACATAAGGACGGCGATGACAGCACCTTGATTAAAGTCGGGAATAGAGCCGAGCATCACTTGATACAGCTGCGTTGCCACTACAGGGTAAGCTCCGCCTAACGAGGCAGGAATACCGAAATCTGTAAAACTGAGAATGAAGGAGAGCACGAAGGCTCCACCTAGCGTTCCTATCAATGGACGAAGGATTGTGTTCGCAAAGCTGCGCAATGTCCCGTCACCCATAAGTTTGGATACGATAATAAATTTTTTATCAACAGATTGAAATGCGTTATGGAGCAATAGAAATGCTGATGGAAGCGTGTAGATGACATATCCGATCAGCAAACCGTTGAATCCATAAATATCGAATAGACTTCGTCCTGCAAGCTTCGTAAGCAATCCCTGATTCCCAAGCGAGTAAATGATCGCAAAGCCGTAGGTGATCGTCGGAAGCAGCATAGGAACAACAATGGCCGTTTTCAGCACGCTTTTCAGCGGTCTGTACATATTGGTGCAGTGAATCGCATAGGCAAGCATAAATCCCAGAATGGTAGATATGAAGGCTGCAGCAGCCGATACTTTCAAGCTGTTAAAGGACGCTTCTATCATATTCCGGTCCGACCATATCGACATGTAATTGGCAATCGAAATCCCTTGTTCGTCCTCGAATGAACGAGCGAATAAAATTAGAAGCGGCAGAAACAGGAATGCTGCGAATAGTGAAAGAATGACTACAAAAATTACCCGCATTTCTGGTTTGACATTAGGCATACTGTTCTCCAAACAAGTTGTATATATTTTGTCTTTTGATGTGAAGCTGCTTAATAATAAATTGATCGACGAAGTCATTGCTAGGCTGATGAACAATTTCTTGGGGGGCACCAAATTGTGATATTTTCCCCTGATTAATAATAAGAATTTTGTCCGAAATCGTTAATGCTTCCTCTGGGTCATGCGTTACGATAATCGTCGTCAGCTTGAACTCCCGTGCAATCGACTGGATACGCTGCTTAATAGATTCTTTAATGACTCCATCTAGAGCGCTAAGTGGTTCGTCCAACAGCAAAATTTTCGGATTGGTGACGAGTGTTCGTGCCAATGCCACTCTTTGCTTCTGCCCCCCGGACAATTCCCCGATTTTTTTCTGTAGATGAGGCTTAAGTTCCAAAAATTCAATATATTCTTGAATCTGTTGAGGGCTTGCCGATTCTTTATTGTTGCGCTGACCATACACGATATTGTCATATGCGTTCAAATTCGGAAAAAGGGCATAATCCTGAAATACAATGTTGAAGCCGCGTTTTCTCATAGGCACATGAGTCAAATCGGACTGGTGAAATATAATCTTTCCTTGATCCATTTGAGTCAATCCCAAAATGATGTTCAGCAGCGTAGTTTTTCCGCTTCCGCTTGGTCCTAGCAGCGATACAATTTCCCCTGTACCGATCTCGAAGCTAATATTATCGAGAATCGTCTTGCCATCAAAATGTTTGCTTATATTTTGTAATTTGAGAATATGACTCACCTCCTTGATTACAAGCCTAGTATAAAAGTACTCTGTAAATTTTGTTCGAAGTCTGAGTAAAACGTGCGTAAATTATGATGCACTATTCATACAATTTGTAAATATTGCGACTGTTACTGTGATATTATGGGTGAATTTATACAAAACCCCTATATTGAGGTGGTAATTTGGTAAGTGGTTGGTTTGGCTGGGATTATAGGCGGGTTTGCGAGGGCATTTTCCAATAATAGAATGGGGTACCTGCTGAGAGGTTTTGTTTGTGGAAAGTAAAAACCCCTTCACCATTTTGGTAGAAGGGTCCATTTTCTATGACGGTATAAATTCCAACAGCTAGGAAGTATAACGTCTTCCGTTCATATAAAAGTTGTCCTCGCGTCCAACTCGGAAGGAAATCTCTAGATCCGGTATCCCAAGCAACCGAACATGCCTATCAATTGCCTCTGCCATCTTATCACGCACTTCGTCCCCACGCTCAAACCACCATACGTCAATGAAAGGGTACGAATCAGTATATTTTCCGTCAAATATAGCGGTAACGTGAAGACACTCTAAGGTAAAATTATCTGTTCCGCATTGGCATATTTCTGCCATCTCCGCTACGAGCGGTATGCTAATTGCACGTATGCCCTCGGCTGGAATTCCTCTAAAAATTAATTGTGGCATGTAACATCCTCCTGTCGATATGACTTTAGCCTTTGTCCTTCTTTTATTGTATATGTACATTTGTATTGGATGCAATTGGATAGTTAATTGCGAATATAATCCACCCGTAACCGTTAAAGTTGCTAAACAATATACCGATTATATTTATATTGGATAATGTTACTTTTTTTTAAAGAGTAATAAAGAAAGCCCAATGATATCGAAATGGTATGGAACGGTTACTATTTTCAGTCAGAAAAGGTGTGAAGACAGCTATGAATACAATTAAAGGTCAAATGCTACGTCTATTATTACCCGTCATGATTGTGACGGTATTGGTTATGTCAGGGGTATCCTATTTTAAAAGTAATTCGATGGTGACATCACAGGTTGATCAGATGATGCAAGCCAATTTAACTAGTGGAATAGAGACAATTAATCTATCTTTTCTCGCTCATGAAAAGACGCTGCAAACGTTTTTAATGAGTGTTAACGATAACCCCAAGCTGACAAGAGAAGAGTACTTGAACAGAATGAAAAAAGTACTGTCAACGAATGATGAAACCTTTGGTGTAGGTGTCTTTTTTGCACCAAATAAGCTGGACCCGCAAGTTGGAAGAAGAGCTTATTATGTGAGTCAAAAAGATGGTGTTATGTCTATCGACGATTCTTACAATAAAATCGATTACACAAAAGAATATTATTACACCGATGCAAAAGCGTTAAAGGAGGGAGAAATGACCTGGACGGAGCCCTATATCGATTCCAATTCTGGTGTGTCCATGGTTACAACGATATCTCCGCTATATTATAAAAATGAATTTGTAGGCACGGTTACAGCAGACTTGAGTCTTGATGAGATTATGGATATGGTATCCGGCATTAAAGTTGGTGAAACAGGCTTGCCTTTGCTCTTGAGCAAGCAGGGCTTAATTCTACATGATATTGTTTCAGAAAATATTATGAAAAATAATATTCAAGACAGCCCGAGGGAGTCGTTGAAAACACTCGGGGGAGAAATGCTGCAAACGGAAAGTGGCCAATCCTTTATTAAGGGAGAAGGTGATTTTGGCGATGCTAAAGTATACTATGATACGGTTACAGCAGCAGGTTGGAAGCTAGCATTCTTTATTTCCAATGATGAAATAGAAGCTCCCTCAAGAGAATTAGTAAGAACTCTCTCCGTAATAGGCGTTATCGCTATACTTATCGTTAGTTTGACTATATTTATGTATACGAAACAGCTAACAAATCGTTTGAAACGATTAGAAGAAATGAGTCGAGTAATGGGAGAGGGAGATTTTACTGGGGTCATTGAAGTATCGGGGAAAGATGAGTTAAGTAATATTGGGCATGCTTTCAACAAAATGTCGGAGACATTAAGAGGAGTTGTGCGCGATATTGCTAGAGACGCCGAACAAGTTAGTGTGACTAGTCAGGAATTAAGTGCGACCTTTGAGGAAGTTACGGGTCAGATAGAATTGATTAACTCCTCTTCTGAAGAAATTGCGATGGGTTCACAAGATACAAGCGCTAGCAGTGAAGAGATAAGTGCTTCGGTAGAAGAAGTGGCAGCTCATGTAGAAGTACTAGCGAAGACCGCACAAAATAGCAACCAGGAAGCGATCAAAATTAAAGAAAGAGCTGTCCACATTAGCCACACAGCAGAACAATCGATTGAGCATGCAAAAAGACTTTATGAAGAAAAGGAAAAGGCGATCCTTACGGCTATTGAAAATGGAAAAGTCGTTAGTGAAGTGAAGCTAATGGCAGACGCAATTGCCAATATTGCTAGCCAAACGAATCTACTTTCTTTAAATGCAGCCATTGAGGCAGCAAGAGCTGGAGATAGTGGAAAAGGATTTGCTGTAGTTGCTCAGGAAGTACGAAAATTAGCCGAGCAATCTGAGCGTACTGCCTTACAAATCCATGAAACGATTGAAAAGACACAGAAAGCTTTTAATGATCTAACTGATGATGCGAATGGAATATTGGAGTTTATTAATAAGCAAGTCATGGCAGATTATGATCTGTTACATGATACAGGTAGCCAGTACAATAAAGATGCTGATAATGTAAGATTAATATCCGATGATATTGCAAACATGTCCGATAATGTTTCCCATACCATTAAAGAAATTACTGCCGCCATTGAAAATATGGCGAGCATTGCACAAAGAACCTCAGAAAATACAGAAGAAATACAAGGCAGTATATCGGATACGAATAGCGGTATGAGACATATTGCGCAAACGGCGCAGGATCAAGCCGAAGTAGCGCAATCCCTAAATGATGTGGTACAGCGATTTAAGGTATAGAGGCTAATTATAATGAATGATTGCTATTCACAATTGTAGATAAAGCGTGTAGAGCTTGTACAGGTTAGGTACAGTTCTACACGCTTTTTCTTGTATGCTCAATTGTAGGTTGAGGAGGAACTTACGATTATTAATGCAGGGGGCCATTCCCTTGTTAATCATGGAGATCAAATAAGGAAGTTCCTCAATCAGCAGTAAAAGTTTACTGGTATTTTGTCCATCTCAACTATTATCGAAACTTAGTCTATGATGAATGAGTTCGGGTTGTAAGGGAATTCCTTACTCCATAAGTTGGTTAACTAAGGAGCATGCCACGGCAGCTCCTTTCGTAATTTTATCGTATGACGAAATAAGTTTATATACAGTCGACTTGTTCACTATTGGAATTAACAATCTACTTGAGGAAGGAATAATTTGATATGTATAAAAGGAAAGTAGCTATGCTAAGAAGGCTCTATCATACATCAAATGCAATATTTGACCCTCAGCATGGGGTGAGACTGTACAACGTTTGTTCACTAATAAAAGAAGAGAGAGAACTGGTGAAAAAAATGGATTGGATGGTCAATCGTCTAGAGATCATTTCCCACCAATCTTGCCTTAAGCAGCTCATTCAATTAAGGGAAGACAAGCGTTTATATCGAGAACGCATTATAGATGGATTTATTGCTGGAGTTGGTGGGAGCTATCCTCGTGGGATATCCTCGTTGACGAGCTACTACACCATGATGAACATACCGGATCACGAATTTGTGGAGGCAGACGGCTATACTGCATGCAAAATTTGCTCCTTTTCAAAAAGTAGAAAAGATGGTTATTGGGAAAATACTTCAGAAATTCATTACGCCCTCTACTTAGGCAATACGTATGGTTTAAGTCTGTGGGGAGCACTCCTGGATTTAAAGGAATTGGTGGAGCAGCGTCCAGTCAAGCCGACGTCGAAAGATATTAAGGTATTTCGAAGCTTATTGGACAGTCTGGACCGTTCGGAGCCAGGCGAGACGCCGAGTGAATTCGAGAAGCGGCTTGCAGCAGAAAAAAATATGCCAAAAAATAAGTACGTACGGCGGGGCATATTGAATTCACTAGCTGTGGTAGGAGTTATTCCAAATGCATGTATCAAAACGGATTTTGATACGTGGATAGAATATGAACATAGGGTGAGCCAAGAGGTAAAGCTTCCAAATACAAAAGGCAGATCGGATATGGAAATGCCGTGGGCAGGTTGGAACGGGCAGCTTAAAGTCAACTGGGACGTGGTTAAGGAGCTTTTTGGTCAAGTAGAGAGGAATGAAGCCAATGTATGAACGTTTAGTTGAGAAGCTGAACACGACTACCGCTATTAAATGGTTTCCTGGTCATAAAGTGGAAGAGAGTTGGATTGTAGAAGTGGAGGAAGAACTAGGCTTCCGCCTACCACCCTCTTACCGCTGGTGGTTAACTGAATACGGTAATGCTAGGTTAGGAGACGGAAGTATTCAGACAATTGTTGCTTCGGAACATAGGGAATATACGGATGTGGATATTCTTTATATACATCGATTGAATATGGAAGAGGATTGGCTAGTAGAGAGGTTTCCAAATAGATTAGATTTGTTTATTCCCGATAGCGATGAGCTTTACTATTTTGATACGTCTTCTAGAGACGAGCAGGGTGAATTTCCGATTATGTGCTACGATTTGATGAATAATTTGATCGATACGTACGCTTCGACTTTTGCAGAGTTTATAGAGCGGTTGATCGATCAACGCAGCTGAGAGGTGTTAACGAGTCCTTCGTTTTTGTCGCTAGGACGTAATATAAATAACGCGACATAGTTAGTCAGGGAAGAATCCTATACAAATAGGATTCTTCCCTTTTTGGCGTGCCTAGCTTGGTTGATCATTTCATGTGCGCGTTACGTGGTTTAACATACCTATACCTATTATTTGCCCTATCATGCTAGTATAGATGGTGTATCTGACCATCCGAATATGGTATACCCATCATTTGTGTTAGGAGATTCAGTGATGAACAAAAAGGTATTGATCGTTGAAGATGATATTCATATTTCTAAAATTATTAAAATGAACCTCAATATCGTAAACTACGATACGACCGAGGTCTATGATGGCTTGGCGGCTTTGGAATTGCTGCAGCGGGAGAAGTTTGATCTTATTTTGCTAGATGTTATGATTCCGAAACTGGACGGTTTTGCGCTAATGGAACATATTAGACCTTATCGTATTCCTGTTATTTTTTTGACGGCGAAGAACTCGGTTTATGATAAAGTGGACGGGCTAAGGCTGGGAGCAGACGATTACATGGTCAAGCCATTCGAAGCGATTGAACTGCTAGCTCGTATCGAAACGGTATTGCGTAGGTATGGCAAAGAAGAACGAATATTGGGCTTCCAATCCCTTCTCATTGATCTGGACAAGCGGGAGGTAACCAAGCAAGGAGAAGTCGTTGAGCTAACACCAAAAGAATATGATTTGCTGGTCGTTCTCCTAAAAAATAAAAACATCGCCCTATCAAGGGAGCAGTTTATCGATAAAGTATGGGGTGATGACTATTATGGAGAAACAAGAACGGTTGATATGCATATAAAATCATTACGCAAAAAGCTAGATTTGCAAGACCATATTAAGACCATTTATAAACTTGGCTATCGGCTGGAGGATTGAGGAGATGAAATTTTGGAAGAAAATTTACATCTTCTCAATTCTAGTCTTTGTCATTATCTTTAACGCTGCCTCTATTATGGTTATCGAGCGCAGCCACAATAGAATGCTTGAACAGGAAATAGATAGTGCGCTAAGCCAATACATGAGTATTCATTCCAGTGTAAATGCGATTGTACCGATTGTTCGTATTTACGATTCCATCGATTATGAGAAAACAGTGCTAACGAGAATTGCTAATGAATTTGTTAGAACCAATAAGGAACAGCATGTGTATTTGGATATTAGGGATGAAAAAAATCAGGCAATCTTCAGTAATATCGATTTTCAGATGCCGACACAACGTGAGGAACTGAGTAAGTTGAGCTTGGATGAAGTCCGTTATATGTTACGGGATATAGATGAGCGAACGATCCTTTTCATCTCGAATATGGTGGATGTTAGCCAAACGAGCTATCTATTCACCTATATGGTAGATGTCAGTTCCGTCTATCAGGACCGTGTGGATCAATATAAGTTCTTTATAAAAGTAGATGTGGTAGCCTGCATTCTCTATATGTTGATTATGTTTTTTGTAAGTAGAGGATTGACGAGATCAATTGATCGGCTGGGTCGAACAGCTCAGGTTATTGCACAGGGCAAATTCTCTGAACGGGTCCAATTACAATCTAAGGACGAAATTGGCGTGCTGGCCGACAATTTTAACAATATGGCCGCTGTTGTGGAGGACAAAATTACTGAACTTGAGCGAATCAATCAAGAAAAACAGCGGTTTATTAATAATTTTACACATGAGTTAAAAACACCGCTGACCTCCATTATTGCCTATGCAAGCTTTATGAGGACTACCAAATACGATGAAGAAACGTTTCTAGATGGTCTTAATGTCATTTATTCGGAAGGCAAACGTTTAGAGATGTTGTCATTGAAGCTGATGAACCTGATTGTGCTGCAAGAGGATGACTTCGAGTTAGAAATGCACGATTTGGGGGCAGTTATAGCTGAATTGAAGCCTGCACTAGACATGCTGGCTCAAGAAAAGCAGGTGAAAATTATCACGGTTTTTGAACCGGGCGAACTAAGACTGGAAAAGGATTTAATTAAAGTTTTAGTATCCAATCTGGTGGACAATGCAATTAAAGCTTCCGAGGAACAGCAGACTATTACGATTCAAATCGTATGGAAAGATGGACAATGTGTGTTGGCAGTACTGGATCAGGGTATCGGAATTGCTAAGGAGCATCAGGATAAAATTTTTGAGCCTTTTTACATGGTGGATAAATCGAGGACAAGAAGCGGAAAAGGGGCAGGACTCGGTCTTGCCATATGTAAAAACGTAGCCAAGGTCCACAATGCCATCATCCAAGTAACCAGTAATGAAGATCAAGGCACAAAGGTGGAAGTTGTATTCACACCTACCCTTCAGAGAGGAGGGATGCAGGAATGAACAAGCTTAATTTGGTTATGATGTGCGTGCTGCTCATGATTGTCGGGACGGGCTGCGAAGGTGTATTCGATACGATACCGAAAGAGACAGTCATGGTAAAATCAATCGATAGAGCAAGTGAGGCCAATGGAGCAGAGTATGAGGGTGTTTTATCCCAGGATACGGTGAAAACACTTAGTCTAAATGCGGTAAATAAATATTTCGATGAGAACGTAACGTTGAAAGAGATTCAATTCGAGATGGAATTTATTAATAAAAATAAATTTAAAGCTTTGATAAGTGAGGCAGAATATGGTCTCATTCCGGCAGTTATACCGGCTCCAGGTTCGGTAGTAAAGCCAACAGAAGTCCCAAAATTTCTCATTAACGTGCAAACGGAGCTGGATTCGTATTCCGGAGGCTTGTATTATACGACTTTGACTACATTGAGCGATTCTAGTAAAGCCTATGATATCGTGTTGAATGCGAGGAACGGTGATATCGTTAAAGTCACAAGAGCAGACACGTTGCGAAATATTTCCGGAGCTAGACAGAAAGACAAAAAGGAAATTATCGCTCTCGCAGAAGCATTTATTCAGGAAAAAGAGAGCTACCCGTTGTCTGAGCTATCGCTGAATGAGGATATAACCCGTTGGGGTAGTGTGGTGGAATTGTATTACATGAGCAAGGATGATAAGAAGTTAATTTACACGATCTCGGTGAATTTACGACGAAATGAAGTTATTGGGTTCAGTAAGGATGTCATGGCACTGCTCAGCTACTATTCAAGGATCTAAGTGAGACCAAGCACCTAACCGAAAAGTTGTGGCAAAACCATATTTACAATTGCATAGCTATGCTCAAACGAAGAACCATCAGGGAACGATTTAACCCTGATGGTTCTTTTTTTTTAATTTTTACAACTTCAATATAAGTGCATCTCATTCCTCATATATTTCCACCCTATACTGATGCTGTAACGATACGAGATGATCGCGGAGACATAGATTAAGGGAGGAAAAAATAATGAAAAAAGTGATGCTAGTCATGTTGACGTTTATCATGGTTATCATTTCAGCTTGCGGCACTACTACTGGCGGCAATGCGAGAGGAACGGAGTCATCGAACGAAGGGCTGATAAACATTGAGCGGAAGAACGGGACAGATATAACGCCCTCTAAAGTTGGCAAATTGAACAACAAGGAGAAAAAAACGATTGTTCTTTCTACCTTTTCGCACAAAGATTACTTTCTTGAAGCTAAGAAGAGATATGAAGCAAGGTATCCCCACATTACAATCGATGTACAATATACCGAATTTACGGATGCAGATGCTGAAGCGAAGCTGGAGAAGTATAAGAAGACGATAGGAACGGCAATGTTATCCGGCAAAGGGCCTGATCTGATTGAGATGGATGAATTGCCCACAGAGAGCTACGTCAATAAGAAACTGCTCGTTAATTTGGGCAGCATGATGGACCAAGACGATACTTTTAATAAAAATGACTATTTCAATCCTATTTTTGAAGGAATCAAAGTAAATGGTGGATTATACGGAATGCCAATGGGCTTTTTCGTGTACGGGCTTATTGGCAATGAAACGATGATCGAAAAGAGTAATGTAAAAATCGACGATAGGAATTGGAACTGGAGCCAATTCGCCACTATAACGAAGGAAATTAGCAAGACTGTGGATGGTGGTACCTCAGGGCTAGGTGTAGGTGGAGCGGCAGGTATCATGACAGCCGATTTTAAAGTCAGTCAATTTGTTAGTGAGTTTGTTAACGATCAGTATGCTGCATTTGTAGATCAGGAAAGTGGGAAGGCAAACTTTGAATCGACTGCTTTTATTAATTTGCTTAAGGAAGTCAAACATTTGGTGGATGAGAAAGTGATTGATCCAGCAGCGAGCAACAGTATTTTTCGAGAAACGTTAATACGCACCCCAGAAGATTATGTACATGCGTTGAAACAGAGTCAATTTTACCCCAACAACCTTGATTTCAAGGCTAAGCTTTACTTGAGACCCAATGGAAGCGGACAAGAAGCAGGGGGCTATTTTAGAACATACCAAACGGTAGGTCTTAATGCGAAGTCTGAAGTTAAGGAAGAGGCATGGCACTTCTTGAAATTTATGATGTCGGAAGAGATGAAGGATGCAGCCGGCAGTTGGGGGTTTCCACTAAATAAAGAGTCCTACGCCTTGCTGGTGAAAAAGGCACTGGAAAAAGGAAAAGTGGAGTCTGATCAGACGATCGGATCGTTAAAAGGAGTCGTATATGACATTACACAAGCGGATATCGACGAGTTGGACAAGTTTCTAGTCAACGCGAAGTACCCCGTACAATTCAAGGAATCTAAAATTAATGAAATTATAACGGAAGAGTCCCATGCTTATCTTACCGGGCAGAAATCGGCTGAAGCGGTTGCAAGTCTTATTCAAAACAGAGTGACTACGGTATTAAACGAATAGGCAAGCAAATAGGGATGGATCTGATCAATTGTTGCCGGGTCTATTTACTCTTTTAGAGAGGATGAGGGAGGTATAAAGGTGAAGGGCAATCTTTTCTGGAGAAAAGTAAGGAGGAAGCTAGGTCAAGACTGGATCGTTGCAGCACTCTTTCTGGCACCAAGCTTGATTGGCTTTGCCTTGTTTTATCTGATTCCGTTTGCGATGGGAGTTGTTTATTCGTTTCAGGATCAAGTGGTCGACGGCTCATTTGTTGGTCTAGATAATTATAAAGCATTGCAAACTAGTAATTCCTTTCACAAAGCAGCTTCGAATACGTTACTGTTTACGAGTATAAGTGTACCTCTCCTTATAGTTTTGTCTTTGCTGTTTGCGCAGATCCTGAATCAAAAGCTGTTTATTCGGAATTGGCTGCAGACTGCATTTGTAATGCCGCTCGTAGTACCTGTCGCATCTATTGTAATGCTGTGGCAAGTCTTGTTCGATTGGAATGGCACACTAAACGAATGGTTGCACAATTTGAATATGGAGCGAGTCGATTGGATGAAATCGGAGTGGTCCATTGGTGTGCTAACCATACTCTATATATGGAAAAACATAGGCTATAACATTATCTTGTTTTTAGCTGGTTTACAAAGTATTCCGAGAGACTACTACGAGACGGCAGATATCGAAGGGGCTGGAAAATTTCATAAATGGGTTCATATCACACTTGTTTACTTAACTCCGACGATGTTTTTTGTCATCCTCATATCGATTATTAATTCGTTTAAAGTGTTCCGTGAAACGTATCTGATCGCTGGCGAATATCCGCATGATCGGATTTATATGCTGCAGCATTATATGAACAACATGTTTACTTCACTCGATGTTCAGAAGCTGACGGCCGCTGCCGTCTTAATGGTAGGCTGTATTCTTATTTTTGTAATGGGTATGTTTTCGATCGAACGTCGCTTTCGAAATTTCATGGAATAAAAAAGTGGTGGTGAGGGAATTGGCTGTATTCCGCAAGCTTGTGCTGACGCTTGTCATGGGTGTGTTAGCTGTGGTGATGCTGTTTCCCATAGTATTCATATTTACTAACTCCTTAATGACAGAAGCAGAAATTAATCATAACTATCATCTCATTGGTAAAATGGTGGATATCGCCACAGGGGAACAGGAGCAATTTATCAATTTGAAGCTGATTCCTGACTGGGTGTCACTTAGCAGATATATGGAGGTGCTGTTTGATAAGCCAGTATTTCTCCAAATGTTTTGGAATTCTGTGTTTATGGTCGTACCGATTATTGTAGGGCAGGTGCTAGTCGCGTCACTAGCTGCGTATGCGTTTGCCAAGCTGCGCTTTTGGGGAAGGGACAAATTGTTTTTCCTGTATGTAATGACCATGCTTATGCCATTTCAGGTTACGCTGGTACCCAACTATATTATCGTAGATAAGCTGGGGCTCATGAACACGACGTCTGCCATCATATTGCCTGGGATATTCAGCGCCTTTGGCGTCTTTATGCTTAGACAGTTCATGCTGCACATTCCGAGTTCCTATATCGAAGCGGCCAAAATAGACGGTGCAGGACAACTGAGAATTTTTTATCAAATTGTGCTTCCGCTTGTTCAGCCTGGGATCGCAGCGCTTGTCGTGCTTCTATTCGTTGACAATTGGAATATGGTCGAGCAGCCGCTCATCTTTTTGGAGGACACATTCAAGCAGCCGTTATCTTTGTATTTATCGAGCATTATTGAAGGGGCGAGGGGTGCCGCATTTGCTGCTTCTGCTTTGTATATGACTCCGATGGTATTGTTATTTTTATATGCGGAATCTTATTTTGTTGAAGGTATTCAATTATCAGGAATTAAAGGATAGTCAATTACGGGGGGATTGTAATGAAAACTCAACCTGCCGATCAAACGTTAATGGGACGCAAACGAAAAATTCGCATCCTTTTCGGGTTGTTTATCGGACTGTTGATCGGATTTACCCTGTTCAGTAATACACTGAAGTCATTAACTTTACCGAAGGTGGCGTTAGCAACAGTGGAACGAGGCGAGCTTGTTCAAACCTTTCAAGGCGGAGGTACGGTGAAATGGCGTATGGAATCGGCCTTATCGGGTGCTGGGGGAGGGAAAGTTAAGAAGGTCGACGTCAAGGTGGGGCAGCTTGTTAAGAAAGGAAAGGTACTGGTCGTATACGATACGAAGGCTCTTGAAGATGAGATTCTAGATGAAAAAGCCGCTCTTGAGAAGTTAACCATTTCTATGAAGGAACAGGAGCGTCGTTATGTTGAGGTTTATCGCAGCGGGGATGTGATGGGCATCGAAAGTGCTAAAAATGATTTAAAAGTTAGCTCCATCGATAAGGATGTTTTACAGCGTAAAATTCAAAAACTGCAAGAGAGTATATCGGAAAATGGTAAACTGACAGCGGCTTTCGACGGAATCGTAACGCGAGTCGGAGCGGTGGAGGGGCTTCGTTCAACGGGAGAAGTACCTGATATCGTCATTGCTAACAAGAGCCTCGGCTTTAACTTTGAGCTTCTTGCTCCTGCTAATGCTATTGGTGTTCTAGAAAAAGGAGCAAAGCTGAATGTTCAATTGAAGGGCAGCAATGCTCGGCAAGTGGAGGGTCGTATTGAAGAAGTTAAAGATGCAGAGCCCCTCACTCAATCTGGAGAAGGCGTCAATCAAACGGAATACATTGCAATGAAGCGTTTGACGATTGCCATTCAGGATGATGCATTGCGAGGAGGAGAGCGGGCTGAAGCAGAGCTAACCAAGACGATAAACGATGTAATTTTGGTAGACAATAAAGCAATTCATAATGAGGGAGATAAAAGGTATATATTTAGCTTCGAGGAGAGAAATGGGCCTCTTGGCAATGCTTTTTATGCACGTAAAAGATACATTACCATTACAGACTCGAATGAAACGCAATCAGCTGTAACCGAGGGTTTGTTCGATCAGGAACAAATCATAGTTGAGAGCAGCGCTCCATTGCAGGAGGGAGACAAGATTCGCATCCATTAGTGCTTCATTAATGCTGTCATAAAAAGCGCTGTTAGATGAATCATAAGAGTACAGTCGAAGTGTTTTATTTTTCCTAGGGTATTTCGGTTGAAAAGTAGGTGAGCAAGAGTTTCCATTAAGTTAGACTTGCTCACCTTATTTTTTGGGAATCAATGATTGATTTTGAATAGGGCAGGTAAATATATTCCGTTGTCTTATCGTTTACTTCTTTCTATACACCAATTTCCTCATTAGTACTTCCAACGGCCCTACTTTATTCTTTTTCTCCAATACTGTGGCTAGTACAACGGATAGAACCCAAATACCCACTGCGATTAAGCCAGCAAGACCATTTCCTATCTGTCCTCCTAAATTAAGTGCCACAGGGGATAAGAAGAGAACAAGTAATGCTTCATTGAACACATAAAAAGTTAAGGAACGCTTGCCTAAAGCCATTAAGGAAGAAGTGAGACGACCGGGCTCTTTTATTTTGGCCCCAATGATGCCAAACAGCATGGCATAAGCTAATCCTCCAGCAATTCCAGTAATAATGTGTAAGCCGTTTATGAGTCCAGCTGTGAAATAACTAGGGTTCCACCCATTTCCAATTAGGGATAAAGGAATGGCTCCTAATATAGAAACAATCAATCCCGCAATCGTTATGCGACGCATTTTTCCTAAATGTTGTTCAGGTTTCGTTAACAGCTCGTATCTGGCAATCCAAATGCCGAGTAGTACGGAAGGAAGAACGGGAAACATTATATGAATAAAAATAGGGATGAAAGGAACGGTAATCAGCTTGATTAAAATAGTACTAAAATAGGTGTCTGTAGCTGAAACGTCTGGAGCGAAGCCATAACTTCCGCTCTCCAGTATAGTAAAGCCCCAAAATAGCGGGGTAAAAAGAACATAGAATACGGTGAGTCCTATGAAGGTTCGAATCAATGTTTTGTTGGTTCGTGTTAATAGCCGGCTGACTAGCAGCCCGGCGACACCGTAGGCCATGAGAATATCCTGGCCCCCAATAAGGACACCTAAAAACATCCCGAACATAATTAAATACCATGATCGGCGTCGGATCGTCTTTACGGCTTCTTTCTCGGTTATACCTTTAGATAATAGGCTTTTGAATGCAAGCACTAGACCATACCCGAATAAGACGGCAAACATGGCTCTTGCACGATTATCAATCACGAACTGGCCAAAAAAGTTTACGGCTTGATCGAGGAACGTGATCCCTTCGACCCTGTGCATGATTCCGGGATCAGAGGCGTACAAATAGAGCGGCGCATGTGCAAGAGCAATTAACAGCAGCATGGTACCTCTTGCTAGATCCAGTGAAACGGCACGCTTTTTTCCTGTGGCGATGCTATTGCTTAATGGAACGGACATGCTTATTTCCTCCTTTGTTACTGCAACTATGTTGAAGTTGTTTAAGCGATACTGCTGCCTATTTTTTGATTTTTTGTTTAAAAAATTGATCGAATGTTCAGTTTTATTCTAGTGATCATTTAGCGATTTGTCAATGAGGGATGGTGACGGGATATGTGGAGTCAAAAAAAAAAGCCACTCCATGTGATTGGAGTGGCTCCCTTGCCTTTATATAGAGGAACAGATACGAGATCAATTGGATTGATATCTATGCGCCTTTTATTTTACCAGATCGAAACTCGATCTTGGGGTGCTACATACATGCCATCACCAGGTTTAATTCCATACGTATCGTAGAACTCTTGGAAGTTCACAACGGTGCGGTTTACCCGAACTTTGTTGGCTGAATGTGTATCATTTTTGCTTAGAAGCGCTGCGAACTCCTTTGTTGTTGTGGATTTCCACAGCTTCGCGTTGCTTTCGAAGAACGCTTTATAATCGGGATTGCTCTTTTCAGATACCACTTGTAGAGCAGCTGCCATTCCACCTAGATCAGCGACATTTTCGCTTAGTGTAAGCAGACCATCGTTCAACACACCTGGAACAATCTCGATTCCGTTATAGAACTCGATTAGTTCTTCGTTTTTCTGTTTGAATTTTTTGAAGTCCTCGTCTGTCCACCAATTGTTCGCATTTCCATTTTCGTCATATGCGGAGCCTTTGTTATCGAAAGCATGACTGATCTCATGACCTATAACCATACCGATAGCGCCAAGGTTAGCTTCAGGCTTAGCTTTTGTATCATAGAATGGCGCTTGGAGAATGCCAGCAGGGAACGTAATTTCGTTATTTAGCGGATTGTAGAATGCATTTACGGTATACACGCTAGTTAACCATTTCGCTCTATCAACTGGTTTACCCAGCATTGCCTTCTGATCATCGCTATATGCTTTGGTTACTGCGAAGGAATTAGAGAACAACGAACCGCCTTCACCGTAAGTCTTAATCGTTACTTTATCTAAGGTTGTATCCCACTTATCTGGGTAGCCGATTTTAACCATCATCGTATCGAGTTTCTTCATTGCTTTCGCCTTTGTCGTTTCGGACATCCAGTCGAGCGCTTTGATTCGTTTCTCATACGTAGCGATCAATTGATCAACCATTTGTTCAACATCTTTTTTGGCTTCCGGCGAAAAATGTTTCTCGATAAACATTTGCTCCAAGTATCCGCTCATCGTGGATGTTGTAATAGCTGCTGCGATTTCCTTATCCGTTTTTTCTCCTGTAACGCCATAAATAGCTGCGAATTCATTTGCTGCGTCTCTGAAACCATCGGACAACAAGCCGCCTGTTGCTGTGAGCAAATGTACTTTGGAGTAAGCTTTAAGCGTTTCAAGATTAGCTCCTGTTAATAGCTCTGCACCTTTTTGCGCAAGATTCACATCGAATACGATCACTTTATCAGCACTGTCGACCTTCATCGATTTCAAAGCCTGTTTGATATCGACCTCTTTATGCATGTCATCGAATTTCTCGATGGTGTAAGGATTATAGTATTTATTTACGTCGCCTTTCTCATGGGGGTCAAGTGATATGGAAGCTAAGCTTTTCTCCATCTCATAAACTTTCTCCGCGCGGGCTTTGGCAGCAGCTTCTTTCTCGCCTGACAGCATGAGCACCTTGGTCATATATTGAATATGGGCTCTTTTTACTTTTGGGTCTTCGTTTACAAAGCTGCTCTTGTCTAGACCAGTGCTTAGTCCAGTAAAGTACAAAGCGTTTGCACTGCTGTTCTTGGCATCGCTCATAATGCCAAACTTGAATAGCGTGCTCATACCTAGTTCTTTCTCCAAGGTAAGATCGGCTTGAACAAGTTCGTCGAGCGTCTTAGCTTCATCGATAGCTTGTATATACTTTTGAATAGGCTCGATCCCTTGTTTATTTCTAGCTTCCGTATCTAATGCTGTTGCATAGAAGTCGGCAAGCTTCTGTTCTTTTGTCCCTTTTGCGAATGTTTTGCCGGAAAGGTCATCAATTATTTTTGTGATCTTATTATCGTTTTGTTTTTGCAGCTCGGAGAATCCCCCACCCATAATTTCTCCTGCTGGGATGGTTGATTTATTGAGCCACTGCTTATTGATTGCTTCATAAAAGTCATCATTTACATGAGAGCCTTCAAGCGCCCACACTCTCGCGATAATCGTGTGGAACTCTGCAAGTGTAATCGTATCATTTGCACCTAATGTACCGTCAGCTTTCCCTGTTAGTACACCTGCTTTAGTTAATTTATCAATATCTTTCTTGGCCCAAGCTGGTATATCGGTAAACGGTACGCCAAATGTTCCTGTGCGCAAATCATTTCCTACAGGCTCCGGCAATTCACCGAATGCTCTGCTCAGCATGACTAAAGCTTCGACCTTCTTAACGGGCTGATTCTCTTTTAGTGATCCATTTCCATTCCCTTTAATAATAGCGTCTTTTTTAAGTCCCGATTGGTAAGCATCAGCTGTTGTCAACAAGTTGTTGACGATCTCTCCTCTGGTCGCTGGCTTCGGCTGTTCAGCAGCATACACGGATACGCTTAATGAGAGGGTCATTGTCATGGCCATAAGTAAGGAAACGAACTTCTTTTTCATCGTCGATCTCCTCCAGAGTGTAATTTATGTATAAATAAAGGGGAGTAAACTGAAAAAATTTCCAGTCACCTTTTTCATTATAGCTATTATCGACCGATTTGAAAATGTTGTCAGCTGCATGTTCGGGAAGGCAGTTTAGTGAACAGTTGCAGTCGGTATTCATTGAGCCGAGGCTGCGGTTGCCTCTTTCTGCGATATCTCGTCAGTTAACTCGTATTATGGCATGTCGTGGAGCAAATGATGTGCCACTGCTTGTTTTAGAGTGGAGCGTGGGGGTTGGAGCTTACTCTAACGATTGCTATGGAGGTTATTTGGGCAAAATCGTACCTATTAGAATTGTAACGGTCGCCATAGCGCTTAATTTCGCGATTTTGGTGTATTTACTTGCTTAATTGGGAAATAAGCTCCCTGACGACCGTTACATGTTAAAATAAGCAAATAGGAGCAAAATAGCCTCTGTGGCAACCGTTAACCGTTAATGATGTAATTCAAGCTGCCGAAACCGCTGATTTGGTGCTTGTTAATTCAATTACCAGTGTTGTCGACAGATATCTTGGAACGATCTCTATCCGATTCTATTTCTACCAGATCGTGATTCGATTCTCTGGAGCTACATACATCCCATCTCCAGGCGTAATTCCATACGTATCATAAAACTCTTGAAAGTTCACAACCGTGCGGTTTACTCGAATTTTATCGAGTGAATGGGAGGCAGCCGAGCTAAGGTATGCAGCAACCTCTTTCGTTATTGTGCTTCTCGCATTTATCGCATGGCTTTCAAAAAAGGCCTTGTAATCAGGCTTGCTCATCTCGGATACTACTTGCAGTGCAACAGCCATTCCGCCTAAATCCGCCACATTTTCACCCAATGTCAGCTGACCGTTGCTTACGACCCCAGGGATCGCTTCGATTCCATTATAAAAGGCAATGGCTTCCTTGCATTTCTCTTGAAACTTTTTCAAATCTTCTTCAGTCCACCAGTTTTTCTCATTTCCATGCTCATCGAATGCTGCCCCTTGGTCATCGAATGCATGGCTGATCTCATGGCCGATTAGCGTACCTATTGCTCCAAGATTTTGTTCAGGCTTGGCATTAACATCATAAAATGGGGCTTGAAGAATACCAGCTGGGAATGTCATCTCATTACTAAATACATTGTAGAACGCATTTGCCGTATGGACACTGGTCGTCCATTTTTGTTTATCGACTGGTTGTCCAACACTAGCTTTCTTTTGATCCATGATTGCTTTGGTAGCTGCATAGTAGTTGAAGAACAGGGAGCCGCCTTCGTCGTATGTCTTGAACGTTACATTATCTAAAGTTGTATCCCACTTATCTGGATATCCAACCTTAACGTTTATCGCTTTCAACTTCTTAATGGCCTGCACCTTTGTTGTTTTGGACATCCATTTCAGCGCGTTGATTCTTTTCTCATATACAGCAACCATTTTTTCTACCATTTGTTCAACATCTTGTTTTGCTTTAAGGGAGAAATGTTTCTCGGCGAACATCTGCTCCAAATAGGAACCCATCGCCGCTGATGTTAAGTTCAGTGCAGTTTCCTTATCGGTATTCTGCTTAGAGACACCGTACATCGCTGCATAGAAATCGGTCGATACATTTCTAATTTCATCGGATAGCAGCTGGCCTGCTTCTCCTAGCAGTTGTGCTTTGGCATACGCCTTCAGTACATCAAGATTAGCTTCCGTCATGAACGCCGCGCTTTTTTGCGCCAGTTTCTCATCCATGACAATGATTTTATCAGCATGACCCAATTTCATCGACGTGAGCACTTGTTTCATATCGACTTTTTTGTACAAGTCATCAAATTGTTCAATGGTATACGGGTTGTAGATTTTATCGACATCGCCCTGCTCATAGCGTTCAAGCGAGACGGCAGCCAAGCCCTTCTCGAATTCATACACTTTCTCTGCACGAGCTTTGGCTGCCGTTTCTTTCTCACCCGTTAACACGAGATATTTCGTTATCTGCTCGATGTATGCTTGCTTTACTTTTGCATCTTCGGTTACAAAGCTATCTTTATCCAAACCTGTTTTTAACCCAAGGTAATACAAGTCATTTGTATTGCTGTTTTTGATATCCCCAATAACATCAAATTTGAACAGCGTACTAAAACCTAACTCCTTATCGATAGCAAGGTCAGCCTGAACAAGCTCGTTAATCGTTTTAGCACCGTCAATCGCCGTGATGTATTTTTTTATGGGTTCAATGCCAAGCTTATTCTGTTTTTCTTTATCTAACGCCATGTTATAAAAGTCGGAAAGCTTACGCTCTTTTGTACCTGAAGCGGACTGCTTACCAGTGAGATCTTCCATAATGGCAGCTATTTTTTTCTTATTCGAATGATGTAGATCGGAGTATGCACCGCCCATCATTTCCCCTGAAGGAATGGTGGATTGATTGAGCCACTTTTTATTGACAGCTTCGTAAAAATCATCATTTAGATGAGTACCTTTAAGCGTCCATACTCTGTTAATAATCGTTTGGAACTCAGCACTCGTAATAGGATCGTTTGCACCAAGTGTGCCGTCGGGTTTGGCTGTCAGCACGCCTGCGTTCGCGAGTTTATCGATATCATTTTTAGCCCAAGCTGGTACGTCAGTGAATGTTAGACCAAATGTTCCGATACGTAAATCATTCCCGACAGGCTCCGGCAATTGTCCAAACGCCCTGCTTAACATGACTAGAGCTTCTATTTTTTTAACGGGTGCGTTCTCATTCAGTTTGTTGTTCTTATAACCTTGAATAATTGCTTTTTTAGAAATACCCGGTTGGTAAGCGTCAGCTGCTGTTAATAAGGAGTTAACGATATCTCCTCTTGTTGCTGGCTGTGTTGTCTTATCCGCATATACGGATGCACTGAAAGATAATGCCATTGAGAGAGCTAAGAGTAAGGAAACGATTTTCTTTTTCATCGTGATGCTCCTTCATGATAGATTGGTATGTATACATATAAATTATAAAAGGAATTTTATCCCAAATATATTTTTATTATTATAGCGTAACTTATGTAGTTTGAAAATGATGGAATTAAGGTTAACCAGCTGGTCGTTGAATATAAACAAAGAGAGCAGCCGTCATGACTCCTCTCTTAATGTGTAGCTGTGTATTTTATTTTTTTACATATTGCCTAGAAGATTTATGGTAACACGATTACTTTAAATCGATGGGCTGCTGCTGCGTTACACAATGGATCATACCACCATCTTTATAAAGTTCACGTACATCAATACCTACTACTTCACGGTCGGGGTACAATTTTTGAATCCTATCATTTGCTACTTTGTCATTAGGATCGTTATAGTTCGGAACGAGTACCACGTTATTCCCGATATAATAATTGATGTAAGACCCTTTGTATCCCAAGTTCTTTCCACTATCTAGTTTGACATTTTTCTTAGTAAGTGGAAGCTTTACATACTGATACGGCTGGTTGGATACGTTCTTAGCATTCATTAGGGTTTTAATATCCTTTTTAGTGACACCCCATTCTTCTAAATCGTATTCATTCATCGTTACAATGGTGGATTTGTCATGGAATTTCGCGAATCCATCAATGTGGAAGTCAGTAATGTCTAGCCCTGGCACTCCATCTAACCAAACAAAATTAGTAGCGCCAAGATACTCTGTCATATACTCTTCTATTTCTTTCTCTGTGAATCCCGCATTTCGATTTTTATTGGTAACTGCGCTGCGTGTGGATAAGAAAGTACCATTACCATCAAGCTCAAATGCGCCACCTTCGAGTACGACTTCATTGAGGTCAATGTTCTCCATGCCAAGCTGTTTGCTCAGTTTTTTGGAAATGGCAGCATCTTTTTTAAATGGTGTTTTCTTGCCCCAACCATTAAAGCCCCAGTCCATCATTTTAAGATTGTTATCTTTATCGTATACAAAAATAGGTGCCGTATCTCTTGCCCATACATCGTCCGTAGGCACAATATAGAAATCGATCTTATCCATATTTACGCCCTCTTCATACAGAAGATCATAAATATATTCTTTTTCGTATTTGTCATAAGCGATAATATGAACATTCTCTCCTTCACTTAGGGCGCTGGTCATCTCGATCCAAATGTCCTCAAGATTTTCTTTGTGACCTTTACCATACGTATAGTTATGAGGCCATTGCAGCCACGTACCTTCATGTTTGCTTCTCTCATCAGGCATTGTATACTTGCCTACGCTTTTTGCTTTGGCGCTATGACTTTCCGCAGGTGAACTGTGAAAGCATCCTACTAATATTCCTGCTGTTACTAATACCCCTGAACATAATACCATCATCTTATTCATCTCATTTTCTCCTTTACAGGTGGATGTTCTCTCTTGGTTGTAGAATAAGCTTTGACATAGTGTTAAGGTCAAGCGGGTATTATTCTGCTGTTTTGATGACCGGGAAAAAAACTTGCGTTACATATTCACGGACATCGCATTCACATTCATAACCCTTCAAGTATGTTTCATAGGGAGGGCTGGCTAATTGATATCCGTTGCTTTCCATCCATTCTTCAAGCGCAATATGTGCGTATCCGATATCGTCATAGCTTCCGATATGCAAGGTTGTAGCCACGTACGTTTCAGGCCATATTTTGATATGCCATTCTTTTGATGCGGCTTCGTCTTTGTCATTGCCATGCATGATCGGGACAATCAATTCAATATCGCTATGGTCAGGGATGAACTCTTCATCAAAAAACACGGTGGACGGAGTACTAAGTAACGGCAGCTGATGTTGTCCCGCATTTTCGTATAAGGCATCTATGTACTTGTCCATGTCCTTTATATGTATCTGCAATCTTTGGCTCAAAATACGGATCTCGTTTCTCATCCCAAGCCATATATCATATGGTCTTCTTTCCCCTTGAATGATATCCAAGTTTGTGTCCATCATTTCTTGCATTTCTGCAATGATCTGTCGATAGCGATTCACTTCGCTGGATAATTCATTAATTTTCGATTGTACCAATTTAGGAAATAAGGCTCGGTCTGATGCCTGAACGATCGTTTTGATCTCCGGTAAGGAAAACTCATATTCTTTCAGCTTTTTGATCAATAATGCCGTTTCCAATTGGTCCTTCTCGTAATATCTGTACCCGTTTGTGATATCTACATGGACGGGCTTTAAAAGCTCTTCTTTATCATAGTGCCGTAACATACGCGCACTCATTTTGCAAAGCTGCGAAAATCTGCTGATCGTGTACATGTCTCTCATCCTTAGCGTGTGAAAGTGAAAAACGTAAATAATTTCATGGAGCGTTCTGCCGACATAGGTTCAGTATAAGCTTAATGCTGACTGTAGTTGTTTCACTTTCTTATGGTTTGCGATCTTACTTTGATTTATTTTGTACTATGAAGCAAAGAAATAAGTTGCGACCAAACGTGAATAAGTTCCCTCGTCAGCTCTGAGTTGCGATATACGGTGGGCAATTTGCGTGAAGTCGCTGTAGTAGCGTATGGTTACTCTAAAGGTCCTCTAACGGTTGCCACTGACGTTATTTTCACAAAATATCACTTCATAATAAGCTAACGGTTCTACGAGAGCTTATTTTAGCAAAAGTCATAAATTTCAACGCTTTTCTGATAAATAGGCTCTCTGACATCCGTTACATTTCAATATGAGCAATTGTAAGCAGAATAGCCTCTGTGGCGACCGTTAATGGAACTGAATCTGCCGATAGTGTTGGTTAAGTGCTGATTAGATGGATTGAATAGAATATAATTAATAGGTGTTAAAAATATGATCAGGATCGTGATGAGGATATGGTTAAGTCGGTGGATCAAGCCTCCTAAATCAGAGCGCAAAATGATTTTAGGAGGGTATAACGATGATATTTAAACCATTGAATGTTGATGATTGGAGCCGACAACCTTATTTTGAGCACTATTTCCACAATGTCAGATGTACGTTCAGTATGACAGCTAATCTTGATATTAGTGGCTTGCATGCAGAAGTTAAGAACAAAAGTATTAAGCTGTATCCAGCATTAATCTATATGATAACGACTATGGTAAACCGACATCGCGAATTTCGCATCTGTTTGAATGCCGAAGGTCAGCTGGGATATTGGGAGAGTTTGTCGCCCAGCTTTACTATTTTTCATGATGATGATAAGACATTTTCAACGATTTGGACTGCTTGGAGTAAAGATTTTGGCGAGTTCTATCAAGGTTATCTGGATGATGTAGAGAAGTTTGGCAGTCGTAAAGGATTAATCGCTAAGCCTAATGAGCCGCCAGCTACCTTTCCGATTTCCAGCATTCCGTGGGTTCATTTTACGGGCTTTAACTTGAACATTTATACGGATGGCAGTTATCTTCAGCCTATATTTACGATGGGAAAATACGATAAGCAAGGTGAAAAAATGCTGTTACCTCTGTCTGTGCAGCTTCACCATGCTGTGTGTGATGGCTATCATGCAGGTATGTTGTTCAAAGAGATGCAACTGATGGCAGATAACTGTAGGAATTGGGTGCCTAACGATTGACTGTCACAGTAAGCTGGTTATCCCTACATTAATGGATAATAAGGCTGCTTAGGATGAGCAGCCTTATTACTGATTTTATCAACAATGCGAAATATGAAAAAGCGATAATATATAAGTTGGTTCGAAGCTCCTGTTATTATAACGGTTTCATGTCGATAAGCTCTATTAGGCTCTAAATTTCCCTCAACATCTATTGCTACCTTGCATTGTCATAAGAGCGGTTGTGGTTGTAATAAACCGCCTCAAGCACCGCGAATACGCCGACGACCACAGTAATAAAAATGACCGCAGCTGTACCGATAGCTGTTAGGAAGGGACTGCTTGCTCCCAGCAGTACGACGCCTTTGACAACCCAAAGGAAATCAATTACGGATAAAGTAAGCACGGCTTTAGGAGCAACGATTTTTCTGCTCGCTATTATAAATGTAAAAGCTACGACAAGGAGTAGGTAAGCGCCAGCCCCCATCAGGGCCGCCTGATTATCCAGACCGGTAAGTTCGCCAACGAACCCGGGAAATAAAAGGAGCAGCAGAGCAGTCCCACCGGAAGAAACGCCATTCACCATTAAAACTTTCCTAATCCATGATTGTCCTATTAGTTGTCTTGTTGGGTTTTGTTGTTGTGTCATCCTAAGCACGCTCCTCGTTAAAATTGAACTTCATGAGATCAATGTAGCCGGGAGAAGAATGCCATCACCACACAAAGTACTGCTTAAAGGTGCCACTTTCATTGAAATAAGCAAAAAACCTGCCCAATTACACCCGCTAATCGTATTTATCGTTAGCGAGCATTCAAAAAGAGGCTGCCTATGATAGGTAGCCTCTTTATATTGAAGAGTTAAGCTTTTAAAGTAAGGCCATCCCTAAGGGATGGCCTTACAACTTGACCGGAATACAACTCTAACAACTTTGCATGCCATGCCTAGAGCTGTCTTACTTACATGCTATCACCAGAATTACGTTCTGGAATCTTCGTCACATTATCGATGCCGAAGTCTAAAGTTCTCGTCATATACTTATGGAAAAAGTCAGAATTAATCCCTGTCATATGATGAAAGAAGGGTACTTCCGCTTTCCAATCGTTTTCGATCATGTGCGTTACATCCACTAGGCCTTTTTTTGAAACGAAATCAATAATGGACTTCATTTTCATCGGCTTTTGGATCGGGATTGCTTCATCGAGCGGCTCCATTTTCAAATAATCTTTTCGATGCAATGCCGCATAAAAATTCCGATGATCTTTTGCGCTCATAATTCCAAGATGAGCTGCCCTATACCCCATTACTTGCAGGGAAGTTTTCCATTTCTTCTTCAAATCCAAGTAATCATCGGGATTGGTTATATAGGAAATATCCTGCATATCCAATGAGAATTCATCTTCTGGCAACAATAATGCTCCAGCAAATAAATGGGCTTCATTTTCGATCTGTTTGTGCTCTTTTCGGTCAAGATTCGTAAATTCTAGACGATAATGGAGCAGCAGATGCCCTAATTCATGTGCGATATCAAAGTTTCTCCGAACCGCAGAACGTTTCATATTGCCTAAAATAATATACGCTCGATCATTACGTGTCCAAAGACTATAGGCATCTATCTCTTCACCAATTGCCTTTTCAAAAATGAACACACCGCTCTTTTCGATTAGGAACATGAGATCATCGTTATTGGATTGTCCCAAATCGAGTCGCTGACGCGCTAAATGAGCAACATGATAGATCTGAGCAGTCCTATCATCCTCTGTGTGATTTAAATATTCAATGACCTCATCCCGTAATTTAATAATCTTAAGGGTCGGGAGACTGACTTTGGCCGTTATATAGTTTACAAACGTATCTACAAACTCAACATGCTTTGCTTCTGTCTGTGTCTTGGATATCACATTCAATACTTTTGAACGATAGGCAATATTCATGACGTCGACATTAGCGGGCGTTGCAAGCCGTGCTAGCATGTCCTCTGAGTAAAAGTATTTACTTTTCACACTAAAAATCTGTTTTAACTCGTTCACGATCTGCATTTTCGGAGATGTATAAGCGTTCTCGTACTGCCAGACGGCCTGTTCTGTAACACCTAACTTTTCAGAGAGCTGCTTTCGTGAATATCCGTGCATGATTCGCAAATTGGTGATGTTTTCACCAATAAACATGCTTGCTCCCTCCTTACTTCTTAAAACCATCTATTTATGAATATGTTGTTCATCTTCAAATATCCCGATATCGAAGGCTGCTGGGTCCATAATATCTTCATTCATTTCTGGTGCAATCAATTCGCGTTCCTCATCGGTCAGTTCAGCTCCTAAAATAAAGTCTGACAAATCGTCGACGAGATAAGCGATGTTATCATGGGGATTAGGCAAATAGTGCATAATCTCCGACACTTGATAGGCATCATCAAGTGAATAGGTGAGTATATGGAATTGAGTGTAAGACGATTTGAATGTCTCCAGATCCATTCTTACCTGATCATTGGAAACCCATAAGGCAAGTTGTTCCACTCTCTCGCTCTCTTTCCTTATTCTCGATGAGCGCTGTGATGGAGAAAAGGTTAAATCTCCATTAATTTTAGAGAGTTCATGAAGATAGGTTCGACGTGGACCGTGCTTTTCGCTATGGTTAGGCAGCTTGGCTTGAGAAAAGCAATCTTCGTTAAAATAAGCGGCATTTTTAATGAGAAACACAAGTTTGGAGTCTTCATGGATGAATTGGAGATAATCCCACGTCAATCCAGCCTTAGCTTTCTTATATGTAAAGCCATGAGCCATACATTCCTCAGCAATTTTGCTTTCAATAAAATTACCTTTCGTCCAGGAGAAAGCCGAACTTATTTTCATTTTTACCTTTCGATCCTTACGATGCTCAATATAGTCACGATAACCATCTACAATTGCATTAACAATCATCTTATTGCGTTCAGCATTAAATTTGTATTGGTCCATATTAAACACTCCATTTCGATAGGATGAAGTCAGCTTTAATTCTAATCGAAATAGGTGTGGGTGAAAATGATTTTTTTTGTTTTTATTAAAGTAGTTTCCCAAAGTGGTATTCTTCATACAAAAGGCCGATGCTAGTCCCTTCTGCTATTTAGTAATATAGGGTTAAAGGAAATGCTGATTCAGGAAAAGGGGGAGTATTCGTGTATATGGTATCTCGGCCAAGGCCTTTAACAGATGAAAAAATGCAAGCCATCCCGTATAAAGAGGGTGACTCTTTTCCGTCTGGATACTTACATCTTTTACGACAGCTTGGAGAAGGCACTTACAGAGGGTGGATGAACGTTCAATTCCCTGATACGGAAGTGCTTAAGCCTTTTGCTGAGTACGATATTTGGGAGCACGATGAAGACAGCCCAATTACGCAGCAGCAGATCGCAGAGTGCGTCGCTATCGGCACAACGGTGGACGGTGATTTTCTCGCGATCCATCCTCAGACGGAACAATTAATTTGGCTGCCCAGGCATGATGAGCAAGTCAAGGCACTTACTTTGCAGGAGAGAGAATTACAAGACGAAGGAATTTACGCAATGGTGCTGGATGAAATTTATCGTCTAGTGTATGGAAATGAACAAGAAGGAGCTATTTACTACGAGCCGTGGTCCAACGCCCAGAGCCATCTCTTTTTGCGATTGCCACCGGACAAGGGTCGACTGTCATTAGAGGAACTAGCTGCTATGTGTCGAATGGATTTTCCAGCTGATCAAATTGTAGAGAACGAATATACGTGTCTCTTGTTCTATCAGGAAATGGGTGGCTATATAAGGTTTAACTATGCTTATGGGCAAGAGGTGGGACTTTTCTATAATCATGATGCGCAGCAGCTGCTTACTTTAATGGAGCAATGGCTGTTGTCAAAAGGATGCGAAAGGTATGCAGAGCATACACGATGATCTCAGAATTTTTGAGGGTGAGACAATAATTAGTGGTCATAGGAGTCGTGCCTAATTAATCGCATCTAATAGAGAGAGGTATCCCATGCTACTAGCAGCAAAAACAATTTCAAGGATACCTCGACCTCGTTACATTCTCGCTAAATATACGTAGGACATCTTACCCCTTAGGCTGATCTTGCAGTACCGTTTCTAAAATCCATTTGGTTCCTTCTTTGAGTTCACCATTTACATGCTCCTGAATGTATGGGACAGCCGCTTCACCGAGTTCCATTAACTGCTCATATACTTCATAGTCAGTTTTCGAGAAGTTATAGGGGCTGTTCTTTCCGAACTCCCCTTTCTCAACGACCGCAACCCAATGCTGAACCTGTTCAGGGAGGGGCTTCTGCTGTACTGCATATACAGCTTGCTCGAACGCATCATCCATTTCCTTTACGTCAGGCATTGCCTTATACAGTTGTTCCTTACTGACACATTTTCGAATCAATTGGCTCGTAGTTAGGTAATCACCACCTACCCCATCTGCTGCGGATACGTAGGCGATGAAATCATCTGTGCGATTCAACTTCTGAAACGCTTGCTGCAAACGTTGAATAACATCAATAGCGATCAAAAACAGTTGGGAGTCGAAGAGTGTTTTCTCGAACAAATAGTTTTGGTCAATCTCAAGATGCTGGGGTTCTTCTACGCTGATACACCAAAATACACTCAGCCAATTTTCAAGCCGTTCTGGCATGTCTTCATACATAAAAGAGTAGTCGGCTTCTGCGTATTTATATTCATGATAGAGCTGTTCACGAGTTGGATGATTCAGGCGATTTTTCTGTTGAAGAGATTGACTAAGAGTCTGCTCTACGCTTTGGTTCAGACTTTCTAAATTGTTGATGTATATCATGTAGCTACCATGATACGTATCCGTATGAATGGAAAAAGTATAAACGTCTCTATTGTTTCCCCCTGCGATATAATCTTCTAACGCAGCTGTACAGTATTCATATAAAGCGTCTTCTATATCTTTAGCGCTAACTACAATGCCATCAATAGCAGTACTTGAGTCGATTTCGGCTATCGTTAAATCAGGAGTACAGCGCATATATTTCCCTATGCCCTCCAACGCTCGTCTCCCATTGATTAGCTTGCCGATATGTACATCATAACCACTCATGCTGGAACTCCGCCCTTTCGAATTGAACTTGTAAGCAATATTCAACGCCTATGAAAGCATACCTTCTCCATCAAATTTTACCCTTTTATAAAATGGAATGAAAGATGAAGCAAGCTAGAATATGGCTGAATACGTGTTTGCCTAAGTTGCCCAGCCCTGTAGGCCCTAAGCCTCGTGTATTTTGCTGCACAGTTTTCTATACTTTTCCTAAACCTTCAAGGGTAGGAGTGGTTATGGAATGATTAAGCTGAAAGATATCGGGACATTCGAGGAGCTGCCAGAAATGGCGGAACACATCTATAACGGAAATATTCCGGCCTTGCAGGCTGCTATTGCAGCAGGTTGGGATATCGAAGCAGGCATTGTACTTAGCGAGCATACTATACTTAGCCCATTGGATGTGGCGTTACTATTGGAGAGGCTGGACGTTGTACAACTATTGACTGAGCACGGTGTGAACTTGAATGTCGATTTGAATCCATCTTTTTTACGAGCAGTTCGTTACTGCAATGAAAATATTATTCGTTATGTTGCAGCACAAGGTGCCAAGCTCGATCTGCTCAATCAGGTAGGGTCAGGTGCTTACTCACAGGCCTACTATGGCAAAAAGAAAAACATTCCGCTCATTCAGGAGCTTGGATTGGATATGAAGCAGCATGGTGGAGATGTATTACGCCAGGCCGTGTCCGATCATGACTTGAAGACCGTATCGTATTTGCTCGACCATGGAGTGGACATTAACTATAATGAACCGAATATGGTCTATCCTTATCAAGCGACTCCATTAACGGTTGCAACAAGAATGGGCAATGTATCAATGGTAAAATATTTGATTGAACGCGGCGCAGATGTTACTTTAGCGGAAAAGGATGGCGAGCGCCCCTATACCATTGCGGTCAGCAATAAAAATAAAGATCTGGCTGAATATTTAAAATCGTTGGAGCCAGAAGAGTTGCATCAACTAGAGAACAAAAAGTATGCTTTGAGAGCTTATAAACTGCCCAACGATTTAGTTCAGTTCCTTACGGGGGACAAGCTGCGCCTTGAGCTAGCTCAAAATGAATATGAGATTAGATATATCGACTTTTTCACCTTGACCGATACGATTGAGTTGAAAGTGGGTCGGCAAAAGCTGCTGCGTCTATCAGCTGCTATTGATAATTACTCCAGTTTGCAGCTGGTATGGAACCCGAAGAAAAAGGGTCAATTAGGTTGTTATGACGTGGAACATCAGACCTATGCGGATTTGTGCAGCTTCGCTGCATTCTTCGAACAGCCCGAAGGATACCTCTTTAAGTTTCTTGAGGGGGACTTATAAGCGACTAGATCACACTAGTTATTGACGCAAAACACCTCCAAGAGCGCCCCCTATCTTAGGATACAGGAGCTTTTTTTGAAGGTGTTTTCATTTATTTTTCGTAATTGAGGCAATGAGTTGCTTGATTAGTCAGCTCATTATTCAACTTTTTCGTAACAGGTATCCAAACTTCCATCTCATACATGTTGTTGCCTCTACTGTAGGTCATTTCTAACTCGGGGCCACTTGCAGGTTCGTAACTACAGGTCGGAAACCATTCTGCCCAAATGCGCTTCCATAGTTCTTGAATTTTACTTTGCCCATCGGGATATAGACCTGTTGGGAAGATAGCAAAGGTTTGCTGAGGGATCGATAGCTGTTCAAATCCTTCTGGAAGAACGCTTTGAGGCATAAAGTATCCAATCATATACGAAAACACATGGCCTTGGTGGTTGTACAATACCGCATGAATTTGGCCATTTTCACCTAAACCTGCAGCATCTCGAATTCGAGCAACCGTACCGTCAGAAATACATTTGCTCCAAAAAGCAGGAACTTCAATAAACGGATGATCGCCGTTAGCCTGAATTGTAGTTGAAACGCCAAACATTTCAAAAGCTTGCTTATCCTCAATTCTATAGTCCATCTCCACATCTCCTTTAATTGAAATATGAAAAGAGAGCCGAGGATAGGCTTTCAGTGACACACCCTTATTACGTGCTGAAACAGGCATAATACCATGCATTTTTTTGAATGCTCTGGAAAAAGCCTCCGGTGATTCGTAACCATACTTCAAATCCATATCGATAACCTTAACGCTTCCCCTCTGAAGCTCAAAGGCGGCAAGAGTAAGTCGCCTACGCCTTATATATTCAGAAAGCGGTACATCCGTTATGAATGAGAACATTCGTTGAAAATGATAAGTTGAACAACAGGCGATCTTAGCCACCTGATCGTAATCAATGGTCTCGGTTAGATGTGTTTCTATATACTCCATTGCAAGGTGCATACGATTCAGCCAATCCATACAGGACCTCCTTTCAATATAAATTATAGGAGACAGTATTAAGTGGAGCCTTGCAGTTCATGCACGTAAATATCATGGTGGTGGCTTATCTTAAGGCCGTAGTTTGAAGAATAAACGTTGTATTCTGATGTAACGTACCATTCGATTGCTCCCGGATGCAAGGAATAGCTTGTTTACCAATTTGCTTGTTATATGCAAACAAAGCTTTAATGGATATTTTTAACTTCTTTATGCTAAGATGGTTGTTGTTCTCGCACTACTGAATCGTATTTAGAAAATAAAATAAAAGGGTGGAACAGTAATGAGTGTTGAGTATGTATTGGGTATTGGATTAACCTTTATTCAATATCTACTACTCTTCTTCTGGGTTTATTGGTTGTTTATCAGCCTATTTGGCTTTGGGAAACCAAAGAGACAGGAAGACCATGCACCATATAAAAGATTTATTATTATGGTTCCCGCACATAACGAAGAAGCAGTGATCGGTAATCTTGTAGAAAATCTTCATAAAATGGATTACCCAAAGGAGCTCTATGAAGTGTGTGTGATTGCCGACGGATGTAGTGATCGCACAGGTGACATTGCTAGAAAACTTGGGGCTACTGTTATTGAACATACCTATCTGCCAGGAGAGCGAAAAGGAAAACCATATGGGATCAAATACGCGATTGAGCAGTATGGTGATAGGATGGACAATGATTTTGACGGGATTGCCTTTTTCGACGCAGATAACTTAGTTTCTTTGAACTACTTAAAAGAAATGAACAACCATTTATTGAACGGAGATAAATTGATTCAGTGTTACCTTGACTCCAAAAATCCGAATGACAATTGGGTGACCATGGGCTATTCGGTAAGTTACATTTTCATGAATCGATCTTGGCAGCTTGCGAAGTCCAGATTAGGCTTGGGAAATGCAATTGGTGGAACAGGATTTTGCGTAGACACAGCTCTATTCCGAAAAATTGGCTGGACCGCTCGTTCCTTGACGGAGGATCTTGAATTTACAATACAGTGTTTGCTTGAAGGGGTACCTGCTAAATGGTGTCATTTTGCTCGTGTGTATGATGAGAAGCCAGAAAGTTTCAAATCTTCTTGCATCCAACGTCTTCGTTGGGCAAGGGGTCACTGGGATGTTTGCTTCAAATATTCTCATAGATTGATTTGGCGGTTTATTAGTAAGCTAGATGTGAAAGCATTTGATGGTTTTATGTATCTCATCAATCCCGGAAAAATTGTTTTGAGTGCGATGACAGGTATTCTTGTGTTGGTATCTATTGCTACGAACTTATCAGATATGCATCCTTTAATTCCTTGGCAAGTTTGGATGTCATGTCTGTTGTTCCAATTCGTCTATGTAGGATACGCACAGCTTCTCGATTCAAATCATAAAGTAAGTATCTTCCGAAGCTATGTATACCTATATTTCTTCAACTTTACTTATGTACCCTTATTTATTTGGTCTTTAATCACAATGAAGAACGTGAACTGGAATCCAACAAAGCATACGAGAGCCATTCATTTGAATGATATTGAATTAGAAGAAAAGAATAAAGCAACCTAAAAACCCGTTAGTAAAAACTAACGGGTTTCATTTTAGTGCTTACACACCTACAATGTGTGTCCAGCTTCCGAATCCGGTTAGCGGGGCGGTGTAGGCGTAGTTGCCTCCCGCATCAAGCCGAGCCGTAGCGCCATTGCCCGTTAGACCATTGTAGAACAGGATGCCTCCATTAGGAGTTCCAACAATATGCGTCCAACTGCTAAATCCAGAGAGCGAGCTGACGAATGTGTATTTTCCGTTGCCATCCAGCAAGGCGGTAGCGCCGGCACCAGTGATCGTATTAACAAAGAGAAGGCCGTTCTTGTTGGCGGAGGTGATGTGTGTCCAATTGCCGAAGCCAGATAGAGGAGCAACATACGTGTAATTGCCAGCGGCATCTAGTTTAGCGGTAGCGCCATTTCCTGTGGTGGCATCATAGAAGAGTATGCCGCCGCTAGGAGTTCCAACGACATGCGTCCATTTGGAGAACCCAGAGAGCGAGCTAACGAATGTGTATTTGCCATTGGCATCAAGCAAAGCGGTAGCTCCGGCCCCGGTTATGGCATTATAGAAAAGGAGACCATTCTCATTGGCAGAGGTGATGTGTGTCCAATTGCCGAACCCAGATAGAGAACCAACAAACGTATAGTTGCCAGCGGCATCGAGCTTCGCTGTAGCGCCATTGCCGGTATTGGCGTCATAGAAGAGTATGCCACCACTAGGTGCTCCAACGACATGTGTCCATCTTGAAAATCCAGAGAGTGATCCAACGTATGTGTAGTTACCAGCGGCGTCTAATCGAGCAGTAGCCCCAGCGCCAGTAAATGAATTGATGAAGAGTAAAGAGCCGGGAACGGTTCGGGTGAATCCTTTCACAGATTTATGCTTTTGTGAGGTGGGGGGAAAGGCATACTCTACATTTTTGGTTTTGGCGCGGGGCGCTTTTTGAGAGCGTAATTGATCTTGTTTGGCTTTCTTTTTCAAAGTGACTCCTCCTGTTGACGATGGGATTGAGGTTGTTGAATACTTACCATAGTCTATGGGCAATTGTGTAATAGGCAACAATGGAATTGAAAAATCCACACTTGCCCACAAATCATAAGAGCCTGCTCAAGACAGAAGGAGACCTAACAATCTTTATGTAAATTGTCAACTGAAAAATCTTAATTTCTGATAAGCTATACTTTAACTTGTGTAAAAATAGTCCAGAGTTGTGGAATCAGTTAGTTACAATTACATTAGTATTTATGATCAGGGGTTTCTACATTTTGCATAAAATCTGTTTTTACATAAAGATGAATTTTTTAGCAAAGAAGCAGACGCATGTATAAGTTTTAAAAATGAATCGCCCTCTAGTTACCGATAATACCCGGATTGGAACAGTTCAAATTTTAATTGTCAGCGTTGCTTTCGAACAGTGTTTAATATTAATTTGACAACATAGAACGATAAGTTATAATCTAACATATCAAATAAAACATAAATTCCCTCTAATTTTCAGACCTCATAATGTACTTCATTACGAACTTCTCATGTGTTCGGTACGTTTTAAAAATTGTAAAGGACGTGAATGTAAGATGGTAGTAACTACGATACTTACATTCGGAGATTTAATAAGACAGCACAGGATCAAGGCGAAGTTATCTCTGAATGACTTGGCAAGTTTGTCAAACGTGCATAAAGGAACTATTTCAAAAATCGAAAATGGTGAGGTAAAGAAGCCCGAATTTAAGACGTTACGGGCACTGTCTGAAGCATTAAACATCCCTTATGACGAATATACATCACTATATATCGATGTTGAGCGAAGCCCTGAATTTCTTATTCTCATGCTAAATGAAACTATTGAAGCAAAAGGATCAATTCCTCTCATTTCTAAGATCGCTAATAAATTTCTTGAGGCTGAACGAGCAGACAGTTATGAATCCACTTCACAACTTTTTAAATCCACTTGTAACTTAGAAGACACCGATATTAAGTTGGCTCTATTTAAAACCATCATACGCTATTCCAGAGGACATGGAGTCGTGACCTTTTTAGCGCGTTCTTTGTACCAGGAATACCTCATTGAGCGAAACGATTTTAGCAAGTTAAAAGCTACCTATGAATCGGGTGTTTACGTATTAAAATATACGGAGCAGCTTCCCCCAGAAGAGCGTACCGGCCTTTACTATCGCTTAGCAGCCCATGCATATTCATTGCGAAAATATAGCGATTGTATTCAACATTCCAAGGCGCTTTTAGAGGACGAATATGCGTCAAAAGGAACAAATGAGCTAAGAGCGCATGTTACCCATGTTTTACGGGGGTCTTACTATCACCTTGGCGAATATGTTCTTGCTGAAAAATACGCAGAAGAATACAAGAAATGCTTCCCTTCCATTGAGGGAGACAATGACCGCTTAATCATGGCTTTGTTAAATGTAAAAAACGGCAACAAAGCTCTTGCAGTTGAACAGTTCGAAAAATGTCTTCAGCTTTGTAGCGCCTCTTTTACTGTTCACATCGTTATTGAATACATGGCATTCTGTTTCGAGCACGATCATATAGATAAAATTAAAAATCTCCTTTTAACCTACGAGGGAAGGATTCACGAGCAAATATATTCGACGCCTCTAGAAAAAGCAGGACTTGCTCGATTCTACAAACTCAAAGGTGATTATTATACCGAGGTTAATGATGTTATACATGCGATAAGCAGCTATATCAAAGGAGCTTATGCATATGCGAGTATAAATAACATTGAAAGTAAACGAAGTTGCTTGCAGTTGTTTTCTCAACTAAGTTGCTTTAGTTGGGTTTATTCTCGTCAATCCTAGTTTAATAAAGGTTTTGATTTAATATTAATTAACTATGACACACGTACGTAGAGACGCCTATTATAATTAGGTGTCTTTTTTGTGTTAGGTTGCCCACAACATACTTTCACACGTTCACCTGAAAACCCAATATATGATAATAGTGGGGAACCGATTCAATGGTGAGTGAATGGGGAGATTCACTCACCAACGTATAAAAAAGGTGATTTCTATGCTTGATAAAATTGAACTCCTACGAAAACAAATGCACGCAGCATACGAAGAAGGCTTACTGTTGACAGATGCTCGAATGATCCACATAAGCCAAGACCTCGATAGACTACTAACCGAGTATCACATCCTACACAAATTTGAAAGTAAATCATTTCACTTAAATTTAATTACTGGAAGATAAAGCATTATTATGTTAGGAGGTGAAATCTCTCATAAATAAAATAGCGACATCCTACATCAATCGCAGCAAATACCGGATGAAGGCAGGCTGTGAAATCGATTATAGGAGATGAATGAAATGAAGAAGTTTAAGTCACTTTTGTTGTTAGTTTTTGTTCTAGTTCTTTCTGTTAGTTCATCAGTCTTAGCTAAAGGAGTTGACATCAGTACACCGCAAATTACTAATATATCGACAGAGAAATTCAGGAAATTAAGTGGACAAGAAATAGACCGCTATTTTCAAATGCTAACCCCTTATTTTATTTACAAAGATCATAATGTGATAGAACTGGATGTCCAAAGAGCTAGGAAGGATAACATTAGTAATGAGGCAATAGGATTGATTAGTAAATTACTAGATAATCAAAATAGGATACTTAAAGCTACATTAAGAGGCGGAACTTTCAATGATGTCAAAATTGATTCCGATTTTAATGAAGTATTCGATGATTACTTTACACATTTATCAGCAACGAAGATTAGTCTATTGAGTAGTAGTTGTAAAGTAGGTGGAACGAAGAATCCAGATCCTTGTCCAGCAAGAGAAACTTTAATCGATAGCATATCGCTTGCGGGTGGTCAGAAATTTGCTATTGACAGTGGATATCATAGAACTGCAAGGTATGCAGGAGGTGGAGATGAATCAAATCCAGCACGAGATTTTACAAAAGAAGTAGTGCATAATGATTGTTCTCAAGGAGTTTTTAGAAATCAAATTGTTTTATCTGATAATAAAGATGGTACTTTTAAAGTTATGCGACAACAAAATGAGCCGAATCCTGAATTACATGAGTATACTCATCCTTATGCATTGTGGTCAATTTATGTGTATTGGTGGCATCAATCTTATTGCTAGTATATGATAAACAATAAAAATCCCTGGCTACATCGGGGGATTTTTATTGTTTAAATATGAAGGAGGAATAGCTCTGTGAAAAAAATGAGATATTCAGTTCTTATGTTAGCATTGTTAATTATGGGATGTAGTTCATCTCCTTTGAAGTCTGATATTGAGATAAAGATGAATACTGCTTACAACACTAATTTCGATTATATTGATACCATTAAATTAGTGGATGATGTAAAGAAAGAACAAATTACAATAGATGATCCTAAAAAAATAGAGGAGATTATCAATAAATTGACAATAGTAACAAAACTTAATGAACATAAATCTAATAATAGCCAGCTTGGAGAAGTAATAGTTATGACCTCCAAAGAAGGAGAAAAATATAATTCTAAGCAAAAAATTGCTAATCTTTCACTTCTTGAAGTCGATGCAAGTTCGACAATAGTTCAATATGAGAGTGATGTTTATCTAGTTCCTATTAATATTATAAAGTTATTTCATTAAGTATTTAGTAGGCGTTCCGTCAACTCTAGTTTGGTAGCTGGAATTAAAAGAACCGCTCAAATGGATTTACCTCAATTTATAAGCCTTAAATTTATAAGAAATGAGGTTATTTCTGAATGAGAAGGCAATTTAAGTTTCTCATATGTTTAAGTCTCCTTAACACTATTTTTTATTCCAACATTGGTACAACTTCAGTAAACGCTACTCAACATTTAAAGACACAATCCATTCATTTGAAAATCAATAAGTATTTCATCCTGTATTCGCAACCATACCCGCCCTTCATTGATAACAAATATAGGTTATTAATTCCTTTACGCTCTATTCAAGGCTTGATGGGTGGAACTGTCACATACGATGAGACTACAAAAAGGCGTGGGTTAAGTGGTTAGATCGTGAATTTGAGTTAGTTATAGGTTCCACACAAGCAAAAGTTAACGGCGTGCCTATACAGATGAACACGGTTTCTATTTTGAAGGATGGTGCGATGTTTTTGCCTATGCGTCTATTTTTAGACCATACAGACATTAGTTATAAGTGGGATCAGAAGAAGCAATTACTGCATATTACTGATGAACGAGCTGAAAAAGGCTTACCCTTTGAATAGAAGAAGCCCAACTCCTTTTGAAACAAAATTACATGTGATTCAATGTTGCTTAGATTGTAAGTCCAATCCAAACTATAAAGCAAACAGCTAGGGGTAAGCAGAACACAGTTAAAAAATGAATAAGAAAATATAGGGTAGATGGTTTGGAGGGGCTACAGGAATCGAATACGTGGAGAACATATTCAAGGGACTTGAAGTTTGTTACCATTCACGATGTATAATTTGGTTATAATTGTAACAAAAAAGGAGGTGTTCACATTGAAAAAAAGAGTTTTTTTCGCAATCTCGTTTCTTTTAGGCCTATTCATTTGTTATCAAGGTTTTGACATTCTTACCTTCCCTGCAAGAGGAGAATCTATTTACCGATTGGGATTATTAATACCGGCTAACGATACTCAATTAAATCTATACGGTGGTCTTTTCTTGCTTATTGGAGTTTTATTTATTGTAGCACCAGTAATGTTCAGGAAAAAAATGATAGCTGATTAGTTTTCTATAAACATCACTGAACTCATTGATATAGACCTATTAGAGACTTTTTCTGTGTAAACCTCATCAAAGAAAGTAGCGCAAAGGTCACAGCAATTGACTAGAGGGCTATATCAGCCCTCTGATTATTTTTTAAATTGAACTTCTTCGCATTTTCTTTTCAGCAATACAAACATATTGAATATTCCTTATCTAATAATGAATTATCCCTCTTTTTGTTCTTTTCTATTTTTAGTCATTGTAACGAACCAGCTCGGGAAGCCCATCTCGCTGCTGCTCCTTTACTTTTGCCAGACTGCATAGTAAGATGATGTCAGCAATTTAGATTTCAATGAATGATCTTGATAACTATAAAGAGGTGCATTTTGTGAGTGCGGTAGGTTCTAAATAGGATAAATTGAATGAAGTAAATTCGATGGCAGTAGGGGATTGGTCTATTTTCAGCACCCCTAGCTTTGTCATGAATTTATTTCGACCTATGAAGATACCTACGACACTTTATAATGCGTGCATAATGCAGGGAGATGACTATACGTAAGCGATAGTTTTTTTCTACCTGTCCAGTTTGCACATGCCTTATAAATACAAGCAGAGCTGCGGGTATCCCCGCAGCTTTTTTGTGTTCAGGCATATGTACTACCTACGTTCATTGAAATCTAATCGTAGGTATCTTCCTTGTATGATCACAACCCATCATAGTGAGGAGAATCAACATTGAATAAACAAACACTAGAAAAATTACAATATAACGAATTGAAAGAGCACGTAAAAACGTACTGTGTAAGCGGACTAGGGAAGCAATTATTAGATACGTTGCAGCCTAACTCCAACTTAACGGTCGTCAAAAAGCGTCTAAATGAAACGACAGAGGCGCGAGCGCTGCTTGATGCGGGTGCTCATATTCCTTTTTTAGGAGTCACGAACATCGAACTTAGTATCGAAAAGCTTGAAAAAGGCTTACTGTTAACACCAATTGAGCTAGTGAGTATATCGGATTTCTTGCGAGGCTGCCGAAAGATTAAACAATTTATGCTGGCTAAGGAGTTCTATGCACCTGTGCTGTCCTCTTATGCGAACTCCATGTCCGAGTTCCTAAGCATCGAAGAAGAGATCAATAATTCGATTAAAGGTAGCAAGGTCGATTCTGCTGCTAGCAAAGAACTGAAGCGAATTCGCAGCAACATCGAAGCAACAGAGGAAAAGATTAAAGATCGACTGCAAAAGTTTCTTAAAAACAGTGAGTACAAAAAGTATATTCAAGAGTTTTTTATTAGCCAGAAAAACGATCGGTACACGATCCCGATTATTGCATCTTATAAAAATCATGTACCAGGAACCATTGTTGAAGTCTCTTCCACAGGGTCCACGGTCTTTATTGAACCGCATAACGTAGCCAAGCTAAGTGGCGAGCTATCAGGACTAAGAGCAGAAGAAGCGGTAGAGGAATATCAGATTTTAGCCGCTTTATCTGGTTTGATTACGGAAAATATGCATGAAATTAAGATTAATATGGATCTCATTAGCCAATACGATATGGTGTTTGCCAAGGCAAAGTTCAGTAAGCAAATTGACGGTATCGAGCCTAAGCTGAACGATGTCGGTTATGTAAAGCTTGTAAATTGCAAGCACCCTCTTCTCACGGGAAAAGTTGTGCCGCTTAATTTTGAGATTGGGGAGCAGTATCGCAGTCTTATCATTACAGGACCTAACGCTGGCGGGAAAACGATTGTGCTAAAGACGATTGGCCTAGCTGCATTAGCGACCATGTCAGGCTTCCATATCCAAGCGGATAAGGAGACGGAGATTGCTGTATTCGATAACATTTTCATCGATATTGGCGATAATCAAAGTATTGAAAATGCACTAAGTACGTTCTCCTCTCATATGAAAAACCTTTCGGAAATTATGAGGTTGGCGAACAACAACACGCTCTTGCTCTTTGACGAAATTGGCAGCGGAACGGAACCAAATGAAGGAGCTGCGCTAGCCATTTCGATCTTAGAAGAGTTTTATCATATGGGTTGTATGACGGTTGCGACTACCCACTATGGTGAAATTAAGCGTTATTCGGAAATGCACGACGATTTTATGAATGCAGCTATGCAGTTCAATCATGAGACGTTGGAGCCGATGTATAAACTTCTTACAGGCAGGTCCGGGGAGAGCAATGCCTTGTGGATTTCACGCAAGATGGATGTTCGGGAAAAAGTATTGCAACGAGCTCAAGCGTATATGGATAACAAGGAATATCATTTGGAGCGAGTGCATGAAAGTAAAATACGGAAGGCTAAGGTTGCTGCTGTGGAGAAAGAAGGCAAACAGATCGAATTTGCAAAAGGCGACCGTGTGAAACTACTCGATTATGATGATTTCGGACTCATTTATGAGGGAAGAGATTCGTTCTCCAATGTAGTCGTTTTCTATAATAACGAGTTCATAAAAGTAAATGCTAGACGAATAACGCTAGAGATACCTGCGCAGGAACTGTATCCAGAAGGATATGATTTGAACACACTGTTTGTAGATTTTAAGACGAGAAAGATGCAGCATGATATTGAGCGTGGTTCCAAGAAGGCTTTGCGTGCGATTCAAAAGGAAATAAGGAAAAATAGAGAATAGACTACTGAGTGAGAGCGCAACATTTCAAATAGTGCCCTGTGATACAACTAATCATGAATTTGATAAGGGGAGATGAGAACATGGGCAAATTAAAAGGAAAAGTTGCGCTCGTCACGGGTGCAAGTCGTGGAATCGGTCGCAATATCGCGCTGCGTTTAGCACAGGAAGGTGCATTTGTGGCTGTGCATTATGGAAGAAGACGAGAGGATGCAGAGGCAGTCGTTCATCAGATCGAGCAAGCAGGAGGAAGTGCATGCGCGATTGGAGCAGATCTAAGCACGCTTGATGGGATCCATGATCTATTTTCAGCATGGGATAAAGTTCTTCAAGAACGTACGGGTACAAATGGCTTTGATATTTTAGTAAACAACGCAGGAATTGGGCAAATATTGACACTGGAAGAGGCGACAGAGGAATCGTTCGACGAGGTGATGCGTATAAATGTGAAAGCACCGCTGTTTGTTACGCAGCAAGCTCTATCACGGCTCAAAGACGGAGGGCGTATTATCAACACTTCATCTTTTGTTACGCGAGTGGCCTCGCCAAGTGTATTCACATACAGCATGTCTAAGGGCGCGATAGATACGTTTACGCTGGCGTTAGCGAAGCAGTTGGGAAGCCGTCATATTACGGTAAATGCGATTCAACCAGGTATTATTAATACAGAGATGAACGCAGGGACCCTACAAGATGTAAATGGTCAGAAATATGCAGCAGGGCTTTCCGCCTTCAACCGCTGGGGGGAGCCTGATGATATCGCAGATATTGCAGCTTTCCTTGCTTCATCGGACAGCCGTTGGATAACTGGCCAGTTGATTGATGCCAGCGGTGGCTCTCGCTTGTAGTAAATGGCTGGTTAGCAGATTGGAACAGAGCATAGAGAGATGCGCAAAGTGTTTTAGAAATGTGACTTAGATAATAAAAACCCGGACTCCCTTGTGAAATAAGGGGGTCCGGATTTTTACAAGGGGACAAATAATGAGTAGGTAGCAAGAAGAACAATCAGTAAAGGAATCTCCATAAATAAAAGGTGGCATAGGACTCCCAATTTTTCCACCCTTCCGCTAGCTGCCCGATTTCTACTTTCGTCGGCTTTGCCTCAGCCCCAGTCACATACTTGATGGCATTATGGAGCCCTACATCATCGATTGGAAAGGCGGTAGGAATGCGCAAGCAGCGCATAAGCACATAATTAGCTGTCCATGGCCCAATGCCGCGAATTTGGACTAGCAGCTTCTCTATTTTTTTATGGTCGCCGATGTCCAATAGATGCTCTTTAGACAGCTTTCCTTCTACCATGAGCTGAGCAACGCCAATTAAATATTCACTCTTCTTCGTACTCATTTTAAGCTTCGTCATATCTTCTACTTGCAACGACGCAATATCAACAGGGGTAGGAAAGAGCCAATAACGTTCGCCATCATGTTCTACATACTGTCCAAATGCTTCAACAAAACGTCGTTTCAGCGTGTAGGCAAAGGCCAAATTAATTTGCTGACCGATAATGCCCCAGCACAGAGCTTCGAATAAATCAGGAATGCCCATATTACGAAGTCCATAGAAGGAATCTACCGCGCCATTCAGCAGTTTATCCGTCTTAGCTAGTTGATAAAATGGCTTCAAGTCAGTGTCTAAGTCAAACCAATCACGTACATAACGCACAGCGGCATTTCGCATGGATTCACACAACGATGCCTCATCATTTCCTAGAAGTCGTACAAATAGGCCATTCTCCGGTTCATATCCTACACTTACCTCAACAATAATTGGTACTTGTTCAAGCGATATCGCCTTGTAAACACGCCCTTCTTCGATCCGTATTAAGCATTCATTCGGGGCGTTGGATAGATAGTTCCTATTTTCTGAAAAGCTGAATTCTGTCGGTACGGGCAGTGTAATTACTTGCTTGTTGCTATCCCAACGATTTGTCATACAAGAACCTCCATTGGATTCAAGATCACTGCTCCTGTAGTTGTATCATATAATCACACGCAACAGTTTCGATATCTTGCGATCCTATTTTGAAATGCGTACAGAAGACCATTTTCGGAGATATACTAGAGGTGGAGATGATCGAACATGATGAATAGCGATGAGCAGGAACTGATAGTAGATGAGCAATGGCAGGCGATTATAAGCAACGATGCGTCTTATGATGGTACGTTTTTCTATGCGGTCAAGACGACCGGAATTTTTTGCAGGCCATCTTGTAAATCTAGAATTCCTAAAAAGGATAATGTACGTGTATTTCAACATGCCGAACAAGCTCTTTCTGAGCAGTTCCGTCCTTGTAAACGGTGCAAGCCTACAGGTCAGCGGATGCCTGATCAGGAATGGGTCGATCAAATTGTACATTGTATCGAGCTCAACTATAGTGAAACGCTGACGCTAGAGAAATTAGCGGATATGTGCCATGGTAGCCCTTATCATTTACAGCGTGTATTTAAACGAGTGAAAGGGATGGCTCCAGCGGAATATATTCAGCATACGCGGATCGCTGCAGCTATGCAGCTATTGGACCGCTCAAATAAAACGATTTCGGAAATCGCTATAAAAGTAGGCATTCCCAATACTTCGTATTTTATAACCTTGTTCAAAGCTAAAACAGGCTATACGCCGGCAGATTACCGCGCGATAAATAGAACCAAGCAAACGGAGGAGGTGGCGGAATATGAAGGTGCAAACTAAGCAGACTGTGTATTGGACGTGGTTGAACGAAGAAGGATGGCCTATTTATTTAGCAGCTACAACTAAAGGGCTGTGTTATGTAGGTTCACCAGACAAACCGTATGAAGAGCTATCTACTTGGGTGCAAGCTCGATATCCTGATAGTACGTTCATTCGTGATGATGAAAAGATGCAAGTATATGTAGTTGAGCTGATAGAGTATCTTCAAGGGGATAGACATAGCTTCAGCCTCCCATTTGACTTGCAAGGCACACCATTTCAGCTTGCGGTATGGGATGCCCTATGCCAAGTTCCGTATGGGCAAACCCAGACGTACACTCATATTGCGGATTATATTAAGAAGCCAAGTGCAGTGCGCGCAGTTGGTGCTGCGATTGGTGCCAATCCTTTGTTGATCACAGTGCCCTGCCATCGTATTATTGGGAAAAATGGTTCTCTTACAGGCTATCGAGGCGGACTAGAGATGAAAACGAAGCTCTTACAACTGGAGCAAGAACAAGTGCCGCGTCAATGGAGTTAGCTGTTTTCTTGCGTGTTGGATGTCTAAGGATTAGGGATTACACGTAAAATAGGTTATGATTGCAGGTAGGAAGACTAATGTATTCTACATGTAGTCAATAACTAGCAGAAACGAGATATGAGTGAATGACAGAAAATAAACAGCAGCGTTACCGATTTAGCGAAGCACCTATTTGGGATTTGCAGCGCATGTATTACGAAGAATTGGGCACAAAAGCTTGGAATAATGATCAAGTTCCACAATATATAACGAGTAATCCGATGATTGGTACTTCCTATGCGGAGATGATATTTGGATTTCTTCAAGATCGGGCTAGTAAGGGACATCTCTCTGAGCCTGTGATAATTGTGGAGCTTGGAGCCGGAGCGGGTCGTCTAGCTTATCATGTGTTACATGAATTATGTAAGTTGAGAGACTATGCGGGGATATCCTTGCCTCCTTTCCGTTATATTATGACAGACTTGGCGATGAACAACGTGTTAGCGTGGAAGGAACATCCCGCGCTGCAGTCCTTTATTGCCGAGGGATTACTCGATGTTGCACAATTTGATGCGGTTCATGGTACCGAGTTGAACCTCGTAGTAGCGGGTACAACGATTCGTACGGGGGATTTGCAACAACCTTTACTTATCGTTGCCAATTACTTTTTCGATGGTATTCCACAAGAGTTACTTTATATAAGTGAAGGTCAAATTTATGAAGCGGATGTCATTGTCGAGAGCCCTGCCAATATGGATTCTCTTACACCATCCGAAGCACTGCAGCAATTGTCTTTGCATTATGAGCATCGACGGGCACCGGAGTATGAGCAACAATCTTTTCCTTATCGTAATGTTATCGCTGTTTATCAGGAACAATTAGAAGACTCGCATATTTTATTTCCCGTTGCCGGATTGACTTGTTTAGAGCGCTTGAATAAGTTGTCTCAGGCAGGATTCCTATTAATAACGGCAGACAAAGGTGACCACTTACTCGATAATTGGGAATTTTCAGATCCACCCGAATTGGTTCTACATGGCTGTTTTTCTTTGACGGCGAACTACCATGCGCTTCAATACTTTTTTGAACAGCAAGGAGCGTTATCGCTATTCCCTCCACACCATTATGAAAATATAAATGTGGGCTGCATTTTCAATTTGGATACGCCGATGGAGTATACGAATGCAAGATTAGCGTATCGTCGATTTGTAGAGCGCTTTGGTCCTGACGACTTCTTTAGCCTGAAGGTATGGGTGGATCGCAATATAGAGAGCATGAAGCTGAAGCCTATATTAAGTTTCTGGCGTTTGGGCGGATATGATGCAGAATTTTTCATTCAGAGTGCGAGGCAGATTTCGAGTCTGCTGTCAGAGGCTAACGATGAAGAGCTAGAGGATATTTTGAGAGGCATCGAGATTATGTGGTCATCGTACTATGTCATGGAGCAGCGTTATGATTTAGCACTCGATGCTGGGCTGATCTTGTTTGAGATGGGAATGTATGAACATTCCAAGCGCTTCTTAGAATTATCCGTAGATGCTGACGATGATGAGATCGTATCAACCGTGTACTATTGTCTTGCCATTTGCTGCTTTGAGTTGGAGCTGGAAGAAGCTGCGGTTCAATACTTGCGACTGCTAGTAGAGCTTGAGCCTGATCATGAAGAAGCTATTGCTCTGTTGAGTAAATTTGAGTAGGTTCATCTCTCGAGGTATGGAACAAGGTAGTGTCTAAACTTAGAAGCGTTAAAGGACAGCAGATGTCTTTTAACGCTTCTTCTGTGTTCTGTGTAAAGTTTACAACCATAGTGACAATAGAAAGGTCCAGCAGCAAACAAAGACAAGCAGCCCAATGCTGTATCGGATCGTCATTTTCGTCAATCCAGATTCTGCCCCTGTGGCAGATACAGCTGCTGTCGCAATAGCAATGGATTGCGGAGAAATAAGCTTGGCCATAACTCCACCAGTCGTGTTGGCAGTTACGAGCAAAGTTGGATTCGTACCAACAATGGATGCCGCTGTAGATTGTATAGCTGCAAATAAGGTGTTGCTATTGACGACTGACCCTGTCATAAATACGCCAATCCATCCTAGGATAGGTGACAATAGTGGAAACGCAGCCCCCGTTTTTGCCACAGACTCACCGAGCGCACTTGTTAACCCGGCATACGTCATCAGTTTCGCAATACTAAGAACAGCACAGATCATGACAATGGAGATCCAGAATTCAGACAACGTCTTGGCGAGAAGCTTCAACCCTGTTTGCATACTGATGGATTTGGTCGTTAGTATGGTGATCAAGCATGCCAATAAGATGGCAGTTCCCGTTGCACTGATGAGATCAATACTAGATGTTAACGAAGACCCTGGGATGTGAAAGGTCAGTTTTGTAAAAGCAAGCGGCCCATTTGCAGCAAATAATTGCTTAAAGGATGGCAGGCTCCAAGCTAAGACGAACAGGCTTAATAAGTAAAAAGGCGACCATGCTTTAACAATATCGATCCCTGTATGTGCTGTACGTTCAACGTTAGAATCGCCAAGTTTGAAAATATGATTGGGCGTCCACTTTTTTGAAAACAAAGCGAGTGTCCCCATTGTAAATAGAGATGGGATAATGTCGGCCAATTCAGGTCCTAAAAATAGCGTAACAACGAGCTGGGACGCGGTGTAGGCAGTAGACACCACCAATATAGCTGGCAGCACTTCTTTTACCCCTTTGAACCCATCAAGGATAAGGATCAATAGAAAAGGAATGGTGAAATTGATAAAGGGCAGCGTCAATGCTGTCATCTTAGAGACATTCATAGCAGTAATAGAACCCTCTAAACTGAGCGTATCCAAAATGGTAATCGGAATACCAACGGCACCAAATGCCCCTGAAGCAGCATTCGCGATAAGGCAAAGCATGGCAGCCTGCAGAGGTTGGAATCCTAATGCAACTAATAACACGGAGCATATAGCGATAGGCACACCGAAGCCAGCAGCACCTTCAAGAAAAGCGTTAAAGCAAAATCCGATTAATAAAAGTTGAATGCGCTGATCCTCGGATATCCCTGCAATGCTTGCACGCAATACGTCAAATTTCCCTGATGCGACTGAAATTTTGTACAGCCAGACAGCCATAATAATGATGTAGCCGATGGGCCAAATCCCTTGAATGCTTCCTTGAATGACGCTTGCAACTGACTCGATAACAGGCAAATGAAAGAGGAGTACGGCAATCAAAAAGGTAATGACCAAATTGAGTAAAGCCGCATAGAAGCCTTTCATTTTCAAAATGGTTAAACATAAAAGAAACAGTACGATCGGAATAGCCGCAACCATAGAGGAAATGAGTAGATTTTGAAAGGGATCATAAGTATGTACTAGCATGCTCGATAGCTCCTTTGTCGATATCCATTACGTTCAATTTTTATTGAAACAAAGCATTCATAAGCTAATTATCAATTCACGGAGTATTATGTACGTCATGATTAGAAATATACGGGGAAATGTAGAAATCCAAGCACACGCTGCGACATTGACAGAGTGCTTATCGCGTACTAAAATAATTTACGTAAACGTTTAACCAATAACATTTGTAAAGAGATAAATTAGGCTGTTATTAATAAGTAAACGTTTACTTAAGAGAGGTGGATTCATGGCATGGCAGCTACCATTAAAGATATTGCAAGAGTTGCTGGTGTCTCCACCGCGACTGTTTCGAGAGTCATTAACAATCTTGGCGGGTACAACGAAGAAACCGAGAAGAAAGTGATGGCTGTCTCGAAGGAATTAGGATATCGCAAAAATGAAAATGCGCGCAGCTTGGTGCAGAAATCAACGAATACAATCGGTGTCATCATGCCGGATGTCACGACTGCTTTTTATGGCGACATTATAAAAGGGATTGAGGATACTTCCTATGAATATGGGTATAGTGTCATTTTGACGCATGCTGGTAGCCACGGTTCTCGTATTCATGAAAGTATGAATCTGATGGGTGAACGGCGGGTAGACGGACTTATTATCGTTTCTGTTGAACTGCACGAATCAGCGATACAATCGCTAACTTCACTTGGCATCCCATATATTTTGATTTCAACCAAGACCGATCGTGAAGATACGCCTTATATGAAGGTCGATGATTACAGTGCTGCATATACTGCTGTTAAGTACCTTATTGAGCATAACCATCGTACTATTGGCATGGCAGGGGCTAATCCGCATGATCCGATAGCGGGTGAGCCAAGAATGAATGGGTATAAGCAAGCCTTGCAGGATTACGGGATAAAGGTAGATTTGAATCTGATTAAATCCGGTGGCTTTAACTTTGAATCCGGAAAAAGTGCTATGCAGGCATTTATCGAGGATGAGGCAGCGGTTACGGCTGTCTTTTGTGCGAGTGATGAAGTTGCGTTAGGGATCATTTCGACTTGTTATGAAAATGAGATCCATGTACCGAACGATATTTCTGTAGTTGGCTATGATAATTCGAAGGTTTCTCATATGTCGGTTCCTCCTTTGACTACAGTGGCACAGCCCTTATATGACATGGGTAGAGAAGGCTGCTTTGAAGTAATAGCTGCTATTCAAAATAAAAGTAAGATTGAATCCAAAGTGATTCCACATGAGCTAGTTGTACGTAAATCAGTAAAAACGGTAGTGTAATCGAAGTTGTTCTTAAAGTCCGCTGTTCATCATGCATGTGAGCGGCATCCTTTTTGAGTATTACGTAAACGTTTACGTTACGCATATAACCTACAAATTTTAAGCCGAAAGGATTTGAACGCAATGACAGAAACAGTAGCAAACACAATTAAGAATGAAAAAGAAGTAAAGTGGTGGCAGACGGCTGTTATTTATCAAATTTACCCGCGCAGCTTCCAAGATAGCGATGGAGACGGAATTGGCGATCTAAGAGGGATCATTAATCGAATCGATTACTTGAAGCTGCTAGGAATTACGGCAATCTGGTTGTCACCCGTTTACAAGTCCCCGAACGATGATAACGGCTATGACATCAGTGACTACCAAGACATTATGGATGAGTTCGGCACGATGGCAGATATGGACGAATTGCTTGCCAAGGCAAACGCAGCAGGTATCCGCATCATTATGGACCTCGTCGTGAATCATACATCTGATGAGCATAAATGGTTTATTGAAGCGAAAAAGGGCAAAGACAACGAGTACCGCGACTACTACATCTGGCGTGATCCGGTAAATGGGGATGTTCCGAATGATCTAGGCTCGATCTTTAGCGGTTCTGCTTGGGAGATGGATGAAGCGAGCGGCCAGTATTTCCTGCATCTATTCAGCAAGCGTCAACCAGACTTGAACTGGGAGAACCCGAAGGTCCGTCAAGAAGTGTATGACATGATGAACTTCTGGCTTGATAAAGGTGTGGGCGGTTTCCGTATGGATGTTATCGATCTCATCGGAAAGATTCCGGATCAGGGGATTACAGGCAACGGCCCAAAGCTTCATGAGTATTTGCAGGAAATGAACCAGCAAACGTTTGGCAAGCATGATGTTATGACAGTTGGCGAAACATGGGGAGCGACTCCAGAAATCGCAAAGCTGTATTCCGATCCAGCACGCAACGAGATGTCTATGGTATTCCAATTTGAGCATATTGGTCTGGATCAGCAAGAGGGCAAAGACAAATGGGATCTTAAGCCTTTGAGCGTAGCTGAGTTGAAACATGTACTTGTGAAGTGGCAAGTTTCCTTGGGTAACGAAGGATGGAACAGCTTGTTCTGGAACAACCATGACTTGCCGCGCATCGTGTCCAGATGGGGCAATGATAAACAGTACCATGAGCAAAGCGCAAAAATGTTCGCGATTCTTCTCCACATGATGAAAGGTACACCTTATATTTATCAAGGGGAAGAAATCGGGATGACGAACTGCCCGGTATCCAGCATTGATGAAGTAGAAGATATTGAAGCGATAAATATGTATCATGATCGTTTGGCAAAAGGGTACGCGGTTGAGGATATTATCCATTCCATTAATGCAAAAGGACGCGATAATGCTCGTACGCCAATGCAATGGGATGATAGCGCCAATGGTGGCTTTACGACAGGTACGCCGTGGCTGCATGTGAATAACAATCACAAGACGATCAATGTACAGCAGAATCTCGATAATCCAGATTCTATTTTCTACACGTATCAGCGCTTGATTCACATTCGTCAAGAGAACCCAATCGTTGTATGGGGCGAATTTGAACTGATTCAGAACACACATGAAGATGTGTTTGCGTACTATCGCTTGTACGAAGGTGAGAAATGGCTCGTTGCGGCAAATATATCGCAGCAGGAGCATGGCTTCTCTGTAAATGATGAAGTTTCCGAGCTCATTATGAGCAACTACAATCGTACGGAGTTAGATGCGAAGCAACTGACGCTGAAGCCATATGAGGCATTTGCGGCTAAGGTGAAGGCGTAGGTTATAGGATAGGCAAAATTATTGTTTAAATAGAAGGCTCACACAACTTTTGTGTGGGCTTTTCGGGCCGTTCTATAAAATAGGTTTTTTAGAACCTCGAATAGTATCAGTTGAAAATTATCGGAATACAATTAATTTGCAACCAGATAATACATGATTTTGGGGAGACTAATAATAGTTTCTTAGAAGATAATGAGCGCTAGGATAAGAAGTTATGAAGTGGGGTATTAAAAAACTGTATACGATGACGATAATTATAATCTAGCTGGAGTTATGGTATAGTTAAAGAATTAGGATAAATTTGGAGGAGAGGTAATGAGCCTTATCAAGGATGTTTTAAGTGATTTTGAATACTTTATGAGTCGTATAGATGAGCTTAGAAATGTAGGTGAATATCATAGTGCAATTCATGAGTGCTTACAACATATTGAGACGGCTCCACTTACAATTTTTAAATTTTATTATTTAAAAGAGCTGGGGGAGCTCTATTCACTGGTGAGTGAATTTGAAAAATCAGTGAGAGCATATGCTCAGGCTTATGACTATATTAATAATGATGAAGGAAATTTCAAGATTTTTGCTAGAAGCGTAGAGCGTTTTCTTAAAGTAGTACCTGGTGAATATTATGAAAAATTTAGAGATAACTTGGTTGATAAATTGAATGGTAACAAAATAAATATAGCTTATCAATTGTCTAATTTACTGGATTACTCATTTCCATTGGAGAACTTTCTGAGTCCCTTAGGGAAAGAACTTGCCGATTTAATGTCTAAAGATGTTTATTTCAAAGAAATGGTGCCTAAATTGAGAAGACTTGAAACCAGTAGTCCTGAGGAGTTACTAATCATTTTAGACATCAAGGTGCTAGATCGTAAGCGTACTTTCGAAACAATTCAAATTGATAAGTATTGTATTACAGTCTATGAAAGGTTAGAGAAATACTATAACGCCCAAAAGATAGCATATGAACTAATTGAGATAAAGCAAGACTCTGTTATGATACGTTCCTTATTCCGATTATGCAGGAAAATGGATGACTATAATTTAGCAAATCAATTACTACTAAAAGAACCAACGATTGAAAAACGAGTTGATTTTAACATTTTGTATGAACTTGTATATTACTACGATAAGATTAACAACACCCTTGCTAAAAAGTCTGCACTTGCAAAAATCGAAGGTTTTTCAGAAAGCCAACCTATATTAAGAACATTAAAAAATTTATACTTACGATTCGGTACTTTTGAGGACGTTCTTAGAGTTGAGCGTATGCTTAGTAAATCATCTTATAGTAAAAAGTCTAAAGGAGATACTGTAAAAGATTCCGAAGCTAGTGTGTGGTCTGCACTTGAGAACAGTAAGAGGTTAGAGGCATTAGCAAATTTGACTCAAGGCATTTCGCATGAACTTGGCCAACCAATAACAAACATTAGGTTTATGATTCAATATTATATGAATAGAGGACAGGACAGTCTAGATCAAAATACTATATACGAAATGTTTCAAACAGTATTATTAGAAACAGAACGGATGGGTGATCTGATAAATAGATTGTCGCCTATAACAACGGCAAAAAACACCATGATTGAATATAATGTCATGGAGCGAATTAGGTTAAGGATAAAAGCCGAATTTATTCGGCTAGAGTCCGAAGGTATTTTTGTTGATATTCCACCTAGTCCAGACATTGCGGTTTATGGAGATCCAAGTATGTTCGATCAAATATTTAGTAATCTATTGAATAATTCAATTCACTCATTACAGTCTTCAGATAAAAAGAGAAAACAAATCTCAATTCGAATAAAAGCTGATGAATCTAAAATTCGAATTTCATTTCAAGATAATGGTGTGGGGATTTCGCAAGAAAATAGGAGGAAAATATTCGAACCTTTCTTTACTACTAAACCAACTGGCCAAGGTCAAGGTCTCGGGTTATTCATTATATGGAATTTATTGAAGTATCAAGGTGGAACCATATTTTTGGATTATAAATTTAATAAGGGAGCTAGGTTTATTATTGAGCTTCCAAAGGAGGCAATACGTTATGAGTAACAAAGTATTAATAGTTGAGGATGAAGAAATTACAGGAAGATACCTCAAGATGGCACTAGAGGATAAAAAGGTTGAGGTTGAATGGATTAAAAATGGACAGGAAGCTGTGGAGAAATTCCGGAAAGGTGCCTATGACCTTATTGTACTAGATATTGTTCTACCAGGGATTAAGGGAGACGAAGTTTTAGAAATAGTTCGAGAAAAAGATCCTTATGTGGTGGTAGTGGTATATACAAATAATATTAATGAACATAATATGATGAGTAAATTTATTAATTTAGGTGTAGATGCATATATTAATAAGGGTCCAGGTGCAGATTTATCTAAAACTGTAGAAACAATCATGAAGAAACTAGAGCCATATTCGCTTGATAAATTTCATGAGCTAATGGATCATTTAGAAAATAATGAAGATAATACTAATAAGAAGGAGAGTTAACTAATGCCTCTTCCTTACTTAGTAGACACAAATGCATATCATTTATTTTTCAGTAATGCTGCACCAGACGCTAGGAAGCATCTGGAGGCACTGCTTTTTAATAATGGTCATATAGAATTTTACATATCGGAAATAACTTCTATGGAAATATATTCTGTATTAGGTAAGGATCGAAGAGGAATACAAAAACAAGAACAGATATGTTCGAGAACAATTTCAGATGGAGTCTGTACTCATACTTGGCTAACTGCTGGTAGAAAGGGTATAAAGGATAAACTATTTCGTCAGTTAATAAAATTAGCCTCTGATATTCAGGGTGACACAGGAGCAATACGTGCAAGTATTCTTCCACTAGATAATAATGTTATTTCAGCAGCTAAAGACTTTTTAATAGATTATGCAGATCGATATAATTTTGGATCACAAGATGCTTTAATCGCAGGAACGGTAATAGCATACAAAGAACAATATGGTAATGATTTGACGGTTATTACTTCAGACAGAGGACTGAAGGTGGCACTTTCTGCTGCTAGGATCCCCATCCTTGATCCTCTTGCTGTATCTTTATCACATTCAGATGAACTTGTAAAAGTATAGTGAATATTCAGGTGGACCGTTACTAATAACTTTCACGTTTTAGAAAATAGTTATGCTTATGTAAAGATAAGTATTTTTGAAAGGTATTTGAATTAAATCTATCTCGATTGTTTTTTACTCATTTTATATAACTTACTGATCATGCTCTAAGTAGAAATGGACTGAATGTACTTATTATAGAATTAACCGTGGCAGAATCAGCATGTTATCAAATTCATGCTCTATATAAAAAGGCTTTTCCTTGTGTAGAAGAAAAGCCTTTTAATATCATGTATTTATCAGCTACCTACGAGATTCTAAACAGATGGGCAGTAAAAATAAAAACCACGGCCAGCATCATTTGAAACATAGGAATCAGAGGGAAAATGATGCTCCTGCTCTTATTTCTCCTGATCATATAAATAACCAAACAGATGATATAAGTTAACGGATATATACTGGTCAAAAAGATAAAGGTGTAAGTCAGTACAAGCGTGAAGCCTTTCTCCACATAAGGATAGGCTGCCAACTGCATAATATTATCCATCATGACAAATGGATATAGGAATAGAGGAAGTCCCCCTGCAATCAATAAAGTGATGCTCGTTATTTTTTTGTTCAATTACGCACCTCGATTATGAACGACATCCCAACTACTCTTCTTGTTTCACCTTAGGATCAATTAATTGCTCTACAGCCATATTCGGGTCCATCCAGTTAGCGATCAATTGCTTCGTATACTCAACATCCTCCGGGAGGAGTTCATAGTACCAGTAGTCGGTGCGCACACCTTTTCCTTGCATCATATAGTTGCTGATCGGCGGCAGCGAATCCTTCATAAAGAATTCCTTCGCCATTGATACGATAAAGTCAGCGTTCATATTGGTCGTAAAGTTTGCACCTGCAATATCGATGAACTCCGGTATTTTCGTAATATTCTTAAGCGTCAGCATTTCATCCATGACGGCATTTAGGAAAATACGCTGTCTCATCGTTCGGTTCATATCGGAATCTTCACGGTATCGAACATAGTTAAGGGCATCTTCACCGTTGTAAATCGGCTTATTTGGCTCGATTCGAAGCTTCATATGGACTGGATTCTTGTTTTCGATAACCTCCGTTATGGGCAATTTAACGCCACCTAAGGCATCTACAAAATCTTTCAACCCATTGAAGCGAACCGATGCATAATAGTTAATTTTGGTCTGCAACAAGTTCTCGACAGTAGCTACACTCATTTTAGGGCCGCCGTAAGAATGAGCTGCGTTAATTTTCGTTTTCAAATCATTCATGCCAATCTCGTCCATGCCGATAAGGTCGACATAAGAGTCCCTAGGGATCGAAATGAGCAAAATTTTATTATCTTTTGGTCGGACAACGGAATAAATAATCGAATCAGAGAGACCGCGTTCATCGCCTCGTGCATCCACCCCAAGCAGCAGCACAGAAAATGGATCGGTATGTGCGGTTGGTTCTGGACTTACAGGTTCATTACCTATAGCTTCATACGATCTATCCAGTGTGTCTTTAATATCTCCGGCTGCGATCGTATCGAATAGAAAGAGGCCAATTTGTTTTTTGAAAATAAAACTTAAGCCGCCCACGAGAATAAGCGCGATGAGTATATATATGGATATACGGTAATAGTTCCGTTTTTTCTTGTCTGTTCTTTTGGGCAAATCAACGGGTTTCTGTTCCGTTGTAGCTTCACTTGCTTGGACCTGTTCTTGTTCCTGCTCTGCTTCTTTTTTTTCTAAATCCTGCTTTGGCTCCTGCTCCATTTCTTCCTCCAGTCCCTTCATTATTTGATGGAATTATTTTCATGTCCCATATTACTAACATACACTGAAAGATCTATGAAAATCAAATACATAGGCCATGTAAGCAGATGCGAAAAGGATTCAACCCTCTGGCCAGCTTGCAATAGCTAGCGCAAAAGAGTCGAACCCTCTTCAAAAGTAAGTGATAAAAACATCGATAATTGCCACAATTCTTTTAAACCAAGTGGTTCTAATCCTAGTTGCTTATCTTATATAAACGCTTATTTAAAAATCGTACTCCGCATCCTTCTCTTCGCGAATGTTGGCATAGGCGTTCGTAAGCTGTACCGTATCTTCCACTAGCCGTTCAATTCGGAACAAAATATCATCATTAATGATTTCTTTGCGATGAAAGTCTTTGTCTTCTAAAAATACATACGTGGGTACGATGTGCGCCTTCATATACGCCAAAATGGGCTTTAGCTGCATTTCGACCATAAGATAATGCCGTGCTGTTCCGGCGGTAACGAGTATACTGACCACCTTGTCACGGAATCCATTCACAGGCAGCAGGTCGAATATATTTTTCAACGTTGCTGGAATCGAAGCTTGAAACGTTGGTGTGCCGATAATAATCGCATCTGCAGCCATAATCGTCTCCGTTACGAACTTCGTATCACCTTCATAGTCCGTATAATTACGCCCATCACTAAAGACCATATCGTATTCGGCTAGGTCGAGCAGCGTAATTTCTGCGTCTGGATACTTATCACGAGCTTTCTGGAGTGTAACATCTACCGCTGTTCTCGTTTTCGTTCCTACGTTGGAACCTGCAATCCCTACGATTTTCATGAGCATCACTCCTTATTTTTTGGCTGTATGCTTCTTCACAGCAGGTATGATCTCCGTTGCGAGCAATTCAATATTTTTGGCAATCTTATCGAATGGCACGCCACCAAAGTCGATTTCTGCCAAGAAGCGTTGGTTGCCGTACAGCTCATATTGGTACAACATTTTCTCAATAATTTGCTGCGGGCTGCCGATCATTAACGCATCACGATGGTCTACCGCTTGCGCGAACTGCTGCTTCGGATAGCCGCCGCCCTTCAACGCCTGCATACCCGCATTGATATGTGGATAGTATTCGCGAAGCGCATCTTGCGAATCTTTTGCCGTATACAGCAGCCCTGTCGTTGCAATTGGCAGTGTTGCTGGGTTAAAGCCAGCCTTCTTCGCTGCTTCGCGATATGCGTCAACGGAATGCTTGAAGTTAATAGCAGGACCGCCAAGTGTCGTCAGCATCATAGGCACACCAGCATGTCCAGCTTTGATCGCGCTGGCAGGTGGCCCGCCTACTGCGCGCCAGATTGGCAAGACGCCATTCATAGGCTGCGGCAAAATAGATGCGTTTTTCAATGGTGCTCGGAACTGGCCTTCCCATGTCACCGTATCTTCGTTGTTCAGTTTCATGAGCAGCTCCATTTTTTCCTCGAACAATTCCTCGTAATCTCGTACGTCGTAACCAAGCAAGCTGTAAGCACCGACCCGAGAACCACGGCCTGCGACGATTTCAGCTCGGCCATTCGAGATAAGATCAAGCGTAGCGAAGTCCTCGTACACACGAACCGGATCGGAGGTGCTCAATACAGTTGCAGAGCTGGCCACTTTAATATTTTTCGTAGCTTGCGCGATAGCGCCAAGAATGACGGTGTGGGCTTGGGTTGTAAAATGAGTTTGGTGGCTCTCACCGACTGCAAATACGTCTAGTCCAGCTTCATCCGCAAGCTTACTTGCTTCAATTAGCTCAAGAATCCGCTGCTGGGAACTAATCAATTCTCCTGTATGCGGGTTAGGCAAATGCTCACCGATAGAATATAGTCCGATTTCTACACCTTTATCTGGCTCAATACGATATTGTTTCATGGATAATCTCTCCCTTGTTGTTGGTTTATTTACTCAATCAGTCAATCCAAGTCAATCAATCTATGGGTGCTAACGCCGTTTCAATTTCTGCCCGTCGGTCTTCTAAAAATGGCGGCAAATCTAATATCGTTCCGAGTTCTTCCACCGTTGAATCCACTGTAAATCCAGGGCCGTCGGTTGCAATTTCAAATAAAATACCGTTTGATTCACGGAAATATAAGCTTTTAAAGTAGTAGCGATCGACAATTCCGGTTGATTGGAATCCACGCTGCTTCACAGCCTCGTCCCAAAAGCGAAGTTCTTCTTCGTTGTTCACGCGAATCGCTAGATGATGCACGCTGCCTTTGCCATTTCGCTCAACAGGTCCATCTAATCGCTTAATGACAATTTCACCGAATGCTTGACCAGCTACGGACTGGTAAATAGCTTCATCTTCTGTGCGCGATGCTTCTGTGTAACCAAACGTATCTTTCAACAAGTTTGCCAATCGATCCAAGTAACGTACGGTCATTTCAACGGTACCGAGTCCTAGAATGCGATACTGCTCCTCAACAGGTGAGTCTCCCCATGCGGACCAGAACTGAGGAATGTCTCCACCATCATGATTCAGCAACATTAATCTCAAGCCATCTGGGTCTTCAAAGTGAATCGCATCTCGTCCGGCATATGTGGTAATACCGCTATGCTCGATGTTGAATTGTTCTAAGCGCCCTCGCCAATATATCAAGCTTTCATAGGATGGAACGAGCAGTCCAATTTGGGTGATAGCATTGGTGCCGCGTACCGTTCTTCCTGCCATCGGCATTTCAAAGAACGATAGCTCTGTTCCCGCACTGCCTGTTAAATCGCCATAAAAGAGATGATACATCTTCGGATTGTCTTGGTTAACCGTCTTTTTCACACGGCGCAAGCCGAGTATATTTTTATAAAACTGATTGTTTACAGAAGCTGTTTTCGTTAGCATGGAAACGTGGTGGTGTCCAGGTATCGTATACATGACAGTTCCTCCTTATTTTAACTTGACTAGTCAAGTGATGGTGTAAAAAAAATCCGTGCTACGCAGGCGGGATTTCTTTTTTCTCGCTATGTTTATGAACGCGTGACATTAACGCATATAGTGTTTTTTGTTCTTCTTCGCTTAATACATCGTCAAAGAAGGAGGATTGGAACGCCAGCTGCTCTGGCAATACTTGCTCCATAATCGCTTCTGCTTTATCGGTCAGGCTAATCGTTTTCGTCTTCCAGTCTTGTTTGCGGACAATGTAGCCTTCCTTCTCAAGACGGGCGAGCATACGAGAAATGCCACCTTGTGTAACGGTTACTTTCTCTGCTAACTCCATTTGCGTCAACGGCTGATAGGTGCGAACTTGTATCAATACATCAAATTGAGCTGTCGTTAAATCAAATCGTTTCAAAAATTCATTCGACATCTGGTTGCTCTGGTTCGTAAAACGCATTAAACGTAACCAGATTAGTGATCCTATCGTATTATTACGCATTTCGTTTTCATCCCCCTTCGCTAACCTTGATATCACTTTACTACTCAACTGATAAAATGTCAACTCCGTAGGTAGGAGGGGAAATACCCCTAGTATCATGTCGATTCTGTAACCGATTATGGATACTAAGGGTCTCCTGAAAGTTCTATTGGACGAGGCTGCGACGGTATCCGCAGCAATCAACTTGCTTCACACGTTGATCGGGAATAACAAAGGACACCGTTGTACCTTCACCAAGTTTGCTGTCAATGGACAGCCCCTGACCATACATTTGAATCAACCGACGATTGGTATTAGTAATGCCAATACCGCCTTTTCCTTTCATCGTTAGGTTCAATAGCGATTCAACTTTCTCTTGTTCTATGCCTTTTCCGTTATCCTTTATTTCGATAAGGACGGAATGGTCCTGCCTTGTTATTCGGATATGAATCGTACCGCCTTTCACTTGGCTAAGGACACCGTGCTTAACGGCATTCTCGACGATTGGCTGAATCGAGAGTGGAGGGAGCTGCAAGTTGATTCTCGATTCAACCTCCCACACGATGGACAACCTGTCTTCAAATCGGGCTTTTTCAATATGCAGATAAGCTTCTATAAGTCTTAATTCGTATTCAAGATCAACTAACTTGCCTGTATTTAAAAAGTCAAAGCTGATGCGTAAATACGATGCGAATGCTTCGCCTACATCTCGCATTTTATCTGTATCAATATCACTGAGTGCCATAATGGAGTTCAACGTATTGAACAGAAAATGAGGATGAATTTGCGCCTGAAGATAGGCGGCTTCCATCCGTAATCGCTCTTGGATGGACTGTCGCAGCATCGTCAATGCTCGAATACGGTATTTCAATTCCAGCGCGTCTACAGGCTTGGTTACATAGTCATTGGCACCAGACAAGAACCCAGTGTAAATGTCTGCAGGCTGGCTGCGTGCAGTCAACAGGAGAACTGGAAGCTCTGAGACCGAGTAAAGCTCCCTTACTCTTTGTGTTAATGCGTAACCTGACATATGCGGCATCATGACGTCAGCGATAAGCAGATCCCACTGCTGAGTACCTAGCAATTCCAACACCTCTTGTGCGGAATGTGCAGTCGTGATGTGATACGGCTCAGTGGAGAGGATGCCGACAAGCACATTTAAGTTAACCGGATCATCATCGACGGCCAAAATGTTGAGTTTGCCGTCATTCAATAGCGGTGGCACCAGTGTATTTGCAGCCATTTCCGTAATGGCATGGTTCAGCAGCATAAACCCGTTTGATTCTACTTTATTGGGCTCCACTACTACTTGATGAAGAAGATTACTATGCAGCGATGATGGGCTCGCAACATTTACAGATATCGGCAAACCAAAGCTGAATACGGAGCCTTGGCCAAGTTCGGAACGAACAGTCAATGTACTGCCGTGCAATTCAACCAGCTGCTTGCAAATATTTAATCCAAGGCCAAATCCTCTTCCATCATTTTTTCCATCAGCACCTTGTTCATAACGTTGAAACACCTTTGCTTGTGTTTGGTTATTCATGCCGATCCCGGTATCGGAAACATGGATGATGAGGTGCCCATCTTGAACTTCAGCAGAAACAGAGATAGTGCCTTCGTTTGTAAATTTGAGCGCATTATGAATGAGGTTGTACAAAATTTGTACGAGCCTTTTCTCATCGGCCATTACGCTTGGAACGGAATCCTCAATGTCGATCTTTAATTGGACAGACTTGCCCTCAGTCATAAAAGATAGCATACCGATAACACCGGGAATGACCGACTGAATGCGCAATGGCTCCTGTTGAAGTACAATACGATGTTCCTGAAGCCTTGCGACATCGAGGAGGTCGTTAAGTGTATAGGACATGCGCCGACTAATCGTAATCAGCAATTCCATATCTTTAATACTCCGCTCATTCATGTTGGCTTTTTCTTTAGTTACGACAGTCTGAGCGATATTCATAATCCCGTGCAAGGGTGTTCTTAGCTCATGCGATGTATTTGCGAGAAATTCGTCCTTTAACTTGTCTGCTTTTTGCAGCTGCTCGGTCAGCTTTTTATTTTCCTCTGTGTGACGGAAATATTGTTTAAACCAGTAAGCGGAGAAGCCGGTAAGTGCTGCAAGTAGATCGATTGGGTAGTAGACGACCGTAACATTGATATTTGAATTGATCATCGACCATATGGCGCCTGACAGTATGCTTGCCGCAGAGAACAATAAGTAAATCTTGTCGTTATCTTGCTTCGGAGAAATTTTGGCTATAAGTAAATAAATAAAACCAGCTAACGGTAACAAATAGAAGGCATAATAAATGCCCCATTCTACTGAGCTATGGACGAGTGAAGCGCTCGATATCCATATAAACCCGGTGTACGCAATAAGAGCCGATGTATATATGCGTAGCCACATGTTTTTTCGTGCAATTAAAAAGAATGAGTTGAACAGCGCTAAAATAAAGAATGAAAGCCATAAATAAGCGATCATCTTAATCTTCAGCGCCCATGTATAATTTATAAATGGTGCCCACAACATAAGCAAATTATCTCGATCAACGACAATGGATATTCCTACGGTTAACGTCAACAAACCGAAGTTCAGCAGTAATCGCTCGCGCCTGTTGAACAAATAAATGATACCTGCATACAAGCTATGCAGCATGACAATGATGAAGGAAACGAGCTGGAATCCAATGGAATACCAACGTACATGGTCAAGAGCTGCCAGCGATCCAAACCGAATGGAGCGTACGATCCCACCGTTATTTGGATTATCATAATTAGCTACGCGAATGAGCAGCTCGATTTCCTCCGCACCTTTAACCGAATAAGTGGCTGTATAGGAGGTGCTTTCAGGTACATATTCATTTGCCTGGTCGGATGGCTGTCCCACTTGCGCGGCGACTATACCATTTATCTCCGCAGTAGATGAAGCTTGTATGCCCTGCATCCAAAAAGAAATGGGCTCCTCCAACGGATCGATTAAAATACGAAGCCGATAAGTACCGTACCCGAACGAATTCGCTGATTCGTTTGTCAGTAGGCTGCTCCAATCTCCTGGTACTGGGATTGAATGGGGCTTCGTTGTGGTCAACGATAGGTCCTGATAAGAAATAAAGGTGTCAGGGTAGAACTTCCATTCTCCATCTAAAGGGATCGTGTCATATTTCTCTAAATCCCAGCCACGCATATCCAGTACCCCATTAACAGGACGAGGGTGATCGATAGCAGGGAAAAATAGTTCAGACCAAACCCAACGTAAACCGAGCATAATGCATAGAAAAATGAGTAGGACGACGATATTGTTGTAGATGGTTTTATTTTCTATTTGTTTTATCATACAGAGAATTTCGCTATATATCCGTGTTATTCCTTTAGGATCAAACATTTTCAGAATATGCCTGTGCCACCAAGGGATGAATAGGGGAGAGTCGGGCAAGTTATTGGAAAAGGTACGTCCAGGGAGTGAACTATAGTGGCAAGAAGAAGGAATCGAAGATATGCAATGCCTGGTGTCGAGCAGGCGGTACAAGATTTTAAGGCAGAAGTAATGAAAAACGAAGGCTACGCCGTTGATCCGAATCGACCTGACGATGTGAAATTCGAGGTGGCGAAAGAACTGGGCATACCGCTGCAGCATGGTGCAAATGGCCAGCTAACGACAGAAGAGGCAGGACAAATCGGTGGGAAAATTGGCGGCTCGATGGTACGTGAAATGATCCGTCTCGCGGAGCAGCAGTTGGCAAAGCAGCGGCAGTCATAGCGAAGCGATAAATGCTGTTATCATAGGTAGTTTTCGTACAATAGGGTTACGTTCTGCTTCTAAGCTCGAATGTAACCCTTATATCAGCTAAATTAATTAATAGTTGGCGCGTTTGATTTCTTGAGTAACTTGCTAGTACGCACGGTTCTTCTCAAAGACATGTTTGGAACCGCAGACATCGCTGATTCCCCAACTAAATAATAATAATCTGCAGCAGCTTGTTCATCGGACCAGTCTAAGGTTGCACTAGTAGCATGATAGGCAATAATGTTCTCGTCTATTGGAGGATGTTCTATGCTCGTATTTTTGGATCTGCTCGCTCATAGTTAGCACCTCAATGTATGAATTACATAATTTAAAAAGACATGCTTATGTACTTATTTGATAGTATGATCAATAGAGTTGTTTGTAAATTAGATTCAGGACAAATCAAAGCACCTCCGAACAGGAACTGCACGATTTTTTCCTTTACACTACTTTTGAAAGGAGATGATGACGGTGGAAGCTTTGCTTATGCTTCGGCAAGCGATCGATTATATCGAAGATCATCTTTCGGACAAAATGGAGATCGACGAGATTGCGAAGGCGGCGCTATTATCCAAGTACCATTTTCAAAGAATGTTCCACGCCCTAACTGGCTTTACCTTGACCGAATACATTCGCAATCGCCGATTAACGATCGCTGCCGAAGAAATCGCAGGAACAAGCAGCAAAGTCATCGACATCGCGCTTAAGTACGGTTACGAGAGTCCGGAAGCTTTTACGAAAGCCTTTCAGCGGCTGCACGGTGTAACCCCTTCGCAGGCGAAGAAGACGGATGTGAAGCTGAAGACTTTCCCCAAGCTCTCCTTTCAAATTCAGATTCAGGGAGTGATGGAAATGAATTATCGAATCGTGGAAGAACAGGCTATGATCGTAGCAGGCACCAGTAAACGGATTATGCAGGATCCTTATCAGGAAATACCTATGTTTGTTGAAGCGGTATGGAACAATGGCACACATGATCGAATTAATGAAGTGTTAGGAAATTCACTGCAGACACTGCTGGACGGCTATCATTTTGACTTGGATGAAGAAAGCAGAAGAAGTTATTTGGTAGGTGGAGTAGTCCCAGAAGGGATTCAAGTCCCTACTGACTTTTCTGTATTGAACATTTCTGCGCAAACCTATGCTGTATTTGATCGTATAGATAAATTGACGGAGGACAATCAATCTAGAACAGGTATAAAAGAAGTTTGGAGAAGGATCTACTCAGAATGGTTTCCTTCGGTTAGCTTCGAGCAAGTTGAAGGGCCTTGCATTGAAAAATATGAGTGGATTGATGATCAAAAAGTTGACTACAAATGTGAAGTTTGGATTCCTGTTAAGCGTAAAGCTTCATAGCTAGTCTATATAGCTTGTCTACTAAATGGCGGACACGAGGGCTGAATGGCTCAAGTGTCTTTTTTGTATGCAAAAAAGCCTAAGGAAGTGGAAAAAGAGGATTGACAGAAGGTGGCTCTTCGTTTAATTTGTTGTACAAGGGAAACATTTTTAAATCTATGCATATTATTTAACTAAAACAAACTCTTTTGTCATTAACCACATTAACATAGTTCGTTGCAAGACAGGTTATGATGGTGCTCGACTTATGGTATAGAGCGGATGCCAGTTAAAAATTTTGAGAGGAGAAAATGGTATGGAACAGGCTATCACAGTAAAAGAACTTCATGTCTCTTACCACGGTAATGAAGCTGTACGAGATGTATCGTTCTCCATCGAGCAAGGCAGTATGGTGGGGATTATCGGTCCGAATGGTGCGGGGAAATCCACGTTAGTCAAAGCTTTACTTGGACTACTTCCGAAAGATAAAGGATCGGTTCGGTTCTTCGGTAAAGATCCAGAGGAAATGAGAAAGAAAATTGCTTATGTTCCACAGCGCAGCAATATCGATTGGACGTTTCCGATTACGGTGATGGATACCGTCCTGATCGGGACTTATCCTAGCCTAGGCCTATTCAAATTTCCTAGGAAGAAGGAGAAAGCTCTAGCACTGGAATGCTTGAGAAAGGTTGGACTCGAAGACTACCGAGATCGTCAGATCGGGGAGCTGTCCGGTGGACAGCAGCAGCGTGTGTTTCTTGCGCGTGCATTGGTTCAACAGCCAGAATTGCTGCTGCTAGACGAGCCTTTTGTCGGGATTGACGTATCGAGTGAAGAAACGATTGTAACTATCCTGAAGGAATTGCAGCAGGAAGGGAAGACGGTCGTTGTCGTCCATCATGACTTGAGCAAAGCGAAAGACTACTTCGATCAGTTGCTCCTGTTGAACAAGGAACTCGTCAAGTACGGCGATGTGGAGGCGGTCCTTAATCAAGAGGTCATGTCCAAAGCGTATGCCAATCAACTTAGATTCCTACAGGAAGCGGAGGTGGCATTATGATCGATTTTTTACAAGCTGTTCAACAGTATGAGTTTCTACAAAAGGCATTGTTTACATCGGTAGTTGTGGGCATCATTTGCGGCGTAATTGGCAGCTTTATTATTTTGCGAGGAATGTCCCTCATGGGGGATGCCATTTCTCATGCGGTACTGCCTGGAGTCGCACTCTCTTACGCGTTCGGCATTAATTTCTTCATCGGTGCGGTGGCTACGGGTGTCCTGACGGCTGTGGGCATTGGGTTTGTTAGTCAAAATAGTCGGATTAAAAACGATACGGCGATTGGCATTTTGTTCACGTCTGCTTTTGCACTAGGTATCATTCTGGTCACGATGTTAAAGAGTAGCACCGATTTGTATCACATTTTGTTCGGTAATGTGCTAGCTGTACGTCCCTCTGATATGTGGACAACGGTGGGCATCGGAGTTGTCGTTCTTATTACGGTATATGCTTTTTACAAAGAGCTGTTGCTCACCTCATTCGATCCAACGATTGCGGCTGCGTACGGCTTGCCGAATAAGCTTATTCATTACTTGCTTATGACGCTGCTGACGCTCGTTACGGTCGCTTCCTTGCAAACGGTAGGCATTATCCTCGTTGTAGCAATGCTCATCACGCCTGCGGCAACGGCGTATCTGCTTACAGATCGGCTGTGGGTCATGCTTTGCTTGGCTGGATTGTTCGGAATGCTATCTTCCATTGTCGGCTTGTACTTTAGCTTTACTTACAATTTGGCGTCTGGTGCCACGATTGTTATGGTCGCCACGGCTTTCTTTATGCTAGCTTTTCTGTTCTCTCGCAAACACGGAATTGTGTGGAGATCAGTACGGGCACGCCAAAAGCGGGCTCAACTTTCATAGTAGAGGAGTTTATAGGTTATGAAAAAGTGGAATCTAGTATTTGTCCTTCTTCTCACCATGGTTATGCTGGCAGCCTGCGGTAATACAAATGATAAGACAGCAGCGGAAAAGCCGGATAACGATAAGCTGCAAGTCATCACGACGTATTCGATTCTGTATGACATCGTCAAAAATGTCGGCGGTGATCGTGTAGAGATACATAGTCTTGCGCCTATCGGTTCCAATCCGCATGAATATGATCCATTGCCTGCGGATGTACAAAAAACAACGGATGCAGACGCTGTGTTCTATAACGGTCTCAATTTGGAAGCGGGCAACTCTTGGTTCGAGAATTTATTGCAAACAGCGGGCAAGTCAGGTGAAAATGCGCCTGTGTTCCGTCTTAGTGAAGGAGTAGCAGCTAAGCATTTGACGACAAAAGGAAAAGAAAGCGAAGAAGACCCGCATGCATGGCTCGATGTTCGCAACGGTATCAAATACGCAGAGAACGCTCGTGATGCTTTGATCAAGGTTGATCCTGAGCACAAGGCGGCGTATGAGAAGAACGCTAAAGACTATATTGAAAAGCTCAACAAGCTGCATGAGGATGCGGTAAAGCAGTATAACAAGATTCCAAAGGAGCAGCGTGTGCTCGTTACAAGTGAAGGTGCGTTTAAGTACTTTAGTGAAGCATACGATTTCCAAACGGGCTACATTTGGGAAATTAACTCCGAGAATCAAGGGACGCCTGATCAAGTAAGTGCGATTGTTGACTTGATTCGAGAGAGAAAAATCCCAGCTCTATTCGTAGAGACGAGCATCGATCCTCGCAGTATGGAAATGGTGTCGCGTGAAACGGATGCGCCAATCGTCGGCAAAGTATTTACCGATTCACTTGGCAAGCCGGGTGAAGATGGCGATACGTACATCAAGATGATGGAATGGAACATTAAGACGATCTATGAGGGCTTGACGAAGAAATAAGCGAAGTTAGCTGAATATAGCGGAGTTGGCAGACGAATTATCGTTATAGCTATCCCATCAAAAGGACCGATCAGGAGGCATTTGCTTCGAGATCGGTCTTTTTTATGTCTTCTTTATGCTCGAGCTAAGGTGGGAATCATAAGCTTATGGCCTGAAAATATATAATCTTTGCTGCCTAGCACGAAGAGTGTTGTGTCTTCTTCATGCAAAGGTTCAATTGTGCAACCTTCCGTCAGCTTTGGCGTAAAGCCAAGCACAGCCGACTTCGTATGTTCCACAGCAACTGCACTTAAAATATCTTCAACACGGCCATCATTTCCACTTGAATAAATATCGTAACAAATCAACTGCTCACCTTCATGTTCGGCGATGACGATGGCGTCATATTCCTCAACATAGTAGATGAACTCATGAAACAATTCTGTACAGCAGAACATGAGCAGCTCGGTATTGTTCTCCATAGGGAGAGCAGAAAAAGGATTGGATAACTTGTACGTGTTTAGCAGCAGTTGAATATCTTGTGCTGATGTCATATCTAGCTTCTTTGCAGCAGCGTTTGACTGCTGAATGTTCATCGTATATTGATATTCATCAGCCCTCACGAATCCGAACTTAGGATAAAAATCAACGACGCTGTCGTTTGCCATTAAAAAAATCGCATCGCATTTTTCTGTCCATTCGCATAGTACTTCGTTCATTAACCAGCCGCTTAACCCTTTTTGACGATATTCATTGGCAGTCATTACAGTTCCAATTCCAATATAAAGGCGCTTCTGACCTTGCCATGTCGTATCGATAACGTTAACGGAAACGTTGGCGACAACCTTATGGTTAGTAACCAATGTATACGTGATGTATCGATCTCCCCAATAGCCCTTCTGATACCAAGGTTCAAAATCAAGCTCAAATGTTTCTTTAGCAAGCTGGAAGAAGCTTGATCGAAGCTGAACATCTGCTTTGACGTGTGTAACGTATTCATATTCTGCACCATTGATGATAACGTTCATAGGATACCTCGTTTACTTATTGATGTTTAAAGAAATAGTACCAATTTATAAACGATATTGAAATCTACGATGTCATACTTGCGATACTACATGTTCTTTATTTTATTCCTAGCGTAAAATTTATTATAAATTTTCTAATTAAATGTCACATTGTGGTATAGCTCATTCGTTGTACAGATTGAAAGGGGATGAGAGCGTGGATGATGCTGAGCTGCGTCAGGTAATTACTGATGTGCAGAATGGTGATATCGAAAGCTTCGAGAAGATCGTGCATCGTTATCAAAAATCAATTTTTCAATATTGTTATCACATGCTGGGCAACTATTCGGAAGCCGAAGATATGGTGCAAGAGGTATTTTTGAAGGCGTTCCGCAATTTGGAGAAATACAAAGAGGAAATCCCATTTGGGGCTTGGATCTACAAGATTGCTTACCATCAATGTATAGATATGATACGCAAGCGGAGGTTAGTGAAGTATTTGCCGTTCTTTTATCGCGATGAAAAAGAAAATAAACCGGTGGATCAACAAATTGAAGCCCACTACTTTAATGAGTTTGTACATAAGGCGATGACGAAGTTATCCATGGAAGAGCGGAACTTGTTAATTTTGCGCTGTGTTCAGGATAAGAGTTATCAGGAGATTAGTTTTATTTTGAATCAGAATAGTACGAATCTTCGAAAAAAGTACGGACGTACAGCTGAGAAATTTCGCAAGTACTACACCCAAGTGAAGGGAGTGGGAGAAGTTGACGTTGAACAACCATCCAGATTTGAAAAAACTTTTTCATGATTCACATCTTCCTGATGTCGATGTAACGGAAAAAGTAATGAAGCGTATCTATGCGGAGCAGCAGCCCAAAGCACGATTTATGACGAGACGAAAACTAAGTTTATTCATTGCAATAGGGTTGCTAGTGACAGCATCAACGGCTGTTGCAATGGTTGAATACCATTCTATTAAAAATAAGCAGGGTGAAGTCGTCTATCAGACCGGACCGTTGAAGGATTCCGATTTTCGAGTTCCTAGTAAAGAAGAGAGTATGCGTACGGGGACAAGTGAGAGGTTAAAGCAAGAGCTGTTGCCCAAAGGTTCAGCGGCCTACTTCTATGTCGTCCCTCATAATCCGAATAAAGAGCTGGACCTGAAGTTTACGCCGTTTGTTTTTACCGATGTAGCGGATCTTCGAGCAAATATGAAGGACAAATCGGTTCAGATTGTTGGGAGCCTGAATGAGACGTTAACGTTTCGAATTGCGGAAGTGTTCTATCAGCCAGAAGTATTATCAAAGCCTCCAACTCCTAAAGAAGAGGCAGCGATTGCAGATAAGTTGCATAAGCAAGCTAAGGAAGCAAAGAAAGACTATGCCATGATGCCCTTAACGTTCACTGATCAACTCATGCATATGAGTGCAACATACTCGCACAGAGACAAGGTTATTGAGGTTACGACTAGAAAACACGTTAAAGATGGTGATTCTATCCCTGCAACATATTGGGATGAAGACATCAATATGAAACAGGAAGTATTGACGGTAGACGGAGTAGAGCTCCTTTATATTAAGTTTGAGCAGAGTGGGTCTTCTCTTACATGGGTTGATGAGAACTCTGATCCTAAATATCAATATGTGTATGAGATTCATGCGGTTTCAGGTAAGACAACGAAAGAAGAATTATTGAAAATGGCGGAGTTATATATGAAATAGTTGAAGCTAAGAGGAGAATGTTTATGCTCTAACACGTATACGAGTAGATAGGGCCAGATAGCACGATAGACATCGACATCGAGGGGAGTTTGCAACTTGGGCAGAAGAAAATGGTGGAGTTGGGTTGTTGCGTGCATGGTTATCGTTCTGTTAAGCGGCTGTATGAAGGAAAAGCCGCTATTGGACGAGCTGGCTGAGGACGGAAGCGGCACGCTGCGAGTGATGTACTATGATGAGGAAAGTTTTCATGAGCAGTATGGAAACTATTTTTCTGTTAAATATCCAAATATGGATATCGAAGTGGTCAGTACGAAATCTATTTTTGACGATGGTGGTGGTAACGGATTAACGCCCAGTGAAATCGATCAGAAGCTAGTGTCATTTATTGAGAAGGAACGTCCGGATATTATTCATACTAGTATGGACGATCTGTCTAAGTTAGTCGAGCAGGGGAAGCTGTACCATATGGACCCTATCATTCAACAAGAGAGTTACAGCTTGGATGATATGCTCCCGGGTCTTATCGCTAAGCTGCGTGAGAAGGGCGATGGTGGTCTCTATGGATTGGCACCAAGCTTCTACACCAATGTGATGTTCTACAACGTCGATCTCTTTAAGCAGCATAATATCCAGCTGCCTACGAACAAGATGAGTTGGAAGCAAGTGTTGGAGCTTGGGGAGAAATTTAATCAGGTAGGCTCAGGGAACGAGAAGCTGTATGGATTATCAGCAGGACAACGCGATAGTTATGAGATCCTATCTATCATGATGCAAACGTCCAATCTGCAATGGTTCGATGCACGCGGGGAGAAGATTGTCATTGATACCCCAGCATGGCGGGAACTGTTCACAACTGTGGCGAAAGCGATTGAACGTGAGTTGATCTGGATGCCGGGCACGAAAGAGAACGGGCGACTTGATTATTCCACTCCAGAAGATCCATTTTATAATGGCAAGGCAGCAATGACGATGGATATCACCTACATGATCGACCAGATGGATAATATGTGGACTTGGCCAGATAAGAAGTTAAAGCCGTTCGTATGGAATATCGTAACGATGCCTATTAACCCTAATTATCCAAACGAGTCTCCTTATGTATCCACTTATGATGTGTTTGCTATTAATCAAGACTCACCGCATAAGCGTGAGGCGTGGGAGCTTATCAAGTTCATTCATAGTCCAGAAATAGCAAAGGTTACATCCAAAATGTTAGCGGGAGATATACCTACTCGTGTGACGTACTTGAAAGATAAAGATGGAGTACATATTGAAGCATTGGCACAGCTAGGCCCTACGGCAAATAACGCGCAGGATCGATTCGAGGAGATTATACAAGAACAGCGTGTGTCGAAAGACTTCAAGGTAAATGTGGAGTTGCGTATGAAGACAGCCTTGGATAAGATTGTTGCTGGTGAGTCCGTTGATGATGTATTGCCAGCTTTGCAGCAAGAGCTGCAAGCACTGTGGGATCAGGCTAGAGAGAAAGGGAATAAGGAATAGTGATAGGTCTGTAAAGGGTCCAATTAGCTTCGTCTTACAGCTAATATGGGCCTTTTTGTATACAATAATGAGGGTCACATTATACAATTTACACTGTAAAAGCATAATATTGGGCGGATATTTCACTTAATAATGTACATTAAATAATTATTTATGATGATTATATATTGATTAATGATGTAATATATAATACATTATATGTACAATATACAGAAAAGAGTGATCTTCGATGCGTGTAGCGGTTAGCGGTACGGGCCGAATTGGTCGATTGTTTCTTAGAAAAGCACTTACGATGGTATCAGGGTCTTTAGAAGTAGCAGTTATCAACTCGACAACTCCACCAGCAACTCTTTCGCATTTGCTGCAGTATGATTCGGTACATGGTAAATGGGCAGCGGAAGTTCATGCAGATGATGAAGGTTTGATCGTAAATGGGCGCCACATTCCGGTTATTTCGGAGCGTAATCCAGAGAAGCTTCCTTGGGCTTCTTACGGTATTGATCTCGTCGTTGATGCGACAGGCAAGTTCAACGATCGTGCTGGCGCTGAGAAACATATGGCCGCGGGCGCGAAGCGGGTACTTGTTACTGCCCCAGGCAAAGGTGCTGACGCCACAATTGTAATGGGTGTTAATGAAGAGAGCTATGATCCAGATCAGCATACTTTTGTTTCGACAGCTTCCTGTACGACCAACTGCCTCGCACCCGTTCTTTCTGTATTAGATACGGACTATGGCGTTAAACAAGGCTGGATGACTACGGTGCACGCTTATACGAGCGACCAGAATCATTTAGATAATCCACATAAAGATTTAAGAAGAGCTAGAGGTTGTGCGAGCTCTATCATTCCTACTTCTACAGGAGTAGGGAAGGCACTGAAGGAAGTATTGCCGCATCTCGCTCATGCCATCGACGGTGTTTCGCTGCGTGTGCCTACACCAAATGTTTCGCTCATCGATCTAACGGTTCAGCTCGCTCGAGAGACGACGGCTGATGAGGTGAGGGAGAGCTTTCGGATTAAGTCGCGAGGGAAAATGGGGAGTGTACTCGGCTATACTGAGCTGCCTTTGGTGTCGTCAGACTACATAGGCGACGATAAATCCGCTATTGTAGACGGCTTGAGCGTGATGAGCCGAGGGGATCAGGTGAAGCTGATGGCTTGGTACGATAATGAATGGGCCTATGCTTCACGTGTGTACGATTTTATCTGTTATGCACATGCTATTGAGAAGTCAGCTGTCCCTGTAGGTTAATAGTAAGTATGTAGGCAATTTGCCCATGTACCATTTATGGCATCTGGTTCTTCCTAGATTACATAAATGGATGAATTTATGAACGAATCATTGAAGTATGGTACGATTTATGAAATTATTTAAATTATATAGAGACTAGCTATGAAAAATAAAGCGTGGAGGAGGAGCTTATATCGAACTAACAGCGAGACAAAATGAGTTGTTGACCTTAATCCAGCGCAATGCGCCGATTACAGGGGAAATGTTAGCCGAAATGCTTGGTGTATCGCGACCGACTTTACGGTCGGACTTAGCTATACTAGCGATGCTCGGTTTGGTTGAAGCGAAGCCCAAGGTCGGTTATTTCCCTGGCAAGAAGCTGCAGCGGGAAATGCCGCAATTCGCGCAAGTACTTGATCTGCGGGTCAAAGATGTGATGAGCTTGCCGCAGGTTGTGCGCAACTCGGCGACCGTTTCAGATGCGGCGGTTATGATCTTTATGCAGGATGTAGGCAGTCTTGCCGTGCTTGATGAGGAGGATTTACTTACAGGAGTCGTATCACGTAAAGACTTGTTGAAGGTCCTCCTTGCTGGTGGAACGACAGCAGCCCAGCTTCCTATTGTGACAGCGATGACACGACAAGCGAGCATTATTACGCTAGATCCTGAGGCTAGCTTGTTGGAAGCTTCACGGACGTTGAATCGACATCATATTGATGGCGTTCCTGTTGTGAAGCCTGTTAAAGACAGTAAAGGCGAGCTTCGTTCGGAAGTGGTAGGCAGATTAACGAGAAAGCATTTGACAATGATCTTTGCGGATCTGCTGGAGTCAATGGCGGGGACAGAATGATATGACGACTATGGGGGTTCGCATATGACAATGCAACGAAAGCAAGTCGTCTACATCTGCTCAGATGCAACGGGGGAAACGGCTGAAGCGGTGACGAAGGCGACGGCAAGGCAGTTTGGTGATGGAAAAGTAAACATTGTTCGGTATGGTCAAATTAAGCATGAAGACGATATACGTCGTATTGCCGACGAAGCGGCTGAAGCTGGTGGATTTATTGCTTATACGTTGGTACAGCCTGAATTAAGAGAAACGATGAAAATGGAAGGGGTTCGTGCAGGTGTGCGAACCGTCGATATTCTTGGCCCGATGATGCAGGCCTTTGTGGATACGTTTCATGATTCCCCTCATCGGCAGCCAGGTCTTATGTATCAGATTGACGATGAATATTATCGTCGTATTGAAGCAATTGAATTTGCTATCCGCTGTGATGATGGCAAGTATGTCAAAGGCTACGAGGAAGCAGATGTCGTACTTCTGGGTGTTTCACGTACGTCTAAGACACCGCTTAGTATGATTCTTGCTCATAAAGGGCTGCGTGTAGCCAACTTGCCTATCGCACCAGAAGCAAAGCCGCCGGAGGAACTATTCCGCATTCCATCCGACAGGATTGTTGGTTTGATGATGGATGCAGCTGTGCTGCAGCGTATTCGCAGCGAGCATTTGAAGTGGCTAGGTTTGCCTGAAGGCGCGCAATATGCGCAGTTGAACCGAATCCAAGAAGAATTAGACTATGCCCAGCAGTTAATGAACAAGCTGGAATGTCGAGTCATTGATGTAACAGGCAAAGCGATTGAAGAAACCGCAGGCATGATTATGAGTCGTGACTAAAATGGGGGCATCGATATGGAGCGCGAATTATCTTTGGAGATTGTGCGAGTAACGGAGTTGGCAGCATTGGCTTCCGCTCCATGGACAGGTCGAGGCAACAAAAATGCTGCAGATGATGCAGCGACACAAGCAATGCGAGCCATGTTTGATTCGGTCTCGATCCAAGGAACCGTTGTCATTGGCGAAGGGGAAATGGATGAAGCACCGATGCTCTATATTGGTGAGCGGGTCGGAAGCATGGATGGTCCAGAGGTGGATGTAGCTGTCGATCCTCTGGAAGGCACCGAGATCGTTGCTAAAGGGCTTAACAATGCGCTATCTGTCATCGCCATTGCGAACAAAGGCTGCTTGCTGCATGCGCCAGATATTTATATGGAGAAGCTGGCTGTCGGCCCTGCACTCGTAGACAAAGTAAAATTAGACGATCCTATCGATGTTACGCTTCAAAAGGCATCAAAGCATTTGAATAAGCCGATTTCAGAACTAACCGTCATGATTCTTGATCGAGAGCGACATGCTGACATGATTCAGACGCTGCGTCGTATGGGAGCTCGTATCAAACTGTTGAGCGATGGCGATGTAGCGGGTGCGATGGCACCTGCCTTCCCTGAAACAGGCATAGATATGTACGTAGGATCAGGCGGTGCACCAGAAGGTGTGCTTGCGGCTGCTGCACTCAAGTGTCTCGGCGGTCAGATTCAGGGCCGCTTGATGCCTGCCCATGCTGCGGATTATGAGCGCTGCAAGTTGATGGGCATGGATGATCCGCGGAAGGTGCTAACGATGGATGATATGGTCGGCACCGAGGATGTTATTTTTGCGGCGACAGGCATTACACCTGGGGAGTTTCTAGAGGGAGTCCGCTATTTGCCGGGCAATCGCGTAGAGACTCACTCCATGGTCATGCGTGCTGCTACTCGTACAATCCGACATATTAAATCGCTGCACTATATCCCGAATAAACCTTTGCTGGATGTTGTTCAGAAAGCACAGTGTTCATAAGCAAGCAAACATAGATGTAGCCAACCGATAATAGCTGCAAGAAGCGAAATCGGGTAGCTACTCAGAAGACGATTCAGAACTTAAAGAGGCTCACCTTTCAGTTATTCATGGCTGTTGGGGCAGCCTCTTTGTTCTATTATTACTTTTAAAGGCTTGCATACTCCATCATTACAGGGCCCTTCAATAACGCTGCGTGCCGATATACAAACGACAGCATCCATTTAGAGATTTACTTTATAGTTAAGCTGCAACTCATCACCAGGCAATCCTCTTATTCCCCAACTACTCTTCTGTGTTTCAAAAATCGTTATTTCAATGTCATTTGACCCTATGCCTAATGTGCCGATTCTATCGAATAGCAGACGTATGAGTTCTTTCTTTACTTCAACGGAACGCCCTTCGAACATACTAATTTCTATGATCGTATACTTTTCCGTTCGATCGGAGGGATATATAAAGTCTTCGGGTTGCATACGGAAAAAGCGATGGAATCGTTTATCAGGGGGCAGTTGTAATGAATCAACGATACAAGAATGGATGATGTCAGATAGTTGGGCTTGAACAGGTGTTAAAAAGCTATGCAATCCGTACACTTTTACTTGTGCCACAACAATTCTCCTCTCGATACGATGGTAGGCTGTGTCTAGTGTTTCTAAGTTTGATTCACTCTATTTTACAAGTAGTGGAAGTGTAAATACAAATAAGGATTAGTTGACTAACATGCTGCATAAATCTCCGGTGCTATGTTCTTATATAGAAATCGTACATAATAAGGCGGTGCAGTATAGAGACTTGCTATATAAGGAGGTATATCTATGTTAGCTGTTCTGCAACAAGTTGAAGGAGAGCATTTAGCTCGTTTCGAGCGTCATCTACAGCACTCCGTTGAGGAAGTATGGTCTATATTGACGGAGAATGAAAAATTAGCGCAATGGTTCTCCGAGTTACGAGTAGACGAGCTTCGAGCAGGAGGATTTATTAAGTTTGATATGGGGGATGGGACGTTCGAGGAGCTTGCGATCACTGATCTTAAGACGCATTCTGTGTTGGAATATACTTGGGGGGAAGATCGTGTCCGTTTCGAGCTGCATCCAACACCCAATGGATGTGAATTGGTCTTACTTGAAACGATTCGTACGATTACAGACCACACACCAAAGGACCTTGCTGGCTGGCACGTATGTCTGAATGTTATTCACGCCTTGTTAGATGGAAGGGTGATTGAATCACGTACAAATGAGTGGAAGATATGGTATGAGAAATATATAAAGTTGATCAATGAATATAAATAAGGGTGAGTACGTAATTTCCAGAAGTGTGAGTTGTGAGAGTATAGTAAATAGGAGTCTACCCAAGATACGGGTTAGACTCCTTTCCATTTCTATTGTTGTAAGTCTTGAAGCTGCCTTTATTTATAAGATCCTGGCTTAAAGGTAGCGCTGTCCCACCATTTATAACCTGTAGTGGGTTTTTCCCAAGGTTCAGGGAGGGGTTCTGTTGACTTTTCTGGCTGTTCGAATGGAAGTAATGAGGTTGGCTGATCAAGCTGAATTTTGGTTTGCGTAAAGTCGGTGTACGACTCTTTTGCAGCTAACCATTTTACGATTTGTACGAGTAGTTTTCCATTATCTGTGCCGCGTTCTGTGAATCCAGAGTGAGTTGTTTTGGTTTCACCAGTCTCTTCATGCTTATATTTAGGTGTCGCATCTTCAACTGGAGAGGAGTCACCAATGAAAGCCGCTTTCCCTGCACCTAGCTTAGTAATGGCAGCATAAGGACCTTCAGCTTCCCCGCCTTCATAAACGCCTTGATCTACCGCAAAACGCCATTTTGGAACGATATATACGATCCCTTTTACCTTTTTCGGATCTAATATGGCTAATGTGCTGCCAGCGTGCATCGAAACTTTAGATATATCCTTCGTTACTTCAAATGTTTGCTCAGACAATGCGATCTGATTGGTCACTATATCGCCTAGAGCGTTAAAGCGGAAGCGCACCCCAAAGTTTTTGCCTAGCCAGTCCTCACTTGTAACGCCAGCCATCTTTGCAGATTGACTTTCTTCTTGTCCCATTCCTTTTGTAGGATTACCATAAGCACCACGACGGTAACCATTCAATACTTCGGAGGCATCCCAGCGATTTTTGTTGCGGTCGGCATTGTAATGATCCGCGATAAAGAACAGACCGCCGCCTCCTTGTACATATTGAAGGAGTGCTTCTTGTTCACTCTTTTTAAATGGAATATTAGGTTCAGGGAGCACGAATACATCGTAGTCTTGAAGATCTTTAATTGTTATCGGTTCAGACTTCCTCAGCTCATTCACGGTATAACCTGCTTCTTTAAGAGCATCAGCAAAATCAGAAAAACCACCATCGATGACCCAGTCTGCTTGTCCGGCTGTTTCACCGTGTGTATTGTCAAATAACACTTTTTTGACTGCATTGGCACGCATAGTACCGTTGTGAGGCTGATCTCCATCAACGTTGTTGCGTTTATCATGATGTGAAGCAGCTTTCATTTGGCTGCGAGTGGTGTTAGCCGCTCCTTGCCCCGTTTTCGTAGTCGTTCCCGTTCCGTATGAGCAGGCAGAAAATAAGCTCAGGCAAATCATTAAGGCGGTAACTGCCCTTACATGCTTCATTAATAGAGCCCCCAATTCGTAAACAATTCGGTGAGATCGAAATGTGGCGATTATAAACCATCGCAAGTCCTAACTTGTTCAATCCTCACAAACACAAATCATATTGTTGTACAGGGAGGTTTCTTTTATTAAAAAAGGACGTAAATTGCTCCATTCGGTAATCGGAAACCTATATGACTATACATGTTAAAAATGTGTTTTCTATATATGAAGAATATGGTATGTTAATTAGCCCGATAAATGGGGTTCACCAAAATTAACAGCTGAAAGGATAACCAGAAGTGTCATCATGAGACAACTTGAAACTTTGCGCAAATCGATTCCATTCCTTCGTAACAGCTTGAGGCTGGAGCAAATCCATAAAGGATACTCTAGTGATAAGAAGTACATTGTCTATGACAGTAATGAACGCCCGCAGTACATACTAAGAACCTATAGCATTACTGAAAATGACAACAAGCAAATCAAATTCAAACATCTTCAGATGATGGAAGAGCAGGGTGTGAGATGCACTAGACCTATTGAAATTGGCACCTTACCTGATCAAGAGCTAGGTTACACAATCCTTACATATGTGGAAGGTAATGAAGCTTCGGAAGAATTGCCGCTATTAACTGAAATGGAACAGTTTCATATTGGGTTTGAAGCAGGCATAGAGCTGCTGAAAATAAATCAGATTACTGCACCTGATCATAAGGAGCCTTGGCATGAGCTCATGTCTAGAAAACACCAATGGTATAGAACGCAGTATGCGGAATGCGGTGTCATCATCCATAACGATACAGCGTTATTATCCTTTATCGATAGCAATCTTCATTTGATGAAAGATCGACCTAACAGGTACCAGCACGATGATTTTCATCCTCGTAATCTGGTCATTAAGAACGACAAGTTCTCAGGCGTCATTGATTTCGATCGAGATGACTGGGGAGATCCGATACATGAATTTGTGAAGATTGGCTTGTTCAGCACGGAGGTTAGTCTCCCATTTTCAGCAGGGCAAATTCGGGGATATCATCATGGTGATGGCGAAGAGCCTGGTGAAGAGTTCTGGCGATTGTATGCCTTGTATCTTGCAATGACCTTGATCGCATCGATTGTATGGGTACTGAAGGTAAACGCTGATGAACTTGATGATATGATGCGGAGAATTCAAAGATGTATGGACGACCATGACAACTTCGAACTCATGGTGCCGAAGTGGTACAGCGAGTTTAAACTAAAAGCGTAAGGGTAAGACTCCGCCTTTTGGTCAGTGAAAATGCCAATGAGGAAAGTAAAAAGCTGCCTCGATAGCTTATATAGCTTATCGAAGGCAGCTTATTTCATGTTTATTGCGGGTCGATATGGATTACTTCTTGCCCTTGCGTACTTTTAAAAGTTTCCCCTTTATCGTAATATCCTGCATCATTTCAAGCACAAGCGGCCCTTTGCCGTTCAGAATCTCTACATCGGTTACATGATCAAAAATTGTAATAATGCCGATATCGTCTGCGGTTACACCGTCAAGTTTCGCAATGGTCCCCACAAAGTCTACGGCTCTAAATTTCTTCTTCTTGCCGCCATTAAAGTTCAACTTCATAATTTGCTTGTTCAACAGTTCACGCTTATCAACCTTCGGAACTTGTCTAATGTGCAGGTTTTGTTCGAACTGTTCTCTACGCAGCTCTACCTCTTCTTCGGAAGGGGCTTTTACTCTCGGAATCGCAAACCCAATATACGCTTCAATATCAGCTAGACGATGTCCGTCTTTAGGCGTGACGAAAGTAATCGCTTTGCCTGTGTTGCCTGCGCGTCCCGTGCGCCCCACGCGATGCACATAGCTTTCTTTCTCCAACGGAATATCGTAGTTAATGACATGGGTGATATTCGTGATATCGATTCCTCTGGCAGCTACATCCGTCGCAATCAAGTAACGGAATTGCCCTCTACGGAAAGCGTTCATCACCTCGAAGCGCTCTTCTTGCTCCATTCCGCCATGAATACGATCACATGGATAATCGAGGTCATCCATTTCATCGAACAACCGATCCACATGCTCCTGCGTACGGCAGAAAATAATACAGCTTTCAGGATTCTCAACAATAAGAAGATCCTGCAGCACATCTAGTTTATCTGCCTCTTTCACCTGAATAAGAGCATGTTCGATCGTAGCTGTTGTGACACCACTCGCTTCAATCTCAATCTCAACGGGGTTGTCCATATACTGGCGCGATAGTTTGGCTACATCCTCAGGGAACGTAGCGGAAAACAGCATCGTAACTCGGTTGCGAGGCAGCTCTTGAATAATCGCTTGAACTTGTTCAATAAAGCCCATATTGAGCATTTCATCAGCTTCATCAATAACGAGATAGGCAATGCGCTCTAACGATAACGTGCCACGCTGAATATGGTCGAATACACGACCTGGTGTACCCACCGCGATATGAGTGCGCTGCTTCAACTCCGCCTTTTGCTCATAAAAGGGATGCCTTCCATACAGGGCTGTTGCTTTAATCCGCTTAAAGCGGCCTATGTTCATGATGTCTTCGTTAACTTGTAGTGCAAGTTCGCGAGTTGGTGTTAAAATCAGTGCCTGCGGCTTATTCTCGTTCCACTCCACTAGCTCGCACAGTGGAATACCGTAAGCGGCAGTTTTGCCGCTGCCTGTTTGTGATTTGACAACAAGATCTTTTTGCTCAAATGCAACAGGAATAACCTTCGTTTGTACTTCTGTTGGCTTTTCATAGCCCAAGCTAGTTAGTGCTCTCACGATCTCTTCACTTAATGGATAATCTGTAAACTGCTTCTCGCTCATGTTAAACCTCTTCTACGTTTTATTCGGAATACACCTATACATACAGAGTTTCACCGTTCATCTTCCGTATACTCCTCCTATTATACTCGCCATTCTAGATTCAGTATCCTACCAAATAAAAAGGATATATTTTGATTCATCTTTATAGCATCTTCACCTCATCTTCATATAGCGTGAGTAGACTAAGGTCATCTGGTGGAGAGGCAGGGGAGTAGAGCGGTAATGAGACGACACACGAAACGAACGAATATGACAAATAATGATCCGATTTATAGATTGAAAAAATCAAAAAAGTCGAAAAGGGCCCCCAAACTAGCACTGCTAGGTGTGTTGAGTTTACTCGTACTAGGGCTAGTCTTCTACTACAACCTCAAAGAGGTTCGTGTACATGTAGAGGTGCAGCCATTGATGGCGGTATCTGGACGACCGCTAGAAGGAAAAACAATCGTCATTGATCCCGGCCATGGTGGGAAACATCCGGGGTCCATCGGTCAGCTAGGGACATTTGAGCGAGATGTGACGCTGCAGATGGCAAAAGAAATGGAGCAAGAGTTGCTGGAGAAGACAGGGGCGACAGTCCTTTTAACGCGAAATCAGGACGAAACCGTTGACCTACAGCAACGTGTTGATATAGCTGCAGAAGCAAGGGCTGATCTTTTCCTCAGCATTCATTTCGATGCGTTTACAACGAACGATGTGGAAGGAATGACGACTTACCATAAAGATAGCCATGATCAACCGATCGCTCAAGCGGTTCATGATCGTTTGATGGAAAAGGACTTTGATACAAGAGATCGTGGAGTGAGAGTAGGTGATTATTATGTTCTTCGTGAAAATACAGTCCCAGCACTGCTGCTTGAGCTGGGTTACATTTCAAATGAAAAAGACGAGAGGCGGATGAGATCATTGGACTTTCATAAGGAAGCATCGGAGGCGATTGTTGAGGGTATGATCGATTATTTTCGTGAACGTTAAATGACGAATGACGATAATGCCTGCAAAAATGTATCCTATTTCGTTCCGTATTCGCACAACGGATACATGACAAACGGGGAGTATTTCAACCTGAACGAAGGAGGTGTACAATGTCATGCTGCTGCGATTGCGGCGATTGGTTCGCAAACAGGGTTTTATAGCTGTCGGATTTTTGGCGCCGAGTATAGTCGGATTTGCGATGTTCTACGTAATCCCTCTCGGTGTAGGTATTCTGTATTCGTTGATGGATCAGACGATCGGGGGCGAATTTGTAGGGGCAGCAAATTACGAGAGTGTGCTGGCCAGTGCTTCATTTCGCACAGCAGCCATGAACACGTTGCAATTCACGGCTGTTAGCGTACCGATACTCATCTTATTGTCGCTGCTGCTAGCTCTCATATTGAACGGAAATGTCTATGTGAAGCGGTGGCTTCGAACGGCTTTTGTTTTACCTCTGGTCGTGCCTGTCGCCTCCATTGTGATGGTCTGGCAGATCCTATTTGATTGGAACGGGTCGCTTAACGCTTGGATGTCTTACTTTGGTTGGGAAAGGATTGACTGGATGAAGTCAGAATGGGCAATCGGTGTGCTGACACTTGTGTATGTGTGGAAGAACCTAGGCTATAACATAATTTTGTTCCTTGCGGGCCTGCAAAGCATTCCTAAGGATTATTATGAGACGGCTGATATAGAGGGTGCCGGGCCGCTGCATAAATTGCTTCATATTACAATCGTATATTTGACGCCAACGATGTTCTTCGTTGTCCTCATCTCCATTATTAACTCGTTTCATATTTTCAGAGCAACCTACTTAATTGCGGGAGATTACCCGCACGATAGCATTTACATGCTGCAGCACTATATGAACAACATGTTTGCCTCGTTAGATATGCAGAAGTTAACGGCAGCTGCGGTAATTATGGTCGTATGTATTCTAGTACTTGTCTCCAGTTTGCTAACAATAGAGCGGAAATTCAGCCGATCCCTAGAGTAAAGGAGAGCGGAAGATGAAGAAGCCGACTGTATTGTATAAATGTATCATGTCTCTTTTTCTCATCGTATGTGCGGTGATTACACTCCTGCCAATTGGCCTTCAGCTAACGAATTCGCTCATGAAGGAGAAGGAAATTAGCCAAAATTATGAACTGCTGGGTAAGATGCCCGATGCAGGTTCTGGGGCGACGGATCCTTTTGTTAATTTAAAAATAATTCCAGATTGGGTTTCCTTCGAGCAGTATGAAAAGGTGTTGTTGGAAACACCTCTCTTCTTAAATATGTTCTGGAACTCCGTATTTCTAGTCGTTCCGATTGTCGTAGGGCAGACCGTAGTAGGGGCATTGGCCGCTTATGCCTTCTCGAAACTGAAGTTCCGAGGCAGGGAGGCCTTATTCTTTGTCTACTTGATGACCATGCTGATGCCCTTCCAAGTAACCTTGGTACCCAACTACATTATCATCGACCTGTTAGGGATTGGGAACAGTGCGAGTGCCATCATTTTACCAGGTATATTTTCAGCGTTTGGAGTGTTTATGATGCGGCAGTTCATGCTTGCTATCCCGTATGCATTTGTGGAGGCGGCTGTTATGGATGGTGCAGGACACTGGTATATTTTCTGGCGGATTATCGTTCCTCTTATGAAGCCTGGCATTGCGGCTCTCGCCATCCTGCTGTTTGTTGACTACTGGAATATGGTCGAACAGCCATTAATATTTCTCGAAGATGCCTTTAAACAGCCGTTGTCCCTGTACTTATCTCGGATTCAGGAAGCAGAGAAAGGAGTGGGATTTGCCGCTTCGGTGCTGTATATGTCGCCGATGGTTCTCTTATTTCTATATGCGGAGTCTTACTTCGTACAAGGTGTCCAGCTGTCAGGTATTAAAGGGTAAGGAGGGGATTGTATGGATGCAGGTGCAAGTGCAGGCGTAGAGGAACATTCCACTCGAAAAAGAAAAAAAACGCTCCGGCTCCTCCTCATCGGAAGTACGATAGCGCTGCTAATTCTTACTTTGTACAGCAATACGCTGAGAACGTTGGATCTGCCTAAAGTATGGACAGAGGTTGGCAGACAAGGGCAGATCGTCCAAGAGTTTCGTGCGATTGGAACACTGCGGCCGGTAAGTGAGGTTGAGCTATCAAGCTCTGCGGGATGGACCGTGAAAAATGTAAGAATAAAGAAGGGAGATCGAGTAACAAGAGGTCAGACGCTGGTCACATATGAGAACCCAGATGCTCACAATCGACTGCAAGATGAACAAGCCGCACTTGTAAGGATGAGATTAGAATTGGAAGTACCCCAAGAAGGCTATGTCGAAGCGGTAAGGAATAATGATGAGGCGAGTATACGTACCTCCAAACGAGACATGAAGCTCGCGCAATTGCAAATAGAGAATCAGGAAAGAAAGATACAAAATCTAAGTCAGGAAATCCGGCGGGATTCAAGCATGGTGGCACCGTTCGATGGATTTATTACGCAGTTGAATGCTGTGACAGGTTCGCCGTCGGCCAATGATGGTTTCGATGTACGGCTATCGAATGAAAGTTTGGGCTATCAGGTGGAGCTTTCACTTCCTGCAGCTGCTACTGAGGAGTTAAAGATGGGGGATAAGTTGGATTTGCAAAGCTATGGTGGCGGGGCTGCCAGACCGCTGAACGGCACGATCACAACGATAGAGCATGTGGGTGCTAGAGAGTCCTCATCTCCCTCCCTAGCTGGAGATGAAGTAGAAACAGATATCCAGCAGCCGTTAGAAGCAGTGGCTAGGAATCGTCTTATTGTAAAAGTATCGGATAAAACCGTTCGAACAGGTGAACAAGTCCGTGTACATTTGACCCGTACATCTGGGGAAGGAAGCAGCATGCTCCTCTCTAATAAGGCAATTCATAAAGAAGGAAAGCACCACTATGTACATGTAGTAGAGGAAGCCAAAGGACCTCTGGGTAATACCTACCACATCCGAGAGACAAAGGTTGAAGTCGGAGCTGCCAATGACAGCGAAACCGTTATTCTTTCTGGTGCTTATCCAAATGAACAGATTGTCGTCGAAAGTACGGAGCCATTAGTAGAGGGAAGTAGAGTAAGACCACAATAAAATTCGAGTAGGTATGATGCAGCTTTCATAATGAGAGGAGACAATTACTTATGAAAAAATGGTTGATGTTGATGTGTGGAATACTAGCTATTACGCTTACAGGATGTGCAAGTGGAAGTGGAGATGAGCAGCCAAAAGAGAGCGGACCTAAGAAAGTGGTTCTCTCCGTACATACGGCGGATGACTACTATAAGTCAGCAAAGGCTGAGTTTGAGGCTTTGCATCCGAATACAATTATCGAGATTAAAGAGTACAAATCTGAGGGAGGAAACGCTGAGGCAGATTTCGAAAAGTATGTGCAAACAACAAATACACAAATTCTTTCCGGCAAGGGTGCGGACTTAATCGATCTGAACGTTGCTGGGCTTCAGATTGGAAAGTACGTAAATAAAAAGGCACTCGTCAATCTTACAGAATTGATGGAGCAGGATAAATCATTTCATAAAGATCATTACTATATGAATATTTTTGAACATGCGAAAATGAATGACGGTCTTTATGTGCTGCCGACGAGATTTTTCCTAGATACATTGCTCGGAGATAGTGAAGCGATCACGGCTGCGCAGCTCCAAATTGATGATAAGCATTGGACATGGAGCCAATTTGCACAAGTAGGTAAGCAGCTGCACGAGAAAAATGGTCGTTATGCGATCGGCAATACGCCTCCAGAACAAATGTTAGGCTATCTTGTCACGGATAACTATACGGAATTGGTCGATTCATCCACTTCGAACGCCAAGTTTCAGTCCCCTTTCTTTATTGATATGTTGGGTCAGGTGAAGGCCATGTATGACGAAAAAGTCATTACGACTGACCCTGTAGGTATTGGAGAAGCTTACTTTTACCGACTTTTACTATTATCACCAGGCGATTTTTTTACAGAGAGCGTCAGTTTCTTCAAGCAAGGAAAGGTATATCGCAAGCCTCATACGAGTGAACAACCTTCTGGGGTTTCTTTTAGAGGAGCTAACCCCATCGCAATAAATGCCAATTCAAAGGTCAAGGCGGAGGCGTGGGAGTTTCTTAAATTTCTCTTATCTGATCAGTTTCAATCTAAGTCTGATCAACAAGGGTTTGCAGTGAATAAGTCGGCTAATGAGAAAGCAATGATTCAGTTGGTGAAAAAGGGAAAGGTTAGTTCATTAACTGGAGAGGACGTACCCGTGACTGCTGCAAATATGGAAGTTTTAAAGCAGATGATAGCTGACGCCAGCATCTTTATTAAGGAAGATAGCAAGATTCAGTCTATTATAAGCGAAGAAGCGGTGGCTTACTTCAGCGGCCAGAAGTCGGCGGAAGAAGTCGCGAATCTGATCCAGAACCGTGTTACGACCTATCTTAACGAATAAACGATAGGAAACGAGAGGAGATTGAAGATGAAGCGCATAGCAACCTTTCTCATGTTTATTGTATTCGCAAGTACCATCATGGGCTGTACCCAGGTTTCATCTAACCTAAATGCAAATAAAGAGTCAAGTAAAGAACAAAGTTTACAGTCATCAGATGAGTTTACGGACAAAAAAGTTATTAAAATAATCCCAGATCATACAAAGGGAGAAAAGTTAGAAGAAAAACAGGTGCTCACTGATCAAACAGACGACCGATTAGAAAGGAAGACTGTACTTTCTAATCAACTAGAGATTTTGATTCCCAAAGATTTTAAGTCGGAGTCTCCCAACGACCGGGAAATCAAGTTTCATGATGAATCCAATCAAGTTACGATTACGATTATGCATGATCCGGAGCAAAAAAGCGGGGGAGAGGCTAGGCCAACTGAACAAAGTTTGAGAAAGATGAAGGGTATTCTGGAGCAGAATTATGAAGGCGCTGAGGGAATAGGTCAGGAAGTCAGGGAAGTTGATGGCAAGCATATAGCGGTGCAAGAGATAACGACTAAGAATAAATATATCCTTCTATCTTGGTCAAGTTTACATGGCGGGCATCTGGAAGTTCAAGTTTCTAGTCCCATTGAAATGAAAAAGGAATGGAGTCTATTAGCCAAAAAAATGATCGAATCTATCAAGATGAAGTAGTGCAAAGTTCAGGTGGTAGGGAGATGACTTCTATGTGTGCTGGTATAATATAGATATCACAACCTAGGGTTAGGAGTTATCATGATGCCAAGGACCATTCTAATCGTGGAAGATGAACCGATACTACGAGAGATTGCAAAAGATTATTTTATAAATGAAGGCTATGACGTGTTGGAAGCATCTGATGGCAAGGTAGGCTTAGCCTTGTTTCAAGAACACCAAGTGGACTTGATTGTGTTAGATATTATGCTGCCAGAAGTCGACGGTTGGTCAGTATGTCGACGCATTCGCAAGACATCGGACGTTCCCATTATTATGCTAACTGCACGGGTGGACGAAGATGATACGCTGCTGGGCTTTGAACTAGGGGCGGATGATTATGTGACGAAGCCCTATAGCCCACCCGTTCTGTTAGCTCGGGCTAAGCGTCTGCTCGACAGTCGAGCTCGAACAACTACAACGTCAGCAGATACGTTGATACATGGCGATGTATGTATTGATAATGCTTCACGGATGGTGATGATTGACGGTGCAAGCATCAGCTTCACCTATACCGAATTTGAGATTTTGTCGTATTTGATGGTGAATGAAGGGATTGTTATTACTAGAGAGCAATTAATTACAAAGATCTGGGGGTACGAGAGCTCAGGTGATGATCGTACGGTAAATACACATATTCGAAACATACGGGGTAAGCTGGGTAGTAAGGGCAAGCTCATCAAGACCGTTGTGCGAATGGGTTACAAATTCGAGGCTAATATATGAGAATCGGTGTAGTCTGGAAGCTATTCTTGCTAACGACAGCGTTATGTATGCTCATTTTAGCAACGGTTTATGTAGGACAATCGTTTTTCTTCAAGCAGTATTATGAGAGTCGTAAACTGGATGAGTTTCAAGCTAATCTACAAGTGTTTGAGAACGATTATGTAAATGCCAAAGGGAACATAGCTGCCATACAAAAGTTAGAACATGAGTTCTATCGAGATAACAATACATGGATTACGACGCTTGACAGGCATGGTAACTTGCGGAATGCGGACGACTTTTATTTAAAAATTAAACAACATAATACTTCTATAGAGGGAAAGGAATTTGATGGTGTTACTCGTATTCCCCTTTACAATCTGGTCAGTACAGAGGAAGCCGCTGCTGGAACGTCAATTCTGCGAGTAGGATCAAAGGTTCAAATTGTTGCAGCAAATAAGGATAAATATGTGCCGATTCGAATTAGGCAGGAGCTAGGTGAGTACTATTGGGGGAACGATCAAATTGTAAAAACGATAGACGACAAATTTATTAAAATGCAACACATGGAGGGTTTGATTGCAGTATGGTGGGGGACGATCATGGAGATCAAGCTTCCTGACGAGAGCAATGTATCCAGCCTAATGTACGACGATACATTGTTTATGGAGCAGATTAAACAATTTCAAGCGAGCCTATTGCAAGACAAGGATAATAAGGACATCGCTTCCATGCAAATGCTAGATAGAGTGCACAACAACGTGAAGTACAAACTATTTATTAAACCGATTCGCAACAGCGATGGTTCAACGGTTTATTTGTTCTCAATGGCATCATTACAACCGGTCGATGAAGCAGTGCAGATGCTAGAGGAATACTATGGATATGTTATCGCACTTGCGCTGCTGTTAGTCGTTCTCGTTTCCTTCTACTATTCCAAAAAAATAGCTAGACCGCTCTTACGAATCAGTAGTACTACTGAAAAAATCGCGAATCTGGACTTCTCCGAACAATTGTCTATCGGATCCAAGGACGAGATTGGTGACTTGTCGTCTAATATCAATCAGCTTTCGCAGACGTTGCATTCTTATATTGAGCAGTTGCAGCGAGATATTGAGAAGGAGAAGCAGCTGGAGAATACAAGGAAGGAATTTATTGCTGGCGTATCCCATGAATTGAAGACGCCTCTAAGCATTATGAAAAGCTGCATCTCTATACTGCGAGACGGCGTTGCCCAGCATAAACGAGAGCATTACTTCGAGGCGATGGTGAAAGAAGTCGATAAAATGGACTTGATGATCGTGGATATGTTGGAGTTGGCTAAGTTTGAATCTGGCACGTACAAGATGGAGATGGATATGTTCCAGCTCGATACGATCGTAGCCTATATATGCGAACAGCTTTCGCCCGAGATGGAAAAGAAACAGTTGCTTGTCCATATGCAGCTTGTACCTGTAACCGTTGAAGCGAATCAGCTGCGTATTGAGCAGGTCATTACGAACTTTATGACAAATGCAATACGCTACACACCTGAAGGAGAGGAACTGTATATTTTGACTGTCGAAGAGGGTGAATTCATAAAAGTAAGTATTGAGAACAAAGGGGTTCATATTCCGCCTTCTCAGTTGGATAAAGTGTGGGACCGTTTCTATCGGGGGGATTCATCTCGTCAACGGATTCAGGGTGGAACTGGACTCGGGCTTGCCATTTCTAAAAATATTCTTGAGCTCCACCACGTACCGTACGGCGCTGAAAATACCGAAGATGGTGTTCAATTTTATTTTTATTTGCGTAAGTGTTAGTTGTTGCATTAGTTACTCTTATATAGAAGTACAGGCAGAGATAATTGAAGCCATCGTTAGCGAAAAAATGATCCAAGCCATCCTAATCGGGATGGCTTGCGTGTTGTGTGTAACTTCAACTGGTGATACTCCAATCTCCTATAGCTTATGAGCCATTTCCTTTGCTCGTATCATCCAGCTCTAATGGAAGAAAGGCATAGTTTTCATGCCTTACAATTTCACATTTACGAACAGGAATAGGGTGCTTGAAAATAGGCCCATCGATGACCGTCGTATGGAACTCTCCGCCTTCTCCGCAAGGGTCGATGCCACGCGCTTCAAGTTCTTTCACGTATTCATGTGTTAGCGTTCGCCCAAGATCGTCTTCTGTCATCCCCAACGATAGATTGACCGTCACGACAACTGTAACAAACCCTAAATGGATAAATTCATCGACTGCTTCGCGATGGTCCATTTCCCACAGGGGCATGCCGAGCTTCATTCCCACTCGCTGCGTAATGCCATCCTGCCAGCAGCCATGAGCAGGCATATCCAGGTCGCCAGTTACCAACACTTCAGCACCTTGCTGCTTCGCTTGTTCTAGAAGGTCGATAAAGACGGCCTCATAATCGGCCCAGCTTGCAGCAGCTGTAAAGGCAGGCAAGCCAATGGATTCAGCTTGTGCATGAATGAGTTCGGGCGGCATGCCATGGGAACGGGAACGTTTCCCTTCCTCTTCTAGCATGACGATGAGCCCCAATGGCTCTCCGACTTTCATTGCTTTATACAATGCTAGGACGCTATCTTTTCCACCGCTAAACGAAGCAATAAACTTGCGACCAGCAGCTCCATTTCTCCAGTTGTTAATGTTAGTTTCCGTCATACGTATGTCCCCTTTACCCAAGATGTCTATTTCGTATTTTGTATTACCTATGATTCGTCCAAAGGCAGCTTGGATGATTGTAATTGTCTCATTATCCACCATTTTATTTCAACTCAATGTGTCATTGTATGGGGGTAGATAAAGGTATTTTCCCGTTACAAACGAAATAAATACTACGATTATAATGCTATCAATCTCTTACTTCCATTTGTGAGTTACCTATTTTCAAATATACGTATCCTTGCAGTTTGGTGCATCAAATGCACGGCTGTAGGCCTTAAATCAAGATATATTGATAATCGAAAGGACGGTTATGTGGATGGATTGGGTCACGAGAATGAATGAGGCAATCACCTACATTGAAAATCATATTACAGAAGACATTTCTTACGTAGAGTTGGCGAAAATAGTATGCTGCTCGACGTACCATTTTCAACGTATGTTCTCCTTCATTACAGAGGTCTCCTTATCGGAATATATAAGACGCCGCCGTCTGACCCTCGCTGCTTTTGAGCTGCAAAATAGCCAGAAGAAGGTGGTTGATGTTGCGCTTAAGTATGGGTACGATTCGCCAGAAGCGTTTACGCGAGCATTTCAGCAAGTACACGGAACTACACCGACGGCAGCACGTAGTGTAGGGACGCAGCTTAAAGCCTATCCACGCTTATCTTTTCAAATTTCAATTAAAGGAGTAGCCGCTATGGATTACCGAATGGAAGAAGTGGGGAGTTTCACCATTGTTGGGCAGAAGGAGTATGTGCGCCATAAAGATTCACCTCAGGTCGTTCCTCAATTGTGGGTGAAGGCACAAGAGCAAGGGCTGTTTGAAACGCTTCTGTCTATACAAAAGGAGTCGAGTCAAATTAGTGGCATCCTTGGTGTTTGCGCAAATGGACAATGGGGTGAAAATGAAGGATTTGAATATGTCATGGCGATTGCATCAGAACAAGAGGTTCCTGAGGGTTTAGTGAAACTAGAGTTTCCAGCGGCAACTTGGGCTGTATTTGAATCAGCTGGGGCACCACAAAACATTCAAGAAAGTTGGAAACGGCTATATACAGAGTGGCTGCCTGTATCTTCGTATGATCTTGCGAACTTGCCTGCGATTGAGCGTTATTTGCCGCCAGAAGAAAATAAAAATGAGCTGTGGATTCCAGTTGTGAAAAAGCAATAAATAGGTAAATTATTCAGATGAGGTCGCCCTAATTGGGGCGGCCTTTGTCTATAAATATGGACAAGTGACACAGAAAAATGATGTGTGAAAGGTACAGATGTCCAACCGAATCGTCTGCTCCCCCAATAAAATATGGGTAAGGAAAACGAAAAAGGAGGGACGATATGGTGTTTAATTACAAAAAGCGTCGGAATACCTTTAAAAAGAATGCTCATCGCAAGGTGAAAATAAAACGGCATAACCTATGCAAAAAAGTGATCGTGAAAGTAAAACGAATTGCCGGACCTCCTGGTCCGCAAGGGTCTACAGGGCCTCAAGGCCCAGCAGGAGCAGTAGGTGCCACAGGTGCTACCGGAGCCGTGGGAGCAACAGGCATTGGAGTGACAGGTGCCACAGGTGCGACGGGAATGGGGGTTACCGGAGCCACCGGCAGTGCAGGGGCCACGGGTACTACGGGTGTTACAGGTGTAACTGGAGCCACAGGGCTCACCGGTATTCAAGGTGCTACAGGTGCAACGGGAGCAACTGGGGCAACCGGAGTCACTGGACCTCCAGCTGTTGGAATTGGGGCGATCATCCCGTACAGTACCGGTGATGATACCATTTCACTAATTACAGGTGTCGATGATCCGATTGTGGATGGAGGGATGTTTACATTTGGTGTTGCTTCGCAAATAAGTGTCACCCCAGGTGGGCCCATAACGTTAGGCTTACCGAATGTACCTAACTTCAGCTTCGTTGTACCTCGAACAGGAACGATCACCTCGTTAGCAGGTTTCTTCTTTGTTTTAAATCAGGGCACTTTACCGGGCCCTGTGCAGGTGAACATGCAAATCTACTTGGCTCCGGCTAGCAGCAATACATTTAACCCAGCGGGGACACCGTTAGCCTTGGTGCCGAACTTTACTACCGTTGCTCCGGGAGACAACGCGAGTGGGATTAGTCCTCAAAGCATCCCTGTCGTAGCAGGGGATAAGCTGCTCCTAATCGTCATTCCTAACATTCTAGGCGCTAACTTTGGATCTGTCCTTACTGGATTAGCGAGTGCGGGCATTACGATCCACTAAAACGAAGAGAACCAATCACTTGGAGCACAGGACAGCTATTGTCCCATATCTAAGTAATTGGTTCTCTTTCTGCTGGTATCCACTTTTCAATCTAAAATAACGGGTTTCTCTGTATGCTCAAGAAACTCAAACATCGTTCTAATCTGCTTGGCTGTATTCCGTTCCAGTGATAGTGGCAGCAGATGATCGGCATCAAAAAACTCAACTGCGCTTGTTTCTAAGTCTGTGTTAGCGTTGTAGTATTTTATTAGGATGAGAAAAAAGAAAACGTGTATTTTATATTTATGACTGATCAATTATAATTAAATTTAAAACTGAGGAAATTTTAGGGAGGTACTATGAGTGGTTTAACAGCTGAATTATTATTAATTACAACAGCACAAGATTTGTCACGAAATATTAAAAAGCATGTTGAAGAATGTTCAGAAAAAATTTCTTCTATGATAAATCATTTGAATTTGCTTGATTTTTGGTCAGAAAGCTTAGTAGATACCCCCACTCAAGTGATACTAAAAGAAATTGGATATGACCTTCTCTCCTCTATTTATATAAGTACTAACGGGATGTATAGGAATGCTTACATTAGTTTAAGAAGTGCAATAGAACTAGGTATTGGATTTTTTTACTTCACGGATCATAATTATGATTTTCTAGAGTGGAAGAGAAACAATTTCGATTTAACATGGAGTAGATTAAAAGATTTTGACAAGGGAGTTCTATCAAAAAAGTACCTTTCTTTATTTAACGATAAGTTTAATTTTGAATTATACATAGAATTAGTTTCGAATATCTATAGAGAATGCTCTGAATATGTTCATGGTAAATATGATTACATGCACTCGACTGATTCACACCGAATTTTATTTAGTAAGGAAAAATTTAATGAATGGAGCAATATGTTCTTACAAATAGTCGAAGTTATTATAGTTTTATTGAGTGTACGATTTAATGAAAAACTTGGAGACCTAGATGGATTTCAGTTAGAGACTTCTAACGATATATTTAGAAAATTGGGGTTCATGGAGCTGATTATAGAAAATGAATATTGATGACTATATTTTTAGAACAGAAGATATTAAAGACGAAGAACTATTAGAGTTATACGTAGAATCTAAAATGGATAGGGAAAATATAAATTTTATTAAAACTAAAGCTCCCTTGTTATTGGTAGGAAGTCGTGGTACTGGCAAAACAATGTTACTTAAAGTAGCAGAAAAAGAAATGGATGATGCATTTCAAGAAGAAAGAGTGTTATGTATTTTTATAAGCTTTAAAAAAGCAATTTTCTTAGAGACTATAGATGATCCGCAGTATTTTAAACAGTGGATGATTGCAAAAATTTTATTTGCGATGAAAAGAAAAATTGAAAAAAAAGGATTGCAGATATCACACTCAGGTATATTCGGAAGATATTTTGATGTAGAAGAGCTCTTAGAGAACAGTATAATGAATAAACTACAGTCATTTATTAAAATTTTAGAGAGTTCTTCGAGAAAGAGAAATTTTGACTTTAGACAAAAGATTAAATCAATATTTCTCCAAGAAACAGAAGATATTGAGGTTTTAAATGAATTGGATTACTTCCATGCACTTATTGAAGATATTTGTGAAGAAATAAATATTAATAGAATTGTGTTCTTGTTTGATGAGGCGTGTCATAATTTTATACCTTCGCAACAAAGAGAATTTTTCACTCTATTTAGAGACTTGAGATCTTCTTTAATTTCTTGCAAAGCTGCAGTTTATCCTGGAATCACATCATACGGTACATTTCAACAATTTCATGATGCTACAATAAGAAGGGTCGAGCGGGACCTCCATGATCCTGATTTCATTTCAATAATGAGGGATATTATAAGAACTCAAACCAAGGAAGAAGTATATAAAAAGCTAGAACAGCATGGAGAGTTATTGGATTATTTAATTTATGCAGCTACAGGAAATCCTAGACTTCTATTAAAAAGTATACATCTTTCAAGTAGTAAAAATTTTAACAGTACAAATGTAAACAGTACTATTAAGGATTTCTATCGGAATAATATTTGGAACGAGCATACTAAGTTAGGTGAAATTTATAAAGGGCATAAAAAATTAGTCGACTGGGGCAGGGATTTCCTTGAAAAGATAGTGCTAGTGGATACCAATGAAAAAAACGAGACTAGATTTATCGAAGGAAAAAAACAACAAACGATTTACTTTGCGATACATCGTGATGCACCAGAAGCAGTAAAGCAAGCAATAAGAATACTGGAGTACTCAGGTATAGTTTCAATTGAAACTGAAGGAACAAGGGTTCGAGGTGAAGTGTTTGATAGATATCAAATTAATATTGGAATTATACTCAGTACTGCTCAGAGTCCTACTACTATTGCAAAGCACTTAGTCCAAGGGCTATCAGTTAAGTTATATACAGATTATGGAATGAAATCCTCGCATTATCATAATATCCCCGAGTTTTCAGAGCAACAAATTAATTTTAATGATGTTATAGAACGAGTTCTAGAAATACCAGTAGATTTTTTGGATATATCAGATTATCAGCGTATTAAGATCAAATCAGTGGGGTTCGATACACTTGGAGATATATTAAACGGTGATGAGGATGATTTACAAAGAGCTGAGCAAATAGGTCCTAAGCGGGCTAGAAGAATTTACAATGTTGCTTATAATGCAACAATGGAGTATTTTTCAGGATAATTATTTAGGAATGATTTAAATAATCACAACATGATCGAAGAGGAATATACTTATTCGGTCATGTTGTGATTAAGGCAACTCAATTAAGAACAATAAATTTGTCTTAATCCAACATAATGGGCTTATCAGGATATTCAAGAAACCAAACATCGTTTTTATTTGCTCAGCTGTATTCCGTTCAGGTGACAGCTCTGGTAGGCGATCCACTTCAAAAACTCAACGGTGCTTGTTTTAAGCTTACTATCGCTTCACAGCCAACAATTTCAAAGCAAATAAACAGCTTGTAGACATGATAAGGCTCAGGAGGATGGTTTTTATCCATAATTGCTAGCAAGTGGATAGCTACAACATCAAAGCCGGATTCTTCTTTAACCCCTTTTACTACGATTTTGGAAGGGGAGAAATCAATATCCGTCCCTCCTTCAAGTGCCCATGCCCCATCTATTTTCTCACTAATAAGAAGAATCTTATTATCTCGAAATATTACGCCCTGTGTATCTACTGTTGTAGTTGCATAGCCGAGATCACTCGCAAACGTAAGGGCAATTTTCACTTTGTTTGTAAATGTGTAGTTCGCTAAAATATCGATACTAATTTCTCGCAAAGCCTCATATCGCTAGATATCATACTCATTTTGTGTGTATGCGAGTCCAATTTGCGCGATTGCTTTGGTTTGTTTCGCCCATTCGAGCCACTTAGTGTTCATGGATAACGACCTCTTTTCCAAGAAGCTCGCGAAAGTGTGCCACACTTGTAAATAGGTCATCTGATTCCACATCATAGGTTAAGTTTTGGCAAGTAGACAGCCATTGAACCGCATATGTACGTAATCCGGCAGCTTTTCCAGCAAGAATAACTGCGTTCCTATCACTTACAAAGATAGCTTGAGTGCTTTATGAATACCTTTTGGGTGAGGCTTAGGATGAACCACATCATCACCTTTGATGGTTACGTCAAAATAGGATTCCAACTGAAATGCAGTAGTAGAGATGTCAAAAAAGCATCTGCTTTTACCTGTGACAACGCAAATAATATGTGGATAATGTTCCTCACATTGGGATTCATGATGCTCTGGTTCATAGTAGGAATAGTAGTCTTGAATGGCGTCTGACACAGATGGCTTGTTGGAGCGGTAGGAATCAACAATCTCCTCTTCTGTTGGACCAAATACCGCAAAAAATTCCTCATTTGTAAACTCTCGATTATCGTATTGCTTATAAACAGACCTAAAAGCATTGAATGATAACGGCAAAATATGAGCAAGAGTTCCATCAAAAATTTAAGAGCACAGCTTTTATCGACATTTTAAGAACACGCTCCGTATGAGAATTTGAAGGGAACTTTCTTGGTTACACTAACCAATAACCATATACTCCCATATAAAAGGTCTTTCAGAGAGGTGAAATTCAATGGACAAAATTAATCGATATGTTAAGGAAATTATTGAAGCTTCAAAGAGTGGTAAGCTAGTTTTTTTCGTTGGCGCGGGGCTTTCGACTCTATCTAACTACCCACAGTGGTGGCAATTAGTAAATAGATATTATGAGCAGCTATATGGGAAAACAAAGGAGGGTAGCTATTCATCTGATGATTACTTGAGAATCCCGCAGATGTTTTATGATGTCTGTGGGGAAAAGGACTATGACAGGATTCTAGAGAATGTTTTCTCGGTAGAGAAAGAGACAAATCAAATTCATGACAAAATGATTGCATTAAATCCAGTGCACATCATTACAACAAACTACGATAACTTAATAGAAAGGGCATGTGGTAAGCGAGGAAAATATTTTAGTGTGATAAGTGGAGATGAGGATATTGCACGAGCCACTTCTTCTAGGTATCTACTTAAAGTACATGGCGATTTTAGCCGAGGATTTAAGGGTGCAAATGTAGTTTTAAAAGAGAGTGACTATATAAATTATGAACAGAATTTCCCTTTAATTAGCAACCTTATGAAAACTATTATGGCTACACATACTATTGTTTTCATTGGGTATGGCCTTGGTGATTATAATATTAAAATGTTAATGAACTGGGTTAAGAAGTTGCAAAATGATAGCTATAAGGAACCAGTACTGATTCGTACTGAATACGAACCACTGGAAGAAAATGAGGAAGTATACTTTGAAAAAAAGGGCCTTCGAATTATAGATGCGGCAAGTTTAATTCAAAGTGATAAAATGGAATATTTACAACGATATGATGCTGTTATGAACCGGCTTATTGAGTCGAGAGATAATAGTTTAATCTCATGTGACGATGATGTTATTGAATTCATATATTTGAAGTTAAATCCATTATTTACAATGAAAAAATTAAGAAAACTTGATCTCAAATATGTATTTGATTATGACTATCACTTTGAAGTATGTGGTCGCGTTATTTGTCATAATAATAATGGATTTGGTTATATGGAAAGATATTTTGAAATTAAAGATAATAACGGCCATTTATCTTCGAGTTTAAAAGCAAAACTAAGTGAAATTAATTTGTTTTTTGAAAGAACAGGAATAACCTCTATGCTCAATTCTTCAAATAGTGCTAGCATTAGGCCATTTGAAATAGATAGCTTAGTATATCATAATAATTTTGAGGAAATGAAAAATTTTATAAAATCACCATCATTTAATCTCGAGCATAAATATAAGAAAGCATATTTTTTGGCGTATTTAGGTAATGTGGTTGAGGCCTATAATTACTATTCTGAGGTCATTCTAGATTCTATAAATAAGTTAGATTGGTATCTACACTATCTCGCACAGATTAATAGATTTAGACTATATCAATCCATCAAGCATAGATCTAGGTATGATTATAATAATAATCTTTTTTCAAAGGACTTTATAAGCCAAATAGATAGAGAAATGAAGAACTTTAACATTGACAATGTTTTTAGTAGTATGCCATATGACTTTCAAAATAAGTACTCAATACTAGAGCTCCTCAGTGATAATAAGTTTCTGCATGATGATACAGTCAGATTGGTTGAATTAACCGACAGAGTTCATTCAACTATGAGTAAGGGATCGTATGCAACCGGTCTAACTGCTGATATTGAAGTTGAGCTACGGCTTAATGACAACATTTCATTTTTATATGAAAATTGTTTATGGTTCTCTGAATTTTTTACGTTCAAACAATATATTAGAAATTCATTACTGCTATTATTTGAGAAGGCGAACTATGATAATACACGGGATCTAGATATTGTCGGGTATTCAATGGGATTTGATCGGGATAATTTTCATATTAGTTATTATGATTTTTTAAATGTAGCGAAGACATTTAGTGTTGATGATATCAAACATCTAGAGAGAAAATATAATTTCGAAAATTTTAAGTTTATAGATACTGATAAAATTGAAAGTTATCTTTTGCGTATGGCGGATGAGACTAACAAACTGCTTTCGAATAATAAGGTAAGAATATGGGGGGAATATAGGCCAATAATTAAAGAAGCAAAAGTTGCTTTTTATTTTGCAAAATATATAAAAATATCTACAGAAGGGCTTATAAAGATTTTTAATACCATTTTACTACATTTTCCGGATGATGATCTAGACATAAGGGACAAATATGTTTGGATAAAGCGACTTAGCCAAAACCCCCCAGATGTATTGATAACAGTTATTGAGGACTTTTTAATCCAAAAAGTTAATACTCTTAAGGAAGGGCATTGTTTCTGGTATTCAAAAGATAAAAATATTATAACTTACTTTGGTAATTTAATTAGAGATTATAAGCCTGGTTATATTTCAAAAAGGTTATCAGAGCATCTAGTAGGTAAACCCGAACACTCAGATATACAAATAGATTTTATTTATCAATTATATAGATTGTTATCAAAGGAAGCAAAGGAAAAAATACTTGTTTTGAGGCCAATACTAGAGCTTAATGGGTTTATGAACGCACTAGAGGTTGGTGCCGTTAAAAGTATATCTGATGGTCAGGAACTGATTTTGGAATATTTAGAGAAACAAATACAAAAAAAATTTTTGGAAAGGGAGGAAGGGGTAATTTCAGACGGTGTAAACATTTATTATTTTCCTGTGTTTGGAATATGGTATTTTTTAGGGGAGCTAAATGACCTTAGAATGAAGAATTACAGGGGACTGAATGAAGAATACGACATGTTTCTTGAGCCTGAATCTTTTGATTATAACAGCTTTGAACCGAGATGGCTAAAAACTTATAGTGACAAGTTGTTGGAGAAAATGTCTCAAAATAAGTTTATGCGTCCGCACATTGTAGAAAATCTTAAGGAGTGTATTTTAAATACAAATGATAAAAATTATATTGAAATATTTTTAAGATATTTCGCTTCATAAAATTTACTTGGTTAATATTATTATTTATTAACCAAATTGCATTTATTCTTCTGTAATTGACGTGCGCCCATTTCACAGTATCCGCAACAGATATTGGTGAGCCTCAACATCCAGAGAAATGTTATAGTAGAATGAGTTACTTAACTTTTACTAGACCATAGATAAAGGGATGTTGCCATATGAAATATAAAATGATTGTACTCGATCTTGATGATACATTACTGCGTAATGACGGAACCATTTCGCCAGGCAATAAGCAAGCACTAATGGCTGCACAGGAAGCAGGCGTTAAAGTTGTATTGGCGTCAGGCCGCCCAACCTACGCGATGCGAGCATTGGCAGATGAGCTGCATCTTGAGCGTTATGGCAGCTATATTCTATCGTTCAACGGTGCGAAAATTATTAACTGGAAGACGCAAGAAGAGTCGTTCAGCAGTACGTTAACGCCAGAGATGGCGTACAAGCTTCATAAGATGAGCATTGAAGAGGGCGTATCAGCTTTGACGTATGTCGGCGATGATATCATCACAGAGGAAGCGACTAAATATACCCATGTTGAATCTGAAATTACAGGGATGAAAGTAGTTGAGGTGCCAAGCTTCGCTGAGGCAGTTCAAGTACCTGTTGTAAAGGTACTAATGGTGGCAGAGCCCGAGAAACTTGTCCTTGTAGAAGAAAAGCTAAAAGCGAAAATGGCAGGACAATTGAATGTGATGCGCTCCAAGCCATTTTTCCTAGAGTTTACGGAAGACGGTGTGAACAAAGGGACAAGCTTGCATCATCTTATCCAAAAGCTTGGCATCGAGCGCTCAGAAGTTATTGCGATGGGTGATGGTTATAACGATGTTGCGATGCTTGAGTTCGCAGGTCTTGCTGTCGCAATGGGCAATGCACCAGATGAAATTAAGCAGTTAGCTGATTACGTTACCGATACAAATATGAATGATGGGGTAGCAAAAGCGGTAGAACGGTTTGTACTAAACGATCTCGTTCCAGCAACGTAACCATTACTAGTATTGAACATAGTCCATGTATGAAACGCCCTTCGGGGCGTTTTTTATATCTCAACTATCCATCCATTTATTATCGGTCATGCGATAGGCTATACTGAATTGACCAATACATTTTCGATCACATGCAAGGCAGGAGATGAAGCACCAATGTCTAAAACCATCGTAGAAAAATTGAATCTAAATAAGTATAAGCAAGCTGCTATATTAAATCAGCCCGAAGGTTCTGATTATTTCACAGAGCTGTCAGAATATCATACAACGCTGAAAGAAGGCACTTCGTACGATCTCATCTTCGCTTTTACACTAGATATGGAATCCTTAAAGGAGCTTGTAAATCGCGTTATTGATAAGCAGCATCTCACTCAGAACGGCTACCTCTTTGCTGCCTATCCGAAAAAGGGCAATAAAGTATACGATACGTTTATTCACCGTGATGACCTACTGTCTGGACTAGGCAGTGATGAACAGGGTTATGTCGGCACGAGCACGGTGAAATTTGCGCGTATGGTCGGCCTTGATGATGTGTTTACTGTGGTCGGGTTTAAAGAAAATGCGAAGGGTAAAGGTCAGACTTCCTCAGCGTCCAGTCAATGTGTAGATGATTACATTGCCTTAATTCCAAATGTAGAACAAGACTTGGCAGATTCACCAGAACTGCTGACGATCTATGAGGGGCTGACTCCAGGTTATCGCAAGGACTGGGCACGTTATGTGTACAGCGCAAAGCAAGAAGCGACACGATCAAAGCGCCGGGATGAGATGAAAATGATTCTTCAAGCAGGCTATAAAAGCCGCGAGCTGTATCGCAAAGATCTCTCATAAAGGTAGATGAAAAATAATAAGACCCTCAATCGGCGAATAGATTGGGGGTCTTTGTATGTTATGGCTGTGTTTATTTATATTTATTTTGCGTGAGAAAGCTGAGTAGAAGTTAGGTGCTGTACATACGCTGCCTTGCCTTGCTCCAACTGCTCTTCAGTTAGGCTGCCTACATTATAAAGCTTGAACGGAGGCAGGTAAGAAGCTCCTACAAAGTTCACGGTTGCCTCAAACGGTCTTAGCAGTTCTTCGATCGTGAAACGGTTATGTCCATCCGCTTGGTATTGCCCATTGGTTCCGTATGCCGATATTGATACGCCAATTTCTTTCCCCTGCAAATGTTCACCGTTCGGTCCGTAAGCCCAGCCGTATTGCAGCACATGATCGAGCCACTTTTTTAATAGAGGCGGGCTGCTGTACCAATAAAGCGGGAACTGAAAAATAATCCGATCATGTGCAAGCAGAAGCTGCTGCTCGCGAGCAACATCGATAACTTCGTCAGGATAAGCTTCGTAAAGGGTGTGAACGGTAATTTGCTCGTGCTTTCCTAGTTCCTCAATTAACGCTTTATTAATTTTGGACTCAGCTAAATTTGGGTGAACCGCAATAACTAACACGCTCATCTTTACCACTCCTACTTTTCCGATTTGGATGTATGACTTAATCATATTCATCATAAAGCAACTACGCACAAAAAATAAGTACGCACTTTTTCGGAAGATACTTACCCACAGGTAAGCGTAAGTTGTGTTACTTTAAGAAATCTCGTTTCATAGAAGACAGAACAGAATAACAGAAAAAACCGTCCAGCGTCTATGCACATACAGTAATGACTCCTATCTCATAAACGGGGGTCAGTACCTGCAGGGGCGGTAACCGTGTCGGTTTTATTTTTGTTCCTGAGCAAGTTCAGGACAATGGTTTGCAACGGGCCTAGTCTTTGAGTGTTCGGCTTGGAATTGAAGACCCCATTGCTGTAAATGGTCAATGGCAGGCTTTAGACCTTCGCCGAGAGGAGTTAGTTCATACTCTACTTTTGGAGGATTCGTTGGAAAGACATGTCGAGCGATAATACCGCTTGCTTCAAGGTCGCGCAGTTGTTCGGCAAGCACTTTGTGATTAATACCTTCGATGAGCTTCTTCAGCTCGCCATATCGCTTCTTGCCATCAAGCAGTTTGTAAATAATAGTGGGTTTCCATCTTCCGGCGAACAAGGCGATGGACAGTTCGATCGGACATTGATACGTCTTTCCGTTGAATTCGTAGAATGGACTAGGGGTTTCGATCAGGAACACTTCCCTTCTGGTAAGTATCAAACGAGAAAGTGCGTACTTACTTATATAAAGTATATGGTGTTAAATTGGAAATGTAAACCACATAAAACTCCGACTAAAGGGGCACAAACAAATGAAGGTATTATATATAAATGTTCATATTTACATATAATGCCTAATTAATGTACAATATATGTATATGTCACGTTTAAGAGAGGTCATTCTGATGATGAAAATGGGTAACTGCTCGGTGCAGTTGAGCTAATCTGATAACAGATTGCGCCGAGCTTACATAAGGACTGTTATCAGTCAGCTGCACCGCATCCGCACATGAACAACTAATGATCAATGATGCGAGAGGGGTACAGTTATGATGAAGATAAATGAATGGAAGAACCTATGGAAATCGGAAGAGGAAAAGACATTTGCAGGCTGGGATTTCTCCTATATTGACGGTCGGTCTGAGTTTCAGGCTGAACCTTGGGATTACAAAGCCACAGTCTTATCTTATATACATTCGTCCACAACGTTGCTGGACATGGGGACGGGTGGAGGAGAATTTCTATTATCCCTTGCACCACCGAAGGGTAGTACGTACGCGACCGAGGCTTACCTACCGAACTATGAATTGTGCAAGCGCATGCTGCCTGCTCATGGGATTGAGGTTAGAAGAGTTATCGATGACAATGAGCTGCCGTTTGAAGACAACTTCTTTGATCTGGTGATCAATCGCCACGAAGCCTTCTCTGTAGAAGAGGTACGCCGTATTCTCAAGCCGAACGGCATCTTCGTCACACAGCAGGTCGGTGGACTGAACAATAAGGAGCTTTCCACCTTTTTATTAGGTAAAACACCTGACATTGTGGACCGAACGTTCGACCTTGCTAACAGCTGTGAAGAGCTTATAAAGGCTGGGTTTACCATCATCGATTCGGGCGAGTATTTTCCGAAGTTGAAATTCTTCGATGTAGGCGCACTTGTGTATTTTGCTAAAATCATTGAATGGGAGTTTCCTAATTTCACAGTCGAGAAGCACTTTGATAAGCTCTGTCTTCTTCAAGAACAAGTGGAGGAGAGGGGCTATGTGGAGTCGATGGAACATCGATTTTTCTTGATAGCTAGGAAATCTGTTTAGTCATACGTACTTCTTAGGCCGAAATAATGGATACTGTCTTAACGATATAACGTAATCGTACACCCCTTAAATTACACGCTGGTGCCGTTTTCGTGAAGCCAACGTCTTTTTAAGGGGTGTGTTTTATGTGATTTGCGCTTTAAATCATATAGAGGAAAGGAGCGTGGTTCTGCGTGCTTTGTACAACTTGCGGAGAACATAGAATTAAAGATGGAGATAGATTTTGCGGTAATTGTGGCGAAAGAGTGATGCTGCCGGACGTCGAAAAGATGGAGGTTGCCATACATAGTCAGGAAGTAATGGAGATATCCAATAGAAAACCGAAGTCTAAAAGATCTATCTTTAAAAATGTTGTTACCGTAATTGCCGTTATAGCTGTAGGCTTTATTTTTGAGCGTCATATTCTTCCTAGCGCTAAGTATTTGCAAGCAAGGTCATTTATGCAAGATAACGAAAATACGAGAGCAATTGAAATATTTGTTGATTTAAAAGGATACAGAGACTCCGAAATTCACTTAGCCAATCTTAGTTATGAAGAAGGGTTACGGCAATATGGAGCCGGAGATTTAAATAAAGCCAAGGAGTTTTTCACACTTAGCGGCATGCATATGGACGCGCAAATGTATGTGCAGGCAATTAAGGAATTAGAGGGAATGCAGGGAACTTGGGCAGTTAATTCTATGAAAGCTCTATTTAAACAAATCGTTATATCAGGTAATCAATCGATATCGGTATTTGCACCGTATACCGATACTCCTATAGCTAGCAACTCGACGCTATCGATAGTTAGAGGCAAAATACAAGATGAAGAGGGAAGGCATTATTACTTAAGAGAGCCTTACTTATATATTAATAATGGTAAAGACGACATCATATATGAAAAAGTTAGTGATTCTACCGAGGTTCCAGAAGGAGAAGAGGAAGAAGAAGACTGTCATTGCTAATGTAAAGCCCTATTTGAAAGTATAAAAGTATAAGTGAAGAGTTGCACCTATATTTAATAGGGAGCAGCTCTTCTTCTTGTAAAAGCAGTGTATCAGAATAGCCACACAAACTTTTTATACTTTTAAGTTTACAAAGTAATAACATTTCTATATGCTTAAATGGTGGAATGTGTAAACCAAGGAGGGATAACGATGGAGTTAGCAGGGAAGAAAGTTGTCATTACAGGAGCGGGTCGTGGACTTGGGCAGGCCTTAGCGATTAGCTTGGCAAAGATGGGGGCTCACTTGTTTCTGTCTGCACGCACGAAGGATAGTCTTAACGAAACGTGTCGGCTTGTAGAAGAGACAACAGGACAAGTACCATTTACATACGAGGTGGATTTGCGTAATGCGGAGCAGATACGCTTATTTGCCGAGGGAGTAGAGCGCGTAAGTCCAGAGATCGATATATTGATTAACAATGGTGCAATGTGGCTGGCTGGAGAGTTAGATAGTGTGAGCGATGAAGAGATTAGCGACACGATAAACTCTGCTGCTGTAGGCACTACCCTTACTACACGTCATTTCCTACCGCTGCTGCGCCGTTCCAAAGGTGCCGATATCGTCAATATGATATCCGTATGCGGTCTGTTGAACGTTCAGCATGAGTCGGCACATGAAGCGTTCCATGCAGCTAAGTTTGCTCAAGCTGGCTTCACGGATCGGCTGCGCCATCGCCTTAAGCCGGAAGGAATTCGTGTTATTGGGGTATATCCGCCTGACTTTGACGATGTTTCTCCGGTTGACTCAGAATGGTCACATCCTCGAAACACTCGTAACGACCAGAAAATTTCGAATCGGCATGTGGTGGAGGCAATTACGTTTGCGCTTACGCGTGATAGGATTTGCTCCATTAATTCGATCCAGTTAGATACGTGGCCGAGTGTTTAATAGGATGGGCAGGAAAAAGGAAGCCTGTTCTTAAAAGAGAGGAAGTCTTGTATTGCATATTATACTTATATAAAGAAAGAACCTGACTAGATCCCGAAGCCTACTGGCCCCGGATATCTGTAAAAAAGAAAAATCCTTAAGTGATTATAGGATTAAAAACAACAACCCTCACTAACCATTTTTTGAATGGAAGTGAAGGTTGTTGTCACCTGTAGCAGTAGATTTTTATACTAGTAGAATCGTCTTTCATGAAGGCTTTGGACAGCAAGGACTACTTCTTCCACAACAAGTAGATAAAGTATGGCGCCCCGATAATCGCAAACATAATACCTGCTGCAATCCCTTCTGGATCAGCAATATTGCGGCCGATCGTATCAGCAACCAGCAGCAGCCAACCGCCGAGCAGCACGGCTAACGGAATAAACAGCTGATGGCGGGGCCCGATAAGCGCTTTTGCTAAGTGAGGAGCGATAAGGCCAATAAAGGCAATGCCCCCTGTAACGGACACCGCAGATGCCGCTAATGCGACAGCCGCTAGCAGCAGCACGATTCGTTCCTTCTGTACAGAAACGCCAACACCAACAACGACAGGCTCGCTTAGCATAAGGATATTCATCCGGTTTGCCTTATAAAGCGTAAATGGGATGAGTACGATAAGCCAAGGAAGTATTGCCCACACGAACGGCCAGTCTGTCCCCCAAATATTGCCCGACATCCATTTTGCAATAAAATCGACTTTGTTACGGTCTGCCGCAGACATGATCACGATCATAAGACCCGACAATGCCATGGAGAATCCGATACCAACGAGAACGAGCCGAACAGGCTGCAAACCTGTGTGCTTGTTATAGGAAAATGCGTAAATGAGAGCCGCCGTCAGCAATGCCCCTGCAAAAGCTACAGCAGGAATGAGATAGACGAACGAATCCACATGAATCGGTACAAATAAATAGAAGATTGAAATGGCGACGCCAGCCCCTGCGTTAATGCCGATAATACCCGGTTCGGCCAGATCATTGCGTGTAACGCTTTGTAAAATTGCCCCTGACAGCGCTAATGCCATACCAGCAAGCACGGTAATGACAATTCGAGGCAGGCGAAGCGTGAATAAGACAAACTCTTCTTTGAACGTACCGTTGCCTAACAGTGTAGGTACTATTCGGTCAAACGAAACAGAGGAGTAGCCCAGCCCTAAGCTAACGATAGTGGTTAGTAAAATAAGAGCCGAAAATGCAATCAACAGTATTCGCTGTTTGCGAATGAGAGTGGGAGGAATCATGACAGTGTTTTCCCTCCTTTACGCACAATGATTAAGAAGAACGGCAGGCCAAGAGCGGCAATAAGAGCTGCTATAGGCGTCTCATACGGTGCACCAATAATGCGTGCCATCGTATCGGCAAACATCATAAACGAAGCGCCGACTAATGCACACATTGGCACAATATAGCGATAGTCAGTCCCTACTATGCCACGTACGATATGTGGAATCATAAGCCCGAGAAAGGCGATATTGCCGACTAAGGCAACAGAAACGCCGGCAAGGAGCGTTGTGACCACAAACAACACCGCTTTAATCCATTTCACATTTTGCCCAAGTCCGATCGAAACTTCCTCACTTAAGCTCAGAATCGTTAACTGCTTTGAACATAAGATGGCTAGAATGAGGCCAATACAAATGAATGGAATAATGATTTGCAACTGCTCCCACGTAGTACCTATCAATCCACCAGCCGTCCACATGGACAAATCTTTTGATACTTTAAAATAAATACCTATCCCCTGTGCAATCGCATTCAGGAATGCGGTCATCGCAGCTCCGGCCAACACGAGGCGCAGCGGAGAAAGATTGCCTTTCTTCAAGGAAGCGATGCCGAATACAATAAAGGCCCCAGCCGCCGCACCGATAAAGCATGCAATCGTAATGCCAAAATAATTGGCTGTCGGGATAAAGGCAAGCGTAATCGCGAGTGCCGCATTGGCCCCGGCTGTTAAGCCAAGAAGCCCCGGATCAGCCAGCGGGTTGCGCGTCATCCCTTGCATAATCGCCCCAGACACAGCTAATGCAGCCCCAACGAACATCGCGCCCAACTCACGCGGAAGGCGAAGCTCGCGAATAATCGAAATGGACTCGCTTGTTTCTTTTGACGTAATGGCAAGCCATACATCTGATAACGTTGTGTTGGCAGCGCCTAGTACAAGCGATGCTGAGAGTGTAGCTAGCAATAGGATCAAACCAATAGCTAGCTTTAATGGATAAGGAATCTTACGTCGATTAGGTTTCATCATAAGTCGCTCATCTTTTCTATTGTGGATTAAATGGACAAAAGAACCCCCCAACCACATTAATCTGTGGAGGAGAAGGTTCTTTATTATCCTAGTCGTACAAGGACTTGCTTATTTGCTTACTTATTTGCCGAGAAAGCTTTTAATAAAGAATTCCAACTGCAATTCAAGTGTTAGCGGATCGTTGAAGTAGAACTCCATCATATTCGCTTCATATACACGGTTGTTTTTCACAGCAGGGATATTTTTGTATGTTTCCGTTTGTTGGAAGGAGTTATCGCCTTCTTTATTTTTGCTGAGAATGACGTAGTCACCCGCATATTGCGAAAGAACTTCCGTAGAAAGGGCATAGTAGCCTTCTTTCGTCATTTCTTTCACTTTGTCTGGCATGTTAAGCTTCATTTCTTGATACAAAATTTCTGTACCGCGTCCCCAGTTGTCGCCATAAACGTACAGCTGCTTATCAAAGTTTTCGATGACAGAAACGGTTGCGTTCTCACCAATTTTAGCTTTAATTTCATTTCCAGCTTGTTGAGCACGTTTCTTGAAGTCATCGACCCAAGCACGAGCTTCTTTTTCTTTATTCAGCAATTTTCCGATTTCGATATGCTGTGTTAAATAATCGACTTTACCGTACGTGTACGTAATCGTCGGTGCAATTTTATTTAAGTTGTCTACATTTTTCATATTAGACAAACCAATAATTAGATCCGGTTTAAGCTCAATAATTTTCTCCAAATTCTCATCGGATACTTCTGCAGCCTCTTTCATTTTTTCTGCAAATCTCGGATTTTTCTTCGTCCAAGTATCTACACCAACTAGGTTAACACCTAAGGCTTCAACATTCCCTGCGAATGAACCTAGAACGATGACGCGCTGTGGATCAGCAGGAACTTGTACAGGACCACCTTCTGATTGGTACGTAATCGTGCTTGCTTTTGCTTCATTAGGTGCTTCCGCTTCCTTGTTAGCGGGCGCTTGGTTACCACACGCACTAAGGACAAGCAGGCAGAGAAGCAGAGGGAAAAATAGTTTTTTCATCATATGTACTCCTTTAGGCAGTTTCGTACTGCTGATCGTTAACGTTTAAAATGAAATTCACAATAACGATACAAATAGATTGAGATATCGTATTGCGTTTTATACTGATAATGATTATCATTAACAATACGTAATTAATATAAGAGTATCTATGCACAAAGTCAATCAAGTAAATAATGGAAGTTAGCATATACAGGATATAAAGACACTTCGCATGAACAACGAGCTTGCGGAGATATCAATTTAGGAGTGTGCGGAGATGGATGAAATTGAAGTTTTTGATGTGACGATAATAGGTGGCGGACCCGCAGGGTTGTTCTCTGCTTTCTATAGCGGCTTGCGAGAATTGAAGACGAAGCTGATCGAATTCCAGCCGCGCTTAGGCGGTAAAGTTCATGTGTATCCGGAGAAAATGATCTGGGATGTAGGCGGACTTGTACCTACGACGGGTGCGAAACTTATTGAACAAATCGTTCAGCAAGGTCTCACTTTTAATCCTGAAGTTGTGTTAAATGAAAAAGTAGAGTCCATGGAGAAAAATGAAGACGGATTGTTTGTCCTACATACAGCGTCAGGAACGAAACATTATTCGAAGACGGTTATCGCGGCAATTGGCGGTGGTATTTTGAATCCGCAGAAGCTGGAAATTGAAGGCGCTGAGCGCTATGAGGTATCGAACCTGAACTATACGGTTAAGTCGTTGGCTTATTTTAAAGGGAAGACGGTCGTTATTTCTGGTGGCGGCAATTCAGCTGTGGACTGGGCTAATGAGTTGGAGCCGATTGCAGGCAAAGTGTATCTAACTTACCGTAAAGATGCTTTGTCAGGTCATGAAGCACAAGTGTCGCAGTTGATGAACAGCTCTGTGGAATGCTTGTTCCATACGACGATTACGAAGCTAATCGCTGATGAGCGTCATGAAGTGATTGAGCGTGTGGAGCTGACGAACCATCAGACAGGTGAAGTGACGCAGCTGGAGATTGACGAGGTCATTATCAATCATGGCTATGAACGTGATTCAGCATTAATTGGCAATAGCGATCTTCCCATCGAACAAGTGGATGAATTCTATATGGCTTGTAATCCGAAGGGTGAATCGTCTGTGCCAGGATTATACGCTGCAGGGGACATCTTGCATCATGAAGGGAAGCTACACCTTATCGCTGGCGCGTTCCAAGACGCGGCGAATGCGGTCAACCAAGCGAAGCTATTTATTGAACCAGAAGCAAGCAAATGGGGGATGGTATCGTCTCATAATGAAGTGTTCAAAGAACGCAACCGCGAGCTTGTAAAGCAAATGATGAGCTAGCCGATTACGAATCGGTGAGAACCAAGTTTAGTTTTGTGCGCTGCGACATTTGATAATCTGTGATTAAAAGGATGAGCCGTTCCGATTTAGGAGCGGCCTTTCTGTTGTTGGCTCGTGTATTTCAACCTATATACAGATTGGTTTTGCATACAGATTGTGATAGTATGTACACCTATAAGAGATAAGGAAGTGAACGATGATGATCAACATTACGGTCCCAACACCGGACGTTACAATTTACAAAGAGATTGCACCTGAGCTGAGCAATATTTATGGTTTTACGGATTTCCACCTCATCACGCGTGAAAAGGGCGGCATCTTTATGTTCTACAACAGCAAGGATGAGTTGTTGTTCGTAGGTAAAGCGAGAAAGCTTAGACCAAGAATTAAGAAGCACTTCGAAGATTCGGTATCCCCTATGAAAAATTACAGAAACGAAGTAAGCAAAATTGAAGTATGTGTCATTGAAGATGCGGTCGATCGTGAAATTTACGAAACGTACATCATTAACGAATTCCAAGCGAAGTACAATGTGGATAAAGTATTTTATAAATAAGTAAAAGTACAGGTTCCAAACATTCCCTTGCCTTTGAGCAAAGCCATTGTTATGCTGAGGTTAGAGATGCAAGTGGAAGGAGCCCATCGCTTAGTATGTGTCCAAATAACCTGTAAAGCTGATGAATTTGATAGCATACCAATGGTAGTGAGTCACGAGGTGTCGCTAGTTTGCGCTGCTTCTGCCGCTCGTTTATTTGGTAGCCCTATCGTCAACCTTACAGGATACGCAGGATGAGCGATGTATATATACATTCATGATGCGGATACCTTTTTGGGTGTCCGCTTTTTTGTATGGATATGTACAATATATACAGCCCAGCAATCAACAATTAGGAACGACCAATCTGCATCTCTACTATGCAACGCCTGCTATCCTCCATATGAATAAAACGGAGGAATTAACTATGACTATGTATTCATTGAAAAATAAAATTGCAATCGTTACGGGCGCTAGCCGCTCAACTGGAATTGGAACAGCTATATGCCGCGAATTAGCACGCGCAGGAGCGGACATATTCTTCACGCATTGGCATGCGTTTGATGTAGCCGAAGGCAATGGCGTGGAGATCGGCTGGCCAGAGCAATTATGCCAGGAGCTGGAGAGCTTAGGTGTGAGGGCGTGCCATATGGAAGCTGATTACGCCAATTCTAATATGCCGGCGATGATCATGGAGCAGGTAGAGAAAACGTTAGGTGTCCCGACCATTTTGATCAACAATGCGGCCTATTGCGCACCTTCGAACTATCGGACACTTGATTTGCGCTCGCTCGATCAGCATTATACGGTTAACAATCAGGGGACGATTATGTTAAGCGTGATGTTTGCCCGAAGATTTGAACAGTATTATCCAGCAGGGACGCCGGGAAGAATCGTCTACATGGTGTCCAAAGGAGACGATCCAGATAATTTGGCGTACATTGCAACGAAAGGTGCGCTGCTAGGTTTAATTGAACCGTTGTCGGTTGGGCTGGCACCGCTGCATATTACGGTTAACGGGATAGATCCGGGGCCGACAGATTCAGGGTGGATGGACGATACGTTGAAAGGCTTTCTGCAACCCATGTTCCCAATGGGGCGAATCGGCGTGCCTGAAGATGCGGCGCGAGCGATCCGTTTTCTAGCTAGTGATGAGTCTCAATGGATAACAGGGCAAATCATTAAGTCCGAAGGTGGATTTAGAGGTAAATAAAAATGGAACGGATGCTAAGTAAGCAACTATGTAACATCATATTGCAGCGCTTGTCGTGAAAAATAAGCAATGTATGAAAGGAACTGATCGGAACAGGATCAGTTCCTTTTTTTAATCACTACCTCCAAAACTACGTAGTCACTAACTTATTGACAGTAACTTATAAGCATGATATATTTATCTCGAATTAAAGATAATTTAATTAAAGATAACTCAACAGAGATGTACGATACACAGTAACAGTTAGGCTGTACGAGGGAATTTGGTTAATCTCCAACAGCAATGGTTAGTATTTTCAAAACAGAGCAGACTCAAATATGACAATCATACGGAGGTAGTTATAATGAATCCATTGAAAGGTATCCACCATGTTACGGCAATTACAAGCAGTGCAGAGAAGAACTATGATTTTTTCACAAATGTATTGGGGATGCGTCTTGTAAAGAAGACGGTCAACCAAGATGACATACAGACATATCACCTATTCTTTGCTGACGATAAGGGCAGCGCAGGTACAGATATGACATTCTTTGATTTCCCTGGCATTCAGAAGGGTGTGCATGGTACAGACGAGATTGCAAAAACATCATTCCGAGTACCGACAAATGCCGCTTTGGATTACTGGGTGAAGCGCTTTGATCGCTTGGAAGTAAAACATACGGGGATTCAAACGTTCTTCGGGAAAAAGACATTATCATTCGTTGATTTCGATGACCAGCAATATCAACTTATTTCAGATGAGTACAACAAAGGCATCGCATCCGGTACGCCTTGGCAGGATGGTCCAATTCCATTGGAGTATGCCATTACTGGTTTAGGCCCTGTCTTCATTCGTATTGCTCCGTTCGATTATTTCAAGGAAGTGCTGGAGAAAGTGTTCCTCTTCAAAGAAATCGCACAAGAAGGCGACTTCTACTTGTTTGAAATGGGGGAGGGCGGTAACGGCGCGCAAGTCGTTGTAGAGCATAACGAGTCTCTTCCACGTGCACAACAAGGCTTCGGCACGGTTCATCATGTGGCATTCCGTGTGGACAATCGTGAGGAGCTGGATGCATGGATGGAGCGCTTGGAAAGCTATCGCTTCAATACTTCCGGTTATGTAAATCGCTACTTCTTCGAATCACTTTATGCTCGGGTAGCACCGCAAATTCTGTTCGAGTTCGCAACAGACGGCCCTGGGTTTATGGGAGATGAGCCTTATGAAACGCTTGGAGAGAAGTTGTCCCTACCGCCGTTCCTAGAACAGAAGCGTGACCACATCGAGAAATTGGTTCGCCCAATCGATACGGTTCGCAGCACGAAAACGTTTGTGAAGGAATAATGGATGTAAGCAATAGAGGAGAGGCCGTGCAGGATAGTAATTGCGCAGTCTCTCCTTATTTAGGTTATAAGTGTCAATGGTTTGGCCATTCGTCCGCTAAATATCGCGGGTAATTGAAAAAATAATCCGATCTGGTCAAATTTATTTTTCTAGCCATTTTTAAAAATAAGATGATCCCGTCTTGCTAAACTTCATCGTAAATGGGTTACCTTATAGAATGGCAGCTGCATAATTAATCGTCCAAGACCGCAGCTACTCTTGAAGCTAAAGGTAGGTGCTGCATAATCAATATTTCCTTTGCATATAGTATAGTTACTAAATCAAATTATTGTCAACACATGATTATTTTTGTAGAACAAGCGCACCGTTTCAGCCCCCTATTTATAGTAATTTTAAAGGTAATCGACCAATAGACGAAAATACTAGTATATGGTATCTTGTTAGTGCTACCTGATATGACGGCTGTTCTCATGGACAGTTTAAGCTGTACGTATAGTTAGGGAGACAATGCAGCACGTTAAATATACATCGTGGAAGTTCGCCATTATGAATCAAGCGTTGATATACATAGATGTCCCTTTATTGAATTATTTTACAGTAAGCATTCTCCTTGCAGAGGATGGCTTTTAGTTATGACAACGTAGATTTCGACATCATTTATTGGGGCGTCATCCAGAAAGGAAGAAAAGATGAAGAAGCGATTTATAGACATTTTTATGATTATGCTTGGAGCTTTTATTTTTGCAGTAGCGATTAACGTCTTCGTTATTCCGAATGAATTCGGAGAAGGCGGGGTTACAGGGATTACGATTATTCTTTATTATTTATTCCAATGGTCTCCGGGGCTTGTGAACTTGGTCATTAATGCATTCTTGTTAATTGTCGGGTACAGGTTCCTCGACAAGATGACAACGATATATACAATTATTGCGGTCCTATTTAATTCCCTCTTTTTGTACCTTACAGAAGATTGGTCGATTGCATCTAACGAGCTTATTATTAATGCCATCTTTGGTGGTGTCTTTACTGGAGTAGGGCTTGGCTTAATTATTCGTGTAGGCGGGACAACAGCAGGTACGACGATACTTGCACGCATTACGAACAAATATTTAGACTGGAACATCAGCTATGGACTCTTGTTCTTTGATCTCATTGTAGCGTTCTCCTCGTACTTCATCATTGGTGCGGAAGCTTTAATGTTTACGATTGTGATGCTTTATGTAGGCACGAAGGTAATGGACTTTATTATTGAAGGTCTCAATACACAAAAGGCCTGCATGATTATATCCGATGCACATAAGGACATTGCGGAGCAGGTCAATTTGTCGATGGATCGGGGCGTTACCGTCTTCTACGGAAGAGGTCATTATACGAATACACCGAAGGAAATCCTGTATGTTGTTATTAGCAAGCAAGAAGTGAGCGCATTGAAAAAAATTGTACGCTCCCACGATAAGGACGCGTTCATTACGATTCATGATGTACGCGATGTGTTCGGTGAGGGATTTGTAGATATATCGAAATAACGGAATATCAAAGTAACGAAAAAAGGCGAAGAAGTTTCCCCTTCAGGGTTGGCTTCCTTGCCTTTTTTGTTTGTACCTAGCATGTAGATGTCTTATCTAGGTGACTATTCAATCGTAATCTGGATGCTTGATTCTAAACGTTGTACAGGCAGGTCAATAATGCTTTTCGTTGGGTCATTACTTGCCATGCGGTAATCTGCAACGACACCAATCGTGTAAGTTCCAGCAGGCAGGTGGAGAGGTCTGATAATTTCCTTCTTAAAAATTTCTTCGCCACCTTCTAGGTCGTAGCGTGGAGATGAGCCGCGATTGTATTGATAGGCAACGAACCTACTCCATGATCTAGCTTCCTGGAATTGAGGGGCAATGTCGCTCGTTCGCAGAGCTAAAGCTCTTGTTTCCCCGAATATGGCCCCTTTTGCATCTGTTACATAATAATGAAGCAATGGGCTACCATGATGGAGTTTCGCCTGTTTCCCACTTTTGTTGCTCAGAACGGACCAAATTGCCAGCGGCTCTCCTACGTTATATCGCCCTTTACTGCTGTTAATCCGAAGGTGAAATAAAGAATTTTCGTTGTCAGCATATAAGTTTGATGCGCCTCCAACCTCATCAATTGAATGATACATATCGATATAAATGCTTTTGCTGGCTTTATCGTATCGCGTAAATCCTATGTCGGCATTTTCAAGGGAACGGATAGGGATATACGTCAGCCCATCCTTTTGCAGGAATGGCAGGTTTGGATGATTTCCGAGCTCGTTCCCCTCAAAAAATATGTTCCCCTCATATTTGGTGAGAACCCACTCATTGGATGCGACAACGGTTGTTCCCGTAATGAATAGCACGATGACAAGCCACACGAGGTGAACTTTGAGATTTTTCATCGCATGTCCTCCTGCTTACTTCCCGTAGATCGATTAATCTTTATACTGATAGAAGCTCAGTGTACCTGTCTTCTCATCTGCGCTCACAAACAAGTCTCGTTTGTTTACTTTATGAATGCCCTCTGGTGCTTTGCCACCGGATGGAACTAAGCCTAAGTATTTTGGTTTCAAGGGATTCGTTACGTTAAAGAACAAGATCGTGTTGCCACGCTCGGAACATACAGCCAGAATCTGCTTACCATCGAACTTGCCGATCGTTAAGTTCTCCACTTCACTGCCGCGCTTTGGACTACGGTCATCTGGATATACACCAGCTTCGGCGTTGACACGATCAATTAGATCCAAGCTGTCATACACGACATTACCATTGAGATCCCATGCCATAATGTTGCGTCCGCCGGAGAATACGCCGTCCTTGAACTCATTAGAACCGAGATCGCCTTCATTCGCAGTGTACAAATATTTACCGTTAGCGCTCCATACGATTCCGTCTGGCTCAGGACGAGCAGTAAGGTCTTCGGTAATGGAAACGACGCCGTCCGTTTTCAAGTCTGCTTTATGCTGCGTTGTACCAAGGCCAAACACTTTCGTTACTTTTTTGCTCTGCAAGTCAATGAGCGCAATCGCATTGTTCTCTTGCAAGGTTACAGCTGCGGTCTTGCCATCAGGGCTGATAGCAGCGTATTCAGGCTGCGGGTCATTCGGATACGTGACATTAGGACCTGCATTCGTCAAATCAATCGGTACATCCGTTACCGTTCCGTTCAGCACATCTGCCTGCGGGAAGGATAGAATGGCTACAGAGCCAGGGCGTTTTACTTTGCTGAAGTCAATTTCATCGAGAATGGGGTCAAGTTCTTCATCTTCGATAGCGACAACTGCCGTACGGCCATCTTTGGAAAGGTCGATCGCGTCGGGGCCGATTCCTACCTCGTACGTTTTGGCAATGGTGCCAGCTCCGATATCGACAACAGCAATGACACCTTTATTGGCGTTGTTTACGTTGTCGCCTGTCCGTACAGCTGCTAATGCATATTTGCCATTTGGTGTAACGACTACACTTGTTACCTCGGCCTCGGCGGATATAGATTTCAAGCTGATTTGCTTAATAGTTTGGATGTTTTTCAGATCTTTAATGGATACGACACTAATAGAGCCTAAATTTGCTTCGGTTACGAGAAGTGTGCTGCCGTCTGGGGTGGAGGAGATGATTTCTGCTGCTTTGCTAGGCATGGCGTAAGTAGCTGCAAGTTGGAAGCCGCTTTTATTTTGTACCTTAGTTTCATTATGCTTATGGCTGTGATTCCCTGATTGGTGGGATGAATGTGAATGCTTGTCATGGTCATTGCTTGCAAAGGCTGTAGAGAACAGCGAAGCAGTAGATAATACACATGCTAAGGTAACAGAAATAAACCAACGTTTACGATTCAATCGAAACACTCCTTTTGCCTATTCATTTTTTTGGATGGGTAACTAGATTGGTTAACTTACTGACTTGCTAAGGAAAATGAATGTATGTAGGTTGTTCATGGATGCGTACAATTGGGGGAAATCGTTCTCACTTGGGCAAGATAGGTGATAATTAACGATATTATTCGACAGCCATAAACAAATTCCTCCTTTGATTCCAATTCGTGTTGTGTGAAATGGTTAGCCGGTTCGCTTCATCAAATTCACTTGTTTTCATATATAAAATTTGGGACAATAAGAAGCAGATTGTGAGTATAGGCGTGGCTTGCTGGAACGTATAGGGAGTTGCGTTAAATAGAACTTAGAAATTCAGTGTTTTGAAAAGAGGACAACGAATGAATAAGCAATCCATTTATGGATTAACACTAGATCAATTAATAGCATGGCTGTCCGAACACGGACATAAGAAGTCTCGCGCAGCAAAAGTGTGGGATTGGTTGTATCGCAAGCGGGTGACGGATTTCGCTCAAATGGATGATGTGAACAAAGACTGTTTGCAGCTGCTATCTGAGCATTTTGTCATTCAAACGTTAACCGAGCACGTGAAACAAGAGTCTGCGGACGGCACGATCAAGTTTCTATTTAAGCTGCAAGATGGCAACCTGATCGAAACGGTGTTGATGCGACATAAATTCGGTCTATCGGTTTGTGTAACGACGCAAGTTGGCTGTAATATCGGGTGCAGCTTCTGCGCGAGTGGATTAATTGCGAAAAGCCGTGACTTATCCAGTGGTGAAATTGCGGAGCAAATTATGAAGGTTCAGCATCATCTTGATGCGGTTGGCAAAGGTGAGCTTGTCAGTCATATCGTTGTCATGGGAATCGGCGAGCCATTCGATAATTATGAGAACTTGCTTAATTTCTTGAAAGTTGTTACCGATCGTAAAGGTTTAGCGATTGGCTCAAGACGAATTACCGTATCGACGAGCGGATTGGCTACGAAGATTAAGGAGTTCGCAGATGCGGACTTGCGGGTGAATTTGGCGTTGTCTTTGCATGCGCCTAATAATGAACTTCGTACGCAAATCATGAAAATTAACCGCGCGATTCCAATCGAGCAGTTAATGGAGGCGTTGGATTATTACTTTGCGAAGACGAATCAGAAGGTGACGTTGGAATATATCTTGCTGCGGGATGTAAATGATCGCCCAGAGCATGCGTTGGAGTTGGCGCAGTTGATTCAGGACAAGCGCCAGTTCTTGAAAGTAAACTTGATTCCATACAATCCAGTTGATGAGCACAGCCAGTACCAACGTACGACACGCGATTCAGTATTGGAGTTCTTCGATGTGTTGAAGAAGCATCAGATTAATGCGAGCGTGCGCGTGGAGCACGGCAGTGATATCGATGCCGCATGCGGACAGCTGCGCAGTAAGCAGATGAAGAAAGCTGAAGTGAGTAAATAAGCGTAAAGAGACCATGTGATATTGAGTGTGGAGACTAAACCCATTTTTGGACAATAAAAGAGCGTACCCACCGACGAAGAGTGGGTACGCTCTTTGTTACATCAATTAGTTTTGAATTTTATCAGTTAGTGCATCGATGTTCGTCAAACCTTGGTTGATTTGACCTAGGCTCGCTACGATTTGACCTTGAATGTTGTTAATTTGCGCTTGAAGGTTTTGGAACTGCATAGCTGCCATTGGGTCGGAGTTACCGATAATTTGAGCGAACTGTTGAAGCTGAGATTCAACGAAATCGAATTGTTGAGCTACCATGTTTACGCTGTTTACCATGTTTTTAAGGCCTTTTACTTCAGCATCGATTTGATCGCCTACGCGAGCGCTTTTGTTGCCAAATCCAAATCCGTTTGATCCAAACATGTGAACATCTCCTCTAAAATATATAATAGTTGCTCTAATGGGGGTAGAATCATTCTCACAGCCTTGATGATTATCCGACACGAAAGGTTCAGCATGATTTAGCGCTAACGTAAATCCATGAACTATAGCAACCAAAACTTATGTATGAGATGCTTATCCCACTTCGCATATCAAGGTTCCCCTTGCAGTTCTCCTGCGTGAGTCTTACATGATAAAAAAAAATATGTAACGATATCTTGAGTATTTGTATTTTAATAAGGTACATATTTACATACGCACATAAAAGGATATAGTTTCATACCAAAGAACTTTATTCCATGTTATTTTTTACAAAATAGATATTGTGGTGCACGATTCTCTCAAAATGAATCATGTTCTTTCTATGAAACGCTTCAAGGCAGTAGTTTTCTCTGATTTTACGATTAATACTGTAACGAATCGTTGCTGAGACTACCTCCTCAAACCTACTCGTTTGTACTACAATGAGATCGAACTATATTTTTCCTATGCACTTGTCATTACATAGAAATTAGAAATCATACTATGAATACTTGGTTAGGAGGAAGTATCGATGAAATTGCGATTTGAGGGAGATTTGACGGAATTACTAGCTGGAATTGGCGCGTTGTCGCAGGACAATTGGTTTAGTGAAGCAGAAGATGGTGTGCTTGTTCGTGTGGGGCCTTCAACAGGCAATCTGGAAGTGGGCTTAGAGCAGGGTCAAGCCTATATACGTTATGGACATAAGCATCAATTTTATAGAGGGCTCGGGCTTCTTGTGCAGCACGGCAGCAGTGGGCAGGCTTTTCATATCGAAGAGAAGCAGCATATCCATACGGTTGGACCGATGTTCGACCTTTCTCGCAATGCAGTACTGACATTAGATAGCTTTAAAGATTTATTACGCAAAATGGCGCTTATGGGCATGAATTCGGTCATGCTCTATATGGAAGATACGTATGAAATTAAGGGTGAACCTTACTTTGGCTACATGCGTGGTCGATATTCAGAGGCTGAGCTTCGTGAGATTGATGATTATGCATATCAATTCGGTATTGAGGCTTTCCCAAGCATTCAGACGCTTGCCCATTTAGAGGAGTTTCTCAAGTGGGAGCCGGTAAGGGAATATAAAGATACGAAGGGTGCTTTGTTAGTTGGCACAGAGAAGACGAATCAACTGATGGAGAATATGATCGAGGCGGTTAGTGCTCCTTTCCGCAGTCGTAAAGTTCACATTGGTATGGATGAGGCAGAAGAGCTTGGACGCGGCAAATATTTAGATAAGAACGGGTATGTGGAACGCTTTGAAATTATGATGGCTCATTTGGACAAGGTGTTGGAAATTGTACGTCGTCGTGGCTTGAAGCCGATGATGTGGAGCGACATGTTTTTGAAATTCACTTCTGCTGACGGTACAGAACATTTTGATACAGAGAGTCAATTTTCTGAATCGATGGCAAATCGTATTCCGAGTGACGTTGATATGGTGTATTGGGACTACAACCATATGGAAGAAGAGCATTACGATAAGCTCATTGCGAAGCATCGCCCATTGAACTGTAATCTCGTATTTGCTGGCGGAGTATGGGTATTCAATACGTTTGGCGTTAACTACGGCATGTCCTTGAACGCTACGGATAGTGCGCTGAAGGCGTGCAAACGTGCTGGTGTTGGCGAAGTATATGCGACGCTATGGGGCGATGATGGAATGGAAAGCAATCCATATATCGCATTGCTTGGCTTGCAGTTCTACGCGGAGCATGCTTATGCCGAGGGCGAGTTGGATCGAGCCAAGCTGGCGGAGCGCGTGAAGTTCTGTACAGGCATCGAGCTGGATGCTTATATGCTGATGAAGGACTTGGATGAGACGCCTGGCGCAGAGCCTAACAATGAGAAGCAGAGCAATCCGTGTAAGTTCTTATTGTATCAAGATGTGCTGCTCGGTTTGTTCGATAAGCAGATTGAAGGATTGGAAATGTCGGCTCATTATGCGAACGTGGAGCAGGCGATTCGCAGCAGCCGTGTCCCTGAAGCGGAGCTGGATTACATTTTCGATGTGCCAGAGAAGCTGTGCGGCGTATTGAAGCTGAAAAGTGAGATTGGCATCGAGCTGAAGCAAGCTTATGATGCAGGTGATAAGGAAACGCTGCGACGTATCGCGGTAGAGGTACTGCCAGCTATCGAGGCAGGAGTGCAAGATCTTCGTGCTGCGCACCGCAAGCAGTGGCTGCGTATGTTTAAGCCTTTCGGCTGGGAAGTTATTGATATCCGCTACGGTGGGGTTATCAATCGTCTAGATACTGCTTCCATGCGCTTAATGGATTACGTAGAAGGGCGCATCGGACAGATTGAAGAGTTGGAACAAGAGCGTCTTGTGTACAGCACAACGAATCGCTTCAACAATAAAGGCGCTGGCTGGTGCAGCTTCTATTATCGGATGGCCTCGCCAAATGTGTTCTTCCATGTTATGAATCCTTTTTGACAGCTTATTGAACAAAGCGGCTGAGACTTTCCATAAAGCTCAGTCGCTTTTTAATCCTGTCGAAGGGATTCCAGATAGTCTCTATATGATTTGCATGAAATGTGAAATGGCAACGAGCACAAGCGCCAGAAGGGGGATTCTAATGGATCATTTTGATGACAGGGAGCAAGTGCGTAGCTTTCATGATCAGCGAATGCCAAAGTTATATTTTGAGTATAAAGGTCAACATTATGAAGGATATTTATCTCACTACTGGTACGATGGCTTTCGAATAATGACCTATCAACACGACTTGCACCTGCAGCCGGGTGATGCATTGTCACGCATTGGTTTGTCTGAATACGAAATGGATAAGGAGGCTTATCTGTTCACAGTCACCGACGTATCACTCGGTGTAGATGAGTGTTCTGTGATAATAGCTGTACAGTTACAGGGCGCCGAGTCTATCGATTTCCTACATCAGCGTATATACGCAGTCATCTTAGGCAATTCACCTCTGCATCGTTTTTCATCGTCGGAATTTACTCCCTTTCCTTCCTTTATTGGACGCAAACATTACACTCAGGATGCAACAGCAGCCCGCCAACAGTGGCTTGAACAATTTACGGGTAATACGCTCGTGCATGTCACCCAGTCCCTCTTTCACGAACAGCCATCTCTGCTTGCAGGAAACATTGAAAATTATATAGGTTCCATACAGGTTCCTTTAGGGATAGCAGGTCCACTATGGGTTAGGGGAACCTACGCAAATGGGCATATACCTATCCCGATTGCCACGACGGAAGGAGCGCTTATTAGTTCCATATCTAGAGGGGCTAAGGCTTGTAATGCTGCAGGAGGGATTGAGGTGCATGTCCTTAAGCAGACGATGGTTCGTGCTCCTGTATTTTTCTGCGAGGATATGTCTAGCGCGATCCGACTTGCTCAATGGATAGATGAACATAAAACGTCGATTAAGGCTGAGGCAGAACGAGTATCTTCTGTTGCTAAATTGATTACCTTACATACGTATCCATTCGCAGATTTCGTGCATGTGCAGTTCGGTTACGAAACAGGAGATGCCGCTGGACAAAATATGACGACTTCCTGTACCTATGTCGCTTGCGAATGGATTGCGTCTAAGGTTAAACATCTTGCAGAATTAAAATATGTCCGCTACATGATTGAAGGCAATCAGGCAGGGGATAAAAAGGTAGCATACCGCAATTTTATCGGAGGAAGAGGAATTCAGGTAAATGCCTCGATCCATATTCCAGAAGCTATACTTAAGCAGACGCTGAGAATTTCCGTGGATCAATACATGAAATGTTGGTATGCAGCAGAAGTTGGTGCCTTGCAAACAGGAATGATCGGACATAATGTTAATTTCGCCAACATCATTGCGGGTGTATTTAGCGCTACTGGACAAGACATGGGTTCGATTCATGAAGCAAGCTGTGGTATTTTCAAGGCGCGTCGGGAGGGCGATGGTATTTCCTTTCACGTACAGCTCCCTTCATTAGTTATCGGCACAGTGGGAGGAGGAACAAGCCTACCGACTCAGCGTGAGTGCCTTGAGATGATGGGGTGTTACGGACGTGGAAAAGTGTACAAGCTGGCAGAAATAATTGCATCTGCCTGCCTCGCATTAGATTTATCTACTTCGTCAGCTATTATCTCAAACGAATTTGTCAAAGCCCATGAGCGTTTAGGAAGAAAGGCCGATGGTGTGGGTATTCGGCGGAGCGATATTAAGCCTCGTTTTTTTCAGGCACTTCTTGGAGAGGAATATGGTAAAGTAACGTCTTTTGAACGGACACCTTTAAACACGGAATCAAGTGTTGTTACTAATATGCTTAAAGCCAATAACCGTTCGTTTCAAGGCCTTCATCGTTATCTGTTGCACTTGCAACCTCCTCTCCGGCAAGAATGTAACATAAGAGATACGACTACTTACCTTCCTGTTATTCTGAAAGTGAAATCCAATGATCGGGAAGTTATGGATCTAGGTATAGGAATAGCGAAACTGTCAGGAGATGACCGGTTATCTGGTTTATTTGAGTCGCAAATGCATATTTTCGGATTTGAAGGATCCCACATTAGAGAAATAGCTTTTTATCAACAGGCACCGGAGGCATTGTTACAGTATTGTCCACATGTGTACGGTGTAACTTGCGATGAAGACAAGGAAGCTTATGCGATCCTTATGGAAGACTTATCTGACTGCAGTCACCTCGGCACGATTGAATCGCTTGCTGTCTGGGATGAAGAGCATATTGATTATGTGCTTGCGGATGCAGCAAAGATGCATGCGCACTTTTTAAATAAAGCAGATGAGCTGCCTGCTGTCCTTCAGCTAGATCGGCTAGATGAATCGGGCTGTGAGGATGCAACTGAGCTACTGCTTGCTTTGACGGAATATAACTATGCACGCTTTCCCACACTGATTTCTCCACATCTCTATCATTTGCTGCGTCAATTTATTCTCCAACTCCCTTCTCATAGGCAGCGAATGAAGCAATATCATCAGACGATTACCCACAATGACTTTAATCCGCGTAATTTAGGATTAAGATCTACCGATGGTACTAAGCAGTTGGTTGTATATGATTGGGAACTTGTATGTTATCAAAATCCTCAGCATGATTGTGTAGAGTTCTTGTCGTACACAGTCGGAGTGAATGCTTCGATCCAACAATGGGATAGCTATATGGAACAATATCGCTTCTATTTGGAGTGTGCGAGCGGTATATCACTGGACAGGGAAGAGTTTGAGCAGATTACCTTGCTGAATGCGTTGGAATTAGCGGCGGTTCGCTATAATCTCTACTTATTGGCTCATAATTTGCTGCACTTATCGTATATGGAGACGATTTATCACAATCTTTCTCGATATATTCTCGATAAGGTAAAGGAGAATCCACGCCTTATTGAGCTGCAAGCATCTAATTAGACATAAACAAAGAGACAAGCGGGATAGCTTGCCTGCATAGCAAGTTATCCCGCTTGTTGTTTCAATCCGAACAGATAGAGAAGGATATTGATAATGTAATGAACAGTCGTCCCTATTAGGAGGAACAATGCTGCTTCAAGAATGGAAGGCTGATAGAAAAGATAAGTGGCAATCATACAGCCGATAACCGAGTCAGCTTGGTCAATGATCGTGAAGCAGATACCGAGCCATCCTTTTTGGTTTTGACCTGGTGGAATGTTTAAGCGGCGTTTGATAAAGCTATTTGGTAGTTCGAACAGCACGTAACTGAATCCCCATAGCATGCCAATCATCCATTCTGTATAAGGCGTATGATAGGTATCCCATGGTAGGAGGGAGTTGGATTTTAACCAAGTCCAGTGATCAACGAGCCATCCCATCGCTGCAAACCAGCATGCTGTAAATAGGATCATGCCCATAAATCCATACCATGTCTTATTGTCGCCGAAAATCCGCTTTCCATCTCTCCAATATCGCCCAGCATCCATGGGACGGCGATGCTTGCGAACAAAAGACAATTTCACAAATATCATATTTGTAACGCCACCCAAAATAACAGGCATCATAAACAATAGTATTTGCAATGATAGTAGCATGGGCATTCGAACCTTTCTGATTATAGTGGCTGTTTCTCGTTACAAAAAGTATCTTAATGTCCTCGCTTATTTACTAAAGGATGTTTATTGTATTTATCACTCTTACTATAATACGGACAGCTAAAGGGATAATAAAAAAGGTGAAGCCAAGTACGTAGAACTTTTGAGAAAGCTTCGAAGTAGGTTGGTAGATAAGCCTACCGATTAGATAGGTATTCACAAGCATATGAATGATTAGTGCAATTAAGAAAGCACCCTCCTTCATGATGCTCGCCGTTATAGCGCCACAAATGAAGGAACTCGCAAATAGTAAACCGGCTAGAAGGGCTGTACCTCTTGCACCGATGATTTGTGTATATGTAAGTGGCGTGGATGTAGGTTCTAGCTCATGTTCATCTTGTTCATCCCCCTTATCAGGCTGTATGTTGTGAGCATATTCATGGGCAATAACGGCAAAGTAAAGGAATCCTGCAACGTATAAAGACTCCACTTGCCAGGGTATTTTATGGACAGCACCTATATAGAACGGTATGACCGCAAATATGAAATTGGAGCCGAAAGGGCGAAGTAGGATTGGGAGGCGTGGACTTAACTTGAACCACAACCAATAGTAAACCGTGAGAAAACATAGGATCACAACTCCAATCCAATTCTGGACGTGCAGAAAGATAAGGAGTACTAGAATGAGTATACAGATGCGGCGAAGTGCAGAGGCTTGAATATAGCCTGTCACTAAACCACGATGAGGACTCTTATCTCGGTCAGCCTGTATGGAATGTAAATCATCCGCTGCGCGCAGCAATAACAGTCCGAGCCATGTCGTAAGTACAGCAAGCAAAGTTAACAACAAGTGATTGTGGTACTTACCCGTATCGATAGACGGTATTAAGCTTAACGTGACGATGATGCAGAGGGGGATCGTGATGAATAGCGGGTACCGCTCTTGAATAAAACGCCATACGTGCATCATATGATTTCACGTACATCAGTAGCCAGTTCAACCCGTTCAATTTCACCAGTATCACCATGAAGGATGAGAATATCACCATCGGCAATGCGTGAGGTTGCTCGCTCTACAGCGGCAATAGCAGGAATGCCGAATTCTCGTGCCACAATTGCACAGTGGGATAACATGCCGCCCCTCTCGACAACTAAGCCAGCAGCAATTTTGAATAAAGGTGTCCAACCTGGATCTGTACTCCTCGTAACGAGAATATCACCTGGCTCCAAACTTGGCTCATTTACGGGATCGAAGATAATTCGTGCTCGTCCGGTAACGGTTCCTCCTGATACCGCAATGCCTACAAGTCTTGTATGTTCTTGATCATGCTCGATAGGCGGTATAGGTTGGCCTTGATAGTAAATGCCTTGTTCGCGCACAAACAGACTTGGAGGTTCTGTACTCTCGTTATTTCGATGTGCATCTTGACGTAGTGCAATAAGCGTTGGAATGGTCTCAGGGAATTGATATTTTCCATATGCGAGATCTTGAATCTCGTTCCATTGCAAGTAGAATATTTGATCAACTTGTGCCAAATGTCCCTTTTCAACGAGCCGTTGCCCCATATGTAGCGCAATCTGGCGAATCTCCCCAAATAATAAACTGCGGATAATACGGCTTCTTTCTCGCAAGCGAATCGATTGATGGGTATGGTGCAGTAGGAAGCGGAAAGCGACTCGCTGCCAACGTGTTAAGGATTGCTGGATATGGGCTGTCCAATCGATAACAGAAGACTGGGTTTCCTGTGTTGGCGATGAATCCGATGTTGGGGAAGTACGCTGTTGTGAAGCAGCTTGATATTTTCTTACTAATTGCCAATACAAATCATGTCGTTCCTCAAAGGTAGGAGAGACAATTGTGCAATCGTGATAGCATCTTCCACCGTACTGTTCCATAAATCGTTCAAACTTCTTCTTTGCCTCGCCATGAAGTTGTAGTTCGAGTTCTTCCAGTTTGTTCTCTTCCAATAGACGCTGCCATGAAGCGTGTGAATGGATGAGCATGGCTTGTTCTTCGATAAGGTGTGAAGGCTCTAAGCTGCGTATGTCTTCTGTTTGCATAAGATGAACAACAGCTAAATCTGTATTAATGTCGACATTTTTAAGCCAGCGCTTGACGAGAAGTTTCAATCCTCCTGGGAATACTGCTGCCAGTAAGTCGACGATGGCAGGTCGATCATAATAGTGCTTTACCAGTCCGTTCATTACGTCGTCTAACACTTGGAGCAATTGCTGAAGCGACAGCTGTTTATAGCCGCCAGCGCGCCACTTCGACCTTCTTTCGTAGAAAGCAGTTTCATATTGTTCCACTCGGGTTGAGGCTGACATCCACAACTTCGTGAAATGATAGGAGAAGGAAAGGTAGCGTCTGATTTTATTTTGCTTGTTGAACTTGGAGGGGATGTCGGTATTTGGTATGAACGGAAAAGGGACTTGTTGACCGATAAAATGATCAAGCAGTGTTTTAAGCAGCGGGCCGATAGGCAGCAAATAAGCACTTTCATACCAATTGCTCAAGTTATAGTAGATTCGCCCTGCATGAATGCCTGTTGTGTAATCAGTGACGGTTCGAAGTGACTCTAATTCGGAGTCCTTCCATCCGAACAACTTCATCATTTGTCTAGTATAATGCTGATAGAATGAACTAACGATCGACCATGTGAAAGGAGTTACTACAGTAGGGAAGTTCTCCACCATATTGACATTTGTCCAAATGATGTTCTGTTTCCCTTGTAAGGCTGTAATTGGGCGAACTTGCAGCATAATGACTTCGTCTTGTTCGATACACCATTCCACGTCGATTGGGAATTGATAGTCTTGCTCAATACTGAGTGAGAGTTGAACGAGCCTAAGGGTGAGATGAGGCGGTAGAGCAGTGCCAACGTGAAAAGTCACTTGCCGAGTCAGGCGGGATACAACGATTCGATTAGGAGTTACTTCACCCGATACAAGCTTATCCCCTAAGCCTTCTACCCATTCAATAATGAGATGATCGGTATCCTTGCTGACGGGGTTCATGGTGAAAAGTACTCCTGCGTATTGGGGGTTTTTCTGTTCTTGAACAATGACACCCATCTGGAAGGCATTAACCGTTACATTCCGTTCGTTATAAGCTGCTGCTGCGGTGCTGTACATACTCGCCCAACAAGCCTTAATAAGCGTGAATACCTCATCGACTGTTGCGTTTAGATAGGTATGATATTGTCCTGCCATGGAATTAATTGTTCCGTCTTCTAAAATAGAGGAGGAGCGAATGGCATAGGTGGTGAAGGAATAGCATAAAAGGGCTTGTTCTATCTCATGCTTGAGCTCAGGAGGATAGTTACCGTTTAGGACCTGATCAGCTTGTAGTTTTCTATCATCTTCATCGCAATTCGTGTCTATTTGATTATATTCGCAGTATCGTTGAAAGGCTGCTACTGTAACGACGAACCCATGAGGTACAGGATAGTGACGTTGATGCAGCTCGATTAGGCGCGCTGCCTTGCCTCCAACGGCAGTAAACTCTCCTTCTTCTGCTGATAAATGCAGGACCATCCAAGGTTGCTGATCTCGTTGAGGGATATGCTTAGTCATCGTATCAACTCCATCGGAATTTATTATTTGTCGTATTATTATGGATCAATTATAGTTGCTTTCCATGTACATACCAATCATTAGTTTCAAGGAAGGAGTACTTTATGAAAATTCGCAATTATTTCCCCGCTATGCAGTTTTCGAATGTTCCTAATCTACTAACAACATTGTCTGTTATGACTGGATTCATTAGCATTGCATTCTTGCTCAACGACAAATTGAATTGGGCATTTACAAGCTACGCCATTACAATTTTACTCGATCGTCTAGACGGAGTCGTGGCGCGTCGCTTTGGACAATCCTCATCATTCGGCCAGCAATTGGATAGCTTGGCGGATGTGATTAACTTTTGCTTGTACCCACCCTTATATGTAGGATTATTCTATGGTTTCACAACTTTATGGATGCTACCATTCTTATTGCTTTATTTGATGGCAGGTGTATGGCGTCTTGCGTATTTCAATATATCAGGAATGCAGCAAGTCGATAGGGGCGCTTATTTTAAAGGTATACCTACAACGGTATGTGCCAGCTGGTTCCTAATTACATTTGCCTTGCTACATATAAGTAAAATAAATTTGGACATTCAACGCATGCTCCTCTGCTTATTTTTCCTGCTGACTGCTATATTCATGGTATCGGCAATCCCCTATCCCAAAAATGGCTTTGCAACTAAACTATTGTATGTGCTTGTCCCAGGTTCGGTTCTGTTCGTGTGGCTAGTACAAGGATGAAAAAATGATAATGAAGCAATGGGAACCTTTTACGTTCATAGAGCCAATAATTGCAGGGGCTGTTTCCTAGGTCATGAACGATGACGGAGACAGCCCCTTTGTCCTGTTTTCCTGAAAGTTAGATTAATCAGATTCCTTTTCTACAGTCAGTTCTTCCACAACGCCATAGGTTTCCCAATGGTTATTTTGAGCCAACACGAGTTTAATTGTATTTTTCCCTTCCGTAAGATTGGACAGCAGAAAGGGTTTCTTATCTACGATGGGCCCGATTAAATTGCCGTTCAAGTAGAAGTGAATATGCCCTTCTCCTTCTACAGGTGGACCATTATAGTTTTTGATCGATAGCTTTAAATTGGTCCTAATAGTTAAGTAATATTGGTCATCCTCATCTTCCACGTTAGCATCCAGCCAATATGGTTTTTGCGTATTTTCATCGTCCTCTTCGTCGTTGTCGTCATCGTCATTTAAAGGAAAGGATTTCACGATTGAAGCATTGGCAGTAAAGGCTGTTTGTTGTCCGTGTAAAGCTGCAAGAGTTCCCTTGTCGGCTTGACCGCACAAACCTGTGGTTTCATGACTAAAGCCTGCAAGCACCGTTATAGCTAGCGTTAGTATCAACATGCCGAACACCTTTTTTAACAATGGAAAAACCTCCTTGTATCGTTCATTATTAAAGGGTGAGGATCCTCTATTGCTCATTCTAGCGCACACATTTGTGGTCTTTACATGCATTGGTGAAAGCATTTTGCTCTTATTACTTTGTTCGTGAAAGGATGCGTACGCATGTTGGATCACATTGATATGGAAATTATCCGATGCTTGCAAACAAATTCAAGAATGCAGTGGAAGCAAATTGGGGAAGTCGTGCACATGTCAGGGGTAGCCGTGGCTAATCGGATTCAGCGTTTAGAAGAAATGGGCATTATAGAAGGCTATACGATCCGGGTAAATGAAAAACTGATGGGAAGTGCGTACTGTGTATTTGTCATTGTGATGATGAAAGATTACCGGCATACGAGCTTTCAAGAGTTTATTCAGCAGCGGGACGTTATTAAGGAGGCTCACCGTGTGAGCGGAGATCCTTGCTTTATTTTGAAAGTTCAAGTTCCTGATCACCATACGTTGTCGCAGTTGCTAGATGAGATTTTGGTCTATGGTCACTACAGAATCAACATTTCGATTGGACAGTATAAATAAAAGTCATGAAGTTAGCCAAACATTCGTATGCTAACTTACACTAACTTGTGGATTGAAATGGTATTATTTTTTGTGATAAAATAGACGTACTTTAATGGAACGGAGGGGTTACGTGTGGCACATTATTTCCGATTAAGATCTTTGCGCTAATAGGTAATATTGCTCAAAGGCTCTGTCATGTGTACAGAGTAATCGGGATAGGTCTGCCATTTTTCAAAGGTAACCCCAGATAGCTACAAGCTAACGAGAGGGCCTTTTGCGCCCTCTTTTTGTATACCTTTATGATAATGTTGATATCGTAAGAAACAGATGAGCGTTCAGCTAACGGGGGTGTAATCCGCCGATAGTTTGTTTTTCTGCATGTTTCTTATGATGTACCGCATACCATGTTGAGGAGATTCATTCTTCTTACCGATTACAGATGACACAGGCAGCAGCTGGCCTGTGTTTTTGTTGTTTTACAGGAACCGTATAATAAGGGAGGAACGGAAAGATGTCCGATAAAGGAACGAAAGAAAACTACGATAACAGAGTTGAAGAGATGGTGGCATTGGCTGAGAAACACGGCATTCATTTGCAAACAGAGAAAGTGGAGATGAATGAGTCAGGTATGGATTTTCTCGTTGCGTTTGCTAATGATACAGATGGTGACAAATGGGTGCTCCGTATGCCGAGAAGATCGGATGTGCTCGAGCGAGCAGACAATGAGCACCGCGTATTGAAACTGCTCAAACAACATTTGTCTGTTGTTGTACCTGATTGGCGAGTGTATACGCCAGAGCTTATTGCCTATCCTTTATTAGATGGGGTTCCCGCGGCTGGTATAAATGTGGAGATGCGGAACTACGAGTGGAATATGGACCATGAGAATCCTTCACCTCAGTTTGTTGACTCTTTAGCCCACGCTTTAGTTGCCTTGCACGGTATCGATCATGATGCTGCCAGAGAGGCTGGACTGCGTGTGAAAAGTCCGGCAGAAGCGCGTGAAACGTTAGGGCAGCATATGGAGAAGGTCAAGCAGGAGATAGGCGTGTCCGAGGAGCTATGGACGCGTTGGCAAGTATGGATGACAGACGACTCGTACTGGCCGCCACATTCTGTACTCGTTCATGGCGATCTGCACCCGCCTCACATTATTATTGATGAGCAGCAGCGGGTAACGGGTTTGCTGGATTGGACAGAAGCAGAGGTGGCTAACCCAGGAACAGACTTTGTTCTCTACTCTGCTATATTTGGGGAGGAGCGCTTGGAGGATCTGCTCACTCGATATGAGGCAGCGGGCGGACGTGTATGGCCGCGAATGAAGGAGCATATTGCGGAACAAGTAACGACCTATCCGGTACTACTTGGTATGTTTGCTTTAACATCTGGCGATGAAGAAGTTATGAAGATGGCGAGAGCTGCGTTAGGTGTCGCGGAAGCGTAGATGCGGTATCAAATAAAATCCTTCCTAGCCGTGTGTTAGGAAGGATTTCTACATTGCGGTGGGGATGTTAAGCAGTTCCTATCAGAATTCAAACTCGTATGTTTTTAGTTTGTAGACAAATTCGAACCCACATTTCTCTGCTACTTTGCACGATGATTCATTCGTTTCTTGGGTACTCCATCGTGGAGATATCCCTTTGTTCAGGCAATCTTGAATATACGCCCGGCTGACCATTGTACCGAGTCCTTGATTTTCTTCTTCTTCCAAGGTCCTTACATACATCTCAAATTGAAGGCCGTCTATAAAACAGGTATAGCAAGTGCTTACAGCATGTCCGTCCTTAATGATAGCCATGCCAAAGCCTTGATCGATGAAGTCATCTACAGAGCTCCAGAAGTCGTTGAAGTCCTCAAAGAGCTCTTCATTTTGCTCCTGTTCAATGATTTCTTTGGTGAGTGGGATCAACGCGTATTCACTTGAAAGGGAAGGTGCATGTTTATTTAAAGCATGGAACTTGTCTGCATGGAGTTGGAAATATAAATCGTAGTCGGTATCATAATCTCGGTGTGAGAATGTCGTTTCTAATACTTGTTCCCACTCTTCATCAAATACAGCTGAAATCATCCACGTTCCACCGCATGTTTCCAAGTTTACCTGCTTGTATACGTTATCGATGAATGTGTTCAAGTGGCTTATAAATGCGTCGTTATGGGGATCTCCAATGAAAAAATCTATGACACCCACGACATAGACGAGCGCTGTTCGCGGCTGAGCCGGATCATCTACATAAATATGCCCGCGGTTCGTACCGTTGATAACGGCTTTGTATAAGTAAGCTATCTCGCTCCGTGTCTTTATTTAATAATGGCTGTATAAGATGAAAGTTATTACTGTCTAGCTCTACAATCATATTCCCAGCCTCACTTCCCAATACATTTTAAACCCACATTTTTACATAAAATCAGTATACGATCAGAAAGTGGATATTTCTAATTGAACTATACAAAAATGAATAATGGGTATTTTATCGAATCAGGATTGCGATTCTATACATTTGGCTGATACACTGGTAGCGCATCGGATTCATTCGCGTTCCATCTGATAAGAAACTGGGAGTATGGAGAGGAGCGGGCTTTTATGTCCCAACGAGTGGAGCAGCCAACATCCACATTATCGTTAAAGGAATGGGCTGTAGCCGTGAAGGCACTAGGTACAGGAGAGCAAATTATTACGGTTCGCAAGGGTGGACTATATGAAGAAACAAAAGAATTTAAATTGGAAAACAACAGCTTCTATTTGTATCCGACCTATGAACACCAGAAGGCTGAGCTAGTGAAGTCAGACTATCAGTATTTGCTTCAAGCCACTTTGGAGGGTTGGTCAGCGGAGCAATCCACTGTAACAATTGAATACTTCGCCGAGGTGACGGACGATATTGAGCTTATGGATGAAGAAAAGTTACGAGCACTATCATCCTATCATATATGGACGGACTCTTTTGCAGATGTACGTTTGAAGTGGAAGCGAAAACTTCCTTTGCATATTTTATTTATTCGTATGTATCGACTAGATCAGCCGATATCGATTCCAGTCGATGAGGCCTATAAGGGATGCAAATCGTGGCATCATCTGCTGCCCGAGCTCCCACAGAGTGGCTTTGAGCCTATTCTGTCGGATGAGCAATATGCACAGCAGAAGGAAGCAATTATGAAGGTATTGAACAAGTAAGATCGTATTTACATATAAATTAAAACAGCACCCTGTCAAACTTGCAGCATAAACGCTTCGCTTATGCTGCAAGAGATTGAAAGGGTGCTGTATTTGCGTGCTTATTTTACACTTAAGAGTGTATTATTCGACTGTAGGCGAGCTGCCTTTTCCTTTTTTGCCATCAGGGGCAGTGCCGTCGTCTTTGCTAGGAGGTGGAGTTGGGCTCTCACTTTCAGATGGCTCTTGGCCACTACCTTGCCCTTGGCCACTACCTTGCCCTTGGCCGCTACCTTGCCCTTGGCCGCTACCTTGCCCTTGGCCGGTGCCTTGCCCTTGGCCGGTGCCTTGCCCTTGGCC
>NZ_KE383840.1:0-107493 GCF_000422445.1 Paenibacillus assamensis DSM 18201
ACAAAGTTAGGTTTGTAATTTCAAACCCCTACATTTCACGCGAGTAATGCGTTTATAGTAGAACTTGTCGCACCCCAATTCATATCCACAATATCCGTAATACGAAAATCATATACCCGTCCAATGACTTCAACAGGAACGGTATCTGTTGCTACGTGGTTGTTTATTTCAAAGTTGGCGTCCTGCTGGGTAAGCGTATCGGAAGGAGCGTTTTCAGCAAACGATCTGAAATGAATCGTATAGTCCCCTTCATCTACCCACACAGGCAAATAGAAAGTGTTTGCTAGATCCCTTATAGGAATGCTGATCCATGTGTTCTTCGGATAATAGATAGATTTATCTGCACTATACACATCGAACTCAAATCTAACTTGCTTGTCTTTTATGTACTTGGCATAATCTCGGTTTCCATAGCCTAGAATGTTACGGTGTTGTCCTGATGTCGGGATATGTATGGTGAATGGTCGATCAAGAATAAACGCCCTTCTATTGAGGTTAGGCCTAGTCTTTTGATTATGTGCGGCATCATCCGTCGCGTTAGAATAGTTGACCGTAGGTGTGTGAACAGTGACAGTATTAATTCCGTTGATTGGAAATTCTTTATCGTTACCTCCATTTACATTTCCTGATACAAGATCGTAATAAATAGTTCCGTTACTCGGTGTATTGGCTGCATTTTTTATACTACTGCTAATAAGTAGACTACTTTCATAGAGCACATTTGTACCAATCAATGTCGGAGCAGGAACACGACCTGGCGCTGAACCATTCTTTGATGTCCAGCTCCCGTCCATAATAGTTGAGCCGTTAAAATTTACTTGATCGTTCCGTACGTCCGGCTCCCCAGTTTGGGCTTCTGCCATAGATTTCAACATAGACTCATCATTCGGTACAGTTGGTCTTTGGTAGCCTCCATTGAGTATTTGTGGTATATACGAAATTTTCCCGGTATCTTTCGGTCTTATATGCTCCGAAGGACTTGAGCTGTGTGTAGTAGACAAGGTCGGCATTGAATAACTTGACGGATACAAAAATATCGTTCCGCCCCTCGGTAAAGCATAGTTTGAAATACTTGATCTGTTAATGCCGTAAACTTCGATATTCTCAATCTCCCAATAGGAATAATCTCGTTGAAGCGTAAAAGAATATGATTTTGTTTCGCTATCGGACATCGGGATATCTGGTTGAGGCGTACATCCATTTTTAGTACAAATAGGAGATTGCTTCACTTTCCATATTAGACCATACTTTACATCGACTTTGCATTGGTAATTGACCTTACCAGACATATTGGCAAATGTATGCTGAAACAAATAATTATTCGCAAAAACATTCGCGTACAATGTCTCTGATGTCGGGATTCCCTGTAAGACATTAAATCGCTCGCTCCCCTTGCTGTCAGCTCTTAAAACTCCTGTTGCCTCTGGGGACATATAATTTGTTTTCGGGGATGTTACTTGACTAGGAGCCCCTATAGTCCAAGCGCAGCTACCACTACCTTCTACAGGTGGTATTTCAGGGTCTTTACCGATACTTTCATCCTCATATTCAACATAAATTTTCTTGTCATGATACATGTAAGTATAAGAAAAGAAGTCTGCTTCAAATCTCGCACAGTACCATAACTGCCTAGCGCCCGGAGCCGCCCAATCTTTAAATTGTTTTTTACCAGGTGTATCATACGGAAAAGATTCAAATGATTGTCCATATTTTAAAGAAAGTGAGTCACCGATTTCGCTAGGGTTCTTAACTCCAAAAACCATTGTTGTCGGATCATATGTACAAAAACTATTATGCAACTCAACTTTAATTCCATTTTGTCTTGTAACAGGTCTATCAGCAACCGTCAAATCCCCAGAAACTGGGGATACAGCTTTGTTTGGTATCCAAAAGTCACCGGGAGAGTTTGGTTCATCTTTCAGTAAAAAAAATCCTTTTTCTAATGGAATTTTCGATTCCATATGTTCACTTTCACAGCCCGGAAACTTACGAAGGCCGAAGTCGTCAGGAGGAACTCCTGGTTTCCCGCAATCATCACTATCCAAAGTAAAATGTTCGTTCGTTGCCCTCCAGTTATGACTCCCACTTCTTCGATCCCAATAATAAATTGTCCCATAATGCCCATTCATTAATGATTCAACTTTTACTCGTGTGCCTTGAATCGTATCTGTTCCAATAAAATTTTTCATACCCCGTGTGAAGCCATTTACATCTCTTATCGCTCTTCCATTCTTGTCGAAAATTCTTAGTGATTTAATAACTTTACCATCAGGAGCTGTAATGTCTATCGGTACTTTGCCTGTTAATGGAACTGTGTCCTTCGACTTGTCTTTTGAAAACAGCAGACCTCCATAATTGTAATCACTAGAATTTTCACTCAAGCTATATTTAACCTCTATCCTTAGCGGTGCTGCTTGTGATTTTTCTATATTGAAGCTCCCTCCTAGAAAAAGAACTAGGAAGGAGACAACCATTATTAAGGCGATAAATTTTCTCAAATGAATCCCCCTTACTTTTCAAAATACGATTTAACAATCATTTCGTTTTTATAAGGAGCAGAGGGACTTCCTAGTGCCTCAACATATATTCGAAGCTTTTTAGTCTTATCAACTTTAAATTTAGACTTAGAAACGATATATGCATCAAAAGTATCTTTTCCATGTTTTAAAACTTGTGGCGAATTAGTAGTTAATCCCGCTTCATCTTCTACAAAACCACCAAACAAAAATCTCAATCCATTTCCGTACCGCTTTGTATCTTTATTAAAAATAACATTCGCCCGCAAAAGGAATACATAATCATCACTAACTTCTTTTAACTTTTTCTCAGTAGAGAACGATGCCCAGCTTAGCTCCTTAATAGGAGGAAGAAGTTTCCTGTTCGGGTCTTTTGGATCCGCCATGTCGATAGCTATCAATTGCTGAATTTCCGCTTTATATTTGCCATCATCCGTTGTAAATGTTAACTTCTCTTTCTTCCAAGAATTAAGTCCGGCATTCGATGCTTTGGCATCATAGTTTTCCGGTCGATCAAACATATCAGCAGCTACTGTAAAAATATTTGTTCTATGCCAGTACAACTCCGCTGCTGAAACCGCATATTTATCAACAACAAGCTTCGCACCGCTCTTCACCTTTAGCATTCTTTCGATAACAGAAATCGCTTGGGCACGCGTCGTGCTCCCATCCGGTGATAGAACTCCTGGTGCTGTACCTGAAATCAACCCATTCTTCGTAGCAAGGTAAATCCACTGTTTATCCTCTGCTTTCATATCAAGCGCTCTAACCGCAACTTTGGACATTTCTTCACGGCTCAATGGCTTATTCCAATCCGTCCCTACAAAATCTCCTTCTACAAAAATCCCTGACGTCTTGGCAGCATCTACATACTTCACATACCATAAACCATTCGATGAAGATTCAACTGATAGATTCAATGCAGAAACCGCCATCTTCACAAACTCAGCACGAGATACTTTGGCATTGGGTAGAAACTTTCCTGTAGGATAACCGGTTACATATCCTCTCTTAACCGCCTCGTAAATCGCTCCTTCTGCCCAGTGCCCTGCTACGTCACTAAATGTAACAGCAACCGCACCATTAACCGTCGGAACGGACGCCGCAGATGATAGACTCACTGGCATACTGCCGCCCAAAAATACCAAACATGCCGTCACAGCAACAAGCGCTTTCTTCTTCATCATAAATAGATCCTCCTCGTAGTTGTTCGATTAATTACCAATCTTGTTAAGATGGATATGGAACTAAAAACGGAATACTATGCGAGTGAGTTGTATGTAAACATAAGATGTCGGAAGAGTACCCTCGCAGCAAACATGAGATTATGCCTGTATCGAATAAAATGAACAAGGGTTAACACTTAGAGGACTGACTTGATTGAAGTAATGGAGTAATTAATAAAAGGAAAAATATAGGCGGTTAAGTCTTATATCGGCACATACCTTATAAGACTTAAGTCCTATAGAACAAAAAACAGCCGAACGCACCTATATAAGGTCAACGTCCGGCTGCCTGCCGTCCAAGATTTGTATAATTAACTCTATTATACTGCTCTATATCACAATAGCAAGCTAGAAATACTTATCACGCGCTGCATAAATGAAAAAACTATTTATCAAGCTCTCTGCTCCGCAAAGTAAGCATCCAATAAACGTACAAACAAGTTCGGGAAGGCATATTGCTCCCGATCATTAGACCCAATAAACGCATATCCCTCCGGCACTGACGCATCTTCCGCTATGCTGCAGCGGAATACCCGCATCTGCCAGTGAATATGGCTGAACGTATGCTCTGCATCCATAAACCGCTCCATCGGCAGCACAGTAAGCCCTTCCTGATGCAAGGCACCTCGCAGCATATCTTGAGCTTCTCCATCGGGAAGTCCCGCTACGCTCATTTGCTTTGGCACCAATATATGAGGCATTTCCCACATCCGAGCCAGCAGCCCACTCTCAGGACGCTGACGCATAAGCAGCTTACCTTCGTTAACGCCAGTTCCTTCAATAAGAGCAGCATAGCGCAGCTCTGGCTTCGGCGGCTTCGCCTTCGTCTTAATCGGCAGCAGCGTCTCCTCTCCTGCCAAACGACCTGCACAATGCTCCATCACAGGGCATAGCAAGCAAGCTGGCGACTTCGGTGTACAGACAAGCGCACCAAGCTCCATAATCGCCTGATTGAAGTCAGAAGCATGTCCATCTGGAATAAGGTCACGCGCAATATGCTCAATATGAACTCGGGTAGCAGGTTTAGCAATATCATCATGCAGACGGAAATAGCGTGACAATACACGCATAACATTGCCATCTACAGCTGGCTCAGAACGATTGAACGCGATACTCATAATTGCGCCTGTCGTGTATGGGCCGACTCCTTTTAAGGAAGCGACAGCTGCTTTGTCATCCGGCACAACACCTGCGTACTTTTCCTTCACTTCACGGGCACCAGCCTGCAAGTTGCGTGCTCTTGAGTAATAGCCAAGTCCTTCCCAAGCTTTCAGCACTTCTTCTTCTGGAGCTTCTGCCAAAGCAGTCGGCGTAGGAAACTTCGCGATAAATCTTTCAAAATAAGGAATAACAGTGCTAACTCGTGTTTGCTGCAGCATAATTTCCGACACCCATGTGTAGTAAGCATTATGTTGACGGCGCCATGGCAAGTCCCGACGGTTGTCTAAATACCAACGAAGCAATTCGCGGCTAAAATATCGTTGTTGCTCCTCCATAAAAGTCTCCCCAATCCTCTATTCTCGATCCTCTATGTTTCTTTCTATTTCTAGTTATGACGTTACCAACTATTTTTTGCTGTTCATTATTTAGTATGATAAATATCCAAAAGTCCATTATACATCAGCAGCCTGTATTGTGAACGTTCTGCCAACAAACGGTTATCATGCTTGCCTATCTCTATCGCTCCTTACTATACTGATAACATAAGGAAATATAAGACAATCTAGCGAGACAACCTTACCTATTCAACTCCATGAAGCATACATGGTAACCGTCACACAGAGAGGATGAGATAACGAAAATGAGGATACATAACCATAAAGAGACCTCGCATCTGCACCAACCAAGCCATAGAAGACACGTAAAAAAGAAACCATTGCTTATGTCTTCATTCCTGCTTTTGATCACGATAAGTTTGACGGCATGCGGTGGAGGGACACAGCAGCAAAGTGCCCAGCTCGAAGGCCCGGCAGATGCCGTAGAAGTGTACAAAAATTCATGCTTAGCATGTCATGCAGCGGATTTAAGTGGCAAGATGGGACCTGAAACGAATTTGACTACCGTTGGCAATCGCCTGACGAAAGAGCAAATTATAACCATCATCAAAGAAGGCAAAGGCAGAATGCCTGCTCAAAGCGGACGTGTCAGCGACGAAGACGCTGAAAAGGTCGCCGCCTGGCTCGCAACGAAAAAGGAACAGACAAAATAACCGATAACGACACACCACGATCATTTCAAAATTACAAGCAAGGTCATGCAGGCTTCTACTATGGAGAAGAGCATGGCCTTTTTAGCATGCATGTCATAATCCTTGCAAATCTGTAAGTTTCCTGTCATCTCAATCGATAGTTCCCATAATCCTCCCTTGGTATAGTAATCAACAGATACACGACATGCTATCAATAACCTACTACGGAGGATTTACAACATGAAAAAAGCTGCTATAACGATGCTAGTCATCATGATGATGGCTATTTTAACTGGCTGTATAGATCAAGCGAACGGACTTATCCTTTATGGAGAAGAAGCTAAGCTGAACCAAGTGACAGACAAGTATAAAGATGATATTAAATCACAAGTAATCTACAATGTAAAAAAAGTCAGTGCCCAAGGAAAAGAAGTTCTCGTCGTATCTGAAACGACGGCACGCAATTTCATTCGCATGGAGCTGTGGAATGAAGTGAAAAACAACACGCAGCTAAGCGTTCTAAAAGGAATGCCTACGATCGGCAACGAAAGTGGCTTACTGTTCGCCAAACCTGAGGACAAACATATTGATATGGAAGGCCTGACCCTAAGCTACCAAGGCAACTGCGTGATTGGAGAATCTAGACGCTATACGGATGCCTATGTTGTTGTAAAGGACCGTTCGTTCGAAACGATAAAAGGCACGCTAAAGCAAATGACCGTTCTGCATACTAAAAAGAGCATGGATAAAGAACTTGTAACGATTAAAGATTATACGGATGCATTCCAACTCGTAAAATTGACTGCTATCCATTAAACAAGGTAATGACGATAACCTCCATTCTGACGAACAATAAGGAATGGAGGTTTGTGTTTTATTGCTCAACGACACAAACAGCTGATGCGATGTGCGGCTGATGAGAAATGCTAATATGAATGCGTGTGTGCTCTGCCTCAAGTCCTAATCGTTCCCATCCAGCTAGACTAAGCTCTACATAAGGTTTGCCTGATTCTGCAGGAAGGACCTCAATATCTTGAAATCCAAGGACAGAACCGATCCCACAGCCAAATGCTTTGACGACCGCCTCTTTGGCAGCAAAGCGTCCTGCAACCCACTCTAAGGATCTCGACTCATATTGTTGAAGGAGAGCAAGCTCGCGCGGCGTCAAGATACGCTGCAAGTAGCGATCTCTGCTCTTTCCATCCAATAAACGACCAATGCGATCAATTTCTAAAATATCATGACCAAGACCGAGTATCATTCTATCCCGCCTTCCCTTTTCATCGAATCAAAAATAACGTGCACTCATTATCTTATGAAGAACCATTGTTTGCAAATAGAAGTGACAGCTCGTTTGCCAATCTCGCATTATAGTAAAATCAGCATTTCTCCTCCTCTATTAATCTAGTCCGATCTGGTAACTCTCTCATATATTACAGTATCTTCTCAAATAAAAGGAGGAAGCAAGATGTCGTATTACAACAATTGCGGATGGGGCGGTAATTACGGCGGCAACTACGGAGGTGGCGGTCAAAATGATGGTCTGAAAGGTCCATTGGCTATCCTGAAAAGAATCTCTCTTGGCACTACGATTAGCGTACACTTCGACTCTGTAGAACGTGTTGGTAGATTTCTAGGAATTGAAAATGGCACTGTCCTTCTACTCGTAGGCGGAACAATATACTATATCTCTATTAAGAAAATTACTGCAGTCGACATACCATAACGATTCACAGTATGTAAAAAAATAGAGGGCTGCCTCACCAGCCCTCTCTCTTAACTCAATTGCCCCTATAGACATCCTCCTTCACGAGCTCGACAGCAGTTACTGCTATTCGCAGTACGTACATAAATAGAACGACGTAAATGGTTGTTTAGAAAATGTTGAGCTGTGAACTTCACTCCAGTTGAATACCTATTCCCAACTCATCGGCTTGCCTCGTATACCAAGCTGCTACTGCTACATCAAAAACAGCCAAGCCCATCGGAGCAAACCAGATTCGTTCCTGCCACGCTGCATCTATTTTCACCTTACCAGCAATGACATCGGACAGCGTAACCGCATGCTCTTCTTGCAGCCCTTCATCAAGGTGAAGACGCTCTATATCCGTATCCGCTCGACATACTTCATCCCAACTATCTACAACAACTAGGCCGCTGCTTGCCTTAGCTTCAGGTAAATAGTCACGAAGAGATACGTGCATAAGAATGCTGCCTTCTTTGGACGGAATATGAATATATCTTGCACTGGAAGCTGTGCAAGTAAATACGATATCGGCGCCTAGGTATGCCTCCTGCCAAGTCGCAACCGCCTTTACAGGCACATCATTAGCAACCGGCAATGAGAAACTGATTTCTCGCTTATCATAAACACGAATCTCCCCAATTCGTTCGCTAAACAAACTCGTCAACATATTTACATGATGCTGGCCGATTGGTCCCATCCCAATGACGGCAACTTGTAAGTCATCCCCTTGACGTTCTTGCAGCAGCTTGCGCAACAGCGCAGCGCTCACGGCAGTAGTCCGTATCGTACTAATCAAGCTGCCATTAATAATATAGTTCGGAATTCCGGTATCTGGATCATTTAAAATGGTGACACTATTTGCCCTTGGCAGACCTATGTTCACATTATTAGGATAGCTAGCAATCCACTTCATACCTGCTGCACGAATTGGCCTGCTAATATAAGCTGGCATGGCAATGATTCGATTGCTTGCATCCCCGAATTTTAAATAGGGCTTAATGGGCTGTGCATAGTCCCCCTCGCCATAGGCGAGGGAAACTTCTGTTATTACATCACTCAAAGCTGACCACGGAATGCCAATTTGCCGCAAGTCGTCTTCCGTTATATATTTCACGCGATCTCCACCCCGCCTTCACTCGCTTGCCGTGCACGGACTTGATCCAGTGCTTCCTTGCCAAAAAATTTGGCAATCCATTGATCATCATAAACGGTCTCTAAATATCGCTCCCCTCTATCAGGAAGTATCAATGCACAGGTAGAACCTGGAGCTATTCGTTCCTGAACCTTCTCCAGAGCAGCGACCATACCACCCGAAGAACCTCCAACAAGAATGGATTCCAAGCGAGCAAGGCGTCTACACCCAATAATGCATTCCAGATCGTCAACCTCTACAATGTCATCGATTCCGTCTTCGGGGCATAGCGCAGGCCTCACAGCCGCACCAAGTCCTGGAAGCAAACGACGCTGCTTCGGTCTATTACTGCCAAATATCGAGCTGCCAAGAGCATCAACCGCAATAACCTTAGTTGCAAGTCGATTAGCGCGAATGTATTCAATACAGCCACGAATCGTGCCGCAGGTGCTTACTCCGCAAAGTAAATAGTCTATTCGCGGTAAGTCAGCGGCAATCTCCGCCATCGTCGTCTGCTGATGAGAAAGTGGATTATTCATGTTGCCATATTGATTGGGCCAAAATGCATTGGGAAGTTTACGCAGCCAATGGCGCACTCTGGCCAAGCGAGCAGGCAAATATTCACCTGTCGCTGGATCTGGCTCACGAACGAGATCGATACGAGCGCCATAAGCACGCAAGATGCGTATATTTGTTAACGTCGTACGCGGATCAACGACACAAATGAACGTACATCCAATCAAGTTACAAATTTGCGCCAAGCCAATCGCAAGATTACCCGAACTTGATTCTACAACTACTGACCCTGGTCGAAGCTTACCTTCACGCAAAGCCTCTTGCAGCATCACTTTGGCTGGGCGATCCTTTATACTTCCGCCTGGATTCAGCATTTCCAACTTTACATACGCATCGAATGAAGCATGTTTGAACAAGCGCTGCAGCTTAACCACTGGCGTATTACCAATGACCGTCATCATATGCGCATGAGCGCTCACACTTACCACACCCTTCTTTTTGACTGCAACTCTTATTCTTGAACGTACAGCTTCTTCTGCTTCACCGCTTGATGGTTTAGACTTGGTACTGCATTCGGATCTTGTAAATTCACGAGATGCACATTCATGTCCTCTAAAATACCAGAATCAATCATTTGTCCAATTTCGGGAATAGCCTCATGCAAGCTCATGCGAATCTTCTGATAAAGGACGTTGTCGATAGGCTGTGGACTGTCGATATACACATGAAGCTGGTTATGCTCTACGATGACGCGCACATCTGCCTGTTTCACATGTTGGAATACGGCATCCTCAATGTCGTATAAGCTAATTTTTTCACCATGTTTCAATTCAGGGCCAATCCGTTTCACGATAGCTTCAAATGTCGTTACCTGCCGCCCATCTATACGCGCTGAACGGAGATCGCGTACGACATCATAGGTCACATAGCGCAGGACAGGGAATCGTCTACGGACGAATGAGGTTAGAACAAGAACTTGTTCTCCTGCTGGCAAATGTATATCAGGTAGCCCTACTTCCGCAGGAGAAACACCTTCCGCGGTAATCCCCTCCATCATGACATAGCGTCCAATAGCTGCATCATAATAAGCCATCGTACCAACCTCGATGCTGCCATACGTATCTTTTACATCGTCAGCAGAAATACCGAATACATCTGCCATCCGCTTCCGCCACGCTGGAGCTGCTACTTCTCCTACTAGAATGACAATTTGAATCCCCCAATCAAAGCCAGCAGGTGCCGCCTTGACGAGACGATCCAAAATGGAAGGCATCGTATACAATACTTCCGGGCGGTGCTCTGCAATGCAGGCCAGATGCTCTTCTACAGGCTGTTGGAATGGAATTGTCCAGCATTGCATATTTAGCTTCTCGAAGATTTCCTGCGCCGTAGCAGCCGCATGGCCTGTTCCCATATCACTAAGGGCTCTCTTTAGCCCCCTGCCTTCCAGCAGCTTACCGAACAGCTGCACCTTGTGCTCAACATACGCCTCCTCATCAGCAGCATCATAACCAATTGCTTTTCTCCTTTTTCCGCTCGTACCCGATGTTCGATAGACATTCCAATTGGGTTCTTGTACTAACTCTGTCTCGTCGAAATAAGGAAGCAGCCTATCATGTGTGAGCAATGGTAGTTTAGGCCAACTATCGATACACGCTCCCTCCAGCAGAGTCGTATACCAAGGGTAAAGCTGTTTTACTTCCTGCAGCTTTGCTGCAACATGCGGGGCGTTTATCTCTACCATTATGGCAACCCTACTTTCAAGATTGTTCATACTATACTATGCAGAACTTTCGAGCCCGTCTGCCCAATCCTCCTTAACATGACAGGCATAGCTTATATTAAAAAGAGGTGGTGCATAGAAGATGGCTACTAAAAGTAGACGTATCGCTAGCAAGTGGGTAAAAACAGCTGTACTTGTGCGCAACAAAACCGTACGTCGTGCAATTCCACAGACGATGCTTTACCGAGCTTCTGCATTGGATAAGCTCCTTAGGCGACATGGCATGGTATATGTAAAGCCTGATCATGGCTCACAAGGAAGAGGCGTTATGCGTGTTCAGCAAAATAATACAAAAGGCACTTCGTTCTCTGTTCAACGTGGAGACCGAATTCGCTCGGGTCTCACTTGGCGCAAATTAGTTAAAGAGCTCAGACCTTATACTCGCAGCCGTGTCCATGTCGTACAACAAGGTATCGATTTGCTTCGCTATAACGGACGATTACTAGATATAAGAGCTGTGACGCAAGTTGATCGTAAATGGAATTGGCATTTTACAGGCATGGTTGCTCGTATTGCTCAACCACGCAAAGCTGTTACAAACGGCAGCCAAGGTGCTGATATTACACCTGTTCCATATGTCTTTACACGCACTGGTAGATCAATGGATACGTATCATCAACTAGACGCTGATATTCGCCACCTTTGTCTAAAGGGAGCCAAAGTCCTATCTCGCAAATACCCGTTTCTACAAGAGCTTGGATTCGATATCGCCCTTGATCAAAAGCTTCGCCCATGGATTTTAGAAGTAAATACGAGACCAGATATAAAGCCTTTTAGTAAAATATCCGACCTGACGATGTATAACCGCATACGACGCTACCGCCGCAATTTTAAATAGGTGCATCTAATAGGCTAATAGATTAGTTGCCAGACCAACAGCAAGCTGGTCTATCATTACCCTAGTGCTCTGTGACTTTTTCATAGCGCATAAAGGCAAAAGGCTTACTCTCCTCAACCTCTTTTGCGGAGCGGTAAGCCTTTTAGGGGTAATCACAGACTACTTTAAAACAACATTTATTTGTACAAATAATCATTATACGTTAACCTATTTATATTAAAATATAGTTAACATATAGCTATGAATTAGATACTCCGTTGGGAGGTACTTATGAATTTGAAGCAAAAACAGGAACTGCTCGTTAAGGACAAGCAGTACGTGTGGCATCCATTCACACAAATGAAAGACTATGAACATCGAGACCATCTTCTCATCGAGCGTGCCGAAGGTATCTTTTTAATCGATGCGGATGGACGCCGCTATTATGATACTGTGTCCTCGTGGTGGTGCAATGTGCATGGGCACGGCCATCCAAGAATTAAAGCGGCTATTCAGCGTCAACTGGACGCGTTTGACCATATTATGTTCAGCGGACTAACACACGCACCAGGCATTGAACTAGCAGAAAAGTTGGTTGATATTACACCTGAAGGCCTTACTAAGGTGTTCTACTCGGATAATGGCTCAACTGCTGTTGAAGTGGCACTGAAAATGTCTTTCCAATATTGGCAGCAGATCGGGCAAACGTCGAAGACGAAATTTGTCTATCTCGACGGAAGCTATCACGGCGATACGTTGGGCGCCGTAAGTGTGGGCGGTGTGGCACTTTATCACGCGCTGTTCAAGCCGCTGCTCTTCCACGCGCACCGCGTTCCGGCCGCAGATTTGAGACAAGCTCAGGGGGCGCGTGCTAAGGTGACGACAGGACCGGGGCAGGAGCATGGGGCAGCGTCGAAAATTCAAGCCGCACTGCGACAAACTTATGGTAGAGAATCAAAGCTCACGGAGGATAGGATACAGGCTGGGGATGCGATGCCGAAACTTGGTACGCATCTCTATCAGGAACGTGATACAGACACGAATCTCGTGCAGGGCATGAGGAAGACAGGCAGAAGCACAGCGATTGAAGACACTGCTGCCGCGGCTAGGTTGGAAAGCGAGCGCGAAGTAGCCGAGCAGGCGTTAGCCGCGGTGCGCGAGCTGTTTGAGCGTGAAGGCGACACGATCGCTGGCATCGTCGTGGAGCCGATGCTCATGGGCGCAGGCGGCATGATTATGACGCCGGCTGCGTACATGCAAGGGCTGCGGGAGCTGTGCACGCAGCATGATGTCCACCTCATCGCTGACGAGGTGGCTACGGGCTTCGGTCGTACAGGCAAGATGTTTGCCTGCGAGCACGCTGAAGTGAGCCCTGACATCATGTGCCTGAGCAAAGGGCTTACAGCTGGCGTTATGCCGCTGGCCGTCACCTTATGCACGGATGCTATTTATGCTGCGTTCTATGATGACTACCATACGCAGAAGACGTTCTTCCACGGCCACAGCTTCACCGGCAACCCGGTTGCTTGCGCCGTGGCACTTGAAAGCTTGCGCTTGTTCGAGGAAGAGCATGTCCTCGAACGAGCGCAAGCCTCCGCCATCGCGCTGGCAGCTGCCCTGCGCGACTCTGGCTTAACCGAACTGCCGCACGTCGCTGATGTGCGCCAGCTCGGTCTTGTCGCGGCGTTCGACCTGTATGTCGATGCCGAACGCCGCGAGCCTTTCCGCCCCGAGCAGCGCATCGGGGCAGCCATTTACCAAGCGGGCTTCGAAGAGGGACTCATTCTCCGCCCGCTTGGGGACACGCTCTACTTCTGGCTGCCGCTGTGCGTCACGTCAGAAGAGGTGCGCGATATCGTCGCGCGCACTGTGCGTGTCCTTCGGCGCGTGTTGTCATAACGACACCCACACGCCGAACCCAATAGCGAGGAGGACTCCTTCACCAATCCGTAAACGGAGCCCTCCTCGCACAACAAAGAAGCGCCTGTCCTTACCAATCCCAGGACGGGCGCTTCTTTCACTCACTACCACTTGCTCCTCATTTATATGGCGGCCCAACAGCCCAATATAGCACTGTAGTCTCCGCTCAGCTAATTTAGTAGTAGTGCGACAAACTATTTAGAAACGAACACGCAGACGGTTAAGTAATTTAATCATTACATAGCCAATAATAAGTCCAACACCAAATCCGATCCCGTAGCCAATTTTTCCACTGTAATGTTGATGATATACATAAAATCCGAAAAATAACCCGCTGCTTATCGCAAAGCCGATAATTAAAATTTTCTCCCATATAGGAACAACAACCCACTTCCCGTTATGTTCAGCATGATTGAAACGATAGTGAACTATCCCTAGTCCAATTGTAACTAGTAAAACAAACAAGGAATGATAACTGCCATATTGCATATCAAAAAAATAAGTAATTAGCGGATATTGATTATAATTCTGTAGTATTGAAATATCATAAAGATGAGAGACCGTTCTGAAACTCCATCTTATAAACTCAGGATAATATATTACGATGAACGTAAATGCAATATGCGCTACTAACGAACCGCTAATCGTACCAACAAACATACCGATTGAATATGCAGACAGGACCACAAGCAGAAGCTTCCCTATATACGTCACATAATCTTCCCACATCATCATAAAGCTGAAATCCAAAGCAAATAGCATGACAATATCGAGTAATACATTTATCAATGTAGAAATAACTATACATGTTATACCAATCAATAACTTTGTTATATACATTTGACTACGAGAATATGGCAATGAAAAGCTAAGCTCCTGTCTGTGAGCATGTCGTTCTAGACCAAGCTGATAGATAGCCAAAATCAAACTCACTACTATCATCGTAGCTAAAAAGCTTGATAATAAATCGGTCACCATCCAGAAGCCTGCTGGGTTCTCCTTCAAATCTCTAATGATATGCATCAGTTCCCCATAAGGTTCCCCTGACTGCATTATAAAGTAATAACGAATATGCGTATAAGGAAGCGCAAAAAATCCAACGACGAGCATCACAAGCAGCATAAGCCTCGCCTGCCTAAATTCCTTCCACCACAGTCCTCGATCAAAAAGGTTACGCAGCATCGCCATCACCTCCCGACTTCCATGTGAACCAATCTTCAAGCGTTAAAGGTAATTCGTCAATGAGCAGTTTACTGTTATCACTCAGAAGCCCATATAGCTCATCAGATTCCATCAACACTGTATGTACAGGACCAATCTGCTGTAAAACGTGAACGCATGGCTGCTCCAGCATCTGAGCAGATGCACCATCCGTAAACACAATTTGCAGCTTGCGTACTCGCTGCTGCAATTGTTCTAACGTCCACTGCTCATCGCTCTTACCATCCCGCAGCAAAATAATTTTGTCCGCTATTCGATCTAGCTCATGGAGCATATGCGTAGAAATGACGATGCTGCTTTCCGGGGTCAGCGCCCCCATAATCAGTGCGAGCAATTGCTTCTTAGCAATGACATCTACCCCATTCGTCGGTTCATCCAACAAAATATATCGTGCTCTCGTCGCCAAACCTAACGTTGTACTGAAGAGCATTTTCATTCCCTTAGACAGTTTACGCACTTTCTGTCCTTCCCCCAAACCGAATTCCTTAAGCGTGGTCTGGAAAAAATCCATATCGAATTTTGGATAAATCCGTGCAAACATTCTAGCGCATTCCCCCAGTCCATAGCCATCCAACGCAGTTGGCGCATCTGGGATAAATACGAGATCTCGCTTCACTTCCGGCTTCGCATGAACATCAATGCCATCCAACGTTACTTTTCCGCTATCCGGGGCATATATACCCACTATCGTGCGCAGCATCGTTGTCTTTCCTGTTCCATTCCTTCCAAGCAATCCTACGATTTGGCCAGGCTCTACCTCAAAGGATGCACCACTTAGTACCTGCCTGTTGTCGATACGCTTCCCAATTGTTTCAATCCGCAGCATGATAACCCTCCCCAAGCATATGACTTGCTTCGTCCACCATTTCTCGAAATTGTGCTTTCGTCATACCTAGATGCTTCGCTTCCACCGTTAAACGCTGCAGTTCCTGCCGAAGTGCTTCGATACGCTCTGCTGCCATTCTAGGAACCGATGGCTCTAATATGAATGTTCCCTTCCCTCTAATCGTCTGGATCACTCCCTGACGTTCAAGCTCTTGATAAGCTTTGCTTACTGTATTCGGATTAATCAATAACGTAGAGGACAGTTCTCTTACCGAAGGTACTTTGTCTCCAGCCTTCATGATGTCTTTAGCAACTAGCTCTTTCATTTGCTCTACAATTTGCTCATAAATAGGAGAAGAACTTCGTTGTTGCAGCTGTATCATGTACAACCTCCTTCCTACTCCATTTCAATCGATAAAAGTCTTCCATGGGTATGTCACGAGATGATGTATCGTCTACGCCTCTCAGTTATCTGGCCCACTAACAGCGATTTCACTTAAAGCAGAGTAACCCGTAAAATAGTTAAGTGTATTATTTGATATAGTACACTTAATACACAATAAACTACCACCCTTGAATTGTCAAATTTTTCTCATTTTTGTAACTAACTAATCATGAAGTTTTGCATACAACAGCTACTCACTATGATACAATCACCTGTAAAACCGAATCGAACCGTTGAAGGTAAGGAGGAATCGCTTTGAGCTATCATTTTAATTTGAATATGCTAGGTGAGTCCGATACGGGCAATCGTAAAGAAAAGCTTTACGGGAGCCGAGTCGTTCGAGGAACACTTCATTTGCCCCCAGGAGGAGCAAAAGCCGTACAAGGCACACTTCTCATCTGCCACGGATTTAAAGGTTTTAAAGATTGGGGATTCTTCCCCTTTGCTGCTGAACAACTCGCTATTTTAACGAATCTGAATGTCGTTCGCTTCAATTTCTCACACAATGGTGTTGGTGCTGACATGGGCTCATTCAGTGAACCTGAACGCTTCGCCGTGAATACATATGAGCGCGAACAAGAGGATTTGGCGTCTGTATTGGCACTTGTCCATTCGGAAGCATTTCAACAATGGAAAGAACAGGTATATGCCAGCTTAGCTTTATCCAACCCGCTCCGAATTCCCTCATTTGATTCACGCATGCTTGTCCAAGCTGACCACGCCTCTAATGAACCTACATTTATTTTGGGGCACAGCCGTGGCGGTGCAACGGCATTATTGTATGCGCTTGATTATTCCGAGCATATTGCAGGCGTCCTTACATGGAACGGAGTCACCAATGTGGACCTCTTCTCAACAGAGCAAAAAGAAAACCTTCGTGCAACAGGTCGTTCTCAAGTGATCAATGCACGTACTGGAGAAGCTCTTCCGCTAGACGCCGTAGTACTGGAGGACTTAGAGAGAAATGCCGAAAAATATCAAATTATCGAGCGTATGTCTACTGCTCAGTTTCCTCTTCTTATGGTTCAGGGCTCTAACGATCTACCGGGGTTTTGCGAAGGTTCATCACGATTGCAGCAGCAATATAAAGAAGCTGAGTGGATTATTATTGACGAGGCAGGACATACGTTTCAGGCTGTGCATCCTTTCCAAGGCACAACTCGCCAGCTAAATGAAGCAATTGAGCATAGCGCAGCATGGCTGAAGAAACAATTGCAGTACCGTTATAAGTAAGGTAAACGAAAGTGCGTATGTAGAGGATAAGTAATAGTTGAATAATATTAGATTTGCAACCTGCCCCATTCCGATCAAACAGGCAATACAAATAGATGTCTTGTTCAATCGAAAATGAAGGCGGTGAGTTCAGCTTAATTGTGCTAATGCTAATCACCATTTGAGCATCAGACCAGTAGGCCGCAAAACAAGAGTTGAGTTTAACAAGTATCGTTTTTGATGGTTTCGTTTGCGCACAAAGGACATATCGCTAATTTGTCCACACAAAAGTGGACACGACCAACATATAACTGGGTTTGAACAACTTATTGTTGTAAGCAATAGATGTAGTGTATTAAACCTCATTAATGTCAATATATAGAGTGTAACGTACGGCTCCATCTATCTCTTTTTTTAAAATTAGTGTCCACTATTAGAAAGACATTGTTGTGCTTTTTTCCACCTATAGTGGACTTATCTAATTGGTCTGCATGGATAACATTAACTAAGGAATCTGTTCTGCACGTTACTTTATGTTACTGCTCTGCAACCCAAATACTAATGATATATCGAGAGGTTTATGACATCATGTTATCCAAACAACAGCTTGCTGCTAATATTTTCGTTCAGCCAAGGAATGGACCGTCGAACCATAATTAATGCCATTAAAGATGGAGCTTCCCGTACACAAGAAGTAATCTGGATATTGGTCATGGTCGGCTTGATTATTCCAACATGGACATTAAGCGGTACGATTCCCTAATTGATTGGCCACAACTCTTCCATGGCACAAGCGACTGCACGCAAAGCGCTGTGACCATATGGGAAGCACGTTGCGTCCTGACATCATGATCGGCAATGTTTGCTTACAAGATACCGCACCCAAGCCAAACCCGAACCTACTATACAATTCGTGCTATTCATCAAAAAAACATCCCGTCTCACTATAAAGTGGGCGGGATGTTTATGTAATTAAATGCCCGGAATGATAGCACGTTTATGTTCCGTTTTATTGTACTGACGCTCAATCTTCTCCTGTACATCAGTTGGCACTTCTTTGCCTTCCAAATAGTCGCTGTTATGCTCGTAGGAAATACCAAGCTCCTTCTCATCCGTTTGACCCGCCCACAAACCAGCCGTTGGAGCCTTGTCCAACACGCTCTGGGGAACGCCCAAATGACGTGCCAACTGACGAACTTGACGTTTATTAAGCGAGGAAAGCGGTGTAATATCTACCGCGCCATCACCCCATTTTGTATAGAAGCCTGTCAAAGCCTCAGAGGCATGATCGGTACCAACAACTAATAAGTTCAAGTCAAACGCCAACGCATACTGCGTAACCATACGCACACGAGCTTTCACATTTCCTTTGCCTGGGATGCTAAGATGACGATACTGTCCAATTTGCTTCAACGCATGCTCGGATTCCAAGGCAATCTCATTAACTGCCTCTTCGATGTTCGTCTCTACCGTATGCTCCAAGTGAAATGCTTTTGCTACCGCATAGCTATCTTGAATATCTTCCTGCTGACCATAAGGCTGGAAGACGCCTAACGTCATATACGGCTGACCTGTTTCTGCTGACAATTCATCTGTTGCCTGCTTACAAAGACCTGCTGCAACCGCACTATCAATACCGCCACTAATCGCAATTAACAGACCAGATGTACCCGACTGCTTCACATATTGCTTAAGAAAATCTACGCGCTTGCGAACCTCTGCTGCTTCATCAATTTCCTTCTGTACCCCGAATCGCTTGACGATCTCTTCCTGTAAGCTCATCTGCCCTATCTCCTTCCTTGTGCAAAAATCCCCGCGCATCGAGTGCGCGGGGTCTATTCGGTCTTAACGACAGTGCTTATCGAATGCTGCTGTTAGTTCTGCAGCAATGTCTTCAGCAGAACGGTTTTCAATGCTAAGACGCTCAATAAAATGAACCAGTTCTCCGTCCTTCATCAATGCAATCGATGGAGAAGAAGGAGGATATGGTGCGAAATATTCGCGTGCCTTTGCTGTCGCTTCTTTATCTTGTCCTGCGAATACAGTAAACAAGTGATCCGGTGTAACTTCATGCTCCAATGCTTTGCGCACACCTGGGCGGCATTGACCTGCTGCACAGCCACATACAGAGTTAACAACGACAAGCGCTGTTCCCTTCGCGTTTGGAAGCTTCTCTTCTACTTGCTCTGCTGTTATAAGCTCTTCGATACCCATCGAAGTAAGCTCCGTACGCATTGGTGTTACCATATCACGCATATATTGCTCAAATGACATAGACATCTCACATTCACTCCTACATAAATAGATTCCGATAGAACGCCCTCCCGTTCTATATCGACTCTATTGTAACGAAGCACCATTGCGAAATGCAACAAAATCCGAACAATCCATAATTACTAATTACTTGTTCATATTTAAGTAGAAGGACGATTTGGCCCATTCAACTTTTTATCAATACCAGCATTTCCTCCGGCACGTGACTTTCGCGCCTGATTTTCCTTATCTTGCTGCTGCTGAGCTTTTGAATCTTCTGACATGAGATAAGCCTCCTTTCTCCTGCATCATCACACGTATTATGTGCTTTCTGCAGCAGACTTATCCTCCATAACAGGCTGTTCCTCCATTTTCATCATCCAATAGCCAAGCAGGAGTAAGCCTATAAACACCCACTGTATGGTAGACAATCCTAACGTTGTCTTAGCTTGTACGGAAGTAAAGCTAATCAACATACCCAATACTCCACTCACTATTAGTGTCCAACGCGCATCTGCCCCTGTACCTAGATTACTTCTGCGCAGCCACAAACCAGCTAGCAGCAGAACACACCATATCGACTCAACTGGTGGAAGTACAGCCGCTAGTGTAGGAGGCAAAGGAAACGGAGTATAACCTTCAGGTGTCATGCCTGCATAAGCATAGATAAACCCATATACGGCGGCTGCAAACAATGCACCATGCGCAGTCAGATCCGCAACAACGTTAAGGCTTGTTTGCTGTTTACGAGCATAATACACAGTCCAAGCGACCAATCCAATGAGCATTAACACATTACCATTCCACGATGTACCTTGTAAAAAGAGTAATGCTTTAGGCTGCTGCCATAATATCGAAGGTGCATCCCATAAATACCCTAATTTTTCGTTTAAGATGACAACAAGCAATATGGTTAACATCCAATCGGTGTAAGCACGAAGCTTTATCCCCTCTAACCTTAGACGCAGAAGCATGACTCCACCTGCCAGCACTAAGGCCGCCAGCATAATAAACAAGTCAATTTGTAACGTCAATGAACCTAGTTGTATCGCTCCCACAATCGACCTCCATACATGGATTCACAGTTCAATCTTTTTACCTAATCATAACATAACAATATCCACTTATCCGATATAACTAACTAATACGGGATGTCTCTCCGGATGTATCATTTATACTTGGCGAGGGTACAACACTGATACACTTCTCATATGCTGCATTGGCTTCAACTTGGAAAGACACAATAAATGTGGTTCCTCGACCAATCTCAGAATCAATGCTTATAACACCTCCATGCCGTTCGACAATACTCAAGCATAACGGCAACCCCAAGCCTGTCCCCTTCGCCTTCGTTGTATAGAAAGGCTCAAACATTCGCTCTTGAACCGCAATAGGAATCCCTAGTCCGTTATCACGAACAATGAGTTCTACAACACCTTCATAGAATCTCGTTTGTATCGTTAACACGCCCTTTTGCTCCATTGATTCCATCGCATTGCGGGCTAAGTTCAGCAGCAATTGCTTCATTTCCTTCGAATTAATTAGCAGCTTGGGAACATCTTCAGCAAGCTGTAAATGAATCTCTTGTCCACGCATATTGGCATCTGCCCATAACAAGGGACTTATGTTGGAGATGATGTCATGCAAATGCATGAATTCCTTCTCCACGATTCGATTTTGCGCTAGCGATAAAAAATCGTTAATAATCATGTTTGCACGATCCAATTCTTCCATCACAATCGCATAATAATCATTGAGATGTTCTGGACTCTTACGCTGCATCAATTGAATAAAACCACGTACAACAGCCATTGGATTTCGAATTTCATGTGTAATACTAGCTGCCATTTGTCCCACTAGACTCAAGCGTTCCATGTTCCCCATTTCAGCTCTAAGTTGAGATAATTCCGTAATATCATGAGCCATTCCTACAGCACCGACAATTTCTCCCGTTTCCTGATTCCGCATTGAGGCGGTACGAACGAGATATTTCCGATTAAAATGCTGAATCACCTCAGATTGCGGCGGCTCACCACTCAAGACCCGACCAAGCATGAAATCATCTTTGTATAATAGCTCATACTCTTCAGAGAACGAATAATAGCAGCGACCAATAATATCAACATTAGTAAGCCGTGAATTGTACTGCTGCAGCATACGAAGCATCATTTGATTAACAGCAGTAATTCGCGCATTAGCGTCCACAGCAAGTACAGCCAATGGTGTCTCATCAATAAGTTGATGCATCTTCTGTGCCTCTTGTCGATACTGACGCCATACCATTTGATATCCCTGCTGAAGAAATGCTTTCTCACGGACATATTCCATCATGTAAATAATTGCGCACGACGCACATAAGAACACCGTTACATACATGCCCATAAACAATAAAATATGTGTCTGCATCTGGATATGATGATCCCATAAACTTAGTGAATAAATAATGAAGTGAAGCAGCATTCCTAGCGAAGCAACACCCATGAGCATGAGTATTCGCCTAGGAGCACTGGACTGCTGGAAGTAAGTAAGCATTAAAAATAAAAGAGGAGCAACATATAACAGTGAATCGGACCACCATGTGTAATGATCATGCCATGCGTGCATCATGAGCATGACAACGATGTACATCGCCGTTAACATAATCCCTACCCGATAACCCCCATATAGGAAACCAACCATGAACGGGATAAGGCGAAAATCAAACGGAAGATTCGTCTCGGGGAAATACATAAATGAGAACAACATACAAAAAAGTAACGACAACGCTGAAAACAGAAAGAGATATACATGCGCTCTTCCTATACGCTCTGGCTTCATCAAGCAAATATGGTAAGTAAAAGCCGGAAAATAAGCGATCAACACTTGTAGTAATGTATCTTTGAATGCGACGTACAGTGTGTCTTTGAAAGCAGCGAACATGGTTATCGTTATCAACTCCAATAGTTATCGTTGATTTTTTCCCTGATTAAACCATAAAATGCTGTCATTGTACAACGTTAATGTTGAAATTTTTAGATATTTTTTAACAAAACTCTGCAACCTACAGCAACCTTCTACAAAAATCTACACCAACCATTAACTTGTTCAATCAGCAAAATGAAGGGTACAATAGGGAAAAAGGAACGTTTACGCATAAGGAGATGGCTATGCAAGCAGATGTAGTAGTAATTGGTGGAGGACCTTCTGGACTAATGGCGTCTATCGCAGCAGCACAACAAGGTGCCCAAGTCGTACTTGTAGATAAAGGAGACAAGCTAGGTCGTAAACTCGCCATTAGTGGCGGAGGTCGCTGCAACGTTACAAATAATAAATCACGCGAGGAATTTATTCGCTATGTGCCTGGTAATGGGCGGTTCTTATACAGCGCATGGAATCATTTCAATCCTGAGCTCATTATCGGTTTTTTCGAAAATCTTGGTATCAAACTCAAGGAAGAGGACAACGGAAGAATGTTCCCTGTTTCGGACAAAGCTAAGACGGTTGTCGACGCCTTAATAGGAGAAGTTCGCAAACTGGGGGTTACAATTCGGACCATGTCTCCTGTCGATCATGTTCGCTACGATGAGGCAGGAGTAAGCGGCGTTCAATTACGAGACGGCACATACATTCATACAAAGTCCGTTATCATTGCAAGTGGTGGAAAGTCTGTTCCGCAAACAGGCTCTACTGGAGATGGATATGCCTGGGCAGAAGCAGCAGGTCATACGATAACCGAACTGTTCCCAACAGAAGTTCCTCTCACCTCGAATGCTTCCTTTATTCGAGAAGGTTCTCTACAGGGCCTTTCACTTCGTGATATTGAGTTGACCGTATGGAATGATCGCAGTAAAAAACTCGTTCAGCATGAGGGTGATATGATATTCACTCACTTTGGCTTATCAGGACCAGCCGTATTACGCTGTAGTCAGTATGTCGTGAAAGAGCTAAAACGCACTGGCTTATCTACCGTGCTGCTCACCATCGATCTGAAGCCTAACGAATCAGAAGAGCAGCTTGCCAGCTACCTCATGAAGCTTTGTCGTTTGGAGCCAAAGAAGGCAATCAAAAATATTTTAAAGCAAGCTATCCCAGAGCGTATGCTGCCCGTGTTATGCAAAATGGCTGGATTAGATGAGTCTATTACCTATGATAATATTCCTAAGCAGCCCTGGCTTAAGTTGTGTCAGCTAGTCAAAGCATTCCCGATTAAAATAAGTGGTACCAAATCAATCGAAGAAGCATTTGTAACTGGCGGTGGAGTTAATCTAAAAGAAATTGATCCCAAATCCATGCAATCGCGCTTGAAGCCGGGACTTTTCTTCTGCGGAGAAATTCTAGATATTCACGGATACACAGGCGGCTATAATATTACAGCAGCATTCGCTACCGGATATACAGCAGGTATGCACGCAGGACAACTACACGAACAGTAAGCTAATGGAGTAAAGAACAACTTCTCCTTGCTTTCTCGCAGATGAACTTAATATTCATTCACTGCGAGTTTCAGCGAGGAGAAGTTTATAATCACGTGTAATTACTGGTACTGAATCATACTGAATCGACATGACAGATTACAAGTGAATGCCGCCTTGGAATTGATTCGTATGCTCATCATTCCAACCTGTCGCTTCTTCATCGCGATGCGACAAATCATCCCCAGTCGGATCAATCGTGCTGTAGCTTTCACGATCCACCCAATCCTCATTTACAATATGCGCAGGAATCGGAATACAATCGATTCCATAAGCACTGCTCATTACAGCTGTCTCGGTAAGAGGGGCTTCTTCAATTAATTGCCCACCATGGGCTTCCGCAATTTCTAACGCAGAGGTCAAGTCTTGGCGTTCAATGTGAATATGAAGACAATCACCGCTTGGCTCTATCACCGCATCATATCCCAGCTCTGACAATGTATCTTGTGCTAATTGCGTTGCACTGCTAGTACCAAATCGGAATCGTATTACAGCCTGATGCATCGTAGATGCCTCCTGTCTGCTAGTTTCGTCCCTTACTATTCCCAGCAATAACAAGATTATACCGATGTGTCAGCTTTAGGACGCTCAAAGCTCCACCCACGCAAGGACAGAAAAGCACGCCCAACGAATGGCAATACAATAGTACCTAGGACAGCTGCCATACATACGATCAACAGATTCCCTGAACCTACAACAATACCTGTCGCTATCCCCCATACTAGACCGCCTAATGCAGCATTTACCGTTACAAAGTGCTCGGCCGCCTTCCACAATACTTCACTACGGAACTGAAATAAACACCAGTACTCGCCTGTGACAAGGCTTTTCCAGTACATATGCAGCCAAACACTAACAATAACGAATAGAAGCGGAATAACTCCGATTAACATCAAAGGTTCCTCTAACCCCGTCGCCACAATAGCTGTAGTTCCTACACCTACAATCTTAATAAAAAGGAATAATGAGGCTTTATTGCGCCATAACGTCTTGACTGCCAATGGACCCAGCTTGTCATCTCTATTGCGCTTCAGCCGTTTCCCATAGCCAGATTGTCGGAACACCCACGATCGCTTGCGGTTTCTGCGGCCAGTCTGCTCAACAGCTTGGGACAATACCAGCTGAGCAAGATTCCCCTTTTGCTTGGCCTCAGCCGCTGCATCCTTTTCGAAGTTAGCTCTCTCCCTCAAGCGCCAGCGCAAGACAGGCATAGATAATAAGACGACAAAGACTATACCAACAATAGCAAGCAAGCCCGATGTATCGAACTGCACAAGCCAAATGAGCAATCCAAACAACAGCGTGATAGCTATCATTTGCGCCACTTTCCCTACTACACGTCTCCAGCCATGCAGATGCGCTCGAAGCCAATGTTCAGTTAAAGCCTGAAGCCAAGACAATGATAACGTGCATAAAGCTGCCGTAACTATTATCGAGGTAGGCATAGCATATCCTCGCACAAGCCATGGCAAAACAATAATAATCGAGAAGGCTATTATCCCTAACTGTCTGACCACAAATTCCACCAGGCCAAATCGTACAAGTGAACGAATCCATTCTTGCCGTTGAATTAAAAAGAGCTTATCCGCTGCTTCTACCCAAACACGAAGCTCACCCATAAACACTAAACTTAGCAATGGAGTGAACCATACGAACTCAGGCAGTTGAAGCGCTGCCGCATATAGGGGTTCATTCCACCATGACCAATAAACCACAGCAACAAATACAAGGGCAGGAACTACGATATAAAGAGCAACTATCCAATCAGGAATAACCAATTTGATCGAGTCCCATTGATATCGAGAAAAGGTCTTCCATCTTCGTATAGCTAACGCTCTAGCTGTCTTCATGTCAGCACCTCAAAGCAATCCATTAAGCTCCCGTTTGGCAAACCAGCTCGTTGGCGGATATCTTCTAGTGTGCCATGTGCAACGACAGCTCCCTGTTGAATAAGCACAAATCGATCACAAATGCGCTCGGCCGTGTCCAATACATGAGTACTCATCAATACACCCGCTCCGCGTTCTCGTTCACTTTTCAACTTATCCAGCCATATTCGAGTTGCTCTAGGGTCCAAGCCTACAAATGGCTCATCTACAATATAAAGAGGAGGCCGGAGCAAGAAAGCAATAATGAGCATCATTTTCTGCCTCATCCCCTTAGAAAAGCTACCAGGCAGATGATGAATAACGTCGAGCATCCCAAACTCCTCAATAAGCGGCACGGCTCGCTCTTTCAATTCCGTGTCACTTACATCATGAGAAGCACCTGCCAGTTCCAAGTGCTCCCACAACGTCATCGTATCGTAATATTCCGGCTGTTCTGGAACATACGCATATGAACCATTACCAGCCCCAATTTGAATACTTCCCTTTACGTGCTGCATAATGCCTAAGATCGACTTGATCGTTGTACTTTTCCCAGCACCGTTCGGGCCGATAAGTCCAACTAGTTCCCCAGGTTGGACATCAAATTTGATCGCAGATATCTTACTGTCGCCTGCTTCATATCCTGCCTCTATCAGGTCAACTTGAAGCACTGTCATGTAGTTCTTCCTCCTAAAGTGAAATTAGGGAACAAGAACCACCATTTTCCCTATATTTTCATTACGTTCCATACGCGCATGCGCTTCATTTATTTCTTCAGCTTCCCATACAGAGTCCACGACAGGCTCGATTTCACCTTTCTCAATCAAAGGCATTGCCCAGTCAACAAAGGAAGCTGTAAGTGCCGCCTTGCGCTCAATAGGCAGACCTCGCAGCGTACTCGTAATAATATGAATGCGCCGCATCATAGCTGGCAGCAAATCAACGTTCTCCACCTTAGAACCGCCCAACACACCAAATAAGATCAGACGCCCGTCCATCGCCAAGGCTTCCATATTAGAATTCCAATAAGAAGCACCGATAGGATCCATGATCATATCGACACCTTTTCCATTGGTATATTCCATAACCGCATCTTCAAACGATTGATTCCGGTAGTTAATGACGACATCTGCATCAAGGCGTTCAACTGCATCCGCTTTTTCATCTGTACCAACCGTTGCAATTACAAATGCACCCGCTGCTTTAGCCAGTTGTACGGCTGCAGTTCCTACACCACTTGCCGCAGCATGAATTAACACATGCTCGCCTGCTTTCAATCTGCCCAACTCGAACATATTGAGATATGCTGTCAAAAATACTTCTGGAATCGCCGCAGCCTCAACAAATGTAAGCTTATCAGAAATTCGTATAGCCAATTCCGCAGGTATCGTAACGTACTGGGCATAACCTCCCCCAGGCAGCAGTGCACATATTCGATCGCCCACTTCCCAGCCTTCTACGCTTGAACCCACTTCCTCTACAACTCCCGCCATCTCTAAACCGATAATCGGGGATGCCCCTTTAGGCGGGGCATACAAACCGCGCTTTTGCAGCAAATCTGCTCGGTTCAACGCTGTCGCTTCAACACGGATAAGCAATTCTCCTGATGTACACTTCGGCTTTGTCCAACTTCCCCAATACAAACTCTTATTTTCATTAACTAAACACGCAATCATCTGCTCTTCCATCTTCATTACCTCCTCTAGGATGTATCGATTTATTACATCGCTTGTATAACAATACGTACAAGAAATCCATGTGCACTCAACATTTTCCATTATGTGATAAATGACATGTCCTTTATCCTATTAACCCATTAAGATGAATAGGTACATATATAAGTAAGGTGGGATTCCTATGCATGAGCGCATGGACAGAGAGACCGAAGCGTCACTGCATCTATTTCGCGTTTTCTCCAAAGCATTCAAGAGCATCTCCGATCACACTGCTGCTGGCTGTAAACAGGAAGGCTTCAACCCGACTGACTTTGCTGTACTGGAAATGCTATACCATAAAGGACCTCAGCCTATCCAGCAAATTGGTTCTAAGTTGCTGCTCCAAAGCGGAAACATCACTTATGTCATCGATAAACTTGAGCGCAGCGGATATGTGAAACGTCTTCCTTGTACAAAAGATCGTCGCGTCATCTATGCCGAGTTAAGTGAAAGTGGATGGCAAAGTATGAAGCTTATTGTGCCCCGTCAAGCCCAAATGCTTCGTAGAGCACTAAGTGGATTGACAACGAAAGAAAAAGATCAAGCCATTACCCTTCTCAAAAAGTTAGGCTTACAAGCAGAACGTCTTGCTCTTATCCACTATACAAAAAATGAATAGAGCTAAAGAGCCTGCTTCCCCTACGAAGCACGGCTCTTTTTCATAAACATCTATTTATCTTCTTACACTCATCATGTCCATTAAAATCTTGCGAGACTGCCTTACCTCCGCATTGATCGCATGTTCAATGGAAGAAAGAGTGTCATAAGGCTTTGAATTATCATCTATCGCTTGCTGCCTACGTGCTCGATACTTCTCTTCCATATCCACATCAAACGGGGTTGGGCGGTATTCCACAATGTGATTGGTCAACTTCATATACAGCTCATTCGCATGCTGTCCTCCTAGAAATTCACTCCTGCTACTTTGTTCCAACAGGTGAAGTCGAGATGGAAGATGGGCAGCCACTAATCCGTCCTGATCCATATGTTCATACACATATTTCATGAACTCCCAAGCCAACTGCTTATTGTTCGACATCTTAGGCATCATGAAGTACGTTCCGTCTGAGAACCCGTACGTGCCTAATGGTAATTTCGTAGCCCGCCACAATCCCTTCGTCTCTGGTGCGATCTCTCTTAGACGCTTCTCGCCCCATGTCCCAAGATACACCATTGCCTGATGGCCCGAACGAACTGCCTCCTTCCCTGCCTTCGTACGCAATGGGATGTTGAGTGCAAGATCGCTTTCTTTTAGTTTCTGTGACAGCTCAAATGCACGTGCGATGTGAACGTTATTACGGTTAAACATATACATGTTGTCGAATAAAGGAATGGCTGATTCTGCCCAATCTAAAGGATTGGTGACATCTTGCATCATATAGATTCCTTCTTGCCTCAGCCTTATAGCCATAGCAAGTAAACGTTCTTCGCTCTCCAAATACTTTGCAAGCTCTTCCGGTTCAGATGGATAACCGTACTTTTCCATAATATCTTTGCGATAGTATGTCAACAGTGGTGAAGTCGAAATCGGGAGTGCAAATAGTCGCTCATTATCTAGCGAATGCGCCGCTTTCAATAGCGGTATTGACATCGTATTTTTGAGCTTATCCTCTAAATAACCCTCACCTTTTAAGTCCACCAGCCCATCAATCACACTAAACTCACCAAGCACCATGTGATCGACTTCCATAACGTCAGGAGTGCTGCCGCTGACTAATGCTTCTCTGTACACATTCACATGGTCATGATAATTAATACGCTTAATATGGACTTTGACCCCTTGATGGTTCTTTTCAAATTTTTCAGCTAACTGCTTATAGTTTTCACTATATGCCCATATCGTAATCTCTTGCGGGGCCACTTCTTTCCCCAATGTTTTATGCTCTCGTGGCCATGTTGATACCTTTTCGGTACGAGCGCAGCCAGATAGCAGTAATGCAAAGAAACATACAATAAGCGTAGCAAGCAAATGTCTATATGATAATCGAACTTGTATCATGTCCGATCAACCTCCGGGTCGAGCAGCTCCCAATATATGCTCCATCATCGCAAATTGATGATATTGTGCGACGAACTCCTTTGCTGGAAGCGGCGGTGTTATAAGGTATCCTTGAATTTGCGTACAACCAAGCGCCTGTAGCTGCACTAGTTCCTCCACTGTTTCTACTCCTTCTGCCATAACTTTAAGATTCATGCTTTGCCCCATCTGGATGACAGCCTGCACGATAGATACATTGGTGCTGTCACTTTGCAAATGTCGAACAAAGGAACGATCGATTTTTAAGATGTGGATGGGTAGTGTTTTTAAACGACTTAAGGATGAATACCCTGTCCCAAAGTCATCTACTGCGATTTGAATGCCGCGCTTGTCCAACTGCTTTAATACGAAAATGGCTTGTTCTACATGCTTGTGAACATAACCTTCTGTAATCTCAAGAATCAAGCTTTCGGGATTAAAACCTGTTTGCTCTAAAATGCGGTCAACACTTGCCAAAAAATCATGGTTCAGAAATTGCCGCAGTGAAACATTAACAGACAGCTTAAAATGCGGCAGCACTTGCTTGCTTGTCCACTCCAGATGCTGTAAGCATGCTGTACGCAGTACCCAGTCGCCAATAGGAATAATAAGTCCTGATTCTTCTGCCAAGGGAATAAATTTGGACGGGGACACAAACCCGCGTTCTGGATGATTCCAACGCAGAAGCACTTCAGCGGCCGTCACGACTCCCTCAACATCAACGATTGGCTGGTAATTAAGATGCAGTTCTCCACGATCCAGCGCCTTGCGCAGATCGCTCTCCAGCATATGCCTTTCTGGCAGCTGCTCTGGATGAAGCTGATCATAGAACATATACGTCTGCCCTCCTCGATCTTTAGCAGCGTACATGGCTGTATCAGCATGCTTCAACAACGAAGTAAACTCCGTACCATCATCAGGATACACAGCGATGCCAATTGATGCCGATATGTACAACTCGTAGGAAGATACAAAAAAGCTTTCTCTGAACTGAGTTAAAATCTGATGCACGGCTACTGTAGCATCTTGGCGGCAGCTGTCTTCCATAATGACAACAAATTCATCTCCACCAAGACGTGCACAAATGTGCGCTCCTGCCATAGTGCTCATACAACAGGTTAGCCGCTGCCCAACCCGTACCAGCAAAGAATCACCAATGTTATGACCAAGTGAATCATTAATATGCTTAAATCGATCCAAATCGATAAACATAAGTACGAGCGAAGAAGACTTCTGTTCAGCTGCCTTTAACGCTTTCTCAAGATTAACTGTAAAATAATGTCGATTTGGCAACTGCGTCAATGTATCATAATAAGCGAGATGTTGAAGCTTCTCCTCTGAAGTTTCCAGCATCGTCGTCTGATCAACCAACTTCTCGTTCATCCGATTCATCTCACGAATCATTTCCGCGAGACGGTCGGACATCATCCGAAAGTTATGCACCAGTGAGCGGATTTCTCCGATACTGCTCTCTGGCCACGGAATTTTGTGAGTAAGAAGCTTATTCGGCATCCCTGTTGTAATCGCTGTAAGATTGCTAAGCGAGCGGACGATATACCGATTGGCTAATATAGACATACCTGCTGCAAGCGAACAAAGGATAAACAACGTAATATATTTTTGCAAATAAAGCTCAATCGTTTCTTTTAAATAGTGCGAGATTGGCAGCAGCACCACCACTTTATTTATGGGATGCTCCTTCAACCGTCTTTCCATTACATAATAGCCATCGCTCCATCGGCGAGTTTCATAGTCATAATCATGTGCAGATGGAAGCCATCTGAAAAAATGTTGTACATCATTATGATTCAGATTAAATCCATCAATTAAGAGAGGATCCTTCTCTAGTCTCCCTTCATTTTTACTCATGTCAGTCACCTTAAACCAATGCTCATCCGTAGATGTAATGAGCTCATTATTACTATCATAGAGTGAAATTTTTAATAAGCTGCTATGAGAGTAATCCTCCATCATTCGTTCTACCATGCCAACCTGAATCCTGTGTCTTAAGGCTAAACTCTGTCGTTTACTCAGATTCATCTCGTACAGCCAGTCTGAAACAAGACGTGTCTGCGTATCTAAAAAATAGAAGGAATCGGTTTCAATCTCGTTGCGCATTTGTTTGCTGTCCAAAACCATGTTGATCATAAACGGAATAAAAATAGCTGCGATGCAAAGATGAGTTAAAAGTTGGCTCAAATAAACGGACTTTTTGCGAGCCTTTGGAATGACCCGCGACCACGGAACGTAGGTAACGATAATGTCTGCAAGAAAAGCATTAAGCAAACCATTCATAGCAAACATAAAATATTGAAGCAGTACTTCCGCACTGAGTATGTCCGTAGACAAGTAAAAGAATAGGGCAGCAAAGGGAGCCCCTATACAAAGCCAATACAAGCCGCTCCATAATAAGAGTAGTTCTCTCTTACGCTCATATAAATATCCTACCAAGATAAGCTCTAAGCCAATTAACAGTAGCGTAACTGATCCAAAACCAAAAAAATACAAGCCAAGACTAACAATTAATGCGGAGCCAGCCGCCCATTGGGAACCGAACAAAACGAGGATAATTAGTAAAAAGGCGCTGCAAATCATAAACTCGGCGCCATATGCATATTGAATGCCATACTGCGTGAAAAGGGCCGCGAATGCGATGAGAACCGCGCAGATGAGCCCCGCACGCCATGAGCTATAAGGTAGTAAAGAACGCGGCATAGCAAAATTACTCCTTTACATATTGAACAGACATACATAAATTAATGTTCTGCCGCTATCTGCACGACACTGCGAATAGATGTACATGTCACGGAGAAAGGCATCTAATTTGGAATAACATCCCTCACCATGAAGGCATTACATAAATAAATTCGACACAAAAATGACTTTTCCTACCTATTGCAAATAAAAAACCGACACTTTCATCGTGTCGGTTGTTGTTAGATCCGTTCATTCACTATTCTAGATCAGCTACATGTTCTATTCCTCGTTTACATGTTCATGCCTATAAATACGGAGATTCCCGTTGTTCATCATCCATAAATGCCAGTTCGATCGCTCCTGCGCATAACGATCCCACAGTTCATCATGAGTAGCCACGATAAGCGCTGTACCTTGCTGACGCAGCAGCTCACAGTAATGAATGAGTGCAGAGGCAAAGCGTTCATCCAATCCTGCAGTTGGTTCATCTAAAATGAGCAAATGAGGCCGATGAGCGGTTGCCATGATGAAATTTAGCATACGTCTACTGGCAGCAGGAAGCTCTTGTGGATTTTCCTGTGCTCGATGCGTCAAGCCAAGCAGTTCCAAATGGTTGTTAACCCATTCGGTACGCGAGCGTTCCGGCTTCCCATGTTTGCCTTGATTGTCATTGTTAATAGGATCGACCTTCTTAACCTTGCAATCATCATTTTCGTTAAGCGGATTGACTGGACAAGGTGTATAAGGGTTTATTCCAATTGCGATTGTGCTATCATACACGAACTCAAGCTCTTGCTGCACAGTATCATATAAAAACATCGCGTAGCTGGACTGAGGCACATAACCGACAAGCCTAGCCAATTCATGCGGCTTCAAACTCAATAACGAATGTCCAACTATGCGGACAGTTCCATGCTGTAAAGGCAAAGACTGTGTAATCATATGCAGCAGCGTTGTCTTTCCTGAGCCATTCTCACCTTGCAGCAGCACAGCTTCACCTGGCATAAGTACAGCATCTGCGCGAATGCCAAAGGCGGAGTCTGGATAGCTTGAGCATGCATCTTCCAGTTTAATAGCCGCCACTTGCAATTGTTCGTCGATATTTCTGTTTCCCCTAACTGCTGGCTCTCCTTCGCTTCCCTTATCCATCGAGAACGAACTAGCCAGCTCAAACGGTACAGTAGGAAGCAATTGACCTTGCTTCAATTGGAGCCAAGTGGCCCGCAACCAAAGAGGATGAGAATGATCCCGCTGTTCCACTCTTGGCAAGATCATGACTAGTGCATGAGCAGCAGACTCCTCAAGCCACTGTAATAGAGCATCCGCAAATAACAGCTTTGCGCCTTTATCGAGATGACTCCAAGCATCGTCCATGATGAGCAACTGCGGCTCCATCGTCCAAACACTGCTTGCAGCAATTTGCTGCTGCTGGCCTCCAGATAACTGCTCAATAGCAGACAATCGGTAATCCCGCATGTCAATTCGCTTGAGTTCTCTTTCAATGCGCCGTTCAATCTCGGAAATGTCTACGCCAAGATTAGCTGGCCCAAAAGCTAATTCATCTTCTACAACTCCAACGACGAAGGAAGATAACTCGCCACCCATATGTCCAACAGTTTCACTGCTTACATAAACACTGCCATCCAATCGACCTTCATGTTCTGGCATCACTTGAGCCATAATACGGCTTAACGTAGATTTTCCGCTACCGCTCTCTCCCAATATGACGGTGAAGCTTCCCTGTTCGATAGTCAGATCTATCTCTTTCAATAAACAGGGCGCATCGGGGTAGCTGAAGCTAACCTGTGATAGTCGCAGCAAAGGCATATTCATCGTAACGGGCCTCCTTTTGCTTCCCTGCTCATTGAATCTTAATCACCTTAAGCAGCGTTATTGTGCTGCTGGCCGAGTGCATAAGGACGGACATAGCGTGTTGATGCTAAGCGATCTCCGATCCATTTCGTCAAAGCCCCGCATAACAGCATGCCGCTCGCGCAACGAACAAATAGAGATATGATAAGTACTGTAGATGAATATTTGATGTAACCGAACATAAATGCTGCCACAACGTACCAAAGCGGCACCATGGCAATACCTGCGAATAACATAGCTAGCCATCCAAAACGCTTATAGCGATAAATAAAGAACAACGGCTCAACAATTACGGCATAGCATGCAGCCGCTGCGATGGCAGACCATATGCCATACGAGGTACCGACCATAATTTGAAGCAAGGCTCCGATGGCGTATGTGCCAGCGGCAGCACCAGGCTTGCGAATGATATACATAGCCAACAATCCATAAACCATATAGACGCCAACGATGGTCGATGTTAGGATAGGACCGCCCCAACCATGCAGAAGTTTATTTACATGCGACAATAGTGATGTCGCTACCCCATTCGCTGCGGCCAACAAAGCCATCAGCATCCACTCTCTTACCGTAAGATTACGAAACGCTTGCTTCCAAGAAGAATTCATAGGATGCCCTCTTTCTTTATCTGAAATTATAATTAAAACCACACTAGCGTTGCGGCGGCGGCACCTACAGTAGCCGCCGCGAGTAAGCAGCCCACTGGCGAGATCGCAATGCGTCGCCAGTGGGTACGTGCCTGAGCCGAGCCGAAGCGCTTCGCCTCCATCGCCGTAGAGACATCCTGCACATGGCGAAGCGCGGAGCGCACGATGGCTAGGGCCATTCGGCGGGCGCTCTGCAAGCGCCCACCTACGCCGCGCACAGGCGTCAGCCGGCGCAGCCGCTCAGCGCGGCGTATTTGCTCCGCTTCGGCCAAGAGCAGCGGCACGAAGCGGAGCGCCGCAGCAGCTGCGTATGCCAGCTTGTCCGGCATACGCAGCTGCTGCGTTAAGGCGACGACGACATCCCTCGGCTCAGTCGTCGTCGCATACACGATCGATGACGCAAATAACGTCATCGATCGCAGCGTCAGCGCTGCTGACAATTCCAGCGCTGACGCGGTTAGCATAGGCCCGCCGCTGCCAAATGGCTGCCATAGTGGCTCCTCCCCCCCTGAGGGGAGCATGAGCCACTGGAACAGCAGCAGCGGAAGGCCAAAGCCCATCGCCCATAGGGCGAATAGGCGCCACTGCTTAAGGCGCCAACCTGCTCCGGTTCCTGCTATAAGCAGCACAATCAGGAACCAGAGCAGCTGCGCGGTGAGCGACAACGTCAGCATCACCGCGAGACCAGTGCAGAGAAGCCAGATCCCCTTCGTCAGGGGATCTAGGCGTCTAAGCCATCCTGGCTTTCCCCTTATAGACGGCACTGCTTGTCTACCGTTCATCTTATCGTTCATCCTCCGCTCGTCGACCGATCGCGCTCCGCTAACAACAACTCTAATAGCCTTCCAGCTGCCTCTTGGATAACGACACAATAAGCTCCCTCAGTTCCTTCTTTTGTTGAAGATGAACCTCTTTACGTTGGAAAGATACAAACAGCTTGAACCGACTAAATTGATCCAAGGACTGTATAATAAGCCGCTCCAGCTCCTCTTTATACGTCTGATGATACCCATTTTCGGCGAACAGGGCCAACGTCTCTTCCATGATGCTTTGCTTCTTCGCTTCCATCCGCTCGCCTCCTTACGAACTACAATCCTGCATGAAAAATGACTACGAGGTCAATTAATACCTACATAAATCTTGTAATCTATATTTCTATTATCCGTTTACAACATACCACACAACTATCGACTCCTTAAATATGTACAAAGAAAAACCTTTATCTTTGTTTAACAAGCATGTTTTGTTAACGACAGTAAAAAGCACATGGGCAAGCTCTTTCTCCTCCGTTTATATATGGGCGTTCGGCATTGCTGCACTAGGAATTATTTTGACACCTGCATTCATCCCTATCCCTTATCATCTACATGCATCGCACCATTTCATTTACGGTATTCCATTCATGCATGTGACGATATAGAAGAAGGTACCCTATGTCTTCGCAATAACGAAGAACAGTGGGTACCTTTTATTCATGTCGCGGCTAGTAACAGCGGCTGACTAGTAGCTCTTTATTGTTATCGCTTTGCTCTTAGTTATGATTCGCAGAGAACGCGATATTGCTATTTTTAATGTACGTGTTATGCCACAAGGCAAATACATACAGCGTCCAAATTTTACGAGAGTAATCTCCTTGACCTGCTTGATGGCGGCGGAACATCTCTTCAATTTGACTCAAGTTAACGATTGGATCGATACCGCTCGCAGAAATTTGCTCCCACATGATGCCAGCGCGATCTGTACGCAGCCAATCACGCATTGGTACAGGGAAGCCAAGCTTCGGACGGTTCAAGATGGAATCTGGAACAATTCCATTCATCGCTTGACGTAGTGCATACTTCGTCGTACCTTCTGCAATACGATATTTCATCGGAATCGTACGTGCCACATCGAATACTTTGCGGTCCAAGAATGGAACGCGAAGCTCCAGTGAGTGAGCCATTGTCAGCTTGTCCGCCTTCGCCAAAATATCACCTGGCATCCATAGATTCATATCGATATACTGCATGCGAGATACAGGATCGAGATGCTTCGTACGAGCATAGTATTCACCAGCTTTGTCAAATGGCTTCGTAAAGGAAGCGATTTGCTCTGCGGTTACACGCATAAGCTCTGGCTTCGCATCATCCGAGAAAATATTTGCATTTCCAAGGAAGCGCTGCTCCAATGGCGTCGTACCGCGCATCAAGTAGTTCTTACCGTAGAAGTTCGGAAGCTTGCGCAGCATTGCGTTTACAGAGCTCTTCATACCATCTGGCATCCAGTCTAGGTAACGCAAGGAATGCGGTTCGCGGTAAATACGGTATCCACCGAACAATTCATCTGCACCTTCACCTGAAAGTACAACCGTTACATGCTCTTTTGCCAAGCGCGCTACTTCATACAAAGCGATAGCAGAAGGATCCGCAACAGGCTCGTCCAAGTGCCAGATCGCACGAGGTACAGCATCAAAGTACATTTCCTGCGTAATCATGCGCTCAAAGTGCTCGGTATCAATTTGACGCGCTGTATCACGGGAAATAATGGTTTCATTGTTCGGTCCTTCGAAACCAACGCTGAACGTCTTGATCGGCTCCACCGAACGCATCATTGTTGAAGTAATCGTGGAATCGATACCACTGGACAAGAAACAACCGCGCTGAACTTCACTGTGAAGATGATGCTCAACGGAATCCTTCATGACATGGCGAATTTCATCCAACACTTGAGCCAATGGACGATCCACTGGATCGAACATCGGATCCCAATATTTGCGGAGCTTCGGCTCGCCTTGGAATGGGATCGTAATCGAGTGTGCTGGAGGCAGCTTATGGATGCCTTCATACATCGTATCCGGGTCCGGTACGTATTGGAACGTTAAGTAATTGTAGAAACTGTTCATGTTCAGCTTGCGTGGTACACCTGGTACCGTCAAAATGCTCTTAATTTCCGAACCGAACGCAAATACTTCTTCATTACGATAATAATAAACAGGCTTAATTCCAAAATGATCACGCGCAATAAAGAGCTGCTGCTTGTTGCGATCCCAGATCGCGATACCGAACATACCACGAAGATGATGAACGCAATCTTCTCCGTACTCTTCGTACAAATGCACGATTACTTCTGTATCTGTATGTGTTTTGAATTGATGTCCACGAGCAATTAAGTCCTCGCGCAATTCCATGTAGTTGTAAATTTCTCCATTAAAGATAAGCCATATCGAATCATCTTCATTGCTCAATGGCTGAGCTCCTTCAGCCACATCAATAATGGATAGACGACGGAACCCAAGTCCGACGCGATCGCCGATCCATAACTTTCCATCATCTGGTCCGCGATGATGAATAATAGCCATCATGTCGCGGATAATATGTTCAGACGGCAGTTGGCCGTTCAATTGCAATAACCCAGCAATACCACACATTCCAGTTCCAATCCCTTCGCTACACGCTAGACGGTGTCGAATATAAAATAATAATCAGTATAAAGCCCCTACCGACCGCAGGGACTTATCCTGTGTTACATTATAAACCTTTTTGACCATTTGCGACACCTACCCCTATTTTTTTGCACCAGTTCCCTGTCTTATAAACGTGTAATTTGAAGGTTTTCGGAACAACCTAATGAAACAAACACTAAGGACAAGGGGTCAAACCGAGGGATCACTTGACTGACCCCGGGTCTCAACCAAAAGAGGCGATGCCATGTTGTGGTTATTACTGCTATCAGGATTGGGAGCATTCGTACTGTTGTCACTTTGGTGCATGCCCCGAATTGCTGTACATCAAATGACGCGTATGAAGCGCTCTTCTTATGACAATTGCCTAGATTTATTGGAAGAATATCGAATATTTTCACGACAGCAGTTCTACGACCTACGAAAAGAAGAAGTTCGCATCCAAAGCCATGACGGACTTCAATTATACGGTACTTATATCGAGCTCGTTCCTCATTCCAAACGAATCATGATCTTCGTCCACGGTTATACAGGCGCATTGCCATGGTCGTCTCAATTCATCGATATGTTTGCTCAAGTTGGATTCAATGCTTTGTTAATTGATCAGCGAAGTCATGGCAATAGCGAAGGAAAATATGCAACATTTGGCCATATGGAAAAATACGATGTGCAGGCATGGGTAGATTGGGTGGTAAGACGAAATGGAGACGATAGTATTATCGGCCTTCATGGGCAATCTCTTGGAGGCGGAACCGTTCTTGAATACGTTGCGATCCACCGTCCGCAAGTTCGATTTATTGTGGCTGACTGTCCGTACTCAGACTTAACCGAACTCATACGCCATCAAGTCGTCAAACTCAATCGTGCACCTGCTTGGCCATTAATGCCATTAATTGATCGCTTATTGAAGCGAAAGGCAGCCTTTGAGATGAATGATGTTAGTCCCATTCGCGCCATAGCACAGTCGAAGCTGCCTATTTTATTTATTCATGGAGCAGCTGACATTTTCGTGCCCACTAAAATGAGCAAAGATTTGTATGCGGTGAAGCCAGAACCTAAGGAATTATTGCTTGTGGATAAAGCCACTCATGGTGTATCCCATTGTATTGAGCGAGAAGTGTATCGCAATGTGGTAATCAACTTCGTGACACGATACGTTGGAATGCCAAATCCAAGTCCGCAAGCAGAAGTAGATTTCGTTTATTCTATCGAGCTTAACAAGTCTTATTCCGGTGTATCCGTTCCATTTGCTGAACTTAACGAGTCCTACTCTGTTGCGACTGTTCAAGCTGCCGGTGGATATAGCGAGTCCAACTCTGTTGAGTCTATTCATGTTCAATCTGCTGGATTGGCTCCATTTGTTGAACCTATCTCTGCTGTCCCGGCGCTTTCTGAAGAGGAAGGATTACAAGTAGATGAAAATGAAGACGGAGAAACTGTACTGGAACCAAACTTTGCTTAAAATCTTAAAATGCTTAAAATTCTTGAACCCCTTAGAGTTTTTAGTAAATCTCGAAGTCCTGAGCATTCTTAGATTCGTATGATTATATATTCATGATAGAGACAAATATGCAGTTATTTTCGAACGAAAACTCCCTTTTTAAGGGATTATCCGCAAAAGTGCAGTTATTTTTTTAACTTAACCCGATTTTACGCATTATCAATGAAAATAACTGCATTTTTGTCCGTAAATGCTCTCTAACACGGATTTCTTAGTTAAATAGCTGCACTTTTGTCCAAATGCCAATCATTTATCTAATTCGCAACTCCATTCACACGATGAAAAAACACTCGGCAATCCAGTTTCTTGCTAACAACTAGAACTAGATACCTGCAGAATAATAGCGTTCAAGCTTATTAGAAAAATAGCTGATATGGAGTTGAACTATCTCATGCCAGCCCCTGAGCGCAAAAATCTAATCTTTCTACAACTAAAAATAACTTTCCTACCGTTACATCAATGGATGCTTGGAAGGACAGCCTCATTCCAAAAAAATGGGAGCCCTTTATCGGCCCCCACCTTTTCCGTACTTATACAAATGATTGCATGATTACATCTGCTAATCCATTTATCATCAGTTAGCCGTTTCAATCTTTGAAGACAGCAATTTGATCCCGAAGTCGATCCGCTTGATCACGCAGCAAGTCAGCCGAAGCAGCCATCTCTTCCATGAATGCATTTTGCTCTTGCGTAGCGCTAGCTACTTCCCGAGACCCCGCAACCATTTCCATTGAAATGCTTGTCATCTGCTCGGTTTGTTCCAGCGTGTTGGAGAAACGATCGGTCTGTTCATGCACAGCCTCAGCAATCTCATGCACAGCGGCTGAAGCTTGCTTCGTCACGGAAGCAATGTTCGATAAGGCTAATGCTGCCTCATCTTTCTTGTCAGCTTCTTTATTTACGCTCTCCACTTGGCATGTAATCAAGTTTACGGCTTCTTTCATTTGAGCTTGCATCTGAACAATGCGCTCATTAATGTCATTTACCGCATCCGCTGACTGTTCTGCCAACTTGCGCACTTCCGATGCAATAACCGCAAAGCCCGCACCATGCTCCCCTGCGCGTGCGGCTTCAATAGATGCATTTAACGCAAGCAAATGCGTCTGGTCAGCAATCTCTTTCACCGTGTAAGATATCGAACCAATCTGTTCCGCTTGTTCATTCAAGCGCTTCACCGTTTGAATCGATTGCTTCCCTGAAGCAGCCGCCTGAAGCATTCCGTCAATAATAGAAGAAAGCATATGCTCGCTCTGCGACAATGTGCTTAACATTTGCTGGGTCATCTGCTGAGTATCAGCAGCGCGCTTCTGAACCGAAACAGCTGATTCATGAATGTCCTGAATCGTCGCAGAAGTCTTTTTCGCCCATACAGCTTGCCGCTCCGCACCCTCGTGCATATGCTCTGTCGTTACAGCGATATGCTCGATTTGACCAGCAGCATGCGCCATTGCTTGACTAAGCGATACGGTGCTCGTCGTCGTAACGTTGGCACTGCTCTTTATTTCATGGACTATGCTATTGAGATTATCCGTCATCTTACCGAATGCATCTACAAGCACTTGAATCTCATCTTGATGAGCATAGGTCGGCAAACTAACATTAAGCTCCCCCCTAGAAGCTTTATAGGCTGCCTTCGTCAGTTGCATGAGTGGCTTGACAATGACTTGTGCAGCCAGCCAGCCGAGCAGGCATGTCCAAAATATGCCCATTAGGAATATGATTGCAGTATAGAGCAAATCATTCATATTTGGCGCAACATAAGGCTTAATCACAAATATAAAGAACCCGCTCGTCCCGTATGTAATACAAGATACGATCAATATTCCCAATACCATCTTAGCTCTTAAACCGAGTTTCATCTCTATATCTCCCCCAAAAGATTAGCGATTATATATCCTCGTACAGCTGAATCCCTTTCCTTGCGCGTTACTCAGGTTTTCTGCCAACTACAAGCAATAAGATGATCAAAATAAAGGCAATCAAAGCGAGCATCGGTATCGTCAACCAACCCTCCAAGTAATCGAAATTACAAGGAACTCCGACTTTGCAGGGCCCCATTTTTAATGCAAAACTCTCCACTTTTTGCAGCAAGTAGTGATAGATGGAAATACCCCCGCCAATAATCGGAAATGGCAGCGCGTAAACGACAATCGAATGATCGTTGCGGTATGCCGCAATACCAAGCAGCAGAACAAGTGGGTACATGAAAATACGTTGAAGCCAGCATAATTTGCAAGGTTCCCATAGTAAAATCTCACTCATATACAAACTGCCTGCGGTAGCAACAAGCGCTACTATCCAAGCCATGTACAGACCATAGCGGCGGAAAAAAGACATTACGACGCCTCCTTTATGGGTTTATTCAACTCCCCTGCGAGTGGTTATATAACCTTAACTGCTGAGTTTAGGAAGCTGCCAGTGCTTTTTCAATAGCAGCCTTAAGCTCTTCATAGTTCAATGGCTGCTCTGTCATATGCAGCTTGCCATTAATAAATACGGTAGGTGTCGAAGTAACCTTTGCTTCTTTGCTTACACGGTCATCATGCGCCAGTTGTTCTGCATAAGTCTCGTTGCGGATATCATCTTCAAGTTTCTTTAGATCTAACTCTGGTACAGCTTTTTTCGCAATATCTAACAAGTATTCTACGGTAAACTCTTGGGTTAAGTGCTGCACTTGATCCATATAAAGCGCCTCATGGAACTTCCAGAATGCATCATTGTTTTGTGCAAATACTGCTTCCCCAGCTAGTGCTGCCAAGCGAGTATTTCCTGGCTGGAACGTCATATTGCTGTAAGATAGATTCACTTTTCCTGTATCAATAAAGTCTTTCTTCAACTGCGGATATACGTGCTGCTTCCAGTTCACACAAGAACCACATTTATAATCGCCAAACTCAACCAGCGTTACCTTAGCGTCTTTAGAGCCGATAACTGGCTGATTCGACAAATCGAATGAAACAACATGTGTTTCCTTCTCTAGCTGCGCTTGTTCTTTTCCTGTCTTATCCAAATAACCAACTAATACGATTAAAAGAACAAGAACGATCGGGAAAGCAATTAAAGCTACTTTACTAATTTTTTTGTTTCCTTTTTTACGTGATTGTTTCGACATGATTAGTCACCTCTCAATTTGTTTGTTACTATTCGCCACACAGGCATGAACTTCCTTGTTTTAATTTAATCGATATTCAAACATAATTCTATTTCTTTCTTCATCTTCCTCTGTCATACTGTCGAGATTGCTGCTTAATTTTGAATATATTTTGTCATCTTCATTGTCCTCCACTCGCGGACATTCAAATTCGTACATACTAGGCAAAGCAGCCTATTAGAGCAACAAGGATTTCAAGTTCGTCGCGTTGCCTTATTCGAGCGTCCTACGCCACTGCAAGCTGGTCAATCATCGTTCTCCATCTGGCTAGAAACATTTGCGAATTATCGCCATTAATTCTCATTCCTTATTCGTGGAGAACTGGCACATACTAGTCTCGATAGCAGCGATCATGCATGTACAAGAACCCTTTGCAGGCACAGCTGCTGGGATTCACCTCGAACTAAGGTGAAAGGGGACTATCTCTTTGGCAAGTGACAAACGAAAAATAGCAATTATCGGCACGGACCCGATTGGCTCCAGCATTGCCTACAGCTTAGTTAATCACTCCATAACCACTCTCAAACCCTACATGAGCTCCATTGGATTGGAGACACAGCGATGAGCGTACGACGAGAATATATAATGACTCGTATGTTTAAAGCCTCTAACGGAATTGCCCAAGGCATATTTGTAACGCTAGGAATCGGATTACTCATCGAAAATGTAGGTAAGCTTGCAGGCTGGTCAGCGCTTATGAAGATTGGTTTCGTGGCTAAAATGCTCATGTCGCCAGCAATCGGAGCAGGGATTGCCTTCATGCTAGGTTCGACGGGATTGATCGTATTCTCAGCTATGATTGCCGCAGCAGTTGGTGCGGGAGCCATTCAGATTACCCCGGTAGGAGTATCCATTATTACAGGAGAACCCATTGGAGCCCTCTTGGCAGCAACTGCAGCCGTGTATATTGGCAAAAGATTATCAGGACGAACTCCTGTTGATATGATGCTTGTCCCTCTTGCTTCCATTGTGTTGGCAGGACTGCTTGGGCTATGGCTGAGCGCTGTAATTACACCTATATTACATACAGCGGGCGGCTTCATTAAAACAGCAGCGGAGATCAATCTCCTCATTTGTTCAATCGCATTGGCAGTGGTATGGGGCCTACTTCTCCTGTCACCAGCCTCCTCAGCTGCACTCGCCATTGCCCTTAATCTCGAGGGACTAGCTGGAGGGGCTGCTTTAGCTGGTTGTGCAGCACCATTTATCACCTTCGCTCTTATTTCCGCTAAGGAAAATGATATTGGTGGCATAGTAGCACAAGCGATCTGCACACCTAAAATTCAGCTGCCCAACATTACGAAAAATCTAAAAATTATTATTCCATCTGCAGCTGCCAGTGCAGTCATGGGCCCTGTGTCTGCGCTCATCTTCCATATTGAAGCGCCAAGCCAGATCGCAGGTATGGGACTTTGCTCATTCATTGCACCAATTACATTGGTACAATTGTATAACCCGTCTTATATTATTCCAGCTATGCTCATCACTTATATTCTCTTGCCCGCAGTTATATCGTATCCGATATACTTGCTGCTGCGCAAATCCGGTCATATCAAGCCAGGGGATTTAGCATTGCCAAAAGAATAACAACAAAAAAACAAGGCTGTCTTATCAAGTAGAAACCCATAAGGTTATCTACAGAAAGGCAGCCTTTTTCTAAATTGGTACTAAGAGGGACTACTTGTATAATTACTCCGCCTGACAATGCTCCTCACGCATATGCTCCAAGGTCATGCGCACGAGCAGTCTAATATGATGGTCATGCAGGGAATAGAATACATTTTTCCCTTCTTTGCGTGACTTCGCAATTCCGAGAGAACGCATCAAGCGAAGATGGTGTGACGTAGTAGCAATTGTATGACCCGTCAAAATCGCCATATCGCATACGCACAGCTCATCCCCTTTATCCAAATACATTGCCATTTTCATCCGTGTCGGATCAGACAGCGCCTTGAATAACTGTGACATCCCTTGTGCTTCTTTATCATCGACGGTGTGCTTCAAGGCACTAATTTTTTCAGCATCATAGCATACGATCTCACAAACTTCATTGTTTGATTGATTGTCCGTTTGTGCTGCAACATTTATTTTTTGATTGGCTGCCATCCGAAGCCCTCCTCATTGTTCGATATCCGATCATTTTTGATATATGTTGTAGCCATTCTAGCAAATGACCTACTTGTATTCAAATGCAATTCTATGTACATTGTAAGCTGTACGCTTACACCAGTCAGCCCCTAATGTTCATATAAGCTGTCCTATTTCTTGAGAATAACAACACTAGCCTGAACGCTGCGCCTATTTCACCTAAGTCCAACTAAAACCCTCTGAACCAAACGTCTCGATCATACGTTCACGAGTAGCTAAAGACACTGCCTGTTTGCCTTTAACAGAGACGTATGGGTCATCTGCAACATAAAATCGCCACAAGACGTCTGCATACTCCTCTGCATAAGGAATATTGATTCTCGGTGCACATAAAATATGCCTTGGCAATACAGGCTTTCCAACTTCAAGCCACATCGCTTCCCCATCCATCATATCATAGCCATCAAAGCTCTTATCGATATACATAGCTCGGCACAGCTTACCAGGTCCATTGCTCAAGTTAACGACTTTGTTAGAGCTGAGTGAACGGTATCTCTTCATGATTGATTCATCGTACTCTGTTAATGGCGCAGCAGCACGAATAAGTACCGCTTCTGCCTGTCCTTCCTCGGCAGCAACGACATTTAAACAATGATACATCCCATAAATAAGGTACACATAAGCATGCCCTGCTCTTTGAAACATCGTCTCCGTTCTTTTGGTACGACGATTGTTATAAGCATGACAACCCTTGTCGTGTGGAGCGACGTAACTTTCCGTTTCCACGATGCGAGCCCTTATCACACCTTCATCTGTCACACGGACAATCGTACGTCCAAGCAATTGTGGAGCGAGCGGTAGTGCGCTTTGTCTAAACCAGGATAACGGCAAGCGAGCTTGCGAAGGTTCATCTCCATACTGCAACTCATGTTCCATTCGATCACGCTCACCTTTAGGAGTTACATGCAAATCCAACGATTCAGCCCCCTTGGCTATATCATCAATCTTCAGACGGCTGCGACTTCGCACCTTCACAAATTTCACGGAATGCACAGCGACGGCAGCGTCGTTCATCATCGGTTACTTCAAATGCTTCCAGCGGCTTCGGTTCGTTCAGCTCTGGATTGAGCAAATAGCTTCGCATCTTGGAGATGCTAGACGCTGTATAAGCAACAAGCGCCTCCATCTCAGGCTCATCTACTTGGTCAATTTGACAACGACCGCTCAGTAAATATTCCGTGCGAATATCGATGCGTTCATAAGGAATGCCATAGTTCTCATGAACGTACCAGCCATAAAGCCGTAACTGTGTATCATTGCGCTCATCTTCCTGTCCCGTCTTCCAGTCTACGATTATATAGCGATCCTGCTTGCGGAACATGAAGTCTAGCTTCACATATACTTTTGTACCTTGAAGCTGAATCGTATTCAGCTTCTCCATCTCAACAAGATGGCAGCCGTCTTCATGCATAAACATCTGCATGCTTTCGCTAGTTAGCAGCCTATCGACCAATATAGGAAGCCGACTGCGAATTTGTTCCACTTGCCGATCCGGCAGACTGCCAAGATAATATACTTCCTCAAGCATTAATCTCGACTTCGGGTGCAGCCGCCATGACTCGACGTCTCTAGAATCCAAGTATGCCTGATTAAGCAGCTTGCGTATACGTCTCACAAGCTCATCTGCCTCGATTGCCTCGCCATAATGATGATACTGTTTGATCGTTTCTTCAGCCATTTTATGAACAGCATCACCGAACACTAAATATAAATTCGTCATCTGCTTAAGCCGATAAGCATGGCGGGCCAATACAGAAGACTCTGCTAACCAGCCATTATGAGCAGCATAATAGTGATAATAGTATTTGCGTCTGCATTCTTGAAAAAGATTGTGTCGTGATGGCGACCACGACCACTCGGGATAGGGTCTCGGAGGCATATGCCTAGCTCCTTTCCAGGTGTTATCCGATCATTCGTTCTATCGGTCTATTATATCACACCCAAAATAGCAGCAAAGACATTCATCAAGATGATCGTCCAGTCTGAACCCCAACAAACCGCACAAGCTCTATAGACTCAATCCTGTCCAGTTCCAGTACGTATAATAAAATACGATCATAACTAGAACATAAATAGGCAGCATAATCATACTTAGTTTCAGCAAATCTTTCGCATCATAAGCAACCTCTTCGTCCTCATAAAATAGCAGCAGTGCCTTCGAACTAACAGGGAATGTAACACAGTAGTTCATAGCCACTAAACTAAGAAACACGATCGCTGTCTCATTTAAACCGAGCGATTGCCCAAATACGATCAATCCTGGAATCATAACAACGGCACGAGTTGTATGAGAAGTAATATATAAATGCGAAGTAACCGTAATAATTAGCACCGTTAACAAAATGATAAAGTCCGGAACATGCTGAAGCACATCAAGTAACTGAAACAGACGCTGTTGAATCCAATTCACAACTCCCGTTTCGACGAGCCCTTTTCCCAGCGCTGTCGCAGCGGCAACGAATACGATCAAACTCCACGATATCGACTTAATCCCCTGCTTCCAGGTGATAACACCCCATTGCGGTGTCATAAACAGCAGTGCACCAATCATTGTAATAAACGCCAAATCATAGCCATGCAAACTTTCCGTCATCCAAGCAACAATGAGTCCGCCTGTCATCCATACCGTCTTTTTCTCCATTACAGTTAAACGGCTGCTATCGCTCGCATCTTCCGCCTCTATCGAACGAGAAGGCTCAGCTAAAGGTTGCAAAGGCTCTTTAGAACCATATAGCTTTTGTAAGACAAGTAAGGAGATTGCACAAATGACCAGTACAAAGGGAACCCCCCAAATAAACCACTGCACGTAGGAGATGGTCTGGCCACTCGTCTGCTCTAATATACCAATCCCGATTACATGTGCACCTGCACCAATCAAGGTAGCCGATGTACTCATCAAGATCATAATTGGTACAAGCATAGCAAGCGTCTGCTTCTGGCGTTTGCTATGCAGCAAAGCACTAATCTCCTTCACGATCGGCATCGATAATGCCGCCCGCCCTGACGTGGACGGGATGAAAAAAGATACGACTTGAAGCGCTAACGTCAATAATGTCATAACATGTCCGGAATGGCGTGCTCTTCGAACAACAGCGCGTGTAAATCGAGAAGCAAGCCCCGATTCACGAACGGCTTCACCAATGACGAACGCTCCAACCATTAGCCAGACAACCTCTTCTGCAAACGATTCATACAATAAAGAAGCTTCGGCACCACGGCATAGAACGATTGCAATAACAGCACCTAATGCTACGTAGCCCGCTGGAAGTGAACTTCCAATCCATAACCCCATCGCTAAGAGAAAGAAGAAGGCTGTTACTTTTGCTTCATACGGAAGCCCTTCCACTAACGCTATGAGTACAATGGATACAGCTACAGCCAGCGCACTAAAAATATGACTGTTCAATAGTTTCGTAAGACGAGTTCCCCATCGCTGCTGTGTTGAAGTTCGTCTACTTAAATCAGGCTCCATTCTACTAAACTCCTCCTTGATGCTGCTCACGCTGCGCGATCTGATAACCGATGCGAATATAGCGCATAGATGCCTCCACACTATCAGCGATCCAAGCGGATGCTTTAATCATTGCCTTTTCCAGTGAAGTTGGTTTCTGAATAATGCTCATAAATGCATCAATCCCACTGTCATAGTTCACATGAGCGTCTTTGCCGATTGTGCCTGTAATCGCAATGACAGGAATTCCATGCTTCTTGGCAATACGAGCAACTTCAGCCGGAATCTTGCCATTCGGCGTCTGGAAGTCCAAACATCCCTCTGCCGTCAACACAACATCGGCTTGCTCAATCGTCTCTTCGATTTGGATGTATTTCATAATAACATCGTAGCGTGGATGTAATTTCGCACCTGTAAAGGCAACTAACCCAGCTCCAAGACCTCCTGAAGCTCCGCTGCCCGGAGATTGACGTACATCAAGCTCAAGATGTTGTTGAATCAATGCTGCATACGTATCAAAGGCAGATGATAACTGCTCCACTTCTTCTTCCGTTGCACCCTTCTGCGGCCCAAATACTCGCGCCACACCTTTTTCACCACACAGAACATTGTGCCAGTTGCATGCCACATCAATATTCACTTTACGCAAGCGTTCGTCCAAGTGAGATAGATCCATATCTGCCACCTCACCCAAATCTCCGCCCCCGCGAACGACTATCTCGGCTCCATTCTTATCAAGGAAACGTAGACCTAACGCTTGAGCCATCCCAGCACCGCCATCTGAAGTCCCAGAATCTCCGCATCCGATCAAAATATTGTCCACTTCCAAGTCCAATGCAGCCGAAATCAACTGTCCGACCCCATACGTCGTTGTCCACAACGGATTGCGCTGATTGCGCGGCACAAGCTTCAAGCCCGCTACCGCAGCCATCTCAATTACAGCAGTTTTTTTACCGCATTCATCGGTGAATACGCCAAAGTGACTTTTAACAACCTTTCCTACTGGCCCTATTACTTTTTTAGGAATCAACGTGCCCTTTTTTATGTTAATAATCGTCTTCGCGAAACCTTCTCCTCCATCGATCATTGGAATGACGGCGATATCTGCCAATGGATTCAGGCGGCATACCCCTTCTTGCATCGCGATTGCAACTTCCTCAGCATCTAAACATTCTTTAAATCCAGATGGTATCATTACAATTTTCATTTTACTTCCTCCCCAAATATTTCCCTTAGTTGTTCTCTTAGACCTTACTTTACAGATCGAAACAAAGAAGGACGTGAGAGATAGATTAGAAAATAGTGAGAAAATGAGGTTAATTTCATAAGTTCATGTAAAATGTTTGGATTTTTTTAGAAGAACGTGAAACATCTGTTTCCCTATGCTCGTTAATAGTGATGTACCACTTAAATATCCTAATAAAACCAAATTAAGGGGGAGCTCTATGGTTGCAAGTAAATGGAAGAAAATGATGATTCTCATTTCTGCATTCTGCACCGTATTTACCATTACGATGGTCGCTCAAGTGCAAGCTACAAATATTCCTTCCTACCCTGCAGTCAAACAAGAACAGAGCTTATGGTGTTGGGCGGGCGCCAGTGCCAGCATTTTGAAGCACTACGGTAAACATGTGTCACAATGCGATATCGCAAAAGCAGTCAAAGGTACTTCTACATGCTCTGACGTGTCCGCTAGCGCACAAGAAACACAGAACGGACTTGTCCAATATGGAATTTCGAGTTGGCTGTATGATGGAGCGCTTACTTATTCCGATGTAAAAACCCAAATTGACAATAACAGCCGTCCTGTCTATGTGTCTTGGCAATGGAGTACGGGAGGCGGACATGTCGTCGTTATTTATGGTTACGATTCGGTCGGGGGCAATGACATGATCAACTATATGGACCCTCTTGTCGGCCGAAAAACATCGATGCGCTATACCGAATTCAAGGGCGGCAGTTCATATAATCAGACTTGGCGTTGGGGCTTAAAAGATCTTTACAAGTTCAAATAGGAGGTGGAGGAAAATGATGAAAAGAACGATTACATCCGTTACAGCCGCAATGACACTGACGTTCATCACATTTGTGTCCCTATTCATAGGCACGCCCTTCATTCACACGGTGGACGCATTTAAATCACAGTCGATTCCTGCCGAGGTACAAAGCTATGTAGATAAAGAGGCCCGCCCATTATTTATTGAGGCCGTTAGCAAAGATCCGCGTGGATACGGTTATTCAACTGCGCAAGAGGTACAAAATATAACTGTTGGTGAAGGATTCCCCGTGTACCTAATTGACCCCCAACAACTTAGCCTTCCTACATCTAATACATTTCAAGATGTCATTCGTCCTACTGAGCAATGGGAATTTATTGTATATAGCGATCAACAGGCCATGTCGTTTTTGCGAGTAAGCAAGACTTCTTCTGGCTATCAGCTCGAATCCTTTGGCGGTGATTCCAGCTATGTAAAGTCAGCGTTACAGCAACTCCCTGCTGTAGGCAACAATCCCTATATTCTCGTTACCGATAAGTCCGACAAATATATCGTCAAGCTGGGCGAAACCCAGCAAGAGCTTGTTGCCATTGCCTCGCCTAATCAAGATCTTCAATCGTTTGGCGTCCCCAATGATCAAGCTATACACTCCGCACCTATTATTAAGGCTTTGAAACAATACCAGATTCAAAATGAACATTCGGATCGTGACGGCGGTTCAAACCTAATGGGCGCTAGAATGATTGGTATTGTCGATGACACATCATCGAATCAGCCGATCCTACGTGCCGTACTTGTTAGCATTACTGCCGCTCTTTTCTGTACATTGCTATTATGGGTCGTGATCAAAGTTAGAACGAAACAATAAATGAATCTTAGCTGCTGAAAAATAAAAGACTAGGCTCTTCCATGTAGGAAGGACCCAGTCTTTTTTCTTGTTATTCGATATTCTCTGCAGTTGAAAGACTATGCAGACTATGCGCCACATGTGAATGCTAAACTTTAGCCTATTTTCATCTAAGCTTTTATCCACGCACGCTTCAGATCCATCTCTTCAATACAGCGACTATCATCATGATGCTCATATTGAATAAGTGGTGAGACCGGATACAGATGCAGACGTTCATCTTCAATTGGCTTTAACAATCGATTCAAGTAATCTAGTTCCATAGAGCTTGGTTGAAGCCACGCCTCCATCTCATCTTGATCGAGTATGGCAGGCATCCGAGAATCAAATTCCAATATCGTTCGATTTGCACGAGACATTACGATTGTACAATTGTAATGATCTTCACCTTGCGGACTGCGCCAACATTCATACAGCCCCGCAATACCGAAGATTCCCCTTGTCTGTAACACCACACGAACTGGATGCATTCGCTTCTCCTGCTTGCGCCAATAGTATAAGCCGTTACAAGGAATAAGGCAGCGTCTACGCTCCACCATTCTAAAGTAGGAGGAATTCTCCGCAACGGCTGTTAAATCCGCATTAATCGCGTCTGGCGCCCAGAACGGTACGAGCCCCCAGCGGTAAGCATCCAACACTCTGCGTCCTTCTTGTTCCATAATGATGGGAATGAACTGAGTGGGTCTTATGTTATAACGTGGACGATAAGCAATTCGTGATTCATCGAGCTTGAAGGTTGACTTCAGCTCCGAATAATCCGTACTGAGTGATAATTGACGGCACATTGCCCTCACCTCCTGTACGCGTAGTTTGCGCACAAGTGGAAAGGATATACATTTTATAGATGGGATAAGATCATGATTAGTGATGACTGTAGCTTTGAAGAACTTTCGGAATTATTGTCTTTGTTTAGAATGCTGAGAAGTAGTAATATTCGTTGCCTACCCTAGTATTGCGGCAGGAAGTATAGCGATGAAGAGAATAAAGACTGTAGGAAGAATGATTGTCGCTAGTGCTCTTTTTTTAGAAAACTGATGTGCTTCTGAAATACCAATCACCAGGATAACAATGCCCCATATCACAACTACAAAACTAACAATCGCAAGAAGAGCAGCCCATCCCGCCACTAAGAAACCAGTAGCTGTTGTTGTAAATACTTGCTTGCCAAATATCAAAAGCGACGGAATCCAGAGCAACCCCGTAATTGCCGTAGGTCCATATCCAGCCAGCCCATTGACAGCACGAATTTCTTGGCTATCTGCGGTTCCCCCGAGCATCGTCCCAATCCATAGCATAAGAAAGCTACTAATATAATAACTGATAACACCACTAATAATCCCAACAACAAAGGCTAGTAAAATAATCGTGGCTAACGGTGAATGATCCCCCATACCATCTTTGGCATAGCTATCCAACGTTCCAAAAAATGAGCTAATGCCTACGAGCAGCAGTGAAAACCAATCTGACTTTGTTACTTGCATATGTTCCCGCATGACTTCTCGTGGATTGAACCACATTTCACCTAGCGCTCGCAACCTTTGTCTCCATACCATTGCATCCGTGTTCGTTGACATAAACACGCTCCTTTATTTACTTGGCTAATGATGCTGGAAGAGCCGAGGTATGACCCTCGGCTCTAAACGTGGTGTAGCTTATATTGTAAACGATAGTGCTTGTCTTGTTAAAGAGTAGGTTAGATGTTGTAAATAAAACTCCCCTTTAATAAAAAAACTAACAAAGGAGCAATTATAGATTTCAATGCTAATCAATAATTTCTACGCGTGTTCTATAATCCGCATCAGGCCAACCCTTTCCTGTCGGATGGAAAACATTAAGTGAGCTTGAAAAAATATAATAAGTTCCGGCTGCAAGACCACTAGTGTCCATATAATGAATGTCGTTTATGTCCTCCCTATTTATCACTAGTTTTTTAGCTAGACCTTTCTTTACTTCTCTATCCAATGTTTCAGTTACAATATCAATATGAGCGGCGATAACCTTATCGTAAATATAGAAAACATTTTCTTCATTTACTTTAATAGGTATCCTCTCTCCTTTTTTAACAGAAAGACCCTCTGCTTGCCAACTCCATGTCATGCCCGGAAAACTAATAGTTGTAACTGGCTTCAGAGCATAACTCTGTACTTCCATATTGGATTCACCTGTAATTACCGATGTCACGGTACTAGGAAATATCTTAAAAGCAACCCATTCATTACTAAGTTTTGTTGACGGTAGAATCTCAATGCTATCTAGGTTAATTGTTACTTTAATATCTGAATGCAGCGGCTTAAACGTTGGCTCTTCATAAGTCGCTATCATAACTGATTGGTGTAGGTTGACTCCTTTATCTACTCGAATCGGATGGCTGAACTTATAGCGAATCATGATGTCATTAACATTGTCACCAATCGGCAGTTGATATGGACCAGACGACGTAAACAAAGAATTTACATCTTCCCACATATAAAAGGATTGACTGTGGAAACGTTTCTTTTTGCTATCTACAAAAATAGCCACATATTCACCTTCGAACAATAATCCCGAGGAAAAGAATGTCCCATCAGGCTTAGTTTCCGCTCTTAAAATCTTGAACCAATTACCTGGAGATATTTTTTCCATCTCTGCAACATCTATATTCTCTAACTCTTTTTGCACGATGTATACTGTACCTTGTTCTTGTTTACCGATAGTTCCGTATACCACTTCACCAACAGTAAAGACTTCTTTGTCCATTTTTACTACAACATTATTCCCTTGACCGTCATTGCCGCCTGGCTTTTCTGGCGTGACGCCACCAGTAGAACCTCCACCACCGATAGCGCCACGGCCTGCTCCACCGGAAGTGTTCGCAGATTTAATCAGATCTCCGGCTTTGGTCTCTTTGCCAGCAACAACCACGATCATATCTTTGCTTACGTTCTCTCCTAGTTTCCATTCCATTGGAGCAGCAGCAAAGCTAATGCCAGCCGCATTTATCGTCGCTTGCTTAACTGTCCCTTCGCCAGCCACTTTTGCTTCTGCATGGATAATTAAGGATGCAATATTTGTATCTTTTCCTACCTCAATCTTTGTTCCTTTTGCCTCTTTGTTTACCGTTAGCTGTTGAACAGACCCTTTTGCTAGCTTCAAGTTGCTGCCGTATGTGCTCACTGTAACAGAAGGAAATGCACCATTTAGTTGAATATCAGACTGGGCCTTAAGTTTCTCAGATAGTTGAACTTGTGCCACCATAGCACCATTTTGTACATCAACGATTGTTGGCGATTGCAGTACTAGTTCTTGAACTGTAGATGTATCTTTCACATTTACACGCAATGCACCATTTTTCTTGTTTACGATAACATTGGAAAGAATGCTATCGTTTACGTGAATGCTATTTTTTCCACCACCACGTACAAACGTCTTACCATCTACCTTCACCTTGTTCAGATGCACATCCCCTTCACCTACACCTTGTGTTAGGATTAGATCACCTTTAATATGAAGGTTTTGCAACGTAACACCAGGAACGTTAACGATCACGTTTCCTTGGATTTCTTCTTGCTTCGTCGTAGAACCATATGTACCTGCTGTTCCATACCATACTCCATATGTATCAAATGCACGATCCAAGATGCTAACCGCTTCTGCACGCGTCAACGATTGATTCGGCTTGAATGTGCCTTCTTCATAGCCTTTAACAACACCTAGATAAACAGCTTCGGATACGGATGAAGTTGCCCACGGCTGGATATCTGCACTGTCTTTATAAGTAAGAGCTGTATCGTTCGTCTTCCATTTCAACAGCCGAGACAAGGAAGCTACCGCTTCTTGACGCGTTAGCGTTGCATTCGGCTTAAATGTGCCGTCGGTATACCCTTTCATGTAGCCTGCTGTTGTCGCTGTATTTACAGCATCCGCATACCAAGCTGTTGCTAGTACATCTGTGTAAGCTTGCGGCTTCTGTTCGTTGAGCTGGAACATGCGGTTTACGATTGCTGCCCACTCTGCACGTGTTACTTGTTGATTCGGCTTGAACTCATTTGCAGATGCACCAGATACTACACCTTGAGCTGCCCACTCTGCAATTTTGTCTTTTGCCCAATGTGCTTCTACATCTTTAAATGTAACGACTGACTTCATTTGTTCGCCTTCATTCGCCGCAGTTGCTTGCACGCTTACTGGCGCTGCTAATCCGCTAAAAAAAGTGCTGAACGCCAGAGTTATCGATAGCAATGTTGCTATTCTCTTTTTCATAGTTTCCCCCATATAATATATGTTTCTTAAATCATCTATTCAATTATAGTTTTGTGAATGTAAATATCCATGAAATTATTGGTTGATTTAAAATTTTATAGTTCTTAAGTCACGTAGGCCCTTTATTACAGCAGTAACTTTGGCTAAAATGAGAATGCAACTATCATCACAGAATAATCATTATCGCAAAAGGAGAACAGCATGTCACAATCCGAACACGCTAGAACTATGGCGGTTCCAACAGAACGAAACCTACTAAAAATATTCCTAATCGCCTTTAAGCTAGGCCTGACCTCCTTCGGAGGACCTGTCGCGCATCTTGGCTATTTTCATGAAGAGTATGTGCGGCGTCGTAAATGGATCGATGAGCGCAGCTACGCTGACTTAGTGGCGCTGTGCCAGTTCCTGCCGGGGCCGGCTAGCAGCCAAGTCGGCATTGGTATTGGCGTGCTGCGCGGCGGCCTGCTTGGCGGCATAGCCGCATGGCTTGGCTTCACGCTGCCGTCTGCAGCAGCGTTGGCCCTATTCGCGCTGGCGATACAAGGTTCAGGTATCGCTAACGCGGGATGGCTCCACGGCCTCAAGCTAGTGGCCGTGGCTATCGTTGCCCATGCCATATGGAGCATGGGCACGAAGTTGGCGCCAGACCGTGGACGCGCCACCCTCGCCGTGGCGGCAGCCGCCGCTGTTCTGCTATGGCAGACAGCCTTGGCGCAAGTACTTGTCATCGCTGTCGCTGGCTGTGCCGGCGTATGGATGTATAGGCACAAGGAAATGCCGAAGCCAGAGCATATCCATGTTCCCATTAGCCGCCGAACAGCGATCATTTGCTTGTCGCTGTTTGGCGTATTGCTTGCAGCCTTACCTCTGCTGCGTCAAGCAGGCATAGGCGGCTGGTTCATCTCGTTATTTGATAGCATGTATCGAGCTGGATCGCTTGTATTTGGTGGTGGCCATGTCGTACTGCCTTTGCTTGAGCGTGAATTTGTACCTACAGGTTGGCTCGACAAAGCTGACTTCCTTGCCGGATATGGTGCTACACAAGCTGTTCCTGGCCCGTTGTTCACCTTCGCCGCCTATATTGGAGCTGTCGCTCAGGGTTGGCTAGGTGCAATCATAGCAACCATCGCGATCTTCCTGCCCGCGTTCCTGCTCATCGTTGGTGCGCTCCCATTCTGGAGCACTCTGCGCGTGAACTTGCGCGCACAAGGCGCCCTCTTCGGCGTCAACGCCGCCGTCGTGGGCATACTCATCGCGGCACTATACACGCCGCTCTGGACGTCGACCGTGCAAGCACCGGCCGACTTTGCGCTCGCAGCAGCCCTATTCGTGCTGCTCACGCATTGGCGTATCCCGCCTTGGGCCGTCGTCATCGCTGGCGCCCTTGGCGGAATGCTGCTCGAATGGCTGTAAACAAAGACACGCCATACTAGTCAAAATAGGGTCAGGGGCTTCTCTACACCAGAAGCCCCTGACCCTTTGTTAATTACATCGCAGATTAACTGAAACCGGTTAATTAACTCCCTAACCCACAAACACTAACTCAAACTTACCCGCTCCTCACCTAAGCTTCCTTGCTGCGGATAAAACATCGTTGTATCCATTTTCGTCACAGCTCCCATTCGACGAGTTACTGGATCGATCAGCCAAACGACGGCTACAAGCGCAACAAGCAAGCCACTAATCATAAGGACAGCCGCACTACTCAGCGCAGCACCTCCAATACCCCCTAACAAAGAACCAATTGGCATCGCCACTGCACCAATGCTTCCAACCGCGGCCATCACTCTACCCAATAAATGTGCTGGTATAAGATTTTGCATAAACACCATTGCGACGATATTTGTAATTGCTGTAGGCACCCAGCCCATTCCATATAAAAGAACGGCCAGCCACATGCTTGTAACTTGAGCAGCTGCGAACCATGCAACCCCGCACCATAGAAAAGCACCAATATACATAGCCCCCATAGGGAGCGTTTCCGGTCGTAGACGAGGAGCTAACAGCACCCCCAACATACTGAACACCGCTACAGATGCAAGCATCATTCCATACCAGTCAGAGCTTTGAGCCAAGTCAGGCAGGACTGCAAACACAGCGCCTCCCGCACAGTTAATCACAATCATTCCCGCTAACAAGCGTATAATATAAGGATGGCGAAGAACCGCTACACCTTCCATCAATTCTTTCACATACTGTCTGAAAGACAGCTTTGACGCAGTTCTACGAACAACTTCTTCTCCAGACTGACCATTCCCCTCACCCTTGCCCCCACTTTTCCCTTCCATATTGCTAGGAATAGGACGCAGTGTCATAAAAATAAGCGAAGCCAGCAAGAAAAGAACGGAATTCATCATAAACATACTTACGATCCCTATTAATGCAATCAAAACGCCACCTAATGCATTAAACACAGCTTCACTACCTTGGTTAGCAGCGCTAAACCACGCGTTGCCCGCAGTCAAATGCTCCTTTGGCAGTACTTTCGGCAGAGCTGACATCTGAGCAGGAAAGATAAATTGATTCAATACAGCAATAATCGGCATCAAAATAAGAACTAACGTTACAGAAATAAAATCAAGCCAATAACTAAGTGGTAAAATAAGCAGCAAAATGGCTTGGGTTAATTGAGTCACAACTAGCATGTTCTTCAACGGCCAACGGTCAATAAGCGGTCCATATAAAAACTGTACAATACGAGGAATCGAAGTGAGAAACACAGCCAAGCCTGAATAAAAGGTAGAACCACCTAAATCATAAACAAGCCACATCGCAGATAACATATAGAAGCTATCACCTATGTTAGAAATCAATCTTCCCGCGAGCAGCTTTGTAAAGTTAGCATATTTCAACGCCTGCAACATATTACTCTTCTCCCCCTCGGCCCTCCATGAGAGACCGCTTGACTTGTATCCATAGTTTAATCAACATTCATACACCTTCACCTCAGTCCCCAGCTGTAATTTGACTCAGCCCCTCGTTCATCCGTCGCTAGTTGCATAACAAAAAAACCTCGACTGCTCCAAGCGATGTTGGAGATTCGAGGTTCAATTCGTATCTATTTTCTTTTCATCAATACAGCCGGATGTAACTGCTCCGATTCAATTATGATACCCATAATGAACCTGCTCCTACAAAAACACGAAATAAATAACAGCGGCCAAAACGATACGATAAATCGCCAACGGAATAAGCTTAATGCGATTAATTAACTTCAAGAAGAAACGAATCGAAACAAGAGCAACCAGAAACGCGCTAATAAAGCCTACGACGAAAAATGGAATGACATCTGCCGTAATCGCATCCCAGCTTTTCACTAGAGACAAGAAGCTTGCTCCGCCAATAATCGGCACAGCCATAATAAAAGTAAAGTCAGCAGCCGCGCGATGACTCAAGCCTAGCAGTACGCCAGCTGATATCGTAGACCCAGAACGAGAGAATCCAGGCCACATAGCCAGACACTGCACGAGACCAATCGTTAACGCTTGCTTGTACGTAACTTGATCGACCGTCTCTACCTTTTTCACACGTGGTGCGAGCAAATCCGCTGCAATCATAAGAAATGCCCCAAGTACAAGTCCAATCACGACCGTTTGCGTAGAGAACAAATACGTATCAATAAAATCTTCGAATATAAATCCAAGTACCCCAAACGGTAAAATACCTACAATGACCTGGGTCAGCTTCAATCGAGGTTGCAAAGCCTGTTCCCCTGTTACCTTTTTCAGCCCCAGCATCGTCATAAAACGCTCCCACATCAAGACCACTACTGCCAGAATCGAACCGAATTGGATAACAACTTTAAAAGTATTCGCCACTTCGGGCGAGAACATTTCTTTCGTCTTGAACAACCAATCATCAACAATGATCATATGCCCTGTCGAGGACACGGGCGCAAACTCCGTCAAACCCTCTACGACACCTAATACAAGCGCTGCAAACAACTCCCACCAATCCAATAGACGAACCTCCTCAACTATTCGAAAATCTATTTGACTGATTCCACACCATCCACTCCATGGATAGTCAATCGTTACTTGTTAATCAATATCTGATCTCTTAAAATATACAATCGTTGCTGCGAGTCCAAGTACAGAAGTAGCAAAAATGATAGCATACGAATAGGAGACTGGATAAACGAATTCGGTACTGTTCGTTACTACCATATGTACAGCTGACCAAGGAAATAGACCTTGATAGTCTGTATCAATAACCGTAAGATTGGCCATCGTAACAACCGCAGTAAATATAATCGTCGGCACAAAATTTTTAAATAGCATCGTAATCCATATAATTGGGGTCGATAACAAGAACAATAGAAACGCTCCTACAAAAAACTGTCCAAGAGAATCGACGATAACCGCCACACTTAACCCTTCAAATTGGCCTACCAAACCTAGCAAGAGCGTCATCACCCAAGCAACTAACGTTAGGACAACAATCCATAGTAATAACAGCAGCCACTTACTCACGACGATACTCGTTTTGGAAACCGGGATCGTCAGCAAATTTTTCAACGTATCTTCCGTGTATTCACGACTAAACAAATAAGCCGCAATCACTCCATACAGTAGCGTGCCAATAAGCATGAGCACATTCAAATTCGTATTGTAAAATGACACATCGAACGTAAGGATCGTCTCTGGCTTCTCTCTTTTCATACTCAAAAAGGCGATAAACATCATAATAGGTGCTGCCATTGCTCCCATTACGCTGATCATAAACATCTTTGCTCGCTTCAACTTCAACAGCTCGGTATACAACAAGTTAACCAATCGTCCCACCGCCTATCAGCTTGATGAAGTAGTCTTCCAGCCTATCTTCGCTTATCGCTATTCTCGTTACTTCAATATCATGTTCGACAAGCATCTTGTTCAGCTTACCCTGCTGGCCCATATGTGAATAAACACGCAGGAAGCCTTCTCCATGCGCCTCATACTCTACTCCGTCAAAGTGCTGTTCTAACAGCATGGCAGCCTTGTTGTCATTCGACACTTGCAGCTCCATATAATTGCGATTTCTCGCACGCAGTTCTTCAAAAGAAACTTCCTCAAGCAGTCTCCCTTGATGAATGATCCCAATCTGATCAGCCAGTTGCTCTACTTCGGATAAAATATGGCTAGAAATAAGTACCGTCAGCTTTCTCTCCTCTGCGAGCGACTTGATCAGTCGGCGGACTTCCTTAATTCCGACAGGATCCAAGCCATTAGTAGGCTCATCTAAAATGAGCAGCTCAGGATGATGAAGAATAGCTCTTGCGATTCCAAGCCGCTGCTTCATACCCATAGAATACTTGCCAACAAGCTTCTTCGTTTCTTGTTCTAACCCTACAATTTCTAATGCTTCCTCAATCGCGGTTTTCTTGTGAACACCCATTAGTTTGGCATTGATAAGCAAGTTCTCTTTACCTGTCAAATTCTCATAGAAACCGGAATACTCAACCATAGAGCCGATTCTTCTTAGTATTTCTTTTTGATGCTTAAATAAGTTCTCGCCAAATATCTCAATCTGGCCTTCTGTCGGCTTGATGAGCCCTAACAGCATGCGAATCGTCGTCGTCTTGCCTGCACCGTTTCGACCTAGAAAACCGTAGATTTGACCTTGCTTTACATTAAGCTGAAGGCTGTCTACCGCCTTTTGCATTCCGTATTGTTTCGTTAAGTTCGTCGTTTGAATGACCGCTGTCATGTGAGCCTCCCTGCTAATAATTAAATGAATGTAACTCTATTGTAAGCAGTCGATTTTACATGCCTCTTAACGAGTTCTTAACGATTTCTTACATTCATTCTATCTTTATTGCTGACCTCACCCGACTTAGCTTGGTATATTCGAGTTACTCGTTATTTTAGGAATCGTAAAGCTAAATGTCGTTCGTATGCCGGGTTCACTTTCCACCCAAATGGCGCCGCCATTTTTCTCGACAAGCGCTTTGGTTATAGCGAGCCCTAAACCGCTGCTGCCATTCAGCGGACTCCTTGATCGGTCTGCACGGTACATTCTATTAAATATGTTCATCACATCTTGTTCGGCAATGCCCGCCCCTTTATCCCAAATACTAAACTGATAGCTATGAGACATTTCTATGAGTTCGATCCCGAGTACCTTTCCTTCTTTCCCATATTGGACAGCATTCTTTATCAGATTGTTCAAAATTCGCATCAGACTGAGTTTATCCACCAACGCCATGCACTTCTCCTCTGGCAGTCCAACCCGCAACTCTATTTTATGCCGATCCAACTCTGGTAAAAAGGAAATTACCGCTTCTCTGGCCATTTCCGCAGCATCTACCGACTCAACCTGCAATGGAATCTCATCGGCGTCCAATTTAGCTAAATGGAAAATTTCGTCGATTAATTCCTTTAAGGCAACTGCTTTATTCGAAATGACTTGGACAAACTGCTGTCGCTCCTCTGGCGAAGCTGGTATATTATCTTTCAGCGCATCCACGTAACCAATGATGGATGTAAGTGGTGTCCGAATATCGTGCGAAATGTTTGTAAGCAAACTCTTTCTTGCTGCCTCAGAGCGAACTGATTGAACTTGGACCTTGGCTACATGCTCAATCAATTCATTGATCGAGAAAATGACTTCATCAACGATCGGATCATCATTGGTTAATATCCGAGTGTTCGCATTCCCTTGAACAGCCCGCTTCAATGCCAGTCCTACGCTGCGAAGCTTTGATCTAAACTGAATTCGTATAAGCAGTAAGCTTCCCGTTACGAAAATGAGCGTACTAAATAAAACCCCACGCAGCATGCCTTGGGGCTGATTGGTCCATTCCACAATGAAAAGGGCTGCTAAGAGCAGCAATTGTACAATGATGAGCAGCATACTCTTATCACGATTCATCTTTTTCACCTACAAACTTGTACCCAATTCCCCATACGGTCTGTATCCACGATGGATGAGATGGGTCCGATTCTATTTTCAACCTTAATCTTCGAATATGTACCATTACGGTATTATCGTCTTCAAGGTATTCACTGCTCCACACTTGGCGGAAAATTTGCGTCTTCGTAAATACTTGTTCCGGATGCGAAGCAAAAAACTTCAACAGCTCAAACTCCTTAGCCGTTAACGCCACTTCTTCTCCATTCTTCTTCACGCTGTATTTTCGGATATCGATAAGCAGACCTTTATAGCGCAGCAAATCATCCGAGCGCTCACGTTGAACGATGTTCTCGCTGCTCCCTAAAACCATAAACCGTCGCAACTGTGCTTTAATGCGAGCAACCAGCTCATGAACGCTGAACGGCTTCGTCATATAATCATCTGCCCCGATACTTAATCCGATCACTTTGTCCATTTCTTGATCTTTCGCGGTCAGCATCATAATCGGCACATTCGTCTTCTGACGCAGTCTTCTGCATACTTCGATACCATCAAGCTTCGGCATCATAAGGTCTAGTAAAATAAAATTATAGTTATATTGATCACACAAGCGCAGCGCCTCTTCTCCATCAGCTGCTGTATCAACTTCATAGTTTTCACGCTGCAAATAAGTTCGAATTAACTCCCTTATCTCCTTATCGTCATCCGCTATTAATAGTCGGATATAATCCATATATGTACACCTGCTTTTTCTGTGTAATGAAAGACATGAATCTTAGAAATAAATATAAGAGTAACGACCATACCCCTTGTTATTATAACAACATAGATTGGACAATGCTGTAAACTGACTCTAGCTATCAGCTTAGTTTACCTACTACGGTTTCGAATGCAGCGCTGACTCTCAGCGAAAAAGTATTCTATCCTGCACCTTTCTGCTATCCTCGCCTTTTACAGTACTTTTGTCTGCTACAGGTGGAATAATGGCAGTATCCTTGTCCACTGTATATGGAGTTTCAGCAGTGAATGTCTTTCAAATAGTGGACACTTCTTTCAAAAATAAACATAGTACCCTCGGCGATACAAAACCCATATTTGGTATAAACGCACTGGTGTGCACGCCATATACAGTAATTTCTCACCAGTAATCAGCAGCTACGAGGTATCTCCCTGATGTCCACCTTTATAAGGACACTCTTACCACTTTTCCACAGTGGGAGGACAATTAAGGGGGCGAGAGGTTCAGGAATTCCAAGCACCCCATGATAATTCAGCAAAATATAGGACGCACTTGTTCAACTCTTCTGGTTTAACCTTGATTCATTTCTAATACGCTAATTACTTCACAAAAAATAGCCCGCTCGCTTAACCATTTTTATACAAACTGGCTATAACGAACTGGCTATCTTATTCAAAAATTTATTCCGTTACTAACTTAACTACCCATTACATGTATATATAGTAAATCCCATCAACCTTTTAACCGTTCACTAATTTCTTTAAGATTTTCGGCGAATCCAACAAACACCGTATTGCCGATGACTATTGTAGGAACGATTTGCTTGCCTGTTAGATCCATAACTTCTTTCGCATACTTTGCGTCCGTTTCACAGTCATATTCGATATACGAAATCTGATTTTCTTTGAAATAACGCTTGGCATGGTTACAGTCGCCACAGGTAGGTATCGAATAAATGATTACTGATTCGGTCATCTTGATACACCCCTCATTAGGTTATTGCAAGGTATGACATTAAACTGTCGTTCTATATCCTTTAGCTTGGATGCTTTCTTGAATATCCGAAATCTCCAGCTTGGCTTCGTCATATTTCACAAAAAGCGTTCCTTGTTCGAAGTTAACATGCCCTTCAACGCCGATTCCATCTAGAACTCCCTCAATTTTTTTGACACATGAGCGGCAGTTCATTCCTTCGATTTTCAACGTCACTTCTTTCATCTTTTCACCCCCTTCCTATACACACCTCTATATACCCCCATACCCTATATAAATTGACATCTTAAATATACTATACCCCCCCGGAGTATGTAAATGGTTTTTTAACTATTGCTGCCATAATTTTTTTTCTACGAACCACCAACTACCTTAAAAATAAACGGAATAATCAACCACTTAAAGCCAATTATCCGAATAAGCAACGAGCTAACCCATTTTCCTTATACTCCGCCCAATTAGATGTAAATACTTGACAACAATCACTTAGAGTAATATTATCAATAATGAAAATATAATCATTAATGATAATAATGAATACTAGGCGGTAATAAATATGAAAAAGAACAAAGCTGATCTGATCCTGCATCCGGTAAGACTAAAAATCATCCTTACGGTTATGCGCCAACAACGTGCCACTGCCTTACAATTAAATGAGCTATTGCCCGAGGTTCCACAAGCCACCCTTTATCGTCATATCAACAAACTTACAGAAGCGAACTTGCTAGCAATCGTTGAGCAGTATCAAGTTCGCGGTGTCATAGAGAAGGTATATGCATTATCCGATGAAGGAGCTCACTTAACGCAAGCCGATCTGGAAGAAGCGACGAAAGATGACCATATGCGCTACTTCACCACATTTGTTTCTAGTCTTATGAATGACTTTTCGCAGTATTTAGAGCAACCTGATATCAATTTGGAACGTGATCGAGTTGGTTATCGCCAACTTGCTCTTTATTTAAGTGATGATGAATTGGATGAAGTGATGGCTCCTTTTCGGGAAGCTGTCATGAAAGCAATGCAGAACAGTCCTGCACAAGGACGACGACGCCGAAATCTATCATTCGTTATTATTCCAGAGGCAGATACTATAAGCGAGGGAGAGTAAAAAGATGAATGTAAATCTGAACGAAGTCGAAGTGACGATTAACAGCACTTTTTCTTTAGCAGGTACACTTTCCATTCCAACCGGCACAACACATCCAATTCCTGCTATTTTAATCATTTCTGGCACAGGTAAAAATGATCGCAACGGTAACGGCAAGGGGCTGAATGTAAACATTTATAAGGACATTGCAGATATATTAGGGAAAATGGGATTTGCCACTCTCCGTTATGACAAACGCGGAACGCATGCCAGTGGTGGAGTCTTCAACGAAACTGGGCTGTGGGATTTGGTCGATGACAGTATTGCATGTGTTCGATTCCTGAAATCGAGGCCAGAAGTGGACCCCTATCGCATTTTTATATTCGGGCATAGCGAAGGAGCTTCGATTGCTCCAATTGTGCATACCAAAGAACCTGTGCACGGCCTCATGTTGATTTCGGGCGCTGTAGAAAATTTGGTTCACGATACGATTCCTCGTCAAACAGGCCAAGCGCTTGAGGAACTGGAACATGCAAAAGGAATTAAGGGATTTCTTATTCGTTTGCTAAAATTGAAAGACAAAGCCAAAAGGCAAAATGCCGCCTTTATCGAAAAGGTACTCTCCTCCACGACACCAACAATCAAATTTAAAGGCAAAAAAATAGGCGCCAAGTGGTTCCGTGAGCATGCCGAGCTGAACATTTTAGACTATGTAAGTCAAATATCCTGCCCTATTCTAGCAATAACAGGTTCCAACGACCTTCAGACGCCACCAAATCACGCTAGAAAATTCGCCGAAGCAGCCAAGGGCGAAGCCGAATGGCATATCATCCCCCACATGAATCATATTTTACGCAAATACGAAAAGCCCCACACCATGCTGGGGTTATTGAAAGAGTACAAATCACTGTTTACTACGCCGATAGACACAGAGTTTACTGAGCTTCTAGAGCAATGGCTGCGCAAACATACAACGAATCAACCTACTTAATCATTCCCTGCACAAGCGAAAAGCCAGTTAGCTCGAAGTGGAACTAGCTGGCTTTACATGTACGCTTAGAAGTACCTTTTTCCTCCATGACCCGCAATCGAATGAGGCAATGTCCTAATATGCCCCCAAGTGTATTTAGAATCAGATCATCAACATCAAAGTTTCCGATAGAAAATAGGAGCTGTGCACTTTCCAGACTCAAACTTATAGCCAAGGCACTAACGAGCACGATGAAGAACGTACCTTTTTTGTTTTTTAACAACAGCGTCAGAAAAATGCCGAGTGGCACAAATAGCCCGATGTTGCCAAACACCTGAATGAAATCATTCATTGAGTGACCTTCCATATTTTCAGATATTTGCTTAAACGGAACTAAATTACCTACTTGCAGCCTATCTATAATGGAACGAGGATCTTCTATATTCGACTGTAGTTGATGCATCATAAAGCTCAAATTAATAGAATGAAACTTAAATAAAATAATTTTGAGCAGTGTGTACAAGTATAAAGCAAATGCGCCTACTAGCAACCAATGACTATTCAATATTTTCGTCTGTTTCATTTCGCATCCCTACCTTTCATAATACAAAGATAAGGGATGAAGCTTAAAAAAGTAGTTGGGTAAAAATAAAATTTATATTAAGTTTGGTGAAGAAGTAATCCCTAGATGACGATAGGGTGCTCAACGACATGTCGACCCCCTAGTTCCTTCTGTTCAAACATATCTTTTTCACAAGCTCTTGCATCCAAGCAGCATTCCACTCTATTTAAACACTTTTTTAATCCACTTTAGTTTATTTTCATATGGAGGGAATAAGAAGCCTAGGTCAAATTTTGTACTCTTTTTCACAATACTCTTATGATGTGAAAATAGATCGAAACTAAACTTCCCATGATACGCACCAATTCCGGAATTCCCTACCCCGCCAAACGGCAGATGATGATTGACCACATGTGAAATCGTATCATTGACACAGCCACCACCGAAGGAAACTCGACTCAACACTTCTTGTTCAACCTGTTTATCTTCCGTAAACACATATAAAGCCAAAGGCTTAGGCTGCTTATGAATCGTCTGAATCGCATCTTCTAGCGTACTGTACTCCATAATCGGCAAGATCGGCCCAAAGATCTCATCCTGCATAGCTGCGTCAGACCAAGACTTTGCTTCCAGTAAAGTAGGTTCGATGTATCGTTCTTCTCTAACGGAATTTCCTCCAAATAGTAGATTGGATTTATCCGTCTCTATAATAGATACGAGTCTATCGAACTGACGCTCATTCACGATTCGACCGTAGTCTTTGCTTTGCATCGCATTTTCCCCATAATAATGTCGGATGACTTCTTTCATGTTTGAGAGGAATTGTTGCTTTACTTCGGAATGAACGAATAAATAGTCGGGTGCAACACAGGTCTGCCCTGTATTCAAAAATTTACCCCACACAATTCTTTTCGCCGCCATTTCTAAATTCGCAGTGCGGTCTACAATGACTGGACTTTTACCGCCAAGCTCCAGCGTTACAGGAACGAGATTCTTCGCAGCAGCCTCCATGACAATTTTTCCTACAGCGACACTTCCTGTGAAAAAGATATAGTCAAAAGGCGCATGTATGAGTTGAGAAGTTATTTCTCTTTCTCCCTCTACTACTCGAATATATGCCTCATCGAATGTTTCCTTTATCATTTTGTGAACGATAGCTGCTACATGTGGTGTATTCTCAGATGGTTTAAGCACCACGCAGTTCCCGGTCGCGATAGCACCAATAAGCGGATCGATTAACAATTGAAACGGATAATTAAACGGACCAATAATCAATACCGTGCCATAAGGCTCTTTCATAATGTAACTGCTAGATGGATACATGTAGAAAGGCGTTTTCACCTTTTCAGGCTTCATCCATTTTTTCAAATTTTTTATCATATACTGAATCGCGTTCAAGGCGAGTCCTACCTCTGTTGCATAAGCTTCAAACTCACTTTTACCTAAATCTTTATATAAAGCTTCATGAATTTGAGCTTCATAACGCTGAATAGCCGTTCTTAACTTCTCAAGTTGCTGCAATCGGAATTCAAAACTAGTAGTCGATCCTTTATGAAAAAATTGCTTATGCTCAGCAAGAATAGATTGTACATTAATGGTTTCTACTTGATTCATTATGATGTCCTCCTAAAGTTATGCTTATAATGAAATATACTAAAGAAATAGACAATAGATAATTTCTAAACGTTTAAACACTTAAACAAATAAAGTGTAAAAGAAACCTTTAGATATCCTCTAAAGGCAATCACGTTCAACAAATGATAGCAGTTCTTTTAATGATGCTACAGCATCTCCTAATGTTAAAGAATAATATCGCTCCGTCCCACGCTTCTCCACTTCCACTAAACCTTGCTGCTTCAACAACTGTAGATGATGCGAAACGGCTGGTCGTGAAAGGACCGAATGCTCCGTTATATCATTAACAGTCAGAGCATCGTGCTCACTAAGTAGTAAAATGATGTCTTGACGATTAGAGTCCATTAACAATTGAAAAAGGGGGGTACATTTGCGAAACTGCTCTAATGCTTGTTTTCCCACCATACTCCCTCCTTCCACAATACGTTTAAGTGTTTAAACGTTTCATTTATGTGCTTAATCATAGTACACGTATTGTACCTCTGTCAAAGTTAAGAGTTGCGGTCTATCTTCGACGAAGCTAAAAGCGATGTTTTCTTGCCATCGGTTCTATCCATGTATTCAATATCCAACGTAGTACTTTCCATACCCTTTGTTTCTTAGGTGGCAAATGATCATAATACACATAGCTGTATTCAATCTGCTGTTTGGCACCACGATTTCGCTTGAACTCCCCGGCCCCAGCACTACAATGACATATTAAATCTTTTTCGATAGAATCCATTGTAATAAGGAGGGAAAGAATACGGTATAAGCCATGCTGCTGATCAGAGTTTGTATCATAGCCAAGGATAGGCGTAGTCATCACTCCATCCCTAATAAAATAAGCAATGACACCATCTATGGTATCTCCTTTTTTTATGGCCTTTATCTCAAATAAATGATGCTTAAGAGCATTCCATAAATAAGCGGGTGTAAACATTGGGTTATGAACCGAATATTTTTTAATATACAGTTGGTTGTATAACTCGGAAATTTGGTAAATATCCTCTTCCGTAAATTCTTCATTCGTAATGATTTCATACTTGCTTTTCTTTAATAGACTTTTATCGTTTAATAAGTCTTTTCGCTTTTTTGAATTCATTTCTTTATAATGTTTTGGATCAAATAAGTAGATAGAACGAGACATCATGTTATTGTAACCTACTGCAGATAATGCTTGTGTAATGGTAGGATATAGTTTGTTATTTAAAGAACGAAATAGAATCGTATGCTCTGGATATTTCTCAACAAATAAATTCGTAATCTGTACGATTTGTTGTTCGTTGATAGCATGATAAAGATTCGTGGACAGCATCCAATTATTCACGGCGATAACCTTGTTCATATTCGTTCGTCGCAGCCAACTTCCCATAAGATGAATCGGATAGGTTAGCAGCTTCTCTAACCACGGTTTCTTCAATTCCCATAACTCTTCTAGTGCATAGGATACGTAATGTGTATAAGGAGAACATACATAAGAATTATCGAACTCCTCGTTATTTATGGTAACTGGCAAGATGAGATCATCCATTTCTAATAGAAATAGCTGCGTGTTAACATTTTCAATACATGCGGAAACACCCTTTTCGAAAAAAGGCAGGAAGCTGTCTCTTACATAGGCTCCATCTTTTTTGGAGTCCCAGTCAATGCTGTGCAGGGAATGAGCGTCGTGCAATTTAATCATATCTGCCCACCATGCTTTACAAGGCTTTCTATTCTTTTTAATTTTTTATCATGCAATTGAATATCGTAATGTGAAAAGAAAACATGCGGTATAACACACTTCTTAGCAGACCATAATGTATTCAGCTCTTGTATGACATTGGATTGACATAATGCAAGATGTTCAGGTGGTGCTTCAAGTTTAATTTCAACGTTGTCTATGCTGTGCTGGATCACTTTAAATTGTTGAATTTCATTGGATGCGAACATAATCGCTCTTCGAATATAATCAGGAAAAATAGATACCTCCCTATTATCCAATTCACTTCTACCAATAAAGATATCATCGCATCTGCCATCAATTCGTTCTAAGGCTAAGAAGGGAGACCCACAGGTACACGCTGTTTTTTTCTCAATCAAAATATCATTGAGACGGTAGCGTATAATGGGCTGTGTTTTCCGCATGAAATCGGTAATAATAGGGACGAATACCCCGTTTTCCTGATCTAAATACTCTTTTTCAATATGAACGAGATCTTCATTGATGTGTAAGGTCCCCTGAACGCAGGTCGTAGCAAGAAAACCTTCCGTACATTGGTACACTTGGTGTACCGTCTGTTGAAAAGCTGCACGAATAAACGCGCGATCCATATCTTCAAGCACCTCTGCTACAGAAATAATTTTTTGAGGACAAAGGCTAATAAGTCCTTCTTGCTGCCAGGAGGCAATCTTTCGCAACATGGACGGAGGTGCAATTAAAATAGATGGATTTACTTCATTTAATCGAGTGATATGCTGTTGAAACGAATCTAGTAAATCAAAAAAATGAAAGGAAATTCGCTTATTTTTGGTTGCTTCGTATAAATTGCTATTAGCACGCAAGAAAAAAGCAATCGTGTGTTTATGTAGAATGCTAGAAGGAAGCACCTTTCCAATAATCGAACCAGCCCACAACGTTTGTTCCTCCTCAGAAACGAGAAACACTCCACGATTTCCACTAGTGCCTGATGATAAGCCGACCGTTATATTACGAATGGTTGGAGAAAAATTCCGAGTCTTTTCTGCTTCAAATGCGACACGAAATGCTTCTTCCTTTGAAATATGAACGGTATTTAATGTATCGAAATGTTCCATCATTACTTCTTTATCAATGATAGGGAGCGCAGCCAACTGTCCCTGTTCAATTTCTTTTAAAAATGGAGCATATAACTGGCGATAGAAAGGAGACTTCTCCATCGTGAACAAAAGTTGTTTTTTTATTTGTTGTTTATGAAATTGTTCCAATTGTTCGCGATCGTAAAATCGTGAGCCGTATTTTGTTTTCAAATAGTGCTGGAGAATCCGAAATTTATTCATAGTATACTCCTGCTTTAATTTTATCCCATGTGTGCTCACAATGAGTGGGTACAATTTCAATTTCAGGTGATGCTTGAGATAAATGGTGCAGTTTCTCAATATTCTTTCGATAAGATTTTGGATCACTAGTTAAAAGGTTCGCAATTTTACTAGGAAGTACAAGGTTTTGATACGTTTTACTTAGCCATACTGCGTCTGCACAAAGAAATACAATTTTATGACTATGTAATTGGACGAATAGGCCAAATTGTCCCGTTGCATGTCCTGTTAAGTCAACAGCGAATAATGAGCCATCACCAAACACATCGTAACCCTCTTCGAATTTTCCATATGCAGGCGAAAGTTTAAGCAATGGATTGTGATCGATGAATATCATCCTTTGCTCTAAATCAATCGGCAGTGTATCTTTTAAGCACCCTTTTAATAAGGCACCAAATTTACTTCTCTTCTTTATATCCTCATAAGCTTTTGCGAAGGTTAGTATTTTGGCTGTCGGAAAGTCGAGCAGACCAGCTGTATGATCGCCATGAAAATGAGAAATAATAATATATGTAATATCCTCTGGTTGAACACCCTCAAGAAGCAGCTGCTGTTTCATAGATTGGTCTTCCGTAAAATGAACTGGGGTTAGTTTGGCATATACAGAGTACGGAAAGCTTTTTGTTGCTTCTTTAAAGTGTCCCGCATATCCCGTATCAAATAAAATGTACCCTAAGGTTGGATGCTGAAGTAATCCTACTGTAGCTGGAAAACGGATTTGTTTCCAACTGCCCTTGGCGTATGCAATTTTTTCTGGATGTGTGCAATATCCGGTATCATATAGCTTTAAAGATTTCATTTTCATTGTATTTTCCACCAGTCTACAAACTTTGTGATTCCTTCTTCTATACTGATCTTTGGCGTATATCCTAGTTCTTTTTTAGCTTTCTCAATACATAATGTCTGGCTTTTGGACAGGACGCTAACCGTATATTTGGTGAGAATAGGTTCTTTTCCGAACAAAACCGTTTTTGAAATCCCTTCTAATATAGCGGCTAGTGTAAAAGCATTTTTGTAGGAAATGTTTTTATATTGTACCTGCTTATCGAGCCGCTTCATAACATGTTCAATGACCTCATATAAATCTACACGTTCGTCATTGGTTATATTGTATTTTTGCCCTAATGTAGGTGTAGGGGAATCCATACAAAGAAGTAAGGCATCTACCACATTCTCGACATAGGTAATATCAACAAGAACATGTTCTGTACCAATTCTCGGTAGGGCACCTTTTTCACACACTTTAATAAGCCGTGGAAGAATAGCGTTATCTCCTGGACCAAACAAAGCGCGTGGGCGTATCGTAATAACAGGTAAACCATCCGAGAAAGCTTGATCAACAGCCTGCTCAGCCATGTACTTCGTTTTGGCATAATGATTAACAAAGGTATCAGGAAGCTTCGCGTCTTCTACTACATCTTGTCGCTCATCATAATAGAAATAAATACTTGGTGTTGATACATGGATCAGGCGTGTTATACCGGATTTTTGACTTCCCTCGATAATATGCTTTGTACCTAACACATTCGCATTGTAAAAATCTTTATATTTGCCCCAAGGGGAAGAAAGGGCTCCGCTATGAAAGATATAATCTTTATCTTTACACACTTGCAGCACACGATCCCTGTCTTCAAGAGGACAATGCACAAACTCAACTCCATGTTGTTCTAAATAGGTACCGATTGCTTTATTTCTCCCGATTGCCGTTACTTCATAGCCCATATGCTTCAATCGCAAGGCGAGCTTTTGTCCTAGAAAGCCCGTTCCACCCGTTACTAGCATTTTCATAAAGGTTCACCATCCCATGCGATGTCATACGTTGTTTGCTCTAACATCGTCCGCTTATGTTTAACACTTTCACGCCATAGTTTATACATGCTAAAAAACTGATAAAAAAATGGTTTTCTATCCGCGCGGCTATAAATGATATCTGGATAGGAGCATAGAACTCGTAACCATCGCTTACGTTTTTGTTTACTTTTTAAATAAGGAAGTCCATATACAAGCATGGCTAACCGAATGGCACACTTAGCGTTTGCTTTCGGAATTAATGTCTCTTTTACGTTTGTATGAAAAAAAGAAGATACGATTTCCTCATCAAATAAATGTAACCCACTTGTGGCACGCGGATTACATTCAATGGGAATAGCCTCTCCGTCCTCTGTAACGATAAAATCAAAGGCAATTTGCCCAGAGAAATCTAGCTCCTTTACAATATGCTCGACAAACTGTTCCATTTTAGGATGATCAATAGGTTTAAACGCAATAGTAGCGCCTAAGCCTGCCGTGAATTCCGTTTTATAGGTAGAGTGGGCTAACACTTTCCCTGATTGTGCGATACTGTAGGAACAATGCTGTGTTCCTTGTATAAACTCTTGCAGGATATAGTTTGACTTGTCTGCCAACTTTTCTTTTATAGCAGCCTCTTTTGTAATAAACTCCACTTTATTAGAGAAACGGGAGAAAATCGGCTTCAGCACAAAAGAAGCAGTGTCTGGCACTTCGTGAACCATCGCTCTTATCGCTTGTTCATTATTGGTTCTATACGTTGCAGGAACTCGCCAACCTAACTTCGCTGCCAACTGAATGAACTCCCACTTATGATGTAGTAAGGAAAGCTTGTGAAAATCATCTACGAACACATGACAAAATGGGCTGAATGTTTCTTTATATCTAGCTATATAAAATATTTCTTCACAAGTCGGAATAAGCAAGTCCACATGATGGCGTTGAATTATCGATAACAGAACATCAATGCTTTCTTTTGTTTTCCACTTTGGAGAAGGAATTTCATAAAAATAATCCGTACTTATTGAAGCTTTACTTAATGGATAAGGAGTACTATCCGCAATAATAACGGTATGTCCAGTACTATGAAACAGTCTACACAAATGTAAAGCTGCTGGTGCACGTGCCCCTGTAATTAATACGGTTTTGTTAGTATTCAAGAAGAATGCCCCCGATAGAAAGCCCAGCAGAAGTACCTAACAATAATACTTTACTTCCGCGCTCTACTTTCTTTTGTCTAACCGCTTCGAACAGCGCGATTGGAATAGATGCGGAAATCATATTACCGTAGTCTTCAAAAATGGTCATGAAGCACTCTTCCTCAACGCCTAGTTTTTTGCGGATTAGACGCATAGCTGGTCCACTTGCTTGATGAGGTACAATCAAATCAATATCATCTAAAGTATAACCCGTATTCATAAGTAGTTTATCGATAAACTTCAACATATACGTAGAAGATAGTTTGAAAATAGCTCTGCCATTCATATCGAATAAGAAGTCTTCTTTTCGCTCTTCGCTATACTCTCTAGGATGAATCATCGTTCCGCCACCACGAATTTCTGATAGATGCGCTCCAGAGCTATAGGTTTCCATATGGGAAGCTATAATGGAAGAGGTATGGTCGCTTTTTGATACCACAACCGCTGCCGCACCGTCACCGAATAAAATGCTGCTTTCATTTTGTCCCCAATTTAACCCCACAGAAGAAATCTCAGAAGAAATAATAACTACATTGTTGTATCTCCCGCATTCCATTGCGTAAGATACGGTATCAAGTGCTGTTACGAAACTAAGGCAAGTTGAATTAATATCAAAGCAAGGAATACCAGAGTGCTGTAGTCCGAGCTGTTCTTGAATAAGTGATGCAGTAGAAGGGATTGCCTGTTGAACCGTCCCGCTTCCGCAGATAATACAATCGATATCAGCCCACTTTAGCTGAGCATCTTCTACCGCTTTTTTTGCAGCTTCAGCACCCATATAAGAAGAGGTTTCACCATCAACAAAATATCGTGTTTTTACCCCCGATTTTTTCAATGTCCAGCCTTCTGACACATTTAGCATACGATCTATTTCAAAAGAATCTACTTTTCGTTTTGGAAGATATGTGCCCATCCCTTTGATGCTAATATGTCTTCTCATGCTCTATCCCCTCTTAATCTTTTTATGTACATTTAAAAATTACGTAATAATCCAGATATTGTTGTGGAGAAACACAGGAATTTTTTTGTGAAATGTAGGTACTGCATTATACAGCTCTAATATTGTTATTCTGCAAAAATAGCAAGTTCTCAAGCAGATAATTTTACCCTTATACAGATGAGTGTTCCATTATCATTTAGAAAAAACTCTCAAATCAATCTAATCATATTAAACAATTATATGAAAGTATTTAATAGATTTTTCATAAATGAAAACAAGTATTTTCAACCACACGGCATCACCGCTAATGGGCTAACGGTTCTCACAGAGCATATTTCGCTCTTTTTCATCAATTTTGAATTTTAACGGTTATCAGTGAGCTTATTTGACGTTTTCGATGCTATTTCAGCTTATTTCTTTAAAATAAGCGCAACCAGAACCGTTAGATTTTAAATTTGCGCGTATACCTAGAAATAGCGTCAATGGCGACCTTTAGCGATCCTCACAATTATAGCTATAGCTATTAGTACACAAAAAAGCCTGATAAACCAATGGTTATGGCTTATCAGGCAGTAGTAGTACGTCGATTCAGAACAAGTCTTTTCGGTCTCTTATTTGTCCCAATCAGTAACATAAACTATTTTAACTATTTCTGTGCGTAATGTGCTGTGCGTCATAACCCTTAAATCTTATAAGCCTTCATCGCTTTGCGAACTTCTTTCCACGTAGGGCGCTTACCGTAGAGCAACACGCCTGTGCGGTAAATCTTCGCTGCCAACCAGCCGAATACAAGTACGGATAGAAGCAGGATCACAATCGACAACCAGAACTCCCACCATTGATATTCGCCCAAACCGATGCGAAGCAGCATCGAAGTCGGTGTGAAGAATGGGATAAACGATGTTACTTTTACAAGCATCGAGTTCGGCGTAGATACGCTGAACATACCGATGTAGAAAGCAGCCAAGCTTAGGAATGTAATTGGCAGTACCGCCTGCGCCAAGTCTTCTGTACGGCTCACGATAGAACCAACCGAAGCGTACAGCGTCGCGTACAAGAAGTAACCGAACACGTATAGAATCAAACCATAGATAACGAGCATCGGATCAAATTTGGAGATATCCAAATCAAGTCCTTTAAGCGCTTCTTGGTTATGCGGCAAGAGCAAGTTAATAACCGCTACTGCGATAAACGCCATAATTTGAATCATACCCAGGATAAACATCGCTAGTATTTTACCGAACATTTGCGCCAATGGCGATACGCTCGTAATCAAAATTTCCATGACACGAGAGCTTTTCTCCTGCGTTACTTCGGATGCAATCATATTTCCTGTCATTTGAATCGATGTAAAGAATAGAATGAGCAATGCAAATGTAACAACGAACGACTCAGCCTTGAACGCAGGCTCTTCTTCACCAGCTTCTTCTGCCAACTGACCACTGTCACTAGCTTTCAATTTCTTCGTATCGAAGGAAACGGGTTCATTCAACTGCAACTTCTTATCTTCTGATATAGAATCCTTTACAATCCAATGTGTCTTCAATACAGTGAGAACAGCTGTAATATCGCCTTGTAAACCGAAATCCAGATCTTCTTCACTATGATACGTCACTTTCGGGAATGCTTGCTCGCCGCCTTGTTCAGCAGCCTCAAACTTCAAGTACCCTGTAATAATGCCTTCTTTTACATCCTTCAACAGACCTTCTTCAGTTGCATTTTCATAAGGAACGAGAATGATATCATCTTGCTTCTGCTTAAATGCTTCTTCTAGCGACTTCTCAATCGCCGGGTAAGAAGAATTCACGAGTCCTACTTTGATCGCTTTGTTTTCTTCATCGAACAAAGAAATAATAAACGGCAAGTTCATTACAATCGTAACGATTAAAGCCAATATAGCTGTTGTCATTAAAAATGCCTTCGTCATTAGCTTCGTTCTCAGAGAGAATCCGATTACTGTCCACACATTACGCATTCGACTCGCCCCCTACCGCTTTAATGAAGATATCGTTCAACGTCGGTTCCTTCACTTCGAAGTGTTCTACCGTCGATTGGCTCATCGCCTGCTGCAAAATATGCTGTGCGGCAGACTCATCAGCAATGTTGATAATGTAGCCTGTTTCCGTACGATCAATCTGCTTCACGCCAGTAATTTGCTCCAAACCTACTACTTCACCAGTCGTACGCAGGATTACTTTTTCACGCGGGTATTTCGCCTTCAAGTCACGCACTGTTCCTTGCAGCACCGCCTGACCTTTCTTCAAAATCGTCGTTTGACGGCATAATTCCTCAACATGCTCCATACGGTGTGTAGAGAACAAGATCGTCGCTCCATTGTCGCGCAATTCTTTAACTGTCTCTTTCATCAATTCCACGTTGACAGGGTCAAGACCACTGAACGCTTCATCCATAATAATGAACTTCGGATTATGAACAATCGAAGCGATAAAGCCAATCTTCTGCTGATTTCCTTTGGATAGCTCCTCAATCTTCTTGTTATAATTCTCAGGCACTTGGAAACGTTCCAACCAATATTTCAAACTCTTGTCTGCATCACTGCGGGACATACCGCGCAGTTGTGCTAAGTACAGTACCTGATCGCTAACCTTCACCTTTGGGTACAAGCCGCGTTCCTCTGGCAAATAGCCAAACAATTGCTCCAAGCCTTTATGATATGGCTTACCGTTGTATAAAATTTGACCTGCATCTGGATAGATAAGGCCAAGCACCATTCGCATTGTCGTCGTCTTGCCGGCACCATTGGCACCTAGCAAACCGTAAATTTCTCCTGCTTCTACACTTAGGCTAATCTCATTGACTGCCGTCTTGTCGCCATATTGCTTCACGATTCGGTCAAGCTGTAACGTCTTCATCGTCCTAATCTCTCCTCTCATCGTTTACCCATTTACTCTCATTTACTCTATAAAAATAAATTACTTAACACCCTTAATCGATTGCAGCATAATCTCATCTAATGGTACGGTCTGAACTCGTATTGGCTGAATATTATGCCTTTGCAAGTAATCCTCAAAATTTGCAATTTCGTTTACGATTAGCCTTACGCTCACACCATCTTGAAGCGTATCTTTGATGCCTGGTGCATCTTTGAGCACAACTGCTTCAGAAATATTGAACCAATATTCCTTCCAAGCATCGAACAATTCATCTTTCTCCACGAATTGAACAAGTTGGCCGCGATGCAGAAACATAATGTAATCGGAGAGCCTTCTCACTTCATCAATGATGTGCGTTGCGATAATAATCGTCCGATCACCGTCGTCCATAAACTTCTGCAAATCCTCCATTACATAACGCCAACTGACAGGGTCCAACCCTGATGATGGTTCATCTAACAGCAGCACATCTGGACGATACGACAGTATCATAATCAACTCGCATTTACGCCGCATCCCTTTAGACATTTTGTTAAGCCTTGTCTTTGGTGGGATCTCGTACTTAGCCATCAGCGTCTGGTAGAGCTGCCAGTCCCAGTTCTTATACCAATAGGCATACACCGTAGCTAATTGATCGGGAGTCTTATAGTCATCTTCGCTGTTAGGCTGCTCTGGTAAATATCCGATCCGCTGCTTCCACTCATAATCATGATCAGCATCGACACGCTGCTGACCGAAATAGATACTCCCTTGGTTTGGATAAGCAAGCCCAATCATCATGCTGAGCATCGTACTTTTACCTGAACCATTCACGCCAACGATAGCTGTTACACAGCCACTTGGAAATTCAACATTTAACGGACCAACCCGTAGATGTTCACGGTACTTCTCAACTGCTTCCAGTGTATAGGCATTCATTATCAGTACCTCCTCCCCTCAATCTCAGTCATTTCGCATCCGTATTCGTACAATCTCATTAAAAATATCCCTTAACTCCTGTTCATCTATCTGCATCTGCTTAGCAGCATCTATGGCCGCTATGATAGCTTCTTCAACCGCCCGCTTACGGAATTGGTCGCGTTCACCTTGATGAACCGGCGCCACAAACGTACCTGTGCCCTGCTTCGTGCGCAGCAGCCCTTCTTGCTCTAAATCTTGATACACACGTCGTATTGTAATGACACTGCAACTTAACTGACCTGCTAGTTCACGAATCGATGGTAATAACGTTCCCGTCTCGATGTGTCCGCTCAAAATTAACGTCTTAAGCTGACTCTTAATCTGTGCATACAATGGTTCGGTGCTATTCTCATCAAGCTGTATCGGAATGAACATAGGCCGGTTCACCTCCTCTATCAATCTTGCAACTACACGGAGCGTGACACGTTAACCACCCAATGCGTCGATGACGCCAATCTATTTTATTTCTCAAATCTGAAAATTTCCTTCCTGCATATCTGATTCAAGACAAATCCGTTCGCCGCAGCACTTGTAAAGATGACTTCATTCCCCAAATAATTGCTTGGCTCAGCACCACGATCGTTACAATTACGGTTGGAAGCGGCCATTCATTTGTTATATAAAGTAATGACTTGAAGACCGAGCCTCCACATAAACTAATAATGATTGCCGTTATAGTTAAAATCACCATAACGAGGAACACGACCAACATATACATTTTGCCGCTCATTTTCCACTCACAATACGTAAACAGGACATTTATCAAAATGCTGAGTGTTAGACCTATCAGAACAAACAGCGCATAGGAAGCGGCATTCGTTACTTTATCCAATCCAATAATGAAGTAGCTAACGAAAAAGAAAGTCGTACCGTTCACTAGCGATAGAATACAAACTTGCAAGTATCTAGCACGCACAATGGTTTGAATGCCGATTGGCAAAATACGCTGCTTTATTACATATTTGCGATAAGAGTCCTCTGATAAATAGCGGGTAGATCTACGATTCATAAAAGTTCCTAGGCTTAAAAAAATGAGAAAAAGATAAAAATCCATAAGGATGGTGGAGATGATACCAACTTCCTTATCAAAAACCATCTGAGCCATCGGATAGGTCATAACTGAAAGATAGACCATGAACAATATCGTTAACAGCAACCCTATCGGTGATGTTCTAAATTCTTGCTTCACGATGAACCAAGCATCCCGCCAACCTCTTTTCATGAGGAGACACCTACTTTCCTTTCAATCGCACAGCTCACTATTCACTGTGATTACTGTGTATATTGTTATACACAGTATAATGACCTCTACACACAGTCGTCAAGGATTATTTTCCAATCCTTTTACTCACAAAAAAACAACCCTTATCCAAGCAGCCCTCAAGCTGTATGAATAAAGGTTGTCCCCATTAGAAAAATGGCATGTTAGCCAAAAATAGCATCAATCACTGGCTTCGTATGTCCGCCTGGATATAGAATATACAACAGTACATACACAGTCGCACCTGTAGCTGCTGTAATAAACCAGATCGTCGCAGTAACGCGTCCAAGCTTGCGGTGCTTGTCATACTTCTTCTTAAATCCTAAGTACAATGTTGTCAAGCCGAACACAGCTGCAACAGTCGCCAGCACGATATGGAAAAGCAGGAACACCAGGTAGATCGTCTTCAACGATTCTGGCCCGCCCCATGATGTGTTTCCTACAAAAATCGTGCGAGATACGTAAATAATGAAGAACAAAATAGCTGCGATTGCAGCTTGCTTCATCGTCCGCTCATGCTCTTTGCGCTTGCCTTTAATAATTTGGCGCCAACCGATCGCAACCAAGATGGCACTAAGTACAATAAAGAACGTACTGATCGTTGGGAATAGTGAGTACATATCCACGATGCATTATCCCTCCTTACAAGTTATCATTCCCATTATATCGAAATCATGCATTCTGCCAATCACTTTTCGGTGTCGAATCTCCGACATCATCATCTTTTCCTTCACGACGGAACCAACGAGAGAACACATAAGCTAGAATGATACCATACATTGTTTCTTGAACGAGCTTCATCAAAATACCACCAAGCTGCTGATCCTCTCTTACATCGAACCAACTAAAAAACTGCGGACCATCAAAGGCTGCCAGCAAGGCCTCTGGACTGCCAGACACACAATAGCCCATCGCCGCTGCCCATGTATTCGGATCATTATAGGTCGCGTATAACGATTCATCTGCAAAGATAAGAAGCGCACATGCAGGTGTAATCAGCAATCCATTTAAGAAAATATAGCCCATTTTTTTTACATCGCTAATCAGATTCCATTCTGGAACAGGATTAACGACAGGCCACCACATCATAAAGGCTGCAATATAAAGAGCAATATAGTACAACGTGTGTACACCGTAATTCAGCATAATGTAATCATGTACGACCGGAATATGATAGAACGAAAATAGCGCATTGAATAGTACTGCTGTCAGTATCGGGTGCATCATCCACTTCAATTTACGCAGCAGCCGACGATCCAAGAGAAACTTCCACATCCAGTCTGGAATCCCCTTCAGTAGCAGAGGAGGCGCTATAATATAGCACAATGACATCATGACCATGTGGAACGTGAACATCAGGTGGCCCATTAAATCAATTGGTCCGCCCTGTGACAAGTAAATAAGCACGACGCCTACAATGAAACTAACTCGTTGTCCCCCTGTTACAGGCTTGGAACCAGGGAACCGATCTCTAAAATAACCTGTTAAACCAAGATACAATACAATAACCAACAACGCGGCAACGAGAAACAAAGGGCTCCATAAATCGGCAAATGAAAAATACTGCTCCAATCCAAACATAGCTGCTTCCCCCTCTCATCAACAAGCTGTCATCGTTTCGCCACATTTGATCTTCTACGGAAAAAGAGGCGGTGCATCGCACCACCTCTTTCTATTATGCTATCGTTCCTGAATAAGCTCTGATTATACTCTACACGCGCTCAGCACTCATTCAACGTTAAACTTGAAATCGTCTACCACCATACCCAATATAGAGCCATGACGATACAGGTCAGTGCGACAAAGGCGCCGCCAAGCATAAACACGACAGGCAGTAAATGACCTTTGTCTTTCATATGCATCCAATAAGCCATCTGGATGATAACTTGAAGCACTGCCATAACAAGCAAAATAATGATGATAAAGGTTGCATTCACTTCAGCTACAGAAGCAACGGCAGCAAACGCAATCAGTGAAAGTACGATGGAGAAAATAAACGCAACAACGTGCTTTTGTCGCCCTTCGTGCTTATGACGACGATTTGAATGGCTAGAAGACGATTGTTGTTGTGACGCCATCGTCTACACCACCCTTCCCATTAGGTAAACAACTGTGAAGATGAATACCCACACAACGTCGATGAAGTGCCAGTAGATTGCAGACACATACACCTTCGGTGCTGTTACGAGATTCAGGCCTTTCTTCTTCACTTGAATAATCAACAATGTGATCCAAAGAACACCGAATGCAACGTGAGCACCGTGGAAACCAACTAACGTATAGAATGCGGTACTAAACGCACTCGTCGTAAAGTTGTGACCATGGTGGATATACTCAACGAACTCGTAAATCTCCAGCCCTAGGAAAGAGAAGCCCAATAGAACGGTTACGATAAGCCACTTAATCAGATCCTTTACTTTATTCTGGTGCAGCGCCTGAACAGCGAACACACTAGTAAGTGAACTGACAAGTAGGATAAGCGTTGCTGCTCCAACGATCGGGAGCTTGAACAGTTCGGCAGCAGTTGGCCCGTCACCGACTTGATCACGAAGAGCCAGGAATGTTGCGAATAATGTACCGAACAACACTGCCTCTCCGCCAAGGAAGAGCCAGAAGCCGAGTACTTTGTTGCGGCCTTCCAAGGTCGCATTTTCCGGTTGATGAGGCCATTCGCCTTCTACGTGATGACCGTGTGCACTCATGCTCTTCCCCCCTTGTCTTCAAGCTCTTCTACTTCAATATGATAGCCAGGATCATCATAGACGGAACGAAGGAACATACAACCAAACGTGATGCCCAATCCGATAATCGAGACAATATAGTTATTGAATAAGAATCCTAGTATTGCATTTTCAAACAAATCTCTTCCGTACATAAATCCGAAGCCTGCAATGAATAAGCCAACGGACATAAAGAACGGGAGAATCGTCGGAGAAGGCATATGGATCGAAGCGAGCGGCTCAGCAGGAGTCATCTCCTTGTTACCGTCCATCTTCTCTTTCCACCAAGCATCATAGCCGCGTACAAGCGGAGTTTGCTTGAAGTTGTATTCTGGAGGAGGCGAAGGAATCGTCCACTCCAATGTACGACCGTCTTCCCACGGATCATTTGAAGCATTTTTCGGCTGACGGGACGTAATAAAGATGTTCCACAAGAACATAAGCGTTCCGATCCCCATCATAATCGCACCAACTGTACTAATCATGTTCATCGTGTCAAAGCCTTGGTTCGGCAGATACGTTGCAACACGACGCGGCATTCCGATTAGACCTAGGAAATGCTGTACAAAGAACGTTAGTTGGAAGCCGATAAAGAACATCCAGAACGTTGCTTTACCAAGCCCTTCATACAAGGTGCGACCGAACATTTTCGGCCACCAGAAATGCAATCCAGAGAATAGGCCCAGCACCAAACCACCTACGATTACGTAGTGGAAGTGAGCAACAACGAAATACGTATCGTGGAACTGGAAGTTAGCTGGCGCTGACGCCAACATAACACCCGTAACCCCACCCATAACGAACGTTGGAATGAAACCAATTGCATACAAGTTCGCTGCTGTGAACTTAATGGAACCGCCCCACAGCGTAAAGATCCAGTTAAAGATCTTAATACCTGTCGGTACGGCAATTAGCATCGTTGCGATAGAGAACAACGCATTCGCCACGGGACCTAGACCTACTGTGAACATGTGGTGCGCCCACACCATGAAACCTAGAAAACCGATAAGAATCGTTGCGAACACCATCGAACTATATCCGAACAGACGCTTACGAGCAAATGTGCTGAGAACATCAGAAATGATACCAAATGCCGGTAAGATCAAAATGTAAACTTCAGGATGTCCGAATATCCAGAAAATATGCTGCCATAATACAGGGTTACCGCCCAAGGCAACGTTAAAGAAGTTTCCGCTGAATAAACGATCGAACATAAGCAAAATAAGTCCTACTGTAATAGCAGGGAATGCGAACAAAATAAGTGCAGAAGTAATGAAGGAGGCCCATGTGAACATCGGCATCCGCATGTACGTCATTCCTGGTGCACGCATGTTAATAATGGTAACCAAGAAGTTAATACCGCCTAAGAGCGTACCTAGACCGGATATTTGAAGACCAATTGTATAAAAATCGACCCCGTGATGCGGACTATATTCGTTACTGGCTAACGGAACATATGATGTCCATCCTGCATCTGGAACATCGCCTACGATCCAGCTCAAGTTGAGCAAAAGTCCGCCGAACAAGAACGTCCAGAAACCAAGGGAATTCAAGAACGGGAACGCTACATCTCGCGCACCGATCTGCAACGGAACGATCGCATTCATTAAGGCGAATATAATCGGCATGACACCAAGGAATATCATTGTCGTGCCGTGCATCGTAATCAATTCATTAAATGCTTGTTCACTCACTAAATCATTAAGCGGCTTAATTAACTGAATTCGGATCAAGATCGCTTCAATACCACCAATGCCGAAGAACAAACCGCCGGCAAGGAGGTACAAAATTCCGATCTTCTTATGGTCGACCGTCGTAAGCCAGTCCATAATACCGGTGTACCGCTTGACTGTATGTGCTGTATGAGCCAAGGCCGTAACCCCTCCCCTAGAAGATGCTTATTTCTGTTTCTTACCTGTGCTTATTCTTCGACGTTAGGAATACCATTGTTGATCTTTTCAAGTGAATCCAGCTTGTAATTAGCCAAATAGTCTACGATTTGATCGAGCTCTGGATCAGTCAATTTAATGACACCCATCTTATTGCCCGGTTTCACATCGTCCGTTTCTTTAATCCATTTACGCAAATGATCTTCGATCTTCGCTTGATCAAGAGATTCCGAAGCTTTCTCACGGTTAAGTAATATACCGGCTACCGCTTCCCTGCTTCCTATCCCTTTCAAGTTCGGCGCTGTCTTAGGCTCATTCTCTACAGCATGGCAAGACAAGCAGCTTTGCTTAAATACTTCCGCTACCGCTGCATCACCTGTAAATGGCTTAGCTGGAGCCTGCATCTCTTTCACCCAAGCATCAAATGTCTCTTGGCTGACTGATTTAACTTTGAAATCCATATACGCATGGGAAGGTCCACAAAGCTCGGCGCACTTACCACGGTAAACATTTTCTTCTGGTGCATCAAAGTGCATCTTGTTCTTGTTGCCTTTATCTAAGCTGTCTATGCGGTTGGTGTCCATCTTACCAGCAAGGGAAGGGATCCAGAAGGAGTGGAGCACGTCTTTCGTGCTGAGTTCTACTGCAATTTTCTTACCATAGGGAATAACTAAATCTTGTGCGGTTCTAATCTTGTACTCGGGATATTCGAATTCCCACCAGTACTGATATGCTGTTACCTTGACTTTAACTGCATTCTCGTCTTTGCTATAATCCTCGGCGAAGGCAAATACATATTTCAATGTTGGAACAGCCAGGATAACCAAAAGGATAATCGGAATAACCGTCCAAATGATCTCCAACTTGTGACTGCCTTCTACCTGCTTCGGAATCGACTTATCGCCTGGCTTCCGACGATAGCGCACGAGAACATAGACGGAAAGTCCGAATACGATCACCACTACGCCTGTCATAATACCAATCGACAGCTTCATCAAGTCGAACTGCGACTGTGCAATTGAACCTTGCGGGTTGAGTGTCGATAAATCCTCACGACCACAAGCGCTTAAAAGCAAGACGAGTCCGGCTAACAGCGGAAGAAGACGCTTACTAAACTGCCACCGTTTCATCATTCATCAACCCCACTTTGTCCTTTTTCGTTGATGCTGATTAGGGTATTGTTGCTCTGCATAAGCTTATCCTCCATTACTCCATACATGTGCTATTACATTAAATAGAAATAGACTTGCAATAGATGCAACAAACGATGAAGCTACTGGCTGATTCACGTAACTATCCGACCGTACTTCTACTCACTCTTAGCCGTTCCGAGCTAGCGGGAAGACACGATCAAATTCAGCGCGGATGTCACAACCCTGTCAATAAATGCAATCACTCACCTAAATATAATTTCCATATTTTTATTTGTCAACGATTACCTGCTAGTTCACAAAGTGTTCAAATATCGGATAATACCGCACAGCAAAAGACTTTGCAAGCGTTTACAAATTATAAAAATATCTATTATTATTCATGACGAAAGATCTCATTTCACGTCGAATGACTTCAACGAAATTTGTCAGCGAGTTATCTGATGATTCCCCGTTCGCTTTTTGTGCCACTATCGTCTCTTATTAATCGTTCTCCTACTAGTATATTTGAAGCTGTTCATCGATTATTCACTTTATGGATGGCGAAACATACTCACTTCACTACCTTTTCATAAAACGATCATTTTTTTGGTAAATGTCGCTGGCCCACCCTTTCTATAAAATGCAAAAAAAGACGTATCCACTGGATACGCCTGATACGACTAACCTATTCCTAGTTCACTTGCCATAATAAAAATCACATTCCATCTACACACTTTAGGATGCGCTTGTGTCCATCTTACCTAATTCATTTTCTACAAGCTGGGTTAGTTCGTCTTCATAGCCTCCCGTTATCCGATACTTCCGGATATATTCCTTCACGAACTTCCGTGGATTCTTGGGACGAAAAATTCGTGTCATCTCCAACAAGCTTTCTCTCACTTCGTTGTGACCTTTTGCTGCCATGAAAATTCCCTCCTAAAGCGTTGTAGATCAATCTCCCCGACGGAGAAGTAACGGACTTCGCTTATAACGCTGGAATTTACAACCTAATAGTCCCTATTATAACATATTCACACGAAGTGCAAAATCACCCACTCATAACTTGCACTTTCGTGCATAAGGGACAATTATATTGGATCATATTTAGAGTTATCGCTCTCCTATTCCCATAATTCCAAAATCGTTGCAAGCTATAATGGTTATGATATGAACAACGTTAAATCATGGTCATATGTTGCAAATAAACATGCTTGTTCCAAAACAAATAATGGAACAGCCAACTTTAACAACATTTCATTTATAGAGAGGATTTGCTTCATGTCTTTCACTCCCCATATTACGGCAAAAAATTCAAACTGGACAAGGTTCATTTGTCCTACAGAGGCAAGAATGGACGATGATTTATTCCAAACCGCTCTAGCGCAGCTCCCCGAACAGTGGCCAAAATTGCGCTGCTTTCTTCTAGCACGTGACGGCAAGCTCGTTCATGAGAGCTATTACCACGATACGGATGAACATTCGCTTCACGATCTGCGCTCTGCTACGAAATCAATAATGAGCCTGCTTATTGGCATCGCACAGAAGCAAGGGAAAATGATTGGTACACACGATCCAATCGCTCCTTTACTAGAGACCTTTATGCCGGCACCTACGCGCTCTAACACACTGTGGCAGCGCCTAACTTTGTATCATTTGCTCACGATGACTACAGGGCTGCAATGGGAAACGAACAGCCGGATGAGCGAGCGCTGGGTCCACCGCTTCCATAGTAGTCCAAGCTGGAGACGCTTTGCGACGAGGCTTCCGATTCAATCGAATATGTACGGTCGCTTTCAATACCGCAGCATTGACTCACACCTTCTATCCGTGCTGTTAACGCTGCAAACTGGAATGTCTGCCGATCAGTTTGCGGCACAATATTTATTTGGTCCGCTCGGCATATCCAACTATAAATGGGAACGTTCGCCTGACGGCGATGCAGCTGGCCATATCGGATTATCCTTAACAGGACGGGATATGCTGTCGATCGGACAGCTCCTGCTAAATGAAGGATGCGTGACCACAAATAACGTCGTAACATCATTAATACCCGCTTCTTGGGTTCGTGAAACGATAACTGCGCACAGCGAAGGCGCTTCCGGATATGGTGCATACGGATATCAGTGGTGGTGCCATCAATTGAATGGCATCGATGCTGCTTGTGCAATGGGATATGGCGGTCAGCTCATATTTGTTATCCCTAAACTACGTATCACAGCTGTATGGGCTGCCGATTCTAGAGTGAAGCGTTGGCGCCATCCTGCACAATGGCTGGAGCAATACTTGCTTCCAGCTGTTCAACCGTAACTGCCAATCGTCCCGTTCCCCAGTCATTGGAAAACGAGATTGGTACACGCTATAATGGAAAGGTTACAATTTAAGGTTGCCAATCCAGATTACATAGCAAATTTAAGCATCTTACAACATGTGAAAAGGGAGCGTCTCGTTTGAAATCAATCCGAAAGCTAGGACTATCATCTGACATCGCACTGTTAGCCGTCATTTTACTCCTTGTGGAATTTGTACGAGGTGCAACAGTGCTCAGCTTTATCCCGATATTCGGGGAGAAAGAGCTTGGTATTACACTAGGTATTATAGGTACTGCAATTACGGCGCATTATTTAACAGATACAGTACTTAAAATATTTATCGGTTATTTATTGGATCGTTTTTCATCCAAGTTAATCGTTATATGTGGGCTTCTGATTTCCTTAGGTGGTATCGGCTTGTTCCACTGGGGCAGTAATCCTTGGATATTCATACTAGCCTCCGCCATATATGGTGTAGGCATGTCCCCTGTATGGCTCGTCTGTCTTACAAAAGTAAATACCGAGCAGCGTGCAGCTCAAATGGGATTCCTATATACGATCTGGCTCGTTGGTATGGGTGCTGGTCCAGTCGTATTAAATGTCGTTCTCGACTATACACCACACCTTGCGTACGCAATGTTATTAGGACTAACTTTCATCGCGCTTGCACTCAGCTTTTTCTTACCAAGAGGAAGAAATAATGGTGAATCAGCTACTCCTGTTCCTTTTAAAGAACAGTTTGCCGTGCTGCGTGAGCGCCTATCAGCAATGAAACCTTTATTGCCAGGCATGATTTTGCAAACGTTAGGCGCAAGCATGCTCGTTCCAATATTGCCGAAGTTCGCAGAGCAATTCCTGTCCTTATCCAGTGGACAATATTCACTGCTCTTACTAATTGGTGGAGGGTGTACCGTAATCGGTCTCGTACCAATGGGCAAATGGTCTGATCGCGTAGGCCGCAAGCCTTTCCTTATCGTTGGCTTCGCTATCTTCGGACTTACGCTGGCTTCGCTATCGATGAAGCCAGGTGTCATTATGGCTTATGCACTAGCTGTTATTCTCGGTATTTCCTATGCGGCTGTACTGCCAGCATGGAATGCCTTGCTAGCCTTGTACGTACCTCCAGCACAAAAAGGACTCGGCTGGAGCCTGCTATCGACAGTTGAGAATATCGGCGTCCTGATTGGCCCCGTCGTTGGCGGATTAATTGCCGAGGCATTCTCCGTCTCTGCTGTTATTTGGTTCAGCGCAGGGCTATTCAGCATTATCGCTATCGTGTATTGGTTATTCCCTTCGAGATGGTTTGCAGAGAGATAAGAAACATATACAAAAATACAATGTGATCATGTAATGGAATGGGAGAGGTGTACGAACTATTATGTGGGATTGGTTTCAAGATTTTATTGCTTACGCAAAAGATATAGATATCGCGCAAGTAGAGATGTGGCTGCAAAAATATTCTGCACTTGGCCCTCTACCTGGCATTTTACTTCCATTTGGGGAATCGTTCGTTCCGGCGCTGCCTCTATTTGTATTCGTAGTCGCCAACGCTGCATCCTACGGGTTGTGGTTTGGATTTTTATACTCATGGATCGGGGTATGCCTCGGCTCATTCGCTGTCTTTTGGCTGGCTCGCTTGTTCGGTGGACGCTTTAGTATGTACATTCAGAAAAGAATGCCAGGCACACAAAAGTTTTTCAATTGGATTGAATCGAAAGGATTTACGCCTATTTTCTTATTGTTATGTTTCCCGTTCACTCCTTCTGTACTCATAAATGTCGCAGCCGGTATTAGTACGCTCCCGTTCCGCACCTTTATGATTGCCGTAATGGCTGGAAAGTCCGTCATGATCTTCTTGATGGCATTCCTTGGCCATGATTGGAAAGGATTCGTAGAGCAGCCTTGGCGCTTACTCCTTGTTGCGGCTGCCCTTTGGCTGTTGTGGTACGGCGGTAAAAAGCTTGAAGGACGTTATCAGCACAAATAATGATTAGTCACATAAATGAGCGTTGATGAGAATAAGAACGCATCTAAGAGACACATCGCTCTTAAAGAATAAGTCCTCACCGTAAAGGGCACGTTATGCTTAGCGATACAGTGTTCTCCATTGCAAATGTATGAGAAGTCAAGCTGTAGAGCGGATGGCTGAAAGGAGCAACGTGTCCATGAGCAAAGAACAACATGAGATGCACCCGATGTCCCGCGATCGTGTGGAGGTAGACGGTATTTACACGAACGAATGGGGGCGTGCGGAGACTCTTCACCGGGGACAACACTTCCCTACCGATCCGCAGCTAGGTGCTACCGAGTGGGAACTCAAGGAATTTTCGTATGATAATCATCATCAAGGTTTGACGGATGAGCGCTTAGTTCCAGAAGCGGACAAAGACATTCCACCGCCGAAGCAAGTCCATCCACGCAAGCATATTGATCGCGGCGACAAATAGCTAGTACCGTTCAGCTTATATGAAACAAAAAAAGAACCTTCAACCAATCGCTGTAAAAGCGACAGGCCGAAGGTTCTTTCTATTCCCACAACTATATGGCTATATTAAATATAGCGACGAATCATATTGGACAAGTGGTTTGAAGCACCATCAGGACCAAGACGCTTCCATTCATCATTTGGCAAGCTAAAGCGTACGAATGTCTCATCCATATCCATCGCTTCTGCAAGCCAGCCGCCGAGCCCTTTAGCACGTCGATCAATTTGTACGAGGATTTCCATCTCCTGCTCTTTCGGATAGAAAATAACTTCCAACTCGTCAAGGTCGCCTCTAAAGTACGTTGTCGGAACAAATTCGAACTCTTGCACGAAAGGAACAGCCCCACCAAGGCGTGGTGCATACTCACACTCTGCTTTGCGCAATCGGAAGCCAAGACGGTTCAACGCATCAATTACGATGCTCTGCTCCACCTTAGGCGCGATCTCGATCAAGTCGTTATCAGATGGATCAACCGCGTTAGCAATATCCAATTCTGTCTTCAACCATACGGGAGCACGACCAATCGTAAGCGGGGTATGCGGAGGCAGCACAATTGTAAATGGCAACTCGCGCAGCTCATTCGGCTGCAATGTGAAAGCACTGCTTACTTGGAAGCGTACCAGCTCATAGTTGACCTGATGTTTCGAATCATTCGATTCTTTCGTATATTGAGTCATAAGCTTAAGATGAATGGCGTCTACTTGCTGTTGAACTTGACCGCCTTGTATTTTGACGACTCCAGACACTTGCTCACCCGGCGCATAGCGATTGCGTTCTAACAGCGTGTCAACCTTTGCAGAACCGATACCTACACTAGCTAAAATACGGTTAAACAATGACATGATTACCATCCTCCGATTATTATAATAAACTTGAAATGGCGCCAGATTAAATGCATTGAGCCTTACCTTGTTTGTAATCCATGCAAACCAATACTACTATATACGGACTATCACTTCCAGTTGTTTCAAAAGATATTTCCCTCTCTAGTTACCAACAAATTTCCGATTATATCCAAGCCTTGAACAACCATGAATATAGTGATAAAGTGACAAAGCGACACTTTTGCTGCTCCCCTAAAAAGACTTCATTTATGAAGAAAGTAAGTGTTGGGTATGCTGTTGATAAACAATAGTCAACTACCTTGTTTAGCTTCTACAGGTACGGGGTAAGGAAATATGTTCGTTTGCGATTATCGATAACCGGTACAGGTTATTTCAATATAAATATTAAAATACTATAGGGGTTGAAATGATGGGTTCTCTTAAATCTTTTGCAAAAGAATTCAAAACGTTCGCAATGCGCGGTAATGTCGTCGATCTAGCTGTCGGTGTTATTATCGGTGCTGCGTTTGGTAAAATTGTAACATCGGTCGTTAACGATCTTATTATGCCGCCAATCGGTAAATTGCTTGGTGGAGTTAACTTTGCTGACTTGTTCATTAACTTAGATCCAAGCGTGACGATGCCAGATGGCTCTGCCATTACGTCGCTTGCACAAGCAAAGTCTGCTGGTGTGGCCGTAATTGCGTACGGACAATTTATTAACGTCGTAATTGATTTCCTACTTGTTGCATTTGCAGTATTTGGACTTGTAAAAGTCATCAACATGCTGCACCGCAAAGAAGAAGTGGCGGCAGATCCAACTACGAAATCCTGTCCATACTGTGTAACAGATATTCCTGTTAAAGCGACACGCTGCCCAAGCTGTACATCTCAATTGGTAGAAGCGAACGCGCAAGCTTAAGTTTATAACTCATTAACGATATAAAATAACATAAAAGGGGCTGCCTCCTGTGCTATGACCAGATTGAACTGAGTACATAACATTGCGGAGACAGCCCTTTTTTTACAGAACAAGCTCGAACCTACATCGGACGATGCGGCTTGCTCATTAGATTTTGCACAATCATTTTCATATGCGGGTCAATCGAGAATTCTTCTTCCCCATTGTCCATTTTACGCACTTCAATCTTCTTCACTTCTGTTCCAGCATCAACAGGAACATACACATAGTGCTCATTATCTTCCGCCGTCACCTGATAGCCCATCGAACGCAGCATATTTTCTACTTGAGAGATGGTTGGCTTCTCACCAGACTCTGCCATAATCAACCCTCGCAAATGAGAAATATCGCCATCCCGCTCCAGAACATCAAAGTGAACTATAACTTCCACCATCGTACTTCCTCCCTCAACTGTCATCCAGCCATTCTTTCTTACTACTTGTTTACGAATCAACGCAATTCATCGTTACATGTAAATGATGACATAATAGTGAACGATAACATTATTTAGGTATTTTATTTGCCATTTCACACTACATTTCCTTGTTCAAATAGGGTTCCCATAAGTGTGAAAAGTATGGGCCAAATTGCTGACGCTGCTCCTCAGTGAGCTGCTGTTCCAATTCAAACAAAATGATATCCTGAATGAATCGGCTAAGTACATACTCCGTCATAACCGGATGTTCCGTATATAACAGCTTCGCCTCCTCAGCCGCACTTCTCATTCCAATACAGGCGATTTTACGATCAATAATCATCGTAAAGCGTCTGCCTGCAAGATGCATGTCTACTTGCCCTTCACGAGAAGCAAGGAAGCCAGAGGCAGGCAACTGCTCCTCATTGGAGCTAATCGACCACAGTACTTTCACACCACGATTCTCCGCCTGCTGCAGCGCATGCTGCACCAGCATTCCGTCTCGTGAAGTCATTTCCACAATGATTTCCGTTTCAGCTGCGGCGATGACTTGTCCAATTTTCTCTGCGACCACTTTATCACCTTCTATGCTATAGAAAAATGATAGCTCCTGCTTAGGTGCAGGCATATGCTCCTCCACAAAACGCAGCGAAGCTTGCATTCTCTCCGCAATCGTCTTCGTAAGCTGTGCTGGCTCGATCGCAGCATAGTGCGACGGTTCCCCTACTGCATGCAGCACGAAGCTCTGATCCACAAGCCGCTGCAAAGCAGCATATACATTAGAACGCGATATTCCCAATTTTTTCGCTGCTTCATAGCCTGTCATTGATCCTTGTTCAGAGAGCAAAATTAACAATTTGGATTCCAACTCTGTAAATCCGACGTCACGCAGCTGCTGAATCAAGCTGTCCATCTCGTTTCCCCCTTCAGCCCATGCTGCTGGTGTTCTTCAAACGTTTTCGTAAACGCCAAAACAGCCGGAGTAAGCTATAGAAGCTTCCCGGCTGTTCGACGTAATTATTATAATCGTATCAACCCTATCAGATGCTGTCTTAACATATTATACCACGACCAATACGGGTCATAGTTAGATACAAATTATGGAACCAGAACTCGGCTGATTTATAATTTACGTAGCTTCTTTAAATAAATGGAGCTCCACAACGTTCACACCATTTTGCTTCTGGAGGAGCTGCCGCTGCACATTTTGAACAAGTTCGGCTACTAGCATCGTGCTCTACAGGCTGCTGGCGAATGTAACGCTCACTTCCGCGAATATTTACCTGTGGAGCAGGCTTTTTGATTTCCATCCTATCAGCATCGTCCTCATCCTCTTGACCATACTGGTCGTACGGACTATAGGGATGAATAGGAGCTGAACTTTCTTTGGTTGATGCAGCATATCTCGATAGTTGCTCATCATGGCCACTACGCTCATCAAGCTCATCTGTATGATTCAATGTTGTTGAAGTTGGCGTTTGATGAAGAGTAATATACGTTTTTTCCTTATCTTCAACCTTTGGATTAGCCTCATCCTCTAACTTATATGGCTGCATCTCGCTGGAATCACCAAGCTCACTCTCTACTTCACGAACAGGAGGATCTGGCAGCCTATCTCCACATGATGCACAATATTTAGAGGACCATGGTGCAATTTCACCACATGAACAGCGCTTTTCGTTGCGGAGCGCACAACGTTTCCATTCAAGCCTCTCCATCTCTTCTTCCAATATCACATTTGCTTGGGCCAATTCATCCATTTCGACGCCCAATGAAGCATAATCTTGATTCTTATAAGCTTCAAAAGCCAAACGGCCTATTTCATACGTATTATGTTCCCACTCTTTACGAAGCACATCAATTTGAGACTGGACTCGATTCAATTCCAATACATTCTGAGCTTTCTCAGAAGCTTTGGATGCGCCTTCTTTCACTTTTTGCAGAAAACGGTTCATCCCGGCTTCCCCTCTCTTCTTCCACATAAAATAATCACCCTTATTAACCTATACACGCTCCATGCGGACACGAAACGCGGAGTTCACAGGACAAAAACCTGGCAGCTCTATGGACAACGTATGCGCTTGGCAATACATGTATTCGGCAATGTTGACCTTGACCGTTATAATAGATGGGCACAGCAACTCATGAACGGATACCGGACCGAGAAAGGAGCACCCAATGCCAACACAACTAACGAAGCCTGCGGCTGCGAACATTCGCTGGCAGTCGCATCCTTATGGAATATCCGCTCAAGCCACATGCCCAACGGCTGAATCCGCGCAACCCACATTTTACATGAATGACGAGCGCACTGCTACCAACGTACCACACTCTACACCTGTCGAAAAGGGTCTCAAGCCACAAGTTAGTACCAGCGACCCTTTACCAGACAGCTGGTTCTTCGCTGCTCTTCGTGAACGCGGCTTAGATTTGCATGAAGCTCAATGTGCGGCTGTACGCCATCAGCACGGCCCTCTGCTATGCCTAGCAGGGGCTGGATCAGGCAAGACGTCTGTGCTGACAGCCAGAGCCGCCTATATGATTGCCGTCCATGAAGTGCCACCTGAAGCACTATGGCTTGTCACGTTCACGAATAAAGCAGCAGCTGAGATGCGTTCAAGATTAGCTCGGCTGCCTGGGCTTACGCCTGCTATAGCAAAGCGTGTACAGGCGCGTACGTTTCACTCCTTCGCTTTGACGCTGCTGAAGGCATATGCACCGCCATTTACGCTGCTGACAGAAGAGCGCGCACGCCACGGCTGGATGAGCCGTGTACTGCGAGAAATCGGTCTTCGCGATGCTGTCGAGGCAGAGACGGTGCTAGCCGCTTTATCTGCGCTGAAGTCACGTGGTGAATCCCCTTCCGATTGGCGCCCTGCTGATGAGGGCGAACGGAACTTGCAGCGTGCGATGATCCGATACGAGGAGCAGAAGCAAGCACGAGACGTCAAAGACTTTGACGATTTGATCGTCGATATTGTGAAATTGTTGGAATCCGATGCTGAGCTAACCGATAAGCTAAGAAGACGATTCCGCTATGTGATGGCGGATGAATTTCAAGATACAACGCCTATGCAGTTAAGATTGCTTCGCCATATTGCAAACGGAAGCAGCAATCTGGCCGTATTCGGTGACGATGATCAGACCATCTATACGTTTAATGGTGCAAATCATGAACATATTACTCAGTTTCATCGTCAATATCCAGATGTTACGCAAATTACGCTCGATTACAACTTCCGCTCTACTTCGCCGATTGTAGGACTTGGAAATGCGATTATTCGGTGCAATAAAGAGCGTCTGGTGAAAACGATGCGCGCTGCTAAAAAAAGTACAGAAGCCTCCATCCCTGCACAAGAGGCGAAACCGCAGTATAATCGCCCAACTACGACAGATGAAGAAGCAGAAACAGCGATTGCACGCATTCGCAAGTTAACGGCTAGCGGACAATATAAGCTTAGCGATATCGCAATCCTGTATCGAAGTGCTCATGCGAGTCGAGCAATCGTTGAATATATGACGATTCAAAATGTTCCATTCCGTCAATTCGGTGCAGAACCGCTCTTCTATGAGCATTTGTCCGTAAAGACGCTGATTGATCATATGCGCTTAGCCCTTCATCCACGTGATCCAGACGCATTGGCGAGCGCTGTAGCAGCCTTATATGTACCGAAGGAAGCTGGTATGACCTACATCAGACAAGCCGAGAAGACAGCTGCTAAAAAATATCCACTTGTTCATTTAGCAACCTGTCCGGGATTAGCACCTTTTCAGCAGGAGGCGATCAAGCCCCGAATCCGTTATTTGAAAAAGGTAGCGCAAATGAAGCCCAATCATGCGGTGCGTGATATAAGACGCGAATTCTATGATAAGTGGCTAACCGCGATGGCTGGAGAGCGAGCTACTGCTTATCAAGAAGGAACCGTCGATATGCTTGAGGAGTTGGAAACATCGGCACAGCGCTTTGCCACCATCGAGCAGTTTCTTAAGCATATTGATGATTTGGCAGCGAAGTACGCAGCGGCATCAACAAACAAAGAGGAGCAATCACGCTCTCGCCAAGCTCAATCTCGCCAGACTATGCAAGCAGATCAACAAGAGACCGAACCCGATGCAGTAACTTTAATGACGATTCACAGGGCTAAAGGGTTAGAGTTCCCCTGCGTCTTTGTTATCGGGGCTTCAGAGGGTGTACTTCCGCATCGAACAGCACTGCGCCAAAACCCGCCTGCTGAGCGGGAAGCCGCGTATCGCTCCAAATCTAAAGACCGCGAGGAGGTCAATATGGCGCTTGTTGAAGAGGAACGCCGTTTGATGTACGTCGCGGTTAGCCGTGCTAAGGAACAATTGTATATAAGCTCCCCTGCACAGATTCACGGCAAGCAGGCTGATGTTAGCCGCTTCATTACGGAGGCATGGTCCAATCCTCAATTAACGAAGTAGCAGACAGCTGACATGCTGCTTTGAAATTTTGCCCTCTTTTCCAGTATGATAGAGCTTAGGACGCAGTCAGGCGGGTAATAAATACGCGCGAACAACGACGATTGCAAGTAAAGGAGCAATGGATATGTCCGAATCTGATGTAATGTTAAAACAATACGAACAAGTGAACCAGCTCCCCACTCTTTATCAACTGGCATTGGAAGAGCTGGAGACAAAAATAAAGGTCATTCAAGCAGAGTGGAAAATACGAAACGGCTACAGCCCAATTGAGCATATTAAGACACGACTGAAGGAACCAAACAGTATTTTCAATAAAATACAGCGTAAAGGTTTCCCTCCTACATTGGATACGATTGTGAACAACATTTATGACGTCGCTGGCATGCGCATCGTATGTGCTTTTGTGAAGGATATTTACTTCATTCTCGATCATCTCAAAGTCCGTGATGACATCCGTGTAGTTGAAATTAAAGATTACATCGAGAAGCCTAAGGCAAACGGCTATCAAAGTGTACATGTTATCGTTCAAGTACCGTTGGTGCTGTTTGACGATGTCCGTTGGGTGTATGTAGAAATTCAACTCCGTACGCTTGCCATGGATTTCTGGGCAAGCATGGAGCACATTATTTACTATAAGTTCAATAAGCATGTTCCGCCGCATGTTGTGGATGAACTTGCAGAAGCAGCTCGTGCTGTTGATGAACTGGATCGCAAAATGCTTGATCTACGCAAAGAAATCCTCTCCTATAACGACGAGGATTGGGCGCAAGGAATGGCGAACATGTCTTTGCAGCAAACGTACAGCAGCAAGCTCACACTCGGCAATTTGGAACAGATGCTCAAACAGACAGCCGAGTCTGATCCGAAATCATAATTACAATCAATGAAGGATTCGGCTTTCAATGATGTGATGAATAACAAACACGTTATCAACACATAGTAGTACTGTGCTGGACGAAGTCTTTACGACACTGCCGAAATGGATCGTCTGGCGACCACCTACATGCCCTTGTTGCACATGCTGAACAAGCCAACTTCTTCAAAACAAGGGCAGAGCCTCTCATCGTATCTTATTCGAGATATGCGACAGGCTCGTGCAAGGCGATACCCTGACCGGGGTATCGCCTTTTCATTTTTACAACATACTCAACACGCAGCATTTCTACCATTTTTAACCTAACCATAAAAAGGCCACCCACAGCTCGTCCTAACACGGCTCATGGATGACCTCTTTTTGCTACTTACTGATTATCTAATCATCAATATTATCTCAATAAATGCGGTATGCTAACTATTGTAGAAACTGCTCCAACGTTGTTCTTTGTTCAAAAATGGCTTGTGCTGCCTCTTTCCCAACATAGCGGATATGCCATGGTTCGTACATATAACCTGTAATTGCTTCCCCATCCTTCGTATATCGGATAATGAAACCAAATTCGTGGGCATGTTCCGCCAACCATTGACCTTCTGTCGTGTCACCGAAAGATTGTTCTAACTCATTATTTGCACTTGGGCTGGATACGTCCATCGTTAAACCTGTCTGATGCTCACTTGTCCCCGGCTTGGCACTGACACGATTGGCATATTCTTCACCCTTCGTATTTACATGGTTATTGTATACCGAAGTTTGACGCTTGTAAGAGCGGTAGCCGGATACGGCATTCAGCTCGATCCCCTCCGACTCTGCTTGCTGGAACAAATGCTCCAACGCTGTCGCCGCTTCTTGGCGCAGCTGACGCTTCTCATGTGGTCCATCGAAAGAGAACTTCACTTGAGGCTCCACTAAGTCTGGTGGAATATATCCATCAGGAAGGAATCGCTCCTTATTCACAACTACATAGATCGAGTTTTCATTCGTCACGACTGTTTTACCATCTTGCTCCTTAGCGGTAGTGCTTAACGCGTGAGACTGCTGAATCGCTTGTATCGCATCTCCCGTCTCGTTGCTTGCCGCCCCTTCATTAGATCCGGCACTGTCGCTGCCTCCGTCTCCTGCAAGAGCAGGGTCTAGTTGTCCTGTCTGCACCCCGCCTTGAGCCCCCTCAGGCTTAGCCTGTGGCTTCTCAGAGGAACATCCGCTCAGCAGCATCGCCCCACTAAGTGCACTTACAAGGCATAAGATTGCCCATCGACGCTGTTTCATCTTTTATCAAACCTTTCCTATCATTTTCAACCATACATGCAGTAACTCTATCATCATGTCAGTTAGACAGAATCATGCTTATTCCCATAACAAACATGCTCTTACTAACGAACCTCGTCAAAAGAGCTGAATATTAAAGATTGTTTTGGTCGGCAACATACACCATCTACCTTATTACCCTTACTGAAACGAATGATATCAAAACTATTAAAAACAAAATGTAGAACTCTATTATAACGAATAGAAAGAAAGAGTTCACCTCCCATAAAGTCTGATTGAGAAGTAGTATCGTATCATCGAAGTTCCCCAATCGATCCCTAATAAGAAAGGACAGCCTCGTCATAATTAACGAAACTGCCCTCCACACACTGACATGCTGCTATGAAATAAATTGGACTTAGCAATTATAATTATTATTCCGCTTCAAACAATTGCTCAAGCTGATCAACCAAGCTGCCTACATAAGCGACAGCACTTCGAATCGGTTCAGGTCCTGACATATCGACTCCCGCTAGTTTCATTAACTCTAATGGCGACAACGTTCCGCCTGCTTTGAGTGCTTCCAACCAGCGATCTACAGCAGGTTGACCTTGCTCCTTAATGAGCTGGGCTGCAGCTGTAGATGCCGTCAATCCGGCCGCATAGGTGTATGGATATAAAGACATATAATAATGCGGTTGACGCATCCAAGTCATTTTCGCATCCTCATCCAGTTCAACAGCATCACCCCAGAATTGGGACAACACTTCACCTTTCAAGTCATTCAACTTCTTCGCATTCATCGGTACATCCTGCATCGCTAAGTCGTAGACGCGACGTTGAAGCTCACCTTCCAATAAATGTGTGACAAAGTTATGATAGTACGTATTTAGCAGTTGGGCGATAACCCAACGCTTCATCCGCTTGTCATCGGACTGCTTCACAATATGTTCAGCCAGCAGCAATTCGTTCATTGTGGAAGGAGCCTCGATAAAGTACAGGGATGGACGCGTGTTTACAAAGCGTTGATAACGTCCTGCCAACATGAAGTGGCCTGCATGGCCTACTTCGTGCGCAAGTGTGAAGGCACCACGCATATTGTCTGCCCACGAAACTAATACATAGGAATGCGCACCATAAATGGACGAGCAGAACGCTCCCGTTGATTTGCCCACATTGTCTGCATAATCAATCCAACGTTCCGTAAACGCTTCACCCATAATGTCGCTGTATTCCGTACCAAGCACTTGCAACGCATCTTGAACCAGCTTGCCAGCCTCATCAAATGTTATCGATGGACTAAAGTCTGCATCCAACGGTGCTTTCAGGTCACAGAAGCGCATCTGTTCCAATCCTAGCTCACGCTGCTTGAGTTTTGCATAACAGCGCATATGAGGCGCCAACTCCGCTTGAATAATATCTAAGATGTTATGGTACATCTCAAGCGATACATCCTGCGGCTCCAGCATCATATGGGTGACAGATTCATAGCCACGCAGACGAGACATAATAACCTGCTTCTTCACTTGCGTGGCATACGTCTCAGCAAATGTATTTTGATATTCGCGCAGCGTACTGGAGAAAGATGCGTATGCATTACGGCGCAGCGTCGTGTCCGATGACATTTCGTATTTATTTTCATATAGAGCAAAAGAAACAGGACGGGTACTGCCTCCCGCATCTTCTACCGAGTCAAATGACATATCTGACAACTTACCGCGCTTATAGATGCGAAACGGCGATTCAAGAACCTCACTCAAAGAAGCAAGCGCCGATTCTGTCTCAGGTGACAGCTGATGCGGCTTCTTCGCGAGCAGGTCCAACAACGTCTTACGGAACGGAGCCAATTCAGGCTCTTCTTCCAAATACGCTTCTATCGTTCCATCAGGCAATGATAAAATCTCGGAGCGAATAAAAGTCATCGCTGTCATAATCGATGCTCCGATATCCCCCATTCTCGCCGCATCTGTCTGATAATTTGGATTCGTGCTATCAACAGATAAATGCAAATGGGCGTAAGCATGTGCTTGGTATACGCGTACAAGCAGCTCTTCCTGAGCGATCAGCACACCGAGTAGCATACGAGCGCCTTCGTGCAGCTTACCACGATACTTCGTGACATTTGGGACATCTGCTTGAATTTTGCTCAAAGCCGCTTCCCAAGCATCCTGAGTCTCAAATAAATCTTCCAATCTCCACGTTGCTTCAACAGGTACTTCATTCCGTGACAATCGCTTCTCCATAGATGTAAATCTCCCCCCAAATTGGAATGTTAGCACAATATTCCATATGTTCACGATATCATATTATTGAACATAGTTAAAATAGTAAAGCAAGTGCAGACAATAACCGGTTAATGAAAAAAGAGCCTTGCCTGTTACGGCAAGACTCCTTTCTATCAGCTAGCAGATTAAGTTGCAGAAATAGCTGGCTTACCGCCTTCTACTTCTTTACCAAATGAAATATCGTCATCTTCGTCTTTATTGAACGCCTCACGATCGAACTCACCTTCGCTGTTGCCGACTAGCAAAGCTGCAACCGTCGTACCTGTTGCATTAACTGCTGTACGCGCCATATCCACGATAGCATCTACCGCAAGCACAAGTGCGAAGCCTTCGATTGGCAAGCCTGCTTGCACAAGTACTACGGTAGTCGAGATCGAAGCCGGACCAGGCACACCTGCAACTCCGATGGAAGCAATCGTAGCTACTGCAACGATAAGCACGTAATCGGTAATGCCCAATTCAATACCGAACACTTTCGCGACGAACACCGCAACGATCGCTGGATAAATACCGCCGCAACCATTCATGTTGATCGTAGCTCCAAGTGGAGCAACAAAGCTCGCAACACGCTCAGACACCTTAATTCGCTTCGTAATCACTTCCAAGTTAACAGGCAATGTCGCATAGCTGCTGCGTGTCGTAAACGCGACTGCAATCGTTGGATATGCCTTCTTGAAGAAGCGAATCGGATTAACGCGAGCCACAAATGTTACTAACAAGCCGTACGTTACGACCATATGAATCATGCAGGCAATAAACACGGCTGCTACGAACCATGCAAGCTGCTCTAGTGTATCGAGACCGTACCTTGCCGCCATTGATGTTACTAGGCCGAGCACCCCGTACGGAGTTAGGCGAATAACAAACTTTGTAACACGGAACATAATATGAGACAAGGACTCAAATACTTTACGAACAGGCTCCACTCGCTCAGGATGACGAGAACCTTCCCAAATAATTGCTACTGCAATAAAGACTGCAAATATAATAACCGGAACCACTTTACCTTCCGCCATCTCGTTAATCGGATTAGAAGGCACTAAGCTCAACAATACTTCCTTGAAAGTAGGAATTTCTCGTGCTTCAAACCCTTGCGCCGCTTCTGGTTGGTTAGCGATACCAGCACCAGGATCAATAACAAGCGCTGTTCCCAATCCAATAATTGCTGCTATCGCAGTCGTTATCAAGAAAATACTGATCGTCTTCACACCAAGTTTCTTCAATACGCCTACTTCTTTGACCGAAGTTAAACTTGTAATAATAGTGGAAAATACGAGCGGTATAACGACCATTTTAATGAGGCTTACATAAATGGAACCAATGATACCTACGTCCGCTGCATCCTTACCAAACACTGCTCCGACAATGAAACCGAACACTAGCGCCAACATGACGCGTGTACCGAAGCCCACTTTCTTTTTCGCCAGCCACCACAGTACGACGACTAGTAATAGGGCTGCTGCCCAACTTCCATATACGGACCAGTTCTGTACCGTTAACCATGATTGGTCTTTCATCTATAAGTCTCCCCTTCAATTATCTAATAATTCCTACCTGTTTAATAGGTATTATAAAAACAACGATGCTTTTCGTCAAACTTTTTTTATTTACACCCTATTTTCGCAACAAAAAAGACAGCCTGTACAAGAAGTAGACCGTCTCCAATAAGCCAGCTATGATTCTGTCTGCACTTGCTGCACACGTCGACGAGAACGAACCATTTGCAGCAGCTGCGGGCGAAACCGCTGGATAATTAATGTCCAGATCCAATAACCTAACAATGTGAATAGGACGCTATTTATTATTGCACCTAAAGTGAAGTTCAATCCTGTGCGCAGCCATACTTCCAGCCAACCTCCGCCACCTACAGCAATATCACCCGAATAAATATGCAAGAAATAGGCCAGCTTCATTAACCAATCACCTGTAAGGACGTTCATATAAAATAATGCAGGCCATACAACCGTTCCTATCGCAGCAGCGAATATGGAGCCTGCTATACTTCCACCGACCCATTTCGTTAGCCCAATGGATAAGACTGGCCCGATGCCGAATGTTGGGTACCAGCATGGAAGGAAACCAAATACGATACCTCGCGATATTTTAGAAGCACCCTGTCTAGAACGCAGCATACGGATGCTGTGATATCTCATAATTCTTAGCCATTTTAATACGATCATCATTTCCGTCCTCTCCAGGTTGTATGAATCACTTCTAAAGAACCAAAAGTATAATAACACACGATCTCTCTTGAAATTACATACCTTACTATAAGGTAAGATAAATGAAATTGACCATGTATAAGTGTCATATTTCTTAACTAGGTACCGTATGTTGATGGGGGAAAGAGTGGTTCAATCAACATAAATACTGTTAATGAACAATAGAATAGAACGATAAGGAGGGTTCTCTATGCACACATCCTCATGGAAATGGCTTAATCTCGTGGCGATAATTGCCGTCATTGCGATAAATGGGCTTGCCAACATCATCCCTTTCAACGGCGTTACGACAGGTGATGTATCAGCGATGTACCCCGTGCTCCTCACACCTGCAACGTATGCGTTTACCATTTGGATCCTCATCTACACCCTGTTAGTCGGATTCGCATGTTATCAGTTGCTGCCTCGCAGTGAAACGACGGTGCGTGCCATTGGGCCATTATTTGTGCTGAGCTGTCTGTTTAATATAACTTGGATTGTATTATGGCATTATCTTTATGATCAAGTGTGGCTGTCCCTTATTGCCATGTTTGGTTTATTTATCAGCTTAGTATTTATTTATCGCAGCGTTCGTAACCATCGTTACCCTACTACAGGACAGAAATGGCTCGTTCAATTGCCTTTCAGTATTTATTTTGGCTGGATTACCGTGGCAACTATCGTTAACATTGATGTCGCGCTATATGCAATAGGATGGAATCATTTCGGATGGAGTGACCAAGCTTGGACGCTTGCCCTGTTGGCTATTGGCACCTTCTTGGCATGGGTGATCGGTGGTCCGAATCGTGATGCGGCATTTGTACTCGTATTTGTGTGGGCCTATGTAGCGATTGCATGGAACAACAAAGATAGTGCTGCCATTTTTTATTCGGCGTTAGGATTCTCCACTTTGTTGGCATTGCTGGCTGTCGCTTTGCCATTCCGACCAAGGAAGCGGAGTGTAGATTAACTTTATTTACTTCTTTTAACTTAAGATCAAGAAAAAGGGTGGGCCTGTATGATGGAATCATGCAAGCTCACCCTCTTCTATATTACTCCAAATAAATGTAGTTCCTATTTACAAGGAACACCCTGAATATAGTAATGGCTTGGCTCAAATGTACGGAAAGCAACCTCTACTTCTTCAATCCCTGTTGCCAGCACATGCCGTGTCACGATCTCAGCAAAGCGATTCCTCACTTCTGTTCCTCTTTCAAACCAACTAACTTCCACGAAAGGATAGGGAGGAACCACTTTCCCCACCCATACTCCTGTCGTCTGTAAACATTCCAACGTAAAATTATCCGTTCCACACTGACACAATTGTGCCAGCTCCTCTGCTAGCTGTTGACTAACCGGAGCCAACTGTTCTGCGGCTACTCCTCGAAAAATTAAATGCGGCATTCTCTTCTTCCTCTCTACAGATGATTCACTAATTAGCATCATACATGGGGCTCACGCCGTGATCAACTCCTTCTGCCATGCATAAATAATATACATATACAAATTCTCATGGAGAAAGAAGGCGGATGTACGATGGATACCTATAATCGAAATAGATGGCCTACCGAAACTCATTCCGTACCCCGCTGTCTAAGTTCTGCACGCCTGAAGTCGCCAAATACATTTAGACTTCAGCGTAGAAGAGAACGTGGAATGGAAGCTTTTCTCTGGAAAGGACACTTCCCGTCCTCACGATATATATTCACCGTGTTTAATCACAATAATTGCGCACAGCAAGATATACGTCAGCAATCCCCTTCAATGAATTCTGTGAAAAGAAACAGCTCTTCGAAATCAGCTCATGAAAAAAAGAGAAAACGAAGACCTCCTTCTTCTTCCCTAACTAGCAAATCCCAGCATACTATCCGTCGTCGCAAGAAAAAGGCAGGGTGCACGAAAAAGAGAACCTACTCATCCCGATCCAATAATCCCTCCAAACAACGAAAACAGCGAGTGCAAAAATGCCATCGTAACAAAACTAAGTTATGTCATCCGATCAGTCCTATAAGAGTTCGTCGACCTCACAATTGGCGTTCTTGTTCATCTAAACCATCTCGCCAAATGAAATGGAAGTTATGCGTGGACCTTAGCTGTCGGCCAAGTCATCAACCTCATCCTTGTCCTCCCCCTAAACCACCCTGTCCGCCTGATCCTGAACCCCCTTGTGATTGTCTATGCGGCACTCAAACTATTTTTCAAGAAGAGAAATTTATGCAATTAACAATCCATCAACAATCCGTACTGCCTGCGCAAGATACGTCAGTAGCATCTGTTATTTCTTATGCCATTCATAATCACAGCTCAGTCCCATTGATAGCTGAATTAGAAATAAGTCCTAATGGGATAGATTATGCGAAAGACTCGACGTTAACCATTGAGCCTAAAACGATGAAAGTAGCAGTACCTCTCCGATTTTTGAGATGGATGCGGGTAAAACTATTAACGGCAGAAGGCGAATCAGGCACGGCTGATGTCTATTATCAAGCTCAATCATTAGGAAGTCAGGAGGAGGAGCAATAGCAAATGCCTAACTATAATGTTTTTCAGACGGATCCTGCGAATTTAACCACGTTAATATTCGGTAAAGACCCATCTGACAATAATGTCGCACTCCGAACGGATACAAATGGAAATCTGCTTAGTGTTCCGATGTATGGAACGATCAGCAGCATCCTTGGGGCAACCATTACAGCAGGGACACTATCTTCCGTTACTAATATCGGAACGATTACAAGTGTCCTGGGAGCAACGATTACGGGCGGTACATTAGCTGCTGTAGACAACATCGGGACCATTACCAGTATTCTCGGTGCTACCATTACGGGTGGAACCTTGTCTGCGGTCGGCAATCTCCTAAACGGCACCATCACCAGTGTCCTTGGCGCTACTATCACCGGAGG
>NZ_KE383840.1:108080-171836 GCF_000422445.1 Paenibacillus assamensis DSM 18201
GCTACTATCACCGGCGGCACCTTAGCTGCCGTTAATAACATCGGCACTATTACCAGCATCCTCGGTGCAACGATAACCGCAGGTACCCTATCCAGCGTCACTTCGATTTCGCAAAAGAGCTTCGTAGAATCATCTGTCTTGAACGTCCAGCCATCATCTACTACTTTCGCTCCACTACCAGCCGTAACGACAAGTGTATTGGGCGTGTATTCCTACTTCGTATATAACAGACAGGGAGGGTCTATTGTAACTAGAGTCGAAATAAGCGCAGACGGCACAAACTATTTCGTCGATACAAACGGAGCTACGATCGCAGCTGGTGCATCTGACGTTGTCGTTCCTGCCAGATTTTTAAAATACACCAGACTGTCATACCGGCTAGCCCTACTTGCAGCCCCGGCTACAATTGATGTTTATTTCAATGGGCAAGGTACCTAATAAATAGCTCTCACATAACCTAATAACTAACAACACGAAAGAGCACGTGAGCACCATGTGCTCTTTCTGCACGTGCGAATGATGAGGTGAGAGGGTATGTATATTTCGCATGGCAATCGAGGCTTTACTATAGGCGTCCTCATATTAGCTCGTGATGAAGCAGCATTAATTGGACGTTGCTTAGATAGTGTAAAGGAAGCTGATGAATGTCTTGTTGCTGACACAGGATCAGTAGATGGCACTCCTGAAATGGCTCTCCAACAAGGAGCCCACGTCATTCAGCTGGAATGGAATAATGACTTCGCAGAAGCACGCAACGAGGCGCTGCAGCATATGACAACGGATTGGATACTTGTACTGGATGCAGATGAACGATTGATAAGCTCGATCCAAGATGTTCGAGAATGGATTTACCACACAAATGGCGAAGGCAGCACGGTGAAAATAATTAATCGACTGAGCGAAGAAGATGTGCAGCTAGCTGTTTGCCATCGTGCAGTAAGACTGTTTCGACGCCGCGACACCTTTCAATACAAAGGAAGGATTCACGAAGACATCGGACCTTCCATTACGCAAATCTATGAAGAAGCGGCTTTAGCAGACAGTGCGATCACCATTGAACACATTGGCACACTTCCACAGCATATCCAACGTAAGAACAAGCCCGAACGCAATAAACAACTGCTGCTCAAAAGTATAGAGCTGAATCCAACCGATGCCTTTTTGCTATATGGACTTGGAGTCACCGCTGTTCAGCAGCAAGAACTGGATGACGCCTATCGATGGTTCAGTCTTTCTCGCGAGAACATCGATCTCCACGCAGCTTATCGCCCTACCTTATATCGGGATGCGATCAAAGTACTACTTGCACAACATAACCCCCATACAGCGGAGGAGTGGCTGCAAGAGGCTATTTCTAGCTACTCTGAATATGCCGAGCTCTATATTTTGCAAGGACAGTCGTTGTTTCAACAAGGGTTATTACAAGAAGCTTTACACAGCTTCCAACATGCTCTGACGACAAGCTCTGACCACTACGTCACGGAAAATGGAAGCAACAGCTATATCCCACATACGTGGATTGGGGAAACATACCGACAGCTGCGCCAATATAGTGAAGCGCTCAAATCCTACAACACTGCACTTGTTGACCATCCACAATATGAACCCGCACTTCATGGGTTCGTAGCAGCTGCTGTGGAATTGCATGTATCAGAAGAAGAGGTTGTCACTCATATCGAATCACTATGGGAACAAAGAGAACAAATCGACTTCCCTAGCGCCGTGATTCTCGTTCGTGTCTACAAACAAGCTGGCTACCATCATTCTCTTGCCCAGTTGTGTGTCAATCGTTTATCTACACCCCAAGCTATATATGGATTAACCATTGCTTGGATCCATAAAGAACGATACGCGGAAGCCAATGGAATGCTGCACCATTTACTACAGACGACGCGACTGCATGACAACGAGCGCAGACAGTTGGAAGATTGGCAGGCAATCTGTGCATGGCAGGCTCACTTGCAAGGAAAACCTGCTCTCGTCAGCAATGCCAACTGGGCACCTGCTGTTCGTGAGGCTTACCAACTGCTGACAAGGTCCAACCAAGCCATTGCAAGCGGGAAAGCCTATATTCATAAATACACGATTGAGCATACAGAGGAGCAGTCTGCAGTAGAAGCTTCCCCGCATAAAAAGGATATACAGGATAGCGTAGCTGCATCTCATCTTGAAGGAACTTCCCCTAGCGGCGAGCTATACGAAGTTCTAGATCGGTGGATAACGCTGCTGCGCGATGAAGCGCTTATTCAACCACTCCAAAAATGGACGTTCCATGCTGGTAATCGCGATTTGAAGTGTGCCAAAGCCTTGTATGCCGCTGGTGATATTTACAGCTCAGCGGATATCTTACTTAAAGCGATGACGGAACAGCGGCTTGATGCAGAAGGAGCCATGATGCTAGGCGAGGTGCTCATGCAGAAACAGCACTGGCAGGAAGCACTCGACTTGTTAGAAGGTGCCCGACTGCTGCACCAAGAACAAGTAGACGTCGAGCAAGACGTGTCCGCTAGGCTTGATCGTATGCTGGCACTTACGTATGTTCGGCTGTCTGAGCATTATTTGCAGCAGGCCATTGCGCTTGATCCTAAGCAGCAAGCGTGGGAAGAACAGCTCAAGATGATTCGTCTGGCAATCGAGCAATTATCGTCGACGCCTTGGGAACTGCCGCGCACCACACTGCAAAGGAGGAACATCCAACTTGTCCAAAGTGAAGCTGTCCGCCTGTCTCATCGTTCGGAATGAACAGCATCTACTTCCGGATTGCCTGCACAGCATACGTCAAGCAGTAGATGAGATTATCGTCGTAGATACAGGCTCAACCGATGAAACGATAGCTATTGCCAAGCAGGCGGGGGCTATCGTGCTTGAAATACCTTGGAACGACGACTTTGCAGCAGCTAGAAATCTTTCGCTGGCTCATGCAACAGGCAAGTGGGTGCTTATTCTCGACGCAGATGAGCGCCTAGATGCCGAAAGCATCCCACTGCTCCGTAAGCTGGTGGAAGGGAACGATCCCTATGAAGGGTATTTTATAAGAGTGGAGCATGTGATGGGAGACGGATTCGATCCGATTCCTATGACTGTCAATCCGCTGCTTCGGCTGTTTCGCAATCGAGAGGCTTATCGTTTCGAAGGAGCTATTCACGAACAAATAGCATCTGTCATTATTCGTGAGAAGGTGGATGCCGTTCTCGCCTTCACACCAATACGCGTGCTTCACTTAGGCTACCAGCCGCATATTGTTAGCGGCAAAGATAAGATTGCTCGCAACATACACATGCTGGAACGAATCATTGAGACCGAAGGAAGACAGCCGTTCCACTTGTTTAATCTTGCTGTTGAGCGATTGAGAAAAGGCGATGACATAACCGCCCTCACCTTACTCCGTGAGGCACGCGAGATTACACCACTGTCTGCTTCATTTGCCCATCTGATGATTAAAATAGAAGCTTGGGCTTGTGCCCGGATTGGGAAAATAGACGAAGCCGTGCAACTATGCACGGCAGGTATTAAAGACTTCCCCGACTATACGGACCTCCACTTTGCGCTGGCGGTGTATTACGACGCCAGCGGCAATCGTCACGCCGCCATCGAGGCGATGCGCGAGGCGGCGCGGATTGGCACGCCTCCTTCGCATTATCATACCGAAGGAGGCGTGGGTACCTTTCGCGCCCATATGCAATTGGGCGCGTGGGCGCTTGAGGCGCGCGCATGGCGCGAAGCTGCGCGCGCCTTCGACGCCGCGTTGGCGGCGGAAGGCTGCCCGGCAGCGGCTTGGCTCGCCAGCGTGCGATTACGCCGCGTTCAGGGCGACCTGCCTGCGCTAAGCGAAGCCGCAGCGCAATGGCTGCAAGCGCAGCCGCAGGCGCTCCGTGCCGCATTGCTTAGCGCGGCACAGCACGGCGGCGGTTCAGCGCTTGATTTACCTCACGCCACCGCTGCCCATAATGCCCCCACTCCCCCTGTCGGCAGCAGCGTTACGCCGCAGGCACAGCCAACTGCTGCCTCGGCTGGTTCACCCGCTTCGTCAGCAGCTAAAAACCCATCTCGCACATCTGCTACCGTTTCATTAGCTGATCTGCTTGCTGATAATAACAACACTAACAACAAACACAATAACAACTTATCAACCCCATCAAAACATAAACAACACGTACAACCTACAATGACTAACACGCCTATTGCACAAGCCCTATCCTCCTTGTCTAAAGCTGATATAGCTTTAGCAAGATTGCAGCAATATCCTTGGTCGCGCACGTCAGCGGCCACTTCACGTCTTTTGCTCCCCCTCTATGCATTGGCACTATCAGCTCAGACAAAGGAGGCACCTACAATATGACGACACCTTCTTTTCCCATAACTTTATGTGTCATCGTTCGCGATGAGGAGGACGTGCTGCGGCGCTGCCTACAATCGGCTAAAGATCTGGTGGCTCAAATGATCGTTGTCGATACAGGATCAACGGATGCCTCTGCTGCAATTGCCAAAGAATGTGGGGCTTCCGTTTATCATTTCGAATGGCAAGATGACTTTTCAGCCGCACGCAATGCTGCTATCGAAAAAGCCGAGCAGCCATGGATATTAATGCTGGATGCTGACGAAATCATAGATAGGGAAAGTTGGCAAGAAGAACAATTGCAAGCCGTTTTTAAACAGCCGCACGTTCTCGGCTGTTACGTACGGATTGCCCATTTAACTCACTGCTGGAACCAAAATTTTAACCTTAATCATAGACCAGCTTATAGTGCCATCGATATGGCGTGTCGGCTATTCCGTAACGATCCCCATCTTCGTTATGCTGGGCGCATTCACGAAGACATCACCGCTACTATAGAAGCCGTATCAACAGAAGAATCATCAGAAGCAATATGTTGGAGCTCCTTCACCATATGGCATGATGGATACGCAGCCGAGCGCTTGCAGAACAAAGATAAGTCAGCACGGAACTTGCACTTGCTTCATTTGCAACTAGAAGAAGAACCACTAAACCCATTATGGTGGTATGCGTACGGGACAGAACATTTCCAAGCAGAACGCTATGCAGAAGCACTTCCTTGGCTGCTGCGGACGATCACTTCCTTATCCAAACAGCCTCGCTTGCCGGGCTATGCTTCTGACGTTTGGCTTAAAGCTGTTTTTGCCTACTATTCACTTAACCAAATAGACAGCGCTGTTCGATTAGCCGAAGAAGCAATGAATCGATTTCCACGCTTTCCAGATTTGCTGCTGCTCAGTTCCACCTTGTATGCCATCCGTGGCAGCTTAGCAGAAGCCTACCGTTGTGCCGAAAAGGCCGCTTCCTGCGGAGATCGTACACACCTATATACGAGCACCGATGGCGCTAGTACGTGGAGAGCACATTGGATGGCAGCGTTTCTTGCCGAACGTACTGGTAATTATGCTCAAGCTGCACACCATTATGAACAAGCCGCCGCCTACACCATCGCACAGCACCCTTCCGCTGTTCTGAAGTCTGCCGCGGCATGGCACCGATCCGATTGGATTTCATCCAGCCGCTGGATGCGGTCAGCTGCGGCAGCTTCCGAACAAACACTACCCACCATTGCTCATCAACTTACACAAGCGTTAGCCGCCTCCGTTCATTCCTCTGCTGCCGCTCATCTCCTACCATTTGTGCCAGCCTTACATCGTGCAACAAGAATTGATTGGGCTTCATTCACCCGCCATTTCTTATACGATGACACTTAACTTGACATCCTAAGTACAGGATGTTATATTCTCCTCATATTCAAGATAATTATTTTCGAGATATATACAAAGGCGGTAATATACTATGCATGAAAAGAAATCAACAAAAGATTACGGCCCTGAGATAGAGCAAGCACTTAAACTACTCGTTGTCTTGTCACGTGCGTCACGTTCTTTAATGGAAGTGTCCCAGCAAGACATTAAACGGTATGGCTTGAACTTAAGTGAATTTGCTGTGCTTGAATTGCTTTATCATAAAGGGCCTACTCCGATTCAGCAGATCGGCAGTAAGGTTCTGCTTGCTAGCGGCACAATGACTTATGTTGTGGACAAGCTCGTAAGTAAAGACTACATTATCCGCAAGCAATCGGAGCAGGATCGTCGCGTCATTATGATCGAGCTGACACCTGCAGGCGAAGAAGTCATTGCCCGTATTTTCCCAGAACATGCTCAAACTCTACACGATCGGATGAGCCACCTGTCTAATGAACAGCAACAGCAATTGATTCAGCTTTTGAAAATATTAGGCCAACCTGACACAGCACCATCCAATTAGCGAGCTTTCATTGCAAATCATCCTGCATGTAAAGATGTGTAATGAAGGCTTTCCTCAGCGTAGTTATCGATAACCATAAGGATGTAGCATACAATAAAAAACTGCCTCCGCTCAAGTTAACCCTAGAACGGAGACAGCTGTATTATTATCTAATTTGATTTGTCCATGAAACCATACCTAACATCTTTCATTGCTTCGCGGCTTCGTTCTGAGTATCATTATCCGTTTGCAGCAACCAGTTCCCTCGTGTCGGCAACAAGCTGTGATGGATCGTTGTTACCTTGGCGAGGAATGAATGTATGACCACTCTTTGTCACAGATGCCAATTGATAGGGCAAACATAAAGGTACACCTGTACGTGGATCTGGTACGATATCAGCTTCAATGCCAAATACTTGACGAAGAACATCCTGTGTTACAACTTCCTCAGGCGCTCCCTCACAAATGACAGTACCTGACTTAATTGCGACCATATGATGAGCATAGCGCGACGCATGGTTCAAGTCATGCACGACCATAATAATTGTCCGTCCTTCTTCTTCGTTAAGCTTATGCAACAATTGCAGAACTTCTAATTGATGCGCCATATCAAGGAATGTCGTAGGCTCATCCAAAAATAAAATATCCGTCTGCTGCGCAAGCGCCATCGCGATCCAAGCACGCTGACGTTGGCCTCCAGATAGCTGATCCACAGGACGATCATGGAAAGCGGCAAGTCCTGTCACTTCAATCGCCCATTGGACAATCTCACGATCTTCCTTTGTCATCGAGCCAAAGCCTTTCTGGTGTGGGAAGCGACCATAGCTAATCAACTCCGAGACGGTCAGACCTTCAGGCGCTGTTGGATTTTGCGGCAAAATAGCCATCTGCTTAGCTACTTCTTTCGTAGATTGTTCGTGGATTGAGCGTCCATCCAACAGAACGTCTCCGCCCGAAGGCCTCATAATCCGAGACATCGTCTTCAATATCGTAGACTTGCCTGAACCGTTAGAACCGACCAGTGCCGTTATTTTTCCCGTCGGAATCGATACATTCAAATTATCTACAATTACCGTGTCATTGTACCCAATCCGAAGCTGTTCTGTACGCAATCTCTCCACTGCGCCCACTCCCTTTTACAAATAATTTACCTCATCTATGCCAATACCGATCTTATTTGAAATTGGACGTCCGACATTGTATCCGTTCATTTTATTAATTGATAATGATTATCAATGATAATATCACTAATCTTTAGTAATGTCTATCCCTCGCCAAAAATATACAAATCTGCTCATTTACATAGACAAACAAATAAAGAGGACTGCCTACAGGTTGTTCCCATCCTGTTAAGCAATCCTCTATTCAACCATCCTATTCACTATCATGTACCGACATCCACTGATACTATCCCTTACCAAAGAAGATCCTTATTTGCTTACGAAGCACATTCACAACGATACCAAGTATCGTCCCGATTAAAAAGGCGACGAGAGAGATGGCTATACCGAACATAGCCGTAAATCCTTCTCCTGGATTATCACTCTCTGCTTCGTATAAACCTCCGATTAAAGGAACCAAAAATGTATAAATTACTACGTAAATAAAAAATGCAGCGAACGATATGATAAGCTGCCTCCACTGCCCCTGCGATACGAGGGAAGTCGAAATGAAATTGACGATAATAAGTATGAATACCCCAATGGTTAAACGATGATCATAATCTTCATACGTGTACAACCTATGAATAAAGAGAAGTGTTAGGACCACATGGATGAGAGCCGGCAGGCTTCTTACTAGCATAGATCGCAGTACAGGGATAAACATGCGCTCATGCTCCCCTCCCTCCCATTTTCAATAAATATGATTTGTTCATTTACATATGGAAGCGGTCTGTAGAACTTATCTCTCGATTGAAGGCCAAAAAGCGGGTTCCTTGATAAGAAACCATACCTCCATCACCCTCAGCAATCAAGCCGTATTCTTTTGACTCAACTTGAAGCTCCATTCTACTCCCATCTGTCAGTTCGAACGTCACATAATGCTCCTGCTTAACGCCTGAGTTCTTTCTCCCTCCCCATACTTCAACACGTTTGCCCACCACTTTGCAAACTTCCGATACCTGAGGAGCTCTATTATTCGATAACCAGCGTGAAATACCTGTAACAACAGATATGAGTATGGAGCCAACAATAAAAATAAAGATAGCACCAAAAAATAATTTAAAACCAAGCGGCGTTTCGTTGAAAAAATCCCAAAACCCAGGCTCTTGAAAGTAAGCATGCAATTGTCTGGAAATGACCATAAGCTCGATTGTTCAACTCCTTTTCGCGTCGTTGTCCACTAAGTGCTTCCTTAAGCAGACAGAGCTAAGCGCACAATTTCCTCATACTTTGCTCTTGCCAATCGCTCAGTAATGTACATACAAGCAAGGACAGTGATAATCGACGAACTCACATTAGATAATTAGGTAGAACATGCCTGGCGGATAAGGCTTCGTACCAAATAAATAAGCGGCAGTATCCGGATTTATGCCTGCTACCTGCAAGTATACCAAACTAAAGGATAATATTTCCACAAACAGAAAGAGGACTCCTTCCAACGGCCAATTCATCTACTCTTAACGTCTGACCTTATAGACAACTATGAAAAAAAGGACATTCCTACACAGTTGCACCATAGTATAGTAAGGAGTGGTATTTCCGTCTTTACCACTACAGCGAATCTAGCAAATTACATTTTTACAAAAAAATTTGTTATGATGGAAATAGAATTATAGGGCATCCGTCGATGCGAAATTAAGGAGGATATTATGTTAGCAACCGATCATCGCTCCCAAGAATTGTATTCGATCTGGCTGAACGATCCGCATATCGATGCAGCTACAAAGCAAGAGCTTCAAGCAATCGCTGGCCAAGACAAAGAAATTGTGGACCGTTTCTATACAGAATTGCAATTTGGCACAGGCGGTCTGCGTGGAGTTATAGGCGCAGGAACAAACCGTATGAATGTATATACAGTAGGAAAAGCCACTCAAGGTTTGGCTCAATATTTGAATGCAGCCACGGATTCACCTTCCGTTGCAATCGCATACGATTCTCGTCATTTCTCACCTGAGTTTGCACTAGAAGCTGCACTTGTCCTTGCAGGCAACGGTGTCAAAGCATATGTATACGAATCACTGCGTCCAACACCACAGCTGTCGTTCACGGTACGTCAATTGCAAGCTAGCGCAGGCATTGTGGTGACAGCGAGCCACAATCCGCCGGAATATAACGGATACAAAGTATACGGAGCAGATGGGGCTCAGATTAACCCTGAGACAGCCGCTCAAGTCATTGGCGAAATTCGCGGCATTGCGTCACTAGCTGATATCAAACGTCTCACTCGTGAAGAAGCAGAAGCACAAGGATTGCTTGTCTGGCTAGGTAAAGAGATGGACGAAGCATACATAAGCGCCGTCGCAGCTGTTAGCCAAAACCCTGACGTCATTCGTGAAACGAGCAACAACTTCCGCGTCTTGTTCACGCCACTTCACGGCTCAGGCAATCTTCCTGTTCGCCATGTACTAGAGCGTATCGGATTTAGCCAAGTACGTGTAGTTGCTGAGCAAGAACAGCCTGACGGCAGCTTCCCGACAGTGAAGTCACCTAACCCTGAGGAGCGCGAAGCATTTGCCATCGCTATTGAGCAAGCTCAAGCTTGGGATGCTGACATTATTATGGGTACTGACCCAGATGCTGACCGAATGGGTGCTGTTGTTAAAGATGGAAATGGACAATATGTTGTACTGACAGGTAATCAGTCAGGCGCTCTAATGGTCCATTATGTACTGGATGCGATGAAGAAGAACAACACCCTGCCTGCAAATGGCGCAGTTATTAAGACGATCGTAACAAGCGAGCTAGGTGCTTCCATCGCTGAAGCATTTGGCATGACCGTACTAAACACGCTAACAGGCTTCAAATATATTGGCGAGAAAATGACTCAGTTCGATGAGACTGGTGAGCATACCTTCCTGTTTGGATACGAAGAGAGCTATGGCTATTTAGCTGGCAACTACGCACGTGACAAAGATGCTGTCATTGGGGCTATGCTCATTGCTGAAGCTGGCGCGTATTACAAAGCGCAAGGAAATACATTGTATGATGTGCTGCAAGAGCTTTATGTAGAGCATGGCTACTACTTGGAAGGCTTGCAGTCCCGTACCCTTAAAGGTGTAGAAGGTGTTGCCGTCATTCAAGGTATTATGGAAGACTGGCGGACAAACGTCCCTACCGAAGCTGGCGGCATAGCTGTTGCCAAGGCAGAGGACTATGCGCTTGGGCTCTATGATCTACCAAAAGAGAACGTGCTTAAGTTCCATCTTGCAGACGGAAGCTGGTTCTGCCTTCGCCCTTCTGGAACTGAGCCAAAAATTAAAATGTACTTTGCAGTAAAAGGCACGGACAATGCAGATGCTCAAGCTCGTCTAGAGCGCGTTACGAACGATGTAATGTCTCGCATTGATGCATTTGTCGCTGCTCACAGTGAATAAATCATGAACTAACAACTACGCACTCATACTCATATAGATCAACCTCAAGCCAAGCCATCAAGCATCTAGCTCGTTGGCTTGGCTTTTTCATTTATAGCCATACTGTTCTCGTTTCTAGTCAGCCCTCTAAATATCCATCTTGTATTGCTGCTGCTTAGATACACTGCCCCGATGCAAACCATACGCGTTGAAATCTTTTAATGATTGTCCCCTCTTCTACGCTTGCCTACATGCGTAAATAAGTTCATACTTACCTTATATGCATCAAGCAACACCGAGTCCTGTCGACTCAATATCAAATCTTGTATTTCATCGTATAAAGGAGACCTCGACATGCAGCAAGAGACATTAGAGCTATTCCGCACGCTAACTGAATTTCCGGCCGCGCCAGGCTTTGAGCGTGATCTCCGAGCACTTGTTAAAGGAGAAATTAGCAAATACACAGATGAAATCATTCATGACGCGCTTGGCAGCGTATTTGGCGTTATGCGTGGTAATGAAGAAGGTCCTCGCGTTATGGTTGCTGGACATTTGGATGAAGTCGGCTTTATGTCTACGCAAATTACAGACACAGGCATGATTAAATTCACTACGCTCGGCGGCTGGTGGGGACAAGTTATTCTCGCTCAGCAAGTAGATATCATTACACCAAACGGCCCAATTCGCGGTGTTGTCGGTTCCATTCCGAAGCATTTGCTCGATGAAGCAACAGCGAACAAGCCTGTTGATCCTAAAGTGATGTATATCGATGTAGGTGCAGATAACCGTGCAGAAGCTGAAGCAGCAGGCATTCGCCCTGGCCAACAAATTGTGCCTGTTTGTGAGTTTACACCAATGCTGAATCCGAAAAAGATTATGGCCAAAGCATGGGACAACCGTTACGGTGTCGGACTTGCTATCGAGTTGTTGAAAGAGCTGCATCGTGAGAAAGCTCAGCTGCCTAACATTTTATTCTCTGGTGCAACCGTACAAGAGGAAGTTGGTCTGCGTGGAGCACGTACAGCTGCAAACTTAATTCAACCTGACATTTTCTATGGATTGGATTGCAGTGCTGCCAATGATATGACCGGCGACCGTAATTCCTTCGGTCACTTAGGTAAAGGCGCACTTCTTCGCATCTTCGATCCGACGATGATTACACATCGCGGTCTCGTTGAGTTCGTACAAGATATCGCTGATACGCACAAAATTCCGTACCAATACTTCGTATCTCCTGGTGGTACAGATGCTGGACAAGTACATTTGAGCGGCAAAGGCGTACCATCTACGATTATCGGTGTTGTCGGACGCTACATCCATACGCCAGCATCCATCGTTCATACGGATGATATTGATGCAGCGAAGGAACTGCTTATCCAACTCGTTAAACATACCGACCGTACAACGTACAACACAATCGTTGAGCGAGCTTAGCACGTAATACTTAAGCTCCCTTTCCAGCATCGCACCCTTTTTTCATCACCAAGTACCTTCCGTCATTCATGATGGAAGGTACTTTCATGTTTGTATTACATAGCGCAAACTATGAACCACTCTTTAGAAATTGAGCTATTCCTATTAAGAAAAGCATTAAAAAAAGTGCTAAAACAACAAAGAAAATGAATTTAATCCTTTTCCCTCTTTTGTTTTGTGAACTTAATTGTTTCTCAACCTCATTCAAACGCTTTTCAATACTATCGAGATTTTTTTGATTATTATCATTCATGAGTAACCCATCCTCCTTTTCATGCTTCTAATTTCCTGTCTCTTCACGATATATCACTCTGTCTACTAATAATAACAAATAATTATGTAGTAAATAGAAAACCTACGTTCGAACAACTGACCAGCCGTTGTGGTAGTACATATCGTACCATCTTGAGCGGATATCTGCTGATCATTTCTACCAAATTTACAATAAAATATTGCCTAATCATATTAGACGACGATTATAGAGACAGTGAACATAAAGCAGCCCAAAATACGTAAAACAAAAAGCTCCTTCAGTAATACACCGCTGAAGGAGCTTCTATTCTTATGCAAAAATATTAGTCTCTGCTCGCTCCAATAAAGCGAAGAATGAACAAGAACAAGTTCACAAAGTCGAGGTAAATACTCACAACGATGGAAGGAATATCTTCTTCCGCAAATCCATGCTTTGTAAGACGAGAGAAATCAAACAACGTCCATCCGATAAAGATCAGAATACCGAAGCCTGAATATATCAATTCCATTGTACCTGTCATTGGAACGAACAAGCCTACAAGCATAATACCAATAAGAACAAGCGTTGAAGCAACCAAGAAACCACGCATATAGGAGAAGTCTTGCTTAGACTTCACCGCATAAAGCGCTGTCCCCCCGAAAGCAACTACCGCAAGAGCAAATGCTTGCCCAACAAGAGTTGCACCGAGCGTGCTTACATAATAAGCGATCGCAAACTGCAACGTAATACCCGAAACAAACATAAAGGCAAACATTATCGGGTACCCAACAGCTTTGCTCTTTCTCAAGAAGAAGACAGCCAGCAATAGGCCGATCTCTACAACGAAGAGAGGGATCGCATATGCTGCGGGTACGAATTGTCCTGCATAAATACCTGCAAATGAAATCAGCAATGCAATAAACAATACTGAAAATAACTTAGGCAATGAGCCATTTGATGAAGAATACTCTGTGCTATGCATTGGTATCAATTTCCTCCTTTTTATACTTTTCATGTCTCTTATTTAATTATACGATGCGTGATCCATTTTGTCCCACAATATATAAAGTAACCGTCTTATATGCACCTAACATGCAAGAAAATACGATCATCCAGAGCTCGTACTCTCCATTATCTTTATGCCCCTTTTCCCATGCCCATACCTATTATCTATGTTATGCATCCAACTCTTCATCTTTCACCTACTAAAAAAGTTACCGGTTGTTGAAACTTTAGAGTTGTAAAGGAGCGCACAACTCCCAAATTAAATGGGTAACTATGAAAAGAAGGGATCTGCTCCCTGTTTAATGAAATTTGACTCACATACATGACTTTACCTCCAGCTCTGTCGTTCTTCATCATGATGTACAAATTTAGCACATTAATCACATTAATTATTTCTAGCATTTATTATAAATAACTGTTCAATCTACCGCAGTACAGGTACACTTAAATGAATCGAAACAACGATATCAATGAGTAGCGATACGAATTATACATGAAATTTCATCACTACGAGAATGATCGAGCATAGGGAGGCATACGGCAATGACAACGTCAGTTACTCAATCCAATTCGACAGTTTTAGAGAAAGCAACATTTGCTGGGGGCTGCTTCTGGTGTATGGTGAAGCCGTTTGATCAATGGGATGGCATTCATAGAGTCATTTCAGGCTATACAGGAGGACATGTAGTCAATCCAACCTATGAACAAGTAAAAACACAGACGACAGGACATATAGAAGCTGTACAAATTACGTTCGATCCGAGCATTTTCAGTTATGCACAGCTGCTCGATATTTTCTGGATGCAAATCGACCCGACCGATGCAGGCGGTCAATTCCAAGATCGTGGGGAATCGTATACGACAGCCATTTTCGTTCATAGTGAAGAACAACGACAGCTGGCAGAAGCATCTAAAGCTGCATTGGCTCATAGTGGACGCTTCGACAAACCGCTTGTAACTCCCATTGTCGATGCTGCTCCATTTTACGAGGCAGAAGCGTATCACCAAGATTATTACCGCAAAGAGCCCGAGCACTATAAGCAGGATCGCGCTGCATCAGGACGAGATGAATTCATCCAGTCCCATTGGGACGGATCTTTGTCATCACAATAACGCTTTTCTCTGTTATGCCCTCTCCACATTGAGAGGGCTCTATTTATTTGGAAGGAGATGCGGCAAATGGCCTCACCTAACTCATGCATATCGTGACAAATTCATGACCTATGAAGATATTATCGATGTGCGCTCACAACAGCCCTCCAAAGTAAATCTATTTCTGTCCTGTATCGTCGTAGATGGGCACTATCGCAGCAGAAGAGCAGTCCAGCATATGCTTCAACATTATTGTGCGCATTATAAATCATTAGAGAAACTGGGTTGGAAGTTCGAAAGGGTTATAACCGACAATGTTACGGAAGCAGGTCAACGGTTTTCGCAAAAATACGGATTTCAAAAGTTGACCATTTCGAAGCACGAATCTTTTATTTATACAACAACCTTTGAAAATCTGTGTCTCAAAGTTCATTCCATATTTTAAGGCTCGTACATGTATACCTCCACATACATCATCCCAAGGACAAAAAGAATTCCAAGTAGTAGAGCAAGAGCATATACCGACAAGAACATGGCCAAAACAACTTTCCCTATCTTCTTACCTATTTTCATATCGTCCACTTCCCCTCATAAAAAATAGCTGTCGAGTATACACTCGACAGCTATTCAGCATCAATAGATTTAGGATATGAACTTATTCGTCAATAAATTATAAACAGATTAAAGCAACTCTGCGCGCAATTGCTCCGCAGATTTAGGAGACAATAAGCCGAAAGGAATATCGAATACGGTACGTGCTCCACGCTCACCACGTTGAGACAAGCGGTGTACAGCACGAGCATAGGCAACAAGAACGCTGGACGTGAACTCAGGGTTGCTTCCAAGGTTCAAGCCGAATTCCATTACTTGTGTCGTTCCTTCACCTGTCACACCGCTATGTAACACAAGACCGCCGTGTGGGATACCGCTATGGTTTGCCTTCAATTCTTCTTCGTCGATAAAGTTAACAACCGTATCGTAATCAGCAAAATAGTTAGGCATGTTAACAATGGTTTGCTTGATTTCATTTAGGTCAGCGCCTTCTTCTGCTACGACGAAACATTCACGAAGATGCTTCTCGCGAGTTGTCAGCTCTGGGTTCTCACCGTTGCGAACACGCTCTACTGCTTCCGTAGATGGAATCGTGTACTGAACGCCATTCTTAACACCCGGAACACGGCGAATTGCATCGGAGTGTCCTTGGCTCACGCCTTTGCCCCAGAATGTATATGCATTACCTTCTGGCAAAATAGCTTCGAACAGCAAACGACTCAAGGAGAACAAGCCAGGGTCCCAACCTGTAGAAATAACGGCAACATGTCCATTACCTTCAGCTTGCTGGTTAACTTCTTCGAAGTATTCAGGAATGCGTGCATGCGTATCGAAGCTATCTACGATATTAAACAACTTCGCCATTGCTGGCCCTTGAATAGGCAAGTCCGTCGCAGATCCGCCGCACAATAGCATTACATCAATACGATCCTGATATTGCTCAACGTCATCCAGTGAGATCACTGGCACAGATGCTTGAACGGATTCTGGACTGCGACGTGTAAATACAGCTACTAACTCCATATCTGGATTTTGGCGGATTGAATATTCTACACCTTTACCCAAGTTACCATAACCAACAATACCAATTCTAATCTTTTGCAACCTCTTCACCCTACCCTACGATCAAATTTTTCATTGCCTAAAGATCTTAACATCTTGAATTCGACAAAATATCATATCTATTATAGATCATTATGTCGGCGTAATCAGTATAAAAAGAAGAAAAAAGTGGTAATTAGAAGAAAATTCCGTGTCACTCTCTCCTTCTCATTACAATAGACAACGCATCTATCCTTGCACTTGGCTGGACTTATATATAAAGAACAGCGCCCCAGCCAGCAACAGCAGCCCTATCACTTTGTAGCTATTAATAGGAACCGTCTTACCAAATAAGCCATAATGATCGATCACCGTACTCATTAGCATCTGGGCCGCAATAATAGCGACAAAGGTTGTTGCCGTTCCGATCTTTGGCACTGCAAATATCATGATCAACACATAGATGACTCCTAAAATTCCACCTGTAAGCTGCCACTTCGGTACATGCAAAGCTTGAACGAGTGGCCCCAAATTACCACGGCTCGTCATCAGTAACAAGATAAGCAGCACAATCGTTCCTGTTAGAAACGAAACAAAGGAGCCTTCAATAATGCCAATCTTCTTGCCAAGCAAGCCATTTACGCCCGCTTGAAATGCAGTCGCCACACCGCCGATAAGAACGATGAGCAGGACCATAATTGAACTCATGTCGCAACCCTCTTTTTCACTATTTCGCAATATTAAGATGTTCAGAGCCTTGTACAATCAGCTCAGCAATGTGCTCGAGCCACATCCCATCCGTCTCGTTAAACCGATCTAAAATAGGACTATCAATATCCAATACACCGATCAGTTGTCCATTTTGAACAAGCGGCACAACGATTTCACTTTGTGATCTTGCGTCACAAGCAATATGACCAGGAAACGCATGGACATCGGACACGATAACGGTACGCAGCTCAGCTGCCGATGTACCGCATACTCCTCGACCCAGCGGTATACGGACACATGCTGGCATCCCTTGGAATGGTCCTAATACGAGCTGATTGGTCTCTGCTTCATACAGATAGAACCCCGCCCAGTTAATATTCTCAAGCCCATGCCAGAGCAGAGCTGCAGCATTTGCTAGATTCGCAATCTGGTTCGATTCTCCGTCTATTAACGCCTTCAACTGACTTACCATTAGCTCATAATCTTTACTAGCATCGCCGCTGTATGATTGTGGTTGGAACATCTTACGTCCTCCTTATGCGTAGCCGTTTACGTTCAACAAAACTTGTGCTATTTCAACATTTCTATACTATCACTATTTACATGTGCTTTTCAGACTTGACTTATCCAGTAATATAGCAAGATTTAGAGAATATAAAAAAGAGGGCTATTCAGCCCCCTTCAATAAAACTTTCGTTACACTTTGAATTTGCTCAAGTAAGACTGTAGATCCTCTGCCATCTTCGCTAGTGATGTCGCCGAAGAGCTTACTTGCTCCATAGCTGCCAATTGCTCTTCCGTAGCAGCCGACACGTTCTGCGTTCCTTCTGCTGAACGCTCTGCAACTTCCGTAATTAGGTTCACTTGCTCAACCGCATGTTCAGTGCTGCTGTTCATTTCGATCGAGTAAGCAGTGACCTCTTGAATCTGAGTTGCTACTTGTTGAACAGAATTCAATATTTCCGTAAATGCTGCACCTGCTTGGTTAACAACATCCATACCAACTGCAACTTCACGTGTACCTTGCTCCATTGATTCGATTGCTGTTGCTGTTTCACTTTGAATCGCTGCCAACAATTCAGCTATCTTCTCTGTAGATTCCCCCGATTGCTCGGACAGCTTGCGCACCTCATCAGCTACAACCGCAAATCCACGTCCGTGCTCTCCAGCACGAGCCGCTTCGATGGCAGCATTCAGGGCAAGCAAATTCGTTTGTGCTGCAATTCCGGAAATAACTTGTACGATATTATCAATGGCAGCAGAACGTTGACCGAGCTGCTTCACTGTTTCGTTAAGCGTATTAACTGTGTTATGAATCGACTGCATTTGCTCCATCGCCGATTGTAAAATGCGGTTACCCATCTCAGCACTTTCCGAAGCAGTTAAGGCAGAATGCGCCACGCTTTGAGCGTTATTCGAAATTTGCTGAACGCCTTCTGCAACTTGATGGATCGAACGCACACTTTCCTCTACGTTCTGCACCTGCTGCTCTGTACCGTCTGCTACTTCTTGAATCGACATGGCAATATGCTCTGTCGCCTTGCTCGTATGATCAGCGTTGGCAGATAACTCCTCGGCAGATGTAGCTACATCCTCAGCAGTACGATTCACTTGTTGGATAAATTGACGCAGGGAACGAATCATCGTATTCACTGCACCTGTCAGCTTACCAACTTCATCACTCGACTTAACTGGTAACTCTTCTTGATTCAGATCGCCATTCGATACACGCTCTGCCGCTTCCGCCACTGCGACGATCGGACGTGTAATCTGCTGTGCGATGAAATAAGCAAGAACAACAACGATCAAGCTTACTGCAATGACAATTACCATCACACTCCATTGGATAGAAGAAACTGCTTCAGTGATCGAAGCTTCTGGAATGTGCATATATATGCTATATCCTGTGGTAGGAACCGGCGCATAAGCAACCGTAAAGTTCTCTCCATCTTCCGAGTACGAATAAGACGTCGCATCCGACTTCTCTTGACCCAAAATATTGACCAATCCTGCAGTCAATTTCGCTTCCTCAGCCGTCTTACCAATCAATTCTTTGTTCGGATGAAGCTGAATCTTTCCTTGGTTGTCTACGACAATCGGATACCCTACCCCATTATCAATATACAAACTTTTAAAAATCTCCGTAGTGAACTTCTCAAAATTCACTAGTCCAGTTAGTGCACCTTTTACTTTTCCATCTGCCTGTTTAACAGGTACAGCGACGATGATGGAGCGTTGACCTGTCGTCTTCGCTAAAATAACGTCTGTGTATGTTTCTTTGCCTTCCATCGCATTCTTAAAGAATGGACGCATACCTAAGTTAATACCGATGCTGTTTTCAAATGTGTCAGCTTTCACATGTCCATCCAAGCCGATGAACGTATTACCATCGTATTGAGGTGCCGTTTGCTTCAAGCTTTGAATAAACTTCATCATATGCGCATTGTCATCTGTGCGAAGATCGGATGTCGTTGCAATAATTCGGATTTCATTCATACGTTCTTTAAAATACTCATCCATCATTTCTGCTCTACTTTTTACAAGTGAAACGTAAGCATCATTTTGTTTCTCAATTAGCTTTGATGAAGCTGTGCTGTACACGAATGTCGAGGTGAGGACAAGGGGAATAAGGGAAACGACAAGAAACCAAGCTATCAACCGATTTTTCAATTTACCCTTGAATACCGTGCCTACTTTAGTACCTTTGGATGCATCCGTCGAACTTGGTTCGACATGTTCGTTCATTACCTTATACCTCCATAATTGAATTGCGAAGATGAATAAATTAGTACTTTTAGACTATGTGCATTCGATCACATAATCCCTAGCGAGAGAGCGTCAAGGCAGGCTTCTCTCCCCTCCTGCCCTGACAATCCTCAACCCATCTATTGCATCATTTCATAAGTCTAGAAATGATTAATAGCCAACAGCTGCGCCTTCACCACGAGGGTCAGCACCAGCAAACTTAACATTTGTTTGTGGATCAATAACTACCATACCGGATTGACCAACTTGGTCTGTGTAATCATCAATCTTCTTCACCGGATGACCACGGCGAATCATTTCGTCCATAACGGATTGAGGAATTCGTCCTTCCATTCTTAATCCGTTAGCAGACTCTCCCCAGTTACGGCCATGCAGCCATCTTGGTGCTTCAATCGCATCTTGAACCGTCATACCGAAATCAACGAAACGTGTAACAAGAGCTGCTTGTGTTTGAGGTTGTCCCTCTCCACCTTGTGTACCGTAAAGCATGAATGGCTTACCGTCTTTCATCAACATTGCAGGGTTCAACGTGTGGAACGTACGCTTCTTAGGCTCCAAGTCGTTAACGTGGTTTGGATCTAAGGAGAAGAAGCTACCACGGTTTTGCAAAAGAACGCCTGTGTCTTTTGCAACTACACCAGCACCCCAGTCAAAGTAATGACTTTGGATAACAGATACAGCGTTACCGTCTTTATCAACGATACCCAACCATACTGTGTCACCTTTAGGGTCAAGTGGTTTTACGTTTTCTGCAGCTTTTTTCATATCAATACGAGCTGCAAGCTTCTTACCATGCTCTTTGGACAACAAATCATTAACCGGAATGTTAACGAAGTCTGGATCTGTCAACCATTTGTCGCGATCAGCAAATGCTTGCTTCGTTGCTTCAACCATAACGTGATAGTAGTCAGCTGAGCCTTCGCCCATGCTCTTCAAGTCGAAGTTGTTCAAGATGTTCAAGATAGACAAGGACGCCATACCTTGAGAGTTTGGTGGTACGTTGTAAGCTTGGTAGCCACGATAGTCAACAGAAATTGGTTTTACCCAGTCTGCTTTGTGATTCTTAAAGTCATAATATGTCAATGATCCGCCGTTAGCCTGAATGTCAGCAGCGATCTTCATTGCTGTTTCACCTTTGTAGAACTCGTCAGCGCCGTTAACAGCGATTCGCTTCAACGTTTTCGCCAAGTCCTTTTGTACCATCATTTCGCCTACTTTAAAATGCTCACCGTTAGGCTTCACGAAAATATCCGTAAATGTTTTGAAACGACCCAAGTCAAACAGCTCTTTATTGTCAGGATTCATAGCTGTTTTTGTCCATCTTTCTTGGTTAGGCGTTACTGGGTAGCCTTTTTCCGCGTAATGAATCGCACGCTTCAGCAAGTCGTCCCAATCCATGGACAAGTCCATTGTATCTTCAGCATATTCATAAGCCGCGCCCCAACCAGAAACCGTTCCTGGGACAGTGTTCGCTGCCAAGTAGCCACGGGAAGGAATTTTGTTGTAGCCTTTATTTTTATAGAAATCAATTGTTGTCTTCTCACCGGAACGACCACTTGCATTTAGTGCCTTGAGCTCTTTGCTCTCAGCGTTGTAGATAAGCCAGAAAGCATCTCCACCCATACTTGTGTATTGTGGATATACGACTGCCAAAGTTGCTTGAGCAGCAATAGCAGCATCCACCGCGTTACCGCCTTCTTCAAGCACTTCCAAAGCCGCAGCAGAAGCCAAATAATGAGGTGTTGTTACGATACCATTTGGTGCCATCGTCGTCGGACGGTTAGCAGCACCAGCCGTTGTTGACAACATAGAGAAGCACATAACTGTTGTCATCAGCATAATTGCCCACTTTTTAAATTGAGTACGCATGTTATTCCCCCTGATTCATGATGTAATGATGTACAACCTTGCCCCTCTCCCTATGCCTCCCTTCAATGGGACGAATAGTTCTTCTAGCAAAAAGTGCGCATATACACAACTTTTTTACTACAAAATTAGCTATATTTATGATCATATAATCATATAGCCTAGTAATTATATCCTATCTAACATTTCCCATCAATATTCGACATCACCAAAATTGGTGTTTTCCTAATAAATTATCATTTTAGCACCTGATCACATCTGCCTATTTATGCCACCAAATAGTATATCGGTAGAGATGAACGATTTTTCAATATTGTGGAACGAAATTTCATATTTTTTTCTAACGTTACCAATTCCACCTCCTTACAAGAGCTGCTGTGCCTGATATATTCACTTCCATCGGCCCTTTTTCAGGCCGCTTTACATGTACCTTTACCCTGCCTTCTCTCCCGATCTCGTACCATTGCTCAACAAAAAAAGAAGATTGTGCTAGCGTTGGCTCCATATAAGTCAAATAATAAGCTCCCATGACTCCAGATGCCGTTCCTGTGACTGCGTCTTCAATAGTTCCTGAATAAGGTGAAGAAAAATGTCGAGCATACATGAATGCTGTCGGATCTACGGTTTCCAGACAAAATGGATGAATAGACGCCAACTGTATACGATCTCCTTTATGTATCATTCATAACTTATGTTTCATTTTATAGTAGGAAAGAAATGAAGAGGGGAAATGCTGCACTGCACTTCATCGATTTTCAAGTTACAATGGAAAATACGATCACGCCATAAAACCATTCATTAGGAGTTGAACAACTACGATGCAACATCACACCTTTACTCTGCAAGCACATGACGGGCTTGCCTTGCATATAAGTCAATGGTCACCTGATGAGAACGAGCCTGTTCGTGCCGTTGTACAAATTGCACATGGCATGACAGAGACCGGATCACGCTATGAGAGATTTGCTCGTTCCTTGACTGAACACGGGTATATCGTCTACGCCAACGACCATCGCGGTCACGGGCAAACCTCTATCAGCAATGAACTGCTGGGCCATCTGGAAGCGAACGATATGAGACATATGGTGCAGGACATGGATCTGTTGAGCAGACATATTGAATCCTCACATCCTCAATTGCCTTTGCTGCTATTTGGACACAGCATGGGTTCATTTTTATCCACGGACTACCTTACAGAGTACGGACAACGTTTGAAAGGTGCTGTGCTGTGCGGCAGTAATGGTCCGCGCGGACCAGAACTAGGAGCAGGCGTAGTACTCGCCAAGTTGATTGGAAAAATACGTGGGCGTACGTATCATAGCAACCTAATTAACAACATGGCTTTTGGTGGTTTTAATCGTCGCTTCCAACCAAGCATAACTTCATTCGACTGGCTGTCCCGGGACAAAGATGAAGTGCGAAAATATGTGGAAGACCCTTACTGCGGCTTCATTTGCAGCGTAGGGTTCTACGAAGAGATGTTCCGCATGCTGCGCCGTATTCACCAGCCAGAACAACTTGCTCGCATACCAAATGATCTTCCTATCCTGCTTATTGCAGGCGATATGGATCCAGTGAGCAATTTTGGCAAAGGTGTACCACGTCTAGAGCAGTTATTAAAGCAAGCGGGATCACAATCCTTGAAAATGATTACGTACAAAGAAGGAAGACACGAGCTGCTTAATGATACGAACCGTGATGAAGTTACGGCAGATGTCATTCAATGGTTTGATCAGATATTGGCCTAAGTTAGCCTAAAATGATGTGGGACGCAGGATATATTAGTAGTTACACACGCCTCAGTTAACGAAGAGAAAGCTAGCTGAGGCGTTTTCATAAAATGTCCATATATCCCGCTACTGTATGTGATTGGTAAGCGATCTTTGGAACAGGTATAATGGTTGTATAACTACATATCAACATAACTAGAAAAAAGATAGATTAGCGATGAATCTAGTAGAGTGGAGAATGGAGGGTATCCTGTGCCTCATTTATTCGAACCGTTAACGATTCGTAATGTCACATTACCAAACCGGATTGTCATGTCACCAATGTGCATGTACGCTTGTGAGACAGAAGACGGCAAAGTAAGCGATTGGCATCTCGTCCACTATGCATCTCGTGCAATTGGACAAGTAGGCCTTATTATGGTGGAAGCTACAGCTGTTCAACCGAACGGGCGGATTAGCGCCCGCGACTTAGGCATATGGAGCGATGAGCATGTTGAAGGATTGCGCCGTCTCGTAGATATGGTGCATGCGCATGGGATGAAGATTGGTATTCAACTCGCCCATGCTGGCCGCAAAGCTGACGTTCCTGATGCTGTAGCTCCATCTGCTATTTCCTTTAATGGCGATTATCAAGTTCCTAGAGAAATGTCGCAAGAAGAAATTAGAAAAGCGATCAAAGCATTTACGGATGCGACACAGCGCGCCGAACAGGCAGGGTTCGATGTCGTAGAACTTCATGCAGCACATGGCTATCTGATTAATGAATTTTTGTCGCCACTCACCAATGAACGAAGAGATCAATACGGTGGAAACAGCGACAATCGCTATCGTTTCTTAGAAGAAATTATTGATAGCGTCCGTCATGTGTGGGATAAGCCTTTATTCGTCCGTATATCAGCAAATGAATATGCGGAACACGGCAACTCCATAGAGACGTATACGGACTATGCACGCCGCATGAAGTCACAAGGTGTTGACGTTGTAGACTGCAGTTCAGGTGGAACCGTACCTTATCCCGTCAAAGCCTACCCCGGCTATCAAATCAACTATGCTTCGATGATTCGCCAATCGACGGGCATCTTAACAGGAGCGGTTGGGCTTATAACAGAGCCTACTCATGCAGAAGACATTATACGCAATCATCGTGCCGATCTTGTGTTCATTGGACGCGAGCTGCTCCGCGATCCTTATTGGCCGAGACGTGCTGCTGCCGTCTTGGATGCCAAGCTGGAACCACCACAGCCTTATAAACGTGGATGGTAATCTTGTGCGGGTACTAGCTGCGATCGATCACAGCTAATCATAGACCTCAAAACGACAAACCGAGAAATCCCCTCAACGATAACGAGATAGGCAATGCTGCTTAGAGCAGCATTGACCTCCATCTCCATTCGTAAGGGGATTTCTTATTGTCGATGCCTACATCGCACGTGTCAAATTGCGTAGATAGCGCCAGCGAATTCCAATAAAGTAAGCAAACTGTACAACAGCAAAGGAAATAAATATAAGAATCGATGCCTGCAACACCGAATAACTGACCAGTTGCTGCAAAGCCATAAATGCCACACTACTATGAATAACGGCAACGAAAAAAGGCAGGAAGAACATGAACATAAATTGAACGGTGACGACCCGCCCCATTTCTTTCCGGCTCAATCCAACTTTTGCAATCATGTTGTAATGCTGGCGATCTCGCTCAAGGTCTGTGTATAAACGGAAGTACAGGAAGCTCGCTGCAAACGTAAAGAACACGATCCCAATCAGCACACTTACCATCAGAATAATGCCATTTTCCTGTTTGGAAGTAAGCCAGTGTGTAACTAGTGTCTCAAGGTAATAGTCTCCTTTAGTATCGGGATTTCCCTCTAATTTAGCCTCGATCTTTCGTGCTACTTCCTGTGTATGTTCCCAGTCCTTAACGACAAATTTAATATGATTTGTTGATTCGATTTTTGCATACTCCGCTAGCTCATCAGGCAACACGATAACCCTTTTCTCGTAAGTATCTACAATTGCCGCTCCAACTGCTTTCACCTTCATATCTTTTTTCCAATCCCCAACAGCTACCGTCAGAGTTTCTGGTACCATTCCCTTCTTGTTGAACTGGGTTTGTTGGAATACGGTAGTAGGCGCTAATAAAATCTCATTCGGAGATAGTGATTCTGGTGGATATCCGAGCATCCCAGCCAAGCGGTTATAGCTAGACAGCGCAAGCAAACCCTCTCCGTTCTTCGTAGTGCCAACTTGTATTCTAGCTGACTCATAATCAAATCCCGCTCGCCCAAGCTCATCCTCTATCACCTTCCAATGCTCTTCTTCATACGGATTATTACCAATGGAATTATACGTAAATGCATACGGCTTCTCCATAGCAGCAAGACCTGGATTGAGCAGGGCAAAAGAAGTACCGATGCCTGTTAAAGATGCAGCCGTTACAACCGTAACCATAAAGAACATCACGGCATTATCTCGCATCCGATAACTGAGTTCTGACAATATCAATAGATTCGTCTTACGAAGCAGCAATCCTCTCCTAGAACGTAACCAACGGAGCACATGCACACTCAACTGTGTAAATAAGAAATACGTCCCCATCACCGTAAGAGTGACACAGGCAAGAAGTATATACCGGGATTCTTCTCTCATAGCAAAATAAAATACGCATGCATATCCTGCCACGATGAGCACAATCGATAACAGCGCTAACCATACAGACGCCTTCGGCTCAGGCTTAGGCTTATCCGCCGCCCGAATTAGCTCAATTAACTGATCGGCCTTCACCAACCTTGATGTGAGTAATGAGACTACCAAAAACATCACTATAAACGCCAATGCCGTTAAGGAAATAGCTTGCCACGGGATATAGAACGGAAGTCCATTTCGTATGAACAGCACGCTGGCACTAACAAGCAGTACGAGTTTGGAGAACACAACTCCCGTTACTATACCAACAATAATGGAAGCTAAACCAATCATCATATTTTCCATAAACAAAAGCTGATGAAGTTGCTTCGGTGACATCCCCTGCACCATCAAAATACCAAACTCTCGCTTGCGCGCCTTCAAAAAGGCACTGACGGAATACATACAAAAGAAAAACGAAAAGGTAAAAATAATATATTGCGATGCCTTCATCGCCATCATGCCGAGCTGACTAATCGTAATGCTAGTAGAAGCTAGCTCCCCTTGCAAATTGGGATGAAACAACAGCAGCGCATAAATGAAGAAAATCATGACGGAGAATGAGCTGCTCAAAAAATGAGCTACATAGACGCGTTTATTCCGAACAATATTTCTAAACGCGAATTGACGAAACGTCATGTCGATACCCTCCCAACAGCGATAGGACATGAATAATTTTCTGATAGAACTCCTCCCGGCTCTCACCGCATTCAATTTCATTATGGAACTTACCATCCTTAATAAAGACGACACGGTTGCAGTAGCTGGCCGCCATCGCATCATGCGTCACCAGCATCATCGTCGTCTGCTCCGTTCGGTTCAAATGAGCCATCAATTCCATAACATCGCGGGCGGCCTTTGAATCCAGATTACCTGTCGGCTCATCAGCTAGCACAAGCTTTGGGTCGTGAATGAGTGCGCGAGCAATCGCGGTTCGCTGAGCTTGCCCTCCAGATATTTCATACGTGCGCTTATGTAAAATATCTGAAATCCCCAGTTTCTGCGCGATCTCTTTCACTTTCATGTCCATTTCTTTAAGAGAAGCTCCTTCCAAGGTAAGAGGCAGCAGAATATTTTCTTCCACTGTGAGTGTATTCAACAAGTTGAATGATTGAAACACGAAACCTAATTCCTTGCGGCGAAAGGAAGCTAGCTGCTCAGGGAACAAGTCATGCGGATATTGACCATTAATTCGAACATCACCAGAAGTTGGTGCGTCGATCGTCGATATAATATTGAGAAGTGTTGTTTTGCCACTGCCAGATGGCCCCATAATGCCAACAAACTCTCCCTTGGCAATCGTTAAATCAATATTGGTAAGTGCCTCGTGCGCTACTTTTTCTTTATATATTTTACACAGGTCTCGAACGTTCACGATGTCCATTATTCCGTCTCCCTTCTCAGATGCAATTTAGTATAGACCACCTTTCTAGCACCTCCTACCTTTCCATCTTTCACCGAGCTAACAACTTTGTAAGATTATGTTCGCCTCTCTATAAAAAAGAACGAGGATTGACTAGTCAGCCCTCGTCCCTGCATATGGAAATTCAATGCGAACGGTCGTGCCTGCTCCAACCGTCGATTCAAGAGAAATGTTGTGATGAAGCTTATCGACGACTTCCTTAACAAGATACAGCCCCATGCCAGTTGATTCCCGATACGCTCTCCCATTTTCCCCTGTATAAAATGCTCTAAATACGCGAGATACATCCTGCTTAGGTATCCCCGCACCGCGATCTATCACTTCCAAGAAGACTGAGCGACCCTCTGTATACGCAGAAATCGTTACTTTCTCTCGACTGCCTGCCGAATACTTAATGGCATTAGATAACAACTGATAAATAACAAAGCGAAGCCACTTCACATCAGTCTCGACGAACAACTCTTCTGGAACGACATTCTCTGGATACACATAGCTGCGAATGAAAAATCCCTTATTATCCTTAATCGCTTCTTTAACAACTGCATGCAACGAGACCCGATCCACATGAAAATCTTGAGCGAACGTTTCCAGCCGGGACATATACAGCACCATTTCAAGCCCCTGTCGCAGCCGATCCGTCTCTTCCGAGATGCTTGTCGGATCGATATCTTCGCCATCCTGAATGATGAGCTCGATGACAGACAGTGGTGTTTTCATCTGATGAACCCACTGGTTCATAAACGTAAGATGCTCCTGCTGCTTGCGCTCCCACGTCTTGAGCTGCTGTTGATAATAGCCGTACTGCTTCTCCAACAGCGAGTCTATCGCATGACCCAGCGGCGTGTCGGCCGTAATTCCTCCATCATGAATGGACGCGAGCGGTCGTGATAGCCGTTCATACAACTTGCGATGGGTCACATATCGGTATATTAAATAACCCAAAAGAACAAACAGCCCTAGAAACATCGCGTATAAAGCTGTCCCTATTTGCTGATAGCCATCAAACCATACGACAAGCAGCACGAGGCATAGTTGAATCAGTGTAAAACCTATTAGCGGAACATGCTCACGAATAAATAACTTCATGAATCACCTTCAACAGACCATGTTTGATTTAAACGATAGCCTACCCCCCGTACCGTCTCCAGCGCATCTTCTACACCGAGATCCGATAGCTTCTTCCGTAACCGTGTAATGTTGACACTCAAGGTATTGTCATCGATATAGCTTTCATCGTCCCATAACTTATCCAAAATAGCATCTCGCTTTACGATACGCGGACAAGCTTGAAGAAGCGTCTCAATGAGCACCGCTTCCTTCTTTGTCAGCGGAACCATGCTGCCCATAAGATGAAGCTCCAGCCGTTCTGGATACAGCATCATGCCGTACTTTTCCACCGTACGTTCCTTTATCGCATAGTCGCCGTAGACACGTCGAATTTGACTACGGATTTTGGCCATTACTATTTCGCGTGAAAATGGCTTCGTAATATAATCATCCGCTCCACTCTCTAACGCCAGCACTTGATCCATTTCACCGCTGCGTGCCGATAAGAACAAAATAGGACAAGTAGATACCATACGAATTTGCCGACACCAATAATAACCGTCGTAGCTGGGCAAATTGACATCCATCACCACGACATGAGGCTGAACACGTTGGAATTCATCATAAACATGCGCGAAATCTTGGATTGTGATGCTATCATACCCATACTTCTCAATATGAGAAGCTAGCAATTCTGCTATTTTCGGATCATCTTCCACGATCATTATTTTGTACACACGTCATTCCCCTTCATGAATCCGAATCTTTTCGATCTTTTCACTATTGTAAAAGAGCCTAATATAGAGGTCAAACGTGACGGTTTATGGGCTGCAAGCATAGGACATTCTGTCATGCGCATAGTTCTAGAACCATGTATGATGATGAACTTTGATGGACTTTATTGAAGTGGAGTAACAAAAGTAGCAGCAGGATTCAACGGAATTTGGGGACGGTGACGAGCCGCAGCGATCCGATCCCTTATGAAGGAGGACTTCAAATGTTTAAAAGGATCAATCGACTGGCGATTGACTTACCCGTCTTAAAAGAAGGGGACCCGAATGCGGCTGCCGCCGTGCAGGAACTGCTAGGTGGACGGTTCGGTGAAATGTCTACCTTAAACAATTACATGTTCCAGTCGTTCAACTTCCGGCAGAAGCGAAAGTTGAAGCCTTTTTACGATATCGTTGCCAGTATCACAGCAGAAGAGTTCGGGCATGTCGAGCTTGTTACCAATGCGATTAATATTGTGTTGTCAGGCAGCACAAAGGCTGGCAATCCGAACAAAACACCTTTGCATGTAGGCATGAACGCTCGCAATACGTATCACTTTATAGCCAATGCCCAAACCACCGTAGTTGGGGATTCCATGGGCAGACCGTGGGCAGGAGACTATGTATTCAACAGCGGCAACCTCATTCTTGATCTACTGCATAACTTTTTCCTTGAATGCGGTGCCCGTACCCACAAGATGAGAGTATATGAAATGACAGACCATCCTACTGCCCGAGCCATGATTGGATATCTGCTCGTCCGTGGCGGCACCCATGTTCTTGCCTACTCGAAGGCATTGGAAATTGCAACAGGAGTCGATGTGTCCAAAATGCTGCCGATCCCAAATCTGGACAATCGCGCCTTTGATACAGCACGCAAATTTGAGGATCAAGGACTTGGTCGTATTCTGTACACATGGAGTGATAATGACTATAAGGACATCGGATTAATTTGGAGCGGCAAACATCCAGGAGACGGCAAGCCGCTAGAAGTGAGGCAAGGTACACCAGAAGGCCACCCGATTCCTGACCTAGATGACTTGCCTGAAGAGTTTGCTCCTGGCATTTCCAAGGAAGACTTTATGGCCATTGTGCGCCGCTTGCAAAAGAACGCCGGATTGTAATTGTCATCAACAAAAATAGTTGGCTCGGAGCAGAGTGGTACTGGTACTGGTACTGGTACTGGTACTGGTACTCACGAAATCTACCACTATTGTGCTTAAATGATATGGTATGGACAAAAAGGCAGTTATTTAAATGAGAAAAAGTCATTTGAAGATAAAAATGGACAAATGTGCAGTTATTTTTCTAGATTAGCAGCTAAAATGGCTAATAACAGAAAAATAACTGCATTTTTGCGGATAACAGCCTAAAAAAGCGTATTTGCAGAAGAAATAACTGCATATTTGCCGCTGTTTACTACACAAGTACTTTAAAAGAGTGATACATGGTGGAAGCCTACTCCTATCCTATGTAAATGATGCAGCTAGTTGCTGCTCATAAGCGGATGCTTGGTAGCTAATCATGATTTCGTGAGCTCTATCATAGAAGCACAGAACAAACTTATGACCGGTTAGTTTACTTAGCGGTTTACTTAGCGGTTTACTTAGCGATATGGACATCGATGCGTGCAAAGGAAGATATCGCAAAGCTAGTTCTTATTTGGTGGATGCTATATGCCTTTATCGCCACGGGCTACGAACGTACTGTTGCCAATATGTCATTGCTAACATTATCTCTTTTATTGCAGCAGCACCCGGCTTCCATTACATGGGCTGGCTGTACAGCATGATTCCGGTTATAGTTGGTAACGCCCGTCGGTGGAATTGTATTTGTCGGTATGGCCTATTGGTATATTAGTAATAAGCATACAGGAAAGTGAACACACAACTACTTGCATTTCATCCCTAAAAATGCCTCATCGTCATGCTCATCATTTCCAAAAAAAAATTCTCTCGAATTAAAACCAATGACACCAAAGGTTTAACCCATTATGGTATGATTAATGTCACTCAGTCCTATTTACTTCCCCTTATTTCATGTAGTATATTAACAACTTGATTACTGATAGGAATGAACAATCTTATCTACCTCGCAGGGAGATCAACTTGCATCATTATAAAGAAATGAAACCTTGCCAAGGTCACGTTTTGACTAAGACAAGCTGTCACCGAATAGCTAACCAAGTCAACGTTAATGATTAACACTGCCCTTTGGGGATAAGGGTACATTCAGTATGCGCAATTTATAACAATAGTACGCCTCTTTGCGGCTGACATCTGTTCGGAACAATCCGGCAGTCACATGTATGCAGCAAAGGGGCTTCCTTATGACTCATGACTGACGGTTAGAACGCTGTCTTATGCTTATGCTTAACACCTACTAACAGAAGGATTAGCTAAATGACAGCTTATGATATGGATGTACATGAAGCAGGATAGTACGGATTTATGTGGAGGAGGAACAACCTATGTATTCAACCAATACTGCTCATACCGTGCAGACGGTACTTAAGCCGAACAATCGCTCACTCGCCTTCGATGCCAATCGTATCCGTGTATACGGCGAACGTCTTATGGAGGATTATCCGCATCTTGATGTCGAGCGCTGGCACCGCAGTGTACTAACAAAGCTTCGTTCTTCAAGTGTACAAGCTGCGGAAATTACACAAGCTTGCATTATGTCTGCACTGGAGCTCGTTTCTCGTGAAGAGCCGGACTGGAAGTTCGTCGCTGCGCGTTCTCTATTGACGAAGCTGTACAAAGAAGCAGCTGTACATCGTAACTACAAAGCTTATCCAGATAAGCCTTATGGTGATTTCTATAAATTGATCAAACGTCTCGTTGATATTGGCGTATACCGTCAAGAATTGCTCGATGCCTATACACCTGAGCAAATTGCTGAGCTTGGTGCTGCCATTGAGCCTGTATGTGATGAGTTGTTCGACTACATTGGCCTTCTGACGCTTCGTGAGCGTTATTTGGCTACAGACTTTGATGCTCGTACGATGGAGCTTCCTCAAGAGCGCTACATGGTTATCGCGATGTACTTGATGTATCAAGAGCCAGCGGAGCGCCGCGTAGAGCTTGCTAAAGAAGCGTACTGGGCAATGAGTAACTTGTACATGACAGCAGCAACACCTACAATGGCGAACGCCGGCAAGAAAGTTGCTGGCCAGCTTTCCAGCTGCTTCATCGATACGATCGACGACTCTTTGGAAGGTATTTTCGATTCCAATACAGACGTAGCTCGTCTTAGCAAAATGGGCGGCGGTATCGGCGTTTACTTAGGTAAAGTACGTGCTCGCGGTTCCGATATTCGCGGACATAAAAATACAAGCTCTGGCGTAATCCCATGGATTCGCCAGCTGAATAATACAGCAGTAAGCGTTGACCAATTGGGTACGCGTAAAGGCGCAATCGCTGTTTACTTGGACGTATTCCATAAAGATATTTTGTCCTTCCTCGACTTGAAGTTGAACAACGGGGATGAGCGCATGCGTGCGCATGACATTTTCCACGGTATCTCGATTCCGGATCTATTCATGGAAGCTGTGGAGAAACGTGAAGACTGGCACCTATTCTGCCCACACGAAATTAAGAAAGTAATGGGTTGGACAGATGCGAATGGTCGACCGCTTGGCTTGGAAGACTTCTATGATGAGAAGTTCGGCGAAGGTACATTCCGTGAAAAGTATGCTGAGGCTGTAGCTAACATTCAGTTGTCCCGCATTACTTTGCCAGCTATCGATATTATGAAGCGTGTATTGAAATCTCAGCTTGAAACAGGTACGCCATACATGTTCTACAAAGACGCTGCCAACCGTGCGAACCCGAACAAAGGCCACGGCATGATTTACAGCTCGAACTTGTGTACCGAGATTTTCCAAAACATGTCCGCTACCGTTGTTGAGCACGAAGAGCTCGTAACGAAGGACGGTCAAACACGCATCGTCATTACGAAAACACCTGGTGACTTTGTCGTTTGTAACTTGAACTCCATTCACTTGGCTCGTGCGGTACGCGCTGACGTATTGGATCGCCTTGTGCCGATTCAAGTTCGTATGCTCGACAATGTTATCGACATTAACAATATTGAAGTATTGCAAGCACAGCACACGAATCGCCGCTACCGTGCAATCGGTCTTGGTACATTCGGTCTTCATCACTTGCTAGCACTTGAAGGAATCGCTTGGGAGTCTGACAAAGCAGTTACGTTCAATGACAATCTTTACGAGCGCATTAACTTCTTGGCTATCCGCTCCAGCATGGAGTTGGCGAAGGAAAAAGGAACGTACGAGCTGTTCCCTGGTTCTGAGTGGGAAAATGGCCGTTACTTCGAGGATCGCGAATACACAACGGGCACTCGTGTTGGTGAATTCATTACGACGGAGCAATGGCAGCAGTTGGCGGCAGAAGTTCGTGAGAACGGTATGCGCAATGGTTGGCTAATGGCAGTAGCGCCTAACGGTTCTACGTCCATTATTGCCGGTTCTACAGCAAGCATTGACCCTGTATATGAGTTGTTGAGCTACGAAGAGAAGACAACTTACAAGATTGCGAATCCAGCTCCAGACTTGTCTGATAAGACAATGTGGTTCTATAAGACGGCATTCCGTCTTGACCAACATGCATCTATCCGTATGGCAGCTGCTCGTCAGCGTCATATCGATCAAGGCCAAAGCTTCAACTTGTACGTTCGTCCTGACATTCGCGCCGTTGAGTTCCTTGAGCTTCACCTTCACGCATGGCGCGATGGCATGAAGTCCACGTACTATGTACGCAGCCAAGCATTAACAGTTGAAGAATGTGAGTCTTGCAGCTCTTAATAGCTAAAGATCACGCTTTTTACACGAACACGTATATATGATAATAGGGCACAATGAGTTACTGGCTAACGCCTTTCCCTCTTGTGCCCTTCCTTTGGACAAACGGTTTCGCAGCGATTTCGAAACTTTAGAATAAATGCTTTATGCTTTCCTATTTCATTTCTATTATTGTAACACAGAAAGGACGTGCCCCTTCATGAGCTTGTTAGAACAAGATTTGAAGCGCCAGTCGATCTTTAATACATCCGCACCTAACCAATCCACTCGTATCATTATGGGTGAATGTTCCGGTATTTTGAACTGGGACGATATTCGTATGCCTCACATGTACAAACTGTACAAAGTATTGCTATTAAATCATTGGATCGCAGACGAAATTCCGATGAACAAAGATGCACAGCAGTTTGCACAGTTGTCTGAGGAAGAGCGTCGTGCATTCAAAATTAACATCTCCCTACTTGCTGTACTCGACTCCATGCAGACGATGTACGTAGGCGACGTGAAGCAGTACTTTACAGATTCTTCACTTGAAGCGATTTCCGCAATTATTGCGCAGCAGGAAGTTGTTCATAACCAATCGTACTCTTATGTTCTTTCTTCCATCGTATCGGAGCAAGAGCAGAAAGAAATTTTCGAGTACTGGAAGCACGATGAAGTATTGCTTGAGCGCAATCGCTTTATCGCTGATATTTATCAGTCTTTCCGTAACAATCCGACTCCACAGACATTCTTTGAATCGTTGGTTGCGGACTTGATTCTTGAAGGTATCTTCTTCTATTCAACGTTTGCCTTCTTCTACAACATGGCACGCGATCAGAAGATGATGGGTACAAGCCAAATGATCTCTTACATTCAGCGTGATGAGAACCAGCACTGCTACTTCTTTGGTGAAGTGTTCAAGCAATTGATGCGCGACTTCCCAGAGTTGGATACAGAAGCAAACCGCAAATTTGTATATGACACCATTGAGCGTGCTGTACAGTTGGAGACAAACTGGGCACATTACACGCTCAAAAATATTAGTGGTATTGACCTTCGTGAGTTGTCTGACTACATCAAGCATATTGCGAACCGTCGCCTTGCTCTCATGGGTATGGACAAAGCTTATGAAGGCGTTGACGTCAACTGCATGCCTTGGATTAAACCATTCTCTGATGAAGCATTGAATGCAACGAAGACAGACTTCTTCGAAGCGAAGTCCCGTACGTACGCAAAGGCTGGCGACGACAATGGGTTCGACGAACTGTAATTGAAGTTTAAATGAACTGTAGAAGTGCTGTACTTATTCACCGTTCATATCCTTTATATAAATCACAGAAGGAGCAGGTCACGATAGTGGATCTGCTCTTTTTTCAATAGCGTCTCACTAACATCCTTATAGATTTATAGACATCCTAAACAATTGGTGCTACCATTGATAACAATTATCAACTAGTCATCTTAAACTTCTTACCTAGCAGCCAGCTCCCTTCCCTTACAGAATGACGAAGGCCAACGATATTATAGGATTCAATGACTGATTAAATAGTAGCTAAAGATAATGTATTCAACAGACAAAGGAGTGAGCTGTAATTCCATGTTAAAACGATTTTTCTCGTACTACCGGCCTTATCGCGGCTTGTTTGTACTCGACTTTTCCTGTGCTGTAATCGCTGCTCTGTTGGAGCTGGGATTCCCGCTCGTCGTTAATAGAATCATAGACGATCTGCTTCCAAGCAATAACTGGTCATGGATCGCATGGGCATGCTTCGGACTGCTAGTCCTCTATATCATCAATACTGGACTCAACTATGTCGTAACGTATTGGGGACATAAGCTTGGCATCAACATAGAAACAGATATGAGGAAGAAGTTGTTCGAGCATATTCAGAAGCTGTCCTTCCGTTACTTTGACAACAACAAGACTGGGCACACGATGTCTCGTATGACGAATGATTTGTTCGAAATTGGCGAGGTGGCGCATCACGGTCCCGAAGATATTTTCATCGCAGTCATGACCTTGATCGGCTCCTTTACGATTATGCTGTATATGAATGTGCAGTTGGCCTTAATGACGTTCATTATTGTGCCATTTATGGCATGGTTGGTCGTAGTGTGCAATAAGCGCATGACGGTAGCAGCTGACCGCATGTTCTCTGATATCGCAGATTTCAACGCACGCGTGGAAGATAGTGTTGGCGGTATCCGCGTTGTTCAAGCATTTGCGAACGAAGAGCATGAGAAGAAGCAATTTGCGGTCAACAATATGCGCTTCCGTGAAGCAAAGCTAATGGCCTACAAAATAATGGGCTTCAATATTTCGACCAGCTATCTGCTTATGCGACTAGGAAATCTATTCGTACTGATTTCAGGCACTTGGTTCGTTATTCAAAATAAGATTACGTACGGTGAGTTTGTTGGCTTCCTGTTACTTACGAACGTGTTCTTTAGACCGATTGAGAAAATTAACGCGGTTATCGAAAGCTATCCAAAAGGTATTGCCGGCTTCAAACGATATCTCGAAATTATCGATACAGAGCCTGATGTAGCAGATATGCCAGATGCGATTGAGGTCGCTCATCTAAACGGGAACATCCGATATGACAATGTTACGTTCGGTTACGAAGGACATGCTAATGTACTGAACGGGATTAACTTGACGATTCACGCAGGTGAAACGATTGCGTTTGTCGGTCCGTCAGGCGCTGGTAAGACAACGCTGTGCAGCCTGCTCCCCCGCTTCTATGAGCGGAATGAAGGCAGTATTACGATTGATAACATCGATATTCGCGATATGAAGCTCACAAGCTTGCGTCGCCAGATCGGTATTGTACAGCAGGATGTATTCCTATTCGCGGGTACGATCCGGGAAAATATCGAGTATGGCAAGCTTGGTGCAACCGATGAGGAAATTATGGAGGCAGCTCGTCGTGCGCGTTTGGACGACTTTATTCGTTCACAACCAGATGGTCTGCTGACGGTCGTTGGTGAACGCGGCGTGAAGCTCTCTGGTGGTCAGAAGCAGCGCTTGGCAATAGCGCGTATGTTCTTGAAAAATCCGCCGATTCTCATTTTAGATGAAGCCACTTCCGCGCTAGATACTGAGACGGAACAAGCGATTCAGCAGTCGTTAGCGGAACTGTCTGTTGGACGTACGACGCTCGTCATCGCGCACCGACTCGCGACGATCAAGAACGCGGATCGTATCGTCGTTGTTACGGAAGATGGCATTTCTGAGCAAGGCAAGCATGAAGAGCTTGTAACCGCAGGCGGAATATATAGCCGTTTGCATCATGCACAGTTCAGCTCTTAAAATTATGATTTTGGAAATGAAGAAGGTTACCGTTACAAAAGGCAATAAAACGAATGAACAAAGGAGCAGCGTCCTGTCACGGACACTGCTCCTTTCGTTTATTGACCCTCTGCTACTAGGCAGTCTTACGCTGAACACTTCCACTCCTACGAATCAACCACTCTGCTACGAGTAGATTCGGCACCCAGCACATCCAAGCAATAACAACGTAATACACCAAGAAATGTTCTCCACCAAAAATAGAAACAGATAGTAATATCATCATTCGCAAAGTTACCGCCGCAAACGTTAGCGCATAATTGCGTAGCATCCACTTGCGATGTTCACGGTAATTTCCCTGAATGCCCGCACGTACCCCATAGAACACCGTGTACAACCATAGCACGGCAAGTACTCCAAACCCCGCTTGAGAAATCCAACCGCCAGTCGCATATACAGCCAAATACAGACCGCTAATGCCACCAAACAGCACACCAAGGCCATACAACATTCCTAATATCCGATGAGCCCCACGGTACTTCCTCCTCATTCGCGGAAACCATTGATAGGCACCGATAACCAAAGCAATCACACTGCTTACGATATGAACGTACAGCATCCCTGTCCACAGAGCAGTAAACGCAGTTGCTTCACCTTGCTTTACCCCTATTAATCCTTCGCCATTCTCTCCCAGCGCATCTGGCGTAAAGATATACTGATTCCACGACATCACTGAAATAACTAATGCAAAAACAGCAACGATCACTAGCGGCCAAGTTGACTTTCTCATATGCCTCACATCCTTATCTGCTGAACGTTTCGTTGCGGTGTAAGAGATCTGAGATGTTAATTCTGACGTAACGCTTTGAATAGAGATAGTCTACCATGCCGCAGTGCCCCGTTTGACCCGACAAAAGTCCAGTATGCATCCACAGCCGTCAATTCATCCTATACAATCGGCGCTCAGATGTAATTTCAGTGTATAATTTCATGCTGCGATACGACGATACACTGGTACACAAATACACAGATACACCGTAATGATGCTTTTCGCTGTTAATCCTTCTACCGTGCGCCATTTTTTAAACTAATTTTCTACTATATAACATAGCCCTCCGTTTGAATGACACGTGCGGCAATCTCCCTTTTCAAGCCAACTGCGTTGATCGGTGTCCGACGTGTGAGCTTTTTCAGTATGGATAGATGCATCCGCAGCGTATCCCCGCTCTCCATAGCAGCTGCCGTTTCTTTGGCAATATGCTCGATCTTCGCAAATGACTCATGAATGAACACTTCGGTCATTTGAATCGCCGCCTTCGCCTTCTCTTCCCCTACCTTATCGATCCGCTTGCGGGTGCGCAGCAGCGTGCTCTCGATAGCATACATTTGGATCATCAAATCTGCCAAATAACTGAGTACCTCTTGTTCTTTCTCCAAGGAGATTCCATATTTCTGTACAGCTATTCCGCCAACTGTTAAAAATATTTTTTTCGCAGCTGCTACCAAATGCGCCTCCTGCTCCAACGCACCCTCAAAGGTTTGCCCAGGTACAAGCGAAATTAACTCGCCTTGCAGTTCCTGAACTTTTGCTAAGAGCGGCAGCTCGCCCTTCATCGAACGCTTCAACAACGTACCAGGGATAAGCAGTCTGTTGATCTCATTTGTTCCTTCAAAAATACGGTTAATCCGAGAATCACGGTAAATGCGTTCTATTTTATATTCCTGCACATAACCATAACCGCCGTGAATTTGTACCCCTTCATCGGCCACGAAATCCAGCGCCTCGGTGACAAATACTTTGTTGATTGAGCATTCGAGTGCATATTCCGCGATGGCTTTGGCAGCCAGCGTACCAGAGTCAGCATCTTGGTCATTGACGTCCTTTAGGCGTTCGTCGATAAGACCAGATGTGCGGTAAACCATACTTTCCGATACATACGTCTGAATATTCATATCTGCCAACTTGCTAGCGACAAGCGGAAATGAGGAGATCGCGCGCCCAAACTGTTTGCGCTCATTTGCATAGCGAGAACTTAAGGCAATCGCCTCTTTTTGAGCGCCAAGACAACCTGCTGCCAGCTTAAACCGTCCAATGTTCAAAATATTAAATGCGATCAAATGGCCGCGCCCAATCTCACCTAGCACATGATTGATCGGAACCTTCACATCCTCAAAATACAGCGGACAAGTCGAAGATCCCTTAATCCCCATCTTTTTCTCCTCAGGACCTACCGTAAAGCCTTCCATATCCCGCTCCACAATAAAGGCCGTAAAGTCTTTACCGTCTACTTTGGCATATACGATAAAAATATCTGCAAAGCCTGCATTTGTGATGTAGATTTTGGAGCCATTAAGAATATAGTGCTGGCCATCGTCGGACAGTTTGGCTGTTGTCTTCGCGCCCAATGCATCCGAACCTGATGCTGGCTCAGTGAGGCAGTATGCCGCAATTTTTTCCCCTGTCGCTAAATCAGGCAAATACTTTTGCTTCTGTTCAGGTGTACCGAAAAATACGATAGGCAAAGTGCCTATGCCAACATGCGCTCCAATCGATAAGGCGAAGGAAGAAGCTGGCGACAACGTCTCACTAATGATCGTGGAACTGACTTTATCAAGCCCCAGCCCGCCATACAACTCTGGAATATCCGCGCTAAGCAAGCCCACCTCTCCTGCCTTGCGCATTAGCTTCACCGTCAATGCGTAGTCCTGCCGCTCCAACTCCTCATCATGCGGAATCACTTCCGACGTTACATAATCTCTTGTTGTATCCTGAATCATCCGCTGCTCCGCTGTAAAGTCTTCCGGTGTTACAATCGTGTCCACTCCCACATCCTCAATGACAAAGCTACCTCCCACAATCTTCGCCTTTGTCATACCACAGCGCCCCTTCCACATGTAAAATGTAAAGCTGCCATTAATGGCCAAGCTAGCAGCTTCGATTCATAAATGAGATCTTAGATCCTTTTACTATGGACAGTATGCGTTCTTACGCGAAACATGTATTAACTTTTCTCCCCGATGTGATGTCAAAGAAAGCACGTCGTTCAACCGAACAGAAATAGGATCAGGGGTAAAGCCATATATATCTACTAAAACGTTTGTTAGCGGAATTCCTTAATACAGTTAACGAATGAAATACTTGAAAGGAGTGGTAGCTGCGATGAACATTATCGTGTTGGCAAAGCAAACATTCGATACCGAAGAAAAGATTGTCATCGAGCAAGGAACGATCTCCGAGGATGGGGTTAAATTCGTACTGAATCCCTATGATGAATACGCAGTAGAACAAGCGATCCAGCTTCGTGATGAGCATGGGGGTAGAGTGACGGTTATCGCAATCGGCCCAGAACGAGCCGCTGAAGCGCTTCGCACCGCGTTAGCGATGGGCGCAGACGATGCCGTACTCATTGACGATGGAGGCGCTGCTCTTGATGAGCATACAGTTGCGCAAATACTGTATGCCCATGTGGGCCAACAAGCGTATGATCTCATTCTCGGCGGTAATTTTTCGGTCGACAACGGAAGTGGGCAGGTCGCCATCCGGCTCGCGAAACTTCTTGGTATCCCTCATGTCGGGTCGATTACGAAGCTCGTCATTCAAGATAGGCAAGCAGAAGTAGAACGTGATGCCGAAGGGGATACCGAGCGCCTTACAGTAGCCTTACCTGCTTTGTTTACCGCTCAACAAGGACTGAATGAGCCGCGTTATCCATCACTGCAAGGCATTATGAAAGCCAAACGCAAACCTTTCCAGCAGCTATCGCTTGCTGACTTCGACTCACCTAGCATCGTTTCGGCTAGCCAAGAGCCGCTAACTGCTCGCGTTGCAGTGTTCAGCCCTCCGCCTCGCCAAGCTGGCAAGCGGTTATCAGGCACTCCATCAGAGCAGACCCAGCAGCTTATTGAGCTGTTGCAGACAGAAGCCAAGCTGTTCACTTAATGATAAGGAGGCATGGAGACATGACTACGATATATCTGGCGATAGCTGAAGTAAAAGGAGGCTCCTTGCGGCAAGTGTCATTTGAGCTGATAGCTGCCGCAAGGCAAGCTTCAGAAGCAGGCTCAACAGTTGCATCTGTGCTTATTGGAAGTAATGTATCCCGCTTCGCGAATGATCTCGCTGCGTATGGAGCAGATCATGTCTATGTCGTCGAACATGACGACCTTACACACTATAACGCCGAAGCTTATGATGCTTCGCTGCAAGCGGTCATCCAAGCTGCCCAGCCGAAGGCCATCTTTCTCGGCCACACCTCCATCGGTAAAGACCTTGCTCCGCTATCCGCTGCTTCCCTGCAAGCAGGGCAAATCTCCGACATCATCGCCATAGATATCGATGCTGCAAGTGGCAGCCTGTTATACACGCGCCCTATTTACGCCGGCAAAGCATTCGAGCAGCGGACATTCTTCTCTTCTTCGTCCGTCGTCACCATCCGACCAAACAATTTCCCGCTCCCTACTTATGAAGCAGGTCGCACCGCGCCTGTAGAGAACATAGCCTACCCGGCACCGACACTTCGCACCGTCATCCGGGATGTCGTCACTCAAGCAGCAGGGCGTGTCGATCTAAGCGAAGCGAAGATCGTCATCTCCGGTGGACGCGGCGTCAAAAGTGCAGCAGGCTTCAAGCCGCTCGAAGAGCTGGCCGAAGTACTGAATGGCGCAGTTGGCGCATCTCGCGGTGCCTGCGATGCGGGCTACTGCGACTATGCACTGCAAATCGGGCAGACGGGTAAAGTCGTCACCCCAGAGCTTTATATCGCCTGCGGCATTAGCGGCGCGATACAGCATGTCGCAGGGATGAGCCAATCAAGGGTAATTATAGCTATTAACAAAGACCCTGATGCTCCCATCTTCCAGATTGCCGACTACGGCATAGTTGGTGACCTATTCGAAGTCGTGCCAATACTAACAGCTCAATTCAAGCAGCTGCTGAAAATCGGCCCTGTTGATTAGCCATATGTTTCTATTCGTTAACCATATGTGAAGTGTTCAGGGGGCAGCAGCTCTATCGTGTGCTCAACCGCATGACGCCAACGATTGCCATTGAGGCTATTCGGTGCAAATTTGCTTATTTTCAAATCTAAAGGTTGCCAGCGAGCCTATTTGTCAGATATAGCACTATTCTTCATCAATATCGTCGCAATAAGCGCCATAACGATCGTTAGCATTCAAATAGGGCTAATTCCGCGAAAATAACGCCAATAGCGTTCGTTAGCAGCTTCCTATTGAAAAATGCACAAAGAAAGTACACAAAAAGCCTAGCCAGGCAGCAAGTCAGGTTAGGCTTTTCTTCATGTTCTTCCTGTTCTTCATGTTCTCATTCAAGAGGCATTTCATAGCTACCACTACGATATGATTTGTATTCTCTCAAGTAGGGATTTTATTTTTGCTAGCTTATTCTAGTTGCCCTAGTCTCTCCTGCCGATATTGGACCCCACATAAAAGGAAAAGCAAGAAGCTGTGTATGACCTTTTTTATTATCGTCTATTTACTTACATAATCGTTTGAGGAATATAGAAAAAAGTAGAGATACAAAATGTGTGTTAGCATTCGGTCAACTGCCACTTTCCTTCGATACTTCTAGCCATATGCTATAGGGATAGTTGTACAGCTAGGCAGACATGCTTAGTTCAGATGCCCGATTGACAAGGCATAGAGGTATATCTCAAGGAGAAAGGATGAACGCTGTTGGTTACATTTCCAAGTGACTCCCAATTCAGCCCTCTGCTGCGAGGAACAACACCGCTCATCGATCCTGCGGGCGATATAAATCCCATTGATACCGATATCGTAGGAAGTGATGCCTTTCCGGCTGTATATATGGCCTATGACGGCACAAATATATACTTCCGAATGCGACTGAACGGGGATCCGCGACAAAAGACGGGCTTTAGTAACTTCGCATGGGGATTTTTGTTCGATACGGATAATAATCCAGCTACGTATGAATGGCTCATCGCGGTCAACGGCCTGCGAACGACACTTGATCTCGTCCAGAACACGATCAAGGCGAACAATTCGTGGAACGACCCTGCCGAAGGAACAGATGGAAGAGGTTCTCCAAATGTGAGCCTGCCCATTATCAACTACGATATCGTTCGTGCACGGCTAACTGGGGATGGCTCTAACTTTAGCGGCAACCCTGATTATTTCCTCGATTATTTCGTACCTGCCACCCTTTTCTTCAACACACTCGGCATAACCGCTACTACCCCTATACGCCTGCTCTTCTTCACAGCAACGAACAACAACAACTTCAACAAAGATACGCTTGAAGCACAGGGCTTCACGTTCAGTCAGGCATTCAGCAACCCTACTCCTGCCTCCTCAACAGACGTCCGAGCTTCCTTATCGATTTCCAAAACTCTTACATCAGGCCCAACTTCGGTTGCCGTTGGCACTGTTTCCACATGGCAGGAATCGCTTACCGTAACGAACACGGGTAAAAGTACAGCTAATCTAGTGTTTGCCTCCAGTAACATTGAACTGGAGCAGGCAGTTAGCGTGACATTTGTTGCTCCCGGTAACACAATGGCCACCTATAATGCACTCAATAAAACAATTACTTGGATTATTGGCAACTTGGCCGCAGGAGCGTCCGTCACGCTGCCTATCCAAATTAGCGGTCAGTTCACGACGGTAAACGGTGGGGTAAGAACACTTAATCGAGCAACAACAACTGGTGTCGATTCGTTCAGCGGCACACCTATAAACAGTGGAAGTACGGCAGTAACCATCAACGCAGTCATTTCACCAACAACGGGCTCTGCTTCTGGGACTGTACTGGATCGCTCAACTGGCTTGCCCATTCAAGGTGTTGCAATAAACTTACTAGATGCGGCGCTCAATGTGATTCGTACGACCACATCAGACATAGGGGGTGCCTACGGCTTCTCCGAATTGCCTCCGGGAACGTACACATTAAGGGCTGATGCCTCAGGCGCAGGCTACTCCATAACGGATACGAGTGTGACCATTACAGCTGGTCAAGGAACAGTAACCACCGTATTTCTACAGCCACTTCCCGCTGCTGTGCAAGGAACGGTCACCGACAGCAATAATGTTCCTTTAGCTGGGGCTACTCTCCTGTTGAAGGACGCCCTCGCTCACACGGTCGCAACTGCCACAACAGATGCAAATGGACAATATATGCTCTCTAACCTGCTGCCTGACTTTTATACATTGTCTGCTTCTCTTAACAGCTATCAAAGCAAAGTTGTCTCCGAAAATCTAGGACGAGGACAGACAGATACCGTTAACTTTATCCTACAGCCGAATCCAGGCAGCTTATCCGGTCTCGTCACAGATGCCGATACGGGACTGCCTATTCCCGGAACGTTAGTAGAAATACTCGGAGCGAATCGACTCGTTTTCGCGACAACGGTTACGGATGCGAATGGCGCATACGCGGTTGCTGGCTTGGCTGCTGGCAATGATAGAGTTCGATTTACTGCAACGAATTATGGTGTGCAATTGTTAGGCGTAACCGTCAGCCCAGGTTCAGATATGCAGCTGAATACTCAATTACAAGCTAATCCAGGTGCACTGACTGGGACCGTAACAGATAGCTTAGGGGAAGCATTAGCTGGTATCAGCATTCGCATCGTGAATAGCCTAGGACTTACGCTAGCAACTGCCAATACAGATGCATCTGGAAACTTCGCAATAGACTTCATCCTGCCACCAGGAACCTATTCCGTATCGTTTAGTGGTCAAGGCTATGCCAGTCAAACGATAGGCGCCATCGTCCAGTCGGGGCTGTCTACCCCTGTCAGCGCCATATTGAGCCCACTGGCAGGCTCCATCCAAGGTGTTATCACCGATGCGATCTCAACACAACCATTGCCAGATGCATCTGTGCGAATTTTGCTCAATGACCTGCTTGTATTTTCCACGACGACCGATAGCAGCGGGGCATACTTTATTAGCAATGTGGGACCAGGCAATTATCAAACAGCATTCAGCACCACAGGATATGGAACAGCAACCTTAGGCGCCATCGTCCTCCCTCACCAAATTGCGACAGCAAGTGCCGCATTGCAGCCATTAGTCGGCTCCGTAAGTGGTATAATCACAGACTCATTTGGAAATCCAATCCCAAGTGCAGTAATTACCGTCCGCAGCAACACAGGAGGCGGCCCCGTTATTACTCGGGTAATTAGCAACATCAACGGCAGCTATTCGGTTCCGTCTTTATCTCCAGGCACATATGTCATAGCGGTAACCGCTGACGGATATCAAAATGGCCTTTGCAGCGTTACCGTAATAGCCGATACGAACACAGAATGCTCCATCACGCTGCAATCACAGCCTGGATTTATCTCAGGTCAGATTATTTCCATTCAGAACCAGCTACCTATTAGCGGTGCTGCGGTGGAAATACGTCTGTCCGATCAAAATGGAACGGTTGTATCCACCCTATATACGGATGCCAATGGCAACTTCCTTAGTCCAGGCCTCTTACCTGCCACGTATACGATCGCGGTGACAGCAGACGGCTTCCAAATCGACGGTGCTAATGTTGTAGTACTCCCCAATGCAACGACACCGATTACGATCGGACTTAATCCGGATCCAGGCAGTGTAACAGGCAGCGTGTTCGATAATCAGACGAATTCGCCCTTAGCCGGTGCGCTTGTAAAAGTCGTCAATGCGAACGGCTTCCGGCTATCTGTCACCGTTACGGATAGCAACGGACAGTTCACTTTCTCCAGTCTTACACCCGATCAATATACCGTTACTGCAAGTACAGATAACTATCAGACAAATACAGTAGGAGTTGTCGTTCAACCAGGGCTTACAACACCAACAGCCATTGGTTTGCTCCCTCAACCAGGAACCATTACCGGATTCATTACTCCCAATGTTCCGAATACAATTGTGAAACTGTACAATAGCAACCATATCTTTATCGCTGTCGTAGCAACGGATGAAATTGGACGCTATGCATTCAGCAATCTGGCATCTGGTAATTATGAGATCGCTGCTTCCGCACCTGATTATGCTGTATCTACTGCTGGAGCATTTGTTACATCCAATGCAACCACTGAATTGAATATTACGCTGCTGCCTAATCCTGCTCAGTTCAGCGGTACAATTACAAGTACAGACGGAACACCAATTATAAATGCCCAACTGCGCGCGCTCGATAGCAATGAAAATATACTTGCACTCGGACTTCCTAATATTTCTGGAAACTATGTGATTACCAATCTCCCTCCAGGCAATCACTCCGTCGTCATATCGGCTCCTAACTTTTCAACACTTGTAGATGGGGTTGCTCTCACACCAGGCGCTTCACTCACTAATGTGAACTTTGTCCTCACTCCTAATCCCGGTTCCATTAGCGGCAATGTGCGAGACCGTGTAACAGGCGAAATTATCAGCGGTGCGAGTATTAGTATCCGTACGCCGGATGCCCAAGGCGTCCTGCTAGAAGCGACTGTTACGAGTATTTTCGGCAACTTTACCTTTGTTGATCTGCCGGCTGGTTCTTATTCTCTTATCATACGTGCTAATGGTTACTCAACGCAGGAGCTTGGTGAGATTATTCAAAGTGGGGTCAATACGACAGCTAACATCTTGTTAGACCCTTCCTTTGCACGTATAGATGGAAATGTCTTAACAACCTCTGGTACTCCTGTTACCGGAAACAGTATCAATATTCGAATCTATGACGAGAAGGGTGCCTTGTTCGAGACTATTGTCGCGAATAGCAACGGAACATTCACGGTACAGGATCTACCTACTGGAAATTATCAAGTGAGCGTAAATGCACCAGGCTTTGCCGCTACGGTCGTTCCCCTTCAGGTGATCTCAGGGCAAACTCTCCCCCTTACCATTACACTGAGTACTCTTGTATCTACTGTAAGCGGAAATGTATTCGATGCTACGACTAATCAACCACTAAGTGGCACTACCGTCGCCTTTAAAATGGAAACGGGAGAGATTGTTACCTCTGTATTAACGGGACAGGAGGGCACCTATCAATTTCCGAACTTGCAACCCGGTACAGGAGCAGTCACCTGTGAACATATCGGCTATGGCGAGAAATCTCAAGCAATCCAGCTTCCAGCCGGAGAGTCACAAACGGTGAATTTTATTTTGCAGCAAAATGCAGGCGGGGTATTTGGCATTGTAACGGATCTAGCGACTGGCGACACTTTAGAGGGAGCCGCTATCCAAATTTTCGATTCGCGCAACACACTTCTATCCACACATTTAACAGACTCCATTGGACAGTATTTAGCAGAAGGATTATCACCAGGAACGTACAAAGCAGTTGCGTCTCAACAAGGCTACGCCTCACAGTCTGGCAGCTTTACCGTAGCATCTGGCACGAATACGAGACTCAGCTTCGCCCTAACAGCCTTGCCGGGGGAAATTGCAGGAACGGTACGCAGTCCATTAGCCCTTCCTGTGCCGGGAACGATCGTATCACTCCGTATCTTCAACGTGTTCGGTGACCCTGTGGCAACAGTTACAACAGGACCAGACGGAACGTACCGCCTTACCAATCTTCCTGCTGGAAATTACACACTGTCCTTTACTGCCCCTAACTTCTCGGCCTATACAACATCCGTCCTCATAGGCATTGGCGAACGCGTTCAGCTCGATGTTGTCCTTCAAGCGAACCCGCCTATCATTCAAGGAACAGTGCGGCCTACCGTGCCTGTCCCACCAACTCCACCTAATGTCGTAGATGAGAATCAGAACGGAATCGTACGGGTGATAGATGCTAACAATACGGTCGTTCGTGAGGTTCAAACGCTCCCCGGCGCTACCTACCTCGTCAATAATGCTGTACCTGGAGAGGTAACTATATATGCGCAGCTGCCCAACCTACAATTTGAAGAGCAGTCTGTTGACTTGAGTCCCAATCAGCAGCTAACCCTTAACTTCACACTTCTACCAAATCCAGCTATCGTAACAGGGCGAGTCGTCGATCGAGAAGCGAATAATCCAATCGTAGGCGCTATTATCCAAATACTGAACGAGAACCATATGGTGACAGCTATCGGATTAACTGACGGCGAAGGTCGATTCCGAATCGGCAGCTTACGGCCGGGAACATACTTCATTACCGTAACCGCACCTGGATTCGGTTCTCAAGTGCAACGAGTTGTTCTACTAGCAGGTCAACTTCTCAATACAGACTTTTCCCTTAGTTCTCTGCCAGGCAACCTAGTTGGGATTGTTCGTGATGAACAATTCCGCCCGTTATTCCGCGCACTCGTTGTCATTTTCACGGCAGACCGACTCCCGCTTCGTACCGTTATTACGAACGAACAAGGCCAGTACGGGGTATTTGGTCTCGATCCAGGGACATACACCGCTCAATTCTCGTACCCCGACAAACGAACAAGACTCCTCCCTTTCACCATAACTGCCCTCTCAACCACAACGCTGGATGTCATTTTATTTGATGAGGAAGAAGAATAAACAAAACACAAAGAACATGTCCTGCTCCACTTCGGTAGTGCGAGACATGTTCTATCTTTTTTATGTGGCCTATTCGCTTTCAGGACTACCGATTTCTCGCTTAATCTCGCTCATCCGCTTCTTGCCCCAGTCATACATCATTTCAACGATAGGCAAAATGGTCATGCCAAGCTTTGTCATCGAATACTCGACTTTCGGCGGAGATTCAGGGTACACCTCACGATGAACGATCCCATCTTCAATCAGCTCACGCAGCTGATTCGTTAATATTTTATGTGATATTTTCGGGAATAGCTTCTGCAAGTCACTAAAGCGATGAGCTCCCTCTACACCCAAATGCCACAAAATAACGACCTTCCATTTGCCGCTCAAAATGGATAACGTTAATTCTTTTTCACAGTTAAAATCTCCGTTTACTATTTTCTGTTTAATATCTTCTCGTAATGTATCTGACATCGACACTCGTTAACTCCTTGTCCTACGCAAAAGTAACCTTCAGGTAACTTCCGCACAAAATAGTGCATTCTTCACAGTTTAGGAAATCGACGTTACAGTGTAAGTAATCTTACAACCATTCATTCACACCTAGGAGGAATTACACATGAATAAAAAAGTATTGTTTATTATACCACCCGAGCGTTTTAATGAAGATGAATGTTTTCACCCAAAGGAAATATTGGAGCAAGCAGGCGTAGAAGTCACGATCGCAAGCACAGTAGTTGGTGAAATTACAGGCGACCATAAAGGAAAAGCCAACTCAGAAGTGGTCTTCTCCAATACGGACGTTAACCAATATGACGCTGTGGCGGTCATCGGCGGTTCTGGTACGATCGATCATCTTTGGGGCAATGAAGCGCTCATTTCTTATTTAAAACAAGCCCATGAGCAGCAAATACTTGTAGCAGGTATTTGCGCTGGTTCTGTCTCTGTCGCGGAAACAGGCTTGCTTGCTGGACGAACAGCTACTTGTTATCCCGTCGATGTAATGACTAACGCATTGAAAAATAACAATGTCGAATATGTATCCGAGCATGTCGTTGCGCACAACGATATTATTACGAGCGATGGTCCAGACGGTGCAAAAGCATTTGGCCACAGCATGGTTGAGGCGCTGCGCTAACTATTTTTTAAACTTTGCTGCGAAAATAAGATGAATAAGAGGATGTCCTATAAGTCATTAAAATGGTCTTAAGGGCATCCCTCTTCCTTTCACAGCATAAAACATGCTCCCGGTTGGAAATTATCGAAGAACAAAGTATCGGGGTCGTCTATGTGTATCAAAAACAAGACGGCACCCAATTAATCGTTCATCCCTACATCGATGAAATATCATATGATCTGTATCCTACGCGAAATGACCCCCAATCGGAAGCACAATAAAGAAGCCTCGGGGCCCCCTAAGGCTTCTATACATGCTTCATTCGAATCACCCTCGTTTCTATCTCCACTTCCAACAAGCAGGACGGCTAATCAACCATCCTGAGCCTTACAACTTTTTATTTGTATGCGCGATGTGTGCGTTCGTAATTTGCAAAATGATGTGAAATCCAACGTGTTTGTCAGATCGTAAGACATAATTTTCTTGATGACGATCTCAATAATACTCTGAGCCAGATCATCCTGCCTATCGTACTTGGTCTTACAGCGGACAGAATGAATGACAGGTGTGAAAAGATGAATAATAGACATCAATGCATCTTTATCACCGCGATGTGCAAGTTCTACTAAATCGAACAATTCATCGTCCACGTTTTGCATCATCCTCCTTTTGGGCAGAGACAACGTCTGATAAATCCTTAATCGTTTCTGTGAGAATATCTAGTTTCTTCTCAAAGCGCAGCAGCAAATATCCCGTCAACACGATAGGAAATCCAACTTGACTTATAGCGGATAGCAGATCGGAAGGAAAAAAGGATTGATTATCCATCTTATATCACCTCCTTATTTAATATCGATGCTCGCATTTTCTTGAGGGCAGAATTGCGAGATTTACCGACGGCTTGTGGAGAAACGCCCAGCAGCTTAGCGATCTCGTTGTCTCGATAGGACATACCGTAACCTAGTGTAATGACTACCTTCTGGTGTGGAGTGAGTTGGGAATAAGCGCATTCTAGTGTCTCATTTGAGATATTTTCTATAAATTGCTGCGGGTCTGAGATCAGTGAGTTCGTGGCTGGTTCAACTTGTGCAGAGAGCAATTCGCCTAGCGTAGCAGTGGATTGGTCTTCCCTTGTAGGTTGGTCAAAAATAAGCGGATGGCGCGTATCATTTCGTTGGTTGGCTCGGAACTGATCAATCGCACAGAACTTAATCGTGGAAACCAAATATTTAACGAAACGAATGCGGAAGAAGTGTTTGCGGAAATTGTTCTCCAACTGCTGCTTGCTAACACAATCTCCTTCCAGTGTAAGTAATAACAGCTCAATATTAGGTTCATGAGAGAAAAACTCTTGCATAACGCGGTCATCAAAAAGGACTTGATTCTTTCTAGTAAATGTGAGAAATCGGTTCCGCTGGTCATCATTTAGCATCCACATACCTCCTTCATTTTCTTTCCTAATAAAGTGAGCAGCATGACGATAAAAACAACCTAAATAAGAACATTTGTTCTGTTTTATAAGCAAAAAAAAGGACCCAACCGGATCAACTCCTTCATGACTTACTTTATTAGTATACCATAAAATCTCCTAAACCGCACCATTTTCTTCGTTCTTCTTTCTATAATAGCAAGCGAAAATATACATTAATCGATGTCTGTTACTTTCCATTGTCCTTCTTTATTTTTCTCCAAAAAGTACGTAGCTCTTTTGAGCAAATAGAGGGCTTTCGCCCTCTATGCCACACTCGCCCTAACTATATCCAGCTATCAAATCGTCCGAGCGCCCACTACGAACGGAGTCGTCGAAATGGCTGGTATGACCAAGAAGAACGAGATTGTTTCAGTAGCGCCAGGCGCGAGACTGGCCGTCTCAATCATATCTACATAGCTGCCGCCGCCAACCCAATTGTGATAGACCGAAGTACCCGCCATATTCACAAATGGGAAGGAGTAGAATCCAGTCGTCCGACCCATAAACACTCTAAACTTCCGAGCTGTTGCAGTCGTATTTTGAATTTTCATCGTAACGGACATTTGCTGTCCGTAGCCGCCATCCAGCAGACCTGTTACATTTTGATTCTGTCCCGGAATCGTTGGCGCTGGGTCGGTGATCAATGGAATATCATCCGTACCGAAAACACCTGGATAAGCGGTCGATCCACAAATTCGGTAAGCCACGCCATTCGTAGTAGTCGGTGCAAGAGTATCAAAATTAATCGTATTGTAATACGTGCGACCTTGACCTCGTCTCATTTCAGTACCTTTATTTTTCGCAAACGCAGTCGCACTTGAGGAGTTTGTATTCCAAGCCAAGTCATAAAATACGGCTGATGCGGCTGCCCCAGTGCTGTTATTTGTTACATTTGTACGAGCCACAATTCCGAAGTTATTGCCAGCCGCAATCGTCGCTTGGAACATCGTCCCCCAAGATAGAGGGTTGATGACAATAGAGGTCGCACCTGCGCCCGAGAAATAATCTTTCCAAGCACTTGAATCCGGATTACCCGCATGATTCGATCTGCCATTATTGCTGGAAGTTACTTTTATCGCAAAGTTGTTCGGGTTGTATATAGACAAGGCATGCTTAATGGCAATGCCTGTCTTGTTATGATGCCATACATACACGAGTCCCGCTCCTGTGACCGTGTCACGGTTTAACCATTTTCCCGCGTCAGCCAAGTCAGTCGAATCTACCGCTTCGGGGTTATCCGAATAAAATACATAACCGCCACCTTTAAATACCGTACTATTGCCCTTTGGCGCCCAACTCGGTGTTCTCGGTGTTTTGGTTGCGTCATTAAGTAGAATTGCCATACAAGATCCCTCCCTATCGTTGCACCGTACTTTCGGTGCTTACTATATAAGTGATCTAGCAGACTGAATAAACAACCCTAATCAATTATTAAATAATAGGTTCCGTACCTATTTGTGAAACGAAATTCAAAACTTATATATCAAATCAGCGTATAGTCGATTAAGTAAGTGAATAATTGCTCATATTAAAAAATAGCAATTTACTTAAAGTAACTACTCAATCACAGGAGATCTGTTATATGAAACGTTCGGACATGTTTTATGTTTGGGTAGCTATAACTAGCTATTTAACAGGAATATTTGTTTATATATCATATCTATTGATGTACGATGGCAAAATTACTGAAGGCTTCGGGAAAATAATAACTTGGACTGCACCTGCCTTTTTTACAGTCGGAGTATTCCTTTATGCTACAGCTGTAGTGGTCCTTCACTTATTGAGGAAATATAATTTCTGGTCACAAACAGTGACCTTTCTATTCATCGGGATCATCCCTGTATCAATAGTGCCATTTACAATGGGCTATTTTTCTATTAACAACTTTAGTTTTATCTTTTCCCCTGAAGGATTGCATTTTTTGTTAGCTTATTCTAGCACTGCACTTATATTTTCTTATGGCATCTGGATCGCTCGACAAAAAAAGAACAAGAAACCGTTTCTATACCTTTCAGTCCTTGTAATTTTGCTGCTTATACTCATTAGTAATGTAGGATAGATCAGGGATTATACAATAAAGACAACCAGACACACAATGTTGCGATTGGTTGTCTTTTCTTACACTGTTTCATTGAAGAAGTCATCGCTAAGAGTCATGGACTAGAACTCTCACCCGTGTTACGTGGAGTGTCTGGTAAATAGAAACAAAAAAATGCGCAAAAGCTGCTGCTCCAGCCCTTGCGCATCACTTATATGCTACAACTGATCCTCTTCATTAAAAGGATCTCCACATTCCTGACAAAACTTTAAGCTCGCTCCGTTCGGAGGCATAAAGCCACACTTATCGCATTTGATAGTAACCGGACTTTCTGGACGCTTCGATCCACATTCTGTACAGAACTTGCCCGTATTGTCCTGACCGCAACTACAGTTCCATTCCGCAGACATGGCAGCAGGCTTAGCTTGACCACATTCCATACAAAAACGACCACTGTTCGCTTGACCACATCCACAGTTCCAAGGCTCCACATTCGCTGTAGCGTTAGAATTAGAGGTAGTATAGGCGTTATGCGCCACGTCCTTGCCATTTCTAATTCCTTGAGTCTCAGCATGAAATTGTTCACGATTCGTATCCGAGAATGTCCTCGCAACCTCGCCCACTCCCTGCATCCCCATGCCGAGTCCCACAAAGCCGTTCATCGCTCCGCTCGCATTCGATCCCGCTGCTTCTAAGCCACGAGCTGCCGCTCCCTGAACGTAGCCTTCTCGTATCATCGAATCTTTCAGCATAGCTCCCTTATTCCTCAAGTTAATGAGTGATTGAGACTCTTCATTATAAGAGATGCTTTCAATTCCGACAGATTGGATTTGAATGCCTCGTCTAAGGTTCCAATCTTCAGCTAATACAGTCGACATATGTTTGGAGAGCTCCAGCCCCTTAGAGGCTACATGAGAAATACGAACGTTTTCAGCAGACAATCGGTTAATGGCCGATTGAAGCGCGGTCATAAATTCTGCTGAATACTGCCTATGAATATCAAGAATATCTACTTGGTCACTATTTCTCGGAATCACTTCTGCAAAGAAAGTAAATGGATCTACAATTTTAAGCGAATACGATCCGTAGGCACGCAAGAACAGTTCTGCGTTATAGAATTCATCAAAGTAATTAATCGGATTACGAGTACCGAACTTAATTCCTCGAATCTCTTGCAGATTGATATAATATACTTTCTGCGCACGCGAAGGGACTCCCCCGAACTTAATCCGACTAAACGTTTCTGCTAATGTTTCTGCAAACTCACCATTAAATAACGACGGCATCGTTGCATGATCCACCGTATAGTATCCCGGTTCAGCAGAGTAATCGATAACCCTTCCTCCATCGACTAGCAGCATCATCTGATTCGGATACACATGTATAACAGAACCGTTAGACACCGTTCCGTCTGTCCCACTCCTATTTCCATTGCGAGCATCTTTCGTCCTTACTTTTACACCAGCTGTCATCACCGTCGTATTTCCCATATTGTGAGGCTCTATGACTTCCTGCCACTGATCCGCTAATCCACCTTTAACTGCATGTACCGCCGCTTTTATTATCCCCATATATATGCCTCCGTCGGTATATAGTAATACTTTCATACTAAAGCAACGATTAACAATATTCAATTAGGAATAGGACAAAACTCCCATTACCTACTCCCCAAAAAAAATAGAAAATAGTATAATGAAAATAGTGATAACAGATGTAAGATTTAACAATATAGAACGAAACATGATTAAAGGAGAACTCGTTATGAATGTCTCATATGCTAGCGGTAAACCATCTATTAGCAATGGTATCGTTATCTTTTTCTTAATTATCTTTTTCCCAGTAGGTCTACTTCTTTTAGCTTTACGAGCCATTAAGCACAGGAATTATACCTATCAGAAAGCATCTGATCTTAATATTGTGGCAGGGATCTTTTTCTTTATTTTCGCTTTATTTTCTATAGTATTTTTTACCGAAACGGCCGATGGCCGATATCCTGGACTCTTTGTGCTATTCTTTCTAACTATTCCCTTTCTCCTACCTGGTCTTATTTGTATTACAGTAGGAAGGCGGATTAAGAAAGAACTCAGCACTCGCTACCATTTATATCATTTATATATTCATGAACAAGGGATAACCTCCATCCCACACCTAGCACAGAGCGTAAGTATGAACGTGCCACGCGTAACGAATGAATTGGAGAGAATGAGTTATTTAGGCATGCTGCCCGATCTACAGATTGACTCTCTCGCTTCTCAAGTCATTCCATTGCGAGAGCCAGAACAGAAGCAAGAATACAAACACGACCATCAACATCAAGAATCGTTCTCTGAACCAAATGAAGAAGAGGAACTACATGAACCGTTTGAAGAAATATTCGAACAGGCATTTGGGCAAGGGCCAAACAGCTCCATTAACATTTCGGAAGGAAATATTTCGATTAACGTAAACTACGGTTCAGGTCAATCAACGAGCAATACCAAACCGAAGTCTGCACGAAAGAGCAATAAACCAAAAACGATAGCATGCGCAAGCTGTGGCGCACCAGCTACCCTTAAGCCGGGTGAAAGCAAATCATGCGAATATTGCTATGCACCGCTTACTTACTCGTAGCTATCTGTTGTAGTTGATACTTATGAATCATACATATGTAACAATGACAAAGAGCAGGCTACCTTAAAAAAGGAGCCTGCTTCTTTTATATTTCCCTCCCACCAAAAATAACCTACACTCCTTACTCGTACACAACTGCCGTCGTCATCCCTCCAAGCGGCAAAGTCATATTATTGCTCACATGATGTGGAAAATGACAATGCAGCGGCCATCGCCCCGGATTATTGGCGATAAATTCGATATCCCTTGTCGTACCTGAAGATACAAGTATCGTATTTTTAATAAGCTGATTGGCATGTGGAATCGAGTTCCCATCCACAGCCGTCTCCCTAAATTGATGCCCATGGAAATGCATCGGATGATTCATCATACCAATATTGCCGAATCGAATCCGCACACGTTCCCCTTTTGCAACGGGCAGCGCTTCCGTATATGGAAAACACCTTCCGTTCAACGTAAAAAAATTCGAATTATGAGCGAATGGATTAATATCGTAGACGCCGGGTTGGAGAACTCCCATCTCCATATTTTTTAATGCAAATGCGCCTAACATCAAGTAATAATCGCGCTGCACGTCATACTTCGACTCGCAAGGATCGAGGATAATCAATCCCCCTTCCAGCCCCATCATATCCTGCATGACCGTATTATAATGAGCGTGATACATATGGGTCCCAGGAGGATTCGTAATCTTGAAGTGGTAGTCAAAATACTGACCAGGCTCTATGCGTGGAGACGGCTCAATATCAGGCACTCCATCCATCACATTAGGCACGTCTAACCCGTGCCAGTGCACACTCGTAGGCTGGGGCAGCTTATTATATACGCGAATACATACATAATCATCGGGATACACACAAATCGTAGGACCCGGGGAGATTCCATTGTAGCCCCAAGCATTCATATAAATTCCCGGAAGAATCTCACTCTTCACAGGCTCAGCCACTAAGGTGAAGTACTTGATCCCATTCTTCTCTACATAAGGCAAGTTCGGTATATGGGGTGTAATGACCATGCGGTTCAACTCCATATCAGCTTTTTTAACAGTATACAGAGGGACATAGTCAGTTAGAATGATTGACGCTGTACATATACGAGCTATCTACACATAAACCTTTTAGAAAAACATTCATGCACATTGATAAACTTTCTAATGTAACAGTTAGAGGAACCAAGCTCCGGCGGTCGCCATCTTAGCACTTGCATACATGTTGTACGATTAAATTAAAACAATAAGGAGGTCATCTCTTTGGAAAAGGATCATCTAATTACTGCACCACTTAAGAACGCGAAGCCCGGTGCAATTATTACGTTCGGCACTTATCCGCACACAGCAGACGAATCAGACAGAACGCCAATACAATGGCGAGTGCTGCAGCACACAGAGGGAGAGCTATTTCTTCTTAGCGAGTATATTTTGGATACCAAGCGCTATTATGCTGAAAATGTAGATATTACATGGCGCGACTCCGATGTGCGAAAATGGCTAAACGATGAGTTCTATCACGCTGCATTCGATGACTCTGAGAAAAAGTACATCAAGACTACACTTTGTACCGACAACGGAGAGGATAGCCCAGATACAGAAGACAAAGTGTTTTTACTCAGTGTTCCAGAGGCGCAAGAATTGACTGATAAACTTAGTGAAGATACTTTACGTGCGAAACGTGGTACAATAGGAACAGTATTTTCCAAAATAAAGAAGAACGACGGATGTAACTTGTACGTGTACGATAAAACCGTCGGGGATAACTATATAAGCGAACATGGCGAACAATTAGGCTGTTCATGGTGGTGGCTGAGAACTCAACCTAATCGCTCTTCGCGTGCGTACTTTGTCGGGACCCGCAGCAGCATCCGCAGTTATGGGAACGTCAACTTAGCTTGTTACGGCGTGCGCCCTGCTATAAAAATAAAGCTTCCATAATATAAAACGGAGCGTTCCAAGGACTCTCCCCTGATAACGCTCCGTCACATTAGATTGCTGAATATCTTTAACGGCTAAACTTACGGAAAACGCCCCTATACTCATGTTATGCTCCTTAGCTTTACTCTCATAGTATGTAACCTAAACGAACTAACCGATTGATCATGAATCCATCTTGCCCATTACAGTCTACTTTTATTTAGTAAGGAGGTCTACGATGACCCAAACAGTAACTAGAAATTATCGCTTGTTTGCCGCACTTGCTTTTCTGATAGGTGTGAGCCTTCTCGGTATAGCAACGATGACCCATTCTTTACAGTGGGATGACTATAAATTCTTCGCTTATGGCGGTTCCATCATCGTTGGAGTTGTGGGCGCTATGGCTGCTTTGCAAGCTCTTCTAGTGGCGAAGAATAAAACGAAATCCTCTTTCGTGCTGCTGCTATTGAACGGATTGCTCGCATTTTCTTTCCCATTGTATATGGTGCTCGGGGGGATTTTTTTAGGGCCCTAGATAGCCACGTTTTTTCCCCTCCTTCTTGTCATGCTTCAATAGTTGAATCATGGCCAATGGGTAAACGTTAATTAGATCATAAAAATAGAGATGCCTTATGGCGTCTCTATTTTTGCCAAGAATTCTCCCTGCTGTTGTAATAATTGATAAAGTGATTCAAAATCAAAATCATTCGTAATTTGATATGCATGACCTTCATTTTTTACATATTCGTATACATCAACATAACCGTTGTCTGTTACGCGCAGTGAAAATATCACGTCAACTTCAGACTCGGTTCTTATATCTAGCTGAACTACAACTTTATCTCTAAATTTAGGACCTTCGATTTTTCTCAATTTCATTTTAGAATAAAGCCCAAGAATTTTATCTATTTCCTCCTTATCATCTACAAGCATGTCTAAATTCTCTCCACCTATTTCCGAAAGAACAATACTTGTAATTTCTCGTTCTTGCATAATATCAGTAATCACTTCATTGAATGACGTATTTACTATCTTGTTTTGATTAACATCCAAAAGTGTCATTACTATAACTCCAACAATCAAAATTCCAGTGACAATATAGATTAATTTCTTGTACTGTTTCAATACACCTTCCTAGTACTAAATTCGAGCCTTAATGCTAAAAAGATTAGATTCCTATTCTACCTTCACTTTTATCGCATAAGAAACTGTACCTTCATCCCATGTTGCATATATGGAGTATATGTACTCTCCCGTTTCATTAGTTACCTTTACATACGAGTTGTCTATTAAGTCTTGTTTTATTCCTCTATCATGTGACTCCATCCATAAATGAGAACCAACCGTCTCTTCATTGGGCTGAGTATTGAAGTCTATCTTCAACCGTTCTCCCTTTTGAACTACAAAGGCCTTAGCATTTTTCATAGCACTTCTTGGGTCACCATAAGTTACTTCGTGGTTCCACATATAAGAGTCTAGGCTTATGGGGATTTGAATATTGCTTTCAGACGTTACTTTAAGTTCCGGCAATGGTCTCTCTGCGCATCCTGCTATAGCCATGACGAATAGTAATACCAATCCCAATTTAAACATTTTCATAGCACTCATTTTCTCACCCTACTTTGTTCGATTTGAGCCACTTTTCAATCAAGGAGTTGTTTCCATACCAACCAATCTATCTGATTTATAGTATATTCCATTATTCAACACCGCAATGTGTTCATTTGTATCTACATTTGTGATTTTGTATAATTTAGTTCCCTCTTTATATTTATTAGAGAATAGATTCGGTATTTCTCCACTTTCATTTGTGGAATATATATGAATCGCTCCAATTTCCTCTTCAATTTCAGTAACTTTTTCATCAGTTATCTTATATACGCCATTATTCCACGTTATAACATAGTAGGCCCAACTTTGATGCTCCGTGACTTTCGTATTCGTACATGCTGTAAGGGACACCAAGAACATAACACATACACCAAGCAATCTTTTCAATACAATCCCCTTCTTCTTATGGCAGTTGTTGATATATTATTTTTTTAACGATTGGATTCAATTTGCTTTTGAAGCTGGCTTATATGCTGAATTTCTTTTAGTTGTTGTGATAAATGACGGTTAGAATGAAGGATATTCCCTCGTTCATTGATTACAAATTTACCTTGATACCCACCAAGAATAGTAAACGCTTCTTCCTCTACTACTGACCCAATATAGCTTTTCATGAACAATACGGCTCTTTGATTATTTTTCAATACCTTATTCTCCTCAAACGTATATTGTATGTTGTGTACAACACCACCCGTCTCCAAGATTTTGAGATTTGGGAGGTTTGGATCAGTGCCTTTATACACTTTACTAATGTTTGCTGTGGATAGAGTAAATGCTACATCGTCAGATTTAAAAGATTCTCCACTCGTTATTTCGACTTCTACAATTAAATCCGCATCTTTACATAATTCTTGCATGTTATCGTAGAAAACCGATAATTCACCCGTTGCGTTTATTGTGAATACAGGTGCATTCATTATTTTCAATGTGGCGACTACTAATAAACAAAACAGTATAAGCACAGTAATCTTACCTTGATTACTGCGTACTACTTTCATCTCAACCATCCCCTCCCTGCACATTACTTAAGGTGAGAATTGATATACACTTACAGACATTACGAAGAGTCAAACATCAAATATACTATTGAGGTTCATTGCGTTTGAAGCTAGTCCCCCTTAGATTTTCCAGGATAATTATAAATAATATTATTTTCCGAATCCCAAAACTCAAGTTTTACGGTATTTCTTTTTCTAATGGGACTGCCTTCAAATGGTATAATGTAACTTTTACGATCCACCTTAATATCATTTATATTTGTTAGGTTACCGTTATATAATACGGAGATGTTTTTTGTATTATTGAGAAGCTCTTCATCATAAAAAGTTATAATTATATATCGAAATCCACCGTTTACACCTAGAACCTCGACCTTTTTTTCATTATTTATATCTGTAGCAATAGACTTTCTATATTCTAACTTCCCATTATTATTCAATGCTTCGATTGCACCAATTTCATCATTCGTTCTATAGGAGATTATAGTAATAGGAATATCATCACTTAAAATTTCAACGCTACTTAAGCGGGTTATCTTTTCATTTTCTATTATCGTTGAGACTTGCTCTCCCGATACCTGTATATAGTTTTGATTGTTTTTTCCAAAAAACTGATATATCGAAATAACAAAAATAATAATAATTGTTATGATAATAAACTTATTTTTCATTTTGTCATTACCTCAACTATTTTTAATTTTGTGTTATTTCAAAAAATCCCGAAATCACTTGCGGGTTATTAGATTGGCCTTCACTGGATAAAGCAGTCGATATGCAGGGGGTATTTCTAAAAAATATCTATTTTTCTTTTATCCCGATTCATACGCATACGTTGGCACGCAACTTCATAATAAGAGTCATTTTCAAATTGAATATATCCCGCCAAATATAAGCATTTTAAGTAGTATTCAAAATCTTGATTTCCTACAACTTGTTGCTCTTTCTCAATACCACCAAACACTCGCAACTCACACATTAGTAATCCTGATCCGCCCTGACAGGTTGCCGCTGACATATAGATACCATCTTTTGATTCAATAATCAGATTGTTTTTTAAATAGTTCCGTCCGAGAAAGGTACCGGTTTCATCATTAAATTTAAATATTTCCTCAATAACTGTTTTGTCACGAAACTTATATGCTTTTACTGCATCCTTAAAATTAGCACACGGATCTTTAGCAAGGTCAGCAAAACAATTAACATCAACCTCTTTTGCTTTATAGCGTTGCTTTAATCTCTTATCAATATCATCTAAAGTAAATGGATTTGGTACTTTTAATGCAATATAGGCTCTATATAATTTGTCTATATTCATTAACAGACCACCTTAAAATTATTTTTTTCATAGTGACCATTTGAGAGCGATTCAATTAGTCCGCCTGCTCTTCTTGAGTTGATGTTTCTACTTCATCCAAATCTAATTTCACGATCTTGTAACTATCATAGAAAAATACAGAATTGTCGATAACGCTGATATGATGTGATTTAATCTGATTAAGTACCTCTCTTTGAGTACCGTCCGTTTTGATACGGACTAGATTTTGCTTACCCGATAAATGACTATAATAAATCCAGCCGTTAGAAACATTCATATGCCGCGCACGATCATCACTTAGTTTTGTTAGCTGAGATCCGTCCTTTTTCATTTTGTAAATACCCTTATTTAGATTAAAAAAGAGCCATTCACCTTCAACGTTTAGCTGACCTATTGATTGTCCAGCTAACAGCTTGGTTCTAGAATCCCCGTTTATATCCATTTTGAAAAGTTTATGGCCGTGAACGGTATAGTAAATCCAATTATCAACCACTACAATTTGATTTACGGGGTCATTGCTCAATTTCACTTTTTCCGTTCCATCTGTTTTCATTTTATAGATGCGCCCATCACTTGAATTTCCGGCTGTATAATAAATGTAGTCGTCAACGACATGAATATAATAAGAACTATGCGCAAGGATTTGCTTATCCGTTCCGTCCATCTTCTGTTTAACCAACTTTAACCCCTGACCTATATAATCCGAGTAGTAAAAATAATCACCCACGACATTAAGATACGACGGCCATCCATCCGAAATTTTGGTTTTATCCGTACCATCTTTTTTAACTTTGTACAATCCATCGGAAAAGCTGCGATAATAAATCCACTCACCTTGGCTTGCATATATTCCATCATTGCTTAGATTTCCGCTCGTATTTCCAACTTGGGGCTTAATAGGGTTATCTGAGGCATATGCCATAGCGGTTGTTAAACTGACAATTATCCATGCAGAAATGAGTATTTTCTTAATCAAAATAAACACCCTTTCTAAAATGAAGTACACCTCATGCTTCCTAAACGTTCTATATCTGTAATTAGTTACATCTTTTTCCCGTCGAAACACGAAACTTATGCTACTTTTTTTAAGTGAATATCAATAAAACATTAATGGTATAGAGGTACCGCGGTTATAAAAACACAAAGATGTATGCGAATAAAATGGTTATATTTGTTGATGTTTATCGTTACTTTCAGCATACTCCAAGGCTGCATTGGCCCGGGAATCAGTAATTTTGAGATTAAACTATCAGGAGGTTATTCCGTTCTTAGAACCGAGCCGAACAGGGTTATTATTTCCCCACAGGAAGCGGATGATATTTTCGGCTCTCCTGTCGTTGGAACAAAGGTAGTACAGGTTGGTTGGAATGAGGATTATATTGTAGCGAAACAAGTCGGTTTACAGCCAGATCCTAATGCTACGAACGAACATATGATGATTCTGGATGACAGCAGGACTAACTTTTACATACTCGACCTAAACAATAAAAAGAAATACGGCCCTTTACATGAAACTAGCTATGCTGAACAAAGAAAGAAACTAAAAGTACCTAATGATGTAATCCTGCGAAACCTGGATGAACTACGTTAGTTAAGGAGAGTGCATATGAAAAGAACGTTACTAATCGCTTGTCTAGTCTTTGATCTGATTTGGATACATGCATTATTTGAAAAAGGTATATCTTCAACTACGTCACACATTGTGGATCGGCTACACTTAGTTGGACAGAAAAAATAAGGGCTAGTAGAATAAGAGCAATATAACAAGGAGCGGATCTACTATGCCAAGACAAAGACGTACATTTACTGCTGAATTTAAGAGACAGATGGTTCAGTTATACGAAAATGGAAAAGCAAGAGCAGCTATTGCAGATGAGTACGAACTAAGTGCTTCTGTACTAGATCGCTGGATTAAGCAATACCAGCAGTCAGGATCATTCTCAGAGAAAGACAATCGGTCTACTGAAGAGAATGAACTTATTGCATTACGTAAAGAAAATGAACGTCTTAAAAT
>NZ_AULU01000016.1 GCF_000422445.1 Paenibacillus assamensis DSM 18201
GATATTGTGGATATGAATTGGGGTGCGACAAGTTCTACTATAAACGCATTACTCGCGTGAAATGTAGGGGTTTGAAATTACAAACCTAACTTTGTAACTTAGTGATGGGAACGAGGAAACCATGTATTCCGAAACCATCCCGACAATACTCCTGCGTGCGTTGTAATAGACAGATTACAAGGTGCGAAGCACAGGTGGAGTCGGCAGAACGAAGGCTGTAGCCACTCGAAAGAGAAGGTATGCCAACGGATATGCCGGACGGCTGAAAAACTGACTATGGTGAGAATGTCTATAAAGGACTGACGAACTGCTGAATGTACGGGCCTAGATGAAAGAACATATGGAAACATATGTGCTAACAATATGTTAGTGTGGGTGGCGACGAGTACAAATCCCAGTTAGGAAACTCGCTATACCGGACTATGGCGGTATCCAGCCCACAGGTTCATAAGCAGCACCTAAGGTCAGAATGCATAGCTAAAGTTACAAGGTACTTGGAAAGCAAGGAACGTCGTAAAATGGGCTGTCATCCCTAGACGGTTGCTATAAGATTTAGTCTGAAAGGCATTTATCCTTGTGAGGGTAGGGGCACGACCTGTGAACTTCCTGTAATGGGAAAGGAGGAACAGCCCCGAGTCTATTTAAACAAACATTCATTTTCCAAAAGTGAATTGCACCGATCAGGTAGGAATGTGGGAAACATCTTTCCAGAAAGGAGAGATGCCACAGTGCAAACACTACGATATTGGGACTACTATGGCATGACGGAGACCTTTACAGAATTATACGATAGGGCTTCTCGCAAGGAATCATTCTCAAATCTTTACGATATCATCACTACAAGAGAAAATATCCTGTTAGCCCATCGAACAATTAAATCCAACAAAGGCTCTAAAACTGCCGGCACAGATGGCAAAACAATCGATGACATTAAGGTGCTGACTGACGGGGAAATCGTGTCATTCATACAGCAAAAACTATTGAATTATCAACCTAAGAAAGTTAGACGAGTACTTATTCCCAAACCAAATGGTAAACAGAGACCGCTTGGTATTCCATGCATTATCGACCGAGTTATCCAACAATGCTTTAAGCAGGTTCTTGAACCTATCGCAGAAGCTCACTTCTACAAGCATAGTTATGGGTTTAGACCATTGCGTTCAACTCATCACGCATTAGCAAGAGTGCAGACTCTTATTAATAAGGGGACTTTACACTATGTAGTTGATGTAGATATAACTGGTTTCTTTGATAATGTGAATCACGCATTGCTCATAAAGCAGTTATGGAATATGGGGATACAAGATAGAAAAGTCTTGCGTATCATCAGTAAAATGATGAAGGCTGAAATCGAGGGAGAAGGTATTCCCCCTAAAGGGACACCGCAAGGAGGTATCTTATCTCCTCTGTTATCCAACATTGTGCTGAATGATCTTGATCAATGGATAGCTGGACAATGGGAGAACTTCAAAACAAATCATCAATATAGCCATAACTACGTGAAATATATACCTCTTAGAAAAACAGGTTTAAAAGAAGGTTTCATCGTACGTTACGCTGATGATTTTAAAGTTCTTTGTCGTAACTGGAAAACAGCTCAAAAGTGGTATCATGCCGTAAGACTTTACCTAAAAGATCGTCTTAAACTTGATATTTCGCCAGAAAAATCACAAATCGTAAACTTGAGAAAACGAAAATCTGAGTTCCTTGGTTTTACGATCTGGGCAGCGAAAAAAGGAAAGCGTCGGGTAGCGTACACAGGGATTAATCATAAAAAGAAATTACAGATTAAAGAAGAGGCTAAAAAACGGATTAGACACATTCAAAAGATGCCTATAGCCCTGAACGCCTATCTTTTCAATAGTTTTGTTTTAGGAATACATAATTACTTTAGCAGAGCAACCCATGTTAGTTCTGATTTCTCAGAACTTGCCTACGATCTGCGTGCTTTCATTTTTAATCGTCTTAAAGGCAAAAGATATGAACGTCCTGTAAGACCGCCACCGACCTATTCAAAATTTTATAAGAGCACTTATAGAACATTCAAAATAGGCGGTGTGTATCTATATCCCTTGGCAGATATAAAAACGGTAAACAATTTCAACTTTAGTCCAAACCTAACACCGTTCACGTACGAAGGTAGGGAACTGATACACAAGAAACTGAGACCAGATGTACAAACAGAGATAACTAAACTAATGAAGTCTCATATTCTTGGTCGAAGTTTAGAATATATGGATAATCGGATAAGCAGATACAGCATGAGAATGGGCAGGTGCGAAATAACAGGAACATTCTTATGCGCAGAGGATGTTCACTGCCATCACTATCTTCCGATTTATCTTAATGGAGACGACAAATTCAATAATTTGCGTATCCTTCACAAAGACGTTCACAGACTGATTCATGCAACCCATGCAGAGACGATTGCAACACTCATATCCAGACTGGATTTGACTGAAAGCATGGTCAATACAATCAATCAATATCGGAATATGTGTAACTTGGAACCTATGAATTAATAGTTTAAATAGATGGAGCGCCGTATGAGGTGAAAGTCTCACGTACGGTGCGGAGTGGGGGAACAGCTGGAGATTACTTCAAAAGCTTACCTATCACTACAGCTTGCTTTCCGTCAGCAGAAAAAGAGTAAGGAGCATACAGGTCGCTATTATTGGTTAGGTACGCGTAATATCGATGGAAATCCGAGAGGGAATGCTTCGCGCTACACGCTGCCGATTAGGCGCGGAAGCCATCCGAATGATGGCTTCAAAAATGTAACCGTTAAGCCAGGTTATCATTTCAAGTTTGACCTTAAGACGAAAGGCAATATGTTCGGGCCGAACGACTCCATTCGGATTACACCGACGTTTGAGTTTGTGAGCCGAGACGGCAAGCACCGGCAAGATGTAGATTTGTATTACCACGCGCCAGATCGAAACTTTGTGAGGGTCGGCTCTTCATTTGATACGATAGAGCGGGAAATTACGTTGAATGCAAGGCTTAGGAACCTCCATCCGCTGCAGATCGAACAGACGGGGCAAACTTTTTATCAATTGTATCGTCATCAGCTTTCTCAAAGTGAGCAGGTATTCATGCAGCAATGGTTAAGACAAGTTGATCGCCCAACGAAAACGGGTGGATTTAGTCATATGAAGATACCAGGTGAGCTCCGCTTATTCAGAGGGCCGACTCAGTTGCCGAATGGCGTAAATCCATATCGGGCCTATGCTGCTGAACAACAATGGTATGGTGAGTTTGGTATTCCATCTAAAGTATATGTTGTGCAAAAAGGCTTTCCGTTGCATCGGCAATTTTCGTTCAGAGAAGATGCTTCATTTTTCTTAAAGGATGGCTATATTATCGTGAACTTCAACATTGAGACCATTCGTGCAGGACGTATGGATGATCCACATCTACAGTACATTTATGCTCCGTTGACGAATCAATGGAAGCGCGAAGGTTTTGTTTACAGCGTTATTGATCCATATGGGGCGACAATCCATCTGAAGGATGGCGATATTGTGTTCTACGATGCGGATCAATCGTCTCGTGATGATTATCGCGTCAGGGGGACGCACTAAGTGATGAATGTCAACTTTGCATAGTAAAAATTAAAGATCAGGTGTTGATATTTAAGGAGGTTGGTCTTGTGGGTCCAAACTCCCTTTTTTTGTCCAACTGTAGGTCCTATAATGATGTCGATAAGAATTTGTAAGCGCTCACATAAAAGTGGGTGTCTATCATGTGCATGCGATTTGTATTTCATCTAAGAAGGGGATGTTTACATGAAACGTTGGAAACCAACCATGTTATCTCGAAGCACTCTGAAACGCAAAGCAGCTCTCTACTTAAGCACAGCTCTACTAGCAGGCGCGTTGGTAGGATTCACTGGTGCCGGCGAAGTACAGGCAGCTCAGCCTCATTCTTCTTACTGGTACCCGAATACGATATTGAATTGGTCGCCGCAGACGGACCCAGATGCACCATTCAACCGTAGTTCCGTACCGTTGGAGGAAAAGCGCGTTCAAGGAGCTAAAGTGAATCCGAATGCAAAAGTAGAGCCAAAAGTGATGGCACTCGCTTCTATGTACAAAAATACATCAGGTGCGCCGTCACAAGGAAATGACAACATGCATGGCTATGCATTCAGCTACTGGCAGTATGTAGACAGCCTTATCATGTGGGGTGGATCTGCAGGTGAAGGCCTTATCGTTTCACCAAGTGCAGATGTCATTGATGCGGCACATAAAAATGGTGTGCCTGTATATGGTACGGTCTTCCTGCCACAAATGGAGCATGGGGGAAAATTCCAATGGACGCATGATTTGCTGCAGCAGCGTCCAGATGGTACGTTCCCAGTTGCAGACAAGCTGATTGAAGTAGCAAAATACTATGGTTTTGATGGCTGGTTTATCAATGAGGAGACTCAAGGTGGTACACCTGCAGATGCGAAGAAGATGCAGGAGTTCCTAAAATATATGCAAAAGATTAAATCACCTGAAATGGACATCGTATGGTACGATTCCATGATTAATGACGGTCCGGTAAGATGGCAAGGTGCTCTTAACGACAAGAACAGTATGTTCGTACAAGATGGTGCAGAGCGCGTGTCTGATCATCTATTTATCGACTTCCGTTGGCAGTATCAAGGTAGCGGTATGACTCCGTTCAAAAAATCGCCTGATGTCGCGAAGCAGCTTGGACGCAGTCAGTATGACCTTTACGCAGGTATCGATGTGGAAGCAGGAGGCTATCAGAGCAAGCTGAATTGGCCTGTATTATTCCCTGACAATGGAACGCCTGTAACATCGCTTGGTATTTATCGTCCAGACTGGGCATTCAATTCTTCCAAGACGAATGAACAGTTCATGGAGAACGAGCATATTTTCTGGGTAGGCCAAGGCAAAGATCCTTCTAATACGAAGTCCAATGGCACAGCGTGGCGCGGAATTGCGCATGATATCGTCGATGAGACAGTCATCACAGATACTGACTTTACAACACATTTCAACACAGGTAACGGAAAAATGTTCAGCGTACACGGCCAGCAAGTTCGTGACCGCGAATGGTTCAACCGCAGCTTGCAGGACATTTTACCGACATGGCGATGGATGAAGGATGAGCAAGGTCAGAAGATTGATGCCGCATTCGACTTCAATAAAGCATACTATGGCGGCAGCTCCTTGAAGCTCAGCGGTCAAACGGCACCAAGCGCAAGCACGAATATGAAGCTGTATAAGACAGATGTACCTGTTACGAAGTCTACAGTAATGACGATTACGTATCAGACCAATGAAGCAGAAGCAGCAGATATAAACATCGGTGTAGCATTTGAAGGTGCACCGAATGATTATGTAATCGTGAAGCCCAAGCATACGCAAAAGGCTGGCACAGCGAAAAATTGGACACAAGCTACGTACGATTTGAAAGACTTCGCAGGCAAGAAGGTTGTCGGTATGTCTGTACAAGTAGCAGGCAAGCAGCAAGTAAACAATTATGAGCTGAACCTAGGTGAATTTGCAATCCGTGATCATAAAGCGTTCAAAGCTCCGAATCTTAAAGAAGTAAAAGGCTTAACCATTATCGATAACGATTTCCGTGATGGTCTATATGCAGATGCTCGATTGAAATGGGATGATATGGGCGATGATGTCCTATACTACCAAGTGTATCGTCAGAAGGCGGATGGCTCCCGCGAGTTCATGGGCGCAACGGGTAACAACTATTACTACGTATCGGAAATGCGTCGTAATGGTATCGAGCAAGCGACGGACCTAGTCGTCGTTCCTGTTAACCGTCATTATGCAGAAGGTCGTACAGCGACTGTTCAATTCCAATGGCCGGCATATCCTGCGCCAAAGGCTGATTTTGAAGCAGATAAGACGTATGTAGCACCAGGCGAAACGATCCAGCTGAAAGATAAGTCTACGGAAGTAACGACAGAATGGTTGTGGAGCTTCCCGGGTGGAACACCAACATCAAGTACAGAGCGTAATCCACAAGTGAAATACGAGCAAGAAGGCGAGTACGAGATTACACTGACAGCGAAAAATGCAGTTGGCCAAGATGTCGTGACGAAAAAGCTCATTACGGTGGATAAAGCAGCAGAGAATCGCTCAGAGGATGTAGCTAAAGGTAAAAAGACGACAGCTTCTTCCTTCGTTAATGCAGGTGAAGCGCCTCAATTTGCAGTTGACGGTGAAATGCATACCAAATGGTGCGCAGTAGGAAATGCGCCGCATTGGATGACCGTTGACTTGGGTGGCGAATTCAACATTACGGAGTTCGTTGTACACCATGCGCAAGCAGGTGGCGAATCTGCATCCTTCAACACACGTGAGTTCAAAATACAGCTAAGCTCGGATGGTCAAACGTGGACAGATGCAGTTGTTGTGAAAGACAACGACAAAGGTACAAGCAAACATGCGATTGGTAAGACGAAAGCTCGCTATGCGAAGTTGATCGTAGAGAAGCCAACACAAGGCGGAGATACAGCAGCTCGTATTTACGGCTTTGAAGTGAAGGGGATTCCATTTCAACCAGCACAATAATAAATGATACATCTATAGTAAGAACAGACAGCTCCAGTTCCTGAACTGGGGCTGTTTTTAGTACTAGTTTCACAAAAATAAATGAGTAATATATTTCCAATGAAACTTTGCGTCTTTTCGTGAGGCTCCCCCGTCTAATCCATGTAAACTTCATGAAGATACAACATCCTAACAGGACAGTCAAATACACGAAGACATGGATACCATGGTCATAATAAAGGAGCATATACAACATGAAAACAAAAACAATCGCAATCGTAACAGCATCTATTTTGGCAGGTTCTACTCTACTAGGTTATGTAGGAACAACATGGGCTGGCAAACAGCAGCAGCCTCCCACACAAACGAAACAAGAAGTGAAAGTTCCAAACGTACTGGTGCAGAAGCCGCAAAAGCCGCAGCAAGAAAAAACGTACGCCAATGATGCATTCCGCAATATCGGTGAAGTGAAGCTTAGCGAGCAATATGTGATTAAAGGTGAAGCGCGTGTATTTGAAGGCAGCTACAACTACGTTGTTAAGCAAGGCAGCAAAGTGATTGCGAAGGGCTTCAACACAGCATCTAAAGGCGGTCCAGAATGGGGCACGTTCTCCCAAACGATTACGGTTCCTGTAAGCAAAACAGCTAAGAAGCAGCCGCTGACGGTTGAATTATTTGAAGTAGATATGGAAAGCGGTAAGCAAGTAAACAAAGTAGTCGTTGATGTGAATGGCAAAGGGAATGCGAAGCAAAATGATGCATTTCGTGGTGTAAAAGTGGCATCTGCGAAATTGCAGGCTTCCGTAAAAGGCGAAGCTCGTGTTTTCGAAGGCACGTATCACTATGCAGTTAAACAAGGTAAAACGACGATTACCGAGGGCTACGGCACTGCATCGATTGGTGCACCAGAATGGGGCACACTCAATCAAACGATTTCCATGGATAAGGGCAAAGTATCTGATAAACAGCCGCTCACACTAGAATTGTTTGAAATGGATATGGAGAGCGGCAAGGCGACGAATAAACTTGTACTGCCTATTCGCTAACCTGTATAGATAAATCGCGTAGACTTGTTTGGAAGAAGCGACGCCACTGGTGTCGCTTCTTCTCTACATAAAGGTAGCAACGCGCATCGATGGAACGGTTAAAGTTGGTACTGGAGTGGCGACACTAAAAGATAAGGAGATACGTAACGATCGATGATTTTCTGGAGGTGAAGGACTGCGTGAGCGACTTTGAACTGGAGAAGCGAGCGATTGCTGGCGATGATGAGAGCTTCTCTATCCTTATCGAGCAGCGAAAAGAAAGAATTTACCGAATGGCCTATACGTATGTAAGAAACAAAGAAGATGCGTTGGAAATTGTTCAGGAGACAGTATATAAAGCCTATTTGTCCGTGGAGAAGCTGCAGCAGCCTCAATCTTTTAATACGTGGCTAATGAAGATTACCGTGAACGCTGCTTTGGATCATATACGCAAGTCTAAGCGAGTCGTTTATATGGATAAAGATATAGAAAGAAGTTATACGCCTGATCATCGGGAAGAGAAGCTCGATTTGTATGAGGCATTGGACAGTCTGGATGAGAAGACGAGAACTGTGCTAATGCTCCGGTATTTTGAAGATATGCCATTGAAGGACATTGCGGAAACGTTAGAGACACCATTAAGTACGATTAAGTCGTTAATCTATCGTGGGTTGGAGAAGTTGAAAATAAATTTGGGGGAGGGTGAGCGGCTTGAATAAAGACTTGGAACGGCTAAAGAAAGATTATCAAAACATCGAAATTCCTGATGAGCTCACTTCTGTGACGCGGCAAGCATTGGAACGGGGGAAGCGGGAACGGGAGCGATTAAAGCAAGCTTCCTATCATGATGTGAGTTATGGTCACATTGATAATCAAGGTCTGGATACGAAGTCAGGCTCTATTCAAATGAATCGTGAAGATCGTAACTACCAGCAGCGTTCAGGTAAGCTGCAAAGGCAACGAGCATTACTACGGAATCGATGGGCGAAGCGTATAGGGGCTAGCGCAGCAGCTTTATTTGTATTGTTTACGATCAGCGTGAATACGATGCCTGCTTTTGCAAGCAGCCTCGAGAATATTCCAGGTATCGGCAAGCTAGTAAAGGTATTGCAGTTTAATAAGGGAGAAGCAGAAGGTGGTCAGATTACAGACTCAACGGATATTTATGCGATCGGATTACATGAGAAGGGCGATAGTGATCAGATTACGATTCGTTTCCAACAAAATAATAGAGAGCAGGACGTAGCAAGCTACTTCCATGTTACTCATCGTGAGTTCCCAAATACGATGACATTTGCGGTTGGTGGCGCTCGTAACTTCTCTGCCGAGCAAGATTTGGCTACTTTGAAAAAGAGTAAATTTGTGCAGGATGCCTATATGATTATATCACCGGATGATTCGCTTGTTCGCTTTACAATTGTATTTAAACAGCCGGTTGCTTATGAAGTAAAGGAATATCAACAACCAGCAGAGGTTGTACTTACCTTAAAGCAAGGCGACGCAATAAATGAGTTAGAAGCGGTATATTCGGTACGTACTGCTTCGCATCCATTTGGAGAAGAGCAAAGCATGATGGAGGAGAAGCTGCTCGAACAAGAACATGTCCGTATTTTGAAAGACAGTGCTGGTACGTATTTGGTGGAAGCAGGCTACTATCCGACGAAGGAAGAAGCGCAAGCCCAACTGCGTAAGCTAGAAGAGCAGCACGGTTTGCAAGGACAGCTATATGTGGAAGAACGGACATTATTGCATACACCAGCGCTAATTCGCGCTAAATAATAGGTTGTGATGGTATGAGTTGACAGATTATGTAATGCGGTTTACACTTCTACCAGCTAATAAGGAATAGGTGGTGCAGGATGACAGTAAGAACGATATTGCCATTTGGCGACCCATTATTACGTAAAGCTTGTAGACCGATAACAGAGATGTCGCCGCGGATGTTGACCTTGTTGACAGATTTGAAAGAGACGCTTTATGCGGAGCCTGGGCGTGCGGGTTTGGCTGCACCGCAAATTGGTATGTTGCGGAGAGCTGTTGTGATGGATATGGGGGATGGCTTTCGAGAGTTTATCAATCCTGAGATCATGGAAGCTCACGGTGAACAGCAAAGTTTCGAGGCATGCTTATCTTATCCGGGCTATTATGGACGTGTAACCCGTTATCAGTATGTCAAAGTAAAGAGTGTGGATCAAGAAGGACAGCAGCTCATAACGGAAGCGGAAGGCGATTTGGCCGTCTGCTTGCAGCATGAAATCGATCATTTGGATGGTATCTTATTCGTGGATCGAATGAAAGATGGGGTGCTCATTCATGAAGTTACCAAGCATCGAGTTCCATTGCTGGATGTGATTAAGCTGGCGAACAGCAGAACATGCAGCTTGCCGTAGTACACTAAATATAGTGAGTGCACGAAATGTGCAGTGAAGTTAATCCCGTCACTTCCTATCGGAAGAGACGGGATTACTTGTATAGAAAATGATTAATCTTGAACATAAACTTGAAGATAGGCTTGTATGACCTAATTTAGGCTTCTTGTCGAGATGTAAGATTGTCGAGAACGAGCAGCGCTGCGCCGATAGCGATGGCTTCTTCGCCGTAAGTTCCTTTACTAAATACAACTTGATAGCTCGGGTAATGGTAGGTGCGGCGAATAGCCGTTTGCGTAGCTGTATAGAAGAATAGGTCATTGGACGTCATTAGAGGTCCACCAAGGATGACTTTTTCAGGATGCAGCACGTTCAGTAGATTCGCAAGTCCAATGCCGAAGTAAGTAGCAGCCTGACTGACGATCTCAGTAGCCAGTGTATCTTGTTGATGAAGTGCTTCGATGATATGTCTGAATGTAACAGCTTCACCGAGTTGAATCACGGATTGGAGGCGGCTTGGCCGACCTGTTCGGAGCTTCGAGATCGCTTCTCGCTCAATTGCATAGATCGTGGCATAAGAGTCGAGACAGCCATAGTTGCCTCCTGGTGTGCGATGAGGAATTCCATCAGCTTGGATAATCATTTGACCAAGGGAGCCTTCCATATCTGTAGCACCGTGAATAAGTTTGCCATCTGCCATCATCGCGGAGCGCAGTCCAACTCCAGCATGAACGTAAAGCATATAACGGACACCTTTTGTACGATTGCTCCAAGATTCGGCAATAATAGCCGTATTGGCTCCATTATCAAGCAGCACAGGAATACGCAGTCGATGCTCCAGCTCTGCACCGATCGGAACATCATTCCAACCAGGAGCATAGAACCATTGCGGATTCTCTATGATGCCAGTAAAACGATCAAGCGTGCCTACTGCTCCGATACCAAGTCCAATGCACTGTTCATGTGGAATACGATACTTGGCAACCCATAGCTGTATTTGCTCCACAACGTAATCAATCAATGCAGAGGGTGTCATATGCTCTGTCATTGTCCAGCTAATCGAGTCGATCTTCTGTCCTGCCGCATCAACAATAGCAAGGCGAGAAGTTGTCCGCGAAATGTCCAGCCCGAAACAATAGCCATAAGATGCCCTTGTTCGATAGAGAATGGGACGCCGCCCACCTGTTGAGGCACCGAATCCGCTCTCCTCAATGAGTCCAGCAGCAGACAACTCTTCCAGTACGCGGGTGAGTGTGCTAACGGTTAAGCCGCTCTTTGTGAGCAGGTCGTTCTTCGAGATTTCGTGCTTCTGCCGAATCCGTCTAAAGATCTCCCGTGCCTTTGATGAAGGGATTCGATCTTGCAAGGGCAGATGCGTTCTTCCATCCTGAGCGTGTGTATTAGACATATAAAATAATCCCCGCTATTCCTGAAATTAAAATGACAGCGATGGGATGCAGCTTCCAACGAATAAGCGCGAACAGCATGACAGCGAAAATAACGATGCTGAACCACGTATATCGAGCATATCCGTTCAATAGGCCGGAATGCACCGCCATATTGAAGGCAGCGTAGGCGATAAGCGCCATAACAGCTGGCTTCATGCCGTCGAGTGCAGCTTGCACCCAATGATTATGATACATCCGGTAGAATAGAGTAGCAACTAAAAACATCAAAATAATGGAAGGTAATACAATTCCAATACTAGCGGCAGTGCTTCCGATCCATCCTGATGCTGCGTAGCCCACATAGACGGCACTATTCATCGCAACTGAGCCTGGAGCCATTCCTGCCAATGTAACAGCGTCAGTAAATTCGGTCGCGGTCATCCAGTTATGCTGCAACACTTCATGCTCGATCAGTGGAATCATCGCATATCCTCCGCCGAATGAAACGAACCCTAATTTGAAAAAGGTCCAAAACAGATCCCATATCATCGTTGAGTTCCTTTCTATTTTCCATTTTTTCGAACAGTTCGATTTACAGCGTGTTTCCATTGAAAATAATGAACGAGGCAGCCGGCAACCATGCCGCATGCAATGACAATAACAGGATTTAATGCCGTCCAGAGCAGCAGAATGCAGCTTCCTCCGAATGTTATCCAAGCCGCGCGTGAACGAAGGACATCTTTGTGCATACGAATGGCTGCATAGGCAATGAGTGCAATGATTGCTGGCTGAATGCCTAGCATGGCCGCCTCGAGGAAAGGAGAATGTTGATATATGGCTGCTAAAATGGATAACACTAGCATGATCATGACAGTTGGAAGTGATATAGCGGTAACAGAAGCGAGCAAGCCACGAATTCCCGCCATTCGATATCCGACAAGCGCTGCAATATTGATGGCGACGCCACCAGGAGTAGCTCCTGCAATGGCTGTTATTTCGTGCATCTCATTAGGGGTTATCCATCCCCGCCGATCAGTTATTTCGCGATGAATGACCGGTAATATAGCGTACCCGCCACCAAAGGTCGTCGGGCTTATTTTGATAAAGGATAAAAATAATTGAAAGCATAGCTGTGACGTTGTGAAGAGGGAAGATGATGATTGCATCGTTGTTAACCCCTTTTCCTAGTACTTCTTGATATCTTTATTATAGGACACTTAATTTCATTTTGGAATAAAGTATGGTTTTTTTATAAATGGAAGAGGAGGTAAATACGGTTAAATCATAAATATAAATAGATCGCGGATATACATTTGTTTAAATTGAACTTAACATTGAACTGAACATACGGAGAAGTGATTGAAGGGAGATTCAGCTATTTTTCTTTCGAATGAACAATGAATATATAAACAATGAACATATATAAGTAAATAGTCAAAAAAACAGCTGTCATCCCGCAAGCGGAATGACAGCTGTTTTTCAAAGGTCAGATGACCCAATTATAATTAGTTGTTCAAAGCTGCTTCGTAGCGCTTCTCAACTTCGGACCAGTTCACAACGTTCCAGAATGCAGCGATGTAGTCTGGACGTTTGTTCTGGTAGTTCAAGTAGTAAGCGTGCTCCCATACATCAAGGCCAAGAACTGGAGTCTTGCCTTCCATGATTGGGGAGTCTTGGTTAGGCAAGCTGTATACAGTCAATTTGCCGTTGTCTACAGCAAGGAATGCCCAGCCGCTACCGAAACGTGTTGTAGCTGCTTTAGCAAAATCTTCTTTGAACTTGTCGAAACCGCCAAGCTCGTTCTCGATTGCCTCAGCAAGCTTACCGGATGGTGCGCCGCCAGCGTTAGGAGCGATTGTCTCCCAGAATAGGGAGTGGTTCGCATGACCGCCACCGTTGTTGCGGACAGCAGTACGGATGCTTTCTGGAACATCGTCCAGATTAGCGATCAAATCTTCAATAGACTTGTCTTGCAATTCAGGAGCGGACTCCAAAGCTGCATTCAAGTTCGTAACATACGTATTGTGGTGACGACCGTGGTGGATAGTCATTGTTGTTTCGTCGATATGCGGCTCCAAAGCGTTAGGTGCGTATGGAAGCGCTGGTAGTTGATGTGCCATTATGCATTACCTCCTAAAAGGAATATGTAATAACTCTACTTTCAATTAAACCTGATCCTATTGAATAAATCAACAAAAAAGTTTAAAAAGTCTTGAAGGTCTAAAATGACTGTGTAAATTACCCGCAAATCAGTGTGAAGGGAAGGCAAGTTAAGTTTCGCTTTCTATTATGTACCCAATTTCGATTATTTATAAACGAATGAGTACGAGTAATAGTAAGATTTGAAGCTGGCTTCAATATGTGAGAGGGCATATCCATTACACTAACCAAAAAGTAAATCATTTATTTAGCCTAAATACCTAGATAAAGATATCATTTGGAAATAAATATACACTTTTAACAGGAATTAAGACAAAATACCTTTGTAAACGATTTCAATTAAGCGCTTTCAATAGAAAACGAAAGATTTTCTATGCTTTTTTATGGAATATGGCCGAAGAAGAAGGAATTTAGGCTTTTTTGTCGTATAATACTTAGGTCAGAGGGAAAGACCAAACAGACGATAGATAGAGACAATAGACGCTGTAAATACATTGAGTTCAGGATGAGGAGAGTAAGACATGATTGTTCGTTCCTTTCAATTGTCGGATTATATGCCGACGAAGCAGTTGCTGGAGTTGTCATTGTCGGAAGAATGTTGCGAGAAAACTTGGGATGCCTTTGCACGACAACTGTCATTAGATGGTGAGCTTGTCGTCGTTGCACAATTGGAGCTGGATTCAGAAGTACGTACTGTAGGGGTTGCGATTGGGACAGTAGACCAGAACAATGGCTACTACTATCGCTTGGCAGTACATCCTGAATTCCGTAACCAAGGTATTGGCAAAGCGCTTGTAGGCAAGTTGGAGCAGAAGTTCCAACAACGTAAAGTAAGGAACATTATGATTGCTGCAGATGAGCATACTGAGATGGTGCTTCCGTTCTTTGAGCAGTTGGGATACGGAACACAGCATGTCTTGCGTTCACTGAAGCAGTTGCGCATCGTGGCTGGCTAATAGCAAGCAGAATCACGATTAAGCACGTACAATCGAATATCATGCATAGGAAGGCATATCTTTTCAACCGTTGCATTCGGGGGAAAGATATGCTTTTCTATTAGTATATGATGACGTGAGGCTGATGGTAGCGCATGATTGCATATCGTAGAACACTTGTGAAAAGTTTTAAGCATGATGGGCATTTGCATCGAATGTGGATGGAGAATTGGATCGTCCCTAAGCAAATGTGTCACCAGCTACATCAACAAGAAGACATGCTGGTGCTCATTAACTGTCATACTCCTATCCAGGAAGCGAATGGCAAGCAGTGGATAAGCAAAGTGCCGGCGGTCACTTTTTTTGTCCCGAATCAATGGTTCAATATTGTCGCTCTCATAGAAGAGCAGGGAATACGGTATTATTGTAATATTGCGTCACCAGCATACCAGACAGATGAGGTCATTACTTATATTGATTACGATCTGGACGTGATCCGTCATTCCGACGGCCATATCGCGATTGTTGATCGTGAGGAATATGATATGAATCGTCTGGTGTATCATTATTCTGATGTTGTAGAACGGCGGGTCGCACAAGGAATGGAAGCACTAATGGGACGGATGCGCAAGGGAGATACTCCTTTTCAGGATGAAGCGGTCCTATGGTACTATCAACAATGGATGAAAGCCCAAAGTTAATCGGGTTATGATGGAGGTAGCTTGGTGAAACAAGTACTAATTTACACAGATGGCGCCTGCTCTGGGAACCCCGGTCCTGGAGGATGGGGCGCCGTGCTCCTTTTTGGTGTATATCGCAAAGAAATATCTGGCGGAGAGAAGCATACGACCAATAATCGCATGGAGATTCAGGCGGTCATCGAGGCACTGAAAGCGTTGAATGAACCTTGTCTCGTCAAGCTGTACAGTGATTCTGCTTATGTCGTTAATTGTTTTCAACAAGGCTGGATTTACAATTGGATGAAAAATGGCTGGCGTACGAGCAAAGGGCTGGCTGTCGAAAATAAAGAATTGTGGCAGGAGCTCTGGCAGTTGATGCGCAAGCATAAAGTCGAATATATAAAGGTTAAGGGCCACAGTGACAATGAATTGAATAATCATTGTGACTTCCTAGCACGAGAAGCGATTAAGCAATTGGGCAAATAATTGTAGGAACATAACAGGGTGGTATTCACGATACTTTCCACTTGATTTACATTAAATAGGATGATTTGGTCAAAAGTGCAGCTATTTTAGCTGTAAAACATCATTTTACGATGATTAAGGACAAAAATGCAGTTATTTTGCTCGATTATGTACTTGAAATAGGTATGGGAACCTAAATAAATGCATTTTTGCGGATAATATCCCTAAAACGAAATTTTACAGATTAAATAACTGCATAATTGCCGCTTTTTAGACCAGAGGCTTACCATAATGAAGCATTCATAACAGATACGGTGTCCGTAAGCAATGCTAAGCTAGCTAATTTGTAATGGAATAGACATCAAGCAAAGTTTTGCTTGGTGTTTTTGGCAATCTTGTTTATGGTAGAAACACACGTTGATCCGAACCGCACTTTAACGTTATCATTAGTAGGGTTACAATAAGGTATCGAACATCTTGTTAACGAACTTCTAACTTTTGATATAGCAACCATATTTTTTGCATGTTATTCAATTTGTAATCATGGATGTATTATATAGCCGGATTGTTTTCGGATGTAAAAATAAATGGAAAAGGAGGGGGCGTGAAATGCCTCGTGCGAATTGGCATGAGCCTGAGACGGCAGAACGTTGGGCATCCTTGAAACAAGACATCATTGAAGCAGCGTCGTCTTTAGGTATTGACCAAGTCGGCTTTACGACGGCAGATCCGTTTCTTTCTTTAAAAGAAAGGCTGCAAACTTCGATTGATCGAGGCTATGCCTCAGGCTTCGAAGAGCCGGATTTGGACAAGCGAACGACGCCGCGTCTGCTAATGTCGGAAGCACGGTCGATTATCGCGATTGCTGTCGCGTATCCGTCGAAGTTGCCGGAATCTCCGCAGACCAAGTCGGAGCCTGGGCAATACCGTGGGATGTTTGCCCGCACCGCATGGGGGATGGATTATCACCATGTACTGCGCGACCGCTTGCAGAAGCTAGAGGCGTTTATACGGGAGCGCGTGCCTGAACCTGAACTGCAATTTAGAAGCATGGTCGACACAGGCGAGCTGTGTGACCGCGCTGTTGCAGAGCGAGCTGGTATTGGCTTTAGCGGCAAGAACTGTTTAATTATCTCGCCGCAATATGGCTCGTGGATCTATCTCGGTGAGATGATTACGAACATTCCATTTCCGCCGGACCATGCGATTACGGAGGATTGCGGCGAATGTACGCGCTGCTTGGATGCTTGTCCGACAGGAGCACTTGTCGGACCGGGGCAAATGAATGCAAAGCGCTGCATTTCATTCTTAACGCAGCTTAAGGAGCCGATTGCTGGCGACTTGATGGCGAAGATGGGCAATCGGCTGTACGGATGTGATACGTGTCAGGTCGTATGCCCGAAAAATAAGGGCTTCAACTGGACGCATCATCCCGAAATGCAGCCTGATCCTGAGGCGGTTAAGCCGCTCTTGGTACCGATGTTGGAATTGTCCAACCGCGAGTTCCGCGATCAGTTCGGCATGAGCGCCGCCGCATGGCGCGGCAAGAAGCCGATCCAGCGCAATGCGATGGTGGCGCTGGGCAACTTCCGCGACCGCAGTGCAGTGCCTGCGCTCACGGAAGCGTTGAACGCCGAGCCGCGCAGTGAGCTGCGCATCACGGCGGCATGGGCACTTGGCCGCATCAGTGGAGCGGCCGCGATCGAAGCGCTCACGAAGGCATTGCCGCGCGAGCAGGATGAGGAGGTGCGTCAGGCAATGCGTGACGCAATCGAGGAAGCGAAGGCGGCTCCAGAGCCGCTGTACGTACAAGAGATGGAATCTCCAATCGGCACACTGACATTGTGCGCTACGCTGGACGGCCTCTGTGCCATCGAATTCGGCTCCATTTTGGATCGATCAGATGCGATTCAAGCATGGGCAGCCAAAGCCATCGGCAAAGTAACGATGCAGCGTCATCCAGAGCGTCTAAAGGAAGCGAAGCTACAGTTGGAGGAGTATTTCCGAGGTGAACGCAAGCAGTTCGATTTGAAGATCGATATGCGAGGCGGAACACCATTTCAGCGTGAAGTATGGACAGCCTTATGCGATATACCGTACGGTCAAACTTGCTCGTACAAACATATCGCTGAAGCAGTTGGTCGCCCTAAGGCCGTTCGCGCTGTAGGTGGAGCGAACAATCGCAATCCACTGCCAGTTGTCATTCCGTGTCATCGCGTCATTGGCGCAGGTGGTGCACTTGTCGGTTATGGTGGGGGTTTAGGGATAAAAGAAACGTTACTTTCTTTAGAAAGTTGATGAGTTTTGTCTGATTATCGGGTAAACAAGAAAAAAATGGAACTACGTTCAATTGTAAAGAAACGGCAGACATGCTATCATAATGGCTAATGTAATGGTAGAATTATGGTTGAGTGCATAAAAGAATGAATATAAATGCTGGGGTGACGACGTAACATGTGGACAACCATTTTCATAATTCTTGCGCTAATTATCGGTATTGTCATTGGATTTGCCGGTGGCGTATTCTACTTGCGTAAGCAAATGGAGAAGATGCAGACTGATCCGCAGATGCTGCAAAAGATGGCCAAGCAAATGGGCTATAACTTGAATGGCAAGCAGATGCAAAAAGCACAGCAAATGATGAAGAACAAGAAATTTAAATAATCGGCCATCCTCTAACGCAATTGACGGAGATAGAGATGGAGCGGCTGGAGGAGGGACGGCCATTTATGGCAGGCGTGAAAGATTACGTTAATACGCAAGTTGGCGATAACCGAGAGCGAATCGAGCATCATGTAAAAGAAATCTTGAAGCTCATTGGTGAAAATGTGGAGCGTGAAGGGTTGCTAGATACTCCTGCACGTGTGACGAGAATGTACGAGGAAATCTTCTCTGGTTATCAAGTAGATCCTCGCGATGTGCTCGGCGTTACCTTTGATGAACAGCATGAAGAACTTGTCATCGTCAAAGATATCACGTATTATAGCCAATGCGAGCACCATATGGCGCCGTTCTTCGGTAAAGTTCATATCGGGTACGTTCCTAGCGGCAAGATTGCTGGATTGAGCAAGTTTGCTCGACTAGTAGATGCGATTACGCGTCGTTTGCAAGTTCAGGAACGGATTACATCCGAAATTGCAGATATAATGGATGAAGTGCTTCAACCACACGGAGTTATGGTCGTTGTGGAAGGAGAGCACTTGTGCATGTGCGCACGTGGCGTGAAGAAGCCGGGCAGCAAGACGGTAACGTCTGCGGTTCGCGGTACGTTCCGCAGTGATGCAGCACAGCGCGCGGAATTCTTATCGCTATTGCGACAGTAGACTTGGGTTTAATGATGGAGGAAGAACCCGTTCCGGGCATGGAACGGGTTCTTCTTGCTCGTAGGCAGGAAGGTTTCGTAGGAAGCACACGACATACATCGTCGCGTTCTTCGTGCGAAGCCTTCGATGTATGATCCGTTAGGCAACGAAGAAGGAGGAATTTTGAACTCATGACAGTGAAACAAGTGGAAGAGAATAGTGTGGAGCAAGAAAAGGTACTTACAGAAGAACAAGCTGAATTGACTCGTATGTATGAAGCGGCGACAGCTTATAAGAAGTTGTCTGCTTGGAAGTGGATGTCCGACAATACGGTATTCGCAGTTAGAAATCCAGAAGATGAAGAGATCGGTTACTGCAGCATTATGGGTACGAGCGAATCCTTGTTTGGATTGGCATTGTTCCGTGGTGCAGAGGGCTTGGAAAGCTTGAACGACATGCTGCTGGAGCGCGATGAGCGCTACGCATGGCTGCACCGTCAAAAGTGCATGATGGTAACGTATGAGGACCGTGCTGATATCGAGAAGCGTGACTGGCAAGAAATTAAAGACTTGGGCTTCAGTTTCCGCGGTAAAAATGCGTGGCCGATGTTCCGTGCCTTTGATCCAGGTCTTGTGCCTTGGACGTTGAACCGTGAGCAAGTTCGCTTCATGACGATGGCATTAGAGCAAGCGATGATCATAGCAGAGCGCGTGAAAAAGGATGCAGAGACACTTGCGGCACCGCGTTCTGGCCAAGTGCTTGTCCGTGAATTGGTGAACGGTGAGTGGACGGATACATGGAGAGACCCGGACTTCATCCTTAAGCGTCCAGTTAAAGTGATGTGCGAAGATCAAGCTCGTTTGAATGATATTATGGAGCGCTTCCCAAACAAAAAGGGACATTGGGAAACAGAATTCTTCTTTGCTCCTGTAGCGGTACAAGGTGAATCTGAGCGTCCTTACTATCCACGACTTTGCCTGTGGGTAGACCGTTTGGCGCGTCAAGCTGTAGGCTTCCACTTGTCTTATGATGACAACTATGAGCAGGAATTCTTGAATCATTTCCTTCAATTGATTGAAGAGAAGGGGGCTCGTCCACAAAAGCTAATCATTCGTACGAACGATACAGTGGACTTGCTTGAGAAGACAGCACAGCGTATGAAGATCAAAATCGAGCGCGAGCCGAAGCTTGTATATTTGGAAGAGGCACGTGACGATTTGTTCGAGTATTTCATGAAAAATGACAAGAAATAAATGATAGATGCATTCGCTAGTCCTTTTTGACAATGTGCAAAGATGGCTGTGAATGACAAAAATCGCTTTTCTTTTCCCTATTCGTAGGTGGAAGAAAGGCGATTTTTTATATTTTTAATTAATGATTACTCTCGATAGTACAGTTGGCACATGTCTATAAAATGCTGAGCTGCCTTAGAGAGATAACGATTTTTCAGCCAAATTAAAACGGATGATGAAGTTGAATCTTCTAATTTTACAGAACGAACGTGGAAACCAGGGTGCATTTGTAGTACAGTTTCTGGTATGATCGTTGAAGCAAAGCCAGATTGGACAAGATTCAGAAGTAATGCGATATCTGAACATTCGCCGATAACATTCGGTGCTATATTTCTCCCCGTAAACTGTTCCATAATTAAGCTGTGCACACCGAGCCCTTGGGTACTTGGTAAAATGAGGGGCACCTCTCGCAGCTGCTGCCATAGATCACGATCTGTACATATGTTTTGTGTACCAGTGACAAAGCATAGCAGCTCTTTTCGAAGTGGCATAACATTGAACTCTTCCAGATTCAGAGGATAGCGGATAATGGCAATTTCAATAGACTGTTCCTTGATCATTTTGCACAGCTGAGCGGATTCATTTTGCTGTATTTTGTAAGTGATTTTCGGGTATTTTTCACGAAAGGCTTGCAGTAGCTTCGGCAGGATATGATCTGATAGCGTATTTACACCAAACGCGAGTTGACCGCGAATCCCACTGCCAATTTCTTTAACTTCCATTTCACTCTCTTCCATGAACTGGACAATTCGAAGTGCATGTTCATATAACGATTGTCCTGCACTAGTCAGCTCGATGCCGGAACGATGGCGCTTCACCAATTGGACATTAAGCTCTTGCTCTAGCTGTTTTAGCTGCTGGCTGAGCGGTGGCTGTGCCATACGGAGTTTGGCAGCTGCCCCAGTAATTGTCCGCTCTTCAGCGATAGCAATAAAATATCTAAGTTGTCTAATATCCACTTTTAGCGAAACGCTCCTTCCATACTGAATTCATATGCAAAAGTAACTATATCAATATTTTTCATATATTTTGTTCCATGGTAGCATAAAAAGCATTACCAAGAAAAGGTGAGGTGAAGCGTCATGCCAAGAGCGTTCATAATCGTGTTATCCGGAGTTCTGATGATGGGTTGTTCGATCGCACCATCACAAAAAGAAACAGAAAATTCCGTATCCTCTGATCAGGCTCAAAAACAGGAGCCAACCTCTTTGAAGTCGCACGAAGTGAAGGTCTTAAATGAAGCCTTGTTGGCTGCAGCTGAAAAAGGAGAAACAACAGCAGTGCTGCAACAGCTTAAAAATGGTGCGGATATCAATACGAGAGATAAGGATGGTCGTACACCGGTAATGTTAGCGACTGTCGGTAATCATTCTGTTACGGTTAAGGTGCTGTTAGATCGTGGAGCTGATGTGAATATTCAAGATAACCGTAAAGACAATCCTTACTTGTACGCTGGGGCGGAAGGGTTAACAGAAATTTTAAAGCTGACGATCCAAGCAGGTGCGGATACGAAGATTACGAACCGTTACGGCGGTACTGCTCTCATCCCAGCAGCAGAACACGCACATTTAGACGTGATTGAATACTTAGTAAAGCATTCAGATGTAGACATTAATCATGTTAACAATCTTGGCTGGACGGCATTAATGGAAGCAATCGTGCTGGGCAGTGGGGGAGAAGAACACCAGCGAGTGGTGGGGATGCTTATTCAGTACGGAGCCGATGTTAACATTCCGGATATAGATGGCGTATCAGCGCTCGAACATGCACAATCTAGAGGATTCGATGAAATTGCAAACATGCTTAGAGCAGCAGGAGCAACTTAACTAGGAGGAACATTACATGAATGCATCTACGTATTGGCTTACGAATGTTTTATTAGAGAAAGCTTTTGAAAAAGAGCAAAATGTGATCGTAGGGACACAGACAGCACTTTATCATATCCAAGTTAAAGAAGGTGTAATTGCCGAAATTGTTGCTGCTACTCAACTGCCAGATGACGGAATTACACATGTGGATGCAAAAGGACTGCTGATGCTGCCGTCATTTAAAGAGATGCATATTCATATCGACAAAACGTATTATGGCGGACCGTGGAAAGCGGTACGACCGGCTGCGAGTATTTTCGATCGCTTGGCAGAAGAGCAAGTTATTCTGAAACAACAACTGCCTACTGTGAAGGAACGGGCTGAGAAAATGCTTGATTTACTACTTGGCTATGGGGCAACTCATATTCGAACTCATGTAAATGTTGATCCGATTGTCGAAACTAAAAATATGGAGCTGACGCTGCAAGTACTTAACGATTATGCTGGAAAGATTACGGCCGAGAGTGTTGCTTTCCCTCAGCATGGCTTGCTTAAGTCTTCGTCTGTAGAGCGTGTGAAGGGCGCCATGAGACTTGGAGCTACGCATGTCGGAGCTGTTGATCCAGCGGTTGTCGATGATAATATTGAGATGTCCTTGGCTACGCTTATGGATATTGCCGTTGAGTTTGATGCAGGCATTGATCTGCATTTGCATGAGCGCAATCAGTTGGGGCTTTATACGATGAACAAGTTGGCTGATATGACAGAGGAAGCAGGCTGGCAAGGACGTGTGACGGTGAGTCATGCCTTTGGATTCGCAGGTTCTGTAACGAAGGCGGCAGAGCAGTTGGCGGAACGATTTGCAGAGCTAGGTATATCGATCTCCTCTACTGTGCCGATCGGAGCGGTGCAGATGCCGATCCCGATGCTTCGTGAAAAAGGAGTCCGTGTTGAGCTTGGAAATGACAGCATCACGGATCACTGGTCACCGTTCGGAACAGGAGATATGTTGGAAAAAGCGAATCGAATGGCAGAGTTATATAATTATGCGGATGAGTACTCGCTCTCTCGTGCACTTGCTTGTATTACAGGTGGCGTCACTCCGCTCAATAATAATGGGGAGCAGATATGGCCTGTTCAAGGTAACCTTGCAGATGCCGTATTCGTAAAGGCTAGTTGTTCGGCGGAGGCAGTTGCCCGTCGCTCGGATCGCCGTGCCGTCATGTTTATGGGACAAGTTGTAGCTGGATCCTTATAGTCGTCAGCAAATACTAGACGTAGTGCGATAGCTTGCTGAATGACGAAATAGATGCAAAAATACAGGGGAGCGTCATATAGATGAAAAAAATAGTAATAACTCTTCTGTTGTTTGCTATGGTCTCTATATCAATGACTGCTTGTGGGAAAGAAGAACATACGGCAAATTACAAAGAAGGACATAGCGTAAATTACGACAACGCATTATTAGCCACTCATTACAATGCACTTGAAGAACTAGCTTATGATGCTGGACTAATTATTGAAGCAGAACTGACCGGAAAAACGAAAGAAATCCCGTTTAGAAGCACTAGGTATAAACTGACTGAAGTTAAAGTAAAAAAAGTGATTAAAGGAGATATAGCATTAAATTCTAATGTGGTTCAACTTCTTGAGATCGCTTCCCTTAGTATGGACCCACACAAGAACAATATCTTATTTTTAGATAAATATGAAGGCCCAGTAACAAATGATGCACACGTTGTTGTAGGACTTTATCAGGGGAGATTTAAAATCAACGACGATAATCTAGTCGTTTATGACGCCGATAAAAGTAATGGAGTTAAGCATTTTCAAGCAGCTGTCGAAGGTCTAGATACAAGAACATTTGAGCAACAAATTCAAGAAGCTATAAAGAACGCTAGACCCCCTAAGTCGAATCTACCGCAATTAAGTGAAGCAGAACAAAAATTAGCGGAAGAAGAAAGTCATAAGATATTTTTAGAAGATAGAAAACGGATTGAGGAAGAGGAGAAACGAATCGCGGAAGAAAAGAAACTGAAAGAGGGCGCTAACAAGTAGGCAATAGTAACAGCGTTAAAGTTAAAGAGCTGAGGGGAACCATTGAAATGACCACCAAAAGTTAGACTAATCTATAGTTAAGCGGCTTCTAAGGCATGTGTTCGGTACTGTACCGGACTCATGCTTTTTAATTTCACCTTAATCCGCTTGTTATTGTAGTACTTGATATATGCTGCTAGTTCTTTTTTGAAATGCTCAATTGATTCAAACTCCTGCATATATAAACTCTAATTGTAAGATGCCAAAGAAGCTCTCCATAAGGGAATTGTCATAACAATTCCCTTTGCGCACCATACTTTGCGTTATCCCTCGTTCTTGCAATGCTCCTCAATAGTGTGGAATTTGATAGTGCCATCCTTGATCGCGGAATGTATCGGAAGCGTATTATCGTCGCTTAGACGCCAAAATGCCTGCTCTAGCATCGTCGATAAGAGGGTGTAGACCGGACGAGAATACACGCATTACATGTAATCCCTTCCCTCATCTTATAAGTGACCGTTTTATACAAAGAGGCTATAGCGTTTTCCAGAACGATTTCGGGAAGCTTATAGCCTCTTTTTGCTTGATGTTATGCTACCCGTAAAGGTGCATATTTGCATTTGCATTTGTGTACGTAATATGAAGTTTCGTTTTACACCCTGTAAGATATATGCAGCAAGAGAATGTGTTATAAAGCGGTGAGTGTAAATGTAAATGGAATGGTGAGAGAACATGTTTTGAGAGAGCATATTTATTGAAGATAGACATGAAAAATAAAAGCTGTGAAGTATGTCTTAGAAGGAATAGGCTGAGGATCGTGAGTTGTTGTCGTAGTTGACGACGACGACTTCATTGACACCGCCGCGAGCAGTGCCTTTGGAGTTGATCAGGCGTTTGGCATGAACATGATGGATGTGATAGTTGCGGTATAAGTCGGTGATGAACTCGGTAGCGTGGTTGGAAAGCATGACATATACACCTTTTTGATCTAATTGTTTGTATAGTTCGGCAAGTCTCCGTTGTTCTTCTCGCGCAAATCCTCCCTTGGCGTAGGAAGTGAACGATGCAGTAGGTGAGAGGGTATCATAGGGTGGATCGAAGTAAACGAAATCTCCTGCCTTTGCTCGGCTAACTGCCGCCGCATAATCACCATGATGAATCTGGATCGTATTGCGGTTTAAATAACGGGAAAAGGCGCGTACTTTATGTTCTTGCACGATATTTGCTTGTTTGTATTTACCGTACGGTACGTTAAACTTGCCGCGACTGTTAACGCGATATAGACCATTAAAGCATGTCCGATTTAAATAAATGGTGCGCGCAGCACGTTCAATCGAAGAGAGTGACGCATAAGTATCTTCTTCTCTGTCCCAACTGCGGACTTCATAATAATGAGCTTCGGTGTTGATGTGTCCGTTGAGGGCGGTAATTAAGGCTTCTGGATCATGTTGGATTACTCGATAGACATTGATTAAATCTTCATTAATATCATTAATTACGGCAGCTTGGGGCTTTAACGAAAGGAGCATGGCCGCTCCTCCTACGAATGGCTCGTAGTAGGTACATATGGACCAATCCAATTGCGGCAGCTGAGTGTGCAGATGATGAAGTATTTGCCGTTTGCCCCCGGCCCACTTTAGGATCGGCTTGAGCACGGGTTTTCTCCTTCCATAATGGCTTATATTGAGGAGCGTCCCTTAGCATGACTGAATATAAGCTAAGGGACGAACATCTGTTTACCTATTTTAACCAAGTACAAACGAGGAATCAAGACATTGATAGGTTTAAAAAGGTGCCCATTTCAATTGACGTGCTTTTAAATAGCGTTCGTTTACAGCAGGCCAATATACTACATTCCACCAGTCTTTAATATAGTCAGCGCGTTTGCTCTGATGTTTCAAATAGTAAGCGTGTTCCCAAACATCGAGCACGAGCAGCGGGATGACATCCCATTGTGATAAGTTCTGGTGCTTCTCTGCTTGGAGAATTTCCAAGCGACGGCTTCGAGGGCTCCAGACGAGGAGAGCCCAACCGCCTCCCTCTACCTTTTCTGCTGCTTTGGAAAATTGCTGCTTGAAGGCTTGATAGCTGCCAAAGTCTTGCTCAATTTGGCGTCTTAAATCACCCTGCGGCTCACCTCCACCTTTTGGATTCATTACGTCCCAAAAGATCGTATGCAAATAATGCCCTGCACCGTTAAAGGCCAAATCGCGCTCTAGCGCCTTGATCTGATCGAAGTTGCCAGTGCGGCGAGCTTCGACTAGGGCCAGCTCGGCTTTGTTCAGGTCGTCGACATATGCTTTGTGGTGGATGTCATGATGGATTTGCATGGTCTTCGTATCAATGTATGGCTCTAATGCGTTGTAAGGGTAGGGTAGTGGCGGCAAGCGATGCCCGCCTGGCGGCACGTAAACATTGTCCGCTGGACGTGCCTCTTCAGGAGCCGCTTGGCGCAGTTGCGGCTCTGAGGCTGCCGCTGGTTGAGCGCTAGCCGCAGTTTGCGGAGCATACGGCGAGCCTTGCGGCGAGTAAGGCGAGTTGTGCTGGCTAGCCGCGGCTTGCGGCGAGTAAGGTGAGCCATGCTGCAACGCCGCAGCATGTGGCGCGTGTGCCGTGCCGTGCTGCATGGCGCCAGCACCGTTAGGCGGGCGCTCGCTTTGCGGCGGAATGGCTTCGCCAGCCGCACAAGCCTGTGACTGCGCCGGGCGGCTACCGATGGCCGCCGTCACATCATTGGGCCTAACAGCGGCTGAATGATACGCCGCAGCCGGGCCTTGCCCATACGCCGCGGCGTTCGCTTGCGCTTCGGCGAGCGGGGTGCTCGTCAGCGACTTCGTCACGCTAACGAACACATATGATTCGCGCACGACGTGGGCGCATAGAAGCGGTGCGGCTGACGTATACCGCACCGCTTGGCTGTACTGCTTGATATGCTCCAACTGTTGAATAAAATGCTCCGATTGCTGGACAGAAGCGCCCAGCAGCTGATCAATTTGTGTCAGTAAGGAATTGTCCCAACGTGTATCCGAGCTAATGCAGTTGTGCAGCCAGCCGCGCGCCGTCTCCTCGGTTTTAGCAAAGACATGCTCCCATTCAGTAAGCACTTGACTGAAGCTTGGTTCCAACTCCGGAACGACGCTGCGAATGAGCACAGCATGCTCTTTCTCTTGATTTTTCCAATCTTGTATCGCTTCCAATATGCGAATCGGCATGTAAGGACCGTAAATAAGCAGCATGGTAATCCTCCTTCACCATACGTGATGCGTTCATAATCATATGTATGAGGAGGAATGGTTGGACTATAACAATGGTAATGTTATCGATATGCTTGAGCGTGACAAAGGGGAGAGAAGGTGAAAAAGGTGAGGTTTCAAAAAGGTAGTGTAAAAGAGCATCGTAATATCAAATTTCCGTACGCATGAGCTCATAAAACATAACCAATTATGGTGTGGACAAAAATGCAGCTATTTTAATAAAAAAACATCATTTTGCCTTCAATAAGGACAAAAGTGCAGTTGTTTTTCCCGGCTAAGCTCTATAAATGGGTATAGAGGCTAAAATAAATGCACTTTTGCCGATAATAGCCCAAATAAGCACAATTAGAGTTAAAATAACTGCAGATTTGTCAGATGTGCTTTGTGCGAATGCAGGTTTGTCGACCATTTAAGCTATGTGCTTTCTGGGAATAACAATTTTTCACTCATCTCAATTAGGAGCTTTGACACAATTAAATAACCAAATATCCCCTTCCTATTTAGGAAAGGGATATTTATAACACCGAATGGTTTAGCGTTTAGCCGTGAGCTGGGGATCGCGTTCAGCAGATGCCTCTAGGAACTGGGCGACTTTGCGCAAATACGTCTTGCTGTCTTCTCGATAGATGAGCTCATGGTGAGCGCCGTCTACGATCCAAGAGCTGGAGAGAGCAGGGTCCTGATTGCTAGCAATTTGCTCTGCAATGGTATAAGGAGCTTTCGTATCTGCTGTTCCATGAATGAAGAAGGTTGGAATCGAGTACTGATGTGCCTTTACTTCATCATAGGGTATCTGCTGCAAACTTGTATCATTCAGTAGTGGGAACATGATGCGTAATAATTGCAGCGATGGTTCTTTTGGAAGATTTACAAACTGCTCCAAGTTATGATAGAGCGTATCTGGCTCTAGCAAGAACATGCTGTCGAGTACCATGGCATCGATATCGCTGCTTAGTAAGCTGGCTTGAAGGGCAGTTCCAGCTCCCATTGAGAAGCCCCATACGACGATATGTTCCGAACCTCGCTTTTTCGCTAACTCAACTGCACCGAGAAGTTGTTCTTTCTCCAGTCTTCCGCCCGTTGCTTTTGTCTTATGGTTTGGTGACGCAAAGCCGTAGTCAAACATAATGACATTATAGCCGAGGCGTTGAGCGAATTGGGCTAGGTCATACATGGGTACCCAATATTCTTCTCGATTTGCTCCATAGCCATGGCTCAATATAATCGTCTTCTTGGACGCAGAGCTTGCTGGAATGTACCAGCCTTCTACGAGTGTATGCTGATCACGCGCAGGAAAGGTCACATTTTCATATTGGAGTCCTTTCGCTGTCATCGGATTAGCGAACAGCGGCGGGACTTGAGGGTTCGCGAACATCCAAGCAATAAAAGCATGCAAAGCTAAAAAGATGACAATCACGGTGAACACAGCGGATAACAGCAAGGCGATGAGTATATGTTTCAACTTCACGCGCTTCATTCGAGCGGGTATTGCTGGCTCAATAGGAGCGATCCAGTCGGGTTGGACGTTTGGCGTTGATATCATAGGTGAACTCATGGCAGATGCCTCCTTTTTATTCGCGATGTTTCACGGATGAGCTTTGTAACAAATCTGATGTATAAATATGGAACGAAAGGCCTAGTCGAGTGTTGTCGAACAGGCTGATCTCTGTGCAATGCTCTCGTTCGTTGTCATTGAATTGAAATCGTTTTCTACTACTCCCATCGTATGCGGATAACCCTGCTAAAACAATGGTATTGCACGATTTGTAAGGCGATTGTAATGCTCGTGTAATATAGTAAACTTCATGTAAAAAAAAGCGCGAATGATGGGACTAAAGTCCAGCGTAAACATCTGTCGTTTGAAATAAGCAAGAGGCATACGGATTGGGTTGGATGAATATCTGGGCGGACCTATTCAATGTCATATTAGTTGTCATTTTGAAATAGAGTATGGATAAGCATGTACTTTTTTACTTGTGCAGTATACCGTATTCTTTTTGTTCTATTTAGCAATTTAGCAACAACATCTCTTTACGCAAACAAATCTCAGCGTTATACTAGATGTAACAAAGTTCCATGTAATGGAACGAAAGAAGGTGATTTACCTATGGAGGAAAGCGGAGGTAAGTTGACAGTTCGTGCGGTCGAAAGAGCGCTTGATATATTGATGTGCTTCAAGGATGCCCATGATTTGAGCTTAACGGAAATATCAGGACGAGTGGGTTTAAATAAGAGTACTGTTCATCGTTTGCTGGCGACGCTGGAGGAGAAAGGTTTTTTACTGCGTGACGGAGATAAGTTCAGACTCGGATATAGTGTCTGGGAGTTGGCAGCAAACTTGACTCAAGTGGATGATGCAGCTCAACTGCTGCTTCCTGAAATGGAGCGTTTGCGTGATCAGCTTGGAGAGACGATAAGCTTGTATGTACGGGATGGCAATGACCGGATTCGCATCCAAGCGGTACAGAGCAATCAGGCGATTCGTCGTGTAGCACCGATCGGTGTACGATTGCCTCTATATGTAGGGGCGTCGAGTAAAGTGCTTCTTGCTTTTGCGGATGAAGCAGAGCGTGCAGAGACGATGCAAAGTTCCTCTTGGCCTGGTTCCATTGAGACAACAGACTTTTTGCAGCAGCTAGAAGAAGTGAAAAAAGGCGGGTACGCATTAAGTGTGGAAGAGCGTGAACCTGGGGCAGCAGCCATATCCGTGCCTATACTGGATCGTTCCCATCGTATTTCAGCTGCGTTGTCCGTATCTGGCCCTGTTAGCCGCATGACTCCGGATACGATGCGGGCGTACGCTCCTTTGCTGATGGAAGCGGCTTCTCGTATGGAAAAGATGATACGTACCGTTAATTTGTAAGGATTTATTTATAAGGCTTATTTCTCTGGAATTACTTGCATAATTGACTTTATTCCGTTATGGTTAGTGAGACATGAGTTAACATTTACCATGCAAGAACTGCATATTGTTACTAGGGGTGCCTCCGAGTGGAGGCTGAGACAAGATCGCGCTGAAGATCTTAAACCCTTTGCACCTGATCTGGATTATACCAGCGTAGGGAAGTAATCGGCACGATAAGCACCAGTAGATAAGGATGCGGACATTTATCCTTTTTCTAGGTGTGTGGGTATATCGACGACAGCCGGTTCCTTTACGGGACCGGCTTTTTGTATGTTTGAATCTATTGTTGAATCACATACAGCCGATATATACGAGTTACAACTGCGCAACTTACCTTTAAGCCCTCTTATTTGCAAAAATGATGTAGTAGGGGCTCCTCTGTTAGGTATAACCGATAGATTTGCACATTTGCAGTTTTCGTCATGGCATGACCAAGGAGGAAATGAACATGAAGAAACCTACAGCCACATCTGCACAATTGCAGACTGATTCTACCCCTAATAGCTTTTCAACTGAATCTTCTACCATTGAACAAGTCACCACAACTGTACAAACGGAAATGGAACTATCCGCAGACGCTCCATCAGCATCCCAACCATCCAAGCGGATGATCGAACCTTTCCCTAGCAGCCGCAAAGTATACACCGTAGGCTCGCGTCCAGACATTCTAGTACCGGAGCGAGAGATTAAACTGCATGATACAGAGACGCCAGACGGTATTGAGCATAATCCACCATTGCGCGTATATGACACAAGTGGTCCATACACAGACCCAGATGTCACAATTAACATTCGTAATGGCTTGCAGCCGCTAAAGCAGAAGTGGGTCCTTGAACGCAATGATGTAGAGGCTTATACTGGCCGTGAAATCAAGCCAGAAGACAATGGCTTTCGTACGGAGCAAGGTGTACGGGTTGCTGGAGCTGAACAGTACCCTGCTGTAAACACACAGCCACTTCGTGCGAAGACGGGTCAAAATGTGACCCAAATGCACTATGCACGAAAAGGCATCATTACGCCGGAAATGGAGTTTGCAGCTATCCGTGAGGGTTTGTCGCCAGAGTTTGTAAGAGATGAGATAGCTATTGGCCGTGCAATATTGCCGTGCAACATTAATCACCCTGAGTGTGAGCCAATGCTCATCGGGCGCAACTTCCACGTAAAGATTAACGCCAATATCGGTAACTCTGCCGTTGCATCTTCGATTGATGAAGAAGTAGAGAAGATGGCATGGGCGATCCGTTGGGGCGCAGATACGATCATGGACTTGTCCACGGGTAAAAATATTCATACCACACGTGAGTGGATTATACGCAATACGCCTGTTCCGGTAGGTACGGTGCCAATCTATCAGGCATTGGAGAAAGTAAACGGCAAGGCAGAGGACTTATGTTGGGAAGTGTTCCGTGACACGTTAATTGAGCAGGCGGAACAGGGAGTCGATTATTTTACCATTCATGCGGGCGTGCTGCTTCGTTACATACCGATGACGGCTAAGCGAATGACAGGGATTGTATCGCGCGGAGGCTCGATCATGGCGGCATGGTGCCTGGCGCACCATAAGGAGAATTTCTTGTATACGCATTTTGAAGATATTTGTGAGATTATGAAACGCTATGATGTTGCTTTCTCGCTTGGTGATGGCCTTCGTCCAGGCAGTATTTATGATGCGAATGATGAAGCGCAGTTTGCGGAGCTGGAGACGCTTGGTGAGTTGACAGAGATAGCGTGGAAGCATGACGTGCAGGTGATGATCGAAGGACCTGGTCATGTGCCTATGAACAAAATTAAAGAGAACGTCGATATTCAGCTGGAAATATGTAAAGAAGCACCATTCTATACGCTGGGGCCGCTGACGACAGATGTGGCGCCAGGTTATGATCATATTACGTCTGCTATTGGAGCGGGCATGATTGGCTGGTTTGGTACAGCGATGCTCTGTTATGTAACACCGAAGGAACATTTGGGTCTTCCTAATAAAAATGATGTCCGTGAAGGAGTTATCGCCTACAAGATTGCAGCTCATGCAGCTGACTTGGCGAAAGGACATCCACGTGCCCAGAAGCGAGACGATGCATTGTCCAAAGCGCGCTTCGAATTCCGTTGGCGCGATCAGTTTAATCTGTCCCTTGATCCAGAGCGTGCGATGGAATATCATGACGAGACGCTTCCAGCAGAAGGAGCTAAGTCCGCTCATTTCTGCTCCATGTGCGGGCCGAAATTTTGCAGCATGAGAATTACCCAAGATATTCGCCAGTACGCGAAGGAGAACGGACTGGATGATCATGCAGCGATTACGGCGGGGATGGAAGAGAAGGCGGAGCAATATCGCAGTAAGCTATCAGCGACATCCTAAATATACGTGCTTTCATTATAAATTTATGTAACAGGGTGCATGGCTCCTGTTCATAATGTAATTAGTCCATTTTCGTTATGATTCATGTACTTTATGCTATAAATAATAACATCCATTAAGGAAGGGTCGACAATTTGTCGATCCTTCTTTTTTTCTAACTGCATCAATATCTAGTGGTTGTTTACGGATTGTCAATGCGAACAAGCAAACTTTCTTTTTTTATTTTTTTGTGAATAAGAAGGATATGTGTTGAAGCACAAACCTGCTTGTCCATGGAACCTCTGAAAGACACGGAATTGTCGATATGTCCGCAAAGGCTTACGGGGCAAGAGATGGGTATTTTGTGCAAAGAAAACAAAGATTTGGAATGTGCTCAAGTCCATTGACAAACACTATATATTGATATAAATTTGATAATGCACTCAAGATATTGTTACGGATAGACATTTCAAACACCATAGATAGCAGCGTCTCTGTCAGGGACAATGATCTATGTATGATCGCTTTAGATGGGGCTGACAGGCTTCATATGAAGATGGAAGGAGATACGATTAAAATGTTGGTTGCCTATGATTCCAGAACCGGAAACGTACGGAGATTTATAAATAAATTAAACCTGCCTGCGGTGCAGATTGACGATAAAATGACGTTGGACGAGCCGTTTGTACTCATTACCTATACGACAGGATTTGGTGAAGTGCCAGCCAAGGTACAATCCTTTTTGAAAAATAATTATGCTCGTTGTGTGGCGGTTGCAGCGAGTGGCAATCGTAACTGGGGTGAATGCTTTGGCCGCAGTGCGGACATTATAGCTCGTACGTATGGTGTGCCTGTGTTGAGCAAGTTCGAATTGGCAGGTACAACACAAGATGTAGAGCGGTTTAAGCAAGGTGTTGCTCGTTATACGGGCTACCAAGAGGAGGTGAGTGCAGTTGCGTCATATTGAACTAAACAACTTGTTAATGCAGCGTGGAGCGGATGGCTTCTTCCGGTTGGAGCGAGATAAGGAAGCTGTACAGGCATTCATGGAGGAAGTGTTTGCAAAGAGTATTTCATTTACCAGCTTTGCAGAGAAAGTTCGCTATATGATTGACAATGATTATTATGAGGATGTTTATACGACGTACTCGCCAGAAGCTGTAGAAGAGATTTATGAAATTGCACATAGCTATAATTTCCAATTCCAATCCTACATGGCAGCATCCAAGTTTTACACAGACTATGCGGTGAAGACGAACGACCGCTCTCAATACTTAGAACATTACGCAGATCGTGTTGCGATCGTTGCTTTGCACTTGGCACGTGGCGATGAAAATATGGCTCGCGAGCTTACTAGAGCGATGATGGAGCAGCGCGTACAGCCTGCAACGCCTACATTTTTGAACGCAGGAAAGAGCCGTCGCGGTGAGATGGTATCTTGTTTCCTTTTAGAAATGGACGATGCGCTTAACTCGATTAACTTTGTACTCGGCACGTGCATGCAGCTCTCGAAAATCGGCGGTGGCGTAGCAGTTAACTTGTCGAAGTTGCGTGGACGCGGTGAGCCAATTAAAGGCGTTGAAGGAGCAGCGAAAGGCATTATGCCTGTTCTGAAGCTGATGGAGGATGCATTCTCTTATGCAGATCAGATGGGACAGCGCAAAGGTTCTGGCGCAGCTTACTACAACATTTTCGGCTGGGATCTCATGGAGTTCCTAGACAGTAAGAAAATTAATGCGGACGAGAAGACACGCTTGAAGACATTGTCGATCGGCCTAATCGTACCGAATCAATTTTACAAGCTAGCGGAAGAGAACAAACCGCTTCATCTATTTGCACCATATTCCGTGTTCAAAGCATATGGTGTGCATTTAGACGATATGGATATGGATGAAATGTACGAGCAACTGCTAGCAGACGATCGTGTACGTAAAAAGGAAGTAATGAGTGCGCGTGACATGCTGACGAAAATTGCGATGATTCAGCTTGAATCTGGTTATCCGTATATTATGAACAAGAGCAATGCGAACCATGCTCACGCGCTTAAAAATATCGGTAACATCAAAATGTCCAACTTGTGCACGGAGATTTTCCAACTGCAAGAGACATCCGAAATTACCGACTACAATCAAGAAGACATTATCCGCAGAGATATTAGCTGCAACTTGGCGTCTTTGAACATTGTTAACGTAATGGAGCATAAGAAAATGAAGGAATCCGTACATGCAGGCATGCTTGCACTGACTTCGGTCAGCGACATGACTCGTATCGAAAATGCACCAGGTGTTGCTAAAGCAAACAGTGAACTGCATTCCGTCGGTCTTGGCGCGATGAATTTGCACGGATTTTTAGCTAAAAATAAAATTGCTTATGATAGTGCAGAAGCGAAAGACTTCGCGCGCACCTTCTTTATGATGTTGAACTTCTACTCCTTGGAGAAAAGCATGGAAATCGCGAAAGACAGCGGCATTACGTTCCAAGGGTTTGAACATTCTGATTATGCAGATGGTTCGTATTTCGAGCGCTATCTAGAGACAGACTACCGTCCAGTTTCGGATAAAGTGAAGCAGTTGTTTGAGGGAATGAACATTCCTAGTCCGGCAGAGTGGCAATCACTCAAAGAAAACGTACAAAAACATGGTTTGTACCATGCTTATCGCTTAGCGATCGCACCAACACAAAGTATTTCGTATATTCAAAATGCGACTTCCAGTGTTATGCCGATCGTAGAGCAGATTGAGACTCGTACGTATGCCAACTCAACAACTTACTATCCAATGCCTTATATGGCAGCTGATAATTTCTTCTACTATAAGTCAGCTTATCAAATGGATCAGTTCAAAGTGCTTGATCTGATTGCTGAAATTCAAGTGCATATTGACCAAGGAATTTCCACGGTGCTGCACGTAAACAGTGATGTGACGACGCGTCAGCTAGCTCGCTACTATATCTATGCAGCGAAGAAGGGCTTGAAATCGTTGTACTACACACGTACGAACCGTTTGTCTGTTGAAGAGTGCATTAGCTGCTCCGTATAATAGAACGATGATAGATACAGGCAACGAACGAGAAGGGAGCAACAGAATTGAGCGCCATGAAAGCTGTCAATTGGAATCGTCCCGATGACGATTTTACAATTACATTTTGGAACCAAAATATTATGCAATTTTGGACGGATGATGAAATTCCACTATCAGACGATAAAATGTCATGGTTGACATTGAATGCGGATGAGCAGGATTTATATATGAAGGTACTTGGCGGTCTGACGCTTCTTGATACGATTCAAGGCGGCGTAGGTATGCCGAAAATATTGGACCATGTAGAAGGTTTGCAGCGTAAAGCCGTTCTTGGATTTATGGCGATGATGGAGCAGATCCATGCCAAGTCTTACAGCAGTATTTTTACAACGCTGGCAACGACGGAAGAGATCGACGGCGTATTCCGCTGGGTAGAGGACAATGCTTGCTTGCAGAAGAAAGCGGAGATGGTGTCCCGCTACTACACGAACATTGAGACGCGCAAAGACTTGTACTTGGCGATGTGTGCTTCGGTATTGCTGGAAAGCTACTTGTTCTACAGCGGCTTCTTCTATCCGCTGTATCTAGCAGGGCAAGGCAAGATGACGAGCAGTGGCGAAATTATCGACCTTATATTGCGCGACGAAAGTATCCATGGTCTCTATGTGGGTGTGTTGGCTCAAGAGTTGTTCGCGGAATTGAGCCCAGAAGAGCAGGATGCGGCTGTGGCAGAGTTCCAAACGCTATTGAAGGAACTGCATGCGAATGAAGAAACGTACACGGAAGAGCTGTACACAACGATTGGCTTGACGGAGGAAGTGAAGAAATTCATCCGTTACAATGCCAACAAGGCGTTGATGAACCTTGGTATGGAGCCGTTGTTCCCAGAGGAAGAAATCAATCCAATTGTGTTTAACGGAATTAGCACGCGTACGAAGCAGCATGACTTCTTCTCGAAGAAGGGTAACGGATATGTTCGTGCGATGCATGTTGAACCGCTGACAGACGACGATTTCCGCTTCTAGTCAAGAAGCGAAGCGATAGATGGCGATATAACCAGAAGTGATGAATAAGCGGCTGTAAATACGAAGCGGCTAAATAGGAAAAGCGTTAACGCGGCCACTAGAGGCTGACCTTGTTTGCGAGGCAAGGTTCAGCTCCGTGGCGAGTCGTTAACGCTTTTTATTGTTGTTTGTATGTTTTAATCTCATAATGCATCATATATCAAGTTATGTACAACTATTCATCTTCTAATTACTAATATATATTTCATAGTAATCATGTTTCATGCTTAGAGTGAGCCGACCGACCACACTATTTAGACGATATTAGTAGGATTTAGCTAGGTTTGCATGTAATGGACGACTTCTAGTCCAGGATAGTGACAAAAATGCAGTTATTTTATCTGGAATTGTCCCTATTTGAGGGATTATCGGCAAAAGTGCATCTATTTTAGCGTCTTTCCCTATTTTAAGCATATATTTGAAGAAATAACTGCACTTTTGTCCTAATCTATCTCAAAATGACGTTTTCTACTTTAAATAGATGCACTTTTGTCCATAAGTTTTGGATTGTAGGGTTAAAAGCCGACGGTTATTTGTTTACGTTCATTATCCTCGTCCCAGGATATCGTACACGTAACTTTTTCTTTGAAGGAAGCTAGCTTCAGATCATCATCAAATGCCACAACAAACCTCAATTGCGTCTCACTATTGCTATCCAGATGAGTTCTTTTTATGCCAACGATAGAGGCTTGAATGTAGTTTAATGGAGTAGGTTCATTAATGTTTACGTCTAGGTTAGAAGCTTGTTTGGTGCCTTCATTTTTTATACGTACGAGAATATCGAGTAGCTTGATGCTGCCCGAGCTTTTAGTTAATACAGCTGGTTCTAGTTTCATAATCTCTTCTTTATTAGATACAATTCTATAGTCGGGGGAGATAAACAGATCGACACCTTCTTTAGACTGCTTCATTCGCTCCATCATCGAATCATGTTTCATCTCTTCTTGAGTGCAGGCCGTATTCAGTATGAACACCACCAGCATCAATACTAGTAGTAGGTATTTATTAATAGCTATCAACCACTTTTCCTCCTTTATTCTAAGTAATCATTTCAATCACAATGAATTATCAGTAATTATGAAAATAATGTTATAAGCTGCAGTAGTACGAGAGATTGCTTTTTAGAGATAGTTGAAAAAAATACCAAGGATGTTATTGTAAAAAAAGTAATTAGATAGTATTATATATGAGCGCGCGTAAATAATAGAATTATGAGGTGGAAAATGAAAAGAACAAAGTTGTGGAAAAATTGGATAAGAAATATCTCTGCTGCACTTGTATTCGTAATTGTATTTTTATCAGCAGGTCAGACTTATGCTCTCAATGAAACTTCCTCACTTCCTCTTGCATATTCCAACGAGATATTAACTCAACATAATCAAGCCTCCATCAACAAAGACATTAAAGATCAGAGTGATATTATAGTCCCAAATGCTCATCCAATTGTTTGGATTGGATATAGTATTTCTAAATTTATAACTTGGGTAGCAGCTGGTACAATAATAGCTCATACTGTATATATTGCTGGACAGCAATATGCTCTCGTTACAGACTTCGCTGCGCAACTAGGACAAACAAACAAGAAAAAAGAGGATCTTCCTGACTATTATAAAGCTAAGATTAGACCAGGAAAACACGGACAGTTGCATGTAGGTGACCCTCTTACACAAGAAGAGGCTATTTCTTGGTTGAAGCAGAATAAGAACAATGATGTGTGGGCTACGGATTCAATGGAAGCATTTTACCTTGCTTCGCAAATAGGAAATGGCAAATGGCCGGTAAGTGAAAATCATGCAGAAAGAGGTTCAGTTGATTTATTATATTATTGGCACTATCATGATCAAGATAGAACAGTAGGCCATATTTTTTATGGCACGGAGTTTAAGGTAGGTCAACAAAGTTGGACTCCTTTCTTCCTGCCAGAGCCAGTAATTAATTAATAAAATTATCTTTGGGTAGATTACCAAATTCGAGAATGGGGCCACTGTGTGTTACATAAGCCCTATTCTCGAATTTGCTTTTAATTTTCCGTATACCAAAAAACTTAATTAAAGGAGAATAATAATGAATATATACACACTACACGAAAAGTTTTTGACATTAAGTTTGCCTAACCCGTTTACTTTAGAAGATATCGATAAGAGATTAAAGGAGCGGTACATGGCTGAAGAAGTAAATGTAAATCGATTTGCTGACCTAGCTAAAGATCCGTATGCTAATTTTAATGAAGCAGTGAGGGCATATATTTTCAGAGATAAAGAAGTGATAGAAGAGCTAGTGAAGGTAAATGATGAGACAAGTACTTTCCTTATAAGAAATTACCTAGAGGTTAATTTAATTCTTGAATCCACCGATCATAAATATGTATCGGGTCTGACCATTCAAGGAGGATCTGAAATTCTTGGATATGAGCTTTATGTATTTCGTGGTCTTCCACCACAACAAATGGTGTTAGGAAATGAATATTTTGAATACTACTTAAAATGCTTATATATGACAGGGTATATTACATTTGAAAATGACCCTTACTATGAAGTTGCTTGCCAACGAGTACGCGAAGATAAAATGAGAGGGCGTTTAGACATATTCTAAAGCAGCCCTCTAACCCCAATCTCCTCAACTTGTTGCATTACTTTATTAGAATCTGATATTTTTCGAAAAATGATAACTTTCTTCCCGCTGCCATACTCCACTATCTTTCGCTTGATTATAGGTCTGTTGTTTCTCCTAAAACTCCAAACCCATTTTATAAACGCCCAGTCAAGTTTCTCCTCACAGCCTTCATTCCTATCAGGTCTTGTTTTCCCGTGATACTGTACCCGTCTTTTGATGACTCGGTACATGTTCATAATAGAAGGGAGATCGAAAAAGACGATGACATCAGCTTCCTTCATTCGAATATCCAGCGTCCTGTTATAATCCCCATCTACAATCCAAGACTCCTCTTTTACTAGATTGTTCATAAACAAATCCCAATCTTCATTTGGCGTTGCAACCCAATCAGGCCGCCAGTAGTAGGCATCCAGATGATAGATAGGCAACTTAGTAAGTGTGCCTAGTTTTCTTGCAAATGTAGATTTTCCTGAACCGGGAGATCCGATAATCATAATTTTCATAGGCAGGGGCTCAACTCCTGTGGTATTTGTGTTCAGTTAGTTACTTTGATACAACGTTCATTCGAATCTAATCTAATCGGAAAAGGTAAGGGGTTATATTCTATATCAGCTTTCATTGATGAACGATGGCGGATTGGATTTCTTGGATTAAGGATAACGCGTACGCACTAGATTCCATTGAGCCAGAAAAGATTGAATTCGGGAGCGGTAAGATTGCGAAGAAAGAGTTCGATGATTTGCAAATGCTGAAGCCATTGCTGCAATCAAAACGAATTGTTTATCTTGGTGAAAGTACACATGGAGCGGCACAATTTAATAGTGTGAAAACAAGATTGATACAGTTTTTGCATCAAGAAATGAGATATAACGTGCTTGCTTTTGAAAGTGGGCTAGGAGATGTTACAGCAGCGCAAGGTAAGTTGACCAGCGGCACATTAGAAGCAACTGCGTGAAGCAGGCGATGATCTGAAAGCTTATCAAAAGGTAAAGCCTAATGCGATTAAGACCTTTGAAAAAGTGAAACAGCAGGTGAAGCCGAACGCAGAGCGTTTGAAGAAAGCATACCCAGATGAGCCTCATATCGTTAAGTTGATGGAGCGTGCGTTCAAGGTAAAGATTGACGTTATTAATGAATATAACGAGTTGAGCATTCGTGGTCAGGTAGATGCGAAGCAAGGTAAATACGATACGATGCTGCAATCTTTCGCATGGCGCGATAAAATGATGGCTGCAAATTTGCTCTGGCTTGCAGAAGAGGTGTATCCAACGGAAAAAATCATTGTATGGGCACATAATGACCACATCCGTAAAGCTCATTCCGAAGTTGAAGGTACGCCATATACGGTGAAGTTTATGGGTGAATTGATGCCGGAAGAGTACAATAAGTACAGCTATGTTCTTGGTCTTTATATGGCTGGCGGTGAGACTGCTGATAATTTAGGCAATAAAAAGGATGTTGTCACATTGGAGCCAGGTTCGATGGAATCGATTCTGTCTGCATCCAATAAGCCATATACGTTTGTAGATTTGCGCTATCAGCGTGAAACACGGGGGAACTCTTGGATGTTCGAACCTGTAACTACGTACAGTTGGGGAATGATGCCGGAGAGCATGAACGTACGTGAGCAATACGATGGCATTCTATTAATTGATAAAGTGAACGCGCCTAAGTATATCAAATAGATAATGAATCACTGCTACAAGAATGAAGCGCTGAATCATCGAATTGGATTCAGCGCTCTTTACTTATTTATTGCTTGAGTGGACTCAATTCGACATCAAGTACAGGTTTGTCTTGCTCAATTGCTACTCTCATTTGTTCAAGTGCAGTTCTTGTTCCTTCATCTAACTGTTCCCAAACAGTATTCGCTTTGAAATACATATAGGAATACAGTCTACGATATTTTAATAGGAACGGAATCTGTTCGAGCTGCTGCTTGGTTAATGGCTGATAGGCCGCAGCATATCCTTTGCCGAAGGACTCCATAAATGAAACGGCCCATTTGTCTCTGTCAGCCTGATCGGAGATACGAGCGAATTGCAAAGAGTGATAAAGAATGATGGCGATATCATAACTGTACCAATGATAGAGGCAGTCGCCAAAGTCGAATAGAACGAGTTCTCCATCATGGACATAAAAGTTATGCGGATGCAGATCGTGATGGACAAGCCCGTATACATTTGAATCGGTTGGCCAGCTTTTTAGCTTGCTCACATAGGTATTCCATTGTAAAAGTACTTCTTTACTGACAAGGGGAGGAGAATGTATAAACGCCTCCTCATGCCATTCGAGGCGTTTGTTGTCATCTAGTATAGGTTCCATTTCTGCCGCCACACGATGCATGTTCCCCGTTGCTTCACCTATTTTGTAAAATAGAGTATTGTTCCAAGCTTCTTCGTGCTGATTTTGGAGCAGCTTACCTGCCGCTTTCTCATAAACGACTGCTAAAAAAGCTCCCTCATCCAGCTGTATCTCCTCAATCCATAGACTCTGTTGAGAGAAAATAGGTTTCGTAATACGTACTCCTTTCCGTGATAAATGCGTCATCCATGTTAGTTCGCTAGCTAGTTGTGAGTGATCGGCAGGAGACTTGTACGTATATAATTTTAAGATTACCGATTCTTCATCTCTCTTAAAGGAATACACATTGTTAGCAAATCCACCGAGCGTTTGAATGGAAGAAGGATCACCGCCATATCTCCGGCAGGCTTCTTCTAATAAAGACGGGGACCAATTGTTGGATTCCAATATCATCCACCTCCATGCAAGAAGCGTAGCATAGATGCAGGATGGATATCAAAGGGTGCCGTTGCGCACAGTTCTGACTTGCGAAGAGTCGCTCCTTTTAGGTAGAGGCGCTAGGGCACGCGATTGCTGAGCGATTAATAGAGACGGGAGTCCTTATACGCGATAAAAGCAGCCGTTCGGTTTATTCGACAGAGGAAGGTTTGTTAGAGTTTGAACAATGGTTTCCATCATAAGTGGAAATGATGCTGCTATAGATATATGTGTATCCAAGCTGATTTTTAACCTAAATTTAAACTTCAAGTATCTCCCATTTAACTTTTGGGGTCTAAACTTATCTTATACGAGAAACAAGAACAAACATATCAATTCGTGAGCAAACATAATGCGTAATAGTAGAAAAAGATTCGTACATACATTACTTTACTTAGAATAGGGGAATGAAGATGAATACGATGAAGATGGCAACGAACAACTCAAATAAAGGATGGCGTGGACGCCTGCAAGCGATGCTGTTAACGGTTACGATGACGGCGATGGTAATGACAGCTTGGCTCGGACCTATTAGCTCCGTTCAAGCGCAAGCGGCAGCAGCACAACCAGAACAGAAAGCGGAGCAAGCCGCTCAACAGAGTCAACAAGCCAAAGAGCAAATCGAGAAGGCAATGGATAGCCAAGCCCGTACCTATAAGGAATCAATCGCAGATTGGAAGAAATATGTGAATGATCATGCCTATGCATTGAAGTCGATTCAACCGGAACAGCGTGTGAATGGCTCGATACCAGCAAGCAATTTTGAAGACCTTGATATGTTAGTTTCATTGTTAGCAGATAAGCGAATTGTTTATTTGGGAGAAAGCACCCATGGCGCTGCTGAATTCAACTCGGTGAAGACACGTCTCATTCAATATTTACATCAGCAGCTTGGCTATAATATGGTTGCATTTGAAAGCGGTCTTCCTGATGCAGCAATTGCACAAGGGAAAATGAAAAATAAGACGGCTGAAGAAACGATGAAGCGTTCCATCTTTAAAGTGTGGTGGACGGAGGAAACACTTCCTTTGTTCCAGTATATGAAGGATACACAAGACAGCGAGCGACCACTTCGATTGGTAGGCTTCGACATTCAATGGCGCACACCTCTTCTTAAGGATGCTGCATGGTTAAAGGATAAGAAGCTGCAAGAAAAAGTATTGAAGGCAGAAGTGGAGTTGCTCAAATGGAGAGACAGCAAAGACTTAGCGGGCTATCGTAAAGTGAAGCCAGAGCTTATTACTTTGTATAAAAAATTACTGAAGCAAGTGGAAGCTCATGAAGGAGCATTGAAAAAAGAATATCCGAATGAACCGAAAATTATGGTGCTGATGAAACGTGCGGTCGAGGATCGTATCCGCTTTATTAACGAATATGTTGAAATTAATATTGAAGGCAATATTGCTTTTGAAAAAGGGGACATGTTGGCTGCGTTTCGTGCTACGGAGTGGCGTGACCGTGCTATGGCAAACAATTTGATTTGGCTCGCTACTGAGGTATATCCGACGGAGAAGTTTGTTGTGTGGGCTCATAATGGTCACATTAGCAAGGCACAGTCCAAAATTTATCCTTTCGAAAATGCGCATAAATGGATGGGCGAGTTGATGCCGAAGTCACTTCAGCGTCAAAGCTACGTTATGGGTCTGTACATGGGGAGTGGAGAATCGGCTGACAACGATACGAGAGAAGCGATTCCTGTACAGCCTTCGATACCAGGGACTTTAGAGGATATTTTATCTGGAGCGAAGCAGTCTTACACGTTTGTGGATTTACGCTATCGTGACAATGAGCGTGGCAGCTCTTGGATGTTTGAACGTGTCTTCGCCTATGATTGGGGATATATGCCGACTTTGATCGTACCGCGTCATCATTATGATGGTATCTTGTTTATCGATAAAGTAAAGCTTCCTCGCTATATAAAGTAATTGCGCAAGATATAGGCAGTTAAATAGATTTATAGAAACGGTAACGCTGCATCGAGAAGTGATGCAGCGTTTTTTCTACTTTAAGACGGGAAGTTTTTTGCGGAAATTGAGCTAGTTTCTCATATTGTCATAGTGTATTGTAACGATAAGATTTCCTTCGAGATGATTTCCTGAATGGATATATACGGCCTATCTCCAAATAAGATAGCACAAAATGTCAAGACGCCCATCGTGCGTAACTGCTAGGATGAAATCAACATAAACCATATTGAAATTAGGGAGTTGAACGTAATGAAACTAGTGAAATCAACTCACACATCCCAGCCGTTGTCTGCACGATGTCGCCGCTTTGTTTTGCTTGTATTGACAGCCACAATGGCATTAACATCTACTAATTCCATTAGTTATGCTGCAGCACCGAGCCATATTGCTTCTGCACAAAGTGACTCCAACTCCAAGCAGGGCAAGCAACTTGAGCAGCAAGGAGATCAAACAGTAGAGCTGACAGTAGAGCAGACAAACAAGAAGATACATCCCAAAGAAGAACGTAAAGCCCGCAACTACCCGGAGGCTATTGCCAATTGGAAAAAGTATGTGAATGACTATGCTTATGCTTTCAAATCCATTCAACCGGAGAAACGAGTAGATGGGGCGATTCCGGAAAGCAATTTTGAAGATCTCAATATGTTAGTTCCGTTGTTAGCGGATAAGCGCATTGTCTATTTAGGAGAGAGTAGTCATGGCGCTGCTGAATTTAACTCCGTGAAGACACGTTTGATTCAGTATTTGCATCAGCAGTTGGGTTATAACTTTGTTGCGTTCGAAAGCGGTCTTCCTGATGCGGCGATTGCACAAGGTACAATGAAGAGCAAGACGGCTGAAGAAACGATGAAACGTTCTATTTTCAAAGTATGGTGGACGGAAGAGACACTTCCTATGTTTCAATATATGAAGGATACGCAGGACAGCCAGCAGCCGCTTCGGTTGCTAGGCTTTGATATTCAATTACAAACTCCTCTGCTTAAAGATGCACGGTGGTTAAAAGATGAGAAGCTTAAAGAGCAAGTCATGAAGGCAGAGGCTGATTTGTCCAAATGGAGCCGTGGAAAGGATTTAGCGGGATATCGTAAGGTGAAGCCAGAACTTCTTAGTCTGTATAAAAAATTAAGAGAGCAAGTGGCATCTCATGAGGAGGAATTGAAGAAACAGTATCCGAATGAGCCGAAAATTGTGGTGCTAATGAAACGGGCGGTAGAGGATCGTATCCGCCTCATTAACGAATATGTTGAGATTAATATTAATGTAAATATAGATATAGAAAAAGAAGGCATGGAAGCGATGTATCGTGCAACGGAATGGCGTGATCGTGCCATGGCGAACAATTTGATTTGGCTTGCTACGGAAGTCTATCCAGAAGAGAAGTTTATTGTCTGGGCCCATAATGGTCACATCAGCAAGGCACAGTCTCAAATTGTTGACGGCTCCCATAAATGGATGGGAGAACTTATGACAGATAATCTCCAACGTCAAAGCTACGTCATGGGACTTTATATGGCAAGTGGAGAATCGGCAGAAAATCAAACAAGGAAACCGATTCCTGTACAGCCTTTACTTCCAGGATCGATGGAAGATATTTTATCTTCATCGAAGCAGCCTTACACGTTTATGGATTTGCGCTATCGCGACAATGAGCGTGGCAACTCGTGGATGTTTGAACGTGTCGTTGCTTATGATTGGGGAATGGCTGGTACCTTGATTGTTCCGCGCCATCATTATGACGGTGTCCTGCTTATCGATAAAGTGAAACTGCCTCGCTATATCCAATAATAAGAGGCCATATCAAATTAACTTTTAACATAAGCAGAGTAAGCAGAATAAGGAATATAAGCAGCATAAGCAACATAAGCAGTGTAAGTGGTCCAAACGTTGCTTCAATTACTAAAAATGAATGAGTTAATGTCTATTATACATGGAATTTTATTAAAAATGTCTTCGTAATAGTGGACATACATTTTAAAAAAAGTATATACATGCTCGCTGAACGGAAACCTGTATCTGGTGTGATGGATGTTATTGAAGCACTAGATGTAGTGGGGTGGGGATTGAAGTGCGTTTCGGGACTATATCTCTATGATGTCCACCTTTGTATAGACAAAACTATGATTTGTCCTTATAGGGAAGACGATTTATTGCAACAAGTTGTAGTTAATTGTAATCTAGAGTATCAAAATACTAAACTGATAAACGCAAATAGCCCTTGTACCATTTTGAAAATAAAGCCAAAGCGATGAAAGTACGCTGCTGATAAGCGCGTACTCTCATCGCTTTTTCACATCATTGTTCGTATTCATATGTTGAGCATAAGCAGCATGATTGCTAGCAGCGTTGTGGCCGTTAGGCCAATGAATACGGGAATCAGATTACGCCGCGCGAGCTCGAACGGGCTGACGCCGCAGATCGCAGCGGCTGGGATGAGCGCCCACGGGATAAGCGTTCCGCCACCGACCCAGATGGCGGCGACCTGCCCTAGGGCGGTCAAGGTAGCAGTGCCTCCACCAATGGCACTGCCGAACACGCTGGCGACTGAGCCCGCCAGCGAAATGCCAGAGAAGCCTGAGCCGTCGAGGCCCGTTATCGTGCCGACGGCGGTCATCGTGACAGCGCCAACTGCTGGATGAACGGGCGCATTGTGGGCTAGGGTAACGCCAAGGTCATTGACGATACCATGCGAACCAGTTGGCAGCACCGAGCCGTACAATTCTGTTAAAGCCGCGTCGCCAAGATAGAAGAACGCGGCGATAGGAATGACAGGTCCAAACACTTTAAAGCCAAACAGGAAACCATCGATAAGATGTGTCGTCGTTTGTTCTAATCCTTTTCCACGATAGGTGAGTAGATTGATGAGGAGGAGAATAAGTACCGCGGTACCACCTACAAGTGCAGTGGCTTCACCACCTTGGAGATTATATCGGAATAAGATCATGACATCGAGCGCAAATAGAAGAACGATTAATAGGGCGGATAAACGTTTTAACAGCGGAGTGAGTGCAATAGTGCCCGTCAAAGGGATATCGGTATCGTCACTAGCATTATTAGAGTTATTGGAGCTATTAGGATAATCAGGATTATTAGGATGATTAGCGCTGTTATTCTTACTGTCCTTAATGCCCTTATCAGGAGAAGGCCTAGTTTCCGCAGGAGCTGTCATATATGCAATATTCGTAGAGTCTGTCTTGCCTACATTTTCTGTAGATTCTACTCGGGTCTCCATTGTACTGCTAGTAGGTTGCAGTCGCCCTGACCTCAAGTCTCGCCGTATCAACCAAAAGGCTGCGCCTGTCGTTACTGCTCCCATGACCAGTACGAGCGGTAGACTAGCACTAATGACGCTCTCTACGGGAATGCCTGCGGCATCAGCTGTTAACTTTGGAGCACCTTGGATAATGAAATCGCCGGACAAAGCGATGCCGTGTCCGAACAAGTTCATCGCCATGGCGACAGCGAGCGGCGGCAGTCCAACTCGGATCGCCGCTGGTAGCAGCACGGCGCCAACAAGCGCAACGGCAGGCGATGGCCAGAAGAACAGACTTATCGTCATCATAACAATGCCGATTGTCCAATAAGCCATCGCAGGACTGCGCATAAAGCGCGTAAATGGAGCTACGAGCGCTTCGTGAATACCTGAAGTGAGCAGGACGCGGCTCATACCAACGATAATCGAAATAATAAGTATCGTAGGCATAAGTTCTTTCATGGCATAAATGAACGTAGAAAAAATACCACTGACTGCTGTTACCAGAGAGGAAGTGGCGAACCAACCGAGAAGCAATATGCCGACGATACAAACAAGTGTCGTATCACGGCGCTTTATTAGACAGCCAATAATAAGCAGGATGAAGGTAAGATAAATCCCATGAAGCCAAGATAATTCCATCACAGTACACATACCTCCTTTAATTCGAAAAGGCTTACATTTGGGTGATCTATCATATGCAGCGACCTATTCTTCGGAACGTATGGATTGAGATAGAAAATGGATGAACACAAATGCATCGTGCCAAGGATTTACTGTCAAATGATCAACTCGGATCAGAAGAGGAACATCATAATTGTTACCTAACAAAAGAGGACCTTCCTAAGCAATAATTTGCTCGGGAAGGTCCTCTCTATTTATAAGATTCAATTAAGCATGAGTGCGCATGTTAGCGATCATTTGACGAAGAACCGTTTGCAAAATACCGCCATTGCGATAGTAGTCAACGTCAACCATGCTGTCGAGACGTACGATTGCGTTGAAGTCGAACGCTGTTCCGTCTTCGCGAACAGCTGTTACTTTCACTTGTTGTCCTGGAAGTACTGCGTTGGACAATCCTTCGATCGAGATTACCTCACGACCTGTCAAGCCTAGGGATGCCCAGCTTTGACCGGCTTCGAATTGAAGTGGCATTACGCCCATACCAACCAAGTTGGAACGGTGAATACGCTCGAAGCTTTCTGCGATAACAGCTTTGACGCCCAGCAAGTACGTACCTTTCGCAGCCCAGTCACGGGAGCTTCCTGTACCGTACTCTTTACCTGCGATAACGACGAGGTTTTTGCCTTCTGCTTGATACTTCATGGAAGCATCGTAGATAGACATGACTTCGTCAGTTGGCAAGTACTTCGTTACGCCGCCTTCTGTACCTGGTGCAACTTGGTTGCGGATACGGATGTTCGCGAAAGTACCACGCATCATCACTTCATGGTTACCACGACGTGAGCCGTAGGAGTTGAAGTCTTTGCGTTGTACGCCGTTGTTAATCAAGTATTCGCCGCCTGGGCTGTCTGCTTTGATGTTACCGGCAGGGGAGATATGGTCCGTTGTAACGGAATCTCCAAGCAACGCCATAATGTTAGCATCTTTGATGTCTGTAATATCATCCAGATCATCGCCCAAGTTCTCGAAGAACGGTGGGTTCTGAATGTAAGTGGACTTCGGATCCCACTCATATGACTCGCCTTCTGGAACTTCGATTGCATTCCAACGCTCGTTCTGCGTAAATACGTTCTCGTATTTATCGATGAACATTTGTGGATTGAGTGCTTGAGCAACAGCTTGTTGTACTTCTTCAGAAGTAGGCCAAATATCTTTCAAGAATACAGGCTCATTGTTCTGATCATAGCCGATTGGATCATTAGCCAAATCGATGTTTACCGTTCCAGCTAGTGCGTAAGCAACAACGAGCGGTGGAGAAGCCAAGTAGTTAGCTTTTACTTGGGCATGTACGCGACCCTCGAAGTTACGGTTACCGGAAAGAACAGCTGCTACTGTCATATCGTTGTCTGCAATCGCTTGACCAACTTCATCTGGAAGTGGACCGGAGTTACCGATACAAGTTGCGCAACCGTAACCAGCTACGTGGAAGCCAAGCGCTTCAAGCGGCTCCAACAAGTTCACTTTCTTCAAGTATTCGGTAACGACGAGAGAACCTGGCGTCAAACTGCTCTTCACGTATTCAGGTTTGACCAATCCGCGCTCGACAGCTTTCTTCGCAACAAGACCTGCACCAAGCATTACGCTAGGGTTGGATGTATTTGTACAAGATGTGATTGCTGCGATAACGACCGCACCTGTTCCCATCTTGCTAGTTTTGTTATTAGGATGCTGAACGGTAACTTCTTCAGCGATCTTCTCATCGGACAAGCCGTAGCCGCCTTTGTCCAATGGCGTGCGCAAGATGTCGTTGAACTCTTTCTTCATGTTTGTTAGTTCAACTCGGTCTTGTGGACGCTTTGGTCCTGCTAAGCTCGGTACAACAGAGCCGATATCAAGCTCGATCGTGTCAGAGAAGATTGGATCTTCCATATCAGGTGTACGGAACATGCCCTGTGCTTTGTAGTACTCTTCAACCAATTGTACTTGCTCCTCTTTACGGCCAGTTGCACGCAAGAAGTTCAATGTAACGTTATCAACTGGGAAGAAGCCGATTGTAGCGCCATATTCAGGTGCCATGTTCGCAACTGTTGCACGGTCTTCCAAGCCAAGCTGCTCAAGGCCAGGGCCGTAGAACTCAACGAATTTACCAACAACGCCTTTTTTACGAAGCATTTGTGTAACGGTTAATGCCAAGTCAGTTGCTGTTGCGCCTTCTGCCAACTTACCTGTCAATTTGAAGCCAATAACTTCAGGTGTAACGAAGTAAAGTGGTTGTCCAAGCATACCAGCCTCTGCTTCGATACCGCCAACACCCCAACCAACAACACCAAGACCGTTGATCATTGTTGTATGAGAGTCTGTACCTACTAGAGAGTCAGGGAAAACTTCAGTTACTCCATCTACTTCTTTCGTAGCTGCTACAGAAGCAAGGTACTCCAAGTTAACTTGGTGAACGATACCTGTAGCTGGAGGCACAGCACGGAAGTTATCGAACGCTGTTTGTGCCCAACGAAGGAAGCGGTAACGTTCTTCGTTGCGTTCGAACTCGATGTTCATATTATATTCAAGAGCGTCTTTATTACCGAATGCATCTACCATGACAGAGTGGTCGATGACGAGGTCTACTGGAACGAGCGGGTTGATCTTCTTCGGATCGCCGCCTGCTTTTTTAACCGTGTCGCGCATTGCTGCCAAGTCTACGACAACAGGAACACCTGTGAAGTCTTGCAAAACGATACGTGCAGGGATGAACGGAATCTCTTTGTTTCCATCACGCTCTTCAGCCCAGTTCGCGATTTGTTTAACGTGTTCTTGTGTAATTGCACGACCGTCGAATTGACGAATAGCTGCCTCAAGAAGAACTTTAATAGAGAACGGTAGGCGAGAAATACTGTTGAATCCTTGCGTGTTTAGTGCATCCAAGCTGTAGTAACGATAGGACTTGCTTCCGACTGTCAGCTCGCGCTGAGCGGAATATGCATTATTTCTTGTCATGTAAAGGACCTCCTTCATGGTTGTGATTGCAATATCTAGTTAGTGGTAATCGTTGTAAACTCCTCAATTCCTCTTTATCAAATGAGAATGTTTCATCTAATGAAACCCCATTTCATATTTACAATACAAGTATATCGTTTCTAGTGACGCTGGTAAAGATGTTTTCCTTCAAAAATATGCCTAAATGTTTCACATCGACATGTACAAGACAAGTTGGGCATACATATGAATTTAGATGAATAGGCGATGGACAGGGGAGGCAGGAAGATGAGGCAGGCATGGAAGACGACATTATATGCTTATGTGGAACAACATAACCGACACGAAGTAGACGAACGTCCTCAAGCACTTCTTACGCCAATTACGGATAGAAGATATGTGCTCATGATGAGTGAGCGCAGGCAGCGGTTGCGTGAATGGTATCGGAGGCGTGATCTTGAGCCGATTAAGTCCCAGACGAAGGCCAAATTAAATCGTGTGCGTGAGACAGAAGGTGAAGTGCATGTTGACTTGGAATTCCATGTTCAGCGTATCGGCCAGCAAAAAGGAAATACATTAATAGAAGAGCGACTGGAATCGGAACGAGTTGTCCTAGTCAAGGAAGGGGGAGACTGGGTAATTGCCCAGATTGAGCATGCTACCCCAGAACGGAAGCCGATGTCGACGCTCCTACAAGATAAAAAGCTGATGCAGGAGCATCGGTCTGCAACGCGGCCATTTTTAAATCGAAATGTGCTTGGTCACTCCAAACCAGCCAATCTGACGCCTTATCGCCGTGAAATGGCTGTGGAGTATGCAGAATTGTATTGGAATGAACCCAACCCTCAATTTTTACAATTCGAGGTCGATTGCACGAACTATGTATCACAATGTCTCTTTGCAGGTGGAGCACCCATGAACTATACTGGTAAAAGAGAATTAGGCTGGTGGTACAGAGGGATGATAGCGGATCGCGAAGCGTGGAGCTACAGTTGGGCGGTATCCAATAGCTTAGAGATTTATTTGACGTATAATCAGTCAGGACTGCGAGCAATTGCAGTGGATCACCCGAAAGAACTGAAGCTTGGAGATGTTATCCTTTATGATTGGGATGGCAACGGACACTATCAGCACAGTTCAATTGTAACTTCGTTTGACCTGAATGGTATGCCGCTCGTGAACGCTCATACGACGAACAGTCGTCACCGTTACTGGGATTATCAAGATTCTTACGCATGGACGGAAGCGACAGCGTATCGCTTTTTCCACATAACAGACGTATTCTAACCGCTTGAAGTTATGAATTGCATGTTGCCGGTATTTTGGTACAGTCAGCAAAGCCTAAGGTGCGTCATGGATAGACTAACTGCGCGATATGCGCTAAATGGAGGGGCTTATGGATAAACAACGTAAAATGCGCGTCGGCCTTGTATACGGCGGCAAATCCGGAGAACATGAAGTATCGTTATCAACAGCGTTCGCGGTTATGAATGCTTTTGATTTTGACAAATATGAAATGATCCCATTCTTTATTACACAGGCAGGGGAATGGCGTGTAGGCAGTTTGATGAACGCTCCATTTGCAGATAAAGAACAATTGAAGCTGTTGGATGCAAAAGGTGGCACGGTACAGGCTATGGATATGTTGTTCCGCAGCTTGGATCGAAGTGCTGGTACAGCAGCTGAATCTGTCATCGATGTTATGTTCCCGCTCATTCATGGAACGAATGGTGAAGATGGTACGATTCAAGGCTTGTTCGAGATGGCAAATGTCCCTTATGTAGGCGCAGGCGTACTGGCTTCAGCTGTCGGCATGGATAAGGCGTTTATGAAGCTTGTGTTTGCAGATGCAGGTTTGCCACAAGTTCAGTATGTTCATTTTATCGGTGCAGAATGGAACCGTGATCAGGAACAGATCTTGCGTCAAACGGAAGAGGAGCTTGGCTATCCTTGCTTCATTAAGCCAGCTAATCTTGGCTCATCTGTAGGCATATCGAAGGCGCGCAATCGTGCAGAACTGATCGCAGCTATCGAGCTTGCTCTACAATATGATCGCAAGGTCATTATCGAAGAATTTGTAGATGCTCGTGAGGTTGAGGTAAGTGTATTGGGCAATGACGAACCGCAGGCTTCTGTAACGGGTGAAATTATTTCTTCCAATGAGTTCTACGATTACAAAGCTAAATATATTGATGGCAAATCCGGTATGCAAATCCCAGCCGAGCTCGATGCTGAATTGGCAGCTAGCATTCGTGAGATGGCAGTTCGTGCGTATCGTGCGATTGATGGTTCTGGACTGTCTCGTGTAGACTTCTTCGTGCGCCGTTCCGATAGTCAGGTATTTATTAATGAAGTAAATACAATGCCAGGTTTCACCCCGTACAGTATGTATCCATTGATGTGGAAAGAAACGGGCAAGCCATATCAGCAATTGTTGGATGATTTGATTGAGCTGGCATTGAATCGTTATGCAGCGAAGCAGAAGCTTCATTATGTGAATGTGTAGCTGTATCTGTCCATCACATCTATCATTTCAGCAGTGTGAATAAATATTTAGGTAGGAGCGTGCTCTCAACTTACTTCGTGTAAGTTGTCGGCACGCTTTTTTGTGATAGAGATGAAAGTGCAGTGCCGTGGACATACTGATTCCTATATAAGTATCTACGGAGGGAATTAGATATGAAACGGAAAGCTTCCAAACTCGTCATGTTGGGTGTTATTGTGGCTACCAATATATTTGTAGCCATACATGTAGGAGCCTATGCAAGTAAAGAGGTGTTCTCTGCTTATACGTCTCTTTCAGCTGGGGAACAGGGCTCGATTCAAGAACAGAGAGCGCGACCTATTGGGAAAGAGCATATTGGTTTGAAAATGAAGAAGCTTCAATTAAGTGAGGTGCTCGTGGAGCTTGGATTGGGGGCAGATGCCTGGCACAAGGCAACGGCGGAAGGTAAGTCACTCGTTGAGTACGCGCATACGAAAGGGATAGAACGGCAGACCATTGTCCAGAAGATGAACGCTCGAATTCATGAAAAGCTAGAGCAAGAGGACCGAGTTCGCAAGCTGCCAGCGAGTAAACGAGACCGTTTGAAGAAGATGCTGGAGCTGCGTATGGAGCGGCTTATTGATCGCAAGTTGAATGAAAAGGAATTGCTTCGTATTAGTTGATTGTGGGCAGTAAATTGCGATTTGTTGATTATGGTGCCTCTTTACTTATTTATGAATATGGAGGGTTTGCCTTATCTCACATTGCCATCCGATAATGTTTCGTGCTTCAATAGACGTATAAGATGCAGAGAGGAGCGGTTATTGTGGGGTTCCAGACAGAGTTCAATTCGGTATGCAAATTCAAAAGCGAGCAAGAGTTGTACGAATTATTAGAATATGGACGCGGGAAAATGAAGAAATCGGGCTTGCGTATTTTCCCAACAGGTCAGAAGGTAATCGCGTATACACCAGATAATACAGCAGTAGCCATTGTCAAAATCGTTGCTTCTATCGCGGAAATTAACTTTCAAGGAGAAGAAGTAACAGAGGTTGAGATGGAGTTAGTGCGCAAGCTGACAGATGAAGAGTCACGCATTCAAACGGCGTTAGCTTTTGAAATGTTTTTTGGTGAGCAGAAAGCATAAGTCGGCTCTTGTTCGGCATTAACCTATGGCTTTACGATAATAAAGTCCATTCCTATGCGGGATGGGCTTTTTTGTATGAAATGAGGTTGCATTACGTCACTAGGAATGCGGCAGTGTTACGGATAAGGCGTGGGTAAGTCATGGATGAGTCATGGGACATTCAAGGACAGAACGAAAAAACGTCAAAGAATATCCAACAAGGATGGCAAGAAAACGCAAAAGGAAATCCATTATAGCGAAATGATTTTACACAAAAATAAGAACAAATGTTCTCGATTAATTAATAGGAATCCCATCAAGCGTTTTGTTCTAGACATGTTACATTAATATTACGAATTCAAACGCAAACGACACACCGGTTCCACAATGGATCAAAGGCGCGGGCAGGCGCAGAACATGTGTGATTCGGTTTGTGTTTGATTTTTGTGAATATGTCCAGTTAACTAAGTGAGACTTATGAAAAATAGCGAAGAGACAAAATGATAGAAGTCATACAAAGATGCTTGATAAACATTTAAACGAATTTAAATAGTGTAATAAAACATTAACAACTTAGCAGTTCAGCACGTTTCGAAACAATTTTAAGTAGGTTAATGATGGTTAACTGATATGAATAATAACAACGATAAATAGAAGGGAGATTGGAACAATGGAATTTTGGAAATATGCATTCGATATGAAGTGGATCAACGCGGATATTCTTCGTAAAGCTGTGCGAACAGGGAACAACCCATCTGGAGAGATAACACCAGAACAATACCTTGAAATTACATCAATTAGCTATGTGTAACACGCCTCTTCTAGCCCCTGGATAAGTCTGGGGCTTTTATTTGTTTAAATAGGAGAAAATTATATTTCAATTCTAGTTGTATGGAAAAAGAGATATATGAAAAAGAACTTGAATAAGAACGTTTGTTCTCATATAATGAAAGTATAAATACTGCATATGTGAACAAAGGCGGTGCTACGATGCTTTGTGGCGTATCTTTCGATCTTCCGGATTTAGACAAGGAAGCGACTCGTAGAAACGTTGAGGCGGTACTGGAAAAATACCGGATGTACAAGCAAATTGGCTATGAAGTGAAAGAAACGAGACTGACCTCTTCCTACACGGTGCGTTCTCATGGGCTGACGAATCGAGTAACGGATCAGACGGGGGAGATTGCTGCCGACAATGTTGATATTTCTGAGAAGATGCGTAGCTATTGCGAGCGAGTGGAGAAAGCTGCACAGCGCTTGCCTGAGAAGGAACGGCAGATTATTACCGAACGCTATTTGAAGGAAGACGGTGTTTATGACTACCAAGTGTACAGCTTTACGTTCGATCCTCCTTTATCTGAGTACAGTTACTACAAGCTAAAGTGGAAGGCCATTTCCAAGTTAGCCATTTCTCTTAATGTTCAGGTGTTTGTTGACCCAACCTCTTGATTGGTATCTTCCGAAAATACACGCGTGCACATAGCCGGTGGACGTTTATTTCTCCGGCTTCGTGCAGTGAAGTCTGTTTATATAATCTTCGTTCTCCTTTCCAGCTTGAGTTGTCCACATGTATAAATTCCTCCATTTCGGCTTTATTCGTATCTCCGAGTATGATCCAATCTCTTGATTGGGATGCTAGTAAGTAGCAAATCAAACATTGGAGGTACAGCTATGCTTGTCCGATTCGGTTATGTAGCGATGTCGGTCATTGTGAAGAATTGTTCGCCCTCACGTACGATGACGTATACGAGCTTTTGCAAGATTGATGATCGCGAAGCGGCGATTCGCAAGTTGGAGCGATTGGCAGAGGAGAACTTGACCAATACGCTGAGGTTATTGAAGCATAATCGTGCTCATCATATTGAGTTGTACCGCTGCTCCAGCAAACTGATTCCTCTTGCCACACATGAAGCATTAGCAGATTGGAACCCTTTTATCGCTTTGAAAGAACCATTTGCAGCTATCGGTGCGTATGCCAACGAACATGGAATGCGGTTGAGCTTCCATCCTGACCACTTTACTGTGCTAAGCACACCCCGAGAAGATGTGCTTCATAATTCGATCCGCGACTTAGAGCATCATCTTCGCATGCTTGAGGCAATGGGACTGGATGCGCGAGCAAAGAACAATATTCATATTGGCGGTGCTTATGGCAATAAGAAGGCTGCAGGAGAGCGGTTCGCGGCTAATTTCAAGCTCCTGTCTGAACCTATTAAGCAGCGATTGACGCTGGAAAACGACGACAAAACTTTCACTGCGGCAGAGACGTTGGACGTATGTGAGCAGCTTCAAGTTCCGATGGTGCTGGATATTCACCATCATTGGGTCAATCATGAAGGGGAGCAGCTAGCTGAGCTGTGGCCAAGAATATTGAAAACATGGGACAGCGCGTATGCTCAGGCAGACGCACCAGCTGATAATTCGTTTCCACCTAAGATACATGTATCTAGTCCGAAGAGTGAGAAGGATGTTCGGGGGCATGCCGATTATGTGGATGTGAAGCCATTGCTAGCTTTTCTAAGGGATATAGCTCCCTATACAGATAGGCTGGATGTGATGATTGAAGCGAAGAAGAAAGATGATGCACTCTTTAAACTGATGCATGACCTTGCTCAGTATGAGGGCGAAGGGGTTTCGCTCGTAAGCCCTGCATCTGTGACCATCCAATCTTAATGATGGTCGTCACTTGAAAAGATGAGCGAAATACGTTACCTTGTACAAAGAAAGCAAACCGTTTATTGGAGAATCATGCACGTATAGAAATGTACAAGCTGGGTCTGCCAATGGTTCAACGGTGAGAGGAGGATATGTAAAAGTATGTCCCAAGTATTAGCAGGTAAAAATATCGTCGTCATGGGTGTTGCAAATGATCGTAGTATCGCGTGGGCAATCGCGCAATCGTTGGCAGCTCAAGGCGCAAGACTAGCGTTTACATATGAGAGCGAGCGTGTGGAAGCTCGTGTCCGCAAGCTGGCGGAAACGATCGAAGGTTCTGTTATTCTTCCTTGTAATGTTACAGTGGATGAGGATATCGATCAGTTGGCTGTCCAATTAAAAGAACATTTTGGTACTTTGCACGGTATTGTGCACAGTATCGCATTCGCGAAAACAGAAGAACTCACAGGCATGTATGTGGATACGTCTCGTGCAGGCTTCGCGCTAGCACATGATATTAGCGCATACTCTCTTGTAGCGGTTACGCAGCGTCTGCATCCGCTCATGACAGAAGGCGGAAGCGTCATGACGATGACGTATTTAGGTGCAGAGCGTGCGATGAAGAACTACAACGTAATGGGTGTAGCGAAAGCTGCGCTGGAAGCGTCTGTTCGTTACTTGGCGAATGACCTTGGTCAACACAATATCCGCGTAAATGCGATCTCCGCAGGTCCAATTCGTACATTAGCAGCGAAGGGGATTGGCGATTTCAACTCCATCTTGAAGCAAGTGGAAGAGAAGGCTCCGCTTCGTCGTACGACAGATGCTGCAGAAGTAGGGGATACGGCGATGTTCTTAATGAGCCCATGGTCCCGCGGTATTACAGGGGAAGTCATCTACGTGGATGGCGGTTACAACATCGTATCTACTTAGTTAAATGATTAACGGCGGTGATCAGGCTTGTGCGTTCGCCTGCCTGATTGCCACGCGCCTTGCACAGGTGTCTTCTAAGGAGACGTCATCCTATGCAGGGCGCTTGTTCTATGTGCCGCTAATATTATGCGGTGCAATTGCGGAATGCCCCACAAAGGTTGTGGTTATAATCGAGGCGCTGCGACAATAAATAGAAGCTATGGGCTTCGTTAATACGAAAGAAGGAACTTGGCATGTGGCTTGAGATTTTGCTGCTCGGGATCATTGGATTCATTGCAGCGACATTCGGCAGTGTGGTCGGTTTAGGTGGGGGAATTATTCTCGTTCCTGGTCTCGTTTATCTTGGACCATGGCTGCTTGGGGAAGCGGTTTCATCACAGACAGCTGTCGCTACTTCATTGGCTGTACTTATCTTTACAGCGCTATCTTCTACGCTAGCTTACTCCAAAGTCAAGCGAGTAGACTGGAGAAATGGTTTGATCTTCTTCATAACGAGCGGCCCCGGGTCGATGGTTGGTGCACAGCTCGCACAGTATTTTCAAGATAGCTCATTCCAGTTGGCGTTCGGCTTTTTTATGTTGGCGATGGCTGTTCTAATGATTGTAAAAGAAAGAATGAAGCCGCTTCAAATTCAGTGGGGTCGTATGCAGTCATTTACAGATGGAACAGGTGCAACGCATGAATATGGTGTAAATATCCCGCTTATGCTGCTGATCGGTTTTATGGTCGGCTTAGTCTCGGGGTTGTTCGGCATTGGTGGGGGTTCCTTGTTCGTACCATTAATGGTTTTGCTATTTCGCTACCCAGCGCATATTGCAACAGCTACTTCGATGTTTGTCATCTTCCTTAGTTCGATATTGGGCACGACGGTTCATGCATGGAATGGATCGGTGGACTGGCTGCTTGTACTCATCTTGGCTCCAAGTGCGTGGATAGGGGGGAAGTTCGGTGCTGCGATAGCCAATCGAATGTCGGGTAAGGGGCTGCTGTTGCTGTTGCGATTGACTTTGCTCATCATTTCCCTTCGAATGATTATAAGTGGATTTATGGCAGATTAGTGGAATTTGAGCGATTAAGGATAATTGGATGAAACTTCGGCAAGGAGGCAGCGTATAGTTAAGGATATGACATTTTTATACAGAAAGTAGTGAGAGAGGATTGAATCAGGAAAAGACACCTTACGTTGTAACGGGGAAAAGTTTTACCGCTGTGGCCATCAATTGTGCTGCAAAAGCGGGTGAATGGATCAAAAGTCGACTCGGTCAATATAAATCGTTAGAAATGAAATCTTCCATGCACGATGTTGTGACGGAAGTGGACAAAGGTGCGGAGTTAATGATCCGCAAGCTAATACGAACGCATTTCCCGAATCATAGCATTTTGGGTGAAGAGGGAGTAGGTTGCGGACAGGCGGCTTCGGAAGAAGCACTCAAAGAAGCGTTGCAATCCGAATACCTTTGGATTATTGATCCGCTGGATGGGACAACGAATTATGTTCATGGCTTTCCCTTCTTCTCGGTATCGATTGCATTGGCACATAAAGGCGAAGTAATTGTTGGTATCGTGTATGACCCGATAAGGGACGAGTTGTTCGTCGCAGAGAAAGGAAAAGGTGCTTATGTCCGCGGTCAGCGGATGCAGGTAGCAGATGAGAAGAACTTACATGGCAGTCTTATCGCATCGGGGTTCCCTACGGACATCACTCGGGCACTGCCAGTGAATCTGAAAGGCATTCAGGCCCTTGCACCGAAAGTGCGAAATATCCGAACGGCAGGCTCAGCAGCCCTACATATGGCGTATGTGGCAGCTGGTCGTTTAACAGGGTTTTGGGAGCTGAATTTGAATGCTTGGGATTTGGCAGCTGGCAGCCTTCTCATCTCTGAAGCAGGTGGAAAGATTACAGATACACATGGTCAGCCGTACCATCTCGGAGTGAGAGATGTGTTAGGTTCAAATGGCCATATTCATGCTGATTTCATTCAAGTGCTCAAAGATGCGGATGCACAAGGGTAATCGAGAAAAAAGTGTGCCTGTTAAAATGAATAGCATTAAAAAAACAACCTGCATGCAGTTGAACTGCTTGCAGGTTGTTTTTTACTTTGTTGGCTGCATAATTGCAATGGCCTGAGAGCCCATTTGCTCCCAGCCACGACGGAAGGCATCTATTTTGATGCGATCAGTACGTCCGAGTGGATCTAGGACATACATATAATTTTTATCGTAGCCTGTAACAAGCAAGGAATGTTCGTAATAGGTAATGCGGACAGGCCCAGTCGGCGTTTGCCATTGATGCCAAGCACTTTCAGGAACGGCATCATACAGTGTAGTGTGAATGACCCATACGGGTATCCCTTGACCGACCGTATACTTCAGATGCTCAAAAGTTGTACCTGTTATATCGGCTACTCGACCTGGTGCATACTGTTCAGCTAATTCAGCAATTGGTTCATGATACACACCAAGTCCAGGGTTCTTAATATTGTACATATCGCCGACAAAGCCATCATGCGGATTACCGAAGTAGATCGTATTGCCAACCTTCTTGTATGGAGTTGGTTCTTTTTTAATCTGCTTGGCAAGTGTCATCTTGTCAACGTCAATGTCATTCGCATATAACAGCATGGCGAGCGCAGTGACCTCACAACCACGAGGCAGTTCGGGCAGCTGCATAATCGCTTTGGCTTTCTTATGTCGTGCCGTTATGGGAGCTGGCTTAGCAGGATCCCATAACACTTGATTGCTGCCGCGATAGGTCACCTTGCGACCAGAACCTTTTCTTGCATACGTGACAGCTTCATTCCATGTCTTAAATAATGCCTGACTATGATTGGACGCTTCCACAGTGAAAGAACCAAATGCTTCATAAGCAATATAGGTAGAGAGCTCTTCACGCCAAGCAGTCATCCGGTCTGAGTCTGGTGCATCTTTGCTGCGAGATAACAGCACAACACCGTCTTCAATATGAAGATTGCGTCCAAATGCTTCACTTGCGGCTCGGAGTGGAACGTAGGTAATGCCGTCTTTCACCACAGGTTTGGTTTGGAGCTTGAGTGGCTTGCCTTCTACTTTTGCTTGAGCTTTATGTAATGCGTATTGAATGCTTCCTTCATCTGAAGTAAGCGCGATATTTCCTTGTTTATTATCGTACGTGAGCTCTGCATCAAAGCTGTCTGCTAAGAAGCGAGCAGGTATGAGTGTTTCTCCACTATGTTGATAGGGAGCAGCATGTTTCGTTTTCGAATCGATCGGTACTAAATATGGACCTACAATTGCAGTGTTGCTATACAACATGAGCACAATATCATCGGTAGGCATCTCGAATGAGAAGCGTCCTTCGTTAATCTTGGACGATATCAGTCGTTGTAATGGAAACACGCACAAGGTGATAATAATACAGAACAGCAGCCAGCGATTCATCTGGCGAACAAGGCGTGACACCATTGCATCCTCCTACTAAGTTACGTGGACATAGATATACTTATTTATCGGATAGGAGGGTTGAAAATGTTAGTTCAAAAGTTGATTTGAATAATAGAAAAAGCCCTCTAGCGAAGGCTTTAGAAATAAAGAATAATATAACATTTTATCCTGACTATTGATTGACCATATATTTTAATTTTACTCATAGCCAATAATCGTTTTCTTTCAAAAAAGAGAAGCGAGTTTTGCAACGGCTCCATTTTCAACTTGAAACAAACGTGCTGTCTCAGGTTTAATAGAAAAAGTCGATAATCGTATTATTTTATAGGTATATTTACAACTAGATGAAGATCATATATGATCCGTTTTGTGTAGGCAATTCTTACCTATGGAGGTGAATGTCTCGCTATTAGGCTTACACTATCCGTAAAATCAAAGGAGGATTAGATCATGAAAAAAACGATGACCAAAATAATGCTAATCTTTGTACTTATCATCGCCATGTTGCCTGCCGTTAATGCTTCCGCTGCAACAGTTCCGTTGCCTTGGCCAGATAGTAGTGGTTTTTATGAAGACATAACAGGATCGGGAACACTAGTTGTAAATTTTACAGGAGGAAATGCCCATCCTAATCCAGATGCAGGCGGTGCAGGGTACTGGAGTTTAACGATAGTTGGACCAATCGTCGCCGGGCAACCCTATAACCCATATGCTGGTCCAGGCGGGCCGACATTGTACCATCAAAATATGAGCAGTCATGCCGTCCTCCATAATCTCCCACAAGGAACTTACCGAGTATTTGTCCGTGTAGGTCCTTGGGCATCCATCACTGATTATTCAGCTACATTCCAATAACACGTCTTAGTTTCTAGCAATCTACATTCCGATTTGAAAAGGGAATATCCCAAAGCAGAAGAGCACTGAAAAATCGTTTTATAGTTGCCTAGAGCAGCGACAAAACGATTTTTTTGTGATTTTTGCATGTAACGTTCCTTAAATGCTTCAGATTCGCGGCACTCAACTACGTGTTGTTTAAACATAGGAACAATCGGAACAGAGGACGTTTTGTCTTCGTATAGCAGCCCGATCTTTAGCTGGATACTACTTCGTTTGAAGTGAAAGTGCATCTTTTAGTAGGATAGTCTGATCATTTACTTATGAATTGTAGAGTGAGCTATCACAAGAAAAGTACTATGTTACCGATTTATTTAGTTTGCTTCAACATTTCATAGACTTGCTCCACATCTTTATCACCACGTCCAGAAATGTTAATGATAACAATCTCATTTTGCTTCATTTGCGGAACTAGTTTTATAGCGTGTGCAACAGCATGTGAGCTTTCCAACGCAGGGATGATACCTTCTGTTTTGGATAAGCGCATAAACGCGTCCAGAACTTCTTCGTTAGAAACCGTTACATATTCCGCTCGGCCTGACTCTTTCAAATAACTATGTTCTGGACCAATACCAGGATAATCAAGTCCTGCTGCAATCGAGTAGGTAGGAGCAGGCTCCCCATTTTCATCTAGCAGCACGAGACATTTAAAGCCATGAAGAACAGCTGGTACGCCTTGTGTTAATGCTGGAGCCTGATCAGGCTCTACTCCAATTACTCGAACGCTTGGCTCGTCCAAATAATGTGCAAAGGCACCAATCGCATTACTGCCTCCCCCTACGCATGCAATGACCGCATCTGGAAGTCTTCCTTCGGCCTGCAAGATTTGCTCTTTTGATTCTTGACTAATGATTGCTTGAAAATGACGAACGATCGTAGGGAATGGATGAGGCCCGACTGCAGATCCGAGTAAATAAAATGTAGTTTCATAATTCGCAACTAAGTCATTAAGCGCTTCATCGACAGCGTCCTTAAGTCGGCCTTGTCCTTTATTTACAGAAACGACGATAGCGCCCAACATCTCCATGCGGAACACATTGAGTGCTTGGCGGCGAATATCTTCAGCCCCCATATAAATGACACAATCCATCCCGAACATGGCACAAACAGTGGCTGTTGCAACGCCATGCTGACCTGCACCTGTTTCAGCGATGACGCGCTTCGCTCCCATACGTTTAGCGAGGAGAATTTGCCCAAGGACATTGTTAATTTTGTGAGAGCCAGTATGATTCAAATCTTCACGCTTCAAATAAATACGAGCGCCGCCTAATTGTTCCGTTAAATGTTTTGCATAAGTAAGTGGGCTTGGTCGACCGACATACTCACGCAAGTAGTATTCGAATTCTGCTATAAATTCAGCGTCATTCTTGTAAGTCTCAAACGCTTCTGCTAAACGATCCAGTACACCCTGCAGTGCTGGGGGAACAAAGCTCCCTCCGAATGAACCGAACATGCCTGTAGTAGATGTTGAAATAGTCATGGTTTGTCCTCCTGTTCGAGATAAACGAAATGGAAAAAGGTTGAAATATATTTATTTTAGCGGAGACTTGAAAGGAAAGTCTATCCTTTTTAGGTGTGAGAGAGGTTTTGTATTTACTAAAATTTATAGCTGTATATGTGTGGATTACTTGAGTTAGAGTTTATGTTTAATATTGGATTGTAAAGATATAAATGATATAATCAATATGTGTTGGAAGCGCTATCGTGAGACGATACTTTCCTAGCGGCAGCGCTTCGTGTAGAGGAGAGAGCAGTACGAAGGAGCGGAGATACGAACATGACAGTACTGGGAGCTATTGAAGGCGGCGGCACAAAGTTCGTCGTCGGAATTGGAACATCGGATGGAACCATTATTGAAACGGAATCTTTCCCGACAACAACTCCAGAGGAGACAATGGAGCGTACGGTGCAATTTTTCCAAAACAAAGGTGTGGAAGCGATCGGGTTCGGCTCATTTGGCCCTGTTGATTTGAATCGTGCTAGCGATACGTATGGTCATATTGCGAAAACACCGAAGCCGCATTGGAGTGGGTATGATGTCGTTGGGCATTTGAAGCGTCATTTCCAAGTGCCGATCGGGTTTGACACTGATGTGAATGCAGCTGCGCTAGGTGAAGCAACATGGGGCGCAGCACGTGGTTTGAACAGCTGTCTATATATTACGATTGGTACGGGCATCGGTGCAGGTGCTGTTGTAGAAGGGAAGCTCGTGCATGGATTGACTCATCCAGAAATGGGGCATATTGTTGTGCCGCGTCATGTAGATGATACGTATGCAGGCAAATGTCCTTACCATGGAGATTGCTTGGAAGGCTTAGCAGCAGGACCAGCAATTGAAGAACGTTGGGGTGTTAAGGCTTTTGAATTAGGCGAAGATCATCAGGCATGGGAATTCCAAGCTCATTATATTGCGCAAGCGCTCATGAATTATATTTTGATCTTGTCCCCTGAAAAAATTGTGCTTGGAGGCGGCGTATCTAAGCAGCGTCATTTGTTCCCTCGTATACATGAGAAATTGCGTCAGCTATTGAATGGATATGTGCAGCATCCGGCTATTTTGACGGATACAGCTTCCTATATCGTATCTCCAGGCCTAGAGGATCGCGCAGGAATTACGGGCTCTTTGGCTTTGGCAATGCAAGCATTACACGAGCAGCGTTAATCGGAGCTCTTATAGTTATATGGATAGCATCAGTAGATGTAATAGGTAGTGGTATATCGTAATTTGTAAGTGTGACCTAACTGCATAAAGTATTGCTTCAACAGAAGCCTCCATCTCCGCTTAAATAGTGGATATTTGGAGGCTTTTTTGTCTTTTACGTTTGTATATTGCATTCCATGTGAATGAAATGGATTGGAATGAAATTAACCTTAATAGTTGATGATTGAGATGGTTTCAGATAAAATACAACTTGCGTAAAGTGTTAACCTCATTCCATAAATAATAGGTTAACAAATAAAAAGGTATAAATAGTAGACTAAGAGGTGGATGATGGCACTTCTTGATGGATGTTTTGGCAAGGGGATATTTATTTCAGCTACTGGAACAGAGCTGGGTAAAACGGTATTAGCTTCAGGAATTGCTCATTGGATGCATATACATAAGTTAGGTGAAACTGCACTATGGAAGCCTGTACAAAGTGGTGTGGAGCTAGGGACGTTAGAGGCTGATAGTTATCGTTTGTTAAAAGGTTCTGGGTTAACAAATGTGGGAGAACGTGATCTGGTTACTTGGACTTTACGTGAACCGTTAGCCCCATGGGCCGCCGCTAAGCGGGAGGGGCTAGAAATTAGCATGAGTGAGCTTGTTGTAGAAGGGGAGCGCAGATTGCAAGCAGCTGACAGGCTTGTTGTAGAAGGGGCGGGTGGTGTGGCTGTTCCTTTAGATGCTCGACATACGATGGCGGATTTGGCTGCGGCGCTGCAATTGCCCATGCTGATCGTTGCTGCTCCGCTGTTGGGGACGGTAAGTCATACGGTTACAGCCGTGCAATATGCTCGTTCTAAGGGTGTGAAGGATGTCGCTGTTGTGTTTGGTGCAATGTTGATTAAGCCAGCTGCTGAATGGAACAAGACTGCTTATGAGCAGCAGCTGTACGAGAACACCGAGATGATTCAGTCGATAGCTGAAGTACCGGTAGTAGGAGCTGTTCCATATCTTCCGCACCCCAATAGATTAGATGAGGACATGTGGATCAATTGGCGTAAGGATTGGCTGCGCGAAACAGCTCACCTAACAGCTTTGTACGACTGGCTAAATGTTCGACTATGAATGAAAAATTCGATACATAGATGAGAGGATGAGGAAGAAGATGTCTATGATGATGGTGGAGCAAGATTGGTTGGGGTTAGCGCGTAAAGCAATTGCAGGGGAGTCCATTACACGTGAAGAAGCGTTAAGTGTAATTCGAGCGGATGATGATGAAGTATTGGCGATTATGGATGCTGCCTTCCGTGTAAGAAAGCATTTTTACGGTAAAAAGGTAAAGCTCAATCTCATCATTAATGCGAAAAGTGGATTATGCCCGGAGGACTGCGGCTATTGCTCACAATCTCGTGTAGCGGATACACCTGTTACTAAATATCCGTTGCTAGAAAAAGGTGTGCTTGTTGATGGTGCACGTAAAGCAATGGAAATGCAGGTGGGAACATATTGTATCGTTGCTAGTGGACGTGGACCGACGAATCGTGAATTGAATCAAGTAATTGAGGCGGTGGAGGAAATTAAATCCACGATGCCGATGAAAATATGTGCTTGTCTCGGTATTTTATCTGAAGAGCAAGCAAAACGGCTCAAAGAAGCAGGCGTGGATCGCTACAATCACAATCTCAACACGAGTGCTGACCACTATTCGCATATTACTTCTACACATACCTACGAAGATCGAATTGAAACGGTTGAGACAGCGAAGTACGCTGGCATGTCGCCTTGTTCTGGCGTTATTATTGGCATGGGAGAATCGGATGAGCAGCTAGTGGATGTAGCTTTTGCACTCCGTGATATTGATGCGGATTCCATTCCTGTGAACTTTTTGAATGCGATTCCAGGAACTCCATTGGAGAAGATGTCTAATTTGGATCCAAGACGCTGCTTGAAGGCATTGGCTTTGTTCCGATTTGTATGTCCGACGAAGGAGATCCGCGCTTCTGGTGGCCGAGAAGTTAATTTGCGATCGATGCAGGTGTTGGCGCTATATGCGGCTAACTCCGTGTTTGTTGGTGACTATTTAACGACCGAGGGACAAGAGGCATCTGCCGATCATGCCATGATTGAAGATATCGGATTTGAAATTGAAACATGTGCCTTGTAAAAGAAGGCTCTTTGTGAAAATAGAACGTTACTGTAAGTGACGCAGATATAGGATTGTGGAAAAGTGAGAGGAGGTTTTCCTCAATCAATGTGTTCAAAAAAATACGATTGGATGCATCAAGATTTGGAGCGATTGCAAGCAGGAGATCGTTTGCGAACTATGATAGAGAGCCACTGGTTGGACGATGGCTATATGGAGCGAGATGGTATTCGTATGTTGAATCTTGCATCCAATCATTATTTGGGATTGAATCCGTGGTTGGATGACAACGGTTGGGAGCAAGTGAAAGCATGGTGCCGGCAGTATGGTGAGTCAGGCGTACGAATTGGTTCGGGAGCATCGAGGCTTATTTCCGGTCATGATGGTGTACATGCACAGTTAGAGCGAGAAATAGCCAAGTTTAAAGGCCGGCAGGCTGCACTTGTCTTCACGAGCGGATATATGGCCAATGTTGGTGTCATTGCTGCACTAGTAGGACGAAATGATGCTGTGTTCAGCGACAGATTGAATCATGCCAGCATTGTAGATGGTGCGTTGTTAAGCCGCGCTCACATGTATCGCTATTCACATCTTGATATGAACAAGTTAGAGTATCAGTTGCAGCAGTGGAGCAAGACGTTAGAAGGGAAGCGCAATCATGCTTTAATTGTTAGTGATGCGGTATTTAGTATGGATGGCACAGTTGCGCCATTACGAGATCTGGTGCTGCTGAAGGAGCGCTACAATGCGCTTCTTCTTATTGATGAGGCGCATAGCGGTGGCGTCTATGGTGTTGAAGGGCGAGGTTTATGCCATAAGTTAGGATTGCATGAACGTGTCGATATCGTGATGGGCACATTCGGTAAGGCATTTGGAGCAGTAGGAGCTTATATTGCTGCGGATGACATTGTAATTCGTTATATGATTAATCGCGCTCGTACGTTGATATACAATACGGGATTGCCCCCACTAATGGCGGCACTTATCCTTATGCGTTTAGAACAAGTGAAAAAAGCAGATCATTCGCGGTTCGCACTGATGAGAAACGCGGCTTTGCTGCGCGATGGATTCATGGAAGCGGGACTGAACACAGGTGAGGGAAGCAGTCATATCGTACCGCTTATCCTTGGTACAGATGACAGGGCTGTGGAGATTAGTCGCGAGCTTGCACAATTAGGCATAGCGGGTATTGCAATTAGACCGCCAACCGTTCCGGAGGGCACGGCACGAATTCGCTTTACACCGATGGCGTCTCAGTCAGAACAAGAACTGCGCAAAGCAGTTTCCATCGTTGTGAATGTGGTTCGAGGAACGTAATGGGTTGGCAGCATGCTCTGCACTTTACGGTGCTTGATATACATTCATGTATAAGGTCATGGATGACCAGTAGTAATAAGGTAAGCCTCAATGAGCGATAAGCGAGAAAGGGGCGCTGGAGTCAATGAGCGGCAATCTATGCAATTTTAATGACAGTTACATATGGATTCACGGCTGGGGGGCCAATGAACAGCTGTGGCAGCACGCGGCACAGTCGCTTCCTGATGCTGCTCATCATTATGTAAGCTTTATGGAATGCGATTCATCGGATGAGATGGTTGCAGTGATTATGGAGCGATTGGCTGCGGCAACTGCGAGTTCGCAGCGCTGCCATCTTGTGGGTTGGTCTATGGGCGGCATGCTGGCGATTGAAGCAGTTGCCAAGTGGTTACGTGGAACTGGGCGTACTGTGCGTAGCTTGGGAAGCATAGGGAACAACGATGCAGGACAAGAAGTGCGTAGCAGGTCGGATATGAGGCAACGCGAAGCGGGGAGTGCTGCGCACAGCGTGGATGATGGAAGGCTGTCTGAAGTGGCAAGTAATACGCGGTGTGGACAAAGTTTGGATTTGCGGGAAGCGAGAAGTGATATGCGAAGCAGGGGAAATGTGAAGCTCCGGGAAGCGGTAAGCAACAGCAGTGCCATGAGCGGAGAAGAAATGAAGCTTCGGCAGCCTAATGCAGGGCTGCTCGCGAGCCTTGTGCTGGTGGGTTCGACGCTGCGTTTCGTCGCACCTACCAGCACGGAGGGGTGGCCGCCGCGCGTATTGCAGCGCATGCGGCAGCGGCTGGCCGCCGCGCCAGAGCAAACGCTCCGCGAATTCGCGGAGCGTTTGCTAGCTCCGGCGGAGCGGCAGCAGCACAGGCCGTTGGAAGCGAAGCTCATTGAGCGCTTCCAACGGCCTGGCTTCACGCCCGCGGGATTGGACGCGGGCTTGGCCTATTTGGCATCCGCTAACTTGACGGATGCATGGGCGCAGCTATGCGCTGCGCAGCTCCCCGTGCTGTGGCTTCACGGGGAGCAAGACCCGCTAGTGTCTATAGGCGCGCAAGCAGAAGCGCGCCGCCTAGCGGGTCCCGACGTACGGTCCGTCGTATATCGACGCTTGACCGGACAAGGGCATATCCCATTCTTGACGCATCCACGCGAATGGGAGGAAGAGGTGAGCCGCTGGCATGAACAATTCCAGTCCTAACAAGCTCCTTTTAAAGGGAACAACAGGCACGATAGCGCCTGACATTAACAAAGAAATCGTAGGGCAGCGATTTGATCGCCGTGCACATGAATATGACCGATATGCCGACGTTCAAATAAAAATGATTCAAACATTACTGGGATGTCCCCCTGTGCAGCGGCATATGCAACTACATGCAGGCTTGAACAGTGAACAGCATGCATGCAATCATGAACCAGTAAAGCTGCTGGACATCGGCTGCGGTACAGGAGCACTGACACAAGCTGCGATCTCAACTTCAGTTGTACCAGCATCAGCCCGCCTCTCATTATTGGACTTATCGCCACGAATGCTGCAAGAAGCACGACGGAAGCTAATGCTAACAGGATATGACGTCGAGCAACTCAATCTTATTGTAGCGGACGCCGAAAAGTGGGCTGTTGTTGACAATGAACAGAGCAAGAAACGCGATAGTAGAAATGGTATTGAAACATCGAGCCAAGACAGTTACGACATCATTTTATCAAGTGCTGCGTTTCAATGGTTCAATCAGCCGCACTCGACGCTGCGAGCGCTTTGTAAACGTCTAAGGCCAAGAGGCATGCTCGCATTCGCAACCTTTTTGCCAGGTACGCTGCATCAATTGCACGATGCATGTGCCTATGCAGACAGCCAACTGAATGATGAAGTGTACCCACGCGGACAAGCTTATGTAGATGCAGCGGACTGGCAATCATGGATGGGAGAATGCCCTTCTTCAGCTTGGATGGAGCAAGAATGGACGTTGACCTATGCCAGCATTGAAGACATGCTTCAACATGTTCGTCGAATTGGAGCGAGCAATGCGCTTCAACAGCAGCCTGCCCCTATAACACGAACATGGATTCAATATATGAAGGAATATTACAACGAGCATTATAGCAGGGAAGACGGCACTGTTTATTTAACCTACCGAGCAGGATTCGGATACATCAGCAACGAACAGATCTCCAATTGGAGCAAGTAAGCATAAATATAAGGATGAATAGCTTACTTGTTTCAATGATCTTCATGGTAGGTAATTACTTCACAATGCGATGAGAATAGACGCTGCTAATCTGTATGAATTGCTTGTTTGCAGTGCATCTTATAAGAGCGGCTATCGCTAGTGAACGGCCGATTTTCAGCATATCTTTGGAAAATATGTTGCAGTGCTCTGCTTGCTTGCATCCGCTGATTCAAAATGTTAAAATGACTTATATAGTTTTTAAGTGGAATGCAATAGCGTGTTACTAGTACGACTAGGCATGAGCTAAGCAGCTGTTCATTAGGGTGAACTGCAGCTTTAGCTTATGCCTTTTTTGACATTCAGTGGTATATTTTCCAGCTTGATATGAATAAAAAGCCGTCTTTGACGGATCCATACAGTCGATACGCTGACAGCTAGATAACTTGAAGGAGGAATTCTCATGTTTGGTCTTTTTGGTAAGAAAAAAAAGCAAGTTTCAATCGCAGCTCCGATTACAGGTAAGGCAGTAGCATTGGATCAAGTTCCTGATGCAGCATTTTCACAGAAAATTATCGGTGATGGTATCGCAATCGAGCCGACTGAGGGCGTTTTCGTAGCTCCATTTGACGGAACTATCGTTCATTTGATCGACTCCCACCATTCTTTGGTTATGGCAAGTGACGAAGGTGTTGAACTTCTTGTTCACATCGGCATTAACACAGTATCCTTGCAAGGCAAGCCGTTCACACCGCACGTGAAGTCTGGCGACAAAGTGAAAAAAGGCGATACGCTTATCGAGTTTGACATCGCTCAAATTAAAGAAGCAGGTCTTCCAACGATTACACCTGTTATCATTGCTAATGGTGACGTTGTAGCTGAATTGAAAGCACTTGAAGGCAATGTAACGGCAGCTTCCAGCCCGGTTATTGAAATTACATTGAAATAGAGAACGAACTGCTCTTCCGAAATAAAAGGTCTAGTCCTTATTTTTCGTTAAGCTTACGTTACTTCTTACAAATATAATTATTTTCGAATTTAACGAACAAAGGAGCCATTTCATCATGGAAAAACAATTTACAGTTAAAAACCCACAAGGTATTCACGCTCGTCCAGCAGGTGCAATTATGAAAAAAGCTAGCGAGTTCGCAGCTACTCAAATTTCTCTTGAGCTAAACGGCCGTAAAATTAGCGCAAAAAGCATCACAGGCGTATTGACACTTGGCATGAAAGCTGGAGATACAGTTACAGTAAGCGCAGAAGGCGATCAAGCAGAGCAAGCGGTTGAAGCAGTAGGCGCAGTTATCGAATCTGTACTTGACTAATTTTGTACGTTATCGAAGCAACGTCTAGGCAATCGTAAAGGAGTGGAGAATCCTTCATGCTACTTAAAGGAATCGCAGCAGCATCTGGTTATGCAATCGGACCGGCGTTCATTATGGAAGAGCATCATACTGAGATTGAACGTCGTGAATTGCCTGCTGGTGAAGTAGAAGCAGAAGCAGCCCGCCTACAGGCGGCGGTACAGCAAGCGATGGCAGAGCTGGAACAGATCAAAGAAAAAACAGCAGCTAAGCTTGGTGAACATGAGGCAGAAATTTTTGCAACACATATCCTCGTTCTTCAGGACGAAGAGTTTATCGGTCAAGCGGTACAAAAAGTGCGTGACGAGTCTATTAATGCAGAATTTGCAATGTCAGAAGTAACGCAAATGCTTGTTGATATCTTCTCCAGTATGGACAGTGAGTACATGCGTGAGCGTGCAGCGGACTTCCGTGACGTGAGCAAGCGTGTATTGACTGCTTTATCTGGCCAATCAGGCACATCATTAAATGATTTCGAAGAAGCAGTTGTACTGTTCGCACATGATTTGACTCCTTCGGATACAGCTCAGCTTGATCGCAGCAAAGTAGCTGGATTTGCAACGAACATCGGAGGCCGTACATCGCACTCTGCAATTATGGCACGTTCTATGGAAATCCCAGCTGTCGTTGGTACGCAAAATGGCTCTGAAGTTGTAAAAACGGGAGACATCGTCATTTTGGACGGTTCAAGCGGAATTATTTTGGTTAATCCTGATGAAGATACAATCAAGACATACCAAGAGAAGCAAGCGAAGTACATGAAGCGTCAAGAAGCGATGAAGCTGTACAAAGACAAACCATCGATTACAGCTGACGGACATGAGGTTGAACTCGTTTCTAACATCGGTAATCCTCAAGATGCACTCGGCGCTCGTAACAACGGGGCTGAAGGTGTAGGTTTGTATCGTACGGAATTCCTTTACATGGGTCGCGATAACTTCCCATCTGAAGAAGAACAGTTCAACTCTTACGTTGCTGTGTGTGAGACATTGGGCGCTGAGAAGCCGGTTGTCATTCGTACGCTCGATATTGGTGGAGATAAAGAACTTCCATATTTGGAGCTTCCAAAGGAAATGAACCCGTTCTTGGGCTACCGTGCTATTCGTCTTTGCTTGGATCGTAAAGATCTGTTCAAGACACAGCTTCGTGCTATTTTGCGTGCAAGCGCTCATGGTAACGTTAAGTTGATGTATCCGATGATTTCTTCCATTGTAGAACTTCGTGCAGCTAACGAGTTGTTGGCCGAAACAAAAGCGGAATTGGATGCAGAGGGCATTGCATACAATAAGGAAATGGAAGTCGGAATGATGATCGAAGTTCCAGCTGCAGCGATTATCGCTGATCAGTTGGCAAAAGAAGTAGACTTCTTCTCGATCGGAACAAACGACTTGGTGCAGTATACGATGGCGGCTGACCGCATGAACGAGAACGTATCGCACTTGACACAACCATTCAACCCAGCAGTTATTCGTTTGATCAAGATGGTTATCGATGCTGCGCACAAAGAAGGCAAATGGGCTGGTATGTGCGGCGAGATGGCTGGTAACTTGAAAGCTGTTCCACTTTTGCTTGGACTTGGCTTAGACGAGTTCAGTATGAGTGCAAGTTCTGTACTTTCCGTTCGTGTATTGTTGAGCCGCTTGAATCGTGAAGAGATGAAGCAATTGGCTGAAGAAGCGTTGAACTTGGAAACAGCAGAAGAAATTCAATATTTGATTGTTGACCGTGTACCTGCGATTCAGGAACTTACGATCTAGACACAACAATGCAGGCTAGGGAAGTTTAGAAAGCACTCCTAGTCTGCATTTTTTTACATTTTTAGTATAATTATGATGTTGTTCTCTAATTTAGTGTAATAGTTGGATAAACGCGATAATATCGCATATCTTCATTGACAATTATCAAGGATTCTTCTAATATAATCATTAGATTGACCGCTGTGATGGCGAAAACGTTTTCAATCCGATGAGAGAGGAGTATACCGTTGTCCGACGAGCGTCGATTTGAAATCATACGCGCATTAAGCAACAATGTCGTGTTGGCGAACGATGTGTTGACGAACAAAGAGACTATTCTCATGGGCAAAGGAATAGGATTCGGGGCTAAGCCTAATGGATCTATACCCGCTTCAGATGGTCGGATTGAGAAGACGTTTACGCTTGAAAGCCAGCAGCATTTATCCCAATATCAAATGTTACTGAATCAGATTGATCCTGATGTCATCACCGTTTCAGAACGCATTATTTCCATGGTATCGGAGGAACTAACGCCGAATCTCAATGAGCACATTCACTTGGCTCTGCCGAGCCATATTGAGTACGCTTTATATCGTATTCGTCATGATATAGCGATTGAGAATCCGTTCTTGTGGGAATTGCAGACGCTGAATCCGAAGGAATTCGAAATTGCCGCACGAGCTGCTGGGATGATTGCCAACAGCTTCGGTGTAGAGGTGCCTGAAGATGAGATCGGTTTCTTAACGATCCATATTCAATCTGCTGCTGCACATGTTCCAGTAGGTAATGTTGTACAGTACAATCACCTGCTGAAAGACTTGGTGGCGCTTATCGAGCACAGACGAGGTGGGCCGATTCCGAAGGAAAGTGTTGACTATTTACGCTTAATTACGCATCTTCGTTTTGCGATTGAGCGTATTAGGCAGGGTGAGCATTCACCGAATCCATTCCGCGATAAGCTGAAGGATATGGTGCCTCATGAATACTCGGTTGCGAGAGAGGCAGCAGATCTAATGGAGAAGAAGCTCAACAAGTCAGTAACTGATGATGAGACAGCTTACATCGCGATGCATTTGTATCGTTTATTCAATAAAGATTTAGATTAACTTAACCTTATACCATAAGCGTGTTACTAGTTCGACTAGGCATGAGCTTGCCATGAGACACATCCTTGATATTCAAGGATGCGACTCGTCGCAAGTTCATGCCTTTTTTAATTGTTCGATTGCTTGATCATCCTTAGCGGTGATGACAGGCCGGGGTGCAAAGAATATTGCGCCTGCCTTTTATCCATACTTAATATATCTTTTAAAGGGGGATACCTCTCATGTTAGCCTTTTTGCAAAAAATAGGTCGTGCATTGATGCTTCCTGTGGCAACGCTTCCAGCGGCAGCAATTCTCATGAGGTTAGGTGCAATTGACTACGTCAACGAATTCAAGTTTGGCGAAACAGTCGGTGGATTTTTCAACAGCTATATCGCACCATTCATGGATGCTGCGGGTGGTACAATCTTTGCGGAGCTACCACTTATCTTTGCGGTCGGTGTAGCTATTGGTTTGGCCGGTGATGCAGTAGCAGCATTGGCAGCAGTTATCGCACATGCGATACTTATGAAAGTGTTAGCCATTTCTCCGGGTATTTGGTCGTTCGTAGATGATTCTGTAAAGCTCGATATGGGCGTACTCGGTGGTATTTTGTCAGGTCTAGTAGCAGCTGGGTTATATAAGAAATATCATAACATTAAGCTGCCGGATTGGTTAGGATTCTTTGGTGGTAAACGTTTTGTTCCGATGGTAACAGCAGCAGCAATCTTGCTTCTCGGTATTCCATTGGGTATGATTTGGGGTCCAGTGCAAGCGCAAATCGATGCGGTTGGTACTTGGATTACAGGTTTGGGTGCAGTGGGTTCTGGTATGTTTATTACGATTAACCGCTTGCTTATCCCAACAGGCTTGCATCACGTATGGAATAACATTCCTTGGTTCCAGCTTGGAACATGGGAAGTTGGCGGCGAAGTATTCCGTGGAGACATTCAACGCTTCTTCCATGGTGACCCGTCTGCAGGTATGTTCATGACAGGGTTCTTCCCGATTATGATGTTCGCACTTCCTGGTGCGGCTTTGGCGATTATTCACACAGCGAAGCCTGAGAAACGCAAAATGGTTTCTTCTATCTTTATCGGTACGGCATTCGCTTCTTTCCTTACAGGTATTACAGAACCGCTTGAGTTCGCATTTATGTTCGTAGCTCCATTCCTATATGTGATTCATGCGCTCTTGGCTGGTTTGTCTGGTGCGATAACCTACATGTTGGGAATTAAGCATGGATTCGGCTTCTCGGCAGGATTTATTGACTACGGTTTGAACTTCGGATTGGCGACGAAACCGTTGCTCATTATCCCAATTGGTCTTGCGTACTTCGCGGTGTACTACCTCTTGTTCCGCTTCCTCATTGTGAAGATGAACTTGAAGACACCTGGGCGTGAAGACGATGAAGCTGTTGGCAACTCTGCTGGTTCTACAAATGCAAGCTCTCCGTTGTCTGAGAAGGCACAGAAGGTGCTTAGCATGATCGGTGGTAAAGACAACATCGTGTCCAACGAAGCATGTATTACTCGACTTCGCTTGACGTTGAAAGACGACCAAGTCGTAGATGAGGCTGGCTTGAAAGCTCTAGGTGCAGCTGGCATCATGAAGCTTGGCTCTGGTAACGTACAGATCGTATTCGGTACACAATCTGAGCTTCTTAAGGAAGAGATTAATAAGCTGTAAGCTAGGCTTTAAATAGGAATATAAAATAGCGGTGTAGGAGAAGACTCCTGCACCGCTATTTTTAATTTCGTAAGTTCTAATGTGCTAACGGTTGCCACAGAGGTTATTCAGCTTAAATTGGCTAGTTTTGAAATGTAAAGGGCGCCAGAGAGCTTATTTATTACTTATAGCAGTTTTAATCATCACAAAAGCCCAAATAAGCTCACCTACAACCGTTACATTTTTATAATGTGCCATTTCACGAAAATAGCCTCTATGACGCCCATTAGAGAAAGATCTCAGGTTGCCTCTCGGTGTATTGCAGGATGAAGGCTGTAAGCTGTACACTAAAAATTAAGGGTTGAATGTAAAACTCACATCCGATACCCGACGGTCTATAAGACGATTAATCAACAGGTGTGCGCTGATGCAAATTATTAATCCTTCATGTCTGAACGATAATGATCGACAACACCCCGTAGATGAACCTTTAATCAAAGTGTGCATCTACGGGGTGTTCAGGTTGTGAATGTTATATCGCTATTTCGTCATTCTACGGAAGCTCTCATGCGCAGCTTCGATCGTACGATCAATGTCCGTTTCTGTATGCTCTGTCGTTAGGAACCACGCTTCATACTTCGATGGAGCAAGGTAGAAACCTTGATCGAGCATATGACGGAAGAACGATGCGAACGCTTCTGTATCCGTGTCCTGCGCTTCTTCATAATTTGTCACCGGATGATCGCAGAAATGAGTGGAGAATGCACCGCTAATGCGATTAATCGTTAACGGAACCCCAAAACGCTTTGCACCTTCCTCGATGCCAGCCGTCAAGCGAATCGCCAGCTCCTCCATGCGAGGATACACGCCTTCGCCTTGCAACACTTCCAAGCAAGCGATACCTGCCGAAATGGAGGCTGGGTTACCTGCCATCGTTCCCGCTTGATAAGCAGGGCCTAGTGGAGCGACTTGCTCCATAATATGCTTGCGTCCGCCATAGGCGCCGATTGGCAATCCGCCGCCGATGACTTTGCCCAGTGCCGTCAAGTCAGGCTCGATAGCAGCCTGATTCGGGAAGGCACGGAACGTTTGCGTTGAGCCGTAGTGGAAGCGGAACGCGCTAATCACTTCATCATAGATAACGAGCGAGCCATTGGCACGTGTCATCTCGCATAGCCCTTCAAGGAAGCCTTCTGCTGGCATAACCATTCCGAAGTTGCCTACGATTGGTTCAACCATAACAGCAGCGATATCGTCGCCCCAACGCTCGAGAGCAAGCTTCAGGCTGTCCAAATCATTGAATGGAACGGTAATGACTTCTTGGGCGATGCTTGCTGGAATTCCCGCGCTGTCAGGGATGCCGAGCGTGGATGGACCAGAGCCTGCTGCAACGAGCACGAGGTCAGAGTGACCGTGGTAACAGCCAGCGAACTTAATGATTTTATTGCGTTTCGTATAAGCACGGGCAACACGAATCGTTGTCATAACGGCTTCGGTACCTGAGTTGACGAAGCGCACTTTATCCATCGAAGGAATTGCTTCTTTCAGCATGCGAGCAAGCTGAATTTCCAGCTCAGTAGGTGCGCCGTACAGCGTACCATTTTGTGCTGCACGCGTAATCGCTTCCGTTACATGCGGATGGGCATGTCCGGTTATAATAGGGCCGTATGCGGCAAGATAATCCACATATTGATTGCCGTCTACATCCCAGAAATAAGCGCCTTGAGCGCGCTTCATAAATACAGGCGCTCCTCCGCCTACGGCTTTGAATGAGCGAGAAGGGCTGTTTACACCGCCTACGATATGCTGTAATGCTTCTTCATATAGCTCAGACGAACGATTTCTATTTTGGTGAGTCATGTATATCATCTCCTTGTTTGTCATAGTGGTGTTCATTTGTAAAATGTCGTTCTCTCTGACAACTTGAACTCATATGGAATTTCATGTGGATCCACTTTAATGCTAACGGGTTTCGCTTGTTTCTGCTCTCGCTTTTGTATTCGATTCTGATTCGGACGTAGTCGAACCTTTGAGAATGTGGTGCACATAGGTAGGTACGTCATAACCTTGACGCAGAGCGATGACAGAGCTTGAACCAATCTTTTTGTCGTATATCATTTCTTGCCCAGGAACTTGATGTGTGGCTCCTACCTTTGTATCAAGTGCTAATGACCCCAGCTTCAGCATATCGCTAACTTCTAAGTTCGTGTCCATGTAAGGTGAAATGCTTTCGATAAGTTGAGGCAGCTTCATAATCGACCATACGGACTGCATCTTATTTGCTACGGCGACCATGAGTTCACGCTGTCGCTGCGTACGAGAGAAGTCGGACATCGCATCATTCCGGAAGCGGACATATTGCAGCGCTCTCTTGCCATCAAGGGTTTGTACTCCCTTTTTGAGATTGATATCATACTCGGGCCCATCTGCTCTGCTTCGATATTTCATATCTTTCTCTACGTTGAATTCAATACCACCGAGCTCATCGATAAGCGAGATGAAGCCTTGAAAATCGGTATAAATATAGTATTGGATATGTAGACCTGTATAATCACCTATCGCTTTCATAGCCAATTCTGGCCCACCTAATGCAAGCGCGGCGTTAGCTCGATTGTCACCGTGTCCGGGAATCGAAATGTACATATCCCGCAGCAAGGACATTAGTGTCGCTTGTTTGGTGATAGGGTCAATGGAGGCAATAAGCATTGTATCTGATCGAGGGACATCGCCCGTTTCCAATCCACGAGAATCAGCGCCAAGCAGCAGGATGTTTACTCGTTCCGTGCCTTCCCATGTAGGAGGCGAATAGACAGGCTGAGCAGAATCTTTAGGTTTAGGCAGCAAGCTGCTGTCAGGCGGTTTATTTAGACCATCCAAGCTGCGATAGAGCGACCATGTGTACAGGCCGACAGTTGCAAGGATGACAATGAGTACACCGAGCAGGACCCATTTCCACTTTTGTCTCAACCATGTCATGTCATTTCGTCCTTTCTGCGATCGGAGAAAGAGAGTCTGTTCATGGTGATTTCCGATATGAAGTTGTGTCTGTTGCTTGTTATCATTATAGGTCGAATCTAAGGGCTTATCAATGAATGTACTCACAGCTGAACCGTCATGTCTTCCCTGACAAGCCCAGTTGCGTTACACTGTTAAAGGCTAAGCAGAAAGGTGGTTGTTTCAACGAATGAATGCAATTGAAGTAGATAAACTGCGCAAGACATTCAAAGTGCAGCGCAATCGAGAAGGCTTGAAGGGTGCCATGCTGGATCTGTTCAAGCGTGAATATAACGAAGTTATGGCAGTAAAGGATATTTCTTTCACCATTCCTCAAGGTGAGATCTGTGGGTACATCGGTGAAAATGGTGCTGGCAAGTCAACGACGATTAAAATGCTAACAGGTATTCTCGTGCCTACTTCGGGCCATCTGAAGGTAGGTGGCTATGTGCCCTATGCAGAGCGCGAGAAGTTCGTCCAACATATCGGAGTCGTATTTGGACAGCGAAGTCAGCTATGGTGGGATATCGGTGTTATTGAGTCATTCCGCTTGCTGCGCAAAGTATATCGAGTAGGTGAGCAAGATTTCAAAAGCCGTTTGGATGAGTTAGTTGAACGTCTTCAACTGCAGGATTTGCTCAATCGTCCTGTACGAAAATTAAGCTTAGGGCAGCGGATGCGCTGTGAGCTGGTTGCATCTTTGCTTCATCAACCGTCGATTCTATTTTTAGATGAACCTACAATCGGTCTCGACATCGTTGTGAAGTCAGAAATACGTGAATTCCTTCTTCAACTTAATAAGGAGCATGGTACGACGATTCTTTTGACGACACATGACTTGCAAGATATCGAAGCGTTATGTTCGCGCGTTGTGATGCTGGATGACGGAAACATTATTTACGATGGAAGCCTCGATCATTTAAAAATGACATGGGGCAAAGGTCGGGAAGTGAAATTCCAATTCGCAGAACAAGTATCCAAAGAGAAGCTTAGCATCCTGACAGCGGGTCTTCCGGTTGTACTGGAAGTGCAGTCTGAATATGAAGCCAGTGTAATCGTGCCGCAGGATGCGAACGTTTCTGACGTGATCGCGCGGGTGGCGAGTGGGGTTTCGATTTCTGACTTGAGTATCGAAGAGACGAACACGGACGATATCGTACGTGAGATTTATCGTACAGGCAATGCGGATCAGCCATCCAAGCAAGGAGTATCGTAATATGAGAAACAGCGCTTACTTGGACCTCATTCGCATGCGGTTCCTCATGATGCTTGCGTACCGCGTGAACTACTATTCAGGCATATTAATATATACGCTCAATATTGGGGTGTACTATTTTACATGGCAAGCGATATATGGCTCCCAGCAGACGTTGGCGGGTTTTACAGTTGAACAAATGACGACGTATATTGCAGTATCGTGGATGGCACGGGCCTTTTATTTCAACAATCTCGATCAAGAAATATCACGGGAAATACGAGATGGCAGCGTTGCGATTCAGTTTATTCGTCCGTACAACTATATTCTAGTGAAGATGATGCAGGGGTTCGGGGAAGGTATTTTCCGCTTGCTGCTGTTTATGGGACCGGGGATGATCTTGGCGTGCATTCTGTTCCCAGTGCAGCTGCCGACGGATCCGAAGCTATGGCTTATATTTGCATGGATGCTATTTATGAGTTTTCTTATTAACTCCCAGATCAACATTATTACGGGACTTACAGCCTTCTTTATTGAAAATAACCAAGGGATGATGCGATTGAAGCGGGTTATCGTTGACTTGTTCTCCGGCGTAATCGTGCCGATCTCGTTCTTCCCAGGCTGGCTTATTACGTTAAATGAATGGCTACCGTTCCAAGCGATCACGTATCTTCCAAGCTCCGTATTTACAGGGCGTATACCGGATGGTGATTTGCTCGGCGTATTGGCGATTCAGTTGATTTGGTTCGCTGTGCTGATCGTGCCTATTATGCTGCTGTGGCGTGCAGCGCGTCAGCGCTTGTTCGTGCAAGGAGGGTAACGAATGTATTACTTGGGGCTTGTCTCAGAGTACTTAAAAAACTATGCCAAAACCCGTCTCACCTATCGGGCAGACTTTTGGATAGAAGTTATTTCGGATTTGATGTTTCAAGTTACGAACTTAATTTTTATTTTCGTTGTGTTTATGCACACGCCGACCTTAGCAGGTTGGACCCGGGATGAGATGGTGTTCGTCTACGGATACTTTATGATACCGTACGGTATTTTCAGCTGTTTCTTCAACATGTGGGGATTTAGCGAGCGTTATATTGTTAAGGGTGAAATGGACCGCATATTGACGCGTCCTGCACACAATCTGTTTCAGATTCTTTTGGAAAATGTCGATCCTCCATCCATTATCGGCTCCTTCGTCGGAGCTATATTGATGATTACGGCAGGTTCGCAGATGGGAATTGATTTCGGCATACTAGATATGCTGCTGCTGTTGATTATGATCCTCGGCTCTGTACTTATTTATTTCGGTATCTACACGGGTTTAACGTCCATTTCGTTCTATTCGGATGCGCCGACAGGCATTTTGCCGCTCGTATGGAATATTCAGAACTATGGTCGATATCCGTTGACGATTTACAATCGTTTTATCCAAGTGCTGCTTACGTGGATTCTTCCGTTTGCGTTTGTTGGCATTGTGCCGGCATCTCGCTTCTTGGAGGACAAGGGAATGGAGCAAATGGCGTTGTTAACACCTGCCGTCGGTATTATTGCATTTACGATTGGTCTTACGATGTGGAATGTTGGCGTGAAGCGATATCGTGGAGCGGGGTCTTAGAACGGTTTAGCTTGATGTTGAATCAATAGGATAACTTATGCTCAAGGTTCACAGTAGCCATATATAATTTCACTCGGGTATAATAAATTTCATCACACAACGGGTCAGACAGCAGAAATACTGTCTGACCCGTTTTTTTTTTGTGCATGTCGACTACGCTTACTAGGGCGTGTCTGAAAACTAAAGGGTTTTATGATTAATGTAAGAAACTGAAATACAATAAGGAACATGTAATTGTGTCTCTGATGCCAACTATAAGTTAGATGATTCACCTAAGAAAATAATTGACATATACATAACTAACTTGATAAAATTGGTAGAAAAGGAGGGGTGTGTATTGCTACTATAAAAAACTGATTCATGTTAATTTCTAGATGCCCCAACCATTTCAACAATTCAACTCTTTCACGTCTTAAGTATGTAGTTGCATTTCAAAATTTAAATTGTTAGGGGATAGTTTGATATGAAAAAAATAGCACAACTTCTATCTTTATTGTTATTCTTCACACTATTTTCATCTGTAGCTAATTCATCATCGAGTATTTCTCCTTCACCAGAAAATAGCCATAGTAAATCCACATACCAACTACTGTTGGAAGAATACTCAAAAATCAACTCCCCCACAGACATTAAGAATGGCTTAATAGAAGAAATTAATCTAAAATATAATCGTACTCAAGCTTTTCAAACTTCTGAAACTTCCGATATCGATTCTTATATTTCACAGTTAAATCAAAAGTACGAAGAAAATCAGAAGCTCGAACGTGATAAAGAGAGAACTGTTGGTGAGATTTTAACTTCGCTATATCCCGAAACTAACTTTGTAACATTAGCTACATCAATAACTAAAGAAGATAAAATAACTGTAATGAAAAAAATAATCGAAACCATCGATAACAATAAAGGATCTTCTAAACAAGTAGAACTACTCCAATACTATGTAAATAAATTTGCTCCCTATGCTGGAGAACCTTCTTTGGAACGACACATATCTAATAAACAAAATGTAATCACTCCTCAAGCCGCATCTAATTCTCAATACGACCGTACTGTCGCTAAACAATATATAACTAACTACTGGAATACTTACAATACTCCTAAATATCCAAACTTAAACAATATGGGTGGAGATTGTGCAAATTTTGTCTCTCAAGTTTTACATGCAGGCGGTTTAGCAATGGACACGACTGGAGGATGGTATATCAACTCTAAACAATCTCCTCCCACTTATCCCTCACCATCTAACGTAACACAGTTTAATCATTCTTGGGGTACTGCCGACCCTAGTCCTTGGATCAGTGCGAAACAGTTTAACAACCGTTACAGTGGAGGATATTCAGCCTCAGTTGACTTAGGATTTACTGGCCAAGGGGTTATTGATAATATAGGACATTTTCACCAAAAGCTATGGACAGGAGATGTAGTACAACTTCTCCAGAAAAAACTTTGGTGGTATGAAGCGTATCATACCATGGTAGTATATACTTATGACTCCTCTGATGTTTATTTAGCGGCACACTCTTCGTCCACAAACAATACTAGTTTGAAAAGCCTAGCTGCTAGATCAACTGATAAAAAGTTCGATTTCTTTTACATCAAAAACGGCTTATAGTTATAGCCTTTGAACTCGAAATCCTCCAAAACTTGCAATGTATTATTGAGTTCCAGCCACTATTAACTTACTACGACTAACTCGATTGAATAAGTGCTCGATCTTTAAGTGGTCCGATGATTTGAAATGATACAATATCCAATCACCACGATACCAGTATTCTAAATATTGTACTGTGGATATTGTATACTCTTTTCATCGGACTTTAATTTTTTCACACATATCTTAAAAAGCTTGAGAGTGCCACTAATGTTCTAATTTACTGGCTGGGAGAGAGCCTTTCGAATCACTCATAAATGAACTTTTGCGCTTAGTTTGATAATATGTCCGTTAAATATGCGAAATAAAGGAAGTAAAACTATGAAAAAAAAGATGATAATATTATTAGCGATTATAGCATTATTCATTTTTATAAACATTATATATACCGTCATTGCATTTTCAAGAGCATACTACAATGAGTACTCTGTATATCGTCTTACGTTGTTAGCAGAGATTTTTATCACCAATCAAAAAAACATAACCCCCGAGCAGAATGGGTACGAATCATTTCATAAATATATGAAAAACAAAGGCTGGCACTTTACAGAACAACTCGGCTCCATGTTTAGCTACGTTCAAAAAGGAAAACATAGGAGCTATCTCACTAAAGTAAAGGGAGACTTTATTCTTTTCTATCCTGCTTATTGACTATTCTACTTTTTACATCCTACACATAAGACTGCAAGTAAACTTTTTCATAGAAATTATGATTTCAAAGAGCATTAGCCATGCAACCAATGGACTTACGAACACAGGGATTAAATGCCAATCATAAGTCCTTTTCTCGTCTTGTCTATAAGAAGCATAAGCGTATTGGCTGGATGAAGGGAACAGGAGGGACATCAAAATTAAGTGAACGTTCCATGTTCAAGGCCATTCTTCGGATCGCTCTTAGTGGTGCCGTTTGGCGTGATTTGCGGGAAGAGTGTTATGGCTAAGTATTGATTTTACATCGGTCAATGCTCATTAAAACAGTGCTCGTGCAAAAAACGCATTTCAGGATTCAGGTAGTAATAAGTCGTTTATCCCGGTCAATTATTTGTCGCTATTGATTCGGCATGATAAGCTAAGGGTATAGGATGGTAAAGAGATAAGAGGTGTATGACGATGACAGAACAAGCTCAACTAGGGCAGCAAATAGACTTTACACTTCTCGCGTCGAACGGGGAGCAAGTAAGTTTGCAAGACTATCGCGGCAAGAAGGTCGTTATTTATTTTTACCCGAAAGATATGACGCCTGGCTGCACGCAGGAATCTTGTGATTTCCGTGATTATCATGGTGACTTTGCGAAATACAATACGGTTGTGCTTGGCATTAGCCCTGACGATCTGAAATCTCACAACAAGTTTGTTGCGAAGCATGAATTGCCGTTCTTGCTGTTGTCGGATACGGAACAGACGGTAGCCGAACAGTTTGGCGTCTGGCAGTTGAAGAAAATGTACGGTCGCGAGTATTATGGTATCGTTCGTTCTACTTTCTTAGTAGATGAAGAAGGCAGACTTGTGCGTGAATGGCGCAATGTAAAAGTAAATGGACATACGCAGGATGTGTTAGAAGCGGTACAGGCAGCGCAGGTGTAGAGGCTGTTCGAGAAGAAGTTAGACTTTTGAACAAGCAGTAGATCCAATAAACAAATAGGTGAAAAGGGTCGAGTCAGGGGCATTGATAATCCTGAACTCGGCTTTTTTGCATTCTTCGATCACTTGTGAAAAGACGACGATTCCTACATACAAGAATTTACTGGAATAAAAAGGTTTGTGAAAATAATGATGAAACTCTACTGCATTTACATTCATTTTCCGATAATTAATCAGTAGATACAGAAAGAAAAGACATTTAGGGGGCCAACATGAATAAGTTTTCATCCGTAAAAGTGCGATTGATTGTCTCATTCGCATTTATTTTGCTTGCTCCAAGCATTTTGATTGGAGTAATTTCTTATAATAGTGCGAGTTCGATCGTAAAGCATGAAATGGAGCTATCCATTGCTCAAAATATTAAGCTGCTCAATGAACAGATTGATACAGCGATTGATGAAAGTGATGCAAACATCAAATACTTATCTAAAATTATTAACGCTAAAGGAGATGATGGAGCAGATAATTCTCCAGTTCGTGAATTGTTGAATGATTTCCAAGAGCTTCACCCAAATTTGGCGAGTACATTCGTTGGAACGACGGACGGAGTTATGATTCAGTCTCCGAAAATGAAGTTGTCTGACAACTATGACCCACGAGACAGCCTTTGGTATAAAGAGGCTATGAAAGCTAAAGGAAAAGTTGTAATTACGAATCCTCGTATGAGCGATGCTACTAAACAAATGGTCGTAACCATTGCACGCTCCTTGGAAGACGGTTCTGGGGCAGTTGCGATGAATTTAAAGCTACAACATTTAATGAATATTGCACAAGATGTGAAAATTGGCCATGAAGGCTATATTATTATGCTAAGTAAAGATAAGAAAATTATGATACACCCAACGAGGAAGATAGGATCGGATGTAAGTAAAGAGTCTTGGGTTGACCCTATGTTTACAGATAAGCAAGGAATGTTCACATATGAATTTGAGGGAGATTCCAAAGAGATGGGCTTCCTTACAAATGAAGCGACAGGATGGAAAGTAGCAGGAACGATGTACACAGAGGAATATGGTAACGCATCACAGCCTATTTTGAATACAACGATGATTGTTATTGCTATAGCTGTAGCACTTGGCACTGTTGTTGTCGTATATATTATACGTTCTATTCTGATCCCACTTAATCGTCTAAGAGGCGTTGCTCATGCTGTAAGTGGCGGCAATTTGCAGATGCGTTTAAATTCTTCATCCAAGGATGAGCTCGGTGAGTTGAGTCGTAGCTTCGATACGATGACGGATTCATTGCGTTCCGTATTGAATGAAGTAACAGACGCTTCGCTGCATTTGTCTTCTTCGTCTCAAGAGTTAGCAGCTGCTTCTGAGCAGTCTGCGCAAGCTTCGCAATATACGGCGGAGAGTATGACGGAGCTAGCTGCAGGATCAGAACAGCAAGTAAGCCAGATGAATCAAGCAGATACGATTGTTGGCGAGTTGACTGTAGGCGCGCGTCAAATTGCAAACAGCTCACAATCTGTCGCAGAAGCGGCGACGCTTTCTTCCGATGTAGTTGTGGAAGGAAGTCGCTTTATTAAGCAAGCGGTTGAGCAAATGGAATCGATTAATAGCAGTGTAACTCAGCTAGGTCAATCGATGAGCGGATTAAGCGAGCAAGCGCGCAGTATTGATGATATTGTAACAGCTATAACCGGTATTGCCGGCCAGACTAACCTGCTGGCGCTAAATGCGTCGATTGAAGCAGCTCGCGCTGGTGAGCACGGCAGAGGATTTGCAGTAGTAGCAAGCGAAGTTCGTAAATTAGCGGAGCAGTCTTCCTTGATGGCCCAGCAAATAGCAGAAACGATTCAACATATTCAAGCAGAAATGCTGAAGTCTGCACAAGATACAGAGAACAGTGCTGCTGAGGTTAAGCTTGGTATTAAAGTAATCCATGAAGCGGGATCTGCATTCGAACGTATGGAGAGTGCGGTTCAAGTTGTAGCTACACAAATTCAAGAAGTATCTGCATCTTCTGAACAAATGGCCGCTGGTACGGATGAGATGAGTGGCTACATTAACGAAATGAAGGCTGTGACGGAACAAGCCGCGGATCATACGAAAGACGTATCGGCAACAGCGGAGGAACAGTTGGCTTCCATGCAGCAAATTAGTTCGTCAGCTGAAGAGCTATCCCGCATGGCGGAACGGTTAACTGTTGTCGTTTCGAAGTTCAAATTGTAAGGATACAGTTCAATGTAATTGCGCTATATCAGGAATAAAGTTCTAAGAAAGCTGTCCATTGTCAGGTAATGACAAGGCAGCTTTTTTAGTTATAATGATCCATTTTTCAACAAAATTATCGTAAAATATGTCATTAAATTGATATGTCATTTATAATATTTGTGAAACAAATTATCGTATAGCTACTATTTTAAGAGGGGAAGCGGCGCGAGGTGAGTGCATGAGCAAATCGAAATAGGTGTCAAAGAGATTTACTAAGGGGAAACTACTAGGTTGTTAGATGGTTACAAACTTCTTCAAGTGGGGGACAACATGAAAATCAAAGGGTCAGTACGTACACGACTTATTTTGGCATTTGCACTTATTTTGATCGTTCCAAGCTTGTCAATTGGTCTATTTTCATATGATGCGGCTAAGTTTATCGTACAGGAAGAGATTGTTGATGCAGCTAAAGAGAATGTTATGCTGCTGAATGACAAGGTCACAACTATGGTTCTTGACGCTAAGAGCGATGTTCAATTTTTGGCAGGAATTGTTCAGGCAACTGGTGATAAGGGAGAAGAGGGATCTCCTACTAGAAAGCTAGTTACTCATTATCAGGCACAAAATCCTGAGCTTGTCAGTACATATGTAGGAACGAAAGATGGTGCAATGATTCAATCTCCTAAGTTTAAAATGGCTGCAGACTATGATCCGAGACAGCGGGATTGGTATAAGCACGCGATGGAGAAAAAAGGAGAGGTTATCGTATCTGCGCCTTACTATACGGCTTCAACAGGGGCAGAAGTAGTCTCCATATCACGGACGATTGACGATGGCTCGGGTGTTGTGTCGATGAATTTGAATTTAAAAGGCATCTTGGAGATGACGAAGAGTATTAAGATTGGTAAGCAAGGTTATACAATCATCATGGATGAAACGCGCAAGTATGTAGCGCATCCAACTGAAAAATTAGGCGCTGAATCTAAGGCGGATTGGATAGATGAGCTGTACAACAAGGAATCGGGTACGATCAGCTATACATTTGAGGGAGAACCTAAAGCATTAGTATTTACAACGAACAAGACGACTGGTTGGAAAATCATCGGAACGATGTACACGAAGGAGTTTGAGCAGACTTCGGCTCCTATTTTTAAGAGCGCTCTAATTGTTATTGCTATCTCGTTGCTAGTAGGTTCACTAGTTGTTTTCTTAATTGTTCGTTCCATTACAAGTCCATTGCAGCGTCTTATGAACTCTGCGCAGTTGATTAGTGCGGGGGATTTGACTGTGCGAATTCATTCGCAATCGAATGATGAGTTCGGTAAGTTAAGTAACAGCTTTGATGCGATGACCGAGTCACTTCGTACCGTACTTCATGAGGTGTCCGATACATCGATGCATTTGGCTTCTTCCTCACAGGAGCTTGCGGCTGCTTCTGAGCAATCTGCGCAGGCGGCTCAGTATACAGCTGACAGCATGGGACAGTTGGCTGAAGGGTCAGACAGCCAGGTAGCGAGTATGGATGCTGCGGAGATGATTGTACAGGAAATTACAGTTGGGGCTAGGCAAATTGCTAGTAGTTCTAGCACAGTTAGCGAAGCAGCGATGCAATCGTCAGAAGTGGTTGGCAGCGGCAATCATTCCATCCAGCGAGCGATTAAGCAAATGGAGTCGATCAATAGCAGTGTAGGTGAGCTGGGCCAGTCGATGCGTGGCTTAAGAGAGCAAGCACGGAGCATTGACGATATCGTCAAGGCGATTACAGCGATTGCAGGACAGACGAATCTGTTGGCGTTGAATGCTTCCATTGAAGCGGCACGTGCTGGTGAACACGGCAAAGGATTTGCCGTTGTAGCAAGTGAAGTGCGCAAGCTCGCAGAGCAGTCTTCTCTGATGGCACAACAGATTGCAGAGACGATTCAGCATATTCAAGCTGAGATGGAGAAGTCGGCATCTAGTTCTGAGCAGAGTGCAGTAGAGGTTGCACGAGGTATTGATGTTATTCATGAAGCGGGCATGGCATTCGGACAAATTGAGCAAGCAGCTCAGATCGTGGCGACACAGATTCAAGAAGTGTCTGCGGCTGCTCAGCAGATGTCTGCGAGCACAGAAGTAATGGCGGGTAATATGCAGTCTATTAAGGCTGTCACTGTACAAATGGCTGACAGTACTCAAACGGTATCTGCGACGACAGAAGAGCAACTGGCTTCCATGCAGGAAATTAGCAACTCAGCAGAAGAATTGTCCAGTATGGCAGAACGTCTGGAGTCGCTAATTACAAAGTTTAAGGTATAGTCTAGTTCATTTAAATAAGCAGTCTATTTAAATAGAATCATTCGTTACAGGAAAGAGTCCAGTGAATCTTCAATGGGCTCTTTTCCCTGTTAATATTTATGCATGCATTTTCAAGCCTAAAATACCGATAAGTAAAAGACATAGTATAAACATTTTGTTACAAGGTGGGAACAATATGAAGTGGAAATTATCCGTGCGGGCGCGTCTGATTTTAGCGTTTGTATTGATATTGTTAGTGCCGAGTTTGTCGATTGGCATGTTTTCATACGATACGGCTAAAGGTATCGTACAAGAAGAAATATACTCCGCAACTGAAGCTAGTGTCATGCTGTTGGATGATAAAATAAGCGGTATGGTTTCCGACAGCAAGAGCAATGTTGAATTTTTAGCTGGATCTGTACTGGATTCAATAGAGAAGGGTCAAGATCATTCTGAAATCTTTGATCTGTTAAATCGATTCCAGTTCACTCATCCTGAATTAGCTTCTACGTTTATTGGCACGAAGGACGGTGCTATGATTCAAGCGCCGAAGTTTAAGACGGACGTAAGCTTTGATCCAAGGAAGCGTGATTGGTATACACTCGCGATGGAGAAGAAGGGTGATGTCGTTACTACACCTCCGTACCGTGATGCTTTAACAGGCAAAGAAGTCGTTACGATTTCCCGTGCTATCGATAACGGTAATGGCGTAGTTGCCGTAGATTTGGATCTGAAGAAACTGATGGCGATGACGAGTCAAGTAAAAGTTGGAACGAACGGATATATCATCATTCTCGATCAGACTGGTAAATATGTTGTGCATCCAACCCTGCCACTAGGAAGCGAGGCTAAGGAAGTATGGATGGACGAAGTGTACGGTCAAATTTCTGGACGTCATCATTATATGCTGAACGGTGAATCAAAAGATATGGCGTATACGACGAATGAAGAGACAGGCTGGAAAATTGCTGGAATGATGCTTACTGAAGAGTATGGAGAGGCATCACAGCCTATTTTCCGAACGACAGTTATTATTATAGCTATAGCAGTCCTTATTGGTGCTGGCGTTATCTTTGTTATTATTCGTTCTATTTTCAACCCTTTGCAACGATTAATGAGAGCTGCCAATCGAGTGAGCAAGGGCGACTTGACTGTAAAAATTGACTCTCGCTCAAACGATGAATTCGGTAAGCTGAGTTACAGCTTTGATACGATGACTAATTCGCTGCGCAGTGTCATTCATGAAGTATCAGATACTTCGATGCACTTGTCTTCCTCTTCGCAAGAACTTGCGGCTGCTTCTGAGCAATCGGCTCAGGCATCTCAATATACAGCGGAGAGCATGAACCAACTGGCAGTAGGCTCAGAAACGCAAGTATCGAATATGAATGAAGCAGAGGGAATTGTTCAAGAGATTACCGTTGGGGCCAAACAAATTGCTAGCGGCTCACAGACGGTTAGTCATGCAGCACTTGAATCGTCAGATATGGTAGAAGAGGGGAATCGTTCGATTCAGCGTGCGATCCAGCAGATGGAGTCCATTAATAGCAGTGTGAGCGGCATGGGTCAATCAATGAAAGATCTCAGCGGGCAAACGCATAAGATCAATGATATCGTTAAAGCCATTACAGGGATCGCAGAACAAACGAATTTGTTGGCCCTTAATGCTTCCATCGAAGCGGCTCGTGCTGGTGAGCATGGCAGAGGCTTTGCAGTGGTTGCAAGTGAGGTACGTAAGCTGGCTGAGCAATCTTCGACGATGGCGAAGGAAATTGCAGAGACGATTAAGCATATTCAGTCTGAAATGCAGAAGTCGGTTCGCAATTCAGAGCAAAGCGTATCTGAGGTATCTCTTGGTATTGAAGTCATGCACGAAGCAGGAGCTGCGTTTGAACGTATTGAGCAGGCTGTGCAAATTGTAGCGACACAAATCCAAGAAGTATCTGCTTCGGCTCAACAGATGTCTGTAGGTACAGAAGAAATGTCCGGCTACATGCAAGAAGTGAAGTCTGTCACGTTGAAGATGGCAGATGGTACACAAACGGTATCTGCTACAACGGAAGAGCAGTTGGCTTCCATGCAGGAAATTAGCAATTCAGCGGAAGAATTGTCGCGCATGGCTGAGCGTTTAGAAGAAACGATTGCGAAGTTCAAGCTGTAACAATCATCGTATAGGATGGTAGAGGCGTAGAGCCTAACGGAAAGCTGATTGCTTTCCGTTGCTCAGTTCACCTGCTGTATTATCCTTGTTATAATAGAAGGAGAAACTGAGGTGAATAGGATGGCTAAGAAAAGAAAACAGCAATCAACGCCTTCTCCCAACCTATCCGCGGATAAGCCAGCTACGTTGAAAGACTTATTGAGTGCGGATGTGCTAAGCAAACTGAAGGCGCAAAGCGAAGGCTTGAAGACAGCTGAAGCTGAACGCAAAGAAGCAGAGCGCAAGAAGGAAGAAGAAGCACGCAAGGCGGAACAGAAACGTCTTGATAATGATTTTGAGTATTTATTAAACAACGACAAGATGGATTGGCGTAAATATAAATCTTAATTCATTTACGCTTCATTAACGTAAACAATGGATAGCGTTATCGGTGGCTGCAAGCCCTGATGATACGCTATCCATTGTTTTTTATTTGCTCATGTTAGTTTAAGCCGCTTCCATGATTGAGAGTTTGTCTGTTTCAATTGGATCAATTTTCATATTTTTATGTGGCAAATACCTAAATTAGGATATATAATGTGTTTTACATAAAAACATATGTACATACATGGAGGACATTATGGAAAAGTTAGGACAATTTGTAGGAAAAACATTTGCGGTCTGGGTGATGATCGCAGCGTGCTCAGCTTTTATTTGGCCAGACTTATTTAAATGGATCGGTGCATACATTACGCCACTGCTCGGTATCATCATGTTCGGTATGGGGCTAACGGTATCTATAGGTGATTTCAAGGAGGTACTTCGTCGTCCTGTAGCGGTTATCATTGGAGTTGCTGGGCAGTTTCTTATTATGCCGGCGCTTGCTTTCTTACTCGCGAAGGGACTTCAGCTTCCGCCGGAAATCGCAGTAGGTGTTATTCTCGTTGGCTGCTGTCCTGGAGGTACCGCATCCAATGTTATGACGTATATGGCCAAAGGAGACGTGCCATTATCCGTAACCATTACATCGATTACGACCGTATTGGCGCCTATCGTCACACCAGCACTTATTTTATTTTTAGCTAGTGAATGGGTTCCTGTTAATGCTTCGGCATTGTTATGGTCTATTGTACAGATCGTAATTATCCCCATCATACTAGGTATTATTTTCAAAACCTTGCTCAAGAAGCCTGCACAAGTAGGGATTAAGGCTTTGCCGCTTGTCTCCACAGTGGCAATCGTTGCAATCGTAGCCGCTGTAGTAGCAGGCAGCCAGCAGAAGATAGCAGAAACAGGGCTCATTATTTTTGCTGTTGTTATTCTTCATAATTGCTTAGGGCTTCTGTTGGGTTACTTATTTGCGAAGCTGCTTAAGCTGGACCTTGCAGCATGTAAAGCAGTTTCGATCGAGGTTGGTATGCAAAATTCAGGTCTAGGTGCAGCAATAGCAACGGCTCATTTCTCTCCGCTCGCTGCTGTACCAAGTGCGATCTTTAGTGTGTGGCACAATATATCCGGCCCTATCGTGGCGATGATTTATAGTCGAATGGAATCTAAGTCGAAGATGAAGCAATAGAACGATAAGTCCATCCATTTTTAAAATAGGGGTGTAACAAGGCATGGTACAGATTCGGATCATGAATGCAGCCGATGTAGACCAGGTTTCTCGCTTTATTGCAGAGTTAAATCAGCTCGAAGAGACACATATCGGCTATTGTGGTACTGAGCAGCAAGAGATTGCACATTCCTTTATCGAGGATATAACCGATGTTCCATACAATGAAGGTTTCGTACTCGCTTACGAGCATGATGAATTGATTGGAGTGCTGGGCTTCGATGCAGAGCTAGAGCAACATTGCGCTGAAATATGGGGACCATTTATGAAGGCGGACAAGTGGGGGCATATTGATAAGTTGTGGGGTCAAATGGTTGAGCTGCTTCCTCCAGAAATCCACTCGCTAAGCATGTTTCCAAATAAAAAGAATGCACCTGTTATTCAACTAGCCGAATATTTTGATTTCGCTAAAGAAAGTGAACAAGCCATTCTCAAGTTTCAACAGGCGGATCGTTGCAAGTTAACAGAAGCAGGAGCTGACGAATTAACAGAATATTATTATGCTGATATGATCGAACTACATGATCATGTATTTCCGAATACGTATTACAGCGGTCAACAAATTGTAGAGCGTGTAAATGAACATAGAAAAGTGTTTATCATTAAAAATGAAACGGATTTATCGGGGTACATTTATGTCGAAGCTGATCCAGAGTTTGGAGAAGCTAGCATCGAGTTTTTCGGCGTGACAGAGTCCGAGCGAGGAAAGGGCGTAGGCAGTCGTTTGTTGACGGCTGCACTAACTTGGTTGTTTGCTTTTGATACGATTGAATCGATTACGCTGTGTGTAAATGCGAGCAATGATCAAGCTATTCAGTTGTATAAAAAGGTCGGTTTCCAGCACGTCCATGACTTATGTTTCTATTATAAAGAATGATGGACATCGCATACTAAATACGAAAGGGATCTGCATCTTGGGGATGAACCATATGCAGATCCCTTTCGTTTATCCATGAACTTGATTGTGCTGTTTACAAGCATCTACCTTTTCATGTCACAGGTTATTCGCCCGCCATTTTAAATCCATAACGCTTAAAAATTTGTTGTGCCTCGGGCAGTTGCACATATGCCATCCATAGCTGCGCAGCTTCTACATTACGTGTCTGCTGAATGATGCCAATCGGATAGACGACTGGATCATGATGCTTTGGACTTACAAAGTGAACGATTTTGGAGTTTTTCGCTACTAACGCATCCGTACGATAAACAAAGCCAGCGTCCACATTGCCGGTATCTACATAGGAGAGAACTTGGCGAACATCTTTTGTGAATACCGCTTTATTTTTAATGTCATTCCAAAAATGTAAGCGTTGTAACGTTTGTTCCGTATACATACCTGCGGCATCGGTCTCAGGGTCGCTGATCGCAATCCGTTCCATGTCGCTTGATGTTAGCTTCTTCAAGCTTGACCAAGTTTGTTTGTTCGTTGTGTTTACGATAACAACAAGCTCATTGCTCAGTAAATGTTGCTGGTGGTCGGTATTGACGAATCCAGACTTGATCAGACTGTTCATTTGCTTGCTGCTAGCAGGCATAAATATATCCGTTGCTGCGCCTTGTTCGATTTGCTTCTGTAAAGCTCCCGAAGCTCCGAAATTGAGCTGTACTTTTACATGTGGGTACTTTCGCTCGAAGTTATCTTGTATCTCTACTAGCACGGTTTGCAAGCTAGCATCTGCCGCAACGACTAATGTTCCATGTGCAGCATCGTTGTCATTAGGCGGTGTTGAGGGTAACAGATTGCAGGAATGCAGCAATAACACAGGCAGTAATACATATGCGATTAGCGCGCGGACTTTGCTGCGCTTCAGAATCGATTCCTTCATTTGTTTATTTCCTCACTCATTCTTAATCATAGTAGATTCGAATTGATGCCCAAGCATATCCATTTTATTATAGAAGGATCGGTTCATACTTTCAATTTAAGAAGTATAGATGAAATGGAATTATTAAATATCCCTTGAAAATAAATACAAGCGGATCTCATTCTATTTATCTCAGAAACCGTCATGAAACATAGTAATCTATCATAAGCTGAACTACAGATCAGATTGGTGTCCATGTAATAAGGAAACTGCCTTTTCCTAATAAAGTGAGTAACATTGTTTTAGGTCTAATAAGGTAGGTTTCTGTAGTAACTGATAGAGCATGTGTAAGCTTGCTGGTTCTTAAATCCGATCAGATGTACTGCTGAAGGAGGATGCTAATGATGAAAGTATTTGCGAGACGGAATCGACACGCACGAAGAAAGAGATGGTCCAATATAGTAAGCAAAATGTTGGTGCTAGTGTTAACCGTCGTGTTCTTAATGGGAGCGGGTCTCCATCCTATTGATGGTGATAAAGCCGAGGGAAGCGGGATTCAATCGTGGACGGAGCACATGGGTGATGCTAGAGACGCTGAGCATTTGCTGGACAAGCGATCCCATCTAAGTGAGCGAGAATCTGCACGAATACATACTCGTTCTATCACTGATCAATTTGCTAATGCAGCTGTAGCTGCAAAGGAATCTGTTCCATCTTCTAGCAAAGTTGTCTATTTAACATTTGATGACGGTCCTAGCAAGCATACCGCTGATGTGTTGGATATATTGAAGCGTGAAAAGGTAAAAGCCACATTTTTCGTGCTGGGCAAGCAAGTCAAGCAGAATCCAGAGCTGTTGAAGCGGATTGATGCAGAAGGTCATGCGATAGGGAATCATTCCTATAATCATGCTTATAAAAAGCTGTACAGCGATTTCCGGAATTTTTGGCAGCAAATCCGAGATACGGGACAAGCGATTAAAGAGGTGGTTGGCTATGAGCCGCGCCTTGTACGTGCTCCAGGAGGAACCTATTTGAATTTTGACAAACAGTATTTTCAACTGTTAAGTCAAGCAGGTTATATCGTACATGATTGGCATGTGGATAGTGGGGATTCCAAGCGAGCAAATGTACCAAAAAGCGAGATTATGAAATCGATCCGAGCTGGTGCAAGACTGCCGCATACCGTTGTGCTAATGCATGATAGTGCAGGGCATGGCGAGACGGTTAAGGCGCTGCCAGATATGATTCAGTTTTATCGTGATAAAGGCTATACATTTGACATAATGACTCCAGACTTAGAGCCCGTGCAATTTAAAGTAGCGACACGTAAGCGTTGGGAACGTAAGCCTGTTTCACAGGCTTGGATCGACCAGCACGTACAGGCTGTAGATGTACGAGGTGAGAAGCAGCCAGAACGTCAAACCGAACAACGTCCAGAGAAGAGAGCGGAACAACAGCCACAAAAACATTTCGACTATCAAAATGAAAGTACGATGCGTTTCAAGGCAACAACAGAAGTGGGAATGCTCAATTTGCAGCCCGGACAGTACAAACGTATCCAACAAAATACGTATATTCCTGCGCGTATATTGACTACTCATTTAGATGGAGAAATTATTATCAGCGATCATTCGAGCCCAATTGAGCTTCATTTTAAGCAAGGAACCATTACGGTTAATCGGATGACAGGTGCGGTTGTTTGGCAGGCTGGTACGAATGAACGTGAGCGTTTAGCTTGGAAAGGGATCGAAGAAGATGGAGTGTTGTGGATACCACTTCGTCCAGTTCTAGATACCATAGACATTTCATTGTTAAAGCATGAGTTCATTCCTCTGGAATTGGGGAAGATCGATGCTTGACTCTAATTAAACGTAAAACCTTCTATTTCACAAATAAGGGACAACTGATAGAGACGCTTAGTAATAAGCTCTTGATCGCAGACTGTTTTCCTCGTGAGGCAGAAGGTTTTTTTGTTATTTACATGCTCTAGTCTAGCTGTCTATTTGTTTACAATTCATAGAATTGGGCGAGACTGAGACTAGTAAGCTAGTAGGCGATGGTTCATCAATACCTAGTGTTGTGCGACAAGCATGTAAAGGATGGAGGTATCACTGCAATGATAGATTGTTATGAAAATATAAGGGATAAGCCGAATTGGACGTCGGGCTTTGTGCAGCATGATTTTCCGCAGCTGCTGGAACAGCTTCAACAGGTCGTAGTTGGCAAGCCGGAGGTATTTCGACTTGCTTGCAATACGATGCTGTGCGGCGGGCATTTGCTGCTGGAAGGTGCTCCAGGTGTAGGGAAGACTCTGTTTGCGCGTACGTTAGCGCAAGTCACTGCCGCCGATTATCGTCGTGTACAGATGACGCCCGATATGCTGCCGGCTGATGTAACAGGGAGTATGGTATTTGATCCAAAGGGAGGCGAACTGCGCTACAGCGGAAGTCCATTGGATGCACATATCGTGCTTGCGGACGAGTTGAATCGAGCATCGACACGTACACAGGCAGCTTTGCTGGAGGCGATGGAGGAAGGAACGATTTCGGTAGATGGGATTACACGTAAACTGCCAGAGCCATTTATGCTTATCGCGACGCAAAACCCGTTATCGTTTGAAGGTACGTACCGTTTGCTAGAAGCAGAGCTGGATCGTTTTCTGATGAGATTAACGATTGAATATCCAGATCGAGAAATGGAATCCGATATGCTTATTCAGCAGTTGGCCTACGAAGGCTGCACACGAAAAGTGCGTGCTGTCTTAACGCCGGAGGAGTGGCTTTTACTACGAAAGCGGATTCGCAAGCAGCATGTGGATGCGACCATTTGTCGCTATATCGTAGAGTTGGTACAGGCGACGCGCAGCCACGCCGACGTACGTCTTGGGGTTAGTCCGCGCGGCTCAGCAGCGTTGCTGCGCGCGAGCCAAGCGGAAGCGTTTCTGCACGGCCGGGATTATGTTATACCTGCGGACGTGCAGGCCGTGGCGGTACCGGTGCTGGCGCATCGGCTGCAGCTCCGTGGTGGGGAGGATGCCGCTGAGCGGCAGGCGTCCATAATCCAGGAGCTGCTGCTGAGCACACCGGTGCCGACATTCGGCCATAAGCTGCCGCGCACGCATGCGAGTGCGGGCGGTAGCGGCAGCCAAGGAGGCCGCAAGGCGCGCAGAGCAGCTAAGCTGCTCCGACGCCCGGCCCATGCAGGCAGCAGCGTGCCTGAACAGTTGCCTGCTATGCTGCGCAAGCAGCGCCGAGCCAACCATTGGTGGCTCGGGGGTCTGTTCCGATGAAGCCGCAGCTATTGCAGCTGCAGCCGCTTGAGGCAAGCGGAACAGACCTGGGCGCTGCATGGCTGCGCCCAACGGTAGCCGGACTGCTAGCGCTAGTCCTGCTCGCATGGGGCATAGCTGAGCGGCATGGAGCGCTTAGCTTCATGGGCTCCGCGCTGCTCGGCTATTGGCTCTTCGCGGCGTGGAGCTGCCTAACCGCACCGCTGCGGCATATTCGCACAGTCACAACGCGGTGCGGTCACAAGATCGGTCCTGTCGAGACAGAGCTCGTCTGGACAACAACGATACATTCGCGGTCACGCCTGCCGCGAATATGGCTGCAAGTCACAGAAGTGTGGCTGCGGGTAGACGAGCAAGGTGAGGTGCTGGAGCAGTTGTCCTGCACCCGCATGCTCTACCTAGGCAGCCAGCGCCGCCTGATCTGTAAGATGAGCTTGCCTGCCGTGACCTTGGGCATGTATCGTCATGGAGGCACGCATATCGTAACAGGCGATTTGCTTGGATGGTGGCGCAGAGGGCGGTTCATCCAACCCTTGGAGCAGGCGTTAGTTATACAACGAAGCCAGCATGCTGACGCTGCATTACAACCGCATACAATCGGACAAAAGGCGATAGATCCAAGTCACGCCATTGTCGTTCCTTCTGCTGTTCAATGGGTTAACGATGACGGCTTGCAGCAACCACTCATGCAAATGTTACGGGCAGAAGCGATGACTAAGGGAGCAGTGGGTACGGAGGTTTATACGGAATCTGTGGATAATTTGAAGCAGCGGCATACATCTCAAGTCGTGATGGCCTCGACGGAGCTTCGTCCCTATCAGAAGGGGGATGCTTGGCGTTCCATACAGTGGCGAAACTATGCAAAGAATCGTCAGTTAGTTGTTCGCCCTCAGCAAGCTATGGATGAGACAGAGATGATTGTATTGTTCGATGATCGTTTAGTACGAGAGAATCCTCCGTTGAGTAAGGAATCTTTTGCAGCGTTAATAGACACAACACTAGAGTGGGTATGGAGACTACAAAAGAGCGGCTATCGTGGGCCAATACAGCTGTTTCGAACATGCACAGAAACGTGGGTTCGTGGCTATGAATCGGTCATCGTTCATCTTGCAGCAGGTAGGAGGCTAGGGGAGGAAGGGACGAGCATAGGAAGTACAGTTCAGTCATCATTAGCATCGCATCGCTTTTTTTCTACTCAAGCAGCTGTAATCGTTATTAGTCCTTATGATGCGTCCTCTCGTTTAGCATCGATTCAGTCTGATTATCAGATATCCCGCATTTCGTGTTGGATTCAAGCCACGGCACAGCAGTCACCAGAACGAATACGGATGGGGGATCCCTTACATAAACATACGGGAGGAAGCGGCGATGTTACTTTTCACAACTGAACGACAACGGTTATCGCCTCTCGCAAATGAAGAGCGGAGTGGAATGGACTCCATAGAAACAAGGGATGTATCTACAAGCCTGAGTACTCCCTCCAATGGCGGCATCCAGGCTGCTCGATTAAGTGACAACCGTCCTACATCGCTCATTCATTGGTGGAGCTGGCTAGGTTGCAACTTGCTGTTGATGGGACTGTTTGTAGAGTGGCTCCTTCCTTTCTATCAATCAACCTATTTAAGTATGTCCGTTCATTTAGGCACATGGCTCGTTCCTATGGGTGCTGCTCTGATGATCGGTCTATGCTGTTCTTCCGCATGGTTGCGGGGTGGGCTTGTATGTTTAACCGTTCTATTGGTCAGCGCATGGGCAAGTTTAGGGGAAGAAACGTGGCTAACAAATGTACTTTCCATGCCACGACAACTCGTGGACACGATTTATTCTTGGGCCGTAGATATAGAAGGAATGGCCATGTATTTCATAACAGGAGAAGATTTTCGCTATTCAGATGTTAGCGAGATGACGGTAATATTGGTTTTTATTATGCTGTTAAGCTTGCTCGTTCAATCGTTGATGACTTCTTCTTATTCGGTCAGCTTGTTCAGTACCGCGACCATCATATACTTGCTGCTGATGGAAAAAATCATGGGGCTCGACACAAGCGATGGACTTGTTCGAGCGTTCATTTGGACGATGATTGCTGTTTCATGGCTGCAATTGCAGCGCCAGCGTGAGGGAAGCGGCCTGAGCACGGCATCATGGCCTGCTCGGTGGTGGCTGGCAACGGTCTCACTGGCTGTTGTGTTAGTTATAAGCTACACAATATGGGCGATGACCTTTACTAGCAGAAGTCCTGTTGTATGGCCAGCCCTTGAGGCATGGGTGCAAGAAAAGTTCGAGAAGCTGATAGACAATGATGATCGAATGCAAGCTCGGGCAAACAAAGGTGGCCGCCCTATCGCTACGGTTGGAATGACAGGATACGGACAGGATGATCGTCAGCTTGGGATGCCAATTCGGATGAACAAAGCAGTGTTGTTTCGTGCCACGAGCCCATATCCGACTTATTGGCGAGCTGAATCTAAGCGATTGTATACCGGACAAGGTTGGGACGATCTCGATGATAGGGAGCAAGGCGATAGTGTTCGATCGGTTTTGACGAATAACAGCAGTTCGTCCAACCTCATTACAGGTGCATGGACAGAACCATTTGAACAACATTTACGTTTTGAACAGTTTCCAGCTGGGATGCCTTTGCTGCACGGTGGACAGCTCATTCAAGTGAACCGGGAACCAGTCAATATGAGCGATACTAAAGTAACGAATTACACCGTCCAAGTAAGTCATTTCATTGGCACACCAGTGTTGTTTACAAAATTAACAGATACGGATGATCCAGAACAATTGCAGCGAAAATATACAGAACTGCCGGAACATCTACCAAACAGAATTGAGGAGCTTACAGCAAAATTGATGGGAGGTGCCTCTAACCGATATGAACGAGTGCAGCGTGTTCAACGCTACTTGTTGGAGAATTACGTCTATACAACGGAAGCCACAACTGTTCCCGAAGGGGCAGTTGACTTTGTTGACCATTTCTTATTTGAGCAGCGGCAAGGCTACTGTGTACATTTCTCCACTGCGATGGCGGTTATGCTGCGAACACAGGGCATTCCTACACGCTGGGTCAAAGGTTTTGCACCAGGAGAGCAAGAAGCAGATGGCACCTATACAGTACGTCATTCAGATGCACATGCATGGGTGGAAGTGTATATACCTGAAGTGGGTTGGGTGCCGTTCGATCCAACACCTGCGAGAGGTATCGTTCAGGATGTGGAGCAGGCTGTGGCGATTCCTGCAAGAGCAGATGTTATACAAGGTGAAAATGCATCTTACGAGCTGAATGCGCAGTTGTACAATAGAGCGCTCGGAGGTACTGCAATGACAGTAGATTCGATACTAACCTATATTCAAAAGTGGTTGGATCCGATATGGGAATCCATTTTTTCAGCGATGCAAGCGGGCGGGGAGAAACTGCTCATGAGTACTTCTTCCTTACGGCAGCAGCTGTTGACGGAGCTTGGAGCTTGGCAGCATCAAGCATTTTGGGTAGATTGGCTAGCAGCGATAATTATGTTTTGGCAAGGAGAAAGCTGGGGACGACTATGGGCAGCCTATCCGGTATCTGTGAGCATCGCAGCCATTGTACTGCTGATTGTGATAGGATGTTTAGCCCGATGGATTAGGGTAAGTATTTCGCGAGAATATCCACTATGGACGCTGCGTTTCTTGCTGCGCAAACAGCAGCGAAACTACAGCAGAAGTCGTGCACTGCGTATAGGTGAGCTGGCTTGGTCTATCATGCAAAGCCGCTTAGGTGAACGGACGCCTAGTATGACATTGGAGTGTTATGTAAAGGCGGGGGGCGAGAAACTGGGCAGTAAGCTTACGCACAGTGAGCGAGATGCATTAGAGCGCTTTATTGCATACAGCAATGAAATGTTGTATGCGGCTGTAGAGGAGCGTCCCAATCACCAAGATGAATTAGGGCACATCTGCTCTGAATTATTTCCTACTAAAAAGCGGAGAGCAGCAGACTTTTAATGGTGTCTGCTGCTTTTTTCTAATGATGGCAAACCATATAGGCTGCTTGCATTTACGCATTTACTCGATACACACTGGAGCGATGAATCATGCGAAACGGAAGTTCATGATGTTCAGGCGGATCATCTGGATGATCGAGCTGGTACTTGAACAGTTCAAAAGCTTTCCGCCCGATATCGTAACTTGAAAGATCAAACGTAGTCAGGCCGAGCACTTTGGCAATTGGCAAGTTATCGAACCCGATAATAGAAAAGGACCGAATGTCAGCTTCGCTGTGGTTGCGCAGTTCCAACATCATGCCGGCTGCTGACTGGTCACCTGCAACGAGCAGTGCAGTTGGACGTTCTTCCATTTGCAACAGTGTCCGTATAACCTCTGCACCATCTTCAACATTGTAACAATGATGGAATCCCCACTCAGGGCGAAATGGTTCGCCAAGTTGCTGTAATGCTTCGCGATAAGCAAGTAAGCGCTTGTCGCTGTTGTAGCTATCTGGCCGACCTAGACAGTACCCTATCCGTTGATGCCCATAATCCATGAGTACATCCAGTGCATGCTTCATTGTCTGGTAGTGGTCCATATAAATACTCGAAAAACTTGGTACATCTGTATATTCGCAAGCAACGACCGGGCCGTATGCTTTATAGGGTTCAATATCATGCCAAGAAGATTGACGTGAGCAAATAATAACGCCGTCTACCAATTTATCGCGCAGCAACTGAAGAACACGCTCTTCTTCACTTATATTGTAGTCGGTTTGGCACAGGATAATCCGATATTGATGCTGTAATGCTTCATAAGCAATCCCGTCGACAAGTCCTGAGAAGTAAGGGTGATTTGCAAAAGGAAGCATAACCGCGACCATAAACGTTCGTCCTTTTGCCAAATGAACAGCATTTCGGTTCGGGGTATATTGCAATTGATCCATCGCTGCTATGACTGCTTGGCGCTTGTCCTCACGCACATAGGGATGGCCATTAAGTACACGTGATACCGTCGTCACCGATACACCTGCTTCTTTTGCAATCTGACGAATGTTAGCCAATTCATTCACCTCTGCTATGTATCGTTAAAGGCTATACTACTTTTTCACTCGAACGTTAGTATTTTACTCTATTGTATACCAAGTACGGCTAACGCCTCAAATTATCATCGTACGAGCTGCATGTGCATGGTGAGCGTGATCGTAGCCATCGAAGTATCAGATTTTCAAAAAATATTATGAAAAATGCTTGCTCTGAAACGCGTTTCATCCTTTATCTTGAACATGTAAGACGAGAAGAGCGAGGTTGGCGTTACGATTTGGACGTTGGCGTTTGTCGTTCAATTCGGCGTGACGGCCTTGTTTTTCTCTTGGATCGTGGTCGTAAGATAAAGGAGGCATAAATGATGTATAAAGTTGTATTTTTTGATATAGATGGAACGCTGTTGAACTCGGAAGGAAGTATTCCACAATCGGCCAAAGAAAGCATTGCGCGCTTACAGCAGCAGGGTGTAGAGACGGTTATCGCAACGGGACGGACCCCATATGCGTTCAAATGGATAAGAGAAGAATTAAATATTCATTCGTACGTTAGCATGAACGGAAGTTACGTCGTCCGAAATGAGGAAGTTATTATTGATGACCCAGTATCTGCTGAAATGTTGGATAAAATAAGCCGTTCTACTGGTGCAAGAGGACATGCACTTGGTATGGTTGGGACCGATAATACCGCAGTATCACTTGCTAATGAGCGTGTAACGGATTCGTTTGCGGAATTCGGCATTGAGATCCCATTAATCATGCCAGAATACTACCATGAGCATGCTGTATACCAAGGATTGTTATTTTGTGAAGAAGAGGAAATGAGCGACTACGTAGATGAATTCCCGCAGTTGCGCTTCATTCGTTGGCATCCCCTGGCTGTTGATATTCAGAATGAGGGCTGCTCAAAAGCATCAGGCATCGCAGCCTATTTGCAAGCAGCAGGATTGCAACCCGAGCAAGCCGCTGCATTCGGTGACGGATTGAATGATTTGGAGATGCTTCAGTTCGTGGGAGCAGGTGTAGCAATGGGGAATGCGAAGGATGAAGTGAAGCAGGTGGCGCATCGCCTAACGGCTGCTGCTCATGAGGATGGGATCCGCAAAGGGCTAATTGATTTACAACTTATCGAAGCGTAGGCGTAAATAGTATGGCATCGTGAGTGAGTGGCAGGACGCGTCATATTAGACTCCGTCCTAGTCAGAATACAATGTTGTGCGATGTCTTTTATAGGTGGAAAATAACGAAAAATGTTCTTTCAAAAGTGGACACTTGTTTTGAAAAGAATATATACCATCTGTCGCGGAAGAAATAGCATATTTAGTTGTTATAAAACAAAAACGAACTATATCTAGTGTTTATGTCTGGTGAGAGGAAGAGTTGTCTAGTAAGTTCTAGGTGTCCACTTTTGTGTGGACATTTACACAGAATGTCTTCTTGTGGGATACACTTTGTGTTATTATTTAGGAAGTAAAAGTTACTTAACAAGTATTCAATAAGTCCAGTTATCGGTAACAAAAAATAGCTATCCTTTATTGCTGAACATGAATCGAATATGGAATGGTTTACTTCATGACTTAATTTCCTTATTTATGGAAAAGGTATATCTGTCATTTTTCAACAGGACATTTATCTTTGACGAATGAAGGAAGAAAGAGTACCATCAACATAATGCAGGGAATGCGAACGGGTAAGTTATGGCATAGTAACTACTGGAAACATATCGCGTCACAGTACAAACAATTGACGCTGATACCGGCATTTTATTATAATAGTAAACATTATTTTTGAGGGGGCACATGAATGAGCAGCAAGCCGCAAGAGATGATTATCGTTCTTGACTTCGGTGGTCAGTACAACCAACTTATCGCTCGCCGTATTCGCGATCTAGGCGTATATAGCGAGTTGATGCCGTTTAACACTCCAGTAGAAAAAATCAAGGAATTGAATCCGAAAGGTATCGTATTCTCCGGTGGTCCGGCGAGCGTGTACTTAGAAGATTCTCCAGTCGTTGATACGGCGATTTATGACTTGGGTCTTCCGATTATGGGGATTTGTTACGGCATGCAGTTGATGTCTCATCAGCTTGAAGGTAAAGTACAGCGTGCAGGGAAGCGCGAATACGGTAAAGCAGATGTCGTATTCCAACCAGACAGTGCACTAGTTAACGGTTTGGAATCCAACCAAACGGTATGGATGAGCCACAGTGACCTCGTTGTAGAACCACCAGTTGGCTTCCGCGTGGATGCAAGCACAGAGCATGCGCCAATCGCAGCGATGAGCCATCCTGAGAAGAATTTCTATGCTGTTCAATTCCACCCAGAAGTGCGTCACTCTGTGTACGGAAATGAAATGATCCGCAACTTCCTATACGAAGTATGTAAATGCGAAGGCAACTGGAGCATGGAATCGTTCGTTGAAGACAAAATCCGTGAAATTCGTGATACAGTTGGCGACCGTAAAGTACTTTGTGCATTGAGCGGCGGTGTAGATTCCTCTGTAGTTGCTGCATTGATTCACCGTGCTATCGGTGATCAACTTACTTGTATGTTCATTGATCATAATTTGCTGCGCAAAGGCGAAGCTGAAGGCGTTATGGAAACATTCACAGGCAAGTTTGATATGAATGTTATCAAAATTGACGCTCGTGAACGCTTCATGAGCAAATTGGCAGGCGTCTCTGATCCTGAACAAAAGCGTAAAATTATCGGTAACGAGTTTATTTACTGCTTCGATGAAGAGTCCGCTAAACTTGGCGAGTTCGACTTCTTGGCACAAGGTACGTTGTACACGGATATCGTAGAGAGTGGTACAGCTACTGCTGAGACAATCAAGTCTCACCATAACGTAGGCGGATTGCCAGAGGACATGAAGTTCCAACTTATCGAGCCTCTTAACGCACTCTTCAAGGACGAAGTTCGTAAAGTGGGCGAAGAGTTGGGTCTTCCTCGTGAAATCGTATGGCGTCAGCCGTTCCCAGGTCCGGGTCTAGCGATCCGCGTATTGGGCGAAGTAACAGAGGACAAGCTAGTAATCGTTCGTGAATCTGATGCGATCCTTCGTGAGGAAATCGCAAAAGCAGGTCTTGATAACGAGATTTGGCAGTACTTCACAGCGCTGCCTGACATGAAGAGTGTCGGCGTTATGGGTGACTCCCGTACGTATTCCTACACAGTAGGTATTCGTGCAGTAACATCCATTGACGGTATGACAGCTGACTGGGCACGTATTCCGTGGGATATTCTTGAGAAGATCTCCGTACGTATCGTTAACGAAGTTGAGAACGTCAACCGTATCGTTTACGATGTAACGTCCAAGCCACCTGCAACAATTGAGTGGGAATAGAAATAACAACAGTAGAACCGCTGGATGCCTATGCTAGGTATTCGGCGGTTTTTTGTGTTTTTGTAGAAATGTCACGGAATGTGAACGGCTTATTAACGCTCCATTCATAGATATATAAGCGATGAAAAAGTGTAGAAACTTGTCAGTTTAACGAATGATTAAATCTAAAACACGAACGTAAACATAATTAAATTTACTAATGTTCGGATTTTGCGTTGACATAAATCATGGTCGCTCGTACAATAGGAATAGATAATTTCATATCGTTTTTTCGTATAATTTCGGGAATTGGCCCGGAAGTTTCTACAAGATTACCGTAAATGATCTGGCTACGAAAGATACAGGTGTACGCGTCATGCAAGTCCACACGATGTGGGTGCAGCGTTAGTTCACCTCACCTTACTCTTTGTTTCCGTTGTCTATTTCTACAATTTTGAATAGGCGGATGGGCTGTGCATGTATCCTAGCAATAGGACATGTACAGAATGCACACGAATGTATGCAATGTATATTTGTGTACCCAAATAAGAGTGGATAAGTGTATCTGTTACGTAGTCAGAACTTGAGAGCTTCATCTCAAGTTCTTTTTTGTTTGTCAGGGGAGCATTACAAGAGGGACAGAACACAAAACAGGGGTATTATGGGGAGGATGTAACTCGGATGGAACGCTTCTTCAAGATCAAGGAGCACGGCTCAACGGTTAGAACCGAGATTATGGCAGGTATTACGACGTTTATGACGATGGCTTATATACTCGTCGTCAATCCTAACATTTTAACGGCATTCGGTAAGACAGGCATGGAATGGTATCCGGTCTTTTTGGCAACAGCGATTGCAGCAGGAGTATTTACGATTGCGATGGGGATTTTCGTTAATTTCCCAGTGGCAGTAGCACCTGGTATGGGCTTGAACGCTTACTTTGCTACTATCGTCGTGTCGACCGCATCGACGGGACAGCCTGTAACGTGGCAGATGGCGCTAACCGCCGTATTTATTTCGGGAATTATCTTCTTCTTATTAACGATTACGCAAATTAGACAAATGTTAATTGATGCAGTACCAGATGGTTTGAAACATGCAATTACAGTTGGTATTGGATTATTTATTGCAATAGTGGGTTTGAAAAATAGCGGATTGCTAACGGTGTCCGTTGAATCGGTGAAAGATATTCCGGCAGGAACATTCACTCCTGTATTAGGATTTGAAACGGTATTCGGTCTTGGTCAATTCACATCAGGTCCTGTACTACTTACGATAATTGGCTTGGCTCTGATTTCGATTCTTATGGTGCTTCGTGTGCCTGGTGCTATTCTCTTCGGAATATTAGGTACAACCGTAGTTGGTATTTTTATGGGTGAAGTGAATCTTGGCAGTCTTTCAGATACTTCACAAACACCATGGATTCCTAACTTGTCTGAATTACAAATGTTCCAGTTTGATTTTGCAGGCATAATGGGTGTTGGTATCGTATCTATCATTTTGACATTCACATTCGTAGAATTGTTCGATACATTCGGAACTTTGATTGGAACAGCCAACCGTGCTGGTTTTATGAAAAATCCAGTAGAAGGGAAGAAGCGCGTCGGCAAGGCGATGTTCGTAGATTCCATCGCAGTGAGCGGTGGTGCGATGTTGGGTACATCAACGGTAACGGCTTATGTAGAAAGTTCAGCTGGTATCGCTGAGGGTGGACGTACAGGTCTAACCGCAGTATCTACAGGTGTGTGTTTCTTGCTAGCCTTGTTCTTGGCACCGGCCATTGCGATTATTCCAAGCTCTGCTACAGCAGCAGCGTTGATCGTTGTCGGTGTACTTATGATGCAGTCTGTAAATGAAATTAACTTCAAAGACTTGGTCATCGGTATTCCAGCCTTTTTGACAGTGACATTCATGCCATTTACGTACAGTATCGCAAATGGTATCTCGTTCGGTATTTTATCCTATGTGCTGCTTGCATTCGTTGCCAACGTTTCGGGTAGAGGAGAGCAGAAATACAAGATTCACTGGTTGATGTGGGTATTGTTTGTCCTCGTACTAGCACGTTACGTATTTATGCAAGGTGGTCACTAAGAACGGGAAGCGGGATTGCAACTTTAGGTCTAAAGCTGCAATCTCACTTTTTTCTCTAGTGTGATATCGATAACATAATCTATCATTCCGTATGTATGATATCGTTAACGAATTTTACTACATCCAGGAGGGGTTCTACTTATGAAAAAAATCGCTTCTATTCTTGTTATTGTACTTGCGCTAAGCACGATGTTGATGGCTTGTTCGAATGATTCTACGGCGAATAAGCCGACTGAGCTAGTCATTTCGACATGGGGCTTCTCAGAAGATGTAATGAAGAAAAATGTGTACGAGCCATTTGAGAAGGAACATAACGTCAAAATCGTTGTGGAAACGGGTAATAACACCGACCGTTTGAATAAAATTCGTCAAGGAAGCTCCAAAGTCGACCTTATTTATTTGTCTGATTACTACGCACTACAAGGAATTGAAGAGGGACTTTTTGAGAAGATCGATCGCAAGAACATTCCGAATATCGATCAGCTGTACAACATTGCACAGGCACCTCTTGGTGAGGACTGGGGACCGGCACACACTGTAGCGCAGTTAGGTTTAGTCATAAATATGGATGAAGTGAAAATGAAAGTAGAATCATGGAGTGATATGTGGAAGCCTGAATTCCAGAACAAGATTGCACTGCCAAACATTACGATTACAAGTGGGCCGATGTTGATGGATATGGCGTCCAAGCATGCAGGCAGCTCAGATATGAATGCAGATGCCGCGTTCAAAGCACTAAAAGAAATTAACCCAGGAGTTGTGAAGTATTATTCGAAGTCAGCTGACTTGTCTAACATGTTCGCGCAGGGTGAAGTTATCATTGCTCCCATGCAGGATACGTTCTTCGGCAGTGCGAAAGAGGCTGTGCCAAGTGCAGCGTTCATTACACCGAAAGAGGGCGCGTATGCACTATTGAACACAGTCAATGTTGTAAAAGGTTCGAAAAATAAAGAGCTAGCTGAAAAGTTCATCAACTGGCATATGAGTGAGGAAGTTCAAAAAGCAAATGCGCTCGATAAAGTCGATGCTCCTTCTAATAAAAATGTAAAGCTTACTGAAGAGCAAGCATTTGGAATGACATATGGTGCAGAAGTTGTTGAGAATTTGAAGACACTTGACCTTAAAATGGTCAACGAGCAGATGGCATCTTGGATCGATCGTTGGAATCGTGAATTAGAGTAGCAATCCGTGTATGTACTAGAGCGAATAAAGTGTAAATATTTTCAATTCATTGGTCACGAGCCTCTTTTCCATGTATAATCATCGCGACCGTGCATGGTCGAATGGCAGCGAAAGTTGTCGATAGAGATACGACATAGGAGGCGAAACAAAATGAACGAACAAATGACGGAAACACGAGCAGAGGAAATCGCAATAGGAGCTGCTGAGACAGGAAGCCTACAGTCGCGTAAACCGATTTTCCTTGATGTTGATACAGGTGTGGATGATGCGCTTGCCATTATGTTGGCAGTAAAGAGCGGGGCATTTGATATGCTCGGCATCACAACTGTGAACGGCAACGTATCACTAGCTCAGGCGACTTTGAACACTCGGAAAGTGCTTCATGTGCTAGCAGAGGAAGCGAAGCAGAAGGGACGCAATGAAGAGGCAGAACTCATCGCGAACATTCCTGTTATTCCAGGAGCGGATCGTCCATTGCGTCGTCCTCAATATTTCGAACATCGCGTGCATGGCAATGATGGCATTGGTGGTGCATTGGCTGATCTAGAGCTGCCGCCAATGCGTGCTTCGAAGCAGGCTGCACTTATTATGGTAGAAACGATCAAAGAACGTCCGGGCGAGATTACGCTCATCATGACAGGACCTTTGACCAATTTGGCATTGGCCTTGCGCGCTTGCCCTGAGCTGCCAACGCTCGTGAAGGAAGTTATTTTCATGGGAGGCGTTGTTACCTCATTCGGCAACGTTACACCGACGGCAGAGTACAACATCTTTGTTGATCCTGAAGCAGCGCGCAACGTTCTGCAAGCTGGCTTTAACATTACGATGGTCGGCCTTGATGTAACACGTCGAGCGCTGTTGACTCGAGAGCATATTGAATCGATGGGTGATGCTCCACTAGCTCCACTGGTTTATGACTGTACTCGCGATTACATGGACATGTACGCGAAGCGTTACGGATATCCTGCTTGTGCGATGCATGATCCATTTGCAGTAGCTGTGGCAATCGATCGTGCTGTAGCAACGACAGAGCATTTGTATGTTGACGTTGAAGTGAACAGCAACTTGTGTGATGGACAGACAGTGGCTGATTTCCAAGGGCGCTGGAATAAGGAACCTAACGTGCATGTGTGCATGGACCTTAACCAAGAAGCATTTATTGAGCGTTTCTTACATGTCCTAAAGAGATAGTGTAGATCGAAATGTAGTGAAGCTTTGTTCGAAACGATTGTTCGCGACTTAAAAATAGAATAAGAAAATATGAAAATAGAATAGATAAAATATCGCAAAGGAAGAAATATGAGGTTAGAAGAAATAGAAGAGGTAGAAGTCATCTTAAGCAACTTACTATGATAGCAAATGGGAGATAAGCAGCGATGAAGAAAGTACACCTCTGGCTCTTACTACTGCCAGGACTGTTATTTTTGACAATCTTTATGATCATTCCGATCTTTATGACGATTGGCTCCACCTTCTATTATGAAGGCGAGTTTACGGTTGATGGATACGTGAAGCTGCTCAGCGATCCCTACATGCTGAAGATTCTCGGGACAACTTTACAAGTGAGCTTCGTGACGACGCTTGTTTGTATTTTGCTAGGATTCCCGACAGCTTACTATATCTCGAAGACGAAGGCGAGAACGAAAGGCATCTTATTGATGTTGGCACTGTTCCCACTCTTAACAAGTGCGATTGTGCGCTCATTCAGCTGGATGGTTATCCTCGGGAAAAATGGCCTAGTGAATCAGTTCCTGCTTGGCATCGGTCTTATCGATGATCCACTCAAAATTTTGTACACGCCGACAGCGATGATGATAGGAATGATTCATCTGTTCCTTCCATTAATGATTATTTCGCTTGTTGGTGTAATGGAGAATATTGATGGCGACCTGCTGCAAGCGTCTGAATCACTCGGCGCTTCGCGTTGGAAAGGTTTCATGAGCATTATCGTTCCTTTGTGTGTACCGGGCCTTATTGTAGGCAGCATTCTCGTATTTGTAGGAAGTTTGACGGCCTATACGACACCACAGCTGCTAGGAGGCAAACAGCGTGTTATCGCAACGTTCCTTTATCAAAATGCGATGACGCTAAACGATTGGTATATGGCCTCGGTTATAGCGACCGTTATGATTGTGATAACGTTCATCATTATTGGGCTCATGAATCGTCTTGCCCGCAAATTGAATCCGAAGGGGTAGCGCAACATGAAGGACAAACATCGCGGCCTTGCTCTGTTTACGACGCTCGTCTTTATCTTTTTGCTCGGACCGCTCGTCATTATAATCGGAACATCATTTGGAGACAGCTCTGTGTTGAAGTTTCCGCCAGAGGGGTTCTCGCTGAAGTGGTATAAAAATATTTTCGAAGTCGATATGTTTATGGAGACGTTCAAAGTAACGATGGGCGTCGCCCTGCTTGGCAACTTAATCGCCCTTTTGCTAGGGGTTCCAGCAGCCTATGCACTAAGCCGTGGTCATTTCCGCGGTAAAGAGCTGCTGAATTCGATCTTTATTTCCCCGATTTTAATTCCGGGGGTCGTTATGGGCTTCACGATGCTGAAGTTTTTGGTCGTACAACTCAATCTTCCCATTTATACAAGCTTGCTAATCGGCCATATTGTGCTGATGCTGCCTTTTATTATTCGTGTCATTAGTTCGAGTCTATCGAACTTTGATTACTCGGTAGAAGAAGCTTCTATGAGCTTGGGGGCGAGCCGCTTGAAGACATTCTTTACGGTCGTACTGCCGAACATTCGCTCAGGTTTGATTGCAGGTGTGCTGCTTGCTTTCTTGGAATCGTTCAACAATGTGGATATTTCCGTATTTATGACGGGTCCGGGTGTGAGTACTTTGCCGATTCAGATGCTAACGTATGTCGAGAATTATTTTGATCCGACGATAGCGGCGATATCGGTACTGCTCATGGTGCTGACAGGATTATTAATGGTCATGATCGAGCGCTTGATGGGATTGTCTTATTTTACGAACAAATAACGGCTCAACATCGGAGGGACTACGGACGTGGAATTGTTATCGCTTAATGATATTTCAGTTGCTTATGAAAAGAATCTCATTCTAAAAAACTTCAATCTTCATATTGAAAAAGGTGAGTTGATCTCGCTGCTCGGTCCATCCGGTTGCGGAAAGACGACGACACTGCGTCTCATTGCAGGGTTCCTAGAAGCGAAGGACGGACGCTTTATGTTCGATGGCAAAGATTATACACGTGTTCCGGTGAACAAGCGCAACTTCGGCTTTGTATTTCAGAGCTATGCATTGTTCCCGCATATGACCGTATTTGATAATGTAGCTTATGGTTTGCGTCTGCGTAAAGTAAGCAAGGATGACATTGCTAAACGTGTGACGGATATGCTGAGGGTCGTTAGCTTAGAAGGCTTCGAGAAGCGCTTCCCAGGCGAACTGTCCGGCGGACAGCGTCAGCGCGTTGCGATTGCGCGGGCTTTGGTCATTCAACCAGACTTGCTGTTGTTCGATGAACCACTCAGCAACTTGGATGCGAATCTTCGTGTGAATATGCGCGTAGAGATTCGCCGTATCCAGAAAGAGTTAGGTATCACAACAGTATATGTCTCTCACGATCAAGAAGAGTGTTTCTCAATCTCTGATAAAGTTGCAATTATGAATCAAGGTGTTATCGAACAGTTGGATGCGCCAGCTGTAATTTATAAATATCCGACGACCGAGTTTGTTGCTCGCTTTATTGGCTTCCATAACTTCATTGATGTTAATGGTCTGAAGGTTGATGGAGAGCAAGTGACATCAGATTGCCCGCAAGGGTTGAAGCTCAGTCTTGTTCATCGTTCAGGACATCCGATTGTGGAGCAGATGAAAGCAGCGATTCGTCCAGATGATCTGTTGATTGCTCTGCAAAGTGAACTGTCGAATGGGCTTGGTGGATTGACGGCAGCGGAACTAGAGTCAGGCTGGAATGTGATTGCTGGCCGAGTTAAGGTTAGCACCTTCTTAGGTCGCAGTTATCAATATGAAGTAGAGACTGCTCTGGGAACTTTCACAGTCAATCGTGAGATGGAAGCGCCTTTTGAAACCAATGCAGTTGTTCAGCTCGTACTGCCGAAAGAGAAGGTTGTACTTGTACGTACTAAGGTGTAGCCTATTTTGCTTAAGTGCTTAAATACTTGAATGCTTGTATGCAAACGTAAAGATCTTTGGGGGAGAATTTATTCTTCACTCAGCTATAGCATAAACCCCTCTCTTTATTAAGGAAGGGGTTTATCTTTTATCTCGGTGTAAAGCGATAATATATAGGGTTTAGCACGAGTTAAGAAGTACGTATTCATATTTAAATGTACGCTTGTAAGTTTTTTCGATGGGTAGAGGCTTGGAGTTGTTAAGACTGAGCATGATACGGGGGGCAGCATAGAAGATGTCAGAACGAATGAAGATTGATTTGTTGATCACAAATGTGCACATATTCAACGTATATATGAAGCGATTTATTACAGGTAATATAGCAGTGCTGGATGGACGCTTTTTGTATGTAGGTGCTCGTGGAGAAGAGACATTCGCAGCGCAAGAAGTTGTAGCAGGCAATGGGCGACATCTAATTCCCGGACTCATTGATATTCATTTACACATTGAAAGTTCGATGATTACCCCGGCAACATTTTCTCATGGCATTATTCAAAATGGAGTGACGACAGTTGTATCCGAACCACATGAGATGGCTAATGTATTTGGTCTTGAAGGGGTACAGGAAATGATTCGAGCGAGTGAAGAATGCACAGCTGATATTCTCTATGCCATTCCTAGCTCAGTTCCAGCAACACCGTTGGAAACGACAGGTGGTTCCATTGAGATTGCAGATATCGATAAGCTATTGCAGGATGAACGTGTTGTCTGCTTAGGTGAGATTATGAATTCCGTAGACGTGCTGCGTGATCCAGATTGTAAGACGAATCAAATGTTAAAACATGTTCGAACGCATTATCCTCATCTCGTAATTGAAGGGCATACGCCGAAGAAGCTTGTTGATCTAGAACTAGCGCGCTTTATGTTTGCGGGGGTTGATTCAGACCATACGGAGCAAGAAGTTGATAGTATGCTCGACAGAATGAGAAACGGCATGTTTGTAGAAATTCAAGAAAAGGCGATGCGTCCGGATATTATGCGCATTCTTATCGAAGAAGATGTCGCGGACTTATTCTGCTTCGTGACAGATGATGTGATGGCGGATTCGATCGTGGCGGATGGACATTTGAATCATCTTGTTCGCAAAGCGATAGCGATGGGAATGAGTCCAGAGCGAGCTATTTACTGTACGACCTATACGCCCGCACAGCGTATGCGCCTTCATGATCGTGGGGCAGTAGCGCCGAACAAGTTAGCGGACTTTGTTCTGTTGTCTGATTTGAACACATTCCAGATTGATACAGTCTATAAACGCGGTCGCTGTGTATATGATGCGAAACGTCCCGTTAAGCAAAAGCGGGTAGAAGGTCACTTCCCATCACATTTCTATCAAAGTGTAAAGCTATCTCCTTTACTGGAGGATGATTTTACAGTAGTTGTAACTGGAGCTAGTGGCGGTGATGGTGATGTTGCCGATGATGTGGCTGGAGTTAGAGCTAAGCATGTGTCTCATGGCGTTCATGTTCATAAGTGCCGTGTTATGGAAGTGTCCAACGGGACGACAACAACGAAGGAGTTGCATCGTGAAGTTGAAGTGCAAGATGGTGTTCTACAATGGGAGCGGGCTGAAGGGCTAGGACTTGTCGCTACATTTGAGCGTTACGGCCGCAATGGCAATCGCGCCTATGGTCTAATTACAGGGAGCACCATTAAGCGCGGCGCTATCGCGACGACTTATTCGCACGACAATCACAATTTGCTCGTCGTCGGACATAATGCCGCAGACATGGCGCTTGCGGCCAACACCGTTATCGCCGACCAAGGCGGCTTCTGCGTCGTGGCGGATGGCCAAGTCTTGGCCCATGTACCGCTGCCGGTTGGCGGCATTCTCTCCGAAGAGCCGCTCGATACGTTCGGCCCAGCGGTTAAACGCCTTCGCGAAGCGATGGAATCGCTCGGCTACGAGCACTACAATCCGATCATGTCCATCAGCACGCATTCGCTGCCAGTCAGCCCAGCCTTGAAGCTGACTGACCTGGGACTGATCGATGTGCATGCCGGCACGATAGTACCCTTGCTCGTCGAATCGTAGTGAGCGCCACGATGAAGTGTATTGGCTCAAGTACCATTGGCCTTTAGCCACAACGAACAACGAACATTCACATGCTTATGTATCAATGCATATAATAGGAATGGAACAGTGCACTTGCTCTTCCGTATCTTGCTATGCTAAGATAAGTTTAACTTTTAGAGAACGGAGGGTTCCTGATGATTAACAAGGCAGGCTTCCAATTTGGAAGAACTCGATTGAACGTTTGTGACACTAACTGAATAGTGCTCAATGGCTCTGCCTAGATGCAGAGTAATCGGGATTGGTCTGCCTATTTTTAAGGAACCCTAATCGCTTTAATGTAAGAAGAGGGTGGGGACGAATGCACCCTCTTTTTCTATACCCTTAACTATAGATTGAATATCTGGTGTTGAGCATACCGCCTCTTGCCTGCATGTCTTTATAGAACACTATGAAGGATGTAATGTATGGTGAAGTGGATCTATTGTGTGTGCGTGTGAACCATATACAATGAGGCTCGTATGTTCTCCCTAGAAGACCAGCGTCTTCGCTAGGCGATTTCTTGCTGTTCGCACATGTTCCTAATCATGATGTGTGACAGGGCGCCTGTCTGCGTTGTCGTATATATTCCGTTTACTCCGATCACAGGCATATGCCTGTGTTTTTTATTTGCTCATAAAGCGTGAGTAGTTGGGAAAGCTTCTATCTGAACTACTTGCTTATATTGAAAGTAACGGGAGATGATTATATGAAAGAACTTATAGAAGATCAGCAAAAAGCAGTGATCGTTGGTGTAAACCTGAATCATCAAGCAGATTTTGAATATTCCATGGAAGAGCTCGTTAATCTCGCAGCGGCATGTAATGTTGAAATTGTAGGCAGTGTCATTCAAAATCTAAGCCGAGTAAATACGTCTCATTATATTGGAACAGGTAAGCTTGAAGAAGTGCGTGCTGTCGTTGAACAGCAGGATGGCAATCTAGTCATTTTCAATGATGAGCTGTCACCATCCCAAATTCGTAACCTTGAAGCAGATTTGGACTGTAAAGTCATCGATAGAACGATTCTGATTTTGGATATATTTGGTGAACGTGCACGGACGCGTGAAGCTCAGCTTCAAGTCGAAGTGGCTCAATTGCAATACATGCTACCTCGACTTGTTGGTTTGCGTGAATCACTGGGTCGCCAAGGCGGCGGAGTAGGTACGAAGAATAAAGGTGTCGGTGAGAAGAAACTTGAGCTTGACCGTCGTAGAATCGAAGAGAAAATCAGCATTTTGAGCAAAGAGCTAGAAGTGTTGGTCGCTCATCGTCAGACGCAGCGCAAAAAGCGTAGAAAAAGCGAAGTTCCAGTTGTGGCGCTTGTTGGATATACGAATGCGGGCAAATCAACAGTTATGAATACGATGGTGGAACTATTCACGGAAACGAAAGATAAGTTTGTATTTGAAAAAGATATGCTGTTTGCAACGCTTGAAACATCGGTCCGCAATATTGAGCTTGAGGATAATAAGACATTTTTGTTGACGGACACAGTTGGATTCGTAAGCAAGCTGCCGCATCATCTAGTGAAGGCTTTCCGTTCTACACTAGAAGAAGTAAAAGAAGCGGATTTGCTCATTCATGTTGTTGATTTCTCCAATCCTGAGTACGAGCAGCATATCCGAATTACAAATGAAACGCTGCAAGCGATCGGTATTGAAGATATCCCAATGATCTATGCTTATAATAAAATTGATCTTCGCGAAGGAGATACGCCAAGCACTAGCGAAAGCAACATCTATATGTCTGCGAAAAAGAAGCTGGGTGTTGAAGAGTTGATTCGAGCGATACGCCAAAATGTATTTAAAGACTACGTGCGTTGTGAAATGCTTATCCCTTATGATCAGGGCAGTGCGGTATCTTACTTGAATCAAAATGCTACTGTCATCGCGACAAGTTATGAAGAGGAAGGTACGAAACTGACGTTGGAATGCAGACAAAGTGATTACAATAAGTTTCTGGACTATGTTGTAAGTGAATAAATAAGGTCCATTACGGTTGAATAGCATGATGTATCTATTGAAGGAAAATAGGTAAGTGGTTATAGCCGCTCTAGTGTAGAGGAGATGTTGCAGCATAAGAGATGTATCTCGAATGCCCGCGAACACATTCTAGCTGCAGCGGCTATTACTTTTCTTTAGTTGATATCAGATGTAATAATGTGGATTGATAAAAGGTGTTGCCTTTCTGTACTGAGCGTGATATATTTGTATTCCGCCACTGAGAGGTGCGGTTGAGACAAGCCAAATAAAACAAACTGAAGTTAAGTTCGAAACGAAGCTTCAAAAAATGTTTTAAAAAAAGCTTGACTCGATTGAGATAAAATGATATATTATAAGAGTTGCTGCTGAGAAATGCGGCGAACGAAAGCGAAAGAAAACGAGTCGATAAGACAAGTAATCTGGAGCAAAACTGTTCTTTGAAAACTGAACAACGAGTGAAACGTTTGATATAAGAAATTCAGCAATGAATTTCGTCAGCATTACAAATGAGCAAGTCAAACACTTTTATGGAGAGTTTGATCCTGGCTCAGGACGAACGCTGGCGGCGTGCCTAATACATGCAAGTCGAGCGGGGTTGATGGAGTGCTTGCACTCCTGATGCCTAGCGGCGGACGGGTGAGTAACACGTAGGCAACCTGCCTGTAAGACTGGGATAACTACCGG
>NZ_AULU01000017.1 GCF_000422445.1 Paenibacillus assamensis DSM 18201
CTTGTCGTACCAGAGGCAAACGCTGGACTCAATGTTCCCGCGCTTAGCATCAAACTGCTCAAGTCCGCATTGCTTGACTTCGCTCGCGTCACCGTTACTGTATACGTCTTCGGCGTTCCATCCTCCGCCGTCACGACTACCGTAATCGGATTCGAACCTACATTCAACGACACTCGCGTTACACTGCCACTTGCCACTGACGCACCATTTATCGTTACAGTTGCTTTGCTATCCGCTACCGTTGCAGTCGCATCTAGCGATGCTACATTATTTGCCACACTCGCCGTATAGCTCGTGGTTCCTGTTGCAAAAGCTGGGCTCAACGTTCCCTCACTCAGCGTCAAACTGCTCAAGTCTGCATTGCTTGACTGCGCTCGCGTTACCGTTACTGTGTATGTTTTCGTTGTTCCATCTTCCGCAGTAACGACCACCGCAATCGGGTTCGGACCCACATTCAACGACACTCGCGATGCGCTTCCACTTGCCACTGTCGCACCATTTACCGTTACAGTTGCTTTGCTGTCCGCTACCGTTGGCGTTACATTCAGCTCCGTTACTCCACTTGCCACATTTGCCGTGTAGCTCGTTTGTCCAGACGCAAACGTCGGACTCAACGTCCCGACACTCAGCGCCAGACTGTTCAAGTCCGCGTTGCTCGACTTCGGCACTGCTCGTGTCACCGTCACTGTATACGTCTTCGGCGTTCCATCTTCCGCCGTCACGACTACCGTAATCGTGTTCGCTCCTACATTCAATGCTACTCGCGATGCACTTCCGCTTGCTACCGTCGCGCCATTCACTTTCACGCTCGCCTTGCTATCCGTTACCGTTGGCGTTACATCCAGCTCCGTTACAGCATTTGCCACGTTCGCCGTGTAACTCAATGTGCCAGATGCAAACACTGGGCTCAGCGTTCCCGCACTTAGCGTCAAGTTACTCAAGTTCGCATTGCTCGACTTTGGTACTAATTGCGATATTAGCCTTCCGTTTTCCCCTCCCGCTATAAATCTCCCATCCCCAAATGCAATATGATTAAAATAATGAGGACTTCCCGGGTCTTCTGGAACCCAGTTAACTCCGTCAGAAGAAGAAATAATGGAGTCTCCAACCGCAATAAATTTATTGCCGCCATATGCTACACCGTAAAAAGAGGTACCCACCGGTGATGCTTGTTGTGTCCATGTAGTGCCATCCATTGAAGTAAGCAGTGTACCGTTCTCACCAACTACAATATATCTACTATTCGCGTACGTTAAACCGAATAGCTGCGTAGTTACTCCAGATGATACCTTCACCCAGCTTCCACCATCAAAGGAAGTATAAATAACTCCTCCAGATCCAATCGCTACAAATTTTCCTCCGCCATAAGTAACCGCATTCAAAGAATCTGTACCTTGTTTTTTGACTGTCCAAGTATCCGCGTCATTCGAAGTTAGAATCGTGCCGTTTGCTCCTACAACAACATAGATACTTCCGTTATAAGCAATTGAACTAAGATCAGCCGATACATTCGTCGTTTTCTGAATCCACGTGTCTCCATCGACAGAAGTGTACATCTTCCCTGCATAACCCACCATAATCCATCGATTTCCTGCATACAGTACACCTAACGGTGAAATTGCTATTGCTTTCATACTCCACGAAGCTCCATCTGTAGACGTAATAATTTGCCCCTGATTGGCAACTCCCACCCAACGCCCGTTACCATATGCAATATTATTAATGTCTTTCGTCGTACCTGAAGTATGAGCATTCCAACTCGAAGCTGCCTGCACATTCCCGAACCAAGGCCCTATACTTCCCGTCAAAATAATAGCAAAACTAAGCAGGACAATACCTACGCCTCGCCAAAAACGAATCTCATTTCCCCTTCTCCTCATTGAACCGTTCCACCTCTTTCCCCTTCTATTAAAATCCGATACAAAATGACAAAAAGTTAATATGTCGGATATGACATATTACATCTTTTTCCAATTTATTCTCTGTCATTATATATGACTTTTCTACTAAATACACGTTAAAAATGTTGTTGATTTGACTTATCATTGTGATATATTCATAGCAAGCCATCTACAAATTTCACCAATTTTCCACAAGAGGTGCCCTAATGTACTACACGCAAGCAGACCCAGAAGATGAACCTTTTCTATTTCAGTTGTACAAAGAAAGTCGAATGGATGAAGTGCAATTATGGGGATGGGAGGAATCAGCACAAGACGCTTTTCTTCACATGCAGTGGATGGCGCAAAAGCATTCCTATGCCGCACAATACCCGCATGCTGAACAACTTATTGTATACGTAGAGGATGTTCAAGTGGGTCGTATTATCGTCTCGCGTTATGATCACAAGATCGTACTCGTGGACATTACGATTTTAAAGCAGTACCAGAATCAGAAGATTGGAACCACCCTACTTACCGAATTGCAGACAGAAGCCGCTTCTACTTCCAAGTCCCTTCACCTTTCCGTCCTGCACAGCAATCCTGCATTTAAACTGTATGAACGTCTGGGATTCAAAAGAACCGACAACAACGGACTATACTACTCTATGGAATGGAATTCACACAATTAAACATGAGGTGATGTACAAATGAGCGAGCCTTATTTAGGGGAGATTCGCATGTTTGCCGGCAATTATGCACCAACTGGCTGGGCTTTGTGCAACGGACAACTGCTCAGCATTGCTGAAAATGAAGCGCTGTTTATGCTAGTAGGAAATACTTACGGCGGGGATGGACAGACTACTTTTGGCCTGCCTAACTTGCAAAGTCGCATTCCGATTCATCGAAGCACTACGTATCCACTTGGCAGAATAGGTGGTACGGAAACAGTGACCCTGACAACAGGCCAACTGCCAGCACATACACATCTAGCACTGTCAGTCGAAACGACTGGGAATACTGCCTCGCCTGTTAATGCCCTGTGGGCAGGAGCACCAACAACTAACTTTGGACAGGGACAACAAGGTGCCCTTGTTCCTATGAACGCACAATCTATTACACCTACTGGGGGAAGCCAGCCCCATGACAACATGATGCCCTCTATGACGATCACATTTATTATCGCACTCTACGGCGTATTTCCAAGCTCTCAATAATAGAAGGAGTGATGTACGATGGCAGAACCATTTTTAGGAGAAATTCGAATGTTCCCGTATAATACGGTACCTCGGGGCTGGGCGTTATGTGATGGCCAAATACTAAATATCCAAACGAATCAGGCCCTATATTCTTTACTTGGCACTTATTATGGCGGAGATGGAAGAACTACTTTCTCTCTGCCTGACTTGCGCGGTAAAGTCTCCATTCATACTTCAGCACAACTCCCATTTGCTAGAACGGGTGGCGAAGACACACATACATTAACCATGAACGAGATGCCGATGCATAACCATCAAGTACAAGCATCATCCAGTCCTGCTTCGATCGTCTCCCCGCAAAATAATGTGTGGGCAGAAGCAGCTCATCTTTACGAAACATCCTTAGATCATCCGAAACCGATGAATCCGCAAGCTATTGGCATTACCGGACAATCACAGCCACATAACAATATGCAGCCTTATATGGCTTTCCATTACTGTATTGCTATAAATGGCATCTATCCACCTAGAAGTTAAAGGAGAGGAGATCGAATTATGGACCCGTATACTGGAGAAATTCGTATATTTGCAGGTAACTATGCCCCAAATGGTTGGGCATTATGCAATGGACAACTGTTGCAGATTCGACAATATACTGTACTGTTTTCTATCATTGGCAATCAATACGGCGGAGATGGAAAAAACACCTTTGCCCTGCCTAACTTAACGGGGAAAGCCCCCATGCACCAAGGTCAAGGTCATGGGCTGTCACCTCGCACTATCGGGGAGGAGGCAGGGACTTCTGTGGTGACTTTGCTGCATACTGAAATGCCAGCTCACACCCATAATCCTCAAGCTGCTAATCAAGTCGGTGATACGGAGAAGCCAAGTAATCACGTATGGGCACAAGCTCCTAAAGAAGGCAGACCTGGTCGCGAAAAACAAGAACCGTTGTATAATGCAACCGCGAATGCAGCGATGTCGATATATGCTCTGCAAACATCAGGTGGTTCTCAACCGCATAACAATATGCAGCCATACCTTGTACAAAACTATATCATTTGTCTCAATGGAATATTTCCATCGCGCGGCTAATTTTTAATTCCCCTTTGTAAAAGAACAAGGCAGAGCTCCTTCTAACCACTAGATGGTTACTCTGCCTTACTTTTATTTTACAAGATGACATGTCGATCAGATTATCTCTTAGTCCAGAATAACCTTTGCCCTCGGATGCAACACGCCCAATATTTTAATGGTAATGGTAATCAACTAACTATCTTTCCGTTTACCCGCTTCGCACTTATTCCCCAATTCTATTACTATAAAAATGTTGGGTAACTTGTTCAAGACGTATAATCGCCTCATATACCGACTCCGCTGTTATTCCCTCAGCCATTAAATGAATAGATTCCTGCGGATTCGTTGTACCAGAAGCCACCAGCTTCAATAAAGCTTCATCTTGAACAGACAACCCTAGATCCGACAACCGATAAGGCAGTTCCATCTCCTGATAGAAGCTTAGCAGCTTTTCTACTTCTGCTAGGTTACCCTCCAACACCAATTGCACAAGAATGCCATAGGCAACTTTATCACCATGCAGTAAATGATGAGTAGAAGGGGCAACGGTCAATCCATTATGAACGGAATGCGCACCTGCAATACGACCTAAATGATCGCCAAAGCCACCGACCATACCACCCGTCATCATAATCGTCTCCAGCACTTTCACAAATGCAGGCGAAAGTTCCCCGCGCTTCGCATCTTGAATGCTTTGTAGACCATCTTCTAATAGTACACGTTGACACAAACGAGCTGTTAGATGAGCAATTTGCACCGCGGCAACAGGCTGCTCCAACTTGCGTATAAGCACATCCGCCTCATACCATTTCGCTATCGTATCCGCAATGCCTGCACGCAAGTAATCGACAGGTGCTTCTAGGGAAATACGCGGTTCCACGATTACCATTAACGAGCTTTTCGGAAATATCGTATAATGCGTGAATTGCCCCTGTTCATTATAAAATACGGTCAGCGGTGTCCATGCTGCACAATTAGATGCCAGTGTCGGCACCATAATGACTTCCAACTCCGCTTCATGAGCTGCCGCCTTTGCTACATCAAGCACTTTGCCGCCGCCAATGGCCACAATCACATCTGCCCGCTCATTTCGAGCAGCTTGTGCAAGCCGCGCAGCTTCGACTAACGTACACTCGCCTTGATAACGAACATAGATGAGGGAAAGGTACGAATCCTCCCTCTCCTTTGCAAGCTCGTCTATCAATTCTTCGGTCAATCCATGCTCAAAAGCATGTTGCAGCTCCTGATCCTGATCTTGCTCCTGCGTTTGCTTCAATTGAGGCAAATAAGGCTGCGCAGCCTCTAGAGAACGCTCGCCATGAATGACGAGCACCCTTTGAAAGCCATAAGGCTGAAGCAATGACTCCAACTTGCCTAATATCCCATCTTCACAATAGTAAAGAGCAGGCGCACCTCTGACGACAATTCGTTGTTCCAACGCTGACGCTGTCACGATGTCACTCACTTCCTTTTCAACATCCACTCAGGTTTGCCAAAGCCTTTGAACTGCTCGTCGATCGCTTTCTCGAATTCTGGTGATTCTACGGCCGCCTTCAATGCTTTTGCATATGGCTTCTCTAAGTCAGCTGTGTTCACAACGACACGGTTACGGTAGTCATCCGGCATATTTTCCAGCTGCAAAGCCTTTAACAAATCCATCTTCGCTGCAAGTGCGAAGTTACCTGGAACTAGCGATAGGTCAACACTATCAACTGCACGCGGCAATTGTCCCGCTTCGATTGGTTGGAAAACAAGCTGCTTCGGATTATCTTTCACATCTTTTTCAGATACACGCAGCGGGTCAACGTTGCTGTCTACTGTAATTAAGCCTGCATCTTGCAGCAAGCCGAGCGTACGAGCCAAGTTCGTTGGATCATTTGCAACCGCAACAGTGCTTCCCTCTGCAATTTCCTCTAAAGACTTATATTTGTTCGAATAGATGCCCATTGGCGCTGTCGGTACGATAACAAGTTCAGACAACTGGAGCCCATTTTCTTTCGCGAAATTGTCCATGTAAATTTTGTGTTGGAACAAGTTCGCATGCAATTCTCCATTCCCTAGCGCACGGTTCGGCTGTATATAGTCGCCAAACTCGATCACTTCGATTGTATATCCTTGTTTCTCCATAATCGGCTTAATAACCTTCGTAACCATATCACTGTACGGTCCAGCTGTCGCACCAACCTTCAACGCTTTCGTATCTTCATTTGCAGAACCAGCCTTGTCCGATGAAGAACCGCAGCCTGCCAGCAAGCCAATCGTTAAAATAACAGATAAAATAAGTGCAAATTTTTTCATGATGATACCCCTCCACTTAATATAAATATGTATGCATCTTAGCGCTTGTCTACTTTTTTCGCGATGAAGTCACCGCCGTATTGAATGAGCTGTACTAAGCAAATAAGAATGACAACCGTTGTAAACATAATCGTATCGTCATAGCGATTGTAGCCAAAGCGAATGGCCAAGTCCCCGATACCGCCACCGCCGATAATCCCAGCCATAGCTGAGTAGGCAACCAAGCTAATCGCTGTAATATTAATGCCTTGGATAATGCCTGGCTTTGCTTCAGGAAGCAGCACATCTTTAATGATCATCCATGGTGTTGCGCCAATTGACACCGCAGCTTCAATGACTCCCTTATCAATTTCACGCAAAGCTTGCTCTACTAATCTTGCAAAGAACGGAATGGCAGCGACCGACAACGATACCGATGCAGCTGTAGGGCCAATGGTTGTTCCTGTAATCATCTTCGTAAATGGGAACAACAACACCATCAAAATGATAAATGGAATCGATCGGATCATATTTACGATGAAGCCTAACATGTTCTTTACCGCCACATTTTCAAGAAATAAACCGCGATCCGTCACGAACAGTACAATTCCTATCGGCAATCCGACTACAATGGCTGCTGCAAGCGAAATTCCTACCATGTAAAGCGTCTGGAAAAATGATTTATTTAAATCAGGCAGTATTTCAATCACGGATGAAAAATCAAACATGATGCAGCACCTCCACTCGATGCGTTCGCTTCGCAATATAATCAATTGCCCGCTGTACTTCAGCACCGTCTCCGATTAACTCTAAAATTAGAATGCCGAGCGGGTTGTCATGGATGTACTCGATTTTGCCGTGTAAAATGTTACCCTTAACATCGAACGTCCGCAGTACCTCTGTTATGACAGCTTCCTCTGCTTGCGGAGCAACGAAGTGAATTTTGACAATCGTTCCTTGGCATTGCTTCAACATGCGTTCTGGCAGCTCGAATTGGAACAAACTCTTCATAAATGACTGCGTCGTCGGGTGCTTCGGATCAGAGAACGTATCATATACTTTGCCTTCCTCGACAATTATGCCGTTTTGCATAACTGCCATCCGATCACAAATGTCTTTCACAACTTCCATCTCATGTGTAATGAGCACAATTGTCAGCTGCAGCTCACGGTTAATCTTCTTCAGCAGTTCTAGAATCGACTGCGTCGTCTCTGGATCTAAGGCAGAAGTCGCTTCATCACACAGCAGAACATGCGGATCATTGGCCAAAGCCCTTGCAATACCAACGCGCTGCTTTTGCCCACCGCTCAATTGCGCAGGATACGCATCCCGCTTATCCGCTAGTCCAACCATATCGAGCAGTTCCGTAACACGTACCTCTATTTCTTGGGGGGACTTGTGATTCGCTTTGAGTGCGAATGCAATATTTTCATAAACGGTCTTCGCACGAATGAGATGAAAATGCTGAAAAATCATCCCGATTTTTAGGCGCGCTTGCCGCAGCTGCTCTCCCTTGAGCGTTGTCAGATCGACACCGTCTACGAACACATGCCCTGAAGTCGGCTCCTCCAGTAAATTGATGCAGCGCAGCAAGGAACTTTTGCCTGCTCCACTACGACCGATGATCCCGAAAATTTCTCCTTTGTTAATCGTTAAGGAAACATTGTTTACCCCGAGCACGGTTGCTTTCTTGCTCTTGTACTCTTTTACGAGATTCTGTATCTCGATCATCTCTCTCACCCCATTGCTTCATTCTCGCTGCTTAGCCAATACCGCCGTATAGTCTCTTTATATAAAAAAAAACCTCTTTCGCTAGAGAAAGAGGTTAGACTTGTGTCATTGGCTAACTTATCTCTCAGAATGGTTCTCATTCCGTAGGATTTAGCACCGTTTACTCGATGGTAAGGTTGCCGGACGTCGTAGGGCCTATTCCCTCAGTCGCTCTTGATAAGGTAAAAATATGAAGTTGCATTGAAAGAAATATTACACACATATGAAAAAGTTGTCAATCAAAATTTTTAAATAAAATCTTGCGGGTTTCGATCACTCACATTTATCGACTACGTTCCGAAACGCTGTCGATATCCGCACCTGCGGCACAATTCTTCTACTGCTTCACGGTTGGAAAAACCGTAATACAGATTGTTCGCCCGTTCCCCATCGATAATTTCCGTAAATGTCTTCTCGTGTACGTTGCCCAAATTGATAACACCTTCACCATCCAGACAGCATGGCACAACTGTTCCATCAACGAGTACAGCTGCTTGGCTGCGCAGCGCATAACAGAACCCTTTGCCATCGTCTTCTGGTGCATCGAGGCTCGGCCATTGGAATTCATGGTCTTGATTCAAATAAATACGATTCGCTATTTTAACACCGCTGCCAGGAACGACCTTTTCCTCAATTTTAAAGTCGAGGTTAAATTCCTTCTCCAACACTTCCAACGTTTCACGGTTGCGCTGCTTCTCTAGATTGGTCATATTGTCCTGCGTTAAGTTCCACAAGCGGAACGAGAAAATAACTTTATGTTCTTCTGCTTCACGAACGAACGAGAGAATTTCACGCAAATATTTCTCCCGATTCTCAGAACCGATATGGCCATCGAAGCTGTGCAGCGAGAAGTTCATTTGGCGAAGTGCAGGCTTGCCGAGCAGCTTATGTTTATTTTTCGTAATCAACGTTCCATTCGTCGTAATATTGACCTTGAGCCCTTTCTCATGTGCAGCATCAAGCAACTCGTCAATTTTCGGATGGAGTAAAGGCTCGCCTTTCACATGCAAATAAATATAATCCGTATGCGGCTTTACTTGGTCGAGCACGTGATTGAACGTATCGAGCTTAATGAAGCCTTTCGCCCTTTCGGTAGGTGGGCAAAAGGTACATGCCAAGTTGCATACGCTCGTAATTTCGATGTAAACCTTTTTAAATTGTCTCAACTGTAGTTCCTCATTCCTCATATGTCTCTATCTATGTGTACGTTTAACGTTATTTAAAATAATGACTACATCTAACTTTACTATAGACTGGCTGTAATATGAAGTGTATGGCTTCAACCTCGCGATGTATACACAGCAAAGAAGCCCAAGCAGTTGGTTCTGCTTGAGCTTCTCCTAGTCCCGTTCCATCGTATGTGGCAGTATAGATGCTTGCGCTTACCAACTTACTTTACACGAAGCAAGGTCATCTGATTGTTTGAATAGTTAAACAACAATACTCGTGTAGAATCAGTCCATTTTAGACTTGTATGATCTGGAACTGTTACTTGAAGGATATTACGTACAGGTTTCACTGCGCCGACATAATAGTAACCTTTATTATGATCCAAATGACTTCTCTTCTGGGTATAAAACATACCATCCCCTAATATAGTCATTCTTTCACTAAGCGGCCCTGTTCCAAGCTTAACTGGCTTCAGCATCTTGCCATTATGAATCTCTGCAAGTGTAGAAGCTTTATAATTCATTACGTACAATCGATCACCTATGATTGTATAATAGAGAGAATCTCGATCTGAATCTGACGCCGCTACATTATGCATCCATAGCCGTTTACCATGCTTAGAAAAGACACTTATTCTTTTGAAAAGAAGCGGTTGTTCCTTTGTATTTTTATAAATATTAGCAGATACTACGAACTTTCCGTCTGGCAAAAACTCAGCTTTCCACGCATTTTCCACTTGATTTTTTTTCAATTTTCCTTGTTCACGATTGTATGTATAATTTCGTAGTACTTTACCCGCTTCATCTCGCACAGTAACCGTTAGTTTATTAAAATCATGTTCGTACTTTACGATATACACATATTCACCATTGCTAAAATGGGCTAAATGACCATTGTGCTCAATCGACTTTATTAGTTCCCCTGTCCTATCATAATATCTCAAAAGTGTCTTATTAGCATCGAAATCTAGCGAAGACGCTGTCATTAACCTGCCATCGGACAGAAGCCATGGCCCTTTTACTGTAAAATCATTATTTTCTAATACTGGCGTCACAATTTTCCTTGTAATCTTTCCTGTAGCTGATTGGACTGTTAATATCGCATCACCGATCGTCTCGCTCTGAAAATAACTGTCTCCTGTTTCGCTCATCTTTTGAACTTCTTTAGTTATATAACCCGTTATTATGATTTCACCATTATGCTGAATTTCCAATTCATCCATATAAGCATAGGTGCTGAAATCTCCTTCAAACAATCCTGACAAAGAGATTTTCCATACGCGCTCACCTGTCGTTAAGTCATAACTTGCTAGCCCGTATTCCTTATTTTTTGTAGAACTAAATAATTCATTCTCTTTACTTTTTACAGCGTACATAACAATCATCATATTACGTTTTTTATCTACAACGGTAGCTCCAATCTCCCACTCTTTTGGAAATTGGAATTTCCATGCCGTTGAATAGTAAGCAGGCTTCATCTTGCCTGAACCATCCACCTTCTTAATCGTATACGTTTCTGATCCTCCCTTACTACTCGCACTTACTGTCGCAACTGGAATACAGAAAACCGTTATGACTACCAACAGTGTTAATCTTGTGCAAAACATACGAAGCCGCTCTCTCATCATACATCCCCTTTATTCTACTACTAATAATGAATGGACTAGGTCACTTGTCATACTCGGACGGGGAGAATATTTCCACCCAAGTATATTTACATTACACACTTGTTTTAATATAGCGGCTTTGCTTGGTAAAATATAGTGCTATGATCACAGCAATTAAATTAAAAAACCGCCAAGCCTTAGGCTCAGCGGTCATAATCGTATTATTGTTGTTTAGCGCTATCAATTACTTCTTGCGGCACTTTGATTTCGCCAATCTCATTATGCTTGGAGAAAGTAGATTTCATATCCATAAGCAAGCTCATTTTTTGCCCGCCTTCTTCCATCGTCAAATCCATCACCATGTCAGACTTTGTTGGCAAAAATGTTTCTTTATTCACAGCAAAGGAAAGCTTTACACTTTTAATGTTCATTTGCTCAATCATCGCTAACGTTTGTGGATCTTTACCACTTGCAGATTGGCTCATTACTTTCTTAACCATTTCCTTCATTCCATCACCGGACAATTCAGCATTCATCACATACTGATCGCCTTCTTCAGCTACTTTCATATCTTTCGCAGCAGCACGGAACGCTTCAAACTGCTGTTCTGGGCTAATTTGTCCTTGTACTTGAGCCAACAATTCAGCTTCAGCTTCTTTAGGAAGCTTGACCCAAGCGCCTTCAACTTCAACAAACATACCTTCTTTAGCAATATATTGTTTCATGTTTTGCTCTTGACCAGCCAAAGACATTTTCATTTCTTGATAAAGATGCATTGGGTCTTTTGTAATCTCACTCTTCAATGAAATATCGACCTTCTGCTCTTGCTTCTGATCGCCTTCACCAACCGTAATGTTTTGCTTAATCGTACCTTCCATTGCAAAATTCTTGGATGTTTTACCCGCTTCAACTGTCTTTGTGATAAGTTCTTCAGCTGTCGGTACTGCTGCAGCTGGCTTCTGTTGTGTCTCTGTTGCAGCTGGCTTATTGTCTGTAGTTGTGCCAGTTGCCCCCTTATCATTTCCACAAGCCGTAATACCTAAGACGAGAATTGCGCTAAGTAGTGCTACTGTCCATTTCTTCAAAACAAGTTCCTCCCAAGATTTATATTCACCTAATATTACCCAAATGTATCATTGTAAAAACAGGTAAGTAAGGCCTAATAAGACAAGATCCGAGGACTAAATATGTGGTCATTTGGAACTATTTAACTATTAATTCACTTTTTAAATAGGCCAAAGAACTGAATATCGATACACTTTGTTACAAGTGCAACTACATCTAAATCATCATTTTTCTCAACTTGAATCCCATCCTGACAGAGATAAACTGTATACAGAGGCTTTCAACCATTATAATAATATAAGATTACAAGATGAAATCGCACGTAAAGTTGGAGGAAATACATTGTGAAGAACCTGCTTATAACTGGCTATCGAGCACACGAGCTCGGTATTTTCAGCCAGAAACATAAAGGCATCACCTATATCCGTAAAGCAATTACAAACCGATTAATTCCATTGGTGGAAGAAGGACTAGAGTGGGTTATTACTCCAGGACAGCATGGAGTCGATCTGTGGGCCATTGAGGCTGCGATATCCCTTCGGCAGCAATATCCCCATCTGAAATGTTCGATAATTACCGCCTTCACTCAGCCTGACCCGCAATGGGGCGATGATAAAAAAGCAAGCTACGAGCAGATTTTGCAGCAGGTGGACCATTATGCCGCAGTTAGCAACGGCCCCTATATCGGAAAATGGCAGTTCGTCGCTCGTGATGATCTATTATTTCGCAAAACAGATGGGATATTGCTCGTATATGATGAAGACGCGGCAGAGGCCAGCCCTAAGTTTGTAAAGGAACGGGCTTTAAAAAAACACGCAGAGGATGGGTATCGCTACCTCGCTATTGGAGCGGAAGAAATTCAAGCAGTAGCAGAAGAAGAGCAGCCATTTGAATACGTTGACATTGGCCATGAATACTCGGGCGAGGAATTGTAAATGTATCAAGTGTATCGAGTTAGATCAGTCTACATCCAAGCTAATGATGATGCGACTTTGTCTATCTTCTTCCTTGAATTCATGCAAAAGTGCATCTAATTGGAGTTGAAAACAACTGGTTGAGGAAAATAACTGCAAATGTGCAGGCATTTTTACGAAATAAGTGCCCCACATGGAAAATAAGCAGAAATAAATGCATATTCGCATCAATTTCTATTTCTCTCATAAAATGAGCTTTAAAAAGATGCATGTTTGCATCCATTTATTTTTATTGCATCAACTCAATTAACTCAAATGAAGACCGTCAGAGATAGTCAACTCATCTCCAAACGGTCTTTTACCATGTTCAACATATTCACTTATTCAACCTATTGACCTATTCGACTATTTAAACCAGCCCTTCTCTTTGAAGCGCATAATCGCTTCGATCCGGTTGCTGACGTCGAGCTTATCCAAAATAACCGAAATGTAGTTGCGAACCGTCCCTGTCGTTAAATACAACTGGCTTGCAATTTCTTTCGTATTTTTGCCATCCGCGATCAGCTCAAGAACTTCTTTCTCACGGTCTGTTAACGGATTCGTCTCCCCATACGACTCATCGACAAGCTCTGATGCATAAATACGTCGACCCGCCATAATGCTGCGAATTGCGCTTGCTAGCTCTTCACTCGGACTGTCTTTGAGCAAATAGCCGTTCGCTCCCGCCTTGAGTGCCCTGTCAAAATACCCACTTCGAGCAAAGGTAGTTAATATAAGCACTTTGCAGCCAAATCCTTTTAGCTCCTCTGCCGCTTCCAAACCACTCATCCCCGGCATCTCAATATCCATAACACAAATATCCGGCTTATGCTGACGTACTAATTCAACCGCTTCCTGACCATTGCTCGCTCGACCGACGACACTCATATCCTCTTCCAAATCAAGCAGGGAAGCAAGTGCGCCAAGCAACATGCGCTGGTCTTCAGCTATTACGATACGAATCATGATTTCCCTACCTCCTGTTCAGGTGCTCTGAATACGTTCGGTACACTAATAATGAGCTTCGTTCCATTGTCGGTTATCATTTCCATCGTGCCGTTCACAAATTCAAGACGTTCTTTCATGCCTTGAAGCCCGTTCCCTTTGGAAAGGTTGAAAGACTTCGGTAATCCTACCCCATTGTCCTCAATCCTAATCGTTGCCTTCGTTTCAGCAGATTCTATCTCAATGGTACATGCCGTAGCATGACTATGCTTCACAATATTCGTAACGGCCTCTTTCACACACATGCTGAGCACATTTTCATTTAATAATGATGTGTTGGGAAGCCTTACTTCACCTTTAACAACCAGTTCAATTTCCGCAGCTTTTAAAATTTGCTCTACACGGAACATTTCTTCGTCCAATCTAGCCCCACGCATTTGTGTGACCAGCTCGCGCACTTCCTTCAACGCACTGCGAGCGGCCTGCCGAACATCTTTTATTTCCGCTTGTGCTTGAACCGGATTCTTCGTGATGAGCTTGCTGGCTAGGTCACTTTTCAATCCAATTAACGATAACCTTTGTCCCAATGTATCATGCAAGTCACGTGCAATTCGTTGACGCTCCTCCAGCTTCACCAATTCCGAAATCCGCTTGTTAGCATCCTCTAACTGCACTTCCAACTTCTCGCGCTTATTTCGATTGTATGTCGTAACTGGAAGGAGAACGACACCAAGCAAGCTGACAAGGATAAAGGGAATCTGGGAGAGCATAACTGGATTCTTCGTTAAAAACCCGTAGTTAATCGTCACGAAAGTCGTCACGAGGTGAATGCAATACATCGTAATAAAACCTACTTTATGCTGAATATTTCCGATAAAGAACGCCAAAAAGAGCGAAAAATACACATAACCGAACAGTACCGTCATCGTAACCGAAATTAAGATTTGCACCGCTGTCCAGAAATACATGATCCGCCCTGTTGAAACAAAAGAAAGCACATAGCAAGCAAAGAACATCAGTACCATAGCGATGCCGATAATGCTTTCGTACATAGAGGTGGAACTAAATATAAAATAGAAAGGGAGGATGTAGAAGATGACCCATACATACGGGCTTAGACCTGTACTTCTTTGAAAAATATGATACCACTTCTGCATCGAATCCCCCCTTTCTCTTGCTGTCTCAAGTTACTTATATCGTACCATATCCACGATGAAACTTGTCGGATTCCGTTTAATTAGATAATTAAAGATGCTCTAAGAAGAGCTACTACGATTACTTCAATGACACGCTCTTACGCATCATGATGCGCTTCCGATCCTTGAAGCTGATAAAGGACTTGCTCTCTTCATCCCATAAGCTGAAACGAAGGGAAGACAGGCTTGTTCGCAATGTAATCGTCGTCGCATGATGCAGCGGCGGTGTGTCATCATGCGCTTTTTCTAAGTTATAGTTAGGCACTTTCGGGCTTAGATGATGCACATGATGGAATCCGATATTGCCCGTCAACCATTGCAGCACTTTCGGCAGCTTATAGTACGAGCTACCTTCCACCGCAGCCAATACATAACTCCACTCATCTTCATGCTCAAAGTAAGAATTCTCAAACTGATGCTGCACATAGAACAACCAAATGCCAAGCATTGCTGAAATAAAGAAGATTGGTCCTTGAACAAGAACAAATGCCTGCCAACCAATGAGCCAGCACATAAATGCATACAAAGCTACGATCGCAACATTTGTCATATGCGTATTTATTTTCTCCTTCGCTCTAGCACCTTTACGGTTAAAGCGATAAGCAATTAAAAAGATAGCAATGGGCCCAATGAAGAGCATTACAAACGGATTACGATATACTCTATAAGCTATTTTCGTCTTTAATGGAGCTGCATCATACTCATCAACTGTCAGTACCCACATATCTCCGATTCCACGCTTATCGAGGTTGCTGCTCGTCGCGTGATGTATCGCGTGGCAATTTTTCCATTGTTGATAAGGAACCAAAGTTATTACACCGGTAATGTTACCGATAATATCGTTTGCTTTGCGGCTTTTAAAGAACGATTGATGGCAACAATCATGAAAAATAATAAACGTTCGGATAACAAAGCCTGCTGCTATAATCGAGATCGGCAGTGTAAGCCAATACGATACGGATAAACTTGCGTATGCCGCATACCAAAGTAAAAACAACGGTATAAGCGTGTTAATCATTTGTCGAATACTTTTTTTAGGATCTGATTTTTCATAAGGCATCATGTCTTTTCTTAACTTCGCTTGTTGAGCTTGAGTCATCGCATGTATTCCTCCCAAATATGACGCATAACGAACCTACCCTACAAAGACGTATTTATCTAATGTTATTATAAAAAGAACCTGTCATAGGCAATAGTCATAAACGTCATAAGGGGACATGACATATGTCATATAGGAGGCTCGTTGTACTAAAAAAGCATGCCCATTAGTGGCATGCTTTTCCACAGCTGGAGTAAGCAGTTCTAAATAACCGACGGTTTTGTTGTTGAGCGGGGTTGGCAATATGATATTAAAAATTCACATAAAAAAAACGATTGCACGTCCATGCAATCGTCGTTTTCTTCCTATTCACATGTTCAGTAAGATGAACACACCTATTAATGACTACTTGTTAGATAGCGAAGCCCATGTGCTTTCAAGCCATTGATCGAACTCATCGCCTTTTTGTCCTTCGTAAGCATCATATACGTCTGAACGCATTTTTTGAAGCTTCTCTTTGAATTGCTCATACGTATGATCAGCTGGCAAGCTCTTTTTGATTCTCACCAACAGTTTCGTAAGTCCTTTAACGATTTCACCACTTTTTCTTGGCGGCAATTGAACATCTTCACCAAGCTTCTTAAGTTCACGGTAAGCAGCTTCTTGAACTTGATACACCGAATCATTCGTCAATCTATGCTTGAGTACATCAATCGCTTTAGGGTTGTCCAATTGACCCAATTGTTCAACAGCATCCAAACGCTCTCTCCAATTAGATGTACGGTTTGCCGCTTTTTTTAATTCCTCATATTTTGAAGCTGCTTCTTGTTGCAATTCTTGGTTGTCCAATTCCATTTACTCCATCTCCTTTTAACTACTCAGCAAACTATGCTTGTTCTCTTCTATAAAGAATTAGCAACATGCTTTCTATTTCGATCAGTCACCTTTAGTGTCACTAGCATTAGTTCCATTGGGATTTTTAGTACCCTTGCTTTTGTAAGGTTTTGGCGCATTCTGTCTCCGCTTCTCACTAGCCTGCCAGCGGTTCCAGCCTTTTTTGCCTGTTCCTCTCCCCGTTCCTTTACCTTTGCTTTTACTCAAATGATCACTCCGTTACCTATTTTGCACAGACTTATAGGTCGATCGTGTAGATGCATTACCGTTTGTCCCTGCTAAATTGCTCTTAATCCAAGCATGTTGAAATATACCCTATCCTATACCATATGTACAGAAAAAAGATAATCCGCTCTGGTACGTGCCAGACACGGATTATCTTTATTATACCTTATCAGTTGTGTTAGTCCATCACTTGGCAATCCTTACTCTCGTGTAGAGAGTGACAGAGACTGCATTTCTAACATCCCATGGCAGCGAGGTTTCAATCCACACTCTCGTGTAGAGAGTGACGTATGCTATATTTAATGAGTATTCGCTAAGGGTTTGTTTCAATCCACACTCTCGTGTAGAGAGTGACTCCCTCCTAAGACCACGCACACAGTGGAACAACTAGAGTTTCAATCCACACTCTCGTGTAGAGAGTGACTCCCTCCTAAGACCATTCTCACAGTGGAACAACTAGAGTTTCAATCCACACTCTCGTGTAGAGAGTGACGTTTCAGGAATTGGGTATATGGGCGGCATGATGTAGTTTCAATCCACACTCTCGTGTAGAGAGTGACTCATTAACTCTTCTATTTCAAACACTGTATCTTCTAAAGTTTCAATCCACACTCTCGTGTAGAGAGTGACTGCGACCTTCTTGAGCCCTTACTCCGCAAGGGCTCAGAGGCCCAAAAGTGCGAATCTCGTTTTTCATCCCATTTTCCAACGTGCAAAAATAAGAAAAATGTTCAAAACCCGCACCACTGCGCAGGTGCGAATACCCTAGGGATTTTATGTGCACTTCAGGTTCGCACCAAATCAAATCATTGAAAAGTAAAGATTTTCACTCAATCCATTAGTAGTTCACGTTAAGTTTTATTATGGTTAAATCGGCTAGTAATGGAGAGCGACCGCACTATTTCTGAGCATAACGGCTGTCTCGTTGTGTTTCAATCCATGCTCTCGCGTAGAGAGCGACTTATTCGCTCACAGAATCTTGCATCACTTGATATGTTTCAATCCTCGCTCTCGCGTAGAGAGCGACATACAAATGAGCAACAAAGCCATATTGAATAAACGGTTTCAATCCTCGCTCTCGCGTAGAGAGCGACCGATATTGCAAAGCCGGTAATAGCAGATAACAAGTTTCAATCCACGCTCTCGCGTAGAGAGCGACTCTAATTAAAAAAGTGATGAATAGAGTCAGAGGGGTTTCAATCCACGCTCTCGCGTAGAGAGCGACAGGTGTCTTTTCAGCTAGCATAACACAAGGGATCAGGGCACTAAAAGTGCGAACCTCCCTTTTTTCAGAACATTTTCTAGCCCAAAATAGGATAAAAAGGCTCGTAACCCGCGCCATAGCGCAATCGCGAACCTCCCAGGGAATTTATGTGCGCTACAGGTTCGCGCAATATGCCCTTAATTAGCACAATAACCCGCTCCAGCGTGCACCGGAACGGGTTATCCATTTGCGAGTCAGGGTAAACGAATGATACCTTGTTACGTGAATCATTTTAAGAAAATAGACTGATACGCAACAATCACTAAATGATTACTTACTGCTCACCATCCACCTTAACGACAGCTCTCTTGTTTTAAATTGTAGAGAATGTCTACCTCCAACCTACACCATCACTTTGCAAATGTTGTTCGTAAACTCCACTGGATCTTGCAGCGGCAAGCCTTCGATCAACAATGCTTGGCTGTACAACAAGTTCGTGTACAATGCCAGCTTCTCTTGGTCAGCAGATGTATGCGCCGCTTTCAAAGATGCGAACACGTCATGGTTGACGTTAATCTCCAACACTTTGTCAGCCTGAACATCTTGGCTGTTCGGCATTGCTTTCAAGATTTTCTCCATCTCAATCGTCAATTCACCTTCCGTGGACAAGCACACTGGATGGGACTTCAAACGCTTGGATGCTTTAACGTTCTTCACTTTGCCTGATAGCAAGCCAGCCATCGCTTCGAACAGTTCCTTATTGTCGTTCTCTTCTTCCGCAGAAGTTTCATTCTCGTCCGCTTCGATGCCCAAGTCACCGCTCGATACGTTTTTGAACTCTTTTTCTTTGTAGCTCATGATCATTTTGATCGCGAACTCATCGATATCGTCGGTGAAGTAAAGGATCTCGTAGCCTTTATCGGATACAAGCTCTGTTTGCGGCGATTTCTCAATACGCTCAATCGACTCGCCAGAAGCATAGTAAATGTACTTCTGATCTTCCTTCATTCTCGATACGTACTCATCCAACGTAACTAGCTTCTTCTCTGTGGAAGAATAGAACATGAGCAAGTCTTGCAGCACGTCTTTGTTCATGCCGTAGTCGCTGTATACGCCGTATTTCAACTGTCTGCCGAAAGCTTGATAGAACTTGTCGTACTGCTCTCTTTCGTCTTTCAACAAGCTTTGCAATTGAGACTTGATCTTGTTCTTAATATTTTTCGCGATAAGCGTCAATTGACGGTCATGCTGCAGCATTTCACGGGAAATGTTAAGCGACAGATCCTCTGAATCGACCATACCTTTCACGAACCCAAAGTAATCCGGCAGCAAATCCGCACATTTGTTCATGATGAGAACGCCGTTGGAATAGAGCTCAAGGCCTTTCTCATATTCCTTTGTATAGTAATCGAACGGCGTATTTTCTGGAATAAATAGAATCGCGTTATATACCACAGCACCGTCTGCACTAATATGAATATGCTTCAACGGCTTGTCGAAGCCGTAACGCTTCTCATTATAGAAGTTCTCGTAGTCCTCGGTCGTCAGCTCGCTTCTATTTTTACGCCAAATCGGAACCATGCTGTTAACCGTTTGCTCTTCTGTGTATGTCTCAAGCTCGTTATCTTCGCTGCCCTCGATTGGACGGTGGCTTGTCACATCCATCTTGATCGGATAGCGAATGAAGTCCGAGTACTTCTTAATGATCGCTTTCAAACGATACTCGTCCAAATACTCATCATAGTTATCTTCTTCCGTGTTGTCCTTGATGCGAAGCGTAATCTCCGTACCTACAGTTGCTTTCTCAGCTGCTGTAACCGTGTAGCCGTCCGCACCTTTAGACTCCCACTTGAATGCTTCTTCGCTGCCAACCGCTTTACTTACAACCGTTACGACATCCGCAACCATGAAGGCAGAGTAGAAGCCAACACCGAATTGACCGATAATGTTGTGTCCGTCTTTGATTTCATTTTCGGTCTTAAATGCAAGCGAGCCAGACTTCGCGATAACCCCCAAGTTGTTCTCCAACTCTTCCTTCGTCATCCCGATACCTGTATCGGTAAGCGTCAACGTGCGCTTGTCTTTGTCGATTGCAACTTTAATATAGTAGTTCTCTTTCTCAAATACGACAGACTCATCAGCAAGTGCTTTGTAGTACATTTTGTCAATCGCGTCACTAGCGTTAGAAATAAGCTCTCTCAAAAAGATTTCACGCTGCGTGTAGATAGAGTTAATCATCATTTCGAGCAAGCGCTTGGATTCTGCTTTGAACTGTTTTTTAGCCATGAAGAAGTCTCCTTTCAGATTGGAAAATAAAATGTATATGTGTATGTAGTTGTCTTGTTCGTTGTATAGGGCTGTGAGTTGAAAAAGGAGCTCTCGATCTTAGATGCAGATCTGCTCATCACCCTGTCACTGTTAGCACTCAATGACATAGAGTGCTAATCCCTCTTTTTTATATAACACACCCTAATTTTCCATGTCAATAACAATGAGTAAAATTATGTGTGGTTTCTTACAGAATGATCATGGACAACTTCCTCTAATGAGCGCCATTGCCGTTATTTTCGTGAAATCGTCCATTGTGGAAGTGTAACGGTTGTGGGAGAGCCTATTTTGCAATATCGAAAAATGTTATCGCTCCATCTGGCAAATAAGCGCGCTGGTGTTCGTTACATTTCAACATACGTCAATATAGGCAAATTAGCCTCTACTGCAACCGTTAGCTATATGCGAATTAGCCTTTTGACAATAACCGTTAGCGCAAATTCCCCAACGAATATGAAACAGTAAATTGCCCCTGTAAAATAAATGAACAACGTTCTCGCTCCGCTAGCACTGTTGTGCAACTTGCTGCTGTCTCCCGCTCCCTGTCATACATGTAACGAACGCCGATTGCGCCTTCTTTTATGCATTCTTTTATACAATGCAACTACTCGATCGCACGCCGCCCAACAGCTTGCAGCTGTATCCCTTTCGCTACGAGCATGTCCCGAATATGGCTGGCAAACACCTTTGCATGCTCCCCATCGCCATGAATACAGATCGTCTCTGCCTTCAACTTCACTTCTACATCATCACGCGAACGAACCGTTCCTGTTGTGACCATTTGGAGGATTTGAGCAGCAGCTTCGGCTGGATTACTGATCAGTGCATCTGGCTCTGTTCTCGGTGTTAAGCTTCCATCTCGACAATACGTCCGATCCGCAAATACTTCACTCGCCGTCTGCAATCCAATGCGTTCACCAGCTTGAATCAACTTGCTGCCAGACAGCCCATACAGCACCAGTTCTGGATTCACTCGATACACGGCTTCGGCAATCGCTATGGCAAGCTTCTCCTGTTGAGCGGCCATATTGTACAGCGCTCCATGCGGCTTCACATGCTGCATCGTTCCACCTTCGGCACGAACAAAACCCTCCAAGGCACCGATCTGATAAACGGTCATATCATATGCTTCTTCTGGCGTAATCGCCATATTGCGGCGGCCAAAGCCTGCTAAGTCAGGCAGCCCAGGGTGTGCCCCAATCGCTACCTGCTTCTGCAAGGCCAGCTGTACCGTTTGCCGCATCGTTCGCGGATCGCCCGCATGATAGCCGCAAGCGATGTTCACGGACGTTACGAGGTCAAGAATAGCCTCATCGTTGCCGATCGTGTAGGCACCAAAGCTTTCCCCCATATCGCAGTTCAAGTCTATCGTATACATTTAACGAGGACCTCCTGTCTTCATATATAGCTGAACGGATGTTGCTAACTGTAGCAATGATAATTGTGCTGAAATATACAGCTGCTGTGCTTCTTCTAGTGAAATTTCGGTAAAGCGGATTCGTTCTCCCGGCTTCATTTGAGCTAGTACCGGAAGGTCCACACTTGCCACTTGTGCGATTTTCGGATAGCCGCCGACGGTTTGCCGATCTGCCATTAATACAATCGGATTCCCGTCTGGCGGCACTTGAATCGTCCCGAATGACACAGCTTCTGATAACAACTCGACAGGTGCTTCCAAGCGAAGTGCGCCTCCCTCAAGGCGATATCCCATTCGATCGGATTGAGGGCTAATACGGAACCGTCGATGAACCAGTTCCTCTCGGCTCTCTGTCGTAAACTTCGCGAATTCACGCCCTCGTACGTAACGAATAACAGGTTCATAACGATAAGCTGGTTGAGCTGTATAGCCAATAAACCAAGTAGCTGCAAGGAAAGGGACTGCTTGCAGTGCAGCTTGACGCTCCTTCATATAACAAACAGCCAGATTCGATGCTGCACCAATAGATAGCACATCTCCGGCTCGCAAAGCTCTGCCTTCATGCCCTCCTATACCTGCACGCAAATACGTGCTGCGGCTTTGCAGCACCATCGGCACGTCAATACCGCCCGCTACTGCCAAATACGCCCGCGCACCTGATCGGCACTCTCCAAACTCCAACACTTCACCTGTTCTTACGAGGACAGGCCGCCACAACGCTACAGCTTCACCGTTAATCGTCGGTGATAAAACCCCTCCGCAAATCGCGATAAGCGCATCCACCCCAAAGCGAATCGCTGGCCCACGCAGCGTAATTTCCAATGCAGCTGCATCCGTTGCATTGCCCACCAATATATTTGCTGCTCGCAGCGCAAATGTATCCATCGCTCCGCTTACAATAACGCCTTGCTGCTGGTAACCATATCTGCCTAAGTCTTGCACCGTTGTAAGCAAACCCGGCTTAACTATTGTTAGGCTCATTGCTCATCCTCTTTCCATTCCGCAAATTGTTCAGGCTCAATCGGGTAGAAGCGAACGATATCGCCCATCTTTAGCAAGCTCGGCTCTTGATGATCCGGTCGAAACAATTGGCACGGTGTCCTGCCGATTAACTGCCATCCGCCAGGAGTAGCCAATGGATAAATTCCCGTCTGGCTTCCTCCAATACCAACTGAACCAGGTGTAATAGCAGTCCGTGGGGAGCTTCGACGCGGTACCGCAATCCGTTCATCCATGCCTCCGAGATACGGAAACCCTGGCGCGAAGCCGACCATGTAGACCAAATAAGATTGACCGCAGTGCAGCTCAATAACTTCTTGCGGGCTCAATCCTGTATGCTCCGCTACCTCTAGCAAATCCGGTCCAAACGCTTCACCATAACAAACAGGAATGTCTACTATATTTGCGGCATTATTTACAGCATCTGTGACAGTAATAGAAGTAGTGGCATTTGCAAGATCTACGGTGGTGGACTTCACGGTAGACGCCAGCGAGCCAAGCATTCCCTCCATAATTCCCTTTAGAAGCTCAAACGGAGAGTATAGGATCTGACCATCGCGACGATAACAGTGCGCACCAGTCGCTGGATCACATAGTTCCATTGGATCGTAGACTACTGTGATCGTTGTATAGGAAGGTATAAGTTCGATGATGCCTGCTATAGCAGCATGCTCCAATTTCACACAAAAGGTACGAATTTGCTCGTGAGTATCACGCTCAATGCCGCCCCCCCAATCGATGATTAGAGCTCGATCACCTAAGGGAACAATAGTTATGCGATCCACACTGCCTTCTTCCTGTGTATCCATTATCGTTGAATGCATAGAAGTCTCCTTTTATATGTCTATATGGAAAATTATAAATTCTACGGTATATCAAATGAAATTCATGGTAGCTTTCGTTCATTATATCGCACTGCGAGCACGAACATGAACGTTATCCTCCACCAACAAAAAACAGTCCCCGCCTAAGCAGGAACTGTCTCCTATCAGGTGCATTCATTGCAATTGCATCAAACATGCAGCAAGAACACGATTCAATTAAGGTACAACCACCGTTATCGTCGATGAAAGTGAAGTTCCATAAGAATTAATCAGCTTTACTTGGTATACATAAGTTCCTGAAGGTTTGTTGTAAAAAGCTTGGGAGGCATGTTGAGGCTCTTGACCATTATCAATCAATGAACCTGTATAGTTCGGAGATAAAAGGACACCTTGTCCATTCTCTTTCAACTCCCATCTATCAGCGTTGTTGCCAGACGTGATGTTGAAACCAACGGTAAAGCTGCCGTTAACAGGCTCTGTTGCGTAAATGACAGGTGTTGCTGGGGAACCCGAGTATTTATGAATATTTACGATTGCTGGCTTGGACTGCACGACACTTCCATCCTGATAATACGCTCTTACTACATATCCATATTGACCATATGCCGTACTAATATGCTCGCAACTTGTCGTCGTCAAGTTCGCGCATCCTGCTGCTACTTCTCCACCCCATGGATACAAAGTTGGATAACGATACACCGTATAGGAAGTCACATTACTGCCCCGATTGTCCCAAGACAATTGCACATGATGATTTCCATTCGCATCTTTACCCGTATAGGCAGCCGTAATTCCGAAGGCAGGGTCATTTACGATGCTACTCAAAGTGCTAGTAGCTGGGCTTGCAGCAAAAGCAGAAGCTGCCCCGAATAACAGCAGAACAAGCGTAGTTAAAACGATTATCATTTTTCTCATCTCATGGTCACTCCCATTTCTACGAATAGTGTTCATTTTTCATTACAAATAAGCGTTACTAGCCTCTCTATTCCTCCCTACTAAATGCACTCCACCTCCTATAGTTAAAGCGTATTAATATTATACTAAGCGTTAACCGAACACAGTTTAAAGTTATTATCAATTTATCTAAGTTATGTTGTTAATTTGCCACTGCTTCATATATCGAAAAATATTTCCTCAATAATCAGAGCATAAAAAAGAACAGCTCATTGGCTGTTCTTCTTCCCGATCAAAATACAATAATCAAAGGTTATCTGCATTGAATCACACTGTATCACTTCTTGTATCTTCTCTTTTGGTACTCCCCACGCTAACGGGGTCATTTCAATTAACTGTCTCAATTGATGCCTATTTAATGCATATTCATATTGAATATATTGAACATCTAGTAGTTCAAAGTGGCGCCTAAACAACGCTAACGTCTGTTCATTCGAATAAACCTTACTATCCACTTGGTTGTAAAGTAATCCCCGCAACTGCTGCAAGTATGCACGATTCGGAACTACTTTTACAATGCAACCATCTTTCACAAGTAGCCGCTGGAATTCTGTATAATTTGCAGGAGATAATACATTTAGAATCACATCAAATGATTGATCAGCAAATGGGCAATTAGCAAGATCGGCTACACACCAGATAGTATCCAGATCTTCATGATCTCGATATCCTTTAAGTGCTCTTGAAGCAACTGAGTCTCGTGCTCCTTTTCTAGAAGCCAGACTGATTCCTTCCTTCGCGATGTCGATTCCCACTCCAAGATGTTTACCATGCGAATGCTCCATCAAATTTCTCTGAATGTCGGACAAAAGGGAGCCCTCGCCACACCCTGCGTCTAGTATTTTCAATCCATTAACGGTAGGTCCAACTGCACGTGCAATCGCCGCATACACTGCCTCGATCATCGGCGCGAAAAATCCATCTGCACTTATAGCTGAACGAGCCGTGAACAATTGCTTATCATATTTCGTTGTGTGAGTACGGGATAGCATATTCACATAGCCATGCTTGGCAATATCAAAACTATGACGATTTCCACAAACTAAGCTGCGAGCTTGCACTTCCATCGATTGTGAGCAAATCGGACATGCAAAAATAGTCCCATACTCAGTAAACAAACGGATACTGTTATCTATTTTGATTTTATTTGTAAACACAACTAAAACACCTCATCCATTCAAATTTGAGAGAATGAAAAAGGCACAGTTAAATAAACTCAGGTCAATTTCATCAAAATGACTTGAGCCTATATCGCTGTACCTCTCATTAACGCAAACGAATGAATTTGATGATCATAAGTAAACACATCTCCGATAATTAAAATTTGAAGGGTTGAAAGTCTGAAATAAATATCCCTTCTACAGCAATTATATCACGATAAAAGTGATGTATGTACTTTGCCCGCTTTCTGCATTTGCTTGCACTACTACCATAAGCCCGTAGGATATACGATTTTCGCGTTAACCTACAGGCTGATTTCATTTTATATAACAATATCGTTTCCCTACTAATAAGGCTGCCATGAATCAGAACACTTTCTTAGTCCCTTGATCGTCTTTCACTATCTCTACTGCTTCACGGAAACGGAGCGAATGCACAATTTCACGTTCACGCAAAAACTTTAAACTATCCTGCAAATCCACATCATCAGTCATATTGATCAGCCATTGATATGTAGCACGCGCCTTCTCCTCCGCGGCAATGTCTTCATAAAGGTCAGCGAGCGGATCGCCTTTGGCTTGAATATAGGTAGCCGTCCAAGGTACACCCCCAGCATTGCTATAGTACAGTGCGTTATCATGAGCGGCATAGTTTGCACCTAGTCCCGCTTCCTCCATTTGCTGCGGGGTTGCATCCTTCGTAAGTTTGAACACCATTGTAGCGATCATTTCCAAGTGGGAAAACTCCTCGGTCGCGATATCTGTTAACAGTCCAATTACTTTATCCGGTATCGTATACCGTTGGTTCATATAGCGAAGCGCCGCTGCAAGTTCCCCATCAGCCCCTCCATACTGCTCCAACAAAAACTTCGCCATGCGCGGATCACACTTACTTACTCGTACAGGATATTGCAGCTTTTTTTCATAGACCCACAACGGTAATCACCTCACCCTTTGCTGTACGTGTTATACGCTTCTACACCTGCCACGGCCACGGCGTCTCCGCCCATGTAAATGGAGTACCAGAAGCAGAATGCCCAAAATTCATCAGTGGTCCATAGCGAGCTTGGAAGGCATCGGCCAGTTTCTTGCGCTCGCCTACATAATGGTTAAACTGCTGAATAGCTTGGGCATCGCTTGGATGCGTATCCAAGTACAAATTAAGCTCTACCAATATGAAATCAACCTCTTGCAGTATTCGCAAATCCCGATGATATTCAGGTGTTCGAAAAAGTTCATTGTTCATCTTTCGTACCCCCTCGTTGCGATTGGTACGAGCTGTACAAAAAAGGCCACAAGGTACCATGCTTTAGAGCTTGATTAAACGGAAATTGAGGCCAATTGGGCGGCTGAAAATTAATATATTGATTGATAGGAACTACATATGTCTTATATGGAAGTGGCGGACAAGGATCATACAATCCACGAAAAGGAACGTATTTACGGACTTCTTGATAATTTTCTAAAAAACTGTTAAGCGATTGTGGCGAGGAACCTGCTTTTTCGGACTTCTTTGATCGGTTATCCGGCTCACCTGCTTGGGCCATAATCGTCATCCTCCTAGCTGTTGTACTCTTTGCCTACTTCTAGGTCTATGAATAACGTTATGATGAGAACAGAATGTCCTATACCTTTTTCGTGTAGAACGACCAATCGAGGCATCCAAACGGCCTGACTTCGTCAACACATAAAAGAGGAATAAAAAAAGAACCTTCCGCTCCACTAGTACGTGGAATGGAAGGTTGGCACTCACTGTTAAAATGTCATTATTATGCATCGTTATAGATTTTTTATAGCCACTCAGTTCATAACGTACATTTCGATTGTCTATTATTTAATCTCTTCAGCCAGCTTCGTGAAAATAACGCCCAACGCGTACGCTCCCGCATCGGGGTAGCCAAGGCTGCGCTCGCCTACTGTACCCGCGCGTCCCATACGAGCAACAATCGTCTCCGTATGCTTCGCACCTTGTACAGCCGCTTCTGCCGCTTTCGTTGCCGCTGTCTTCATATCATCGCCTGCTTCTGCACGTTGTACCCAAGCATCCGCAAATGGAGCCAACGCATCAACCAGCGTCTTATCCCCTACAACGGCTCCGCGTCCGAAGGAACGCTCGCCTGTATCTTGAATACCTTTCACAACAGCTTGCATCATTGCCGCGAATTCTGGAGCAGACAGTTCCGTCTTATCGCCAGCCGCCTTGCTTGCCGCACGGAACGCCGATCCCCAGATTGGGCCGGAAGCGCCACCGCAGTGCTCCATAATAACGAGGGAGCATGCATGCAGGAAATCACCGATGTTCGTCGTATGATGCTCCATAATCTCCGCCCATTCACGCTTCAATTGGCGGAAGCCTTTCGCTACGCTCATGCCAAAGTCACCGTCACCCGCGTGCGAATCCAGCTCACAGAATGGAACTTCGTTCTCAATAATAATCTCGCTCATTTTATCAACAAGGTAGATCAAGTTGTTCAAGGAGAACTTGTTGTCTTGGACAACAGCATATTTCGAATCCGTCTCACAGCGGAACGATACCTCCGCATCGGATTGCGACTCCTCTTCTGCTGCCTCAATCTGCACCGGCAAAAACTCGCCGTTCACTTGAAGTGCTGGCGTATCACAGCTAGCTTGCAAGTAGTGCTTCAATTGCTCGTTCAGCTTCATAATCGTTACCGAAGCGCCTGCCATATCAATGCTCGTCATATAGTTGCCGACGAACACTTTGAAGATTGTAATGTTCTTATCTTTCAACGCATGTACGACCGAGTTAGCCAACAAGTACAGCTCTTGCAATGGCGAGCTGCCAAATCCATTGATTAACAGCGCAATCTCATGATGCTCGCTGCCGCTCAGCTTCATATCACGAATGAGGTCCGCGACCATCTTGCCCGCAAGCACATCCGCTGAAGCAATCTTCTCTCTGCGAATGCCCGGCTCACCGTGAATGCCGACGCCGTACTCGATCTCGTCATCGTTCAATTGGAACGTTGGCGTGCCTTTTGCTGGAACTGTGCAAGAAGTAAGCGCGAAGCCGATGCTTCTCGTATTATCAATCGCTTGCTGCGCAATCGCCTTCACTTCGCTCAGCTCTTTGCCTTCTTCCGCTGCTGCGCCAGCAATTTTGTGCACGAATACCGTACCTGCAACGCCGCGTCTGCCAACCGTGTACAAGCTGTCTTCTACAGCGATATCATCATCGACTTTCACGTAGTCAACAACTAATCCGTCTTCGCCAGCAAGATGAGCAGCGTTCTTAAAGTTCATCATATCGCCGCTGTAATTTTTAATGATCATCAAAGTCCCTTTTTTACTAGCTGAAGCTTTGAGACCTTGATACACCTGAATTTGAGAAGGAGAGGCAAATACGTCGCCGCATACCGCTGCATCCAGCATCCCTTTGCCGACGAATCCCGCATGCGCAGGCTCATGACCACTGCCGCCTCCGCTAATCAGTGTTACTTTGTCTTCGTTGATGTCTTTCTTTTTAATTATTTTATATTTGCTATTGAACTCCAATTCTGGATGCGCCAGCACGATGCCTCTGCACATTTCACGTACGAGCGTTTCTGGTTGATTCATTATTTTTTTCATAGAAGACACCTCTTACCTTAATTAGTACGTATTCGATAAATCGGCTTTTTGAACAACCTCTAAAATAGCTATTGCCTTAATTGACAGTCGTCTTATATTGCTGTCCCAATTGGTCCGCCACAATAATGGCTCCTACGACATCATCTGGAGTTACCGGGAATGGCATCGAATGAATCGATTCTTCTGGGATGCACGCTTTTACAGCTACATTCATCAATTCTTCTCTTGTTACTTCATGAACACCGATATCTGCAAGACAGACTGGCAGCCCAACTGAAACGCAGAAGCCCAATACTTCGTCTAGCTCTTCTTTGTTTGCATTTTCAAGCACCAATTGCACGATAGTCGTAAATGCGACTTTCTCGCCATGGAAATAATGATGCGCGCCTTCCAATGCTGTAAGGCCGTTATGGATCGCATGTGCAGCTGCTAAGCCACCGCTCTCAAACCCTAGACCAGACAACAAAATGTTCGTCTCGATAATATTTTCAAGCGCTGTTGTCACGATGTTTGCATCTGAAGCCAACTTCGCTTTGTAACCATCCTCAAGCAGAGTTTCATAGCACAACTTCGCTAATGCAAGCGCAGCCTTTGTTCCTTTTGCTGGCTCGCCTACACCTTCAATACGTCCGCATGGAAGTCCTGCGTTTACGTTAGAGTAGGATTTCGCTGTTGCTCTTGCTTCAAAATAAGTAGACAGCGCATCACCCATGCCCGCTACTAGGAACCGCGTTGGTGCATTCGCGATAACCGTCGTATCAATCAATACGACACTTGGGCTTTGCTTGAAGTAAGCATAGTCGTCGAACTCTCCTTCTGGTGTATACAATACTGCGGAATGGCTTGTCGGCGCATCTGTCGCAGCAATCGTCGGCACAATAATAAGCGCTTCGCCCTCAGCTACACATTTCGCCGCATCAATCGCCTTTCCTCCACCAAGGCCGATCGTACAAGCACAATTATGCTCTTTCGCCAGCTGCTGCAAACGAGCAACTTCTTGACGAGAACACTCTCCATTAAAACCGCTTTCAACAATCGTAACCCCATACTCTTGCATGGTGTGTACTAATTTATCTTTTACGCGTGCTGCGTCATCTTTGCTAGCAATCAACAAAGCGGATTCACCAAATGTTTTGATGAAATACCCAAGATTTAAAATTTCATTTTCACCTTGAACATATTTAGCTGGACTAATAAACGCTCTTCTCATGCTATTCATCCTCCTGTGCTGTAAGTAAATAGTTTATTTGTTATTAAAATAGAAAGTGACATTCAGGTAGTACATATAGGTCGTGTCATTTGGTTGGTGAGATTTAAATCAAACATCGACATAAATCGACAAAATTCATCAACACTTCATACAACTTCGTTATTATGATTCGGAAGTATACTTTTATTATAGGATTACCCAATGCTAAGATCATTGAACAATGAAACCTAAATAAAGCGTTTTCATATCGTATTTAGTGAATAGGCAGGCACAAATAGGACTATCTTGTCCTTGCATAGTAATATCATGCTATACTTAATTCAAGCGTATAAATGGAAGATGGTGAACAGCATGAGCTCGCAACAATTTCAATTGGACAACATTATCGACCTGGAAAAGTGGCAGAAGCTGCAGGACTCCCTATCTCTTGTCACGAAAATGGCCATCATTACGACCGACTACAAAGGCGTCCCCGTGTCACAGCACAGTCAATGCCAAAGCTTCTGCAAGGCAGTGCGTCAAGATGAAGCCTTGTCTCCCTACTGTCAAAAATGTGATGCCAGAGGCGGGCTTGATGCAGTGCGATTGAATAAGCCTTATATTTATAAATGCCACTTTAATATTATAGATATCGCCATTCCGATCATCGTGCACGATCAATATATTGGTGCAATTATGGCCGGCCAAGTGCTGCTGAAAGATGACACTACGGTTGAGCTGGAACAAATCGTAACGCGCGCTCCTAGTGCGGAAACAGATAATAAGTTCCGCAGCTTGGAGCAAGAATATGCCGCGCTTCCGGTGCTGACCTATGATGAGGTTACGACGATTTCCGATATGCTGTATCATTTGTGCAACTATATGGTGGAAGAAGCGATAGATAAAAATACTGTGATTGAAAGCTACCGCCAGGCGTTGGCGGCGAGTTCTTCTAGAGTGCAAGCAGTACATGCTTCTGAGCTGCAAGAACGTTCCGTCGTGCAAAAGCATTCTGCAATAGAAGTGCATGCTTCTGGGACAGACCATCGTTCTGAACTGCCAAAATCATATGTTAGTCCCTTGGCATCTTCTAGGCTGCCAGAGCATTATGAACAAATGTCGGACAAATCAGTATTGAAGCCGTTATTAAATGAAAAGCTGTTAAACCAACCATTTTCAAATGAACAGTCGGCAAGTGGAGACCTTGTTGTTGAAGCAGTTTCTTCCCATTTAAACAGTAATAAAACGGCTTCTAACTCCTTACTTCAGCCTGCTTTTGACTATATATACACGCATAGAAACGACACGATCAAGCTTGCGGATATGGCCGATCTTTGCCACGTTAGTCCGAGCTATTTTAGTCGCTTATTTACAAAAGAAACGGGTGAAAGCTTCTCCACCTTTGTCCCCCGCCTGAAGATGGAATGGGCCAAGCAAATGCTGGAGTGTACCGATTGGGCAATTGCACAAATAAGCAATGAGCTTGGATTTAGTGAGCCTAGCTATTTTATAAAAACGTTTAAGAAATTTGCAGGATGCACTCCTGCTGCGTATCGGAAACTTACATGGGTAAATAGTTGAATATAGAGCAGATAGTAACTGAATCAATAGTAACGTATTTTGAATATAAATAGTATTCGGGGCCGTTTGAGTTGCCGACAGACACTACTTCAAGTAAAGGAGACTTGAGATGAAGCTGAAAGTGCTGGAAATTATGATTAGTATGGTGTTAGGCTTTTTTACGGGAATCCTACTTAGCCCTGAAGGCATAGACGTCTCTGCAAGCGGGCTTTATATTTTATTGGGCTGCATCCTTTGGATGCTCATATTTATCTTTTTGCACTTGCCTTCTAGGCAGCGTGATTCATAGAGCACGGGCTCTGATGGGTTGGATTGTAGTTGAGGCGCTATATTTTAAGGTATAGCTCAAAATACATTTCAAGATAAATCTCAAGATAATCTCAAGCTGCAAACCATCCAACATGCGCAAAAGTGTAGTTATTTTCGCTCGAAAGTAGAAAATATACGTAAATATCGACAAATGTGCAGTTATTTTTCTCGATTATGCTCATAACGAAGAAATGCTGCAAAAATAAATGTATTTTTGTCATGATTACCCCTAAAATAGCAAAATTCCGATTAAATAACTGCACGATTGTCACTACTATCCTTATTTCCTCACCTATAATAACGAATCGAAAATGACATCAAAAAACCGGAAGCTTGATGCTGCCCGGTTTTTTTTGTATGGATATTGGTACTCTGTATGGATATTGGTTCTTCGTAATGCTATACCGCTGTAATGCTGCTTATGCGTGTACGGATACGTGTGCTAATACAGTGAATAGGCAAGTACTCACCCAAGTATCCATGCTTCAGTGGATATAGATGATACCGTAAATACTGCCCTACTACACCTTTTTCACAAACTCCGACTTCAGCTTCATTGCGCCAAAACCGTCGATTTTGCAATCAATATCATGATCGCCATCAACAAGGCGAATATTTTTAACCTTCGTACCGATTTTGATAACCGAAGAGCTGCCTTTAACTTTAAGATCTTTAATGACCGACACCGTGTCCCCATCTTGCAGCACGTTGCCGTTTGCATCCTTGATCACACGCTCGCTGTCGTTGTTCTCGCCTTCTGCTTGCGGAGACCATTCATGCGCACACTCTGGACACACGAGTAACGCTCCATCCTCATACGTATATGATGAATTACATTTTGGACAATTAGGCAATTCCATTTCTGCTATTCCTCCACTCTTTTCGACTTACAATGTATCTGTATATAGTGTCATAGTCCACGAGAGAAGGCAAGTTGAGTACTGATATTTCAAAACACAAACTGTTTTCGTATAAATACGGACATGCGAAAATACCAGTTCTCTTAACACGGATTGAAAATTAAATATAGTTCGTCTTTATGAGGGTACAATTGCAGAGAAAGAGATGCGCTGGGAAAAGGCCCATATTATTCTCATCATCCCTAACCTTTCCAAAGAAGAAGCCGTTAAAAAGAAACCCAATGAACTTATTGATAAGGAGTTGTAAGATAAGTTGGAAATTGGACAGAAAGTAAAAATTAAAGCTAAACTCGAACAGTTGGAACCTTATCCACCCATTCGATCAGTCATCGAACTAGAGGTTAGTGAGTAACGATTTTTACAATTAATCTCTACATTCATTATCCAACACTATCAAAACTTTATAAGTGCAGTTTGCATACATAATACGCACGCCCCTCCATGGAGCGTGCGTTTTCACTCTTCTATCATTTTCATCAATCTATAACTAACCTTTATCAAAAGTTTACCATTTCTTGATAGTAATAGCTCCCCTTTGATCGTAAAATGAAGTCGTCAAGTTCGGATCTTCATACTCTTGCGCATCGAGTAGGAAGATCGATTGCACTCACAATGCTCATACTCCACGAACATCGACATCATTCTACTTATGGAGGTATTTGAATATGAAAAATATGAGCAAATTGTTGATGTCCACTGTATTAGCGTTCGGTCTTCTGTCAGGCTCCGTTGGCGCTCTTGGCGCTGAAAGCGTAAGTCAATCATCTGTAACTACATTCGATGTCGTTCATCCTGTTCTTGAGTTAAAAGTAGGGGAAACGTATCAGTTTGGCGGTAAGGGGTACAGCGCATGGTTGATCAGCGGACAGGGAGTAGTTAGTATAGACCAATTCGGGAAGGTTACCGCGTTAAGCCCTGGTGATGCTCTGGTCCATGTTTATCCGACCAGTGGAATTAAACAAATTCGTCCTATTAAAGTCGTAAATTAAGTTATAGATTTTAATATAATAGCAGAATCGACCGTTCCTATTCCTATGGAAACGGTCGATTCTTTTCCATTTTAGCCCCAACTATGAACAAAAAATATATCACGTAATCACTTATTCTGTACAATCTAGCAAAGATGCTGAACCGTTGCATAGCCAAAAAGCGCCAAAGACACTAAGCTCTCTCTGTCCAAAAAAACAGCGACCGCCCCTTTTTAATGCCTTTGACGCCTCTATCATTATTATTTTTCAGTACAACTCTCTTAAACGCTTTTACTTCTCCACATAAATGGACACAGAACCGCCGTTCACGTGGAACTCGCCCCAGCCATCTTGGTTAATCGTTACCGTCTCCTTGCGATTGCCTGTAAGGTCGTGCCACACTTCGCCAGCATTATGCTTACCCACATTCATCCATTTGGAGCCGCCTGGGCCATCCGTAATCAGTGTTGCCAAGCCGGACTTCGCACGAGTGCTCTCGCCTTCACGCGTCCAGCCGATCACATCCCAATGATCGAGATAATCATGCTGCTTGCCATATGCATAGTCTTTACGAGCTTTCAGCATCGGTTCGAGCTTGTCCTTCATCGCTGGAATTTCATACGTGCTGCTGCCTTTTGTACCATAGTAATCACCATAAAATACAGAAGGATAGCCCTGCTCACGAGTCAAAATAAACGCATACGCCAACGGCTTGAACCATGGGCTTACGACAGATTCCAATGCCTGTCCTGGCTGCGAATCATGGTTCTCAACCAACGTTACCGCTAACGTCGGATGGTTAGCTACTACCGTACCATTTAAAATATTTCTCATATCATAATTACCATGTCCAGTCGAAGCATAATGGAAATTGTAATGCAGCGGCGCATCAAATACGGATTGGTTGTAATTCGTTTTCGCCAAATAATTATTCAAGGCATTAACATCGTTCTGCCAATACTCGGCTACTGTGAACATTTCTTTGCCTGTCTGCTGCCTAACATGGTTCACCCAGTCACCCAAATAGTCATGCTTAATATGCTTAACCGCATCTAGACGGAAACCATCCAGATTCAATTCATTTGCGTACCATGTGCCCCAACGCTTCATTTCGTTTGCCACATCAGGATGATCAAAGTCAAGATCGGCAAACATCAAGTAATCATAGTTTCCTTTTTCACTGGATACTTCCCAGTCCCATGCTTTACCGATACCTCTAAATTTATAAATACGATTCAAGTCTCTGCCTTCATCCCAATCTGTCCCGTTGAAATGATACCAGTTCCACTTGAAATCTGAATATGTATGATTACGTCCCTTAAAGTCAAAGCCTGTCCATGCATCAATCTGATAATCACCAGATGTTTCACGATTGCGGTTGTTCGGATCCACCTCGACGGAAGTTACTTTCTCTGTAAAGTCAGCTCCGCCCTTATGGTTCATAACCACATCGCCATATACATCCACATTTTGAGCATGCAGCGCACGAATAGCTGACTTTAATTCTGCTTTCGTGCCGTACTTGGTACGAACCGTACCTTTCTGATTAAACTCGCCCAAGTCATATAGATCATAGGCTCCATAGCCGACATCGTTTTGCTGTGTCCCTTTATAGGCAGGCGGTATCCATACCGCTGTTATGCCCTTATCCGCTAGATTGGCAGCGTCATCGTGCAAACGTTTCCAATGAAGTCCATCATTAGGGAGGTACCATTCAAAATACTGCATCATCGTTCCATTATGAGCATTAGCTGCCGCTTCTGCCTTGGAACCCGTTGAAACATAAGGAATCATCATCCCTAACGCTACACATGTAACAAGTATTCGTTTCATCATTTTCAATGCGAGTCACACCCTTTTGTCTATTCTTGATAGTCTGATCTATGAAAACGTTTGCATAAATCTATTACTCATTATAGTTTTAGTTGGATTAGCCGTAAAGTAGAATTTGAAAAATTACCCGCTTATTAGTCTAAACAAGCTTTCACAGCGCACTTCTTGACTGTTCTCTATTTTAATTTTATAATCTGGGTAAATTTTACACAATCATAAACAAAGGAGAAATAACATGTCGTTTAGTTTTTATGGTGAACTTTGTACCGAAGTATATGAGCTAACTAAGCCAATCGGCCACTCTATTGATGGGGATCTGGAATTTTATAAACAGAAGCTCGCAGCATGTGAAGGACGCATTTTAGAGGTAATGGTTGGCTCTGGCCGTGTTATGATTCCTCTGCTTGAAGCTGGCTTTGCCGTGGACGGAATAGACTATTCTCCTGAAATGCTCGCTGTCTGCCGCCAACATTGTGAAGCGCGCGGACTTCAAGCGAATCTAGTGCAAGCCGATTTGCTGCAACTTTCGCTGCCCAATCAGTACGAAGCCATTATTATTCCAACCGGTTCATTTCTATTAATTGAGAATCGTCAACAGTCTATTCAGGCTTTGCAGCGACTTTATGAGCATCTTCAACCTGGCGGCAAACTCATTGTTGACCTCTTCTTGCCTGATACTAACTTTAAGATAGGCACATTCGAAGGAACCTCGACATTCCATTTTCCAAATGGCGATCTGATTACAATGGAAAGCAAGCTCGTCGAGGCTGATCTATTCAACCAATGTAAAGTCTCTCATCTTAAATATGAAAAATGGCGAGACGGCAACCTCGTACAAACAGAGTTGCAGCGCTTCGCCATAAGATGGTACGGTGTTGAGGAATTCAAGCTAGTGCTTGAGAGCCTTGGATTTACCGATATCGTAGTATCCGCAGATTATGTAGATGGACGACAACCAAGCGATGCCCAACAATGTTATACATTTGAAGCGATTAAGAAATAAGGATTATGGTTTTGAAAATGAGAGTAAAAGCTAGAACCCATAATCTCTAACAACCATTCGATTATTCCACCGCTATCGGTTCAAGCGCTTCGAATAAAAATGGTCGATCCTGCAAATAGCTCTGAATAATCGCCTGTGCATACGGCTGTTCTGCGTTCAGACCAGCCGTTTCTCTAGGATCAGAACAATGATAACAGTAATTCTCGATCATAAACATCACGAACATACTCGCAAGCGGTCGCTCATAATCCTCTTCCAGCTTCCTAATGCTTTCATAGCCTTCAAGAAAGATCCTCCGATGTTCCCCACCGAGCCCTAGTATCGTACCTGCTATATCATATAAATAATACCCATAGCCGCATCTTGCAAAGTCGATTGGGAAAGCCTCTTCCCCTTTGAAAATAACATTTTCCATATGCAAATCAGCATGGATCAAGCCAAAGTTATATGCCTGTTTCTCTACCGCCTCTAAGTCCGCTATCATTTTAGCAGCTGCGCTTTGATACATACTCCACCCTTTTTCAGATAAGAAGCATGGATAGTACTGTTCAAGTTTAGCCATGTTTTTGCGGAAGCTGTCCACTCCCCAAGTAGGGAAAGCATGATCGCCGTCAGGAGTAAATTCCGCAGCAGCATTGTGCAGCCTTGCCATCAGCTGCCCCATATTGCTTGCCTGACGTTCGGTAGGTGCCTCGCTCAACAGGTCACCCTCCAACCATTTCATCAGCGTAGCATATATCGTCTCTCCTTGATCCGAAACAAGTCCCAATACATACTCGCCACTACGACTTACCTGACCTTCAGGAACAATAAGTCCACGACTGCCCAGTGCCTGAAGCAGCATCATCTCAGCACGAATTTCTGCTTTTGCTCTACTATGGTTATGAATGCGCAGCAAGAAGCTCTCTTCCTGCTCGGTTTCAATTTTAAACGTAATCGTATCTGATAATTTATTAAACTCAATTCGTGTCCACGCTAGATCATAGTGCTGTACGGCCGCCAAAGCAACATTTCGCACACTCGTTAGTACATTTCGTCTTTTTTCATCTGTGTCGATTTGCCAACCTTGATTCATCTCAATGCCCCCTGATCTCTACTTGCTTTGCTCTTATGCCCTACTTACCTGCATAATGCGCTGCAAATGTGTTCGCATAATCACCTTGCCTACACAGACGCTCAAGTCTCGCCCTTCGCAAACGATCTGAATAAGTGCGACTCCCGCTTTCATCCAAATCATGAATCAAGCGCAGCATCCAATCCGAGAACTCAATCGTCTGCCACACATGAGGCAATCGCATTTCCGTATACTTACTTAGCTGCGTTCCGTCTCCTTCACCGTAATAGGTAATAAAAGCTTCCGCCAGAAACTCAGAATCGGCAATAGCAAGATTCATCCCTTTGGCCCCAACTGGCGTAATAATATGGGCAGCATCACCAGCTAGAAATAGGTTGCCGTACTGCATCGTTTCCGTAACAACACTGCGCATTTCAAGTACTCGACGCTCAATAATTTTGCCGGGAATGTGTTCATCATCACCTTGACCATCCACAGCCATACGCTTGCGAAGCTCGCTCCATATACGCTCTTCGGGCCAATCGGATTCTTTATCGCGTGGGGAACATTCCAAATAATAGCGAGTCACTTGTGGTGTACGCGGCATTTGACCCGCGAAGCCTGATTCATGCAGCGCATAGATCACTCGTTCCGTCGAAGATGGGACTTCGGCCAACAGCGCAAGCCATCCAATGCCATACTGCTTCGTTATCGTAGAAAAATGATCGGATGGAATAGAAGCTCGGGCAATACCATGGTACCCATCACACCCCGCAACAAAGTCGCATTCCACTTGTTTCTGGGCAGGCGAATGCTCCAACAGACTATGCGACTGACAATGAATGACCGCTGTATCATCCTGAAGCCCTTCGATCTTAATAACCGGATGAGAAAACAAAATCGTACCACCACGCGTCATAAACAGCTCAATGAGATCGCTGACCACGAATTGCTGCGGATAGACCGTATGAGCACAGCCTGCCATTTCCCCGTACGGAACGATGTACTGCCGCCCCTCTAATCGGAATTCACAAGTCGTATGTTGTACACCGTGCAGATCCAAGCCGTTAGAAAATCCGTTCCTGCGCAGAAATTCCACAATACGATGTTCCAGAAATCCTGCTCTCGCACGTGTCTCCGCATACTCCCTTGTTTGGCGTTCCAGAACGATGCATGAAATACCTGCCTGCTGTAACAAGAGTGCAAGAACGAGACCCGCAGGTCCTGCTCCCACCACCCCAACCTGGGTACGAAAATGTCCATCTATATTTACCGAATGATTAGCATCTTTCTCCTGATTGTCCGTGTCCGAATAGGATACGGCTTGTTCTTCTACATGCTCATCCTGTTCAGTCGAATTACACTTCACCATCACAATTCCCCCTATCTACCCTCAACTCGTCTATTCCCAGTTCTTCTAATGACGCCAAGATCAGCAAAGTCACTGCACCAGCCTGCATCATTTGCATACAATGCCTAAGGAGGTGAGACAAATGCCGCCTTGGTATCAAAAAGCGATTCAGTTACAAGGTCAGCCAGTAGGTGTATCTTTGGCAAATGGGCAAGGTGTGAGCGGACTGTTATGCAGCATTAGCAATGGTACAGTCATTATTCAAGAGTACTTATACCAGAATCAATTTGCAGCCAAACAATACCCGTTTGCTGCGATCCAAGACATCAACCCATTTCCAGGATGTTACGTACCCAGTCCCGTCTATTAATGAATATTGGTATTGGATAGAAGGAGACATCGCAACCAACAAATAGTTCCCGTTCTCTCTAAGGGCAGGGACTATTTGGTCGTTTGGCGATTCGCCGCTGGGGGTCTGCGCGGAACCTGTATTCATGCCTTGACTTCACTCTAACGGACGCCATTGAGGCTATTTCCTCAAAATTGTGCATATTAGAATGCTAACGATCTTGAGAGAGCTTATTGTAGTGATTATAGCGAAAAACATCGATCTATTTGGAAAATAAGCTCTCTGACGACCGTTACATTTCAAAACAAGTTCAAATCAGCTAAATAGCCGCTGTGGCACCCGTTAGCGTTGGATCGTGCTACTTGATAGCACACTTTTGTGCTCGGTGGTGTTGGATCGTGCTACTCGGTAGCACACTTTTGTGCTTGTTGGTGTTGGATCGTGCTACTCGGTAGCACACTTTTGTGCTTGTTGGTGTTGGATCGTGCTACTCGGTAGCACACTTTTGTGCTTGTTGGTGTTGTTTCGTATTACTCGGTGTTATTTAGTAGAACGCACTAGTGTCCAGTCGTGTTATTTGATGTTACTTAGTGGCAGCATTCTACTGGCTTCGTTCATCCTAAAAATGGAACCAATTAATCTTATAGCGATGCGAGCGCTCTAACCCTGCCTTCTCCGCCGTTTTTTGCGAGGCAATATTACTCTCCATGCAATCCCACCATGCGCTAATCCGCTGTTCATCGAACTTTTGCAGCAGACGTGTCACCAATCCGCTGGACAATCCTTGTTTCTGGTAAGACTCCAATGTCTCTACGCCAATCGTGTGTGTCGATTGAAACTTAGCAGAGGATACCGCGATGCTTGCTACTTCGTTGGATTCGGAAAGTGCTGCATATCCATAACCCTTCCCTATATAATTGCTCAGCGTTCCCCAATATTGCTCGATGTAATTCACTAAGAAATTTGCATTTTTAATTTCACGCTTATCTAGCTCGAGCATCGCTTCATCTATCTCTACAACCTTAAATAAGCCTATTTTATCATCGTAAGGCACATGACTATTTTGCGAAATAACAGACTTATACACATACTGATAACTCTCATCTATTTTACGATTCCCAATATGCTGATGGATTGCGGGATACCAATCCTCCGAATCTACTGAAAACTCAAAGTAAGAAGTATCTTTCTTTTGTAAAAATGGTATAACTTCATCCTCTATTAACTTCGCCAAAGATGAATGGAAAGCCATATTGCTAGCATTGCCCATGAACGTAAAGCATCCCAATCCACTGGACCACACTAACGCGGATGAAGGATTTGACGCATCATCGGCCCATACTACTCCGGGATTATTACCAGCAACGACTCCTGCAAACATCATATCACTGCTGCTCCTAATCAATCGACTAGCCAACCATTCATTACGTTCTTTTATAAGTATCACAATCTCATCCTCACTCATGTTGGTTTATCTTGTTAGACTTACTCGATAAATGAATGCATAAATCCTCTACACAGACTTATTCCTCTTGGATCGTAGGAATGATACTTTTCTGATCGATTAACGACGACATAACAATTAATGTGGTGGAATCTCCGTGCTCTCCACTAGCATTAATAAATGCCTCCAATGTCTCCATCGTATCGGTGACGACTTTTAGCAAATAGTTATATTGTCCGCTTATTCTGTGCAGTTCCATAACATCGGGATATTCCTTGCAAAATTCAACAAACTTCTCACAGCGCTTCGTATGAAAAAGCAGGTAGGCACTAATGCATTTATGCATCTTCTCTGGAGAAACAACAGCTCGATATCGGGTAATGACGCCTTTCTCCTCCATCCTGCGAACCCTCTCGGTAGCTGCGGGTTGGGACAAGCCGATCATTTTCCCTAATTCCGTCATCGAAATGCGTGCCTGTTCCTGCAAGATCATGACAATTTCCTTGTCCACTTGATCCATTCGAAAACACCCCTTTAATTTTAAAAGAAATATCTTCCTAAAAACTTGAATTTCAAATTCACTATAGCATAATTCCTTCAATGTCACCTGTAAAATGAAATGCTGATCCTTTACCATAAATCATAAGGAAACGGAGTCGTAAGAAACGATAAAGCAAAGACAGACTATTAAAATGGGAGGAATACCTTTATGAGTATAGGAAAAGCGCAATTACTGCAGCCGATTGAAATGGGAGCATGGAATCTTCGCAACCGAATTGTTATGGCACCAATGACACGCTGCTTTGCCGATCGTGAAACAGGAGTTGTCGGCCTCGATGTGGTCGAATATTACCGCACACGAGCGGCTGATGGTGTTGGCCTCATTATTTCAGAAGGCATTACGATCAGCCCTCGTGCAAAGGGTACGATTGGTTTACCTGGTTTGTATACAGAGGATCAAATAAAAGGTTGGTCAAAAGTAACCGATGCCGTCCATCAAGCAGGTGGAACGATTATTGCGCAACTCTGGCATGTGGGAAGACTTACGCATCATGAGATTGCAGGCGGCCTTCCGCCGCAAGCACCTTCTGCTATCCAAGCGAACGGCCATGTTCATAGGATCGGTAAGCCATACGATATCCCAGAAGAAATGTCAGCAGCTGACATTGAAGAAGTCATTCAGCAATATGCGTCGGCGGCACACAATGCTAGTAGCGCTGGCTTTGACGGTGTTGAAATTCATGGCGCGCATGGATATTTGATTGACCAATTCAATTCCGAGCTATCGAACCACCGTCAAGATCAATACGGCGGTGACTTACGCCAGCGCCTAACCTTTATGAAAGAAGTGACGAAGGCCGTTATAGCCGAAATTGGTGCCGATCGGACCATTATGCGCTTCTCTGCCTTCAAAGATGATGCGCGTGACTATATGTGGGAAGATCCCGATGCGGCTGTCCGCACGTTTGTGGAAGCATTTAAGGAGAGTGGATTAACGATGATCCATCCTTCTACGATGGACTATAGTCAAGTCGTTGCCGATGGCCTGACCCTGCATGAGATTGTCCGTACATATTGGGACGGCAGCATTATAGGGGTTGGAAACTTGAATCCCGAGCTTGCCGAACAGGCTATACATACTGGAACCATTGATGCCGCCGCATTTGGACGTCCTTTCCTTGCCAATCCAGATTTGGTAAGTCGAGTGAGTCAGGAAAAGGAGTTTATCACCTTCGATGCCAGCAAACATTTTGATGTGTTGGTGTAAGCTCTTTACTAAACCAAAATAGACCGCCTACCAAGAGGGACGATCTATAGTCGCAGTCTATAGTTTCAGTCTATATCGATCTCTTATCTCACTCTTGCAGCCAAACGCTCAATAAGCAGATAACGGTTAGGAGTCGTGTTCGTGCACGGCTCTTTTTATTGGATAAGCAGTTTACATCAAGAAGCTTCAGATTTATTCCAAGTCAACTTCGCCATATACTTCGGCAAATAAGCTGCCGCTACCATTAGCAGTATTAGCTTTAGCGGGAACAGCAGCATAAAGAGGAGGATAACCGCGATTGGCTTTTTCAGCACGGCACTTGTTAACGCAGTCGTAACGATCGTAATCGACGTTACAGGATCGAGCGGAAATAACATCGCAATTCCATAACCTATACTTACCCCCGCAAAAATAATCGGAAAGATATGTCCTCCACGCCATCCTGAAACTAAGCAAGCTTCGGTCACAAATAACTTTGCTATCCCAATACCTATTAATAAATAAGCAGACATCTGAGTCCACTCTGCCGCTAATATGTTCAACTGATGCTCCCCTGAAAATAACGTGAGTGGGAGTAAGGTTCCGATTGTTCCTAGTATCAATCCGCCGATTACCGCTTTTATGACCTTATAATGCTCCAGTGGCTTGAGACCCTTATGTAGAATATGTCCGAAATATTTATATACTTTCGCAAGTAATACACCTACTAGAATTAGTGGGATTGTCGCCATTAATTCATTCATCCCAACTGCTGCAGGGCCAAAATCCGCAAGCGACAACTGCCTGTTGTCTATTTTAGAAAGCAGCATAAATACAAAAAAGCCTGCGATCGTAGTCACGACATAAACGAGAGTCTTCATCCATTTGACGCGCTTTGAATCTTTACTATCTTCCAGTAACGTATAAGCACCGAACAGCGGTGCCCTAAAAATCATGCCCACTGCCGCTTCCACACTATACTCAATTACAAATTCCCCATGTTCATTCAAAACTGTTCTTTTCTTAACAAAAGATTTAATGGCTTCTCCTGCCCATGTAGCAAGCCCTCCCACAATACCTACCAACGCCGCCTCAGGACCAAGACTGGCTCCAAAAGAAAGAACACATATCGCAGTGATGACACTTTTATATAAAGAGCGATAATCAATTCGGTTCGTTGACTTGAATTCAGCAAGTACAGCATCCATCGTACGGGGGTAATTGCCAAAATATTTTTGACATAACCCGACCAAAATACCTCCGACCAGACAGACAAGTACAGTCCAGAATTTCATATTCAGCATATTCGGTATATCCGTCCAAATAAGATGAGTGGTAAATGAAACGACTGCTAAGAAGCTCCATGTCAGTACTCCCGTAATTCCACCAATAATGATGCTGTATATAAATAAGTTGCCCATGCCCAAGAATCTCATTGTCTTGTATGTTCCCACTTTCCTTCGGTGTTCTACTGTAAATGCTATTCTTGTTCCTATGCTGTTACTTCTATATACTTCTGTTACTTTTTCTGCTTCTTCTGCTGCTTTTGCTGCTCTGCCTCTTACACTTGCAATTCGCTTCCACATGACACAACGGTTTCGTCTCATTATTATTCATTATTCATGCTGGCAATATTCGCAATACATGGATAACTTCCTTAGGCAAAGATGGCTTCATTTGGCTTCCTTCGTTTTCATTCAAAATCGGGAGGCTAAGAAGATGGATGGAGTCGATTGTATGCGCAGTGCGAACAAAATTGTAAAACGACAATGTAATTTCTTTTTTTAAGCGACCGCATCGCTTTTTCTCTATTTTCAAAAAATACGTACCTCCGCTCTCTTCGCCAGCTCTGTAATATAATCAAAAAACGCCTCACGATCTACATCATAAACGACCTGTACCGGATGGCCTACATCCGTTGCAACCGTCCGACCTTGGCCTGCACCTTCCGTTATAACAATGCTATTTATCGGCTGCACTTTTACCAAATCGCGTTTACCGATAAACGCTGTCGTTAATACATCCCACAAGTAATACGTCGAATTCGTTTCGAAGTGAACTAGCGGCGGAACGATCGCATAGCTTTGTCCAAGGAAATCTAATCCAACATGCTTACGCCCCTTCGCCCAACGCTGACGAATATCTAAAGTCAAGGGCACTTGATTTGTACTTTCCAATGCGACGAGAACAATTTCAATTCCGCTCCCCCATACCCGCGCAGCAGCCTCAGGGTCCCAATAAACATTCCACTCTGCTGTCCCATCATGCTCAGGCTCCTCCACATTGCCTTCTTCACGGAACGTTCCGCCCATCCATACAAGGCACTCTATTTTCTCTTCAATGGTAGGATCGATCTCTAAAGCGCGAGAAAGGTCAGTTAGCGGACCTGTAAACAGCAAGGTCGTCTTTCCTTCCGTTGCACGCAGCGTATCAATAAGGTGCAGATGTGCTGGCTTATCAGCTACAGGAGTAACAATTTTGCCTGACTCATTCAACAGCGGAAGTGCCTCAACATAGAAAGCATGCATACGCCATTCTTTCGGAAAAGGATTTTTCCCTCGGGAATTAGACGCTGCAACCTCCAAGTTTCTGCCACTGCCGAAGCGGTCAATAATTTTGCGACTTGCCAACATAGCTGGCTCTAAGTAGCTATCCGCTGGAATCACCGAGACCCCCGTCAAATTTACATTGTCCATTTGCAGCAGCAAGAACAATGAAGTTAAATCATCAACGCTGCCGTCATGGTTAAAGTAAATGTTTTTCTTCATCCCTCTGTCTCCATTCCGATACATTTAACACACTTTGTTGGTTGTGATTTTATGGTATGTATTTGTTCTTTTTCGTTTAAATTGTGACAATAATGCAGGTATATAAGTTGGAAAGAGGCGCAGAATGACGTATCCTAGCTTGAACGAAGCCGGACCGAGAATGTAAAAAGACACGGAAACACAATTCCGCGTCTTGCAATCTAATTGTTCACTTGCACCCCTCGATTAAACTCTTCTTCATCTGCTAGCAAAATACAGTAAAGCCGTTTATTCAGCAGCCATTGCAATCGCTTTTGTTTCTTGAATGGTGCCAAATGGATGCTCTGGCGGGGCATAAATGGTGTAGAGCTTGAGTGGTTCTCTACCTGTATTAATAATATTATGCCAGGTTCCAGCAGGGACCATAATCGCAGTATCATCATTGACTCTTTGTTCAATCGTCAAATTATCTTGCCTATCGCCCATCCGTACGAGCCCTTCACCATCTTCAATCCGTATGAACTGATCCGTGCCAGGGTGAACTTCCAGACCGATATCATCTCCAACATTAATGCTCATCAAAGCGACTTGCAGATGATTACCCGTCCATAGAATCGTACGATAATTACGATTCTGCTCAGCAGCTTGATCCATATTCACGACAAATGGATTTGGGCCATAATCCTTTAACTGAATCAGTCTATCATTGACGTGCTGGCTAGGGTTCCAATTATATTGATGAGGATACCAATTATACATAGAATGTTGGTTATTCCCGTTGTTAGGCATGCTTGGACTGTGCCATTGATAGCTATTGCATGACTTACAGTACAAATTCATACTCATGTTCATGTTCCTCTCATGAATGCATTGTTTACCCTCATCCTATGCACTCGCCTATGTAAAGGTAACAGTAGGAACCTAAAATCCCCCATAACTTTTCAATATCCAATCAATCCACTCCACTTGCGACTACGTCCTTTACGTTTACTCCACCTGCTCCCACATGCTTATTGCTCAGCTTATACACTCATTGGATTGAATCCATCAACTCATAATAATATTGAGGTTCATGAGTCTTATGAAGACGATACCAGGCATCTAAAGTTTTTGCGGAGAACACATTCAAGGCCCTCAGGACTTGTACCGTAAATTCCAACGGAGCTACTCCAGATGCAGTAATCAAAGCTCCATCCGTTACCGCAGATTCCTTTTTGTAATACGCTTCGCCCGTATAAGCAGGGCAGATCATTTTAAGGTACTCCAGATCATTGCTTGTATGCCAACGTGAATGTAGCAATTCTGCCTGAGCAAGTCCCATGGTAGCACCACAAATCGCTGCCACCAACTTCCCCTCATTTAAACAGCTCGCTGCCATTTTTAAAATGGGTTGGTGAATGGCTTCCGTCCACGTATCTCCACCAGGTAAAATCAATGCATCTATGCTCTCAATGCTGCAATCATCCAGTTGAAGGTCAGGCTGTATTTTCAATCCGCCCATAGTCGTTATAGGGGTCTTTTCCATTCCTACCGTAACGATTTTGCATGGGGACAGGCCTTTCTTAAAATATCTTCCCGAGTTCAACTCCGCAGTTAAGTAACCTATTTCCCAATCTGCCATTGTGTCAAAAACATATAGATATACCGTATGATTCATTAAGTAAATCCCCCCATAGTTCACTATCCGTTGAATACTATCAACTTGCTATTCATCGTTAATCATTGATTATCTCCATAATAAAATAGCTCCACTGACAACTGCTGTCAGTGAAGCTGTTAAAGTTGATAATGTTCCATTAATTCCGACACCACTGCAAGAAGTGCATCCTTCACACTTTGAGGTTCGATGACTTGAATGGATTTCCCATAGGGTAGTAGTAAATAAGGGATATAGCTATGGCTGGCTTCTTCCTCAAGTATAAAGGTTGCTTGATTGGATGTTCGATCTTTCAGATGATGTCCCAAGTACCAATGTAGGCATAGATCATCCAATGCTTCTGGTCTGCCTCCGATAGTTACAGCAACTAAACCATTCTTGCCCGCTGCATCATGCAGCAAATTTTGCATAAAAAATTCACGGGCCGAAAAAGTATCAGGACGCTCAAATAGATGTTGAGTACGCTTGATTTGTTGAATACGGTCTATGCGAAAGCAGCGAATCTCATTTCTAAGGTGGCAAAAGGCAACCGTATACCATTTATCGTTCCAGTAAACCATTCCATAAGGATCTACCAACCTGTGCTTCGGTTGCTCTTCACGGTTTGTTCGATATTCCATTTCTACAGAAAACTCGCTTGCTACAGCCTGCTCCAATTCTGCCAATATCGTCTGAACAGAAGGAAGAGCTGCCGTACGATTGATAACTTCAAATCCTGTTAATTGACGACTAAGGTTAGCTTCTTGCTCCTGATTGGAATACATTTTCAACTTTGATGTCGCATTTTCTAATGCATCACTCAGAGGATATCCCGCTTCTTTTGCAAAAACAGCAGCATGAAGGAGCGCCTTCTTCTCATCCATATCAAATATTAGCGGCGCTTTAATGAAATGATTCAGCAAGCTATATCCGCCATGATGACCTGCGTCGGATATAATAGGCACTCCACTGGCACACAAGGCGTCTATATACCGATATACGGTCCTTATGTTGATTTCTAACTTTTCTGCTATTTGCTTTGCAGTTATTTTTCCGCCAGCGTTCAACATCCATAGGATGGCGAGCATATTATCGTTTTTAGGCATTGTGTGTTCCCTCGTCACTCTTCTAAACTAAGCTACTATACGTGCTTACTACTTTATAAGTCACACTGTTCTTTTGATGTCGAACCATCCACATCGCGCATTCCGTAATTCATATTACTCTTCACAAGGTTGATATGGGAAGCTTAACAAATAAGGGACTAACACCTTACATGCTTACGCTTAAAGCCAACCTGTCCTTTATCAATTGCCTTTTGAATATTTTCGGACGCGTTAATAAACTTGCTTTTTCCTTTCTCTGTTTGGACTTCGAGCGAGCCTACTGCCTTCGCAGTTTGAACCGCCAGATCGTGAAGTGGCATGTAGGAAGTTGCTACCGTATACAGGAAATTATTCATAGAATACTTCGTTCTTTCAGGAGCATCATAAATCGTATTTTTCACCGTTTCAAGCATGCTAGCGATTTTGCTTTCCGAAAACTCATGGTCTTTGCGATTGCCCAACAACCAGCAGTAGCAGCTCCAGCCTGCTGACATTTTGAGCTCCTCGCCACTTGTAATCCAATCATCTGCCACTTCCTGTGCAATATCTGCTTCAGCCAACGTTACCGCAACCACATAATCGGAAAGCATATAGAAGTAAGCCGTATCCATCCACCGATCAAAATCCGCCTTCGTCATTGCTTTCGGATCTGCAATTATGCCAGCAAAGTACATAGCGTCATAATTCCCTGTGGCATAAAGCTGCTCAGCCAACTCTTGATTGATCTTGATCTTCTTCGCAATTGGCTTCATTTGGCCTGTAGCCACACCAAAAAGCGGCTCGTGCGCACCACTAGACATATATATTTTCTTCGTTCGTTCTTTACCGAGCGCTTCAAGCTCTTGAATCACCGTTTCAAAATTCATCATATATCACTTCTTTCCTTGAAGGTTTCTATTAAGATTATAACCATTGATTTTATGACTCATGTAATCCTTACTCTGCTTTCCCTATTATACAAAAAGGCCCCCCTAGCCTGCACCTTTTTGAAGCAATCAGACTGGGGCTACCTTTTAAATTACAGCTCCTTGCTCGAATTTTATATGTAAGGTTCATAATCATTTTCATATGATATTTTCGTCTCTTCAAGTGTCGGAGTTTCTAAAAATTCCACTTTTTCAATGTTCATGTGAAAGAAATCATTAGCTAATATTCTGACTATTCTCTCTACACTCATTTTATCCCACTCTTGAGACAGCTTTGAATATACATAAATGTAAGTAGGCTTATGTCCTTTATCATTTATTGGAGCAGCGTGATTAACTTGATATACGATTTCTTCTTCGTTCCTCGGATATATATAACTATAATCAACATCTTTGCTACCTCTAATAAAGCTATTAATTCCGTCACAAAAATCTTTATCTACATTATTTTTATCAATTTCATTGTTTAATAAATTAAGGAGACAAGGTTGAGTCAATAAATCAAAATGTCCTAAAAAGTTGGTTTTTTCTTCATCTAAATATAATACAATTTCATCATTACAACTTTTTTCACAGAATCCATATACTCCATACCAAAATAGCCAATGTCGCACATTTACATATATCGTATTAGCCATATCCCATCATCTCCTACTTCATTTTGATTCTCTACTATATATAAATTGAAGTTATTACTTCATATATGAGAAACTATGGAAGAGGCCATAAGTCTTATTACGGCTAATCCATTTGTCAGCAAGCGTATTAAAATCAATTATCGGACACGTAATAGCCTAATTTCACACTATTAGAGGTGTTAAGCCATGGATAATCAAGAGTTGAACAAACATTTAGTTAATATCGTCCAAGAATACGGATCAAAATGGAACGTCATCGAAGATCGCATTTATAAGCAGTTTACACAAGAAGAAGCTGAATTAAGAGAAAAATATACCGGTGATGAATATCATTTTGTAACACGAACAGATTGGCATGAAGAATTTTCGGGGCTAATCAGCCCTATTTTTGTTGAATACTGCACCGACAAAAAGAGGGTGTATGGCGGTACAAGCAGACAGAGCTTTGGTTTCCCGGTGAAATTCAATGGGATAGAGCACCCTATTGAAACAAGTGTTGAACGTAAGAATAAAAACCGTGCAGAAGTTTATATCAAAACAGAAACTAACTTTGATGATGAATATCTGTTTGTGTTATTGAGAAAGGCCGATACATGGAAAATTGATAACTATAAAAATAGGCGTTACGGCAATGAAAAGTGGAATACTTGCATACTATGAATTACATACTAAAAGCAAAATCCCTAACCCATTATAAATATGGTTAGGGATTTATATTTAATTAGGCAGGATTGATCAGGCCCAACCTTACGTGTAAGCACCCAATTCCCCACGAAGCATAGATCGCATCACATCCAAGTCAATCTGTTACTACTTGAAGGGCTACGTCCATCTTTACCTTTTGTCCATTATTTATACCCTTAGTGAGCCACGGAATCCTCTAGCCGCATAATACGATTCTGCTCCATTATGGTACACAAAGACCATATCATAACGTCGATCGCAAAAAATAGCCCCGCCAAGCTTTCTAATAGCGGCCGGTGTTTGCACCCAACTCGATGTTTTTTTATCGAACTCCCCAAGCTTCTGAAGCTCTCGGTATTGTTCTTCCGTTAACAGTTCAATGCCCATGTCAGCCGCCATATTTATGGCGCTATTTTCTGGTTTGTGCTGCTTTCTGGACTCCAATGCTTCATGATCGTAACAAACACTTCTGCGCCCCTTAGGACTTTCCGCTGAACAATCATAGAAAATGTATTCGCCTGATTGCTCATCATAACCAACAACATCCGGTTCGCCTTCCGTCTTCTCCATCTCATAGAGCGACCACAGTTTGTCAGAATTAGCTTCGAGCTTCGCTTGAACGTTAGTCCATTCAAGGTCTGAATGGCGGTCCATATTTTTCTCAAATCGTGCTTTTAATATTTTAAGTAGTTCCTCTTGTTGTTCTAGCGATAATTCCTTTTTACTGCTGCTTGGACTCGTTGTCATATTCATTTCCCCCTTCTATTTACTTTCCAAAATATCATTGAAAATTAGCCCATCCCCATCCATATGAATCATTTAAAAGCGAATAGTGTCATACTCAGGTAATGTAGACCATTCATCATAGTTCGTATTTTCTTTTGTAAGTGGTTTCTTTTCTTGCACGGCTTCTGTCTGTACGGATTGCTGATATCTGCTTGATTACTACAAGCAGTCAGTATAGTTACTGCCGCAATGAATAGTATAACCAGTTTGTTCATGCTAAGTCATCTCCTGTTGTATGATTGCCTGTCATTTTAATATACTTGCTCGCATTTTTCTAAAACTAGCACCCTAAACCTTTTATAACCCTGTCGCCAAAAAAATAAAAAGAGAGAGGCTAAACGCCTCCCTCCTAAGTCTACAGTATGAACCTTTACTGTTCCTCCACCACAAATTCATCGAGCAAGGCACGTGCTTCACTCGTCGACTTGGCATTCATTAAGCTATTTCTCAATTCACCTGCTCCTCGGAATCCACGGACATAGATTTTGAAGAAGCGCGTAAGAGCGCTGAACGAACGTGGAATCAGTGCTGAATAGTGATCATGGAGATCCAGATGCAGCCGCAGCAGATCCAGCAATTCCTTACTGCTGTGTTCCTTCGGCTCCTTCTCAAACGCAAACGGATTCTGGAAAATACCACGCCCAATCATGACTCCATCTACACCGTATTTTTCAGCGAGCTGCAATCCCGTCTGACGATCTGGAATATCCCCGTTAATCGTTAGCAGTGTATCTGGTGCCACCTCATCACGAAGTTTCTTAATCTCGGGAATCAGCTCCCAGTGAGCGTCTACTTTGCTCATTTCCTCTCTAGTCCGCAGATGAATGGACAAATTCACAATGTCCTGTTTTAGAACATGGGTTAACCAGTCGCGCCATTCATCTACTGCTGTGAAACCGAGCCTTGTTTTTACACTGACGGGCAGTCCCCCGGCTTTGGCGGCCTGGATAATATCCGCTGCAACGTCGGGACGACAGATCAGTCCGCTTCCCTTCCCATTCCCAGCTACATTCGCTACAGGACAACCCATGTTGATATCGATACCTTTAAACCCTGCTTTCGCCATGCCGATACTCATTTGACGAAAGAATTCCGGCTTATCTCCCCAAATATGCGCTACAATCGGCTGTTCATCCTCTGTAAAAGTCAAACGCCCGCGCACACTATGGTTCCCCTCTGGGTGACAATAGCTCTCCGTATTCGCAAACTCCGTAAAAAACACATCCGGTCTGGCTGCTTCACTTACGACGTGGCGAAACACAACATCCGTTACATCCTCCATCGGGGCCAGTACAAAAAAAGGTCGTGGCAAATCACGCCAAAAATTATCCATTATATCAAATACCTCTCTATACAATTTACGCGGTCAACCATTTATCCAACGATCATATGGATCTCTTCCAACTTTTCATCGAAAGAAATGGTTAGATCTTTGCTGTCCAGATACCAGAGATTATCTTCCTCCATATAGAAATGAATGCCCTCTACCGTATGGGTAAGTCCTGGTCTTGTAGGTTCATCCTTCGTAACACCAAGTGATAATCCCGGGCACACACTTCCGCAGCCACCCATCTTTACGAAAATCCGCAGGTTGTCACCTTCTACTAACTCCATTTGCTCTTTGTACCAACGTGCCGCCATTGTTTCTACTACTAACTTCATCTCTCTCAACTCCTTACTCTATCTCTGTTCTTCTATTGTAACCCGATTGTACCATTATAAATGACAAATGGAGAAACAAAGCAACTTCTCGGCCCATTTCCTAAAATAACCTTTCGGGATCGTTAGGAATCCAGATTGGATTCGTAAACTCTACGGAGCGTTTATTGAAGGAGCTGCTAATAATTGTTACTCTTCATGTACAGGAGGTGTACTATATGGATTGCCGTAAGGTCGGAGGACTGATTTATACCGTTCGTAAAGAGAAAAAGATGACGCAAAGTGAATTAGCCCATCTTTTGAATATTAGTGATAAGACGATTTCAAAATGGGAGCGGGGGTTAGGTTGCCCCGATGTGTCCTTACTTGGAGAACTATCCAACGTGTTAGGGGTAAATATCGAGCAAATTCTATTAGGTAACTTAGATCCTAACGAGCAGGATAAAGGAAATATGGTGAACGTGAAATTTTACGTCTGCCAAACTTGTGACAATGTAATGACCAGTACGGGAGCTGCGGGCCTTTCATGCTGCGGCAGAACGCTGGAGCCTCTGCTGCCAAAGCCGGATAACGCTGATCATCACATAACGGTTCTCGAACTGGAGGATGACTACTTTGTTACAATGGCGCACGAAATGAGCAAAGACCACTATATATCATTTGCAGCGTATTGCTCGTACGACAGAATGATGATTATCAAATTGTACCCTGAACAACCAGCAGAAGTACGCTTCCCCAAGCTGTCCGCTGGAAAGTTGTATGCGTATTGCAACCAACATGGATTATGGGAATACGAGCAAAAGGAGCTCGGATCAACCTTTACACCTAGTGAATTTGTCTTCTCTAGCTACAACACTCCACATAAGTAGGGTGTCGGTCACTATATTTCAAGCCTTTTCTTATTATTCAATGACCTTTCTAATTTACCCATTTCCCAATTTATGATAAAATAAACTTATCAAATGTGAAACTTTTCACAGATTAAAGTGAATGTTTTCGCAATGAGGAGGATTGCTATGGGGACAGAGAAACTACTGTTAATCGGAAATGGCATGGCAGGCGTAAGAACGATTGAAGCAATCTTGGAACGCAACTCCACCAAATATGAAATAACAATAATAGGCGAAGAGCCATACACCAACTACAATCGCATTATGTTATCCCATGTATTGCAGAACAAGATGACGGTCGATGAGACTATTACCCACCCCATGCAATGGTATAAGGATAATAACATTCAGCTTATTCACCACGATCCTGCTGCACGAATAGATACAAACAACAAACAAGTAACAACAGCGAGTGGCATCTGTATAAAGTATGACAAATGTATTATGGCTACGGGCTCAAGACCGTTTATTTTACCGATTGAGGGTGCACAGCTTCAAGAAGTGGTAGGCTTCCGTACGATTGACGATACGATACAAATGATGGAGCAGGCGAAAAGCTGCAAACGCGCAGCAGTCATTGGCGGAGGATTGTTAGGTCTTGAAGCAGCCAAAGGTTTAATCGATCAAGGCATGGAAGTAACGGTTGTACATTTGGAAAAATGGCTAATGGAAACCCAGCTAAATGAACAAGCAGGACGACTGCTGCAACAAGATTTGGAGCAGCAAGGCATCCAATTTTTAATGGAGAAGCAAACTACTCGAATACGAGGGACAACAAAAGTAGAAGCACTCGAATTTAGTGATGGCAGTGTGCTAGAAGCTGATTTAGTTGTGATGGCCGTTGGCATTAGGCCCGTAACGGGGCTAGCCCAAGATGCTGGTCTGAGCGTTGAGCGCGGAATTGTGGTCGATGACTTTATGGCGGCGAGTGCTGAGGGTGTCTATGCAGTAGGTGAATGCGCCCAGCATAATCGTAGAATCTATGGACTTGTAGCCCCTCTTTATGAACAGGCAAACGTGTTGGCGGATAGATTGACAGATCGAGCAACAGAAGGCTATCGAGGCAGCACGGTCTCCACTTCTTTAAAGGTATCTGGTTGTGACCTTTTTTCAGCAGGAATTATCCATGAGTGTGATGATATTAAAGGGATCGAAGCCTATAATGGCTTGGCTAATAGCTATAAGAAGCTGTTTATTCAAAATAATAAAGTGGTTGGCATCGTGCTTTATGGTGATACGACAGAGGAAAATCGATACTATAAAATGCTGCGCGATGGGGTTGATATTACGACCCTCAATCCTGTGACACTGCTGGCTTCAGCAGATGGTGGGGCAAGCATGAGTGTTGCAGATTGGGATGATGCAGATACGGTGTGCGGCTGTAATGGTGTGACGAAGGGCACCATTGTTCAAGCGATTCATGCACAGCAATTAACATCTGTTGCAGAGGTTACACGCTGCACGAAGGCAGGCAATTCCTGTGGTAAATGTAAAACCACTATCAATGAACTACTAACGCATGTAATCGGAGATAAAGTTACAGCGGCACCTACGGGTATTTGTCCTTGTACGCATTTAACGAGAGACGAAATCGTACTACAGATCCATGAAAAAGGCTTAACGACAACGAAAGAGGTCTTTCAGGAGCTAAACTTCCGCAACGCTGAGGGATGCTCCAAGTGTCGTCCTGCCATCAATTTTTACCTTCATGTTACCTTCCCCAACGAACATACAGATGAAAAAGAATCTCGCTTTGTTAATGAACGGATGCATGGTAATATTCAAAAGGATGGTCGCTTCTCTGTTATTCCTAGGATGCGCGGCGGACAAACAACAGCACAGCAATTGTTGAAAATTGCACAGGTTGCAGATAAATATGAGGTTCCACTTGTTAAAATAACAGGCAGTCAGCGTATTGGCTTATTCGGTGTAAAGAAAGAAGATCTGCCTGATATTTGGGAGGAGCTAGATATGACATCTGCTTCCGCCTATGCAAAAGCAGTCCGCTCTGTCAAAACTTGTGTCGGTGCTAATTTTTGCAGATTCGGTACACAGGATTCCATGGGCCTAGGCATTAAACTGGAGGAACGATTCGAGTATATCGACACCCCGCATAAGTTTAAAATGGGCGTTTCTGCTTGCCCTCGCAGCTGCGTAGAAAGTGGAGTGAAAGATTTTGGTGTCATAGGCTTGGAGAACGGCTTCCAAATTTATATCGGAGGAAATGGTGGAACCGAAATTAAAGAGGCACAACTGCTAACTACGGTTGAGACGGAGCAAGAGGTAATTGATCTTTGTGGAGCGATGATTCAATACTATCGCAAAACGGGCATCTATACAGAACGTACTGCGCCGTGGGTGGAGAGACTTGGGTTGGATCATATTAAATCTGTCCTGCTAGACCCGCAACAGTGCAAAGGTTTGCTTGCTGAACTCGATGAGGCAGTCGCTGGCAAACGCAATGATCCATGGACAACAATTCGTGAAAATGAACGCAGAGAGAAAGAGCTCTTTACCGTGGGGAGAGGATAACCATGACAATGACACCATTCAAGCAAAAAATATTTGTCGCTTATTTTGATGAGATGCCGCAGCGAATTGGACGTGAAATCGTGGTAGATGGCGTTAAAATTGCCGTTTTTCGCTTGCTGGATGACCGTGTTAAGGCCATTGGCGGGGTTTGTCCTCATACACAAGGGCCGCTTGCTGAAGGCATCGTTTCTGGCGAGTATGTGTACTGTCCCCTTCATGATTTCAAAGTTTCCTTGCTCGATGGAGCGGTTCAAGAGCCAGATGACGGATATGTAGCAACGTATGATACTGCTATTGATGATGACAAGGTATACATTTATGTGTAACGTTGTGCGGTAATGATGGGGCTTAATAAGGTTTGATAAGGCTTGATAAGATAGGAACTTTGAATCCTACGTGAAAGAGGAATGTACATGTTCAAACAAAACGTAGAAACGATTGCTGAAGCAGGTGCAGCAAAGCGTGATTATATGAAGCAGCAGCCCTTCGGTTATTTTATTGCCACTTTATTAGCCGGAGCCTATGTGGGATTAGGCATTATTCTAATTTTCTCGGTTGGAGCACCACTTGCACAGGCAGGCTCACCCTTCCAATCACTTATTATGGGAGCAAGCTTCGGGATCGCGCTGACCTTAGTTATTATGGCTGGGGCAGAATTGTTTACTGGCAACAACATGATTTATACGGTGAGTACGCTAGCAGGGAAAACAACAATAAAGGATACGTTATTTAATTGGGTCGTTGTCTTTATCGGCAATTTGCTAGGAGCCATTATTGTTGCGTTATTGGTAAAAGCAGCAGGACTATTTGATGCCGCACCAGTCGATCATTTGATTTTCAATTCTGCTGCGAAGAAGATGACGGCACCATTTAGCGAATTATTTTTTCGAGGGATACTTTGTAATTGGTTAGTTTGTTTGGCCATTTGGATGAGTATGCGCTTGAAAAGCGAAGGAGCGAAAATGTTCGCTATATGGTGGTGCTTGTTCGCCTTTATCGGCAGCGGATATGAGCATAGTGTTGCTAATATGACGCTGCTAAGCGTAGCCATGCTGCTGCCTAATCATCCTGAAGTCATTAATCTAGCAGGCTGGCTGCATAATATGCTGCCTGTCACTCTTGGCAATATGGTCGGAGGTATTTTGTTTGTAGGCATGGCCTATTGGAGAATTTCACCCGTACGAAAAGGATAGATTCTAGAAAAAAGGCCTGGGTTCACTCGCTATCTTCCAATTTTAGTAACACGGTACATTCGACGCATACCATTCCCACTTTCGCATCCTCCTCCACAATTCAGAAACAAAGCCTGTTCTACGGATAAACTCACGAACAGGCTTTTTCTGACGATCCGGTTGCCGTTATTCGTTCAAATAGGTTTTGGCCCGATTCTGAATCAGCTTTGCCACAGTATCCGCTGTTTTCTCTCCGGCAAAGAATGCGGCCGTTTCGGTTTCCACGATGTCCATCAATCGGGGATCGCTGCCATGGAAATACCCTGGTTGCCCGATGAAGGCCATCAGTCGTTCCTTCTCTTGTGCCGTGACTTCTGCCGGTTCCTTCGCGTTTGCGCTCGATTTACCCGTGGTTCCAAACACCATCATTCCCGATCCGTTCTTCTTCAGCTTACTGGCGACGGCAGCTTTATTCATCGGTAACCCCACCCACATGCCGGGATTCGACTGCGCCTTTTCCGATAGCAAATAGCTTATAAATTTCCACGCTTCTTCGGTCACTCCGGATTTGGCGTTGATCGCCAGCATCATGTTGGATGAGAAGCGTAAGCCCGAATGCTTGCCGTTCCCAGGCGGATTCCAAATTTGCCGCTTGGACTGCAATGTCTCCAGAGCAAACAGGGGAGTGGAAAGCGAATGATCACGAAAAATATCCCGGTTTTCTAGAAACTTGTTATAGTTGTCGGACAGCATTCCCGTGCCATACAGTTCCTTCAACTGATTCAATAGCCCGATAAACTCCTCGGTATTAAAGCTGGCCTTTTTCTCCTCCTGGTTGATGTAATGGCCATAGTCGGACATCACGATCTTCCGCAGCAGCGCTGCGGGCGCAACGCCCCCCATAATTTCCAGATCACCCGGCAGATCCTTCGCCAGCTCCGCCCCCTGATGCAGCAGATTACTCCACTTCCAGCTTGCGTCCTCCACCTTCAATTGCCTCAGCTCCAGCGCACTGCTCACGATGTGAATGTCATACCAGATCGGTACGACCACCTTCTTATCCCCTCCGTTGGCTGCATCCATGACACTGATGAACAGTTTCGTGGGGTCAAATTCCGGGTCCTTCTCCATCAGGGCTCTAAGGTCGGCAAGCACTCCCTTGTCCGCATATTTCTCAACATTCAGCTCACTAACAGAGATAATGTCGGCTCCCTTGCCAGACATGAGATCGGTGTTTATCGCGTTCCGATACTTCTCTAGGTCAGCCGGATTAACCTTTTCCTCTAAATTAACAGTCATACCGGGGGATCGTTCAGGCAACGCCACATACTCCTTGATGACGATATCCACATTCGGATTCTTTTTTTCGTAAGCTTTCTCGGCTTGTTCCAGCCACCCTCCCGGGTCTTTCTGCATAACAGCCATCGTCACAACCGTTTTCCCTCCGGTTGATTCGTTCGATGTCTTATTCCCATCGATCTCATTAGTATCATTCGAGCTCGAGCAAGCCGTTACAGCGACAGCCAGCACAAGCAATCCAATCCCCCAAGTCCATCTTCTCATCTCACAAACTCCTCTCCTCTTCTTCCACCTACATTCTGACTAGATCGCCATCTTTCACAGGCTCGCTGCTTTCCGCCACAATCTTCTCTTCCCCAATCAATCCGTCCAATATCACCTGGTTCCGCTCATCCATATCTCCAAGCTTGATATAACGTTTCCGAATCATAAATGTATTGCCCAGCGGTCCCTTCCGTTCTTCCACGATGTATACAAAATCGCCTTTCGCATCGCTATGCACGACTTTTTTCGGCACCGTCGCCATCACTAGTTCGGACTTTCGCTCCCAATGAATGCCTACAGCTTCACCCCCCTTCAGCCCCGCAGCGCTAACCCGAAAGGAAAGCTGCCTCCCGGCTGCGGCATTCGCGGTGGCTTCCGCATCCTTAATGTCAGCCACGCTAGCTCGAATCAAGTCCCTCTGGTTCCCATTCACATAGAGCTCGACCTCCTCGCCAATCTTTAGTCCGCGAACCTGTTCGTTCGCAACCGTCAGCGTCCAACCAAGACCCTGGCTAAGATCCGCAATTTGGATGACAGGCTTCCCCGCGGCTGCAGGCACTCCAAGGTCGGCATTCACCTCGGTCACGATTCCATCGAGCGGTGCAATTACATACTGCTGCTTATTTAAGGCTTCCCGCATACGACTCAACTTTCGTTCCTGAATTTGCATATCCAGTTGTAGATTTTCCATGTCCGTTCGAACCTGAAGATGATTAACTTCGGGCAACGGATTGTAGTGGGCGTCTTTATACTTGGTCTGCAACGTCTCCAACCCCAGTTGATTTTTCTTGTATAGCGCCTCCTCATCGAGCAGCGCGTTGCGGGCCTCGGTTATATCAAGCGTCAGCAACCTTTGCCCTTTCTTCACCTTATCCCCCACCTCTACTTCGATTAGCGCCACTTTCCAACCGGAGTTATCATATACCGATTTGATCTCTCGCGGCGTCAACGTGCCTCCGCCTTTGATCACATAACTCAACTGCTGATGCACCGCCTTCTCGGTTCGCACTTTCGGATACGTTAACTGCTGAATGGTGTTGGAGAAGAAGGTTGTCAGCAGCATCAGCCCGAAAAACAGAGCTGCAGCGATGCGGATGTTTCGTTTACGCTTGGTGCGAAGTACATTCCCGATTTCCATCATTCAACCTGCCTTTCTACCCTTTCACACCCGATAACTGAATGCCTTCAATCAGATCATTCTCTGCATACAAGAAGACGAACACCATCGGGAGCATATATAACACGGCTGCGGCAAAGGCCAGCCCAAGCTCCCCTTCATTAACTCGGGACAAATAAATGGACAACGGCTGCTTGAACGCGTCATGCAGGAAAATCAACGGCTGCTCCACCATATTCCAATAATCAACGAACGTCAGAATAACCAGCGCGGAAATGCCGGGACGTGACATGGGAATAATGATATGCACGAAGATGGTCAAGTAACCGGCGCCGTCGATTTTCGCGGCCTCCACATAGGAGCGTGGGATTCCGATCATGAACTGCCGAAGCAGGAAGACGCCGAAGGCAGAGAAGATGCTCGGAAGAATAATCGCCGCGCGGCTGTCCAGCAAGCCAAGCCAGTCCATAGCCAAATAATTCGGCACCAACGTCACTTGAAAAGGCATCAGCATTGTTATTATGTAAAGGAAAAACAACGTTTCTCTACCGCGAAATTGAAATTGTGATAGCCCGAATGACGCCATGGTCGCCACGACGACTTGCCCCACCACAATAGGAACCACCAGCAGTAAGGAATTCCAGAACATGATCAGGAACTGCATGCGGTCAAACAACAGCGCCTTGTACTGGTCCAGACTGACCCAGTCAGGAATCCATTTCAGATTGACATAACCGCCATCTGTTTCTTCCATTCTGTAATTAAACCGGATTTCACCTTCTGTCATAAAGGAATTGCTGACCGTAAACACAAGCGGAAATAGCATAATCAATGCCAGGATGAGCAGAACGGAGAAGCACGCACCTATTTTCAACGACTCCTTCATACGTCCCTCCATTACGACACACTTCCGTGAAATTTCCGTTCAAAACGGAACAGGATCACGACCACAAGGATAATCGCCGCTGCCATCAGGAAGGACGCAGAGGTAAGCTTCTGGTAATCCAGAGCCTGGAACATGTTATTCATGTAATGCTGGAGAAAATAAATGCTTTCATGCGGATAATCTCCAGCAATCAGATACGTTTCCCGAAACACCTTGAATGAACTAATGATCGACATGATCGCCACAAAAAACGTCGTTGGCGTCAAATAAACCAGCGTAATGGACCACATTTGCCGAAACGGCCCGGCACCATCCAGAGCGGCCGCCTCGTAGTAGTCCTTCGGAATGTTCTGCAATCCAGCCAGAAACAGGATCATGTTATAGCCAATCGTCTTCCACAGATAAACCAGCAGCACAACGACGCGAGCCCAAGGCGAGTTCATCCAGTCTGCAGCCGCGCCTCCCCATAGCGTCAAGAGCGCATTGACTGCGCCAGAGCTATCGAACAACAGCTGCCATACCAGAACAATCGAAGCCACTGGCACTACAAGCGGCATCACATACGTGGCCCTGAGCCAATTGCGCAAGGGCAAGGCGCGATCGAGCATCAAGGCCAGCGCCAGCGAGATCGCCATTACGAGAGGTACGCCCATTACGGTGAACAGTCCTGAGTTCTGTGCGGCAAGGCGGAAGGAGTCGCTCTGCAGTAGTTCCCTGTAGTTGGCCAAGCCAACAAACGAACCTTGTATGGGACTGTCCATCAAGGAGTAATAAAACCCGGCGCCAAACGGCAGCAAATAGAACAGGGCAAATCCGGCCAGACTAGGCGCCAGAAATAACAAGGCGATGTTCGTCTCCCGATAAAATATCTTTTTCACTATGTTCCTCATGGGCATCCCTCCTCGGAACCCATCTTACGGCGGCCATGTGAAATCCGTATGAAAACCGTTTGAAATTCACAAGAAGATGATTGGAAGGCTCTTTTTTCATATAAAATTCATATCGACATGGTATGATCAGGAAATAAAATCCCCTATTAAAGAAGGTGCCTTATGTCTGAAGCCATATTAATCGTTGAAGACGACCGCTATATTCAGGAATTGATCGCGGAATATCTAAAAGTGCAGGGGTACGATGTGGATGTTGCTAGCGACGGAGCTGAGGGATATCGGAAGTTTACCGAGGGCACATTCGATCTTGTGCTGTTGGATGTTATGCTGCCGAATATGGATGGATACTCGATCTGCCGAATGATTCGCAATCAGAGCCAGACACCGATTATTATGATGACTGCCTTAAGCGAGGAGAAGGATCAATTGCAGGCCTTCGAGCTTCTGGCCGATGATTATATTGCTAAGCCGTTCTCCTTCAATGTGCTGGTCAAAAGGGTCGAAGCAGTCTTGCGAAGATCGCGCTCGGAATCGAAACCGAGGGAATTGCTATACGGCCGCATTCGTCTGGATTGCGACAGCTATAAGGCTTTTGTCGATGACGCGTTGGTTGAATTGACCGTCCGTGAGTTCTCAATCGTTGCCTATCTAATTGAAAATGCAGGGAGAACCATTACCCGCGAGATGATTCTGGATCGCGTATGGGGATACGACTTTTTCGGCGATACGCGTCTGGTCGATGCCCATATTAAAAACATTCGCAAAAAAATGAAAATCTCATGCATTGAAACGATTAAAGGTATCGGCTATTTGATGGAAGGGCGGCTGACATGAGCAAGTATAGAAGCATAGCTTTTAAAATTTTTGTGTTAACCAATCTCGTCCTTATTGCTTTCGCGCTATTGTTGTATATAACTTTGTATTTTATTTTGCCGTCCTTTTATTTGCAGAACAAATCCGACGACTTGAATCAGGGCATCACTCGCTTGCTAGCAACCTTCCCGCAAAAAGACTGGACAGAAGCTGTCAAACGGCTGGATAACTTCTCCTTGCGTTACAATGCCTCCTTGTCCGTACAAGATAGCGAGGGCAAATGGGTGTACCCTGTCCATTTCACCAAAGTTCCTCTCTTTCCGAGTCAGGTATGGAAACCGACCACGCAAAAGAAGGACGTTGCTTCCACTATCCTCATTTCTGCTCCAGAGTATCTGAGTGCACCGTCGTCTAAGGGTACAGAGTTGATATCCCATGCAAATCTACCCTTGCCCGGATACGAATCTAGCGGTTATACGTTATCTGTACTAGCTTCTCTGCAGCCGATTGATGAAGCGATGCAAATGCTCCTGCGGCTCCTCCCGTATATGGCACTTATCATTCTGGTGATTGCCGTACTGGGGGCACTTATCTACACACGCCTGATCGCCCGGCCGCTAATCGGCATCAGCCAAGTAGCGAAGCGACTGGCCCAACTGGATTTCTCGGAGCGCTCCCGCCATGATTCCCGTGATGAGATCGGTGATATTTCCCGCTCACTGAATGAGCTTTCCATGAATTTGCAGTATGCCATGCAGGATCTTACTGAGGCCAATGCGCAGTTGAAAGATGATATTCAACGGAAAGAGGAAGAGGAGGCATTAAGGCGGGAATTTATGGCCATGATCTCCCATGAGTTAAAAACGCCCATTACAGCCGTATCTGGACAGCTTGAAGCGATGCTGCACAATGTGGGGCCTTATAGGAATCGGGACAAATATTTGGCGCAATCCCATCACATTCTGAAAGGGATGGAGAAGTTGGTCTACGAAATTCTTGATATTTCGCGGCTGGAGAACCATCACTTTCAGCCGAGCATGGCTGCTGTGGATATGTCCGAACTCCTTCAGGATGCAACCGAACAAATCCAGTACATATGCGAGCTGAACGGCATTGGGCTGGAGGCCGATCTCGCTCCCGACCTATGGATGACAGGAGACAAGAGTCTTCTGTCCAAGGCCGTCTCCAACATAATGAACAATGCGGTCCACTATACCCGACGCGGTGAGCAAATTCGGATCACCCTGCAAGCCGATGCGGGACTTGTGCACTTACGTGTACTGAACACCGGAGCATATATAGAGCCAAGCGAAATATCCAAGCTGTTCAAGCCGTTCTACCGCATTGAGAAATCCCGTAGCCGCACAACCGGTGGCAGTGGTCTGGGGCTGTATATAGTCAAAACCACATTGAATATCCATCAGGCGAAATTCAGCCTGTCCAATACCGAAGAGGGTGTGCTGTTTTCAGTTCGATGGGTGGCTGATAAACTAGCCTAGAAGCAGATTTTACAGCAAATCCCCTCTCTCACCGCGACATTCGAAAGCCCCTCCTCTCCGCCGCATTCGGCAGTGAGAAGGGGCTTTCGCGGTACAGCACCGTATCCGGCGGTTTGGCGCTGCTCTTCCAGGTAAAGCGTACCTAGCCTGTCCATATGACAAGCGACAACTTCCCCATATGTCTAGGAATGACGACGTAGTTCATAAAAATACTGCACAATAGGATGCTTTAACTTCATCTTCTCGGACATGTTTAAAATTCGCTTTTTCCCAACTCTTCTGTCCACCAAAGCTAAAATATTCAACATAATATCATTGCTCTCTATGCTCTCCTCTATAGAAGTAGATAGAAACTTATTAGCTGCGACGATAAAATTCGATTTACTTAATGATGCCTGTGCGGATAACAGCTCCTTAGCATATTCCGTTATTTTTCTATTTCTTACAATTACTTTTAGCCGATCCTCCGGAACGCTCCCCTTGGTCTCTTTTCTAATCGCTTCAATTTCTTCATTGCTGATAGGAATGTCGATATTGGGATCATTTTTAATTTCTTGCTCCGTCTGATACCATCTGATTGAGCTGGAACTATCACTCATATTGAATACGTTCTTTTTATCTACGGTCATATAACAAATTCCAGATTTCCCAGGTAAATAAAAGTAGCTAGTTGCACTGTATTCGACCTTCCCATTTAACGCAGGATAAAGAAAGCTCTCCAATTGTTTCTTCGATTTGCTCCAGGACATAGTTCCTCCTATATTTTAAAAATCTGACTACCTATATTTGTGGCTTTCCCATAATGTTCAATTCCCTAGAAACAGCCTCTTATGCTTATTGAAAAAATCAAAGTATACTTTTGCATTCTCCAATTCCCACCATTGCTTTATATCGACTGGATTAGTGTCTAAATCATATATTTTAGTAAACTCCATTGCCAGTAAAAACGGTGAGTGAGTTGCAATAATAAATTGACAGCCGCAATAGTGAGCCATTTCCTCTATAATTTTGACAAGTTCAAGCTGCATTTTAGGAGATAGACTATTCTCCGGCTCATCCAAACAATATAAGGTGTCATTTTTCAATTTGGAATTGAAATAACTTAGGGCTGTCTCTCCGTTACTATTCAGCTTAACTTCAGTACCAGCGACTCTGCGAATAAACTCCCTACGTGAAATTGATTTTTTTCTTGAAAGCACCTGTAACCTCAATGCTTCATAATCGTCCATACTATTCATTTTCACGGTTTGGCCGTATTTAAGACTTCCGTTCTTATCTCCCCATTCGGATCTTATATTTTCTACACGATCAGAGATTTCATCGTTGTTTGTGCGGACTGTAAGCATGTAATCAAAGATATCATCACTTGTGATTATTCTGCTTCCATTTGGAATTCGATGTTTAAATCCCTCATCGTCAAATCCAAGTTCAAATTTACAATGTTTAACGTACAAATTAAACAATTCGCTTGAATTGTATGGTGCAATACGATTTAGTTCCAATTTATTCGCTATGAGGTTTAGCAGCGTGCTTTTTCCCGAGCCATTACCTCCATATAAAATGGTGACTTTTGAAAAATTCAATTCGGAGAACTGATTTTTTGAGAAAATACCACATGGGTAAGCATTGTCGATATACCCAAAGCTACTACCATTGTGTACCATTTTTTGTTCTATCAATGAGGACTCTTCATCAATTGGTAATATGAATTTATTTAGATACATTGCGCGCCTCCTTGTAGCATTGAATCTAGCCTGGCGATCTACAGGCTGTTAGGTAAGAAACAATGAAGCAGTCCTTTGGGCGGGATCAGGCATCTCTTTCTATGCTGGTAAGAATACTATAAGAAACGTTTTTTCGCAAAACCACGGGCTGTAGAGTAACCCAAACTAAGTTCAAGGAAGTAATTGCTTATTAGAAAAACGAAAAACCCTCGATATATCAAGGGTTTTTGTTACTTACTTAAGTTGAAGGAGCGACACACACTCCACGTGCGGTGTATGTGGGAACATATCCACCGGCTGCACCGTCTTGACCGTGTAGCCGCCGTCCGCTAGCACACGCAGATCGCGTGCAAGCGTAGATGGGTTGCACGATACGTAGACGATGCGCTCTGGGCGCATCTCAAGCATCGTGTCGAGCAGTGCTTGGTCGCAGCCCTTACGGGGCGGATCGACCACGATCACGTCGGCGGTAGTACCAGCCGACTTCCATTGCGGGATTACCACTTCCGAGGCGCCAACGGCGAACTCGGCATTGGTGATCCCGTTCAGCGCCGCGTTGCGGCGCGCATCGGCGATAGCTTCCTCGACGATTTCAACGCCTAGCACGCGCTTCGCGCGCTGGGCGAGGAAGAGCGAGATCGTGCCGATGCCGCAGTAAGCGTCGATGACCGTCTCCTGACCGGTCAAGCCCGCCAACCTCACTGCTTCCTCATACAGAACTTCGGTCTGTACCGGGTTCACCTGATAGAACGAACGTGCCGAGATCGCAAACTGCAAATCTCCGATATAATCCGTAATCGTCTCACTGCCCCACAGCACTTTCGTCTTATCTCCCATAATAACGTTCGTCTGCTTGCTATTGATATTTTGACAAATGCTCTTCAACTGCGGCAAACGATCCACAAGCGCATCAACGATCACTTCTTTTTGCGGCAATCGCTCACCATTCGTCACAAGCACGATCATCATTTCATTCGTATGGAAACCGTAGCGAATAACGACATGGCGCAGTAATCCTGTATGCGTCTCTTCATTATATGGCTCTACACCGTATTGACGAGCGACATCCTTTACCGTCTTCATCGCTGCATCCATAGCTTCATGTTGAATCAACGAAGCATCGGTATCAATAATACGATGACTAGCACGCGCAAAATAACCACCGATCAGCTCACCTGTACGCGTATCTTTCCCAATCGGAATTTGCGCCTTGTTGCGATACCGCCAAGGATTGTCCATCCCAAGCGTAGGAAAGACTTGAACAGATTCTGTAGAAGCCCCGGCAGAAATATCAGCTCCCTCTGCAGCAATCACACTGTTCACTTCTAACTCTTCCGCTCCAGATCCAGCTTCACTCTCATTCACCTTTCCAAGCTTAGCCGCACCTTCTACTGACGTTCCCGCCTCTTTCCGCTTGCTCACTTCAAATTTCCCAATCCGCTCCAATACATCTACCACATGCTGCTGCTTCCAGCGCAGCTGCGCATCATAGGACATGTACTCCAACTGGCAGCCGCCATAGTGTTCAGGACGTCCTGTCACTTCTACCCGGTCCTCGCTATCTGTAAGGCGCTGTTTCAGCTTCGCATATCCGTACTGCTTCTTCACTTTCAGTACATGCGCAACAATACGTTCGCCTGGCAATGCACCCTCTACAAACAGCGTAAAGCCTTCAACGCGCCCTACACCGTCGCCCTCATGCGTCAAGCCGATAATATCTAATGTAACCTCATCATTCTTTTGCACAGGAGCCGTTGATGCCGCCTTAGAAGCTGCACTCGATTTGGATCTTCCTCTACCCGTGTTATTACGCATTCTTCCTTTGCCTCGACCCTGCTCTTGACCACTTCTGCCTGACTGGCCAGGCTTCTTGCCTTGATTGTTCATACCGTCCTCCAAGCTGCTGCTTCATTCATTCTATTTATAAATATTTGTAAACATACATGGTATCTAGAATCAAATTCATAATGTATCAACTATACAAGCATATACGGCTGCACTTCGATTTCTGTCATTTTTCAAACCCTATGTGGCTTGTTTTGACTTCTAGATCCGTATAATGAAAGCTTTTAACTTCTCTATCTTATTTCACACCGCACTCAGAAGCGACATGCATTTCTGTCTGTGTGTTTCATAAGACTCCGACCCTTCGTCCTCAATCTTTATCAAAGATCCATTTTGGCTCTTCGTTTAGAATGTGACAAATATGCAGTTATTTAATCTGAAAGTATCCCCATTTGGGGTATTATCGGCAAAAATACAGTTATTTTAGTACCATTTCCTATTTTAAGCCCATATCCAGAAAAATAACTGCACTTTTGTCCATATTTAGCTCAAAATGACGCTTTTCGTTTAAAATAGCTGCACATTTGTCCTTATCTATCTATAAATGATGATTTCTACTCTTCAAACAGCTATACCTTTACCCTTGTCTATCTAAAAATAGCTGTACTCCTATACGCTCAACTTTTCTAAACTACAAACGAGCCATTGAGACTATGAACATCAAGAAGCGGCCATCTCCTCCATCCTTCGCTGTATCAGCTTAGGACTTCATGTGAGATCGACCGCCATGTTCCGTTCTTTCTATCATACCTTAACTTGCTGCCTTCGTATACTAGCTGCCTTTTATTCAATGCTAGCCATTGTTTATCAAACATACACTTAGTGATATCGGACATTTAAATAGTAATAAAAGCAGCAATTAAATCAAACAGCCTCATAGAAAAAGCGCCGGAGCTTCAACTTCAACTAATCAAACAGCCTCATTGAAGCAGCGTCCGAGCTGTCAGCGCCAGTTTCAAATTCAACATCATCTTCATCTTGATCTTCAAATTCAACTTCAACTTCAACTTCATCTTCAAATAATCAACATTAGCTAATCCACTTAAAGCCACCCACACAAAAAACACGCCTACTTCAAAAAGTAGACGCGCTCTCTCTTCTAGTTCATTGCATTCGGCATATTCATTACACACGATACAGGCAATCAGCGATACGAAGAAGTCCCCGTCGGATCTGCAAAAATATGCAAATGACTCGGCAGCACCTGGAATACGGTAGGCAGCGTTCCGCCCAATTCACCATCCAGATTCAACTGAACATAATCCGGTGACGTCACTTCAATGCGCTTTGATTGCAAATGAACAATATGCGGATCATTCAAATGCTCCCCGCGCAATGCCAGCGTAGCAATACGCAGGAACTCCGCCAAGTTGCATTTTTTCATCATCAAAATATCCAGCAATCCATCGTTAATGACTGCATCTGGTGCCAGCTTCTCAAAGCCGCCAACTGAGTTGCTATTCGTAACCAAGAACAGCATGAACTCACCGCTGAACTGTCCGTGCCCTTCAATATTAAAATGAAGCTCAGTCGGAGCTAATCGAGCTACCTTCTCCAGCCCCTTCACATAATAAGCCAGCTGCCCCATTAGCGTCTTCAGCTTGCTAGGCACTTCATACGTGAGCTCCGTAAGAGAGCCGCCCCCAGCAATATTAATAAAATACTTATCATTCGCCTGACCAACATCAATCGGCATCGTCTGCTGACGCACAATGAGGTCGCAAGCTTCCTCCCATTGACGAGGAATACCCAATGCCCGTGCAAAATCATTCGTCGTGCCGAGCGGTATAATACCGAGCGGCGGACGATGCGCCTTAGCAGCCATACCATTGATTACCTCATTCAACGTTCCGTCCCCACCAGCGGCAATAATAATATCGTAGCCATTATCTATCGCTTCACCGGCACTACTAATGGCATCGCCTTCTCCTTCAGTCGCGCGCGTTGTCGTCTCAATTCCGCCTGCATCCAATCGCTGCAAAATATCAGCCAATCGTCGCTTTCCTTCTTCGCGTCCCGACGTTGGGTTATAGATAAGCCTCGCTCTTTTAACCATCCATGCGTCACCCATTTACAATCTATTCAGAAACGATACGTTCCACAACCTCTAATGCTCATTTATCCATTAGATAGAGACTCTTCAATCCTGCTTAATACACGTTGGCTCTCTTGTTCCAACCATATCGACAATGCCGGATGCGGCAGCAGCGGCTCACCATCATAAAGGATTCGCCCTTCCCACTCCGTAACCAATGAATGCGGCAAAATAGCACCTTTATCAGCAGACGCACCAACACGAATAGAGTGAGGTTCCAATTGAAGACGCTCAGGTATCGCCTTAGTCGTAAAGTAGCCCTTACTAAGGAAGATAGGAACTACCGCTACCACAGCGCTATCAACTCGCTCAAGCATCTTCTCGTGTGAATCTTGCTGTTGATCCTGCTTACTCTGCATATCCCGCTCACTCTGCTTAGCAGCATCTAGGCTGCTCAACGACTGCTGCACCGCATCGGGCAGCGAATCACAACACAGCAAAGCATGCGATGCGCTTATGCATTTCTCATCCTCTACAAGTCTAGCAGCAATGCGCTCCAAGCCCTCTCGCCACCAAGTCTGAAATGGCATATGGGGACTCCCGTGTGCTACTAGCAGCACCGCATCACGCTGTGCCACTACACCTAAGCTTTGCAGTCGGTCACTCACCATTGCGATCATTGCGTCATCATCGTCAATAGGCTGACCATATAGGATATGCGCCTTTGTATGAAACGGCTCTAAATCTGTCTCGCACAAAGGCTCAGACTTAGCACCAAGTGCATATGCGATCTCATCTACATGTGTACTTCCAGATGAGACAAATAACGGTACGACCCCAATGTGGTCCACACCTAGGGCTTCCAACTGATCGATACCATCTTGAATGCTCCGATCAGGAACGCCCTCCAAAAAAGAAGAAGCGACCGGCAAGCCTTCCGGCCATCGTGCCCCTGCAATCGCTTCATCAACCAGTGTAACCCATGAACTGTCTTTCGAACCGTGACTGACAACTAATAAGCCGATTCGCATCCCTTATCTACCCAAACGATCCAATGCCATCTTATAACCGTCGTTGCCATAGTTTAGGCAGCGTTTAACGCGAGAAATCGTCGCTGTACTCGCACCTGTCTCCGCTTCGATCTGGTTATACGTGCTGCCTTTACCAAGCATACGTGCAACTTCAAGACGCTGCGAAAGAGATTGAATCTCGTTCACCGTGCAAAGATCATCAAAGAAAATATAGCACTCTTCTACAGATTCAAGTGTAAGCACCGCTTCAAATAATTGTTCAATCGATTTATCATTCAACTTTTTCAGTTGCACATCGTTCACTCCTAGTGTACAAAATATGTACTTCATTACCAATATTGTACGTCCTTTAGAATTCCTTTTCAAGCGGTAAAGTTTTTATGCGTTAGCGAACTACTGTACCTCTTCAGACCCTTTTTCAACGTACTTATTACGTTGGGCGTTCACCCACGGGCGAACGTCCACACGAGTTGTTCGCCTACGACATACAGTATAGCAAACAGGGGCATTTGCCAACCCCTAATCTCATTTGAAAAGGGTGATACCATGAATCAGTCGCGGCCCCCGTATGCATCGCCATCTATCCCAGGCATTCCCCATATCCCAACGATGCAGTCTTCATCTCAGCCAGTAGTGCCGCAGCCAGCTTACACAGTGCCTTCCTTCAACTACTCTCCTGCGCCAGCGAACATACGGAACCAGCCTGCTCCGTCGACATACAATTACCCTCCTGCAGCACCTGTTCAACCAGCGAGGAGCTTCACGCCGCATCCGAACAACAATCCTGCTCCCATCACACCGCCTACAACCGAAGTCATCCCGTACCAAGCACCAGAGGCAGCAGTAACACCTGCAGCACCTGCTGACACAACTACACCATCCAAGAAATCAAACTTCAATATTGGCGACATTAAAGGATTTATTGATCGAATGGGCGGTATCGACGGACTCGTCAGCACGATGCAAAAAGTCCAGAAAGTCGTGCAGGGGTTCCAACAAATCGCCCCTGTAGCCAAACTGCTGGTCGGATCATTTGCATCAGGTAAATCGAAGAACAAAGATGAAGACAGCGAAGAAATGTTCTACACACCGCCAAAAAAACGTCCCAAAAAAAGACCGCCAGCAAACAAGCGCCGCCCGAATAAAAAGCCTGCGTCCAATCCGAACGGGCAGCGTCCAAGAAAAGGGACCGCTAAAGCGTCCAGTCGGCAAAAATCTGCACCGAGTCAGCCGCAAATCTTCTAATAGAAGATACCCATTTCCAAACCGTTCATAGTGCCCAACGTCTCATCTATATGTATACGTACAAAAAGAACCTTCTGCTCCACAGTTAGTGGTTGGAAGGTTCTTTTTGTACTCTATTTCAATACCTGCCTTACCCCAAATGAGCTTAGCGCAGGAATAAAAGATCAATCAATTTAAAGACAACTATAGCTAGTCCCGCGCAGATCGGAATCGTAATAAACCATGTAACAACGATTCGTCCTGCCACACCCCATTTAACAGCGGAGAAGCGCTTTGCAGAACCTACACCAAGAATGGAAGACGTGATCGCATGCGTTGTACTTACTGGAAGACCTATAAATGTTGCACCCATAATGACGGATGCAGCGGAGAAGTCAGCCGCAAAGCCGTTAATCGGTTCAATTTTAAAAATCTTCGTACCCATCGTCTTAATAATCTTCCAACCACCGACAGCTGTACCTAGTGCCATAGCAATCGCTGCAGAAAGTTTAACCCACGTTTGAATTTCCATATCACCACTAGCTTGGAATCCGCCAGCGATAAGTGCAAACGTGATGATACCCATCGCTTTTTGCGCATCATTCGTACCATGCGTAAACGCTTGGAATGCAGCTGTAACGATTTGCATCGAACGGAAACCTTTATTGACAGTGTGCGGACTGCGTCTGCCAAAGATCCATTTTAAAATCGTCATAATACAGTAACCGATGGCAAAAGCAAGAATGGGCGAAACAATTAGTGCAATTACAATATTTTTGAACCCAGCCATATTCAGTGCATCCATACCTGCTCCGGCATAAACGCCACCTGCCAATGCACCGATAAGTGCGTGGGAGGAGGATGATGGAATACCGAACCACCATGTAACCAAGTTCCAAATGATCGCTGCAATAAGTGCAGCTGCTACGATTTCTACCCCAAACTCAAGTTGAGCAGGGTCAGCGATACTACCACCGATCGTCTTCGCAACACCTGTAAACGCAAGTGCACCAACAAAGTTCATCACCGAAGCCAAAATAATCGCTCGACGAGGTGTTAACGCTCGCGTGGATACCGAAGTTGCAATCGCATTAGCTGTATCGTGGAAGCCGTTGATGAAGTCGAACGCCAAAGCCAAGAAGATGACGAACGAAATCACGATTAAACCCATATCTATTGTCATAGTAAACGATTGCTTAGCAATGCTCTAATGAGCGCATGCCCGCGCAACCCTAGACCTCCTTCAATCCTTAAAATACCTGCCAAGGGCTGCTTAGGAATTACGCATTACGATCGATTCAAGAATATGTGCAACGTCTTCACAGCTATCTGTTGTTTCTTCAAGACGCTCATAGATTTCTTTGTACTTAATGAGTGTAATAGGATCTGTAATTGTTGCGAACAAATGCTTAATACCGCGACGTAGAAGCTCGTCCCCTTCGTTCTCCAGATCATTCACTTTAATGCTGTGCTCACGGATTGCCAACAGCTTCTTCTGAGTCATCAAGCGAATCGCTTTTTGGATCTCATATGTACTGCGTTTCAACACATCTGCAAAAAGAATACAGATTTCATCACGCTCGGTTACTTGATACATGTCAAAACGAGAAGCACACGCTTCCATTCCGTCTAGTACGTCATCCAGAGCAGTAGTCAAAGCCATAATGTCATCACGTTCGATAGGAGTAATGAACGTTTTGTTCAGCTCCTTCAAAATCGTATGAGTAAATACATCATATTTGCTTTCAAGTTCTTTCATGTTTTTTGCAAACTCAGACACATTGTCCATCGTTTCTACACCTTTTACAAACACCTCAGATGCCTGTACGAGTGTATCCGCCATGTTTTGCAGCGTTTCAAAAAACACGTCCTTTTTCTTGAACATTTCTGAAATCTCCTTTGCAATTAAATTGCATGTGTTGTTTTTGTTGGTCAAACCATAGGATATCTTATCACAAACTATAGCCTCTTTGTAAAGAATTATATGCGCATAATTCAGCAAAATTTGACGATTTATTTGAGATGAACAGATAATGACTCGAATTAGGAACCAGCTCTGTCGACATTTTTATGCAAAGTGGCTAAAAACCGCGTCATATCGCCTTTTATTGCGCTTTCCACACAGCGCGATCTTTACTCGATTTATCATCTGTAATGATTAACATATGAGTCGTTCCAGGCTTGAGTAATGCTTCTTGTCCATTAACCTTGAATGTAAATGCCCCATTTGTACGCAACCACTCACCATTTATCGCTTGTCCATCACGAATAATTACGGCTCGCCCGCCTGCACGCACATCAACCTCAAGCCGTCCGACATCATCTACTACTCGATGCTTCGCATATATAAGAACAAGATTGGCTGCCTTTAGCGCTTCACCGCTAATTTTGTCCGTATGCGGAGCTCCTGCCATGTGCCGGATATAATGCCCACTACGCTCTTCGTATTGATACTCAACCAATTCCGAATGATTGGAGAAGGCAACTCGTAAGTACTTTGCAGTTTCACCCTGCATTGCAGCGTTCGTATGGTCAGCACGATCATGGTGCACAAATGAAAATGCTGGTACATCTGCGGTCATCTCATACTTTTTCTTTGTCATGCCTTGAGCGATCTTTTCTGCATTTGTATATAAGTTGTGAGGAGCTCTCCGCTGCTTGTCTCTCCAAAAATAAGGTCCTGCATTGCTGATCTCATCTAAATAGTCTTTGTTTTGTCGCTGCAAAATACGGTAGCCATCTGGGCTTCCACCCGCGTGAACGAGCGCAGCACCGAAGCTTTCCCCAATGTCGATCAGATACGGTCTGATACTGCGTACAGGACCTATCTCACCTGTATAAGTACTGTCACTGTGATAAATAGCTACTAATCTTGTTATACCGCCTTCCGCCAGTACTTCAACTAGTACATCTGCCTGCTGTAAGCCAGACTGCGGACGCGCTCGCTTCTGATTGTTTATCATCACTGCAATCGGACGCTTCGTTGGTTCGCCAGCTTCCCAAGCCAAACCGGTTAACGGTGCAGTTACCGTCTCTGCTTGCAGTTCTTCTGGCGTTGGTATAGGTTCAGCAACTTGTGGGGGAACAACAGGTGTTGTTTCTTGAGGTTCTGGCTTGCTATTGCATGCGGATAATAAGATGGTCAAACCTAGTAATACAAGCATCAACCCTTTTCTACGCTGTATAAAATGAGGCACATAAGAATTAAACGATGGTTCAGCCAAATGTGACACCTCCCTGATTATACTGTCGAACATTTCCAGCTATTTCACGCCTAATTATGGAGGAAAAACTACACCTTGTCTATGAACAACAAAAAGAGCAATCCTCATTAGAGAATTGCTCACGTCTCATCTTTAAATACTCCAATGCGCCCAACTCTTCTGACGTTGTTCCCATTGATTCAACCACTCTACCGTACGCTCAAATACTACACTGCGATGCTCTCCCGACGAATACGTATGATCGGCTTGGAACACAATCTCCTTATCGCATTGTCCGTCACTGCGCATCCAGAAAATTTTCTGGTACAAGAAACTGTAGTCCGCGGGTATGACATCATCAGATGTCCCGTGGATTAGCAGCACATCACCTGCAAATCTCGCAGCTTCTTGAAACGGCTGGTGCTTGCCAAGTGTATCAAAATATCGAGGTGTAAACGTATAGCCTGCATAATCAGTCTCGCCACGCTTAATGGATTCATCATACCGAGCACGACCAATAATGTTTACAATATCATTAAACGGGTAGGCGACAGGAGACCAAAGCACTAAGCGCTTTACGCGTTGATCACGCACCGCTGTAAGCAAGGCAACTGCTCCACCCAGACTATGTCCGAGCAGCGTCACACGCTGTGGGTCTACATCGCCGCAGCTCAATGCATAATCAAGCACCGCCTGAGTCTGTTCGATCATCGCATCGATACCGAGGTCACCGTATGTTCCTGTACTCTCTCCGCAGCCTGCATAATCAAAGCGCACAACAATATGCCCTTCATTCGCCAAGCGTCGCGAAGCATTTACGAACAATCGATCGACACCGATACGACTGCCAATAAAGCCATGGCATATGACTGTCAAAGGTACTCTACGACTTGAACCTTCTTCGGATCGCTCCTCATACGGCCCTCGCTTCTCTGGATAATGGATCGATGCGACGATCCGTTCCTGATTCCATTTCAAATCAACTACCCGCTCCATACGTCACACCAGCCTCCATATATATCATATAATTCCGATTAAATTACTTGTATTTAAGTTATAAGCATCTTATCATTTCATCTAAGGCGTGTCAATAAACATCTTTCCATATGTTTACTCCCTTTGAATCTAATAGCTCTAAGTAAAATTAACTCACCTATTTCACTAGCAAATCAACAATAAAAAGCCACACCTTCATAAAGAAAGTGTGGCTTTTGCTTATTTAATAAAGCAGCATTTACATGTTCAGCTTTAGCTTTGGCTACATTACATACATCTACATCTACATCTACATCTACATCTCAATGTATCCCATTCCAAGATCTCTCTCAATCATGCATCCCGTAAAACCAATTGAGCATATGCTGGGTTTCCTTTGCCCCTGCCTGCCAACCATCTTCAGATGCTTCGTTAGACGACACCGGTTCAGCAGCACCAAACTTGGGTGCATGCTCCCCAGAGGTAGAGAGAGCTGCTTGCTGCCCCGCGCTGCTGTTAAGACTGACCCCAGCTTGTGCAGAACTGCTAGGTCCTGCACCATAACTTAACTCAGCCGTTCCACCAGTCGATGCAGTTACAGCATGCATGGAAGAGCCAGCTGCTCCTTCCGTATCAATACTTAGCGCCTGACCGGGTTCACTTTGTAAATAAGACTTATATTGCTCTGCCTCATTGGAACCTCGCAAGTTCTCCTCTGATAAAAACTGCTGAGTTAACGCCCAGCCTTCTTGATCGTAGTTGTCATATTCATAGTTAGTCATACGAAGTCCCCCTCCACTTGTTCACGCACATTCCTATCGTTCAACCTTATGATGATGCGCAGGAATATGCGTATGCCTGTCGTTAGAATAGGCTTAGTATGAGATGGTTATGCTGCCGCTATTCGTCTTTATGCTCAAGAGATGGAGGAACTTTCGTTCACTGACACAAATTCGCCACAAGCCTGTCTACAAAGTAAAAGAAGCTCGCTCCCTCATTTCACAATTGAAAGAGAGAAAGAGCTTCTTAACGTGTAGTTAACCAATAACAGCACCGTTCAGCGATTTTTCCGCAATGTCTTTTCGATACTGCATGCCTTGGAATGATACCGCCTTTACCGCTGCATAAGCAGCTTGCTGTGCTGCACGAACATCTGCACCACGTCCAACTATACCAAGCACACGCCCACCATTTGTCACAAACTGACCTTCGCTGTCACGCTTCGTACCTGCGTGGAAGACAAGTGCATGGCGAGCAGCTTCTTCTAGTCCTTGAATGACATCGCCTTTGCGAGGCTTGTCTGGATAACCTCCTGCTGCCACAATCACACAGACAGCCGCTTCATCATCCCACTCTAATTCGATCTGATGCAATGTTCCATCGACAACCGCGTTAAAGACAGTCAGCAAATCGGTCTTCAAGCGTGGCAGCACAACCTGTGTCTCAGGATCACCGAAGCGAGCGTTGAATTCAACTACCTTAGGCTTGCCTTGCGGCGTAATCATAAGGCCTGCGAATAAAATTCCTTTGAAAGGACGTCCTTCCGCAACCATCGCCTTAGCGGTAGGTTCAATAATCGTACGAATCGCTTCCTCTACAATACTGTCCGACATATGCGGCAAAGGACTGTATGTCCCCATACCGCCCGTATTAGGTCCACGATCACCGTCGAATATCGGTTTATGATCCTGTGCAGGCACACATGCGCGTACCGTTTCTCCATCTACGAAAGCCAAGATCGACATTTCCTGTCCCTGCATAAATTCCTCAATGACGATTCGATTTCCCGAGGCACCAAATTTGCCGTCCACCATTATTTCTTGCAGCGTTTGCTCTGCTTCTGCCATCGTTTGAGCAATGATTACGCCTTTACCAGCCGCCAATCCATCCGCTTTGATGACAATCGGCAGTGCTTGTTCACGTACATATGCCAACGCAGTATTTATATCGTCGAATGTTTCATAAGCAGCCGTGGGAATCTCATATTTGCGAAGCAAATGCTTCATAAATACTTTGCTGCCCTCGATCTCTGCTGCCGCCTTATTCGGCCCGAACACGCGTAGACCATGACTTTCCAGCACATCTGTAATCCCTTCTGCCAGAGGATCATCTGGTCCTACGATAACTAATTCCACACCTGTTTCCACCGCATAGGCCGCCATACCTTCAAAGTCGCTTACAGCGATGTCCACGCACTCAGCCATCTCTGCTATACCCGCATTTCCTGGTGCACAGACAACCTCTCTAACTTGATCGCTTTGCAGCAAAGACCATACTAACGTATGTTCACGTCCCCCGCCGCCGATAACCAATACTCTCACGTCGACACCTCCGCCTATAATCGGTCCCTAACACGAAATTTGTTAATGTTTAAAATGACGTACGCCCGTCATGACCATGGCAATTCCGTAATCATTCGCCACTTGAATAGACTCTTCATCACGAATCGAGCCGCCTGGCTGAATGACCGCCGTAATGCCTGCTTTCGCAGCCAATTCAAGCGTATCTCCCATTGGGAAAAAGGCATCAGAAGCAAGGATTGCACCGCGCGCCTTCTCTCCTGCTTGCTCAATCGCAATTTTCGCTGCACCGACACGGTTCATTTGACCTGCGCCAATTCCTACCGTCATCCCATCTTTCACAAGTACGATTGCATTGGACTTCACATGCTTCACTACATTCCAGCCGAATTGCAGCTGCTCCAACTCAGACTCCGTTGCTTCACGGCTCGTAACCGTTTGAAGCTTGTCAGCTTGCAGCGTATGAACATCTGTCTCCTGAACGAGCAGCCCACCCGCAATGGAAGTATACTGCCATGCTGCACGACGTGCCTCTGGCGTTGGCTGAACCCCTGTGCGAAGTAAGCGAAGATTTTTTTTCTGCTTCAATATATCAAGTGCCTCTGTTGTAAAATCAGGAGCAATGACGATCTCAAGGAATATCTCATTAAGCATTTGTGCCGTATCCGCATCTATAGGACGATTGGCTGCCACAATACCACCAAAGATGGATGTCGGATCAGACTCATACGCTTTGCGGTAAGCTTCATAGATGCTAGCTCCAATGCCAACTCCACAAGGATTCATGTGCTTAACAGCCGCAACAGCTGGACCTTCAAATTCAGATACGATCGCAATTGCCGCATTCGCATCCTGAATATTGTTGTAAGACAATTCTTTGCCGTGTAGCTGCTCCGCTGTAGGCAACGAACCACGCTCAGCTAATGGAGCACGATAAAACGCAGCCTGCTGATGAGGATTCTCCCCATAGCGTAGAGATTGTGATTTTTCATAAGTTACCGTTAGACGTTCTGGGAAAGTCTCGCCTACTTGTTCCGTTAAATAGCCCGAGATAAGCGCATCATAAGAAGCTGTATGACGGAATACCTTCGCCGCCAAGCGCTTGCGTGTTTCAAGCGTCGTGTCACCTTCTGCTTGAAGTTCACTGATAACTTGGCCATAATCTGCCGCATCCACCACGACTGTCACAAAGGCATGGTTCTTTGCCGCAGAGCGAAGCATCGTTGGACCGCCAATATCGATGTTCTCGATTGCATCTTCATACGTTACATCTGGTTTCTCAATCGTTTCTTGGAAAGGATACAAATTCACGACAACGAGGTCGATATAAGAAAGCCCTAGTTCCTGCATTTGCGCCTGATGCTCAGCATTGTCGCGCACCGCAAGCAATCCACTGTGTACCGCGGGATGCAGCGTCTTCACTCGCCCATCCATAATTTCAGGGAAGCCTGTCACTTCTGAAATGCCGATAACAGGTACTTCAGACTGCTCCAGCAGCGTTTTTGTGCCGCCTGTCGAAATAATTTCTACACCTGCATCTGCCAACGCACGCGCAAACTCTACCACACCAGATTTATCTGATACACTTATAAGCGCTCTCTTAATCGACATTACTTTCTCTCCTCCATGATAACTAGATTGAGATTTTCTATCATTTTACATGCCATATCCATTAACATGCTACAACATCTACTGCAACGATTCGAAAATAATTGCTATATGACTCTCACTCTACGCTCTACTTGGACTCAATCTTCCTGCCACTACGTCAGCTACCGCAGCTGGATAAAGCTCATGTTCAGCAGCATGAATGCGAGCAGTTAGCGTCTCCACAGTATCATGCTCCTCCACGAAAACAACCCGCTGCGCCAATATCGCCCCTGTATCCATTCCTTCATCAACGAGATGTACGGTAACACCTGTCACACGCACCCCATAATCGAACGCTTGCTTCACTGCATTCAATCCAGGAAATGCAGGCAGCAGCGAAGGATGGATGTTCAGTATGCGCCCACCGTAAGCACGCAACAACACAGGCGTTACAAGACGCATGTACCCCGCTAGCACAATCCAATCAATCCGCTCTTCGCGCAGCTTCAGCAATACGGCTTCCTCATACTGTTCTCGACTCGAATAAGCCTTTGGTGTAAAGCATGCCGCAGGTACCCCCGCAGCCTCGGCACGCTTTACAGCATAAGCTTGCGGCTTATCGCATACGAGCAGCGCAATATCACACTCGTATCGCGCTGGCTCTGCTTGGAAAGCATCAACGAGAGCTTGAAAATTCGAGCCTAATCCAGATGCAAACACTGCAATTCTCGGACGACGCTTCATGCTCTCTCCTTGCTCCATACTCCTTTTATCCGTTCCATTCACACCTTGCAACCCCTGTAAACTCATAGCCCTAATTCAGGAATACGTACTTTTCGAGAACCTTCCTGTACCGTACCGATCCGGTACACCGCTTCTCCGTTCGCTTCCAACAGCTCCATCGCACGTACCGCATCTGACTCTGCTATGACAGCAATCATACCGATTCCCATATTAAACGTCATGTACAATTCTTCTGCCGTTAGGCTGCCCTCACGCTCTAACAGCTGGAATATCGGATGTACAGGCCATGTACCTGCCTCGATCTCAACATCGACATGCTCAGGCAGCACACGCGGAATATTTTCCAAGAACCCGCCTCCCGTAATATGCGCCAACCCTTTCACTTTGACATGCTCCATAAGTTTCAAAAGCGGCTTTACATAGATACGAGTAGGTGTCAGTAATACTTCACCTAAGGTCTGCTCTGTCTCAAGCTCTGGCATCGCAGCCTCAAGCGAGTATCCAGCTTGTTCCAATAGAAGTTTGCGTACGAGTGAGAAGCCATTGCTGTGTAATCCGCTGGAGGAGAGTCCAAGCACCACATCACCTGGTTGAATATCCGCACCCGTAATCACATTTTTCTTGTCTACTACCCCGACACTGAAGCCAGCAATGTCATATTCCTCAGCACTATACATGCCTGGCATTTCTGCTGTCTCTCCACCAATCAGTGAGCAACCTGCCTGAGCGCAGCCTTCCGCTACACCGCTCACAATGCTCTCGATCTTCGCTGGCTCTACTTTGCCGCAAGCAAGATAATCAAGGAAGAAGAGCGGCTCTGCCCCTTGCACCACGATATCATTTACACACATCGCAACTGCATCAATTCCAATCGTATCATGCTTATTCGCTGCAAAAGCCAGCATCAGCTTCGTTCCAACACCATCTGTTCCAGAGACGAGCACCGGCTCCTCATATTGCTTCGCATTCAATTGGAACAAGGCGCCGAAACCACCAACATCCGTCAATACTTCTGGTCGGAACGTGCGACGCACATGTTTCTTCATACGCTCAACGGCTTCATTGCCAGCCGCTATGTCAACCCCGGCTTGCTTGTATGCTTCAGACATGGTTTCTCTCCTCTTCATGAGTAAAAGATAGTAAAGGAAAATATTGTTGCGTATCGTTTAAGAAATTAAGAGACAGGTCTCATTTCCGCTCGCTGTTGTAGTCGAGTTCTTTGATGACAAGTTCTAGGGTTACAACTCAACTACAAAGACGACCACTAACGTTTCTTCAATACGATTTTGCTGCCTACTAACACCCGCAACTGGACATCTTCGCTGAATGATCAAGTGCCGTCGGATACTCGTTATCGAAGCAAGCAAGACACAATCCACCGCTCGCTTCCTTCGTGAACGCACCACCAATTGCTTCAATCATACCCGGCTGCGATAAAAATGCTAACGAGTCTGCACCCGTCATTTCGCATATTTGCTCCACTGTGTGCGTGGAAGCAACAAGATCGTCGCTCGTCGGCGTATCTATGCCATAGAAGCATGGATTTTTAAACGGCGGCGATGCGATCCGCAGATGAACCTCCAATGCACCTGCATCCCGCAGCATCTTCACGATGCGACGAGAAGTCGTGCCGCGTACGATCGAGTCATCAATTAACACAACTCGCTTGCCCTCTACAACGCTGCGAACCGCACTCAGCTTCATTTTCACACCTTGCTCACGAAGCTCTTGGCTTGGTTGAATAAAGGTACGTCCGCTGTATTTGTTCTTGATCATGCCCATCTCATAAGGAATACCAGCCTTCTCCGCATAGCCGATAGCCGCCGATATACTTGAATCCGGCACTCCAGATACGAGATCAGCTTCAACTGGACATTCCTCTGCCAAGCGCATCCCCATACGCTTTCGAGCGGTATGCAAGTTAACATCGTACAATTGACTGTCAGGACGAGAGAAATAAATAAACTCCATCGAGCACAACGCTCGCTTGGCAACTGGAGCAAACCGCTCAGAACGATAGCCCATTGCATCGAACACAAGCATTTCTCCTGGCTCAACCGCACGAACGAAGTCAGCTCCTATCGTATCCAAAGCACAAGACTCGGATGAAAATACCCATGCATCTCCGAGGCGCCCCATTACGATTGGTCGAAGCCCATACGTATCTGAAGCAACGATCAATTTGTCATTCGTCAAAATTAAGAATGCGAAGCCACCTACCAACTGACGCAATGCATCTTTGGCTGCCGTAACAAAGTCCGACTCCGAGCGAGCGATTAGATGTGCGATAACCTCTGTATCACTCGTCGTCTGAAAGATCGAACCCTTCTGCTCCAATTCACGGCGAAGCACGGGCGCATTAACAATATTGCCATTCGTCGCAACCGCCAAGTCGCCGTCCCTTGTCTTGAATACAAGCGGTTGAGCATTTGCCAGTCGGCTGTCGCCAGACGTAGAGTACCGTACATGACCGATGGCACGATCGCCTTCCAAGCTAGCAAGGCGATCTTTATCAAACACTTCTTTCACAAGTCCCATTCCACGATGGTAGCGAAAGGTTTGACCATCAGACGTACATATTCCTGCACTCTCTTCCCCACGATGCTGCAAAGTATGAAGCCCGTAATAGGAAAGCGAAGCAGCATCCTCATAACCAAACACACCGAATACACCGCATTCTTCGCGCAAGCGATCAAATGGACCATCCTGACCGCCGCCCTCATTAAAGTACGATCCGATCGCTTCCATTTGAGCAAAGCCATATGCGCGTTCCATCTCAGATACAGCAGAAAGCTGCTGCTCGATTATCTGAGTCTGATGTTGAATATGACTCCCATTTCCACCCATCCGGACTTCCTTTCCGTCTGACCGCTGACGAATTATCGCATCAGACATGGGATCGCATCCTTCCATGCACGCTCCGCTTCTTCACGGGTTACATCGATTGCAGATACGCCGTTCACTTTCAATTGAATACGTTCACCACCGACAACACCAAGCTGCTGAACCGGCACTTCGTATTTCGCACATACAGCCTTGACCGTTTCCACATGTGCTGGACGAATCGAAAGCAAAACACGAGACTGAGATTCGCTAAATAGAGCAATATCCGAACGCAAACCTTCCATAGATACATTACCAGTAGCTCCGATGCGGCCGCTAATGCAGCACTCTGCATAAGCTGCCGCCAAACCGCCTTCGGACAAGTCATGCGCGGATTGAACATATCCTTGCTGAATGGACTCTAGTACTGTACGCTGCAAGCGGCTCTCTACATCAAGGTCGATAGCAGGTGGGCGACCTTCTGTCACACCATGCACAACAAGTTGGAACTCGCTGCCGCCAAGCTCCGCTTTCGTTGCGCCGAGCAGCAAGACAATATCTCCTTCTTGCTTAAACCCTTGTGTCGTAATATGGTCGACATCATGAACGAGACCAACCATGCCGACGACAGGAGTCGGGTAAATAGCACCTTTGGCATTTTCGTTATACAAGCTGACATTACCGCCGATAACAGGGGTGCTAAGATGGCGGCAAGCTTCTGCCATACCATCTACAGATTGCTGCATTTGCCAGAAGTTATCCGGCTTCTCCGGGCTTCCGAAGTTCAAGTTATCTGTAATTGCAAGTGGTTCTGCACCCGAACAAACGATGTTACGCGCTGCTTCTGCCACTGCAATTTTTCCGCCTACATTTGGATCAAGATATACATAACGTCCGTTGCAATCTGTTGTCATCGCCAACGCCTTGCGAGTGCCGCGTACGAGTACAACTGCTGCATCCGAACCAGGCGATACAGATGTGTTGGTGCCAACCATATGATCGTACTGACTGTACACCCATTCCTTGCTCGCCACCGTTGGCGAACCAAGTACACGTAACAGAGCATCGTTCAGATCAGAAACTGCTGGATAGCTCGTTGTATCTACTGCTGCGTTAGCTTGATAATAAGCAGGTTCTGCTGCTGGCTTATCGTAAACTGGGCAATCATCAACCAAGCCCTTAACTGGCATATCAGCTACGACTTCTCCGTCGAATACAAGACGCAGACGTCCATCATCTGTAACACGGCCTACTTGGCGGCAAATAACACCCCAACGATTGAATATTTCCATTGCAATCGGTTCATTCTTCTCTTCAATAACGAACAGCATCCGCTCCTGGGATTCAGAAAGCATCATCTCGTACGGTGTCATACCGCGTTCACGCTGTGGAATTTCATCCAGATTCAGCTCCAGACCATTCCCTGCTTTGCTCGCCATCTCTGCACTGGAGCACGTAAGTCCAGCTGCTCCCATGTCTTGAATACCGATGACGATGCCAGACTTGATTAACTCCAGGCACGATTCCATAACGAGCTTCTCCATGAACGGATCACCCACCTGCACCGCAGGACGCTTTGCTTCTGATTCTTCTGTAAGCTCTTCTGAAGCAAAAGTAGCACCATGAATACCGTCACGTCCTGTTGGCGGACCAACATAATAGACGGGGTTGCCAATTCCTTTTGCCACACCGCTTTGAATATCTTTATGGTCGATAAGACCAACACACATTGCATTGACAAGTGGATTACCTTCGTAGCTAGCATCAAACATCACTTCGCCGCCAACCGTCGGAATACCCATACAGTTGCCGTAGCCTGCAATACCTTCTACTACATGCTCGAACAAATAACGAACGCGCTCATCGCTAAGCTGACCGAAACGTAAAGAGTTCAATAAAGCAACAGGACGTGCACCCATGGAGAAAATATCACGCAAAATTCCGCCCACACCCGTCGCAGCCCCTTGAAATGGCTCGATTGCGGATGGATGGTTATGGCTTTCTATTTTGAAACAAACGGCTTGCCCATCACCGATATCGACGATACCTGCACCTTCACCCGGCCCAACCAATACACGCTCACCTGTCGTTGGAAAACGTCGTAACAAAGGTTTGGAATTTTTGTATGCGCAATGCTCCGACCACATAACACTGAATACACCAATCTCGGTATAGTTCGGTTTGCGACCACTAAGCAAGCTGCAAATAATCTCGTACTCACTGTCCGATACACCCATCGTGGCATAGATACGTTCCTCAGCTATCTGCTCCGGGGTTGGCTCTTTTGCTATGACGGCCTTTGCCATCTCCATCGATTGTTGCTCCGCTTTTGTCTTAGCCAACGATTGCATGACGTTCCCTCCAAGCCTTCATAATGGATGTAAAAAGACGAATGCCATCTTCATTGCGGAGCAGACTGTTCACCGCTCGCTCTGGGTGAGGCATCATGCCGAGTACATTGCCCTGCTCATTAATAACACCAGCTATATCTGCAACCGATCCATTCGGATTATCGGTATACGTGAATACAATTTGATTACGTGCCTTCAATTGCTCCAGCACAGCATCTTCACAGTAGTAATTGCCTTCGCCATGTGCTATCGGAATATCAATGACCTCTCCCGCCGCATAGCCTGACGTAAATGCTGTATCAGCGTTGGCTACATGCAATTGAGACGAATGACAGCGGAATTTCAAGCCTGTATTGCGGCGCAATGCCCCAGGCAGCAATCCTGCTTCGGTGAGAATTTGGAATCCATTGCAAATGCCTAATACGTACACACCTTCTGCGGCAGCTTTCGCAACTGCCTGCATAACAGGTGCAAAGCGAGCGATAGCTCCGCTGCGTAGGTAATCTCCGTAAGAGAATCCGCCTGGAATCATGATAAGATCATAGCCTTCCAATGTATCCGTCGTATGCCATACACGATCGACAACGGCTCCCTCGATGGTTTGTTCTGCTGCGTGTACACAGTCCCAATCGCAGTTTGAGCCCGGAAATACAAGTACCGCTACCTTCATCGCTTAGTCCTCCAGCTCATAACGATAATCTTCAACGACCGGATTCGCGAGCAGCTTCTTGCACATTTGCTCCAACTCCGCTTCCGCTTGAGCACGGTCTGTTGTATCAAAAGTAAGTTCCATGTATTTGCCGATACGTACATCATCCACAGCTGAATAGCCCATCGTATGAAGCGCTTGCTGCACAGCAGCTCCTTGCGGATCAAGTACATTTGCTTTCGTAGTGACATACACCTTTGCTTTGAACATCGGTAGGTTTCCTCCCCAGAATGAGTGTAGAAATGGTGGATTATTTAGCGGCTGATTGCCTTGCCGCATAGACATGCTCTTGATGTAAGATAGCTTAACATACAGCAAGGAAATGAGGTGGGGTTACATATTACGTAAGATAAGATTACGATCACGTAATAAATAAAAAAGCCCGCAGATAGCTATGAAAGCTCAACCGCAGACCAAGGGGACAAAAGAAAGAAAACGCGAGTACATGATGGCCTGTAATCGCAATTGGCCATACCGTACTTGGACGCTTTCTCTCGTAGTCCAAAAATTTACGGTCTTTGGGTAGAAACTTTGGGCCATATCCCCGGAATTATACGAGAGCTATCATCATACGTCATATTTAAGTTTGGCTATAGTGTAACAAGTTTGAAATGCCCATGTCAATCGCAAAACACGAACATTCCAATATAAAATAAAAATATAGTTCGCTTTTAACGCATTAAAGCATAAAGGATAATCGTATTCGGCGCATTCAAAATAAATGCTAGTCAAAATATAACAAACGAAAAAAGTACCACAAAGTAAAAAGCTCCTGAACAGCTTGAGCCATTCAGGAGCTTTCCTTATCCTTATTACTGCAGCTCGGTCGGAGATACATCACACCTGACCTGCACAGTTCCTCTAACGAAGCCACAGACGTTATTTTCGTAAAATCGTCCATTTTATAACTTTAACGGTTGTAGGCGCGCTTATTTATACAAATATGGTCATTATAATCGCTATTTCGGACAAATAAGCTCTCTGACATCCGTTACATTTCAAAAAACAGCAAATTAGACCAAATAGGCTCTATGGCACCCGTTAGCAAAATTCTCCTTCGGTATAAGCTCCATAGCACCCGTTACCGACATCTTCCTTCAACAAAGGCCCCTTATTTCTTAACAAGAATAACCGTACCACCATCATCCTTAGCAGGAATGTTCAGCGTTACCGTTCCATTCGTCTGTACCTTGTACTGCTTATTGTTGTACACGTCTTTCACTTTTGTACCCGGCTTATAAGGAACTTTAATCTTAACCTGCTTCTTCGCTTGTGCGCTCGGATTCAAGCCAACAACAACCGACTCTCCCTTATAGCTCTTCGCGAATACCATAAAGCCTTCTGCATCGCTGCCGGCCAGCTTCGTTCTATCTCCTTTAGAAAATACTTTAGAGTAGTCTGCACGAATGTTCAGCAGCTTGCTGTAGTGATTATGCAGCTTCTTCTCTTTTTTCAACTGATCCCATGGCATAGCAGCACGGTTTTCGCTAAGTTCGCCTTTAGACATATCGCGAGCATTTGCACCAGAACGCCCTAGCTCTTCCCCGTAATAAATAACGGGCTGACCTTTGGCTGTAATTTGCAGAGCGGCAGCGACCATTAACTTGCCTTTATCACCATTCACATAATGACTTAGGAATCCGTCTTCATCATGGCTGCTCAAAAATTGTCCCATCGTAGCCGTTTCATCCATGCGAGCTTCCCGCTCCTGCATCGCTTTCTCAACAGCGTCCAACTGTCCATTGACGAAGTCCTTCGCTTTGCTTTTAAAGTCGAAGTCCAACAAGGAATCCATCTGTCCTGTTTTCAAATACGAACCTGTGTTATCAACCGATGCACCAAAATGTTCACCAATCAACTTAAACTCAGGGTCGATCTTCGTTAGCTCATTGCGAAACGCCTTCCATGTCGTATCATCCACATGCTTCACCGTATCAACACGGAAGTAATCAATGGTATCGCCACGCTTTGTACGAGTACGCTCAATCCAGTCCGTTTGCCAAGCAATGATTTGCTCTCTTACTTTAGGATCTTCTGTCTTAAAGTCCGGTAAGCCTGCCAATTCACCGCGCACAGGATCACCGCTTACCGCGTCTGTACGAAGCATTCCATCGAATCGCTTCTTATCTTGCTCTGTAACACCTGGCTGCGTGTCTCCTGGCTTCAAGCCATAGCCAGTATGATTCAACACGACATCGACCATAATTTTGATACCACGATCATGTGCTTTGTTGATCAGTTCCTTGAACGTTTCCACATCGCCAAGATGCTCATCGATCTTCGTGAAATCTTTTGCCCAGTAGCCGTGATATCCATACTGCTTGCCATTGAAGCTTGTTCCTTGGTTGAAATCAATATTGTCAACGATCGGTGTAATCCACAGTGTATTCACACCTAGATCCTCCAAGTAGTCCAACTTGTTAATCAACCCACGGAAGTCGCCACCTTGGTAAGCTTCAAGATGGTTTTTATCATGGCCTTGCTCGGCTGTACCATTATTCTTCCTATCGCCATCAGAGAAGCGGTCTGTCAGCACAAAGTAAATACGTGCTTCATCCCAATCAAAGTCCAGCTTACCGTTTGCTCTCGGCTTCGCCTTCACCGTCACGCTAGCTGTTGATGTATGTTTATTCCCATATTCATCAACGAGCGTGATTGGAATGGATTTCTGTCCAGGCTTCACATGCTCAGCTACTGTGATAGACTGCTCCATAAGCTCCAAATCAATCTTCGTATGAGCAAGACCGCCCAATTCAGACAAATCTGCGGCAATCTCTCTGACCGTAAATTTATCACGGGATTGATACGCAACTTGCAGCAATCGCTGTTGACCAGGATAAATAGAATCCCCTTTAACTTTACCTGTAATTTGAATTGTCGGTTTATTATACTCCACAACGGATTGACCGTTTTCCGTATTGTAAGGGTCTGTAACTTCCGCTGTCTTACCGTCCTTCGTCACATGGAACGTGTACACATATTTGCCGCTCGCCACATCTTTAAGCGTGTACGTATAACGCTCATTTTCAGCATCATAGCTCATCGGATACAAGGTGCCGTTTATACTGATTTTCACATCAGAGATACGATTCTGTTCTCCACTCTGGAAAATTTCTTGATCACGATAGTGGAACGTAATGCTTCCATCCTCCAGCACAGGTCCTCTCACTGAAGGGATTGTACGCATTTCCGTTTTACCGCTATATACGTATACTTTCGTGAGCGTATCATTCACATTCGCAACAACAAAGCGATCCGAATCCGTATCTTTTTGCTCCCAGTTTCCTTTTTTTATAATGAATCCGACTTTTTCGGTATCTGGCCCGATTTCGATCAATGCTGTAGCCATACCATTATTGAACTTCTTGAACAGGTGCTCGTCATCCTTGATTCCTGTTTGCCATACCCATAAGCTCCAGTCCTTATAATTGTTGTCTGGACGCACATAGTTCAGCTCAATGTAGCGTTTCAATAGTGGCTTTACGGTAACTTTCATCGAAGCCGATACACTGCCTGCTGTTGCTGTTATCGTTGTCGTTCCTTCTTTGAGCCCCTTCACCTTGCCCATACGGTCGACTTGCGCAACAGTTGGCTCAGAGGAACTCCACTTCACATCTACAAAAGGCATCAGTTGGTCGAACTGATCTGTAACCTCAACCGTAAATGGAACCGTCTGGCTCAGCCATACCGTAGACTTTCCTTTCAAATCCACTTTTGTCGGTACAAGCTTCGCAACGTTCACATTCACTTGTGCTTGCAGTTGGCCAGAGGAAGCTGTCAATACTGCCTTGCCTTCCTTCACAGCCGTTACTTTCCCTTTGCTATCAACTGTTGCAATGGACTCGTCAGAAGAAGTCCATGTCAATTTTGCTGTACGAATCAAATGGCCCTTCTGATCCAATACTTTACCCGTTACCTGCTTAGAAGTAGTTGGTTCCAGCGTGAGGTCTTTCGCTTCAATAACGATCTTAGTCGGAGTCGCTGTATACGTATTGGCCTCATCGTACAACACCATCATCGACGTACCCGCTATATCGACTTTACCGCCTTCAACTGTACGAATTGGCTTCACACCAGCTGCTGTATGATCAACAACGACGTTCCACTTTCCATTCGTCGGCAGCGCCACACTACGCGTTTCTGCATTTCCATTGTAAATGACGACGATATTGCGCCATTCATCACCGTTCGCATGCTCTTTCAGCTTAAATGCCACGATGTTACTGTCTTGACGATACACTTCCAAACTGGAAGCGACTGCTTCCTTCGATGTCATTCGGAAGGCTGGATGTGAACGACGCAGTTCGATAAGTCCTTGTGTGTAATCAAACACAGGCTTATACTCTTTTTTCTGCTGCCACAACATCTGGTTAATGGAATCAGGGCTCTGATAGCTGTTATGGTCGCCGAACTTACTGCGCAGCATCTCATCTCCCGCATGGATAAATGGAATACCTTGTGACGTCAACACAATCCCGTTTGCAAGCAGTGAACTTTTCACCGTTGGATTATCAAGGATATTTGCCTCAGTCAACGTAGCGAATGGATCGCGTTGAATATCTTTATCTTTGCCTTGTGCTTTCAGCATCTTATCCCACATGTTCAAGTTATCATGCGCGGTCACATAGTTAATCGTCTCTGTTGGCGAAGAGGTGAAATCATTCGTTGAGCCGATTACACCGTTTACAATTCCTGCTTCACGGGAGCCTTCCCCAGTTGCGAAGCCTTTTGAAGCATCATCGCTTCCACCTTTAATCGCACCACGGAAATTGTCATTGAACACGGCAAAGCCTTCACCGCGCTGTGTGCCTTTTTCAATTTGTTGGTCAGCTGGCAATGGTGTGCTGCCGCCTGCCCACGGCTCTCCATACACGATAATGCTAGGATCGATGGCCTTCAAATCACTTACAATGCCGCGAGTTGTGTTCAAATCAATCAATTTCATCAAGTCGAAGCGGAATCCGTCCACTTTGTACTCTTCTGCCCAGAACTTCACGGAATCTCGCACATACTTGCTAACCATCGGTCGATCAGTAGCCACTTCATTACCGACTCCAGAACCGTTAGATAGTTCGCCTTTGTTGTTCGTGCGGTAGTAATAGCCCGGTACCAATTTATCAAATACGGATAACTCCAATTGTTGTCCTGTTACAAATGTGTGATTGTATACCACATCCAGCACAAGTCGCAAATCATTTTTGTGCATCGCCTGAACCATTTGCTTAAACTCACGAATACGCTTCGTAGGGTCCTCTTGTGCAGAATCCGTTGCATACGATCCTTCTGGTACATTATAATTTACCGGATCATAGCCCCAGTTGAACTTGCGATCCTTCGCATTCGGATCATCTACTTGCTTCTCATTGACTGAACCGAAATCATATGTCGGTAGCAAATGTACATGTGTAATGCCAAGCTCCTTCAAATGATCGACGCCTGTCTTAACCGCAGCATCTCCCTTAAGCCTTGTTCTTTCTTCAGTAAACGCAGTGAATTTCCCACGATTTTTCTCAGAAACTCCGGAATTGGAATCAATGGAAAAGTCGCGCGTATGCAGCTCATAAATGATCGCATCAGTTGGCTCTAGCATTTCTGGCTTGCTGTCATTTTCCCAGCCTACAGGATTTGTAGCTGCCAAATCGACAATCGCAGACTTGGCACTATTCACCGATGATGCACGTGCATACGGATCGAGTGCATACAGCACCTTACTGTCCGGGAAGTTTACTTTGTACATGTAGTACTTGTTGTTCAAGTCACCTTCAGCAGCTCCAGACCATACGCCTGTGCTGGCATCACGCTGCATCGGAATCTCTCTCGTAGGCGTCTCCTTCGGCATTTCCGCCGTGTCATAGAGAGACAGTGTTATAGCAGCAGCAGTAGGTGCCCATACTTTGAACGTACTGCCTGTTTTCGTATACGTAACCCCTAAATCATCGCCTGAATATACGTACGTATCCAATATGCCGCGCATCGTAACAGGATGGTCAGCATATATACCTTGCGGTGCGCCTTCATAGCGTACGATATAAGGATGAGATACATCCGCAATTGGTTCGTCTAATTGAATGATGATCGATTGATCATCGCTGCCTTTCATGGACGTACCTTTGAGCTTCGTGCCCCCGTTATAGAGAGCAAATGCTCCATAGTCGATCCCAGGAACGATATCTTTCAGCGCTACCGACACAACGTTGTTCTGGTCAGCGATAGCTGCAGCTAACGCTGGCTGCTCCTTCGTCGTGAAGGAGAATGAGTAGGCTTCATTACGCGTCTTGGTATCCATACCTTCCAGCATATGAGCGGACATCTTTACTTGATAGGGCGTCTTGTAGGCTAAAGGCTTGACTGGCTTAATAACCAACTGCTGCCCGTCACTCTTGATATCAGTTGCAACTACAGCACCCTTATCATCTACAAGAGTCACACCTGTACTATTCATAACCGTAACAGCTTCACTAAACGTTAGCGTAATCGGCTGTTCAACTTCGATTTTCTTCGCGAAGTCTGCTGGCACCGTACTGATCAATTCCAATTTATCATTCATCTGACTAACCACGTAAGCGTTACCAAATGTGGACTGCACATTTGGTACACCCGCTTGATTCCAACCCTTTGCAAGCTCATTGCCTGCCGCATTCGGGATAACTTGAAATGCGCCATGTTCAGCTGACTTATTACCGCTCAATACGACATGTGGGCGAATCTGATCCCCATTTTTCAGCTGCAAATGATGAAGTGGAATCGCTGCCTCAAAGCCCTCTTTGCCGTTTGCAGCAAATTGAGCGCCTTTCGTATCTGCCCAAGTTGCTAAGATTGGGTCGGACATCCGCTTCGCATCATACAAATCTGCTCCCTCAATACCCTGATCCTGCTTCAAACGCATTGTGAGATGATATTGCGGCTTCCTGTCTGCACCGCTGTAATTAAATTGAGCTTTCCACGGATTGCTCTCTATAGCAGAGTCAGCCTCATTCACATTCAATGCAATATTAATAAATTGACCTTGGTCGCCCCAGTTGGGCAGCTCTGCATCTACCCATACATACAATTGCTTGCCATCGTTTGTCAGCTTGATACTGCCAAGCTTGCCAGGGATACCATGGGACGTATCTGTTACCGATATCCCTAAATCAGGCACTTGCTCCCATAGACTATCTTTCGAGCCGTCAATCTTCGGCTTGTGCGTAATGACATAAGCTTCGCTATAGTCGGTCATACGGTTCGGATTGGCTTTCATATTCCAATCGTTAGCCACTGTATTTTTAGCTGTTTCTGGCACAGCATCAAATACACCGTGCTCATCCGCACGATCACCGCTCAAGATAGCGATTGCTTTAACTTTGTCTCCATTTTGTAAACCTAACTGCTTCAATGGAATCGAACCTGTGAAACGAGTACGATCCGGTGCAACTTCGAACGAAGCACCTTTCAAGTCGGATGAGGACAACAACGGGCTTGCTGATCCACTGCGATAGAGGGATGCTTTGCCGCCGGCCTTTGCCTCCATAGTGATATGGTAGCTCGGCTTAGCAGCTGTGCCCTCGTAGTTATATCGATGATTGGACGGATTGGTAGATACGTTCGAATTCGTATCATTCACATTCAATGCAATGTTGATATGCTGCCATTCTTCTACATGGGCAGCTTCTAACTGGAAGTGAAGATGGTCGCCGTCATTTGTCAGCTTCAACTGCCCTAGCTGATAGCCTTGCCAGCCTGACGTAGGTGATTGACCAAGTGGTTTAACCATACTCCAATTGATGTTAGGCTTCGTTGATGTTTGTTGAGTAGATGCTTGAGCATGTGTATTTGTAACGAATACACTTGAAAGTGTACTCCACAGCATCATGCAGACAAGCAGTCGAGAAATGTTAGCTTTCCATGTCCTCGTCATGCCACGACCCTCTTCCTTATAATTTTTGCAAACGTTTGCATTAATGAGCGAAAATGATTGCTACGAATTTGAATCTACGATCCAATCCGTTTTGTACACACTACACGAGTATGATCAGCATATGAACCTCGAACTTGTATTTATCACTAACAAAATATAATACATGATACATGATCATATATGCATAATAATGCGTTACTAGTACCTGATATACAGGTGCATAACTATGCTAGTTCACGTCATCTTACTCTGGCTATCCTCTTTATGAAAACGATTGCATAACTAGCATAACGATACCATTATTTTCTGTCAATCCTCTATTTTGATCATAAACACAAAAAAACAGACCCCTTCCCTATAAGCTGAATAAGCCCATTTACCTAACTACTCCGAAATTATTCGGTCTCGTCTTCACGGACGAAATAGCGAAAATGATCTTTTACACTTATATGATTGCAAAATTGCAAGAAAGGAAATCTGTTTTTATTATTAGATGTCTTACGTCTAAATCAAACATCTAAATTATAAATCATATACGATAATTTGCTCTACATTAGCTGCCTGACATGAAGGTAATGTTACTGACTGTCACCCATCAATCTTGTACGTATGTCCACGTAACGAAGACTCGTTTCTGCAATAACTTCTTCTGGCAGCGGATTAGGTCGGCTATTTTGATCCCAGTCGGTGTTGGTCAAATACGTGCGTACAGGCTCTTTATCCATGCTGTCGATTTCAATATCCAGCTCCACTTTATCCTGTGCCCAGAAGCGTGAGCAGTCAGGTGTAAATATTTCATCAATCAAGATAACTTCCCCATCAACAATGCCGAATTCAAACTTGCAATCGACTAGCACAATGCCGCGCTCTTCACAGTAATCACGCGCATATTCGTATAGAGCAATACTTTTGTCTCGCAGCATTTCAGCTAACTCTGCGCCCACCCGCTGCTGCATTTCCTCATACGAAATATCTTCATCGTGGCCGATGTCATTTTTGGCTGCTGGTGTAAAAATCGGGGTCGGGAAACGCTCGTTCTTCCGTAATCCAGCTGGAAGCTCGATGCCATTCACCGCTTGTGTTTGTGCGTACTGCCGCCATCCTCCGCCAGTTATGTATCCTCGTACGACACACTCAATATCAATTCGGTCAGCCTTTTTCGTAACCATAATTCGATCACGCAATATTTCCTTATCTACAAGGATATCGCCTAGAAGATCTACGTCGCTATGCACGACATGATTGCCAATGATGGACTTCGTCTTCTCGAACCAAAATGCACTTAAACGATTGAGCACGTTCCCTTTCTCAGGTACAGCAGGCTCCAATACATAGTCAAATGCTGATATGCGGTCTGTCACTACGATGAGAAAGTTCTCCCCCAAATCGTATAGTTCACGTACTTTTCCTTTGTAAATAAGCGGGGCTTTCACTAGATCCACTGCGGTAGATATTACGGCGGTCGTTCGCACAATACACATCCTCCCTAAGCGTATGCTTCTATAGACTTGCTCCGTTACAATAACCTACGACAACTTGCACAACATCATTGTATTACATGCTGTACATTGCATTTGCTAAATCATCCTCTGAGCAAATCATATTTGCGATCGCTGTTGCAGTCAAGCTCTTTGCATTCCAAACATTCGTTACTATTGGTTAGAACTTGACTGCTATCGCGAACACGTCATCTCTTCTCTATGATTCTGCTCTATTGTACAAGGCCATAAGTTCTTACGTTCCGTTTAGCTAGGCTAAGACCATGTTCATCGTACAGCCTAGATCTATTCGTTAAGCAAGCCTACTTGACGGAAGATCGTGTCTACATTTTTCAAATGCCAAGCTGGATTGAATGCATCTTCGATCTCTTCAGCAGACAACGCTTCTGTAATCTCAGAAGTTTGTTCAATGATGTCTTTGAAGCTGCGCTGTTCTTCCCACGCTTGCATCGCACGAGGCTGTACTGTGTCATAGGCTTGCTCACGACTCCAACCTTTGTCGATCAGCTTCGTCATTACACGGCCAGAGAACGGTACTCCAAATGTACGCTGCATATTGCGCTTCATGTTCTCAGGGAATACCGTCAAATTCTTCACGATGTTCATAAAGCGGTTCAACATATAGTTAAGCAGCATCGTTGCGTCTGGCAAAATAACACGCTCAACCGAGCTGTGCGAAATGTCGCGCTCATGCCAAAGCGGAACGTTCTCATAAGCAGATACCATATGACCGCGAATCACACGGGACAAGCCAGAAATGTTCTCACAACCGATTGGGTTGCGCTTATGCGGCATAGCGGAAGATCCTTTTTGACCTTTAGCAAATGCCTCTTCAACCTCACGGAATTCACTCTTCTGCAACGCACGGATCTCTGTTGCGAACTTATCCAAAGAAGTCGCAATAAGCGCTAGCGTAGCCATATATTCAGCATGGCGGTCACGCTGCAGCGTTTGTGTGGAAATTGGAGCTGCTTTCGTGCCTAGTTTCTCACATACAAACTTCTCAACGAATGGATCGATATTTGCATACGTTCCTACTGCACCAGACATTTTACCGAACTGCACACTGTCTGCCGCATGACGGAAACGCTCAAGATTACGCTGCATCTCTGTGTACCAAAGAGCCATTTTCAAACCGAAAGTCGTTGGCTCAGCATGAACACCATGCGTACGTCCCATCATCGGTGTATCTTTATATTCAAGCGCTTTATTTTTCAAAATCTCAATAAAGTTCACAATGTCACGCTCTAAAATTTCATTGGCTTGCTTCAACAAGTAACCAAGCGCTGTATCTACAACGTCTGTCGAAGTCAAACCATAGTGAACCCATTTCCGCTCAGGCCCCAATGTCTCAGATACCGCGCGTGTGAATGCGATCACGTCATGACGTGTTTCTGCTTCAATCTCATAAATACGATCCATATCAAAGCTAGCCTTTTCACGCAGCACCTTCGTATCTTCCTTCGGAATAACGCCAAGCTCTGCCCATGCTTCACATGCACAAAGTTCTACTTCCAACCAAGCCTTGAATTTGTTTTCTTCTGTCCAAATAGCCCGCATTTCGGGACGTGAATAACGTTCGATCATCTTTGTTGATTCCTCCACATCTTGTTGTGCTGCACCCAATTCAGCGCTGCATCTATATCGTCTGCCAGTACGTTGATATGTCCCATCTTACGTTTGGCGATTGCTTCTGTCTTACCATACCAGTGCAGCTTCGGCGTAACACCGAGTGATTGCGCTGCTGTATCTTCTACCTTGAACCATTGTAACATGTCCTGTGCATGCTCTCCGAGCAAATTCACCATAACGACTGGTGTCACGAGTGACGGATCGCCTAACGGCAAATTGCAGATCGCGCGAATATGCTGTTCAAATTGCGAGGTACGGCATGCATCCATCGTATAATGCCCTGAATTGTGTGGACGAGGCGCCAGCTCATTAACGAGCAAATTGCCATCTGGCGTCATAAACAATTCCACAGCAATAAGCCCTACCACTTCAAGTGATGAAGCAACTTGTCGTGCAATTTGTTCCGCTTCTGCGATTACCTTATCTGGTACACGCGCAGGTACAATAGATAAGTGTAAAATATGATCAACGTGAATGTTTTCAGCAATTGGGAAAATAGCAATTTCTCCACGTGGATTGCGGGCTGCTATTACAGACAGCTCCCGTTCAAACGGTATATACGCTTCCAGTACAAGCTCCGTTCCAAGCGAGGCCAACGCCTCGTATGCTCCCTCAGCAGCATCCGCTGAACGGATCATTTGCTGGCCTTTGCCATCATATCCGCCTGTTGCCGTCTTCAGCACCCCTTGACCGCCAAATGCTTCAAGATGATGCATTAACTCCTCCAACGACTGCACCTTGGCATAAGGTGCTACCGGAATGCCTGCCGCCGTAAGCGCATCTTTCTCACGCAGACGATGCTGCGTAAGATGCAGCAAATGGCTGCCTTGCGGCAAATACGCATCCCGCTCCAGTTGCTCCGCAATCTCAAGCGAAACATTTTCGAACTCGTACGTCACGACATCCGCCTGTTCTGCAAGCTGCCTAGCCGCTTCACGGTCGCTATACTCAGCTCGGATGTGCTGTGCAGCCTCCGCACATGGCGGTGAGTCAACTGGATCAAGCGTAACGAACGTATAGCCCATACGCAATCCTTCCAAAGCAAGCATCCGACCTAGCTGCCCGCCGCCCAAAACACCTATTTTAGAGCCTGGCAGCAGTACATGATCCGCACTATGTCCCTGTACACCATTGTTCATACTTACAGCAACATTTCGAGAGGCCGATCCTAATTTATCATTCATCTCCAGTGTACCCATAGTCATCACACCAGCACTCCCGATGCCACGACCTGTTCACGTTTCTGTTCACGAAGCTGCTTCAATTGTTCCTTAATCCGCTTATCTGTAATACCAAGTATTTGTGCCGCCAACAAACCTGCATTCGCTGCTCCAGCCTCACCTATCGCAACCGTCGCAACAGGAACACCAGCTGGCATTTGAACGATGGACAGCAAAGAATCCCATCCGCTAAGTGTAGAAGATTTCACAGGTACACCGATCACAGGAACTACTGTCTTCGCAGCTACCATTCCTGGCAAATGCGCAGCTCCTCCTGCTCCTGCGATAATTACGCGAATACCTCGCTCTTCTGCTAGCTCCGCATAACGGAACATTTCATCAGGTGTCCGATGGGCAGATACAACGCGTGCTTCATAAGGAATATGTAGCTGCTCCAAAATATCGCACGCCTTCTTCATCGTATTCCAGTCACTCGTACTTCCCATAATGACACCAACCTGAACCTGTTCCTGATCACGATCATGTTGTTGCTGTACACCCTGCTCAAATCCTCGTTGTTGCTCATCCTGTTGCTGCTTCTGCACTGCTTCCTGCTGTGAGACGTTACTCATCGATTCAACCCGCTTTCGTTGAGATACTTGCTATAAGAATGTAATTATATACCAATACAACATACGCAGTTTACGAAGTGTCTCATTATGACGTTGACTGCAAGTAAGCTCAACTAAGACACAAAAAAGCCCAACGGACATCCTCCCGTTGAACCTTCGCCTATCGAAGAAATGACAGCAACTGCCTCACAGCGAACCTATAACCGTACGCTCGTAACTCATGTCCACCATTCGCCTGACATGCATGAGAGGACGTACAGCATAAGCACCCTACAACGTCTGCCATTCTCGTAGTCCGAAGATTTACGGTCCTCAGGTAGAAACTTCCGTCCATATTTACGAAATTATACGAGAATCTATTGTGCAACTCTTGAATTATTCGACAATCTCTTAGGATAGTCTTAGTTTATCAATCACCAATTGTTTGTGTCAACCAATAATACGAACATTATATCCTCGTTCAATTTTAATGTTCGCCATTTGCTTCATTCGATCTAATTTACCTGTAAATTCTCTGTCTCGTTAAAGCAAAACAAGCAATTTTCAGAACAAACTATGCATATAAAAGAAACCAGCCTCACTGTACGCTAAATGTCATAAGACATTAGCTTAAGGAGAAGACTGGTTTACTCATGTTTCATACTTTATCATTTCTCATTCTTTACTCTTTTTCCTTTATGACAAGGACAGGACACTTCGCGCTTTGGACAACATGATGGCTGACACTTCCAAGGACAAATTCTTTCAGCCCGCTTAATCCTCTGCTCCCTATCACAACTAGATCAACTTGATTCTTTTCCGCATAATCAACAATAGATGGTCCTAAAGGTCCTTGAACTGTCTCTACAACAGCCCGCCCACCAAGAAAAACAACTTCCTCCCGTGCACGATTCTCTACCTTCGTAGAAAATTCAACTAATTCTTGATTCACCTTCGGGGAACCCGTCATAAATGCATCACCAAGAAAATATTGCGGTAGTTGATAAACATGCACGACATGGAGACTAGCTTCAGCATCTGCTTGAACAAGCTCAATTCCTTGTCTGAGTGCAAGTTGTGAAGGGTTCGATCCGTCATACGCTACTAAAATACGTTTGAATGCCATTGCTCTCACCTCTCCGCTAGCTTGTATATATGAATGTATCTCACTTCGCATCCATAGCGAAAGCACATACATTACATATCTTTGCTTACAGGCTAATTACCCGAGCTTTACAATGACGAAACCATATACAAATAAATTCACAAGCAATATAAAAGGTATGCCTGCCGTAAACGTCGTATGCTGTGTCTTGTGACGTTTTTGGTACATCCCTGTCAACACACCTAGTGCACCGCCTAACCAAGCTACCATGAATAGATTGCGTTCAGGAATGCGGCGTTTATTGCGAGTGGCGCGACGCTTATCATTGGACATCATTCCATATCCAACAAGATTCAAAATACATATATACACAAATACGATAATCGTCATTTCTTTCATCGCCCTCCCTATTTCTATTATACAAGACAAGACCAAGCTGTCGTCGATAATTCACACTTGTTCACAAAAAAGTAAGCCGCAGAATATGGTCTGCGACTTCTTTCAGTCTTGAAGAACACCTTTGTGCCTTAGTGCTCCCCATACTGTTTTACTTTTGATATATCTGATCTGTGTATCATTACCTTCACTACATCCTAATTGATTAAACAGACGATTTAAGCCGCTTTACTTTGATTAACAGTGTGTTGAGCATAAACTAATGGTGTGTTAAGTGCCTGCTCAAGCTCCGTATCCGTTATCCATCCAAGGGTGTTCATACGATTCAGCACTGTACTTTGACGCCTTTCAGCCAACTCCTTATTTTTGTAGGGAGAGTAATGCTCTGGCGCTTTAAGAAGGCCAACAAGTACCGCCGTTTCTGCTAAATTAATCGTAGGAAGCTCCCCATTCCTCATTGTTGTTTTGCCAAAATAAAAACGAGCTGCACTCTCAATCCCATACTTTCCGTGTCCGAAATATACTTTGTTCATATACATATCCGCTAACTCTTGCTTCGTATAGCGAAGCTCCAGATTTGCTGATATCGCTATCTCCTTAATTTTGCGTATATAGGTTTTCTCATGAGTGAGGAACATATTGCGTGCCAATTGCATCGTCACGGTGCTGCCACCCTGAGCTTTCTTGCCTTTTACAAGATCAACCCATATAGAGCGTGCTATTCCTACCGGATCAACACCTGGATGCAAATAATAACGATGATCTTCGATCGCTAACAACGTATCCGCCACATAACTAGGCATATCTATCGTTCGTACAACAGGCTGGCCATTGGGTAAATGAGAAGCTTCCTGTACTTGTGTATAAAATGTATTCAACTGTTTAGTATCTATCCATACGTTCCCGAGAATCGCAAGTGCGAACCATCCCACTAACGGTAACAAGATAGCAGCAAGCAGCATACCTGCAATAACTTTCTTCCATTGCGTTGGATTATTGGAAGCAGAAGTTTGATGCGTACTTTCTTGCTGTTCTGCAGAACTCATTCCTGTTTGAGCAAATTTACTTCTACTGTGGATACGACTCGTATGACGCATTGGCATTAACACTGTAGCTTGAATCGTAGCGTTACGTTGGCGATGATGTTTATTGTTCATTGTCATGCGACCTCCTTTCTATACGTATAACTGTATCCAAAATAGGATTGTGGTGCTATCGATTTACCGAACAGCAATCTTACATTTATGAAAGATAAGTGCTCGTACACGATGTATGCTTTTACAAAAAATAAAAGCTTGAATCTATTGTTTGATTCAAGCTCATTCTTTATGAAGTGATTGCATTAGTAGGACTGGAACGGTTGCTGCTTCTGCTGTGACTGCTGCATCTCTTGATTCTGATCCTGACATTGGTTCTGCTGCTGAGACTGCTGTGCTGGATTTTTTGTCTGTTGAGATTGCTGTTGTACTTGTGATTGCCCCTGACCTTGTTGCTGCTGGATTTGCTCTTGTCCTTGAGACTGCCCTGCTCCTTGAGACTGTTGCTGATTATGCTGCTGTCCTTGAGGCAGCTCCTGACTTTGTGACTGTTGTTCAATTTGCTGCTGACCCTGAGATGGCCCCCGACTTTGTGACTGCGCTTGGTTTTGATGCTGTCCCTGTTGTCCTTGCTACTCCAACTGCAATCCTTGTGTGACCCAAGTAGCAATTTGAACCGTTCGCTTCGCTTGGTGCATCACCGCTTGCTGAACATCCTCTTGTATCTTTCCATTTTGATCAACGGTTACGCTCACTCCATATGGATTACCACCTGCTTGAAAAAGGGAAGGGTCCGTATAGCCCGGCGCAGCAACGATAGCACCCCAATGATACATCGAGGTATAGAGGCTGAGTAATGTAGCCTCCTGTCCACCATGCGGATTCTGTGCACTCGTCATCCCACTTATGACCTTATTCATCAGTTTGCCTTTGAACCACAAACCGCCTGTCATATCAAGGAATTGTTTAAACGGAGCAGCCACGTTACCAAAGCGAGTTGGTACACTAAATATAATCGCGTCTGCCCATTCCAAATCTGTAAGTTGAACAACTGTAATATTTTCTGTCGACTCCACATGAGCCTTCCAGGCAGGGTTAGCATCAATAGCTGTTTGCGGTGCTAATTCTTGAATTTTAAATAATTTCACCTCTGCACCAGCAGATTCCGCTCCTTCTTTTGCCCACTCTGCCAACTGATAGTTCGTCCCTGTAGCGCTATAGTAAATAACAGCCAGCTTAACATTCGACATTCCGTTTTATTCCCCCCGTAGTTGCACGTACTATGAATAGAAATAAGCACTTCATGCATGCCCATAAGCATTTCCAATTTTGGCTGGAAACATGTAGTCCATCTGGGATGCAGCGATAAATGAGTTCGACTCTCCTTCTTTCTATATTCCTTGCACATATAACTTATCTATCTTAAAACATAAAGAAGCTGACCCTAAGGCCAGCTTCATCACTCACTCATGATTTACTTTGCTCGTTCTTGAGCTAGACTTACCTGCGTTATTTGCTGCAACTCCCACTTTTCTTTCAAAAATAAGGGATTGAAATCACAAAATGAACTGGATATTAAGTATAATTTTGGAGCGTAAAACTGTGTAAATAATGCTATTTCTTTATTGACACCGCTTACAACGAGGTGTACGATTATTGCATGAGTTTGGTAAAACGTTTTATCAAATCATTCTCTAGTCTGAAAGAGGGGATCGACTATGAATCAAATCTCGCAGTTACACATCTCATCGAATACCCTAACGCCTCAGATTTATTCTGACTTACGTCAGAAATGTTCTAATCTATTTCAGCCTTACGAAACTGCGGATATCGAGATTGCTTTACAAAACACGCTATACTCTGTCGTCGTATTCGATGAACAGCAACCTGTAGGCATTGGTAGAGTCGTCGGTGATGATCGTATCGTTTTTTTCATTAAAGACGTCGTTGTGGATCCAGCCTACCAGAAGCGATCAATCGGTACGATGCTCATGCGATCCATACTGGACTATATATATAAGCAAGCTTGTCCATCTGCATATATAGGGTTAATGTCTACACCAGATAAAGAGTCATTCTATGAGAAATTCGGTTTCATTCGTCGTCCCAATGAACTACAAGGATGTGGAATGGTCAAATTTGTGGAGTGACAACAGAAGCAAGGAGGCGCACATCGTGAACAAGTTAATTGTATTTGGAAGCTTAAACATGGATTTATCAATCGAGGCTGATCATGTTCCCCAACAAGGAGAAACGATTGTTGGACGTAATTTCATGACCAGTTCGGGTGGTAAAGGTGGTAATCAAGCGGTAGCCGCTGCAAAGATGGGAGCAGCTACTTTCATAATTGGAAGTGTGGGCAAGGATTTGTTTGGCGAACAGCTGATTCGAGAGCTCTCTGCTACAGGTGTTGATTGCTCTTACCTTCGCTCTAGTGATCACAATCCTACAGGTGTTGCCATGATTACATGTACAGACGGCGACAATCGAATCATTCTCAATCCGGGTGCTAATCATGAACTAACATCTGCTGATATCGAGGAGATTGTAAATACGATTGGACAACCCGGTGATCTATTCTTAACACAATTTGAGTGTGATTACGAATCAACGATGTCATCGTTGATTATGGCCAAGCAAAAAGGGTTATATACGATGCTTAACGCTGCGCCAGCCCACTCCATATCCGATGAAGCTTATAAGAACATCGACTTGCTGATCGTGAATCAGACAGAGTGTGCATATCTGACTAACATTCATCCCCATCACGTTGAAGACTGTAAGGAACCAATAGCGTATTTCCAAGAAAGAGGCGTTTCCTCCATCTTGATTACACTTGGCTCTGAAGGCAGCGTAACGATGATTGATGGAAAACTCATTCACATTCCTAGTCAGAAGATTGAACACGTTGTAGACACAACCGCAGCAGGCGATGCTTATATAGGAGCACTCTCAAGCGCCTTGCTCCAACAACAAGATTTGCCGAATGCGATGCAATTGGCAACGAACACAGCAGCACTCACGATTATGAAGCGTGGAGCTCAACAATCTATTCCCACGCAACATGAAGTACAACAATATTTTGGGGAGGCAAAACAATATGCTTAAAAGACCAATTATTATTGATACGGACCCAGGAATTGATGATGCAGCGGCACTTGCCATTGCATTGTTCAGTGACAAACTGGATGTGAAGCTGATTACAACGATAGCAGGAAATGTTGGTGTCGATAAAGTTACCGATAACGCACTTAAACTCCTTACGTTCTTCAATAAGAACATTCCAGTAGCAGTCGGTGTAAATGACCCTTTAATCGTTGCATTTGAAGATGCGAGTAATGTCCATGGTCAGAGCGGTATGGATGGCTATGACTTTGATGAGCCGGCTCAGGAATTATTGTTGGACGAGCATGCTGTAAATGCGATGCGCCGCACAATAATGGACAGCGATGTTCCTATTACCCTCGTGCCAATCGGGCCTCTTACGAACATTGCGTTGCTGTTGAAGATGTACCCAGAAGTAAAAGGAAACATCGATGAAATTGTGTTGATGGGCGGTTCTGTTACACGTGGTAACAAAGGAGTAATGTCCGAATTCAACATTGCAACTGACCCTGAAGCAGCAAAAATCGTATTCAATAGCGGCGTTCCAATTGCCATGGCAGGCTTAGATGTAGGTTGGAAAGCACTTGTTCATCCAGAAGAATGCAACCTTCTGAAAGACATGAACAAAACAGGAAACATGATACACTCGCTCTTCCAGCATTATCGCGGCGGCAGCATGAAGACAGGCTTGAGAATGTATGATGCCTGTGCAATTGCCTACTTACTGAAACCTGAAATGTTCGAGATCGTCGATACGTTTGTCGATATCGAATTGAATGGCAGCTTAACGGCCGGCTGTACGGTGGTCGATCTAAAGGGATATTTAAAGAAACCAAACAACGCAAAGGTATGTTTGGATCTCGATCCGCAAATGTTCAAAGAATGGTTCATTGATAGCTTCAAAGCATGTGATTAAACCTTTTCGCCAGTATGCAGGACAAAACATAACCATTACTATCAGATTGGGGATCCGCTATGAATCCAATAATTATGTATGGCTCTGCTCTTATTGCCGTATCCATCGTTATCTACATGTTAATTAAACAAATGGACATTAAAATTACAATGTTCCTCATGGGTATCGTGCTCATGTTCGTCGGAATTGCTGCAGGTAATGGTATTGCAGTAAAAGACTTCGTAGGTACAGGTGCCGTTTGGCTCGATCCTTTGTTAGCAATAACTCAACAGTTCCAGCAAACGCTAACATCGGCTGGATTTATTATTTTAATTCTAGGTGGATATTCAGCGTACATGACCGCGATCGGTGCGAATGATGTAACTGTCAGTGTTATTACGAAACCCGTATCAAAAATCAAGTCCGCCTATGTACTCGTTCCAATCGTATTTTTATTAGGCAACCTGCTGTCTCTTGTTATTCCAAGTGCATCGAACTTAGCAATCATCTTGCTTGCGACGCTGTACCCTGTTATGCGTAAAGCAGGTATGAGCAAACTAACAGCTGCCGCAGTTATCGCAACAACGGCAACCGTTATGCCAACACCACTGGGTGGCGACAACGTTGCGATTTCACAAGAGCTGGCTAAGTATCCAGAATATTTAGGCCTAACGGTAACAGACTATGTATTTCAATATCATGCTATAATCTCGATTCCTACCATCTTGCTTATGGCTGTCGTTCATTACTTCTGGCAGAAGTTCATGGATAAGCGTTCGAAGACGAAAGATACGGATGAAGTTGAAGTTCAGGAAATTAAAGCAATCGAGGGCGGTGCTCTCTACAAAACGGTATATGCTTTGCTTCCTATCTTCCCTATCATTCTGTTGATTGTTACTTACTGTCTAAAAACATTCGCAGATATTAATATTAACGTCAATGTAGAAGTAGCAACAATGTTCTCATTCGCCATCGCCATTCTCTGTGATGTCATTAAACGTAAGAGTGGAAAAGAAGCTCTTCAGCAGACGGAACACTTCTTTAAAGGTATGGGCGGTGCAATGCCAATTGTAGCCTTGCTCGTTGCAGCTACAGTATTCGTAACTGGACTGAAATCGATTGGCTTAATTGAAGCACTGCAAGATGCGATGATGAACATTCAAGGATCAGGATTAGGATTCGTGTTGCCGTTAATTCTAGTATTACTGACAGCGCTAATCGTTCTCTTAAGCGGTAGTGGTACAGCGTTATTCTTTGCAATGGTTCCATTGATGGTAGCTCTCTCCACAGCTGCAGGTATCTCAGCTATTGCTGTATCCATTCCGATGGGACTCGCAGGCAACCTTTTACGTGCGGTGTCCCCGGTATCTGCGGTCGTTCTGATCGTAGCTGGATCCGTGAAAGTGAGTCCGCTAGACATCGTACGTCGTACATCTGTTCCAATGATTACGGGTGTTGTGTTTATGTTCGTGCTTTCGATGATACTATTCTTGTAATAGATACGTTATACAGGCGGCAGCAGTTAATTCCACAACTGCTGCCGTTTGTGTATGATTATACTGTGTTTCAAAAGATTAAAAATAAGTTGTTCTAGTAATTTGAACTATCCACATAAACAATCTAAAATGGTTATTAACTCAATAATGAGGAGGATGAGTAACGCCTATTCCGCTCGAACGATACCCGATCAATTAAGATTAGCGTGAAATGGCCTATCTATTATGAAAATAACAATTAAAGATATTGCTCGTGAGGCCAATCTTTCCTTAAGTGCTGTTTCTCAAGTGTTAAATAACAAGCCTTGTCGCGTTTCAGAGGAAAAAAAAGAGCTGATTCGCAGCATCGCCAAAAAGTATAACTACTCACCCAATCAGATCGCCAGAAGTCTCGTAACAAAGAGAACGCATACCTTCGGGCTCATCATGCCCGATATTGAAAATATCTTCTTTTCTTCATTCGCGAAACGACTTGAAGCGAATTGCCGGAGACATGGTTATGCATTAATTATAACGAACACGGATGACAAGTATGCTGAAGATCAAGAAATGATGGATCTGCTGATCGCAAGAGATGTGGATGGATTATTTTTAATCGTCAGTACCGAATCATATCAATATGTTGAGCAGATGGCCGATCGTTTAAAAAGACTAAACATTCCTTACGTTATGGTCGATCGTGTTTATCCTGAGTTTAATTGTAATAAGGTATTTTTCAACCATGAAATGGGCGCTTATCTCGCTGTAAAACATTTGATCGAACAAGGTCACCGTAAAATTGGCTGTATCGCGAATAAGCTATCCTCCGTAAATCGCGACTATCGCTTGGATGGCTATATGAAAGCAATGCGGGAATATGGGTGTGAAGTTCATGACCATTATATTATGGAGGGTAATTATCGTATTCATAGTGGATACCATGCAACGCAGGAGCTGTTGAAGACCGATATTACTGCTTTCTTTGTGTGTAATGACATGATGACACTGGGCGTATTTCGTAAACTGCATGAGTCCGGATATGCTATCCCGCAAGACTATTCTATCATTAGTTATGACAATACGATCGCACCATTTCTAAGCGATATTAAGCTAACTTCTATTGAGCAAAATGTTGGGGAGTTAGGTGATACAGCCTTTCAAGTGCTGTTCGACCAACTTAACAATGATCAACTTGCCCACCAAGAAATCTGCCTGCTTCCTAAATTGATTATCAATGCGTCAGTTAAACCTATTCTCTCCAATAAACGCTAACCATATCAACAGTCCTCTGTATTCCTCAAAATGCCTGCTGCAGACTTTCGTACGACAGCAGGCATTGGATTGCGGATGATATGACACCTCACAGAGTTCTCATGAACGAAAAAACCACCATTGATATATAATCAACAGTGGTTCTCGTTTGCTTGGCAACGTCCTACTCTCCCAGGACCCTGCGGTCCAAGTACCATCGGCGCTGGAGGACTTAACGTTCGTGTTCGGGATGGGTACGCGTGGAACCCCTCCGCCATCGTCACCAAACATGATTTTTGCGATGTATATCTCCCTGTATTCCTACAGCAAAATATCACATCATCTAAATCGATTCAGGACATATCCTACCATCAGGTAGGTTCCCTAACAAGGTTATACCTTGAAAACTGACCGCAAAGTATTTAAAACGCTTCTTCATATTCATTAGGATAAGCCCTCGACCGATTAGTATTCGTC
>NZ_AULU01000018.1 GCF_000422445.1 Paenibacillus assamensis DSM 18201
TGCCTACGTGTTACTCACCCGTCCGCCGCTAGGCATCAGGAGTGCAAGCACTCCATCAACCCCGCTCGACTTGCATGTATTAGGCACGCCGCCAGCGTTCGTCCTGAGCCAGGATCAAACTCTCCATAAAAGTGTTTGACTTGCTCATTTGTAATGCTGACGAAATTCATCGCTGAATTTCTTACATCAAACGTTTCACTCGTTGTTCAGTTTTCAAAGAACAATTTCGCTCTAGATTACTCATCTTATCGACTCGTTTTCTTTTGCTCTCGTTCGCCGTGTTTCTCAGCGGCGACTCTTATAATATATCATGTCATTCATTTTCCGTCAAGCACTTTTTTTGAAAAGTTTTTAGTTTGTTTTCGATGTCGGTTAGTTAGAAGCAACCTTCATAATGAACAATCACTCTCTATTAAAGAAGCGATTCAAACTAATGTCTTGCGACTGCTTGTCCGTCTTTCATTTGTGTACTTCCGAAGAAGACGTGTATTAATTTATCACACAACGCAAATGAAAGTCAACTCTTTCTCAAGTCCAGTTTGTGGTAATTAAAATATGCTATTACCACAACTTATTACTAGTGCAGTTAAGCCATGCATGAACATGTCTCCACTGTACCATCATGCATGGCTTCGCTCATCTACCCAGCGATAATATGGCACTGCACCTATAGAAGAGAACGTATTGTTCATTTCCACCAATGATAATGCTATAGAACCTCGGCTCACAAGCTTCTCCAATAACAAAGGCATATCATTCGCAATACAAATTAATTCTGGATGTTCGCATAACTCCAACAAGTTCATACCCTTATGTGATCCTTGCAAAATACGAACAAGCGGATTTACATAAACGTACATACGTGTCGTGATGATGAATTCACAAGCTAACAATACTAACTCCACTCGTTTATGCAATGTTTCTGTACTCATAACAAGTTCCTCATACAGCTTGTGAACGCCCAAATCAAGCAGCCTAACATGCTGCCACAAAGATGCACTCGGTATTTGCCCATGCTCAATAATAGAAAGTCTAGCTAATTCCAACAGCGATTGCTCTGCTGCCGAAAATGCATCAAGATATGTTCCACTTTCCACGCAACGCTTCAATTCAACGTATGCTCGAACGAATGCACTAAACTTCGTTAGAATCCGCTGTTCTTGATAGCTGTCCCATTGCTTAGGAAAATCTCGAAGATACTGTTCCATTTCTCCATCACGATCAAATTCTACCGAAGCATAGAGCAGCCAATGCCTCATTTCTTCATATTTCATCATATCGCCACTCAATAAATCATGCATGGTTAAATGGAGAAGTACAATTCTACATTTATTTCCCCCTTCCAAATAAACAGGTGTCCATGCTTGATAATTAGGATACGAACCTACTACTACAAGAAACACATCCCAGTTTAGTGTAGTCTGCCAATCATCTTCAAGTTGGTTTCGGTATACTGCAAGTATTCCGATAACATCTTCATTCTGGGAAAGATGTTGGATTGAAAAATTTAATGGCAATGTATCTTTTTTCACAATCATCCCACACTTTTTGGCTTTCTTTAACAGCTAATGATAGTTTATACTTCTACATAGATTGTCTCTTTCCTTCTCTAAAGTACTATCATTCTGATCAAACGATAGGAGAGTATAGCGATGACGAATCTTACTACACGCACAACAATGCGAGTATTTCGCACGAGCAAGATTAATGAATTTCGATTATGGGGCCTCGTTCTGACGATGGTCGGAATGGGAATTATGATTTTGGGAACAGCAGGCATTGTAAAATGGGGACAAGCAGGCAAGCCTTTCGCAGCTGTATTTATGATTATCGGCATGATTTTATTGCTAGCCAGTGTGGCTATTTACTTTTGGGCAGGAATGCTTTCGACCAGCGCTGTTATGCTCCAATGTCCAGAGTGCGGCCGCCAAACAAAGATGCTGGGCAAAACAGATCGCTGCATGGGATGCCGTACAATTCTCACTTTAGATATTGCACAAGCTACGGATATCCCTGAATATGAGGAAACAACTGAGCAGCAACAACCATCTGCATCTGCTTCCGAATCTCCGCTCCCCAACAGCAACATTTCTGAATCTGATATCAATCTGAATAAACAACATTAATAATTATAATCACAGAATTTCACGAACCAATTGAATGATGACGAATAAGAACATATACAACAAGAGCCGTTCCCCTTTACCGGAGATCGGCTCTTCTTAATAATTATTAGTATTGCAATAACTCCCAAGCTGTCTCATTGCCTAATGAACGTGCCCAAACTCCGAAACCAGCCAGATCAAGCTCCTTCGCCATTTTCAAACGAGCTTTAATAGAGGTCTCATCTTCAAGCCAAACTCGGTACTTTATATTTCCTTCACTTACTTCTGCATAATTCTGTCCTGTTGATTCTGAATACACTGGCTTAGCCTTATGCTCTTTCATCCATTCTTCTGTTGATGTCATACCAAGTGCCTTAGATGTCACCTTAACCTCGCCATCTTTGAGCGTTTCGGTCCAAATTCGAGTATAAAGCGGCATTCCTAGCACCATCTTGTTAGCAGGCACCCCGTCTTCCTCCATAATTCGAGTAACAGCCTCACGCGACCAAGGCAACGATGCTACGGAACCCGCCTTCGGGCTTGCAGCCCAGTGCTCGTCATATGCCATTACAATCATGTAGTCTACTGAACGTCCGAGTTCAGCCCGATCAAGAAACCTTGACCAGTTGCCACTCCCAGACTTAGCTGTAACATCAATAGAAACAACAACCCCCTCCTTACGCAGCAAAGGGGTAAGCTCACGTACAAACTGGGTAAGCTGATCTCGATCTTTTACATTTACATTTTCAAAATCAATATTAATTCCATCAAGATTATACTGCTTCACAAATGCAAGCAACTGTTCCGTCATATAACTTCTATTCTTATAAGTAGCTAGTGCTTCTGTTGTACGTTCTGGGTCAAAGCTATTGCTGAATAGCCCCCATACATACTTTTGCTGTGAATGTGCCCATGACACAAGACGCTTGTCCGCTTTGTTATCAATCTTCCCGCTGCCATCAGCAATACTAAACCAAGTCGGACTAATCACATTAATCCCTGGCATCTGTGGCAGCTTAGCAGGATCAGGATTACGACTATAGACAGCTTCCCAGGCTAATGCTACTGGCGTTTGCTTCTTTACGAACTCAGGCATCTCAACTTCAGGGATATTTGGGATCATGGACTGTTCGCCCATAACTAACTCATCTTGCTTTACATAGCCAATTCGTCCTTGATCGTCTTGAATCCGCCGCCATTCCCCTTCACTTTTCCACGCATATACCTGTGCAGAGCTTTTCAATTCTGTAATGACCGACGCATTATCATCAGTGCCTTCTCTTAATTTAACGGATGCATTAGAATCAGTAGAATGACTGCCGTCAATTATTTTGGCGGATTGAAGTTTCTGCCCTGGCAGCATAACATGAACAACATCATTGTCACGGTATTCACGGACATCCACAACACCTAATTGTTTTAATACGGTATATGGTACATAAACTTCATCTTTTACACGCTCTGCCGCAACACCCCAGTTATAGGGCTTGCCATTCCATGTGCCGTTTCCATCATCTATAGATACCGTTGCCACATGGTGATCGTTCGTTAAAATGACAAGATTAGATTTCTCCTCATATATCGCTTGAGGCATAATCCGCTCTTGTATAGCTGCAAGCGGAAGCAATAACTGCTCCCCCTTCCCCTTAGCACCATACTGACTGTACTCACCACCCCAAGTAATTGGTTGGGTAATGGAAGGCTTTAGCTTTGGAAATGCATCATGAGGCGACCAGGCCTTCCAACCTTGCCATAAACTAAATAGCAGTATTGTTAAGCCTATAAGCACAAAGAGACACCCTCTACGCTTGGAGCGCCTCCTCGACCTAGCTGCATAAGTTGAATATTGATTGTTATGGTTATCTCTTCGCATATTTCCTCCTCTTTACTATATAGACGTGTTCACATCCTGCCATTACGTCATGTCAGAACACGATTTCAATAGTAGTTGTGACGGTCATATATCAAGTTGATCCTAGCATATAAAAACAAAACGCGCACCGATACGAATATCGCTGCGCGTCATCTTACTCTACATACATCTCTTAACAAGGTTGTTCTACCTTAAAACAATCCTGACAAACCCCATACACTTCCATCCGATGTCCCCGAATATGGAATCCGGTCCGTGATGCCGCCGTTTGCTCTACTTCATCAAGAGCAGGCATCGAGAAGTCAGCAATCTTGCCGCATTTCTCACAAATCGCATGGTAATGATCCGATATATCCGCATCAAAGCGACTGGAGCTATCACCATAAGTTAATTCACGAACAAGTCCCGCCTCAATGAACATCTTGAGATTGTTGTACACCGTTGCTACGCTCATGCTCGGAAACTTAGGCTCAAGCGCTCGGTATATTTCATCTGCAGTTGGATGGGTCATGGCGTCCATCAAAAATGCCAAGATTGCATGACGCTGCGGCGTAATACGCACACCAGACTCTTTAAGATGTTCCAAAGCATGTTCAACCCGCGTCTTCATCCTGACCACCATCCTTTCCCTTATCCTCTTGCACTAGGTTCATTTATCTACATTATAACAATTCTCATCAAATAATTGATTTACATCCATTGTACGACTAATATTTTTCTTTTGTCAATCGCCAATTATGTCAGATGAAACATTCATGGAAAACTATCCCTTGTGCTGTAACAGGATAGAACCCGACGCCCTTACTCTCAAACCAACTCCGCCTTCACCAACGCTGCCAATAACAGCTGTTTCCTCAGAACCAAGAAGTGAATAGTTCGTCATGATTCTCCCTTGAAGCGAATGCAGATCAACGTTCATATCCACATCTTGCGGCAATGTGAGACTGACATCACCATTCAAATTTTCAACACTCCAATAGCCACTTAGCTGTGAGGAGCTAATAGTAACATTTCCGTTATGAGCTACGGCATGCAGTGTACTGTTTATTTCATTCAGCTCCATATTTCCTTGCTGCACTTGAAGTTCCGCACCGGCCTCTAATCGTTGACCATACACATTCCCTTTCATTGTATGCAGGACGGCCATTCCTTTTATATCATTACATTCAATATCGCCTTTTGACGTTGTTGCTTCCACACGATCCAATGCATCGACAATCCTTATATCGCCTTCGTTCGCCTGAACATAAATAGGCGCAACTGGCCGCTGCGCATACACATTTCCTTTGTCGACTTGGATATCTAATTCTATAAATTTCTCTTCCGGTATCGTAATCTTAATGTCCATTTGAAGTGGGTGTGACAATTCGTTTCCATGAACATAGCTTTTACCATCTAGAACAAGTTTATTTGGTGTGGTTTGTTTCATGTTCAAATTAACAGCACCAGCTGCCATTTCCGCTTCTTGCTGCGTTGCCTCATATACTGTTACAATAGATTCCACTTCAATCGTATCAACCTCAGCCGTCTCAATATAAATATCACCCGTCTCGTGAACAACTGTAAGCTGGTCGATTTCCTCTGCAAGCTGCTGCTCGATGGATTCCTTCGTTATAGGAACCCCGCCTTCCAGCACCATCTGCTTCATCATAGAGAAATCAAATTGAATAGTTCGTACCCATTGTTGAAATAGATTAGGCTGCGCGACCAAAAAAACACTGACAGCCACAATCAATGATGCACTGATACCCATTAAGTCGACTTTCCACTGTTTCTTCCGTCCACGCATAAGCAATCCCGTCACTACAACTTCAAAAACCCAGCTAATCGGTATAAGCGGCCACCATACTTTTAACCATTTAACATGGGAGTATCCCGTACTCGCAGCATCCCATAAAAGCAGCCCACCAATGCATACAAGTGATAATGCAGCAGTAAACCGTCCCGCTCGTATGATTGAAGTGGAGACAAATTGCTGTGTCATCGTCTGCTTCTCGTTTCCTTTAGAAGAATGTACAGACCAAAGCCAATGAGAGCAGCCGCCCCAAGGAAGGAGCCTACGTATTGAAACACCCAACTTAGCCATGTCGGATCCAAAGCAAACAACACCAGCATTACACCTATCCCCATTAGTAAAACACCAACCCAAGGCCCTGGCGACATTGGTACAGGAGTTCCATATAGTGCGTTCAAGTTAACTTTATCCGTATGCTGCATAGCATCAAATAGATTAAAGAAATAGATAACAGGCATCAGTAATGACAGCAGTACAATTAAAGGTACATTAGTGCCCATATTTGATGTGGAGAAATAAACGACAGCTACAATATCAAGCACTAACAGCATAATCATTAATAAGCCACGCTGCATGAGTCCTAAGTAGAAATGACCTGCTCCAGGGAATAGACATGCCAGCAAAATAGCAACAAACTTACTCTTCTTTGGCGGCTTTTGTGCAGCAAAAGGCGGTTCCTGAACATGTCGATACGGGGTATCCGGAAATCCGCTCCACTCCTCCTTGCCTTGCCTTGAACGATATGCCAAATCCATCTCATACATACGCTCACGCAAGAAGCGTTCTTCCTCATTCTCTTCCTTAAATCGCTTCTGTTTAGACACCCTTCTCGCCTCCTTTCTAAATCTTTTAATGATAGCCTATTTCCATTAAACGACTGGTACTTCTGCTGCTTGGCCCCAGCCATTTTTAAATAATGCTTTGGCACGGTATAATCTCGTCTCCACCGTACGTACTGGCATAGATAGCTGTTCCGCTATTTCTGTATACGAACGGTCTCGCAAATGATACATAACCATAATAGAACGGTATTTTAACGGCATATTGCGGAGCGTATCTCTCACTTGTTCACACCGCTCCTGCTTCAACACATGCTCCTCAGGCAGCTCATCTGAAGCAACAAGCTCATTATCTAAGTTCATCCGATAATCCTCATAAGGAAGGGAATCGGCTTGTAGATGATACTTCCACTTACGCAATGTATCAATTAACTGATTGCGTGTAAGTCGATACAACCAAGTTGTAAACTTCGCTTCACCACGAAATGTATGCAGCGAGCGATATACTTTTATCCACACATCCTGAGCAATGTCCTCCGCGAGATGTCTGTCTTTAACAGTCTGACAAATACAAGTTAACACAAATCGACGATGCCTTTCCACTAAAGTATTCATCGCCTCTTGCTCCCCTGCGATAATTTGTTGAACAAGCTGCTCATCAGATTTATTTTGCTTTATGCTTTCTTGACTATATAATCGAGTATTTAATAGGTTCACGGCGGTTAACATCCTTTCTCTTCTTCCGTACATAGCATTGTCGGTGTTTGCATCGTTCACTTAAGTTACTATTATTGTACGCGGAATCGAAAAGAGCTTAAAACCTGCCGGAGTCTAGTTGTGCTACACAGACTTTGGTCTAGGTAGGCTCCCTCCAAGCGGATAGCATGTAATTATTGCAGCGGCCACTTTTCTAAGCGATATACTTCAAAAAAGTCGTCCGTTTATAAAAAAATGGAGCCCGTTCCCCAACGATCATCGGTTGATCCATTGGGTCATCTGCTCCACTTTTTTATATAAATATAGTTAAACCACGGCGTTTCACGCTTGCTTCAGTACATCAACAAGAAGCTCGTTAACAAGCGTAGGATTGGCCTTCCCTTTCGTCTCACGCATAACTTGACCTACAAGGAAACCAATTGCTCTTTCTTTACCTGCACGGTAATCTTCTACCGATTGCGGATTCGCAGCTACAATCTGCTCAACAATGCCTCTGATTGCACCTTCGTCACTAATCTGAACAAGGCCTTTTTCTTCAACGATTGCTTGAGGAGCTTTACCGCTCTCCAGCATTTCTTTGAAGACCGTCTTAGCAATCTTGTTGCTGATCGTCCCCTTTTCAATAAGACCGATCATTTCGCCAAGATTTTGACCATTCAACATCACATCATCAATTTCTTTGCTGTTCTGGTTCAAGTAGCCGAGAAGGTCTCCCATAATCCAGTTTGCAACAGCTTTGGCATCCTTCGTGTAGTTCAAGCTCTCTTCCAACAAATCAGCAAGCTTTTTGGAGGATGTAAGCACATCTGCATCATAGCTGGACAAGCCAAACTCGGACGCATAGCGAGCTTTACGAGCATCAGGCAGCTCAGGGATCGTCGCGCGAACGCGCTCTTTCCATTCCTCATCAATATGAAGCGTAACAAGATCCGGATCCGGGAAGTAACGATAGTCATGCGCTTCTTCCTTACTGCGCATTGATAACGTACGGCCTTGAGATTCGTCCCATCTTCTCGTCTCTTGTACGATTGTTCCACCATCTTCCAGAATATCCGTTTGACGTTCTACTTCATATTCTGTACCGCGAACAACGCCGCGGAAGGAGTTCATATTCTTCAACTCTGTCTTCGTGCCGTATTCTTCTTGGCCAACAGGGCGCAAGCTGATGTTCACGTCACAACGAAGGGAGCCTTCCTCCATTTTCACATCGGATACGTCACAATACTGCATAATCGCTCTCAACTTTTGCATATAAGCCTCTGCTTCCTGCGCAGAACGAATATCTGGGTTGGATACGATCTCTACAAGCGGCGTACCGACACGGTTGAAGTCCACAAGGGAACCAAAACCACCTTCCATGTGCGTCAGCTTGCCTGCATCTTCTTCAAGATGAAGACGGTCGATTGTAATTCGTTTCGTCTTACCGTCTACTTCAATATCAATCCACCCATTGCGTCCAATCGGCTGATCATATTGTGAAATCTGATACGCCTTGGGAGAGTCTGGGTAGAAGTAATTTTTACGGTCAAACTTGCTAATATCTGCAATCTCACAGTTCAATGCCATTGCAGCTTTCATTGCATACTCGACCGCCTGCTTGTTCAATACAGGCAATACGCCTGGATGTCCAAGACAGATCGGGCAAGTGTGTGTATTCGGCGGTGCACCAAAGGATGTGGAGCATCCGCAAAAAATCTTCGAATTCGTATGCAGCTCTACGTGCACTTCCAATCCGATTACCGTTTCAAAGGTTGTACTCGGCATGTCAGATTCTCCTCCTCTTACAACTGCGGACGCAGCTTATGATGTTCGGTAGCCTGTTCAAACAAGTGTGCGGCGCGAAGAACAGCCGACTCATCGAATGGTTTACCGATAATTTGCAATCCAACAGGAAGACCGTCTGCCATTCCGCATGGAACGCTAATCGCTGGCACGCCAGCCAAGCTTACTGGAATCGTTAAAATATCGTTCATATACATTTGCAACGGATTGTTAATTTGCTCGCCAATTTTGAATGCAGTCGTTGGAGCAGTTGGACCGATTAGCAAATCATACTTTTGGAATGCCTGATCAAAGTCTTGCTTAATAAGCGTACGAACTTTTTGTGCTTTCAAATAATAAGCATCATAATAACCAGAGCTTAGCGCATACGTTCCAAGCATAATACGACGTTTAACTTCAGATCCGAAACCTTCGCTGCGGGATTTGAAGTACAAGTCAATTAAGTTGTCAGGATTCTCTGCACGAACGCCATAACGAACGCCATCGAAACGAGACAAATTCGAAGAAGCCTCAGAAGAAGCAAGCAAGTAGTAAGCCGCTACTGCATACTCTGTATGTGGTAGCGATACTTCTTCCCATGTAGCACCAAGTGACTCAAATGTTTGTAAAGCATCAAGGACAGCTTGTTTGACTTTAGGGTCTACACCTTCACTCATGTACTCTTTAGGAACACCGATACGCAAGCCGCGTACATCGCCTTGCAATGCAGCTGCATAATCAGGAATATCGACATTGGCAGAAGTTGAATCCATTGTGTCATGACCCGCAATCGCTTGCAGCACATGTGCAGAATCTTCTACCGTACGCGTCAATGGACCGATTTGGTCAAGGGAAGACGCAAACGCAACGAGACCGAAGCGAGATATAAGGCCATACGTTGGCTTCAAGCCGACGATACCACAGTAGGAAGCTGGTTGACGGATGGAGCCACCTGTATCTGAACCAAGTGAAAATGGTACTTGTCCAGCTGCAACCGCCGCTGCTGAACCACCACTGGAACCACCAGGTACACGCTCAACATCCCAAGGGTTGCGAGTCACTTGATAAGCCGAGTTTTCATTGGAGCCGCCCATCGCGAACTCGTCCATGTTCAGCTTACCAGCTGTTATTACTCCCGCTTCTTTAAGCTTTCGGGATACAAAAGCATCATGCACAGGTACAAAGTTGTCCAAAAAACGGCTTGCACAAGTGGTGCGCAATCCTTCTGTAATGATGTTGTCTTTAATACCCGCAGGGATACCAGCTAATGCGCCAAGACCTTCCCCTTGTACATATTTATCATCATAGCGATGAGCTTCTGCACGCGCTTGTTCTTCATTTAACGTTAGAAATGCTTGAACGGTCCCATCAGTCGCTGCGATGCGCGCGAATACTGCGTCTGTAAGTTCAGTTGCAGACAACGTGCGAGCGCTCAACTGCTGTTTCAGCTCAGCTAATGTATAATCCAATGGCGTCACTTCGAACATCCTCCTTCATTTTCTACACAGGAATAGCCTGTCATCTATACAATTTACCGTAGTAAAACGTTATTCTAGTACAGCAGGTACGCGGAATTGACCGTCTTCTTCCTCTGGCGCGTTCTTCATAACATGTTCTCTGTCTAGAGACGGACGTACTTCATCTTCACGCATTACATTGCGAATTGGCAATACGTGCGTTGTAGGTTGTACATCATCTGTATTCAATTCATTCAACTTATCTGCATATTTCAAAATAGCGTTCAACTGATCCGTATAGCGTTCTTTCTCTTCATCCGTCAGCAGCAAGCGTGCAAGCTTAGCTACATGCTCAACATCATGCAAATTAATGCTCATGGGGATTGATGTCCTCCTTCGTTCGGCAAATAGTCATCCCTTTATTATAGCGAAGAACTGAAAAATCTCAATTGTAGTGGAAACAACTTAATATTGTCTATGTAAGGAAGTAAAAGCGCATCAAAAAAAGACACTCCACATTCAGCCCACTTCGGGTTGAATACGATGAGTGTCTTTATTTATGAGCTCTATATCCAAGCTCTCAAGTTTACTTGTCGGATAAAGTCTTCTGGGGAAAGAGTTTCTGTTTCTTCTTCCTCAGCTACTTCCTCCTGTTCTTCGCCCTGCAGTAACTGACGAAACAATGATTCGTTGCGCGTAGCTAATGCATAGTCGATTAACGCTTCTCGTTCAATGCGATCCGCTTCTTCTTTAAGTAGCACATCTTCAAGCTCAATGTCTGAACCCGGCACTAAAAAATTGCGGTTCGCATGAGGAACCCGGACCACATAATCAAAAGCATTATCCGCATTGCGGTCATATGCAATAATATAGCCGTATTCCCCAATCGGCAATTGTTGCTCGAAACGGTCTGCGACAACGACTACTTTCTCTCCTAATGGCAGCATTGGTATGCCTCCCAGCCGTTTGCTTTTTTCACTATGTTACTAGAAAATCAAGCTGCTGTAAACGTTAGGTATGACGCATCGTAACCAGTTATTTTCCAGAGTGTTGTGTTGTATATTACTGTATTTGCTTGTTTCTATGTAAATATTTTCACCTTAATTTTTTCTCTACTTCGTTTTCAATTTGCTATAATAGATTCCATACCTTACCAATACGAGGAGAGTTATTCGATGAAACCAACTATCTTATATGTAGAAGACGACTTAGAAATCGGAGAATGGACGAATCAATTCCTCAAGGACAAGGGCTATGAGGTTGATTGGAGGAAATCGGGCGAAAACGCGCTCCACGAGGCAGACTCATACAGCCTGGTCATACTAGATGTGATGCTGCCTGGCCTAGATGGATTTACCGTTGGTCAACGTCTAAAGAAAAGCGCGCCTCATATTCCCGTTTTAATGTTATCTGCTAGGAGCTCCATTGATGATAAGCTGCAAGGCTTGAATTTCGCAGATGATTATTTGACGAAGCCTTTCCATCCCGATGAATTGGCTGCAAGAATCGAAATTTTGCTGCGCCGTTATGAAAAGGAAGAAGAGGAATGTATCACGCTGCACCATATACATATGTATCCGAAGCAGAATCGTATTGTCGATAGCCGTACGAACGAAGAGCTCACCCTTACGGGCAAGCAGTTTCATATTTTCCGATATATGATCCAAAATGCCAATCAAATTTTGACTAAGGAGCAAATCTACGAAGGCGTATGGGGCGATCCGTACATAGAGGGCGACAAAACGCTGCAAGTCCATATTCGCTATTTGCGCGAAAAAATTGAACTTGATCCGAGCAAGCCGCTTATTATTGAGACGATACGCGGCATTGGCTACAGGGTAAGACGATGATAAAGATCCCATTTAATAGAAACAAGAAAAATACGTTGAGCGAGATCCAGCAGCCCATAAAGTCGAGATGGTGGAAATTCACAGATTCTCGCGTACGTTGGCGTCACTCTTTGCTCGTTAAATATCTATCACTCGTCGTATGCGCCATGCTGCTTTTCTTTTTCCTTATGCCCTTGGTTACTATAATTATTGGCATTCCGATGTATTGGAATGATCAAGCAAAAGAAAAAGAAAATCCGTATGCGAATGGTCAAACACTCATGACGACATGGCATGCCGATACGAAAAAGCTTAAGGGCGACAATGAGCAAGCAATTGAAAAACATCTTGTGAGTTGGAAAGCCAAGCTGCCAAAAGCAACCGTATTTTGGGTAGATGCAAAGGGAGTCACGCGCAAGATGCTTCCCGAGCAGAAGTCACTGCCAAAACAATGGACCGCGCAAGATAGCATCAGCTTTATGAAGAAGAGTTTCGAGGGGGATCCATTTACTGTCGTTTCCTTTATAGGTGGTGAAAATGCTAAAGAAGGATTCGTCGCCATCCAAATACCGCGGAAGCTAATGACGTATGATGGACAGCAGCCACTGTACACCAGTGAATATGCATTTGCTATCATGATGACGTTAACTCTCCTATTCGTCCTCTTCTCATGGCGCTTCTTCTATCGAATTCAGCGGCGATTGAGAGAGCTGGAACGAGCGATGGCAATGACAGACGAACATGGAATTCCTATCATGATATCGGTGGCAAAAGAAGATGAAATCGGCCAACTGCAGCACTCGTTCAATCGAATGATATCCGAGCTGCGGGCAAGTCGCAAGCGTGAGCAGGAGGAAGAGGAACTGCGCAAGCAATTAATCGCCAACCTGTCCCATGATATTCGGACCCCTCTCACAACCATTCGCACGCATGTCCATACGATACAGCAGGAAAATGACGTGCTACAGGAACGAAGCAAGACAAGCTTGCATGTGATCGTGCAAAAATGTGAAGACCTCGCACATCTCGTCGATAACTTGCTATCCTATACGCTGCTTTCTGCGAAGCGCTATACATTCCAACCTCAGGCTGTGGATGTCGTACGCCTCGCGCGAGAAAGTGCGGCAGCGTGGTACCCCATGTGGGAGAAGCATCAATTTGAGGTAGAAGTTAATTTGCCTTCAGCGCCAATTATTTGGAATGTCGATCAGATGTGGATGAAGCGCATTCTCGATAATGTGTATCAGAACGTCGTACGACATGCAGCATCTGGACGTTATATTCGAATCGAAATGAATGAGCTTCCTAACGGCATTAGCGAACTAGTCATTCAAGACAAAGGACCCGGCATGAAGGTGGCTTCTTCTAATAAAGGGGCCGGCATTGGTCTTAGCATTATTGAAATGATGCTAAAAGAGATGAGCTTGGAGCAAGAAGTTTACAGCAGCAGCAGTGGAACAACGTTAGTTTTAACTCCGAAACGAGGAAATATAAAAAATACGAATATTTAAACTCGATTTAACCTTGAAGTCGCTCTTGTTTAACCTTCAGCCTATAAAGTAGGTTGTGAGGTGATGAACATGAGCGACTTTATCGTTCAGACGAAACAATTAACGAAAACATACAAAGGCAAAATTGCCGTTGATCAAGTAAACTTACAAATTCAAAAAGGTCAAATCTACGGCTTCCTAGGTTCTAACGGTGCAGGTAAGACAACGACGATTCGTATGCTGCTAGGCCTAATTCAACCAACAGATGGCGAAGTACATATTTTCGGTAAAAACCTAAAGAAAGACAAGCTGTCCATTCTTCGTAAAATAGGTTCTCTCGTTGAATATCCGTCTTACTACGGTCACTTGAACGCAATTGAGAACTTGGAAACGATACGCCGCATTATCGACGTACCAAAGTCACGCATTGATGAAGTACTTGCTATCGTCCAGCTTACGGCGGATGCGAAGCGTCCTGTCAAAGGCTACTCGCTAGGAATGAAGCAGCGCCTTGGTATCGCTGCCGCTCTACTCGGCTCTCCTGAACTGCTCGTGCTGGATGAACCAACAAACGGCTTAGACCCTTCAGGAATATTAGAAATTCGCGAATTGATTAAAAGCTTGCCGCAGCAATATGGTATTACGGTACTTGTGTCCAGTCACTTATTAAGTGAAGTGGAGCAAATGGCTACGAATGTTGGTATCATCCAACACGGACGCATGCTGTTCCAAGACTCCATTGAAACATTGGTACAACAAGCTAAGCAGCATATCATGCTGTCTGTATCCGAGCCTGAGCGTGCAGTTGCTACTCTAAATGCAGCAGGGATTCGCACCAATCTGGAGTCTGAAGGATTGCTGCACTGCTCCTATGTACCAGATACGAAAATTGCTTCCGCTGTCCATCTACTCGTCCATGACGGACATGATATTTATCGCATTACAGAAAAACGCGAATCGTTGGAGGATATCTTCCTAGCGATGACGAGAGAGGGGGGGTTCTAATGCTCACACGGGCATTTTCCTCGGATTGGCTTAAGCTGCGCCACACTTGGATTGTTGCACTGGTGTTCTTGGGACCAGCAGGCGTTGTCGGATTGCAAGCGTTCAACTGGGGACTTCGTTATGATTATTTGACGGACCGACACGCAGGAAAGTTATGGGAAACAGTGATGAAGGATATTCATTTCTTATCCGTTCCTGCTCTGCTATTAGGAATTACGCTCGTTGCATCTATGCTCGCAGGTATGGAACATCAGCATGGATCATGGAAACAAACGCTTGCACTGCCTATTCGACGTCGGACTGTCTATATGTCTAAATGGCTCGTTTGCCAGACCTTGATGCTGCTAGCTTGTATCCTGTTAATGGCAGGCACACTTCTGCTCGGTTACTTACTTGGTTTTGGCACGGATATTCCATGGGACGATCTGCTTGCTCGCAGTTACTACCCTTGGCTGACAGCAGGTCCAATCTTAGCGCTCCAGTTGTGGCTATCTGTTAGTACAGCCAACCAGACGATTCCTCTTTCAACCGGAATCATACTAAGCATTATGAGCTTGTCGGCTATAGATATGCCTGACTGGATGCCATTGAAATGGCCACTGCTGATGAAAGATTCCATTTCAACCGAACTATCAATCGCATTAGGAGTAGGCACAGGGCTGCTTGTTCTCCTATTCAGTATCATTCACTTTACACGGAAGGACGTGAGTTAAATGAAAGGCATCTTCAAAGTACTACGTTCAGAAGCGGTTAAATTGCGCCATTCAAAGCTCAGCAGCTTGCTCTTCATTAGCCCGCTGCTCTCGCTCTCGGTTGGCATTATGTATAATGCCAACAGTGATATGCCATGGCTCGAAATGTACAGTATGATGGCGTTATCTCACGCTATATTGTTCCTCCCGCTTATGACAGGAATCATTGGCGCACTGATGTGCCGCTACGAGCATGCCAACGGCGGTTGGAAGCAAACACTAGCTCTACCTATCTCTCGAACCAATCTATACGTAGGAAAATTTCTCATCATTTGCTTCATGACTTTTACAATGCAGCTATTATTCTTCTTAGCGGTAGTTGCAGCAGGGATGTTCAAAGGATTTGCAAGTCCGATGCCTATCAAGGAAATTGCCACTTTCGTTATTAGCGGATGGATTGCTACTTTGCCGCTTGCTGCCTTGCAATTGTTCTTCTCCACGATGTGGGCAAGCTTTGCAGCAGCCCTAACGATTACTGTTATTTTCACATTGCCGAACTTGCTTATTATTCAATCAGGAGATTATGGCCCTTATTATCCTTGGGCACAGCCTGGATTGGCTATGCTGCCGATGAGTGATAGTTCTATGAATACGTTAGGTTTAAATATTTCACTGGAGACGTTGTTGTTCGTTATTGGCGGAAGCTTCCTTGTATTTTTCGTGACGGGACTGCTCTATTTCCAACGGAAAGATGTTGCGTAAACCTATGCGAACGACGATCCATGTACATTCCCATTCTTGTCTAGCGCTACATTTGAGAGCATGTTATGGAATAAGGGACAAGCTGCTAGCCAAAAAAAGCACGCAAGCCATAAAGGGAGCGCCCTTACGGTATGCGTGCTTTTTGCTGTTGAACATGTGGACAACGTTCGGTTCCACTGTCGGTTTATCGATAGTGGACTCCATCTACTCAGTCTTATAGAAACGGGTTATGTTCCTTCTCAAAACCGATCGTTGTTGCCGGACCGTGACCAGGGTACACATTGACATCATCACCAAGCGTAAACAACTTCGTACGGATCGAATGGAGCAGTAAGGCGTGATCTCCGCCTGTAAGATCAGTACGCCCAATCGACATGCGGAACAAAGCATCACCTGCTATGCACTGCTTATCAAAGACAAAGCTGACGCTACCAGGAGAATGACCAGGCGTATGAAGTACCGTTAGCTTCAGCCCGATAAGTTCAAGCTCATCCCCGTCTTTAAGTAAATGCTCAGCAGGAGCAAAGCTCATCGGACCGCAAATTTGCGGCCAGCGGAGTGAGCCGTTGAGTTCAGCATTCGTCAGCCACTCCTGCTCCTGTTCATGAATATAAACGGGGCAGCCGTAACGTTCGCGAATAAGCTCCAATCCGCCAATATGATCCAAGTGAGCATGAGTAAGCAATACCGCCTTAACGTGCATGTCCCCAAGTGCTTGGAACAGCGGCTCAGGATTCATTCCTGGATCAATTACGATCGCTTCGTTCGTGTCTTGCTCATGTAGAATATATGCATTTGTTTCGAAAGGTCCTAGTGGAATTCCAATGATGCGCAGCATAGCTGTTAAACACCGCCTTTATAAGATTTCAAGACTCCCATCTGATCAAACTAGAGCCGTTATTCTATTTTAAAAGGATGAGAGCAACTCGCGCAATTCTTTAAGAACTCGCGTTTGATATTCTGCACCTTCACCATACTGTTCTATAATTTGTTGACGAGCTATCTTCAAATTATCTTGGTAGTCTGCTGCTTCCCGATCTGGATTTGCCTGCTTGAAGGCAATCATATGTGCTTGTACATCGCTAGGACGAGGTCCCCATTGACCAAGTACATGTCCACCCGTGTCAGCAATAATAACAATTGGTACAGCACGGCCGCCCATCGTCAAATATTGATCCATCACTTCTGGGAACTTCTCGACAATAAGCACTTCTGTAGGAATACCTGCTGCTTCTGTTGCACGGAAAACAACGGGCACGTTGCGGATAACATCTCCACACCAATCTGCCATCAAGATAAGACAACGAAGGTCATCACGGAATTGAAGCGACTCGAAGAAGGATTTATCCTCTTCATTGCTCCATTCAAAACCTTCGTACCAGCCTAGAAAAGTGTCTTTATTTTTCTCCATGCCATCAATAAATGCTTGTGGCGAAATTCCTTGATCAAGAACAGCTGCAACTGATTTGCTCATATCGGGTTACCCTCTTTCTTCTTAGATATCGTGTATTTGATAACAAAATAAATAATAAGCACAGCTAGAGCTACTAAAATAAATGACTGAATATACGGTGCCGCTGCCTCATCGATATGCTGCCAACGTTCACCCAATACGTACCCCAGATACAAAAAGCCAATTGTCCATGGGATAGCCGCCAGTGTAGTTAACAAAATAAACCTCCATACCGGCATACGGCTAATTCCTGCAGGAATCGATATGGCATGACGAACGATTGGGACAAATCTTGCCGTGAAAATAACTCCTGTACCGTACTTATGGAACCACTCTTCAGACTTGTCAATATGGTGCTGACGGATAAGCAAGTACTTCCCGTAACGAGCCAAAAAAGGTCGCCCGCCATATCGTGCTATTGCATAGATAACAAGCTGAGCTCCAACACCACCCGCAATTGCAAAAAACAGGGCGGAGAAGTATGAAATATGCCCCTGTTGAATTAAATACCCGCCATAAGCCAGTACAAGTTCACTCGGGATCATTTCCATCATCAGACCGACCATAATTCCAAATCCGCCTAAACTTTGAATCCATTCCAGTACATTCGATACAAATTCATGTAACACGGTTACCATTCGCCTCGGTTTCTCCTCTATATAATCGAGCGTTTAAAAAGCAAGCTTTTCAAATCAACTCACAGAGGTATAAACCCATTTTATTCTAGCATATCCAAGGACATGTCTGCTACTGCTTGTCATCGCGATCTGCCTGTCCGCATACACTGCAATAGATAAGTAATAAGGAGGAGTCGTATGGCGACTTGGTGGATCGTAACAAAGAAACATTGGCGAATTGGACTTATTTCTGTTGCTGCTGTTATGTGTGTGACCGCATTTTGGCGCTATGAAACGAATCGTATTCAAGAAAACGCAGCTCAGTCCCAACCTACAGAAAAACGTGTCATCCATATGATTACAAGTGAGGTCAAAGGGAAGTCGGAAGACGGCAAAGAGATAGAAGTATATCGTTTTGATCCAGGCACAGTGCCTGCCAATGACGGAGAACTCGTTGAACTGCGAATTCGCGGAGTAAATGGCAAGCAGCATGACTTTTTTATTGAAGGAATGGACATCAGAGGCACGATTTATAAAAATAAAGAAACGGTCGTCACTTTCATCGCTAAAGAAGGCATCTACCCAATCATTTGTGCTAACCATGCAGATGCCGCACATGAAGGGCCTATGATAGGCTATATCGTTGTCGACTAAGACAATTATCCAACGGTAGCAGGACGCATTCTTCCGCATATGTTGTTAGCATCTTGACGTATGAAAGGAGCTTGCCTGCTGTGAAGCCGAAAGAACGCCATACTACTCCTCTACCGTCGATGCGCAAAATACGCCGTGCCTGTGCTACCGAATTGTATCGAACGGTAAAACGGATGAATGTGTATATTCCTGCACCGCTTATTGAACAAGGTGAGCAGTTGTATGTAAAAAAAGTGGTTGCTAACCTACTGTTTGTTCATGAACACGGTCAAAATCGCAAAAAGCTCTGTGACTGGTGGGATGAGCATGTTGCCCCAGAGCTCTCCGAACTATGGAAAGTCGATATGGAAAAGTTAAAACAAAACTTCCGTCACACCTTCGGAGGATAACGTGAGCAGCAAATAACATAAGCGACGAGGTGCTTTTGGCTCCATAAAAGGCCCATGCTGTACAGCATGAGCCTTTTCGAGCATCTCATATGGATAAGAACATCAAGAGAATTCAGAACGAAGCAGTTGTTCTTCAGTCTTTCGTTAATCACTACCCAATGAAGACAAATGCTTCATTTCCAGGTGGTATTACTCTACTTCTGCGGAATTGAACGCCGTTCGCATTAAATGTACGTACTACTAACGGTACATTTGTTGGTGTGCCTATGTTTCTAAATTGGACAACACCAAAGTTATCAAATGGCGCAGTAGCAATCAAAACACCGTTAGCGAATGCCCGTGCAGTAAAACCTCTTGTGTTGAAAGGAATACCGTTGCGCTGAACCCAAACTACCGTAAACCGATTTAGATACGGCCCTTGAAAAACGGTACTCGTCTTGTTCGTTGATTTCGTTGTCTTCTTCGTCGTTGGGCTTACCGTTTTGCTAGTTGGTTTTAGCTCTTTTAACGGCGGTTGCTTTGCAGTCGATTTGACGGTTTGCTTTACAGTCTGTTTCACAGTGGGCTTTACGACTTGCTTGGGTGGCTGCTTGCTCATACCATGGACTCCCCCTTATAGCGATTTGTATACCGTATGCTTGTGAGTCTCGCCCTGTATGGACGTTAACCTAGCAAACAAGTGGGTAAAGCAAATTGGGGAAGTGTACCGGATGATTCGCGCATTTCAGAATGAGTACGCTGCATTCATCTTCTTTTTACGGCCACGTTAACCTCTCGACGGAGGCCGATGCGCGAAGCGCCTCTGGCGTGATGGCGAATTGCTTATCGTTCGCCGGGTCGGCAAGCGCCTCCATGCGGCGCACTTCAGCCTTATACTGGCTGAAGCAATCTTGCGTCGCCAAGGCAAGCGTACGCGCCTCGGCGAAACGCCCTTGCTCCGCCGCCTGAAGGCTCATGGCGGCGAGACGTTCGACCGCTTCGGTCTGCAATGCCTTATCGAAGCGGTCTGCTTGTACAGCCGCCTTCCACCAGGTGGCGGCTTCTTCCTCGCGTCCGCTGCGTTCGGACGCGAGCGCGAGCGCACGATAGAGCGCTTTGCCGCGGCGCTCATAGCGCAAGCCTTCGCGCAGCATGGCGAGCGACTCATCTGGGGGCAGATGCTCCGCTGCTGCTAGCCGGATATCGGTTCTAGCTGGTGATAAGCTTGCAGCGAGCCGTAGATAGGTTGGGTTATCGACGTGGTACCCAAAGCTAAATATCTTATGCCCTGCCACCTGAAGCAAGTTCATAACAACCCCAGTGCCCAACACGATGGTAAGAATCATTGCTGGCAAGCGACGATTCAAGTGGAATCGATTCTTGTGCAAAGGAGTAAACTGCCGCCTCCTCAAAGTGTCATCTCCGTTATCGTTGTATGAAGACTCGTCATACGACTGAGCCTTATTATCACATCGCTGTTCAGATACCACTTGGTTACGAATTGGAGTTAGCCAAGCAATAACAAGCCACGCTAAGCTAATCCATATGATTAAACCATATGCCATATCAAAGTCGATTAAGCTGTGCAGAACAACAATCAGCACAGCTGCAGCCGCTCCTTGGTTCCGTCTCCAAGCTCCTATGACTGCAAAAGCGATCATACCTCCCACAACGAGAGTTCCTGCTAGTCCAATATCCAATAGACTATCGACTAATAAACTATGTGCTTCCTTGCCTACATATGGCTCTTGCTGTATACTAGCAAACTGCTGTCGCCATGCATCTCCACCACTCCCGAACCACGGGCGCTCCTGCCACAGCCGTATTGCATCTTGATACATAAGTGCTCGTGCAGATGCTGTTTCATAATGCCCTCCAGTTAAACGATCATTTGCCTGATCTGGTGCAACAGTCCAAGCTAGCCATGCTACGATTAGGATGATAATACTTGCACCACCAACGAGCAGCACCCTTCCTTGCTTTACACGGCGCTGACTATAACAAGCAATGAGCAGCAGTAACGTATTGCTGAGAAGGCAGCCGAAAAATGCTGTCCATGCAGCATAACGAAAAGTATCTGATAGCCATAGCCCTGCGGTGGCGAATATAGATAGCATCGCCCAGCTTGCCAGCCACAGCATAAACAACAACAAGCCTAGCTTCTCTTTTCTAGGTGTCAGCACCCAAGTAACGAGTAAAACGAAAATGGTTGCCAGCCAAGCCCCCCTAGACTCCGTTAATCCTAAAACCGTAAGATGGAGAAAAATAAGCCCGGTTGCTAGGATAACTTTGTTCATTTCGCTGTGCATCAGTTTCATATAAGCATGCTTTATCCCACGCTGATGCCGCTCTTGCGGCTCTTGCAGCGATTGCGACTGTCGTGAATATTGAAGCAATGACAAGCGTCTATACGTATTCAAAAGGTGATAAACGGCGAATGCTCCTGCGATCGTGCCAAGTGTATTCGGGTACTGCAACCACCCACCTAACCGAAACCCCAGCGCCGATATTTCTACATCCGAACTAAAATAGACTGCCCCCTCAAGTTTTATCCATCCGTATAATTGAAACAAAGATCCTGCTGAGAGCACCAAACCACAGACTGTCACTAGCCTGTGAATCCACTGCCGCCTCGGATACCTAATTAAGTCGTTATGATTTGCAACTCTCGAATCCATACTGCTGTTGTAGGCGCTAAGTTGTACGAGTACAATAACCCATGCACCCGCTCCTATCCAGCGTATACATTGCATCCAGGTGCCTTGAACACTCGCAGGATTGCCTAACAGTCCGATGACATAAAATAGCGCAGCTATGAAAGGAAATAACAGCGGCCACGGTATGGAGATGGCCATACGATTCTTCGTTTCTAGATCCCCTCTATTCATAAGAGCTCGCGATACAAGCCATAAAGCTAAAGGCATAATGACAAAGGCGGCTCGCATATAATCCCTGTCATAAAACCAGCCATAGTCCAGCATACCGCCAAGCAGAAGCCAATACGTACATATCAAAAGTACATAATGTTGAATATCGTTACCTCTTAGATTCCAAAATACCGCTTTCTTTTGTCGTTCCTTTTGATGAATACTCCGCATATAATCCCCCCTTCATTACCACATACAATGCCACTCAACTATGACCCTGTGTAACATCCAACAAAGAAGGCCCTCCATTCGGAAAGGCCTTTACCATCGTCTCCTATTATGTATCGCTCTAATCAAATTATGATATAACGTTAATTGTGTACAACATGTTAGCTTAATGTCGATTTCTTAGATTGTACATAGACTTCGACTTGTCTACGAATAATAAACGCTCGCAGCGCTCTTGATGACAGGTCATCTATGAGTTCCAACGTCCCGCCGCACATCAAGGCCGATTCTTTATGTTCTTGGCGAATAATATAAACCTCAGCTTGCAATTTAAAGCCTAAGTCCAGCTCTACATTCAACTTATGTCCTATCTTCCAATCGCAATGCGGCGCAACAAGGAAGCCTACTCCGTTCAAACTAATATCCAACAAATCGATAGCCATTTGTGATAATTGATCTGGCCCATTTCCATGAGCACTTTTAAAAATGCTGGCTACACCGCTGTTCCTTATTTCAACCCTAGGATGCTCTCGCTTGTCCGCAAATCTTTTCTGATGCTGTGGCGGATTTACAAATAAAAGTGAACCTAAATGTCTTGCTATTACTTTGGTCATAAACGTAAACATGCCCACCGGCGAGTACATCGTGATTTTAACCTGCTCTCCCAGTTCGAACTGTTCATATTCTGGAAGCTCCACTTCCATTAGATCCCCTTCGATATAAGATAGCACACCTGTAGCAACGGTACTTTCCCCCTCAATAACTGTACGGCTATGAAGAAGAACCCGTAAAGGCTGCTGACTAGATGGCGATGACTCTTGTGCTGATGTTTCAAACATGAACGTTGTTCAGCTCCCTTTCCATTCGATTCATCCTATCATTTAAATAGATGACGTCTTATAAATATGTTATCGTCAACACAATATCTATAGTAAAGATTTAGAAGACTAAGATGCTTATTTTTTCTTGACACTCACGCTTCGTATATTCATTATAATGAGGGTTGCAAAGGAGGTACGCTGTATGGAACATCATTTTACAATAGAACCTATGACCGAGGAAGATGCTAACGACATTTGCTCATGGCAGTATGAGGCGCCATTTGATATATATCGTTTTTTACCGTGGTCAGAAATGAAAGAACAGGGTATCGAATTCGGTGATCCCGACCTACGAACATCTCAATATGCATCTGTACGCTTAGGTAAAGATTTAGCAGGATTCGCTCAATTTTTCCCGCTTGTAAATGTTACTCGTATTGGGCTTGGCATGCGGCCGCAATGGTGCGGAAACGGGTATGGAGTAGATTTTGTGACTGCGATCGTAAAGGAAGCGCAGTTCCGTGCTCCCGAAAATGAAATCGATTTAGAAGTATTCACATGGAACAAACGAGCGGTTAACGTGTACTTGCGAGCAGGATTTCAAATTACCGATGAATATAAACGACCGACTCCTACTGGAGCAGCCTCGTTCTACTGTATGGTCTACGAACCATCACAATCGAAATCATCTCATACATGCTGACATAGTAAAGAGACTTCTTACTAAAATAAAGTTGCCCCTAGCGTAAATACTGCTGAACAGCGTTATACCTACGATAAGGGCAACCACATCTAACATTCACAACAAACGAATGAGATAGCTTCTTACTAATTGCTGCCTGTTACGAGACCAAGACGATCCCATTCCGATTGCAGCGCACGCTCTAAATATGGACGAACATGCAAAAACTGCTGATACGATTGATATTCCGCCCACATCTTGTCCACTTCATCCTGCTTGCGCTTGGCCGCAACTGCACGGATCAGCAGGTTTTTTGGCGTATGCTCAAGATCAATAAATTCAAGCAGCTGTGTGCTATAGCCTACCACATCTAATAACTTAGCGCGGGCAGCATCTGTCGCTAATGCAGCGAAGCGCTCTTTTAATATGCCATGGCGCAGCAAAGGCTCCAATTGTGGAGCAGCGACTTGTTGATAAAGCTCATGCTGACAGCAAGGCACTGACAAAATAACATTTGCCCCCCATCGCACTGCCTTCTCTAAGGCCATATCTGTCGCTGTATCGCAAGCATGCAAAGTGACAACCATATCTACATTGCCAGCCCATTGATACTGCGCAATGTCTCCTAGCGCAAAATGCAGTCCATCATATTGAAGCGTGCGGGCAAGCTTCTCACAGTGCGCAATAACATCTTCCTTTAGATCAAGCCCTGTAATATGAACCTCACGTCCGCGCAATACATGTAAATAATGATACAGCGCAAACGTTAGGTACGACTTGCCACATCCAAAGTCAATAATACGAACTGGCCTATCAGCAGGCAGATGGTCCAGTACATCCTCTACCATCTCTATAAAGCGATTGATTTGCCTGAACTTATCGTATTTGGCACCTAGGACGTTACCCGAAGCACTCATAATGCCAAGCTCGACCAAAAAAGCAGCTGGAACCCCATCTTCGATGATGTACTGCTTCTTGCGATTATGAGATAGATCCGCTTGCTTAGACTTTTTATCTGTCTTCGATTTGATATTGACTTTGTACTTCTTACTAATGAGTACATGATGTTCCCCATCAGTAGTGCGAATCAAGGCTTGTTGAAAATGATCGTTAAGCAACTGCATCAGTTTAGCAACAGCTTCCGTCATCAACGTATTTTCATGTGCCACCTTGTTAGCATAATGATAGGTCAACTGAAGGACAACGCCTTCTCTCAATTTAATCGGCTTCGCTGTAACCTTCGTGCAGCCGGGTTCAGGCTGCTGCCTAACTTGACTAAACACGGCAGAATGCAAGCTGCCAGACTGTATACATTCATTTATTAATTCGCGTAAACGTTCCACTTTTATAACTCCCAACTTTCCTCTACAACTAAACTTTAGTTTACACGAAAGCCATCCGCATAACCACTTTTCTCACAAGGTTTTGTGCAATAGAACATCCCAAGCGTATCCAGTTCCAAATCCAAATAGGCGATCCTTACATGGAAGGATCGCCTACATAAAACTATGTGAGGATGAGAATTCATCGGTTACCTATAGTCCCATTGTTCTTTTCACTATTCACGGTTCACGGTTGAGGCAAGCTTTCCATAAAACGGCTAATCGCATGAGCCATTCCCTCTGAATCCTCCATCATTCCCATGTGCCCAACATTCGGTAGTAATACTTGATGTACATGAGGACCTTCTGTAGTAAACAATCGCTCTGCTGGCACAATCTGATCTTGATCACCTGCTACGAGCAGCAGCGGCAATTTGGTTGCAGTCATAACAGCTGTTCGATCTTCTCGTTCCCGCATTGCCAGTGCAGCTCCTATCGCACCTTGTGGAGGTGTATGGTAGCCAATCTCCAATGCCCTATGAATAGATTCCTTATGCTGCTCAAGTTTATTCGGATTGAACAGTTTCGGGACAAGCTCATCGACGAATTGCACAATTCCTTGTGATTGAATACGTTCAACGGCTTTTAGGCGATTTTCTTTAGCCTGTTCTGAATCTGCATAACCTGTAGAGTGAATTAATCCAAACCCATGAAGACGATGCGCAAAGCGCTGCGCAACAGACAAAGTGACATATCCTCCTAGAGAATGGCCGAGCAGTACGAACTTATCTAGTTCCAGCTTGTCCGCTAACGCAATAATATCATCTGCCATCTGCTCAATCGTATATGCCCCTTTTGGAGCGGTAGACTTCCCGTGACCACGCAAGTCAGGCGTAATGACTCGATATTGCTGCTGTAAATGAGGAACAACGTCTGACCAATATTGTTGATTGCCACAAAATCCATGCAGCAAAATAACCGCCGCTCCTTTACCGCTATCCCCTATATGTAAATGGAATTCCTTTTGAATTTCAATCTTCGTCATCCTGTTCCCTCTTTCCATTCTATATTGTATGCCACGAAACGAAAAAATAGCCAATTTTTGTGTATATTCATAAAAAAATTTCATGAATGCACAGTTGTTGATTCTAGTATGCATAAATGTTCCATACTTATTGAATATATACACTAATTGCATACCCGATGAAACATAGCTAACGCTAACCAACTCTCCACCTATTGGACTCAGCATACCTAACAAGTAAGGGGGTGTTGATCATGGAAGGGTTTGAACTGTTTCTCGGCACTTGTACGTTCATGATTGGAATGGTTCAACTGATGATCGTGTTGTCTGATCGAAACAAAAAGTAGTCCGCTCCGCACAGAACGGACCATTGCACGCAGTTGGCAGTTTCCCAATTCATGCTTTTGTCAGGCTAAGTCGGATGCCCCACATCCGACTTTTCTATTTAGGCCCACAACTTCAATTTATGGTGGTGGTATCTATTTTATGATTGGATAACAGCACTAATTATGAACGCTCTGTTACAATTGCTGCAGTTGAATCTATCGCATCGACAATCTGATCGACCATGCGAATAACTTGGAATAACGAAGTTGTTTGCAGCGTCAGATAAGGCTTCGGCCCATGTTGGTTTACAACAGCCGCTATGCTGTAATGACCGACTGCTGGAAGTGCTGTACCCACAGATTCAGCTGGCTGCAAGGGTTGATTATTTACGAGAAACTGTCCTACCGAAGAAGGATGGCCCAAGCAAGCATCTATCGCCACCACAATCTTTTCACCATCTATCGAAGCTAAATAGCGCTCCAAGCTTGAAGCATCACACGGATCAGCCAACGTACCGATAACTTGCGTATATCCGAGTTCCTGAAGTTTCGTGCCTACTAAAGGACCTAGTGCATCCCCTGTAGAGCGATCTGTACCAATACATACAAATACGATGCGACTTGCCTCATACCGACTAACGATCTCCTGCAAGAAGGATACTAAGCCAGCATGCGTACATTTACGAGGCTTACTTATAGGCAAGCATTCTTGATGAATAGGATTAACCATGAGCTCCCCCCTTAATTTATATACAGCAATTTGTTATAGATAGCATCATGAATATACGTATGCGCTTAATGACGCCTTATTGTACTGTATGACTAGCATAATTGCCAAGTCGTGCACGAAGTCTTTTACCATGTTACAATACGTTCAACGACGGTTGTTTAACCGATGAGGAGGATCCTAATGAGTGTAGAAGCAGGAACACAAGCAGAAGTAGAAATGATGATTGAGGCAATAAAAGAACGTTTGAAAATGGCAACAGCTGCTGCCATGCAAGCTTCCGCCTTCTCTGTCGATCAATATGAAGATATTAAGGACATTTATGAAATCGTCATTAGCAAGCCAAACTTCAGCATTAGTGAAGTAGAAGCGCTTGTTCAAGAGCTTGGCAAACTGCGCCGTTCTTAATACAGTACAGAACTGTACGCGGTTTCTTTGATGCCAAAGAAAAGAGCTGTCCAACAAGCGGAATCATCTACTTCTCGGACAGCTCCTTACATGATATTACTACAGTTTCTACACGCTCACTTCCCCTAACAATGCTTGGAGCTGCGTTACTCGCTCTGTATCTACGCCATTCGCCATCAAGCCACCATATCGAACCGAAGAACCGGCATGAACCCATGGAACTCCTGTTTCACGAATGAGTGATTGCACATTGTTGGAGCCGATCCCGCTCCCAGCCACAATATGCAAACCGTTAGGACCTGCATCATTTACAAGCTGCCGCAATTGCACAGCACCCTCCTGGGCAGTCGAATGGCCGCCAGAAGTCAGTACATCCGTAATCGAACGGTGGCGCTTCAATATTTGCAGAGCTTCCAATAGATCGCTCGCTTCGTCAATAGCACGATGGAAGGTGATCGACATGCCTTCCGCCTGCTTAACAACTTCTGCAAGCAAATGCTCATCTACTTTTCCTTCCGCAGTAAGTGCACCGAACACAATCGCCTCTGCACCAGCCTGCTTCGCCATTTGAATATCACGTACAATCGTCAAGCAATCATCCTTATCATACACAAATGAACGAGCATGCGGTCTTATCATCACGCGAACTGGGATGTGCGCAGCTTGAACCGCCTGTTCAATTAACGCATAGCTAGGGGTCAATCCACCTTCAGCTCCAGCCGTAATCAGCTCAATGCGATCTGCACCGCCAGCCTGAGCTGCTCTTACATCACTAAGTGTCGTCGCGATTACTTCTAAATGTACTCGATTCATGTTATCCACCTCATAAACCTTATAGCTTAAAAACAGTATGGCGCTCTCCAACAATTAACCCTTGGTCATTTTTAATGATAGTTGGGAACGCTTCTTCCAATCGCTGAATCGTTGCTTCATGTTTATAACTGATTTGTCTTAATAGTTCGGCAATGACATAAGCACATTCTTCATCAGAGCCATCAGCAATTTTCACAGCAAAACCTAGCTGCTCTTCTTTCAAAGCAAAGCCAAATACTCCTTTAAATCCACCTTTAGCGACGATATTGTCATCCTCCATCAACACGGAGTCTAAACGGCCTGTACCACCAACTAACAGCGGGTAGCTCGTCATCGCTTGATTAATACGTGTAACTGCTTGTCTTGTCGATTCATCAGCAATTAACGATGGATTACCTAACTTCAAGTAAGCGGTGGCAATCGTCGGTAATGGCAGTGCGTAGACTGGGAAGCCGCAGCCATCCGTGCCTACTCCTACAATATCAGGCGATACTCCTGCCATTTCGAGAACCGCTTCGGTAATCTGAATTTGAGCTGGATGGGTAGGATGCGTGTACGTATCCAATTCATAACCTTCCTGCTTGCACCAAGCCAACACTCCAAAATGCTTGCCCGAACAATTATGGAAGCGGCGTTCAAGCTGCCCGCCTTCGCGAATCCAATTATGACGAGATGATTCATGAAGCGGATAGGAAGGGTGGCAAACTAATCTATCTTGTTCCAGCCTGCTAGCCGCCATCATGCCGTCAATCGTTTGCATATGCATATCTTCACCACGATGCGAGGACATCATCAAAGCCAACTCTCGGTCCCCATAACCATAATGCTCAAGCACCCCGCTTTTTACAACAGGAATCGCCTGTAGCGGCTTGCCTGCTGATCTAAGAAACGTAGGCCTGTTCATATCACCGATGGCATGCAGAAGCGAACCAGATGCATCAACTGCACAAATAGCACCCCAATGCTCGCATTCTACCCAGCCACCTCGTGTTTCTTCAACTAATCGTTTGTACATGATGCGGCACCCTTTATCTTTATAATCGTAATTATGTTATAATCACTTCTCATTATACCGAATTCACAATGAATTTGCTCTCGCAGATTCTACATACTATCGTTATGTACGTCGGAAAGGATGTTAACGTAATGAGTAATAAATCTACGCAGCAGGCCACCAAACTCACACTAAGTGTGTGGTGGGGTCTTATTACCATTCCACTATTATTATTTTTACTGGCTTGGATAACTAGAAAAGTATTAAAACACGTTCTCCTGCCAATCGACATTGCCGTCACTGATACGTTAAGGCAATGGGCTACACCGACAGTAACGAATATCGTAACCGTCATTACACATATGGCAACCGATTATTTTATTATCTCCCTGGCAGCTGTAATATCAGCCTTATTCATCCTAGTCTGGAAAAATCGCAAGGCTGCGTTTACGCTCATCCTTGCCTTAGGTGGTGGATATATGCTTAACGAGACGATGAAGCAAATATTTGCTCGAACAAGGCCGGAATGGGAGCATTGGGTAATCGCGGACGGTTACAGTTTCCCTAGTGGACATGCTATGGTAGCAGCTGCCTTCTATGGGGTTCTTGCCTATTTACTCGTTCAATGGCTTAGAGATAAGGGAATCAGCTCTAACATAGCAACGATCGGGATAGCATGCCTTGCGAGCATACTTATTATTTGCATCGCTTTAAGCCGTGTTTACTTGGGAGTTCATTATATTACGGATGTTGTAGCAGGCATATTCGCTGGTATGCTGTGGTTTTTTGTATGTATTTATGTGTACCGTAAATTAAATAACAGGCCCAGCACCAAAAGGCGTGTAGGCGAATAAATGATTAAAAATTATCCGTTTTAAAAAGTGTGATTGTTTCAAATGCACTTCTACCGTGTAAATGCTCCTTAACAACAAATTCGATTAAAACGTTAAGGAGAGATGTACGATGAATACGAATCAATTTACCAATCAATCACCCGCTTATAACCATGAGGTAGGATATAACACAACCAATCAAAATAACGGGAACCATTTTGCAAAAGGACTTCTTATTGGCGGACTTGTAGGCGCAGCTGCTGCCCTGTTGTTTGCACCGAAGTCTGGTCGTGAACTGCGACAAGATATATCCTACAAGGCTCAGTCCGTTGGAGAAATGACAAAAGACGCTGCTTGCGACTTAGGTAACAAGGCAGCTACAATCGTCAAATCCGTAGGAGAAAGAGCTGAAGTCGTTGTTACGAATGTCAAAAGTGCTACGCAAGCGATCACTGACCAAGTTCAGGATGCAAAGGATGAAACGGTGCTGCACACGAAAGAAGTTATTGCGGACGCAGCAGATAACATAGCAGCTTCATCTCAAGAACAACAAAATCCTAGAATCGTTCTCCCCCCTGAAGCTCAACTTCCAGGGTCGATCGTTAAATAGGGAGGCTGCGCCGCTATGAACACAACTTCAATAGTAAGCGCTCCAGCGCAGAGGGTGCGTCATGTATTCATTCAGCATGGTTTCACAGGTATTAGCTGTAAGGAAAAAGAAACGTTTGTCCTAGGCTGGATCGATCAAGAGATGGATGAGCTGCGCGCCTCTCATGTGTTCACAGTCCCTGCCATCTACTTACCTGATGGCAAGCTGTTGATCGAAGCTGAGAAGGCATCCTTTTCTGGATATGGGCAAGTTCCTGATAATATTCAAGCCCAAGCTCATGAACAGTTGAACGAAATATTGGCTGCATTAAAAGACGACCGCTCTGTTCCAAGGGAAGAGACACACTCTTACAAGCCATTGGACAGCGAACGGATGCCTTTCCCAGAATCATAATCTCTTTACCAACTACAAAGAATACAAAGAAGCTCTAGGCAGCAATCGTGCCCAGAGCTTCTTTGTTTACTCCATGTTCTATTTATGAATGGGACCGCGAATTTTGGAATACACGATATACCACACTACCCCAATGACCAGCCAAATTCCGAATATGATCCATGTTCGGAACGGCAAGTTCACCATCAACAGCACACAACTTGCAATCGATAATATTGGAATGAGCGGCATAAATGGCACCACAAATCCGCGCTTCAAATTCGGATGGGAGCGGCGAAGCAAAATAACAGAGAGCCCAACCATCACGAATGTCAACAGCGCACCAATGTTAGCGAGATCAGCTAGTTCCTTCAAATCCATAAAGCCTGCAATGAAGGCACTTACACCGCCTATAAACCACAATGCCACTGTTGGAGCATCATTCTTGTTCAGCTTTGTGAAGGATCGCGGAATCAATCCGTCACGACTCATCGTCATCATGACTCTTGTCGCCGCATAAATGTATGCCAACACGACAGCAAGCATTCCGATAACAGCACCAACCGCAATAATACCCGCTACTTCATTTCTACCTACAAGATGAAGAACGTATGCCATCGCTTCTGGCACATTCAACTGTGTATAAGAGGCCATCCCAGTCATGACAACACATACGAATACGTAAATCACTGTACTAATTGCCAAGGAACCGATAATACCTTTTGGTAAATCCCGCTGCGGGTTCTTCGCATCTTCAGCAGAAGTAGAAATGGCATCAAATCCAAGGAAAGCAAAAAACACAGCTGCTGCACCTGCCAGCACTCCGCTTGTGCCATATGGCATAAATGGAGTCCAGTTGGCAGGCTCTACATAGAACGCTCCCACAATAATAAAGAGCAAAATAACCCCTAGCTTTACAAAGACCATGATGTTATTAACAGTCTTACTTTCTTTCGTACCGCGCAATAGCAGCCATGTCATAAACAACACCATCAGAATAGCAGGGAGATTCACAATCCCTCCATTAGCAGGAATGGTCATCCATTCAACAGGAATACCGATTCCAAATGAATCTAATATATTGTTTAAATAACCTGTCCAACCACTCGCCACGGCTGAAATCATCAGAACATAAACGGCTAATAGCGTCCAGCCCATTAAATGAGCCACTAATTCACCTACTGTTATATAGGCGTAAGTATAAGCACTCCCTCCAATGGGAACGGCTGAGGAGATTTCCGCATAGCACAATGCTGCGAATGCGCACACGATACCAGCCAAAATGAAGGAAAGAATTACTGCAGGGCCTGCATCTCTTGCTGCGACCAAGCCTGTAAGTACCATAACGCCTGTCCCGATAATTGCACCCATGCCTAGCAAGGTTAGGTCAAGTGCTCCTAATGTTTTCGAACCTTTTCTGTCATTGCTTTGAGCAAGCAGCTTGTTCACATCTTTTTTACGAAACCAATCTTTCATTGTTGTTTGCTGCACCCCTCTAGATGTCCAACATGTTGTTGTAAGGTCATATTTTATCATGCCCATCTTTTACGATGAAGCCTACAAATGTTGGGGGTACCCAACACAAAAAGCATGCTTGTCCTATGCATTAAGCAAGAACAGCATGCTTATGTAGATGTTATGGATTCAATGGACATTATAATTTGATAATCTTTACCAAAAGATGTGACGGCGTTCAACGTTGATCGTTCTATCATCATCGAACAAGATCGTGATTCGTCAAAATGTTCTTCAACTTGTCAGTTGCCCTTCGCTGTATGCGCGATACACTCATTTGTGATACACCAAGCTGCTCGGCAACCGTACGTTGTGATAGTCCTTGTTCAAATATAAGCATGAGTACCTTTACTTCTTCTTGCTTCAACTGCTTCATCGCCTCAAGCAAATCCATCTTATGCTCAACAGACTCATAGTCATTCGCTTCAGAACTAATTAATTCCCCTAACGTAGCCGCACTCTCATCCTGAGACAGTGGCGTATCCAATGATACATAATGATAGCACTCCCTACCTGCCAACACTTCAACTGTCTCTTCCACAGAAAGCTCCAAGCGGGCAGCAATTTCATCGATACTTGGGGAGCGCTCTAATTGAATCGTTAATTCATCGATTGTCTGCTGAACAACTGCACCTTTTTCTTTAATTCTCCTCGGCACTTGGATGTACCAAGACTTGTCCCGCAAATAATTTTTCATATGGCCGATCATACTCTTCATCGCATATGCTTCGAAAGGCACTCCCATAAGGGGATCAAACTGCTGCAGCAAGCGAATCATAGCCATGTTCCCTACTTGCATCAAATCTTCATACAAATCTGGTCGGTTACGTGATATTTTACCTGCGGCCATTTTAACCATCGGCTCGTATTTTTGGATGAGAACGGTAGCAATGTCATTGTCGTGGCTTTGTTGATATAGGCGGATTAGTTCATTTGCATCCTCGGTCATTTTGGGATGTGGAATTGTCATTTGACCTCTCCAATTGCCAGAACCCGCTTCATCATTTTAACTTCCGTACCACGACCTTCTTGACTAGAAATACTCACATCATCCATTAGTGCCTGCATCAAATAGAAGCCCAATCCACCTGCCTGAACGTCATCCAACTGCGTATCATGCCATCCTGTTGCATGACCAAGTTTGTCATTTGCCATAAAGCTTGATCCTTGATCACGGATCGTCAGTTCTAATTCATGCTCACCGATATCAAAAGTAACATCTACCACGCCGCCTTCTTGGCTATACGCATACAACACCGCGTTGTTGCAAGCTTCTGAAACGGCTACTTTCATATCTTCAATTTCTTCATAGGAAAATCCGATTCTGCTGGCTATACCATACAAAGTAAGGCGCACCACATCGACATAATCAGCTTGTGCAGGCAAGCTTAACTTCACTTGCTGCTTTGTTTTTACCTCTGCCATGTTTACTTATCCTTTCACCCTCATATTCGCTTTACATTAGCGCTGCGGAATTAAAAACTTAGAAATGCCTGTCACATCAAATAACTTTTGTACATGTGGTGGTACATTCTCCACAAAGAAAGGCGCCTGCTCGGCATGCCGGACTTTTAAAATGGAGATGAGTATGCCTATCCCTGTACTGTCAATGTAAGACAGCTCACTTAAATCCAATGTCAGTCTAGTGCTAGGGTCTACCGCCAAAGGCTCCATCATTGTACGGAATTCACCTGCTGCTGCCAGATCCAGTTCACCCTGGAGCTTGACACGAATACCGTCTGCTTCATTTAACGTCACTGCTGTAAACTTGTGGCTCATAAATTATCTCCCCTAAATAAACGACATGAATAGTTTCGTTCTGTTCAGATACCTTCATTGCTGTATCTCTTTGTACTTAAACAGGCTTCACCATGTTTGAAACACTATTTATTTTGTTCTTCATCAATAATTTTTGCACGAACGTAAAATTGTACAAATGTTCCCTTTTCACTAGGCAAAATGTTTATTTCCCCATCCATCGCTTGTACGATTGTATGACAAATGGCTAAACCTAATCCGCTTCCTCCATATTTCCTGCTCAACGATGAATCCAACTGGAAAAAGGGCTGAAAAAGTCCTGATTTCTTCCCTTCTGGTATTCCAATCCCCGTGTCCCTTATCTCAAATTGCATCCAACAATCGCCTTGTTCTTGATGAAGCGACAATAACTTGATCGTTACCTCAATTGAACCTTCTGCTGTAAATTTAACTGCGTTACCGATTACATTTACCAACACTTGACGTAAGCGTTCCCTATCACCACTAAGATAAGTTGGGATATGCTCATCTACATCTAAGGATAAGATTACATTTCTCTGGATAACTTCAGAAGCGAACAAAGCCAACACTTCATGCGCCACTTCATGGATAGAAAATGGATACAGGTCCAGTTCAAGCCCGCCTGATTCTAACTTCGTAAAGTCCAAGATGCGATTGATCGTTTTCACCAGCGAATCAGCACTGTTATATATATATTTAGCGTAATTTCGCTGTTCTTCCGTCAAATCACTATCAAGCAGCAAATCTACCATACCTAGCACTCCATTCATAGGAGTTCGTATTTCATGACTCATCATGGTAAGAAATTGTGTACGAACGGATGCTGCACGCTCAGCCTCTTCTTTTGCCATCTCGAGCTCCTTATTCATCCGCTCAAGTTCTTCTGTCTTCTGCTGAAGCAGCATCTTCTTTGCCTGTAATCTTTTCTGCGCTTGAAATATCCCTACGAAGCTAGCAATCTTCGACTTAAGAATATGAGGGATGAATGGCTTAACCATATAATCAATCCCTCCGGCCGAATAACCAGCAAATAAATGCTCGGTATCCGTATAATTAGCCGATATAAATATGATTGGAATATGCTGTGTCTTCTCACGCGACTTAATCCACTTGGCTGTTTCAATTCCATCCATCCCAGGCATCTGCACATCCAGTACAATGACAGCAAATTGTTCCTTCATCAACTGCCGAAGTGCTTCTTCACCCGATGACGCTGTAACTAAACGGTAATTCTCATCTGACAATACCGCTTCGAGCGCTAACAAATTCTCGGGATAATCATCTACCAGCAAAATATTAATAGGCTCCAACGTAGGCATGCTACCTCCATGCCCCCCCTTAATGATTTATCTTATTTTCCGATAGATCTTCTCATTGAAATCTAGCTCTTCATAAGAAGATTCACATTGTGTAAAATGCAAAGACTCTTTTGAACCAAGTACCAATATACCATTGTGGCTTAAACTCTCATAGAACAGTCGGTGTACACGATTGCGCAGCTGGTCATTAAAATAAATCATCACATTGCGACAAAACACTACGTTGAACTCATTGAACGACATATCCGTAGCAAGATTATGATCGGCAAAAATCATATTTTCACGCAGAAAAGGATTTAATATGACCGTCCCTTCATCTGTTGCCGAATAGTATTCTGAGAACGAGCGCTTACCCCCGGCTTCCAAATAATTTTTCGTATACTGTTTCATCTTGTCCAAAGAACAAATCCCTTCTTTGGCTGTTTGCAAGGATAGGCTATTCATATCTGTCGCATATAACCGTGTTCGCTCGTATAAGCCTTCTTCTTGAAGAAGAATAGCCATGGAGTACACTTCTTCTCCAGTCGAGCAGCCTGCATGCCAAATACGTATAGAAGAAAGCGACCTCAACTTAGGAACTACTTTCTCCCGGAACGTCTTGAACATGGAAGGATCACGAAACATTTCTGTCACTGGAATGGACAGATTACGTACAAATCTATCTACACAATGAGGATCAGACAGTACCTTGCCTTGTAATGCTGAAATCGAATGAAGCTGCTCACGGAAAATTTGATGCCATATTCGACGCTTCAGAGATGGATAAGCATAATCTCTAAAGTCATACCCATACATTCGGTATACACCTTCCAAGAGCAGCTCAATCTCAATTCGCTCACGAACCTCATCTCGATCCGTGCTATTATTATCTACTTCTTGCCTACGTTCATTCACTCGGTATCGTTATCCTCCTTTCCTACACGTCTTGTCTATGATGCACGTCTACCCATACAAGGCACTTATCATCTTCATGTAAGCTTTCATTTGCGAATAATTGCTGCCATGCTTCTGAATTATCAACATCTGATTCTGTCTTCACCAATTGTGTCAAATTTGCTATCGCTGTATCTAAAGATTGGACAGTTGACTCTACCAGCCCATCCGTATACAGACCAATTCGGAAACGATGTGTACACGATATTTCCTTCACAGCAATGTGCAGTTCAGGGAACATCCCGACTGGATGACCTGTCGTCTCCATTTGAACCACTTCACCATTGTCCATGACTACAATGCCAGGAGGATGGCCTGCATTAGCATAATGAATGACGTCCTTCTTCGTATCTACAATCATATAAATGGCCGTCATATAATAGAGCGTCAAGCTGTCATTCATATATAGTTGATCAAACTTGGCATTCAACTGCTGCAGCACAATATCAGGAGACGCCTCGCTTTTGACTGTTGTACGTAATGCGGATGCAATGTACATACACAATAATGCTGATGACACACCATGTCCCATCATATCTAAAATAAGTACACCATATTTACCATTGCTAAGCGGGAACCATGCATACAAGTCTCCTGCCAGCTCTTCTGAAGGTCGATAAATGGCCTTGATCGTAATGGCCTGATCTTCATACGGCTCGGTTAAAACCGATTCTTGAACCTTCGCAGCAAGTCGAAGCTCCTGACGAATATGGGAATCACGTTCTTTATGCCAATCCTTCTCCTGCTTCAATCGAAGAGCGAGCCTGATTCGAGCCAACAGCTCGATTCGGTTGACAGGCTTGGTCACATAATCAACAGCACCTGCATCCAATGCGTCTGCAAGTATGTTCGAATCCGCTACTGCAGTCACCATAATAATGGGAATATCACGCAGATGATCTAGCTGTTGTATATGTCTGCAAGCCTGCAAACCGTCGATTTCAGGCATCATCATATCTAATAAAATAAGATCAACATCCGGCTCTTTGGGATGAATGTCTACAACTCCACCTGAATAATCGAGTCCTAATTGCTGGTACATCTCTTGTGCGCAAGAAGCCGTAGAAATGTGTTGGTATCCGTCTTTACGCAATATTTCTCGGATAAGCATGACGTTCGTTGGATTATCATCTACAACAAGTATGTTCATAGAAAAATCCTCCTTTCTCTGTTACCCTCTATTTATTATGATACACTGCACATCTATATCGGGCTACTTTATCGTTGAATTATATAGACATTAAGCATATTTGCTAGGTTATAGTACCTTGTCGATTTCAGCATAAAAGGCCGACTATCTTATCGCGATAATCGGCCTCCCCCTGAGCGTATCTATGATCGATAATCTATGACTGTGCAAAAATACGCATCAACGAATCAGCTAGTCAGCTAAGATTTCGAGTTAATCGCACGGAACACCTTCCATACTTGCGCTCCCGCATCTACCCACGAATACCAATTCGGTTGACAACTTGCTTGCTGAGGTGTTGATGAAGAGGGAGATTCTATCGTTCCCATAGGCGATGAGCTCATAGCCGATTGTTGTTGAGGACGTCCAGAATGTTGCTGCTTGCCCACTGCTGCCTTTCCTCGAAGGCCATGTGCAAATCCTGCAGACACTTCTTTTACTGCCAACGTCACCTCACTTAAAGCCTCGCCCGCATGCTGCATCGAATCTGTTATCGGCTCCAACTTGTTCATCTGATGCTGGATACTTGCCGTAACTTCATTCGCATTGCGTGCTACAGCTTGTAAATCTGCATTTAACGACTCAATCGTACGCTGCACATTTTCAAGGGTAGCGGAAGCACGCTCCAATGACTGATTAGCTGCCTTTAACGTTTGGATCATAAAATAAACGAGTACAACGAATGCGATAGACGCAATACTGACACTTATTTCTAATAACATAGACGATCCCTCTCTTTTCTAGACAAGTCTTTCTATACACGATGTAAACACATGTTCTCTTCCTATCCTTCTATCACTACTAGCTTAATTACATAAGAATCCAACAAATTTGATTATCAATTTTTCGGTATCCGATGCCATTCTTTAACACGATTGTATAGGATGATATACCCTGTGCAACTTAGGCTGAAACAACTTCAGCACACGAGCAACTTACCTGTTTCAAAGTTCTGTAAGTACGGTTATGAATGTGTCAACAAGTGACAAAGGAGAGGTTTAACATGTTGAGATGGGCATTTTTGTTTCTAATCATCGCCTTAATTGCAGGTGTATTTGGCTTTTTCGGGATTGTGGAGGCCGCTACCTCCATCGCCAAAATAGTCTTCTTTATCTTCTTAATTCTATTTATTGTATCCCTGATCACAGGCAGAAGGGCATAGCGCTCTAATGTTGCAAGTAACGAACAAGCACATCATAGATGGAAGCAGTACAAAAAGGGGTATTCGTTAGTCTCGAAAGACTAACGAATACCCCTTTTTATTGTTTCATTGATTTAGATAAATCCACCTACATTGTGCAGATCCCAAACCATGACTATTTAATTAAAGTCCTTTGTTGAACTTCTCACGATCCCATTGGCCTAACCAACGAGAGGATAGAACTCCCGCCGTCATAGAGCCATTAACATTAACAAGCGTGCGTCCCATATCAATAAGCGGCTCGACCGATATGAGCAACCCTGCCAAGGCAACAGGCAAATTCATTGAGGATAGAACGATAAGTGCTGCAAAAGTTGCTCCTCCTCCAACACCAGCTACGCCAAAGGAACTAATCGCGACAACAGCGACCAATTGCGCTAGAAATCCTAAGTCCAACGGATTAATGCCTGCGCTCGGAGCAATCATAATCGCTAGCATGGCAGGGTAAATGCCCGCACATCCATTTTGACCGATTGAAGCTCCAAATGTAGCACTAAAGTTCGCAAACGATTGTGGCACACCTAAGCGATCCACTTGCGTCTCGATATTCATCGGTATCGCACCTGCGCTTGAACGCGATGTGAACGAGAAGGCAAGCGTAGATAAGGAACGTTTGAAATATCCAATCGGTGATATTCCTGATACAGCCAACATAAGTGCATGCACAAGCAGCATAAGCGCTAGCGCAACATAGGAAGCAACTACGAACTCTCCCAATTTCAATATTTCAGCGGGGGCGGTTGTAGAAACCACTTTTGTCATCAGAGCAAATACCCCATACGGTGTAAGCCTCAATACAATCGTCACCATTCTCATGACAACCGCATGCAGTGCATCAATGATAGACATAAACACTTTGCCATGCTCAGGCTTCTTTCGGATTACGCCTAATGCTGCCACCCCGATAAATGCCGCAAAAACAACGACTGCAATCGTAGATGTACGACGTGCTCCCGTCATATCCAAAAACGGATTAACAGGAATGAATTCCAGCACCTGCTGTGGAAGTGTAAGATCTTTTACTTCTTCAACCTTCGTATCCAAATATTCGCCTCGTGCTACTTCCTGCTCTCCAGCTTGAATGTCTATAGAGGATAAGCCAAAGAACAGCGAGACAGAGATAGCAATAACAGCCGCAATAGCTGTTGTCCCAACCAAAATACCAATAATCGTAGCACTCATTTTACCGAGGCCCGTTTTTGACTGCACATGGATAATGGCAGAAATAATCGAAACAAAAATAAGAGGGATAACGACCATTTGTAACAACTTCACATATCCCGTTCCCGCGATACTAAGCCAATCATTGACCGATTTTACAACGGAATGATCAACACCGAATATAAGTTGAAGTAAAGCACCGAATCCAATACCAATACCCAACGCTGCAAACACACGCTTCGTAAAAGGCACATGCTTGCGCTGCATTCGGTACAACAGGCCGATTAACAGCCCCGCTGCCGCTAAGCATAGCAGCACGATCCATAAGTTTGTCATGACTAACATCTCCTTGCCTTACCAGCATTCAGTATATTGAGTTCAAAACTACAATCCGTACTTATTTATCCATTCCTAATGTTAGCATAAGGGTAGGCTTGTATTCCTTTCCACGCTGAGTCACCTTTTACTTCTTCATTTCCACCTATCTTTTCGTCAATCCAAAACGGATCGTCCATTGACCCGTTGATGCTCGAATATCATCAACTTGAATAAGCGACGGCAAATAAGGACGAAGATCGAACGCAAGCTGCTTCTTCTGCTGCTCCAACCAACGATCAGGTAATGGAATATGTTTAAGCGTTACGCGAGAAGGTGTCAAGAGCAAAGTCTGTGTCTGCGTGTCCCAATTCACGTCCATATAAATATGAAGCTCTGCATCAAGCATATCCCACGGACGAAGATGAAGGGTGACATCGAGTTGATCCTCCAACAGCTTACTATTCATCCCTTGAACGTTCCATTGAGCCCATTCCGGCTTCTGTTGCAGCCATTGCTGAACAAATATAGAAGCATATTGATTCCATTCTTTTTCTGAAATCGTTATTTCTCGACTACGCTCTTGGGCAACACGCTTCAGAATTGAAGGGAGATTATCGTCCGGCATAGCTTGCCAACCTATTGGCTTATCTGGCTGAACATAGAAATATAAACAGGCTACAGCCACTATAACCAATAGGAATACACTGATTATGATGCGTAGTAACCACGACCTCTTCTTCTTCACCAATCCATCTCCTCCAATCTGCTATATAAAGCTATAATTGACGTTTCAAGATAAGCAAGATTCCTCATAATAACTTACAATAAGTAAGGAAGTAATATATATGTATTGTATAACCATAAGCAAATATAAACAATACAGAAAAAAGCCCCATCACCCGCTCAACGTTCAAAGCAGTGAGAGACTAAACCTATAAGATGCACACTATGCAAGGTAACGTTCATCGTCAGCTGTTTGTATCTCTCATCGTCGCCACATGTATCTTCTCATACATGGGACGCTCGTACATATGTGTTCGATAAAGTACAAGACGGTCAGCTGACCAAGTAGTATGCTTTTCATCATTTTGCTGGGAAGGAAGTACAAAAGGTTCATTACCTTGAAATTGTCTCGCTACTGTTATATGTGGAGAGTATGGCCGTAACTCCCTCTCGTATCCCTCCAGCGCGAGATGCCGCCCAACCATCTCAGCAGCTCCTAACAGCAATTCCTTCTCCCCTTCCACATCTCTCCATAGTACTCGTGGCGAGTCTGCTCTTCCGAAGGTTCCCCATCCTGCTAATCGCAGCAAGAATGGTGAACAGTTAGCCCCAGCTTCATTCATTCTTGCTTGAATATCGGGAATTCGTGCGATCTCTACGTCACCTAAAAATTGAACCGTAATATGATAATCCTGCCACGTTGTCCATTTGCGGAATGTATATGCAGAGGATCGAGCATATGCATCAACCTGATCATGCAGCATTTTCTTCAATGATATTGGAAGCTCAATCGCTATAAAGACTCTCCATGTGGACTCCATCTTGAGCACCTCAAGTTTACGCATTTTTAAGATTCGACCCCGTCAGTTTGGGCATATCTTACTCCATTCATGCATTGGAAGAAACAGAAACTGTCGATGGCTATATCTCTTGTTTTTGAATTGGTGCAGGTGCTGCCATTGAGGGCTACCTATCCTTTTCTACAACTCTAGGAAATAGGATAATCTTCTCCAACACAATCGATAACATCGTAAAAATGCTAGCTTCCATAAATAGAACTACATCTAGTTGTAATTTAGGTTCCCAATTAGGCTCCCCTATCGATATAATGTGATACATCCAAGGATGAATAACAATAAAGGCAACCACATGACTAACAAGGTAAACACCAATTATTTTACCGATGACTACAACTGAAAACGTTTGTATATGATTCATATAGGGGCGATGAACCATATAACTCCACACAATGCCACATGCATTACCAACAAAAGTCGCCCAAATATAAGGCCACTTAAGTCCGTGTAAAAGTAACATAATAAACCCAATTCCGATGAGCAAATTGCCTACTCCGATTAGGATATAGGTGCTTCGTTGTCTCATCTCTCTCTACACGCTTCCTTCCGTTACAACCTGACTAGGATGCATTACTTTCTTAATAACATCATGTTTCGATATAAAAGTAAAAGGGATGCGTTCAATTTTTATCATATCTTTAACTTATGTTTCTGACACGTAATAACTATATTATTGATCCGCCCAAAAAAGATAAACAAGCTGGCCCATTATGTTATCGGAACCAGCTTGCCATGTCGACGTTTCTAATCGTATTGAATTAAAATGTAGCTTCTAACTTCGCTCACAACTAAATCATGATGGCCTGGCAAAGCAAATCCTGCTTCGATTGATTGCTGCATCAATTGCATAATGGGTGATTCCCTGAATTCGAGCCGGCAAATACGCAGATGCGATTCATCCTTATCGCTCCCTCATACGTTGTCCGTTGCTTACTCACATTCTATCAGATAAAGTATATTATACAGATGTTGGAACGTAAAAGGAGCAAACATAAACATGATTATAATAGAAAACATTTCATAATTTGAGCATTGGGAACAGCAATTTTACGAGCAACGTCAATGGTCTCAATATAGTCCTTTTATTGGCGCTGGATTCATGATGGAAGAAGTAGGAGCACTGCTAGAGCCATTCGGGCAATTGAAATAGGGCGAGACCGACCTGATGAAGAGGCAATGTGTTACGACGATGCTAGCAAGCAGTTAGTTGAAGAACTAGGAGATATTTTAGTCACTATGTTAATTCTGTCTGATAAGTACCATATATCCTTAGATGAAATTATGAATGGGCATGTAACCAAGCTTACTGCTCGATTTAATACAGAAATTAAGACGTAGAGCACTATTTTCTATCATTATTTTAAATCAAATAATCGTTCGCATTGTCGTACTCTCACTAGCATTGCTGTTCGTGCTAAGAGCTTTACCTATCTATTTAGCTTCAGTATGTACATGCATTGTGCCCATCATAGAAGGATTAGTAACGCAGCTAACTTACTGTCTTGAAGCTCTTGGCTGCCGTTCATAGCTCTCATTTTCTTTTTCCAACAATGCCGTTAAATTGTAGTTGGATTCGAACCAAGTGCTAATAACAAGGCTATCCTGCTTCATTGCAAAATCAAAAATCATCTCGCCATGGGTCCAATTCTTCTTATGCTTCAACGCTTCGATAGCCATCATGCGGAAAGAGGCTACATGACGCTTCTGCATTCCCTTACGTAACTGAACAACAACACCGTCACGACATTCCAGCGGATCATGCTTAACCCCGAACTTACCGATCACATCATTGCGAAGACACACGACTAAAGTCCCGCCCGATAATCCTAATAATTCAGGTTCTAACTGTTCGAATACTAGGCTCAATTGTCTAGTAAGACTCATTTCATACACTTTCGGCATTATAATTCCTCCTTTAAAATTTCAATCCATTTTTAGTAGAGAACGGCTCTACACAGGCATTATAAGACATAATTATACAATATACAACATATTTCGAACATTTCTTCTCATTTTTGTCGAAATTAAACAAATAATAAAAGACCCTCTGTCATTAAGACAAAGGGCCTACGTCATTAAAATGTTTCTGAACGAATAAGTCCAAGTCGCTTCGATTCCACGATAGCTTCTGAACGGGATCGGACGCTTAACTTATCAAAAATACGTGTTAAATTGTATTCTACCGTTCGCTGACTCATATGGAGCTTCACCGCAATCTCTTTGTTACTCAGTCCTTCTGCCACCTCTTGCAAAATATCCTGCTCTCGTTCATTGATAGAAGCTTCTTCAACCGTTCCATCGCTGCGAGTCACCTTCACCTCTCCACGTCGAAGCTGCTTAAGTAAGGAAACGGGAATAACCGCTTCCCCACGCATCGCACAATAAATAGAAGTTAGCAGTTGCTCACGAGATACAGTCTTCGAAATAAAGCCGGAGACACCATATTGAATGAGCAAGTTAAAATGAGAGATGATATCGTGACCCGTATAAATAATCACACGCCTGTCGGGGTCTTCTTGCATGAGTCGCTTCGTAAGCTCCAAGCCTGTAATCGTTGGCATATTCAAATCACATAAAATAATATCGAACGATTCCTGCTTGAGCGCTTCTATTGCTTCCATAGCGGATAGAACGACATGAACACTCATATTGGAATCTTGTTCAATCATCGTCTTTGTTCCTTCTCCTACAGACGGATGATCATCAACTAATAAGATACGAATCTCGCTCATGTTCATTTTCCCCTCTACTGCTAGATAATATTGTCGGCAGCATGATCTGGACTTCAAAGCCGTGCCCTTTCTCAGAATGGAACTCAATCTCCCCTTCCAAGCTAATGACTCTTTCACGTATACCTGACATCCCCATATGATTAAAGGAAGATTCCATCTGGTGCAAATCCATGCCTATACCATCATCTTGATATGTAAAGTAGACTTGATCATTCTTCTGCCTTAGCTCGATCCAGACTTTATTTGCCTGTGCATGCTTCGATGTATTGCGCAGAAGTTCCTGCACAATCCGATATACAGCCGTAATTTGTTCTTCACTGAGCATACTTTGCAGCGGCTCTACATGGAATTGCACGTCGTAGTTCACATGGAGACGCATATGATCAAGCAAAGAATCCAGAGCCTGCTGCAAGCCTAACTCCTTCAACAACGGAGGTCGCAGCTCGTTGCAAGTCTCTCGTATTTGGAAAATAACATCGAGCAAACCTTCTTTAATATCATAGAGCTGCTGCATAGATTCTGAAGACAATTCATATTTATAATCCGTCAAGAACGTTTCCAGCTTACGGAACCAAATTAATTGATCTTGTAAAGCCGAATCATGCAAGTCAGATGCTAGGCGTCTTCGTTCATTCTCTGAGAGACAGAAGATTAACCGCAGTACCCACGGAGAAGCCCCACGTCCCTTTTGCATCTCAGCCTCCAAATCATTCAGCAAATTTTGAATCAAATACAAGTTCTCATTCAAGATGCTTGTATAATTGGCTACGGTCTTAAACCATCTTAATTCATCCACATTAAATGTGGTATTATTCACTTTGTTGCCAATCCAGATTGCATACAGCTGATCATTACGCCGCCCGATTATGAGACATAAGCCATCTTCCAAATGAACGATATCAGCCACCTTCAAGGAACGACGTCCAAGCAGTACATTGCGGTCCTCTTCGCATAGCTGCATATCTTCAGGATGCTCTATAGAGCCAGCACCCTTATCAATCGTAAAGAAGTAGATATCTTCCACCGGCATTAACGTACGAATTTCTTGAGATAGAGAACGCTCCAAATCATCACGCTTCATGACTTTGGATAGTGCGCTCGAATATCGATCCAACCCCTCTTGCAAGCTGTACATTTGTTTAAATATTTTTGGACGATAGCGATAGTCTATTTGCTCTTTTAAATAGAGCAGCAGCATCATGCTGCTGTATACAATAATGAAAAATTTGAACCCTACCCAAAAATAAGACTCTGTTTGTAAGCTAATTACCAGTAATGTCGTCACAATAAGAGAAGGAATTAACGCTAATGAAGCGTAGTATTTGAATCTTGTCACGACAAAGTCAACGTCAAAGAGCTTCTTCGACGTGAATAAATACAAATAACCTATAGGTAGAGCAATAAGAAATGCTGTCGTAATGTGAGCCATTACTAATTGAGTTTTAAACAATAGCAATGGAAGCAAATTTAGTATTACAAATGGAGTAAAGGCTATCGTATGTGAAACCAACATGATTTTAAACAAAGGCTTCAACTTAGCATGCCGAGGTTTACGATAAACATCTATTAGACAATATAAACAGAGCCCATAGCCTATAATTAAACTTAAATACGTTAAAATTGAACCTGAGTCGAACACTTTAGGAGAGAATACATCTGTCACTGCCAAGATAAAATTAATAATAACCACAAATTCAATAAATAAGAAAGCAAACACCGTAAATCTTGATCTATAAATAAATTCAATATTATAACGCCGCAAGTATACATTCATAAAATAAAGAAAGATAAATGGAATAACAGGAAGAAGCCCTGACATTACAAATCTTCCAATGGGATCAATACGAATGGCTAGTGGAGAAGCATAATAAGAGAAACCTATTAATAGAAAATACAAAACAAGAATGACCGCCGCTCTATCATGCTTACACTTCACATACAATACAATGGATAAAATCAAATTAGATAAAAAGAAAAAAAGCGGGATCACAAATCCGAATATAAATTCTTTTCTCGGAATAGAGCTAATGCTATCTACTGTAAATGTATATAACTTTGGTTCAGAGTAATGAGAGTCAACCAATATACTTTTAGCTTTTTCAATTATTCCGTATTTGATAAACAGATGAAAATCAGCCGCTGGTTTGCCGTCTATTTCGATTATCTTATCTCCTACCTGCAACCCACTATCATATGCTCTCCCCAAAGAATATACATTTGTAACAATCACCTTACCTGATTTGTCTAATTCTCCATTTAATCCAATAATAGGCACCGTAAAGATAACATACGTAATATAAGAAAAGAACGTGCAAATTAACAGCACCACTGACATAAAGAGTATCTTATGTACTGTGTGCTGATTATCTGCACGGTCTGAGTTTATCTCCAACGCTCTGTAGCCCCATAGACGTTCTCTGCTGGTTGATTGCTACCCATAACATCAAAGAGCGCCTTATTCTCTGTTTCACTTAATCCCGCAAACTGCACTTTACCTTGCAAAAAGCTCTCCTTCAGATTGCGGTCTGTTAATAAAGATTGAATGATATCATTTAGCATCATACTGTCAACTACCTCCCCATATTTATCTTATACAGTGCCTCACTACTAAATCTAACAGGTAGGTAACACTTTCACTCCGCAATTCGATGTGGTATTTACCGCAAAATTATTGCGGGATTTTACTTGCGCGATGTTGCAGGGTATAGCAATATCCATATACCACCTACCTTGCCAGACATTTATTGTAGCGCACATAGGAAAAAATGGGCAACTACAAATCCACGCAATGATTATGCGCAGCCTTCTAGTCACCCATTTATAAAATCGTGCTATATGCATCTTATCGTCGGAATCAGACTATTCGATGGGATGAGTTACACTAATTGCCTTCCGCATGCTGCACACGATACGGACTACTCATACGCATCACCCTCTCCGCACTTCCTGCCAACAAATACGCTAATAAATGCTTGACATGCGTACTAATATGGAACAAAGGAAGAAGCCCGTCTAGAACGCCTATTAAACAGCAATATGCATTCATAGCAGTGGTCGTCTGTTCATCCTTATCTTGCCGCATCCTAGTAATCGCCGACAACAGTCGTTCGGCCTTGGTTTCGAATTGCCCCGTCGTCTTGCTTGACAGTGGGTATAAATGTTCAAGCCACAATGCTTCTACTTCTTCAGCCTGCAGCAATCCTTCCTCTGTAAGCTTCATTACAGCATTAGACAATTCTCTTAAGGCTGCCGACCATCTTCGCAGGAGCTCGTCCGGCCCTTCATACAAGCCTGTCTCAGATGAATGCTGGACAATTTCTTGTATGGCTTTGTCAATTAAAGAACCCCACTGCCCATCGGCTTCTTGAAACTGCTTAAGAATAAATTGTTTCTGTTCAGAACGGTTCATATAATCAATATAGCTCGCTGCAATATCTTTATAAATGCTGTACCCAGCATGCAATCCATGTCTAGGAACTAACATACTAACAGACGCCATCATCCGTACAAGCTGGACATAACGAGCTTGTCGATTAGAACGTGTACGCTCAATCTCAAGATGTACTAATTCATATGTATAAGCGTAGAAGCTTCGCAGCAATTCAGATAGCAACGGATGCTTCCACAACCCGGAAATACAATTGTGTTCATATATAGCAACCTGATTATCAGGTTGTAAAGGAACAAGTGGACCAACACCTGGACACTCATTCTCCCACTGCTCACATAGTTGTAAATAAGAACTTTCATTAAGCTTGCGTTGAGAGGGATATTTGGACAAATAGGCTTTCAATCGATGCTCGATTTGTTGAAAGCAGATCTCAACAGCCTCTTCCCGCTCGAATTCGACATGTATAGCAATATGAGGACCGAACCTCCAATGCCTCTGTACATAAGCTCGTACAAGGCTACCATTCGCTTTCATTTGCTGAATGACAGGTCTAATGCCATCTAGCAGTAAAGCTTGCTTATCATCTTCGTAATAGTAGACTTGCATTGACTTCCACATTCGGGGGAACTCCTTTCCTGATCACGTACACAGTAAGATATCCCCTATAAATGAATAGACGATGCCGAAACGGCAGGGGTCACCGTTTACAGCATCGTCACTCTAGTAGCAGAGGGGTCAGTTTTTCAACAGTAAAGGTCGCTAGGGGAGAGGGACGACCTTATCAACTGTTGAATGAGGAGAACCTGACGTAACTGCAAGGTTGTCTTACTTGCATCATATACGATATTTCGGCATTATTCACCGACAACTAGTGTTGTAATTACCACAATAAAATTGCGTTGTTTGTTCGGTGATTATCCGCATTGACGAAATAGGAAAATCATGCTATTTTATAACCAACGGTTAGTAACCAATGGTTATAAAATATTATTCTCCATTTTTATACATAAAATATCGCTACAAGGAGTGATCTCATGAACAAAGCGCAACGATCGGAGTTAACCAAGCAAGCGATACTATCTGCGGCCGCGGACCTTTTCACAAGTACTGGATTTGAGAAGGTTACTATGCGAGAGATTGCCAAGCAGGCAGGATGTTCACACACGGCCATTTATATTTATTTTCAAGATAAAGAAACACTGCTCTTCCAATTAGCTAAACAGCCATTACAGCAATTGCAAGACCGCCTGCATGAACTTCAGCAAGACACGAATCTTGCTCCTGATGCAACGTTGAAGCAGATGGCACTAGCACTCATCCATTTTGGACTTACTCATCGCAGCATGTATCATTTATTTTTCTTTGCTCGCTCGTCCAGAGTTGATGAAAAAGAACCTAATCTAGTCATACAGAAGCTGCGGAACGATCTATTCTCTGTGCTACGATCATCCATGGCTGACATGATTAACGCCCCAAAAGACGAGACGCAAACATTGGCGTTTACACGTGCATTCTACTATTGTATACATGGCATTATTACCACGTACCTCGAATCAGATGAATCTGATTCTGAGCTGTATGTTCGGCTGGACGATACGTTTGAATTGACAATCGATCTCTTTCTAGCAGGGATTCGACAGCATATACAACGCTAAATAGCGAAACTTAATAGAGAACAACTAGAGGGAGGATTTCTTATGAAGTTAGAACAAATTTCTACCCATATCTGGTCTTTAAAAACGTGGTTCTTGTTTCCAATGCGGGTATGGCTTGTCAAAGATGAGGAAGGCATTACGCTCGTTGATGCTGGCATGCCGTTCATGGCTCGCAGCATTCATCGTGCGATCGATCAACTGAATGCAGGTTCTTTGCAGCGTATTCTGCTAACCCATGGTCATAGCGATCATGTTGGTTCCGTGCATAAGCTGCACAGCGCTTATAACGTTCCTATATATGCCCATGAACTAGAAATCCCGTATATGGAAGGTAGAATGATATACCCCCGCCGACGAAAAATAGAACAAAATGTACGACAAGGATTAGCTACTGCTCTTCCCATGACCGAAACTGGCAAACTGCAATCGATCGCGGGGTTACAGCCATATTTGACACCTGGTCATTCTCCTGGACATACCGTGTATATGCATGAGACAGATGGCGTCTTGCTGGCAGGTGATTTATTTACCTCCAAGCGCGGCCGCTTGAAACGTCCTATGTCTGCCTTTACCGCTAACATGAAAGAAGCGGTCGCTAGCGGTTCGATCATCACGCAACTACAACCGAAGCATCTTGAGGTATGCCATGGAGCACCTGTAGCACATCCCGCTTCGCAGTGGGAATCGTACTACACGGAAAGTAGACATGATTAAACGTAGGCTTATTGATGCAAAAAAACCGCTCTTTCAAGCAGCTGTGTGCTTGGAAGAAGCGGTTTTTTTAGTACATAATTAGCGATTTTATATACACGCAAGGTATCATTTGCGCACCAATACACCAGAGTGTCTGCTGCTTCAATTGTATAAAGATAGCTTGGGCGTATGATCCGTAAAACGATATAGCTGTGCTGGACGCTGCGAATAACGATTCGAAGTTAGCAGCCCCCCATTGTCCCCTCGCACTTCCTCAATGAGCCCTTGGCGTGTCCGAGTAGAGGTCAGCTTGCGTACAAAATTCGGCTCTTCAAATGTAGGCACAACCGTTTGCAGCACCTGATACAGTTCACTTATCGTAAATGCATCTGGCAAAAACTGCTTAGCAATCGTTGTCGTCATCATCTTCTCGCGAATCATATCCAGAGCATCCTGAATAATTAGACGATGGTCAAATGCCAAGTCCATATTCAGAGCCTCTTCTACCGGAATCAGCTTCAAGTCAGCTGCATCATAAGAAGCGCGGCGAGCAGCTAACACTTCCTCCTGAACCAAGGCACAAAATGCGTGCGACAATATCCAGCCACGCGGATCTCTGCCCGGCGTGCTGTATATATTCAAATATTCAATATGAACATCCGTCACGTTGGTCTCTTCTTGCAGCTCGCGGCGAGCACATTCATACAACGTCTCCGTCTCTCTGCAAAAACCGCCTGGCAAGGCCCATTGTCCTGCAAACGGCCAACGTTTACGTTGAATAAGCAGCACTTCTAGCTGTCGCTTCGGCATCGACTTCTTCACCGTAGGACGCTCCTCAGTCGTGATCGTAAATATAACAATGTCAGCTGGAGCACCATCTGGAGTACGATAACGATTAGGTGAGTAATTTTTTTCATAATCATCTGATGGCTGCTCTAGCGATGAGGCAGACTGAGATGCTTTCTGCTCTTCTATATGTGATGCCAAAATCTCTGTATCAGATACCTTATGTTCAGACGCACTGGATTGACAAGAGTCAGCTTCGTTATCGTTCATGATTGTATCTATCCCTTCCATATCAAACATCATATCGTCCTACTTATTTCCTGTCCTATAACTGCGGAACGGACTAATAACGTTACCTTCATTTATTATGTAAAATTGTCTATTTAATAATATAAATACGACATTTATTATAAAGTGTCAACTATTTGCTAGAAATCGCTACCCATATTTTACTTCAATTTACTTCATTCATGCTAATTATAGCGAATCCTCGGTTCAGAACTACAAAAAAGACTTCCCGAATAGGTATCTCATTCAGGAAGTCCAATCCATCCATCCTTAGTCTTTATAAGGATCAAATTCGTCAGCACCAGCCATACAAACCCCAATTGGCTTCAATACATGCATCACATCAATTGTATTTCGATGCGCATCCAATACCGTTTGCAATTTCCGGTACACGAATGGACTTTCGTCCGTACCTGCTCCGCGCAGCTCAACACCAAAATCATGCACAGCCTGCTTCATTTGAGCAGATGTAACCTTTCCGCCAGCACGTTTGCGTGTACGCCAATTCATTTTACCTGCCGCTTCAGTACGACTCATCACACGACCCGCTCCGTGAACGGTACTATAAAATGAATCACGATTTTCCTCGGTATCCTTACCACGTACAATGACCGAAATATCTCCCATACTGCCGCCAATAAAGCCTAACTGACCTGGCGCAGAAGGCGTCGCTCCTTTGCGGACTACGATCGTATCACGCCCATCATGCGACTCACGCCATGCATAGTTATGATGATTATGCACCTCAAAATCTGCTTCTGTCCCTAATATGGACAATACCTGATCCATTACATAATCTCGGCCTGCATAAGCATATCGCCCAGCTAACTGCATCGCGCGATAATACATATCCCCAAGCTCATGTTCCAGCTCTAATAGTACAGGCGGCTGGTCCATCTTCTCTCCTGGAGCCTTCGCGAAAAATTCACGGCCCGCCGCCAAGTTAATGAATCCACTCGCCGTCCGATGACCAAAACCACGGCTTCCAAAATGATTGCCAATCCACAGTCGCCCTGTTTCTGTCTCCTCAAACAAATCAACAAAATGATTGCCACTGCCTACTGTGCCGAGCTGCGAACGAGCCAATGACAGCAGCTTGTCATGCTCCTGCTGTCCGATTGCTCGATAAACAGCCCAATCTGGATCATCAAACAGCGCATGATCCACTCGTTCGTTGTTTACACGCCCTACACCAAATGATATCACCCGAGCGATCCGATCCATAATGTCCGAAATACGCGGCAATATGTCTGACGCCATCAAGTTCGTTCGCACCGCCTTGTTACCGCAGCCGATATCGTAGCCAACACCAGAAGGAGAAATTTGTCCATCATAGACGACTACTCCACCAATCGGCTGGCTGTACCCTTTATGATGATCAGCCATAAGCAAAGATTGAATCACTTTTCCTGTCTCTGCACATGTTTTCGCTTGGGACAGAGCACCCGCATCTGGTTCCCCCCAGACACGGACTCCGTCAATCGTTTGATAATGTTTATTACTGTTTGCTTCCATATGAATATCGGCACTCCTATTGCAAAAATTTGATTACGAACAATCACGCTGTAATTTAAATTGTAATGCATCCAACGCTAAGTCCATCGTCTGTTCTGACGCATGGGATTCCCATCTGTTTCGATCACCAACGATGCCGAACTCCGTATTTGGCAGTTCATACTGCTGTAAAGATACAGCTTGCGCAGCTGACAGCGACTTCATTACAGACACCGCTTGTGTTTCATATGAACCATGCAGCTCCGACTTGCTCGTCATCGTGGAAAGGTGCTTAGCACAATCACTCAAGTTCACTCTCTCCATAAATCGAACAAGCGATTCCTCATTTTCAACTAAACAAAGACTTTCATGATCAATGCGATCATCCCTCCATACGGGGATGCGAACAAATGCTACTCGATCTTTAGGATACACGAACAGCAAGTTACGTGACGAAGGCACAAGTTGAAGTCGGGATGTGTGGCGATCTCCCTTCTCATCAGCTACAACCGTCCATTCCTTTGCCTCGAAAATATCAAACACCCGCGCCGCGCATTCTACAATATCACTGCCAGAGCGCACATCTGCATCTAGCTGCTTCCATACGATATCCTCTTGTCCCTGACTGGACACGATCGACCATGTGCGTCCGAATCGCTCTTTCAATAAACCTTGAATCGCCTGCACCGCTTGTGCGTAGCGTTCAAATACCGTTAATCCTGCTTCAAACAATACTAAAACCCGTTCATCAGGGTGTTGTGCGTGTAAATTTGTACTCATTAGATTAGGCTCCTTTTAACGCTGCTAACGGCTGGCATACTGCGACTACTTCAGCAAGCCCTGCGCCGACAACGCTCTCGATTATATGTTCAACATTTTTATATGCTTGTGGTGATTCATCAACGATGCTTTCCAGCATCGGCTGGTTTACTACAATCTCATCTTTCTTGCCAACTTTCAGTGAGGCAGCAAACTCCTCCACTGTCACTACCTGCTTCGTTGCACTACGTGAACGTACCCGACCAGCACCGTGGCAGATCGAATAATAATTGTCGCTGCCCCCATCGCGCCCTACCATCAGATAAGAGCGGCTGCCCATCGATCCCGGTATAAGAGCTGGATGCCCAGTGTCCATATATGGCTTTGGGTTATCTGGATGCTGTGGCGGCAGGGCACGAGTAGCACCTTTGCGATGTACAAACATCCGCTGCCCTTGATGCATTTCTTCCCATGCGTAGTTATGCATGAGGTCATACAGCGTCCGCATCTCAACCTGATTCCCAAATACATCACGAAATGCTTCTCGAATGCCATATGCGATCAGATGCCGGTTCACAACTGCATAATTTAGCGCCGAATACATCAAATTCACATATGACTGTGCAAATGGATGCGCCAACGGCGCAAACGTTAACCTTGGATCTGGCGTTCCTTGACCCGATGCGCGCATCCACTGTCCCATCGCCTTTATGCCATGCTCACTAACCGCTCCGCCCCATGCCCGCGATCCAGAATGGATCATAATGACCACTTGCCCGTCGAATAATCCCCATGCTTCAGCAATTTCCCGATTATGCTCATCAATCTCAATCGCCTGCACCTCAGCAAAATGATTGCCGCTGCCAAGCGTACCGAGCTGTCTATGCGCTCGATGCCATATCGGTTCTGGAATTTCATCCAGCACCTTTTCATCGAACGAGAATCTACCGCATTCCAGATGCGTCAAGGATGTTGTCTTCTTTGGCGTGTAAATGTCAGGTACATATTTGTTTGGCAGACCATGAACGCCTTTTTTCAGCACATGTTCCAAGCGAATATCCGAAAAATAGCCGCGTTCATGCATATTCAAAGGCACATATTTCCCCATTCGTTTAATCAACTTACGCCGTACCTTTACCTCTTTCAGTTCATCACGATGCATATTCGTCAAATGCACACGCATGCCGCAGCCAATATCATTGCCGACAATAGAAGGGGATACGTAACCATTTTCAACACCCCATACCGCTGTCGTACCTATGCACGTTCCAACGCCGACATGAACATCTGGTGTGTAGCTCATATAAGCAGCATTCGGAATCAACAAGTTGTTGTTTGCCATTTCAAATACTTTTGCAGGAAGCTCTGCAAATAAAGAATCGCTTGCATAAACGTGCAGTTCCCCTGCTGGGAGAGCAACCGTGCGATAATACGCTGTCTCTGTTTGAGAATCCGAACTCCATGTATCTATATTCCATGTATTCATAACTATCTTCATTCCTCTCGTTCATTGCCAATATCATATTTGCACAAAAAAATGACCGCAGACTCTTCTGTCTACGGTCATTTCCATCCTAATTAGAGGGATATTTATCCATCTCTAATGAACACACTCATTCAACCTTGTGGATGAGCGTCCTTAGGAACATATAAAAAGCCATAGACTTCTCGTCTATGATCTCATGATAATCCGTTCATGTTATGCAAAAGTACAGCTCACAAACAGGTCTATACTCCAACTCATGTCGAGTAAGTCACCATATGTGAAGCGGTTCTTCTGCTCACCGATTATTCCGTCGAGACCGACGAGAAACGTATGAATGTATGCGGTTGAAGATTACCTCGGCCATTATTTCGCAGCCCATTACCGGTACCTTTATCATTTCTGAGTTCATTAAACATAAGCATCATCATTTCTTCGTCGGCCTCCTTTCGTGTAATATGGACTTATCATAAAGCGATATTCCAAACATTGTCAACCCTATTTTTGAAAAACGGGTTTTGACCCCTTCCGCTGATCTGTCTGTTCAGCACGGTTGAGCTGCTCTTGACCTATGATGCACGACTGGCTTTTACTTTTGCTTCCCGCACCTGTTAACCATGCTCCGTATGGCATGCGCTCCATCATTTTGGATAATAGCAAAGAGCCTACCGCTACCACAATCCACGTTACAATCGTCACGATAAAATGCTGCCCTTCCAGCATCAAAGTTCGTGTCCACAGGGCAACCCCTGACAACACCAGCGCATGTACTAAATAAGCTGGGAAGGAGTAAGTACCAATCCATTTTAAACAGCGGTAAAGCGTGCCCTGACGTTTTACGATATTTAATGCAGCTACATACAGTAGCAGCATCTGTGAAACGGCCAATATGGCGATAGACGGTTTCAAATAGGTCGATATATTTACATTCACAGGATCTACGCCACCAGCGAATAAGCGATAACTGCTGTACAAATAGGCAGCACCGAACACAGCTGCGCTCCATGGCAGTACCCGCTGTACCCATTTTCTCCACTCCGACAGACGGTACGCACAGAGAATCCCCAATGCCATATAGAATATATACATGCCTACAAACATTGTGCGGTGCCCTAATAGATAAGCTGCAGCGCCACTCGCGTCAGCTGTCCATCCTGGTGCGATACGGTAAGACCAGTCCATTAAAGCGAGATGGAGAAGTCCAATCCCTATAACCAATAAGGCGATCCGTCGCTTGCCTATCTTCCTTCCCTTTTCCAACGTTATTGCACGCATCCTCATTTGTACTTTATGTACAATTTTCAGCAACCAGGGGAAGAAGAAATATAATTGGAATATCATTAAAACAAACCAAAGATGGTACCCATACGTCGGGTTTATAAGCTGCTGTGCGACCTTTGTCCAGCCCTCTACTGTAAATAGGTCCCCTTGCAAAATAAAAGCACTATAGATTAAGGTCCATAATGCGAATGGTATAAGCAGTCCTTGTGCTCTCCGCTTCAAGAAAGTGCTGTGTTGGGCCGCTGAACTACGGCTATAAAATAGTAGCACCGTTGATATAAACACAAAAGTTAGCGTCCCAAAGCGAGTAAAATGATAGAGAAGACTGATAAGAATGGAATCGGTCCGGTTAATATCTTCCCGGACGATATACTCACCAATACTGTGCTGCAGCACAATCGCTAAAAAGGCGAATGCTCGTAGTATCGTAAGCTCTTCGATTCTTTGTTTCAACTTCGACGATGTACTCTTATGATCGACAGCAACTGCATTTGTATTTTTCTGATCTTTCTCCTGTTTCTCGAAAGGAACATCCTCTACTGCTGCGGTCTCGCCCATCACAGCAATCTTGTTCGTCGTTGTCTTCGTTCGCAGGCTCGATTCGGTCACAGATTCACCCCATTGTCACGTTATCCAATTAACATCATATCGTGCATAATGTTATCGCTATAACCTGAAAACAAGATGAAAGAGGCATAAATAAAGTTTCATTCGGAACCCGCTTCTACTAAACGAAACAGCTGTACTATTCCTCTGAACAGAAAAAAGCCATCAATCTGGCCGATACCGATTGATGGCTGCAAATCCGGTCTGTATAGCTAATCTTTTATCCAGTCCTTCTACTTGGAACTGACTGTACGGAATTCCTCTTCAAAAATTTCTAGTAAATTGGCCGAATTCTCATTCTGATCTTGATCAAGTATATTTGTACTCATCGCCAAGACATGTTCGCCACCGATAAGACCGCCAGCTATCGTAGCAAACCCATGAATCCCCCCGCTATGCCCCCATATGGAAGTACCATTCGATAATTTTGTTTCATAAATTCCTAATCCGTATTTCCCAACGGGCGTATCAACCCCCGTCAACATTTGCTGCAATGTCTCAACCTTCAATAGCTTACCTCCTAATAAGGCACTGAAAAAGGTATTCAGATCATTCGCTGTCGAAATCATATCACCCGCTGCACCTCCCCATGAAGGATTCAACTCTGTCATATCCATAATCTTACCATTCTCTTTAAAGTACCCTCGTGCATGCTGATCCGGAATATACGAAGAGCTTTCCGGCACAAATGTGCCTTTAAGCTGGAGCGGATCAATAATACGCTTCTTAATTTGCTCCGCATAGCTTTCTCCTGTGACCTGCTTAATAACAAGTCCAGCTAAAATATAATTCGTATTTGAATATTCCCAACTTGTTCCCGGAGCGAATAATGGTGATTGACCTAATCCTATACCCACGAGATCTTCAGCTGAATAGCCACGATATGGATTGTCCTTGATTCCATCTCTAAAGGATGTTGGGAACGTATAATTCGCAATTCCACTCGTATGATTCAATAATTGACGAATTGTAATTTTATTTCCATCATAGCCATTGCCCTGCACGATACCTGGCAGCCATTTTTCTACAGAGTCATCCAAGTTCAGCTTGCCCTCTTCAGCTAGCTGCACAATCACTGTCGCCACAAATGTTTTCGTCACACTTCCAATCCGGAAATGGAAGTCTGTCTTCACTTGTCGTGTATCATGGATGCTGGCTTCTCCTGATGCATAAGCCCATCTCTCAGCATTCTTCATACCGGCTGCAATGATGCCTGGAATATCCTTATGATTAGCAAGACGATCAATCACTTGTTTAACAGAGTTTGCGGGCGTTGACTGCACATTTTGTATATCGCAGTGATGAGGATTTTGAATACAGAATTGGCTCTTGTAATCATCCGATTGGGCTTGTACATTTCCTTGCACAGGCAGCAATAGAGCAGCACCAGCCACCATAGCCGTTAGTGTCATCATTTTTAATTTAATAAGATTTAATTTCATTGTTTCTCCTCCTTTATTTTGACACACTATTAATTGGAGCACTGTTATTTATTTAAATTCCTCTGCATACGCAGTATCAATTGAATCGACTACAGCCTTCGCTTGTTCTGCTGATTTTGGACCTGAGTTTATATTTAAGACCATAGTATGCTTGCCATCTAACGTTCCGAATGAAAAACTTATATACCCGTGTATCCCGCCAGTATGCCCCCAGAGCACTTGACCATTTGGAAGCTTCTTTGGGAAGATGCCCAACCCATACTCTACACCTTCCACTGTCTTCACAGTCGTCAACATCTGCTTCAATTGCTCCTCTTTCAATAGCTTCCCGCCAAGAAGCGCGGACATAAAGGTGGATAAATCCTGTCCAGTCGAGATCATATCTCCTGCTGCGTCTCCCCAAGAGGGATTGATTTGTGTAACATCAACTAATTTCATATGAACTGGAGCGTAGCCTCTAGCATGCTTGGATCCTGGTATAAGGGTGCTATTTCCAGGAAGAAAGGTTTCATTAAGTTCGAGAGGCTCTATAATGCGTTTTTCGATTTGCTGATCATAAGTCTCACCTGTTACTTTTTTAATAATTTGACCCAGCAGCACATAATTCGTATTAGAGTAATTGGAGACAGCCCCAGGCTTGGATAAAGGTTTTTCTTTCAATCCTATTGCCACTAATTCCTCTGGCTTATAGCTGCGATAGAGGCTATCTATGTTGTTAGGGTCTTTAAAAAGAACATTTGTATAGTTACCAATGCCGCTCGTATGATTGAGCAGTTGGCGAATCGTAATCTTACTGCCATCATAACCGTTGCCTTGTACAACGCCCGGCAGCCACTTCTCTACGGAATCATCCAGATTCAGTTTGTTCTCACCTGCCAATTGAAGTACAACAGTCGCTACAAATGTCTTTGTAATGCTGCCGATACGGAAGCGTGCATCCGTCCCCATTTTACGACCAGTTGTAATGTCCGCCTTACCAGACGCATAGCCTTGAAACTTACCGTGATCGTACGTAACCGCAGTAGCCCCTACAATACCGTGCTTCGTTATGTTATCCAGCTGAGCATGCACGCGCTCCTTCTTGGACTCCGTTCCACCGAATTCTTCTGCAATAATATTCATATGATGAAGAGCATCTTTATCTGAAAGTAAATTGGTGCTCAAAGCTATAACATGTTCACCGCCAGCAGTCCCTCCAGCCATAGTAGAGAATCCTGGCAAGTTTCCGCCATGTCCCCAGAAGGAAGTCCCATTTGGCAATTTCGTTTCGTAGATACCAAGTCCGTATTTTCCAAGAAGAGGGGCTTCAACAGTCGTCATCATTTGCTTAAGCAACTCTGGCTTTACTAATTTCCCAGCTAGAAGGGCACTAAAAAAGGTATTCAAATCATCTACCGTCGAGATCATATCGCCTGCTGCATTTGCCCATGAAGTATTCATTTCAGTTGTGTCTAAAAGCTTACCTTCAAGCTTGTAATATCCTCTTGCATGAGGACTAGGGAGATGTGAAGAGCTTCCTGGAACTGAGGTTCCCTTAAGCTTAAGAGGATCAATGATACGCTTCTTGATCTGTTCAGCGTAGGTTTCGCCTGTAACTTTTTTAATAATAAGTCCAGCTAACACCGTATTCGTGTTTGAATATTCCCATTTCTCTCCCGGTGCAAAAGATGGCTTCTGAGAGATTCCGATACGGATAAGATCCTCAGCTGTATAGTTTTTGTACAAGTTGGAATGTAGGTCTTTTATAAAAGTCTCATTTGCTGTATAGCTTGCGATTCCACTTGTATGATTCAACAATTGACGGATCGTAATCTTGCTCGCATCATATCCATTTCCTTGCACAACGCCTGGCAGCCATTTTTCAACTGAATCATCCAGGTTGAGTTTGTTTTCACCAGCTAATTGAAGAATGACCGTTGCTACGAATGTTTTCGTTGTACTTCCGATTCGGAAATGAAAATCTGTCCTCACTGGGGTTTTGTCATGGATAGTAGCTTCACCTGAGGCGTAGGACCATTTTTGACCGTTCTTTGTCACACCAGCGATAACCCCTGGAACGTCTTTCTGATTAGCAGCTTGATCGATAAGTTTCTTAACAGCTTCTCTACTATCTTGTTCGACACTCGAATGGTTATTGGAAGAAAGCTGAGAAGTTTGCTGCACAGCATTTATGTTCTTCGCATGCAACATTCCTTGTGCAGGTAGCAATACAGTTCCTGCTATTAATGCAGATAATGTAATCAATCCTAATTTGTAGCCTTTAAATTTCATGGTTTCTCCTCCTTTTTTATCAAAGCGGATCTACTATAATCTGACATCCCATAAACAAAAAGCCCTTCATTTTCTCGTATCACTTATTAGTAAAATAGGTCCTGGATCATTCCACATACTCATCTTTCTTTTATTCACTAAGCAAGTGCGCTTCGTGTTCTCTGTCACCTCCTGATTTGACAATAGCGCTGGATATGTCATATTCCATAGTGATAAAAACGCTCATTTCATCATGATCGTTTGTCACAATCTCCATGATTAATGTCATATGACAATCCCTCACTACCTACTGTGACAGCCTTTCATCTATGCTAGAGGTATCACTCAGCGGAAACGGAACTGCTGGACTTACACTATTCATGAAAAGGGGACGTTTAAAAATGAAAGAGCATTTCATCCGAGGCCTGAATCACGCACAGCTTATGCTGTATACGTTTGTAAGCGGGCTGCTTTATTTCATCTTCTTTAGCATTGGGGTCACATTAGGCGCGGGGTTATCGATTACTATTGTAGGGATTCCAATCTTGGTCCATGTGCTGCAAACCGCACCAAAACTCGTACATCTAGACGCTCGAATCATTGAAAAATATACATCTATATCATTAACTCACTCACAAAGTAATGAGGAGCAATTCCACTACGATGAGATACAACGAGATTCTTGGGAACAAATGAAAGAGACGTTGACGAATCGCGGTTATTGGATCATGATTAGTATGCTCTTATATAAATTGGTAATTGGAATGGGCAGTCTACTTCTCTCTGTCTTGTTATACGTCGCGCCTCTTCTCTTATTATCTGCTCCATTGCTGTATAAGATCATACCGTACCATGTATTTTCCATTTCAATTAAAACACTCCCAGCCGCTTTGGCTGTAAGTGGTCTAGGTTGCTTATGGTTAGTTGTTAGTATCCGAGTAAGCAATACCTTTGCGAAGTACTTAGTCAGCTACACACGTCGTATGATTGAAGTGGGATATATTTATAAAACAAAATAATACAGTGCCTAATTTGTGCTTATTATGAAGATGGAGTGAGAATTACTAATGTGGAATATAACGAAGCATTGGTTTTGGTATGACTGGATGTTTTTTTTCGTTCGATCAGTAAGCTTGTTAAGCATTTCCATAGGCACACTAGTAAATCAATTACCACTTTCTGTGCCATCATGGTTCATCATCTTTACTGCCATTTTGACCATTTCGATACCATTCCTTATCCAGCAATTCAGTAAGAAATGGTATCTGTTCTCGGAAATTGTACTAACTGGTTCATTTTGTATGTATCTTACTTCTTATGAACCACAGCTATCTTGGCAATTTGTCATATTTGCATTTGTAATTGGATTTTACAGTGACAGAAGCAATTATATGTGGGCAGCACTGCCCACTATCTTTATCATCCCTGGTTTCAACGCATGGCAGATTAACGAGCCTATTGAAGTTATTATTTTCAACTATATGTTTAATCATGGTGCAGTATTTGCCCTTGGCTATGCCTTTCAGGTGCTTGCCTTAAACCATAAACAGAGTCGAATTATTCAAGAGCAGAAAAAAGTACTGGAGCAGCACATTAATCAGATCGAGGAACTTACCCTGAAAGAGGAGCGGAACCGACTGTCACATGAATTGCATGACACGATCGGCCATACGCTCACCTCACTAATCGTAGGCATGGAATCGTTAAAGACGTCCTTCCCTTCCAATCAAAGCGAGCGAATAGATACCCTTGTCGAATTGGCCCGTAATGGGCTGGATAATATTCGCCAGCATCTGCATCATTTGTCCGTAACGCCAATGAGCCAATCTTTAACGGATTCTTTGCAACAGCTTATCGAAGAGTTCACGAAAGCGACTGGGGTAACCGTGAACTTCCGCACGTTCGGAAATGAAGTTTCGATTACGAAACAGATAAGTTTCTGCTTGTATCGCTGTCTCCAAGAATCGCTCACCAACGCTGTTCGACACGGGCAAGCGAGCACGATACAAGTTCAATTATTTTATGATAATCAGCAACTACGCTTGCAAATTGAAGATAACGGCATTGGCATGGAACAAGTACGATACGGCTTCGGGTTATCCGGAATGAAGGAACGTTTAGATGAATGCACAGGCAGTCTAGCTGTACATTCTCGCTCTAATGAAGGAACGGTCATTATCTGTACACTCCCTGTAAAAGTAGAAGCTGTACACTCAAGAATTCGACTCCTACTCGTCGATGATCAATCTATTATTACGGAAAGTTTGCAGCGCATTCTGGAACAACAGCCTGACCTCAAAGTTATTGGAACAGCCGACAACGGTCAGCAAGCTTTAGAACGATGTGCGCTCGATCAGCCTGACCTTGTACTTATGGACGTTCGCATGCCAGAAATGGATGGTATCGAAGCGCTGCGTGAAATGAAACAGCGCTGGCCTCAAATGAAAGTTGTTTTACTGACCACATTTGAAGATGTGTCGCAAGCTGTCAAATCGATAGAGCTTGGTGCAGAAGGATATATGCTTAAGTCGATTCATCCGCGAGACTTAATCGAGGCAATAAAGCTTATTCATAGCGGAGGAACATGGATTGATCAGAACATTACCGTTCAAGTGTTCGAGGAGATGAAGCGCCAACGGGAACAGTTAGGTAATCAAAATTATTCCCCGGAAAATAATCCGTATGGAATTACGAAACGAGAGTTAGAAATTTTGCAGCATTTAAGCAACGGATTGCGCTACAAATCAATTGCAGCCAAGTTATTTTTGTCGGAAGGAACGATACGGAACTATTGCTCCACGCTCTATTCCAAGCTCGGAGTCAGCAATCGAGAAGATGCGATTGAGAAGGCACGTACAGAGGGACTAGGATTGCATTAAAAAGTATCTACATAAAAATCAATGATGCTCCCCGCCGTATATCCCATTTAAAAACGACGATAGCGTATTTTCATAATTACAAGCCATTGGCATGTCATTTTTCAGCATCTAACATCATAATCACACACATAAAGACCGCTCCATATTACATGGAACGGTCTTTGGTCTATATTTAATATTAATCTAGCGCCCATGTAACATATTACTTATTTTTCCATTTTCTCATATAGGAATGATTCACCATTGCGGTAGAACCGTGGATCGTAAATACCAATATGCTTGTCGTCGTTCACGACGACAACAAAAGGCGACCATTCATACAACGTCTTCGCTTCTGGATTCACCACAAACAGTTGCTCAAGGCTAACGCTCTCATCTGATGTCAGCTCCACTTGAAGCTTCGGCTCGCTGAATACGGTCGTTCTGCTAATGTAGACTTTGTCATTTTCTTTGCCGATAATTTGGAACTGCCCCGGAATAAAGCCTGCTGATAAGGCAAACTCATCATATTGCTTGGCATATTGTTGATGAATCACATAACCTTGCACCGATTGGCTCATAAGATGAACGATCATCAAGGCCCATACCCATTTAAACACGCGTGATGACGATACATTACGCTTATACCGAACAAGCAGCCAGCCGACCAGCATAATGATCCAGAACATAAAGTCTATAATCGGAATCGTCCCAAACGTAACCCGTATTGAAGAGAACGGTTCCAAATATCCAGTACCCCATGCATTAAATAAATCACTCGTGTTATGAATAAACACGGCTAGCAAGGCCATCGCAAACAACTTCCAGTCCTTCACCCTAAACAGCAGCCAACTCACGATTGACAACAAGGCCGCCCATATAGGTACAAGAAACACAGAGTGAGTAATGCCCCGATGCCACATTTGATAGCGTCCTGCTGTGTCCCACCACTGAGAAATGACATCGATATCGGGTATGTTAGAGCCTACGACTGTCGTAAGGAGCAATGCTCGTTTTTCATTTGTCGTAAATCGCTTTTTATCGACAGCTGCATATAAAGATAATCCAAATAGTGTATGTGTTATCGTATCCATTACTTATGACTCCCCCCATAAAGGTCATTGTAAGGATCGGTCAACAAAGAAGCAATATAGACAATCGACAATTTATTTAAAAATAAAGATAGCTCCCTGTAAAGAGCCAACGGAGACCATCATTCATCATCCACTCATCCACACAAAAAAATAGCGGCACAGGAATTGTCCCGGCCGCTATTTGTATTATATTGCCCAGTTTCCGTTACGGAAGATAGGCACGGACGTTCCATCTTTAAGAATACCGTCAATGTTCATTTCAGCTGAACCAATCATAAAGTCAACATGCGTAATACTTGTGTTGACGCCAGCTGCACGCAGCTCGTCCTGCGACATCTCCTTGCCGCCTTCAACGTTAAACGCATATCCACTGCCGATTGCCAAATGATTCGACGCGTTCTCATCAAACAACGTGTTATAGAACAAAATGTTAGACTCTGAAATAGGAGATTGATGCGGTACAAGCGCTACCTCACCTAGATATCTAGCTCCTTCATCCGTATTCACAAGCTGCTCAAGAATACTTTGACCTTGCTCTGCTTCTACCTTCACGATACGGCCCTTCTCGAACGTAAGCTTGAAGTTATCAATTAAGTTGCCACCATAGCTAAGCGGCTTCGTACTGGACACGTAGCCATCCACACCATCGCGATAAGGCACAGTGAACACTTCTTCTGTCGGCATATTCGCCATGAAGTTCACCTTCTGCTCATTCGTGCTGCTCGCTCCTACCCATAGATGCTTCTCTGGAAGCTCAATCATCAGGTCAGTGCCTGGCGCTGTATAGTGAAGTTTGTGGAAATGGTTCTCGTTCAAAATATCAACCTTCGCATGAAGGTTGTTGTTATGTGCTTCCCACGCTTGAACCGGGTCTTCATGATGAAGACGAACGGAATCGAAAATAGCAGCCCATAACTGTTCCACCGCCTGCTCCGCAGATGCGTTAGGGAATACTTTCTCAGCCCACGCCTTAGAAGATGCCGCTACCACCGTCCAGCTCACTTTGTCAGACTGAATAAATTGACGATACTTTGTCAACGCTTGACCGGATGCCTTTTGGAAGTTCCCGATTCGTTGTGGATCAATACCTTTCAATAAGTCTGGATTGGACGAAACAATCGAAATGAATGCCGCACGCTTGTCCAGAAACGCATCACGCTTTGCCACTTCCCAAGCTGGGTAACTTGTAAACACTTCATCTGATGCTTTTTCATACTTCAAGCGAGACAACATTTCATCTGTCCATTCGACATGGACATTGCTTGCACCCGCTTCATAAGCTTTAGCTGCCACTAGGCGAGCCAATGGAGCTGACTCAAGCGTACTATTCACGACCACCTCTTGTCCTTGCTGAACGTTAACGCCTACTTTCACAATCAATTCCGCATATTTTTCAAGATTTTGCTCGAACTGTGTCATTGGTCATTCTCCTTTTATGTAAGTGAAGGTTATACATAACTTATATTGTATATGTTATTTTCCCCTTTAAGTCCAGTAATTTGACCAATAATCAAAAAAATATGAAAACAAGCCCTATTCGCCTCCACGTAAGATGGTTCAACGAACAGAGCTTGCTGTCAATTGTACGTCTAATCTTGAATGCAGAGTGAGGCTAGGAGTTCTAGTCCTTCCCTACTTCAAATCTTTTACCGGTTGTTGATCCAATTCATCTTCAGGCTCTTCTATCGGTTGAGCAGTAAATGTCACAGCGCTGCTGGCAGGTGAAAGAACATTTTGGCTGTTCCTTACTTTGACAGAGAATGTATACGTAGTCCCTTCTACTAAACCTTGCGCAACAAATGTAGGTGCAGCAGAGGTGCCTACTAGATCCGCATTGTTATAGATCTCATAGGTTGCTGGTCCAGCATGCGTGTTAGAATCTGTCCACGAAAGCACTGCACCACCAGCAGCATCTGCGGTAGCTGTCAAATTCGCAGGTGCAGCCAACGGACCTTCTACAGGAGCGCTACCGCCTTTTGTAAGAACGGCATTTTTACCCGATACCACTAACGCGAATGGCTGAGTGGATTGTGGAACATTGTACGCTTTAACACGAATCGTATACTTGCCCGCTTGCGATGTATTGAAGTATACATTTTCAACGTTGTTCGCACGATCGAACGAAGCGCAGCTTGTGCTAGCCGTGTTGCTTACAAAGCAGTTTCCTTTGTACACTTGGCCAGACGGGGATACAACTTCAAGGTCAAGATCATTTACAAGCGCTTTTGTAGTCGATACAGCTGCTTGGAAATCTGACCATACTGTAGAAATCTTCAGCGGCTGACCGCTTGCCACATCTACTGTATAAGTAGCCACATTGCCCGTACTTAGACCCGCTGTATGATCTTCATGCTGAGCTGTTACGTTCGTCGGATAGAGTGTCGCTTCAAGGTTAACACGACCCCAGCCTGTTTCACGACTGCCCCAGCCATAGCCAACATCTTGAGCGCCATTAATGAGGGTCGCTTTTACAAGTGCAGCTGTAGGGTCAAGCTTCTTCACCGTGTTGAAATATTGACGAACGAGAGCAGCTGAACCTGCCACTGCTGGCGTTGCCATCGAAGTGCCGGACAGCGTTGCATAGTGTTGATTCGGGTTACCTGTAAGGGTTGAAATCGTAGAACGAGGAGAAATAATGCTTGTACCCGTCACTACAACATCTGGCTTCGTACGGCCATCGAAGGTAAAGCCGCGGCTGGAGTAAGATGCAATAGAGTTAGGAGCTGTCTTAGCCAAGCTGCCTACCGTGATTGCATTTTTCGAGGTACCTGGAGTTGCAATCGTATTGTTGCCAAAGCTCCCCGAGTTGCCTGCTGCGAACAAAACGTTGAAGTATTTGTTCTTGAAGGTATACTCGTCTACGCGTTGAGCATTCGTATTGTACGAGTTGGAGGATGCTCCCCATGAGTTCGTGTGGATTTTGGCGCCTAACGCCTCAGCTTCAGCGAACAATTGCCTTACATCACCAGGGTTAATGCCACCTCCGCCTGTGCCAAGTGCTTGTAGAACAAGCTTCGCACCTGGAGCGACACCCTTATACTTGCCACTCGACTGCTTTCCAGTACCAAGTACCGTTCCCGCTACATGCGTGCCATGTCCGCCAGGATCAGACCAGTTACCTGGGATTGCCTTGGCAATTGGAGTTACATGAAGCTGACCCGTAAAGTCTTGGTGTACCGTAGACACGTTACCGGAGTCTAATCCACTGTCGCCAACTGCAACAATTTGTCCTGCACCAGTCAAGCCTTTTGCCCAAACACCTGTAACTGGTGTGGAAGTGCCAATTTGTTGGTTAATAAATTCATTTGAAGTTTCATAACGTAGCTTCGTTTCGATGAAGGTAACATCTTTATCTTGCAGTAGCGTATACACTTGTTGGTCGGTAAGTGTGGCTTCTATGCTGCCATCATATACACGAACATCTTGTGGCGCAGAAGGATTAATAAGAGAAGCGATTCTGGATTCACTGCCTGGGAATGTGGAGATCACATATTCATTCGGGATACTGTCTGGGGTAGTGAACGTCCCTACCTTCCAATCTGCTTGGAAAGGGGTAACGCTGTATACGAGGTCACTTGTAGCAATTTGTTGTGCTTGTTGGCCATTGATTCGTACGAGGTAAGCAAAGTCTGGTAAGTAATCGCCAACGACTGCTCCATTTTTGCTCAAAAGTTCTTTAGAAGCTTGAGTAATTACATCTTTGAATTGAACGACGTACAGTGCTGATTCATTAGATTGAGCATGTTCGCTCAAGCTCTGTTGTTGAGGGAGGTCTTGAAGATTCACATCTCCTGTCTTCAAATATAGAGTACGAGAGAGAGAGGGACTTGGCTCGGCGGCAAAACCATTTGACTGGAACACGGGAGCAAACAGGCTCAGTGTAAGTGCAATCGATAGACCCATAGCAAGCTTTCTTTTCATACACATACCTCCAACATATTAAATTTGAACTTTCAAAATGGAACAACTATAAAACTAGTGAAACTAATCAGAAACTTTTCAATCCACCACCTTTCCACAAAAACCATTTAATGGGGTATAGCTTGTTTAGAATCATACCTGTTATTTCTCACTAGATCAATAGGTTTTATCAAATTTATTTTTGTTCACCGGTAACCCTTATATATCAAGGGATTATGAATATGTTAAGCTATTAACACTTCCTCATGACTACTTATTTCGATAGAGGAACACAAGAATACAACCTAGTTCTGACTCCTACATTCCATGCATAATGCCATCTATTATTTATTATACATCGTTCTATTTAAAGCTAAAAAAAGAGAGTCCTTACTACCAAAATGAAAACAAGCATCCCAACGCGCAATGAGTAGCGATAACAGGATGCTTGTTTTTAACATGACACCATCATACGAATTCTATTAATCCATTAAGCCATTGTCTGCTTTCAGTAATTTTTCGCTAACATAGATCGAACAATTAATAACAATGCTGCTAACGTAACGTGTTTCAAACTTACCCTGCTGTTAATTCACTTTACTCCACAACGCAGGGACATTAGGCGGCTCCCATCCCACTAACGATACGTGGGCTTGGCGGGCACGATACGTAACATTGCTATAAGTAACGAGATCATTTACTTTATATTGCTGTCCTGCTTTCCACGGCGCTGTGACTGGATCGGGATGGATTGGACCTGTTTCAATGGTTACACTCATTGGGATACTATCAGGGGATACGAGCGTTCCAGCTCGGACTTTAACGGTAAAGTTGTATGTCGTACCTGCTTGTAACTGATTAATAACAGCAGATGTAGTAGTTGAAGTCGCCACCAGCTGATTGCTGCTGTAAACTTCATACGTTGGGGCACTTGCATGAGGATTCGTGTCGTCCCATGTCAAAGTAACACTATTTTGCGTCTGCGCAGTCACTCTTACATTTGTCGGAGCTTGCAGTTCGATCGGCTGGGTAACGCCGCCTGCACTTAATGCTGCATTGCTACCAGAAACGACAAGAGCAAATGGCTGAGCTGCTTGAGGAATGTTATAGCCTTTAATTTTAACGGTATACGCTCCAGCTGCTGCTGTATGGAAATAAACATTTTCTACATTGTTAATACGGTCGAAAGCTGCACAGCTCGAACTCGCATTATTGCTGACAAAACAGTTTCCTTTGAATACTTCGCCTGTTGGGGAAGTAACCTCTAAATCAAGATCGTTAACAAGCGCCTTTGAGGATTGAACAGCAGCTTGGTAATCGGTCCATACCGTAGAAATCTTTAGTGGTTGACCTGCTCCCACTGTCAGGGTATAGATCTTTTCTTCACCCGTTTGAATACCGGTTGTATGATCTTCGTGCTGCGCCTTAATGCCATTCGTTGGGTACAAGGAAGCTTCTAAATCAACTTGGCCCCATCCTGTTTCACGGCTGCCCCAACCAAATCCAACGTCCTTAGCACCGTTAATCAACGTTGCTTTTATTAGTGCAGAAGTCGGATCAACCTGTTTCACATCAATAAAATGTTGTCGAACGATTGCAGTTGCCCCCGCTACAGCAGGTGTAGCCATCGAAGTTCCAGACATCGTCGTATAATTAGCATCTGGAACAGCAGGTCGATTAGACAGCGAAGAACGCGGTGAAATAATACTGCTTCCTGTTACAGCAAGATCCGGCTTTACTCGTCCATCAAAAGCATACCCTCGACTCGAAGTAGGTGACATGCCATTTGACGTTTTAAGCATATTCGCCACTGAAATAGAGTTTTTGGAAGTAGCAGGTGTAGCCACCGTATTGGGACCGCTTCCAGAGTTTCCTGCTGCAAATAGAACATTAAATTTCTTATTAGCAAATGTATACTCATCTACCTGTACAGCAAAGCTATTGTAGGTATTCACAAGAGCTCCCCATGAATTTGTATGAATACTGGCTCCATTGCTTTGTGCTTGTCCAAACAACGTTCTCAAGTCTCCCGGACAAATGCTGCGTCCGCAGCCAACTGCTTGAAATATCAGCTTGGCCCCTGGCGCAATTCCTTTATATTGCCCATTCGACAATGCCCCAGTACCTAGTACAGTACCAGCCACATGTGTTCCATGCCCATCAAGATCAGACCAGTTTCCTGGTGTGGCTACAGCGAATGGAGTCGTTTGCAGTTGACCTTGGAAATCGGCATGCATAGTAGAGAGATTACCGGTATCCAAGCCAGTATCGGCAACAGCGACTACTTGCCCCGTTCCTGTAAGACCACGGCTCCACATTCCATTAGGGGTAGAGGCTTTTACTTGATTTGCAATAAAGTCATTGGACACATCCGTTTGCAGCTTCGGCTCGATATACGTTACATCTTCTGTCTGGATGAGAGCTTGAATGTGTGCGTCCGTCAATGTCGCCTCGATGACACCTTTGTTAACGGTCAGTTGTTGAGGAGCAATCGTTTGGATGAATGCAGCTACACGTGCTTCACTGCCTTTGAAAGTGGATATGACAAATTGATTCGGGATGCTGTCGGTGGAAGCGAAGGTTCCTTCTTTCCAAGTAGGCTGATAACGGGAAACGCTGTATACGAGGTTGCTAGTGGATAGTTGACTTGCCTGTCCATCTGTCATGCGAACGAGGTAAGCGAAATCCGGGAGGTAATCACCTATTTCAACACCATGCTGTGTAAGTAATTGCTTCGATTCATTCGTAATCACGTCCTTGAACTGGACAATGTACATGTTAGGAGATTGTGAAGATTCATGAAGCATTTCTTGTGGGGGCGAAGTTTCCCTTAGGTCAATTTGACCTGTCTTCAGGTACAACGTTCGAGCAGATTCACTTCCTGGCTCTGCATAGCCTACCGGTTGGAATGCTGGTGTTAGAAGACTAAATGAGAGCATCATAGATAAGCCGATGACGAGCTTCCTCTTCATCATATGGATTCTCCTTTATGATTATATAGTTGTGGATTCTAGTACGTCTCCTATATTAGCTTCTCGATCCCCTTTCGATGAGATTAACAATTACTGGACAATGGCTTATTTTGATAATAACCTGCATTGATCTGATGATCAACAAAAATTATTACATGTTAGTAATCTAAATAAACGAGACAGGACTTAAGTGTAAGCGCTTTAATAAAAATAATTTCGTGATAAAAGTAACAATTTTGTCACCTTCATTATGTCGCCTACAGAAAACAAGTAGTTTCTTCGTGTTTACATCTGTTTTACCATGAAAAGAATGGCGTATTGATCACCATGTCTCTAAGTGAATAGAATGAAACGCACGCATGAGGATATAATCGTTCAAAGCAAAGATGCTGAAGCATCTTGCTTATGGACACATAAAAATTTGTTTACATAAAGGAGTATGTATATGAAGCCTCCGACCTCTGACTATATTAAAATTGCTCCAGGATTTTGGACGGGATTAAGCCAATTAGGTATTACAGCTCCCGATGTGGCTCGAAAAGCACAGCTTCCTTTTTCCATTATTTCCGAAACAACGGTCACCACCACCCAATATTTTTCCATTTGGGAAGCCTATTCCGACCTTATTGGCGATACTGCTGAAGCGATTATCAAACTCGCGACTGTCTTTGATACAGCAACCTATCCGCCAACCGTCTTAGCCACCTACCACTCTCGTGACTATCGCGATGCGCTAAACCGAATGGTTCGATACAAAAAACGGTGTCCCCCTGAAAGCCTACGTATAACCGAGGAGAATGATAGCTGTAAGATAGAATTGGAATGGTTGGATAAAGAACATACTGGTCCGCATATTCTCATTGGCATCACGCTTGCATTTCTCTTGGAGCTTGGACGCCGAGGAACAGGTCAACCTTTGACAGCTCAATTTGTCGAGTTTTCACATGGAATGGGAGATATGAGGACTCTTGAAAAATACTTCGGCTGCCGTATCCAGACAGGTGCAAAGTGCAACCGACTTACGCTGCATCGCAGCGACTTGGATCGTTCCTTTACAACGTATAACGAGGAATTGCTAGAAATCCTTACTCCAGCTCTAGATCAATCTTTACATGAACAGCAATACAGCCACTCTATTGCTGAGGTGGTCACATGGATCATCAAACGCAATCTGGCAGGAGGGAACTTTGACATTCAAGCTGTCGCCAAACAACTGAGTATGAGTGATCGAACTTTACAGCGCCGGCTTGCTGCCCAAGACACGAGCTTTAAACATCTCTTAGCACAAGTTAAGCATGAGCAAGCCCGGGTGTACTTACAAGACCCTACACTTGATATTAAAGATGTCGCGTTTTTAGTTGGCTATGAAGACCAAAACTCATTCTATCGTGCTTTTCACTTGTGGGAAGGGATCACTCCTTTAACATGGCGGAATAAATATGTAGGTAAAAACCCGATACGATAAGATGTTGAAAGAAAATGACTATGTTTATTAGTTGGCGTATGATGCAAGAACTTTGGCGCACCACGCTAGTTACCTTACCATCCTGACAAAGTAATATAACCCTATCCGAAAAAATGACGCAATACACTATGAACTTATTTTATTACCTTTTTCAAATGTATACATTCAATGTAAGGGAGACATGTACGATGGATATGGGATTGAGTAACAAGACTGCTTTAGTTACAGGATCAACACGAGGTATAGGTAAAGCAATTGCTATTGAACTTGCCAAAGAAGGCGCTAATGTTCTTATTAATGGACGAAATCATGAAGAGGTAGAACGAACTGTAAATGAAATCAAGTCCAATTTTCCAGCTACGTTCCCTCAAAATGCTGCAGCCGATATCGTTAGCATTCAACATAGAGAAGCTTTATTTTGTAAATTCCCGACTATTGATATTTTAGTTAACAGCATGGGGATTTATGAAGTTATGCAATATGAAGATATTAATGATGAAATATGGGAGCATTACTTCCGTACCAATGTTCTTGCTGCAAATGGGTTAGCTAAGTTTTATTTACCGAGCATGCTGAAACATGATTTTGGCCGCATTATCTTTATAGCAAGTGAAGAAGCTATTATGCCGTCAGGATTAATGCCACAATATTGTATGACAAAATCAATGCTGCTATCTTTGTCCAAAAGCTTATCTAAATTAACAATAGGAAAGGAAGTTACCGTTAACACGATTATGCCAGGCCCATCACTTTCTGAAAATGTGCAGCAAATCATCGAAGGCATGTACCCTAATGATGACCGAATTTTTTCCGAAAAAGAAAAAGAATTTATGACAACAAACCTGCCTCAATCTGAAATTCAACGATTTATTAAGCCAATCGAAATAGGTAAACTCGCAGCATTTTTGTGCAGCCCTTATGCATCAGCATTTAGAGGTTCTCCAATCCGAATGGACGGCGGAATGGTTCCTACTATTTTTTAACTCTATGTAAAATAAGATCGAAAAAAACGGCATCTATAAAACGGTGCAGCTTCTTGTTTCGCTGGAATCACTAGGATCGTTCATACGCAGCCATAACGATCATTTATTTTCTTTTTGCATAATAGGCCGAACGTTAATAAATGGTATAAAATATACTGCAAATAAGCAAAAAAAAGCGCATATACCGCATCGTGCAAAAAAAGGAACTACGCGCATTTTTAGAAGGTGCACAAATCGGAGGTATTTACTATGGCTACTATTGAAGATTTTACAAAGCTAGACATCCGCGTCGGTACCATTGTTCAAGCTGAATTTTTTCCCGAGGCTCGTACACCTGCCATCAAGCTAACTATCGACTTCGGCCAACTCGGCCTGAAGCAATCATCAGCCCAAATTACCCACCGCTATGAACCGGAACAACTGATTGGGAATCAAGTTGTCGCTATCGTGAACTTCCCCCCAAGGCGCATAGCTGGCTTTAAGTCGGAGGTTCTCGTCTTAGGCGGTGTTCCCGGTGACAGTGATGTAGTCTTGCTTAAACCTGACATCCCCCTCCCAAATGGCACCCCTGTCGCTTAGATGGCAGTTAGCTGCACATATGCATCGAAATACCGTTTGCCTTCAACCGTTTGTCCGGTGATGAAACATGCTGTTGTCAGGTCAGTGATGTTGAGGGCATTTTCATTTTCCTCATTCAATATTTGAGCTTGATAAATCTGAATTTCATCCCCTAATACTGCCTCTTGCAACTAACTAATGCGGAAGCGTACACGTCCCGTTTGGCAAACGAATACGAGCTTACGTTCTAAAACTTCCATATCATATCCGCCAATTTGCTATGTTTACTGCGAACTAAGCTCTCGTTTCTCTTCGCCCAATGTTCTACCGTTATAATTTCCTCGAAGTCATGAAGCATAAATACCACGACAAACAACCATATTGCATTATGCAGTTCTAGCTGCAGCATTTGCATTGCCTCCTGTCTATCCCTGTGATGTATATTTCATATGTAGAAATGAATATAAACATTTCCAGTATAACACAAATAAAAAGGCGAGATTCTATGAACGATAGAATACCCGCCTTATTGCTAGTTTTAAAAAAATTACGCCTTCGGATGAATCATCAACTCAGGTCGAACTACCTCGTCGAACTTCTCTTCCGTCAGCAAGTTAGAGCGCAATGCTGCCTCTTTAAGCGTTAGCCCCTCTTTATGTGCTAACTTAGCAACCGCAGCTGCATTTTCATACCCAATATGAGGATTCAATGCCGTTACGAGCATCAACGAACGATCAAGGTGACTTTTAATGACATCTACATTTGGCTCAATGCCTACCGCGCAGTTATCGTTGAATGATACGATAGCATCTGCCAACAATCTGCAAGATTGCAGGAAGTTATAAATAATGACCGGCTTAAATACGTTCAGTTCAAAGTTACCTTGACTCGCAGCAAATCCAATCGCAGCATCATTCCCCATCACCTGACAGACAACCATCGTCAACGCCTCGCTCTGCGTCGGGTTCACTTTGCCTGGCATAATGGAGCTGCCCGGTTCATTTTCAGGAATACGAATTTCGCCCAAGCCACTGCGAGGACCGCTGGAAAGCCATCTGACGTCGTTCGCAATTTTCATCAAGTCTGCTGCAAGCGCTTTAAAAGCACCATGCACATAAACCAGCTCATCATGACTCGTCAACGCATGGAACTTGTTGCTTGCAGAAGTGAACGCTTTTCCTGTCTGTTGGCTAATTTGATCTGCAACCATATCCCCAAAGCGTGGATGAGCGTTAATTCCTGTACCTACTGCTGTACCGCCAATCGCCAGCTCGCTTAAATAAGCTGCACTTTCGCTAATCATGCGTTCGCTCTTTTCCAACATTCGATGCCAGCCACTAATTTCCTGACCGAGCGTAATCGGTGTTGCATCCTGCAAATGGGTACGTCCTATTTTAATGATAGATTCAGATTGTTGGCTCTTTTGAAGAAGTGTTTCTTTTAATTTATGAATAGAAGGCAGCAGTTCCTCTTCCACAGCGACTAGCGCCGCCATATGCATAGCTGTTGGGAATGTATCATTGGAGCTTTGTGATTTGTTGACATCATCATTCGGGTGGACACGAAGTGTGCTTCCGCTCTCTTCTAGCAATTGATTCGCGCGATGTGCAATCACTTCGTTTACGTTCATATTACTTTGTGTACCGCTGCCCGTTTGCCACACGACGAGTGGAAAATGCTCATCCCAGTTGCCAGCAATGACTTCATCAGCCGCTGTAACGATAGCTTGAGCCTTCTGGCTGTCCAATTTGCCCAACTCTTCGTTTGCTAGAGCAGCACTCTTTTTCAAAATCGCAAACATACGAATTAACGGCTTAGGCATCTGTTCTGTACCAATGTTGAAATTTTCAAAGCTGCGCTGTGTTTGCGCACCCCAAAGCTTATCAACAGGTACCTTTATTTCGCCTAATGTGTCCTTTTCCAATCTGTACTCCATGTGATGCCCTCCTCATTTGGATATAAGCGTAATGGATTGCGTGAGATTGCAAATGATAATGATTTTCAATGATAGTTTTATTATGATCAAAATCATTCACCGTTGTCAACATCTCCATAATCTACCTTTACATCGGCATGATGCGAGTGTAGACTAGCGATTGGACAAAGGAAAATAATTCCGAAATAGGCAAGAAAACAAAGATACAATATGTTTCTATTTTTAATTAAGGGCGGTCTTACTGATGAAACGTTTAGTTGGAATCATTGTAATGGTATTGGTGATGTTAGGGATATTGTCAGGCTGTATGCAATCCGATTATAAAAACCTAGTTAATGTCGAATCTCTCATAAAATCAGGTCAATGGGAAGAAGGAGAAAAGCTCCTTGAAACAACCAGACAACCACACTCTTCTCTTTATAAAAACATAGAAGCTTCTATTACACACAAAAAAGAAGCGGACAAACACTATGTGGCTAAGCGCTATGCAGAAGCATTTATTCGATATGAAAAAATCCCGATCAAGGATGAACTCGTAGTAACAAGAAGCAAAAACCTTGCACAATATCGGGTTAATGATCTAAAACAGAAAATAATAAAAGCTCAGCAATCCGGCTTATGCCATGAGATTGAAGGTATGATTTCCAACATTAAAAAAATCTCTATATCCCATCCTTATGTGAAATACAGTCCTGACAAACTTGAACAACAGCTAAAAGATTGCTTCCTTAATTCCAAAGCTATGAGTTCAGTTGAGATTGGTGATTATAGTGAAGCCTTATCCTATTTTGAACAATCAGAAAACTATGCTACTCATGCTGTTGCCCTCTATATTCTTGCTATGCACAGTGAAGATATTGGATACAAATCAACAATGAAAAAGTTCCTGTATCGCATACCTGCTGATTATAACGGGCCGTATTATAAAGAAATTCTTGCTTACAAAAAGAAATACATACCGAAAAGCCAATGGAAGCAGCAGTATAGCAACTATTATAAGTTAGCATTAAGTGCGAATGAAAAGTCAGTCTTTACTAATGCCATTACGAACAAAAGTAACTATATCAATAAGCAGCAAGAGAACAAGCAAATCAGTAATAACAAAGGACGTAGCAACAGCGGCTACAAAGTAAGTAGTAGCACGAATGGCAATAAGGGAAGTCAATCCAAGAGCAGAACCAGTACGAATCGTACAAGCGGTAGCACTAGTAGTGGTTCCAAGGGAAGCAGCGGAAGTAAGAGCAATTCGGGGAACAGCTATAAAAGCAGCAGTAAGAGCAGTAGTACAAGTAGTCGTAGCGGCGGAAGCAGTTACAGTAGTGGCAGCAGTAGCAGCGGCGGATATAGTGGAGGTTACAGCAGTGGCGGCGGTTCGCGCGCAAAGCGTTAAGTGATATATGTAAGCACCCTTAGTACCCCCTATTAAAGTCCATAGGTATCTCATTGTGAGTATTCGAAAATTCAGTTTCGTGTCCGTGAAAGAAGAAGATGAGATAGGTATCTCGTCGTCTTCTTTTTTAATTACACCTAGATTAATTTCGTTTCACAATTGCAATAGCTAAGTGTCAAAAATTGTAGCAGGAGTCAATGGATTTGTTATAGTCACATGAACACTCGAACCCGCCCCGTATCGAAGATCGAAGATAATTACTGATTTCTCCTTTGCAGGCTGAATTACAGAGGTAACCGTGGTTGAGTCAATAAGCAACAGCTCTTTTAATAAGATCGATTATGCTAACGGTTGCCACAGAGGCTATATGGCTTATATTTATATATTTTCAAATCTAACGAATGTCAGAGAGCTTATTTGCCAGTTAGAGCCATATAATCAACCAAAATGGCTAAAATAAGCGCTCTGGCGACCGTTAGAATTCTAATATGGACGATTTAATGAAAATAACGTTAATGGCGTTCGTTAGAGAAAAATCGCATTCTACCCGAAGTCGCAATTCGTGTTCGAAATCCGTGAGCTGACCAAATCACCTTCGATCATCGAGAACTCATTTGGTGTAGATGTAGACTTATGCTACGATCGCACATTGCATGCTGCAAGGTGCATTATATATAATGATATTGTTTATCACTACTACTCTATATGTATCGATATACATTAAAAACAGCTACACGAAACGACGAAGGAGCTAATCCTATGATTGAAAATAGCAGCTCTCTTATATCCCAATCATCAGAGCATAAAAATACACAGCATTCTGCCGCATACAAGCGCATCCTCATCGTCACCGCTGTTGACGTTGAGCGAGACGCTGTCCTGCGCGGCCTCGATGGCGACAGCCGCTTCGAGGTGATCGCAGGTGGTGTCGGCCCCGCTTCCGCTGCGGCCAGCACCGCGACCAAGTTGGCACTCGGCAACTATGACCTAGTTGTCAGTGCAGGCATAGCCGGCGGCTTCGCTGGGCGCGCCACCGTCGGTACGCTCGTCGTCGCGAGCGAGATTATCGCTGCCGATCTCGGTGCAGAGACGGCTGAAGGCTTCCGCCGCGTGGACGAGCTCGGCTTCGGCTCCGCCTCTGTCGCTGTAGAGACAGAGTTGGCCAGCCGACTCACGGCGGCACTGCAAGCCGCAGCGCAGACGGTTGCACTTGCTCCTGTGCTTACGCTCTCAACCGTTACCGGCACAACCGAGACGGCCGCGGCATTGGCGCAGCGCATTCCAACCGCCGCTGCCGAAGCGATGGAAGGCTACGGTGTAGCCGTTGCTGCTCAGCAGTGCGGAATTCCCGTGCTGGAGCTGCGCGCGATCTCGAACCCGATCGGGCCTCGTGATCGGGACGCATGGCGGATCGGCGATGCATTAGCAGCGCTGCAAGCCGCTAGTTCCATTTTGAAGGAGGTACTACGATGAAAATAGTATATTCGCCATGTCCAAACGACACGTTCGTATTTCATGCTTGGGCACATGGATTAGTCCCTGATGCTCCTCAACTGGATGTAACCTATGCGGATATTAATATTACAAATGAATTGGCTACTCGCCCAAATGACCTTGATATTCTTAAAATTTCATACGCTGCACTACCATGGGTACTCGAAGAATATGCATTGCTGCCATGCGGCGGCGCCTTAGGAAGAGGATGCGGTCCACTCGTCCTTACGAATGGACAAGCTGCCGAAGGTAACAATCCTGCCCAGTTATCCGGCAAGCGTGTGGCCGTACCAAGTGAACGCTCTACGGCATACTTGCTGTTCCGACTGTGGGCAGCGAAGCATGTTCCAGACGGCGTTGGCGAAATCATCGTAATGCCATTCCATGAAATTATGCCTGCTGTGCGCGACGGCCATATCGATGCAGGGCTCGTTATCCATGAGGCACGCTTTACTTATCCGAACTACGGGCTATCCATGCTAGTCGATCTCGGAAACTGGTGGGAAGCAGATACGAATCTGCCCATCCCGCTTGGAGCAATTATCGCTCGTCGTTCACTCGACTTACATGCAATCTCCGAATGGATACGTGCCTCTGTTCAATACGCATGGGCACAGCCCGAAGCATCTCGCGATTATGTGATGCAGCATGCACAGGAACTTTCTCCTGAGGTCGCGCAAGCACATATCGATCTCTATGTGAATAGCTTTACTGCTGATCTAGGTGAGGATGGCTTTAACGCTGTAGAAGCCCTGCTCAGCAGAGCTGCTGCTGAAGGGCTCGTCCCTGAATTCGATACAGCCTTGCTACGGCTGTAACATAAACAAATACGAAGGACAGCTACTCCAACGAGATAGCTGTCCTTTTTCATAAACATCTATGTATAACAACAATATCTAATCTAAATGTGGATGTGCCTCAACATATTTTTTCAAACGATTCAACTCATTTTGCAGCATTATTCTAGATATCCAACTCGTCAATACAAAGAGTACTTTTGCCATTCCTGATGAAAACTCATACTCCTGTTGATGAGTTACTCTCACGACCTCGCCATGCTTATCAAAAGAATACGACATCAAAGCTGTAAAGTCATCCATGACAGCTCTGGCTGCAAGCCTATGGGGCAAATTGCATTCTACAACTCTGGCCTTTACTTCCAAAACTTGACCAAATTGCTTCTGCACGCAAATGTACGTTAAACCAGGATAGCATTGATTGCGATCTTCTTCTTTTTCATAAATAAAGCCGGTAACCAACTTGCTCCAACGCTTTACTTCCTCTTCATCATTCATTGCTCGAAAGATTCTATCTACTGAGGCATTCATTTCTGCTGATACCGTTATTTGCACGCAAAATATCTCCCATTCTACTCATGATGTTGTCCATTCCAATTGGACAATAAGAACAATCTATCTTTAAACAACACTACTACTCATAATTCGAAATAGATACAGGAAAACCTCTTACTATTTGAAAAAGTTTTCATCTTCGTATAGTAAGAGGTTGTACACAACAACGCTATTTGGTTAGAAATCTCGCTATCAATTCTCACCGCTATCAGCCTGTTCCACAGACTCCGACACTTCCGGCGGCTTAAGGCTGTTCTGATAGCGCCGTTCCGCGAATGCTTTTAATCGAGCCATTTCTTGCTTCAACTGCCTGCGCAATACCCATCTTGTAACAAGGGAAGATAACCGATCCCACAACGCAACAACTTCACGTGTATGGGTTAGCGTTACACGCATAACACCCGGATCATGCTGTTCCAACTGGAAATTCGTCCATACTTCCCAATCTTCACATGCTCCTTTTACCGTGACACGTCTATTCGGTTCGTACTCCATAATTTCAGATTGAATTTCTACAAATCTCCCTAGATACTCTTCCGCTCTTGTATAGGTAACGCCTCTTTTGATACAATCACGGTCTTCTTCCTCTTCAAACTTATACTCAACTACAAACTCGCTCCACTCCATGACATAGGAATCACGAATAAACGATTCAAACACCATTTCCTTCGGAGCAGCAATATCGATAGAAATTGAAATATTCATCTTCACACTCACCTGCTTGCCTTTTACATCTATACTGCTAACAGCGACGGAGAACCGACAACAACTGAGCATTTATACAATCCGTCAACTGTAGAGTAGCTTATATTCTAACATGTTCAAGCAGCAGGTTAAATGTGAGTCTATTTCCATTCAAGGCATGATACAGAGACAATTATTCCTTACACCTTTGCATTAGAACGTCTACTAAAGTAACGTCTAAAGCCTTCTCCTAATATATTGAACGTCAAAATAACATACATAATAGCTAGTGCTGGGAAGAACACAAAGCCAAATTTGTTGTGGTAAATATCTTTACGATGCGCTCCTAACAAGGACATCCAATCTGTACTCGTATTAATAAACTTCTTCGTATACACTTCAACTTCAACCCAGTCGTGCGTAAGAAAAATACTAAGTACGCCAAGCTGCCCAACTAACAGCATTACTTTTCCTACATCGATACAGAAGTTGATAATAAGTTCAGGCAGCAGCGCAGGCATATAGTAGCCTACGGCCAAACGTTTGTTACTTAATCCTAGGGAAGCACCTGCTTCCATGTAAGGTTCATACGATATTTGATGCGTTTGTTGTTGGATGACATACGCTACCCTGAACACTTCAATAAAAGCCAATATAGTAATAACTTTTAACAACCGATAATCCCCATATTGAATCAACGGATTACTCAATAGTAATGCTGCAAAGAAGAGAGCAGGCAAGTAGGAGAAGACTTGATTCATGCTCGTAACTACCGAATACGTGAACCCTTTCTGTTTGCGGGCAAGCAAACCTAGTGGTACGGCAATGAGGTATCGGACTAAAGTCACTGCCAACACAAACAAAACGGTTGATTTTGCGCCTACGATCAGCTTACTTAAATTGTCAACACCCGCTTTGTCTGAACCGAGCGGATTAATGGCAGATGGTTTATAGGGAGGCATCGTAAGTTTGGTGCGATCTGCATTCCAGCGATGCTTCTCTGGAGTTAATTCTTTATTCACAAACGGAAGATGTGGGCCTGCAAACATAACGAATAGAAGGAATGCGAGCATCGTTCCGCCGATCCATAATGGGATATTTCTCAACTCAACCACCCTTTCATCGCAATCCGCTTTTATATTTTGATAGGATGCTGACCAATTGAGCGATAACTAGTAAGACCATGAAACAGAAACAAATTCCGATAATAACTCCCGGTTCATAGTTGGCCCCCGCTCCAAAATAGAGATCATAGTCAATAGCGATAAACAAGCGATTCGCTGCACCTGGAAAATTGGAGAAATATTCGATAATCAATAAATTCGATAACATGTACACAAACAAAGCTGATAGATGGCTTAAAATCGTACTCATACAATTTTTCAACACATGTTTGTACATAACGCGAGTACGGGATAATCCCTTCGCTTGTGCGACTTTTATGTACAACAACCCTTCTTGTGCCGCAATAGAAGCGGAGGTAATCCGAGCGATATAGAAAGTAGGGTAAATGGATAGCAATAAACTAGGAAATACCCAAGCCTCCCAGCCTTCTTCAGCGAATATATGGATAAACGGAAAATAATTAAGGATAATCCACTGATATATCAAAATCAGTAAAAAGTCCGGTATAGATTGAAATAACCACGTCGTCATACCACCTAGCCATTTTGTTTTACGATCCGAACTTTGATAATCGAAGATCCCTTTCAAAATACCTAGCCCCATACTAAGGACGAAAGAGGTAACGATAACAGCCATACTATTCATTACCGTTCTTGCTACAGCAGCTTCAGCTGTCTCCCCTTCATAACGAGTAGGACCAAGCGTCTGTTCATAAAAAATTCCATGTAAAAACGTCTTCATATTATTCGCGTATTTCTCCCAACTAAAATGGTATTCAGCATGTATACCGTATCCCACCACACTAATATCCAAATCTCGTGGGAATAAGACGACTAAGATGAGCATGACCATTGCAAATAGGCTGAGCCCTAGTGTCTTGTAAATTTGTGAGCGCATATCCCTGACATCCCCCCATACTACTTCTATCTATATGATTACAGCCGTTTTTACGACCCATTATTTGGATCACAAAAATATTATATAGCTTTTTCGTCATATTCCAATAATCTCCTGCTCAGATTATAAAAATATATGTATCTAGTTGTACATTATGTATACAAGAGCTTTCATTGATTATTAGAATTGAACGGGCGTCGAAACATGCACACAGATACAAAAATAGACTCTCCCTTGCAAGTACGACATTCCACTTGCAAGACAGAGTCTATTTCTATTTTGTCTATCCGTTCCATTCACGAACCAACTGTTCTCCAATTGCACTACCAAGCATATAGTCTCGGTTCAACACTTCTATATCTTTTGTGAGACGCTCCGTCTTGAATTCAGCCGGAGGATTCACCTCAATCATACGAACATCCTTAGGTGGATTGCGCATAAAATCAATCGCTTCTTGATACTTATTGGCCCGATTATCCAGCGCCTCTACCAGCCGTGGATGTTGGCGTAACACCCATCGAGTTGGATAGTTGACTTTACTAGAACGCATCGTGAATGCATGTGGTCTAGAACGAATCACCATGATCGTTCTTGCTCCCCTTCGATACGCTTCCAGAACAGGAATCGAATCGGTGACCCCACCATCGACATAAGGAACTCCATCCACTTCAACAAACCCACGATAAAGAACGGGAATTGCGCTAGAAGCTTTCAACATCTGTTCCAAATTATTAGTGTTAGGCTCTAGGTAGACAGGCTTGCCCGTGTCTACCTCTGTCACCCCAATTAGAAATTGAGATGGGCCATTAAACAACAGCTCCCGCTGTACAGGAAGCTCTCGTGTTGTTGTATCCCACAACCAGTCCAAATCCATCAAATGTCCACCACGAATGAATTTTTTCCAATTTATAAAGTCAGGTCTTACGGAATAATCCGTAATGACTTTATAGTTGCGCTTATACATTTGACCAAGGTAAACAGCTGTATTGTTAGCACCAGCCGACACACCAATACATATATCGAAGGGATTGAAGGAATGCTGAATGAACGCATCCAACACTCCTGTGGAAAATATCCCTCTCATCCCTCCGCCTTCAACAACTAAAGCTGTCTTGCCTAACTTCGGAACCGTAACGGAATGCTCACTCATCTTCTCACCTGCCGTTTTGTTAATGTCTAGCGTGAACCTATATATATTATTACACATCAATTGCAGAGTGATGTAAACCCAACAAATGATCTAGACATTATCCAATGGTCCTATAAAAGAGAATAATCGCTCCTGTGATACGTCACCGAACTAGACAATACATCAGAAGCAAGTGCAACTTTCTATTGTTGAACATACAGATTCAGTTCCGTAATTTATTTACTTCTATATTTACGTAATGCTTCTTCTAAATATTTAGCTGTTTGTGAATGATCAACCTCTGCTACCTGCTCAGGAGTACCTGCCGCCATCAATTGCCCACCTGCTGCGCCACCTTCAGGTCCAAGATCGACGACCCAATCTGACTCTCGTACAAGTTCCATATTATGCTCAACGAGAATAACCGTATTGTCGGCATCGACCAGTTTCTGCAGCAAAATAAGAAGACGTTCCGCATCCTTCGGATGGAGCCCTGTAGAAGGCTCATCCAGCAAATACAACGTATGCTTCTTCGTTTTCTTACTTAGTTCCTTCGCCAGCTTCAAGCGCTGCCCTTCTCCACCAGAAAGCGTTCGAACGGATTGACCCCAATGTAAATAGCCCAACCCCACTTCGCACAACAGCTCGATCATACTCGCAACTTTTTTCTCCGAAGCGAAAATGTCCAAGCTGTCTTCGATAGACATGTCCAGCAGATCGGAAATGGAATGTTCTTTATACGTCACCGCTAATACTTCCTCTTTAAAACGGCGGCCCTTACACGTCGTACAGGTAACCTCCATATCGGGCAAGAAGTTCATATCCAGCGTCACTACGCCTAGTCCTTGGCAATTTTCACAACGCCCACCTGCTGTATTGAAAGAGAAATGCTTAGACGTTAGCTTCTGCTTCTTCGCTTCAGGCAAGCCAGCAAATAGATTGCGAAGCTGCGTAAATACATCCGTATAGGTCGCCACATTCGAACGCTGCATCCGACCAATCGGAGATTGATCCGCCAAAATAAGCTCACCAATATGCTCCAATCCTTCAATACGGTCGCAGCCTGGACGCTTCGCATGCTCAATACCGCCTTCCGCAAGCAGATCGAACATCAATGTTGATTTCCCTGAGCCAGAAACTCCTGTTACAGAGGACAGCACCCCAAGTGGGAACGAAACATCGATATGACGCAAATTACGCAAATGCGCATTATGGATCGTTAGCGTACGACCATTACCTTTTCTACGTTTACGTGGAGGAGAAGGAAGCTCCTCTTCTCTCAAATAAGCGCCTGTAACCGATGCAGAGATCGCTTTTAGCTGCTCCAACGTCCCTTCGCCCACTACTTCACCACCACGGCTTCCCGCTCCTGGCCCCATATCAATAACATGATCCGCGGCACGCATCATTTCCGGATCATGCTCGATGACTAGCACCGTATTTCCCATATCACGCAGCTGCAGCAATACTGAAATAAGACCTTCCGTATCTTTCGGGTGAAGCCCTCTAGATGGTTCGTCCAATACGTACAGCACTCCCGTTAGTCCGGAACCTAGCAAAGTGGCAAGGCGAAGCCGCTGTGCTTCTCCTCCTGACAGCGTAATCGTCTGACGATCCAAGGAAAGGTAACTAAGGCCAACATCAACAATCCGCTTAAGGCGATTCGGCAAATCTTCCATTATCGGTTGAAGCAAGACTTGCTCCTGCTCTGTAAGCTGACTGGATAAATCACTAATCCATTGATACACATCTTGCAGCGACCAACTGGATATGTCCGAAATGGACGCTCCATATACTTGTACGGATCGACTGTCTGCATGTAACTTTTTACCGTGACAAGACCGACACGTTTGCTGTGTGAAAAATACGCCAGAGTGCCCGTAGGAAGCCCCTGCTGCATCACCGTCTTTCTCTTTGTATCGGCGCCACATGCCTGTAATAATACCTTCAAACTTGCCCTTTGATACCGTCTTCGGCGGCTGAATGGTTGGATAATGACGAGAGAACTCTTCACTCTCGGCCCCGTAGTACAGCAAGTCCTTCGCTGCTTCTGTATAGGTTCGAAGCGGAACGTCCAGATCGAACTCAAATCCATAATGCTTGCCAGCTGCCACTAATACATGACCATAGTATTCGATCAATCCTTCATTAAGGAAGACAACTCCGCCTTCACGCAAGCTTTTATCCAAATCAAACACCGCATCTATGTTCAAACTAGCTACTTCGCCTAAACCTGAGCATTCTCCACAAGCACCTTCAGGTGTATTAAAAGAAAAATGTCGCATGGTGAGCTTTGGAAGGGATGCGCTGCAAGAAGGACAAACAATCTTCCCTTCACGCTCTTCTTCTTCATTCATACTACTATCTGCTGCTGCATCTGTTGCCTGTTCGACCATTTCACCGCAGGATGGACACGGACGCTTACCTGCTCTTGCATAAACAAACCGTAGAAATTGATGGATATCCGTGACGGTTCCAACCGTTGAACGTGGATTTCGATTCGTTACATGCTGCCCTACGCTTATGGAAGGAGAAAGACCCGTAATGGAATCCACTTTCGGCTTCGTGAAGGAATCTGTAATCATCCCCATTGACTCCATGTACTGTCGCTGACACTCTTTCTGCAACGTTTCCATCGCAAGCGTAGATTTACCGGACCCTGATGGACCCGTTAATACGACAAACTTATGCTTCGGAATCTCCAACGTAACGTTCTTCAGATTGTGCTCTCTAGCACCTTTAATCTTAATCGTCTCGAACAATGATACCCCTCCTTGATTACGGTTGCGGAAGTCCAGCGTGTGAAATGTGCGTAGAGAAATTCTCGCGGATAAACCAGCGGTCATTCCTAATGCGGATAAATTCGCAACTTAATTAAAATAGATCCTTATCATACTACATTCATGCAAATGATAAGGTTGAGGTTATATCACCCTTTATTTACGAGTTTATACTAAATAAACATTGCACATGGTCTTTAAAGTTTATTTACAGCTCACCTTTCCACTCACGCTTGAATTGCGCCAAATAACTTTCCATATATCGATGCCGCTCTACCCCTATTCGCTTCGCCCCAGCGGTGTTCAGCTTGTCCTTTAGATTGAGCAATTTCTCATAGAAATGATTAATTGCCGTGCTCTTACCATTCCGATACTCCTCCATCGTCATCGTTTCTCGAGGCGGAAGCACCGGATCATGGATCGGATCTCCCTTCCAACCTGCATAGAGAAAGACTCTCGCAATGGCGATTGCTCCTATAATACAAAAAGAGCTGACTCCGTCAACTACGAAGCAGCCCCATAAAGAAATTTTCTAATGATGCGTATAACCAAAATCATGACTAATCGTTGTGGTTTTTCCGTTCTTAATCTCAACTTTTCCAATCTTATAATTAAATATTTCTAAAAATGTCACTATATCTTTAATCTGCTCCTCAGTTAATAATTGTTGAATTAAATCTGAATCTGCTTTAGGCAGTTTATTATCAAACTCACTTTTCGTTTTATTTGAGTTTATAATATAAGTATATTGTCCTACAGGAATATCATTGATTATATAGTTACCATATCCATCAGCCTTTGCTTCATATACTCCATTGCCTTGTACCAATTCACCTGTTGAACTTCCTGCCAACAAAGGAACATTATATTTTTCTTTAGGATTTGGCTTTAAGAGTACAATTTTAGCTCCGACATCAGGCTTGGTACCAATAACTTCGTTATACTGCCATGTTATAACTCCGCTAATTGTCCCTGTCTCGTCAGTTTCATAATCATTCGAGTTACTTTCTTCACGCTGTTGCTCAATTTCTTCTTCTATTTCTTGAGTTTCATTCTTTTTTTCTTTTACAGTGTTTGCGGATGGATCAGCTGTTGACTTATTCGACTCCTTTTTTGAGTCCGATTGCGCAGATGTGGCCTCTACTTTTGCTGATGAAGCGTCATTAATTTGTTTCATAATTACGGTAACGACAAGAACATTTAGGACGACTAGTGTTGCGATTACCATACCAAATACTGCTTTCCTCATTCTGACAAGCTCCCCCTATAGTAGAAAATACCTATATAAACAATAAATGAATATATACATATATTATCATTTATTTGTATATAGTCCTATATCGGTGCCAATGATCGGAAATTGAATGGCATTTTCTGTGTCATGTAAAAAAAGCCTGTACATGCGAATCACGCATATACAGACTTTAGTTATAGTCCTGTAGGTACCTATATAATCTTTGATTGAATAACAAATCGGGCCATTATTAAACAACGCCAACTATTTTTAAATGCTAACTATCCAGCGCTTTCAATCAACGATCTTACTCGTTCTGGCAGTTCAGCCATCTCTTCTTTAGATAGACCTTCAACTTGCACAGGAGGTAGAATCGTTAGCTCAACTTCTGCTGGAGAAATCCAGAATCCGTTAGCCTCCATGAGCTTATAAGAACCTGAAATACGAATCGGTACAATAGGAGCGCCCGTCTTCGTTGCGATACGGAATGCGCCATTTTTGAATTCGCCAATTTGGTCACTTTTGCTGCGTGTTCCTTCAGGGAACACAACTACAGAGTGACCGTTAGCGACAAGCTCAGTCGCTTCCTTCAAACTGTTCATTGCCTGACGCATATTGTTGCGGTCAACAAATATACAGCGGAACAGCTTCATCCAATCACGGATAAGCGGCAGCTTGCCGATTTCTTGCTTGGCAAACATCGATTTCGGGTTGCCAAGGTAGCCTAATAAAATCGGTACATCGAAGTTCCCCTGATGGTTAGAAACATACACTGCTGGTTCAGCAGGCAAGTTTTCCTCGCCACGCACCGTCACTTTTGCTCCTGCTACTCGCAGTAAAGAACGCGCCCATTTTACAACATGCTTAGCTACATGGGCATCAAGTTCTGCCGTTCGACCTTCTCGCTGCAGCCTCTTCGCTTTGTTAAGGTGAGGAAGCAAACCTATTAAATAAACCCAGAAATAGATGAACCATACTATGGTGCGGATAATCTTCATGAAGTCCGTCCTTTCAAATGATGTACTCCGAGTATATCACGGTTTTGATCTTTATGATTTAATGAAATAATTTACTTCCTTTTGCATACAAGCGGATACATCTCTTTCCATGAATTGATTTGTGTGCGTTGCAACGATATGATGGATAGGTCAAATCATAGTAATGGGAACGTCATGCATGAACATGCAGAAAGTTCGAGTCACTCAGGATAAATAAAGGAGCGATATCATGGAGTATTCAGCAGAACAAGTTGCTGAGTGGATGTTGAAAGAACTTCAATTTTCAGGCATGCTGCGCCAAGACCAAGCAGTAGCATACATTCGAGAGCATTTTGGCGAGTCTTTTATATATGCACATGAGAATGGCAATGTATCGATTGAAAAAGAAGTAAAGAAAGCATTTAAAAAATTGCACCGCGGCAGAGCCGCATGGGATCGTGATGGATTCTTCTGGGGTTGGACGTAAATCGGGATTCCTCGAACATACCCTAGGAAATACAAAAGCGCTGTTGATTATTGGCATGAAGCCAGTCAACAGCGCTTTGTCATTTTATTGTTTATTACTGCTTAAGCCAAACTTCCTGACCTTCTTTTAACAAATACCGATGAGCTGTAGAAGCCTCCATTATTTCGTCATATGCCCAATACGTAGGTTGGACATCTTTCCACTTTGGCATTGCATCAATAGATGCTGGTGTACGTCCAAGTATTTTATTGATTAGCACAACAACCTGTGCTCGTGTCAGGGATTGCTGTGGACGATACGTTCCATCTGGGAAGCCTTTCAATAGGTTAGTTTCTGAAGCTGTTTGAATATATGCCTCAGCCCAATGGCCTTTCACATCTGTAAAGTCCGATGACTGCGCTTCGCTGGTCTTCAACTGCTTCAGCTTGCTCGCAATAATAGCAATTTCAGCACGCGTCACTGTTTGATCAGGCTGGAACCGCCCGTGCTTATCCCCTATCATAAGCTTGCTTTGTGCCACTGCAGCAATATGTTTATTCGCCCAATGCGATGCCTCCACATCGGTGAAAGCAATCGTTTGCTTTTTAGACTGTTCCGCTTGAAGGAAAAGACGAGCTAGTATGGAAGCGAGTTCAGCCCTCGTAATTCCTTGATTCGGACGGAATGTACCATCTTTATAACCACGTATATACGGAGCATGTTCCTTCGTCTCATTGACCATACGAATATCTAGTTTCAGAGCCGTATGCTTAACATGAATAGCTGTTGCAGATTGTTCCTTGCGGCTGTCGTACGTTTTAAATCCTTCTTTTTCAGCGATGACATAATAGTCCCCTTCAGGGAAGAGCAGCCAGCCGAATCGACCTTCTGTATCACTGTACTGGACATTTTCGTTAACTGATAGTTTCTTCGCTTCGATTCTTGGCAGCACCACTTGAGTACCAGAAACTCTGCCTTTCTGTTTGTTAAGCTCTGTATCAGCCCAATATACACTCACCTTAGCTCCAGAAATAGGCTGCTTCGTTGCTGCATCTCTTATAACGCTAAATGGATCGATGGCTGTTACTCTCATGACTGCCTTATCTGAAGAATGAACAACTAGTTCACCTTCTGTGCCTGCAAGTCGTTGCCCATTTATTGCTGTTACAAATAAATGTACGCGATACGTGCCTTTTGATAACGGCTTAAATGTAAAAGTACCATCAGACGCGATCATAATATTTTGCTGCAATTGTTTATTGCTAGTTGAATCGTAAATATCCGCAGATAATAGTAAATTAGCATCAATTAAATGTCCGACAGGAACTTGATGTATCGATCCATTTGCATCAATGACTTGAATACTGCCTTTACTGTCTTTTGGCGTGTAATCACCTGACCCATTGGATCCACCGTTCGATGCTGGAGCTTCACGAGTAAGGGTTACTGAGTATAGCTTTGATGATCCATCTTGTGCGGTAACGAGTATCGCTATCGGGTTCGCTCCGACTTTTAGTGTAGCTTTTACTGCAGTTCCATTCGCTGCTGCTGTTCCATTTATCATAATGGTTGAAGAGGCATCTGCTGCAATTGCACTGATGTTTACTTCATACACCGCATTCGTAACGGTTGCCGTGTAGTTCGTATTCCCCGATGAGAATGTCGGACTCAACGTGCCTGCACTCAGCGTCAAACTGCTTAAGTCCGCATTGCTTGACTGCGGTGGAGTTGAACGTGTAACAATTACTGTGTATGTTTTCGTCGTACCATTCTGCGCGGTAACAAGTATGCTAATCGCGTTGGCTCCGATGTTGAGCGGGACTTTTACAGTAGTTCCATTTGCTGCTGCCGTCCCGTTAATTGTAAGTGTTGCCGCAGCATCCGATGCTATCGCGCTAACGTCTACATCATATACGGCATTGGTTACGCTTGCCGTGTAGCTCGCCGTACCAGATGCAAACGCCGGGCTTAATGTGCCCGCACTGAGCGTCAAGTTGCTCAAGTTCGCATTGCTCGACTGCGGCGGTGTTGCACGTGTCACTGTCACCGTATACGTCTTCGGCGTTCCATCTTCCGCCGTTACGACTACCGTTATCGGGTTCGGTCCCACATTTAACGGCACTCGCGACGCGCTGCCACTTGCTACAGCAACACCGTTCACTGTTACGCTCGCTTTGCTATCCGCTACTGTTGGCGTTACATCCAACTCTGTTACACCACTTGCCACGTTCGCCGTGTAGCTCGTTGTTCCAGACGCAAATGCTGGACTCAACGTTCCCGCGCTTAGCGTCAAACTGCCCAAATCCGCGTTGCT
>NZ_AULU01000019.1 GCF_000422445.1 Paenibacillus assamensis DSM 18201
GCAAACATTTCTTCGGTGTGTTTCGTCCGATGATCTCTGTAGAAAATCCTGCATCTAAGAATATATCTAAAGGTGTTTTTCCTTGTTGATAGGCTTGGATACTAGCTACCTTAAACGTTGGTGAATAAGTGATGTTTTTTTCCGACACATGTAATACATTTGAATTTTTACTCAATAACTCTATCTCATGTTTAGTGAAGCTCTTTCTGATTCTTTTATTCATAATCCGCATCCTCATCTACTTCTCAATACTATGATTAAAACATAAAAAACCGTAAGAGGGCACTTTTTTTAAAAGTGTCCATCTTACGGGTTACAGTTCAATGAACAGTGAGGTGCCTTTTTATTTTTTAGCGTATGTAAATACCTCTAGATCGCAGTTGAAATGAGGAAGTTTATATTTGTAAAATAATATGTTTTTGTAATATTTTTGATATTGTTATCGTATAAAACTACGGCTAGTACAGAGAAATAGGGACAATAGTCCCTAAATTTCACAAAAAAATATTCAAATAGACGGTTTTCTTTTTAGGTAAATTAGGGTAAAATCTAATGGGCATATAGAGATGCTGATGAATTAGACACTTTACAAGGATGGGAGATCTGACTGTGAGTAAAAAATGGATGAAGAGCACACTTGTGCTTCTATTTGCAATGACATTAGTAATTGCTGGCTGTGGTCAAAAGGAAAGCCCAGCGGCTGCTTCTAAGACGGCTATGCAAAAAATGACTGAAATGAAGAGCTACGGCTTCGAAACGACTGTAAAGGTTAATGACCTTCAACTTCCACCATCATTGCTGCAAAGTGATCCAAGCACTGGAATGGTCGTTCAAATGTTGAAAAATGCTAGCCTTTCTGTGAGTGGTAAAATGCAAAATGAGCCGGTACAAGCTGAAATGGATCTAGATGTAAAATTGGAAGGCGACATGGCTTTCAGCTTCAAGCTTCCAATTATGATGAACAGCGAGAAAATGTATATGAAGGTTCCTAGTCTTCCTATCCCTGGTTTCCCAGCAGATTTGGCTGGTAAATTCATTGAAATGGATATGAAGGAACTAGCTAAAGAAGCAGGTCAAGATATTTTGCCAACAGCAAAAGATATAGAGCTTATGAACAAGTTCTACAATGATGTGTATACAAGTTTCGTTGCTAAGTTTGATGAGAAAACATTCTTCTCAGATGTAAATGTGAAGGATGCTAAGCTTCCAGAAGACATCAAAGCGAAGCAAGTTGTGAAATTCTCCATTACGAATGAAAATGTTGATCAAGCAGCAAACACGCTTGTAAAAGATGCTTTGCCAGCATTGCTTGATGTAGTGGCGAAGGATGAGTACAAAAAGTTGCTAGGTGGCGAATTAACAGCAGCACAGATAGAGGAAGCGAAAAAAGAGCTTAAGGCACTTACAGATGGCGACCTGAAAAAAGGTTTGGACGAAATGAAGAAAGTGCTTAAAATCAATGATGTCAGCTTCACTACAGCAATCGATAAAGACGGTTACCCTGTATACACTGCATTCGTCATTAATGTTGACCTAACAAATGAAGGGGAAACAATGAAAATCGGTGCTCAAATCGATACGAAGTTGAAAGATATCAACAAGAAGCAAGAATTCAAGCCAGCACCAACGGATACAATTACAATGCAAGAGTTGGAAGCAGGTAACTTCTAATACAGCAATTATATAATTATTATAATTAGAGAAAGTGCCTAGGTTATTCTACAGAATGACTTAGGCACTTCTTTTTTTCGTAAATATAGAGTGCATCTAATTGGTTGAGAGTTGATGAAAGGGCATTAGGAAAAGTGACGAAAAAAATCATACCTAATGATCTGTTAAACCCTATTTACAAATTATTGAAACAACGTAAAATACCTTTAAGGATGACTCTATTTCATTATCTAGCTATTTCTCTTCTATTCTGTGTAGGTGCTAGTGAAGATATGGGTAATAAATGGTACGGTGAAAAGCAGCAAGATAATATAAGTGAAGGAGTGGGTGATAACGATGAAATGCTCACTGCTGAAGCAACTGGACGAGCTTCGTGAGAAGCTGTGTGAGGTAGCTCTTCATTGCGAAGTACTGACTGATCCACGTGTATTGCGTATTAGTGAAGAGACTGATCAGGTCATTGTCAGGTATTATCAACATCAAAGAGAGCATAAGCAGACGGTTGTACAGACCTAGTCCATAACGGGCTAGGTCTGTTGTTTTCTTTTATGGCGTAGTTTACGGAAGAATGAAATAAGTAGTGAAGCACATTCCTCTCGCAGAACACCTTCGATTACTTCTGATTGATGATTGAAGCGGGACTCCTGAAGCAAATTCATAAGCGTACCAGCACATCCAGCTTTGGGATCTGTCGTCCCGTACACGATTCGCGGTATACGTGACTGTACGATGGCGCCAGCACACATTGGGCAAGGCTCTAATGTGACATATAGGGTACAGTCCAATAGGCGCCAAGCTTGCAGGCGTTCGCTTCCCTCTCGAATAGCTATCATCTCTGCATGAGCAGTAGAATCATGTGTAGTTTCCCGTAAATTATAGCCTCTTCCTATTACGGTACCTTCATGAACAAGAATAGCACCAATAGGGACTTCGCCTATTGCCTCTGCTTTATTCGCTTCTTCTATAGCGAGTCGCATCCAGTACTCGTGCTCTTCCATTTGATCAGGAGGTAAAGGATTGGATGGTTGTTGGGTCATACGATTGTTTCCTTCTTTCTAATTAGCAGTTATGATTTATCGTATAGGTCTATGTTATCAAAAGTGTGCAGGTGATTCGACATAAATTAGGTCTTATGCACCGAACAAATATTCGTTGTTAACACAATGTTAATAATCCTGTGTATAAGTATGTGGTTATCCACAGCTTTATCCACATATTATCCCTAATCCACACAAACTGTGTATAAAATGTTGATAACAACTCTAATTGTAGGTAACATATCGATCAATTGCAACTCTTTATACACAAGTGAGCTTTGTAGAAATCGATAGACAAATAGGGGTGGACTAGGTATGATCATAGTTGTTCCATAATAAACCATAATAATTTTATCGTGATTGCGTTGTGTTTAGAGGTGAATTATGCGGTTATCGATTAAAGGTAAGTTATCATTATCCATATCATGTACGGTACTGGTCGCATTGCTGCTCCATATGGTACTCAACTATTATACGACGAAGTCAAAGCTCGTTGATGCATTGGAAGACCAGATGGCAGCGTTAACACAGCAAATATCTTTATCTGTTGAACAAGCGTATGAGACCGAAAGAGTCATTGATGACTTATTGGCTAAGCAGTTATACACGGACTCGTTGTATATTAATGCGCGACTTCCTGTTGATGTAGACCAGATTAGCAGTGAGCAACTGAAGGAAATAAGTCAGGAACTTGGAATTGCTCATATTTCACTACTACAAAAGACTCCAGATGGCAGCGATATTGTTATTGTACAATCATCAGATCCTAAAGAAATTGGTTTATCCACAAAAGAATGGGGATTTTGGTACACTGCTATGCAGGAGCTGTTTGATCAGCGAGAGGTCACAGTAGGCCCAGGACAGAAATTCAAAAATTTCTGGTCAGGTCCATTTGATGCTTCCACATCAGATCCTCAGTATGATGATAAATGGGGATATTATTACGATGGCTCGCGGGACTATATGCTTAATCCTTTCATTCGCAATAATAACCTAGAATCTACTTTGCATATTACGAGGCCGGATACGGTTATTAAGCAAACGCTGAAGATGCAACAAAATTTGCTGGAAGTTACGGCCTTTAACCCAGTAACATTTGATAAACCTGCTGTAGTAACAGAACGTAGTGACGGTATTCGTTATATTAAGGTAGAGGACCAACCGATCAAGTATGGCTCTCATCTCTTTAAACATCAGGAGGACAAGCATCATATTCAAACAGCCTCAGCCGGCGAGCCTGTATTTATACAGACCAATATTCAAAATATGAATGTAATGAAGAGTTACGTTTCGATTGAAATGGATGGTCAGCCGCCGTACGTGCTCGGGGTCGTGATGGATGCGGAGCCGCTCCTTGCGACACTGCACGAACAACTGATGCACAATATTGCGATCGGTCTTGTGCTTATTGAGATCGTATTAGTTGGTTCGTATATTCTTGCGGGGACATTCATTCGTCCACTGCAGTTTATTCTGCAAAAGGTTAATATGATGGCAGTGGGTCAGTTCCACAGTCCTCTAGAGATAGAGCGTAATGATGAGCTAGGCACATTGGCATCTAGAGTTAATCTAATGGCAGATAATTTGGAGCAGTCCACGACAAGGCTTCGTTCCTTGTATGAAGAGAATCGAGCGATGAAGGAGCAATTAGAGTCATTTATCAATCAGTCAACAGATGCGATTCATGTTATGGACTTAACTGGAAAGCTGGAGCGGATGAATCAAGCTTTTGTTGATATGTTTGGATGGTCTGAGGAGGAACTGTTAGGCAAACCGCTGCCTAATATACCAGCAATGCTCAGTAATTCGCATAGCGAAGTAGAGCGGCAGCTGCTAGCTGGACGAGCGACAGGTGCGCTTGAGACTCAGCGGCTTACAAAAGATGGCCGATTGTTAGAAGTAAGCGTTAGTACCTCTCCTATTTATGATGAATACGGCAATTGTATAGCGTGGGCCAGTATAACGAGGGATATTACGAATCGCAAGCGGATGGAGGAGCTGTTGCGGCGCTCGGAGAAGTTGACCACGGTAGGGCAGCTTGCTGCGGGGGTTGCTCATGAGATTCGTAATCCGCTTACTACGCTGAAGGGATTTTTACAGCTTCAACAGCAAACACATAAAATGAATGAATATCATACGGATATGATGCTGTCAGAGTTGGATCGGATTAATTTAATTGTTAGTGAGTTTTTAATCTTATCCAAACCACAAGCTGTGCGCTTTATGGAGCAGGATCTTCGTGTCATTTTAAGTGAGGTACAATCTTTACTAGATAGTCAGGCTCATTTGCATAATATTGAATTTACTACACATTTTGATGACGTACCGTTAGTGCTGTGCGAAGAGAATCAATTGAAGCAAGTATTTATCAATGTAATCAAAAATGGTATAGAGGCGATGCCTACCGGTGGCGATATGGTCTTACGGCTTGAGAAGCTGAATGAGGATTATGTTCGAATTAGCATTCAAGACTTTGGGGTAGGTATTCCACCTGAGCATCTGGGACGTCTAGGGGATCCTTTCTTTACAAATAAGGAGAAAGGAACGGGGCTAGGACTGATGGTCTCACAACGAATAATTTATAATCACCGTGGGACAATGGAGATTACTAGTGAAGAGCATGTAGGTACAATTGTCAAAATCGTACTTCCAACAGCACATATGACGTCTCAGTACTTATCGGAAGAGCAGGTACAGCTCCAAATTCGTTAGAAGAGGGATTGCAGGTATCTGGGAAATGTTAAAAAGTTGGAGTTCTGTCGTTGCCGTCCAACTGTATAGAACATGTTAAAGGCTGCTCGTCAGAGCAGCCTTTTTCTTAATTTACTGGTGTAGTAATGGTTTTGTTGTGATTGCTGTATTTACGAACAATGGTAACCTCAACGCGCCGGTTCTGTGCACGTCCTGCCGTAGTATCATTCGAAACGATAGGATGATACTCACCCATTCCAACGGCTTGGAAATGTTTCGGATTGAGCTGGGAGCGTTCAAGTACGACTTTCATAAAACTAAGCGCACGAGCAGAGCTTAGGTCCCAGTTCGATGCAAAGCGGCTGTTTTTAATCGGGACGTTATCCGTATGTCCACGAATAATAATTTGGTAACCTTTGTACGGTTTCAGCATACTGCCGATCGTTTCAGCTAGTTTCTTAGACTCATCCTTTAGGTCAGCGTGACCTGAGTCAAACAAGGCGCTGTCCTTAATGGTAATCCGAAGCTCGGAATGATTAAGTTTCGTACTTAATTGATCGGATAGGCCGTTCTTTTTCATATATTCATTTAATTGAGCTTGCAGCTGCTCTAACTGTTCTTGTTCCTTTTGAGCTTGCAAGTCTTTAGCGCGTTCCTTCGCGGCTTCTATCTCTACATTATCCATCGTCTTCGGCGTCTTCGATGATTGTTCGAGCGGGACAGCTGAATCATGATCGAGGATATTGCTACCTCCACCGGTGCTGTTGAATGCTGAACTGAAGGCGGCACTCATCTGTTCGAACTTTTGTGCATCGGCAGCGCTCATTGCATAGAGGACAAGGAAGAGAGCGAGCAAGAGTGTCATTAAGTCCGCGTATGGAATAAGCCATGACTCATCGGCATGTTCTTCATGGTGTTCCTTGCGGTGCTTCTTACTCACCTCGACCTTCCTCCTTCTCATTCAGCATTGCACGCTCCGTCGGTGTCAAGAAGACGGATAGCTTCTGATTGATAGCAATCGTAGATACGCCAGACTGAATGGACAATAGACCTTCAACCATCATAAGGCGAATTTGAATTTCTGCTGCGGATAGTCGCTTCAACTTCGTTGCGATTGGATGCCACATTACGTATCCTGTAAATATACCCATTAGTGTGGCAACGAAAGCCGCAGCAATTGCTTTAGCGAGTGTTTCCATCTCTGACATATCAGAGAGGGCAGCAATTAGACCGATAACAGCCCCGAGAACCCCGAGTGTCGGTGCATACATACCCGCTTGTGAGAAGATAAGCGCACCTGCACGATGACGTTCTTCAGTTGCGTTAATATCCTCCATGAGCACATCACGAACGAAGTCTTGATCGTTGCCGTCTATAATCATCCGCATTCCACCACGTAGAAAATCGTCGTCGATTTCATCGATGCGTGACTCTAGTGCTAGCAAACCTTCGCGACGAGTGATGGACGCCCACTCCATAAATAACTGAATTAGTTGTACACGATCGACCAATTGCTGCTGCTTGAAGAGAATTTTTATCAACTGCGGGAACTTCTTAATCTCTTTCATAGGGAAAGCCATGAAGAGAGAAGCAGCCGTACCAACAAAAATAATCATAATTGCAGCAGGCTCGACTAGGCTGGTAACCGGGGCACCTTTAAGGGCCATACCTACCAATACGGCAACGATACCGAGTACTATGCCTATTACCGTAGATTTCTCCATAATCCTACATCCACCTCATCCATGAGAATATTGATGCTTCCTGCGGCTGCGTTCGCTGGTATTCATATTTGATATGACATGAAAATGCGATGCAACACCCTATTTATCGGCAAATTGCGGGCAAAAATTTAGATGTGAATCAAGGATGGATGAGGAAGGTTGTTAAATTTGGGAGATAGATTGAACATATGCTACAATATCGACAATAAGATGTTGCAGCAGGAGAGGGGTTATACGGATTATGGCAGTTTCCTTTACTCGACCTTACAAAGCGATACTCGATGACATGTCTGAGGCGCTTATTCGCATACCGAATGCGTATACTAGTTTAGATATGGAGCAAGATGATTGGACTGGATTGACTTCCGAGGAGCAAAAAGAGGTCATGGAGGCATTAGCCGATGATTTGTTCTATGGCTTAGGTAAGGAACGTCTGCAGTTTATTGGAGATGGCAGCATTCATTATGATCGGGAATTTAACCATTTTGAGTTTATGTTTAACAATGAGACAGTAGCAGTAGTTGGCCTAAAAGAAGAATAGTTTCTACTTTAATACATATGCTAGATTTGTAATTTTAATGTAAGTTCGATGCAAGTAGGTATAACTGAATGAAGACTCTACTGAAGGCAGAAACGCAGGGAATGCTGTTCTAGGTGATAGGCTGTACCATGTTGTACCGTACGATACTATTATTGCTATTCTCACAACGCTTTGAGGAAGGGATGAGTATATGGTTAGTTCAAGAATAAGTGAGCAATCTTTGTACATGGAAGTGACGGAATTAAAAGAGCAGTTGAAAAGACAAGGGCAGGGGCAAAAGCAACTGCACGTTGTCGATTGCCGTTTCTGGCTGGACCAGCCTGCTAAAGGTTATGAATCTTATTTGATTGAACACATACCAAATGCTATTTACATGGATCTTGACCGTGATCTGTCTTCTTCACGGAAGGAGCATGGGGGTAGACATCCGCTCCCTGAACCAGAGCAGTTGGCACGTACATTAACACTTCATGGAATTAGCAAGCAGGATACAGTTGTTGCTTACGACGAGCAGGGCGGTGCGATGGCAAGTCGTCTCATTTGGCTGCTGCAATGGATAGGCCATGAAGGAGACGTATATGTACTTGACGGAGGTTATGCCGCCTGGCAGCAGGCAGGGGTGGTGAGCGAGGCAGGTACAGCCAGTCCGCGTGCAGAGCTTAAGCAGCCCTATGAACCTAATGTTCGATCCGAGCTGGTGGTGGGCGTTGAACATGTACGTTCTAAGCTGGGCAATCCTACTGTGCGTTTCATTGATTCACGTGAACATGTACGCTATATCGGTGAGGTAGAACCAATCGATCCGAAGGCAGGCCATATTCCTGGAGCATTGAACCGATTTTGGCGTGACGGGTTGAATGAACAGGGATACGTACGTAGAAATAATGAAGAAAAAGCGGTTTGGCACCATCTTGTCGATGGGGCTGAAGAGATTATTGTATATTGCGGTTCAGGTGTGACTGCTTGTCCGAATGTACTGTCTTTATGGCGTTCTGGGTTCCAAAATGTGAAGCTGTACGCTGGTAGTTGGAGTGATTGGTGTTCGTATGAGGAGTCCCGGTCTCCTGTTGCGACGGGTGAGGCAAGTTTGAACGATCCAATTAAGGACAGCGAAGGGTAAATACAACTATAACACGTCGAATAAGGGTAGCGACACCTACATAGGTAGGCTGTTGCGCCCTTTTTTGTTTGCACTATATGTATGCTCAAATCATTACAAGTCGATAAGATGCAAGGAAGAAAATGTAGTGTACAAACGACTGTCAACATGAAATGGAATTTGATTTCTTATTGTAAAGTACCTAAAATAGTTAGGTACTATTTTTTCTAAACTTGTTGCCTATCATAATTGTTGTTATGATACTCTAGTAAATGGATTTCATTTCATATTCATTTTATTTTTTGTGTGTTGCATACATGGATACAGCAAGATTACGCAGATTGTATTTTAATATTGATTATTGAAGGAGTTTAATAATGGAAAACTGGATTACAGGTATTATGAATGATTTCGGCTATATCGGCGTCTTCTTATTGATCGCGATTGAGAATTTATTTCCGCCGATCCCCTCAGAAGTCATTCTGACGTTTGGTGGATTCATGACAACGTACTCGGATATGAGTGTCGTAGGTGTTGTCATCGCTTCCACATTGGGATCTATCGTAGGAGCCATTGCGCTTTATTACGTCGGTTATCTTGTTGATGTAAATAGAATGGAGCGCTTTGTCGGTAAATATGGCCGCTTCTTGCAATTAACTCCTAGTGATGTAACGAAAACGTACAGTTGGTTCACGAAATATGGGGTATGGGCGGTATTCCTTTGTCGCATGGTTCCTTTGCTTCGCAGTCTTATTTCTGTACCAGCGGGTAGTACGCGTATGAACTTCGGATTGTTTATGATACTGACAACGGTCGGTTCATTAATTTGGAATATCGCGCTAGTGTTGGTTGGAGCAGCTGTCGGTGCTTCATGGGAAACGATTGTTTCTTACATGGACACATACTCTAATATTGTCTATGCGCTTATCGCTCTAACGGGTCTAGGTGTACTCGTATTCATTTTCAAAAGAAAGAAAAAAGCAAACTAACCTTTAAATAATGATAAATCCACCTTAAAAAAGGGATTACAGGCTGTGATGGTTGTCGGATGATGACGGGTCACAGCCTTTTTGCAATCTGCTCCATTCATTTCAAAATAGAGGCTAGTCTCTGAACGCCTTTTTTTATTTGCTCCTCAGATAAATTTCCATAACCAAGAATGATGCGCTGCAGATGCTTTCCTTTTTCGATCGCATGAATTTCGACAGAATATACCCGTACACCGTTTTGCTCTAACTCCTCTAATCGTTGGGCTGTGAACTGGATATTTAAAAATTCAGCGATAAGATGAAGGCCAGTAGAATGTCCTAATACAGTGATCTGATCACCGAAGTTATCGGTTAGGCAGCCCACTAAATAATTTCTTCGCTTGCGATATATTTTTTTCATTTTAGCAATATGGCGCTCTAAGTGCCCTTCCTCAATAAAGCGCGTAAGAATCATTTGCTCCCATGTCGGTGTGTGCAGATCGGTTAACCATTTCAAATGGCGCCCCCTATTAATAAGTGTCGGAGGCAGTATTAAATATCCAATTCTCAATGCAGGGGATAATATTTTGCTAAAGGTTCCGATGTATATGACTCGCTCAGGATCTAACCCTTGTAAGGAGCTGATAGGGGCACCTTCATAGCGAAACTCACTATCATAGTCGTCTTCTACAATATAGCAGTCGGTTGTTCTCGCAAAGTTAATAAGCTGAACCCGTCGTTGTATAGGCAATACTCCTCCAAGAGGATATTGGTGTGAGGGCGTTACGTAAACAAAACCTGGTTGTGTATGAAGCGGGAGGTCTTGTGTAATCATGCCTTGCTGGTCTACTGGTACTGGACATAGACGTGCCCCAGGTTGGGTAAAAATCGTGTGAATTTCATGCGTAATCGGATCTTCTAAAATGACGTCGGATGTGTGTGTAAGCAGCAGCTTAGTGATCAGTGAAATAGATTGTGTAGCACCAGTTGTAACAATCAACTGATCAGGGTGGCACACGACCCCTCTTGTGCGAAGTAAATAACGGGCGAGTATAGTTCTAAGTTTCAGCAGTCCTTCTGGTTTCCCATATCCCCAAGCTTCATCAGGTGCATGCGTACATTCTTGTTGCGCGAGCTGCATCCATATTTTGCGTGGAAATAAGGACAATGCAGGAATGCCGGGGCGAAAGTCTACCAAATCATGCTGCTCAGAACTAATTTTTTTAATTAGCTCTGTTTCCAACTTACTTACAGTTTGATGACGCGATTCTAAGTAGGTTCCTTCTGCTACAAAAGTACCTGATCCATGTCGTCCTTCAATATATCCTTCTGCAAATAGCTGTTCATAAGCTTCAACAATAATGTTTCGTGAGACTTGTAGCTGAGTGGAAAGCTCTCGTGTACTGGGGATGCGCTCTCCACTTTGGAGTTCTCCGTTGAGAATTTTGGTTCGATAGCTTTTATAAACTTGGCGGTAAAGAGGAGTGCCTGACGAACGATCTAGCTCGATCCATGTCATATGATCAGTCCCTTATTATAAAAGTGGTACTCTCTGTTTGGTTATGGATTGGCCCTGTTATCATCCATTTTAACACGGTAAGCTGGTGGCTAATAAAACTCTTTTGAGTGTGAGGGAGATGGTAATGATGATAGGAACAGCAACTTCAGTATCAGTGTCAGCATGGGAAGCTTCAGCTTCTCAGGCGTTGAAGGCTATTGCCCGCAATGAAAAAATGAAATCCCAAGTTCAACGTGGTGAAGGTTTGTATCCGTTGTTATCAAGTGCTGCGAGGCGATTTGTCGTAGGCGAAACACGAGAGGAGGCCATTTCAGAAGCGAGTGAATTATTATTGAAAGGGTATGGCGTATCTTTGGAATGTATCCGTGAGAATGTCCGTGATGTACGAGATTGTATCTCGGCAAAGGATGAATTTCTTGCAATCATTCGCACTGTTGGCCAAGCGAATTTACAATCTACGGTGTCCCTTGATTTATCCTATATGGGAATGAACATGGATCCCCAGCTTACTTATGAACATTTACTAGAACTAGCGCAAGAAGCTGAACGCTATGGTATCACGATTATGATTAGTGCAGAGGAATCAACGAAGATCGATCAGATTATTAATATTTATAAAAGAATAGGTGAACAGTACGCAAATGTAGGGATAACGTTACAAGCTCATTTGCACAGGACACTCCATGATTATTTAGACATTCAGGCTTATCCAGGAAAAATCCGAATTGTAAAAGGGGCTTATCAAGAAGCTGCAGATGTTGCACTCCCCAGATCAGAGGAACTGAATGAAAGGTATTTAGATATAGTCGAAATGGTAGCTGCTTCAGGTCGCCAAATCTCTATTGCTACTCATGACGAAGCGATTATTGAGAAAGTAGTGAAGAAGGGATATTTACAGCAGCCGAATGTGGAAATAGAGATGCTCTACGGAGTTAGGCCAGAGCGACTGAAAGAGCTGAAAGATGAGGGATATCGAACAAAAGTTTATGTATTGTACGGGGTGGAGTGGTATTTATATGTCTGTCACAGGCTCGCTGAGCATCCCCCGAATATATACAAAGCAATTGAAGATATGGCTAATTTCTATGCAGAGACAGAGAAGGAATCTCTCTATTAAAAAGTTCCGCATGGGGCATACAAGGACTCATATTTATCAGAGCATGGGAATAGAGAATCGGGGAGTAAACGAACAAACGTGAAGGCCGGAAGTCTCCCCTTGGAAACTCCGGCCTTATATATGCTAAAACTATGATTCACTCACTTTGAATTTACCGATACTTGTAGAGACAACCTCACTAAGGGAATGTAGACGCTCTGCTGATGTATGTAACGACTGGAATGCCGCCAGTTGATCAGAGGACGAGGCACCTATCGTTTCCGTTGTCGCAGCTGCTTCGGCAGCAACATTGGATATTTCTTTGATGGCATCCAAAACATGACTTCTTAACTGTTCAATTTGTTGGATGTCACTATTAACCGTATGAATAGAAGTAACAATCTGCTCGAAAGTGACAAACATCGATTCAAAGACCGTGCCAGCTTCAGCAACAATTTGGCTTTGTTTGCTTGCAATCTGTTCAGTCGTTTTCATAATAGACAACGTGTTGCTGAATTCATTGTTGATACTGGAAATCGTATTTTTAATTTGTGCAGTAGCATCAAATGATTGCGTTGCTAGCTTGCGGATTTCAGTGGCTACTACGCCGAACCCTAGTCCTGCTTCGCCTGCGCGTGCCGCTTCAATACTAGCATTTAAAGCAAGCAGCTTCGTTTGCTCAGTAATCTCATTAATCGTTTGTACGACGACACTAATATTTTTCATATTATCGGCCAAACGGGCGAGCTCCACAGTAGCCTTGCGTTGTACTTCGTCGGCTTGTGCAGTGTTTTCCTGGAGATCACGGACTTTATCCATGCCACCGCCTAATACCTGTTCGGCTTGAGAAGATAGGCCGTTAATTTCCTTGCTCTTCTCACTAACTCGTTCAATATTATTAGACAATTCTAACGTACGCTGGTGTGCTGCCTCTGTCAATGAAGCTTGGAGAGCTGCACCATCTGCAATATTTACAATAGCTTTTTGAATACTCTCGCTCGTAGCGGTCGTCTCCTCTGAGATCGTACTCAATTCCTCGGCAGATTCACTAACATCCTGTATGGAACTACCTACCGTGGCAATGAGTGACTGGGTTTGGTCGATCATTGTTCTAAAGTCTTTAGATAGTGCACCAAGCTCATCTTCCGCCATAGACTGAATTTGCACCGTAAGATCCCCTTCTGCCATTCGTTTCACATTGTCACGCAAATGGCTAATTGGACGGTTAATAGAGCGAATAATACCCCAGCCTAGAAGCGAACTGAGTAGGACACATAGTAAGATAATGATAACGGTATACCACAGTAAACGCTGATAGTCTTGTTTGACTTCAGTACGCATCCGTTCATTTTCCTCATTATAAAGTTCGCCGATTGCATCCAGGTTTTCTTCCATGCTATTAAACTTGTCATATGCCTCACCATAGGAAAGTTGAATACCTTGTTGGCGTACAGCAGGATCTGTGGACGAGATGTCTTGTAGAACACGATCCGCAATGGCCTCAAACTCTCCCCTAGACTTGTTATAAGCTTCGATAAGTTCCATTTCTTTGGGAAGAGATAAATTGTTGGCGGTATATTCACTAAATCTTGAATGGGCCTGATTTTTTTGCTTTTCATAATATTCGAGCTGGCTTTTAAACTTATCCGTCCCGGGCTCATGCATATGAAGCGATCTTTCAGCCGTTATCCACTGATAAAGATCGATACCAACTGCCCGTATAAGTTCGGTATTTTGTGCGTGAACATTCAGACTTTTTTCCAGTGTGCTTTGTACTTTATAAAGATTGTACAAGCCAGTTCCCCCGATAAAAAGATTTGTTAAAAGGGCGACAGCGACGGCAATTAGTATTTTGGTACGAATAGATATTTTCTGAAAAACCTTTCCTAAGCGAATGGATTTCCCTTGTTGTTTCATCTCTCTATTATCCCCTTATTTTCATGGTAATTGTGTGAATCTAATAAATAGAAGTTCTAATATTGCATAAAATAAGAATATTATGGATTGAAATATTTATGTTAATGCTAACATAATGAACTCGGTTAATCTAGTAATTGGGGCAAAGGTAGAGCTTATCGTAGCATTAGTTAATCATTCTTGTTCGTCCCATCCAGTACTCCCTTCTAATAGCTGCTTTATTCAACTTTCCTACCGTGGTTCTGGGGAGATTGTCCATAATTTCTAGTCGAGTAGGAACCTTGTAGTTGGCTAGTTTTCGATAGAAGTATCGCTGTAATTCGCTTAATGTAATCCATGATTTTTTATTCAAGGTAATGACAGCCGTAACTTCTTCTCCTTCATCAGGCAGTGGAGTCCCTATTATAGCAATTTCACGAATAGAAGGGTGTCTGCTTAGTACTTCTTCGACTTCCGAACAGTAAACATTTGAACCGTTCACGATGACCATATCCTTTTTTCGATCAACGAGATATAAGTAGCCATCTTCATCAAATTTTCCTAAGTCTCCTGTGTATAGCCAACCATTTCGAATAGCCTGTTTTGTTTCTATGGGATTGTTCCAATAACCCAGCATCATCTGCTCGCCTTTACAAATAATCTCTCCTACAGTTCCTGATTGGACGTCGCGACCGAGCTCATCAACGATACGTATCTCAAAAGGCTGTTGGCCCCAAGTTGTTATATCAGAAGGGTTTCCTACAGATAAGAGACGCTCTAACTTACCATCGATCATGCACTGGTTAACAGATAAGAAGCTAATGCATTGACCGCTTTCTGTCTGCGAATACACTTCTTTAATGTGAGCGTTAGGAAAAACTTTACGTGCTTTATGTAAGGTATCCACGCTGATGGGTGCCCCTCCACAGGAGATGACTTCAATGGAATCTAGACATCGGTCTTGTATACCATCCATTGTAACGATATCTCTAAGCAAAAGACCGACCGTGCCGAGATTTTTTATTTGCTCGCGCTCAATCATATCAATAACTTCTTCAGCTCGCAAAGGATAAGATTGCGCATAAATAAGACAACCACCTTCATACAAGGTCGTCCAAAGCATAAATTGCCCAGTTATATGAGCCTGATTCAATACGATAGACTTCTTTGTAGGATTATGACCTCCCCCTTTATGAGGATTCATAAAAGACCAGTGACTTATACTGCGATGGGAATGCATAACACCTTTAGAATGGCTGGTTGTACCCCCTGTATAAATGATGAGTGCTATATCATCTGGATCAGGCTCATACCATTGTGATAACGATGGAGATGCAGCTATGAAAGTTTCTATGGAGTGTGTACCATCTCTAGCATGTAAAGGAATAGCGTAAGTACTGTTTAGTAAAGGGACATATTCTTCTGCTTGTAAATGATGAGAGTCGTATACGATAGCGATAGGGTCTGCACTTTGAAGTATTTGTTTGATTTCATTAGGTACTAAGTTGGGGAATAGGGTAAATGGAACAGCACCTATCACTACAGCAGCGCATTCTGCAATAGCGAGATAGGGACTAGGGTGGCCTAGCAAAGCTATTCGATCTCCAGGTTTGAAGCCTAGTTGATGAAAGCTGTAGGCTACGCAATTGACATGATGCAGCAACTGCTCATAAGTAAGGGTGATGTTCTGACTTTTGATTGCATAGTTGGTTGGATGCATGTTTGCAACAGTGGGTAATATTTTCGAGAGCAGCATGTTTTTCCCCCTATATAAGATAGCCGGATTATTCATCATCATTACTCTTGCTGCGTAATTAGAACGTATCATCATAATCCGTTTACAGCAATGACTTTTTACTGCGTTACGGATAAATTTTGCTGCTGCTTCGTACCTAGGTGTATATAGATTTCATTTTATACATGCCAAAATGGCCGAAGCTACCTTGTTTAGGTGTCTTCGGCCATTCCTATTTATTACATATGTCTCGATGCTAAGGGATTACTTTCCATACATCTACATTGCCAGGTGTTTCGCCTTGTGTCCACCATTTAGCTTCATAGTTAGCACCATTATGTGTGACTTTACTGCCGCCTACGTAAGCAGTGGTTGCGCTCCATGTCGGATAGGTAGTTGGGGATGGAGTGGTAGTGACGTTAAGCACGTTGCTTGCAGCTGATACGTTTCCAGCAGCATCGATGGCTTTGACTGTAAAGGAATAGCTTGTATTTGGCGTTAAGCCTGTAACGAGATATTCGATTGCTGTTCCTGGAACGGTCGTAATCAGCGTAGTGCCGCGGAATATTTGATATCCTGTAACTCCGATATTATCTGTTGATGCATCCCACATCAGAGGTATTGTGGTGGAGCCGATTGCACCCATAACGTGAAGACTGCTAGGAGCAGTTGGAGCTTGCGTATCTGGACCGCTTGCAGCAAGGGTTTTGAAAGTCGCGGTGTTGCTGGCTCCAGATACGTTGCCAGCAGCATCAATTGCTTTAATCGTAATATTGTAGGTTGTATTGGCAGTCAAGCCAGTCAAAGTAGTAGTCAATGCTCCGTTCGTAGTTGCGATTTGGCTGGAGCCATTGAAGATACGATAGCCAACTACGCCTGTATTATCTGTGGATGCATTCCAATTGATTTTTGCACTTGTGGTACCAATATTGGTTGCAACCACACTTGTCGGAACAGTTGGAGCCGACGTGTCGGAGCTCCCTCCTCCAAAGTTAACATCAATAACATTATAGAAAGCGTTTAAGGTATCAGAAATTTCCCATACTGCGAGAATGACTTGATAGCCTGTCCGGCTAGGGACGTTACAAGTATCAGAGTAAGTGCCGCCTGGCTTCTGTCCATTGGAAGATACGCTGCAGAATGGGGTTAAGTCGAATGAGGCACGAGTAAGTGGGGCGTTAGGGTCCCAATTTTGCTTGGTGATGTAATATTTCCAGCTTGCTGTTGCGTGAGGGACTTTGATACTCCAGTTAAAGGTATTGGAGCCTGCGCTTATATTAACCTTCGACCATCGAGTAGAGGATTGCTGATCCAGTTGAGAGAACATGCCGACACCTGCACTTGCAATTTTCCCATCAGCAGGCCCTCCAGATGGAAATACTTTAGTTCCCTCGAGGCTATATGGTTCATAAATAATTAAACCACAGTTAGCATTTACGTTGTTCGCACAAAGTCCTGCACGGCTGTTCGTTACGTAACCGTGTGCAGAAGCATGATCCGCTAGTATGAGGGACAAGGTGTAGAGGAGTGCGAATGTAATGCTGCTAGCGATAAGAACTTTTAACGGATTGCGATTTGATAAGTGTAAAGAAGACATTATAAATCCCTCCATTTTCATATTCATTCATAGACGAACATAACCTGTGGAACAGGTACTTGCACTGGCCCTAGCGTTTTAAAAGCGCAGCCAGCTTGTTTGTTAACTTAAAAATATCCGCCTCCTTCCGTCAGTACGACTATGTATAGGCTCTTATCTTAGCAGAGCTTATACCCCGTTCTTTACGATTTAGTAGAAAGCGATTTCAATAGTAAATATGCAAGAAACTAGAAGCAACTCTATCATATCGATGCTGTAAAAAATGAGCAATACTGATCTCACCGCGAATCCAATTTTGATTCTATGGATTCAGGCAAGGTCGTAGGTTCATTGAGCAATATGGCTTAGATCCTTTCCTCTATCCAGTTCTTGAAAACTATCGCCTTCAGGATATGTCGGATTTTCAAAGTAAGTTAAGTAAGAAAAGAAAGAGATAGAGCCCTGTTATCAATGGGTCATGCTTCAGTGGTTGAAAAAGATGTTCAGCTTTATACGAGATGGAAGCGGACAGTTTCATGTTAGGCCCCTCCAGCAATTATATAAAGTTAACGTGTATTTCATTTCATTTTCAGGTTTATCTTTCATAATCATTATTAAGCTGCTTCAAACCTAATGTTCTGGTTAATAACGTATGGGAAATAGTTATAGAAAACGGTCTATAATCGAATTTTTTAATAAATGAAGGAAAAACAAGTTTCAATCGGAAAGGTGGAAATGAAAATGAAAAAATCGACAAGTGCCGCGGCGGCATGGTCGTTTTCAATGATGATGTTATTAGCGCCCACGATATCCGCACAAGCGGCTCCATCTACAACTACACCATCTGTCATTAAAATGGCGGAAGTGCAAAAGCGTGTCGATAATCCAGATAAGCGGCTGCTGACGCGGGAAAAAAGCAATTTGTTCCACGAGAAACATGTCGAATCAGAACGTAATAAAAGCGAGAAATAGTGAATGTGTCGAAGAGGGGTTTTGTAATCATATAAGGTAACTTATGTGCCTATAATTCCTCATTACTACAGTAGACGATCACATAGAAAAGCAGGCTTAAATCGGACGACAAAAATCCGATAAGCCTGCTTTTTTCATTTATTTTGCTTCAGCAGCAAGCTGTATTGCTCAATGGCGCGAAGGCGAGCTTGCTTCAAATCGACAATGGCATTCGTTTGTGGCTGATGTATCGCTTTGTCAGAGAGGTGAGCGAGCTGGGGCAGCCAACGCCGAATATAAGCACCGCTCGGATCATAGGTCTCTGATTGGCGTACCGGGTTCATTATGCGGAAATAGGGCGCAGCATCATAGCCTAGCGAAGAGCTCCACAGCCATCCACCTCGATTGAGTACATGATCGTAGTCGGCTAGCTTGTCTCTGAAATAAGCTTCCCCATAGTAAAAAGGACAAAGCAACTGCTTCGTTAAGAACATGGCTGTCACCATCCGAAGACGATTAGGCATTTCACCTGTTTCTTTTAATTGTGTCATGGCGGCATCAATGATGGGTATTCCCGTTCTCGCTTCCGCCCAATAATCGAAAGCATCTGTGCTGAACCCAGACCAATCCAAGTTCTTTTCATACGAGAAATAATTAGGATTTCGCCATGCTTGATAGAGATAGAAGTCGCGCCATGCGAGCTGGCGAATCCAGCTATCTACATAAGAACTTCCATTCAGCGTCGCTTGTTCGTATACTTGTCGAATGGAAATAGCCCCTGTATTGATATATCCGCTCATTTGGCTCGTGTAGCTCCATCCATACCTATCTCTTCCTTGTTCGTAGTCAGGAAGCTTTTCTACGAAAAATTGCTGTAGTTTTTTCTGCGGATCTTCTGTTGAAAATGAAGGGGATGTCGACTTTAAAGCGTCATACAACCATACAGGTAGCGCAAAAGCTTCTACAATACTTTGGGAAACTTGTACCGTTTCCAGGTCAGTTAGCGAACTAAGCATAGGTGGTTCCGCAAAAAGATGCATAGCCTGTTTCCATTTGCTATAAAATGGGGTAAATACTTTGTAAGGCTGATCGCGGTTGGCGAAATGATCAAAAGAATCAGCATCGATAAGCATATGATCCATATCTGTTATTGTTTCTAGCCCGCAAGCTCGAGCCGTATCGAGTAATTTTTGATCACGCTGCTTGGCATAAGGAGTCAAGTCCTCATGAAATGCAACTATTTGCAGTGAGTAGTGGGAGGCTAACTTGAGTAGGACTTGATCAGGTGAGCCGTAGACAATCACTAGCTGCTGGTTGGCTTGTTGGTAGTTTTGTTGCAGGCGACTAACCTGCTGCAAGAAATGTCTACCGCTGTGCTCGCGAGCGCGTCGTTCATCTAACAGTATAGTATCTATAACGAGCAAATGAATGCCAGTCATGTGCAATGAGCGAAGCTTATTGAATAATCGCATGTCTGTCGTGCGCAAATCACGTCGATGAAACCAGACGTACATGGAAATTCTCCTTTCGAATAGTAGGTGAAGGATAATAAAAAACCCGACAGGATGTGTTAGCCACCTCCCACCGGGCTTGGTATCGAGTATTTCGTATAAATGAAATAATTGCTATTTCGCGTGTTTCTCGTATTGTGTGTCGCTCATTACGCGACGAGCACCCAAGTAACGCTCTTCGTAGTAGTTCATGCTAAGCTTGTCGATTGTAACACCCTTATTCGTAGCAGAGTGAGCAAACTTGCCGTCGCCTACATAGATACCAACGTGGGAAACACCTTTGCCGCTAGTGTTGAAGAATACGAGATCTCCAGGACGAAGCTCGTCTTTAGAAACTTTAGTACCTTCTTCAAACTGAGAGCCAGATGTACGAGACAAATCCAAGCCTAGTTTGTTGAATATGTAACCAGTGAATCCTGAGCAATCAAAGCCGCTTGTCGTTGTACCACCATATTTGTAATCTACTCCGATTACTTTGTCGATTGCGCTATCCATAGATGTTGCTGCGAATGCACTTCCTGCTCCAAATGAAAGCAATAGGCTTGTCGCTAGTGCGGCTGTGATTAATTTCTTCTTCAACTATAGGTTCCCCTTCCGTGCCTGCGAGGTTAGCTGTAGGGTTCGGTTGAAGGTCTCCCTATGATCCCTGTGCAATCCGAGATCAATTCACCCAAAAACTTGGTTCCCCCGCTTCCCGGATGTCTCGGGAATTCGGCGTTCATAATAGGACATCTTTCTTTCCGTCACACGTAATTACAATTTTGCAAGAATTTCATCGTCGTTCATGACAAACTTGTAATAAATCTAAGGTTTATTTTAACAGACATTTTCCGATTTTACAAACTGCTTATGTCCAAAAACGCAAAAAAACTTGCTTAAACCCATTGTTTAGGCTCAAGCAAGCGTTTACTTCATTCTTTTTTGTTTATTTACTCACTATATCTCGATTTTACGCATGCAATCTGTTTTAAAACGGCCTGTTGTCGATCTTTTGCCACACATCAAACCGACTAGAAAGACTCCATATTTGTAACAAAGTCCTTATGGCTGGATAAGCCTGCTGTAATAAAAGTGCGGTCATTCCTGTCCAAAACATAGCAGCCGCTGTTACAAGTGCACTTCCGAGAAAACCTATAACAAGGAATAATAAAGATATTCCGAGAATAGGCAGGAGGCCACGCACACCAGTAACCAAGGCTGACCCTATCGTTTGTTCACTGGCCTTTCCAAATTGCATAAATAAGAACAAGTGATGCACAATCCAGCCGCCAACAAGCCACAGAACGAGTAATGGTGCTGCATTTTGTAATAGTTCAGTTGCACTCATAGCACTTTGTAGAAGGACCGTTAATTTGGGTACGATCCAATAGGCAGGGAGAAGAACAATAATCATTTCGAATATATATAGTAAGCTCATCGATTTCCATAGTGTTTTCATACCGCGAAAGAATGCAAGTCCTTTACTATTACGTTGAGAATAAGACATGCTGTATAGCAATCCTGCATGAATGAGTGGAGTAAACAGCATCCGAAGCGCAACAAATCCGACAAGTGTCCATAAATAAGGTGCGTATTCTGTTGTTTTGGTCAATTGAAAGTGCGCCTCGATATGGAATAAGGCACGGCTTAATTCTGTTGGCGCAGGCTCAGGATAGCGCTGCAGCAACGGAACGACGATATGATCAATGAAGCGGTATAAGAAGAATCCCCATAACAGCTGATAAATAAATAGAATAATCCAGATGTATAGATGCTCTTTGACCCAATCCCAGCCCGCACGAATATGAGGTTTGATCGTCATCTACTGATCACCATCCTAACAGCTTACTCATCATTTCGATCCATTTCATTGCTGTCCAATCGACACGAGTGCGTACTGGCTCTGTAACAGACGCTTTCATGAAGTTATTAATTTGCTTATTGTCCAGCACAATTGTATGCAGAGGATCGACAAATACCCAAGAGAGCGGTGAGGAATGGGTCAGCTTGTATTGTATGCGGTCTCCTTCACCGGACCATATTTTTCTCGTTGTACTCCCATCTTCGAATCGGAATACAATGGGCACCTCGGGATAGTCGGCCCCACGTTTCGTAATATGCACGATTGATTCATACTGATTGCCGGTTTTGTTTAGTTCAATGGATTCTACTGCAAAGTCAGCCATCTGCCGATCGTACACATATTGATTAAAAAAGGAAGACCAGTTCTGTTTAGTAACCGACTCAACTACACGTTGAAAGTCGGCAGTCGTGGGGTGTTTAAAGCGGTATTTCTCGGTGTAGGTTTTTAAAATCCGTTTCATTGTCTTTTCGCCTACTTGGCGCTCCAAGGCTACTAGTACAAGCTTTGCTCTCACGTAAACATTTTCTGCATAGTGCTCTTGATTATGATACTGCCAAGCCGACTGCTTTAATGGGGCAGGGGAAGTAATGTAACTAGACTCCACCATGAAATTCGGAGTAATCCCAAATTCCGATTCCATAAGCTTATCTTCTGCGTAAGATGTAAAGCCTTCATCCAACCAAGCTTCCTCAAATTCGTTGGAAGCGAGCAGGCCGTAGAAATACTGATGGCCAATTTCATGTACAACCGTTCGTTCTAGGTCATAGCCAGGGCTATCGTCTCCTGCTCCAAATGTCGTCACCAGTGTTGGATATTCCATGCCGCCTGCACCGTTTGCCTCAAGTGGCGGCACAACAATAGATAAAGTGGAGTACGGATACTCTCCATACCATTGACTAAATTGGTTTAATGCGGCTTTGGCTGCATACATATATCGTTCTTTTAACGCTTTATGCTTCGGGTCCAAATAAAGCTTAATACGCACACCAGGTACATTTTTGGATGAGAAAGGTTCTTCTACATAGATGAAATTAGGGGACGCTGCCCACGCGAAATCATGTACATCATCGGCATAAAAGTGATACACCTTGTTACTATTGGTGGTCATAGGCGTTTTTGTGGGAAATCCAGTTGCTGCGACGATATAAGTTTCGGGAACTTGAATTCGGACATTGAAAATCCCATAATTCGAGTAAAACTCGGAGTTGCCATGGTATTGATGCACATTCCATCCATCCGTATTGCGTCCTCTTGTACCTGCCTTTTCATAGGCTGCCAACTTTGGGAACCATTGTCCTGCCATAACAAAGTTGTCAGTGGCGCCCATACGTGCGAATATGCTAGGCAGTTTAACTTCATACTTCATCTTTAATGTAATGCTCTCACCAGCTTTAACCGGTTGGGGTAGGCGTAGTTTCATCACCGTTCGGTCTTTCGCATTGCCATCGTCTGGCTGAACGTATTCCAGTCGATTCATAAGGGGCAATCCATCTTCCGTCTGAATCGCGGTGAGCCGCATATTACCGTAGCCGTTTGTAGGCATTTTATCTCCGCGAAGCTTTCCTCCCGACTCTTTCATAAAGGTGGTATCTGCGGATTCAAAGGCATTCGGATAGAGGTGAAAATACAGCTCATTTACGGTCTTGCGCCCTGGATTGCTCCAAGTTACTGCCTGTAGGCCTCGTAGGGTCTTGGACGCCTCGTCCAACTTCACGTCAATATGATACTCGGCAACTCGCTCTGAGCGCGGAGTATCGATCGGAGGTGGCGGGGTGACAGTGTTCCCCTCTTTCCTCGTAATCTGTTCGATTGCTTCAGGTCCGACAGATGGGACTAGTTCATTAGGCAGCAGCCATAGTAGCAAGCAGAATCCCGTTGTCATCAACACGATAGCATATAAGGTGGAGCGATAAGCGTGAACTCGGGTCATTAATTCGTACCTCCCGTTGACAAGCATCTACCGCATGTATATGTTGGCTTTTACCCGATTATTAGCTAAAATAAAAAATGATTGTGATCCGGTTGTATGCTGCGATCTAGACAATAAGGAGAGAGCATGTGCATACGAGGAAGGAGTAATAGACAATGGAACAAGAAAAGAAAGCTAAGAAGCAGCTTGCATTCAATGTTGTAAGCAGCAATGATAAGCATAAAGGATTCGGTGCAGGCAGCATCGATCTGAATAGTGTATCTCCAGTCATTATCGATGAGGGCCGAGCTTACATCGATATGGGTGCGATGCACGCAAAAAGTAAAGTAGAGCGTGGCATTAAATTCTCCATGAATAAGGAAGACGTGCCTAACGGTCGTCAATGCTGGATTGTGTGGGTTGCGGTAGATCGTTCACCTGAAGGCTCTTTTTACGGAGGATTGTCTGCTTGCGAGATGCTGGTGGATACGGAAGCTAAGCGTGGATGGAAAATTCTAGCTGAACACGTAAATAAGATGGATTATGCGATGAAGCGCCGTGTTATCGTTGACGGGCTTGGTGCCGAAGAAAAAGCTGCGCTTCGTCAATTGCTTGAAACGCATAATGCAGAATGGTGGGAACGTACTCCAGACGAGTTTAAGTCGGCGTTGGAGGCGTAATGATTATGAATAAACAACCTTTGTTCCGTAGCGTGCTGCGGTAATGGGGGTTGTTTTTTTGTACTTACGATTGAGGCTGTGAGATGAGAAGGGTACTATAGGGGGAAGCAGACAAAAAAAGTCCCACCCCATAATATAAAGTCGCGGGGTGGGCAAACGTCTGTTACCTAATGAAGGGATTTAATTCAACGCAAAAATGTAACCTCAAGCATTAATTCAATGGTGAATCATGTCTAAAGGCTACGTTACAAATATTAGCAAAATTTTCTTTCGAGTTCAATAGGTAAAATTCGACAAAGTTCGCGGAATTTCACGCCCGGTAATGTTTACTCCGACCACAAGCGTTTTACATGCACGTTAGTCGCTACTTTTTCATTGCCCCTTGCCAAAATAGATCCACAATGGATGTCGCCAACTGTTCAGGGGATGAGAATAACTGGCGTGCACTATCGCGATTACCCATCATGAGCAATGAGGAGAAAGCATGAGCGAGCAGCATAGGCGATCCTGATTGCAGTTGTCCTTGTGTCATGGCTTTCTCAAAATGTTGTGCAAGCAAATCATACAACATATGCTCGGCTGAACGAATTCGTTGTATGTGTTCCTCAGACAACTGTTTCTCTGCCTCTTTTAACATCGTTTCCAAGTCGCTGTGCGGCTGTGCAATCTTAACATAAGCGACTCGTTCCAATCGCTCGCGCAGGTGCTCTTCACTATCCAACAGAGATTTAGTGGCTTTGTGTGCAATCGTCAGCATATATTCGATAGCAGCAGTGAACAATTCAGCCTTGTTCGAGTAGTAATAGTAAATAGTCGCTTTCGTAACACCGCATATAGCAGCAATTTGCTGTAAAGATATAGCTTCATATCCTTGTTCCATAAATGTCCTGGCAGCCGTTTGAATAATGACAGCCTGAATGGGCATTTCTTGTTCATTGAGCTTTGGTCTGCCAGGGGTACGAGAAACTCGTTTTTGTTTCGACATGAATAGGTCACTCCATTTCTGCGTTTCGTGCATCTATTAGAGGTTGTTCAAAAAATCATCTTTTGATCACGAAGTGTCACAGGAAGTGAATTCGACATCAAATCTTACGTTCACCCTCGAAGTCCGCTACTCCTTCTTCGGGTTCTCGCAACCTTCTCGGTGCTGAAAATCTGACTTTTTGAACACGCACTATTAATAAAAAGTAGTTGTTAAAATATTAACCTTCGGGTATATATAATATTAGAGTTCTTAGTTAATGCTTTTTACACATCAGATGAAATTAGCCAGTAGTTACGGTCTAGTATACCTTTCCAAGCTGTAAAAATCACCCGCAGCATAGTCGGGAACTGGCGTAACTAATGGTAACTAATGTGTAACTATAAAAAGGAGGAGCAAAATGGAAGGTTATCGTGGAATAACCAAATGGGTTACTGGAAAGTATGGCAGATGGATAACACTTGCGGTATGGATTGCTGTCGTGCTTGTGTTAAGTTTCATGTGGCCGAATGTTAATTCACAAGAGAAAAATAATGAATCAAACTTGCCGGAGTCGGCTCAGTCCGTTCAGGCGGAACAAATGGCGAATAAACAATTTCCAGGCGAAGATGGATCGCCGGCCCTTATTGTATGGAAGCGTGAGGGAGGCATTGAGGTTGAAGATATTCAAAAGCTGCAAGCATTAACGAAGCAATGGCAGCAAAGTCCTTTGCCTTATATGGAAAGGGTTGTACCCTTGCATCAACTTCCAATTCCTGCAGTGATGTCGCAGTTATCAGAGGATCGTTCTACACTTGTGTTCCCAGTTATTTTTGATGAACAGGCAGATCCCGATCAATTGAAAGAGGGTATAACGCAGTTAAAGCAGGATGTCACAGATCAGTTCGCTGATGATCCATTCAGCGTAAGCTTAGATGATAAAGAGAAGCTGTCTGCACGTATTACGGGGCCTGTCGGTATTCAAATTGATGCTACAGGATTGTTTAAAAATGCAGATGTATCTTTGCTTATTGGAACGGTTCTGCTTGTTGTGGTCATATTGCTGCTTATTTATCGCTCGCCGATACTCGCACTCATTCCATTAATTGCGGTAGGGTTCGCCTTTGGTGTTACGAGTCCAATACTAGGTTATATGGCTCAACAGGGCTGGATTACAGTGGATGCGCAAGCCATTTCCATTATGACGGTGCTTTTGTTTGGAGCAGGTACGGATTACTGCTTATTCCTAATTTCGCATTATCGTCAAATGTTGACGGTAGAAGCTAATAAAGTTCGCGCCTTAGTCTCTGCTTTCCGTGGTTCGGCTGGTGCCATTGCAATGAGCGGCCTTACGGTTGTGCTTGCACTATTTGCCCTGCTGCTTGCTGAATATGGACCTTATCAGCGTTTTGCGGTGCCATTCAGTATTTCAATATTTATTATGGGGATAGCTAGTTTAACGTTAGTTCCTGCTATGCTTGCTATTCTAGGAAGAGTTTCCTTCTTCCCATTCATTCCTCGCACGCCACAGATGCAGGAAGAAAGAGCGAAACGTACTGGTAAGACAGGACGCGTTCAGAAGAAGCAGGCTAACCCTTCAGACAGTCGTGTAGGGAGACTGGTCGTGAGTAGACCTTGGAGTGTTATTGTGGCGACGCTGCTTTTGCTAGGTGGTCTTGCAAGCTTCTCACCACAAATCAAGTATACGTATGATCTGTTGTCTTCCTTTCCGTCCAACATGGAATCCAGAGAAGGGTTTACCGTAATCGGAGAGCAATTTGCCGTTGGTAAGCTGGCCCCCGTTCAAGTCATCTATGATTCAAATGGCAAGCCAACTTCTGTGGAAGAAAATTTGAGTGCCCTGCCGTTTGTATCTAATGTGTCCGAACCTCAGGTGGGAAAAGAAAACAAAGAGATTATCGCTCACAATATTGAGTTAAATATAAACCCTTACTCCATAGAGGCAATGGAGTATATCCCTGCTATTCGTTCAGCTGTGGAACAATCGCTTCAGCAGGCAGGATTATCGGAAGTCGAGCAAAAGGTATGGATAGGCGGTCAAACTGCTGCACAGTATGATACGAAGGTGATAGGTCAACGAGATACGCAGCTTATTATTCCAGTTGTTATTGGTCTTATTTCCTTACTGCTGCTCGTGTATTTGCGCTCTATTGTCGCAACCATTTATTTAATTGCTACGGTAGTATTGTCGTATTTCTCTGCACTTGGCCTTGGGTGGATCATTTTCCATTACGGATTCGGTGTTGAGGCGATACAAGGTGCAATACCGCTCTATGCCTTCGTCTTTCTAGTTGCCTTAGGTGAGGACTACAACATCTTTATGGTCTCTCGTATTTGGCAGAAGAGTCGGTACTTACCGCTTAAGCAAGCTATTCGTGAAGGTGTGAGTGAGACGAGTTCGGTCATCACTTCGGCTGGAATCATATTAGCGGGCACATTTGCAGTATTGGCCTCATTACCGATACAAGTGCTGGTGCAGTTTGGTACGGTTACTGCGCTAGGTGTGCTGCTTGATACATTTATTGTTCGTCCGCTATTAGTGCCAGCAATTACGGCTGTACTAGGACGTGCTGCTTTTTGGCCGGGATTACATCGGAAAGTTAATAGTGGGCAATTAAATAGCTCTACTACCATGGAAGAATCTTAGTTGGCAAAATGTTATAAATAGTGATTCGACCATAATGATGAACCAATGAAAGCCCTGAAGACGAAGCATCTTCAGGGCTTTCATTTCATTTATTTTAAATTTTACTCCGACCACCAGCGTTTAAAATGCTGCCACCACGATTTCTTCTTGCCCTCGGCTTCAGGTAATACAGTCTCTGACTTAGACTTGCGAACTTGTTGTTGATCGTGCTCATTGCATATTTCTTTAGGTTCTGTACCACGAACAAAGGTTTCAAGTTGTTTGGCGGAACAGCCTTCGCCAGCAAGCTTCCCGGTATTCGGATCAATATAGGTACTTACAATGTTATCTGGTACAGGGAACAGCTTCGGTGGTACATTAGCTAGTGCTTTTTCCGTGAATTGGGCAAATATCGGCGCGGAGCGACGGGCGTCTGTCTGATTGATTTTTTTCCCTTTGTCATAGCCTACCCAAACGGCAGTGGCCAGCTCAGGCGTATAACCAACGATCCAGGAATCAGAATCGGTAGTTCCTGTTTTGCCGGCTACAGGTCGTTTAATAAGGGTAGACACCCGATTGCCCGTTCCTCCTGCCTCAAATACACTCTCCATCAGGTTAGTAAGGATATATGCCTCCTCGGGGAGGACAACTTGCTTCTCCACGGGTGCAGGCGCTTCATACAATAAACGTCCACCCGCATCGGTTACCGCTAGCACGGTGCGCGGGGTTACTTGTCGTCCCTCATTGCTAAGTACAGCATAGGCGGTTGCCATTTGAAAAGGACTAACAGGAAACGTGCCTAGTGCTAACGAGGGAAGTGGCTTAAGCCCATTATGAATGCCTAATCTTTCCGCCATATGGACGACTTGCTCAGCTCCAACCTGCATTAGCGTATTAACGGCATATATATTATCGGATGCTGCTATGGCTTGTCGAAGCATAATATCGCCATAATATTTATCGCCATAGTTATTAGGCTTGTACACTTTGCGGCCTTCGTCATAGGTAAATGAAGTCGGTTGGCTCACGAAGCGCGTAGCTGATGTTATAGCTTTCTTTTCAAGTGCGGCTAGATAGACGATCGGCTTAAACGATGAGCCAGGCTGCCTTGTCTCCGCAAATACGCGATTGTATTGATTGGTGCGATAGTCTTTGCCCCCAATCATCGCTTTCACATCACCTGAGCGAGGGTCAATGGAGACCATGGCTGCCTGCAATTCGCCTTCCTCAGGGATATGCTTGGCTATTGCGGCTTCGGCAGCTGCTTGGGCCTGGCGATCCAGCGTCGTATAGATACGAAGGCCTCCTGTGGCGAGTGTTGCCTCAGAAATCCCTAATGCACTCAGCTCTTTTTTCACATAGTCACGAAAATAGGGGGCAACCAGCAGCTCAGAACGATCGTTGCGTGAACGAAACGTAAGCACTTCGTCATAGGCTTGTTTTGCCTGTATCTCTGTAATTTGACCAAGCTCAACCATGCCGCGAAGGATAACTTGCTGCCGATCTTTTGCATTTTTCATATTTAACCAAGGTGAATAATAAGAAGGCCCGCGCGGGATGCCAACAAGCATCGCACTTTCAGCAAGTGACAGCTTATGAGCTGACTTGCCGAAGTACATTTGTGAGGCAGCCTCAATTCCGTAAGAGCCGTGCCCATAGTAAACGTTATTTAAGTACAACGCTAAAATCTCGTCTTTGTTATATTTCATTTCCAACTGTAAGGCTAGCAACGCCTCTTTCAGCTTGCGCTTCCATGTTCGTTCATGCGACAAATATAGATTGCGCGCTAACTGTTGTGTGAGTGTGCTTGCCCCTTGTCGCTTGGACATGTGCTCTAAGTTAACAAGGGTCGCTCTAGCGATGCCTCGGGCATCTATTCCCCAGTGATTATAGAAGCCACGGTCTTCAGTCGCAATGGTTCCATCGATGACATACGTTGAAATTTGATCAATCTTGACGGATTGTCGCTGCATCGATCCTGATGTGAGCATAGCGACAGGCTTACCTTCTCGGTCTAACAGCTCAGAATCTTGCTGAATTTGCGAAGGAGGCAGGTCTGTCATATATAAGTAGCCTAGTACGGTTACTGTCGTGCCTAGGCCGAGTACGAATAGAGTGATAAAGCCGGTCAACAACCATCGGAGCCAGCGATTTTTGATTTTGCGTTGAGGTGTGACGGCCATTTCGAGTTCCTCTTTTCCTGATGCGACAACGATGCCGCAACTGATCTTAGTAATCAGTATGGAAAAGGAACATTAAGGATATTCATTGCAGCGTGATTTGCACTCAAAATAGATTGTCTAGGCAATCCCTTTGACTAGTTAACAAAATAAATTCCGTTAACTCTATTGAATTCATCGAAATCGATACCAATGACTGCACTTTTTTTCTTATATAGACGTAATTGATGGGTCTCTGTATTGAAAACAGGCTTATAGCTAGAAATATCGATGCCTAGTATTTGCTTAACAAGTGGCTTTGCGATGAGGACTGCCTTTAGTGAAGCTGAAAAATAATAGTAAGCACACAATCATAGATGTTAGTAATCGTTGGTACATTTTCATCGCTGTTCGATCCCCTTTTTTGAATAGAAATAAGAGTGCTACGCGAATAATGAATTTAATTGCTGCAAGCCTATTTTCCATTTTACTACAGTTTAATCAGAGTGTAAGCTTGTTCATTTTTCTATCGATGATATAAATAGGTTGATTTTTGGGGGGGATTCTATATAATATCTTTTGTTTGGTGCAAATTGGAGATGAAGTGTTACGAATGTTACACCTGAACCATTACGAGCATTTCTAACTGGGACCAACGATACCATCACCAAAAGAAAGAAGGTTGATTGTTATGGAATTGTGGTTTACGGAGAAGCAAACGCCGGCATTCGGCATTACGGCAAAGGTTCGCGAGACTTATGTAGATGAACAGACGCCATTCCAACATTTAGCGATGGTGGAGACCGAAGAATTCGGCAGAATGCTCGTACTGGACGGCATGGTTATGACGACAGTGAAAGACGAGTTTGTATATCATGAAATGGTTGCTCATCCTGCGCTTGTGACGCATCCGAATCCGAAAAAAGTTCTTGTTGTAGGCGGCGGAGACGGTGGCGTTATTCGCGAAATTTTGAAGCACCCTTCTGTAGAGAAAGCTGTACTTGTTGAGATTGATGGCAAAGTCATTGAGTACTCCAAACAGTACTTGCCAGAAATCGCTGGCGAGTTGGACAACCCTCGTGTAGAAGTCATCGTAAACGATGGCTACATGCACATTTTGAACAGCAAAAACGAGTATGATGTAATCATGGTAGACTCAACAGAGCCTGTAGGCCCTGCAGCACCGCTCTTTGAGCGTGGTTTCTACCAAGGCATCTACGAAGCTTTGAAAGAAGATGGCCTGTTTGTTGCACAAACGGACAACCCTTGGTTCAAAGCAGACTTGATTCAACAAGTTAACCGTGACGTGAAGGAAATCTTCCCGATCGTACGTGTGTATGGTGCGAACATTCCAACTTACCCAAGCGGTTTGTGGACGTTCACAATGGGTAGCAAGACGCATGATCCACTTGAAGTGGATGCAGCTGCAATCCCTGAAATGCCAACAAAATACTACTCCTCACGCCTTCACCATGCAGCATTCTGCTTGCCGAAGTTCGTTGAAGATTTGACGAAGTAAGCGGAGCGCAAAGGAGAAGAAGACGATGAGATTAGATCAAAAATATTCAGGCAACGTATTTATTCTAAGCTCTGACAACTATGAGGAATCCAAGGCAGTTATCTATGGTATGCCGATGGACTACACGGTATCATTCCGTCCTGGTTCCCGATTCGGCCCTGGCCGCATTCGTGAAGCATCTGTTGGCTTAGAAGAATACAGCCCTTATCTCGATAAGAGCTTGGAAGAAGTAACCTACTTCGATGCAGGCGACTTGCTATTGCCTTTCGGTAACGCAGCACGCAGCTTGGATGTTATTCAAGAATATGTAGCGGGTTTAATGAAAGACAACAAGTTCCCAGTTGGACTTGGTGGCGAACATCTTGTTTCGTGGCCGGTTATTCAAGAAGTATTTAAGAAGTACCCAGATCTCGCGATTATTCATATCGACGCGCATGCTGACTTGCGTGAAGACTACGAAGGCGAGCCGTTATCGCACTCAACACCACTGCTTAAAGCAGCGAAGTTGATCGGCAGCAAAAATATTTATCAGTTCGGCATTCGCTCTGGCTCCCGTGAGGAGTGGGCGTATGCTCGTGAGAACATCAATTTCTATCCTTATGAAGTAGCTGAGCCTTTGCGCAAAGTACTTCCTGAGCTTGCTGGCCGTCCGGTATATGTAACGATCGACATCGACGTATTGGATCCTAGCTGCGCACCTGGTACAGGTACGGCGGAAATTGGCGGCATTACAACGAAGGAATTGCTTGAAGCGATTCATTTGATTGCTGGTTCTGAAGCGAACATCGTGGGCTGCGACTTGGTTGAAGTAGCACCGATCTATGATCCAACGGAGCAAACGCAGATTGCAGCGAGCAAACTCATTCGTGAGATGCTACTGGGATTTGTAAAATAGCATGATCTGATGAATAACCACCCTTCTGACTATGCGCTTGGTTTGCGTAGAAGAAGGGTGGTTTTTCGCTGTAATCAGTATCACTCCACATCCGGAAAGTTTCTTCTATTGCTTAGCCGTAATGACGAATGCAGCTTGACGTGTATAGTCGGTAGGATTGTAAAGAACCGTGACCCAGTCATAGTCATCAACAGCATAGTTGGAATTGCATATGACGAGGTCTGCTAAGTTATTTACAGCCCACCATCCTCCACTGATTGGTTTATAATTGTTATATTCCCTTCCTCTGAAGTAGAACGTGAAGAAAGAGCCCGGATCAAGGTCATAAAAAAAGGTAAATCGATAAAATCCCTGACCTAAATCCTGAGTTGTTTTTGCATCGTTAGGTGCAACAGTGACTTTTTGTTTCTTAGCGTTGTCAGGAATATTTACTGCTGTATTAGCAGATCTAGCTGTTTTTAATGTTTTTGCCGAGCCTCTTGGTTTAATCACCTTCGTGTTGAATCTAACTTTCATATTTTACCCCTCCGTTTATTTTGTTTGTCGCATAAGAAAAAACATAGGAAAGTAAAGTGAAAGTGGTCTGCTCCATTTAATTTTGAGTTCTTCTTGCGATGATGACAAACCGGGCTTCTCTAGACTCCGTACTTGGATTATAAAGGACCGTATTCCATTGGAATTGGGAAGCGGAGTAGTTAGTAGTACAAGTTGGAAGATCAACATTATTATCTTCAATCCACCAACCCCCGCTGACAGGTCTATAAACTCTGTTGTTGTCCACTTGTCTTCCGTCAAAGAGGAATTCATGAAATACGCCAGGCGCGAGGATACGATTGTATACGAGTCGATATAGATTTCCGCCATTCAAATCTTGAATATCATCTGGATTGCTTGCTCTTACTCTAGCAACCTGTTTTGTTGTATTGGCGCTTCTAACCGTGTTAAGACCTCGTACCGAACTTCTTGGTCTGACAACTTTCATATTGACTTTATATTTCATTGGATTCCCTCCTTATTTATCTGCTTATAGTAAATGCAAGAAAATAGTAAGGGATTGTACTGATAGTCTGATATATTTGCATGATTTTCAAAGACAGGTGTCGGCAGAGAAGGCACTAACAGGATATAAATAGAGCAAAAAATAAATAGAAGCGTCCAGCATCCATCTTGGAAGAGGAATGCTGGACGCTCATTTCTAGTTATAAATTCTTCATTAGGTGACGCGTAGAAGTACAGGGCTATTTTCTCTTTATATGTTCATAAGCCCGGAATTAACGAGTATACGGTTCAGCTCCGCTTTTTTCTCGTTCGAAATCGCATTCGGCTGAAGCCCCTTTTGTTGAATCTTTGTCATGTCCGGTGCAAAAAACTCTTGCGTCGTCAGCATCAAGTAAGAGCCGTCGCTCAGCTCATAAGGCATTTGCATAACACCTTTGCCGTATGTTTTGGTACCTACGACAGTTGCCAGCTTATAACCTTGTAGGAAGCCTGTAAGGGCTTCTGAAGAGCTTGCTGTATACTCATTTACTAGCACCGTCATCGTGTAGTCTGGCTTCTTGCCTTTATTAAGGGTAGAAGTAGATACTAATCCTGCTGGGCTCTTGTAATAAGTGAACACGCCTTTGTCACGCAGTAAGGAGGCAACTTGTCTCGTTTCTTCCATCAGCCCGCCTGTATTGTAGCGAAGATCGAGAATGACAGATTTCATCCCTTGTTTGCGCAGTGCATTCCATTGTGCTTCGAATTGCTCATATACCATTTGGTCCATAAATGTGTAAATGCGAATATAGCCTGTGCGTTTGTCCAACATTTGGCCTTCTACAGCAGCCATAGGGAGAACGGCGCGTTTAACTGACTTCGTCATCTTAGCTTTTCCGCGTTGTACAACCATTTTGACCGATGTATCTTTTTTACCAAATAGAACAGAGAAAATATCTTGTTTTGTTTGATTTTTAACAGCTGCACCATCAATGGAAACGATAGCATCTCCTTGCTTAAGGCCTGCTTGCTCAGCAGGTGATCCTGGAGTCACCGTAACGATTCGATATTGGCCTTGCAGCTTGGCAAATGTGATCCCGATATGAGCCATTTCTTCACTCTCAGACCAGTTGTTCATTTGCTCCCATTCTTTAGCCGTAATATGGCGAGAAAATGGATCATTAAGAGTAGCCGTTAATTCTTGCATCGTACTGTTCTTTATTTGTTCTTCTGAAAATGTAATGCCGTAATGCTCTTCAATAAGCCCTGCTGCTTCTTTTTTAACTTCTAGAGAAGTTGTTGCAACCGTTTCTGTATTTGCATATGCCTGATTAGGCACGATAACGAATACACTAGTTAGTAACGCAAATGTCAGGAAAAAGCTAACGATTGTACGCATAGAACGAAGTTGAAGGTTCATTATCATTCACCGCCTATTACTGTAGTTGAGATTTCATCGATTGAAGAGACTTTCCATGTGCCATCTTCTCCTCGTTCCAACGAATAGAGCATTGTTGATTCCATCGGCGGTGTATCCGTCTGATTCAACATCGTATATTTCTCAACGGTTGCGAAAAAGGCATGTTTGTCGTCTGCGGCAAGCACAACTTGCTGTTTGAGCTCTGCTTTCATATCAACTTGTGCAAACAACGTTTTAAACTTGCTGGACAGCATCATTTTCACAAGATAATTATCCGCTGTGAATAGGCTGTTCAGTTTCTCCCAGTTCTCCGTGTTAATAGATTCAATCACGAGGTTGGCTATATCTTTGAACGCTTGCTGATCAGCTTCAGGTAATGTTGTTTTCGTTTTCTCCCAGCCATCTTTCAGTTGATAGGATATGGAATTTGGTGTCATGGAAATAATACTCTCTAGCGATTCCTCACTCTTATCTAACTTTAATAAGAAGGAAGTAGGCATGGTCATAGATGCAGTTGCTTGGTCACCGCTATAAACGCTGGACACGACAGTTGCGCTTACGGAAACCCCATTTTCGTTCACATCTGCTACCAATACATCTTCATAGCTCGTTTTTATAAGCTTGTGGCTATATTGACTCAGGTTCTTCTCCATTAGCTTATAGAAGTGAGATTGTTTGTCGAACATGTTCAGGTAACCAGTTCTATCACCACTATTTTCATATGCAGCTAATTTGGCAAAGAAGTCTTTCGTTTCTTCGAGTCGTCTTTCTTCTAGTGCCGCAGCTTGTGAATCATGCAGGGTATATGTATGTTTAGTGCCGTCTACCTTTAATTCAAGTCCAATAATATCGCTTACAGAGCGCAGTGGGACATAGAGCTGTCCCTTCACTAGCTCGGCAGATGCAAGCATGTTATGGTTGGTCTCTGCATTTCCTTTATATTGCTTCACTTTCGCTGTATTCGCTTGGAATACGATGGTTTGTGAACCATTGCTTGCGGTAAGGCTTTTATTGTTTTTGTTCCATTTGAGTTTGTACCCGAGCTGCTGCAAGAGCGGGCGAACTTCAACTAAGGAAACTCCATCTTTAACAATTGGATTGACTTGACTAGTTGTGGATTGATCGTAGTTAATGATGATGCTAGGTGCTGCACTTGCTGTTAGGCTTCCAGTAGCGATGGTTAGTGCTAGTGTAGAAGCAATAACGGTTTTCTTCATGCTGACGTTGAACATGCTGTTCCCTCCGGTTAAAATATATGCACATATACTCATAAAAAATATCCCAGAACACTAGTTTCATTTTATGACAATGAAATAGAGTCATTCTTTGTAATAAGTGCAGTATGAAACTTTTTAAAAACAAAGGTTTAATTTACCAACATATTGTATCAGGAAATAGGATGAAATAGGTTAAGAATCTATTAAATATAAAAATTTCACCTGAAATATTGGACTTAAATACTTCTGGATGTAAACAGAAAAATTGTTTGGAACCTGCCTAAGATTGTCAGGTAATACGTATGAATATCAGCAATTTATATTTTGAAAGAGGTGAAGAGAAAATGGCTTTATATACATATAAACCTCATTTTTACAAAAAAAGTACAAAAGAAATAGAAATTTTCGATGAGAATCATAAAAGAATAGGGTCGATGCAGAGATATTATAAAAATAAATGGATGCGTGTTGTTGATCACTTTATAGATGAATACGAAGTGAATCTTAAAGCGTTTTATGCGGATGGAGATTCTCTTATTAACGTTGTAGATATTACTCCATTTACAAAAATAATTGGCGGCGAATGGAAAATAGAGCGTGCAGATGGTGAAAATAATCGTATTTCAGATAAGACGAAGATAAAGACACATATCCGCTATGAACTACAGTATAAAGAAAAGAATTATCTCTTCACAAAAGATATAGGCGATCGGACTATGCGCTTACGAGACGAGTCGAATACACTCCATGCAGAAATTACATACGATAACATGCTTCCTCCTATGACGATTACAGTAAAAAATCATTCGGAAGAAATAGATGTATGGACGATAGTTTGTGTGTATTATCTGTATTCACTTCGAACCTAGAGCACTTCCATTTTCGAGCGTCAAAGGAAGTGTGGCAGAAATGGACTGCAAAAGCCCCCAAAAGGTTGCAAATTGCAGTCGTTTCCCGGATAATTGATGGAATCAGATTATTTAAGGAAATGGGAGTTACACGATGGCAGACAAGGTGCACTTGTCGAACGGGAATCCGGCGGCAGCGAATAAATATCGCACCCATCTTACAATTAAGAGTGTGCAGAATAAGGAACAAGTTGAGCATACTGTGGATGCGGACGTATACTGCAAGGGCAATCATATCTACATTAGATATGAGGAGCCGATCTTGGCTGCTGAAGGGGATCGTTCCCAGGCGGTTAAGCGACGAAGTAGCTCAGCTGGAACGGCAGAAGACCAGGTCCAAGCAGCACCGGTCACCAATGTGATGCTAAAGCTCAGTGCGGATGAATGGAAGCTGACTCGACGCGGGGATGTGGAATCGGAAATGTCTTTTGCACCCAACATGCGTTTGAATGGCTACTATCGCTCGGCAGCATTACGATTTCCACTCGTTACAAATACAAAGCAGTGGACACGCCGTGATCGTGCTATTGAACAGAATGGAGTTATTGCGCAATTACCAGAGTATGTCGCATGGGCATACGACTTATATATAGAAGAAGACTGCGTCGGCCAATTTGCTTTGGCATTGACATTGGATTGGTCGAGCACATCAGAGAGGGAGCAATGAATATGAGCACTGGAGTTATTGAACGGATTAATCAAGGGGTTATAAAGGCTATTGAAGAATCAATTTTGAAAGCAGGTATCGTAACACGTGAGGAAATGCCTGCATTTGTGATAGAAGTTCCAAAAGACAAAACACACGGTGACTTGGCGACAAACGTAGCTATGCAGCTTACTCGTATTGCGAAGCGCAATCCTCGTCAGATCGCAGAGGCGATTATCGAGAACTTGGATAATGCTTCAGCTTCCATTGAGAGTGCGGAAATTGCAGGCCCAGGCTTCATTAACTTCCGTATGAACAAGAGCTACTTGTACGATGTAGTTAAAGAAGTAGCAGAGCAAGGCGACAACTACGGTCGTATTACAGCTGGTGCAGGACAACGTATTCAAATGGAGTTCGTTAGTGCGAACCCAACAGGAAGCCTTCACTTAGGCCATGCTCGTGGTGCAGCCGTTGGTGATGCAATTTGTAACGTACTAGACTTTGCGGGTTATGAAGTAACACGTGAGTACTATATTAATGATGCTGGTAATCAAGTGGTGAACTTGGTGCTTTCTCTTGAATGCCGCTACAAACAGGCACTTGGCCTTGATGCAGAGATGCCTGCGGACGGTTATCATGGTGAAGATATTAAAGGTTTTGCTCAAGAGTTAGTTGAGCAAGAAGGCGATCGTCTGCTCCAGTTGTCAGAAGAAGAGCGCACGAAGTTCTTCCGTGAGTTCGGCTTGAAGAAAGAGTTAGATAAAATTAAGCGTGACTTGGCTCGTTTCAAAGTTGGCTTTGACGTATGGTTCAGCGAGACTTCCCTGTACGAGAGCGGCGTAATCACGCAAGCGTTGGATGAGCTCAAAGCACGTGGAAAAGTGTTTGAAGAAGGCGGCGCTACATGGCTGCGTACGACAGAGTACGGCGATGATAAAGACCGTGTATTGATTAAAAATGACGGTACTTACACGTACTTGACGCCAGACATTGCATACCACCGTGATAAATATGCTCGTGGCTTCGATCGTGTCATGAACATCTGGGGTGCTGATCACCATGGTTATATTCCTCGTATGAAAGCAGCGATGGAGGCGCTTGGCAATGACCCAGATAAGCTGATCGTACTTGTAGCGCAGATGGTAAGCTTGTTCCAAGACGGTGAGAAAGTGAAGATGTCTAAGCGTACGGGTAAAGCCGTGACGATGGAAGACTTGATGGACGAAGTTGGCGTAGACGCAATTCGCTACTTCTTCACCATGCGTTCGACAGATTCTCATCTTGATTTCGATATGGATTTGGCGATTTCCAAATCCAACGAAAACCCTGTCTTCTACGTTCAGTATGCGCATGCACGTATTTGCAGCATCTACCGTCAAGCAGAAGAGCAAGGTGTTGCTCTGAAGCCATTGAACGAAGTGAACCTCGGCACATTGACAGCTGAGCATGAACTTGACTTGCTGCGTAAAATGGGTGAACTTCAAGCGGAAATCGAAGTTGCAGCACGCGACTATGCACCGCATCGCTTAATCCGCTATGTGTATGAGCTTGCATCTATGCTGCACAGCTATTACAAGGCAGAGCGTGTTATTACGGAAGATGCAGAGCAAACACAAGCTCGCTTGGCACTTCTAGGTGCAGTTCGCACAGTAATTGCAAACGTCCTTCGTCTTGTGGGCGTATCCGCTCCAGATCGTATGTAATTTTAAAAATTCTAGCGTCGGGCTAGTCCTTCTATAGCATGATGGAACGGACGGTATCACCTTAGTGGTGGTACCGTTTTTTATTCCTTATTTTCGGCCTATATATTCTCTGTCATATATCTCCTGTAGTTTAACCTCCTCGCAATTGCCCTGTTCTTGTATAATGAAGTCACAGAACGTAAATAGAAGCACGGAGGTGCCTATTCCATGTTACAATTACTTCCTCTTATGCTAGAGAGAGTAGGTATCTTGCTTATTATCGCCTTTGTCTTATCTCGGATGAAGTCGTTCCGACGGATTATTCACTATGAGCATGGATGGAAAGAGAAAGTGCTGCTCATTGTTGTGTTTGGTTCATTTGGCGTTGTTAGTAACTATACTGGGGTACACATATACAATGAACTCGTATCTTCGCAGGCATGGAATGTAGCTGTTGATCCAGATAGTGCGATTGCGAATACCCGAATTATGGGGGTCGTCATCGGTGGCTTGCTGGGAGGGCCGCTTGTTGGATCGGGTGTGGGTGTAATTGCAGGATTACATCGTTTGTTCCTAGGGGGATTCACGGCTGTTGCCTGTGCGTTTTCCACCATTGCGGCAGGTGTTGTAACCGGATTCATAGCGCGTAAGTTCCGAATTCGCAATCCACATGCGCCTTGGCATGCAGCGGGGATAGGCATTTTAATGGAATGCGCCCAAATGGGTATTATTTTGCTAGTAGCGGCTCCGTCAACCGAGGCATTTGCGCTTGTGCAGGTTATTGCTATACCGATGATTGCGGTAAATGGCTTTGGTACGTATTTATTTATGACCATTATCCAATCCATTTTTCAAGAAGAAGAACGTTCCAGAGCTGTGCAAACACATAAGGTGCTGCACATTGCGGATCAAACGTTGCCATATTTTCGTCAGGGTTTAAATGCAAGCTCTTGCCGCGAAGCAGCACTTATTATTTTGAAAGAAACGAATGCGGATGCCATCTCGATTACGGATAGAGCACGGATCCTCGCCCATGTAGGCGTAGGCGCTGATCATCATATTGCTTTGCAGCCGATTACCACAAGGCTAACTCGGCGGGTATTGGACGAGGGGCTCGTCCATAAGGCTTGTTCCCGCGAAGAAATACAATGCTCCAGTGGACACTGTCCACTGCATGGAGCTTATGTGATACCGCTGTATGTACGCAATAAGACGGTAGGGACATTGAAGCTGTACTTTAAAAGTCCATCTCGGCTAGATCAAGTAGAGAAAGAGCTTGCGGAGGGTCTTGGTAAGCTGTTCTCCAATCAATTGGAGTTGGCAGAAGCAGAGCTGCAGAGCAGATTGCTCAAGGATGCAGAGATTAAAGCGCTGCAGGCGCAAGTGCATCCGCACTTCTTATTCAATGCGATTAACACCATATCTGTACTTTGTAGAACGAACCCTGAACAAGCACGCAAGCTGCTGCAGCAGCTTAGTGTCTTTTTCCGCAGCAATCTTCAGGGGGCTCGCTCGATGCTCATTCCGCTTCATAAGGAGCTAGAGCATGTGGAAGCTTATTTGTCGCTTGAGCAGGCTCGTTTCCCGGGTAAGTATACGATTGAATTTTGCATTGATCCTTCATTTAAGGAAGTGCTCATTCCGCCGTTTACTTTACAGCCGTTAGTGGAGAATGCAGTGAGGCATGGATTCGGTAAAGGCTTCAAAGGAACAGGGTATGTTCGTATTTGCTCGGAAGCGGAGGGAGATACGATGCTGCTTATAACAGAAGATAACGGTAGAGGTATTTCGGCAGATGCTATCGGTGCGCTTGGCAGGGAAGTGGTGCCTTCGCAGGAGGGTACGGGAACAGCACTTGTTAATATTCGCAGTCGGATTCAAGAAATTTACGGCAGCCAAGCTTCTTTTATAGTAGAGAGCAGTCTAGGAGAAGGGACTACGGTAATCATTAAACTGCCGCGAAATGACACTAAGGAAGGTGCGTAGGCATGATTAGGGCGTTTGTTGTTGATGATGAGCCATTGGCAAGGGATGAGCTCATGTATTTGCTTCGCAGAACGAAGCGGGTGGACATTGTCGGAGAGGCTGAGTCGTATGAAGAGGCGCTGGATGGCATTCAGGAAACAACGCCTGATGTGATCTTCCTTGATATTCAGCTGTCGGATGCAACAGGCATTGAGATTGCAGAACGACTCAAGGAAGATGGATGCCACTCTGCGATCGTATTTGCGACAGCTTATGATGAATATGCCCTGAAGGCATTTGAGTTGAATGCTACAGATTACATCTTAAAACCATACGAAGAGGCGCGTATACAGCAGACAGTGGAGAAACTTGTCCAGCGGTTAGCGGTTCCTGCATCTCAGCCTGCTGCGGCTGGTGGCTCATCTGTCTCAGCGGCTTCTAAAACTCTGGAGCGAACAGAACGTTTAGCAGTGACCGTAGATGAGCGAATTGCGGTTCTACATGTGGACCGTATTATTTATATCGAGTCTGAAGAAGGTAAAGCAGTCGTTGTGACGGAAGGACAGCGTTATAAGGTATGTGAAGCGTTGACCGTGCTGGAGCGCAAGCTGAATCACCCTTCTATGCTTCGTGTTCATCGCTCCTATTTAGTTAATGTAGATTATGTAAAAGAGATTGAACCATGGTTCCATTCTACGTATGTGATGAAAATGAAAGACGGTGCAAGTATACCGGTCAGCCGCACGTATGTGAAAGACTTGAAGCAGAAACTTGGTCTATAAAAGGCAGGCAAAATATTGGTGCATAATTACACGCACCTTGCTATAATAATGCTTGCAATCTAAGCCATTTGCCATAGAAGGTAGTGGCTTGTTTTATGTACAACTAGATTGGCATATAGATTGTAATATACAAATGATGCTACCTGCACAAGCGGGCGCGCGATACATCCATATTGGAGAAGAAAGGGTGAAGATGATGAAGCAATCTATTTTCAACTTGGACACGAAGACGGTTGTTGCGATTGGAATCGGAGCGGCATTGTACGGTTTGCTTAACTGGGTTTCGATTCCGGTAGCACCACAGACTGGACTGCGTCCAGCAATTGCAATCTTGACGATATTTGGAGCTTTGTTCGGTCCTATCGTTGGCTTTTTGAGCGGGGCTATCGGTCACATCGTGTTCGACTTATCTAGTGGAACGATCTGGTGGTCCTGGGTGTTGGGATCGGCGATTAGCGGTCTAGGTATGGGACTCGTATTTATGAGCAAGTCATTTAGTGTTAAAGAAGGGCGTGCAACCAAAGGTAATATTGCCACTTTAGCTATTGTCGGATCATTGGCATTGGTCGTTGGGTTCGGTATTTCTAGCGTGCTTGATATTTATCTGTTTGGAGAAGCGCCAGATAAAATGCTATTGCAATTCACAGCGGCTTCTTTGTCTAACATTACCGTGCATGTTGTTCTAGGTGTTGGTGCTGTACTTGGATTGTTGAAAGTGAATCGCAGCAATTCCAATCTCAAAGTATCAAAGTAATAGGATTGCAGTAATCCTTGAATAAAGGCAAATAGGGGCAATGAATAAGATGGCAGAATCCATTCTTTCTTTTAATCAGTTTAGCTTTCAATATAGCAGCTTGGCTGAGCCTACCCTTCATGACATATGCCTCGATATTTACCCTGGGGAAAAAATATTAATAGCTGGCCCAAGCGGTTCCGGCAAATCCACGTTAGCCCATTGTATCAATGGGCTAATTCCATTCGCCCACAAAGGGAAAATATCAGGCGATTACACATTGAAGGGTCGCTGCCCAGCAGAGCAAAGTATTTTTGAGATTAGCCGCAGTGTCGGTACGATCATGCAGGATCAGGACAGTCAATTCATTGGATTGACGGTAGACGAAGATGTTGCCTTCGCTTTCGAAAATGATTGTGTTGCTCCTGAAGAGATGAAGCCGCGGGTAGCCGAAGCGCTTAGTATGGTTGATATGCTGGAGCACTTGAATCAAAGTCCCCATGAACTGTCTGGCGGCCAGAAACAGCGAGTTTCTTTGGCAGGGGTCATGTCCATGGACGTTGATATTCTGCTGTTTGATGAGCCGTTGGCGAATTTGGACCCTGCGAGTGGTAAACATGCGATGAAGCTGATTGAAGACATTCATCGTGACAGCGGCAAGACCGTTATTATCATTGAGCACCGAATTGAAGATGTGCTGGAACAGCCAGTTGACCGCATCGTTGTGATGTCAGAAGGCAGAATCGTTGCGGTTGGTACGCCTGACGAGATACTTTCATCAAATGTGATGCAGGAAAATGGTCTGCGAGAGCCTTTGTATATTTCAGCATTGAAGTATGCGGGATGCGAACTGACACCAACGGTTCAACCATCTTCTTTGGAGATATTGAGCAGCAATGAGCAAGTGCGGCGAGCACTTGGAGAATGGGTTGAAGTGATCGATAACTCTTCGATGAAAAGTGAGTCTGCACCCCTGCTAGAGCTGCAAGATGTTCGTTTTGCCTACGGGGAAGGTAAGGAAGTGATTAAAGGTGTTTCCTTGAAGATCGGAGCAGGTGAACGAGTAGCGCTGCTTGGCAATAATGGAGCAGGAAAGACTACCTTATCTCAGCTGTTGACGGGCATGGTGAAGCCGACATCAGGCGATATTTTGCTTAACGGAGAGTCTATTCGTCAATGGTCAATCCGTCGTAGAGGCGAGCAGATTGGTTACGTGATGCAGAACCCGAATCATATGATTACCCAAACGATGATTAGGGATGAAGTCGGCTTGGCACTGCGTATACAAGGGGTGCCTCAAGCAGAAATCACTGCTAAAGTAGAAGAAGTGCTGCGTATTTGCGGCTTGTACAGTTATCGTGATTGGCCTGTATCTGCGCTTAGCTACGGGCAGAAGAAGCGGGTTACGATCGCGTCCATCTTGGTGACGGAGCCGAAGCTTATTATTGTGGACGAGCCAACTGCCGGGCAGGATTTCAAGCATTATACGAAGTTTATGAGCTTCTTGTCACGACTAGCGGAGCAAGGCGTTTCGCTGCTCTTTATTACCCACGATATGCATCTGGCGCTGGAATATACAGAGCGTGCTGCCGTACTTTGCAATGGAGAGATTATTGCATCAGGCTCTACGGCTAGTGTACTGACCAACACAGAGATTATGAATCGTGCGAATTTAAAGGAAACATCCTTGAGTATGCTTTCCCGTTCGACTGAGGTGGCAACTCCAGAAGCGTTGGTGCGTCACTTTATCCAATACGAGAAACTTAAGAAGCAGGTGAGTGAGCATGAGTAAAGCGGGCATGTTGTATATCGAGCGGGATACTCTGTTCCATCGATTAGACGGTGCCGTTAAACTGCTTATGCTGCTTGCATGGACAGTAATCGTCTTTTTATTCCAAGACATTCGTGTTTTTATAGTTCTTTTCCTCTTGGGGATTGGACTCCTTAAGAGTGCACAGCTGCCTTGGACACGCATCAGGCTGCTCGTATGGGTTATTATCGTATTCAATATATTCAATTCTATATTTACGATACTTGTTTCACCTGCCTATGGAAGTGAAGTGAACGGGACGACGACAGTACTCATAGACTTAGGTTATGAGGTGCTTACACTTGAGACCGTATTTTATATACTGACACTATCGATGAAATATATGTCGCTGATGCCTATTTCGGTATTGTTTGTATATACGACGCATCCGACTCGTTTTGCGGGCAGCGTGAACCGACTAGGTGTGCCATACAAAATTGCCTATGCCTTTAATATTGCGTTTCGCTACATTCCTGACCTGAAAAAAGACTTCCTTAGCATCTCAAATGCGATGCAGGCTCGCGGAGTCGGATTGGCTCGCGGGGAAGGGACGATTGTTCAGCGTTTAAAACATTATGCAGCAATAGCAATTCCGCTTGTACAATCTTCGCTTGCGCGGATTGATACGGTGGCGAATGCAATGGACTTGCGTGGCTTCGGTAAACATGCGAAACGGACATGGTATTCCTCTTCTCCATGGGGAAGAGTGGATGTTATTGTCGTCATCGTCTGTGCAGTTGTATTGGCTGTGTCTATTACGGTACGAGTAAAGGGCTTCGGGACATTCTGGTATCCGTTTTAATAATAGTAGATTTGAGAGATCGAGCCGTGGTTTGTAGGAACCTGAGCTCGATCTTTTTTGTTTGTTGCAACTCAACCCTCGATTTTTGCAAGTAGAAGCGAATCTTGTGCATTTTATTTTGAAAACGCTTTATTTCCATTTTCATCTCATAAAATACAAGTATAGAAAGTTGAGAAGGGAGTCGATCTCCATGAACGCGGTAACGATAGTAATCGGTTCTATATGTATTCTTATGATAGCTTATCGTCTATATGGAACATTTATGGCAGCGAAGGTATTGAAGTTGGATGATTCCAAGCCTACACCTGCGCATGAATTAAATGACGGTAAAGATTATGTGCCATCTAATAAATGGGTGACATTTGGTCACCACTTCGCAGCAATTGCTGCAGCAGGTCCGCTCGTTGGACCGATACTAGCAGCCCAGTTTGGTTATTTACCAGGTTTGATATGGCTATTGGTCGGTGCGGTTATCGGGGGCGCTGTGCACGACATGGTCGTGTTGTTCGCTTCGATGCGCAAAGAAGGAAAGTCACTTTCTGAGGTAGCGAAAGAAGAGCTTGGCCCTGTAGCTGGTTTCTGTACAGGCTTGGCAATGTTGTTCATCATTACGATCACAATGGCAGGTTTGTCAATGGTTGTCCTTCATGCGTTGGAGAACAATCCATGGGGAACATTCGCAGTTGCGATTACAATTCCGATTGCAATCGGGGTTGGCTTGTTCCATAAGAAGACAGGCAACTTGAAGCTTGCAACGACAGTCGGATTTATTTTGATGATGGTCGGCGTATTCGCTGGTCCTTACATTCAAGGCACAATGCTTGGCGACTGGTTAACGCTAGATGCAAGTACATTGGCTATCATTTTGCCGATATACGCATTCTTTGCAGCAGCATTGCCAGTATGGCTCTTGCTTGCACCACGTGATTATTTGAGCAGTTTTATGAAAATTGGCGTGTTTATCGCCTTGATTATCGGTGTGTTTGTTATCAACCCGGCGATTCCTTTCCCGGCTGTAACGGAATTTATTAATGGCGGCGGTCCAATACTGGCTGGTCCGGTGTGGCCGTTCATCTCGATTACGATTGCCTGCGGTGCGATTTCTGGTTTCCATGCCTTTGTTGGTTCTGGAACAACGCCAAAAATGGTTAACCGCTGGAGCGATATTAAGAGTGTTGGCTTTGGTGCGATGCTGGTAGAGTGTGTAGTAGCGATTATGGCTCTTATTGCAGCAACTGCATTGCAGCCAGCTGACTACTTTGCAATTAACTCGACACCTGAAGTGTTCAAGACACTTGGTATGGAAGTTGTACACTTGCCTGAATTGGCACAGCAAATTGGCTTGGATCTAGAAGGAAGAACAGGCGGCGCAGTTACGTTGGCGGTAGGGATGACGTATATTTTCACACAAATTCCTTGGTTTGAAAACTTGGCAGCGTTCTTCTTCCAATTCGTAATTATGTTTGAGGCAGTTTTCATTCTAACAGCAATCGACGCAGGTACTCGCGTATCTCGTTACTTGATTCAAGACTTCTTCGGTGAAATTTACAAGCCGCTTAAGCGTGTAGATTGGGTACCAGGAGCAATCTTTGCAAGTGCATTGGCTTGCTTTATGTGGGGCTACTTGCTCTTCTCTGGCGATATCGGCTCGGTATGGGCATTGTTCGGGGTATCGAACCAGTTGATGGCATCGATTGGTCTTATTATCGGAGCGACGGTTATTTTGAAAATTGCGGATAAGCGTTGGTATGTACTTACTTGTCTCGTCCCTCTTGCATACTTATTCATTACGGTAAACTATGCAGGGTTCTGGATGATTCAAAATGTGTACTTGAACGAAGCTGCGAAAGGCTACAGTGTTCTAAATGCAGCATTGTCGATCATTATGCTAGTTCTCGGAATCATTATTATGGTTTCTGCGATTAAGAAATGGACGCAATTGTGGAACACACCACGACCAATACTAGAAAAAGTATCTGCGACTTAATGTAATCCCAAATTACTATATACCATCAGGTACAGTCATCTTAGATGGACAGGGCATCTCTTCGGAGGTGCCTTGTTTTTTTGTGTCTAAAACTTTAAGTAGTCTATTTACCTGACAATACTGTAAGCTTCATGGCTTATGCTGCAAGGGTAATCTAAGGTACTCTATAGAATCCACTTTTATAATAAAAAACAAATGCATGAAAGAACTCATTAAATGACACCCAGCAACTTGATCCGCACCAGGAGGTTTGAAAATATGAAAAACAAACAGTCAAATCGCTTCATCCGAATGGCTGCTGGCCTATTATCGGTCACACTAGCAGCACAATTTCTAATGACTCCATCTTTCGCAGGGGCAGCAGCCAGTAATCAAGCCGTAAAGAACGCACAGGCTGTTACTCTACCAGCAGACCATAAAGTGAATCTAGTAGAAGATGGCCAACGGACGAGCCCTATTCAATATACGATTAATCTCCAACTAGATGAGAAACAAATGAAGCTTTCTGGTACTCAGTCTGTCTTGTTTCGTAATGAAACGAAGGACGACTTGTCAGAGCTTGTTTTCCATACGTTTGCGGACTCTTATCGTTCCGTCGATACGCAGACATCTATGTTTCAAGGACGCAACAAGGACATTGCCAAAGCGTATCCTGATAAGAAGCCTGAAGACTTTTTAGGTGGTATAGATGTTCAGCGAGTTATGGACAAGTCGAACGACGGTAAACTTAGTTTCGAAAATAAAAATCAATCATTAACCGTTAAGCTTGGCAAAACAATCAAGCCAGGCGAGGAAGTGATCGTTGAGCTTGATTATACGATTGATATTCCATTTGGAATGCAGCGTATGGCACATTATAAGGATTTAATCAGTGCTGTTCATTTCTATCCTATTTTAGCGATGTATGATGAAGGGAAGCATGAATGGAATCGCCTGCCGTATAGCAAGACGCTCGAATCCGATTATTTTGAAGCGTCTGACTATAAAGTAAGCCTGAATGTACCGAGCAAGTATAAAATAAGCATGCCGGGACAGCTGCAAGAGACACCTGCTGGGAGTGGTCGTAAAGTTATCACGGCCACTGCCGATAAGACGCGCGAATTCGTATTCTTTGCTAGTCCAGACTACAAAGTGAAGTCAAAGAACGTAAATGGAATCCATATTGAAATGTACTATTTCGGAGATAGCAAAGAAAAAGAGAAAGTGGCCGAGCGTTATGTCGAACAAGCAGCTAAGGCGATTGAGTTTTTCGGAAAAAACTTCGGAGCCTATCCTTATAAAGATTTCCGTATCATGGAGACATATGTTGAGGGCGTTGCGATTGAATATACACGGGTAATCCAGATGGGTCAGATTTCTGATCAACAAGCTGTGGAAGATGATTCGGTATTTATTCATGAAATTGCCCATCAGTGGTTCCATGCGATTATCGGTAACAACTCCGAGACAGAAGCATTTTTAGATGAGGGATTAACTCACTTTGCAACTTCCTACTTCTATGAAGAACAAAAGGATGACATGCAAGGCTTTAACGGGATGCGTATGGCATCAGAGCCTTTAGATAAAGCAATCGCCTCCAACAACGAAGAGGCAGGAGATGAGGCGCACCCGCTTTACTATGAAAGAGGTCGGTTAGCCGTTTATGAGTTGTATCGAAAAGTAGGACAACCAACCTTCGATCGTATTATGCAAGAGTACTACAATCGTTATGCACTTCGAAACGCTGCGATTACAGACTGGCTGCAAACCATAGGAGATATCGCTGGCGCAGACATTCAAAAGCATATGCGCAAAGCGCTGTATGAACCAAACTTTGATATATCGGACGAGTATAAGCTAACACCTGAAGAAGAGCAGCGTCTTATGGGACTCATGATGAAGTCGACGTACGATCAAATTTTCGAGGGTAACTCCAACTTACCGCAAGAAGTGTTTGCCCGTATGTACCATCGTGCCTATAATGGGGAGCCCGTAACGATCGTGCTTAGCGATGGTGTAACAAAAAGGGCTATGGAACAACAAAAGCAGTTAGCAGAACAGATTCAAACTCTGATGCAAATGGGTGGGGCTGAAGCGGAAATTGTAACAGAGCGCTCGTTAGTGAAGAAGCAGCTGGAGAAAGAACTTTCGAAGAGTCATATTATTGCGATCGGCAGTTCTGGCCGCAATCCGGTTATTCAAGCATTGAAGCCAGGCATTCAAAAGGGAGCAAAGGCTATTCAATTGGATTGGAACAAGGCGATGCAGCAGAAAGATACATCCGGAGTTTATATGGTAAAGCATCCTTATCATAAAGACCGCCTACTTATGCACATGTATTGGACGTCAGAGCAGGTTAACGCTAAAGCTTGGCCTATTATGCTGCAAACCATAATGAAGACATCGAACTTTAGCAGCGACTTTTATCAATGGTTCCAAATGAATGGACAAGGTAAAGTGACTGCGGAAAAGTCTCAAGATAACCCAATCTCAAAGCTTTTTGAATAGAGGCTGACGTCTAGAAGAAGTGAAGCCATATAACGAATACCCGTCTCTGGGCCAACAGGGACGGGTGTTTTGGTTGGGTGCTTATCTACATTCTTGAAGTAGTCTTGCGATATCAATTTCTCCTGCTGCACTCTCTTTAATACTGCTGGCACGTCCACGCAATGGATAAATAGGGTTGGCTGTACGACGAAGTAGAGCTTTGATTTCGGTTGGCTTTAATTCAGGCTTAAGTGCAAGAAGTAGAGCAATAGCGCCGCTTACATGGGAGGTAGCCATCGATGTTCCGCTCATTTCGTGATAATTGCCGTGAAGCCATGCCGATACAATTTTATCTCCAGGTGCATATATATCAACATAGGTCCCTCGGTTGCTGAATGGTGCAATACGACGACTGTTATCGGTAGCTCCTACAGAGATGGTTTGGCTGTAGCGGGCAGGATAGTCAATCGTTTTTCGCTTGGCATCATTGCCAGAGGAGGCGACCACGGCAATGCCTGCGTTGGTAGCTTGAGTTACTGCATTTAGCAAGGATTTACTGCGCGTCTTCATGCCAAAGCTCATATTAATAAGGTGAAGCTTGTTGCGCACACACCACTCGATGCCCTGCACGATATCAGATACATAGGCGGACCCATTCTCATCAAAAGACTTGACGGGGTGTATGAGTGCACGTGGCGCCACTCCGATGATGCCGTACATTTGATTGGCGGCTGCGATCGTTCCGGCTATATGAGTACCGTGTCCATTATCATCTTGTGGAGGGCGTCCAGGTTGAACAAAGTTGATTCCTGACAAAAGTGAGTGTCGCAGATCGGGGTGGTGGTAATCGGCTCCGGTATCAATAACACCGATCCGGACCCGATGACCAGTCGTGGTGCTCCATGCATGCGGGGCTTTAATGTGGCGTACTCCCCATGGAATACCTCTTTCCCCAGTAGAAGTCGTGCGGAAGGTGGTCTTGATCAACATACGAGTATCCTCTTCGACAGTGAGCGCTTGTTTGAACGGATACCAACGCTGTTCCAACCTCTTAGGAAAATAACAGCGGAGGCTGGATATAATCGGCCTTTCCTCGATGCTTGCTAAAGCGGGGTGGCTATAACGCAGATCTTTTAGGGCTTTACGACAGCGCTCGTAGAGACTCTGATCGTTGAAGCCGATAAGGTATGGGCGTAAGCCTTGTCCGCCAGAGGAGATCTCTTGAAGTACTAGGTGGAGAAAGACAGACACATCCAATGTGCATTCCCCTCCCGACAGGTCTTGTGAATGTATCGTATGCGATTTGGTGTGAGGTGGACTGGTATAGCTGCCTTTTTTAATGAAGTTAGGCCTTATTCCGTGTCAATTAAAGACTCAGGACATAGTATGGAGTAGAGCTTTATCAGGCTCTGCAGGCCATAGCTGGAGCAGCGAACTGCCCTCCGGCGCGGATACAGTCGAACGCGAAGGGGAGCCTTCGCGTTTCTTTTTATTTTGACGAATTTAAGCGTAATTGCTCCTAGATTGGCATATCGGCTCATTTGGAATAAGAAAACTTGCATTTTCACTTCAAATCGGTTTTACTAAGGTGTGAACATGGATATGTTTGTAGATAAAGCAGTGTTTTATTGAACTTTTGCGAGAGGATGTGTACGTATGAGCACCCCGTTGGAATTGAAGCTGGATCCCGACAAAGTACAAGAAATGCCGATGGTGGATCTTGCTTTTGAAATATTGAAAGCAGCCAACACGCCTTTCTACTACCGTGACCTTATGAATGAAGTAGCGAAGCTTCGTGGATTGACAGAGGAGCAAATTCTTGATGTCATCGCTCAGTTATATACCGAGATTAATATCGATGGTCGATTCGCTTGTGTAGGAAGCAACATGTGGGGCTTGAAACGCTGGTACCCAGTTGACCGCGCTGATGAGAATATTACAGGTGGTACGAAGCGTCCGCGCATTATCAACGATGATGATGATGATCTAGAGGACGATGACTACACAGAGGAAGACGATTCCTATAACAACGACGACTTTGACTTTGCAGATGATGACAGCGAAGATGATGCATTCAGAGACGAAGATTCTGAAGTCGAAGAAGACGAAGAAGAAGTTATGATCGAAGAAGAGGATTTGGATGAGGAAGCATCGGAAGATGAGGACTCAGAAGATGAATATGAAGACGAGGAAGAAGAAAAATAATAGGCAATAGCGCCTCGTTTTTCAAAAGCCGTCCAACTATTGGAGCATTGTTGCTTTAAGTAGGTTTGGATGGCTTTTTTATACTTATTTTTTCCCCTTCTCCTTCCCTTGACATTGGACAACCTAACGAGTAAACTAGCATATGGGCTTTGGATTTATCTATTAATTATATATATATTGTGAGTATAAAGTGCCCCGTGACCACGGGAGTCACTTTTTTGTTTTTTATAGGTATTGATTTGTGGAAACGGGCGGAGAGATCATGATAAATTTCATGCTTCTCAGCATCAATTTTTCACCTGCAAATGGGTTACGATAACTACATGCATCAAATGGCATCGAACCTGATTCGCAATCAAAGCCTCCCGAGGACTTGTCATGAATGCACTTGATCATAGGAGGGTTTCACCAGTGACAAAGTATATTTTTGTAACGGGCGGCGTCGTATCATCTTTGGGTAAAGGGATAACGGCTGCATCCCTGGGCAGATTGCTCAAAAATCGCGGATTGAAAGTTACAATCCAAAAGTTTGACCCATACATTAACGTGGACCCAGGAACTATGAGTCCTTACCAACACGGTGAAGTATTCGTGACGGACGATGGTGCAGAGACGGATCTCGATTTGGGTCACTACGAACGTTTTATTGACATTAACCTATCTAAGAACAGCAATGTAACTACAGGTAAAGTGTACTCTTCGGTTATTTCCAAAGAGCGTCGCGGTGAATACTTGGGTGGTACTGTTCAGGTTATTCCTCACATTACGAACGAGATTAAAGAGCGTGTATTCCGCGCTGGTAAAGAATCTGGTTCGGATGTAGTCATTACAGAGATTGGCGGTACGGTTGGTGATATCGAAAGCTTGCCATATCTAGAAGCTATTCGACAAATCAAGAGTGATGTAGGCCGCGAAAATGTGATGTATATTCACGTAACGCTAATTCCTTACATTAAAGTTGCTGGTGAAGTGAAGACGAAGCCAACGCAGCATAGCGTTAAGGAATTGCGCAGCATCGGTATTCAACCAAATATGCTGGTGTTGCGTACTGAAGTACCGATCACAGAAGAAATGAAGAAGAAGATTGCTCTCTTCTGCGACATTGATGCAAATGCAGTTGTAGAATGCCAAGATGCTTCTACTTTGTATGAAGTACCATTGATGCTTCGTGAACAAGGTATGGATGAAATCGTTGTGAATCACTTGAAGCTTCAGACGCCTGAACCTGATATGGGTGACTGGTTGCAGCTTGTTGATCGCGTGAAGTCGCTTGAAGAGCAAGTTGAGATTGCAATCGTTGGTAAATATGTTGCGTTGCATGATGCATACTTGTCCGTTGTAGAAGCATTGTCTCATGCTGGCTTTGAAGCGAACTCGGATGTTAAGGTTCGTTGGGTCGATGCAGAATTAATTACAGCAGAGAACGTAGCTGAGCAACTTAGCGGCGTACACGGTATTCTTGTACCAGGCGGATTTGGTGATCGTGGCGTAGAAGGTAAAGTAACTACGATTCGCTATGCGCGTGAGAACAAGGTTCCATTCTTCGGTATTTGCTTGGGTATGCAAGTGGCAGTAATTGAGTATGCTCGTTCTGTTGTTGGTCTTCAAGATGCGAACAGCTCTGAGATTAACCCGGCTACAGAATATCCTGTTATTGATATTCTGCCAGAACAGAAGGATATTGAGGATCTTGGCGGTACGATGCGCCTTGGCTTGTATCCATGCAAATTGCTACCAGGTACACTTGCGATGGATTGCTACCAAGATGAACTTGTTTACGAGCGTCATCGTCATCGCTACGAATTCAACAATGAATATCGTGAGCAAATGGAACGTGCAGGATTTGTGTTCTCAGGTACATCTCCTGATGGGCGTCTTGTTGAGATTGTGGAACTTCCAGACCATCCGTGGTTCTTGGCAGTTCAATTCCATCCGGAGTTTATCTCTCGTCCTAACCGTCCGCAGCCACTATTCCGTGAATTCGTCAAAGCTGCAATTAAGAACCGCGGTTAATTATTGTTGAAAATATATAAGAAGCGAGTGTGTGCCTAGTTATTGCAAAGGGCATGCACTCGCTTTTTTTATTACATAGGCTTTAGTAATGATGTTGTTGTTCGACATTTTTTTGGAAACTTTAAGCGATTTCTTTTTCAAAGAAGGAATTTTAAGGGAAGACGCGAATATGTACTTTTACGACGTTTTTGCCCATCATGACGATAAGATGGTCGGGCAAGCGAGGGATAGTCATTTGGCTACCATTGCTCGTTCGTGAAACACAATGGGAGGGGTACCAGTTGGATAAGAAGAAAGTATTGATCGTAGATGACCAGAACGGTATACGTGTTCTTCTCATGGAAGTGTTCAGCAGCGAAGGGTATATAACTTATCAGGCATCCAATGGCAAGTTGGCCTTAGAAATTGTGCGCAACGAGACACCTGACATTGTGCTGCTTGATATGAAGATCCCCGGCATGGATGGCCTTGAAATATTGAAGCAAATTAAAGAAATGAAGCCAGACTTAAATGTGATTATGATGACTGCTTATGGTGAGCTCGACATGATAAAGGAAGCGACCGATCTGGGAGCACTGATGCATTTTACGAAGCCGTTTGATATTGATGAAATGCGTGTTGCTGTCAACATGACACTAGAGCGTTCTTCAGGTTCGTCGGTATCTATATCTTCGTAAGCGCTATAAATGGCATACTTAGATAAAGTTTTGGTGAGATAATTAGGCTTAATATCCATGTATATATAACAACGGACATTTTAACCATATAATCCTTGACAATGTCGTTTGGGAACTTCGTTTGTTGTCAAGAGTTTGTATATTTTTTGATGTGCAATTGTGGTATAATAACGACTGTAAAGATGTCGGCTAGCCATAACAGAAACAGACGACAATCCATAGGAGGAAGTAACCATGCCATTAGTATCGATGAACGAATTCCTGCCTAAAGCTAAAGCAAACAAATTTGCTGTAGGTCAGTTTAACATCAACAACCTTGAGTTTGTACAAGCTATCACAGAAGCTGGTATGCTTGAGAACTCCCCACTTATCTTCGGTGTTTCCGAAGGTGCGTTGAAGTACATGGGTATCGAGTACACTGTAGCAATGGCTGAAGCAGCTGCTAAGAAATCCGGCTTGCCAATCGCATTGCACCTTGACCATGGTAGCACATTTGAAGTAGCTATGAAGTGTATCCGTGCAGGATTCTCTTCCGTTATGTTCGATGGTTCCCATCATGCATACGAAGACAACATCCGTTTGACTAAAGAAGTTGTTAAAGCTGCACACGCTATGGGCGTATCCGTTGAAGGTGAATTGGGTACAATCGGCGGTACAGAGGACGACTTGACAGTTGATGAAGCACATGCACAATTGGCTGATCCAGAAGAAGCAATTCGCTTCTATGAAGAGACAGGCGTTGATGCTTTGGCAATCGCTGTAGGTACTGCTCATGGTATGTACAAAGGCGAGCCTAAGCTTCACTTTGATATTATGGAAGCTGTTACGAGCAAGATTCCAGTTCCAATCGTTCTTCACGGTGGTTCTGGTGTTCCTGACGACGCAATCAAGAAAGCTGTTGCATGCGGCGTAGGTAAGATCAACGTGAACACGGAGAACCAAGTATCCTTCACGAAGACGATTCGCGAATCTCTTGCGAAGCAAGAAACAGTTTACGATCCTCGTAAATACTTGACTCCAGCGCGTGAATCTATCGTTGAAGTTGTTCGTGAAAAAATCCGTTTGTTCGGAAGCAGCAACCAAGCATAACAAGCGATGATCGCATTCGCACGTTAACGGATATGGGAATGACACTGGGACTGTCCGGTGTTCTTCCCATTTTCTACTTATTCAACATTTTTCATTAGTCTAGTTATTGTAGTACAATTGTATAGATATAGCGAATTCATAGGGAAGAATGTAGGACGGGACAATTACAATCAGTTACATGTGCGTAATGGGTTCCGTTGTGTTGTATCGTAGAAGTGTGTTGCTGTGATCGCGATATGAGTTATTATTTCGAGCAATCCGGGTAAGCAGGTATGCAAGGCGTAGGAGGAGCATTTTACAACTATGGAAAAGATAATGATTCAGGGCGGTCGTCCGTTGCATGGTACTGTACAGATAAGTGGGGCTAAGAATAGTGCAGTTGCGCTTGTTCCTGCTGCTATTTTGGCAGAGACAACCGTAGTGTTGGAGAACCTGCCAGTGATTAGCGATGTAGAAACGTACAGTGAAATCCTCGTTGAATTGGGTGGGGATGTAAGCTGGGACGGGAATACGATGCACATTGATCCTTCTCGTATGATTTCTATACCTATGCACAATGGTCTTGTAAAGAAGCTGAGAGCTTCTTATTACTTGATGGGTGCTTTATTGGGGCGATTCGGAGAAGCGACAATTGGCATGCCTGGTGGCTGCAGTTTTGAACCGCGTCCTATTGATCAACATATTAAAGGGTTTGAGGCACTAGGGGCTACGGTCACCAATGACCATGGTTCCATCCATATTTATGCAAAAGAACTTCGTGGAGCTAAAGTTTACTTGGATGTAGCGAGTGTAGGCGCTACGATTAACATTATGCTGGCGGCAACAAGAGCTAAAGGTATTACTACGATTGAAAATGCGGCTAAAGAGCCTGAAATTATAGATGTAGCCACCTTGCTGAACGCGATGGGTGCGAAAATTAAAGGTGCCGGTACCGGTACGATTCGTATCGAAGGTGTAGACAGCTTGCATGGCTGTCGTCATTCGATTATTCCAGATCGTATCCAAGCGGGTACTTATATGATTGCTGCAGCGGCAACACGAGGTAATCTTCTCGTTGATAATATAATTCCTAAGCATATGGAGGCTTTAACTGCAAAGTTGGAAGAAATGGGTGTAGAGATTCTTGAATCAGGCGAATCACTTCGTGTTATTGGCAAGGCTGAGTATGAGCCTATTGATGTCAAAGCACTAATATACCCAGGCTTTGCTACTGATTTACAGTCGCCTATGGCAAGTCTACTTACACAGGCATCAGGTGTAAGTATGCTGACGGATTATGTGTATAGTAATCGCTTTAAATATGTTCCTGAGCTAATGCGTATGGGGGCCAAGATTCGTGTGGAAGGACGTTCTGCTATTATTGAACGCTCTAAGTTACATGCTGCTACAGTCAAGGCCGCTGATTTGCGAGCTGGGGCTGCTTTGGTTATCGGGGGATTACTTGTAGAAGATGGTGTTACCGAAGTGTTAGGTGTCGAGTTTATTGACCGCGGGTATGATAACCTTGTTTCTAACTTGACGATGCTGGGCGCAGAAATATGGAGGGAATAAGAATAAATGTTCACATTGCGGGTAATCATATATAAATAGTCTACGCTATCCATTCTATCGCCTGTCATTCTGATTCGAATGACTCCATTCTACTAGGCGTTAGGTACCCGTTATTCCCTTCACCAATTCATACTGCCACAGGTTTTATACTTTGGATGAATGTATTCGGCACTTTACAACGAGTGGCTAGCGGAATTCATTCTCATTTTCACTTAGACATCAATGTTATTTCTTGAATAGAATAGGAGTTGTATTCATGGATTTGCAAATTTCCGATTTGGAAACGAAGAAATTGACGGAGCTGTATAAGCTGGCAAAGCAATTACAGATTCCTAGTTACGGTCAACTTAAGAAGAAAGAACTTATTTTTGCAATTTTACGCGCACAAGCAGAACAAGGCGGCTTTATGTTCATGGAAGGTGTCTTGGATATTCTCCCTGAAGGATTTGGGTTCTTGCGTCCTATTAACTACTTACCAAGCCCAGAGGATATTTATATTTCCCAGTCGCAGATTCGTCGTTTTGACCTTCGTACTGGTGACCTTGTATCTGGGAAATGTCGCCCACCGAAAGAAAATGAAAGATACTTTGGATTACTGCAGATTAATGCGGTTAATGGCGAGAATCCGGATGAAGCCTCACAACGTCTGCACTTCCCTGCCTTGACTCCTCTATATCCGGAGAAGAAGCTTGTATTGCAAACAACCCCTGAGAAGATTTCAACCCGTACTATGGATATGCTTGCTCCTGTTGGTCTAGGTCAGCGTGGTCTTATTGTAGCGCCTCCTAAGGCAGGTAAAACATTACTATTGAAGGAGATTGCGAATAGTATATCGACGAATCATCCTGATATCGAATTGTTCGTATTGCTCATCGATGAGCGCCCGGAAGAAGTAACGGATATGCAGCGTTCTGTTAAAGGTGAAGTTGTTGCATCGACGTTTGATGAAGTTCCTGAGAATCACATTAAAGTAGCTGAGCTAGTGCTAGAGCGTGCTTTGCGTCTTGTTGAACATAAGAAAGATGTTGTTATTTTGCTTGATAGCATTACTAGATTAGCGCGTGCCTACAACCTAGTAGTTCCTCCATCCGGTAGAACACTAAGTGGTGGTATCGACCCAGCGGCTTTCCATCGTCCTAAACGTTTCTTTGGTTCGGCTAGAAATATTGAAGAGGGCGGAAGCTTGACGATTTTGGCAACTGCTTTGGTTGAAACAGGTTCCCGTATGGACGATATCATTTATGAAGAATTTAAAGGCACGGGTAACATGGAACTTCACTTGGATCGTAAATTGGCTGAGCGTCGTATTTTCCCAGCTATCGATATTCGTCGTTCCGGAACGCGTCGTGAAGAGATGTTATTGACGAAGGATGAATTGGACAAACTATGGTCGGTTCGTAAAAACATGAATGAATCCCCAGAGTTTGTTGATCAATTTATCCGTCGTATGCGTGATACGAAAACGAACGAAGAGTTTTTAGCGACATTAGATTCTAAGGAAACGAATCCAACGCCAACACCGACTCGCCGTACACGCAGTTCCTCTGTCAGCTGACGGATGTACCGAAATATAGGGAGGACTTGCTGACAATGTATGTAGTATATGCTGACCAAGATGGGAATATGTACGATCATGATCATTTGATTGGACTAGCCCGTAGTGGGGAAATGATTGTTGAAATATTTGAAGATGAGCTAATCCCTTTGCCGGAAGGGGCTACGCTTGTAGGTTTACCAAGCACCCGTCCAGTTGGGCTTGACCCAGATACAGGTGAAATGGTTGTTATACCCGGAGATGTACAGGCAGTAGGGGCTCTACTACCACAAGGCTATACTCGCTTGCACATACCAAGTTATGTGAAGACAGACAAGGAACAGAAGTTGCCGTTGTTTGGATACACAGCTGTAGTATGGAAAGATGGCGGATTTTATGTAGCAGCTAATGCTACGGATGACCCTCATAAGTGGGATCCGTTGAATTGTGATACAAGACAACTTCGCGTGAAGGTATCTGAGCTTTTGGAGCGCTATCCAGAAAATCGCCTTTATCAACATTTGTCCCATTGTGCACTGCAATATGAGTGCTTGACTGCTTCCAACACCTTCTTACAGCGTTGGGAAGGAGCGGTACCGGTATCTTATTCATGTAATGCTGGCTGTTATGGATGTATTTCCGAGCAACCGGATGATAGTGGTTTCCCTGCACCGCAGACGCGCATGAATTTCAGACCAATGGTAGATGAAGTTGTACAGATTATGATGGAGCATCTGAAGACGCCTGAATCAATCATTAGCTTTGGTCAGGGTTGTGAGGGTGAACCTTCTACTCAGGCTAAAATTATTATTGAAGCGATTAAGGAAGTTCGGAGCCAAACGGATATGGGCTATATCAACATTAATACCAATGCTGGCTTGACTGATCATATTCGCGGTATTGTTGATGCAGGTCTTGATTTGATGCGAGTCAGTACAATTAGTGCTTTGGATGATCATTACAATGCTTACTACCGTCCACGTGCTTATAACTTGGCTAATGTTGAGAAGTCGCTTCGTTACGCATCAGAACAGGGTGTTTATACGTCCATTAATTATCTTGTATTCCCTGGGGTTACAGATCGTGAAGAAGAAGTGGAAGCGATGGTTGAGTTTGCTCGCCGCACGAAGCTTCGCCTCATCCAAATGCGCAACTTGAATATTGATCCTGAAAGCTACTTGGAACTCATTCCTAAGGCGCAAGGAGATATTCTTGGCATGAAGACGATGATTGAAATTTTTAAGGAAGAGCTTCCAGATGTCGTCATTGGTTCCTACTCGCACGTTCCGCCTGAATTATTGCAGCGAGCGAAGGCAAAGTATTGATGGGATTGAACTCCCTTCATTTTTTGCATGTGAGTTTCCGATAACATAACTTAAGTAAGAGTGAGAAACGAAAGTTTCTTATTATAAAATGCAAGTTGCGCACCCTATACCGGTGTGCTATAATCCATCTATGTGTCATTTATAACTCTGGGAACGCAAAGGGCTCAGGGCGGAAAGAGGTGAATTCGATGAAAGAAGCAATTCAACCGAAATACTACGTAACGACTGTATCTTGCGCTTGCGGCAACACATTCGAAACAGGTTCCGTTAAGGAAAACCTTAAAGTAGAGGTTTGCTCCAACTGCCATCCATTCTTCACTGGTAAGCAGAAGTTCTTGGATGCTGGTGGTCGCGTAGACCGTTTCAAAAAGAAATACGGCATGTAATTTATATGAACAAACTCCCTCGTGTTTACACGCAGGGAGTTTATTTTTTTGTCCATTTTTAATAAGCACAAAATGTCAAAACAATCTCTTTCTTATCTTGTATGATCATGCTGTGGAATTAACGAAAGAAGGTGCATTTCTTGTATGTGGGTGGAGCATAAAGAGTGGGTCCAAGAAGCGATTCGCTATATGGAGTTTCATCTCAAAGAAGATGTGGAGTTCGAAGATGTTGTCCAGCATACCGCTGTCTCGAGATTTCACTTTCATCGCATTTTCAAGGAGCATGTAGGTATTAGTGCAACGGCCTATCTTAGAGAGCGCAGATTGACATTGGCGGCAATGGAATTGCTCTCGACCAACAAGCGTATTTTGGACATTTCCCTAGAGTACCGTTTTGCCGGCCAAGATTCGTTCTCTCGGGCATTCAAGCGCCAGTACCAGATGACTCCGCAGCAGTATCGTAGTGGATTTAGAGTGTTTCAACGAACACAAAAGGAGGTTGGTTCTTATATGTCTACAAATGAGTATGAGACAGAAATGGGACAAAACTATAAAGATTATGTGGAACAACAGGAAATGCAAAAGACGCAGAGTGAGCTTCCTGTAGGATGGATGTTTACGGGAATGTTTCCTAATCAATATCAAGCGGAGTTGGATCGACTAGTTGTGCACCGCGGTACGGTGTCAGCAACGGTTAAAGGGTTGGCTAATGCTAACTCGCAAGGCTTTGGGACTTTAATGCAAATGTTCAAGGCTAAAAAATATCAGGGCAAGCGCTTGCGACTAACTGGATTTTTAAAGACAAAAGAAGCGCAAACGGCTGGTTTGTGGATGCGTGTGGACGGTAAAAATGAGGAGCCGTTGGCTTTTGACAATATGATGAATCGACCAGTTATGGGAACGAAGGACTGGGCGCAGCATGATGTTGTGCTTGATATTGGCCCTCTAGCCGAAGCAATTGCGTTCGGCGTTATATTGAGTGGGGAGGGGCAAGTGTGGGTTGATGGTATCCGAATAGAGGAAGTGGATAATTCGGTTCCCGTTACTGATTCATTTCTAAATGAGGATCACACTTTGCCTGAAGAACCTCTTAATTTGGATTTTGAAATGACTCGTAGTGAAGAGGCGTAACGTGGGAAAAAATCATTGAGGTGTCACTTGGGTTTTGTAGTTTACATGCGTGGGCTCATAAAAGAGGTTGGAGTTAAGTGCCCAAGGAAATACTAGAACTTGTATGGATCATGTTGAGTCTATTAATGATAGGGCTAATAGGGCTATTTAATAGTTACTAAGCAGGTTGGGTTGGCTGTTAATGTTTAACTTGAGTTGCAACTTGTCTGTAAATAGTCTATACTAGGTGTTGCCGTGCTAGACGGGGAGGTAGCGGTGCCCTGTAACTCGCAATCCGCTGTAGCGAGGTTGAATTCCTGTTAGAGGTATTGTCGATGTGAGGCTGGAGCCTATGTGTGGTGTTGACGGTTGGGTCCTTCGCAATATGCGCTTATGAACCTGGTCAGGTCCGGAAGGAAGCAGCCATAAGTAAGTTAGCATATGTGCCGAGGGGAAGCCTGGCCTGAGCTGTCGCATAGGAGTGCCGCTTGGATCGCAATTATCAATACCAGGTGCACGGTTCTATATTATAATTTAGACTAGCGCGTTGACACCGATATTGCTCGGTGTTTTTTTATATGTAAATATATGATGGGCATTAGTTGTGAATGAAAAATACATAGAATAATGATGTTATGAATGCTGTTGAGAGGGTGCTTCGACAGTGTGGATATGCATCATTGAACATACACTTCAATGAATATATATATGGGGTGAGCGAGTGCATAAAGGACCTACAACACCACTGGAAGAAGCTGTCTCAAAGCTGGCAGAAGGACGAAGATCTCCTGGTGAACGAGATGCTGTACCATTGTTACAGCGTTTTGCTGATACGTTTTTACGTGATGTGAATTTAGGTGTGCTGCTCATAGATCTTCAATTCAGGCTAGTTGACGTAAGTGATACGGCTTGCAAATTGTTAGGATGGAGCCGGGAGCAGGTGGTGAATCACCGTATCAACGAGTTGTTTGGTGCAATGCCGAAGGAGCACCATCCTATCCAGCGGTCGCTTCTAGGCGGATTAGTTGTTACTAATTATGCCTTCTCATGGCAAAATGGCACATATCGTCATGAATTGTTAATGGATTCTAATGTTGTTCGGTGTGAAGAGGGGCGTATTTTAGGGGCATACGTGCTATTTAAAGATGTTACGAATCTTAAATCATTGGAAGAGCAAGTTCAGCGAAATGATCGATTAGCTATGGTTGGGCAAATTGCTGCTGGCACAGCTCATGAGATCCGTAATCCTCTAACTTCTATTAAAGGTTTCCTTCAAATGTTCAAAAGGACGCTAACAGAACGTGGTATGAACAAAGAGGTTGAATTTGCTGATATCATGCTTACTGAATTAAATCGCATTAATGAGCTAGTGGGTGAGTTCTTGCTTTTGAGCAAGCCAAAAGATTTGAACATTGAGCAGCTTCGTGTCGAACAGGTAATGGAAGAGATTGTTCCTATTATTCGAAATGAGGCGGTTATGCATAACGTAGACGTTCGTGTAGTACATACAGTTCCGCTGCCGCCTGTAGTAGCTGATCGGGAGATGTTGAAGCAAGTATTTCTTAACATAGCTAAGAATGGAATTGAGGCTATGGTTGACGGAGGGCATTTGTCGATTTATTTAAAAATAGACGAATCATGCAAGTGCGTTCTGGTGGATATACACGATTCGGGGCCTGGAATTCCAGGGTTCCTCGTAGATAAAATATTCGATCCCTTCTTTACGACTAAACCTAATGGAACTGGACTGGGATTGTCCGTGTGTCAGAGAATTATTTCTGATATGGGAGGCGGTATCCGTGTTGCATCCAAAGGATACGGTACTACCTTTACAATAGCCATACCTTACTAATACCCAATAACAGGTGTTAGAGGGTGTGGCTGTTTTTTTTGTAATTGTGATATAGTATAATATAACAAGCTTCGTATGAAGTGATGTTAGTATAAACGTTTCGAGGTTACAGTATGGGTCATATCGCATTGTATCGCGCATGGCGGCCACAGTCATTTGGTGACATGGTTGGCCAGCAGCACATAATTCAAACGCTACAGAATTCGTTGCGGGAGCAGCGCTTTTCGCATGCTTATCTGTTCAGCGGCCCCCGTGGAACGGGGAAGACGAGTGCAGCCAAAATATTAGCCAAGGCGGTTAACTGTGAACGTGGTCCGAGCACTGAGCCTTGTAATGAATGTGAAGCGTGCCGACGGATAACGGCTGGAGCGGTGATGGATGTCGTGGAGATTGATGCTGCGTCTAATCGTGGTGTTGAAGAAATTCGAGATCTTCGCGAAAAAGTTAAATACGCTCCCACCGAAGTTCGTCATAAAGTGTACATTATCGATGAAGTGCACATGCTGACAACCGAGGCGTTCAATGCGCTGTTGAAGACATTGGAGGAGCCTCCTACGCATGTGATGTTTATTTTGGCAACTACGGAGCCGCATCGGCTTCCTGCCACAATTATATCGAGATGTCAGCGCTTTGATTTCCGGCGAGTATCCCTTGAGGAACAAGTGGATCGGCTGGCACAAGTCTGTTCAGAAGAAAAGATCGAAGCAGATCGAGACGGCTTAGAATATATTGCGAAATTGTCCGATGGCGGCATGCGTGATGCAATAAGCCTACTAGATCAAGCGGCTTCCTTTACAGATGGGCGTGTCACTTATCAACAAGTGCTTGATATTACAGGGGGCATGCCTGAGGAGCAGTTCGCCAAGTTAGCTCTAGCAGTTCGTGAACAAGATGTAGCGACTGTGCTGACTGTAATTGAACAGATGATGCAAGAAGGTAAAAGTGCGGACAAATGTATGGAAAGTTTGTTATACTTCTTCCGTGACCTGTTGATGGTCAAGCTAGTGCCTAATGGGGGAGTGATGACAGAGCGTTTGACACAAGTCAATACGTTCCGTGATATCGCTGAATCTTATGGCGCTTCGGACTTATTCGCAGTCATTGATACGTTGAATCGTTATCAAACAGAAATGAAGTATGCAACACAGCCTCAGACTTTGTTTGAAGTTGCACTCTTGCATATAGCGACTCAACGTTCGGGAACAGTATCGGCTTCTTCATCGGTAGCGCCAGCTGGCGATATTTCTGCTGAGGCTTCTGGCGTCGTCCAGCAACTTCAGCGCCAAGTGGCTGCACTTGAAAGTAAGTTGAATGATGCTTTGAAGCAAGGTGTTCATGCGGATGGAACGTCCGCTGCAGGTTCTGCGCGTGAGCGTACAACCGCTGCTGTTCGTCAAAATGTTCGGACTTCTGTACATGCTAAAAAGCCGCCGCAGTTCGAACAATATGTAGCAAATTGTAACAGTCCGCAATTCCAACAAGTTCGTGGGCAGTGGGGTCAAGTGCTCCAGCGAGTTAAAGAAGTGGGTGTAACGATCCACGCATGGCTTGTTAATGGTGAGCCGGTATCTATGCTTGAAGATGGCCTGTTGGTTGCATTCAAGAACACTATTCATCGGGACACGACTGAGAAACCTTCCAATCGTGAAGTTATCGAGCGTGTTCTGCAGGAAGTATTGGGCAAACCTTATCGTTTGGATACAATGATGCTCAAGGACTGGGAAGTAACGGATAAATCTTCTGATGCCCCAACTGAAGTGTTTCAGTTAGAACAAGAAGGGGCGGAGGATACAAAGGGAAAGTGGATTGACGAGGCTATCCAGATGTTTGGAGAAGAACTCGTTATCATAAAGGAATAACATCCTAATTGGAGAACAAAGGAGAATATACGGCGATGAACAATATGAATCAAATGATGAAGCAAGTTAAGAAGATGCAAGAGCAAATGTTGAAGGCACAAGAGGGATTAGCTGACAAAGTCTCTAATGGTACTTCCGGTGGCGGCGCTGTATCCGTTGAAGTAAATGGTCACAAAAAAGTTCTTTCTATTAATATCAAGCCAGAAGTAGTAGATGCAGATGATATCGAGATGCTTCAAGACCTAATCATCACAGCTGTAAATGATGCTTTGACTAAAGCAGAAGATATGGCTAATGATGATATGGCTAAATTCACAGGTGGTATGAAAATTCCAGGATTGTTCTAATCCCGAATTCGTGGATATAGTTTGATTAAATGAATGATCGACTATAGTGGTGTCAAGCTCCATCTTGGATGCAGGGCACCACTATTTTGTATCATGGACTCATGGACAAGTAAAAGAGGAGCGGGATTATGTATTATCCAGAACCGATAGCGAAGCTAATTGAGGCATTCTCGCGCCTCCCTGGAGTAGGGCCGAAGACAGCTGCTCGTCTTGCGTTCCATGTGCTTCGCATGCAGGAAGATGACGTAATTGATTTCGCCAAAGCGTTGGTCAACGTCAAACGAAATCTAACCTACTGTTCGGTCTGCTGCAATATTACGGATACGGATCCTTGCCGAATTTGTCAGGACAAATCAAGGGATGCTTCTGTTATATGTGTTGTGCAGGAAACGAAAGATTTAGTGGCAATGGAGAGAATGAAGGAATTCCAAGGGCATTATCATGTGCTGCAAGGTGCGATTTCTCCTATGGAGGGGATTGGACCGGAAGATATCAAATTAGCGGAGTTATTAAAACGCCTTAGTGATGAGCGAGTGAAGGAGCTTATTTTGGCGACAAATCCGAATATTGAAGGTGAAGCAACAGCGATGTATATATCGCGTCTTGTTCGTCCTTTCGGTATTAAAGTGACCCGCATTGCTCATGGATTACCTGTAGGTGGAGATTTGGAGTACGCAGATGAGGTCACGTTGTCAAAAGCTTTAGAAGGGCGCCGTGAACTGTGATTATCTTTAGTGGCCATGTTGGCTATATATTATGAACAAATATAAACCGGTACGTAGATTCTGTTATGGATCCATGTATCGGTTTTCGTTCTATATAGAAGTTTTCACCCATAAGTTAAAAGCAGACGAGCTTATGGAGGTGTTTAGTATGTTCAAGATGATTTGGTGGGGTAACATAAATAATCAGGTGAGGAAAGTATTTAAAAGACATGCTGACTCAAAAATGAAAGCAAATCATTCTAAAGAGGCTGAGCTTGAAAGTGAGCTTGAACATCAGCGATTAATCGAAGAGCTCGATGATGCCTTTATGGAGTGGAGACAAGCTCAAGTGCGATTTGATCATGCCCTTGGAATGGATGAAACAGATTATGCAATCATTACGATGGAAGCGTCAGAAAAGCGATTAGCTATGCTGTTGAAAAGGGCGAAGCAAAATAATCTTCGTACGAATGCCTATCGTCAATTGATAAAGAGGTGTTCGTAATGAAGCTAATTGTAATCGTCGTAATGGCAGTTTCCTTATTGCTGTTGTTAGGGCTGTTCTTACGAAACAAAGAGGTGCGCAAGGGGATATCCTGGTTTATGCTTCATGCTGTCAGTGCATTTGTTATGTTGTTCTTAGTAAATTCAACAGGTTTGGGCGTGGGTGTAGAGTTGGCAGTGAATCCAATAACTCTTATAACAGTAGGGCTGTTAGGGGTGCCTGGATTAGCGGGAATTGTATTCCTTAAAATGGTAGTATTAATATAGTTGACGAGGGGGCTTGTGTATGATAAATTAATAAACGTCGCTTCGGACGAAACAAAAAAACAAAGACAAACGATGTCGAAAGACAACGAAAAAGTTTTTGAAAAAAGTTGTTGACACTGAAACGACAACATGATATATTATAAGAGTCGCCGCTGAGAAACACGGCGAACGAGAGCAAAAGAAAACGAGTCGATAAGACGAGTGATCTGGAGCGAAATTGTTCTTTGAAAACTGAACAACGAGTGAAACGTTTGATATAAGAAATTCAGCAATGAATTTCGTCAGCATTACAAATGAGCAAGTCAAACACTTTTATGGAGAGTTTGATCCTGGCTCAGGACGAACGCTGGCGGCGTGCCTAATACATGCAAGTCGAGCGGGGTTGATGGAGTGCTTGCACTCCTGATGCCTAGCGGCGGACGGGTGAGTAACACGTAGGCAACCTGCCTGTAAGACTGGGATAACTACCGGAAACGGTAGCT
>NZ_AULU01000020.1 GCF_000422445.1 Paenibacillus assamensis DSM 18201
AAGACACTTTTCGCATCCTTGATCGCTTGGTTTTTTACCGCACTTGGCAGATTAGCAAAAACGTCCTTTGTCGTCTTCTTTGTACTTTTCATTTCTTCTACCATTTCGGCTACAAGTGCATTAATGACTTGAATATATTCTTGTCCACTTCGCTTCAACATCTTGATTTGTTCTGAGGTTGGAAGTAGTTTTACTTTGACTGTCACTGTTTGACTCATGCGTATCACCCCCTCGTCTTTTGTTGCTCTACATAACGTTTAACTATATCATTGGATACATTTCCTGCCGTAGAAACAAAGTATGATCGTGTCCAAAGACTAGGCAAATGCCGAAGATGTGGAAATTCTTCGCGTAGTTGTTTAGATGTGACGCCTTTCACTTTTGCCATAATATCAGCAGGACTTAAAGAAGGCAGAGCATTCAGAAACATGTGGGTATGATCTTTGTCGCACTCAAGGGCTACAATTTCAATACTTAGTTCCGAACATACGTCCTTCACAATCTCCTTGAATCGTTGCTCAACTTCTGACTTTAGAAATATCTTTCGCCTGTATCGTGGACAAAACACAAAATGATAGTTAAGCAAGGATACCGTTGTGGATGTTCTTCTATATTCATTCATGCTAGCATTGTATCAGTTTATAGATAAAACTGAAACAAAAAAAGACAAAAGTCAACAACTTTCGGATACTTAAAGCACCACAAACCTTCGGTTGAGTGGCACTCCGTATACGACCTCACTTTCATCCCATATCTAAAGAAGTGGGCTTTCCCGTTTGGGAAGGGCTGTAAAAATTACGTTGACGGGGCTGTATTTGTGGCTTAGTGTTATTTATTAAATCGTATATTTGCCCAATAACTTAAAAATAAAGGTGGCCGTTGTTGAACGACCACCTTTTCTTACGCTTATCTATTTCCCCGCTTATTTCCACAATCGTTGATAGGCAGGATAAAGTCTTAAATCACTGGATTGCTGCACATAATGCATATACGCCTGCTCCAGTTCTTCACGATTAACCATGTGTTGATGTCCTAACATGCTGCGAATACTATTCTTTGACATCGTTGGGCCAATTTGAAGCTTACGCAGCTTCATTTCATCCGTCCATGGACTGAAATAGCATTTAATAACAAACGCAGGATCCGGAACATCAACAAATGGAAAGTGTGAAAAAGATTGATTCGTGGAATGTCTGCCAACCGTATAGCCTCCATGTGTATAACGATGGATGAACCTTCCGGCTTGCGGTAATAGGAAGCCATGATGTCGCTGTTTCACGAGAGAAACTTCGGGGTTAGGTGCTGTATAACCATAGTCAGGATCATCGACTAGAAAAATAGTTCGCAAATGATACATAGCACTACCCTGCGCTTCAAGTTTTGAAAAAAATTGCTTTTTATCTGTAAAGCAAAGAAACTCCGTCGTATTCAACACCATTTTCCAACCGTTGCACTCCGCTTCGATTTCCATCACTTCACGATCAACGAGAAAAGCGTCGAACTCTGCTACTTTGGAATCTCGAACTTCCCAATGCGGAGCAAGCTTCTTGCATATATCAACTGAGCGGTCGGTAGAACCACGATTAATCAGAATACCATGCTCAAACAACGGGATATGATGATTTAGCCACCATGGAAGTAAATACTCTTCATTGTAAAAATGAGAAATAATCGTATTCATGCTACGATCCCCCTTTCATGTTTACAATATGACCGTAGCATGAAAAATGGTATCTGCTATTATCCTCGTGACATGCATCTTATCGGTTCATCAAACAAACTGTATCATTTGCATAAATCTTCCCATCCGCTCCAACACTCTCTCCAAATCAACGAGCGACGTTGCGTAAGAGCAGCGGATAAAGCCCTCTCCACCAGTGCCAAATACATGTCCCGGCACAACCGCCACTTTCGCTTCACCCAGCAACCGAAGAGCAAACTGCTCAGAGGACATACCTGTAGATACAATGGAAGGAAAGGCATAGAAAGCTCCCTCCGGCTCGTGACAGGTTAACCCGATTGCATTTAGGCCAGCTACAAACAACTTGCGGCGCTCATTGTAACTCGCCATCATTTCATCTTTGGCCGCCAAGCCATACCGCAATGATTCAAGCGCAGCAATTTGTGAAATGGTAGGAGCGCTCATGGCCGTATATTGATGGATCTTCAACATACCAGCTATTAATTCATTCGGCCCGCATGCATAACCGACCCGCCAGCCTGTCATCGCAAATGCCTTAGAGAAGCCGCTGATGACAATGGTGCGCTCTTTCATGCCTGGCAAAGAAGCAATACTGACGTGCTTACTTCCATAAGTCAATTCTGCATAAACTTCGTCCGAGATAACAACTAAATTGTATTTGATCATAAGTTCAATAATGGGTAACCAATCTTGCTTAGTCATTACTGTTCCAGTCGGATTACACGGATAATTAATCATCAAAACCTTTGAATGCGGCGTAATCGCTGCTTCAAGTGCTTGTGCTGTCAGCTTAAACTGCTCTTCTGCAGTAGCGTGCACCTCTACAACTTTTCCTCCATGTAAATGGGTAATCGGTTCATAAGCGATATAGCATGGTGCTGGGATTAGCACTTCATCACCGGGATTTAGCACGGTTCGCAGCGCTAGATCAACCGCTTCACTGCTCCCCACTGTCACGATAATTTCTTGCTTTGGATCATAAGATAGTGCAAAGTTGCTTGAAAAATAAGCCGAAATCTCCTCGCGCAGTTCCATTAATCCAGCATTTGAGGTATATTTCGTGTCACCTTCACGTAATGCCTGAATACATGCCTCACGTACCTTTTCCGGTGTCAGGAAATCGGGTTCACCAACCCCAAGGGAAATGGTATCCCCGCCAGTTACATTAAGATCAAAAAATGCGCGAATTCCAGATGGTCGAATATCCTTTACACGTGAGGATAAAAATTGTCCTGAGCCTTCTACTTTAAGCATACTACACCATCTCCCATTCCTGTTTCCGTACGTGCAGTGAGCTGGATATAATACGATCTAACAACTGTGCAAAGCTCATACCTGCTGCGGCTGCACTCTTCGGAAGGAGGCTGTTGGCGGTCATCCCCGGTAACGTGTTGATTTCCAATACATACGGTATATCCTGACGCAATATCATATCAACTCTTGCATATACTTTACACTGAAGCAGCTGATAGCTGGCAAGTGCAGCCTCTCGCACACGCTGCTCTATGAGAGGAGGAAGCTCAATCACTTTCTCCTCAGCCCCGCCATTCTCATATTTTGCTTTGTAATCGAACCACTCCGAGTGGGCAGCACGAATACCGATAATCGGGAATACTTCACCATCGACAATCGAGCAGGTAAGCTCAGTACCTTTTATATAAGGCTCAATTAAAATGGCTTGGGCCAAGCGGAAAGCCTCTTGAACAGCTGGCAGCAGTTCCTTCTCATTATGCACAATTTGAATACCGATGCTAGATCCACCCATATTCGGTTTTACAATAATCGGATAACCTAGCGATTCCACAGCTTGAGGATTACAGTCGTCCATCCCCTGCCAGTATAGGCCCGCAGGCGTATACACGCCTCCTGCCTTCAACAACATCTTCGACAATTGTTTATTCATACACAGGCTGCTAGCAAGAACACCGCTCCCTGTATATGGAACGCCCAACGTTTCCAGCGCTCCTTGTACCGTGCCGTCTTCACCATATTGACCATGCAGTGCCAATAGTGCGAGATCAATACCCGCCTGCTGTACCAATGTAATTACATCCGCTCGTTGGTCAATAACAATTGGAACTACCTCATACCGAGTGCGATCCAAATGATTAATCATCTCTTGACCTGTCTGTAAAGAAACCTCACGTTCGGTAGAAATACCACCCATTATGACACCAATCTTCATCATGACACCTCATTTTTTTAATTGATCGCCGATAATCTGAATACCACGTTGGATATTTTCATCCGATACTCGTGAGAAACCAAGCCGCAGTGTGTTCGTCCCTTCGCCTTCTTGAATAAAAAATTTGTCTCCCGGGGTAAAAATAACGCCCTGTTCTGTGCAGGCTTCCAATAGCTCGCGTGTATTCACGCTTGACGGGAAGGTTAGAAATAAATGCAATCCCCCGTCGCCAGACAGCTGCGCATCAGGTAGATAGGCTTCGCAGCATGCCTTGGTTAACTCGTATTTGCGCTTATATTCCATACGCGCTTTTTTTACATATTTATCGAAATTTCCATTGAGCAAGTATTGATAAAGTATCGCTTGATCAAATGTTGATGTATGAATCGTTCGTGCTCGCTTGATACTTTCTAAATTGTCGATTAGAGCCCGATCTCCCAGCACCCAACCTACTCGCAAGCCAGGGAACAGCACCTTGGAAAGACTACCAATATAGATGACTCCGTTGCCCTGTCCTGCTGTCGCAATTAATGGCGCAACATGCGCTCCCGAGTATCGCAGCTCCTCATTGAACCCATCTTCAATGACCGGAATTTGATAGCGTCTCATTAATTTCATAACAGCGCTGCGTTTCGCAGGCGACATGACAATACCTGTAGGATTATGATAGGACGGTGTCAAATAAGCTAGGTCAAAGCTGTTTGCTTGCTTTTGCAATACAGACTCAAGCTGTTCTACATTAATACCATCACGCTCCATCGGAATGCCGGTAATGTCAAATCCATGCAGCTTCAAGTTTTTTATTGCGGTATGATGCGTTGGATTTTCACAAATGGCTCTCCCTCGACGTCCAGAAGGTCGTAATGCGGAAAGCACAATGTCAAAGCCTTCAGTGAAGCCACTAGTAATCAGCATTTCCTTACCGCTTGTATCGACGCCCTTGTTCTCCATATAATGCATCAGATAATCAATTAATGGTTTGTAGCCCTTGGCATAGCCATAGTTCAACAGCACTTGCCCTTCGATTGCCATCCGATCCATAAAGGCGCGCTTTACATCTCCGAGATCAAACAATTGTTCATCTGGAGCAATGCTTGTAAAGGAGATCGTTCCTTTTTGAGCGCGAATTCCCTGCTTCATCAAATCCAATTCCACTGCTGATACAGCATAATCGTTCATTCTCGCCTTCCAATCGATCTGCCAAGCTGTAGAGCTATCGCTCTCCCCGCTACTCGTATCCAAATGACTGATCATCGCAGCTACATAACTGCCTTTGCCGGGAATGGTGTATGTAAATCCGTCATCCTCTAATCCTTCATAAGCAGCAATAACGGTATTGCGACTCACCTTAAGCATATCGCTCATTTCTCTTGTGGATGGCAGCTTCTGATCGGCTTGATAGGACCCTTTTATAATTAAACGTTTGACGTATTCTTTTACTTGTAGCGCGACCGGACGGTCACGAACGACTTCAAAATCTTGGAACATGCTTCATCGCCCCCATACATAATGATGGCATACCAACGGAGAGAAAAAAAGAACCACCGCATTGGATTTTTCATCCGTGGGTGGTTCTGTCGCTTTCGTTCGATTCAAAATAAATCGAATAGTGCAGTGAGCAGCGCTCATTGAATGCAGCCTGGCAATAAGGACAATCGTTCGTATTCATATACTGCAGGATCGTCATCTGGCCACGACAACTTCCGCACAAAACAGCTTTTTCGTCAAATTGTTCCTGCGGCCAAGCTTGAATGTCGTGGTCTTCATTCTCTTCGTGGCATTTGTAACATGGGTAATAGCGATTACAACAATAAAATTTGATAGCGATAATATCTTTCACTGTATGATAGTGCGTGCACCGGGTCTCACTATCTATGATTGCGCCGTAAATTTTCATTTTTACTTCCCCTATGTCCACGGATTTGTGGACGGATTTAATCGGATACATCATTGGTTTTGTATACATCCATATTAATTCTCCTAGGATGCGACTAACAGCATCCAGACAAGTACTTGTATATCCCAAGCTGTTTCAATCCACGCATCCATGTAGGATGCGACAGAGACAATGACGACCGTTTACACCGTTCACTATAAGTTTCAATCCACGCATCCATGTAGGATGCGACAAAAAATTTGTCTCCAGGCCAAACGGTTTGATTCGTTTCAATCCACGCATCCATGTAGGATGCGACAGAAGCAGACCACAGCGTTGCGGCTCTTATCGCAGTTTCAATCCACGCATCCATGTAGGATGCGACTTGAGCTAACGATAGGGACGTCTACTTACCTGATAAGAGTTTCAATCCACGCATCCATGTAGGATGCGACTAATGGCGTTGCGCCATCCACGCTTGAAGTAAAAGTTTCAATCCACGCATCCATGTAGGATGCGACCCTGTATTTTTCAGGATATATTCTTGCAGTTGGTGTTTCAATCCACGCATCCATGTAGGATGCGACTGATGGCCTGAATGACTTCGGTCGGTATAGTATCGTTTCAATCCACGCATCCATGTAGGATGCGACAGCGAAATTACAGCAATAAAAGAACATTAGTTCTTCTTTTGCTGGGAACAGTCAATCAAATAGTGCACATATCCCCAAATCAATAGACGTGCATGCAACAAAAAAGTAAATAACTAGAAAATAATTGGTGCGAATGTCCCAAGGATTTTATGTGCACTTCACATTCGCACCAAGCAATGATAGTTCGATCAATCAGCAAAAGTCGTGCTTCCATCATACTCTATTCCACTTTTAAATGCTATCTGGTAACTTGAACATGCATTATCTATTAACTTTTAAAGTCTATAACCATGTATCTAAAGAACATAGTCATTTTTACGCAAATACAACGTCAACCTGACCGCATCCAAAAGTCGTATTACGACCAATATGAAGCGTCCGTGCAGCATTCAGCCAAGGAACAAAAGGAGTCAAATCCCCTTCTAGCGTCATTGCACCCAACATACCGCTCATATCCATCGTTTTACTACGACGATTAGAATAGCGCTGGACTTCGCTCAAGTACAAACCTGATGAAATTGTGCGAACGGCGGATGACCATTCAACTAGCTCCGAGATAGTATCTGACGATGCATGTCCTCCATAGCGTTCGGTTACAGCTGCTACTCTTCGAGTTATATTTCGGATTACAGTAGGAAAATCGATATATTGCAGCAACTCCCCATTACGACGTATTCGCAACGGCGTTATACATTGAATCGAACAACGTGTAACATTGGATTGAGCAGATACTGTAAGCACTTCGGAGGTAGCTGCGGCTACATCTACCTCACCATTGCGCCAAATCGGACTAAACTGCTCTCCGTGCAAAATATCGACCAGTCTAAATTTTTTTCTGCTGGCTCCGAGTTCGTAGCACCGTTCATTCGTCAAAGCCTTTACCACATCGTTAAAGTAATCAGTTGCATTGCCCAACAGAATTAGCTTGAAAGATAACATATCCCCATGTCGGTACATGGATCGATATCTTGGAACCTCGATTAGATAAGGATTGACGATGTCCTGATTGCCAGCGCCAAAGCGACGATTTTCAAATAAATACTTGTATGCTGCGGCTTGCTTCGATAACTTCCATCCGATTACACCATGAAGGGTTGATCCCAGAAAAGGCGGTAATTGAACGGGATCACAACATTCCAGACGAATCATTAACGGCAAATAAGATAATGAAAATGCTAACGTTTTACTCGACATGAATTCAACTTACTCCCATTTTATCTGTACGAGACCATGAGGCAATTTCTGTTGCTTATCGAAATAGATTGCACTCTTCTGTTCTGTATCATTGTTATCGATATATAGACCTGATAGAATTGCCCCTTTATAACCACCGAGCAGTATGATCAATTCAGATGTACTATCGTCTTTTAATTGATATAAGCAACCCTCTGAACGTTCCTTTACCTCTTGCAAATCAGCCCTATCTTTCGTATCTCCCATATTTAGCATACTGAACTTCAACTGCTCAACATACTGATGAAGGGTATGTGCTGTCTTCTGTTTCACACGTAACAAATACTCTTTAGGATCTTGATCACAATACACTACCCCTTGGTACTGTACACCTGCATTCAACATCTCTACAGCAACATTTGGGAAAAATACCTCTATCTTTGCAGTCGACTCCGTATCCGTTCCAGCATGCTGCACTTTATACAAATTACGCAGTCGAATATCTTTACGATCAACGCTAATATCATCTACCATCAACTGCGTTGGAAGAGGAGCAAACCCGCTAGCTCTAAGCGCCCCTTTCATAGAGGACCCTGGTATGTAATATTGTGCGCTTTGCGGATTGTATTTATTATAGGAACCATATTGGTAAAATGGATAGATGACATTTGCTTCCTTCATTTCTTCTTCTGAGTCAACTATGATCGCTTCAGTAGCAAAGTCCCCAGCAATACGATAGAAGCTATGTTGCTCTCGCGGGGAAAGCACTAAGCTGGAAATTGTCTGTAGTTGAAAATTATACGTTTTTAGTGATGCCAAGTAATGACCTCCCTTCGATGTCTAAGGGGAACAAACATGCATGTCCAAAAACAACATCCCGAGCACGATGAGGGAACGGCGATGAAATGGATCGACCTGCCTGTTGCCAGCTGTTGTTTACAGATACGATACTGCCTGCATCAATAAAGCTGATGAACTGCCCTGATAATTCGTTATTGTCCCACTTACCGAAAGCTTCATATGGTCGACGCTCCGATGTATACAGTTGGATGAAAGATTGTTCGTAATTGATATTTTTGGGCAACAGCATCCCCATATTTAAAAAAGTCCGCAATCCATCCTTTACCGCCCACTCCTCTGCTCGTATCGCAGTAATCATATATTGATTTAATCCTTGAGAGGCGCGAGCACCTAAGAAAAATCGTCTGCTGTCACTTTGAGCATGGTGCAACGCATCTAGTAGCTCCGCTGATTCCAGGCTATCATCGAGACATAGGTAGAAGGAAAATGCAGTGACATGCTTATCTTTTCCTGTTTTAGATTCCTTCTCCAAAACAGTAACTTCAGGTACAGAATATAAGTTAGGATCAAGACCCGGTATGTTGAACCTCACACTATCGATTGACGCATGAATTTGTTGCCCTGATCGAATATGCACATACGGAAAAACATTGGCTGCATGCTCAGGATTAACAATAAAATTTTCGAGCTGCTCCTTTTTGACATACACGCGCTTTTTAATCGCTTGGTATATTTGTTTGGCCGTAAGGCGATCCCCAGCGTTATCATGCTTAGGTAGTCTAGCTGCTTGATCTAGTAAATAAGATTGCGGCACTGGTAAGTGATCTAGCGGCATCATATTAGACAATGATACATACATTTCCTCTTCCCGAATTTTCGAAACTAGCAATGCCGCTTTCTGAGAGGAGTAGTAGTCAGCATACATGTATATGAGCGCACCAAAAATCTTCTGTGAGTCGGGTAATTGAGTAAGCCGGCCTTGCAGCGACATTTCAATCTTATACGTCTTGATAGCGGTCAACCTACTCGTCCTCCCCCATAATCTCTACTTGTATTTTACCGTATCCACGACTTCCAGAGTTACCAAGACGATACACGCCATCATTAAACTGCTGGATCGCATCAATGATAAGTGTTCTCACCGTCTGAGGTTCAATCGATAATTTGTTCATCATGTACATGTTAATTTCGCCTGTAAACTGTACGCCAGGACGTACGGTCTTATAAGTTCGTGGATTAGCTGAGATAGCAGATGCTGCTCCATCATTTCTGATTTCAATCGTGTTTTTAGAGTCGATGGAAAATGGATCAGCTGCGTGGCAAGACAGTCGCAAATCATTAAATAATAACTTCGGCGTATGATTGAATCCTTCCAGTCCAAACAAACATTCCGCAGATGCTTGTTTCTTTACACGCTTAAATCGATCCGACACTTTCTTTTTTCGTTCCTCTTCAATTTTCATTTGCTCTAACTGCACTTCGTTTTCTTTTTCCGTTCTTTTCAAATAAGTTAGGTAACTTTGTTTAATTTCATCCGCATCCGATAGAACACCTTCATTTACTAGATCGCGAACGATTGTACGCAAACTCCCTTTGAAGGAAGAGGCAGGAATGTATGGATTGCCTTCATGATCCGTAACAGTAAACAAATCGACACCGCCAATTTCAAACGTGGCTGGCGATCCTCCGATAAATAAATTCGAAAGCGTAGTCACTTTAAAACGAATCGTTTCGATACTCATCTCTTTTTCCCCCTGTATGACTGCTGTCCTTTGTTAAATGATCGTTGTGCATTTTTATGTGGTGGCTTCGTGTTTTTCGCTTCTTGCCCGGGTGATAATTTGGGATTGCTTTTAAATTGGATCGATAACTCATTGTACTGATAAAGGATGTATAGAGAGTCGATATAGTCCTGGGTCCACAGTTGTGAACGTTTTGCCGTACGTATAAAACTGTCCTTGTCAAAAAATAAGTTGGGAGGTGCTTTCTTCTCACTCGCTCGTTGCTCCTCTAACTCATTGATCGTTTCTTCTGTTCGATCATTAAAATAATGAATCATCTCAGCAGCCTTGTAGATATCGATTTGCTGCCTATTCTTTAGTCGATGAAACATAGAGCTAGAAATGCGAAGCGTGCGATAAATTTTAACGTTTTCCGCTTCCCTCGTTGTTTCCTTAGCTGAATACTCTGTATGTTTCACTAATATGTCTCGAAACGTCTTCCTATTATCTTGACTGGAAGCACTTCCCGTTTTCTTAAGTGAGTAAAGCAGACTTTGTTCATACAAATACCGTAACGCCTTATTGAAAAACGTTTTGCGGATATCGTTACCGTTATATTCCACGCGGGAATTAGATTGTTGGTCTTCGCTAATATTGAATCTTGGATCTGAAAACAATAACAGTAAGCGAACGTAAGACTCTAGACGCTTACGCTGTTCAGGCTTAACATTCAAAAAATGTGGAGCTTTCTGGTACGTCCCCCGCTTCACTAAAAGCTGTTTGATAAGTGATTCGAGAATTAATAATTCGGATTTTGCTAACTCTATGTTGCTGCTGCCGAGATTCGCAGGCAACAAATGATAGAGTACGGCGTTGCTGTATTTCACATCGGTCTTACATATCGTAGGGTCAGTAATTTTTTCAAGCAAATGATAGAAGAAGTGATGACCTACATACCCTTGGCTTATTGCTTGCTTCAGACGCTTAACCATGTTTAAGAAGTGTCTCCAGTTCGGAATGTCTGCGTAGACTTCCTTCTTATCTTTAGGCGGATCAAAGTCATAAAACACATACTGATTGATGCTTACTTTGACATACGAAGCAGATAATTCCTGTAATGGAGGTACCTGTTTGGCACACTCTACTTGTTGCTGTACCCGCTCATAGTAATAACGAATTGGCTCACGATTGAATGTAAAGTCAATGCCGATACTCATGGAAAGCGGTTGAAGATTGGTACCATACGTTATGTTGATTGCTTTTATTCCTTCATTTAATTGCTCCAACAGATTTTTACATATGTTCACACCTTCAGTCAGCCACGGTGAAGCGACCGCAAAGAAAATGTCATCGCCTGCTATGTAGAGCGGATAGAGAGTAAAATGATTGCGTTTATCATTCTGCGTGTCCTTAGATTTATCACGTTGCTTGCCTTTATTTTTATTTTGATAACTCTGTGCTTGACGATGTAAGGATTCCAAAGAAATATCGCTTGATAACAGGTCACTTACCGCTTTATACCCCTCATATGTCTTGATTTGTCCAAACCAATCACCCATTCCATCCAAATCGGCTTTTATCACCGCAATACGGAAATGGTTCTCATTCCCCTTCTCCTCATTTGAAAAAAGCTCGTTGATCGTACGAGAAAAAGCGGGATACTTGCTGTCATCAATAGTGGATTTACTTTTCCTATAAGATGGAGGAACTTTATTAAATTGAAATAACAGCTCATGTTGCCTTTCAATCATCGCATTTAGACATGATGTTTGTCTAAGTCTCTCTTTACTTTCTTTGATCGCTTCTAGCTTGTGCTGACCATTTACAATCTCTTTCTCAAAGTAAACATATTTGACCAACAGTTGTCCTGCAAACGATTTATAGTAATCTTGAAATAAACAATCTGCTCTATCTATAATTTCGTTCGGATGTAACGAAGTCATAAAAATACATATTCCCGAGCACTTCAACAGTTCTTTTGACACGTGACTGCTAAATACCCCAGTGTCCCCTTCCAGTCCGATATCTTGAAAGAACTGTTCAGAGATCAGTTTCGAGGAGTTCATAATGTCTTTTAACGTGCCGCTGTTCGACTGATTTTCTTGTATATTTACGCACAGGACATGATAGAGAAAGGTTTGTACTTTGTCGATTGAAAAAGCTACGATGTACTGCTTCATCAAATTCCCTCCCTCTGAAAATCAAATAGTTTGGCATATGCTCGATGTGGGAAAAGGATCGGATTGTTAATCAGCATTAGTAGCTGGTTAAGTTGGAAGTTGAAAGTAAGCAAGGATATTTCGTTTCCATCGGAATTATATACTTTATATTGCTCTAGATCGATATCTGCTAATTTCTTGTTTTCTGCCTCAGAAAGTTTTTCGACACACTCATAAAAATTAAGTTGTTCAAACCAATCGGATAAGTTCTTATGATCAGTATACTTAATATCAATCCGTCCTTGACCTGATGATTTATCTTCTTGAACCGCAGATAAGACAATATCAAAGCCGTCGGAAATGCCCTCTTTAACTTGTGACTGAAGAGCACATAGGATGCGAATCGGTCTTGTAGAAGCTTGTGTTGACGCTGGTTTATTCGCTATTGAAGTCGCCATTCTTGCTGTGGAATCATCAGAAGTACGCAATTTTTTTATACTTTTAGTCCACTTTTTAATGGCTATTGGAGTAAGACTTTTACTTTTGCACTCCACGACGACAGCAACCGCTTCAATCGGGATAAATTTAATACGTCCATTTCGGAAGATATAAGGGGTATACGTTTCATCCATAATCGCTAGATCTACCTCTCTAGAAACATTACCTTTCGAATCGATGATAAACACAGACGACTCGATAACAAACTTTTTCGGAACAATCATCTCAAACAATTGCTTCCATATATCTTCTCGATTCGAACCGACAGTCGTCCCATGTAAATCATGCTTCATGTACAACTGCTCTACAATCGACTTCTCTAATTGGCGATAATTTGCACGAATGTTTTCAATCATGATTTGTTTTGGTGGCTTAGTGTTCGATTTCGTTGTCATTTGACTCCTCCATTGCGTTAAATGTTGGCATGATTATTACGTTGAATAAGTGGGCTCTATAAGCTTGGTAACCTGATTTAATACTCCATATAACACCATATTTCTACGTGAATCACCTGAACTCCTCTCTGTTCAAATCAAATTTCGGTTGAATTCCCCTAAAGTCGACAATCATCAACCATATATGCTGCATTTACGTGAATAACAAAAAGACGGACCTTCTCTCTAGCATACAAGCTAGACTTAGCGAAGGTACCGTCTTTTCAAACTTATTTTATCAACACAACTATTCTCGCTTTTATTTCAACCATCATTGTAGGATGCGACTGTTTGCAAAAGGAACTATCCACGTATGGTTCAAAGACATTTCAATCCACGCATCCATGTAGGATGCGACTGGGATAGTCGAGCATGTCTTCCAGAGGGCAGAATATGTTTCAATCCACGCATCCATGTAGGATGCGACGAACGGCGAGGACACGCCGGAACGTAAGGCGATGTTTCAATCCACGCATCCATGTAGGATGCGACCACATCTCTAAAGCATTTGTTGAGGAGGCAGAGGTTTCAATCCACGCATCCATGTAGGATGCGACTCAGCGCTTTGATCGCGACGTTTACACCATCAATGTTTCAATCCACGCATCCATGTAGGATGCGACTCACAGCGAATTTCCATCAAAAGAAGAACGTTAATTCCCCTTTTGATGGAAACATTAAAATAAAAATTATATTTATTACCAAAAAAGAAGGTGTGCACGAAACGAAAAAAGTAAATAACTAGAAAATAAATGGTGCGAATCTCCCGGGAATTTCATGTGCACTTCACATTCGCACCACGAAATAAATAAAGAGATCGCTTTTACTATCAACTCTATACATCAGATCGTGGTTTCGAATTCATAGCAAGGTCGCTAAATATTCCACTTACTCTTTCATACTGTCTCAGTGTTCCCTCAAATGTAAAGTTCAACTTCTGTAATACTTTGGTTGAATTCACATTCCCCAGCTCTACATTGGCTTCAATCAGATTAAGCCCTAAAATTGAAAATCCGGTTATCTATTAAAGAGCGAATAGCTGTCCTCTTCCCCAAAATGTTTTAGCAATGTCATATCCGATTTCTGCTGTTGCATGTTCAAAATTTTTATCATGTGTTTGAATCTATAATATGGAACTCTCTATCGGATGTGTATTATGTTTACATATTCTCAGAGCCGAATAAAAGAATATTCATACTATAGTATAATAGTGGGATGTTTGCGTCAACTTCTCACGTTAAAATAATATAGTATTTTGTACATATATTTATATGTTTCACTAGGTTTCGTTTAGCTTAAACCTGTTTCTGATATATACACGCAATAAATTCCACTGATACATTCAGTAAATCTCAACTAGGAAGGAACAAACTAATGATTTGGGGAAATGTATGATTTTTTTTGCTTTTGATAGCAGGATCGTCTGTGAATACTACCTTATCCGTTCAATTGAAGAAGAACTTGGATGCAAGCTCCCCTCTTCTTATATAGCCCTAATGAAACTGAAAACGACGGAGTGCCGAAGAACACCTGCTTAGGCCTTGTGAACGAAGAAGAATATGATACTTCTGAAGAGGACAAGACAAAAGCACTTTACAAAGTAGCTCACGGCAAATTTTCTCCGTTATTTGGAGGAACTTTGCTCTCGAGTAACAGAAGTTGATCAGATTGAGATGAAGATTCGCACAGTCTGTACAAAAATTGTTGAGGAAAAAGGTTATTTTTCCTTTCATGCCAATGAGTTATCATATTTAATGTATGATGTGCAGTTTTGGCTGTACACCAAATCATATCCAGAAACGAATCGCGAGCAGTACCTTGCTGTTTATGAGAAGATGATTGCCTTCGGTGGCGAATTTGGTCAGAGCGGCTACGCACCTAGCAGTATTAGCGAATGGTTGGATCGGCGAAAACAAGAAGGAGGAATCGTGAAAGATCATGAGCAACTTCGCTTTACAGATCGGTTCACAGCCGAACTGTTTAAAACCAATTTCTGACATCTGAGTAATATAGCCGTAACAGAAATAACACCTATTCCCTTCCATCTGTTGCAAGAAGATAGGTGTTATTTTTTCTTATCCATGCCCGATCAATGATTTTTAAAAGGATATACGTTTAAAGTTGTCCCAACAGCTCCTCCAAGCTTTCTTTTAGGGGCGAATCTGCTTTCTTGGCTGCTGCGCTCAGTTTCTTCACACTCCCGAAAATCCGGCACACAACCAGCTCGACTTCATAGACTTCTTTACCCTTTAGTGCCTCGACAAGTGCATCGGCAAGCTCAGGACGATCGATGATCAGATTTTTGACCTGTCTTCCTTCTTCATTGCCTCCTAGCAAAATGGAGACAATCACAGGCATATGCTCTGCCTTTACGCCATGAGCCTCAATAAATGCTTCTGCATAGCTATCCTGCACCATTTGATGCTCTGTATCCACCAGTTCCATATAACGGCATACTAATGGAAAATAAGCTTCGCTGTACAATCCGAGGCCAAATACGGCGTAAGTGCCCGGCATGACGGATTTTTCTCCCGGCTCCACATCGTTGTACCACGCGAACTCTTCCATCGCGGTATCCGCATATTCCGCAAGCTTAGGAAATAGGCTCGGATAGCTGAGCGCATTGGCAAAAAACTGATGCAGCTTGGACTTCGCCAGTTTTTTCAACGGTAGAAAATGTTTTTGACTACTTTTTAACTTTATATGGTAGCCTTTCGGGAAATCTTGTCGCAACAGTTGGATGATATAATCAAGTGCTTCCCTGTAAGCCGTCTCTTCTTCAGAGAGGATTCGGATGTCGATCGTCTGCATGACATCATTGTTTCGGGCCTCTATCTGTTCTCCTCGATAGGTACTCTCAAATTTTCCACTGCCTATTTTTAAATAGTCCGCTGCTTGTTTAGAACCTAGAATGACCGCCAACTCTAGATACTTCTTCCGAGTATCCGGCTCTGTAAAGCCAATCTGCAAGGCTGCATATAGAAAGAATTCCATTTCTTCTGCATCCACAGAAGGATGATCCCCCTGTTCCTTCGCGACCCAATGGGATCCGTAATCTTCAGAATGGTTAAAATGCTGCGGTAAAAAATGCTCCTCAGACCATTCGCTGAAGGCTCTTGTATATTGAGTAATCCAATCATGTTTACGTTCTTGATTCGTCGTAAGCTTGTCGGAGAGCCGACGAATCAGAGGCTCAATCTCTTCAACTTTCTGCTGCATCATATCTGGATTGACCAAATGATAGGCAAAAAAGAATATATCCTTTTCTTTGGGCAGCACGGGCGGATCGGACAAAATCTTCGTTTGGATAAATTGCTCCAAAGATTGTTGAAGTTGAATCCATTTAGGTTCATTCAGCAGCTTCTTTGTTAGCATGACCTTCGACTGCTCCCACTCGAATTCAAATACAACCTCAAACTTGTAATTAAAGAACCGAGGGCCCCATTCCTCTGAAAGAAATAATTGCTCCATACGTCCGCATAATGCAGGAAAAAACTGTTCCGTCAAAAGCTCATCGGTTAACTCCGTAATATAGGAGCCAGCTTCGATTTTATACGAGTCGTCGCCCCAAGAAAATGGTTCATAAACATCAATATGAATCTTCCCATTCGCCCATGCAAACTTACCCTTGCGCCACGCAACACGAACATAGTCCTTAATACCTGCTTGCAAGCTGCTTCGGTCTTTTAATTCATCAATCCTCTTTCTTTCTTTCGCATAGATTGACATAACTTCCTGCCATACATCGTCCAAAAAAGCTTCAACAGCCTGATTCAACGGTTTCTCCCCTTTCATAGGTGCAAAGCGCTGCCGTCCGTTTTATTGTTCTACATTGCTGTATGTGCTGCTTGCAGCGCGGTTCTCCCCGCAGTAAAGATTAGGACAATCTTGCATTTATCCTTAAGGCAAGCTCTTTCCAACGCAACCCCGCTACTGTTTCCTTGAGCTCCGAATCGTCCTTCTCCAACCAGTAATCACCTTCTAGCAGCTCGTACATGTCAAGCAGTGTAATCTCGGAAATGGCCGAGTTCTCGAAGGCTGACATCATTGGTTCTGGACCGTCATCCCAGTTATACCGATTCACAATCGCATGCAGCAGAACCGAGGAATGCAAGCGACCGATTTTTTCGCACACTTTTTTTAGAGACTCCTCATATAAAATCTCATCTACGATCTCTTGTTCCTGTGCCGTCAAAGTTAGGCGAATCGCCCCCTCCGTCTCAAGCAGCAAATCGGCCATTTTGGTATCGCTGCGTGCTGCATTCCAAGCCGTCGCTAAAATACCACGCGTCGAATTAAGCTCCGCACCTGCTTCGATTAATTTATGAATCGCATCGGTCTGCTTGAATTTAACTGCCTTTTTAAGTGCTGTATCTCCAAGCTTATCCTCTAAATCAAGCGCTGCCCCCTGTTCGATTAACAGTTCAATCGCTTGGATAGGCATTCGATTGGTTAAAAATAGCATGAGAGGCGTTCTTCCCCGCTCGTCCTGTTCATTCACATTTAGCTTGGTTAGAGCTTTGCTAATCTCTTCTAGGTCCCTCATCTTGCTGACTTCTTTCCAATCCACAAAAAGTCGACCTCCGTTATCAATCTAGTATTTCTTGAACAATTGTATATGTATTTGATCTGAACTACGTTCAGCTTGGAAATTTTCCTTGAAGATAGGACTTCCACAAGTCATAAATAAATGGAATATCGATCTTGTTATCAACTGCTTTGGAAATAAGACCAAAATCATCCGACGTATATCCTGCCAATTCTGGATTTTTCGTAATACGAAACGTTTGCTTAAACGCAAATTCCCTAATATCTCGAATCATCTCATGTTCATCGGGAACGAGATGATTTAATTTTTCATAACTCAAACGCCATACACTATCAAATTCAGCAGCATCTCTTGCGTCTAACTCTGCGTCCCAATCTACTTCTTTATCGAAAATACTTTCAAAGAAGCCGTCTGTGCGGATGATTGCGAAAATTTCATTTATGGTTGTCAATGGAACCCTCCTCTTGAGTTGTACTCGTCCCTCATTACTATTTTAGTTATGCGCTCTTACCGTTGCAGCTCCACATTCAGGAACTACAAATATTCCCCAAAGTAGTCTTTCAACCTATCCGCACAGTACCGATCCTCGCCTCTCCAGGTTGCCATTGAGACAAAGTCAGTTCCACGTCCACGCTCTTTACGGTAATCATTCTGGGACTGTAACAGACCAGCGTAGCCCCATATTTCCATCACGCGATCTCGTTCATGCTGGTTGCTAGGAAAAATTTCTTTCCAGCGCTTCTCCAACTGTCGGGCTGCATCCTTTTCCTCGCATGCCTCTACGGCTTCGATCATTTGCTTGAGAATATCAATATCTTCGCTTCTAACCTCAAACTCCGCTTCCTGACTAAGTAGATTCAAGTCCATCATACAATAGAGCAGCCAGTTCAAACGGACGCCGCCCCATTTGATTCGCTCAAAATTAAGTACATTCAGATCCTCATCATCATAATGTTCCTTCGCCATCAGTTTATTGTCATTGCAATCGCCACAAGCACAGTAGTTTATTTGTTCTGCCGCCCGTTCTGCGAAAGTATGTATCGGTAATTGATGTGTCAAGGCAAAGCTGGACAGGGCGCTTCGTAAATAAACCTTGCGCGTGGATAAACTGTGTAGAAAGGCACGAACTACTATTTCTTTTGTTATTTTTCGCTCGTGCAGTTCTCTTAATGCCAGCACGCATTCCTCATGTGATAGCGTTATTGGATCGAACATTAGTCCTTTACTTTTCGCATATTGAAAGTCTTCTTCCGTATAGGAGTAACCGCCTGACCTCCATCCGCCAGAGCTCCAGAACGTGTTAATCAATATTTTTTTTGCTTTAGCATCCATTGCAATTCGACTCCTACTATTGAAATGTATTGTCTATCTTTTATGATACACTTGCAAAGCTATACGGTGACAGAGACGAATTTCACAAAAAAGATGAACAATTGCACACTTTATCAAAAAAATGCTAGTTCATCTCCACGTTACAAATAATTTTAATAGCTGAATGAAATATATCGAATACAAAGAAACCCTGCACCATTAAGTAGGCAGGGTTTCTGTACGACTTATCCTTACCTTTCCAAGTAAGTTTTCGTTTTTATTCGTTGTATCTTTTTTCGCAGCGAAGTATTCATACTCTTTCTTTTTATCCCGGGGATTTCATGTGCAATTCACATTCGCACCACGAAATAAATATAGAGGACGTTTCCTATAAGGTATGCTAATCTTTGAACCTTTTAATCATCTATGCATCAGATCGTAGCTTCGAATACATAGTAAGGTCATTAAATACACCATTTATTTTTTCATACTGTCTTAATGTTCCCTCAAATGAGAAGTTTAACTTCCGTAAGACCTTTGCGGAGTTAACATTCTCCGGTTCTACTTTTGCTTCAATTCGATTAAGCTCTAGCGTTGAGAAGCCGTAATCTAGCAAAGATTGAATCGCCTCCGTGGCGTATCCTCTACCCCATGATGTTTTAGCAATGTCATAACCGATTTCTGCTTTGGCATGTTCAAAATCCAAGTAATTGAAGCCACAAGAACCTATAATTTCATTCGATACCTTATCAATAATTGAGTAACGAATGGCTTTGTTATCTTGAGAAAGTTCATCTAGAAGTTTAATTAGATCTTTCGCTTGACTTTCCTCAGTAAAACTACTAACATTCATAAATTCGGTGACATCTGGATCAGACCAAATTTTAAATAAGCTCGGTGAATCCGACACCTTCATTTTCCTCATGTGCAAGCGTTCAGTGTGTAGCTCCGTATTCCAAGTAATCAATATTTTTACCTCCATTTTATAGTTGAAATAGTTGGTTATAAAATATTGACCATCTGCGCATAGTTCAGTCCCTTCATACAAAAAGATAGTTCCATTATACAAGGGAATACAAACTTTATCTATCATATTTACCCAAAATGTGGTTTTTAAATATGTATCTAATACAAATGGCTGCCTGCAGATGTGGCAGCCATTTCGAATGTTTTAAAAACAAGTAAATGAAACAATTTGTCTCAAATCAACCCCAAAGAACATCCATCTTCCGCGGAAAAATCTAAATCCTGATACTGAAGTTCGCCCTACAAAGGTTGGAAAAAACCAGAAGCTATCCCCATTTCTCAACCAAACGTACGTATTGCGAAACAAACAGCGGGATATGGCTCCGGGATCAATAGCAAGAGGAGACATTTGAGGAATAAATGGTGGAGGTGGAGCTGCTGGTACCTGTTGACCGGGTCCTTGAGGTCCCTGTCCTGGACCTGGCGGTGGAGGCATCATCGGTCCAGATGGCCCTGGCAATGGTACAAATGCCAATAGATTTCACTCCTTTTACAAGTAGGCTAAAACAATGTATGTTGGAGTGAATGCATTGGATTGGACGAATACCTATAAGAAAGTTACGTAAATAATTGCTGGTTCTTTATTTACGTAGTGAATTCGATAACACAGTGATTGGGGCTACACGGGACACTTTAAAGACCTTGATGGGCATCTATGCGAAATTGTAACTTTCAAAGTTTTATATAAAACAATACGAAAAATACAAAAAAGTCGATCCCTTAGCTAGGAAATCGACTTTTTAAATTGTTTCACTTCATTACTCCTCTATTTTCGAGCATCCTTACGCTTCTCACCTTCAATTGCAACAATCACTTTACTTTTGTTTTCAGGTTGTGTTCTATCAATCCGCCCAAGCTTTGACTCTACACCAGCACTATCAATTTTTCCATACTCTGTCGTGTCAAGCATCAATTGATCGATAAAGTAAATAGAATTTCCAAACGCTGCAGGTTTCTTACCCCACTCTCGTTTCTTGGCGCCTGGAGTGTTGTACTTATCTTCTGCCCACTTTACTTCAGCAAATCCATGTTCACTGATTTCAATATATTCCCTCAGATCTCTATGCTCTTCAATGAAACGCAAAGCTTCACCTTCAGGGAAAACATAACGGCTGGTGAACCCTTCCCCTTCTCTCTTTAATGCGTCCTTCTCGTATATAACTGGTAACGAAATAGCAATCTGCCGTGCATCTGATAACTCCCCTTCCATTAGCGTCTTCATTTGCATGACGCGTGAAGGAGTTTGAACGACCGTACTTTTGCTCTGCTTATGGTAGAAGACGCTACCACCGAGCTGTTCTGACAGAAAACGAAGTGGTACATAGGTACGTCCATTGCGAATCGTTACGGGAACATCCAGCGTTTTTTTAGTTCCATTAACCAATGCTTCTTGCTGCCCAGCTGTAATCCGGATGTCAATTGTTTTCGCTTTATTCGTAATGCTTATCGTTTTCGTATGTTTATCGTAGGAATAGTTCGTCCAAGTCGGATCATTGAATGCCACCAATTGCACTAACGTGCGACCCTCCAATGTTAAGACATCACTTTGCCATATGCCATCTATGAACACTTGTGGAGAAGTATGTAAACTTGATGCTTGTACATTGGTTCCTCCTGAAATAGATCCCCATACAAGGGCTGCTGCCATCATGCCTAGAAGCTTTCTCTTCATAACGTACCTCCAGAGTTGATAAGATATTTTTTGTATATGTACTTATATATATAGACGAAATAACGATTAAAAAAGTTTCTGTGGACTGCGTCTAATCACTAGGGAACTTGAGAGTACCTATAGCACTTCAAAGTACGTACTTCACAACTGGTTGTATATTGTCCATAATTGCAGCTATATCCGGTCATTACCCAATATGCTGAGCTGTTATTCAAAAAATTACCGGAATTCTACAATAGGAAGGTTGTTGAACGATGAAAGCTCTTATTACCGTAACCCATCCTCGTACAAATTCTCTCACTCATGCTGTGATGAATCGCTTTGTAGAAGGTCTTAAGCAAAATAACCACCAGATAGATGTATTAGACTTGCATCGTGATGGGTTCAACCCCATTTATACGGCAGAAGATGAGAAGGACTGGATAAAGCCAGATAAGATCTACGCTCCAGAGGTTCGTAAGGAGATGGATCGGATTGCAGCTGCAGACACCCTTGTTTACGTATTTCCATTATGGCAGTACAGCGTGCCCTCCATGTTAAAAGCGTATCTGGATAAAATATGGAATATGGGGTTGTTTGGTAAGATAGGTGAGAAAAAAGTGCTGTGGATTTGTCTGACCGGCGGAGATAAAGAGCATATGTCCAAATACAACCGCGAGGAGATGTTAAAGCACTATCTTAATGTAGCTGTATCTGGCTATGCTCGTGTGAAAGAATCCAATGTCGAGCTTCTATACGACACCCTCTCCGAGTCAAAGGAACATATTGAAAGTTTGCTAGAACGTGCTTATGAACTTGGGCGAAACTATGCGTAATGAGAAATGCTAGCGAATATGCTTGAAACGGAAGCTTGTTAAAGTACGTATTCCTTACTTTTGAAGCTTACGCAGCTCGCATGTTGACTTGTCGTATTTTAACATGCGAGCTTATTCTATGCTTACAATGCGTGGTTACTATCCTATTTTATTTATAAATCAAGCGTATTATCTTCATATTCAACAGTTACTTATCCTTACGGCAGTTGACGATAGCATTCGCTTCATCATCCCAACGCCAAGGTACCGACTTCCCTAATACATGCACGCCGCCAAGCCACATATCGATACCATTTAATGCTATCCAGTCAACTTTACTTTCCAGCACTTGTCGCCCCAGTTCCGTAAGGGAGATACTGCAGTTATGAAAGGAAGGTGGCGTACCTTGGAAATGTGGAAAAGACTCCAATCCTTCGATATGCAGAAGTGGCTGAGTACCTTGCGAAAGCTTAGATAATGCATGCCAATATTGCAAATCCCCCATGCCAAGCTCATGCAGCATCCCTTTTCCCCCTCAAAAGGTTACTATTTTCGAAAATGTAAAAAATGACAGGAAAAGTGCCTGCAACGCGACCTGCGCAGACACTTTCGATCTTCTCATATACTAGTTAAGGCAGCAAATGGTGTGATTTCAAAAATTGTTTGGCCACCGAGGCTGCATCTTTTTTCTCCACATTTACGTTGTAACTCATGAGTCGCATTTCATCATCCGTAATTTTGCCGGAAAGCTTGTTCAATACGTTTTCCAGCTCGGGATATTTCGCTAACGTATCAGCTTTTAATAAGGGTGCTCCTTGATAAGGTGGAAAAAGATGTTTGTCGTCCTCTAATACAGTAAGGTTATATTGCTGGAGTTCACTATCAGTTGAATAGGCATCAATCACATGAATGTTTCCAGCATTCAAGGCTGTGTATCTTAGTGCTGGCTGCATAATGTTGATCTTGGCGAATTGAATGCCGTACAACTTCTGAATACCTAAATATCCATCTTCCCGTTCAGGAAATTCCGGTGTGAAACCAGCTTGAAGCAGATGTTCGACTGCTTTTAAGTCAGAAATCGTGCTAAGATTGTATTTCTCTGCCAGAGCTGAAGGAACAGCAAGCGCGTATGTATTATTGTAAGCCATTGGCTCCAGCATCCGTAAATTCAATTTGTTCTGCAACCCATTTCTCGCTTGCTCAAATACTTTCGTTTGGTCTGTGCTTGCAGGTTGCTCTTTCAAAAGATCAACAATAGCGGTCCCCGTAAATTCAGGATATAGATCGATACTGCCAGATGTAAGCGCGGTATATACAAAAGAGGTTCCGCCCATATTGGGCTTCAGCTCTACGTTAAGCGACGTATTTTCTTCTATAAGAAGTTTGTACATATTCATTAATAATTCCGGCTCTGCTCCCAGTTTCCCTCCTATAACTAAATCTTTTTGGGGTTGAAACCCAAGAGATACAAAAATCAATAGAAAGACGGCGACAACAGTAGAAACAACCGATACCATTGACTTCTTAAATGAAATTTTTTCGATTTTCCTTAATAAAAAATCAAAAAGCAAAGCCAATACAGCAGCAGGAATTGCACCAAGGACAATAAGGCTAGTATCGTTCCGATCAATTCCAACGATAATTAAATCCCCAAGCCCACCTGCTCCGATAAGAGAGGCTATCGTCGTCGTCCCTATAATCAATACCATCGCTGTACGTATACCCGCCATAATGACTGGCATCGCAAGAGGAAGTTCCACTTTAAGTAAGAGCCTGCGATTGTTCATACCAAGACCTCTGGCAGCTTCAATCAAACTGCGATCTACTTCTGTAATCCCTGTATATATATTTCTAAGAATGGGTAGCAGTGCATAAAGAACGAGCGCAATGATGGCTGGCACTGTTCCAATTCCAACTAGCGGGATAAGCAGGCCAAGTAGAGCTAAAGAAGGGATCGTCTGACATACTGCAGCTGCTCCAATCACGATCTCAGCAGCTTTTTTCTTTCGTGTCAAATATATTCCTAGAGGAACGGATATCAATAGCGCAAAAAATAACGAGACAAATGAGATAGTCATATGCTCGATTAATGCGCTCCATAAGTCTTCTTTTCGATCGAGAAAGGTCTGCCACAAAGTACTCATTTGACGTTACCTACTTTCATTTTCACATGAGCCGATAAATGCTGCAGCATCGCTTGGCGATCTAATATACCAACAATTGCTCCGTCTCTTACGACGGGTACCTGCTCCTGTTGGGATAACAGCTCTAGTGTGCGTTCCAATGTGCTATTTACATGTAGCATTTCCATTCCTTCATAATTCCCTGTAAAGGAGGTTGAATCGGATATCAGTGTTGTCAGGTCAAAATCTGTGATAGGTAATTTGGTATCTGTCCTACCAATAAAGCTGCTCACAAAGTCATTGGCTGGACGATGAACTAATTCATCAGGAGTTCCCACTTGCACCAATTCTCCGTCCTTCATGATCGCGATGCGGTCCCCCAGCTTTAATGCTTCCTTCATATCATGTGTTACAAATACGATTGTTTTCTTAATCGATTTTTGCAATGTGAGTATATCGTCCTGCAGCTTTTCTCTGCTAATCGGATCTAGTGCACTGAAAGGCTCATCCATAATGATGATGTCAGGATCTGCTGCAAGTGCTCGAATGACCCCCACTCTTTGCTGTTGCCCGCCAGACAGTTCTCTCGGTTTTCTATCTCTATAAATGTGGGGCTCCAAGCCTACCATCGTCAGTAATTCATCTACCCGCTCCGCCATTTTATTCTTCGTCCATTTTTTCATTTCAGGTACAATGGCGATATTCTCCGCAATAGTCATATGAGGAAATAACGCAATTTGCTGCAGCACATAGCCGATGTTCCAACGTAGTTCGTGGATATCATAGTCACTGATCTTTTTTCCGTGAATAAGAATCGTGCCTTCCGATAGATCGATAAGTCGATTTATCATTTTCAAAGTTGTTGTTTTCCCGCTGCCACTTGGGCCAATTAAGACAAAGAATTCACCTTTATGAATAGTCAAATGTAACGATTTTACGATAGGTGCACCTTGATCGAAGTGCTTGGATACATTTTGGAATTGGATCATGATTTAACTCCTTTATTGCTTTTATACGAGTCCACTACTTGCCGTATTCAATCTTGTCTTCCTTAGACATATTGGTTACTGTTGAAACATAGTACTCATCATATAGTAAAAAACCGCGATGATCGCGGCTTTTTTATTAGATATTCAGTTGGAGCTATACCTATGATGTGGTTATGTTATCCTAACTATTTTTTACACTAAGGAGTTACAATATTGGACATAATGTCGAACGTATCCAAAAGCTCTAAAAATTCATTCAGTTTCGCAGAATCACCCGATATAGCTAAGTGACCATCTGCCAGTGCTTGTTCTGGTGTAAGTTGACCCGTTCCTATTTTATAAAATGCCGCTTTGTCGATAGTTAGGGCAGCATCCGGTTGGTCTACTGCTGCTGCTTTGTATGTCAACACACTATTTTCCACATACAGTGTGTACGTCTCGGTTATATCTGTGAAGGTCACATGTATCGTGACGGTGATCCCCTCCGCCTTTGGCCCATTCAATTTAATCGCCAACAGCTTGAAGAAGTCATCTACTGGCACATCGTTTAACATCTTCGATGAATTTTTCGTTTCGGATTTGACGCCATGTCTGAGTTCGTGGGCACCAGACAGATATACATTGCGCCAAATCGCAGATTCTGCTTGGAATCCCAGTTGTTCAAAGGCATCAGCTAGCAATTGCTTCGCTTCTTCATGCTCTGGTTCGTACATAACGACATGCTTCAAAATTTGAGCAACCCACCGGTACTCTCCTTTTTCATAATCGACTCTAGCTTGTTCGATTACCTTTGACGCTCCACCTATATATTGAACATACTTTTGGGCAGACTCAACTTGAGGTAACGGATTCAAATCGGATGGATTGCCGCTGTAATACCCTAAGTAAAAATTGTATATCGCTTTCACATTGTGCTTAAGCGTCCCATAATAGCCTCGATTTCCCCAATACGTATTCAACGTAGAAGGAAGTTGAATCGCTTCTGCGATTTCATCCATCGTATATCCATGATTAGCTAGGCGAACGGTTTGATCATGCATAAATTTGTACATATCACGCTGCATTTTTAAATGGTATAGGGCATTTTCCTTCCCAAACGCAGGCCACGCATGTATCATAATCAACGCTTCAAGCTCAACATTTTCACAAAAATCAATCGTTGTATCCAGAGCATGCACCCATGCTAATGCATCTCGTGGCTTTGCACCTCGTAGTGTATAGATTTGATGCATCGTTCTATTGGCATTTTCGGATGCAAACATGACCTTATAATCATGAATATAAAAATGCATCTCCGAAGGAGCTTCTGTGTTTAGAGCCAATTGGAATTGAAACGTGATGCCATCAATTTCTGTTTTAAGGAAGTTTTCCTGGACTTCGGTTGTAGGTGCTTTAAAGCTTATCGTACCACTACCTACATCAAGGCCTATGCCAGCGTTTATTTGCCCTGTTGGACCAATCGGCAGCATCGCTCCAGCTTGATATTGTGCACGACGACTCATGATTGTACCTAATAGTACTTGCTCACTCATCGTTTCTTTGGTGAAGTTTTCTGGGGCAATAATCGGGATATTTGCGTTCTCCGCATAGTGCAGTATACCATGGATGCCACCATAATGATCAATATGGCTTTGGCTAATAATAATGGCGGATACCGGTTTTTTGGGTCTATGTTTATAATACAGCTGCATGACTGCTTTGGCCGATTCTATCGTTGATTGTGTATCACACACAATCACTCCTGTTTTACCTTCGATCAGAATCGTGTAGGCTAATCCTTGACCTCGTACTTGATAAACACCCTCAACGACTTCAAATAAGCCTGTAATCGTCTGCAATTGTCCATTTCTCCATAAGCTTGGATTCACTGTCTCAGGCGCAGGGTCTTGCTCTATAAATTTCATTTGTTCGATATCCCAAGCAATTTCACCTTCATCATTAAACACTTTCGTTTCTAATGGAGCGATGAACCCTTTTTTAGCCTCTTCATAATCTTGTTTATTTTCAAAGTTCAACTCGTTATAAAAATGTTCGTGTACTTTTTTTGTAAAAGAAGTAGCTGATCGAGATGCAGCTTCATTTGCCATTTACGAATACCTCCGTATGTTTACTCACTTGTATAGTTGTCAAAACATAATGCGTAATGTGAAAACGCCTGCTATATTCATTGCTATTGTCTCCGTTTTTTCAATGTTTATGTTAAGCACAACAGCCGTATATAGACAGTCGCTTTCCAAACAAAGAAAAAGCCCATGAAATCCTAGTATCTCACTGGACCGCATGGGCTAACCGCTTCAATAACTTAGAGTAATTCGCGCTGGGCTAACTCGTATATTAGCTGCGCACGATTACACCTTATTTTATTTTTTAACCGCTTCTTTTAACAGTTCAATCTTGTCTTTTTTAGACATATCAAATGTAGCTGAAACGCTGTACTCATGCTTATCATCATGCCAGAACATATACTTTGGATAAATATCGGCTGGCAAATCATCCTCAAAGAAACCTTTTTTCTTCCCAGCATCTACGCCCATTGTATACTTAGAAATCGCAATCGTGTCTTTACCGTTCGTATATTCCAGACGAATAGTTGCCGCTTCTGTCCAATCTATCTTTTTTACGTAAATAGGTTTACCGCTCTTCTTCCCTTCGGCTCGTACTTCTTCAACGAATTTTCCTTCTGTTGGCCCTTCGATTCTAGCTTTTGAGAATGTAAATCCCTCTGGCAAGTTGGACGGCTGCTGTAAAATGGACCCTTCTAGCGTCGAGGCTTTTTTCTTGTAGTCCTCGTAGCTGCTGTAATGATCGATTCCACCCCAATAGCTTAGATCCAGTCCACTATTGATGTCTTTGTATTTATGATACAAAACAAACATGTCGCCTGTTTGTTCATGTAGTTGTTTCACTCTATTTTTCTCGTCTTCAATAAACTTTAAATGCTCCGCAGGTATGGATTTGGCTGCTTCAGCGGATTTTCGGTTAGCTTCGTCTATTGCTTTCTTATAGCTCGCACGTTCTTGCGCAGAATCTACTCCCTCAGGGTAAACAATCGCTGGTTGTGGTGTATGGCCTGTATGGCTTTCTTTAGCATTAACCAATGATACGCTGCCAAGCGCAAGAAGCATCGTTAATCCTAGAATAGATAATTTATATGATTTTTTATGAAAATGTTTAATCATGATAAGTCTCCTTTTCATTTGTTTATGAGTGGCAGACAAAGCAGCAACCCCTGGCTGCTGATGATGCCCAGTAAAATGCTCCAGCACGTGGAGAATCGTTAGCCCGTAGGCATGGTTTTGCTGCGGACTCAATCGATCCAGTGCACATGCATCACACGCAAGCTCTTGATGCTGCCTTGCTTTGTGAACAGCAAGCCATAGGAGCGGATTGAACCAATGGAGAATCAGTAGGAAGTGCATCATCCAATTGACAGCCACATCCCAGCGCTTAATATGTGCAAATTCATGCACGAGAATATAGCGCAGCTGATCCCTTTGTAGTGTTACAAGCAATCTGGGTGATATAACGATCGCAGGGTTTCGTAAGCCAACCACTGCTGGTCCGGGAATTTGCTCTGAGGCGACGAAGCGAACGTTTCGTTGTACATTCAATAACTGCTTCGTCTCCTGAAATAATGACGATAAATAAGGAGTGTCAATGGCTCGGCCTGCACGAAGCGCTTGTTTTAAGCGAAATTGATCAACTACGGTCTTTATAGTTAGTATCATAACGCCTGCAAACCATATCACCATCAGCATATTTATGAATCCGAATTGCTTGACAATGCTCCACCATGAAGCATCTTCTTGCCCCATCCCAGATAAAAGATTCTCATTTGTTCCATCCGTTATTTCGATATTGGAAAGCCCTTGAGCATAAACGCCATCTTCCAAGATCCCTCGCGTGTCCTTCCGCCAATGATGCCAACTCGCTGAATCTTGAACTCGCTCATGCACACTAGGCGCAATACTTTCCAGTGCGAACATATTGTATACACTTAGCGATGATTCTGGTGCCCATGGGAGCAGCAGACGGATGACGACAGGCATCCACAGTAAATAGTGCCATCTCGCTTCCAGTTTGTTTTTCATTATAAATTGCAAAACGAGTACAAATATAACTAATATGCTTGCCATGAAGGATGCCTGAATGACCCACTCGAAAATGGACAATAAACTTGCATATAAGGAAGAACCCATCATCTATCTCTCTTTTCTTGTTGTTTGTCGCTGCCATTATCGTCAAATAAAGCTTTCAATGCCTCAATCTCCTGGGTATTCAATTTTTCATCTTCTAAAAAGTGGGCCAGCATCGGCCTCCATGATCCGCCATACAGCTTTTTAACAAAAGATTTAGTTTCAGCTCGCAAATATTCCTGCTCGCTAATGAGCGGATAAAATAGCTGAAAACGCTTTGCACTATTATCTAGCTTCACCCCAACTGCTTCTTTCTGCACCAAACGGTTCAAGAGCGTTCGAGTTGTATTCGGACTCCATTGCATTCGATCCGCCATTATTTTTACGATTTCGCTAGACAGACGATTTGGATTTGTCCATAAAATACGCATAACTTCTAGTTCTGCATCGGTAATGGATGGTATGTGCTGCATTTGTGAAACCTCCACGGTCCATTTTCTCAGATTACGTGTAGACAATTTTCAGACTACGTATGTAGTTATATATTAGATACTACATTTGTAGTTTAGTAATGTCAACCTATTTAGTCGAGAAAAGTTGCCATATATTTGGTACCATGCAGCATCTTTATAACTATTTTTTCTTGATTGCTTTTTTCAAAATTTCGATCTTTTTCTTTTTTGACATATCAAATGTTGTGGATATACTGTAGCCATACGTATTATCCTGCCAGTACACATATTTAGGATAAATATGTTTCGGGAGCTCATCTTCGTAATATCCTTTTTTCTTCGTGGAATTTTTGTCTAATATAAACTTAGAAAGAGCAATAGTATCTTTGCCATTCGTATATTTCAGACGAATACTTGCGGCTTCTTTCCAATCTATCTTCTTTGTATAGAGCGGTTTTCCACTTTTCTTGCCTTCGGCTCTCGCTTCAGCAACGAACTTCCCTTCCGTCGGGCCTTCGATTGATGCTTCTGAAAACGTATAGCCCTTTGGTAAATTGGAAGGCTGCTGCAAGATTGAGCCTTTCAGCGTAGAGGCTTTTTTCATATAGTCCTCATACGTTTTGTAGGAATGCATCCCTCCCCAGAAGCTTAGATCAAGTCCGCTATTCAATACTTTGTATTTATGATACAGAATAAACATATCACCGGACTTCTCGCTTAACTCCTTTACTCTTTTCAATTCATTTTCAATAAACTTTTTGTCTTCTTCCGGAATAGCTTGGGTTGATTTGTCTTCTTTTTTAGCAGGCTTTTGCTGCGCAGCCTTATTCGCTGCTACCCCTGCTGTAAAGTGCAAGGTGGAGCCGAACAATAAGACTCCGCTTAGTACTGCAACTGCTGCTTTTGATGCTGTGTTCATAGTTGTGTTTCTCCTTTCTACCTCATTCTGATTTTTAAACTACAATTGTAGTTACAAGCTAATACTACATCTGTAGTTTGGTGATGTCAACCTATTTCCATAGAAAAGACCCTTTTATTTTTGTATCAGTAATTACATATAAGACGCTGAATTACAAAAAACTCCCCCTACTTATGTAGAAGGAGTAAATATACTTGTATCGTTTTTATATTCCAGTATTTATAACTCCATAATGAATAAGATCCTCATACTTACCTTCTTTATAAACATGCTGTACAAGCCTGCCTTCTTCCAGCATGGGTTCTGTGCTCTTCATTGTACATAGTCCTGCCTCCTCCATATACTTACCCAGCTTAATCCCATTTTATTAAGTGCCCTACATATGAGGATTCTTGATATAGTATAATAGTGGGATTTTATCGTCAATCGATTTACGTTAAAATAATATACAATTCTATTCATATGTTCGTTTACAGCACTACTCTGAATACAGTTTTACCTATTGCAGTTAGTCGATAAAAATTCCAAATATATCCTGCTAGGAGGAGCTGCGACATGGTATGGCAAGCTATTTTCGAAAGGTGTTACCACAAGTGTCCCGAATTGTCAGAACAACAATTAGAACGCTTTATACATACTTGGAATCAACCTCTATCCGAGCACGAAATTCAGGAAATCATAGAAAGACAGCGCAACCCTTTTCCAGTAACAGATCCCCTACATAAACGGTACCAACCCTTCCATCCTACAAAATGGAACATTCCGAACAAACGATTACCAACTGCTTACATAGAGTTGCTTCGTTATTCCAATGGCGGTGAGTTCAGCAATGGGGAAAGGCATTTTCAATTTTTTAGCGCTGATGAGTTGAGGTCCATGATGCTTGCCTATGAATTTCCCGAGTATATGCCTGGAGCTGTACCATTTGCCATGGATGGATGCGGCCATCATTATGCATGGGACATGAGAACAGACAAGCATCAAGATGAATATCCTATTCTCGTAACTCACTCAGGAAATTTAGGTTATGAGGATGCTGTGCCTATTGCTGAGACATTTATGGAACTGTGCAAAGGGACTATTTCAGCTGAACATATACGATATGGCTAAAAACAAAACTCGTACGGCATGCCTATTAAGTTTAGTATCTCTTGCATGATTTACTCTAATAGATGTATTGCATGATTATCCGGTTTATATCGTGAACTTTTTAACCATTACAATGTTGGAGGATACAATGGATCAATCCCTTATTGAACAATTCAATCAATGGCATGAAGAAGACAAACATCAGTATATCGTGGATACATTGTTGTCCATTCCCGAGAATGAATGGGATTATGAGGCTTTTAGTCGAATAGGAAGAGCCTATAACAATTTGGGCCTTTATGAAGAGGCACTCCAACAATTCGATAAAATTGCTGAAGAAGGACAACAAGATTCACTGTGGCATTATCGGGTTGGCTTTGCCCTATTTCATCTAAGAAGATTTGAAGACGCGGTTCAGGCTCTGCGTTCCGCTGATGAACTTGAAGCTGGTGATCCGAACATCGAATATTTGTTAACATTAAGTGTGCAAAAGGCTAAAAAACAGCAGCGAGAAGAGCTTCGGATTGCCGCGAAGCGAAAACATGCTATTGAATCGCACGGGTCAACAGCAGATAATATTCCTTTTGCGAATATTTCCTTAGATGATTTTTGGGAGGATAGTGAATATGCGAAACAATCTTATCTCTCTGATCCTCCGTCTGTTGAGATGATCCATTCAATCGAAGATGAGTTAGGATACAAGCTCCCCTCCTCTTACATCACACTGATGAAGCAGCAGAATGGAGGAATTCCTAAGAACACCTGCTTCCCAACAGAGGAAGCAACTTCTTGGGCTGAGGATCATATTGCCATTACAGGCATTATGGGCATTGGCCGAGAGAAAAGTTATTCCCTTTGCGGAGAGCTCGGCAGTCCGTTTATGATCGAAGAATGGGGCTATCCCGACATCGGCATCGTTATTTGTGACTGCCCTTCAGCAGGACATGACGTAGTCATGTTAGACTACCGAGCATGCGGGCGAGACGGCGAGCCTGAGGTCGTTCATGTTGATCAGGAAAATGATTATGAAATTACATTTTTAGCTGATAATTTTGAAGCCTTTATTTGTGGACTTGTAAGTGAAGAGGAATATGATACTTCCGAGGAGGACAAGACAGAGGCACTTTACAAAGTAGCCCACGGGAAGTTCTCACCCTTGCTGGAGGAGCTATGTTCACAAGTATCAGAGGTTGACCAAATTGAAATGAAAATTCGTGCGATTTGTACAAAAGTTGTTGAAGAAAAAGGACATTTTTCCTTTCATGCAGATGAATTATCGTATTTGATGTATGATGTACAGTTTTGGTTATATACAAAGTCATATCCAAATACGAATCGCGAGCAATATCTGAAAATGTATGACCAAATGATTGCCTTCGGCGGTGAATTTGGGCAAGGTGGCTATGCGCCAGGATGGATTACCGATTGGCTAGAACGGCGCATGAAGGAAGGTCAAATTATACAGGAAAATGAACGCTTACGGTTCACCGAGCCATTCACTAAGGAATTGATGAATACCCTACTGGTTATTTAAAGTTATTTAAAGTTACTGAAAAAACAGCTATTATAAGGGATTGAATTCCACGCGCCTACAAAGAAGGTCGGTATGAAGTATATCCGATTTAGATGAACATTTCCGTAGGATACGATGGTGAACGCTACTCCTATAAGCTTCTAGCTTAGCCGAGTGACAAATGTGCAAATGTGCAGTTATTTACTCCGAAAATATCCTTTTTCGGAGTAATATTGACAAAAATGCAGTTATTTCGGTTTAGTTATCGATATCAATTGCATAATCAAGAAAAATAAATGCACGTTTGTCCAAATCCATCGAAAATGGATAATCTCTCGTTATAGTAACTGCACTTTTGTCCAAAGCATCGATAAGTGTACTATTGCATCGAAAGAATGCGAGTACAATTAGGAAGTAGTACGTCTGTTTCACACTACCTTTATAGGAACCAGCATGCATAAAGCCCCCATCCACTGTAACGTGGTATGGGGGCTTTATGTATTTCCTACTTTGCTTCTGTTACTGGCGTATTGGCAATAACTGCACGATTTTTAAAGTCACTATCAGCTGCATACTCTGCAGGTGGATGGAATTCTTTCTCCATTTTGGCCACGACAACCGTAGCGACGCCGTTTCCGATCAAGTTTGTAATTGAACGTGCCTCAGACATAAAGCGATCTACGCCAATCAAGATAGCTAGACCGGCAATTGGGATCGTCGGGAACGCTGCCAGCGTTGCGGCAAGTGTAATAAAGCCTGAACCAGTTACCCCTGCAGCACCTTTAGACGTGAGCATCAAAATTCCGAGCAATACAAGCTGCTCCCATACGCTAAGATCAACACCGTAAGCTTGTGCTATAAAAATAGCAGCCATAGATAAGTAAATGGATGTTCCATCCAAGTTAAAGGAGTAACCCGTTGGAATAACTAAACCAACAACGGACTTCGAACAACCATACTTCTCCAGCTTATCCATCATGCGCGGCAGTGCCGATTCCGAAGAAGATGTACCAAGTACGAGCAATACTTCATCTTTAATGTAGCGAATAAATTTGAATAGACGGAAGCCATACAATCTTGCGATACCACCCAAAATAAATACTACAAACAAGAACATCGTAATGTACACGCAAGTCATCAACAAACCTAGTTTTGTTAAGGAGCCTATACCGAACTTGCCAATCGTGTACGCCATTGCACCAAATGCTGCAATGGGAGACACTTTCATAATCATATTGACGACATTGAAAAATGCGTGTGACAGCCGATCAAATAAGTCGATGACTGGCTTTGCTTTCTCGCCCATAGCTGTTAACGCCAAGCCGAACAATACCGCAAAGAACAAGATCGGCAGCAAGTCGCCACTTGCCAACGCTGCAACTACATTTTCAGGCACGATAGAAACGACGAATTCCATCATGGTCTGATTGCCTTCCTCTGCCTTTTGTACATATGTACTTACGTCGCCTTGCACAGCAGCTGTGTCAAACCCTTCACCTGGTTTGATGACGTTGACTACGATAAGTCCGATCGCCAACGCAATGGTTGTAACGATTTCAAAATATAGCAGTGCTTTACCGCCGATGCGGCCAACTTTTTTCATATCCCCCATACTGGCAATACCATTCACAACGGTGAACAAAACGATTGGTGCGATAACCATTTTAATCAACTTAATAAAGACATCTCCGAGCACTTTGAGCTTCTCACCAAAGGCTGGAAAGAAATGACCGACCAAAATCCCAATAATTATGGCGATTACTACTTGGACCGTCAAATTTTTAAAATTGATTCTCAAGAGGAACACCCTTTCTTGTCAAGTTCTACAATGTGAAGAAAATGTGAATTTGTGTCCTCATTGTAAAAAAGAAAGCGGTTCCAATCAATAATGTGGTCATATTGGTCTTTTTGGTCTTGCTGTTGTGCATCTATATCGTTAATTATGAACGTTGATTAAGAAATTAAAGTTTCCACGCCATTATGGACTGTGTGTATCATATTTATGTCGAAGTGACTTAATTTGGGCCAGTAAAGGAGCTCCAACCTCTTGCTCCACCTGCTCGTAAATGGGGGCTAACTTCTTTAACCACTCTTCTCTTTCCTCAATAGTCAGCTGATGAATATCCATCAGACCGCTCTTTTTAATGTGCATAAGCTGCTGGTCATTTAACTGCTGAGCAAGCACCCGATTCCATTCGGTCGTCTCTGCTAATATCAATTCTAGTTCTCGTCGAATATCTGCAGGAAGCCCCTCCCAGAACGAGCGATTGACGATAACCGCATATCCTAAATAGCCATGATTGCTGATCGTCATATACCGCTGTACTTGATAGAGACGTTTACTATATATGTTCGAAATCGTATTTTCCTGTCCATCGACATCACCTCGTACTACGCTGTGGTACACCTCCGTGAAGGGCATCATGGACGTTTGCGCGCCAAATGCATGAAACTGCTGCTCCAACACTTCGCTCGGCAATATGCGGAACGTCTGACCCGCGAAATCTGCAGGATGAATTAATGGCCGCTGGGCACTTGTTACCTGCTTGAATCCATTGTTCCAAAAGGAAATGCCTTTCATATTTGCATTGGTCAGTTCACCAAGCAACTGCTTGCCAATCTCTCCTTGTAACGCTTCATCTACCGCTTGTTGATTAGGAAAAGCAAAAGGCAGATCAAAAGCTTTCCAACTTGGAAATGCATTGGTTAGATTCGAAAAAGACGGCGCAATCATTTGAATGTCCCCTCGACTAAGAGCGTCTAGCTCATGCTTGTCTGAATATAAGATTCCATTCGGGTATACTTGCACTTCAACCCGATCACTCAATCGCTCGCGAACGAGCTTGGCAAATCGTTCTGCGGCCAACCCTTTGGGCGTGTTTTCAGCAACAACATGATTAAACTTAATGACAATGCGATCTTTGAGCCCCGCTTGTTCTGCATCATAAGGCAATGGTTTGGACGTATGGAGTGGAAAACCGATTAATATAGCAGCAATGAGACCAACAAGTACAAATAACCCAATAGTAACGAAAGATCTCATTTTTTCTCCCCTTCCCTGTTGATTATTTCCATTTATTATTTCACAATGATAGAAAGACGTAAATGGTAGGGAGCGAAACTAGCCATGCACCAAATCAACATTCGCCACTTGCGATACATACGCAATTTGCCTGTATATGGTAAAATTGCACTACTTGCATTTGGTCTAACTTCGTTCTCTCTCTTAATAGGCGGCATCATCGTCGTAGGCATTATGACACGTATGACCGAGGATGAGCTTGGTCGCCGATTAATGACGACAGCGCGAACCGTTGCAGAACAGCCGCATATCCGAGAAAAGGTCCAGCTTCCGGTAGCAGCAGCACAAGACATCGCCTACGAAACGGAAAATATCCGAATGATTAATGAAGTATCTTATATCGTCGTGCTCAATATGGACCGAATTCGCTATTCGCATCCGATCACGGATCGGATCGGTAAGTCTATTACGGATGATAAAGACGTGGAGCCCGCGTTCGCGGAGCATTCTTACATATCTAAAGTAAGAGGCGAAGCTGGTCCCGCGCTGCGGGCTTATGTGCCAATCATGAATGTGCAGCATCATCAAGTAGGTGTTGTTATGGCTGGCTTGCTGCTGCCCAGCATCAACCAGATGATTTGGGAACAACGTGGGCCCATTGCGGCAACGCTCATGCTCGCCCTTCTATTCGGATTGCTTGGGGCGTGGCAGCTATCCCGAAATATTAAGCGGCAAATGTTCAATTTGGAACCGCAAGAGATCGCGCGCATCTTATTAGAACGCACAGCTGCTTTTCAAGCGATGCACGAGGGTGTTATCGCAGTAGACAACAAAGAGCGCATCACTATTTTTAATGAGCGTGCGAAGCAAATTTTTGATATCGAAGGCAATCCAGTTGGCCAGCCCATTCGTGATGTCATTCCAGATACGAGGCTTCCTGAAATTTTGACGTTGCAGCAGCCCATTTATAATCGAGAGCTCATCGTGCGCAACGCGGTGATTTGGAGCAATCGTATTCCTATTACCGTGCAGGGCCAGACTGTCGGAGCAATTGCTATTTTCCAAGACCGAACGGAACTAGCCCACATGGCGGAAGAATTAACAGGTGTTAAGGCATTTGTCGATGCGCTGCGCGTCCAAAATCATGAGTATATGAATAAACTCCATACGATAGCAGGCCTTATTCAGCTCGAACATTACGAACAAGCACTCGATTATTTATTCGAGGTATCTGAACGGCAGGAAGAACTGCTTTCCTTCGTTAAAGAACGCTTTTCAGATGAAGGGATCGGCGGACTGCTGCTCAGCAAAATTTCACGTGGTCAAGAACTTGGTATTCACGTAGAATTAGACAAGCGTAGTGGATTGACACAATTTCCACCGAAGTTGGATCGACACGATCTTGTGCTGCTGCTCGGAAACTTAATTGAAAACGCTTTCGATGCTTTGGAGTTGTCTGAACGCGAATGTAAAGAAATAGTAGTCAGCATAGAACAAGATGATGAAGTGCTGTCGATTATGGTCGAAGACAACGCGAACGGAATGGACGAATGTACACAGCAGCATATGCTTGAAAAAGGTTTTTCCACTAAAGCTGTCGACGGGCGCGGCATCGGTTTGTACTTAATTGGCAACATCATTGAAAAAGGCTGCGGCGAGCTTGTCTGTCACTCCTCTATTGGAAACGGAACATCCATGATTATCATCTTTCCGATGAATGAGGATGCATCTTAATCTGCAATGGATAACCATGTAACTATGTATAACTAGGTAAGATGATGCGCTTGTGAAAGGAGTCAAAATCCATGAATAAGAGGCAACCTCAAATAAATGAGTACCGTGTCTTGCTCATTGAAGACGATCCGATGGTGCAAGAAGTGAACCGCCAGTTTGTTGAAAATGTGACTGGATTTCGTGTTGAGGGCATCGCTGGAAACGGTGTGGAAGGTTTGAAATTGGTGCGGGACTTAGAGCCCGACCTCGTATTTCTTGATATGTTCATGCCTGTACAGGATGGCGTCGAAACCCTTCGGCAAATTCGGGCTGAAGCCCTTCCTGTCGATGTTATAGTGGTGACTGCGGCTAAAGATCTGCCTACAGTGAAAAACATTATGCAAAAAGGTGTCTTCGACTACGTTATCAAGCCTTTTAAGTTCGAGCGTATCGCGGCGGCACTGGAGCAATATCGAGCGTATCGTCAGGCGCTGCACGAAGAGCGCCATATTACACAGGCAGAACTGGATGCGATTTTACGCAGCACGACTACGGGCTTTGTATTAGATGCTGGGGCGACATTGCCGAAAGGCTTGCAATCAAGTACCATGCGACAAGTCATTCATTTGCTCCAGCACCAGCGTTCCTTTTTAACTGCGGAAGAAGTAGCTGACGGTGTGGGTTTGGCGCGGGTAACTGCCCGCCGTTATTTAGAATATTTGGTTCAATCAGGATCTGTTCGCCTTGATATCCGATACGGCAGCGTGGGCAGACCGGTAAATCGTTATGGACTTCTATCATCTGTCGATCAGCACGAACGTTCTTAACATCTCTAAGGATGTAGTTGCAAGTGAGAATAGAAACATTTCTCCTTTACAAATGTTCTTCCTAATTAATAAAATTTTGGATATACTTCCTGTACCTTTCCTTGGTCAATATCATGACCAAAGAAAATGATGTTCGGCTGTATTTCCTCCATTTTCTGTTTGATTCGCTCAATAGATTGATTGGCCTGCCTATGATCGTACGTAAAAAATGGGGTCCCTTCTTCATAATTGCTTCGCGTATACGCCATATCTACAGTTAATAAAATAGGACCTGTTTTCATCGTTGTCGCAAGCACGGATTGATGCCCAGGTGAATGTCCAGGCGTAGACAAAAGCTGTAACCCTGGGAACGGTTCAGTATCACCTTCTACAATCTTGTAATTCAGATTTGGCAGCAAGCATTCTGGAGGCGCATATGCAGAGTTCCTCTGTCTAACCATTTCCCATTCCTGCTGTTGAATATAAATCGGTGTATCAGGAAAATAAGGATTACCTCCAGCATGATCCATGTGAAGATGCGAATTGATCACTGCGATCATATCACTTGGTGAGTAACCTGCCTTTTTTAGCACAGAGACAATATGATCATCACGCTCCATTAGCGGAATGATTCGTCCTTCGTATAAAGTACCCTTAAAATAATCGGGGTTGTTCATAAAGGATTCAGGCATTCCCGTGTCAAATAGGATCGGACCGTCCTGAGTGACCAATAAAAAAGACCAAATTGGGATGGTCACTATCTGACCTGGCCGTACCGTTTGATTAAGTATGGAACAATCCAAGGAAACTTTGCCTGCTGGAAGCCAATACAATTTTTCGATCATTACAATTCACCTCTATTAAAATGGATGGTTGCGATATTTCTAAAGTAGATATAGATTAAAAACCTCCTAGACAAATAGGAGGTTTTAGAAAGCTAGGATGGCTCCGAATACCTTTGTCTTCGTTTCACATAAATGCCGTAACTTTATTGGATGAATTGGGAAGCGTTGAAATCATTGAAATAGTGCACTCCGTCATGCAACAGGTCCGTCGATGTCTTTTTTCGATTCGTATTAAACCAGAGCTTATCACCATGGGCAACTCCGACACCTTCAATTTCAAATAATTCTGGATAGGTAGAGGAAGTAATGCGGAATGAAAGATTATTATCTGCTTGAATCGTACCCGAAGCACTTGCTACATTACGATAAACAAGTACAATGCTGACATTTTTATATGTCATCGGTACAAAGATTGTATCTTTATAAAGACCGAATCCTTGGAATACATAGGAGCCGATGTTTGATAAAGGGCTGCCGTTAACGAGTGCATTTTGTGTATTTATACTAAAGGCAGTTGATAGATTAATCGTCCCACTGTTGGCAGTTAGCGGAATAGTTCCTTTGTAAAAATTATGTCCTGTTTTGAAAAGAAACGTAATGTTGTTGGCATCTTTACTGAGGATTTTTACACCTGACATTGCCTTATCCGTACCATTTAGTTTGATCGTATAGTCACCAACTTGGTAATACGTGGAGCCTACATACTTCAGTTTTACAAGACTCATATTGCCAGCTTTCATCGTGATAATAAACATATAGAGTTCGCCGTTGATCGTGCTAAGTACCATATCGTTGGCATGGTATAGGTTAGTCGTGTAGGTCGTACCGGTGTCACCGTTTGTCATAAGATTCGTCGCACCTGTGGTCATATTCGTACGGTAAATGACCTGCTTGGCATTGCCATTGGCAACTTTAACGGTATAGGTATAAGTAGAACCCACGGCAAATGCCTGTGCGGAATTTCCACCATTCGCATTTTCAAGCGTTGAGACAGTCGTATAGGTGTTGAAATAAGCGGCACTAGCTGTGATCGGGAGCAGCATCGTAGATATAAGGAGAAGGACTACAAATAGGTTCAACCCTTTCTTGGGCCTCACGGTCATGTTAATTGTACCTATTCTTCTGGGAAATATACTTTTCATACATCATACCTCCAAATCTTTTTGTGATGATAGGAAGAAGTTGTGGTAAAACGTTCATCGGGGAAATCGTAGACTTATTTCGTGACATAAATATACCCGCAGCCCTATGAAAAGTCCAGTAATTTCTGGATATAAAAAAATAGCTGCTGCAGCTTACTCAAAATAAAAAAAGCCCGCCTAAACGGACTTTTCTTAAGTAAAAACAATTTAATTTCTACCAATCATTGTTTCTGAGAATGTTATCAATTCTTCCTTCGTCAAAGGATTATCCGCATTCGTAAAGATGCTGTAAGACTTATCCTTGCCATACCAAGTAAGTACGTTTTCTTGTGGTTTTTTATTTGCCGCATCTTTTTAGCTGGGTAATATTTATACTCATTCTGCTTTTTACTATGTTTTGAATCTACCTCGTAAAAATGGATACGCACATAGTTGTCCCCATTTGAAAACTTCATCGACGATGCTTCTATTGTGTTCCATGTGTATTTTTTAGAATGTACTGCTTTGCCATTCTTTGCTGCTTCCTCTCTCAAATCTTGCTTAAACTTTGGATCTAAATTGGCCATATCTTGTAATTGATAGAGTCGATAACATTCATCAATTGTAATGTTCGCCTTTCCGTTATACAACTTATCAAATTCTTCTCTACTTAATCGTTTGTTTTCATTCTGGGAAACGGAAGCAGACGTAACTGTTAATTTTTGATTCAACTGTGCCACTACAGTGTCTGGTTGTTGAATTGAGCTAACACTTGGCTTTGCATCAACCAATGAAACACTGCTTAGTGCCAATATCGTGGAAATTCCTAAAATGGATAAGCTATAAAAATGCTATAGCAGTAGACTCAGAAGCTTTATTTAAATAGTTAATAATGATCATACATTCATTTATTTAGTTTGTAAGAGAATCATCTCGCTTCATTATCCTTTTCTGTACGAATAGCTTAACCCCCAATATTACGAGGGATACAACACTGCCTCCAATAATCACCACTAGAGGAATCATGCCTATAGTCCCTGGCATGGATTCATCAAAAGTTATCATCGGTGGTGAGCCATATGCCTTGGCCATGACAATAAATCTCATTATTTCTAAATACGCAAGATGAAATCCAATCGATGCCCATATGTTCCCGCTCCATAGACGAACCAATTGCAACACAAGTCCAAAGCTTAAAATGAGTATGATGTAACCCATATGAATACTGTTGCCCGGAGCCATTCCAACGAGAACTTGAAGCAGAGTTACCGATATAGGAACAGAGATAAATAGCAGCATTTGCAATGGTATAGCCAGCCATGTGGCAAATCGATCACGCAGCACATCATATAGGAATCCTCGCAGTCCCAATTCCTCTGGGAAAGCTTCGTATAAGAAAGCGATAATGATATTTATGAACAGCGCAGCAAACCACTGATCAGGTGCATGCCATTGTACATTGGCTATTAATCCTTGAGTACTGAGTATAATGAAACCCACCGCAGCGAGCGCTATTGCAAAGAACATGCCTGTAAACAAGTGATATAACTTTTTCCACGAATATTCCAGTGTTCTAGGTTTAACTCCAGTTATCCGATACACATATCGATACAAATATAAAATAGTCGGAACAATAAGCGCAGTCATTACGATGGCTTGAACCCATTGTTGACCCATCCTTGGCAACCCAAACACCTGCTCAGCTACTGCGGCTGAACAAGTAGCGAGGAACAATCCTAGTACTATGGTTGCCCACCCAGCAAATATGAATTGTATCCATTGCATAGTTTTCATTTTCATAGGACAAGCTCTCCTTTACTTATTATCTATACCGTTACCTTCTATATGAATCTTTAGCCTTACAGTAGCATTTACTTCTATGTTATAAGTCCTTCTTCGTAAACAGATATACCGTTACATAACAAGATGCAGCAAACAATATTAAGGTACTACATAATGATCCATATACGAGTGGATAATTAATTCCATTTAGAGATGCCCTGTGAATGGTCTGAGCTACGGGATCTGCCATTATAAGAAATAGGCATAGAAATATAACATTTAACACAGGCGCCCCTTTTTCACTTAAGCTGTAAAAAAGCGGCAAGTATACGGAAGCTAGAACAAGCACAATCGCAATAGGAACCAAAATATCTATCATGCTGTAATCTACGGTGATGTACCCAGGAACGGCTATTTTCACTAGCGAGTGAACAATATAAGAAGCAAGTACTGCAATAATGATACAAATGAGAGATATCACATATTTGGCCTGCACAATATGTTTGCGACTGACAGGTAATGTAACTAGAAAATGATGATTATGATTTTTAGTATCGTTAAGCGTAAGGCTGCTAATTGTGGAAAAGGCTGTAATGATACCGACAAAATGCATAGACATTTCTTTTTTCATAAAAAATATACAGAATATTGTAAAAATTAAGATACTCATTGCTAAAGATGTTTTTGCCGCTATGAAGTCTTTACGAAGTAGGTTAAGCATGAACGCGGCCTCCTTTGGCGTTGTAATAGATAATGTCTTCTAAGGATGCTTTTTCAAATACAGCGTAATTGCCAAATAATTGCTCGGCCGCATGCCTATCCTCCACTAATCCTTCAAATCCGAAAGCCGTCTCACGCACCCCAGCAAATTTCTTTCGAATGTCCGAATCAAGCAGTTGCCTGTCTCCTTTCACTATTGCGTACCTATCAAGCACTTCATCTTTCGGTTCACTAAATACGAGCTCCCCACGGTTAACGAAACTAATATAATCAGCAATACGATCCAAATCCGTTGTAATATGGGTCGAGAAAATAATTGTATTTCGCTCGTCCTGCATCATCTCCGCAAGTAGATCAAGTAATTCTCTTCTAAACACAGGATCAAGCCCAGAGGTCGGCTCATCCATGATGAGCAGCTCTGCCTCATGAGATAGAGCCACGGCAAGCGCAAACTTTATCTTCATCCCTTTGGACAACTGTCCAATCTTCTTCTTGGGCGACAGCTCGAATCTTTCCAAATAACGATTAAACTTTTGTTCATTCCATTTCTTATAGAACGGAGCAATTATACGCTTCATATCACGAATCGAAACATCTTCATAATAAAAGCAATCATCTGACACGATACCGATGCGCTGCTTAATGTCGATCTCCTGTTTAGGCATGTCATACCCTAATATTTTTACGCTGCCAGAATCGGGGCGAACCATACCGAGCATCATTTTAATTAAAGTGCTTTTACCGACGCCATTTGGTCCAATCAGTCCGGTAATATACCCTCGCTTCACATCCAAAGATACGTTGTTAACCGTAAATTGAGGGTATATTTTCGTTAGATTACGTAATTCGATTGCATTCATGATGTCTGATCCTCCTCGAACAATAGTGTCAGATGCTCCATTACATCTTGCTGACTCATGTTTAATTCTTTGCTGTCTTGGATGACTTCCAATAGCTTCTCTTCTAATCGTTTCATTCGTTGCTCCCGAATAAAGTCTTTGTTGGCTCCTGATACGAAACAACCTTTGCCTACCACGGAATCGATAAGCTGCTCTTTCTCCAGCTCTTCATAGGCGCGTTTCGTTGTAATGACACTTACTTGCAAATCTTTAGCTAGCTGCCTAATCGACGGAAGGCTATCACCGGCTTGCAATTCCCCACTTAAAATACTCTGTCTGATCTGGTTCAATATTTGCATGTAAATCGGATCGCCGGATGCATTGGAAATAATAATGTTCATGTTCTACCACCTGGTTTATGTTAATCGATTAACTATCGTATATATACAATATATACACTATTTACTTGTACGTCAACATATGAATGGATGTACAAATGAAGTTTAAGTATTTTACCTATTGATCTATCCTCCATTGAGAATATCAACTTGGCTCATGCACAATGAAAAAACCGCCTAACGGCGGCTTTTAAAGGAGATATTCAGATTCGTTCTAGAGACAGTTAGACTGAAAATTTATTAGTCGCAATGATTCTTTGCACTAAGCTTGGGATCGGTTTGTTCGGGAAATCCATAATTATCGTACCTATTCTCTTCGACGCTGTTTGCTCCAAGTAACTGTACATACGGGAATTAAGACCTTCAATACCAGGGCTACCTTCTGCAACCGTATAAGGATAGGCACCAGCGGATGTCCCAGATGTAAAATTGAGATACCAGTCTGTGTGTACACCATCTACAGCACGATCCAAAAGTGATTTGACATGATTCCACTTACTACCGATATGAAATACGGTTGGTACTTTGTATTCATCTTGAATCCGAAGAACAGCATAAGAGCTCTCAATCGAGAACGTTGCATCATCCTTCCATGCCGTTGCATCTACACCTAGAGAAAGATTGGACTTAAAACGGCGAAGCAGCACAATTTTCCCCCGCACCTCATCTAATCTTGGAACGTTCTCATCTAAATACCACATCGATTCATTGCCTTCCAAATACCAGCGGAACGTATCTTCAAAGCTTCTCGTGTCATCCGCATCGTCGTATTCATGTTTTACCGACATAATAATCGTCTCTCGCGGATGATCTTCTAAAAATTTCAGACATACATCTCTGACTCCACCGCCAAACATTAAATGCTGGTACATTATACCGTGGTGAATTGCAAATCGATTCTCAATATGGCGACATCGAATGTCTATGAATCGAATACCAGCATCCAACTGCTCTCTGAGCGTCTGTGTCTGGCAAATGGCCAAGTCCCCACCATATAAGGCACAAGTATCATGTGTACCAGGAATGTTAAGCTCAGACAATAATGGATTTCCCGCTATTTTATCCATCCATCCGTTAGTAGGCAAACGCAGTGATATCGTAATCTTGTTCCAATTATCTCCGGAAACTTGCGTCGCAATGTATTTGCCTGCACTTTCACCATGTAGTGTAATTTCCCGTTTATGATCATGGCGGGCATCGTATTGATCATTTCGGAATGAAATGGTATCGCCATTTTGAAATTGCATATGGAGGGTATACCACGCTGAACTTGCCCAATAGTTAAGCTCTTCACGTTCCTCACGGCTGTTGTAGGCTGCAAGACTTACATTTTGAAAATTATGATCAGGCCTTGATACCCCATCCCAGTCATAATTATCGGTATCCGTCACCCAAATTCGTACCATTTGTAGCGGAGTATTATTGGTTATTTTCAAATCCGTTCGAATAGATGCCATCATTCTCCTCCTTTATGTACATTTGTAGCACTCAATGATCCTAACTCACGAAAAATTATATGATTTCCAATTAAGTACGATACCAAGTCTATCAGTAGCTATTCAAGTTAGTAATTAACAATCATTTGTGAAAGGAAATTGATTACTGATATCCATCATGTATCACCATTATTTAGGCAGATGCATAGAAATATAGCATCAGACAATATCTGATAAGCAATGGAGGGATATCATGACGAATGAATTGCATTCACAATTCGATGCATTTATTAATAGTGCTGCATTTTCACTAGACCCGTGTACGGTCGCAACCGCTATCGCTTTAACGAATCAGCCAGTAAGGGAAAAGCTTATTGAAAAATTCAATGCAGGATATATGTATAATGGATATGGATGTTTAAAAGTTGTTGGGAATCTAGGGGTTTCCTACGTTGCTTTTAAATTTAGTTGTCCTGCTGGCGTTCATTGCTTTATCAATCCATCATTTGTAGCAGTAGTTAATTTAGTAACAAAGAAAGTTATAGATATTATTGACCCTTTTCATGTTTCAGAATATGAAGAGTTACGATTGAATTAAATGGTACTTCCTATTTCGTCCATGAAATCGTACCGTTAAAATTATTGTTGAAGATAACTATACGTGGCAGTGGATGCTCTCGCAGTTGCTTGTCACATTAGTGAAAGGATTTACTACACTGGACAAGCGCAAAACCTTATAATTAACTTTATTGTTCTACTAGATACAAGGGAGAGGCTCAAGTTGACGATGCGTCCTAAAAAACTGGCGTCCACATTCATGATCAGCACCAGCACCTTGCGAAATTACGAAGCTAAAGGCCTTATTCCCCCTGCTGAACGATCTGCTAATGGCTATCGTGTTTATACGAATTTGCATGAAACTTATTTGGCGTGTATTCAAGCAATGGCTCCAGCTTTCGGAATGGAAGTAACTACGGAGGTACTGCATAGCCTCCATCAAGCGAAGCCGTACGATGCTTTATGGTTAGTGCGGGAGCGAGAAGTCGCTTTGCATGAGGAAAAAATGAGATTGGATAAGCTGATCGAAGATATTCAACGATATACAGAAGGAAGTCCAGCTCTCCATCAAGAAATAAGACTCTCTATAAACGAAGTCTCAGAAATAACGCAGGTTTCCAAATCAGCAATCCGCTATTGGGAGCAAGCTGGCTATGTGACGGCAGATAGAGACCCTACTAACCATTATCGTCATTATAACAGGGCACACTTGCTTAAAATTAGGCTGTTGCAAGTACTGCAAAACTCTGTTTATTCAGAAGACACCGTCCAATTGAAGCAATCGATTGCTTCAGCGGAACATACAGATTCATCACACCTCCTACAACTGGCTAAAAATATCCGTTCGTATTTCAATCAGCTCATCGAAATGCAAATACGAGGGATCGCGAATCTGTACTCATTAATGAGGCTAACACAAACTCCTCAATAGCGAGATATCGAGCCTAGGTAACATCTGAAGAAGGACAAACTACCTAAAGCATAAAGAAACCGTCCTCTCTCCAAAGGACGGTTTTCTTTACTTATCGATCAGTACCAACCTTTTTACTATCTATCTTGTACACCTTGCTATACAAAATATCTCTATATTGTGAAAACTCATCCTCAGTGAGTGTCCTAGGGTAACTCATCACCTGCAGCGGAACATCCGGCTGTCCTTCCTGAAGTGATGGTTGTACATATCCGAAATCATTGAGGTGAAGCCCCAATCGTTCATAAAAACCGATTCTCCTCTGAGCCAAGTCCGTCTCAGGCAACTCGACTTCCAAAATAACGGGATTTTGTGACTCGCCAATGTAATCGCTCATTAACTTGCCACCGATACCACTTCCCCGCCCAGCTGGGGTGACCGCAATATGTTCAACAAAGCAGAACATGGAAAATTCCCATACAGCCATGAAAGCAATCAATTGATTCATGTCATTAACTTTCGAAATGATGCGGTAGTGTGGATCGTCTAACAACTGCTTCTGTCCATCATACGTTCTCCGCTCATATTCAGGAAAGGAATCTTGCATAATCTTATAAATCGTATCGAAATCTTTTTCGTTCATGTATAATTTCTCCTTGTGTAAACTGATTATTGGTCATCTGTTTCGACAAAATGTTTAACTACGTTAATTGTTTCATCATTTTAAAGTTTACTAGTGTAACACCGTTTCGCTCAACATTCTGTGTTTGCATGATTTGGTATCCTCGATTCAAGAAAAAGGGCTTTGCTGTAATACTTGCATCCGTGCTCAGCCGCGTCAGAGCAAGTTTATTGGCCTCGAACTCAACCATATTTACTAATGATGAAGCGACTCCTTGCCGTTGAAAATCTTTATGCACGTACAGCCTATCCAAATATCCACTATGGGACATATCAACAAAGCCAACCATTGTTCCGTTTATATGAGCGACATATGAGATGTTGTTACGTAAAGACTCTGTCCACAGCTGTTCTTTATGCAATTGATCGTCTTTAGACGCCCATGCGTCTAATTGTGCTGACGAATAATCCCGAGCGTTAATGGCATGTACAGTCTCATAAAAAAGCGAAATAACTTCTTTTATGTCGGAATCCATATACCGAGTGATTTGTATACTCATCTCTATTCTTTACATAGAAGCCGATGTTTTCGGTAAAGCATTCAATGGCTTCCCCTCTTTGTAGTAAAGCGAAGGTGATAATATAACAAAGAAGATGTGTGGATGCTGACATCCATAGTCACTTACCTTTGCATATATCATAGAAGCAACGGCATCATGAATTTCTTGTTCACGTTGAAACATATATATTTCTACCGATAACGGTGAATTAGTAATTTGATCCACATGAAGAAGTTCTATTTTCACAATCTCTCTTGGAATATCAACAATGTTAGAAAATTTCTCAATAATAGCCGGTGATACTTGTTCGATAATGCTTTTATCAAATCCCTTAAATCTCAAAAATGGCATACAATCAATTCCCCTTCTACATACTTATTATTAGTATACAGCTAATTAACGTACTTTAATATCACTGAATTTTTGCGATTTTATACAATTAAAAGTATATAATTTACACGATACATTTTCGCACCAGGAGGTTTCGATCATATTGAATAACCAAAACAATCATTCCTATGATTTAAGCAAATTAGCTGCGATGCTGCACAAAGACCATATCGCATGGAGCTTCCGCAATATGGACAAGATCATGCCTAAGAACGATATTCACGCGTCAGAGCGACCCTTTTTGTTTGAAAAGAAAGAACTTCCACTAACGGAAATTAACTATGAATTTGATGGGCGCAGCAGTAACGTTGCCGAGTACTTGCAAAAGGTTTCTGCTACCGGATTTCTCGTCATTCATGACGATACGATTGTGACAGAGCAGTACTACAATGGTTATAACCAGCATTCGACCGCCATGTCGATGTCTGTAGCCAAATCGATCGTTTCTGCTCTCGTTGGGATTGCAATGGAGGAAGGTGCTATGCAAGATGTCCTTGATCCTGTCACATCGTATTTGCCTGAGCTTATAGGAAGCGGCTTTGACGGGGCTAGTATTAAAGATGTGCTGCAAATGTCATCCGGTGTACGCTTCAATGAAGACTACATGGATAAGGATGCAGAAATCCACACCTTTTTGAGTGACGTGTTCGGTGAAAAAGCTGTTCCAATCTCGAAATATGTACAGCAGCTGACAAAATTACAGGAGCCAGGTCAGTTTGAATATAAGAGCGTCGACACGCAAGTGCTTTGGATGCTGCTTGAAAGAACGACAGGTACAAATGTTTCTACTTACTTAGAAGAAAAGCTTTGGAAGCCGCTCGGTATGGAGCAGGATGCTTATTGGAGCACCGATCTACATGGCAATGAAATAGCATTCACCTTTATAAACGCGACACTACGGGATTACGCTAAGTTCGGAAGATTGTATTTGTATAATGGCAACTGGAATGGGAGCCAAATTATATCTGAGCAGTGGATTAAGGAATCGGTCACACCCGATAGAGCGGATTTGATGCCAGGAGCAGCTAATGATTTCTTCGGTTATGGATATCAATGGTGGTCTCCACTAGGCAGTGACGGAACGGAGTTTATGGCACGAGGTATATACGGACAGCATATTTACGTGAATCAAAAGGAACGAACGGTTATCGTTAAATCGGGGGTTGATCCTACCGTATTTAACATTCATGACTATGAGGCAGTTACGGCTTACCGTACGATCATTGAGCATTTGACGTAAGTAAGTTGGACAAGGGACTGCTTAAAAAACCATCCTATGATTGTTTCATCAGGATGGTTCTCATGCTTCAAGTGTAATAACTTGTATTTACGATATACATGCGGGGACAATGCATTCTTTAATCAATGTCCATCTATCATTAGCATTCATCATGAAGGATGATGATATGGTTACAACGAGATTTAGTTCTGGAATGCAGCAAATGACATTTCCACCATCCCCTAATGCTAAGTTTGCACGAACACCATCCTCCTCTCGTAACCACCAAAGATAACCATAATGATTGGCATTCAGCGCCGTTGATTCCTCTATCCATTTATGCGGAATGATCGACTGATTATCCCATACCCCATGCTTCAAATATAGCAAACCGAAACGTGCCATATCACGCGTGCTTAGTGTAAGACCCCAGCCTCCAGTGGAATAGCCATTCGGATCGCGAACCCACCCTCTCACCTTATTCCCGAACAAGTCCTCGAAGCCAAATGACTCCATTTCATAGTTCGGAATTTCTTTCATACCTATGCGGCAAAATAAGTGCATGTTGGCGAACTCACGAGCACTTTTCCCTGTACTGCGTGTAAGGATAGCTGACAGTAAGTGTGCTCCTGCAGTGGAATACTTAAAGGAGCCAAGCTCCCCGTTCTGCCCGAGCATATCCAGCGTATAGGTTATCCAATCTTGCTGCATGCATAATTTATCTAAGGGTTCACGCCAGTCTTCAAATGGATATGGAACTGTCATAGTGAGAAGATGTTTTATAGTGATTTCATGTTTTTTCTTACTCGTGGCATCGGGCACATATTCAGGGAAGAAGTCCAATATTTTTTGGTCTACACTTTTAAGGTATCCCTGTTCTACAGCAATACCAATAAGCGCAGATAGAATACTTTTCGTTACAGATGCTACATGATGTGTATCATTCGGGCTGTAGCCATTAAAATAATTTTCGTAAGCGATACACCCATTTCTTACAACAACGATACCATTTATATTTTGATAGTTGGATTGCACCAAATGTTCGAGTTCAGCAAGTTTATTGGCATCCATTTTCAAAAGGCTAGGGTCAGTGACTTGCCATTCTGCTGTTGGATTGTCGATTCTTTTCATGTATATGTACCTCCTATACTGTCACTAACCGTGATGATTTTTATGTGGTAAGTATCTAGGAAAGTGTCTTGTCTTCAGGACTCAAGTGTCTTAGGTCGTGCGGCTATTTTTTTCCTTACAGGGAAATACACCTCTGTGACCATCTCCTCAGGTGCTGCACCCTGTTTGGGATCGGTTACATAGATTTCATAGGGTGAATCCACCAATTCATAGTTTTCATGTTCTATCCATTCTCTCAGCCTAGCGTAGATCGATGTCAACTCTGCATATGCTCCAGTTAAAACCGTCTTTGCACAAAGACCAGCAGGTAAAACTCTCGTTCCCTTTATCGCTTCTTTAATGGGAATCGCAAATTCCGTATCATTCCCTGATGGATTGAATTCTGGACTATGATAAATTGTCATCGGCGAACCTAGCATCATTAGTTGTTCAGTCGCAATCTTTTCATACAAGCTGTTAAAATACATACCATATCCAGTAGTGTAGTCTTCCCTACTCATCATTTTGCGTAAATATAAAATATTCATTGGCTGGGACTCTACAAGTTGTACGTTTATTTGATCTAGATAGGCCATAATCGGAATGCCCTTTTCTAAATTTAAAATATCACTAGTCATTTGCGTTAAAGTGTACTCCATCGCATGCAGCCTATCTTGTATTTCTCTTTTCTTTCGATGAAGAACAGAGCAAAGTTTCTCTTCTGCTACATCCTCTTCCAACTCCAGAATAGCTTTGATTTCTTCGAGCGAAAAGTGATACGATTTCATGCGAGTAATAAAGAGCATTGTTTTGAGCTGCTTGATGGAGTAATATCGATAACCGTTCTCTGGGTTAATCTCCTCCGGTTGAATTAAGCCCATCTCCGCGTAGTAGCGAAGCGTTTTTGTAGAGACTTCGCATATTTTCGAGAATTCACCAATCGACAGCACTAGATCTCCTCCGTTCTCTCTTTTGTACTGAGCTACTTGTTGCATCGCTATCGGAACTTGCTGCCATTTCACTGTACACTTTCCCCTAAGGGCAAGGTCAACACCAAAATGACATCAAGTTATTCGCTAAATTGAATTTTGACTCCGCTTTATGAACAAGCGCTCGTTACTGACGACTCAAAAATCCCCATTCCAATTGGAGTGCACCCCTTATAGTGGACATTGGATAAACACCCCTGGTGTTACAACCGATGAAAACCTATAGGGGGTGCTTTTGTTATGGCGAAGAAGGGGCAAACATTCGTTTCATACAGCTTCGAGACGAAGAAGAGAGCAATTGAAATGCGGCTTAGAGGGATGACCAAAAAGAAAGTGGCAGAGGAACTAGAGATAGCCGACATTGGACGGCTAAAGCATTGGATGCGTAAGAACAATCATATGGGCGATTTTGGACCTATGGATCATCGTGGAAAAAGAGAGCAGTACATGGATGAAAGTCGCTACATCAAACGTTTAGAGATGGAGAATGCTGTCCTAAAAAAGTGGTTGGCCATTACGAAGGCGGAGGTGTACCAGAGAAGCATAGGCTCGTCCATGAGCTCCGTGAAAGCTTTAGTGTTACAGAGCTCTGTAACGAGGTTGGAGCCCAAATCAGCATGTCACGACGAGACAATTGTTATGACAATGCCTCAATGGAGAGTTTCTTCTCACACTTAAAAGTGGAAGGTCTCTACCCTTATAATATTCGAACCGTCGAAGAAGCACAAATGAGAATTGAGAGCTACATCTATTTTTATAACAACAGCCGTCCACAAAGAAAATTAAACAAGCTAACTCCGGTACAATACCGAAATCAGCTTGTTGGCAGTAGTGTTTCTTAATTGTCCACTAAATAGGGTCTTGACCAAAATAAAACTAAGCCTAAAGGAACTGTTATCTCTCGAAAATGACGTCACAGTCATTAAGCTATTCTTGCTAATAGCTTGTCTATATTTAAATCTTAAAGGTTTAATTCAGCAATGGTATACTTAAAAAGGTATAACAAATAACCGTCCCAGGGGTTTTGGAAAGCTTTCCCTCAGAAGGTTTGCATTTTCTTATTCAATTCAGTCGAAATGCTTCTTTTTTGGGGTAGTACCAGCGTAGCTGACACCATCCACAAACGCATGACTACCACATCGCCATCAAGCTAGGACCATCGCCCCAACGGAACCCAGCGATTTTCTTCGTCCAGCTTTTCACCGAAGGGCAAAAAAAATCGCTTGGCATGATCAATTGATTTTCGAGGTTTCCTTTGCATATAATTTCGACACAATTGGACCAAAACCCTTATTCTTATGCGTTATTTATCCACTTATTCGTCGTTCACCCGTTAGGTTTAGCCGCTAGTTACAGGGCCTCACCCTACTGGGGTAAAATTACCTGTAGGGCAGTCAGGGGGGCTAGTTCTGTAGCGCATAAAATTTTGTCAGAGAGACTTAGCCAAGTTACTTCTAAGTCTGAGGCTATAAAAACAATAAAGTCATTTGTTGGTATTTATGTAAAAGATAGGGCTAAACAAGTAAGAGCTTTTAAATGTGGATAATGGAGGGAAAGTAAATGCAGACTGCAAAATTTTCATTTTCAACGGATACTGCAACTCTGGCTGTTTTTGATCTAGAGGCTATAAAGCATAGAATAAATGATTCACCAGATTGGTGGAGTATACCTGAAGATGAGCTTGATGAAATAAATCAAGGAAATATTATATTTTTAGGCTTAGGTAGCGATGGGGCTTATAGTGTTGACATATTAGATAGTATGAGTGATTGTGATGGTTCACTGTATATGAAGGCTCCTTCAGGGCATATATATGTCGGTGCAGGAGAAGATACTACAGGGGGGGATTTAGAACCAGATGGATCTGAGTATATGTCAGGGATTTATTTAAAATTAGAAATTGGCAATTACTTAGTAAGATTTAAGAGAGAAGATAATGTAATTAAATTGTCGTTTAGTTTGGCTGATAGAGATTTTAATAAACTAGACTCTCCAATTAGTTTATAGGTGTCAAAGTGATTTTATGATACTTAATTTGAGGAGCCGAAGTCTGTTCCGCAAGAGTTTTCTCAACGTACCTATGCCTAGGAACCTCCCGAGGTTCCTACCCTTAAAACATGGGTGTAGCAGACGTGGTAAATCATGTAAACGATACAAGGGAGCGAAGCTTATGTTTCTGCGTGCGCATAGAAGAAATCGTTCTAAAACTCGAAAAGAAGTACGGGGAAGTTTTAAGAAAGATGGATATGCCAGAATTGCTACTGCGCGAAAAAGCTCTTCCAGCGCTATACAATGCAAGGTCTGCTCGATGAACTGGACATGATCGATGCTACGAACGGCCTGGGCAAGAATTAAAATTGGAGAGATCACCAGGTGCCAGATTGAACTTGATAAAGCACTGGAAACTTCGCAAGCTTTGATTAAATTAATCAACGTCCTTCTTGTGACGCCAAAATACTTCAAAGCATTCTGACCAGTTAAAGTCAGTATCTCAAATTGATTAACGATTCTGGAGAAATTTGCGCACAAAAAGAACTTTTATTAATGAAGAGGTAGTTTATGAACTCCTTTGCCAAAAATAAAAAATTGTTTCTTCGATCTCTCTTCAACTGAATATAAAAATTCCCAAAACTACTTAGCATCCTTTCAACATTATCTTCGTCAGATTTCGTTCTTATTTCATTTAAGAACTGGTGAAAACCCATTGGCCAGTTTATTAAAATATCCATAACACGTGTTTGGATGCTTGCAATTTCATTAATTGAGGCTTTCAATCTCGTGAATTGTGATCTAGATCGTAATTCTCCTACAAATGAAGCTAATAAGAAAAATGTATCGTCGAATTCGCTTAATTCTGCATCAATAAAGAAATTATTTAACTCTATTGGTCTTTTCGTAATAAGTCCCACTTTCTGATACACCAAGGTGGAGAGCATTATACACTCAATAGAAGCAATGTTTGATTCTGCTAACTTATGAGCGAAGCCACAATTACACTTTAGAATGTTTGCAATTTGCCATGTAATTGATTTACCACAATTTAAACATTTATCGATTAATAAACAACCATGATAGGGGCATGCCGAAACATTTATATGATGCCAAATCTTACGAAAATATGCTTTCTCCATTAAACAGTGAGGACATACTTTTGCTTTTAAAGTGGAAATTGATGATATATGTACTTTTGTATTGAAAGATTCAGATTTTGGCCTGGCCGCTGTTTCCTTCCACTTCATATTGCTTCCAGACGTTGACGAGGTTGCCTCGGCAGCTAGATTCATAGAACTGAACAGCAGTAAGCCGCTGATTGTCGCAAATGCTACTTTCATTGTCGCTTTCATAGTTATACTTCCTCTCATGATTGGGTCTCATGAGGTATAACACCATCAACTAGAGCAATTGTGGCGTAATTTTCTTATAAAAAGAGAAAATAAGAAAGCAGAAGATCTGCTTCTGCTTTTCACAACTTTAACCTTATTCCAATGCTGTTCGAATTTCGTAATCATTTATATCGATATCCGGGTCTATTCCTAAAGCCATTTTTGCGAGCTGCATACCGATATACGGGCCCATGGTTAATCCAGACGAACCAAGACCATTCGCAGCGATAACACCAGCCCATTCAGGAAACGCCCCGATAACCGGAAGAAAACCAGGGGTAAACGGTCGAAAGCCGACGCGTACCTCTTCAAACGTGCTGTTAGCCAACCCAGGCGCCAAGGTTAATCCTTTATTCAGAACTTCCTGCATGCCGCCAGCTGTTATTCTTGTATCATAGCTTTCTACATCATCTTCATGCGTTGCCCCCATGACGATCTTCTGATGGTCAAACGCTAACAAATATTGATCAGATGGTGGCATCACGACAGGCCAAGTGCTAGTCTCATGTCCATCTTGAACCTGTACATGCATAATTTGCGCTTTTTGAAAAGTAACCTTAAAGTTTATACCTAAAGGCTGTAGAAGTGGCTTCGCCCATGCACCCGCACAAACGACGACCATGTCAGCCGTGTAGCTTTCTGCACCTACTTTTACTCCAGAGACACGATTCAGCTGATATTGCAGCGTGGCATCCCCATCGATGAGGGTAGCCCCGTTTCTTTGAGCAGATTGCAATAGTGCATCTCTCAGTGCACGGCCATCTACCCTGGCAGCACCGCTAATGTGCACAGCATGATATCCTTCTGCCAACAGAGGAAACCGCTCACGAGTTTCATTTTCATCTAGAAGAGTTATCTCCCCGATTTCTGGTGCATCCTCTCTTCGGAGATGAGCTCGCTCTTCCATTTTGTTTATTTTGTCCAAATCATGATGAAGACTCAGTGAGCCAACTTGAGCATAACCCGTCTGCGTCTCACCCTCGCTTTTGAGTTGTTCAATCAATTCAGGATAAAAACGTGCACCAGCCTTCGCTAGGCGGTACCAAGCTTGATTGCGTCGTTGTGTTAGCCACGGGCATATGATACCAGCAGCTGCATCCGTAGCTTGTCCTTTATCTTTACGGTCTACGACCAGAACCTCTGCACCCATTTTTGCTAAGTGGTATGCGGTAGACGCCCCTAGAATTCCTGCTCCTACTACGATGACTTTCATTATGATTGCATTCCTTTCCTAAATCACTGTATCCATTATAGCGAATTCTGTCTAAAAGCATAACATGAACCATTTATTTTAGATAACAACAACCATTATCCTAGCAGCTATTCAGCTTAACGAAAGTGAAATACATCATCGTACAAAAGGACAGGCAACTTGCGATCTACTCTACGACTAAATGTTCGTAAAATAAGTGTTTAATTTTATCAACCACTCGTTCTTCATCATTAATAACCTGTTCCGTTGCCATGCTCGCAAGTTCAGGATGATTCCCTACACATACAGAGCGCTGAGCGTGCTTAAACATAGACATGTCATTCGCATCGTTGCCAAATGCGATAAATTCATGCGACCGTAGTCCCAAGGCCTGCAGCCCTGCCCATTTATCAACACCTACAGGGCTAATATCTATGATGTCTTCAGTTCCGTGCATATTAATTACAATCGGCAGCTGCTGCAATTCACCTAACAAACGTTGCTGATCAAGACTATGTAAAATGACTATTTTCACAATCTCAGCCAACTCTGTTACATGTCTATGGTGCGCCCTTTGCTCAGGGTCCACATTTCGTCGTATTGGATGATCTTGAGCACCTGTGTATGCATAATCCCATTTGCTATCTATTAAATAAGCAGCCTCAAACTCCTTTATCAACTGGAGCAGACTATCTGCTATAGCCTTATCAAAATGCACAGTAGAGAGAATCTCTCCTCCCCTTGCGACAAATGCCCCATTCCCACCAACCAGCGAATAATGATGCATATGTTCAGGAATGACAGGCAACAGATCACGAATCGGCCTTGCAGAGGCAAACATAATTTCATGACCTTCATTTACTAGAAGATCGAGAGCTTGAATCATCTTGTTACTTAGCGGCTTTCCTGAAAAACATATCGTCCCATCCAAATCAAAAACAATGTTCATCGTTCATTCTCCTTCGTTTTTTACTATTTATCTTATCAATTGCTTGTATAATAAAAAGGACAGATGTCCCAAATGAGGAGAAAACGATGAAAATTATTCCTGATCGCGATACCATCCAACATTATCTTGTCAACTATGAGCTTGATAACGTATTCGTACCATTCCATTCCAACTCCTTGCCACTACAACTTCGTGTGTATGAGCCAAATGAGCTCGTACTCAGAGAAGGAGAAGAGCTGGATGGCATCTACTTTCAAGTTGCAGGAAAAACAAAAGTATCATCCAGCGTTGAGACAGGCAAAGCCTTACTGCTGCGGTTTTGCCACCCACTATCTGTGTTTGGCGATATTGAGCTGATCCAACAGGTTATGATTCAATCTCAGGTTGAAGCGGTTGAGCAGACGACTTTTCTCTTCCTTAACAAGCGTACAGTTGAAACAGAAATGATGACCAATCCTATCTTTTTACATGAACTGCTAAAACATCTGTCTTATAAGCTTCAGACTTGCACGACAGCTTCAAGAATAAATTTGTTAGCCTCTGTAGAGGAGCGTTTTGCGAGTTATTTATTAACGACACATCTCCAAAATGAGTTCGGCAAAGAGATGCTGACGCCGCATATTCCTGAGATTGCTTCTTTACTAGGAACGACTCCGCGGCATCTCAATCGAGTCATTGTAAAGCTGAATGAGATGAATATCATTCGTAAAGAAAAGAAAAAGCTATACGTGTTAGACTGGGATCGTCTGGATGAAATGTCCAATGGACTAAGGTATGAATAATGCGTTGACTGAAGCATATGACTATCTGTTCACAGCCCCCTTATATATAGCAACTAGCTATCATATATGTAGCACTTTAAATCTGGCATCTTTCTAAGTTTTGTTTTTTGCTCGAAGGCATAAGCTATACGAAAAAGTGTAGGTTCGCTAAGATATTTTTGCAGAGCATAGTCGATCCCTTTATTTTGTGAATGATATAGATCCGTAATAGAATCTACAAGATATTTCGGGCTCTTTAATGGATGAACAATCTTAGTCATTACGTGTGCAATCCAAAGCTCTCCGCTCACCTTTTCATCATACTTCTGGCTGCCGGCTACAAAATATACAAAGAACAATTCCTACTTATTTTTGCACACAAAAAAACTTGCGGGGGAACTAATCCCGCAAGTCTTCTAAGGCAGCAGTATGATTCAATTAATACACTCCTTGCTATCATGTAATCTAGATTATTTAGCTAATAAAGTCAGCGCTAGAACTTCATATTGCTGCTATGACCCGGAGATAGCTTGGCACTCGGATCAATATATACCTTCGCGTTATTGATCGCCGTTGGTGCTTCACCCAATCCAACAGCGATCAGCTTCAACTTACCAGGATACGTCGTAATGTCGCCTGCTGCGAAAATCCCTGGAATGTTCGTCTCCATTTTCGAATCGACACAAATAGAGCCTTTCTCTATATCCAGTCCCCACTCTGAAACAGGGCCTAGAGAAGAGACAAATCCGTAGTTCACGATCAATGCATCACAAACAATGCGTTTTTCTTCATCGGTACGATTGTTTACAACTGTAATCTCTTTGAGATGATCGTCACCATTAAGCTGTCTTACATCCATAAAAGTGAGAACGTTAACGCTCGACTTCATCAAGTTATCTACGCTATGCTCATGTGCTCTAAATTTGTCTCTACGATGAATAAGGGTAACGCTCTTCGCCACACCTTCCAGCATAAGCGACCAATCTACAGCAGAATCTCCACCTCCGCAAATGACTACGTCCTGACCAGCGAACGACTGCAAATCCCCTATAAAGTAATGCAGCCCTTTCCCTTCAAACGCAGCCGCTTCAGGAAGATCCAGCTTACGTGGTTCAAAGGAACCTACGCCTCCTGCAATAATAACGGAACGTCCCAAATGCTCCCCTTTATTCGTAACAACTTTAAATTGGCGCTCATCTTCTTTAATAACTTGCAGAACTTTCTCCTCCAGGTGGACATCTATCGGAAAAGCATTCATTTGCTCCTTCAAACGATCTACAAGTTCTTGTGCCGTAACTTTCGGGAATCCTGCTACATCATAAATGTATTTTTCTGGATATAGAGCTGCCAATTGTCCGCCTAATTGAGGCATACTATCTAATAGTTTTGCACTAGCACTCCGCATTCCGGCATAAAATCCAGCAAACATACCTGCTGGGCCTCCACCAATAATGATCATATCCACAATTCCGTTCGTTTGTTCCTGCTGCATCATCGTTCTCCTTTTCTATGTAAATATATTCAAGTATCATTTAATTAAAGTAGATTCCCTCTTCATTACTATCTATCTTCAACACCTTATTTTTAAATATCCATGCGTCACTATGCTCGATAAAAAATAAGTAGCCACCTATTGATTTTACGAAAGTAGGATCAATGGGTTCTGCACTTGAGTTTATCCCAATTGCAAAGGCATCGTCGCTTCCACCTGAATACTTAGCATATATTCTTACATATTGTCCATCCTCTAGCGACCATTCATTGTGAAAGGAACGAACAGCGCTTTCAGAAACGATAATATCCATCATTGTCTCCCTCCAATGCATACAGATATAATACTTTTTATATTTATAAGTATATTATCTAACTGATCTTATAGTCAATACTAATCAAATCTTTACATGCATCGATTCTGTCAACCCTAACTAATCAGCATCCCTATTCATATTTTAAGCTTCATAGTATAATAAATAGAATAATAGTTAGTGAAATCATTAGATTAGGAAATTATTCATGATTTTTCACTCCGCTTGTTCACTGGGGGGATGCTTAAATGGAGACGACGATAAAAAGTACCAAAGATAAGATTCTTAACTTGTTAAAAAGAGAAGTTGTATTAAGTGTAAATGAACTTACTGAACTTTTAGATATTACGCATATGGCTGTAAGAAAACATCTTACCGTACTAGAAAAAGACGGTCTAATTGTAACAAATGAAGTCAAGCAGCCGATGGGTCGACCTATGTTAACTTACTCTTTATCAGATAAAGCTGAAATTCTCTTTCCTAAAAATTATGAGGGAATTAGCATTGAGTTTCTTCAGGATATTCGAGAGCTTTATGGTGAAGAAGCAGTTCAACGTCTATTTGACAAGCGACAAGATCGAATGACGAAAGAATACGACATGAGAATGCACAATAAAACTGCATCTGAAAAAGTATCTGAGATGGTTAAGATTCAAAATGAGAAAGGCTATATGGCTGGCTTTTCCCAAGTTAATAACAACACATTCGAAATCGTGGAGTACAACTGCCCTATTCTTTCCGTCGCGAGAGAATTCAAGACCGCTTGTCATTGCGAAACGGATATGCTAAAAGATGTGTTAGAAGCAAATACTATTACTCGCACTTGCTGCCGTACAGATGGAGATAACTTCTGTAAGTTTGTAGTGAAGTTTGATGCCATAGTGCAACACTCTACTACACAATAAACAAAGACAACGAAAGCCCCCACTTCATAAGAAGTGAGGGCTTTTTCACGCTTAGTTACGTATCAAATAATCAAACGCACCTAGAGCAGCAGTCGCACCAGACCCCATCGAAATGATGATCTGTTTATACGGACTGTTCGTGCAATCGCCGGCAGCAAATACACCAGGTATATTTGTTGCCCCATGGCTATTTACAACGATTTCACCTATACGAGTACGTTCAACGGTATCCGCTAACCAATCTGTATTTGGCACAAGACCTATCTGGACGAAGACACCTTGCAGCTCGATATGCTTCACTTCTCCTGAATCACGTTCGATATAAGAAACTCCGTTTAACTTATCAGTTCCCGTTAGTTCCTTCGTTTGAACATTTTTCAGAACAGTTACATTTGGCAAGCTGTACAGGCGATCCTGTAGAACAGCATCGGCTTTGAGCTCTGGAGCGAACTCAAGAACCGTTACATGTCTTACAATACCAGCGAGATCAATCGCTGCCTCAACTCCAGAATTTCCACCGCCAACAACCGCGACATCTTTACCTGCGAACAGTGGACCATCACAATGCGGGCAATAAGCTACCCCTTTGTTCTTGAATTCTGTTTCCCCAGGTACACCGATATTACGCCAACGAGCACCCGTTGAGATAATAACTGTCTTACTCTTCAGAACAGCCCCATTTTCAAGTTCAATCTCAATGAAATCGTTCTTGTCTAAACGTGCCGCACGTTGAGTTTTCATAACATCGATGCCATACTCTTTCACTTGCTCTTCGATACTAGCGACAAGTTTAGGACCTTCTGTGTATTTCACACTAATGAAATTCTCGATGCCCAAAGTATCATTGACCTGACCGCCGAAACGATCAGCAACAATACCCGTGCGGATCCCTTTGCGAGCTGCATATATAGCTGCACTTGCTCCTGCTGGACCGCCACCGACAACGAGAACATCATACGGTTCCTTTTTATCAAACTCAGATGCATCTGGAGCAGTACCCAGCTTGGCAAGGATTTCTTCTACTGTCGTACGACCGCTCTCGAAAAACTCGCCATTGAGGTAAATACTTGGAACAGCCATGACGTTCTTCGATTCTACCTCTTCTTTGAATACAGCCCCATCAATCATCGTATGCGAAATGCCTGAATTAAAGATACTCATCAAGTTCAGTGCTTGTACCACATCAGGACAGTTGTGACAGCTTAGGCTAATATAAGATTCGAACGTATACTCGCCTTCGATACTCTTAATTTGATCGATGACACTCTGATCTACTTTCGGAGCTCTTCCACTTACCTGAAGCAATGCCAAAACTAAAGATGTAAACTCGTGCCCGAGTGGAGTACCTGCAAAAGATACGCCGGTCTCTTCACCTACACGATTCACACTAAAGCTTGGTGTTCTAGGCAATTGTGCTGTTTCTACTGTAATCATTGTGGACATACTGACAAGCTCAGCTATAAGAGACATCATCTCTTTAGATGCAGCATCATCGCCCGCACTGACCTTTAGAACGATATCCCCTTCCAAGAGCTGAAGATATTGCGCTAGCTGCTGTTTGATGTCGTGATCGAGTGCCATTTACAATCCCACCTTAGATTTTGCCGACAAGATCAAGGCTAGGCTTCAATGTTTCGCTGCCTTCTTGCCATTTAGCTGGGCAAACTTCACCTGGGTTGTTGCGCACGTATTGTGCTGCTTTGATTTTGCTGATTAGTGCACTTGCATCACGGCCGATACCACCAGCAGTGATTTCAACAGTTTGGATAACACCGTCTGGGTCGATGATGAAAGTTCCACGATCTGCAAGACCAGCGGACTCGATCAATACATCGAAGTTGCGGGAGATCACGTGGGATGGATCACCGATCATGATGTACTCAACCTTACCGATTGCAGGAGAGCTTGCGTGCCAAGCTTTATGTGTGAAATGAGTATCTGTAGATACGGAATATACTTCAACGCCAAGTTGTTTCAACTCTGCGTATTGGTTTTGCAAATCTTCAAGTTCCGTAGGGCAAACAAACGTGAAGTCAGCTGGGTAGAAGCATACTACGCTCCATTGACCTTTGAAGCTTTGCTCTGTAACTTCAAGGAATTTACCGCTTTGGAATGCTTGTGCTTTAAATGGTTGTACTTCTGTACCGATTAGTGACATGTTGTATATCTCCTTTGACTAATAGTTTTATTTTTAATAAGTATAGAGTAAATTCTGGACATGCTAAATCAGCTTCCGAACTCACTTTATAATCATTATTATTTACTAGACGATGCAATCTGTCAAGCTATTTATAATCATTATAAAATGAGAACCTTTTTCAGTATAGGGATTCTCAACAAGAGCATGAACATTATTCATTGTGCTGCTAAATGCCAGATCGTATTCCTCCTACCCCGAAAGACATTTAAATGAAATAAGTATGTTGGAATCATGCATCTACACCATCTAGCCGCATACGTATTTAACAGAAAGCACATGTATGAATGGATGTATTTATGAGATGGCCACGTGCAGCTAAATAAGGAGGTTTGACTATGACATTCATGCTTCGATTTTCTGGCAACGCTTCTGGTGACCTGACCTTTGCAGGAAATGCACTTGGTGTGAGCTCCATAGCTGAGCTGCTTCTGCCTCCTGAGAGCCGTGTGCTGTACGCAGAAATCGTTTGGGCAGGGTCTTTTAACCACTTAGGAAACAATTGGCGTGCATCGATAGAGGCTCCTATTCATTTAACTACCCCAGAAGGAATAAAGTTTCGCGTTGAGCCAGATCCAGCCACTGCCTCTTATATGGGAGAAAATGAATATTTCCGATCTGCGAACGTCACCGATATTATTCAAGCAGGAGGTTCAGGCGCTTATATTGTAAACGGAAACTCGACGAATATACGTCAAGCAGATACATTATGTAAGTTAATCGGCTGGACACTTTGTGTAATCTACGAACACCCAACGTTACCTTTAAGAAACTTAAGTTTGAATGTGGGAGGCGTTCGCGTAAATCCATCATCATCGGTCACGACAGCGATAAGCGGCTTCGGCACACCCCTTAGTGGTCCGATTGCTGGGAAATTGGCTGTGTGTATCGGGGAACGGGAGGAGGTTGCTTCAAACCTGCTCGACTACGCAGCAGCGAATCCAATCGACCTTACGAATTCAAATGATGTTCTACATCATTTTTTCACTGCACTACAAGGAGATAGCACCCGCAGTACAAGCGCATATAACACAGCGTCTATGCCCTATTTTAGTAAAGATGAAATTGGTAGAAAAAGCGTTGGAAGCAGACGATGGGATATATCAAATATGGATATTTCTCAATCCCTTTTCAATAGTCAGACATCTGCCATGTTCCAATTCCGTACGACAGGTGACTTTTACAACCTATACGCTGCTGGAATTAGCATTGAAATTAACCAACCTAGATTGGAAGTTACAATGGATGTTAGCCCATCACAAGAACTTGAAGAGCAAGTCTTGCAATATTCCATTGTTATTCAAAATATAGGTAGTACCTCTGCTGAATCCGTAATCATTATCGATACTCTAGCAGACCATACCTTGTTTATTTACGAAAGTTTGCGTATAAATGGAGAACTCGCCCCACCTGACACCAATCCTGCCCTTGGCATTTCAGTTGGCACAATACTTCCAGAACAATCGATTATCTTGTTGTATAAAGTGAAAATGCCAGCGAGGAAGACACAGTACGACACGATTTCCAATCAAGCGATTGCTAAGTTTCAATATCGAAGTGTCGCAGATGGCCCTATGTTAGAAGGAAATATTGCATCTAATGGAGTAAACTTTGGATTACAAGCGCCGCAAAAAAAGAAAGAAGTCATAAAAGGCTCTCCTTTCCCACTTAAAGTCAAACAGAAAGCATCCAATAAGTCTATGTATGTAGGAGATAATCTTATCTTCACCTTTAAAGTTACTAATGCAAGCAACGTCCTTTTAGAAAATGTTACCTTAACCAATATGTTTGAAGACGGAACGAAATTCATTTCAAAAAGTGTGAAAATCAATAGTAAGTCCTATCCTAAGTCAAAACCAACAAGCGGTGTTCCGCTGCTCAACCTTGAACCAGGTCAATCCGCTGAGGTTGCCTACACTGTAAAGCAGGTCGCCTTGCCGTCGACTCACAAAATTAGAAACTATGCCACCGTAAGCTATCGACCAACTGATTCAGCAGATTCCCATAGTATTCGTTCGAACATCGTTGTTATTAAAATAGAAGAGCGAGAGAATTGACACTCCCACGGCTAAAGCCGCAAGGTCACTATAGTGACTGGGATTCTTAACTAGTTTTGCGTCCGCAGTCCATTTCCTGTTTTGGACAACTGCTAAGATTAGGGCGTGCCATCGCCCCTCCTAAGCCAGATCATATAGATGCTTAGGCTGATTGACTGTTACCGCCAACCACAGGTGCATAACGAATGTTCATAGCACCCACCACATCACGATGTTTCTTGAATCCACACGCGCACATATACCTTCTATCTATTGCTTTATTCTTTTCGGAACATTTCGGACATATTTGCGAAGTATAGGCAGGATTCACATACTCCACTTTGATTCCTGCTAAGTTCGCCTTGTACTCGATATAAGAAGATAGGCGATAGAAAGACCATGTATGTAGATTCTTTTCGTTTTTACGACTTGTTCTTGTCGTCTGTCTTATATTCGCTAACTGTTCCAATCTAATGACAGAAACTTTATTTTCGACTGCAAAATGAACGATTTGGCGACTCACTTTGTGATCTTTATCTTTCATCCACCGTTGTTCTTTGTCATTTAGCCTACGGATTGCGTTTACCTTCTTTTGTTTCCCTAGTTTTGTACGTATAGATCGAGCCTTTCTTTTCATGTACTTGTTCTCTCGTCCGTTTCCAAAAAAACAAACCTTATCATCATCGGTTACTGCAACCGCAGGTATTTTCAACCCTAAATCGACACCTAAAATCTTCATGCCTGTTCTTTCCGTCGTT
>NZ_AULU01000021.1 GCF_000422445.1 Paenibacillus assamensis DSM 18201
GCATTTGCTTCTGTGGAAGGAGATTTGCGACAGATTCAATTGTTCCACACTGACCGTGGTAGTGAGTTTAAGAATAAGTTAATCGATGAGACATTGGCTACATTCCAGATTAGCCGTTCATTAAGCATGAAAGGTTGTCCTTACGACAACGCCGTTGCTGAAGCTACCTTTAAAATAATGAAAACAGAGTTTATTAACCAAATGAATTTTCAGAGCCTGCAACATCTTACGTTGGAGTTATATGACTATGTCAATTGGTATAACAAGCACCGCATACATGGGACATTAGGCTATATGAGCCCAGTTAATTATAAAAGAAAAGCCCTTAAAAAAGTTGTTTGATTTTGTGTTGACAGTCCACTTCTACTCTATTTATTGCAAAAGCAGGATCGGTTTTTATCACTGTCATACTTTTAGTTTACGATATCATGCTGTTTTGTTCCTTCTTTCGTTTCCCCTTTGGTTTTATTGACTTTGAGCTGCTCTTATTATCTAAAGCATCTAGACTAGCCTGAAGTGCAGACATTAAATCAAGAACATTACTTTTTGGATGAGCAACCTCATTTTTTAGTATTTCTTCCCCTTGAATCTTTTGCGTAATCACTTGTTGTAGCCGGTTCCTAGGTACACTTTATTCAGTTCAATGATTAAAAACAGGATTACTTTTTGTCACAATCCCGCTCCCTGCTTATTACCTATGCTATTTTTCTCTTTTTTGCTTTCCTCTTTAAAGGTAACTTGTGTGATGAGCTTACTACTCATTGACTAGACTGTGTGTCGTCCTCCACGGCTGATGTTATTTAAAATGAAAATGAGGTTAGCCAGACTAATCTGACTAACCTCGAAATGACTGTGTATTGTTAAAATGATTATAATCATTTTACATGAATTGATCATGATCCGTTTTATTTAACACTCCAGATTACAATCCGTCATTTATTACTCTATGAACATACCGTAGAGTGTTAGCTCATCATTTTCAAAGTCAACATCACAAATTTCAGATGGGAAAAAATCTTTTTTATTTATACAGTCATTGAATCTGTCTATACAAAACTCAATAATCTCTATATCTAGTTCTAATATGAATTTTCCATCAACATAAGATAGCTCTGATGGATCACCCTGATTAGTTACTAAAAATTCCTGAATAGGCTTCTCAAATTCAATAAAACTATCCTTTAGATGAATAACATCATTGCTTTCTTTTAGGGCCGTCGTAAACATTTCTTTAAGTCTTGTTGCACCAAGAAAGTTGAATTCAAGCTTAAGTGCATACTCATCATCTCTATATATTCTAATCAACTTAGCACCCCTCTACCTTAACCGAATATGAACATTTTTAGTTACTTCTACATTCTTATTTAAAAACTCAAAATGTACGTGAGGCCCTATATTTCCATGTCCTCCTTTAATATCATTGGGTTTAGCTCTGAATTGCCTAGAGCCACTGCTATTTCTCCACTTTCCCGGTGCAACATTTACATAATTATTTCCTAAGAATTTACGCTTCTCTTTTTCTAAGTTTTTTGCAGATATATTCCTTCTATGCTCAGTTATTTGCTTTGTTTTTCTTGTAACTTTTTCTTTTTTGTAAGAACTATTTGCTTTCGATGAAAATGTTTGTAAATAACCATGATCTTTACTTTTAGTAATCTTTTTTGAAGCCTTTTTAGCATATTTAATTACTTTCGGTGCAACTTTAAAAATTATTTTAATAGCTAAAACTACCCACTCACCATCAGGATCAACCAAGTTTATGGGGTTATTATTTGCATACGTATACCCATTCTTCGTTAGAGGGATTTCACTCGATCCTGAATGAGGATCTAACGTTAAGAAATGACTATGTGCCGGATTGTAATAACGTGCTAACAAATAGTACAAGCCTGTATGCTCATCATAGCGATAACCTGCATAGCGATAGGGGTTATCTTCTGCTAGTGGGCCACTTTGCTCCGTAATATTTCCCCAAGCGTCATATGCATACGAAGCAACGACATTACCTTTGCTATCTGTCATTGCAGTAACATCAGCATGCCCATTCAAATGATAATAGTACGTTTCCCCGTCTTTACTCATGGTTATAGGATTCCCCGAATCATCCCATGTATATTGTACGGTTAGCTCATTGTTTGCATTTGTCTCATAAAGAATGTCGTCTCCATCGTAGAAGAAGTTTGTCGTTCCTTCTGGAGTTACGATGCGTATACGTTTACCTGTTTCGTCATACTCGGCTTGGAAAGTAACATCCCCGTTGATATCCGTTATCTGAACAAGTTGATCTTGTTCATTATAGCGATATGAATGCTTACCATCAAATGTTAAGTTTCCATTCTTGTCATACGTATAAGCAACTCCGTCAATACTAGCTACCTGATTCGCGTTGTTATGCGAGTAACGAATCGTCTTTGTTTCATTTTTATTTGTAATCGTCTTCTCAATTCGATTCCCTACTTTATCATAGCTATAGGCAATTGTTGTTCCATCTGATAGAACTTCTTTAACAAGCTGCTCAAGTCCGTCATATTCATACTTAATTGTACCAGTTTCAGTATCTATGCTAGAGACGTTTCCATTTTTATCATAGCTATAAGAGGCTGTATCCATCATTTGACCATTTGAACCAATGTTATTATGGGTTAATAATTGGTTGCCTTTGTCATATGTCAAACTAGTCGATGTTCCATTTACACGATTGATATGCTCCAAATTATCAAGCTTGTTATACTTGTAATTTATTTGCTTAACGTCATTTTTTGATATTTCCGTTAATTGATTAAGCGCATTATAAGCATACTTCTGCGTATTTCTAATGGCACCTACTCGATAAGCTAGTTCTTTTACTTGCTGATTTGGATCATAAATATATGAAATATTATTTCCACGATCCGTAATAAGTTTTAAGGTATCATTTTTATAATACTGATATTGCTTGATCTGATTTCCGTTATGCAGTACCTTTTCTACATTACCATTCGCATCATATAAATAACTCCAGTTGACTTTTCCATTTACGAAGGTATCAGTAACCTGATTGAGTTTATTGTAATGCGTCGTTAACGTATCGCCATTTGGTGTAATGGATTTCTTCAGGTTTCCATTGGCGTCATACTCCAAATGAGTCGTTTGCCCCAGCGAATTAGTACTGCTTGTTACAAGCCCTAGTCCATTATACGTATACGTCGTCACATGACCGTTGGCATTAATGAACTTAGTCATATCACCAGCATCATTGTATTCATATAAGGTAGTATTTCGCATTGCATCCAAGACACTTGTTAACTGGTTGCGTTTGTTATACGTATAGTTGGTCTCATGCTGCTCCCCATCAACAAGACGCGTCACATTTCCGAACTTATCCGTATACGATGTTACGACATTTCCCGAAGCATCCTTTACAGATTTTACATAGTTACCCTTATCGTCGTAATCAAATGTCTCTACCGTACCATTTGACAGTGTAGCCGTCTTACGATTACCGTATTGATCGTACGTATAGGTCGTTCGCTCCTGCTTGGGGTCAATAACCACCATCAGGTCGCCTACGTTGTTGTACTCATATATCGTCTTATTATTTTTCGCATCAGTTTCAGAAGTTACATTACTGAAATTATCATACAAATACGTTGTAAGGTTACCCTCTTCATCCTTGACTGTTAGCACATTTCCTTTATTATCGTACGTACGCTTCAACAATCCATTTTTCGCATCTGTGGAATCAGTAGGATTGAAGTTCTCATCTACTACAGTTGTAAATGTATTTCCATCCGCGTCTATAACCTTTGTGACAACATAATTACTATTCATATGATATGTTGTTGCATTTCCTAATGGGTCGGTAATTACCGCAATACCCTTGTCAAGCTGGTAATCATAGTTTGTACCTGGACGGTTTGGTGAATCTGCTCCAGATGCATCGACTGAAGGCTCTTGTATTTTTAGCAATGAGTTATTTTCATCATACGTAAAATCGGTACGTCGTCCGTTAGGATCAATAACAGCCTTAATACGATTTCCGTTATCGTACTCGAATTGCGTACGGCTTATTTTACTAGCGTCCATGTGCTCATCTACGTATATTAACTTGGATGATGCATCATAGCCATATTCAAATTTCTTTCCCTCCAACATTGAACTTATGACTTTGCCCTTGTCATTGTGGTTCAATATTAATTGACGGCCAGATGGATCTGTAATCTGCGCTAACTTGCCTGCTACATCGTAGCCATACGTTATTGTGTTTCCATGTCTATCGAATTCTGAGCTAATTCGTGCTCGAATAATACTTACTTCTTCGTCGGAAGGTAATCGATCAAATCGAGCAACATTGCCCGTTTTATCTACAATGTCATAGCCTATCGTAAACCCTTTTTCATCATATCTTTTCTTCAGCGTTACATACGTTCCTGGAGGTGCTTCAAAACGATTCGTTTCCTTGCTGTACTTGAACGTATGTGAAGTTGCATCACTGTCTGTATATAGAATTTCACCTGCACGTGGTGCCTCTATAATGGATTCCGAACCATTAAAGGACCAGCCATAACCGAATGGAGAATGCTCACCAGACTTAGAGTTATACGTGCGATTCAGAGAGAAGCCAAAGTTTCCTCGACCGTCCAGCACGAAATCAGTAAACGATAACACATGGTTACCTGTTCCAAGATTTGCAGAGCTAACACCATCTCCGACTGGGAGACTGCCATACGTCCAATACGGTTCCATACCTAAACGACTTGCTGGATAGTACGTAATCGCTAGAACGGGAGAATACTCTGCAAATGCTGTATCATCTCCGGATACGAATTTCTTATAGGTGTTAGTCGTTTCCGAGTGGCTCTTAAATATAAGTCCACGATTCCGCGAAGGATCGTTAATCCATCTGTCTACGATGTACGGTGCAATCGGCCACTGGTAAATGATATCCAATGTTGTTAAAGAGCCGATACCAGAAACCGTAGAAGTTTGAGCCGCTGCAAAGTCTCCCCCTTTTACCTTCCAAGGATCGTTGACGTTTGCATTATTCCACGACGCTCCCGTTTCGGACCATGTTTTCTCAATGACGTGCATCGTTGCGCTGATGTCCGTATCGTTGGATACAGATGCTAGACGCATATTTATTTCCGCTGTAAGTACTTGTGAACCTTTTTTGATATTGCTTGTATCAAAATGAAGCAACGAACGAATGACATTACTCTTTGTACTGTCCTTGTATAAACCAACACCAAGTGTTGTCTCCGTTGGTGCTGTTGCTGTTGGAGAAGCACTTCGAATGTTAGTATCATTCAATTTCGCCTTTGGCTGATATTTGACGATCGTTGGATCAATGGTGACGGGATAGACACGACTGCTATCTTCTAACCATGCACGATTCGGGACAATATCCAGCGTAAGCTGATCCCCCTCTTCTTGCATTCGCATTTCTACGTCAAATGACAACGCCTCTTCAGGATAAGTATCAACCTGTGGATTTGATTTATAGCCTTCAGGTCTGTACGAATCGTACATAAATGGTTTGTCAATAAAATACACAATATCTTGTGTTTGCTTATCAAGTAATGAGATGGTTCCATTCGGTTCAGCACGATAATCAAGATTTTTCAAATCGATGCTGAATGAATAAACGGTCGGTGTTGTTGGATCAGGCATCTTTTCAAGGATAATATCTTCCTTGATACGGTTTGAAGCCAACGTATACTTGATATTTACGTCAGGATACACATCAGGATATTCAATATTGTTTTTCTCATGTGAGCTTGTTACCTCTTGGGGAGCATCTAATGCAGCTTGGTTACTACTTGTATCTCTTTTTTTTCGAGAGCTCTTGTTTTCATGCTTTCTGCCTGCTGGATACAGAGTAATTCCATATTGATCCTCTGTTAATTCGAACAGATTAGCATTTGTTTTATTTTTCTTGGAAAATTTGACTTTATAATCATTCGCATTGTTGTATACGAATTGCCCATTCGTGTGGAGTTTATTATCGATGGGGAGCCATTTATCCGAGGATTCGTCTTTGTAGTGAATAGGTACTTGAGAAATCTCCGTCGTTAACGTACCATCACCATTTGAAAAGGTGCGTGAATCTTCTGTTCTTAGATCTACTACTTCTTCTTTGAGTAGATCTTGCTCTTTACTTTGTTGCTCCTGGTCCTTTTTCAAAGAATTTGGTGCAGCTTGTTCAGAGCCAGTACTAGGTGATGCATAGCCGATTGGAACAGCTGTCACCAGTAGTGCAAACACCAAAATTGAAACTACAAAACTTTGAAAACTCTTAAATCTCTTCCTAGAATACATATCTTTACCTCTTATGCAAAATAATACGAACACAATGATCCATTCTATTTACAGCATAAGGAATTGACAAGTAGCAACTTTTTTCCAGTTAATAATTGTAATCATGTGTGCTAGTATGTGAAAACACACGAATATCCTCATTAACAAAAACCCTGTCTGTAACAGACCTATAAGGGATGCCACAATAAATCTAACTTGTTCATAACCGGTTCCCATTGATAACATTTGACCATCTTTATTAATTCAATTAAATAACTTGCTGTAAAAGCTATGTGTCAATCCTAAAACGTCATATTAAACATTGCTAAGGGATAATATCCTTATGTTCTTGTCAAAAACGGAAATGTCATCAACTTCTTGCCAATTATAAGAATCATATTAAGAATTATAGCTAACCTTAAACTTCATTGTCTGGCTTCTTTACGTTTTTATGTTGGTCAGTTAAGCATATTATACTTAAATCAAATCTCCACCCAAATACAATCATAAGTTCTCATTTCTCCATGAACACTTATGATTGTATTTCTTACATGTACATGGTGACTGCATAACAAATAACCTACCTTTGGAGTTTATCCAACGAAATAAGTAGGTTTAAGAGGATTAATATAAATTAGGTTCACTTCTACTCTATTTATTGCAAAAACAGGATCGCCTTTTTTTGACTCTGTGAAATTTTTTAAATAAGTATAACTCAACGTTATCCCTCCTAATTCACGGCGCGAACCAGTCTATTAACTTTCCAGTTACCATATCATAACGAAAGGCTTCAGGCGTGTTTTGTTATACCTGTAAGATTATAATAGGATATATACTGGAACTAAAGGCTTGGAGACAAATCGAAATTGCTGTGTAGTTATACCTTTTTATATTAAACAAAATAAGAAATATGGAGATGAAGCGAAATGACAGATTATCCAACTAGTAAGGATATTTTTCGAGAATGTTGTTCCAGGATTGCGGCGGCCTGCGCTCCATGCGGTTTCAAATACAATAAATCCAGAAGAAGTATGATCAAACCAATCGGTTCCTTTACAGCTGAGGTACGTTTTTCAAGTCACTCTTCCAATGCGGCCGGCAGTTATTTGGAGTTTAATACCAATTCCCGAATCATAAATACGCATAGCGGAAAAGTATACTGGGAGATCAGCTTGAGCAGCTTCCGGGACAAAGGCAAGGTATGGAATTTGGCCAAGGAAGCCACCCGAGAGCGGGAACTGGCAGAAATAATCACGTTGATTCAAAATAAGGTCGCTCCATTGATGGACAAGTACGAGACTAATCTTGAGGAGATCCTTGAGGAGGTCATCCAGACTGGATGGTTTTTGCCGCAGGCGAATCCAATGGGATTCTATGTGCTTGACGTTCTAGACCTGGTGGTTGATTTCGGTTCACCTGAACAAATACGTGAATGCACGCATCGGTACATCCGCCACTTATCGGAGGAAATGCAGGAAACCTTCGAGAACGATTATAATGCATATCAACGGGATGGACAGGCTGCAAGCACAATAGCATTTCGTAAATTAATCCCTTTTATGACCGAGCGCAACATTTCACTACCACTATAAAATGAAAGGATAGCGACTATCCCAATCCACGGCTCAGCTCCCTTTTGCTGCAAGGCGAGATTAACAGCGTGGAATGTAGGCAAAAGAAACCGTCCCCTCCGATAGTTTTCTGGTGTTATTCCATACACGCGTTTGAAAGCTCTTCCGAATATATCATGGGATTCGAAGCCGTAGTCATATGCGATCTCCGTTATTTTATCATTGCTTTTCCTTAATCATTCGTCAGCAAGATCTAATTTGCGACCGCGTACATAGGACATGACGGTGAAGCCGGTGTACGCCTCAAACACACGCAAAAAATGTAACTTAGAGAAGCCGGCTAACGCTACAAGCGACTCACACGGAATGTCTTCCTGCACATGCGATTCGATATAATTAAGTACGGATTGAATTCTTTGCTTATAGTCCATGGATATGCACCATGGCGTTCATTGTAGTATAGGGAACAATTGGTTTCTAGATGTTTTTCTCATATCGGCGGAGAAACACGGTTAGTACGTAATCCAGCCCGTTAGCTTAATGAAATTGCATGGAAATCCAGTTAGATACATATCTAATCGGTAATCGGCTCAAGTTCTTGTCCTCAACTCGGGACAAGAACTTGTACCGATAGAACAAAAAGCCGCTAAATTAGCGACTTTCAATGGGGCCATGTTCTTGTCCCACGACAGATGATGGTTGTATATTTTTACTTCGAGTTGTGTGTATGATATGTCTCCTGATCTTCATCCTCTATTCGCATCTGCAATAATCTCGCTGACGCTTTTTTGTTGTAAGCAATTCTTTGTCTGACAGATGAGTCATGATCTTTTGCCATTTTTATTAGAAGATTCTCAGGTAACCTGTTTTTTTAAAGCAATCATCCACCTCACACGTTCTAAAGAATCTTCTGAAAGAACTTCCATAATCTCATTAGGAATAAATTTGTTTTGGGCTATCCAAACCCTTATGTCAGTATAACTTTCAATAACCTCTATCCATACTTCCAAGGGCTCCTAATCCTAAGATAAAGTTCTGACTCGACTCCACCTTGGGTTGTCAGGGAAGCAATCGTCAACAGTTGCCGCTTTTTTGGGTTCAGTCATTCTCTGGAATAAATATTTCTAAATGAAATCTAGATAATGTAGTTAGCAACGTCAGGAGCAATATCTTTAAGTGATTCGATTACACGTTCTGCTGCTCCTCCGCTCCCGCCTACCTCCATTAGTTTGTTCCACCCTCGTTGATAGCGTTCTGTCGTCATGTTGTAACCTCCTAGAAGTAAGATTCATAATCACCATATTTATGGTATAAATTCTAGATTAATACGGAAAAATGCAGACCGGTTATTGAACATAAAATTGTAGAGATGAAGAGGTTCCGCGATATGGAAACAGCCAAGTACCGAGGTCTATATCGTATGCGAATACAGACGTATCTCACAGCATTTATTATGAATGTGAATCGAATGGTAAAGCTAGTCGAGCAAAAGCAGTCCGCCCTCTTTTGAGGAGCAGCTGCTTTTAGTATTATACTAGAGTTAGAGCTGCGCAAGCAGTCTTCGGCATATGTAAATAAATCAACAAAGCTTATGACTGAGACAAAATTCCTTTAACAAACAATGAGACACTGTGCTTGTAGAACTCTTCCTCGGTGACGAGTTGGGATTGATATTGCCGGTGAATCAGCTCGCTCATCTGAAATCCATAGCACATCGAGAGAAAAGACATGGCGATAAGACGCTCATCCTGTCTGGCTATAACTTTTTTCTTCTGCAAGCGTTCAAAATATTCAACCAGCAAGGAGTGCAGCTTCAGCGGCGGATCAGCCAGCACTCTGTCTAATTCGGGAAGCATTCCTTTGTCGCGGAGGCCAATTAAAATGATGTCCGCATTTTTATGAAAAAACAAACGGTACTGCTGACTTACATTCAGTAGATCGACTTCCGGATTATCGGTCGCGTCCTCTTTTAACAGCTTCTCAAATTGAGGGATATCCGAATGTCTTTCAATGATGGCTTCTAATATGCCTTGCTTGCTTCCAAATTGCCGGAAAATCGTAGATTCATTGACTTTAGCTTCCGTTGCAATGGCTTTGGTGCTTACTCCCCGATAGCCATTCTTTTTAATGAGCCGTGTCGCAGCTTCAATGATTCTATCTGATGTTTGCATTGTATTTCTCCTTTTGCATAGTTAAGTCTATTCTACTACAAGTTATGCACATGCAGCAGCGCCCCCATCCATGTAGTGTGATGCTGCTCAATTACTATCATATCGCGCAGAATCAATGCATGCAAGTGCACGCTTGCAAATCTGTTTTCTGTTCTCTATAATAAAACACTGTCAGTATGCCTTGCCCCAAAAACATACACGCAAAGGAGAATTTTCATGAAGTATGGACGTATTATCCAAAAACCTCGCGTTAAATTTTTTGAAGTCGCAGATGACGTCTTTGCTGGCATTTCACCGTATCGCGGCATCAGTTGGGCCAATGCCGGGTTCATCAACAAGGGTGATGGGCTGCTGTATGACACGTTCTTCGATTTGTTCCACGCGCGGGAAATGCGGGATGCTTTTATGGAAGTAAGCAACGGTGGCTCTCCCGCATATGTGGTGAACTCGCACTATAACAGCGACCATTCCTGGGGAAACAAAGTGTTTGAAGATGCTTGCATTATTATGCACAAGGAAGCGTCCAGAGAGCGTCTCACCGAAAACATCGCCTGGATAGACAGCGTCATCAGAAGAGGAAAGGATTCTCCGGAATCGACTCCGGGAGAGCGTTTTTTTGCAGCGGAATTTGAAGGATTCGACCTGGAAGGCGTAGAATGGGTGCTCCCGAATATTGAGATCAAGGACGATATTAACATCCGTCTTGGCGATACGGAAGTTATGATTTACAGCGTAGCTCCAGCGCACTCTGACAGTGACTTACTGTTGTGGATGCCAAAAGAAAAAGTGCTGTTCGCTGGTGATGTCGTGTTTAACGGTTGTACAGCATACAGCGAAGAGGGAACCCTCAATTGGATTAAAGTGCTTGATCGCATTATTGATGAAATTAAACCCGAAATCGTTGTTCCAGGACATGGCGCCATCTGCGGCCTGGACTTCGTGAAGGAGCAGAGAGACTACCTCCTGAACCTGATCAGCGAGTTCAACAAGCATTACAATGACGAAATGGATTCCTTGTCCCTGACCAAGCAAATTGATATTTCCCGCTTCCTTCATTGGATTCAGCCAGAACGCTTGTATGTTACAGTGGATATCCTATTGAAGAGCAAACGAGGGTTACCCCCCCTTCCAATTTGGAACGAGGTGCCTGCTAAGCTGGAGGACATGAAAGCTTTTTTGGCTGGGAAATATGGCGATCAGATCAAACCATGGGACCCTATGAGTGTTTGGCAAGAATAGCAATTTGAATTATCAATATTATTGATTACTGTAGATTGTTGAAGTTGAAACAGGCACGATTAGGCGTTTCTATACAGGGGTCTGTCGATTGCCTGTTCTTTTCTTTTTCACTAAATTGATTGAATATCGCTTGAATCAACACTAATTTCCCGCTTCGTTATAAGAATTTTATTAATGAATAACAAATTTATCAGGCGCTGTTCAGAAAGTGGACCCAATTGCTCGGCTATAGTCCGCTCAAGTTAAAAGCTCGCGCCGTCTGCATTCTGTGAATAACGATTTCAATCATCAAAGTTACCGCCTTAATCGGTAATGTCCTTATGTTTTTGTCATCTGACAGATGTGTCACATCATATCTTATGAAAGAATACAATTAGTTTGATTTTATGTGCACGAAGAAATTTCGTATGAAGTATTACGGGTTTTCTTTGTGCTCCGTCATATTACTTGAAAATAACTTCTCAACAATGACAACATTAAGCCATTTACCATCTAATTGGCTATGTTTTTCATATACGCCAACTTCTCTAAAGCCCAGACTACGACACAACTGTCGGCTACCTGCGTTAAAGTCAAAAATACGGGAAAGTAACTTCCAGTAATGAAGCTTCTCACATTCCTTTATAAGTGCACCTAGAAGTTGCTTACCTATTCCTTTTCCTCTGTAATCTTTATGAATGTAAATGGAGAATTCCCCAATACCTTTATAACATTCTCTTGTCTCACGATACGGAGAAACATAGGCCGAGCCTAGAATTACATTTTCACTAACGCACACTAAGATAGGATAATGCTCCCCAGACTCCTCAATCCATTTCACTCTGCTTTCAAGCGTCTTAGGATTGCTCTCAAATGTCGAGTTTCGCTCATGAACAACATTATAGTTATAAATATCGTTTAGAGCAGCTGCATCATCTATCCTGGCTCTACGTATCTCGATTTTCATAGTTGCTTCCCTTCCCTTAGGATTATCCGCAGCAGGATGAACTCTTACTTGGGCTTGGATTAACTGTACAGCAAGTACTTTCAGCCTTTTTTTCTTGGGCAGCTTCCTCTGTCTCACAGCAGCTCTCTTCACGAGATACACTTATGTTACAAACTCCTGTTTCCGGTAGTTCTAGTTCAACCTTCTCTGCTGCTTCCCAATCACCTGTCAAAGCTGCCACAATGGATCTAACCTGCTCATATCCGGTTGCCATAAGAAACGTTGGTGCACGACCATAGCTTTTCGCTCCAACGATGTAAAAGTCTTGTTCAGGCTGACGCAATTCTTTCTCTCCATGTGGCCTTACGGTACCACAACTATGAAGATTAGGATCAATCAGTGGAGCTAACACCCCGACACTCTCAATTGCTGAATCGATATCTGTTCTGACTTCACGAAGGAAGCTCATATCTGGGCGAGATCCGGTATTACTTATAACTTCATCAATCGATTCAACTTGGATTGTCTGACCGTTACTGTAACCTATTACATGAATCTGATTTCCTGATTGTTCGAAGTTCTCAATCATGAATGATGGGTACACTTGCACTTTTCCAGAAAGGACAAGATTCTCTAACCTTATACCCAGCTGTCCACGTTCACGAAGACTGTCCTTCTCTTGTCCTCCGTACACTTCTTTTACTTGGGATTTGCGAATGATCCAAGAGATGTTTGTATCTGGCTCCTGTTCCTTAAGCTTTTCAAGATCTAACAGTGCATGAATAGCAGAGTGACCACTTCCAACAACAAGTACGTGTTTACCAGCATAACGTTCTCTCTGTTTACCTAGCACATCAGGAATTTCGTAAGTAATCTGTTCTTTCAATGCAAGCTCATTATCCGTCCACATTCCATTCGATACTGCAGGATTAGGAGTAGCCCATGTACCAGATGCATCAATTACAGCCTTTGCTTCGTAGACCTTTGTTTCACCATTCTCCGTGACATGCAGCACAAAAGGCAACTTTTCACGTTCAGCTGTTTTTACTTTGCTCAAACCTTTACGACTTACTGCAGTAACTTTTGCATTAAAGTGGATATGTGGTTGAATTGTCGGCAGCTTGGATAGTGGAGCAAGGTACTGCGTTACTAACTCACCACCAGTTGGAATATCAGTATGAATCGGTGCCTTCCAACCATTTTCCTCGAGTAGCTGTGTGGCTACTTTATCTATATTAAATTGCCAAGGAGAGAATAGACGTACATGACTCCATCGATTAATATTCCCTGCTATCTCGTTAGCTGTCTCAAATAGAACGAATGATTCGCCTTTTGAAACCAAATGAGCTGCTGCTGCTAAGCCTACAGGCCCCCCACCAATTATCGCTATAGGCAAAACACTACAACATGTATTCATCATTCATTACCTCCATAATTAATTGATTTGAGTATCGTTAGTATTAATTCCACATTCTCTTAATCAAATTATTTTGATTAATTATATAAAACAAAAGCGATTAGCAACAATCGCCTGTTTTAGCATCATTCAAACGGAAAATGTAGCATAGCTCTGGTGAGAGAAGATTGTTAACTTCCTCTTGATTAAGTTCGTAATAACTCCATGTACCTTTCGTTTCTCTCCGAATTAAACCAGCATCCAGTAAGATTTTTAAATGGTATGACAGTTTAGACTGCTGCATATCGAAAATATCGGTTAGATCACACACGCATGTGTTTCCTCTCTGTGTGAGCTCATACATAATCTGTAGTCGTTTTTGATCTGCTAATGCTTTAAACTTTGCCTCATATTTTGCAAAATCGACTTCTGATGATCCTTGATGCGTGATGGGAAGTTCTTTAAACATCATCTTCCCTCCTACTCTTTTATAATCTCATTTAATCAAATTATTTTGATTTATGGTGGTATCATATCATCCAGTTTTTATGAAAGTCAATACTAAATCAAAAATTCTTGATTTAAGGATTGACACTTCTATAACTATGTTCTTTTCAGATACCTCATAAGTTGTTTAACAACATATTCTGCATCGGAACCTACCCCGCGAATCGTAGCTGATGCAAACGAGCGTTGACCATATAAACCTACATAGTAAAGCCCTGGAACGGCTGTACTGACTCCTCCTTTTTGTAAAGGATCGCCATTTTCATCAACAGCACCTAGTCCCTCTAGATGAAACAGGCTCGATTTATATCCCGTGGCAAAGATGACCGAATCAACTTTCTCTTTCTCTCCATTAGGCCAAATAACTCCTTCGGAATAAAAAGCATTAAACATCGTTTTCTGATCCGGATTACATGCATCTATTCTGTTCTTATAATTATCCAAATCAATTACGGAGGCTGGATTCGGTGACTTTATCCCGAAACGCCAAAAAGGAAATGTATCTAATCCAGTTAGACGAAACCAAAAGTGAATATCTTTCCCTAGTATACGCTGCTTGGTAAAGTGAACTGGTTTAAGTACTGCTAAACTGGTTTGGCTTACATCAGCCAATTCAATGGCAATTTGAACAGCTGAATTACCACGTCCAACGACTATAACTCGCTGGTTCTTATAAGGTTCTGCATTTCGATAAACCGATGAGTGTATCACTTTTCCTTTGAACTTGTCTGTTCCATTAATTCGAGGGGTGTATGGACTATGAAAAGAGCCTGTAGCATTAATAATTGTCTTTGATACATACGTGTTTCCAGAGGCTGTGTAGATATTGAATCGTCCATCTTCCTGCCTCACCTGTACAATATGCTCATTTGCCTTTACTGAAAGTGAAAAGCGCTTAGCATATTGTTTGAAATAAGAAATAACATCATCTCTCCTTGGGTAATTGCCCATTTCACCAGGAAACTCCATTCCAGGAAGAGATGAATAACGTGCAGGTGAAAATAACTTTAAGCTATCATAATATCTAGGCCAGGAACCAACTGCTTCAGGTTGAGATTCCAAAATAAGATAAGACAGCCCTTGATTCTGTAGATGATAACCCGAAGCAAGCCCAGCCTGCCCACCACCGATCACTATGGTGTCATACGATTTACTACTCATTTTAATTATCCCCTTTAAAATATTTGCATTTTACAAGTATTATACGTGAATGCAGAATTAGCTCTAGCATTCATCCGCTGAGTACAACGATTTAGCTTTTATGATGCTTTCATTCAATAGTTGCAAAGCTTGCAACACGATGTCTTGCTCCGACTCACTCATGCACAAGAATACTTTCTCTAAATAATCCTGGATCATTTTATCAATTGCACCTGCAATAAACTTACCTTCCGTTGTTAACAGTAGGATATACACCCTTCTGTCTTCAGGCAATTGAATCTTTTTAACGAAGTTCTTTTTCACTAACGATTGTATTTGTCGACTAAAAGTTGTTATATCCATCCCTAGCGTATCAGCAATTTGTTGTACGGAAGGTTGATGCTGGCGATCAATTTCGTAAAGTATTTGGCTTTGGACTAGTGATATATCATGATGACCTACATTACAGCAGCTCTTATTCAACAATCCAAAATTACGTGCTATGACTTGTAGTAAATCTCTAGGACTGGGCTTCATTCCTGCTCACCTCCATTTAGTTATACCTGTTATATTTGCAATTTGCAACTAATACAACGAAGTATTTCATATAATCAATCACTAATATAATTGTTTACTTATATGATGTTCTGTGTATAATAAGTTCTGGATATAAACCACCTCAAGGTGATAATGCCTCATCATCTTTAAAGGAGTGATCTCTTTGACATCAACTACAGTTCTTGTAGATACGATGAAACTGTTAGCTGATAAAACACGATTGACTATTCTAGCCCTTCTGAAAGAGAAGGAAATGTGTGTCTGTGATATCGTCGATATTTTACAAACTACACAACCTAACATTAGCCAGCATTTGAAGAAGCTTAAAAATGGCGGGCTAGTCGTAGAAACAAGGCGCAGTCAGTGGATTTACTATTCCTTGAATGTGGAAGATAAGCCGTACTTACAAGGTATTCTCGAAGAACTGCCGTCTATGAAAGATGAACTAAGCAGGTTTAATCCAAATTGTTGTAAATAATTAAGGAGGAATACATGTTAGTTATTGCATCTCTTATTTTCATCGTTACCCTGATTTTTGTCATCTGGCAGCCTAGAGGGTTAAACATCGGATATTCTGCTGTTGGCGGTGCTATCTTGGCCCTTCTTTTCGGAGTCGTTAACTTTCAGGATGTATGGGATGTTACAGGTATCGTGTGGAATGCGACACTTACCTTCGTAGCCATCATTCTCATTTCGCTTATCCTTGACGAGATCGGTTTCTTTGAATGGGCAGCCCTTCATATGGCGCGTTTTGCAAAAGGCAACGGAAGGCTCATGTTCATTTATGTTGTTTTACTAGGAGCAGCTGTAGCTGCGTTGTTTGCAAACGACGGAGCAGCCCTGATTTTGACTCCGATTGTACTTGCTATGGTTCGGGCACTCAAGTTTGATGACCGAATGATTTTGCCATTCATTATGGCGAGTGGATTTATTTCAGATACAGCCTCGCTACCACTTATCGTGAGCAATTTAGTTAACATTGTCTCGGCTGATTTCTTTGGCATTGGTTTTGCTGAATATGCGAGTCGAATGATCGTTCCAACTATCTTTTCTATTGCTGGAAGTTTGCTGATGCTGTATCTTGTATTTCGAAAACGTATTCCAAAAACCTATGATCTCAGTCAACTAAAACAACCTAAGGAAGCAATTAAAGATATGCGGATGTTTAAGCTTTCTTGGATTGTACTTTCTGTATTGTTGGTTGCGTATATGGTAAGTGGACTCGTACAGATTCCAGTATCCATCATTGCTGGCATAGCTGCTATCGTCTTTCTGGTATTTGCTCGAAGCAGTAAGGTCGTCCAAACGGGTGCTGTTATCAAAGGCGCTCCTTGGTCAGTTGTCGTATTCTCCATCGGCATGTATGTCGTAGTATACGGCCTGCGCAATGTAGGACTTACAGAAGAGCTCGGCAAGGTGTTTCAATGGATGGCCGATCAAGGGCTGTTTATAGCGACAGTAGGCTCCGGATTTGTTGCAGCTATCCTCTCCTCTATTATGAATAACATGCCAACCGTTATGATTGACGCACTGGCCATTCAGGAGACGAATACACAAGGAGTACTTCGTGAAGCACTTATTTATGCCAATGTTATAGGCTCTGATCTAGGTCCCAAAATCACGCCTATTGGATCGCTTGCAACACTGTTGTGGCTGCATGTCCTCAGTAAGAAAAATGTAAAAATCACATGGGGCTACTATTTCAAAGTGGGAATCGTGCTAACCATCCCTGTTTTATTTATTACTTTGACCGGACTTTATTTGTGGTTAAGCATTATTCATTAGTAAATTTAAAGGAGAAATACAAAGATGGAAAAGAAACTCATTTACTTCCTATGTACAGGTAATTCATGCCGCAGTCAAATGGCGGATGGCTTCATGAAGGAATTCGGCGGAGATCGCTTTGAAGTATATAGTGCTGGCCTCGAAGCTCATGGATTAAATCCTAGAGCCATTCAAGTAATGAATGAAGCCGGCATTAATATCAGTAATAATACCTCGGATGTCATTGATCCGGTGATTTTAAACCGTGCGGATTATGTTGTTACACTTTGCGGACATGCGGATGAGCATTGTCCTGTCATTTCAAACTCTACTGTTGTGAAATGGCATTGGGGATTTGAAGATCCTGCAAAAACAACCGGTACCGAAGAAGAAATTATGACGCATTTTAGAAGCGTTAGAGATGCTATAAAAGCGCGTGTTGTTAAGTTTGTTGAAGAAGGACAATAAGCCATTGTGTTCCCTTATAAAATATGGGGAGTTCATAGGGGCAACTTTGTGGCGTTTTATATAATATAATGTGTGTCACATCATATCCTACTCTTTTTAAATGAAGAATAAGATATGTCGTGACACATCATATTTTATTGATTTAGCGAGTTTCCTTGATACGAGTATGTACTAGACGGTACGAAATGTAAGTAAGTCCTTGAACCATTTCATCAGATGTATAAAACTCCACTTGTTTTATATTCTACTTGTGATATATTATACATGTATTATAATAATCCGAATAAATGGAGCTGTTTATATGTCTTTAAAACATGGTATTTTGGGCTTGCTTGCGAAAGGTTCTATGACTGGTTACGAGATTAACTCTGATTTTAATACTTCCCTGAATTTTATGTGGAACGCCCAACAAAGTCAGGTTTATCGTGAACTAAATGCGTTGGAAGAAAAAGGGCTAATTACCTCGACGACTATTCAACAGGAAGGCAGGCCTAATAAAAAAATCTACTCTATATTAAATAGCGGACTTCAGGAGCTAATAGAGTGGATTAACCAATATGAATTTGAAGAATCCTTAAAGATTCGAGATGCTTTTGTCATGCGTATCTTTTTCAGCGAACATAGTGATGGAAGCAATCTTCCATTTGCCTTACATGCCTACATCGAACATCATGAGGCTTTACTGAACAAACTTATTGATATTGAAGCAAAATATATTCATCAAGTCGAGCAACAGTCTGATATGCTTTACTGGTTAATTAGTATCCGTAAAGGAAAATTTACTTTTCAGGCCAATCTGAATTGGGCTCGTGAAACGTTGGATCTACTTGATCAATATAAAGGTAAGGAGGATGTGAATCATGAGTAACAAGAGAATCCTGATTTATATACTAAGTACCTTCACTATTACCTACACTAGCTGGTATATATACGCAATCTACATCCATCAAATCGGAGGAGGATTAAACTTTTCCGATGACATGGGTATCTGGATGTTACTTGGTCTTATGGGGCCCACCGTCAGCGCTTATTTGGCAATCGCTTTAACTAGAAGTGATGGAGGCTTCAAAGCATACCACGATCAATTCAAACCCCATTTGGGATGGAAGTGGCCACTTGTGGCCCTTACTCTACCTGTTCTGCTTGGAGGGATAGGATTTTTAATAGGATTCTTGTCCAATTCTGAACTAGCATCACAACCTACTCTTCAATCCTTTTATACCTTTATCCCTGCTTTCTTCAGCTCCATCATATTTGGAGGACTGGAAGAGTTCGGTTGGCGGGGCTTGCTACTCCCACTGCTGCTTGCCCGCTTCGGCTTTTACTGTGCGACTTTACTTACCGGCGCCACATGGATATTGTGGCATATCCCACTATTCTTCATTCCCGATTCAGGACAATACGGAAGTAACTTTGCTATCTACGCTTTAGAGTTGATCGGATACAGTGCAATTTTAACTTGGATGTACATCCAGACTAAAAGCGTTCTTCTTGCTATTGTGTTCCATGCTTCGTTTAACGCGGTTACCTATATTGGCTTGTATGCTCCCAAAACCGATTTGTTCGCCTATGGAGGATACGCAGTTGTACTCACTACTTTTGGGTTTGTGTTGATAGCTAAATTGAACTTAGAGCAGAGAAAAAAGAAATCTAAACCGCAGACATCCACTCTCTAATGTTGTGAAATGGCCTCATTAAAAAAACAAGTTGATTTCACTTGAGATAAAAAACCGTTTCTCCATTAAGGGAAACGGTTCTCTACTATAGGCTTTTCTATTATTGCGGAGGATTTATTCTTGCGACTGTATTCTTGTTATTTTTTACAATCCAAGGTTCTTGAACAAGTGAGCCATCTTTTCTCTTTAACGTATATTTGGTTACCAATTGATAGCCTGTATAGCCTGTTGTTACCCCAGATGTATTGGTTACAGTAGTTGAAATAGTTTCTTCCGTTGCTTTGCTAGTAGTTGAACTAACTGATGTTTGTAATGATTTCGTGATTTCGGTTCTCAGTGATGCAGTTATTGCTTTAAATGCGAACCCAAAATCCGCTCCGACAGTTATTGAAAGTGTATCCGTCAACGTTCGTTGATCTTCAGAACTCACACCTGATGTAAATGAATAATTGTAAGTAAGTCCAGGTGGAACAACCGCTGAGAATGTTTTCTCCCAGTATTCTTCCTTCACCAGAACATAATAAGGTGAATTGTTTATTTTTGTATAATCACTTGCTTGGTTATCTTGTACTACGATAAAAGGTAATAATGTTGCCCCTACTACAGCAGAGCTTGAAGTATCAGGTAATTGTTCATTGACATTTTGAGTAGTATAAACGGGAGCATTTGGTCTAGTTCCTATAGCTGGCAAAGTTGGTAACGTAATGCTGGTATTGGTTGCTGAGAGTCGAAATACACGATTAGGATCAGAAGAATTTGCATGATCCAAATCTACAAACTCCTCGCTGCCACGTGCTCCATAAGATGCAACTTTCCCATTTTCTTGGTTTACAATTTCAAAATCATTATTTCCTAGAGCTCGTAAATACCATTGTTGTCTAGTGGCACCCGTCCAAGTTTGTTGTACCAACTGCTCCGCTTCCCAATTTGCAAATGAAGTGGCTTTACCACTGCTTTTATTTACAATGGCATACAACCCTCCATCAAGTGGGAAAAATATGTATTTTTGATTATCAACATAAAACGGATAGTGTAAATTGACCCCGGTGTTGTTAGATTGGCTTGAATTAGGATTATCCCACTCTTTATTGAAATCCGCCTTTAACTTAATATAATAATATTGATTCTTCTCTGGAACTGCAGCTTCACTTAGAGGAGTCCAGAAAGAAAGACTCATTGCACCTACCAACAGCAATGACAGTGCCTTTTTGGATAAAAAATTCATTGTATCCCTCCTAATTTGGTCAATCATATTCTTTTCAAAGGTGCTGAAGTGAACGATGCACAAAAAAACTACTCGTCTGAAAAGAGAAATGCAGAACTCAATACGCCACATTTGATGCGCGTTATTTCAGTCGAACGAGAGTTGGTATGCCAGAAAAGGCATGACAAAAAAACTTCATGGATGTTAGAATTTTAAGAATGAGAATTCCTTTGAATCAATTCAGTTTTATCGAAAGAAAGATCGTAAACTGCTTTGTGTGGTGTGAATAATTTTCAGCTGATTCAAAGCTGGTTATGAGGTGGTCTAAGGATAATGGGTAATGGGTAATGTTGTAGCAAGCTTTTGTGGAGTATAGTGGTACTTATAGTAGGAGTTAAGGGAGTAAAATTGATGTACACTCGTTTCTTTTGTTTCCGCTAATGATTGTTCTTGAAGATATAACTAGATAAACTGGCTGCTACTCTTCGTTACTTTTGAAAGTCACCAATGCCTGATATAGATGGCGACTAAATCCCCCTCTCCCTTTGATTGGTATGCGTGTCGCTAAACATGAAGTATTGGTGATTACTTTACCATGCGTATCCATAAATGTAAACTGTCTTTTGTGTTTCGTCAGAGGAATAAATAGCAACACTTTCGAATATTGAAAATAGGACGTTATTCCAGTGATCCTGTCAATTGCTCTAAATTAATCAGAATATCAAATACCCGCAATATTTCATGCGGGTTAAATACTGAATACGATATGTACCTATGCTCTCATGCGTACACATTTACTTTTGACTTTGTAACCAGTCGAGCATTGCTTTTATCGTTTCATCTTGCTGGGCTTTTGGCGTTATTAAACTCGCATTGTCCCTTTTTTGCTCACCATACATACCAAAATTAGCATGATTCCCGCCTTTTATCAAATGCATGGTTTTATTCTTTGACATTAAATGTTCTCTATTTTCTATTTCTTCTACAGTGGCTAAGCCATCTACTTCACCGTAAATAGATAACATTGGAATTGTTTTTGTGGAGAAATCATCTGCTGGATAAGAAGCTAAGAAAATAATACCGTCTACCTTTTTTTCATTTTGAAAGGCATATCTAGATATCATGGATCCACCCAATGAGTGCCCAGCAACATACCATTTTTGAATGTCAGGATATTTTTCAATTATACTGTCTGCTGCATTCGTTCCAAGTACCGCCAAGTTTAATGGTAGTTCAGGCATGACAACAAAATATCCGTGGTCCTGAAGATTCTTCCCCAAATAGCTATAAGATTCTACTTCTACCTTTGCTCCTTGATAAAAAATAATCCCCGTGTTAGCTTCTTTCTGTCCAAACACTAAATGACCGTCAACTTTATTATGTTCTACTAATGAGTAAGCCTCTTCGGTTGGTTTATAAGTAAACTGGGACCAAACGATAAATATAATAATTCCCGCAATTAATAAACTTAGAACAGAGTACGCAGCGATTTTTATCCATTTTTTCAACCTATATTACCTCCACGATATGATGCTGTCTGATTTCGTAGCTGCTATGTTCTATAGGCTCAATACAGGGAAATTGATTGTGCATTCCCCCATTTTCACAAAGTCTCTAGTATCGGTATCAAGGTTCTGTCCCTTGCATACAAACATTTAAGTACGTACTATTTTGAGGATATGTGATAGTATGAGCTCCAAGCGCAAGCAGCTAACTTCTCTCTAGTTAACAGTTTAAACCGAAACCGCCGCCGGAGAAAGTAGTGAAAGGATAGTATAAAATGCAGTGAACATTGTACCTGGATTTTTAGTACCCGCTTCCACTTTGTCCCTGTAGTTCTCCAAATCCATTTATGACTTACAATAAGTCTCTTGGACTGTGTTCTATCCCGCTCCGCCTCTTCAGCTTACTAAAACTTCCATGATAATGCTGTTTGAAAATCAAAGACAATAAAGTTAATACCGTTCGTAGGATGTAACTTGCATAATATGGGAGAATTTAGGTTGTATATATTTTCATAGTTTCATATAATTATTTGTAAGTAAAAAAATGGGGGGTAATGAAAGGTGAAAAAGAAATTTGTCGTATTATTATCTTCTGCGACGATGCTCGGGGGTATGGCTATTGGTGTCGGGGCTGCACCCGTGCTCGAAAAAATCACAGCAAACTTGAATTGGGGAATTCGTTATGAAGTCAACGGAAAGCAGTGGACGCCTAAGGATCAATCTGGAAATAAAATGGCCGCTATTACTTACAACAACACAACCTATCTTCCGGTTAGAGCGGTTTCTAATGCTTTAGGGATAGCGGTAAAGTATGATCATAAAACTCAAAAAATTAGTATTGGCGAAAAGTCTGCTACTACTCCACTAACATCTGAAGACATTGATGTACAATACTCCTCTGTCGTCACAACGGACAATCAGTACACGATTCATGACGGTAAGGATTATGGATCAGGTGTACTTATGAAAGAAATTAATGTAGAGCAGAAGGTCACGTTCAAACCCGAAGGTAAACACCAGACATTAGAACTTGCTGTGCTCCCTGTATCGGTTTCTCAAGAGATTTCTGTTAAAATATTTAACGGTGAGGTGTTGCTGAAAGAAGTGTTCTTGTCCCCGAGTGGCAGTGGTCAAACGGTTACATTAGATATCAAGGGTGCGAAGGAAATTAAGGTGACCGCTAAATTAGTTGATATAATCGGTGCTTCAGGTACAATCTTCCTTGCAGGTACATATAAATAATACAAGTCTTCAGACAGTAGTCGGGACAATTGATTTTATCGAACAGAGTCAGTTGGTGATGTTTCATCGGCTGACTCTGTTCTTGTGCATTATTTAACTAAGCTGTACTAGAAAGTAAAAATTTAAATATTACGCTTGTTCCGCCCAGTTAGCTGGATATGTGACATAGATAAAGCGTGCATATTCTGGCACAGAAAATTGAATTTTACTTCCTTTTGGAATCAGGATTATTTCCCCTGGACCAGCAGACACCTTTGTGCCGTCAATGATTACATCTAGATGTCCCTCAATCACATAATCAATTTCATCATAGTTAAGTGTCCAGTCAAAGGTTGTTTCTTTCATCTCCATGATACCGCAGCCAAGTCTTGGACTTTCCTTTAATGAAAAGAGATCTTTACAATAGACGATATCATTAGGGTTGCCTGTATCAAGACGATCCTCTTCTGTTACTTTCATATTTGGCACTTTAACAGAAGTAATCCCTCCAGGACCTTTATGAACGTTCTGTTCAATAGCATCAGCCGCTACTTTTTCCATAATCATGTTGCGAACCATCTCTTCAATCATCTTTTTATCGATATTCATAAGTACTCTCCTCTACTTCTAAGATGCAGTTTATAGAAAACCATTTTACTGTGCGATGAGCATAGCAACCATTACTTGAAAATAAACAGAAAGAGGCCTAAAGTTATACCGCTTCCTATCAAATAGGAATGCAATAACCTTAAGCCTCTTTGCTTTAGTAAGACTACGCCATTGTAGTCCTCTATTATATTTTCAACGTGAATGAAAATGTTCCACACGCTGTAACTTTAAAATTGCATGCTCCCTTTTAGTTTATCTTCTACATCGCTAATTACAATAGATAAGCAGAAACTTTTAGTGAACATTTTTCAACATTGATACGAATAGAAGCCATATCATAGCCATTTCTATCCTATTGCTATCGAATGGCTCCAAAAAGCAACTAGTTGGTTGGTGGGCCTGTTTAACCTTACAATACTATTTGATAAGACGAGCATTTACCCAATCAGCATGGTCACTATTTATACCATCACCACCATCTGTTACGATAAGTTTCAGCTCATTTTTTCCAGAAAGATTAACGTTTACCTCTTTTGCCTCTGTAGTATTATGCATTTTACCACTAGTGAATACAACTTGATTATCTACAACAACTTGGAACTCCACAGAACCTACAGTACCTACCTCATTATCTACCCCAACAAGCGCGGCAAAGGATGTGTACTGCCCATTCAGTTTGTAGACAATTTCACTGTTAGCATGTGTGCCCAAACCTTTTGTATAGGTCTTGTTATTTAACTTAAGTGTATTTCCATCAACACTACGATCTTTTTGAATGGTTCCCCAACCTATTGTGGCTGAAAACCAATTGATATCGCTGAGATACGTTGTAACAGGTGGTGGTGCTTCAAAGATTTTAATCTCACTTGCAGATGCAAAACCATTAGCGCCTCCACCTTGTGGTACTTCAAGTCGAACGTATTTTGCAACCGTAGGTGTGAACGTTACTGTCTTTTCAGTGTTGTCATTTGCCCAAGTGCCTGCTGCAATCTCAGTGAATGTTACTCCATCTAGACTAGTTAGGATTTTATACTTTGTAATAATACCATTTTGTTGAGTTTGTCGTGGTAGGTAGGTTAGTTTGGAGAATGTGGATGGGGCTGCGTACTTCGCTGTAATATGGAAAGGGAACTGGTTTTGTTTATTCCACTCACTATGCCAGATACTATTTGTATTTCCGTCAAATGCATTTACTGCGGCATTATTAGCACTTGCAGTCTCTTGGCTATTGGTTGTTACCCCAATGATACCCTTTACCTTATCTATGCCATCAGTCGGTTTAATGATGTTGGACTCTGACCCAAACCATATTGGTGCAGTGAGAAGAGGTAAATTCAATGCATTTATCTTATTTCGTGTTTCATTTGTTGCAGACAACCCCCATTTGTCAAAGAAAGGGGTCAAGTTATACTGAGCTACTTTTGACGTGTTAAGAATAAATGCCTGCTTCTTCTGATCATCTGTTGTTGGCAGATCAACTATTGCCATCTCACGATATAATCGATGTAAATTGGGATAGAAGTTATCCCCAAATGCGAGATTAAGCTGCCACAACATTTCTAGCTTTGAATTCGAGTCTGAGAAATTTTTGGTTGGTTGATCTACGAATGTGAAAGCAGCTAAGTACTCACCTGGTGACCTTCCAGGCTCAGTAGGTTTAAGAACCTTCTTAGCAACTAGAGAATATAGATTGACTGTTACCTCAGTCATCTCACCCCAAGTCCAAGGTCCTTGTTGTCTCAAATGACCTGCCTCATGATACTGCCCCCAACCCATTCTTGTAAGGTCTAAAGCATCGGCACTTGCTCCAGTATCTTTAGGCATAATGGCCCCATCCCAGTTTGCATATGCATACGCTCCTGGTATGGTTTTTTCTGTTTCAACAAAGGCAATCAAATGCTTATCTAACCGATGCCTAGGATCAGGATCAGAATTAGATAGTCCAGATATTTTATCCTGTGCTGCAATAAACGTATCATAAGTCTGTAACACAGGAACTGGGTCTTGATTCAAGATATGAGTTTTAGCAGTAGCATAATAGAATACTAAAAGAGCTTTTTCTGATTGAAGAACAACAGAAGGTGCAGTAGGATAAGCATTCATCATTGCCTGCCAATCCGCTTTTGTATGCTTACCTAATACAAAGAATGGAACAGGACTACCCCCACTTACTACATTTACATTAATACTACCTTCATTGTTGCTGTTATCAAAAGACAACAAACCGCCATTGGGTGAGGAAATTGTGTTTATACCTGCTTGTAATGGATAACTAAGCGCCCATTCTTTATCATGGCGATGTACCCCAATAACTGCTTTAATTGGTTTGTCACCTGTGACTTCAATCTTAATTTGTTCATTGGGATTTACATATAAACCTGTTGGCTGAAATATTTTTCGAGCATTTGCATGACCCGCTCTACGTTCACGCTCGCCTTCCGCCCATATATCTCCAAGGGCTTTTACTTCAAAATTTCGCTGAACAACAAGATTACTTTGCTGTGTAATGGCTGCCTCTGAAGCTTGGGCGAGTAGCCCAGATGGTGAGAGCGTTACTACAATTGCGGTTACCACCATTAGCGTTAAAATGTGAAGTGACTTCTTATGTTTTCTCATCGAGTCCTCCTAGAATAAAGATTAATATGGCACTGAACTATCCCTATTACTTCCATTTGATCTTTATTCTTCTTTCAGATGATTCCACTTGAAATAAAAAACCGTTTCTCCATTATGGGAAACGGTTTATACAGTAAGCTATTCTAAATGATTATTGCGGAGGATTTTTTCTTGCGATTGTTATCTTGTTGTTTTTTACAATCCAAGGTTCTTGAACAAGTGTGCCATCTGCTCTCTTTAATGTATACTTTCATATTTGGCGCTTTAACAGAAGTAATCTCTCCAGAACCTTTATGAACCTTCTGTTCAATAGCATCAATCGCTATTTTTCCATGATCATGTTACGAACCATTTCTTCAATCATCTTTTTATCGATATTCATGAATACTCTCCATTACATGTTCCCTCTTAATTTATCTTTTAGATAGCTACTTACAATAGCTACATATCCTTCAAACAAATATCAATGTTACAATAATAAAGTGTTCACCCGTAAAAGGTTATTTTCGTTCATTCAAATGATTAAACTAACGGATAACAGCAGACACAAGCTATTGATGAAATAATGATTAACTATGCGAATCTGAGCGGAATCCCTTTCCAAACGTCCATCCGGGACATCCTATCACAAGTCATATTACACGGCCAATATCACCGGGGCCAGATTAACCGGGTACTTCGGATCGAATCGGCAGAGCTTGTCCAAGTGGATTACATCACTTTCGTTAAGCTCTAACATTACTGGAAGTATGGCACCGTCGCGGAGGCCACGAGGTGAAAGCTCGACATAAGCTTTGAGGACTACGACGAAAAACCCGCTTTAATAAAGGAGTTGTATAAAATGAATGAAAATCAAGGTACAGAAATAAAACGTTCTTCAAAAGCAGAAAGGATTTTATCGCAGATCAATAGTAAAACGAAGCTAGGGGACTTGCGAAAAATCGCAAAGGACGTAAAAAAAGACCACGAACTAGCTATGGAACTTTGGTCAACCGAACAGTTTTTGCCCAGACTTTTAGCAATCTTACTTATGGATAAAAAACTTCTTTCACAAGAAGTGTTAAATAAGCTTGATAAAGATATGCAGACTCACACATTTGATGAACGAAATAACTTAATGGATTGGTTAATGGCTAATCAGCTCACCAAAGACAAGAAGACAATTGCATGGATGGAGTCATGGGAAAATAGCCCTTATGCTCTTCAAAGGCGAGCCTTCTGGTATTATCAAGCGCGATTGAGATGGACTGGACAAACACCGCCTGATAACACCGCAGAGTTACTATCTACATTAGAAGCTAATATTACGCAGGAAGAACCGGAAGTTCAATGGGCTATGAATTTCACCGCAGGCTGGATAGGCGTTTATGATGAAAAGAATCGTGCACGTTGTATTAAACTTGGTGAGAAAACGGGTCTTTATAAAGATGAAATAGTAGCAAAAGGATGTACGCCCAGCTATTTACCGCAGTTCATTACGATTGAAGTTAACAAACGAAAAGACTAATGCGATGTTCAACAATTGGGTAACGCTAGTTCATCATAATAAAAGAAGCCGAGCTCAACACTGCTCGGCCCTCTTGATTTCTAACGACGATGCTCTACAAGGTCTATTACGCCTAATACTACGTGTGCTAAACCAAAACCAAAAACGGTATTTGCAATCATCTTGTTCGATCCGCGACTTTGTTTCATCGCATAACCTGCACCCGTTACAGCTATACCTAATGCAGTTGGTATTAGCCCTTCTCGAATATTCATTGTAAAGTCCCCCTACATCGTAGTTAGTTGGTGTTTATTCACCCTCCTTATTCTGACCTTAACTAGCTTAAATATGCTTCAATTTTCCACACGGGCGGCTTTTTCTAATCGTCTCTACCTATTTTTCATCTCATAGATTTTTTGCAAAGTATCAAGGTGAATAGATTTATCTTCGGTTGACTCAGCGAATTTGTACCACTCTACAAGTCTATAGCCGAACATAGCAACGATTAGTTCATAGATACAATGATCATGGATATGAGATACATCCACATATTCAGAAAATCCCCTATAATAGGCAGGAATGGATTTTTGGTAGTAATCAAGCATATGACAAACGTCCGCTTCATCTGTGATTAAACTCGCGATATCTTCGCCCATGTGCCCCCATCCTGCGGTATCCCAATCGATAAGTACGATTTTATTGTCTGAATAGAATATATTGGCCACCCAAAAATCTCTATGGCAAAGCACGATTGGCAGCATTTCAATACGACTGAATATTTCTTCTGCGTTGTTATCTAAGTCTATGAGCATGTTACACAGGTGCTTCGGAATTTCACAGTCATCGGAGCGTATATAATCGTACACAACATGCCATGACCGATACCGTAAATAGTAGTTTTTCGTATACTCAATCTTGCTTAAATTGGACAGATTCTGCAATGCGTTTGGTCGTTCTGTATACAGTCTTCCTTGAAATCGTCCCAATTCCTCGGCTATATGTTCATACATTTCCGTGGTCAGATGTAAGCCTGACACACCACCAATATATTCCATCCACAATTGAATCTCATTGTCATTTAATTCGGCATGATAACATTCTGGAGAACGGAATGAATCGGAGAAAACCTGTTTAATATCTGATGCATAGAGATCGTATTCTCTACGCCATGAATCCGGATCACCATAACGCTCAAATTTTTTCTGTGTTTTCCAAACCACCTTGTACGGCAGGTTTTCACCATCTGAAGTTACAGCTATACCGGTTACCAGTAGAACATCTCCTACTGTCCCACCTTGCAACTCTTTGAGTTGATAATCTGCGCGGATTATCGTCTTCTCGAGCATTTTACTCAGAACAAGCGACAGTAATTCGGGACGTACAAACTTTTCATTATGGTTGTTCATTTCTGGTATCCTCCCTTTTTATCCTTATGCTGCATGGCCTGAATAGTCCGAACGTTTCAATAGAGCCGTCACCTCTCCATATAGGTTGATACTAAACCGATCCTCTCCTATCTCCTATCTCCTATCTCCTATATAAATCTAAGTTGTTTTTGGGCATAAAAATACCGCGAACAAGCAGCCTCCTAAGAAGCTGCTGTTTCGCGGCGAAAAGCCGAAGACCGGCTCTTGTGATCAAAAAGGGATACGACCATCATCGTATCCCGCTAACAGCAGTATTCACGAAAGGTTACTGTTTACGGCATAGCAAAAACACGGGTAATAGTCCCGTTTTTTCTCATTCCAAACGATAAGCAAAGGTTGGAATCCACTATGCCAGATATGTGATTAAGTTAAAACCACCAATACCATATAAGCAGTCATTAAAACATCCCCTTTCGCAGGAAAAAAGTAGAAAATTAACTTACTCCAATAGTTAAACATAACCCTATGTAAGAAATCAATACCATTATGGTAAGAGCAGAGATACTGCTGGAATCAGGATTTTAATAAGCTGTATGAGCGAGGTTGTACATGCTAGGAAATATGGGCTGTAACCGTTCAAGCGAAATTGAGCAGTTACAGCCATCGTGATCAACTAAATGATTATTTAAAAGTGTATAGCAACAATGAAGTATTATTGGAAATGTGCGGAATAATAGGTGTTCCCTGTCCACATATTGGCTTGGAAAGTTATTCTGTAGGTGCCGTAAGGAAGATTATTTAGTACCACATAACTACCTAGTTCTTGAGAGTACAAAGTTTGTCCGTTAGGACCAGTTATGATTAATCTCCACCATACAGTACCAGGCACATCTGGGTGGCCCCCGCCTCCTTCAGCAGCGACAACGAGAGTTCCTGATCCTGTTATGTCTTCATAAAAACCGAACCCTGGTAACGGCTTTTTTTCAGCGGAAACAGTGAGTATTGGGAATAAGACCATCATCAAGGTAGCAAATAACATAACTAGCATCGCTTGTTTCTTCATTATAAACGCCTCCTCTTTTAGTCTTACATTTTAGTTGCAGGCTAGATGTAATCGATTTGAATAAGAAATTCCACCTCCCTGAAAATAAATGACTTACCTTATTCCAAGTTGGAATATTTAAAATATAATCTGACCGCAATATTTGTGTAAATGAATCTGCAAGACTACCTGTTACTTTGCTAATTTTATTGAATAACAACGGATTGTGTAGATACATAAATGATTTCGGCAAGTATTACAATCGACTAGCGTTAAAACAAAAAATACAGCAGAAATCGTTAATTTACGCTCGCATAATCGGTGACAGTCCTACTCATAATGTCCTACCTTTTCGACAGCGTTCTGCTTTTTATGTATACCGAACGTTTGTTATAAATCATGTAAAGCACACTAGCCTTTCTATCCAACTCCTTCAATGAAATCAGGTCTTGATTTCAACAATTTTTCACCCATATATTTATGTCAAACATACGTTATATAATATATAAAAAGGATACTTTTGAGGTGAATACGCATGCCTAAGATTGTCGATCATGATAGCTATCGAATAGAGCTGCTGGATCGATGTTTCGATTTGTTTGCAAACAAATCGATATCGTCCCTAACGATGCGGCAGATTGCAAAGTATCTTGATGTTTCTACAGGAACAATCTATCATTATTTCCCCGACAAAAAAGATTTGCTCAGGCAAATGCTTCAACATCTTACGACGAAGGACATTATGCATGGATTGGTAGATCTTCCGAATGAAACCGCAGAGGAGCAATTACAGCATCTTTTTCGATATTTAATAACACAAGAACAATACTTCATTCAGAAAACACTGTTCATATTAGATTATTATCGTAGTACGGAATTAGAGCCGGAGCATCTCGCTGTTCTTCATGCAATTGGTGAAAAATATATTGCAACGCTTCAACAGATACTTCCGAACCGTGAAGATGCTAGCTTCCTGTTTTCTATGATTCACGGTTTGCTGTTTATGCAATATTTAAATCATGATATGTCCATGCTAGAGAAACATGTGCAATTAGCGATGGAATGGGTTCGCAGCAGACAACAATAGTATTGATCGTTGATAATATAAGTTTGAGTGGAAGCAGGGCTCTTCACCCCGAATTCTTCCAAGTAGGCTTAGGTGATTTGAACATGAAATACAACCCGCCCAGCTTGGCAACAAGCTCTGCTTGCGTAGGGTTACCTCCACGGCCAGGGTACCAGACTCCTCGACGCTTGACGTACCAATGAGAATAGGACGTCCCGTCGCATGGACGGATGAGATTTCTTGTACAAGCGCCTTGAGTTTGGCTGATTTTTTTCCTAAAATCCATTAACCGATGTTGATATAAAACAACAGACATATCGTCAATACCACCATCCATGCCAAGGTATGAGGAGGGGGAAAAATTCCCCCATCACCATGTCTATATTGCGTATACCTAGTAAAATAAAGATTGCATGCCTTGTGTCCCAGAAAATATTAATATAGGATATATCTTACAATTATAATGTCAGGCTCCTTTTTTGTCAGTTCCTATAGCAAATATACTACTAGAACGTACGCGTTTACTCTTCCGTATCACATTTTGCACGCGCTCATTTAAATAATGAAGCCTTAGCTTTTTTAGCACGATAATTCACTAAATAAATACTTACACCTACGAACAATAGGCCTACGATAAGGCGGTAAGTTACCGGCTCATCTAAGAACACTGTACTGATGAGTACCGCAATGATCGGTACCAGAAACGTGAATGTACCGATTTTGCTAGCCTCTCCTGCATGAATAAGTTTATAGTAAATGATGTATGCCAGTGGAATGCCAAATGTGGAGCCGTATCCGAGTCCAAAAAGGTATTTACCATTCCATTCAATAGTTGACCAGTTTTCAACAATGGTTCCAGTACCAGTTAGAACAACTCCACCAATAATAAATTGCAATGACACCATCCAGAAAGCATCTACTTCGTTGCTCACCTTTTTCACATAAACGACACCAAGTGCCCAGCTCAATGCCATAAGCAGCCCTAAGACAACACCAATGATTGATACATGAACAGTTAATCCGTCCACACTGACAAATACAATGCCAAGAAATCCGATAATCAAACCTATGATTTTAAACGGCGGCATGTGCTCTCCAAGCCAAATCCAAGCAAATAATCCAAGCAGAACGGGCTGGAAATAGACAAGCACTGACAACAGTCCTCCTGGTAAATAATTGAGCCCGACCGTCTGTAATCCAAAAAAGAGAATCGTATTAAACAATGCTGAAATACAATATTTCACCCAATTTTCACGCCATTTGATCTTGTTTCTCATTTTATATAGGAGAGCTGCAAGTATAAGGCCCCCAATCAATGTACGCATACCTGCAAATAATAACGGGGGCGTATAAGGTACTGCCATTTTATAGATCGGCCAACTTCCGCCCCAAATAAAGACTAATAATAGTGCTGCATACGTCGTTTTTGTAAAGAGCTGCCCCAATTGACTACCCTCCCAATAACCCAACGAATTCAGCTTCATTATAGGCATAAAAGTTTTTGAGAATTTCCTCACGATTATCAGAGAACAGTTGGTCTGCCACAGCAGAAACGAGTCTAGGTATCCCATATTTCATTCCCGGAAGCGAAGAGGCTGAGATACCACAGCTAACTATAGCGGAATAGTTAAAAACAAAAAGCCCATGAAGAAGCTTGGAATCCTTTCTGTCCCGGCATGTGAATGTAAAGTCAGGGCCTAGGTAAGGATACGCATCAAGCTTATGGTTGGCGATTTCAGGAGGTGCATGATAATGATCGCCCCAACGTGCAATATGAGGTTCGAACAACTTGAGCTCTGGACGTAAAGAATGATCAGTCATAAGACCAGTAGAAATGATAAGAAAATCAAAAGTGAAATTACATTGTGGAGTAGTGATAACGGCCTTCCCAGCTTCATGCTGTACGTCTAGCCAGGGTGCACCTAAGTGTAATTGAAAGCCGGAGTGTGAAGCTGCACGTTCAAATGTGTCATTTGTAGGAGGTTGATGTTTAAAGTAGTGGTCTATCACGGCATATTTATCAGCATCAGATAGAACATGAAAACGTTCAATTAGACCTGACACCCTCATTTGTCGCATTGGGTTAATACGCGGTATCTCCGTGCGCCGGACAAACACATGAGCCGAACTCACACCTTCAGACAATGCAAAATTGGCATTGTCAAAAGCTGATGCCCCGCCGCCTAAAATGGCTACTTCCTTGCCTTGTAGGGCTTTAAAGTCGATCTTTTCTGAGGTATGTGCATAGAGGTGACGAGGTAATGTTGCAGAAATTATTGAGGGTACGTGCCACTCCCCTCCGCCTTGAATTCCCGTGGCTAAAATAACCTTGCGGGCCAGTAATGGTTGAGAAGATGCTCCTGCTCCTTCCACATGCAGTCGATAAACATCATCCCCTGTAGGCTCAATTAGTTTCACCTTTACTTCATTAACAACAGGTAATTGAAGAACTTTTCGATACCAGCGCAGATAGTTCATCCAATCATTCCGTGAAATCTTATCGATGTCCTTCCAACTTTGTACCCCAAACTGAGCTTCCCACCAAGAACGAAAAGTTAGAGAAGGCACTCCGAGATCAATGGATATCAACTGTTTAACCGTACGCAATGTCATCATACGAGCGTAAGTTACCCATGGCCCTTCATATCCTTCAACGTTTTCATCGAGGACAAGGATATTAGATATTCTTTCACGTAAAAGCCCAAAGGCTACACCTAAGCCACACTGGCCGCCTCCTATTATCACTGCATCATAGACATGCCCCTCAGGATGGTGGGCTCTACGTACCCAGTCTTCTCCTCCAAATGCAAGAAAAGAAAGATCCCTTCTTACTTGTTTATTTAAAGCTTCTAAACTCATCATTTCTCATTCCTTTCGTTATATGGGTTATATGGTTTATTATCTTCTGATCTAATCGTAAAGTTAGTTTGTCTATACTGCTTTCAATAGAATGCACAGATTGATTTCAACAGCTTTAGTTAACTTTTTGAATTCATTGAGTTTGCCCCACCTCCTTAATTTTAACATCAATATACCATACCCCCCTATAGTATGCAAACAGCTTTTTAAGTAGATTTCAAAATAGGTGTTCGACGTCTGGAAGAGTAAAGTGGGTACTTGAATCAAGATAAAAGCGGTATGCACAAAAAATCCCCTCATGTATCCAGGAAGAGTTCACGATCATGCGATCTCTTGTTACCCTGTCTACCATGAGGGGAATTTTGGCTAATGCGCATGCCCTGCTTGATGCATGGCACGCCTCATTCGATTATTTATTGAACGTGACCTTCTCCAAACCACCATCAAGAACGATCGACGTCTCACGCGGTTTCGTTTCCGCGATTTTGCGGCCGCCTCTGAACGAATAAAGCACTCCAGCTTGTTTACGAATAGCCTCATATTCGTTCTCTGCCTCAAGTACGATGAAGTTAGCAGGCTTACCTTCTTCAATGCCGTACACTTCCTCGATATGAAGCGTTCTCGCACTATTTTTCGTAATCAAGTCGATTGAATTCACAATTTGATCGTAACCGAGCAACTGCGAAGCATGAATACCCATGTGCAGCACCTGAAGCATGTTGCCCGTGCCTAATGGATACCATGGATCAAAGATGTCATCGTGACCGAAACATACATTAAGACCAGCTTCCTGCAGCTCTTTGACGCGAGTTAGCCCTCTTCTTTTCGGATACGTGTCGAAACGTCCCTGTAAGTGGATGTTGACCAAAGGATTGGAGACGAAATTGAGGTCAGCCATCTTCAGTAATCTAAACAATTTGTACGTATATGCATCGTTGTATGATCCCATCGCCGTCGTGTGGCTTGCCGTCGTACGGGAGCCTAGCCCGCGTTCGTAGGCTTCTTTTGCTACGACCTCTAAGAAACGGGATTGCTCATCATCGATTTCGTCACAATGGATGTCGATGAGACGGTCGTATTTTTCAGCGAGGTCAAATGCGACCTTCATCGAATCAACGCCATATTCTCTCGTAAATTCGAAGTGTGGAATTCCGCCTACTACGTCAACGCCCATTTTCAACGCCTCTTCCAGCAATTGTGCGCCGTTCGGATAAGAATGAATGCCTTCCTGCGGAAATGCGACAAGCTGGATATCGATGTATGGTGCCATTTCTTCTTTCACTTCAAGCAGCGCTTTAACCGCGGTCAAGCTTGGATCGGTGACGTCTACATGCGTCCGTACATGCTGGATGCCCTGTGCGATCTGCCATTTTAGTGCCGTTTTGGAGCGCGTTTTAACGTCTTCATGCGTTAGGAATGCTTTGCGTTCTGACCAGCGTTGAATGCCCTCGAACAGTGTTCCGCTCAAATTCCATTCTGGCTCGCCCGCCGTTAACGTTGTATCCAAATGTATATGAGGTTCAATGAATGGCGGCAGCACAAGCGAACCGCTGACGTCCATGATTTCCTCATTTGTAGTGGCTTCCAGTGACTGTGTAATTCGTTCAAACTTGCCGTCTTTCACGACGATATTCCATAAACCTTCTTTACCCCGCAATTTGGCGTTCTGTATAATCATTTATTTTCCCCTTTTCATTAGATTTTTTCGTAGAAATGACTAACGTCAACACGGTGTAGGCCACAGCCGTACCGATTAGTGCATTCAATGGCGTAATTCCTGGAGCCAGTTGGGCGAAGGCAACACCGAGGGCCCAAGCGACCATCGCGATCCAGTTCACCTTCATGAACGTTGTGTCGGCAAACGGTTTGTAGTTTCTGCGCTTTACAAAGAAGTAGTCCGCGATGATGATGGCCCCGATTGAGGGTACCGCCGCGCTGAGCACACTCAGGAAACCGACGAAATTGTTGTACATCCACATGGCAAATATCGTACCGACGATGCCGTTTACAACGACGAGAAGCTTTTTTGAAATCTTAGTGATGTTGGCAAATCCTAGCCCGGAAGCGTAAAGGGCATTATCGTTGGTTGTCCAAATATTCAACCCCAAGACGATAATCGCGGGAATGGTCAAACCTTGCAGGAACATAACCTCCGAGATATCTGCCAGCTTATAAGCCATTGCTCCTACTGCGCCGAACAGAAACATAAGTGAGTTCCCGAGGAAGAAGGCAATGACCGTGGCGGTAACCGCTTGCCGGGAAGTCTGGGAATACCGAGCAAAGTCAGGCGTCAGCGTTCCACCGCTAATGAATGACCCGATACAAATGGTCAATGCTGCTGCCATGGTAAGCGTCTCAGTTGGCGTGTAATCGAGCAACCCTTGCAAACCACCAAGCGAGTTTGCTCCTTCGAACATCGAGTAACTACCGAGAATGGTAATGGCAGGAACCGCAATATAACCCAGAATGACGAGTGATTTCATACCGAAAATGGCTGTAGCCGTCATTGCAAAACCAAACAAAAAGATTAGCAGGTACACGTTCCAATCCATTGCTTTGGCTACTGGAACCGCGAACATGGCGACACCGACACCGAACCATCCGACCTGGGTGAAGCCTAGCAGGAACGAAGGCAGGTACGAACCTTTCTCACCGAACGAATATTTTGCCAGCAAATGCGTGGAAAGTCCTGTTTTGGCTGCGATATGAGCGAGCGCTCCTGTATAGATGCCGAGTACCAAATTTCCTACCAATACAATTCCAATGAACTCCATAAACGTCAAGCTGACTCCCAACGTTCCCCCTGCCAGCATGCTTGCCGAAAAGAAAGTAAATCCCAACATTACCGATAATGTTTTCCAAAAATGGTTTCTCTGCGTTTTCGGTACCTCTTGCCACGAAAACTCTTGATCTTGATTGCTCATCAGAATACCTCCAGCTTAAAGTGTTCTGATACCAAAAAAAGCAGAAAAAGAGGCTACTTGTCATGTATAAAACTGACAAGTAGCCTCTTTTTTACATCTTAAACCGCGCGAAAAAGCAAAGCATCCCTGACGGTATATGCCCTGATTCATGCGTGAATAAATAGATCCGCTTCCCTTGTCAGCCTCTCTGGACTGAATTAAAGGTACCAGTATTCAATTACATTCTATTATTTTGAAAAAGATCATAATTGTCAATGTTAATATTAACCATTCATTATGTAAGTCATTACTTCTCTACTCGCATTTCCTACAAGCGCCTATATTTGATCTTGCTTACCATTCGCAAAATTTCATCAAACGGAATTTAATTTTATATTCAACCGTTCAATATTCGCGAGCTGCATCGAACCAGCATTGAGCCATTTCCTCCGATATAGGCTGGCCAATAAGACTGATAAGATGACCGGACTGGCTAAGTTGCCATACAGCTTCTCCAAGGTCTTCTCTTTCTGTAGTTTCGATGCCTTTGAGGGTATTGAATCGCACGGTGAAAGCGGTAATGGCAGCCTCTGCATCGGCAAGGTTGCGTGCCTGGGACAAAGATGCTTCTGCGACGTTGTAAGCTTCGTTAGCCAGTTTGGCAAGGCGTTTAGGCCAAGCCGAGAACGGACGGCCAAATTCGGTCGTCCACCATTCTGGCTTTCGCAATTGGCTTACTGAAGCATAACTGACCCACGGGCGCGTTTTAGCGCGTGCTTTCATTTGCTGCCTTAGGCGCTTGCCCGTAGTCTCTTCCACATTGTAGGCGATAAATCTGTCAAGCAATGGCCAAGTGTCCAAGGATGGTAAGTCCACCAAATCAGGCATGAAGCGCAGCTCTAGATTCGTTAACCTAGCTTGACGAGCTAACAAGTCTATGTTGCAGAAGTTCCCCCACAAACTCAGTGAGTCAAGGTTAGGGAATCGTTCTAAGCAGTCCAGTGAGATGGGCTGTCCCATCGGCTTATTTTGCAGCGTCAGGCTTGTCACCTGGTGCAATTCACCAAGGTCAGCCAGCGCGAATGGCGGATCATTCTTACGTCGGCTGGTACACGGCGCTAGTGTCAGTGAAGACGGGATATTTCCAGTAGCCGATAAATGTAAAAGATCACCGGACACATGCAGGCGGAAAGGTTCCTTTGGAAGCTTCAAGCTCAGACGTCCTACTGACTCTTCTAGTTCGATATGTAACCCATGTATAATCGACTGGCTGGCATCCACCACTGTATCGGTATTTAGAAGCGGTGTCCACGTTATCTCTTCAATGGGACGTTTCTGCGCCCAATCCAAAAAGCCCGAGTCACTGCCTGAGTAATGCAGAAATCGCGGCCAGGGCGAGCCTGCCGGCGTAGCAAAGGCATCAAATACAGTCCAATTGATGCGCGCATCTGGCGCAACGTGAAGATCCGCCTTTTTCCCCAATTGCGATGGTCCGATACATAAACTGCCCACACCGGGCCGTATGACAAGAGTGTGGCTGCGTGGACCCGTCAGGTCAATAGAATAACTACCGACATCTGTCATAGAAGCAGCAAGGCGAGATTGACTATCATTTGGCACTTTCGTCATCCTTTCTTCTACCCTTGATTTAGATGCTCCATTTTTGAAAACCCAACTTGTATAAGGAATCTTGTATTTCTTGATCTACTTTGCTTTTGGAGGTTGTAAATTCTAACTCGGACAATGCACTCGGAAGCTTTTGCCCGATGAAGGAATCAAAATCAATGGCCGTTTTGAAAATGCGGAGCTTGCGCAGTGACGGTAGCCGCTCCATTCCTGATAAAGATGACAAGCCTTTACAATTTAAAATCATCATCTCCTCCAACGTCTCCATCCCACGATCAAAGTTGATCCCCCGCAATTGTGCCTGATCCTCAATCGTAAGGCTTGTCAGCGCTCGAAATTTTGTAATATTGCTCAGGTCATGAAAACCCCGGATTCTACAGATTTCCAAGTGATCGATTTCATTTTCTTCGATTTCCTGAATATGTTCGCGCCCTCCAAGTATGATGCGAAGATGCTTCAACTTCTTCAATCGGTTTATAAAATGTATCGGTAATTTACTAATCGAATGCAGCGCCAGGTAATTCAACTTTTCCAGATAGCCGATTACATCCAGGTTTTTTAACTTGCCGCCAACATGCAAATGTTCCAAATGAGAGAACTCTTTAACATGCTGCAAGTTAAGAAGCTTTTTATCGGAAATAATGGCTAAATCTCTTAAAGATCGAAGTGAGTCTATTCCCAAAATATCCGAATTCTCCAGCTCATGTATGCCCACATGCAAACTATGTAAGTGCTCCAGAGCAGCCAATGATTCGATGTTATGTGCGTGGATAAGACTATTGAGATGAAGCGTTTTGACATGAGGAATCCTCAGGAGCGTACGAGCATCGAACGAGAGGGAATTATGCCCGTAAAAGCGTACTCCGAAGTTTTCATCCAGCCTCGCGCAAAGCTCATCCACTTCCTCCAAAATAGCACCATAAAAATCCGGATGCGAGAATTGAACAAGGACTTGGTTACCTTCGAGCAAATCCTGTTTGATCCGTACCCGATCCAGCGCAGCAGGATTATTAATCAGAATCTTTCTTTTCCATCTCTTGCGCATTCCTAACCTCCTTCTCAGGCTTCTGCCGGCCATGCAGCCATGCTTGTACAGCCGAGAGTTTCGGCCGATTCAAATAAAATAGGAATTCGTTAGCTCAATACCATCGTCATTATACGAAAATTGATTAGTTGGTGAATGGAATCCATTCTTTTAAAATTCATACCTCCTAAATCTATTTCTGAGAGCTTCTTCGTATGGTATCCACTCCGAATCACTCCACAAAGACATTTTCAACAGTTCCGACAGCTTATCTACGGCTTGTGCTGGTCCAGTTATTCTTATCAATGCGTCAAAATCCTCATTACGAATGTCCAACGCTTCTCGCAAATAGTCATCATGAAGACATTCTTCTGTAAGTTCATATTCATCCTTCGTCCACTGTTCGCAAAATATTCTTTCAGCGCGTGATCAAGATTTTTCGACTTGATATGCAAATTTGCAAATGATCTTCCCACATGATAACCTCCTAACACTCACGCTAACGTTGCTCCATGCTCATTACCTAATATAGCAGTTCTATATATTTTGTATCTCATTTTTATTATAGTGATCATTAGTCCTAATTCTACCTACTTATTACCTGAATTTTGGTAAAGATTACGATTTACTCGCTCACAAAAAAGAGGATGTCGCTACGTCATTTTAAGACTTCGGGACATCCTCTTCAAATATTTCCATATCTTATACATTCTCACCCTACTTAACCTTGCTCAAGCTTGATCCACCTGCAGCTGATCCAATGCCAACTTTGCGCGCTGACGCGCGATTTCAACAGTGTCTCCTCCAGATAGAGCGACCGCCATCCTTCTACCTACTTTGGTTACCGGTTTGCCGAAGATGCGCAGTTGTGTGTTAGGGACGGCCAAAGCTTGTTCAGTACCTGTAATCGTATAATTCTCCAGCTCTTGCGGTGCTTTCAACGGCCGACTGGCTCCCGGTGTAATCAATTCAATCTCCGGAATGGGATATCCGAGGATGGCTCGAACATGCAGCGCAAACTCAGAGAGGTTCTGGGTAACGAGGGTGACTAATCCGGTATCATGCGGACGTGGTGAAACTTCACTGAAGTACACTTTGTCCGCCGTCAGGAACAGTTCAACACCAAACAACCCATAGCCCCCGAGCTCATCCGTGATGGTTTGAGCTATCGACTTGGCTTCCTCAAGCTGCTGCTCGGTCATATGATGCGGCTGCCACGACTCGATATAATCTCCGTCCTCCTGAATGTGCCCGATAGGCGCACAAAAGCTTGTCCCGTTCACAGAGCGTACCGTCAGGAGCGTAATTTCGGACTGGAAGGTAATGAACTCTTCAATGATAACCCGTCCATTTTGCACCCGTCCGCCTTCCATGGCAGTTTGCCAGCAACGTTCAATATCCTGCTCGCTGCGGCAGACACTCTGTCCTTTGCCAGAGGAGCTCATCAATGGTTTGATCACACACGGATAACCCATCTGATGTACCGCCTCAACAAATTCCTCATACGTATCTGCGAATCGATAGCCTGCTGTAGGCAAGCCCAATTTCTCAGACGCAAGTCTACGAATTCCCTCGCGGTCCATCGTCAGTTTCGCAGCTCTAGCCGTTGGTATTACGCGATATCCTTCATCTTCGAGCTTGACAAGTTCCGACGTAGCTAAAGCTTCAATTTCAGGTACGATTAGATCTGGCTTCTCCTGCTCAATCACGCTCCGCAGCTTGTCCCCATCCAGCATATCTATCACGTAATGACGGTGCGCAACCTGCATAGCAGGTGCATGCTCATAGCGATCAACTGCCACCGTGTCTATTCCTAAGCGTTGAGCTTCAATGATTACTTCCTTGCCCAGTTCTCCCGAGCCCAGCAGTAGTAATTTTTTTGTGTGCAGCATAATGGTCAGCTCCTCTTTTCATCAATTAGTAGATTAGTTATGTTGCAAAAATACAAGAAAGAGGCAAGGGAAATACACTCCCTTACCTCTGCCCAGGCGTACGGCCGTTGTCATCTATGTGCTCCCTCATGGTACCCCATGCTACGCCAGTCACACATAAACCTATTCATTATCAGTAAATCATACTGAACTTCCTATAGAAATGCAACTATTTCCAGATCAATCATAAAACCATACGTATGCCGCTCTAGAGCCAATTATATAAAACTCAGCTTTTCTATTGTCTCCGTCCACAAATCTACCGATTTTTCGCCAAACTGCACAACCGTCGCTGCCGGTTTTTTCAGTCCATACTAAATCAGGAGGATTGGGTACAGAATCGGCCTCGTATAAAGTATAGTAGTCGTGAGCTGTAGAACAAACTCTGAAATCTCCCCCAGTAGAATTCACAGTAGGACTGCTAACGTAAAAATTGGGGCCTAATCTAATAAGTCGATCTTCACCTACCCAATTCCACTTTCCATCCCCGCTTTGGGGATTCACTGGCTGATCCACAAAGGCGCTCGCTGTTGTTAATGGAATGATACATACTAGTGTTAGTAATATCAAAAAAATTCTTGTACGTACCTTTTTATGCAAACTCATAATTTCAATCTACCTCCTACAAATAGGTTTTCACCAAAAGCATATAATTAACTCACTCTTTATGGATATGCATTCCAATTCAGTTTGTGAAAGGTTATTTCATCGTTTGCAAGTTTACTTTTACTTTCACTAGATATTTCATTTTTACTGCAAATGCAAAAACACCTTCACAAGGTACTACCGATCTTTTAAGATGGTCGTTAACTTGAAGGTGTTTTTATATTCTCATATATTTTCAATTCGATTATCTTTACTCAATCCAAGATCAAGTCATACTGTGTGTCTACGTTCATTACTGTCCCAGTGTCCGCTATCCCTCTACGATAATATAGCGATCCGTTCGAGAGCGCGTTCACCGTATATAGAATCGAACAGCTGTTCCTCCATATGGATATAGCCTATATAACAATCACATTGCCTCATACGACACGGGCGTTCTTTGGAGATCCCGTCAAGCCCATCTCTATACAAATTCCCGATCACTTGACGATCCTTATAGCAGCGCTTTACACGCCCATCTCCTTGCACATAAAATACATTTTTCCCAGCACGACACGGCTGGTCCATACTGTCGTAATCCTGGGCATTAAGGCCAAAATAAGGGTCCACATCGGTCAAAAATGCTAAGTCCTCGGCAGAATAGTAGTCTTTTTTGTCTTTATAGGCGTTCACCCACATATAAACATCATCAGGTAGTGCCTTCCTTAATGAAGAAATGGAGCTAAACGCACTCTTAAGCCCAACAGACCCTACACTGAACGATATTTTTTGTTCATAAAGCTTGCCGCATTGCTGTAAAAATCGCTCTTCCTTCGTCTGGCCTGGGTGATAGGTTACCCAAAATGCAGCCGTAACTGGATTCAGATCCCGCGTCCAATCTAGCTTAGCGGATAAGTTGGTTTGTATTGCGACTTTATTAACGTGCTGCATTTGGGACAGCGTAACCATAGCCTCTCTATACCAACGATGCGTAAGTCCTTCACCATATGGGTTGAAAAACACAGACAGCTTATGCCCGCTTTCATCTTGCTTCCCTACCCAGTCGACAAACTTCTGTACTTGCAGCCTGTCCTTCGTCAATGTCGCTTGACTATCAATATTTTTGCTAAACGGACAATAAGGGCAGTCATAATTGCATGAGCTCAGGCTCCCGCGAAAATAAATGGTCGCCTTCATGATAGTGCACAGCTTTCCATACGCGCCCGTATTTCCGGAGAGATAAACCAATCTCCTATGGAATCGGAGTACATCAACCCTTCATCCGTCAGTTGCAGTATCTCTAGCTCTATAACAGCAAGCTCTGTATGCAAGAGGAGATTCAACTCGGGATAATCGTTGAGCGCTGATGTTGCAAACCGCTCTGTATATTCGTTTAATGCCAAGCCTTCCGTATGAAGCAGTGCTTTCAGTATAAATCGTCGCTGCTGGTCATCCCTGCTTAACACAATACCGTAATCGGCATGAGTGTAGTCGATCGATGCCACGTAATCGGCAATGATACTTGCAGTAGCAGAACGACCTACGCTATAGCGTGAGGAGTAATGAACCGTTCTTGTGTATGATCGTGCTCCACAACCAAGTCCAATCATGCCCTCCTCCTGGCAACCATAAGGAAGCAGTGATTTATCTGAGCCCGCTTCAGCTTTGGCAAATCTGCGCATAGAGTACTGGGTATATCCATGTGCAAGCAATCGATCCCTTGCTGCACGATAGAACATTACCCTCTGATCCTCGCCGCTCTGTCTGATCTGCTCTGGCTTTACGATCGTGTGTTCACGCGTATACAGCGGATAAATAAATAACTCTTCTGGGTCATAGGACAACGCCTTATCCAATGAATATAACCATGAATCAAGGGTTTGGCCGGGAAGACCATAGATCAAATCTAGATTCAGTATCGGAAATGAATACAACTTGAGCTGGCTCAGCGCTCTTTCAACTTCCCGAGGCTTTTGGGGACGGTAGATGGCATCTGCTTCAAATTCTACGAAGCTTTGAATGCCCATACTGACCCGATCGACCTGCCTATTTTTTAAAATGTCCAAGCGTTCGGTACTTATCGTCTCGGGAGATGTTTCTACCGAGATAGAAGCTTGACTCGGATCCATTCCCATTCCATGTTGAGCAATATGAAATAACCGATCCAACTGGTCAGGCTGCAGCAGCGTCGGTGTTCCACCTCCAACAGCAAATCGAGCAATAGGTGCATTCGGAATGAGCGTGGCCCATTGTGCAGCTTGTCTCTCCAAAGCATCGACATAGTTAGTATGTACGTCAGCCCTCTTGTCAGGCAGCGTAAATAAATTGCAAAATCCGCAGCGTGCTCCACAAAACGGGATATGCATATATAAAAAGAGTGAATCTGCCTTTTCCTGACTCCACAGTTCAGATAAAGGTAGCTTCCTCTCTAATTCTCTATAGGAGGTTTTGTGTGGATAAGCGTATAAATAAGACCGGTAAGGCTCTGACGTTAGATGTTCTTTCCAGCTGCGCAGAGCCTCCGGATTTTGAATAATGTCCATGTAATTAGGGTAAACCGCAAGGCTCATCATGTTCCCTTCTCTCACTTTACAAAATAAATTCACGATAAGGCACGTTCCACACAACCTCGTGCGCCAGCCTATGTCCGTTATATCCATCCTCACCATATGCGGTGCCATGATCTGAAAATACCATACAAAATACAGGCCGTTCTCGTTCTTGGAATGCCTGAAATAATCGACCAAGCTCACTGTCAACATATCGGAGTGCGGCGCGCTGTGTCTCTATGGAGTCTTTCTTTGCCCCTGGTACAAAATAATGATTGGGCCCATGTATCGCTGAAACATTCATGAACATAAACAGTCGTTCTGTTGGTTCTGATTTGTCCAGCAGCTTGATGGCATGGTTGACCTGATGCTCAGTAGAGCGTTGATTGGTAACCCCGAATGTCATCCGCCAATAGCTTTCTTGGAAGTAGCTTGGAAGAACTTTGGCGAGCGGAACTTTTTTGCTAAAAAAGATGACTCCACCTATGCAAATCGTACGGTAGCCCTCTGCCTGCAATCCAGATACGATATCCGTTGTATCGAATTGCCAAGTATACGGATGTGTCTTTAATCCCGTATTTTTAGAATGAAACAATCGAACGTGATCTTCCTTATTTGTCGTAGCTGGAGTCGGCAGAAATCCGCCGAAGAAAGCATGATGAGCCGCATAAGTGAAGCTGCCCGGCGTATGTCGCTTTTCCCATTGCCCGCTTTCGCATAAATTCGGACAGTTTTCCTCCTCCAGTACGGCTACGTCATACCGCAGCGTATCTAATGTAATCATCAGAATATCGTGACTGCCTACCATTTCATTCATATTAAACATCGTGGTAATCCTCTTCCATTTAGATAGTCGTAGATAGTGAGGTCATTTTCATTTCCCATTCATAGGGATCATGTCCTTCATAATAACTATGGTACAGTAAGTCCCCGAACGGATTAACGTCCAGTACATAAGGTCTATAAGAACTGCTGCTCAAACATACATCTATGCCTGCGACCGTAGAACGTGGAAATACCGATAACGTTTGTTCCGCGCACTGTCGTACGGTAGTTTGAAGATGCTCAGATATGCCGACCTCCTCCAAGCTCATTCGATCACTGTCAAGATGCAGATTCGTGATAGGCGTTCTACTTATCCTTGCAATACTGTGACAAGCTTGCCCTGCTACGACTAGCTGCCGGATATCAAAAGTGCGATCCCGATAAGACGCTTTTGGAATCCATTGTTCTATATGTGCACCATGTCTCAATAACCAGTTAATAATTTGGCGAATGACTTGGTGGTCTTTGTAGTTCACCAGCTTTTTTACGTTATAAAATATAGGCGGTCTACGTACATAGTTCTCGACTCCTATTGTCGTCACGGCCGATTCTGCTCCTGTAACGGGGTTTACCTGGTACGCAATTACACCGCATGCGCCGGAACCAGCTGCTAGCTTAATAAATAAACGGTAGGTTCGCTTGTTCACCATAATATCCCGAAGTGTATCGTAATCCGGTATGGCTTCCGGTGCTGCTAATCTTCTAGCCACTGGTAATCCCGCTGATGATAGGATATCGTGAGTATGTCTTTTATCGAACATGGCGGCTATATCCTCGGGAGCATTCATCCAACTTGGCATATCCCACAAATGTGCTGCCTCCCGGTCCAGTTGAGATAACAGGATGCAATACCCACGAAACCACTGGGAAGGATGATACAGCTTTCCCTTAACTTCTTCCATCGTTTTGGCCATCTTTGTCGAAATAGGCTGAACGGGATTCTTGTTGAATCTAAGCCAACGCTCGTCTAGATGTTGGGTTGCCGCATCAGGTGCGCCAAGTGCAATGAGCTCACGTTCCACTTCAAAATGTTCCCCAGGTGCGTCCAGCCGCAGCAATGGAGGTTCATTCACCGTTTGCCCCATGCTTTGTGCAACTGAACGTAAGGATGCCTTTCCCTGCAGTACATCCAAATAATCCAAAACAAGAGCCGGGGGTAACCCCAGCCGAGCTCTTGCCGCTTGTAATCCAGTTGTTCTTCGATTACCGGAATTGCCAATAATAATCATTGATTTCATCGTTATTCCGTCAAGGAAGGATAGCGATAATCTTCGTCATCATCAGACTCTTGTTGATCGCTAATATCTACATTCAGCCCTGACTGCTTCCATCGATTCATCATTTCATCCGACATGTAATGGTAGTTTAAATCAAGCAGCTTCAGTTTCTTTACCTTTTCACTATTAATAAGTGCTTCAGCGCCTTTGTCTGTCAGCGTCCCCATAGAAAGATCTAACGTATGTAGTTGATCAACAATCGGTGCATTGGCTACTGCAATGGCGATTTCATCTTGAATTTCACTATCTTTGAGTCCCAGATAGGTAAGCAGAGGGAATTTTCCAGGTTCAATCAAAGAAAGTACATCTTCGAGACTTCCGTCAAATCCATAATCCTCGACCCCTAAATAAAGCTCCAACTTCTTCAAGTTTTTGAAACTACCTTCATTTATGCTAGTAAGGACGTCTTTGCCCAGGCCGCCGCAAATAATCGTAAGCTCCTCCAGTTTGTCATGTTGAGCGGGAACCAGGCTCAGGTCTGTGCTTCCCTTTATCGTGAGTGAGCGTAGATCAGGATAAGCAGCTAGAATCGGCCCTATGTTGGATTGATTAATCCAAGAGACTTCGCATTCTTCATAGGACATATCGCCAATAAATAAGCTCCGCAGCTGTGGGAAGCGGTCTTTCAGCCGAACAAGCGCTTCGACAATTTCACTAGAATCATTTTCATAGGCCCCGCCCCAGTCACCGATAATGAGGCTTTCAAGTTGAAGGGATTCATCTTTACCTGCCAGTTCCTCTATTAAATCTATGATTTTGACACCATTCTCGTATTGATCATAATCGACTGATAGTTTACATTCGGACATAACGATACCTCCTAAAATATGAATACAAACATTCTTTCATTATAATAGCCTCACTTGCTAGTTTCAAATGTTTGCCAATCAATAAACATCTCTTACATAAGTGCTTCGCCCATTGTGAAGAATGTTGAAAGGGGCCATCTTCGCTATAGAAATCAGGTCTTTCTATATCATCTGCTAGACCTCCAAATACGAAATACAATGAAATTTTACGCTATAGCTGTAACAAAAAAAGCACCTGACACATAGCACTAATTCCATGTACGAGGTGCTTCCCTATTACCGTAAATACAGTTATTGTAACTAAAATACGGTCGTTATGTATGATAAACATATCGTATGTGAGTGGTTTAATTTTCACATTTTTATAGCAAAACACGAAGTTGATAGTTCCTACAAAATGGAAAGTTAATCTAGTCGTATTTCATGTCCAATGTCATCTAGCGTAAAGGTTCTTTTTTACTCCAACTGTAGTTTGAATACATAAATGATAATACCGTCGCTCCAACCGCACTTGGCAGCAAAATAAATGCAAAGAATTTAAGTGTGAACATTCCGCTCACATCAAAATGCCCCTGAAAAGGTCCTAAACTTTGCGTTGCCGTCATAATTGCTGTATGAAACCCAATAGATGTCCACACATTTCCCGATATGGCCCTAAGCATACCTAATATAATTGCAAAGCCAGGAATAAATTGAAGCTGTTCCAACGAATAAATGGCCCCTATACAATAAGCAAATAATGAGAACAACAATGCCTGTAAAAGGATGGTTGCCCAATGAGGGAAGCAGGCATGTAAGTAACGATATATATATCCTCTAAAAATAAGTTCTTCAGGCAGTGCTTCGATTAAAAATACAGTTATGCATAAAATTAAAATACTCTGTAATAGGTAACTGAGATCGGTATTAACATTTATGCTAACCAACCCAATTTGAATGCAAATAAATAAACCAAGAGATGCAGGTATCAACCAAAGAAAAAAACCAAGAAGAAAGGAAAAGATATTGTTCTTAACGGTTGTTTGTCCAAGCTGGTTCCATTTCATTTTGTCCCATTTTAGTGCGACTTGTACGAGTGTTAGCGTCAATGCAGTTGTGAGCAGCGCCATTAAAAAATGTTTAAGAGGGCTGTATTCTTGCCCAATAAACGTGTCACTACCATAAGCGATACCATTCCAAATGAAGATACCTACAATGAGCACGGCAGCAACCCTTATTACTAGGTCTTGCACTTTAAAATTTTTTGTCGTCATTGACTTATTCACTGGACTTTCCCCTTTAGAAATTTTTTATTTCTACATTGTATTTATCAAGAAGGCTTTCTAAGAATAGATGTTACAATGGCTCTAACTGGCTAGATCAAATTATGTTTCATACATATACGTTAGCACGGCAGCACCATTGGAACAACAACCTATACTCTCTTCCGCCTATTGAATGAACACCTCCGTATGATTATTCAAAAGCCACTTTATTAAACGATGGTTAACAATTCAGAGCATGTCTTCATATGCTAGGTTAGAATGAATTTCTAAACCACCCTCCGACACAGCGTACATTTTGCATAGAAATACAACTTTTAGTATTTAAATTTTCAGCTATTAAATTTACATTATTTTCTGATATACTAGTACCGAAACTTAAGGTAACACGTTTATTTACGTTAGCAAGCAACAGCTTATTATCTCCAACGATCTTGTTTGTTTGTATTCACGGACATAGGGAAAGGAGCACTCTCATGAGAAACAAAGCTGTATCTTTATTAAGTGTGCCATTCGGTTTAGGTGGTGCTCGACAAGGAGCAGAGCTTGGTCCAAAAGCTTTGATCGAAGCTGGTATTGTACGCCACCTGACGAATTTGAACATCCAAGTAATCAATGAAGGAGAAATCGTCCTTCCTCCCATCGCTGCCGCCTCAGAATTATCCGTAATTGATACAAGTACCAAACAATTTGTAAGCGCATCCACAAACCTTAAATATCTAAATGAAATCATCATGCTGAATACAGCTGCTGCTGACAGAGTAAGTAATATCGTCGAACAAGGACACTTCCCTCTCATCCTTGGTGGTGATCACAGTATCTCTATCGGAACAATTGCGGGAATTAGACGACACTATCGCAATTTAGGTGTTATTTGGTTCGATGCCCACGGTGACTTGAATACGGAAGCAACAAGTCCAACAGGAAATATTCATGGTATGTCGCTCGCTGTTAACCTGGGTCAAGGCCATCCTTTGCTCACCCAGATTAAACAAAGTGCTCACCCGATTGATCCGAGCAAGGTCGTCATTATCGGCGCTAGATCGCTTGATCAAGGAGAGCGAGAAACGATTCGCTCATTCGGTGTCACCTGCTTCACCATGCATGATATCGACCGCAAGGGCATGTTGCGTGTGATGGAAGAAGCACTGGCTATCGTAGGCAGTGGTACTGACGGTGTGCATCTCAGCTTCGATATTGATAGTCTCGACCCTTATGAAGCACCAGGTACTGGGACTCCAGTTCAAGGCGGAGTAAATTACCGAGAGGCTCACCTTGCTTTGGAACTTATGCACGAATCAGGACTCATTACCTCGGCAGAGTTCGTTGAAGTCAATCCAACCTTAGATCAAAACAAACGAACTGTTCTTCTTGCTAATGGGCTTATCTGCTCACTGCTCGGCCAAACCATTTTATAATTCCGAATAAGGAGCGGATTGATGATGAATAAATCCAAGCAAATTATCGATAAGACTGAACAGTACGGTGCCCGTAACTATCATCCCCTACCGATCGTAATTTCACATGCCGAAGGAGTTTGGGTCTCCGATCCTGAGGGCAAACGCTATATGGATATGCTTAGTGCTTATTCCGCCTTGAATCATGGACATCGCCATCCGACTATCATCCAAGCACTCAAGGATCAAGCTGACAAAGTCACGCTAACTTCAAGAGCCTTCTATAACGATCAGCTAGGTCATTTATATGAACAGTTGTCTACCCTCACAGGAAAAAAATTGATTCTCCCCATGAATACAGGAGCAGAAGCTGTGGAAACCGCAATTAAGGCGGCACGAAGATGGGCGTATGATTTGAAAAAGGTTCCTGAAAATGAAGCAACGATTATCGTATGCGAAGGAAATTTCCATGGGCGCACGGTCACGATAACCTCTTTCTCGTCCGAGGATACCTATAAACGCGGCTTTGGACCATTCACCCCAGGGTTCGTGACGATTCCGTACGGTGATATCGAAGCATTAGAACAAGCGATTACCGCAAACGCCGCCGCATTTTTAGTGGAGCCGATTCAAGGTGAAGCGGGAATTATAATGCCAGAGCATGGATTTCTGCGGGCAGCTCGGGAGCTATGCAGCAAGCACAATGTCTTATTCATTGCCGATGAAATTCAAACAGGACTTGGACGTACAGGAAAAATGTTTGCTTGTGATTGGGAAAATGTCGTTCCAGACATGTATATTCTCGGCAAGGCATTGGGTGGTGGTGTAATTCCCGTATCTGCGGTAGCGGCTGATGAGGACGTGCTAGGCATTTTTAATCCAGGCTCACATGGTTCAACTTTCGGTGGAAATCCACTTGCAAGTGCGGTAGCCGTAGCGGCCCTTCAAGTGCTGCAAGATGAACAACTCGTTAAGCGTTCACTTGCACTTGGAGATTATTTCATCACGGCACTGCGAGGTATCCAATCCCCACTTATTAAGGAAGTACGCGGCAAAGGGCTATTTATCGGCGTTGAGCTTACAGAAGCTGCTCGACCATATTGCGAACAACTGCAGCGCTTAGGCGTGCTTGCTAAGGAAACGCATGACCATACAATTAGATTCGCTCCACCACTTGTCATTACACAAGATGAATTGGATTGGGCTTTGGAACGCATTAAACAAGTACTGTAAGGTATTGCTATAGACGATTGCTATACAACAACAAAAGCTGTCTTCCATGTAACAGGTCGACTCTCGTCATTCCTTTATAGGTAAGACAGCTCTAGTTAACAATTTGTCAGATCAATGTCCTCATTTGCTTGTTCATACTCTGTTGTACATTAGCCAAGAGGTCACCAGAAGAATCTATCGCCTGATGCTCATTTCAAACTAGATATTTGTTCTAAAGGATACTTACGCTCTTAATCGTTCGATCACTTGATTCAGTTGACGGGTCAAATAAGGCGAAACGAAGCCAATGCCTGCTACTGCTTGGAGCAAGGGAAAGGTGTGCCCACCCCACGGGCCTTGTGGATCAAAAATCTGTCTACCGACTCGCAAACCTCCTGCTTCAATTGATGGCTTCAAGCGTTCTAAGCCTTCCAGAAGTAAGCCGACTGGCAGTGGTTTGTTTCTACGCCGGGACCATTCTGCCAAGAAAAACATGCCACGCAAAATATCATATTCAAAGAATCTCGGAAAGCAAGGCTTCAGCCAATCTCTATCAATGACGCTCCCATTTTGTTTTGAGCATACAAGACGATGCTCTATTAAATAACGTGCGCCTTCGTCTAAGAAAATAGCTTCCTGCTCAGTAAATTCGCGGTTTGTATAAAAAAGAATAGCTTCAAGTGGTGGAAGTGTTGAAATAATAGAGCTTTTTTGAGAATGCGTATACGCTTCAGGCTCGCAATTCAAGCCGCCATCAGGTAGCTGGTGTTTTAAGAGCCATTCCCGAATCCAAGGGAGTTCCTCATCGAGATTACAGCCATACGCCATTATTATCATATAAAATACGGCAAGTTCACAATGGCAGCAATCCAGCTTCATTTTATCGCTTTCACTTGTTGGTTGATCATCGGTGGATATGATAAAAGTTTGCCACACCTGGGTTTTGAGTAGGTGTTTAGCTCTGTGGATAGCTGATTCGGGAATTCGTGATACCTCTCCCATCTCATACAGCGCAGCCATATGCCACCAAGCTCCGTCCCATTTTTGGCGACTGAACTGGCCATGATCGATCGTAAAATTCGTTGCACATTCAAGAAATTTTATAGATTCTTCAATCGCCCAATGAATCGTTTGATTCGTTTGCATCTAGTATCTCCTTTTCGTTTGCTCGGCTTCAAGCTCCAGTGAAGCATTACCTTATGACATGTTTTTCTCACGTTAACAAATTCGATGAGCCATTAATCAATCCTGCTTGTTCGGCATGCCGGGTATAGCAAATTATTAGTAAATATACTAATATATATGATAACGCCTATCCGATTCTCTCCAAGCAATTAGGTGGCATGTCTACCATTTAAACTGCTCTACCGCGGCCATCAGCCCATTTTGAAAACCACACTGAGAGCACACCTACACCAATTAATTAACAACAAAGAAATATCATTTAAAAAAACTATCAAATGCTATTAAGCTAATTTTTAATTCAGAATGGATTGACAACGCTTACATATTCATATACATGATACGCTTCCCTCTAAGCGCTTTTTCCTTTTAATATCAGAGATTCAGTTATTAATTAAAATATGAACGACGAGAGGATGAGTTCAATTGTCCAAACGGTTATCTCAAGCGATAGCACAACAACTCCACTTACCTGTTATCGTCGCCCCTATGTTCCTTATTTCCAGTCCCAAAATGGTTATCGAAAGCTGCAAATCCGGATTGATCGGGTCATTTCCTCTCTTAAACGCACGTACTTCAGATGAACTTGACGAATGGATGCAGCAAATAACGGATGCGCTCTCTGCCGCAAAGAGCGATGACCCTAAACGAAAAATTGCTCCGTGGGCAGTCAATCTTATCGTTCACCAATCGAATGAGCGCCTTGAAACCGATCTAGCCCTAATCGTGAAACATCAGCCACCGATCGTCATTACGTCGCTTGGCGACCCACAGCCAATTGTTGATGTCGTACATCAATACGGTGGGCTTGTCTTTTCCGATGTCAGTACACTTAAACATGCGCAAAAAGCTGCGCAGCGGGGTGTAGACGGACTTATCCTTGTCTGCAGCGGCGCTGGTGGACACGCGGGTACGATCAATCCGTTCGCCTTTATCGCTGAAGTTAAAAAAACATGGAAAGGTATTACGATTCTCGCTGGCAGCATCTCGAATGGACAAGATATTTTGGCCGCCAAAGTGCTCGGTGCTGATCTTGCATATATGGGCACGCGTTTTATCGCGACATCGGAGAGCTTTGCTCATAATGATTATCAGGCGATGCTTATCAACTCCACGCTCGATGATTTGATTTATACGGATGCCATTAGCGGCGTAAAAGGCAACTATCTTATTCCGAGCATTCGCAGAGCCGGACTCGATCCTGACAACCTTTATAAGAAAGATAACGTCGACTTCTCGCAACTTAATGCGACCGAAGCCAAAGCGTGGAAGAATATTTGGTCGGCTGGGCAAGGATTGGGCGCCATCCAACATGTTGCTCCAGTTGCACAGGTGACCGAAGAATTAAAGCAGCAGTATAAGGAAGCGTTAGATGCTTTGTAGGTGGTGCTTCTATACAGCCACATAAAAAATAGTGTTATAATTTGCAAAAGGAGATTTGTTAAATGGATAAAAATAATAAGCAAAATGCTTGGCCTATATGGGCAACTGAGTCGGTAGAAATAGTTAAGGCAGATCCTGATTGGCAAGATAAAGGGAGACAAGAAGAACAGCAACTTTATGCTCTTCTATCTTCTCTTGGTATAAGCAAGGTATTACATATAGGAAGTACATCTATTCCTGATTTGCCTGCTAAACCTATCATTGATCTAATGGCTGAAACAGATTCATTTGACAGAGTAGCAGATATTTCAGCCAAATTGGAGTCATATAATTGGCATTATGTAAGCCCGGAACTAGATGAAAGACCTTGGAGAAGATTCTTCGTAAAGGTTAAAAATAATAAGCGTGTAGCGCATTTGCATTTGATGGTTAAAGGAACTGAACGATGGGAACAGCAACTTTTGTTTCGCAATCGTTTACGAGAAAGTCCACAATTAGTTTATGATTATTCAATTCTTAAGAAAGAATTAGCGAGAAGATTTAACCAAGATAGAGAAGCATACTCAAAAGCAAAAACAGAATTTATTAAACAGGTTCTAAAATAATGTGGAATCAAATGTGAGTTTAAATAGAAACCCTGTGACCTTTGAAAAAGGACAGGGTTTCTTAGCCATCTAATTTGGACAAGAGCTATAAGACTTAACAATTACACAGTTAAGTCTTTACCATCTTTTACAGCCCATCTTCTCCGATCATTTGCTGTTCGATTTTCTTCATCTCATAAAAATAGCCTTTTTTCTTCATTAACTCCGAATAGGAACCTGTTTCAACGACTTTGCCTTGGTCCATGACCAAAATTTGATCCATCTCTTCTAATCCGGTAAGGCGATGACAAATCAATAGCAGCGTGTCATTAGCCGCTTGTGCGTAAAGGTGCTTTAAAACGTGCTGCTCCGTCACATAATCCAGCGATGAAGTAGGTTCGTCCAACAACCATAATCGTCCTTTGCGGAGCATCGCCCGCGCAAGAGCCAGCCGCTGCTTCTCGCCGTCTGACAGGTTCTCCCCTTTTTCATACACCATATCAGTCAACGATTTATTCGATAGCTGTACTTTATCCAACACATCCATCAATTGTTCGTCAGCATGTTCTTCTCCATTTAACAGCAGGTTGTCACGGATCGTTCCTCTGAAGAAATGACTTTGCTGCAGTACTACATTAGCCGAACTCCATATACTCGTTTCATCCAGTTCCTTCACCGAAACATCGTTGAATCGTATATCGCCAGCCGTTGGTGTACGCAGCTGGAGCAGCAAATCGATAATCGTTGATTTTCCTGACCCGCTCGGTCCAACTATCGCCGTGTTGGAGCCAGGTGAAATATGCAGGGACAAATCTCGGAGCGCGGGTCTCCACTCCCCTTCATATTGAAACGTAACACCAGATAGCTCGATCGAAGCGGCATGAGCAACAGGCATCCTTCCGCTTGGCTGTGAAGTCTGCACATCAAAGGCCGGCACCGTTTCCGTCAGTCGATTAGCTGCGTGTTCACTATCTTGCTTATACGCGGGTAATGTCGCCATTGCAGTCGCTTCTTCGAATACGGTTAGTGCGGCCATGACTAACATGGCAAGAAATACACCTGCAAGTGCCCCATCTATAATTAAATAGGCGCCAAGAGCCAGCACAGCCCAGGAAATGAGAAACGTAACAAAAGCATGCATCGATTGCCCGCGCAGCAAGTGTGCGGCTGCTCGTTGCTGTTCATTTGCCAGAAGAGCTGAGGCTTGCTGAAGCTGCTGCTCACGCTGTGCCAATTGCCCGTATACTTTCAAATCTCGGAAACCATATAATACTTCGGTTACTTCCGTAGAAAGTAATGCCCGTTGCTCTCGAACTCGTCCATGTATTTTCCGTTGACCTAACAAAACAATTCCCGGCACAACTAGTACCGTTGCTATCATGCCTAGCACAAACAAGCATGCAATCCAGAACGAAAAAGCCGAAGTAAACAGAATTGTAGCCAAAAATACCATGACGACAATGATTGGTGGATATGCGACTCTCAAAAAATAATGCTGCAAGCTTTCTACATCCCCAACGATCCGTGCAAGCAGATCACCACTTCGATGTTTGTTAAATATCCCCGGCGTGATTGGAATAAGCTTGGCAAAAAAAGAGGTACGCAAACGGCTAAGTATGGAGAATGTAGCCCGATGAGAATATAAGCGTTCTCCATAACGACTTGCTGCCCGAAGCAGACCAAGCAGTTTAACTAGCGATGTGAGCACGATTAGTGTGTAAAGCGGTGGCGCAAATACCGTTTGCGAGATCAAATACCCGCTAGTGGAAAAGAGTATCACACCAGCTATGCCGGCGATAAATCCGCCCAAAATGGAAAGGACGATATCTTTACGCTCCTGAAACATAGCCTTTGACAGAACAGCCAGCTCATTCATGCTAATCCCCTCCCCCTTTTCGTTGGACATCAACCATTTCAGCATACTGAGGTAGGCGCTCTAGAAGTTCGTCATGTCGTCCTGAATCCACTAGCACTCCATTGTCCATAAATAAAATGTGATCGGCATGTTGAATCGTATATAATCGGTGAGCGACCGTAATCATCGTAGCTGTTTTTGCAAGTTCGGCAATGGAATGTTGAAGTACTCGCTCGGTATGCAAATCCAGTCCCACTGTTGGTTCATCAAACAAGATGATCGCAGGTCGCTTTAAGAAAGCACGTGCCAAAGCAAGCCGCTGCTTTTCTCCACCAGACAGTCCTCTGCCTCCTTCACCAACAAATGTATCCAATCCCTGCTCCAATTGAGCAACAAGTTCACCAAGTCCTGCATCCTTCGCTGCCTGCTCAATTTCATCTCTTGAGACGTTACGTTCAGCACCAATCGAAATATTTTCAGCAAATGTGCCTGCAAAAATATAGGGGTGCTGGGTAATGTAGCTGACCTGTTTGAACCATGCTGGTTCATCGTATTGTGAAAGAGGGATTCCATTTACTCGAACATTCCCTGATGCGGGTTTCAGTAAACCAGCAATGAGATGCAGTAAAGTTGTTTTACCGGAACCGCTTTTTCCAACAATGGCAATTTGTTCTCCTGCCCCAAGAGAGATCGATCCTGCCTCAAGCTCAAATGAATCAGGCGCATATTGAAAGCGGACATGATCCAGTTCAATAGATGGTGGCATGGGTAGTAGCACTGCATGAGCTTTCAGGGACTTATCTACCTGTTCCATTTCATTGCTGCTATTGCTGGATGCGCCTACTTCTATATCTACGTCTTGCTTGCCATTCAAGTTGTTGCTTTTCCCTCCTGTTTCAGCAAGCATTTGTTCCACCTTGCGAATCGCTCCCATACTTGTTCGACCACTGTGAAAAGCTGTCCCCATATTTTTTAATTGGCTGTAAAACTCAGGTACGAGCAGTAGGACGAGAAAGGCAATGTGGAACGTCATCGATTTGAACACGAGCAGTTGGATTGCCAATTCGAGAGCAACAATACCGATGCTTAACATCACGATTGATTCCAGCATGAAAGTATTCGTAAAAGCAAGCTTCAAAATCCCCATCGTCGCATCACGGTAACTCAAGCTGCTGCGTTCAATCTCTTTCTGCTGACGCTCAGCCCGTCCAAATATTTTCAACGTAACTAGCCCTTGAAGCGAATCCAGAAACGTACCTGAAAACTGGGCCAGTTCCGCATATTTTTCTTCTGATTTATTTTTTGTTTTTAGCCCTACCAAGATCATGAATATGGGAATAAACGGAGCTGTAAACAACATAATGAAGCCTGTATTGGCATGCAGCACAAAGGTAACGACCAAGATCAGAATCGGGATGATAGCAGCTTCCATCATACGCGGCATGTACAGACTGAAGTAACTGTCAGCCTCATCTACAGCATCCAACGCAATACTGACCTTCCCTCCTGTCTGTCCGCGAAGAGTTGAAGGCATGGAAGCATGGGTTAAACTTTGCAGCACCGCTGCTCGCATATTTATCTTGGCAGTGGCAGCCATTTGCAAGCCAACTTTACCGTTTCCATATGACAGCAATGTGCGTGCTGCCATAACTGCTAGCAGTAAACTAAGCAGCATAATGAGCGATGTTAATGAAGCTTTCTCCACAAAAATCCGCTGAACGGCTTCCGCGAGTAGTGCGGCCTGACTAACAATAGCCGCACCAAGCGCGAGCGAAATGACCGTGAGGAGAGCCATATTTCTCCGTTGTGAAGACATTTGCTGAGCAATCAAACTGGATTTCCTCTTCACAGATCTCTCCTCCTTTATATAAGACCAATTACCTTTATTTCTTTCCTTTTACATAATCCGCGTCAAACAAGAAAAGTTTGAAGACCAGTAGCAAGGATGGAATTAACATGCACAGGCCACCAATAAACACGACAACTAGCGCGATGCCCATCGCAGGTGAAGTTGCGCTGCTCTGAACCGTGATATACGGATCAAGAATATAAGGGTATTGCCCAATCCCGTATGCGAAAAAGGCAGAGAAAAATTGCAGCATGACACATATAAAAGCTAATCCGTAACGGCGTCCGTTATAAAGCAGCCACATCGCAATCATGAAGAACGCAACGGAAAGCGCGAGCAACCACCAAAGATCCATCATATTTTGAAAATGCCGCTCGTTGTGTTGTCCCAAATAAATAAAGGCAGTCAATGCGATAATTATCGTCGGTGTGCTCCAGAACAGAGCATAGCCCCGAATTAGTTTCAACGCGGCATGATCCTCTGCACGAGAAGCGTAAAAGGCTAGGAATGAGCTGCTAATAAACAACACAGATACAATTGCCAGTCCAACAATGCTCCACGATAACGGATTAGTAAACAGCGCCCAATAATCCAGAGAAATCGTCTCACCCTGCTTCACGATAAAGCCGCCTTCAGACAACGTTAACGCCACTGACAACGAAGCTGGAATAAGCAAACCAGTTGCTCCGTATAAAAAGAGAAATACAATGTTTTTCTTAGAACCGTAATTTTCAAAAGCATAGAATGAACCGCGAATCGCGAGCAATATAACGGCAATGCTCCCCGGAACAATCAGTGCGTTGCCATAGTAATAGGCCGTATCCGGAAAAAATCCAACGATGCCAATATAGAAGAAAACAAAAAATACATTTGTGATTTCCCAAACGGGAGATAAATAACGGGAAATGAGACGATTAATCAAGTGATCCTGCTTCGTCCAGCGTGCATAAAAGGCGAAGAAACCCGCCCCGAAATCAATGGAGGCTACAATTAGGTAGCCATATAAGAACAGCCAGAGCACCGAGATGCCAATTAGCTCGTAACTCATCGTGTGGACTCACCCTTTTCAATAGATTGATTGCGCTTCTCCTTCATCCAATTCTCCATCTCAACTTCTGGTGGATTATTGTTGAACAAGCGTCTGAGTACAACCACACACATAGTGCCGAGTACGATGTAAAGAAGCAAGAAGACGAAAAATAAAATTCGAATGCTCGGTGATGTAGTCGCAGCTTCCTCTACACGCATATATCCTCGGATAATCCACGGTTGCCGCCCAATTTCTGCATAGAACCAGCCCAGTTCAACACCCAAAAATGCGAGTGGCGCGCATAGTGCAATGAGACGAAGCATCCACTTGTTAAGTTCATTGCGTTTTTTCCAGAACACAAAAAGGAAGTAGATAAGCGCAATAACGAGCAGGGCAAATCCGATTCCAGCCATCAAATCAAACAGGTAGTGAACGAGCAGCGGCGGCCATTCATCCTTAGGGAATTCCTCTAGTCCGATTACCTCTGCGTTAAAATCACCGAAGGCTAGGAAGCTGAGCAGTTTCGGCAAGTGCAGGGCCCCTATTATTTCATGCTGTGCATTAAGCCAACCCATTAATATCAAATCGGCGCCTTTTTCAGTCTCAAAATGCCACTCTGCCGCCGCAAGCTTCTCTGGCTGATGCTCTGCTAAAAACTTGGCGGACACATCGCCTGCTAACGTGTTGAGCAAACCGAACATCAACACAAGCACCATCATCAGATTGAGGGCTTTTTTATGGTAGGCGGACACACCTTTTCTCAGCATCGTAAAGGCTGCAATTCCAGCTAACAGAGCAGCCCCTGTCAAATAAGCCGAGCTTAATACATGGAACACCTTGGAGAACGTTGCAGTATTCATCATTGCTTGCACTGGGTCAACCGCTGTGAATTGACCTGCTTCCATGACAAAGCCTCCAGGCTGATTCATAAATCCGTTTACCGTCGTAATAAATACAGCAGACATACATGCCCCGATCACAATCGGGATTGTAAGCAGCCAATGGATATATGGATTTTTGAACCGATCCCACGTATACAAATAAATACCGAGGAAGATGGCTTCAAAGAAGAACGCGAATACTTCCAAGAATAACGGGAGTGCAATGACATTCCCTGCCATTTTCATGAAATTCGGCCATACTAGAGCCAATTGCAGTGAAATCGCCGTACCAGTCACGACACCAACCGCAACAGAAATAATAAATCCACGTGTCCATCTCTTTGCCATCAGTGTGTAATGGGGATCTTTCTTGCGAATCCCAATAAACTCTGCAATTGCGATCATTAATGGTACACCGACGCCAAGCGTCGCAAAAATAACGTGAAATGCTAACGTCATTCCTGTCACCAGCTTGCTCCACATCACCGTATCAATTGCCATTCTATACTGCCACCTTTCAAATTTCTGCTCCATTTTCGTTAGAAATGGATACTCAGTTTTAGATCTCTAAGCCGTTAGGCTTTATTCCATATCTAGTTCGATTAGGCTCAACAACACCCTTACATGTTCGTTTTCATTTACTAAGAATTCCTCTAAATAAAAGCTGTGCGAACTTGGTATGTAATATGGGATTTTTTTCACAAAATAAGATGTATGATGTTTGCCATACGCTTATTGAGTCTTACCCCATTCGTTACGAATTGAAGCGGGATTTGATGTACCTGTATGAACTAACACGGAATGCAGTCAATGTACTAGACGAGACCTAATAGCTAAAATTAGTATATCTTTGTTACGAAGCAATTCAATCCGTGACACATCTTTGACCCTAAATGTTCAAGAAAGCGACACCTCTTTCTGACAACTCTGTGAAAAACATCACATCTCTCAATGGGACTATTGATTGATTTGCTCATGCGTGTTGCTGCAAGTCTTCTCCCCTTTCAAATGCTGCTAATTGTCCGTTGAAAATGGCACATCCATGCCCTAGGTGCTAATTCTCGTAAAAAACCGTTCCACCTCTAATTAGGGGAACGGTTCGATATTTGGATACCTATGATACAATCATTGCTTCTTTCTTCATTCCGGTGCGTTTGGACCCACATCATTCATTGTAAGCGGTTTACGGCTTATAGCCGCATTTGAAAATTCATCAGCTCCCACATCGGTTTGTGAGCGTAGCTGACCATCCATATCCTCTTCTACTTTCACTCTATTTTCAAGCTGGATGTCACTTACTGCTTTATTGATAGCTGGACTATTGGCAGATAATTTTTGCAAGCCTCCAGATTCAGTGAAAGCTGGATTTATAGATGCTATTTCTGAAGGTCCGCGCGAAGTATTGTTCAATGTACTTCCAAAGCCGATGTTACCCTTAAAAACGGTATTTGTGCTGCTAATCTCATTATATAAGATGCCCGTCTGGTTAGCGACGATATTGTTGGCTATCCAGCTCCCATTTGGAGCGTATTTTTTCGTTGAACCGACCGTAATGCCGACTGTACTGTTAACGATGGTGTTATTTACGACAGTGGCACGATACACTCGCCATTGTTTCTTTAAATCATCTTCTGTATGATTCGGTGCCTTACCGTCTGTACCTCCGTCATAATCGCCACTATCCAAAAATATCGCCTGACTTGTTATACCTTGAAAATAATTGTTATAAATTTTATGGTCGTTTCCATATACTCGAATGCCAAACACCTTTTTCTTACCATCTCCAAAGAAGAAATTCCCGTAGAACTTATTATTATGACCATGTCTGGCTGTTAATGCGCCACTGTTATTTCGGAAAGTGTTGTACCTAACTTCATTGTCACCTGTTTTTACAGACACGACTTCCTTATCGCCGTCACAGTTCTCGAATAAATTGTATTGAACTTTAATATGACCAGAGGTTAAAGAAATCTTCGATATTCCAAGACGAATCACTTCATTGCCGTTATCTGTAGTAGACGAAGTGTTGTGGAAATGGTTATATTCAATCACGTCACGCTGAGAAATTTCTTTAATTTGTCCACTATTATATCCGCTATAAGCAATTACTGGACCAGAATCGCTTTTTCCGTCGAAATCGTTACGATCAATCCGATTGTCGGAACTACCTTTACCCTTGACCTCCAGCCATATCAACTGTTTTCCAGTTGCAGGAACGGAGAACGTATTGCGCGTCACACGGACATGGTTCGAGCCATCAAGCTGAACCACAATACTGCGGGTGGCAGTTCCCGTGTTCGTAAACTTGAGCCCCTCAACAACTATGTGCGAGGAACGAACAATTTGTAGTACTTCAGCACCAGCAATAATCGCTTGTCCACGGTTGGCGGCTTTAATCGTAATCGGACTATTTTTCGTGCCATGCTTACCACTGATTTGCAGTGCTTTGCTTCCAGTATAGGTGCCGTCTGCCAACACAATGGTTGTCCCAGCAGTTGCTTGGGCAATAGCGCTCTCCAACTGAGCAGAAGTCGACACATTAACTACCCCAGTTTTTACCGCGGCTTCATATACTACATCTGTTACTCTAGGCGCTCCACCTGCTGGCTGATTGTCCGCTAACGAATAACTTGTCACGGGAAGCAAGGTTACTGATAATAAGGTCATTAGTAATAATCGTCTAACTTTACTAGATTTTATCAATACGGTCACCTCTGTATATAATTGTTATATTACCCTCTATATATAACCTTTTTTTGGTATAAAGTACATTTAAATTTGTACAAAATTAAAAAGATAGGAATATTGAATCAACTGATAAAGGACGCTTTACCTATAAAAATGTACAAAAGCCGATTCCGTATGATACGAAATCGGCTTGCTATTCCCGACTTGATTTTCAATTTCTACAATAAATAATCTTCGAATTTTCTCTCTTACATGACCGTAACTTTTGACAAATCGACAACCCACAAGCCTTTAAGCGCAGCATAGGTCAGCTTATCCATCGTCGCGCCGTCAAAGCAGACGGTTTTAAAATCAAGGTAAGATTTGTTTGTCACAGAAAATGGAAGTCGGAATGACACATTCTTTAGTGTCGCTCCCTTAAATGAAACCTCGTTCAGTGCAGACTTGTTAAACTTGACACCGATAAACGTTTGCCCATCGAATTGATTTCCCCGCAGATCGCAATGCTTAAAATCAACGCCGTTAAAGATGCAGTTCTCAAAGTTTACTTTTCTAAGATCGCTCTTGACAAGAGTGACGTCGGTCAGTTTTACGTCTTTGAAAGTTGCTCCGTCCAGCCCGGATGTGCTGAATCGAGTACGAACAAGGATTGTTTTATTGAAGCTCGCATTTGTCAGGTCCATGGTGGAAAGGTTGCAGTCCGTCAGATTCGCGCTATCAAAAATGGCTCCACCCGCATCGCTCGTTGCGAACGAGCTTCCTGTCAAATCTGCTTTAGTAAAGTCTGCTCCGCGCAAAGAGTTTACTTTGAACTTCCCCTTGTGTAAAATGACGCCAGCGAAGTCACTTTCTTGCAGATCCATCGCATGTAGGTTTATTGGTACTTGCCGCTCCTGTGGGCGAGAGAGGTTCGATACCTCCAAGATCGTTTGCTCGATGTCACCGATACTATCAATGCTCATCTTGAATGCCGTTTCATCGTCTTTACCCTCAGCTATTAGTTCACGATACCGCTCCTGTAAATCGTAGAGTAGGTCGGCCTTTAATTCGGAGACGCTATTCACCTCGCTGTATGGCGCAAAAATGCCATTCAAATACTCCGTCAATCTCTGACTCATTACGCTAACTCCCCTTTATAACAAGTTTTTTAATACGCGCTTTGCATATTCCCAATTGCTTATGTTACGGGCGTATGTATCTTTTCCCTTAGCGGTAATCCTAAAATATTTGCGCCTTCCGCCCTGTGATTCATCGCCCCAGTACCATTCAATATCCCCTTCGGCTTCCAGCCGCCGGACGCTGGAGTACATTGTAGCTTCCTTTAATTCATAATTGCCGCCTGAACGCTCGGCAATTAGCTTGACGATCTCATAACCGTATCGATCAGCTTCGGACAGTAGTCGTAAAATCATCGTATCTGTGTGTCCGCGCAGCAGATCGGATGTGATCTTGTTCTCGCTCATTCCATCACCTCTATAATAGCATAATAAGACATATTACTGTGTCTGTAAAGGTAATATTTCTATTATAACACCCTCCTGCAACGACCTATTTTCTACATAAATAAAAAGAAAGACCCGTAGTGTAAACTGGTACCCATAGACTGGACACTTTGAAAAAAAGGTGTTTGGGCTATGGGTACTTTTTCGTATACTGGAAGAGTAACGGGGGGGATGACATGAGCAAGAAATATTTTAATGAGGGACAACGCGAAGTTTTATCAAACAACAGATATATCGCTAGAGTTAGTGAAAAATCCATTGCCTACACAGATGAATTTAAACGGCTCTTCATTGAACAATACATGCTCGGGAAAACGCCTAGGGAGATCTTTGAGGCGAGTGGATTCGATGTCAGCACCCTAGGAATGACTCGTGTCGAACAATGCGCAGATCGCTGGAAGAAGGCTTATGAAAGGGATGGGATTATCGGGCTCACCGACTCAAGGAAAGGTTCCTCGGGTCGTCCGTTACAGAGGGAACTGACTGCTGCCGAAGTGATTGCCAAACAAGAGGCAAAAATCAAGCTTCTCGAATCACAGCTTGAACTGTTAAAAAAGTTCGACAAGAACGAAAGGAGGCTAGTACTAGAGAAAAGCAATCTAAGCATAAGTCATAAATTCGAACTGATCCATGAAGCCGTAAAGCAAGGATTGGGACGAATGACTCGGTATTTCTGCGAGCTGCTAGAGGTCTCTCGCTCCGGATACTATCGTTATCTTCAGGCTGCGGATACACGCCTGCAACGAGCTAGAGAAGACGAGGAGGCCGGTACCTGGATCAAAAAGGCCTTTGCTCGTCGAGGCTTCAAGAAGGGTTCACGCTCCATTAAAATGATCCTGGAACACGAGTTTGGTATTGTGTACAACCTGAAGCGAATCCGCAAATTGATGAAGAAATTTGGATTAGTCTGCCCTCACCGAAAGCCAAACCCATATAAACGAATAGCTAAGGCAACGCTTGAACACCGGACGCTACCTAACCTTTTACAGCGAGATTTCAGGAAAGAAATCCCGGGCCTTGCGCTTCTAACGGACATCACTTATCTGCCTTACGGTCGGTCGGAGATGGCCTATTTGTCAACCATATTGGATGCTTCTACAGGCGAGGCCCTGGCACATCATCTATCTGACCGAATTACACTTGACTTAGCTACTGATACCATAGAGAAGTTCATGCAACAAAAACGAATCAAACTGCCTAAAGGCGCCTTTATCCACTCCGATCAGGGCAGCCACTATACAAGCCCCACCTTCCAAAAGCTTCTAAAGAAGCACAAGTTGGGGCAATCCATGTCTAGACGAGGAAACTGCTGGGATAATGCCCCTCAGGAATCCTTCTTTGGTCATCTTAAGGATCATGTCGACCACAGAGCCTGCCTGACCTTTGAAAGTCTTAAGCAAGATGTAGATCGGTACATTCGCTATTACAACAACCACAGATATCAATGGGGACGAAAAAAGATGACTCCTGTACAGTACAGAAATCATCTTTTGTCCGCAGTTTAAAACCCATAAGCTCTTTCTTTTGAATGTGTCCTTGACAAAGGGTCCAGATCA
>NZ_AULU01000022.1 GCF_000422445.1 Paenibacillus assamensis DSM 18201
ACAGTAATGTGTGGAGCTGACGAATACTAATCGGTCGAGGGCTTATCCTAATGAATATGAAGAAGCGTTTTAAACACTTTGCGGTCAGTTTTCAAGGTATAACCTTGTTAGGGAACCTACCTGATGGTAGGATATGTCCTGAATCGATTTAGATGATGTGATATTTTGCTGTAGGAATACAGGGAGATATACATCGCAAAAATCATGTTTGGTGACGATGGCGGAGGGGTTCCACGCGTACCCATCCCGAACACGAACGTTAAGTCCTCCAGCGCCGATGGTACTTGGACCGCAGGGTCCTGGGAGAGTAGGACGTTGCCAAGCAAAGAAAACCCACTGAGGTATTCAGTGGGTTTTTGTTTTCTAATTTTATGTACAACGTATTAATAATTCGCTCATGCCACTCGGATATTCACCTTTTATACACAGATGTAAGTAGTTTGAAAGCTCCTCCTCTGTTTTCCACATGTGCATAAGTTCCATTCGAAACCCATGAATCTTGTATTTTCAGTTCTTTTATGTAGTTGATTATTAATGTTATTCATATAATTATCCACCTCTTATTAACGTTCTGTGGAAATGTTGTGATTTGGTCACAAAGATATTCTAATTCTATCCCTCTAATAGATTTCTTCTTGCTTGTTTATCCACAGATCACTTTCTTGTAGTATGAGATTAGTTAGGGCAATGTCTATTATTAGCACATGCAAAAACAATATTATGGAGCATGGAACCTTTAAGACTATAATTATAGTAATGATGTTAGAATTTGTTGTAAGCGCTTTAATATATATTGGGTATTTCTCAGCTAAATATGTAGAAGTGTCACACTTGTGGATTATTTCGGTTTTTTAAAACAAACAATTGGCAAAGAACGATCTGTTCTGCTATAATAATTTCAAGGTCAAAGAAAGTCAAAGTCAATGAAATATAATTAAAGTCGAATAAAAATAGGTCAAAAATGGTTAAACCTAATTATAGATGCTCAGAAAGGAGGGAGTTAATTGCGTAACATTTCCGACTTGATCGAGCAGCATCTGAAAGTTTTGTTGCTGAATAGTCAAGAAGGGGCTGTAGAGATTCAGCGCAACGACCTTGCCCAGCAATTTTCTTGTGTTCCTTCTCAAATTAACTACGTGATCAGCACTCGATTTTCATTAGAAAAAGGCTACGTAGTTGAAAGTAAGCGTGGTGGTGGTGGCTATATTCGAATTCAGCGTATAGAGCTACCAGCGCAGCATGCGATTCACGCTCATGTCTGCGATACGATTGGTGATTGCATCAGTCAAGAGACAGGGGAAGGGATCATATATCAACTGGAAGAGGCTAGAATTATCTCCCAACGTGAGGCGAGTTTGTTACGGGCCGCAATTGCTCGAGACAACTTGATGCTTAAACTACCTTACCGAGATGAGCTTCGTGCAAAGTTATTGCGTGCTATGCTGGTGGCTCTGCTTGGTAAATCGTAGTTGCAGACTGACAAGGACACAAACGTTCACTTTACGTAATGAATACGGATAAGATACTAATTTATGTCGTATCGGGTCAGAAGGAGGAACGAGGCTATGATGTGTCAGCAATGCGGACAGAAATCTGCTACTTTACATTTCACGAAGATTATTAATGGTGAAAAAACGGAATTTCACATCTGTGAGAGCTGTGCTCGTGATAAAGGTGAACTAATACCTGGGGCACCCAATGGCTTCTCTATTCACAACTTGTTATCGGGTTTATTAGACTTCGATATGACAAATGGCAGCAGTCAATTACAGAGTGGCTTATATGGAATTAAATCTACGCAAGAAGTGATGCGCTGTGATCACTGTGGTCTTACTTTTTCACAATTCAGTAAAATGGGTCGTTTTGGCTGCGATGCTTGTTATAAGTCATTTGCATCCCGTTTGGATCCGCTTTTGAAGCGAGTTCACGGCAATATTGTGCATGTTGGTAAAATACCGAAGCGAAACGGTATTGTCATGCAGCGTAAGCGTGAATTAATTGCGCTGCGCGAGAAGTTGCAGCTAAGCATTCAACAAGAGCAATTTGAAACGGCAGCTCAACTGCGGGATGAGATTCGAAAAATTGAGCAGGATTTATCGGGTGAAGCCGAAGCGAAATAATCGTGTAAACGAGCAAGGAGGAGTAGAGCATGTCCAATCATTCTTTTATGGAGCAGCCAGTAAGCGATTGGATGAGAGGCACAGGACCTGACTCGGATATCGTCATCAGCAGCCGAATACGGATTGCCCGGAACTTGAATGGTCTACCATTTCCGCTGCTTGCGACGAATCAGCAGTCGGCCGAATCGCTTTCTCGATTAACGAAGGTAACGGAATCTCCAGACTTTTCGCAGTTGGGGCATTTTCAAGCTATTTCTTTAACTGAGCTTACTGATATGGAGCGACAGGTATTGGTCGAGAAACATCTGATTAGTCCTAACTTAGCGAATGAGTCTCGGAACGGTGGTCTTCTATTAAAGGATGATGAATCGGTCAGCATTATGCTGAATGAAGAGGATCATTTACGTATTCAATGTTTATATCCAGGTCTACAAATACATGAGGCGTGGAATGAGGCAAGTCGGATTGATGATGTATTTGAAGCACAGGTTGATTACGCCTTTGATGAAAAGCGAGGGTATCTAACAAGCTGTCCGACAAATGTGGGTACAGGGATCCGCGCTTCGGTTATGATGCACTTGCCTGCCCTTGTGCTTACGCAGCAGATTAATCGTATTTTGCAAGCTGTTGCTCAAGTAGGGCTTGCTGTACGAGGTTTGTATGGGGAGGGCAGCGAAGCAACGGGGAATTTGTTTCAGGTTTCGAACCAAATTACGCTTGGTCAGTCAGAGTCCGAAATTATTGATAATCTGTATGGAGTAGTAAAGCAGATTATTGAACATGAAAAATCGGCACGCGAGCAGTTGATCCAGCAAAGTAATACTCGATTGACGGATCGGATTTGCCGTTCTTATGGCATATTGAAGCATGCAGTCGTAATAGATTCAAAAGAAGCTTCACAACGACTGTCCGATATTCGACTCGGATCAGATTTAGAAATGTTGAAGGATGTTACGGGAACCGCGTTGAATGAATTATTAGTAATGACCCAACCAGGATTCCTGCAGCATATTTATAAGAAGCCAATGAGTGCTGATGAACGCGATATTTATCGTGCGAGACTGATTCGCGATACGTTGGGGAACAAACGAGATATCGCAGAGTAGAGAGCATGTAGAGCATTAAGTACAATTGGCTTAGACATGGCAACAAATATTCATGTGGAGGTGCAACAATATGATGTTCGGTAGATTTACGGAAAGAGCGCAAAAAGTACTCGCATTAGCTCAAGAGGAAGCAATGCGTCTTGGACACAATAATATTGGCACAGAGCATATTTTGCTTGGTCTTATTCGTGAAGGGGAAGGCATCGCAGCGAAAGCTCTTGTTGCCCTAGGATTAGGACTAGAAAAAATTCAGGATGAAGTAGAATCACTTATTGGTCGCGGGCAGGAGCAACCGACTAATATCGCCTATACACCGCGTGCAAAGAAAGTTATCGAGTTATCGATGGATGAAGCACGCAAACTTGGTCATACGTATGTGGGAACAGAGCATATTTTGCTCGGTCTTATTAGAGAAGGAGAAGGTGTTGCTGCACGTGTGCTGAACAATGTTGGAATCAGCTTGAACAAAGCACGTCAGCAAGTACTGCAACTGCTTGGCAGTAGTGAAGCAGTATCGAGCCATCACGGTTCTCCTCAAAATGTGAGCACGCCAACATTGGATAGCCTAGCTCGTGATTTGACGGCTAGTGCAAAAGAGGGGAACCTCGATCCAGTCATTGGCCGCAGCCGTGAGATTGAGCGTGTAATTCAAGTACTAAGCCGTCGTACGAAGAACAATCCAGTTCTTATCGGGGAACCAGGTGTAGGTAAGACCGCTGTTGCAGAGGGATTGGCACAGAAAATTATCCACAATGAAATTCCAGAGACGCTTCGTGATAAACGTGTCATGACGCTGGATATGGGCTCTGTTGTTGCTGGTACGAAGTATCGTGGTGAGTTTGAGGATCGTCTTAAGAAGATTATGGATGAAATTCGCCAAGCGGGAAATATCATCTTATTCATCGATGAGTTGCATACACTTATCGGGGCAGGCGGTGCAGAAGGAGCTATTGATGCTTCTAACATTTTGAAGCCAGCATTGGCTCGTGGTGAATTGCAATGCATCGGGGCAACTACGTTGGATGAGTACCGCAAATATATCGAGAAGGATGCTGCTCTGGAACGTCGCTTCCAACCGATCACTGTGGATCAGCCGACACCGGAAGAGGCCATTCTTATTCTTAAAGGTCTACGTGACCGTTATGAAGCTCACCACCGTGTGAAAATAACGGATGAGGCTATTTTACAGGCCGTTAAATTGTCTGATCGCTACATTACAGATCGTTTCTTACCGGATAAAGCGATTGATCTTATTGATGAAGCTAGCTCCAAAGTTCGCTTGAATTCCTACACGGTTCCACCAAATTTGAAGGAACTGGAACAGCGTCTTGAGGACATTCGCAAAGAAAAGGATGCTGCTGTACAGAGCCAAGAATTTGAAAAGGCTGCTGCACTTCGTGATACGGAGCAGAAGATGCGTGAAGAGCTGGAAACGGTGCGCAATCAATGGAAAGAGAAGCAAGGTCGACTAGATTCCGAAGTAACGCCAGAAGATATTGCGCATATCGTTGCGAGCTGGACTGGAATTCCTGTACTCAAGCTTAAGGAAGAAGAAACGGAGCGACTGTTGAACATGGAATCCATCCTCCATGAGCGTGTTATCGGGCAAGATGAAGCAGTTAAGGCAGTGAGCCGTGCGATCCGCCGTGCTCGTGCTGGTCTTAAGGATCCGAAACGTCCTATGGGCTCGTTCATCTTCCTTGGACCAACGGGTGTTGGTAAGACGGAGTTAGCTCGTGCACTAGCAGAATCATTGTTCGGTGATGAGAACTCTGTTATACGTATCGATATGTCTGAGTATATGGAGAAGCACTCTACAGCGCGTCTTGTCGGAGCTCCTCCGGGCTATGTTGGTTATGAAGAGGGTGGCCAATTAACAGAGAAAGTACGCCGCAAACCGTATTCTGTCGTACTTCTCGATGAGATTGAGAAGGCACACCCAGAAGTGTTCAATATTTTGTTGCAGGTGCTTGAGGATGGCCGTTTGACGGATTCCAAAGGCCGTGTCGTTGATTTCCGAAATACGCTTATTATTTTGACATCCAACGTAGGTGCTGAGGCAATAAAACGCAATTCTACATTGGGCTTTACAGCCCGCACGGATAGCGAGAAAGACTACAGCAGCATGAAGGACAAAGTGATGGGCGAGTTGAAGAAGAGCTTCCGTCCTGAGTTCTTGAACCGTATCGATGAGATTATCGTGTTCCATTCTCTAGAAGAGAAGCATATTGGTGAAATCGTTAGCTTAATGGCTGATGACTTAAGCAAACGTCTTAAGGAGCAAGATATCCACTTTGAGCTTACTGAGAAAGCGAAGCTATTCTTAGCGAAGGAAGGGTACGACCCTGCCTATGGAGCAAGGCCTTTACGTCGTGCGATCCAGAAGCATATTGAAGATCGTCTTTCTGAAGAGCTGCTTCGTGGTAACATCTCTAAAGGCGATTCCGTTTCAATTGATGAAAAAGACGGTGAATTGCGCGTTATTCATCAGTCACAAGAAGGGCAAAGTGAGAAAGAGCCTGAGCCATCACAAAAGTAAGCGATATGTAAGTTATAGTCTAAGCTAACTACGTGTAACGTTCGGTTTATAACCTTACTTTCAGTCACGATAAAGTTAACAATTAAAACCTTCAAGAGCTACCTTAAAACCGTGCTCTTGGAGGTTTTTTTCATTTTTCTTTCTTAATTAGATTGTTAATTTCAACAGACTGTGTCCTTTTTTATTGACTTGCCTTTCCACGCTCCTGCAAAAATGGTAAACTTGAGTATATTAGGATATTCGTCGTTTTCCTACAAAAAAGGATAACAATTGTGCACATTATTCATAATTGAGTTGGATGATGTCGATAAAAATAAAAGAAGCAATATCATTGCTCCGTGCAAGTGTTTTGTGCAGGAAAGTAGCCATCTGCCTCTGACTAATTCCACATCAAGACACGGAAAATAGGATGAGGACAGGAGTTGTCGGTTTTATGGCTAAAGTAAAAACAAAATTTTTCTGTACAGATTGTGGATATGAATCGCCTAAATGGATGGGAAAATGTCCAGGGTGTAACCAATGGAATACGATGGTGGAGGAACGAGAAACCGTTGTAAAAACTAAGGGGATGAAGTCTTCCTTCGCTCAAACGAAAGAAATTCCACAACCGATCATACATATTGAAAGTGGGCGTGAACCACGCATAAGTACGACGATGTCCGAATTGAATCGTGTACTGGGTGGTGGAGTAGTACCAGGCTCACTCATTCTTGTCGGTGGGGACCCTGGTATTGGTAAATCTACGTTACTGCTTCAGACTTCCAATGCGATTGCATTGAGCGGCTTAAAGGTATTGTATGTGTCTGGTGAGGAGTCCATGCGCCAAACAAAGCTGCGAGCTGATCGGTTAGGTGCTTTGTCTGAGCAGCTATTTGTGCTTAGTGAGACAAACTTACAGCACATAGAAGAAGCCATTGAAGCTATGCAGCCTGATTTTCTCGTCATCGATTCGATCCAAACGGTATTCCAACCTTCCGTCGAATCGGCTCCGGGTAGTGTCGCTCAAGTAAGAGAGTGCACAAGTACATTTATGCGGATTGCAAAGGGGAAAGGGATCGCTACTGTACTTGTCGGACATGTGACGAAAGAAGGAGCCATAGCTGGCCCACGTTTATTGGAGCATATGGTTGACTGTGTTTTGTATTTTGAAGGTGAGCGGCACCATTCGTATCGTATTTTGCGAGCGGTTAAAAATCGATTTGGATCAACGAATGAAATTGGCATATTTGATATGACTGAGGGCGGTCTTGTAGAGGTTAAAAATCCATCTGAACTGTTCTTGCAGGAACGTCCACTTGGTGTTGCTGGGTCAATAGTTGTCGCTAGCCTCGAGGGCACAAGACCGGTTCTAGTAGAGATGCAGGCACTTGTAGCAGCGACAAACTTCCCTTCTCCTCGACGTACTGCCACAGGTATTGATCATCATCGCCTTGCACTTATCATTGCTGTCTTAGAGAAGCGTATGGGGATGTTTTTACAGAACCAAGATGCATATGTTAATGTTGCTGGCGGTATACGTTTGGATGAACCAGCGGTCGACTTAGCCATTGCGATTGCTATCGCATCCAGCTTCCGTGATATGCCAACTCAGCCTTTTGATGTCGTTATTGGCGAAGTAGGATTAACAGGTGAAGTAAGAGCGGTATCACGAGCTGAACAGCGCGTGAAGGAAGCAGAGAAATTAGGATTTAAACGAATTATTATGCCGGAGAAGAGTCTTCGTGGCTGGACTCCGCCTAAGCATATTGAGATTGTAGGTGTAAATACCGTTGCAGAAGCATTGACAGCAGCGTTAGGTTAGGGGGCTCAAATCAAAGATGAGTGTCAAAGATAATCAGCTGGATATTATGAACGATTTGCTTAAAATGGTTGCGCCAGGTACGTCTTTTCGCGATGGTTTGGAGAACGTGTTACGTGCTAAGACAGGGGCGCTAATCGTTGTTGGTTATAGCCCTGAGGTGATGGAAGTCGTTGATGGCGGATTCTCCATTAACTGTGACTTTTCACCGAGTTATTTGTATGAGCTTGCTAAAATGGACGGAGCAATCATTTTAAGTGAGGATTTAAAGCGTATACTATATGCAAATACGCAGCTTATTCCAGATTCATCGATCCCTTCGATTGAGACGGGGATTCGCCATCGTACCGCGGAGCGGGTAGCTAAACAAACAGGTAAACTAGTCGTGTCCATTTCTCAGCGACGCAATGTTATTACCCTATACCAGGGCAGTCTTCGATATGCTTTGAAAGAAATTGGCGTTATTTTAACAAAGGCTAACCAAGCCATTCAGACACTTGAGAAGTATAGAGCGGTATTAATGCAAGGACTGACTAATTTGTCTGCGTCTGAGTTTGAAGAATTGGTTACTTTACAAGAAGTTGTGAATGTTATGCAACGAACTGAGATGGTATTACGTATTAAATTGGAGATCAAGCGATATATTAATGAACTAGGTACCGAAGGCCGACTCATTAGTATGCAGCTTGAAGAATTAGTAAGCAATACAGAAGATGATGCTTGGCTTCTCTTGAAGGATTATGCACGTGACAACAGCGATGAGAAGATTAAAGAAATATTGAATCAACTAAAAAAATGCACAGCTGACGAACTGCTTGATACGAATTATTTGATCCGTCTTCTTGGATACCAGGTTACGAGTGCTGCTCAAGATGAGTCGATCTCGCCTCGTGGGTATCGTGTCTTGAATAAAATTCCACGCCTTCCTAATGTTATTATTACGAATTTGGTCGATAATTTCACAACTCTTCCTCATGTACTTAGTGCAACGATTGAGGAATTGGACGAAGTGGACGGCATTGGCGAGGTAAGAGCACGCAACATCAAAGAAGGACTCAAACGAATTCAGGAGCAGGTTTTCATTGACAGGCAAATTTAGTTTACCTACAATGAATTCACGAACGTTGGGCATAGTATAATTAGAGGTGAATCTATGATTACAAAGTCGCTTCCGAACTTGTTTACCATCGGTAACTTGTTTCTCGGAATTATAGCCATTATGCTTGCGTTTGATCAGGAGTATAACCTGGCTGCGCTCATGGTCATTATAGCTATGCTATTGGATGGCTTGGATGGACGTGTAGCACGTGCATTGAATGCACAAAGTGAGTTCGGTAAGGAGCTTGATTCGCTTTCGGATGTAATATCATTCGGAGTTGCACCAGCATTTATTATGTACGTAACTGCATTGACGGATGTTAATCCAGCTGTAGCGTGGATTGTAACAGCTATTTTCCCGATTTGCGGTGCACTCCGCTTAGCTCGCTTCAACGTGGTTGAAGGCACTCCGGGTTATTTTATCGGCTTGCCAATTCCAGCAGCGGGTGGCGTTATTTGTACATTAGCATTATTCCATAATGATATTTCCACAACATTTTTATTAATTGCAATGCTGCTTGTATCGTACCTAATGGTAAGTACAGTACGTTATCCGAATTTCAAAAAGATCGGTATTCCTAAGAAAGCAATCTGGATCACGCCGTTTGTTATTGCGGCTGCTGTCGGTCTTGCTCTATGGAAGCCGGAGCAAATGCCAGTACTTATTTTTGTGCCGCTCGTACTATACGCGCTGCTCGGCTTAAAAAAAAACGTTAGAATGCTGATGCGTCGTCGAAAATCACAAGTGGATTCCGAAGATACAGTATCGAAACATCTATAAGGAACGACAATATCAGTAGACAAAAAGGTGCTTGTTTCATCTGAAAAGATGAGGCAAGCACCTTTTTTATTTTTGCATACAAAAGAACCGCTATGCTAATTCGCACAGCGGTCGTTGCAAAAGCGAAAGCTCATTATGACAGGTTAAATATACCTAGTGTTTGGCACTTCTTAGCCTCATCCTTCACGACATCTTCAAGTTGAATGTCCAGTAAGTTACATAGGGCAGACATATAGAATAGATGCTTTCCTAGCTCAGAGCGTATCACTTCTGTACAATGCTCACATAATTGACCTTTTACATGGCTCTCCATACTGTGTTTTGCTTCGTGAAGATTCATTTCTTCTTTGTATGGCTGCCTTTTGGCGTGTAGCTCCAAACAACCGCATTCCGTAATTGCTTTCGTTACAGCACGATTTACAGAAGCATCGGATTGGCCGTATTTGGATAGTACGTCTAACAAACTGCGATGACGCAACAGCAAATCGGCGACCTGGTCTTGAAATGCTTGCAAGTTGGGAGTGCTCATGTGCAATTCCACCTCTATTCTTGTTATGGTGCCAACCTCTTGTAGTAAGGAGTGGCACGAATCGTTAAGGTTGAACGGATGCATACTACTTCACCATTATAAGACTAATAATTGCCATTTTTCAACTGTGACTCTTCGTAAAAAGCAAACCGAATGGATTAGGACGTGGCTACTTGGGTCATAATTGTAAAGAATATACATTGGAGCTAGGAGGTGGACGTTCATGATTAAACGAATTGTGATGATTTTAGCCGGCTTGCTTGGAGCTTGGGGCGGAATGGAATTATACAGCAGCATGTCAGCTCAAACCATGCAGTGGTCAGCAGTAGCGGGAGGTTGGACGTCAGGTCGAATCATATGGGCCTTTGGGGGCTCGGTAATAGGGATCGTGCTTTGTCAGGCATTCGCTTCTCCTGTTAAGCATTGGTGGAGTCTATTTCGCCAAAGAGTAGCAGAAATGTCTACACCACATATTTTGATTTATACATGCGGACTTTTAGTAGGTCTCTCTGTGTCGGCGCTGCTGGTGCCATTATTGAGCCATTTTGGAGTTATAGGTCAGCTTGCTGCAACAATAATTACAGTAGGATGTATGATTGCAGGTGTTCAAATGTCGGCGTGGAAACTGGATGAAGCTGCTTCATGGCTAGCATCTGTACGTCTTCCGAAAAAAGGAGAAGATGATCGTTCAAGCACCGATTTTGAAGAGCATAAAATTTTGGATACGAGTGTTATTATCGATGGACGAATTGCAGACATTTGCAAAACAGGTTTTATCGAAGGGACAATTGTTATACCGGAGTTTGTACTAGAGGAACTGCAGCATATCGCTGATTCTTCTGACTTGCTTAAACGTAACCGCGGGCGCAGAGGATTAGACATTTTAAACAAAATCCAAAAAGAACTTGAAGTTAGAGTGCTAATTTACGAAGGCGACTTTGAGGAAATTTCAGAAGTAGACAGCAAGCTTGTTAAGTTAGCAAAACTGTTAAAAGGTAAAGTGGTTACGAATGATTTTAATTTGAATAAAGTGTGCGAACTTCAAGGGGTATCGGTTCTTAATATTAATGACCTGGCTAATGCTGTTAAACCTGTTGTGCTGCCTGGAGAAGAAATTGTGGTTCAAGTTATAAAAGACGGCAAGGAGCATGGGCAAGGTGTTGCTTATCTTGACGATGGTACGATGATTGTTGTTGAAGGTGGACGTGACTATATCGGGACCACGATGGAGGTACTGGTGACCAGTGTATTGCAGACTTCTGCTGGTCGTATGATATTTGCTAAGCCGAAACTGTTGGAAAAAGCCCAGTAAAACAGGTATGATGATGTTATTATCACCATGGAGGGCGTTAACCATGCAACAAAGTTTCGGAGTTGTTGTTGTAGCGGCAGGTAAAGGGACGCGAATGGGTACTGCGGAAAGTAAGCAATTTTTGCTATTGCAGGACAAGCCAGTATTCATTCATACGTTAGAGCGGTTCCAGCAGATGTCTCAATGTGAGGCGATTGTACTTGTCACTTCATCACATGACAGTGAACGCTGCCAACATTGGGTTGAGCAATATCAACTGAGTAAAGTAAGAGACATCGTTAACGGTGGTAACGAACGTCAGCATTCTGTATATGCGGGATTGCAGGCAGCTAAGGCGCGGGGTGTTCAAATTGTGCTCATCCATGATGGGGTTCGTCCTTTTGTGGAAGAGCAGCATGTTCTTGCTTGCTGCCAAGGCGCAGTTGAACATCGTGCTGCTGTGCTGGGTGTGCCTGTTAAAGATACGATTAAACAAGTGGACGCAGCTGGAGTCATTACGGCTACCCCAGATCGGAGCAGCTTGTGGGCGATTCAAACCCCACAAGCTTTTCGTCTTGAGGATGTAATCAGAGCTCATGATGAAGCGAATGCTGCGAACAGACTTGGCACCGATGATGCAGTTCTCGTTGAGCAGATTGGTATTCCTGTTCATGTTGTGGAAGGCAGCTACACCAATATTAAGCTGACTACTCCAGAGGATTTGGATTGGGCGGAATGGTGGCTTGAGCGTCGCTAAATAGGGAAAAGGAGCAATCGTTTTCTCTTCTAGGCTGTAAAAGTGAATTAGCAATTGTATGTAAACATTTATCAGGTTAAGGGAGAGGGACACGATGATTCGAGTAGGACAAGGTTTCGATGTTCACCAGCTAGTAGAAGGTCGCCCATGTATTATTGGAGGCGTTCATATTCCATACGAAAAGGGATTGCTTGGCCATTCTGATGCAGATGTATTGCTGCACACGGTTAGTGACGCAGTGCTTGGCGCGCTGGGACTAGGCGATATCGGTAAACATTTTCCGGATACGGACCCTGCCTTTAAAGATGCAGATAGTATGAAGTTGATGGAGCATGTGTGGAATTTGGCTAAAGAGCGTGGTTATCGTCTAGGTAATGTAGACTGCACGATTATCGCTCAGGCCCCTAAAATGCTGCCGCATATTCCGGCAATGGTTGAGAACTTAGCTCGTGTACTAGAAGCGGAGACTTCTCAAGTTAATGTGAAGGCGACGACTACCGAAAAGTTAGGTTTCACAGGTAGAGGCGAAGGGATTGCTGCGCAAGCGGTTATCTGTCTTGTCCGCTAAGACAGCGGTATGATATGATGGTACGATGAAAATAAGGCATATTGTGAGGGATACATAATGACAAAAGACATCCGCGTCCGGTATGCACCTAGTCCTACAGGACACTTGCATATTGGTAATGCACGTACAGCGTTATTCAACTATTTATTCGCTCGCCGTCATGGCGGGAAGTTCATCGTTCGTATTGAAGATACAGACGTGAAGCGTAATGTAGCTGGCGGAGAAGAAAGCCAGTTCAAATATATGAAATGGCTCGGCATCGAGTGGGATGAGAGTATTGATGTTGGCGGCGACTTCGGTCCATATCGCCAGACTGAGCGTTTGGAAACGTACCGTAAGTATGCGCAAGATCTTATGGATCGCGGTCATGCTTTTAAATGTTACTGTACGGAATCGGAGCTTGAAAAAGAGCGCGATGCTCAAATGGAGCGCGGCGAGACGCCTAAGTACGCTGGTACTTGCCGTCATTTAACAGCTGATGATCACGCTCGTCTTGAAGCAGAAGGCCGTGAGTCAAGCATTCGTTTCTTAGTACCAGTAGGTCGTTCGTACACATTTGATGATGTTGTAAAAGGCGAGATTACGTTCGAGTCCGATACAACGGGAGACTGGGTTATCATTAAGAAAGACGGTATTGCGACGTACAACTTTGCTGTCGTTGTTGATGATTATGAGATGAAAATGTCTCACGTTCTCCGTGGAGAGGATCATATTACGAATACGCTTCGTCAGTTGATGATTTATGAAGCGCTTGGTTGGGAACCTCCAATATTCGGACATATGACACTTATCGTAAATGAAAATCGCAAGAAGCTTAGTAAGCGCGACGAGTCGATCGTTCAGTTTATTGAGCAATATGACCAACTTGGCTATTTGCCAGAAGCAATGTTCAATTTCATCGTATTGCTTGGTTGGTCTCCAGAAGGCGAAGAAGAGATGTTCTCGCGTGAAGAGCTTATCCAAATTTTCGATGCAAACCGTCTCTCTAAGAGTCCTGCTGTGTTCGATACGAACAAGCTGAAGCACTTAAACAACTTGTATATGAAAAAAGCAGACCCGGACCGCATTGCGGACATGTCTATTCCGCATCTTCAGAAAGCAGGAAAGCTGCCTGAATCGCTTAGCGAAGAACAAGCGGCATGGGCAAAAGCGCTCGTGAAGCTTTATCAGGAGCAGATGAACTGTGCTTCGGATATCGTGGAATTGTCTGATTTGTTCTTCCGCGATGAATTAGTAATCGACGAGGAAGCACAAGCAGTATTGTCCGAGGAACAAGTGCCAACTGTACTTGCAGCTTTGCATGGTAAGTTGGAAGCGGCATCCGCTTGGGATGTTGAAACGGTAAAAGGTGCATTGAAAGAAGTACAGAAGGAAACTGGTGCAAAAGGCAAAGGGTTGTTTATGCCTGTGCGCGTAGCGGTTTCTGGACAAATGCACGGTCGTGATTTGAATGAGACGATTATTTTGCTTGGTCGTGAAACGGTATTGAAGCGCCTGCAAAATGGTGTATCTGCATAATTCACTGGCTTTCGCAATCCTAGGATTGTCAAGATAAGATCATTTCTCGTATACTGATGTATACATGAAAAGAAATAGTATGAATAATTGAAATAGCGTTGAACGGGAGAGTATACAAGTAAATGGCATGTCCAGAGAGGGTCTATTACGAAGCATGTTTCGTAAGGTGTAAATGACCTCATGTTAATTGTATGCATTGCACCCGGAAGCTTCATTTTTGATATAAGCCATCTTTTAATTTAAAGAGAAAGGCTTAAGGTAAAGAATGACGAGTCGTTCACGTTACAGAACGCAGGAGTGGGATTGGTGAGTTATCTCCGATCCAAACAGAGTGGAACCACGCGTCGCGTCTCTGTAGCATAGCTACAGGGGCGTTTTTTTATGACCAACCATACAAAATGGCGGTTCAGGGGGAGAATGTACAAATTATGGGACGTATACGAAAGCTAATCCAGTCCGACATACAGACAGTATTCGAGAATGATCCAGCTGCACGTAGTAAGTTCGAAGTTGTGTTTACCTACTCAGGATTGCATGCGATATGGGCTCATCGAGTTGCACATTGGTTTTTTAGACGCCGCTGGTTTACGGTTGCTCGGATGATTTCTCAAGTGAGCCGATTTATGACCGGAATTGAAATACACCCAGGCGCTTCGATCGGAGAGAGGTTGTTTATTGACCACGGTATGGGAGTTGTCATCGGGGAAACCTGTATTATCGGTGATGATGTTGTTATTTATCAAGGGGTTACTCTTGGTGGTACGGGAAAAGAAAAGGGCAAACGTCATCCTACAATCGGAGACAATGTTGTTATCGGTTCCGGTGCGAAAGTGCTTGGTTCTTTTACAGTAGGGGATAATTCTAATATAGGTGCGAATTCACTTGTGCTGAGAGAAGTACCATCCAATTGTACAGTGGTAGGTAATCCGGGGCGGATCGTTAAGCAAAATGGAATTAAAATTGATCGTTTGAATCATACACAGCTGCCTGACCCTGTTATCGATATGCTCCGTTCCATGGAAGAGGAGATAACTGGATTGAAGACGGAACTTGAACGGATGCGCCAGCATATACAAGTGAACAGCTCGGGGTCTTCGGTGAATGACGCGAGACATGAGAAAACGATTAAACAGTCAATGAATAGTAGTACGGGACAACCCGACTTGAAGGAGGTAAAGCAGATATGACGCTTAACATATTTAATACGATGACACGTGAGAAGGAGCTTTTCACACCGCAAAAAGCGGGTGAAGTAAAGATGTATGTGTGCGGTCCAACTGTGTACAACTATATTCATATTGGTAATGCAAGGCCAGCTATGGTGTTCGATGTGGTACGTCGTTATCTGGAGACAATCGGATACGATGTACAATATGTAATGAACTTTACAGATGTAGATGACAAACTGATTACGAAGTCTCAAGAGTTGAGCGTGACGGTTAATGAAGTAGCTGACACCTATATCGAAGCTTACTTAGAAGATTGCGATGCCCTTGGTATTCGTCGTGCAACAATGAATCCGCGTGTGACAGAGCATATTCAAGAAATTATTGAGTTCATCTCCAAATTAGTGGAGACAGACTTTGCTTATGAGTCCGGTGGAGATGTTTATTTCCGCACGAAGCAGTTTGAGGAGTACGGTAAACTATCTCATCAAAAGATCGATGAATTGCAGTTCGGTATTCGGATCGAAGTGGATAAGCGCAAGGAAAGTCAAGAAGACTTTGTACTTTGGAAAGCCGCTAAGCCAGGTGAAATTTCATGGAGTAGTCCATGGGGAGAAGGTCGTCCTGGCTGGCATATCGAATGCTCGGCAATGGCTCGTCGCTACCTTGGTGACACGCTTGACATACATGGCGGCGGTAAAGATTTAACGTTCCCACACCATGAGTGCGAAGTAGCGCAGTCCGAGGCAGTAACAGGCAAGCCTTTGGCTAACGTATGGATGCATAATGGTTATATTAATATGGATAATGAAAAAATGTCGAAGTCGCTTGGAAACGGTGTGCTTGTTAGAGAATTAGTTAAGGCATATAAGCCAAATGCACTTCGCTACTTTATTTTAGCTACTCATTACCGTAACCCGTTGAATTTCTCGGCTGAAGCGATACAACAGGCGGAGAAATCGGTCGAGCGCCTAGAAAATGCAGTAGCGAATGTGAAGCATGCTTTGCAATCGCTTGGCGTATCTGTTCATGATGAAGCGGGCGATGTATCTAGCCATGGAGAGCCAAATGAAGAGCTGCAAGCTAAGCTGGCAAACATTCTTGAAACATTCGACGCGAAGATGCAGGATGATTTCAACACGGCCGATGCGATAACAGCGATGTTTGAGTGGGCTACAGAAGCAAATGTGTGGGTACAGCAGCAGGCACAAGCTAATACGCTGCAAGCAGCTGATCTGCTTGCACTCATTGATGCATTCGATGCAATGAATGAAGTGCTAGGAATTGTAGTAGAACAAGAAGAATTGCTCGATGCAGAAATTGATCAGTTGATTCAAGAACGAATCGAAGCTCGCCAGTCAAAAAATTGGGCTCGTGCAGATGAGATTCGCGATTTGTTAACGGCGCGTGGTATTGTACTTGAAGATACACCGCAAGGTGTTCGCTGGAAGCGGGCATGAAAGGAGTGCAGTTGACGATGGTAGATGAGCAGCAACAGCAAGAACGTCAGCTGGGACAGGTAGAAGCGGGACAGTTGGATTGGCTGTTCCCTTATCGTCCTTCTAAGGATACAAAGCAGCTTAATCCAATTGTACTTGCGTACATCGGAGATGCGGTATACGAGATGGCTGTGCGCCAATATGTGATATCACAGGCAAACCATCGGCCAAATCATATGCATCGTGAGTCGATTAAGCTGGTTTCTGCTAAGGCGCAAGCTCGTAATTTACAAAAACTTGTACCGTTTTTGTCTGAAGAAGAGGCAGATGTCGTACGGCAAGGACGAAATACGAAATCTAATGTACCAAAGAGTGCTAACGTAAATGAATATCGGCAAGCTACAGCGTTAGAAGCTTTGTTTGGGTTTTTGTATTACGAGAAGCGGGTGGAACGGCTCCGTGAATTAGTGGAACTGATGATGTCTGAAGAGGATGGTTCTGTTAAGGAACCAGCCGTCGTTCTCGATGACAGTAAATAGAGAAAAAATGATTTGAAATGCTAAGTTAACTTAGAACGATGTAATAGCTAGGAGGATATACACGATGGAAGAACAAGAACTTATTGCCGGGAAGCACTCCGTTACAGAGGCGCTTCGCTCCGGTCGAACGATCAATAAAATATGGATTGCTGAGCAGGCGCAAAAACATTTAACACAGCCGATTATTGCGGAAGCGAAAAAAGCAGGTGTTGTCGTTCAGTTTGTAGATAAGCGCAAGCTCGATCAAATGGCTGAAGGTGTACAGCATCAAGGTGTAGTCGCTCAAGTTGCGGCATATGCTTATTTCGAAGTGGACGAGCTGTTGGCTCGTGCAGAAGAGCGCGGAGAGAAGCCGTTTTTGCTTATTTTGGATGAGATAGAGGATCCTCATAATTTAGGTTCTATTTTACGTTCAGCTGACTGTACAGGAGTTCACGGGGTCATTATTCCGAAGCGTCGCTCTGTTGGTTTGACGGCTACCGTATCGAAAATTTCCGCGGGTGCTGTTGAATATGTACCAGTAGCGCGAGTGACGAACTTAGCATCAACTATCGCAGATTTAAAAGAGCGTGGAGTTTGGGTCGTTGGAACAGATGTGTCAGCACGTGAAGAGATATATGACACGAATGTGTTTGACTCTCCAGTTGCACTTGTAATTGGCAATGAGAATAAGGGAATGGGACGTCTTATCCGCGAATCTTGCGACGTATTGCTGAAGCTTCCGATGGCTGGACAGATAAACTCTTTGAATGCGTCGGTTGCAGCGGGAATATTCATGTATGAGGTTGTGCGTCATCGCCGGGGGTGACCTTTATGGCACAACAGTCTGATTATCGTGATGTATTGCTTGTTGACGGCTACAATATGATTGGAGCATGGTCAAATTTGAAGCAGCTGGCTGATCAAAATTTGGAGGAAGCTCGCAATCGGTTGCTGGATATGCTTGCTGACTATCAGGCTTATTCGGGGCGTCGAGTTATTACTGTATTCGATGCCTATCGAGTACCTGGGCTAGGGGCTTCCTACAAGCAAGGCGATGTGAACATAACATTTACAAAGGAAAAAGAAACAGCCGATGAATGTATAGAGCGTCTTGTAGCTGAGCTCAAACATCGGCGCCGGGCGATCTATGTAGCCACTTCAGATATGACGGAGCAAAATGTAGCATTTGCTCAAGGAGCTTTGCGAGTTTCTGCACGTGAATTACAGCTCGTCATTCAACAAGCTCGTCAAGAAGTACAGGTTCATATTCGCGATCAAGCTCTCTATCCTGTGAAGCGTAATCCATTAGAAGAGAAGCTTAGTCTCGATGTTTTGTTAAAGCTAGAGCAGCTTAGGCGTGGTAAATCGAAATAAACAGCACTATAGTAAATGAGCAAATATTTGACCTACTTGGTAGGTAGTTTCAATAGTTTCCAGTTGATCTTTAAAGTGAAAGTGTTTTTTTCGCATGGGATCAAGCTTTCTCGCGGTTGACGGTATACCAACTATTCTATATACTAAATCTATCATTTGTGATGTAACGGGTGGATTGCGTTGCAGGCCGGAGGGATTGCTAGTGAGTGTAGACCTCAAAGAATTAAGCACGTTCCCATACGATAAATGGACGGATGAACAACTCGTGGACGCTGTCCGTGAAGGTGATTGCGATGCTTTGGAGTATTTGATTAACAAGTACCGCAATTTTGTTCGTGCTAAGGCCCGTTCTTACTTTCTCATTGGAGCTGATCGTGAAGATATTGTACAGGAAGGTATGATCGGACTATACAAGTCGATACGTGATTTCAAAGGAGACAAGTTAGCTTCATTCAAGGCATTTGCGGAACTCTGCATTACCCGGCAGATTATCACTGCCATTAAGACTGCCACGCGTCAGAAGCACATTCCTCTTAATTCTTATGTTTCGCTGGACAAGCCGATTTATGATGAAGATTCAGATCGTACATTATTAGACATAATCGGGGGTTCAAGGGTTTCTGATCCTGAAGAACTTATTATCAATCAAGAAGAATTTGTTGGTCTTGAAGATAAGATGTCAGAAATACTAAGCGATCTAGAACGGAAAGTGTTGATGCTGTATTTAGATGGTCGGTCATATCAGGAGATTGCAGTTGATTTGGATAGACATGTGAAGTCGATTGATAATGCGTTGCAACGTGTTAAACGTAAGCTAGAGCGTTATCTGGAAGTGCGCGACGGTGTTGAACTGGCATAGTTAGTTATGAATTCGCTATTATTTACAGATTTGAGTCTACTTCTTACTTAAAAGAAGTTGACTTTTTTTGATTTATTATCGTAAATGGTCTGTACAGGTTTAGTTTGAAAAGAAAACTACCATACTGATAGCAATAAAAGTTTGACGATCTTTACCTTTGTATTCAGCTGTCGGATATGATAGAGTAAAGGGCATAAACCCCCATGGCGTCAACATAAATTTCATTGACATGAAATTACCCGTATGATAAAGTGTTTTAGGTAGCCCTAAATATGCGTACGTTTTTAGGATAAAATTCCGACGCTTCTTATCATTAAAAGGTGTCTTCAGGAGGTGTACAACATGCGCGTAATCGTTACGATGGCTTGCACAAGCTGCAAACAACGCAACTATACGACAACAAAGAACAAGCGCAATCATCCAGACCGCATCGAGTTCAAGAAATTCTGCAAGTACTGCAACGAGCATACTTCTCATCGTGAAACAAGATAAGCTAGGTGGAGGTGCAGTCCGTGGCTTTCTTAGGGAATGTGAAGCGTAGTTTTGGTTCGATGTTTTCCTTCTTCTCCGACAGCTGGGGCGAATTGAAGAAAGTTCGCTGGCCTAACCGTAAAGAGTTGACAAGCTATACGATCGTTGTATTATCTACGGTCATCTTTGTTACGCTTTATTTTTGGGTGTTGGACATCGGCATTTCGGCGATTGTCGAAGCGATTATTTAATAAAAGTCCCAAGGTGGAACAAGTATGGAAAAAAGATGGTATGTCGTTCATACCTATTCAGGGTATGAAAACAAGGTGAAAGCCAATCTCGAAAAGCGCGTCGAATCGATGGGCATGGAAGATAAGATATTCCGTGTTCTTGTTCCTATGGAAGAAGAACTGGTAAACAAAGACGGTAAGAAAAAGACTGTCATGCGTAAAGTTTACCCAGGTTATGTTCTTGTCGAGATGATCCAAACTGATGAATCGTGGTACGTTGTGCGTAATACGCCAGGTGTTACTGGATTCGTTGGTTCAACAGGCTCAGGTTCCAAACCAACAGCGTTGTTGCCAGAAGAAGTTGATCAGATTCTGAAAACAATGGGTATGGAAGCGCCGAAGCCGACAGTCGACTTCGAACTGAAAGAATCAGTGCGCATTAAGGTAGGGCCTTTTGCAAACTTTGTTGGTTCAATCGAAGAGATTGTAACAGACAAAGAAAAGCTTAAGGTTCATGTAAACATGTTTGGTCGAGAAACCCCGCTTGAGTTGGATTACCACCAAGTGGAGAAGATTTAATAAATCTTTTCAGAAGGTTTCTTTTGTGGGAGAGCTAACTCTGCCCACATATTAGCGCAAGGAGGTGTACAACATGGCGAAGAAAGTCATTAAAGTTGTCAAATTGCAAATTCCAGCAGGTAAAGCGAATCCTGCACCACCAGTAGGTCCAGCATTGGGTCAAGCAGGTGTTAACATCATGGCGTTCTGTAAAGAGTTCAACGCGAAAACAGCTGATCAAGCAGGTCTTATCATTCCTGTTGAGATTTCTGTATTCGAAGATCGTTCCTTTACGTTCATCACGAAAACTCCACCAGCTGCAGTATTGTTGAAAGTAGCTACTAAAGTGGAAAAAGGTTCTGGCGAGCCTAACAAGAAGAAAGTTGCGACTGTAAAGCGTAGCGTTGTTCGTGAGATCGCAGAACAAAAAATGGCTGACCTTAACGCAGCGTCCGTAGAAGCGGCTATGCGCATGGTTGAAGGTACAGCACGCAGCATGGGTATTGTTGTAGAAGACTAATCCGTCTTCGTACGCACATGTGGGAGGTTTATCCGTTATTACCACAAAGGAGGAAATATCATGGCAAAGCACGGTAAGAAATACCTTGAAGCTGCTAAGTTGATTGATAAAGATGCAATCTACGAGCCAGCTGAAGCCATTGAATTGGTGAAAAAAGCAGCGACTGCTAAATTCGACGAGACTGTTGAAGCTGCAGTTCGTTTGGGTGTAGACCCTCGTAAACAAGACCAAGCTGTTCGTGGTGTAGTTGTATTGCCACACGGTACTGGTAAAACTAAACGCGTTCTCGTATTTGCAAAAGGCGAGAAAGCTAAAGAAGCAGAAGCAGCTGGTGCTGATTTTGTTGGAGATCAAGATCTAATCAACAAAATTCAACAAGGCTGGTTCGAATTCGATGTCTGCGTAGCAACACCAGACATGATGAGTGAAGTTGGTAAATTGGGTCGTATCCTTGGTGGTAAAGGCCTAATGCCAAACCCTAAAGCTGGTACGGTTACTTTCGATGTTACTAAAGCTGTTCAAGAAATCAAAGCTGGTAAAATCGAATACCGTCTAGACAAAGCAGGTCAAATTCACGCACCTATCGGTAAAGTATCTTTCAGCGCTGAACAGTTGAACGAAAACTTGAAAGCTCTAATCGATGCTCTTAACCGTGCTAAGCCAGCAGCGGCTAAAGGTGTTTACATGAAGAACATCGCGGTTTCTTCCACGATGGGTCCTGCAGCACGCGTAAACACAGCTTCTTATCGCTAAGATAAGACAAACTATTGGTAATTAACGCTAAAGGTTGACATTAATCGGCTGGACGTGTTACTCTAATAGAGTTGTTGTTGACAACGTGTTGAATTAAATTTGAATAAACGTACCGTAGACAGTAGGTGCCGCAAGGCTTAATTTCCTACCGAGGTGTTCGAATAGAATGAGTGCGATGGTTGGGCGTAGCCCGCCCGCCATTCGCTTCGTGATGCCTCTGTAGAACACTGCAGAGGCTTTTCTTATGCTAAGGCGTTAAGAAACATCGAATACATGCGGTCATTAATCTTGTAGGAGGTGGATCGAGTGGCAAACGCAAATACTATCGCAGCGAAACAAGAATCCGTTCAAGTAATCGCTGAGAAATTGCGTGGCAGCGCAACTACGGTTGTTGCGGACTACCGCGGATTGAGCGTAGCTCAGGTAACTGAACTTCGTAAACAATTGCGTGAGGCAGGCGTTGAATTCCAAGTGTTGAAAAATACATTGGTTCGTCGTGCAACAGCAGAAGCTGAATTGTCTGAGTTGGATCAGGTTCTAACTGGACCTACAGCGATCGCGTTCAGCCGTGAAGACGCAATTGCTCCTGCGAAAATCTTGCATGATTTCGCAAAGAAAAATGACGCTCTTGAAATTAAAGGTGGCGTCGTTGAAGGTCGCGTCGTAGACGTAGCACAAATTCAAGCATTGGCAACATTGCCATCCCGCGATGGTTTGCTGTCCATGTTGCTCAGCGTGCTTCAAGCACCTGTTCGCAACTTCGCATTGGCAGTCAAAGCAGTTGCAGAGAAGCAAGAAGCCGAAGCGTAAGAGACTTATTCGTCAAGAATGTGTCCTAAACTTATAAAAGAACTAAATGGAGGTTATCCTAATGAGCAAAGAGCAAATCTTGGAAGCCATTAAAGGCATGTCCGTATTGGAATTGAACGATCTTGTTAAAGCAATCGAAGAAGAATTCGGCGTAACAGCTGCTGCTCCAGTAGCAGTTATGGCTGGTGGCGCTGGTGAAGCTGCTGCAGAGCAAACTGAATTCGACGTTATTTTGACTAACGCAGGCGCTGGCAAAATCAACGTAATCAAAGTAGTTCGCGAAATCACTGGTCTTGGCTTGAAAGAAGCTAAAGAGCTAGTTGACAACGCTCCAAAAGCTTTGAAAGAAAAAGTAAGCAAAGAAGAAGCAGAAGCAGTTAAAGCTAAGCTTGAAGAAGCAGGCGCAACTGTAGAAGTTAAGTAATAGCTACTTTCTTGATTCGAACCCCTTGAACTTGACTTCAAGGGGTTCGTTGTCTAGGATACGACGGATGACATACTGTGTCTTTGACGCATCCTAGGCAATAGAGGAAAGAAAGATAGGGGGTGCCGCAAATGGCTCACTATTACAGTAAAGAGCAACAAGTTGCACATAACAAACGAGAGCTGACGTTTAATTTACGTGGAATATCTTTGCGGTTATGGTCAGATGCTGGCGTATTTTCAAAAGGTAGTGTCGATTATGGTAGTAGAGTGTTGATTGAGCATATGGAAATTCCGGCGAACAGTCAGGTGCTGGATGTAGGTTGTGGCTACGGGCCGATTGGCTTGATAGCGGCAAAACTAAATCCAAGTGGTCATGTGACGATGGTAGATGTAAATGATCGTGCTCTTGCTTTGGCACAAGAAAATGCCGGTTTGAATGGTGTATCAAATGTAACGATTCACGAGAGTGATGGATTGAACGCGCTAGTAGGCAAGAAATACGACGTTATATTAACGAATCCGCCAATTCGTGCGGGTAAGGAAGTAGTGCATCGTATTTTTGAGCAATCCTATCATCAGCTTAATGGAAGTGGTAGCCTGTGGATCGTTATTCAGAAGAAGCAGGGTGCGCCATCGGCAGTTGAGAAGCTTCAAGACTTATTTGGCAAAGATAGTGTAGAGGAAGTAGCCAAAGATAAAGGGTATCGAATTTATCGTGCGCTTAAATCCTGATTGGCAATATCTTCACTGGAGTATGGCGTATATTAATAACCACTTTTAATTGACTTGATATTTGTGGTGTGTTATTATTATAGAATGTCAGTATTAGAATGGTCTTCATGTCTTTAAATCACTGAAATGTCAAGCTTTTTTATGAAAAGCATGCATACATTTTCGTTAAGTGACGTATAATGTTTACATTTTGGGCAAATCTATCGAATATGAAGAACTATGGCAACACCGAAATGACGGAATGGGGAAACGGCGTCCATTGCAAATATGCGTTATCAGCGTTTTTGTTATGAGCGTATGTTTTCTTTTTGTGTTTGTTTCTTAACTTTAGTGTTTTAGAGTCACTTTCGTGGACTTTATTATAAAGGATATCGAAAAGGATTCGCAATCCAATTTTTTTGAGTAGACATGAGGGGTGAGTATAAGTTGGCAGGACATCTTGTTCAATATGGACGACGCACTCGACGTAGTTATGCGCGCATCGAAGAAGTTCTCGAAGTTCCGAACTTGATAGAAATCCAACAGAAATCGTACCAATGGTTTTTGGATGAAGGATTGCGAGAGATGTTCCAAGACATATCTCCGATTCAGGATTTCACAGGTAATCTAGTTCTGGAATTTATCGATTACAGCTTAGGTGAGCCGAAGTACTCGGTCGATGAATCAAAAGAACGCGATGTAACATATGCGGCACCGCTTCGTGTAAAGGTGCGTCTTCTTAATAAAGAAACTGGTGAAGTAAAAGAGCAGGAAGTATTTATGGGAGATTTCCCGCTCATGACAGAAACCGGTACGTTCATCATCAACGGTGCAGAACGTGTAATTGTCAGCCAGTTAGTCCGCTCCCCAAGTGTCTATTTTAGCACAAAAATCGACAAAAACGGGAAAAAGAACTATACGGCTACAGTAATTCCGAACCGTGGTGCATGGCTTGAATTGGAGACAGATGCGAAAGATATTATCTATGTTCGTATCGATCGCACGCGTAAAATCCCAGTAACGGTACTTCTTCGTGCATTGGGCTTCGGAACTGACGAACAAATTTTAGATTTGCTCGGTCACGATGAATATATTCGTAACACTCTTGATAAAGACAATACAGACTCTACTGAGAAAGCGCTGATTGAAATTTATGAGCGCCTTCGTCCAGGCGAGCCGCCGACATTGGATAATGCAAGAAGCTTGCTTATCGCTCGTTTCTTCGATCCGAAGCGCTATGACTTGGCCAATGTAGGTCGTTATAAAATTAATAAAAAGCTTCACATCAAGAACCGTCTCTTCAATCAACGTCTTGCTGAGACATTGGTTGATCCGGATACGGGAGAAATTGTTGCAGAAGCAGGTCAAATGATTGACCGTCGTTTGTTAGATGAAATATTGCCGCGCTTGGAAAGTAACATTGGCTTCAAGACACATCATGTAGCTGGTGGAGTACACGAGACGGACGATATTCCATTGCAAACGATTAGCGTATATTCACCGATTGACGACAGCAAAATTGTGAAGCTGATTGCGAACGGGATTATCGATAAGTCTGTTAAGAACATCACTCAGGCAGATATCATCTCGTCTATCAACTACTTTATCAACTTGCTACACGGCATCGGAAGCACGGACGATATTGACCACTTAGGTAACCGTCGTTTGCGCTCTGTTGGTGAATTGCTTCAGAACCAATTCCGTATCGGTCTTAGCCGTATGGAACGTGTTGTTCGTGAGCGTATGTCCATTCAAGATGCGAATGTTATTACGCCGCAGGCTCTAATCAACATTCGTCCAGTTATTGCTTCAATTAAGGAGTTCTTCGGTAGCTCTCAGTTGTCGCAATTTATGGATCAAACGAATCCGTTGGCTGAGCTGACGCATAAGCGTCGTCTCTCTGCGTTAGGACCAGGCGGTTTGACGCGTGAGCGCGCGGGCTTTGAAGTCCGAGACGTTCACCCATCCCACTATGGTCGTATGTGTCCGATCGAGACACCAGAGGGTCCGAACATCGGTTTGATCAACTCCTTGTCCACGTTTGCTCGTGTGAACGAATATGGCTTCATCGAAGCACCATATCGTTGGGTTGATCCTAAGACAGGTCAAGTAACCGATCATATCGATTACATGACAGCGGATGAAGAAGACAATTATGTTGTCGCACAGGCGAATGCCCCTCTTAATGAAGATGGAACATTCCGTGATGAGGCAACAATCGTTCGTTACAACAAGCAATCGGATAACATCCTTACAATGCCGACGGAACGCGTCGACTATATGGATGTATCACCTAAACAGGTAGTATCCGTTGCAACAGCGCTTATTCCGTTCTTGGAGAACGATGACTCTAACCGTGCGCTCATGGGATCAAACATGCAGCGGCAAGCGGTGCCATTGCTAATTCCGCAGGCTCCGTTTGTTGGTACGGGAATGGAACATAAGTCGGCTAAAGATTCCGGCGTATGTATCGTGTCTAAGATTAATGGTGTTGTTGAGCGTGTAAGTGCGAACGAAATTCAAGTTCGTGAGATTCAAATAGTAGATGGCCGCGAGGTACGTGGTGATCTCGTTAAGCATAAATTGCAGAAGTTCATGCGTTCTAACCAAGGAACTTGTATCAACCAGCGTCCGCTTGCTAAACGCGGCGAAATCGTCAAAGTTGGCGATATTCTGGCTGACGGTCCTTCCACGGAGATGGGTGAACTGGCACTCGGTCGCAACGTTGTCGTTGCGTTCATGACGTGGGAAGGTTATAACTATGAGGATGCGATTCTTCTCTCTGAGAAACTCGTGAAAGAAGACGTGTATACGTCTATTCACATCGAAGAGTACGAGTCTGAAGCTCGTGATACGAAGCTTGGACCAGAAGAAATTACTCGTGACATCCCGAACGTCGGTGAAGAGGCATTGAAGAATCTCGACGAACGCGGTATTATCCGTGTTGGTGCTGAGATTAAAGCAGGTGACATTCTCGTTGGTAAAGTTACACCTAAAGGTGTTACTGAGTTGACGGCTGAAGAGCGTTTGCTTCATGCAATCTTCGGTGAGAAGGCACGCGAAGTTCGTGATACTTCCTTGCGTGTACCTCACGGTACTGACGGTATCGTTGTTGATGTCAAAGTGTTCACGCGTGAGAATGGTGACGAATTGCCACCAGGCGTGAACCAACTCGTGCGTGCATATATTGCACAGAAACGTAAAATCTCTGAAGGAGATAAGATGGCGGGACGTCACGGTAACAAGGGTGTCATCGCTCGTATCTTGCCTGAAGAAGATATGCCGTTCTTGCCAGACGGTACGCCAGTTCAAGTTGTATTGAACCCACTAGGCGTTCCATCCCGTATGAACATCGGTCAGGTACTTGAAGTTCACTTGGGTATGGCAGCACGTTACTTGGGTATGCATACTGCTTCACCGGTATTCGACGGTGCAACGGAGTATGACGTATTCGATACAATGGAAGAAGCAGGTATGCAACGCAACGGTAAAACCGTATTGTACGATGGTCGTACAGGCGAGCGCTTCGAACGTGAAGTTACTGTCGGCGTTATGTACATGATTAAGCTCGCGCACATGGTTGACGATAAAATCCATGCGCGTTCTACAGGTCCTTACTCTCTCGTTACGCAGCAGCCGTTGGGTGGTAAAGCTCAGTTCGGTGGACAGCGCTTTGGTGAGATGGAGGTTTGGGCACTTGAGGCTTACGGTGCTGCATACACGTTGCAAGAAATTCTTACTGTCAAATCCGATGACGTTGTTGGCCGCGTGAAAACGTACGAGTCGATCGTTAAAGGTGAGAACGTTCCAGAACCGGGTGTTCCAGAGTCCTTCAAGGTATTGATTAAAGAGCTTCAAAGCTTGGGTATGGACGTTAAGATTCTGACAGAGAATGAAGAAGAAATTGAAATGCGTGAACTCGATGAGGATGATGATGTTCCTCAAGACAAACTGAATCTTGGTTTGGATGACGACTACGCAGTGGAATAAATAGAACTAGCAGGATGATAGCAGGCAGCATTAGCTGCCTACTATCATTACATGGTGTATAACCGTCTGTTCTAGGGAATTTGTTGTTCTTAGGGAGACATTTGCTCGAAGATAGAACGAAGTTCACTAGGCCGTCTAACAATAGACGGTGATCTCAAGTACAGATTAAGGAGGGTCGCTCCTAGATGGACGTCAACAATTTTGAATTTATGAAGATTGGGCTTGCCTCTCCCGAAAAGATCCGTTCGTGGTCTCGCGGTGAAGTAAAGAAGCCGGAGACAATCAACTATCGTACGCTCAAGCCGGAGAAAGAAGGTTTGTTCTGCGAAAAAATCTTCGGACCGACGAAAGACTGGGAATGTCATTGCGGTAAATACAAGCGTGTTCGTTACAAAGGTGTTGTCTGTGATCGATGCGGTGTTGAAGTAACGCGTCAAAAAGTACGTCGTGAGCGTATGGGTCACATTGAATTGGCAGCTCCAGTATCTCACATTTGGTATTTCAAAGGTATTCCAAGCCGTATGGGCTTGGCACTTGATATGTCACCACGTTCACTCGAAGAGATTATCTACTTCGCATCGTACGTGGTCACGGATCCAGGTGATACACCTCTTGAGAAGAAACAGCTTCTTTCCGAGAAGGAATATCGCAGCTACCGTGAAAAATACGGCCCTGCATTCCAAGCAGGCATGGGTGCTGAAGCAGTTAAGAAATTGCTTCAAGACCTTGATCTCGAGAAAGATCTTGAAACGTTGAAGGAAGATCTTCGTACGGCACAAGGCCAACGCCGTAATCGTGCGATTAAGCGTTTGGAAGTCATCGAAGCATTCCGTAATTCTGGAAACTTCCCGGATTGGATGATTCTCGATGTATTGCCAGTTATCCCACCTGAGCTTCGCCCAATGGTACAGTTGGATGGCGGTCGTTTTGCGACTTCTGACCTGAATGACTTGTACCGCCGTGTTATTAACCGTAATAACCGTTTGAAGCGTCTTCTTGACTTGGGTGCACCTGACATTATCGTTCAAAATGAGAAGCGTATGCTTCAAGAAGCAGTTGACGCGCTCATCGACAACGGTCGTCGTGGTCGTCCAGTTACAGGACCGGGTAACCGTCCATTGAAATCTCTCAGCCACATGCTGAAAGGTAAACAAGGACGTTTCCGTCAGAACTTGCTAGGTAAACGTGTTGACTACTCCGGACGTTCGGTTATCGTAGTAGGACCGAGCTTGAAGATGTATCAGTGCGGTTTGCCGAAAGAAATGGCACTTGAATTGTTTAAGCCGTTTGTTATGAAAGAGCTTGTTAACAAAGGCTTGGCTCACAATATTAAGAGTGCGAAGCGCAAAGTTGAGCGTGTTAGCCCAGAAGTATGGGACGTTCTCGAGCAAGTAATCCGTGAACATCCAGTTCTTCTTAACCGTGCACCTACGCTTCACAGACTCGGTATCCAGGCATTCGAACCAATTTTGGTTGAAGGCCGTGCTATTAAGCTTCATCCGCTCGTATGTACAGCTTATAACGCTGACTTCGACGGTGACCAGATGGCGGTTCACGTTCCATTGTCCGCAGAAGCTCAAGCAGAAGCACGTTTGCTAATGCTCGCTTCCGGCAATATCTTGAACCCGAAAGACGGTAAGCCAGTTGTTACGCCATCCCAGGATATGGTCCTCGGATCCTTCTACTTGACGATGGATAACAAAGAAGCTAAAGGTACAGGTATGATCTTGTCGAACATGAATGAGGCTGTTTCCGCTTATCAGCGTGACGTTGCTTCCTTGCATGCTCGCGTTGTCATTCCAGTTAAAGCACTTGGTAAGACGTGCTTCACAGAAAAACAACAAGATGCTCTTCTCGTTACAACGGTAGGGCGTATTATATTTAATGAAATCTTCCCAGCTGATTTCCCTTACATCAATGAGCCGTCGAAGCAAAACTTGTTTGAGGGAACACCAGATCACTACTTTATTTACGATAAAGGCGCGAACTATCGTGAGTATATCGAAAATATTCCGCAAACTGGTGCGGTTGGTAAAGATTATTTGGGTCAGATCATTGCTCGTTGCTTTGAGACGTTCCATACGACTAAAACAGCTGTTATCTTGGATCAGATCAAGCAACTCGGCTTCACATACTCGACTCGTGCGGGTATCTCTATAGCGGTATCTGACGTTATCGTACCGCAAGAGAAGATCGAGGTATTGAAAGAATCTGATGACAAAGTTAAGGTTATTACAAATCAATATCGTCGTGGTCTTATTACGAATGAAGAGCGTTATGACCGAGTTATTGAAGTTTGGTCGAAATCAAAAGATGTCATTACTGATATCTTGATGAAATCGATGGAACGCTATAACTCCATCATGCTCATGGTTGATTCCAAAGCCCGTGGTAATAAATCGCAGATTACTCAGCTAGGCGGTATGCGTGGTCTCATGGCCAACCCGTCTGGTCGTATCATCGAGTTGCCGATTAAATCGAACTTCCGTGAAGGTCTTACGGTCTTGGAGTACTTTATCTCCACGCACGGTGCTCGTAAAGGTCTTGCCGATACAGCACTTCGTACAGCGGATTCCGGTTACCTTACACGTCGTCTCGTTGACGTTGCACAAGACGTTATCGTGCGCGAAGACGATTGCGGTACAGATAAAGGCTTCCTTGTTGCGGATATTTCTGACGGCAAAGAGGTTATCGAAGGTTTGTATGATCGTGTTGAAGGTCGTTACTCCTTTGAAACGGTTCGTCATCCAGAAACAGGTGCGATCATCGTTAACCGTAACGAATTGATCGACTCTGACAAAGCAGATGCAATCGTTAAAGCTGGTGTCAAGAAACTTCAAATCCGTTCCGTTCTTAGCTGTCGTGCACGTCATGGCGTATGTAAGAAGTGTTACGGTCGTAACTTGGCAACAGGTAAATTCGTTGAGATCGGTGAAGCAGTTGGTATCATCGCCGCGCAATCGATCGGTGAACCAGGAACGCAGCTTACAATGCGTACGTTCCACACCGGTGGTGTTGCGGGTGACGATATTACACAAGGTTTGCCGCGTATCCAAGAGTTGTTCGAGGCGCGTAATCCGAAAGGTCAAGCGATTATCTCTGAACTCGACGGCGTAATCAAAGAAATCCGTGAAACGAAAGATCGTCGTGAGGTTGAAGTACAAGGCGAAGCTGAGACGAAAGTCTATGCAGCGAGCTATGGATCTCGTATCCGTGTACATGAAGGCCAGACGATCGAGGCGGGCGACGAGATTACAGAAGGTTCTATTGACCCTAAAGAAATGCTTCGCATTAAAGGTATTCGTGGCGTTCAGAACTATATCCTTCAGGAAGTTCAGCGCGTATATCGTAACCAGGGTGTAGAAATCAACGACAAGCACGTTGAAGTTATGATCAAGCAGATGCTTCGTAAGATCCGTATTATCGATGCTGGAGACACTACGCTTCTACCAGGCGCATTCGTAGACATTTATGAATACGAAACGGCTAATAAGGAAGCGATCTTGGCTGGTAAAGAGCCAGCAGTCGCTAAACCAGTATTGCTCGGTATTACAAAAGCGTCTCTTGAGACAGATTCCTTCTTGTCTGCAGCATCCTTCCAAGAGACGACTCGTGTCTTGACAGATGCAGCGATTAAGGGCAAAGTGGACCAATTGCTTGGTCTGAAGGAGAACGTCATCATCGGTAAGTTGATTCCTGCAGGTACAGGTATGAACCGTTACCGCAGTGTTAAAGTAATCAACCCGCTTGAAGAGACGAACGAAGAGGCATTGGATTCCGAAGAAGTAGTTAGCGTAGCTGACTAATTCAGAGTCGATCTATCTGCTGATTTCTATAGCATAATATACTGGCCGTTAGGGGGCTGCATAAGTAGTTCCCCTAACGGTTTTTATATGGATAACAAATAAGCTGCTAGTAGATGCAATGGCAACGTTTGTTATTGAAAATCTCGGACAAGATGGTATAGTAGAAAGGTCGAGAAATTGTTGCTTAGTGTAGTTAATGAAAAGTTTATTGAAGTAGTAAATTACATGAAGCGAGCGACAAAGTTTTTATCAAAAATATTCTTGACATGATATAACTCAAGTGATAATATATCGAAGTGTGCCCAAGAGGTTAACCTGTTACTTTCGGAGGAACATGATTCATGTCTAATGATAAGAGTCTACAGGATACAAACATCAAGATTGGGACGAAACAGACGACCAAGATGGTAGAGCAAGGCAAAGCCATTGAAGTCTATGTTGCTTTAGATGCCGACAAGAAATTGATTTCTAAGATAACATCAATTTGTTTCAAGCGAAATGTAAAAGTAACAGAAGTTACTACGATGCAAGAGCTTGGCAAGCTGTGTGGTATCGAAGTCGGAGCTGCTATGGCAGCGGTCATCAAACCAGAATAGGTAACCCAATGTTTTTGTGAAGGATGACGGAATGTATTGAAGTTTCCGGGAACAAAAACTTTTCATTTGCCCATTTATGAACCGCCTGGATCTGTGGGCTTAGCTAAGCCAGGCAACACAGTTGATTCTATAATGAGGGGGTGGCAATCATGCCAACTATTAACCAACTAGTCCGTAAGGGCCGTCAAGCAAAAGTAACTAAGTCCAAATCCCCAGCTTTGCAAAAAGGTTTCAATGCCTTGAAGCGTACGGAGACTGACTTGAGCGCACCTCAAAAACGTGGTGTTTGTACTCGTGTAGGTACTATGACGCCTAAAAAACCGAACTCCGCACTTCGTAAATATGCGCGTGTTCGTTTGACTAACCGTGTAGAGGTTACTGCTTACATCGGAGGTATTGGTCACAACTTGCAAGAGCACAGTGTCGTGCTTGTACGCGGTGGCCGTGTAAAAGACCTTCCGGGTGTACGTTACCACATCGTTCGCGGTGCTTTGGATACTGCAGGTGTAAACAACCGTATGCAAGCTCGTTCCAAATATGGTACGAAGCGTCCTAAGAAAAAAGCATAATGAAAAAAGCTCATGAACATAATTCATGATCTTATTGAGAAAGGGGGATACACATGCCACGCAAAGGTCCAGTTACTAAACGTGACGTGTTGCCGGATCCGGTATACAACAGCAAGTTGGTTACTCGTTTGATCAACCGTATTATGATCGACGGTAAACGCGGTGTTGCTCAAACAATCTTGTATGATGCATTCAAGCTTATCCAAGAACGTACAGGCAATGACCCTATGGAAGTATTTGAAGCAGCAATCAAAAACATCATGCCAGTTCTTGAAGTTAAAGCTCGCCGTGTAGGTGGTGCTAACTATCAAGTACCTATCGAAGTTAAGCCTGAGCGCCGTACTTCTTTGGGATTGCGCTGGTTGGTTAACTACTCGCGTAACCGCGGTGAAAAAACAATGCAAGAGCGTTTGGCAGCAGAAATTATCGATGCTTCCAACAACACTGGTGCATCTGTTAAGAAGCGCGAAGACACGCACAAGATGGCTGAAGCGAACAAAGCATTTGCTCACTACCGCTGGTAGGATGCTAATGCGAGTTCGTTTCTCCGAACTCTTATTTTGAAGGGAGACTCCCAATAATGGCTAGACAGTTCTCCTTGCAGAATACGCGTAACATCGGAATCATGGCTCACATCGATGCCGGTAAAACAACAACTACGGAGCGTATTTTGTTCTACACAGGCCGTACTCACAAAATCGGTGAGGTGCACGAAGGTGCAGCAACAATGGACTGGATGGAACAAGAACAAGAGCGTGGTATCACGATCACTTCCGCTGCTACTACAGCAGCTTGGAGAGGTCATCGTGTTAACATCATCGATACTCCGGGTCACGTTGACTTTACGGTAGAGGTTGAGCGTTCCCTTCGCGTATTGGACGGAGCAGTAGGCGTATTCTCTGCTAAAGAAGGCGTTGAGCCTCAATCCGAGACAGTATGGCGTCAAGCTGATAAATACAGCGTACCTCGTATTGCTTATGTAAACAAAATGGACATCATTGGCGCTGACTTCCTCAACGTTATTGAAACCATGAAAGATCGTTTGCAAGCGAATGCTGTAGCTATTCAGTTGCCAATCGGAGCAGAGAACGACTTCAAAGGTATCATTGATTTGATTGAGCAAAAAGCTCATATCTTCAAAGATGACCTTGGTCGCGATGTTGATATTATTGACGTTCCAGAAGAGTTCAAAGCGAAAGTTGAAGAACTTCGTATGGAACTTATCGAGAAGGTTGCAGAGCTTGACGAAGAATTGATGATGAAATACCTTGAAGGTGAAGAGCTTACGATTGAAGAAATCAAAGCTGGTCTCCGTAAAGGTGTAGTAAACGTTCAAATCTTCCCTGTTATCTGTGGTTCTTCTTACAAAAATAAAGGTGTTCAACTTATGTTGGACGCAGTTATTGATTACTTGCCAGCTCCAACAGATGTACCTGACATTAAAGGTACATTGGAAGATGGCGAGGAAGCTGTTCGTAAGTCTTCTGACTCTGAGCCATTCTCGGCTCTTGCGTTTAAGATTATGACAGACCCTTACGTTGGTAAGTTGACGTTCTTCCGCGTATACTCTGGTGTATTGAACTCCGGATCTTACGTATTGAACGCAACAAAAGGCAAGCGCGAGCGTATCGGCCGTATCCTTCAAATGCACGCTAACAGCCGTGAAGAAATCGATGTAGTTTACTCCGGTGACATCGCAGCTGCAGTAGGTTTGAAAGATACAGGTACAGGTGATACACTGTGTGAAGAGAAGAATCCAATTATTTTGGAATCTATGAACTTCCCTGATCCAGTTATCGAGATCGCGGTTGAGCCTAAGACTAAGGCTGACCAAGATAAGTTGGGTGTAGCACTCAGCAAATTGACTGAGGAAGATCCAACTCTTCGTGCTCACACAGACGAAGAAACTGGACAAACGATTCTTGCGGGTATGGGTGAGCTTCACTTGGAGATCATCATTGACCGTATGCGTCGTGAGTTCAAAGTTGAGACGAACGTAGGTAACCCTCAAGTTGCTTACCGTGAAACGTTTAAATCCGCTGCTAAGGTTGAAGGTAAGTTCGTACGTCAATCCGGTGGACGTGGTCAGTTCGGTCACGTTTGGATCGAGTTCGAACCACAAGAGCCAGGTGTTGGATTTGAGTTCGTCAACAAAATCGTCGGTGGTGTTGTTCCTCGTGAATACATCGCTCCGGTTCAAGCTGGTATCGAAGAATCGATGAAGAACGGCGTATTGGCTGGCTTCCCGATGGTAGATATCAAAGCTACAATCTTCGATGGTTCTTACCATGACGTTGACTCCTCCGAGATGGCGTTTAAGATTGCAGGATCCATGGCGCTTAAAGCTGCTAAGGAAAAATGTAATCCGGTATTGCTAGAGCCAATCATGAAGGTTGAAGTTACAGTTCCTGAAGAGTACATGGGCGACGTTATGGGTATGTTGAACTCCCGTCGTGGACGTATCGAAGGTATGGATTCTCGTGCTGGTGCACAAGTTATCCGTGCTAAGGTACCTCTCGCTGAGATGTTCGGTTACTCCACAACACTTCGTTCCGGTACACAAGGACGCGGCGTGTTCGCAATGGAACTTTCTCATTATGAAGAAGTACCTCGCAACATCGCTGAGCAAATCGTTTCCAAAGTTAAAGGTCAATAATCTAACGATTATTGCTTAATTGACTTATATTCATGGATTGTCTGTAGGTGAGAACTTGCAGACAACCATTACACTATATTATTCCATCTACTTAAGGAGGAATTGTTCAAATGGCAAAGGCAAAATTTGAGCGTAATAAGCCGCACGTTAACATCGGTACTATCGGTCACGTTGACCACGGTAAAACAACTTTGACTGCTGCAATCACAACTGTATTGTCCAAAACTTACGGTGGTGCTGCTGTAGCATTCGATCAAATCGACAAAGCTCCAGAAGAGCGCGAGCGTGGTATCACAATTTCTACTGCACACGTTGAGTACGAAACTGATACTCGTCACTACGCACACGTAGACTGCCCAGGTCACGCTGACTACGTTAAAAACATGATCACTGGTGCTGCACAAATGGACGGCGCGATCTTGGTTGTATCCGCAGCTGACGGTCCAATGCCACAAACTCGTGAGCACATCTTGCTTTCTCGCCAAGTAGGCGTACCTTACATCGTTGTATTCTTGAACAAATGCGACATGGTTGAAGACGAAGAGTTGCTTGAATTGGTTGAGATGGAAGTTCGTGACTTGCTTTCCGAGTACGAATTCCCAGGCGACGACACGCCAATCATTCGTGGTTCTGCTCGTGAAGCTCTTCAAGCTCCTGATGGTGAGTGGGCTCAAAAGATCGTTGAATTGTTCAAACAAATCGACACTTATATCCCAACTCCAGAGCGCGACACTGACAAGCCTTTCTTGATGCCTGTTGAGGACGTATTCTCCATCACTGGCCGTGGTACAGTTGCTACAGGTCGTGTAGAGCGTGGTACGATCAAAGTCGGCGACGAGATCGAAATCGTTGGTATCCAAGAAGAAACTCGCAAATCCGTTGTTACGGGCGTTGAAATGTTCCGTAAATTGCTTGACTCCGCTCAAGCAGGTGACAACGTTGGCGCATTGCTTCGTGGTGTAGACCGCAACAACATCGAGCGTGGTCAAGTATTGGTTAAGCCAGGTACAGTTAAACCACACACTGTGTTCTCTGCACAAGTGTACGTTTTGACTAAAGAAGAGGGTGGCCGTCATAAGCCATTCTTCACTGGATACCGTCCACAGTTCTACTTCCGTACAACTGACGTAACTGGTGTAATCGACCTTCCAGAAGGTACTGAAATGGTTATGCCTGGTGACAACATCACAGTTACTGTAAACCTTATCAATCCAATCGCGATTGAAGAAGGTACACGTTTCGCTATCCGCGAAGGTGGCCGTACAGTAGGTGCAGGTGCAGTTGCTACAATCATCAAGTAATATCGCTTAGCGATATGATAAAGCCCTTCTCCTTCGGGAGAGGGGCTTTTTGTTATAAGTAGCTCTGCTGCTATGTAAATTGCATAATATAATTTTTTCATATTTACTTGAAGAATGTATATCCGAATGACTGTATACATGATTATAATGAAAGGGATGTAATAAAACTCCATAATCACAAAAGATTCCTACGGGGGAGGGTGAAATGATTGTTTAAACGATGGGGATATAATAAAGAGAAACAGAATAATCATGTAGCTCATAATGACATGAATACGAAATGGGACTTTAATCTGGAGCAAGCAGATCAACTAGGTAGTATTCAATTTTCTGAAGATCATAAGATATGGTCTCAATTAAAAATGATTCAACTTACTACAAGAGATCTCGGCATGCTTCGCTTGGCGCAACCGCATCTTCTGCCTTGGTTAGATGAAATTAGTGAAGCCTTTTATGAATCTGTTTTACAGGTAGGAGCACTAAAGGAAATGATCAATCAGCATAGTAGTGTTGAAAAATTGCAAATTACTTTGCGCAAGCACATCGAGGAAATGTTCGATGGCTTCATTAATGAAGCCTATGTAGAAAAGCGCATGCGCATTGCTTCGATTCATTATCGAATAGGCTTGGAGCCGAAATGGTATATGGGAGCATTTCAAAAAGTACAAGCAGTTGTATTTGAACGGTTGATGATGCATGCTGCTAATCCGCAATTGGCTGTAGAAGTTGTACATAGTTTCAACAAAGTATTGAACCTCGAACAGCAGCTCGTACTTGAATTTTTTGAAAGGAAAAGACAAGAAACAGAGAAAGAACATCTTCGCCAAAAAGATGAGCTTCATTCACAAATTAGTAAACTAAGTGAACAATTAGCCTCGTTATCGGTTCGTACAAATGATGCAATTCAAGAAATGGTGTCATATGGAATTGAACTGAACAACTCTACCCAACAAACCGCAAATTTATCAATAGCAACACAAAGAAATGCTGAAGAAGGCAAAATGTTTATGGATCAATTGAATATTAGTATTCAACAAATCGATATCGATATGCAGCAGGTTGAACAGCATATGAGTGCGCTCAAAATGACGACCGAACATATTGCATCGATTGCCCAGTCCATTATAGAGATTGCTGACCATACACATCTATTATCATTGAATGCTTCGATTGAAGCAGCACACGCGGGGGAACGAGGAGCAGGTTTCTCAGTTGTTGCTAAGGAAGTAAACAAACTTGCTGTCAGTACAAAGCAAACCGTAAACAACATTGAAAATCTTATCGTTAATTCAAGTGAAGTGACAAAAGCAGTAGTAGAAGTGATTTCAGCGGTGCAGAACAATGCAGGTCAAGTAAGAATAAATGCAGAGCTTACAATGGAGAAATTTTCGAATATAGTATTAGAAATTTCTGAAAGCGCTTCACAACTTAATGTCATTAGCGATAGCATTCAAAGTTTATCAGATGCAATTCAAAGTATTAGTGAATCTACTGAACAAGTTGCTTCTTCAGCTGAACAGCTTAATCGTATTAGTTCCGTATAATTAATTTGAGCGTTATATTAGTCTATAAAGCTAGTAAATCAATGGTGGAATAGATTTCCGTAGAAAAATTCAGTTGCTTCATTATATAATGGACAACAGCAGAAGACGAATAGTTCCCGACAGATGCAGGACATCAGGACGTACAGACCTTATTACAGAAGGAATTGTTTCGTAATGATTTTAAATAAATGCTTGCAATTGTCGGGACTATTATATATAATAGTGAATGTTGTTCGTCGACGTTGCGATGATGTGAGAGGTTACCGACACACCCGGCCCCTTTGCCATGGGGGAGTGTGAAGGAAAATTTTCACGGAGTATGTCCGATGCAAAATTGGGCGATTAAAGGAGGGAATACAATGGCAAAGCAAAAAATTCGTATCCGCTTAAAAGCATACGACCACAGAATTCTTGATCAATCCGCTGAGAAGATCGTTGAAACAGCGAAACGTTCCGGTGCAGGAGTGTCCGGTCCAATTCCGTTGCCAACGGAAAAGCAAATCATCACGGTTCTTCGTGCGGTGCACAAGTACAAGGATTCTCGCGAGCAATTCGAAATGCGCACTCATAAGCGCCTTATCGATATCGTGAGTCCAACGCCGCAAACGGTTGATGCGCTTATGCGACTAGACCTACCGTCCGGTGTAGATATCGAAATCAAGCTGTAATAACAGCTTAAAATGAACGGATCATGGAAACGAAAAGAGGTGTCAACATGAAAGGTATCTTAGGAAAAAAACTCGGCATGACTCAAGTGTTTACCCCAGAAGGTAACGTATTGCCAGTTACAGTTATCGAAGCTGGTCCTTGCGTCGTTCTTCAGAAGAAAGACGTTGAGAATGACGGCTACGAAGCAATCCAAGTCGGCTTCGCTGACAAAAAGGAAAAGCGTTCTAACAAGCCTGAACAAGGTCACGCTAAAAAAGCAAACACAACACCTAAGCGCTACATTAAGGAATACCGCGGTATCGATCTTTCTCAATACGAAGTTGGCCAAGAATTGAAGGCTGATCTCTTCGCAGAAGGCGAGTTCGTTGACGTAACAGGTATTTCTAAAGGTAAAGGCTTTACCGGCACAATTAAGCGCTGGGGACAAAGCCGCGGACCAATGTCTCACGGTTCTCGTTACCATCGTGGCCCTGGTTCCATGGGTTCCATTCAAGCGAACCGCGTACCTAAAGGTAAACACCTTCCAGGTCATATGGGAGCAGAAACAGTTACAATTCAAAACCTTGAGGTTGTTAAAGTGGATGCGGAACGTAACGTAATCCTCGTTAAAGGCTCCATTCCTGGTGCTAAAAACAGCTTCATTAACATTAAATCTGCAATTAAAAAGTAATTGGTGAGGAAAGGAGGAGCTCAGAATGCCTAAAGTAGCAGTATTCAACATCTCCGGTGCTCAAGTTGGCGAGATTGAACTTGCTGACAGCGTATTCGGAATTGAACCAAACAAACATGTGCTTCATGATGCTGTTGTGATGCAACTTGCATCCATGCGTCAAGGAACACACAAAGTTAAAGGCCGTTCCGAGGTTCGCGGCGGTGGCCGTAAGCCATGGAAACAAAAAGGTACTGGTCGTGCGCGTCAAGGTTCTATTCGTGCGCCGCAATGGAAAGGCGGCGGTGTCGTTTTCGGACCAACACCACGCAGCTATGCATACAAGCTTCCTAAGAAAGTTCGCCGTTTGGCGATCAAATCCGCACTTTCTTCCAAAGTGTTGGAAAATCAAATCATCGTTCTAGACGAGTTGGCATTCAATGCGCCGAAAACGAAAGAATTCCAAGCATTGCTTAACAACTTGAAAGTGGACCGCAAAGCGCTAGTTGTGCTTCCTGAGTACAACGACAACGTTGCATTGTCCGCTCGTAACATCCCATCCGTTAAATTGGTAGCTGCTGACGGAGTAAACGTTTATGACGTTCTTCGCCATCAAAAGCTTATCCTTACTAAGGATGCGGTTTCGAAGGTACAGGAGGTGTTCGCGTAATGAAAAACCCTCGTGATATTATCAAACGCCCAATCATCACTGAGCGTACAGCTGAAATGATGGACGATTTGAAATATGTCTTTGAAGTTGATATCCGTGCTAACAAAACGGAAATCAAAGCTGCAATCGAGCAAATCTTCAAAGTTAAAGTAGCAGGTGTGAACACGTTGCGTGTTCCAGCTAAACCTAAGCGCTACGGTCGTTACAACGGTTACACTTCCGAATGGAAGAAAGCTTTCGTAACATTGACTGCAGACAGCAAGCCGCTTGAGTTCTTTGAGACGGTATAAATATACAATTCTTAAAGTTAGGAGGGAAAACTAGTGCCTATTAAAAAGTATAAACCGACATCCCCGGCTCGCCGTGCGATGAGCGTATCTACGTTCGAAGAAATCACAACGAGCACACCGGAGAAATCGTTGCTTGCGCCTCTTAGCAAACAAGCAGGTCGTAACAACCAAGGTAAAATAACAGTTCGTCACCAAGGCGGCGGACATAAGCGTAAGTATCGTATCATCGATTTCAAACGTAACAAGGATGGCATTCCAGGTCGCGTTGCTACAATCGAGTACGATCCAAACCGTACTTCCAACATCGCGTTGATCAACTACGCGGATGGTGAAAAGCGTTACATTATCGCTCCTAAAGGCTTGAAAGTTGGAGACGTAATCGTTTCTGGACCAGAAGCTGATATCAAGATCGGTAATGCATTGCCACTTGAAAACATCCCTGTAGGTACAGTTATCCACAACATCGAGTTGAAGCCAGGCAAGGGCGGTCAGTTGGTTCGTGCAGCTGGTACGGAAGCTCAATTGCTTGGTAAAGAAGAGCGTTATGTTACAATTCGTTTGGGTTCTGGCGAAGTTCGTAAAGTATTGAAAGTTTGCCGCGCTACAATCGGATCTGTAGGTAACGAAGACCATGAGCTCATCAAAGTTGGTAAAGCAGGTCGTTCTCGTTGGTTGGGCAAACGTCCAGTCGTACGTGGTGTTGTAATGAACCCTGTTGATCACCCACACGGTGGTGGTGAAGGTCGTGCACCAATCGGTCGTAAATCTCCTATGTCTCCATGGGGTAAACCGACACTTGGTTACAAGACTCGCAAGAAGGGCAAGCACTCCGACAAATACATCGTTCGTCGTCGCACGAAGTAATATTTGTTTGGTTAGTAAATTAGCCGCGTAATAAGCGAAATTAACGGATTTCGTGAAGGGAGGATTTACACATGGGTCGCAGTTTGAAAAAAGGACCATTCATTGATGGTCATTTGATGAAGAAGGTTGAAGTTATGAACGAGAGTGGTAAAAAAGTCGTTATTAAGACTTGGTCCCGTCGTTCCACTATCTACCCTCAATTCATCGGTCACACTTTCGGCGTTTATGACGGTCGCAAACACGTGCCAGTGTACGTAACTGAAGATATGGTCGGACACAAGCTTGGCGAATTCGCGCCAACTCGTACGTACAAAGGTCATGACGACGATAAGAAGACAAGACGTTAATACTGATATCTAGCACTTGAGGGGAGGTACTTCCATGCAAGCGAAAGCACATGCGAATATGGTTCGCATCGCACCGCGTAAAGTTCAGATCGTTCTTAACTTGATCCGCGGTAAGCAAGTAGGCGAGGCGATCGCAATTTTGCGTCACACGCCAAAAGCAGCATCTCCAATCGTGGAGAAGTTGTTGAACTCTGCTATTGCGAATGCAGAACACAACTATTCTATGGACGTGAACAAACTCGTTATCGAGCAAACGTTCGTTAACCAAGGTCCAACGTTGAAACGTTTCCGTCCTCGCGCAATGGGACGTGCAAGCCGTATCAATAAGAAAACTAGCCACATTACGCTAGTAGTATCTGAGAAATAAGGAGGGAAAACGTGTGGGTCAAAAGGTAAATCCAGTCGGACTTCGAGTGGGTGTTATCCGCGATTGGGAGTCTAAGTGGTATGCTGAAAAAGATTTCGGTACATTGCTTATCGAAGACGTAAAAATCCGGGAATACCTGAAAAATAAATTGAAAGATGCGGCAGTATCGCGCATCGAGATCGAACGTGCAGCTAACCGCGTGAACGTTACGATCCACACCGCTAAGCCGGGTATGGTAATCGGTAAAGGCGGTTCCGAAGTTGAAGCACTTCGCCGTGAAGTAACTAAAATTGCTAACGGTAAAAAAGTTCACATCAACATTTCGGAAATCAAGACTCCAGATTTGGACGCTATTCTTGTTGCTGAGAGCATTGCTCAACAACTTGAGCGCCGCGTTTCTTTCCGTCGTGCACTTAAACAAGCTATTCAACGTACTATGCGTTCTGGTGCAAAAGGAATTAAAACTGCGGTAAGTGGACGTCTGGGCGGTGCTGAAATCGCTCGTTCGGAAGGATACAGCGAAGGAACTGTACCACTTCATACGCTTCGCGCTGATATCGACTACGGAACTGCGGAAGCTCATACAACTTACGGCCGTATCGGCGTAAAAGTATGGATTTATCGTGGAGAGGTACTTCCTACGGCTAAGAAAAAGGCTGTTGAGGAAGGAGGCAACTAATCATGTTGGTACCTAAACGTGTAAAACATCGTAAACAACAACGTGGTAGCTTGAAAGGTCGCGCTAAAGGCGGCACAACGGTTCATTTCGGTGAATTCGGCTTGCAAGCTCTTGAACCAACTTGGATTACGAACCGTCAGATCGAGTCCGCTCGTATCGCGATGACTCGTTATATCAAGCGTGGTGGTAAAGTATGGATTAAAATCTTCCCAGACAAACCAATTACGGCTAAGCCGCTAGAGGTACGTATGGGTAGTGGTAAAGGTAACGTTGAGAAATGGGTAGCTGTGGTTAAGCCTGGTAAAGTTATGTTCGAACTTTCTGGTGTACCTGAGGAAGTCGCTCGTGAAGCGATGCGCCTTGCTGCTCACAAGCTGCCTTGCAAAACTAAGTTTGTGAAACGCGAAGAATTGGGTGGTGAAGCAAATGAAAGCTAGTGAATTCCGCAACTTGACCACTGCTGAACTTGAACAGAAGATTGCAGGATTCAAGGAAGAACTTTTCAACCTCCGTTTCCAATTGGCTACTGGACAGCTTGACAACCCAACTCGTATCCGTGACGTGCGTAAAGCAATTGCTCGTGCGAAAACGGTATTGCATGAAAGAGAACTTGGGATCACTAGTTAATTGAAGTCAAGGTCTTGACTGAAAATAGACATCCTGTAACCAGGAAGGAGGCAATACACTGATGAGTGAACAACGTAATGCTCGTAAAGTGCAAATCGGTAAAGTTGTCAGCGATAAAATGGACAAAACAATCGTAATCGCGGTTGAAACGTACAAAAAGCATGACTTGTACCATAAACGCATCAAATATACGAAGAAGTTCAAAGCTCACGACGAAAACAATGAAGCTAAAATCGGCGATACTGTTAAAGTCATGGAGACTCGTCCGCTGTCTAAAGACAAGCGTTGGAGACTCGTGGAAATCGTTGAAAAAGCAGTAATCGTTTAATGTCCGGGTAGCTCTACCGAAAGGAGGAAATCAGAATGATTCAACCATTTACACGTTTGAAAGTAGCAGATAACTCTGGTGCGAAAGAATTGATGTGTATCCGTGTGTTGGGTGGTACGGGACGTCGTGTAGGACACATCGGTGACCTGATTGTATGCTCCGTGAAACAAGCAACACCAGGTGGCGTTGTCAAAAAGGGTGACGTAGTTAAGGCAGTTATCGTTCGTACAAAACGTTCGGTACGTCGTAAAGACGGTTCTTACATCGCTTTCGATGAGAACGCAGCGGTTATCGTTAAGGAAGATAAAGGACCACGCGGAACGCGTATCTTCGGACCTGTTGCTCGCGAACTTCGCGAGAAAGATTTCATGAAGATCGTTTCCTTGGCTCCGGAAGTTATCTAAATCAACTTGCCTGCCTGGCAAGACTCAGGAGGTGTAACACATGCCACGATTGAAGAAGATTCTCGAGTCGCATAATAATAAATTGCACGTGAAAAAAGACGACACGGTCATCGTTATCACAGGTAAAGATAAAGGTAAAAAAGGCCGCGTCATCGCAGCATTCCCTCGTCAAAACCGCGTTCTTGTAGAAGGCGTAAACATGGTGAAGAAGCACCAGAAGCCTAATCAAAAGAACCCACAAGGCGGTATTATTGAGCAAGAGGCTGCTATCCACGCTTCCAACGTGATGCACGTGGATCCGAAGTCCGGTAAAGTAACGCGCATCGGTTACAAAGTAGAGAACGGTAAAAAAGTGCGCGTAGCTAAACGTTCCGGCGCTATTATCGACTAATTGCTAGGAAAGGAGGTCCATTTACAATGGCAGCTCGTATGAAAGAACGTTATTTGAACGACATTACTCCTGCTCTTATGCAGAAGTTCAACTATACAACAGTCATGCAAGTACCTAAAGTTGAGAAAGTTGTTATCAACATGGGTATGGGTGAAGCTGTTCAGAACTCCAAAGTACTGGACACAGCTGTAGCTGAATTGCAACTAATTGCTGGTCAAAAGCCAGTTATTACACGCGCTAAAAAGTCTATCGCAGGCTTCAAGCTTCGTGAAGGAATGCCGATCGGTGTTAAAGTAACATTGCGCGGTGAGCGTATGTACCACTTCTTGGACAAATTGTTCAACGTAACGCTTCCACGTGTTCGTGACTTCCGCGGAATTTCGAACAAAGCGTTTGACGGTCGTGGTAACTACACTCTTGGTCTTAAAGATCAATTGATCTTCCCTGAGATCGAGTACGATAAAGTTGATAAAGCACGCGGTATGGATATCGTCATCGTTACTACAGCGAAGACAGACGAAGAGTCCCGTGAATTGTTGACGCAACTCGGCATGCCTTTCGTGAAGTAAGGTCGGTCTAGCTCATCATTTGATGAATAAAATTAGGACATGAGTTTGTCCGGTGACCATGATGTCACGACAAAGTTCATAGGAGGTGTCAACACGTGGCAAAAACTTCGATGGTTGTTAAACAGCAACGCAAGCCGAAGTTCCAAGTACGCGCATACACTCGTTGTGAGCGTTGCGGTCGTCCGCATTCTGTATTGCGTAAGTTCAAAATTTGCCGAATTTGTTTCCGCGAATTGGCACATAAAGGCCAGATTCCTGGCGTTAAAAAAGCTAGCTGGTAATCAACCCTGTTGCGGGAAGGAGGTTTACACTAATGGTTATGTCTGATCCAATTGCTGATATGCTTACTCGTATTCGCAATGCTAACACAGTACGTCATGAAACAGTGGAAATGCCTGCTTCTACGATGAAGAAGCAAATCGCTGAAATTTTGAAGCGTGAAGGCTTTATCCGTGATGCAGAATATATCGATGACAACAAACAAGGGATCATCCGTATTTTCTTGAAATATGGTCAAAACCAAGAGCGTGTCATCACTGGTTTGAAGCGTATCTCTAAACCAGGTCTACGCGTTTACACGAAATCCAACGAGGTACCTCGCGTACTTGGTGGTCTCGGAATTGCAATCATCTCGACGTCCAAAGGCGTTTTGACGGATAAAGAAGCTCGTCAAGCGAAATCCGGCGGCGAAGTGATCTGCTACGTTTGGTAATTTACTGCATAATGATAGGAGGTGCAACAACACATGTCTCGTATTGGTCGCAAACCAATTAACGTTCCAGGTGGCGTAACAGTTACTTTGGAAAATAGCGTGATTACGGTTAAAGGACCGAAAGGATCGTTGACTCGTGAACTTCATAAAGATATTCAAGTATCTCTAGAAGAGAACGTAATTAGCGTGACTCGTCCTTCTGAACATAAACTTCACCGTTCCCTTCACGGAACAACTCGCAGCGTCATCAGCAACATGATTAACGGCGTAACGGAAGGCTACTCCAAAACTTTGGAGCTAGTTGGTGTCGGATATCGTGCAAACAAAACTGGTGACAAGCTCGTACTAAACGTTGGATACTCTCACCCAGTTGAGATTACTCCAGAAGCTGGTATCGAGTTCGAAGTACCAACTCAAACACAAATCATTGTTAAGGGTATTAACAAAGAGCGTGTTGGTGAGTATGCTGCAAAAATTCGTGCTGTACGTGCACCAGAGCCTTACAAAGGCAAAGGTATCAAGTACCAAGGCGAACGTATTCTACGTAAAGAAGGTAAAGCAGGCAAGAAGAAGTAATATCTTGCCTAGCTCGCTTACCTCTGTAGCTTAATGGCTAAACTGAAGGGAGTGAAAACAACGATGATCACAAAAGGCGATAAGAACAAAGCTCGTTTGAAACGTCACCTTCGTGTTCGTAAGAAAATTGAAGGAACGACTGCACGTCCACGTTTGAACGTATTCCGTTCCTCTAAGCATATCTACGCTCAATTGATCGACGATGTGAAGGGCGTAACTGTTGCTTCCGCTTCGACAATGGACAAAGAATTGCGTGATCAAATCAAAAACGGCGGCAGCGTTGAGGCGGCAGCTAAAGTTGGCGAATTGATAGCGAAACGTGCAAAAGAGCAAGGCCAAACAAATGTGGTATTCGACCGCGGTGGCTACTTGTACCATGGACGTATTCAAGCATTGGCAGACGCAGCTCGTGAAGCTGGTCTTGAGTTCTAAGAATTTTACAAAAGGAGGTTAACGACTTGCGAGTTGATCCAAACACGTTAGAACTATCTGAAAAAGTTGTTCAAATTAACCGCGTTTCTAAAGTTGTAAAAGGCGGACGTCGTTTCAGCTTTAGCGCACTTGTCGTTGTCGGCGACGGCAAAGGCTGGGTTGGCGTAGGAATCGGTAAAGCATCCGAAGTTCCTGACGCGATCCGTAAAGGTATCGAAGACGCTAAGAAAAATCTAATTCATGTTCCTTTCGTTGGCACAACAATTCCTCACCAAGTAATTGGTCACTTCGGCGCTGGTAGAGTTCTTCTTAAACCGGCTTCTGAAGGTACAGGAGTTATTGCTGGCGGCCCGGTTCGTGCTGTATTGGAGCTAGCTGGTGTAGGCGACATCTTGACGAAGTCCCTAGGTTCTTCAAACTCCATGAACATGGTAAACGCTACGCTTGAAGGTTTGTCTCGTTTGAAGACTGTAGAGCAAGTAGCTAAGCTTCGTGGCAAATCCGTAGAGGAACTGTTAGGATAAGGAGGGGACGACAATGGCTAAATTGCAAATTACCCTCGTTCGCAGTCTGATCGGTCGCCCGGAAACTCACCGTAAAACGGTGAATACTTTGGGCCTACGCAAGCTGAATCAGACGGTTGTTCAAAACGACAGCCCAGCGATTCGCGGCATGGTAAATCAAGTTACTCATTTGGTTGAAGTTAAAGAAATCGAAGCTTAGGCTTTGAATTAATTAATTTCATTAAATGAATTGCGATCGAACACTCGATTGATAGATAACAGCATAAATATTTAAGGAGGTGCGACGAACGATGAATTTGCATGAACTTTCTCCAGCACCTGGTTCCCGTAAGGAAGGCTTCCGCCGCGGACGCGGTATCGCTTCCGGTAACGGTAAAACAGCAGGTCGCGGTCACAAAGGTCAAAATGCTCGTTCCGGTGGTGGTGTTCGTCCAGGCTTTGAGGGCGGACAAAACCCATTGTACCGTCGTTTGCCTAAGCGTGGATTCACGAATCCAACTCGTAAAGAGTACGCGGTGTTGAACGTAGCGGACTTGAACCGTTTCGAAGCAGGAACTGAAGTAACTCCGGAATTGCTTATGGAGCAAGGCATCATCAAGAACCCATTGAGCGGAATCAAGATCTTGGGTACTGGTGACTTGTCTGTTAAGCTTACGGTTAAAGCTAACAAGTTCTCTCAATCTGCGGTAGAGAAGATCGAGGCTGCCGGCGGTAAATCCGAGGTGATCTAATGTTTAAGACCGTATCGAATATATGGCGAGTTGGGGATCTAAGAAGTAAGATTCTTTTTACTCTTGGTGTCCTTATCATCTATCGCGTCGGGTCCTTTATTCCGGTTCCCGGCGTTGATCCTTCGGTATTTCAAAGCAACACTACTGGAACTGAATTGTTCAGCTTGCTGAATACATTCTCCGGCGGTGCGTTGTTCCAATTTTCCATCTTTGCTATGAGTATCTTTCCATACATCACGGCATCGATCATCATGCAGCTTCTTTCCATGGACGTGGTTCCGAAGTTTGCACAATGGGCGAAAGAAGGCGAAGTTGGTAAACGTAAGATTGCTCAATTTACGCGTTATGGCACAATAATCTTAGGTTTAATCCAAGCATTCGGTACAGCTATTGGTTTCAATAGAATGTATGGAATGCAGATGATTCCTAACGCGACCATGACGGATTACGTAGTGATCGCCATTGTTTTGACAGCTGGTACTGCATTTCTAATGTGGCTCGGTGAGCAAATCACTGAGAAAGGTATTGGCAACGGTATATCCATTATCATCTTCGCGGGAATCGTGGCTGGTATTCCAACACTTCTTGGGAAGATGTATGAATCACAATTTGTTAACGGTGATGGACAACTGTTCCTAGGCATTCTTAAAATGGTCATTGTTGCAATTGTGATCTTGCTAATTATTGTAGCGGTTATTTTCATCCAGCAAGGATCTCGTAAGATTCCGGTACAATATGCGAAGCGTGTTGTTGGAAACAAAATGTATGGTGGCCAGAATACGCACATTCCACTTAAAGTGAATGGTGCAGGGGTTATCCCAGTAATCTTCGCTTCATCATTGCTGATGTTCCCAACAGTCATCGCACAGTTCTGGGCTGATAAAGCATGGGCGCAATGGATCATTAACAACACGTCTTCTGATAAGCCGCTTGGTATGACTATTTTCGTTCTGCTTATTATCGGTTTCACGTTCTTCTACACGTTCGTTCAATTGAATCCACAGCAAATGGCGGATCAAATGAAAAAGAACGGTGGCTATATTCCAGGCATTCGCCCGGGTAAAGCTACAGCTACTTACTTGACACGAGTGATGTCCCGTATTACTCTTTCTGGTGCCATCTTCTTGGCTCTAATTGCAGTATTGCCAGTGTTCCTTGGATCGCTTGCAGGGTTCCCTCGTGAAGTACAGCTTGGTGGAACGTCGTTTCTTATCGTTGTCGGCGTAGCGCTTGATACGATGAAACAGGTTGAAAGCCAGTTGATTAAACGCCACTACAAAGGTTTTATCAATAAATAGGCAATAGGTACTGACTCAGGTCGGCACCTATTGTGCTGTTTCTTGTAAAGCAGAGGCTTAACGAATGCCATCGAAAGCATACACTTCCGACGAAAGTTAAGCCTATGCTTACCAAAAAGGGAGTGACATTCGATGAACATTCTATTCATGGGGCCTCCTGGGGCAGGTAAAGGGACGCAGGCTGAACGCATTGTAACGGAGTTCGGTATTCCTCATATCTCCACAGGCGATGCGTTTCGTGCAGCAATGCGCGAAGAAACGCCAATCGGCTTAAAGGCAAAGGAATACATTGATCAAGGTCTGCTCGTTCCTGATGACGTTACAGTCGGGATTGTGCGAGAGCGTCTCGCTCAGCCGGACTGTGAGAAAGGGTTCCTTTTGGACGGATTCCCACGCACGTTGGCTCAAGCGGAAGCTTTGGACGACATGTTGGGAGCACTAGGTCGCAAATTGGACCATGTCATCAACCTGAGCGTTGACCGTGAATTATTACTGGCACGTCTCACAGGCAGACGCATTTGCAAGTCTTGCGGCGCGACGTACCATGTCATTTTTAACCCGCCACAACAAGAAGGCGTCTGTGATAAGTGCCAGGGTGAGCTATACCAACGTTCGGATGATTCCGAAGAGAAAGTTGGCACACGCTTGGATGAATATATCAACAAGACTGCCCCTTTGCTTGACTATTACGGCAACAAAGGCTTGTTGCGTGATGTTGACGGGGAGAAGGAAATTGATACGGTGACGTCTGAAGTCGTATCTTTACTGCGAGGTTAAACGAATGATCATTTGTAAGTCCGAAGTGGAATTAGGCTTTATGAGAGAAGCAGGGAGAATCGTTGCGGAAACGCACCGTCTCATGTCTCAATCGATCAAGCCGGGCATTACGACTCGGGAGCTTGATGCTATCGCGGAACAATTCATTCGCAGCCAAGGAGCATCTCCTTCTTTCAAGGGATACAACGGGTTCTCTGGAAGCATTTGCGCATCAGTTAATGAAGAGCTGGTGCACGGTATTCCTGGTAACCGTGTTTTAAACGAAGGCGACATCATCAGCATCGACATCGGCGCAGAGTATCGTGGGTATCACGGTGACTCAGCTTGGACATATGGAGTTGGACAGATTTCTGAAGAGGCACAGAGATTACTGGACGTCACTGAACGTTCGCTCTATGCTGGTTTAGAACTTGTTCGGCCGGATGAACGGTTGTACACCATTTCTCATGCTATACAACGTGTCATTGAAGATGCAGGTTTTTCCGTCGTACGTGAGTACGTCGGACATGGAATCGGTGCGAGTCTTCATGAAGAACCACAGATTCCGAACTACGGTAGCCCGAACCGTGGGCCTCGACTCAAGCCGGGCATGGTGCTCGCGATTGAACCGATGGTCGTTATTGGTGAGCGTTATGTAAAAACACTTGCGGATAACTGGACGGTCGTGACGGTGGATGGTACATGGTGTGCTCATTTTGAGCATACAGTTGCAGTAACACCGGACGGTTGCGAGATTTTGACTAGATTGCAGGAGTAGGTGAGGGAATGAATCATATTCTGAACCCGCAGCTCGGGCAATTTGTCAAAGTGGCTCAAGGCAGAGATGCCGACAAGCTGGCTGTCATCGTTGGCTTAGAGCCTGAGCGATATGTCTTTATCGCGGACGGGGACAAACGCAAGTTTGAACAACCGAAACGTAAAAACCTGCTTCATCTGGAGTTGCAGAAGGATATAAGCCGCGAAGTTGTCCAGAGTTTAAACGAAAGCGGACGGGTTACAAACAGCAAGCTTCGCTACGTCATTCAGAAGTATGCGGAGCAGCTGAACGAAGCAAATGCGTAATAGAAAGGAGAATCACGTTGGCCAAGGAAGATGTGATTGAAGTAGAAGGAACGGTCATCGAGCCGTTGCCAAACGCGACTTTTCGAGTTGAGCTAGAGAACGGACATCAGATTCTTGCCCATGTTTCTGGAAAGCTGCGGATGCACTTTATCCGTATCCTAACAGGTGACAAAGTGGTCGTACAGCTATCGCCATACGATTTGAGCAAAGGTCGCATCACATATCGTAAGTAGCATTAGCACTCGGAGCTTCAAAGAGCGCTTGCAATGCACTTGCAAACCAACAGACTGCATGCGAGACGGTTTGACGCGTGCAACTTAAGGACTGGGAGGTATTCAGCATGAAGGTAAGACCTTCTGTTAAGCCCATTTGCGAAAAATGCAAAGTCATTCGTCGCAAAGGTAACGTTATGGTAATTTGTGAAAATCCGAAACACAAACAAAAACAAGGATAATTGAAGGGGGTGTAGCGTAAATGGCTCGTATAGCTGGTGTAGACTTGCCACGTGATAAACGCGTTGAGATCGCCTTGACATACATTTTCGGTATCGGAAAGACAACATCTCAAAAAGTAATCGCAGCAACTGGCGTTAATGCTAATACGCGTGTTCGTGATCTTACAGAAGACGAAGTAAACGCTATTCGTGAAACAATTGATAAAACGGTTAAGGTTGAGGGTGACCTTCGTCGTGAAATTTCTTTGAACATCAAGCGTCTGGTTGATATCGGATGTTACCGTGGTGTTCGTCATCGTCGTGGATTGCCTGTTCGCGGTCAACGCACGAAAACTAATGCTCGTACACGCAAAGGCCCTCGTCGTACGGTAGCAAATAAGAAGAAGTAAGGAGGGATAAGTAGCAATGGCTAAACCAAAAAAAGTCGTACGTACAAAACGTCGTGACCGTAAAAATATTGAAGCTGGTGTGGCACACATTCGTTCTACGTTCAACAATACGATCGTAACAATCACGGATACACACGGCAACGCAATTTCTTGGGCAAGCTCCGGTGGTCTTGGATACCGCGGTTCGCGTAAATCCACACCGTTTGCTGCACAAATGGCTGCAGAATCAGCTGCTAAAGCAGCTATGGAACATGGTATGAAGACGGTAGAAGTATCGGTTAAAGGCCCAGGCGCAGGCCGTGAAGCTGCCATCCGTTCCTTGCAAGCTGCAGGGTTGGAAGTTAGCATGATCAAAGACGTAACTCCAGTTCCTCACAATGGCTGCCGTCCGCCAAAACGTCGCCGCGTATAATTTACGTGTGTGGCTAACGTGTCGTTTATAATGACGCCTGTTGGGAATAATGGTTGTTTAGGCATACTGCATGAATCGACCGACCGTAGGTGTTTAATGGTTTAACGCCAGCGACGTTTTGAAGGAGGGTTATATAGTGATTGAGATCGAAAAGCCGAAAATTGAAACCGTTGATGTCAATGAAGAAGGTACTTACGGCAAGTTCGTAGTCGAGCCGCTTGAACGTGGCTACGGTACGACACTAGGGAATTCCCTACGCCGTATCTTACTTTCTTCCTTGCCAGGCGCGGCAGTGACTTCTGTGCAAATTGACGGCGTGCTTCATGAGTTCTCTACAATCCCTGGTGTCTATGAAGACGTAACAGAGGTTATTTTGAACCTGAAGTCCCTTTCACTCAAAATTCACTCCGATGAAGAGAAAATTCTCGAAATCGATGCTGAAGGTGAAGGGGTAATTACTGCCGGAGATATTCGCGCGGATAGTGATGTGGAAATTTTGAACCCGGATCTTCGCATTGCTACATTGTCACAAGGCTCCCGTCTCCATATGCGTATTTATGCGAATCGTGGTCGTGGCTTTGTCCTTGCAGATCGCAACAAGAATGAAGATCAACCTATTGGTGTCATTCCAGTTGACTCGATCTACACACCAATCTCTCGTGTTAATTACAGTGTAGAGAATACGCGTGTAGGACAAGTGACGAACTACGACAAGCTTACGCTTGAAGTATGGACAGACGGAAGCACGCAACCAGAAGAAGCAGTTAGTCTTGGTGCAAAAATCCTTACAGAGCATTTGATGCTCTTCGTAGGATTGACGGACGAAGCGAAAGATGCGGAAATCATGGTTGAAAAAGAGGAAGATAAGAAAGAGAAAGTGCTTGAGATGACTATCGAAGAACTTGATCTCTCTGTTCGTTCCTATAACTGCTTGAAACGTGCAGGTATTAATACTGTTCAAGAGCTAATCACGAAGACTGAAGAAGACATGATGAAAGTCCGTAACTTGGGCCGCAAGTCTTTGGAAGAAGTTCAAGAGAAGCTCGAAGAATTAGGATTAGGCCTCCGCATGGAAGATTAATCGGGACTTGGGCATAGAAGGAGGGGAAACATATGGCATACCAAAAGTTGGGTCGTGACTCCAGCGCTCGTAAAGCGTTGTTCCGCGACTTGGTAACTGATCTGTTCTTGTACGAGCGCATTCAAACAACTGAAGCTAAAGCGAAAGAAGTTCGTTCTATCGCTGAGAAGCTTATCACGTTGGCGAAGCGTGGTGACTTGCATGCTCGCCGTCAGGTGGCTGCATTCGTACGTCGTGAGACTGTAGATGGCGAGAAAGATGCAATCCAGAAACTATTCTCGGATTTGGCACCTCGTTATGCTGAGCGTCCAGGCGGTTATACGCGCATCATGAAATTGGGTCCTCGCCGTGGCGATTCCGCGCCAATGGTTTACTTGGAACTAGTTGACCGCGCGTAATAGCGGCAAGATGCATTTGATATAGCGCAATAACGCAGCATGAGCAGCGTGGAAGAAGGCTCCCTCGAGGAGCTTTTCTTTTTGTGTATATCGTAGACCGGAGGGAAGTATGCGAAATATCGGAATGACTGTGTCTTATGATGGCACTGCATATAGCGGCTTTCAAAGACAGCCTGATCAAGACACGGTTCAAGGACGAATCGAAGCAGCGATTGCGAAGCTTACGAGCGAACAAATTACGATATCGGCATCTGGGCGTACGGATGCGGGTGTTCATGCTAGGGGACAGGTGTTCAACTTTCATACAACATCCGCTATTCCGATCGAACGCTGGGTACTAGCGATGAATTCTAGGCTGCCAAATGACATTGTCATTCAGGACGCTTGGGAGGCACCGTTAGACTTCCACGCTCGTTATTCGGCGAAGGTAAAGACGTATCGTTTCACCATTTTAGCAGAGCGCAACCCGGACTTATTCCGACGTTTATACGAGTTCCATCATCCGCGTCCTCTCAATATTGAGGCTATGCGGAAAGGAATGTCTTATTTAGAAGGTGAGCATGACTTTACTTCTTTTACATCGCCGAAGTCAACGAAGCAATCTAATGTTCGTACGATATTTCGCTCATGGATGGAAGTCGAGGATGCAGGAAGTGATGAAGCTGGCCGTGGTCGGATTCACTTGTTCTTCAAAGGTAATGGATTCTTATACAACATGGTACGGATTATAGCAGGTACGTTGATGTGGGTTGGGGAAGGCAAACTCCGTCCTGAGGATATACCCGATATTATGGAGGCTCGTCATCGTGATGCTGCAGGGCCAATGACCGTGGCACATGGTTTGTTGCTGTGGAGCGTCGAATACGATGGGGAAGAACGAATCTAGAACTTTAACAGAGCAAAAACAACTTGCAAATTCGAGCGTTATATTGTAAAATAACATTTGTGTTTCTTTATGGCTTCCCACGGCCCCCAATAAAGAAATGCGTTATGGTAACAGCTAACATTTAAATGTAACAGATTGAACGATATATACGTTTTTTGAATTAAAGCGAACAATGAATTTGTTAGGAGGATGTTTCATGCGTACAACATACATGGCGAAACCAGCTGAAGTAGAACGTAAATGGTTCGTTATCGACGCTGAAGGTAAGACGCTTGGTCGTCTTGCTACTGAAGCTGCGGCACTTATCCGCGGTAAGCACAAGCCAACATTCACACCTCATGTTGACGGTGGCGACTTCGTAGTCATCATCAATGCTGAGAAAGTTGTTTTGACAGGTAAGAAACTTCAAAACAAAAACTACTACAGTCACTCCCTCTACTCCGGTGGTTTGAAAGTGACTCCAGCTCACGAAATGCTTGCTAAGAAGCCAGAGCGTATGATTGAACTAGCGGTTCAAGGGATGCTTCCTAAGACTCGCATGGGCAACAAAATGAAGCTTCGTGTTAAAGCATATGCTGGCGCAGCTCATCCACATCAAGCACAACAACCAGAAGTTTACGAACTTCGCGGATAAATAAAAGGGAGGACAGTTTCATGGCAAAAGTACAATACTATGGGACAGGTCGTCGTAAGCATTCCGTAGCGCGTGTTCGCCTTGTACCAGGTGAAGGCAACATCGTTATCAACAAACGTGACCTTAATGAATACTTCGGTTTGGAAACTTTGAAACTAATCGTCAAGCAACCATTGAACCTTACAGAAACAGTCGGCAAGTACGATGTTTTGGTATTGGCTCATGGTGGTGGTATCTCCGGACAAGCAGGCGCAATTCGCCACGGTATCTCCCGTGCATTGCTTAAAGCTGACCCAGAGCTTCGTTCCGCTTTGAAGAAAGCTGGATTCTTGACTCGTGACCCTCGTATGAAAGAGCGTAAAAAATACGGTCTTAAAGCAGCTCGTCGCGCACCTCAGTTCTCCAAACGTTAATATTGGATTACAATGGGTATCAAACCTCTTCTGTGTTTACACAGAAGAGGTTTTTTGCATACTTTAAATCAAACCCCAATGATCTTCCTCGGCCAAAACATGACCTCCCCTAAATCTCAGCACCTATTCAAGCCTATTCTTTATCAATTTCGAACTCTTAAATCCAAAATAAGAAAAAGTTATAGCTAAAACGCCTCAATTAGTCAAAAAATGGATTGACTTTACTTGAAATCAAATTATACTTATTAAGTATATAAAACACACCTAAATACTAGGAATTTAAAGATGGTGGAGGATGCGGTAATGAACTTATTGGAGAAAGAAGCGTTGATAGCTGAGAAGGCTGAAGTGTTTGAAACGTCTAGTCCTGAAGAAATTATTCAATGGGCTATAGAAACGTTTCCGAATATAACATTTGCATGCAGCTTTGGGGCAGAAGATGTTGTTCTAGTTGATATGGTACAGAAGATTAGCCCTTCAACTGATATTTTTTATCTCGATACTGACTTTCACTTCGAAGAGACCTACCACACTCGCGATCAAATACAATCTCACTACAATTTAGAATTTGTACGTGTAGCACCATCCATTACTCCTGAACAACAAGATACACAATTTGGGTCTGAACTATGGAAGAGCGATCCCAACAAATGCTGCAACATCCGTAAAGTAGAACCTTTAACACAAATATTAAGCAAATACGATGCATGGATTACTGGTATTCGCCGTGATCAAGCACCTACTCGTGCTAATGCAAAGAAAATTGAATACGATACGAAATTTGGCCTTGTAAAGTTTAATCCAATTGCACATTGGACTTGGGATGATGTGTGGGCATATATCCGCAATAATAATATCATTTACAACCCACTTCATGACAACCACTACCCAAGTATCGGCTGCTCTCACTGCACAAGACAAGTTATGCCTGGTGAGGATCCTCGTGCAGGACGTTGGTCAGGTACAGGTAAGGTAGAGTGTGGATTGCATAAATAATACGATACGCTTAAACAAGTAGGGAGGAATAGAAGCATGACAGCAATACCGGCACATGGAGGATCGTTAATCGATCTTCGTGTATCTAATACAGAACGAGAAGCGCTGCTAACGCAATTACAGCAAGCCCCAGTCATTCCGATTAACCGTTGGACCATATCTGACCTTGATTTGATTGGTGTAGGTGCATTTTCACCATTAACTGGTTTTTTAAATGAAGATGATTATCGGAGTGTTATTGACCGTATGCGACTTGCTGACGGCACGGTCTGGAGTATCCCGATTACCCTTGCAGTTGATGTTCATACAGTTCAGCTGTTATCGGTAGGTAAGGTTGCTGCCCTAGTTGGTGAAGAGGACGGTATTACGTACGGGTCTATTCAAGTAGAATCTATTTATACAGTCGATCAGAAGCATGAAGCCATACAGGTATTTAAGACAGACGATAATGAACATCCCGGTGTTCAAAAGCTACTGGATCGTCCTAATACGTACGTAGGTGGAAGTATTCGTTTACTTGAGCGACCACAACCGGATCGCTTTCAAGAGTATTATTTTGATCCAGCTGAAACACGTAGACTATTTGCAGAACGAGGATGGCGTACTGTAGTTGGTTTCCAAACCCGTAATCCTGTTCATCGTGCACATGAGTATATTCAGAAAAGCGCAATGGAAATTGTAGATGCCTTATTCCTGAATCCGCTTGTTGGTGAGACGAAGTCAGATGATGTCCCAGCAGATGTTCGAATGAAGAGCTATGTTGCGCTGTTAGAAGGCTACTATCCTAAGGATCGTACATTCCTAGGCGTATTTCCGGCAGCGATGCGTTATGCAGGTCCTCGTGAAGCGATATTCCATGCGATTGTACGTAAAAATTACGGCTGTACGCATTTTATTGTTGGTCGTGATCACGCAGGTGTTGGAGATTACTACGGAACATACGAAGCGCAAGAAATATTTAAGAACTTTGATGCGAGCGAGCTTGGAATAATACCTTTATTTTTTGAACACAGCTTTTTCTGTACGAAATGCGGCAATATGGCATCCAGCAAAACATGCCCGCATACTAAAGAAGATCATTTAACTTTGTCAGGAACAAAAGTTCGTGCCCTGTTACGAGATGGTATTTGTCCACCTCCAGAATTCTCGCGTCCTGAGGTAGCAAAAATACTTATTGAAGGCATGGCAATAGAACCTACGACCGTGTAAGCAATTAATAACAATAACGAACATAACTGAAGGACATGCGTAGTATATTTGTCCACCACTGCCCATATAGTGATTAGAGATGCTATTGGAGCGGAGGTGGACTTTTTCGTGTGGAATGACGACAATAAACCGCGGAGAGCGCGTTTTTTATCTATTAATCTGGGTTCAATGAAACAATGGTTTATGTGCTTGGGTCTGTTTGTGTTGGTAATCGGCTTGTTGATCTGGGAGGCGCCGTCCATGAAAAGCTGGAATCAATGGTCGCTCCCACTGTCAGGTAAAGTGATTGCGATTGATGCTGGGCACGGGGGGGCGGATGGAGGTGCGGTAAGCAAACAGGGAATTATCGAAAAAGATATTAATCTGTTAATCGCACTATATTTACGTGATTACTTGCAACAAGCAGGGGCTGTCGTTTATTTGACGCGAGAGGCAGACCATGATCTTGCTGATCCGAATACGAAAAAAATATCTAAAAGAAAGTCAGAGGATTTGCAGCGCAGAGTAGCTTTTGTAGAGAAAAAGAAGGCAGACGTATTTGTTTCGATACATATGAACAGTATCACCTCCAATCGTTGGCGTGGGGCTCAAACGTTTTATGCGAACCATATCCCACAAAATGAGGCGTTGGCAAAGTTTATTCAAACAGAAATACGTCGTAATTTAGAAAATACAGAGCGCGTGGCAAAGCCGGATGACCGTGGGCTCTACTTGCTGAAGTCTGTAAATGTGCCTACTGCACTTGTAGAGGTTGGTTTTTTATCTCATCCGGATGAGTCTCGGATGTTGGCCGACAGTGTATATCAGCGCAAAGTTTCAGCTTCGATATATAAAGGAATTCTTCGTTATTTATCAGGAGAAAAGCTTGGTAAAGATTAGTGGTGTGTTATAATAAATGAGGATGAAGGAAACATCGCACAAGCAGTAGCGCATAGAGACGAGGTGCATCTTATGATAACAAGAGAACAATGCTTAGACCTGTTGCATGGATTGCAAGAACCGCTATCAGGAAAAGATCTGGTTGAGCTGCAATGGATACGTGATATTATGGTCAAACCTGGGCAAGTGGCACTTACGATTATACTAGCACCAGATGGGGCTAGCGATTCTATACGTGATGGACTGACAGCGCAAATTAAATCAAAGTTAGTTAGCAGTGGAGCGACCGATGTTCATGTGCGTATTCGCATAGCATCTGAGCAAGAAATGGCGGCTGCTGGCTTAGGGCATCGAAATGCTGGGCCAGTGAGTCAAGGACAGTCAACGCAGAGTTCCGGCCAATCTGCCCCTCAAGGACATGGAGCTGGTCTTGAACAACTTAGTCCGTTATTGTCACCTTCTTCAAAAGTTGCATTTATTGGTGTAGCTAGCGGTAAAGGTGGGGTTGGAAAGTCTACTGTTACGGTGAATTTGGCTGTTGCATTGGCACGTCAGGGGAAAAAAGTTGGTGTAATAGACGCTGACATTTATGGTTTCAGTGTACCTGACATGATGGGGATTGAAGACAGACCCATTATCCAAGACGAACAAGTAATCCCGATTGAACGCTTTGGGGTTAAAGTAATGTCTATGGGCTTTTTTGTAGAAGACAACAGTCCGATTGTATGGCGAGGACCTATGCTAGGTAAGATGCTGCGTAACTTCTTCCAAGAGGTAAATTGGGGCGAACTTGATGTTGTGCTAATCGATTTACCACCTGGGACAGGCGATATAGCATTAGATATTCATCAGATGATTCCGCAAACGAAAGAAATCATCGTAACGACACCTCATTCTACGGCTGCATTTGTAGCAGCAAGAGCAGGGGCAATGGCGATTACGACGAAGCATGAGATTATTGGAGTCGTTGAAAATATGGCTTATCTTGAGTGTGGAGCGTGCGGTGATAAGCAATATGTATTCGGGCGTGGCGGCGGCGGCAAGTTAGCTGAGTCGCTGCACACATCGCTACTGGCTCAGATTCCATTAGGAGCACCGGAGAATCATCCTTCGGAGCCGGATTTCTCGCCTTCTGTATATCGTGAATCACATCCGATCGGGCAATTATATAATGAGCTAGCACAACGTTTAATAGATAATGGTGTTATATCTTAGTACTGTATACAATGTAATAGTAGTTTACATAAAAAGCGGACCTCCTCTAGGGGTCCGCTTTTGTCATCATGGAGGAGTAAGTATACCCTAATTGAACCTTGTTTGGATTTATTGGCCGCCTTTTTGACCTCCGCCTCCGCCGCTGTCAGAGCCGTCTCCTTCACTTGAACCACTCTCCTCTTTCTCACTAACTCCCTCTTCGCCACCTTTTTCTTTTTTATTCTCTTTAGGTTGTAGTTCTTCTTTAACAGCCTTCGTCATCATTTCCATGATTTCTAGCTTAAATAATGGGCTATTCATCGCATCTTTCATTAGTGCCATTAATTGTTTGCGATATTCAGGTGACTTTGTTACTTCTAAATAAGCATTCATGAGATCAGGTGATTTTAAAATATCGCCGACAGCTTTTTGATAAGTGGGGTCTTTGATTAAATCCTTGTGAATTTGCTTGTCTTCTTTGCTAATGGTTTTTGCGAATTCTCCGGCAAACTTAGGGTCTTTCATAATCTTTTCGATTACCTTTTCGTAGTCAGGGGAGACAAGTGTATCTTTGACTGCAATCCTGATTTGTTCTTGCTGCTGAGTATTCATTGTCTTCATTTGCATAGAGCTTCCACCGTTAGATTGAGCGGACTCGATTGCTTTTTGCCCTTCCTCCGTTTTTAAAATATCTACAACCATCGACTTAAGTTCCTTGTATTCCACTTTATTTCCCGAAGATTGTGGTTCTTGAGAACACGATGTAGTTACGAGCATAAGCACAATACAAGTGATACAAAGTCGAATAGATACGGATCGCATGTACAGGACTCCTTTCAACGTGCTGCTGTGTCATTGCTGTTAGGTTATAGAAGCATCTTTATGTAGTATGGGGAAATAATTATGAATTATGTTCGATAACGATAGTCTTTTGCTGATAACGCTGGTAAAATATGAATATTGCGGAGGTGGAGCAGCTTGAATTTAAAAAAATGGTCTTACTTATTCTGGACGACGCTCTGTCTGGGTGGAGCAGTTATGTTGGTAACAGGCCTGTCTATGCAACTGTATCAACAGGAATTGTCCAATCTTAGAGGTCCTGCAGATGTTCTAATGAACATTTTCCAGCTTATTTTAAGTGGCTTTACAATTAGTGTATTTGCGCAAATGGGCTTTTTTGCTTATTTGACGCTTAATTTGCTTGCCAATGGTATGTTTAGACGAGTTTGGCCGTATATACAAGTTGTTCTTACGGTAATCGTTTTATTGGATGTTATGTTTTTACGGACTTTACTTGGACAAGAACGGGATTTGATCCAAGATGTTGTGTTAGGCCTAACTTTATTAGTATTCTCGGTAGGCGTAGCTATTGTAAAAATGAAAGTAACATCGTCAACAGCAGTAATACCAACACTGTTCTATATGATTGTTGGTACAACAATCGAGATGACATTTGCATTGAACATGAGTCCGATAGCGACTTGGTTTTTGTTTATTCCTTTAGTAGCATGCAACGCGTATCAAATTCTTATCCTTTCGCGTGTATTGGAAGGGAAGATAGGAAAAAACAGAGAAATGCAGCCAGAAGCGGGTATGACTACAAAAGTAGTAAAGAGCTGACCACTATTGGTCAGCTCTTTGTCATTTAAGGGAAGGTGCTTCCGATCCGATGCTTACGCTCCAGCTGCATCATGAACATGTGTCTGTGGTTGGATGGGGTGAATAGTAGTGTCTTGGATTGCCTTATTATTCAGCTCTGTTTGCTGGATAAGCTCGGATACGGTAACGAACTCATAACCTTTAGCTCTTAACTGATCGATAATGGCAGGAAGGGCAAGATGAGTTTGTTTGCATGAATCGCTGGCATGAAGCAAAATAATATCGCCATTATGCGCACGATCAACGACACGCTTTACAATCGTATCTACGCCAGGATTTTTCCAATCTTGTGAATCTGTATCCCATTGAATAACTTTGTAATTCATTTGATTAGCTATTTTAAGTACACGTTTATCAAAATCGCCGTTAGGTAAACGGATGAGATTAGGCTGTTTGCCGGTAAGCTCACTTAAAATGGTATGCGCTGTATTAATTTGTTTTTTGATTTCTTCATCATTGAGACTGCTGTAATTAACATGCTTGTGACCGTGGCTGCCTATCTCATAACCAGCGTCAACCATTTTTCTGACTATCTCGGGATGGGTTTTACTCCAAGGAGAAGATAAGAAGAACGTTGCCTTATCTAGCTTCTTTTCGGTTAAAATATCAAGTATAGGTTGCGCTCGTGTTTCTCCCCAACTGATATCGAATGTTAGTGCCACAACTTTTTTATCAGTAGGAACACTATAAATGGCTGAAGGACTGCCTTCCGAGAAGACAGTAATGTTGTCGCTCTCCACCACGACGACACCGGCTGCAAACAGCACGGCGACGATGATGAAGAAGATGCGCTTTACTTTTTTACCGCTAATCACATAAAAACTGTTCATGCAGCGTGCGCTCCTCTCATATAACGATGCTAAGATGCGTGAAATCCAAATACTTGCATGGCTTGTCACGCTTGTTTAATACACTGTATGCTTGAGTTATACATAGATATGACAAACAATCATCCCCGCAGCGGGTGATAATGTGGGATGACAACATGAAGGAGTGAAGGATTGTGCTAAGTTGGCGCTCGTTTGTACGAACGTTAGGGGAGATAAAAGGGTATATCTTATTCTCATCTCTTGTTTTCATTGGGAGCATAATGGTGGGATGGATGTGGACTGGGTTTCATGAATTTTTAGACGGTCAAATATCCCAGCTTGGAGAGATTGCGAGAACTTTACATCAGTCTGCCAATCCCATTGTGACATTGTTCATATTTATTTTCTTTAATAATGCGATCAAAGCTGTACTTGTAATGTTCTCTGGAATCGTGTTCGGGTTATTTCCGTTGTATTTATTAGTCGTAAATGGGATGGTATTAGGATATCTATTCTTTGATATGCATCGAGAAGGATTAAATGTTTTTATGCAGTTTACTGTAGGTATTTTACCGCATGGCATATTAGAGCTACCTGCTATCATTATAGCTGCAGCTTTCGGTATTCGATTTGGTGTGTTGGCGTTTCAACGTATGACTCGTTCAGGTCGTAGCGGGTTGACGATTAAAGAGTGGGCCAAGAAAACAGGAGCAGCCGCGGTTTGGATTACAATTATTCTGCTTGCAGCTGCATTAATCGAAAGTACAGTAACGTTGTGGATTATGGAGTTGTATCGTTCAAGTATGTAGAAGAAAATGTTGCTATTAAGAAAGAAGATAATTTTATTCAGATGATTATGTGATAAAATGATGCAAATTTGTGCATAACAGTAAAGCGGTCCATCACTTGTCTAAGGTAATGTTGTCCTTAGAAAGGGATTTGGGCCGCTTTTGTTCCGAATATAAGAGAAAAGCTTGAGTTGTTGTTAGAGGAGGAGAAAGTTCGTGCTAGGATTCTTATTTAACGAAAAGGAATGCAAGGAACTTGGATATATGCTTAGAAAAGAACTTGATGAAATGCTGCTTGATCTAGGTGATAACCGTTTAGATAAAGAAGTAAGAAGAGCAATAGCTAATCGATACAGAACGGTATTTCGGATGTATGCACGCATAGCTACGCCAAAAGACTTATCTCGGTACGTAAGGAACCATCGTATCATTCCAATGTAATGGAATCACTCATTACGTATTACCATAAAGTGGACTGAATCAAATGATTGACGAGGCTTGGTATTTATGATAAATTATTTTTTGTTCCCTTCTTGAACAACTTTGATTAAGAGTTAATTAAGAGGCAGACAAGTCATTGAGATTCAATTGAGTCACAAACAACTTTGAAAAAAACTTTAAAAAGTTGTTGACACAAAATGAACGACATGATATATTATAAGAGTCGCCGCTGAGAAACACGGCGAACGAGAGCGAAAGAAAACGAGTTGATAAGATGAGTGATCTGGAGCGAAATTGTTCTTTGAAAACTGAACAACGAGTGAAACGTTTGATATAAGAAATTCAGCAATGAATTTCGTCAGCATTACAAATGAGCAAGTCAAACACTTTTATGGAGAGTTTGATCCTGGCTCAGGACGAACGCTGGCGGCGTGCCTAATACATGCAAGTCGAGCGGACTTGAAGGAGTGCTTGCACTCCTGATGCCTAGCGGCGGACGGGGGAGTAACACGTAGGCAACCTGCCTGTAAGACTGGGATAACTACCGGAAACGGTAGCTAATACCAGATAGGCTTCTTCCTCACCTGAGGAAGAAGAGAAAGACGGAGCAATCTGTCACTTACAGATGGGCCTGCGGCGCATTAGCTAGTTGGTGAGGTAACGGCTCACCAAGGCGACGATGCGTAGCCGACCTGAGAGGGTGATCGGCCACACTGGGACTGAGACACGGCCCAGACTCCTACGGGAGGCAGCAGTAGGGAATCTTCCGCAATGGACGAAAGT
>NZ_AULU01000023.1 GCF_000422445.1 Paenibacillus assamensis DSM 18201
GGCAGGTTGCCTACGTGTTACTCACCCGTCCGCCGCTAGGCATCAGGAGTGCAAGCACTCCATCAACCCCGCTCGACTTGCATGTATTAGGCACGCCGCCAGCGTTCGTCCTGAGCCAGGATCAAACTCTCCATAAAAGTGTTTGACTTGCTCATTTGTAATGCTGACGAAATTCATTGCTGAATTTCTTATATCAAACGTTTCACTCGTTGTTCAGTTTTCAAAGAACAATTTCGCTCCAGATCACTCGTCTTATCGACTCGTTTCTTTCGCTCTCGTTCGCCGTGTTTCTCAGTGGCGACCTTTATAATATATCATTTTCAACTTTCGATGTCAACAAGTTTTTTTAAAAGTCATTGTTGCTAGTTAGCAACTCGTTTTAATTTGTTTGTTCGCACCGAAGCGACTTGATTAATTTATCACACAAGCAACAGCAGCGTCAAGCTTCCACAACAGTCCATATTTAGGTAAATATTTAACACATCACCAAAATTAGTTTTGCTCTATTCCATCAAAATCTATTCCTACATTAACAATTTGATTTTGTTATAGCGATACCAATCGTCAATTATCAATAAAAGTACACCAATATAAATAAAAGGCTGCGTCTAGAAGACGCAGCCTAAACCATCTATTAGTTGTTAGAACGATCACGCATATGCGGGAACAATAGTACATCACGAATGGACGGTGCGTTAGTAAGTAGCATAACGAGTCGGTCGATTCCGATACCAAGTCCACCTGTAGGAGGCATTCCGTACTCCAACGCACGGATGAAATCATCATCCATTTCATGCGCTTCGTCATTTCCGTGTTCGCGCTCTGTAAGCTGAGCTTCAAAACGTTGACGTTGATCGATTGGGTCATTAAGCTCTGTAAATGCATTTGCATGCTCACGAGCAACAATGAACAACTCGAAACGATCTGTAAATCGTGGATCTTGGTCGTTTTTCTTTGCTAACGGAGAAATCTCCAATGGGTGACCTGTAATAAACGTTGGTTGAATAAGTGTCTCTTCAACAAACTGTTCGAAGAAAGCATTTAATATGTGACCAAACGTCCAATGCGGCTCCACATGCACCTTATGCTCTTTCGCAAATTGATGAGCCTCTTCCGTCGTCATTTGTTTAGAGAAGTCTACTCCTACAACCTCTTTAACTGCGTCCACCATGGATACACGACGCCATTGCGGCGTCAAATCGATCTCATGTCCTTGATAGTTAACCTTTGTTGTACCCAAAACCTCTTGAGCAATATGAGCCACCATATTCTCAGTCAAACTCATGATGTCTTTGTAATCAGCATACGCTTCGTACAACTCGATCATCGTGAATTCAGGGTTGTGGCGAGTAGAAATACCTTCGTTACGATATACACGACCGATTTCATACACTTTTTCCAATCCGCCAACAATTAGTCGCTTCAAATGAAGCTCAATCGCAATACGCATATACAATGTCATATCGAGCGCATTGTGATGTGTTACGAACGGACGAGCAGCAGCACCACCCGCAATTGTATGAAGCGTTGGCGTTTCAACTTCCAAATAGCCTAAGGAGTCCAAATAACGACGCATGGATTGAATAATACGAGAACGCGCAATAAATGTTTGTTGAACGTCTTCATTCATAATTAGGTCTACATAGCGTTGACGGTAGCGTAACTCGACGTCTTTAAGGCCATGATATTTCTCAGGCAGCGGATAAAGAGACTTTGACAATACTTCCAAATCAAGCACCTTAATGGATGTTTCGCCAGTCTTTGTTTTGAAAACAACACCACGAACACCTACGATATCACCTAGGTCAAGCATATCGAACGCTGTGTATTTATCTGTAGGAACTGTATCTTGGCGCGCATAAATTTGAATACGGCCAGACAAGTCTTGTATATGAGAGAAGCTCGCTTTACCCATACTACGCTTCGCCATAATGCGGCCAGCAATGCTAACTTCTACTTTAAGTTCTTCTAACTCTTCTTTCGAAGTTTCTGCATATTTGCTTACAATCTCATTTGCCGTATGTGTACGCGTATATTTCGCACCGAACGGATCGATCCCAAGCTTACGCAGCTCATCCAACTTGTTGCGGCGAATTTGCAATAATTCACTTAACTCTACTTCTTGATTAACGACATCCGTCATCACCGTTCACTCCTTACCTGCAGCCTACCCACATAACAAAGGTTATGGCTCACTAGTTTAGTCTTATAAATGCATAAGGCGGTAACGGCTTGTCCTTCAAAATGAAGAACAACCGAATACCGCTCCAGTGCGTGTCAAAGCCACAAGTTAAGGGGTAGCCATCAATCCCATATGACAACTACGGAAAAAAGCCCCCTGCTGGAAGCTTCTTCACCCCATTCTCATTCCCTAGCTATAAATCCTCTTAACCGTAGCAGCGATTTTTTACAGCTTAATATCTACAATTTTGTATTGAATAACGCCCGCTGGAACACTTACTTCTACGACTGTTCCTTTTTGCTTGCCGAGAATCGCTTTCCCAACTGGGCTTTCGTTTGAAATTTTATTCTTCAACGGATCGGATTCAGCAGTACCTACAATTGTGTACTCCATCGTGTCACCAAACTCCAAATCTTCTACAATGACAGTAGATCCGATGCTTACTGTATCTGTGTCGATCTCATCATTGTTAATAATGCGCGCATTGCGGAGCATTTTCTCTAACGTAAGAACACGACCTTCGATAAACGCCTGCTCGTTCTTCGCATCTTCATATTCGGAGTTCTCACTAATATCTCCGTACCCGATAGCTACTTTAATCCGTTCCGCCACCTCACGACGTTTAACGGATTTGAGGTTATCTAGCTCTTCCTCCAGCTTCTTCAGACCGTCCTGAGTCAGAATAACTTGTTTATCGCTCATCTTACCGATTCTCCTGTCATGATCAATATTTTCGCACTCCGACCTACCTATGGCCCGGTCGTATTGGAGCGGTTACCCGCACATCCATGCGAATCCCTACTCTCATCATATGGCGTCAAGCTATCATGATGACTGCCTTGAACATGGTTGGAACGCTGAAGCATATCAACCTTTTTCACTTCAAGGTATGAGGCGAATTTTCTAATGTTGAATTATATGGGATGGATTAGTAAAAGTCAATGAGCGTAAACACCCATCTGTGTAAACGCTTCAATGCAGTGCAACTTACTAATGAACAGCCGAAGCATCCATAGCTGCATCAGGGTTTGCCTTACGGTCAAACAACCCCGCTTTTACTTGTTCGACATATTCACCTAGCATGCGTTCCACTTCGTCACGATGACTCTCTTCCATAATAGCGTCTTTCACACGAGCAGCTCCAGGGAGACCTTTTAAATACCATGCCAAATGCTTACGCATCTCTTTTACAGCTACCTTCTCGCCTTTTAGAGCAATTAGGCGGTCCATATGCACCAAAGCAATACGAACTTTCTCTTCTGGAGCTGGATCCGGCAGCAGTTCCCCTGTTGTCAAATATTCAATTGTACGATATAGTATCCACGGATTACCGAGTGCACCTCGTCCAACCATAACACCATCGCAACCCGTCGTATCCAACATACGCTTCGCATCTTCTGGTGAGAAGACATCACCGTTTCCGATGACCGGAATATTGACCGCTTCTTTTACTTGTTTAATGTAGCTCCAGTCCGCTGTTCCGGAGTATAGCTGCTCACGTGTACGCCCATGCACACTTACTGCTTGACCACCTGCACGCTCAACAGCTTGCGCATTTTCAACTACATAAATGTGATCATCATCCCACCCGATACGCATCTTAACTGTAACGGGTTTGTCGACAGCATCAACAACAGCCGACACCATCTCGTAAATTTTGTTTGGATCCAGCAGCCAACGCGCCCCTGCATCACACTTCGTAACTTTAGGTACGGGACAGCCCATGTTAATATCAATGATATCGGCGTTAGAATGCTTATCTACGATTTTCGCTGCTTCGACAAGAGTCGTACGATTTCCTCCGAATATTTGCAAGCTAAGCGGCTTCTCACGGTCGTCAACATACAACATTTCTCGCGTTCTTTCATTGCCATGAACAAGCGCTTTGTCACTAACCATCTCTGCACAAACTAAGCCTGCTCCAAATTCTTTAGCAATTAGACGAAATGCCGGGTTACAAACGCCTGCCATCGGGGCAAGTACCACTTGGTTTTTCATCTCGATATTTGCAATCTTCAACAACGTACTCTCGCTCCTTTCCCTGTCAGCGTTCTATGCTGTCTTATTTATTCATTATTTTAGCTGCCAACGAGTTCTTCTACTGTTACGCGCAAAGCCTGCGCGATACGCTGAAGGAGACGATCATCAATTGAGCGATTGCCACGCTCAATCTCACCAATTATCGTGATCGATACATCTGTCATTTCGGCAAGTTCAATTTGTGTCATTCCACGAAGCTTTCGGAACGCACGAATTCGCTTGCTGAATCGATTCGCTTCCACAGCCGAATTCCTTCCTTTCCTTCCATTGTGCCCAAGGCATCATGGACGAATGCGTACAGTTCATCCGAAGAAGTTACAACATCAGCAAGCGGAACTAGTACGAACAATCGCTCACCCATTCGGGGGTGAGGTAAAATAAGTTTCTCTGTTTCCATTTGCACTCCCTGCACAGAGAGTAGATCCAGATCTAGTGTCCGTGGACCCCAGCGAACCTCTCGAACTCTTCCTAGTTGCTGTTCAATATCAAGCATGACATCCAGTAACTGCTCTGGACTTAATCTAGTTTCTACTGCAGCAGCCATATTTAGAAAAGCTGGTTGGTCAACGTACCCGACAGGGTCTGTCTCATATAAGGAAGAACAATCGAGGACATTCACGTCTTCATTCTTATGAAGATAACGGAGCCCCTCACTTAGCGTACATTCACGATCTCCAAGGTTAGCTCCAAGTGCGATAAACGCTTTTACCCAACCTCTATTGGATGAAGAAGTATGTTGTTCAGGCATCTAGCCTTCGCCCCTCTCTACTTCTTCCACGCGTGCACGCACAATCTCCATGGTAACACCTTCAAAGCGAATGTCAAACGGTGGGTTGGGCTTGGTCACGCGTACGGTTATTTCCTCAATTCGAGCGTACGAATCCAGTAATACAGAAGCGATGCGCTCAGCAAGTGCCTCGACTAGTAAGTACGACTCTTGCTCCATAATGACACGAACTGTCTCATGGATAAGCGCATAATTAATCGATTGATCCAGATCATCATAGAGACCCGCTTCCTGCAAGCCCATTTGCATGTCCAAATCGACGTACCAACGTTGTCCTAATTTCCGTTCTTCTTCAAAAACACCATGCTTACCGAAAAAAGACATACGGTCCATCTTCATTCGATCTGGGCGTATCACTCTTTTCCGCGTAGTTGGAGGCAGCTTAGAGTGATGGTCACTTCCTTTATGTAGCATGAGATCAGATTCCTCCCTTATCATTTCCGGTCTATACTTCGTTATTGACGGTTGTCGCTCTTCTCATGTTTCATCTTTAATAGATTGATCCTAAATCTTAATACTTTCTTTATACAACATCGCATCACTCATTCGAGCAGTACGAACGATTTGCTTTACATCATGGACGCGCACCATTTGACAACCTTGCGCGATGCCCAAAGCAACTGTAGCCGCTGTACCCTCTATCACATCGGTAGCAGGAGCTTCTAATACGTTCTGTATGAACCGTTTTCGGGATGTTGCAAGCAGAACAGGATAACCTAAAGCAACCATGTCATCAAGATGGTGCATTAAATGAAGATTGTCATCTCCTGTTTTAGCGAAGCCCATTCCAGGATCTAGCCAAATATTTTCGCGTTTCACTCCCGCATCTAGGGCCAACTCAGCACTTTCGCGCAGATCCTGCATTACATCTTCAATATAACTCTCATAATTTCGCTCGGGTCGGTTATGCATCAATATAATCGGGCATTGATAAGCAGCTGCCACTTGAACCATTTCCGGATCCAGCTTGCCACCCCAAATATCATTCATGATATGAGCACCTGCCTCCAGCGCTTGCCTTGCAACCTCTGCTTTGTACGTATCTATTGAAATAGCAATGTGCGGAAGCTCACGCCGTAGTGCTTCAATAACTGGAATTACACGGCGAAGCTCCTCCTCTAACTCAACTGGCTTTGAGCCTGGACGGGTAGATTCTCCGCCAATATCCAAGATGTCAGCACCATCAGCCACCATCCGATGCGCATGTTCCAATGCACGTTCTACATCGGTATAGCTTCCACCGTCTGAAAAGGAATCGGGTGTTACATTTAATATCCCCATGATCAAGGTCCGCTCAGAAAGTGTCAACACTACCTCACCACGCTTACCTAATGCATATTGATGCGTATATATAGTAGGCTTCAGCATAAGCCCCACCCCTTTACTGTCATTCTCTAGTTGCTTATCCGCTTGTCGTCATCTGACGATATCGTTCAAGCAATTGGTTGGTTAACCTACCAATTGTCCCATCCCCAACAACATATTGCCGCTCCTCTACGTCGCATAACAATGTGACAGGAACCAGTTCTTGAATGGACGTGGTCAGAAATACCTCATCTGCTTCTAATAGATGAGACCAAGTATAAGCCCCTTCTTCATATCGAATATCTTGCTGTTCAGCCAGTTCCAACACAGCAGCACGAGTAATACCCGGTAAAATACCTGTTTCGATTGCAGGCGTATATAGCTGTCCATCTTTGATCCAAAGCACATTACTTACAATACCTTCTGCAATATTCCCTTCCGCGTTCAACATCAACCCTTCTGCTCCTTGCAGCGCTGAAGCGTATGTACCTAATTCCCGCTTTGCAATAATATTGTTCATGTAATGGCCTGATTTTACTCGAATTACAGTCTCAGGGCTGCTTCTCCTCGTATTCAACAGCTGTAGCGGCTTCCCTGTCTCATATAAAGTACTTGGCAACTGCGGCAGCGGCTTAGCAAACACAATAATTTGTGGGTTCGTATAATCCACGGTTGGCAATCCATCACCTTGCTCGCCTGCACTAACGGTTAATCGAATATAAGCCTCAGGTAATTTATTCGCCGCCATAACATCCTGAATATGCCGATGCAGCTTCTCCTTATCGAGTTCCAAGACTACACCCAACTGATGACAGGCGCTGTACAAACGCTCCAAGTGCCTCTCCCATAGAAAAGGCTTGCCACCATAAGTCCTCATCGTCTCAAACAAAGTCATTCCGTACAAAAAACCATGATCTGCTACTGAAACCATGGCTTCGTCAGTTGATTTTAACTCTCCATTCCAACCGATAGTAACCATCTAGCTACTCACTCTCCTGCTAAGGAAGTTTTTCAGCATGTGATGACCGTGCTCCGTAACAATAGATTCCGGATGAAATTGCACACTTTCAATTACATAATCTCTATGACGCATGCCCATAATTTCACCCTCAGCCGTTTGCGCTGTAATTTCTAGAGCATCCGGCAATGAATCATGTTCAACAATAAGCGAATGATACCTAGTGGCTGTAAAAGGATTCGGCAGCCCTTCAAACACGGACATCCCATGATGATAAATGGATGAGGTTTTGCCGTGCATCGGACGTTCGGCACGAATGACTCGGCCACCGAACGCTTGTCCTATCGCTTGATGCCCTAAACAAACTCCTAAAATAGGGATGCGGCCTTTGAAGTGTTCAATGACAGCAAGTGTTATTCCCGCTTCATTTGGTGTGCTTGGTCCTGGAGACAGTAAAATATGATCAGGTTCCAACTGCTCAATTGTTGCAAGATCTATATCATCATTGCGGTAAACAGTAACTTCTTCTCCAAGTTCCGATAAGTATTGTACGAGATTATACGTAAAGGAATCATAATTATCGATTACGAGTATCAAGATGACACCCCCACCCATCCTATCCTTATCTATTCGCCAACATGTATGAATGGCTAACGAATACTAATATTTAATGCGATCTCATCGCCATAGTCAATCATTCTAGCAACCATTATATAATAAAGCAGAAATTGTATAACGATGAAAAAACCCTGATGGGATAGACACTCATCATACTCAGTGCTACCCAGCAGGGATGTTATCGTAAACGATCTATTATAGGATGACGATAGTATTAGTTCTCGAAGCTGAACAATGGTGTACTCAAGTAACGCTCACCATTGCTTGGAACAACAGCCACTACACGCTTGCCAGGGCCTAGTTCCTTAGCTAACTTCAATGCAGCAAGAATCGCCGCACCTGAGGAAATACCGCACAAAATTCCCTCTTCCTTAGCTACACGACGAGCAAGCTCGAAAGCATCGTCATTTTCCACAGTAGTTACTTCATCATAAATATCACGGTTCAAAATATCAGGAATAAAGTTCGCACCGATACCTTGAATCTTGTGTGGACCCGGCTTGCCTCCAGACAAAATAGGAGAAGCAGCTGGCTCTACTGCAACAATACGAATGTCCGGGAAGTTTTGTTTCAATACTTCTCCTGTACCAGAGATCGTCCCGCCTGTACCGATACCAGCAACAAATCCGTCCAATTTACCATCAAGCGAGTTAATCGCCTCTACGATTTCTGGACCTGTTGTTTCACGGTGAATCTTTACATTTGCTTGATTCTTAAATTGCTGTGGAATAAAGTAGTTCGGATTCTCTGCTGCGAGTTCCTCTGCTTTACGCACTGCTCCATTCATACCTTCCGATCCAGGAGTCAATACAAGCTCAGCTCCATAAGCACGAAGCAAGTTGCGGCGCTCCAAGCTCATTGTCTCAGGCATAACGAGAATAGCACGGTAGCCCTTTGCAGCAGCCACCATTGCGAGACCGATACCCGTATTTCCGCTTGTAGGCTCAACAATTGTATCTCCTGGCTTAATGATGCCCTCTTGCTCTGCAACGTTAATCATGCTAATTGCGATACGGTCTTTAACGCTAGCACCTGGATTCTGGTATTCCAGCTTCACGTATACCTCAGCACTGCCTTCCGGTACTACTCGGTTCAAACGCACAAGTGGTGTATCTCCAATCAATTCCGTTACATTGTTCACGATTCTTGCCATAAGTAACCCTCCTACTATGAGCGTATAATATTATTTCCGACTAATTCACTTGGTTTTAATTACTAATAATATAACAACGATAACCCTTGATGTCAATAACTTGTTTGTAAAATAAGGAAAAGAGCTCTTATAAGAACGTCTGCCGTTTTCTTATAAGAGCTCTCTCTTGTTCTATGAATGTGTGCTCTTCCATTTCGCAGCGTACTTGTCTCGAAGCTGCTTCTCTATCTCCCGCAAAGGAGGCGCCTTGGAAAGCGCTAGGTCACGAGATACTTGCTCGCGAATGGTCATTCGATCCTCAGGTTCAACATCTCTTCTGCCAGACAACAATATAATAGCATAGCCGTCCTTCACCTTAATCGGTCTCGAATAATCACCGACCTCCATAGCCGCCGCCGCTGCAAGCTCATTGGAATCAATAAATGGATCATCATCTTCAACCCAACCTAACTTGCCCTCTTGCTCAACCGTGTAAGGATCAGTAGATATTTGACCAGCTAATGCACCAAATGATATACCTTCACCGAGCCGTTTTAGAGCTTGTTCTGCATCTTTAAATGTATCGACTACGATATGCGACAATTCATAAGCGACGGGATGATACTCTTGACGATTTTCTTTTAGGTACTGACTAATCTCTTCTTCTGTTACGCTGATGTCCCGTATTGCAATTTTCTCAAGCAGCAAATTGTACGTTGCATCCTCTCGAATCTGTTCAGGCGTCAATCCTAATTGCTCCTGCATGGCTAGATAGTACGCTTCCATACTTTCATAGCCTGCCATCTGTTTACGAATCTCTGCCTCAACTTCCTTGCTCGTTACTTGCACATCAAGTGCTTGTGCCTCCTGATCCACCGCTCGCTTGTTAAGCATTTGCTCCATTACGATAGAGCCATACTGCTTCTTCAGCTCATCTACCCACTGTGATTCTGTAATCTGATCACTGCCCACGGAGGCAACGACCGATGAACCACCGCCTGGAAGACGAATCGTACCCACATCTGAACGATCAATAAGACGAAACAAGAGCACACATCCCAACACAAGTACGCAAGAAAACAACACGATAATACAGCCCCATAAGCTTTTAACTTCCTTTGTCATATGGCAGCTTCCCTGTCCTTGTGAATTAACTTCTTTATCTCTTACATCCTAAGTTTCTAGTCGTTCAACCAAAGTAGTTAAATCTTCTTTATTAAACTGATATGCCTCGTTACAGAAATGACAAACGACTTCTGCCTGCCCTTCTTCTTCAATAAGCTCGTTCAATTCTTGCTTACCTAGACTAATTAATGTCGCCTCCACGCGTTCACGGGAACATTGACAGCGGAACTCAATCGGATGCGTATCCATGATTTGTACATCATCTACAATCTGACCAAGCAGCTCTTCAAGCTCAAGACCTTGATCCAACAACGTCGTCACTGGCGGCAGTACACTTAGTGATTTCTCAATCTTCGTAATCTGCTCATCGCTTAAGCCTGGCAACAGCTGAATAATAAATCCACCCGCATGAAGAACCGTATTGTCGGTATCCACTAGAACGCCTAATCCTACAGCTGATGGTGTTTGCTCAGATGTAGCAAAGTAATACGTAAAGTCTTCACCCAGCTCACCCGAAACGATAGGGGAACTCCCCCGATAAGGCTCTTTAAGCCCCAAATCTTTAATGATGTGGATGAATCCATCACGACCAACTGCACCTGCGACATCTAACTTGCCTTCACTATTGCTTGCAAGATGGACTTGCGGATGTGTCGCATAACCACGAACTTCCCCTTTAGCGTTGGCATCTGCCACAATTTTACCAATTGGTCCGTCGCCGTTTACTTGCACAGTCAGCTTCTCTTCGCCCTTAAGCATGGCTCCCATCATCGCAGCTGCAGTAACCGTACGGCCAAGCGCAGCCGTAGCCGTAGGATAAGTCTGATGACGGTGCTGTAATTCATCGACTAGCTTCGTCGTACGAACTGCAAATACACGTACCTGTCCTTGCATAGCCACACCACGCACAAGCATGTCTGAACGATTTTCTGTTGTTGTTTGTTCTGCATTTATTTCTAACATTTCAATTGATGCCTCCCGTTCCTACATACACTTAGACGCGAATACAGCCATTTAGGTTACGCATCTAAAAGCTTTCTTTATATTTACTATTTGTTAGGTTTGTTAATTATATCGACTTTATTTGTTCCGAAGATAAATTAAGCGCAATCCTTCCAAGGTTAACAGCGGATCCGTCTGGTCAATGGATCGGGATTCACTTGCTATCATCTCGGCTAACCCGCCAGTTGCAATGACAAGCGGCTTTGTTCCAAGCTCATCTTCAATACGACCAACAATTCCATCAACCTGTCCAGCATAACCGAAAATAATACCCGCCTGCATCGAATGCACTGTATTTCTTCCAATGACTGATTTCGGCTTCGTTAACTCGATACGTGGCAGCTTGGCAGCACGTTGATAAAGCGCCTCCGTAGAAATGCCAATACCGGGTAGAATAGCCCCGCCCAAATAACTGCCCTGCTCATCAATCACATCAAAAGTTGTTGCTGTACCAAAGTCAACAACAACAAGCGGCCCGTGACCGCCATATTGGTCAATCGCAGCAACCGCATTCACAATACGATCTGCGCCTACTTCTTTCGGGTTCTCATAGCGTATGTTCAATCCTGTCTTTACACCAGGACCTACAACAAGCGGTGTGTTCTTCAAATATTTCGTGCACATCTCCTCAATTGTACGCATAATAGGCGGCACAACAGATGATATGATAACCCCGTGCAGATCATTAATAGCCACTCCCGCCATTGAGAATAGATTATTGATCATGACACCATACTCATCCGATGTTGCTTGACGATTAGTCGATAAGCGCCAATGATGGAGCAGCGTGCTCTCTTCATACACACCTAATACTATGTTGGTATTGCCTATATCGACGACCAATATCACAACGTTAACCTTCTTTCTGTTCATTCAAATCAAGACTTATATCCAAAGCATGGAACGAATACGTAAGCGCACCCACTGAAATAATATCAACACCAGTTAATGCCTTATCACGAATTGTATCCAGATTTACACCACCGGATGCCTCAATCAATATATGAGGAGAATGGGCGCGAATAACTTGGACCGCTTCACGCATCTGTTCCAACTGCATATTGTCGAGCATAATAATATCAGCCTGTGCCTCCAGCGCTTCCTGCACTTGTTCCAAAGATTCCGTCTCTACTTCCACTTTCATGGTGTAGGGAATATGCTGTTTAGCGCGAGCAACCGCTTCACGAATACCACCGGCACCTTTAATATGATTATCCTTGATCATAACTGCATCATACAACCCAAAGCGATGGTTTGATCCTCCACCAACTCGGACTGCGTACTTTTCCAATGCACGATGACCGGGCGTCGTCTTACGAGTATCAACGAGTTTAACTTCAAGATCAATTATCGCTTGTACATAAGAAGATGCTTTAGTAGCAATGCCAGATAAACGCTGCATCATATTCAATGCTAACCGCTCACCTTGCAAAATACTAGCTGTATCACCTTCCACTTCAGCCAATACTGTCCCTTTGGAAACACGATCTCCTTCTTGCACAAGGGCATGGAATCGCAAACTAGAATCAACTACCTCAAATACAGCTTCTGCAACAGGAAGACCTGCAATGATTCCTTCTTCCTTCGCATGAATAATACCTTTCGATTGATGGCCTTGAGGAATGGTAAAAGCAGTCGTTACATCCCCAGTACCAATATCCTCCCGTAACCATGCTGTTATTTGATCACGCAGCATAAGCCGTTCGATATTAAACATGAGCAATTCTCTCCTCTGTTATCCCTTGTCCCCGTTGAACTAGCGTATGCTTCAACCAACGTTCATCACTACGCTCTGGATAATCCAACCGATAATGAGCACCACGACTCTCTTGCCTCCATTGCGCACTATCAGTGGTCAGCTTGGCACAAGTAAGTAAATTCGCAAATTCGAAATCTTCCCGACGTGTTAATCGAGCTTGTAAAAAACCAAACTGACGCTGCAATTCTTCTTGACCTTTGCTGAGGCTTTGTTCATCTCGATGCAGCCCTACATAACGAACCATGACCTTTTGCAGCTTCAAACGACGCTCGACGACCGCCTGTATCGGCAAGTCCTTGCGCCCATCATTATACTCAAGCTTTGCATTCAACTCCGAAATAGGATTAAGCGTATCGATGCGTTCCACGATTCGGCGTCCAAATACGATTGCCTCCGATAGCGAATTGCTGGCGAGACGATTTGCACCATGCACACCTGTAGACGAAGCTTCGCCGCAAGCAAACAATCGTGTTAGATTGGTCTCACCATTTAAATCTGTCTTTACACCACCCATCGTATAATGGGCAGCTGGGGCAACAGGAATCCAATCACTAGATAAATCGAGCCCATACTGTAGGCAGGTTTCATATATAGTTGGGAAACGATGCTTAACCATCTCTTCTGATTCATGCGTCATATCTAAGTATACAAAGGTTGACTTCGTCTCTTCCATCTCACTTACAATCGCTCGAGCCACAATATCGCGTGGAGCCAGTTCGAGCTGCGGATGGTAGTTGCTCATGAAACGCTCGCCTTTAATGTTGCGGAGAACTGCCCCTTCACCACGCACAGCTTCCGATACAAGAAAGCGTGGAGCACCTGGATAACAGAGGGCTGTGGGATGGAACTGAATAAACTCCATATCTTGAATAACTGCACCAGCTCGATAGGCCATTGCAATCCCATCTCCAGTAGCAACCTCAGGGTTAGTTGTATAGCGATACATCTGTCCTGCGCCGCCTGTACATAGCACAGTTGCCTTCCCAGTTAAGTATAAACGTTCTCCCGTTGGCCGTTGAATAAGAGCGCCACGACATTCGTTCTCATGGACCATGAGATCTATTGCAAAATGATCATCCCATACTTCAATATTAGAAATCGTTCCTACTTTATCAGCAAGTGCACGGACAATTTCAAAGCCTGTTGCATCACCTTGCGCATGCAAAATGCGACGGTGACTGTGAGCGCCTTCTTTGGTTAATGCAAGCTCACCATTTTCAAGGTCGAATGTCGTGCCCATCTTCATAAGCTCTTTTACGCCTTCAGGTCCTTCGTGTACAAGTGCATCTACAGCTCCTTCTACACAGAGACCTGCTCCAGCAAAAAGCGTGTCTTGTCGATGATATAATGGCGAATCATCATCTGCGATAACAGCAGCAATACCACCTTGGGCGTAACGCGTATTGCTGTCGAATACTGATTTCTTCGTAATGAGTGTTACCCGATAGTGCTTGCTCGCCAAAATAGCAGTATATAGACCAGCTATACCAGCTCCGATAATAATAACATCTGTCTCCACTTGTGGCAGGGTATCTAAAGAGAAATCAACTAAGTAACGCGGTATCATGACCGTTCACTCCTTCTATCTTTATACCTCTACTAACATACGATAGGCTTGAACAGAAGAGTAGCGCATGCTACTTTACCTGTAACATGCGCTCCAATGATAGCCGTGCTTGCTCAGCAACATGTGGCGGCACATAAATTTGCGGCGCCATGTTCTCCAAACACTTCACTAGCTTCTTTAAATTGTTCACCTTCATATTCGGACATACCAAATACTTCGTAGCAAAGTGGAATGACTTATGAGGACTGTCTTTACGAAGCTGATACCCGGTTCCGTCCTCAGTACCTACAATAAATTCTGTACATTCTGAATCTCTACAATATTCAAGTATGGCAGTCGTGCTGCCTACAAAGTCTCCCATCGCAACCACTTCAGGGCGACACTCTGGATGAACGACGAATTGGGCATTCGGATACTGAGCTTTCATCTCCACAACATCCTTGACTGTAAGCATGTCGTGCGTATTACAATATCCTTCCCAAATAATCATTTCCCGACCTGTCTTCTGCTGTACATAATGGCCTAGATTCTTGTCAGGCACCCAAATAATTTCTTCCGCATCCAACGACTCGATCACCTTCACCGCATTGGATGATGTACAGCATATATCGGTTTCCGCCTTTATATCAGCGGATGAATTAATATATGTAACCACCTTAGCATTCGGATGCTGAGCCTTCAACTTGCGAAGACCATCAACATGGACCATATCTGCCATTGGACAGCCGGCACGTTCATCAGGAATGATAACCGTTTTGTTCGGTGCTAGTATTTTAGCGCTCTCACCCATAAAGTGAACCCCGCAAAATACAATCACTTCCGCATCTGTCTGTGCGGCTTTTTGAGCCAACAAAAAAGAATCCCCTCGAAAATCTGCCACTTCTTGAATCTCATCTCGCTGATAATAATGAGCTAAAATAATAGCGTTTCTTTCTTTCTTCAACTGCTCAAGCCGCTCGCGCAGCTCGCGATTCTGCTCTTCTTTGCGCGCTAATGCCAATGCTTCCAATTGCACGTAGGACCCACTCCTTGGCCTTGTCATTAACACTTAATTTACACAACGGTAGTACGTGTGTCAATTCACAAATACAGCTCAAGTAATAACTAATCACCTGATATATCGCGCTTAATCAACGTCAGCCGCCCTGATGCGCTGAAAACTAATTTTTTTCTATGGAAAGATATAAAAATAAGAGCACACCCAAAGGGCGTGCTCTTACCTAAATGAACAGCAGGCTAGGCCACTGTTGCTTACTTATTCTCATCCTTCTTCTCCACATCAGGAGTTGAAGAATCATTCGTCGTTGTTTGTTCAAGATTAACTGCTGGCTTTTCCTCATTATCAGGCTTGCCAACCAGATTAATCTTCACATCACTTGTACGATTGTTATCCGCTGGAGGAAGAATATCCACATGCGGCTCTTCCTTAGATTCCGTTGGCTGCTCCACAGAAGTTGGAGCTTTCTCAGCGTTATCTTCGGATGTAGCCGTTGTTTCCTTCTTGCTCAATGTTACGGATGGACCGCCAGATGTTGTATCCGAATCAGCTAACTTACCATTGTCGATAAGCTCTTTAATCTGTTCGAAATCAAGCGTCTCTTTCTCAAGAAGCGTCTGAGCGATAAGATGAACTTCACGCTCATGCTTCTTAAGCAAGTTTCTCGCGATATCGTAGCAAGAATTGATAATGCTTTGCATCTCTTCATCGATCTGATAAGCGATCGTATCGGAGTAGTTCTGCTCATGACCAAGATCACGACCTAGGAATACTTCACCTTGACGTGTACCAAATTGCATTGGACCGAGCTTATCACTCATACCGTACTCCATAATCATACTGCGTACGATGCGAGTTGCTTGTTGGAAGTCACTATAAGCCCCTGTACCGATCTCGCCGATGAAGATTTCTTCAGCGACACGACCACCGAGTAGACCCGTTACTTTATCCAACAACTCTTGCTTCGTAACGAGCATACGATCTTCCTTCGGCAGCATAATGACGTATCCGCCTGCTTTACCGCGTGGAATAATCGTAACTTTGTGAACCATATCAGCATGCTCCAAGAAGTAGCCGATAATCGTATGACCTGCTTCGTGATAAGCGACGATTCGCTTCTCGCGATCACTAATCATGCGGCTGCGCTTCTCTGTACCAACGATGACACGGTCAATTGCCTCATCAACGTCCTGCATAACAATTTCTTTATGGTTCTTACGAGCGGCTAGAAGCGCTGCTTCATTCAACAAGTTCTCAAGGTCTGCACCTGTAAAACCAGTTGTCCGCTTCGCAATTGTGTTCAAGTTAACATCTTTAGCTAACGGCTTGTTGCGCGCATGTACATGCAACACAGATTCACGGCCTTTAACATCTGGGCGATCTACCGTAATCTGACGGTCAAAACGTCCCGGACGAAGCAAGGCTGGATCTAAAATGTCAGGGCGGTTCGTCGCTGCAACGATAATAATACCTTCATTAGCGCCGAAGCCATCCATCTCAACAAGCAATTGGTTAAGCGTTTGTTCACGCTCGTCATGACCACCGCCGACCCCAGCTCCACGCTGGCGACCCACTGCGTCAATCTCATCAATAAAGATAATACATGGTGCATTCTTCTTTGCATTCTCGAACAAGTCCCTTACACGGGAAGCACCGACACCGACGAACATTTCGACGAAGTCAGAGCCAGAAATACTGAAGAATGGCACACCCGCTTCACCTGCTACTGCACGCGCAAGAAGTGTCTTACCTGTTCCCGGAGGACCGTTCAACAGGACACCTTTAGGAATACGTGCACCAAGTGCTGCAAACTTGCGAGGGTCTTTAAGGAACTCAACGACCTCAACAAGCTCCTGCTTCTCTTCATCTGCACCAGCTACGTCCTCAAACGTAACTTTCTTCTTCTCTTCATTGTACAAGCGAGCACGGCTCTTACCGAAGTTCATAACCTTGCCGCCGCCACCTTGGGCTTGATTGAACAAGAAGAAGAATAGGATGAACATAATAATTAACGGAAGGAAGGAAGTTAGAAGCGTTAGCCAGATGCTAGGCTCCTTCATCTTCACCCAATCAACCTTCAGATCCTTCTGTGTATCAGTAGCCTTAGTAATCTCTTCTACAGCCGAATCAGTGTCCGGTATGTAAGTAACAAATTCCTTGGACTTAGTCCCTGCAGGGGCATCTTTAGGAATGTTCTTATATTTACCGATGACTAGGTTGGATCGACCTTCATATTGAACTTTAAGTTCTTCTATATTACCGGCTGCTAGTTCTTTACGGAACTGGTCGTATCTTGGATTGTGAGCGGCTTCTTTCCCACTGCCTAAAAACTGGGCGATCCCCACTACAACCAGAAAAATAATTAGATAAAAACCAGAGTTCTTGATGAAGCGACTCATCCCCTACCTCCTCTCAAAGACACGAAATTATTGTATCATAGCATGTCTCGCCATCACAACTCGACGCAACAGCAAATAGTTGTGACATGCTGCTGATTATTTACTGTAGATTTGTGGCTTTAGAACACCGATATAAGGAAGATTGCGATATTCTTCAGCATAATCAAGACCATAGCCGACGATAAACTCATCTGGAAGTACAAATCCTTTGTAATCAGCTTCCATATTTGCAGAGCGTCGTGCAGGCTTGTCGAACAACGTTACTACTTTAATAGTAGCTGCCTTGCGTCCCTCTAGAATGTTGATCAAGTAGCTCAATGTAAGCCCTGTATCAATAATATCCTCTACAATGAGTACATCTCGACCTTCAACAGAAACATCCAAGTCCTTCAAAATACGAACGACTCCAGAAGATTCTGTAGATGCACCGTAGCTGGAAACAGCCATAAAGTCCATTTCCATTGGTACTTCAATGCGCTTAACCAAATCAGCCATAAATATAAATGCGCCTTTTAGTACACAAATGACGAGCGGCTTCTTGCCAGCATAATCGCGAGTTAGCTGTTCGCCCAACTCGTTTACTCTCGCCTGAATTTCTTCTTCACTTATTACTACTTTCTCAATGTCGTTATGCAATGATGGGCCCCTCCTAGAGTGAATACTAATACTTATGTAGTCCATTCCACCTTGATACGCCATTCACATCAATAGACGATACAAAAATTAGAAATAGACCCATATAACCAGCAAGCAGTCATCTGCCGCGCTGCATACAAGATAACGGGAATCCGCCATGCACATTACCTAAATGTTAGTCTCCAAAGACAAATAAAGCATTGTGTCGGTATGAACCTGAACGAGTGCCTGATCAGAGCGACGTATGCCCGGCACCCAAAGTACCGTTCCATTACAATCTGTTACGATTGGATAAACCTCTCGTAGTGACGCAGGAACTTTAGCATCGACGAACATATCTTGCACCTTTTTGCTTCCATTTAGTCCTTGAATCCTCATCCGGTCACCAGACTGCCTTGTGCGTATGTAGATTGGCCATTTCAATGCATCTGCATCAAATGCTGCATCATATGTCCCAACTGCTGTCGAGCTGCTTGATTTCCGCGATGTAATACGCCAATGAAGCGTTGAGGCGTGAAACGGAATGACCGTACAACCTGCCTCGTCAGGACGCTGCAAAGTTATGGTCTGATCCTCATTCAACTGTTCCATGCGGGGAAATGGTCGTAGCCAGAGCAGTTGGCCATATTCACGTCGGCATTCCATGCCTTGGCCTATATCCGTCTTCCAAGTGGAAGGTACGTCACGTAGCGTTGCTAGTCGAACGCGCTCAATGGTGTCATAATCAATCGGATCCGCTACTTTATAAAGATAATTTAATATTAGTTTAATCAATCTACGTTGTAAAGCGACATGTAGCTTCAAAAAGTCCTCTCGTGCCACGATACATCCTGCTTCATAGAGCGTTTGATATACCTCGACCCTCGAAACATGATTCCTGACACTGGAAATATGCACACCTGTCTCTTCATCCCACTTCTCAACATAGCTGTTATACCATGCATTTGCTTCCTGCTCCATCCAATCATGATCAGCTCGGAGCGTATCTGCAATTCGACAAATGGATTGTACAGCTTGAGGGTTCTCCTGTTCGAGCAATGGCATAATATCCAGTCTTACTCGATTGCGCAAATACGTTCTTTTCTCATTGCTGCTATCCTCAGCATATTGAATTTGCTCTTGTTCACACATATCGACAATATCCTTTTTTCGCATATCCAGCAACGGTCTTATGTAATGGAATAAAGGTGCGGTATCAAGAGAGACGCTGCTACTTTGTCTATCATCTGCCCGTCTCCAGGACATACCTGACAAGCCGCCTGTCCCTGCCCCACGCAAAATACGCATCAGAACCGTTTCTGCTTGGTCGTCTGCATGATGGGCTAATGCTATGTAGGAAGCTCCGTGTTTTTCTGCGATTTGACGCAAATATGTATAACGCAGCTCTCTTGCTGCTGCCTGGGCATTCATCTTTTGTTCTATTGCGTAAGAAGGTGCATCTACCCTTGCGATCTCACAGGGGAGTCCAATCCATTGCGCCTCTCTACGGACAAGCTCTGCCTCTGCGTCCGATTCTTCTCCCCGAAACCCATGATGGACATGTGCAACAATGACATGCCTAGGGGCAGCACCTAGATGTTGCCGTAGGGCAGCAAACATATGCATCATCAACATGGAATCTGGACCTCCAGATACAGCCAATACTACACTATCCCCTTGCTTCCATAAGCAGTTCTGCTGTAGCAACTGTACCCTTTCCTCAATCCAATGCGCCCATCCCTCCGTATGATTTGACTTGCTTGCTGTCATTGTTGGTCCTCCAGCCTATTAACCAATACTATTATGGTTTATTCATCCGTTCATAAATTTTAATTACATACTCATGACATCAGCAGATCTTGTAACCAACGCTCATGCCAAGCCCAATATCCGATACTGATTAACAATAAAAGAATAGAGACCCCGAATGACCATTTTAACCAACTTGGAGTGGGTATAGGTCTACGCGGTATCGTTCGCCCTACTTGCCTTGTTATTCGCTGCCATTCTTGAAAAGCCCTTCTTGAATCACTGAATTTACCTGACAATGCCTTATAGTACCATTCTCGATAAGGAATGAGGACAGCATTCGAGTCAATGATATGAAGCAGCTCATCCATCTGACGGGTCTGCGGGAGAGAGCCCTTCATGACTCGCTTAAATGCACTGTCCTGACATAAATGGACCGTCATTACGGCAAACGAAAACAGATCATAGCCGACGTCAGCCGCTCTAGAACCAGCATTCCAGAATCCACGATCATACCATTCCGTAAATTGCTTAACACTTTTCCCTAACTGAGTAAGCCCGCCGTAATCGATCAGATCTACGTCACCATTTGGCTTGACCTTAATATGCTCCAACTTCAAATCACCAAAAATAAAGCCTTGCTCATGTAGCGCTACTAGCCGCTCCAGTACTTGGCCACACAATGGCCCGAACCAGTCAGAGCCTCTACTACTTACAAACGACTGCACAGATTGCCCTGATATATATCTCATCACATAGAAAGGGCGCTTACCGACTCCCGCTTCCCAGTCATCTGCTTCTATGAAATAGGGGAGGTGGGGGCTGCCTCGATGATGATTCAACCCCTGATTGAGCCCAAGCTCCAAAGTACGTATAGCATTGATCTCCGACTGAAACTCGATCGTATCAGCCCCTAATTTCAACGCATAACGAGTACTCCCCGTCTTAACACTCTCATCCTCAGCTAACGCTGCGACAAGATAAACGACTCCATTAGAGCCTTGTCCGAGGCATCGATCAATGCGATAGCTTCGTTTATTCCATAATCCTGTAATGACAGCACCTGTGCTAAGCTTTTCGTTACGCAGCTGCTTCATTTGAAGATTTCTATTGTTCCGATTATAAGACGTAGTCACTCCATACCCCGTCCGATCCATATTCATGTTGGCGAGCAGGTATGTCGCCGTATTGTTCACTATGATTATAACTACTATCATATTGGCAATAGTCCAGCACATGCAAGAGGGCTGGACCTGTAGGCGTCGTTCCTCGCATCGGAATTCGATGCAGCAGTCGCTTCATTTTACTCAAATCACTTACCCAATCGACATCCAACTTAGCCGGCTCATCACTGTGATTACCCGGAAAGTGAAACACAGCAATCTCACTTTTCCCCTGACGTGCCTGTAAACTAAGCATCAAATCACGTATCGCCTCTTCCACAGACGGAAGCTTGGGCTTCATACTTGCACTTGCATCAATAAGCAAAGCAACTCTCAAGGCGGATTGCTCGCTCATTTCATCCATAACCCGAACCACCTCGGCTCGCTGCGAAGGTGGCAATGCTTCCACAGACGTCCCTCCCTCCTGCCTTCCTAAAATATGCTTCAACTCATGATTAACAACTTGATGAATCGTTTGGACAACCGTCTTACGAGTCATCTGCTGGATCGTATAGGACAGATTCCTTTGATTTACGACTCGACTAACACCGCCCCCCATTCTAGCAATCTCTTCTATTTCAGCCGCTCCATATTCGCCAATGGTACCATCGTCTACAATTCCCACTACATTTACTGCAATACCAGCCTCACGTGCCTGTGCCGCTGCCACTGCTGGCTGAATCCCAACATTTGAGCAGCCATCCGTAATAAGTAGTATTTGTTTTAACATAGGTATTGCCCTCCTATCGATAATTACTAGCTTCTATTTCGCTACTAGTGTTGCCGAATAGAGAGAGCTTTAACCTTATATCACCTTCTATAACCTTCTATTATCTAACTTACTGTAAGAGGACGCTCGAACTGCTTCTCCCCTCCTGACCATTGTAAGGTTGCCCATTGCGGTATATGACGATCAAGGCGTGCAACAACAACTGTCATATCATCAACAATATCGCCTTGGGAATAGCGAACAACCGTATCAAGGAGCACGTCTGCAATTTCCTGCGGATCGTCCGTCTCCATCTCCGCAATAAGTCGCTTCAGCCAAATATCTTTATTAAGCGCCGGACCTGGTGCATCATAGACGCCATCTGACATCATGATGAGCAAATCTCCAGGCTTCAGTGTCATGTGCATGGCCTCTACATCTATATCTTGTAAAATACCAAGTGGTAAATTGCCGATCGCTACCGCATGAACATCTCCTCCACTCTTCACAAAGCTCGGAATAGATCCACTTTTCATCAACGTAGTTTGTGCAGAATAGAGATCGATGACGGCAAGATCGACCGTCGCATATACCTCCTCTGGTGAACGAACCATTAGGATCGAATTCACAGATTGAATAGCTAGCTTCTCATCCATGCCGGACTGCAGCAGCTGAGATAACACAGTTAGCGCTGTACTACTCTCTAATTGGGCTCGCTCCCCATTCCCCATTCCATCGCTCAATGCAACCGCATATTTTCCTCCACCAAGCTCCACAGCATGATGGCTGTCGCCAGATAGCATTCCTCCTCCTTTGGCTGCTGCGGCTACACCTACTGCTACTTCAAATGATTTTGCAGATACAAATGTTACAAGTCCTTCTCCCTCCACAGCCGTTGATCGTTCATCTCGAACTGATATTTGTTCTCCTAAAATATCCGACAATAAAGGCGCAATTAATTTACGGCACTCATCGTAACCTTCCGTAAATGAATGAACCATTTCTATTTCCACATGACCTCTATCAAGCGATAAAATATCTACGTGATGAACAGACAGACCCAACTCCTCCATCGCATGCCTGATTTGTTCTTCCTGCATAAACATTTCTCGCCCTTCCCGCTGAATCTCTTGGGCAAGATCATCCATTACTTTGGATACACCCGCTAACTGCTCAGATACGAACGTGCGGCTATCTTGAATTTGCTTGCGCCACACTTGATCCGATCGATAACGCTCCACTTGATCCTTCATGACATGCAGCACTTGTCCTGCTTTAGGGCAGGCATCTTTCCATCGTTTTGGAATTTGCCGTTCACGGAAATCAGGCTCCTCCTCCACGGCATGCAGCATTTCATTCATCCATGTGACCGTTTGTAAATACTTACTGCTCCAGCAAGCATTTTGACGCGGGCAGCCACTGCATGTCTTATCGCACGCAGCCGCAATGAACGAATTGTATTCCTCCTCTTTACGGCGCATCTCTCCATATCCAGTGAGCTGATTGAAGCTTTTGGATAGCTGCTGGAATAACTCAGAGAACTGCATTACACGTTCAGCTGTCATATCTCTAACTCTTTTTGCATATTCATGTTGGGACTTGAGATGTTCCTGTGTCCCCGGTATATATTTGGCTAAGGTTAAAGTTAATCCGCGTGGGGTAAGTAGAAACAAGGTCGCTGCTGCGATCGTTTCCCATGTTGAAGTCAGTGCTCCTGTCGAAGGGCCCAAGTAAACGGATAAGATGGCAGTTCCCAATAGCATGCCGAACGCAACTGCCCAGCGCCGGCCTTCCCTCATTAAACCAGCTAACAAGCCGGCAAATGCCAATAGGCTCATTTGCATCATCGAACCTGGTGCAGCCAAGCTCAAGATGAGCCCCAGCACAACCCCTACTGATGCGCCAAGCGGAGCACCGCCAACGAAGGCGAAGAGCATGACGAGATAACGGGACAATACATGGTCAACTTGGAGTCCTTGTATGATCCAGCCAACTGCTCCTGTCATTAGTGAGGCGAGCAGAATCATGAGGCAGACAACTTCATCAATACGAAGTGTGTAGTTACGCTTAGATAGCGTGAGGACTGGCAGTGCCTGAACAAATACAAGTGTCAGCATAAAGCCGAGCATCGCATCGGTAACGTCCATTGCGAAACCGTACCAAGTGAAACGATCCACGACAAACGTCATAAATAAGTGAACGAGTAAGTTAGCACCGAATACCATAAATGGGGCATAGTTTAACTCTGATTTCTCATAGGACTTTAAACCACGCTGTAAAAGAACGATAACGAGAAGCTGCATAGCAATCATGACAGTCGTCGGTTCTGAGGCAAACAAGCTGCCCGCCAATACAGCTGTTCCGCTCCATATGGCCATTTCCGGCCTTGTAAAATACATAACTGCAAAAAAGGCAGAAGCAAACGGGAACAAGTCTTCTAAGATGACCGCTCTTCCTAGTAAAAATCCAACACATAGAATGATAATGGTCCATTTGCGCGTGCCGATCAATTGCTTAAACCGTTCATAACGCCAACGCTTAGCCCCGGCTTCCAATGTAGTAGCATGCTGTTGGAATGCCTCATTCAATCTATTAACTGGAAAAGGAATCACTTTCGTCTTGCTCATGTTCGATGCACCACCTAATCTCTTAATTTGTGTCTCTTATTATAGATAGACAAATAGGAAACGTTTGTCAGAACATGATCTTGTATACCAAAAAGTTTCCGACACGTACTGAGCCACTAGCGCGCAGCCGTCGATTATAGATGCGTCAAGGGGTTTTAGCCCTCACCCTATACGCGTTGACCATTAGGAGCGCGACCTATTTGTCGCAATCTGCTTCACCCATGAACGGCAAAACGCCTTGATCTTGCAAATTTTCAAGGGAGAAGCTGTCGCAAAGAGTGAGTAGGACGACAAAAGTAGTGTTGTGACACTTTGTCACTTCAATCGTTGTCGTTACTTTTACGCGCGGACGGGGCTTTTCCCTAAAAAGTGCCCCATATTAGGAGATGCATCGCATATTTTGGGTTATTTATGCAAAGAAAAACCGCTGAGAGGATAAACTCTCAGCGGTTCTGTGTGCTATATATGGAATGCGGTAAACTTAAACCGGACTACACTCGGCGAGCGCCACGGCCACCGCGTTTGCCTTCTGTGTTCTTCTTGAGCGATGAAATGCGCTCTTCGCTGTCCTTAAGGAAACGTGACATTTTATCCTCAAAAGAAGGGGTGTTATATGACGGTCTACGTCCTCCCCGATCCCGATTCCCAAATCCTCCTGGTCTTCCTCCGCCTTCTCTGCCGCCGCCGCCACTTGGACGATCCGTACGTGGACCTCTTGGTGGTCGTTGCTGTTCAGTTGCAGGTTTATCGACCGCTTGCTTAATAGACAAACCGATCTTACCGTCCTTATCGACGTTAATAACTTTGACCATAACGACATCGTCGATCTTCAGATGGTCATTGACGTCCTTGACGTAGTTATCGGCAATCTCAGAGATGTGAACCAGTCCCGTGACACCTCCCGACAGATCAACGAACGCTCCGAAATGCGTAATACCTGTCACTTTGCCTTCTAACTTGGTGCCCACTTCAATTGTCATAGAATAAAACGTTCCTCCCTTAAAATGTTAAACGGCACATTGCTCTGAATAAACAGAACTTTTGCTCACTGCAAATCATTCATGTACAACGAGCTCTGTATATCATATGCAGCGTACAGCTTATGTCGTGATTATACTGTAATGGCGCAAGTTTGGTCAACTGACGCATGTCCCGATTGTGAGCCTATTCTTCCTCTGTACGAATTAGTCGCTCATCTGGCAAAGTCATACCTTTGCTGCGTGCAATATCAAGTAAATACTCAGGGTCATCCAGTCGATTCACTTCATGTTGAAGATCATTACGAATCTGTTCCGCTTTCTTTTTCTCGACCTCATTCTGGGCATATTCTTTCTGCATGTCCTCTAATTGGAAAATTTGACTGACATACGTATACCCTGCCCAACCCAAGAACACGACCATGAACAACAGCCACAGTTGAAGACGACGCTTCACTGTCTTATGCACACCAGAAGGTGCCCCCGTATTGGATCTGTTTGATGTCATTCGTGCTGTTGAACGGCTGCTCTTATTATCTTTCCGGTAGTCTCGCATAGGTTGTCCCCCTTTCAAGCTTGGTTGTTCCGGTTAGGCCAGTTGCGCAATTGGTTCCAGCATTTTGCACACCATGTTGTTGCCCGTCTACACAATCGTGAAGCAGCTCTTACTCTTCTTCCCCCGTATTGCTTAAGACGAATCAGTCGCTCAGTCATGCCAAGGCGACGCCATACCGGCTCTACAAGCGGGCGCAACAACCATTGCAGCAGCCACCATAAGGGCTGAATACATTTTAGCACAACTTTTCCGAGGAATGTAGCCGTCTTTACCAATATACGGAATATATAATATATGAAAAACACGACCCCTTTCAAGGGGAGAAAGACCGTAATATATAGCAGCTTTTGTACCATTCGCACGATTACTTTTATCGTTTGGACAAGCCAGTTTACAACAATAACCGTCACGCGGCTGAACAAAACGACATAAGCCCACGCACCCACAGCCAGTCCAAGTATAACGTAGAACCGAAACTCTCCCTGATTGCCCTTAATGAGCATATGAAAGACAAACCAAGTGGCTGCTATCCAGTATAGGATGTCCATAACGGGTAATATCCATCGAGGGATGCGAAGCTGTCCTGCAACAACTCGACTAGCATCATAAGCGATACCAAGTGTAAGCCCGCTAACGAACATAAATAGCATTGTTATCCACTGGCTATGCAGAGAGAGGCTCACTTAAACAACTTCCCAAAAAAGCCTTTTGATTTATCCGTTTGATTCGCGTCCAAATAGGTCAGGGAGTTGACCACGCCTTCAATCGCTACAAGGCCTTGTTCCAAGCTCAAATTTTTAATATGCAGATTATGGCCTTTGATCGTTAAGAACCCGCTGTCGGTCTCCAACAGAAATTCCTCACTATCAAAGCTTTCGACATTGCTCACGCCACTGATTTCTAATACTTTTCGATTCATCATCTTAATTTCTTGCCGCTTGCCAGCCTTGTTCGGTTCTAACATGGCATGTACCCCTCCTTCTCTTTATTAACCTATGAAGGAGGGGAGCAGAAATAGAACTCTATATACGTTGAACGATTCTACACTATCGATTGTCGACCTTTTCAGGATATAGGTCATGCTGCATTAAACGCTGCTCAGCCATCTGCTCATACTTCGTGCCTGGTTTGCCATAATTGCAGTAAAGGTCTATCGAAATCCCACCACGCGGTGTGAACTTGCCCCACACTTCTATATACCGCGGATCCATGAGCTTAATTAAGTCATTCATAATAATATTGACACAGTCTTCATGGAAATCACCTTGATTGCGAAAGCTAAACAAATACAACTTTAGAGACTTGCTCTCTACACAGCGCTCATCTGCAATGTAGCTAATATAAATGGTCGCAAAATCGGGCTGTCCTGTAATCGGACATAAGCTGGTGAACTCCGGACAGTTGAACTTAATGAAATAGTCACGATATGGGTGTTTATTTGGAAAAGACTCTAGCACCTCTGGTGCATAAGTAGACTTATACGTTGTATGTTGACCCAAATGAGTTAGTGGAAGCTCTGCTTCCGTGCGTCCTGCCATTGTCATGATTCATACTCCTTTATTTATCGGAAATATTGCTTTGAAATTACAGACTATCTAGAAACTTATACTCCGCGCTTATTCCCCCATACAAGCGTATGCAACTGAGGGAGTACCCTAGCGTCATTCAACCTTGATTCTGCTGACACTTGCTCAATTAGCCATTCATAACGTCGCAGCAAGCTTTCTACTAACACCATATCGTCATCAGCCTGTACGGCATCGTTACCCGTTTGAAGAACGAATGGTACGTTGGGATAGCGTTCATGAACGGCAATGGCATAACGAAAATCTTGTTCGTTGAACACAACAACCTTCAAACATACCGCTGTTCGCTCGGCACGAGCTAAATAGCCCATGACTTCGTCGAGCCGTTTCCAATCTGTATCCATGCCTGAACTAGGCGGTTTCGGAGACACGGTTACATCATCTATCCCTGCAAGCCATGGCTGCCACTTGGAGCCCTGTGTTTCAACAGCCGTGCGAATGCCTCGCTGTTGCAAAAGACGGACAAGCGCATCAAGCTGTGGCAGCAATGCTGGGTTGCCTCCAGATATCGTCACATGATTAAATCGTCCTGCCGCTAGCTGCTGCAACTGCTCCCATACTTGCTCCGCTGTGAGCATCTGTATGTCATTTTTGGCGCTTCCATCCCACGTAAATGCAGAATCACACCAAGAACAACGGTAATCACAGCCTGCCGTTCGTACAAACATCGTCTTTTGCCCAATAAGCAAGCCTTCTCCCTGTACGGTAGGGCCAAAAATTTCGAGCACGGGGAGGCATTCCTTCTGCTTCCCCCTATCTCGCAGCTCTTGTTCTTTCTCACTCATTCCATCATCCACTCCCGTCTAGCTTCCGCATAGCTGGTCGGGGTTTCATACAATCGAACAAATTCTGTTCTGCCACCTATACATCCACTTTTATATGGCTCTACGACTAATGCAGCATCCATCTGCTCAAACAGCCAAATCACCATATTTTCTGCGGTTGTGTTCATAGGCGGCAACGTCTCATTTAAATAACGGTGATCCAAATAAGGCTCGATCCGCTCTTTCCATATATGTTTAATGTCACCGAAATCAATCGCTAGACCAATGTCGTTAATCATGCTGCTAATACCAAATTCAACTTTGTACGTATGCCCATGCAAGTTTTTGCACTTGCCTTCGTAAGCATGTAAATGATGCGCAGCGTCAAATGTAAATGCCTTGCTGACCATGACCCGCTTCTGCTTATAGCGCAGCTGCTGCTCCTCAATATCTACACCATAGCGCTGAAGCTGATCAACGATACGAAATGCCCCTGGCTGTTTCATCGACTCGCCTCCACCGTTTCAGATGTGGCAGCTGAGCACTCTTGAGCTTGCGGCCTAGGTGCACAATTCTGGTCCCGCTCTTTTAAATAGGCATCCAGACCAGCCCGGCGCAATTTGCATGCTGGACATGCTCCACAGCCATCCCCAACTAAGCCTTCGTAGCACGTAACCGTCTTTTCGCGAATGAAGTCGAGCGCTCCCAACTCATCTGCCATGCGCCAAGTTTGCGCCTTATCAAGCCACATAAGCGGCGTATGAATAACAAAGCTCGTATCCATCGATAAATTAAGCGTTACGTTCAATGACTTAATAAATACGTCTCTACAGTCTGGATAACCGCTAAAGTCCGTTTCACACACGCCTACGATTAGATGCTTCGCACCTAATTGCCTCGCATAGACCGCCGCAAAGGAAATAAAAAGCAAGTTGCGCCCGTCAACAAATGTATTCGGCAGTTCCCCATCTTCATGCTCAATTTCCATATCGCTACGTGTAAGTGCATTTGGAGCCAGCTGATTAAGCAACGACATATCCAAAATGCGATGTCGAACATTCAACTCTTCTGCGATACGAGTAGCATGCTTCAGCTCCGTGTGATGCCGTTGGCCATAGTCAAATGAAATAGCCTCAACTTCTTTAAATTGCTGTAACGCCCACCACAAACAGGTTGTGCTGTCTTGACCGCCGCTGAATACAACGACCGCTTTGTCTTGTTTCATCTTGATTGTCTCATCCTTTCGGTTCCCTCAGTCGGAGAAAGGCAGACCTGCTATGTAGACGCAAAAAAGGAGATGCGCATTGCACATCTCCTTAACTAAACGTCAACAAATACAGCACAAAACGAGTGAAAATTTCACCCTTTCCCATGCTGTGGCCTTAGTTTTTTATAGAGGGAGATTGCGAACCTCTCCCGTACGCATACGTACGGATTTGATGAAGTTGTAAGGGTCAGTATAACATACCATCGCAAACATCTGCTACCCTTCATATCTTATGCTACTAAAGTACGGTATAGAGCAAAAAAGGCAATCGTGAGCCGCCTTCCAACAGCATCACGATTGCCTCTATTCATTACTCATTTACCATCCAAAGTCATCTTGCTTTGGAATCGGTTCCTCTCGCAGCAGCGTATACATGCCAGCGGCCTCATCCTTCTTGGTCGTCTCTTGGAGACGCTCAACACGAACCGTTACGTATTTCTGCCCGAACTGAACCATAATTTCGTCGCCTACTTTTACGGCACTGCTAGGCTTCGCTTCGCGGCCATTCAACACAACGCGCCCTTGTCCAGATACATCTTTAGCGACAGTACGTCGCTTGATGAGTCTAGATACTTTCAGGAACTTATCGAGTCTCATTACTTAACTGCTTCTTTAAGCTTGTTACCTGCTTTGAATGCAGGAATTGTGGATTCTGGAATCTCGATTGTTTTACCTGTTTGCGGGTTGCGACCAGTACGGCCAGCGCGTTTGCGAGTTTCGAATGTACCGAAGCCGATCAATTGAACTTTGTCACCTTTAACAAGTGCGTCAGTTACTTCGCCGAAGAAACCGTTCAATACTGCTTCTACGTCTTTCTTAGTCAAACCGCTTTTCGTTGCAATGTTGTTCACCAAATCTGTTTTGTTCATGTCTATTGGCCTCCCAATTTTTTAAATCAATAATAGAGTTGTTGCGGCAACCGCAAACCTGCAATCGTCTTTACTATTAAGCAATATGAAATACGTTGCATGTATGTATTCTTGCTTAATTAGTAAATTCCTCCCCAAGCACGGGACTTTTTCGAAATTTGACGAAAATTAAAGAATGATAAGAGCCAGCGCTCGCTTGGATTACGATTCTATCAGTTTAGCTTCCTGCCACCACTTCTCCATTTCTAGTAAATCAGTCTGGTCAAAAGATTTTCCCTTTATACGAAGTTGCTCTTCTATATAGCGAAATCTTTTTACAAACTTGCGATTCGTGCCTGTAAGAGCTTCTTCTGGGTCTCCCTCGATAAAGCGCGATACATTGACAGCAGCGAACAACAAGTCGCCCAGCTCTAGCAGCGTATCCTCTTGACTCGTGTCGTCTGAAAGAATAGCCTCTCGCAATTCTTGCAATTCTTCTGCTACTTTGTCAAGTACATCTTCTACACGCTCCCAGTCAAATCCAACTTTTGATGCCTTCTTCTGGATTTTGTAAGCTTTCATAAGTGCTGGAATATCGCGTGGTATACCGTCTAGAACAGATGTAGCAGCCTGATCGGTCCCTTTCAAACGCTTCTCTTCTGCTTTCATTTGCTCCCAATTTTTGAGCGCAGCTTCAGCATCATTTGCTGATTTGTCGCCAAATACATGCGGGTGACGGAAGAGCAGCTTCTCATTCAAGCTTTGAATGACATCATATACCGTAAAGCTGCCCACTTCTTCTTCCATTTGGGAGTGAAGCATAATTTGGAGCATCAGATCTCCGAGCTCCTCCTGCATTGCAGTCGGATCATCATCATCAATCGTCTCCAACACTTCGTACGTTTCTTCAATTAAATTTTTCCGAATGGATAGATGCGTCTGCTCCTGATCCCATGGACAACCATCCGGACTCCGTAAAATACCGACGATTTCATGCAATCGTTCAAATGTCCTATTGCGTACGGCTTCATCTTCTGTTCGCGGAACATAAATGAGAGACAGATTTCCATATCCTTCTACGCGATCAAGCTCATACAGCGGCACGCGAACAATTTGTTCTGCCCCAGGGACACCTAGTGCATGTCCTACAACAACCTCATAGTCATCGGGGTATACTTCCATGAGACTAAGCTTCACATCTGAAGCTGTAAACATATCGTACACCTGTCCGATGACGATATGCAAACGCGGAGATATGGAGGCTGGATTTAGCATCGTTGCATCAAGCAATTGGAAGCCATCAATAGGGTCAAAACCAAGTCGAACAAAGGCTTGATCGAGGAAGCTTTCTCCCCCAAGTACGGTTAATTCAATCCCTTTAGATGGACAGCGTTCCGATAGCAGGCTGACTGTCGATTCAGCCACACGAGGATGCCCTGGCACTGCATAAACAATTGTACCTTCTGTAGTAAGTGCCTTAGCAATAAGCCGCTCTGCGATATCATCATAAACTGCTGGGAAACTTTCATGCTCCGTATACACGCTATCAAAGGTTGTATACGAGATGCCTTCTGCACGAATCCATTCAACGACAGGATGGTCTTCTGTACGAAGGTATAGATGTGCTGCGTCGCGCAGTTGCCTTGCAATGCCAAGCGTCAGCTGGCTCTCGTCGCCGGAGCCTAGGCCGACGGCGATTATTTGTCCGCTCATCGTGAATGCAGCCTCCTTCTTGGGCTAAAGGTAGTAGAAATAAGCTATAGCGCACCGTATAAGCGGTGCGCGTGAGCTAATGTTTAGGCGCGTAAGCGCTAGCTCTCGCGACTTGTAGAGGCAAGCCGCGAGAGCTCAGGTATACATACGCTGAAAGTTTTGCTGTGCACATGCTTTTGCGCAAAAGCATTACCGCGCTGTGCAGCCTAGTTATCGCGCGTTAAGCGCGTGGCCAGCGCAGCTAGACGCCGGCCTACTTTCGGCAGTGCGGCAAGCTCAGCCGGCCGCACAAGCCGCAGCGTCACTGCAAGCGCGCCGAACAACAGCGCGCCGAGCAGGACGCCTATGGCAGTAGCCGCGCTGGCACCGCCACGGCCACCGCCGCAAAGGTGGGCAACCGCAGTGGCCGTTAGCCACACTGCGCCGCCCATAGCGGCTAGCGCCAGCGCTAAGCGAGCTGAGCCCCAGGCCCATACGCTAGGGCCTGCGCCGCCTGCACGCGCAAGCGAGCGTGCTCCTAGCAGCGCTGCAAGGCTAAGCGATGCCAGCGCGGACAATGCCGCGCCTTCCAAGCCAAACGTCGGCACAAGCCAAACGTTCAGGCTCACCTTCACCAGCGCCGCTACCAGCAGATGCAGCGCTGGTGCAGCAACAGCGCCGACACCCTGCAGCATCGCGGCACATACCGCTTGCAGGGCGCCTGGCAGCGCTGTACAGGCCACCAGCACGAATACAAGCGTGCCCTTGTCCTCCATATACAAAGCGGCGTTTACATGCGCCGCTAAGGCGATCAATCCGACCGCAGAAGCAGCGGCAAGCAGCCACGTCCACTTCATCGCGGCCGCCGTCAAGCTTTGCACCTGCTTAGCGTCACCACTCCGCTGAGCTAGAACTAGCGCTGGCACAAGCCCCACCGCCAGCGAGCTAGCAACCATCGTCACGAGCTGAACCAACGGAAATGCCCGGCTATATACACCAAATTGCTCCATCGCCTCCAGCTCACTTGCTCCGCTTTCATTAAGCAAACGTGGAAGCGTGAACGTATCTACAACATTCATCATGGGCACTACGACAGCGCCAAGGCAAATAGGCAGTGCCGTCCATGCGAGGCGCCTCATCCACAGCCAAACACCAGACATATCCGATATCGAATTCCTTATCGTAGGTGCCTGAATCGTACCTGTAGCTCGCATATGCTGTACGGATTTCCATCTCCTCCGTACCATAGTAATAACGAGCACCATAAAGGCAAATAAGGCACCAGCAAATGAACCAAATGCAGCACCTGCAGCTAATTCTGCTTCGGTCGACTCATAAACATATAAGACAAGCAGCAGCACAATCATTACGATGACACGAGCCGTCTGCTCCACAACCTGCGATACAGCTGTGGTTGCCATGCGGCCCCGACCTTGATCATAGCCGCGCAGAACCGCTAATATCGGCAGTATCAGCATCGCATATGACGATGCACGAATCGCTGCCTCCGTATGCATATTGCCAATCCAACCGGCAATATTTCCTGCTCCCATATACATAGCCACAAAACCGACGACACCAGTTATAGACATCATGGTGAGGCCCGCAGCAGCTATTTGATACGTGCCTGTCCGATCGTGAGCAGCTTCCGCATCTGCAACTAACCTAGCTACTGCTATAGGAATGCCTGCTGTTGCAATGACCGTTAATAAAATATAGAACGGGTATACCGTGTTATAAATGCCAAACACACCATCGCCCGCAATATTTTGCAGTGGTATTTTCTGCAAAGTTCCAAGCAGTTTGGAGGTTACGGTAGCCAAGCCCAGCAATAAGGCTCCCTGTACAACAACCCCTGTATGGGCCGTATGTTGTTTCTTCACGACCAATCACGCCTTTAATAAAGTTCGAATCATTTCGTGAAGTATTATAAGCATTTACACTGCCCACGTCCACCAACAACGCTCTTCAAGAGATAAACTGTCAGTTATATCGAGCTTTACAGCACTCCTGTGAGTGTTCTTATATCTTCAACATGTGTCAGTGCAGACTGCTTTATACGTACACATATGTAAATACCTCTACAAATCCTATATTACCGCCCTTTGCAAGCTGATAACATGTCAACTATTTCAATCACCTGTATAGATTTGTGCTGTAACATGCAAAAAAACTCCCGCCGCATGAACGTTTGCGCCTTCGCGCTCGCTTACGACAAGGAGTCTAATTTGCTTAAGTATAGGTAGAACCACTCATCATTTAAAATGGGAGTGTTCTTCTGACTGTTTCATTAATGGAATCTTATTGTTCCATTTGCTTGCCCAAGAAAGCAGCAGCTGTCTCAGCCATTTTTTGTTCCAAAAGTCCCATTTTCACGGACTCATCTTTGTTCATCAATACAACTGTACCAATTGGGTCTCCACCAGAGATAATTGGAGCGATAACATAGGAAGACAATGTCTCACTGCTATCTTTTACGATTTCATAAGTACCTGCATTTGTTTCTGTAACAGTCTTGCGGTTTTCCATGCAGTTTTCCAACAACATGCCGATTTGCTTGTCCAAAAATTCTTTCTTGGATCCGCCAGCTACTGTAATTACAGTGTCACGGTCAGAAATAAGTGTAATATGGTTTGTGCTCTCATAAAGAGATTCTGCGTACTCCTTAGCGAAGTCGCCCAACTCACCAATTGGAGAATATTTCTTCAAGATTACTTCTCCATCACGGTCAACGAAGATCTCAAGCGGATCTCCCTCGCGGATGCGCAACGTGCGACGAATTTCCTTAGGGATAACGACACGTCCAAGATCATCAATACGACGAACAATACCAGTAGCTTTCATGACATATATGCCTCGCTTTCACAATTGTGTGTGGTTAGGACTTGCTTAAGTATTATTGGTAATCAGAGGCGATAACGATATGGACTGTTAAACTGACCATAGTATTCAACTGCCTCCATGTTCTTATACATACTTCATAATACGTAGGGAAACTGATCCAGGTTACAAATAAAATCACATTTTTCGACACTGTGCGACAAAAAACATTGCTGTTTTCAAAAAGTTTTCACATATTGATCTATCATTTATGAAAAAACCAGAAAATTGGTCAAGTATCCCTTTCAAAAATCCACCTTTGACATCTTACTCGATTATCCCAAAAATGTCCACCTTTGGAGGACGATTTTTTTACATTCTTGCATAAATAACGTAAGTTTTATACCGATAAATCAACAATGTTACCAATTTCAATCAATAGAGTGTTTACCTGGAATGCATTTACGTCTATTATGAGTAGACAATTTTTAGGTGCTATCTTGTTACATATTTATGTTTTCCCTTTTGTTACACAAGAAAACAGCCATCCTTTGGCAAAAGGATGGCTGTCGATTATTTAGAACCATGTAGTAATATTTATTCACACATAGGTCTATAGAACTATTTTTTGTCTGCCTCTTCAGCTGGCTTGTCCGCTTCTGAACCTGCAGCAGGCTTGTCCGCTTCTTTATTATCAGCTGGCTGCTCTGTTTTAGGTTGCTCCGTCTTAGGCTCCTCAGCTTTAGGTGTTTCTGGCTGTGGCACAGGAGGAAGTTCCATTTTCTTGATAAGTTTTGGCAACTCATCTTTCATGAACTTGTCCATGTATTGCGTAGCAGCAGTTGCACGCACCATGTTCATTTCTTCCTCTGTCAACTTATCAAACTGTTTCTCTGTACGCTTTTCGACACGCATAACATGATAGCCATACTCTGTCTCAACTGGCGCAGAGATCTCGTTAATTTTCAACGTCAATGCCGCTTCTTTAAAAGCAGGTACCCATTGGCCCACTTGTGCATCTGCATACAAGCCACCATTTGCCTTAGAACCACCATCTTCGGATACTTCGCCAGCAAGCTTCGCGAAGTCTTCACCCTTCTTCAGGCGAGCCTCGTATCCTTTAGCAATTTTCAATGCTTCTTCCTTTGTACGCTCTTTACCACCTTCAGGCTTGAATTGTACAAGGATGTGACGCACACTTGCTGTCGTCATTTCGTTCTTAACTTTTTCGAACTCAGCTTTCAACTGCTCGTCAGTTACTTTTTGATTCATATCTGCTACAACCGTCAAGATGCGGGTTGTGAAATCTCTCATTTCAGCTTCTGTTACTTTTTGAGCTTCAAGCATTTTTTTGAACTGCTCATCGCCAAGCTGTTTTTTAATTGCGTCGATTTGCTCGTTCGCTTTTTTCTTTCCTTCATCTTTCGCCTTATCTGTTGCTTTCTCAGCTAGATATTTATAAGCGATCGTTTCTTTTGCAAAATGCTCGCGGAATTGCTCAATTTGCAGCAATTGTGCAGATTGCGGGTCGAAAATAGAACGGATTGCAATTTCTTTATTGAACTCATTCTCTGTAAGTTGGCCGCCTTCATACGTAGCAACCACTTTGCTTGTGTCTTTCTTAGCTTCTGTCTTTGTGCCTTCTTTAGTCTCTCCAGCGTTGTTTTCAGAACCAGCTCCACAGCCTGTTACGACAAGTGCGAATACAAGCGTTAGTGTCATCAACATCCCTTTCCAGGAACGTTTAGCATTATTTTGTGACATTTTGGAGTTCTCCCTTCGATTTTATTGCATCTTTTGCTTCTTGCATCAATTGCTCCAGCTTCATCAAGAGTTGCATTCCATCGTAGCCGCGAGCTTGTAACTTAATTGGACCGTTGACATTTTGGTCTACGACGAATCGTCTGTCGATACTAGTTGCCACAGTAGCCAGCTTTTTGCGGTCAAGACGCGCCTCTGCCAAAGGATGCACCTTCAGCTGCACATCATCTCCACGTTGGGAGAGCGCTTCAAAGCCATACTGCTTCGCGTACCATTTCAAGCGCGACACAGCTAGCAATTGCAGCACTGCAAGCGGCGGCTCACCAAAGCGGTCGACCAACTCATCACGCAATCCCTCAACTTCATCAAGCGAAGTAAGGCCGGCAACTTTTTTATATATTTCAATCTTTTGAATACTATCATAAATATAATCCCCGGGCAAATAGGCATCAATATTCAGATCGATTAGCGTCGTCCAATCTTGCTGCTCCTCCATAACGATGCCATCCAGCTCCGCTTTGCGCTTCGCCACTTCATCGCTCAGCATTTGAGAGTATAAATCAAAGCCGACTGAAGCAATAAACCCATGCTGCTCCGCACCTAATAAGTTACCAGCACCACGAATAGACAGATCGCGCATTGCTATCTTAAAGCCCGATCCTAGCTCGGTAAACTCTTTAATGGCTTGAAGACGCTTCTCTGCTACTTCATTTAGCACTTTGTCGCGCTGATACGTAAAGTACGCATAAGCAATCCGATTGGAGCGCCCAACGCGGCCTCGCAGCTGATACAGCTGCGAGAGTCCCATTTTATCTGCATCATGCACGATAAGTGTATTTACGTTAGGTATATCCACACCAGTTTCGATTATACTCGTGCTTACCAATACGTCATGCTCGCCATCCAAGAAATCAAGAATCGCTTTCTCCAGCTCCTGTTCAGACATTTGCCCATGTCCAACCGTTACTTTCGCTTCCGGGACTAGCATTTTAATATGGTCCGCCATTTGTGTAATTCCTTGTACTCGGTTATACAAATAATACACCTGTCCACCGCGCGCTAGCTCACGCTCAATCGCCTCTCTCACAAGCGCATCACTGTGTTCCAGCACGTACGTCTGCACCGGGAAGCGATTTTCTGGCGGCGTTTCAATAACCGACAAATCCCGAACACCGAGCATCGACATATGCAGTGTCCTAGGAATTGGTGTAGCTGTTAACGTCAGCACATCCACGTTCATTTTCAGCTTCTTCAGCTTCTCTTTATGAGTGACACCAAAGCGCTGCTCTTCATCTACGATTAATAAACCAAGGTCCTTGAATACAACATCTTGAGAAAGCAAACGATGCGTACCTATAATCACATCAACAACACCTGATTTAACACCCTTCATCGTTTCGTTCTGCTCCTTACGAGAGCGGAAACGGCTTAATACCTGGATGTTAAACGGATAGTCTGCAAAGCGCTCACGGAACGTTTCGTAGTGCTGCTGTGCCAAAATCGTGGTAGGTACGAGCACGGCTACTTGTTTGCCTTCAATAGCTGACTTGAAAGCAGCACGAATGGCCACCTCTGTCTTGCCGTATCCTACATCGCCGCAAAGTAGACGATCCATTGGTCGAGGCAGTTCCATATCCTTTTTAATTTCCTCAATGGCGCGAACCTGATCGCGTGTCTCGTCATAGGGGAACATATCCTCAAACTGCTGCTGCTCAGATGTATCTTTTTCAAAAGCATAGCCTGGTGAAGACTGTCTGGAAGCATACAATTTGATTAAGTCATCTGCAATATCTTTAACCGAAGAACGAACTTTATTTTTTACTTTTGTCCATTCCGTACCACCAAGCTTGTTGATCTTCGGTTCCTTTTCTTCCGAGCTTACATAACGCTGAATTAGATGCAACTGATCAACAGGAACGGATAGCTTGTCGCCCCCCGCATACAAAATATGCAAATAGTCTTTATGGATACCGTTGATCTCAAGCGTACCTATACCTACATACTTACCGATTCCATGATTATGATGAACGACATAGTCGCCCACTTTCAATTCAGAGTAACTGCGAATTCTTTCCGCATTATCTACTTTAGCATCCGATCTCCGCACCGTTTTACGCTGCTTCTGGGAGAACATTTCAGCTTCGGTAATAACGATCAAATGGATCGATGGAAGCTCAAAGCCACTCTGTAAGTTGCCTTTCATAATCGTCGGCTCAGGAATTTGATAGTCTTCCAGTACTCGACGCACTCGATCTACGCGTTCATCTCCATTAGCTAAAATAATGACATTGGCATTCGACTTTTTCCAACGTTCCATCTCTGCTTTTAGCACATTCATTTGCCCATGGAAGTTCTGCATCGAACGGCACATCACATTAACGATATTTTGTGGATGTGTATTAGGTACTTGGCGAAGGAACAGTGCAATGAAAATAGTTTGGAATGGTCGCTTCGTCATTATATCGTCAGAAGATTTACCAAGACCGAGCGCAGGTAGCGTCTTGCCATGCTGAAGCAAATGAGTATTCCATTCCACTTCATCCCGCTCTAGTTGCTTAGCTGTTTCCAACACACGAGCAGGTTCGTCAATAATAAGCAAAGTATCTTTGGGCATGTAGTCGTACAAGGTATAGCCCTCTGGATACATCAAGGTTACATACTTGTACATTTCATTGAAATACATGCCTTCGCGCAATTGATCAATCTCATGATGGATCTCTTGGCGGAGCCGGTCTTTTACATGACGATCACTCATCTTAGCCAGCTGTTCTTCAAGTAACTGCGCTGCTCGATCAGCAGCCTGTTCGAACCGGCCGCGCTCTCCAATTAGCTCTTTGCTCGGCGTAATAAGTAACCGGTCCAACTTCTCCAATGATCGCTGATCGGTTGGATCAAAAGAACGAATAGACTCTACCGTATCATCAAACCATTCCAAGCGATAAGGGAGTTCCGATGTGTATGGATAAATATCCAGTATTCCACCACGAACACTCATCTCACCTTTGGATTCGACGCGTTCCGTACGCTCATAGCCGACTGACACCAAAAATGACAACAATGATTCGAGCGGCTGTTCTTGATCAACAGCAATCGTGATTTCTGCCTTCGCCATTACTTCCTTAGCTGGTAAATATCTGCGCAGCCCGGCATAAGGAGTTACAACAATTCCCCGAAAGCCTTTCGCCAAGCGTGTCATTGCTTCAATTCTCTGGGCAATTACTTCAGGGCTTGAAATGGCTGCTTCAGCCGCTACCAATTCATTGGCGGGGTATAAGAGGACTTGGTCTGGAGTTAGACATTCTTGTAAATCTTCCGTAACTTTCTGTGCGGAAAACATATTATGTGTCACCACAAGTACTGGACGATCTAGCTGCTCAGCCATTGATGCCATCATCACTTGGCGTGCAGAGCCAGATAATCCAGACACAAGTTGTTCTTTCATACCTGCACGAACGCCAGATACGATAGAATTCATATCGCTCTCAGTAGATAATGCTTGCATGAGTGCATTTAACAAAGATAGGCACCTCTTTCTGTAACCAACCAAGAAATAACGAGTAAAGCTCCCTATGTCGGGAACCGCACTCCTATATCATTACGAATATGCATACGATGATCATCGCCATATTCGATTGACTAACCACCATGTTGTGCTCCGTCTCATGAAAGCCTATCTTGCTGTAGCACGGATAAACAATAGGTACATGCTTATGACATTCGCACCAAAAGAGCCTCGGCTAAGTAGCCAAGGCTAGCAGAACGACCTTAACGATAGTAGGCGAATCCACATCACTATTGAAGGGGTGAAGCTAAAAATGCTAATTCTGGATGCCTGCTATAAGCCTCCTGACATAAATCACATGTCATTCGCACCGTTATGTTGCCATCTTCTTGATGCTGAACATAGTGACGGTGCTCCTCCTCCGTGAGCTGGTGGAATCCAAGCCTCACATCATCTGCTGTCGCTGCTTCTAGTCGACCTAGCAGCGAGTGGCAATGCTCGCAAACATAATTCACCGACATGTATATGCCTCCTCAGAACGCAATATACCGTCTATTATGCCCGACAGTTGCCATCATTAGCCGATTACCCGTTGTATTTTGCCATTGTCTGCTCAAAATTATGGGTTAATGCATATTCAACCGCATCACAAGTACGCTCAACGGTCTGCTCTAATAACGAAGCGTCTGCCTTCGGAAACGCTTCCAGTACATAATCCGCAATGTCACGCCCAGGCACTGGACGGGAGATGCCCATACGCACTCGATTAAAGGACTGCGTGCCTGTATGTGCAATGATAGACTTGATCCCATTATGTCCACCTGCGCTGCCTTGATAACGGAGACGTACTTTTCCAAGCTCTGTATCCATATCATCATACAAGACAATAAAATCATCAAGACTAGCTTTGTAAAAGTCCATATAAGCACGGATCGTCTCGCCCGACAAGTTCATATACGTCATTGGCTTGATTAACACAACCTTTTCCGTACCTACACGTCCTTCTCCGATTAAAGCCTTAAACTTGGTTTCTTTTACTTCAATATTGAATCTTCTTGCCAACTCATCAACTGCCATAAATCCAATATTATGACGCGTGTTAGCATATTTTGTACCCGGGTTTCCGAGTCCAACAATCCATTTCATGCTCTCTCACCTTTCTAAGCATCTTGCATTCCCTAAATCTTAAAAGGATTGCTATAGGAGAATGCTGACAAGGGTTACATCTACCGGTGATGAACCGGTTGATGTAACCCTTATGCTATGGGACTAATCCCTATACGGTATTACTCAATTTCGAACAATTTACTGATCGAAATTTCTTCATGAACACGAATGATAGCTTCACCCATAAGCGGAGCTACAGACAACGTGCGAATTTTACTTGATGGGTTCGGATGGGTAACCGGAATTGTATCCGTTACAACGACTTCCTTAAATGGAGAGTCTTCAATGCGCTGCATCGCAGGACCTGATAGTACAGGGTGCGTACAAGCAGCATAAACTTCTTTAACACCAGCTTCAACGAGCGCATTTGCACCAAGTACAATTGTACCTGCTGTATCAATAATATCGTCAATGATGATAGCTGTTTTGCCTTTAATATCACCGATAATATTCATAACTTCGCTCACATTCGGCTCTGGACGACGCTTGTCGATAATCGCAAGCGGAGCATTCAAGAAGTCTGCCAATTTACGTGCACGAACAACACCACCATGGTCAGGAGAAACAACCACAACGTTCTCCATTTGTTTGGAGCGGAAGTATTGTGCCAAGATTGGTACACCAAGCAAATGGTCAACTGGAATATCGAAGAATCCTTGAATCTGTGTAGCATGCAAATCCATCGTAATGACGCGATGAGCTCCTGCTGTCTCAATCAAGTTCGCAACCAATTTCGCTGTGATAGGATCACGGGAACGTGCTTTGCGGTCTTGGCGAGCATAGCCATAGTAAGGAATAACGACGTTGATGCTCTTTGCAGAAGCACGCTTCAACGCGTCAACCATGACGAGAAGTTCCATTAAGTTATCGTTCACAGGTGCACATGTTGATTGAACGACATATACGTCGCAACCGCGCACACTTTCATGCAAATTCGTTTGGATTTCACCATCACTAAAGCTCTTTGTAATCGCATCTCCTAGCGGAATACCAATATAATCGGCAATTTGTTGTGCTAGCTTAGGATTCGAGTTACAAGTGAAAAGTTTCAGCTTGGAATCACAATACGTCATAATCGTTGTTTACCCTCCGGATGGTTTAAATTCAATTTATTTTAATATTACTTATTACTTATAGCTAGTTAAGAATCTAATCTTGCTTTCTTTGCTTTTGCGCGAGAACGAAGCTTCTCCGCATAACCTGGTTTATTTACTTGTCTTTCACGGGCGATAGCCAAATCATTGTCTTCTACATTTTGCGTAATTGTAGATCCCGCAACGACGTAAGCACCATTACCGACTGTTACTGGAGCAATCAGATTGACATTGCTGCCTACGAAAGCATCATCACCAATCTCAGTAACGGATTTATTATATCCGTCATAGTTTACGGTTATTGCACCACAGCCAATGTTTACATTTTTACCCACCTTAGCATCGCCAATATAACTAAGATGCGATACTTTGGAATGGTCATCTACTGATGCATTTTTGATTTCTACGAAATCACCAATTTTGACGTCTTGTCCGATACGTGAACCTGGACGCAAGTAAGCAAATGGGCCAATCGAGCTATCATGCCCAACTTCAGCCTCTGCAAGCACAGATTGTTTCACGCACACTCGATCACCAATTGTAGAATCTGCAATCTCGACATTAGGACCGATCGTGGATTCCATACCAATCACGGTGTTGCCTTTAAGCATCGTTCCAGGATACAGAACCGTATCTGCTCCAATGCTTACCGTAGACTCGATATATGTCTGAGTTGGATCGATAATCGTTACGCCATTCAACATATGCTGCTTGTTGATGCGCTCTTTCATGAGGCGTTCTGCTTCAGACAGAGCCAGACGATCATTTACTCCAATAGACTCAGCAGCATCTGCCGTGCAGTATGCACGCACGATATCGCCTTGCGCCTTCATGATGCCGATGACGTCTGTTAAATAGTACTCTTGCTGCGCATTCGTATTCGTCACCTGTTCAAGCGCGGCAAACAGCTTAGCATTATCGAAGCAATACGTACCTGTATTGATTTCGTTAACGAGTTGTTCTTGCTCTGTCGCATCTTTCTGCTCAACAATTTTCATGACCGAACCATCTTCTGCGCGAATAATACGCCCATATCCTTGCGGATTATCCAGTTCAGCCGTCAAAATCGTTGCCGAAGCGCCTGATTCTTGATGCAGCTTCATCAACATCTCTAGTGTATCAGATGTTACAAGCGGTGTATCACCACAGATCACAATTGTCGTACCTTGCTCTCCATCAAGAAGAGCCTTTGCTTGCTTGACCGCGTGACCCGTACCAAGCTGTTCGGCTTGAAGAACGAATTCTGCCCGATCCCCTACGTAGCCTTGAACGGCTTCTGCACCGTGTCCGACAACGACAACCTTACGTTCACACTGTACTTGCTCAATAGCTGTCATCACATGACCCACCATCGGCATTCCACATACCGGATGCAGAACTTTATACAATTTAGACTTCATTCGCTTGCCTTGTCCTGCGGCTAGCACAATGGCCATTCTTTTCAAAGTGTCCGACCTCCTGCTCCTGTACTCCATACTAGAATATATCCTATTATAGCAAAAAAGAAAAGAGAGCCCCATGATTGGCCCTCTTTCTTTGTAACCCCAAATATTCCCTTGATTAAGCGCCCTCTTCAATAACTTCCTCTTCTGTTGCAGCACGCTCATATTCAGCCAGTACCGCAGCTTGAATCTTTTCGCGAGTTCCTGAAGATATAGGATGGGCAATGTCGCGGAATTCGCCATCTGGCGTTCGTTTGCTAGGCATTGCCACAAACATTCCGTTGTTGCCGTCGATAACACGAATGTCATGAACTACAAACTCGTTATCGATCGTAATCGAAGCGATTGCTTTCATTCTCCCCTCAGTGTTGACGCGGCGGAGTCTAACATCAGTAATTTGCACGTGTGTTCACCACCTTTTTCCATACAAGACTTGGTGTATTATTCCACACGCGCATACAAAATCCTTCTTTATTTTGCCAAGAAATTAACTTTTGTTTGAACTTTTGTTCCGATTTTAATTATTTCGACAGAGTTCGATTTACTTCGAAGCAATCAATTCGATTTCGACAAGTACATCTTTAGGCAGCCTTGCTACCTCAACCGTTGAACGTGATGGCTTATGCGAACCGAAATAGGTTTCATAGATTGCATTCACTTGTGCAAATTGATTCATATCTTTCAAAAATACGGTCGCCTTTAATACCCGATCGAACGAAGAACCTGCCTCCTGTAGAACAGCCTGCAAATTCTGAAATACTTGATGAGTTTGATCTTCAATGCCACCCTCTACGAGAGAATCGTCTGGACGCAGTGCAATTTGACCTGAAGTAAGAACAAGGTCACCGTAAGTAACCGCTTGCGAATAGGGACCTATTGCTTGCGGGGCATCCGATGTTGCTACTGTATGAATCCGTTGAGACATCTGAAAACACTCTCCTTTGGATGAATTAAGCTTCTTCCGTACCAAACTCCATATTTTTGTCAAACAAGTTACCAGGCTTCACCGACATCTGGCGTGTTCTTGTATCAATCGTTCCAACACGCATCAGCGATACATAATCATGCAGCAGGCGTTCATCGCTTGTCACGTCCTTAGACTCTACAAGTACGCCTACACCTGCTACGGTCGCATTGAACTCCTTAAGCAGATCGATCATACCGTTTATCGTTCCACCTGCACGCATAAAGTCATCGACAACTAATACACGTGAGCGCTCCTTAAGCGCACGACGAGCCAACGTCATCGTATGAATGCTCTTCTGCGAGCCAGATACATAATTAATGCTGACAGCAGAACCTTCCGTTACAACATGATCCCTTCTGACAAGCACAACAGGTAAATTGAGATGGGCAGCTGTTGCATACGCAATCGGAATCCCCTTTGTCTCCACTGTCATCACACAATCAATCTCATGATTTGCAAATACGGAGGCAAACATCCGTCCAATTTCATTCATTAGACCAGGCTGACCAAGTATATCAGTTAAGTAATAGTATCCACCTGGTAGCATACGATCAGGCTGCTGCAATTCATTGCAAAGCCCTTCGATAAGTTCTAGTGCCCTTTCTTTAGAGCACTTCGGGATAAACTTTACTCCACCAGCTGCCCCCGCTAAGGTAAGCAGCTCACCCGTACCTTCACTTTCGCACACTTCTTTAATAATCCCCAAGTCTTCACTTATAGAGGACTTAGCTGCCCCATAACGCTCTGCAAACGTAGTTAACGGAATAAGCGTATGTGGTTTGGACATTAAATATTGTGTCATTTCCACGAGACGGGCACTTCTTTTTAATTTTTTCATCACGTTCTTCCTCGCTAAAAACCGAATATTATATTCGGTATAATACATTAATGTTCGTTATTATTCAAGGAAAACCGCATTGTTGTTTTCATTTATTTACATATTCAAATGACCCAACATCTATCCTAAGTAAGCATGCGCACTGCATACACTTCTTTGCAGAAACCACGCAGGCCATTATAAATTCTTGCAACCTTTGATTCTTTTGATACAAGTCCAAATACAGTAGGCCCGCTTCCCGACATAAGCACACCATCCGCACCAAGTCGAATCATCGCCTCTTTGAGCTGAAGCACTTCAGGGTGCATCGGTAATGTGACATCTTCCAATACGTTGCCTAAATGCGCACATATATCTGCAAAAGATTGCTGTTCAATCGCTTGTACCATATTTGCCAGGCTTGGATGCTTGCCAATCCGCTCTACCTTGAAGTTCCCGTACACATCTGCCGTAGATACGTTAATAGGCGGCTTAGCTAGAATGACCCAGCATTGTGGGGGATTGATAATTCGCTCCAACTGTTCACCGCGTCCACTCGCAATGGCTGTCCCACCTGTGACACAGAATGGTACATCCGAGCCAAGCTCAGCCCCTAGCTTCAACAGCTCTTCTTGCGGAATATTCAGCTGCCACAATCGATTTAATCCTCGCAGTGCTGCTGCTGCATCACTACTGCCTCCAGCAAGTCCAGCTGCAACAGGGATATGCTTGTCTAAGTGAATGTATACACCCTTACGGACGTCATAGCGTTCCTTGATGAGTTTAGCAGCTTGGAAAGCCAAATTCTTCTCATCAAGAGGTATGTAGCCTGCTTGGCTGGATATGATAATGGTGTCTCGCGGAAGTTCCTCCATTTCCAATCGATCTGCCAAATCGACCATTGTCATGACCATTTCGACCTCATGGAAACCATCTTCCCGCTTATGCAATACGTCCAGCATCAAGTTAATCTTAGCTGGCGCTTTCTCGTATATTTTCACCGGCCTTCACCCTTCTTTATCCTACGGATCGCTTTCGTTATTATAACAGACTCTCCGAATCAAGTCATTCGAGAACAGCCTGCACAACGAGCTACCATATAACGAAAGCGAACCCGCTCTTTTTTTCAAAGAGACATGGCTCGCTTCTACCTTCTTGTCACCTTGTTCCATGGCAATACTACTCAGTAGTGATGAAAATACATGAGGACTGTACTACTGAACCCTTTACATCGAATTACCCTTTACGTGCAGCTGCTTCTTCCGCCATTTGAATAGCTCGCTTGATCATATTGCCCGCATCCTTAGCGCGTATTCCTCCCCAACCTTCCTTTTGCACCGTATCATAAAAGCCTAGCTCCTTCGCTAATTCAATTTTCAATTCCTCCGACATGGTACTGCGCCTACGACGACTCATGGAAATACCCCCTCAAGATAAAAAAGTAATAAGACCTTATGTCAATTAGAGAAGGATTCTCTCCTGCATTAGTTTGCGCGTCAATGCGGCCATTATGTATGAATCGTAAAGCTAGGGGCTAAGGGCTGAGCAGCAAACCGCTCCGTATAAGAAAAAAAGCAGCCCAAAGGGCTGCAATTGAAACGGGTTATACTAACCGCGAATGAATTCGATCTTTAATTCGCCGTTGTCTGCGCAGACGGTAATCTCTACCGACTCCGTCAATATATCTGCATAGCTGTAGGATACTCGTTTGAACGCATTCTGTTCCTCATCCAGCTTAACAATAAAAACAGAATGGTAGGTCTCTTCCAATACGCCTGTACGCTCAATCGTCTTGCGACGGCCACCATTTGCTCGAAGCAAAATCTTCTGGCCGACGTGAGATTCCAGATTGCGTCGTATTTCCAAAAGCGCGTTTTTCGCCATTGGTACTACCACCTCTTTTCTTGTCCTATTATAACGAACAAAAGAGGTAATGTCAAATTAAACAAATAATTATAGCAACAACTACGTTTTAATGTCAATTAATTTTTTTATCCAATTTTGTAGCTTACCCGTTCCAAGCCTGTTCTATTCGAACTCACACCATGGATGGGGTAACTTGCAAACTGGAGAGGTCCTTCCACTTTGGCATCCCTACTCGGTAACTGCCTCTGGTCTCTACTCCACCCAACCCTTCCATGCCTGTAATCATATGCGGCGTAATATCAGCCATCTGTACGGTATCTTTCACAGAAGTATAGGCTGCCTTAGCAGCGACATAAACGGGATCGAGCGCATGTATCATAATACGACCAGGCGAACTGGCGAAGTTAGCCCCGACTTGCAGTAAGGCTTCAAAATGAGACTGACACGCCCCCGCGACAACGTTCAGCAAATCGTAATGCTTCTCATATTGTCGAGCCGTTCTTACAGCATTCACAAAATGCTGAGAATTTTTATAGCTTTGTAAGCTGTACAGATCACGATGCTTCAGACCCTTCAATACCCCGTCATGTCCGGTAATGACAATGATGTCTGGTTTTACACGAGGAAGCAGTTGCGCCACCGTATCAGCCATTTTCGACTCCGGTACATAATGCCCCTCAGCCGGTACACGTAGCTGCTGATATACAGCCATACTTTTACGTAAATAAGAAGCATCTCCATCCAAATGAAGAATTTTACCCGGCATCTCAAAATAGGAGGACTTGCTCGTTGTTTCTGAAGATTGAAAATCATTCTTGCGACGTTCTGTTTGGCGCTTGCGATGCTGTTGTATCGATTCAACCGACTGTAACATCTTAATCTGCGCTTGTCTTGTGCGACGCCTTAGTGTCGTATCTGACACGGTAAGGAGGTCGTTCAACGGAGAGTCGGCCATTAATCGATAGTCTGTTCCTTTAAGGACCGTCATCTCGTTCATAACGTGCTCTACACGAAATGTAATATCTCCGCCGTAGGACTTGCGCACGACCAAGTCTCCTACCTTCATAGGTTCATCACCTCTTTGACTATGGTATGGGCAAGGGCTTGATTTGGTTCATGAACATACCAAAAACGCACAATGGATAGAAGCAAATACTGCTCATCCATTGTGCGCTCTCCGTTAATGGCTATTCAGGTTGCTTTAGTAAAGCTCCAATGGCATCGCTAAGACGCGCAAACTCTTCAAGAGACAATGTCTCTCCTCTACGCTGCGGATTAATATCTACCGTCTCAAGAGCTCCCTGAAGCCCTTCTACGCCTGCCTCAGCACCATAACGAGCTTTAAGGTTGTTCCACAAGGTTTTACGGCGCTGTGCGAAGCTAGCTTGTACTACGTCAAAGAACAAGCGCTCGTCATTTACTTGTACAGGTGGATTCTCACGAACTTTTAAGCGAATAACAGCTGATTCTACGTTCGGCTGTGGAATGAATACGGTATGAGGCACCGTACACACAATTTCCGGCTCACTATAATATTGTACAGCCACCGTTAAGCTTCCGTAATCCTTGCTGCCAGGAGCTGCCGCCATACGTTCAGCCACTTCTTTCTGGATCATTACGACGATATTTTTAAGAGGCAAGCGCTCCTCTAACAGTTTCATCATAATAGGTGTCGTCACATAATAAGGCAAGTTCGCTACAACACTAACCTTATCCATGCCAGAGAACTGCTCTTCAAATAGTGCTGATAAATCCACCTTGAGGACATCATTGTTCACAACACTCACGTTAGCATATGGCTCCATTACTTCAGCCAAGATCGGAATGAGTCGCTGATCAATCTCAACAGCTGTTACCTTACCTGCTTCACGGGCTAGCTGCTCGGTCAATGCTCCGATACCAGGACCAATCTCTAATGCCCCTGTTTTTTCATCTAAGCCAGCAGCCTGAACAATTCTGCGCATAATGTTCATATCGATAAGGAAGTTCTGTCCCAAACTTTTCTTAAAGGAAAATCCATGCTTCTTAATAATTTCTTTCGTACGCGACGGTGTCGCAATATCCATCATTGAACGCGTCATCTTGTATTCCCAGCCATCCTCTCGTACTATCCTTGCTATTCTATCCTTACTATTGTTCTTCTTTATGCTTGGCTTGCTCGATCTCTCGATATAAATGCGTCAAAGCATCCTCGAACTCTTCACGGCTAATTTGGAATGCCGTACAACGCTTTAGAAACTGCTTTGCATTGCAATAGCCAATACCGAGCAGCTCACCCAGCCGCATACGACGCTCCGCAGAACCAGGGTGTGTAGTTAATCCCGCTTCGATTAAATCGGTCCATGACAACACCGTGCCATGAAAAGTGCCCATTTCACTTTTTACACGGGACAACGCTTCTCTTATATGTTCAGGGGAGGCATTTTCCACCCCAATATCTCCATTGGCTGTTGCTTTGTCTCTTGTGATAAAGGCATGCTTGCAACCAGGCACTCTTGCCGCAATTGCCTTTCGAATCCGTTCACCTGCAAAATCAGGATCAGTAAAAATAATGACACCTCGCCGCTCTTGTGCAAGGGCAATTTTGCGGAAAGTCATCTCATTAAGTGCAGAGCCCCCGGTCTCAATTGTGTCCGCCTCTACGGCACGTTTAATGGCAACGGTATCATCTCTGCCTTCCACTACTATTAGTTCCCGAATCAAGCAAATAGTACCCCTTTCCTTTGTCAACTCCATTCACACAAAAAAAGAAGAGGGAGTCCCCTCTTCTTAGCATGACATAAACCGTTGTGAATTACTATATGTTAAATCAACAGCTGCATTTTCTCAGCGACGTGCAGTCTGTATCGTTTAGTTTGCCTCCGGTTTCACAGGGCCGATAATGTAAACCGTATACCCTTTCTTACGACCGAAGCGATTTACTTGCTTAGAGCTGTCAAAGTATAGGTCTATAATCTTCCCTTTAACGGCACCGCCTGTGTCCTCAGCACGACGGAAACCGATTCCTTCAATATAGACCCACCAGCCAAGCGGAATAACCTTCGGGTCAACAGATATCGTTCTCCCTGCGGTTACTTTGGTGCCGGAGGCAGTTGTTGCCCCAGCCGAACCTGGCGTTTCTGTATAAGCAGTCAATTGGAAATTGCCCAGCTTACGCTTATAATCAAAGTTAACACCATCTTTAAGTACGCTTCCTTCGATATCTCCATCTGCCGACAGAACAGATACTTCCGGAACTTTCTTTGTTCCATACGTAATGACTTGAGACACTGCCTTCGTCTTAACGTCCTTATCAATCATCTTCTTATATACGAGCTTGCCATCTTCATACGTCTTTTCAATCTGCTGAACGACAAGTCCTGCTTTGCCCTTTTGAACCGTCTTCTTCGTTCCCTTTTTCATATTCGGGTCTGCTTTCTTAACGACCGTATAAGGAACTTTGACTTCTCGCTTCACAATATCCTTCTTTACACGAACAACTCGGATATGCATGTCACGCTTAATGGCTGCATCTTGGCTTGGATACACCTTATCTTCTTTTTTAAGCTGAATCTTATGCGATTGGAGTGCTTCCCCTACATCATCCTTAGTCGTAAACAGTTTCTTGCTCTTGCCGTCTACTGTCACTTTAATAGGCTGTGCACGTTCAATCGTAATGCGTGACCCCTCTTCTACTTTCGTATCCAATTTAGGTGACACTTCATCGTGCTCACCTACAACGATGGCCTGCTCATCCAAAACAGCGCCAATCGTTTGCTTGCGGGACTCTACCTGTCTTTCAACATCGTCAATGACGATGGAGACGGATTTCTTTGCGTAACTGAACCCGACTAAAATACTAACGACTGTTATAGCAACTACTATAAGTGATATAACTGAAATAATACGCATATTTTCATGCTTCCATCGCATTGCGAATGACTTGCTGGATGATCGGGGTTCATGGGGTTCGTTATGAACGAGTTTGCCCACTTTCTCGGACCTCCTTACATAGTCCCGCCGTCGAGAGTTGTGCATGATACATCTGACGCGACTATAAAGTATTTTCGCAGAGAGCCTAATAGGATTATGCTGCATAACTCTCCACACCAACTAGCAGCTAAGGTCTAGTTCACCTCCTGTTTCTTACAACCTATGAACTTGCTGTAACTATTATGCAAGCTTTTGAGGCGTAAATAACAAAAGAAGCCTGTCTCAAGAGGTGTCTCTGTGACGGCTTCATAGGTGACCCAAACGAAACATAACCGTTTAGGGACTCAGAAGAGCGACCTCTCTCCAAACGCTTGCGAGGTTAGCTGTCGGGTTCGGGCTATGAGAGTCGCCCTAAGCAAATGCCCGGCTCATGGCTCGGCCATTCACAATTCACCCCAAGGAATCAATCCTACCGATGCGTGGCACTCGCATCAAGCTTTTGGTTCCCCCGCTCTCCATAACTGGAGACTCAGCGATACTGGTTAGTTGGAATATTATTCAAGTTGATTCAAACATCTGTGAGCATCATAACGTTTTTATGACAAAGTTGTAAAGTTCCCCGCAATTCCGTTTTTCGTTAAAAATGATTAAAAAAAAGTAACAATTCGGCTTTTTGTTGAAGAAATCCACTTATCTCTTGCCATAGAACTTTTTTTCATACTGTTTTCATCGATTTTCATCACATGTCAAAACATGTTAGAGCATTGGCCGTCGTTATTTTGCAAATTTCTTCAAATTCCATACTTTTTATCTCAGCAGCTACTTCTGCTACATAGCGAACATAAGCGGACTCATTTCTTTTCCCTCGGAATGGATGAGGTGTTAAATAAGGCGCATCTGTTTCTACTAATAAACGATCATTTGGAACTTGCTTTAGCACCTCTTTTGGCTGTTTTGCATTTTTAAAGGTTACTGGACCACCGAAGGAAATATAGAAGTTCATATCTAAACACTGCTTGGCCGTTTCCCAGCTGCCAGAGAACGCATGCATAATGCCACCGACTTCATGTGCCTTCTCTTCCTTTAGTATACGCACAACATCTTCATGCGCGTCACGGTTATGAATAATAATAGGTAGTTTTAATTCACGTGCCAGCCCGATTTGCTGACGGAATACACGCTGTTGAACATCCTTTGGGGACGTATCCCAATAATAGTCTAAGCCAATCTCACCAATAGCCACAACCTTCTCATGTTCAGTCAACTTTGCAATCCAATCGATATCTTCAGGCTTCATATCAATCGCATCAACCGGGTGCCAACCAACAGCTGCATAAATAAATGGATATTGTTCAGCCAACTCCATAGTCGTTGGAATCGTCTCCCGATTGAAACCGATATTGACCATACGAGTTACGCCCTGCTCATAAGCACGAGTGATTACCTCATGGCGATCTTCATTAAATTTTTCATTATCTAGATGAGTATGTGTATCAAATAACATGAATAATCTCCTTTACATTGTGTTTCTTCATGATGAACAATGGGTATTTATTTTACGTGTCGATCAAGTCGCAACAACTGTCTCGCTTCTTCAGACAGCCTGTCCCTTACACGCATCAGCTTGTCTACTGGGTAATAAATATAAGCCTTACCTCTTCTTAACCCGCTAATCGAATGTACAATATCAGATCGCTTTGACAACTCCACCAGCTCATACTGGCGATCCAACAGCAATATATGCTGCTGAGAAGGAACTTCACCCGAGCGATACACATCATACGGCATATCAGTAGGATAATCAAACCATAGATCATAGGCTGGATCCAAGCCAACTCGCTCCCATTGTTCACGAAGAAGCGTCTTGTATGACTCTTTCATTTCATCAAGCTCCACGTACTTGTACAGCTTACGTTCCATAAATCGTTGACTTAGTTCTGCCAAGCGTTCATCTTCTTCTGACATCCACTGCGTGAACATCGTTTGTACAAATGCCTCATCAAGCTGTACGTATTGCTGTGCGTTAAGTGTTCCTTCAAATAACGAATTGAGAGGTGGTAAAAAGTATTTAAAACGATACCCTGATCGATATAGCTCTGTAGCCCGCTGGAATATTAGGCGCAGCATAAGTTCTGAGCTTCGTGTGACAGGGTGGAAGTACACTTGCCAGTACATCTGATAACGTGACATTAAATAATGTTCAACAGCGTGCATACCGCTTTCTTTTACGACTACTCTGCCCTTATATGGTCGTAACACCCGTAATATTCGATCCAAATCAAACGTACCATAATGAACACCTGTATAATACGCATCACGCAGTAAATAATCCATACGATCTGCATCTAATGGACCTGTTACAAGATCAACTACAATTGGATTTGGATAAGTTTTGCATATAATAGAAGCAACTCGTTTTGAAAACCCTTTCTCAACCTGTTCTAGCACCTGATGAACTTCTGTATTTTCAAGTAAAATACGGCATGTCCAATCTTCATGATGAACATCAAATGCTTCTTCAATGGAATGTGAGAATGGACCATGGCCGACATCGTGCAGTAGTGCTGCACATAATGTTACGAGTCTCTCTTCCTTAGACCAATCCTCGTAGTTCTGACGCTCAAACTGAGATACAATGCGTCTTGTAATTTCATATACACCTAGTGAATGAGAGAACCGACTATGCTCAGCTCCATGAAACGTAAAATACGACGTCCCTAATTGACGAATCCGCCGTAATCTTTGAAACTCCTTCGTATTAATAAGATCCCAGATGGCTTGATCTTGTACATGAACATAATTATGAATTGGATCTTTAAATACTTTTTCTTCTGATAATAAAGAGTGCATACTGGCGTGTTCCTCCTTTGTGCAAATTAGGGATTCCTTGTGTAATTTGGCGCCTAGATTCGACAATCTCATATAAATGTTGACGTTACGATAATATTGTCATATTATTCTTTAAGTTCCTGATTTTTCGCACTAATAAACCTCTTATTTCCTGATATTTCAATTCATAGACTCGTTTTAACCTGTTCAACAACTTAAAAATATGATAAAAACCATAAATTAACACAAGAACCTATCATTTTGCATGTTGACTAATATGGGAATGGTTGGTACGATATAAAGCACAGAACATCAAAATTTGTCGAATAATGACACTATTATGTGTTTCTAAAAGAGGAGAGCGATGATTCATGATGAAGTCAACAGGTATCGTCCGTAAGGTCGACGAACTCGGTCGTGTTGTCATTCCAATTGAACTACGCCGGACATTGGGAATCGGTGAGAAAGACGCGCTAGAAATCTATGTAGATGGTGAGCGCATCATGCTTAAGAAATATGAGCCTGCGTGCATCTTCTGCGGTAATGCAGAAAAAGTTACATACTTCAAAGGTAAGATTGTTTGTCATGAGTGCATCTCTGATATCCCGCAACCTGTGACAAAATAAAAAAAATAGGTTATAATAGTTTCATCACATATGTTAATTCTAACCTTTTTCATATCTTCCTTGCGCCTTCACGGTATTGAACCCACCGTGAAGGCGTCTTTTTTTTGCAAATAGGAAGAATTGAACCCCTTTTTAAGACGTTACATGAACCTTGATCATAATGAAAATCTGTGAAAAAGTACCTCTCTTTAAAACTTTTTAGCATTTTCGCTCATTGTTCACAGTTTGTTCACAAATAAACTATTTTTGATTATATAATAATGAAACATGTCCTTGTCCCATCATCAACCTAGACCCTTAACTATTGCTCTGCCTCTTCCCCAGACAATAACTGCTGATAAATATCACGTCTGGAAACCCCACGATCCTTAGCTGCAAGCTTCATCGCTTCTTTATGAGTTACTCCCTGCTCTTCTTCATAGCGCGCTACATGCTCAGCTACGGACAATGACGTCCACCATATCGATTGTTCGGGTGGAAGTTCCCATTGACCCACTGCACCTTGCACAACGATACAGCATTCTCCTATTGGAGCTACTTCTTCAAATTGACGCAAGCAGGAACTAATTGATCCTCTGACAAACTGCTCATATCGCTTGGTAAGCTCTCTGGCAACTACTACTTCACGATCACCTAGCTGTTCAAGCATACGCTCCAGCGTCTTCACAATGCGATGAGGAGATTCATAGAAAAGCAAAGTACTTGTATCACGTTGAACGGACTGCAGAATTTCCTCCTGACGTTTCTTATCACGTGGAAGAAATCCGACAAACGTAAAGCGATCCGTAGGCAGGCCAGATGCAATTAACGCACTAAGGGCTGCATTTGCACCCGGAATAGGGACAACAGACAATCCCGCTTCAATAGCAAGGCGTACAAGATCTGCACCAGGGTCCGAAATGGCTGGAAGACCAGCATCACTAACAAGTGCCAACTTGCGTCCTTCTTGCATCAATCTCACTAACTCTGGTCCGCTTGCATCCTTGTTATGTTCATGATAGCTGTATAAGGTCTTTCCTTGAATATCAAAGTGAGAAAGTAGCTTTCTCGTTTCACGTGTATCCTCTGCTGCGATCAAATCCGCTTCCTGCAGCATACGTACAGCACGATAAGTCATATCCTCCAGGTTACCTATAGGGGTAGCAACCAAATATAATTCCCCTTGCTTCCTGTCCGATGATGAGTAACTATTTTGAATTGTGCAATTATTATTCATGATCACCATTCCTCAATTCACTACGTCTGCCATAGTAAATATCGTTTAGTTCTTCAACATATTCGTTGTTATCAGTATATACGATCAATGGCGGTAGCAAACGAACATCAGGCTTGGCATTGCGAATCGCTTCCACGAGTACCATATTTGCTTCCGTATCTATGCGAGAGTGTACAAAACGAATACGTTTGGGCTCTAGTCGATAACGACGCAGCAGGTCCAATATATCCGTTAGTCGAGCTGGTCGATGCACCATTGCCAACTTACCACCTGTTTGCAGCAATCTTGCCGCACAAGCAACTACATCCTCAAGCGTGCATCCAATTTCATGTCGTGCCATCGCTTTGTACGTGTTTTCCTTGAACTCGCCTGTTGTAAGCGGCATATAAGGCGGATTGACCGTTATACAGTCATAATACGACTTGTCACCCTCTGGCATTAGCTCCTTTAAGTCCCCTTGCTTAATCTCAATACGAGACTCCAGACCATTAAGTTGAACACTTCGTTGAGCCATATTCGCAAGACGCGGTTGAATCTCGATACCATCAATATGTGCCGACGTTCTGGTTGAAAGCAGTAGTGGAATTACTCCATTGCCTGTACAAAGATCAAGTACTCTGCCACGTGGAGGAATAGAAACAAAACGAGCCAAAAGTACTGCATCTATTGAGAAGCTAAATACTTCGTCACTTTGAATAATACGCATATCATGGGTTAGTAAATAATCAAGCCGTTCAGACGGCTCCAACATAACGGAATCTTCAGTCATTTGTATTGCGCTTCTCCTTCATAAATAAGTGATCTAAACTTACATGCCTATCAATACACAAAAACCGTAGGCCGAGGAACGCCATGTTCCTTTACCTACGGCATTGTTTATTTGTTGAGGAAAGAAAGGCAGAACAAACAGTCGCCCTCTGTCCGCAAGTGACCGTAATATACATTGCAAATATGGAAGCCTTCATAATACAATCTTGCCAAGTTATCGTAACCTTCACCGACAACATTATCCTTTGTCAGTTCATCTAACTGAGGATTATCGACTGTAGAAGGGACTGATTGCTGTGAGCTTTTCAAGGCCTGCTCAGAATCATGATGATCATGCTGCAGCACTTTGCGAAGCTGCTCATTTTCCATAAGAAGACGTTGATTCTCTTCTAGAAGCTCTTTCACAATCAACTTCAATGAGCCAAGCTCTTCATGAACACTGCCCATCTTTGTCTCCAGATCATGTATTTGTGCGAAAATATCTTTCTTCTCCAAGTTCCCACCCCAGAGCACTATGCGTAGTTCATCATCGTTACTTCACGACAACATCGTCGAACAATAGTTCTTTTACTTTGCCGATTTCAAACAACTGAACGTGCACTTTGCGTTCGCTTGCGTTCATTCCAACAACTTTGCCATCCCCTAAGGAAGTGACAACAAGTTTGCCTACCGTTGGCAGTTCTTCTTTTGCACTTTCATAATTATCATGCTCATACTTTAAGCAACACATGAGTCGACCGCAGAGACCGGATATTTTAGTAGGATTCAACGATAAGTTCTGGTCTTTTGCCATTTTAATAGAAACCGGTTCAAAGTCGCCAAGCCATGACGAGCAGCACAATACGCGCCCGCATGGACCGATACCACCTAGCATCTTTGCCTCATCTCGAACACCAATCTGTCTCAATTCAATTCGGGTGCGGAACACACTTGCCAAATCTTTAACAAGTTCCCGAAAATCAACACGGCCCTCAGCTGTAAAGTAAAAGATGATCTTGTTACGATCAAACGTATATTCTACATCCACCAGCTTCATTTTCAACTGATGGGTCTTAATTTTTTCCATACAAATACCGAACGCATCTTTTGCTGCTTTTCGGTTGGAATCAACAAGTTCACCATCTGTATCCGTTGCAATACGAATGACTTTCTTCAGTGGAAGCACCACATCGTTCTCGCCGACCGTCTTCGGACCGATCACTACTTTGCCGTACTCGATGCCGCGCGCCGTTTCGACGATAACATGCTGATCCTTCAGGACCGGCCATTCAACCGGGTCGAAATAGTAGATTTTGCCCGCTCGCTTAAAACGGACGCCGACCACATTATACAATTACGTACCTCCTTGCATACCCACCAGGAACTGCTCAAACACCAGCTGCGGATTGACGTTTGCACGTAATCGCTTCTGTGCCTCTGCTGCCGAATCCATCACATGAACCCATTCTTGAGTCGACTTGGTCCATGCAATCTTGCTAATGGTATCGACTTGGTCAGAGAAGATGAGATGGTCTTGTCGGTTCAATTGGTAATTTAGCATATCTCGAAACCAAAGATGGAACAAGTCAAAGAGCATGTCCGCGTGCTCAGCAAGTTCCGTCTTGAATACTTTCTGTTGTGCAATAAGAAGTGCAGTACCTAGCTTAGATGTGCACTCCTTTCCTAATTGTAACATTACGTTTCTTAATTCTGCAAACCAATTCTGTTGGCATAATTCCCTGCCAGCATCCAATCCATTTACCAAATGCACAGATGTTCGTGCCAATGCAGCCGGATAACCTTCATCCACTAGGCGCTGGAGCATTATTTGCGGTGCCTGTGGCGTAAAAGGTACCAACTGTGAGCGCGAAATAATGGTAGGCAGCATAGCTTGTCCATTTTCAGTGATTAAAATGGCCACAGTAGGGCTTGTGGGCTCCTCCAGAAACTTTAGCAGACTGTTAGCCGCCTGAACCGTCATTTTATCTGCATGTTCCATAATATAAACTTTTTGCCCCGTTGCCTGAGTACGATAAGATAATTCTCGCTGAAGCTCACGTATCTGATCAATTTTGATCGACTGGCCTTCTGGCACTATAACATGTACATCTGGATGGTTGCCATGATCGATCTTACGGCATGACAAACAGGAATCACAACAATCATCCTGTAGACGCTCACAAAATAGTGCCTTAGCAAACGTCTGAGCGAACAACTTGCGCCCTGTACCGATAGGTCCACTAAATAAATAAGCATGGGATACCTTGTCGGCACGCAGCCCATGCTGAACAATTTTCTTGGCCCTTTCCTGACCAAGAATCGTTTCAAAAGACATATGCTGTTTCCTTTCCTTACCTTACTGCTGCACAAAAGAATCCGCCACTCGTTGAAGTTGTCTAAAACGAAAGATTAATTAGCATCCCACGGATCTCGCCAACTTTATTCAAGAGCTGCATCTTACCTTCTTCCGTTTGCAATAATTGCTCCGCCATCTCCAGTAATGCTGTATCAATCTCTTCAATAATTTTATATCTCTTGCTGCGACCACGACGGTCCCAGCCAGTTACCTCACGAATACCGATTCCACGTCGAACTGTATCCTCTAAGAAGCGTTTTACCAACGTACGGTACATTCGGAGCTCACGAACTGTCATGGACTTGCCTAGGCGCTCACCTTGGCGATAAATATCTTGCAGTCGCTGCTGCAGCTCATCTCTTGATGCATTTCCATCCTGCTGCTGCATCATATCAGAGAAAGACTTGCTAGCAACTGGCTTTGGAGTTGGATCACCCATACGAATATCTTTACCGAATGGACGGAAACCTGGATTGATCTTCACTTATTTCACCGCCTTAAAAATGCTCGAATCGCTCCACAGGGAGGACGAACACTGTTGCACCACCAACCTGTACTTCAACAGGCATGGGCATATAAGAATCGGTTGCACCGCTCATTGGTGTAACCGGAGTAACCAGTTGATCCCTAACTTTGCAGTTTGAACGGATGACATGCAGCGCCGCTTCAATTTGTTCATCTTCAACACCAATCATAAACGTCGTATTGCCTGAGCGAAGAAATCCGCCTGTGCTTGCCAACTTAGTTGCACGAAAACCTTCCTTGACAAGAGCTCGACTGAGTCGATTGCTGTCTTTATCCTGAATAACCGCGACTATTAACTTCATGCCGTCATCCTCCTTATATTTTATCATAAGAGGCATAAGCTAGATATGTTTCAGGTGGGCATTTACCTTATATAGGTCATATTCTCCACATGCTGTACCGATATCTGCCTCATGAACTTATTAGACGTTATTAACCTTAATTCCTTGTTCGCACGCTCAAAATATCTAACATTTGTGCAACAATCAACTGTGGTTCTGCTGATGCATCTATGCGAACGATTCGCTCTGGATATTTTTCAGCTAAAAGTTGATAACCTGCCCGTACCTGTTCATGGAATGAGAAACCTTCCTGATCTAGGCGATTTATTTCACGCTCTGCATTAGCAGCAATTCGTGCAAGTCCAGCAGCAGGATCAATATCCAGCCAGAATGTAATATCCGGCATCAAATCATGTATGGCAAAACGATTAATCTCCCACACAGCATCAACGCCAAGTCCTCTTGCATGGCCTTGATAGGCCAAGCTGCTGTCTACGAAACGGTCGCATAGTACAACTGTTCCTGTATCCAACGCAGGCTTAACCTTCTCTACTAAGTGCTGGCGACGAGCTGCTGCATAGAGCAGAGCTTCGGTACGAGCATCCATAGCTGTATGTTCCTTATCTAGAATCACTTCACGAATCCGCTCAGCAATGTGTATTCCTCCTGGCTCACGAGTGACAATGACAGATTGCCCTAATTGTTCTAGCTGCTGCTGCAGCAATCGAATTGCTGTCGATTTTCCTGCTCCTTCGCCGCCTTCTAGCGTAATAAATATCCCTCGTTTAACCATTTCAAACTACTCCTTTTATATCATATGCACATTGCCCAATGCGGTTCCTATTTCCTATCTTCTATCCTTTATTCTCTCGTTGGCGCCATCATCATAAACAATAAGGCTTCTAAGCTGTGGATCACTTACATCTTGGCATTTGGCACCCGCTAGAGCTAGTCTGCCAAGCTCATCGATATGTGCCTCTGTAATACGCTCACCTGCATAAAGAAGTGGAATACCAGGTGGGTAAGGAATAACTGACTCAGCCGATTGCTTACCTATAGACTGTTCTAGGCTTACCTTATAAGCAGGCTTGTCCACCTCGAAAATAGAGAACGAAACCGGCTCAGATACACCTTGATTATAGTGATTCATATCTATTAAAGGATGATTATCATTCGTCTCCGACCCTAGATTATTTATTGACCGAGACATATTCATGCTATGGCTTTGCAAATAATTATCCAGTGTATAAAGTGCTACCATTATTTTATCAGCATCTGCTTGTGAACTAGCTAATGTAAATAACAGAACTACGTATTTCATATCGGCCATTTCTGCAACAATACCATGCACAGTCAACTGTTCAAGCAGCTCATACCCTGTCATCTGCCCTGTCTTATCTTGTATAACAAGCTTAAATGGATCTTGGGATTCATAGGCTGTGGAACTATCCTTAGAAAGGTTTATAGTATCAAATGACTCCAGCTCACACAGCAATTTACGTACACTATTTACTGCAGCCAACCCTGTTGTAAATGCATTCTGACCTTTTGTTTGGATCCAATGACGACTCATATCCAGTGAAGCCATTAATGGATAGGATGGACTTGAACTTTGAACCATAGCAAGCATACGCTGCAATCGCTCGCGATTAATACGTGCACCTTGTACATGCAGCATCGCGCTCATCGTCATTCCAAGCAGCATCTTATGTGTAGACTGCACAACAAGATCGGCACCTGCCTGAAGGGCCGACAGAGGCACGTCTGGATGCAACCCATAATGGGCACCATGGGCTTCATCAATAAGAAGTGGCGCACCATGGCGATGCACGACCTCTGCCACTGCTCGTACATCTACGCCTAGCCCGTAATAATTCGGGGTGCAGAGAAATACAGCTTTCGCCTGCGGATATTGTGTCAGCCCTGCCTCCACCGTCTCAACAGATGGAGCTATGAGCAAACCGCTGGCGCGATCATGTCGCGGGCTTAGAAATACAGCCTGCGCTCCTGCCAGCTTCAAGCCGTTAATAATAGACTTGTGCACGTTCCGCTGCACAAGTACGATATCCCCCGGCTTCGAGCAGCAAGTCAAAAGGGCAGCCACATTACCGGCTGTGCTGCCCCCTACAAGGAAATGCGTTGCTTCCGCACCAAAGCAAGCGGCAGCGAGCTCCTGAGCCTCTCGAATCGGCCCTGTCGCCTGATGCAGGTCATCCGTGCCGTCTACCTCCGTCACATCCTGCCTTAACAGTGCCGCATAGCGTCGGTACAACTCAGCCCTTTCGCTATCAACTTCTAATTCGGCGGCACCAACATAAGCCGCCCCATCTTTATGACCTGGCACGTGCATAGAAACGTGCCCCTGGCTTTCATATCGAAGCAGCGCCTCTACAAGTGGGAGGCGCTCATAGGAATTGCTGTTACTCATAGTTTCCCCTTTATTAACATAGCGATAAAATATTCTTAGTTATTCGTTACATCCATTGTACCCTATCTCCCTACTGTAGCAAGAAGTAAGGAACAAGAAGTAATAAACAAACACGAAAAAGAGCCCATCGGGGCTCTTCACTTACATCTTATACAGCCTAGGTAAGTAATAAGCAGCAAACCTTTTAGCCATCCACGAAAATGATTAGGCTTGCAGTTGCATCCACAGTTTTCTCATCCGATCAATGAACATAGGGTATTTCTCATCTTTAACATCCGTACGAACAATTTCTTGTTCACAGCTCGAACATATAAATTGATGGACAACGACAATGCCTTCCGATTTCATTTCCCCGCAAATCATGCAGCAAGATTCCGACTGGCGATCCATGACCATCCCACCTTTACCTATTTTCAATAATACTAGCATGCCCCAATTAATAGAAAGTTAAACAGTTTCATAGCCTATTTTCAAATAGTTATCCGCTTTTCCTTAGCTGCATCCTATGCTCATGATGGGCAAATGGTGTCTGTACTAAGCAGATAAGTGATATTTGGTCCTATATCTTCATTCTAGCAGTCAAAGAACCGATATAATACTTGTTCTAAATCTCCATGTGAAAGGAGTGATTCCATGCAGCCACCGCAAGAACGAACCTTTTATCACTACAAGCTGCTGCGTAAGATCAAATATGGACCATGGGTAAACAGAGTCTATATTTTACTTGGATTCGCTGCGTGGATGGCGGCCTTATGGGCAGAAGGATTTATTGGTCTCACATATGGGGGGCTTGCTTGGCTCGTATTATTTTGGATACATTATGTCATACCACGTTCCTTATTCGTTATAAATCGATACCATTATCGCAAACGTTGGGGTTTCCAATTCAAACTGCCTTGGATCGGTTTCTTACCATATGAGAAACAATATGTGGGCTTTCACTACTGGATGAAGGTACTCCTATATATAACTCTTATCGGGGCTTTAATTATAGGAGTGATGAGTATTTGGCTTCCAATAGGGTTTACTATACAATTCCTATTCTGGCACATTTGGTTCTTAGGACCACGCTGGTTTGCTTCGATAATAGCCCTTAACATCTCCGATGATAAGCTTATTAAACTTGGAACACAGGAGTTCTCTATTTACAAAGCATAAAAAGCACCTAGCTAAGAAATATTACGTAATTAAAGAGCCATTAGTAGAGTTAATCTACTAATGGCTCTGTTTATATACACTATAACAAAAAGTAAACAATTATAGTAATCTGAAAACCCATTACATACAATAGAATTACATCATAAATAGATAAGCACACGTTCAATTCAAATAGGAATATAAAACAAAACCCACCGATGGAATCATCAGTGGGCTGTGTTTGCTTGGCAACGTCCTACTCTCCCAGGACCCTGCGGTCCAAGTACCATTGGCGCTGGAGGACTTAACGTTCGTGTTCGGGATGGGTACGCGTGGAACCCCTCCGCCATCGTCACCAAACATGATTTTTGCGATGTATATCTCCCTGTATTCCTACAGCAAAATATCACACCATCTAAATCGCTTCAGGACATATCCTACCATCAGGTAGGTTCCCTAACAAGGTTATACCTTGAAAACTGACCGCAAAGTATTTAAAACGCTTCTTCATATTCATTAGGATAAGCCCTCGACCGATTAGTATTCGTCAGCTCCACACATTGCTGTGCTTCCACCCCGAACCTATCAACCTCGT
>NZ_AULU01000024.1 GCF_000422445.1 Paenibacillus assamensis DSM 18201
GATATTGTGGATATGAATTGGGGTGCGACAAGTTCTACTATAAACGCATTACTCGCGTGAAATGTAGGGGTTTGAAATTACAAACCTAACTTTGTAACTTAGTGATGGGAACGAGGAAACCATGTATTCCGAAACCATCCCGACAATACTCCTGCGTGCGTTGTAATAGACAGATTACAAGGTGCGAAGCACAGGTGGAGTCGGCAGAACGAAGGCTGTAGCCACTCGAAAGAGAAGGTATGCCAACGGATATGCCGGACGGCTGAAAAACTGACTATGGTGAGAATGTCTATAAAGGACTGACGAACTGCTGAATGTACGGGCCTAGATGAAAGAACATATGGAAACATATGTGCTAACAATATGTTAGTGTGGGTGGCGACGAGTACAAATCCCAGTTAGGAAACTCGCTATACCGGACTATGGCGGTATCCAGCCCACAGGTTCATAAGCAGCACCTAAGGTCAGAATGCATAGCTAAAGTTACAAGGTACTTGGAAAGCAAGGAACGTCGTAAAATGGGCTGTCATCCCTAGACGGTTGCTATAAGATTTAGTCTGAAAGGCATTTATCCTTGTGAGGGTAGGGGCACGACCTGTGAACTTCCTGTAATGGGAAAGGAGGAACAGCCCCGAGTCTATTTAAACAAACATTCATTTTCCAAAAGTGAATTGCACCGATCAGGTAGGAATGTGGGAAACATCTTTCCAGAAAGGAGAGATGCCACAGTGCAAACACTACGATATTGGGACTACTATGGCATGACGGAGACCTTTACAGAATTATACGATAGGGCTTCTCGCAAGGAATCATTCTCAAATCTTTACGATATCATCACTACAAGAGAAAATATCCTGTTAGCCCATCGAACAATTAAATCCAACAAAGGCTCTAAAACTGCCGGCACAGATGGCAAAACAATCGATGACATTAAGGTGCTGACTGACGGGGAAATCGTGTCATTCATACAGCAAAAACTATTGAATTATCAACCTAAGAAAGTTAGACGAGTACTTATTCCCAAACCAAATGGTAAACAGAGACCGCTTGGTATTCCATGCATTATCGACCGAGTTATCCAACAATGCTTTAAGCAGGTTCTTGAACCTATCGCAGAAGCTCACTTCTACAAGCATAGTTATGGGTTTAGACCATTGCGTTCAACTCATCACGCATTAGCAAGAGTGCAGACTCTTATTAATAAGGGGACTTTACACTATGTAGTTGATGTAGATATAACTGGTTTCTTTGATAATGTGAATCACGCATTGCTCATAAAGCAGTTATGGAATATGGGGATACAAGATAGAAAAGTCTTGCGTATCATCAGTAAAATGATGAAGGCTGAAATCGAGGGAGAAGGTATTCCCCCTAAAGGGACACCGCAAGGAGGTATCTTATCTCCTCTGTTATCCAACATTGTGCTGAATGATCTTGATCAATGGATAGCTGGACAATGGGAGAACTTCAAAACAAATCATCAATATAGCCATAACTACGTGAAATATATACCTCTTAGAAAAACAGGTTTAAAAGAAGGTTTCATCGTACGTTACGCTGATGATTTTAAAGTTCTTTGTCGTAACTGGAAAACAGCTCAAAAGTGGTATCATGCCGTAAGACTTTACCTAAAAGATCGTCTTAAACTTGATATTTCGCCAGAAAAATCACAAATCGTAAACTTGAGAAAACGAAAATCTGAGTTCCTTGGTTTTACGATCTGGGCAGCGAAAAAAGGAAAGCGTCGGGTAGCGTACACAGGGATTAATCATAAAAAGAAATTACAGATTAAAGAAGAGGCTAAAAAACGGATTAGACACATTCAAAAGATGCCTATAGCCCTGAACGCCTATCTTTTCAATAGTTTTGTTTTAGGAATACATAATTACTTTAGCAGAGCAACCCATGTTAGTTCTGATTTCTCAGAACTTGCCTACGATCTGCGTGCTTTCATTTTTAATCGTCTTAAAGGCAAAAGATATGAACGTCCTGTAAGACCGCCACCGACCTATTCAAAATTTTATAAGAGCACTTATAGAACATTCAAAATAGGCGGTGTGTATCTATATCCCTTGGCAGATATAAAAACGGTAAACAATTTCAACTTTAGTCCAAACCTAACACCGTTCACGTACGAAGGTAGGGAACTGATACACAAGAAACTGAGACCAGATGTACAAACAGAGATAACTAAACTAATGAAGTCTCATATTCTTGGTCGAAGTTTAGAATATATGGATAATCGGATAAGCAGATACAGCATGAGAATGGGCAGGTGCGAAATAACAGGAACATTCTTATGCGCAGAGGATGTTCACTGCCATCACTATCTTCCGATTTATCTTAATGGAGACGACAAATTCAATAATTTGCGTATCCTTCACAAAGACGTTCACAGACTGATTCATGCAACCCATGCAGAGACGATTGCAACACTCATATCCAGACTGGATTTGACTGAAAGCATGGTCAATACAATCAATCAATATCGGAATATGTGTAACTTGGAACCTATGAATTAATAGTTTAAATAGATGGAGCGCCGTATGAGGTGAAAGTCTCACGTACGGTGCGGAGTGGGGGAACAGCTGGAGATTACTTCAAAAGCTTACCTATCACTACAGCTTGCTTTCCGTCAGCAGAAAAAGAGCAAAGCGCATACAGGTCGCTATTATTGGGTAGGGACGCGTAATATTGATGGATACGTAAGAGGGAATGAATCACGTTACACGCTGCCAATCAAGCGAGGGAGCCATCCGAATGATGGCTTCAAAAATGTAACCGTCAAGCCAGGCTATCATTTTAAGTTTGATCTCATGACGAAGGGCAATATGTTTGGACCTAACGATTCCATTCGCATTACACCAACGTTTGAGTTCGTGAGTCGTGATGGCAAGCGTCGTCAAGACGTGGATTTGTATTACCACGCGCCAGATCGAAACTTTGTAAGGGTAGGCTCTTCATTTGATACGATTGAGCGGGAAATTACTTTAAATGAAAGGCTCCGCAATCTTCATCCGCTGCAAATCGAACAGACGGGACGTGCTTTTTATCAGTTATATCGTCATCAGCTTTCTCAAGGTGAGCAGGTATTTATGCAGCAATGGTTAAGGCAGGTCGATCGTCCAACGAAAACGGGTGGATTTAGTCATATGAAGATACCAGGTGAGCTCCGCTTATTCAGAGGGCCGACTCAGTTACCGAATGGCGTAAATCCATATCGGGCCTATGCTGCTGAACAACAATGGTATGGTGAGTTTGGCATTCCATCGAAAATATACGTTGTACAGAAAGGATTTCCACTGCACCGACAATTTTCGTTTAGAGAAGATGCTTCATTTTTCTTGAAAGACGGCTATATTATTGTAAATTTCAATGTGGAAACCATTCGTGAAGGGCGGATGAATGACCCGCATCTGCAGTACATACATGCTCCATTATCGAATCAATGGCGGCGGGAAGGTTTCGTGCATAGCGTCACTGATCCATATGGTGCCACATTCCATCTAAAGGATGGCGATATTCTACTCTACGACGCAGCTCAGTCCTCGCGTGATGATTATCGTGTTAGGGGTACTCATTAATGGGGATCTCTAACCAGCAGTCACTTTTTGTTTTAAAAAGTTAAACTTTTATGCTAGGCAGTGCCTGTTAACTGTCACTCTTGAGTAAGCTGCATACAATAGCAGAATGTGCATATATAGGAACGTGTACATGCGTTATTGCATGTACACGGATATATGCATATAAGGAGATGATGGCGTGAGAGTTCGAAGCCGTGGCAAGGGACGACGTTCACCGTTAATCGGAGTTGTATTATTGTTTATGCTGATCGTATGGCCATCTTATCAAATTTATAATTTACTGCATGCAAATCAAAAATCAGTAGCAGTTGAGCGTCTGTTGTATGAAGCTGCGTATTTAAATGTACAGATGCTGGAGGGGGCTATGAGAGAAGCTCAAGCTTCCTTGACGGCTTCGGGTTGGAATGAGTGGAAGACGAATGCGTACGCTGCCCAGTATGTACATGAACGGTTGCGACAAGCTACTGGGGAGGATCGTGTACCAGAACTAGTTGTCTTCGAAAAAATGGTGGACTTGATCACCGTCGTTCAAATTAATGGAGATCGTCAATTGAAGGAGCAGGAGCGTAAACAAATTGCTGATGCAGCTGCAGCTATGCCAACATTTGTGGAACGGTATGGTCAATTTATGACAGAACAAGGGAAAGTGCTGTCATCTAAAGCGGAAGAATTGGAAGCATTAGCGTCACAAATACTTTTGGAAGTGTCGGAATCAGACACAGAAATGTCGAATCCAGAACCAGATAAAGGACATGAATAGCAGGTATAGGGTAAAGATTGTCGTGGAAACGTAAACAATGGAATCATTTTCAAACATTCTTCATATTTAGCGCTATAGTTAGGCAGGAACTATGCTATAATCATTATGATTTCAACTATGTTCTAAATACGTGTAAAGCAGGTGAATACCCCATGCATCTTGTTGTCGTCGGAATGAACTACCGAACGGCGCCTGTCGAAATTCGAGAGAAATTCGCGATACCGGAGTCACAATTACAAGAGGCTGTTCAACAGCTCAGATATACGAAGAGTGTTCTGGAATGTGTAGTTGTATCCACGTGCAACCGTATGGAGATGTATGTTGTGGTGGATCGGCTTCATATGTGCGGTCATTTTATCCGCAGTTTCATGGAGCAGTGGTTTGGATTACCTAGACAGCAATTTACGCCTTATTTATATATATATGAAGATGATCAGGCTGTGGAGCATTTGTTCCGTGTTACATCAGGACTTGATTCTATGATCGTAGGAGAGACTCAGATCCTCGGTCAAGTTAAGCATGCGTTCTTGTTTGCGCAGGAGCAAGGTACAACCGGAACATGCTTTAATTATTTGTTCAAGCAGGCGGTTACATTCGCTAAACGCGTCCAGTCTGAGACCAATATAAACGACAATGTTGTGTCGGTTAGCTATGCAGCTGTAGAGCTTGGTAAACGTATATATGGCTCCTTCAAAGGGAAAAATGTACTAATTATCGGAGCAGGGGAAATGAGTGAGTTGACGGCGAAGCATCTGCACAGCAACGGTGCTGCTCGCGTTATGGTTGCCAACCGAACGAGAGAGCGGGCAGAAGAACTAGCAGGGCAATTTAATGGTACTGCTGGCACACTTCAAGATATGGAGCGCTTCCTATTAGAGGCTGATGTCGTTATCAGTTCAACAGGGGCTGCAGGATATGTTTTGAATGCTTCTGATGTTGATAAAGTGCTTAAACAGCGTCGTTCACGACCATTGTTCTTGATCGATATAGCCGTGCCAAGGGATCTTGATCCTGCGATCAGTGACTTACCGAACGTGTTCTTGTATGACATCGATGACTTGGAAGGTATCGTTCAGAGCAATATGGAGATACGTAAGCGTGAAGGCGAGAAGATAGAATCACTTATTGCAGCTGAGATGGATCAATACCATCAGTGGCAGAAGATGCTTGGTGTTACTCCACTTATTCGCTCACTGCAATTCAAAGCAGAGAAGATTCATCAGGAGACATTGGACAGCATGTTCAATAAGCTGCCGGAATTGTCTGAACATGAAGCCAAAGTGATTCGTCGTCTTACGAAGAGTATGCTCAATCAAATGATGCATGATCCGATTCTTCAGATCAAAGAGCTTGCTGCGCAGAAGAAGAGTGAGGAAGCATTACAGTTATTTACCCAATTATTTGCTCTTGAAGACAATGTGTCACACCCGGGTAAGGAACCTAACACTTCTTCTTCAGCTAAATCATTGAATCGCAATCGTACGGATCAGCGTGAATCTGCAGATGATCCTGAGCGTGTCACATCTGGATTGTCATGGGCAGCCGTCACATGGTAAGCGATGGAAGACGGGGGGCGACAGGCTGCAATGATTACAAGTAATTGGATTTACGATGCGATCATTTACACATATGCCCTGAGCCTTCTGTTTTATTTCTCTGACTTCGTTGATATTAATCGGAGAGCGAAGCGGATGGGCACAGGGCTTCTTATATTTGTTTGGGTGCTGCAAACGATATTTCTTGTGATTCGGATGATTAACCATCGGGACGTACCGATATTTACAACCTTTGAATTCATGTTTTTATTTTCATGGATACTCGTTACCGCTTCCTTAGTTATAAGTCGATTTTTTCATATTGAATTTATCGTCTTCTTCGTAAATTTAATTGGCTTTGCTTTACTTATTGTTAACATGCTGAATGATCCTACATCTTCTACTGCTTTATTGGAGTGGGAAATGATGGGCAATATTTTATCGCTGCATATCTTTTTGGCGGCATGTGGCTTTGCAGCACTAACGGTAAGCGGTATTTATGCGGGGATGTACATATTCCTCCATCATCGACTCAAGTCTCGCAAATGGTCGAATGCTGTTCGACGACTGCCGAGCTTGGAGCGAATGCAGCGTTCATCGTTAACCGCATCTGTCATCGGTGTACCACTATTTCTATTATCTCTTTCCGTAGCTGTAGTGTCTGTGATGTTGGGTGAGCGGCATGAGCTTCTCCTTGATATTAAAGTATGGTTTACACTATTCTCACTAGGATTGTACAGCTATTATTTCTATAAGCGTCACAGAGGAAAAATGACTGGGCTTCACATTGCTTGGTTGAATCTTATCTGCTACGGTACGATGTTGTTGAATTACGCACTGAATAGCTTGTCAGGATTTCATCGCTGGATGGGAGTGTGACAGATGGGCCAGCCGCTTGAGTACCCGCAATATGCAATTATGTTAAACATGAAAGAGAAACGTAGTGTCGTCGTTGGAGGCGGCATCGTTGCGACGCGTAAGGTGAAGCAGTTGCTGGATAGCGGCGCCGAAGTTATGGTTGTCAGCCCTACGCTGACGCCAGCACTTCGGCGTTTGTTGCAAGAAGGGGCGATTTGCGTGCAACTGCGTGACTATGAACGTATAGATTTGCATGATGCCATGCTCGTATTTGCCGCAACCGATGATGAAAGTGTGAATTTGCAAATTGCTGAGGATGCGCGAGCAATACGTGGACTAGTTAACGTTGCTCATGCTCCCCATCTATCTGATTTTACGAATCCAGGTGTTCTCAGGTATGGTCCTATTCAAATAAATGTATCCACAGGTGGAGCGAGCCCGACTTTAACAAGGCATATTGTCGACAAAGTTGATCGTATCATTGATGATCGTCTTGGCATACTTGCTGAGTGCTTGCTCGAGTCAAGATTGGCAGCACAGCGCACAATTGCCAACGAGACTTTTCGTCATGAAATGTTAAGACGATTTGGAGATGTATGTTGGGAAGCGTGGGAGCGGCAGCAGCCTTTTCCAGAATGGGAGACTTGGTTTCATGAAACATTTCCGCTGCGAACGGCAAGCGAGGAGGAATAGACGACATGAGAGTAATTAGAGTAGGCACAAGACAAAGCGCATTGGCACTTACACAGACAGGACATGTCATATCGGCATTGGAACGCATTTGCCGTGAAGAAGGGCTTCCTTATACATTTGAGACACATAAGATCGTTACGAAAGGCGATCAAATTCTCGACGTTACACTATCCAAAGTTGGCGGTAAAGGCTTGTTCGTCAAGGAGATTGAGCAGGCGCTGTTTGATGATCATATAGATATGGCTGTACATAGTATGAAAGATATGCCGTATGCATTGCCTGAAGGGCTTTGTATCGGTGCGGTGCCGAAACGAGAGGATCCGAGAGATTGTCTTATTATGAAAGAAGGGACAAGCTTAGCTGACTTGCCGCACGGTGCAAAAGTGGGGACGAGTAGTTTACGTCGTTCCTGCCAGCTGCAAGGGAACCGTCCTGATTTGAACATCGAGTCTTTGCGAGGCAATATTGATACGCGACTGAAGAAGTTGGAGAGTGAAGGCTTCGATGCGATCGTGTTAGCTGCGGCGGGACTGCATCGCATGGAGTGGCAATCCAAGATTACGGCGTATTTACCAACAGACGTATGTATACCAGCTGTTGGACAAGGGGCGCTTGCTATCGAGTGTCGTAGTGAAGATGAAGATTTGCTGCGGCTATTGCGCCATTATCATTGTGAGGATACGTCGCTCACGGTTCGCGCTGAACGAGCATTTCTAGGTAGGTTAAATGGTGGGTGCCAAGTTCCTATCGGAGCTTATGCGACTCAAGATGATGCAGGAGTGCTTACGCTGGTCGGACTCGTTGGAACACCTGACGGAGAAATGATGTTGAGCGATACGTTGACAGGGACGGACGCTGAGGCGTTGGGTGTTGCTGTCGCTGAGCGTTTATTAGAACGAGGAGCTGAACCAATACTGGCACGTTGGAAAGGTTGATCACTGTGGGAGAGCACGGGAAACGTAGCGGGAAAGTGTACTTAGTAGGTGCAGGGCCAGGAGATGCAGGATTAATTACAGTCAAAGGAATGCGCTGCCTGCAAGAAGCGGATGTTATCGTATATGATCGTTTGGCTAGTCCACGTTTGCTTCAAATGAGCAGGCACGATGCACGTCGAATTTATGTAGGTAAGCTGCCTGATCGCCATGCGATGAAGCAGCCTGAAATTAACCAACTGCTCGTAACACTGGCGCAAGAAGGGCTTAATGTGTGTCGACTTAAGGGAGGGGATCCTTGTGTATTCGGACGTGCGGCGGAAGAGGCTGCACTGTTGAAAGTACATGGCATTTCATATGAAGTCGTTCCAGGTGTTACTTCAGCTGTAGCTGTGCCAGCCTATGCAGGTATTCCAGTTACACATCGTGACTGGGCGTCCTCTTTCTGTGTCATAACAGGTCACGAGACTCCTGATAAACTGGAGGCTCGTGTGGAGTGGGAGAAGCTTTCAGCTGCGGCCGATACACTATTGTTCCTGATGGGGGTTGCCAACATTAGCACGATTGCGGAGCAGCTTATGCGCTGCGGTCGTTCTGGTGATACACCAGTTGCTTTAATACGTTGGGGAACTCGCTCTGAGCAAGCAACGATTGTTGCTACTTTAGCAACAGTGGTCGATGAAGTTGAGCGAACTGGCTTTAGTTCCCCGGCTATCATAGTTGTGGGTGATGTCGTGCGTGTACGTGAACAAATGGCATGGGTTGAGCAGCTGCCGCTATTCGGACAGCGTATTCTCGTTACTCGTGCTCGTGAGCAATCCCAATCGTTTGTGCGCATGATTGAAGAAGCAGGGGGAGAGCCTTATGAGCTTCCTGTCATTCAAACGATCATGCCTACTACGGAAGCAGATAACCAATTGATCGAGCAAACGATGACACGATTGAGCGATTATCAATGGCTCGTGCTTACAAGTGAAAATGGGGTTCGCTACTGGATGGAGCATATGAAACGTACTCGTACCGATATGCGCCAATTAGCGCATGCGCGTATTGTGGCAGTAGGTCCCAAAACGGCAGAAGTAATGTCTGACTTCGGAATCGTACCTGATTTGGTTGCAGAGCAGTTTAGCCAAGAAGGTGTGTGGGATGTAATGCAGCCTCTAATCCAAAAAGGGGAGAGAGTATTGCTTGCACGCGGGGATTTAGCTAGAACATGGTTGGCAGAGCAGCTTCGTGAAGCTGGCGTTCATACCGATGAACTGACCACTTACCAAACCATTTTGCCTCAATATGAGGATGCTCATATTTTAGAGATGTTTGAAGAAGGCGGTATACAAATCGTACCTTTTACAAGCGCTTCGACAGTAACGAACTTGCTTCGGATGATGAAGCAATTGGGAGCTGAAGACCCAGTTCAACTTGTCAACCGTGCTCGTATTGTGTGCATAGGAAATGTTACTGCGGAGACAGCACGTGAAGCTGGTATTCGTGTAGATGCCGTGGCGCAGTCCTCTACAACGGATGGAGTGTTAGATACGATTGTGTCGCTTGTTAGTGAAGGTTGCCAACATACGACGGCCGTGAATTCGTAACGATGTTATTTTCCATATTTAATATAGATCTAAGTGCAAGGTGTAGTTTATAAGCATTTAAGAGGAGGAACACATCATGGCTTATCCCACAGTACGCCTTCGCCGTTTGCGCAAAACGGCAGGCATTCGTAGTCTTGTTCGTGAAACGATATTGACGGTTGATGATTTCATTATGCCGATATTTGTAACGCACGGTGAAGGGATTAAGAGCCCAATTGGTTCCATGCCAGGGGTATATCATTTTTCATTGGACAAGCTGGATGAAGAAGCAGATGCGATCGTTGAGCTTGGCTTGAAGTCTGTCATCGTCTTTGGTGTGCCAAGTGAGAAAGATGAAGTCGGCAGTTCTGGATATGATAGCAATGGTATCGTGCAACAGGCGATTCGTCGCTTGAAAGCGAGACATCCTGAGCTGGTTGTTATCGCAGATACTTGTTTATGTCAGTTTACGGATCATGGTCATTGCGGAATGGTGCATGTTCATGAAGTGAATGGACAAACGATTGGAGAAGTAGATAATGATGCTTCTTTGGCTCTACTAGCGAAAACGGCTGTATCTCAAGTTGAAGCTGGGGCTGACATCATTGCTCCTTCAAATATGATGGATGGATTCGTAGCGGCAATTCGTCAAGGCTTGGATGAAGCGGGTTACACGGATGTGCCGATCATGTCATATTCGGTGAAATATGCATCTGCTTTCTATGGTCCGTTCCGTGATGCAGCTCATTCTACTCCACAGTTTGGAGATCGCAAGACGTATCAAATGGACCCGGCTAATGCCCGCGAAGCTTTGCGTGAGGCAGAGGCAGATGTGGCAGAAGGCGCTGACATGTTGATGGTGAAGCCAGCACTTGCTTACATGGATATTATACGCACATTGAAAGAGCAGTACGACTTGCCGGTTGTTGCTTACAACGTTAGTGGTGAATACTCCATGGTGAAGGCTGCGGCGCTGCAAGGCTGGATCGATGAGCGTGCTGTCGTATCAGAGATGCTGTTGGGCATGAAGCGTGCAGGAGCGGATCTTATTATTACGTATTTTGCTAAAGATATGGCAAGTTGGTTGAAATCATAAGACGACGGGAGTGGATAGTATGGCAGTTAATGTGCAACCGCGCCGTGACGAACAATCACGAGCCGTATTTGAACAGTCGAAGCAATATATTCCGGGCGGTGTAAACAGTCCTGTACGTGCATTCAAGTCAGTTGGACTAACGCCGATGGTGATGGAGCGTGGGGAAGGATCCCGCGTATTTGATATCGATGGGAATTCATTTATTGATTATGTAGGTTCATGGGGGCCTCTTATTCTTGGCCATGCCCACCCAGAAGTCATTGAGGCTATTCAGCGCACAGCTGCGAAAGGAACGAGCTTCGGGGCACCAACTGAGCTAGAGTTGCTAATGGCGAAGACCGTATGCGAGCGAGTTCCATCTGTAGATATTGTACGTATGGTCAACTCCGGAACAGAAGCGACCATGAGTGCCATTCGATTGGCGCGTGGCGTAACGAAGCGCAGCAAAATTGTTAAGTTTGAAGGTTCTTATCATGGGCATGCTGACAGCTTGCTAATTAAGGCAGGCTCTGGTGTTGCAACATTGGGTTTGCCAGATAGCCCTGGTGTTCCTGAAAGTATCGCAGCGAATACAATTACAGTGCCATATAACGATATGGAATCTGTTAAGCTCGCTTTTGAAAAATTCGGAGAAGAGATTGCTTGCATCATCGTAGAGCCTATTGCAGGGAATATGGGAGTAGTTCCACCTCAGCCAGGCTTCTTGGAAGGATTGCGCGAGATTACGACGCGATATGGCAGCTTGCTTATTTTTGATGAAGTAATGACTGGCTTCCGCGTTCACTATCAATGCGCTCAAGGACGTTTTGGCATTTTGCCTGACTTGACTTGCTTTGGTAAAGTCATTGGCGGTGGTCTTCCTGTTGGTGCGTATGGCGGCCGTAGAGATCTAATGGAGCAAGTTGCTCCAGTTGGTCCAATTTATCAAGCGGGTACTTTGAGTGGTAATCCACTGGCAATGGCAGCAGGTTATACAACTTTGTCTTTATTGACGCCAGACGTATATGAGCAGCTAGAGACGAAGTCTGCTCGCTTGCAAGCTGGATTAGAACAGAATGCAAAAGAACTTGGCTTGCCGATTGTCATTAATCGTGTTGGATCTATGGTGTGTCCTTTCTTTACGGATCAGCCGGTTATTAACTATGACACAGCGAAGCAATCTGACTTGAACATGTTTAATCGCTATTTCGGTGCGCTGCTTGATAGAGGGATAAGTGTAGCTCCTTCTCAATTCGAGGGGATGTTCGTGTCGGCTGTGCATACGGATGAAGATATAGATTACACGATTGAGGCGCAATATGATGCCTTGAAAGCAATCGTTGGATAAGGAAGAAATCGATGCAGCAGTATTGGGCAAGACGAGGTGAATGGCTGGAGATGACGCCTGGCCGTTCCTTGATTCGTCAAGAACAACAATTAGAAGACTGGTTGAGGCACACCTTAGGTGTGCCTCAACATTTATTATCGGCTTGGAAGCATTCAGAGGGTTTAAAAGTAGCTGGTGACCGTTTGCGGATGCGTGTATTTGCTGACGAGCCATGCGACTACGAAGCTGCTGATGGACCAGCAGAAATTTTGTATGAGGATGATGCATGTTTAGTCGCTTATAAGCCAGCGGGTATGGCTGTTCATCCGACGACCCCAGAGCAGCATGCTGCAAGACAAACGCTTGCGCATGCAGTTGCATGCCATTACGCTTGGACGGGTATTGAGGCAAGGATAAGGCATATTCATCGATTAGATACCGATACGTCCGGTCCTGTCTTATATGCCAAAACGGCGCTTTCTCATGCAATCTTGGATGAAGCGATGCGGCATAAAGCAATAGACAGGCAGTATGCAGCAGTCGTCCAAGGAAAGGTAGCTTCTTTGCAAGGAACTATTGATGCTCCAATCGGAAAAGACCGTCATCATCGCGGTCGGCGTCGAGTAACGGATAACGGTGATCATGCGGTCACTCATTATGAAGTAGTTAGGCGTACCGACTCGCTGAGCCTTGTTCGTTGTACATTGGAAACAGGACGTACTCATCAAATTCGCGTTCACATGAGTCACATTGGTCATCCATTGGCAGGTGATGTTTTATATGGAGGTGGAGCGCAGCATATCCGGCGTCAAGCGCTGCATGGTGAACTTCTTAAATTCCATCACCCATTTGGTGGCGACTATATTCAAGTTCAAGCTCCTATGCCGTCGGACATGGCGCATTTGTGTCAAAAAATATAGTCATGCTCTTCCCATTCCGCCCATATGATTAAAGTAGGGAACGGAGTCTGACCTGTTCGTGCGTGCCAAGCGTCTCATGCAGCAGATGCGGCATAACAGGACATGGAACGGACGACAGGATCAACCGCGGAAGGAGGAGCAGACTGTGTATGATGAAACGTATGGTTTAAGATTTGATATTTACGAGCGCGTACACTTATCAGATGAAGTTGTTGGTATTGATCAGCTCGAAGAGGTGGAGTTGACTCCGCATATTCAAATTATTCCGTCTGGCGAGCAAGTTACCGTAAGAGGGAGCCTGCTGCTATCCGGAGCTTATGTCGGCATAACGGAAAATGAACACAATCAATCGTTGGAGCATTGGATTCCTGTAGAAATTACGCTCCCGCTCAGTCGTGTTCGCAGCTTGGAGGAAATTCATGTAGACATTGAGCATTTTGATGTGGATTTGCTTTCCACTCGATCATTAAACATTACGGGAGTTCTTTCTCTAAAAGGCATCTATTTAGACAATCAAGAGGTGCCCGCATGGCAGCAGGAACAATTTACAGTTGAATATGAATCAACAAGGAAAGCAAGTGATGAACCAGAGTGGTTGCGAGATTATGGCCAACCTGCCCAGCAATCTCAGCAGGATAATAACCTAACATCAGACATCTCTTCCTATAATTACGATGGGGAAATTGCTGCAATCTCGTCGTTCGAGCAAGATTCCGCATCTTCAGCGCCTTCGCCTTATTCAGAATCGGTCACATCTGGAGAAAATCCGTCGCAATGGGTAGATGACAGCAGTATTAATCCAACGGCAGCTAACTGGTCTTGGTCAGGACAGGGAGGCGGCATTCAAGCGGGGAGTTCTGCTGCCCAGCAGAGAGAACAGCCATCTGAATTGAACCCTGTAACAGGGTCGGAATCGACCTGGACCTGGGATCAGTCTCCATGGGGAAATACCTCTGTAGCAACTCAGGATCAGGCAGCGAGTCAGCATGAAGCTAACTATGGCATTCATGATGCAGCATATACAGAGGAAGCTGCGAGAGAGCAGGAGTCTGAGCAAGCTGCACTTGAAGAGCTGATTGTGTCCAGTGGTAGTGAGCAGTCGGAGTTACATACGAGCTCGCAATTGGACAATGAATTGGAAGAACGAGATCTGGTTGAGGCAGAAGAGCAGCTCCATCCTGAGAAAAAAGAGATGAAAGTGGCTATTGGCAGCAGTAGTCCAAGTTCGAATGGAGAAGTGTCGCAAGGATTAGGATTCAGCACGCTGCTGCATTCGAGCAAGCAAGCGCGTGATAAAGAGCGAGAAGTAGAAGAGCGTCAAGCCAAGGAAGAGGCTGCTCAGCTGGCTCAAAAAACATCAGGTGATGATGTACACTGGCAGTCATTGTTCTTGAACCAACTGCATGAGGAATCCAGTTTCCGCAAAGTCCGTTTATGTATTGTACAACGGCAGGATACGTTAGATTCCATCGCTGAGCGATATCAGCTGAATGCAAGGGAGATCGCGTTGTACAATCGACTCCCAGAAGCAATCGTAACGGAAGGTCAAGTTATTTATATCCCATCCTAAATTGCTGTACAGGGACTTATGCACGAGTCGGCTTAGGTTATAATCTGTACGATATGCACACAAAAAAGCCTCCAATCACTCATGGGATTGATCCCATGAAGTGGTTGGAGGTTTTTCCGTGTTCAATATACATCGAGTAAAAAGCCAACATAGATGAGAAATAAACTAAAGAGCAAAAATACATCTAGCCCTGTCGGTAGTATGAGCGTTCGTACAAATTGTAAGCAAATGAGAGGAAATAAGCAGCTTCTTACGGAATATCGAACTTTACACCACCAACGTTCCATATTTAACATTTTGAGTACCCCCTTAAAATGAGTGTTCAAAAGGGAGTTTTTGAACAACCCGTATAGTACATGTTATGAAAGAGTAAAAACAGGATATGACTATAGATAATCGATTATGGTACAACTATTGACTCGCTTATCGTGTCGAAGTAAAATAAAGGGTAAATGTTTGATACATTCTAACGTTCCATTAACATAAGCGAAATAAAACATTGAGCGGGAAGAGTAAACGACAGAAGCCTTTCAGAGAGCAGTGAATTACGGTGGAAGAACTGCAAGGAACCTAACGTTGAAGTCGCCCGGGAGTTGTCTATTTGAACGCGATGGTTATAAAGCTGCGCTCATTTTTTCTATACAGATGAGTTGGCGAGCCCAGTAGCAAGTTGCGCTAGAATAGAACGGTAGCAGCCGTTATGTGCGAATGAAGTGCCGCATAAGCACGATCTGGATCATACTGACCTTTCATAGTTGAGGGATAGAGTGTGTAAATGATGAGATCGATGCATGTATTTATGCGGAATGAAGGTGGTACCACGGAAGTTAACCTTTCGTCCTTTTTAGGCGAAGGGTTTTTTTTGTGTCTTTATGCCATTCGCCCGTTAATTGGAATACGTCAGATTCATTATGATAGTAATCAATGCAGTATCACATATTTGGAGGGATTATGTATGTCTGAAGCAAACGAACAGTTATCTATGCCTACAACGTATGATCCGAAGGCAGCAGAGCAGAAATGGTATGACTACTGGATGAAAGGCGGCTACTTCCAAGCAGGCCGTCTACCCGATGCAGAGCCTTATACAATTGTAATTCCGCCGCCAAACGTTACTGGTATGCTTCATATCGGTCATGGGCTTGACTTTACGCTGCAAGATATTTTGATTCGTACGAAGCGTATGCAAGGGTACGATGCATTGTGGCTTCCAGGTTCTGATCATGCTGGTATCGCGACGCAGACGAAAGTAGAGCAGCAATTACGTGAAGAAGGATTATCTCGTTATGACCTTGGTCGCGAGAAGTTCCTAGAGAAAGTATGGGATTGGAAACATCTCTATGCGGATAACATCCGTAATCAGTGGAAGAAGATGGGTCTATCCTTGGATTACTCCCGTGAGCGTTTCACATTGGACGAAGGTTTGTCTGATGCAGTACGTGAAGTGTTTGTTAAGTTGTATGAAAAAGGTCTTATTTACCGCGGTAAATATATTATTAACTGGGATCCAGCGGCGCGTACAGCGTTGTCGGATATCGAGGTTGAATATAAAGAGGTACAAGGTAACTTGTATCATCTAAAATATCCACTTGCGGACGGAAGTGGTTCTATTACGGTAGCCACAACTCGTCCAGAGACGATGCTAGGTGATACAGCGGTAGCTGTGCATCCTAAAGATGAACGCTACAAAGACATGATTGGCAAAATGATCTTGCTTCCAATCGTCAACCGTGAAATCCCAATCGTAGCGGATGATTACGTTGATAAGGAATTCGGAAGCGGTGCGGTTAAGATTACACCAGCTCATGATCCGAATGACTTCGAGATCGGTCTGCGCCACGACTTGCCACAAATTATCGTAATGGATGAGTCTGGTGTTATGAATGATCAAGCAGGTCCTTATGAGAGCTTGGATCGTTTCGAATGCCGCAAACAAATCGTCAAAGATTTGCAAGAGCAAGGCGTGCTCATTCGCATTGAAGAGCATGTGCATCAAGTTGGTCACAGTGAGCGCAGTGGCGCTGTTGTTGAACCTTACTTGTCCACACAGTGGTTCGTTAAGATGAAGCCATTGGCAGAGCGTGCGATTGAGGCGCAGAAATCTGGCAAAGGTATTAACTTTGTACCGGATCGATTCGAGAAAATTTATTTGCACTGGATCGAAAATATACGTGACTGGTGTATTTCCCGTCAGTTGTGGTGGGGACATCGTATTCCAGCATGGTTCTGCGAAGAGTGTAACCATATGCACGTTGCCCGTGAAGAAGTTCATGCATGTGAAAAGTGCAGCAGCACGAAGTTGAGACAAGATGAGGACGTATTGGACACATGGTTCAGCTCCGGGTTGTGGCCATTTTCCACATTGGGCTGGCCTGATGCGAACAGCGAAGACTTCAAACGTTACTATCCTACGAATGTTCTTGTTACAGGTTACGATATCATTTACTTCTGGGTAGCGCGTATGATCTTTACGGCGCTTGAATTTACAGATCAGACGCCATTCAAAGATGTGCTTATTCATGGTTTGGTGCGCGATTCTGAAGGACGTAAAATGTCCAAGTCGCTTGGCAATGGTGTAGATCCGCTTGAAGTTATTGAGCGTTATGGCGCTGATGCGATGCGTTACATGATCTCTACAAGCAGCACGCCTGGTCAGGATTTGCGTTTCCGTTGGGAACGTGTAGAGCAAGCTCGTAACTTTGCGAATAAAATTTGGAATGCTTCGCGCTTTGCGCTTATGAATCTAGAAGGCTTTACGTATGATGACATCGATATTAGCGGTGAGCTTGGAACAGCGGATCGTTGGATCTTGCATCGCATGAACGAGACTTCTCGTGAGATTACTCGTCTAATTGATGCATACGAGTTTGGTGAAACAGGACGATTGCTGTACAACTTCATCTGGGATGATCTTTGTGATTGGTATATCGAATTTGCGAAGATTAGCCTATATGGTCAAGATGCAGCTCAGAAGAAAAAGACACAATCCGTGCTTGCTTATGTACTCGATCGTACAATGCGCATGATCCATCCGTTCATGCCTTACATTTCAGAAGAAATTTGGCAGCACCTTCCGCATGAAGGCGAGACAGTTACGCTTGCTGCTTGGCCGAAATACGACAGTGCACTTGAAGCGCCAGAGGCTGTTCAAGAAATGACGCTATTGATGGATATGATTCGTGCTGTACGTAATATCCGTGCTGAAGTAAATGTACCGATGAGCAAAAAAGTAGAGCTAGTTGTTAAGCCTGCTGATGAGCGTACCTATAACAGCATTAAACGTAACCTTGAATATGTAGAGCGTTTCTGTGGTACATCCAACCTGACGGTAAAATTGGATTGTGCTGCTCCAGATAAAGCAATGAGTGCAATTGTAACAGGAGTAGAGATGTACTTGCCGCTTGCTGGGCTTATTGATATCGAACAAGAGATTGCACGTCTGAACAAAGAGCGCGAGCATCTTAACAAAGAAGTTGAGCGTGTGGAGAAGAAGCTTGCGAACCAAGGATTTATGGCTAAAGCTCCTGCAAACGTTGTAGAAGAAGAGCGAGCTAAAATGGAAGACTATCGCGAGAAGCGTGATAAAGTAATTGCTCGTATTCAAGAACTGCAAGAAGTATAAGCAGCAGTAACAATTGCAGTGAAGGATTAGGGATGAATATAGAGTCGAACCAAAAATTTACTCAACGTATTCAAGTCCAGCTTAAGCGATCCGATATAATCGATAGCCAGCCGAGTTCTATTGTAAATAGGACTCGGCTGCCACATGACATATGAATAAGGGATGGGAACAATGTCTGCAACAAGTGAAGCTGAAGTGTTTACACCATTTGAACGAGTGGAGCAAGCCGTAGATTGGATTAATTCTTTGATCCCAGTAGGGATTCGCCCAGGACTTGAACGCATTGAATCCATGATGGAACAGCTAGGTCAGCCGCAACGAAGACTGAAGTTCATTCATGTGGCAGGAACGAACGGGAAAGGTTCTACCTGTGCGTTGCTGACAAGTGTATTGCTTAAAGCTGGTTACGATGTGGGTACGTTCACATCTCCTTATATTGAGAAGTTTACGAACCGCTTCAAATATAATAATGAAGATATTCCAGATGAGACGTTAGTGTCGATTGTCAATCAGCTGCGACCTATTGTCGAAGAGATGGCTGCAACACCGCTCGGATCACCGACCATGTTCGAAGTGTCTACAGCGGTTGCGATCGTATATTATGCCACAGTTGCTTACCCAGATGTAGTTGTATGGGAAACGGGGCTCGGTGGTCGATTAGATGTGACGAATATTGTTACCCCTATCGTATCAGTAATTACAAACGTTGGTCACGATCACATGGATATTCTCGGCGATTCGTTGGAGAAGATCGCTAGTGAGAAGGCAGGCATTATTAAACCTGGTGTACCTGTAATAACAGCAGTTGAGCAGCCGGAAGCATTGGCCATTATCCGCCAAACTGCTGCAGAGCGTCGCAGTACGCTTTATACGATGAATGAGCAATTTAAATATTCTTCCGTGCATTCGATTGAAAATGAGCAGACCTTTGCGTTTACAGGCCCGTTTCGCAATTTGGAGCATGTATCCATTACAATGAATGGAGCGCATCAATTGAAAAACGCTTCTGTCGCGTTAATGGTCGTTGAAGTGCTTCGTCAATATATGGCTTTCATTGTCGACGATGAGCCTTTGTTAGAAGGATTAAATCGCGCCGCTTGGCCAGGACGTCTTGAAATGGTCAGTCTTGAGCCTCGTATTTTACTCGATGGAGCGCATAATCCAGAGGGAGCAGAGACACTTGCTCAAGCATTGAAGGACACGTACCGATACAAGAAGTGTCATATTATGATGGGAATGCTTTCTACTAAGCATCATCGTGATGTACTGCGTCATATACTACCTTTAGCGACTACGCTAATTGTGACTGAGCCTGACTTCCGTAAGAAGCAGGATGCGGAGGCGTTGGCAGGTTTGGCTCGTGAAATGCTGCAGCAGGAGAGCAATAAGCCTGAAATAATTGTTGAGCCAGATTGGCATAAGGCTCTGGAACGCCTAAAAGGAATGACGGCAAAGGACGATCTGGCCGTCGTGACAGGAACTTTATATTTGATCTCAGATGTACGCTCGTACATTCTATATAACAAAGAATCTGAAAAAGGCTGGTGAGTGTGTTTGAAGACAATGGAGCATATCCATTTTATCGGCATTGGGGGCTACGGCATGAGTGCCATTGCTCGAGTAATGCTGGAAATGGGATACACGGTCACCGGATCGGATGTTGCTAAGCAAGAGCTTACAGATAAGTTAGAGAAAAAGGGAGCTGCGATTCATATCGGCCATGACGAACGTTATGTGCAAGGGGCAGATGTGGTCGTATATTCTACGGCTTGTCCAAAAGATAATGTTGAGCGTGTAGCGGCTAAAGAACGGAATATCCCTGTTATACATCGCTCGGAAATGCTGGCGCGCTTGTTGAATGCCAAAAAAGGCATTGCGGTTGCAGGTGCTCATGGCAAAACGACGACGTCTTCTATGATCGCACTAGTGTTGGAGCGCTGTGGTGTTGATCCTACTTTTATCATTGGTGGAGAAGTTACCAACCTCGGCACGAATGCGAAGGCAGGTAGTAGCGATTACGTTGTGGCAGAGGCAGATGAAAGCGATGGTACGTTCCTGGCTTATTACCCGAATATTGCTGTAGTGACCAATATTGAGGCGGATCACTTAGAGAACTACGGCGGGGATTTTGAGCGCTTGAAGCAAGCGTATGTTCAATTTTTGAGCCAAGTAGAGGCATCTGGAGCGGCTGTATTATGCTCAGATGATCCTATCGTTAAAGAAATGATCCCAGCAGTTCGATCCAATATTGTTACTTATGGAGTAGAGCAAGGTGCTGACTATCAAGCGGTAGATATCGAAGCTGACGATCGCCAAATGTTCTTTACTGTTAAACGTGGAGAGCAAGTGCTAGGTCGCGTGGAGTTGTCTGTACCTGGTCAACACAATGTGTTGAACGCGATGGCTACACTCGTTGTATGTATGCAAGCTGGCGTGCCGTTCGAAGAGGCTGCTGCTGCGATAACTGAATTTACAGGGGCAAAGCGCCGTTATCAAATAATCGGTCAAGCAAATGATATTACCGTCGTTGATGACTACGCACATCATCCGACTGAAATTGAAGCGACGCTGTTGGCTGCTAAAGCTTCAGGTAAGCGCATTGTTGCTGTATTCCAGCCACAACGTTATTCTCGAACGTATTTCTTGTTCGATCAATTCAGCCGTGCTTTTGGTGGAGCTGATGAGGTTATTATCACAGATATTTATTCTCCTGCTGGAGAGAAGCAGATCGAAGGAGTTAATTCTTCGAAACTTACAGAAAATATCCGTGAACTATCCAACTCTAATGTTCATTACATTCCTACGAAGGAAGAAGTGGTTCAGCATTTGCAACAATCCGTTAAGCCTGGCGACATCGTATTAACGATGGGAGCAGGGGATATTTGGCGAGTAGCTGTCCAACTGGCTGATTTTATTAAACAAAGCAAGTAGCACGTCCTCATAAAGTTGATAACTGCGTCATTTTCTTACGAGAAAGTGGCGCAGTTTTTTGATTCATTAATGATCCGTAGAGGTGTAACATGCTGCAATGGCTGCGCAATAGAATTGAACTGTGGAAAGACTATCCGCTGCATGATGGTTATGTAGTAGGTGGTCGTTATCGGATTGAGCATTGTATTGGTATGGGGAGTTATGGTATTACCTATAAAGCGAAAGACCTAGAAACAGATAAGGTCTACCTACTTAAGCAGCACAAGCCTAGTAAAGGGAAACTTGGGGCTAAGTTGTTAAAGAAAGAAGCAAAGCATTTGAATTTGATTCAACATTCTCATATTCCAAGGTGTATTCATACGTGGGAGGAGAAAGGGAGAAGCTTCCTCGTCATGGACTTCATAGAAGGTTCTAATGTAGAGCAACTGCTGGACGGTGGGCACTCCACCTTCTCTGAATTGGAGGCGCTGGAAGTTATTAAGCGTATTGCGGCACTTATTGCAGATGTTCATCGAGCAGGCTTGGTTCATATGGACGTTCGTATTCCAAATGTTCTAATACAGGGTGGGGAAGTGTATTTGATAGACTTTGGCCTTTCTCGTCAGTATAGTGAATGGCCGGTAAATTCCGATCAACAAGACAATGTTGACAGTATCTCTCTATTGTTTGCTGCTGGAAATAGTCAAGGGGATAATTTTAAACAAAGAATGAGACGCATACATCCAAGTAGTGACTGGTATGCACTTGGGCATTTTCTCCTATTTTTACTTTACTCCACCTATGAGGCTGATGAAGAGCAAGAGGAGCGATGCTGGACAGAAGAGTTGGACATGCATGCAGAGACAAAGGCATTGCTACAGATGCTGTTGATCGCATCCGATACTTTTGATGATACGGCATACTTGGTACAAATTGAAAAATCATATGCTGCTATTAAATCATCCTATTCATAGCAACTTTTTAGCTAATAAGTGCATATTAGATATAGGATATGAAAACACCGCCAGAAATCATTCTAGCGGTGTTTTCTATACGAGAAGCTAAGCGCTTGCTCATAAATGGAATGAGTTTAGATGATAAGTCTAGTTCTCCTAGCGCTGGCAACGTACACGGTCTGTTCTTGCTGCTAACTAGAAAAGTAGCTGCTGAAGCTTCTGGAGCTCTTCTTATAGTGCTTATGACCGTACTTGTGAGATTTATGCGTGTGAGTTGGTGTGTAATACTTGCGCTTTTTGTAGGCAGAGCTGCTGCTGTAATACACACGATGAGACGATTTCTTGCCCATTAAGGAGTAAAGAAAGCGTTTGATCATTTGTTTAATCACAATAAGTACCTCCTCTAAGATGGTAGGGTCGTTATTCTTTACGTTTATCTTTATGAAATACTACGTGCTGAAGAACAGTCCGTTTCTTTATTTTATACGAACCTTGTACAGTTGTCTCTAACTCTATCTATTTTTACTAGATTGCTGCGTTGGTCGTTCTATTTCATATCAATCTATCATATATCTTGAAGTAACAACGACTTGAAGAAGGATGGTGGAGAGGATGGAACGGTCAAGTAAGATGACATTCCGTTTTAGCGAGCATTCTAATGATCAGTCTAATGATCAATCTAGTGGACAGCCTGTTACGGATAATGATATACAGTTTTTAGACAAGCAAGGTTCGCAATCAGGAGTGGAATGGAGTGAGTGGATTTCTTTTCCCAAAGAAGAGGGGAAATCTACTTATGTGCCAGTCGTAGTGGAAAAAGAGAAGGATGACGAACAAGAGGAAGATAAAGAAATCGAACAGTTGGAACGCATCATTCGAGATAGTGGCCAAGATACGAAAGTTATAGATATTCAGCTAGAACCATCTCTTCCTGACCCTGCGGGTCACTCTTCTACGACGGAAGGAGATTGGGTGTGGTCTTCGGCTATGGCAACTTCAGGACATGTATCTGTATCTGACCAAATTGAGCATAGCCAACCGCGGTCCAGCTCCGACGATCAAGTGGATGAAATAACGATTGATCATTGGCAAGCTTCTCATCGTACTCGTACCTCTGCTTGGAAGCTAATTGCCTCTATTGCGGGTGCGATTGCAACTGGAGCAACATTTGGATTCATTGCATTGTCTTTATTTACAGGAGAAGTGCGAGTGCCTGAAGTGAATCCAGCTATTCCTGCTATGGGAGCCTTGGAGGAGCAAAGTGCGAATAGGGCTGGTTCGAATGATGCTAATGAAGCATCTAAGCTGTCTGAGGAGATTACAAACGGTGCAACAGCTAGTGGAGGTACATCAGTAGCGGTCAACATCCCTGCAAGGTCGGTTTACGTGCTTCAATATGGGGTATTTAAACAAGCAGAAGGTGCAAAAGCTGCTGCTGCGGAGTTAAATGAGCTTGGTTTGGCTGGAGTAGATGTACAGCTTGGTGGAGAAGGGCAGCACAGAGTATATGCTGCTGTAGCTAGCAAGCGAGAGGAAGCTATGCTGTTAAGCGATGCGATGAAGAACAAGCAACTGCAAATGTATGTGAGCAGCATCGAGCGTGCAGAGCTGAAACAGCTTGCCTTTACTGGTGATGGAAAACAGATCGAGGGGTTCATCCGGTCTTCGGATGCTGTACAAGACTGGTTGTTGACCCAGTCCGTAACCGCTATTCAAGCAACGGGTCTATCTTCTGGAAAGGCTAATGCTTTCGATAAGGCCGCCATGGATAAACTTCGAAACGAACACTTGAAATGGACGCAAGCTGGAGAGCTGATTCAGAAAGGTCAGAACGTTGAGGCAGAAAAGACGTGGATCAAGATGGTCCAAGCTATGAACACAGCGATCAGTGCGGTGAATGAGTATAATAAGTACGCAGCTTCGTCACAGCTATGGAATATACAACAATCGTTGATCCAATATTCTTTACTAGAACAACAGTGGCTTAAGCAGCTTCAAGCCTGATATACTTATAGAGAATTCGAGTTGTTTAAAAGAATGTTGATCGGATTCGAAAGACAGGATAAGATGGGTAAGACTGGTCGTTTGTCAACTGGCAGAAGAGAACGTATAATAAAGAAAGGTGTCAAAAAATGGAGAACACATTAGACAATCCTCATGACTATCCACTTCTCGTACTTGCATCGACATCTCCGCGCAGGCAAGAGCTTATACATACGCTCCAATTGCCTGTTGAGATTGAGCCGAGTAATGAGGACGAGACAGTAGACATCCATTGGGCACCATATGAGACGGTTGAGCAATTAGCGTTGCGCAAGGCATCTTCTGTTGCACGAGCGCGCCGTGCTCGCGGTGAGGGCGGCCTCGTAATAGGTGCGGATACAATCGTCGTCTTGAGAGATACGATTCTAGGGAAGCCTGAGAATGAAGCGGATGCATTCCGCATGTTGTCTTCACTTCAGAACGAAGTGCATGAAGTGTACACCGGAGTTGCTATTATCGACACATTGACAGGTGTAGAACACGTTCAGCACCGTAAGACAGCCGTATGGATGAGACCGCTGAAGCCAGAGCAGATAACTCGTTATATCGCATCAGGAGAACCGATGGACAAGGCAGGTTCGTACGGCATTCAAGGATTAGGTGCTGCATTCGTTGATCGCATTGAAGGATGTTACTTCAACGTTGTCGGTTTGCCGATTTCTTTGCTTGCTGATATGTTGAAGGTGTACGGCATCGAGAAGCCTTAAAGTAGCAGGAAGATCACGCTCAAATAGGTGCTGCTGGCATAATGTGATGCAAAGTAATTGAACATGAAATGCTGACACATGTTGTGAGCGGAGGAGGAAAACAATTGTCCCAAGCACCTATGCTTCGTGACCTTCCCCTCGAAGACCGACCTAGAGAGCGCATGATACGATCGGGGGCTGAGGCGTTAAGTCACGCCGAGCTGTTAGCTATTTTACTTCGTACAGGAACACGCGATGAATCAGCGTTATTGTTGGCTCAGCGCATATTGAATCGAACAGGAAGTCTGAGTCGCCTTGGGGATATGTCTGTGCATGAACTTACGCAAATACGAGGGATTGGGCCTGCGAAGGCGGTTCAACTTAGAGCTAGCTTGGAACTGGGCCGTCGTATGGCACAAACACGTTCAACAGAAGACCCCTTTATCAGACGACCACAAGATGCTGCTGATATGGTTATGGAGACGATGCGGCATTATAAACGAGAGCATTTTATGTGTCTATACTTAAATACGAAGAATAGAGTGTTAGCTCAAGAGACGATATCAATTGGAACACTTGACGCTTCACTCGTTCATCCACGCGAAGTATTTCGCGCTGCAATGAAGTATGGGTGTGCCTCTATCATATGCTTGCATAACCATCCGAGCGGAGATCCTACACCTAGCCAAGAGGACATCCTTGTTACCCGCAGACTGATGGAAGCGGGGGAACTTATTGGCATTGAGGTGCTGGATCATCTTGTCATCGGAGATAATCGCTATGTAAGTTTGAAGGAACAGGGGTACATGTAATATAATAGGTAAGATTGAAGGAACTATAAAGGAGATTTGACAGCATGTTTGGTGGTTTTACGAAAGATTTAGGGATTGATTTGGGAACTGCAAATACACTCGTATACGTACGTGGAAAAGGTGTAGTCGTACGCGAGCCATCTGTTGTCGCCATTCGTACTGACTCCAAAACGATTGAAGCAGTAGGTGAAGCAGCGAAGAAGATGATTGGTCGTACACCGGGTAATATTCGTGCGATCCGTCCGATGAAAGACGGCGTAATCGCTGATTTTGATACAACTGCAACAATGATTAAATATTTTATTCGTCAAGCTCAGAAGCAGCGTTCGCTGTTTCCGCGCCATCCTAACGTAATGGTATGTGTGCCATCTGGCATTACGGCTGTAGAACAACGCGCGGTTGAAGATGCAACGAAGCAAGCTGGTGCGCGTGAAGCTTACACAATTGAAGAGCCATTTGCAGCAGCAATCGGTGCAGATCTTCCAGTATGGGAGCCTACGGGCAGCATGGTTGTTGATATCGGTGGTGGTACAACTGAAGTTGCTGTCATTTCCCTTGGCGGTATCGTGACAAGCCGTTCCGTGCGTGTAGCTGGTGACGAGATGGATGAAGCAATCATTCAATATATTAAGCGTCAATACAATCTTATGATTGGTGAGCGTACGGCTGAACAATTGAAAATGGATATTGGTTCTGCTATGCCGACAGAAGAGAAAGATTCTATCGAGATTCGCGGACGTGATTTGCTGACTGGTTTGCCAAAGACTTTGTCTATTACAGGTGAAGAGATTACAGAAGCGCTTTCCGATACAGTTAGCTCCATTATTGAGGCAGTGAAGGTAACACTTGAGAAGTGTCCACCAGAACTTGCAGCAGATATTATGGACCGTGGTATCGTACTTACAGGTGGTGGAGCATTGCTTCGCAACTTGGACAAGCTGCTTGCACGTGAGACAGGCATGCCAGTAATTGTGGCAGAGAATCCACTTGATTGTGTAGCTATCGGTACTGGGCGCGCATTGGATAACATTCATCTTTTCAAATCGCGCAGCAGCTCGGCACTTCGTTCTAAGCGATAAGCAGAGGTTAGTTCCGCGTGAGGGGTCCGGGTCAAATGTTATTTGGCTCGGACCTCTATGTGCATGAACAAGGTAACGAAACGGCATTACGATGAGAAGGTGTTAACACTGTTTAAGCTATTGGGTAATAAGCGATTGTTTATTTTGATGCTCGGACTTATTTTATTTATTGCATTAATGGGCTTTTCCTTGGGGAATAGAGGGAAGCTGACATGGGCGGAGAAGTTCGTTCACGATACGTCGTCATTTGTACAGCAGTTGTTTTATCGCCCGACTGCGGCTGTATCTGCATTTTTTGAAAATGTAAGCAATCTGAGTGAAACTTATGAAGAGAACGAACGCTTGAAAACTGCTTATGCCCATTATATTCGTGATAAAGCAGAATACAATCGCGTAAAGGCAGATAATGAGCGTTACAAGAAGCTATTGGAATTCACAGAACATCAGAAGGCTCAAAATCGCCCGTACGAATACCGAATTGCCCAAGTGACAGGGCTTAATGTGGCTGACCCTTTTAATCAGTCGCTTAACATTAATTTGGGCAGCAAAAACGGTGTTCAAAAGGGAATGCCTGTTATCGCAGTTGAAGGTGTTGTCGGTGTTATTAGCCATGTTTCTGAGTTCTCGTCCTCTGTACAATTGCTAACGAATATCGATGAGAAATCAAGAGCAATTGCAGTAACGGTGCAAGGCAAAGAAAATAAGTCCTTCGGTATGATAGAATCCTATGATCATAGCAACAATACGTTTCTTATGACACGTATCGAGGAAAATGATCCTTTAGATGAAGGCGATGTCATCGTTTCTTCTGGACTTGGTGGCAAGTTCCCAGCCGGTCTTATTATCGGAAAAGTAATAAAGCGTCAGGTTGGAGACATTGGATTGACACATACGGCAGTAATTGAACCAGCAGCTACGTATCAGGATTGGCGTGAACTGTTCGTTGTGATTCCACCGAATAAGGAGAATGGCAGTCAGGAGAATGGACAATGAATCGAAATTGGATGATTCTTTTTCTGTTAATTCTCTTCTTTATTGAAGGATCGGTAGTCCCGCATCTCATACCAGACGGTTGGTATGGACGTGTCGTCGTCCAATTCGTATTCGTGGTGGTGCTGTTTCACGGTGTGTATGCACATCGACATACGGCGCTCTTAATGGGACTTGGCTTTGGATTATTGCACGATATCGTATATTATGGTCAAATCATTGGGCCGCATTCTTTTACGATGGGACTGTTAGGTTATCTAGCTGGCACTATGTTTAACGTACGACATAAGACGATGGTTATGATGCTATTCGTTGTACTTATAGGGAGCTTCTTATATCAAACGATTATTTATGGTATATATACGCTGTTTAGCTTGAGTCATTTCACCTATCAGCAAGCACTGCTGGATTATATAATTCCAAGCATGTTTGTTCAGCTTATATTTGCGCTTATTGTTTATGTGCCGCTGCGAAAATGGTTCGACATGATTCAGGGTAACAATAAGAAAGATTCGGAAGAAGCATAGAGAGCCGTCTCGGACACTAGCTCTGAGGCGGCTTTTGCCCTTTATATGTGGGGGTATGCTAATCGCAATATGCGATGGCGATTAGAGGTTTTTACTTGGTCATGCAGGACTTCTCTCGTTCATCACGAAATAGAATCTTGTTGGGAGGGACGAACGATGACGACCAAGTCACTAATAACGATAAAAGGCGTAAAAGACGGTCTCGTGTTCCTGCTTGACGATCAATGTGAATTCACAGACTTGTTGCGTGATTTGCGTGACAAGCTTGAGCATACACCTCATTTTTTCAACGGACCAATTGTGTATGTCGATGTCAAGCTGGGGGCTCGCTCGATCACAGAAGAGCAAAAGTCGGAAATATTGGACATATTGAAAATGAAGGGGAATTTGCTCATTCGCTCCTTGCAATCAGATGACAAAGTAGAGAAGCAGCCTGATTATCAGGTACATACGTTGACTGGTATTGTTAGATCTGGTCAAGTGCTCCGTCATCAAGGAAATCTGTTATTTCTAGGCGATGTCAATCCCGGGGGAATGATTATATGTACTGGGGACATTTACGTGTGCGGCGCTCTTCGAGGTACGGTGCATGCTGGGGCAGAAGGCGACCATAATGCGATTATAACCGCTTCTTTATTTTCGCCTACACAGCTTCGCATCGCTGATGTCATTAGCCGCCCTCCAGATGAATGGGGTGTGACGCAGACGCAAATGGAAGTTGCTTATGTGGATAATGGACAAATGCAAATTGACAAAATCACCAATCTTCAGCGAATTCGACAGGACCTCAAAATGTTCAAAGGAGTGTAGTTGCATGGGAGAGGCAATTGTCGTTACATCAGGAAAAGGGGGCGTTGGTAAGACGACGACGTCTGCCAATCTTGGAACTGCCCTGGCGCTGTTAGGGAAAAAAGTATGTATGGTCGATACCGATATCGGTCTTCGCAATTTAGATGTTGTAATGGGACTGGAAAATCGGATTATTTATGATATTTGTGATGTGGCTGAAGGGCGTTGTCGCTTGAATCAAGCTCTTGTCAAAGACAAGCGCTTTGAAGAGTTGTATATGCTGCCAGCTGCTCAAACGAAAGACAAGCATGCCGTATCTCCAGAACAAATTAAAGATATTATTTTGGAGTTGAAGAAAGACTTCGAGTATATCATTATTGATTGTCCGGCAGGTATAGAACAAGGTTTCAAAAATGCTATTGCAGGTGCTGATCGTGCAATCGTTGTCACGACACCTGAAAATGCGGCCGTGAGAGATGCAGACCGAATTATCGGTTTGCTGGAGAGTGCGAGCTTGTCTGCGCCGCGTCTCGTTGTTAATCGTATACGTCCGAACATGGTTCGGAGTGGTGATATGCTTGATATCGAAGATATTTTGCAAGTGTTGAATATTGAACTCATTGGAATTGTTCCTGATGATGAACACGTCATTAAGGCAGCGAACATGGGCGAACCGACAGTGATGAATCCGGATTCTAAAGCATCATTGGCGTATCGTAATATTGCTCGACGCATACTTGGCGATACTGTGCCGTTAATGCCTATGGACCAGAAGAAGAGCGTGCTTACTCGCATGAAGAAGTTTCTCGGAATGGGATGATTGACTGTTGCTGAATAAACTGAAGCGCATCGATTGGATGATTGTTGCTATTTTAGTTGTTTTCGCGGTAATAAGTCCGTTTATTGTTTATAGCGCATCCATTGATGCGCCTAGAGTTTCTGGTGAGGATCTTGGATTCAAGACAGTTGTCTTCTTTGTTTTAGGATTTATCGTGATGTTCGCAGTAACATTGCTTGACTATCGTCTATTGCTCAGAACATGGGTGGTATCGTTTGGAATCACGGTATTGCTATTAATTGGGATCTATTTTTTTGGTGTTGAAAAGAATGGTGCAAAAGGGTGGTATCAACTAGGGAGTCAAACCTTTCAGCCTGCTGAGTTGGCCAAGATCGCACTGATCATTGCGCTCGCTCAATTACTAGGCAAGCGTGAAGGAGAGCCGTTAGGGTTTATAAAGGATCTTCTTCCGATAGGACTTGTGATGCTGATCCCGTTTGGACTTGTAGTAGCTCAGCCTGACTTGGGAAATGCGCTAATCTTTATCGTTATATTTATAGGTATGCTGTGGATTGGCGGTATGAAATATCGGCATATGTTAATTGGTACAGCGATTGTAGGGACTTTAGCTGCTGTCGTAATTGTACTTTTTACACAATTCAACCCTCAAGTGAAGACATTCTTTGTGGATACATTGAGCCAAAAGCATTGGTATGACAGAATAAATACGTTTATAAATCCAGAAGAAGCCACTCCAGATGAATCCCATCAATCGAAATACGCGCTTATTGCTATAGGTTCTGGTGGTCTGTCTGGAGATGGGTACTTGCAAGGGGAGTTAAAAAGTCGTAATTTTATTCCTTATACGTATTCGGACGCTGTTTTTGTTGTCATAGGAGAAGAATTCGGCTTCCAAGGTGGAGCGTTGCTGCTATTATTGTATTTCTTCCTTATTTATCGGATGATATTAATCGCGTTTCAATGTTATGACTTGCGGGGATCCTATATAATCATTGGTATTGTTTCCATGTTTGTATTTCAAATCTTCCAGAATGTTGGAATGATGATCGGTCTTATGCCGATCACAGGAATTACGCTTCCGTTTATTAGTTACGGAGGTACATCTCTTATTTTAAATATGATAAGTATGGGTGTAGTACTCAGTGTTAGGATTCATCAAGAAAAGTATCAGCTTGATCCTGATTGAGTAGGGTGAAGGATGATTGAAGAAGTTTTGGAATAGGATGATTGACTGTTGTTGAATAAATTGAAGCGCATCGATTGGATGATTGTTGCGATACTAGGTGTTTTTGCGGTAATAAGCCCTTTTATTGTATACAGCTCCACAGTTGGAACAAAGTTTGAACCAGCTAATTTTGAAATAAAGACAATCGTATTCTACGCAATCGGATTCGTAGTCATGTTTGCCGTTACCTTATTTGACTATCGTTTGCTGCTTAAGGGCTGGATCATATGGATGGTTATCACGGTTCTTCTTCTTATAGGTCTCTATTTTTTTGCTGACGTCACTATGGGGGCAAAAGGATGGTATAAATTTGGAGGACTATCATTCCAGCCAGCTGAATTAGCCAAAATTGTATTGATTCTCTCTTTGGCACAGCTGCTCGGCAAGCGTGAAGGTGAGCCGCTCGGATTTGTTAAAGATTTACTCCCGATTGCTTGTGTAATGGTCATTCCATTCGGTCTTATTGTAGCTCAGCCTGATTTAGGGAATGCGATGATATTGATCGTTATCTTTATTGGGATGCTGTGGATAGGTGGCATGAAGTATCGGCATATGTTTGTTGGAACAGCGATTGTCGGTGCTCTCATTGCAATCGTAGTTGTGTTGTTTACGCAATTCGGTCCGCAAGTTGAGAGTTTCTTCAAAGATACGCTCGGTCAAAATCACTGGTATGAACGTATTAATACATTTATCAATCCAGAGTCAGCGAGTAAAGACGAATCCCATCAATCGAGATATGCATTAATTGCTATTGGTTCCGGTGGTTTAACTGGTGATGGGTATTTACAAGGAGAGCTGAAAAGTCGTAACTTTATTCCGCTTACCTATTCTGATGCTATCTTCGTCGTTATTGGTGAGGAATTTGGCTTTCAGGGAGGGGCCTTGCTGTTACTGCTCTATTTCTTCCTTATTTATCGTATGATTCTCATTGCTTTCCAGTGTTATGATTTGAGGGGATCGTACATTATTATTGGTATAGTCTCCATGTTTGTATTTCAAATCTTCCAAAATATTGGGATGATGATCGGTCTTATGCCGATTACAGGAATTACACTGCCGTTTATTAGTTACGGTGGAACGTCGCTCATTTTGAATATGGTCTGTATTGGCTTAGTGTTGAGCGTGCGGATTCATCAAGAGAAATACCAATTAGATGAATAATGTCGAGTCACATCATTATGTAAGTCATGTTTACTTATCCACCTCGTGATTCTAGCAAGGAAGCGTTACGTTCCCTTGTTAGGCAGCGAGGTGTTTTTTTGTATTGTATTAGCTTTCTAATTTGAATTGTTACAAGGGCTTGTTCATATCAATATCCTGCTCATCATACATATGTAGCATATGAATAATTTGAGTAGGGAAGGGATACGGATGAAGGATGATATTCGTCGCCGCCGAGAAGCGCGCATTAAGGAACTGACACTACGGGATATTCAGGGCCATAACATGAGCGGGGATACGAAGGAGTCTGTCCCTTCGTCGGTGATTGCACCGCCGTCCTATTACCATTACAGCAGTCCTGCACAGGACAAGGGTGTTGCGCTAACTGTTGAGTACAATGAGCGCGACCCGGAGCAAGTATGGAGAGATGCTAAGCAGGCATGGGCAGGACGCTATGGTTGGAAAGAAAGCGAGCGAACGAACGGTTCCTCAACCTTTATGAGAACCTTTTTCATACAGCTTGGTTGTACGATCGTGCTGTGTGTGGCTGTGACAGGCTTGATGAAGTGGAAACCCCCTTTTTTAGACAGTACAAGGAGCTATGTCGCTTCAGCTATGTCAGAGAATATGGATTTCCAATCAATAGCAGTGTGGGTGGAAGCAACATTTGGGGGTTCTCCCGCGTTTATACCTATATGGAAAGATCACACACCAGCAGCTAAAGAAGCTCAGGCTAAGCTTGGTTTTCAAATACCGATGGCGGGAAATGTTATACAGCCATTTGCTCTTAGCTTGCAAGGAATTGAGTTGCGAGCGGAGGAAGGCGGAGCGAATGTAGCAAGTGTAGCTGTGGGTCGGGTGGTACGAGTGATTGAAGATCCGCAAGCTGGGTCATCGATTGTTATTCAGCATGCGAATCAATATATGTCTTACTATGAACGATTAGAAGAATGCTTCGTGAAGAAGGATGATTGGGTAGAGGCAGGGCAGGAGATTGGCCGTATGCCGAACATGTCATCATCAGGCACGATTTCAGGATTATTTTTTGCGCTTAAGAAAGATGGGCAGTTTGTGGATCCAGCGGAAGTGATGAGCTTTGATTAGGTGGAAGGGGACGACCTATTCCTTACACCCGCTGTTGATTATGCTGCTGGCTCTGTCTGCAATTACCGGTCATTTGTTGGAACTGTTGACGTTAGTTGTCATTGTAGCGGTTCATGAAGCGGGGCATGTCATTGCGGCGAAGTGCTTCGGCTGGTCTATCGTTGACGTAAAGCTGCTGCCTTTTGGTGGAGTAGCTGAGACGGAGGATGGGGCATTGTCACCTTCGTGGCAAGAGATCATTGTAGCTGCTGCGGGGCCTTTGCAAAATGTACTTATGATCGGATTGTCACTGTGGTTTCAATATATGGGGTGGTGGAGCGAATCTTGGTCCACTTATTTTATTGAGGCCAATCTTATCATTGGCGGCTTCAACTTACTACCAATCCCACCACTTGATGGTGGGCGGATATTGCAGGCTCTATGTGCCTATGGACTCAGTTATCATTTTACACTCCGGTTAGGGGCTTGGATTGGTATTGTAGGTAGTGTTTTGCTTGGTTTGTTCGCGTTACTGCCATTGTTAGAGCAATCGGCCATTAATATGAATTTGCTGGTGCTCGGATTATTTTTACTGTGGACAAACATAATGGAATGCAGGCATGTTCCGTATCGATTTTTTCGGTTTCTCGTACACCGTGCCAAGCGACTTCGTGAATGGGAAATGAGCACGCATATAGGAAGGCCGATAGTTGCATCGTCAGAGCGTGGTCTTGTAGATATCATGCAGCGCTTTCGCAGAAACAGCTATCATATGATATACGTGATTGACGAGCATGGCCGTATTCAACGAGTAATACCAGAGCAGCAATTAATAGATGCTTTTTTTCAACATTGGCAGGACGAATCGTAGTCATGTGCGCTAGTACGCAGGTAGTGTGCTGTAGTTGCAGCACAATTCAAAATGTGAAGAATGTCTAGGTGAGAAACTTACGAGCGAATAGTCGAAAACTAGGGGTACGTTTGAATGGAATTATATAATTTTTTAGATCGAGTTATGCACCGACATGTTCATCGTTTCTCGCTTCATGTTACAATAAGAGGTGACGCGCTTGAGTAGAGGTGAAGCTATGAAACGAATGATCGTTCACTGTGGAGAACAGTCAACTCAGATGGCATTGCTAGAAGATGGCCGTCTGGTAGAGTTTGCAGTAGAGCGTGCAGCGGGTGTTAGGCTCGTTGGAAGCTTTTACAAAGGCCGCGTTGTTAATGTTCTTCCGGGTATGCAGGCAGCTTTTGTAGATATTGGGCAGAAGAAGAACGCTTTTTTATATGTTGATGATTGTTTGCATCCGCATTTAGAGAAGCAGCCGAAGGAGAAGCCTCCTATAACGAGCTTGCTGCGTGTAGGGCAAGAATTAATTGTACAAGTGATGAAAGAGCCTTTTGGTGGGAAAGGTGCTCGTGTTACGAAGCATTATTCATTGCCGGGGCGCCACTTAGTCTTTATGCCACAAGCAGACTATATTGGTGTATCAAAGAAGATTGAGCGGGAATCAGAACGCAATCGACTGAAGCAACTTGCTGAAGCGCTTCGAGCAAATGAAGAAGGTATCATTATTCGAACCGTGTCACATGGGGAGTCGGTTGAAAGTCTCGCTCAAGATATGGAAACGTTACGTCAGCAATGGAAAGCGATTGAGCAAGCAGCTTCTGCTGTAAGTGCACCCGCTCTTCTCCATCAGGATGTATCGATGGCTGAACGAATGATACGGGACGCGTTCACTCACAATGTAGATGAGCTTGTAATCGACGATCGAAAGCAAGCGGAGTTAATAAAGTCATTCGTATGTACGTTTGATGCTGAGTTGGTTAAGCGTGTAATGGTCTACCAAGACCGCGAACCGATTTTTCGCAAATTCCATATTGAAGGTCAGCTAGATAAGACGTTCCAACGAAAAACGTGGCTCCAAAGCGGTGGATATCTTGTATGGGATCAAACAGAAGCTTTGACGGTAGTAGACGTGAACACGGGTAAATATACGGGCACAAGCGATCTTGAGGACACCGTATTTTTTACAAATATGGAGGCGGCAGAAGAGATTGCCCGCCTGATTCGCTTAAGAGATATTGGTGGCATTATTATTGTTGACTTTATTGATATGGATTCAGACGATAATCGTAAGCGTGTACTTGAGCAATTGGAACGAACGATTCGGAAGGATCGTACCAAATGTTTAGTCGTTGGTTGGACAAAGCTTGGCTTGCTTGAGATTACTCGTAAAAAAGTACGAGAGCAAGTAATGAGCCGCTTATATACACCTTGTCCGACTTGTGAGGGTACAGGCAAAAGGGTTCCGGAATTTCAGCAATTGTGACTAATGATTGGGTATAGGAATGTAAATGTAATCGCACGTTGATTTTTGAGTGCGTGTATGTTAGAATCATCAGGTATGTGTCTAGTATTCGTTTCTGCACACATGCTGTAACCGCACGGAACAGGTCATAAGTATGGTTTACTCCATCACCTGGTATGGCGAGTCTGAGACATGAGGAGGTGCAACACAATGTACGCAATTATCGAAACAGGTGGTAAGCAGTACAAAGTTCAACAAGGTGATGTTCTTTACATTGAGAAGTTGAACACTGCTGAAGGTGAGAGCTTCACATTCGACCGTGTATTGGCAGTATCTAACGAGGGTGGTCTCGTAACAGGTGCTCCATTGGTAGAAGGTGCTGCTGTTACGGCTAAAGTTGAGAAGCATGGAAAAGGCGCGAAAATTATCGTGTACAAGTACAAAGCTAAGAAAAACTACCGTCGTAAGCAAGGTCACCGTCAACCTTACACTAAGGTTACAATCGAAAGCATCAAAGCATAAGAGGTGTAGCGAATGATTCGCGTCACCATTTACCGGAATTCTGAAGGACTCATCGAGCGTTTCGCCATTAAGGGACATGCCAATTATGCTCCGCATGGAGAGGATATTGTATGTGCTGGCGTATCTGCGGTTTCGGTCGGAGTAGTGAATGCTATTGAAGCATTGACGGGCGTTGCGTTGGAGTGCCAGATGAAGGACGGATTCCTGAACGGCACTGTGCCGGTTCTGAATGACGCTCATTGCTCGGAGCAAGTTCAATTGCTGTTGGAGTCGATGGTCGTCAGTCTGAATACGATGGAAGATTCATACGGTTCGTATATTCAGATAAAAGAAAATAATTCAAGAAGGAGGTAGACAACATGTTGAAATTAAACCTTCAGTTATTCGCATCCAAGAAAGGTGTAGGTTCCACGAAGAATGGTCGTGATTCCCATTCCAAACGTCTTGGTGTTAAGCGTGCCGATGGTCAAACTGTTACAGGTGGTAGCATCTTGGTGCGCCAACGTGGAACAAAGATTCATCCAGGCAACAACGTTGGTATCGGTAAAGACGACACACTCTTCGCTAAGATCGAGGGTGTTGTTAAGTTCGAACGTTGGGGTCGTGACCGCAAGAAAGTGAGCGTCTACCCAGTTAACGTTGCACCAGTTGCAGCTGCTGTGGAAGTGTAATAGACGTCATGTGAAACCCTCGGCTTAGGCCGAGGGTTTTTTGATTCATTTCTTGCCTTCTTTCGCGTTTGTTCGACCAGAATCGCTTTGGACGACTTTCTGAACTCATGCTATACTATGGGGTGGGAGTGTGCATTTATTTGGGAATGGAGCGAGGGTGAACGATGAGGGGAAGCCGACTTTGGGTGTTTGCGTGCAGCGCTTGTGCATTCATTTGCGCAGTGGTATTGGCATGGGGAGCTTTATATTTGCCGTGGCGTATATTCGCTGTCATACTACTCATCCTAAGTTTAGCGGCGGGTTGTTTGATTATGCTGCGTGAACAGCGACATCAACATGAGCGTGCTCTTCATATGGCCCATCAATCTGCGCTTGAATTAATGAATCATCAGCGGCATGATTGGATGAATGAACTGCAATTGCTATACGGATATGTTCGATTGAATCGAACGGAGCAGTTGCGTTTATGTGTAGAAGGCATTAAGGGCAAAATGATCGAAGAAGGGCGTATTGCTAAACTAGGAATACCGGAACTAACGTTATTTTTGCTTCATGTTCGCGTATCAGGACATGCAATGCCTGTGTACGTACACCTTCCCAGACAGATTGATTTGACAGACGTAGGCTTGTTGATGGAAGGACGAGCATTGACGGATATGATTAAAGAGGGAGTTCAAGTTATGCGCTTAGCACCAAAGGCGAGTGCAGATGCGGCAACTCCACTTCAATTTATGATAGATATTCGTTCAGATAGTGCGCTTGGTGTTCGATTTTTATATGAAGGACAGCTGCTTCAACCGGACGATGTGAGAACTCAACTTGACAGGCTGGCAGCTGAGCATGGCGTGCGGCTGGAGCAGGTGCCGACGAGTGAGCTACAAGCTGGTGCTTCGATATTTGAATGGATTGTACCATGCAAGGCAAGGGATTAGAGAGGTGAAACTTCATGTTTGTAGATAAGGCTAAAATATATGTAAAAGGCGGAGACGGCGGAGATGGACTCGTCGCGTTTCGTCGTGAGAAATACGTACCAAATGGAGGACCAGCAGGTGGAGATGGCGGGCGCGGTGGCGACGTTATTTTCCGTGTTGATGAGGGTTTGCGGACGTTGGTAGACTTCCGCTATCAGAAGCATTTCAAAGCTCCTCGTGGAATTAAAGGACGTAATAAAAGTCAGCATGGCGCAAATGCAGAGCACATGATCGTACGCGTTCCTCCTGGAACTGTTGTTGTAGATGATGATACTCAGGAAGTAATTGCAGATTTGACCCGTCATGGGCAGCAAGTTGTTGTTGCGAAGGGCGGACGCGGTGGTCGTGGTAATACACGCTTCGCTACTCCTACAAATCCTGCGCCTGAGCTTGCTGAGAACGGTGAAGAAGGAAAAGAACGTTGGGTGGTCCTTGAGCTTAAAGTAATGGCAGATGTAGGTCTTGTTGGTTTCCCGAGTGTGGGTAAATCCACATTGCTGTCAGTTGTTACTTCTGCTAAGCCGAAGATTGGTGCCTATCACTTTACAACGATTACACCGAACCTAGGTTTAGTGAATATGGGTGATGGCCAAAGCTTTGTTATGGCGGATTTGCCAGGTCTTATTGAAGGTGCGCACACAGGCGTTGGACTTGGTCATGAATTCCTGCGTCACGTTGAACGTACACGTGTTATTGTTCATGTAGTCGATATGGCAGGGACAGAGGGCCGTGACCCATTCGAGGATTGGGTTAAGATCAATGATGAGCTGAAGCTGTACAACGAGAAGTTGGCAGAACGACCGCAAATTGTAGCTGCTAATAAGATGGACATGCCTGAGGCAGAAGAGTATTTGGCTGCATTCCGCACACAATTAGCAGAAGTAAGACCAGATATCGAGATTATGCCTATTTCTTCTTTGACACGTGAAGGTATTCAAGAATTGATGTACAAGGCGATAGAAGTGTTGGATCAATTGCCTGAAGAAATCGAAGTGGAAGAAGTTGCTCAAGTTCAAGAGCGTAAGATCTATCGCTTTGATAAAAAAGGTGATGAGCCGCAGTTCACAATTCGACGTGAGAATGAAACGTATGTGGTGGAGAGCGAAGCGATTGAGCGTATGATGAAGCGTATGCAAATGAATACGCACGATGCGATTTTACGTTTTGCAAACACGCTGCGTAAAATGGGTGTTGACGATGCGCTTCGTAAGCGCGGTGCAAAGGATGGCACGATTATCCGAATCGCTGATTTCGAATTTGAGTTTGTAGAAGGTAGTAGCTACTATTAATAAGAAGAACAAGTCGTATGGCGTTATTGCGTCATACGACTTTTTTTGTTTTAACTTTTTACATAAGTAAGAAAATATTGAGATTGATATGATGGACATCGTGTATAATAAGATTCAACTTTTGACATGAACCTATTGTTTTTGCGGCGCTTATTCGCTATAATGTCCTCTATAGTTAAACAATAGTCTCTATATGGAGGACGGTCATGGCAGAACGGTATTATTTAGTTCGTGAGGATATACTGCCTGAAGCAGTAGTGAAAACCGTAAGAGCGAAACAATTGCTGGCGGCTGGAGAGGTAAAGACGGTACATGAAGCGGCGGAGCGAGTCGATTTGAGTCGTAGTGCTTTCTATAAATATAAAGATGGTATTTTTCCGTTGAATCAATTGGAGCGCGAGCGGATTGTCACGGTTTCATTGGATTTAGAAGATCGTGCAGGAATTTTGTCCAAAGTACTTGGCTCCGTAGCTACATTTGAGGGGAATGTACTTACTATTCACCAGACGATACCGCTACAAGGTATGGCTAACGTAGTGTTGTCCATTGAAACAGCATTAATTGCTGAGAATTTTGGACAAATGATGGATACGCTTCGAGATATACCTGGAGTGAAGCGAGTTGTTCTTATTGGTCAAGGTTAGGGATGTAGGGATACAATTGCACACATAAGAAGGGGAGGAACAAAGATGAAACCAATACAGGTAGGCTTATTAGGATTAGGAACAGTTGGAACTGGTGTTGTAAGAATTATAGAAGGGCATCAGGAAGATTTGATGAGTCAAGTTGGTTCTCCCATTCAAGTTCGTAAAGTACTCGTAAAGGATATGCATAAGCAGCGTCACTTAAATATTCAACCCGAGCTTATGACGGAAGATGCTTCAGAAGTGGTGTTTGACCCAGAGATTGATGTTGTTGTTGAAGTGATGGGAGGCATTGAGCCTACCAAACAGCTCATTCTTGATGCTTTGGAACAAGGTAAGCATGTTGTAACGGCCAACAAGGATTTGATGGCGCTTCATGGACCTGAAATATTAGAAAAAGCACGTGCGAACAATTGCGATGTATTTTACGAAGCGAGTGTAGCAGGTGGTATTCCGATTATTCGTACCTTAATGGAAGGCTTCTCTTCAGACCGCATTAAGAAGATTATGGGTATCGTAAATGGAACTACAAACTACATTTTAACGAAGATGAGCCAAGAGGGCGCAGCTTATCAGGACGTGCTTAAAGAAGCACAGGCACTAGGCTATGCAGAATCTGACCCTACTTCAGATGTAGAAGGGCTGGATGCGGCTCGCAAGATGGCGATTCTTGCTACGTTAGGGTTCCATGCGACGGTAGGTCTTGAAGATGTTGAAGTGAAAGGTATATCTAGCATTTCTAAAGAGGATATTGGTTATGCGAAGCGACTTGGGTATGAAATGAAGCTGCTAGGTATTGCGGAAAGACAAGATGATCAAATTAGTGTTGTTGTACAACCTACGATGGTAAAGACTTCTCATCCGCTTGCTTCCGTAAATGGTGTATTTAATGCAGTGTATGTGTATGGCGAAGCTGTGGGAGAGACGATGTTTTACGGTCCTGGTGCCGGCGAGATGCCTACGGCCACTTCGGTTGTAGCTGACTTGGTAGCTGTTGTGAAGAACCTTCGTATTGGTGTCAATGGCAAGCAAGGTCACCATGCTTATCGTACTAAGAAGCTCAAGACAGACGACCAGATTCATTATAAGAATTTTATTCTTTTGGATGTTCATGATCGTGCAGGAGTATTGGCCAGAATTACGCAAGTATTTGCAGAATTCGGTGTGAGCTTAGAGTCTGTTGTGCAGCAGCCGAATCCGAACAATCCTGATGCTGAAATTATCATTATTACACATGAAGCAAGCCAAGCAAGCATGAAAAAAGTGCTGGATCATTTTATGAGCTTGGATGTTATAAAGGAAATTAAGAGTGCATATCGCGTTGAGGGCTAATCATTCATTCCAGCGTACGGAATAGAGATGGAGGAGAGAACGATGAGATATATGGGACTGTTAGAAACGTATAAAGCGTACCTTCCGATTGGGGAAGCAACTCCGATGATTACACTTCATGAGGGAAATACACCTTTGATTCGAGCGGAAAACCTATCGGAACAACTAGGGTTGAATCTGTATTTTAAGTATGAAGGATTGAACCCTACCGGTTCTTTTAAAGATCGCGGTATGGTTATGGCAGTTGCGAAGGCGATGGAAGAGGGTAGCCGTACGATTATGTGTGCCTCTACAGGTAACACTTCTGCGGCAGCTGCTGCTTATGCGGCACGTGGCGGTTTGAATTGTATCGTTCTTATTCCGAATAACAATATTGCGCTTGGTAAAATGGCTCAGGCTATGATTTATGGTGCAAAAGTAATCGCGATAGAGGGCAACTTCGATCGTGCACTAGAAATTGTTCGTGACATTACGGCTAAGCATCCTATTACGTTAGTGAACTCTGTTAACCCTTATCGTATTGAGGGTCAGAAGACTGCTGCGTTTGAGGTGTGTGAGCAGCTTGGAGAGGCTCCGGATTACTTAGCAATTCCCGTAGGTAACGCAGGGAACATCTCTGCCTATTGGAAAGGTTTTAAGCAATACTATGAAGCTGGTAAAGTGGATAAGCTGCCTAAAATGATTGGTTTTGAGGCAGAAGGAGCGATGGCGATTGTAAAAGGTGAGCCGATTCTAGAGCCTGAAACGGTTGCGACGGCTATACGTATTGGTAATCCGGCAAGTTGGAAAACGGCGGTTGAAGCCTCTGAGCAATCAGAAGGTCAAATTAACTATGTAACAGACGAGCAGATTCTATCCGCTTATCAATTGCTTGCTGCATCAGAGGGTGTGTTTGCAGAGCCGGCTTCTGCGGCATCCTTGGCTGGAGTTATTAAATTGCATCAGGAAGGTTATTTCCAGGGCGGAGAATCTGTCGTTTGCGTGCTGACGGGGAATGGCTTAAAAGACCCGAATATTGCGATAAAAACGGCTGCTGTCGAACCACTTGTTGTTCCGGATTCGGAAGAGGCGGTTATGGATGCGATTCGTAAGCTAGAAGGGTGAATAACAGATGATGCAGCAAAACGGTGTGCTAGTAAAAGTTCCTGCAAGTACAGCTAACTTGGGGCCTGGCTTTGATACATTAGGTATGGCTCTTTCTTTATACACTTGGATTGGTATGAGGCCTGCTGAGACAACGGTTGTACGTATGTTTGGCCCTGAATTAGGTGGTTTGCCGGCGGATGAAACAAACCTTATCGTTCAAGTGGCCAAGCGGGTATTTATCGAAGCGGGAATAGAGTTTTGTCCGCTCGAAATCGATGTATATAGTGAAATTCCTCTGACGAGGGGTCTCGGGAGTAGTGCTTCTGCGATTGTGGGGGCGCTCGTAGCCGCTAATGCATTATTAAACTCGCCGTTGTCAAATCAACAATTGTTCGATATGGCATCTGCTTGGGAGCGTCATCCAGATAATGTTGGTGCATCCTTATTCGGTGGGATTGTCGTGGCTTCTTGGGATGGCAAACAGGCAAGGCATGTGAGATTAGAGCCGCATAGAAGTTTGGGCGCAGTTGTAGCGATTCCTAAATTCCATTTAGAGACGAAAGCTGCCCGTGGAGTTCTACCTGAGCAAGTTTCAATGGCGGATGCAGTACACAATGTAAGTCATTCTTCATTGCTGGTTGCTGCTTTATCAACGGGGCAGTTTGAGTTGTTGTATGATGCGATGCAAGATCGACTTCATCAGCCGTATCGTATGTCGCTAGTTCCTGGTATGAAGCGGGTGTTGGAGGAATCTCGGAAGTATGGTGCCTATGGTGTTGCTTTAAGCGGCGCAGGTCCAACGATATTGGCGCTCGTTAATCAGCTGCAAAGCAACGATGAATTGATTGCCTTTATGAATGATACGCTGCAACAATGTGGTGTTGAGGCAGATGTGTTCTTGTTAGAGCCTAGCTCAGTCGGTGCGGTATGCTTGGAAGGATCGGCGGATGATATTCATAGTTTGATACCTGAGATTTACCGGTCTGGTTTAACCGCAGAAGTATAGGTACTTGAATGTGAAGGAGTAAGTGAAGTATGGCTCGTATTGCTTTGTTGCCGCAAGGATCCGTGTCTCATGAAGCTGCGGTTCATCTGCTTGGCGATCATCATCAATATCATCATTTCAAGCTTATTTCTGAAGTATTTATGGCTGTTGTGAATAAAGAGGCGGACTATGCTGTTATTCCGATTGAGAATACAATAGAAGGTTCAGTTAATTTGCATCTGGATTGGATTGTTCATGAGGTTGATTTGCCGTTTCAAGCGGAGTGGGTGTATCCGTCTATTCAACATCTGATAGGAAGAGGTGTTGAGGGAGGAGAAGATTATTCTTCTATTAATAGGGTGCTGTCACACCCTGTTGCGATGGCGCAGTGTCAGCAATTTTTACGTAAATACTTGCCGCATGCGATCCAAGAGCACGTTAGCAGCACTTCTGAAGCGGTTAGGCTTGTAAAAGTTAACCCTGAGGAGAATTGGGCAGCAATCGGAACTCGATTAGGTGCGCAAACATTTGACCTAAATGTACTTGCCAGTGAGGTCATGGATCATCATAATAATTATACAAGGTTTATTCTGTTAGGATCCCAACCGATTGAGTTGGCGGAAACGAGGACGCATAAGACGACTATCTTGGTGACGCTACCAGAGGATTTTCCAGGTGCTTTGCATCAGGTGCTGTCGGCTTTCGCTTGGAGACGAATTAACTTGTCTCGAATTGAATCGCGTCCCACTAAACGTCAGCTCGGAAATTATTATTTTTATATCGATTTGCAAATGGCTCTAGATTCTGTGTTGCTTCCTTCTGCTTTTGCAGAAATCGAAGCGCTTGGCTGCCACGTTCGCATTCTAGGTACATATCCAACCTATGCGTATTCAATCAGTCAACAAGAAGAGCCTCATCATTCGGAGGTGTAAGCATGACGCAGTGGATTTATTTAGACGGCGAATTTGTTACTAAAGAAGAGGCAAAAATATCGGTATACGACCATGGCTTTTTATATGGTGATGGTATATTTGAAGGTATCCGCATTTATGACGGTAATATTTTTAAATGTCATGAGCATTTAGTTCGATTGTACGACTCTGCTAAGTCGATTATGCTGAACATCCCTCTCACCATTGAAGAAATGCAGGATGCTTTGGTAGAAACGATTCGCCGCAACGGGCTGCGTGACGGTTATATTCGTCTTATTGTATCTCGTGGAGCGGGCAATCTTGGCTTAGATCCGAATCGTTGTCCAAAAGCGAGTGTTATAATCATTGTTGAACAGCTGGCTATTTATCCAGAAGAAGCCTACAAAAATGGTTTGCGTGCGGTATCGGTTGCAGAGCGTCGTAACATTCCAGATGCATTGAATCCGAAGATTAAATCTTTGAACTATTTGAACAATATACTAGTTAAGATAAAAGCCAACCTAGCTGATGTAGGCGAAGCGATCATGCTTAATGCACAAGGCTATGTTACAGAGGGTTCGGGAGATAACATCTTTATTATAAAAAAAGGGGTAGTATATACTCCGCCGTGCTACTTGGGAGCCCTGGAGGGAATCACACGTAATGCGATCATTGATATTTGTCAGGAGCAGGGCTTTACTGTAAAGGAAGAACCGTTCTCAATGCATGATGTTTATGTTGCTGACGAAGTATTCTTCACAGGAACAGCTGCGGAAGTTATTGCGGCACGTGAGATTGATGGTCGTATTGTAGGGAATGGACAGGCTGGGCCAATTACGCTTCAGTTGTTGGACAAATTCCGTCAAATCGTAACGCAGGATGGCGTTAAAATATACGAATCTTAATTGAGCAGGAAGCTTTCTCCGAAGAGGAGGGGGCTTCTTTTTTTGTAATCTAAAATATGGGTGATAGGATGGCTTGTTTATTGTGGAGATTATATGTTAGTTGAAAAAAATGATGTCAAATGCCTAGTTCTTGCATAGGATGTATAAATGACTACGCGGGCGATTGTCCCGTGCTACGAGGATGATTCCCTTAGGAGGTACCGCGCGTGAAAATTCATATTATTAAAAAGGGCGAAACATTGTACGCTCTCTCCAAAAAATACGGGGTATCTTTGGATCAGCTTATCGCCCTAAATCCACAATTAACTGATCCAAATCAAGTTCAAGTTGGTATGAAAATTAGAGTTCCTTCTACTCCTGTTTCTACTGGAGGCTATGAAATTGTCCATAAGCATGTAGTTAAGGAAGCGGACACACTATGGAAATTGGCTAAAGCTTGGGGTGTGCCACTTCAGGCCTTGATAGCTGCCAATCCGCAGTTGAAAAATCCGAATGTACTTCTTATTGGGCAAGTAGTTAATATTCCTAAACTAACTGTGAATGAATCGAGTGGGCCAAGTGCGAGTGCAGGTTGGGGGGCGAATGCAGCGAATGCTGGTGTTGTACCTCTTTCAAAAGCTGAGCTGACTAAACCAATACCGCCGCAACCACCAGTACAACCACCAGTACAACCGCCTATACAACCACCTATTCTGCCGGAGAATAAATTGCAGCCGCAAGCGAAGCAGCCACTACCAGCTCAACCACAACCACAAGCTCAAGTAAAACCTCCATTGCAATCTCAATCTCAACCAAAGCCACAGCCGCAGTCACAAATTAAGCCGCAAACCGAGCAGCTAATAGCTACAACTCCTTTGCCGAATCCAACATCCGTTAAACCTTCGACAGGCAATGTGAGTCCTGTTAAGCCGACGACAAAAGGTGAAGTGCCGAACTTCGTTCCTTCACCTGCAAGTTATGGTAACTTCTCAGCAAACATGCCCAATGTAGAACCTTATCCTAATTCTTTTGCTCCTAACCATGTAGGGCAATTGCAAAGCAATGCACAATGGCAGTCTCAAGAAGTTGGTGGGACGCAGTCGACTTCGCAGCCTAACTTGTATCCAAACGTACCTCAATATGAAGGGTTCTGTTCTCCGGACATATCACCTTATATGAATTTCTGTAATCCGTATCCACCTCATCTTTATGGTAGTCATCATTGTAATCCTTGTGCCTATCCATCTTATGGTGGGGCCTCACTGCCGTTCGTGCCTTATCAGACTTCGTACGCGGATGGAATCAATTCTTTCTGGGGAAATGATCAAGTAGCTTATTCACAAAATGCGAACTATGGCCCAGCTTCTGTACCTCCAGGAGTGAATGCGAATTATGGTCCAGCATCAGTATTGCCAGATGTTAATGCGAATTATGGTCCAACGTCAGTGTTGCCAGGTGGTAATGCAAACTATGGTCCGGTATCTGTATCTCCAGAAGTTAATGCTAATTATGGGCTGTCATCTATGTCGCCAATACCTAATCAGAATTTTTCGCCGAGTGTTGCCGGTGAGGTGTGGGATAAAAAAGTAAACGAACAGGTTGCGAATGCAGAATCTTACGCGTTCCCGCAAGCGCAGTATAGTAATATGCCATATGCTACTCAAGAATATAGTGCTTATGGAGCTTCTCCGTATGGTGACTATAGCGTTTTTTGTCATCAATGCGGAACTCCTTATAGAGCGGATGCTTCTGTGCAGGATAGCAGTTGGTTGGCACAGTGGGGAGATGTAAGTCCAGTTTTAGGAGAAGAGAATGAAACTACGCAGAAGTCGGAAGATGTTCCGGCTAATATAAATGATAATGTTTCTTCAATTAAAGGGAAGAAGAAGAGTAAGGATCAGCGTAAAAATGTAAACGCACGTAACAACAAAGAGTCTGATTCTTATACGCAGGTTAATGGAAGCCATAAAGGTAAAAGTATGCCGTGGATTAACGGTTAATAAAAGGTGAATGAAATAAGCTGCGACAACGCCTAAAAGTGAGCTGTCGTGGCTTATTTTTCCTGTTGTCAAAGTTGGGTCAGCGTGATATATTTTAATTCCGCCACTGAGAGGTGCGGTTGAGACAAGCTAAATAGAAACAAACTGAAGTTAAGTTCAAAACGAAGCTTCAAAAAAGTTTTAAAAAAAGCTTGACTCGATTAGAACGAAATGATATATTATAAGAGTTGCTGCTGAGAAATGCGGCGAACGAAAGTGAAGGAAAACGAGTCGATAAGACGAGTAATCTGGAGCGAAACTGTTCTTTGAAAACTGAACAACGAGTGAAACGTTTGATATAAGAAATTCAGCAATGAATTTCGTCAGCATTACAAATGAGCAAGTCAAACACTTTTATGGAGAGTTTGATCCTGGCTCAGGACGAACGCTGGCGGCGTGCCTAATACATGCAAGTCGAGCGGGGTTGATGGAGTGCTTGCACTCCTGATGCCTAGCGGCGGACGGGTGAGTAACACGTAGGCAACCTGCCTGTAAGACTGGGATAACTACCGGAAACGGTAGCTAATACCGGATAGGCTTTTTCCTCACCTGAGGGAGAAGAG
>NZ_AULU01000025.1 GCF_000422445.1 Paenibacillus assamensis DSM 18201
TATGTTCACCCCGAGGCGATATTCCATTCGGATCAAGGTATGCACTACACGAATCCTAACATACAAAAGCAGATCGCTGAGTTAGGGTTTCAGCAGTCTATGTCGCGTAAGGCTAATTGTTGGGACAATGCTTCCATGGAAAGCTTCTTTGGTCATTTGAAAGATGAGTTGGACTATAAGCAATGTACAAATTTAGAAGAATTGCGAATTTGTGTAGATGAGTACATCACATTTTATAACTCACATCGATATCAGTGGACATTAAATAAGATGACTCCTGATGAATTCAGGAGCCATCTTGTTGCTGCTTAAATCGAAAGGACCTTTTTTATATACTGTCCACTAATAGGGTTACAGTTCAGACTGGCTTTCTGGTGCCCTTTCATATTGTTATAGCGTGTTTTTTTTTATACATAGGGTACAAACCTTCACTCATATATCCTTCAATAGGGTGTGTTCTATAGACCGTACATTTAACAATGAACAGTTAAATGGAGGGTAGATCATGTATATTGAAGTGGAAAAAGGCATACATGTTTTTGTTGAGGATATTAATCCTGGAGGACAGACGAACAAAACGATCTTTTTCGTGCATGGTTGGCCGCTTAATCACAATATGTTTCAGTATCAGTACAATGTTCTGCCGCAGCATGGAATTCGCTGTGTGTGTATGGATATTCGTGGGAATGGGCAATCAGATAAGCCATGGGGTGGCTACACGTTTGATCGATTAGCGGACGACATCGCTGTGGTGCTGGAGACATTGAGACTTGAAAATATAACGCTGCTTGGTTTTTCTGTGGGCGGAGCCATTACGATTCGTTATATGTCTCGCTACAAAGGTCGTCGCGTTTCGAAGTTGGCACTAGTCGATGCCGTTTCTCCTTCATTCGTGAAAGATGCAGATTCTCCTTACGGAGTTCCAAGAGAACAAGCAGATGCCCTTATTAAACAAATGTACGTGAATTTACCTGTATTTCTTAGTGGTCTGTCTCCATCTTTTTTTAATCGGAATTTAGGCAATGCAACGAATGATTGGTTTGTAAATATGGCTTTGGATTCCGCTTCATATGCCCTTATTAAATTATTGCAAGCAGCAGCTAATGAAAATGTAGAAAAAGATTTAAGTCAAATTCAAGCGCCAACAGCCATTTTTCATGGTGTTCATGACCAGTTGATTCCGTACAAAAGTGCTGAATTGACGAATCAACGAATGAAGAACTCTAAGCTCTTTCCATTAACGAATAGTGGGCATGGGGCGCCAATCTGTCAAGCAGATGAATTGAATAAGCTGCTTATTGATTTTGTGAATTCGTAAAGCGAGTTGGTTTTGAGTAAGGTGGACATGTATAGGGTTAACAATGGGGCCTAGCGTATATCTGAGGCTCTATTTGTTCTGTTTCTATCGTTCAGATACAATTATTAAGAATCTGTACTTTTAATTCGGGCATATAGTTCTGCTATAATGGTGACGTTGTAAACTTCTTATAGGGGATGAAAAGAAATGACGCGTATTACCATTCTCATCGCGGATGACGAACCAGAAATCGCAGAGTTACTCGCGCTGCACATAAAAAAAGAGGGTTACTACCCAATTGTCGTATCTAACGGTAAGGCGGCGATCCAAGCTGTGGAGTCGAACGCTATTGATCTAGCTGTACTTGACATTATGATGCCTGAAATGGACGGGTATGAGGTAACGCATCGTATTCGTGAGCTTAGCTCCATGCCTATTATATTCCTAAGTGCGAAGGCAACGGATTTGGACAAAATTACAGGCTTGGTTAGAGGAGCAGATGATTACGTCACAAAGCCCTTCAATCCGATGGAACTGATTGCTCGTGTCAATGCTCAGCTGCGGCGTTCGATGCAGTTGAACCAACAAGCACCAGCGATAAAGCCAATACTAGAATTCGGGGGATTATCGATTTCGTATGATCAGCGTACGGTTTCCCTTTATGGCAATGCTATCGAACTAACTCCGAAAGAATTCGATATTTTATATTTGTTAGCCAGCTCTCCGAAGAAAGTGTATCCTACAGAGCTTATTTTTCAACAGGTGTGGGGCGAAGCTTATTTTGAAGGCGGGAACACGGTAATGGTACATATTCGTACCCTGCGCAAAAAGCTAGGAGAAGATAAGAATAAGTTTATCAAAACGATTTGGGGAGTAGGGTATACCTTCAATGGCTAAGTTGAAAATGATACAAAGTTTTCGTGCGAAAATGATTATGATGTTAGGCTTGAGTATGCTGTATTCCGGTATCGTTACATTTGCCACCTATAAGGTGTTTCAGACATACTATCATCTGACTGTAAAAATGGAGAGCCCACTTGCGGACGTGCGATTCTTTATTAAAAAAATTGGCGATATTAACTTTTTCTTAATTTTCTTTATTCCATTATCGATTTTTTTCTTCTTTCTACTTACGAAACGATATGCGAATTATTTTAGTCAAATATCGGATGGTATCCATCATCTTGCGAATGGTGACTTCAATCATCGAGTCCAACTTGCCACGAAAGATGAGTTTGGTGCTATTGCAGCAGACATCAATGCAGCTAGTGTTCAATTGCAGGAGGCCGTGAAGAGAGGCGACTTTGCCGAGAGCAGTAAAGAACAGCTGATATTGAATTTGGCACATGATTTGCGCACGCCTCTTACTTCGGTTCTAGGATACTTAGACTTCATTTTAAAGGACGAGCATCTAACTCCTGAACAAACGAAGCATTATACGACAATCGCCTATACAAAGTCGAAACGACTGGAAAAGCTGATTGATGAGCTCTTTGGTATTACGAAAATGAATTACGGTATGGTTTCGATGGAGCGGCAATCAATTGATTTGAGCGAGCTGCTACACCAGTTAAGCGAAGAACTGTATCCAATGTTTGAAAGTAATCACCTCATTTCGAGAATTAGAGTGGCTTCTGATTTGACGATTCAAGGGGATGGCGAGCTGCTTGCGCGCGTATTTGAAAATTTGCTGACCAATGCCATTCGCTATGGGAATGATGGTCAGTTTGTAGATATTAATGGATTTGTTGAGGATAGAGATATCGTCGTACAGGTTGTGAACTATGGCTCCCAAATTGATCCGGAAGATTTGCCGCATCTGTTCGACATGTTCTACATAGCGGACAAAGCAAGGACGCATCAGGAGGGCAGTACAGGTCTGGGCTTATTTATTGCGAAAAATATTGTAGAGCAGCATCAAGGCTCCATCACGGCCGAGAGTAATGTGGTTCGTACAAAGTTTGAAGTAAGGCTGCCGCGACGTAAGGAAACAACTGAAACTTCTTCACTTTCAGCAAATACGTAATCCTTAATGTAGAAACAGTAAAATGATAAATTATTTCGGGTTTGCTCACATCCTTTCTATTTATTGAAGTGCTCGACTGACAATCGACATATTCAACAATAGAAAGGATGTTTTTTAATTTCATTGAAAAACCAAGATATTGCTGCCGAGATTTGTTGCGTGAGGTGCTGAACGTACACTCTAACAACAGCGATAGTGAGAGTGGTTCATACTGAAGAAATTCAGGTTATAAAAATGGGCTGCTATAAATACATGTATAAAGTAATTTCATAATATTGTTCATTGCTTAAAGGAGGAAGAGTTGATGGAGAGACCTATTGGAATTATTGTATCTGAACCAAGACCTTTAGCAGGCCAAGGCAGTCGCTCAAGCGGTAACTTTTCGACTAAATGGTTTGGAGGCGCACACCGTATGCTTGTTGAAGTGACTGTAGATGGCCAAATTGATGAAACGATTACATTTAGTATTGCTGAAGACCGAAGCGGCAACGATCCTGTTAAAGCTCGTAACGTACATAACAATACAGAACTAGAGTATATCGAAAGTAATTCTCTGTATATCTGTGAAACCAAATGTCCAACGAATAAAAATTTTACGGTTACAATTAAACCGTATGTGAATTAGTGGATTTAAACATTAACTTTTTATAAAACACTTCGGGAGGACAAATAATGAGCAGACCTATTGCTGTTGTCGTATCGAATTTTTCTGACTTAGAAAATCAACGAAGCCGTGCAAGCGGTAATTTTTCAACCGTATGGTTTGGATCCTGCAAAGCTATGGATGTTGAAGTGACGGTTGATGGGAAAATAAATAACGATATTACATTTAGCATGTCAATTGACATTGAAAATGGTAACGATATTGCTAAATATAATGAGGTTAAAAATGGATCCCGATTAGAATATTACGGCTCCAACACCTTTTATATTTGCAATGTACATACATCCTTGAGTGAACGTAAAAATTTTAAAGTAACACTCAGTCCTGTAGTGTAACCAATGAATAGGTTTGGCCATTACAAGCGAAGCTGAAGTTGCATGCCTCGACTAATCGTTAGTGCAGCCGAGATCTTATCTACAGACTTTTAAGAAAAACTTTATCTTTACCCTACTTCTTTTTAAAAAGTTTTCTTTATCCTTTCTGTATGAAAGGCATGAAGATACTGACACGAAGAAGTAGGGTTTTTGTGCGGTTAAAAATGAAAACGAGGAGTGTCCATGAAATGAGAAAGAAGCCATTAGCCATTATAGCGAGCTGCGTACTACTGGCGCTAACGACCGCATGCGGTGTCCGTGGAGAATCGAAGCCTAAGCCGAAATCGGCAGCGGGTAAAACAATCGTTACTTTCTCTATTAGAGAATCGAATCCGTTTTATCAAGTGGTGGAGAAGAAATTTGAAGCGAAGTATCCAGACATTGACTTGGAAATCCAAGCTTATAAGCAAGCTGGGGAAAAGTCGAAGCCTGGCGCGCATGCTCAGTACATAAAAACGATGAACACCGAGGTGCTAGCTGGAAAAGGCGCTGATGTCATCGAAATGAGTAGTTTGCCTGTTGATAAGTACGTAAACAAAAAGCTGCTTGTAAATTTGAGCGACTTGATGGAGAAGGACAAATCGTTAAACAAAAGTGACCTTCAGATGAATGTGCTAGATGCTAGAAAGATTAATGGTGGTTTGTATACAATGCCATACTCGTTCTCGCTAAGCGTATTTGTCGGTGATGGTGACATTTTAAACCATGCAAATGTAGACGATAAAAGCTGGAGTTGGCAGCAATTCGGTAACATTTCAAAGAATCTGATTGAGCAGACGGGCAAAGGTGATAAGCGTTACGCTATAGCGAACCAACCACCAGATTATACCCTACAGGAATTCGTAGTGGACAGCTACAAGGATCTTGTAGATAGTACGAATCAGAAAGCCAATTTTGATTCTGCCTTATTTGTAGATATGTTACAGCAAGTTAAAAGGATGTACGATGATGGGATAATGACATCGGAACCAGCGGAGCATGGGAAGCAGTTGTTTCATTCAATGAGGATCGTTTCACCAGAGGAATTTATCGGTTCCTATATGTTATATAACAATCCAAAGCTGCTGCATAAGCCGCATGCCGAAGGTCAATCAGGTGGCCCCAGAATTTTTACGGCGGATGAGCTTGGGATTAAGTCCAGCAGTAAGGTCAAAGATGAGGCGTGGACGTTTATTTCCTTCTTATTGTCGGAAGAAGTGCAATCACTACAAGAAAGACATGGGTTTTCACTGCTGACGTCACTCAATGACAAGAAGCTAAATGAGATTCAGGATCAGATGAAGAACGGCACTTATAAGTTTCCGGAAGGGAAACCGGTCAATGTGCCAATCGAAGCTTTTGCTCAGTTTAAGCAGTTCACCCAAGAAGCGAATAACTATGCAGCATGGGATGCGAAGGTAACGAACATTGTATATGAAGAAACAGTCGCCTTTTTCGCCGGTCAAAAATCTGCCGAGGATGTTGCAAAATTGATACAAAATCGGGTGACGACGTTGTTAAACGAGTAACGCAATCATGGATTTAGAGTTAGATTCCTTCAAGTAGTCATTCGTTTCTAAAAGGAAGAACAATCATGAAAATAATGTTGAGGAAATGGTCTCGTAAGGACGCCGTTGCGGCGCTCTTGTTTCTAGCTCCTAGTGTAATAGGATTTACACTATTTTATCTGGTTCCATTTCTGATGGGTGTTTCCTATTCGTTTAAAGACAATTCAGTCAGTGGACAATTCGTTGGACTGCATAATTACAAGGAGCTGCTAGACAGCGGCTCCTTCCGTAAAGCAGCATCTAATACTTTGTATTTCACGGTTATTAGTGTTCCGCTAATGCTCGTGTTGTCATTAGGACTCGCTTTGCTGCTCAATCAGCATCTATACCTTCGCAACTGGCTAAGAACCGCCTACGTCCTGCCGTTAGTTATTCCTGTAGCTTCTATTATTCTCATCTGGCAAATACTATTCGACTGGAATGGTTCTCTGAACGCTTGGTTGGAGTACTTTGGCATGGATCGAGTAGATTGGATGAAGACAGACGCAGCTCGTAATGTTGTCATTGTCGTTTATTTATGGAAGAACATTGGTTATAACATCATTTTGTTCTTAGCAGGTCTGCAGCAAATACCAAAGGATTATTATGAGACTGCACAAGTAGAAGGGGCAGGGAGACTGCGCCAATTTCGCAGTATTACGCTCGTCTATTTGACTCCGATGATCTCATTTATTGTGTTAATGTCGATCATTAATTCGTTCAAAGTATTTCGGGAAACGTACCTGATTGCAGGCGATTATCCGCATGACAGTATTTATACGCTGCAGCATTTTATGAACAATATGTTTATGGCACTCGATATTCAGAAGCTAATGGCGGCTGCTGTGATGATGGTTGGCTGTATTTTAATCATTGTATTCGTATTATTCGCGTTAGAACGCCGATTCCAGAAGTCAATGGAATAAGGGCGGGAGGGAAGCAGAGTTGAAACGAAGTAGAAATGTGCTGCAGCGTTTGGCACTAACGGTTGTAATGACCGTCATAGCAATCATTTTGTTGTTTCCTATTGTGATTACATTCACGAATTCGATTATGACACAGCTCGAGATGGAGATAAATTATGGATTGATCGGAGTAATGAAGGAAGTACAACCAGGTGAAGAAAACCCATTCGTGAACCTCAAACTATTACCTGATAAAGTATCGTGGGAGCAATACGAGAAAGTGTTGATCGATAGTCCATTTTTTCTAAAATTGTTCTGGAATTCTGTATTCCTCATGGTGCCCATTATTGTGGGACAAACGATTGTAGCTGCTTTCGCTGCCTATGCGTTTTCCAAGTTGAGATTTTATGGGCGAGAGACGTTGTTTGTCCTCTATGTGTTGACGATGCTTATGCCATTCCAAGTTACACTCGTGCCGAATTACATTATGGTGGATAGGCTTGGGATGTTAAATAATGCAAGTGCGATCATTTTACCAGGTATATTCGCGGCTTTTGGCGTGTTTATGCTGAGGCAGTTCATGCAGCAAATCCCTTATGCTTACATCGAGGCAGCTAAAATAGATGGTGCTGGGCATTTTCGAATTTTTTGGACTATTATTTTTCCTATGGTGAAACCAGGTGTTGCCGCCCTTGTTGTACTCCTGTTCGTTGACTATTGGAACATGGTAGAGCAGCCGCTTATTTTTCTAGAAGATCCGTTTGAACAGCCCTTATCGGTATATTTATCAGAAATTAATAAGGGAGAACGAGGTGTTGCTTTTGCAGCTTCGATGCTATATATGACTCCGATGGTATTATTGTTTATGTATGCAGAATCAAATTTTATTGAAGGGATTCAACTATCTGGAATTAAGGGGTAGTTCAAGTGGTTAGGAGGAAGTGCTTTGAACATAGGGGTGCAAATACTGAAAGATGGCAACGATGCAAAGCGTAAACGATACATTCAAGTCGCATTCCTTTTATTCATCGGGGTATTGATATTTTTTACGTTATTTAGCAATACGTTAGAGTCGATAAGATTACCGAAAGTGACCACGGAAAAGCCTATACTAGGAGCTGTTGAACATAAGCTCGAAGGAAAAGCTGTGCTCCAGCCTATTGTAGAAGTTAAGTTAGTAGGTCCAGTGGAGTGGGAAGTACAAACGATTCATGTTAAAGAAGGAGATCGAGTAAAAAAGGGACAACTTCTTATCCGTTATGATAGTACCGATGCGGAACGGGAATTGCTTAATGATACTGCTGAATGGAAGAAGGAGCAAATTGTACTTCAAAATATTCAGGATAAGTTTATTGAAATTGCAAGAGAAGGCGACGAGATGGCTGTTCGCACGGCGAAGCGAGACTTGGCAACGCATAAGCTCAATATGGAAATATTAGAACGCAATATACTTGAAAAGAGAGAGAAGTTAGCAGCAAAGAAGGAGATTGTAGCCCCTTTTGATGGTCTAATTACAAAGCTGAATGCCGTACAAGGAATGCGATCATCTGGTGAGCCTGATGTGCTGATTGCAGATAGCCGAGCAGGCCATCAATTTGAATTGCAGGTTGATGCAGCGTTGGTGTCTAATTTGGAACTCGCGGTTCATCGTAAAATAGCCGTTGAAGTTCCAATTACGTCAAAACAACCGGCGAGGACGATTGATGGGACGATTATGAATATTGCGCATGCAGCATCTCGAATGGAGCAATTGAACCAGGAGTCAAGTGAGGGTGCTAGTGTCAGTGTTACGCAAATGATGATCCAAGTCAAACTAATAGACCCAACGCTTAAAGGTGGCGAACAAGTATCTGTTACGGTTACGAATCGTTCCAAAGAACAAGGGTTGCTCATTCTGGATAAGGCGGTTCATCAAGATCGCAAAGGCAAGTTTGTTTATAAAGTGGAGGAGCAGAGGGGCGCACTAGGCAATGTATTCGTGGCCAGAAAAGTAAAGATTGATTATATGGAATCAAGCGAGCATGATACGATGATTCAGTCGAATGAATTAGTTGAAGACGACCAAATTATTTTAGAAAGCAGTGAACCATTACAGGATAATAATCGGATTCGTTTAGAGTAAAAATAGTCGTAAACAAAAATAAAAGCTTATATATAGGAGTATTCATTCATTTCTCGTAGTATGGTCAAGCTGCTGCTGCGAAATGAAGGGATACTCCTTTCTATTATCTTTATGTTGACAATTTTCAGGTTAGGATTACTATGATAGTGTGGCATGAATTTAGACGGATATCTACAACCTTATAGGGGGGAATACGATGTCTCAACAACCTGTTTCTTATCAGGAAATTGAACCGAAGCTGCAAACGGGAGACATTTTTTTAGCGCATGGTGTATCAGGAGAAAGTTTACGTGTCGAGAAGCTGGAGCACTGTTTGTGGTCACATGTCGCGATGGTCGTTCGTGGACCGAATGACGAAGTATTACTGTGGGAATCCACCTCTTTAGACAATTTAGAGGACATATGCTTCCATGTTAAGAAGTCGGGGCCACAGCTCGTAAAATTGCGGGAAAGACTGACGACGGATTTGAAGGGTAACTACGATTCGATGTTTGCCATTCGTTTGCTTGACGTCGAACGGACGCACAGTATGAATGATCATTTGGAAACGTTTATTGCCCAAGTGCACAATGCTTCATTCCCTAGTACCCTCCGGATGTATTGGGAGGTTTTAGAGGGGAAGCTAGGCGTCAAATCTTCCTTTAAAGACTTTTTTTGCAGTAAGTTAGTAGCAGAAACCTACATACAGTTAGGACTTCTTTCAGCGACAAAACCTCCAAATAGCTACGAACCTAGAGATTTTTCAGCACAACGTCCGCTTTCATTATTGAAGGGTGCTCGCCTCAGTGAAGAAATTCTTATTGATGTTAATTCCATTTAGCGATGAGGTGGCAGAGTCTCATTCGTCTTTTCTTATATTTACTTCTATGTATCACAGTACATCCTGCTAACGTCGATGCCAACAACGCTATTTCACCTGTAAACGGTGAGATTAAGGTAGATGAATGGGACTTTGAACGGGACGGGACGATCAAGCTGGACGGTGAGTGGGCTTTTTATTGGCAGCAACTGCTTAAACCTACCGACTTTCCTCTCCGATCTGGATCAATGGCGAGTACATATGTCAATGTACCTGACTATTGGTCCAACTACAAAGTGAATGGATTGCCACTTCCGTCAGAAGGATATGCCACGTATCGGTTAACCGTTAGTGGTCTGCAATCAGGAGAGCAGCTAGGACTCAAACTGCGCAACGTATATTCTTCGTACGCGTTATGGGTAAATGATCGTCTGGTTATCTCAATAGGTTTACCAGGAGTAACTCCTGAAGAAACAAAGCCACAATTCGGCGCTTCTACCGTTGTGCCTATTGCGCCTAGTTCAGATGGAAAGCTAACTATTTTGCTGCAGGTAGCCAATTATGAGTATCCCAAGGGTGGTATCAATAACTCTCTTATACTTGGTAATGCCAAACAACTATACCATGAGAAATCGGGCGAGCTTGTACAAGACAGCTTTATAATCGGTTCGCTAATGGTTATGGCAGTATACCATCTTTTCTTGTACGGATTACGACGTAATGATGTTATTTCGCTATATTTCGGATTATTTTGTCTATGCATTGCCGTGAGAACAATGCTTGTAGGATCCAGATATATATTAGAAGTTTTTCCGATGATATCGTGGGAATGGTTTGCGAAAGCATCGTATTTGACGGTATACGTAGGTGAATTTTTCTTAATTTCATTTATCTATCATTTATTCCCTCAATATTTGTCACGTATCGTGTGGCGGACGACACAAGGGCTAACGCTTGTCTTAACTGTGCTAGTCATTGTAACAGATGTGAAGGTGTACGATTACTCTCTAATCTTCTTTGAGGTGTATTCCGTAGGCTTAGTCTTATATGCTGTGTATGCAGCTATTCAGGCCATCCGTCAACGGCAACAAGGGGCGATTCTACTCTTTTTAGGATTCAGTCTGTTATTTGTGACAGCTCTAAATGATACATTAAATCGCAAGGGAATTTTAGAAACACCAGCATTATTGCAACTGGGTGTGTTGGGTTTTGTGTTTTTGCAAGCTTTGCTGCTGTCGATGAAGTTCACGCGAGCCTATATACAAGTAGAACGACTTTCAGATCGGCTATTGACGCTAGATAAGCTAAAGGATGACTTTTTAGCAAAAACTTCGCATGAGCTGCGTACACCTCTCCATGGCATTATTGGATTGGCTGATGCGCTTATAGATGGCAGCTCGGGAAAGCTCAATTCACCTGTAATAGAGCTGCTACAGCTTATCAAAATAAGTGGACAGCGGTTAGCTCATTTAGTGGATGATATATTAGACTTCTCGAAGCTGAAGCATCAAGAGATCGTCTTAGTTCCAGTAACCGTTAATTTACGACTAGCGGTTGAGCTGACTATTCAAGTCGTTATGCCTTTAGCAAGGAATAAAGGGCTGTTGCTGTCACAAGAACTAGCGGATAACTTATACGTCATTGCTGACGAGAACAGGCTTCAGCAAATTCTGTATAACCTGATTGGCAATGCTATTACGTATACAGATACAGGGTCTATCATTATTAAAGCATATAGGCAGCATGGACAAGTTATCGTGAAAATTGTGGATACCGGAATCGGGATTGAAAAATCGGATCAAGCGAGAATTTTTGATTCTTTCGAGCAATTGCATTCCTATAACAGACCCTCTCAAGGAGGAAGCGGAATTGGGTTGTCTATCACGAAGAAGCTCGTCGAGCTTCATGGAGGATATATTGAGGTCATTTCACGCCCAGGTCACGGATCTACCTTTACCTTTACGCTTCCTTGGGCTGGAGAAGAAAAGCCATTAACAGCTCCACTTCCAAATACTAATCCGGTTCCACTTGAGTCAATTTCGCAATATGAGTTAGGGGGAGCAGAAGTAGAGGCTTTTGATACTCATATGCAGACTCTTCCCGCAGTGCTCATTGTGGACGATGATCCAATCAACATACAGGTGTTGGTGCAATTTTTAACAGGCCGGTATGCAATCCGTTCGACATGTAATGGTCAAGAGGCTATTGACTGGATTCAAGAAGGGTACAAGCCAGATATTGCTTTGCTGGATGTCATGATGCCTTATGTATCTGGGCTTCAAATCGGTGCAGAAATACGTCGTTACCACACTTCAGGCGAACTACCGGTTATTTTCCTTAGTGCAAAAAGTCAAATCACGGATTTAGTTGCGGGCTTTCAACATGGAGGAAATGATTATTTAATGAAACCGTTTGATAAACAGGAGTTATTTGCTCGATTGGAGCTGCACTTGCAGCTAGCTCGTTGGCATACATCGTTGGAACATGAAGTGAAAGCTAGAACCAGTGAACTTGAGCAATCGATGGAAGAACGGGCTAGAGCTATAGCGGAGATTTCTGTGCTCGCAGAACGAAATCGGATAGCTAGGGATATTCATGATCATGTTGGGCATATTCTTACCGCCGGCGTTGTACAATTAGAAGCTGGTATGAAGCTAATGAGTGTAAATTCTCCTGACTCATTAGAGAAGCTGAAGCTTGTATCTGAGCTAGTTCGTAAGGGGCTTCACGAAATGAGGCAGTCTGTGCATATGCTCGCTGAACAGCCGATCGATAACCTTACCTTTCAAGATTACTTGGTTCAGATCATCAGAGATGCTGAGCAATATGCAGATGTCAAAGTAGATCACTGTATTGAAATGACAGAGAGAAACTTAGAAGATGACACGAAGAAATTAATTCGTAACGCCCTACAAGAGGGAATAACGAACGGCATCAAACACGGGAAATGCACACATTTCCGATTTGAACTAAAGGAAACTTCTGAATACATTCAGTTTAAACTAGAAAATGATGGCGTGCCTTTCGGCGCTGAGCAGTTGGGCTTCGGGCTGACTATGATTCGCCAATCCGTTCAACGTGTTGGCGGAACTTTCACAATTAGCACGAAGGATGGCACAGGCTGCGCGCTAACCTTTATCATGCCGCACATAAGGAGTGACCAAGTGTGTCTAGCATAACGATACTAATTGCAGAAGATCAGAGGCTTGTACGTGAAGGATTAGAAACGATTATCAATCTTGAGCCCGATCTTAAAGTCGTGGCAACAGCGGATAATGGGTACAACGCCTGTGTATTAGTTGAGCAATTACGACCGCAGCTCGTATTAATGGACATTGAGATGCCTGTCATGAATGGAATTATGGCTACACAACGGATTAAGCAGTTGTATCCCGAAACTATCGTATTAATCCTTAGCACTTTTACGGATGAGGACTATATTATCGAAGGGCTGGCGAATGGCGCGTCTGGTTATTTGCTGAAAGACTTTTCATCGGACAAACTAACTACTTCGTTGAAAGAGGCGGCTCGGGGTGAATTGATGCTGCCATCTAAGCTTGCAGCAAAGCTCGCAGCTCGACTTCGCCTGGCAGCGCCTCCTCGGCTTGCAGTACGTGATTATGGGCTTACACCACGTGAACTTGAAATTGCAAAGTTAATAGTATCGTACAAAAACAATAGGGAAATTGCGGATACGCTTTACATTGCGGAAGGAACAGTTAAGAACTATATTAGTATGATCTATGAAAAAATCGGCACCAATGATCGAGCCAAAGCCATTTCGATATTAACTGATACGCTGGAAGGAACCATGTTTAATCATTAGTCAATGTAATGTCTATTTAAATGGCATTTCTTACACCGACTCATTATAGGGTCGGTATTTTTGCGTTTCTTATATAAAGGATATCTCTAAACTTCAGTGATGACTAGTTACTTCAGTCATAGGTAAGTCATATGACGAACTACACACTCCAGTCACTTACCTTGTATATGCATCTCCGCTATGATGAGGTCAACAGTACGACGACCGAATTGCAAATGAATGCTTCGAGTAGTGCTTAAAGGAGGTAAGTGTATGAATGCTTTGAATGCGACACAATCCGCAGAAATACGTGCGAAATCTGCAGCGGCAGGACCAAAACCGATTAAACCTTGGACCATTTTACGCTATGACACGGATCGATTTCCATTTGCCAAAATCATATCTCGTGATGTGTATAAGGTGAAACAGTTAGATTTACTTCACGAATTTGTGAAATCGAAGCGCAAGTTACTAGGTATGAGTGATATATTAACTCAAAAAGATAATTTGAGTGCCATAGCATTATTTCAAAAAAGCACGAAGGATTCTCCTTTTTATTTGTTCTATCATCACTTCATGCAAAAAGTGCTCTCTCCATTAGTGGGAAGTTCATTATCCTATTCAAGTCATCCCAATATGCGTGTTCATTTCCCTGGGACAGATAGTGAGAGCAGCTTCCATCATGACATCCTCGTTACCCGTCGAATGGATCAAATGAATTGTTGGATGCCTTTTACAGATGTTGACGGAACAGCAACGCTCTGGTTAGAAAGTGATTATGGTCGCGGCGATTATGCGCCAGTACCTGTACAGTATGGGGAAGTGCTTATATTTGATGGGGGGTATTTGGGGCATGGTTCTGTTCCTAACGAAAGTAATGGAACAAGAATTAGTCTCGATATGCGCTTTTCCTATAAAGGGGCTAATACGCGCATAGAGGGAGTCACCCTCCTGAACCAAATCGTACAGCGGAACGAAAGTGGATACGGTTTTAAACGAATGTACCGTTAAGTGATTCAACAACGTGTGAACCATATGTTGGTCATATTGAAAATAAAGGAGTTGGCGTCGCCACGCACTGACGACGCCAACTTTATGCGTGATAGGTTAGTATTTAGCTGCCCAAACTTCGATTTCGACTTTAAGCGAATCAACTGCTAATGCCGGAATATAACAAAACGTCATAGCTGGTGTGGCACCTCCGTGAAACTTCTCCCAAGCTTCATCGAAATAGTCCCAATCCATTTCTTCCGTTGCCCAAATATTCACCTTAAAAATATTGTCTGCAGTCACTGATTGGCTTTGCAAAACACGTAATATGTTCTGGAGCGTATTATGCAATTGCTGTTTTAGCTCCGGAGGGATATGTCCCTGTAAATCGCTTCCTACTTGACCAGACAATACGAGCAAATCAGCGCCTCGTGGGACAACAGTGAGGTGAGTGTACGGACCCATAGGAGGGACCAATGTAGTTGGATTGATACGCTGAACCCGTTTCTTCTCAGCCAATGTGTTATCGGAAGCTTCTGCTCTAACGATAGCCAACGTCTGATGATCTTCCCAACGGCCATTTATTTTTACATTTTTCATAGCAATACCTTCTTTATGGAAGCCAGACTTCAGCAGCACTTTCATGGAACCTTGATTATGTAGCATAACACCAGCCTCAATCCGATGGAGGCCCAATTGCCTAAAAGCGTAGTCAACAACTAATGTAACTGCCTCCGTCATATATCCTTTCCCGTTGTGAGCTTGATCAAGGAAATAGCCAATCCAGCAGCTTTGCAGGTTATAACGTACAACCTCTGTTAAAGAGACTTCACCAATGACCTGCCCCGATTGCTGCAAGCAGATTACAAATAAATAACCTCGATCTGCTTCTTTTAACTCCATCTCTTCCTTAATTCGATCGATCTGGCCTGCAAGGGTATAGAAAGATTCCTCTCTTGAACCAGTGAAAGCTTGAAAGAACTCGCGATTGTTTCTTTCTAGTGCGAGTAGGTTCTCGGCATCGGATTCCTCAACCAATTTTACATAAATGTTTTCTCCGTTTAATCGTGTCATCGTTCATTTCTCCTTTTTGTTAAATAATAAAAAACACCACAGGAACCCTGTGGTGTACGAATCAAAATCAAAATAGATAACCACAAGGAAGCGACCTGTGGTGTTTAAGATCCACTGTATCCTAAGTCATGATCACCTTAGATAGAAGTCGCCGAATATCGAATTTGGACAGACGTATCCCGTGGTTAAATAGATCAAAGAAAACAGCAGTAGAATATCCTGTGCCTTTAGACAAAGATTGCAATGATCGTTTCTTCATGAGGATACGCTCCTTTCGTGTAGTGGTAGATAGGATAAATACATTTGCTATTGCTCATCCGTTCATTCATACATGTCTAAAATTATATGTGAAATGGCGAGCGAATGCAAGTTGTACGAACTCCGCAATGTGCAGCGTTCTTCAACCGTGCATAATGCTAGAGAAGGGAAACATAATAACGATTACAATTCGAACTATGATCGTAGGGATGCATACGGATGAATGATTTTGCTCACGTAGATTTTTGGGAAATGATCATCAGAGCTACTGCTGCGTTTGTTATCATATTATCGGTAACTCGTTTTCTTGGAAAAAAACAGCTCAGTCATCTTACTTTCTTTAACTATGTTACAGGTATCACAATAGGCTCTATCGCTGCTGATATTGCAGGTGAAACAGAAACGCCATTTTTCAATGGTGTTGTCAGCATTGTCTGGTGGTCGGTGTTAACGATACTTGTCGGATTTATCGCGCTCAAATCAACTAAAGTACGTATTTTGCTGGACGGAGAACCAACAATCCTTATTAAAAGGGGGAAAATTATGAAGCAGGCTCTTTATAGCAGTCGTTTAAATTTGGATGATTTGAGTATGATGCTTCGAGAAAACAATGTTTTCAGTACGAAAGACGTAAATTATGCCATTCTTGAGCCTGACGGGAGATTAAGTGTATTAATGAAAGAAGCTCAACAGCAGGTAACGAAAGCAGATATGAACATTGCTCCTAGGAAATTTGTTTATCTTCCTTCCGAAATTATTGCAGATGGAAAAATCGTATACAAAAATTTGAAGGAATTAAATCTTACTGAAGTTTGGGTACATAACGAATTAAAGAAACACGGAATTCGATCGGTAGAAGAGGTTTTGTATGCCGAAATTCAACAAGATGGATCGTTATTTATAGATAAATGTTAATTTGGGCGTGTTCAGGTTAAGCAGCATTTTAGTCAGGCTGGAATGAAATGATGTATCAAGGGAAATCTTATCCGAGTGAGCAGTAACCAGCCTTGGAATGAAGAAAGAGGATGCATCAATGGAGGAACAAAAGAAACATGATTTAGTTGCACTTGCCTCGATACCGCTAATCATGACGTTGGCCAACTCGATGCTTATTCCCGTGCTGCCTTTGATGCAGAAGAAATTAGGAATTACCTCTGTGATGACCAGCTTAATCATAACGGTTTATGCAGCTGTATCCATCGTATGCATTCCGATAGCAGGATACTTATCTGACCGTTACGGTCGCAAGTTAATCATCACGATCGGATTAATTATTGCAGCCATCGGCGGCGTTGTATCAGGCTTATCCGCTTGGAAATTAGAACAGAATGCCGCGTATATCGGTATTCTTATTGGCCGATTTATCCAAGGCATTGGTGCAGCAGGGGCATTTCCTATCGTGATTCCATTGGTCGGGGATATGTTTAAAAGTGATGAGCAAGTAAGCAGTTCACTCGGCATGATCGAGACATCGAATACATTTGGCAAAGTACTAAGTCCTATACTGGGCTCTGCGCTTACGTTAGTAGTCTGGTTTCTTCCGCTTGCGATAATACCGTTCTTCTGTTTGATCTCGATAGCTGCGATCGCAATCTTCGTCAAGGTGCCTAAGAAAAACAACCAGCAAAAGATCACGTTCAAAGCATTCCTCCATGATGTTGGCGACATTTTATACAAGGATGGCCGTTGGTTGTATGCGATTTTCGTAATCGGTGGGATCACGATGTATATTATGTTTGGGTTTTTGTATCATATGTCCACAATGCTGGAGGACAAGCATGGAATCGAAGGAATTAAGAAAGGCGCTTTGCTTGCCATTCCGTTAAGTGCCATCTGCCTTGCATCCTATTTGACTGGTAAATTAATTGGGACCGACAAATGTAAAATGAAGTGGATTAACTTTACGGGTACAGTCATTTTGACCGTAAGTATGGGGATGTTTTTATTTCTGGATACGACCAAGCTGCTAACGAATCTTATTCTCTTGTCCGTTGGAGGAATAGGGATTGGTCTCATATTGCCAAGTCTGGATGCCTTAATTACAGAAGGGATAGATAAAAAGCAGCGAGGGACGATTACGTCTTTATACAGCAGTATGCGTTTTATCGGTGTTGCAGCGGGTCCGTTGATCACTTCATTTTTTTTGGATAATGATAAAATGGTGTTCTATATATTCACGGGTGCAGGCCTCCTATGCTGCGGCATCGCTTTGTTCGCCATTCATCCAAGCAAAGAGCGGCAAGAGGAAGAGGGATTGATGCCCACTTAACATGTTTCAGGTTAGGGTGAAAAGATTTGGAGATGAGTAGTTGATCTCGTAAAAAAGCCACTCTGAAGAGTGGCTTACATTCATAATGAGCTATATAAGTATGATGAGCTCTATAAGTGCAGGCGTCTACATAAGCCTTTCAATTATGGTTTAGTCGTATGCTGCTTGAGCATTTCATAATCGGCTGCTGTATAGTTACCCATATGCCATAAGGAAACACCTTGCAAGCCGTAAAACTTGGCCAGCCATATTTTATGTTCAATACTTTGCGTATTTTCATACCAAATCTCGTGGCTGCCGCGGTCATCTTTGAACGTAATTTTGCTTAAAAAGTACGGTGTCACGAATTCCACTTTGCTGCCCGATTTGGCTGCCCGCTCTTCCACTAACTTGATAGATGGTTGTTCTGACACCCTCGTTCCATCTGGTCGTGTTATCCATTGATTCGCTTGCTTTGAAATACCTAACACAAGCTTTTCTTTCGGTATTACTTTCAATGCCGCTTGTATCGTTTCATTGACCAATGGCAGGGGAGCAGATGGAAGCCTGCTCTCCATATGTGTATAATCGTAAGCCATAAGAATCACTTGGTCGGCAATCGCACCGATTGATTTGTAATCGTAGCCTTTATACCAGTTTGTTGGTGGAACTGCTACGGAAAAGGTAAACCCATTCAAGCTCTGTTTCAACTCTCGTAAAAAAGATACAAAGGCAGCCTGCTCCGATTCTTTCTTAATACCTTCAAAATCAATAGAAATCCCCGAAAACCCATATGGATTATTCGCCATTTCCGATTGAACAGACTGAATAAAGGCTTGCTGCGCAGGAAGATCTGTAAGGAACTTGCTTAATTGACCTTTGCCGTTATGTGCAAATATACTCAGCTCTTTCTGTACGTTGTGCTGATCCGCAATCTGGATCGCAGCTTCCCAGCCACTAGGCACCGCATACTCACCAGCTTTCATATCCAATGAAGCGACGCCATCAGCTGTATAGCTAAGTTCGGACCAACCAAATTTGACGTCATTTAAATGGCTCATTTGATTCGCTTGTTTGAATGATTCAATCGCATAATAACCGATCCCGGATAGAGGCTGATCTTTAATTCGTTCATTGATGACCCGCTCAATAATAGACGCGGCTTCTTTTCTTGTTAAAGATGCATTTGGTCGAAATGCGCCTGTTTTATCGCCAACCATAATGCCTAGAGAGGAGCTGTAGTAAAGCTCAGGCAAATAGTTCGGGTTTATTTTGTTAGCATCTGCAAAGTTATGATTGCTCTGTTCGTCCTTCCAGCCAGAATCTTTCCATGCTTTACGTTCTGCGTCCGTCTTTTGTTGCAGCAGCAGGTTGCCTGTAAGTACAGCCACTTCTTCTCTCGTAATCTCATTTTTAGGTTTGAATTGACGATCCTTAATCATGAATTGGATCAGACCTTGATCATAAGCGTGTTTTACATAATCATAGGACCAGTAAGCAGCATCCTGCATATCTTTTAATTTCATCGAGGTACCTGATTTTGACTCGTACTGTTCTGGGTTAGCTGCCATTAGCATTTTGACAAATGCCTCTCTTGTTAGAACGTCATTCCCTTGAAAGGTACCATTGCCCATACCAGAGACAACGCCTGTTACGGACAGCTTGTAAATACTATCAGTTGCCCAATCTTTCTTCACATCGGAATACGGTTTCAATTGAGCGTTATACGCCAATGTACTTCCTGTCCCTGCAAGCAGCAACATGGCAGTGGAAAGCGCTGCTATCTTTTTGAACATCGTCATTCCTCCTACTAAATTCATCCATCTATTATACTAAACATGAGTATATTTATATATAAGTCTATGGCTATCTATCTCACACCGTATAAAAATCGTGTTCGGTATCCATCGCTTTGAACATGCTGTGCAGTTATAATCAATATATTTAGAATGTAGCGTAATAAGAGCTGAAGGATCTTAAACTTGGCAGGAGGGATAAGATGCGTAATCTGGTTCTTTATACAGACAGATTGCTTTTGAGAAAGATGATCCAAGCTGATGTTGAAGTATTAATGGAAATTTTCTCGGATTCTGAGGCTATGAAATACTATCCATCAACGAAAAATGAGCAGCAGGCGAGCGAATGGGTGGATTGGACACTGCGTAATTACGATACATATGGTACAGGGCTTTGGATCGTTGAAGATAAAGCAAAAGGAGACTTTCTTGGACAATGCGGCATAGTTCCTCAACAACTAGACGATGTAATCGAAATGGAGATAGGCTACCTGTTTGCTAGACGAGTATGGGGCAATGGATATGCAACGGAAGCTGCATTGGCTTGCAAAAAATACGGCTTTGAGCAAATGGGGTTGAGGAAGCTAATTTCTTTCGTTGATGTAAATAACACGCCATCGGCCAGGGTAGCTGAACGAATCGGAATGACGGTAGAAAAGACCATTAATAAATGGGAAAAAGATGTTTTAGTCTATGCGGTCTCCTTATAAAAGGAATAAGAGTCTATTATAAAGTTGTAGAGGCGGCTCCTTGGGGCCGTTTTATTATTTTATAAATTTGTATGAACAATGAACCTTTATTGACTCTGTGGTCTCTTATCTATGAAAAGGGGAGTGAACATGAGAGTAAGCCATCTTGTCAGACAAGCCCAAAAAGGCAACAAGGAAGCTTTAGTACAGCTCATCATGGCCGATAAGGACGCTTATTATCGTCTCGCTTATTCGTACATGGGAAACGAGCATGATGCGTTGGATGCGATGGAAGACATGATCGTTACACTTTATGAAAAGATTGACCAATTGCAAAAGGGTGAAGCCTTTTACAGTTGGAGTAAAACGATTCTCGTCAATCGCTGCAAAACGTTGCTTCGCAAAAAGGAGCGGTTGCTTCCAGTGGGAGATGAAGGAGAGTCTTCATTTGCTGCATTAACGGATGATAATCCATATCGCTATACAGAGTCAGAGATGAATATGGAGTTTCTGCTTTCTCATTTGAATGAACAGCAGCGGGAAGCGATCGAACTTCGATATGTTCATGATCTTCCATATCAGATGATTGCGGACATGACCGGCGCACCGCTGGGAACGATCAAGTCAAGAATCTCACAAGGTATTCAAAAACTGAAAGTGATGATTGGAGGTGAGCATGATGAAGACAATCGAGGAGAAGTTAAAGGAGCATAAACAGACTTTTGATACGATGCAGACTCCTTCAGAACTGGAGGGACGACTTCGAGATGCGCTTCATAACGTTCCCGATAAAAAGAAAAGCAAAAATAAAGCCGTATCCTGGATCGCATCAGCGGCTGCGGTGTTCATTTTATTGGTTGGTGTGTATCAGTATCCTGCCCTAGCTTATTATGGTGAGAAGTTCTTCAAAACGAATTGGGGCGCGCTAAGCTTTTCTGAAGTAACAGAACAAGGATATGGTCAAAAGGTAGATGAAAGTATAACGCTTAGGGACGGCACTGTCGTTACTATCAATGGTGTTATGGCGGACGATAATGTGTTTCTCATGTACTACACGATGGATCGACCAGTGGGCATCGAGTTCAAGGATGAAGATTTTCGTCGATATGGCTTCGATAAATTAACAGGATTCCTGACAGATTCAAATTCGCAAGGGTACGGTGGCGGTGATGGTAAGAACAAGTCTCAGTTCGTGGGACAGGCTAGATTTGAACCTGTTAGCCCATTTTCTAGGACATTAACGGTTAACTTCTATGAATGGATTAATGACGAGCGAGTGTTTTATCCGATTTCTTTCAAGTTTGAAGCCAATAAAGCGATGAAGAGCATTATCAAACAGGAGCTTGATCAATCCATTGAAGTCGATCATGGAACGATTCACTATAATTCTATTTCTGCTTCACCTACATCAACCCTTATTAAAGGGCGTTATGAATTTGAGGAATACCCGAGAACTTATGGCAAATACAAACTTTACGTGAATGGAATAGAAGTTCAATATAAGGGAAAGCATGGTAAAATGCCTGAATTTGAGCTTATATTTGATATGCTACCAACAGACAGAATAAATTCCATTGAGCTTGAACTTGAAAACTTCTTAGGCTATCAAAAAATAGAAGAGCCCATTTCTCTCGCTTCACCATCAGATCGGTCCATTAAAATAGGCGATGAGAAGTTATGGATTCGCAGTGTAACCAAGACCGGGACAGGCTATGATGTTGTTATTGCTAGAAGAGAATTTACAAAATTGAAATGGGATACTATATCCGTAACAGCTGGTGGTAAAGTGATTCCAGTATCATCGATTTCTGAAAGCCGTCCTTGGGATTTGAGGAATAATAATATTATGAGGGAAAACACGTTTTCCTTTAACACAAAAGATAAACCTGAATCCTTGCTGCTGGAGGATTTCACTTATATTAAAACCTACAATAAGAGAATATCTCTTCCTATCCATAAATAGAATGATCGGTTTTATATCCTGAATCAAAAACGCAGCAATAATTGTACCATTTGTATATAGGGCCGAGAGGGTCTTGTTCAGACAGTATAAGAACCCTGTCTTTCTTAAGAGACAGGGTTCTTTAACTTTTTAAATAGTCTGGATTTGTAATTGTGCCTACTTACTATTCCATTCTTCCGCTAACACGCCATATACGACATGATCGACATAATGGTCATACAACCATTCGGCTTGTCGAATGCTGCCTTCCTGCACATAGTTTAAGCGCTCAGGTATGCTTCTGCTCTTTGTATTGCCTACGGCAGCTATAATTTCAACTTTATTAAGGCTTAATTCATGAAATGCATAATCAGTCAATGCACTTGCTACTCGGGTCATAATACCATTTCCTTGATACACTTGAGCAAGCCAATACCCTATTTGAGCGACTTGGTTAGAACGGTTGATTTGATTGAATCCTGCAACACCAACAATTTGACCTTTGTATACGATAGCTGTAGTAAGATTTCTATTTTCTGCGAAGCCTGTAAGACACATTTGAATAAATGCTTTTGTATCTTCAATATTTGTTGTTTCATCGAGCCATGGCAGCCATTCTCTCAGATAGTTTCTTGAATCATTTGTTAATTTAAAAATACGATCTGCATCCTTTAGTTCTATTAATTTAAGAGATAGTTCTTCATCAATGGTATGTATGAACATTGTATCTCACCCCTATAAGATATTGGTTGTTTTATACACTTTAGCAAAGAAAGAGTATTATAATAAAGAAATAATTTATATATTTACCTATTTTCATAGTAAGGAGGGGATCGCTTCATGCATGATCAAGAATTATCGCAAGCTGAGACGAGCAGATTACTGACGTATTTTGATTATTTTCAACATGAACAAACGTTCACGGTTCACAAAAATGGTTATGAGTTTGAGAATGATACGGTTATGGAGTTTCGTGAAGTGCTCACGGATACAGGGTTTTTAATGGTATTTGATTGGATGGAATGGCTCAATAGGCATGAAGTGTATAGAGATATAAATATTGATATTTCTGATCATATTAAGCAAGCTGATATGGAAACCCTTCGCAAACTAATGACAAGCTACATTAGAGGAGATCGGTTTAACGAAGGGTTATTTATCACCGTAATTAAGAAAGGTATCGTAGCTGCTATATTAGAAAGAGTAAAGGGGCTACATGGTTGATTTCTGCTGTCTTGGACGGAACATACCGTAGACGGGGACATGATCGAGTCGAGCTTCTCGCATCAACACGAATCCGAACTTTTCATAGAGAGCCGTATTCGATTTGTTTTCTGTATCTAGCGCCACGCCATGCGACAGTGGGCAAGAATCTACGTCATGTAACAGATGGTGCAGCAGTGCTTTTCCGATTCCTTTGCCTTGTGCTTCTGGTGCGACTCCAATCATAATCAGATAGTGATGGGCGGTACGAGGGGCCATGGAGCGGGTAACTTGCATGTATTTGTTTAACTGTTGAATCTTCCTAATTGGTAAGCGGCAAGCCAAAGAAATGAGTCTTCCAAGCAACTTTACGATGTCCATAGGCTTTATTGTATTGGTCGCAGGCTTCTCTATAATATAGGCCCCAAGCAGTTTCTCATTTTCAAAATAGCCCCATACATCTTCATGAAGCCATTCACTTTTATCAAATAGAAATGAAAAGAAATGAGCCGTATGGCGTCGAGCTTGCTCATTACACTCAGAATGGCCGAATATATGCAGAAAAATGGGATCTTGAGCAAATGCGCTGCTCATAAGCGATACGAAAGAGGCTTTATTTGACTGATTCAGCTTGGATATACGATTAGAAGAGCTCAAGTATCATCACCAACTTTGTGAAATGGTTTGCTGCCATAATGATCGACGGCGAAGCTGAACAGCACTTTGATCATAAATAATATACAGGTCGTTAACATATAGGAATGGAGGTTAGGGAGCAATGGCAACAAGCCGAGTCCAATAGACAAGAGGAGGCCTGCAATGAATAATTGGGATTGCTTTCTGATAAGTGAGTTTACAATAAACGCACCAATAATCGTATACGCCCACACAACGATGGAATGTTCTACATTTACACCAAGCAATAACGCAATAAGTACAATATGAACATGTATGCTTATAAATACGATCCGGTTTGTGCTCCGTGCCGCATAAAAGTTATTAGTCGAGACTGTAAAATTAGCGATACAGCCAGCAAATATATCGAAGATCAGAATACAGGCGAGTATACTGCGCCACAATGGTAACGATTGGATCATTTCGGGAGATCTCCACAGTAATGCCCCTGTTAGCAGTACCCCAAAGAACAGAACAGCGATTATCGATCCTATATGCTGCTTCTCACCAAACACATCATGCAAAAACGGAGGAATACGTAGTTCCTTTTTCATCGAATACACTCCTTATTCTAAAGTTATGTAGTGATTGTATAAGATTACTCTAAAACGATTATAACTGCAAAGCGTCTAAATGCAATAGGTTTTATACTCATATCATTGATATACTCTAAAACTTAAGCTACACTTTTTGTGAGGTGATAGAGATGAACGGCTATGAACGTCGCAAACAGAAGAAAATCGATCAAATTTACCGTGCTTCCTTACCGTTGTTTATGCAATACGGGTTTCAAAAAGTGAGTGTACATGAGATAGCTGAACTTGCTAAAGTATCTCCCGCGACCATATATAATTACTTTGGAACGAAAGAAAAACTTTATATAGATATGTTGATGGATTGGATGGACACGCGATTGGAGCAATGTGAACGCATTCTTGCTTCAGAGCTGTCTTACCCTGAAAAAACAAAGCAAATCATGCTGCTCGAAGCTGAAAGTGTTAAGGTTCTATTTGATGATGCAATAAATCCTTTAGGCACAGAGATGGACGAATGGGGCAGCCAATTGCAGAAGTATAACGTGGACAAAGTGATGCCTTTTTATATGAAGTATATTGAGATGGGCAAGCAGGAGGGTTTTATTAAAAAAGAGATTACGGAAGAGATGAGTATGATGTATTTCACGATGTACAAAAATGAACTGGAAAGATATCAGAATTCAGCTGCGAATCGAGAGCAAGTTGAACAAAATATCGATCAGCTAATAGAGCTATTTTTCTTTGGCCTAATAGGTAGAATGGAACCTACTAACTCGTAGAATGGTCAGGATGGGCAGCGATGCATATTAAATTTGTAGGAGTTTTTATAATTATGATATTTCAAGGGTCATATGATTGTGAAATAGCTTTAAGCCCGTCAATTTTTCTAATTCATAACCAATTGTCATTTTGCCAACAGCTTGAGGACCGAATAGTAGAACAAATTTCATGAGATGCAGCTCCTTGTATAAATTTTTCAAATTATAGCTTGTATTCAAAGATCCAGCAACTATTTTTAAGACACGAAGGAGAAACGATGACACTTACATTAGTTCCGTTACGTATTCCATCAGGGTGGACAACTTTCTACAATGTTTTTAACGAGGTTTATCCAGAGGATTTTACAACAAATGACTATATACATTGCTGGGAGTTTAAAGAGGATATTTTACAATTCCGACATCTGAGCCATCATCGTATTCTTGATTTAGGATGGTATCCTGAATTTGATTGTACTGGAGAATATACTCTTGTATTAGTAGACTCGACGAATGAAGAGCTAGACTGGGGTAATCCGATTTATTGTTTACGGACAAGGGATTATTCGAAGTTAATAGAGATCATAGAGGACTTACTGTTGAAAGTTAGTGAAGGCAGATTGTAATGGATAGCGAGGTGCGCATTGGAGAAAACAAACGTAAGAGCTTGTTTCAGTTTGTATGGTGATGAATTTCCATTGGAATATGTAACAGAAAAAATAGGACTGAAACCATCTATGGGATATAGAAAAGGAGACCTTATATCCGCGAAGCAATCGGACAAACTCGGTATAACTATTCAAAGAAAAGAAACGGCATGGCAGCTTGAAACCAACTATGAAGAATCACTTGATGTCGATAATCAGTTAAGTAAAATCATTGATATACTGCACGGAAAAAGAGAAGTAATCAATGAAATTCGTAAGGATTTTGAATTGGAGTGTCGATTAGATATAGTCATCATAATGGAGAAGGGGTATACGCCAGCATTTTCATTGAATAGAAAAGTGATAGATTTTATCCACTTTATTCAGGCAGAAATCGAAATCGATCTATATGCAAACCCTTATTGAGGAGTAGACCTTAATGAGTAGTCTTTAATCCTGTATGCATCTTAGAGGAGAACAACGATGTAGCATACCTATACAATTCGAGCATTAACACTGGATGAATGTACACGAATCAATGAAATCAATCCCGCTCAATACATCAAAAGAGCTTGGCGGGAAGTAGACGGCAAACGTCAACTAGTCGAAATCGATTACTATGAAAATAGCTGGCCCGATGGATATGAGCATTATCTCGGCAAACTAAAGCAAACGATATTTGATTGCGGCTATGCAGTCGGTGCTTTTGACGAAAGCGGCAAGCTAATTGGCTTTGGTACGGTTAATCGTGAGATGTTTGGCCACAAATACAAGCATATCTTACTGGACTCGCTCTTTATTTCACTAGAGCATCGCAATAAAGGTATCGGTAAAAGGTTGTTTCTCAGTTGTGCTGGCATGGCTCAGAAATGGGGAGCAGACAAGATTTATATTTGTGCGGGTTCGGCTGAGGATACCATCGTCTTTTACTATACATTGGGTTGTAAAGAAGCCGAGGAAATTAAAATGGAGCTTTATGAAAGTGACCCAAGAGATATGCAGCTTGAATATGTAATCTCAGATTAATTCACATCCACGTTCTAGAAAATAGAGTGTGGAGTAACTAAAGCTAAGGAGGGGAATTATCTTGTCTACTCGTTATTTTATAATTACAGGAACCTCGAGAGGGATCGGTGAAACATTAGCAAAGTCTTTACTGGAAGATGGTCATTACGTCTACGGAATATCACGAGGAGAGTCTAAACTTCTATCCGCGTACGATAACTACAGGCATATCGGTTTCAACTTAAGCGAAGTAGATAAGCTCAATGAATTAATATGTTCTATTTTGGAACAAATGGAACATGTACAAGCAGATATGATCTGTTTAATTAACAACGCCGCGATGCTGGAACCTCTTAAGCCAATTGAGCTCTGTACATATGATGAGATCGTATCCAACCTGCAAATTAGTTTAACAGCCCCAATCCTTCTATCTTCTAGCTTTATCAAACATACCACAGGCCTCGAAATAAGAAAGAAAATCATAAATATCTCTTCAGGATCTGCGGTTTATCCTGTGCCTGATATGAGCATCTATTGCACAGCTAAAGCGGGCTTGAACATGTTCACCCAATGTATAGGAGCGGAACAGATGAATCGTAAATATCCTGTTGAAATCGTTGCTATCGATCCAGGGATGGTAGATACGTCTTTGCAGCAAAGTGCAAGAGAACAAGACACTGCACAGTTTTCTTGCGCAGGACTGTTTCAGGAAGCTTATACAAGCGGACAGCTGCAATCTACTGAGTTTGTCGTAAAGCATCTCAAGCAAATTATAGAAGAGAGAGTGGAAGCGGGAAGAACACTCACAGCTATTACGAGTTAGTAAGTGGATAAACTAAACTTTTGGCGCAGTAAACATACATGAACTTATGTGATAAATAATAAACTCCTTCTCACTATAGTGTAGAGAAGGAGTTCTTCGCTTTACTATGAACTTAACATATATACCCCAAAAGTATTAATGTGGGTGTATTTCATAAATCCATGAATATAACTTCAAGTAAACATTTATGTATATGATAATGTTTACTTGTATAAACCCGTGAAATAACTAAAAACCTTATCATTCTTGTGTTCATTTCTCGACCTATATACCCATAAATAGAAAGACCCCGCAGAACGCGGGGAGCCTAGCCTGTCTATGCTTGTTTTACAATCGCGTACACTTATGACTTTGTTATTAAATAAGGAGTTACGGATCTAGCAGTATTAGTGGCGTTATATACAGTAATTGCCCATACAGTATTGGATAATGGATAACTTTCAACGGCATAAGCTTGATGGAATTCACCTATCGCCCACCCTGCACTTACAGGCTTTCTATTGCTATTGCGAATAAACAATCTAATTTCAGCATAATCCGTAGCTGGAATCTCCACATCATTAAAGATATGACGCCGGAATCCCCCTCCTAAATTCTCCGAGCTCCTTTCAGTAGGAGACATAAAGATTACTTTAATCTTCGGAATCTTTTTATTTTTTTGAATAGGAAGTTGAATGTTTTTTGGTTTTGGAAGCAATGGTCTTTTAATTTGTTTTCTTATCATCTCATATCCTCCTTAAGCGTTCTAAGTTAAATAATGAATCTAGTAATTATGCTGCTTGGATGAAATGCCATCCTTGTTTGAATTGTGCGGTCATAACCTTTATGTTAATCCATCCAATATTTTGAAGGTGAAGCGGGTATAGCAGCCAAACTAAATAGGGACCTTCCCTATGTAAAGGGTGGGAGCGGGTGAATTAGCCGACACCTTACTAGCAAAGTTTCATAGAAATATAAGAGAGATGCTAGTAAGGAGAGTAGGAGGCTGCTGCTATGAAAAAAAGTCGTATGATTTCCTCATGTAGAAGAGTTAAACCTTATCCATTACAAAAACGAAAAGCTCTTTATGCGAAAGGGCTGATTATACAAAATAGAATCCGTGCAACTCAGACATTTGCCGATGACGTATTTCGTCTGGTCAATCAGGAGCGTACAAGTAGAGGGCTGAATCCCTTAGTCAAGCTAGAATTTACACTTGCCGACATGGTGTACACTGATTATTTAGGGCATATTGCGACGATTAAAGCAGCAGATATGAGAGACAATAACTATTTTTCACATGACTCTCCAACCTATGGGACGCCTGGAGAGATGTTAATACGTTTTGGTGTGAATTGGACTGCACAAGGCGAAAATATTGCAGCTGGTTACCCAACTCCTCAAGCAGTCATGACGGCATGGATGAACAGTCCTGGTCACCGCGCAAATATTTTAAATCCGAATTTCACTTATTTAGGTGTTGGTTACGTCCCGGGGAACGCTACCAGCACGTATGCTCACTATTGGGTTCAGTTATTTGTAAGGCTGTAGTTTCAGATGTATGAGATGAGGATGTCATTGAAGTCACGATAGTATGCGTAAAAGCCAAAGCACGGGGACTAAAAGGTTCCCCTGCTTTTTTTGGTTATCTCCATCGTTTCCACACAATTGTTATGTACAGTAGGATCAACACGCAAAAGATGGAGGTTTCGAAGATGAAAAATAAACTGAAAATTCTTCTTGCTATCAACGCAATTAGCATCGTTCTGACAGGTTGTTTCGATACAAACAAACACGAAGGTATGGACCATTCTAATATGAATACGCAGGATTCAGAAAAAAACGCTGATGCTGCAAACTCTCCTAAGGTTGTAACGGGTGACGGCAAGCTAACTAAAGCTGCACCTGTCGTGGATGGTAAAGCGTTCACCATTACAGCTCAAAGGAGCCATTTGCAAGTTTCGAAAGACACAACCTTGCCAGTGTGGACGTTTAACAACTCTGTACCAGGTCCAGAAATTCGAGTCAAAGTAGGCGATACGGTAAACATTCACTTGAAAAATGAACTAGAAGAGCCAGTATCGATTCATTGGCATGGATATCCTGTTCCTAATAACATGGATGGTATACCTGGTGTGACGCAGGATGCAGTCGTTGCAGGTAAATCATTTACATATGAATTTAAAGCTAATGTCCCGGGAACCTATTGGTACCACTCTCATCAAGACAGTGTAAATCAAGTCGACAAAGGACTTTACGGCACGCTTATTGTCGAGGATCCGAAAGAAAGGTACGACCGTGACTACACCTTAGTCTTGGATGAATGGATGAGTTCAGGAAGCATGGAGATGGGAAAAGAAGCAGTAGGTGATTCCAATAATGATGGCCATAGCATGGGTAACATGGAGGGAATGGACCACAGCCAAATGGGGCATGGCCAAGCGGAGTCCAATGGTAGCGAAGGCATGGATCACAGTAAAATGAACATGGGCAGCATGGGCGGCCATGATATGAGCATGTATGATGTATATACGATCAATGGCAAATCAGGTGACGCCATTGATAAGCTGGTCGTCAAGGAAGGTGATAAAGTGCGGATTCGCCTCGTCAATGCAGGCTACCTTACGCATACGATGCATCTGCACGGCCATGAATTTAAAGTTATTGCTTCAGATGGACAGCCTGTGAATAGTCCAGCAGTGATTACAGACCAAGGGATTGCCATTGCACCAGGTGAACGCTACGATATCGAATTTACAGCCAATAACCCTGGCAATTGGCTTCTTGAAGAACACGGCTCGGATGACAGAGTGAAAAATATGAGGACGGTTATTGCTTACGAAGGTGCTGCAAACCATACAGACGTATCGAATGCGAAAGAAAAACTGCCGGCATTTGATCTTACCAATTATGGCAAGCAAGCTGAGACGAAGTTCTCTTTGGAGCAGAAATTCGATCAAGATGTTCTGATGGATTTAAATACAGAAATGAAGAACGGCAAGATGGTCTATACGATTAACGGCAAAGTATTTCCTGACACCGATAAAATTAAAGTCGATAAAGGCGAGAAAGTCAAAGTTACGTTCGTAAACAACTCTATGATGGATGATCATCCGATGCATTTGCACGGCCACTTCTTCCAAGTGTTAAGTAAGAATGGCAAGCCGCTTGCAGGAGCGCCTGTCATAAAAGATACGCTTAATGTGAAGCCAGGCGAGGAGTATGTAGTTGCATTCGAGGCGGATAATCCAGGGGATTGGATGTTCCACTGCCATGATCTGCACCACGCAGCTGACGGAATGGTCACGGATGTCATGTATAAAGGATATACAAGCAATTACACACCGGATCCGACTGTTGGCAACAAGCCAGAGTAATGTTTATTTCGTAACATATTTCTAACTCCTAGAGCGACAATCCAAAAGCAATCACTAGAAAGTGTCGGATTGGTTATTTTTCGTGATATAATGGAAGATATTTGATAAGGGAGTGTTTGTATGAATAAAATAGCAAAATTCACTGGCGTATTCGCCCTTGGATTTAGTCTCCTATTAGCAGGCTGCAGCAGTTCAAGCGATTCTAGCAGTGGCAGCTCGAATGCAAACCATAACGTAGGCCATCAACAGCATGCACCAAATGGTGACCTGCAAGAAACTACGGCTTCCTTAGAGAAGCTGCCGGCATTTTTGGACAAACAGCCTGAACTTGTACGTACAGCTTACAAAACAGCAGCTAGTGTAACAGAACAATTGGAATACATACCTTGCTATTGTGGCTGTGGTGACAGTGCGGGGCACAATAACAATTTGAACTGTTTTATCAAAGAAATTAATGAGGATTCTGTTGTATGGGATGATCACGGCACTCGCTGCGGAGTATGTATCGAAACGGCAATCATTACGGCTAAAATGCACAAAGAAGGTTCCTCATTATCAGACATTCGTTCTGAAATTGATAAGAAGTATAAAGAAGGCTATGCGCCACCAACACCAACACCGATGCCTAGTGTATAGTGCGTGCAGAATGGCAAGAACGTAAGTGAAGAAGTATATCCTTTTAATAATTCGACATAGACAATGTAAAACTCCTGAAGGCTTAATAACCAACAGGAGTTTTTGTAAGATTAGTACCTAATATAGATGTGCAAATGAATATTAAAGCATATGCTAAAGTTTTTAGTTGAAAACCCGTTATTTATATTAAAACTTTATCATGATATAGTGATTTTTTATCTTAAAAATGAGTGCTAAACATAGATCGCTGTGCATATCTTCTCTTATTTCTTTCGAGTGAACTCTTTGATGACAGGGTATGTTTTTATCATACTTTTGATCTTGTTCTGGTCTATCAAATGTCCATTCATCACAACAGCATGAATACGAGTTGTGTTGCGAATATCCGTTAATGGATTGGCATCTAAAATAACCAACTCCGCAAGCTTTCCTTCCTCAACTGTACCTTGATTCTCCTCATTGTCTAAGTAACGAGCTGGATTAATCGTAGCAGATTGAAGGGCTTGCAGGGGACTCAATCCCGCTTCCACTAACAGCTGCAATTCCTCATGTAGGCTAAAGCCATAATACAAGTTTGGCATCATGTATGTGGCATCCGAACCAGCCATAATAGGAACTCCTGCCTGATTCATTTTACGGATCAAATCCGAATTAATCTTCACCATTTGATTCAACAACTTCACTTCTCTTTTATTACTTTGAGTTCTTTCCATCCCTGTCAGCCATTGCTTCTGAATAGATGGTGCAACATACTTGATCCGTTGATCAGGAGTTGGCTTATTTACACTTTTCATTGTGACCAGCGTCGGTACTTGGTAGGTCTCGTTTTGTTTGAAAATGTCATACAGCTTTTGTGAATCACGAGCACTGTAATATGCGGCTGCTTTGATTTCATAGTCATAATAGCGCAGATGATCTTTATCTAATAGACCTGTTGCTGCTTCTTTAATAAATTGATCGAAGATTCTTGACTGTTGGGATGCTGTCGCGATGTGCATACCATGTAAATGCTCAAAGCTTTTCATGCCGTCATTTGAAGCTTTATCTGCGCGTATCGTAAGTGGCAGATGACCAGCAGCAGGCAGCTGCTGTTTTTTTGCTTCATCCAATGCAGCAGCGTATAGCTTTTCAGGCATATTGGAGTAGATTTTTACATGATCCACTTTGTACTGTTTCAGAAGTTGGACAGCTTCACGAGTTTCTGCCTCTGTTTTCAAATTAAAATGATGCCCAGGTGCATGTTCATTCGAGAATGTATTGAGTACCTTCCCGGAATAGACAATGCGTGGCATTAATGTACCCTTGTTGTGCATGTTTTGCGTCAATTTCACATGATTCAGACTAGTGCCCATTTCCCTGACGCCTGTTACTCCGTTAGCTAACAAAAGTGGAACCGCACTATCCATAAAATGTTCCATATGAACATGCATATCCCATAGGCCGGGAATGACGTATTTGCCAGAAGCTTTAATGACTCGAGCATTTTCAGGAACATCGATATCTAGTGAATCATCAATACGCGTGATCTTGTTACCTGTAATGACAATGGATTGCTTTGGTGTAAGCTTGCCTGTCTTCACATCCACAACGGTTACGTCTTGAATAATCAGACTGTTTTTTCCTTTTGGGCTAGGGGGATTGAGCAAAGCATAGGTTGTTTGCGCGAGCAGCCCGGATAGTATGATGACGATTAACATCATAATACTGTTTTTGCATACTAGATTTTTGTACAAAAAGATACACCCTTTCTGATTGCTGATATGGCTGCATGCCAATCAGTCGCTTCGTGGTTACAGGGTGAATATACAATCATATCCGTCATATGACATAGTGACGAGCTGTCATGAGATTCTATTACACGTAATTTAATACGCTGTTACATGTTTCATTTCGGTAAATAGGGTTATCGATACATCAAGGAAAATGAAGTCTTATTTATAATCATGCTTTCATGCTTGTCTGCAATCCTGACATTTGATTATACTTATATAGCATAGTTATGCTCGGTATGATCTATAGCTTACAGCTTGTCGTTCGTGGGCATAATAATCGTTATTGAATTCCTAGGGAGTGTGCAAAATGATCAATCAAATTGGACAAATTATGCTGTATGTGAACGATCAAGATCAAGCAGTGAAGTTTTGGACCGAAAAGGCAGGATTTATCGTCGTTTCGGAAGAGAGTCAAGGTCCAATGCGTTGGATTGAAGTCGCACCGTCGCAAGGAGGGCTAACGAGCTTCGTTCTTCATAACAAGCAGTTGATCGCTGAAATGCAGCCTGATATGAACTTAGGCACTCCTTCCATCATGCTATTTACCGATGATTTAGATGGATTGTACAGTAGCTTTAAAGAAAATGGGGTTACCGTTGGTGATGTTGTAAGCTTGCCTGGTGGGCGTGTATTCAACTTTGCTGATGACGAGAACAGCTATTTCGCTGTTATGGAAAAGAAGTAATTTGAAGTTTATTAGACGGAAACGTCATCACGTTGTGTGGTGACGTTTTTTTGATGTGAGCAGGTGTGGTAAGCTATATGTAAATATTGAATATATGAGAGAATAATAATAGATTGGTTTATCTTATTTTGGTTATTAGGCTAGCAATATAAAATAATTAGTAGACTGGTCATTTGTATACAGGATGGAGAATAGGGAGAGTGGAACGAATGCCTACGATACTAGTTGCTGATGACGATGCGAACATTCGTGAGCTGGTCTGTTTATTTCTACGTAATGACGGGTTCGACATAGCTGAAGCCGTGGATGGAAAGGAAGCACTAGCTATTTATTCATCAAGGCAAATTGACCTTGTCATACTTGATATTATGATGCCCCTTATGGATGGCTGGGCGTTATGCAAGGAGCTGCGAAGAGCCAATCCGGATCTCCCGTTACTTATGCTGACTGCTAGAGGCGAGACCTGGGAGAAGGTGAAAGGATTCGAGCTTGGGACGGATGATTATTTGACGAAACCGTTTGATCCGTTGGAAATGATGGCTCGCGTTAAGGCACTGCTGAAACGATACAAGATTGGCTCTATGCAGATCATTCGCTTCGGCAGCGTCATACTTGATCGGCGGAGCTTTAAAGTGTTGATAGGGGAAGATACGCTCACACTGCCGCTCAAAGAGTTCGAATTACTGTATAAGTTAGCTGGAACACCTGGACAAGTCTATACACGCGAGCAGTTGATCGAGCAAATTTGGGGTATCGATTATGCTGGAGATGAACGAACGATTGATGTACATATTAAACGCCTGCGCGATCGTTTTGCGAATACACATGATTTTCGTATCGAGACGATGCGTGGGCTTGGCTATCGGCTTGAGGTGGGTGAATGATACGCTCCCTATATCCACGGGTTGTTCTAACCTTTCTTGTCTCGGTGATCGGGGGGACGATCATTGCTTTTTTAGTAGCAACTTGGGCTTTTGAAGATGAGTTGAACGACAACTTGCAAGTAACGTTAGACGACTTCGGCCAAGATATCGTCCGAATCTATGAGGCATTTCCATTGCAAGACGCAGATTCGTTTGTAAGCGGAATGAAGCAGCTCAATTCTTATTATTTGCGAATGTACAATGAATTAGGTCATCTTCAGATTTATGGGGCGATTGATGGGCATGAGCCTCTTCATGTGACCAATGAACAAATAAAAAAAGTATTAGACGGTGAAGTTGTTCGAGTCAAGACGAATGGGATTAATCCTATACTTTTAGGATTACCGGTAAAAACAGAAGTGGGTACGAAAGCTATGTTTCTGGAGCGACGCTCACCATCTTCAACTTCATTTCTTCGTATATGGACGTATCATTTTATGATATATTCGTTGGTCGGAGGAAGTTTGGTGATTCTGGTATCCGCTATATTCGTGGTCAGACCGATTAAGAAATTAACGCAAGCGACTAGGCGTATAGCAGGTGGAGATTTCAACGTCAAATTGAATATTAAACAACAAGGAGAACTAGGAACGCTGGCTCGGAGCTTTGAAGAAATGATGCATAATCTCCAGCAGCTTGAGCAGATGCGTAGGGAATTTGTAACGAACGTATCGCACGAAGTTCAGTCGCCGCTTACTTCGATATCTGGCTATGCGGTAGCGCTCAAGCAAGTACACCTCACAGATCATGAGCGAAGTCGTTATCTTGATATTATTATTGCAGAAGCAGCTCGCATGTCCAACATGAGCGATAGCCTGCTCAAGCTGAGTATGCTTGAATCGCAGTCACAGCCACTACAGATGACTACATTTAATCTTGATGAACAGATGAGGAGAGCTATCATCGCTATTCAGCCCCAATGGACAGCTCGAAGTATCCGTTTCGAGCTAGATTTGGAGTCCGTTCGCTTAGTGGCTGATCCTGATCTATTAAACCAAGTATGGACAAATATCATCGGTAATAGTATTAAGTTTTCTAAGGATGGTGGTGCAATTAGTATCAGCATCAAACAAGATAGTAAGGTTGTAATTATCCAAATAACCGACACGGGGATTGGTATTCCTTTAGAGGACCAAAAGCGAATCTTTGATCGGTTTTTTAAGGCAGATCGATCCCATAGTCGCAAATATGAAGGCAGTGGACTGGGGCTCGCCATCGTTAAGCAGATCGTATCGCTTCATCAAGGCGATCTGCGAGTGGAAAGTGAGCCAGGTCAAGGAACGACCGTCATTGTTACATTACCACTAACAACGCCCACAGCGTAGATGGATTCATAATATGATATTCAATTTATCTACCGCATACACGTATACTCGATGCTACAGCAGCATGTGCAAGCTTCCTCCTTGCATATGACGCTGTAGCATTTTTTTTTTGCCAGTTCATACTCCGTTCATATTGCGGTCATAGGGAGTACATCTTCCGCATGTAAGCTGTCCCTAACGACTTGTAAAGTCAGCCAAATGTGGACAGGAGAGATGAGAGTGGAGATAAAAGAGGAGCTACTAAATAAGAGGACGAGCAGGGGTTGGAATAAACCGATTGTCATTCTTCTTAGAACAATAGGGATTTTAGCGGCAGTGATCGTACTTTTTCTTGCCATTGTGTTCACCGTGGATGTCATAAGCAGTAAATCAGAGCAACGAAAAATAGAATCCTATGGACAGTTGGTGACTGTAGACGGGAAACAGATGAATGTGCTAATTGAAGGAGAAGGGGAAGAAACAATCGTGCTCCTGCCTGGTTATGGTACAGCATCACCAGCACTTGATTTTAAGCTCTTAATAGAAGAGTTATCGCCATTTTACAAAATAGTGGTGATTGAGCCTTTTGGTTATGGTTTAAGCGATGGAACCGAAAAAGAACGTACCACAGACCATATTGTAAGTGAAATCCATGAAGCGCTGCAGCAGCTGAATATGGAGCAGTACATCCTTATGGGTCATTCCATTGCAGGCATTTACGGGCTCGATTATGTTCACAAATATCCGAATGAAGTGCGTGCATTTGTCGGGATTGATACGAGTGTTCCGACACAACCTGGTATGGATGTTACATTCCCATTAAAAACGTTTAGTTTCCTCAAGCATTCTGGTCTCCTAAGATTGATGATGAATGTAAGTGGTGACGCTTATGATGGACTGCCATTTCATGATCAAACAAAAGAACAGATGCGAATGATTTCATTAAAAAACGCGTACGAAGCTACTATTTTAAACGAATTAAAGCATCTTTCTACTAATTTTAAGGAGGCGCAGTCGTTAACGTTTCCTAAAGATCTTCCTCTCTTATTATTTATTCAAGGGAATAATCCGCCTGTAGAAGGTTGGCTCCCTTTGCACGAAGAGCAGATCAAAGATGCTGTACATGGGAAAGTGATTCCCTTAGACGGCGGTCATTATTTGCATCATACGCAATCCAAAGAAATTGCTAAGCAGTTTAGGGCTTTTATGAACGAAATAAAATAAGAAATATCCAATGGTCAATAAACATATATTGCAAATGAATCGTTCAAATGAAAATGGAAAAGAGGTAACGGGCATGAGGATCACAAAAGAGGTAAAAAAAAGATTACATAATGTCCTAATCGTGCTATTCGTTCTAATTTTGTTTCCATTCCATGTAATAGGAGCAGCTAGTGCAAATGAGCAGCCAGTCGAGACTGCGGTCACACCGAGTAGTGAGGTTATTGCCCAATGGAATTTTACCAGCGCAGGAACACAAGGAATTATTCCAGCTTCATCTGGTGTGAATCAGCAAAGTGCTACCATTCGTGCAATCGGTGGTCCATATTTCGAGGCGCTTGTGTCAACGGACAATAGTATCAAATATCAAGGCTGGCATAATGGAGCTAATACGAAATACTGGCTGGCTACGTTATCAACGAAAAATTATGAGAATATTACTTTATCCTCTCAACAAACTTCAACAGGAACAGGCCCTCGGGATTTTAAGGTTCAAATTAGTGCAGATAATCAATCATGGACGGATATACCAAATGGTGCGCTTACGTTAATTACGAGCAACTTTAACTGCACGAACTGTAAACTTCAGGATATTCCACTTAACGCAAGCAATCAAGATGTATTGTATATTCGCTGGCTCGTTACTTCTACTAAAGCAACGAATTCAAGTAATGCTGCGGTTGGGCCTTATGGTTCAAGCTTATTTAAAGATGTTATTGTAAAAGGAACTCCCATCTCAGGCACAAATCCGGGTACTCCACCAGTTCCCCCAAAATTAATTAATATGACCTTTAACGGAGACCCGAAAACAAGCTTAGCCTTCGCCTGGTATACCGATGTAATGACAGATACGGTCGTTCAAGTCGTTCAGGCTTCAGCAGTACAGGGCGGTGTGTTTCCAGAGAATGGAGTGATTACCTATCAAGGCAGCTCTGAAAAAATTGGAACTTACGTGGTCAAGGGAGACAGAGCTACTCAAAAGAAAACGTATTATTATGCTCATAAAGCGATTGCGAATAACCTGACTCCAGGAACAGCTTACAAATTCCGAGTAGGTAATGGAGCTCCGAACAGTTGGAGTCAGATCGGTTCCTTCACAACCGATGCGGCAGGGAATCAGCCCTATCATTTTATTGCCGGATCTGATTCTCAAGCATCAAGTCGGTCAGGTTTTGAACCTTGGGCAGATACGTTCAAAAAAGCGAAAATACAAATTGGCGACCCTAAATTCCTTATTAATGTTGGTGATTTGGTAGACAACGGGGATTTGGAGGAGCAATGGCAATGGATGCTCGGTCTAGCCCAAAATGAACTTACAACTGTACCATTCGTTCCTGTTCTTGGTGGTCATGAGGTTCAAGATTATACTGGAGATGAGACAACACCGAATAATAACTTCTATAATCATTTTAACTTGCCTAAACAAGTGGTTGCCGGTACCGAAGATGGTTCCGTTTACTCTTTTGAATATGGTAATGCACTGTATATCATTTTCAACTCTCAGTACGAAGGAGGGCTTGCGAGTAATGGAAGCGTGCAGTGGGTAGATCAACAATATTTGGACCAAGTAAAATGGATGAAAAATGTCGTGGCCAAAAGTAATATGAAGTGGAAATTCGTTGCGCTGCATAAAGCTCCTTACGGTGCAGGAGATAACTCAGGAAAATGGGAAGATAAACGAATTCAATTTTATAAAAAGCATCTTGTTCCTGCCTTTGATGAGATGGGAATAGATATGGTGTTTGAAGCTCACGATCATATGTACATGAGATCATTCCAAATGTACAATGATCAAGTTGTGCCAGCCTCACAAATTACGCTGGACAGTGAAGGGAATGCAATCAATCCTAAGGGTACCATTTATCTGATGTCTAATGCATTCGGTAATAAATTTTATACGAAATATCCTGGCTATAACGATTATTTTGCAGCTAAAAATCTACAGCCTTTTAAGAAAATGTTTACCGATGTTTATGTATCTGATCAAGTGCTGAAATTTACAGCCTATACAGCAGCAATAGCTGATGAAGGATCAGGTAACAATGGAGTAAGGGCTTATGATCAGTATGGGATCAGGAGAACCGATGTTAAGCCAGGGATCGTCACGAATGCTAGTGTTGTACGAAATGGTAACAAAGCAGTGATTTCATGGAGCCCACCTGCAGGAAGTACAGAACCTGTAAGAGGTTTTAGACTATATGAGAAAAATGATAAGGTGTCCACACACTGGAGTGAATATATTCCGGTCGTGGCAGGTAAAACACAATACAGCTTTACTGTAAACAATATTAATTCAACGATGAATTATGAATTCGTCATCAAAGCGGTTGGTACGAGATTAAATTCCGACCCTGTCGAAGTTAGTACGAGTAATTAACTAGCTTTATACGATACTGCCCTATGATGTCACTATTGACTTATAGGGCAGCATTTTTTTGTGCGGGTATTTTGATGGAAACTAAAATGAAGTAAGAATACCAATGGCTTTGAATACGATGAATGGCATAGGTTCAACGAGCAAAATGGTACTCACGGTGACGATTATAAGCTTGTTGATCAGGGGGATTATTCAACTGTTATATTTCCTGATGATGTTTTCATTTGTACGGAATAGGTTCCATCTCCCGTTTGACCCTCTGTTTTTTGATTCGTAAATGTATGATTATCTAGCGAAAAAGCAATGGATCGCCTCCGGCTGCTAGTTTGAAGGTGCCAGCTTGCATCGGAATCTGTTGTTTTTAGTTTCAGTAGGACATTCCCACTGGTTGCATTTATATCAATATGATTTTTTATTTCTGAGAAATCCATCGTAATATTGCCGCTTTTCCCTCTGACCTCAAGTAGTTCTGCGTTCGTATCCTGAATATTGACTTGTCCTGAAGAACCATTGATGATGACTCTTCCTTCGTATTGAGAAGGTATTTGAACGAAGAGTTCGGGCTTCTCTCTAAGGTTTAACATTCGCCTAATATCACTTTTCAAGGATATATTGAGTTTACGCTTACTTTTGTGGAGTTTGATTCCTGGACCGTCATCGGAAGCAATGAACGAGGCCTTAAGATCCTCAGCTTCATAAGAACTTACATGAAGTGCTGTACTTCCATGATTGATATAAATCGTGTGAATATCCTTCAGCGCAACCATTTGTGTCTCCTCATTTTCAACAGAAGAACACGCACTAATCAATAACAACATGCTAACCAATAGGGAGAATCTATACCGTTTTTTCAAAGGATCACCTCAGCTATATATGATTTGACATTATAGCTGTTGACGCAGCGTCAACTTCAAGCTCTAAATTATTTCTTTATTAAATCAAAATTAGACCTTGAAACTGACGTTACGTCATTTATTATAATAAATTTTGTTACTATACTTTGGATGCAAATGTAATTAAAGAATTAAAGAGGGTGTGAAGCATGAAAAAAGATGACATGATTATATACGGATGCGTAATCATTGGCGCAGGAATCGGCCTTTTGATTGACAACCCACTACCAGCCGTATGCATTGGCCTTGGAGTAGGTTATTTAATTAAATGTACAATATTTGAAAAGTGATTGGTGAAACGGAGGCACTTATACAATGATTCATATTAATGAAGTATCGAATCTAACAAATACTACGGCCAGAACGCTCCGTTATTATGATCAAATTGGATTGCTGGCATCTTCCGCTAAAACGCAAGGTGGTCATAGGCTGTATACCGAAGAAGATCTTCAAAAGCTGCAGCAGATCCAATTTTATAAAAGCATGGGTTATCGAATCTCAGACATTAAAGAGATACTGACTCAGCCGGAATGGAACTGGAACGCCGGTTTAGTCAAACAGTTAACTTATATAATGGACGAACAAGCAAGATTAAAAGAAATGGAGCAGACGATACGGACCTTAGTAAGTGGCTTTGCGGTTGAGGAGGGTAATCAGGAAGGGGCAATCCAGAAGCTGATCAAGTTAATGATGCAGGACAAGAAAAGACGTGAGCATTTCAAAAAAGCCAGATTCAACGATGAAGAGCTTGAATCATGGAGAAACCTTCCAAATATGAATGCTGGAACTCCTGAATCCATGGAGTGGATAGGGCTTATTGGCTTACTTACCAAATACCATACATGTAAGGAATCCTCATCCGAATGTGTTCAGAATGTGATAAGAAGAATGCTAGAAAAACAAAAAGAAGAATTTGAAAATGAAGACGAGTTCATTAATAAACTGTGGGAAGTGAGAAAATGTCCAGATTCTTCTGAACAACTTGGTCTGTATCCCATTCAGCCGGAGGTTCTGGAATATATGGAGCGTGCATACGAGATTTTTATATCCAGTGCTGTAGACAGTGACAGAGGCACTCAACTAGGTGAGGGAACATGAATACCGAGCTGTTATTGATGATTGGCGGTTTGTCTCTTTTGGATACGCTAAGTCCTGCCATATTAGGTGTAACCGTTTACTTGCTGCTAACTGAGAAAGAGAAATTAGGTTCAAGACTACTCATTTATTTAATAACCGTGATCGGATTTTATTTTAGCGTTGGTGTGGCTCTTAAGATTGGATTTGGATTCTTTTTTGAAGTGTTTTCTTCGTTCTTACACAATCGTGTAATCAGCTGGTTCTTGTTTATTGTAGGGGTGATCTTCTTTGTTTGGAGCTTCTATATTCCCAAGAGCCAAAAATCACGAATAACAAACCCAAAGTCTAAACGCATATCTGCTATGGTAGCATTAGGAGTCACAACATCACTTGTAGAGGTCGGGACAGCATTTCCTTATTTTACGGCAATTGCGCTTATGACGAATGCAGGAGTAGTCTGGTATCAGTGGTTTCCGGTGTTAATAACGTATAATGTAGTCATGGTGCTCCCGGCATTGATTTTGTACTTGTTATATATACTTTTGGGGCGAACCATGCAAAAGCCATTAACATACATGCAGAAACAGTTTTCTAAAAATACTAGTTCTGTCGCTTCGTGGATTATGTGCATTGTAGGAGTGCTGTTAATGCTATATAGCGCAGATTATTTGTAATGGATTGTGAATTGGGGAAAAGATAGATGCATTAGAGCGCGTGTATAGTGTGTGTAAATTTATGAGCAAGTATCTGTAAATGAACTATTGACGTATGTTGATGCTATTATTGGGCCATTCTAATTACTAGAGCAGCCCAATATATAGGAAATGAGAGTAAGCGTTTTCAAATAAATAATTATGTAAACGTAATTCAAAACAGACCGTTTCAAAGTAGACATATAGACAATTCGCAAATATGGTGAGTCTTAGTAAGCAGCTTAATGATAATTAGTCTGAAAAATGGCTTTATATGAAGCGAATTCAGATTAAAGCCCAGTCAGTCAGATCAAAATGAAATGATGAACACAGTAAGTATCTAGAATCAGCCAATGTGTGCAGCACGAATAAAGCATTAGAGTTAATTTATAATAAGTGCACGTATGATACGTTACAAACACAAAATTAAATGGATACTGGAACAGAACGTAGAAAAAATCTAAAGCAGCTAGCATGAATGAAAGATAAAAGATGTTATGGTAAACAACATATAAAATAATAATGGATATGCACATAAACGGAAAATGTGGCTAAAATAGAGCCAATTTAAGAAGAACTACTTTTTAACTTTAATACTATTACACAAAACCCGTATTTTGTACATATGTCTATAAAACTAAAATAAGCTATATTACTACAGCCTTGTGTCCAACCATGTCGGATGACAAGAAGTTGATGACATTCCTGTGTAATCTCATTTTAATAACGCACAGTAACTTTATTGTTTGTATTCACTTAAGTTCTTATGCTACTGGTCAGTAGTTTGTAATCACATTATGTTAAATCAAACTTGACCCCTAATTAATTGAATCTTATATATGTTCATACCTCCATAAACAATATTTTATATAGTTCTTTATCTCATCACATTGTGAGTAAATTACTGATTCAAATGTGATGAGTGACTGCATAACAAATAACCTACCTTCGGAAGTTATCCAACGAAATAAGTAGGTTTAAGAGGATTAATATATTAGATTCGCTTTGGATCGGCTACACTTAGTTGGACAGAAAAAATAAGGGCTAGTAGAATAAGAGCAATATAACAAGGAGCGGATCTACTATGCCAAGACAAAGACGTACATTTACTGCTGAATTTAAGAGACAGATGGTTCAGTTATACGAAAATGGAAAAGCAAGAGCAGCTATTGCAGATGAGTACGAACTAAGTGCTTCTGTACTAGATCGCTGGATTAAGCAATACCAGCAGTCAGGATCATTCTCAGAGAAAGACAATCGGTCTACTGAAGAGAATGAACTTATTGCATTACGTAAAGAAAATGAA
>NZ_AULU01000026.1 GCF_000422445.1 Paenibacillus assamensis DSM 18201
TATGGAGTTGGGCGTGCCGTCTTATCGCGTTGAGTTCTTGGAAGAGACGCCAGAGCAGGTAACTGAGGTTATTGACCTTTATCAGCAGGCTTTGCGTGGACAGGTTAGCGGTACGCAAGTATGGCGTAAGTTGAAAGCAACGAATCAGCTTGGTGTTACGCGTGGTCAGTTGGTGAAATAATAGAGCGTTTCTTAAACTACATCTACAATTGACGTGTAGATGTAGATGTAGATGTAGATGTAGATGTAGATGTAGATGTAGATGTAGATGTAGATGTAGATGTAGATGTAGATGTAGATGTACATGTAGACGTATGCGTTGTGCGTTGCTAGAGAACTTATTTGAGAAAGCAATAGATACGTACAATGCTGAAATCCCTCTAAACGTTGCTGCTATCAGCAGGCGTGTAGAGGGATTTTTTAATGATACAGATTGTGCTTATGAAACCTATCTATCATTCACCAGCATAACCTTTTGGATTCGCCTGATGCCATTTCCAAGCAGAAGCAATAATCTGCTGAATATTCGTCCATTGTGGAACCCATTTCAGTTGTTCTCTAGCCTTGGAAGCGTCTGCGATGAGGACAGCTGGATCACCTTCACGTCTTGCTTCCACACGAGCGGGAATGGAATGGCCGGTCACAGAACGTGCTGCCTCGATAATTTCTAGTACAGAGTATCCATTACCGTTGCCAAGGTTGAAGACATCGCTAGTACCACCGCCCTGTAGGTGTTGGAGTGCCTTAACATGAGCATCTGCTAAATCGGATACGTGGATATAGTCGCGAATACAGGTACCGTCCGCAGTATCGTAATCATCGCCGAATACAGAAATATGTTCTCGTTGATTCAAAGCAACCTGCAGCACAAGCGGAATAAGATGCGTTTCCGGTGTATGGTCCTCACCAATTTCTCCGTTTTCGCTAGCACCAGCTGCATTAAAATACCTAAGTGCTACATAGGTCATTCCGTATGCCTGCTCAAACCATCGCATCATACGTTCCATGGTAAGCTTCGTTTCACCATATGTGTTTGTTGGCATGGTCGGATCCGTTTCTAGAATAGGCACATGCGTTGGATTGCCATAAGTAGCAGCAGTTGATGAGAAAACGATATGTTTTACATTTTGGGATGACATTGCTTCAAGTAAGCATTGAGTTCCATACACATTGTTGTCATAATATTTTGCTGGAGCTTTCATGCTTTCTCCCACTAAGGAACTGGCAGCAAAGTGAATGACGGATTCAACAGAGTGCTCCCGCATAATACGGCTCAACATATCTTTATCTCTAATATCACATGAATAGAATTTAACTTGATTTTGATTAATAGATTTAATATGACCAGTGCTGAGATTATCTACAATAATAACCTCGTAACCACTATTCAGTAAGGTTTGTACTGTATGAGAGCCAATATATCCTGCTCCACCTGTAACAAGAATGCTCATGGTTTCCTCCCAAGTTATCAGATATTTTCTCCTATTTCATGTATAATAGTAGAAGTGTTTTACTTAATTATAACGAAATATATGGGGAGGAACAAATGAAGATTCGGAAAGCTATTATCCCAGCAGCAGGTTTAGGGACTAGGTTTTTGCCTGCGACAAAAGCAATGCCGAAAGAGATGCTTCCTATTGTAGACAAGCCGACCATACAATACATCGTTGAAGAAGCCGTTGCGTCCGGTATCGAAGATATTATTATTGTAACTGGTAAAGGAAAGCGAGCAATTGAGGATCACTTTGATAGTTATTTTGAGCTAGAGCATATGTTGATGGAGAAAGAGAAACTTGCCTTGTTAGAAGAGGTTCGTAAGTCCTCTGAGATGGCTAACATTCATTATATTCGTCAGCGTGAGCCACGTGGATTGGGTCATGCAATCTGGTGTGCTCGCAAATTTATTGGCAATGAACCTTTTGCGGTATTATTGGGTGATGATATTGTTCAAGCCCAGCAACCTTGTTTGAAGCAGATGATCGATATTTTTGACCAATACGAGTCCACAGTTGTAGGTGTACAGCCAGTACCATGGGAAGAAGTATGCAGATATGGTGTTGTAGCAGGTAACCAGCTCACAGATCGGATAATGGAGACTGAACGATTGGTAGAGAAGCCTGCTGTTGGTTTTGCTCCCTCTAATTGGGCAATTATGGGTAGGTACATACTCACACCAAGAATTTTCGATCTGTTAGAACAGCAGGAAGCAGGAGTTAATGGAGAAATCCAGTTAACAGATGCGCTTGCAACGCTAGGACTTGAAGAGAAGGTACTTGCTTATCATTTCGAGGGTCATCGCCATGATGTTGGTGAAAAGCTCGGATTTATCGAGACTACGATTCATTTTGCGCTACAACGACCCGAATTAAGAGGGGCGCTTATGAAGTTTATGGAAGAACAATTAGAACTGGAAAATAGCAAAACGGCACGGGAGTAATCCCGTGCCGTTTTTGTATATCTGTGTGCTGAGTTTTACCTTTGGATGGAGCCCTAGCAAATATTTATAATATTCTTCTTAATTATTTAATGTAGCCTATTTTAATTTCATGTTTGCGATGCTAGTAATTTTTTCATTTTCAGTTTGATCGAAAGCTAATAGTTTTGCTAGGCTAGCATCATCTTTCAAACCAAGTTTTTGGACGGAGGCTAGATACCAACGCATAAGTTCCTGATTTGTTTTATCATTTGGATTTTCAGGGTTTGTTAAGTTTTCCTGGATATGAGCTTTCATAAGATCATGAGCTTCTTGTGTTTTTCCACTCATGTAGTATGCTTGTCCAGCGTGCAGAGCAACCTTAGGTGTGATTTCAAATTTTCGACCTTGAAGTTGTCCCTCTGGCAAAGTTTTTAAATGTTCAATTCCTTTGTGAATATGTTCAAGCGATTCAAGTGTTGAAGCAATATATTTGTCTGTTGCCGCTTTATCCACGGACGGATTTATTGCTAGAAGAGATGCAATGTGCATATATTGTTCATACCATTCAATGTCCCAAGGATAACGGTATTTATTCTCGTCATATACCTTGTAAATGTCCACGTGCATATTCTTGTGAGAATATAGCGAGTTTAAGCTCATCCATAATGATTTATTATAAGGTTCAACTTTCAAAGCATCTTTGATTGCCTTTTCGGATTCAGTAAAATACTCTTCATCTTGAGTTTGTACATAGATCTGAGCTTGTAAATCTGATTTTAGCATCACATAGTTTGGATGCGTAGGGCGAATGCTCAGCGCTTTATCTAAAGGCTCAATGATCTCATTATAATTATTAGTGGTTCCTAATATTTCTATTGTTTTATCGTAGGCTTTTGCAGCTGAGATAAATGTAAAAGATGTAATTAATACTACTACAGAAGCTAAGCTAAATATCGCAGTATAGGCTAACTTAATTGATTTAGGTTTGCGCTTTTGGTTAGCAATTGGATCTTTCTCTATAGCAGTTGTCATACCACCCAAACCTATAAAGACTAGTATGCCTATATATACATAGCTCATATTAAAGTCTAATATACTGTGAACCAAGATAGAAAGAGCAATGATAAAGTAAATAAAATGTTCATCGCGCTTCTCGTCATCTGCTCTAATGTAAGATCGAATATAATGATAGAGAATATAGACGAGGAATATGGACAGGAACGCAAATCCGAGAATTCCAGTCTCTATTATATATTGCAAGAAGAAATTATGAGCTTGTCTTGATACATAAGGATTGTTTTGGTATTGCTCATATAGAGCAGCCCAACCTCCACCACCAGCTCCGATAATTGGATAATCAGAGATAACTTTTAAAGCATCCGTGTAGAATGTACCTCGTTCGAGAACACTGTTCTGCGTAAAATTAATACTTTCGAGTCGATTACGAATATCTTCTGGCAATATGTTTTTTGCGCTCGTACCAACGAAGATTACAAATAATATTAAGCCAGCAATTGCGCTGCCTAACGGAATAATGAAATTTGCAATCTTTTTTGAAGATAAAGATGAAAACTTTTCTTGCAGCCAAGGAGTAATCCATTTCTCAGTACAGAGTGATAGAACTCCAGATAACAAAGAAATGACAAGTAGTATTCCCCAACCTTTTAAGGAAGTGCCGATCGTGAAGTTTTCGTACAATTCAGTTCCGATACTCGTAATCGGATTTAGTACAAGCAATGTTGCTATGCCGCTAATAGTTAGATGAATAATCCAAGTTAGTTGGCGATACGGCTTTAAAAATAGTAAAAGGATAAAAAATACTACCGGCAGCATTACCAATCCACCACGTGAAAGGGTCAACATTATGGATAATAGTATAGGTACTAGCATAGAAGCGTGTGTCAATTTGCCCCACCATTTCGTTGATCTGCCTAACAAAAACAGCGCCACGAATAAAAAGGCCATTAGGTAGGCTGCGTATGTATTGGCGTATTGGAAAACAGATGTTAACCGAAGTCCATCATTAGTAAACATAACGGCATCTTTATATCTTCCACTTTCCTCGAAATAAATTCCCATCCAACTAATCAATGGTTTTACTAAGTTACTGTTCCCGAACCAATTGATAAATCCAAACCATACAATGACATAAGCATTAGAAATCAGCAAAGTTGTTAATTTGCTACGTGCATTTCCATTTTGAGTTATAATTATAGTAGTGATATAAAAAGTAATAAATATAAAAGTAATAAGAAGCATGTTAACTGCATAACTACTTGATGCAGCGTTCCATAAAGATATAGCATAGCTAATAGGTAGCAGTGGGGCGTACCAAAGGAGTAAAGTTGACTTCTGATCCAGCTTGAAATGTTTGAAGAATACTCCCATACTGACTAGGGCAATAACTGCAGCAAATAGAGTTGCTGTATAAATCGGACTTTCAAAGTTGACTGTGTGCCCATTAAATAATGCGACGTGAAAAGTTGACCACATTAGAAACAAACCGACAAAAGCTAGCAATAAATAGTGTGGACGATTCTCTGAGTTTAAAGAATTCGACTTATTAGTGCTTGTATATCCATAAGTATACAATATCTATTCTCCTTTACGACAAAATAACGTTATAATTCTACCATAAGTAGTTTGAGTTATAAAACTAATCGTCTATTAAATATCAAAAAAATTCAGGATGTGTTGAAATGAATGAGAAAGTGGCTGTAATTATACCTTGTTATAATTACGGTGCGTATATAGAGGAAACGGTAGAGAGTGTTCTTACTGCTACTTATCATAATTATGAGATTATTATCGTTGATGATGGTTCTACTGATCAACATACTATTGAAGTATTGAGGGAATTACAACAACATAATCGCGTAACAGTAGTAAGACAATTAAATGGAGGTTTATCTTCAGCAAGAAATACGGGAATACTGGCGACAGACGCTGACTATATTTTGACTCTTGATGCAGATGATTTGATTGACCCTACATTCATAGAAAAGGGAGTTTGGTTATTGAATAAATATCCAGACTACGCCTTTGTGTATCCTTTAGTCCAATTGTTTGGAGAAGTCAATTATGTATGGAATACACTCCCTTATAATTACGATTACCTTAAAGTGAAAAATTTTATCCCCGCTACTATTATTATGAGACGTACCGCTTGGGAGACAGTTGGTGGATACGATAATTCTATGCGTGAAGGCTTTGAGGACTGGGAATTTGTAATCCGTCTAGGTAAACACAATTTGATAGGGCTCCATATCGATGAAATATTGTTTTACTATCGTAAGCACAAAGGGAGCATGCTTGAAGGGTCTAATAAAAAAAGAGCAAAACTAATGGGTGTCATTAAGAGTAAACATAAGGATATATACTCTATATGGAAATTACTTAGATCAATCTTTGTATTTATAATAGTGGAACTAAGGTGGCGTAGCCAACAAAAACTTGCTAGCTTACAAAAGAGGTTGTTGAGCTTTATTCCAGTTGAGTATAAAGAGAAGTTGAAAAAGTTCCTTATTAATATGAAAAATAACAGGACATATGAAAGCACGCTTCAAGCTCCAATAGAAAGTAAGCTGGAGCAGGGGAGTGCAGGAACCAATAATGTTATGGTAATTTTGCCATGGCTTGAAGTTGGTGGTGTAGAAACTGTTTTTCTCAATTTAATAAGTGCGCTCAAGATGGAGTATAACTTTTTTATTGTTACTACAGCGGGTTCAGAGCATCAGCCGATGAAACGCGAATTTGCTAACCATGTAAAGTCTATACACGATATTAGTTCCTTTGTAAACAATGAGCAAGATAAATTAGAGTTTATTGCGTATTTAATTGAGAAGAATGATATATCCATCGTACATATATCTAACTCTCAATTAGGATATAGAGCAGCGAAATATATTAAAGCTACATGTCCAGATGTGAAAATTGTAGATACGCTGCATATGGAGGAGCCATGGGCTGCATGGGATTATTTTAATTACAGTAAAAGCTACTCAGAATTTTTAGATAGAAGAGTTGTCCTTACACAGTCGCAGAAGCAAAGGTTGGTTTCAGAAAATAAGCACCAGATCGTAGATGTCATACCGAATGGTATTCAGGTAAGTTCGTTGTGTGTTAGCAAAAGCAGCGATGATCCTTTTATAATTGGCTTTATCGGCAGAATGGTGGCTCAGAAGCATCCTTTATTATTTATACGTGTTGCTAAGGAGATTAGTCTACGCAAGCTCCCTATTCAATTCATAATCGTAGGAAGTGGTCCGCTCGAGAAACTTGTAAAGAAGGAGATTACGAAGCAAGGACTCCAACATCTTATTCGTTATGAGGAAGCCACTAGGGATGTGAAGTCGATATTTAACCGAATTCATGCATTATGTGCCCCTTCTTTGAGAGAAGGATTCCCTATGATAGGTTTAGAGGCGATGGAAGCTTGTGTTCCTATTGTCGCTACAGATGTACCTGGATGGAATGATCTTATAGAGCATGGTACGAACGGATTGTTAGCTGAATCAGAATCTAACTTGCTTGCAGAACAGTGTATTACGCTGTATGAAAATCATATTTTACGAAATCGAATCATCGATAAAGCAAGAAGTTGCGTTGAGGATATCTATAGTATCAAGAGAATGATAGAAGAGTATAAGAAGGTTTATGAAATAGCATCAAATTAGTTGAGGTGGGTATGGATAAAATAAGAATATGCCATATATCAGAAGCAACAGCAGGTGGAGTATACAAGCATCTGCTTCAATTAGCTGAGTCCATGGATAGGGAACAATATGAACAATCTTTTATTTTGTCTCCACTTAAGAACCCAGTACTGACTAAGACAGAGCACTTTATGGGGCATAAATTGCATTTGGTTAATATGCTTCGAGAGATCAATCCTTTATCGGATATTGTTTCTTTGTATCAAATCATTAAAATTCTTAAGCAAAATCGTTACCATGTTATACATTGCCATAGTTCTAAAGCGGGAGTACTTGGTAGAGTGGCTGGTTGGTTATGCGGACATCGTAACATTATTTATACCCCACACTGCTTTTCGTTTCATGAGGGGAACTCTTACCTTAAAAATTTGATTTTTGCGTCGATAGAAAAAGTGGCCTCCAAAATGACGAAGACGATTGTGTGTGTAGCACAAGGCGAGATGAGTGAAGCACTGAAGTGGAAAGTTGCCTCGAAAGAGAAAATGATCGTGATTCCTAATGGGATTGAAATCCCCGAATCTCATTCGGTGGAAGAGAAGAAGAGAAGGCAAACTGATTTTCTTATAAAGCATGGTTATCGTGGCGATGAAAGTATTATTGGATTTGTTGGAAGATTGTCTCCACAGAAGAACCCCGAAATGCTCATTGAGGCATTGAATATAGTAAATGAAAAAAATAAAGTGACGGTTATTGTAGGTGATGGGGAGTTAACGGAAAGTCTGAAAATGATGGTCAAGGAAAAGGGGTTAGCACAGCAGGTTATTTTTGCGGGCGGGGTAAATAGCAGAGAATATTTTGAGATTTTTGACTTGCTTGTCTGCACGTCGAACTGGGAAGGGCTCCCTTATACCGTATTAGAATCTATGGCTGCGAGTGTTCCTGTTATAGCAACAGACATTCCGGGAATCAGGGAATTGATAACTGATTGTTATAACGGATTGTTGGTCCCACGCAATGATGCAGCAAGTCTAGCTGCGGCAATGGAAAATTTTTTTACTGATCCGGATGGGTATTCTTATGCAATGAGAGCAAAAGAGCTAGTTGTGCAGAATTATACGGTTATGTCCATGATCGATAAATTAATGTTGTCTTATCAACCTGGAGATTAAGATTGGATATACATGTTAAAAAGGCTCAGCATAGGTTTGGCCCTCCTATTTGACCTTTCTTAAAGAACCATAGATGAAATGTGAGATGTCTATTTTTCAGCAAGGTAAATTCCACTAACACGCTCGTGTGTATGAGAGCGTGTTTTTATAATGCACGAATACGAAAAAGTCATCACATAATAAAGAGTTAGCTAATATTCAATAATCTCTTAGAGAGAATCTGATTGCCTTCCTTGTTCACAACTTTGACACCGAATATGGTAGGGGTTGGTTATTCTGAGAAGAATATATAACTGATTTGAATGTAGAATTAATTCTGCTTCCAACTGGAAGGATATTCGGATTACAATATACTGTCGCTCTGGTACGACTACTTATACCCTATAAATATATGTTATTATATAAAGCAGCGGGAAAAATGAGCGATTACTTTTTAGAGGTGAATTCATGAAGATACTTGTAACGGGCGGAGCGGGTTTTATTGGCTCTAATATTGTAGATAGTTATATTGAAGCTGGACACGACGTAATAGTGGTAGATGATCTAAGTTCAGGTTGTATTGAAAACATAAATTCAAAAGCAAGATTTTATCAAGTTGATATACAGTCCACGGAAATAGTCAAAATTATTGAAGAAGAGCGGCCTAATATAATTAATCATCATGCTGCTCAAAAATCTGTTCCAAAATCTGTAGATGATCCTATTCTCGATGCTAATATAAATGTAATCGGTCTTTTAAACCTTTTGAATGCGGCAGTCAGTGCGCAGGTGAGTAAAATTATTTTTGCTTCTTCCGGTGGAGCTTTAAGCGGTAATACGGATGTTATACCAACTAGTGAAAATTGTGAGCCTTCATTAATTTCTCCGTATGCCATTACAAAGTACATAAGTGAGAAGTACTTGCACTTTTACCAGATAACTTACGGATTAAATTACACAGTTTTGCGTTACTCAAATGTATACGGACCTAGGCAGAACGCAGATGGTGAATGTGGTGTAGTACCTATATTTATGAACAATATTTTAAATAACAACCAATCCTATCTTTTTACGTATGAGGATATGCCTCTAGGGACAACTAGGGATTATGTTTATGTTGCTGATGTTTGTAAAGCTAATATTTCAGCATTGGAGAATGGTGATAATAATATTTTTAATATAGGTACTGGAAAGGAAATATCTATATCTGAAATATATAATATTATACTTGATATGTCTTCAAGATCTGAACTGCCACTTATACGAAAAGCAGAAAGAAAAGGAGATGTTCGCCGAAGCGCCCTTTGCAGTAAAAAGGCTAACAAAGACCTGAAATGGGAGGCATCAACATCTTTACATCAAGGTATTAGAGAAACTTTTTCGTTTCTATTAAGTAAACATCGTTAACTAAATAAAATATCCTGCTCACGTGAAAATAACTCACGTTGAACAGGATATTTTGACGTTTGCAAAAAATACAATAAAGATTTAAAGGGGTTTATGAGATGGACTATACAAAAAAAATGTATATCAGTCTAGTTAAGCAGTTTACTATACGAGATATAGGATCAAGATACAAAAATTCATTTTTAGGACTTTTTTGGGCATTTTTATCCCCATTATTTATGCTGGCTATATATTCTTTTGTGTTTACTGAAGTATTTCAGTCTAGATGGGGGACCGAAATTAGTAATAAAATTGATTTTGCTCTCATTCTATTTTGTGGATTAATTGTATATCAAGTTTTCTCTGAGTCGGTATCAAAGGCACCGACACTTATTACTCAGAACCCTAACTACGTGAAAAAAGTGGTCTTCCCTTTGACGATATTACCCATTGTTAGTGTACTTACTTCTTTATTCCATTGCTTAATAGGTTTCATTATTCTGTTTGTGTTTATGTTTATTTTTGGATATCAGTTTCATTTGTCTATATTGCTTTTACCTGTGTTAATATTGCCACTAATTCTATTTACTATCGGCGTCAATTATCTTTTAGCTTCTCTGGGTGTTTTCGTACGTGACATAGCTTATACCGTGGCTGTTGTATTAAATGCTTTATTTTTTATGACACCTATATTTTATCCAATAACTGCAGTGCCCGAGAAGTTCCAAAGCATTATGTATTTTAATCCACTAACAGCAATCATTGAATCAATTAGAGGAATTATTTTTTCGGGAAAGATTGCTAATCCGACTGCCCTTTTAACTGTATCCTTTATTAGTGTCATAATATTCTTTGTCTCTAGATTGTTTTTTGTTAGAACTAGGAGGTACTTTAACGATGTCATCTAATCCAGCTATTATAGTGAATAATATTAATAAGGTTTTCCCTATGTACAATAAACCATCAGATAAACTTAAAGAGCTTATGAGTTTTGGTAAAAAACAGCTTCATCAGCAATTTCAAGCTCTACACGATATTTCCTTCGAGATTCCTAAAGGAAAGACGATGGGGATTATAGGAAAGAATGGATCTGGCAAATCAACTTTACTTCAAATTATTGCAGGGACTCTTGCGCCGACTAGCGGACAAGTTGTTACAAATGGAAAAGTTGCTGCAATATTAGAACTGGGCGCGGGGTTCAACCCAGAGTTTACAGGAAGAGAAAATGCTTATCTTAATGGAGCTATACTAGGATTAGGTAAAGAAGAGATGGATGAAAAATTTGCAGATATTGAATCATTTGCAGATATCGGTCATTTTATTGATATGCCAGTTAAGACGTACTCTTCTGGTATGTTTGTTCGATTAGCATTTTCGGTAGCAATCAACGTAGATCCTGATATTTTGATAGTCGATGAAGCATTAGCTGTGGGGGATATATTTTTCACACACAAATGTAAAAATAAAATGCGTGAGATTGTTGATTCCGGAAAAACCGTTTTATTCGTTTCCCATGATATTCTTACAATTAAAAGCTTTTGTGAGGAAGCAATATTACTGGATTCCGGAAAAATTGTAATGCGAGGCGCTGGAGATGTTGTAGCCGACGCTTATCAAAAATTAATGCATGAAGAAAACTATCAAAAAAATAACGAAACTAAAGGGGATGTAGTATCTAAAGATTCTAAAGAGCAATCTTCTACTTTAGAGGTTAATTTAAGTAAAATTACAGCATCCACAGATTGGTTTACTACAACTGAACTAACATCGCTGTCTCACTCAAGATTTGGTGATGGAGCGGCTAGATTTTCTGGTATTAAAATGTCTGATCCCGTTGGAGCTGAAAGCTCATTATTTCAGTATGGGGAAACTATGGTCGTGTCTGCATCAATAGTTTGTAATCAAGACATTAATCACAAACTTGAATACGGATTATTGGTAAGGGATATTAACGGTATTGACATATTTGGTTATAACTCATTTCTTGAGCGTAAAGAACTGGGGCCATGCAAAAAAAATGATAGAATTATTGTAAATCTAAGCTTTCCAATCAAACTATCGCCTGGTTCATATAGTATTGCACTCGGTCTAAAGGAGTCATTTCCTAGTCCCCATTATCATGATAAAGTATTTGCTGCAGCAGTTTTCGAGGTAGCACAATTGCCCGTCGGGACTTGGGTGCCTGGGATGATATCTATGGAAGGCAGCCTAACTCACAAATTAATGCTGGAGGAAGTCAAAGCCCATGGATAGAGAAATGTTTTATCAACCTATTTATGCTTCTAAGAAAGTTTTTAACTTAATAAGAAGCCGACGCTTTGATTTAATATCACAGTCTGATTTTAAGTCTGCTTATGGTTACGAACGTACCTGTCTTGATAGACTTATTATATTTAGTCGTGATCTTTTTTTAATTGGATTGCAGCCTAATTCTACAATTTTAGACTTAGGGTGCAATATTGGTTTCTTCTCACATTCGTTACAGGCAATGGGGTACAAAGTAACAGGTGTAGAAAACAATATCGCTTACGATGTTTTGGGCTTTTCGAAGGAAAAACCATTAGACACGGCAAGACGATTAAGTGAAGAATATAAAGTGTATCCTGAATTTTTTACTGAAGATATTGTTGATTATTTACAAAAATCGGTGAAATATGATGTTGTACTATGTCTAAATATTATACATCATTTTTTCAAAGGGTATGCTTCTCAAGGGAAAGTGGCTATTGAAACTGAGGATCTGCAGTCATTTTTGAAACTTCTTTCGGACACAACCCTTAAAGTAATGTACTTAGAATATAATGAAGAGTTTTCTGAATCTTTCGGCTGGGGAAGAGATCAAATAGAGCATCTAATCTTGAGCAGTACTGATTTTAGGGAAATCAAAAAGGTTGGCATAACGGTAGGAGCAGGAGGCGATTGTAGATATGTCTATAGATGTGAAAAGTAGGAAGTTTTTTGATGATCCTCAACTTATAAATAAATTAAAAGCTACAGACCTAGCTATTGATGTATGCGGATCTGATTGTTTACTTCATTCGATTAAAGTTGAGGACGATACAATATATCCAATCAGCGTAAATAATGAAAAAATAATAGTAGGATTACTTGCTTCCAATAATATCATATTACCACTTAAAGCAAATAATTGGTCAGGCCATCATTTATATGGTTATCCTGTTATAAGGGATTTGGAATCAAGATATCAAATCATGAATAAATTAGTTGGTACTGAACATAAAAATATAGTCCCAATAAAAGCAGTATGTAAATGTTGTGTTGAAATTCAGTTTTTAGATGGTGTTCAATTAGATGATAATATTTGGAGTTTTAATCATCAAGTACGAAAATACGACATAAAAAGCTTCAATGAGTTTTTGAATACTATGCTGCAGTTGGCGCAAGGTTTAGATTTTCTTCACAAACAAGGAATAGCTCACACTGATCCTGTGCCTACAAATGTAATTATGATAGCTGACGGAACTCCAGTTTGGATTGATTTGAATGACTGCATTCACCTTGATGAATTTTCTCTAAGTTTAGATTTAGCGGTATTCTATTCTTTAACTTGGCTTACTAAATTATCCGAGATGACCAATATAGATGAAGCTTTAGTAGCACATATAGAAGAATTGTTTATAAATGCAGATGACAGTTCTTTTTTAGAGAACTTCGCCAATATTCTTTTTGATTACTTAAGTGCTTCTGATGAAAATCGTCTAACTAAAGTGAAAAATCGTGATGTTAAACTATACGATGGATTAAATGTTGCTGATTCTCATTTGAAACATAGAGTTTTAATCTCTAGGAATATAGCTCACAGAAATATGTTCTTCCTTAAGTGGCAGGCTGTAGATAATATCCATTCGATTCGTAATTACGAAGCATTACTCAAATCAGAAGTTCACAGACATATGCTGCTTGAACTTGAATACGATCATGCTAATAGAGAAAGAATTGCATGGATTAAGCAATTAGAAGAAGGGAAATCTTGGCTTGAAGGACAGTATAACAATTGGAAAGAACGAGCTTCAGCTTTAGAGGAAGAGAGAGATTCCTTAAATAGAAGTGCGGGAAGTTTATTGGTAGAAAACGGGGAACTTAAACAAAAGTTACTTGAGAACGAATCTAGAGAAGCATTGCATTTAAATGAAATTAATGAGCTGAAAAGCCAACTCTCTATGATTCAAGGTTTGGGAGTGCTTGATTTTATAAAGATGAAATATTCAGAAAAAGGCGGAAATAAAAATGGTTGATAGTTGCCCGTTAGTATCTATAGTAATTCCGTGTTATAACTACGGACACTTTGTAGTGGAGGCAGTGGATTCTTGCTTAGCTAGCACCTATACCAACATAGAAATTATAATCGTAGATGATGGATCAACTGACCAGAATACAATTGAAGTTCTCAATCAACTTACTAAACCAAAGACGAAGATTATACATCAAAAAAATCAAGGGTTGCCTGCTGCAAGAAATACTGGATTTAAATTCGCTAGCGGTAAATATGTTTTACCATTAGATGCAGATGACACAATTGAAAAAACGCTAATAGAGAAGGCAACTTGGGTTTTGGAGAACAACCCTAATGTTGGTTTTGTATCCTTTTGGTTAAAGCACTTTGGAAATGAAGATTGGGTCTGGATGCCTCCAGCATTTGATATGAATAGATTACTGAATGAGAATACTGTGACTGTCACTTCTCTTGTTCGAAAAGAAGCGTGGGAATCTGTTGGTGGTTATAGTGAAGATATGAAAATGGGATATGAAGATTGGGAATTTTGGATATCACTTGCTTCAAAAGGTTGGCTAGGTCATCAAATACCAGAACCATTATTTAATTATAGAAAACATGGTCGTTCCATGATCGATTCTTCCAAAGAAAAGCATGATTTGATTATTCAACAAATTCGTTCAAAGCATCCTGAACTTTATAATCAACAACAACGTGTTGTGACTAATAATAATTATGATGCTCAATTTTATAAAGTTCTAAAAAAGATAACTCCTCGCTTCATAAAAGAAAGCACAAAAAAGATTATTTTAAGATATAAGCGTAATAAAACGGATAAACAATATTCGATTAAAGAAACAACGAGCAAAAGTAATACAGTAGAAAAAAAAAAGACATCTAAAGATAAAAAAAATATATTGTTCATATTTCCATGGTTAGAGGTTGGAGGAGCAGATAAAGTTAATTTAGATTTATTAAAGCAACTAGATCAAACTAATTATAATATTACAATAATCACGACCCTTGAATCTCATAATCCATGGTACGATAAATTTTATGAAGTTACGAATAACATATATCACCTGCCGAACTATATGAATTTTGAGAGTTATTTTGTCTTTATCAATCAAATCATACAGAATAACAACATTGATTTAATTCATATCAGTAACAGTAGAGAGGGCTATGAGCTTCTACCTAAGATAAAGCAATCACACGATATTCCGGTGGTTGCTTTAGTTCATAACTACGTCCCAGAGGACCCATGGGATTATGCCAGAATATCAGCTGAATATGAGCGGTATATAGATAAGATAATTGTTATTACTAATAGTCTGAAAAAAATTATGACTACGACTCTACATGTAGATGCGAAAAAAGTGTCTACTATCGAGAATGGTGTAGATGAACAAATGTTTAAACCTAGACCTAAGGATGTTTCAGTTTTGGAAAGTCTGGGAATAAACGATGGTGATGTCGTTATTTCGTATATTGGTCGTCTTAGAGAAGAAAAAGATCCCTTTAAATTTGTTCGTATAATGAAAAAATTTAATGAAATTAATTCTAGAAATAGTGAGGTTATCTTCCTGATCATCGGAGATGGAGAGCTTTTTGGAAAAACTAGAAAAATGATTGAGGCCCAGTCAATTAGTAATGTTAAATTATTAGGCGCGAGAGACGACATTCCTCATCTGCTATCAATCACAGATATAGTAGCTTCTACATCAATAAGGGAAGGGTTGCCTATAATCGGATTAGAGGCAATGGCTTCTGGAATATGTGTTGTTGCAACTAATGTTACGGGCTGGAATGATTTAATTGAAGATAAATGCGACGGTTTCTTAATTAATGGTGAGAAGGAATTTGCAGAGCAACTAGAAGTTCTAGTGAATAATGAAGATTTCAGAAATTCAATAGGTAAAAGTGCTCGGGAAAAGATTGAAAATGAATACTCTTTAAAAGTTTTTTCAATGAAATATGAGTTAATATATAAAGAACTTCTTGAAGAGAAACAAAACTTATATCCTATAGGTACTTAAAATTATTAAAGCGGTCAGACAATGGTTTAGCATTGCTCTGACCGCTTTAAGTAGATCTGTACAAAATTTTGAATTTTTACTGTTGCAAATAAGATATAATATTTTGTTGTATAACGTCGATACTACATTGCAGCATGTCACGCTTTATAAGAAAGCTGCGTTATGTACTTGGTCGTAGGAATTCGTGAGAATGGTAGTAAAGAAGTGCAATTCAAGTTTTCTGTAAGAAGTTAAGTAAACAATTTGCTGCTGTTGTAGCAATGGATTTGATCAAGCATGTGCAAGGACGACAATATATTTATGACATGAAAAATTTTGGGTTAAAAGAGTGATTATCGCTACCATTTAAAAGTCCATTGAAGTATGTGACTATATATTTGCTGACGATATTAGCATCTGAGTATTCAAATAAGGGGATTTTACATTAATGGATAAATACAAAGGTAAGTATATTGTATTTGGAGTTTTTTTATTTTCTATTATTATTTATGGTTTATTTATGGTTCCTCACTTTAGTCACGATTCATATTTTATACACGGAAATTTATATGAACATATAATTCAGAGTTCGACTCTAGGGCGTCCATTGATGTCAATATTAACATTTATATTTATGAAACTGAACTACGATTTGATCAGTAATCAAGTTGTGTTGACTGCAGTCTCTACTTTCATTCATGCATTAGCAGTCTACATATTATATCGTACTTGTAAAGATATCACTCAGAATAAACTCCTACTACTAGTAGGTTGTTATTTCGTGGTGTTCAATTTATATGCTGTGGAGATGTATTATTTCTCCTTTATGTTACCCTTTACTTCGATTGCTGTAATTCTGTTAGTTCTCGCAGCACGATTGTGCGCGGATTTGTCTATTCAAAACTTTATTGTGAGCGTTCTGTTGGTATCGTCTTCTTTATTACTCTATCAAGGATGGGGCGCCCTGTACATACCACTTAGTTTTCTTTTGTTGTTTTTAAGTACACAAGGTAAAATTACAAGACAGTCTTTATTCAGCACATTTAAAATCGTTATGGTTTACTTATTAGCGAGCATAATTAATCTTATTTACATGAAAATTATACATCCACTAATCTATGAAAGAGTATCTGCAAGAACGGGAGAAAGCGTAAATATAATAGCAAATATTAAAACTATCGGTGATAGCATTGACGATATGTTTGTTACATCTTTCAATATCTTACCAAAGCATCTTTACTTGCTCATACTTGTTTCATTGGTGATTATTTTAATTATTCTCAACGTTAGAAAAACGATATCACTATTGGTCTATTTTGGGGTTATTATTTCATTGATTGTGATGAGTTTAATACCTCATGTTATAACCTCAACTGTTTGGATAGTCCCCCGTTCTATCATGGGACTAGGAGCTTTACCAGGCATGTTGATAATTATGTTATGTATTAGCAGGGTTGACTTGAAGTTTAAGTTAGAGCGTATATTAAAATTATTGGCTGTTTTCTTCATTATTCTGTACAGTGTAAATATAAATAAACTTGCTAGCGATACACTGAAGACAAATGCAATAGATAGAGAAATTGCTTTAGTGATCCATTCTTACATAGAGAAGTATGAAAAGGAAACATCGCAAGTAGTGACTAAAATTGCTGTAAGGAATGATAACAATCCGACTTGGTGCTATGAAGGTATAAAATGCTATGGGGACTATAATACAAGGAGCTTAGTGACTTTCGCGGCACCGAAACTGATAAACTACTATACTCAAGGGAATTATTTGTTGGTAGATTATGATGAATCGATGGATAGTGGAGAGGAAAAGAAGGATTGGAATGTATTCAGTGAAGAGCAAATAAAAATAGTCGGAGATACTGCATTTGTAACTATGTATTAACATTATAATGTGGTACTTGTTTAATATCACAGAGCTATGCCAGAAGGTTGTAAGATCACCTTTGGAATAGCTCTATTTTTTTAGATTTCAGTAAGTGTAATACAGCAGATAAATTAATTTGTGAAGGAAACATATATGCTCGAAAAGGTGAGGACGCAGGTTTTTAGAGCTATGTAGCAATTGAAGTTTTAAAGTAGAATTAACCCACATGTGTATGTATTTTTAAGTTAGGGATATGAGACTTAACATTAAAATGAAAAGTGGACGCAACAAAAGACACTCTAATTACGTATGGATATTATAAAGTGTCATATATTTCAAATGACTGCATGATTTGGAGTTCCAAGTGAAGTATTCAAAAATAACTATTTGGTAATCAAAGGGCATGCGTTATACTTAAGGTTGAAAAAAATCATTTAAATAAGGTTGATGTCAAGATGATTCGCCAAAACCAAAGATTTTTAACCATCATGTATATTATCTTCGATTTGCTATGTATAGCATCATCATTTGGAATTGCTTGGTGGTTCAAGTTTCAGAGTGGATTGCTTGGAGGGGACTCGGCTCTTCCTTATAGCAGTTATCTTTTATGGTCTGGTGTATACGCACTAATATTTTTATCCATTGGATTTCTTGCTTCTCTATATGTAATACATCGTAAGAAGCGCTTTGCAGATCAACTTGTACGTATTATTCAAACGCAAGTCATTAGTTTATTTGTATTGTTTGGTTTGTTATTCTTTGTGAAGCAGGTCCATATATCGCGTGAATATTTGGCTATATTCGTTACGGTAGCTACGGTTCTAATGATTATATATCGATATGCAGTAAAGATAACACTACGAACGATTCGTCAAAAGGGATATAACAAACAGTTTATTCTTATTGTTGGAGCAGGCTCTTTAGGAAAGCGATTCTACTCTAATCTATCTTATTCGCCTGAACTAGGGTATGAAGTGGTTGGTTTTCTTGATGATCGAGCTGTTTGGGATGAGGATGAACAGAAAGCCTTCAGACCAATATTGGGTACCATAAACGAGCTTGAAGACATCTTAAATGAACAGCTTATTGACGAAGTCATTATTGCCTTGCCGCTTGATGTACATCATAAGTTTCCGACACTTATCAATACATGTGAAAAATCAGGAGTACGTACGCTTATTATTCCCGACTTTTTTGATTATTTGCCTGCTAGACCATACTTTGATAATTTTGCTGGGATGCCGCTTATTAATGTTCGTGATATTCCTTTAGATATGATGAGCAACCGCATATTTAAGCGCTGTTTTGATATTTTGTTTGCAGTTGCTGCTATTGTTTTGACACTACCTGTTATGGCTGTCATTGCATTAGGGATAAAGCTAACATCACGTGGGCCTATTATTTTCAAGCAAGAACGTGTCGGATTGAATCGTAGAAACTTTAATATGTACAAATTCCGATCAATGCGAGTGGATACGGTACATACTGCAGATACTCAATGGACAACGGAAAATGATCCGCGTAAGACCAAGTTTGGTAGCTTTTTACGAAAATCAAGTCTAGATGAGCTTCCACAGTTTTTTAATGTTTTATTTGGACATATGAGTGTCGTTGGTCCACGCCCAGAGCGCCCATATTTTGTTGAACAATTCAAGGAAGAAATTCCGAAATATATGGTTAAACATCACGTTAGACCTGGTATTACAGGATGGGCTCAAAGTAACGGACTTCGTGGCGATACCTCAATTGAGGAACGTATAAGACACGATATATTTTATATTGAAAACTGGTCTTTATTATTTGATATTAAGATTATTTGGAAGACAATTTGGAACGGATTCATAAATAAAAATGCTTATTAAGATAGGTATAAAATGAGGAAAAAACTCCCCAGACTGAGAATACGATTCTTAGGAAGGGGAGTTGGTCGTTTATGAAGCAAGCGCCTGATTCTTGGGAAAATGGTATAACGGGACGAGGATGGTTGAACGGCATACTTTTAGGTGTGTTGATGTGGCTAATCATTATATTTCTATGGGTATGGCTATTTTAGATTGAAGAGTGTTGTATATAACTTTTTGAAATAATATATGTAAGATGAAGTGAGCTAAGTAAGCCCGCACTGTATTTTTAGGTGCGGGCTGTTTTATATGCAGTTTGAAAAAATGTCCATGCGTCTGAATTACTATCATTTTTGCTTTTCACGTGCATACACTTGAACAAGATGTTTAATGCGTAAAATATTTACCTTAAACGAGGTGGGCATAGCAATGAAGATTGTCTATTTAGCTTTAGCTGGCTCTTATCTCATAGAACCTGTAGTCCATGATGATAAGCGAGGCTTTTTTATGGAAAGTTATAATGAAAAAAAATACTATGACCTAGGTATTAAATATAAATTTGCTCAAGACAATCAATCCCTCTCGGTGGAAACAGGTGTACTTCGGGGATTGCATTATCAGTTAAATCCTAAGGCCCAAACTAAGCTCGTACGCGTACTTTCTGGGGCAATTTATGATGTTATTGTTGATATTCGTAAAAGTTCTCCTACCTTTGGACAATCAGTAGGTGTTATTCTGAGTGAATATAACAAGCGTCAACTGCTTGTACCTAAGGGATTTGCTCATGGGTTTTGTACGTTAGTTCCTAATACGCAGGTGTTTTATAAGGTGGACGAATATTATTCACAAGAATATGAACGAGGTATACGTTGGAATGATCCTGCGTTAGGAATTAATTGGCCAATATCTAGTCCGATTTTATCTGCAAAAGATGAGCAATTACCATTGTTACAAGATGCAGAGGTGAACTTTGAGTAGGGGGAGAAAGTGTGAGATTACTTGTTACAGGTGGCGCCGGTTTTATCGGAAGTAATTTTATCAGGTTCATGCTAAATAAATATCCAAATTATCAAATTACTAATGTGGATGCGTTAACATATGCAGGTAATCTAGGGAATCTGAAGTCGGTATTTGAGAATTCTAATTATACTTTTGTAAAGGCTGATATTACGGATGTGTCAGCAATTGAGAAGTTATTTCAGGATGGTATTGATGTTGTTGTTAATTTCGCAGCAGAGTCACATGTTGACCGTTCGATTGTCGATCCAGGTATTTTTGTGAAAACGAATGTTCAAGGTACACAAGTATTACTGGAGGCATCTAAAAGATATAAGATAGGAAAATACGTGCAAGTATCTACAGACGAAGTGTATGGTTCTCTTGGCAAAACGGGGCTGTTTACAGAAGAAACACCGTTGTCTCCAAATAGCCCCTACTCGGCAAGTAAGGCTGGGGGAGATTTGTTAGTACGTGCTTATTACGAAACATTTGATCTTCCCATAAATATTACGCGCTGTTCTAACAACTACGGGCCTTTTCATTTTCCTGAAAAGTTGATCCCCTTGGTTATTACGAAGGCGCTTGCAAATCAGGAGATTCCACTCTATGGAGATGGCCTTAACATCCGTGACTGGTTATATGTAGAAGATCACTGCAGCGCGATAGACTTAGTTATTCATAAAGGGGCAAATGGCGAAATTTATAACATAGGCGGTAACAACGAACGTACAAATATTCAAATTGTAAAATTCATTTTGCAAGAACTGGGCAAACCAGAGTCGTTAATTCGCTATGTGGAAGACCGTCTTGGCCATGATCGACGCTATGGTATTGATGCGAGCAAGATTACAACAAAGCTTGGATGGAAACCAAAGCATAATTTCGAGACGGGAATTAAAGAAACGATACGTTGGTATCTTGATAATAAAGAGTGGTTGGAGAGAATTTCGTCTGGCAAATATCAAGAGGACTGTCACAAATAGTGTGATCAGTATGGCTTTAAATCATAGTAATAGTTAATAGAGCGTATGATGAAAGATATTAATGAGAGCTGCGCTTACTGTTAAGTAGCGAGTGGCCATTTCGAAAAGTAGTAAAGCTATGCTAGATGCTAATAATTGATTTTTCCTAGATAGTGGCGTATAAACAGTTTCATGTTATAATAGTCGCACAATTGGTTGACGGAAACATTTATCGCTGCAATGATTAAATCTCTTACAGAGATAGCTTATTGAGGCCGTGAAAATGCGATAAAGAATCTTTTACAAGTTCCGATGGGAAACGGCTGTAAGAGGTTCTTTTCTTTTTTGCATGGGGTTCATATCTATATCAATATTATGGGGAATTTAAAATGCAAAAATGAATAAACTTCCAGTTTTAAAGTGTTACGGATATCTTGTGGGGGGCAAATCTTGAATTGAATATTGGCAAGTACAGTATTATTATAAGTTTTAAAGCCATTTTTAAACATAGCGGATTATGTAGGAGGAAAAAATGAAAATCAATATAATTATCCCCGTATTAAATGAGGAGTTACGAATACGAAAGGGAATAGAAACTGCAATTGACTTTTTAGAGATGAACTTGAGCGGTAAATATAAATTAACAATTGTGGATAATGGTTCTACTGATAAGACCGAACAGATTGCTAATGAATTAATTCAAAAACATGGAGCTATTGATTATATTAAACTTTCTCAAAGAGGCGTCGGACTTGCTTTGAGAGAAGCGGCTAAAGTTAATGAGCATGAGATTATTGGATATATGGATGTGGATCTATCAACGGACCTTCGTCATATTTTAGAAGTTTACGATTTATTTGAAAAAGAGAAGAATACTAATATTGTGAATGGTTCTAGACTTCTTAGTTCTTCAGAGGTTGAAGGAAGAAAGGTGTTAAGAGGTATTACTTCAAGAGGTTTAAATGTCATACTCAAAGTGGTATTAGGGGTCAAGTTTACTGATGCTATGTGTGGATTTAAATTTTTTAAGAAGGATACCTTAAATAAGTTAATTGAAAAAAGCAGTGATAATAACGGATGGTTTTATTGTACCGAGCTTTTAGTTAGAGCCGAGTGGGAAAGAATTCAAATCAAAGAGTTACCCGTAAAGTGGGAAGATGATCCTAACTCTAAAGTTAAAGTAATTAAATTGAGTATAAATTATTTGAAAGAGATTATCAAATTACGGAAGGATAAAAAAAGGAGTACGTCATGATCAAAGTTGCATTGATTGGGTATGGATATTGGGGAAAGATTATAAGAAAATATATAGAAGAAAATGATGGTGTTATATTAAAAAGAATATATGACCGTAATCATAGCGACAATATATTGTTTACAGATAATCTTGATGATATTGTTAATGACCCTGAGATTGAATGTGTGTTCATTTGTACACCTGTCCATACACACTATTATTATTGCAAACTGTTCTTGACAAACGGAAAACATGTTTTCTGTGAAAAACCTTTAGCGATACTAACTAAAGAAGTAGATGAATTAATTGAAATAGCTAGAAATAGCAATAAAGTGCTGTATACAGATTATATATATACCCTTTCAGAGGGGATTAATAAAGTTCGTAACTTACGAGCAGAGATCGGGAAGTTGCAAGCAATAGAAGCTAGAATAGAACAATTCGGTGCTTTTTATAAAGATGAACATGTATATGAAGTTGTTGGAGTCCATTTACTTTCAGCAATTATATATATACTGGAATGCTACGATAATGAAATTGAAGTGAAGTTCATCGATTTAGTTACTAACAATGATGGTTTTTGCACGGTAGGAAAGATCACTATGGAGATAGACGATTTATCAGTAAACATGCATTGTGATCTTCTTTCAACTTGTAAAAATAGAACAATTAAACTAATAGGAAGTCATGGTATTATTCAATTTGATATGATGAAGCAGCCTACAGTTGAATTACTTAAGATTCAGCGAGATGGTCATAAGTATGAGCAGATTGAAAAAATGGAATGGTCATTTGATGAGGGTAATAACTTAATCTACGCTATTAATCAATTTATTCATTTTGTTAATAATGATAGGTTTGATTCAAACAACCGTTTAGCAAGCCTCGTTACTAAATTGTTAGATAGAAAGGTGCTCTTACGTACTCATAGAGGTGTTGAGTGAAAAAACATATTGTTCTTTATATTGTGTTTGGAGTTTTAACGACGTTAATAAACATTGTTAGCTATTGGCTATTAGTTGAGATGAGTATCAATTACATCATTAGTAATATAATTGCCAATATACTGAGTATACTTTTTGCATTTATCACTAATAAGATATATGTATTTAAATCAGTGCAATGGACTACGGCTGTGTTATCGAAAGAATTATCCATGTTTCTAACCTCAAGAGCTCTAACGTTTGGTCTTGATGTTGCTTTGATGTATGTATTAATAGATATGGTTGTCATGAATGACCTTATAGCTAAGTGTCTAGTAAATATTCTTGTTATCGTGATAAATTATGTATGCAGTAAATTTATATTTAGACAAACCCAAAATAGTATAGAACACATGTGAAATAAGCCGGAGGGTACCAACATGCAAGTAAAAAAATATGATTACGTAATATTTGGTGCGGGCATTTATGGATTGTTTGCAGCGAAGCATCTTGCAGATAAGGGGCTGCATGTTGCTCTAATTGAAATAGATTCTGGCGCGTTACAAAGGGCTAGTTATATCAATCAAGCTCGAGTGCATAACGGGTATCACTACCCACGTAGTGTATCTACAGCGATAAAATCAGCTAAATATTATGATAGATTTAATAATGACTTTTCATTTGCGCTTAATAATAAGTTTAAAAAAGTATATGCGATATCAGCAAATGATTCATTAACAAACGCTGAGCAGTTCGTTAAGTTTTGTGAATATATTAACATACCTGCTGAAGAGATAAACAGTAATAAATATTTTAACAAAGGTTCTGTAGAGGCAACTTTTGAAACAGCGGAATACAGCTATGATGCAAAAATGATAAGAGATTGGTATATGGAGAGTTTGAGTGGATATAAGCATGTTGATCTTTTATTTTCGATGAAATTAGATAAAGTATCCAAAAATGATGTTGAGTTTGTTATGACATTTGAAAACGATATGTGTATAAAAACATCAAAAGTGTTAAATGCCACCTACTCAAGTATAAATCAGCTGAATAAGAAATTTGGATATGAATTATTTAATACGAAGTATGAGATTTGCGAAGTAATTCTTGCAGATGTCAGCAGCAATTTAAAAGATGTTGGAATCACAATTATGGATGGACCCTTCTTATCAGTAATGCCTTTTGGGCTTACAGGCAATCATTCTTTAACATCGGTAGGGCACACACCGCACGAGTCGTCTCATAATCAATTGCCTTCATTCAGCTGCCAAACCCACAACAAAAGTTGTACTTCTGAGATATTACAAAATTGCAATGTATGTAGTGCACGACCAGAATCTGCTTGGAAACGGATGTATCAACTATCAAAAAAATTCTTAGTACCGGATATTGAAATCAATTACAAGTCGTCTCTATTCGCTGTTAAAGCATTAATTAGTGCGTCGGAGTTAGATGACTCTAGGCCAACCATTATCAAATCATTTTCGACAGAACCTTCATATATTTCAGTATTTTCAGGTAAATTCAACACGATATATGATCTGGAGGATGTTCTATGAAAGAACAAGTATTTATTTCGGTAGTAGTTTATTTACACAATTGCGAGCGCACAATTGAGTCTTTTATTCGTTTTTTAGATAAATCTATTTCTGACACATTTGAAGATTATGAAATAGTGTTAGTTAATGATTGTAGTAAAGATAAGACACTTGAGAGAGCAAGAATGGGGATAAAAGGTTTAAAAGGGGACTGCACAATAATTAACTTATCCAGAAAGCATGGCGTCGAGCAAGCAATGATGGCAGGTTTAAATAAATCAATGGGCGACTTTGTATTCGAAATTGAATCGACAACAATTGATTATGCAGATGATATTTTCTCTACTTTGTATCAGTATGCAACTTCTGAAAATAATGATATAGTTGCAGCGTCTTCTGATAGAACTTCTTTTCACTCAAAAGTGTTTTATAAATTGTTAAATAAGTTGTCTTATCTCGATATGAGTTTATCTACTGAATCCATCAGACTTGTAAGCCGTAGAGCTTTAAATGCAATGTTAAACTTAAAAGAAAAAGTGCGATACAGAAAAGCTCTATATGAATACACAGGTTATTCAAAAGCGGTGCTTCACTATGAAGCTGATAAATCTGTTCCGGCGGATAAGAAGAAGCTTAATAGAGAAAATATCTCTTTGGCAATAGATGTTTTAGTCTCGTTTTCCAATGCTGGATTAAAGCTAGCTCATTATTTATCTATTTTATTCTTTACTTTTTCGATGCTAATGGGAGGATATACGATCTACAGTTACTTATTTAATGAATCTATTGTTCAAGGCTGGACTACAACGATGATATTTGTATCGTTTGGTTTTGCGGGTCTATTCTTTATTGTAGGTTTACTAGGGGAGTATATATCCAGAATTCTAATAGAAACACAAAACAGACCATTCTACACTACTAAATCGGTTGAATCCTATAAACCGGAGCGAATAATGATTCAAAAAGTAGAGAAAGAGAGAGAAAAAGTACTTGCGTGATCTGGTTTTTAGGTAGATATGTAAATGAGTCGATCACAAGAGTATTACGCTTTAACGGCAGTTACCGATAATTCTCGAAATTACTAAGAACAATTTGTATGTGGGGGAGGGAAGCTGCCAAGCTATATCTCCCTCATTTATTTATTATTTGCTCTGGGAAAGCTACGAATACATCCCCTAAACATACATTTCTTTTATCTTTCATATCAATTTGTCTTGGCTTCGACGATTCAACGATTTAAGTTATTTGATAAGGCAATTTCTTCGAATTGAATCTATCTGGAGTTTTAGAAGCTCCGAGTCATAATATATATATTGCTGTAAGAAATTCAATTTTTGTTTTCTGTTTTCTTAAATCAGATGCCTGGATGATCTATTATTAGGGGTCATTATTTTAGATACATATGTTCCCGCCTCACATTGACACCCCCTACAGACTCCCTTAGACTTATCATTATTGGGCGTAACAGCGCTGAACGTGTAGTGAAGTATGGCCACTTTCTAACATCGGCTGTAAGGATAGAGTGGAGGTAACAGCATGAATGCTTCGATAAAGCAACCGGCACATAGAAGTGCAATTGATGATATACAGTTGCCATCATGGCGACATGTGTTTAAGCTGGACCCTGATAAGGAAATCAGTGATGACGAATTAGAGCAAGTGTGTCTCTCAGGCACAGATGCTATTATCGTTGGCGGATCGAGTGGAATAACATTTGACAATACAGTTGACTTGATGGCGCGTATTCGCCGTTATGAGCTGCCAGCCGTTCAGGAAGTATCGGACTTAGATGCTGTCGTCCCAGGATTCGATGCATACTTGATTCCAATGGTACTTAACACGACCAATCCAGACTGGTTGGTTGGCCAGCATCAGCGTGCGATTGAGCAGTACGGGTATATGATGCCTTGGGAGCTTCTTATCCCTGAAGGGTATTTAATACTTAATCCAGACTGTACAGCAGCAAAGGTGAGTGAAGCGAATGCAGCTCTATCAAAAAAAGAAGCTGTCGCTTATGCACAAGTAGCGGACAAGCTGATGCAGCTTCCGCTCGTTTATGTGGAGTATAGCGGTACATTTGGAGATATGGATACAGTGAAAGCCATTCAATCAGCAGTGAGTCAGGCATTTGTTATTTACGGTGGCGGTATAAAGACGGTAGAACAAGCGCAGCAGGCTGCTGAGTCTGCGGATGTAGTCGTTGTAGGGAACATCATTTATGAAGATATGGCTGCAGCATTGGCTACGGTAAACGCAGTTAAGAAGATCGCTAAAGAGGACAAAGTGTAAGTTAGGTTATGAGAACCTATTGAATAACTACAGACTGTAAATAGAGTCTTATCTCTGTTTGCGGAAGAACTCAACGTATTCAATTTTCTTCTATAATACATGAGATAATCAGGCTAAACAGGACAACCTATTTATATAGAAAGGAGCAACGGCATTATGTTTGAATTTTTACAATCATCTGAAAATGATAATAAGCGAACTAACCCTCAATTAAGTGTGGACATCCATGATGCAATCAAGAAGCTAAATCCGGAACAGGCACGTGCTGTTGAGACAACAGAAGGACCACTGCTTATTATGGCGGGAGCGGGTTCAGGTAAGACTCGTGTGTTGACGCACCGAATCGCATATTTAATTGCGACACGTAAGGGGGCTCCATGGAGTATATTGGCGCTTACATTTACGAATAAGGCAGCTCGTGAGATGCAGGAGCGTGTAGCCAAGTTAGTCGGACCAGAAGGTCACGATATTTGGGTGTCAACGTTCCACTCGATGTGTGTGCGCATTTTACGTAAAGACATCGAACGTATTGGATTTACATCCAACTTCACGATTCTTGATTCTTCTGATCAGCTTTCGGTTATCCGTGGTTGTATGAAGGATTTGAATATAGACACGAAGCAGTTTGACCCGAAGGCTGTACAAGCTGTTATGAGTTCCGCTAAAAATGAACTTATCGGTCCAGGTAGATTCGAGCAGAAAGCAAGGGATTATTTCGAAGGCATTGTAGCGAAAGTTTATAAGGCTTATCAGAAGCGACTTAAAGCTAACAATGCGTTGGACTTCGATGATCTAATCATGAAGACAACAGATCTATTCCGTGAAGTGCCAGAAGTGCTCGATTATTATCAGAAGAAGTTCAAGTACATCCATGTCGATGAGTATCAAGATACGAACCGTGCTCAGTATATGCTGTGCCGCATGCTGGCAGATCAGCATCAAAATATATGTGTCGTTGGTGATAGCGATCAGTCCATTTATGGATGGCGTGGTGCGGATATTACGAACATTTTGAATTTTGAAGAGGATTATCCAAGCGCAACGGCTATTCTATTGGAACAGAACTATCGTTCTACGGCGAATATTTTGAATGCAGCGAATGAAGTCATTAAGCTGAATACAGGACGTAAGCCGAAGAAGCTGTGGACGGACAGCGGCGAAGGTAATCTAATCAAGCTTTATCAAGCAGATACAGAGCATGATGAAGGTTATTTTGTTACGGCTGAGATCAAGAAAAATCAGATGAGTGGTATGTCCTACGACAATCACGCCATTTTATATCGCACAAATGCACAGTCGCGTGTAATCGAGGAAATTTTAATCAAGTCGGATATTCCGTATCAAATTGTCGGCGGCATTAAGTTCTACGACCGTAAAGAGATTAAAGATTTGCTTGCATATTTAAAATTAGTTTCGAATCCAGATAGCGATATTGATTTGGATCGTATCATTAATGTGCCGAAACGTGGTATAGGTGCGACAACATTGGCTAAGATTTCTGAAGCAGCTACATCACGAGGCGTTTCCATGATGCAAGTCATTACAGATATGGATATGCTGGATATTGCACCAAAAACCAAGAACGCGCTGCGTGAATTCCATGCTATGATTGATAGCTTGCACCGCATGTTGGAGTACTTGTCTGTTACCGAATTAACAGAGAAGTTGCTTGAATTGTCCGAGTACAAGCTTGAGCTTCAACGTGAAAATACATTGGAATCTAAGGCAAGACTAGAGAATATTGATGAGTTCTTATCTGTTACGCAAGAATTCGAGAAACGTAATGATGATAAGTCGCTCGTTTCCTTCTTAACGGATCTTGCTTTAATTGCAGATATCGATACGCTTGGAGACAAAGCAGATGAGAACGAACCACAAGATGCTGTCATTTTAATGACCATGCACAGTGCGAAGGGCTTGGAGTTCCCAGTTGTATTTATTATTGGTATGGAGGAAGGGGTATTCCCGCACAGCCGCACGTTTACGGATGAAAATGAGCTGGAGGAAGAGCGACGTCTCGCGTATGTAGGCATTACACGTGCGGAGAAGCAGTTATTTATGACCTGCGCGCGCACACGAACGTTGTTTGGGCGTACAAATGCGAATAAGCCATCTCGTTTCTTAGATGAAATACCGGAGCATTTAAAAGAGGACGTTTCACCTTCAGGAAGCCGCTATGGCCAATATGACCGTTATGGCCGTCAGGGATCTGCTTCTGCTTACGGAGGGCGTGGATTAGGTTACAGTGGATCACAGTCCGGTACGGTTGGCTATGGAGCTGGAGGAGGTATTGCGCCAGGTCAGTCACGATCTGGTGGCTTTGGTTCAGGTGGAGCGAACCAAACCGGTTCAATGGGAGCGGGACAAGGAGCTCGTCCAAGTGCGCCGCAAGTGAAGGTAACATCTCCACTCGATAAAGCACGTGAAACAGGCGGTGGCAATGCCTCATACGTAGCAGGTGACAAAGTATCTCATGCGAAGTGGGGAACAGGCGTCATCGTATCTGTAAAAGGGACGGGCGCCGATACGGAGCTGCAAATTGCCTTTCCAGCACCAGTAGGGCTTAAACGTTTGTTGGCAGCATTTGCGCCAGTAACGAAGGTGTAAGTATTTAAGGTTCTAGCAAACGATAAAGCTTTTTATAGGAACGGTGAAAGCCGAAGTTCAATTTAATTAGTCGTGTGTTAAATTTGAGTTTGAGTTTGCTCGTATTTGACCTTGAATTTTATCTTGACGTTAACCTTAAATGATCATTTCATAGCCAAATAAAAGAGAGCAGAATCGTGTTGAAGAAACGAAGTGGTCGCCTTTGTAGTCGAATTCTATCCTTTGAATCCAAATCAAAGAATTCGACTACAACAGCGATCGGAAACATGATCTGCTCTGCACAAAATAGGGCGGAATGCTTTTGTTTTAACCTAATAAATGCTTAACCCAATGAAGTTTAATGAGAGGGGCATGCCCAGATGGACGAGAGGCGACAAGCCCAGCAGCAGTCTGAACTTGCGCACACGCGATTGGAGCAACTGATTGCGGAATTAAATCAATACAACTATCACTACTACACATTGGACAACCCAATCGTCAGCGACAAAGAATATGACAAGCTTTATGATGAGCTGGTTGCATTGGAACAGGAATCAGGGAGCGTTCTACCCGATTCTCCTACGCAGCGGGTTGGCGGCGAGACGTTAAGCGGCTTCGAACCGCATCGCCATCTTGCGAGACTTTGGAGTCTAGACAAAGCGCAGGATATGGACAGCTTAGAGGCGTGGCATCAACGCGTACTTCGTTTGATCACGGATTACAATACGAAAAATCCTGATAAGCAGCTTCCTGATCCATCGTTTGTCGTTGAGCTGAAGTTCGATGGATTGACGCTTAACTTGACGTATACGGACGGACAACTGGTCCAAGCTTCTACCCGAGGCAATGGTGTAATGGGTGAGTCGATCCTGCCGCAAGTGAAAACCATTCAATCCGTGCCGTTAACGATCCCGTATAAGGACGGTACGATTGAAGTGCAGGGCGAGGGCATCATGAACTTGTCTGTCCTGCAAGCATACAATGAGACAGCAGCTGAACCACTGAAAAATGCTCGGAATGCTGCTGCAGGCGCTTTGCGCAACTTGAACCCGCAGGTGACAGCGTCGCGAAAGCTATCTGCTTTCTTTTACAACATTGGCTACGCGGAAAGTAAAATATTTGCTGATCATAAGGAAATGTTGCAATTTTTACGAGACAATAAGTTCAAAGTTAATCCATACGCTGAATATTTTGCTAGCATGGACGAGCTCAAAGCCGAACTGATGCGCATTCAAGAGCGCAGAGCAAGCTTGGATTTTTTAATAGATGGGGCAGTTGTTAAACTTACAGACATGCGTACACGTGAAGTGCTTGGCTACACAGATAAGTTCCCGCGCTGGGCCGTAGCTTTCAAGTTCGAAGCAGAAGAAACGTCTACCATATTGGAATCGGTTAGTTGGAATGTAGGCCGTACCGGGAAGGTAACGCCGCTTGCGCGTGTAGACGCGGTTGAACTTGCCGGAGTAACCGTACAGAACTGTACCCTTAACAATATGGGTGACATTGAGCGCAAGAACTTGAAACATGCACTCGGTTCCCGTGTGTTTATTCGTCGTTCAAATGACGTTATCCCTGAAATATTAGGTAAAGTGCCAGACGAGCCGGATGGGGAAGAAATCGTATTCCCTACTACTTGTCCTGCGTGTGATTCACAATTAGAGCTGCGTGGAGCTCATCTATTTTGCAACAACAAGCTCGGCTGTAAGCCACAAATCGTAGCTCGACTATCTCACTTTGCATCCCGGGATGCAATGGATATTGAGACTTTTAGTGAGAAGACGGCTGAGCAATTGTATGATGAGCTTGAAGTACGTGATCCAGCCGATTTATTTGGCCTTACTTTTGAACAGCTGGTTGGATTGAACCGTTTTGGAGAGAAAAAGGCAAATAACTTGCTACAGGCATTTGAAGCGAGTAAGGGGAGAGAATTGGCAGCGTTCCTGAACGCACTTGGCATCCCTAATACAGGCAAGACAACCACACGCGTACTGGCCGATCATTATCGCAGCCTTGAAGCGATCATGGAAGCGATGCCAGAGGAACTTGTTAACTTGCCAGACGTTGGTTCCATCGTTGCTGACAGCATCGCAGGATTTTTCCGAGATCCTTTGCAGCGCAGCAGCATCGAACGAATGCTTGCTTATGGAGTGACACCACAAGTTGCAGCAGAAGAAGAGAAGGTAGCCATCAGCACCGACTCCTTCTTCTATGGCAAGACGGTCGTTCTTACGGGTACCCTTCATCAGCTCACGCGTGATGATGCTACCGCGAAGCTGGAGGCATGCGGTGCGAAGGTTACGGGCAGTGTCTCGAAGAAGACCGATCTCGTCATTGCAGGGGAGAAAGCAGGAAGCAAACTTGCTAAGGCAGAACAGCTTGGTATCCCTGTCATCACCGACGAAAATGAGCTCATTAAATTGTTAAACGAAGCGCTAGGTCAATAATGCTAAAGGCCCTATGGCTGCATCAGATAATGCAGCCATAGGGCCTTTATTCATGCCAAAGTAATATTCATGTATAACTGATTTCTGGCATACGTATGTGTGGTACAACAAAGATTAACTGTAAAGAGTAAAGGAATTGTCGCGATCCAATCCTTAACCGTTTTAACCGCTTGTCTTCACATTTGATGCATCTGGCACCGAGACGGACTCACGCCAAATTAACTGATGCGGAACGATAATGCGTGCTTGGCCGTATCCTTCGCCTTTTACCGTTGAAATGAGCGTATGTGCAGCCGACATTCCCATCTGATAGATGCCGATATCTACACTAGCAATAGGGGGGAGGCACATTTCCGACATAATCGTATTGTTAAAGCCAATAACACTGCATTGCTCAGGAACTAACATTCCGTTATTCCATAATGTACGAATGACACCGAATGCTACAACATCGTCGATCGTAATAATGGCAGTCGGACGATTGTTCAAATTCATTAAATCCATCGCTGCTTGGGAGGCAGATTCAGCAGTGAAGCCAGCCTCACAAATGTACTCATTCCTAAGTGGTAGCCCTGCTTCGAGCAGTGCCTTATGATATCCACTAAAACGGTCTTTCGATACCGTCAAGTTTGCAGGTCCACTCATAAATGCAATTCGTTCATGACCTTGCTCTAGCAGTTTCTTGGTAACGTCATAAGCTGCAGCCACATTATCATTATCGATGGAGATAATATCAGCGTGATGCTCACTACGGCCAACAAGCACGAATGGGAACTTTCTATCTTTAAGAAAAGAGATGATGTGCTCATCTTGGCGAGAAGACAGCATGATGATACCGTCAACCACACGTCCTTGTACAAGGCGACGAACTGCGGCTTCTTCTTCATCAGCATTAATACCGGTAGTCATCAACACATCGTAGCCGCTTGAAGCAGCTTTCGTCACGATACCACGAATAATTTCCGAGAAGAATTGGTTACGGAACAGCTCTTCCGCAGGGCGAGGCAAAATGATACCAAGATTATGAGTTGTTTTTGTTACAAGGCTTTTAGCCATCATATTTGGATGATAGCCTAGCTCCTCCATAATTTTTCTAACTTTTTTACTTGTCTTCTGACTGATTCGCGAGTCGTTAGAAATGACGCGAGATACGGTAGAGGGTGAAACGCCGGCCTTAAGTGCTACATCTACAATAGTAATAGCCATAGGTTGGATCCTCATTTCGAAGCAATATGTTCTGAGTATACCTGTTGGAGGTTCCTCGTTAAAGAGTTTTTAAATATTCAACATCAAGTATAGTCAAAAAAAAAGTTTATGCAAACGATTTACAAGAAAAAAAATCCGATGTATACTAATTACACAGTAACCGCTTACAATCTCTTTTAATTAAAGGCGGTTATTTTTAAAAAACATTGTGCAAAGGTTTGCATAAAATTGATTTTCCGGTAAAAAATCTCGTGTAGTAAAGAAACATTACTAATCGGAGAGGGAATCTTCAGGGCGGTTTGCTCCTAGATGAATTCATTTAGCGGTAATCTTACGCACAGCATGCATAGTCTAAGTATATGTAGGCTATGTACAAATCATATCCGGCTGACAAGATACCGGTAACTCAAATTTGAGTTATAGTCGTGGTGCACAAGCTGCGAAGACCAAAGAACGACCGTACCGCACGTTTTACGAACGAGCTCGCAAGAGGACAAGTTGAACGCCCTCTTCAAGCAAGGGGCTTACTCCTTCACTACATACGTTGGAAGGGAAGCCAGAAATAATAACCACAGCATACAGAACGAAGGGAGTTTCTACACATGAAAAAGAAATGGGTTTCTCTGTTGTTATCTGCAATGATGGTATTTACTTTGTCGGCATGTTCTTTGGGGGGCAAGTCATCTACACCAGCTCCTACTCAGCCAACTACGGAGACGGCTACTACGGAGACTGGTGAATTGAAGCCTGAAGAGGGTGCAAGCTTGGTAGTTTGGGAGAGTAAAGAAGCTCGACCATTCGTTGAAGCAATCAACAAAGAGTTCACTGACAAATATGGTATTCCTGTTAAGTTCGAAGAAGTATCCGGTGGAGATACAGCGAACAAATTGACGACTGATGGTCCTGCAGGTATCGGTGCGGACGTTCTTATGTTCCCACATGATAACTTGGGTCGTGTAGTTACCGCGGGTCTTATTATGCCAAATGATTTCCATGAAGAAGAAACACGCAAAAACAACTCGGAACTGTCTGTAAACGCTTCATCTTATGATGGAATTCTTTACGGTTATCCGCGTTCGATTGAAACATACTTAATGTTCTATAACAAAAAGCTTCTACCAGACGGTGCTCCTAAAACAATGGAAGAAGTAATTGAGCTTTCTAAGACGATGAATGATCCTGCAAAGAAACAATACACGTTTATGTGGGAAATGGGTAACTTCTACTTCGACTTCTTCTGGATCGCATCAACTGGAGGATATATCTTCGGTCAAAACGATACAGACGCTACTGATCTTGGTCTGAACAACGAAGGTGCTGTAAGTGGTTTGAAGTTCCAACAAGACTTTGTTAAACAAGTATTGCCTTTGAAAACATCTGATGTCACGTTCGATATCAAAAAAGGATTGTTCACAAACGGACAATTGGCAATGAGCGTTGATGGTCCTTGGGTAATCGGTGACTTGAAAAAATCCGGTATGGACTTTGGTGCTGCACCAATCCCATCCATTCAAGGCAAGCCATCTAAGTCGTTCTCTGGTGTGAAATCTTGGTATGTAAATGCTTACACGAAATACCCGAACGCAGCTAAGTTATATGCTCAATTCGCATCTACAAAAGAAGCACAATTGAAAGAGTTCGAAATGACGGGTACGGTACCAGCTAATAACGAAGCAGCAACTGATTCTAAAGTAGCAAATGACCCGATTACATCTGCAATTTTGGAACAGTTCAAAAACTCTTACTTGATGCCAGCTATTCCTGAAATGAACAGTGTATGGAGCCCGATGGCAGCGGCATTCAGTGATGTATTGAATAAAGGTAAAGATCCGAAGCAGGCTCTCGACGGTGCTACTAAGCAAATCACAGACGCTATCGGTCAATAATAGAAGGGAAGCCCGGAGAACAGAACAGGTTTCTCTGGGCTTTTCCCTCTCCTCATAAACATGATCGGTTTGTGCAGAGGGGCATATAGGAAAGGAGAGACGCCTAATGGATACTACAATGAAGCAAGCACCAGCCAGCAAGGCTACACAAGCGGCTGTTATGTCCGCAATAGTGTGGGGCTTAGGGCAATTTTATAATCGCCAGTTTGTGAAAGGCGCGCTGCTGCTCGCTACAGAGATAATGATGTTGTTGTATCTGATTCCGGCATTGCCACAAGCAGTGTGGGGGATAGTTACGCTAGGAGAAACACCTACTGGAAGAGTTAAAGTTGGGAAAATGTATCAAATGGTACAAGGAGATCATTCTATCTTCTTGATTATCGAAGGTCTAATTACGATAATTGTCTTCTTATTGTTTATATGGATGTTTGTTGCCGTAGTACGCGATGCATATCGTGTTAGACAAACGATCGAACGTGGCGATCAAGAAAACAATTTCATTCAAAGCTTGCAGTATGTTGGGGAGAACAAATTCGCACAGCTGCTACTTGCTTTACCGGCTACAGGTGTGTTGTTCTTCACGATCATGCCAATCGTCTTTATGATTATGTTGGCATTTACGAACTACTCTGCACCTAAGCACATTCCACCTGCAAATCTTGTCGACTGGGTGGGCTTCAAGAACTTCACTGACTTGTTGACACTTGGTACGTGGAGTGAAACTTTCTACGGTGTTCTTACGTGGACAATTATTTGGGCGATTATCGCGACGGTAAGTTGTTATTTCGGCGGTATTCTTGTTGCACTTCTTATTCAGCAAGCAGGCATTAAATTCAAAACAATGTGGCGTACAATCTTCATCATTCCATATGCGATCCCACAAATGGTATCGTTCTTAATTATGCGTAACATGTTTAATGGTGAGTTCGGACCGATTAATCAATACTTGTCCTACTTCGGCCTTGGCAAGGTGCCGTGGCTGTCTGATCCATTCTGGGCAAAAGTAACGGTACTTATGGTTAATACATGGGTAGGTATTCCGGTATCCATGGTGCTAGTTCTAGGCGTATTGACGACGATTCCGAAAGACCTTTATGAAGCGGCTGATGTTGACGGAGCTAGCGCTTGGCAGAAGTTCCGTGCGATAACAATGCCAATGGTATTGTACTCAACAGCACCGATTCTCATTATGCAATTCGCAGGTAACATCAACAACTTTAACGTTATCTTCTTGATGACTGGTGGTAATCCGGCAAATGGTGACTATCAGTATGCGGGAAGTACAGATTTGCTCGTTACATGGCTCTATAAGCTGACACTTGATAATCACAAGTATAGCATGGCTGCTGCAATCGGTATTATTATCTTTATTATCGTCGCATCTCTATCGATTTGGAATTACAGACGTACACGTTCGTTCCGAGAGGAGGATATGATCCAATGATTGGTAAAAAGAAAACGTCTATTATTCGCCTAACATTAAGCTACATTTTGCTAGGACTAATAGCTCTTACGGTATTTTATCCGACGTTGTGGATACTCATGTCTTCCATTCGACCTGGTACGTCCATCTATAGTGATACATTGATTCCGTCGAATCCGACGTTTGAGCACTACATTAACTTATTTACATCTAGTCAATACATGTACGGCCAATGGTACATGAATACGTTAAAGATAGCGGTATTTAATACGTTAATTGCTTTGGTACTTGTCATTTGTACAGCATATGCGTTGTCTCGTTTCCGTTTCCGCGGGCGTAAGACATTGATGTCCACGATTCTTGTATTGGGCATGTTCCCTGGCTTCATGGCTATGATCGCGGTTTACATTTTGCTTCTTCAACTTGATTTGTTAGATTCACATTGGGCTCTAATTTTGGTTTATTCGGCGGGTGCGCCATTAGGTGCATTCCTTGTAAAAGGGTTCTTCGATACAATTCCGAAAAGCTTGGAAGAGGCTGCACGTATCGATGGGGCTTCTCACTTTACCATTTTCACAAAAATCATGCTTCCATTGTCGAAGCCAATGATCACATATGTAGCACTTACGACATTTGCTGGTTCTTGGGTGGACTTTATCTTTGCGAGAATGGTACTACGTACAAAAGAGAACTGGACACTCGCAGTTGGGCTATGGGATATGGTTGCGAACAACTCATCAAGTAGCTTTACAATGTTCGCGGCAGGTTCCGTCTTGATCGCAGTTCCGATTACACTCTTGTTCTTGTTCCTACAACGCTTCCTAGTGGAAGGTTTGACGGCTGGGGCGAGCAAAGGATAAATTCATTTCTTCATATAAGAAGAAACTCAAATACGATCCAGTAACAGTCTAGCAAAAAAAACTGGCGGTACTCGATTGAACATTACTACCGATTTAAAAGTTACGACAATGATCGCTTGCAGTCGGATGTCATCATGACGAACAGATATCAAACATTCGGCTGCACCTCTGATCGGGTAGTTAAGATACACGCAATTATTGTAAGCAGCAAAAATAATATTATATTTAACCGCATTAACAAAAACGAATGGATTCGGTATAGAGAGAAAGGAGGCCTCAACCATGTTGGATACAAGTGAAGCGATACATCCAGATGCAAAAGGTCAACAAGAAGCGAAAAGCGGCCTTACACTAGGACGTATTACACGAGTTGAAGTACAAGGTGAAGCACTCATTTTGTGGGGAGAAAGATTTAACCTAGCTGTAAAAGCTATCAATGAGCAAGTTATGCAGTGGAAAGTATTTTACGGCAACAAGCCAGACTGGCGCACATCTGCAGCAATGATCAACCGTCAAGAAGATGGCACGCTTGCTGCAAAGCCACTAAAACATAGTGTTACAGAAACAACGGTACTCGTTACTTATGGCGAACTTACGATGAATATCGATCGTCAAAATGGAACATTTGACGTGATGCAAAATGGCCGTAAGCTATTTGCAATGCGCAGTCTGCTTCGTCATGCTGAGCATCAAGGTGATTTCACAGCTCAACTTACGATGGAGTCCGAAGATCGTCTATACGGTCTTGGTGAAAAAACAGGCTTCCTTGATAAACGTGGCGAGCGCTATACGATGTGGAATACTGATGTATACGCGCCACACGTGCCTGAAATGGAAGAGTTGTATCAGTCCATCCCGATGATGGCTGTGCTACGTCAAGGTCAAGCTTATGGCGTATTCCTTGATAACCCAGGTCGCACCGTATTCGATATGCGCGTTCATGAAGATGCATTTATGATCCAAACTCGCACTGGCGATATGGATATGTACGTATATGCAGGACCGGACTTAAAAGAAGTTATCCGTCAATATACAGATATGACAGGTCGTATGCCATTGCCGCCAAAATGGTCCTTGGGCTACCACCAATCTCGCTATAGCTATATGAACCGCGAAGAAGTAATGAATCTAGCTCGCTCTTTCCGTGAGAAGCAAATTCCGTGTGATGTTATCCATCTTGATATTCATTACATGACAGGCTATCGTGTGTTCACCTTTGATGAAGAGCGCTACCCAGATCCAGCAGGTATGATGGCAGAGCTTAAAGAAATGGGCTTCCACATCGTTCCGATCGTAGATCCAGGAGTTAAGCGTGACGCTAAATACCCAGCATATATGGAAGGAATCGATAACAACTACTTCTGTAAATATGCTGAAGGTCAACTATACATCGGTAAAGTATGGCCAGAGGAGAGCGCATTCCCTGACTTCACAGAAGAGCGCGTTCGCGACTGGTGGGGCGAGAAGCAAAGCTTCTACACAGACCTTGGTATCGAGGGTATTTGGAATGACATGAATGAGCCGGCAGTCTTTAACGAAACGAAGACAATGGATACAGAAGTTATCCATGGCAACGACGGCAATCGTAAGACGCATGGTGAAATTCATAACCTATACGGCATGAACATGTCTCAAGCTACGTATGATGGGTTGAAAAAAGAACTAGATGGCAAGCGTCCATTCGTATTGACTCGTGCTGGTTACAGCGGTATTCAGCGTTACGCAGCTGTATGGACAGGTGACAACCGCAGTTTCTGGGAGCATATGTCCATGGCTATGCCAATGGTACTTAACCTTGGTATGTCAGGTGTGCCATTCTCAGGTCCAGATATCGGCGGATTCGCACACCATACAAGTGGAGAATTGTTGACTCGTTGGACGCAAATGGGCGTATTCTTCCCGTTTGCACGTAACCATTCCGCGATCGATATGGTTCGCCAAGAGCCTTGGTCCTTTGGTGATAAATATGAGAATATTCAACGTGAATATATTTCACTTCGTTATCGCTGGATGCCTTACTTGTATCACTGGTTCCATGAAGCTTCTCAAACAGGTCTTCCAATTATGAGACCGCTTGTGCTTGAATATCCAAACGATCCAGAAACGTTCAACTTGTGCGACCAGTTCCTAGTTGGTGACTCAGTTCTTGTAGCACCTATCTATCGTCCAAGCACAGAATGGCGTTCTGTTTACTTGCCAGAAGGTGAGTGGTATGACGAATGGACTCGTGAGCGTCTAGAGGGTGGGCGTCATATTCATGCACATGCACCGATCGAGAAAATGCCTTTGTATGTACGTGCAGGTTCCGTTCGTATGGAAGAGCCTTTGCGTCAGTTTGCTGACGAAGCTATTGAAGATACAAGCGTAACGGCATGCGTATACTTGAAAGGTGAGGCGAGCAGCTTCAACCTGAACTGGTATGAAGATGACGGTTTGACTTACAAATATGAAGAGGGCGCGTACAATATCGTGAGCACTGAAGTTGAACAAGGCGCAGATAGCGTTCGCATCTTAATGAATTATAAGCATCAAGGCTATGATGCGAAGCGTTCTCATATGAACGTTCGTGTAATTGGTCTTGCAGAAGCTCCTGCACAAGTGCAAGGCGCAGGTGAGCAATTGTCCGAGGAAGCATTGAATCAAACTACTAAAGGCTGGTTCTGGAATGAAGAAAGTAAAGAACTAGTTGTGAAGTGCCAAGACAGCGCTTCTCTATTAGATGCAGTAATCGTACTTAAATAGTAGATTCAAAATTTATAAATGGAGACTGTTCTACCCTTCGAAAGAAGTGGTAGGCGGTCTCTATTTATATTAGAGAGTTTGGATATCAAATAAACAAAATGGAATATTTTATTAGTTGCAACGAGAATGTATTCGTGGTAAATTAGTTCTTGTCAGTTCGACGGCGCAACACCAATAACGAGTTACACAAATAAGGTTGTTGAAAAACGTCGAGAAAAAGAGTTGACATTAAATATCGTTTCTGATAACATATATAAATGTTCGACACAAAATGTTGGATGTTTACAAGTTCCTTGAAAACTGAACAAATGACAAAGCAATGAGAATTAATTCTCGTCAGCAATACAAATGAGCAAGTCAAACACTTTTATGGAGAGTTTGATCCTGGCTCAGGACGAACGCTGGCGGCGTGCCTAATACATGCAAGTCGAGCGGGGTTGATGGAGTGCTTGCACTCCTGATGCCTAGCGGCGGACGGGGGAGTAACACGTAGGCAACCTGCCTGTAAGACTGGGATAACTACCGGAAACGGTAGCTAATACCGGATAGGCTTTTTCCTCACCTGAGGGAGAAGAGAAAGACGGAGCAATCTGTCACTTACAGATGGGCCTGCGGCGCATTAGCTAGTTGGTGAGGTAACGGCT
>NZ_AULU01000027.1 GCF_000422445.1 Paenibacillus assamensis DSM 18201
AGAGCTCGGTTTCGGGTCGATGGCAGCGGGAGGCGCGCCGCAGACGGAGACAGAACGTGAACTGGCATCCATATGGCAGGAAGTATTAGGAGTAGTGGAAGTGGGCCGAGAGTTGTCGTTCTTCGAGGCGGGAGGCCATTCATTGAAGGCGATGACACTCGTATCGCGCATTCATAAGGAATTGGATGTTGAAATGCCGCTGCGAGAAGTATTTGCTCGCCCGCAGCTGCATCGACAAGCTGCATATATCGAGCAAGCTGCTCGTGAGACGTATAGTCATATCCCCCAGGCACCGAAGAGGCCTTATTATCCGTTGTCGTTCGCCCAGCGGAGAATGTATTTGCTGCAGCGTATAAATCCTGAGCAAACCAGTTACAATATGCCGGCAATTGCAACGGTCACAGGTACATTAGATACACAGAAGGTGAAACGTGTATTTCGCCAAATTGTCGAACGGCATGAAGCGCTTCGCACATCTTTCCATACCGTAGACAAGGAGCCTGTGCAGCGTATTCACTCTTCTGTTGATCTTGATATGAAATTGCTTGTGCTGCCGGATGGTCTAAGTGCAGAGGAAGAACAGGTTAAGGTGGATGCTATTATTGAAACCTTTATCAAGCCATTCGATCTAAGTAAGGCGCCGATCATGCGTACTGGTTGGATTCAATGTGCGCCAGATCGATATATACTACTGGCTGATTTTCATCATATTATCGCGGATGGCGTATCCATGAACGTTCTGGTAGACGAATTCAATCGGCTTTATAACGACGAGGTTCTTCCTCCGCTTGCCATTCAGTACAAGGATTATGCGGTTTGGCAGCAGGAGCCGAGACAGCGAGAGCGGATGTTGGAGCAAGAAACGTATTGGTTGTCTGCACTCGGGGGTGAGCTGCCAGATCTTCAGCTTCCTACAGACTTCCCACGACCTGCTGTTAAAAGCTTTGAAGGAGCCACACTGCATTTCCGTTTACCTCGTGATACTACTTTTCGGCTTGGAGAGCTCGTTTTAAAGCAGCAATCTACATTGTTTATGCTTTTATTGTCAGCCTACCAAGTGCTGCTTAGCAAATGCTCGGGGCAGGAAGATATTATAACGGGTGTGCCTACGGCTGGCCGTCCGCTTGCTGAAATGGAACGCGTATTTGGGATGTTTATTAATACATTAGCTCTGCGCAGTCACTTGTCTGCAGGTCAGCGTTTTAGCGAACTTGCCAAACAAGTTAAAAATCAAGCTCTAAGTGCATTTGAGAATCAGGATTACCCCTTCGAAGAGCTGGTGGAGCGATTGCGAGTGAAACGTGATCTCAGCCGAAATCCGATTTTTGATACGATGTTCGTTATGCAAAATATTGACCAAACAGAGAGTTACGATTACGGCCTTGTCTTCCAGCCTTACGTGCTAGAGTATCGGCTGGCTAAGTTTGATTTGATGCTTACCGCGGTTGAGGATGACCAGGATGGATCCATTGGCTTTAGCCTTGAATACAGTACACGCCTGTTCCGTCGGGAAACCGTAGAACGGATTGCTGGATACTATCTGCAAATTTTAGAAACGGTTGCGGCTAATCCAGATGTGCTGCTACAGGATATGGTTGTACTCTCAGCTGAAGAAGAACATAACCTGTTATTTGGCTGGAATCAAACTGAAGCTGCATATCCAAAGGAAAAGACAATCCATGAAATTTTCGAGGATCAGACCGAGGTTTGGCCAGAAAGAACAGCACTGGTATATGAGGGGCGCAAGTTGACTTATCGGGAGCTTAACCGACAAGCAAATGCTATCGCACATAGACTGCGGACAAACGGGGTAGGTCGCGGCTCTATTGTAGCCGTTATGATGAATCGATCTTTAGGTATGGTAACCGCATTACTTGCCGTATTAAAGGCAGGCGGGACTTATTTACCTATAGACCCTTCCTATCCATCAGAACGTATACAATTCATGTTGGAGGATAGTGGAACCGCATGGTTGCTTACGGATGGCTCAGCCAGTACACCTAAAAGTTTTAGTGGGCAAGTCGTGATCCTTGACGACACCTATCTTCGTACTGACAGTGTGTTGGATAATGTTGACCCAGGTCCAGGAATTGAGGATGAGACGGAAGACTTGATTTACTCGAATCTTGAGCCGCTAACGGAAGCGAACGACTTGGCCTATATTATCTACACGTCGGGTACGACTGGCAAGCCGAAAGGTGCAATGCTGGAGCATAAAAATGTAGTACGGCTATTGCATAATGATCGGAATCTATTTGATTTCAATGAAAAAGATGTGTGGACGATGTTCCATTCTTACTGTTTCGACTTCTCGGTGTGGGAAATGTACGGAGCGTTGTTGTATGGGGGCACCCTGGTAGTCGTTCCAAAAGAGACAGCTATGAATCCGAAAGCATTTTTGCAATTGCTAGACGAGGAACGAGTAACGATACTGAATCAAACACCAACGGCGTTCTATCAGCTGCTGCAAGAGGAAGCGCGACAGAGTCAACAACTACTGGCACTACGATATGTAATTTTCGGAGGCGAGGCATTAAATCCATTGTTATTAGGCCCATTCCATGCACGTTACCCACAGACACGTCTAATCAATATGTATGGAATTACGGAAACAACGGTACATGTAACGTATAAAGAAATTACAGAAGTAGAGATCGCGGCTAATTCGGGCAGTATCGGTTTACCAATTCCTACGTTAACGGCCTATGTTTTGGACAGTCAGATGAAGCCAGTTCCTGTGGGGGTCATTGGGGAACTGTATGTTGGCGGAGAAGGGGTCGGCCGAGGTTATTTAAATAGACCTGAACTAACAGCAGATCGGTTTTTGAATAGTCCTTTTGTGTCTGGAGAGCGGTTGTATAAATCTGGAGACTTAGCAAGACGTCTAGCAGATGGAGAGCTTCTATATATGGGAAGGATCGACCATCAGGTCAAGATCCGAGGTCATCGTATAGAGCTGCCAGAGGTAGAGGCGGCGCTGCTTCGGCAAGGGGAAGTACAAGAGGTCGTTGTACTTGCGCGTGAGGATGGCAATGGACAAGCTTACTTGTGCGCCTATTACACGGGAATGGATCAGGATGAAGTGGTTAGTCCGACCAAGCTAAGAAGCTATATGAAATCGGTAATTCCTGACTATATGGTACCGTCTTATTTTGTACGCTTGGATGCCATTCCGCTTACGGGCAATGGAAAGGTTGATCGCAATGCCCTTCCAGAACCGCATGAGCACTTACAGACAGAAGCGGTATATGCGCCTCCTCGTAATGAAATCGAAGCAGCATTGGCTGTTATTTGGCAGGATGTATTAGGAGTAAGTCGAGCGGGTATTGATGACCATTTCTTCGAGTCGGGCGGACATTCATTAAAGGTCATGTCTTTTTGCAATGAAGTGTCTCGTGTACTCGGCATGACGCTTCCGCTTCAAGAAGTATTTATAAGACCCACGATACGTGAATTGGCTGCTTATATCTCAGCGGATAAAGCGTGGCAATATGGCCAGTTTGAGCAATTGATCATGTTGAAGAAAGGAAAAGACAATAGCCGCCATATCTTTATGATTCACGGAGGAAGCGGTGATGTCACTGCTTATGTGCAGCTAGTGAATTTACTGCCAGATGATACGAATTACTGGGGAATCCAATTCCCAACATGGGAAGAGGTTGGACCGAAGTATTTAACCATTGAAGAACTTGCGAGTAAGTACGCTGAGTTTATGACAAGCATTCAGCCACATGGTCCGTATACCATCGTTGGAATGAGTCTGGGGGGGGTAATTGGCTACGAAATAGTTAGACAATTGGAGGAGCGCGGTGAGAAAATCAATCGTCTTGTACTCATTGACTCTCATGCTCCTGCACTTACACCACTCAAAAAAAACATTCATACCCTTTTTAGTTTGGAGACAGAATTGGAACTTGCCGCCGATTTCATAGGTCAGCTAAGTGAGAGCGGAATCTCATTAGACATCGATGCATGTAGTGCGGCTCAGACGATCGAAGAGGTGTGGACTCGTGTAGCTTATATGATAGAGAAGCATAATCAAAAGGATGAACTGCTGGAACGCATTAAGCAAGTGGCAGATGAAGATTTACGCAGATCGATTCCGCATTTTGATCAACTTAGCTTCAGTGGGATTATGCCATATGTGCATTTGCTCCGCAGTTTGACAGCAGCATTTACTAGATACAAATTACAGCCCCTGCAAGCATGCACACCGAATCTCATCATCGCTGCCGCTACTACTGATTTGGATGTATACAGCTGGGAATTAGCCGGCAGACAGCAAATTATCATTTCACACGTAGAAGGTGATCACTATTCCATCTTTGCTGCTCCTTATGTCGCGGGACTGGCATCATGTATAAACAAAATTTTGGAACAACGTATGGTTCAAGGTCAGCCTGTGTAGCTTGAATGCTATTCAATGAAGGCTTCAAACGGGAGGTGGTAGGTTGCGTACAGTTCAGAAAACGGGTCTATTCATCGTATTTTTACTTCTTTACTATGTGATTTGCAGTGTTATTGGATTTTCCTACATGGCAACAACAAAATATCAAGGGCGAATATCTTTGGAGCATTTTGATGATATGAAAGTATGGGTGTGGTTTATTTTCCCTGTTATATCGCTCTCTCTGTCCTTTGGCACACTTTTGCTCATGTACAGGCCGTGGAAGAAAAAAGAAGAGAAGATAGTGGACTAATATTAGGATAATCATGATGGTTGCATCTTCAATGGACCATACAATGAATTTGCTAATCGATACCTCCAGGAATCTTATGTACGAGAAGCAATTTCTCATCTGTCTAATGGGGCGTTTATTTCGAAAATTATGTCGAGCCACGGGTGAATAAGCCGACATAGAATTGTGAGTTAATTTTATTTCCGGGCAATCATTTTTACATTTTGGATGACATGCAGGAGGTTTAAAACAAGATTAAAATGAAGCTTTCTAAAACGTTTTTAATCAGAATATGGTAAATTCAATCGGCTAATGCTGTTTAGGATAAAGCCTCGACAAACTTTTACGAGTTGTCGAGGCTTTAAAATTTGTACAATCAACACAATTACGAGTAGGTAACTACAATTATCCCAGAGCGAATTTATCGCTTTGAATACCGATTGTACACAATAAAGACATACCCATATGCTACTGTGAGTGTTACAGCATGGGATAACATGACGTACGCCATCATTTTCGTAGAGGAGCGATTCGTTCATGGAAAGTGTAGCAAAGAAAGAATCAACAAGAAATTTTACGGGGATAAAGACTGTATCCATAGCATTTGTAATCCTCATTCTTATCGCAGCAACCTTATTCGTAGACCAACCACCACGACCTCAACCAAGTACAGCCCCAGCAACCCAATTTTCTGCGGAAAGAGCTATGCAGCATTTACAATTCATCGCAAAAGAATCACGTCCTTCTGGCTCTGAACGAATCAAACAAGTTAGAGACTATGTAGTAGCGGAGTTAACCAACTTAGGAATTCAACCTCAGGTTCAACAAGCTGAAGGAATGACGTATGACAACAAATTATTAGAGCTACACAATATTGTGGGTGTTTTAAAAGGCAAGAACAGCGAAGGCAAAGCACTTGTACTCATGACGCATTATGATTCTGTTGATTTGGGTCCGGGAGCAAATGATGCGGGCGTGAGCGTAGCTGCTTTGATAGAAACTGTGCGAGCTCTTACCAACGGCGAGCCACTCCAAAATGACATTTGGATTGTCATTACAGACGGGGAAGAAGAAGGGCTGCTTGGAGCAAAGGAATTCTGGGGAAAAGCGGAGCATCGGGAGAAAGTCGGACTTGTTGCTAACTTCGAAGCACGCGGTTCCAAAGGGGCATCGATAATGTTCCAGACGAGCGAAGAAAATGGAGCACTTATTCAACATTTTGCCGAAGCTGCACCAGAACCGGTAACGAATTCTTTTATGGGAGATCTTTATCGCTTGCTACCAAACGACACAGACTTAACCGTAACACTTCGTGCGGGCATTCCGGGAATTAACTTTGCGTATCTTGGTGGATGGACCGCATACCATACCCCGTTAGATAATTTGGAAAATGTCGAACTATCCACGCTGCAGCATCAGGGAGAAAATGCGCTAGCTATGGCTAGACAATTTGGCGAAGCCAATCTTGAAAATTTGCGTAGTCCAGATCAAGTGTATTTCAGTTTATTTAACCTATTCATTCACTATCCACAGTCAATCGTTACGCCTATCACCATCTTGTTGTGGTTCGCAGTTGTTGCCTTGATCGTCGTTGCATATAGACAGCAGCAAATCCGGTTACAGGGAATAATGACTAGTGTAATTGCCGTTATTGGAAGTGCTGTCCTTTCTCTTGGTGCTGCCTATTTGCTTAATCAGTTTATTTCTAGGTTATGGGCGAAAAAAATGACCTTGTTCAACGGTGCTACCTATGACGCTTATTTATATCATATCAGCTTCCTGCTTCTAGCCTTACTTGTTCAGTCTTTATTGATGAAAAAGTGGAATGACCGCACCAATGTACTTGAGATAATGCTCGTTGGGATGGTATTGTTTCTGCTCTTGCTTACTGTATCGGCTATATGGCTGCCAGGTGCGAGCTACTTATGGATGTTTCCATTAATCATTCATACCATTGTTCTTGCTTTCTCGTTATTTAAAAAGGATGCGGATAAGGTATTGAACGGAATTCCAGCCATGCTGATAACGGCTATTGCTCCGATTGTTCTATTTACAACTTTCTTCAATCTATTATTTCAAGCGATGCCGCTTTCGTTAACGTTAGTGCTTACGGTCATATTTTCTTTTGTATTGGCCTTGCTTAATCCTGTGTTTAGATTGCTGTCATCCGATCATCGCTGGTTCGTAATTTTTCTATCTGTATGCATGGTCGGCCTCCTTGCTTGGGGATGGATAAACGCGGTTCCAAGTGAAGCGCGACCTATGTATGAACATTTGCTGCATGAGCATTAAGCGAAAAGGGCTCGAGCGTTGCTTATTTGAGGGGGAGAAGTTAGTTGAAGTATGAAGTGATTTTGTTTGATGCGGATGAGCAATAGGGAATTGAAGGGGATAAGAACGCTTGTAGGAGAAAGTGTTAGACGGTAAAATATAACTATGGAAGAATCTTAAGGGTAACAATAATAAGCATACTGAGTTATGAGTAGATGGTAAGGGTTATCATTTTTTGATGAACTAGGGGGATAGACCATCTGAATTTAATTGGGGCCAAGTGTTCTAAGCACTTGGTCTTTTATTACTTGTTTAATACGCTGTGAAAGGTATGTAGCATTGTCCTTTTAAATACTTCGTAGATGAGTATTAATGAGTGCTTAAAATGAAATTCGCAAATATCTCGATGATTTGAGTATTTGCGAATTTCATAGATTAATAGTTTATGAAAGATCGGGAAAACGAATGAAAAGTTGGGCAAGGAGGATTTGAAATGACTAATGAAAATTTTTATTTGCTTTCAACATTATTAGGACTAATAACTTTAATCTTTGGTTTCAGTAGTCTTAATTATAAATTGAGTCAAAGGCTAAAAAATGATGAAAGAATAATAGCAAGGCTAGACCTTCTAATAAAGAAATATGATGAAACTGGAGATCAATAGAAATGACGAAATCGGATTTTGAAGACCTCTTTGATAAGGCTCATATTAACGGAGAGTTATTGAAAGAGATTTATCCAGAAATTGAGCGGTAGAAATCCTACGAAGCGAAGCCTGATCCTTCATCTAACACCATATTCACGCATCGGGTCGGCATTCGCCGCCCCTAGGTCCGCCCGGTGAATTTCGGAGAAGTGAATTCAGGCGGACAACCCTGCGGACCTAACCGGGTCGCGGCCGCCCCGTTGGGGCTTAAGGTTCTCGGGTTCGTGAATCCAAGAACGTTAGGTGAAATTGCTGAAATAATAATAAACATAACTTAATTGGAGGCAATTATGTCTGAACTATTAGTAGAACAGTTAATAAGGATTTTTGAGAAGGCAAACAGAAATTTTCTTCAAAGTGATTGTGAATTATTAATTTCTAAAGTATCTGAGCGGACTCTCTGTGGAGCATTGATGATTCACCTACATGAAATTATTAAAGGATCAGAGTTTCACGAGTATAAAATTGACGTCGAGTACAATCGTAATAAAAACGGAAAGGTTAAAACGTATGTAAAAACGATTACTGGTCCGAATGATATTTTTGTAAAAATAAACTGTGATCTTATTGTTCATAGTCGGGGTAGTAAAATAGATCAAGATAATCTTATTGCAATTGAAATGAAAAAATCAAATAGGAAGCAAGAGGAGAAAGATAGTGATAGATCAAGATTAATAGCTTTAACCAAAGACAGTTACGATGGCATTTGGCCAGGTGATGGAAAGACCTTGCCTGAGCATGTTTGCAGGTATGGTCTAGGGGTATTTTATGAAATCGATTATAAAGATAGAGTTATATTAATTGAATATTATAAAAAGGGAAATAAATTTAAAGGATATGAAATCAATTATTAGTCATTTTTATGTATCTCAAAGAGGTCAGCAACATCACCTAACACTGTGTTCACGCATCGGGAGACAAGCCCCCACGGCCCGGCAGAGGGATTTCGAAGAAGCATTGGCCGGACACATCCGCACCGACTAAGCGCATCGCGCCCGGCCACTTTGTGGCCTTAAGTGGGTGGGACGTCGTGAACACAAGAACGTTATAGGAAATCAGCGAAACACAACAAATTAAAACTTAGAAGACACATTTTGAAAGTGATGATTTGATGTATATAAGTAATTTAGAAGACAAAGTTCTGGAACTCTTTGATTTACCTCAATCTTCAGTTGGGGCACCAATACCTTTAGTATTATCTGATGAGCATACAACAGTAATTGCATATTATGTTCAAGAGGATAACTATAGCGAACTTGAGACAGTTGCTATAGTAACATTTAGTTACTGCAAAACTTATATGTTCGGTTCACCTAATGATGAAGCTTTTAGTGGTCATCCATTATATTCTATCGGTTTGAGACCTTACTCCACATTTCTGATTCAAAATTCTTCATGGATAAAACAACTAATAAGAATGAATGAAGTACATCCAAATCATGATGTAGAATTATTTTCAAATTGTAACCATTATGTTTTATCTTTTCATGATTCAACCTTTGAATGTATTGCACAGAGCTATAAATATGAAACAGTTCAAGTAAGAAAGATCAGCGATGCAATTGAAACGATGAAGATGAATTTAGAATAATTGTATGTATTTCAAAGGTGTCGCTGACATGCTATAACACTGTGTTCACGCATCGAGAGACAAGCTCCTCGGTCCGGCAGAAGGATTTCGGGGAAGTGGAAGCAGTCGGACACCTCCGCACTGACTAAGCGCATCGCGCCCGGCCACTTTGTGGCCTTAAGTCGTTCGGACGTCGTGAACACAAGAACGTTATGCGCAATTACTGCTAATGAATGAAGAAAAGTAGAATAGAAAGATATATTCGTGAATTAGAAGATAAGTTGAATATGATCGCAGTAGTAAAGAAATAGACCAAGTAAATTCAAAGATGAAAATACGATGAACAGATAAGAATTATGTGGATTCGAAGAAGGCAGTAACAGCGCATAACACAGCATTCACGCATCGGGCATACGCCCTTGGTCCCAGAAGTGTGTTCGAGGAAGTATGAGCAGTGGACACATCCGACATGTGTCGGACGTCGTGAATACAAGAACGTTATGCGACATTCTTATATGAGGTGAAGTAAATGAAGAATACTATAATCCGTGATATTAGATTATTTGAAGAAAAAACTCGAAGTTCTTTTCCAAGCTATATTGGAGAGAATTATTCTATTGATAAATCAATTCATTTTCTAAGTGACAGATATTCAAGAAAACTAAGAGAATTAGAATTTGTCACTAGAGACTTTCATCATTTATATATTGTACTAACACCATTTTTGGCTGAGGGAGAGATTGAAGAATCGGCAAATAGACCTGAAAAATGGATGAAACTTTACTATATTGGAGTTTCACCTGATCTATTTAATTTAAAATCCAAAGAAGATAAAGAGAACAATATAATTGAAATTATTACTAACGTGTTAAAGTCAATCGCTATCTCAGAAGATCAACTTTGTATTGTTGATAAAGTTTTTAAGAAATTAGTAAAACTGAGAAGTAATATAGAAATCATTCATCTAACTAAGGATACTAAGAAATACACAATAATTATTAGTTATCAAATAAGACCAGAAAACAAAATATCTCGAGCATTTATTGAATGTTTGGAGAAAACAACAGGAATTAAGAGGAAATCAATTCTTATTCAACTTAAGAGGTATGAAGATATTTTTTATTTGGTATCAACTATTTCCGAATCAAATCGAATTATTATTCTAAAGCCAAGAAATTCGGAACTAGCTAATTTTCATATTAAATCTTACGAAACACCACTGAAAATAAATATTGATGAAATGCCAATTATCTAAGTTCCTCTTTGAAGAAGAACGTCGCATAACACCATTTTCACGCATCGGGCTACGCCCTCGGTCCCAGAAGCGGCTTCGGAGAAGTGGTTGCTGTGGACACAAGAGCGTTAGCCGAAAGAAGTTCTTAGTTTAGGAGGAGTCTATATGATATTAGAAAAAGTTATAAATAGAATTGTGATGCAAAGTGAATATAAGGATTTTGTTGATAAGTATATAGATAATATACTTACCGAATTTAAAGGTAAGATTCACAGCATTTATATGTGTGGCTCGATTCCAAAAGGAACTGCTAAACCTTTTAAGTCAGATGCAGACTTTACTATTGTATGTGTAAATCCCAAAGATATTGATTACGAAAGATTGTCAAATATTAAAGACAGGCTTTTGGAAGAATACCCATTGCTAACTAAGATTGATACGATAATTTGCTCGATTGACGATGTGTTAAGTAGACCAAATGAGTGGGGTTTTTGGGTAAAGATTATTTGTGTTTGCGTATACGGTCATGACGTTGGTGAAAAAGTACCACCGATAATTATTTCTCCAAAATTCATTCTAGACTTAAATACAGAGACCAAAGAGGAAGTAGATCGTATGCATAGTTTACTTTCTAATGCTAGTGATGACATACTGAAAACTAGATATATTAAAGGTTACTCTAAGAGATTAATTCGTGCATTATACTCTTTGGTTCTAGAAGATACAGGTGTATGGCAAGATGACATTATCAAGATGAAGAACTCCATATTAAACCATTGTGAGATTGACTCTGCTTTAGTTGATTATCTGTATGCTTGTTACGTGGATAGTAATGTACTTGTTGAAGAGTTTCTGGGAATTGCAGATGAAGTATATAGCTATTTTGAGAACGCCTTAAATGCAATGGCTGCTTCCAGAACTTCCTTCGACTAACACCATATTGATTCTCCGGGTCACTTTGAGAAGCGAGTAATCACATCCAGCCCCCTAAGCCCGTCGGGACATCACTGTATTAGGTATTAGGCAAGCCTCACAACTATAAGCAGCGACTCTAAGGGGCTAGGACGTCAAAATTGCTAAAGATAATAAGAATATTTAAAACCATTTAAATGATTGATTACTTGTTCTAAAGGTGAATGGTCAGCAAATTCGATCATATAGATCAATCAGCTTAATTCGAGTTAACACAGTTACGAAGCAAAGTGGCATATTTTTTATTCAAAACCTCAAACAAATAATAACTCATTATAAGATCAGATTTTTAAACCAAAGATCAAACGATCATAAAAGAATTTGAAAGATTTTAAAGATGTAAAGAATATTCAGAGACTTTAAAGAGCCATAAGAGCAATTTTTTAGAGAACTCGAAGAAGACAGGGGCATCAGCTAATACATATTCTGGCATCGAGCATACACCCTCAGTCCCAGAAGTGGATTCAATGAAGTAGTTTGTGTGGACACATCCGACATTTGTCGGACGTCGTGAACACAAGAACGTTAATGTGAAACCTGTGAAAAACTTGAGTATAGGAGAAAACAATGAATCAATTCACCCAAATTACAAGACCAATTAAAAGAACATACAAATTTTTATTATCATTTTTAAAATCAAAATGGGAGTTTCAAGACTACCCAATTGAATTTCGACAACAACAAGTACTTGATCTATCAGAGTCTAATTACACGATGTATCCTTGGGAAGCAAGAATAATTAATTGGTACTGGATGAGTGGGGATGGACAATCTAAAGAGGAGGCTTATTCCAATTTAAAAGAAAAATTCGATAAACATAAATTAGAGGGGAATAAACTTCCTAGGCCTGGTCATAAGGTTCAATTAACTTTTGCGAGTGTTGATCGAATGGATCAATACGAGATTGAAGCAGTTCATTTCTTTGAGGAAGTACTTGAAATGGATTATTATGAAATGTTTGTGAGTGATAAAAGTTCTATGTATGATTTTTGTTGGACAGACGAGATTTTAAACGAGAAATATGACAAAATTTCAGAAATATATGGAGTTGAAATAAAAGACATAGAAGGCTTATTAATCGTAGATATTTTACAGCGAATTCGAGAAGGCAAAGGCAACACATAACTAAGTATTCAAGCATCGGGCACTCGCCTTAGGTCCGGCAGGAGGAATAGGCAGTGAAGCAGGGCAGCGGGACAACAACATCGGACGTCGAGAATGCAACAACGTTATGAGAAATCAATGAATTGGATTAAAGGGCAGCTAAAAATAAAAATTCACAAGAAGAAGGAGAAAAACATGGATGAATTTACAAAAACAAAAGTGAAGAAAATAATGGATGAGTATATAAGGAGTAAAATTCCGAAACAATTGCAAGATCAAATCAAAATGAACTATAAAATTCGAGGAAATAACGTGACAATCATAGAAGAAAGGCCTGCTTTTAGAAGTGAGCAGTGGGTGCAACATGACATTGCACAGTTAAGACGAGATGAAGAAGGATGGAAAGTATACTGGAAAGACAGTAGAAGCAAATGGCACTATGTTGATGATATAGAGCCGAATGAAAGTTTTGAAAAACAACTTGAAATTATAGATAAGGATAACAGAGGGATGTTCTGGGGGTAATAAAGTAGACATTGACTTCTCATAACAATGCATTCATGTATGGGCATCTGCCCTTAGTTCCAGAAGTGGACTTAAGGAAGTAGGAGCTGCGGACACATCCGACCATGTCGGACGTCGTGTAACACAGAAGCGTTATATGACATACTTGCAACTGATTATAAATAATAAGTGCAATTAAATGTACACAGTGCAATTTTTAATGCTTATTTAATCAATAAAAAGTAAGAAGCAGTAGCCCAAGATGATATTTGGTAAAGAAATTAAAATCGTAGTGAGATAGGGAAAAAACATTGAAGAAGCTAATAATTTCATTACTTGGAAGCATAATAGTTTTTGTTGTAATAGTGTTGGCATCAGAGACAAAATCTACAGGAGAAGTTGTAAAAATTAAAGAAATCAATTCGGGATCTGTTCTAGTTGAAAATTCAAGTGGAGTAAAAAATACATAGTAATACCGCAAATAATAACTAAATTAATTAACGAAAATGAAGAATATTATATTTTGTATAATAAGACAAGGTGGAGAGGATGGAAACTGAAAGCGATAGAACCAATCATGGAAAGTCCCTCATTGTGAGATGATATTTAAAAAAGAAATAAAAAAACAACTAAAGATTTGAAATAATGTAATGTGTAAGCATCTCAAGGAGTGAAATAACTTCTTCTAACAATGTGTTCACGCATAGGTGGATTAGCTTCTTCGGTCCTGTGAGTAAAGTGTAGGAAGTAGTTTGCCGGGTCATATCCAACATTCGTCGGGCTTCGTGAATACAAGAACGTTATCTGAAATGAAGCACAAGTTAGAACAATCATATCAAGTGAAGAAACCATGTTAAAAGCTTCGGGCTCATATAGTGGCATGATGTTACCAATTATTAGAATTGGGTCCGATATTTATATAAGTACAGATGAATTAAAGGTATGGATAAAACAGTCAACAACAGAGAGAAAACAATATTAGTGCTTGTATTTTCGGAAAAGGACGTGCTTCAGCCTTAAGCATTTGCCTTAAATCCGTAGGAGTATTGGTAGGGAGCATTAGCTACAGACACATCCGATTATATCGGACATCGTTAATACGAAAACGTTATATGACCTATCAACAAATCCAATTTCTCATTTTCTCGTACTAGGACTTCTTATTGTTGTCAACAATTATTACAAAACATTATTTTTAGAATAATATTAGTTCTTGATTTGAACAAGATTGAACATGAACAGAACAGGTAGTAAATTTGTATATGAGGAGTTAAAACTATGACAAATAATAACTTACTAAGAATGGACAATGTCGGCATCGTTGTAGAATCCCTTGATAACGCAATCTCTTTCTTCGAGGAGATTGGCTTGGTCCTCGAAGGGAGAGCCAATGTCGAAGGGGAATGGGCTGGTCGCGTAACCGGACTAGGTTCTCAGTGTGTAGAAATTGCTATGATGGTGACTCCAGATGGTCACAGCCGAATTGAGCTTTCGAGATTTCTCACACCAGCTACTATATCAGATCACCGGAATGCCCCTGTAAACTCCCTCGGTTATCTACGCGTCATGTTTGCAGTTCAAGACATTGATGAAATGGTATCTAGACTCAGTAAGCATGGTGCTCAGATCGTTGGCGAAGTGGTTCAGTATAAGGACTCTTATCGGCTCTGCTACATTCGTGGAGTAGAAGGAATTCTAATTGGTTTGGCGGAAAAACTCGGTAACAAATAAGTAAACTACTTATAAATAAGCCTTTACTTAAGAGCTCCGTACACATTCAGCTTTGTCGGATGTCGTGAATACGGGAAGGTTAGGCGAAATAACCAGTAACATGAGTCGAGAGGGGATAATCAATGAAGTATCAAAGTGGTGACGGTATTGCATCAATTTAGGAGGCATACCATATAGTTTTTTATTTTAGCGCATCATGAATTTCTCAGTGAAATCCATGATGTTTTTTTGTGGAGGAATTCATATGCCTCGGATAAGCAGCATTCACGCATCGGCATTTGCGTTCGATTCCAGAAGTGGATTCAAAATTCAAGTATCAAGAAAGAACATAACATTACTAAAGAAGAGCATAGTGTAAGTGATTCGTTGAAGATATCCCTATTATCTCACCGTATCTAAGCTGCGTGCTTCGGCTGTAGAGTAGTGAATGCAGCAAAAAAACCTGCGAGGCTAAGTGTTGCAGACATACTCGCACGCGCTTCTCTAAGCCTTTGGAGTTCGCAGATTCCTGAAAATATTGAAGGGTGGCGTAACAAAAATGAAGAAGTTAATTTTGATTTATTTATCCTTAACGCTACTCGTTGCTTGTCAATCAAAAAACAACATAAATGATATACAAAATTCCTCTTCTAGTGTTCCAACAGATACAAGTCCAAAACCAGACGAAAGCAGTATTGTACCACCTCCGACTACTCCGGTAATTGAAAGCACACCACATTATATAGCAGAAAATGATTTCACTGGAGAAAAGGTAACATTGAACAGTGATATATTACTGAAAGAACAAAAGAATATTTTTCAAGCAGTAGTAAGTGTAACAGAAAAGAGAATGTCGGATACTGGCGTACACAATCGAACCTATGTTTTTGTTAAAGATAAAAAAGAAGGATCTCAATGGAAGATACATGATATTGATTAAATATTTGAATAACAAGAACGGTATCAAAACCAATGTGAAAGGGATTAAAGTAGAACATGAACAAGAAATATGAGATCAAGTTACCTAAACTTGTGTATGCCCAAGTGGCTTTTTCTATATTATTTATTTCTTTATTACTACGAATCATGCGAAAAGATGATTTATTTTTAGTTATTTTTTAATTTTATTGATGTTAGCTATCTTGATACAAATAAGTAGTGCTTTTGAAGAGGGTCTTAGGTCTAAGAAAAAATAATGAATTAGAAATTGCAGAAAATAAAATTAAGATTAATCAAACTGAAATATCAATACAAAAAATCGAAAAAATAATAATAGAAGGTTATTTTGTACAGAGTATCGGTATCAAGCTATATGGTAGTAAATTAGTTTCGATAGATTTACATTTCAGATTTAAGAATAACGAAGAGATTCATATAGAAGAATTAAAACAATGGGCAAAAAAGAACAAGATAAAAGTAACTAGCGGGAAAATATTTAGATGGATATAAGGAGCAATCTTATATGAAGGAGTGTATATCTATGAGAAATTTTCCGACTCTTGAAACTGAAAGACTTATACTTGGAGAATTACGATCTGAGGATGCTGTCGATGTATTTCATTATTTTTCAAAAGATGAAGTGACACAGTTTTATGATTTGGAAAGCTTCACAGAAGTAAAACAAGCTGAAAATCTAATTACAAATTGGAATAACAGGTATAATAATCAACAAGGTATTCGATGGGGAATAGTTCTTAAAACGGAGAAGCGAGTTATAGGAACTTGTGGTTATCATAATTGGTCTAGTATTCATTATAGAGCGGAAATTGGATATGAATTGTCACCTGAGTATTGGCGCCAAGGAATCATGTTTGAGGCTTTAAGTAGAGTTATAAGTTATGGTTTCGAAGAGCTTGAATTAAATCGAATTGGAGCGCTAGTATATCCACATAACATTGGTTCAAGAAATCTCTTGATAAGTTCAGGTTTCAGTGAAGAAGGAATACTCAAAGACTATTATTTAAAGAAGGATAGGTTTGTTGATGCTGTCATTTTTTCAACTATAAACAAGAACAAAAGACAAAATTGGGCTTAGTCCAAGAAGAACCAACTTCATTAATATAGCAAGCATGCTACCTGTTCTAATGATATTAGATTTACGTATAAGATTTTGAAGGTACTTACAGGAAGAAAGTACAATATGGAAAGAAGGGTGAGGAATGGTTTTTTCATTTAGTGTTATCGTCGTTCAATTGTTTTGGTTGGCGTTTATTGGGGTTTCCTTTTATTTTTTGATATTACTTATTAGGCTTGCTCGAAGAGGAATCGTGGCACTTGATATTTATATAAGAAACAACAAATAACATTGTCGAGGTCTTATGTGAAATAAGTTTCAACTCTTTTTATCAAATCAACTTTTATTACAGAGGTTTGGTTTTGAATAGATACTGGCAGCCAGTGTGCTCCAGCCGTTGATAGAAACAGTATGGTATACGCTCCTGTTATATGCTCCGCAACCTCATCCAAGAAGATATAAGGCAAAAGGATCTGCATCATTTTTTTACTAGTTTGATAAGAGAGAATATGTAAACGATTAGCCAAACGTGAGGCATTTGGAGGTTGGCAGTTTCAACAAGCATCTAAATGTGTTAAAGCATTGAAAGACAAAAAGTTACAATTACATTTTACAACGGATATATTTGAGACTAGCGAAACAATAGAAGTAATGATGAGTAAAATAAACTAGAACTGTATGTGAAAAGGAGAAAATCGTGAAAAAACAAAAGATCATGTTAGTTGTGATGTGCCTTTTTACAATTGTAATATTGACAGCATGCTCGAATGATGTTAAGAATGCGACTAAAGATGGTGTTGCGACAAATCATCAAGAAAAAAACATTAATAACAATATGGATTCTGAAAGTGCGAATGTAGATAAACGTGTGATTGAAGGTGATAGTAAGCCGGTTGATGAAAAACAAGACATCCAAAACAATACGTACTTTGGAAACTGGAAAATCAGCAAAATAGCAGGATATTCGCCGATTTATGTTGATACAGATGAGAGTGCTAATATTGGTAAAGCAGCTTTATATACAGCAGAAATAGCGCGATTTAATGACAATGAGAGAAAGAATCCAATATATAAGGAAATGAAATATTCAAAATCGAAGTTCTTTGAAGAGAATAGAATTCAATTGAGCGATATAGGTATTAATGATGAGCAGGTACGGATAGTCGAAATAGAAGACTGGTCAGGCCCAGGCAGCGGATTCATTATAAAAAATGAGCAAGCTTTGATATTGTTATGGGATGGAATTTATTACGAGCTAAATAAGGAGTGATGTAATAACATTTAAGATAAGCAGGTGAATGCTGGTGAAAAATCAAAAACCAGTAATTGTTGAGGAATACAATGAAGAATGGCCAAAATCATTCCGTATAATAGAATCTATTTTATCCAGTAAACTTAATGGTCTTGCCTTACGAATTGAGCATGTTGGAAGTACATCGGTTGAAGGGCTTACAGCCAAGCCGATCATTGATATTGACGTGGTAATTGAATCTATGAAGTATCTGCCGAGAGTAATCAAAATGCTAGAAGAATTAGGATATGTTCATGAAGGTGATTTGGGAATTAAGGATAGAGAAGCATTTGCAAGAAAGGACATTTATGTACCTTACAATAATGAAGGCAACACGAAGCATGAACATCATCTATACGTATGCAATAGAGAAAGTGAAGAGCTAAAAAGACATATCTTGTTTCGGGACATAGTAAGAAAGGACCCTATATTGATTACTGAGTATTCAAATTTAAAGACCCAACTGACCAATACATTTAGAAACAATCGTACAGCCTATACGGAAGGCAAAACAGAATTTATTACACGGATCATGAATGAGTACAAAGATAGTTTGTGAAATTAAATCTAAGATCAATGTCTTCCAAGGAGATGGAAATCAACTTTATTAATCTAAGAAATGGCCGTTATGAGATTGCTTATTCAATCAAGAGATCTGGATATGCAGAGAATACATTTGTTGAAACCCTATTTAAAGGAGCTTTTGAACTGGATATTGAGTTCTTTCATCTATTAGAAGAGAAAGTGAAAGAAATAAATAAAATGTAAAGGGTGTAATAACTATCTATTTATGTGATGTTCAAACAAAATATAACTGCTGAATAAGAAATAAGATTTAATGGGTTAATTTCCAATAAATCATTATATCCGTGAGATTTATTCGTTGCATAGCCTTTATTTCGTGCTCCCGGCATGAAGCCATAACCCACTTCCACAGTCTCTTTAACGGGTTTTCCTTTAAAACCAATATCACCAATTACTACATTGGCATCTTTACTTATAACTAACCATACACCCCAACCTAACAAATCAGGATCATTGATTAATTGTTTTATGTATAAGTGAATATGCTTTTTATTGTTCATATATTGTGCGAAGATAGGAGTATGACTATGGGCTATATCAATGGGGACTAATTCTAGTCGATCTGTATGGATTTTCAATGATATCACTCCATTTTAGGGTTCGGTGAATACATAATAACAGTTATAGAAAGATGGTACTCTACGATGGCGATCTGTATCAAGTTCAAATTACTTGAAGTTATTGATAACAAAGTAAGCTATGTATATGGAGATTGTTCGGAAAATTTTGAAGGCATATTTGAACTCCAGCTAGAAAAATTAATAACGGGTGAGATTCCCGGTGATACATGCATGACGGAAGTAGTGAGAGTCATCAAGCCGTGCCTAAGTAATGGGCAGTATCATCATAAAGCAAATAGGGCTTTTAGTAAGATTTATAAACATTATAAGGAGACAAGAACGTATTTAATAGAAGGCGGCTACTATGCTTAGATTTAATCAGTTAACTAAATGTAAGTACATAAGAGTGAATATATTCGAAGTGTTACATGGAAGTTGTTCAAACCTATGATTATGAGCTGATAAGTAAGCTGAATGAAGAAGTTCAAGAGTTACATAGACAGTTATATCCTGAGTATTTTAAAGAATATAACTACGAAGAAGTAAAACAGTTCTTCAAGCAAGTTATGACTAAAGCTGCTGTAGTCAGAGAATGCTTAGAAGAAATAGGCTGTGCTGTAGAAGTAGAAGATATTGTTCACATAAGAGCGTATACAGGTAACAATCATGAGTTCGCAGAATGGGATTATGACGTTCATCAGGTTGAATTTTATTTTGAATGTAGATTAGCGGGAGCGCAGACTCCCAATAACGGACGAAATCCCGATGACAATCAAGTGGGAGTAGAATGGATTGAGATTGACAGACTACATGAAAAAAAATTTACCCAAGGTACTTATAGAGCAGATCGTAAATAAACAATGTACACCTTGTTATCTTGGAGTTTCTAATTAGATCGCGAGGAGGGAAGTGAAGCGATGGTAGCGGTCACTCCTGACAAAATTTGCAGAGTATTATAAATGCGGTATGGAGTGAGCAACTAGCCGAGACACAGCTAACGTTAATTGATTTACACACATCATTGTGGTTGTGGAGTCGTGCAGGCTTTCAAGAAATATGCGAATAACAGCATATTCAAGACTTGTACCTCGTGATTTCTCCCCTTGGTAGTTTTTGTGTATAATAATGGAAGGGAACTCGAGAGCAAAAGTCCTAGCCTAAGCTAGGAACTATCTACGGATGAGGCTTTTCGTAAATATAAACACGCCATAGGTGAATCTATATGCAACGATGGTTTGATCAAAAGGGGGAATTTCCTTGAACCTCCGAGATTATGTGGGAAAGTACGTAAAGGTGTATACCGAAGATTCGGATTGGTTTATATGTGAGCCTCTTGAGGAAATTGACGAAAGTCATCGAGCAGATGAATCTAGAATAGAAATTATTGTGAGATCAAGTAAAGATAGTCTGTATGAAGTGGGCCAATTATTTTTAAAGCACATTGAAATAGAAAAAATAGAAGGATTAGATATGAATATTCAAGAGGGATTAAGATTAACCTTGAATTACTCTCCGGATATTAAAAATGTTTATAAAACAACTGATGTAACGAGATTACCGCAAAGAGTGCTGTTTGGAAAAGGATGAAACACATTAAGAGCGGAGTGGTTAAGATGAATTTTGCAATTTTAGTTATTCTAATTGTTATTGCTGTACTTCTGTTTGAAATTAACAGTAAGTTACCGAATAGAGACCATGTAAAAGAAGCCATGTTAAGAGCGAAAATTGAAAAAAGGAAACGAAATAAAGTGAATGTTAAGGAATAAATAGAAGGATGAACATTTATGATAACACTTAAAGAAGTAAATCGAACCAATTTTTATGATGTCTTAAATTTAAGTGTAACTGATGAACAAAAAGAGTTTGTAGCGACTAATATGTTCTCGCTTGCGCAGGCAAAGGCATTCCCAGAGTGTATTTGCTCAGCTATTTATAATGATGATACTCTAGTTGGATTTACGATGTATTGTATAGATGAAGAAGACCATGAATATTGGATATATCGATTAATGATAGATGCGAAGTATCAGTCTAAAGGCTATGGGAAGGCTGCTATGAAGATGCTCATTGAAAGGATTAAAGAGGATACACAACACCGGGTAATCTACATAAGCTTCGAACCAGACAATGATTTGGCCAAACAATTGTATGAAAAATTAGGATTCGTTGAAGATGGCCGAGTTATAGATGAAGAAGTCGTTTATAAATTAGAATATTGATAAGTAAAACTACCTATCATAGTTTAATAAGTTATATGCGAGGCAGACCAGATGAAGGGGCAGTACTTGGGCAGGATTTTAAAAGGTAGCGTATATAAAGAAGATGTTGTACATAAGCGATGGAAAGACCCTGTGCAGTGCTTTCAAAATAATAGAGCAAAAGGAGATCATCTCTTATGAAGCTATCATCTAAGGAGCTTTATTTGTCCTATGACATAAGACTTGCCTACTTTGCTGCCGTATCTTCCTCCTTAACACAGCTTAGTGATAAACAACTTAGTAATCGATTGGAACAAGCTACGATTCTAAATACCGGAATTGGTGGTACAACGGCTTTGTTGCATATCGAGGATTTACCTGTTTTTGTGAAAAAGGTACGGCTTACAGAGTTAGAAAGAAGCGCTGAAAATGTGATGTCCACTAGAAATGTGTTCGAACTCCCTTCAGCATGCCATTATGGAATAGGATCGCCTGGTAGTGGCGCTTGGCGTGAAGTCGCGGCACACACGATGACTACGAACTGGGTACTGGAAAGACGGTGTGAGAACTTTCCTTTAATGTATCACTGGCGAATGTTAAAAAGCCCAAAATGCCGTGAGCCAATTTCTGATGAACTGAGCGATGTTCCACAATTGGTTGAGTTTTGGGGTTCTACAAAAATAGGGGAGAGAATTGAGTCCCTTAAGGAAGCTCAGTACGATGTGGTACTGTTCTGTGAGTACATTCCTTACACTCTCCATAACTGGCTTAACGAACAGGTCGCTAATGGTGAGCATGCAGCTTCAGCAGCGTTGTCATTGGTGGATTCTGAACTTAGGTCAACTGTCTCCTTTATGAATAAGAACGGATTATTTCATTTTGATGCTCACTTTAAAAATATTTTAACCGATGGACACCACCTCTATATTTCCGACTTTGGCCTCGCAATTTCTTCTCACTTTGAACTAACCGCTGCCGAATTAACGTTTATTGAATTGAATAAGAATCATGATGGATATTATGTCATGACATGGCTAGTGAACTGGCTTGTAGCAGCATTGGCGGGGAAGCTTGATCGTTCTGAACGCATTGAATTTATACGTCGTTGTGCTGAGGGCAAAGAAACCCTTGAATTGATGGATTCAGCAGCAGAATTGATTATGCGCTACGCTCCAATAGCTGTTGTGATCAATGATTTTTATACAAATCTTATGTCGAATAGCAGAAACACCCCGTTCCCAGTAAAGGAAATTGAACGAGTCTGTACGGAGACTGGGATGCAGGGAGTTTAAATTAATAAATATAATCTTTGAGGAGGTTATTATTATGCCAAATATTGAACACCTTCAAATTGTGAATGTGGCGCCAGCAAAAATGTATGAAGTGTTAACAAAAGCTGAAGGCTTATCGGAAGTATGGACGAATGAACTAACTGTTAAAGACGAGATCGGATTTATAAATGAGTTTCATTTTGGCAGTGATGATGTAACGAAGATGCAAGTGGTGGAATTGGAAAAAGATCGAAAAATCGTTTGGAAATGTGTAGATTCTGATCCGGAGTGGATGGATACGTTTATTTCATTCGAAATAGAAGAGAAAAATAATAAATCTCATATTACGTTGAAGCACTCGGATTGGAGGGAAGTGACAAGCTTTTATCGTTTCTGCAATTATAACTGGGGCATGTTTCTTTATAGCTTGAAATCCTATTGTGAAGATGGCGTAGGGCTACCTTATCAGAAACGTAAATTCTAATTGAACGACTAAGAAAATTGGTTAATATAGAAAAAGATCTAGAATTAGTTCTTAAAACGTTGGACCTGCCAGTTTTGGTAGGTTTATTTTTTTAGAATGATAAGCAAATCTAGTAACAAATAAAAAATATATGAGGTACATCCTCTAAAGTTATATAATGCATCGAAGGACTATTATATATTACCTAAGTGAGGGGGAGCTAAATGGTTGGTGCATCAACATGGTTCAGTCCTTATGCATTTGAAGTGCTTGACATACCACTTGGAATATTAGTGGGGACCTTATTTGCATGGACGTTCAAGAAAATTATAATCGGTCCTCTTATTCATCTCGCCGTATCCGTTCTTTGTTACTTGTTTATATGGATTTATTTTTACTCTGTTAATACAACCGAGTTTTTAACGAAACACATGATTGATTTAGAAGGTTATATCATACAGCTATTTTTTGTTAGTGTTACATGGGTGTCATCTTATGCTGTGGTTACAAATAGTAAACTGAAGAATAAAAAGAATGAGGAACGATAAATGAAGGATCTTTTGCCAAGAGACAAGCATGACTTTGAAAGAGTTAATCATTTGAAACATGCTGAAAGAAAAGAGCTAATAGAACTATTACCAGAACTGCTAACATGGTTACAAGATATGAATTGGCCTATTTCCATTGAAATATCAGAAATACTTGTAAAAATAGTACCCCGTGAAACGATTCCTCTAGTTAAACATATACTCAATGGCGACGATGACATTTGGAAAGAGTATTGTTTAAGATACTTTGTCATGAACCTACCTTCAGAACTACTCGCAATAGACAATCTTCAAGAAGATCTTATGAGAATAGCGACCAAGCCAACTAAGGGTGAAGAGCTTGAAGAAGTATATCTAACTGCACAAGAAATCATAAAGCTTAATAAATCTGGAAAGTGATCCAAAACTAAAAGGAGTTTTATGAAAAATAGAAAAAGTAGAAGAACTATGTTGAATAAGGTATTTGTCATAAATTTTATAACGATATGTTCATTTGTAATAAGCACATGGGATTTTGTCATGAGGGTAAGGGGATTTCTACTTCAAACAAGTTTCAAAGGTGAGGCTGTAATAGATACGGAGTTTAGAAAATTCACATTTATCATGGAAACAGAAACGCTCAGCACCGCGATTATTTGCTCTCCACTCCTAATTGCAAGTACGGCGTGCATCATAAATGTACTTTACTTTTTTATTTTTTTATTGTCTCGTGATAAAAAAGTCATAGACCAGTAAAAGATGTAGTGAACTATAATGCAAGATGAATGGATACAAAACTATTGCGTCTGCCATCCGCGCAGTCATCAGGTGTTCCAACCGAGTATTAAACGGATTTTCCAGCAGAATATCCAGCTGCATCTAGTTACCTTACCTGCCAAGCTACCAGAAGTTTGGCAGGTAATCATGTGAAGATATCGTAAAGCGCAAGGATTAGGATCACCGGTAGAGAATGCATACAGGGAACATTCCCCAAATCGGCCGGCACCCCGCCTGATTGTCGATGCGCGTCGAATTCCTCGATTGATGACAAACCATTCCCAACGTTTCTACTTCATTCGTTCTTTTTAGGCACCCTATGTTGGGCAGATCAAAGTTTTACTATACATTCTTGGAAATCTTGATATAATTCTACCAAGGTCACCTTTCCAATTATGATAGAAAATAGAATTGCTGGGTCTTTATGCCTATACATACTGTGCGTGAGAGACCAGTCCACTGGCTACCCAGCGAGTTGGTATGCGGGGATCGACAATTGTGGAAAATGACAGCTGAGAATATGTTGCTCCATGACGTCAGAAGGTTCAGAAAGGTTGAAGTCAACCTTATTCCAATTCCGATGGAGGATGAAGCGCGTGAGCATTTTTGAAAAGCTGGAATCCAACGTAAGATCTTACTGCAGAAGCTTTCCGGTGGTATTCGACCGGGCCAAGGGGGACCTGTTATATTCTGAGGACGGAAGAGCCTATATTGATTTTTTTGCAGGTGCCGGGGCACTGAATTACGGTCATAACAACGATTATATCAAGGAGCGGGTTCTCGATTACTTGACCTCCGACCGGATTATGCACGGTCTGGATATGTATACAATGGCCAAGCGCGAATTCATCCAGAGCTTCTCGGAGCGGATCTTGGAGCCGAAGAAGCTGAATTACAAGCTTCAATTCTGCGGTCCGACGGGGACGAACGCGGTGGAAGCGGCCCTGAAGATTGCACGCAAGGCGAAGAAGAGAACCGGGATATTCGCATTCATGGGCGGCTTCCACGGCATGTCGCTCGGCAGCCTATCGACGACAAGCTCCAAGTCCATGAGGGAAGGAGCGGGGCTTCCTCTTGGCGGAGTTACGTTCATGCCGCACCCAAGCGGGGCCTTTGCAGAAATGGATACGCTCGGCTATATCGAGAATATCCTGACTGATTCGCACTCCGGAATCGACAAGCCGGCTGCCATCCTGCTTGAAACGGTACAAGCCGAAGGAGGAATTCACGTCGTCGACGCGCAGTGGCTGCGCGAGCTGCAGCAGCTTTGCCGCAGGCACGATATCCTGCTCATAACTGACGAGATTCAAGTCGGCTGCGGTCGGACAGGCGAATTCTTCTCCTTCGAACGTGCGGGTATCGAGCCGGATCTCATTACCTTGTCGAAGTCGATCGGTGGGTACGGTTTGCCAATGTCCCTGCTGCTGCTGAAGCCCGAACTGGATCTTTGGACACCGGGCGAGCACAACGGCACCTTCCGCGGCAACCAGCTCGCTTTTGTGGCCGCCAAGGCCGCTCTAGAGTTCCGAGACAAAGTTGATTTGGAAGCCCAGGTGAAGCAAAAGGAAGAGTTTGTACGCTCATTCCTTGATAAAGAAATCAAGCCTCTGCATCCGTCCATCGCCATTCGCGGACTAGGCCTGATCTGGGGCATTGATGTCTCGGGCTTTACGGATGAAGCGGGGGCGAAGCGGATGACGGAGATCAGCTTCGAGAATGGGCTCATCATTGAAAGAGCCGGCAGAGGAGACCTCGTCCTTAAGATCATGCCTCCGCTGACTGTCTCGATGGAGCATCTGGCTGCCGGATGCGATATTATTAAGTCCAGTATGCAGCAGGTGATCGCTCAGGAGACCCAGGATTTGCTGGTAACGACCTAAGCTCGTCCACGTGCAAGAGGCAAGAAAGTACCTTTCAGGGACCTTGCCGCCTTGATGTAAGTTAACGTTCTCAACCCATTGGAAGATTTTCTCCCATGTTGCCTTGGAAAGCGTCAGGCAGCATAGACCTCACCTCCAATCCAAGGGCTGTCCCGTTCATGCCATACGGAGCATTCTTTGATCCTCATTCAGCACGATCATCACATCTAATTTTCACATCTAATCTTTAGGAAAATTTCAGTACCCCGCAGTCGGATTTTTACTTATGCACACCAGAGCTGCGGGGTAATACACAAATCGTACATAGAGTGTATCGATACCCCTTAACATAAGCTTCGACAAATGCAGCTCCGGTGCCGAATCCGAAGGTGCGGCCGACTTCCTGCTGGCTGGCTGGAACCCTACAGCAAGCCTTACATCGATGGAAGGAACATCCCTTGTCCACCCCACATCTAATTCCGAACCCAATGATTAACTAAAGACCGTCTTCGGGCGGCTCGTCCGTAGCAAGCATATTGAAACAGAGAAGCTGGAAGAAGCCGCATCTCTTGCGCAGAACGATGCTTTTTGTTGTCTTTCACGCATGGGAGCCGAGCGGGATAGTTGCTTGGCAGAGGAGCCGCACACGATCACCAGAGCAAGCGAAGCGGTGACCTGGCGAAAGCCATTCACATTGTTATGACATGTTTGAAAAGGCTGGAGCGTTGCTTCGGCATATGCTCCGCCGGATTGCTTTTACCGATGAAGAGAGGGGAACGATCCAGGTGGCTTTTGAAAAAGAAACGTTATTTTGGAACGAAAAATTCGGTAGCGATGATTATACTTTGACGCGGCTGCCTTATAGTAAAGCTCCAAGCTCTATGGCGCCCATCATGACAACCGTAGGCGGGTCGCTTTCGGAGGAAGCGGCGCAGCGCGTCCTTCAAATGAGTAAGGGTGCTCCGTTGGCCACTTTTATGATTTTGCTCGCCGGTGTTCAGTCACTCTTGCATAAATATACAGGCGCTGCTGACATTCTGGTCGGCATGCCGGTTGTACGGAAACCGACAGAGACGCGCCGATCCGTTAATCATACGGTCATTTTGCAAAACTCGCTTTCGGCAGGTGCGACTTTTAAAACGCTTCTGAACGAGCTGAGGACTTCCTTGCTGGAAGCGATTCAGCATCAACATATTCCGTTCTTGAAAATGACGGAGAAGCTGGACCTGCAATATGCAGACGGGATACCCGTCGTCCATACGCTAGTATCTCTTAAGGAGCTGCATCTGGATGAAATCGGGAAAAACGTGGTCACGGATTGTTCCTTTGCATTCAGCTTAACCGGCGGGACGATACAGCTAGCGCTATCATATAACGAGCACTTATATGACCCCGAGTTCATGACTCGGGTCGTCAGCCATCTGAATCGCCTGCTGACCGTGGGGCTTCACGAGTTGGAGCTGGGCATCGTGCGGGTGGACATGCTGTCGGAGGAAGAGAAATTTCAATTGCTGCAAAGCTTTAACGATACCGAGAAGGACTATCCCCGTGATCGGACGATTCATCAGCTCGTGGAGGAACAGGCGAAGCGGGTGCCCGAAGCGACGGCGGTTGTATTTGAGGGTCGGCGGCTTTCGTACGCAGAGTTGAACGAACGGGCGAACCGGCTGGCGCGGACGCTGCGGTCGGTCGGCGTGCTACCTAATCAGCTGGTAGGCTTGATGGCCAGGAGATCGCTGGAGACGGTCGTTGGCATTTTGGCGGTTCTGAAATCTGGCGGTGCCTACCTGCCGATTGACCCGGAATACCCGGAAGAACGTATCCTCTACATTTTGGAGAACTCGAACGCGCAGCTGTTGCTGACTCAAAGGGAGTTGTTGCAGCAGGTGCCGTTCGAAGGGACCGTGGTGGCGCTGGACGACGAGCAGGCCTACAGCGAAGATGGCTCGAACTTGGAGCCGGCCAGCGGTCCGAACGATTTGGCTTATGTCATCTATACGTCAGGTACGACGGGCAAGCCAAAAGGGGTCATGCTGGAGCATCGCGGGCTGGTTAGTCTGAAACTGACGTTTGCCCATACGCTTCACACGACCGAACAGGATCGAGTGTTGCAATTCGCCAGCCTATCGTTCGATGCGTCTTGCTGGGAGACGTTCAACGCTCTGTATTTCGGGGCGGCCTTATATATACCGTCAACCGAGACGATTTTGGATGATCAACTGTTCGAACGTTTCATGAATGAGCATGCAATTACGATCGCTACTTTGCCGCCAACTTATGCGGCTTATTTGAATCCAGACCGCCTGCCGAGTCTGAGCAGGCTCATCACGGCGGGCTCCGCCGTTTCAGCCGAATTCGTGCAGCAGTGGAAAGACAAGGTACAGTACTATAACGCGTACGGTCCGACGGAAGCCTCGATCGCCACATCCGTGTGGGCGGCGTCTACTTGTGATACCGAACGCAGAACGATACCGATCGGACGTCCGATCTGGAACCATCGTCTGTACATACTGGGCGCACAGAATCAGCTGGCTCCGATCGGAGTAGAGGGAGAATTATGCATCGCGGGCATCGGCCTCGCCCGGGGATATTGGAACAGGCCGGATCTGACGGCGGAGAAATTCATAGAACACCCGTTTGAGCCCGGAGAGAGACTGTACCGAACGGGCGACTTGGCTCGATGGCTGCCGGACGGAAATATTGAGTACTTGGGCCGGATCGACCATCAGGTGAAAATCCGTGGATTTCGGATCGAGATCGGCGAGATTGAAGAGCAGCTTCTGAAGATCGACTCTGTGCAGGAGACGATCGTAATCGCGCGGGAAGGCAAAAGCGGGCAAGAACTGTGTGCTTACCTAGTTGCGGACGGCCCGCTTACGCTGGGCGCGCTGAGAAGTGCGCTGGCGCAAAAATTGCCGAATTACATGATTCCGGCACACTTTGTTCAGCTTCCGCGGATGCCGCTCACCCCGAACGACAAAATAGACCGCAAGGCTTTACCCGCACCGGAAGGAAATGCGCTGTCCGGCGGCGCGTATGTAGCTCCACGCAATGAAGTCGAGCGGGCGCTTGCCGATGTGTGGCAGGCGGTATTGAACGCCGAGCGCGTTGGGGTAACGGATCATTTCTTCGAGCTGGGTGGAGACTCGATCAAGTCCATTCAAGTATCTTCGCGGCTTCATCAAGCTGGGTATAAGCTGGAAATCCGGGATTTGTTCAAATATCCGACTATTTCACAGCTGAGCCTGCATGTGAAACCGATCGGACGTACCATCGATCAAGGCGAAATAACGGGTGAAACGGCACTGACGCCGATCCAGCATTGGTTTTTCGAGAGCTCCTTTGCAGACTCGCATCATTTCAACCAGTCGGTGATGTTGTACCGAAAGGAACGCTTTGACGAAGAGATGGTGCGCCTGGTGCTGCAAAAGCTGGCCGAGCATCATGACGCCTTGCGGATGGTGTTCCGTAAGACAGAACAAGGGTATAGCGCACGGACTCGCGCGATTCAGGAAGGCGGGCTGTTCACGCTTGGCGTGTTCGATTTTAAGGATGCGGAGAATACCATACAGGCTGTGGAAGCGAAGGCAACGGACATTCAAGCGGGTATCGATCTGGAGAATGGGCCCCTCGTGAAGGCGGGACTGTTCCGGTGCGCGGACGGCGATCATTTGCTGGTTGCAGTCCATCATGCCGTTGTAGACGGTGTCTCTTGGCGCATTTTGATGGAAGATTTCGCTCTGGGGTACGAGCAGGCCGGAAAAAGCGAGGAAATTCGTTTCCCGGCGAAAACGGATGCGTACCGTACTTGGTCCGAGCAACTGGCCGCTTATGCGCAAAGCCCGGAGATGGCCAAGGAACGGGCCTATTGGCAGGCCGTGGAGCAAATTGAGGTTCCGGCCGTGCCGAAGGATCTGGAGGCGGACATTACAACGCAGCAGGACAGCGAATCGCTGTTCGTCCGTTTGACTACCGAAGAAACGGAGCTGCTGCTGAAGCGGGTTCACCGGGCCTACAATACCGAAATGAACGATATTTTGCTAACGGCGCTCGGTATAGCCGTTAGCAAGTGGACGGGACACGAACGGGTGCGGATCAATCTCGAAGGACATGGACGAGAATCGATTGGAACGGATATCGACATCACGCGCACAGTCGGCTGGTTTACGACCAAGTTTCCGGTCGTCCTGGAGCCGGACACTGACCGGGATTTGACCTATCAGATTAAACAGGTCAAGGAAAGCTTGCGCCGTATTCCGAACAAGGGGCTTGGGTACGGCGTATGCCGCTATCTCTCCAAAACGGAGGATGGCTTTGTTTGGGGCGCAGAGCCAGAAATTAATTTTAACTACCTCGGTCAGTTCGACGATGATGTCAATCAGGACGAGATCGGCATATCTGCTTATTCCAGCGGCATCCAGGCCAGCAACCGTCAGGCCCGCAGCTTTTTGCTGGATATCAACGGCATGGTGCTGGAAGGCGCTTTATCGCTAGATCTCAGCTACAGCCGGAAGCAGTATCGCAAGGAAACGATGGAAGCTTTCGCGGAGCGGCTTGAGCAAAGTCTCCGAGAGATTATTACCCACTGCGCAGGCAAAGAAAACACCGAATTGACACCGAGCGACGTTCAATTTAAAGGCTTGACCATCGTGGAATTGGAGCAAATCGCCCAGCGTTCGGGCCATCTTGGGGAAATCGAAAATATTTACTCTCTTACGCCGATGCAGAAGGGCATGTGGTTCCACAGTGCGCTTGACCGGCAAACGACGGCTTACTTCGAGCAGACGCGGTTCACGATGCAGGGGTCGCTCGACGTCCAGCTTTTCGAGAGGAGCTGGATGGAGCTTTCAAAACGTCATCTGGTGCTGCGGGCGAATTTTGTGAAAGGACCGGTGGGCGATCCGCTGCAAATCATATACCGCGACAAGCCGGTCGGCTTTGAATATGAAGAGCTGCTTCATTTACAGGTGGACGAGAAACAAGCGTATTTGGATAAAAAGGCCGAGGATGACAAGCTTCGCGGCTTCGACATGGAACATGACGCGCTCGTTCGGGTTACAATCCTGCGCACCGAAGAACAAAGCTATCATGTGCTGTGGAGTTTCCAGCATATTTTGATGGACGGCTGGTGCCTGCCGCAGCTGACACAAGAGCTGTTTGAGACGTATTCGGCCTTGGCATCCGACACGCAGCCAGCGGGAGATAAGGGAACGGATTATGGCTCCTATATCGAATGGTTGGAGCAACAGGACGATCAGGCGGCATCCGGCTATTGGACGACATTCCTGGCAGGTTATGAAGGGCAAACCGTACTTCCGGGGCAAAAGGAACCGGCGCCGAATGGCAAATTTACAGCTGATCACGTCACCGCCGAACTGGGCAAGGACTTGAGCGAGCGGATGGACCGGGTGGCGAAAGAGCGCCTGGTTACGGTTAATACGCTGCTTCAAGCCGCTTGGGGTGTGATGCTGCAAAAGTATAACGGAACAAACGATGCCGTATTCGGCAGCGTCGTGGCTGGAAGACCGGCGGAAATCCCGGGCATCGAGTCCATGATTGGACTGTTCATCAATACGGTGCCGGTTCGCGTCACGAGCGAAGCGGACACCGTGTTCGCCGACCTGATGGCGGAGCTCCAAGAGCGGGCGTTGGAGTCCGGGCGTTATGATTACTATCCGCTGTATGAAATTCAAGCCCGCAGCATGCAAAAGCAGAACCTAATCAACCATATCATCGCTTTCGAGAACTATCCGGTGGACGAGCAAATGGAGCAGGCGGGCGACCAGCAGCACGGCGACCTGACGATCGCCGACGTTCAGATGGAGGAGCAGACGAACTATAACTTCAACGTGACCGTGGTGCCAGGAGTCGAGATCGAAATTCGGTTCGACTTTAACGCCGAAGTGTTCGATAAACAGAGCATCGAGCGGCTCAAGGGGCATCTCGTCCATCTGCTGGAGCAGGTGACGGGTAACCCGGAAATTACAGTGGGCGAGCTGGAGCTTGTGACGGAGGCGGAAAAGACCGACCTTCTCGGACGTTTTAACGACACCACCACGGAATTTCCGCGCGGGAAGACGCTCATTCAATTGTTCGAAGAGCAAGCGGTGCGCATTCCAAATGCAGCCGCCATCTCGTTGAATGAGCAAGAGCTGACTTACTGCGAGCTAAACGAACGCGTCAACCGCCTTGCCCGTACCTTGCGTAGTTACGGGATATCCAAAGGCCATCTGGTCGCCATTATGGCTGAGCGTTCCATCGAAATGGTGGTGGGCATGCTGGCGGCACACAAAGCCGGAGCGGCTTACGTACCGATTGACCCGGAATATCCCGAGGAGCGTATCCGTTTCTTAATCGTCGATTCAGGAGCGCAGGTGATGCTGACGCAAAGCCGCTTGCGTGAGCGCCTGGCGGGTTCGGACTCCGTAATCTTACTGGATGATGAGTCCTCCTATCACGAGGACGGTACAAATCTAAATCCGGGCAACGAAGCGACAGATCTGGCATGCATCATCTATACGTCGGGCACAACGGGCAAGCCGAAAGGGAACCTTGTTTCGCACCGCAACATCGTGCGGATTGTGCGAAATACGAATTACATCGACATCACTGAGCGGGATCATGTTCTCCAGCTTTCGAGCTATTCGTTCGATGGAGCGATTTTCGATATTTTCGGCGCTTTGACCAACGGGGCGCGGCTGGTGCTGGTTCCCCACGAGATTTTGCTGGAAATCGGCCTGTTGGCGGATCTCATCCAGCGCGAGCGCATCTCGGTCATGCTGATTACGACGGCTTTCTTCAACATCCTTGTAGATGTGAATGTCGGCTGCCTGCGGGATGTCCGGGCGATTTTGTTCGGAGGAGAGCGCGTGTCGATCGGCCATGTGCGTAAGGCACTCGCCCATATCGGACCGGGCAGGCTCAACCATCTGTACGGCCCGTCGGAAAGTACCGTTTATACTACGTACTTTCCGGTCGACTTCGTCGATGAGTCGGCGGTTACCGTACCCATCGGACGGCCGATCAGCAATACGAAGGTGTATATCGTCGACAGCCGGAATAAGCTTCTGCCGATCGGCGTGGCCGGGGAGCTTTGCATCAGCGGAGAAGGTTTGGTACGGGGTTATAATAACCGGCCGGAGCTGACGGCGGAGAAATTTGTGGACAATCCGTTTGTGCCGGGAGAGCGCATGTACCGGACGGGGGATTTGGCGAAATGGCTCTCGGACGGCACGATCGAGTACGTGGGACGGACAGACGACCAAGTGAAGATCCGAGGTTTCCGCATTGAGCTGGGCGAGATCGAAGCTCAGCTTCAGAAAGTGGAGGGCATTCGGAAAACGACGGTATTCGCGAGGGAAAACGCCTCCGGTGAGAAGCAGCTTTGCGCCTATTATGAAGCGGACTGTGAGCTTCCAGCAGCCGAGCTGAAGGGCGTGCTTTCCCAGGAACTCCCGGCCTATATGATACCTGCGTATCTGATCCAGTTGGAGCGGCTCCCGCTGACGACGAACGGTAAGGTCGACCGTCGGTCCCTCCCGGCGCCGGAGGAGAGCTTGCAACCGGGAGAAGGACGTACTTCCCCTCGGACTCCGCTGGAAGCCAGTTTGGCCGAAATTTGGAAAAGTGTACTCGGACTGGTGCATATTGGCGTTCATGACAACTTCTTCGATCTGGGTGGCCATTCCCTGCGGGCGACGACACTGGTGAGTAAGGTGCATCAGGAGTTGAACGTCGAGCTGCCTCTGCGCGACGTATTCCGCTACTCGACGATCGAAGAGATGGCTCTTGCCATCTCCCGGATCGGAGAGCAGTCGTTCTCGTCGATTCCACTGGCAGGCGCAAGAGCATATTATCCGCTTTCCTCAGCTCAGAAACGGCTGTTTATCCTAAATCAGTTGGAAGGGGCCGATCAGAGCTACAACATGCCGGGCGTGCTATTGCTGGAAGGATCAATTGACCGAAGTCTGCTGGAGAAAGCTTTCCGCGGACTAATCGCACGGCACGAAACGCTGCGTACCGGCTTTGAGTTCGTACAAGGCGAAGCAGTACAGCGCATTTACGAGAGCGTTGACTTTGCAGTCGAGTACCGTCATGCGAGCGAGGAAGAAGCGCCTGAAGTCGTGCAGGCCTTCATCAGGCCTTTCGACTTGGCAAAGCCTCCGCTGCTGCGGGCGGAGCTTGTAGAGCTGGCAGCCAAACGTTATTTGCTGATGTTCGACATGCACCATATCGTCTCCGACGGGGTTTCGATGGACGTGTTCGTCGAGGAATTCGTTCGTCTGTACGGTGGCGAGTCATTAGAGCCTTTGCGAATTCAATACAAGGACTATGCGGTATGGCAGCAGTCGGACGAGCAAAAAGTACAGTTGAAACGTGAGGAAGCTTACTGGCTGGATCGTTACCGGGGCGAGTTGCCGGTTCTGGAAATGCCGACGGACTATTCGCGCCCTGCTGTGCAGAGCTTTGAGGGACAAACGCTGACATCCTTTGTGGACGAGGCAACGAATGAAGGCTTGAAGCAACTGGCCGCTGAAAGAGGAACGACGCTGTATATGGTGCTGCTTGCGGCATATACCGTGCTTTTGCATAAATACACTGGTCAGGACGATTTGATCGTCGGAACTTCGATTGCGGGTAGAACGCATGGAGACACGCAGCCTTTGATCGGAATGTTCGTTAATACGTTGGCGCTCCGCAATTATCCGGCTTCGGAGAAGACCTTCCTGTCGTATCTGGAAGAAGTGAAAGAAACGACCTTAGGCGCTTACGAGCATCAGAATTATCCGTTCGAAGAGCTCGTCGATAACGTGCAGGTCAGCCGGGATTTGAGCCGCAACCCGTTGTTTGACACGATGTTCTCCCTGCAAAATTTGGAGGATAAAGAGTTTGAGCTGGAAGGGCTGAAATTGTCCCCGTACCCTAGCGAATACGGCACGGCCAAGTTCGACCTGAGTGTTGATGTTACGGAAGAAAACGGCGGCTTAGAGTGCAGCTTTGAATTCGCAACGGCTCTTTATAAAGAAAGCACGATCCGGCGGCTGTCGACTCATTTCGGATATTTGCTTGCTGCGATTGTAAGCCGTCCGGAAGCGAAGATTGCTGAGCTGAACTTGCTAACGGCAGAGGAAAAAGAACAAATTCTCGGGGAGTTTAACCAGGCGCAGCTAGAAGCGGCTCCTGCGGCCGCGTTCCACCGGCTGTTTGAGGAACAGGCGGAGCGCACGCCGGAAGAGGCAGCTGTCGTGTACGAGAACGACCGCATGACGTATGCGGAGCTGAACGAGCGGGCGAACTGTTTGGCGGCTACGCTGCGCGCAAGCGGCATTGGCCGGGAGACGATCGTCGGCATTCTCGCCGAGCGTTCGGTGGACTTGCTAGTAGCCGTGCTGGCCGTCTGGAAAGCGGGCGGGGCGTATGTGCCGCTCGACCCGGATTACCCGGCAGACCGCGTGCGGTTCATGCTCGAAGACAGCGGAGCAAAAGTGCTGTTGACGCAAACGGCGCTGCGAGAGCGTGCCGAAGCCTGGCTCGACGAAGAGGAACTGGCGCTGGCGGCCGTACTGTACCTGGACGACGAAGCGTCGTACAGCGAGGAGCGGGCGAATGCGTCGGTTGTCTCCAGCATGGTCTCCGGCAAGCTGACGGATGCTGTGGACGATGGCAGTGAGAGCTATCAGCATGTCGGCACTGACAGCTTCCATGAAGCCCGTCCGGAGGATCTGGCCTACGTAATCTACACGTCAGGAACGACGGGCAAGCCGAAGGGTGTCATGATCGAGCACCGCAGCTTGGTGAACACGGCGGCGGGCTACCGGAGGGACTACCGGTTGGATCAGTTCCCGGTGCGCCTGCTGCAGCTCGCAAGCTTCTCGTTCGACGTGTTCGTCGGAGATATTGCGCGGACGCTGTACAACGGAGGCACGATGGTGATTGTGCCGAAGGACGACCGGATCGATCCTTCTCGTCTGCAATACTGGATAGAGCGGGAACGGGTAACCATCTTCGAATCAACGCCGGCGCTGATTGTGCCGTTCATGGAGTACGTGCACGAGCAGCGGCTGGATATGAGCGGAATGGAGCTGTTGATTACGAGCTCGGACAGCTGCAGTGTGGCGGATTACCGAACTTTACAGGAACGCTTCGGCTCGTTGTTCCGGATTATCAACGCATACGGCGTGACGGAAGCGGCGATCGACTCAAGCTTCTACGACGAGTCGTTGATGAAGCTGCCGCAGACAGGCAATGTGCCGATTGGCAAAGCGTGGCTGAATGCGAAATTCTACATCGTGGACGCGCATCTGAATCCGGTGCCGGTCGGGGTGCTGGGTGAACTGGTCATCGGCGGAGTCGGGGTCGCTCGTGGGTACTTGAACCGTCCAGAGCTGACG
>NZ_KE383841.1:0-11520 GCF_000422445.1 Paenibacillus assamensis DSM 18201
AATAAGTTAATCGATGAGACATTGGCTACATTCCAGATTAGCCGTTCATTAAGCATGAAAGGTTGTCCTTACGACAACGCCGTTGCTGAAGCTACCTTTAAAATAATGAAAACAGAGTTTATTAACCAAATGAATTTTCAGAGCCTGCAACATCTTACGTTGGAGTTATATGACTATGTCAATTGGTATAACAAGCACCGCATACATGGGACATTAGGCTATATGAGCCCAGTTAATTATAAAAGAAAAGCCCTTAAAAAAGTTGTTTGATTTTGTGTTGACAGTCCAACCGTGAACTGTGCAAGTATGGACAATGCATCATCTATATTTATGCAACGTAAATCATGTTTTATTTCTTCAATTGACGCTTTCTGACCAAATATTTGTGAGTAAGATAAGCAAATCTTCATGAAAGAGCTTATTTTTGAAAATCCAACAGTCATATTTTCTCCTTTAAGATTCGTAGATTCGTCTGCACATAGAAATACTCTGATAACATAACACCACTCTATACTAAGTAATATGTTATTGTCAGGCAATTTTAATTAGATGAATGCCATTGTAAATAGAGCAAAGATTTAAAATTGTAAAAACCTTATTTTAAAAATTACGCATTGTTTAAGTAGTTCTCCCCTTCACCATGTGTTCTGACAACCTAAAAGAAACGGTCTTGATATTCCCTAATCTAGTGTTGTTTGCTTTGGAGCATTAGAGAAGTTTACTAAATACCATTGTGGCCAGCTCACTTTCGTAAATCCAAGTCATACTCAGACCATTCAATACATATTGTCTTATTCGAGTTGGTTTTTCTCTTGCCAGTTAACTTCTTAATTCTAATGTCCCACAAATATCCGCTAAGGGTCGATATTATTAAGGAGGTTCAATATATTGAAGAAGCGTATAAACTCAGGTCGATGGTCTGGGATAATTACTGGAGTGTTATTAATTGTTGGGTTGATTACAGGTATTTTCAGTGTTGTTCCTGTTATAGATGGAGTAGATTATTTAGCCAAGGCTTCTGCCAGTGAGAATCAAGTGCTAATAGGATCATTTTTTCAGCTGCTGATGGTTGTTGCCTATGTTGGTGTACCTATTTTGCTATATCCGAATTTAAGTCAGCACCATAAAGGTTTAGCGCTTGGCTCTGTTGCTTTTGGCATCACTGCGGGAGTGTTCATTATTATTGGTGTAATCATTCTTCTGCTGCTGTTGACATTAAGTCACGAATTTTCAAAAGTTGGAGCTGAGAATATCGCATACTTTCAGACGTTAGGTAGATTGTTACGAGAAGGCCGTGATTTGGTGAACCATGTGGCAACGACACTGGCGTTTGTATTGGCTATGTTCTTGTTTAATTGGGTATTTTACAAAAGCAAAATCGTTCCACGGTGGTTGTCCGTTACAGGTCTTATCGGGTCTGTTTTGTCCATATTAGCAAGCTTATTTTTTATGATTCGCGTCATTGATCTAGACGAAACCTACATGATATTGAATATTCCAATAGCTGTACAACAATTAGTATTGGCTATATGGCTAATCCTTAAAGGTTTTAATAGGGCAGCACAGCATCCTAACAAATAAATAAGTTTTTGAAGATTTTCTTAAATGCATATTCATTTGATTTTGGCAAGGAGGTACATCGAAATGACTAATAGAGACATGCTTTCCCTCAATGACAACACTCAGGCCATTCTTCAATTTCAGTACCAAATCTCATGCCAACTGTTAGATCTTCATCTAAATGGACTTGGTGAAGATGAATATAGCTGGAGGCCTGCTGAGCAAGGACTTCACATAACTTTCGATTCGGGAGTTTGGCGTGCAGATTGGCCAGACTCAGAGAGTTATGAGATTGGACCTCCAAGCATTGCTTGGTTAAGCTGGCACATTATTTATTGGTTGTCTATGGTTTACAACCATTCGTTTGGGGATAGAACGCTGCAACGTGAATCTGTTCCTTGCTTCGGTAGTGCGAGAGAAGCGATTGCCCACATTTATCAACTAAAGAACAATTGGGAAGCTGCAGTGGCTGAACTCTCCCCTCAGGAACTTCATAAACACACTCGAACCAACTGGCCTTTCAGTAATAAATCATTCTATGAACTATTAGCGTGGCTCAATTTGGAGCTTATGAAGAACGCAGCGGAAATTGGTTCTTGTCGATTTCTCTGTGCTTCCCAAAAACAAGAAAATGATTAAAGATCCAATAACCACTCTCCTCCATTCCAGTTGCCCGTAGACAGTAGAAAATAATAAAGCTGCCGGTTTATCGCCGACAGCTATATACTAATCTAATCTGTTAACTTCATTTGTAATCATTGTTCACGTAGCAAACTTCTCTACTCCCTCTGAATGATCTTTCTATCTTTAATTTCAAATACGATATCAGCTACGTTCTCCAACAAACGAGCATCGTGCGAAATAAATAGGATTGTACCTGCGTAGTTCTTCATCAAGTTTTCCAACGCCTCTACAGCAGGAAGATCTAAGAAGTTGCTTGGTTCATCCATAAGCAAGATGTTATATCGCCCCAGCAGCATTTTAGCGAGCTGCAATTTAATGATTTCGCCCCCGCTTAAAGCAGATAGCTCTTTACGTACATCAAGCTGAGAAAAACCCATAGCTGCCAGTACAGCGCGAACATCGGATATTTGATAATCGCATTTATCCAACATAAACTCCATAACACCCTGATTACGATCAAATTTGTAACCATTTTGAGCAAAGTAGCCGATTGCCGCTTTAGGAGATATGGAAATGCCGGCTTCGCGTTCAAGTATCATTTTGAAAAGTGCCGTTTTACCTGTTCCATTGGCACCTGTTATCGCAATTTTTGCCCCTAATGGCAATTGAAAAGCAGCATTTTCAAATATAACCTTGTGCCCTAACCGTTTGTTAATCCCCTTCCCTATGATAGGAAATGGATTGTAAAGTTCCAGCGCTTTACTGAGACGGAATTGGATAGCGCGAATAGCTTCAGGCGGCTTCACATTGCCAAGCTCCTCAATTCTGTGCTCCATATTTTTTGCAGCGTTATGGAGCTTCTTCTGTTTGCTGCCCGTCGGTTTTTGATGACTGAGGCGTCCGCCACTTTCAGAGCTATTTTTGCTTGAAGCGCCCTTCGCTTTTTGATCAAGCTTCCGAGCCTGATTCCGTTTTTCAATGATTGCTTTCTCTAGCCGTTCTCGCTCTGCAGCAAACTTCTTATATTGCGCAGCTTGAGCTTGTCGTTCTTCTTCTTTTTGCTCCAAGTATTCGGAATATCCGCCCCAATACTCTGTAATCTTTCCATCTCTTAGCTCCCAAATCTTATCGACGACTTGGTCAAGGAAATAGCGATCATGACTTACAATAAGCAGTGCACCTGAATAATATTTAATCTGGTTAATTAAAAAGTCAATGCCCTCGCGATCTAAGTGGCACGTTGGTTCATCGGCAAAAATGCCATGCGCTCCACTAGACAGCGCCTGCGCAATTTTTAAGCGTGTTTCTTCACCACCGCTTCTATGCTCGACTTGAAGATGGTTAATCCCCAACTTGCCCATTAAAGCATAATCCGTTACCTCTTGCACGACGACATCTTCTAACTGTGGGATATACGTAAAATCAGCTTCCCGCACCATTTTTCCGTGCGGCAAAGTAATTTCGCCCAGCAATATTTTTAACAGTGTGCTCTTTCCTGCGCCATTAGCGCCTACCAAACCGATACGGTCGTAATCATAGAGCTCCAACTCGTCAATATCCAGTATATCGCGCCCCATATATTCTACATAAATATCTTTTGCTTTTATTAATACATTCACCGTAGTCATCTCCCCTATAAATCGCAGTGTTCTGTTCGCAGGATAGCCTGCGACTTAAGAAGAGAGGATCAAATAAAGAAGTACCAGTGCCTATATTGCATGTTCATAGCTCCTTTTTCCTGATGATTGATTTTATCGTATATTGTATTTTGGCAATAAAAAAATACAGATCCAAGTCCAACAGAGGGCTTAAATCTGTACTTATCACGAGAGAGTTCGCTGAAAAGACATAGGTAAAAACCTATCCAAATCACGTTCTATGTCTTTCACTCGTAAAATAAGCAGCTCAAAAAAAGCCCACGATTCGTGGAAATATCCGCTTTTTTATTGCTAGCTTATCTTAAACGAATAGTAAGAACATAGATAACGAGCCTCCTAATAAAAATATGTTTAATGGTAACATTGACTGCTTCGACTGTCAAATCCGTACATGGTTGCGTCATTGCACGCAGTTAGAAATTATGCATAAACATTAAATCCTTTAGTACTAAATCATTTCGGCTGCTCATATTCTTTCTCGTCATAATCATCTTTATGATTCTTACAACCACAGCACAATGTGGAAGGAGTTGGTGAAGCGCTCATAGGAAACGGATTAACATTACACGAAAGGAATTGTAAAAAAGATGACAATGGAGGGATTATTAGTGTCTACTGCGAGCTCGATTTTTTCAAAACAGTTAAAGCTGTTTGTACTGTGCAGTATGTTGTTTGCTCTGCTATTTGTATTATCAAATACAGTGTTTGTAGAGAAATCTTCCGCACATGGTAATGTTACGAATAGCCGTGGTGCATTATGTGCGAGCGGTCAAAATCAGAACTGTGGACAAATTATTTATGAGCCATACAGCCTAGAAGGACCTAAAGGTTTCCCTGCGGGAGGACCTCAGGACGGAAAAATCGCGAGCGCTAACACTTGGTTCACTCAGCTTGATCAACAATCGTCTACTCGCTGGTCGAAGGTTAACATCAGCCCAGGTGCTTACACTTTTAATTGGTATATTAAAGTTCCTCATAAAACGACCAGCTGGAAATACTACATCACGAAGCAGAACTGGGACCCTAATGCTCCTCTTACACGCGCTTCTTTTGATCTAACGCCATTTTGCAGTGTATCCTCTGGCGGCTCGATGCCAGGTGGTTCTTATTCCGATACTTGCAACATTCCTAGCCGTTCAGGATACCAAGTGATATTAGCAGTGTGGGAAATCTATGACACAAACAACGCATTCTATAATGTTATCGATGTTAATTTTGGCGGTGACACGGATCAAATTGCTCCTACCGCTCCATCCAATGGAACTTCATCCAACATCGGAACGACAACGGCAACGGTATCTTGGGGAGGCTCCGCTGACAATGTTGGCGTTGTGGGATATCGGATATTTAACGGCTCTAACCAAATTGCAACAACGAACGGAGCACGATCTGCGAATCTGACTGGTCTGACGGCGAATACGACATATAACCTTACCGTTAAAGCATTCGACGCCGCAGGTAATGTTTCGAACGCGAGCAATACGATTACATTTACAACTCTCCCAGTGATTGGCCCAGACACCGTTCCACCTACTGCACCATCCAGTCTTCATGTTATGGGGGCGATCACTTCAACATCAGTCCCTCTCATGTGGAATGCATCAACTGATAATGTTGGTGTTAAAGAGTATCACTTATTCCGTGGAAGCACCTATATAGCAACTGTACCCGGAACGTCCGTACAATACACTGTTTCGAACTTAACCGCCAATACTTCGTATGCCTTTACCGTAAAAGCAGTAGACCATGCGGGCAATATATCGACTACCAGCAATGTACTTAACGTGACAACGCTCTCATCACCTGCCATTTATCCAGCATGGAGCCCAACGACTGTATATGTCGCAGGTAATAAAGTCACACACAACAACGTCAACTATGAAGCAAAATGGTGGACGCTTAACGAAACGCCTGGCACTTCAACTGCCACAGTGTGGAAGGTAATTCCATAGACTAGCTCTATAATAAAGACGACCATCCCCCACTTAAATAGGCTATGGTCGTCTTTATTATTAAAATGAAATCGCTGCACGAATTCGTTATAGGTAAATCCTCATTTTACATGTGTGATTCCAATCATTATTAAACGTAACTTTGTGTGAATTTATAGTATTTCTATATACCCTTCTGTTCCATGTACTCGAATTCGCTGCCCATCCTTGATTAATTTGGTTGCATGCTCAACTCCGACAACTGCCGGCAAGCCATACTCACGTGCGATAACGGCTCCGTGGGTCATCAACCCGCCAACTTCAGTTACGAGGCCTTTTATGGAAACGAACAACGGTGTCCAGCTCGGATCGGTAAAGGCGGTGACTAAAATATCCCCTTCTTCTAGAGCAGCATCTTCCATCTGTAAGATGACACGCGCTCGTCCCTCTATCACCCCAGCAGAAACAGCTAGCCCTATAATAGCCTCTGCGGGAAGATTCTCTCGTTTATACTTACCAGCAACAATCTCACCATCTGACGTGATGACACGCGGCGGCGTTAATTTTTCATACAGTTTATATTCGTCTTTTCGTTTGCTAATGATCTGGTAATCCAATTGATGAGTTCGTACGACTTCGTGAAGTTCTTCAAAAGTTAGTTCGTATATATCTTCTCTTTTAACCATAACCCCCGCTGCTACGAGTCGATCAGCTTCTTTTAGTAGAGCCTGCTTATATACGAAATAGCGATTCACCATGCCGTACTTTGGATACTCCCGATATCCGATGAAATTCCGGACGAGATCGATCATTCGTTTGGTTTCTTCGGCTTTTTGCTCACCGTGAGGTAATTGCTTCAATCGCTGTAATAACTCCTGCTCTTTATTCGAAGCTTCTACTCGCCCCTGCTCAAATTTCCGCTTACTTGCATTCGGCTCAAAATTTTTGATATTACTTAGAATCATCGGGACAAGTGTAGATGGTTTTTCGCTCCAACGGGTTTTGGTGATATCGATTTCTCCGGCACATCGCATTCCGTATATGTTGAGATAAGCATGGATCGCATCTAGGCATTCCTGACCACCCTCAATCTTAACCAGTTCATCCTCCCTAATATCCACGTTTACATGCTGTAAATAATCAATAACATCACGGTAAGGACGAATCACATCTGCGACATCCAATAGTGCGAGGCCCATTTCAGACGTAATATTATTGGGTACAGATTGAGAAAGTGTATCTGCTGCACCCTTTTCGCCTAACCACTCGTTCATGTTCTCATTGATCCATGCTGAAGCATTCATAGCAGTCACAATGACCTCCAAACTTTGCGGGTCAAATAAAAATTTCTTCAATTGTTGGATATCTTCTAAAATAAAATCAAATAACGCAGATCCTGATTTCGTTTGGATGACTTCTTTTAACTCTTCTATTGATGTTTGATGGCTCTTAATTAAATCAGAAACGATTGTTGAATTGTGTTCGAATTTGTTTTGAAAATGGGGAGCTGCCATCTCATTATTGCTTGTTTTGGGACCCGTTGGTGTTGTTTTTCCATTAGGAATCAATGTGATAAAATTTTCACGTTCCAGTATGGTCATCAATGCGTCTTTGATAAGGGGATCAGATTGGCCTAGACTATTCACTATCATTTCTCTACTGTCAGGTGAAGCCAGCATAGGTGTCATATCTACAAAGAGCCTTCCACCAGCTTTACGCATAGGAGCAGGAGTTGTCAGCAGGAAAAAGGACAATCCCAGCGGTTTCATAGGATCGGTCATCATTTGCTGATGTCCTACAGATACGTAGACGCGATTTGCTTGATCATCTGATTCAGGTATCGGATATAAAGTAGTGATTGGGCGACTCTGGACGATATAAAAGGTACCATCAACCAAACACCATTCAATATCTTGCGGGCAGCCGAAGTAAGCTTCGATCTGTCTTCCGATCTGTGCAAGTTGTAAAATTTGTTGTTCTGTAAGCGTTTGACTCTTTTGCTGTTCAGGATTGAGCTGCTTGGTCTCTGTTCCGCCTTCTTTCCGCCCATAAATGGCTAATTTTTTGAGCGCGATTCTTTTATCGACGATGTGTCCATCCTGTACTTTGTAGCAATCGGCAGATACCAAACCTGAGACCAGTGCTTCTCCAAGGCCATAACTGGCATCGATAGAGAGCAGCTTGCGGTTACAATTGATCGGATCAGCTGTAAATAAAATGCCGGATGCCTGTGGGAAAACCATTTTTTGAATGATTACGGATAAATAAACGTGACGATGATCAAATCCATTTTGCATACGGTAGATGACTGCGCGTTCCGTAAATAAAGAAGCCCAACATTTGCTCACATGTTCCAAAATGGCTTCTTGGCCAATGATATTTAAATAGGTGTCTTGTTGACCTGCAAAGGAGGCATACGGCAAGTCTTCAGCGGTCGCACTAGAACGAACGGCATAAGCATGCTCCTCGCCAAGCCGTAAGAGATTGCAAGCAACTTCGTTCACAACATCGCTAGGAAGTACTGTCCCCCTAATGCTTTGTCGAATAGCACTGCTAATTTCAGCAATTTGCTCCCGATCTTCTACGGTAAGCATAGTTAGTCGGTCCAACAGAGCCTGATACGTTTCGTTTTGTTCGATGGCTTGTTGATATCCGATTGTTGTAATACAAAACCCTTCAGGGACTTGTATGCCCTTCAATTTAGCTAGCTCCCCTAAATGTAACCCTTTTCCGCCAACGAGCATAAGTTCCGTTTGTTCTATTTCTTGAAAACCGAGCACCAAATTACGCATTCAACATCTCCCCTAACCATTAAATTCAAAAAAAGATTTGACATGAGAATAGCAGTGTAGTACAATAAAATTGTAAGATAAGATAACTATGTTTTTATATAATAAAAGTCGTGTTCTGATTGTATCATCGTGACTTTTTATTTGCAATAGCAAAGAACCTGATAATATTATCAGGTTCTTTTTTGTACTGCATGATGAAATTCCACAGTTACGTCCAGATTGATCCTAATCGGTGTACACTTCAAGCTTCCATATTGAATATCCCCACAACGTTGCCTTTTTTACACCAGTCAATTTTACATATCTGCACTTGACACTTCCAAAATCGCTATGCTCTTCCATTCCACCCTTACCTGAATCCGTATTAACGATTGTCTTCCATATTTCATTGTCATTCGATATATCTATTGTATATGACGTAGCATAAGCTTCTTCCCAATTTATAAGAACACGCCCAATCTCTACTTCTTCTAATAGATCAATACATATCCATTCATGATCATTTGTTGCGGCGCTGCTCCATCTTGTCTTGGAGCTTCCATCATTAATATTTTCTTTCCGATTCACGTTTGATTCTTCCGATGAACAGAAGACAGGCTTTCCTAATGCATGATCTTTTCCTCTAGCTGCTGTAATCAAGGTTATCTCATCATTGCTCAGGCTGATGTCGCCTCTAACCGTCCTAACTTTCACTTTTATATGATGTTCACGGCCTTGTTCTAAATTTTGTATTTCGTATACATTCTGCAGGGTCACTCCTAATAGAGTATGGTTAGCATATATTTGATACTGATAAATATATTCATCGAGAATATCTTCCCACTTTAGTAAAAGCCCGTTACCTGGTAGTGTTTCAAATTTCAGTTTTAGATCTACTACAGTTTCAGGTTGGGAACTCCTTCTATTAACAGGGTGGCTTCTATTTTGATTAATTCTTTGCTTGATCATCTTAATGTTTTCAGTTTCTAATTCTTTTAGCGCTTTTATTTTTTCAGTCGTTTTCTGAAGGTCGATCTTTCCACCTAGTAAGATTTTGAGGAATACATTTCTAATATTACAGGATAACTCAACGATTTCGTCCAATTTATCTGTCCCTGGGTATCGAGTAATTCTGAAGAATTTTGATAAAAAATAACGAGAACCTGCCACCATAGCCAATGCGTTCTCATGATTTTTTATATTTTTTTTATGCTCCTCCATCTGTAGGGAATGTTCTTGCAGCATTTCTATCATCTTATCGTATAGATTCAAATTATTACCAACAGATAAAAAACCATCTTCAAACTTGTTTATCAATAAATTAACCGTTGCTTCAGTGAAGTTATACTGTTCATCACATATGTATGCCATCGATCTCCATCTTTCATCTAAGCTGTCAAAAGCCTCCTCTATTCTGCTTTGATCATAAGTGTGCCCCATTAAATTCGGTATATCAGAAATTACAAAAGTCCCCTTCTCTTGGTCATATGATTCCAGACTAATAGCATGGGTGCTTCTTGGTTCATTTGCTAAATGAGGGAGATATTCTGTCCATATCCAAAGATAAAGCCGTTTTCCTTCAGAAAACTTTTCTTGAACGAAGGGATATGAGGACGCTAAGTTTGGGAATTTTGTAATTTTCACATCCATCCCTATATCACTCAGATCGTTCAACGTGCTAGTGACCATGAACCAACGATCTAAACCTCTAACAACAATCTGATTATAAATATCCTCACATTCAATATAAGAATCATAAAAGAGGTAATCCACAGGAACTCCTTTATTAAGAAGATCAAACAAAACTTGAGTTATCCCGCAATTCATATGCCTAAATTTAAAATAATCTAAGTAATTAATATTAATGTGAATCACTCCTATACTTTTACATACTTTGTTTGAGTTAATTTGGACATGCCTTTTCTCATTAAGGGCAGCTCTTTTGCTGGGCATACCGTTCTACAAGTCAGGCTCAGCTAATTTCGATGTGGCATTCCTCAGCAGAGCCCTATTTTGATTTATATACTTGTTCAATACGATAAAAAATGCAGCCAGAAAAAGCAAAAATGATGTTGTTTGCAACAACTTGATAAGCAACATGGTAAGACATATTTCATGGTGTAGTGTGAATAGCCGTTTATGAATGTTTGATGTAGGATAATACTCTCGTGATGTCACTGAAGCGAATCTGTTATGAAGAGGTAGTTCATTATGAAGGATGTAATATGAAGTTTAAGTAAGCTAAGGGCTCATGATCGAATTCGTGTAAGAAGAGAGATATCATTCCACCATGATAAATAATCAAAAATGAGCTGATTCCATCTTAGCATAATTGAGCAAGGACAACTAGCGACGTTACATAAAGCTTGCATTGTCACCCCAAACAGTTGTGGCCAACTTGGTCGTCACCATTGCCCGTGAAACCAACAGAGCATGGGTATGGCTCCTTAACTGCTTATAAGCTTACGATCCAGGGTAGATCTTCAGCTCACCTATCAGCAAACTTACCTTTGAAAGAGATTCGCAATCAGATGTGTTGACAAGATTCGATTTCAATCCACGCACTCACGTAGAGTGCGACTCAACTATTACTTAATGACATTGCTGTCAATATAGTTTCAATCCACGCACTCACGTAGAGTGCGACCATATTTACAATCAAACACATAGCCCATAAATACAGGAGTTTCAATCCACGCACTCACGTAGAGTGCGACTCTGTTCGGCGGCCTTAACCTCGGGGGCATCGTGTTTCAATCCACGCACTCACGTAGAGTGCGACTCCGGCAAGGTACCAAATGAATTGTTGAAAAAAGTTTCAATCCACGCACTCACGTAGAGTGCGACTTGCAAATTGAAATTTTTGAGAATGAAATTGTTGTGTTTCAATCCACGCACTCACGTAGAGTGCGACTCCTCGTTGCAGCTGTTCCTATCCCCTTTTCCTGTTTCAATCCACGCACTCACGTAGAGTGC
>NZ_KE383841.1:12179-33313 GCF_000422445.1 Paenibacillus assamensis DSM 18201
TTTGCAGTTTCAATCCACGCACTCACGTAGAGTGCGACTTATGGCGTCTATCAATCTACCACAAATTCGACGTCTAGTTTCAATCCACGCACTCACGTAGAGTGCGACAGCGAATTTCTAAAAAATAAGAGCATTTTTTCCCGTTTTACTGGAAACAAGCATTATTTATGTGCATTTACTACCAAAAATCATTGCGTACAGCTTATTTAAAAGTAAATAATTAGAAGAAAAGTGGTGCGAATGTCCCAGAGATTTCATGTGCACTTCACATTCGCACCACAACGTCGATGAGCAAACTAGCCAAATTGGTTGAAGACCCATCACATTCAATTCCATTCTCTTTGTTATAAAAACTCAATAAATTTCGCAATTCCTTTTTCGAAGGTGCGGTATCCATCTTCTCCAAGCTCTTCACGAAGTGCTTTGATGAACTCTTTATGCATCTCCTCATGTGACAAAAATGCAGTCTTCCCTCTTTCTTCTAATTGAACGATAACAGCTCGCAAGTCTACTGGGTGAGCATGACGACTTACAAACCCTTCCCTCTCAAGACGGGATACAATTTGGGTAGCTGCGCCTTTCGTAATACTTAATTTTAAAGCAAGCTCACTCATTAGAATTCCCTCTCCACATCCAATTGCTTCAATGGTGTGCATTTCAGAAGGGGTGAGAGCTCCAGCTTCACCGAACATGCGGGGCTGACGCTCCATTCTGCGCAGCTTGTGTATGAGTTGGCCTATAACATGGTGATTGTCCAAATGTAATCTAACTCCTACCTATTAATCATTACCTTTTAAGGTAGAGTACCCTATCTATATTGTCAAGAGATGGATGAGTTAAGCTGTGACTCACCCCGTTACTACTGTACCTACATTACAGTGAAAAAATCGGTTCCCAAATGCTTGCTGCAATCGCGAACTAACTTCAAATCCAGTACAATGAGAAACGCCGATACGTTCAATATTCATCTCTAGTAGAGCTTGAATCGTTTTCTCTTTTTGATTCTCACTAACTGCCCATAAATGAGTGCCACCGATGACCGTATGAACGTTTTGAACACCTGTCTTTTGCATTGCATAGTTAATGATATTAATAATACCGGCGTGAGAACAGCCGAGTATAATAAACAAGCCTTTCTCCGTTCGAATAATAATCGATTGATCATCCTCAACAGGGTCAATCTCATAGCCGTTCTCCGTCTCAATTACGATATCCGTATCTCCAATCTCATAGTCATTCGTTCTCGGCACTTCTCCTGTTAAATAGAGATTCGGAACAATTTCAACAAAATCACGATTATAGATAAACTTCGCACCTGCATCGATTAGCGCTACTTCTCTATGCGGAACTCCGATATAACGGTGATTGGATCGGACTAGATAACTCGTCTTAAATAACTGGGGATGTGCGTATACAGGAACTTCAGTATGGGGCATCGCTTGCAGCGCAGACAGCAACCCGCCTGTATGGTCGCAATGATGATGGCTAATGAAAATACCAGACAAGTCCGACCATTTCTTTTTCAACAGGCTCATGTTGTTTATTAGTGCATTTCCTTGACCTGTATCGAACAAGAAGTGTCCATGTTCCGTCTCGATGTACACGGACCAACCATGCTCCGCAACGGCTCCAAGGTTACCAAATACAGTATTTTCACAAATAACGGTCGCTTTAATCATAAGCTTCTTCTTCCCTTCTATTTTATAATAAAAGTCGGCTTACGTTCTTTAGTTTAGTTCATAAACTAAACTATTGTCAATTATATGATCAGTCCCTCCATTAAATTCCCGTTATCTAAAACAAACACTTGTCCCAAACTCTCATTAATTAAAAAGTCCGCATGATGGCGGACTCGTTCTAACTAAGATGCTTTATTAAAATTTGATAAAGGTAAGCGTAAACTTCGTATAGGCATTCTTCTCACTTTCTACTTTAATCAAACCTTGGTGAGCTTCGATAATGGCTTTGGCAAGCGCCAGTCCTATCCCTACTGAATCTGGCTTCTTAGAACTGCTCGCTTTGTAGAATCGATCAAAAATATGTGGCAGTTCGTCAGCTTCTACGCCTTCTCCAAAGTCTTGGATCACCAGTTCGGAATAAATCGGTGTATCATGAATTTGAATTTTAATTGCACCGTTTAGTTTGGAATGTTCGATCGCATTTTTCAATAGGTTCAAGACCGCTTCCTGCATCCACATTTTATCGTGAGCAATAACGATTTTATCTGGAGCATCCCATTGCAGGGATAGTTGACGCTCATTGATCATGCTGGCCAGACGGTCTACCACTTCCTCAACGGTCTCCACCAAGTTTACTCGTTCTTTCTCAAATGAAATAGCTCTAGCGTCGATTTTCGCTACTTTCAACAAATTTTGTATCAAGACATTCATTCTAGTAATTTGAACCTCATTAAATTGTAAAAGCTGAACTTGCTGCTGGCGGGGCAATTGTTCATTCAGCATCATTTCATTGTAAATGGATATCGTTGATAGTGGTGTTTTCAATTGATGAGATATATCCTGCAGCATTTGTCCTAAAAACTTTTTCTCTGCAAGCAAATCCTGCATACTCTTTCTTATAATATCTTTCATGGATCGAAACGAAGCGGCTAATTTAGCTAGCTCCCCTTCTTTATGTTCATTTATGACGACGGAGTAATCGCCCTCAATAATTTTTTTCGCTGCCGAAGTAAGTTGCCTGATGCTATGGAAGATGATCTTGTAATGCCAATAGCTCGTCCCAAACAGCATACATGCAAAAATCAGTAGTCCCCAGAAAATAGAGTGATTATGACTAGCAATATGGTTATTTAACATGGGAAATAACTCTGTTTCCAAATCTTTATCGATTCCATACTGCTTAAATATTTCTCTTCCTTTTTCCTGGTACAAACTCGAATCAGTAGAATGGTTCGTTAACACTTTCATAATTTCCGCTTCATTGTTCGGATTCTGCTCAACCAATCTGGCCGTAATTTCACCCCAAGTTGTAATGGAATTGGCCTTTAATTGATTGTAGAACTGGTGATGGGTAATAATTTGATAACCTGTATATAGAAATAGCAGTACGGCTAGTAGTAACATGCCACTTTTTAACTCAGTATTTTTCATCATCCTACTTACTGCTCACATCCTTATTCCAACGATAGCCTAATCCTCGTTCAGTTATGATAAACTGTGGCTTTTTAGGGTCAGCTTCCACTTTGTCTCGCAAGCGCCTAATGTATACAGACAACGTATTTTCATCAAAAAATATTTCATCGTTGTCCGTTATTTTGAGCATCAGCTCATCTCTTGTTAATGCTTTGTGGGGGCTCGCCATGAAAGCTAACAGAAGTTTGTATTCTAAATTCGTTAGTGGAATGATTTCTTGATCTTTGTAGCCCTTGATTAAGTTCAAATCGAGTTGAATATTCTCAGATGTTAAGATTTTCGAATAGGCCTCCAACCGCGCTTGTTTGCGCAATTGAACCTTTACTCTGGACATCAGTTCCTTGACGCGGAAAGGCTTCGTGATATAGTCATCCCCACCAATATCCAATCCCATAACTACATTCGCTTCTTCATCAAGGGCGGTTAAGAAAATAACCGATGTATCGTTTTGTTGTTTAAAATGAACACATAGGTCATAGCCGTTGCCATCTGGCAGGCCGATATCCAGAATAGACAAATCAAAAGACTGCTGTTCAAACTGGTATTTCGCTTCTTTTACACTAGTTGCTCTGACAACCTCATAACCCTCATTTTTTAATGAAAATTCAATGGCTAGCCCGAGTGCCTCATCATCTTCAACAAGCAATATTTTATGCAAGGCTATTCGCTCCTTCTTCTCATACCATTTCAGTCATAACCATGAAATAGGAACAACCCGACTATAAAATAGCCGGGCCCTTCCTGTTATTGTTCCCTGATCATATCAATAGTGTTATCTTTTTGAATTTTTCTTAGCGGAAATAGAACCGATGCGTAACTAATAAACAAAGCAGCAACAAACGTTATGATACAAGCCCCATAAGGGAGCGACCATTCCATATTGCTAATGCCTGATACAGCCAAATACATGATATAGGAAAGTATACAGCCGAAGAAGATCCCTTGCAAACTTCCCGAAACACCGTAAATGAGCGCTTCATAGATAATCATTTTTTTCAAATCACGTTGTGACATGCCAATTGATTTTAGTGCAGCCAGTTCTTTTCTTCTAATGATGATACTGATCGTAATCGTATTGATAATATTGAGACTGCCAATCAACGAGACGACGGCAATAAAGCTATATACGAGCACTTTAATCACAAGCTCAGATTCTTTCTTTGCTTTATTCTCATCGATGTGGTTAACAATTGTAAGGGAATGCTGTGTTCCAACAGTCTGCTGTATGTCCTGGACGGTCGTGTTGGATTGAGCTGTATCCTTTAATTGAAGTTCAAAATTGGAGTCCTGTACATGAACTTCGGATATATTTTCAAACGATTTCAACAACTTCAGCACTTGTTGATTCGCTTCTTCGACGGAAGAATCCGGATTATCAGGTTGTAAAGTAATCGTAATATCTGACTTCGTGGATAAATCTTTCACATACTTAGTTGAAAATGCCATATCCATGATAGACGTGAACGTAATAAACAATACGCTGCTAATAATAATCGATAGTATGGTAATCGTATAGCGATTTTTATTTCTTTTTACATTTTTTAAGGCTAGATGTAACGGAAATGAATAGGGCTTTTTCAGTACGGTATTTTTTTGTTTTTTGATCGATTCCTTCTTAATGGATAACCTGCTGCTAATTGCTAACAAGGGGGATATTCTGCCTGCACGGAATGCCGGGTAATAACTTGACGCGAATACAGCAGCTAGCGTTATGACTGAACTGATCAATAAGATTTGCCAATCGATATGAAAGAACGAAACACCTGAACCACTCACTACTAAAATATCAAAAATGAATTGGAGCCCTGCAAGCGCTAACAGGCTGCATATAATCCCGATTGGGATAGCGATGACAGCCATCACAGCTGCCTCTCTCATCACAATTTGTCTAATTTGCTTGCGCGTAGCACCGATGCTTCTTAACAAGCCGAACTGCTTCATTCGCTCAACGACGCTGATTTGGAAAGCGTTATAAATAACTACAGCGGTAGCAACCACAACAATACTGACAACGATGACAACCATGGCTAATATGGAGTTATTTGATCCTGGTTTCATGACGTTGATCAATTGCTGATTGATATCGATATTTTTGCTATCTGTTAGTGATTTAATTTCATCTATAACCTTATTAAAGTTCGCTTTCTCGTTAATTTCGACTAATATTCTGCCCTCTCCGATAACAAAATCTTGTTTATAAGTTAATAAGCGGGCCTCTTTGTTTTTCTGTGCAAATTCACGATTATTTAATATCCCAACCAGTTTATATGTTTTTCCACCCAACTCGAATGAATCGCCGATCTGAAGATCTTCTTTCATATAAGGAAGTGCCCATGAATCGACAGCCGCTTCATCGCTATTGGAGGGTACATTTCCATCAACGAGGCTATACGTCAAAAACGCCATTGCAGGATGGTCAGCGTAATTCATTTGTACGGAAATATCTCCAACGGGTACGGTATCACCCTGAGACATCAAACCTAACGATGCAATTTGGGGATTGTATTTTATTTTATTTAAAATCGTTTCATCGTAGTTTGATATTCCAACATGAAAGGAAACGCCATCCATCTTCTTTGTGTTCTCAATTTGGGACAGCTGCGATCCTTTCATAAATAGACCAATTGTCGAAATTAACGCTACGGATAGTACGATTCCAACAAAGGTTAGCACGGTCCGCTTGATGTTTCCCTTCAAATATCTGCTGCTTAATTGTTTATAATTACTGATCACTTTCATTCTCCTCCAGCCGTTGCTTTTTTGCAGCTAGCCGTTGATCTGAAATGATAGAACCGTCTTCAATCGTAATGATCCGGTCCGAAGCCGATGCGATCGTTAGATCATGCGTAATCAAAACAATCGTTTGATTGTATTTTTTGGCCGTTAATCGTAATAAATCCATTACTTCCTTCGTATTTCGCGTGTCCAAATTACCTGTGGGCTCGTCAGCTAATATCAAATGCGGTCTATTGATAAGCGCTCTACCAATAGAAACACGCTGCTGCTGACCACCAGATAATTCGGAAGGCAAGTGATTCCTACGCTCATGCAGACCTAGAATTTCAATAATTTCATCCAAGTAGGTTATATCTAGCTGTTCATCATCCAATAAGTTCGGTAGCGCGATATTTTCTTGAACATTTAATACGGGTATCAAATTAAAGAACTGAAAGATAAAGCCAACTTTTCGTCTTCTAAATATCGAAAGTTCATCATCTGAATACTTGTAAATATTATGATCTCCAATGAGTACCTCTCCCGAAGTAGGCCGATCCAGCCCGCCTAAAATATGCAGCAGCGTACTTTTTCCAGAGCCGGATACCCCTACAATGGAGACAAATTCTCCTTGCTGAATAGAAAGATTAATCCCTTTTAATGCATCAACTCTGTTATTGCCTTCGCCATAACTTTTCACTACGTTTTCCATGCGTACAACTTCCATACTCATTTACCTCTCATCCCCTGAAGTCCGACTCCTACTAACCATTATTCTTGTACATCTACAAAATTTATTTTCTCTTCACTGCCTGGATAGACTTGCTCAATTTCACTTATAATCTCATTCATTTTTACTTTATTTTTGTAATCGAAACTGCGTTTTTGAAAAGGAATCAATGAGATTGTTGTTTCTGTTTCCGCTAACTTGTTGTACGTTTGGTCATTAACAATAACGAGATCCATCCATTTTATATAGCCGATCCATGCTTGATGCTTAACATACTGTGCGGGTATCATCTGACCATTTAAATCAAGTTGGTTGTTTTTCAATTGCTCATCACTCAAAGAAAATAGAAGATTGTGACCCGCAGATAGTTCTTTTATAGTCGTAACCGGATCTGAAATCATGGATGAGCTGTTTGGATCTTTCCTTTGTCTAATTATGCCCTTTTGGATGAATTGCTCAGCTGTAGTGCGAGTAATAACCGAATAGTTCATATGTCGGATATCAAATTGTTGCCCCAGCTCTTTCTGATCTTGCTCTGACAGTTCAGTCTTTTGTGTTGTTGTTACCAATTTCAATTTATAGTCGCTTGTTTGTTTGGTCTCATCTTTATACAGCTGCTTCACTTTATTAACATCTTGTTCCGTACCCATAACTAAAATACCATTAGCGGGTTGTGACGGACCTTCCACATAACGCTTTACGCCAAATCCTATACCTGCAAAAATAATGATTATAACCAAAAATCCAATTATCTTCTTCATCTGTCTGCTCCTTACATGCTAATAGTTTATGACTGAATTATAGACGAAGCTTATTTACAAATGAATGACTCTAGTCTGACCATTTTAATCATCAATCTTACTTTTTAGTAAGATTAGGTTGCCCCATCTTATCCTTGTTCACTGTTGAATGAATAAAGGGCCCCACATATTAGTCATGTCTAATATGTAGAACCCTTTATTATTAACTATTGTAACCCGTTAGTATAATACAATATTAACTTCTCTTTGTCTCAAACTCTAGCACCATGTAGTCCCATTTCATTTCATTGAATAAAAGATGCCATACTATACTATTCGATTGCGAATGTGTTTGAAATGATAACCGTTCATAGAGCTGCTTAGCTCGTGGATTTTTACCAGAAACGTATAAGCTCAGCGTGTCCAGTGTTGATTCTGTTTGTACAAAATGAAACGCCCACTGCAATAACAGCTTGCCCACTCCCTTACCCTGATGATTAGGATGAACAACAACATCTTCAATATAACATTCCCCAACCTCAGGCTTATGCTTAAATAAATGCAACCCTAACAACATTTTAAGCAAATTCCATTTTCCAAATCCGTTAAAATTGTTCCACGGAAACCATTTCTGTTCACGACTGTTGTCGTTTTCACCTCTCCATTTCACGCATATCGTTCCGATCACTTCTCCATCCTGCAAAGCAAGCATTCTTCGACTGGATGGATTAGTAGGAAGATGTTCAAATAGCTTTTCGAAAAATAGTGCAAGATCGTCATCGCTCAGCGTAGTGAGATGTTGGAATTTTCCGCGAAATACATGTACAAGTAATCTGCTGACCTGTGGATGATACTTAGCCTGCATAGGTTCAATCGTGATCGGTGCGTTCATCACGTTTGTATTCATTTTGTAAGCTCCTTATGTTCTTGATCACTTTTCTTAGCACTAGATTAAGCTTTGACATAGTGTCAAGGTCAATCACTATATGTGAAACTTTAAAACTTTTGAATGCTTTTTACAATCAACATTCTAAACAAGCAACAAGATGAATAATTACCCTTCTGAAAGAACTGTTTAAGCGATTTTTACACGTTCATTTTCATCCTAAAACTATAAAAAAAGGAGTCAGCCATCATCCCTTCACGGACAATGGCTGACTCGCTTCATGCAAATTTTATTGCTACTCTTGCTCATCTATCAGTAGTGTTGCGAGTAAGGTCCAGCTTTATTTGTGCCTGCTGTTCCAGCTCTGTAATTGCTTGCTCCAACGTCTTCTCTCTGCTGGCTATGGCATGCAACGCCTCATTCAACATCGGCGTATATGTTTGATAGAAGCTCTCCGGAATATTTTTCTTCCACTGCTCATTCACTCGATGCGACGATGGTTTCAGCATATAGAGAATCTCCCGGTCTCTTTCTAAGCTTCGTGGTAGATATTCCATCCGTGCTGGCAAATCACTGCCTCCCGTTCGGGATACGATCTTAGCCATCTCCACTCCATTCATGAATGAAACGAACGCCCAAGCATCTTGCTTATTATTCGAATTAGCAGCAATTGCAAAAATTTCTGTGGCATACGTCATCGTGGATTCATCCATGCGCGCTGGATTGATTGGCGCGGTAACCATACCCCAATTCATCTTGGAAGATTCACCAATACGCGAAGCAAAAGAAGAATCACTAATAATCATCGGTATATCCCCATTTAGAAATTTCTTCATGTCCATGATATATCGCGATCCTGGATCTCCACTCTGCCCCGATGGCCGAACGGATACCGCCTTTTTCTGGATGGCATCGACCGTTAGCTGGAAGGCTTGCTTCCAACCATCAGACTGCAACAGTACTTTCTTCCCTTCCGCATCGAATAATTGCAGCCCCATCGTAGTCGAGATGCTCCACATTACATCAGACGCTTCATTATCTATGAAGCCGTACGTAGCTTTCTCATCCGTTCTGCCATTATGGAACGGAGCAGCGAGTTCGATTAGTTCTCTCCACTGCATGCTATTAACAGGTAGATCCATATGCTTATCCTTGAACATATCTACGTTGTAGTATAAAAAGCGAGCGTTAATTGTAGTTGTTAGTCCAAATAAAGAGCCGTTTCCACGTTCACGCAGCATGTCGATCACACCAGGTGCATAGCCTTCCACATCGAATTGCTCCTGCTTCATAATAGGCTCCAAATCATATAGCTTTCCAAGGCTGGATAATTCGTTATATTCATCTTGATTCAATATGAGCACGTCAGGCTTTTGTCGTTCCAGCATCCGATTCAATTTTTCCAACGGACTTGCACTTTCAAATTCGCCATCCCCTGCATCCGTGGACTGGATTACCTCGATTTCAATGTTTGGATACCTACTATTGAATAGCGTGCCATACTTCACATGAAAATCCTCTACATAAGGGTAATAAATCTTCAGCTTCCTGCTTCCATCACCACTTAGCTCGTTGGATCTGGGCTTATTCTCGAAGCACCCGCTAATCATCAGTACGACACTAAACAAAAGAAGGATAGACGCTTTACGTGTTTCAAATCTCCTCATCGCTTCCTTCTCCCCTTCCTCTCTCAACTTTACATGACTCTGTCTATTTCACCTTTCCATTTATTATTTCCCGCTGCTTTTTCGGCGAACTTGTTGAAGTACTGCTTGTGCTTTGTTCTGCAATTCTGCAAGCGCTTCATCTACCGTTCTCTCATTTGCTGTAATCGACCGCAGCGCTTCTGCTCGTAAAGGAGCATAGGTGCTGTTAAATTCATCAGGTATCCGCTTAGACACATATTCATGCTTTCGATTTTTTATTTGCAACGCATAAAAAGGATCTGTGCTCTTGCCCCGAACGGACTTGACGAATCCCGTTCGTGTCGGCAGCTTATAGTAAATGGAGGAACTAGCCTTGGCCATTTCTGGGCTATTTATATACTTCACAAATTCCCATGCTGCGCGCTTATTGCTCGATTGTGCATGAATTGCAAAATATTCGTATGCATTTGCACTTGGTGTTTCATTTGGGTATACAGGATCAACAGGGACCGGGACGATTCCCCAGTCCATTTTGGACGCCTTTTTGTTCCGCGAATCGTTAAGCTGATGAATTAAATTCGAGCCACTAATGGTCATAGCGGCTTTACCCTGCAAAAATAAGTGATTCTCTGAACGAAGATAACTTGTATCCCCCCATTTACGAGTTTGCAGTGCGCCGGTACGGATCGCATCTGTGACCATCGTATATGCTTGCTTCCATCCTTCGGATTCAAGCCGTACATGCTCTCCCTTGCCATCAAACATCTGTAGGCTCAATGTGCTCGCTACTCGATAGAGCATCTGATCCGCTTGCTCATCGCCAGCATACAGTCCAGGCATGCCCGTATTTTCAAACCGTGCAGCCAAATCGAATAATTCCTGCCAGCTCATGCCGCTTTTGGGCAGCTCGATCCCATTCGATTTGAACACATCTGCATTATAGTAAATCACTTCCGTGTGGAAATACGGTGTTAGCCCATATAACGTACCGCTCCCCTGCTCTCTCATCATATCGATTAAACCAGGCATATATCCTGCTAGATCGAACTGCTCTTGCTTGATGATCGGCTCTATATTATATAGCTTGCCGTCTAATGCGAATTTCTCATAATAAAGTGGTGCTAACGTTAATACGTCTGGCCGCTGTTCATCAATGAGTTGCGCCAAAGCAGTCTCATAATCCATGCCCTTTTCCGTCTGTTGTTGGATCAAATGCCTGGTCTCCACTACTTCGATCTCGATATTTGGATAGTGAAGTGTAAATGCATCTCCATATTCCTGAAAAAACCATTTCTCATCATTAAAAAGAATTTTCAGCTTGCCATTTCCATCTTTGCCCAGCTCCTCTAGCACAGGCTTTGAACCGAAGCATCCACTTAATAGCGTCATGATACTTAGGAGAAGGACACCTTGCTTCCAACGTTTGAATCCTCGCAGTTTGCCTTTCATTTCGCCGATTAATCCCCTTTAACAAACTTATTTTCTAATCATCGTCTTAGCAAGCTCGATAAGCTCGTCTTTCGTTAATGGATTTCCTGGATTTGTGGATATTTCGTATGATATTCCTTTTTCCGTCCAATAGAGTTGATTGCGCAAAATTTTCGCATACTTCTTTCTATCCTCTGCACTGTGGCTATCTACAGACTTGTAGCGGTATTTTGAATCTTTAATTGGGAAAGAATTCGTTTGCATTTGAAAAATAATATTGTCTTTCCCATTTGCGTACTCCAACTTGATTTGTCCTGCTTCCGTCCACTCCATCTTTTTGGAATATACGACTTTACCTTTACCCTCGGCTTTCACCTTAGCCTCGAAGTCCTTGTTGTCTAAAGAATTCTGAATTTCGCCTCTAGCAAAAGAATAGCCTTCTGGCATACCCTGTGGTTCAACTACAACGGATCCCTTTAATTTAGCGGTCCATTTCTCGTAGTCTTCATATGTTTTGAATGTTGGAAAGTTCACATAATACTGGCACTCACTCCCGCCATTCATCGACTTATCGCTAATACATAGAAGATAGACAGCTCCTGGTGTATTTTCTGTCTCATTCCCTATCTTTTTTATTTCTGCTGAAATCATTTTCTTTTTCTCCGCAGAAGTAGGCGCCTTAGCTATAGTCATTATGAGGGAGTTGCCACTGTGCGATGAGATCGGTTCCGCATGTACAACACTATGAAGAGAACCTAGAAGCAGCATGCTGCTTAGCGTAGCGATTGCAAGTTTCGTTTTGTTTTTCATTAGATATTGCTCCTCTCTATTTAAACGAATAATCGATGGTGTCAGGCCGCACTTCCGTGTTATTGGGATCCCTTTGCGCAAGCCTCTATGTTATAAACACCTCCCATTTCATTTTGGTTCACTAATTAGGTATGGAATGAAAAAAATGCTGCCCAACTCGTCATATCATGACGTGGACAGCATTTTTGAGTTATTGCAGCTTTACTTTCTTTTCTCTATCTCGGTGTCGAATCTCGAACTCATACAAATATAGATCGGTTTCGCTTCCCTTAAAATTCCGATAGATGTTTACGAACTTGTTAGAATTCTCCCAATCAAGCCAATTGTCCTCCCATTGGTGAAACAGTACTTCTCCATATACTTTCTCATCGCCTCGTTTCATGTAGGTTTGTGTAACACCGCTGAAACTGAGATTCTCGCTTTCATTTTCAACATAAAGGTCACCGTCTTTTGTAAAGTAAGTTAATTTCACTGGATACCCTACTATGTCTACTACTGTTTCTTGTTTTTCGTCTGAAATGTTTTGCAGCTTGATTGCCTCTTTGTAGTCTCGATGCGATTCGATTTCATTTTCCAACAACAATTGTATTGGCGTCTCCCCGGTAAGTCGCATATCAGGAGAAATCCTAAACGTGTACATTTGCTTGTATCCATGAGATGGAGTATATGCATACTCGTATGTTTCCCAACCTTTCAACACACGACCATTTACCAGCAACGAAACATCCCGATATGGAATTCTTCGAAACTCTTTTTTATTTTCTATTTCCAGCTTAACCCCGGTTGGTCTAATGATTAGCTTCCTGATTATCGAGTCACCATCTGCTGATACAATTGGAATGTCCAAGTTCCTCGTTACGGATGCCTGCAACGATTTTTCCTTATTTAAGATCATATTATCGAAATTCCATTCTCCCTCGATACGATCTCCCTTTATACCATAAACGAATTCATACGTATTTCCGCTCTGCTGCAACTCGTCTAGACGATAGCTTTCTTGTGAGCCACGTTCCCTCTGTCCATCAAGTTCAATCGGTGAAGACATCTTATAGCCTATTGGCTTTACTGTGGACTCTCCCTTTTTCACATGAATTTGTGGGTCGACGATAGGAAATAGCGAATCATCCGTATATGATAAGGAATATTTGAGCAACCCCTCTCCTTTTTCACCCTTCACGACCTGTACTTTTAAATCTTTAATCCCGCCATCATCGATCGGAAAGCTCTGTACCTCTGTTTCATGTGGATCCAAGGTGATTGGCTTGCGAACGTAATCATAAGCCTGCAGACCGCTCACATACAATTGCACGTTCGACTCATTACCGGAAAATGTCCATGATGTATCGAAAAATCCTTTATAAATCCGGTTTTCTTCCTCCCATGCATGCGAATAATAGCCTTTATTCCAATTCCTTTTTATTGCCGTCTCATCATCAAAACGTGCTATAGAATTTCCTTTATTATCTTTAAACTCAAATTTGTCAAATACCCACTCGCGCTCCTCTTTATCTCCCGTATCCAGGCTATATAATAGCACCGTTCCATTATCGTCAGAGACTGCTGTATCCATGCTTAAAGTAATACCGTTATTCGTAACGGACTTATTGATCGGCTGCCCGAATCCTTGATAAAGTGCGGACTTTACTCCTGAGGGATAAATAAAGTCCCATTTCCCAGCAATATAGGCAAGTGCCGGAGTAGCCACTAGGACAAATGCCGCTACAGAGAGTACGGCTAAACGTCGTCCGCGGAACAACGACTTTGTTTGTATGGGAGCGGCAGATGTGATTGGTTCGTCTTTCTCGTTTCTAGCCGCTTCAATTCGTGTCCACATCGCATCAAAGTCCGGATAGGGATGGTCGTCTTTATTGCCCAACTGCTGAGAGAGATTTTTGATTCCGTTTGTTCTCTTCTTCATGCTCCATACCTTCCTTTCCTTGTACGGTGATTTTTTGATTGATCGGTAACTCATTCTGAAGCTTCGAGTCATCCTCTATCTCGTCTAATATAATCTTCATCAACTTCAATCCCCGGTTTAAGCGAGATTTCACAGTCCCCACCGGAATATGTAAGATGTCCGCAATGTCGGTAAGCGGCAAATCATTCGTATATCGCAGCGTTACGACAACCCGAATCTTATCAGGGAGTTTCGCGAGTCGCTGATTCCATTCTTCCTCTGCTTCCTTTTGTTCGGCAATGACAAGGACAGATGGTTCCACCTGTTCCCGTTGGAATAAGAGCAGCAGCTTCTCCTTCATCACTCTTGACTTGTTCTTTCGCAGGTGATTCAAGCAATGGTTGACCGTGATCCGCATCAGCCATGTTTTCAAATACTCAACCTGCTCCCATCCTGAGGCGAGTGCTTTGATAAACACTTCCTGGCACACATCCTCCGCATCCGAGACATTGCGCAGCATATAGTAGCAGGTTCTGTACACTTCTTTGTTGTATCGTTCAAAAAACTCCCTGTCCGTCAACAGGTTCCCCACCTTTCTCAAGTCACTCTAGCTGCAGCTCCCCCTTGAACATGCATTACTATATTAACAACTATCTCCTCTAAAAGGTTCAATAATTGGATAAATATTTTGAAATATGATGAGTATAAAACATAAACAATCCTTGGAGCAGCTTTTCAGATACCCCAAGGACACTATTTAAACCTATACATGTTACTTACTAGATATGTGCTTCCTCAATTTCATTTTCAAAATAGTAGGAAGCAATGCTTGAGCATCTAACTGTAAAGGATTCAAATTTAGGGTCGCAGTCACTTGAGGTGTAGCAGACACTTCATTGGAATGACCGCTCTCCCCACCTTTACCGCTCGCTGTTACGACATAGTAATAGGTCTTATCATTCACTAGATTTAAATCAATAAAACCATAGGTGCTTCCTGTAACCGTTGCAATGGTTGTATATGGACCACCTGATTGACTAGCCCGTTTAATATGATACTGTGACGCCTCGCTTACCAATTGCCAATTCAATGTAACGGTAGAGTTGCCTGCTGTCGCTACCAAATTCGTTGGCGCTGGAGTTGGCGGAATTGCTGGTTTTGGTGTCGCTGACACTTCGTTGGAGCTGCCACTTTCCCCACCTAGATTGCTAGCGGTTACGACATAGTAATACGTCGTATTATTTACGACATTTGAATCAACAAAACGATAGGTGCTTCCTGTAACCGTACTTATTGTCGTAAATGGACCACCTGTTTTGGCAGCGCGCTTAATATTGTAATTGGATGCATGATTGACTAATTGCCAGTTCAGCGTCACTTGTGAATCCCCTGCTGTCGCTATCAAATTGGTCGGTTTAGAAGGTGGCGGTACATGATCTTTTCCAAATAAATTCCACTCAATGACAAGATCGGCTCCAACTGGTTTCAGAACAACGGTCGTTACATTTTTCACCGGAGTCGGAAGGGTTTGTACCGTATCATTTAAAGTTGGATTCGACTGAAACGTATTTAGATGACCAAAATTTTTATCATAGAACTCTATACTCCCCTTCTTAACATCGCTATGTAGGATTACCGATGTGATATCTTTAGGGGAGCTAAACTTATACCAGACCCAATTATTCGCTTCGACTCGGATATAGGTAGCCGGATTATTGTCGGTTATAACTCTCGTTGTTTTCGTTGGATTTGGAATGGACGTACCTATATCTAGCACTGCTCCATCCAATAAGCCACCTGTATACTTGGTCACGCTTGCTTTCATCGCTGCGAAAGGAGAATCCGCACTTAATCCTGCTTCATTTCCAGCTGCTACAACATAATAATATGTTACACCATTCGTTACTGAACGGTCCGTATAGGTAGTACCTGCGATATTTGAAGCAAGTATGGAGTATGGGCCACCAGATGATGTTGCTCGTTTGACCGTATAATGTGCTGCACCCGTATGATCCCAATCGAAAGTAACTAGTTTATCTCTACCTTGGATCCAATTAATCTTGGTTGGAGCTGGTGAGGCTGGTGCCTTCGTAAAGACATTCCATTCGGATACAAGATCGACTCTAGATGGTTTCAACACCACGGAGGCCACATTTTTCACTGGCTGCGGAAGCGTTTGTACACCATCATTTATGAGCGAGTTGTACGTATACAGTAGATTATTATTGCTATCATAGAAATGTATGCTGGACTTCGTGGCTTCGCTTTTAAGGATGAGCGATGTGATTTCTTGTGGAGAGCTGAACTTATACCACACCAAGTAATTCAATTCAACGCGAGTATAGGTGGTCGCATTATTATCTGTGATCACTCTCGTCGTTGTGATTGGATTGGAAATGGAAGGGCCTATATTGAGCGTAGCTCCATCCAACAAGCCACCAGTATACTTCGTTGCAGCTGGCTTTATCGTTGCTTGCGGAGAATCAACACTTTGACCTGCTTCATTCCATGCTGAGACTACATAATAATAAGAAACGCCATTCGTTACTGCTCGGTCTGTATAGGTAGTAGCTGTAATATTAGAGGCAAGTATGGTGAATGGGCCACCAGAGGTTGTTGCACGTTTAATCGTATAGTGTGCAGCAGCGGTGTTGCTCCAATCGAAAGTTACTATTTTATCTCCACCTTGGATCCAGTTTATTTTTGTAGGACTTGGTGGGACAGGTGCTTTTGAAAAGACATTCCACTCAAATACATGATCGACTTTAGATGGTTTTAACACAACCGTGCTCACATTTTTAACTGGGATCGGCAGCGTTTGTACGCCATCATTTATGATCGAGTTGTACGTATACAGTAGATTGTTATTACTGTCATAGAAACGGATTACGGACCTTGTATCTTCACTTTTTAGGATGAGAGATGTGATATCTTTTGGGGAGCTGAACGTATACCAAACAAAGTTAGTCGAGTCGATTCGAGCATAGGAAGCTGCATTATTATCCGTTATCTGGGTAACACCTGCACCAGAAGGCTGACCGACTGTTTTACTGACTTGAATAGCTGATCCATCCAGTATACCGCCTGTGTATTTGCTTGGCGCAGCATGAACAGGCGGGATATTTACTACCGTTAGAAATAGTACTAGCGTCATAATAACACTGAACATTTTTTTCAACTATTTCTCCTCCTAAAACGATTATTCCAATTGTGATACCTAGTAATCTATTACTTAAGTACCGCTTGGTACTAATCAAAATAACACAGCCCGATTAGCAAGTCTATATACAAATATACGAATATATAAATATCGTTTTTTTATAATGGATTATAGTTGCTACACTGAAAAAATATTTAAAAATAGGGTGCCCCGCAAGTCATAAAATGACTATTGGAGTACCCTATTCCACCTAGATAAGCAACAAGAAACCGTTTCATGTTACACAGATGCTTACATTAAATATTTTCCCGTAATCGACTGCTCCGCATGGATGATCTGCATCGGTTGACCCTCAAACACGACGTGGCCGCCTTTGCTGCCTCCGTCCGGTCCCATATCAATGATCCAATCGGCTTGGCTGATCACATCGATGTTATGCTCGATGACGATCACCGTATTGCCCGCATCAACCAGTCGGTTCATAATCTCCACGATATGACCGATATCTGACATGTGCAAGCCTGTCGTCGGCTCGTCCATCACGTAGATACTTCCCTGCTTGTGCAGTTCGCTTGCGAGCTTGATTCGTTGGCATTCCCCTCCAGACAGCGTGCTGAGAGGTTGGCCGAGCGTAATATAGTTCAGCCCCACATCACTCATTGCTTGCAGCTTGCGTACTACTTCTTTAAGCCGGAAATACTCCAATGCTTGCTCCACTGTCATCTCCAGCACTTCTGCAATAGATTTCCCATTCAGCTTGTATTCGAGCACCTCTTCCTTGAAGCGTTTACCTCCACACACTTCACATGGCAGTTTCACACTGTCGAGGAAAGAAAGATCGGTATATACAACACCTAGTCCTTGGCAGTTCTCACAAGCACCCTTGGAGTTGAAGCTGAACAAGCCTGCGCTGACCTTATTGGCGGAAGCAAATGCCTTACGCACATCATCCATAATACCGGTATAAGTTGCAGGATTCGAGCGTGTTGACACACCTACTGCGGATTGATCAATGACAATCGCATCTGGATGTTGACTAAGGAATACATCGTTAATCAGCGTACTCTTGCCTGAACCAGCAACACCCGTAACTAGGGTCAGCACTCTAGTGGGGATATCAACACTTACGTTGCGCAAGTTGTGCAGTGTGGCATCCTTGATAGATAGTTTGCCAGAAGGCTGCCTGCAATCTTGCTTGAGTTGGAGCGGACGTTTCATATGGGTACCTGTCAGTGTATCTGCCTCTAGAAGGCCTTGATAGCTTCCTTCATATACGATTGTGCCGCCACGGCTTCCCGCGTGAGGACCGACGTCAACGATATGATCGGCCACCTTGATGACATCTGGATCATGCTCGACGACAATCACGGTATTGCCTTTGTCGCGCAGCTTCTGAAGCAGTTCATTTAGGCGGTGCACATCACGCGGATGCAAGCCAACACTAGGCTCATCAAAAATATAAGTGACATCCACCAGACTGCCGCTCAGGTGCTTGACCATCTTGACGCGCTGTGATTCGCCACCTGACAAGGTATCTGTCTCACGGTCAAGTGTCAAATAATCTAGTCCAATATCCACCAGATGCTGCAATCGCTCCGTCAACGACTTAATAACGGGAGCGGCAACAGAATCGTCTATTTCCCGAATAGCGCGAATGAGTTGACCAACCTCCATAGAGGACATGTCTGCAATGTTGAGTCCATTAATTTTACAGTTGAGTGCAGCTTGACTTAGTCTCGCACCGTGACAACTAGGGCATGAACACTCGGTTATAAATGGTGCAACCGTTTTTTGTGTACGCTCGGACTTCGTCTTTACATCTTGCTTAATGTATTTGTTCGTAAACTTCTCAAGGGCACCTTCTACTGTAACATTCATTTCCTTACCAGCGAAATCCATCTTCACTTTCCGTGCCTTACCGTACAGCAATTCTTGAAGGTCCTCATCCGGATACTCGCTCAGCTTCTTATCCAGATCGTAGGATCCAGACTGCACAAGCATGTTCCATTCCCAGTCGTTCACGTTATAACCAGGCAGCATAATGGCCCCTTCGTTCAACGATTTGGTCATATCTACAGCCTTGCTCATATCAACACCTAATTTGCGGCCAATCCCATTGCAATCTGGACACATACCTTGCGGATCGTTAAATGAGAACATGTTCGCTTGTCCAACATAGGGCTCACCTACACGAGAAAAAAGCAGACGTAGAATAGGAGAAATATCGGTAATGGTGCCCATCGTAGAATGGGAACCTCCGCCTAACCGCTTTTGATCCACAATTACAGCCATGCTCAAGTTCTCGATCGCATCCGCGTCTGGTTGTGGAGCGCGTGGCAAGAAAGTACGCACGAACATGCTGAAGTTCTCATTCAGCAACCGCGTGGACTCTGCGGCAATTGTATCGAAAACGATTGATGATTTACCAGAGCCGGATACCCCTGTGAAGATTGTAATCTTACGCTTTGGAATTCGTAATGATACATTTTTTAGATTGTTTTCCCTCGCAGCCGAGATTACGATATATTCCTGATTCGTTTCGCTCATGACATAAATACCTCCACTATTGTTATTCGCTACTTAATAGTTGCAATTACAAAAGTTCTATAGAAAACATGAACTGACTGCAATCCACATGCAGCTGATTCATGCTGGTTAAAGATAAGCAAGGTTAAGCAACAAATATACATACTGAATGTAGTATTATAGCAGGAAATGGTTCGGGGACAAAGACTAGCGCTAAACTTATTTTTCCACTTACTCCTCACATTATTACCAAGGGACAGCCGATACTTTCACATCCTTCTGCAAGCATCAGGCGTTGTATGTATCACCTATCAAGGTTACATAGATGCACACACTCCTTGAATAACATAGTTTACTTATTGAAGCATCTTTGTATAATAGACTCTGGATAAAATGATGCTTTATAGCGATCTCGCTACAAGATACATCTTTATCAGAAATCGTTTACTTAAATCCACATTGTTGTAAGAATTTCAAGGAGGAAGAAATGCTGGCACTTGCTGTGTTTATATTCATTGCTACACTTATTTTGGTCATCTGGCAGCCAAAAGGATTAAATATCGGGTATTCTGCCGTAGGTGGCGCTGTTATAGCCCTTCTTTTCGGAGTTGTTACCTTGCAGGATGTATGGGATGTTACCGGTATAGTTTGGAATGCAACGCTTGCCTTCGTTGCAATTATCATTATTTCCCTTATTTTAGACGAGATTGGACTATTTGAATGGGCAGCGCTTCATATGGCGCGTATAGCTAAAGGGAATGGATACCTTATGTCACCTACGTCATTTTGCTAGGAGCTGCTGTATCTGCTTTCTTTGCAAACGATGGAGCTGCCCTTATTTTGACCCCAATTGTATTCGCTATGGTCCGGGCATTAAAATTTGACGAGCTTATGATCTTGCCGTTTATTATGGCTAGCGGGTTTATTTCAGATACAGCTTCCCTGCCGCTTATTATAATTGACACTCCCACGGCTAAAGCCGTAAGGTCACTAAAGTGACTGGGATTCTTAGCTAGTTTTGCGTCCGCAGTCCATTTCTGTTTTGGACAACTGCTAAGATTAGGGCGTGCCATCGCCCCTCCTAAGCCAGATCATATAGATGCTTAGGCCGATTGACTGTTACCGCCAACCACAGGTGCATAACGAATGTTCATAGCACCCACCACATCACGATGTTTCTTGAATCCACACGCGCACATATACCTTCTATCTATTGCTTTATTCTTTTCGGAACATTTCGGACATATTTGCGAAGTATAGGCAGGATTCACATACTCCACTTTGATTCCTGCTAAGTTCGCCTTGTACTCGATATAAGAAGATAGGCGATAGAAAGACCATGTATGTAGATTCTTTTCGTTTTTACGACTTGTTCTTGTCGTCTGTCTTATATTCGCTAACTGTTCCAATCTAATGACAGAAACTTTATTTTCGACTGCAAAAT
>NZ_AULU01000030.1 GCF_000422445.1 Paenibacillus assamensis DSM 18201
GCATTTGCTTCTGTGGAAGGAGATTTGCGACAGATTCAATTGTTCCACACTGACCGTGGTAGTGAGTTTAAGAATAAGTTAATCGATGAGACATTGGCTACATTCCAGATTAGCCGTTCATTAAGCATGAAAGGTTGTCCTTACGACAACGCCGTTGCTGAAGCTACCTTTAAAATAATGAAAACAGAGTTTATTAACCAAATGAATTTTCAGAGCCTGCAACATCTTACGTTGGAGTTATATGACTATGTCAATTGGTATAACAAGCACCGCATACATGGGACATTAGGCTATATGAGCCCAGTTAATTATAAAAGAAAAGCCCTTAAAAAAGTTGTTTGATTTTGTGTTGACAGTCCACTTGGTGAGCCCAAGTTTCAAGTTGACTTTCAGGAATTGGCACTTACATACCTCCGTTATAGGTAAAATACTACTATCGATAATATTTACATCATATAATTTGTCGCAAACAAGATAATAGCCGCTTAACCTAAAGAGTGAGTAGCTTTTCTTCATCTCTAAATAAGTTAATATCTCCATCTTCAGAAACCTTAATTGAAAGTCCATATTCGGAAGCCGCCCTACTAGCTCGTGTTCCAGTCCCGAAAGTATCTGAGTAATCTTTATTGTTAACCTGAATTGTCTCCCCGAAGCTTAAAATATTAAAATTTGTATCTAGGATAACCGCACCATCCACTGTAGAAAGTGAGTCAAGCAAATAAGGATCAATGTCCGTTATATTCAGATGATTACTTTTTCGTTTTATAGCGTTTATAAAATTCTTATTTATATTTACTTTACGTAGAAGTGCTGTTTTTTTAAGTAAGTTTTTAACTTGCGAGGTAGAAAGACTGTAACTAATTTCAGGATTATCAAGAATCACAAAGATTGAGCTACAACTGCTAATTGATAAATTTTTCATGCAGTGTAGAAGCTTAGACACATTAGATGATAAACGTTTTATGAAATTTTCAAATTCGTCTTGTTCCAACCACAAAAAATGTGATAATTGTGTCACTAAGGACCTGTATAAGATATGTGCAAAAAGTGAATTGTAATGTTTTAATTTCCAAGTTCCGTTGTAATAAGAAATTACAAACTTATTCCCAGTATGGAAGCTTATTTTTTTATTTTGTACATCAATATATTTGAACTTAGGTACTTGAGCATTATTATTGTTTTCGAAAAATGTAATATTTCTCTTGATTTTTTCCAATAAGAAGTTCTGAAATTCTTTCTCTGATGAGGATAGATGCTGTCTTTCTTCAAGCGGCTGGAGGAAACTGGCAATAACTTTCTTTGTTACATGATTAGAACCGTATTCATTAAATGAGTTTTCAAATATTGAATAGAGACTTTTACTTCCTTCTTTTTTTCTAAGTATGGCAAACACATTAAAGTTATGATCTACTGCAATAGCTAGCGATTTTTTATCAATTAACTTCAAGAACGGTTTTTCATTTAAGAAAAACTCTTTTATTGTAATTGCACTGCTTAGTTTTATATACTCTATATCTTTAATTTTTTTCAAATCTTTAAGTGCTTCATTGTTAGGACAATATACAATACCTACATCTACACTACTAGACTCGTAGGTATGTGAGCTAATCTCCCTCAAATCATTAAGGAAATTTATTTTATTAAATTTTCCGATTGCATTATTATTAACATAGTCTTCAAAAATTAATGAGAGCGAGACCTCAGCGGTTAAATTATGAAAAAGATCATAATCCAAAGTCTCCGTCTTATTAATTGCATTTTGCATTACGTAAATCAATTTTGATATTACATCCGTAATCACTTCATCCATTAACCCAGAAATATTAATAATATCATTTACATGTAGACCCAAGCTTATTTCCTTTTCATCCACCGACTCGCTGATATTAGATTTTTCTAAAGAAAACTGTATAGAAAAACCTATGTATTCGGATACTAATATTCCCAATCGTTTTATATATTCTTGAAGCTCTTCCTCTGGAGTCATTTCTACCTCTTGAATTTCTTGTAACAGCAAACAAAAACCTCCCAGCTACCTATTTCTAAATTAGCTCAATTTGTTATCCTTTTCTCAACTCCGAATTTGAATTCTGTTTTGTGGTCGAAGAGGAATCAAAATATTCGAATAAGTCCTAAGGACTCGGTCATACAGATCAACAACCTTATTAGCCTTAATACTTACGACCAAAGCATATTGTATTGGTGCTGGTTCCTTCAATTTCATCCCTTCTCCTCGATGATGATAATAGATATCAAAACAAGGAGCATTAAGCGAAGCAGATTTAAATTGTTGAGTTACTTTTAAGCAAGGTTCCCATTTATGTCCCTCGTCACGTAATTCGTATTCATACGCCCCTGATCCAAATAAATTCTTTACATTGAAAAATGATTTGGAATTTGCATGGAGAGGAACTTTCCCTTCTTTACTAATTTTTCTTTTTGTAGAATCCGGGCGGAAAGTAACCTCTAACCCCCCTCGAGTATATGTGTTAGGATAACTCGGATCCACCTCTGGAGCTATAACTAACGTCGCTGTAATCCCAATCATACCTTCTAAATCTCCACTAGGTAATGGCACTGGTGCTCTTAAATGACTGCCAACAGGTAATTCACCCTGAAAGACTATCAATGCCTCATCGTCATCACATGTAATCAGTTTATTATAATCTGTTTCCAATCGTCCCCATCCTACTTCAGTAAGAGAATGATCCTCTGATTCCGCCCTGTGGGTGAGCAACGCACGAATGGCTAATGGAGAAAACCTATTTCCTAATTGGACTCGTACCGCAGCAGCTGATCTTAAACCATAAGGAGCTGCAAAACTAGTTCCCATGGTTCCCTTTATCGTATAAGGATCCGTAGATTCTAATACATAAAACGGACTGTGCTGACTGCCTCCAAATACAAGACCGTCTGGCTTAACCAGTCCAGGACTACGTCCAGGGCCAACTGAACTGTAATCTACCCTTTTCCAGAAAAGTGAACTGACACTATCACATGCTCCTATAGCCATAACATTTACTGCATCTGAAGGGGGCTGAATCCTGTTCAAGCCACTCACCGAGCATAAATTCCCAGAGTTACCTGCTGCCACAGTTGTAAGTGAACTACCACCGCAAAGTCTCTCATCCAGGCTTGCAGTCCAACCAGTAACCTCATCATCTTCAATGGGAATATCGGGACCAACACTAAAATTCAAAAAATGATATGGTTCACTGTTATTATCTAAAACATGTAAGATTCTATCTAGTACGTCGTAACATTCAAAATCTCCATTACTTCCTGTTTTATCATCTAAAACTCTTATGTGATCAACATGACATAAAGGTCGTTCTGCACCTTTATTAGGCTCTAATGGCCCAAATAAAAAAGCTGAAGTTACTGCTAACCCATGTTCCTGATACTCTGGAACTGCTGCTCCTATCCCAGGCGGCTCAATTAAATTTACCCAAGGTGATAGATTAATACTTGAAGGAATCCCACCATCGAATATAGCTACTCTTAAAGCTTGATCTACACTAGGCTCAATATTCATTTTTATAGGAAAAGATTGGACCTTTCGTAATACTTCAGGTTGCAACGGTCTAAGTGTTGGCATCGATCTCACAACACGAATATACGAAAAGTCAGCAAGTTTATGAACATTCTCTTTAGAAGCATATACAGGAAGAAAAATGAGTCCTTTAGATTCACGCTTACGATCAAAAATTGGATAAGCATCACATTCTTTTGCATAGTATTCAAACATATCAAGCGTACTTGCTGAAGTTTCATGAAAGACAACTTCCAGACAGTACTCATCACGATTTTCAGGTAGTGCTTGTACTTTATCTACTCCGATGTGAGCAGATAAATCCTCAATATGACTTAAATGCTTTGCCCCGGTTACAGCTTCAGTCCAGTTATTTATCTCTCTATACCATGTTGTAAAATCACTTCTTTTTCCCATTACGAAAATTTGATCAGTTACTGCTTCCTCAGGATGTTTTTCTATGCCCCATTGCATTGGCTTTATTCTTTTGGAACGTCCGCCAACAGCACGCAAACCAACAGTATCTAAAAGTTCTATTGGAAAGTCACTTTTAGATATATACCGTGGGTGCATAGTGACTAAGGCAGTAACTTCATCATTAGGACAAGCTGAACTGCTCATTTTGTTAAATTTTTCATTTGCATCACCAAGCCATTGAGAAAAATGCTTTTGAGCTGTTGGAAAAGAGTAAGGCGGTATTTTTTTACCGCCTCTACGAGGAACATTCACTGTATTTGTTAAGTGCTCACCATTACCTAAAAGAAAATTATTTTCTCTAGCCATAATTAATGCTCAACCCCCTCAGATTTATGTCCCACAGTTTTCATATGCTTTCGAATTGTATCACGTGAAATACCTGTTATTTCAGAAGCTCTTCTCTGTGATTGCCCATTATGCACTAACTTAACAGCAAACTCTATTCTCTTGTTACGATCGATATCTAGACTAATTTTGTTAATAAGCTCTTCAAAAGACTGTTGCAAACTAATTTGTTTAATTACGCTATCTCTACGAGCTATATTTAACTGACGAACAACCTCCGAAAACGAGACCCCTTCAAGTGCAATTGACAAAATTTCAATTAAGTTTTTTGGCATGACTTCATCTTCAGTGGATATTAATGAATTAATTGTATAAGCGATATCCGCTGAAGAAGGAACTGGAAAATGAATAACCCTTTCAAAACGTCTCCATACCGCAGGATCCAGTAATTCAGGATGGTTAGTAGCTGCAATGAGCAGTCCATCGGCTGGCCATTCATCAACAGCCTGCAATAGAACTGTTACCAATCTTTTTAACTCACCTACTTCAGAATCATCATTTCTTCGTTTGGCTATAGCATCGAGTTCATCAAGAAGAAGAATGGAAGACTCTCGTTGTGCATAGTTAATTACAGCCCTTATATTGTTACCTGTTTTCCCCAAGTAGCTACTCATTACAGCAGCTAAGTCTAAAGTAAGAAGTGGACGCTTTAATTGATATGCTAACCATCTGGCAGCTAATGTTTTTCCAACACCTGGTGGCCCAACAAAAAGAACCGTCCTTGTTGGTGCCAGTCCTCGTGATGTTAATTCACTCAAGCGCTCTCTCTCTTTAATAATAGCTTCCAATTCTGAGTATACAGCCTCTGGCCAAACCGGATCGCTTTCAAAATCAATATAATCTCTCTTAAGGAGCTCTAATCGACTATCCATATCTACAGGTAGTGGAGACAACATATCATCATTAAACGCTCTTGTGCTGTTAGCAGTATTATTTAGTACTTTTTCAAGTACTTCTGCAATATCTGGACGTGTTTTCATAAATAAACGCATATTTTTTCGAGCCAGCATTTTCACATCTTTTTGTTTGCCTTCCAGAGCTAAACGAGTCAAATGGACGTATTGTTCATAAATATCAACCACTTATACCACCAACTTTTCCTTGCTTTTTAAGGTTATTATATAACCTTGGACTAAATTATACTCTCACTATAAAAAATAGTCCACCATTGACTCGTTACTCCTTTTACTTTATAAGTTAACTTTTCACTCATTTATAAAATCTTACTCATCAAACGAGAAGCCCATTCTATAGCTGTATCATTCTGATAATGCTTCAGCTTCTCAACACTCACACCATTGCACCGCTCAAGTACTTTTCGATCCCAATGACCGCCCTTATGAACTAATCCTTCTAGGAGTTGCTTAATATTATCCTCAATCACCTTAAACGAAGCTTGCTGTGATGGACGAAGAATCAGAGTCGATATCGACCAATTGTCAGGTCTAGCAACTTCTAGTATGTATGCTGTACTCACTGCACTCGTAATCTGCACAACAGCGCAAGTCCTACGAGCTCCATTGGGACATACGGAAAAACGTCTACCTGGAGGTATCCGCAATATAGACATGCTAACCTTAACAGGAAACGTTTGCTTTAATAACTGAATCATCTCGAAAAAAGACTCCAAACCAATTCCCTCTGAGGCCGGAATCGTTTCGAGCGTTTGAAAGTCTATAGGAGATGTGTCACCACCGACTACAGACTCCTGTGTACTTACTTCTTCTTGTGCCCCGGAAGTCTTGCCACCTCTACCTGAGTTAAAAATAACATCTTGTCCCGTATTGGATTGTCTTACATGTTGTCTACGTGTAGATACGACAGGAATGTTTGAAAAATGCATAAAGGTAGGTGGAGCTTCCAAGACATCTTGATGAATATCCTCTTTCGCATGATCACTTTCATCGTTCAGTATGTAATTATCATTGTCTGCTCTTGAAGTTAGTCGAACTTGTTTATCACCAAAAGTCGATTCTCGTCTCTTCTTAGACGGGTGCCAGAACGAGATTTTCTCATGTGGATGTTCGAATCCACTGAAGCCAATGATCTCTTTGACTAAAATATAATCAATGAACTGTTCTCCTCGAACATGTATTTGTAAAGGACCTATTTCCGTTAAATCAATACCCAGTGGAATCCCCTTCTTAAGAGCGGCTTGAGGATTCTGCGGTGAATTCTTAATGGCCTGACTGAACAAATGTTGATATACAGAGTCCCACATCGCTCGTATCCTTGCATCCATGTAGATCCACGATAGGTGTCGTGCATTACTATCGATCGCTAATTTAGCAGGGACACGTGCACTCATATCGAAGTGAAGTACGTCGCCATACATTTCACTTTGATCAACAAGCAGTTCTAATCCATGAGGCTGAAGCAAATGTAACGCCATGTTTTTTGAGTTTACAAACATGGCCCGAATGAACTCTATGACAGGAATACAATAGGTGAGTGAATCTACTTTAAATTGAATAATGTTTTGTAATCCGAGTTCAGGGTTTTTGTTTAAATCTATTAACCGTTTGGGCAATTTGAAGCTGTTTACAACAGTACCTTGGCTTAGCTTATTTATTAATAAGCTATATGCAGAGCCGCTTAATGGCTTTACAGGATCATACTTGCCCTTTGTATAGAGTCGTCCAATACGTAAGTCAGGAAGCGTTCCCCATGGATAGGATACTACCTTAATGTTCGTAGAAGATGTGCGAAATGCGACTCGTATGCGCCAGTTCTCTTTGTAGTCCATATAAGGCGATCCAAACCAATATAATTCAGCTTCCTGGTCCTCTGGAAATGGCCAGGGTCTCAACGTTAATGCAGCCATTGTGTCACCTCAGTTGATGTAAGTGGGGATATAAGCGTGTTATAACTGATACAACGACTAATCTCATCCTCCACCTCTGGAGAATATCCTGGTCGAAGTCCAGCTTTCTTTACAAGCTTCCATTTCTTCAAAGGCCATTTACCATTCATTTGTTTAGCAGCCCAGCGTACTCTTCGAATTTGAAACTGTGATACAGATTCCAAATAATTCGATAGAATGTTCATCGTAATAGGAAGCCTATCTTTATGCTTTTCAAGCACGCTCAACTTACCAATTCGTTTCCCTATAGTTGCTACACGAACTCTAACTGGCCTAGATTGATCATTCATAAGCTCCTTACATGTCTCCTCAACCTGCCAACTTAGCTCTAAATCACGGAGTTCCCAGTCCACGCGAACAGGCTTGCATCCGTTTAATGTAGACGGTTTCTTTACCTTGTTCTTCTTTCCTGTTACTTTTAAACAGCATGTATGTCTAGTGGTGTTTCCGTCGGCATATTTAATGACGGTATTCGTATCGACACCAAGGTTAATAGCTGTTGAACGATAGGACAGGCCTGCTTGCAGATATCCCTTGAGTCTAGCTTCCCATAACGAACCAAACGACTTAATCCGACCTCTGCGAAATCTGTCATCCTCTGACTGATCCGGTCCTCTCCTTGAATACGAGAAGCCGCATGCACAATGAAATGTTCCAACAGGTTGTCCAGTATCCGAGCAGCGAGTAACTTTGCACTCCTTTATAATATCTTCCCTGTAGTGACCCGCCGCTTTGTTCAAGCATGGCCAGGGACCTTTACCAAAAAGAGCTAGTTCTTGATCAGACCGCTTTAAGAACTCTGAAAATGAACCATACAAATACCGTAATAAAAGCATTAGGCGTAAGGGATGCACCACATTTCGCATTGATCTTGTAGCACTAGCAAGCCAGCTGTGATCGTTTTGCTGTGGCGCACATTCCAGCATGTTTAACAGTTCTCTCCCGTAGAAAGTAACGAATTGTTCTTGTAGTTTACGCTGCCTAACACGCGCTCCCGGTGTCACCAATCCCATATCAGACAAGCGATGCATCAATAAGCGTCTAGAGTTATAGAAAACTTGAGTATCCTGCATCTGTATAAGCAATTGGATGTCCGAAGCAATCCTTAATAATTGTCCCTTTACGCGCTCATTCAAGTTCATAATGATCGGTATGGATTCAAACTTATCTCTGGATATTGGGAGAGCAGTTAGCCCATGACGCTCGGACATAGGACTCGTAATTCGTTGCAGAGCGTAACCATGTGTAGGACAAACCTTCACACCTGGAAGCTGATGCACACGGTGCCAATAAGGCTCACCAATCTCTGAACGTCTTCTTCATAACAGGTCGTACAAAAGTGTAAATGACTGTTTCTAGAAATAGTGCTAGCTGTAATACCAACCAGAGCATGTATACCCGATCCGTCTGAGCTCTTCATTAGTTGACGTAATAGAAGGGCACGATCTCTTGGCATGAAAGAAGCATAGTACGGATAGAAAGTATGATTATCAATCCACTGATCCACGGAGATAGGTTGTATAGCATTCAATGAATCCAAATGACTCGGTAGATCCGTGGTTGGAATGACATTCTCTGTGCCGTACACTTCCCTAAGCGTACACTTGGCACTGCTATTGCCTGCTCGTAAGTGATACCGTGCGACAACGCTGTATAAGAGTTCATCTGGGTATGGAAGGGGAAGCTCACACCGTTCATTCATCTGAACACAACCTTATCCAATAAACTCTAACGGATCTTTGATGTAACCAGCCGTCTGTAATGAATCGTATGAAGATAACTTCTTCTTTTTCCCTTGGGATACAATTAAGCGTAGATCATTAGGCTCTGTCGGCATCACCTTCGACTTGCCCTTTCCCTGTTTGGAAGGTAATTTATTCACATCTGTGTTCTGCTGCTGAAGCGCATACTTCAAAGCCTCTTTATGCAGATCTATCGTGTCCAATTCATGCAAATGCGTCTTTACTACTTCATTTGCTGATTGAAGCGCAGCAGCTAACTCAATACCTGCATCAACGAGCCATGCACTTATTTCATTCTTGGTTTGCTCTGTTACGTCATAGCCAAGTTCTGATCTTATTACTTCAAGACGTTCTGCTTGCCTTTGCTCAGCTTCGATTCTATCTAAGTAATCATCAATAGAAACACTATCGTAGATGTCTGCAAACTTCTGAATTTGCTTCTTCTTACCGGAACGCAAAGCCTCCAGGGCAGGTCGAATTAAGGTGAAGCGATCCCTAGCAACAGAACGAATTAACTCAGATGTAATATGAGATATTTCTTTATCTAGAGCTCGCCACTGAGTCAGCATAAACAGTTTGATCGCAATATCTGAAATCCCTTGTGACTCGTCGTACATGACATCGATAAATTGCTGATCAAGCGATACTTTTTCGTCTGTCCATTGATACTTCCACAGACCTTCCAGCAACCAAGTCCATTCCTCATCCTTCTTAAAGTGATGCCACGTAGCATCACCCTGACCACTATTACGCCGGGCATTGCGAAACTCTCCATTAAGTGCAGGCAGAGCTTTATAGGTACCCACAAGAACTACTGGTAGTCCTATCGTATTCACTAATTGAACGAAGAAATTAAGCATTTGCGCTGCTCGATCATCTTTGGCCTCTTGAAGATTTTGAATTTCATCAATGATGAGAACACCTAGGCAATGAACAGCTGCAGCCTGCGCCATTAATGGAAGCAACTCGTCAGGGTTCTTTGTTGCATTTTTCTTGTAGTATCTAGTTCCAACCAGACTATCGACGGCAAGAAGAAAATTAAGACATAAACCTCTTATAGATCCGTCATGCGGACAATCCATCTTCAGCCATACAATTTGATAAGGAGCCGGCATATCTTGGCCTTTATATTTACGATGTAAAATAACTTGAGGGTACATTTGTAAAATGCGTAATAAGCTACTGGATTTACCGATTCCTGATATACCAACTAACGCAAATCCAGCTGAAGTTGGTGTGTTCACGGGATATCCACTTGTATTGCCCTTCATAATGAGATCATAGGCGTCTCTACGAGCCCTAAATGCATAATTGGGAGTAAGAGGATTACGACCTACATAACCATCTCGAATGAGCCGTGAAATACTCTGTTGTAATTCTAAATGCCTTGATAATGGCCGAAAGAAACTACGAGAAATACGTTGTACGCAATGTAAACGCACGTGAACAGGCAGATCACGCTCTGAAGCATAAAAGATTGGCTTAGATGCTAATTTATTGACTACCGTCTTATCGTCCCATATTGGCGGAAGAGCTTCTAATAACGGATTTTTTTCGATAGTCTTCCAGTAAAGGATCTTGATAATCTGCCTCTACAAATTCACCGCGGCTGAAATGAAATAACGGAACATCGAACTCACTCATTCGTCATCACCATCTTCAAGCAAATATGCTTTGATTTTAGATAATTTATCTGCAGGAGGAATGTATATCGGCTGCTCCACACCCTCATCGCGCTTTAATGGAATCACATTATTCTCTGAGTTCTTTGGGGTTACTACCCGATCAGATAAGTGGAAAACTTCTTGTTCTCGATTTAACAGTTTCTCATTGGAACGGCGCTGCCTAGTGCCTTTAACACGCTTATGATTACTTTCTTCGCTATGTTGGATTGCCTCATTTGTTTTCTGAGATGCCATATCTACAATGGCCTTCATTTGAGCATCAAGTTCAATTTTGGATAGCATGTTGTTTACTTCCTGATGCCGGCCCTGGTATCTTTCAATTTCTAGTAGATCCTCTACTTCCTCAATTCTTTTATCAAGATAACGTTCTTCCCGTTCTAATAGCGTACATGTTTCAAAGCTACGTCCTTCATCTAACCACAAGTAAATCTCGTTTGTAGAACGAGGATCGTAACAGACTTTAACTCGCCATGTTTTCCCGGCTCGTGCTTTCACAAACCACTGCTCTCGCAACGCCAAGTCACAACTATAATGCATGCCCTTGAACTGAATCCCAGCCGCTGTTACAGTTGCCTCTCCTTGAATCATTAAATTCAGCTTCACAATATGATCCGGTTGCTTCTTAAGACGGCCATTACGATTAATAACTCCCCAATGCCACAACTCACTAGGGACGGGAGCGACCTCATCCGCAACCATAAATTCATTTCTGTCATACCACAACATGTGGTGATTATTATTATGATAGAGAACATTATGTATCATAATTTGCGTAAACTCGCGTAGTGTCAGCTTGGCATCCAGACGATAGTCACGTTCTCCGCGCTCTCTATAACGTTCTTTTATAGCTCCTGGAATAAAGCGGATGCTTCTCGAATTCGTTAATCGAAATTGTTGCTCCACGATACCTTTCCAATCAGCTCGATAAGGAGGCGCATTCTCCACATCTACTCCTAATATATCGATAAGATGACTTGGCTTTGTGCCTTCAAGTTCACCACGGTCCGCTGTAAGCTTCTGCGGCAGATGGCTGCTCACCCATTCTTCTTGACTAATATCGATGTCATATTGAGCACAAAATTGGACTTTATCCGTTGTTGTATTTGCTAGTGCCATCATGGCACCGATCCAACTTGGACCCTCAAGCCCAATATAAATACCGCAAATATAGCGACTGAACACATCAATTACGATGTAAATGATAGGTCTCCCAATAATCCATTCACGTCTATATTCACTAACCAAGTAAACGTCTGCGATCGTAGCATCTATTTGAAACCTAGAACCCGGACCAAAGCTTTCAAACGTAGAACTACCCAGTATTGGTCTGTAATCCAAAGCAAATCGTTTCTTCCCATGTCGACTTGTTAATGTGTTCTCCAAATCCATTTCTTTCTTAAACCAATACTTATATTGTCCGAAGGTTGGTAGCTTGTCAGTGGGAGGCAGCACAGGTACAAGAGCGCGACCATCTTGACGGAATCCGGTAGCAAAGAACTTTTCCAAGGTCTTCTGGTAAGCGTGCTTAAGTGGTGCCTTATCCTTGCTGTTATAGAACAAGCGAATACCGGAGCGAAGTAATTGCTTCGTTTCCTCATCGATATTGATACCCGTCGGTTCATCTTGAAACTTCCTTGGCCGTCCTCGCTTTACCTCAGTCGGTGTTCTGTCTGCTCCATAATTTCCGCAATTCGTATAGTGGGGTAATAGTGCATTTTTCAGTTTCCCACCTTGCCAGTATCTCCGCAGATAACGATAAATGGTACTCTTATGAAGACCTGTTCGTTCTTGTGCTTCTCTTACACAAGATCCCCTATAACGTTTATCGAAGCAGCCTGGCTCATCACTTACAATATCCTTGATTGCATCCCATGATTTATCACGTAGACTCAAATGTTCGGGCTCTATAGCAGAATCTAATAAAGGGACACTTGTGTTAATCCACTCGATTTGTTTACAAAGGTTGGACTCTATACCAGCCGTATACTCAGAGTAGGTTTTCATAATCGGAAATGCTTTATCGTCGTTCATTGCAATACTAATGACAGTATCTCTAGCAGGAGAAATCCATAGAATACGTTCGATGTAATGATCCTCCTCATCTGCCACATGCCACTCAAGAACCATATTTTCATAGAGCGATTTCATTTCATTCACCCACCTTTCGCCAATCTTTCTATTGTTGTATGTACTTCAAAATCAATGGCTGCTTGCGTTGGAATAATTCTTTCAAACATATTAACCGACCAAATCTTACGTGCTATAAAATGACGGAACATCGCAAGGGATGTGCCTACTTCCAATCCAAGTTGTTCATCAGCAGACAAGCAGGCTCTTGCAATCGTATCTCCCTCATATAGGCGATTTGATAGAATTCTTTGCATATTTTGTACAACAAATATCCCTAATTCCGTTACATCCTCGTTGTAAAATTCTTTATGAATCCATTCAATATTTCGAATCAATATGTTAGGTAAATCACGCTCCGTAATGATTCCCCAATCAATATGATGGGTCTCCCAATAAACACGCTCAATTTCAAACTTTGCAATCGTTCTATCATTTTCTAACTCAGCTGCAGGTTTAACCGTTCTTGCATATTCTTTATCCTTATAAGTAATCAAAAAGTCTGTTGTCATTACGATAGGAGTTCCCGTCTTAGGATCTTCCGGATGTTTGACGCCTAATTTCTCTGCTATCATCAATGTTTCTTCAAGTGGAAGGAGTGGAAACTGCTCTCGAATATCCGTTACCCCTTCTGAATAATCCAGAAGATAACAATAATCACGTTCGATGTCGGAAAAAAGCTCATGTCGTCGACCAGTAGTCCAACCTATGCCGCGCGTCGCTCTCCCTTGTGAGGGAACATCTTGAACACTAAGCCAAGGAAGATAGTCCTTTCCGTTACCTTGACCTCTTCCTTCTTTAAGAAATCGTTCTATCTTAGCTTGTGTAATCTCACGTTTCCGCTTAGCCATTCATTCCACTCCCAATCTATAAAAAAATGAGGCTACCTAAAGGTAGCCCCACAAAAAGAGGAGTCGTGTTGTAATTCTGGATGTCGAATCTAAGACTGTAGAAGAGCTACTAGTAGCAGTATGTCCGTATATGTGAGTCTAATACTTTATTTTCTCAGTCTACAACTTTATTTTCCTAGTCTAATACTTTATTTTTCAGTCTAACACTTTATTTTCTTCTGACAACATCAAGTCACAGCTAAATTAATCCTATTCAACCGTCACACTCTTCGCCAAGTTACGCGGCTTATCAACGTCATTGCCACGTGCAAGCGATGCATAATAAGCAATCAATTGAAGTGGAACAACCGACAACGCCGGGCTCAAATGAGGAAGTGTAGTCGGAATAACAAACACGCCATCTGTTTCTTTTCCTACAAGCTCTGCATGTGCCTCATCCGTAATCGCGTACACGACACCGCCACGAGCTTTTACTTCCTTAATATTGCTCACCATTTTCTCAATAAGAGCTGGTTGAGTCAACAAAGCAATAACCGGAACATCATCTTCGATCAACGCCAACGTACCATGCTTCAACTCACCCGCTGCGTACGCTTCAGAGTGAATGTAGGAGATCTCTTTAAGCTTCAAAGATCCTTCCTGTACAACCGCATGGTCAACACCACGACCGATGAAGAACAAGTTGTCATGCTTCGCCATGTCTTCAGCAACACGCTTCATTTCTGTCGCTTGCTCAAGCAGCTTCTCTACTTGCTCAGGCAATGCTTCCATTGCCGCAAGCTCACGACGAAGCTCAGCAACTTCAGCACGACCTGTAACTTGTGCCCAGTATAGGCTGAACAGCATGAATGCAATAAGCTGAGACGTATATGCTTTTGTCGAAGCAACTGCAATCTCAGGGCCTGCCCAAGTAACAATTGTGTCGTCTGCTTCACGTGCAACCGAACTGCCGACAACGTTTGTAATTGCCAACACAGGCGCTCCACATCTCTTCGCTTCACGAAGCGCAGCCAAGGTATCTGCTGTCTCACCAGATTGGCTGACAACGATAACAAGCGTCTCTGGTGTAATGATCGGATCACGATAGCGATACTCAGACGCAACATCATTTTCAACAGGGATCTTCACTGCACGCTCAATTAACATCCGGCCAACTAATCCTGCATGATAAGCTGTACCACATGCAATAATATGAACGTTGCGAATTTCCTTCAAGCGCTCAGGAGTCAAAACTTTCAATTCAGGAAGTTTGACACCTTCCAACCCATCCAGCATGCGACCGCGCATTGTGTCGCGATATGCCTTCGGCTGTTCGTAAATTTCTTTCAGCATGAAATGGTCGAATCCGTCCTTTTCCGCAGTCAATGCATCCCAATCGACAACAATCATTTCCCGAGAAATAGTATTGCCTTCGATCGTCATCAATTCGACAGCGTCCTTTGTCAAGACTGCCATTTCATTATCATTCAAAATATATACGCGTCGCGTATATTGTAAAATAGCTGGTATATCAGAACCGATAAAATTCTCGCCTTCCCCAACACCGATTACAAGTGGGCTAGCGCAGCGTACAGCAACCAGTCGATCTGGCTCATGCTCTGTCAACACACCAAGTGCAAATGCACCGCGCATATGACGAATTGCACGCTGTACAGCCTTCACAATGTCCCCATCGTATTCACGAGCGATCAAGTGAGAGATAACTTCTGTATCCGTCTCAGACAAGAATTGTACGCCTGCAGCGATCAACTCTTCTTTTAGCTCCAAATAGTTCTCAATAATACCGTTGTGCACGACAGAGAATTTCATCGTCGCATCTGTATGTGGATGGGAGTTCTCATCCGATGGCTTGCCATGTGTCGCCCAACGTGTATGACCAATACCAGCGTCTCCACGCAATGGATTCTCTTCCAATTGAGAAGCTAGCACCGCCAAGCGACCTTTCGACTTACGAACTTGCAATCCTTGCTCAGTAGTTACAGCAATACCTGCAGAGTCATAGCCACGGTACTCCAACTTGCTTAGTCCATCCAACAATACATCCTGCGAATTACGAGCTCCAATATATCCAACAATACCACACATAAATAGGTAACCTCCGTTATAGGGTCGCCTCATTCGACATCGCCGCACACGAAAGTTCCTTCATACTCGTTGGACTATCAGCTATATAGATATACAGACCCTTTTTTCCGTCCAAGGGTTGTAAATGTCACACTATGACTGTACCTATGCAAAGAAGCTGTGGTCTACCTATTCCGACAACTGCATCAGAAGGAAGGTAGTTCCCTCCTGCAGCATATCGACTAGGAAGAACCTATTCTTGCACCAACGAGCAGAAGCTGAATCATTGTCCAGTCTACGTTTGTGCGATGCTGTAAGGAGGCAGACCACCTCATATATTTTATAAGATCAATAGTAATGTAAAAGTTCAAGTTCCACCTTGCCGATACGCATTGTCCAACAAGTTGCCTCGTTGTTTTCTGCTATACCGTGTCGATGTAGATGGGTACACCGGGAGGTCCCCGCCGAACAGGTTCGAACACCTCCACCTCGTCCACTTGCTGCTGCTGCCGTCCATATCTGCAAGTGCTGGCGCTTGTATATCCTTGTTTAGCTACTACCCTGCCTTTCTATTTTTGAATACGTATTCAATCTATAGATCGCATTGCAAAGATATTTCGAACACGGCAATGTTCGACGTTATCCATAACCTTTAAATTGAACATGTTCTTAATTATATGCATTGCTTCACTCGTTTGCAATATACGCCGTATTATTTGTATATAATTACTACTTTATATGATCATGAATACATAACAAGACATAACGCCCAACATACGAAAAAACCGTCCTTCCCCGCTTCAGTTGCTTGCGAGAAAGAACGGTCTGCTTATCTAATTCAGAATCAACTATTGCAGCTCACGCTCAACGACATCTGCAATACGCTTCACATAAGCCTCTACCAAGCCCTCTTCAGGACCCTCCGCCATAACACGGATCAGAGACTCTGTACCAGACGGACGCACCAATACACGTCCATTATCGCCAAGCTCAGCTTCTACAGCTGCCACTGCTTCTAGAATAGCTGCATTGCCTTCATACTTGCTCTTATCCTGTACACGTACATTGACGAGCACTTGTGGATATTTGCGCATAAGAGCTTTCGCTTCTGATAGTTTCTTTCCATCACCAACAAGTGTATCCACAAGCTGAATCGCTGTCAGCATACCGTCACCCGTTGTAATGTAATCAAGGAAAATAACATGGCCGGATTGCTCACCACCAAGGTTAAACGAACCACGACGCATTTCTTCCATTACGTAACGGTCACCTACACCTGTTTTCGCCGTTTGCAAGCCAAGCTTCTCTGCTGCTTTATAGAAACCGATGTTACTCATAACCGTCGATACGATCGTACCGTTGTTCAAGCGACCATCACGGTTCATAGCTTCGCCACAGATTAACAAAATAAAGTCGCCATCAACTTCTTCACCTGTCTCATCGACAGCAATAAGGCGATCCGCATCGCCATCAAAAGCCAAGCCTAGGTCGGCTTTTTGACGCAATACTTCTTCACGCAGCTTCTCAGGATGCGTAGAGCCGCAATCCGCGTTTATGTTCAAACCATTTGGCTCACAAGCAATTGCAATAACTTCCGCGCCAAGATCACGGAAAATTTTTGGAGCCAACTCGAACGCCGCACCATTCGCGCCGTCTAATACGATGCGCTTGCCAGCGAAAGAGTTCTTAACTGTCGTCTTCAAGAATTCAACATACTTCCACTTCAATTCTGTATCTACAGAGATCGTGCCCAAGTCTGCGCCAATTGGACGAGGAAGCTCGTCGACTGCCGCATCCATAAGTGCTTCGATCTCATTCTCAGTCTCATCAAGCAGCTTGAAGCCATCACGGCCAAAGAACTTAATTCCGTTATCTTCTACTGGATTGTGAGAAGCAGAAATCATAACCCCTGCGTCAAATCCTAGTTCCTTTGTCAAATAAGCTACTGCTGGTGTTGATACAACACCTACTTGCACTACATCTGCACCAATCGAGAGCATCCCTGCCGTTAGAGATGCTTCAAGCATACGCCCAGACACCCGTGTATCCATCCCAATAAGCACACGTGGCTTAGATACTTCTTTCGTCAATACATATCCGCCACAGCGTCCAATCTTATATGCCAATTCTGCTGTTAATTGTTGATTTGCTACTCCGCGGACACCGTCCGTACCAAAATATTTCCCCATTCGTCTCGTTCCCTTCGATTATATCCCATTGATAAAATTAGTTATTTTCTGTATACGCAAAGCTGTATCATTGTGTTATCTGCAATCTGTTCTCTTTATCTGTGCTGCAAATCGTTTACAGGTACACGCTAGTAAGCATCATTAAATATCTTGTAAGGCTGGTTATTGATCAAATGTAATCAGCTTGTCCCATCCGTAGCTGGTGCCTCTGGTGAACTCGATCCAGCATCCGGACTTTCAGGCGAACCATTCGTCCCTTCTTGCGGATCTGTTGTCGAATTCTCATTCGAAGTTGAATCAGGATTGGTCTGATCCACACCGGCATCCGTCTCTACTTCTGTCCCCGGGTTAGGTTCAGGATTAGGTTTGGAATTCGTGCCTGTTGGCGAGCCCTTTTCCTGTATCGTAACCTTCGCTGTGAACTGCTCGGATTTAGTCAGCTTGACGAACCGCGGCAAGTTCACTTGAAGAGTAACAACATGATTACCCTGCGGCAGATCATTCACATTTGCTATCAATTGAATATCGCTGGCTTGCATCGCATCGATAACTGCTGGCGAGCCTACAACCGTAATATCAAAAGCCCTTGATGCTGGTTCTGTTATAGTCGTTACTAAGCGATCATTGACACCTGTTAGCGTGATTGGAATGTTTTTCAACGTCCTAACTTTCTCTTCCGATATTACGACATTTACCTGAATCTCGCTAGGTTCCATTTTCTCAATGTTTGGTGGCGCAGTCAACTTCACACTTACGGTGTACTGCCCGCTAGCCTTAATATTACCTAAATCGATGACAGCCTGATCATAGAACTCAATCTTATCTAATTCAGCCTGCGGCCCGTACAGCGTTATTTGATTCACACTCGGTGTCACTTGGGCAACGGATAAGCCTTCTGGCAGTTGACCTTTAAAGTTAACTTGCAAAGGTACTGTTTTGAAAGGTTTTGTAATCGGTACTTCTACCTCTACGACAGAAGGCGTTATAACTGCATCTTTAATTTCATTGCCCGCTCCATCGTAAGCAGTCAGCTTCACTTGCTGCTGCTTAACGGACTCACTTGCATCATCAATGTTCACCATACCAATGACAGACTTAACCTCGGTCATACGTGATGTAGGCAGCGAAACATGTACACGATTAGATGGCGTTACAATTGGCGTACCTGCTTTGTATCCTTCTTTAGGTGTTCCCTCTGTTTTTATCACGACATCAACTTGTTTTGTTTGAACCTCTTCAAGTACAACCGTAACCATCGAAGGCTGCAAGCTATCCACTCTTACTCCATCTGGAAAATCATATCGCAACGGAATAATATGTTTGCCCGCTCCATAGCCCGTAACATCGACAACAACTTTATATTCTTCAGCAAGAGCTGCCGCAACCGCTGCCGGCTTACCGCTTACTTTCACACTGACCGTATTTGGCGTTATTCCTTTAAGAACAAGATTGCTTGCCAAACCTCTCTCTTGCAGCTTCACCCCATCGATAACGCGCGTTTCCATAAGGGGATGTGTCACTTCATTTGCACTATCTTCATTATGGTGCACTACAGCAAACAACAGCACGCCCAACACAAGCGCAATAATCTTTGCTGAGTTATTGTTCATTAACCATTTATCCACGCTGATCACCTCTCCGCTTCCAGAACAAACGACGTTCCTTTTTCGTATCCGGCTTCAGCTCTTCAAATAACTTAGAAATGAGTGATTCCTCTTTAATATCACGCACAACTTGACCGTTAATAGCCAGTGACACCTGCCCTGTTTCCTCAGAAACGACAACAGATATTGCATCACATACTTCGCTAATGCCGATCGCAGCACGATGTCTTGTGCCTAATTCCTTACTAATAAAGGGATTTTCTGATAATGGTAAATAACAAGCTGCTGCCGCAATATTACTATTCTGAATAATGACAGCTCCATCATGGAGCGGTGTATTTGGGCTGAAAATATTGATAAGCAGTTCAGAGCTAATCCGCGAATCCATTGGAATGCCTGACTCCACATACTCATTCAGTCCTGTACTCCGCTCAAACACGATTAATGCCCCTATTTTTCGACGAGACATATAATTAATGGCTTTAATCAGTTCTCCGATGACACGCCCTGTCTCATCTTCCTCCGTATTCGAGCGACCACCAAAAATCTTTCCTCGACCAAGCTGCTCCAACGCACGACGCAGTTCAGGTTGAAAAATGATTACCAGTGCCAATACCCCAAACGTGAACATCTGATTCATCAACCATTTAAGTGTATACAAATTGAGCCACGTACTAGCAGCCCATGTAACAACCAGCACAAATATTCCTTTAAGTAGTTGTACTGCTCGTGTACCTCTGATGAGTACCAGTAATTTATATATGATGTAACTGACGATTAAAATATCGAGTATGTTCTTAATCGTATTCGTCCATTCGATTTCAGCAAAAAAATCCATGAAGGTACCCCCAAGACCCTAATAAGATAATCCTTCTCTATTTAGTTTAACTATATCCTTTTCGGCAACAGATTACAAAGTTCCTTCAAGAATATGTACTTTTTAACTTAGAATATAAAAAAAACTCCCCCGTAGACATATACACGGGAGAGCTAGCTTATCGATCGAGATGTCGTCAGGCTACGGCGCTACCGCCGAACTGCCGAACAGGCTATTTATCTGGTACCATATCCAATCAAATGCCTCATCAATCTTTTGAACCGATCCTGAGATATGTGCCGTTGACGCTTGATATACCTGTCCGTCAACAACCGTTAGGTTACCTTTGACTTCGCCATGAACTTCCGCCTTACCATTATGAATCGTCAAATCACCATTGACAACTTGACCACTAGGCACAATGACTTTGTCATCTTGAATAATAATATTCATTTGATCGCCTTTGACGATTAACTGCTTGTCAGCATTCCACATGCTTAACCAGCTCGTCGTCATGACGAGGAAGAAAACAGCTGCTACTGTGATGGCAGGATGACGTTTCACCCAAGCAATCATTGGACTCTGCTTACGCTGCGGCCGCGGAATCGCCTCCATAATCCGTTCAGTCAAATCTTCCGACGGCGGCTGCAAACGATGATTGAATCCGTAAAGCAGCCTTTCCGCTTGTTCTAACTGGCGGAAACGCTCACGGCAAGCCGGACATGCAAGCATATGCGCTTTTAGGTCCAAGGCACACTGTCGCTCCAGGTCTTCATCCAGTAAATCATGCATCAATGAGACGGCTTGTTTGCAATCCATCTGAGCCAATCCTTTCTTAGGGTTTGTGATAGAGTAAGCAGCTCTTGTCCGATAATACGGATTAAACCCATTATTTAATGTTTTCGTAACAATATACGATACGTTACGTTCCAAAAAGCGTTTCAAACTTTCTTACGCTTGTTATTAAATCTTCTTCTCCAATTTCTTCCGCATAAACTCACGTCCACGATGCACACGGGTTTTGATCGTTGTAACCGGCATATCCATTACATCGCTTATCTCTTGTAGAGACATGTCCTGCAAGTACCGTAGAATCATAACTGACTTGTATTTGGCCGGAAGCGTCTCTATCGCTTCATGTATCATTCGCTGCGTCTCACTGACAAGCAAATACGTCTCGGGTGTACGATCATCACTTGGAATCATAGCATAGCCATCTACACCGTCTTGATCCGTCATTTCCGCATCGAGCGAATAGTTAGGCTTGCGCTTACGTAGACGGTCAATACAAAGATTCGTCCCTATACGGTATATCCAAGTCGAGAACTTCTGATTCTCGTCATATCGATCTAAGTTACGGTATACGCGCAGAAAAGTATCCTGCACAATATCTTCCGCTTCATGTCGGTTACTCAACATACGGTATGCGAGGTGAAAGATTTTGTCTTTATACAGTTCGACAATCTCGGCAAACGCTCGTGTGTCTCCCGTCCGGGCTAACTTCGCGAGTCGTCTTTCTAACGTATCCAACAGTGTCCCTCCGTCCTCACTACTCGTGTTGCTATATCGGTTTAAATCCTTACTAGGAATATGACGGAGCTTAGGGCATACATCCCTGCAACGTAACACAGGAAAGGCCGAGCCTTGCTGGAACAAGACTCGACCACCGTACCATTCCTTATCCATGACTGCATTTCTTCTGAAGGCATGCTTCCATGAAAAGGTGAACCGAATTAGCTATAATATTAACCTGTATTGCGAAGACCTGATGCAATGCCGTTAATGGTGAGCAGCACTTCGCGCAGCAATACCGGATCATCTTCACCAGATTCACGCAAAGCGCGTAGTTCCTTCAATAATTCAACTTGCATATAGCTGAGAGGATCAACATATGGGTTGCGCAAGCGAATGGACTCTTGAATGACTGGCACATTGTCCAATATTTCGCGTTGGCCTGTAATCTCTAACAGCAATTTTGAAGTTAACTTATATTCTTCTTCTACCAGAGCAAAAATACGCTCGCGAATACTATCGTCTTTAATCATGCTCGCATATCCCTTCGCGATAAGCAGATCAGCTTTAGCCAGAGCCATTTGAAGGTTGTCGATCATAGATGCAAAGAACGGATAGTTCTCGTACATATTACGCAATGTAGCCATATTTTCAGGATTATTGTTATAGAACTTATCCAATGCCGTACCAGCCGCGTACCATGCAGGCAGTAAGTAACGGCTTTGAGTCCAAGCAAATACCCATGGTATTGCACGCAAATCCTCGAATCGATCACTATTTTTGCGCTTCGATGGACGTGAACCAATATTAAGCTCACCAATCTCAGGAAGCGGTGTAGATTCTTTGAAATAGGTTAAAAATCCTGGATCACGGAAAATGAGATCCTGATACTTCTTCTGCGCCGTTTCTGAAATGCTTGGCATAAGAAGTTCCCATTTCTTTTCCTCAACATTAACTTGCGGATAACGGGCTAACATAGCCGCTTGCAGTAAAGCAGACGTCGCTTGCTCCAAGGAGCGGTATGCAATCCCCTGCATAGAATAACGAGAGGATAGCACTTCACCTTGCTCCGTTATTTTAATCCCGCCGCCAATCGTATGAGGCGGTTGGTTCAAGATGCTGCGGTTCAACGGCATACCACCGCGTCCAAGTGCACCTCCACGTCCATGGAAGAACTTCAGTTTCACTTGGTGTTCTTTCGCAGTTTCTGTTAGCTTGTTCAATGCAACGCGAAGCTCCCAGTTTGCAGTAAGCATCCCGCCATCCTTATTACTATCGGAGTAGCCAAGCATAATCTCCTGCAAGTCGTTCATAGCGCTAACTGCTTTACGGTATATAGGCAGCTCAAACAACTGACTCATAATTTGAGGAGCTGCATGCAAATCATCAATAGTTTCGAAAAGAGGTACCGCTTGCAATGTACAGTGTACATCACCATTCGCTTCTTCACGGAACAATCCAACTTCCTTGGCAAGCAACATAACTTCAAGTACATCACTAGCGCCTTGAGCCATACTTATAAGATAGCTTGTTATACAGGAATGACCGAACTCAAGTTGAGCTTCATATACAATTCGGTATACATCCAAGCATTCTTTTGTAGACTCACTATAGCTAATATACGGCGAAGTCAACGGCCTAGGATCATTCAGCAAACGGTTAAGCAATTCAATTTTGTCTTGCTCGTCTAAAGCACTGTAATCCTCAACAATATTCATATTCGCCAATATCTCAGTCATCGCACTTTCATGCTCTTTACTATGCTGACGAATATCTAGTGTAGCCATATGGAAGCCAAATAGTTCAACTTGGCGAATAAGTTTCTTAATGTGCGTATCTGCAGCATAATCAGCGAAATGATGACGAAGACTGTTATCAATCAGCTTCAAATCCTGAATAAATTCAGCTGCCGTCTGATATCGTTCACTAGTACCTTTCGTTGTTTCCTCCATAACATTATGGAGCTTCTGAAGCATGTAAATAATTTTAACCCGATAAGGTTCTTTCGAGTTGTTCCATTCAGGCACATGTTTAAGAACAACATTGCTGCGGTCCTGCTCAATAGAATTCAACAACTCTTTACTAACTTCTACGATACTTGTACTAAAACTCATCGTACGCATTAGTTCACGCAGGCGTTGATCGTATTGGCGAATCGCTAAGCCGCGATGCATTTTCATCGTTTCCCATGTAACAGTAGAAGTTACGGAAGGGTTTCCATCTCGGTCTCCACCAATCCATGAACCAAAACGCAAATAAGTAGGTACATGCCATGATTGCGTAGGATAGTATTTATCCAGACAACGTTCTAATTCTGCATATACTTCAGGCAGAACATCAAAGAGTGTCTCATTGAAGTAATACATACCATTACGTACTTCATCAATTACTGTAGGTTTACGATCGCGCAATTCGTCAGTTTGCCACAGTGTAATAATCTCATTCAACAATTTCTCTCTAAGCTGTTCACGCTCACGATGTGTTAATGTCGGATTATCTAGCTGCATGACATCTTTTGCAATTCGCTTATGAATATCAAGGATGGCACGACGCATTGCTTCTGTTGGGTGTGCCGTCATAACTAACTCTAATGACATTCCAGAAAGCATCGTTTGCAGCTCATCTTCTGATATTTGATTCTCTTTCATTTCTAAAATAACGTTCTCAATTGAGCCCGGCTGTACAGTTTCACCTGCTGAACGTTCGTAATCGCGCTTACGACGAATGCGGTGATTCTGCTCAGCAATGTTCACCAATTGGAAGTATATCGCGAAAGCTCTAATAACCTGATGACGATTATCCGGGTTTAACGTGTTGATTAACTGTTTGAATTCATCATATAATTCTGGCAAGTATACAGCACGAAGAGATTTACTAAGTTCTCGAATCTTCTCAACAACATCAAGAAGTTCTTGTCCACCTTGATGAACGAGCACTTCTCCAAGAATATTCCCCAAAAAGCGTACGTCCCGCCGCAAGAGATTGTTTGAATTTGTTTTATTTGCGGTCAACGTTAAATCAGTCATCCGTCTCCCCCTATCCACTCCAACCATTTTCTAACTTTCTAAATGTTCTTACCATCATACTACAAGTTGTGCTGAAAATCTTTATCTAAATTCTGCTTTACCACATTACTAGCCTAAATTTTTTTGTTAATATCTATTTAGATACTAGTTTATATACAAAAAAAGACCTCATCTGAAGGTCTGCGGTCTCTGTGTTATATAATATTAATGGAGCGGGTGATGGGAATCGAACCCACGCTATTAGCTTGGAAGGCTAAAGTTCTACCATTGAACTACACCCGCATAACTGGTCGGGATGACACGATTTGAACATGCGACCCCTTGGTCCCAAACCAAGTGCTCTACCAAGCTGAGCTACATCCCGATAATATGAAAATGGCGCGCCCTAAGAGATTCGAACTCCTGACCTTTTGATTCGTAGTCAAACGCTCTATCCAGCTGAGCTAAGGGCGCATATATTCTGGAGCGGACAACGGGATTCGAACCCGCGACCCTCGCCTTGGCAAGGCGATACTCTACCACTGAGCTATGTCCGCATATACATGCAAAATACTAATTTTATGAAGATGAATGGAGCGGGTGATGGGAATCGAACCCACGCTATTAGCTTGGAAGGCTAAAGTTCTACCATTGAACTACACCCGCATAACTGGTCGGGATGACACGATTTGAACATGCGACCCCTTGGTCCCAAACCAAGTGCTCTACCAAGCTGAGCTACATCCCGATAATATGAAAATGGCGCGCCCTAAGAGATTCGAACTCCTGACCTTTTGATTCGTAGTCAAACGCTCTATCCAGCTGAGCTAAGGGCGCATAATCTGGAGCGGACAACGGGATTCGAACCCGCGACCCTCGCCTTGGCAAGGCGATACTCTACCACTGAGCTATGTCCGCACATCGTTATCTAATCTCTCAATCTATCGAGAATCGACAACAACCATTTTTAGTATATCAATTCCGACCTGTGTAAATAATCACATTCGAAAATAAAATATGGTGCGCGTAGAGGGACTTGAACCCCCACGGTTGCCCGCCAGATCCTAAGTCTGGTGCGTCTGCCAATTCCGCCATACGCGCATGAGATAAGTTATTCAGATATTCAGTATACATCATATTCACACATTTGTGAAGTTGTATACATTATCCAGTTAAAACCTTTAATTTCATTAAGGTATTTAATAAATGGTGCGCGTGGAGGGACTTGAACCCCCACGCCAAAGGCGCCAGATCCTAAGTCTGGTGCGTCTGCCAATTCCGCCACACGCGCACATCATTATATAACTGGTGAGCCATGTAGGACTCGAACCTACGACACCCTGATTAAAAGTCAGGTGCTCTACCAACTGAGCTAATGGCTCTAACAAAATGGCTGGGGATATAGGATTTGAACCTATGCATGACGGAGTCAAAGTCCGTTGCCTTACCGCTTGGCTAATCCCCAATGGTTAAATGGTGCCGGCGATAGGAGTCGAACCCACGACCTACTGATTACAAGTCAGCCGCTCTACCAACTGAGCTACACCGGCAAATATGGTGGACGCTGACGGGATCGAACCGCCGACCCTCTGCTTGTAAGGCAGATGCTCTCCCAGCTGAGCTAAGCGTCCATATGTTGGTGACCCGTAGGGGATTCGAACCCCTGTTACCTCCGTGAAAGGGAGGTGTCTTAACCCCTTGACCAACGGGCCATATTCATGTTGTTGCGTATTTCTTTGGAGCTCTCAACCGGGATCGAACCGGTGACCTCATCCTTACCATGGATGCACTCTACCTACTGAGCTATGAGAGCAAGATGGCTCCCCGAACAGGACTCGAACCTGTGACAACTCGATTAACAGTCGAGTGCTCTACCAACTGAGCTATCAGGGAATATTAATCACTACTCATAGGACCCATATCGAGAGTCCGATTACCTGAACCTGAAGTTCAGGGAGCTTGGCAACGTCCTACTCTCCCAGGACCCTGCGGTCCAAGTACCATCGGCGCTGGAGGACTTAACGTTCGTGTTCGGGATGGGTACGCGTGGAACCCCTCCGCCATCGTCACCAAACTC
>NZ_AULU01000031.1 GCF_000422445.1 Paenibacillus assamensis DSM 18201
CATCGAATCCAAAGTGACTAATATAGAGTCAAGAATAGACAGCATCGAATCCAAAGTGACTAATATAGGGTCAGACATTACTGGAATCAAAGAAACTGTAATTCGTATTGAAAAGCAGCAGCAAGAGGATGTGCTTGCACTCTTGAAAGTAGTTGATTCCAATGTGACCGAAATCAACGAACGCCAAGAGGAAACCGACCATGTGATTGATGTGTTAAGTGCTAGGACGACCAGACTCCAGGCGAAGACTGAGCATTTGTCCAACCTTGATAATTAATACAAACACAACGCCCGAGGATATTGTTTACAACAATTCACCATGATTAACCAACCAACTCTAACAAACTTGCTAATTACTACTTCATCCAATAACCATTTACTTATAAAGCTATAAAAATAGCCATCCGCTCACAATATCCCGTACATACTACGCGATACTTACAAAGAGGATGGCTATTTCATTTGCATATCTGAAATGTATAGATAATAACTAAGATGAGCTGCTCTCTGTACTGGACTGTACGTTTTCCTTACCAAGTACTGCACGTCGCAAAGGACTAAAGCCTCCATACGTGCCAGCACGCCACAGCCATTCCAGCGGACCCATGTTGTAGCGTTTCAGCCACCAGCGGCTAAATAATATTTGTAACGAAACCACAACAAGAGCAATTATTGCCCCCATCCACAGAGGAGCATCCCCAGCCTCTTGCCAAATGAAGTGCAGGACCCCCATCGTGATAATGGTTTGCATTAAATAGTTGGTAAATGCCATCCGACCTAATGCAGATAGCCCCTGGAAAGATTTCGCCCCGTAACGGGCCACGAGCCGCAGCAATGTACATACATAGAAAACCGCTAATGCTTTTCCTGTTACATGCGTATAGAACGTTACGTCCGAAGGTTGATACGCACTTGGGCTAGACATAAACACTTGCACCATAGGAATAAACAACAATCCTGTTAAAATAAGTGCGCTCCACTGCACCATTCTTATGTTCTTTCTCTGCTCCTCACGAGGCTGGAACCAGCCTTGACGTGCAGCAAATATCCCTATCAAGGCACAGCTTACGATATCAAGCAGCATCAACAAGCTATTCGGCAAGCCAATTGTAAGGAAGAAGGTCATCCGCTCACTCATATTCGGTACATGCGGCAGAAGTACACTCACATCGGCATATTGATCAGCAGGTATGAACGCCGTCAATGCTAGTAAGCCGTTGAATATACTCAACATAACCAAACTCCAGACGATGAGCGTCTTTGATGAACGCTTATAAAAAAGGAGTAGCAGCAAACCCGCCAACGCGTACGTATTTAGGATGTCTCCAATCCATAACAGCACGACATGAGCAACGCCGACTACGAATAGAAGCAACAGACGTCTGCTCATCAGTTTATTTGCAGATAGTCCCCGATTTTCTGCGCTTTTCATAAAGAGATGGAAACCCGCTCCGAATAAAAAGGCAAAGATCGTATAAAACTTCGTTTGAATAAATAAGTCATACAACCATCTTACTACCGCATCTGAACCAAATGCCGTATCGTAAAATAAAACGCCACTACCAACCATCTCCGGAAAGTTAACGATAAAAATACCGATAATCGCAAATCCCCGAATAATATCCATTGTATCGATCCGCTGACTTTTCTGTATTTGCATGGACAATGAATCTCCTCCTCACGTAAGATGCATAACAACCTATGCTGTCACTATATTTCATCAAAAAGACAAAAACAAAGCCATCTATTATTAAATTTCACTTAACCTATTGCGAACAAGTAGAAAAAGATGGAATATAAAAGATGTAAGGTGACCAACTTAATAGGAAGGGTGTTTATATGAGAAAAGGTTCGTTGTTCGGTCCACTCATGCTGTCCATCGCTTTACTAGGAAGTGTATTATGGCCTCACGGCCCAATAACAGCTTCCCCCAGTATTCCACAGGCTGCCTTGAATGCCACTTCACTTGAGCAACATGCCGTACCGGATCATCTTCAGCAGGACAAGCTCCAACTCCAACATGCTCAACAAGCATCATCTACACCTACGAAAGCATCTACATTAACGACGGAATCTCCACTGGCTACTACGAATCCAACACCATCTGCCATACACAACAATCCAAACACTGCAATTCCTGTTGTCACTTCCGTTGTTTATTCCGATACAATCGCCGAAGCGAACGGTCAACGCTGGTATACATTCCAAACGACCAATCCTGGAAAGCTAACCGTCTATTTGCAAACCGTACAAAATGCATCCATCGATTACAACTTGCACTTATTCCGCTTGGATACGACTACTTACAACTTAGTCGAACAGGAAATCTCCTCCTATGGTCCAAATACAAACGAGCTATTAAGCCGCATTGCTCCAGCTGGCATCTATTATGTAGCTGTCAACGCACAAGCAGGCTTCGATGCAGTCAATCCGTATTTATTTACGATCCAAGAGTCTCCTGTGTATGACAGCGCCGAGCCTGATGATAACATCTGGAAAGCTAAGCCGCTCACTAACGGTATCCATGTAAACCAAACCATCGATAACTTGTTTGATGAGGACTGGATCAAACTTACTGTCACAGCGCAAAAGTCATTCCGTCTCAAATTTAACAATACCGCCCCTAATACGAATTACCAAGCTCAAATATTCAATCAGAACCTGCAATCTATAGGAACGATTAATCAAAATACGAATCAGGATCTCATCGCCAACTTTGCGGCAGGTACTTATTATGTTCGTGTACAATCCTTATCCGGATTTGATGCTACAAAAACATACAACTTAGCCATTACTGAGTTTAAAGCACCTACGAAAGTAACTATTTCTCACGTTAGCACCATATCCGATATTAACGCCGGGCAACGCATTAACTATGGATATGGCTTGAAATGGAGATTTAAAAATTCAATAACGATTTCAGGTACGGCTTACGATGCTTCTGGCGCACCTGCCTTCAACGCCCCGATCACCGTTGCTTTCCAGACCGTCATCAATAATAAAGTTTATCAAGCAAGTACAAACACAGGCCCGAGTGGTGCCTTTACGGTTACGATTAACGGCGTACAACCAGCTGCTGGGCAATACAGCTCACCTGTGACGGTATCCACACACTACTTTGATATTATCCCGCTTGGCGTCTACTACAACGGAAACTCGTTAAGCTCCAATGATACTTCCCTCTACCATTGGGCTTACTCTATTTGGACGGGATAAGCTAGTTCTAGCTTCTTTTATACTCCATACTAAATAATACGAAATAAGGTCTTGGCTATTCCTTGTGGACAAAGGAATAATCAGGACCTTTCTTTTCTCAAAATGACGTCTATCCCCAGCATGCCATGCATACGATGACTTGTACACCTTGTACTATTTAATTTGTAGGAGATGGGGAGTGATCATTATGAATGCATTTCTAACCTATGTCTTTCTCGGGATTTCACTATCAGCCCCGATTGGCCCTGTAAATGCTGCCCAGCTTGAACGCGGTGCAAAATACGGCTTCCTGCACGCTTGGCTTGTCGGCCTAGGCGCTATGGTCGCAGATCTTATCTTTATGCTGCTTATTTATTTTGGCGTTGCTCACTTTCTCACTACACCGTTTATGCAAACGTTTCTGTGGTCTTTCGGCTTCTTTGTCCTTATGTATACCGGTATTGAGACACTTATGAACGTAAAGCAACAGCAGCATGCGCTGCAATACCGCAGCGCAGAGCCAGCTTCTAAGTCATTTCTATCGGGATTTCTAATGGCAATCTCCAGCCCTCTCAGCATACTGTTCTGGCTAGGTATTTATGGTGCTGTATTAGCTAAAACCGTGGAATCACAAGGTGTAGGGCACATTTTATTTTATAGTGCTGGGATCTTCGTAGGTATTTTATTATGGGACTTCATTATGGCAGGCTTCGCCAGTACATTGTATCGATATGGAAGCTCACTTGTATTGCAAATCATTTCCCTGCTCTCTGGACTATCCCTTATTGGCTTTGGGATTTATTTCGGCATAGAAGCAATCATCTCTATATTCGGATAAACAGCTGAGTTACCCCTTTTCTACAACTATTTATCGGGACAGTCACCCAGTTCCTCTCCACTCCATAAGATGTAGCAAAAAAGTGGAGGTGGAACGATGTCTGTTCCAACACTGCTCACAAAGAGCTGGATCGAAGCTAATCTACTGGAACTGCCCCGATGGCAGCAGCATGCATACCGCAACTTCGTAGAGATGGTCGCTGACAAGGAGAATACTTATCCTTGTGTACCTGCGAGACTAGGATTTCTAGCAGACAGCTTGCGATTCGGTTTCGTTGATGATGCAAGGACCGAGCATGCACCTGCCCATTTGGCCTCTCTATTGCAACAGTATGGAGAGTGCTCCCGAGAAACAGGTCCGTACGCCTCCTTAGTCGTTCTGTTCGATACCCCTGAAGATTCGATCGGGCGTTCTACGATTGAACAGTATGAAGAACTATTTTGGTCTTTATTAAGCCGTGTCAGCAGTCATGATACTAAGGATTGGCCAGAGCATATCGCCAAGGACCCTGCTCAGCCGAGTTGGGAATTTTGCTTTGATGGAGAGCCCTATTTCGCGTTCTGCGCGACACCAGCTCATGTCTTACGCCGCAGCCGTTGGTTCTCCCACTTCATCCTTGCGTTTCAACCCCGTTGGGTATTTGAGAACATTAACGCTTCTACTCCTCTTGGCAACAACCTGAAGAAAGCTATACGCAAGCGACTAGCTGATTATGACGAGATCCCTATTCACTCATCCTTGCAATGGTACGGACAAGAGGGCAATTTGGAGTGGAAACAATATTTTTTACGAGACCAAGATGAACTGCCTTCAAAATGCCCTTTTTCTTATATGAAAAATGTATTTAAAAAAATACGCTCTTAAAGCCGCGCAAGAGTGGATTGGAATGTTGAAATGGCATAATGCTCTGAGACCCGTTCACATCTCGATCTCTAGAGCATTATGCTAGGCTGCTAATGCGCTCCATCTTGTTTCCACCTCTGATGCATCATAAACGTGACCCCTCCGATAACCGCAACGAACAGTAAGCTGACAAATAGCCCTGGCCTGCTCGACTTGTCCCACACTGTGCCTACGACTGCAAGTCCAATTAGCAGCAGGGCAATAATAGCCTGCATTTTCCCCCACCAGTTCAGCGGTATAAGCTTCAAATAAGAGAGAACTACACTTGCCCACGTGTACATTAGCACAAGGCCGCCTGCCGTCGTAATATGCTCGAAAATACGCTTTGGAATAAAGTACGCAAGTACGATGGAGACGATAGTACCCGCACAAGTGACACCTAATGCGGAAAGCGGGAAATCACGCTTCCCTTTTTGAGCGGACAGCCCTCGGGGGGCATCACCGTCTTCTGCCAGCGTTACTAACACAATAGTAACCGCATACAGCGAAGCAGCAACGGATGAAAAGCCCGCAACAATAAGCACGCCATTAAATATATTTACGATAATGGGCATTCCCCCATGTCTTAAGGCACTAATAAACGGACTTTCCGATACAGGAAGCTGCTCTAGCGGAACCCACAATAAGACAAGAGCAATAGCAGCCAGATAAAGTGAAATAGTAGTAGCCAACATGACTCCTCCTGCCTTCGATGCCTCCTCGGGGTGTTCTAATTCAGCTGCCATCAAGCCCATTACTTCAATGCCTGCAAAAGCATAGAAAGCATAAATAAACGCCTTCCATATCCCCATCACGCCTGATGAAAAGAAGCGTTGTGTAAGCTGCTCATAGGAGATGGCAGAACTCGTTCCTTTGAACAAGCCAAATACTACACCAACTCCAATCATAATAAACATGACGAGCGCCGCTAGCTTGACGATAGCTAGTACACTTTGCGTTGCTTCTAGCACTTTTATGCCAAAGAAAATTACAACCATCCCCAACAGCGCATAGCCAGTTGCAAACATCCATAGTGGTATGCTAGGAAACCACAGCTGCGAAAATAGTCCGAGCGCCATCAAAGAGCTGCCCAAAATAAGCATTTCTGAGGACCAATATAACCATCCGCTGCCAAAGCCAGCCCATCGCCCAAATGCAAGTTTGGCATACGTTCGAAAGGAGCCTTTAGCAGGCTCCATAGCAGTTAGCTTCGCTAGTGCCTGCAGGACAAAGTAAGTGCCAATTGCAGCAAGTAGCAGCAATAGCAAGATGGCATAACCGCTTTTTTGGATCGCTATGCTCGTACCTAAAAAGAATCCCGTTCCTAATGTACAACCGATGCCGAACAAGGATAGTCGCCACCAAGGCATTTTAGCACTTGTTGATTCAGATGAACGTTGTCTTCGATTGTTATGGTGCTTCGTATTAGCCATTGTGCTTATCCCTTCCATACCCGATAGATCTTACTATGGTCTTGAGGAAGGAGCTTTATGTAACTCACAAATAGAAAAAGCCAGACACAGCCTTTCGCACATCCATACGATTGGCCCTTCCAGCTTAATAACGCGCACCCGCTTGATATTTTCTTATAATTTGATTGACGACCTCAGAGAAGACAAGGCCAATCGCGATGCTACCTGATAACATAAAAGCTTTAATCGTCAATTCGATAGCTAGCGTATAGTTGTTTTCCACCATTTTTCTCATCGCATCGTAGGCCACCCCCCCAGGTACGAGCGGAATGATACCGGCTACACTGTAAACGATAATCGGCACCTTGTACAGCCTTGCGAACAGTTGACTGACGACAGCAACGAGGAACGAGGCCGCTAATGTAGCTGGAATGACATCAATGCCCATATTGATACTAAGAACAATATATACACACCAGCCGGCCATACCAACGAAACCACATTGCAGCAGCGTTCTGCGCGGTACGTTAAAGATAATGCCAAATCCAGCCGTAGAAATAAAGCTTGTAATCAAATGCTCCGTGAGCATGGCAATCCTACCCCGTTTCCTCCGTTAATAAATCGACATAACAAAAGCAATGCCCGCTCCAATGGCGAAGGCGGTCAGAAACGCCTCTGCACCCTTAGACAAGCCTGATACAAGGTGTCCTGCCATCAAGTCCCGCACCGCGTTCGTTATGACTAAACCCGGTACGAGCGGCATCACGGCGCTAATTATAATTTTATCCAGCTCATTCCCTAACCCTGCCTGATAACAGAAATAAGATAGTAAACCAGTGATCGTCGCAGCCATAAATTCAGCGAAGAACTTGATTGGAATCAACCTGTGTACATAAATATAAGACACAAATCCGATCCCGCCTGCGATTAGCGCTGGCAAGAAGTCTGGCCATGTTCCGCGGAACATAATGGCGAAGCAGCCGCTTGAAATCGCTGCAGCAGCAATCTGTAACCACACAGGATAAGCTAGATTCGCGCTATCTATTCGTTTCAGCTTCTTATATGCCTCTTCTGGCGATAATTCGCCTCTCGTGATCGCTCTTGAGATATCGTTAACCAAAGTTACCTTTTGTAGGTCTGTTGAACGAGTCGCGATCCGAAATAACCTTGTTGTAGATACAGCTCCATTAATTGCAAAAATAATACCTGTTGGAGTTACATAGCTGTGAGAGTTCTCATATCCATAGGCATCAGCAATTCGCATCATCGTATCTTCTACACGATACGTTTCCGCACCGCTAGCCAGCATAATTTTCCCTGCCAATAAGCATATTTGTGTAATCTCAACATTTCCATTCGGATGAACGTGCATGAATGAATCTCTCCTACGAAGTAGCAATTATCAGGATTATATCCTTTTCCGATCGTTTTTGAAAGAAATGTCTGCTTCATTTTCATGAAAAAAGAGTGCCTTCCTGTCTAAGATGACAGATAAGCACTCCATTTATCCACTAATGTGGCACCAATTTGGCTACCGACTTGCTTTTACAGCAGGTTCAACTTGATTGGCATTCATCACAGCTTTGTAGGAGATGGACTCCAAATAGTTATATTGACTCTCCACGTATTTACTATCACGTTTCACAATCTGATCGTTCTTAATGTAGTACGGATCAAACGCCATACTCACCTGTCCGTTATCTAATGTAAGATGCAGCAGTCCCGTATCTGCATTGCGCCCCTTTACATAATTGGGGAAAAGGAAGTTCCCAATAGAATAGGCAATCGGCTTACCTTTATAAAATTCAAAGCCTTGCAATACGTGCACATGGCTGCCGACGATAGCATCCGCTCCTGCATCAATAATCTCTTTGGCATACGTGCGCTGCCAAGGAGCAGGACGATTCTCTTTCTCCACACCCCAGTGCATGTACACGAGCAAGTAATCGCAGTCTTTACGCTCACGCTTGATGACAGGCAGTACACTAGATTTATTATAGGCTTCAGCAATACCCGGCTCGTTGCCATTAGCGAACCAATACGTTTGAGGGATGAAGCGTGAAAAGGCTAAAAACTTCACTTTCTTGCCATTCAACTCTACCGTGTGGGCTTTGTATGCCTCTTCTTCGGTTCTTCCTCCACCTACATAGGGGAGATCCGCCTTCTCTAAATGCTTGAGCGTATCAAGGAATCCTTTATCCATAAAGTCAAGCGTATGGTTGTTCGCAATAGACACGAGATCGAAGCCCGCATTTTTCAATCCTTTTAATGCAATTGGATCAGACTTGAAGTTATATAGCTGATTCGTATCTTTCACATGATGCGTTGTAATGGCCGTTTCCAAGTTAACAAAGGCATAATCCGCCTTTTCAATTTCTGACTTTACGTGAACATACGGATAATCCGTGCCTTTCTTGCGGATTGTCTCTTTCACTGACCAATCCATCATCGCATCTCCAGCGAACAAAAGGTGTATCGGTTCGTGCGGAGAGGCGGATTGCTGTTTATTTGGATCCCGTTTACGTACCGCATTCCCCACTTCTTCGTTACTACTCGGTCCCTGCGGGGCTTGGCTCGGCTGCTTCGCTGTAGGACTCGTTACTGGTTGTTTCTGAATCTGTACTTGTTCCACACCTTTATGCTGGGCGATTGAAGGCGAATGGTTTAGATTGAGTTGCAGCCCTTCTTGCTGCATCCATACGAGCACACCACCAATCGCAATAAGCAATAATGTCCACGTAGCCCAAAACAGGGGGTGAAAACGATATTTATGGCGTTTCTTTCTAGACATACGCATGCCGTAGAGCTCCTTCACTTCGTTGTTCCATTAGCTATATAAGCCTAAATTTATGATCCATCATATACTAGCGTGCAAGGAAAAAGGTCTCAATTTCTTTAATATTAACGAATTTACAAAAATATGCATTCATTATGTATGTAATAAGCCGCTGCATAAGAGAACGGGCATAAAGTTCTCAGCAGCGGCTGTTATAACTTGTTCCATTTTAGAGGAGAGGAGAAATGAATCGTTTGGTTTAATCAATCTAACAATCTATTCTTACAGCACGCTCTGGCTCTTCCCCTTCATACAAGATGAAAGCACGTGCCTTCTCATCACTTATTTCTACAAACTCCAATTCAATTGTTGTTTGGTGAATAAAATAACGCGTCTCTGTTGCAGGGTGAAGAGCCATAATCTGACCGTCAATCGTCAGAAGCAAGCGATCATCTTCGGTATCAACTTCTGCTTGCACCGCATTATCTTCTTTCTCAAACCGATAACAACCCTTGTAATTATTATAAATATCGGGGGATACTTGGATAGATTTTCTCGGAGGTGTAAAGGCAGGTACCTCATAAGGCTCATCAAATAATATATGTTCTACAGCCTTTTCTATGGCCTGAAGATAGCCTAGATCATGGATTACATTATTGAGAAAAATGACGGTCTTTTTTTGCTCAATATATCGCTTATAATCCGTTGCATAACCAGGCCATCCACCACTGTGGCTAACTAGCATCCCTCGGTTATCCTCCTTAGAGATAAGCCAACCGTAACCATAGGGGAACGTTTCCCCGTTATTCAACCGTGTAGGTGTAAATGCCTCTACCAGCGATTCTTTTGTGATCAACTCACCTTTGCTTAAAGCTTGATCCAATTTCAATAAATCAGCAAGAGTTGAATTCACAGTACCGTCACCTTGCATACCATCCAAATAGATAACCATTTCTGTCTCAGGAAGTGTGTCTGGAAGCACGAAGCGTTCCTCTTTCACATCCCACACATATCCGAATGCATAGTTGTCGATCGTTGAACCAGAATATCTGCGGTTATATATAAGCGTATCTTTCATACCAAAAGGCTCAAATAAATGCTCTTTCATAAAGTCTGGGAAGCTCTTGCCGCTTACTCGCTCCACAATAATGGCAAGCAGCACATATCCCGTATTGCTATATTCCCACTTATCTCCGGGGGCAAAACGGACTTCAGGTTGATGCTCGACTAACAGCTCCAACATACTTTGATTGTTCGCAATATCATCTTTGTCCCAGTGTTCCGTAAACAAAGTCATATAGTCAGGCAATCCCGAAGTATGCTGCAGCAGATTCTTAATCGTAATGGATTGATAAGGCAGCTCTGGAATCCATTTCTCTACCAAGTCATCAACTTGCAGCTTGCCATCTTGAGCCAACAGTATAACGCCCAAGGCGGTAATCGGCTTGGATACAGATGCCAGCTCAAAAATAGAATCTTTGTTTAGCAGCTGCCCCTTCTCCACATTTGCATACCCGAACGCACCATCATAAATAACCTGCCCTTGCTCTGCTACTAGAACCGCTCCATTGAACTGTCCTCTCTCCGCAAGGATATTGAATAACGTTTCTAGCTGTTGTTGTTTATCCGCAATTAATCTACTCATAACTAGCTCCTCCTATCCCATATTCAATCCTGTATGGTCCTTTTGTGATGCTAGAGTCTGTTCTGTATCAGTCTCGGCCAGCCAACTCCTGCTCGACAATACTTTTCAGCTTGAGCGTAATATGCTTGAGCTGCATCACCTCATCCATCGTTAACTTTGTATAATAGCGCTCAATGATGTCCTGTTCAACCTGCTGCATTTGTGCGAAATAATCCTCGCCCTTTTCACCCAAGCTCACTAATATTTCTCGCCTGTTATTCGGGTTGATCTCCCGCTTCACATATTTGGCTTTATCTAGCTTACTAATAATTTGACTGACAGCGCTCGATGACACCTTCATTTGTCCCGCAATTTCTCGAACGGTTACTTGCTTCTGTTTATACAAGACTTCAAGAATTAAAGCCTGCTTCACGGATAAATCGAGCTCCATAACCTGTTGATAATAGGGCAGCAGCATCGTGTTAAGCTCATACTCTGCTTCATTTATTTCTCTTACAATGGGAATAAGTTCATTTATTTGTTTATTCATCTTAAATGTTAAGCTCTCCTTATTGTTAAGTTAACTTAATAATAAGGTATCATTATTTTCCACAATTTTCAACCCACATAATTACCTGTAACAATGAAAAAACGACTGCCCCCAGTACAGTCGGTACTAGAGAACAGCCGCTATGAAGCCGTAAGCTATTAAGATGTTAACTACCACTTACTATCGTTGTTATTTCCAATCTGTTAATTGAGCAACAGGAATACGAGACGAAGGACGTCCTTCTTGTTTTTCTTTACCGATCGTAATTAGCATAATCGGCACATAGCGCTCATCAACTTCGAACTCTTTCATGAAGGAAGGAGCGTGGAAACCTCCGATTGCATTTGTTCTCCAGCCGCGCTCTTGTGCTGCATACATAAATGTCATCGCTGCCAAGGAGCCATTAATCAACGCAGCATTATGAGCGACCTGCTTATCTCCATATGCGCGATTGATTTGACCTTGCAATGATGCTGCAACCTCTTCTGCCAAGAAGCCCGCTTTGACTGCAGGCAAAAATACATCATCGAAGTGACGATAAGCTTCTGTATCACCCAAGATCGCTACTGTAGCAGACGCATCTACGACTTGCTGTTGATTGTAAGCAATAGGAAGAAGCTTCTGCTTCGATTCTGTGCTCTGGATTACTACAAATCTCCAATGCTGCAAGTTCCAAGCAGAAGGAGATTTCGCTGTTAGATCAAGAATCTCTGTCAGTTCTTCGCGGGAAATCTCTGCATTTGTATCGTATACTTTTACGGAGCGGCGCTCATTAGCCACTTCTGAAAATGATTTCGTCATGATCGTTATAGCTCCTCATCAGAAAGTAATCTACTTATATTTTGTAAGTAAATATAGTGTATAGGAAAATTGATTTTGCTGTCAATCACTAGCTATTATCTGTGCCTATAAGGAGATTGCCCATTACACTCGCCCGCCCGCATGCATAATATGGCTCAGAATCTATACGAAGTGAGGGACGTACATGGCTAATTTCTACGCAGCTTACAGAGCCAAAATTAAACATGCCGATCAATTGCTCCAAAAGAAAGGAGTTGTCGGTGTTGGTGTTGGCTATAAAAATCCGAAGCAGCCCAAGCAAGGCGCATGCGTAATTATCTATGCAGAAACTGCTTCTGCCGTAAGTACAAGCTCTGTTCCAACAGCCGTATCTACAACCGTACAAGGCAAAGTCGTGCAAGTTCCGATACGCACCATTGTGTCTGGAAAAGTTAAAGTTTTTTATGATGCCAAGGCTAAAGTCGCCCCTTATACCGATCGCATCCGTCCCGTTCCCGGCGGCTATAGCGTAGGATATCCCTCACTACCCGGTTCCCCTGGGGCATCTGGAACGGGTGGTTTGATTGCCATTAACTATCCTGCTCGAACCCAATATTACGTATGCAGCAACAACCATGTTCTCAACCGCAACAATTCAGCAGATTATACCGAAACGATTCAGCCTGGAGCTGCTGACAGTGGGCAAGCAACCACGGACGAAATCGGCAGATTAGATAGATTCATCCCTTTGCAAAAAACAGGCGACAACTATCTCGATGCAGCCACTTGCATTCCACTAGACAACCGTTTATTAAGTCCCACTTACGCGACAGTTGGAGTCATACCAGGCCATTTATTAACGTATCGGGTTGGCGAAGTGTTCAAAAAAGTAGGTCGTACGACAGGCGCTGTTACAGGTACAGTAGAATCTGTGCATACCGATTTCACCGTGAACTACGGAGATTACGGTGGACTTGGTGTCATTCAGTTCCGTGATCAGTCTGTCATTTTAGGTGCGACACCTACTTCATTGCCAGGTGACTCTGGATCGATCTGGCTGCGCAGCAGCGATAATTATGCTGCCGCTGTAAACTACGCAGGTTTCGAGGATGGACTGCGCTCCATTTCCTACCCTTTCAACTGGTTCTCTCAGTTATTCGATGTGCGGGTTGCTCAGCCGAATCTAGGAGCAGGAGATATTAAAGGGATTCGGATGAAAAGCTACTCCTATACCCGTCCTTTAACGAAAAAGCAGATAAGCAAGCTAAGGTCAGTACTAGCTCAAAAAGCAACAGAAATCACCAATTACCCATTTTAGCAACGCTTATCTTTCATTAGCTTCAGGGAAAAACACAAAGAACCCTGTGATAGGGTTCTTTGTTCCACTGCATCATGTTTACATTTCACGTCTAACAAATACAAGTCTTTCGCTTATGCCCTACACGATTCATCGACTCCACTTTCACTATATAGTCCGTTGCCAGCGGAACTTTACATGCTGTATTGCCGACATCTACACTTACTTTTCCAATATGGGCTGCAACAACCTTCGCCTCATCGTGAAGAGCTTTCACATAGGTGCCTACACTAATCACAAATCCGTTCATCGTATATCGTACTCGATTGCGTTCTTGATGAATTGTACGCGCTACTTGCCCTAACAAGCTACGTATTTCCTCGATATCCAACTGTTCATCTGGTGTGATAGATAAAAAGTTAGCGTACGTGCTCCACCCACAAATTGCTGTCGTTTCCACCTCGGATCGAATCCATTCACGGGCTAACTCTACCGCATAATCGCTCTCTGCTGCCACACTTGCCACCGTATATTCCGCAGGTGCATGCCATTTGGCCTGACTCACCCAACGCTGCAACTGGTCTTTTGTCATCAACTTGGGACTAGCGGACAACCCTGCTAAATACATAGCATCGTAGTTCCCCGTCTCATATAGCGCTAAAGCCAGTTCTTGATCTTTCTTGACGTACTTGACTAGCTTCTTCATGTCACCGACTTTAACCCCAAACAACGGCTCGGGAGCTCCATGGCGCATATGTGTTTTCTTCGTTTGCTCTGTACCGAGCGCTTCCAGCTTGCTCATCATTTCTTCTATGCTCAAAGGAACGATACCACCTTTTCGTCACTGCTCTAGTCGTTATGATCTGACTTCAACAGTTCCAGCTTACCATAACGCTCTGCCTCATCTGTAGAATCAGACTCCACAAAATGTTTGAGCATCGAAAGCTTGTTATCCCAGAACCGTTCGTAATAGGATAACCAACGCTTCAACTCTTGTAGTGGTTCAGACTCTAGTCGATAACGTGTTTCTCGACCTACCTTGCGATCTTTAACGAGCCCTGCTTCGGCCAATATGCGTAAATGCTTAGAAACTGCGGTTCGGCTCATTGGAAAATGTCCGCTAATTGCGGTAACCGGCATCTCTTGTTCACTCAACAGACTTAACAACTGACGACGCGTAGGATCTGAGATAGCCTGAAACACATCGTACTTCGGTTGAGGAGCAGCCATCTTAACCCTCAATCGTCTTGCTCAGTTTTTCCAAAATACCTATCCAGCCTTGACTCATACGCTCACGCACCTCCGTATGGCTTTGGCCGAACTCCGTAACTTTATCTGCATCCCAACCTCCATGGATAAGGGTAAACTCGGTCACATCTCCTTGCTCTTCCAGCAAGAACGTAAGTGTCCAATCTTTCCCCCATGTAAACGATAGCTTATGCGGCGGATCAATCTCAGTCACTTCACAAGGCGACTTACCGAACGGACCAGCCTCCAAGTGAAACTTATGGCCAACAACAGGTTCAAAATCACTCGGCATAAACCACACTGCGATTCCTTCTGCTGTGGAAACGGCATCCCATACTTTTTGGATCGGTGCCTTTAATTGTACGGTTTTACGAACTTCCGCAAATGTTGATGCATTGTTGAGATTCATAGTTAATTCCTCCTAAGGGTAGCAAACCATATGTGCAATATATTGCTCGTTAATAAACTCAATATCCAATATGCTCTTACAATTGTTATGCCCTAATACGAAACCATTTGGTTTCGCTTTTAAAGTTAAGTATAGGTCACCAATTCGTCTTGAGTCAACTTAGAACCCCTTCCTTCATCTGCCTAACCTCCGTGATGCAGAGCCAATACCTAGGATCTTAAAATTCAGCACATTTTCGTAATGAAAAGGAAACTTTGGGGAAATAGTAATGCTTGTTGGAAATTTAGATGAAGAAAGATGGTGGAGATGGTATGCAACAGTGGCAGTGGAATGTAGGCTCCCACGAATATACAAGAAAGTCTGGGTGGACAATTGCGAAATGCGCCACCACTCTAATGTTGGCTATTGCGCTGATCGTTAGTATGCCAAATACGACTTCAGCACTTGGCAAAGGTTCGAAAGGACCTGATGTTTACGTCGTTCAAGGTATGTTGAAGGTGTTGGGAAGCTACTATGGCAACATAAATGGCTATTTCGATGAAGCAACCGTACGTGCGGTCAAACATTTTCAGAAGAAGCATGGCTTACCGGTAACTGGCTATGTAGATAACCGGACGCTAGAAGCAATTCTATATGCGTATGACAGTGTGAAAATTCCAAGGCATCATCGTGGTCGAGGCCACGGCGGATTGCGAGGCAGTGGGCAAGGCACTGGCCAAGGGCAAGGTAGTGGCCAAGGGCAAGGCACCGGCCAAGGGCAAGGCACCGGCCAAGGGCAAGG
>NZ_AULU01000032.1 GCF_000422445.1 Paenibacillus assamensis DSM 18201
TGACTCCTGTACAGTACAGAAATCATCTTTTGTCCGCAGTTTAAAACCCATAAGCTCTTTCTTTTGAATGTGTCCTTGACAAAGGGTCCAGATCAGTGCTTCCTACGGATCTTGTACTAATCTTAATTTATGCAGCCATTTTAATAGCTAAATGTTATTATGTGCCTTGCACTTTCCGGTCTTAAATTACTTCCACCATTGATCGAATGGTGATACCGGTAGCTCTCGCTTATGTTGTGTTTTCGTGTAGCGCCCTTCAATTTGGATCTTCGCTTCTGGAGCAACTTCCTTGCCAACAAGATATTCATCAAGCACGGCATACTCAATTCCAAGCTCAGTTTCATCGGCTTGCAGCGGCTTGTTGTCGAGAAGATCGGCGGTTGGTGTTTTAAAATACAATCGTTCTTCTGCATGTAGTTCAATTAACAGTTCACGTCCTTGACCTTTTGTAAGTCCAGCTAACGGGAGTAAGTCAGCTCCACCATCCCCGAACTTGGTGAAGAAACCTGTGATAGCTTCGGCGGCGTGATCGGTTCCAACAACTAGACACTGATGTTCTCCTGCCACAGCATATTGTGCAATCATACGCATCCTTGCCTTTACATTGCCTTTATGGAAATCCGTAAGGGTTTTACTGTCTGCCTTCTCATAAGCTTCCACAAACACATTTACTGGTGCCTCAATATTTAACGTCAACGAACGATCCGGCTTTATGAATTGCAAAGCCAGTTGAGCATCGTCCTCATCTCGTTGGGTTGCATAAGGCAGACGGATTGCAATAAACGTTGCTTCATAGCCTTCTGCACGAAGCTCTTCAACCGCCAATTGAGATAATCGTCCTGCGAGTGTCGAATCTTGCCCTCCGCTAATGCCCAGAACAAATCCTTTAGCCCCCGTTTTGCGGCAATAATCTTTAAGGAAATTCACTCTAATACGAAGTTCTTCCGAAGGTATAATCTTGTGTTGTACATGCAGTGCGTTGATGATTTCGGTTTGCTTACTCATATCTCGCTGCCCCTTTATGATTGGTATAGATGGTTAATTTGAATGTAGTCGTAAACCTTATCGGGAACCAAGTAGCGGGGTTCTCCACCCATCTTGAATTCGTCTCTAATATAACTAGAGCTAATCTCCATGGCTAGTCCCTTGTCGATCAAATGAAATGTATGACCATCGTCTGCATTTCGAAGAATGGGAGATTTGCTAATGGCAGATAGCATATTGATGCCGTCTCTTGCCATGACAATAAACTTATTTTCACGAATGAGCTCTTCAGCCCGTTTCCATTTTCCTTCACCGATATCTACGAGAAGATCAGCGCCCATAATGAAATACACTTCGTCATTCGGATATCTCTCACGAAAATGATTCATTGTATGGTAGGTTGCGATTTCCCAAGCGGGTTGATTCATTTCAAAATCGTCAATTTGAAATTTATCGTTACCCTCAACCGCGATGTGAACCATGTTAATACGATGTTCATCAGAAACATGAATTGGTTTATCTTGTCGCTTGCTGGAACAAGGCAGAAAGATTACTTTATCAAGCTTGCAGCGATGTGCTACTGTGCTTGCTGTCCAAAGATGGACATTCGTGATTGGGTCAAAGGATGATCCATATATTCCGATTTTCGCCATCGCATACAGCCTCCTTTTCGTACTTTTACCATTTAGTCTTCGAGTGTTTCTTGCACTTTATTTCGAACTTCTTCAATTAATCGCATCTTGTTATTCCAGCATGCTTGACTGAGATTAACAGGGTACTCTGCTGGATTGAGTGTTCGTTTATATTCATCCCACAATACATTGAGATTTTCTTGTACAAAGCCCCTGATTTCTTCTAGCGTAGGTAAATCGTATACCAAGTCTCCATTTTCAAAGATGGTGTGATGAAGCTCTTTCGCTTCAAATTCCGTTACAAATTTGGCGATATACGTATGGACGGGATGGAACATGTGCAAACGTTGTTCATTTTGCGGCTCTTCCTGTTCCAGTGCAATGTAGTCACCTTCCGATTTTCCATTAGCCTTGTTCATAATTCGATATACACGCTTGCGACCAGGGGTCGATATTTTTTCAGGATTCGAGCTGATTTTAATCGTATCAACCATCTCTCCATGTTCGTCTTCAATCGAGATTAACTTGTACACAGCACCCAAAGCGGGTTGATCATACGCTGTAATCAGCTTTGTGCCAACGCCCCACACGTCAATTTTAGCCCCTTGTGCTTTTAGGTTCATGATCGTGTGTTCGTCCAGATCGTTCGATGCATAGATGCTGGTCTGTTGGAAGCCTGCCTCGTCAAGCATTTTACGAGCTTCCTTCGATAAATACGCTAAGTCTCCGCTATCTAGTCTAATACCCTTAAAGTTGATACGATCACCAAATTCTTTTGCTACTTTAATGGCCGTAGGGATGCCAGATCTCAGAGTGTCATAAGTATCAACAAGAAATACACAGTCTCTATGCGTTTCAGCATAGGCTTTAAATGCTTTATATTCATCTCGATAAGCTTGAACCATGGAATGGGCGTGTGTTCCCGAGATTGGGATTCCAAATAACTTTCCGGCTCTTACATTCGACGTTGCTTCGAATCCTGCAAGGTATGCAGCTCTCGTACCCCAAATCGCGGCATCCATTTCTTGTGCTCTGCGAGTTCCGAACTCCATGCAATTATCCTCAGTGGCTACTTGTTTAATGCGCGCAGCTTTTGTTGCCACAAGGGTTTGATAGTTAATAATATTAAGTATCGCAGTCTCACATAGTTGTGCTTCTACGAGCGGGGCTTCAATACGCATAATCGCTTCATTTGCAAATACCAATTCCCCTTCTTTCATCGAACGAACGGTGCCTGTGAAGCGAATGGTCTGAAGGTAGTCTAAATATTCCTCACGGTATCCTTCGTCTCGAAGATAATCTAGGTCACTTTCGGTAAATCGAAAGTTATGCAAATATCGAACAACTCGTTCTAGGCCCGCAAAAATCGCATATCCGTTCTGGAACGGAAGCTTGCGGAAGTATACTTCGAACACAGCTTTACGATTATGATCGCCATTTTCCCAATATACTTGCGCCATATTAATTTGATATTTATCGGTGTGCAGCGCGTGACTGTCATCACTATAATTGAGTACGGAAAGCTCGAGTTTATTCATCTTCATTTTCCTCCTTTTTTACGACAGCTGCTCCAAGCGAGCCTTTGAAATGTCTAAGTGCCCATACATGTCCTTCGGCATCAAAGCTTGCAACCGCATCTTCATGCACAACAATATGGAAACCTTTATTGTACGCATCTACGGCGGTATGAAGTACGCAAATGTCCGTGCAGACTCCTACAAGATGAAGCTCATTTATTCCTCTTGCGCGAAGCTGCAGTTCTAAGTCCGTCCCAGCAAATGCACTGTATCTGGTTTTGTCCATCCAATAGACGTTCTTGGCGTCTTTATTCGCTTGATACAGATCCTCCAGTTGTCCGAAAAGCTTGCGGCCATCGGTTCCCTCGATATTGTGCGGTGGAAACAGTTTCGTTTCGGGATGAAACGGATCATTCTCCTTATGCATGTCGATAGCGAAAATAACGAAATCACCATTTTGAATAAACATTTTTGTAATATCAGTAATTCGTCGCTCAATCGCTTGCCCTGGAGTCCCACAAGTTAATGCCCCATCGCTAGCAACGAAATCTTTCGTATAGTCAATATTTATAAGTGCTTTTTTGTTCTCCATATCGTACTCCTCCTTTTAACTTAACTAATGCATAATTGTTAATTGTATATTGTAAAAAAGAGTAGTGACAATAAAGGTATTGTAGCACTTCACTCATTACATATCGACTTGCGAAGTAGTGCTACTTACTTATTAGTCACCATCTTTTCTTACCTGCTGTCAATCAATTATATTTTGGTGTGATAAATAGATTTGTTTAGATCCATGTCCACGAAACGGTACAGCTGTGTCGGTCGTTTCGAGGTCCGCGTTGTTTTCTGACCTGCAATCGCTTCAATAAAGGGTAAAGACTTGATCTTTCTTGCAAATGCCGATTCCATCGCAATGGCGGAATCATCAGTAACCGTAAGGAGAACGGCTTGAAGCTCTGAGTATGTGAATTGTTCAGGTAGAAATTCCTTAGCTACCGTCGATTCGAGCAGCTTCTGACGAATGACATGAATGGCGTCAGTGATAATTTGTGCGTGATCAAAAGCCAGATCGAGATTCATAACTTCTTGTATGGAAAACAACTGAACATCTGCAGCATCATCATTTGCCTGTCTTTGGGACAACTTATGTTCGGGAACGATCGCAAAGTGTGCGTTCGTAATCATCCAACCTCTTGGATCACGCCCTGGTTTATCGTATACTCCATAATGTTCAAGGTGAATGTTATCAACGCCTGTTTCTTCTTGCAGCTCACGTTTGGCACTTTCATAGGCAGTCTCATCTGGGTTTACGAATCCACCAGGCAAGGCCCACTTCCCTGCTTCAATATTGGGCTGGCCTTCACTGTTCAGCATACTCCGCTGAATGAGCATAATCTTGAGATCCATCACGGGCGGCTTGAATTCTTTAATTGTAACAGGCATTATGGTAAATACAGCGATGTCAGATGTATAACCATCTGGTGTACGATATTGTTTTACATCATATTGTGCTAGAGCTTCTTTATTTGACATGTATAAGGACAATCCTTTCATTCTTTTAACAATTACCAAAGTGTTAATTGAATAATAATATTAGTTCCTGCATTTGTCAACGTATATATTGCCTATTTCTTAAATAAATATTCTTCCTCAACATTTGATGATGACGAAATAACTTGGAGGCCTTACTCATATGCGATTTAATCAAGAAAGTATTTTGAATGTTGCAACTAGTGAAGAACATGCAGGAGATTTTCCGAAGATTGTACACGGATTTAAACAATTAGGAATTGAACAGTATGATTTTATAGTGGATCGTGGCGTTTATGTGTTTACAGATGGTAACATCCGCATAGAAACACAACTAAATGGCATCCCTAAAAAGGTCAATGAAATCTCCTCTAAGGAAGGAATTAAGAGCGCAATAAAAAAAGCCCAAGGCGGGCAGATTGATTTTGAAACATTTATTACATTAGCCGGAGAAGCAGGTATTGCTTACTGGACTGCTGATTTAATTAAAATGGAAGTGTCTTATATGGATAGATCTAACCATATTATAGTTGTTGAGCCTATTCCCGAATATAAGGGCTAATCAGCTCTTGCCTGCTTCTACCTAGAAATCAGCTTATTATATAGAGGGTGAAGACCAGTTGTTGTAACTGGTCTTTTATGCCTTACAGGTTAATAACAAGTCAAGTTATTGCTCCAACACCTGTTCAAACTTGTCGAACCATGCACTCCAGCCGTACTTCGCGCCTCCGAGTCCATGCTCATTTGTGAATCCAGTTTGTTCAAGATGAAGGTTAACCTTGCCGTCCCCTAATTCCTGCAGCGTCCAAGTAACCGTATGCTTTTCGTTTCCGGTAGCCCAAGAATAGGACAACCTGTGCGGTGGTTCCACGGTAAGTACTTCACCGTCAACAATTCCATCCCAATATTCGGATGGTTGATGGCGGAATTGAAAACGATAACCTACGATGGGTTTAAAGTCATTCTCCGTAATCCACTTCGCTAATTTGCTTGAATCGGTTAAGGCTTCCCAAGCCTTCTCAATCGATGTTGTATACTGATAATCCAATTCTAATGTTAAACTCATGTTTCTTCCTCCTCTAATAGTTCGTTCAAACGCATCATATTCATACTCCAGTATTTACTGTAGAAAGCGACCCAATCTTGAATTTCTCTGAGTGGTGCGGCGTTAAGTCTAAATCGCGTTTCTCTGCCGACTTTGCGATCAAGGACTAGCCCTGCTTCTTTGAGAATGGTTAAATGCTTGGATACCGCTGTGCGGCCCATTGAGAAATGTACCGTTAAATCATGGAGCGGTAATTCTTCAGCTTCTGATAATAGATGAATCAGTCGGCGTCTAGTTGGATCTGCAATCGCGGTAAACACATCCCGCGACAGTTTGTTCTCGCTCACAACACCCTCTCCTTTTATCAAGGGACAGCCAGTAATGTTATCGGATCTAGCGCCTGCAACGCTTAGACCCTAAATGGACGACTTTTCTTGTCTTTTGATTATAGGATACCAATTGGTGTTGTGTCAGCCTTTACTATCATTATTACTTAATACCCGTAAAAGGAATCCTTTTTTATATTCCGTTTTGAAACCTGCTTGTTTTGTAAATAACTAGAAAGCGAATCTACCATTGACTTCGGTCCTGCAATAAAGTACATACCATTGTTTTTATATAAGTCGTTAAACTTGTCTATTTCCTGATGTAAGTCATCTTTTGAATCCAAATAAGTTACACATATGGAAGTACGGCTAGCCAGTTCATCAAGCTCATTTTTGTAGATAAATGACTGTGTGCTATCTAAATAAAGTAGCTCTCTCTCTTTCCCGCCCGCCCTCCTTTCTGCCTCTATCTGTTTTAGAATCGACCGATATGGTGTAATGCCAATTCCACCTGCAATCAGAAGCGAAGGAGCGTCGTCATCTAACTGAAAAGTCCCCACTGGTCCGCTCATCTTCACTTTCATACCCGGTTTTAATTCTAACAACGCTTTCTTATAGTCACTTGGATCGTCGCCGATACGCGTTGTGATTTTAACAATATTCTCAGTAGGTGCAGATGCTATGCTGAATGGTTTTGTAGCATTTTTGGTGGTTCTATGCGTAATACTGAACAGACCATACTGCCCTGCTTTCCAGGTTAGATTTTTATCTTTTTCAAATAGAAAAGAATATACATCTTCTGATTCTTTCTGACTGTCTAGAAATAACAACTCTCTCTTTTTGAATATCGAGAAAAAATCTTTAAAGAAACCCATTCCTTCATCTCCCTCTATTCACTTCGCAAATCGTACGTATCAAGTTACATGTTAATTGCAACTAATTGGACACCATTTGGTGACGATTTGATTTTAGGACACCATTAGGTGTCGTGTCAACTGGGAATTAAATTCCACAGGAAAAGGTCTCTGATTGTGGAATATTTGAGCATTTTTATCACAAATAGAGCTTTTTCTTGAAAACGAAATTTTATTCGTCAAAGATTGTGTGAATTTTTACGCAGGAGGAATATCTTTTCAGACAAATCCTATCATTACATAGGTCGTTAAGCTTATCAGATGGGCCCACAATAAGCTTGTTGATAATAGTTCTAAAATCTCAGTGCACAAATGTAAGCGATTGCATTATGATAGAGTTGTCTACTATTCCTCAGTCTATACTCAAATGAAAACCCTGCCGTTCAACTAAAAGTAAATTCACTCTTCTGCAAAAGTAACCTAGTACTGCCCCCTAACCCATCCTGCTATATGAAAAAGTCCAAAATTGATTTCATCATTACGTACCCACATCGTGTATAAGCTCAGTAGAGTTTATATAAATCGTCTGACAAGGAGTTGATATCATTAAGCAATAAATGATCTATATGCATGTCAATGTGAATGAAAGGAGGCAGCTAATAACGCTACTTACTAGATGTGAGGAGATGGGTGGATACAATACCATACCAAAAACTTGGGAGGTAATGTTATGACGATGAATGTTCGAATGGATCGGGGTCACATGCTGCGTGTGTTGGTTGTTTGTGGTGGTGCGCTGCTTATTTTAGCTGGTATTTTTGCGTCTGCAAAATCGGTTTCTGCTCATGGTTACGTAGATTCGCCAGCTAGTCGAGCAATCCAGTGTAAAAATGGTTTAAATACGAATTGTGGGTCTATTGTACATGAGCCGCAAAGCCTTGAAGGTTATAAGGGATTCCCTAATGCTGGCCCAGCTGATGGGAAAATTGCGAGTGCAGGTCTAGCTGGTTTTGCCAATTTAGATGCTCAAACCGCTACACGCTGGAACAAAGCGAGCATCAGCAGCGGCACAAATACATTTACTTGGAAATTTACTGCACCGCATGCAACGACTAGCTACCGTTATTTTATTACGAAGCCGAATTGGGATCCGAATGCACCGCTATCGCGCGCACAACTTGATCTTACTCCGTTCTGTACCGTTCAAGGAAATGGACAAGCTCCGCCAACAACGCTGTCCCATACTTGTAATGTGCCTGCTAGAACAGGCTATCATATCATCCTAGCGGTTTGGGATATTTCAAATACACCAATGGCCTGGTACAACGTCATTGACGTACAGTTCGGGGCAGCCGATAATACAGCACCTACAGCACCTGCCAATTTGACTTCTGGTGCGGTTAGTACAACAACAGCTGCATTATCATGGAGTGCTTCCACCGATCAAAATGGAATTACAGGTTATGAAATTTATGCAGGATCGAACACGACACCCATGGCTACGGTACTAGGCAATCAGCTCAGTACGACGGTAACGAATTTAACTGCAGGGACAACCTACAATTTCACCGTCAAAGCCTATGATCCGTCTGGTAATCGTTCTGCCGCCAGCAATAGTGTGCAAGTAACGACCAGTCCACTCCAGAACGATGTAACTCCTCCGACCAATCCGACAGGGCTGCATGTAATGGGACCTGCTGGCACGAATTCGCTTACACTTATGTGGAATGCATCAACAGATGCAGCCGGAATCGCAGGTTATCGCATCTATAGCGGCTCGACTGTTGTGGCAACCGTAACAGGTCCAGCTACTAGTAAATACATTACGGGACTAACACCAAATACGTCCTATACGTATACCGTTCGTGCAATCGACCCATCGCTCAATGAATCCGGCAATAGTAATGCCATCACCGTCACAACCGCTCAAGTTTCTACAGCTACGCCATGGGCAGTTAACACAGCGTATGCGCTGAATGCTTTAGTTTCTTATAATGGCGTGACGTATAAGTGTATCCAAGCACATACTTCACAAGCTGGTTGGACACCGAGTTCATCCCCTTCCTTATGGCAAGCACAATAATAATTCGCTTTGTTAAGCAGTCTCTCAGATTGGCCAAGTTTTCAAATTAGTAGAAATTGAGCAGCAACAAACAAGCTGGCAACGGTATTTTCAACCGGAGTCAGCTTGTTTCGTTTATACTGATTTCGTTACTTTTTATGAAAGTGGATGCTCTACGTATGTTAGTTCACGCCTACTGACTATTAATACAGGATTTGGATGTGATTGAAGGCCATCTACAACGCGGATTCAGTCCATTACTTCCTCTAACGAGCACCATGGACGTTATTTTCATAAAATAACCCTTCATATAAATGTAACGGTTGTAGACGAGCTTATTTAAGCGACAATGTTGATAAACTGCGCTCCATCCGACTAATAAGCGCTGTGACGTCCTTTACATTTTAAAATAAATCGATTTACACGGAATAAGCTCTATGGCAACTGTTAGCGTATTTTAGCCTTACCTAGACGTATTGATTATCTAGATATTATAAACTAAAATTTTATATGGATTAAATTACCTAACCTAATTTATGGAGGAGATCATATTTGAAGAAAAAAAGTGTTACTCTACTTATGCTCACTATGATGTTCGGATTGATGTCAACGGTTGTATCCGCTGCCTCATTTACCTTAACCGTCAATGCAGACGGGCCTAATTACGGTAAGGATGCATATCAAATATTCAAAGATCATTTTGGACCCAAACCAGTGGATGGTGCTGCTAGTGATCGTATTTTCGAAGTAAACTCCCCTAGTGTCGGACATGCATTTGAATTCATCGTCAAAAACACCGATCCACTAGAAAACAATACGAGTCAACGTAATGAAGTGAAAGTATATAACGCTTCTCGCGCTGAACTAAAAGCCCCTAAAGACTCGAACTACACGTATAAATGGAAATTTAAATTAGATGAAAACTTTGAGTTCCCTAAAAAAGCACACTTTTTTGCTATGTTTCAATATAAAGCTATAGGACAAAATGATGATATTCCATTGCTCACCTTTTCATTAGATCAGAACGTTTTAAAATTTTATCACAATCCTAAAGGTACGGATAATACCCAGCGTAAAGTACTAAGTCAAGTCGACTTTACGAATTATCGAGATGTCTGGGTTGAAGCAACCGTAACCGTTGTAAATTCAGATCATGGATTCCTTTCTATGACATTAAAAACGTTAGACGGTAAAGACGTAATGCCTCCTTATAGCGCAAATCAAGACATGTGGATAGATGGGGCAAACATTATCCGTCCGAAATGGGGTATTTATCGCAAACATTACGCTGAAATTAAAGATGCAAAAATTCAGTTTGCCAACTTCCAAATTAGTAAGCATTAATCATTAAGCATTAATTACGAATAAACTTTGCTGAGAAATGTGATCTGATCAGAAATAATACCATCCCTTACTCCAGGCTCATAAAACTCAAAATGAGTAGCAGGATAAACCTTAACCTCAACCGTGGGAAGCGCTTCTATTAATTCCTTCGTCTGCGGTCCCTGCGTCTCTTTATCAAATTCACCATAGCAGATCAACACGGCAGCTTTAACTTTGTCTGCTGTGCTGCTTGGTTTATATTTCGCCATCTCCATAATTACTCTTGGAGCGATCTCGTTGCGCCATGTGCTGGATTGCATACCTGCAATCGTTCTGGCTGCATCGCTTCCTACCATAATAGCCAGTTCCCCAGTATTGCCGACCATAGGGATGTAGAGCGGTTCGCGTCCCTTCTTGGCACGGTTCTGATCTTTGCGAATAAGTCTTAAGAGTTTTAACCTTTGCCACCAAGAATGTGTGCTTTTTTTCGGAAAACCGTTATACGGAATTTGCGCGATAACAGCTGTAATTTCTGATGCCCTTGAGGCAACGGATATGACATGCCCGCCTCCAAGCGACGATCCCCATAGGCCTAAGCGATGTTCGTCAACTGCTGGATGATCACGGATAAACCGAATTGCAGATAAAAAATCCTCTTGTTGTCCTGAAATACTTACAATTTGTCTAGGTAGCCCGTCGCTTTCACCAAGGTGACGATAATCGAAAGTAAAGGAACAGAACCCCGCCTGAGCAAAGGCAGTGGCAGCTGCGATCAGACTCGGCGTGTCCTGCGTGCCTCCAAATCCAGAACCTAAAATAATACATGGTTTGGGACTATCGTGATCCAGACGATAAAAATAACCGACACAAGTTGTCCCACTGCTCTGGAATTCCAATCTTTCTATACGAACGGTTGCTTTGTCCATGAGTGACTCACCCTTCTTATCGAATTTTCGCGCCAACAATGCGTTCAATGAGACTATAAATTAAACTCCGCTGACGTTCTGATGATTCGCCTACTCTTCTGGACAGTAAATGGTGTACCTCTTGAAGCGCGCCTAGAAGTGCGGCGGCAGTAAATTCAGCATCCTCTGTTTGGAACCCGCTATCCACTTTTCCAGATTCAATTAAGGACGTAAAGCAACGCATCAATTCTTTCATGCTTTCTGCAGCCACTCGGCTATGAACGGCTTCAAACACCGGAGAGTGAATCGTCTCAAAAATATCGTTCAACTGCCCCTTTTCAGATAAGTGGAAATTCAATTCGATATATTCTATGATTCTTTCGGCAGCCGTTTTATCACTATTGTTTAAGATCATAAGGTATTTGTCGACAATTCCACTTGCTACGGAGTAGATACAGGCTTCAAATACATCTTGTTTGGTTTTGAAGTAGTAATAAAAACTTCCCTTTGCAACTTGCATCGATTGGGTAATATCCTCAACTGTCGTTTTTTCGTATCCGTTTTTTAAAAACAATGCCATGGCAGTATCCATAAATTCTTTCCGTCGCTCTTCGGGCTTTTTCGTTGTCCTCATGTCCCACCTCCATTTTTAGTTATTTCCATTATATTCATTTGACTGACCCTCAGTCAAATGAAACTCGAATATAAATTTACAAAGATCACGTCAAGCCAACCCCAAACCTTTCTTTGATCTAATCGAAATTAGAAAACTTAGTAAAGTGGATGAGTATAGATTTTGCTTCCTGTGAATACATGTTTCGATTTTGATATTGAAATAAACATATTGGGTAGTTTAACTATCCTTTAATAGGGAGGACTATATCGACATTTCAACATAATTAAATAGGACATTAATGACCTCACAAAACCACCGAGTTGATGTTACTCGATGGTTAATCAATTAAAATTTTGAAATGTTAGTTTATGATTTTAATCCAAGTGTAGTTTTCACATTTTCAAAAACCTCTTTAAGTTTCTGATTTTGATTATTCATTCTTTTAATTTCTCCATATTTTTGGTTGTAATAATTTGTATAAGGGATATATTCATCATACATTTTTTTTGTCTGTATAAATTTAAAGATGCTTTCATCCATATTTTTAATTATGTAGGCAATTAATTCTATTTCTAATATTCCTAAGTAATCGACCTGTTTAATCGTAGAGTGTAATTTTTTTTGCCACTGTTTATCGGAAATTTTATTGTTAAACTTCGGCACTTTGGGGAATGAATGACTCGATACAGACAGTATAAAGACTTTATTCACCCCCTCAAAGATTTGAGGCTCTAATCTAATAATTTCGGTATAGACTTTATTTGCTTGCTTTATAGGGTTTATCACAAATTTCTGAAAGTCTTTTTTAGCTGTTATTTCATCAGCCGCTATCTTTGTTTCTTTTCTAATTCTCCCACTTTTACATTCAATAATTAATAAAGATTTACCTAGTAGGATATAAGCATCCGAAGAAAGCTTATTTTCTCTTCCGTACTTAAATTCTTCAATGAATTTGTATGTGTTAATTTTCGCTTCATCGACTGCTGTTTTAAGCAGATCAGAAATATAGTGTTCGAATAATCGTCCAAAAAATCTAAAAAATGATTCATCTTTTAAATCGAAACAATTTCTAATTTTAAAAAATAATCCGTCAAAAATGACTGCGTTCATATTTCCTGGAGAATTTGGATATGCTAATTTTTTAGACTTAAACATCGGATTTATTAACAACGGCTCAAAGTCATAGGGGTTATTTAATGTACTTTTCGCCCAATTCTTTAGCGTGATAGGATCAACACAAAGATCATCAAAAACTAATAATGCCCTGTCCTTCATAAGAGTGTTATCGAAATATAATTCAGGATCAATACCCCAATCAGTTTGACCCATAACTTCTTCAAGTGTTCTTTCATTTATACATATACTATTTAACACAATAATCGTTGAAATATATTCAGATATTGTGTATCCATATTTTTCATTGAAAACCCTATGTATGTCGATATATTCCTTTGGATCAAATCGATTAATATCTCTTGACAGCTCTTCAAATAAAATATGTTGACGTATCAATGAACGATCTATATGTGTATCCCTTGTAAATAATAGACTTTGAAGAATAAGATTTTCGACATCATCGCCCTTGTCCATGTAAATCTCTAGATAGTCTTGTAATTTTAATACTATTAAAAACACATTGAACGAATTGGGAAAATCATTGGAGAAGGAATAATATGGTTGTCTAGTTCCGTGAGCAATAAACCACTTCATTGTGTACATTAAATTAATTAAGTCAAACGGCTCAGAATCTTCAATAAATTCTTTGTCTACAACATATTTTTTAAGTATATTTTTAATGTTTCCGTTCCTTGGCTGTCTAACACCTGGATCGGCTACACTTAGTTGGACAGAAAAAATAAGGGCTAGTAGAATAAGAGCAATATAACAAGGAGCGGATCTACTATGCCAAGACAAAGACGTACATTTACTGCTGAATTTAAGAGACAGATGGTTCAGTTATACGAAAATGGAAAAGCAAGAGCAGCTATTGCAGATGAGTACGAACTAAGTGCTTCTGTACTAGATCGCTGGATTAAGCAATACCAGCAGTCAGGATCATTCTCAGAGAAAGACAATCGGTCTACTGAAGAGAATGAACTTATTGCATTACGTAAAGAAAATGAACGTCTTAAAATGGAGGTGGACATTTTAAAGCAAGCAGCGCTGATCATG
>NZ_AULU01000033.1 GCF_000422445.1 Paenibacillus assamensis DSM 18201
CACGAATCCTAACATACAAAAGCAGATCGCTGAGTTAGGGTTTCAGCAGTCTATGTCGCGTAAGGCTAATTGTTGGGACAATGCTTCCATGGAAAGCTTCTTTGGTCATTTGAAAGATGAGTTGGACTATAAGCAATGTACAAATTTAGAAGAATTGCGAATTTGTGTAGATGAGTACATCACATTTTATAACTCACATCGATATCAGTGGACATTAAATAAGATGACTCCTGATGAATTCAGGAGCCATCTTGTTGCTGCTTAAATCGAAAGGACCTTTTTTATATACTGTCCACTAATAGGGTTACAGTTCACATCTGAACAACGAAGATACCTCTTTATCTCACTCAACTCTAATGGATAGAATTTTAATGAATATCCTTCTTCTTAAACCTTCCGCCTTTAACATCATGGATATTCCCAATAGCAAGGAATGCTTGCTCATCCAACTCTTCGACGATGGTCTTCAGCTTCGACTCTTCCAGACGTGTAATGACCGTGAAGATAACCTTCTTGTCATCCCCTGAGAAACCGCCTTCTCCATTTAGGTAAGTAACACCACGCCCAAGACGAAACTGTAATGCATCCCCGATTTCCTTGTAGTTGTCGCTAATGATCCATACTGACTTGGAATCATTAAGGCCTTCAATGGTAATATCAATCATTTTAAAGGCAATGTAATAAGCAAGCAGTGAGTACATCGCTTCTTGCCAGCCAAACACAAATCCTGCTAGAACCATAATGAATAAATTAAAAATCATAACTGTTTCGCCAACCGAGAACGGCGAGCGCTTATCAAATAAAATAGCTACGATTTCGGTTCCATCCAGCGATCCACCGAAACGAATGACGAGACCCACACCGATTCCGAGAATCATACCTCCATATACAACAGCCAAGAAACTGTTCGTTACGAATGGTTCTACATTGTGTAAAAGGACCGTACTTACAGACATCACAGAAATACCAAGAAGTGTGGATAAGGCAAACGTCTTACCAATCTGCTTATAACCGATTATGAGGAACGGAAGATTGAGCAAGAATAAGTACACTCCCAAGGGGATTCCCGTCAAATAAGACAAAATGATAGAAATACCTGCGATCCCGCCATCTGTCATTTGATTCGGCACAAGGAACAGCTCTAGACTGACCGCCATAAGAATAGCTCCTAATGTAACGAAAAAGACGCGCTGCATAATTTTCCCTATACTCGTTTTCGAATGCTGGTGCATCGTCTTAGGCTTCGGCATTGAAGAACCTGCCGCTTTCTTATTTTTAACTTTATTGTCGGACAAAAGGCCACCCCTTTTCATCTATATGCATTTTATTATAGCGGATTACCGAGGGAGGCGCATCGAGTTGACACAAATATGAAATAAAAACAGCCCCCTGCTTATCCATTTCTCGGATAAATGGCAGTGGAGCTGCTGAATTTTTCTATCTAACCTTCTGGATTATTATGAGACACATGGTTTTTGCTTTTTACCTTTTTAGAGCCAGACAACGGCTCTTGTAAAGCACCATGATCACCACCTGAATGATGCTGCTTCTGTCTAGACTGTGCTTCTGGCACAGGCACTGCTTTTGATTTACCAGCCATTGTATTAGCTCCCTCCTCTCTAACGCGAATCTGATGTGGGGCTGTCATGATTCAATTCATCTTGATGACGTCTGTCGTCATGATCTTGCTGCAATTGTTGAGCATGATGACTGTTAACAGCCACTTCTTCCAACCTACTCACAACATTAGATAAATTTTTATCTACATGATTCTTAGCTTGGGTCATGATTACTCCTCCTGATTCCATTAATGTACGTGATAATCACCATCATTTGTGGAACGCGTATGAGTGATGTTTTGCAATGTCTGGGCACATTCATGAATTTGACGCACATAGTTCTGTGCGAGCTCCTGAATGACTGGTGTATGTTCACCTACATTTTGTCCATCACGCTCTACATCAATTAACTGTACCCGGACTTCACGCGGATCCAAGTAGGAACACGCAAAGTCGAATGAATACTGTTGTCTTCCCGCTGTATCAATATGAATGCGTAGGCCACTCGGATCTGCCTCATCAGCATTTACCGTAGCCTTATCCGACGGGTTTAACGTCGTAGGCAGCGTTTGCTGCCAAGCTTGTACCAGAACGTCCTGTTGAACAGGAATAGCTCCTTCTCTACTCATGAACCAACACCTCCACTGAGTTCAATTACATTGTGTGGATGAACAAGCCTTTTTATACAAAGTACTTCTTTATAGCTAAGAAGGAGGTGTATTTAGGCAGCATACATGATCGACCAATCGATTTGTACGGCTCATCACTCGACATTTTATCCTTTGCCTTTTATCCTTTATTTTTGTCCTCCAGTTCCATATCCTCCGCTTTAATAATTTCATGAATTTGATGCTTGATCGTTTCTGAGCGCGTTCCGAAAATAGCTTGCACATTATTGCCCACTTCAAGTACTCCTGAGGCACCCAGTTCTTTTAAACGATCCTTGTTCACGTCTCCTTTATCCTTTACTTGTACACGCAGCCTCGTAATACATGCATCTAATGAAGCAATGTTATCTTTTCCGCCTAAAGCATGCAGAATGTTCCCCGGCAGCTCATCTGTACTTGTCTTTCCTGCTCCAGATGTGGATTCTGCCTTCGCTTCCTCCCGACCCGGTGTTCGCAAATTAAACTTGCGGATCGCCACACGGAACACAATGTAGTAAATGACCGCCAACGCTAAGCCCACAGGAATAACGAGCCAATATGGCGTTCGATTCTGTAATACACCAAATAGCAAGTAGTCGATTACACCGCCGGAGAATGTCATCCCTATTTTTACATTTAACAGATGCATGACTAAGAACGACAAGCCGGCAAATAGAACATGAACAGCAAACAATAAGGGGGCAATAAATAGAAAGGAAAACTCTAAAGGTTCCGTTATACCCGTTAAAAAGGACGTCAGCGCCGCTGAACCCATTAATCCTGCTACAAGCTTCTTATTTTCAGGTCTAGCCTCGTGGTACATGGCAAGTGCCGCTGCAGGCAGCCCAAACATCATAAATGGGAATTTACCTGTCATAAATGTACCCGCCGTTAGCTCCACACCATCCTTCAACTGAGCGAAGAAAATTTTCTGGTCCCCTCTTACCAACTCTCCAGCGCTATTTACATATTGACCAAATTCAAACCAAAACGGTGAATAGAAAATATGATGCAGCCCAAAAGGAATAAGCGCCCTTTCACATATACCAAAAATAAATGCGGCTACAGCCAAATTCGAATCTAACAAAGAGTGAGAAAATGTATTCAAACCTGCTTGAATCGGCGGCCAAATAAAGGTCAGTAATATACCTACCAACAAGGAACTTACCGCCGTAATAATGGGCACAAACCGTTTACCTGCAAAAAATCCTAAGTAGGAAGGCAGCTCTATATTGTAGAACCTTTTATACAAAGATGCGGCCAGAATACCGATGATGATACCGCCGAAAACACCCGTTTGAAGTGTAGGTACGCCTTGCAATATGGCATAAGAAAAATCACTCTTTACCAACTCGGGTGTCACATTCATGATAACCTTCATGGTCACATTCATTACAAAATATCCGATAATGGCAGCAAGTCCTGCCACACCATCTCCGCCTGCAAGCCCGATTGCTACCCCAACGGCGAATAATAGTGATAGATTATCGAATACAATTCCACCCGATTGCTCCATTACACTAGACACCGTCGTCCAGAATGGTCCAGCAAGCGCTGGCATGCGAGCGATAAGATCCGGATTACTGAGCGCATTACCTATACCGAGCAAAATCCCTGCCGCAGGTAGGATAGCAACAGGCAGCATGAGTGCCTTACCTACTTTTTGCAGCACTCCAAATATTGATTTGAACACAGCCAATCATCCCCTGTCATTAACATCATCCCTATCAAAAGCACGTGGAAAGTTTAGATTTTGTAGTTAATGTTTGTATCAGACAGGCAATCTATACGTCGCATGGTATTTCGTTTCAATTGAAGTGTTCTCAAGATGGAGCATGCATGGAAGATCATTATGTAGTCGAAGAAAATGCAAAAACAGCCTATCGAGCTATTGCTCAACAGGCTGTATCATTAGTAAAGTTATGGCGGAGAAGGTGGGATTCGAACCCACGTGAGCTTGCACTCTAACGGTTTTCAAGACCGCCCCGTTATGACCGCTTCGGTACCTCTCCGTATATGATTGGCCGACTTATCACCGGACAATCATTATTATAGCACATCACATTAAAAATATGCAAGTCATTGAAAACTAAAATAAACGATTATTTTTTAATCACTTCAGCACCGCGCATATAAGGGCGCAATACTTCAGGAACGACAATGGAGCCATCCTCTTGCTGATAGTTCTCCATAATCGCAGCAACCGTTCGACCAATCGCCAAGCCAGAACCATTTAACGTATGCACAAACTCTGGCTTAGACTTCGTGTCACGACGGAAGCGAATATTCGCACGACGCGCTTGGAAGTCTTCGAAGTTAGAGCAAGACGAAATTTCACGGTAGCTATTGCTGCTTGGAAGCCACACTTCAAGATCGTACGTCTTAGCAGAACTGAAGCCGATATCACCTGAGCAAAGGCTCATTACGCGATATGGAAGCTTCAATAGCTGTAATATACGCTCTGCGTGCTGTGTTAGTGCTTCTAGCTCTGCGTATGAATCTTCAGGCCTTACCATCTTCACAAGCTCCACCTTGTTGAACTGGTGCTGACGAATGAGACCACGTGTATCGCGACCTGCGGAACCTGCCTCTGAACGGAAGCAAGAACTGTAAGCCGTATAGTTCCTCGGCAGAACATCGTTATTCAAAATTTCCTCACGATGATAGTTCGTTACAGGTACTTCAGCTGTTGGAATCAAATAATACTCGGTGCCTTCAATTTTGAATAGATCCTCTTCAAACTTAGGAAGCTGACCAGTACCATACAAGCTGTCACGGTTAACGATCATTGGAGGAAGCAATTCCTCATAACCATGATCCACTGCATGAACATCCAGCATAAAGCTGATTAACGCACGCTCTAAGCGAGCGCCTGCATTTTTATAGAACACAAAGCGTGATCCTGTTACCTTCGAGGCAGCTTCAAAATCCAACATCCCTAGCTCAGATGCCAAATCCCAATGCTCTCTTGGTTCAAATGTAAATATTGTCGGCTCCATCCAACGGCGAAGCTCTACATTTTCATCTTCCGACAATCCAACAGGGACAGAATCATGAGGGACATTCGGGATAGCAAGCAACAACTCATCCATCTGCTGCTCTACTTCACGAATTTGCTCATCCAACACTTTGATTCGATCGCCAACTTCTCTCATCTCAGCGATGACATCATCAGCAGGCTGGCCAGCCTTCTTAAGCTTCGCCACTTCCTGAGATACGACGTTACGACGATTTTTCAACTGCTCTGTCTCTTGGAGCATCTCACGACGCTTTGCATCTAATTCAGGGAATGCCGCAATCAACTCTGGCGAAGCCCCACGGTTCTTCAACGCTTGCTCCACGCTTTCGAACTCGGTACGTAATCGTTTAATATCTAACACGGGTAATCCCTCCTACAGGTATAAAAAGCACATATGCGCAAATATCTCTATTTTAAAATGTAAATATATTGAACTACTCTGGATTGCATTCCAGCTAAGCTGCACTGGACCCGACACATTCATTCACATCATAATTAGCAGTGCAGGTGAATTGTGCTAGTTCATTATAGCACTTGTCCGTCAATCAAGGAAATATTCTAGGTCAATTCATCAAGTCCAATTTACAAGAAATAAATGACATTACTACAATTTAGTCTTTCTCCTATTTCATTTGAATAAAGGAGGCTGAGGAGGCAATAGAACAGCTCAAAATGAAACAATATTTTGAAAAAAATAAGAGCAAAAACAAGAAAAGCACCTTAATCACATTCCGAAATGGAATCATGATCAAGATGCCTTTCTAAAAACATATCGTTTCGATCTACAAGCTATGCAACGAAATTCATTCGTTAACGATTAGCGTTCAACTGCAACGATTGTACTACCATTTGAACAAAATAATGATGCATACTTGAGTCTTCAGTCAATTCCGGATGGAATGAGCACACAAGTAAATGCCCCTGTCTAGCAGCAACCATTTCCCCATTGGCTTCACAAATCACATCAACGTGCTCGCCAACCGCTTCTATGAGAGGAGCACGTATAAATACCGCTCTTACAGGACTTTCAATGCCTTTTACCTGCAAATCCGTTTCAAAGCTTTCACGTTGGCGACCAAAGGCATTACGTCTTACTCGAATATCCATTAGCGCAAGATGTGGCTCTTCTGTGCCATGATTGCTTTCGATATGCTGAGCTAACACGATTAGTCCCGCACACGTACCGAAAATCGGCTTCTGCTGTGCAGAAAATTGACGGATCGCTTCAACAAAATTGTAGCGACGCATCAGCTTACCGATCGTTGTACTTTCCCCACCTGGAATAACTAAGCCGTCCAGATCATCCAACTCATGCGGCCATTTAATTGCCACAGCCTCTGCACCAGCAGACTCAATGCTCCGAATATGCTCAGCTACTGCCCCTTGCAGGGCGAGTACTCCGATTTTTATCTGTTTCATAGGTACAACCTTCTTTCCGCGAAATGCCTATGGAAGTGGTCGATTACCAGCCACGATCCTGCATACGCTCAGCAGGAGACAGCTTGGAAATTTCGATACCTTTCATTGGTGCACCTAAGTTCTTGGATACATTAGCAATCAACTCATAATCCGTATAGTGCGTCGTAGCTTCTACGATAGCACGCGCGAATTTCTCAGGGCTGTCTGATTTGAAAATACCAGAGCCTACAAATACACCGTCTGCGCCTAGGTGCATCATCAAAGCTGCGTCAGCTGGTGTAGCTACACCGCCTGCTGCGAAGTTAACAACCGGAAGCTTGCCTGCTTCACTAACAGCTTTCAATAGCTCATAAGATACGCCCAAATTTTTCGCCTCTGCATACAACTCGTCCTTGGACAAGTTCTGTACTTTGCGAATTTGGCTGTTAATAAGACGCATATGACGAACAGCTTCTACAATGTTACCTGTTCCAGGCTCACCTTTCGTACGAAGCATAGCCGCTCCTTCACTGATACGACGCAAAGCTTCTCCTAAATCTTTTGCACCGCACACGAAAGGCACTGTAAATTCATGTTTATCAATATGGAATACTTCATCTGCTGGCGTCAACACTTCAGACTCATCCAAGTAGTCCACACCAAGCGATTCCAATACTTTAGCTTCAACATAGTGTCCGATACGGGCTTTAGCCATAACCGGGATGGAGACAACTTTCATGACTTCCTCGATAATTGTCGGGTCCGCCATACGGGCAACGCCGCCTGCTGCACGAATATCCGAAGGTACGCGCTCTAATGCCATTACAGCAACTGCACCAGCCGCTTCAGCTATTTTTGCTTGCTCAGCATTCATGACGTCCATAATGACGCCACCTTTTTGCATTTCAGCCATACCACGTTTTACTCGAAATGTTCCTGTCTCAACGTTTGCCATGTCTCCTGCAACCCCCAATATTATAAGCATCTTTGCGTTATACGCGATTTACACATTTTACCCACTAATTGTAACGTATGACGTTTACATAGGCAACCGCTTTTGTCGGAATTAGGGCGGCCGTTTATAGCAAAATGTGTATCTATTTTAATTCAATTTAGAACAAGCTGCCAATAGAATTAAATAGATCAACAAAGAAATTTTTAATACCGCGGAAGAATAAACGCCACCAGCTACCTTTTTCTACTTCTTCCGATGCAATCAAGTTAACCGTTTGCTGCTCTTCTCCTGCTGTACCTTTGTACGTATACGTCACCGTACCAATCTTCTGGCCTTGCTTAATAGGCGCTTCAAGCTGATCTTCCGGAGTTAGCTTTACCTCTTGCTTCAAGTTCTTCGCATCGAACTTAGCACCCTTGTCCACGACAAAGGCAACCTCTTGCTCCGTTACGATTGGAACTTCTGTTTCTACGCCGCTCTTAATGGGTGCTGTCTCTGTACCCGCAACTACTTGCTTAGGGCCAATAACTTGCTTGAGCTCAATATGTTTAAAGCCATGATCCAACAATTTCTTCGTTTCTGTAAATCGTGCTGCTTTAGTAGGTGCCCCCATAACTACTGTAATAAGACGCATACCGTCGCGCTCAGCTGTTCCGGCGAACGTATACTTTGCTGCATCCGTAAACCCAGTTTTCATTCCATCTAAGCCTTCATAAGCGAATTGACGGAAATTTGTTACATTTTTATTCGCTTCGAGCATCCAGTTCAAATTAATAATTGGAGTCGCATCTCGATCACGGAACTTATGCTGTTGAATCGTTGTATATTTACTAAACTCGGGATGATCAACTACGATTGCTCGAACAAGCTTAGCGACGTCACGCGCAGACATTACTGTCTCTTCATCACTAGCAGGTTGATATTTCTTAGGCATATCAGCCTTACCTAGACCTGTTGAGTTGATAAAGTGTGTATCTTCCATACCAAGACGCTTTGCCGTCTCATTCATTAATTTAACGAACTGTTTTTCACTTTGAGAAATGTGCTCTGCCAAAGCGACCGTTGCATCATTCGCAGATCCGATCGCCATTGCAATATACAATTCTTCAACTGTATGCATATCCCCTTTAGCTAGAAATATACGGGACCCTTCTGTTAATGATGCATGCTCGCTCGTAGTTACAACCGTATCCCATGCCAGCTCACCAGCTTTAATCTTTTCCATGACAATATACTCTGTCATCATCTTTGTCATACTAGCCGGCGGAAGCGCAGTATCTGCTTCATATTCTGCGTAAACTTGTCCTGTACTTGCTTCCACGATAATTGCAGAAGAAACATCGAGATTCAGCTTAGTCTTCAAAGAAGCACCCATATTTTTGGCTGCTTCTGTCGATTTCGCACTACTTGTAGCTGAGTTCGTTGAAGCTTTAACCTCTTTTTGTGCAACTTGCTCAGCTGCCACCATCCCTACAGATGGCAGCATGGTATAAGATAATATGTGCAAAGCTGTTGCCAACGCAACAGCGCGTTTCCAGCGTGGACGTTTTGTACTTGTTTGGTTTATATTAGACACTTTATTAACTCCTTCCCAGATTGAACCTATTCCTATTCTATCACAGCCGATAGCACGAAAAAAGACAGGGTAAACATACCCTGTCTTCCAATAATTCGTATAAAACAAATCCTAAACATTTATAAACATAAGCATCCTAGCTGCTTATTCAAATGCCATATTAAATGCTTATTAGTAGGAATAGTTAGGAGCTTCCTTCGTAATTTGAACATCATGCGGATGACTCTCACGCAATCCTGCACCTGTAATACGAACAAAGTGTGTATCATTTTGCAACTGCTCCAAGCTCTCCGTACCGCAGTAGCCCATACCAGCTTTCAAGCCACCAATTAATTGGTGAATTGTATCTGCCAATGGACCTTTGTAAGCAACGCGGCCCTCGATTCCTTCTGGAACGAGTTTCTTCTCATTGCTGCTGTCTTGGAAGTAACGATCCTTGGAACCTTTTTTCATTGCACCAAGGGAACCCATGCCACGATAAACTTTGTAGCTGCGTCCTTGGTAAATCTCAGACTCACCTGGGCTCTCTTCTGTACCAGCAAGCAAGCTGCCCAACATAACTGCGCTGCCGCCAGCAGCAAGTGCTTTGGTAATATCACCAGAGTATTTAATACCACCATCAGCGATGACTGGAATTCCATATTCACGAGCAACTGTCGCACAATCATAAATTGCTGTAATTTGAGGAACACCGATACCCGCAATAACACGAGTCGTACAAATCGAACCAGGTCCGATTCCCACTTTAACAACAGATGCACCAGCTTCAATTAGGTCACGAGTACCATCACCCGTAGCTACATTACCAGCAATAATCGTCAGCTCTGGATAGCGTGCACGAAGATTGCGAACTGCGTCTAAAATATTTATGTGGTGACCATGAGCAGAATCGACAACGATAGCGTCAACGCCAGCTTGTACTAATGCTTCAGCACGATCAAATGTATCGCCAGAGATACCAACTGCTGCTCCTACAAGCAAGCGTCCTTGTGCATCTTTAGCTGCGTTAGGATATTGAATTGCCTTTTCAATATCTTTAATTGTGATAAGACCTTTAAGCGTATTATCTTCATCTACCAATGGAAGCTTTTCAATTTTATGCTCTTGCAGCATAACTTGAGCCTGGTCCAACGTTGTTCCTACTGGCGCCGTTACCAAATTTTCTTTTGTCATTACATCTTTAATAGCTATGCTGAAGTCAGCAACAAAACGCATATCACGGTTCGTAATGATACCGACAAGCTTGTGATTCTCATCAACAATCGGCACACCGGAAATACGGAATTTGCCCATTAGCTTGTCCGCATCCGCAACAGAATGCTCAGGAGATAAGGAGAATGGATTTGTAATAACACCGCTCTCTGAGCGCTTTACACGATCCACCTCTTCAGCTTGCTGTTCAACCGGCATATTCTTATGAATAATACCCATACCACCCTCACGTGCGATAGCGATAGCAAGCGGAGCTTCCGTTACTGTATCCATACCCGCACTAATTAAGGGAATATTAAGTTTAACATTGTTACTCAAACGAGTAGCAACGCTTGTCTCTTTAGGTAGCACACTTGATTTACGTGGAACTAGCAATACATCGTCAAACGTTAAACCTTCTTTTACAAATTTAGACTCCCACACAGAAGAAGTCCCTCCCTTTTCCTAATCTTTTTTCTCTTAAATGTTGTCTTTTCAGCGAAAACAAAGGTTTTATTTTGTCTATAGGCTCTTAGATATTATGCCCATATTAGCAGAGGCTCTATAGCGTGTCAAGAAACAAAGCACCCCAGCAATAATAAACAAAATGGTTCTCCCAAATTGTGTTATGATCAGTATTAATTACTTAAAAGTGAGTCCATCAGAGTGAGGTTTACGTATTACTGCATATAGCGATATATAAGGAGGATTCTATTCATGAAAAAGAGGTTCTTATGTGTGGCGCTGGGTGTACTTCTACTTAGTGGCTGCGGCCTGGTAGATCAAACCATACAAGAAGGTAAACAAGCAATCGAAGAAGGTACCAAAGTTATTCAAGATGGTGCACAATCTATTCAAAGTGTGGCCAACATTACAGCAGAGATAGATCGCATATATACAACGGCTACCGAACAAACCTTTAATGAAATGATTGAACCACTACGACAGGAATATCAAAACCTAACTTCAGCAATTAGCTGGGAACAGCTTGGAATCAACTTTAATACTTCCATACAAGATGCTATTAATAGTGCCAATTTAGATACATTCAAACAAGCAGTTGAAAGCGAAGCATACCAACAATTCACCCAATCTGTCGATAGTGTAGTAAAAAATATTACTGGCCAATAGTAAACAAGCCATTGATCGTATTAGATCAATGGCTTGTTTATTTTCCGCCTATCTAGCCTAACTCTCACCACTATAATGACCCTTAACCCTATACAATGATTATTAAAATTCAACCATCCTAAATTGTATTGATCAGGATATAGAAAATATATAAATAATATACATTAAACAAAAACAAAGCCCACCGATGGAATCATCAGTGGGCTTTGTTTGCTTGGCAACGTCCTACTCTCCCAGGACCCTGCGGTCCAAGTACCATCGGCGCTGGAGGACTTAACGTTCGTGTTCGGGATGGGTACGCGTGGAACCCCTCCGCCATCGTCACCAAACATGATTTTTGCGATGTATATCTCCCTGTATTCCTACAGCAAAATATCACACCATCTAAATCGCTTCAGGACATATCCTACCATCAGGTAGGTTCCCTAACAAGGTTATACCTTGAAAACTGACCGCAAAGTATTTAAAACGCTTCTTCATATTCATTAGGATAAGCCCTCGACC
>NZ_AULU01000034.1 GCF_000422445.1 Paenibacillus assamensis DSM 18201
GTTGTTTTTGCGTTTTATCGATCATACATTCCTTCATAAGCCACTTCAAAACGTCTAGGGAATGTGTTAATGAAAGCTAAAAAATTCCCGTTGTTCTTCTTAGGTAATGTATCAAAATGTTCTTGAACGCCTTCCTCAAATTCTTCTTTTTCAATACCACATTCTTCAAGGCGATAAATGTTTTCCATAATTAATGCTAGTTGCTCTTCTGTAACTCTCATATGATGTTTTTCTTTGTTTAGGAAAAAATAAGAGTTATAGATTTGTAAATAGAGATGATCGTTGATTGGTAGATCAATGTATATGTTGTTGTCTTTAATATTTATTGGTTGTTTATAACCTAGTTGTTTATACTGTGCACTTGATTCACTACCTTGTGTATCTGATGCACTAGTAAAGTTCCCGTTTTGGGAACTGTTGACTCCCACTTTTGGAACCGAAAGTTCCTTTTTTGGGAACTCTTCATTAGGTAGCCGAACGGGTTCTATTACTTCATAAATATTACTTTTATTAGATCCGTTTGTACCTTTTCGATTTTCTTTTTTGAGAAGATTAAGCAGCGTTAATTCTTTAACAACCTGTTTTGCTTTCCGTTCACTCATTCCGCATTTAGAAGCAATGGTCGAAAAGGAAGGAAAAGCAGTTGTTGAATTATTGCTGCAGCGTGTCAGATATAAATAAACCGATAACTGATAAGGATTTAATCCGATTTCAAATATATCGTTTGGTGATTTAAAGTATCCTTTTTTAATTTTTTTCACATGCTCACCTTCTTGTTTTCACTCTCTTAGCAGCTTTATATTGCTTGATCGCATCTTTATAGCAGTTATTAAAGAACCCTACAGGGTTATCAATATTGAAGCGCAGGTTTCCAAACAGATCAGCTGCACGAGCAGCGTAGAGATCACATGCGATTGATATTACTTCTGGATCAAGCTGTTTCGGAAATTGATTAACTAACATCAAATAGATTTCCGGAATATAAGATCCACCCATTGTAACACCGTTTGCTATGTAACATTTTTGAGTAACACGTTCTTCTAACGCTTGATAGATTTCATTTGAATAATTTTGAGATTCTGAAGAACAAGCGATTTCAGCGGATGCACTCATACAATCAATCATATTTAAATCATTATTACTTAAATCATTATTACTAAGTAGTGGGTTTTCCGTTGACGTATTTCCCGCGGACGGATTTTCCGTTTGCGGATGATTATCCCCGTGAACGGAAAATCCGTCTTCGGTGATTTCAGTCATTTCAAGCTCGATAGGTTGCTCATATGCGATGTACTCCATGCGTCCAAAACTACCATTCTCACGTATTTGCCTACGCATAAGGTAGCCGCATGAAATAAGTTCTTTTATACCAGCTCGCACAGAATCTCTACCATCTTTTGAGCGTTTTATGAGGTCTGATTCATAGACCTGCCAACCTTCCGGCTTGGAGAGTAGATAAATTAAAAGCCCTTTGGCTTTCCAACTGAGCCGGTCATCACTCAGGATATATTTATCAACCATCACATACGGGTTAGTTCTTTTCTCTGCTTTAAATACTGCTTCGCTTTTGTTTCGATCATTTGCCATTAAAAAACACTCCTCTATTATTCAAGGGGTGTTGTCTACAGTGCTTTAAGCTGTTAAAATGGACGTAACAACTTAAAAGGGTAGACTTACCCCTTGATATGTAACGATTGAGCGCCTATTCCGTCCAAAGAATGAGGGCGCTTTTTTCGTTTATCTAATTCTAGCATTCTGACACCATCCTTTGCTAGATTGAATAACTCCGCTTTAAACGCCATCCTGAGACGTTTCGATGCCTAAGAGGTACAAAACCATTACCTTTTGTTAAAAAAGCCTATAAACCCCCTTTGCGCTCGTCTGACAACCTTTCATTGTGAACGAGTGTACGAATAGTTTTTGAACGGTTCCCCTTATCTAACCAATCCCAGTCTTCTTGAGCTAACGTCAAAGAAATCTTTCTAGTAATCCCGATCGGTGGACGCCCCATTTCTGCCTTTATCAAAAATTTGGATCGGCAGTCAATACATAACCTGTGTTTTTCATCTCCAATATTAAATTCAGTTACATCGTTCTTTCCGCTACATCTTTGGCATACTTTTGCTGACACTTTATTTCCTCCTTTCATGATTACATTTTAACTTTAAGTTACCCAAAAGTAAACACAAAAAAGGTTACCTATATATACTTACTATCTATCAATCATACAAACAAAATAGGCGCAAACTATAGACTAAGTGTTGAATGGTGAATCAGTAATAAAATCATTGCAGTAGTGACGAAAATGG
>NZ_AULU01000035.1 GCF_000422445.1 Paenibacillus assamensis DSM 18201
CCCTCGAGCTTCTTCTCTCAGCCGGTGTATTTCTTGTCTCAATTCACGTTCTTTTTCTATCATATTGGCAGTCCTCCTTTTCTACTCGTAGATGTCATCAAGAACACTTAGTTTTTCAATGGACTCGTCCATTAGTCTGTCAATCACTTTACGGAGTGCCTGGACTTCGTTGTACTCTTCTTTCAGTTCCGTTAATTCATCCATGACTAACCCTAACAACATCTCTTGATCTATTGCGGAATCCTCTTTTTCAAATTCCCTAACATACTTCTTAAAAACATTAAGTGTCTGATCTACAAGCTGTTTTTTCTTACGGTTCATATGGACATGTAAAACTTGAGATGAAATTGCTAGCTCCCGTCCTATTTCTCCACGTTCCATTACCGTTGAAAGCTGTTCTTCTGAAATGTCCCACTTAGATTCGTTATCCTTACTTGCCTTTAAACGACCATCTTTAATCATGTTATAGATGGTTCTCTCATGTACTCCTAAAATCTTAGCTGCTTCTTTTACATTCATCGAAATCATTCTCCTTATGAAATTTTATCATCCATTTACTTTTAATTGATAATAATTCATGTTTGAAATATTGTCAAACTAAATTTCTCATATGATAAAATTTCATAAATAATTAACTTTGATCGCAAAAAAGACGGGAACCGCTATTGGGGATCCCGTCTTCTTTATCACTTTTTTCTATTCTACTAATCGCGGTTCATGTACAAATGCCTTTATATGGCGCTCTGAGCCTTCAATTGGTCGAACTATCAACGTCCGTTCCCCGAACTGTTCCCAGCAAAACGCAGTTGCTTTGTGGGTGTCTACAGCTTCGACAATACCAATCTGCTTATACGTGGGCGGTTCCATTGTCGGGAACGTTCCGATGGTAAATAGCTTAACTATCAATTTTGCCCCTCCTAAAATAACACGCGTCAATTTTAGGCTTAGTCAGACGCACAGAAACGCACTTTTTAGACGTTTTCTAGCTTCGGCAATAGTTTTATACCTTTCTTAGAAAGAAACGTCTCAGGATGGCGTAAAGAGCCCGAAACCAGCATAGTCTTACGTTACTGTAACGTTACACAACGAAATTTAAACTATCCGGTTATCCATATCTTATATTTTGACTAACTCATAAAATTCGATTAAGCATAGTTACACCTGGTTTTCACCATTTTGTAAAATCCAATTAACCTTAATAGCAAATATGAGTAACTCATGATCGGAATAGTTTTTGCCACCAGCTTTTTTTACGGTTTTCTTGCAGCTCGCGCAATACTCCCATAAGCTGCTGATCTCGCCGTTCGATATGTTCATCGATTCTCTTGTTCTGTTCTTCCATGGCTGCGGCTACTTCCTGGCGTATTTCTTCCCTTACAGCTTGTCTTATATCATTTATGAACTCAGTGGGGTTTGGGAAACGCTCCAGTGACGCTGTAGGTTGAAGCGCGGTCTCTCCGTCATCATTGGCGACGCTATGCGTCATCACGTTGAACCTAGCGGTTACTTGCTCAACGGCGTATTCCATTGAGTGCTTTTTATCAAGTAGTTCCTTCATGCTGCGTAACGCTGTAATGTCGCGTTCGAAGAACATACGCTTATCGTCATCTGCGCGTTTGAAGATGTAACCAGCAGCTTCTAATTTTATGCACCAGGTGCGAAGGGTGGACGTAGCTATGCCTATGCTACTGCTGACTTCTTTTGAAGTATATATGAACTCCATAGCGTCATTCATGCGTTTTCCACCCTTCTATTTATCAACTTAATAGTTTAAGTGTTTTACATAGGTATATCCGCTTAAATATCCTGATATGAATCCGGATTCCTCAAGACGCGCTGCGTATGATTCTAAACGATCAAACATTTCAGTCAGCATTTCTTTTTGTTCTTCCGTTGCCATCTCAAAAAGTGTAGAATATAACGTTCTAGCTTCATCAAATACGGCTTCTTGTTGCTCTGTGAGTTTTATGTGCCCTTGTTTTCTTAAATGATGCAGTGCCATTTCTTTAATAACTTCCGTCATGCCTGCTTCATACATTATTTCACCGAAAACGAGCTCTCCTCCAGCTGATTTTAACTCATTACGGTTTTCAACGATAATATCAAACAATTCTTCGTTAGAAGCCATACCAATAACTTTAGTCATATTAATCTCTCCCTTGTCTGTGTTAACCGACAGGTGATAGACTTTGTATGAATATCCCTTGTCGGGTATTTCGAACAACACTCCTACAACTGTCCAAGGTCTAGGGG
>NZ_AULU01000036.1 GCF_000422445.1 Paenibacillus assamensis DSM 18201
AACATTCGGGGCAAATAAATTTGAAGCAAAAACATTGATTGGCATGGTACGAATGAGCCGTGAACTTTTAGAAGACGCGAGCAATATTGATGAAGTTGTCTTTACCGCACTAACCCAATCCTTAGCTTTAGAACTGGATCGCGCTGCACTACTTGGAAATGGACAAGACCCTGAACCGTTAGGATTGTTACATACACCAGGTATTCAAACAATAAGCCTGGGAGATAACGGCGGAGAAATCGCCAACTATGCACCATTTTCGAGAGCTAGTGAAATGATTAAGAGTATAAATGGGGCTCCTAATGCTGCTATTTGGTCGCCGCGAACAGACGGCGTAATTGACCGATTAGTGGACACAACAGGGCAGCCATTAAATGCCCCATCGTCTTTTATTAATTTGAATAAGTTAGCTACAAATCAGATTCCTAATGACATTAAACAAGGTACAGCAACCAATACAAGTTTAGCGTTTGTAGGTGATTGGAAGCACTTGCTTATTGGGTTACGTAAGAGCCTTAGAATCGAAATCAGTAGTGAAGCTGGTGGAGCTTTTGAAAGGTTGCAGCATGTGATTCGAGCTTATATTCGTGCTGATGTGCAAGTAATGCGGCCTAATCACTTTGTAGCTATTAAAGGTATTCTATAGCCCCCCTATGTTCGGGGCTGAAAAAGGGCATCGCGCACAGCGCGCCCCCGTTAAGTGAAAAAAAAGTTCCCTAAATGAAATTTCGGGAGCTTTTTCTTTTAAAGTTGATAGTTTATGCAGAAAAAGTACAAATACAAGAGGTGATAAATTAGTGACTAAAATGACCAGGACACTCCTGCAGCCGATTGAGATTCGCACAGCAGCTGATGGTACATTAACCCGTACTATTACGGGTTACGTAGTCAAATGGGGCAAGCGTAGCCAATTGCTATATGGCGAGTTTTACGAGGTTGTACAAAAGGGTGCATTTGCGCGCAGCTTGAAGGAAGACACAGTAAAGGCGCTATGGAATCACCGAACAGATTTCGTCCTTGGCTCCACCAAATCGGGAACGTTGCGCCTGGAAGAAGACAATATCGGGTTGCGCTTCGAAATCGATCTTCCTGATAGCACATGGGGGAATGATGCGTTCGAATCAATCAAACGTGGCGATACTGACGGCGTTTCGTTTGGGTTTGGCGTCCGTGAAGGCGGCGCAACTAATGAATACCTGTCTGATGAAGATGTATACGAACGTACTTTGTTGAATGTGAGACTGTATGAGGTTTCGCCCACGCCATTCCCCGCATATGAGGACAGCGAAGCCAATGCAGAGCAACGAAGCACTGACATGATTGGTATGGAAACAAGGACTCAACGAAAAGAACTCAAAGAATGTGAACGACTCAAAGATGAGCTTGAACTATTAGAATTGGAGCTTGGCTTGCTATAGAGCAGTCGAGCTTTTTTCGTTCCCATTCTAGTGTCTCATGGTAAAATACTACTAAACGATGAAATACTAGGAGGGTGATAAAAGTGAGTGTTTCAAGGCGTGAAGGCGATAAAAATTGGGAAGTCTACGATGAAGAAATCGAAGTGAAATGTGATTGTGGGCGAGGTAAAAAGGTAGAACATTACCGAACTGCATCTCACGAAAAGGTTCTACGTATTGAACGTGATCATATTCGAACAGAGATTTTTTGCAATACATGCAAACCTGTTTGAGTTAAAAAATGAGGACAACCGCAAATCAAAGGAAATCAAAGAAAACGGCAGATCGTATTTTCAGTACATCTGCTTTTTTTTACTATGTTCCACGGAAGTAAAATCGTGTCTTACGGCCGAATTTGAATGAATATGGTGGTTGAGCTGCTTGACATATTCACCAAATCACAGATTTTGTACATATGTACCCCAAATTTCTGATGAAAGGTATGGCGATCACAATAATGGAGATACCGGACAATGTATTGAACAGAAAAAAGCAAGCTAAGGAAACCAGCATTAATAGTTGGCAGCCAGAAAAGATAAGCTTAGCTTCCGAATGGATTGAGCATGAAGAGACGATCAAGGGGAAAGGCGTTGTAAGGGGAGCCATACATTATTGTGCTCTAGGTCAGAACATTGGAAATGAGCAGAACGAAGATAGACCAGTTATTATTGTATCTTCAGACCGGATAAATTCTACATCCGGAAACGTGCTGGTGGCGCCCTTATCTAAAACATTAAAATCAAAAATTGACAGGGTAACCAGAAAGCCAGTTTTAACGGCAAATGGTAAGCCAAC
>NZ_AULU01000037.1 GCF_000422445.1 Paenibacillus assamensis DSM 18201
CTTTATTTGAAGCATTTATTTTGAATGACTTCAAATAATTGATTTATTATGCTTGTCTCAGTTGCCCCTCTCGGTGGCGGAAATATAATATACCACAGCTTTTATTGAAATTGCAATACCTTTACTTGTTCCATTATTATGAAGTTAAATTTGTCGTTATTATTGAACTGTCCTAAACCAGCAGAATATGACCAGTCTATCACATTGGAGACACTTATAACTCATTTAAAGAGTGATTACTTATATGAACTAGGTGGAATCATTGTAAACGGCAATTGAGTATATGGAGAATCCTTTGTTTGAAGTTACCTCAGTAGAACAAATTGCAAAATATGCACATTCAACACCATTTTATTTTCAACGGACATTTTCCACAATAACAAATATGACTGTTGGTGATTATTTTCAACGAAGACGTTTGACTCTAGTCGCACAGGATTTAGTCACTTCTAATAGTAAGGTCATTGATATCTCTCTGAAATATGGCTATGAAACACCATAAGCATTTGCTAAGGCATTCCATAAGCAATATAACTTAACACATAGTATGTATGGCGGCATATTGCAAAATTTAAATCCTACAATCGTCTCATTATACAGATGTATTTGAAAGGGGTAGAATTTATGAATTATCGTATTGTTAGAACATAGTAGTTTTAAATTAGTGGGTCAAGAAATTCCGCAACATTTGCTTGAACTGGAGATACCATCATCAAAGTCGGAATGTTTTTTTGAGGTACATTGTGCCATGCCAGAAGCTATAAAAAAATACGTTGGAAGAAAAAACAAGTTTGAATGGCTCCCTTTTAACTCTTAGCTACATGTAGGTGTACCTGAATTAGAAGTCTATCCTGAAGGAAAACAAACACCTCCGGTTATTATTCAGAGATTTGTATACCAAAAATGTAGAAATTATTAATTAAGTCAAAGTTAGCTAGATATTATGAAATATCATTATCAAATATAAATAGAGAGCGAAAGCCCTCTATTTATATTTATACAGACCTTATATTAATTTTAATGCTTTGTCTTAAGCATTAAAAAGCAAGAGAAATAAAGAACATACTTCTAACACACATCTATTGGATTATTTATTTAAAAATACAATTACGAATAGATTACACTGCGCAAATATCAGTATTTTAATATATTGTTTTTCATTAAAACTGGTGTGAGATAAGATAACCCAATTTTTTAACACAAAACTTTTTACTGATTTAAACTTACGCACGATTAATTTGCACAAAAAGAGCTCACCGACTATGTAGTCAGTGAGCTCTTTAATTTGCTTGGCAACGTCCTACTCTCCCAGGACCCTGCGGTCCAAGTACCATCGGCGCTGGAGGACTTAACGTTCGTGTTCGGGATGGGTACGCGTG